>NZ_NETK01000001.1:2300000-5152500 GCF_002343915.1 Nannocystis exedens | reverse complement strand
AACATGAAGTCGAGGGCCCGCAGCGGCACGATCGTCCCGCAGGTGGCGATGTCGATGTCGACCCGGAAGCTGCAGATCCCCTTCGGGTCGTACCAGTCCGGGTAGGTATGAGCGCAAAGATGGCTCTTGGTGAGGTGGGCGCCGACGGTCGTGTGGCCCATCACTTCATCGGCGACCTTCTTCTGGCCGAGATCGCTCATCAGCACCAGCGAGCTCGCGCCCTGCGGCTCGTAGTCCTGGGCGGACACGGACAGGACCTCGGCGTCGATGATGTGCGCGATCTCGCGCAGCATGTCGGTGATGCGCTCGGCGCTGAATTTCTCGTCGATGTAGCGGACGTAGGCGTGCCGCTCGTCGTCCGTGCGGGCGACGAAGAAGTCGTAGAGGTTGAAGCTGACCACCTTGGTCAGGTTGTTGAAACCCTGCAGGCGGACGCGTTCGCGCGGGACGAACATCGGCGGGGACGATGGCCGGGGACGCCGGTCGAGTCAAGCCTCGGCGGCGAGTGCGACGGCCAACACCCGCGGAAGGACTGGCCTTTTTTGCGCTTGCGCCCGCCTAGTGCCGTCCCGGACACTCCCTGCCTATGCTTGGGTTCTCCTCGGCCGCAGCATTTGCGTTCGCGCTCGCAGACCCCGACCGGATCCCGAACGACGTGGCGATCGCCATGTCGCCGACCGTCGGGTGGGTCATGTTGGCTTGCGCCGTTTTTGCATGCCTGATCTTCCTGCTCCAAAGCGAGCGCTGGCGGCGCTGGTGGCTGACGAACGAGGACCCGCGGCCGGTAGCGCTGTTCCGCATCGTCTTCGCCTTCCTCTGCATCTGCAACATCAACGACCTGTGGGAGTACTTCACCTTCCTCTTCTCGGACGAAGGCATCTTCCTCAGTGACGCGGCCCGCCAGCTGGTGGCGCCGGCGCAGTTCAAGGGCTTCGGCGACGGCATCGGCGACGACCCCTACGGCTTCTTCGATGTCCCGGCCGCCCTCGAGTTCTTCAAGGGCCACAAGTACTCGCTGCTGTACTTCTGGGACACGCCCACGGCGATGTGGGTGCAGCTCATCGGCTTCTACACCGTCACCGTCCTCTTCATGTTCGGGTGGAAGACGCGGGTGATGGGGGTCCTGAGCTTCCTGATGATGAACAGCTTCTTCCTCCGGAACCACCTGTTCTGGGAGGGCACCGAGCTGGTCTACCGGGTGTTCTTCTTCTACCTGCTGCTGGCCAAGAGCGGCCACGCGTACAGCATCGACAACTGGCTGCGGACCCGGAAGCTGCGCAAGCAGGGCCTCCTGTCCGAGCGCCACGGGCCCGGCGGCGGCGCCGGCGTGGCCCCCAGCCCCGAGCACCCGCAAGGCTTGCAGGCGATCTACCGGCTGATCCCCGCGTGGCCGCGCAACCTGATGATGCTCAACCTCGGGGTGCTGTACTGCTTCACCGGCGTGGTCAAAAACGGCCACGTGTGGGCCAAGGGCGACGCCCTCTACTACGCCCTCAACATGGACCACTTCTACCGGTTCTACCCGCAGGAAGTGTCGTCCATCCTGGGCCTCAACATGTTCCGCCTGGCCACCTGGATCACCCACTGGTGGGAGGCGCTGTTCCCCCTGATGGTGCTCGGCACCATCATCCGCTGGGGCATCCGCGAGCAGCTGCCGCGGCTCGAGGGCTGGCGCCTGTGGGCGGTGCGCGCCTGCTGGGTGGCGTTCGGCCTCGGCTGCCTGGCGGTGGTGCTGATCACCCTGCCGGTGCACCACGTCGAGCTGCCGAAGAGCTGGTGGACCACCCAGCGGGTGCAGATTTTCACCGCGGTGGGCTGGGTCGCGCTGATGGCCGCCATCGGCGCGGGGTTCTGGTTCCTGAACCGGCGCCCGCCCACGGTGAAGATCCGCGGCAAGCGCTACCTGCTCGACCTCGACTGGTTCTGCCGGTGGTTCCTCGGCCGGCGCGTGTGGCTCACGCTCGGCCTCATCTTCCACGGCAACCTGCAGGTCCTCATGAACATCGGCATGTTCCCGCCGATCATGATGTCGACGTACCTGTTCTTCCTGCAGGGCGACGAGCCGGGGCGGATCCTCCGCTTCTTCGGCCGCGGGCTCGCGCGCGCGTTCCCGTGGCTGCCGCTCCCGGCCGACGTGCGCCGCGGCGAGCCGCCGCTCCCGGCCGAGGACCGCACCCTGCCGCATCACCGCCGCGACGGCCGCCGGCTGCCGCCGACCGTGCTCTACGGGATGCTCGTGGTCGCGATCGTCGGCGTGGTCCTGCACGCGAGCCCGCTGGTGCCCTGGTTCAAGGTGAGCGTGCTCGGGCGCGAGGAGACGGCGCCGGGGGCGAACCTCGGGATCCACTTCGCCTGGACCCTGATCGCCATGTTCTCCTTCATGACGATCTACACCTACGTGCAGGGCCATCGCGGGACGAAGCACTTCGTCGCCAAGCTGGTCGGTTTGGCGGTCGGGATCGTCGCGTACCTGTGGCTGATGAGCCGGACCGCCGAGACCACGCAGGAGAAGGACCTGCTGCTCTACTACAAGCTGGCGGCGACCGGCTCGCTGTTGCTCGTGTTCTGCCTCAACCAGGTCCCGGCGATCCACCGCCACCTGGCGAAGATCGGCCTGACCTTCTCGCCGCCGGACCGGCCCAAGCGCGAGCCCGACATGCCGGCGATCGACCCGCAGACCGGGCACACGATCGCGCCGTGGGCGTACGGGCCCGGCGGCCGCCTGCTCGTCGGCTCGCTGGTCCTCTATCACGTCTTCGCCATCGCCATCTGGGAGCTGCCCGAGAAGGACTGCATCTCGACGTTCCGGATCAAGGCGCGCGAGCCGTTCTCGACCTGGGTGCTGGCGACGCAGACCGACCAGCAGTGGGGCATGTTCGCGCCCAACCCGCCGCGCCACAACGTGCTCATGCGCACCGTCGTGACCGACGAGACGGGCGAGCGCTGGGACCTGCGGACCGACACCTACGCGCTCGAGCGCAAGCCGATCCCGTGGGTCTGGAACGACCGCATGCGCAAGATGAACCGGCGCATCATCGGCGGCGAGTCGGGCAAGGGCGACTGGTACCAGCAGTGGTACGCGCGCTACATCTGCCGCCAGTGGGCGCTGAGCCACCGCGGGGTGATGCCGCAGAAGGTCGAGCTCTACAAGGTCTCGTACCGCATGCCGGCGCCGGAGATCGTCGCCAAGCAGGGCTGGTACGTGCCGGAGAAGCTGCTCTACGACACGGGCCGCGAGGAGCGGCAGCACACCACCAAGTGCGCCTCGTCGGACCACGGGCAGCTGCCCAACTTCATCCGCGAGCGCCACGGGCTGCCGCTGCTCGAGGAGGGCGTATTCAAGCCGTGGATCCACAACAAGAAGAAGGCGTGGGACAAGCGCTACGACCCGCCGAAGACCACCGACGGGACCAAGCCCAGCACGACCTCGACCACCGCCGGCAAGCGCGCCGCGACCGTGAAGCCGTCGCTGGCCAAGGGTGAGGGCGAGGCCGCGGCGCCCGAGCCGGCGGCGGAGACCAAGGCGCTGGCCAAGCCGGTCGACTGAGAACACGGCATCTCACAGCGGGAGGCCCGGCGCTCTGCCGGGCCTTTTGTTTTAATCCGTGCGCATGCTGCTGGGCCTCCTCGCGGACGAACGGATCCCCAACGCCGAAGCGCTCGCGCTCTCGCCGACCGTCGGTTGGTGGATGCTGCTCGGCTTCGTCTTCTTCGTGAGCGCGTGCATCTTCCACCGCGAGGCGTTCCGCCGGCTGTTCCTGCGCGCCGAGGACCCGCGGACGATGGGCCTCTTCCGCATCGTCTTCGGCCTCGTCACGCTGTTCAACATCAACGGCCTGTCGGACCTCTTCATCTACCTCTTCACCGACGAGGGGCTGTTCCTCACCGACGTCGCGCGCGAGGTGTTCGCCAAGGAGCAGTTCGCCGGCTTCGGCGACGGCATCGACCCCGAGCCTTACGGCTTCTTCGACTGGGGCGGCGTGGTCGAGTGGCTCAAGGGGCCGAAGTACTCGCCCCTGTTCTTCTGGGACTCGCCGACGGCCTTCTGGATCGTCCTCGGCGCGTTCGAGGTCGCCTGCGTGTGCATGATCGTCGGCTTCAAGACGAACATCACCAAGTGGCTCACGCTGATCCTCTTCCACGGCATCATCCTGCGCAACCAGGTGTTCTGGGAGGGCACCGAGAACGTCTACCGCTGCTTCCTCCTCTACCTGTGCATGTCGCGGTGCGGCGCCGCCTACAGCGTCGACAACTGGCTGCGCTGCCGTCGCCTGCGCAAGCAGGGCCGGCTCAGCGAGCGCGACGGTCCGGGCGCCGGCGCCGGCGTCGCCCCCAGCGCCGAGCACCCCCAGGGCCTCGAGGCCGTGTATCGGCTGATCCCTGCGTGGCCGCGGATGATCATGATCCTCCAGCTCGCGGCGCTCTACTGCTCGACCGGCACCGTCAAGAACGGCGACATCTGGGCCAAGGGCGACGCCTTCTACTACGCGCTCAACCTCGACCACTTCTACCGCTTCGAGCCGCAGCAGCTGTCGGCCGTCTTCGGCACCAACCTGTTCCGCCTCAACACGATCGTCACCCACTACTGGGAGGCGCTGTTCCCCCTGGTCGTGCTCGGCCTGGTGGTCCGCTTCGTCCGCCGCGAGCAGCTTCCGCCGCTGCCGGAGTGGCAGCGCTGGGCCGTGCGCGCCTGCTGGCTCGGCCTCGGCCTCGTCGGCCTGGTCGTCGTCTACATCACCTTGCCGTTCCACATCCCGGCGCAACCGCGCGCGGGCATGGCCGGCCTGGCGAGCTGGCAGCGGTGGTTCCCGGTCGTCTGGCTGGCCGGCATGGCCGTCATCGGCGGCCTCTTCTACTGGCTCGGCCGGCGACCGCCCACCGTCACGTTCCGCGGCCGCCGCCACACCCTCGACCTCGACTGGTTCTGCACCTGGTTCCTCGGCCGCCGGCTGTGGCTCGGCCTCGGGCTCATCTTCCACGCCCACCTGATCGTGATGATGAACATCGGCTGGTTCACGCCGGCGACGATGGCCACCTACATCGCGTTCCTCAACGGCAGCGAGGTCGCCTTCCTGCTGCGGGCGATCGGCGAGCGCCTCGGGCGCCTCGGTCTACCTGTCCCGAAGGACATCACCCGCGGCGACGCCCCGCTCCCGGCCGAGGACCCGACCCTGCCGCACCTCCACCGCGACGCCGCCGCCATGCCGGCGTGGGCGCTGTGGGGCGCGCTGGCCGTCGCCGTCGGCGGCGTCTACGTCGTCGCCGAGACCGACCTCGGGATCCCCTGGGCGGCCACCGGCGCGGTGATCTTCGCCGGCCTGGCGGTGATCGGCTTCAGCGTCGCTCAGCGGCGCGGGGCCGAGCAGCTGCCGACCGTCGACCCACGCACCGGCCGTCCGCGCCGCCCCTGGGCCTACGGCTCGATGGGTCGCTTCCTCGCTGGCGCGTTCGTCGTCTACCACTGCACGGGCGTGGCGATCTGGCTGTTGCCCGAGAAGGACAGCCTCGGCGGCGAGGGCAAGGACGGCTGGCGGGTGCGCGCGCAGGACCCGTTCAAGTGGTGGATCCGCACCAGCCAGACCGCGCAGGGCTGGAAGATGTTCGCGCCCAACCCGCCGCGCAGCAACATCTTCATGCAGGTCATCGTCACCGACCACGACGGCAACGCCTACGACCTCAACACCGACGTCTACCACCCGGCCAACAAGCCGATCCCGTGGCTCGGCTACACCCGCCAGCGCAAGATCAACCGCCGGATCATCGGCGGCGAGGGCGGCAAGGGCGAGTGGTACCAGAAGTGGCACGCGCGGTGGGTCTGCCGCGACTGGGCGCTCAAGCACGGCGGCCAGGCGCCCAAGAAGGTCGAGCTCTACAAGCTCTCCTACACGATCCCGACCCCGGAGGAGGTCGCCAAGAACGGCCCCTACAAGCCCGAGGAGCGGCTCGCCGCCAACCGCTTCCGCAAGCTGGTCTACACCGGCGAGTGCACCGACATCAACGCGCAGCTGCCCAACACCATCCGCGCCCGCCACGGGCTGCCCCTGCTCGCCCCGGGCGAGTTCCGCCCGTGGGTGAAGAACCACTTGAACGCGTGGAACAAGAAGAAGCCGAAGTCGCAGCAGATCCCGTGGACCGTGCTGGTCAGCGTCCTCGTGGTGGGCGCCGCCGGCCTGCGCTGGCGCCAGCTCGACCGCGACAACAAGCGCCGCGCCATGGCCGAAAAGACATAGCACCAGGGACATGCTCTATCGGACATGCTATGAAAGGCATGTCCGATAGGGCAGCATTGCGGACGCGCTCGCCCGCGAACGCCGGGCCGTCCGCTCCGAGCCTTTCTGCGCCGCGCTCGCCGCGGAGCGGGGCCGCGCCGGCGCTACCACCGGGGCGAGTGCAGGCGTTGCGACGGGCTGCCCGTCGCTCGCGCGCCCGAACGGCCGAGTTCGCTCGGCCCGCGACAGTCGACCGCTTTCAACAACATCTCCCCCGGCGCCTGGGGAGCAAAAGATCCTGGCCGTCCAGTCAGCGGCGGTCGATCGCCCCTCGAGACATGTCCCTCGCCACCTACCGGAGGCGTCGCAGGCGCCGAACAGCCGTGTCTGCAGGACGACGGTTGCTTGCCCTCGAGAACATGTCCCCTGGCACATGCCCGAGGGGACAGCCGGCCTACTCTTTCTTCGCCTCGCGCGCCGCCTCGCGGGCCCGGGCGCGGCGCCAGCGCCACAGCTTTACGGCGGCGCTGGTCGTGGTCTGACGCAGCGCCGAGGTCAGGCTCTTGCGCGTGCGGCCGTGCTCGTCGCGCGTGCTCTCGGCGAGCTTGGCACCGAACCACAGCCCCGCGATGACCGCCGCGATGAGGGCGAGGATGGTGAAGATCAGGTTGATCAGCTCGGTCATGGCGTGTGGCTCACAGGTGAGGCGCCCCGAGCAGTACCCGGAGCCAGTGCGGGTACAAAAGTAGCAGAGTCGTCATCGGCAGCCGCGGCGGTTGCGACGCAGGCGCCTCTGCGGGGCTCTCCGCGGCCACGGGCGCGTTCGGACAGGTGCAGCCCCAGCTCGCGGGCAGGCGCGGACAAGCGGTCTCGGCGATGAGCCGGTGGCCCTCGGCGTTGGGGTGGATATGGTCGAAGCTCCGCAGCTCGGTGCGCAAGAACCAGCGCGGCACCTCGGCGGCCTCGGCCGCGTCGGCCTCGAGCGCCGCAGCGCGCGCCGTCTCGTCGAGGTCGGCGTGCTGTCGCTTCCACAGCGCGTCCTTGCTTAGCGCCGTGCGCATCGCCTCGAGGTCGCGCAGCGGCGCGGCTTCGTGGCGCAGCGACGAGCGGTAGAGGTCGACGGCGACCTCCGGCAGCTCCTCGGGTTGCCACGGCGCGTCGGCGCCGGCGGCTCGCTTGCGGGCGTAGTCGCCGAGCGCCTGCTGGGGCGCGAGCGCTCCGAGCACGAAGTCGACCACCGTCCGCGTCGCCCGCAGGTAGCGCAGCCCGGCCGCGCCGGCCCAGCGCTTGGGGTCGGAGTCGTCGCCCCACGGCGTGAGGCTGAAGGCGACGACCTTGAGCCCGCGCGCGTGGGCCAGGGTGAACAGCTCGCGGATGTCGTGGTTGGTCCGCTCGGGCGTGCCGACGCTGTTGAGCCCGCCCTGGAACACCAGCCAGTACTCGAGCTCCGGGTCGCGCAGGTTGACGTACGGGTTCTCGAGGAAATGCTGCTTGAACCGCTGCTTGAGCTGCAGCGCGCCGAAGCCGACCTTCGACAGGTTGCGGACCTCGACGTTGCGGCACATCTCGGCCAGGCGCTCGGCGTAGGGTTGCTTGGGCCAGGCGCCGATCGACCCCGCCAGCACCACGACCTTGACCGGGCGCTCCTTCTGTTTGAAGCGCCACGTCGGCGGCGGCTCGACCTCGGGCGCCGCCGCCACGGGCTCCTGCGCGCGCGCCCCCGTCACCCACAACCAGCTCGCCAACAGTCCGACGACGACGCCACGCATGACTCACTCCACGACCACGAAGGACGCCGACGCCAGCTCGATGCCGTCGACGGAGACCACCCGCGCCTTCCAGCTGCCGATGTACTCGCGCCGCAGCACCAGATAGGCCCGGGTGCGGTACGCGTGCAGCTCGGGGATCTGCAGCGCCCGCCGGCGAAACAGCTCGCCGTCCTTCTCCCACAGCACGTCGACCGTCTCCTCGACGCGGCTGTGGACCACCCGGAAGCACACGTTGACCGCCCCGTGCTTGGCCAGCGAGAACTTCTCCGACTCGCCGGTGCAGCCCTCGCGCTCGTAGGCCTGCCCGACCCAGATCTTGTCGACGTGGATCCCCGAGGCCCCGATCGCCCCGACCGGCGGCTCGTCGTGGATCCCCACCGGAAGGCGCTCGAACACGCGGGCGATCGCCGGCGGCGTCCCTGGCGGCACCGTGCGCGGACCCGCGGCGCGTGGGTCGTCGGGCCCGAGCTCGGGCTCGTCGTCGGCGGTCGGCACGTGCGCCGCGGGCAGACGGATCTCCCGCGCCGCCGCCGGCGTGGGCGTGGGCGTGGGGTTGGGCGTGGGCGTGGGCTCCGGTCGCTCCGCGCGCTCGATCCCGTCGTCCTCCGCCGCGCCGACGCGCTCGACGCGAGGCACCTCGAGGTTGCAGGCCAGGCATGCCAGCGCCGCTGCAGCGCCCTGCAGCCTGCAGCGACTCGCGCCCCTCGGGACGCCATTGCCTGTTCGTCGCACGCTCGCGGCCTTCACGCGGTGGGGGGTGTACCGCGCAGCGCATCCTAACCGGTGCGTTCGCGGCCTCACAACCCGCTCGTCCGCAAACGCGTCATGAACCGGGCCCAGGGGCGTCCTGTGCGCTTGCTCATCGGCGCACGGCGGTCTAAAGAGTGCGGCATGCTTCGCGCTCCTCTGAATTGCCTCGGTACCGTCGTCCTGGCCGGCCTCGTGGTCGCCTGCACCACGCCGCACCACGTCGGCAAGGTGCCGAAGGAGAGCCCTCCCGCACCAGCGCCCGCGGCCCCGCGACCGTTGCCGGCGGGCAGCGCGGAGGGAGTGCCCGAGAGCCTGCTGCACGAGTACGAGGGCCGCGACGCCGCGACCGCCGCCGAGATCGCGACCTGGCAATTGCCCTTCCAGGCCAAGCGGATCGCCGTCGCGCTCCTCACCCTCGCCGCCAAGGACGACCTCGCTGGCCTGCCGGCCGTGTTCACCAAGCACGCCCGCTGGGGCATCCCCGACCGCCGCGAGTACGACGCCCGCCCGATCTTCGCCGACGGCGGCCGCGAGTTCTTCGACACCTTCCGCGACGCCGCCAGCCGCTTCGCCCGCAAAGAGGCCTTCTTCTGCCCGCCGGTGGTCCCGCCCGCGGCCCAGGTCTACGTCCGCAACGGCGCCGAGCCGATGTGGTGCGCCTATCTCAGCAAGGATGGCCTCGACGTCCTCGCCTTCAAGTTCGTCTACGAGAACGGCAGCGCGAAGATCGACTACATCGGCCTGCAGCCGACCCGCGCCACCGGAGGCATCGCCGCGCGCAAGGGCCCGCTGCCGCCGCCGATGACCCCGCAGGTCAAGCGTGGCTCCGCTCCGGTCGGCCCGTTCATGAGCTCCGGCGGCGAGACGGTGCCGCTGCAGATCGAGCGCCGCCCGCCCCCCGGCACCGTCAACCCGCCCGACCCGGCCAGCTCCCTCGCCCCGGCCCGGCCGGCGCCCCCGCCCCCGCTGGCCCCGCGTCCTCCGGCCCGGCCGGCGCCCCCGCTGGCCCCGCGTCCTCCGACCCGTCCGCGCCCGCCGGTGCCCCGGCTGCCGGCAGGCCCGCGCCCACCAGCGGCCCCGCGCCCGCCCCGGCGAAGGCCCCGGCGCCCGCCCCGGCTCACTGACCTTTCGGGCATGTCCTTGGCGGCATGCTCCTTACGTCAGGCTCTTTCGGGCATGTTTTCATGGACATGCCCTTTCGTGCAGGCTCCCTGGGCTCGGCCGAGCGCGCAGCCGCGGGCACTCGCAGGCACCGAGGACATTCATCTTCGGACATGTCCGAATCGCCAGCCCATCATTCGGCCGCCTCCTGCGCGCGCGACCTCGGCGAGGGCGACAGCGACTTCGCGCGCGGCGGGCGCTCGCGTGCGCCGCGGACATTAACCATCCGACATGTCCGAAGCGCCAGCCAACCACGCGGCGATCGTGCGGTTGTCCTGGGCCCCGAGCCCCAGCTCCTCGCGCAGCGCGATCCAGTCGGCGGCCCAGCCCGCCTGTGGTTCGACGATCAGGTCGGCGTCGAGGTCGGCGACCCCGCGGAAGTTGAGGCGGCAGGTCTTCAGCTCGTGGGGGCGCTCGGGGTGCCACAGCGGGATCCCGTACTTGCGGCAGATCCGCGGCCGGTGCGCGTAGAGCAGGCAGGTCTCGCCGCTCCCGAGCGCCGGGCACGCCGCGCCGGGCACGTAGCTGCGGGCGCGGGCCACGATCTCGGCGCGGGTCGACGCGTCGGTCGCCGCCAGCCCCTCGCGCAGCAGCTCGCCTTCGATCTCCGACACCTTGAATGACTGGCGGCAGCACTCGCCGCAGCCCGGCCGGCACTGGATGTGCTCGCGGTAGCGGGCGACCACCGGCGCGACATCGCCGTCGACGATCCGCAGGTGGACGCGCAGGCGCTGCAGCGTCGGCGTCACGGCGACGGGCCCCGGTCCTTCTGCTCGATCAGCGAGCGATACGGCGACCACACGTGGCGCTCGAGGAAGCGCCGCGCCGACAGCTCGCCGCGATCGACCGCCGCGGCGTCCTCGGCCTGGCGCTTCAGCGACGCCTCGAGCGCCCGCGTCCGCATCCCGGAGGCCGCCTCGCTTTCGGGGTGGAGCGCGGCGAACAGCGCCGGCGAGCCGCGGCCGCGACCGATCCAGGTCGCGTGCCACTGGGCCAGCTGCGTCCGCAGCTCGGGCAGGTCGACCTGCGCCGCCCAGCCGCCGCGGCCGACCTGCAGCGTCGCGAACGAGCCGAGCCCGCCGCGCCCGCGCGCGCGGAGCAGCGCATCGACCTCGGCGAACGACACCTCGGACTGCCCGTCCTCGTCGGAGCGGACCGTCAGCACCGGCAGGATCGTCCCGTCGCTCGCGGTCACGGACACGCTGAGGGGTCCGACGTAGCGGCGCACGTTGCAGCCGGCGAGCCCCGCCGCGCCGACGTCGAGCGAGGCCTGCCCGGGCGCGCGCAGCGGCCAGCGCCGACAAAAACGGGCCTGCGACAGCACCAGGCTCATGCTCGCCAGGCGGACCGTCGTGCGATCGACGATCCCGAACGACCGCTGGCGGGTCGCCGCGAGGACCTCCTGGGCCGCCCGGATCTGCGTCGTCGCGCACGGGCCCGCGAGTTGTTCGCCGGCGGTCAGCGCCGCCGCCACCGCCTCGCGGCAGGACTCGGGCACGCGGGCGGCCGCGGCGGCCGTCACCTGCGGATCGACCTCGCCGCGCGCGGGTTCCGGGCTGCGACCGCCGAGCCCCGCGCAACCGGCGAACAGCAGCCAAGCCCCTGCAGCCCGCCGCGCCGGAGCACCGATCCCTTTGCCGCGCAGCACCGCGGGCAGCTTACCACGCCCGGCGCGCCCGCCGACTTGAGCCGGGGGGCGCGCTGGGGCACTCTCCCGGGCCATGTCTCTTGCACCCCGCCGTCTCCGCCTGAGCGCCAGCCTGACCCTCGCGCTCGCCGCCGCCGTCCCCGGCTGTCTCAAAGTACCGGTCGGCGACGTCGACGCCCCCGGCGGCAAGGAGGGCTCCCCGGCCGAGGCCAAGGCGGTCATCGACCGCTACGTCGCCGCGCTCGGCGGGGAGGAGGCCCTGCGCAAGATCGCCCAGCGCACCGTCGAGGCGCGCATGACCTTCCTGCCGGAGACCGGCTGCACCGAGAAGGACGAGAACTGCCGCACCGCCGAGACGGTCGGCACCTTCACCTTGCAGTCGACCGCCGACCAGCGGCTCTACCGGCGCACCGTCATCGACAAGCAGATCGAGGAGGAGGGCTACGACGGCAAGACCGGCTGGCAGTTCCGCCGCGGCTTCCTCGTGCTCGAGGACGAGGACGAGTCGGTCATCACCCGCGAGGACGCCGCGCTGCACTGGTACTTCGACTTCGACAAGCGGGGCATCGAGCTCGCGCTCGAGAAGCCGCGCGACAAGGACTTCGACGGCAACGCGCGCACCCTCGACGGCGTGCGCTGGTCGAGCAAGGGCGACCTCATCCCGCCGAAGACGCAGTGGTACGACCGCAAGACCGGCCTGCTCGCCGAGGAGCTGCTCGAGGACGACAAGGCCGAGCCGCCGATCAGCCAGCACATCATTTACGACGACTACCGCCAGATCGACGGCGTCCTCGTCCCGCACAAGATCCGCCTCGTCAACAAGTTCGGCGACCGCACCCAGGAGGTCGTGTTCGTGACCCAGCGGGTCGACCACGCCCCGATCAAGCCCGAGGTGTTCCAGGTCCCCAAGGTCCCGCCGCCGGAGAAGGCCAAGGACGAGAAGCTCGTCGCCCTGGCCAAGGCCCGCGAGTTCGCCGCCGCCGAGCCCAAGAACCTCGACGCCCAGGTCGCCCTCGCCCGCGCGCTGTGGGCCGCCTCGCACTTCGACGAGGCCGCCGACGCCGCCCAGGTCGCGCTCAAGCTCCAGCCCAAGGAGGCCGAGGCGCTGTGGATCCTCGCGCGCGCGCGCGTGCTGCAGGGCCGCTTCAAGGAGGCCCTGCCGATCCTCGACCGCGCCGGCAAGGCCGGCGTGCGCGACGTCCTCGTCCACGCCCAGCGGGCCTGGATCGCCAGCCACCAGCGCGACTTCTCGGCCGTGGCCGACGCCCTCGACCACCTCGGCGAGGCCAACGCCCAGCTCGCCGGTCGCTACCGCAACTTCGCGGGCAAGCCGCTGCAGGTCAGCTTCAAGGGCAACGGCTGCACCGCCGAGCTGCCGATCGCCACCGAGGGCACCGTCACCTTCGTCGACGTCCAGATCGGCGAGGAGAAGGTGCGCGCGCTGGTCGACACCGGCGCGGCCGACGTCATCCTCGACGGCGACATCGCGGCCAAGCTGAAGATCCCGGTCCGCTCGAAGTCGCGGCTCGGCGGCGAGGGCGGGCCCGAGATCGGCCACGGCCAGATCGACGCGCTCACCGTCGGCAACGCCACGATCGCGGGGATCCCCGTCGACGTGTTCCCGCACCAGGTCCTCGAGCAGATGACCGGAGGCGTCGGCGCCGCGCCGCAGGCGGTCCTCGGGGCCCGCGTGCTCGAGCTGTTCCAGGTCAGCTTCGACCTGCCGAACAACAAGCTCGTGCTCGTCAACCCGATCCCCAAGTGCAAGTCGGCCCTCGCCTCGTACCGCACCGGCAGCGGCGCCCCGTTCTACCTCCACGAGACGCACTTCCTGTACGTGCTCGGGGCGATGAACGGCGCCGAGGGCCTGTTCCTCGTCAACACCGGCATGCAGGGCGTCGCCATCACCGCCACCACCAAGGCGTTCGCCCGCGCCGGCATCGGCGCCCCGCCGCTGCGCCGCAACGAGGCCGCCCTCGTCGACGTCGCCGAGTTCACGATCGGCAACGCCTTCAAGGCCCTCGGCCTGCGCGGCGCCTACGGCTACTTCGAGCAGAGCGAGAGCAGCGACCAGTTCCGCATCGACGGCATGCTCGGCCTCGATTTCGTCGGCCGCGGCCGGCTCACCATCGATTACCCCGAGCGCAAGCTCTACTTCGCCGCGCCCCCCGCCGAGGCGGCCGGCCCCGCCGCCGCTGCGGCCCCGGCCGCCCCGGCGAAGGGCAAGTGACTCCGTGCCTGCCCGATCAGACATGCGCGAAAGCGCAGCCGCTCACGGGCTCTGCGCATATCCGGAAGCACCGCCTCGGAGCTCTCCGACTGACCTACCTCGAGCGCCACGCCGCGCTCGCCTCACCTTCACTTTAGAACATGTCCGAAGCACCATCTGACGATCGCGTCGGCTACCTCGCCGCCTGGGGCCTCCTCGGCGACGTCTGGGTCGAGCGGCCCTACGTCGAGGTCGACGGCCGGGGCGTCATCGTCCGCACCGCCGCCGGGCTGCCGGCGGACGCGCCGACGGTCGTTCACGACCTCGGCCGGCGGCTCCTCTACCCCGGCCTCGTCAACGCTCACAGCCACGCCTTTCAGCGGGCGATCCGCGGCGGCACGCAGCGGCGCGGCGAGGGCGATCCGTCCAGCTTTTGGAGCTGGCGCGAGGCGATGTACCGCGTCGCCAGCCGCCTCGGGCCCGACGAGGTCTACGCCGTCACGCGCCGCTGCTACGCCGAGATGCTGCGCGCCGGGGTCACCTGCGTCGGCGAGTTTCACTACCTGCACCACGCGCCCGACGGCACCCCCTACGCCGACCCGAACGAGCTGTCGCGGCAGGTCTTGCGCGCCGGCGCCGAGGTCGGGATCCGCGTGGTCCTGCTCGAGGTCTACTACGCGCGCGCCGGCGCCGGTCGCCCGCCGCTGGCCGAGCAGCGCCGATTCTGCGACGGCACCGTCGAGCGCTACCTCGCCCGCGTCGACACCTTGCGCGGCGAGGGCCACGCCGTCGGCCTCGCCCCGCACAGCGTGCGAGCCGTCCCGCTCGCCGCGCTGTCCGAGCTCGCCGACTACGCCCGCGCCCACGACCTCGTGATCCACGCCCACGTCTCCGAGCAGGGCCGCGAGAACGAGGAGTGCCGCGCCGAGCACGGCCGCAGCCCGACCGAGGTGTTCGCCGAGGCCGGCTGCCTCGCGCGACCCGGCAGCTTCACCGCCGTCCACGCGATCCACCTCGAGGACCGCGACCACGACCTGCTCGCCGGTCACAACGTCTGCGCCTGCCCCACCACCGAGGCCGACCTCGGCGACGGGATCATCCCCGCCCCGCGGCACCGCCAGCACCGCACCGGCCTCGCCCTCGGCAGCGACAGCAACGCCGTGATCGATCTCGTCCAGGAGGCCCGCCTGCTCGAGATGCACGAGCGTCTGCGCGCGCAGGCGCGCCTGTGCCTCGCCGGCCCGGACCCGGTCGCCCGCACCCTCCTCGACATCGCCACCCTCGGAGGCGCACGCGCCCTCGGGCGCCCCGAGCTCGGCCGCCTCGCCCCCGGGAACCCCTTCGACGCCTGCGCCGCGGACCTCGACCACCCCCACCTCGCCGATCTGCCGGACGATCAGGCGCACGAAGCCCTGTGGCTGTCGGGCACCGCGGCGGCCATCGATCGGGTGTTCGTCGGCGGCGTACGACGGCGCTAGATCTCGGGCCAGGCAGCCACCGATCGAGGCGTGCGCCAGGCCTGCCACCGGGCGCTGCGGCGACCATCGGCCGGGGTGTTCGGTCCGCGGCGTACGACGGCGCTAGACCCCCACTGCCGGCGGTGCTACGCCCGCACGGTGCGTCCCCTCCTCGTCCTCGTCCTCGCGTGCGTCGCCTGCACGAGCGCGACCGAGAAGTCGCGCGAGGCGTGGGACAAGGCGGTCAGCGGTCGCGGCGGGTCGAGCAAGGGCGCGGGCGGCAGCGGCGGCGGTCGCGGCAGCACCCGCGGCAACGGTCCGCGGGACAACTGGCAGGCGCTGGCGCAGTTCACCACCGACGCCAGCGAGACGCTGTCCGGCGGCTCGACCACCGTCTCGGTCCCGCGGCTGGCCAAGCAGATGTGCAGCGAGGTGCCGGAGGCTCTCTCGGAGGACCCCCCGCCCGACGCCGTCCGGTGCGCGCCCAGGTCCCCGTTCGCGGCGCTCGGCCACGAGCTCGAGCTCGAGCTCGGCCGTGACAGCACGATCGGCCTGGTCGCCCGCGACCTGTCCGATCAGGACAGCGGCGAACTGGTCCGTCAGGCCATGCAGCGGCTGCGCGGCATCTGTCGCGAGCCGTGGGTCTCCGCCAGCCGCGCGGACAACGCTCTCGCCGATTTCCATCGCTGCCCGACCGCCACCGGCGCGGAGGTCGTGGTCGGCCGCTTCCCGACCAACCTGGCCGCGGGCCAGTGGCACTTCTCGCTGGCTGTACTCGGCCCGGGCTAATATCCTCCCGCCACCCTATGGACACCCTCTCCACCGCGCCCACGAGCCACGGCGGGCTGATCTTCCCGCTCGACATGTTCCGACCGACGGTGCTTGCGGCCGTGATCGCCGAGCTGTTGCTCGGCAAGGTCCGCAACATCCTCGACGCGACGCTCGAGATCTCCCGGCACCCGACGTCGCCGCTGGCGCTGGCGCGGATCCGCGGAAGCGTCGTCGGTGACGATCCGGCCGAGTTCTGGCGCACCAACCCCGACATCGCGCTGGCCGCCAGCCAGGCGGTGCCGCGGCAGTGCTTCGTCTACTACGTGCGCACCGGCCCCAACCGCCGCGAGGGCTTTCTGGTCGCCCAGCGGGGCCAGGCGCTGGCGGCCGACGACAGCGACCGCGACGCCACGGGCCAGCACTGGCCGGTCACGCGTCTCGTCGATCAGCTGCGGATCTCCGTCGGCGACCTCGCCAACGGCTTCCCCGGCGGGCCTCGCATCGAGCTGTCGCTGATGGAGCCGACCGGCAACGACCAGAACCTGCTGATGACGCTGGTCGGCCAGCCGCCCGGCGGCGACGCCGGGGAGGAGGACCTCGACGACATGGGCGAGGAGCCGTCGCCCCCGCCGCCCCCCTCGCGCGGCGGTGGTCTCACGCAGGGCTTCTCGGCCCCGCCGCCGAGCTCTGCCGGCGCCCCGGGAGCGGCGAGTCAGCCGGCCAAGGCGCCCGCCAAGGGGCCGCAGATCAGCGCCGCCGAGGACGCCAAGCGCCGCGCCAGCGAGCGGGCGGCCGAACTGCAGGAGCTGCAGGCGCGCAGCGAGAGCGCCGCCAAGTCGCTGAAGTACGTCGAGGACGAGCGCGGCCTCGTGGTCCTGGTCCCGGTCGAGCTGTCGGAGACCTCGGTGCTGAGCAACTACATGGTGCCGGTGGTCGAGAGCTCGCTGCCCGACGGCTTGCCGGGCTCGCTGCTGAAGACCCTCACCGGTCGCTCGATCGACTTCGCCGTCAAGGTCGAGTTCTTCAGCGAGGTGTTCGTCGACGCCCAGCCGCTGAACCGCCCGAAGTTCGAGGAGCGGGCCCGAGAGATCGATCTCGGCGGCACGAAGGTCAAGGCGCTCGAGGTGCTGGCCCCGCGCCTCGGCGTCGGCACGCTGCTGCGCCTCGGCAGCACCAACGTGTTCGTCTCGCGCCGCCCCGACGCGCCGCTGCCGGCGGAGCAGTTGCTCTCGCTGCTGAAGAGCTGAGCCGGTTCGCCCGGGCACGCGAATCGGCGCGGCCGGTTCGCGTGTTCGCTGGAGTATCCAGGGGCGCGCAGCGCTGCCAGCGAGCCGCGCGGCGGACGTCGACCTCTCGCTCGCGGTTGCTCCGCCGGCTCGGGGTCGCGACGGAGTTCGCGGAGAGTCGCGCTCTCGAGGCTGTCGCTCCGCCTCACGCGCTCATCCTGTGATTCGCGCCGCGACGAGCGCCGCGCTCTCGAGGCTGGTCGCTCCGCCTCATCCGCTCCCCGCAGCCAGTGCATCCTGTGATTCGCGCCGCGACGAGAGCCGCGCTCTCGAGGCTGGTCGCTCCGCCTCATGCGCTCCCCGCAGCCAGTGCATCCTGTGATGCGCGCCGCGACGAGCGCCGCGCTCTCGAGGCTGGTCGCTCCGCGAGCTGGCGTCGCCAACCTCGTCTGAGCGCTCCCCCTTTCGACCTCGCGTCGCTTCGCTTCGGTCTCGCCGGCGCGCGGCCGGTCGTTGCGAGCTGCGGACGCAGCGAAAGCGCGCGCCGTGGCCCCGCACGAGGGCGCATCTGCTTCGCGGAGATCGCCTCTTGCGTATGCATCGGAGGCTCGCGCTCGCGCGAGGGCGTGGGCACGTCGGGCACGCTCGCGCACGGGTGCTGCCCTTTGCACTCGCGCGACGCGTTCGCGGCGCGGCAAGAGATCGCCTCGTCGTGGCCTCGTGCTCGAGAATGTTGCCTGCGAGATCGCAGGCGAAGCGATCTCCGGTCGCGACAACGGCACCGTCCCGGGGGAGGGAAGCGGTGCCGTGTGCGCTGGATGGGCCGAGGAAAATTCACTGGCGACAAAGGGCATCGCCTCCCGGAGGGAGGAGCGATGCCAAGTCGCCGCGGATGTTCACGCGGAGAGGTGGGTCTTGAGGCTCGACAGGATCGCCTCTTCGCGGGCGGCGACCGTGGTGTCGGCCGGGTCGCTGAGCTTGTCGCGGATCAGCGCCTCGAGGATCGCCATGCGCTCCGGATGCGGCGGCAAGTGCTGGGCGAGGCCCAGCTTGCGGCTGGCGAGCACCTTGAGGAAGGGTTCGATCTTGCGGATCTCCTGGGCGATCCGCATCGTCGCTTCTTTGCCCTCGCCTCGGCGGATTTGGAACTTCGGGGCGCAGCGTTCGACCGCTGCGACCAGGTCGCGGGCCAGGTCGACATCGACCTGATCTTCGACTCCGAAGCTGGCCACGACGATGGGTCGGCTCTGCGCCTTCTTGTTCCCCTCGCCGGACCACCACACGTTGTGCGCGATGGACAGGTAGGTCCTGCGCGACTCACCACATCGGACTTTGTTTCTCCGCAGATACATAGGGATAATCCTTCCTCAGGCAATCCAAGGTTGCGTGCGTGACCCCGGCATCAGGCCGGCACCGTTTTGGACGCAGGTGCCGGGCAAACCTTCAACCTTGTCCCCGTGGTCTGTGCCCCTGTTTGCCTGCATCCCGAGGCCCCCTGTGCCCACGAACACAAGGCTAGCGTTTGCGCCAGAGGGTCGCCAGAGATTTCCGACTGCTGCAGCCAAATTGCTCAATTTCTTTGGGTTTTTTCACGCGTTTTGGGGCAGTGCGCGACTCCCGCGGCGCGTGATACCTGGGCCCACACGCCTGGTGGCTCTAGAATTCGCAGTTCCGCGGCGTCCGCGGGAAGGGGATGACGTCGCGGATGTTCTCCATGCCCGTCACGTACATGACGAGGCGTTCGAAGCCGAGGCCGAAGCCCGAGTGGGGCGCCGTGCCGAAACGACGGGTGTCGAGGTACCAGCCGTAGTGCTCCGGGTTCAGGTTCATCGAGCGGATCGCGGCCATCAGCACGTCGAGCCGCTCCTCGCGCTGTGAGCCGCCGATGAGCTCGCCGATCTTCGGCACCAGCAGGTCCATCGCCGCGACGGTCTTTCCGTCGTCGTTGCGGCGCATGTAGAACGCCTTGATCTCGGTCGGGTAGTCGGTGACGAAGACCGGGCGTCCGACCACCGTCTCGGTCAGGTAGCGCTCGTGCTCCGCCTGCAGGTTGGCGCCCCAGTGGACCGGGAACTCGAACTTCTGGCCCGAGGCCTCGAGGCGGCGCACCGCTTCGGTGTAGGTCATGCGCTCGAAGCTCGACTCGAGCACGTGCTGCAGGCGGGCGACGAGGCCCTGATCGATCTGCTTGTTGAAGAACGCGAGGTCGTCGGCGCAGCGCTCGAGCGCCGTGCGCATGAGGTGCTTGACGAACGCCTCCGCCAGGGTCGTGTTGTCGTCGAGGTCGTACCACGCCATCTCCGGCTCGATCATCCAGAACTCGGCGGCGTGACGGGCGGTGTTCGAGTTCTCGGCGCGGAAGGTCGGGCCGAACGTGTAGATGTCGGACAGGCCGAGCGCGAAGGTCTCGCCATTGAGCTGGCCCGACACGGTGAGGAAGCTCGAGCGGGCGAAGAAGTCCTCGTGCCAGTCGACCGCGCCCTCGGGGGTGCGCGGCGGCTTGTCGACGTCGAGGGTGGTGACGCGGAACATCTCGCCGGCGCCTTCGGCGTCGGAGCCGGTGATGATCGGCGTGTGTACGTACACGAAGCCGCGCTGCTGGAAGAACTCGTGGACGGCCTGGGCGAGGGCGCTGCGGACGCGGAAGACGGCGCCGAAGGTGTTGGTGCGGGCGCGCAGGTGGGCGATCTCGCGCAAGAATTCGAAGCTGTGGCGCTTCTTCTGCAGCGGGAAGCTCGAGTCGGCGAGGCCGACGACCGTCACCTCGGCGGCCTTGAGCTCGACGCGCTGGCCGGCCGCGGGGGAGGCGATGACCTCGCCGACGACCTCGACCGCGCTGCCGGTCGTCAGCTTGCGCAGCTGCTCGTAGTTGGCGAGCTCCGGATTGACCACGACCTGGAGGCTGGCGAAGCAGGAGCCGTCGTTGAGCTCGATGAACACGACTTGCTTGCTGTCCCGGACGGTGCGGGCCCAGCCCTTGACGCGCACACCGGCGCGTGGGGGCTCGAGCCGGAGCACGTCCACGATCTTGGTCCGTGGAGTCTGCATGGCGGCCACGAGCGTAGAACCGCTGGCCCTTGGTTCGCAAGTGCGGTACAGCGACGCCGCGCGCATGACCGCAGCCTTCGATCCGCCTGGCAGCGCCCCGAATTCGGTCGGGCCGTCGCTCTCTACCTCGCCGCCGACCTGGCTGCCGATCCAGGAGCGCTTCGTCTCGCTGCAAGGTGAGGGCACGCTCGTCGGCGTCCCGAGCTCGTTCGTCCGCGTGTCGGGCTGCAACCTCCGCTGCGCGTGGTGCGACTCGCCGGCCACCTCCTGGGCGCCCTCTGGCCGACGCACCGAGCTGGCCGAGCTGGTCGCCTTCTGCGCCGCCGGGCCGCGCCACGTCGTCCTCACCGGCGGCGAGCCGCTCCTGTTCGCCGGGGTCGCCGCGCTCAGCCGTTGGCTGCGCGAGGCCGGGCACCACATCACCGTCGAGACCGCCGGCACCGTGTGGCTCGACGGACTCGCCTGCGACCTGCTGTCGCTGAGCCCGAAGCTGCGCCACAGCACGCCGTGGGACCGCGACCCGGCGCAGGCCGAGCGGCACGAGCGCGCGCGGCTCAACGTGCCGGTGCTCGCGCGGCTGATGGCGAGCTTCCCGTGGCAGCTCAAGTTCGTCGTCCGCGCCGACGCCGGCGCCGCCGACGTCGCCGAGGTCGAGGCGCTGCTGCGCGAGCTCGCGGTCCCCGACGATCAGCGCAGCCGGGTGCTGCTGATGCCCGAGTGCACCGACAGCGAGGCCCTGCGCGCGGCTTATCGCGCGCTGCTGCCGATCTGCGTCGAGCGCGGGTTTCGCCTCGGCGAGCGGCTCCACATCCACATGTTCGGTCACACGCCCGGCACCTGAGCTGGCGGCGCGCGGACGGGGTAAAAGTAGGCCGTGCTCTACTCCTGGCTCAAGGCGTTCCACATCATCGGCTTCGTCGCGTGGTTCGCCGGGCTCTTCTACATCTTCCGGCTGTACGTCTATCACGTCGAGAACCGCGACAAGCCGGAGATCACCCAGCTGCTCGCGACCATGGAGCGGCGGCTGTTCCGCGGGATCTGCTGGCCGGCGATGATCTTCACCGCGACCTTCGGGATCGCCCTGTTCGTGCAGATGCCCGGCTTCTACATGGCCCAGGGGTGGTTCCACGCCAAGCTGCTCGGGCTCCTGCTACTCGTCGGTTATCACCTGTACTGCGGCAAGGTCCGCAAGGACCTCGCGGCCGGGCGCTACAACCTGACCTCGCGGCAATGTCGGCTGCTCAACGAGGTGCCGCTGGTCCCGCTGTTCCTCATCGTCATCATGGTCGTCGTGAAGCCGCACTTCGGCGGCTGAGCGCGGCCGGCCGCCCGTTTGCGCTCGCGCGCCCCGGCGCAACGCGGCCCCGGTTTTTTGCTATCCTGCCGAGGATGGCCACGCTGCCCCGCCGCGCGTCCTGTCGCCTGCTGGCGCTGGCGGCGTACGCGTGGCTGCCCGCCTGCGGCGACGTCGACGCGTCGTGCGCCGCGCTGAGCGAGGAGGGCCTGCTGGTCACCGCGTACATCGACCACAACGGCAAGCAGGCGCGCACGGAGATCGAAGTGAAGCGGGTCGAGGACGACGCGAGCCTGGCGCTGGCGCTGTGCAAGCGCAGCTCGATCAGCGTCGACGGCACGACGGCCACGCGCGTGCGCCGACCCAGCGGCTCCTACGTGTACAAGGTCGACGGGGTCGACAAGGCCAAGGGGGGCGGCGCCGTGACGCACGAGCTGCGGCTCGTCGACGACGACTACGAGGCGACCTACCGCGTCTCCGTCGAGGCGCCGGCGTTCGAGATCACCGCGCCCAAGGCGGGCGCCGAGCTGCCGCGCACGCAGGCGTTCGACGTCGCGTGGACGCCGGCGCGGCCCGAGGCGACGATCGTCGCGCGCATCGACGACGCCATCGACGGCGTCGCCTGCCTGGCCGAGCCGATCGTGCTCGAGCTGCCCGACGAGGGCGCGGCGCAGGTGGCCCAGGGGCAGCTCAAGACCGGGCTGAACCGGCCCGAGCCGTGCAGCGCGACGCTCCGCCTGTCGCGGGTGGCCACCGGTGCGCTCGAGCCCGCGAACGGCACCTCCCGACTCCACGCCGACAGCCGCGCCGCGGTCGCGACCTGGCGCGAGCTCAAGTTCACGTCTGACCCTTGAGACATCCCCCATGAAACTGCCATCCAAAGGCGTCCTGATCCGGATCTGCATCTACGTGCCGCTGCTCGCGTTCTTCGGCTGGCGGGCCTGCGAGAAGTACCAGGAGGAGCAGCGGATCGAGCAGGAGCAGAAGGCCGCGCCGGAGATCGAGGGCCGCAAGCACACCTTCACGCTGCCCGACGGCAAGTCGGTCGAGGTCGTCGAGATCTCCGAGGACCAGGCGCGGCAGCTGGGGTTCGACCCCAGCAAGAGCGGGCCGCCGAGCAAGGCCGAAGCGCCCGCGAAGACGGCCGACGCGGAGGAGTCCAAATCGCCCCCGCCGGCCCCGACACCGGCGAATTGACCGCCTCTGCGCGATCGCGTAACCCTCACGGGCCATGGACCAGAAGGACTTCTTCAAGCGGTCGGCCAAGGCGCTCGAGCACATCGACGCCGGCCTCGGCGGGCTCGAGCTCGAGGAGCTCGACGTCCAGCTCGCCGGCGACGTGCTCACGCTCGCGTTCAAGGACGGCGCCCGCTTCGTCATCAACGCCCACAGCGCGGCCGGCCAGATCTGGATGGCCGCCGGCACCACCGCGTGGCACTTCGACTTCGTGCCCGAGCAGGGCAAGTGGATCGCGCGCAAGACCGACGAGGAGTTGATGACGACGGTCGCGCGTGTGGTCGGCGCCAAGCTCGGGACCGAGGTGTCCCTCTGACCAGGTGAGCGCGTGCGCGAGGTCCGACCTTCCTCGGCGGCATGGGGCCTGTTCGCGGCGTTCGCGGCCGCGTGCTCGCAGATCACGTCGGAGACGGAGATCCGCACGACCGTCCGCCCCGACGCGCAGCCGCTGGTGAACGAGACGAAGGTGGTGGCGACCGCGGTCGAGGCGCGCTGGTCGCAGCGCGGGCGCATCCTCGAGGTCGAGCTCCGCGAGCTCCGCTCGTGCCGGACGGTGGCCCACCTGGCCGCGCGACAGGAGGAGCGGATCGTCCGCAAGCCCGACGCGATGATCTACTTCGAGTACGGGCTGGCCGCGGTGGCGCTCGGGGTGTCGGCGCTGGCGTTCGCGCGACCCGAGCTGTTCGCGGCCGAGGCGGCGTACGACGAGGAGCGCATGCAGTACATCCGCGACCCGAAGACCGGCCGCCGCGTCGGCGGGGTGTTCACGGCGGTGGGCGTGGGGCTGTTGACGGCGGGGATCGTCGACAGCGTGCGCGCGCGCGACCGGGTGCGGGTCAGCGACACGGTGGCGCTGCGCGAGGGCCCGGTGCAGCCGTGCGATCCGCCCTCGGGACCGGCCAGCGGCCGCGCGGTCGAGCTGGTGATCGGCGACCGTGTGCTCGGCGGCAACGCCGACGCCGATGGCCGCGTCCGCTTCTCGTTGCCGGCGGAGAACGAGCTGTCCCCGGAGACAGATGCTTCGCCGCGCGCGCTGGCGGCGACGCTGCGGGTCGGGTTCGCGGGGGCGCTGCCGATCTCGCTGGTGGCCCCGTACGCGCACACGGCGGAGGCGCCGCACACGGGCACGGCCCAGTCGGGGCCGCAATGACGACGACGCTCGCTGCTCGTTGGGGTGAGTTCATGCCGCGGAGCCGCGGCCCGAGCGAGCTGCGGAGGATGCCGACGCTCGATGTTCGCTCGAATGAGTTCACAACGCCGCGGAGCCGCGGTCCGAGCGACCTGCCGAGGATGCCGACGCTCGATGTTCGCTCGAATGGGTTCACAAAGCCGCGAGGCCGCGCGGGCGACCTGCCGAGGATGCCGACGCTCGATGTTCGCTCGACTGGGTTTGCAAAACCGCGACGCCGCGCGGGCGACCTGCCGAGGATGCCGACGCTCGATGTTCGCTCGACTGGGTTTGCAAAGCCGCGACGCCGCGCGGGCGACCTGCGGATGGCGCCGCCGACGATCGACGTTCGCCCGGGTCGGCGCGAGCACGAGGTCGCTGCACGGGGCCGCGGCGCAACGAGAGCGAGGTGCCCGTGACGGCGCTGGCCTACGTCGGGCTCGGCAGCAACCTCGGCGACCGGCTGGCGACGCTGCGCGCGGCCGCCGAGGAGCTGCGCGCAGGGGTGATCCCGGCGACCGAGCTGCTGCGCTGCTCGCCGGTGTTCGAGACCCGGCCGCTGGGGCCGTCGCTGCACCCGTTCCTCAACGCCGTGGTCGAGCTGCGGACGGGGCTGGCGCCGGAGTCGCTGCTGACCGAGCTGCTCGCGCTCGAGGCGCGACACGGGCGGACCCGGCGCGAGCGCTGGGAGGCGCGCACGCTCGACCTCGACCTGCTGGTCGTGACCGAGGACGGCCGCTCGCTGCGGGTCGACACCGGCCGGCTGGTGCTGCCCCACCCCGAGCTGGCCCGCCGTGACTTCGTGCTGGCCCCGCTGGCCGCGCTGCGCCCGGACCTGCGCCCGGCGGGCGGCGCCACGGCGGCCGAGCTGCTGGCCGCGCTCCCGCCGGCGGACCGCACGATCCTCGCGCACGACGGCCCCTCGCTGTGCTAGCTTCCCCGCGCCCAGGCGGATAGCTCAGCGGTAGAGCGGCGCCCTTACAAGGCGCGGGTCGCAGGTTCGAACCCTGTTCCGCCTATCCCAGCACGAAGGGGCCGAGCGCGCCGACGCCTCGGCCCCGTCGTGCTGTCCATTCGCGCATGTGCTTGCGACAATGTCTTTAAAGACACTGTCTCGGGGACATGTGCGTGAGGACATCCAAAACAAAGAGGCCGAGCGCGGCGCTCGGCCTCTATTTATCGAAGAGTCGCCCGGAGGGGCGCGCCGTCACGGGCAGGGGAAGATCGCGTCGAGGGCGGCGATGCCCTTGGCGACATCCTCGGGGCCGGGGTTCTCGGCGGTCCACAGGCCGGTGAGGGCGGCGGCGGCGGCGGCGTCGCGCTCCTCGGCCTCGCGGTCGAGCACGGGGCCGGCGACCTGCAGGAAGGCCCATAGGGCCTGGGTCTCGGCGCTGCTGCACGCGGCGTCGACGTACTTCTGCATGTGGTCGCGGACGATCACGGCGTAGCCGCGGTGGAGGCCCTGGTCGAGCTGCTCCCAGCCCTGCTCGAACAGGTCCTGCTGCTCGGTGGGCAGCTCGTCGAGCAGCGGGTAGTTGCCCATGTCCTGGGCGATGTCACGCCAGCAGCGGGCGGCCATGATGCCGTCGTGGATCCGCTCGTGGGCGTTGCCGCTGAGCGCCTGGACCTCGGCGCCCATGCCGATCGGGCCGTCGATCGGCTCGCCGCCGGTGTAGTAGGCCCAGGCCGAGTCGCAGTCCTTCGGCGCGACCGTGGCGCAGGTGTTGGCCTCCTTGTACACCGAGAGGTAGAGGAACCAGAGCAGGCCGCCGTGGATCCGCGCGGCGTGGATGTTGGGGTCGCCCTCGCCGGCCTGGCCGGCGGCGAACGCCTCGTCGACGATCGGCTTCATCGCCGCCGGGCCGACGCAGCGCTCGGGGTACTTGGCCGCCAGCGCCTCGACGGTGCACTGCTTGTCGGCGTCGACCTGCGGGTCCCACTCGTTCTCGGGGATCGGCGGGTAGTGCAGGTCCTCGCGGCGGACCAGGCGCGACTCGAGGCCCTCGGGCAGGACGTACTCGTTGCGCGCGGCGGTGAAGTCGTCGCTGGTCGGGTCGGCCTTGCGCCACAGCAGGTCGGCGATGTTCTCGTAGGCGACGATGCGGGCGATCGTGCTCGGGGGGCTGTCGACGAGCGTGTACGGGCCCATGTCGGACACGCAGGCCGGCCACTCGTCGTCGGCCGAGTTGTTCTCGCGCGGCCGGTAGTCGCTGGCGAGCGGCTCACAGCCGGACTCGTCGATCGCCGGGATGTCGATGCCGTCGCAGGCGCCCTCGGTGGTGGTGCCCGGGTCGGTCGTCCCCGTCGGCTCGTCGGTGGTCCCGGTCGGCGTGTCCGTCGTCCCGGTCGGCGTGTCCGTCGTCGGCCCGGCGGTGGTCTCGGTGTCCGTGCCGTCGGTCTCGGTGCCCGGGGTGTCGGTGGTCGGGTCGGTCGTCGGCGAATCGGTGGTGCTCGGGTCCTCGGCCGGACAGGCCGTGAGCGCCACCAGAGCGGTGCAAAGGGCTAAATTTCTCATGATGGGGTAACTCTCGCTGTGGGTTACCCGCGACGGTACCCACGCCAGTACCCCCGGCCTACGGCATTTCCCCGCGGTCGGTTTCAGGGGGGATCCACCCTGCGCGAAAGCCGTTCTGGGCGGCCCCCACGCGGGGTCCAGCACCGGCCCGAACGTCCTCAGGCGTCGGGCGAGACGAGACCGATCCGGATCGCGTGGCGCACGAGGCCAGCGACGTGGTGTACGTCGAGTTTGGCCATGATCCGGCCGCGGTGGCCCTCGACCGTCTTCACGCTGAGACTGAGCTGGCGCGCGATTTCCGGGCTCGAGCGGCCCTCGGCGACGAGCTGGAGGATCTCGCGTTCGCGGTTGGTGAGGGCGTCTCCCGGCTGCGGTTCGCGCCCGCCGGGCCGCGCGTCGCGCCGCGAGTCGTGGAGGACGATCTTGGCGATCGACGGGCTGAAGAAGGCGTCGCCGTGCGAGACGGCCTGGATCGCGGCGACGAGGTCGGACAGGCCGGAGCCCTTGAGCAGGTAGCCGCTGGCGCCGGCGCGGATGGCGGGGCGGACGTACTCCTCGCCCGAGTGCATCGACAGGATGAGCACCTGCGTGGCGGGGAAGTCCTTGCGGATCGCTCGCGTGGCGTCGACGCCGTTCAGCTCGGGCATGCCGAGGTCCATGATCGCGACGTCGGGCTTGTGCGTGGCGACGGCCTCGACCGCGGCGCGCCCGTCAGCGACCTCGGCCACGACCTCGATGTCGTCGCGCACGTCGAGCAGCGCGCGCAGGCCCTCGCGGACGATCGTGTGGTCTTCGGCGAGGACGACCCGGATGGTCTTCTTGGTGCTCACGCTCGGACTGTATCACGCGACGACGACGGCCGAGTCGTCGCCATCGTCGCTCAGGGCCCGCCGCGGCAGCTCGACATGGATGGCGGTGCCGGCCCCGGGGGCGGTGTCGATGCGGAGGTTGCCGCCGAGCAGCTCGACGCGCTCTCGCATGCCGACGAGCCCGCGGCCGCCGCTGCCCTCGCCGCGCTCGCCGGGGACAAACCCTCGCCCGTTGTCGCGGACCTCCAGCACGATGTGCGCGGGCTCGACCCTCAGGACGACCCGCAACTCGTTGGCCCCAGCGTGGCGCGCGGCGTTGGTCAGCGCCTCCTGGGTCACCCGGTAGCACACGCTCTCGAGCGCGGCGGACAGCCCGCCGTCGGGGACCTCGAGCTCCCGCGAGATCTCGAGGTCCTCGCGTTCGAAGTCGTCGCACAGCCGCTCGATCGCGGCGACCAGGCCGACGTCGTCGAGGATCGCCGGGCCCAGCATGCTGACGGCGCGGCGGATCTCCTCGAGCGTCGCGTCGACGATCGTCAGCGTGCGCGCGGCCATCTTCGCCACCTTGCTGTCGGGCTCGGCGAGCTGGACCATGAGCTGGAGGTTGATGCGGATCGCCGTGAGCGCCTGGCCGGCGGAGTCGTGGAGCTCGCGGGCGATGACGCGCCGCTCGGCCTCCTGCAGCAGCACGGCGCGGGCCGACAGCTCGCGCAGGCGGCCCTCCTTCTGCCGCAGCTGCTCGTAGGCCTCGCCGAGCTGCGACGAGCGCTCGGCGACCTGCTGCTCGAGCGTCTGGTTGAAGCGGGCCAGCGCGGCCTGGCTCTGTTCGATGCGGCGTTCGGCGCGGGTGATCGCGCCGAGCGGGATGAAGTAGAGCAGGCCGGCGAGACCGACGCCGAGCAGGCCGAACGGTCCGAGCAGCAGGAGGGCGGCGGCGCGGGCCTCGGCGAGGCTGACGGCGACCCACGCGTGGCCGACGACCTCCTCGTTGAGGACGATCGGCGCGGCCTCCCAGGCGAGCGGACCGCTGGCGGCGGGGCTGGTGATCGACCCGGTGTCGAGCGGGATCCGCACGCCCGAGCGGTCGGCGATCTCGATGCGCGCGGCCCCGGCGTTGTCGACGTAGGCCCGCAGGTGCGCCAGCAGCTTGCCGGCGTCGTAGCGCCACAGCACCGGCCGCTCCTGCACCTCGCGCGCGACCGCGTCGGCCGCCTGCACCGCGGTCGCCCGCGCCTGCTCGCGCAGGCCCCGGGCCTGCAGCGCGGCGTAGGCCAGCGGCGCCGAGGCCGACACCAGCACGAGCAGCAGCACCACGAGCGGCAGCATGCGCGCCGACAGGTAGCGGCGCAGGCCGACCTTGCCCGAAAGAGCATGTCCTTCGGGTACTGTCTTTTCAGACATTGTCTCCCTCCGGCGCCGGGGGGCGCGCCGCAGGCTGCCTGGCATATGGCCCGAACGGCATGTCCCATGCGCCATGCAGGACTGCTCGCCCCTGCCCGGAGCGCGGGGCTCGAGCGCCGCGAGGCGCGGGCGTGCCCGAGGTGCCGAGTCCGCTGGACGTGTCCGTTCGGACACATCCCATCACACCGGCTCGATCGCCGCGACGAGCGGGCGTGCACGGGGCGTCGGCCCGCATGCCCCTGCGGACCTGTCCCATCTCACCTGCGCGAGCGGTCATTGGACCTCCGGCAGCGGGACGTCGCCGTGGTCCTCGTCATCGCCCCTGCGACATGCAGGGCTGCTGGCCGCCTTCGGGAGGCGGGGCGCCCGAGCGCCGCGACGCGCGGGCGAGCGCGAGGCGTCGGCATGCATGCCTCTTCGAACATGTCCCATCGCACCTGTGCGAGCGGTCACTGGACCTCCGGCAGCGGGATGTAGCCGTGGGCCTTCATCAGCGCGCGGCCCTCGTCGGAGTGGGCGAAGCGGATGAAGTCGGCGGCGAGGCCGGTCGGGGCCTCGAGGGCGGCGAACGACAGGTCCTTGAAGAACGGGTAGCGGCCCGACTGGACGCTGGCCTCGCTGGCGGCGTAGCCGTCGAGCTCGAGCGCGCGGAGGGGCAGGCGCTGGAGGCTGATCGCGCCGGCGTCGAGCAGGCCGACGGCGCCGGGGGTGATCGCCAGCGCCTCCTGCATCGCCCGGTCGTGGAGGACGACGCGCCAGCGGTGCTCGCGGTAGGCGGCCTCGTCCGCGGCGGCGAAGGCCGGGAGCGCGGCGGCGACGGCGAGGTGGCCGGAGTCGCCGCGCTCCCGCTGGAGCACGGTGATCGGCGCGCCGTCCGACCAGCGGGTCTTGCGGCCGGCGAAGATGTCGGCGAGCTCGTCGGTGGTGATCGCGGTGTCGGGGACCGACAAATTGACGGCGACGACCACCGGCACGCGGGCGTAGGGGATCGCGTCGACGCCGAGCTGCACCTCGCGCTCCTTGAGCGGGCGGGAGATGAGGCCGAGGTCGACGACGTCGTCGTAGACCGCCATGACGCCGCCCGAGGAGCCGATGCTCTCGAACACGACGATGTGCGCGTCGGGGGACCGGGCGACGAACGCGTCGGCCAGCGCGCGCGTCAGCGGGATGTTGCTGCCCGAGCCGGCCAGGTGCAGCACGCCGTGCGGCCGCGGGGTCGAGCGCTGGTAGAGCAGCGAGTTCTTCGGGACATGTCCCTCGAGGAAGGGAGGGTCGCTCGAGCCGGCCAGCAGCGGGGCGACGAACACGGCGGCGAGGATCGCCACGCCGGCGACGCCGAGCAGCACCGCGGCCCACAGGGCGGCGAGCGACGCGGAGGCGCGCGGGTCGTCGGCGGTCTCGGCCATGGCGACGGTGTACTCCAATTAGAAGCCGACCTCGATCAGCACGTTGAGCCCCCGGCCCGGGCCGTTGATGCTGGAGCCGTGGTAGCGGTAGGCGGCGTTGGTGACGTTCTCGAGCACGAGGACGACCAGCGCGTGCGGCTGCAGGCGGTAGCCGGCGCGCAGGTCGAGGACGGCGAAGCCGGGGGTCCCGCCCTGAGGGATCCGCTGGTCGTTCTTGTCGGTCTCGGTGAGGCGCGCCTGCGGCCGGGCCCAGCGCAGGGCGGTGCTGGCGAAGAAGCCGAGGCGGTGGCGCCAGTTGATCTCGACGGTGCCGTTGAGCGGGGGGATCCGCGACAGCGGCACGCGCACGGGGTCGAGGCCGGGCACGGGGTTGGGGCCGTCGCCCCAGGTGTAGGCCGCGGTCGCGCGCATGCCGAAGCCCCTGGGCAGAAACAGCCGCACGGCGCCGTCGACCCCGCGGATGTGGCTGGTGCCGGCGATGTTGGCCAGCGTGACGTTGTAGACCGCCGCGCCGCAGACCACGTCCTCCGGCGGGCACTGGTCGCGATCGAAGCGGACCCGCGTGATCAGGCGATCGATCCACGACTGGAACGCGAACAGCTGCAGCTCGACCCGCGGGCGCTCGATCTTGAAACCTGTCTCCAAGGACAGGGCGCGCTCCGGCCGGAGGTTGGGGTTCTCGTACTGCTGGCCGGCCCCGGTGGCCTGGCGGCTGGTGAGGTCGTCGAGGTTGGGCGCGCGGAAGCCCTGGTCGAGGTTGGTGATCCAGCGGACCCCGTCGACGAGGCGCACGGCGACCCCCCCGCCGGCGACGCCGCCGCCCCAGGTCTGGTCGATCGGCCGCCGGCCGATCATCGGGTCGAGGTCGCCCGGCGCCTTGGCGACGACCAGCGAGCCGCGGCCGCCGGCGCGCAGCTCGACGCGGTCGAACAGGCCGAGCCGCGCCTCGGTCCACACGCCCGAGGTCAAGTAGCGGCTGCCGCTGGCGTACTGCGAGGTCGCGGTGGTGGTGATGCCGACGTCGAGGAAGGTGTTCCAGGCGTGGCTGCGCAGGGTGTCGAAGTAGGCGTCGAGGCCGTAGTGGACCTGGAGGTCGACGCCGCGGGCGAGGCGGAACTTCCTGGTGCCGATGTCGAGGCCGGTGCCGAGGGTGTAGACCTCGTCGCGGCCGATGATGCGGTAGGTCGAGTCGGGGCCGCGGTCGAACCGGCGCCGCTCGTGCTGGTGCTGGTAGCTGACGGTCCAGCGCACCGTCTCGGCCGCGGCCGGGCCGTCATGCACGTCGTAGGCGCCGTAGACGAGGGTGCGGAACTGTTCGTCGTAGGTCAGGCACTCGCTCTGCGGCGCGGTGACGGGCGGGCAGCGGTCGGTGCGAGGGGCGTCGAACTGGCGGTAGTCGTAGTAGCCGAGGGTGAGGCGGTGCTTGTCGTTGACCTGATAGACGAGCCGCGCGTCGGCGGTGAACTCGCGGAAGCCGGTGCCGCGCTGGGTGACGCCGTCGGCGGCGAACAGCGGCGACTTGACGGGCTGACCTGTACTCGGGGACAGCAGCTTGCCGCCGGCGCGCAAGAGCCCGACGTCGCGGTAGCCGACGCCGCCGAACAGGCCGATCTTGCCCTTGTAGCCGACGTCGAGCTGGGCCCGCCCGCCGATCTCGCCGTCGGCGGTGCCGGTGCGCATCATCGCCTTCGAGTGGCCGTACCAGCCGCGCGGGCCGCCGAGCTCGAGCGAGGGGTCGATCGGGGTCGCCAGCAGGGCCCCGCCCATCGCGTCCGAGCCGTAACGCGTCGACGAGGCGCCGCGCAGCACCTCGAGCTTCTGCAGGGTGCGCGAGTCGATGGTGAAGAAGTACTGGTTGGGGCCGTAGCGGAAGGTGCTGTTGTTGAGGCGGATGCCGTCGAACATCATCACCGTCTGCTGGCCGGTCAGGCCGCGCACGAACGGCGAACCCTGGCCGTGCGCGGTCTGCTGGACGTACACGCCCGGCTCGAAGCGCAGCGCGTCCGGGGCCGAGCGCGGCAGCCGCTCCTCGAGGTCGCGCCGGGTGACGACGCTGGCCGCCCGCGTGTCGTGAGTGACTTGCGCCCGGGTGTCGCGGACGGTGGTGCGGCCGACAGTGCGCGCCTGCTCGGCTGCCTCTCGGGTCAGCTTGGCCGGGGCGGGCGAAGCTGCGGAGGTCGCGGCGGTCGGGGCGCTCGGGCCCTCGGGGACAGGTCCTTTCGGACCTGTCTGTCGGGGCATGCCGCGAAGGACAGGTGCCGGCGCGGCCGCGGCCGGACGCGCCAGCGCCACGACGGCGGCGACGACGAGCCACGACGAACGGAGGGGGGACACCACCGGGCCGCGGATTGTCGCGCCGAGGTCCTGGCAGGGCAAACCCCCGGAATCGGAGCAGGTGGATCCACCTGATCGAGCGCGCCGCGGCGCGCGAACGGGCGCAGGAGCCGTGAATTCGCCGACAGGTGCGCGGCCGCCGGCAGCGCCGAGGCGCCTTCACCGGGCCGTGGGAAGATCGGCGAGTGCCAAACGCGCTTCGCCGGGCCGGCCGCCGTGCGGGCCAGCCGATCGGCGCTCGTCGATCGCGGGCGGCGCGGCAACCGACTCCGCGGCGAGCCGGAAGACCGAGGGCTCGTCGCCGCCGCGATGGACATATCCTCGAGGACAGGACGGTCGGGTGCTCATCGCTCGCCCGCGCGCCGGGTCACCGACTCCCGGCGAGGTCGTCGCCGCCGCGATGGCATGTCTCTTCGGACAGGACGTCCCGGCCCGCATCGCTCGCCCGCACCGCGGCTACCGACGCCGCAGGCGCTCTTCGCCGTGAGCCACATATCCCCGAGGACAGGTCCTTTGGGACACGTCCGAAGTCGGGCACGAGCGCAGTGCCGAGCGGCGCCGCTCGCCGTCGCCGCCTCAGGGCGATGGCTCGTCGCCGGGGAACGGCTTGCGCAGCTCGGCGAGCAGGGCGGCCTCGGGGGTGCCGGGGGCGGGCTCCTCGGCGTAGCCCCACTGCACGTGCGGCGGCAGCGACATGAGGATCGACTCGGTGCGCCCGCCGGTCTTGAGGCCGAACACGGTGCCGCGGTCGTAGAGGAGGTTGAACTCGACGTAGCGACCGCGGCGCAGCTCCTGCCAGCGGCGCTGATCGGGCCCGTAAGGCGTGGGCAGCCGCCGGCGCGCGATCGGCAGCCAGGCGTCGAGGAAGCGCATGCCGCCGTCGCGGATGAAGCGCAAGAGCGCGTCGTCGTGGCCGGGCCGGGTGGAGTCGACGAACAGGTGGTCGAAGAAGATCCCTCCGACCCCGCGCGACTCGCCGCGATGTTTCAAATAAAAGTAGCGATCGCACCAGTCGCTGAAGCGCGGGTAGTCGCCGATGCCGGGGTGCGCGTCGCAGAAGCGGCGCCACACGTCGTGGAAGTGCGCCTTGTCCTCGGCGAAGTAGTAGTACGGGGTCAAGTCGGCGCCGCCGCCGAACCACCGCCGCTCGCCCTGCTCGATGTAGCGGAAGTTGGCGTGCACCGTCGGCACGAACGGGTTCTTCGGGTGCAGCACGAGCGAGACGCCGGCGGCGAAGAAGTTGGCGCCGGTGCCGGCGAGCTGGCTGGCGAACTGCGGGTTGAGCTCGCCGAACACGGCCGAGGTGTTGACGCCGCCCTTCTCGATCACGTCGCCGCGGATCACCCGCGTGAGGCCGCCGCCGCCGCCGGGACGGTCCCAGGCGTCGCTGGCGAAGGTCCCGCTGCCCCCGGCCTCGCGCTCGAGCGCCTCGATGGCGGCGCAGATCGTCGACTGCACCTCGAGGACGGCGTCGTGCGCGCGGCGCTGAAATTCGGTGTGGAAACTGGTCGCGGACACCACGGCGCGAGTGTATGCCGCTCACGAGGCCCCACGCGCGCGCACGTTCTGCGGTAGGCTCACGCCCGTGGCGCCCGAACTCGCCGCCGAGATCCCGCTGTCGACCGAACGCCTCCGCCTGGCCGTGACCGGGCTCGGCGGGATCGCCGGCGCGCTGGTGCTTCCGATGCTGTCGTCGTGGCTCGGGTTGCTCATGCAACTGCTCGAGGGCGACCGCGGCGGCCTCGGCCCGCGCCCGCGCCTGTCGGGCCTGTCCGCGCTCAAGGCGCTGGCGCTCACGGTGCTGCTGGCGTTCATCGCCGTCAATTGGCAAAAAGCCGCCGGCGAGCTGCGACAGATGCAGGCCGAAGCGCCGATCCTCGGCTCGACGCTGGCGGGCTTCGGCGTCGGCCTGGTGTTCTGGGCGATCTACGCGCTGGGGATATCCTCGCTGCGCGCCGACTTCGAGCGCGCGCGCCTGAGTCGCCGGATCGGCGGCCTGCTGCGCTAACGCCGCGAGCGGGGTGCTGCGAGCAATTCACGCTCGTTCGGCACCATCGAGCCCGGCGACCGCCGTGTCGAGGTCGGCCAGGTAGATGTGCGACTCGCCGATCCGCGCGGCCAGCCGCGCGCGCACGCGCGACACCAGCGCCAGCGCCTCCTGCGTGCGCCCGAGCCGGCGCAGCAGCACCGCGTAGTTCTGCTGCACCATCGCCGCGCCGAGGTGGTCGGGCTCGTGGCGCAGCTCGATCACCTTCAGCGCCTCCAGGTCGTGGCGCTCCGACCCCGCGAGGTCGCCGGGCTCGAGGCCGTGCTCGGCGAGCTCGCGGCGGCGGAGCAGCACGTGCGCCGGGCGATCGCCCTGCAAGACAAGGCGCTCGACGCGGACGACCCGCGCCGCTTCGAGGCGCTGCTGTGCCTCGCCCTCGTGCTGCGCGAGCGCGAACCGGCCGAGGCCCTGGCGGTGGCGGAGCGGGCGCTGACGCTGCTGCCGGCCGCTCACCCGGGCCTGGAGCCCGCCGCCGAGCTGCACGAGACGCTGGCGATCGCCAGGGTCCGCAGCGGCGGCGACCGCAGCCAGGCGCGCGCGTCCGCCTGTCTGTCCGACCAGCTCCGTCGCCAGGCCGGCGACGCGTCGCCCGCCAGCCGCAAGCCGCTGGCGGCGTCGAAGCTGCTGACGCCGCCGTGCCCGTGAGGATGACGTGTCTCGGGGGGCATGAAGCTTTGGACATGACCCCATGGACATGCCCGAAAGTTCATGTCATTCGAGGCATCTCTGTGATCACGGCCGCAGGAAGCCGACCACCACCAGGGCGAGGCTCCACAGCACGCACTGCAGGTGGCCGGCGCCGGCGACGAGGAGGATGAAGCGGCGGCACTCGTCGCGCTGCTCGGCGTCGGCGCTGCCGAGCAGGGCGACGCTGCGGGCCACCAACGCCAGGGCCGGGGCCGCCAGCAGGGCGACGCCGACGGCGCCGAGGCCGGGCACGACGAGGCCGCCCATCAGGGCCGCCATCACCAGCAGCTCGAGGCTGTGGCGGCGCGCGACGAACTGGCCGCGGCGGACCGGGTAGCTGCGCTTGCCGGCCGCCCTGTCCGAAGGGACATCCGGCAGCGAGGTGAGGATGTTGCCGACCGCGCCGAGCAGGAACAGCGGCGCCAGCGCCAGCCACGGGAACGCCGCCAGCGAGCCGGCCTGGACGTAGAAGCCGAGCAGGGGCAGCACCACCCCGGTCCCCAGGCCCTGCACGACCTCGCCGCCGCCGCGGTACGCCAGGCGCAGCGGCGGGAAGTTGTAGATCCACACCAGCAGCGCCGCGGCGGCCACGAAGCCCGGGGTCCACGGGCGACATGACCCGAAGGCCAGGTAGAGCGAGAGCCCCAGCAGGCCGACCAGCGCCAGCCAGGCCGCGTCGCGCAGCTCGCCGGGGCGCAGGCGGCCGTCGGGCAGCACCCGCGAGCCGCCGGAGAACTCGTTGTAGGTGGTGTTGGCGGCGTCGGTGTCGCGGTCGGCGTAGTCGTTGCTGAACACGATCACCAGCAGCAGCAGCGCGGCGAACATGTGCGCCGCGTAGAGGGTGCCCAGCGAGAACGCGCCGGTGTAGGCGAAGGCCAGCGCCTGCCCGAGCCACAGCGGGACGACGAGGTTGACCTGGGCCAGCGGCCGGGACGCCTGCAGCCACGCGGCGGGGTCGAACATACGCGCCACGGTAGCACTGGTAGCACTACTCGAACACGAGCACGTGGGCGGCCCAGTCGGCGCCGCCCCGCTGGACCCGCTCGTCGCGCACCGCGGCGGCCGGGGTGGCGCCGCTGCGGATCCGCGCGCGCACGGCGTCGAAGAACGGGCCGGCCTCGCGGTCCTCGACCGGCGCCGGCGAGGCGATCACCACCCGCGCGCCGGCCTCGAGGAACGCGACCGGCAAGCTCCACGCCTCGTGCAGGTACGGCGCGACCTGCCCGGCGTGGCAGGCCCCGAGGATCACGACCGGGCGGGCCGGCAGGGCGACGCCGCGGATCTGCCCGGCCGTCAGCGCGTGGCGGCCGTCGGCGTCGGGCGTCAGCGCCAGGAACGAGGCGTCCGACACCCCGAGGTCGACCAGGCCGTGGACGTGGAACTCGACCTCACCCGCCTCGGGCAAGGCCTGCAGCACCCGCGTCGGCGTCGCCTCCGGGCCGGTCAGCAGCCGCGTGGCGGCGTCGCTCGTACCTGTCCACGGGGACAGGCGCGGCAGACCGAGCGCGGCTGGCGCGGCGGCGTCGGCGACCACCACCCGGATGTCCGATGTAACATGTCTTTTGACACCTGTCTGAAGGGGCGTGCGGGCGACGCGGTACGACCAGGCGATCTCCGGCGGCAGCAGCCCGGGCCGGCCGGCCAGCGGCGGGCGAGCGAACACCGCGACCTCGGGGCAGGCGCGCACGGCCGCGATCGCGTCCTCGGGGACCAGCGCCTCGCCGTCAGCGACGGGGGCGGCGCGGGTGACGAGGCTGCCGATCGCCGGACCGGCGGGGCCGAGCGCGACGCTGTAGCCGCGCTCGTGATCGACGGCGAGGCCGAGCGCGCAGGCCGTCGGGGCGGCCGCGCCGACCTCCTCGGCGAACAGGCCGAGGGCGGCCGCGTGGTCGCCCCGGGCGGCCGCGTCGAGCACGAGCGAGGCGTAGCTGAACGACACCGCCTTGAGGGCGTGCGGGTCGCTGCGCGGCAGCTCGCGAGCGGCGGCGATCGCCTGGCGCAGCAGCGCGCGGCCGACCTCCGGCTCGCCGGCGATCCGCGCCCGGCCCTCGATGTGATCGGCGAGCGCGGCCTCGCCGGGCTGCAGACCGGCGGCTCGCAGCGCCCGCAGCCCGACGAGCACGGCGTCGACGTCGCGCCGGTCGCCGCTCATCCGCGCCAGGTCGGCCTGGACGAACAGCCGCGGGAGCGACGGCGGCTGCTCGCAGTCGGGCGCGGCCTCGAGCTCGCGCCGCGCCCCGGCGGCGTCGAGCGCGACGATCGCCAGGCCCGCGAGCACGTCCCGCGCGTGACGCTCGGCCCGGCAGCGAGCCGCGGGCGCGTCGGGCAGGCGCAGCAAGGTCTCGCCGGTGATCGCTCGCGCCAGACCAAAGGCGCCGCGCAGGCGGGCGACCTCGGCGCGCAGCTGCAAGAAGGTCGTCTCGGCGCCCCAGTGCTGGTCCTGCGTCACCCGCCGCGCGCCGGCCTCGAGCGGCGCGACGGCCTCGGTCAGGCGGTGCATCAGCACCAGCAGCTCGGCCTGGAGCAGCTCGAGCCGCGCACAGCGGTAGCCGAGCCCGGGGCCGCACAGCGCCTGCGCGGCCGCCAGCGTCGCCTCGGCCGCCGCGTAGTCGCCGGCGTCGACCTGCGCGCCGGCCCGCTCCTGGGCCGCGAGCATCCGCAGCCAGGGGTCACCTGTACTTTCGGCCAGCTTGGTAAAAGCGTCGAGGTCGGCGCGCACGAGCCCGGCGTGGACCCTCGCGCCGAGAGCGATGTCGTCCTGCCGGGCCGCCCGCGCCCGCGCGACCAGCTCGGCCCCGTCGCCGCCGCGGCCGAGCGCGAGCTCGGCGTAGGTCGCGGCCAGCGGACCGCGGCGGGTGAAGTCGGCCTTCGCTGTCCTCTGCAGCATGTCCTGCAGGACACGTCCTCCGGCGAGGCGATCGAGCTGCTCGGCCAGCGGCGCGAGCGCCTCGAGCCGGGCCCGCGAGGGGGCCGCGCGCACGGCGTCGTAGAAGTAGAGGCGCACCAGCGACGGCGACGCGGCGATCGTCGCCGCCGGGAACGGCTCGCCGCGCTCGATCAGCGCCGCCCCGGCCGCCTGCACCTCGGCGAACGATCGCTCGCGCGCGGCCGGCTCGCGCCGCAACGCCTCGGCCTGCGCCCGCGCCTCGGCGCCCCACGCCGGGGTGTCGTCGGCCGCGAGCCGCTCGAGCGCGTCGGCGGCCAGGCGCGGCAGGCCCAGCTCGCGCAGCGCCAGCGCCCGGTTCCAGCGCGCCTGCAGGTGCCCGGGCGCGGCCGCCAGCGCGGCGTCGGCGAGCGCGAGCGCCTGCTCGGCCTGGTTCTGCATCAAGGCCAGCGCGGCCAGGTCGCTGTCGCGGTCGGGCGAGGGCTGAAGCCGCAGCAGCACCGCTTGGGCCTGGGCCAGCTCGCCGCGCAGCGCGTGCGCGGCCGCCAGCCCGCGCAGCTCGCCGGCCTGCTCGAGCCGCGACAGCTCGCTCAGCGGGATCGGCTCACCCTTGACGGGACCGCCGGCGCGCAGCACCGAGTAGTCGCGGTGGACGTCGGCCGGGGCGAAGCTGAGCCGCGCCTCGACCCCGCGCGTCGGCGCCAGGGCGAGTGAGAATGGACCTGCCTCTTGCGACATGCCCTCAGAGACATGTCCGAGCTCGGGCCCGCCGCTTGGCCCGCGCAGGTACAGCGCGATCGCGGCGGCCGCGGCCAGCAGCGGCGCCGCGGCCCACCACGCCCGCCGCCTGCGCGCGGCCAGCGGGCTCACCGGGGCGACCGGCGCGGCCTCGGGCCCGGTCGCGACCTGCAGCTGCATGAGCACGTGCAGCGCCTGCTGACACCGGGCGCAGTCGACCAGGTGCGCCTCGAACGTCGCGCGCGCGTCGCCCTCGAGCTCGCCGTCGAAGTAGCGGTCGATGTCGTCGCAGCGGCGGGTCATGGGTGGCTCTCGTCGGCGGCGCGGGCCGGCAGCAGCAGGTCACGGAGCTTGCGGCGGGCTCGCGCGAGGCGAGTGCCGACGGTGGCCTTGGGGATCCCGAGGCGCGCGGCGATCTCTTGATACGGCACGCCCTCGAGGCTGTGAAGCTGATAGACGCGGCGAAAGTCGGGCTCGAGCCGCTCGACCGCGGCGACGACGTCGTCGCGGGTCAGCGCGGCCCAGGCCGGCTCGGCCGCCGGCTCCGGCGCCGGCAACGCGACCTCGTCGAGCGAGGCGTGCTCTGGGCCGCGCACGCGCGCGCGGCAGCGGTCGAGGAAGAGGTGGTGGAGGATGGTGCAGAGCCACGCGCGCAGGTTGGTCCCGGGCTGGTATTGCGCGCGCCGCTGGAGCGCCCGCTCGAAGGTGTCCTGCAGCAGATCACCGGCGTCGGCCGGGTTGCGACACAGCCGCAAGGCGAGGTCCCGCAGCGCGTGCTCGTGCTCCCGCAGGCTGCGATGGAAGTCCGCCGCGGCGTCGATCGGCGGATCGATGACTTGCGGCGGAGCCATGGATAGCGACGGCGGACGATGCCACGCGGTAGATCGCGGGTCAACCGCGGCCGAGCGTCCCGTGCATCAGCAGGCCCGCCTGCGCGGCGATGTTGCCGGAGTCGAGGATCCTGCGCACGAGATCGTCGGGGATCCCGGACGGACCCGGAGGCACGGGCGGCTTCAAAACGATCACCGCGCCGCTGCCCGCGAGCCCCAGGATCGACTGCGGCACGGCCTGCTGATGGTTGTCGTCGCCGGGCCCCTGCTGGCCGATCGTGCCCAAGTGCTTGGTGATGTCGCCCTCGCGGATCGCCGCGATCCGCTGCTCCTTGAGGTCGACGAGGAAGGCCATGAACCGGTGCGGGTCCTGCGAGTGGTCGGTGACGACGACGACCGAGCTCTCGAGCTGCGGCCAGTTCGGACCGCCTTGCCAGTGCTCGAACTTCTCCAGCGGCAACACCTCGGGCAGCTTGAGCGACTCGAACGAGTAGCTGCCGGGCTTGAACATCAACTTGGGCGCCTGCGTGACCTTGGGCAGCTTGCTCGGGTCGAGCTTGGGGTTCAGCGGCGTGAGCACGGGCGACGGGACCTTGGGGCTCACCGGCGCCGGCGACGGGACCTTGGGATTCGCCGGCTCGATCGGCGCGAGGACGGCCGACCACCATGCGGCGAAGATGATGAGTGACACGTTCATTGCTCCGCTCCTCCTGCGCGACGGGGCGCGCTCGGCCGCCCGCGCGGCGGCCCACTCTACCAACCTCGGGTTCGCGTTCGCGGCACGCGGCCGCGCGCGAGGCCGCATGCCCGCGCGGCGGCCTCACAGGCGCAGATCCCAGACCTGGCTCGCGGCGCCGTCGCAGGTGTACTGCACCAGCTGCGCGCCCGAGTTCTGCCCGAAATTGAGCACCTCGAGGCACTTGCCGCTGTGGACGTTCCGCAGCTGGAACTGCCCGTCGGGGCGCATCTCGGCCCGCCACTTCTGGTTGTTGCCGCCGTAGCAGTCCCACTGCACGACCTGGGCGTTGTTGTCGAGGCTGTAGCCGTAGACCTCGATGCACTTGCCCGAGGCGGCGCTCTCGATCATGTACGAGCCGTCGCTCTGCGGCAGGAAGCGCCAGCGCTGCGGCGCCGACTCGCCGGCGGCGCACGGGAACTGCTGCAGGCCGAGGCCGTTGGCCTTGTCGCCGTAGGGCACGTCGGCGCACTGACCGCTGTGACTCGGCACGAGCTCCTGCCACGGCGACTTCGGCGTCAGCGTGGCCGACATCATGAGGTTGCCGATCGCCAGCCAGCCCTCGGTGTTGCCGCCGCCCCAGCCCTTGTTCATGTAGAAGTAGTGCGGGCCGGTATAGGTGATGGTGTTGGTGGCCTTGTCGCGAATGCGGCACTGCAGGTGGGCGTTGACGACCTCGGTGTGGCCGCTGTAGCCGCCGGTGTGGACGAAGCCCGGCGCGCCGGTGTTGCGCAGCGAGTCGATGACGCGGTCGCGCACGCCGGGGTGGCCGAAGACGTGGATGTCGACGAGCAGCTGCGCGGGGATCCGGTGGTCGTCGAGGAAGCGCTGGAAGCCGCCGACGTCCCACCAGATGGTGTTGCCGGCGGTGCCGCTGCAGCCGGTCTTCATCGACATGCCGATCTCGAGCAGATAGCGGCGCATGTCCTCCTGCGCCACCGTCGAGGTCGCGGTCTCGAGCGGCGACGGGGTCGCGGTCTGACCGATCCAGTGCATCTCCGGCGCGGCCGAGTAGTCGTAGAGGCCGGCCTTCGAGATCATGCTCTGCCCCGCCGGGAGGCCGATGTACGGCGGACGCCCGTGGTCGACGAAGGGCAGCTGATCGACGCTGATGTTGCGGCGGTAGCGGAAGAACGCGCGGCCCATGTCGGGTCGGCTCCACGGGCCGGAGTACGGGGTGCGGCTCTGGGCGTCCATCCACGCGAGGACGATGCCGGCGCCGGTCGGGGTGCAGCCGCTGGCACACAGCGCGTTGCCGGAGGTGGCGACGTGGCGGAAGTCCCACATGACCTGGTCCCAGCGCGCGGTCAGGTCGTTCGGGTGCGCCGGGCCGAACTCGGGGCCGGCCCAGTTGTTCTCGCACTCGTGGAGGGTGGCGCCCAGATCGGCGACGTTCCACCAGTGGCGGCGGAAGGCGACGTCGTCGCCGAGCTCGGCGGCCTCGCGCGCGGCGGTCCGCAGCTCCTCGACGTCGCGCCAGGCCTGGGCGTGGCTGGCCCGGGTGGCGGCGATCTCGCGGGCGAAGCCCCTGGCAAAGTCGCGGCGCAGGCTCGGCCACACGCTCCAGTCGGCCAGCTCGAGGGCGTCGCCGGCCGGGACCTCGGCCTGCGGCACGGGCAGCGCGTCGCTGGTGGCCGCCGTGATCGCGCCGGTGGCGTTCTCGGCGATGATGAGGAAGGCGTCGAGGCGCCAGAACATCGCCACCGGCTCGCTCGCCCGCGCGGCGAGGTGCTCGCCCGGGGTGACGCCGCGGGTGTTGAACTCGGGCAGCGGGTTGTCGTGCTCGCCGGTGCTGACGACGATGAAGCCGGCGTCCTCGCCGGCGCGCACGATCTTGAACTCGTAGTAGGCGGGCCCCTCGATGTCGGGGCGATACATCGGCAGGGCCAGCGGATAGAGCGCGGCGCCCTCCCAGTTCTCGGCCCCCTGCATCTCGCTGGCGCCGATCCGCAGGTGCGCCTCGGCGACGGCGACGAGCGCCGGATCGAGGTCGCTCAGCGGGACGGCGAGGCCGGCGTCGAGCCGATACGGCGAGGTCTCGGCGAGTGACTCCTCGACCTCGGTGTCGACGGCACCGTCGACCAGAGCCGGGGCGTCGGGCTCGTCACAGGCCGAGACGAGCGCGGCGGCGACGGACAGCGGGAGGACGAGGGCGGACAGCTTGCGCGAACGGTGGAACATCGGAAAAATTCCCTGGCGAGAGGCATGGATAAGCCCGCTCGCGTCGACGGCCGGGCGCGCTCCGGGTGGGCGGCACAGCGGCGACGACGCGGCGAGGCTCTTGCCCCCGACAACGCCGGGCAGTCGCGATCTTCCCGGGGCCGAATTAAAAATTTCGGCGGACCTGGGTGCGCGCCTCCGCGCCGGTCGGCTCATCCACCGGGAGGGGCCTTCATCCGCAGCAGCGTCTCCGGTGCGCGAGCGCGCCGACGTGATCGGCCGGTGGATGACGCGTTGCTCGCCCGGGCGAGCGTGAGCGGCGGCAGTGACATGTCCGTTCGGTCATGTTTTAAAAGCCAGCACAAGCTGTCGTGGGGACGCGCGCCTTCGCAAGTGGACGCTCCTGTCCGCATCCCCCACACTGGTCGCGCGCCGCGGCCGGAGTAGGCCGTGGCAGTCACGGGAGCTCGTCCATGTCCTCACGTCATTTGGTCGATCCGCAGCTGCAGCCGCTGCTCGGCGCGTTGCCCTCGTTCGAGCTGAGCCTGCAGGCGCTCACGCAGATCCGCGCGCTCATGCCGCCCGCGAGCGAGCCGTCGGCGGATGTCATCGCCTCGGAGCGCCTCGTCCCCGGGCCCGAGGGGGCGCCGGAGGTGCGCGTGGTCGTCTACGAGCCGCGGCGCCGCCAGGGCCTCGCGCCGGCGTATGTTCACATGCACGGCGGCGGCTACGTGTTGGGCTCGCCGCACCTCGCGGCCGCGCGCAACCAGGCGCTGGCGTCGGCGATCGGCTGCGTGGTGGTCTCGGTCGACTACCGCCTCTCGCCCGAGGCTCCGTTCCCGGGGCCGATCGAGGACTGCTACGCGGGGTTGAAGTGGTTACACGAGCACGCCGAGGAGCTCGGCGTCGATCGCAAGCGGATCGCCATCGGAGGCGAGAGCGCCGGCGGCGGGCTGGCGGCCGCGCTGGGGCTGTTGGCGCGCGACCGCGGCGAGGTGCCGGTGGCCTTCCAGCTGCTCGTGTATCCGATGCTCGACGATCGCACCGTCGTCGCCGAGCCGCACCCGTACGCCGGCGAGTTCGTGTGGACGCCCGCGAACAACCGCTTCGGCTGGACCGCCCTGCTCGGCGGTGAACCGGGCGGCGAGGACGTGTCGCCGTACGCCGCGGCGGCCCGCGCCGGCGACCTCTCGGGGCTGCCGCCGACCTACATCGCCGTCGGCGCGCTCGACCTGCTCCTCGCCGAGGACGTCGCGTACGCGCAGCGGCTGCTGCGAGCGGGCGTGCCGACCGAGCTGCACGTGTACCCGGGCGCCTTCCACGGGTTCGACCTGGTCGCGCACGCCGAGGTGGCGCAGCGGTTCGAACGCGAGCTGCGCGACGCGCTGCGCCGCGGGCTCCGGGCCGCGTGAGGCCTCTTCAGTGGGTCGCTTCGCGCTCGGGCAGGAGGAAGCGGTAGCCGACGCCGCGGAGCGTCTCGATGTACTGGCCGGCGGCGCCGAGCTTCTTGCGCAGGCGCTGCACGTGGGTGTCGACGGTGCGGGTGGTGACGTCGACCTGCACGCCCCAGACGTCGTTGAGAAGCGTGTCGCGGGTCTGCACGCGGCCGCGGCGGGCCAGCAGCGTCGCCAGCAGGCGGAACTCGAGCGCGGTCAGGGTCACGCGGCTGTTCTGCACCCACACCTGGTGGCCGTCGTGGTCGACGCGCAGCAGCTCGTAGTGCTGCTCCTCGATCGCGTGGTCGTCGGCCGCGCGGCGGCGCAGGATCGCCTTCACGCGCAGCAGCAGCTCGCGCACGCTGAACGGCTTGGTCACGTAGTCGTCGGCCCCGAGCTCGAAGCCGACCACCCGATCGATCTCCTCGCTGCGCGCGGTGATCATGATGACCGGCGTCCCACGTGTCCTTTCGGTCATCCGGATGTTGCGACAGACCTCGGTGCCGGCCATGTCGGGCAGCATCCAGTCGAGCAGGACGAGGTCCGGCGGCGGGCTCTGGCCCATGAGCGACAGCGCGGAGCTGCCGTTCTGGGCCGTGAGGGCGCAAAAGCCCTCGCGCTCGAGGCTGAAGCGCAGCGAGTCGAGCAGGTCGCGCTCATCGTCGACGATGAGGATCGTGGCGGGCATGGTCTCTTCCTAACAGGTGCGCTGCGGGCCGGCCCCACAGGCTCGCGACAACGTCGTGACTCAGTCGTGATCGCGGAAGCCGAGGAGCTTGAAGGTCTGCGTGGATTCGTGCTCGACGAGCGAGGCGAGGATCTGCAGGCGACGCTCGGCGCCGTCGTCGCCGCGGACGACGAGGTGCGGGCGCTCGTGGAAGACCACGCCGGCCCGGCGGACGGTCCGGCGCGGTTCGAAGCGGACGAACTCGAGCGCGGCGCCGCCGAAGTTGGCGAGCGCGCGCTGGAGGTCGTCCGCGCTCTGACGAGCGTGCATGTCCCACAGCAGCTCGCGGCCCATCGCCTCGGCGGCCGGGTGATTGGCGAGCGCGGGGAACAGGCGGCCGGTGTACTCGGCCCGGTCGATCGCCAGCGCGGCGAGGGCGGCGGCGTCGCGGTCGTTGAGGCCGGCGACGACGGCCTCGCCGAGCGCTTCGAGGCTGGGCAGGCCGCCCGCGAGTGGTTCGTCGCCGACGTGCGGCCCCGCGGGCGCGGCCGGCTTCGCGTCACCGACCGACGGCGCGTCACATGCCCCGAAGGACAGGCAGAACGCGAGCGTGGCGGCAGCGCGGAGCATGCGGGTCGGGCCTAGTTGGCGGCGTAGGTGGTCCAGTCGAGGGTCCAGTCGCCCTCGGCGTTGGCGACGGCGCCGATGTAGTCGGCGGCGTCGAAGCCGGCCGGGGCCGCACCGGCGCCGCGAACCGGCGAGGCGTCGGTCGGGGCGATGTTCGGCGCGGTGAAGTCGAGGCCGGTGAGCAGCGGGTCGGTGTCGATCAGGTTGTTGTTGGCCGGATCTTCGATGAGGCCCTCGAGATCGAAAGTCGAGCCTTCGCCGACGACGTACGGGGTCGCGCCGTCGTCGACCGCCGAGTTGCCGAAGAACAGGCTGTTCATGAACTTGATCCCGCCGGCGGCGGCGACGGCCTCGGTCGCGCCCTCGGTCAGCTCGATCACGGGGCCGTGGAAGCCGAGGAAGATCGCGTTGTAGAACTCGGCGGCGACGCCCTCCTTGAGGCGGACGCCGGCGCTCTGGGTCTCGATGTCACCGCCCGCGGCGGTGCCGATCGCGGTGACGTTGACGAACTTCGGCGCAGTGCGCGGCTCGGCGTCGAGGTTGTCGGCCTGGTTCGACAGCTCGAACGCGTAGTTGCCGGCGGCCGGGTCCTGGATCAGCGCGACGTGCTGCAGCGAGCCGGTGTAGCCCTGGTCGCAGTCGATCGAGTCGTCCTGGGCGCCGGTGACGACGACGTGCTTGCCGGACCAGTTGCCGCCGAACATCTCGATGCCGTCGTCCTTGCCCATGTGCACCTGCAAGTAGTCCACGGTGGTGCCGGTGCCGCACGAGTAGAAGGTGACGCCGTTGAGCTCGTTGTCCTTGGTCAGCTCGTAGCCGACGTACTCGACGCGGACCCACTTGAGCGAGCCGCACGAGTAGGCGTCGTCGCCGCCGCCGTAGGCGTAGTCGGGGTTGCCGGCGTCGAGGCCCTCCGCGATGCCGGAGCCGGTCTGGAGGTTGTTCTTGGCGTCGCCGAGGAGGACGATGCCGCCCCAGTCGCCGCGCGCCCGGCTGCCCTCGGCCAGCGCCGAGGTGAAGACGATCGGCTGCTCCTTGGTGCCCTCGGCGATCAGCTGCGAGCCCTTGGCGACGACCAGCGCGGAGCCGTTGAGGCCCTTGATCGTGACGCCCGGCATGACCGTGAGCTTGGCGCCGTTCTTGACGGTGACGACGCCGCTCAGCGTGTGACCGCAGGTCCACGTCGTGTCGGACTCGATGGTGCCCTCGATCTCGCTGTCACACTCCTCCTCGCCGGACGCCGTCTCGTTGGTGTCGGCGGTGTCGGAGGTCTGCATGCCATCGTCGCCACAGCCCAGGGCGAACACCAGCGGCAGCGCCACGGCGGCCGCGAACATCGGGAGAGTCTGCTTGATCGTCATCACGGGAGAGCCTTCGTCGGAGAGGTCGCGGCGATACCTTTAGATAAAGCCCGTGACGCCGCTCCCACGGGTCGGTGACGCGAACGCGACATTATCGCGCCCTTTCACCGTCACATGCTGTAGCTGAGGCCGAGGATGAAGGAGACGCCCTTGCGGGTCTGATAGAACACGGCGTCCAACGGGCCCTGCACATAGGTCTGGCGCCAGTTGAGCATGTTGAGCGCCATGAAGCTGAGGCTCAGGCCCTTGTAGACCCGCTGCGACATGGCGAAGTCGAGGGTGTGGATCGGCTTCTCGTAGACGTCGGGCAGGCGGTTGGCGCCGACGAACGCGATCCGGCGGCCGAAGGTGTTGTAGAGCAGGCGCACGTTGGTGCCCGACTTGTCGTTGTCGTAGGCGAAGTAGGCGTTGACCACGAACGGCGACTGGCCCTCGAGCGGACGGTTGGTCGAGGTGAGGGCGTTGAGCGGGTCGCCGGGCACGGGCGCGGGGATCTCGACGCGCGAGTGAATGTAGGCGAAGTTGGCCCCGATCGAGAAGTCGCGGGCGTCGCGGTGGATGAACGACAGGTTCTTGCGCAGCTCGAGCTCGACGCCGACGTTCTGCGCCAGAGTCGCGTTGCGGTAGGTCTGGACCCGCGGGAAGGTGGCGATGACGCGCTCGATCGGGCTGTCGAAGTACTTGTAGAAGACGCTGGCGGCGATGACCTCGTTGGCGCTCGGGAACCACTCCCAGCGCAGGTCGGCGTTCCAGATCTTGGTGCTCCTGAGGTCGGGGTTGCCCTGCACGCCGAAGCCGCCGGCGAAGTCGACGAACAGGAACTTCGACAGCTCGCGCATCTCGGGGCGGGCGACCGTCTGGGCGCCGGCGAGGCGGATGTTCATGTCGCTGCGCGGCGAGAAGATCAGGCTGCCGGACGGCAGGACCTGGCGGTCGCGGAGCGCGGCGCGGTAGGCCGGGTCGGCGTTCGGGTTGTACGGGCTGTACGGCGAGACGTTGATGTTGCTGGCCTCGAAGCGGGCTCCGCCGACGAGCCGGAACCACCGCGTGAACGGCAGGTCGAGCATGGCGTAGCCGGCGTAGATCTGCTGCGAGCCCTTGTAGCCGTCCTGGCCGCCGGGGCGGGTGATCTCGTTGATCACGAACGGCTCGGTGCCGCCCTGATTCATCGGCACGCCGCCGCCGATGGTGTCCTTGGTGAAGATGTTGCCCGAGCCCGAGGGCAGCCCGCCGGTCCAGCCGCGAGGCTCGAGGTCGAGGGTGCGAGCGTCGAACTGCCGCTGCCGCGCCTCGACCCACCCGCCGGCCTTGACGCGCGCGTCGAGGCCGCGCCACTGCTTGAACGGCATGGTCAGGTTGAGCGCGCCGGTGCCGGTGTTGTCGACCAGCTTGAAGAACTGGAACTTGCCGGCCTCGTTCGGCGCGACCTGGTAGTCGCCGCCGATGTTGTTGAAGAACATCTCGCGCAGCAGCGGGTCGTCCTGACGCGCCTGCGCGTAGCTGCCGAACCAGTCGAGGGTGAGGCCCTTGGCGCCCTCGAAGGTGTGGCGCCCGCCGAGGCGCGTGAACACCACGGAGCGCATGATGTAGCGCAAACGAGTGTTGAGGCTGGTGGTGTTCTCGGTGGCGCTGGTGTTGCGCGCGTTGCCGGTGAGCGCGCGCGCCTCGTTGTCGGCGTCGCGGGTGTAGACGGCCGTGAGCTCGAGCCGGTGGTCCTTGTTGAAGTTCCACTTGATCAGCGCGAGCGCGGAGCCCTGGACGTTCTGGGTCGTCTTGACGCCCTCCCAGCGGACCGTCGGCTGCTCGGTGTCGAGGGTGTAGCCGGTGTTCTGGTCGCCGGTGACGCTGTAGATCCGGTGGGTCTCGCGCAGCGTCTGGTGGACGTTCGAGTACTGCAGCGCGGTGAGAAAGCCGAGCCGCGTGCCCCACGGCCTGAAGGTGTTGCCGAGCTGCACGCCGGCGCCGAAGTTCGGCATCGCCGTCTTGGTGCCGATCGTGGTCTGCGTCGACGGCAGGCCCTCGCCGAACCGCTCGAGCTGCTCGGCCGAGTACACCGGCTTGCCGCCCTCGATCTCCGTCGGGCGGATCGGCCGCGCGGTGTCGAAGCTGTCCGACAGGCCGCGCCCGAGGTTGCCGAAGGTGGCGTTGTCGCCGGCGAAGTGGTTGCCGGTGTTGGCGTCGCGGAAGGTCGTGGCCGTGTTGGCGCCCACGCGCGCGTCGACCGCGAAGTACAGCTTGTCCGGCGTCTCGCGCGTCTCGAGCTGGACCGAGGCGCCGGCGAAGTCGGCCGGGACGTCGGGCGTGGCGGTCTTCTGCACGTTGATCGCCGACAGCGCGCCCGAGGGGATGATGTCGAGCGGGACGGTGCGCAGGTTGGGGTCGGGGCTCGGCAGGCGGGCGCCGTCGAGGAGGGTGTTGCCGTAGCGGTGGCCGAGGCCGCGGACGAAGATGAAGCGGTCGCCGACGACGGTGGTGCCGACGATCCGCCGCGCCACCGCCGAGGCCGAGCCGCCGCCCGACTTGCGGATGTCGTCGCGGCTCATGACGTCGCGCGCGCTGGCGGCCTTCTTGCGCTCGACGAGCTTGCCCGCCGCGCTCTCCTTGTTGATCTCGGCCTTGACCACCACGGTCTGGGTCATGCCGGCGATCGGCTTGAGCTCGCGGTTGATCGACTCGCTCTGATCCTTGGCGACGGCGACGCCCGAGATCGTCATGCCCTCGTAGGCGTCGTAGGAGATCCGGACCTGGTAGGTCCCTGGCGGGACGGACAGCTCGTACTCGCCGTTGATGTCGGTCTTGGTCTTGTAGTCGGTGCCGACCACGGCGACGCCGACGCCGATGAGCGGCGAACCGCTGCTGGCGTCGAGGATCCGGCCCTTGATCGTGCCGGCGTCGCCGGCGACCTTGACCTGCTTCTTCGGCGCCATCTCCTTCTTGAGCGCCTCCTCGTCGTTCGTCAGGTCCTCGACGCAGAAGCCGTCGTCCTCGGCGCAGCCGCCCTCCTCTTCCTCCTCGGCGGGCGGCGCCTTGGCGGGCTGCTCGGCCGGCGGCTCCGCGGGTTGCTCCGCGGGTTGCTCGGCCGGCTGCTCCTCGGCCGGTTGCTCGCCGTCCGCGGGCGGCTGGCCCGGGGCGGGTTGCTCGATCACGGTGCCATCCTTGTCGAAGCCGGTCGGGCCCTCGTAATCACGGGGACCCTCGGCCCGAACGGTACGCGCACAGACTCCAGCGCCGACCGCTGCCAGTAGCGACAGCAGGGCCGGGCTCTTGCAACGTCGCAAGAACATGGCGATCCAGATCTCGATGTGTTGATGGCGACCCAGTCGGCCGCGCGGGGGTTGTACTGGAAACGAAAGAGCCGCCCAAGGGGGGCGGCTCGGCTGTCACCAAGAAGTCACGGCGGGTTCACTCGGGCTTCGTGGTGAGGATGACGATCGGGAACGCCTGGGCGCCGCGGGCGAGGTCGACGGCGCCGAGCACCATGCCGTACTCGGTGTCGTCGGCGGCGTCGAGGTACAGGGAGTTGTCCGGGCGCGCGTTGAACATGCGCGTCAGCTTCTCGGTCAGCTCGGCGCGGTCGACCTCGATCTTGTTGATCGCGGTCTTGCCGTCGGCGGCGACGCTGAGCACGAGCGGCTTGTCAGGGTCGTTGGCCTGGTCGAGCTGCTCTTCCTTGTCGTCCTTCGGCGGCAGGCGGACCCAGAAGCTCTTGGCCATCACGGGCGCGAGGACCATGAAGATGATGAGCAGCACGAGGACGACGTCGACCAGCGGGGTGACGTTCATCTCGGGCTGGACCTTGGCCTTCTTGAAGCCGGTGTTGAGGCTGGCACCCATGGCTAGTCCACCTCTCCGCCGCCGTCCCACTTGCGCTGGGCGCCGACGGCCAGCGAGACGCCGCCGAAGCCGATGTCCTGCACGTCCTTGAAGAAGGTGCGCACGGCCTTGTACGGCACCTTGGCGTCGCCGCGCAGCAGCACCTTGCGCTTGGGGCTCCTGGCGTACACTTCCTTCAGCAGGCCGATCGCCTGCTCGCGCGCCATGTCCTGCTCCTCGACCGTGTAGACCTCGTTGCGGTCGATGGTGACGACGAGCGGCTCTTCCTTGCTGTCGGCGTCCTTGTCCGGGAACATGACGTTGATCAGCTCGATCGGCTTGTCATCCTGCATGTTCGGGATGATGAGCATGAAGATGATCAGCAGCACGAGGACGACGTCGACCAGCGGGGTGACGTTGATGCTGGGCTTCGGCCCTTTACCGGGTTTACCGGTCTCGACCGCCATGCCCATGGGCGCCCTCCAGGTAGTCGATCAGCTCGCCGGCGGCGTGCTGCATCTGCATGTCGAGGCGGTCGAAGCGGCCCGACAGGTAGTTGAAGAACAGCACCGAGGTGATGGCGACGATGAGGCCGACCGCGGTGACGATCAGCGCCTCGGCGATGCCGGCGGAGACCGCCGCGATGCCGCCGCCGCCCGCGGAGGCGATGCCCTGGAAGGCGACGATGATGCCGATGACGGTGCCGAACAGGCCGATGAACGGGGCGGTCGAGCCGATCGAGGCGAGCATGCCCATGCCGCGTCGACCCTCGGCGCTGTAGAGCTCGAGCTTGCGCGCGAGCTCGCGGCGGGTCAGCTCGGCGGCGGCGGACGGGCCGCCGTCCTTGTGCTCGTTGGCCTGGAAGGTCTGCACGCCGATGGCGGTGAGGCGCGCGAGCGGGTTGCGGGTGAACCGGCGGGCCAGCTCGAGCACGCCGGCGATGTCGCCGTCGGCGAACTGCGAGCGCGACTTGCTGGCGAACTCCATCGACTCGCGGTCGGTGCGGCGCAAGACCCAGGTGCGCTCGATGATGACCGCGAAGCTGGCCACACCCATGCCCAGCAGCGAGATCGCCACCAGGCGGGAGAGGAGGCTCATGCTTTCCCAGATCTCGAACAGTGACAGCTCCATGACTCAGGTCCTCTCAGTGTTGGCTGCTCGCGCGCGTCATCCGCCGCCGGTGAGCTTGAAGGGGAAGTTGACGATGATCCAAACCGAGATCGGCTCGCCGTCGAGCTTGGACGGGGTGTACTTCCACCCCTTGACGGCGCCGATGACGGCGGCTTTGAACAGCTTCTCGGCGTTCGTCTTCTCTTCGTCGCCGGAGGCCGTGTTGGTGGCTCGCAAGATCTTGGCGCCCTTGACGGTGCCGTCGCGGTGGACGTGCAGCTTGAGCACGACCTCGCCCTCGATGCCGGCGTCGCGCAGCTCGCCGGGGTAGTCGGGCATCTTGTTGCCCGGGTCCGGCGTCGGCACGCTGGCCCGCTCCGGCCGGTCGACAGGCTTGGTCGGGTCGATCGGCTCCTCGACCTTCTTCGGCGGGTCGGGCTTCTTCGGCGGCGGGTCGGGCTTCTTCGGCGGCGGCGGCTTGTCGGCCTTCTTCGGCTGACCGCTCCCCTGCCCGGGTTCACCTGTCCCGAAGTTCTTGTCCGCGCTCGGCGCGGCCTGCTCCGGCGGCGGACCCTCCGGGATCACCTTCGGCGGCTCGAGCTTCGGCTTGGGCTTCGGCTTGGCCTGCGGCTGCGGCTTCGGCACGTCGGGCGGCGGAGGCGGGGGCGGCTCTTCTTCCACCTCCGGCTCGGGCTGCTCGTCGACGGCGAAGTCCTTGATCTCGGGCTCGAGGACGACGGCGACCTCGGGCTCGCGCAGGCGGTCGCGCCAGGCCCAGGTGCCGATCACCAACATATGGCCGAACAGGGCCAGGACGATCGCCCGCTTGTTCCGGCGCACGAACACCTGATCGCGGGTCGAGGGGTCGAAGCCGTGGAACATCGGGACGCGACGGTTTATGACGAACAGGCTTTGCAGCCCGATGTCGCGAATGTTCCATCTCTGTGACATCGCCCAGGGCGGTGACTTGTATTCTCACGCGTTTCCTGGCTGTCACATCGGACAGCCGGCCGCGTGCGCGCTACGCTCGGCGTGATGCGAGTCGACGGCCTCGGCTGCACGATCGACGGACGAACGCTGCTCGAAGCGGTGTCCTTCTCGCTCTCCGGCGGCGAGGCGCTGGCCGTGCTGGGACCGTCGGGGGCCGGCAAGAGCCTGGTGCTGCGCTGCCTGCTGGGACTCGCTCCGGCGCAGGCGACGGTGACCGGGACGTTGTTCTGGGACGAGCGCCGGGTGCCGCTCGCCGACCGCCCGGCGCTCGCGAGGCTCCGCGGCCGCGGGCTCGCGCTGGTGCCCCAGGCCGCGGCCGCCAGCCTCGACCCGATGCGCACCGTCGGCCAGCAACTTCGCGAGGTCTGTGTGCTGCACGGCACGGACAGCCGTCCGCGCGAGCGCCTCGCCGAGGTCGGCCTGTCCCACGAGTTCGTCGACCGCCACCCGCACGCGCTGAGCGGCGGGCAGGCTCAGCGGGTGGCCCTCGCCCTCGCCCTCGCCTGCCGCCCTGCCGTGCTGCTCGCCGACGAACCGATGGCCTCGCTCGACTGCGTGAGCCAGGCCGAGCTGGTCGACTTGCTGGTCAAACGCTGCGCGGCCGAGCAGGTCGCGCTGGTGCTGGTGTCGCACGACCTGGCCCGGGTGGCCCGCTGCTGCCCGCGAGCGATCGTGCTGGACCGCGGGCGGATGGTCGCGCACGGTCCGCTGGCCGAGCTGCTGGCCGCGCCGCCCGATCCGACCACGGCGGTGATGGTGGCGGTGGCGCGCCGAGGATAACTTATGAACATGTTGTTTTCGCCAGGTCCATCGGAGCATGTTTTAAGAGACATGCTCGTCGGGCGCGGGTTGACGGTCGGGGCGCGGCTGCTCGGAGTCGACCTCGAGCTGGGGCCGGGCGCGGGGCTGGGGGTGATCGGGCGCTCGGGCTCGGGGAAGTCGACGCTGGCGCGCGCGCTGGTCGGGCTCGAGCCGGAGCTCGCCGGGTCGTTGACGATGGCAGGGCGCGAGCTGGTCGGGGCGCCGCGCGCGGCGTGGGCGGAGCTGCGGGCGCGGGTGCAGCTGGTATGGCAAGACCCGGCGACGGCGCTCGACCCGAACCTGCCGATCCGCCGCAGCATCGCGGAGGCGCGCCTGCTGGCGCGGCGCGATCGGTTCACGCGCGACGACCCGCGGCTCGCGGCGTTGCTCGAGCGGGTGGCGCTGGGGCCGGAGCTGCTCGACCGGCTGCCCGGAGCGCTGAGCGGCGGGCAGCGGCAGCGGGCCGCGATCGCGCGGGCGCTGGCGGCGGAGCCGGAGCTGCTGATCGTCGACGAGATCACGAGCGCGCTCGACCGGCCGGTCGCCTGGACGATCGTCGACCTGCTGCGCTCGCTGCGGTCCTCGGGGATCGGGCTGATGATGATCAGCCACGACCTGTCCTTTCTGCCAGGCACGGTGGATCGGGTGCTGGTGCTGGCGGACGGCCGCCCGGTCGAGGCCGGGCCGGTGGCGACGGTGCTGGCCGCCCCGCAGGCCGCGGCTACCCGGGCGCTCGTCGACGCGGCGCCGCGGCTCTGATAGAGGATCGCGGGATGGGGACCGAGCCGGTCGTCTACGTATTCCACCACGCCGCGCCGATCCCCGTCGGCCACCGGGTGGAGCTGCAGTTCTTCGAGCGCGACACGGGCTTCTTCAGCGTGGAGTACAGCGAACAGCTCGACATGCCGCTGATCCGCGACCTCGATACGGGGATCGAGTACGCGCCGGAGTGGCTGTTCAAGCGCGAGGCCCGGGACCACCTGGGGCCGAGCTCGCCGCGGGTGCTCGAGATGTCGTCGTCGGTCCGGCCGACGCGCGCGCTGACCGGGACCGTGGTCGCTTGCCGCGTGGTCACGGGGCTGGTGGCCGCCGACTGGACGGTGTTCACGTACCTGACGCTGCACGAGGAGGAGACGCGCATCTATCGCTGAAGGGGGCTGCGAGAATTTCCGATGGGCGCGGCGCGGCGGGTGGAGCTATTTAAGCAGAATGATGAGGCGCATCGGAGCAGCGATTGGTTGCATCGGCGCGGTGCTGACTTGCACGAGCTGCGGGCCCGAGCCGATCGCGCAGGAGGAGTTCGAAGAGGTGTGCGGCCAGACCGGGCCGTTCCGGATCCTGCCGCTCGCGCCCGACCGCCAGGTCCACAACACCTGGAGCTGGGCGACGCGGGTCGGCGACCGGCTGTTGTTCGTCACGTATCGCATCGGGCCGGGTGGGGAGAAGCAGCTCTTCCCGGAGACGAGCGAGCCCGAGGTGTGGTCGACCGGGCTGTGCGGCGAGTCGCCGGTGATGGTCGCTCGCGGTGTCGACAAGATCATCACGCTCGAGCGCTGGCCGGAGGTGGTGCTGGGCTGTGACGAGGAGACGGCGGAGGTCGTCAGCGTCGATCCGCTCGGTACACGCGAGCCGCACGTGGTGTTCGCCAGCGACCCGGAGGCCTATGGGGATTGCGCGCTGCGCTGGACGGATTACGGGATGCTCTCGATCGCCGAGCACGACGAGGACTTCGGGGCGCTGATGCTCACCCCCTACCCCGACGACCCGCTGACCCAGACGTCGGAGCCGGTGGTGCTGCTCGACAACGTCCGTATCACTTCGACGGGGCGCGGCGGCGTCGGCATCGTGGCCAACTCGATCCGCACCTTTCCGGACTTCGTGCTGGCGCTCGACGCGGAAGGAACGCTGATGCGCGTCGACCTGGCGGACCGCTCGGTGGCGCCGTTCGTGGAGAACGTGCGCGGGGTGGAGACGTCCCGGGACGGGCGCTGGCTGCTCTGGCAGGACGCGACCCTCACCGGCGGCGATGCCTACAACCCCGAAGGCGACATGTTCTTGCGGGACCTGTCGACCGGCACCGACGCGCTGCTGGCCCGGACTTCGCTGGAGTTCAGCAGGTTCCCGCTGTCCATGGCCGACGCCGGGATCGTCCAGATCGGCCTCGGCTACGTCCACCGCGACCCGCAGCGCGTCTTTTTCCTACCCGAGCTCGACTTCTTCGACGTGCCGGGGGACCTGGATTTCAACGCGAAGCTCGACGACGGGCGCCTGCTCGGCAGCTCCCTCTTCGACGCATATTATAAGCTGTTCGACCTGAGGGCGGGCACGTCGCGGCAGCTGTTCGAGCGAGAGATGCGGCTCCAGTGGGTCGAAGACGACGGCATGGTGGCGTACGAGGCCAAGCCGTGCTGCATCGAGGGCGGCTTCCGCGACCAGGGGCCGATGTGGCGGGTGCCGTTCGACGGCGAGCCGACGCAGATCGCCAAGCGCGTGACCGATTACATGAGCCGGCTGGGAGACGATCGCGTCCTCAGTCCGGTCGACATCGGCGGCGACTGGCTCAGCGATCTGATCGTGATCGATCTGGCGACGGGCGAGGAGCGGTTCGTCGACGGGCACGTGTACGCGACCTCGGTCGACACGCGCTGGGGCGAGGAAGACGGGCTCATCAGCTACTCGATCAGGGACGGCGAGCGCTCGGGGGTGTACGTGGCCCGCTTGCCGGTGCAGGCGCGCAGCGGGTCGCGCAAGTCGATCCGCGAGCACGTGGGGGTCGACGTGGTCCGCGGCGTGGACGGGCTGCCGGTGCCGGTGCCGCGGCTGCAGCCCGGGGTGCCGGACTGGAAGGCGCTGGCGGCGGCGCGAGCCCGCGGCGCGGAGTAATAAGAGGATGCCGGGCTGCGCGTGAGCGGTGCCGGCGCGGCGCTTCGCCGCTCGCCGGGCCGGTCGCGCTCGCAGGCGACGCCAGCCGTCCTCGAATTCGCTCGAGGGCCTGCGCTCGCGGGCACCGCCACGCGACGCCGGCCCAGGCTTCGCTCGAGGGCCCACGCTCACGGGCACCGACACGCGGCGTCCTCGACTTCGCTATGGGTCGCGCCCGCGGGCGCCGACGCGCGCTCGCGTCTTGCCTCGATTTCGCTCGCGCTCAGTCCGGCGCGACGCCGGGGGCTCAGTCGTCGTCGTCGTCGTCGTGGCCGGGCGGGAGGGAGCCGCGCTGGGCGTGCATGCGGGCGGTCAGCTCGAGGAAGAAGCGCTCCATCGGGCGGGCGACGTCGGGGCCGTGGAGGAGCTCGACGAGGCGGGTGGCGGCCTCGAAGGTGCAGACGGCCTCGGGCCGCGGCGCGTGGCGGATGCCCCAGCGCGAGGGACCACCTGGCGGAAGGGACACCTTTGGAAAGTCGGCGACGTGGGCGGCGCGCCGGGCCATGCGCGAGCACTGGTGCCAGGTGCCGTCGAGGATGACGACGCAGCGCCGGCGACCGGGTGCGGTCTGCAGCAGCTCGGGGCCGGCGACCTGGGCGTCGTCGGCGGGGAAGAGGACCACGTAGTCGAGGTCGGGCTCGGTGAGCGGGCCGGTCTCCATCGCCTCGTTCTGGGCCCCGTACCAGAGGATCGGCGCGCGCAGGGCCGCGGCCGCCGCCCGGCCGGTGCTGGTCGGCTTGTGGCGCTCGCGGTTGTGCTGGACGAAGACGAAGCGGGTCGGCAGGTCGAGGACCGGCAGCTCGGCGCACAGGCACCGCTCGAGGTGGAGGCCGCAGACGGGGCAGCGCGGACGAGAGCTCTTACGCGAGGACATGTTGGTGAGGGCAGGTCGAATGGGACAGGCTCGATAGGACAGGCTCGATGGAGCAGGTCCTTCAGGTCATGTCCGCGAGGGCGGTCGAGACGCGGGCGCGCAGGGCGGGCGGGAAGACGGCGCGGTGGTGGACGAAGCGCTCGCGGGCGAGGCCGCGGAGCAAGGGGGAGGCGTCGAGGAGGCGCTGGACGCGGCCGCCGCCGCGCAGGACCATGAGCGCCTCGTCGTCGGTGTAGGCGTCGATCTCGACGCGGTCGATGGCGCCGAGGTAGGCGGGGGCGACGCCCTCGCCGGCGAAGACCTCGGCGAGGCGGCGCTCGGCCTCGGCAGAGTCGACCTGCGGGCCGAGCCGCAAGGTCTTGAAGAGGCGCCGGCCGACGAGGCCGTCGGCGAGGTCGCGCAGGACGGGGTCGGCGCTGCGGCCGTAGGCGGCGAGCGCCTCGGCGAGGGCGTGGTCGTCGAGGCGGAGGTAGTCGTGGACGTGGACGTCGCGGCCGCGCAACAAGTCCTCGAGGACAGGCGGGGTGCCGGGCTCGGGGCCGAGCTCGCACAGGCGGCGGAAGAGGGCGCGGATCATCATCTCGGCGGCGCGCGCGGCCTTGTGCAGGTAGACCTGGCGGTACATGTAGAGGCGGGCGAGGAAGAAGCCCTCGACGGCGGTGAGGCCCTTCTCGCCGTCGACGGCGAGCCGCGCGGAGGTCGAGCCCTCGGGGACGTAGAGCCGCAGCGAGGCGAGCAACCAGTCGACGTCGAGCAGGCCGTAGCGCACGCCGGTCATGTAGCTGTCGCGCATGAGGTAGTCGCAGCGGTCGACGTCGAAGGTGCCGGAGACGGCGCGCGCGAGGTGACCGATCGGCCCTTGCCCGTGGATCAATCGCTCGACGAGCGTCGGCGCGGTCGGGTCGAGCTCGGCGAGCACGCGGTGGACCTGCGTGTCGGGGTCGAGCAAGATCCGCGAGGTCCACACCTCGTGACGCGGGGCGCCCGGCAGGACGGCCTCGAAGGTGTGGCTCAGCGGGCCGTGCCCGAGGTCGTGCAGCAGCGCGGCGGCGAGGGCGACGTGGGCCCAGTCGTCGTCGATCCGATCGTGCGGCGGGAGCTCCTGCGCGAGGGTGCGGACCCGATCGAGGTAGCGCTGCATGACGTGCATGGCGCCGACGGCGTGGGCGAAGCGCGAGTGCTCGCCGCCGGGGAAGGCGAGCGCGGCGAGACCGAGCGCGCGGATCCGTCGCAGGCGCTGGACCTCGGCGCAGTCGAGCAGCCGCGTGACGAGGCGGGCGGTGGCGCCGCTGAAAGAGATCAGGCCATGCACGGGATCGCGCAGGAGCATCGCGCGGAGCCTACTGCAGGCGCGGGCGGCTGGCGATCCGGCGAGCCCGGCGAGGAAGTGGTGGAAGGCACTGGCGGGCGCGAAGGGCTCGCGGGCGACCGCGAACGCGGTCGAAGGGGCCGGCGCACGGGAGGCAAAAGGTCGCGGGGTCGACCGGCGAGCGCATGGTCGAAGGGCCTGGCGCACGGGGAGCTGGAAGGTCAGGGGGCCGGCTCGGGGGGACCGGCGAGCGCTTGATTGAACCCGGCGCACGGGAGCGAAGGCTCGCGGGGCTGCGGCTGGGGCCGCAGCGAGCGCGTGCCTGAAGGCGGAGGGATCCGCGGGGCCGTGAAGCAAGTCTCGCGAGCGAGCAGCGCCGGCCTCGGCGGGGCCGCGGGCGGCGATCGGGGCCGAGGCGGCGTGTTATCCTGCCCGCCGTCGTTCATGGCCGATTCGCCCGCCACGCCGCCCAACTCGCCCGCGTGCCGCAAGTGCGCGTTCGTGTTCGAGGCCGGGATGACGTTCGAACGCTGCCCGAATTGCGGCACGCCGACGCAGGCGCCGCCCGAGGAGCCGGGCCGGGTGATCTTGCCGCGGCTGACCTCGCTGCCGCTGCCGGGCACGCCGATCGGCAGCATCCGCAAGACGCCGGCGAACGCGTCGCTTTCGGGGTTCTTCGTGCCGCCGACGCTGGTCGGCGACCGGCCGCCGAGCGAGCGCAGCGACGCCCCGAGCGCGCCCACGTCGCGGCCGCCGTCGCAGCCGTCGCCGGAGGCGGGCAGCGGCGAAGACGACCTGCCGGCGCCGGTGTCGACGACGCGGCCGTTCACGCTGCCGCGGATCACGGTGCCGCCGCGGGTGGTGGTGCCGGCGGTGATCGACAGCCGCGACCTCGAGAACAGCGCCGAGCTCGACCTGCCGCACCTCAACGAGATGTCGTCGGTGGTCCGCGCGGTGCCACGCCACGACGACGTGGAGGTCGACCTCGCGGACATCAAGTCCGAGACGCGCGAGCTGCCGACGCAGCCCGACGCGCCGCTGCCCCCGCCGCGGCCGCACCTGCAGTCGCGGCGGCCGACGGTGGTGCTGACGCCGACGACGCCGGAGCCGGGCCCGCTGGCCTACGTGGGTTTGCTCGGCCTGTTCGCGGCGCTGGTGGCGAGCTTCTGGTTCTACTACAGCCGCACGCAAGAGGTGTCGCTGGTGGCCGGGTCGTACGCGGCCAAGGTGCTGTCCGACCCGGCGGCGATCCGCGAGCGCGACGAACGGCTGGCGGCGCTGTTCGACGACGACTCGATGGAGGGCTACCTGGCGGCGATGGCGGTCGCGGAGCAGACCGAGGACCCGCTCGGACGCGCCGAGGCGGCGCTGCGGATCCACCTGCGCTACGGGCCCGATCCGGTGCGCGCGGCCCAGGCGAAGTCGTGGCTGACGACGACCGCCCCGCGCGAAGACCTCCGCGCCGGGCGGATCCGTGCCCTCGCCGCGATGGCCGACGGCGATCCGGCGCTGGCGCAGGGGCTGCTGGCCACGGGCACCGAGCCGGGGGTGGCGCTCTACCGCGGGCTGCTGGCGCTGGCCGCCGGCAACTACGCGGCCTCGGCCGACTATGCCTCCGAGGCCATGTCCTTACGGCCAGGTGACCAGGCGGCCCGCTGGCTGATGTTCGCGACCGAGCTGGCGAAGGATCGCCAGGCGACGCTCGACCCGCTGCGCGACGCGACCGACCGCCAGCCGCAGCGACCGGCGCTCGAGCTGCTGCTGGTCGACGCGCTGATCGCCCGCGGGCGCCTGGCAGAGGCGCGCAAGCGGCTCGAGGCGCTGGTGCGCGAGCCGGGGGTGAGCGACATGCATCAAGCCCGGGTGCTGGTGCGTCACGCCCGGGTGGCGGCCTCGTCGGTCGAGGTGTCGCGCAGCGTGTACTGGGCCGACGAGGCGATCAAGCTGGCGCCGCGCGACCCGGAGGTGGTGCACGCGTCGCTGCGGGTGCTGATCGAGGCGGACGAGCTGGCGCGGGCGCAGCAGGGCCTGACGGCGCGCCTGCGCGACGCGCCGGACGACCTCGAGGCGCAGGTCCTCCAGGCCGAGCTGGCGCTGCGGGCGAGCAACGAGAGCGCGGCGTTGCGGGCGATCGAGAAGCTGGCGGCCGAGACGCCGACGCTGATCGAGTCGATGTTCCTGCGCGGCCGCCTGGCCCTGCTCACGGGCAACGTCGACGAGGCGGCGCACCACTTCGAGGCGGCCGCCAAGGCCGAGCCGCCTCACGTGCGCGCGGCGGTCGAGTACGCCCGCGTGCGGCCGCGCGACGAGGCGCTGGACCTGCTCGAGGGGTTGCTGGCGAAGCGCAGCCGCGACCCGACCGAGCGCGCGCGGCCCGACCTGCGGGCGCTGGCGCTGGCGAAGGCCAACGTGCTGGTCGAGCTGGGCCGGCGCGAGGATGCGGTGGCGACGCTCGACGCCGCGCTGGCGCGCGACCCCGACGACAACGCGGCGCAGCTGCGTCGCGGGACGCTGGTGATCGACACGCCGCGCAGCGACGCCGGGCGCGTCGACCTGCTGGCGGTCTACGAGCGCACCGGGGGGTTCGCCGGGCTGATCGGGCCGTTGAGCCGGCTGTACATTCGGTCACGTGAGCTGCGCGCGCTCGAGGCGATGGTGCAGCCGCACCTCAGCGACGTGCGGGCGCCGGACGAGGTGGTGCTGGCGATCGCGCGCCTGCGGCTGGCCCAGGCGGCGGTCGAGGCGGCGGAGTCGCTGACCGACCAGATCTTGCTGCGCTCGCCGGACTCGTGGGAGGGGCACCTGCTGAAGGCGAAGGTGCTGCTGGAGCGCGGCGAGCCGGCGCTGGCGCAGGCCGAGCTGCGGCTCAGCCGGCCTCCCCAGCCCCAAGCGGACGTCGAGCTCATCGCCGGCAAGATCGCCGAGCGCACCGGTCGCCTCCAGGACGCGCTCCCGGCCTATCGCCGCGCGCACCAGCTCGCGCCCACGCTCCACGAGGCCGGCTATCTGTACGGCCGCGCGCTGCTGCAGCTCGGCCGCGCGCAGGAGGCGGTGACCGAGCTCAGCGCGGTGACGCGGGCGACGGAGGCGTTCCCGGCCGCGTTCGTGGCGCTCGGCCAGGCCCAGTACGAGCGCGGCAACTTCGAGGAGGCCCGCCGCCAGCTCCAGCGCGCCGTGACGCTCGCCCCGAACCTCACGGAGGCGCACTACTGGCTCGGCCGCTGCGAACACGACCTGCAGCTCGACGCCGAGGCCGCCGTCAGCCTCGGCCGGGCCGTCCGTGGGGCCGCCCCCGGGACGGCCTGGCTGCCCGAGGCGCACCTGTGGCTGGCGCGCGCCGCGGAGGCTCACGGGGACGTGGCCACCAGCCGCACGGCCTACGAGGAATTCCTGCGCCTGGCGCCCGCGCCCGCGCCCGGCCGGCGCGAGGCGGAGCGCGCGCTGGTTCGCCTCGCCCGCGCCCCCTGAGGCCCTTTACGCGCGGCCCCGGCTTGCCGATACTCGCGGCCCCGCCGGAGGAGTGGCCGAGCGGTCTAAGGCAGCGGACTTGAAATCCGCCGTGTCCGCAAGGGCACCGAGGGTTCGAATCCCTCCTCCTCCGCTACTTCGCTCTCCTGTCCCCCCGGACCCTTTTTAAAAGAATGCTCGCACGGGCTTCTCGCCCCGCGAGACCCGGTCTCGAGAGCACGCTCCGCCGGACCTGCCGTGGCGCGGACCCGAAGTCTCGCCTTCGCTCTGCGAACTGCAGACATGCCCTGGAGGGCATGCCCGGTCGGACATGCCACACGAGACTGCCGTTGCGCGGCCCGAGAGCCCTTCCTCCCGTGTGGAAATTTACGGACATGTTTTGCAGAGCATGTCCGATGAAGCATGTCTCGGAGGACATGTCAGAAAGGTCAGTAGCGCGTGGGCGGCTTGCCCTCTTTGCTGCGGGGCACCCGGCGCTCGAGCCGCTGCTCCCACTCGACGCCGGCGATCGGCACGACGTAGACGGTGGGGCAGACCAGGCGGCGGTCGGTCGAGCCGAGCCGGCGGGCCCAGTACTCGACGTCGACGACCTGGTACGGCACGTCGTCGATGACGACGACCTCGTGGATCCGGGGGACGAACTGCACGTCCTCGGTGGTCTCGGTGCGGAACAGCAGGCGGCCTTCGCAGGCGTACTCGACGTAGGGCATGGTCGGGCGGCCCGAGTCTACCGCGAAGCCTCGCCGAGCAGCGCCGTCCGCAGCGCCTCGGGGGCGTGGATCGGCACGCTGCAGACCTGGTTCCGGCAGACCAGCGCCGCCGGCGGACCCTCGGCGGCCTCGAAGCTCACGGCCATGCGCGCGCGCATGCCCGGCCGGGCCGCCGCGACGGTGCGCGCGAGCTCGGCGACGGCGTCCGGCGAAGGGCCGCGCAGGGTGACGTGGGCCGCCTCCGGGGCCGCGAACTGCGCGGCGGTGATGAGGCTGGCGAACGCGAACGGCTGGCGGATCGCCGCGCCTCCCTGCCGCTCGAGGCACGCCTCCGCGGCCGCACGCGCCCCCGCCGGGGCGACGCCGCCGAGGTCGAGCCGCAGCAGCACCTCGACCATCACCCCGAGGCCGCTCGGGATCGCCGAGTCGTGCTGCGACTCGGTGCGCTCGATCAGCCGCTCGGCGTCGTCCGCAGTGACGTGGAAGCCGACGCCGCCGGACACCGCGTGGTGCGCCAGCGCGTAGCGAGCCAGCTCGGCGGCGGCGTTCTGCCACGCGAGGTCGAGCGTGGCCTCGTGGAGGTCGAGGCAGGCGCGGGCGAGGAACGCGACGTCCTCGAGGTAGCCGCGGGTATGCACGACGCCGTCGAAGTCGACGCGCATGACCTCGCCGTGGGCGCCGACGTGGGCGTCGAGCAGGCGGCGCGCGGCCGCGGTCGCCAGCGCGAGGCAGCGCGCTTGCAGCTCCGGTTCGCCCCACTGCCCGGCGGCCGCGGCGCCGCGGACGAGGCCGGAGATCAGGAGCCCGTTCCAGGAGGTGAGGATCTTGTCGTCGCGCAGCGGCGGGACGCGCTGGTAGCGGGCTGCGAGCAGCTTGGCGCGCAGCGGCGCGAGGCGGACCTCGAGCGCTTCCTCGGTCGTGCCGAGGGCGCGGGCGAATTGCGCCGGCGGCTGGGCGAGGTGGAGGATCGACATGCCGTGCTCGAAGTTGCCGCGCGGGTCGACGCCGTAGACCGCGGCGAAGAAGGCGGCGTCGTCGCGGTTGCCGAGCACCTCCTCGAGCTGGGCCGGCGTCCAGCAGAAGTACTTGCCCTCGACGCCCTCGCTGTCGGCGTCGGTGGCGGCGTAGAAGGTGCCCGCGGGGCCGCGCATGTCGGTCTCGAGGTAGGCGACCGTCTCGCGCACGACCCGGCGCAAAAACCCGTGCTCGGGCCAGCGCAGGCTGGCGTCGGCGTACAGCCCGAGCAGCAGGGCGTTGTCGTACAGCATCTTCTCGAAGTGCGGCACCAGCCACACGCGGTCGACCGCGTAGCGGGCGAAGCCGCCGCGGAGGTGATCGTAGATCCCCCCGCGCCACATCTTCTCGAGCGTCAGCAGCAGCTCGTCCGAACCTGTCCCATCGGCCCGGTTCTGCAGCATGAGGACCTCGAGGCCGGTCGCGTTGGGGAACTTGGGCTGGCGGCCGAACCCGCCCCACTCGCGGTCGATGCGGGCGAGCAGGTCGCGGGCGGCCGTCGCCAGCGGTTCGGGCCCGACGAGCGCGCCCTCGCCGTCCCGCTCGCCGGTGGAGAGCTCGCGGATCCCCTCGAGCAGCTGCTCGGCCTGGCCCTCGACGTCGTCGCGCCGGTTCTTCCACAGGTCCGTGAGCGCGAGCAAAAGCTGGCGGAAGCTGGGCCGGCCGTAGCTGGGGACCGGCGGGAAGTAGGTGCCGCCGTAGAACGGGCGGTGGTCGGGGGTCAGGAACACGGTCAGCGGCCAGCCGCCGCCCTGCCCCATCAGCAGCACGACCTTCTGGTAGATCTCGTCGATGTCGGGCCGCTCCTCGCGGTCGACCTTGATGTTGATGAAGTTCGCGTTCATCAGCGCCGCGGTCTCGGCGTCCTCGAAGGACTCGTGGGCCATGACGTGGCACCAGTGGCAGGCGCTGTAGCCGACCGACAGCAAGATCGGCTTGTCCTCGCGGCGGGCGCGCGCGAGCGCCTCGTCGCCCCACGGGTACCAGTCGACCGGGTTTTCCGCGTGCTGCCGGAGATAGGGGCTCTTGGATTGCGCGAGGCGGTTCATGGCCGGTCTGGAGTGTGCGTGCTCCTCGCCCGGGCGCCGGTCCCCCGGCGTGCGCCGTTCCTCACGCCCCCGCGCGCCGGAGGTCCTCCCAGGCCGCTCGCTTCCCGCCTCCGAGGGCTGGACCCTTTTAAAAATTCTGGTAATGTCCGCGCCCCGCCACCTGGAGAGGTGTCCGAGTGGTCGAAGGTGCCAGACTCGAAATCTGGTGTGGCGAAAGTCACCGTGGGTTCGAATCCCACCCTCTCCGCAAACTTTTCTCCGAGACGACGCCCCACAGCACAACAAGCCAGAACACCCGGAGAGGTGTCCGAGTGGTCTAAGGTGCAAGATTGGAAATCTTGTGTGGGGCAACCCACCGTGGGTTCGAATCCCACCCTCTCCGCACCGGCCTCAACAACCGGCACTTATGCCCCGAGCGACGGCTCTCTCGTAAACCCCGCCAGGACCGGAAGGTAGCAACGGTAGCGAGAGAACGGGTGTTCGGGGCGCTTTTTTTGGTTCTGTGCGCGGCGAACTCGCGGTCCCCCGGACCCGAACTCGCGTCGTCGAGGCAGGCTCAGCCGCGGAACTCGTCCTTCGCCTGCCGGCGCGCCGCCAGCTCCTCGACCGAGCCGGCACGGACGAACGGGTTGGTGGCCCGCTCGTCCGCCACCGTGGTCGGCGTCGTGCGGCCCGGCAACGCCGCGGCTCGTTCGGCGACCGCCCGATTGTCGGGCTCGACCACCGCGGCGAAGCGCAGGTTGCCCGCCGTGTACTCGTGGCCGAACCATAGCCGCGTCGACGGGTCCAGCGCCGCAAGCTGCTGCAGGCTCTTGTGCATCTGCGCGGGTGTCCCTTCGAACAGGCGACCACAGCCGGCGGCGAACAGGGTGTCACCGGTGAACACGTCGTCGGGCTCGCCACCCTCCCCGACCAGCCGCCAGGCGATCGCGCCCCGCGTGTGCCCGGGGATGTGCAGCCCCAACAACCGCCGCCCGCCGAGCACGAGACCCGTGTCGTGCCACGTGTCGGTAGTCGCCTCGACGAACTCGGTCTGCCCGGGGATCCGGCCGCGATCGCTGGCATGCCCTGCCACCCACACGCCTTCCCCCACGAGCTCGTCGATGCCGCCGACGTGGTCGTGATGGTGATGGGTGGCGAGGATCCCCCGTAGCCGCCCGCCCGCCGCCGCGACCGCCCGCGCCGGCGGCTCCGCCTCGGAAGGATCGACCAACCAGACGTCGCCGGTCTCCGGATCGCGCAGCAGATAGGCGTAGTTGTCACGCAGGCACGGGACGGGCTCGATGGTCAGCACCCCGATGTCTTAGCGGAGCCCACCCGCGAGCTCAAGCAGAGCTGTCTTTTGGGTCATCCTCGAGGATGGTACGGCCGGGGCCGCCAGACCCGAGCTCGGCGCGCGCTGTCGGCCGTCCCGACTCGACGGCGCTCTTCGTCCCCTGTCCCCCGGGACAGGTGTTCGTGAGCCGCCGAGTTCGCTCGATCGAGCTCGCCACGCCTGTCCCTCGAGACAGTCTGCCCGCCTCGCGAAAACGAGCGCACGAGTTCGTGCGCTCGTGAAGCGAGCCTTCGTTCGCTCAGCGGCCGCGACCGCCGCCGCCGCCGAAGCCTCCGCCTCCGCCGCCCCCGCGACCGCCTCCGCCGCCGCTGAAGCCGCCGCCTCCGCCGCCGAAGCCTCCGCCGCCGCCGCCTCCGCCGCCGAAGCCGCCCCCGCCGCCGCTGCTGAAGCCGCCCCGGCTGCCGCCGAAGCCCCCGCCGCCGCTGAAGCCGCCTCCGCTGAAGCCGCCGCTCGAGCCACCGCTGCTGAAGCTGCCCCGGCTGCCGCCGCCGCTGAAGCCCCCGCCGCTGAAGGTCGGGCCGGTGCCACGCGAGCCGCCCCAGCCGCCGCCGTCGCCGAACGAGCTGGTCGCGCTGCGCGGCCCGCCGCGCGAGCCCGAGGTCGCCGGCACGTAGGTCGCCTGCGACGACGCGAACCCGCCGGCGCTGCTCGGCCGCGCCGCCCCGGCGGCCATCGTCCCGCGCTCGCCGCCGCCGCTCGTGCCCGGAGGCGCGTAGGTCGGCCGGTACGTCGCGTTCATCCCGCCCGCGCTCTTGGCCGCGCCGGCCGACAGGTTACCTGCCCCCGGGGCCATGTAACCGCGGCCGCCGCCGCCCTCGCCGCCCGGCCGCGCGCCGCCCGACATCGGCATGCTCGGGTAGCTCGCGCTCGCGCCGGCGACCGTGCGCGTGCCGCCCGACGTCCACGAACCTGGCCCTTGGGGCAGCTGGCTCGGGCGCGTGCTCGGAGCCGCGAGGTTGGACGGACCGCTCGCCTGCCCACCCGGACCGAGGCCGCCGCGACCGCCCTCGGGCGCCGCCGCGAGCCCGCGCGGCCCGCTGGCACCCGCGCCCAGGCCCCCGCCCTGCGGACCCGCAGCCAGGTCGGTCGGCCGACCTGACCCCGGGGACATCCCGCCGTTGTTGCCGCCCGGCCGGCTGAGCTTGTCGCCGAAGCCCTGGTTCCCGGTCGGGCCGCCCTGCGACGCGTTCATCGTGTGCCGCGTGCTGCCCGTCGGCCCGCCCTGGCTCGGGGTCGTGTGCCGCACCGAGCCCGGGTCGTGCGGGTAGTAGTTGTAATAGTACGACGGCGGCATGCCCCACGCGTGGTAACCCCAGTAGCCCGGACCGCCCCAGTACCAGCCGTGGCCGTAGAAGCCCCAGCCGTACGAGTACGGGACCCACGGGTAGTAGTAGTTCCACGCGTAGACCAGCGGCGTCGGCGGGCCCCAGTAGTACACCCAGCTGTTGTAGTAGGGGCTGTAGTAGACGAAGTTGCCGTTGATGTTGTAATACCAACGATTGGACCAGTACACGCGCGGGTAGGTCTCGATCGGCTCGGGGTACGTGTGAACGTACGTCACGACCTTGACCTGCTGCCCGTCGCTGAGCGTCTCGGTGCCGACCAGGCCCGGCGGGTTCTCGATGTTGGCCTCGGTCTGCGCCGCCGGATCGGCCGGCGCCTCGCCCGGAATCGCGTAACCGTTGGCCTGCGGCGCCCCCGTCGGCGTGGCGTACGACTCGCTCTGCACGTACACCGTCTCGTAGGCCGCCGGCGACGCGGCCACGGTCCGCGGGATCTCGTCCGGATGGACCGCTCCGGCCCCGACGTTCCGCGTGCAACCGCCAGCGAACGAAAGCACGAGCGCCAGTGCGCTCACAGGGCCGATCCAGGGACGCTTGTTCATGACCGTGACTCCACCTCGGCGAAGGTGCCGAGGTTGACGCCCAAGCCTAGCGTTTATTGGGAGGCAGGGCCACGAACGGGCGCTAACACCGCCTCAACGCCCACCACGAGCGGTGGCGCCGCGCAGCACGAGCTCGCTTCGAGACCCGTGTGCGCCGTCACGGGTGCCGCGCCCCCGACCGTGCGTCCTGATTCCCCTCATCCGCCACCGCGCAGCGTTGACGTGGGTGTGGCTCCAAACCTATGCTCGAGGGTGCGCTCATGAGTGCGGAAATTCACGTCCTCAAGTTCCTGACAGGCAAATACAAGGGCGAAGAGTTTCCCCTCGACCCCGACAAGGACCACTACATCGTCGGCCGCAGCAGCGATTCGGACCTCGTGCTCGCCGACGACGCCGTGAGCCGCAAGCACGCCCGCTTCTTCGCCGAGCGCCAGCGCGTGTGGGTCCGCGATCTCGGCTCGCGCAACGGCGTCCACGTCAACGGCAACCCCATCCAGCGCCACTGCCTCCGCGCCGGCGACCGGATCTCCATCGGCGGCAGCCTCATGAGCGTGGTCGTCGCCAGGCCGAGCCAGGTGGGCGCCGCCCCTCGCGCCGGCGAGAAGAAGCGCCGCGCGCCGACCACGGTCGACTTCTCCAACCGCTCGATGACCGGCAGCATCGAGGAGATCCCGCTGGTCGACGTGCTGCAGTGGCTGGCGGCGAGCCGCAAGACCGGCACCCTCAACGTCCGCAACCTCGACACCGTGCAGACCGGCCGCGTCTACCTCCGCGAGGGCTACGCGTTTTCGGCGACGATCGACAAGAGCGCCGCGGCGCTGCTGCCCGAGAAGGCGCTGATGCGCATGCTGGCGTGGAAGCGCGGCACGTTCGCGCTCGAGAACGCCGCCCCCGAGCAAGCGCCGGCGCAGGAGATCAAGAGCGCCATCGAACACATCCTGATGGAGTCGGCCCGCCAGCAGGACGAGATCCTCCACCTGGCCGAAAAGACACCCGTGCCGACCTACGGCGCCGAGGTGTCGCTGGTCCAGCCGTCGCCCGTCCGCTGGCACACGCTCCCGCCCGAGCAGCTCGACGTCGTGCAAGACCTCGCCGAGGGCCGGACCTGGTCGTTCATCCTCGACTCGTACCCGCAAGACGACCTCGCCCTCACCAAGCTGATCGTCGAGCTGCGCAAGAAGCGAGTCGTCGAGTACCCGTGAGCCCGCCGCAGCTCGCCGAGGCCCTCGCGGCGGCGAACGAACTGTTGCGAGCGCACCCGCTGGCGGCCGCGCGCGTGGTCGCGACGGGCGGCGACTCGCTGGTGCTCGAGGTCCATCACTGCGAGTGGCCGCCGCCCTCGCTGCCGCCGTTCGGGCGGCTTTGCTTCGCCGAGCCGACCTACGTGCAGATGCCGCTGCACCTCGAGTGGGGCACGACGCTGCAGCTGTTCACGGGCGACGTCGCCAGGCACCTGCCGTCGCTCGCGCCGGCGGCGCTCGCCGGCCTGCACGTGTTCATGCTCCGCGCGCACGACGACAGCAGCCCGCCGGCCTTCATCGTCGCCGCGGGCCTGCGGGTCGAGCCGACGCGCTAGCGCTTGCGCTGCTCGAGGCTCGTGCGGATGTCTTGCTCGATCCGCCCGATGCACTCCGGCTTGTAGCTGCGGTACGAGCCGCGGATCGTGCCCTTGTCGTCGACCACGAACGAGAACGGGAAGTTCGGGCTGTCGTACTGCTTGGCCAGGTCCTCGCCGCCGAGCACCAGCTTGGCGGAGATCTTCCGCTCCTTGGCGAACTCGAGCACCTTCTGCGGCTCGGTGTCGGTGGCGACGGCGACCAGCACGGCGCCGCTCTTCTTGTAGTGGCGGATCAGGCGGTCGAACTCCGGCAGCTCCTTGAGGCAGGGCTTACACCACGTGCCCCAGAAGTTGAGCAGCACGACCTTGCCGCGCAGGCTCGCCATGCTGATGTCCTTGCCGTCGGCCGTCTTGAGCGCGAACGGCAGCGCGTTGGTTCCGACGCCGGCGTCGCGCCCGCACGACTCGTCGACCTTGGCGTGCAGCGGCGCGGGCAGGGCGCTGATCGCCGCCGGCTTGTCGGCGGCCGGCACGGCCGCCACGCTCGTCGGCGCCGGCTCGTTCGCGGCCACGGCCTCGCCCGCCGGCGGGTCGGCGGACGGCGCGGGCGTGTCGCTCGCGGGCGCCCCGGCGGCCTCGCTCGCCGGCGCCGGGGCCGTCTCCTGGACCGGCGGCTCGGTCTGCGGCGCCGCCGTCGACTCGGGCGCCTCGCTGGCCTCGCGCTTGCACGCGGGCGCGAGCATCGAGATGGCCGCCAGGACATGTACTTTAGAACATTGCTTGAGGATCATGTTGCTTCGGACTCCAGCGAGCGGCTGATCGCGCGCCACACCTCGCGCAGCTCGTCGGCGCCGGCGCGGTAGGGCAGCAGCAGGCGGATCGTGTGGCCGCCGCAGACGGTGACGAGGACGCCGTGGTCGCGCATCATGCGGTCGCCGACGGCGGTGCCGATCTGCTCGCCGGGCTTGCCGACCTGCACGCCGATCAGCGCCCCGTGGCCGCGGATCTCGTGGACCCGCGCGCACGGCTCCTCGCGGGCGATCGCCTGCAGCGTCGGCAGCTGCGCCGCGGCGGCGGCGAGCAGGCCGTCGCGCTCGAGGATGTCGATGGTGGCGAGCCCCGCGGCGCAGGCGAGCGGGTTGCCGCCGAAGGTGGTCCCGTGGGTGCCCTTGCCCATCGCCTGCGCCAGGTCGCCGCGGGCGAGGCACACACCGATCGGGAACCCGCCGCCCAGGGCCTTGGCGATCCACATCAGGTCGGGCGCCAGCGCCGGGTCGTCGCCGACGATGTGCGCCCACGCCGACCACGAGCCGGTGCGGCCGAAGCCGCTCTGGACCTCGTCGGCGCCGACCAGCGCGCCGTGCTCGCGGCACAGGCCGTGCAGCCCGACCAGGAACTCGCGCGAGGCCGGGTAGACGCCGGCCTCGCCCTGGATCGGCTCGATGAACACCGCCGCGATCGCGGCGCCGTGCTCGGCGAAGGCCCTGCGCAGCGCGTCGAAATCGCCGAACGGCAGCCGCAGCACCCGCGCGGTGGCGAACGGCTCGGCGGGCTCGCTCTCGCCGAGGCAGCGCACGTACGGGTGGCGGTAGGCGGTGTTGGCCGTGCAGGCGAGCGCCCCGAGCGAGCGGCCGTGGAAGGCCCGCTCGAACGCGACGATCGTGTTGCGCCCGGTCGCCCGCAGCGCGAGCTTGATCGCCGCCTCGGTGGTCTCGGTGCCGGTGGTGGCGATGAACGCCCGCGCGTCCGGCACCGGCATGCGGGCGACCAACGCCGCTGCGAAGCGCCGCTGCGGCTCTGTGCTGAACGAGTTGGCGGCCGCGCTCAGCCGCTGCATCTGCGCCGTCAGGGCCTCGACCCACCGCGGGTGCGCGTGCCCGAGCGGGGCACAACCGACGCCGTTCACCGCGTCGAGGTAGACGCGCCCGGCGCTGTCGCGCACGCGCAGCGAGCCGCGCTCGTCGGGCACCGCGGCGTCGAGGACGAGGTCGCGGAGGGCATAGGTCGGCCACCGGAGCTCTTGCATGGGGTGAGTCATGGCAGCCCGGGCGCGCCGGTGCAAGCGCCTCAGAACGTGAGCTCGACGGTCGCGCCGAGCCAGCGCAGGTCGGCCCGCGTCGCCACCGGCCGGCGCGCACGCTCGCGGCGCAGCACCAGGCCCAGGGCCAGCGCAGCCACCCCGACCGCGGCCGTCACCCCGATCGCCACGTTCGTGGCGTCCTGGAGCGCGGAGAACGTGCGATAGAGCGCCGGCTTCTCGCCCTCTTCGCACAGGCCGTCGCACCCGGCATGGGCGCGGTCGCGGGCCACGAGCACGCGCGACCCGAGGATCGCCACCGTCACGCCGCCCGCGAGCGCCAGCGACGTCGTGGTCCAGAAGCCCGCCCGCAGCCCCTTGACCCGCCGCGACTCCTCCGGGACCTGGGGCCCCGCGGGAGGCTTGACCGTGTCCGGCAACCGCACCTCGGGCCGCACGAACCCCGGGAACACGATCGTCACCGCCCCGCCGGCGCGCACGTCGGCGCGGATGTGCTTGCGCTGCCCGGGCGCCTCGCCGACGAACTCGACGTCGAGCGGACCCGGGAGCACGAGCCGCGGGAAGGTGTCCTTGTCGACCACGTCGCCGTTGATCCGGATCTCGCGGATCGCCTCGGGGCTGTCGATCTGCAGCAGCACCTCGCCGAGCCGCTGCCGCAGCTGTTCGCTGCGCTCGATCGCGGTGGCGCGGTGCTGGTCCTGGGTCTCGGCGTGCTCGAGGTAGTCGCGGTACGCCTGCAGCGCCCCGACCAGGTCGCTGGCGCGGTCGAGCGACAGCGCCTTGTTGTACGCCGCGTTGATCGACCACGCCGCCTCGAGCGAGCGCGCGAACGCCTGCGCGGCCTCGGCGTAGCGGCGCTCGTTGTAATGCCGCTTGCCCTCGCGGAAGTACACCAGCGCGGCCGCCTGGTCGGGCACCGACGGCCCCGCGTTCGGCGAGGCCGCCTCCGTCCCGCTCTCCGGCGGCGACGGCGACGATGACGCCGGCGGCGGCGAAATCGGCGCCGCCGATGCCGGTGGCGCAGCCGACGACGGCGCGACCGACTCTTGCGGCGACGGAGGGACCGGCTCCTGCGCGCGCGCGACGGCCGGCGTGACGGTCAGCTCCGCGGCGCAGAGCACGGCCACGGCCCCGCGCCATCGCGAGCGGCCTCGCCTCATCCGCCACCCTTGACGGGGCTGAAGATCGGCTCGTCTTTGAGCTCGCTCTCCTCGCCCTTCTCACCCTTGCTCGCGGGCGGCGTCGCCGGCTCCTGTGCGCCGGCGGCCGGGCTCTTCGCGCTGGGCGGCTTCTTCTTCGGGCCCGGGCTCGCCAGCGTGTGCGTCACCGGCGCGACCGTCGGCACCGGCTTCGGCGTCTCGGGCTGCAGCTCGACGATGAAGTTCTCGTTGTTCATCGGGATCAGGCTGCGCTTGGTCGGCCTGTAGCCCTCGTGGGTGACCGTCAGCTGCAGCTGCGCCTGATCGTCGTAGGGCACCACCAGGCGCAGCGGCGTCACCTGCCCCTCGAGCTGCGGCGCGAGCGCGGCGAGCACGGACTCGGGGCCCTGGTCGATCGTCACCGTCGCCCCGACCGGATCGGTCTGGAAGAACCACACCACCGTCGCCGGCCGGGGCGGCTGCGCTTGCGTCTGCGGCACCGTGGGCGCGGGCGCGGGCGCGGGCTCGGGCTGCGGCGAGCCGGCGCGCGGCAGCAAGAACAGCAGCAGCACCGCCGCCACCGCGGCGCCCACCAGCGGCAGCGACAACCACAACACCCAGGGCCGCCGCGTCGGCACGACCGCCAGCCGATCTGTCGGCGAGGACATGTCGTCCGAGACAGGTGCCGTCCCCCGCGGCTCGGCCAGCACGCGCGTCTGGGTCTGCTCGTCGGCGGTGGCGAGCGGCGGCGACAGCTCGGCGGCCGGCAGCGGCGCCGAGCCGATGTGCGCCGGCCGGACCCGCAGCTCGCCGCGCGAGGCGCCGCGGATCGCCGCCATGCGGTACTTCGCCTGCTCGGCGAAGTGGTGCCGCATGATCGCCCCCAGCGCCCGCCGCGGCTCGCTGGTGTCGCCGCACTCGCGCAGCAGCGCGCGGATGTCGGCCAGCATCGCCTCGGCGCTCGGGTAGCGCTCCTCGGGCGTCGGCGCCAGCGCGCGGCGCAGCAGCGCCTCGACCCCGGGCGGCAGGTCGGGCCGGAAGTCGCGCAGCGGCGGCACCTCGCAGCGCATCACGTTCTCGAGCGTCTCGGCGTCGCCCTCGCCGGCGAACAGCCGCCGGCCGGTCAGCATCTCCCAGAAGATCACGCCGAGCGCGAACAGGTCGGCGGCGGCCGACAGCGGCTTGCCGCGGGCCTGCTCGGGCGCCATGTACGCCAGCTTGCCGCGCAGATGCCCGGTGTGGTTGCTGTTGCGCAGGCCGGTCGCCTTGACGAGGCCGAAGTCGACGATCTTGGTCCAGCCGTCGAAGTTGACCATCAGGTTCTGCGGCGACATGTCGCGGTGGACGAGCCCGTAGGGCCGGCCGTCCGGATCGCGGAGGCCGTGGACCGCGACCAGGCCCTCGCACGCGTCGGCGAGGATCTGCAGGGCCACCGCCAGGGGCAGCCGCTCGTCGGCGGGACGGAGCTGGCGCAGCAGCGCCGACAGCGTCTCGCCGTCGATGTACTCGAGGACCATGAAGTAAAAGCCAGCGTCCTCGCCGAGGTCGAGGATGCCGGCGACGTGCGGGCTGTGGATCCGCGCCGCGATCTTGGCCTCGTCGAGGAACATCCCGACGAACTCGGGCTCGGCCGCCAGGTGCTGGTGAATCACCTTGATCGCGACCACGCGCTCGAAACCTGCGGAGCCCGTGGCGCGTCCGAGGTACACCGTCGCCATGCCGCCGTGCCCCAGCCGCTGCACGACCTCGTAGCGGCCGATCCGCTGCAGCGCGTGCAGCGAGCCGCTCGCCTCGCCGGGTGGCGGCGGCGCGACGTCGGCGTTGCCGCGCGGCAACACTTTCGTCTCGGGTTCGAGCTCCATGGTGCGGACCGACGAGGGCACGGTGCGAACACCCCCGAACAGGGCGATGGTGGCACGATACGTCAATCCCCGGGTGTGATCACGTCCGCGGTCCGGAGCCCTCGCTCACCGCCGCCGCAGCGAACGGTGAGCCCGACGAAGCACGCATTCCACGCAACCCGTGTCACCTCGACGTTCGCTGACGACTTCGTTCCCGAGGCCGCGTACGTGCCCGTCGGCGACGTGTGTTCGGGGAGCGCCGCCGAAGCGTGAACCTCCGCAGCTGCGGAAGGTCAGAATTCGCACCTGTTCATTGCGGCGATTTTTCTGTATTTCACATCACGGTGCCCGGTGTTTGGCCGCGGGCCCGAGCCGAACTTGCCCCTTGCTGCGGGGCTCACAGCTAGGTTAAAATAGCTGAGGAGATCTCCGAGATCTCTCCGGCGCCATAAAATATCTGTGATCCACCATGCTCGACCTCGACCGATCCACCAAAGAGATCGAGCCTCACGGAGACACAGTTTTGCTAGCGATATTCCATACTTGAAGGACGTGACAGCGGTCTCCACCGGGTTGCGCCCCTCGCGCATCCTAGGGCAGTGTGGAATGGGCCTTGCGTGCGGAGAGCGCTTGACGTAGAGGCTGGAGAGCAGGAGCCACCAGGCGAAGGGAGGACAGCATGGCGAAGCGACAGACCCGCAGGAGCATCTCGGTCAAGGGCATCACCTATCAGCGGCTCAAGGACTATTGCGAGTCCACGGGTCTCAGCGTCAGCGGGTATCTCGAAGAGATTATTGCGGAAAAGTTGGATGCGGCCGGCGTGCCGGTACCCACCGTCGTCAAGCCTCGGCCCACGACCAAGCTGATCGAGAACGAGGACATCGTCTCGCAGCACTTCACCTTCTAGCTCTGCGCTGTCGTCGCCGACCCTTCGCCCCTGCTCGAGCGCGCGCGACGACATCCCTTCTTCGCGCGGCGCCGCGCTCGCCGCCTCCCGACGACACGCGGTCGCGACCCTTCGCGTAGCTCCAGGCAGCGGCCCCAGCGGGTCTGTCGGCCGGCGGATCGAGGCGGTAGTCTCGCCGGCGAATGACGAAGAAGTACCTGCGGGCGGCCCGGACACGGTTCTCCCGGCGACGTGCGCTGCAGACGATCGGCGCCCTCGTCGGCACCACCGCGTTCGGCTGCGGTGACGACGGCAGCGGGCCCAGCGGCACCACCGACGGTGGTTCGACCGATCCGACCACCGGAACCTCGACGACCACCGGCGGCGACGGTTCGAGCACGACCGGCGTGCCGACCACCTCGGGTGGCAGCGACAGCGACACCGGCAGCACCGGCTCGACCACCACAAGCGACGATACGACGACCACGACCGGCGACGACACCGGCGAGTCGACCACCGAGTCGCCGGTCAGCGAGTGTGCCGGCAGCGATCTCAGCCCCGAGGAGCTGCTCGCCGGCATCGAGCACATCGTCGTGCTGGTGATGGAGAACCGCTCGTTCGACCACTACTTCGGCGCGCTCAAGTTCCTCGAGGGTCGGGTCGTCGACGGGCTGAACGGCGACGAGTGGAACCCGAGCATCGGCCTCGGCGACGTCACGGTCTACAAGCTGGACGACTTCCAGCCCAAGGACCCGCCGCACGAGTGGGACGAGTGCCACACGCAGTTCAACCTCGGCGAGTGCAACGGGTTCGTGTTCGAGAACGAGAAGAAGAACCCGGGCTTCGGCGAGCAGGTCATGGGCTACCACGTGCGCGAGCAGATCCCCGTGCTCTACGCGCTGGCCGACAACTTCGCCCTGTGCGACCGGTGGTTCTGCTCGGTCATGGGCCCGACCTGGCCGAACCGCTACTACGTCCACGCCTGCAGCAGCGACGGCGGCAAGAGCAACTTCCCCTCGCCGTTCTTGCAGACGCTGTGGCACGCCTGCGACGACGCCGGCCTGACCAGCCGGATCTACTTCACCGACGTCCCGTGGGTCGCGGGCGCCTTCCCGCTGGTCCCGACGGTGTGGGGCAAGCTGGCGGACGGCGTCGACGGCTTCAGCCTCGACGCGCTGACGAACCCCAACGACCTCGACCGCTTCTTCGCCGACGCGGCCGCCGGCGCGCTGCCCAACTTCACCGTCATCGACCCCGGCTTCACCTCCAACGACGACCACCCCGACCACGACATCCAGCTCGGGCAGATCTTGATCGGCTCGATCTACAAGGCCCTCGCCGAGGGCCCGGGTTGGGAGAAGACCCTGTTCATCATCACCTACGACGAGCACGGCGGGTTCTACGACCACGTCGCCCCGCCGACCACCGTCGACGACGAGCCCGAGTTCACCCAGCTGGGCTTCCGCGTGCCCTCGCTCGTCATCGGCCCGCGCGTTCGCAAGGGCTGCGTCGTCAGCACCCAGTTCGAGCACTGCTCGGTCGGCGCCACCCTCATGCGTCGCTTCGGCCTCCCCGCCCTCAACGACCGCATGGCCACCGCCAACGACGTCTCGTCGTGCATCAACCCCGAGTACCTGAACGACCCCCAGCCGGGTCCGCCGGTCCCGCTGGTCGACGTCTCGATCGACCAGATCACCGCCCGCGTCGGCCGTTCGACCAGCCAGCACGAGCTGTTCGACCGCCTCGGCGTCACCCTCGACGAGAACTTCCGCGCCAGGCAGGTGGCCGCCACCTTCCGCCTGCTCAAGCACGCCGAGCGCCTCGGCGTCGCCCGCCTCCGCGCCTGACCTTCGGGACAGCCGAGTCGCCGCATCGACCCGGCGCGCGCGGCATGTCCCGAGGGACAGTCACCTCGCACCTGTCCCACCGGACAGCTCAAAGCTCGCGCCAGCCGCCGCGCCGGCGCATCTCGAACGCGCCGAAGCGGACGTCGAGCACCAGCTCGGCCGCCAGGTACGGGTACCAGCCCTGCATCGTCACCCCGACGCGGCGGGTGCCGAAGCGCAGGTGGAGTCCGCCGCCGAGGCGGTCGCGGACGACGAAGGCCGTGCCGTTCTCGAGGTCTTCCGCGGTGAGCAGCGCCTGCGCCTCGCGGCCGCGGGCCCAGCCGATGTCGAAGCCGCCGGTCAGCCACGCCTGCGACAGGCTCACGCTCGCCATCAAGTACTGGGCCCGGCGCTGGAACTCGATCGTCTGCGGGTCGCCGTCGTCGCGCGTCGGCGGGTACAGCACCTGCTGATAGAACGCCCCGACCTCGAGCAGGCGCCCGCGGTAGAACGCCACCGCCGCCTTCGGCGACCAGTTCGGCCGCACCTGTCCCGGAAGCCAGTGTGCCGTCGCCCCGAGCGTCACGTGGTCGAGCAGCCCGAGCTGCAGCTCGACGCGGTAGAGCTCCGGCAGCCCCAGCGCCACGCCCACCCCGATCACCCCGTGGTCGAGGTAGCGGACCGAGCGCGCCACCGGACGAGTGAGGTACCGCCGCAGCCTCTCGCGTGCCGACGGGCGCGGCGTGGACGCGCTCGCGGGGGTTTGCGGAACCTCAAGTCGCTGCAGCGTCGACTTCGGCGGGGCGACCGACAGGGTGCCGAGCGCGGGCGCCGGCTCCGGCATCGACTGCGGAGCGGGCGAGGCGTGGAGCATCGAGGTCGCGATGAAGATCGAGAGCAGCAACCTCCGAGATTGAAGCGCAAACCGTGAGGATGCTCAACCTTTCGCGGTCTGCACCCCTCCCGCATACTTCGAGCAACGAGCCCACGTATGACCAAGAAGCCACTCTCTCGCGCCATTCACATCGTCGCGGCCAAGCGCACGCCCTTCGGCACCTTCGGCGGCGCGCTGAAGGACTTCACCGCGACCGACCTCGCCGTGGTCGCCGCCAGGGCCGCCCTGCAGGCCGGCGGCGTCAGCCCCGAGGTCGTCGACACCGTGGTGTTCGGCAACGTCGCTCAGACCTCGGCCGACGCGATCTACCTCGCGCGCCACGTCGGCCTCAAGAGCGGCGTCCCGATCCCCGTCCCGGCGCTCACCGTCAACCGTCTGTGCGGCTCGGGCTTCCAGGCGGTCGTCAGCGGCGCCCACGACATCCTCGTCGGCGACGCCGAGATCGCGCTCGTCGGCGGCGCCGAGAGCATGAGCCAGGCCCCGCACGTCGGCCGCGGCCTGCGCTGGGGCGCGCGGCTCGGCGTCGACCTCAAGCTCGAGGACAGCCTGTGGACCTCGCTGACCGACCCGTACGCCGGCTGCTCGATGGCGATCACCGCCGAGAACCTGGCCGAGAAGTACGGCATCAGCCGCGCCGAGTGCGACGCCTACGGCCTGCGCTCGCAGCAGACCTGGGCCGCCGCGCAGGACGCGGGCCGCTTCGACGCCGAGCTCGCGCCGGTCGAGATCAAGTCGAAGAAGGGCCCGACGCAGTTCGCCGTCGACGAGCACCCGCGCCGCGACGCCAACCTCGACACCATGGCCAAGCTGCCCGCCTCCTTCAAGAAGGACGGCGTCGTCACCGCCGGCAACGCCTCGGGCATCTGCGACGGCGGCGCCGCGCTCGTGCTCGCCAGCGAGGAGGCCGTCAAGCGCCATGGCCTCACCTCGCTCGCCCGCATCGTCCAGTGGCACGTCGCCGGCGTCGAGCCGACGATCATGGGCATCGGCCCGGTCCCCGCGATCCGCGGCGCCCTCGCCCGCGCCGGCCTCGCCCAGGGCGACGTCGACCTGTTCGAGATCAACGAGGCCTTCGCCGCCCAGTACCTCGCCTGCGAGAAGGAGCTCGGCCTCGACCGCGACAAGACCAACGTCGACGGCGGCGCCATCGCCCTCGGCCACCCGCTCGGCGCCTCGGGCGCGCGCATCACCGCCCACCTCGTCCACGAGCTCCGCCGCCGCTCCGGCCGCTACGCCGTCGGCGCCGCCTGCATCGGCGGCGGCCAGGGCATCGCCCTCGTGCTCGAGAACAGCTAACCCCTCCTGTCGCAAGGGCCATGTCCCTTGCGGCATGTCCTCGGGAGCATGCGCCGAAGGCCCTGTTCGTCAGGACAGGGCCTTCCGCTCGTCCGCCCTCCGAGCCACGAACCCTGCTTCGCGCCCATGTAGGAGGCCCGGCGACGACGAACGGCGCGCGCGCGAAAGCGCGAGCCGAGCAGCGGGCCGAGCCGTCAGCCACTCGCTGCGACGACGAGCGCAGCCGCTACACGGCGAGATAGACCTGCACGCCGACGAGGACCCCGAGGCCGAGCAGGATCAGCAGCGGCAGCCGCGTCTCGAGGCCGGAGCGGTCGTCGACCTCCCCGAGCGGCCGCACGTGCAGCGGGCCGGTGCGGACGTGGCGACGCGCGACGAACACGTCGACCACCTCGCGACCGGGCTCGGCGGACGTCGCCATGCGACGCACTGCCCTACCCGCCGTATCGCCCGCCAGCTGCACCCTTCTGTGATGCCCCCGATCGGTCGGGGCTGCAAGTTCGCGGCATAACCGCCGGTCTGTGCGCCAGCCCTCGGGCGGCCCGCTCGCCTACCGGCGGGTCGGCTGACCGAGCGCGTCAATCGCGTGCCGGATCGCCGCCGCCAGGTCCGTCGCCCGCGCGCGGACCTCTGCCTGGGTCCTGCCCACGAGCGCGCCGATCATCGCCGCGCCGGCCGCTCCCGCCCGTGCGCACCGGAGGGCCTCCTCGGCTCCGAGGCCACCGATCGCAACCACCGGGTGCGGGGACACGGCGCACACCCGCTCCAGCTCTTCGAAGCCGACAGCGGGCTCCTGCGCGAGTTTGGAGCGGGTCGGCAGGATCGGCCCGAAGCCGATGTAGTCGACGTCCAGCCCCGCCGCGGCCTCGACCTGGGCGCGGGTGTGCGTCGACAGCCCGATCAAGAAGCCCGGCGGCGCCGCGCGACGCAGCTCCATGAGCCACTCGGACCACGGCCGGTCACCTGTCCGCTCCGCCATGTCCTCCTGGCCCAGGTGGACCCCGTGGGCTGCCGCCATCGCCGCCTCGACGTCATCGTCGACGATCAGCAGACCTCCCGCCGCGCGGACCATGGGCGCCAGCTCACGCACCAGCCGCCCGCGCTCCGTCGCGTCGGCCTGCTTGGCCCGCAGCTGCACGATCGTGGGAGCTTTCTCCGGACCGATCTCCATGACCCCGAGCAGGCCGGCCAGCGCCGCCGCCGGCTCGAGCCCACCCGCGTGCGGCAGATCGAGGATCGCGTACAGGCCTCGCCACGCCGGAACTCGCGCCCGCATCTCTCCGGCTTAGCACCCCGCGACGGCCCTGCACAAGCCCGCGACGTCCTGCCTCGCCCGATCTCCGCCCGATCGTACTCTTGCGCTGAGGCTTCATGACCGACCTCCTCGCCGCCCGCGCCCAGATGGCGATGTCGCTGGCCTTTCACATCCTGTTCGCCATCGTCGGCATGGCGATGCCGCTGTTGATGGTGATCGCCGAGCGGCTGCACCAGCGCACCGGTGAGTCGATCTACCGCGAGCTGGCCGACCGGTGGTCGAAGGGCACCGCGATCATGTTCGCCGTCGGCGCCGTCTCGGGCACCGTGCTGTCGTTCGAGCTCGGCCTCTTGTGGCCGCAGTTCATGGCCTTCGCCGGCCCGATCATCGGCATGCCGTTCTCGCTCGAGGGCTTCGCCTTCTTCCTCGAGGCGATCTTCCTCGGCATCTTCCTCTACGGGCGCGACCGCGTCTCGCCGCGCGTCCACCTGCTCAGCGGCGTCATGGTCCTCCTCGCCGGCACCGCCAGCGCCGCCTTCGTCCTGTGCGCCAACGCCTGGATGAACACCCCGACCGGCTTCACCGGCAGCCCCGCCGCCGGCGTCACCGGCGTCGATCCGTTCGCCGCCATGTGGAACCCGGCCGCCTTCAGCGAGGTGCTGCACATGACCTGCGCCGCCTTCGCCAGCGTCGGCTTCGCGGTCGCCGGCATCCACGCCGCCATGCTGCTGCGCGGGGTCAGGCGCGAGCTCCACCGCCCGGCCCTCAAGATCGCCCTCGCCGTCGGCGCCGCCTTCGCCCTGCTCCAGCCGATCACCGGCGACGTCGCCGCCAAGCACGTCGCCGAGCACCAGCCGATCAAGCTCGCGGCGATGGAGGGCCACTGGGACACCGAGCGCGGCGCGCCCTTCCGGATTTTCGGCTGGCCCGACGAACAGGCCGAGGAGACCCGCTGGTCGATCGAGGTCCCCTACCTGCTCAGCTTCCTCGCCCACGGCGATCCGCGCGCCGAGGTCGTCGGCCTGAAGGAGTTCCCGCGCGACGAGCGACCGCCGGTCGCCGTCGTCCACGTCGCCTTCCAGATCATGGTCGGCTGCGGCCTCGTCATGATCGCCGTCGCCGGCATCGGCGCCGTGTTCGCCGCCCGCCGCCGCGAGCTGCCCGCCTGGTACCTGCGCCTCCTCGTCGTCAGCGCCCCGCTCGGCGTCGTCGCCATCGAGGCCGGCTGGACCGTCACCGAGGTCGGCCGCCAGCCGTGGATCGTCCAGGGCATCCTGCGCACCGCCGACGCCGTCACCCCGACCCCCCACCTCGTCATCCCCTTCCTCGCCTTCACCGGCCTCTACGTCCTCCTCGGCGTCACCGTGATCGTCCTGCTGCGCCGCGTGGTGTTCGCCGCCGATCGTCGGCAAGCTGTCCCATACGACATGTCCGATAGGACCTCCGCGGAGGTGCCTCGATGACCTCTTCGCAACTCCGCGGCGACGAAGCGGCCCCCGACCGCTGCCGGGCCCCCGGCAGCGCCGGCCTCCGCTCCCGTCGCTACGCCGCTGGCGACGCTCGCCTGCAAAGGCGCCCATCCGTTCAGCCGCCCGCGGCCGGCGTCCTCCTGCAGCATGTCCCTCAAGACATGCCTTATGGAACATCTTCGGAGGCCGCATGACCCCCGAGCTCATGATCGCCGGCGTCATGCTGGTCGCCCTCGTGCTCTACACCCTCACCGGCGGCGCCGACTTCGGCGGCGGCGTGTGGGAGCTCCTGGCCGCCGGCCCGCGCAAGGACGCCCAGCGGCGGCTCATCGACGACTCCATCAAACCGATCTGGGAGGCCAACCATGTGTGGCTGATCCTCCTGATCGTCCTCCTCTTCGTCTGCTTCCCCACCGCCTTCGCCGCGGTCTGCACCGCCCTGCACCTCCCGCTCGCGCTCATGTTGGTGGGCATCGTCCTGCGCGGCTCGGCCTTCGTGTTCAGCCACTACGACCCCCTCCACGGCCGCGGCGCGCTGCGCTGGGGCGGCGTGTTCGCGGTCGCCAGCCTGCTCACGCCGATCACCCTCGGCGTCGTCCTCGGCGCGCTCGGCACGGGCTTCGACGTCGACCGCGCGACCGGCCTCGTCGACACCGACTTCCTGTCCGAGTGGCTCGCCCCCTACCCGCTCGCCGTCGGCCTGTTCACGCTGGCGCTGTTCGCCTTCCTCGCCGCCGTCTACCTCGTGCGCGAGGCCGAGGACCCCGAGCTGCGCGCCGACTTCCGCGCCCGCGCGCTCGGCTCGGCGGTGGCCGTCGGCGCGACCGCGCTGGTGGCCTACCTCGTCGCGCCGCCCGTGATCCGACATGACCTTTCGGTCAGCCCGTGGGCCACCCCGCTGCACCTCGCCACCGGTTTCGCGGCCGTGACCGCGATCTACGGCCTGTGGACCCGCCGCGACGCCCTCGCGCGCGCGAGCGCGATGGCGCAGGTGACGCTGATCGTCGTCGGCTGGGCCGTCGCGCAGTACCCTTACCTCGCCTATCCCGGCTACACGATCGCGGGCACGGCCGCGCCGGCCTCGGTGTTGACGCCGATCCTCGTCGCCCTCGCCGTCGGCGGCCTCGTGCTGTTCCCCTCGCTGGCCTACCTGTTCGTCGTGTTCAAGCGCCGTCGGGCCGCGTGAGCTTCGTTCATACGCGCGGACTCGCGCCGGCCCGCCCGGCTGCTAATCTTCGCTCCCCATGGCCCGCAGCCGCGCCCGCAGTCAACAAGTCCCCGTCAACGAGCCCGGCATCGAGTGGGACCTCGCCAGCGCGGTCAAGCCGACGATCGCCGCCGACCGGCCCTTCCGCCTCGTCAGCCAGTTCAAGCCCGCGGGCGGCCAGCCCGAGGCGATAAGGCAGCTCGTCGAGGGCGTCCAGCGCGGCGACAAGTACCAGCACCTGCTCGGCATCACCGGCTCGGGCAAGACCTTCACGATCGCGAACGTCATCGCCCAGGTCCAGCGGCCGACGCTGATCCTCGCCCACAACAAGACCCTCGCGGCCCAGCTCTACGGCGAGTTCAAGGCGCTGTTCCCCGACAACGCCGTCGAGTACTTCGTCTCGTACTACGACTACTACCAGCCCGAGGCCTACCTGCCGTCGACCGACACGTTCATCGAGAAGGACTCGATGATCAACGAGCAGATCGATCGCCTGCGCCACGCGGCCACGTACTCGCTGCTCAGCCGGCGCGACGTCATCATCATCGCCAGCGTCTCCTGCATCTACGGCATCGGCGCGGCCGAGGCCTACTACGGCATGGTCGCCACCGTCTCGGTCGGCGAGAGCCTCGACCGCGACCAGCTGCTGCGGCGCCTGATCGAGATGCAGTACGAGCGCAACGACATCGACTTCCACCGCGGCACCTTCCGCGTGCGCGGCGACGTCGTCGAGGTGTTCCCGGCCTACGAGGACGAGAAGGCGATCCGCATCGAGTTCTTCGGCGACGAGGTCGAGGCGATCCGCGAGGTCGACGCCCTCCGCGGGGCCGTGCGCGGCACCATGCAGCGGGTCACGATCTTCCCCGCCAGCCACTACGTCACCCCGGCCTCCCAGCTGCGCAAGGCGATCAACAGCATCAAGCTCGAGCTGCACGACCGCCTCGTCGAGCTGAAGGAGAAGATCCGCCTGGTCGAGGCCCAGCGGCTCGAGCAGCGCACCATGTTCGACCTCGAGATGCTCGAGGAGATGGGCTTCTGCTCCGGCATCGAGAACTACTCGCGCCACCTCACCATGCGCAAGCCGGGCGAGCCGCCGCCGACGCTGATCGATTACTTCGCGCCCGACTTCCTCACCATCGTCGACGAGTCGCACCAGACCATCCCGCAGGTCGGGGCGATGTACAACGGCGACCGCAGCCGCAAGACCACCCTGGTCGAGCACGGCTTCCGCCTGCCCTCGGCGCTCGACAACCGCCCGCTCAAGTTCGACGAGTGGGAGAGCCGGCTCCACCAGGTCATCTTCATGAGCGCGACCCCGGCCGAGTACGAGCTGCGCAAGACCGAGGGCGTGGTGGTCGAGCAGATCATCCGCCCGACCGGCCTCCTCGACCCGGAGATCCAGGTGCGCCCGATCGCCGGCCAGGTCGACGAGCTGCTGGCGGAGATCCGGGCGCGGATCGCCAAGAACGAGCGCGTCCTCGTCACCACGCTGACCAAGCGCATGGCCGAGGACCTCACCGAGTACTACGGCGACCTCGGCCTGCGCGTCCGCTACCTGCACTCCGACGTCGAGACGCTCGAGCGCGTCGAGATCCTCCGCGGCCTGCGGCGCGGCGAGTTCGACGTGCTGATCGGCATCAACCTCCTGCGCGAGGGCCTCGACCTGCCCGAGGTCAGCCTGGTGGCCATCCTCGACGCCGACAAGGAGGGCTTCCTCCGCGAGTACAAGAGCCTGATCCAGACCTGCGGCCGCGCGGCCCGCAACCTCCACGGCACGGTCATCATGTTCGCCGACCGCATGACCGACAGCATGCGCGCGTGCATCGAGGAGACCCAGCGCCGCCGCGAGGTCCAGGCCGCGTACAACAAGGAGCACGGGATCGTGCCGCGCAGCACCCACGCGGCCATCAACCCGCTCGAGGCCGAGGCCAAGCCCGAAGCCACGCCGGCCCGCGGCAAGCAGGCCAAGGCGCCCGTCAACGAGCTGCCGGTCGGCCTCGGCCCGCTGACCGACGGCGAGCTGCTGCCGGGTGAGCTCGACGCCCGGATCGGCGAGCTCAAGGCGCAGATGGTCGAGCTCGCCAAGGCGCTCCGCTACGAGGAGGCCGCGAAGATCCGCGACCGGATCCGCGTGCTCGAGGCGCGGCGCCTCGAGTTCGTCGCCTGACCTCTGCCCCTGAAGCGCCATGCCCGACTCGACCCACGACCCCGTCCGCGAGCATCACCAGCGCCGCTACACCGCGGCGCCCGGCCGTACGAGCACGCCTGCCCTTTAGAACATGTCCGAAGCGACCCCCGATCTCGCCCGCCAGCAGCACCAGCGCCGCTACACCGCGGCGCCCGGCGCGGGCGCTTCGACAACCAGGGCTCCTTTTCAAAGGCTGGCCGAAGCGACCCACGACCTCGGGCTCGAGCAGCCTCCGCGCCGCTGCACGGCTGCGCCAGACCACGCGAGCGCCAGGCCACGCGAACGCGTCGGCGCCCGCGGCTTCCTCTTCTTTTTTTAAGCGATGTCTGAAGAGCTTTACGACCTCGCGCGCGAGCAGTACGAGCGCCGCTACATGGCGGCGCTGGCCCAGCGGATCCGCGCGATCCGGGAGGAACGCGGGCTGACCCAGCAGTCGGTCGCGCGCGCGGCCGGCATTGCGTCCGACATGGTCTCGCGGCTCGAGAACGGCCACTACACCAGCCCGGGCCTGCGCACGCTGCTGCGGATCGCCGACGGCATGGGCGTGCCGCTGGCGCTGCTCCTGCCCGACCTCCCCGGCCCCGCCGCCTCGCCCGAGAGCACCCTGCTCGCCCTGCTCAACTCGATCGCCCAGCGGGCCCAGCCGCACGAGCTCGAGCTGCTGCTCGACCTGGCCAAGGTCGTCATCGGCCGCGATCGCCCGTGACGCCGGAGCACGAAGCCAGGAACGCAGCCTTCCGGGCGCTCTCTTCAGGATTGGCGTCGCGCCGGCGTGAACTGCTGCGGAGCCGCCTCATCGATTGCGCGGCAGCCGGCACGCCGCTTCGGCCGTCGCGCTCTCTCTCAAGAAACGGCCCTCTCCGCGCGGCCCGCGGCGTCCATGCGTCGCGTCGCGGCTCAACGCCGGCAGCAGCGAGCCTCGCCCCGCGCCGTGCGGGCGCGACCGACACGCCGACGCGCTGCTCCGGTCCGTGCTGCGCTTGTCCTGCCGCGAAGCGCGTTCCCTACCGCCTCGCTCGAGGCGCCCCGCGCCTCGGAGGCGAGGCATCGACATGTCCTGAAGGACACACGGTCGTGATGTCTCTTCGGACATGTCATCGCCGGCTCGCGGCGACACAAACGCGACGAGGACGGCGCGCACCCGTGCGGGTGCCGCGGCGTCCTCGAAGCCGGGGGCGCGCGACTCAGAACTTGAAGCCGACGCCGTTGGCCGAGAAGGTCGGGCGGAAGGCCGTCCTGGCGCGGTTCGGGTCCCAGTTCTCCCAGCGCTTGTAGCGGGCGCGGTAGGTCAGGCCGACGATGAGGAGCACGGCGCCGAGCAGGGCCGCGGCGCCGGTGGCGGGGACGGCGAACGTGTTGTGCTGGCGGTTCTTGCAGGCGAACGAGTTCTCGACCTCGCCCTCGGGACAGCGCGTGAGGAAGTACGACGTGATGACGCCGACGAGGCCGGCGCCGAGCAGGACGCCGCCGGAGATCATCAGGCCGGTGCCCTTGGCCTTGAACTTGCCGTTGCCGAGCGTCGGCTCGGGCGGGCGCTCGGGGCCCTCGGGGACGACCGTCTCCGGCGTCTCGGTCTTCGGCGGCTCCTCGGTCGCCGCCTCCTCGGGCTTGGGCTCCTCGACCGGGACCTCGTCCGGCGGCGCGTCGCTCGTCGGGACCTCGGTCGGCGGCGCGTCGGCCGGCGGCGGCTCGCTCGGGTTGGCGGGCTGAGCGGCGGGATCGGCGGGCGCGGCGGCGGGCGCGGCTGGGGCCGCTGGGGCCGCTGGGGCCGCGGGAGCCGCGAGGCCTGGCACCGGCACCATGGCCACGGCGAGGACGGTTGCGACGAACGATCGGGAGCGGAGCATGGCCGTCATTGGGGAAGGGGCCGGACAGGCTAGCACCGGCGCTGTGGCTGAGTATTGTACGGTTCGTCCGCGCTTCACAAGCCCCAAGCGCCTGCGAGATCGGACCCTCGTGGGACCTCCACAGCCGCCGCAGCGCAAAATCCGCCACGATCCCGGGGGATCTTATGCCGATGCTCGCCGATCTCGATGACCCACCACGCTCACGCACGCGGGACCTGCTGCTCGGTGTCCTCGTCGGCTTGCCCATCGTCGGCCTGGTCGCGTGGTTCCTGCTCCCCGGCCTGGCCGGGATGATCCAGGGCAACGCCGTCAGCTACGACCAGCGCCTGCGGGCCGAGGACGCGTACATGCAAACCCTCTGCACGCAGGCCATGGTCCTCCCCCGCGACGAGGAGCTGTGCGAGTGCGTGCTCGCCATCGAGGTCCCCTCCCTCGACTGTCGCGACCCCTTCCTCGCCTGGAGCCTCGCGCGTCACCACACGAGCTGCGCCGACGTCGCCACCCGCCGCGCCTCGCTGACCTTCTGCTCGTGCGTGGACACCGTCAAGGAGCGCGTCGACAAGGCCGCCGACCCCGAGGCCGCCCGCCTCGAGGCCCAGCGGGTCGGCAGATGCCTCGAGCTGCCCGACGCCTTCCCGCTGCCCGAGATCGAGGCGCTCATGCCGCCTGGCGCGTGAGACAGCCGTCGCCGGGACTCGCCGGGCCGGGCGCAGCACGACTCGCGTCTTGAGCGGTCCCCTCAAGCTTGCGGCCGCTCGCGACCGTGCGGGCTTGCGCCCGAGACACCCGCTGGCCTCGCCCGGCGGGCGCAGCACACGGCCTTGCCGTCCCTCCGCTCATGACTGGGGCACCCGGTCCCTGGCCCGTCCGGCGAGCGCCACAGCGCAAAGGGCGTCCGAGACGCCCTCGCAAGCTGCCTCCGCTCGCTCCCTTGCCATCGCTCCTGCTCGTGCGATTCGGCGGGCCGAGCGTCGCGCGGAGCGCCGCTGGGCAATCCCTCAGAGCTTCGCGTCTCGGCGGTCTCGTCCGCAGGGCACACCGCACGGCCCTTGCCTCGCGGCCTCGTTCACCGAGGTGCCGCCCTTTGGCCCTGTTCATCAGGACATGTCTCCGAGAACATGCTCTCGTCACCCTGTCCTCATTTACCTGTCGCCGGCGCCATGTCGTTTCGGACATAGCGCATCCGCCACACCCGCTGTTGGCGGCGCAGCGTGGTCTGCTCGCGGCGGCTGGCCTCGGCGAACGGGTTACCGCGCCAGAAGCCCCAGGGGCCGGCCAGGTTGACGAGGCCGAGGGGCGCGAGCGCCGGGTCTTCGACGGTCGCCATGATCTCGAGCGCCACGTCGAACACGTCGCTGGCCACGTGCAGCTCGCCGCCGGGGCGCAGCTGCGCCGCCAGCGAGGCGACCAGCGCGGGCTCGATGACGCGGCGCTTGTGGTGGCTCTTCTTCACCCACGGATCGGGGAACAGCAGGTGGAAGCGGTCGACGCTGGCCGGCGCGAACACGCGATCGATGTCGACGTTGAGGTTGACGTAGCCGAACAGCAGGTTGGCGAGGCCCTCGTCGGCCGCGCGCGCGCGGTTGCGGGCCAGGCATGGCTCGCGGATGTCGAGCCCGACCATCAGCATGTCCGGCCGGGCGGCGGCGCGGGCGAAGCTGAACTCCGCGTCGGCGCAGCCGAGCTCGACCTCGACCGGGCAGTCGGGCGCGAGGCCTGGCGGGCGCGCGACCGGCTGGGCGCGCGCTCGCATGAAGTGCGCGCTCAGCGGGTTGACGTGCTGGCGGATCTTCCGCATCCCCTCACCAGCATGTCCTTACGGACAGGTGCTCAGCTCTTCTTGGCCGCCGGGGGGATCTTGGCCGCGTCGGCGAGGAAGCGGGCCAGACCGACGTCGGTCAGCGGGTGCTTGACGAGCTGGTGGATGACCTTGAACGGCAAGGTCGCCACGTGCGCGCCGATCCGGATCGTCTCGAGCACGTGCAGCGGCGAGCGCACCGACGCGACCAGGACCTCGGTCTTGTAGCCGTAGTTGGCGTACGCCTCGACGATCTGGGCCACCAGCTCCATGCCCTCGTGGCCGACGTCGTCGAGCCGGCCGACGAACGGCGAGATGTACGTCGCCCCGGCCTTGGCCGCCAGCACCGCCTGGATCGGCGAGAAGCACAGCGTCACGTTGGTCTTGATGCCCTCGCCGGTGAGCGTCTTGACCGCGCGCAGGCCGTCCTCGATGAGCGGCACCTTGACGACGATGTTGGGCGCGATCGCGGCGAGGTCGTGGGCCTCGTCGATGATCTCCTTGTACGTCGTCGCCAGCACCTCGCCGCTGACCGGGCCGTCGACGATGCTGCAGATCTCCTGCAACACCGACCGCATGTCGCGCCCGGTCGCCGCCACGAGGGACGGATTGGTCGTCACGCCGTCGAGGAGGCCCATCGCCGCCGCCTCGCGGATCTCCTTCACGTCCGCCGTATCGATGAAGAGCTTCACCGGCGCCCCATAGCACACAGCGGGGCGCGCTTGTATATGCCCCGCGTCCGCACTAGCCTCCGGCCGCCATGCCCCGCCTCGGTGTGATCCTTCAGGACGAGCACGCCCTCCGCGCCGCGCGTCCCGCCCGGCCCGACCCCTCCGACGAGGCCGGCGACGAGGCCGGCGACCCGGTCGAGCTCGTCGCGCTGCGCTCGACGCTGCTGAACCCTCCCCGCGCTGCAGCCGCCCGGGCGCTCGCGGAGCAGGTCCGAAGCGTCCATCCGAACGCCGTCCTGGTGCCGTACGTGTGGCACCTCGTCAGTCACGCGGCCAGCGACGGGCTGCGCGAGGCCGGCACGCGCACGCTGCCCGGCGAGGCGCGGCGGTTCGGCCACCTGCAGGACACGCCCGAGGTCCAGAGCGCCTGGGACGTGAGCCTGCGCTGCGCCAGGGAGATGGGCGCCGACACGGTCATTTTGCGCACGCCGCCGAGCTTCACGCCCGGCACGGTGAACCAGGCCCGGCTGGCCGCGTTCGCCGAGGCGCGCGCGGCCGAGGGTCTGCACGTGGTGTGGGAGCTCGACGGCCTGTGGGAGCCGGCCACCACGCTGGCGCTGGCGCGCAAGTTGTCCATCGACACGCTGGTGCCCGCCTACGAGGGCACCGGCCGGCCGGTCCCGCAGAGCTACGAGCACCGGTGGCTCCGCGTCGACGCCGCGGGCGCGACCGAACGCCTGCGCGGCGCGCTCGCCGAGAGCCTGGTGTTCGCGCTCGCCAACGCCGACGCGCTGGAGGACACGACCATCCTCTTCAGCGGGGCTCGCGCCCACGCAAATCTGCGCGCCTTCGTGCGCGCGCTGGACGCAGCCGAGCTGTAGCGCCCGGCCCTCCGGCGGCCAGCCGCTCCCGGTGCCGCCTCCAGGCATGCGCCCGATGCCCGGCCCTGGCGGCCGGCACGCGCACGGTCACGGCCTCAGTCCCGCCTCGCTCGAGTTTGGGCTCGACGCGGCTGATGTGTAGCGCTTGCAGCGCACGGGCTCTCTTGCGGACCTGCGCAGCCGGGTCGACTCGGAGAGGGCGTGCGCTCTGCGGCTCGCGCACGTTCACGCTCTGCGCGGCGCCTCGCTCGAGCTCGCGCCCACCGGCAAAGCGTGCGCGCATCTCCTGCCCTCACCGCTCGCGCGTGCGCACGCCCGACGACGGCCTCGTAACTCGCGTTGCGCGCCGGGCCTTCGCACCGCCCGCCCCGCGCCTGCCGCGAGAACCTCTGCAGCGCCCACCGAGCGCGGCGACTCCCGAATTGCTCGGCCTGGCCGCTCGCGCCGCGCGCCTGGCTCCCGGGCCACGAGCGGAGCTCGCCGATCGCGCGCTGAACCAATGAAAATCGCCGCGACCTGGGCAGGTTCGCGGCGATTTTCGTGCGAATCGGGGCTCGGTCCGCCCCGAGAGGCAGCTTACGCGGCGGCAGCGCGCTTGCTGGCCTTCTTGCCCGCCTTCTTCGCGGTCTTCTTCGCACCGGCCTTGGCGGCCTTCTTACCGGCCTTCTTGGCGGCCTTCTTCGCACCGGTCTTCTTGGCGGCCTTCTTGCCCGCCTTCTTCGCGCCGGTCTTCTTGGCGGCCTTCTTGCCCGCCTTCTTGCCGGTCTTCTTGGCGGCGCCGGCCTTCGCGGCCTTCTTCGCGCCCGCCTTCTTGGCGGCCTTCTTGCCCGCCTTCTTCTTGGCGGTCTTGCGCTTCGAGGCCTTCTTGCCCTCCTCGGGCGCAGCGTTGGTGTTGGTATCGTCGGTGAGCATCGTGTGGTCCCTCCTTCAGGGGCTACGTGCTCAAAACGCTACATATAAAGAGCATGTAGTGTCAACGCCAATTAACATCTTTTTTACTCAATTATAGGAAGGTGAACGATCTTTGTAACACCTTAGGGGTCCAGGTGTTTGTTTCGCTAGAAATTTTGCGTGCATTCGCGCGTGTGGCGTGGTTTTTGCGACTTACTCCGTGAGTCCCCTCCGTTTCCCCGCCGGCCCCCGATCGGCTTGCGGCGGACGCGGCGGTGGGGGACAACAGCCGACATGCTCAGCATCGAGTGGACTTCTCAAGAGGCGGCAGGCGCGGGCCATCACCTGCTCGCGGTGGCGGTCGCCAGCAGCGACTCGGGCCCGGCGATCGAACGCCGTTTCGGCGCTCCGCTGGCGCGCGCAGCCCAGGCGGCGCGGTTCCGCGGCGAACCGGGGGAGAAGTTCTCGTTTCTGCGCGAGCACCAGGGCGAACCACAGCAGGTGCTGCTGCTCGGGACCGGGGCGAGCGCGCCCTCGGCCGCGGCAGTGCGCGCGCTCGCCTTCGACGCCGTGCGTGCGGGTTCGGCGGCCGGCGTCGCCGAGGTCGTCCTCGATCTGCGCGCCCTCGGCTCGCAGAGCGAGCCGGTCCACTTCGGCGAGCTCGTGGCGCAGGGCCTCCAGCTCGGCACCTATCGCTACGACCGCTACCTCAGCGAGGCCAAGCGCAAGCCCTCGACGGTGCAGCGCGTGCGCGTGCTCGGCGAGGCGGCGTCCGGCGAAGGCACGTCGCGCGGGCAGATCGTCGCGGCCAGCGTGGCGCGGGCGCGTGACCTGGTCAATGGGCCAGCCAACCTCGTGACCCCGAGCTACCTCGCGGACGTGGCGCGAGAGATCGCCGACAACCTCGCCGATCGCGGCGTGCGGCTCACGGTGCTCGAGCGCGAGGACTGCGAGAAGCTCGGCATGGGCTGCTACCTCGCGGTCGCCCGCGGCAGCGCCCAGCGGCCCAAGTTCATCCACCTCCAGTACACGCCCAAGGGCAACAGCAAGGGCCGCGTGTGCCTGGTCGGCAAGGGCGTCACGTTCGACTCGGGCGGCCTGTCGCTCAAGCCGAGCGACGCGATGATGGACATGAAGATGGACATGGGCGGTGCAGCGGCGGTGCTGAGCGCGCTCGAGGCCGCGGCCAAGCTCGGCGTGCCGTGGGAGGTCCACGCGATCGTGCCGGCGACCGAAAACATGATCGGCGGCGACGCCTACCGCCTCGGCGACGTGCTCACCGCCAGCAACGGCAAGACCGTCGAGATCAACAACACCGACGCGGAGGGCCGGCTGACGCTGGCCGACGCGCTGGTCTACGCCGGCAAGCTGCAGCCCACCTACCTGTTCGACTTCGCGACCCTGACCGGCGCCTGCATCGTCGCCCTCGGGCCCCACTGCGCCGGCGTGATGTCCCGCGACGACGAGCTGGCGAACCTCTTCACCGCGGCGAGCCAGCGCGTCGGCGAGGAGATGTGGCGCCTGCCGCTGCCCGAGCCGCTCAAGGAGCAGCTCAAGAGCCCGATCGCCGACATGCGCAACACCGGCGAGCGCTACGGCGGCGCCATCACGGCCGGTTTGTTCCTGTCGGAGTTCACGGCCGGTCAGCGGTGGGTCCACGTCGACATCGCCGGCCCGGCGATGGTCCGCAAGCCGTTCGGCGTGTGCGACGAGGGCGGCTCCGGCTTCCCGGTGGCGACGATCCTCGAGTTCCTCAGCCGCGCCTGATCCACGCTGTCCCTCAGGACAGGCTTTTTGAGCTGGCCGAACCCGCGGCGCGCAAGCTGTCCTGAAGGACGGTTTGCGCGCCGGTCCGCTTTCGAGCAGCGCAGGTCGCCGGCCGCTCGTGATGAACCTGCTCGTCCGGACAGGTCGCTCGCAACGCCGCCGTGTCGTCGATGTCGAGCAGGGCGCCGGTCCGCTTTCGAGCAGCGCAGGTCGCCAGCCGCTCGTGATGGCCTGCTCGTCCGGACAGGTCGCTCGCAACGCCGCCGCCGCGTCGTCGGTGTCGAGCAGCGCTCGGCCGCTCGTTGTTGTCGGGGCTGCGGCTCGCCAGGCTCCGATCACCGCTCGCGACGTCGCGTGACCGACATGCTCTTTCGGGCAGGCCGCCGCGGCCTCGCGCCCGGGCCCGCTCGGCGCCGGCGACCGTCGCTCGGGCCGTCCGCCTGTCCCGGAGAACAGGCTCTTCGAGGCAGCTCGCCCGCGCGCTGCTGTCTCGGGCGACAGGCTCTTCCGGACAGCCGCGGCCGTGCGCCGCTCAGTTGAGGTACTTGACCTCGGTGATGATGCCGTTCTCGACGGCGATCTCGACCTCGCTCGAGGTGCCGTCGCAAGCGAGGTTGCTGGCGACCCAGCGACCGACGCGCGGGCCGCTGGTGCAGCGGATGAAGGTGTGGAAGCGGACGCTGCGCTCGGGCGTCTTGCTCTCCTGCGTGTCGGCCGGGGAGCCCCAGGCCATCAGCGCGGTGAACTCCTTGTAACCGGCCTTGACCTCGCCGCGCTGGGCCGCCTCGCGCTCCTCGGGCGACAGCTCCATCCACTTGGCCCACAGGCCCTTCTGCTCGAGGAACGGCTTGCGCTCGGTCTCCTTGAGCTTGAGGAACTTGGCCTTGTCCTCGGCGGAAGGCAGCGTGTAATAAAATTGGCGGTCGGGCGGGGGCAATCGATCCGGGGTCATCGCGCACGCCAGCGGGCCGAGAAACGCGAGGCCGAGGAGAAGCCGGGCCGCGGCCCGCTGTAAGCGCGGGCGCAGAGAGCGGCGCGAGGAGGTGCGCGGTGACATGGAGCGCATCATAGGAGAGCGGCGTTCGGGTTCAAGAATGCAGCGATCGATGGGACGGAACCTGCGCACCCTGTGGATTTCCTCACGCGTCCAGCGAGGTCATCCTGGCGAAGCGGCCGCGACACGCGTCCTCGGCTTCGTGCGCGACTCAAGGTTGACAAAACTGCGCTTTTTTGCCATCGTTTCGCGGCTTTTGGGCTGGGAAAGGCCGTCTTTGAAGGCGCTCCATGAGCGAGTTCAACATCGGTGACAAGGTCGTCTACCCCGCCCACGGAGTCGCGGAGGTCACTGGCGTCGATCGGCGAGAGATCGCCGGCAGCGTCATGGAATTCTACGTCCTCCGGGTGCTCGAGAACGACATGAAGGTCATGGTCCCGAAGAAGAACGCGGCCTCGGTGGGCCTGCGTCCGATCGTGGACGACGTCCAGGTCCAGGAGGTCTACGAGGTCCTGACCCGCCGCGGCGAGAAGATCTCGACGGCGACCTGGAACCGGCGCTACCGCGAGTACATGGAGAAGATCAAGACCGGGTCGCTCCTCGAGATCGCCAGCGTCCTGCGCGACCTCTGCATCCTCCGCGGCGACAAGGACCTGTCCTTCGGCGAGAAGAAGATGCTCGACACGGCGCGGACGTTGCTCGTGCAAGAGCTCGCGCTCGCCAAGGGCGTCCAGGGCGCCGACGTCGTCCGCGAGCTCGACGAGATGTTCCCCGCCCACGCGTGAGCCCGGAGGGTCTCTCCCGGGCGCGGGGCGCACGAACATCGGCTCGCAGCGCGAGCGAGTCCAGGAGCCGCGCCCAGGCGGGCTCACAGGTCGGCGGTGCGCATGAACATCGGCTGGGCCAGCAGCCACAGGCTGAGCAGGCTCATGAGGATCATGCCGACCATCATGACCAGGTGGACGCGCAGCGCGGCCTTGCGGTCGTCGGCGTAGAGGCGGTTCGACTCGCGCTGGGCGACGTAGATGCCGTAGATGTGGCCGATGACGATCAGCGCGACCTGGACGTACCAGATCGTCTCCGGCGACCACAACGCGGTCAGCGGCGCGCGGGCGGTGCCGAAGAAGTCGTGACCCCAGCCGAGCGGGTCGCTGATCAGGCGCCGGACCTTCGACCACTCCCAGAACACGTGCACGGCGTTGTGGGCCAGGTGATAGAACAGGGCGATCGGCAGGAGCGTGTAGCTGAACTTGATGAACAGCTTGCGCGTGGTGATGTCGCGGCGCCCGCTGGCGAGGCGCATCAGCCAGCACAGCGCGGCATAGATGACGGCGGGGCCGAGGATGCACGCCAGCATCATGACCGTGAACGTCATCGTGCCGCCGTGGCTGCCGCCGAAGCCGAGCAGGTCGGCGCCGAACAGCGCGGTCTGCCCGTCGATGATCGCGGTCCGCAGCGCGTTCTCCCACTCCATCCACAGCGGGATCATGGCCGCGCCGTGGAAGGCGCTGACGATGAAGATCAGCAGCGCCATGTAGGCCTCGTCCGAGCGCGAGCGGTGGGCGTGCAGCACGTCCTCGCCGCTCGGCCGCAGGTTGAGGGCGATGTTGTCGTGCGGGCAGCTCTTCACGCACTCGGTGCAGAGCGTGCAGTACTGGTTCTCGTTCATCGCCCCCATGAACTCGTGGGTGGGGCAGGGGTAGCCGCGCGGGCTGCCGCGGTAGCAGTCCTTGGTGGCGCAGTGGCGGCAGACGTCGTTGTCGCGCCGGCGCAGCTCGACCATCCCCATCATCGCGTACTGACCCGAGACGCGGCCGACGTAGCAGACGTAGCGGCACATCGCCTTGCGCTCGTACACGACCAGCAGCACCCAGCTGAGCAGGATCATGAAGATCCCGAGCACCGACGTCAGCCACGGGCGGTTGGCCGCGTCGAACACGATCTCGAGCCAGGTGATGAAGGCGAACAGCACGATCGCCGGCCACATCCACAGCTTGAAGCGCGGGTACTTCTTCGCCAGCGAGGCGATCGGGCGCACCTTCGTGAAGCTGCGGCGCATGATCCAGTCGGGGATCGCGGTCCACGGGCACATGAAGCACCACAGGTTGCCGAACAGCAGCACCATGAAGATGAGGCCGATCCACCAGATGTTCCAGGTGAGCACCGGCGCGAGGTTGCGACCCGGCTCCTGCGAGCCGATGAGGCCGATGACGATCACGCCGAGGAACGCGATCACCACCGGGATCTGCACGGCCGGCTGAAACCATCGGCTCTTGATCGCCCGCTTCAGCCAGGCGAAGCGGGTGAGCTCGAGGTGCCAGTAGTTGCGCGCCCGCTTGTCACGGCTGCCGTGGCGCTCGAACAGGCTGAACGACAGCAGCAGGATGAGCACGACGCCGGCGAAGAACGCCTCGTTGGGGATCCCCGGCATCAGGTGGACGTAGGCCTTCTTCTTGACGGTCTTGACGTCGTCGAACGCCGTCGGGTCGAAGAACCCGCCGCTGGCGATCTCCTGCCGCTGCTGCGTGGGCAGGCCGACCGACTCGTCCGGCTCGCCCTCCTCGAGCACGAGCGCGCCCGTGCCGGTGCGCTTGCGCCCGAACTCGTCGGTCGACTCGCCGGGCTTGCGCGGCGGCGTGATGTCCTCGATCGGCGGAGGCGGCGGCGCGCGCCCGGGCTTGATGTCCTCCACCGGCGGCTTCGGCGCCGTAATGTCCTCGATCGGCGGCTTCGGCGGCGCCGGCGTGATGTCTTCGATCGGCGGCTGCGGCGGGGCCTGCAGGGCGGTGTGGACGAGGACGACGGCGTGGGCGGTGTCGCGGGCCTCGACGCGGTCGCTGACGATCCAGAACAGCCCGACCACCGCCAGCGACGACGCGAACCAGCGGGCGAAGCGACCGCCGCGGAGCAGCGCGAGCGGATCTTCGTCGCCGCCCTCGGCGCGGGGTTGCAAGATGGGGAGACGCCGACGCGTCATCACGAGCCTCCGAGCTCGGCGATGAGGAGCATGTTCGGCGCGCGCACCCACGTCCGCGGGTCGGTCGCCACGAATGTCCCTTCGGTCAGGTCGACGACCTCGGTGGCCGCGACGGCGCAGCTGTCGAGCTCCGCGAGGTCGAGCGTGGCCCACAGGACCTGCCCGCGGCCCTCGGCGAACGGCGGGTTGCTGACGGGGCCGGCGCCGATCGCCAGGTGCGTGCGCGAGGCGTCGAGCGTGAGCGCGAACGGGGCGTTCTCGGCGCCCTCGATCGCGTCGAGACCGCTGACCTGGCCGCATACCGTGGGCGACGCGCCGCCGCGGACGATCAGCACGCCCGGCACCGGCGTCTCGCTGGCGAGGAGCCACATCGCCGGCTGGCCGCCGCCCGCCGGGCGGAGCAGCGCCGGCTCGCGGACGACCCGGACGCTGTCGAGCTCGGGCGGGAGCTCGTCACCGGGCGCCCCCGCGATGCCGCAATTGCCGTTGATGCTCCACAGCTTGGGCGGCTCGAGGATCTGCGACTGCACGGCGAGCAGGCCGCCGGCGCCGTCGGGCGCGACGAACTGCGTGGTGACGGTGCCGCTCGCCAGCGGCGTGCTGCAGGCGCTCATGCCGGCGGCGGCGTCGGCCGGCGCGAGGTCGGCGAAGCCGCCGGGCAGGCTGACGACGGCGACGGCGTCGTTGCCGTCGCAGGCGAAGGCGACGCGCGAGACGTCGTCGTCGAGGGCGGCGATCTTCCACCCGCCGTTGCACGGGGTGGTGTCGAGGTCGAGGCTGAACGCGCCGATCGCCTCGGGCCGCAGGTCGTCGGGGTCGACGACGAGGAGCTCGCTCGGCTCGGGCCAGCTGGCGGCGCGGAGGTCGTTGGCGAACACGCCGACGAGGATCCGCCCGCTCGGGTGCCGCAGCAGGAAGATGGCCTCCTGGCGACCGAACGGCAGGTCGAGCACGCCGGCCGAGAACTCGCCCGCCGCGAAGTACTTGTCCTCGGCGAACACCTCGCCCTGCGCGACGTCGGCGAAGGCCGCGCGCGGGTAGGCGAGCAGCGACCCGCGGTCGGTGTCGGGGTAGTGACCGATCGCGGCCCAGAGGTGGTCGTCGTCGAGCAGGAGGCCGTAGGGCTCGTCGAGCAGGTTGCCCATGACCTGCTCGCCCGAGGGATCGAACTTGAGGTCGGTGCCGATCCGCCCGCGCAGGTACGGCGCGGCGGTGACGTCGTAGACGTCGATGCGGTCGTCGAGGGTCTGGCTGACGACCAGCACGGTGCAGGGCGGGCTCGCGCAGGCGAGGAGGCCGGCCTCGGCGCCGGCGGTGGTGTCGCCCGTGCCGGCGGTGGGATCGTCGGTCCCCATCGTGTCGGTCGGATCGACGGGGTTTTCCTCGAGGCAGCCGTGCGACAGCACGATGCTCGTCGAGCAGAGCACGAGGCCGAAGCTGCGGACACGGAGCGCGCGGGACGAGGCCATCGCCCGTGACGCTAGCACAGTCGAGCGCAGCGGTTCAGCCGTCGCGGCGACCCAGGGCGACCTTCATGAGGAGCAGCGCCTCACGGGCAGCGTTGCCGACGAGCTGGCTCTCCTCCGGCTCGCCAGCGACGGCGACGAGGCCGCCGACTCCCATCTTGAAGTTGGAGTCGAGCTCGCGGCCGCGGAGCTGGTTGAGGAAGGCGTCCTGAGCGAGGGCGACGTTGCCGCGGTAGTCGTAGACCTTGATGCGGCTGATCTTGCCCTCGGCGTTGACACCGATCCCGACTTCGAGCGTCAAAATGCCGCCGTCGAGGATCTTCGGCTTGGTCCGCGGGTCGATGAAGATGGCGACGCCGAGGAAGTTGCCCTGCGCGTCCGAGGCGATGAAGAACTCGGGCAGCTTGTCCTCGGGGTAGAGCTCGAACCCGAGCTCGGCCTCGAGCAGCTTCACTTCGCTGTCCGAGTACTGGTAGCGCTTGATCCGCCAGCCGTTGGGGTCCGCGTCCGGAAACAACTTCATCAAGTTCCGGTGGGTAATCTCCCAACTTCCCCACTTCGCCAGGTGCGCCTCGGACCGCTGTGGCGCCAGCGCGAGGCAAAAGAGCAGTCCCAAACAAACCTTGGCAGCGAAGCGGGTCAGGCGGGTCATGGGCGTCCTGCGGGCCTTCAGGGTGAAGCATCCCCGCGTGATGGCCGGGACGTCAAGGCACCCGGAAAGCTTCAGCGAGCCGAACCGCTGCGCCACCACCCCTGTGCGCGCTCGCACGGGCGCACGTGGCGCTAGAAGTCGGCCACGGCCTGCAGGCTGAACGCGTCGTTGAACACGCGGTTGCTGCGCCCGCCCTCCTCGCGCACGAACATGTATTCGCCCTTGAGGTTGAAGCGCGGCAGCACCGGGAACCGCAGGCCGACGACGTGCGCCTGCAACGCCTCGTCGTAGAGATAGCGGTCGGCGAAGTCTGACAGCACGTAGCCGTCTTTGGTGCGGCCCGGGACGGCGCGATCGGGGTCGGCGAAGTCGAAGCGGTACTGCACGATGAGGCCGGGAAGCCTCGTCTTCTTGCGCCGCCACAGCGGCTGCGCGATCTGGGCGTAGCCGCCGAGCATGCGGCGATCCGCGAGCGCCTGCTCGCCGAGCATCATCATCGTCTTGCCGACGCTGTCGACGCCGTACACGAACTCGCCGCGCAGGTGCGGCAAGGGGTAGGGGCTGGCGACGACCTCGTCGAGGTTCAAGTCGAAGTGCGCACCGACGCGCCAGGTCGGCGCCTGCACGGTGTCGGGATAGCCCTTGCCCATGTACTGCGGCGACGGGAACTGACTCTGCGGGTGCGTGCCCCAGATGTACGAGCCGCCGAAGTTGAGCGCCGGCACCGGACGGATCTGCAGGCGAGCGAGCAGCGACTTGTTGCCGTTGTTGTCGGGCGTGATGCCGAGGACGAAGCCGTCGCCGCGCGGGACCTCGACGTCGCGGAGCTGCCGTTCGCACGGCGGGACCGCCTGGCCGACCGGTTGATAGCGGTACAGCGCGTCCATCGTGCGGGTCTGCGTGCACGCGTCGCCGTTGACGACGCCGAGGTCGATCTCGAGCGGGCGGATCGGGCGGGCGCCGCCGAAGGTCGGCTTCCACTTGATGGTGACGCCCATGTCGATCCACGAGCCGGGATAGACGCGACCGACGCTCATCGCCAGCGGCCGCGTGACCCACCAACGCACGGGCGCGTCGTGCTCCTCGTCCTCGAGGCCGAACGGGACGATGAAGACGCCGCCCGAAATTTTGAAACCCTCGGCGAACCAGCGCGGGCTCTTCTTGGCCCACGCGAACGGGTTCACCTCGAGCACCGCGGCCTCCATGAGCACGATCGGGGCGTAGTTCGGGGTGACGTCGGGGGCGACGGGGCTGGCGCGAGGGATCGAGATGAACTCGAAGGCGATCCGCGCGTAGACGACGTCGCTGTAGATCGGGGCGCCGACGTAGAGGTTGGCCGCGCCGCCGCCGAAGTACGGCAAGGTCTTGAGCTGCGGGAAGGTGCCGGTCTCGGGGTCGCGGGCGCTGAGGTCGGTGCGCTGCGCGACGGTGAAGTTGAAGCCGAGGTAGCCGCGGACCTGGATGCCGCCGCTGCCGCCCGGGCCGGTGTCGTCGAGCTTGCCGGGATCGAAGAAGCCGACGCCGCCGCCGCTGACCGGCTTGCGATCCTTCGGACCGAACAGGGCCGAAAGACCAGGTTTCTTCGGCGGCGGAGCGGAGCGCGACGGGAGCTCCTCGATCTCCGGCATCGGCGGAGCCTTGCTCGGACCCTCGCCCGCCGGGGCAGGCGCAGCGGTGGTGACGTCGCCGCCGAAGAAGCCGCCGTTGCTCGAGGTCGCGGGCTTGGCGGGCTCGGCGGTCGCGTCGCCCGTGGGGCTCGCGGGCGACTGCTCGGCGGGTGCCGCGATGCCGGCGCCGGACGGTTCGCTGGCGAGCGGGACGTCTTCCGGCAATCGAGCGCTGGAGGCCGTCTCCGGAGGCGCCGGCGCGAGCCAGAGAGCGAGGACGGGCGCGAGCATGAGCCGGCCGGACTCTACCGCAAGGTCCGGGCATGTGGTACGTGGGTAACGTGCCGAGGCGCATCCTGCTCACGTTCATCGCCGCCGTGGCCTGCAGCAGCGAGGCCGGCAAGTCCGCACCGCCGGCGCCGACGTCGATCGTGCAGCCCTACGTGGCGATCCAGGAGACGCTGGCAGCCGACCGCCTCGACAAGCTGTCCGAGCTCTCGGCCCAGGTAGTGGTCGCGGCCGAGCCGCTGCAAAAAGAAGCCGGCATCCCCGAGGTCGTCGCCGGCGCCGGTCGCGTCGCAGCTCAGGACATCGACACGGCCCGCGCCGGCTTCGAGAAGATGAGCATGGGCCTCATCTCGTTCTTGAAGAACCACAGCGACCAGCGCGCCGGCTACGAGGTGGTCTTCTGCCCGATGGCCTTCAATAACAAGGGGGCCTACTGGGTGCAGAAGACGGGCGAGATCATCAACCCGTACCACGGGATGATGATGCTCCACTGCGGCGACAAGGTCGCGTGGGACAAGGCGCCGGGCTGAGTCAGTATGTCTCTCCGGACGTGCTGAGATCGTCGTGAAACGGCGGTCCTGGGCGGCGCCTCGCGAGCGCTCGGTCCGGCCGCAGCGGGTCCTGCGACGGGGACGGGAGGCACGCCTGCAGGCGAGGCCTCGCGGACCACGAGCAGGTGCAGCGGCTGCTCCAATCCAGCGACGTCTCGCTGCGCGCCGGCGCTAGACCTTGCGAATCGACGAGGTGGCCGCGAGCAGGTCGTTGCCGCTACTCGCCGGTCCGCGCGCTCTCCCGGGGAGACGCGAGCGAGACCCCGGAGACGACGGCGTAGCAGCGGTGGCCGGGAGCAGGACACGGCCGCTCGAGCGCGCCGCCGGATGGCAGCCGACAGCGGTACGGCGCCGACCGTCGATCGGCGGCCGGCAGAGACCTCGCGCGAGGCCGGGGCAGCAAATATTGAAGGACATGTCCTTTCGGGCATGTCCTTTAATCACTCCAGAACGAGTACATGTCCCGAAAGACATGCCCCATTTTACAAGGGGACCTCAGATGTCGAGGTTGCGGGCGTTGAGGGCGTTCTGCGTGATGAACTCGCGACGCGGCTCGACGTTGTCGCCCATGAGCACGGCGAACACGTTGTCGGCCTCGAGGTTGTTGCCGACGCTGACCTTGAGGAGGGCGCGGCGGCTCTTGTCCATCGTGGTCTCCCACAGCTGCTCGGGGTTCATCTCGCCGAGGCCCTTGTAGCGCTGGATCTGCAGGCCGCTGCGGCCGAGCTCGCCGATGTGGTGGACGATGTCGAGCAGGCGCTTGGGGGTGGCCACCACCTCGCCCTTGCGGCGCAGGGCCAGGTCGCCGGTGCCGTAGTCGACCAGCTGGCGGCGAATCTTGAGCAGCTCGGTGAGCTGGTAGCCGCCGAGCAGCTCGACGTTGACGAGCTCGTCGTGGCGCACGCCGTCGACGAAGATCTGCACGCGGAGCTGCTTGCGCGCGGGGTCGGTCGGGTCGGCCTCGACGGAGATGTCGATGGTCGGGTTGTTCTCGATCCGCGGGGTGACCTCCGCCTTGAGCGCGGCGCCCAGCGCCGTCACGGCGGCCTCGTCGGTGAAGCTGGCGGCCAGGTTAACGTCAGCCTCGAGCTTCTCGACCAGGAACTCGACGACCTGCGACCGGTGCTCGCGCGCGAGCGACTCGACCAGCTGCTTGTACCGCGCGCCCTGGCGGGCGATCGCGGCGAACACCTCGCCCGAGACGACGTGGTTGCCGATGGCGAGCTCGAGGTCGCCGACGGCGTTGTTGATGATGAACTCGTCGAGCGCGGCCTCGTTCTTCAGGTAGGTCTCGACCTTGCCGGCCTTGACCTTGTAGAGCGGCGGCTGGGCGATGTAGAGGTGCTCGCGCTCGATGATCTCGGGGAAGTGGCGGTAGAAGAACGTCAGCAGCAGCGTGCGGATGTGCGAGCCGTCGACGTCGGCGTCCGTCATGATGACGATGGTGTGGTACCGCAGCTTGTTGATGTCGTAGCTGTCGGGGCCGATGCCGGTGCCGAGCGCGGTGATGAGGGTGATGATCTCCTGGCTGGAGAGCATCTTGTCGACGCGCGCCTTCTCGACGTTGAGGATCTTGCCACGCAGCGGGAGGATCGCCTGCGTCCGGCGATCGCGGCCCTGCTTGGCCGAGCCGCCGGCGCTGTCACCCTCGACGATGAAGATTTCGGCGTGCTCCGGGGCCTTCTCCTGGCAATCGGCGAGCTTGCCGGGCAGCGACAGGCCGTCGAGGATGCCCTTGCGGGTGATGGTCTCGCGGGCCTTGCGGGCGGCCGCGCGGGCGCGGGCGGCGAGGATCGCCCGCTCGACCACGAGCTTGGCCGAGCGCGGGTTCTCCTCGAGGTACTTGCCGAGCTCCTCGGTGACGACGGTGGACACCAGGCTGGTGACCTCGCCGGAGACCAGCTTGTCCTTGATCTGCGAGCTGAACTTCGGGTCAGGGTGGCGGATCGAGACGATGGCGACCAGGCCCTCGCGCACCTCCTCGCCGGCGAGGTTGGTCTTGTGGGCCTTGAGCTGGCCGCTGCTGTCGGCGTAGGCGTTGACGACCTTCGTCAGCGCGGTGCGGAAGCCGGTGAGGTGGGTGCCGCCGTCGCGGTTGGCGATGTTGTTGGTGAAGCAGAGGATCGTCTCCTGATAGGCGTCGGTCCACTGCATGGCGATCTGGACGCCGAGCGTCTTCTGCTCGCCCTCGTACTCGAACTCGATGTCGCGGTTGAAGGCGATGAGGTCGCCGACGGCCTCCTTGTGCTGCGCGAGCAGCTTGACGAAGCTCGGGATCCCGCCCTCGCCGTCGAACACCTTCTCGCGGCCGCTCCGGAGGTCGCGCAGGTGCAGCCGCACGCCCTGGTTGAGGAAGCTGAGCTCGCGGAAGCGGTTGGCCAGGACCTCGTAGTCGATCTCGGTGGTGCTGAAGATCAGCGGGTCGGGGTGGAAGTGGACCCGCGTGCCCCGTCGCTCGGTGCGGCCCGCGACCTCGACGCCCGTGACCGCGTCGCCGCGCTCGAAGCGGACGTTGTGGACCTTGCTGTCGCGCCAGATCTCGAGCTTCAGCCAGTCGGACAGGGCGTTGACGACCGAGACGCCGACGCCGTGCAGACCGCCGGAGACCTTGTAGTTGTTGTTGTTGAACTTGCCGCCGGCGTGCAGGACCGTGAGGATGACGATCGCGGCGTCCATCACCTTGCCGCCGACCTCCATCGGTCCGACCGGGATCCCGCGCCCGTCGTCGTCGACGGAGACGGAGTTGTCGGGGTGGATGGTGACCTCGATGTTCTTGCACCACCCGGCGAGGGCCTCGTCGATCGAATTGTCGACGACCTCGAAGACCATCTTGTGGAGGCCGGAGCCGTCGCTGGTGTCGCCGATGTACATGCCGGGCCGCTTGCGGACGGCCTCCAGACCCTCGAGCACGGAGATCGAGTCGGCGTTGTAATCGTCGGCGGGAGCTTGCGTCTTGTCGACTTCTGACATGGGAATTCCCAGGGCGCGGGCGACGGCCCTGCGGCTGAAAACAGCGTCCGGATCCTACCACCCGAAGGTCGCGCGTGCCACGCCCAAACAGGCGTTTTTCCCGGTTTTAGGCCGGTTACGGGCCGCTGTCGCCGCCGAGTTTGATGTGACCCTTGTCGACTTCGATGTAACGGCAATCGCCGCCCGCCGGCAGGCCGATGAAGTGCGGGGCGGTGGTCGTGAGGACACACTGGCCGGCCTCGCGCAAAAGGGCCTCGAACAGCTGCGCAGAACGCTGTGGGTCGAGTTCGCTCGAGACGTCGTCGAGCAGCAGCACCGGGGCCTCACCGGCTCGCGCGCGGGCGTCCTGCAGCTCGGCGATCTTGAAGGCGAGGATGAGCGCGCGCGCTTGCCCCTGGGAGGCGAAGGCTCCCGCGTCCTGGCCGTCGAGCCGCACGTCGAAGTCGTCGCGGTGCGGGCCGACGGTGGTGGTACCGCGCATGAGGTCGTGCCGCCGCGCGCCGCGCAGAGCCTCGGCGAGGCGCGTCTGCGGGTCGGCCGACTCGGCCCCGGGCTCGCCCGCGAGCCTCGTGACGTACTCGAGGGTGACGCCGAGGTGCCGGCCGTGGATCTGCGCGAAAGCCTCGGCGAAGGCGCCGCGCAGGTCGGCGAGGAGTCGCTCCCGGCGGACCCATATGCGGGCCCCGGCGGCCGCCAGACCGGCGTCGTAGGCGTCGAGGAGGGTGTCCTGCTGACCGCGCGCGATGCCGGCGTCCTCGCCGCGCAGGACGCGGTTCCGCGAGCGCAAGAGCTTGTCGTAGTCGGCGATGTCGGCGATGTGCGCGCGATCGCGCGCGAACAGCGCTCGGTCGAGAAACTGGCGCCGGCCGGTCGGAGAACCGCGCAAAACGCCGAGGTCCTCGGGGGTGAAGAGGATGGCGCGCAGGCGACCGTAGAAGTCGGGGCCCGAGCGCACGGTCTTGCCGTCGGCGACCGCCAGGCGCCGGGTCTGGCGCGCGGTGCGGGTGAGGTGGACGGCGAGCCTGGTGCCGAGGCCGAGCTGACGGTCGTGCCCGCTGACCTCGACCCGCGCCTCGGCGGCGCCGTGCCGCACCAGCGGCCCGAGGTCGGCCGAACGGAACGACCTCAAGGTGGCGACGAGGTAGAGCGCCTCGAGGATGTTGGTCTTGCCGACCCCGTTGGGGCCGTGCAAGACGGTGAAGCGGGCGCCGAAGTCGAGGTCGCCGGCGGCGAAGTTGCGGAACTCGCGGAGACTGAGGTGTTGCAGCAGCACGCGCGGGCACCGAGAGGCGAGACCTGTCCCGAAGGTCAGATCCGCATGGGCATGACGACGCCGAGGAGGTCGACGCCGTCGACCGGACGGACGACGCAGGGGTCGAGCTCGCCCTGGAAGTCGAGGTGGACCTGCTTGGCGTCGATGGCCTCGAGGACCTCGATCAGGTAGCGGGCGTTGAAGCCGGCGACCAGCGGCTCGCCCTCGAAGTCGATCTCGAGCTCCTGGTGGGCGACGCCGAGGTCGGGGTTGTCCGCCGTGAGGTGCAGGGTGCCCTTGTCGAGCTGGACGCGCACGGTGGCGGTCTTCTCCGGGGCCATGACCTCGGCGCGCTTGAGGGCGTCGACGAGCTCGTCGCGGAGCGCCGTGACGCGCCGCTTGTGCTCGCCCGGGATGACCTTCTCGTAGGGCGGGAAGACGACGTTGTTGAGCTTGACCGAGAGGGTGAGGTCGGCGGCCTGGACGAAGATGTGCTGGCCGTCGACGGCGAGGCCGACTTCACCCTGGACGCGGTCGAGCACGCGCTTGATCTCCAGCATGCCCTTGCGCGGGATGATGATGCCGCGGTCGAGCTTGGGGCCGGCGAGCGGGAGGCTGTACTTGGTGAGCCGGTGGCCGTCGGTCGAGACCATGGTGCCGGTGGCACCGTCGCACTCGAACAGGACGCCGTTGAGGTTGACCCGCGCCTCGTCGGTCGACACGCTGAACTGGGTCCGCTGGATCAGGTCGGTGAAGGCGTGGCCAGGGATGGTGATGAACTTCTGGCCCTTGGGGTCGGGCAGCTCCGGGAAGTCGGTGTGGACCTGCCCCATGAGCTTGAAGGAGCTGCGCGCGACCGATAGCTCGGCCCAGTGGTTCTCGGCCGACTTCACCCGGATCGGCTTGTTCGGCAGGGTGCGCACGACGTTGTGGAGCGAGCGGACGCCGAGGGTGAGCGCTCCCGGGGTCTTCACCTCGACGGGGATGCTCTCGGTGATCGAGATCATCATGTCGGTCGCGCTGCACACGAGGCGGTTGTCCTTGGTGGTGCGCAAGAGGACGTTCGCCAAGATCGGCATGTTGTTGCTGCGCTTGTCGGCGACGGTCTGCGCGAGCGCGAGAGCGGAGAGGAACCTGGCTTGATCGATCTCGAATTCCATCGAGGCCTCGGGAGGATGTGGGCGGGAGATTTATTAAGGGTTTAAGGGAAATTTTTAAAGCTCGTCCTCGTGATCGTCGCTGTGAGTCGGGGGGAGAGGCGGCGATCGGTCCGAGATGATTGGTGGATCCGGGAATCGGCGGGGGGTGAAAGAGCGGTGAGCGAAGCCAGAGTTACCCCCGACGCAGGGGCGAGGCAAGGGTCCCCAGGTTGTTCGCAGGCTGTTCCACAGATCGTTGTGGAAAGCGTGCCCGCGGCCGAGAAAGCACAAAAAGCCGGGCCGCTCGGGGCGGCTCGGCTGATGGCGAGACAAAAGGTGGCGGGGCTGGCGGCCGCGTGCGGCGTCGTATCCCCGCGGCGGCGAGACAGAGACAGCCGCGGAGCTGGAATTGCTTGCTGGACTCGAGGTCGGCGAAGTGCGCGCTGGGACGGCGGGGCGGCGAGGCGCGCCGGGCGAGGCGAGCCGCTCAGGAGGCCGTGGCGAACGTGACGATCGAGACGGCCAGGGCAGCCGATCAGGAGGGCAGCTGGGCCGCGTGGGCGGGCTCGTGGGCGAGGAGCTGGCGCAGCGCGGCGACGGTCTCGCGGAGCTCGCTGTCCTCGCTCTGGATGCTCTCGATGCGCTTGCAGGCGTTGATGACGGTCGAATGGTCCTTGCCGCCGAAGCGCAGGCCGATTTCGGGGAAGCTGGCGCCGGTGAGCTGACGGCTGAGGTACATGGCGATCATCCGCGGGCGGGAGATGCCCTGGTGGCGCCGCGGGCCCTTAAGGTCGGCGATCCGGACGGAAAAGTGGCTGGCGACGACCTTTTGGACGCTCTCGATGCTGATGGGCGCCGGCTGCGCGGGGGCGGCCGAGACGCCGAGCGCCTCGCTGACGAACTCGCGGCTCAGGGGTCGGTTCTTGAGCGCGGCGAAGGTGGAGACGCGGACGAGCGAGCCCTCGAGCTCACGCACGTTGCTGCGGACGTGCGTGGCGAGGTGGAGCGCGACGTCGTCGGGGAGGTCGATGCGATCGACGTCGGCCTTCTGCTTGAGGATGGCGACGCGGGTCTCGAGGTCGGGGGCCTTGATGTCGGCGACGAGGCCCCAGTTGAGGCGGGAGATCAGGCGGTCTTCCATGCCCTGCATGTCGCCGGGCATGCGGTCGGCGGTGACGACGATCTGCTTCTCGGCCTCGTAGAGGGCGTTGAAGACGTGGAAGAACTCGTCCATCGTGCGGTCGCGGCCGGCGATGAATTGGATGTCGTCGATGAGCAGGACGTCGCACTGCTCGCGGTAGCGGGCCCGGAACTGGTCGAACTGGTTGAAGCGGACGGCCGAGATGAACTCGTTCATGAACCGCTCGGCGCTCTGGTAGACGATGCGCAGGTGCGGCCGGTGGACGTGGATGTGGTGGCCGATCGCGTGCAGCAGGTGGGTCTTGCCGAGGCCGACTCCTCCGTAGATGAAGAAGGGGTTGAAGCGGGCACCCGGGTCCTGCGCGACCGACCAGGCGGCGGAGGCGGCGAGCTCGTTGGAGCTGCCCTTGATGAAGTTGGAGAAGCGGTAGCGGCTCGACAGCCCGATCGGCGGCAGCGCGGGTAAGGGCGGCAGCGGGGGCGGGGGCGGTTCGGGCTCGGCCCGGGGCTCGGCGGCGGTAGCGCTCGGAGAGGCTTCGGCAGCGGCGGAGATGTCGATCTCGATGTGGTAATCCTGCGCCGTGCGCGCGCGGAGCTCGTCGAGGACCACGTCACGGTAGTGGTTCTCGAACCACTCCTTCATGAACCGGTTGGGAGCCGTGAGAAGAAGGCGCTGGCCCTGAACCTGGCGCAATTCGAGCGGCCGGATCCAGAGGTCGTAGGTCTGTGCGCCGAGCCTCGGCTGCAGTCCTTGAATCGCCTCGCTCCAGATATTGGTCATGAAGCCTCCGTCCACAGGTTCCGAAGCCCTGTGGATTGCGTGAATTGCCCAATAGTCTCGGATAGATCGCCGAATCGGCTCGGCGTCTCTCCACATCTGTGAATTTCAGGACCGGCGCGGGCCGGGAAGAAATTGCAGGGCCCGGGGCAAAATTCGGCCTGCCGGGCCGGAGACAACTAGGGCTAACTGTCCGGTCTGGGGGGTGACCGTGGAGCAACTGTCCGGTCTTTGCTGTCCGGTCGCTCCGGTCGCTGAGGTTCCAGTCGCGCCGCGCCCGGGGGGCGGCGACGCGGGAGGGCTCTTTTACTCGGGCGGTGGGAGGGGGGGCAAGGGAGGAAGGGCCGGAAAGTGCAAGTGCTGGAAATTGTTAGGGAAGGTGGGCGCTTGCCGCGCGGGATCTGCGCGGTATCGATCTGCCGCGGGAGCCAGGTCGACCCTGGCACCGACCCTGGGCCGAGCGTAATCCCGTGCTGTGGGGGAGGGTGGTAAAGCGCCTCTCCAGGCAAGCGACTTTGCGTGGGTCGGGGCGCGGAAGTTGGCTTGTGGAGCCGACGAGAGGGGCGCACTGAAAGTCGCGTCTCGCCGTCGGACCGGTCGCGGAGCCGGCGCGGCTTTTTCGTGGGGACTGAACAAATGAGGCGGGGGCCGCTGTTCTGAGCCACTTTGGTAATGTGAACTACTGTGGAGGCGGAGCGTCGCGAGCGATTCGAGCGTCGCTGGTGACATGAGGTGGTGACATGAGAGGGATCGCAGGGCTGCGGACGGGCCGCCGCGCGGGCAGGCGTTTGACAGGAGGGAGGTCCGCTGGTATCGATCCGGCCCCTTGTTCACAGGCGCTCGTCCGGGGCAATTCCCGCTTCCGCGACGACGCAGCCGCCGAGTCACCCAGGGAACGTCCCGATGAAGCGCACCTACCAGCCCCACAACGTCAGCCGCGCCCGTACGCACGGCTTCCGCGCCCGCATGTCCACCCGCGGCGGTCGCCAGGTCATCGCGGCCCGTCGCCGCCGCGGCCGCAAGCGCCTCGCGGTCCAGCTCAGCGGCAAGTGAGCCGCGCTGGTTCTGGACTGTCGGGATGAAGCCAGAAGGGTTCCCTGCGATCTTCCGGTTGCGGAAGCGCAGGGACTTCTTGCGGGTCCAGAACGGCGGACAGAAACACCACACGCGACACTTCCTCGTGTTCGTGGCGCCGGCCGGTCAGACGCCGGCGGGCGACCAGCAGAATAGAGTCGAAGAGCCCGCTGCGATGGTTCGCCTCGGCATCACGGTGACGCGAAAGGTCGGCCCGGCCGTCGTGCGAAATCGCATAAAGCGCCTCGTACGCGAGGCTTTCCGGCGTAAACGCAGCCAGTTCGCGTCACCGTGCGATATGGTCTGGGTCGCCAAACAGAGCGCGTCGACCGTGCGCTATGCTGAAGTCGTGGCGGCGATGGACGCCATGTCTCGACGAATCTCTCCGCGGCCCGCCGGGCCGGGAACACCTCCACGGCCCACCGGGCCTGGACCTCTGCCAGGGTCGTCTGCGTGCTAGGGCGCATCATCATCGCGTTGATTCGCGGCTACCAGGTGGCGATCTCGCCGCTGCTCGGGCCGTGCTGTCGATTCACGCCGAGCTGTTCGCGCTACGCTTGCGCGTGCATCGCCGACCACGGAGTGCTACGCGGCGGTTGGTTGACCGCGCGGCGGCTGCTCCGCTGTCACCCGTGGCACCCCGGGGGCGTCGACTTGCCGCCGCCGGCTTTACCACCCGAAAGCTGCTGAGCCGTGGATTTACAGCGTCGTACCCTGTTGGCGATCGTCTCGTGCGTCCTGATCTGGCTGGTCTACGAGCGCTTCTTCGCGCCGCCGCTGCCCGAACCCCAGCCGCAGCCGGCGGCCAGCGCCAAGAAGGAAGAAGCCGACGCCAAGGCCGCGGAAGAGCGGGCTGAGGAGCGCAAGGCGGCCGCGGCGCCCAAAGTTCCCGTCGCCGACCACCGCCTCAAGACCGAGCTGCTGGCGCTCGACGTCACCAACCACCGCGGCCTCGTCCGCGGCACGGAACTGCTCAGCAAGCACTTCATCAACCCCGACGGCAAGGGCGAAGACTTTCTGAAGCTCGACGGGAACCGCAGCCTCGTCATCGGCTTCGACGGCTCGGAGACCGACTTCAAGTTCCCGCGCGACCCGGCGTGGGAGCCGACCGGCAAGAGCGACACGCAGTGGGCCGTCGCCTTCAAGAACGGCGACGTCGAGGTCAAGGGCACGCTCGACCTGACGAGCGGCTACGAGGGCACGCTGACGGTCGACGTCGCCAACCGCTCGGCCGAGACGCAGCAGCACCGCCTGACGCTGCTCAGCGCCTTCGGCATCGGCGCCGAGAACAGCTACGACGTCCATCGTGGCGTGTGCGCCACGGCCGACGACTGGGAGGCCTACACCCCCAGCGACGTGAAGGACAGCTCGGGCGAGGTCCGCGGCCGGATCCGCTGGGCCGCCCTCGACAGCAAGTACTTCGCGTCCGCCGTGGTGCCGACCCCCGAGGTCGCGGTCCAGTCGTGCCGCGTCGGCCAGACGACCGACGGCAAGGCGCTGACGACGACGCTGGCGGTCGAGCCGGTGACGCTCGCGGCCGGCGAGTCGCATCAGTACGTGTTCGGCGTCTACTTCGGCACGAAGGAGCTCGAGCGCCTGGAGAAGTACCAGGCCGTCCCGGGCGTCCACCTCGAGGACATGATCGACTGGGGCTGGTTCGGCGGCCTCAATCGCCTCCTCGGCGAGTGGATGATCTGGCTGCTGCGCGCCTTCTACAACCTCACCGGCGTGTGGGGCGTGGCGATCATCCTGCTGACGATCGTGGTCAAGGTGCTGACCTTGCCGCTGACGTTCAAGCAGATGCGCTCGATGAAGAAGATGCGCGAGATCCAGCCGGAGCTGGAGGAGATCAAGAAGAAGTACGGCGAGGACCGCGTCCGCCAGGCGCAGGAGATGCAGGCGTTGTTCCAGCGCGCCGGCGTCAACCCGCTGGCCGGCTGCCTGCCGATGCTCATCCAGCTGCCGATCTGGATCGCGCTCTACGCGACCCTCAACACGGCCGTCGAGCTGTACCGCGTTCCGTTCCTGTGGCTGCCCGACCTGACCCAGCAGGACCCGTACTACATCCTGCCGCTGGCGATGGGCGCCCTGATGTACATCCAGATGAAGGCTACCCCGTCGGGCGTGGACAACGAGCAGGCGCGGATGATGGCGTGGATGATGCCCGTCATCTTCACCGTCATGATGCTCTTCCTCCCGTCCGGCCTCGGGGTTTATATCTTCGCCAACGTGTTGCTGTCGCTCATCCAGACCCTCATCCAGGTCCGACCGACGCAGACCGCGGCCGTGAAGAAGTCCTAGGAGGCGATCCCCAGCATGCCCGAAGCCAACGTTAACGACGCGCAGCTCAGCGCCGACGAACGCTACGCCAAAGCCGTCCCCGTCGTCCGCTCCTTCCTCGAGTCGGTGCTCGGCCTCCTCGGGGTCGAAGTCGAGGTCGACATCGATGTCGAAGAAGACGGCCTCCACTGCGACCTCAACACGTCGGAAGAGGACGGGGGCCTGCTCATCGGCCGTCACGGCGCCACCCTCGACGCGCTGCAGTACCTGACGCTCCGCGTCCTCCAAGCCGAAGGCTTCGAGCGCATGCGGATCACCCTCGACGTCGGCGGGTACCGCATGCGCCGCGAGAAGAGCCTCCGCGAGCTCGCTCAAGGCATCGGCCAGAAGGTGCTCAGCACCGGCAAGCCGTACCACTTCGACCCGATGAGCGCGATGGAACGCCGCGTCGTCCACCTCGCCCTCGTCGACGTCAACGGCCTCCGCACCGAGTCCGAAGGCGAGGGCCGCTTCCGCCACGTGGTCGTGTTCCCCGCCCGCGACGGCGACCCGCCGCGCCGCGGCGGCAACGGCTTCGACGACGCCCGCGCTTGACCCGGCCGCGCGCCTCGCAGAGCCCCGATTCGACGATCGTCGGCGTCGCCACCGGAACCCCCGACGGCGGCGTGGCGATCGTCCGTGTCAGCGGACCCGAGGCGCGCTCGATCGTCGAACCAATCGTCGAGACGCTCCCGCCGCCTCGCACCCTCGCCCGTCGCCGCCTGCGCGACAGCGAGGGCGCGGCCGAGGACGCGCTCGTGGTCTGGATGCCCGGACCGAAGTCGTTCACCGGCGAGGACGTGATCGAGTTGCACGTCCACGCCGGCGCGCGCAACGTCGGCCGGATCGTCGCGGCGCTGCGAGAGCGGGGCGCCCGGGCCGCGGGGCCCGGCGAGTTCACGCGACGAGCCTTCGAGCACGGGCGACTGAGCCTTGAGCAGGCGGAGGGGATCGCGGCGCTGATCGCCGCGCGCACGTCGGCGGCGATCGACCAGGCACGTCGACTGGTCGCCGGCGAGCTCGGTCGCGAGGTCGAAGCGCTGCGCAGGGCGGTGGGAGATCTCCGGGCGGAGATCGAAGCGAACCTCGACTTCCCCGACGACGTCGCCGACGGCGACGTGAGTCGCTGGCGCGAGGAGTTGATGCAGCACGAGGCGACGGCGCGAGCGTGGTTACGGAGTTTCGCCGCCGGACAGCGAGCGCGTGAGCGTGCGCGGGTGGTGATCGCGGGGCCGCCCAACGCCGGCAAGAGCGCGCTGTTCAACGCGCTGCTCGGCCGATCGCGCGCGATCGTCTCGCCGACGCCGGGGACGACCCGCGACTACGTCGAGGCGGAGCTGCTGATCGACGGGCTCGAGGTGGTGGTAGTCGACACCGCCGGCCTGCGCAGCGCGACGGACGACTCGATCGAACACGAGGGGATCGGCCGCAGCCGCGAGCAGATCGCCGGCGCCGAGCTGGTGCTCTGGCTCGAGCCGGCCGAGGCGGCGCCGACCGAGGCGGCGGTGCCGGAGGGGCTGCACGTGGAGAGCAAGCGAGACCTCGGCGCGCGCCGCCCCGACTGGCTCGGGGTGAGCGCGCAGACCGGCGAGGGGCTGGAAGAGTTGCGCGCGCAGATCGCCACGCGGGTGCGGGGCGACGAGACGGCCCCGTGGATCGGGCTGGCACGTCACCGCGACCGGGCGTTTGATGCGGCGGCGGCGATGGCCTCCGCGCAAGGGTTGCTCGAGCGCGCAGCGCCGCTCGAGCTGGTGGCGTTCGAGCTCGGCGTCGCGGAGCGCCAGCTGGCGGAGATCACGGGTCGCGACGCGCTCGGGCCGGTCGGTGAAGATGTGCTCGGGCGGATCTTCAGCCAGTTCTGCATCGGCAAGTGAGGCGCGCGGGGCCTGGTCGAAGCGTGGGGTTCGCCGGCTCGAATTTGTGGCGAGTCCGGTGAGGAACAGGGCTCGAGCACACAGACCCCGGCGCACCCCCCCTCTCAGGAGGGAGGCGTCAACCGCGGGAGCAGGGGCGGCTCGAGCGGAACCCAAGGTGCAGGTTGTCGCGACGGGCGCGCGACGGGTCCCCTGACTGGCTCGGCGGAAACTGGCCCAAGAGACAAGCTGTTGCGACGGCCGCCGAGGGCGGTGACTTAACTCAAGGGTTTGGTTGAGGCCGGGGGTATGGGCAGGGGTCGCTGTGCTGGCTTGGCGGAAACTGGCCCAAGAGACAGGGTGAGGCGACGGCCACGTAGGTGGCCACACGACCCAAGGGATCGGTCGAGCCAGGGGCCTGTGCCGGGGGGCGCTGTTTTGGCGAAGCGGAGGCTGGCTCGAGAGGCAGGCTGATGCGAGGGCTGCGTAGGCCGGCGTGATTCGAAGGACAGGTCGATGCCAGGTCGAGACGTGCTGGGGCCGCTGTTCTGGCTGCACGAGAGCTGGCCCGAGAGACAGGCTGGCCCGAGAGACATGCTGTCGAGATGGCCAGGTGAGGAAGCCGCCTGGCTCAAGGGACAGATCGACGATCTCGATCAGCGAGGCTCGGCCGGCGGCCGGGTATCGGCGAGGGAGAGGCCGAAATGCTGCAAGAGCGTGCGGAGATCGGCCACGAGGGCGTGGATCTGCGCCTCCTCGTGCGCGGCAGTGATCGTGATCCGCAGCCGGGCGGAGCCCGCGGGGACGGTGGGCGGGCGGATCGCCTGGACGTGCCAGCCGCGTTCGAGCAGGGCGCGGCTGACGGTCACGGCGAGCTGGTTGGCGCCGATCACCACCGGGAAGATCGGGGAGGTGGGTGGCGGTCGCTCGAGCGCGTCGGCCAGGAGGCGGGCGTTGGCCCACATCCGGGCGCGGCGCTCGTCGCCCTCCGGCCCGGCCAGCATCTCCGCGGCGATTCGCGCCTGTTCGGCGAGGACGGGCGCGTTGCCGGTGCTGAACACGAAGCTGCGCGCGCGAGTGCGGATCCACGTGCAGACCTCGTGGCTGCCGGCCGCGAAGGCGCCGGCCAGGCCGAACGCCTTGCCGAGGCCGCCCATGAGCACGGCCGGACGGATCGCGTGGTGGCGAGCGAAGCCGGCCCCCTTGGGGAAGAGGCCGAGGCTGTGGGCCTCGTCGAGGTACAGCATGCCGCCCCGCTCGCTGAAGTCTCGCAGGAGGGCGGGTTCGGCGGTGTCGCCGTCCATCGAGAAGATCGACTCGGTCACCCACCAGCTCGGGCCGTCGCTCGCGCCGGGGGCGCTGCGGTGCGGGAGAATCGTCGGGCGCGAGCGAGCCAGGCGGAGGCCGTCGATGAGGCTGGCGTGGTTGAGGGCGTCGCTGAAGACGAGGTCGTCCGGCTCGATCAGCGCCGGCAGGACGCCGACGTTGAGCTGGAAGCCGCTGGGAAACAGCACGGCGTCGGCCGAACCGACCAGGGCGGCGAGCGCTCGCTCCGCGGCCCGGTGAGCCGGAAGATCGCCGGCGACGAGACGCGATGCAGTCGAGCCGGCCGCGTCGGCGGCTTCGAGAGAGACGAAGCTCGCAGGGCGAAGGCGCGGGTGGTTGGCGAAGCCGAGATAGTCGTTGCTGCAGAAGCCGGTGACCCAATGGCCGTCGAGCTCGTAGCGCACGCCGTCGCGCCGACCGATCCGCGGCCGCTCGCGGGCGAGACCCTCGTCCTGCAGGGCGGCCAGGCGGCGACGAAGTCGCTGGTTCAACAGTTCGGACATGCTTGACAGGAGCGAGGGCTCTTCTTACTCCGCGAGCGTGCAGAGGAGCAACGTCGATGTTGGCCACCACCTCACCGCGGCGGCGACGCGCTTCGGGTTCGAGCTCGAGGCCCCCGCGGTCGATCGGCTGCGGCTGTTGCTGGGGCTGTGGCAGCGCTTCGGTCGCGCCTTCAACCTGAGCGGGGCGTCCGATGAGGCAGGTCTGTTGGGACATGTTCTCGAGGGCTTGCAGGTGGTCGGCCTGGCCCACAAGGTCGGCTACCAGTCGGCGCAGCGCTGGCTCGACGTCGGATCGGGCGCAGGCTTCCCCGGGCTCGTGATCGCGGCCTGTCTCGAAGTGCAGGTGACCCTGGTGGAGCCGCGTGAGCGTCGGGCTTCCTTCCTCGATCTGGCGGTCAACCAAATCGGGCGGCGAGATTGTCGCGTACTCCGTGGACACATCGAAGGAGCGAGCTGGCGCCCGATCACCGCCGGGGAGACGGTGGTGGCGGGGAGCTTCGATTGGGCGAGCGCGCGGGCCGTGTTCGCCCCGGAGGTCTGGGTCGAGCTGGGCAAGCGATGGGTCAAGCCTGGTGGGGTGGTGGTCGCCCATGTGAAGGCAGAGACCGGCGCTTTTCATGGCGAGGTGGGACGAGTCGATGATGAGCGCTGGTCGATCCGCGGGGTGCGGGGCGGGTGAGTGTTCCACGTGGAACGGGGGCGCTTGGTGGTGAGGCTGGGCGGGCGCAGGGTTGATGGGCTGGTGCTGTTGACTTGGGCACGGCGGCTGACCGGGTAGGTCGAAGGTCACTGCGCCCGGCCATGGCGAGGGCTGGCGTGGGAGTGCAAGGCACACCCAGCGCCGCTACGAGCTTCACATCGGCTATAGCGATGAAGCCGTGCGCCCGCGCTGGCCCGACTGCGAGTACCGAGCTTTCCTGGCTGAAGACTGCCTGCGCTGACGGGTGCGGCGAGCTTCTGCAACGACTGCGATTCGCTCTGCGCTTCGGGCGGGGGTCGGCCTCTCTCAGATTCGGCGAAGGCGCGCTCGGCAGCGCCCAAGGGAGAATCGCCGAGCCCAGGGCGAGGCGGTGGAGGCGACTGGCATTCCTGGTGGCGTTGTTCGGACGGAAGGAGGGCCGTCCTTGGAGCCGTGCAGGGTGGCCGGCTTGGGAAGTGGCTCGGCGGGGCCGCGCGGCCCCGCTGGTCTGACAGGCTGGGCAGACATTCTTGGCGGGCGAGCGCCGACTCCCTCGTGGTCGAGGAGCTCGTCGTAGGGCCCACATGGAGCGACTGGGACTGATTGGAACGTTTCACGTGGAACACGAGCCGATCGATGGCCGTGGGGGCGTTTATCGTGTGCGGCCGCTCCGCGCCCAGATCGTTTAAAGTGCTCGCTTGAGAGACGACCTCGCATCGCGGGCGCATGGAAACTTGAGCCAGGGAGGCGCAGTTGGGGGCTACGTGTGCTGACTCGAGTGCTGGGAGTGGGTGGTGAAACCGGTCCGACTTCAGCGGGCGGCTCGCGCCTCAGGGGTAGGGCGATTCGCCGTGAGCTACCAACCGCGAGCCTTCCGGTGGCCGCGTTGGGCGCGCGGATAGGCGTGGCTCGGGTGCTGTGGGCGGAGCGGCAGGTCCCCAGCCATCAAGGCGCAGGTTCTCGATGTGTTTCACGTGGAACGCTTGAGAGCGGGCCGGCTCCATCCTACATCGTGCGAAGCGCTCGCGCTGGCGAGTGCTCGAGTCTCTTGCTCGTGCTTGCCCGCGCATTCTCGGGCCTCACCGGCAAGCTGTCTGCTGCGGTGCACGCCCCGTGCGCCTCAGTCCTGGGCGAAGGCGGACCGGGCCGCCTGCGGACTTCGCGGCGCCTCCGCAAGGAGGATGCGGTCCCGGATGCTTGCAGGTGCACCGCCAGGGGCAGTTGCAACAGCACGATCACCGCTGAATTCTAGGGTAGGACTGGCGGGCTCCGACCTGAAGCTGAATACGACGCCGAGCATTTTTAGGCGTCTGGCTGGGACCTGGACTTCTGGACGCTCTGGAGCGTGGCGCGCGAAGGCCACTGGCGGGAGCTCCGCGAAGGCACCGTAGGTCTTTCCGCGGTGCTGCCGCGGTTCGATCGGCCCGCTGCGAGCGCGCCGAGGAGCCATCGCGGGGCGGCACCGCTCGGTCACCCCGATTGTTTCACGTGGAACACTGGGTCGATGTTGACCGTCGTCCTGTTGGACAGAGGGCTCGTGCGGGCACCGACCTAGCTGGCTTGGCGATGTTGACGCCGGACTCTAGCGTCAGCACTGAAGCCGGCTGCGCCGCGCTAGTTCAAGGCGGCGCCATTGTTGAAGGGCGCCTGCTGATAACGGTGGGCACGCGTGCGGGGGACCGTTTGGGAACCCAAAAGTGTTTCACGTGGAACACCCACGGTTGAGTGGCGGCTCCTGATTGCGGCCCCCCAGGGCGTCGTTCCGCGATGGACCGGCATCCGTCGTCGCTCAGCACCTGAGGTGTCTGTCGTGGCCAGGGAGCGGCTTCGCAGAGCAGCGGCTGCATCGATGCTTCGCCGCCTCGCTCGCCGACACCCGAGCCCGGCCGACCGCCGGCGACCCCGGCGAGGTCGCCCGCCTGGCTGCCAAGGCCGCGCCCATTTCGCCCCCGTCGAATGCCCTGGTGGCATTCGGCCTGGCGCGCCAGCTCGGCATCCCTCCCAGCAGAGCCGGCTGCGATATCAAGATCTGCTTCGAGACGGTCCTCGCAGCCGGTCGCTCGTCCCGGAGCGGTGCAGCGGTACTAGCGAAGCGGGTTTGCTTCCCAAGAGAGGACGGACTGGGGGACAGTTGACGGCGCTCGCAGGCCAGAGGAGGAGCGAGCCGCGGCCGCTGCCGATGCGCGGCCGCGGTTGCACGACGCCGCGTCAAACGCTCAGGGTGTTTCACGTGGAACACTCGCGGCCGAGGGGCAGCCGGCGAGGTGCTCGTCCAGTTCGGGGAAGCGCTCGCTGGCAAGCCAGGCTGCGGCGTGCAGGACTCGGGTGCCCGCGTCGGCGTGGCCCTGGCGGCACCAGATCCACCCGAGCGTGTCGAGGTAGCTGGCGTTGAGGGGGTCGGGCTTCAGAGCGGCGAGGGAGAGGGACTCGGCGCGATCGAGCTCGACGCCGTCGAGGGCGAGCTGGTAGGCGACGGCGTTGCGGAAGTTCGCGTTCTCGGGGTCGCGCTCGAGTCCCCTATTAAAGAGGATGAGGGCTTCGGCGGGACGGTCGTCGGCGAGCAGGCGGAAGCCGAGGATCGCGTAGTAGTTGGTGCGGTGGGTCGGGTGCGCGCCGAGCCACGCGAGCCCGCCGAGCAGAAGCGCCAGCTCGAGCGAGAGAGCGGCCCTCAGCCAGCGCGCGCGGGCGACCCAGGCGCCTCCGAGCAGGAGGCCGGCCGCCAGGCCGCCGAGGTGTCCGGCCTGGGCGATCCCAGGGACCGCGAGGCCGAGGCCGAGGCAGATCAGGATCAAGATCGCCAGGCTGGTCGCGGAGATCGGCGCGAGCTCCTCTTGAAGCTCGGCGGAGCCCCAGCGACGCGCGAGCCAGAGCGCGCCGGCCTGACCGAGGATCCCCGCCGACGCGCCGAGGACGATCGGCGACTCGCACCAGGCCAGGGAAGCGAGAGCGCCGCCGATGCTCGCTAGCGTGAATAGCGCGAGTGTGCGAAAATGGCCCCAGGCCTGCTCGACCCACTCGCCGACCGAGAGCAGGGCGATGCTGTTGAGCACCAGATGGAGCAGGCTGCCGTGCAAGAGGCCGGTGGTCGCCACGCGCCACCACTCGCCGTCGAGCCACACGCGCGAGAGCTCGAGGGCGCCGAGCTGGCGGAAGATCTCGGTGCTGTCCGTGAGACTCAGGCTCCAGAGGCTGCGCAGCGCGGTGTCCAGCGGGTCGGCGGCCTGAGCGAGCGTGGCGGCGAAGGTGATCGCGTAGAGAACGATGCACACCCCCAGCAATCCGGCCGTGACGGGCGCACGGCGGAGGCGGACGCTCAGCGGCTCGGGTGGGAGCGGGAGGGCAGCGGGCGGGGGCTTCGCACGCGCCTGGCGGGGGTCTCGCGGCGACGTGTCCCTCGCGACATGTGACGACGCCCCGGCCACGGCGACAAAGCTAGCAGAGAAACCCTGCGCACGGAAAACACGCGAGGCGCACTAACGTCCATGGCCTTTGGGACATATTGCCCGTCAGCGCGCGGCGCGGCCGCTTGCCGCCCGGTTCGCGGGGTTGCTATCGTTTTCGGAGCCGTGGGGAAGTCGGGGGGAGCAGGCGCGTCGTGGACCCGGGGAGCCGGGGGCTCCCGCGCAGGTGAAGGCACATGGCCCGGCAGAACCTGCTGATCGTCGACGCCGACGCGCGGACGAGGAGGGTGCTCGAGGTCAGCCTCCGCAAGGCGGGTTACAGCATCACCGCCGCCGAGAACATGCAGCAGGCGCTGCAATTCCTCGATCTGACCGACCCTGAGCTGATCGTGTCGGATACGCGGCTACCCGACGGCAGCGGCTTCGAGTTCTGCCGGATCGTCAAGAGTCACGCGAAGTGGGGCCAGATCCCCTTCATCTTCCTGACCAGCGCCACCGAGCTGGAAGACAAGGTCCACGGGCTCGAGCTCGGCGTCGACGACTACCTGACCCGGCCGATCTACGTCAAAGAGATCATGGTCCGCGTGAAGATGCTGCTGCAACGGAAGCAGCAGGAGCGGATCGGCAAGAAGGACGCGCGCACCAAGTTCAGCGGGCAGCTCGCCGACATGGCGATCGTCGACCTGATGCAGACGATCGAGATCTCCCGCAAGAGCGGGACGATCGAGTTCGAGACGGACCTCGGCCCGGCGACGGTGTGGTTCCGCGACGGGCGCCTGATCGACGCGCAGATGGGGCGCTTGCAGGCCGACGCGGCGGTGTTCCGCCTGCTCGGGCTCAGCGACGGCCGCTTCGAGGTCGAGTTCAAGTCGATCAGCCGGGTGCCGACGATCGAGGAGTCGACGCAGAGCCTGTTGATGGAGGGGATGCGCCGGGTCGACGAGTGGGGCCGCCTGCTCGAGGGCCTGCCGCCGCTCGACCACGTGCTGATCGTCGACACCGACCTGGTGAGCAAGTCGGACCCCGAGCTGACGCCGAAGCAGCAGACGATCCTCCGCCGCTTCAACGCCAAGCGCACGATCATCCAGGCGATCGACGACTCGGGGCTCGACGACCTCGAGGCGCTCGAGTACGTCAGCGAGCTCTACTTCAAGGGGCTGCTGCTCGAGCCGCACGAGTCGTCGCTCGAAGAGCGATCGCAGGAGACGCCCGTCGAGGGGAATCTGGAGCTGTGGGATCTACACAAGGCGACGTCGATGGCGATCCAGATCCCGCCGTCGCTGGCGCCGCCTCCGGAGCCGGCCGCCGATCTGCCGCCGCTGCCGAACTACCCCCAGCCGTTCCCGGGGGCCAGCGGGGCGGAGCACGACGACGTGCTGGTCGGCGGAATTCCTGACGAGTCTCACGGGCCAGGTGACTCGCCAGACGAGGGTCCAGTGGGCCATCCTGACCGCGTGACCGATCGCCTGGGCCCGTTCACGATCGCGTCGCCGATGGGAGCGCCGAGCGCGGAGGCCGTCGGCGAACTGGTGATTCCGCACGACGTGCCGGCGCCGCGGGCTCGCCCGTCGTCGTCGGTGATCGTGCGCCGGCGCGAACATAGCGGGGCGATCCCGACGATGAGCCCACTCGAGCCGTCGCACAGCGGGAATCAGCCGCTGCTCTCGGACAGCGCCGCGGACCTGGGTCGCCTCAACGATTTGGTGGCGCAGACGCTGGCGATGAACTCGGGGGTGAACCCGGCGCCGGCGCCTTCGCAGCTGTCGGCGGCGAACTTCGCGGTGGCGGCGGAAGAAGTGCCGCGTCGGCGCCCGCTGTGGCCGTGGGGCCTGATGGCGGTCGGGACGGCGGCGGCGATGGCGGCGCTGCTGTGGCGGCCGACAGCGGCGGATGTCCCAAGGGACAGGTCGCCCGCGCCGGTGGCGAGCAAGCAGGCGCCGGAGCCGGTGGCGGCGATCGAGGCGCCGCCCACGAAGGCGGCGCCGGCGAAGGCAGAGGCGCCTCCGCAAGCGGAGCCGCAGCCGGCGCTCGAGCCGCCGAAGGCGGAGCCGACGAACGCGGCGCCACCGCCGGAGACGCCGACGTCGGCGATCACGCCGGAGCAGCAGGCGAAGCTCGAGCTGGCGCAGAAGCAGTACAAGAACGGCAAGGCGAAGGACGCCGAGGCGACGCTGGTGGAGCTGGTGACGGAGGCGCCGCGCTACGCGGAGGCGCAGACGCTGCTGGCCAACGCGCGGCTCGATCAGGGCAAGTTCGCGGAGGCCCTGCCGGCGGCCAAGGCCGCGGTCGAGGCCGATGCCGGCCTGGCCGACGCGCAGCTGGCCCTCGGGGTGATCGCAGAGGAGCTCGGCGAGGTCGCAACCGCGGTCCACGCATACGAGCGCTACCTTGAACTGGACCCGAAGGCGCGCTACGCCACCACGGTCCGCGCGCAGTTGCGCTCTCTCCAGCGCAAGCTCCCTGCGCCGTGACCGATCCGGTCGATGGCCGCCCCTCGCATCCTCGCGCTCGAATCGTCGTGTGACGAGACGGCCTGCGCCGTGGTCGAGGGGCTGTTCGTGCGCGCGAGCGTGGTCGCCTCGCAGGTCGAGCTGCACGCGCAGTTCGGCGGGGTGGTACCGGAGCTGGCGAGTCGACATCACCTGACGGCGGCGGTGCCGGTGGTCCGCGAGGCGCTGGCACGCGCGGGGGTGGGTTTCGAGTGGTTCGACGCGATCGGGGTGACCGAGGGCCCGGGTTTGGTAGGGGCGCTGTTGGTCGCGGTGCAACTGGCGCGCGGCCTGTCCCTTGCGACAGGTCTGCCGCTGGTCGGTGTGCATCACATGGAAGGTCACCTGGTGTCGCCGTTCCTCGGCGACGCCGATGCGCCCCCCGCCGAGTTCGCGCCGCACCTGGCGCTGTCGGTGTCGGGCGGGCACAGCGAGCTCGTGCACGTGCAGGGGCTCGGCCGCTACGAGGTGCTCGGCAGCACCCGCGACGACGCGGCCGGCGAGGCTTTCGACAAGGCGGCGAAGCTGCTCGGGCTCGGCTACCCGGGCGGGCCGGTGATCGATCGCCTGGCGGCCGACGGCGATCCGAACGCGGTGCCGTTCCCGCGGGCGATGCTCGGGTCGCGCGACAACCTCGAGTTCTCGTTCTCGGGGCTGAAGACGGCGGTGGCGGTGTACATCGATCAGCACGGGCAGCCGTCGTCGCGGCAGGCGCTCGCCGACGTGTGCGCGTCGTTCCAGGCGGCCGTGGTGTCGGTGCTGGTGGCAAAGCTCCGCGCGGCGCGTCGGCGCGTCGGGACGTCGCTGGTGACGATCGTCGGCGGGGTGTCGGCGAACCGCGGGCTGCGAGCGGCGCTGGCGGAGGCGGCGACGCGCGACGGATTCACGCTGCGCGTCCCACCGCTGCGCTACTGCGGCGACAACGCGGCGATGATCGGCGGGGCGGCGGCGCTGCGCTGGGCGGCGGGGATCCGCCGCGAACCTCCAGTGGAGGTTTACGCGAGCCTGGCGCTCGACGAGGGGAGGGCGCGCGATGGCTGAGCCAGCCCTGAAGTTTTCTTTTGAAAGAGAGATGCCCGCGAGGACGGTCGGGGCGCGCGCCGTGGCGACGGAGCGGGCCCGAGGGGCAGTTTGCAGGATCTGTCCACAGGGGCAGGTTGAGGCGCGAGGCGTGACGGCCGAGCTGGTTTTGAGGACAGCTTTCGGAATATGTCCACCCGGACAGGTCGGGGCGCGCGGCGCTGCGACGGTGCGGGCCCGGAGGACAATTCACAAGACGTGTCTCCAGGGACAGGTCGAGGCGCGAGACGCGATGATTGATCTGATCCTCAGGACAGATTCGACGGAATGTCTGGAGGGACAGGTCGAAGCGCGACTCGCGATGTCCGGGCGGATCGCGGAGGGCTGCGCTGGAGAAGGCCCGCATGAACACGCCACAGCGCGCCGCCGAATGTCCGAGCGGACTGCGAAGTGCCTTTTCGAAAATTGTTCGCGGGGACAGGTCGGGGGGCGGGCATGACGATCGATTCGCCAGGGGCGCTGCTTCGCCGCTACGGCCTGCATGCGCGCCATAGCTGGGGGCAGAATTTCCTCATCGCGCCGGAGGTCCACGCGGCGATCGCGGCGGCGAGCGGGGCGCGACCGGGGCGGCGAGTCATCGAGATCGGCGCAGGCCTGGGCACGCTGACGGACCGGTTGCTGGCGACGGGCGCGGAGGTGTGGGCGATCGAGCGCGACCGCGATCTGTGCGCGGTGCTGCGGGCGGAGCTCGGCGACCGGCCGAACTTCGTGCTGCACGAGGCCGACGCGGTACGCTTCGACTATGCGGCGGCGATCTCCGGGCAGACCGAGCCGGTGGCGATCGTCGGCAACCTGCCGTACCAGCTCACCGGTCCGCTGCTGTTCGCGCTGCTCGAGCAGGCGTCGGCGGCGGGGCCGTGGGTGGTGATGGTGCAGAAGGAGGTCGCCGACCGGCTGTGCGCGCGACCCGGCGACGACGACTACGGCGGGGTGACGGCGGTGCTGTCGCGGGTGCGGACGATCGCGCGCGTGCGCAACGTGCCGCGCGGCTGCTTCCTGCCGGCGCCGCGGGTCGACTCGGCGGTGATCCGCCTCGACGCGCGACCGGAGCCGCTCGGGGCGGTGGCCGACGAGGCGGGGCTGCGGCAGCTGGTGCGCGCGGCGTTTCAACAGCGGCGCAAGGTGCTGGTCAACTCGCTGGCGTCGCTCGGCAGCCGCGCAGAGGCGCAGGCGTGGTGCGCGGCGGCGGGGATCGATCCGGGCGTGCGGCCGGAGACGCTGGGGCCGGAACAGTTCGCGGCGCTGCAGCGCGCCAGGGAGGCAGCCGGTGCCGGAGCTGCCTGAGGTCGAGTCGGTCCGCCGCGGGCTGCAGGCGGCCGACCTGCGCGCGCCGGTGATCGAGGTGTGGCGCAGCGCGTACAAGCTGCGGGTCGGCAAGAGCTGGGCGGAGGAGAACCTCGCCTGTCTGAAGGACAATGTCCCGAAGGACATCCGCCGGCGCGGCAAGTACATCGTGTGGGAGTTCGCGGGCCCGGGCGGCGAGACGAACGGGCTGGTGATCCACCTGGGGATGAGCGGGCGCTGCGGGGTGACGACGGCGGCCCAGCCGAAGGTGACGCACACCCACTTCGCGCTGCGCATGGCCGACGAACGAGAGGTGCGGCTGGTCGATCCGCGCCGCTTCGGCGGGCTGCGAGCTGGGCCGCTGCACGAGCTGTTGGCCAGCGAACCACTCGGGACGCTCGGCCCCGAACCACTGGACCGCGGCTTCGGCGGAGCGGTGCTGGCGGAGCGGCTCGGGTCGTCGCGCAGGCCGATCCGCGACGCGCTGCTCGACCAGGAGGCGGTGGCCGGACTCGGCAATATCTATGCGGTCGAGGCGCTGTTCGCGGCGGGGATCTTCCCCATGGTCGAGGCGCAGCGGCTGCACGCGAGCGCGTGGGAGCGACTCGCAGGGACGATCGTGACGGTGTTGCAGCGAGGGATCGACAACGGCGGGACGACGCTCAAGGACTTCCGCAACGTCGAGGGCGAGGTGGGTCGCAACCAGGACGACTTGCGCGTCTACGGGCGGGCCGACGAACCCTGCCCGCGCTGCGGGGCGAAGCTGGTCGGATTCGTGTCCGGCGGGCGCAGCGGGGCGTATTGCCCGCGCTGCCAGCCGCGACCCCGCACCCGCCTGGTCCGCTGAGCTTCGCCTGGCCGTTCTGACCCGAGTCTTGCCAGAGCGCGGGCGGTGGGCGCACACTGAAGGCCGCCGCCATCCGAAGGCATGGACGACCCCCACCGCAACGGCCGCCCGCCCGAGCCGCGCAGCGACGAGGCGCTGATGCTGAGCTTCCGCGACGGCGACGCGCGGGCGTTCGAAGAGCTGGTCGCGCGCCACCGCCGCGGGCTGTTCAACTTCCTGCTGCGTAGCGTGCAGAACCGCAGCCGCGCCGAAGAGCTGCTGCAGGAGGTGTTCCTCCGGGTGGTCCGCTCGAAGGACCGCTACGAGCGCACGGCCAAGCTGACGACCTGGCTGTACACGATCGCCCGCAACCTGTGCGTCGACGAGAGCCGCCGCGCGAAGTTCCGCCGCACGACGTCGCTCGACACGCCGCGCCGCGGGGCCGACGACGAGGGCCCGGCGATGGTCGAGACGGTGGCGGCCGACGATGTGCCCACCGACGAGCGCGCCGCAGCCCCGCAGATCCGCCAGCGGATCGCCCGCGCCATCGACCTGCTGCCCGAAGACCAGCGCGAGGTGTTCCTGATGCGCCAGATCAACGGGCTGTCTTTCAAGGAGATCGGCGACATCGTCGGCGCGCCGGAGAACACGGTCAAGAGCCGCATGCGCTACGCGCTCGAGAAGCTCCGGCAGGACCTGGCCGACTTCAACCTGTGACGATCAGGACTGGCTTTCGGAGCATGTGCTTCGAGCCAGGCTGAAAAGGACATGTCGGTTAAAACATGCCCTTTCTGCTATGTCTCTCCGGACATGGCCCGAGCGACAGGCTATTCGGCCATGAGCGAGAGCTGGTCGCCGGCGCCGACCTTCTCGGCGCCCCAGCTCTTGCGGGCCTCGGGCGGGAGGCGGGCGTGGACCTTGTTGTAGGCGTCGAGGAAGCGGCGGGTGGCCTTGTTGAGGTAGCCGCCGCCGGCGATCGGGCCGAAGTCGGCGGCGTAGCGGGCGGCGATCGCGGCGAAGGCCTCGTCGCGGGCGTGCTTGGCGACGATCGAGGCGGCGGCGACGGCGACGTGGGCCTCCTCGCCCTTGTCCACGGCGCACAGGCGCGGGTAGCTGCGCTGCAAGGGCGTGAAGATCCGGCAGCCGTCGGCGATGATGTGCGCGTCCTCGGGGGCGCCGGCGTCGGCGAGCAGCCTGAGCGCGGTCTGCTGCTCGAGCACGTTGAGCTGGCCGCGGAAGGTGTGCTCGTCGATGACGTCGACGTGGATCTCGACGCAGATGCACACGCGCGCGACCCGGCGGATGTCCACCGCCAGGCTGGCCCGAAGTTCCTGTGCCTTGGGACCTGCTCCGAAGCGCTTGCTGTCCTGCACGCCGAGGCCGCGCAGCTCGGCGGCCGCAGCGGCGTCGAGGGCGACGAGCGCCAGGGTCATGGGGCCGAGGATCGGGCCGCGACCGGCCTCATCGAGGCCCCAGGCGGGCCAGGTGTGTTCAAGGCTCATGCGCGACCTGCTCGGCGCCGGACAATAGCGCATCGCCGCGCGCGTGGAACAGGGCAGACCGGATGGGCCGGGAGGCCGGGGCAGGCGGCAAGAATGTAGACAGACGCGGCTGAACGCGGGCGAAGGCAGGTCGCAGGTGGCGCGCGGGCGCAAACTTCTCCGCCGCGCAATCGGCGGCGGATGCTCGAGGTCCGCGAAGCCGGGTTCGTTGGGGCGCGGGAAGGCCCTCGAGGGGCGAGGGGCGAGGGGCCCGGCTCGAGGTCGCGGAAGTCAGAGGGGACGGCCGCCGGCGAGGGCGACGCGAAGGTTGCGGAGCCGACCAACTCGAGCGACAGGAGCGCGTCGACGCCGGGGAGGCCGAAGGGAGGGCTCGCGAGTCAGAGAGCCGCGCACTCGAGCGACAGGAGCGCGTCGACGCCGGGGAGGCCGAAGGAGGGCTCGCGAGTCAGAGAGCCTCGCGCTCGAGGCCGAGGAGCGTCGGCGCGGCGAGGGTGGCTCGACGGGCGAGAGATACGGGTCAGGGGGCGACCTGCTCGAGGCCCGAGAGCAGCGCGTCGACGCCGGCGAGGGTCGTGGCGCGCAGGCGCAACGCTTCGGCGCTGGGGGCGGAGGCGGTGCGGTGCTGCATCTGGGCGATGCTCTGGCGGATCGCCCGGACCTGGCCGCGGATGAACTTGCGCCAGCTGGCGGCGACCGGGGCGAGGGCGCTGCGGTAGCGCTCGCGCAGGGCCGCCTCGCCCTTGGCGACGCCGTGGCCGTGCTCGTGGATCAGCGAGGCGATGAAGCCCGACGACTCGAGGCTGTCGAGGTAGCCCTGGGCCCACGGGACCAGGCGGGCGGCGAGGATGTCGGAGAAGGCGTCGGAGTCTGGCTCTTGGGACAGCTCGCCGAGGTCGGCCTGGAGGGCGCGCAGGATGCTGTCCCGAAGGACAGCCGTCAGGTAGGTGACGTCCTGCTCGGTGACGAGGATCTTGCCGCCGGCGCCGGCCCGGAGGACGCCGAGGGCGAGGCACTCGCGGGTGAGCAGGTCGTCGAGGGCGAGCAGCTGGCCGTAGACCTTGTCGCCGAGGGCGACGAGGCGGGCCTCGAGGTGAGTGGGGTCGGAGCCGACGGGGCCGGTCTGGCTGGCCTTGGTCTCGAGCTCGGCGATCGCGTGGCGGACGGCGGCGCCGGTGCGGGCGAGAGCGTCGCCGAGGCGTCGCGCCGCGAGGGAGCGCTTGAGCTCGCGGGCATGGGCGAGGAAGTGCTTCTCGAGGGCGTCTTCGACGGCGCGGAACGGGTCGTCGTGGCGCGCCTCGGGGTCGGCCGAGCCGGTGCGCAGCTCGAGCGCCTCGCTCGCGCACACCGGGATGATGTCGAGCAGGACGTCGCCGAACTGCTGCTTGAGGTAGTCGGTGAGCTCGGCGCGCTCCTCGGGGTCGAGGGTGTCGACCTTGTTGAGGACGCCGAGGACCTGGCGACCGTCGGCGCGCATGCTCTTGAGGACACCCGCCTCCGAGGCCGCGCCGCCGCGCGTGGCCGAGAAGATCCAGATGATCGCGTCGGCCTCGTCGACGAACTCGCGGGCGACCCGCTCGTGGAAGCCGTCGAGCGCGTTGAGGCCCGGCGTGTCGACCACCGCCGCCTCGCCCATGCGCGCCGAGGTGCGCTCGATCTCCATGTGCCGCACCCGGCTCGCCGCGACGTCGTCGAGGCCGCGCAGGAAGGTGTGGACCTCGCCGCGCGCGACCGTGCTGATGCTGCCGTCGCGGTAGTGGACGCGCGCGCCGCCGGTCGGGCCGCGGCGGAAAAAGTTGATCGTGGTCGTGGTCGGCAGCACGCCCATCGGCGCGACGACCTCGCCGAGCAGCGCGTTGACGAAGGTGCTCTTGCCCGACGAGAACTCGCCCATGACGGCGATCGTCAGCGGCCGGGCCAGGCGCTCGCGGGCCGCGATCACGCCGCTGAGCGCGTCGGCGACGCCGGAGATCGGGACGCCGAGCACGCGGCTCGGGATCGCGGCGAGCAGGGCGGTCGCGGCGGCGAGCAGGTCTTCGAGGCGGTTGCTCTGCAGCGGTTGCGCGAGCTGGGCGAGCAGGGCCCGGGCTCGCTCGTGCTCGGGCGCCTCGGTGAGGACCTCGACCAGGTACTCCTGCGCGGCCTCGTGGAGGTTGACGAGCTGGCTGTCCCCAGAGACATGGCTCTTGAGGCAGAACTCGGCGGAGGCCAGGGCTCGCTGGCCGCGCAGGACGCCGAGCCGCTGGCTGGCGTCGCGGAGGGGGGAGATCTCGTCGGGACCGAAGGGGCCGCCGAGGTCGGGCTGGCTGCGGAAGCGCGGCGGCGGGCCGGGGAGGAAGTCGTCGCCGGCCCGCTCGTCGTTGTCTTGCAGGCGCCGACGGGCGTTGACGAGCCGCAGCTCCTCGGGGGCGGAGGCCGCCCCGTCCTGCAGACGCCGGCGGATGAGCGCGACTGTCCCATCGGACAGGAGATCGGCGCGCAGGGCGACGTGGGCCAGCTCGTGGAGGTGCCGCTCCTGGCGCTCGCCGGCGGCGGAGGCGGCGGCGTCGACGAGGGCGTCGAGCACCGTCGCGCGGATCGTGGGGCTGGCGTCGCAACCGCCGACCGGCCAGGCCGCGACCTCGCACAGGGCCCACAGCCGCTTGCGCCGCGGGCTCTGCGGGTCTTGCTGGAGATGCCGGAGGGCGAGGGCGCGCGCCTCGGCACCTGTCCCGAGGAGCAGGTGGACGCGGACGAGGTGCTCCTCCCACTCGGGGCGGACGGGGATCTTCGCCCGCACGGCCTCGGCGCCGACGCGATCTCCCTTGGCCGCGAGGGCGACGGCGAGGTAGGCGCGCGCGGCGGCGGTGCCCTGGTCGACCTCGGCGGCGGTGTTGCCGAGGTCGGCCTCGCCGGTGAGCCAGGCGATCGCCTCGTCGAGGTGATCCTCGGCGAGGAGCAGCTGCGCGCCCTCGCGGACCAGGAGCGCGCGCAACGGACCACGTGTCCCTTCGGGCAGGCGCGCGCGGGCCCGCTGGAACTCGAGCAGGCCGCGCTCGAACCGGCCGCGGCGGACTTGCAGGAGGGTGGTGAGGAGGTTGAGGAGGAAGCGGCCATCGTGGAGGGCCGGCTCGGCGGCGTCCTCGACGAGCTTGCGGCCGCGGCGGAGCTGGTCGAGCGCGGGGTCGAACTCGTCGCGCAGGAGCAGACGGGTGGCCTCAGCCAAGGTCTCCGGCAGCGCTCGCTCGCCGCGCTTGTTCTGCGGCTCGGCGAGCTCGAGCAGGACGCTGACGTGGGCGTTGCCGGTGAGGACCTGGGCGACGCGGATGATCGCCAGCGCGAGCTTGAGGTGCGAGTCGCCCGGGCGCTGCGTCAGCGGCTCGCGCAGGCGCGCAGCGGCGCCGGCGTAGTCGCCGGTGAGGCCGAGCGCGCGGGCCTGGGAGATCGCGCGGGCGACTTCCTCCGGCGGGCCTTGCTGGGTGACCTCGCTGAGGATCGTGCCCATGCGCTTGGCCCACCCGCCGAGGGCGGAGCCCATCGAGCGCAGCGGGTTCTTGTCTTCGTCCTTGGGCTTGCGGGTGTCGTCGCTGCTCATCGCGCTTGCTCGGGGGCGATCGGGACCGCGGCGATCTGGGCGCGGAGGTCGGCGAGCCGGGGCTCGAGCGCGCGGAGCTCGGCGGCCGCGGTCTTGCGCGCCTCGCTGACTGAAGAGACAGGTTGCGGGGCGGCCTCGCTCGTGGGCGCGGGCGGCGGATCTGCCGGCGGGAGCGCGGCGCGCTCGTCGAGGTCGATCACGCGCTGCAACAGCGACTGCAGCTGATCGCCGAGCTGACCGTGGGCGAGCACGAGGATCTCCTCGAGCGTGGCGACGTGGTCGTCGACGGCGCGGACCAGCGCCGACTCGAAATCGCCGAAGGCGGTGGCCAGCGCCGAGGGGACGCTGTCGCGCGCGGCCGTGCGGACCTCGCGGACCGAGCGCTCGCGCAGGACCATGGTCGCCAGCGGGGCGGCGACGGTCATCACCAGGCCGGTGACGATGTTGCCGAAGTACATCACCGCGGTGCCGGCGATGCCGACGGCCAGCGTGCCGGCCTCGACGAACACCGAGGGCGGGCGGATGTGGATCACCGGGCCGCGCAGGCCGAGGCTGAGCATGGCGGTGGCGAGGCGCCGCTGCGCCTGCTCGCCGCAGGTCTGCATGACCTCGCGCGTGAGGCCCTCGAGCGCGAGCCGCAGGCGCTCGGCCTCGCTGTAGACGAAGTGCATCAGCGCGTCCTGCGAGGCGCTGGGCAGCAGCTCGGCGGTGACGCGCAGGTCGGGGCGCTCGAGCTGCTTGAGGATCGCGTCCTCGAGCTCGCCGCGGAAGTTGACCAGGTGCTCGCGCGTGCGGGCGACGATCTCGCCGCGGCGGGCGGCGATCGTGGCGCGCTGCTGCTCGACGTCGAGCTGCTGCTCGATGAAGGCCTTGCGCACGGCGGCCAGCTCGTCGCGCACGGCCGCGTGCTCGAGCCGCAACGCGCGGGCCTGCGTGGCCGCGTGGTGGGCGAGGAGGTCGGCGTTGCGCAGCAGGTAGGTGCGGGCGCGCGGCGGCGACAGGTCGCGGGTCTGGCCCGCGAGCTGCTTGAGGCGCTCGCGCAGGCGCAGGACCTCGCGCACCCCGAGCGTGTCCTTGGCCGGGTCTTTGGCGGCCGTGCGCGCGTCGGTCTGGAAGATCTCGAGCGGGCCGGGGATCATGCTCGCGAGCTGGGCCTGGATGTGCGAGAGGACAGCCGGGCGTTCGGCCTCGGGGATCAGGTCGACGCGGTTGAGCGCGAGCAACAAGGTAGCGCCGCTGTCCCCGAGCCCGCCGACGGCGATCAGGGCGTCGCGCAGGAAGGCGAGCTCGGTGCGCTTGAGCACCTGCGTGGCGTCGAGGACGAGCAGCAGCGCGTCGCCGCGGGGCAGCTCGCCGCGGCTGATGAGGGTGCGCAGGCGGAGGATGTCGTTGATGCCGGGGGTGTCGATCAGCTCGAGCTCGGGCGGGAGCTGCTCGCTGGTGGTGGTGACGACCAGCGAACCCTCGACCGGCGACTTGCCGCGCGCGAGCTCGGCGAACCGCTCGGGCGCGAGGACCTCGGCGCCGGCCGGGCCGTGGAGGCGACGCTCGGTGGCGTCGCCGCGGACCAGCTGGACGACCGCGCCGGTGGTCGGCGTGACGCCGGTGGGCAGCAGCGCCTCGCCGAGGAGGGCGTTGATCAGGGTGCTCTTGCCCTGCTTGATCTCCCCGAGCACGAGCACGCGCAGGCGCGATTCGGTGAGCCGGCGGGTGGTCTCCTCGACGACCTGGGCGCCGAGGCGCGGCAGACCGAGTTGGTCGGCGGCCTGGCGCAGGCCGTCGGCGAGGTGGAGGAGGGCGGAGGAAACGGGATCCGAAGGGGAGCTCGTCATCACAGGAGCCTCAGTCGCGTGGTGAGGCGCTGATCACAGCGCGCGAGCGGCCAGGCGTCGGCCGGGACCTCGGCGGCGGGCGCGTCCGCCGGCTGCGCAGCGGCGTCGGTCGACTCGCCGGCTTCGAGCGCCGCGACGATCTCCTCGGGCGAGATTTGCTCGCGGCGGTGGCGTTGCTGCGAGCGAATGCGCGCGACGACGCGGCTGCGCTCGAACTCCCGCAGGGCGCGCTCGCGCTCGGGTCGCGGCGAGAAGCTGGGCAGCCAGTCGGGCTGCGGGCGGCCGCGCGGGTCGAGCGCTTGCAAGGCCGGTTCGAGCGCGCCCGCGGCGAGCAGCCCGGCGCGGTCGGCCGAGAAGACGGCGACCTGACTCCACGAGCGCAGGGCGGCGCGGACGAGGCCGTGCGTGACGCGGTCGCGCGCACTCATGAGGTGTGCCATGAAGAGGCCACCGTGGCCGCACTGCAGGTGAGCGAGGCCTTGTGCGAGGAAGAAGGCGCGGACGGCCGGGGCCTCGGCCTGCAGGCCGTCGTGGTCGAGGACGAGCCACGCGTCGCCGCCGCGAGAGTTGGCGAGCGGCGCCACGAGCGGCCACATGCCCGACGCGCGGCCCTTCGCAGAGACGAAGCGGATGCCGGGTAAGCCGGCGTGCAAGAGCTCGGCGATCTGGATGAGCTCTTGCAGAATCGGGAGACTCTCGGCACCTTCGGGGTACTGTAGGTCCCCCGCGGTCATCAGCTTCGTCGCATGTGTACTCCACCGCAACTCGAGCGCGCGCATGGCGGTTTGGGCCGCCAACGAGTGGCTGAGCCACTGGAAGCGGCGCAGATCGACGCCGTAGGCGTAGGTGGCGCGGGCGAGGTCCTGCTCGTAGCCGCGGAGCTGACGGCGCTGGACGAAGCGGCCGAGGTCGAGTGGGGAGCTCACCGGAGCGATTCTAGCAGGCGTGCCAAGCGATCTGTCGCCGGTCCGGCCGAAAAGCCGGAGAAGGCGCAAACTAGCTTGCAGGGCTGCGCCGATCTAGGTATGCCCGGCTGCGGATAACTCATGGCAGGTCCCAAACACAGCGAGCTCCCGGCCGTCGTGGTCCCGCAGCACCTCTGGCTGCGGAGCGCCCGCCCCGTCCAGGGGAAGGTCGTGCAGTGGGTCGTGCCGGGGGTGCTGATCCTGGTCGGGCTGCTGATGTCGACGACCGCGCTGCGCGTCAGCTTCGTGCTCGCGGGCTTCGGCGTGTTCCTGTTGCTGCCGGGCCTGGTGACCAGCCGGCTCGAGGCGCTCGGCCGCGAGGTCCTGGCCGCCGACCGCTCCCGCGCCAGCGAGCTCGTCACGGAATTGCCCGAGCGGCCGATCGTCCGCCTGTTCGCGCCGGCCGGCTGGCGCTCGCTGCAGCTCGCGCTGCTCAATCTCAAGCTGGGCGACGGTCACGCGGCCGCGGCCGGCTTCGCCGAGACGGCCGAGCTGTGCGGCCAGCCCGAGGCGGTGATGTTGATCAGCGCGCAGGCCCACGCGCACGTGCTCGCCGGCGAGCGCGGCAAGGCCCGCGAGCTGCTGCAGAAGCTGACGCAGGCGGGCCTGCTCGGCCCGCGCGATCAGCTCGACCTCGGCATCGTGCTGCTGATCGAGAGCAAGAAGTTCAAGCAGGCGCTCAGCTACATCGAGGCCGCGCGCAAGACGATCGGCGACCACCCGCGCATCATGGCCGCGCAGGCGCTCGCGCTGCAGAAGCTCGAGCGCATCGACGAGGCGTCGGTGCTGCTCGAGCAGGTGCAGATCGCGATCAAGGACGCGGCGGTCGACTCGGTGACCGACGACCTGATCAAGCGCGCCCGCAAGGGGCTGCAGGACTACCTCGAGGCGCAGCTCCGCCGCGAGCGTCGGGCCCGGTCGCGGCGCACGACGATCGTGGTCTCGAGCGAGGCGGCGGCCAGCGAGATCGTGTCGGGCGAGATCGGCGGCGGCGGCGAGCCGACGTCCAGCGAGACGGGGATGAACAACGAGCCGCGCTCCGAGGCGCCCGAACCGTCGCGGCGGTTCGCGCCGGTCGAGGTCCCGACGCCCGTCGCCGAGCCGGCCAAGCCCGCCGCGCCGATCGAGCGCGACCCCGACGCGCCGCGCCCGGGTCTCGAGATCGATCTGTTCTCGACGCCGCACACGTCGGCGCTGCCGCTGTCGGAGCTGCTCAAGGACAAGAACAGCGAGGATTCGAAGCCTCGCATCGACTCGGTGGCCGCGGCGCTGTCGGCCGAGGTGCCCGCCGGTCCGACGGCTCCGCCGAGCCTCATCGTGCCCGACATCGGCAACACACCGCTGCCGGTCGCGCCGCCCGTCATCGGGGCGCCGCGCGTCGGCGGGACGATGCCGTTCACGCCCGGCACCGCGCCCGAGGTGAAGCCCGCGGCCCCGGCAGCGCCGCCGCCGGCCCCGACCCCGCGGGCGACGTCGCTGTTCATGGCGGGACCGGTGACGCCGCCGACCGCAGCGCCGCCGGCGGCCAAGCCTGACAGCGACGCGCCGACGATGCGCCGGCGGCAGACGCTGCTCGGCGTGCTGCCGACCAACGAGCCGAGCAAGCCGCCGGCTCCCAGCTTGCCGTCGCTCAACAACGTCGCCGCACCGCCCCCGCCCGCAGGTGCTCCGTTCGCGCCGGCGATGCCGCGGTCGGGGCTGCCCACGCGCGGCACGACGCGGCTCGATCTGCCGGCGATCGGTACGCCGCCGCCGAACCCCGCCGGTCCCGCGCCGGTGTTCCGAGCGCCGCCGAAGCCCGGCGCGGCGAAGAGCGACGAGAAGAAGGAGTAGCTCGTCGCTCGCGGCGAGGGCTGCGGCGACTGGTGCGGCTCGCTTCGGCGGACGGGCTTCGCTCGCGGTTTCGACCCGTCGCCGCGACGGGTCGCGTCGCCGGGATCCCGCGGGCGGTCGACGGCGAGGGCGTTGCCCGCAGCCGCGTCGGCTCGTGAAGCCGGGCGCGAGGTCGTCGACCTCGCGCGACGCCGACGAGAACTTCAGCCAGCGAAGCTCGGGGCGTGTCGTCGCTGCGAGAAGCCGAGCGCTCGTCGAGCGTGCGCGAGCGTCACGTGCCGCGATGTGAAAGCTGTCCGCTGAGGTGCGCCGGTGAGCTCTCGCGAGGGGCGCGTGTTGCTGGAACCGGAGCGCGAGCGATCGGGGTGGGACGAGCTGTGGCGTCACTCGTCGAGGTGAGGTCGATCGGAGCGGCAGCCCGCTCGGCTGTCGCGAGCGAGACTTACGCACATCGGTCGCGGCGCGTCCCGGAGTTCGAGTCACCCGCGCGCGGAGTTCAAAGTTCAAGAAGCACGAAGGGCCATGTCGCAAGCGACATGGCCCTTCCGACATGCCCGAAAAGGCAGCTCAGCGAATGCCGGCCAGCGGGTCGTCGGTCGACTCGATCTTGGTGGCCTTGTCTTCCTTCTTCTTCTTCGGCTCCGTGGAAGAGGGCGGGCTGCTGCTGGAGCCGCCGCCGCCGCCACCACCGCCGGTGCGCCGGTCGGTCTCCTTGATCTGGGCGCCGTGGGTCGCGTCGATGTCGCCGCCCTTGGCGGCGCGGGGGCCCTGCGTGTCGGGCGGAACCTCGCCGCTCTTGATCACCTTGACCTCGGTGGGGGCGGCCGGCGGAGGCGCCTCCTCGGCGGGCTTGCGACCGAAGGCGAAGTAGGCACCGGCGCCGCCGAGCACGAGGACGAGGCCAATGATGAGGCCGATCTTGCTGCCCGAGCCGCTGCTCTCGACGTCGTCACCGGCATCGAACGAGGCGGCGGGCGACGAGGCGAACGCCGGGGCGTCGGCGGGCGACGAGGCGAACGGGGCCGAGGCGGGCACGTCGCCGAAGGGCGAGACGGGAGCCGAGCTGAACGGGGCGGCGGCCGGCGGCGAGCTGAACGGGGCGGCCGCGGGCGGAGTGAACGGAGCGGCCGCGGGAGCGGCACGAACGGGCTCGGGCTCGGGGGCCGCGTCGTCGACGTCGTCGGCGTCGGCGTCGTCACCACCGTCCTGAGCGGCGACGGCTTCGAGTTCGGCGTACAGCGCCCGGATCTTCACCTCGAGTCGCTCGACGGCCTGCGTGTGCATGCGGAGCGTGGCGGGATCGCTGGCGGTCTCCAGCGCGTCCTCGTGCTTCTTCCGCTCCTCTTCGAGGCTCTCGAGCCGCGCGAGGGACTCCTGAATCCATTCTTCCGTGGCCATGATTGGGCTTCCGCTTCGGTCAGGCGGCTCGCGCGAGGCTGCGCGACCACACGAGGGGATAATACACAGCGTTAGAGGCGCTCCAACTGATTAATTCAGGCCGCTCGCGGCCGTAAGGCGGAGAACGCGTCGAGCGAGCGGCCGGTGTCTCGCGGTCGGGGGCGTCGTCCCCGGCGGTCGCGGCCCCATGGCTGTGACTTTAATCTCCACGCGGACGCGAGCACGCGACGGGCGCCGGCGAACGCCACGAGGCTGTCGCAAGAGACCTGTCCGATCCAACATGTCCGGACATACAGAACGCGAGCTGCGCTCGCAGGGACCTAGGTGCCCTTGCGCAGCTCGGCGAGGACTTGCTTGGCGAGCGCCTTGAGCGTGTCGAACACGCCCTGGCCGGTCGGCGCGACGGCCTCGAACTCGGGGACCCGGGTCGGGTTGAGCGCGGCGGACAGCTCCTCGATCGACATCGCGTTCGGGAGGTCGCGCTTGTTGTACTGCATCACGTACGGCAGCTTGTCGAGGTCGTAGCCCTGCTCCTGCAGGTTGATGCGCAGGTTCTCGAGGCTCTCGATGTTGGCGTCGTAGCGGGCGTCTTGCGAGTCGGCAACGAAGCACACGCCGTCGACGCCCTTGAGGATCAGCTTGCGGCTCGCGTCGTAGAACACCTGGCCCGGGACGGTGTACAGGTGGAAGCGCGTCTTGAAGCCGCGGATCTCGCCGAGGCTGAGGGGCAGGAAGTCGAAGAACAGGGTCCGCTCGGTCTCGGTGGCGAGCGAGATCATCTTGCCCTTCGCCTCCGGACGCGTCTTGTTGTAGATGTACTGCAGGTTCGTCGTCTTGCCGCAGAGTCCTGGCCCGTAATAGACGAGCTTGCAGTTGATCTCGCGCGAACTGTAGTTGATGAACGACATCGGTTCTCGCTAGTCGTTGAACAGGTTGTCGATGTCCTGGTCGGTGATCTCCGTCCCGAACGGGCTGGACGGCTGCGTCGTCGCCAGCTTCGCCAGCTCCTCGAAGATCGGCACCAGCTCGTCCTGCGCCTTCTTGACGCGGAGGCGCACGAGCCCCTGAGTGGTGTTCTTGTCGAAGAGCACGACCAGGATGATCCGCCGACCCACCAGCGACATGTGGATCGACATGCCCTTGCCCTCGTGGAACTGGGCGGTGAACTCGTCCTCCCGCAGCAGCTGGGCGATGCCGCCGGTCGCCGCGACGTTGCCGGCCACCAGAGAGCTCAACGAGGTCGTATCGAGGGCGGCGCTGTCGCCCGCTGCGGCGACGAGCTGTCCGTTCTTGTCGATGAGGAGAATCGTTCTCGCTCGCGAGTCCTGATGCAGCCGTTCAGCGACCGCTTGGATCTGCTTCTGCTGCACTTCATACATCACGAGCTGGGGATTCAGCGGGTTCAAGGGTGAGACTCCTGAGGCTCGACGTGGGGACCCGGACCTATGTCCATGGGCGCCAAAACCGTAACAAAGTCATCCGGGCAAGTCCATCACGGATGGCAAGCCGCGAGCGATGGCCGCGTAACGCCTCTCCGTGACCATGGCCCGACGTTCAGGGTCGTCGCATGCTCACGCGAGCGCGCGGCGCTCTGTCCGCGTGACGCGGCCATGGCGCGCGTGGGCATCGAGACCCCGACCGACCGCGTCCTCGCGACGAGTCGTTCCGCGCGCCGCCTCGGGCCCTACAGCGCGCGCCGATCCGCGAGCGCCCGATTCAAGGTGTTCATGTCGGCGTACTCGAGCTCTCCGCCGACGGCGACCCCGCTGGCGATCCGCGACACCTGCACCCCCAGCGGGCGCAGCAGCTTCGCCAGATACACCGCGGTGGCGTCGCCCTCGACGTTGGGGCTCGTGGCGACGATGACCTCGCGGACGCTGTCACCCTGCAGCCGCCGCAGCAGCTCCTTGACCCGCAGCTCGTCAGGCCCGACGCCGCCAAGCGGGTCGAGTACCCCGTGCAACACGTGGTAAAGCCCGTGATAGGCGCCCGTCCGCTCGATGGCCATCCGGTCCTGCGGCTGCGCCACGACACAGATGATGCCGTGGTCGCGGCGCCGGTCCCGGCAGCGTTCGCACGTCCCGCCGGTACACAGGTCGAAGCAGACCTCGCACAGCCCGAGCTGACGATGCACCCCGGCGATCGCGTCGGCCAGCGCCGCCACGTAGTCGCCGTCGGCCTTGACCAGCGACAGCGCCAGGCGCATCGCCGTCTTCTCGCCGATCCCCGGCAAGCGGGTCAGCAGCGCCGCCAGGCGCTGCAGGGGGTTCTGCGCGTCGTCGCCGGTCACAGCCCGGGAAAACCGCCAGGTCCCATCAGCCCGGGGGGGATCAGGTTGCCGACCCGTTGCTGCTGCAGCGACTTGGCCTTGTCGAGCGCGTTGTTGACCGCGGCGACGATCAGGTCCTGCACCATCTCCCGGTCCTCGGTCATCGCCGCCGGCGCGAGCTCGATGCTGATGAGCCGCTGGGTCCCCGACGCCTTGGCCTTGACCAGGCCGCTGCCCGCGCTGCCCTCGACCACCTCGTGGTCGAGGTTCTGCTGCATGCTCTCAAGCTGCTGGCGCAAAACCTGCGCCTGCCGCATCATCGCTCCGAGGTCAAACTCGCTCATGATGGGTTCATCCTACTCCGGAAAGCGTCCAGGCACAGGCCCAAAGGCTTGGTGGCCTGGCGTGAGCGCCAATTTTGCGCTCAGCTTGCTCCCTTGGCCTGCGGCGCGACCAGCGGCCGGACTCCTTTGAGCTGGCCCTCGAATTGGGCCAGGAGCGCCTGGATCTGCGGGTGCGTCCGGGCCTCCTGCAGCACCTCGGCCTGCAGCGCCTCCTGCCGCTGGCGCTCGATCTGGCGCAACGAAGGCGTGTCCGGCAGCGCGGGTTCGCCCTCGACCAGCTCGAGCCGGAACGGCATCCCCATGTGCAGATGCAGCGCCTCGTCGATCTGGCCGCGGTGCTTCTGGAGCATTTCGCGGTAATAGTTGCTGCCGACCAGGCGGACGACCCCTTCGCCCACGCCGAGGAGCCCGAATTCGGCCAGCAGGGCGAAGATCGCCATCTCTTCGCGGCGCATCCGGTTCAAAAATTCCTCCCAGGCGGCGAACGGCGGCAGGCTGGCCCAGGGGATCGTGCCGCTGCCGTTGGGCGCACGCGGCGTGCCCGGGCAGACGGCGCAGGCTTCGGCCGGCGCGGCGGATTGCGGCGCAGCGGAAGAGGGTGCGGCCGGGGCCGGCGTGGGGCCGGGCGCGGACGGCGGCGCGGGCGGAGCGAACGCTGCCGGCGGCGGCTCGGGGCGCCGGGGTGGGGCAGGCGAGGCAGCCGAGGCCGGCGGGCGGGCGGCCTCCCGCGGCACGTCGGGCTGGCGCTGCGGAGGGCCTGCCGGTTGCGGCGGAGGACTCGCCGATTGCGGCGGCGGGCTCGCGGCGGCGGAGGGCGGCTTCAGCTGCGCCAGGAACGTGTCGATGTCGGGGGGTGCGCTGGCGCGCTGGGGCGGGCGCGCGGGAAAATCCGGGGTCGAGCGTTGAGGTCGAGACACCTCACCGCCGCCGCGCGGGCCTGCGCCCCCCGGGCTGAATCCGCCGCCACCGCCGGGACCTGGGGCAGAGATCTGCTCCAGGCGATCGATGAGATCGCCGAGCGGCATGAGCGGCTCGGTGTGGACCAGGTCGAGCAGCCCCATCTCGAGCACGAGCCGCGGGACGCGGGTGCGGGGCAGCGCGTCGACGACCCGGGTGAAGCGGTCGAACAGCTGCGACAGGGCGGTGGCGTCGACGCCGGCGGCCTGCCGCGTGAGCTGCTCGAACTCCTGGTCGGAGGCGTCGAGCAGGACGTCCCGACTGCCGGTCAGCTTGACGACCGTGAGGTCACGGAGGTGCTTGAGCAGCTCGAGGGCGAGGGCCAGGAGATCTTGCCCGGAGGTGAAGATCTCGTCGAAGCGCCGCAAGGTCAGGGTGGCGTCGCGGGCCAGCACGGCCTCGACCAGGCCGGCGACCGCGAGCGTGCTCGGGACCCCGAGCACCACCCGCACCTCCTCGGCGCTGATCTTCCCGGTGTCGCTGGCGAAGGCGATGACCTTGTCGAGCAGCGTCAGCGAGTCGCGGACCGAGCCGTCGCCGGCGCGGGCGACGGTGTAGAGGCCGGCCTCCTCGACGCTGACGCCCTCGCGGGCGAGGATCGACTTGAGGTGGCCGACGAGCTGCGCGCTCGACAGCCGGCGGAAGTCGAAGCGCGACACTCGCGAGAGGATCGTCGCCGGCAGCTCGTGGACCTCGGTGGTGGCGAAGATGAAGGTGACGTGCGGCGGCGGCTCCTCGAGCGTCTTCAACAGCGCGTTGAAGGCCGAGCCGGTCAGCATGTGGACCTCGTCGATGATGTAGATCTTCCGCCGGGCGGTCTGCGGCAGGTAGCGGACCTGCTCGCGGATGTTGCGAACATCCTCGACGCGGTTGTTGCTGGCGCCGTCGATCTCGATGACGTCGACCGAGCGGCCCTCGGTGACGGCGACGCACTCGCTGCACTCGTTGCAGGGGTCGATCGTCGGGCCCTTGACGCACACGAGGCACTTGGCCAAGAGCCGCGCGGCGGTGGTCTTGCCGAGGCCGCGCGCGCCGCAGAACAAGTAGGCGTGGTGGACCCGGTCGTGGGCGATCGCGTTCGCCAGCGTGCGCGTCACGTGCTCCTGACCGACGAGGTCGGCGAAGCGCTGCGGGCGGTACTTGCGGGCGAGGACGACGTAGGCCACGGGGGCCTGAACCCTAGCACGCCGGGGGCTCCGGCGGGCTGGCGAGCCTCCGCCGCCCGTGTTAATCAGGAGGGCGTGAACTCGGCGGCCCGCCCGTGCCCGGCCTGCGACGGCCCTCACGCCGACTTCGCGTTCCGCGTCCGCGACTTCGACCACGCCCGCTGCCGCCGCTGCGGCACGGTGTTCGTCACGCCGCTGCCCGACCCGCAGGCGCTCGAGAGCCTCTACCTCGCGCCCGACTACCACGAGAGCGCCGAGGGCCAGGAGCAGCGCATGCGGGCCGAGGGCGACGCGCGCGCGGCGATCCTCCGCCGCTTCGGCGTGCGCTCGGTGCTCGAGGTCGGCTGCGGCCCGGGCCACTTCCTCGACGCCTGCCGCGACCTCGGCATGCAGGTGGAGGGCGTCGACCGCGCCCGCACCGCGGAGGGCCCGCGCCGCCGCGGCCACACCGTCCACGACGTGTGGTTCTCCGACTTCGGTCCGCCGGCGCCGCGCTTCGACGCCGTGGCGATGTGGGAGGTGGTCGAGCACGTACCTGACCCGAAGGACATCTTGCTGCAGGCCCGCAAGTGGCTGCGCCCCGGCGGCTTCCTCGCCCTGTCGACCCCGTCGAGCTCGGGCCTGCCGGCGCGCGCGCTCGGACCCCGCTTTCCGATGGTCATCCCGCCCGACCACCTGTCACTGTTCAGCCGCCGCGGCCTGCAGACCCTGCTCGTCGCCGCCGACTTCGACCCGGTCCGCTGGACCAGCTTCTCCGGCCTCGACCGCGCAGCCCTGCGCCGCGGCCTCCAGCGCTTCGTCCTCGGCAACTCGCTGCCCGCCCGCGCCGTGTCCGCCGGCCTCGCCCTGGCGGCAGAGCCGGTCGCCCGCCTCGTCGACCGCGCCGGCCTCGGCACCGGCTTCGAGGTCTACGCGGTGGCGCGCTAGGGCGGCGCCGCTCGCCGGCGGCGGCTCGTGCAGCACCGCATGCCTCGGTTGATAATCGAGGGCATGCCCTGAGGAGCAGGGTTTCTGGACATGTTTGAATGGGCATGTCTTTGCAGACATCCCTGTCGGCCCGGACGGCCGCGCCGTGCGCTTCAGGGGGCCTTCTCGATGCAGTAGATGCGCAGCTCCTCGGCGCACGAGAGGGTGCACGTCGGCTGCGCCGACCACTCCGGCCCGGTCGCCGTCAGGTCGCCGATCCTGGCCTGAGTCCCGGGCTCCACGGAGTTCCACCCGTCGCAGTCGGGATCGCTGTTGTAGCCGTCGAAGTTCGCGCCGGTCCAGACGTAGGAGGCGGAGCTCATGCACGGCATCGCGTCCGTCCCGGTGACGACGACGAGGCCGTTCTCGTCGACGTCAATCGGGACGTTCAGCTCGCCGTCGAGCAGGTCCTGGGCGCTCGTGGCGATCACCCGGCCATCGGTGCGGACATACGGGAGATCGACCCCCGGGCGCCGACGATCGGGTCGCGCGGATCGAACTCGGCCGAGCCGATCCAGGCGAAGAACGTGCTCATGGGATAGTGGACGCTGTCGAGCTGCTGACACAGCGCGTCGGCGTCGGTCGGGAACACCTCCGTGGCGCTGTAGGCCTGCGACGACACGGAGACCCGCAAGAATTCGATGTACTGGCACCGGTCGCAGTTGCCGGCGGGGTCCGTGCCCCCGTCGTCGCACTGCTCGCCGCCCTCGGGGCAGACGAAGCCGTCGCCGCAGGCCGCCACCTCCCAGGTGGCGAGGCACGCGTCGTCGTTGTTGCCGTTGCCGTCGTCGCACTGCTCGTCGCCCTCGACCTTCCCGTCACCTCAATCCGCCGAGGAGGACGTCGTGTCCGCGATGGTCGGGCCGCCGGAGGTCGACGCGCCGTCGCCCGTGGTGTCGGGCTGCTGACCGGAGGGGAGATGGCCGGTCGGACTGAAGCAGCCGAAGAAGGGGGCGGCGAGGAGAGCGGCGAGGCCGATGCGTGCTCGCATGAAGCTCATGCTCGTCGAGTGCCCCGCAGCCGTCGATACGGTGAGACGTCGAGCGGCGACGCGTCGGCCGCGAGAACGCCCGCATCCGCGCAGTGGCGACCGGAGAGGCCCGCGAGCGAGTATGCGCCATGCGCTCGGTTCGAGCGACTGCAGGCATCGTGCCCTGAGCGGCCGAGCCGCCGCCTGGTACGCGGACGAGAAGTCACTCGCCCTTGCGCCGCGGCCCACGCCACCACGCGCCGAGCTGCACCACCTCGGCGAAGGCCAGCCCGATCGGCGACGCGATCAGGCCGACGAGGCCCGCGCCGAACCCGAGGATCAGCGCGCGCCCGGCGATCCCGCCGAGATCCCAAGCCAGCAGCCCGCGCGGGTCGGCGGCGACCTGCGACTGCCGACCGATCGTGTTGGCCAGGCGCAGCCCGGCGAACGGCGCGCTCCAGAGGATCAGCACGCCGGTCTGTTCGGACACGTCCCAGCCGATCGCCCGGTCGACGATCGCCGCGGCCGGTGCCCACGCGAACAGCAGCCCGACCGCCGCCACCGCGCCCGCGCCGGCGACCCCGCCGAGCACCGCCCAGCGCCGCAGCGCCGCGTGGGCCCGGGCCGGATCGCCGGCCGAGGCTCGCAGCGCCACCACCGTCGCCGCGGCCGAGGGCACCATGATCGCGGCATTGACGAACAGGTAGGCGTAGTTCAGCCGCGCGAACCCGCCGACGGCGAACAGGTGCGACAGCGCCGCGTCGAGCAGCCCGAGGTTGGCGTACACCAGCGCGTCGACCAGCAGCGCCGACGTCCGACCGGGTGTCTCCTGGGGCATGTCCTTGGTTTCATGTCCTCCGGAACAGCGAGCGATCGGCCACACCCCGGCTACCCCGACCGCCAGCCCGGCCACCAGGCCGAGCGCCGGCCCGAGCGCGCCGCCCGGCAGCAGCGTGGCCCCGGCGATCGTCCCGAGCGGGATGCCCCACTCGAGCGCGAACCCGCGGCGCTCCCGCCCGGCCCGCTCGGCCAGGGCGCGCAGCGCCGAGCCGTGGACCGCGAGGCCGACCCCGAGCGCGAACACCCAAACAGTAGGGTCGGCCCACGCGCCGGGCCCGACGATCGCCAGCAGCGCGGCCACGCCGACCGCGGCCATCGCCAGGCTGACCCATCGTTCCTGTCGTAAGAGCACTGTCCCGAGGAGCTCGCGCGGCGCGGGGATCCACCGCGATCGGTAGAGCGACAGGCCGACCATGCGCGCCGCAGAGACGGCCACCAGCCCGCGGAAGAACAGGTCCGCCGCGCCGCTGGCCCGCAGCTCGCGGGCGATCAGGAACTCGCGCGTGGCGCCGAGCAGCAGCGTCACGACCGACAGCCCGGCCATCCACGCGAACGCCGACGCGTGCCCGCGCGGGCCCTGCTGTCGACCGTCACTCACCGCGCGTCACTCGCCTCGCCGCCCACTACCGCACCCTCTCGAAGGCCACGCGCGCGAGGATCCGGTCGCAGCCGGCCAGGCGGAAGCCCCACTCGGGGTGGGCCGCCCAGAACTCCTCGAAGGCCCGCAGCTCGTGGTTGCGGTCGGCGAACTCGTCGAACAGCAGATATGTCCCGACGGACATGTGCGGCTCGAGCGCCCGCAGGGCCGTGCGCGTCGAGCTGTAGAGGTCGGCGTCGAAGTGCAGCACCAGCCGCTCGTGCGGCGGCACCACGAACGCCGGCAGCGTCGCGTCGAACCAGCCCTTGACGAACGCCACCCGCGGGTCGCTCAGCGCGGGCGCGGCCCCGCCGGTCGAGAACGTGCCCTTGCGGTCGATCGTCGTCCAGTCCTCGGGCAGGCCCTCGAAGCTGTCGAAGCCGACGAAGCGGCAACCTGGCCCCGGGAGCAGCTCGGCCCAGCGGGCGATCGACTCGCCGCGGTGGACGCCGAACTCGAGGTACAGCACCTGCGCCGCGCCGAGCTCGCGGGCGATTTTTTCATAAATCTCGAACCGGTGGCCCGCGCGGTTCGACGTCTCGAAGCCGCGGGCCGCCATCCACCGCCCGACCTCGACGTAATTGATCGTCGCGTTGAGGTTGTGGACGGTCCGCGAGGACAGGCGCGCGCCGACCCGCGTCAGCAGTTCTTTGAAGAAGCGCGCCGCCACTACGCGTCCTCCCCGCCCCAGCGCGGCGCGAACTCCTCGTCGAGCTTGCCGGCCCGGCGCAGCAGCTCCTCGTGGATCAGCAGGTCGATCAGCATCGGGTACCACAGCGCGTGCATGCCGGCGTGGAGGACCCCGGGGATCCCGTCGCGCCAGGCGCCGAGGCCCATCGCCCGCCCGAAGTTGATGAACGGCCGCACGAACAGCGGCAGCTTGTTGTAGATCCGCCGCAGCACCGCCACGCGCCCGGCCTTGGTGCGCAGGTGCAGCTCGGCGAGCCGCTGCTGCTGGCTCAGGCCGTCGACGTAGACCCTGGCCTCGCGCGCCGCGTAACCGACGTGCTTGCGGAACAGCTCGGACATCGGCTTGGCGTCGCGGTGGATCATGCGCGCCTTGAGCACGGTGACCCGCAGGTCCTTGTCGTCGACGCGCTCGTTGATCCCGCGGCTGAAGCGGGCCACCCTGGGCCGCATCAGCCGCAGCATCATCGCGTGGGTGAACTCGCCGTGCTTGAGCTTGCGGCCGAGGATGCGCACGTCCCAGCGGACGTAGGCGCCGTCGAGGTCGTCGCGCCGGATCGTCGCCTGCACCTCGTCCCACAGCGCCGGCGTGAACTCCTCGTCGGCGTCGAGGAAGTAGATCCACTCGAACCGGTCCTGGACCTGCTCGAGCGCCCAGTTGCGCTGCTTCGAGTAGTCCTCGAACTTGTGGACCACGAACTCGGCCCCGTACTCGCGCGCGACCGCCTCGGTGCGGTCGACCGAGTGCGAGTCGACGATCAGCACCGGGCAGCGGCCCGCGATCGACGCCAGCGCCTTCGGCAGGTTGAGCTCCTCGTCACGCGTGAGGATGACGACGGCGAACGGTGTCATGGGCGGACCCTCGAGACATGTTGTTGCAGCGCCGGCGAGCCGCCCGCACGGGCCCGCGCCGGCAGCGAGACCTGCAGCGCCGCGCCGACCACGAGGCCGACCATCGGCACCAGGATGTAGCTCTTGTACGACGCGGCCGTGACCACGTACAGCAGCACCGCCACCGCCCCCGAGAAGATCGTCGCGCGCAGGTGCAGCGGCGTCCGCATCGCCTGCCGCGCCAGCGAGAACACCGGCAGGGCGAACAGCGCCGAGCCGAACAGTCCGAACTTCCACAGGTGGTACGCGACCATGTTGTGCACGTAACTGGCATGATGGCCGTCGACCTCGAGTTCCGCGCCCAGACCGGCGCCGAAGATCGGGTTTTCGGCGAAGATGTGCAGGCACTCCTCGATCTCGCGCACCCGCGCGTCCACCGTGCCCTGCTGTCCGAGGCGCAGGTACGTCACCGCGAAGTCCGACAGCACCGTGGCGAACACCACCGCCGCCAGCACCCCGAGCCCGACCACCAGCGCGCCCTTCCGCGGCGAGCGGATCGACAGGCTCGTCAGCCAGCCGAGCGCCATGCCCAGCACCATGCCGCGGCTCACGGTGGCGATCACCACGACCACCAGCAGCGCGCGCGAGAGCGAGCAGACCCGCCGCAGCGACCGGTTGTGCACGAAGTGCAGCAGGAACGTGGCGCAGAACAGGCCGACCAGCGGGTGGCCGATCGCCATCTTAAAGTAGTTGTAGACCGACCGGTAACGGCTGAGGTCCCACGTCGGCATCAGGTACAGCGAGGCCAGGCCGTCGACCACCGCCACCAGCAGGACCGCCGCGAACAGCCACTGCGGGCGGCTCGCGGCCCGCCCGGCGCACAGCCCGAGGGCGAACAGCAAGTAGGAGAGGGCGTCCTCCAGCGACTGCCCGATCGAGTTGCCGCCGATCGTGCCGACGGCGAGGCCGACGATCAGCGCCAGCACCCACGGCAGCAGCAGGGTGACCTGCGCTCGGGCCGCGGACGAGCGCAGGAAGCCGCCGAAGCCCGCCAGGACCACCAGCAGCAGGTACATCGTGATCGGGATCGTCAGGCCCTGCGGGAAGGGCGGCAGGGCCAGGGTCAGGACCATGGCGGCCGCGGCGAAGACCGTCGTGAACACCCGGTCCTCACGCTACCACGCCGACGCCGCCGGACGCCGACCCCTGCGGCGCGTGAGAGGCCGGCTACGGCGCCGGGGCCGGGCCTGTCAAATTTCCGACAAATCCGGCGAGGCCGCGAGGAGCCGCGAATCTCCGGCGATCGGCCGAGGTTCCGGGCGGCGGTCCCCCGGCCGACCTGGCCGATGGATCTAGCAACCCCCGCGGCCGCTCGAGCGATCTCCGGCGCTCCGCGGGCCTTGCGTGGCCCCTTTTCGTTTCGTAGGTTGCCTGTCCGGCAAGGGGCCCATGCAGCGTCAATGGTTGGACTGGCAAGGGCCGCTGCTCCCCGCGGCCGCCGCCTGGCTCATCGAGCGCCACGCCGAAGGTCGTCGCTGCGACCTTCGGGCGGTCCGCTGCGTGCTGCCGGGCGCCCGCGCCGGCCGCGTCCTGCTGCACCTGCTGCTCCGGCAATGCGCCGAGCGCGGCCTCCGCTTGGTCCCGCCGCAGGTCTTGACCCCTGGGGCGCTCGCCGAGCTGCTCGTCCCCGGCGACTCCCGCACCGCCTCGACCCTCGAGTGCACCCTCGCGTGGATGCACGTCCTGCGTGAGGCCCGCCCCGAGCACATCGCCCCGCTGCTGCCGAGCCGCCCTGACTTCTACGACTGGCCGGCCTGGCACGAGCTCGCGGGCACCGTCGCCGGCGTCGTCGACGAGCTGTCGGCCGAGCTGCTCTCGCTCCGCGACGTCGCCCGGGTGGCCGCGCGCATGAACATGGACCGCGAGGCCGAGCGCTGGGCCGTGCTCGAGCGCCTCGAGGCCCGCTACCGCGAGCGCCTCGCCCGCGAGGACCGGGTCTGCCCGCACGAGCGCCGCCGCGAGGTCATCGCGGCCCTCGTCGACGGCGCCACGCCGGTCGACCCCGATCACCAGCTCGTGCTCGTCGGCGTCGTCGACCTCGCCCGCGTCCACCGGGCCATCGTCCGCGCCTACGGCGACCGGGCCACCGCCTTGATCCACGCGCCCGAGAACCTCCACGCCGGCTTCGACGCCGACGGCTGCGTCGAGCGCACCTTCTGGTCCGGCCGCCCGATCGAGATCCCCGACGAGCAGCTCATCATCGCCGACCGCCCGGCCGACCAGGCCCAGGCCGTCATCCGCTGCCTCGCCGACCTCGGCGGCGCCTACCGCCCCGAAGAGGTCACGATCGGCCTCGGCGACGAGAAGCTCGCCCCGACCATGACCCAGGCCGGGCAGTGGGCCGACATCGCCGTCCACGACCCGCGCGGCCTCCTCGCCCTCCACGGCCGCCCGTTCCGCCTGCTGCAGGCCGGCCTCGAGTGGGTCCGCGACCCGCGGTTCTTCGCCTTCGCCGCGCTGGTCCGCCACCCCGACGTCGAGGGCTTCGTCCGCCGCCTGCTCGGCAAGGCCAAGCAGCCGGCCGGCCCCGCGCCCGAGTGGGCCGAGGGCAAGCCCGTCGAACATGTCCCCGAGGACGTGCCCTTCAGCGCGGGTCTCGAAGGACAGGCCCCGAAGGACAGCAAGGACGACGTCGCCGCCGACGACCACACGATCGTCGAGTGGCTGACGGTGCTCGACCGCTATCACACCGAGCACCTGCAGGACAACCTCGGCGCCGCCTGGCTCGGCGACGAGAAGGTCGCGCGGCGGATGCAGATCCTCCACGACATCGTCGCCAAGTTGTACTCGCCGCTGACCGGCGACCGCCGGCCGCTGACGCAGTGGTTCGAGCCGATCCTCGAGGTCCTGCGCAACGCCTACGGCCACCTCGACGTCCACGCCAAGGCGCTCAGCGACCAGCGCGTCGCCAACACCTGCATCGAGATCGCCAAGAACCTCGGCGGCCTCACCGGCGCCGCCCCCGGTCTCCAGCCCGACGTCGACGGCCCGACCGCGCTGCGCCTCGTGCTCGCCCAGCTCGCCGGCTTGCGCGTGCCCGAAGACCCGCGCTCCGGCCAGATCGAGATGCTCGGCTGGCTCGAGCTGCACCACGACCCGGCGCCGGTGCTCGTGCTCGCGGGTTGCAACGACGGCGCCGTGCCGCAGGCCGTCAGCGCCGACGCGTTCCTGCCCGACGGCCTGCGCGAGCACCTCGGCGTGCTCAGCAACGGCCGCCGCTACGCCCGCGACGCCTACCTGATCGAGGCGATCCGCCGCAGCCGCGTCAAGTGCACCTTCATCGCCGGGCGCCAGGCCGCCGACGGCGAGCCGCTCACGCCCTCGCGCCTGCTCCTCGCCGGCGACCTCGAGCGGCTGCCCGCGCGGATCCTCCGCCTGTGCGACCCGAACCACGCGCGCCGTTGGGCCCTGCCGTACGGCGCCCCGCCCTCGGGCGCGACCTCGGGCTTCCGGATCCCCGAGCCCGGCCCCGCGGTCGAGCCCGCGGCGATGACGGTCACCGAGTTCGGCTGGTACCTGCGCTGCCCGTTCCGCTACTACCTCAAGTACGTCCGTCGCCTGCGCCTCGTCGACGACAGCGCCGTCGAGCTCGACGCGCTGCAGTTCGGCAACCTGACCCACGAGGTCCTGCAGCGCTTCGGCGAGGATCCGGCGATCGCCGACAGCGTCGACCCGGAGGCGATCGCCCGCTACCTCGGCGAGGTGCTCGACGACCGCGCGCGGGCCACCTTCGGCGCGCGCCCGCTGCCGGCGATCCGGATCCAGATCTCCCGCCTGCGCCAGCGGCTGTTCGCGTTCGCGCCGCACCAGGCCCGCCGCCGCGCCGAGGGGTGGAAGATCCGCCGCTGCGAGTTCGAGCTGCCCGAAGAGACATTTTTGCAGATCCCCGATCAGGCGCCGATGCGGATCAAGGGGAAGATCGATCGCATCGATCAGAACCTCCGCGACGGCTCGTGGATGATCATCGACTACAAGACCAGCGAGTCGGGTCACAGCCCCGACAAGACGCACCGGGCCGCGCGCGGCTCGGCGAGCCAGTGGAGCGACCTGCAGCTGCCGCTCTACCACCACCTCGCGGCCCAGCACGGCTACACCGGGCCGGTGCAGCTCGCCTACATGAACCTGCCGAAGAAGGCGGAGCAGGAGGCGCTGCACGTCGCGCGCTGGACCCCGGCCGACCTCGATGACGCCGTCGGCACCGCCCGCGACATCGTCCGCAGCATCCGCGCCGGCCGCTTCGACATCATGGGCGACTTCGCCGCCCGCTACCAGGACGACTTCGCCAACATCTGCCAGACCCGCGTGTTCGGCGGCGCCGACGACCTGGAGGCCGAGGCGTGAGCGACCCCGAGAAGCCGCCGCGCCCCGAGTCGCTGTGGCTGTTCGGCGAGCCCGAGGCGGCCGCGGCCCCGCCCCCTCCTGTCCGCAAGGCCAGGCGCAACCGCCCCGCCCCGCGCCAGGTCGCCCGCCCCGCGCGCGACCTCTTCAACGCCGTCGCCGGCGCCTTCGCTCGCAGCGCCGAGGCCGCCGCCCGCCCGGCGCCGCAACCACCGGAGCCCGCCCCCGAGCCGCGCAAGCGCGGCCGCAAGGGCGACGGCGAGCGACCTGTCCCCGCGGACAGGCAAGCGCGGGCGACGGACACGCAAAGCGGCGAGCGACCTGTCCCTTTGGACAGGCAAGCACGCGCAGCGGACCCGCAAGGCGGCGAGCGACATGTCCCCAAGGACAGGCAGGCGCGGGCGACGGACACGCAAGCCGGCGGCGAGCGACCTGTCCCCGCGGACAGGAAGCCGCCGGCGGCCCGGCGCTCGCGCGGCGCGAAGGCCGAGCAGCCCGCCGGCGTCGGCGCGCGCGAGGCGCCGGACGATCGCCGCGCCCCTGAGGGCACCGCCGCGCACGAGCCGGCGGCACCTGTCCCGGAAGACATCCCGCCGGCGGACCTCGAGTGGTCGCGCCTCGCCCCCACGGACCCCGAGCCCGGCGAGCCGGAGCGAGCGGTCGCCCTCGAGGACATGCGCGCCGGCCTGGGCGAGCTCGACGCCCTCGACCGCCACCGGGAGGCCTCGCACCACCCTGGCCCTGCGGACAGCCTCGCCGACGCGATCGCGCTGGCCGAGGCCGTCGTGCTCGAGCCGACGCATGCGCGCAAGCGACACGCCCCGAAGGACAGGTCGCACGTCCTGGAGGACATCCCGCCGGCGCCGCGGCAGGACGTCCTCGCCGTGATCGCCGAGGCCGAGCGGGTCGCCGAGGCCGCGCTCGACCTGCCGCCGGACCCGCGGCTCGCGGGCGGGCACCGGCTCGAGCACATGCGGATCTTGGCCTCGGCCGGCTCGGGCAAGACCTACCAGCTGACCAACCGCTACTTGCAGATCCTGAGCCGGGGCGCCTTCCCGTACTCGATCCTGGCCAGCACCTTCACCCGCGCCGCGGCCGGCGAGATCCGCGACCGAATCCTGCGCACCCTCGCCGAGGCCGCCGACGACGACGCCAAGCGCGAGGAGCTCGGCCATCGCCTGCACCGCGAGCTCGCGCGCACCCGCGTGCTCGACCTGCTCGCCAGCCTGGCCAACAACCTCCACCGCCTGCAGATCCGCACGCTCGACAGCTTCTTCGGCACGATCGTGCGCTGCTTCTCGCTCGAGCTCGGGCTGCCGATCGACGCGCGGATCGTCGACGAGGACGAGGCGTTCCGCCTGCGCCGCGAGGCGATCGGGCTCATGCTCGAGGAGGGCGACACCGAGGCGATCATCGAGCTGCTCGCCTCGTTGACCGAGGGCAGCTCGGAGCGGGCCGTCACCGACACGATCGACAACACCGTCAGCTCGCTCTACGACCTCTACCGCGAGGCCCGGGACACCTCGGCCTGGGAGGCGATCGCGCCCGAGCCGACGCTGAACGAGCAGGAGCTCGACGACGCGATCGCGGCGCTGCGCTTCGCCGTGCCGACCGACCTCGGCAAGCGCGGCATCGAGGCCCACGCCAAGGACTGCCAGCGCGCCGAGCAGTGCCGCAAGGGCAGCTCCGACGACTGGATGGAGTTCTTCACCACCGGCCTGGCCAAGAAGGTCGCGGAGAACGACCTCGTCTACTACAATAAGCCGATCGCCCCCGGGACGGTGTTCGCCTACCGGCGCCTCTTGGGCCACGCGCGCGGGGTGTTCCGCCGCCGCGTCATCGAGCAGACGCGGGCCACCTGCACCTTGCTGCAGCTGTTCGACAGCTGCTATCGCCGCGTCAAGCGCGAGCACAAGGTCCTCACCTTCGCCGACCTCACCGTCGCGCTGGCGCAGGCCGACCTCGCCGGCCACCTCGACGAGATCTGCTTCCGCATCGACGCCCGCCTGCGCCACGTCCTGCTCGACGAGATGCAGGACACCAGCATCCAGCAGTGGAACGCGCTGCGGCCGATCGTCGACGAGACCGTCTCGTACTCGACCGACGAGCGCAGCTTCTTCTGCGTCGGCGACGTCAAGCAGTCGATCTACGGCTGGCGCAACGCCTGCCCGGAGATCCTCTCGCGCCTCGACGACCTGCTCCACCGACCAGGTGGCCAGGTCCTCGCCAAGGAGACCCTGGCGACCAGCTTCCGCTCGTCGCCGGCGGTCATCGAGGTCGTCAACAAGATCTTCACCAACCTCAAGGACAACCCGTCGCTGCTGCGCTACCCGTACGCGGCCAAGCGCTGGGACTCCGAGTTCGAGCAGCACACCACCACCCGCAAGATCCCCGGCTACGTGCAGCTGCGCGCGGTCGGCCGCTGCGAAGACCAGGGCAAGCGGCAGGCGCTGCGCCTGCAGGAGGCCGCGGCGCTGGTCGCCGAGCTGTACCACCGCCACCCGGGCAAGACGATCGGCGTGCTCTTGCGCACCAACGGCGCCGTCGGCCGCGTCCTCTACGAGCTCGGGCCCACGCGCCTCAAGATCCCCGCGACCGGCCGCGGGGGCGGCCCGCTGACCGACGCCCCGGCGGTCAACGCGATCCTCGACCTCCTCCGCCTCGCCGACCACCCCGACCACTCGATCGCCGGCTTCAACGTGTTCGCCAGTCCTTTAGGACAGGTGGTCGGCTTCGACAAGGACGACCGCAGCCTGCAGCGCCGCGTGGCCGCGCGGGTGCGCCGGCAGATCGCCAGCGACGGCCTCGCCCCCACCCTGCAGCAGTGGGTGCGGGCGATCGCCCCGCAGGTCGACGAGCGGCAGTACCGCCGCTGCATGCAGCTCATCCAGCTCGCGCAGGTGTGGGACGAGCGGCGGACCCTCCGCTGCGACCAGTTCGTCGCCATGGTCGAGACCCGCCCGGTCGCCGACCCGGCCGCCTCCGCGGTCCAGGTGATGACCGTCCACCAGTCGAAGGGCCTCGAGTTCGACATCGTCATCCTGCCCGAGCTCGAGACCGAGCTGGCCTCGACGCGCACGCTCAAGGTCGTCTACGAGCGCGACGGCGACGCCGGCCCGGTCGTGCGGATCGCCCGGCATGTCTCGAAGGACATGTGGCAGCAGTTCGACGACCTGCGCCCGATCTTCGAGCAACACATCGACCGCCTGGCCCACGAGAGCCTGTGCCTCCTCTACGTCGCGGTCACGCGCGCCCGCGAGGGCCTGTTCATGCTCGTCGACCCGCCGACCGAGGGCAGCCGCGGCGCGCCGGCGAAGGCCTCGGCGCTGCTGATCCACGCGCTCCACGAGGGCCCGGTCGAGCCCGACAGCGTGCTGTTCGAGCACGGCGACCGCAGCTGGCTGGCGCCGCACGCCTACGTCGCGCCCGACGTGTTCGACCCCTCGGACCCGCACCTCGAGTCGTCGCGCCCGGCGGCGAGCGAGCGCCCGGCCCGCGAGGCGCCCGAGGCCGAGCCGACGAGCCTCAGCTTCTTGCCCTCGCAGGGCCCGCTGGTCCGCGCCGCCGTGCTGGCGCAGGACCCGGGCCGCACGGTCGCCGACCACATGCACCTGGCCGACACGCCGCTGTCGCAGTGGGGCGCCGCCATGCGGGCGCTGTTCGGTGAGATCGCCTGGTTCGAGGAATTCAACCCGAGCACCCCGCAGCTCGAGGCGATCGTCCGCGCCGCCGCGCCCGCCCGCGACGAGACGTGGGTGCGCGCGCGGGTGCAGGAGTTCCTGCGCGTGCTCGAGGGCCCCAACCTGCGCGCCGCGCTGAGCCGCGGCGACCGCGACCCGGCCGCCTCGCGCGTCGAGCGGCAGGTCCCGTTCGCCCGCCTCGACGGCGGCGGCGCCCTCCAGACCGGCGAGATCGCCCGCCTCGTGCTCGAGCAGGGCCCCAACCTCGGCCTCGACCTCGGCGAGGTCGACGCCGTCGGTCTCGAAGGACATGTCCAAAAGGCCACCGTCTACGGCCTCTGCCTCGACAACATCGAGAAGCAGTCCGAGGCCGAAGAGCGGGCCCGCGCCTACCGCGACGCCGTGTCCGCCTGGCGCGCCGCCGCGGCCGAACAGGCCGGCCTCGACCGCAAGCAGGTCGAGGTCGTGCTGCTGTTCCCCGCCGCCGACGTCGTGCTCCCGGTCTGACCCGCTCAGGGGTCCTGTCCCCGGGAACATGTCGCCGAGACAATGCGCCAATGAACATGTCTTGAGGGACATGCCTTGAAAGACGCTCGAAGGTCCGCAGGATCTAGCAGCCTGTGTCCCCGGCTGGGCCATCATGTTCGACATGTCCGAAGGGACCTGCGCTCGACGAAGATGCCCGGGCGTCAGTCTCGCCGCGAGTCGTCGGCATCGCCGGCGCGGGCCACGAGGAGATCTCCGCCGCCGGACCGTTCGGGGGGGTTCAGGGCGATCGTGCTCACCCCGCGAGCCCTGCGCTCGACCACTCCGGCGGCGAGGGCTGCGGTCAGCATCGACGTGCGGTCCTGATTGCGACCATGGGAGCGGTCCCCGAGTCGGCGCTGGAAGTCAGGGAGCGCCTGGACCTGGTAGTTCCAGCGCGCGTCGCCCTCGCCGGCGCTCTCCCATCCCGGGAAGCGGTCGTGGATCGTCCGCAGCAGCACGCTGCGTCCGGAGCTCGGCAGCGCCGCGACGTTGGCGGCGAAGCGGTCGGTGTAGAACAGATAGTCCTCTGCGTTGCTGAGGTAGAGGACGGTCACCGGCAGCGCGAGGGCGCGGGCGGCCGCGGCGATGTCGGCCATCGTCGTCCGGCCGGTGAGGTTGCCCTGGAGCACGCGGATCCGTCCGGCCGCGAACATGCTGCGGACATAGGTGTACGCCTCGGGGTCGGCCAGCCACGAGCCCGGCTGATCCTCGCGCACCCGTTGCAGGTACACCGCCAGCGTCTCGCGCTGGGCCTCGAACAGCGCCGGCGCGCGGCTCCGCAGGTCGCGGCCGTCGTTCGCCAGCCCGGCCGCGATCGCCTCGTGCGCCGCCTTTCGGCCCCGCGGCTCGAACAGCCCCAGGAACGCCGCGGGGTCGGGCGCCGCGGCGATGAGGGCCGCGTAGATCCGGTGCAGGTCGACGACCTGGCGGTCGATGTCGACGAGGAACGCGAGCTCGCTGCGGGCCGCCGCCAGCAGCGTGTAGTTCTGATCGGAGGCGACGCCGACGTAGACCCCGCCGAGCTCGCGCACGAACGGGAACCACAGCTCGTGGCGGTATTCGTTGCTGACGGTGAAGTGCTCGAGCGGGGTGACGAAGATCCGCTCGGGCCGCACCCGCTCCAGCGCCGCGACCTGCGACGGCGACAGCGGCGCGGGCCCGCCTGTGGCCGCCGGCGGTGGGCCCCGATCGCTGTCTGCGGACGCTGCGCCGTCCGATGTAGCTGCAACCGGCAGCGGGGGCGCCGGGGCCTCAGCCGACGCGCCCGTGGTCGGCCGCTCGGCAGCGCGCGCCGGAGAGCCCGCAGAAGCGCCGCAGGCGGCGTGTACGAGCCATCCGCCCGCGACCAGGGTCAGCAGAGTCCGCACCGACAAGCGGCCCAGGATAACCCGGCCCGGACCGCCCGGCGCCGCGCTTTCCCGCTCCTCGCGGCGGCGGTAGCATTGCGCGACCGTTATGAACCGCAAGCTCTTGCGCGGCGAGCACCTGATCACCACCTGGCGGGACGTCACGCTGACCTCCCACCGGATCTGGCAGATCGCGCGCGAGGGCTCGTCGGCGGCGCTGACGTCGATCCCGGTCGACGCGGTGCAATATGTCCGGTTGGGACGTCATCATCTGCCGTGGCTGCTGTGGCTCGCGGCCGTGACCGCGGTGCTCGGGATCGCCGCCCTCGAGTACGACCGCACGATCACCTACGGCCTGTTCGGTGTGGCGCTGCTGCTCATGCTGCTGTACGGCACCTCGCGCCGGCTCGTGCTCGAGATCGGCGCCGGGGCTGGCACGATCGTGGTGCAGGTCGTCGGCGAGGGCGGCAGCTTCGACGGAGCGCTCGAGTTCCTGTACCAGGTCGAGGACCGTCGACTCGCACACGTGTCCGGTGCCGACGCCCGCAGCGGCGGCTCCGCGAGCGGCGCATAACCAGGGGCCGGCGGAGCGACGGGTTTGTGGCGCCCCGGAGCGCAGCCTCCGCCGTATATACTTGCCGCCATCCAGGAAACGATGAAAGGAGGGGTCGACGCGCAATCGATGTCGGCCGGCGGCGAATGGACCCTTCCGCAACAGTTCGATGAGTACCGCCTCGTCCGCGTGCTCGGCAGCGGGAGCATGGGGGTCGTGTTCCTCGGCCACGACACGATCCTCGACCGGCCGGTAGCGATCAAGTTCATCAACGCTCGCGAGGCGAACCCGCGCACGCGTGAGCGGTTCGTCACCGAGGCGCGCGCGGCGGCCCGGATCGCCCACCCCAACGTGATGTCGATCCACCGGATCGGCGAGCTCGAGGGTCGGCTCTACATCATCTCCGAGTACGTCCGCGGCCAGCCGCTGTCGGAGATCAAGGGGGCTCTGCCGTGGCAGGAGGCGCTGACGATCGCCGTCGGCCTCGCCCGCGGCCTCGCCGCCGCGCACCGCCAGGGCGTGCTGCACCGCGACATCAAGCTCGCCAACGTCATCCGCAACGAGTTCGGCGAGATCAAGCTGCTCGACTTCGGCCTCGCCAAGCTGGTCCCCCAGGGCGGCCCGCGCCTGCCCGACATCAAGACGCCGCCGCCCGTCGTCATCGACGCCGACAGCCACATCGGCGACACCGCCGAGTTCGGGCTGCCGCGCGGCGACGTCGTCACTTCGCTCGACGGCACCCTGTCCGACCGCCTGGCGGGCCCCGCCTGCGAAGACGACAGCTCCGAGGTCCTGGTCGGCACCCCGTACTACATGGCCCCCGAGCTGTGGCGCGCCGAACCAGCGAGCCGCAGCTCCGACATCTACGCCCTCGGCGCGTTGCTGTACATCCTCTGCGCCGGCCACCCGCCGCTCGAGGCCAGCAGCACGCTCGAGCTCGCTCGCCTGTCCCAAGAGACAGTGCCGCGCCCGCTGCAGGAGGTCGCGCCCGGCGTCGACGCTCGCTTCGCGGCGCTGATCGACCGCTGCCTGCAGCGCGACCCGGCGGCCCGCTTCGCCTCGGCCGACGAGCTGTGCACCGCGCTCGAGCTGCTGCTCACCACCGGGCCGATCGCCGAGGTCATCCACGGCAACCCGTACCGCGGCCTGCAGGCGTTCGAGGCCCGCCACCGCGCCGTCTTCTTCGGTCGGGTCCAGGAGATCCGCGCCGTCGTCGATCGCCTGCGCGTGCAGTCGTTCGTGCTCGTGGCCGGCGACTCGGGCGTCGGCAAGTCGTCGCTGTGCCGCGCCGGCGTGCTGCCGCAGGCGAGCGAGCCGCCGGGGGTCGGCGGCCGCACGTGGAGCAGCCTGGCGATGATCCCCGGCCGGCGCCCGCTGCAGACGCTGGTGTCCGCGCTCGCGTCCCACTTCACGCTCAAGGAGGAGGCCCTGCGCACGCTGCTGACCGGCGAGCCCGAGGGCCTGGTGCGCCTGCTGGCCCGCCGCCAGGGCAAGGACCGCGGCTTCATCCTCTTCATCGACCAGCTCGAGGAGCTCGTCACCCTCAGCGAGGCGCCGCAGGTCGAGCCGTTCGGCCGCTTCCTCACCGCCTTCGCCGCCGGCGTGCCGAGCCTGCGCCTGCTCGCCAGCGTGCGCGGCGACTTCCTCACCCGCGCGGCCGCGCTGCCGCAGCTCGGCCCGTTCATCAACCCCGCGGTCTACCTGCTCACGCCGCTCACGCGCGAGGGCATGCGCGAGGCGATCGTCGGCCCGGTCGCGCTGCAGGGCGTCCACTTCGAGTCGGAGGGCCTCGTCGAGGAGCTGATCCAGGCCGGCGTCGAGGGCAGCCTGCCGCTGCTGCAGTTCGCCCTGGCCGAGCTGTGGGAGGCCCGCGAGGCCGGCAGCAAGATCATCACCGCCGCCGACCTCGAGCGGATCGGCCGCGTCACCGGAGCCCTCGCCCGCCACGCCGACAACGTCGTCGCCGGCCTGCCGCCGTCGCAGCGGATCGCCGTGCGCCGCCTGTTGATGCGCCTCGTCACCATCGAGGACACGCGCGCCAGCCTGCCCGTCGAAGATCTCGTCAGCGCCGACCCGGCCAGCGAGGCCGCGCTCGAGGCCCTGGTGCGCGGCCGCCTCGTGGTCGCCCGCGAGGCCCAGGACGGCACGGTCCACGAGATCGCCCACGAGGCGCTGATCCGCAACTGGAGCACCCTGCAGCGCTGGATCAACGAGGAGCGCGAGTCGCGGGAGATCCGTCATCGCCTCGAGCAGGCGGCGGTGGAGTGGCAGCGCCTCGGCCAGGGTCGCGTCGGCCTGTGGACCGGCGAGCAGCTCGCCGAGGCCGACAAGCTCGAGGCCGCGAGCCTGCGGGCGCGCGAGCGCGAGTTCATCGCCGCCAGCGCGGCCGAGCTGCGCCGCCGTCGCTGGCTGCGGCGCGCCGCGGTCGCGACCCTGCCGCTCGTCGCCGGGCTCGCGTTCGCGGGCGTGAAGATCCAGGAGGCGCGGGCGCTGGCCGGCAGGGTCGACGACCAGCTCGCGCGCGCCCGCAAGGCGTTCGCCGCCGCCCACGCGCACGACCAGGCCGCGGAGACCAGCCGCGTCGAGGCGCTGCGCAAGTTCGACGCGCGCGACGTCCCCGGCGGCGAGGAGGGGTGGGCGCGCACGCTGCAGGGCTTCGACGAGGCCGACCGCAAGTACAAGGAGACGATCTCGGCCTCCGAGGTGGCCCTCGGCTTCGACCCCGCGCACGCGGAGGCGAAGCAGCTGATCGCCGACGCGCTGTACGAGCGGGCGGTGCTGGCCGAGGAGCGCTACAAGCCCGAGCTGGCCGAGGAGCTGATCGCCCGCGTCAAGCTCTACGACGACGGCACGCGGCAGGCCCGCTGGACCGCCCCCGCCGCGCTCTCGGTCGCGGTCGCGCCCGACGCTGCCAGCGTGAAGCTGGCCCGCTACGAGCGCGACGACGCCCACCGCTACGTGTTGGTCGAGCCGCGCGAGCTGGGCCCGGCCCCGGTGGCGCCGCTCGAGCTGGCGCCGGGCTCGTACTTGCTCGAGATCACCATCGACGGGCGCGAGCCGATCTTCTACCCCGTGCTGTTGAAGCGCGGCGAGCAGCGCAAGCTCGCCCTCGAGGTCCCGCCGGCCGCGGCGATCCCGGTCGGCTTCGCGTTCGTGGCCGCCGGCTCGGCGCTGTTCGGCAGCGCCGACGAGGACACGATCCGCCGCAAATTCTTCTTCGCCGCGCCGCAGCACGAGGTCGTCACCGGCAGCTACGTGATCGCCCGGCGCGAGACCACCTATCGCGAGTGGATCGCGTTCCTCGACGATTTGCCCGCGACCGAGCGGGCGCTGCGGACCCCCGGCGTCGAGGCCGACAAGTTCCACGCCGGCGTGCGGCTCGAGCCGCACGAAGGAGGATGGCGGCTGGTGATGAAGGCCGGCGAGGCCACCTACAGCGCCCGCGCGGGCGAGCCCCTCAAGTACGTCGGGCGCGAGGTGCTGGCCGAACAGGACTGGCTCGACATGCCGGTCTCGGCGATCTCGTGGGACGACGCGAATGCCTACCTCGCCTGGCTCGATCGCACCGGGCGGGTGCCGGGCGCCCGGCTTTGCTCCGAGTGGGAGTGGGAGCGCGCGGCCCGGGGCGCCGATGCTCGCAACTTCCCCCACGCCGACACGATCACGCGCACCGACGCCAACTACGACGAGACCTACGCCCGCGTCGCGGAGCACGGCGGGCCCGACGTCGGGGGCGCCCATCCCGCGTCGCGCAGCCCGTTCGGCGTCGACGATCTGGTCGGCAACGTCTGGGAGTGGACCACTTCGTCCCTGGCCGCGAACGAGGGCATCATCCGCGGCGGCGCTTATTATTACGACGAGGTGACTTGTCGCTCCGTCAACCGCTATCCATGGTCGCCGGACACCCGCGATTCGACGCTGGGGTTGCGTGTTTGCGCCTCGGTCGCGACGTCACGGCCGACCGGCGGATCGTGAAGAGGTCATCCGGCCAGCGCGATGATTCGCGGGCGCAAAGGCGACAGTCGACGATCGTCGCGGATGCCGCGGGGCGGGCGCCCGCTCGCGCTGCGAAGATTTCGCAGCGGCGCGTCGCTCGTCAAATCGGGCCACCCGCGTTATGAAGGGAAGGTGCCGCCGGCATGACGGGCGGCTTGGGAGGGGACGACATGTTTTCCGTTGATAAGGGCGTTTTTGTAGTCGCTGCGCTGTCCATCGGCCTGGTCGGATGCGACGAGCAGGTCGAGCGGGCCCACGCCGGCACGCCGATCGACGGCGAGGTCACGTTTCGCAACCTGGCCGACAACGGCGTCGAGCTGAACGGCCCGCTGATGAACGGCATGCGGATGAACGGCATGCGGATGAACGGCATGCGGATGAACGGCATGCGGATGAACGGCATGCGGATGAACACATCGCAGCTCAACAACTTCGCCATCACCTCGGGCAGCCTCATCAGCGCGCTGCTCGACTCGATCCAGCGCTCGGGCGCCGACCTCGTCGACGCCGAGTACGACTTCGACTACGAGATCACGCCCGGCAACTACGCGCACAAGAAGCTCCGGATCGCCGGCGTCGTGCAGAGCAGCACCGATTCCGACATCTACTTCAACGACGTGCGCTACCAGGTCGACGCCGCCACCTGGGATTATCTGTGCCGCGACGGCGCCAGCAACCCGACCGAGGCGATCGCCCTCAATTTCGCGTGGGACGAGACCACCGGCAGCCGGCTCGAATACCCGGACGCGTTCACCTGGGCCTGCCGCGGCGCCGCCCTGGCCAAGGCGGTCGAGTGGGGCTACGCGCCGTGGCGGACCGCCGGCGCGACCTCGCTGAAGGACGCCCACCAGGCCGCGGTGCGGATGATCCGGGCCGACTACTGCGGCACCGGCGTGACCCACACCGTCAACGGCAACCCGATCGACGTCAGCGACAAGTGGGGCCTCCAGGAGCCGGGCACCGCCTGGCCGGTCGAGGCCAAGTGGGGCCCCGACGGCGCGGTCTGCCTCAACACGCCGCGTCGGCAGGCGTGGAGCCGCGCGACGGTGGTCGACGAGTGCGTGGCCGCCGGCAGGGGCGTGCTGCCGTACTGCACCAACAACGACCCGAGCGAGTTCGGCGGCCTGCTGATGACCCAGGCCAACGCGCTCTGACCCGCGCCGCCCCCCCTTGCCCTGGGCGCCAGCGGGCTGCTAGCAGGGTAGGGCCATGCGGAGCCCCCTCGTCGCGTCGCTCACCCTGCTCGCCGCCTGCGCCCCCCCGAAGGCGGCGAAGCCCTATCCGACCGCCGAGCCGCCCGCGGGCGAGGCGAAGGCCGAGGCCGAGGCCGGCGTGGTCCGCTATTTCGACCGCGCCGTCGACCTTGCCCCGTTCCTCACCGGCTTCCCGTATGTGCAATGGATGCCGAGCCTGCGCACCGACAAGCTGTTCGTGCTGAAGACCGGCGAGCGCTACGAGCTGCAGATGCTCGACCTCGCCGGCGAGCAGGCGAAGAGCCTGGCGGGGGCCGTCACCGTGTCGGACGTCGACTGGTCGCAGCGCAGCCTGTGGCGCCTGCACCACCACGCCGGCACCGACACGCTATGGCTGCACGCCGATGCTCGCAACGACGAGCACATGAATCTGTGGACCCTGAATCTGAAGACAGGCGCTTTGGAGCAGGTCACCGACCACGATTACGTCTACGGATTCGGCCTCGACGACGCCGAATCGCAGATCGCCTACCTCCCGCGCGCCGGTGCGGCGCCGCCGTACCGCACCTGCCTGCGTGTCCTGGACGTCGCCAGCAGGGCCGCGCGTGAGGTCGTCTGCGATACGCCTGCACTGTCGTTCACATGGTCGGTGCCGCGGTTCTCGCCCGACGGCCGCGAGGTGTTCTTCGCCGCCCAGGTCGACGGCGACCGCAACCGGACCCAGCTCGTCGCGGTCGACTTGACCGCCGCGCGCCCGGCGGTCCGCGTCGTCACCGACCCCAAGGTCACGCGCACCGACGCCGAGCTGCTCGAGGGCTGGCTCGACGCCGACAGCGCGCTCTTCATCGCCAACGACGACGGCTACCGCAACCTCTTCAGCATGTCCCGAAAGACAGGCGCGGTGAAGCAGCTGACGCGCTTCACCGAGGACCTGACCTCGGCGTCGATCACCGACATCGGCGTGGTCGGCGTGCATCGCAGCCCGCTCGGCTCGTCGCTGGCGGTGATCGACCCGCGCGGCGGCAAGGTCCTGGCCGCGCGCGAGCTGCCCGGCGCGGCCGACGTGCTCGAGGGTCGCGGCGGGCGGGTGATCTGGACCCACGAGGCGCCCGACCAGCACTTCGAGCTCAACGTCCAGGGCGTCCTCGCCGACGCCCAGGGCCCGGCGTTCGGCCGCGGCTGGAGCGTCGGCCTCAGCGAGGCGGTGCGCGCCGCCGTCGTCCAGTGCAAGGCCGAGCGGGTCAAGATCCCCACCTTCGACCGCGACAAGGCCACCGGCAAGCCGCGCGAGCTGCACGCCTTCGTGCTCACCCCGCTGCAGCCGCACGCCGACCCGTCGCGCCGGCTCGCCCTCGTCGAGGCGTTCTACGGCGGCGAGAACCGCTACAGCACCTTCGCCCACGTCATGTGCGCGGCCGGCCTCACCGTCGTGTCGCCGACGGTGCGCGGCGGCGACGGCTTCGGCAAGGCGTTCGCCGCGCTCAACGACCGCGACCTCGGCGGCGACGAGATCGTCGACCTGTTCCACGTCGCCCGCTGGGCCGAGCGCACCCTCGGCCTGAAGCCCGCGCAGATCGGGGTGTTCGGCGGCAGCCACGGCGGCTACGCGACCATGCGGGCCCTGACCTTTCCGCCAGGTACCAAGGGACATCACGACCGCTACGAGTTCGGCTTCGGCCTGGCGCACGCCGGCTTCTCCGACATCAAGAGCTTCCACGACCAGTGCAACATCCCCGACTGGGTGGTGCTCGAGAGCGGCGACCCGAACCGCCCCGAGGACCTGGCGCGCATGAAGGATCGCAGCCCGCTGTCGCACGTCGACCTGCTGGCGGCGCCGCTGCTGCTCACCCACGGCAGCAACGACTGGCGCGTGCCGGTCGGCGAGTCGCGGGCCTTCTACGAGAAGGCCCGCGCGCTCGGCAAGCCGGTGACGCTGGTCGAATTCCCCGGCCAGGGCCACCACATCGAGGGGCTCGGGCGGATCGCCGAGCTGTATCAGGCCCGCTTCGACCTGCTGCAGAAGGTGGCCGCAGGGCCGGCCACGACCGCGTCCGCGAGCGCGTCCGCGAGCGCAGGAGGCGGTTAGTGCACGAGGCTGCTACGTCGTTGTGGAGCGCGTCACACGACGCGTGTGCACGAGCTTTTTCGCTCCTTTCTGGCTCACCTGCACAGGGGGCGTGTTAGGGTGCGGCGGAAAGGGCGCGGGGCGCCCCATCAGGAGGCACTGACCTAATGATTCGCAACTTCTTCTTCAGCTCGATGACGGCGTTCGGCCTGCTCGCTCTCGGCGCCTGCGGCGACGACGGCAAGACCAGCGACACCAACGTCCAGGAGACCCAGGGCACCACGGACACGACGAACGGCACGACCGACCCGGGCACCACCGACACGCCCGGCACCGAAGGCACCGGCACCTCGATCACCAGCGACGACCCGACGACGACCACTGGCCCGCTGACCTCGACGTCCGGCCCGGTCGAGACGACGACGACCGAGCCCGGCACGACGACGACCGAGCCCGGCACGACGACGACGACGACGACGACCGACCCCGGCACGACCACCGAGGACACCACCACCACGACGACCGAGGGCAACACCACGGACGACGAGCTGATGCAGTGCCTCGACAACGTGAACCCGGGCGACCCGTGTGGCGAGTGCGCCTGCACCGAGTGCCTCGAGGAGCTGCAGACCTGCGCGGAGGACCCCGGCTGCCAGGCGATCCGCGACTGCGCCCAGGAGGCCGGCTGCGGCGGCATCGACTGCCTCGGGCCGTGCGGCGACGTCATCCAGATGAACGGCGGCCCGTTCGGCCCGTCCGGCATGAAGGCCCAGGCGATCGGCACCTGCGTCGACCAGCAGTGCCAGGGCCAGTGCTGAGCCCCGGCTCGCACGCCTCACACCGGGCCTGAACCCTCCCGGTGCTCCACGCCGGCGCAGCCTCTGCGCCGGCGTTTTCGCGCCCCCACGCGAGGTCACTTTCGCGCCTATTGCGCGATTTTGACCGGCGCGCAAGCGAGCGGGTATCGTCGGGCCGCATGGACCGGCTCCCCCCCGCCGCCCTGATCTTCCCCCTGATTTTGGCCCTGGTGCTCGCTCTGGCGGGCTGCCGCGAGGGCGGCGACGGCCCGACGACGACCGTCACCGGCGTCACCACCCACGTCACCAGCCTCTCGCCCGACACCACGGACGGCTCGACTTCGAGCAGCGCGAGCGGCGGCAGCGACGCCGGCAGCGGCAGCACGAGCACGAGCACGAGCACGAGCACGAGCACGTCCACCGGCGACGGCGCGAGCAGCACGAGCACGAGCACGAGCACGACGACCACCACCGGCGTCGCGACCACCACCGGCGACCCGAGCAGCACGACGATGCCCGACCCGGTCGAGGCCTGCCTCGCCGAGGTCGACCCCGGCGACGAGTGCAACGCGTGCATCTGCACCGACTGCCTGATGCAGTGGGACGCCTGCCACGCCGACGCGGGCTGCACGGCGATCCAGCAGTGCGCCGAGACCAACGGCTGCTATGGCCAGGAATGCGACGGGCCGTGCGCGGTCACCATGAACTTGTACGGCCCCCCCGACGGCCCGTCGATGACCCTGTGGAAGCCGCTGACCGCCTGCCTCGACGATGCCTGCCGCCGGCTTTGCCCCTGGTGAGCGAGCCTGTCTCTGTCCTTCGGGCCAGGAAGGCCTCGTCGCGCTCACGGATCGTACGCGCAGCGGAAGCCGAGGTCCGGACGCCTGTCCTTCAGGTCACGCAGGCGGCGGGCCGTGGTGCGCACGTCGGCGTCGTCGGTCGACAGGAAGCCGCCGCCGCGGGTGGCGCGGCGGCCGGTGTCGGGCCCGCCGTAGCCGATCTGCTGCTCCTCGCCGGTCTGATAGGAGACCTCCGCGCTCGCGGTCCACTCCCACACGTTGCCGGCCAGGTCGGCCACCTGCCCCCGGCCGCGCCCGGCCGCATAGCTGCCGACCCGCGCCGTGCCGACCTCGCCGTCGCTCTTGCTGTGTAACTTGAGCCATGTCTCGGGGGGCATGTCCTTCAGGCCATGCTTGAGCTCGGGCTGCAGCCGCGCGCGCGCGCGCGCGCACTCCTCCCCGCAGGCGTTGACCAGCCGCGGCCCCGGCTCCTGCTCGCCCCAGGCGTAGGTGCGTTCCTGGTCGCCGCCGCGGGCGGCCCACTCCCACTCGACCTCGGTCGGCAGGCGGCCCCCGACCCACTGGCAGTAGGCGGCGGCCTGGTTCCAGCTGATGCAGTTGACGGGGTGGCGGCGCTTGCTGCGGCGGGCGCCGTTGCATTGCCCGCTGGCCCACGCGAGCTCCTCGGGCGAGCTCTTGTAGCGGGCGCTGGTGGCGGCCTCGGAGCAGGGGCCCTTGGCGGCGCAGGCGGCGTAGTCGGCGACCCGCACCTCCTCGCGGTCGAGGCAGAAGTCGGCCACCTCGACCTGGCCGCCGACGCTGGCGCGGAAGCGGCCGCCCTCGACCAGCGCCGCGTCGCGCGGGCACACCTGCCGGGCCCGCGCCGCCGCGACCTCCGCCGGCTCGCGGATCGCCTCGACCTCGACCCGCAAGAGCGCGTGGCAGCGGTCGGGCGGGCCGTCGTCGCGGGCGTCGCCGCAGGCCTCGAGGTCGCCGTCGCTGCGCACCAGCCCGCGCGCCGCCGACGAGCCGGCTCCGCCGCCCGCGTTCATCCACCCGGCCTCGCCGCGGATCTCCGCACCTGCCTCGGAGGACAGGCGAAACGCCCCGACCGACAGCCCCGAGATCACGTGCGTCGCCCGCTCGCAATCGCCGCGCAGGTCGATCCGCGCCGGCCGCCCGTGGCCGCCCTGCCAGCGACCGACCACCGTCATGCCGAGCGTCAGCGCGCCGTGGCGCTCGAGCTCCGCCTCGAGGTTGGCCGCGCCGAGCGGGATCTTGGCGTACAGGTCGTCGGCCCGCTTGAACACGTAGTCCTCGCGCTTCGGCTGCACGCCCTGGTAGCGGTAGCTGCCGGGGGCCGTGCAGCCGCGCAGCAGCTCCATCTCGCAGCCCTCGTAGCGGACCGCGACCCTCCGCTCGCCCTCGGCCACCAGCGTCTCGAGCTCGCTGCGGTCGTGCGCCGGCCACTCGATGATCAGCGGCCGCGCGTGGCTGCGCGCGACGCCGCAGCGGGTCTGGCCCTCCGGCTCGTAGCTCGGCGTCTGGGCCATGGTGCTGGCGAGGTTGGCGTTGCGGCAACCTGTCCCGGAGGACAGGACCACGGCGAACCCGAACGCGAGCGCGGCCGGACGGGGGGCGGACACGCGACCAGCGTACCTCAATCGGGCGCGCGGCGGACCGCCGCGACGGCGCGGTCCATCGCCCCGACGCCGTCGCCGGGGAACGAGCGCCAGCGGACCCGCCCGCCGCGGTCGAGGACGAGGGTGGAGGGGATCTTGTCGACCCGAAACCGGGCGGTGAGCACGAGGCCGCTGTCGTGGACGACCGGGAACGCGACCCCGAGCGCGCGCACCATCGCCTGGGTGTCGCCCGCGAACTCGTCGGCGCCGATGCCGATCACCGCGACGTCGCGCTGGCGCGCGGCCCAGCGCTGGACCTTCGGCAGGTGCCGCCAGCACGGCTCGCAGTAGCGGGCGAAGAACTCGACCACGACCACCCGGTCGCGCAGCGCCGCGAGGTCGACCACCCGCCCGTCGAGCCCCCGCCGCGAGAACTGCGGCGCCGCCTCGCCGAGCAGGCTGCTCGGCGCCGACGGCGGCATCTCCGGCGGGCGACACCCGGCCGCGACCGCCACGAGCCCCAGCACCCGCCGCCTGCTCCAAGGCACGGCTCTCCTGTACCGCGAACCCGCCCGCCCGCGAAAGCCTCGGCGCCGCAGATCCGCCCGACCGGATGTCTCTCGGGACAGCTCACGACGCGCGCGCCCGACCTCGACCCTCCGGCAGATTCGCCGGCCCAGGCGGCGCCAGCCGCCTCTATGTCGACCATCGCGCAAATTTTGCGCGCGCCTGACGGGCGCTGAGGAGGGTCCTCCACGTGCTAGTGTCGGCGGCCTCACCCGATGTTGGCACCCGAGGCGCTCGACTTCAGCCGCGTCCCCCCCGAGCTCGGCAGCCACGTCGGCTGGCTGTGTCTGGCGGTGGTGGTGGCGACGCTGGCGTGGGCGGCGACGCGGATGGAGTCGGTGCGGCGCAGCCTGCTCGCGCTCGAGGACCCGCGCATGTTCGCGACCTTGCGGATCGGCACCGCGCTGATGACGATCCAGTGCTTCTGGAACCTGAAGCCGTACTGGCGCATGTTGTGGAGCGACGAGGGCCTCTACGACCTCGACGAGGCGCGCTCGCGGTTCGGCAGCTCGGCGCTGATGGGCTGGACCCCGGAGGACGGCTTCCTCGACAGCTGGGCTGTCCTCAAGTACCTGTGGGGCAAGCACTCGCTGTTCTACTTCTGGTCGTCGCCCGACGGCGTCGAGTGGGTGATGTACGCGACCTTCGGCGTGCTGCTGCTGTACGCCTTCGGGGTGCTCTCGCGGCTCACCGGCGTGCTGTCCTGGCTGCTGGTGTGCAGCATCTACAACCATAACGGGCTCTACCTCGAGGGCACCGACACGGTGTACCGCACGCTGTGGTGGGTGCTGATCTTCGCCCGCACCGGCGACGCGTGGAGCGTCGACAACTGGGTCCGCTGCAAGCTGCTGCGCCGGGCCGGCAAGCTGCAGGAGGTCGGCGAGCCGGCGCAGCCGGGCAAGCAGCCGGTCTATCGCCTGGTCCCGAGCTGGCCGCGCTACCTCATCATGGCCCAGCTGGTGGCGATCTACACCGCCACCGGCATCGTCAAGACCGGCAACGTGTGGGTCCAGGGCGACGCGCTCTACTACGCGCTCAACATGGACCACTTCTACCGCTTCGAGGAGTGGACGCAGCAGGTCTCGGCGATCTTCGGCACCAACCTGTTCCGGCTGATGACGTGGGTGACGCGCTGGTGGGAGGAGCACTTCGCGATCGCCATGCTCGGCGCGATCCTCGGGTTCCAGCTGCGCCACCGCGACCAGCCGTGGTTTGTCGCCCACGACCGGCCGTGGCGCCGCTGGCTCGGCCGCGTGGCGCTGCTCCTCGGCTATTTCGCGCTCTACCGCATCAGCGTGCTCGCCTACCCGTACGTGGGCGAGCTGCCGAAGAACCAGCCCGAGCAGGCCGCCGCGATCGTCAGCGCCGGCATCCTGCGCGTGCACATCGCCATGGGCGTGGTGGTGCCGCTGCTCGTCGCCGGGTGGTTCTTGCTCGGGCGCTGGCCGCTGCGCGTGCGCGGGTGGACGATCGATCAGGCGTTCGTGCAGCGGTGGCTGCTCGGGCGCCGGCTGTGGCTCGGCCTCGGCGTCGTCTTCCACGGGTTTCTGATCCTGTTCATGAACATCGGCATGTTCCCGTTCATCATGCTGATGGTCTACGTCGCGTGGCTGCGCGGCGAGGAGATCGCCGCGGCGCTGCACTGGCTGTGGCGGCAGGCCCGGCGCACCGGGCTGCGGCGGATCTTGCCTGCCGGCAGCGAGCGATGGTTCGGCCCGGCCCAGCGGCCCGAGGACCTGCCCGCGCGCGGCGCGAAGATCCCAGACGCCATCGTCGTCGTCCTCGGCCTGCTCTTGCTGGCGATCGTCTACAAGCGGATCGGCGGCGACCGCGAGGTCGGGTACCTCGTCTATGGCTGGCTCGGCCTGGTCGCCGCCGTCGCCCTGGTGTTCCGCCTGTTCGGCCGGCGCCTGCGGCATGTCTTCAAGGGCATGTCCGAAGGGCCACACAGCGCCGCGCCCGGGGGCGCGCCGGGGCTGGCCGGCGGGGCGCTGTACCGGGCGATCGCGCTCGGCTTCATGACCTGGCACTTCTGCGCCGTCGGGCTGAGCCTGTTCCCCGGCAGCAACATCTTCAGCCAGTGGCGGTCGGCGGCCCGCGGCGTGTTCGGCAGCTACCTCAGCGTCACCGGCACCTCGCAGAGCTGGAACATGTTCGCGCCCAACCCGCCGCGGGCCAACACCTTCATGAAGACGGTGGTGGTGCTGCCGGACGGGACGCGCTGGGACATCGGCTACAACAGCTACAGCTACCGGCCGTTCCCGTGGATCTGGAACGACCGCATGCGCAAGATGCATCGGCGCATGATCGGCAAGGGCAAGTCGTACCTGCGGCCGTGGTCGTTCTTCGTCTGCCGCAACTGGTTCATCGAGTACGGCACCCCCGCGGCCAAGGTCGAGACCTGGCGGATCACCACGCGGATCCCCACCCCCGAGCAGGTCGCCACCAAGGGCTGGTACCGGCCCAAGGACCTCAAGCCCACCTTCGAGCTGCTCGAGACCCACAGCTGCCTCAAGAACGGCCAGCTGCCTGCGTTCATGAAGCAGCGCTACGGCGTCGAGCTCGACGCGGCCGACCTGCGCGAGCTCGAGGCCGCCCGGGAGAAGCAGGCCCGCCAGGCCGAGCAGCGCCGGCGCAGCTGGGCCTCGCGCCGCGACTGGGGCGGGAGCCCGCAGCCCCGCGCCGCCAGCGTCAACGCGCCCGGCACCAGCCCGCCCGCGGCGAGCGAACCGCCGCCCGAGCCGGCCCGCGGCGCCGAGGACGAGGGAGGCGGCGATGGCGAGTAGAATCTTCTTCAACGCGGACCGCCCCGCTGCGCGCGGCGTCGGGCCGCCAGTCGTGGGTCGTCGAGAACGTCTGGCTTATCGGTATACTATGATGGCGCTTGGGACATGTCGTAAAGGCCATGGGTTCGAGGGCGCGCCGCCCTCGGGACGCGAGGCAGGGGCGGGCCGCGTCGGGCGTGCGAGGCCGGCGAGCAGGGAGGCGCGCACGGTCGGGGCGTGGATGCGTCTGTCCCATCGAGCAGGTCGGATGGAGCATGTGCCATGAGTCAGGCAGCGGAGCAGCCGTCGTCGCGGCTGGCCGACGCGCTGCTGCGCGCGCCCGCGGCCGAGGACCCGTCCGACCAGCCGTGGGCCTACCGCGGGTGGGCGGCGCTGCTGGTCAGCCTGTTCATCGCCTATCACACGGTCGCGCTGCTGCAGCACACGACGCCTGCGGCCGGGCTGGCGGAGCGGTTCAACCGCAAGCTGGCGGGCATCCTGCGCTCGGGGGCGTACATGCGGGCCACCTCGAGCGTGCAGAGCTGGGCGATGTTCGCCCCCAACCCGCACCGGACCAACCAGTTCTTGCAGGTGCGGGTGGTGACGCAGGCCGGCGAGGAGCTCGACCTGCTGCACGACATCTACGGCCGGCGCGACTACCCGTACTTCTTCTACGACCGCATGGGCAAGATCAACCGGCGGCTCATCGAGCAGGAGCGCTACCAGTCGCCGTACGCGGCGTGGGTCTGCCGCGAGTGGGCGCGCACCCACGGCGGCGAGGCGCCGGTGCGGGTCAACTTCACCAAGATGTGGACGAAGGTGCCGCCGCCGGCGAAGGCGATCGCCACGATGGGCTTCGACCCGTTCGAGCTCAAGCTGCACAAGGAGGACCTCAAGGGCTTCGACTGCGCCACCACCCCGCACGCGCAGCTGCCGAACGACATCCGCGCGCGCTACGGCTTCGCGCCGCTGCCGGAGGGCGCGTTCGTCGACATCGAGCAGAACACCTGGCACGACCGGGCCGAGGCGAAGGCGCGGATCCTCCAGCGCCGGCGCGCCGTCGACACCACGCGTGGCGGGGCCGAGGGCAAGGGCAAGGCGCCCGAGGGCGCGCAGAGCGACGAGCCGCCGGCCCCCGAGGGCGACGCGGACGAGCCGGCGCTGCCGGCCGAGGGCGGCGGCAACGAGGGCGGCAACGAGGGCGGCGGGGCCGACGGAGGGGGTGACTGATGCTGGCCGCGCTGCTCGCCCCGGCCAAGGCGCCCGCGGTCGACCTGTCGGCGCACATGTCCCTTGCGACAGGTGCGCTGTGGCTCGGCCTCGGCTGCGCGCTGGCGTTCTTCCTGATCCGCCCCGAGCTGTGGCGGCGGCTGTGGCTCGAGCGGGTCGACCCGCGGCCGGCCGGGCTGTTCCGGATCGTCTTCGGCGTCGTCGTGCTGTGGACGCTGCTCGACCTGATCCCGCTGCTGCGCTTTTTGTTCACCGACGAGGGCTTGTGGCTGCCGGCGATGGCGCGCAAGAACTACGGCGGCGAGCTGCGGCGGCTGTGGGACCCCGAGCACGGCTTCGAGCACTGGTGGAGCCTCATCCCGGCGCTGTGGGCCAAGTTCTCGCTGTTCCACCTGCGCGCCGACCCGGCCTTCGTGTGGGCCGTGTTCGCGCTGACCTGCGCCAGCGTCACGGCGATGATCCTCGGCGTCAAGACGCGCCTCAGCACGCTGCTGAGCTGGTTCCTCGTCAACACCTTCTACAGCTACAGCCCGATCTTCTACAGCGGCGGCGACACGGTCCTGCGGGTGTTCCTGTTCCTCGGCCTGCTCACCCGCTGGGGCGAGGCCTACTCGCTCGACGCCTGGTGGCGACGCAAGCGCGAGCTCTTGGCCGGCAGCGTCGTCGTCCCCGCGCTGCGGAAGATCCCCGCGTGGCCGCTGCGGCTGATGATGCTGCAGCTCGCCATCATCTACTGCGCCACCGGCTCGCTCAAGAGCGGCCTCACCTGGTTCGACGGCACTGCGCTTTATTACGCGCTCAGCCTCGACCACTTCTACCGCCACCCGGTGCAGATCCAGGTCGCCACCTTCCTGCACATGATCGGCTTTTTGCCGCTCTCGACCTGGGTCACCAAGGCGTGGGAGACCCTGTTCCCGCTGGCGTTGGTCGGCCTGGCGCTGCGACGGTTCGAGCGCGAGGCGTCCGCGGGGACATGGCCCAAGGTGCAGGCGTGGCGGCGCGCGCTGTCGTACGCGCTGGTCGCCGCGGTCATCGGCGCGCTCGCGTACGTCGGCGGGCTGACGGCCTGGTACTACTACAGCCCGGGCGAGGGCCCGGTGCCGCTCACGCGCGAGCAGGCGCAGGCGCTCGTGGCCGCCGGGGTGCTCGCGTTCCCGGCGCTGCTGGTCGGCAGCTACCTGTGGCTGCGCGCCCGCCGGCCGCGCCAGCACGCGTGGGTGCTGCGGTGGCTGTGCGGCAAGCGGCTGTGGCTGGGCGTCGGGGTGATCATGCACCTGGTGATCGACGTGGCGATGAACGTCGGGACCTTCGTGCAGGTGATGCTGGCGGTCTACATCCCCTGGCTGTCGGGGGCCGAGGTCGACGCGGCGTGGCGGACGCTGATGTCGCGGCCGCTGGCCGAGGGCGAGGGCGCCCGGCCGAAGCACAAGCCGGGCTGGAAGGCCTCGCTGCTGCGCCCGCTCGACCGCCTGCGCCACCGCGGGCCCCGCGAGCCGTACGTCGTCCACCACGCGGCCGACGAGGCGTCGATCCGCCGCGTCGCGCTGCTGCGCATGTGGGACCTCGGCGCGCGCCTGCACTTCGAGACGGACTCGTCGGTACCCGCCGGGGCGCTGGTGGTCACCGCCCCGGGCGAGAAGACGCGCCAGGTCGGGGCCGAGGCCGGGCGCGCGCTGCTGCCGATCCTCCCCGGCTTCTGGTGGCTGTACCCGTGGTGCCTCGCGCCCGGGCTGCGAGCGCTCGCCGGGCGGGCGGTGCTGCGGACCTTCGACCTGCGCTGAGCGGCGCGAAGGGACATGTCACAAGAGACAGGGTCGATCGCGCGCGGCGCGCGTCGAGCGGCGCGAAGAGGCATGCGTCGTGAAACGGGTAATTGACGCGGGGTAAAAACTGGAACGACGTATTCGCCACGCTCGCGTGACGCCGAGCGGCGCGAAGAGACATGGCACAAGAGACAGGTCGTCCGTGCGAGCAGCGGCGGTCCTGGCGTCTCGGGCTTGCCACGCCCGCGAGTGACGGGCGTCGGGCGGGCGCGAGGACAGGCCGTCACGATCGGGCCGCCGGCCAGGGCGGGAGCGGCTCGGCCGGGCTCGCCGGTGACGAGCTCACCCGTCCGCTCACTGCGGGATCGTGCAGAAATTCTGCGGCGACAGCCACGCGAGGATGTTGACCCAGAACTGCTTGATCTGCGGGATCTGCTGCCACTCCGAGTCGAACTCGATCCACTCGTCGCCGAAGATGAACAGCTTGCCGTCGTTGCGGACCTGCGCCACCGCGACGGGACCCTGCGGCAGGGTGCCGATGACCTCATTGGTGGCGACGCCGTCGTCGGTGATGTCGATGTAGAGGCCGCCGTAGAACGACACCGAGGTGATGCCCTGGGTGATCGGGTGCTGCGCCCATTGCGTCACCGGGCCGCTGAAGAAGCCCTGGCTCGCGTTGTAGGCCAGGCCCATCGGAGCGATGATCGAGTTCGGGCGCTCGACCACGGTCTGGTTGTTGGTGTGACCGGTCATCGACATCAGCCCGCCGCCGCCGTCGACCCAGGTCTTGATGAGGGCGGCCTCGTCGGCGCTGTAGGTGCGGACCAGCCAGTCGAGGATGACGATGTCGTACTTGTCGAGGGTGACCGCATCGATCGGGGTGATGTCGAGGGAGATCCGGTCGACCTGGGTGCCCTGGGCTTCGAGCCAGGCCTGGAACTCGGCGGAGGGGTTGGCGCCCTCGTTGCCGAAGATGGCGATGTTGAGGCAGTCGCAGATGCCGTCGCCGCCGACGTCGACGTCGTCGACGATGCCGTTGCAGTCGTCGTCGAGGTCGTTGCACACCTCGTCGCCCGCGGGGACACAGTCGGGCTCGGTCGTGCCGCTGTCCGTCGTGCTCGAGGTGCCCGGATCGGTGGCGGTGTCGGGGCCGGTGGTGCTGACGGGGCTCGTGGTCGAGGTCGTGTCGGGGTCGGTGGTCGACGTCGTCTGCGAGGTGTCGGTGCCCGCGGTCGGGTCGCCGGTGGTCGGCAGCGAGGTCATGCTGGCCGAGCCGGTGCCCTCGGTCTCGCCGCTGTCGCTGTCGCTGCCGCTCGCGGTGACCGTGCCGTCGGTGGCGGTGGAGGTCGGGCCGGCGGTGGCGTCGGAGTCGGAGCCGCTCTCGGAGGCGGTGACGTTATTGTTGGTGTTGCCGCAGCCCGGGGCGGCGAGGACGATCGCGGCGCCGAGCAGCGCAGAGAGAGGACCTAACCAGGTTTTCATGCCGGTCGATGGTAGCGAGTGCGCCGCCGCGTGGCGACGCACTCGCTCGCGCGTCGGCGCGCGCACAGCCTCACGCGGTCATCACCGGGGCGCTCTCAGGGCGAAGCGTGCAGATGTGTTCGGGTGACGCGGCGAGGCGGCTTTTATCCGGGGTTGCTGGAGCTGCGACGGCGATCGACGCGTCGCCGAGCACGAATGTCTCGCACGACGTGACCTGCGCGCCGTCGAGCGGACGAGGTCGCAAGAGCAGCGCGTACGCCGACGGCAATCCGTCACGCACGATCGCAGCGCCGGCGAAGGCCCCGGTCGCAAAGGGGATCGAGTTCGCGCGAGGACGCCGGTGACGTGGTGCGATCCGTCGTGTCCATCAGGCCGCCGCCGGCATCGAACCCGGCCCTGCTCGCGGACCACGGTCGAGGACGGCGAGGTCTTCCGCATCGAGCCTCGCCGCGAGCGTCGGCGTCGCGATCGAGGCCGATGAAGGCGGAGCTCAGCCGAGGTCGCGCAGCGCGATGTGGGCCGCGTTGTAGCCGCACATGCCGTGCACACCTGCGCCCGGATGGGCGTAGCTCGAGCACAGGTAGAGACCCTCGACGGGCATGCGGTGGCGGAAGTACGGGAAGATCGGCCGGAAGATGAGCTGGCGGTGCCAGGCGTTCGAGCCGCCGCCGAGGTCGCCGCTGACGAGGTTGGCGTCCATGGCCTCGAGGTCAGGTGGCGCGACGATCCGGCGCGCGAGCACGGTGCTGCGGAAGCCGGGCGCGAGACCCTCGATGCGGGCGTCGACGCGGTCGGCGAAGGCCTCGGCGTGGGCCTGCCAGCCGCCGGCGGGCCGGCTCGGCACGCGCGAGTATGCCCACAGCGTGTGCTTGCCGGCCGGGGCGCGCGTCGGGTCGGCGAGGCTCTGCTGACCGACGACCAGGTAGGGGTTGTCGGGGAGTTCTCCGCGACGGACCTGGGCGGTGAACCGCTCGAGGTCGGCGAGGCTGTCACCGGCGTGGACGACCGCGGCGCGCCTGGCCTCGGGGACAGCCCACGGCACCGGCGACGACAGCGCCCAATCGACCTTGAAGGTGCCCCAGCCCTGCGGGAACTTCTCCATGAAGCGGACCACGCGCCTGGGGACGAGGTCGCGCTCGACGAGGTCGAGCAGGAGTGACGCGGCTGCGGTGTCGGCGAGCACGGCGCGACGGGCCGCGCGCAGCTCGGTGCCGTCGGCGAGGCGGACGCCGACAGCCCGGCGACCCTCCGTGAGGACCCGGTCGACGCGGCTGGCGAGGCGGATCTCGCCGCCGTGGCGCCGCAGGTCGGCGACCATCGCGTCGGCCAGCACCTGCGCCCCGCCGCGCGGGCTCGAGTAGCCGCCGGTGGTCGCGGTCATGCCGAGCATGAAGCCGAGCGCGGCGCCGAGCGGGTCGCGCGGGCCGACGTCGACATGCAGCGCGAGGCCCGGCATGACGCGCCGGGCCGCCTCGCCGCGGAACAGCCGCCGCGCCAGACCTGCCCCCGAGGACAGCAAGATCCGCGCGAGCTTGAAGATCCCGAACGGCAGTAACTTCAGGACAGGTGAGATCGTCGGCAGCGTGTTGAGCAAGATGCCCAGCACCGCCGGCTCGACCCCGCGGTACCAGCGAGCCAGCGCGGCGAAGGTCTCGCCGTCGCGCGGGTCGCCGAAGTGACGGGCGCAGAGGTCGAGGTCGCGGCTGATGCACGCGACCGAGCCGTCGGGCGCGGGGTGACAGCTGTCGAACTCGGCGAAGCACAGCTCGACGCCCTGCTTCTCGAGCTCGAGGGCGCGGAAGGCCGGGCTGATGCGCGGGAACGGGAAGAACGCGGCGCCGACGTCGTGGACGAAGCCGGGCAGCGTCGCCTCCTCGGAGCCGAGCGCGCCGCCCCAGCGCCGCGGGTGGGCCTCGCACACGAGCACGCGCAGGCCGGCGCGCGCGAGCATGCAGGCGGCGACCAGGCCGTTGGGGCCGGAGCCGATGACGATCGCGTCGGGGTCGCCGGTCATGGTGTCCTCACTGGTCCCAGGTCGCCGCGGCGCTCGGGCTCTCGAGCAGCGCCTCGACGTCTTCCATCGTGAGCTTCTTGCCGGCCGACACGTCGCGGCCGAGCGCGCTCTCGGCGACCTCGCGCTTGCGGGCGCCGAGCTCGACCATCTTCTGCTCGACGGTGTCCTCGCACACCAGGCGGTAGACCATGACGGGCTTGTCCTGGCCGATGCGGTGGGCGCGGTCGGTGGCCTGGTCCTCGACGGCCGGGTTCCACCACGGGTCGAAGTGGACGACGGTGTCCGCTTCGGTCAGCGTGAGGCCGGAGCCGCCGGCCTTGAGCGAGATGAGGAACACCGGCGGGCCGGCCTTGCTCTGGAACTGCTGGACCAGCTCCTCGCGGTTCTTGGTGCCGCCGTGCAGCCAGAGGTAGGGGATCTTCAGCTCGGTGAGGGCGTCGCCGAGCAGCTTCTGCATCTCGACGAACTGCGAGAACACCAAAACCTTGCGCCCGGAGCCGACGCAGTCGGCCATGAGCTCCTTGAACGCCTCGAGCTTGGCCGACGGCGGCAAGGTCGACGCGTCGGGCAGGCCGAGCAGGCGCGGGTCGCAGCAGACCTGGCGCAGGCGCGTGAGCGCGGCGAGGATCGTCATCTGCGACTTCTCGAGGCCGACCTCCTCGATGCGGCCCTTGATCTCGTCCTTCGCGGTCTTGAGGATCCGGTTGTAGAGGCCGAGCTGGCTGCGGCCGAACTGCACGAACAGCGTCTGCTCGGTCTTCGGCGGCAGCTCCTGGGCGACGTCCTCCTTCTTGCGGCGCATGACGAACGGCCGGATGCGCGCGCGCAGGGCCTCGAGCGTCTTGGTGTCGCCGTCCTCGATCGGGCGCACGTAGTTCTTCTGGAAGTCGGACAGCTTGCCGAGGAAGTTGGGCGCGAGGAAGTCGAAGATCGCCCAGAGGTCGGCGAGGTGGTTCTCGACCGGGGTGCCGGTGAGCGCGAGGCGGTGGTCGGCGGTCAGCTGCTTGGCGCTCTTGGCGGTGGTGGTGGCCCAGTTCTTGATGTACTGCGCCTCGTCGAGCAGGGCGTAGCGCCAGCGGATCTTGCTCAGCTCGTCGATGTCGCGGCGCAAGATCGCGTAGGTCGTGACGACGACGTCCGCCTTCTTGAGCATGCGCCGGTTCTCGGCCCGGTCGGCGCCGTGCCAGGTGGTCAGCACGAGGCTCGGGGCCCACTTCTTGACCTCCTGCTTCCACACGCTCAGCACCGAGGTCGGGCAGACGATCAGCGTCGGCTGGTCGCCCTCCTCCTCCTTGGCCTTCGTCAGCAGCGCGAGCGCCTGGACCGTCTTGCCGAGGCCCATGTCGTCGGCCAGGATGCCGGTCATCTGGTTCTCGTGGAGCTGCCACAGCCACGCGAAGCCGGAGCGCTGGTACTCGCGCAGCTTGGCGTTGAGCGTCTTGGCCCGCTTGGGCGCCTTGGCCGAGCGCTCGCCGGTCATGTTCTCCATCAGCCGCTTGACCTCCTTGGCGACGTCGGCCGAGGGCACGGCGCCGAGCAGGCGGGTCAAGGTGCCGAGCTCGAGCGTGCTGATCTCGGCGTGGCCCTTCTTGTCGAACTCGATCGCGCCGGCGGCCTCGGCCACGGGCTGGAGGATCTGCGGGTCGAGCTTGGCGACCGAGCCGTCGGCGAGGGTGATCCACCGCCGGCCCTCGTGCAGCCAGCGCAGGAGGTCGCGGAAGGAGATCAGGTCCTCCTCGCCCTCGACGTCGACGATGGCGTCGAGGTCGAGCACGCTGCCCTCCTTGCTGCGCACCGACAGCCGCGGGGTCGGCGACTTGCTGCGCACGCGCGGCAGCTGCGGGACCCGCTTCTCCCACGTCTCGGGCAGGAGCGGGATGCCCACGATCGTAAACTCGACGGCGGCGTCGCCGGTGGCGACGAAGCCGTCGGCGTCGGGGTTGTACTTGAGGTTGAGGTCGGTCAGCGCCTTGCGGGCCACGGCCTCGCCCTCGAGGTCGCGGTAGAAGCTGAGCGGCTGGTCGCCGAGGTTGATGGTGTAGCGCGCCGACTCGGGCTCGCTGCCGGTGATGCCGATGGTGACGTTGCCGTAGCGGGCCGCCAGCGCGACCTTGATCTGCGAGGCGTCGCCCTCGACGGTGGCGATGATGGCGTCGATCTTGCGCGAGTCGGAGGCGAGCGCGAACAGGTCTTGATGCGGGACGCCGACGGTCTTGAGCGACTCGCTGAGGGCGTCCATCGCCTGGGCGCTGACGCGGGCGTCCATGACGATCCGCGGCTGCTTGGCGACGGCCTCGAGCACCCACGGCGGGGTGTCGGGGACGAGGAAGACCTCGGCGGTCTCGGGCAAGAGGAACCAGGTCGGCGCGCCGCCGATGATGCGACCCGCCGGCACCTCGAGGTCGCGGCCGGTGCTGCGCTGCTCGAGGAAGGCGTGCAAGACGACGCTGTTGTCGCCCGGGCGCGGCTCGGCGCGCACGCGCAGGGTCAGCGGCTCGCCGGCGAACTGCAGCTTGCCGACGCCCTTGAGGCTGACGGTGCTGCCGACGCGGGCGAAGTAGAGGAGGCCCGAGAGCGCCATGTCGTCGATGACGTGGCCGCCGTCGTCGGCGTCGTCGACCTCCTGCGAGAGGTAGTGATGGATGACGCGGTCGGCCGGGCTCATGCCCTCGTAGCGCCGCCGGCTGACCACCGGCGTGCCGCCGCCGCGGAAGACCATGACGTGCCAGTTGCCGCGCCGCGCCTCGATCGTGTAGCGCTGGGCGTTGGCGCCGGTGCCCGTGACCTCGGCGGTCCACGGGTTCTGCGTCATCGTGATCTCGCCGCCGGCCTGGTACTGCTTGCGCAGCGCGAGCGCCAGCGCGACGGCGTGGTGGCAGAACTTCTCCCAGCCGTCGGTGAAGGTCGGGCAGTCGCACATCGCCTCGACGGCGCCCGACTCGAGCAGCTTGATGGTCGTCGCGTGCGGCTGCGGATGCGACCCCTTGACCTTGCCTTTGAGACAGTTACCGGCGAAGACGATGTCGCTGACGGCCTTGGCCTCGAACAGCTCGACGCCGGCGGCGTACGCCTTCTTGCTGGCGATCTTCGCCAGCGACTCCGGCTCGAACAGGGGGAGGAACGCTTCGAGTGTGGACACGCAGATCCTGGGACGATGACGGGCCAGACACGGGCGGCCACGCCTCGGTAGCCGGACCCGCGCGGCGACCCGCGGAGGAGTCGCCGAGAGCTCCAACAAGCACATGGGCCCGACGGCGACCGCGGCGAATACACGCCAGGTCGGCGGAGGGTCCGCAGGTGCTTTAACACGGGCCGTATCGCGGGTCCACCCCCAATCTTGCATCGGGGCGCATTTGCCTGGCAGCCCGCGCCCGATCACGGGTGAAGGCGGTGTCGGGTGCGCATGCAGGGGCCGCTCCGGGGGCGTTCGCCCGGGTCGCTCCCGTGCGTGCGCTGACGCGGGCGAAGGCGATGACGACCGCGATCACACGAGCTGAATTGCGCGCCAGGCGCCCCGCTGTTATCCCTCCGCGCCGTGCAGGGCGAGAACCTCTTTAATCCCTCGGACCCGGGCGTGCGCCTGCTCGCCCAGGCGGTTCAGGAGCTGCCGCCGCAAGCGCTGGCGCTGGTGTACGGCGGACCGCTGCCCGGTCTGCGCCCGGGGGCCACGCGCTGGGCCGTCGACGTCCGCGAGCAGTCTGCCGAGGCACCGGCGGCGCTCGTCGCTCCGTGGGCAGTCGACACCACCCCGCGCTTCCGTGCCGCCGCGGTGTGGCCGCGCGCGCACCTCGGCAAGGATTTCTCCGAGGCCTGCCTGGCCCTCGCAGCCGCGGTCCTGCTGCCCGGCGGACGCCTCCTGTGCGCCGTCCGCAAAGACAAGGGCGCGGCGTCGCTGGCCCGCACGATCGAGGCGCTGCTCGGCTCGTGCGAGACGGTGGCGCGCGACCGCGGCTACCACCTGCTGAGCGCGGAGAAGTCCGACCGCTTCAACCCACAGGCGACCGCCGAGCTGCTCGCGGTGCGCTACGAAATCGCCGAACCACTGCTCGGCGAGGTGCCGCTGCTGTCCGCGCCCGGGGTGTTCTGCCGCAAACACCTCGACGACGGGACCCGCGCGCTGCTGACGGCGCTGGCCGCGGCCGAGCTGCCGACGCCGCGCCGCGTGATCGACCTCGGGGCGGGGATCGGGCCGCTGGCGCTGTGGGCCGCCAAGAGATGGCCGAAAGGACATGTCCTGGCGGTCGAGAGCAACGTGATCGCCGCCGGCCTGGTGCGCGAGAACGCGGCCCGCCTCGGCTGCGAGCGCGTCGAGGCGCTGCTGTCCGACGGGCTGCCCGCGGCCCACCCGTGGCGCGGGACGGTCGAGCTGGCGCTGGTCAACCCGCCGACCCACGCGCCCCCGGAGGCGTTCGCAGCGCTGGTCAAACCGCTGCCCCACTGGCTGCGCGAGGGCGGCGAGGCATGGTTCGTGGTCAATCGCTCGGGCCGCCTGGTCCAGGTGCTGAAGGACACGCGAGCGCAGATCGAGGTTCAGGAGGCCCCCGGGTTCTGGATCGTGCGGGCGCGCTGGAGCTGAGAACGCGGGGGCTGAACTTCGGGGCAGGTGTGGGAGCGCCGGCGCGGCGGCTGGGCTCAGGGCAGCGCGAAACAGAGGCGGCTGGTCTTCGGAGCAGGTGGATGCGGAGGCGGCGGCTGGCCTTCGGGGCAGGCGCGGAGGGGCAGAGGAGGCGGCTGTCCCTTCGGTCAGGACCCGGGGACGATCGCACGGTTTCGGGGGAGTGCTCTGGCCCCGGGGGGCAGGTGGGAGGAGGTCAGTCGTCGCCGAACAGCGAGCGCTGCCGGGGCCTGGTCTTCGGGGCAGGTTCGACGCGCATGGTCGCCTGGGCGGGCAGCCGCGGCGGGTCGGTGTTGAAGCCGAGGCGGCGCGCGTGCAGCTCGAACAGCTGCTCGATGGCCTGCCAGCGCGGACCCTCGCCCTCCATGCGCCGGCCGAACTCGGCGTTGTTGAGGGCGCCGCGGCGGACGTCGCGGATGGCCGAGAGGACATGCGCGTGCCGCAGCGGCTCGGCCTCCTTGAGGCGGCCCTCGAACACCGGCAAGACCTCGGCCGGGAGGCGCAGGAGGGTGAGGAAGGCGTTCTGGGCGCCGCACTCGCGGGCGCGCGCGAGGATCTGGGGGATCTGGCTGTCGTTGAGGCCGGGGATCACGGGGGCGACGGCGACGCCGGTGCGGACGCCGGCGGCGCTCAACCTGGCGAGCGCGTCGAACCGCTTCGACGGCCGCGCGACCGAGGGCTCGATCCGCCGGGCCATGGCGTCGTCGATGAAGGGGATGCTGATCGTCACCGAGGCCCAGGCGCGGCGGTTCAGCTCGGCCAGGAGGTCGACGTCACGGGCGACCAGCGGACCCTTGGTGATGACGCCGACCGGGTTGGCGAACTCGAGGCAAGCCTCGAGGCAGCCGCGCGTGAGCCCGTAGTGGGCCTCCAGCGGCTGGTAGCAATCGGTGACGCCGCTGAAGGCGAGCAGCTCGCGGGTCCACTTGGGGCGGGCGAGGAACTGCCGCAGCAGGGCCGGCGCGTTGACCTTGGCGACGATCTTGCGCTCGAAGTCGGTGCCTGCGCCCCAGCCGAGGTACTGGTGAGTCGGCCGGGCGTAACAATAGGCGCAGCCGTGATAGCAGCCGCGGTACGGGTTGACGCTGTAGCGGAACGGGATGTCGGGGCTGTCGTTGGTGCTGACGACGCTGCGCGCGTCCTCCTCGAACACCTCGAGGCCGGCCGGCGGCGGCTCGCCGAAGTACTCGACGTGGGTCGACAGCCACGGGTTCGGCGGGTTGTCGATGGGACGCGGCATACGCGGCGAGCCTAGCAGGCGAGGGACGAGGCGGAAGCGGCGCGCGCAGGACGGGGGTTGCAGGAGTGATCGGAAGGCGGCGGCAAAGCCGCCGGGTCGACGGCAGGAGCTTGCGAGGTTCACCGAAATGCACCGCCGAGGTGCCGCGCAGCGCTCGGGTGGTGCGTGGTCTCGGGCGGGTGCGAGCGGCGGGAGGTGCTTCGCTTGGGCCACGTTGCAGTCGCGTCGAGAGCCGCGGGTCGAGTCGCTCGGGCGGGGGCGACGCTCGGACGCTCATAGCAAGCCCCGCGGCGCCGGTTTCGTTGCTCGTCGGTCTCGCATGGGTCGAGATGCTTCCCTCCGCACACTTTCTCCGCAGCTCGCAGCGCGGCGTGAGGACCGCGCGAAACTCCGGCCGCGGAGCTGGTGGCGCGGCTCGGTGATCTCGCATCGAGCTCTCGGGGGTATAGCCTCGCGCGAGCTGAGGATGCGCGAGGGAGGCATCGCTGCGGACAGTCGCGACGGCGGGTGAGCTGTGCATCGGGACATGACCCGAAAGTGTCGAATCGATGGGACATGTTTTATAAAACATGTCCTGAGAGATGGTTCGAGGCTCAGGTGCCGGCGAGGACCAACCGCGCCAGCTCTCTCGGCAGGTGCGAGAGGTCGAGGTCGCCGAGCACGCTGAGCTTGCCCTGGTGGTGCCAGTAGAGCAGCGGCGAGACCGGGCCGGGGAGGGTGCGATAGGCGTCGCGCGCCCAGCCGGCCATGAAGCGGAGGGTGTCGCCCAGGTCGAGCGGGGCCGCTTCGGGCTCGGCGCACCAGAACTGCCGCAGGCCCCAGGCGACCAGCGAACGCCGCAGTCGACGCGCGCCCGGGGCGATGAACAGAGCGGTGCCGCGAGCCGGGAAGGCGACGACGGTGCCCACCGGACCAGGGGGCTGGCCGAGCAGCGCCTCGAGCTCGAGCACGGCGGCGGTCGTATCGATCCGGCCTGGCCCTCCGAGCATGTACGCATGGACACCCGGGGACGGGGCGGCGAGCGCGAACTCGAGGCGCTCGCTGCAGGTGCCGAGCCGCGCGCGATGGAACAGCCCGGCAGGGCCGAGCCCGGTGGCCGCGAGTTCGCGGCGGTCGGGGATCTCCATCCGGCCCCCCGCCACGGCGCAGGCGACGAGCTCGCACAGGCCCGGGGCGAGCTCGCGGGCGAGCGCCCCGGGATGACGGGCACACTCGCCGGGCTCGACCAACAAGGCCCGAAGCGCGGGCAAGGCACAGTCGCGCGTGACCGATCGACGCGAGACCGAGACGAGCGCTGCGGCTGTGCTCGAGCGATTCGCCGCGGTCGGCGAGGGCGGCCGCAGCTCGGCCACGGGCGCAGAGGACCGCTTCGGAGGGCGCGAGTTCACCGCGGGCGCGGGCTCCGGACGGCGCTCGGAGGCGGGCTCGAGTGCGAGGGGGGACCCCGAAGGTCGTGCTTTCGCGGGCGAAGGCTTGGCGCTCGCAGCCGGAGATCGCGCGGCGCTCTCGGCCCGTGCGGCCGATGCCCGTGGGTTCGCGCGGCTCGTGCGAGCCGGCGCCGGGGTGGGCGCCGGAGCGCTCGCGGTGGAAGCTTGCGAGGTCGGCACGCACCGCCTGGCGAGGGCAGGGGCGAAGGTGGCGGAGGCACGGGACGAAGCACTGGCGGGCCGGCGGAGGCGCACGGACGCATCGGCGGTGAACCGTCGCGCGAGGAGGGAGACGGGGGTGGACGAGGCGGCGGTGCGCCGTCGCGTGAGGAGGGAGGATGAACACGCGGCGGGCCGGCGGGGAGGCGCGGACGAGTCGGCGGTGAGCCGTCGCGCGAGGAGGGCAGGCGCGGACGCATCCGAGGTGAGCCGCCGCGCGGGGGAGGAGGGCGCGGCGGGCCGGCGGAGGGACGAGTCGACCGCGGCGTGTCGGGCGAAGGCGTCGGCGAGCTTTCGGGGCGGCGCCGCGACCGGGACGTCCGCGGCGGGCGCGAGGGAGGAGCGCGCCGCGAGCCGTGGCGCGAGGGAGGAGCGCGCCGCGAGCCGTGGCGCGAGGCCGGGCGGGCGGGCGCGTGCGGACGATCTCCGGGAGTGGGCGGTCGGGGCTCGCGCATTCACCGAAGCGGACGGAGGGACGACTGCGAGCAAGGAGGGGCCGGCGGCGGGTGCGGGGGCGCGAGCCGAGAGCCGCGCGCGCCGGCGAGGTCGTGAGGCAAATTCAGGCGGGACGTGCGACATGGTCCCCCTGAGGTCGCTGCGAGCCGGGCTTCTTTTGCACGGCGAGCAAAAAAATTCGCACGCTCACGCCAGGCGGTCGCGTCGCGCTATGGTGAAGAGGTGCGCGACGCGTGGACCCTCCTGCCGACCCTCGTGCTGCTCCCCGGCTGCTCCGGCGAGGTCACGGCGCTGGCGGCCCTCGTGTTCAGCATGTCGTTCGGCGCCTGGCTGGTCGGGCGCGACCGGCGACGGCGGGCGATGCTCGAGGCGGAGGTGCTGCGGCGCGCGATCGCGACCGGACGGCACCGAGAGATCGAGCAACACCTGCGGCGCGAGCTCGCGCTGGCCGCCGCGGGCGAGGCGGTGAGCGTCGAGCGCCAGTGGCTGGCGCGCGCGCAGCTCGGCGGGCTGCTGGTGGCCGAGTGGCGGCTCGAGGAGGCCAGCGCGCTCTACGACGAGCAGTCGACCAAGCTGTCGCCGCACCTGCACGCGCTCGCGGCCTTCGGTCGGCATGAGATCGCTTGCCTCGCCGAGCCGGCCTCGGCCGAACGACTGGCGAAGATCCGCGGCGACCGCGACGCCTGCCTCCGCTTCGTCCCGCCGGCCTACCAGCCGACCGTGGCCCAGGCCTGGAACGCGCTCGAGGGCCTGTGCCTCGCCCGCATGGGTCGCGCACGCGAGGCGGCCGCGCTGCTCGAGCACGGGCTCGAGTCGCTCGGCTACAACCCGGCGCGCGTGGTCTACCTGTTCCACCTCGGCCAGGCGTACGAGCAGATCGGCGAGCGTCGCCACGCTGTCGCGCGCTACGAGCAGGCGATGCAGTCGTTCCCCGGCACGCGCCTGGCCAGCGAGGCACGCGCCCGCTGCCTCGCGCTCGGCACCGGCGGTCGCGACGAGCTGTTCCGCGGCATGCTGCCCGAATCGCCGACGCCCGCGCTGGCTCTGTCGCGCTCCGAACGATCGCGCTGACCCCGGGGAACTCCGGACACGTGTACGACCCTCCGCGTGCGGCGCCGAGTCTTGCGACCCGGCCCCCTCGTGCTGCTAAGGTAGGAAGCAGTGGCGAAGCGACAGCGAGGGATGATCCAGCACGCGACGGAGACGATCAGCCACGGCTTCGGCTACGCGCGCCACCTCCTGCGCGGCAATCGTGTCGCCGGAGACATGTCCTGGGTCGAACCCGGCAGCCGGCCGGTGGTGCTGGTCCACGGCTTCCTCGGCACGCGCGGGACGATGTTGCCGCTGACCCGGCGGCTGCAGTCGGACGGCAAGGTGGTGTTCAGCTACCACCACGGCATGCTCCAGCTCGGCTCGCTGAGCCGCTCGGCCGAGGAGCTGGCGGTCAAGCTGCGCGGGCTGACCGAGAGCCTCGAGATCGATCGCGTCGACGTCGTCGGCTTCAGCATGGGCGGGCTCGTGGCGCTGCACGCGGTGAAGTTCCTGCAGGCGCACCGGCACGTCAGGCGGCTGGCGCTGATGGGCACGCCGCTCGGCGGGACGTGGATGTCGCTCGCGGGCATGGCGACGGTCGGGCTCGTCAGCGCGTCGGTGTGGCAGGTCCGCCCCGGCAGCCGGTTCATCAAGGAGCTACGGGCGGCCCCGCTGCCCGCCGGCGTGCGGCTGCGGCAGATCCACGCCGACGCCGACGCGCTGTGCCCCGACCCCGGCCCGATCGAGGGCGTCGACCGCGAGCACGACTACGTCGTTTTACCGGGCGGTCATTCTTCGCTGGTCATCGCGCAGCCGTTCTATGCCGCGGTCCGCGAATTCCTCGACGAACCGGACGAGCCGGCGCGCGCGGTCCTGTCGCGCTGACGCGTCGCTGGCCGGCGAGCCGCCGGGCGCAAAGACCATGTCGCCGGGGTCAGGCGAGTGGGTGACCTGCGATTTGCCGGTTTGCCGACGAGCGTGAAGCGCGCGTACCAGGCTGTGCGAAATCGCGCTTAAGCTGGGGCCTGAAGGCGTCAGCAGTTTTGCCGCGCGCGACGCGATCTGCGTATAGTAGAGGGTATGCGTCGCTCTGCTCTTGCTGTCGCTTGTGTGTTCGTGTTGGCGCCCCAGCTCGCGCTCGCAAACCCGTACGCGCGCGCGAGCTCGTTGTGGGCGCAAGCGGCGGCGACGCAGACGACCACGACCACGACCACCACGACGACGACGCAGGAGACGACGACGACGCAGCCTGCGGGTGACCAGTGGAAGCCGACCAGCTCGAAGGCGCCGAAGAGCAACGAGCTCGAGGAGACGCCGCAGCCGGAGCCGGCGCCCGAGGTGAAGCCGGAGCCGACGCCCGAGCCGGCCGCGCCGCCGCCCGAGCCGGAGAAGCCGAAGTGGACGCGGCACGGCTTCGGTATCCGCGGCGGCATCTCGATCATCCCGACCTGGGCGGTCCGCGGCTACGTGCAGAGCATGACGAACGCGCTGTGCCGCGGTGACTCGATCCCCGGCGGCAAGTTCGGCGCCGGGCTGACCCGCGTCGAGGGCTGCAACTTCTACATCGGCGGCGAGTACATCTACCGCTTCTCCAAGAACTTCGACATCGTCCCGGCCGTCGCCTACCACCGCCTCAAGGCGCCCGACGGCCTGTGGCTCGACGACAGCGAGCGGGACGCGAACGGCAACCCGAACCTCGGCGCCGCCGACTACACGCAGGTCAACTTCAGCTTCGTCGCCCTGCAGGTCGACTTCATCGGCCGCGGGACGATCGTCGAGACGCCCGACTTCGCGTTCCAGCTCGGCGGCGGCGGCGGCCTCGGCCTCGGCATCATCACCGGCAAGGGCCTGTGGCAGACGCCGCTCGGCAGCCCGGCCGTAGGCTCGACCGACGGCAATCCGCAGGCGACCTGCAACTCGATCGCCGACTACTCCGACTTCACCAAGTGCACGCCGCACTGGTCGCCCGACCCGGACAACCCGGGCGCCCCGCCCCCGGCCCAGGGCAGCCTCGCGCTCGACCAGACCGGCATGAACCCCGGCCGCTTCGCCAAGTGCACCAAGGACGGCTGCAACGAGGCCGACCTCAACGTGCTCGGCCGCGAGAAGGGCATCAACCTGCCGGTCATCCCGATCGTCAACCTGCTGCTCACCGCTCGCTTCCTCATCAAGGACACGTTCGGCATCAACCTCACCGGCGGCTGGAACACCGGCTTCTACTTCGGCGGCAGCCTGCAGTACTTCTTCGGCTCGCGGTGAGGGCCTGGCCTGAAAGGCCTGTTTTGAAGGTCATGTCACCGAGGACATGAGTAAGGGGCGTGCCCTGCGGGACATGTTCCTTTCGGTGCTCGTCGCGTCGGCGGAGCGCCGAGTGGGCCGACTGCTTCGAGGGACGGCCACGCGGGCGGGCTCCGCTGAACCTCAGCGAGCGGTATCGACAGTCTCAGCCGCAGCCAGGCGGCGCAGCCTCAGCGGCAGAGCTCGCCGCGCGGGGCGAGGCCGGCGCCGTCGAGCGTGAACTGCGGGGGGATGGCCGTCTCGGCGGGCGCGGGCGGAGGCGCAGCGGACGTGTCCCCGGGGACAGGTTGCGGGCTCGCGTCGCCGTCGCCGCCGTCACCCTCGCCGGCCGAGGGCGGGCTCGCCGTGTCCTCGTCCTCCCAGCCGGCGTCGTCGTCGCCGGCCGCGGCCGAGCTGCCTCCGAGGTCGGGATCGACGGTCTGGGCGCCGTAGGTGATGATGACGAGGTCCTGCCGGCGGGTGCTGGGACCGGCGAGGCGAGTGCGGCGCGGCAACACGGTGCCGTCGACCGGGTGCAGCTCTTCGTGCAGGAGCGACCACAGGCGCGCGAGCTCGCCGTCGGCCCGGCGCTGCCACAGCGTGCCGCCCGCGGGCCACCACGTGCCGTCGACGAAGGCGAAGCGCAGCTCCTGTTCATAGCCGGGGGCGCGCAGGCGCAGGACCTCGTGGCCGTGGCGTGGATCCCAGGACTGCGCGACGACCTCGTACGGCGGAGCGAGCACCGGCGCTCCGCCGAGCACCAGCGACACCAGCTCGCGCGCCGCGAACGGCACCCCGAGCAGCCGCTGGATCGCGCAATCGGCCGGCGGCCCGGCGAAGAAGCCGGCGGGCAGGTTGTCGGCGGCGACGTTGCGCAGGGTGTAGCCGCGCTCGTTGAAGGCGAGCGACACGAACTCGTGGCCGGCGATCTGGATCTGCCCGGAGAAGCGACCTGGCTTTTGGGCCAGGAACATGAGGTTCCCGCTCGGCGCCCGCCCGAGCCGGATCTTGGCGACCGGGACCTGAAGGGCGGAGACCTTCGGCGCCGCCGCGCCCAGCAACACGTCGGGCTTGGGCGCCTCACCGGTCGCATACGGCGGGAGGACCTCGGGCGGACGGCACCCCGCCGCGGCAGCGGCGAGGAGCGCGGCGAAGACGGGAGCGAGGAGACGCGAACGCACGCCCCGGAACCTTAACCCGTCCCGCCGCGACATGCACGCGAGGCGCGGAGGTCGGCGCGCCCCGGCCGAGGGGCGGAGCATGCAGGCACGGTCTCGTATCGCGCAGCGATCGGGGCTGCGTGTCCCGTGCGATGCGGGGGAGGAGTGATGCATGGAAGTACCGCGTCTCACTGAACTCGCCGTCCGTGGCCCATACGGGCCGCGACGCGCTGAATCAACTTGCCATTCGGAGGGAGATGCGCCGCAAGGCGCGCTGTCCGTGAGCCGGTTGCCCGGGCAGACGAAGAGCTCGGAGGACCGCGAGTCGGCGCATTCGTGTCGCCGGTGCGAGGTGAAGGAGGGACACTCGCCGAGCGCTGCGCGCCGGTCGCGGTTCTCCGAGGCGAGAGGGATCGAAGGTCCGCCGAGGCGAACCGGGAGAACGATGCTGTCTTTCAGGACATGTCTAGAAGTGGAAAAACGCGGACCAGTCGGAGCACGGGCACGGGCGCGACGAGCGTCATCGCCATGGAGGAGTGCAGACCGTCGCGATGAGCGGGGCCACGGAGTATCCCTCGCCCGTCGCGCCCGTGCCCGTGCCCCGGCTGGCCGGGGGCGTGGGCTCAGGGCTTGGTCGCCAGCTCGTCCTTCGGGACCTCGCGCAGGGTGGTTTCACCCTTGAGCACGAGGTACTGCTTGAGCTTGGCGTAGGTCTTGAGTCCGATGCCCTTGATCCGGACGAGGTGGTTGGTCTCCTGGAACGGCTTGCTGGCGCGGTAGTCGACGATCTTCTTGGCCATCGCCGGGCCGATGCCCGGGAGCAGCTCGAGCTGCTCGGCCGTGGCGGTGTTGAGGTTGACCTGACCCTCGAGCGTGGGCGCCGCGAAGGCCGGCGTGGCGGCCAGCAGCGCGGCCGTGAGGGCGGACAGGGACAGGAGGTTGCGGATCTGCTTGAACATGGGTGTCTCCGTTTCGGCGTTGCGCCGACGCCGGTCCTTGAGCAAGCCGGGCGCCGCGACGGAGATCGAAGGATTTCGAGTGCTTATGAACATGACCCGGGGGCCAGGTGGCCGACCGGCGGGACGCCCGGCCAGCCCGCTGGACGGAGCCGGTGCAGAGCGGCCGATGATGCGCGCGGCTCACGGCAATCGCCTGTCCCGAGAGACAGAGGCTCGACCACGCGCGGACATCCTCTCGACTGTCCGCGCCGCTCGGCCGGGCATCCCGGCTCGCTCGCTTCCTGAGCGCGCGCTCGCGGGCGAGCGCCTACTCGCCGGCCTTGGGCTCGATGGGCATGCAGATCGACTCGATCGGCAGCGACTCGGGATTGGTCGGCGAGAACGCGACGTAGACGCCGTTGCTGCCGGTCTGGCGGCACTCGTAGCCGTCGCGGCAGCCGCGGTCGCTGTTGCACTCCTTGCGGCAGGAGATCCGCGCGCTCAGGAGGTCGGCGCACAGACCTTCGGGCAGGCACAGCTCCTGATCCGTGCAGCGGTTGTAGATCGTCGGGTCGCCGAGCTCGCGGCACTTGTACTGCGGGTCGTCGGGCGAGAGCTTGTCCTCGGGATCGACGGGGCGGCGATCTTCACAGTCGGGATCGCACGCCACGCTCAGGAACTCGGTGTTGAAGACCTGAATGCAGGCGCCCTCTTTTGGGCACGAGCCGGGTGTGCAGCCCTCGATCGTGCACTCGCCCTTGCCGTCAGAGTCGAGGTACGAGAGGTCGCAGATTCGCTCGCCACGAAAGCTGCAGTCGGTGCTCACCCGGCACGCGCTGCCGATCTTTCGCTGACAGGCGCCGAGCGCGACGGCTTGCGCGAGCAGCGCAACGACGATCAGGAGGCGGCGGGAGGCCATGGGCGCGCGCGGAGCATACACGGCCCTCTACTTTGGGTCACGCCGCGATCCGTGGCACCCTCGTAGGCCGTGCATCCGACCCTCGACGAGCTGCTGGTCCAGTTCCGCGGGCTCCTCGACGCCCACCGCGCCGGGATGGCACCGATCCGCGCCGGCGAAGGCAACCTCCGTTGCGACGGCTGCCTCGATTGCAACCGCTGCCGCTTCTGCGTCCAGTGCGTCCGCTGCAACGACTGCAGCAACTGCGAGCTGTGCCACGACTGCCGCGCCTGCACCCGCTCGCGCATGAGCCGCTCGTGCGTCCGCTCGGGCCACCTCGAATTCTGTGAAGGTTGTGAGGATTCGCAGTACCTCGTGCTCTGCGTCGACTGCACCGGCTGCACGCAGTGCTTCGCCTGCGTCGGCCTGAAGAACGAAGAATTTTGCGTGCTCAACCAGCGCTATTCGCGCAAGGACTACTTCCCGGCCGTGCAGGCGCTCAAGAGGCGACTCGAGGAGGCGATCGCCGGCGGCAGCCTGCTGACGGAGATCGCCGCGATCGGGCGCGGGGTCTGGCCGCCGCGCGGCTTCGATGTCCCGAAGGAGATGCCCTTCGGAGCGGCGATCTCCGCGCCCATGGAGGCCGCGCTCCCGCTCGAGCCGGCCGTGGTCGCGGTCGACGACGAGGTCGACCCCTGGGCCGACGAGGTCGCGCCGAGCCGCGAGCCGGGCGAGGCCGTCGAACGCGAGCCCGTCGCCGTGTCGTGGGTGTACCAGCCCGCACGCCCGGTTTGAGGCGCGAGCCCCCGGCCTGTGGTAAGCGCCCGCCCATGCTGCTGGCAGGGCGCACTCTGGCGATCATCGGTTGCGGGACCATGGGCGAGGCGATCGTCGCCGGCCTCCTACGCGCAGGGCTGCTGGCGCCGACCCAGATCGTGGCGACCACGCGCCGGCACGAGGCCGCCGAGGCCGTCCGCCAGCGCCATGGCGTCCGGATCACCACCGACAACCTCCAGGCCATCGGCGAGGCCGACGCCGTGCTGATCGCGGTCAAGCCCCAGCGCGTCAGCAAGGTGCTCCACGAGGACGGTGTCCGCGCCGCGCTGACCGACAAGCCGGTCATCAGCATCGCCGCCGGCGTGACGCTCGCCCAGCTCCAGGCCTGGTTGCCCGAGAGCCCTGTCATTCGGGCCATGCCCAACACGCCATGTCTCATCGGACAGGGCATGACGGTGCTCGCGCGCGGCCAGCGAGTCGGCGACGCCGAGGTCGCGCTGGCGAAGAAGTTGTTCGACACGGTGGGCCTGTGCCTCGAGGTCGAGGACAAGCTGATGGACGCGGTGACGAGCCTCGGCGCCAGCGGCCCGGCGTTCGTCTACGTGATGATCGAGGCGATGGCCGACGGCGGGGTGATGATGGGCCTGCCGCGCCAGGTGGCGCTGCAGATGGCCGCGCAGGTGTTCCAGGGCGCAGCGCGCATGGTGCTGTCGACCGGCTTCCACCCGGCCGCTCTCAAGGACCAGGTCACCACCCCCGCCGGCTGCACGATCGCCGGCATCTTGACCATGGAGGACGGCCGGATCCGCTCCGTCCTGGCGCGCACGATCCAGGAGGCCGCCAAGGTCGCCGGCGAGCTCGGCCGCGACAGCTCGGCCGAGAAGTGACGCCGCGACCGGCCGCGCGGCTCCCGGCCGCGGGGCGTCGCCGGTCGAAAATTTGCCTCGCGCCCGCGCGGGCTCGAAGATCGCGCGCGCGCGCCTCGGGCACGCCGCGCGCCCGGCCTCATGCGCACCCTGCTCAGCCTCGTGTTCCTGGTGGCGATCCTGTGGGCGAGCTGCACCGTGAAGCTCGGCGCCTACACGCTCTCGGAGCACGTCGACCGGATCGGCGAGACCCCGCAGGCCAAGGAGCTGCTCGACGGAACGCGCGGGCGGATCTCGCCGATGCTCGAGGACATGAAGCAGCGGATCTTCGGCGAGTACGTCGAGGCGCCCACGCGCGCGACGAGCACGAAGGAGCCGCCGGGCGAGCGCCGTCGATCGCCGCCGCGCCCGGCGCAGGCGGCCGTGCGCTCCGCGTCGCCCCCGAGCCGCCGGTCGCGCGGGAGCGGGCTGCGTCGCCGAGCCGCGGGCCGTCGAGCGCGGAGGATGCTCGCCTGCCCGGGGCTCGCCGGGCGGCTCTCCGGCGCGATGGGGCTTGAGCTGCGGGGGTGCTCGAGCTGTACTTCGGGGCATGTTTGATAGAACATGTCGAAGCGCTGGGCGATGGACCGGCGCCCAGCACCGGCTCGCATGAGTGACCGGCCCGTCCTTGCAGCGAGCTGCGGTCGGGATCAGCGGGACACGCAAGAAAAAATGGCTGCGCGCAGGCCGTCCTGGCTGGATCGGGACGGCGGGCCTCTGGCTTGCCCTGGGCAGCGGGAAGGTCGTCGGTCGCCCGCAGTGCGCACGGCCGCAACCCGTGTCGAGCTCGGGAGAAGGACGTATCGGGCGCACGCAGGTGGCCGCTGCCCGCGGCGCGAGAAGATGAGGCAGCGGCCGCCGCAGGCCGGCTCGCTGCCTGCCTCGCCCGCGCCGGGCGCGTCTGGCGGACCCTGAGCGCGAGCCGCCCGGGGCGACGACACCGGCCCTCGCGCGCATTCGCGACCTCGGCGCGGCGGACCTTCGATATCCTGGTCGCGTGGTGCTCGCCCTCCTCCTCGCGCTCGCGTCGGCGTCGGCGCCGACGAGCGCGTCGAGCACGACACCCGAGGCGACGAATCCGGCTGCGACGTCTCCTCCCACGAGTCCGCCCGGGCGAGCGCGGCTGCGCGGGCGTGTGATGGTCTACGGCAGCCGCGATCCGGTGGCGGGCGCGCGTCTGCTCGGCGACGAGAATTCGGCCGAGACCGACAAGACCGGTCACTTCGAGCTGTGGCTGCCGCCCGGGGAGCACAAGCTGCTGATCCGCGCGGCTGGCTTTCAGGACCTGTCCGTAAGTATTAAATTGGAGGACCGCCAGGACCTCGTCTACGAGTACCGCCTCGCGCCCGACGTCGCCGGCAACAAGTTCCGCACCGTGGTCCGGCAGCAGCGCGAGGTCGCGGTGTCGAGCACGACGCTGCGCGACGAGGAGCTCCGCGCGGTGCCGGGGACCTTCGGCGACCCGTTCCGGGTGGTCGGCAGCCTGCCCGGCGTGTCGCAGCTGGCGGGGTTTCTGCCGTACGTGGTCGTCCGCGGCGCGGCGCCCGGCAACACCGGCTACTACCTCGACGGCGTGCGCGTGCCGATCCTGTTCCACGTCGCGCTCGGGCCGTCGGTCATCCACCCTTACTTCATCGACCAGGTCGACTTCTACGCCAGCGGCGCCCCGGTGCGGCTCGGTCGCTACGCCAGCGGCATCATCGAGGGTCGCACGCGCGCGGCCCGACGCGACCGCGCCTACGGCGAGTTCGACGTCCGCCTCACCGACGCCGGCGGCCTGGTCGAGATCCCGCTCAACTACAAGTACGATCGGGCATGTCTCGCAGAACAGCGAAAAAAGGCCAGGTCTAAAAAGACAGGCCGTGTCAAGCGCGAGGAGTGCCGGCGCGGACCGGCTCGCGGCTCGCTGACGCTGGCGGGCCGCTACAGCTACACCGCGGGGGTGCTGACGCTGGTCCAGGCCAACCTCAAGCTGCGCTTCTGGGACTACCAGGCCCGCTTCGACCACGCGCTCGGCAAGCGTGCGACCTACACCGCGTTCGCGCTCGGCAGCTTCGACGAGCTCGGCGAGAAGTCGAACCCGACCCCGTTCGTGCGCTTCGAGTTCTACCGGCTGGTGCAGAAGATCCGCCACGAGCTGCCGCGCGGCGGCGTCGCCACCTACAGCCTCGGCCTCGGCCTCGACCGCACCGGCCTGTCGCGCACCCGCAGCAACGAGTGGCTGATCGCGCCGCGCGTCGACGTGCGCGTGCCGGTGGGCGAGAGCGGCAACGCGGAGTTCGGGGCGGGCATCGATCAGGAGGTCCAGATCTTCCGCGGCGCGACGGCGGCGACGGCGAGCGAGGGGTGGAAGCTCGAGAGCCTGACGCAGCTGTTCAGCGATCGCGTGGTCTCGGCCACCGGCGTGTACGCCGAACTGCTGTGGCGCAAGGGCCGGTTCGACATCCGCCCCGGCGTGCGCGGCGACCTCTACGCGCAGGTCGGTCACTCGCCGGTGCTGCCGCAGGCGCGCACGGTGACGCACGCGTTCGGCATCGACCCGCGGATCCTCGTGCGCGAGAAGGTCGGCGAGCGCTGGACGCTGCGGCAGAACGTCGGCGTGTACCACCAGCCGCCGAGCTTCCCGGTCCCGCTGCCGGGGCTCGAGAGCTTCGGCTTCGAGCGCGGGCTGCAGCGCAACATCCAGGGCAGCGTCGGCTACGAGCTGGTGCTCGGCAACAAGCTGGCGATCACGCAGGACGTGTACCTCGGGCGGCTGTCGAACCTGCAGGACTACGACCTCGCGTCGCTGTCGTCGGGCAAGCTGCAGGAGATCGACGACCTCGTGATCTCGGCCAAGGGTTGGTCGTACGGGCTCGAGACGATGGCGCGCCTGCTGCCCGGTCAGCGCGCCTACGGGTGGGCCGCGTACACGCTGTCGCGCTCGACCCGCGAGTACGAGTACGGCGGGCGCGCCCCCTCGAACTGGGATCAGCGTCACATCGTCAACGTCGTGCTCGGCTATCGCATCAGCGATCGCTGGAGCTTCGGCGGTCGCCTGCACTTTCATTCAGGTCGCCCGTACACCGTCCAGATCGGCGATCAGACGGCTTCCGAGGCGCTCCTCTACAACCGCAACAACCGTCGCTTGCCCGCTTACTTCCAGCTCGACCTGCGCGCCGAACGAACCTGGCGCTTCCGCGCGTGGAGCCTGCACTTCGTCGCAGACGTGCTCAACTCGACGTATTCGAGCGAAGTGATCGCGTGCGTGCTGCAAGGAAGTTCGGACGCAGCATCGTCGGGAGCAGGTGCGATCGTCAGCGACGCGTCTTGCGGCTCGCGTGGCTTAAGATACATTTTGCCCTCCCTGGGCCTTCGTGGCGTGTTTTGAACGGGGCCAACTAGCCCCGAAGGACAAGTCCTATGAGACATGCCCGTGTGAGCATCCGCAACGGCGGACTGTTCGAAGCGCCAGGTAAGTTGTGTCATGATGGGGCCCGGGACATCCGACCGAGGAGCTCAAGATGAACGAAGTTGCACAGGAAATCGGACGACGGATCAGGCTGTGGCGCACCGCGACTCCGCCGCCCAAGACCCGCCGCAAGCGTGAGGGCGAGACCGGCTGGCGGCCGCACCTGACGATCGAAGAGCTGGCCAAACAGACAGGTCTGACGGTCACCACGGTCAACAAGCTCGAGCTCGGCTACAAGGCTCCGCGGATCGAGTCGCTCCTCCTCCTCGCCCAGGCGTTCGGCTGCGAGCCGACCGACCTGCTGCCGAAGACCAAGGCGAAGAGCGGTCCCAAGGGCGAGCTGCTCGACGAGCTCCACGCGGTCGCCGCCCAGTTGTCGCCGAAGCAGATCCGCGACCTCGTCAAGGTCGCTCGCACGCTCGAAGGCGGTTGAGTCCCACAAGGCCCGATCGGCCGGTCGGTCCAGGCCGCGGGCCGAGTCGCAAGTTGGCAACGGTCGCCAAGCGCCGTTGCCATTTTTTCTTGGGTCCCCTCCTCCCCGGCCCCCTCGCGTCCCCGTAGCTCCTCGACATCGCGCTGGCCCGCGACGTGCAAGACGTTCGGGACCATGCGGCTCCGCTCCCGCCCAGCCCTCTTTTGTCGCGTATTCGTCGATGCCGCCACCACCCGCCCGTTGCTCCGCGAGTTGCTGGAGCAGCGCCGCGCGGCGGAGCCTCTGACGCGCGAGCCGCCCGCGCCCGTCCCCTCTCCGGCGGTCCTGCCGCACGCCGCATGACAGGTGCAGCCGCGCGCGAGGCCGGGGCGCGCGGGCCCGGGAACCAACCTGGACCCTCGCGCGTCTTTCCGCCACGATGAACCCCGTGTCTCGCTGGCGCTCGCTCCTGGCCTTCTCGCTCGGCGCTGCGGCGATGTGGTGCGTGCAGTCGGGGCTCCCCGACGCGCAGGCCGGCAACAACAACCTCGGCACCGACGCCTACGGCAAGGCGCTCCGCACCGTGCTCGACCGCTATGTCGATCCCGTCGAGCCCAGCCGTGTACTGGCAGAGTCGCTGAAGCGAATCGTCAGCGGCCTCGATCGTCACAGTCACTATCTCACCGCCGACGAGCGGGCGTTGCTCAAGCAGCGCAGCCGCGGCGGCACGACCGGGATGATCGTCGAGTTCCAGCGCGCCGAGCCGGGCTCGCGCAAACCCTCTCGACTCGAGGTGGCGGCCGTGTTGCCCGGCTCGCCGGCCGAGAAGATCGGTCTCCAGCCCGGCGACTCCATTTTGAAGATTCGCGATCAGGACGTCGCCTTCATGCTGTCGCGTGCCGAGGTCGATGTCCTGCTGCTCGGCGGCGACGGTGAGGCGATCGACCTCGTCGTGCAGCGACGCAACGACGCGGGCCCCACGGCGCAGCGCCTCGTGCTCTCGGGGCAGTCGCTCCCGGTCGTCACGGGGGCGCTCGTCGAGCACGGCGGCCGCAAGTTCGCCCACCTCCGGATCCGCGCCTTCCGCTCCGGCGTCGCCGACAGCGTGCGCAACACCCTGAAGGAGCTGCGGCGCTCGGCCGGCGCCGCGGGCATCGCCGGCGTGGTGCTCGACGTGCGCGGCAACCCGGGCGGCGACGTCGGCGAGGCGGTGCTGATCGCCGACACGTTCGTCGGCGAGGGCGTGCTCGTGCGGACGCGCGGGCGCGGCGGGCAGATCCTCCGCGAGGAGCGAGCGACGCAGGCGGCCACCGACGACGCGACGAAGGTCGTGGTGCTGCAAGATCACCGCTCCGCCTCGGCGTCGGAGCTGCTGGCGATCGCGCTGCAGGATCACGGGCGCGCGAAGGTGGTCGGCGAGCGCAGCTACGGCAAGGGCACGGTGCAGGACGTCATCGGCCTCGATGACGGTTCGGTGCTGACGCTGACGATCGCGCGCTACTTCTCGCCGAAGGATCGCCTGATCGACGGGATCGGCGTCGAGCCGGACGTCGCGGTCGCCGACATGGCGACGCAACCGGAGGCCGCGCTGCGCGCGGCGCTCGCGGCCATGTAAGTGCAAGCAAAAGGGACTAGCCAGGAGGACAGGTCTTAAGGCCCTGTCGTAAGAAACATGTGCTAAGGGGAAGTCGTTCCGCGATTCACCCCTCGCGCCGGCCGCCGATCCGCGGGGCGCGAGCTGCGGGCGCGAGCGAGGGGTGGAGGCCACCCGGCCGTCGCGCTAGCTGAGGAGGATCCGCTTGGCGGCGCTGGCGCTGGTGGCCAGCTCGCGCTCGCGCGAGCCGAACTTGCCGCCGAGGCAGGCGACGTAGAGGGTCTCGCCAAGGACCTCGATCGCCTTGACGCTGAGGCCGCGCTCCTGGCCGTCGCGCTTGACGGTGGCGCGCGCGCGACCGCGACCGACCAGCGGGGTGACGGCGGCGAGCATGGTCAGGTCGAGATCGGTCGTGCTCTGGGAGACGACGAAGCCGCTCTCGTCGGCGACGACCACGAGGTCGAGCTCACCGCGGCTGACCGCGCCGTCGAACGCCGCGATCAGCGCGGACTTGGTGTCCTGGAAGCGGTTGCGGCGCCGCTCGTAGAGAGGCTTGCCGGGCCGCGGGAGGGGGGGCAGGCGCAGGGGGCGCTTCTCGATCTGCTGGGTTTCCATGGGTGGGCTCCTTCTCTGGCGCGGGGTGGTAAGTTGGCGCGAGTGTATGTCCTACATGTGGGCCCTCCAAAAGATCGGCGAAACCGGGTCCTGCGCCGAATCGCGGCAACCGCGCAAAACCGCTGACGGCCCCGGATGAACTCACTTCGGACCAAATGAGAGACTCATCATGAGCGCAAAACGGCTACACTTGCGCCATGCCGATCGAGGGCGCGGAAGTCGAACAAGTCCGCCAGGCGCTGCTGCGCTACGCCGGTTGGGACCAGGTGCCAGAAGAGACCATGACCGAGCTATGTCTCGGCGCGAATCTCGTCGAGGTGAAGCGCAAACGCTCAGTCTTCCGCCGTGGTGAGCCAGGTCCCGGACTGTTCGTGGTGAAGTCGGGCGAATTCAAGCTGAGCCTCATCTCCTCCGAAGGCCGCGAGCAGATCCTGTACCTCGCGGAGCCCGGAAAGCTGATCGGTGAGGGCTTCTTGCCGCGCGACGTCCAGTGCGCAGCCTCGGCCTTCGCCATGCTCGACTCGGAGGCGTGGCAGTTCGAGACGGACCCGGTGATCAACCTTATAGGGCGTTCGCAGCCGCTGGCGTTCGCGCTGATGCGGCACATGGCGTTCCGCGCCAACCGCCTGATCGACCTCGTGCTCGACCTGTCCCTTCGGTCAGTCGAGCGCCGACTGGCGTCGTTCCTGCTGTCGCTGGCGATGCGCGCCGGCGCCGAGCCCGGCAAGCCGTGCGTCATCCCGCGGCAGCTCGACATGAACACTGTTGCTGCCCGCCTGGGCACCGTTCGAGAGGAGATCTCGCGGGCCCTCAATCGCATGCAGCGCGAGGGGATCCTGAGCCTCAGCCGCCAGGAGATCGTGGTCCTCGATCTCAACGCCCTCGAGCGCGTGACCTACGAGTGAGCCGATGCGCTTCCCCAGGTTGGTGAGCGCCGCCGCGGTGGCGCTCGTCTGCGCGTGCGGCGAGCCGGCGACGGAGGCGGCCGCGCCGGCCGAGAAGGCGGCCGCGCCGGTCGTCGCGTCCGCGGACGCGAAGGCGAGCGATGCGCCGGGGGCTGCTGCGAGGCCGGCTGGCGACACCTGCCGCAGCTGGGCCGAACTCGACCCGGCGACGCTGCCGCCGCTGCCGGAGACGCCGTACACGGCGACCTTCGACCGCGTTTGGCGGACGGTGCTCGAGAAGCACTTTGACCCGACGCTGGCCTGCAAGGACTGGCCGTCGCTGCGCGCCGAGTACGGCGCCAAGCTCACGACGGTGGCCGACGCGCCGGCGGCCTACAAGGTGATGAACGACCTGCTCGAGACGCTCGGGCAGAGCCACTTCAAGGTCGTGCCGCCGCTCGGCGGCGCCGAACCCGACGACACGAGCGGCGGCCCGGCGCGCGTGCCGATCCACGTGCGCATGATCGGCGAACAACTCGTGGTCGTCGACCCAAAGGTCGGCGGCGTCGCCAGCGGCGTGCCCGCCGGCGCGGTGCTGGTGAAGATCGGCGACAAGACCGCCGAGGCCTTGATCGCCCGCGCCCGCAGCGAGGCGATGCGCCCAGGCGAGGTGGCCTACCACGCCGCCTTCGAGGCGGGGCGGGCGCTGTGGTGCCAACCTGGCCAAAAGCGCAGGTTGACGTATCTCGACCCGGGCGCCAAGGACGCCGAGGTGACGAAGGAGGTCGCCTGCGTCACGCCGCCCGGCGAGCGGGTGTCGCTCGGCAACCTCCGCGACCTGCCGACGACGGTCGAGCACCGCATGCTGACGAGCGAGGCCGGCGGGAAGAAGATCGGCTACATCGCGTTCAACTACTGGATGCTGCCGATGGTCGAGCGCGTGAAGGCGGCGATGACCGACCTGCGCGGGCAGGGTATGGAGGCGCTGGTTCTCGACCTGCGCGGCAACCCCGGCGGCGTCGGGGCGATGTCGATCCCGGTCGCGCGCCTCCTGCTCCAAGAGTCAGGTAGCCTCGGCAAGCTGCAGTTCCGCGAGTTCACCCAGGAGTTCAACGTGGCCGGCGATCCGCAAGCGTTCGCGGGGCCGGTGATCGTGCTGGTCGACGAGGGCACGGCGAGCACGTCGGAGATCTTCGCCGCCGGGCTGCGCGACCTCGGGCGCGTGCGCGTCGCGGGGGCGCGCGCATCGGCCGGCGCGGCGCTGCCGTCGCTGCTCGAGCGGCTCGAGAACGGCGCGCTGCTCCAATACGTCGTCGGCGACTACCACTCGGCCAAGGGCACGGTCGCCGAGGGCGACGGCGTGCATCCCGACATCACCGCGGTCGAGACCCGCGCGGACTTCGTCGCCGGCCGCGACCCGGTGCTGGCCGCGGCGGTGGCGGCGTTCGACAGCAAGAGTCCCTGAGAACATGTCCCAAGGAGCTACCCGCATGCGACGGCTACAAGTCCTGTGTCTGACCGCCCTGATGGCTCTCGGCGGGTGCGACGGCGGCGAGGCGAAGAAGGCCGAGGCGACCAAGGCGACGCCGGCGACCGAGGCCAAGCCGGCCGAGGCGGCGAACGCCTTGCCGGACGCGGCGGAGCTGCTGGCGAAGGTGGTCGAGGCGAGCGGCGGCGCGGCCAAGCTCGACGCGATCAAGAGTTTCTATCAGGAGATGCAGGTCGAGATCCTCGGCGCGGGGATCTCCGGCGCCGGCAAGACCTGGTCGAAGGGCGACGATTTTTATCTCGAGATCACGCTGCCGGGCGTGGGCGTGAGCACCGGCGGCGGCAAGGCCGGCAAGCTGTGGACGCTCGACCCGATCCAGGGGCTGCGGGAGCTGTCCGGCAAGGAAGCGGCGATGGCCGAGATGGGCACGTCGCTGAACATCGCCCACGACTGGAAGCGCTTCTTCGACAAGGCCGAGACGACCAAGGTCGAGGAGGTCGGCGGCAAGAAGTTCGCCGAGGTCACGCTCACCGCCAGCAAGTCAGGCAACTCGGTGACGCTGCGCATCGACCTCGGCGACCACCGGGTCGTGTCGCAGCGGCTCAAGCAGTTCAGCTCGATGGGCGAGATCCCCGTCGAGGTCACGCTGTCGGACTACCGCCAGCAAGACGGGGTGTGGTTCGCGTTCGAACAGGTCGCCGACATGAAGCTGCAGAAGCTCAAGACGACGACGACCAAGCTCGAGCTCAACGTGCCGGTCGACGAGACGAAGTTCGCCATCCCGGGCTCCGAGCCGCCGGGGGACGCGAAGGCGCCGGGGGACGCGAAGGCGCCGGGGGACGCGCAGGCGCCGGGGGACGCGAAGGCCGACGCGAAAGCGGAGGCGAAGGCGCCCGACGCGAAGAAGTGAGGGCTGTCCGCGGGGACAGATCTGCCGCCCGGGTGACGTGAAGTGCCCGGCACGAAGACGTGAGGGCTGGCCGCGAAGACAGGTGTGCGGCGGCGCGCTGCGCGAGAGGGGCCGTCCGAGCGGACGGGTCTGCTGCGGAGGCTCGAGGCGCCCGGCACGAAGAAGTGAGGGCCTCCGAGGCAGCGGCGCTCGCTTCCACTCGTCGTTCCTATTTGCCTGTCCTCAAGGACAGCTGCGGTGCATTGTGACGAGGTCGCCCACGGAGGGCTCTGGAGCGGCGACGGCTCCGCGTCGAGCACCTCGGGCGGCTGTCCTTGAAGACAGCCGCCCGGATGCTGCGAACGCGCCCGGCGGTCACAGCTGCTGCGCGCAGTACATCGGCTCGCCGAGCGCCTGGATGAGGCCGAGCTGGGTCTCGAGCCAGTCGACGTGCTCTTCCTCGGAGACGAGCATGCGCTCGAGCATCTCACGGGTGGCGTTGTCGCCGAGGTCGCGGCACAGGGCGATGCAGGTGTTGAAGCGCTGGACGGCGTCGTACTCGAGCTTGAGGTCGAGCTCGAACTGCTCCTTCACCGACTCGCCGACGTTGACCTTGTTGTAGCGCTGAACGTTGGGGATCCCCTCGAGGAACAGGATCCGCTCGATGAGGTCGTCGGCGTGCTTCATCTCGTCGATCGACTCGGCGCGAACCTTGTGGGCGATCTTGTTGTAGCCCCAGTTCTTACACATCTTGGCGTGGATGAAGTACTGGTTGATCGCCGTCAGCTCGGCGGTCAGCACCTCGTTGAGCGCGTTGAGGATCTTGTCGTTGCCCTTCATCGTGGGCGCACGCTAGCACGGCCCCACGCGAGCCGCCGACCGCAGCGCCGCGGTGAAAAAGACCTTCAACTTCGGCGCGGCGCCTCAGGTCGCTTCGCCACCGCCGACGCTGCCGCTGTGATGCTCGTGCCGCGCCGGCGCGGCGCTCTCGAGGAGCTGCCGGATCTGCTGGACGCACGCGCCGCAGCCCGTGCCCGCCTGACAGGTCTGCCGGATCTGCTTCAGCGTGCAGGCCCCTCGGCGAGCCTCCGCGAGGATCGTGCGACACGAAACACCTTTGCACAGACAGACGATCATGATGGCGTACGCGTCCTGGTCCTGACGATGTCGTTGAAATTCATTGTCAGAACGACACCCTCAAAATGCCCACCTCGCCGCCGGATCGCAAGGAGTTTGAAAGTGATTTTCAGGATTGATTCCGCTCGCGCGGCTGGCGCGCCTGCCGGACGCGGAGTGCGGGGGGCGCGCTCCGGTGAATTGAAGCCCGCGGCGGGTCCCTGGACGGGCGGACGAGTCCGCCCGCGAGGCCGCGATCCTGGCTCACGCCAGGGGCGGGGCGGGAGATCGAGGAGCGGGGAGCGGGCGGCCGTGAGCCTGCGCGGGGACGTGCTCGCGCGACGAGGGGAGCGTCATGTGCAGCACGGAGTGGTGCGGCTCGTGACGCGTGCACTGCTGCGGGGAGCGCCCTGCGCAGCACGAAGCGGTGCGGCTCGTGCGGGTCGAGTGACGGCGAGCATCATGAGCATCACGCAGCGCGCGTGAGGGCGAGTGATGCGGGGAGCGTCATCTTCAGCGCGAAGCGCTGACGTCGCCTCGAGTGATGCGGGGAGCGGCATGTGCATCACAAAGCGGTGCTCGTCACGAGATGCGTGGGGCGGATCGACGCGGTGACGATGGGATGGGCTGGCGACGCCGGCGCGTGCGCGAAGGCGGGCGCGGTGGTCGGCACGAGATGCGCGGGGCGCATGGACTCGGTGACGATGCGGTGCGCGTCACACAAGACAGGTGACGCGCAACGACCTCGGGGATGGTGCGATCGCCATGCAGCGCTCGACACGAGGGGGTGCGTGACACGATGTGGCGCTCGTCTCGCGCATCGGCTCGGTGACGATGCAAACGGCGAAGCCCGCGCCCGGCGCGAGGGCGGGCGCGGGCTTCGAGGGACGCGCTGCGGCTCACATCCGCGAGACGCGGCGGGCGAGGGCGAGGGCCACGAGGGCGTGCGCGGCGAGCCACAGGCGGTCGATGGTCGGGCCGCCGGGGAGGCCGTTGAGCAGCGTCGGCAGGACGATCGCGCCGTGGAGGAGCAGCGCGGCGTAGCCGAGGTTGAGGCCGACGAGGACGCCGCGGAGCGGGCGGAAGCCGACGAGCAGCAGGGTGGCGAGCAAGGGCAGCAGCGCCGACAGGAAGAGCGGCGAGCCGATGGCGGTGGCGCCCGCGAGGTCGGCCGCGGCGTAGGCGATCGGCGCCAGGCCGAACGCGCCAGCGGCGAGACCTGCCCCGAGGAACATGCTCGCAAAGGCAGCCACGCGGGCGCGCCGACTCGCCAGGCCGGCGACCCCGAGGCCGGCGAGGCCGCCGAGCCCGAGCAGGCCGAGCAGGCCGCCGCGCTCGACCTGGTAGCTCTCGATCGCGGCGTCGACGGCGGCCACGGCGTCGATGATGCCGGCGCCGTACTCTTTGTCCCACTCGATGTTGTTGGGGTGCTTCGCGGTCTTCTTCAAGATCCGCTCGACCTCGGGCGGGTTGTTGACGCCGCGCGACACGACCAGCGCGGCGACGCCGGCGGCGTGCGGCGAGGCCATCGAGGTGCCCTGCAGCCACATGTAGTCGTTCTTCAGCGGGTCCTGCAGGAGGATCGTGTTCTGAAGGACGCCGTCGGGGTAGCCGTCGCCGTTCTTGTCGACGCGGGTATCGCCGCCGGGCGCCGAGACGTCGAGGTCCTTGCCCCAATTCGAGTACCAGGTGCGCACGCCCATCGCGTCGACGGCCGCGACCGCGACCGAGCCGTTGTTGGAGGCCGGCCAGCCGACGCGGCCGCGGCTCTCGTTGCCGGCGGCGCAGACGACGGTGACGCCCTTGCTGTTGGCGTAGTCGATCGCCTTGGCGAGCACGCTCGACGGCATCGGCCCGCCGAGGCTCATGTTGATCACCTGGGCGCCGTGGTCGGCGGCGTAGCGGATGGCGTTGGCGATCCAGGGGATCTGCCCGCGGCCGTCGCCCGACAGCACCTTGAGCGGCATGATCGTGCTCTTGAAGGCGACGCCGGTGACGCCGAGCGCGTTGTGGGTGGTCTGGGCGATCGTGCCGGCGACGTGGGTGCCGTGGAGGTGGTCGTCGAGGCCGTCGGCGATCGAGTTGGGGACGAAGCTGACGCCGTTGGTGAAGGCGGTGCCTGCGAGGTCGGGGGCCTGCTTGGCGACGCCGGGCAGGTCCTTCCAGGCGACGCCGGTGTCGATGACGGCGACGATCACGCCCTCGCCCTTGGTGATGCCCCACGCTTCGGGCGTGTGGATCATCTGCATGTGCCACTGACGGGCGTACATCGGGTCGTCGGGCTCGAAGCGGGGCCGGCGCTCCTTGCTCGGCTCGACCTCGTCGGCGGGTTCGATGCCGACGTCGCCGACGAGCGAGTAGACGAGCTCGGGCTCGACGACCTCGACCAGCGGGTTGCTCGCGAGCGTGGTTTGCAGCTCGGCCAGCTGCTCGGGCTCGCCGACGACGCGGAAGAGGTGCTCGCCCTCGCTGTAGAAGCCGGCCGGCTCCCAGGCGAGGCCGAGGTCGTCGAGCAGCGCGCGCAGCTCGGCCTCGCTGCCGCCCTCGCCGTCCTCGGGTTCGACGAGGTCGAGCAGCAAGGCGCCGGTAGTCTCGCCGAGGTCGAGGTCGGCGACGGAGACGGGCGTGATGTCCGCGGCCCGCACGCCGTCGTCGGTGGAGCGGTGCTCGGCGGCCAGCCAGACGCTGGCGGCGGCGAGGCCTGAGGCCGAAAGGAGGGTGCGGTGACGCGAGAGGGCCGAGACGAGACGCATGGGTGCTCCTGGGAGGGGCCTGAGGCCGGCGGTCAGTTCGTCCGTCCAGTATAAAAGGGCGGCATGGCCCATGCACGGCGCGTCGTGCGTGCGCTTTTCGCCGGGCGCGAGTTCGGGTATCCTGGCCCCGCTGCGTTCGTAGCTCAGCTGGATAGAGCATCGGGCTTCGAACCCGAGGGCCGCAGGTTCGAATCCTGCCGAGCGCACCATCTGCGGGGCCATCCGGCCCCGCGACCCTCCGGGTCGTCCGACTGTCGAGCTGCGTGAAAGAAGGATCGCCGCCCGCGAGCCCGCGGATCACGCGCCGTTCTTCGGGCGGTTGCAATGCAGGGAGCGGGCGGTGGCTCGCTCGGCGAAAGGGCCACGGTCGAGCTCGCCGTACACGGGGGCGCGCGCGGCGAGGACTCCTCCGCGGAGGGCAGGCGTGTCCCGAGGGACAGGTGCGGCGCGTCGAGCGGCTCCGGGCGACGGCGAAGGCTGCCCGGCTCGTGTGACGGGAGGGCCAGGTGCGACGCGGCCCCCCTCGGGCGCGACAGCGAAGGGGCGGGGGTGATGTGTCCGGAGGGACAGGCCGCGCGCTCGGACCCGGGACGGCGGACGCTTCGAGGCCCGGCGCGAGGCGGCGCGGGTGGCCGAAGGAGCATGCCCTGGAGGGCATGCCCTGCGGGCCAGCTCCGGCTGTCCGGGGGGACATGCCCTCCGGGACAGCAGCGGGTCTAGCGGCGGCGGCGCGGCCGGAGGAGCGCGAGCACGCCGAGGCTGAGCAGGCCGGCGGAGCCGGGGGACTGCTGGCGGCAGCCGCAGCCGCCGTCGTCGTCGGTGCCGGCGGTGTCACCGGTGCTGGCGGTGTCGTCGCCGGTGGTCGCGTCGGTGGTGGTGCCGGGCTCGCCGGTGGTCGGGCCGGGGCCAGGGCCGGTGGTCGGGTCGCCGCCGGTCGTCGGCGCGGTGGTGGTGGTGGTGGGGTCCGGGTCTTCGGTGGTGCTCGTGGTGGTGCCGTCGGTGTCGGTGCCGGTCTCGCCCGGGTCCTCGCCGAACATCTGGCAGGTCTCGTTGCCGGCGGCATCGACGGCGCACAGCTGGCCGAACGCCTCGCGCGGGGTGCCGCGCCACAGCGCCTCGCCGTACCACTGCATCGGGACCTCGGTGCCGCCGGCGACCAGCACGACCGACTGGAAGTCGTGCGGCATGACGGGGGTCTTGTTGTCGTGGATCCGCGCGACCACGCTGCCGTCGACCAGGGTGACGAGGGAGATCTTCGGGGCGGCGGTGTCTTCCGCGACGTCGACGCCGAGGAACACGCGGTCGGCGCTCTGCGGCGCCTCGCCCTCGGAGAGGACGACGTCGATCTTCTTGTCGCCGTCGAGGTCGGCGACGGCGATGCCGAGGGTGCCCTGCGAGTTGGCGGGCATGAAGGCGTCGACGACCTCGAGGTGGCCGTCGCCGCTGTTGAGCATCAGGCGGTCGTCGCTGCCGAACAGGCCGGCGATCACGAAGTCGGGGTCGCCGTCGCTCTCGTAGTCGAGGAAGGCGACCATGTTGTCGTCGCCGGGGATGTTGTCGGCGTCGGGCCAGAGATCGGCGGTGCCGTCGACGAAGCCGCCGGCGCCGTCGTTGACGAAGACGTGCTCGCGGCCCATCGGCCCGTCGTTGATCGTGACCAGGTCGAGGTAGCCGTCGCCGGTCAGGTCGATCGCCTCGAACTCGTAGTTGTTGGCGTACTGCGGCAGCTTGTCCGAGGCGTCGGTGAACACGCCGGCGCCGTCGTTGACGAACATGTACGAGCCGCTGCAGGACTTGCACGAGACGAGCACGTCGAGGTCGAGGTCGTTGTCGACGTCGGCGAGCTCGAGCTCCCACGACCAGGCGACCAGGGCGTCGGGCATGTTCGTGTCGGTGACGTCGGTGAAGACACCGCCGTCGTTGAGCCACAGCCGCGTGACGCCCGAGCTCTGGTTGGCGGCGCCGGGGCCCCAGTCGGCGAGCACGGCGTCGAGGTCGCCGTCGCCGTCGACGTCGCCGAGCTCGACGTCGCCGAAGCTGTGCGGCGCCTGCGGGAGGTTGTCGCTGGCCTCGGTGAAGCCGCCCTCGCCGTCGCCGAGGTAGAGCCGGCTCTGGGTCTCGAAGGTGTTGGCGACGATCAGGTCGACGTTGCCGTCGCCGTCGAGGTCGCGCACCTTGATCGCGCGGGTGAAGTCGGGCTCGGGCCCGAACACCTCTTCGCTGACATCGGTGAACGGCATGCCGGGGCCCTGGTTGAGGAAGGCCCGGTTCGGCTCGGGAGCCTCGGGCGAGGCGTAGCCGGCCCCGTTGGCGAACAGGACGTCGACCCGCCCGTCACCGTCGATGTCGGCGAGCTCGACCTTGTTCGACCACTCGGCGGTGGCCCCGATCGTCATCGCCGTCGCGTCCTCCCACGGGGCTGCCCACGCGGGCGCAGCGACGAGGACGACGCCGGTGACGATCAAGAGTTGAAACGTGTTCTTCAGGACATGTCCTGAAAGACTTACTCGAGCACAATTCCGCGTTCGGCACATACCGACACCATCTGCTTCTGTCGATTCGGATCGGTCAGCTTCTTGAAGGCGGACTTGGCCTTGGCCTGGTCGCCCATCTTGCACGCGGAGGCGCCCATCAGCGCCAGCGCGTTCGAGGTCTTGTCGATCTCGTAGCTCTTCTTGGCGAGGTCGTAGGCCTGGGTGGCGTTGCCGGCGAGGTTGGCCTTGCGCGCCTCCTCCAGCAGCTGCACCGGGTCGCCCTTGGGCACCGGCGGCTTGTCGGTCTTGGTCGGCGGCGGCGGCGACGGCGGCTTGACGACCTTCTCGCCCTTCGGCACCGCGGGCTTGTCGGTCTTGGTCGGCGGCGGCTCTTCGACCGGCGGATCGCTCGGCTCGGCGGAGGTGACTCCGGGCACCGGATCGTTGGGCAGCGGCGGCTGCTCGGGCGGCGGCTGCTCGGGCGGCTTGGCCTCGACCTTGGGCAGCGGCGGCGGCGGCTCCTCGACCTTCGCCGGCGGGTCGACCTTCGGCCCCTTCGGCGCGTCGGTGCCCGCAGCACCGCCACCACCACCGGCGAACTGATAGGCGACGAAGCCACCGCCGATCAGGAACACCGCGAGCAAGGCGAACAACAAGCCGCGACCCTTGCCCTCGGTGGGCTGTTCCGTGTGCCGCTCGTCGTCGCGGTCGCGCGAGGCGTCAGGCAGCGGCGGCGGCGGAGCGATCATCGCGGCGGCTTCGGTGGCCGGGATCCGCGGGAGGTCCATGCTGGGGGCGGCACGCATCGGGTCGGTCCCCGGCGCGCCCCCCTGACGCTCGATGTTGAGGGTGGTCTGTTCGGCGTTGTTGGTGATGGCGAGGTGGTAATCGCCGATCTGCACCACGTCACCCTCGTTGAGGTTGACCGTGCCCTCGATGAGGACTCCGTTCACCCGGACCCCGTTGTAACTGTCGAGGTCCTCGATCACCCACCCGTCCGAACCTGGGGTGAGCCGCGCGTGCTGCCGGGAGACGTTCTGCTCGGTGAGCTGGATGGTGTTCCCTGGCTCCCGTCCGATCGTGATCTCCTCTTCGCCGAGCGGCACGATCGTGGTCGCGCCCTCTTCGTCCTCGATGATCAGTCGCAGGGCCATCCGTGTGAGCTTCAGGGTAGGAAGTTCGGCGAATTACTGTCAAGCGAGCCCGCGGCGCCGCGGCTCCGCGTCCGCACGCTCCGAGCCAGCCAACCCAGCCGTTGCTGCCGGTCCGGCAATAACAACGTTCACTCCCGCACTTTGTCGAGGCCGCGGCGCGTAAGGATCTCGCGCAGCGGATAGACGCCGATCCCTTCCCGGTAAAGTCGCGGAAGCTCGGTCCGCAGGGCCTCCACGACCTCCTGCGAGGGATGGGCAATGACGACGGTCGGGACCTCGCGCGCGCGGGCGGCTGCGTGCTGAAGCTGGGCCAAAATCGCCTCGGGGCGCGGATCTTGGTCCAAAAACACGTCGCGCCCGAGCGCGGGGACCCCCGCGGCGTCCGCGGCCGCGAGACCCTGGCTGTGCGCGGTCGTCCGCGAGTCGAGGAAGAACAGGCCGCGCGCTCGCAGCTCGGGCATCAGCGCGTCCATGGCGGCCCGGTCGGCGGTGAGCCGCGAGCCCATGTGATTGTTGACGCCGACGGCGACAGGGACGCGGTCCAGCGCCGCCCGCAGCGCCGCGCGCAGCTCGTCGGCCGAGGCGCCGAGGCGGAGGAACTGCTCGCGCGCCTCGGGACCGTCGGTCATCTTGCCGGGGTCGAGCGGCTCACACGGGAGGTGCAAGAGGATCTCCCGCGGCCGGCGACGGTCGGTGCGCAGCCGGAGCTGCGCACCGGCGGCGTAGACGCCGCCCGGCACGACGCTGAAGGTCAACGGGAAGCGCAGCGCGAGCAGCCGGTCGAAGTGGTGCAGCTCGCGGCCGATGTCGTCGATGACGATCGCAAGGTGGCCGCGCGCTTCTTGCCAGGGGATCGTCAAGTCACCGCGCGAGTCCTGCCAGCGACGCGTGCGCGCGACGGTCTCGTCGAGCTGGCGCTGGAAGATCGCCTCGTCCTCGGCCGCTGCTTGCGGGGCCGGCGGCGGCCGCGGCGCGAGCCAGAACAACGCGGCCGCGCTCACCCACCACGCGACCAGCGAGACGCGAGCCCACCGCGGCGCGGCGACGGGCCGAAGCAGCGGCGCGCCCGACGAGCCCAGGCGCTACCTCCGCCGACCGCCGCGCGCCGGCACGCGCACGAGCCCGCGCAGGTGCTGCACGGCGACGCGCAGCTGGGCGTCTTCCCCGGCGGCGCGCACGGCCTCGCTGTCGTCCTGCATGGCGACGGCGGGGTAGCCGAAGTCCTCGGGCTTGAGGTGCCGCGGCTGGGCGCGCTCGGGCTCGAGCTCGGGCTGGCTGTCCTTGTAGGGGCGGAAGTCGGCGCCGACGACGACGTCGGGCTGGATCCCGCTGGCCTGGATGAGGCGATCGTTGGGGGTGTAGTAGAGGGCGATCGTCAGCTTGAGCAGGGAGCCGTCGCCGAGCTCGAAGGGGGCCTGGACGGAGCCCTTGCCGTAGGTGCGCTCGCCGACGACGAGGGCGCGCCGGTGATCTTGCAGCGCGCCGGCGACGATCTCGGAGGCGGAGGCGGACGACTTGTTGACGAGGACGACCAGCGGCAGCTTGGACCAGGCCTGGCCGGGGACGGCGCGGGCCTCGTCGAGGAGCTCGCCGCGGCGCCCGCGGGTGCGCACGATCGGTCCCTCGTTGACGAACAGGTCGACGATGGCGATCGCCTGGTCGAGCAAACCGCCGCCGTTGTCGCGCAGGTCGAGGACGACGCCGGCGAGGCCGTCGCGCGACTGGTCGCGCAAGCCGGCGAGGGCGTCGGAGAGCTCCCGCCCGCTGGTCTCGGAGAAGTCGCGCAGGCGCACGTAGCCGAGGCCCTCGCCGAGCGCGCGGCTGGTGACGGCGGGGCTGTCGATGTACTCGCGGGTGACGACGACGTTGCGCACGCTCGGCTTGCCCGGCTTGCCGTCGACCTTGGGCGCGGGCCGCTCGAGGGTGAAGCTGACCTTCGTGCCAGGTGCGCCGCGCATGGCCATGATGGCGCGCCGCAGGTCGAAGAAGTGGCTGATCGGCTTGCCCTCGATCGAGGGGATGAGGTCGCCGACGACGACGCCGGCCCGCTCGGCCGGGCCCTTGGCGACGACCTCGCGGACCTCGAGCACGTAGCGCGCCTGCGGCTCGGTCTCCTGGCGCAGGACGACGACCATGCCGACGCCGCCGAAGCTGCCCTCGATGTCCTCGCGCAACATCCGAGCCTCGCGCGGCGGGAGGAACTCGCTGTGCGGGTCGAGCTCGGCGACGAGGCCGGCGATGGCGCCGTAGATCAACTTTTCGCTGTCGACCGGGCGGACATAATGGTTCTCGAGGATGGTCAGCGCCCGCGCGAACATGTCGAGCTTGCGGTAGCGCGAGTAGTCGGCCGGGGCGGGCTGGGCGACCTGCTTCACCGCGCCGGGCTGGGCGATGGCCGATTGGACATATCCCGAAAGACCTGCCCCGAAGAGCATGCCGATTCCGACGAGCGCGACGGCGCGGAGCTTGGCTGTCATGGTGCGTCCCTACGCGGCGACCCGGCCGTCATCATCATCGGCCAAGAGTACCGCCGGGCACCCCGTGGGCAATAGTGGTGCAGGGAGGCGAGGCGCGGATCCCGCGATGGCGCCAGGATCCGCGCGCGACAGGTCGTTCACGAGCAGCCGCTGGTGGCGCCGCAGCTGACGCACTTCAGGCAGGAGCCGTTGCGGACCATGGTGAAGCTGCCGCACGAACCGCAGGCGTCGCCTTCGTAGCCGGACATGCGGGCGACGCGGACTTGCTCGCTGACGCTGGGGGCGGCGACGGCGGCGGGGCGCGGCTTGGCGGCGGCGCGGGCGGGTTCGGCGGCGGCGGTGCGGTCCTCGACCTCGATCGCGTGGCGCTTCTTGCCCGGGACGGGGCCGCGCGGGAGGTTGGCGCTGAGCTTGAGCGGGCCGGGGGTGACGATGCGCTCCGAGACGACCTCCTCGTCCTGGAACTCGACGCCCTCGTTCTGGCTCTGGTCGCCGAGCGCGTCGGGCTCGAGGTCCTCGGGGTTGACGTGGGCCAGCTCGTTGCGGTCGAGGTAGGTGACGGCGAGCTCGCGGAAGATGTAGTCGATGATCGAGGTCGACATCTTGATCCGCGAGTTGCCGACCACCGGGCCGGCGGGCTCGAAGCGGCTGAACACGAAGGCGTCGACGTACTCCTCGAGCGGGACGCCGTACTGCAGGCCGAGGCTGATGGCGATGGCGAAGCAGTTCATCAGGCTGCGGAAGGCGGCGCCCTCCTTGTGCATGCCGATGAAGATCTCGCCGAGCGAACCATCGGCGTACTCGCCGGTGTGGATGTAGACCTTGTGGCCGCCGATGGTCGCCTTCTGCGTGTAACCGCCGCGGCGGTCGGGCATGCGCCGGCGCTTGGCGAGGTAGCGGTGGACGATCTTCTCGGTGACCTTCTCGATCACCTGCGGCTGCGTGGTCGCCGGCGCGTCGGCGACGTCGTCCTCGGCCTCGACGGCGAGCGCGGACGACAGCGGCTGGCTCAGCTTGCTGCCGTCGCGGTAGAGGGCGTTGGCCTTGAGCGCGTACTTCCACGAGGCGATGTAGACGCTCTCGACCTCGCGCACGCTGGCGTCGCTCGGCATGTTGATGGTCTTGCTGATCGCGCCGGAGAGGAACGGCTGGGCGGCGGCCATCATGCGCACGTGCGCCATCGGGGCGATGTAGCGGGTGCCGTAGCGGCCGCACTTGTTGGCGCAGTCGAACACCGGCAGGTGCTGGGCGCGCAGGTGCGGGGCGCCCTCGACGGTCATGGTGCCGCACACGAAGTCGTTGGCGCGCTGGATGTCCTCGGCCGAGAAGCCCAGGGCCTCGAGGATGTTGAAGGTCGGGTCGTTGAGCTGGGCGTCGGTGAACTTGAGGACGTCGCGGCAGAAGTCGTCGCCGAGGACGTAGCGGTTGAAGACGAAGCCGATCTCGAAGGCGCCGGCCAGCTCCGACTCGATGCGCGCGAGCACCTCGTCGGTGAAGCCCTTGCGCTTGAGGTCGGTGTGGGAGATCCGCGGGCTGCCGACGAGGGTGCCGGCGCCCTTGCAGTAGCGGACGATGTCGGCGATCTGCGTCTCGGTGTAGCCGAGGGTGGCGAGGGCGGCGGGCACCGACTGGTTGATGATCTTGAAGTAGCCGCCGCCGGCGAGCTTCTTGAACTTCACCAGCGCGAAGTCGGGCTCGATGCCGGTGGTGTCGCAGTCCATCAGCAGGCCGATGGTGCCGGTCGGGGCGATGACGGTGACCTGGGCGTTGCGGTATCCGTGCTGCTCGCCGAGGCGGAGGGCGGCGTCCCACTCGGCCTGGGCGGCCTTGAGCAGGTAGCTCGGGCACACGTGCTGGGCGATGCCCATCGGCGCGATCGACAGGCCCTCGTACTCGGCCCGCGGGGCGTTGTAGGCGGCGCGGCGGTGGTTGCGGATGACCCGCAGCATCGGCTCGCGGTTGGCGGCGTAGCCGGGGAAGGGGCCGTGCTCGCGCGCCAGCTCGGCGCTGGTGCTGTAGCAGGCCGCGGTCATCAGGGCCGTGATGCCGCCGCAGATCGCGACCGCGAGCTCGCTGTCGTAGGCGATCCCGCGCAGCATGAAGTAGGTGCCGAGGTTGGCGTAGCCGAGGCCGAGGGTGCGGTACTTGTAGCTGCGGATCGCAATCGCCTCGCTCGGGAACTGGGCCATGAGCACCGAGATCTCGAGCACCATCGTCCACAGCTTGCAGGCGTGCCGCATGGCGTCGACGTCGAGGTCGAGGTCGCCGGCGCCGCTGCTGCGCGAGAGGAACTTGACGAGGTTCAGCGACGCCAGGTTGCAGGCCGTGTCGTCGAGGAACATGTACTCGGAGCACGGGTTCGACCCGTTGATCCGGCCGTCGTTCGGGCAGGTGTGCCACTCGTTGATGGTGGTGTCGAACTGCAGGCCGGGGTCGGCGCAGGCCCAGGCGGAGAAGGTGATCTTGTCCCACAGCTCGCGCGCCCGCACGGTGCGGTGGACCTTGCGGTCGCTGCGGCGGATGAGGTCCCAGGTGCCGTCCTCCTCGACGGCGCGCAGGAACTCGTCGGTGACGCGGACCGAGTTGTTCGAGTTCTGGCCGGAGACGGTGGCGTAGGCCTCGCTGTCCCAGTTGGTGTCGTACTCGGCGAACTCGATCTCGCGCGCGCCCTGCTTGGCGAGGGCGATCGCCCGCTGGATGTAGCTCTCGGGGATCTCGGCGGCGCGGGCGTTGGCGATCGCCTTGCGCAGGCCCTTGTTCTTGCGCGGGTCGAAGCGGTCGTCGCCGGTGAGGTCGACGTCGTGACATGCGCCGAGGACCAGGTTGAGGTGGCGGCTGCACAGCCGGCTGCCGGCGACCAGCGCGGCGACCTTCTGCTCCTCGATGACCTTCCAGTCGATGAACTTCTCGACGTCGGGGTGGTCGACGTCGACGATGACCATCTTGGCGGCGCGCCGGGTGGTGCCGCCGCTCTTGATCGCGCCGGCGGCCCGGTCGCCGATCTTCAGGAAGCTCATCAGGCCGCTGCTGCGACCGCCGCCCGAGAGCGGCTCGCCCTCGCCGCGGAGGGTGGAGAAATTCGTGCCGGTGCCCGAGCCGTACTTGAACAGGCGGGCCTCGCGGACCCACAGGTCCATGATGCCGCCCTGGCCGACGAGGTCGTCGCTGACCGAGGAGATGAAGCAGGCGTGCGGCTGCGGGCGCTCGTAGGCGTTGTTCGACAGGCTGAGCTCACCGGTGACGGGGTCGCAGTAGCTGTGACCCTGGGCCGGACCGGTGATGCCGTAGGCCCAGTGCAGGCCGGTGTTGAACCACTGCGGGCTGTTCGGCGCGACGGCCTGGTCGGCGAGCATGGTGGTCAGCTCGTCGTAAAAGACGCGGGCCGACTCCTCGTCGCTGAAGTAGCCGTGCTTGAAGCCCCAGTAGGTCCAGCAGCCGGCCAGGCGGTGGAACAGCTGGCGGCTGTCGGTCTCGCCGACCATGCGCTGCTCGGGCGGCAAGGCGGCGAGCGCGTCGGTGTCGGCCTCGCTGCGCCACAGCCACTCGGGCACGCCCTCCTCCGCGACCTTGCGCAGGCGCGCGGGCACGCCGGCCTTGCGGAAGTACTTCTGGGCCATGATGTCGACGGCGACCTGCGACCAACCCTGCGGGACCTGGATGTCGCTCGCCTCGAACACCACCGTCCCGTCAGGGTTGGTGATCCGCGAGCTACGGCGCTCGAACTCGACGCCGGAGAAAGGTCGGGGTTGATCCTTGGTGAACAGCCGGGACAGCTTCATGACGGGGCGGACTCCGGGGGCAGGAGGCTGAGTTGTCGGGGGGGGGCGTGAAATGCGCGACCGGCCTCGCCAATGCAAGACCTGGCCAGCCGCGACCAGGCTTCGCGCAGACCCAGGACGGGGCGAGCGAAGTCGAGCAGCAGGGGCGAAATTGTAAAGTCGGGCAGAGATGGACCGAGGAGCACCCGGATGCAAGCCGGACGGAAGCGCTCCTCGACCCCCACATCTTGTGGGTGAGGGGCCTTGTAGCACGACATGTTGGGGCAGAGAACTTCCGCGCTCCGCGCTGTTCGCCCTGTTGCAGGCTCTAGGGAGGGGGCTTGCGGCCCTCCCGCATCCACAGGAATTCCGCAGCCCGGCCCGCCTGTCCTGCGCGAATCTGGAATGGTGTTTAGTCGAGCGTCGAGGTGCCTCGGAGCGTTCGCGCGGTCCGCACAAGGCGGCGGCTTCGCCACTCGGCGAAAACCGCGCGGAAGCTGTCCACATGGGCCCTGGGGGCGGTGAGACTCGTACCTGTAGGGGCGTTTACGTACATTCCCTGGCGCGGGTTCACGCACCTGTGTGGTGGCGACGAAGAGATCTCTCCGCGCGCCGGTGAATCCCGGAGGCGGTTGGGACAATGATTCCCCGATGAGCGGCCGATCGCGGCTTGCGCGGGCCGATCGGATGAGCAATACCGGCCGAAGCGCCCAGCGCCGTCAGGAACGGTCGCAGCGCCCGATCTGGAACATCCGATGACACGTGAAGCCAGTGCCATTTTCCGCGCCGAGAGCGGCGCGCTCGAGCGGCTGAGCGCGCTCGAGACGCTCAAGGGCCTCAAGAACCGCGACACGGTGTCGCTCGGGGACCTGGTCCACTTCCTCGAGGCGCGCGGGCTGTGGGCGCAGTTCGGGAAGATCACCCTCGGCGACCTGCGCGACGGCTTCGGTCCGCCGCCCGAGCCGGTCGCCGCCGAGCCCGAGCCGACGGGGCGCAAGAAGAAGCGCCGGATCCTCGAGGAGGAGCTGGCCGAGGTCGAGGCCGAGGCCAAGGCGCTGAAGAAGGAGAAGGAAGAGGCGCCCGAAGACGGCGGGCTGTCGACCGACGAGGTCGCGCGCCAGGTGCTGCCCTTCATCGAGGGCAACGGCGACGTGACGATCGAGGACATCGCCGAGTACTCGCGCATCGATCGCAAGGTGCTGCGCCACCACCTCGGGGTGCTGGTCAAGCAAGGTCGAGTCGAGCGCATCGGCGTCGGCCGGCACGCGGTCTACTCGACGCTTTGAGCGCGGAGCGAGGCCGGCGCGGGCGCGTCGGTCTGATCGGTGCGGTGGACAGATGCCGGCCCCGCGGTCGGGGTCGGGAACTCGGCGAGCTCGATCCTGGGCGGTGAGCTGGGGCGCGAGGGTCCGTCGAGCGCAGCAGACGGCCCGGTCCTCGGCGAGGAGCTTGGCGTGCGGGCCCTTCTGGCGCGAACTCCGGTACGAGGGGGCCCGGCGGCGCACTTGGGCACGAGGACTGGCGAGCGGAGCAGGCGGTCTGGGCCGCGAACTTCGGGGGGAGCCGCCAGGGTGACGAGCCGGGCCATCGATGGCGAGGCCGCGAGGCGGACCAAAACACAAAGCCCCGAAACCGGGCGGTTTCGGGGCTTCGCTTCAGTTTCTCTGGCGGGGCGGACGGGGCTCGAACCCGCGACCTCCGGCGTGACAGGCCGGCGTTATAACCAACTTAACTACCACCCCTCAGGGCTCTCGCAGCCGTTCGGTGCGAGGGGCCAGGAAGATGCTCTGGTTCGGAACGGAAGTCAAGCACGATCCGAGGGTCCCAGCACCCGTAAGGGAGGGCGGCAAAGCCCGGAGGGTGGTGGGGTTACCCGTGTGCTCAGACGACGTGGGCCCGGGCGACGACGACGAGGTTCGCTCCCCAGCCGCAGTGGGCCCCGAACACGCCTTCGAGCCAGGGGCCGAGGGCGCTGTCGAGGCTGTCGAGGCCGCGGACGACGAGCGGGCCGGCCAGGCGCTGCCACCGCCGGCCCTGTTTGGAGGGCTGAAGGCGATCGCCGGCGACGCCCGCGACGCCGGGGGAAGCGGCGGGGCCACGGCGGGAGGGGCCGAGGCGGCGGCGCAGCTCCAGGGCGAGGTCGGCAGCCGTGAGCAAACTCGGTGCGAGCGAGGTGCCGATCTGAGGGGCGCTCCACAAGATCTCGGGCTCCAGACCGGCGCGGGTGAGGGCGGCGGTGAAGGTGGCGCGCTCGAAGAAGCTGATGTGATCGCCGAGTTCGAGCGGGCGGAAGCGGCGGCCCCAGAGCGGTCGCAGGAGATCGCCCCAGTTCGGGACCTCGATCACGGCCAGGCCGCCGGGGGCGAGGTGGCGGCGGATCCACACCAGACCGCGCACCGGCTCGCGCAGGTGCTCGAGCACGTGGGTCATGGTGATGAGGTCGAAGCGACCGAGGCCCAGGTCGGTGACCTCGATGTCGAGGGCGTGGACCTCGTGACCGGCGGCCTGGGCCTGGGCGCCCGCGGGCGAGCGCTCGATGCCCTCGGTGCGGTAGCCGAGCTCGCGCAGGACGTCGAGCAGGAGGCCGGTGTCGCAGCCGATGTCGAGGGCGCGAGCTCCCGCGCGCGGGCGACCGATGCGGCCCCCGCTGAGGCGGTCGTAGAGCTCGACGTTGCGGCGCTTGCGGCTGCTGTCGCGGGCGGCGGGTTGCGTGGGCGACTGGCGCTGCTTGGCGCGCGTGGCGTAGTACGACTCGCTGAGGTAGGTGGCGGCGTAGTGGCCGGTGGCGTGGACGAGGTCGCAGCCGCGGCAGCGGACGACGCCGATGCCGTGGACCTCGGGGAGGAGGGGGCGGCCGTCGCGGGCGCCGCAGACCGGGCAGGCATCGACGGGTTCGACGGTGGGGGCGTCGGTGGGGGCGTCGGTCGCGGCGGTCATGACGAGGGCGGCTGCGGGCGGCCCGGGCCATAGTATGCCAAGCTCGCCCCTGATGGCGCCCTGGCGACCCGAATCTGGCCGACGCGCCCGTGCTGTGGGGGGGCGGTCCTGATGTGCGGCATCGCCGGCATGGTGGGGGCGTGCGACGCGGCTCTGGTGGCGAGCATGACCGCGGCGCTGCGGCACCGCGGGCCCGATGGTGACGGGGTCCATCTCGAGCCGGACGTCGGGCTCGGTCACCGCCGGCTGGCGATCCTCGACCTCGCCGGCGGGGCCCAGCCGATGACCGACGCGAGCGGCGATTTCGTGATCGTCTACAACGGCGAGATCTACAACTTCGCGGCGCTGCGGGCCGAGCTGCTGGCGGCCGGGGTGCCGCTGCGCACGCGCGGCGACACGGAGGTGCTGCTCGAGCTGTGGCGGCGCGAGGGGCCGGCGGCGCTGCAGCGGCTGCGGGGGATGTTCGCGTTCGCGGTGTGGGACCGGCGGACCCGCGAGCTCCACCTGGTGCGCGACCGGCTGGGGCAGAAGCCGCTGTATTACTCGCAGCTCGCGGGCGGCGAGCTGCTGTTCGCGTCGGAGCCGAAGGCGCTGCTGCAGTGCCAGGCGGTCGACCGCTCGCTCGACCTCGCGGCGCTCGACGCCTACCTCGAGCTCTACTATGTCCCGCCGCCGCGGTCGATCTTCGCCGGGGTGAAGCAGCTGCCGCCGGGGCATCGATTGACCTGGCGCGAGGGACAGGTGACGATCTCGCGCTGGTGGGACTGCGAGCCGCGGCCACCGGACCCGCGGCTGCGGAGCGTGGAGGCGTGGGCAGAGGCGGTGGCGCCGACGCTGGCGGAGGCGATCGAGCTGCACACGGTGTCGGACGTGCCGGTGGGGGCGTTCCTGTCGGGCGGGCTCGACTCGTCGACGATCGTCGCGGCGCTGGCCCGCCGGGGCACGGCGCTGCAGACGTTCTGCGTCGGCTACGGGCCGGAGGGGGCGAGCTACGAGGAGCGGCACCACGCGCGCGAGGTGGCGCGGCACTTCGGGCTAATGCACCACGAGCTCGAGCTGAAGGTCGACATCCTCGACGACCTGGCGGCGATGGTGGCCGGCTTCGACGAGCCGTTCGGCTCGTGGACGGCGCTGCTGGCGTATCACCTGTCTCGCTTCGCGCGGCAGCGCGTGACGGTGGCGCTGGCCGGCGACGGCGGCGACGAGGTGTTCGGCGGCTATCCGCGCTACCGGGGGCTGCGGATCTCCGAGCACCTCGGGCGCGTGCCGCCGGGGGCGGTCGCGCTGGCCGGGCGGGCGCTGCGGGTGCTGGGCGAGCCGACCACGGCGCTGAGCCTGCGCCGCTGGGGCCGGCAGTTCCTCGACAGCCTGGCGCTGCCGCCGGGCGAGCGCTACGCGGCGTGGGTCGGCAAGGGCTCCGATTCGGCGCGCGACCGGCCCTACGCGCGCGAGACGGCGCGGCGGATCGCCGAGGTGCGGGCGCCGAACTTCATCGCCGAGGCCTTCGATCGACCTGTCTTCGGGGACCTGGTCGCAAGGGCATGGTACGCCGACATCCACGGGTTTTTGCCCGAGAACGTGCTGCGCTGCACCGACCGCATGAGCATGGCCCACGGGCTCGAGGTGCGGGTGCCGTTCTGCGACCACGTGCTGCTCGAGCAGATGGCGGCGGCGCCGTCGTCGATGCGGGTGACGGCGCTGGCGTCGAAGCGGGTGCTGCGGGAGATCGCCGGCGAGTGGCTGCCGCCGGCCGTGCTGAAGCGCAAGAAGCTCGGGTTCTCGGCGCCGTTCGGGGCCTGGCTCAAGGCGGCGGAGGCGCGCATCGTCGCCGACTGGCTGCACCCCGACGTGATCAAGCGGCGCGGGCTGTTCGACGTCACCGGGGTGGCGCGGATCGTCGGCGAGCACCGCCGCGGGACCCGCGATCACTCGCTGCGGATCTGGTCGCTCATCGTGCTCGAGCAGTGGCAGCGCATGTACTCTGACTAGCTGCTCTAGCAGACATGCTCCCCGGAGCATGTTTTGAGAGACATGTCGCCAAAAACATGTCCCCAGAACAGCGCCGGCTCAGGCCTCGGCGGCGCGCGAGAGGCCGGCGTCGGGCGGGTCCGGGAGCTCGACGATCTGCAGGGCGGCGCCGGTGTCGGTGGTCTGGCGCGCGAGGTGCATCAGGTGGCGGTGGCAGGTGAGGAAGAGGATCTGGGTGGTGCGGGCGACGTCGCGGAGGGCCTGCAGGGTGGTGGCGGCGCGGTCCTCGTCGAAGTTGACGAGCACGTCGTCCATCACCAGCGGGAGCGGCTCGTTGCGGTCGCAGTAGTCGAGGACGTAGGCGAGGCGGAGGGCGAGGAACAGCTGCTCGCGGGTGCCGAGGGACAGCTCGCCCGGGAGCCGGAGGCGGCCGCCGCGGCCGACGGCGGCGAGGGTGCCGGCCTCGGGCTGGGGGACCACGCGGAGGTGGCGGCCGCCGGTGATCGTGGCCAGCAGGTCGGAGGTGTAATGGAGGATCGCCGGCTGGTTCTCGCGGGCGTAGCGGTCGGTGACGCGGGCGAGCACCTGCTGGGCCAGCTGGACCAGGACGTAGCGGTCGACGTGCTGGGTGAGGTCGGCGTGGAGCGCCTCGCACTCGGCGTTGAGGCGCGCGGCGCGGTCGCCCCCGAGGTGCTGGAGCTGGTTGTCGAGCTTGCCCTTCTGCTCGACGGCGGCGGTGCGGCGGCGGTCGAGCTCGCCGATCCGCCGGGCCAGGTCGTCGCGCTCGGCGGCCAGGGCCTCGCGGCGGGCGCCCTGCAGCTCGGCGTCGTAGCTGTCGCGCGCCGGGCCGTCGCCGAGGGCGCGGGCCAGCCGCAGCGCCAGCTCGCTCTGTCGCTTCTGCAGGCGGGCGCGCTGGAGCGCTCGTTCGGACATGTCCAATAGTTCAGCCGTATCGCGGGCGCCGGCGCGGGTCGCCAGCGCCGCGAGCTCGGCGGACGCGGCGGCGCGGAGCTCGGCCAGGCCGTCGCGCTCGCGCTGCTTGGCCTCGGCCTGCTCGCGCGCCTGGGCGGCGGCGGCGGCGGCGGTGCGGGCCTCGGCGAGGCGGCGGCTGAGGCGGTCGACGGTGTGCTCGGGCGCGAGCCCGTCGGCGGGGCGGCCGAGGCGGGCGAGGAGCGCGGCGCACTCGGCGTCGAAGCCGGCGAGCAGCGCCTCACCGCGCGCCAGGGCCTCGCGGCGGGCCTCGAGGTTGGCTAGCTTTTGGGACATGTCCTCGAGGGCATCGATGCGGGCGAGCGCGGCGTCCGGCTCGAGGTCGGCGGGCAGGCCGAGGGTGACGAGCAAGGCGGAGAGGGCGGCGCGGATGTCGGCGAGCTCGCGGGTGAGGGCGGCGTGGGCGGCGTGGCCGCGGGCGACGGCGCTCTCGAGGCCGGCGAGGCGGGCCGAGGCGGCCTCGAGGCGGGCGCGCGCGGCCATGGCGGAGCGTTCGCGGTCGCGCAGGCCCTGGGCGAGCGCGGGCAGGCTGGCGCCGGGCCAGGCGAGGCGGCGCTGCAGGCGGGCGGTGAAGTCGTCGAGCGCGGGGCGGAGGCGGCGGACGACCTCCTCGCGGCGGACCTGCTCGGCCGCCAGCTCGCGCAGGTTGGCGGCGTCGCGGTACCACGCGATCATCGCCGCCGGCGGGCCGGGGACGATCTTGGTCGGGCGCCACAGCGCGGCCCACTCGGCGGCCCAGCGCTGCTCGGCGCGGGTGACCGCGGCGACCCGCTCCTGCGCGCGGGCGACGTCTTGCTCGGCGCGATCGATCTGGCGCTGAAGGCCTGTCTTTTTGGCCAGCTGGTCGGCGGCGTCGCGCAGGCGGTCGGCGAGGTCGTCGGCGTCGGCGAGGGCGCGCTCGAAGCGGCGCGCCAGCTGCTTGCGCGCGGCTGTGGTGTCGGGCCCGGGGTCGACCGCGTCGGCGCCGGCGAACAGGGCGCCGAAGCCTTCTTGCGTGTGGAGCCGGCGGCGGACCTCGTGCCAGACCTCGTCGCGGCGGGCGCGGGCGGCGGCGAGGGCGTCGGGGTCGGGCAGGTCGGCGGCGGCGAGGGCCTCGAGCTCGGCGCGGGCGCGGGCGAGGTCGTCTTGCTCTCGGGACAGGTCCGAAAGGGCAGCCCGGCGCTCGCGCTCGAGGTCGAGGCCGCGGGCGTGGTGGTCGTCGAGCTCGGCGGGGCGCGGCAGCGGGGCGGCGGCGAGGTCGGCGGCGGCCAGGGGCGGGTGCAGGCGCAGCAGGCCGAGGTCGAGGTCGGCGCGCAGGCGGGCGAGCGCCAGCTCCTCGCGGTCGAGCTCGGCGCGACGGGCGAGGGCGTCCTCGAGCTCGGCGAGCAGGGCGCTGTCCTCGTGGTCGGGGGCGGCGGCGGCGAGGTCGGCGACGCTGGCGCGAAGGGCCGCGAGCTCGGCCTCGTCGTCGGCGAGGCCGCGGGAGGACAACATGAGCTCCTGGCGGGCGCGCTGCCAGCGGGTGGCGAGGGCGCGCAGGCGGTCGAGCTCGTGCGGCTGGATGACCCATCGGACATGGTCTTCCGGGCGTGTCCCTGGAGACATGGTCGAAAGGATCGACTCGAGGGCCTCGGTCTCGCGGGCCAGGCGCTCGCGCTCGCGCGGGATGACCAGCCGCTGCTCGGCGACGGCCTCGACGCGGCGGACCAGCCGCTCGACGGCGCCGGCCTCGGCGAGCAGGGCGGGGTCGGCGGCGGGCTGATCGGCGCGGGCGAGCAGGCGCGCGAGCTCGGCGTCGAGGGCCCGCAGCTGGTTGTCGGCGGCGGCGAACTCGGCGTGGCGCTGGCGGGCCCGCTCGGCGGCCGGCTCGTCGAGGTCGGTGCGCAGCGAGGGGTCGGCGAGGGCGCGCACGAGGCCGAGGTGCTCGTGGAAGTCCTCGAACGCGCCGAGCAAGGTGCGCAGCCGGGCCTCGCGCTCGCGCAGGCGGGCGAGCTCCTGCTCGGCGGCGTCGGCGTCGTGGCGCGCGGCGGCGAGGTTCGTGGTCAGCGCGGCGTACTGCGGCTGGGCGAACATGGCGTCCCGCAGCGCCAGCTTGGCGTCGCGCAGCTGGGTGAGGCCGCGGTTGATCGCGGGGTTCTTGCCCTTGGCCTTGAAGAGGGCCTCGCTCTCGCCCTGAAGGCCCGCGAGGGCGCCGCGGATCTTCTCGGCGCTGCCGCCGAGGGCGCCGCCGCCGAGCAGCTCGGCGAGGCCGGCGACCTGGAGGACGTCGGAGCCCTGCTGCAGGTCGGCGTGCGAGAAGCCGAAGATCGCGCGGTAGAGCTCCTCGGTGATGGCGCCGAAGTAACGGGCGAAGCGGGCGGCGTCGAGCGGGACCTCGCCGGCGTCGCTGCGCAGGCTGCCGGCGAGCGAGTCCTTGCGCTTCTTGAGGCGGGTGACGTGGAGGCGCTGACCGGCGCTGTCCCGAAGGACAGCTCTCAGGGCGATCGCGCGGTAGTCGTACTCGAAGGCGTAGGGGGTGCGGTCGTCGACGCCGAACAGGAGGCCGTGGAGGGCGCGCAGGAGGGTGGTCTTGCCGGCCTCGTTGGGGCCGTAGAGGACGACGAGGCCGGGCCCCCCGGGCAGGTCGATGTCGAGCGACTCGAAGTGGCCGAAGCGCTCGACGGTCAGGCGTTCAAAGCGCATTTTCTGTTCGGGTGGACGGGATGCAAGGAGCGCGTTGAGGTCGTTTTCGGGGCGGGGACGCGGCGAGATCTGCCATACCGGAGGCTCGACGCCGAGGGGGCGCGACTCGTGGGCCGGGCGTCAGCCATGGGGCCCGTGGCTGTGCCCGGGCTCGCCCGACTCGGCCGCGAACGTCGCGAGCCTCGCTCGTGAGGGCGGCTTGCGACGGGTCGTCGATGGGGCTGGCCTTGGGGACATGTACGAAGAGGGAACGTTCTTCCGTGTGTCTCTCGGTGCATGTCGGGACATGCAGCCGCGATGGGGCGATGCGCGCGCGGCCACGCCGGGTCACTGGACCTCGGGGTGCTCGCTCGGGCGGATCGCGGCCGGGTCTTGCGGGGGCAGGTGCGCGGGCGGGCGCGGGTGCGGGAGGTCGGGGGCGAGGAGGCCGAGGAGGAGGGCTTCGACCTCGGGGAGGCGGGCGGCGAGGCGCTCGGGGTCGTCGGGGCGGAGACCGAGATAAGGAGCGACGAGGGCGCCGAGCGGGGCGAGGGCGGGGCCGTATTCGGCGAGGCGCTGCGGGTCGGCGGCGAGGGCCTCGAGCTCGTCGCGCAGGGCTTGATGGAGGGCGAGCAGCTCGCCGTGCTCGGTCTCGGCGGGCGGACGGGTGCGGAAGCGGACTTGCTCGATCCACACGTCGCCGAGGTCGGCGGCGATCGCCCGCGTCTGGGCGGCGAAGGGCTCGGGGTGGGCGGCGAGGCGCGCGTGCAGGTGGGTGGCGCCGTCGACGAGGACGCGCGCGAGCACGGGCCTCCCGCCGGCCTCGAAGACGATCTGCTGCAGGCGCATGCGCAAGGTGCCGAGGAGGTCGTCGGTGTCGGCGGCGCTGGCGGCGGCGAGGGAGATCTCGGCCCAGCGCAGGACGTCGAGGTCGCGGTGGGCGACGCTGCGAATTTTCAAATTGTCGATGTCGAGGACGGTGCAGCCGCGCGGGCCGGTCTCGTGGGCGTGGCGACCCTGCAGGTTGCCGGGGTAGACGACCCACGGGTCGGCGTGGAGGATGCTGCGCTTGTGGACATGTCCCAAAGCCCAGTAGTCGTAGCCGCGGCGGACGAGCTGCTGGACGGTGCACGGGGCGTAGTTGCTGTGCTCGGCGGCGCCGATGGCGTTGGTGTGGAGGACGCCGATGTTGACCAGGTCGCGCCGGCGGTCGGGGTAGAACTCGGCGAGGTTGTCCTCGACGCTGCGGTTGCCGTAGCTCTGCCCGTGGACGGCGAGGCCGAGCGCGGGCAGCTCGAGGGTGCCGGCGGCCTCGGCGGGGAAGGTGTGGACGTGCTCCGGCAAGGGGATGTGGCGCGCGAGCACGGACTCGGCGTCGTGGTTGCCGCGGACCATGACGACCCGGGTGCCGACGTCGCGCAGGCGGGCGAGCTCGCGGACGAAGAAGAGGCCGGTGTTGAAGTCGCGCCACTCGCCGTCGAAGACGTCGCCGGCGAGGATCAAGAGGGCGGCCTGGTCTTCGAGACAGGTGTCGACGAGGCGGGTGAAGGCGCGACGGGTGGCCAGGCGGATGTCGTCGACGGGCGCGCCCTCGATGCGACCGAGCCCGCGGAGCGGGCTGTCGATGTGCAGGTCGGCGGCGTGGATGACCCTCATCCCCGGTGACGGTGGCACCTTTGATCGCCCGGTGCCAGCACGCCCGGCCCGGGGCGGCGCCGCCGCGATCATGGATCGAAGCCGAGGGAACTGGGGGCCAGAGGTCCCTGGGGGCCGATCTCGCAGGACACAGGGTGCGCTCGACGAGATCTTTCTTCGCAAAGCGGCGACGGAATTCCCCGGCGCCCACGGGGCGGCGCGGACGCCGTGGTCAGGGTCGGGCAGAGCCGCAGGAAGCCGCCGCGACGAGGCGCTAGCATCCCGGTCGCAATGAGATCGTGGACCCCCGCTCCTGCGTATGTCCCCAGACCTGGAACATCCGCGGCCCCTCGGGCGTAGCGGAAAAATCACATGTCCCGAGTGACACGTCGCCGAGACGAGAGACGCGCGTGCTGAAGGCCGGCAATCCACGGAGGAGACAGTTCGGGGCGAGGACCTCGCTGCAGAGCGGCGAGGACGGAGGGGCTCCAAAGCGCGCCCTGTCGCGCAGGTCGTCCCGAGGCGCCGAGCACGGTCGGGGGACGGGACGAGACGGGCGGGGACAGCAGGCCAGCGCGGGGCCGTGGGTGCGGGTCCGCGCGATCGGGCGAGTCGCAGCGATCGACCTCTGGAAACGGCGAGCTCTGCCGGACGGCGCGGCTGCTCGCGGCGCTTCGCACGGCGACGAGGGGCGGGCTTCGCCGGGGGCCGGAGCGCTCGCGCGGCGAGACGACGGGGCAGCGACCGGCGATGCTCGCCGACGATCGACATCGCGCTCGCCGTGGGCGTCGACCCGTGCGAGGTGGGGAGTCCCGAGCGGAGCGGGCGGGCGGGAGGTCGTGAGCGGAGGACGTCGAGCCTGCTCGCGCGAGGAGGGCTCGAGTGCCACGGCGCTCGCGAGCGAGGTCGTGAGCGGAGGACGCCGAGCCGTCTCGCGCGAGGAGGGCTCGAGTGCCACGGCGCTCGCGAGCGAGGTCGTGAGCGGAGGACGCCGCGCCGTCTCGCGCGAGGAGGGCTCGAGTGCCAAGGCGCTCGCCAGCGAGGTCGTGAGCGGAGGACGTCGCGCCGCTCGTCGCGAGGAGCCGCGCGGCGGAGAGGTCGTGAGCGCGCGGTTCACGGGGCGGGGAGAAGTCCGGTGCGGCGCGGCGATCGAAGGTGGAGCCGTGAGCGGCGTGGGCTTGCGACCTCCGCTGCCGCGGGCAGCTTTTTGTCGTCGGGTGCGAGGGAGACGGCGGGATACACTTTGGACATGTCTTTTTCGACATGGTTTTCTGTGCATGTCTGAAAGGATAGGTAGTGCGTGAGCAAGGACGAGACAGCGCGAGGGTCAGGGCCGGTATGGCTGGTGGTCGCGGGGTTGGCCGGGGCCGCGTTTTGGTGGTGGCGCAGCGGAGCCGAGAGCGCGGCGGTGCCGGCCGCGGAGCAGGGTGAGCAGCAGGTGCAGGCGATCGCCACCAGCCTGCCGGAGGCGCGGCCGGAGTTGGTGCTGAACCCGCGCTTCGCCGAGCGGGCGACGGTCGCGGGGATCGTGCGAGATCCGCAGGGCCAGCCGGTGGCCGGGGCGCAGGTGTGCGCGACGACCTCCGCGAACGAACTGGCGTCGAAGGACATGGAGCGGCCGAGCTGTACGAAGACCGAGCGCGACGGTCACTACCGCATCGAGGGGCTGTTCCCGGTGCGCTACGCGATCCTGGCGAGCGCCGCCGGCTTCGCGCCGGGGAAGTACTACCAGGGCGAGGGCGCGGCCCGACGCAGCTGGATCGACCTGCGGCCGAAGATGGAGGCGCTCGGCGTCGACATCACGCTCGAGGACGGCGGCGTCGAGATCCACGGGTTCGTCAAGGACCTGAGCGGCGGGCCGATCGAGGGCGCCCAGGTCACCGCCGGCGCGACCTTCGCCTGGACGGCGGCCGACGGGTCGTTCTCGGCGTGGGTCGCGGAGGGGTCCGTCTGGATCGTGGCGAACGCCGACGGCTATGCGAGGGGCCACGAGGAGGGCCTGGCGCCGGGTCACGAGTTCGAGCTGTTCCTGACGCCCGAGGCGGTGCTGGTCGGCAAGGTAGTGCGCGCGGGCGAGGGCGGCGGGCCGATCGAGGGCGCGCAGGTCATCGCGGTGTCGGGCGGATGGGGCTTCATGCCGAAGTCGGCGTACACCGACGCGAACGGCGAGTTTCGCATCGAAGGGCTCGAGCCCGGGGCCTACAAGGCGCGGGCCGAGGCCGACGACGCGCTCGGGGTGGCGAAGGAGCAGGTGATCCTCGGGCTCGGCGAGACGTCGGACCCGATCCTGATCGAGGCGCACCCGGCGTTCACGGTCGAGGGCAAGATCGTGACCGAGGGCGGCGGGAGCTGCGACAACGGCAACGTGAGCCTTGCAGATCCGGCGCAGGGGCGCGAGGCGTGGATGCCGATCGAGAGCGACGGCACGGTGCGCAAGCGCGGGGTGCTGCCCGGCGATTATCAGGTCCACGTGCGCTGTCGCGGGTTCGTGTCGGCCGAGCGCTACGAGCGGGTCAAGGTCGTCGACAAGAGCGTGACGGGGCTGCGCTGGGACGTGTCGAAGGGGCAGTCGATCCGCGGGGTGGTGGTCGACGCGAGCGGCAAGCCGGTGCCCAAGATGAACCTCGAAGCGTCCCTCAAGCCGGACCCGAGCCGGGCGCGGGCGCACCAGACGGCCAACGTGTGGGGACCCGAGACCGACGCGCAGGGCCGCTTCGAGCTGGCCGGGCTGCTCCCGGGGACGTACGACGTGTCGGTGAATTCGTGGGGGCAACCGCGGGCGACGCCGGCGACGCCGACGGTGGTGGAGGTGCCGAAGGGCAAGGACGCGACGGGCGTGCGCATCGAGTTGCCGGCGACCGGCGAGGTGCGCGGGTCGGTGCGCGATTCGAAGGGGCAACCGATCGCGGCCGCGAAGATCGGGGCCAACGACGGGGTCCACTGGCAGTTCGCGACCGCGGCGGACGACGGGAGCTTCCACTTCAAGAACCTGGCCAGCGGGGACTACCGCATCACGGCGCGGATGGGCTGGTTCGGCGAGACGATGCGAGCGCCCGGGACCAGCGACGACGACGTGCAGGGCGAGCGCGTCGAGGTGCGCGAGGGCAAGGTCGCGACGGTGAAGCTGGTGGTCGAGAGCGCGTCGGGGCGGATCACGGGGGTGGTGCGCGACGAGGACGGCGGACCGGTGGCGGACGCGTTCGTCGAGGCGACGCGCGAGTCGGAGAGCGCGGCGAGTTCGGCGGGCGCGGGGATGCGTCAGGGCCGCTGGGGCGAGTTCTTCGAAAAGCCGAACCTGACCGACCAGGACGGGAAGTTCACGCTCGAGAGGCTGGAGACGGGGAAGCACACGCTCCGTGCCCACCGCAAGGGCGGCGGCGAGGCGATCGTCGAGCACGTGGCGCTCGGCAGCGAGGTGGTGCTGACGATCGCGTCGCCGGGGCGGATGTCGGGCACGGTGAACGTGCGCGGCGGGGCGGCGCCGGAGGAATTCACGATCGTGGTCCTCGACGAGGCGACCGGGTATCAGCGACACGACAACTTCTTCCGCACCGGCGGGGCGTGGAGCGTGCCCGACCTGCCGGCCGGGAACTACAAGGTGTCGGTGACCGCGGGCGGAGGCACGGCCGAGGTCCACGCGACCATGGCCGCGGGCAAGGACACCAGCGGGGTGCGCATCGAGCTGGCGCCGAAGGTGACGGTGCGCGGGACGGTGGTCGACACCGACGGCAAGCCGATCGCAGGGTTGGAGGTGTCCGTCAGCGCACCCGGTACGTGGTCGTCCAGCAGGGGCGACGAGGACAAGCGCCACGTCACCGACGAGCAGGGTCGCTACGAGGTGACGAACGCGCCGAGCGGGAAGGTGCAGGTGAACGTGTACCCGCGCAGCTGGGGCAACAGCGAGTACTCGTATACCTCGATGCCGGTGATGCTGTCGGCCGACGCGTCGGAGACGGAGCTGGCGCCGATCAAGGTGGCGCGGAAGCGCGTGAAAGACGGCGAGAAGTCCGGCGAGCTGGGGATCAAGCTCAAGGAGCCGGAGCCGGGCGCGGACCCGCTGACGCGACAGCTCATCGTGGCGTACGTGCGCCCGGGCAGCGCGGCGGCGCTCGCGGGGCTGCAGATCGGCGACGTGATCGTCAGCGTCGACGGCCAGGACGTGACCGGGGCGAACGCTTACCTGTATCACGGGCTGACCGAAGTGCTCGAAGGCACGGCGCTGACGCTGGGGCTGGCGAACGGCAAGAGCCTCTCGGTGACGGCCGGCAAGGCGCCGTGAACCGAAATCAGATGTTCTGAAGGACAGGTCGCTACGGGCGCGCGCCGTGGTGACCGGCCGGGAAGAGGAGCCCCGCGGGGCGGGTTCCGCGGGGCGGGTCGAGATGTCTCGAAAGCCAGATTCGGTGCGCGAGCAGAGGTGTGGCGAGATGCGCAGGAGAGCCGTCGTCGGGGTGATTTTGGCGGTCGTCGGAGGGGCGCTGTGGTGGTTGCGCGAGGAGAAGGACGCGGCGCCTGTCGCGACCGCCGAGGTCGTGGCGGCGCCGGTCCAGGCGATGGTGAGCGCGGGACAGGAGGAGGCGGCGGGGCTGCAGCTCGACCCGCGGCTCGCGGCGCGGGCGTCGATCGCGGGGTTCGTGAAGGACGCGAAAGGGGCCCCGATCGCGGGGGCGCAGGTGTGCGCGCTGTTGACTTCGGAGCGGTTGCCAACAGACGAGCGACGCCGGCCTCCCTGCGTGACGAGCGAGCGCGACGGGCACTACCGGATCGCGGGGCTGTTCGGGGCGCGTCACGAGGTCGTCGGTTCGGCGCCGGGGTTCGTGCCGACGTTGTACGCGCAAGGAGAAGGCGCGAGCCGGCGCGAGTGGGTCGAGCTGCGGCCGGGGATGGAGCTGCTCGGGGCCGACATCGTGCTCGAGGACGGCGGCGTCGAGATCCGCGGGGTCGTCAAAGATCTAAGCGGCGGACCGATCGAGGGCGCTCAGCTCCTCGGGAATCGCCAGCCTGTCGTCTTCACCGGGCCCGAGGGCGAGTTCTCGATGTGGGTGAAGCCGGGCCAAATCGGAGTGCGCGCGATGGCCGACGGGTACGCGGACGGGCGCGACAACGGCGTCGCGCCGGGGCACTTCTTCGAGGTGTTCATGACGCCGGAGGCGGTGCTGGTCGGCAAGGTGGTGCGCGCGGGCAGCGGCGAGCCGGTCGAGGGCGCACAGGTGTCGAGCGGAGGCGGGTCGTGGACATCGACGATGACCGACGCGCAGGGGATGTTCCGCCTCGACCGCTTGCCGCCGGGGCCGTACAAGCCGAGCGCAGCGTCCGACGAGACGTTCGGGCTGGCGGAGGAGCTTGTGATGCTGGGGCTCGGCGAGACGTCGGAGCCGCTGGTGATCACGGCGCACCCGGCGTTCTTCGTCGAGGGGCGAGTGGTGATCGAGGGCGGGGGGAGCTGCGACGCCGGGTCGGTGATCTTGCGCGACGGGGCGAGCGGTCGCGCGGTGCGTGGGGCGACCGAGGCGGACGGTGTGATTCACCTGAGGGCCGTTCGACCCGGGGAGTACGGGATCGAGGTGCGGTGTCAGGGACATGTCCCGGAGGACACGTATGAAAAGGTGAAGGTGGTCGACCGCAGCGTGTCCGGGGTCGAGTGGAAGGTCCGGCGCGCGCAGGCGCTCCGCGGGGTGGCGGTCGACGTGCGGGGGCGGCCGGTGGCGAAGCTGACGGTGAGCGCGGGCTCGAAGCCGGACCCGAGCCGGCCGCAGGCGCAACGGATCTGGGCCAGCGCGCAGACCGACGCGAGCGGGCGCTTCGAGGTGACGGGGCTGTTGCCGGGGAAGTACGACGTGGAGGCGTCGTCGTGGGATCCGCCGCGCACGACGCCGAAGGCGATGGAAGTGACCTTGCCCAAGGGACAGGATGTGGAAGGTGTGCGGATCGAGCTGCCGGCGGTCGGCGAGGTGCGCGGGTCGGTGCGCGACGCGAAGGGGCAGCCGGTGCGCGGGGCGTCGGTGGCGCTAGTCGGCGGTTCGACCCGGTTCGGGGCGACGGTGGCCGACGACGGGACGTTTCGCATCGAGCACGTGGGCGTCGGCGAGTACCGGGCCGAGGCGCAGAAGGGCTGGGAGAAGCTGCGCGCGCCGGGGACGAGCGACGACGACGTCCAGGGCGAGAAGATCGAGGTGCGGGCGGACGCGGTGACGACGGTGCAGCTGGTGGTGGCGAGCGCGACGGGGAAGATCACGGGGGTGGTGCGCGACGAGCACGGGGCGCCGGTGGCGGACGCGTTCGTCGGCGCGGCGCGGGAGTCGGACCGCGCAGGAGCGGCCAAGGGCAGCGCGTCGCTGGAGACGCGGTGGACGTTCGGCAAGCAGCCCAACATGACCGACGCCGAGGGGCGCTTCACACTGACGGACCTGAGCGACGGGAAGCACACGGTGCGGGCGCATCGTCGCAGCGGCGGAGAGGCGATCGTCGAGCAGGTGGCGGTCGGGAGCGAGGTGACGCTGACGCTGGCGCCGGCGGCCCGACTGGCGGGGACGGTGGCGCTGCCCGGGGGCGGGACGCCGGAGGAGTTCACGGTGGTGATCGCGGAGGCGACCAGCCAGTACCGCCGCACCGACAACTTCTACCGCACGAACGGGGCGTGGAGCTTCCCGGAGGTGCCGGCGGGCGAGTACAAGGTGCAGGTCAACGCGGGGGCCGGGACCGCGGAGGCGACGGTGAAGGTGGCGGCCGGAGAAGAGCTGTCGGGGGTGCGCATCGAGCTGGCGCCGAAGGTGACGGTGCGCGGGACGGTGGTCGACCTCGAGGGCAAGCCGGTGCCGGGGCTGACGGTGACGGTGTCCGGCAGCGGCGCGTCCGCGAGCGCGCAGGACGGCAAACACAACGTGACCGATGAGTCAGGTCGGTTCGAGTTCCGCAACGCGCCGGCCGGACTGGCCCAGATCAACGTGTCGCCCCAGAACGGGAACGCCGAGTTCGGCTGGTCGTCGATGCCGGCGATGCTGTCGGGCGAGGCGTCGACGGTCGAGCTGCCGCCGATCCGCGTGGCGCGCAAGCGGACGCCGAGCGGCGAGCAGGCGGGCGACCTCGGCTTCACGACCCACGAACCGGCGTCCGGCGCCGACCCGATGAAGCGGCGGTGGGTGGTGGCGCACGTGCGGCCGAAAGGACCGGCGGCGCTGGCCGGAGTGGTGGTCGGCGACGAGATCGTCAGCGTCGACGGCCAGGACGTGCAGGGGCCGAACAGCTACTTGTTCCACGCGCTGACGTACGCGCCGGTGAAGACGACGCTGACGCTGGGGCTCGCGCGCGGGGCCAGCGTGCAGCTGACGCTCGACGCGCGGCCCTGAGGGCGGACGAACGAGCCTGTTCTTCGGGACAGGTTGTTCGCCGCCTCGCTGGTGCGCGGCCGTGGGCTGGCCTTCGGGACAGGCGCTTGGGCCGGTTCGCCTGGGCCCCGCAGGCCAGGCGCGCTCCGTACCGGAGGGTGAGAGGGCCTGTCCGTTGGGACAGGCGCTCAGGCCTGGTCGGGGAGGGCGGCGTCGAGGGCGTCGCGCAGGTCGGTGGTCGAAGGCGCGGCGGAGGCCGCGGGGGCGGCCTTGCGGCGCCCGTCGGCGAGGATGGTCTCGGGGACAGGTCGCAAGTCCCACACGAGGCCGACCCAGCTCATGGCCTTGAGGATGTAGTAGGTGATGTCGACCTCCCACCAGTAGAAGCCCTGGCGGGTCGAGCCCATGTAGTGGTGGTGGTTGTTGTGCCAGCCCTCGCCGAGGGTGATAAGCGCCAGCAGCCAGTTGTTGCGGCTGGTGTCGGTGGTGGCGAAGCGGCGCTTGCCGAACACGTGGGCGAGCGAGTTGATGGTGAAGGTGCCGTGCCACAGCAGGGTGGTGCTGAGGCCGAAGGCGATAAACAGGCCCGACAGGCCCATGGTGAGGTAGACGAGGACGCCGAGAGCGGTCGGCGGAAGGTACCAGTACTTGTCGAGCCAGCGCAGCTCGGGGTACTTGGCGAGGTCGCGGATCTTGTTGTAGTCGGTGTCGCCGGCGTTCTTCTCGAAGATCCAGCCGATGTGCGAGTACCAGAAGCCGCGCTGGATCGGCGAGTGGGTGTCCCACGGCAGATCGCTGAACTTGTGGTGGTGACGGTGGTGCGCAGCCCACCACAGCACGCCGCGCTGCGAGGAGGTCTGGGTGAGGACGGCGGCGATGAACTGGACGATCCGGCTGGTCTTGAAGGTGCGGTGCGAGAAGTACCGGTGGTACCAGCCGGTGACGAAGAACATGCGCCCGAAGTAGAGGGCGAAGCACACGGCCCAGTCCTGCCAGCGCGTGCCGGTCCACAACGCGCCGAGCGGCATCAGGTGGATGGCCAACATCGGCCCGATGCTGCCCCAGTCGTATCCGGGGCGCTCCTTCGGCGGGAGGTCGCGGAACTTGTGGGGGATCGGGATCGGCGAGTCGAGCTGCATGCGCTCCGGTCAAGGTGCCGGAGATGCCCGAACGACGCCTGTCCTCGAGTGGTCAATCCGTGTCACGGTTTGGTCACCGGGCTCGGGACGACGAATTTGTAGCCCGTTCCCCTCACCGAGACGAAATACACGGGATTCACCGGGTCGGGTTCGAAGTGGCGCCGGAGGCGCATGATGAAGTTGTCGACCATCCGCGTGTTGGGGTAGTTCGCCAGCTTCCACACCTGCTCCTGCAGCTCCTGGCGCGAGAGCACCCGCCCAGGGTTGGCCGCGAAGTAGCGCACGAGGTCGAACTCGAGGCGAGTGAGCTTGACCTCCTGGTCGCCCTTGCGCGCTTCGCCGCGCTCGACGTCGATGACGGCGTCGCCGAAGCGGATCGGGGCGACGGAGGTGGGGTCCTGCGCAGGTCGCTCTTGCGCCGGGCGTTGTTCGCGCTCCCACGAGCGCCTGCGCAACAGCGAGCGCACCCGGGCCAGCAGCTCGCTGAGCTCGAACGGCTTGACGAGGTAGTCGTCGGCGCCGACCTCGAGCCCGCGCACGCGATCGTCGGTGGCGTTTCGCGCGGTGAGCATGAGGACGGGCGCGAAGTTGCCGCCGTCGCGCAACTTCTTGCACAGCTCGAAGCCGTCGGTGTCGGGGAGCATGACGTCGAGGACGATGGCGTCGTAGCGCGCGCCGAGCAGCAGCTCGGCGGCCCGCCGCGCGGTGCTGGCGAGATCGACCGCGTAGCCCTCGAGCTCGAAGTTCAACTTGAGCCCGGCGGCGAGGTGCTGCTCGTCCTCGACGAGGAGGAGTCGGGGCGAGACGCTCACTCGGCTCCCTCCTCGCTCGAGTCGCCGCGGAACGCCGCGGCGACGGCGCTCTGGAGACGAGCGACCTGCTCGTCGCTGAGCTCGGCGAAGAGCTTCCGCTTCGCCCGCGACAGGACGAGGTTGTTGTCGATGCAGATGCGCAAGAAGAGCTCGCGTTTGCGATCGGGCATGTCGATGATCCGCGACATCCGGCGCCTAGCTTCATCGACTTTCTTGAGGATGTCGATCTCCTCGACGAGGTCGCGCCGGATGGTCTCCTGGACCCATCCGTAAAGCGCCTCGGCGTGCGGGGTGAGATCGAGGTAGGCGTAGAGCGAGGCGTCGTTGTCGGTCGCGGTCATGACGCCCAGGTCGTCGAGCGTGTAACGGACGATGCGGAGGAGCGGCCGCGAGATCTCCTCGAGGACCATGTCGTAACCCGCCTTGTCGCGGAGGATCGCCGCGGACACCGGCAAGACGAGGTCGTCGGGGCAGAACCGAAGACAGTGCAGCATGAAATGGATCAGGTAGCGATGGATGCGCCCGTTGCCGTCGTCGAACGGGTGGATGTAGACGAAGCTGAAGGCGATGACGGCGGCGGCGACAACAGGGTCGATCCCGTCGGCCGACCTCGACGAGGTCCAGCGCTCGGCGAGCCCGAGCAGCCCTTCCATCATCGCCGGGACATCCTCAGGCCGAGGGCAGACGTAGTGGATCTTGTGCTGCCACAAGATCGCGTTGCTGCCGATGTAGGTCTGATCGCTGCGGTAGTCCGACTCGCGATAGGCTTCGACGACGATGACGTTCTGCAGCTCGATCAGGAGCTGCTTGTCGAGCACGCCGGTGCGCGGCCCTCGTTGCAGCAGATCGACGAAGCGAGCCTCGCGATCCGAATCGACCCGTTCACCCTCCAGCTCGAAGCTCTTGCGCGTCTCCTTGGTGTAGAGGTAGCTGACGGCGCGGCGGAGGAGATCGGGATCGTGCGAGGCGAGGCTGTGCTCGATCTGCGACGACAGCGGGAGCGCGGCCAGTTCCACGAGGCGCTGGGTCTTGCGAACCTGCGGGCACCAGGCGCGTGAGCCGAGCAAGTTGTTGCGGACGCGTTGCCGCGGCACGTTCGTCGGCGACCCGGTGAATTGCTCGTCAGGATCGAGGGCGTCGACGTATGCGACCGCCTGGTGGAGGTCGTCCAGCTCGAGGCGCCGCTCGGTCAGCCATTCGTAGAAGAACCACAGCCGGCGCAGATACTTGCCGTTAGGCGTGGCGATCAGCGCCGTCCGCAGCTCGTTCGGGTCGAAGGCGGCGAAGACTCGGGCGAGCACTCCGAGGTCGACGCCGTCGTATTTGAGCGCGAAGACGAGGTGGTCGACGGCGCCGTCACCAGGGTCGTAGTCGGGGGGAAAGCGCTCGTAGACCCTTCGGGGGCCGTCGTAGGTGACGGAGCGCGCGCCCGCCGCAATTTCCGACAGGTGGTACGGGTCCGCGCACTTCAGGCGGTATCGCGCGATGAGCCAGGCGTACCCTGCAGGACCAGCCATCCGTGAACCTTCAGGCGCCTCCAGAAACTATCTCGAAATCTGAAGACTGTCCAAAAGGGTTAAGGAACGGGGCACTCTCTAAGAAAAGCTTAGCGCAAGGTGCGCCGATCCGGGCGGCCCGGAGCTCCGGAAATCTTCAGGCGGCTGGGAAAACATGCTGAAATTCGCCGTCGGCTTCGAAAACGTTCAGGCCGAGCGGAGGCGCATCGGGAGGGTGACGCGGAGGGTGGTGCCCTGGCCGGGGCCGGGGGAGAGGGCCTCGGCGCGGCCGCCGAGGGAGCGGACGAGGGCGGAGACGACGTAGAGGCCGAGGCCGGTGCCGCGGCGCTCGCGGACGGCCTCGTCGGGGACGCGGTAGAAGCGCTCGAAGACGCGGCGCAGGTGGGTGCGCGGGATGCCGATCCCGCGGTCGCGGACCTCGAGCGCGACCTGCCCGCGCGCCTCGACGGCGCTGGCGCTGACGACCACCGCGACGTCGTCGCCGCTGTACTTGATGGCGTTGTCGATCAGGTTCTCGAGCACGGCGGCCAGCGCGACCTCGTCGGTGACGATCCGCAGCTCGGGGGCGATGTCGACGCGGACGACGTCGTCGGCCAGGTGCGCGCGGCGAGTGACGCCGGCGGCGCAGCGACGCGCGAGCTCGGCGAGCGAGATGTCGGTGAGGTGCTGCGCCGGCCGGACCTCGCCGGCCAGCCGCGTGGCGGTGAGGACCCGGTCGATGAAGGCGGTCAGCCGCTCGACGTCGTCGTGCATCATCCGCCGCAGCCGCTCGTGCTGGGCCCCGGGCAGGTCGGGCCGCGCGAGCGTCTCGAGGCACAGCTTGAGCGCGGCGAGCGGGCTCTTGAGCTCGTGCGTGACGGAGTCGATGAAGCTGGTCTGCCGCCGGACCTCGCGGATCTCCCGGACCAGGAAGACCGTGAAGAGGACGATCACGAACATGATGACGACCAGCGAGCCGATGCCCGCGACCAGCAGCCAGCGGTTGCCGCGGAGGTCGGCCACCATCTCGGGGTTCTGCAGCACGAGGTAGCTCCAGCCGACCAGCAGCGCCAGGCACAGCGCGACCGCCCCCGAGGACAGGATGATCGGCACGGAGATCGACCGCGTCATGCGGGCGAACGCCATGGTGCGTGTCCTTCGGGTCATGGCGAAAAGCTCATGTTCCAGGGGACATGTGCGAAAGTTGCAACGAGCCGGCGGCGCCGGGGCTGCCGCCGCGGCCCCGCGCGGCGCCCATGTCGAGCTCGACGCGCTCGATCGCGGCGCCGACGGGGGTGCAGTAGTCGAGGACGCTGTCGTCCTCGGGGTCGCAGGCCGGCGCGGGCTCGGCGAGCCGCTGCTCGGGGGTGCAGGCGACGTCGGCGACCGCGAGCGGCGGGAGGGCGCGGCCGTCGGCGAGGAGGAGGCGCACGCCCGCGGCGCCGGCGGCCACCGGGGCGCTCCACCACACGCGCACGGCGGCGGGCGCCTGGGCGCCGGGCATGGCCGGGCAATCTGTCCCCTGGGTCACGAGCTCGGCGGCGACGGGGAAGGGCGGGGCGTCGGCGGGGACGACGTCGGCGGACTGGCCGTCGAGGTCGCGGCCGTCGGCGTCGAACAGCTGGCCGGCGACGGTGACGCTGACGAGCTCGCGCTGGGGCGCGGGGACGACGAGCTCGAGCGCGCGGAGCTCGTCGCGCTCGCTGGCGGGGGCGAGGCTGGCGGCGATCGGGACGCGCCGGGTGCCGTCGCGGGCGAGGACGACGAAGCGGCTGGGGATCAGGGCGGCCGGGTCGAGCGGGCGGGTGAAGACGACGTAGACGAGGGTGCCGACCGGGACGCCGAAGTACTCGCGCCCGTCGCCGGCGGGCGGCGGCTGGGCGTGGGCCGAGAGGACCCGGGTGGGCGTGCCGAGGGGACGCGCGGCCGCGGGCGCGCCGCCAGGAGGCTGCGGCGGCATGTCGGCCGGGGCGAGGGCGCAGGCGGCGAACGCGAGGGCGGCCGCGACGCGGAACAGGGCAGGCACGCGAGCGCCAGGGTACACTGCCGCCGCCGATGCTGCACCTGGCCGCGCCGACCGATGAGCGCTGGGCCGCGCGAGCGCGCGAGCACCTGCCGGAGATCCTCCTCGACCACGCCCACTGCGAGAAGAAGGCGGCGTCGACGGCGTTGTCGCTGATCTTCCGCTACCCGGAGCGGCCGGCGATGGTGGTGCCGCTGTCGCGGCTGGCGCGCGAGGAGCTGGCCCACTTCGAGGAGGTGGTGGCGGTGATGCGCGCGCGCGGGCTCGAGTTCCGCCGCCAGACGCCGAGCCCCTACGCGGCCCAGCTGATGGCCGCCGCCCGCACGCACGAGCCGATGCGGCTGCTCGACACGCTGCTTTGCTGCGCGCTGATCGAGGCCCGCAGCTGCGAACGGATGCGCCTGCTGGCGGAGACGCTGGACGACCCGGGGCTGGTGAAGCTGTACCGCGGGCTCCTGGCGTGTGAGGCCCGCCACTTCCACAGCTACGTCGAGCTGGCGCGAGCGCTGGAGCTGGTCCCGGAGGCGGAGCTGTCGGCGCGGCTCGACGCTCTGGCCGCGCACGAGGCCGCGGTGCTGCGCGGCGACCCGGGCGAGCCGCGGCTGCACAGCGCGGTCGCGCCTGCGCTACAGTGAGGCCCGGCATGACCAGCGAACACCGCCCGTTCCGCGTCCTCGGGGTCCAGCAGATCGCAGTCGGCGGCCGCGACAAGGCGGCGCTGCGCCGCTTGTGGTCCGACCTGCTCGGCCTGCCGATCGTCGGCAGCTTCCGCAGCGAGCGCGAGAACGTCGACGAGGACATCGCCGTCGCCGGCACGGGGCCGTGGCAGGTCGAGGTCGACCTGATGCAGCCGATCGACCCCGACAGGCGACCCCGCGTCCACGAGCCGGCGCTCAATCACGTCGGCCTGTGGGTCGACGACCTCGACGCGGCGGTGACCTGGCTCTCGGGACAGGGGGTCCGCTTCGCCCCCGGCGGCATCCGCCGCGGCGCGTCCGGCCACGACGTGTGCTTCATCCACCCGCGCGGCGACGAGGGCAGCTTCCCGCTCGGCGGCGAGGGCGTGCTCATCGAGCTGGTGCAGGCGCCGGCCGAGCTGATCGCGGCCGGGCGGTGAGGGACGGAGGCCCGGAGCGGCCGGGCTTTGAGGACATGTCCTGACGGACAGCCGAGCTCACGGCTTGCAGTCGCGCGAGATCATCGACTCGGCGACGCCGCGGGTGACCGGGCGCGAGAAGTAGTAGCCCTGGCCGAACTCGCAGCCCATCTCGGCCAGCAGGTCGAGCTGGGCCCGGGTCTCGACGCCCTCGGCGATCACGCTCATCCCGAGGTTGTGCGCCAGCGTGACGATGGTGCGCACGATCTCCGCGTTCTCGCCGTCGGGTCCGATGTTGCTGATGAAGGAGCGGTCGATCTTCAGCGCCGACATCGGGAAGCGGTGCAAGTAGCTCAGCGAGGAGTAGCCGGTGCCGAAGTCGTCGACGTAGGAGTGGACCTGCTCGAGCCGGAGCTGCTCGATCAGCTCGGAGGCGGTCCGCGGATCTTCCATGATCACGCTCTCGGTGATCTCGAGCTTGAGGCTCGACGGGACGAGCATGCTCTCGTGCAGGGCCTTGGTGATCAGCGCCGGCTGGGCGAACTGCTTGCCCGACAGGTTGACGCTGATCGACAGGGCCTCACGGTGGGGGTACTTGGCGTGCCAGCGCTGCATCTGGCCGCAGGCCTCGCGCAGGACCCACTCGCCGATCGGGATGATGAGGCCGGTCTCCTCGGCGCAGCCGATGAACTCGCCCGGGAGGACGAGGCCGCGGGTCGGGTGGTTCCAGCGCAAGAGCGCCTCGAAGCCGCTGATCTGGCCGCTGACGAGGTCGATGACCGGCTGGTAGTAGACCTCGAACTCGCCGCGCTCGATGGCCCGCCGCAGGTCGCTCTCGAGCGTGAGCTGGGCGACGGCCTCGGCGTGCATGTCGGCGTCGAACAGCTCGTAGCGGCTCTTGCCGCGCCGCTTGGCCCGGTGCATCGCGGTGTCGGCGTCGCGCAGGATGTCCTCGGTGCGCTCGTAGCCGAGGGCGCTCCAGGTGATGCCGACGCTGATCGAGGTGTAGACCTCCTGGTCGCGCAGCGACAGCGGCTGCTTGAGCTGGCCGAGGATCCGGTCGGCCACGCGGATGGCGTCGCTGGCGTCCTGGACGTTGGGCAGGAGGACCCCGAACTCGTCGCCCGACAGGCGCGCGAGCAGGTCGTCGGGGCCGACGCAGTCCTGCAGCAGCCGCGCGACCGAGATCAGCAGGCGGTCGCCGGTCGAGTGGCCGAGGCTGTCGTTGATGTTCTTGAAGCGGTCGAGGTCGAGGCACAGCACCGCGAACGCGGGCCGACCCTGGCGCACGCCCTGCAGCGCCGCCTCGAGCTTCTCCATGAAGGCCTGGCGGTTGGGCAGGCGGGTCAGCGGGTCGTGCAGCGAGTCGTGGCGCGAGCGCTCCTCGCGGGCGCGCAGGGCGATCTCGGCGCGGCGGCGGCGGGTGATGTCGCGCGCGACGACCTGGACGCCGGTGACCGCGCCGTCGAAGTCGCGCAGCGGCACGACGGTCGACGAGAACCACCCGCTCTTGCCGCGGACCTCGATCATCTCCTCGACCGAGACGCCGATCCCGCTCTCCATGACCTGGGCGAAGCGGGCGAGGTAGGCCTCGGCCAGCTCGGGCATGTCGGGCGCGAGGTCGCCGAGGCTCTTGCCGATCAGGCTGTCGACGGTCGACGAGAAGAGGTCGGCGATCAGCTCGTTGGCGTGGAAGATGACGCCGTCGCGGTCGAAGCAGAGCAGGAAGACGTCGCTGGCCTCGACCAGCAGCTGGTACTTGATCTCGCTCTCCTGCAGGGCGCGCTCGATCTTGCGGCGCTCGCTGATGTCGACCAGCGTGACCATGATCGCCGCTGCGCCCTCGCCGTCGTCCTCGACCGGCACGGCGGTGAGGTTGGTCCACAGCAGCTCGCCCTTGGCGGTGCGCAGGCCGACGGTCATCGGCGGCTGCGGCTTGTGCTGCTCGAGGCAGCGCCGCAGCGGCGAGCCGGGGGCGAGCGGGTGGCCGTCGTCGCGCAGGGCGCCGCGCTCGAGATCGTCGATCGTCAGCGCGGCGAGGGCCTCGGCGCTGTGACCGAGCAGCCGCTGCGCGGTGGTGTTCGACATGACGATCGCGCCGCGGGCGTCGAGCTGGAGGATGCCGGTCGGGACGGCGTCGATGAGGCGCAGCAGCGCAGGCGCGACCAGCGGGCGGGCGCCGACGGCCGGGTCGCCGAAGTGCCGCGCGAGCCCGGGGGCCTCGCGCAACAGCCAGGCATGCGTCTCGACCAGCGGCGGGTCGACCCGCTGCGCCAGGTCGGGGTGCAGCTCGAACCACGCCGCCCGCCCGCGGGCGTAGGCGACCAGCGCGGTCCAGCGGGCGTACAGCGCCGGCGTCAGCGCGGCCGCCAGCGCGGCCCGCCCGTCGGCGCCGTCCCGCGGGTCGGCGGCGAAGGCCAGGCCGCAGCGCATGAGCATGTCGTGGAGGACAGGGTCTTCAGGCCATGTCTCGAGGTGCAGGTGCTGCTCGCGCAGGGCGTCGCGGGCGGCCGGCAGCTGGGCGATGAAGGCCCGCGGGTCGTCGAGCGCGGCCAGCACGGCGGTCGGCGCGAGGCCCAGGCGGGTGAGCGCGAGCGCGTGCTCGACGAGGCCGGCGCCGGCCCGGCGGAGGGTCAGGAGGAGGGTGAGCTCCTTGAAGACCGCGGGCAGGGGGCAATCGAGGTAGGCGTGTCTGGCGGCGTGCCACAGGTCGGCGAGGGTGTCCGGACAGGCGAAGGCCGGCTCGAAGAAGGCCGGCAAGTAGCCGAAACGCTGCTCGATCTGCGCACGCAGGGCGGCCAGGCGGCTCCCGGCCCCGGCCTCACTCTGGGGTTCGAGCCCGCTCTCGGCGGGCGATCCGGCATGTGCGTGGGCGTCCGTGATCGCAGTTCTCCGCGGAAAACCGTGCCAAAAGAGCGTTACAGGGGCCCGCGAGGGGTGTCAATTGCAGGACGCGTGAGGAGGCGGTCGGGACGCGGTTCCGTCGCGTTTTTCCGGGCTCATCCGGCACGTTTTTCGGGGAGATCGGCGCGCGGACGAACGCGCGGAGCGGCGGACGGATGACCGCGGCTCGCCCCGATGACATGACTGAAAGGACAGACGCGAGCGCGCCGTCGGTCGAGCCTGCGAGCCGGCGTCACGCGGAGCCGGCGAGACACGACAGCGACGACGCTGCGTCCGCGGAGGCGGTGATCAACCGGCCCGGCTGTCGCTGGGATCGCCGGCGCCGCCCTCGGGGTCGGGCACGAAGCGGTTGATCTTCGAGAGCAGCCGCCGCAGGTCGATCGGCTTGGTGTCGTAATCGTCGCAGCCGGCCTCGAGGGCCTTCTCGCGGTCGCCGGACATGGCGTGCGCGGTGAGGGCGATGACGGGGATACTCGCGGTCGCCTCGTGCTCCTTCAACACCCGCGTGGCGTACCAGCCGTCCATGTCGGGGAGGCTCAAGTCCATCAGCACGATGTCGGGCTTCTCCTTCTTCACCATGGCGACACCCTCGCCGCCGTCGACGGCGACGAGCACCTCGTAGCCCTTGCGACGCAGTCGCCTCGAGAGCATGTCCCGGCTGAGTTCGTTGTCCTCGACGATCAAGACCTTGGGCATAACCAGGTCCATCCTATCACCAGCGGCCGGCGAAGGGCGACCGCGCGACGCGCCGGGCGACTGCGCGCCGCCAACCTCGCGTCTGGTAAGCCCGTGTACGGCGGCGCGCCCGTTCAGGTCAGGACGAACTGACCGTCGGGCTCGCGGCGGACCCGGCCCTCGCCCTCGAGCTTGCGCAGGTGGGCGTCCAGAGACCGCTCGGCCAGCCACCAGATCTCCCGCGGGGTGTCGCTGTAGGCGCCGGCGAGGAGCTCGGGCATCCGCGTGGCGCCGGCGTTCAGGGCGGCGAGCACCCGGCCCTCGCGCTGTCTGCGATGGGTGATGTAGCGCTCGAGGCACTCCTGCGGCGCCGCGATCACGGGGCCGTGGGAGGGGACGAGCGCCGTCGGTCGCGCGGTACCGAGGCGGGCGAGCGAATCGAGGTACGCCGACATGTCTCCCCCGTCGGCAGGGTCGATGAGGATCGTCCCGATGCCGGCGACGAGGTCGCCGGCGTAGGCGATCCCCGTGCGCTCCTCGCAGTAGACGAGGTGGCCCGGCGCGTGGCCCGGCGTGAACAGGGCTCGAAGGACATACCCGTCGTCCAGCTCGAGCCGGTCGCCGTCGGCCAGCGTGACGTCGACGGGGAAATCGACCCGGGCCGCCGTGAGCGAATGGGCGTAGATCGGCGCGCGCCATCGCTGCGCGAGCTCGAACGCGTAGCCGATGTGATCGCCGTGGTGGTGGGTGACGAGCACGGCGACGATCTCCGCGCCCGCGGCGGCCCGCTCCGTGAGCAACGCATCGAGCGCGGCCCGCTCAGTCGCATACGGCGTGGCCGGCTCGACGACCGCGAGCCGGCGCGTGCCGACGATCAAAGTATTGGTCGCGGTCGCCGGCGGGAGCGTCGGCGTCTCGTACGGGACCCGCCAGACGCCGGGGTCCAGGACTTCAGGCTCGGCCATGGCACGCGAGTGTAGTGCCCACGGCGCCCGGTACAACACGATGGCGCGCCTCGCGGCGGCGAGGACCCGTATACTGACCGATGATGCGCTGGCGCCCCCGCTTGCTCGCGGCCGACCCGCCCGAGCTGCTGGTATACGACGAGGCGACCGTCTGCCCCTATCTCCAGGGGCGCGACGCTCGAATGCCGCTCCGCGTACCGACGCGGATGCTCACCCCGCAAGAGTTCGCCGAGCGCCTGCGGGTCGGCGACCGCCGCCAGGGCGTGCTGCTCTACCGCACCTCGTGCCCGACCTGCCAGGCCTGCGAGCCCATCCGCATCGACGTCGAGCGCTTCGTGGCCGACAAGACCCAGCGCCGCGTGTACCGTCGCGGCCTCGGGCGCATCGACGTCGAGATCGGTCCGCCCGAGCTCACCCCCGAGAAGGTCGCGCTCTACAACCGCCACAAGGCCGAGCGCGACCTCAACGCCGACGGCCACGACATCGACGAGGTCGGCTACCGCGCCTTCCTCGTCGACACCTGCTGCGAGTCGTTCGAGATCCGCTACCGCGTCGACGGCCGCCTGATCGGCGTCGCCGTCGTCGACCGCGCCGAAGACGCCCTGTCCGCCGTCTACTTCTACTTCGACCCCGACTTCGAGCCGCTGTCCCCCGGCGTGTTCTCGATCATGAAGCAGCTCGAGCTGTGCCGCGCCTGGGGTCTCCGCTACCTCTACCTCGGCCTGTACATCCGCGAGTGCCCGTCGATGGCCTACAAGGCCCGCTACCTGCCCCACGAGCGCCGGATCGCCGGCCGCTGGCGCCGCTTCGACCGCGCCGGCGCGGCCGTCGAGCCCCCCGTGTCCGAAGAGACATGACGCATCGGACAGGCGAGGCGGCGCGCCCGCCTCGACCCTGTGCGCTGCCCTTCGCCGAGCGGACCCGCCCTCGTTCCGCTGACGGTCCCCGGATCGCGATCGCCGCGGGTGCGCGCGGGCTGCTGGTCGCTCGGCGGCCGACGGCGCAACCCTTGCCGTTCGCGGCCGGCTCGCTCGGCCGGTTCCGCCCAACCGCAGGCCGGCCACGAGATCGTGCCCATTTAAACTGGTATGACCAGTTGACCATCGAATCTGGACATGACATGCTGAGCGCATCAGGCTCGTCCATGCGCCTCAAGCCAGTCGCCCGAAAGTCCCTGTCCGACGCTGTGTTCGAGCAGCTTTCTCAGGAGATCGTGCACGGCCGGATGCGCCCGGGCACGCCGCTGCCGAGCGAGCGCGCCCTGTGCGACGTCCTGCGGGTCAACCGCGGGGCGGTGCGTGAGGCGCTCAAGCGGCTGTCGCAGGCCGGGCTGATTTCCATCCAGCACGGCGGCGGCACGCGGGTGCTCGATTTCAAGCAGACCGCCAGCCTCGACCTCCTCAATCGCCTCCTCTTTCACCACGACGGCACCGTCGACCTCCGCGTCGCCCGCAGCGTGATGGAGATGCGGGCCGCGATGGCCCCGGACATCGCCCGGCTGGCCGCCTTGCGCCGCAGCCCCGGCCAGGTGCTGCAGCTCGACGAGGTCGTCGCCGCGATGGCGGCGCAGGAGCACGACTTGCTGGCGCTGCAGGTGCTAGCGCTGCAGTTCTGGGACCTGCTCACGCTCTGCAGCGACAACATCGCCTACCAGCTCGCCTTCAACGGCCTGCGTCACACCTACGAGGGCATGCGCGAGGCGCTGGTCGAGGTGATGAGCGAGGAGCTGCGCGACCTCGCGGCCTATCGCCGGATCGCCGACGCCGTGCGCCGCAAGGACGGCGAGGGCGCCGGCCAGAGCGCCCAGGCGCTGATGCAGCACGGCTCGCGCGGCATCTTGCAGCTGCTCGCCGCGCTCGAGCACCCGGACGAAGATCGAGCGGCAGACGGAGAGGAGGACGACGATGACGAGCAATGAGCACGAACCCCTGGGCGGCCGCGACGGCAAGAGCCCCACGCTCGGCCAGGCCGCGCGCGCCTTCTTCACCTTTCACAGCCCGCGGATCTTCGCGGTGGTGTGGCCGCTGCTGGTCGCCACGCGCCTCGCGGTCGGCGACTTCGGCTGGGCCTCCTCGTCGTCCCGATCCTCCTGGCGGCCCAGCCATTCGTCGAGTGGCTGATCCACGTCTACATCCTCCACTTCAAGCCGACCACGGTGTTCGGCCGCAAGTTCGACCTGCAGATCGCCAAATTTCACCGCGCCCATCACCGCGACCCGTGGCGGCTCGAGCTGGTGTTCATCCCCCGGCGCGCCGGCTGGCTCGGCCTGGCGATGTTCTCCGCGGTGTGGTTCCTGCTCGCGCCCACGCCGCAGGTCGCCCTCAGCGGCGTGGTCGGCAGCGTGACGATGGCTTTCCTCTACGAGTGGACGCACTACCTCACGCACACCGGCTACAAGCCCAGAGGCGAGTTCTACCGCCGGATCTGGCGCTACCACCGCCTGCACCACTTCAAGAACGAGCACTACTGGCAGGGCGTCACCACCCACCTCGGCGACCGGATCCTCGGCACCATGCCCGACCACACCGGCGTCCCCAACTCGCCGACCTGCCGCACGCTCGGGGTCGAGGCGCCGACCGACTTGCCCGGCCCGCCGTGAGCGACATGTCCTTCGGGACAGCCGCGGCCTCTTGCCCTCGGGCGCGCGCTCGAGGCACCCTCTCGGCGTGTCGCGCCTGTCGCCCGGGGTCCACTGGTTCTCGCCCACGCTGCCGATCCACGTCTTCGACGCCGCCGAGCCGGGTCCGGTCGCGCTGATCCAGGCCGGCATCCACGGCGACGAGGTCGCCGGCGTCCACGCGCTGCAGGAGCTGCTCGAGGAGCAGATCCGTCCGACCCGCGGGCGCCTGATCGTCGTCCCGATCATGAACCCTCCGGCCTATCGCGCCCGCCAGCGCTGCGCCCCCGGCGGCCTCGACCTCAACCGCTGCTTCCCCGGCGACGCCGACGCGCCCGAGCGCGAGCGCCGGCTCGCGCGCCGGTTCATGGACCTCGTGCTGGCCGAGCGCCCGGCGCTGATGGCCACGCTCCACGAGAGCCACAAGCGCTACCACCCCGACGTGCGGCCGTCGTTCGGTCAGACGCTGGTGTACGGCGTCGAGCCGATGCCGGCGATCATCGGCCGCACGATCGACCGCCTCAACGAGCGGATCGCCGGCGACGACGAGCGCTGGGCCCCGCAGTACTACCCGGTCGCGACCTCGTCCACCGAGGTCATCGTCGACGCGACCGGCTGCGTGGGGATCTGCGTCGAGACGTGGATGGGCCTGCCGGAGGCGCGGCGGATCGAGCTGCAGCGCCTCGTGGTCGAGCTGCTGCTCGACGACCTCGGTGTGCGTCCGATGGCCTGAAACGGCCGCTCGGCGCGCGTTCTGCCGCAGGCGTCCGCGCCGCTGCCACGGGCCTTGCGCGGGGGAGCCTCACGCCGGTTTTGTCGTGCCTCGCGCGGGTCTGCGGTAGATTTTGGCCAGTGCTCGAGTCCGCCACCGAGACCCTCACCGCCCCGGCCGCCCCCTCGTTGCCGACGAGCCCGCTCGCCGCCCATGCGGACGAGGTCTTCGAGGCCACCAGCCCCTACGACGGCGACGGCTTCCGCAACCACTGCCGGCGGCTGTTCCTGTTCACCGAGATGCTGCTCGCGCGCGAGGGCACCCCGCTCGCGCGCGACCTCGCGTACGCGATCGCCATGTGCCACGACCTCGGGATCGTCAGCCGCGGCGACACCGGGCGCACCTACCTCGAGCGCAGCCGCAGCCTGTTCGCCCGCGAGATGGCCGGCTACGAGCTCAGCGCCGCGCAGGACGTGGTCGACGAGTGCCTGATCTACAACCATCGTTTGCTGCCGGTGCCGAACCTGTCGCCGCAGGCCGACGCGTTCCGCCGCGCGGTCCAGATCGAGCACACCCGCGGGTTGCTCCGCTTCGGCCTGCCGAAGGCCCCGGTCGCCGCCGTGTTCGCCGCCTACCCGCGCGACAACTTCGACCGCGTATTGCTCGACTTCACCTGGCGGACCCTGCGCCACGAGCCGCTGACCCTCGTCAACGGCATCTTCTTCTGAGCCTTCGCGCGGTCCTGGCCGGTGCGCCATGTCTCCAAGGACATGGCCCCCAGGACATGCACAATATACCCTGTACGAGAGGACATGTCATGACGAGCGAGCGCCTGACCCCGGAGCAGACCGAGCAACTCGAGGCGGCCGCGTTCCGCAGCTTGATGGCGCACTTGCGCGAGCGGACCGACGTGCAGAACATCGACCTGATGAACCTGGCCGGCTTCTGCCGCAACTGCCTGTCGCGCTGGTACCAGGAGGCCGCCGCCGAGCGGAGCATCCCGTTGACGCAGGACGAGGCGCGCGAGATCGTCTACGGCATGCCGTACAGCGAGTGGAAGGCGAAGCACCAGAAATGACGCTGTCACTCGAGTCCCGCGAGCTCGAGGTCGCCACGCGCGGCCGCGGCCTCGTCGACGTCACCGCCGAGGTGCAGGCGTTCGTCCGCGACAGCAAGCTGCGCCACGGCCTCGTCACCGTGTTCGTCCACCACACCAGCGCCTCGCTGCTGATCACCGAGAACGCCGACCCCGAGGTCCACCGCGACCTCGAGCGCCTGTTCCACCGCCTCGCGCCCGACGGCGACCCGCTGTTCCGCCACGACGCCGAGGGCCCCGACGACATGCCCGCCCACGTCCGCAGCGCGCTGACCCAGACGTCGCTGTCGATCCCCGTGCAGGCCGGTCGCTGCGCGCTCGGCACCTGGCAGGGCATCTACCTGTGGGAGCACCGCCACGCCGGCCACCGCCGCCGCCTCACCCTCACCCTCATCGGCTCGTGACCGACTCGCCCGACGACATCGCCGCGGCTCCGCAGGCGCCCGAATCCCTCGAACCGCCGCCGAGCGGCCGGTCCTCACGCCGTCGCCTGCTCGCGCGCGCGATGGTCAAGACGATCGCCGCCTACGACCTGATCGGCGCCGGTGACCGCGTGATGGTCGCGATCTCCGGCGGCAAGGACAGCTACACGCTGCTCGATCTGCTGTGGGAGGCGAAGGCGCGCGCGCCGTTCCGCTTCGAGCTGGTGGCGGTCCACCTCGACCAGGTCCAGCCGGGCTACGACGGGGCGCCGCTGCGCCGCTGGCTCGAGCGCTTCGGGGCGCCGTTCGAAATTTTGCGCGAGGACACGTACACGCCGGTGGTGGCCCACACGCCCGCGGGCAAGGCGTACTGCTCGATGTGCTCGCGGCTGCGGCGGGGGATCCTCTACACCGCGGCGGAGCGGCTCGGCTGCAACAAGATCGCCCTCGGGCACCACCGCGACGACAGCCTCGAGACGCTGCTGCTCAACCTGTTCTACGCCGGCCGCCTGCAGGCGATGCCGGCCGGCTACACCACCGACGACGGCCGGTTCCGCGTGATCCGTCCGCTCATCGAGTGCGCCGAGGCCGACATCGCCGCGCACGCGAGCGAGGCCGGCTACCCGATCCTCCCGTGCAACCTGTGCGGCTCGCAGGACAACCTCCGCCGCGACAAGATGTCCGCCCTCATCGCCCAGCTCGAGCAGGACAACCCCGATGTCCGCTCGGTGATGCTCAGCGCGCTCAAGAACGTCGCGCCGTCGCACCTGCTCGACCCCCGCCTGCTCGCGCGCGGCGAGGCCGACGAGGTCGCCGTGCCCGACCTGCCCCAGCCCGCGAAGCCGGGCCCGCGCCGCCTCACCGTGCTGCCCTGAGCTGCGTCTGTCCTCGGGGGACGGACCGCTCGGCAGAGCCCGCCTGGCGCGATGACTCTCGGGACATGTCCTCAGAGCCATCCGCTGCACGTCGCCGCGAGCGCGGGCACGCGCCCTGATTCGCCGTCCCGAACGAGGACTTGCCCCACGTGCCCGCTCCCGCGCGGGACCGCGCAGCGAGGTGTCCTTCGGGACACCTTTCCGGCCCGACGCTTGCGACGCAGCGGTCTTCGTAGACATGTCCCTTGCGTCCTGGCACGCGAGACATGCTCTTCGTGCCAGGCGCCCGCCGTCAGCCGCGGCTCAGAACGGGATGTCGTCGTCGCCCGGGTCGGACGGCATGTAGTTGTTGTCGTACGGCTCGTTGCCCGGCCCGCCGCCGTCGTCCTCGAAGCCGCCGCCGCCGCCGCCGCCGCCGCCGCCGCCGCCGCGGTTGAATCCGCCGCCGCCGCCGCCGCGATTGCCACCGCCGCCGCCGCGGTTGCCGTAGTTCCCGCCGCCGCCGCCGCGGCCACCACCGCCGCCGCCACCACCGTAACCGCCGCCGCCGCCCTCACCACCACCGCCGCCGCCGCCTTCACCGCGGCCGCCGAGGAACTGGACCGTGTCGGCCACAATCTCGGTCGTGTAGTGCTTCTGGCCCTCTTTCTCGTACGACGAGGTGCGGAGGCGGCCTTCGACGTAGACCTCGCGGCCCTTGGTGAGGAAGTTGTTGCAGTGCTCGGCCTGCTTGCCCCACACCGTGATCCGGTGCCACTCGGTCTCCTCGACCATCTCGTTGTTCTTGTTCTGGTACTTGCGCGAGGTCGCGACGTTGAGCTTGCAGACCGGCTGCCCGTTCTGCATGTAGCGGAGCTCCGGGTCGCGGCCGAGGCGGCCGAGGACGATGGCTTTGTTGACGCCAGCCATGAGATTGCTCTGGTTCTTTTCTGTGGTCGCGCGAGGCCCGTGAGGGGCAATCACGAGCGGCGCGCGGATGATATACGCGAAACTGCCCCCCGCGGGGAGGTCGCTCGGTGCGGCTGCCTGTTTGCAGGCGCCGCGAAAAAAGTCGAGCCCGCCGTGTCGCCGTGGCGACCCCTGCGCGTGCTGGGGCGCGGGCCTGCGGCGAAGCGACCTGGAGCGCTTGACTTTGCGCACGATGTTCGCTCACCCGTCGACGCCTCCGAGATCGTCGCGACTCGGGTGCTCACTGAGGATCGTGCTGCGCCCCCGAGTGGGGACGCCGCGATCCCCGATTCTTCCGCGTCCTCCTGGCCGCCAATCGGTGATTTGTTGACGATGAGCGGCGTTCGGAACTATTACCGGGCATAGTGAGGGAGTACTCCCCCACGCACGCCGCCATGCAATTGTCGCTCAGCGTCATCCTCTTGCTGCGGAACCGTGAACCGGCCGTGACCCAGATGGTGCGGCGGTGCGTCGACGTGGTGCGGAGTCGGGGGGCCAAGGCGCGGCCGTTCGAGCTGCTGGCCGTCGACCAGACCTCGGTCGACAACACGCTCAGTCTGCTGAGCGTCCTGCACGCGCGGATCCCCGAGCTGCGGACCCTGCAGGACGTGCGTCAAGGCATGGCGGTGATCGAGGCGGCGCGGGCGGCCCGCGGCGACCGCTGGTTGCTGGTCGATCGCGTCGTCGACCCCCAGCTCATGACCTGGGGTTTGAATCAGCTCGAGAGCGGCAAGCGAGCCGCGATCGTGCCGGGGGAGATCCTCGCGGTCGAGGCCAAGCTCGGCGCGCAGGTGCTCGGCAACCTCGCCGGCGGGCTCGTTTCGGCCCAGCAGGCCGTCGAACACGAGCTCGCCGCTCGCGGCCAGCGGGCGGCGTGGAGCCCGGCGCCCGACCGCGGCGTCGCCGAACGCGCCGCGCTGTTCGTGCGCCAGCGCCTGGGTTGGGTCGGTTTGAGTCAGCTCGACCGCCCGCTCGGGACCTGAGCTCGCCCGCTGCTATAGTCCCGCGGTGGCCACCCTCCTCGCCATCGTCGCGCTCTCGCTTTTAATCATCGTTCACGAGTTCGGGCACTACATCTGCGCGGTCGCCACCGGCATGAAGGTCGACCGCTTCAGCGTGTTCGGCATCGGTCCGGTGGTCGCGCGGCTCGGCGTGTGGCGCGGCACCGAGTTCGTCATCAGCGCGATCCCCTTCGGCGCCTACGTGCACATCGTCGGCATGGAGGCCGACGACGCCCCCTCGCTCGCGGTGGCCGAGGGTGGGCGCCCCGGCGAGGTCCCCGAGCACGACCCGAACGACCCCACGCTCTACCGCAATCGCCCGATCTGGGCCCGCATGCTGGCCATCCTCGGCGGTCCGCTGGCCAACTACCTCACCGCGATGGTGCTCGGCTTCGTCGCCCTGACCATGGTCGGCAACGAGGTCCCGCTGTCGATGCGGGTCGACAACGTGGTCGAGCCGGCGGCCCAGACCGCGGGCCTTTTGCCCGGCGACGAGCTGGTCAAGATCGCCGGCGAAGACGTCACCGGCCGCGGCACGCAGGACAAGATCCTCGCCACCACCGCCGCGCACAAGGGCGAGACGGTGGCGATGGTGGTCCGCCGCGAGGGCCAGGAGGTCGCGCTCGACCTGCCGCTGACCGCCGAGGGCAAGATCGGCATCCAGATGTCGCCCGGCGAGGTCACGCGCGAGACTCACCCGGTCGGCGTCGCCGCCAAGACCGCCGTCCTGTTCCCGATCAAGTTCAGCGCCTTCCAGCTCGACGCGCTCGGCAAGTGGGTCACCGGCCGCATCGAGGGCAAGATGAGCGGCCCGGTCGGCATCGTCCGCGAGATCGCCAAGTCGGCCGAGCGCGGCGTCGAGGCCTTCCTCGAGATCGCCATCAAGATGAGCACCTTGCTCGGCCTGTTCAACCTGCTCCCGCTGCCCGCCCTCGACGGCGGCCGCTTCGTCTTCCTGCTGTGGGAGGCCGTCACCCGCCGCCGCGTCACCCCGCGCATCGAGGAGACCGTCCACGGCATCGGCATGCTGGCCCTGCTCGGCCTCATCCTCTGGGTCACCATCCGCAACGACCTGTTCTCGCACCTCTTCGGCTGAGATGGCCCATGGCCGCGCGTCAAGGACGACCCCCGCACAAACCCGCCGCACCGCCCGCCGACCCGCCGCCGCATTCCGCCGGTCCTCCGGCGACCGGTCCTTCGGGACAGGCCTCTGAGGCCATGGCTCAGGAGCCAGACTCGGGCGATGCCCCGACACCGCCGCCCTCCGCCGCCACCGGGCCGGCGTCGTCAGCTCGGGACGAGGTCCCGAAGCGGTCGTCCGCTCGCGCTTCGGCGCGGGCGCCTGCGAGCGCGTCCGCGAAGTCGCCGTCAGGTGCTTCGGGACATGCCCAGAAGGGCATGTCCTTGGAGACATATCCGGACGACGCCCCGAAGCCGCCCTCGTCCGAGGCCTACACGCCGGAGGCCGAGGACGTGCTCGAGAGCTTCGAGGTCGCCGACGGCGGCGCGGGCGACCTCGACGCGCCGGGGCGGTTCGGCGGCTCGACGCGGACCGAGGCGCTGGCGGCGCTCCAGGCCGACGCCGAGTGGCAGCCGCGCGCGAGCACGGCCGAGGACTTGGCGGCGATCGTCGAGCGTCTGCCCGACCTGCCGGGCGTCTACATCATGCGCGACCGCAAGGGCGACGTCGTCTACGTCGGCAAGGCGAAGCGGCTGCGCGCGCGCGTGCGGCAGTACTTCAACGGCACCGACCCGCGGCTGTTCGTGCCCTACCTGGCGCAGACGCTGGGCGACATCGAGACGGTGGTCACCTCCAACGACAAGGAGGCGCTGCTGCTCGAGAACAACCTGATCAAAAAATACAAGCCGCGCTTCAACGTCAAGCTGCGCGACGACAAGCAGTTCCTGGTCCTTCGCCTCGATCCCAAGGCGAAGTGGCCGCGGCTCGAGCTGGTCCGGCGCATGCGCCAGGACGGGGCCCGCTACTTCGGCCCGTACCACTCGGCCCAGAGCGCCCGCCACACCCTGCGGGTGGTCAACCGCTACTTCAAGCTGCGCACCTGCACCGACTACACGCTGACGCACCGCAAGCGCCCGTGCCTGCAGCACCAGATCGGCCGCTGCCCGGCGCCGTGCGTCTACCCGGTCGACGCCGACGCCTACGCGCTGCAGGTCAAGGGCGTCGGCCTGTTCCTCGAGGGTCGGCACAAGGAGCTGGTGGCCGGCCTCACCGCGCAGATGGAGGACGCCGCCGGCGCGCTCGAGTTCGAGACCGCCGCGCGCCTGCGCGACCAGCTCGCGGCGATCAGCACCAGCCTCGAGCGCCAGCAGGTGGTCGGCTCGGCGTCGCTCGACCAGGACGTCATCGGCATGTACCGCGAGGGCGGCCAGGTCGAGTTCGTGGTCATGCACGTGCGCCAGGGCAAGCTGCTCGGCACGCGCACCTTCTCGGCCCGCGGCATGGAGCTGCCCGACCCCGACGTCCTCGGCAGCTTCCTCGTCGCCTACTACGACGACGCGCCGACGATCCCCGACGAGATCCTCCTGCCCTCCGAGCTGCTCGACGACGACGAGGCGCCGCTCAAGGCCTGGCTGCGCGAGCACAGCGGCCGCAAGGTCGCGCTCCTCGTGCCCGAGCGCGGCGACCGCAAGAAGCTGCTGCTCCTGGCCCAGCGCAACGCCGCCTCCAACTTCACCTCGCGCCGCAACCGCGCCGAGGACAGCGAGCAGGCGCTGCGCACCCTGCAGCAGCGCCTCGGCCTCACTCGCCTGCCGCGCGTGATCGAGTGCTACGACATCAGCCACATCCAGGGTCAGGACACGGTCGCGTCGATGGTCGTGTTCGTCGACGGCGCCCCGGCCAAGAAGCGCTACCGCAGCTTCAAGATCAAGGGCCTCGGCGGCCTGGCCCAGGGCGACCGCCAGAACGACGACTTCCGCAGCATGTACGAGGTGCTCGGCCGCCGGCTCAAGCGCGCGAATGTCGGCGAGGACATGTCCGAAGAGGTAGATGAGTCCGCCGAGGCCGAGGCCGAGCCGACGATCGAGGCGGCCGACGAGATCGAGGAGAACACCTGGGCGCTGCCCGACCTGATGGTGATCGACGGCGGCAAGGGTCAGCTCGGGCGGGTCATCGCGGCGCTGCACGACCTCGGAGTGCCGGTCGGCGAGGGCGGGGTCGACGTCGTCTCGCTGGCCAAGGAGCGGCGCCAGGGCCTCGGGCGCGGCAAGGCGGCGCTGCAGCGGCTGCGCACCTTCAAGACCTACGCCGACGCCGCGGCCGCGCTCGACGCCGCGGGCTCGCTCACAGCCGAGGACGCGCCGACGCCGGTGGAGCCCGACCCCGACGCGCCGCAGCGACCGGGCCAGAGCTACCAGGACTACGTCGTGCGCACGCCCGACGACGACCCCGAGGAGTGGGAGGTCAAGCCCGAGCGGGTGTTCGTGCCCGGCGCGAAGGATGCGATCCGCCTGCGGCCCGGCAGCTCCGAGCTGTACTTGATGACGCAGATCCGCGACGAGGCCCACCGCTTCGCGATCACGCACCACCGCAAGCGTCGCGGCAAGCGGGCCCTCCACAGCGCGCTCGACGACATCCCCGGGGTCGGCCCGGCGCTGAAGAAGGCGCTCATCCAGCACTTCGGCACGGTGGCGGAGATCCGCAACGCGGCTCCGGCGCGGCTGACCGAGGTGAAAGGCGTGGGCGCAGCGCTGGCGCAGCGGATCCACGAGGCCCTGCGCGAGGGCGGGACCGACGCGAGTGCGCCCCCGCGCGGCGAGTCGTAGTACCGTCGTCGCCGCCATGGCCGTGATCAGCTTCGACTGCCCCAACTGCGGCGCCAAGCTCCAGCCCGACGACAGCAAGCGACGCGCGCGCTGCCAGTACTGCGGCGCGAACTTCGACCTGCCGCGGACCACGGCCGTGCCGCCGCAGCACCACGCGAACGCGGGCGCGTCCCCCAAGGTCGTCGGCGCGCTGCTCAGCGGCTTGGCGACGACGGTGGTGCTCGGCGTCGTCGCCGGTTATTTCGTGATGTCGCCCGCCGGCCCGAGCTCGATCTCTCAGGCGCTGGTGCCGACGACGCCCGGCGCTCCGGCGCAGACGCCGACGATCGGCGGCCCGCCGGTCAAGGCCGACCCGATGCGCAACGAGGCCGACTTCATGTGGGACGAGGTCGGCGGCCCGCCGGTCATCGTCACCATCGACGGCAAGGAGCACGTGCTCGGCCGCCTGCGCGTGCGCCCCGACGACCAGCTCCACGTGGCCGTGTTCGCGGCCGACGACGGCAAGGAGCGCTACCGCGTCGGCCCGTTCGGCAGCTACGGCGAGGCCTATCGCTCGACGTACTTCAGCGTGGTCGGCGAGCGCCTCTTCGTCACCGACTTCCGCGGCAAGCTCAAGGTGTTCGAGCTGGCCACGGGCAAGTCGGTGCAGGACATCGCGCTGACCGACCGCGCCGAGCGCTTCTGCCTGCTCGAAGGGACAGGTGAGAGCCCGCGCCTCTACCTCGCGCTGGTCGACCGGCGCCAGTTCCTGGTCGACGCCGCCGGGCCGGCGCTCAAGGAGGAGAAGCTGCCGCGGGCTTGCGACGCGCAGGGCGGGTGGAGCCCGCGCGGCGGAGACCCATCGCTGTCGACGAGCGAGCGGCTGCGCCGCGCGCCGAAGGTCGAGGGCATCGACGTCTCGGGCGTCCACCTCGACGGTGCGCTGGGCGTCGCGCGCGGCGTGAAGTCGCCGGGCACCGCCTATCCGATGGCCTTCGGCTTCGACCCCGCGTCACGCGAGGTCCGCTGGAAGAGCCCGGTGCCCGCGGTCGACCTCGCCTCGGTGCGCGAGCGCGACAACGAACAGGACATCCTGGCCGGCGGTCGCTACTTCGCCACCTACGGCGAGGGCTCCGAACACTGGCACCTCGCCGCCCTCGACGCGAAGACCGGCGACCGCCTGTGGGACAACAAGCTGCGCAGCATTTTCGCCGTCGACTGGCTGCGCGGCATCGAGGCCACGGCGAACCACGTCTTCCTGGTCCGCATGAGCTCCGTCGAGGTGTACGACGCCGCAACCGGTGCGCTCAAGGCCACGATCGGCGACGAGAGCTACGACGGTTGACGCCGTACGAGGCTGTCGCAAAGGCCCCACGAGGCGCCGCCGCGCCTTGTCGCTGCCGCGCACGGTTGCTAGCATCGATGGTGCGCAGCAGAGCGCAAAGTAGATAGCTGAGGGACGGACACTGCGAGGGCCCGCGCGGGCGCCGGACGGAAGTCAGTCGGTCGCGCCCGGCCTGCGGCCCACAAGGACATAAGGACATGTCCTTGTGGGCAGCGAACCTTCGCCGCCGCGGCGCTCGGCCGCCGCGGCGCCACGCTAGGGCTGCCCCTCGACGAACTTCTTGATGTCCTTCTCGGCCGTGCGCACCGCGACGAAGCAGCAGGTCGCCGCGAGGATCAGCGTCGACGAGGTGACGAGGAACGTCTGCTGCGAGCCGTAGACCTCGGCGACCTGGCCGAACAGCGGCGGGGCCGCCATGTCGCCGAGGAAGTGGAGGATGAACACCGCGAGCGCGTAGGCCATCGCCCGCTGGGCGCCGGGCACGACGTTGGCGATCTGGGTGTTGACCGACGGCATGCAGAGGAACAGGCAGGTCGCGCCGACCCCGAGCGCGGGCAGGAAGATCGCCCGGCTCTCGGCCGAGAAGCCGATGAAGAAGGCCGGCAGCGCCAGCGCGTAGGCGATGCCGGCGAGCAGGGCGTACGCGCCGCGGGTGCGGCGCGCCAGGCGGTCGCCGAGCAGGCCGGCCAAACCCGAACCGATGAGGCCGCCGACCAGGCCGATCACCCCGAGCGCCAGCGACGCCTCGACCTTCGTCATGCCGCGCTCCTTTTGGAAGAACTCGATGCTGTAGTGGAGGATCGGCACCAGGATCATCACCGCGAACGCCTGCGCGAGGATGATCAGCATCAGCGTCTTGTTGCGCAGCAGGGCGAGGTACGACCTGACCCCATGGACATGTTCGTGAGAACCTGTCCCAGAGTGCCCGACGCGCGAAGGCTCGGCCAGCAGCGCGATCAGGACCGCGATCAGCAGCCCGGGCGCGCCGGCGACGTAGAACGCGTTCTGCCAGCTTCCGGAGTAGTGGGTGACGAGGCCGCCGATCAGGTAGCCCGCCGTGCCGCCGAGCGGCATGCCGAGGAAGAACAGGGCCAGCGCGCGGCCGCGGACGCGGTCGGAGAAGTAGTCGGCGACCAGCGTCGGGCCGATGACGAGGCAGCCGGCCTCGCCGACGCCGATCAAAAAGCGCGACAGGAACAGCCCCGTCTTGCCGGTCGCCAGGCCCGAGCCGATCGTCGCCAGCGACCAGATGAACACGCAGGCGGCGAAGATCATGGTCCGGCGGTAGCGCCCGGCCCAGTAGCCGATCAGCGGCGCGAACACCATGTAGCCGAGCGTGAAGGCCGACCACAGCATGCCGAACTCCGCCTTGGTCATGGCGAAGGCGCTCTTGATCTCGACCTCGAGCGCGCTGACCACCTGGCGGTCGGCGTAGTTGAGGAAGTTGGCGAAGAACACGACCGCCAGCGCGTACGCCAAATACCGGGAGGAAAAGCGGGGGCGCTCGGCCATGGGCGGCCGGAGCATAGCGCTGCTCGGCAGCGTCACCGACGCCGACTCGTGGTTCGCACGTGCAAGGGCTCACGCGCGGGCGTGCGCGTGGCTGGACTATGCTGCGCCGCGCCCATGGACCTGCAGGGGAGATCGATCCGCACCCTCGCGTGGCTCGGCGACGCCGAGTTCGAGCGGGAGGTCCGGCTCCGGCTCGCGCGGCGAGGCGACTACCCGACCGACCGGCTCCACGCCATGAAGGCCCGCATCGTCTGCGCCGAGGCCCAGGCCGAGCTGCTCGCGGCCATCGAGCCGGAGCTCGACGAGGCCGAGGCCGGGGTCGTGCGGCGCGGCCGCAACGTCAGCCTCAAGGCGTCCGGCCGCGGCGTGCGGGACGTGCGGGCTTACCGCGCGGCGACCGGCCTCGAGGCGCTGGTGGCCTACTGGTGCTTCGGCGACCCGGCGGTGCGCGGCCGCTTCGAGGCGCTGGTGGCCCCGCGCCTGGAGGCGGCGATCGACGCGGTATTGGCGTCACAGACGGCCGCCCGCAGGTCTTCGTAGCGAGGCGGCAGGCGCGGTGATAATTTGCCGTGGGGCGGCCTGGTCCGGTCCTGGAGGCATGTACATGCACCTGCTGGTACGGACGGCCGCGGCGGGGCTCGTCGCTGCGAGCCTGTCCTGTCGGACATCCGAGAACCCGACCGCGACCGAGACCACCGGCAGCGCGAGCACCGGCGAGCCGGACGACGGCTCGCGCGCGACGATGGTCCACACCTTCGGGCTCACGTCGCTCGCCGCCTTCGAGGAGACCGAGCCGTGCGTGCAGTGGACGCTGCACAACGAGCAGCCGCTCTACGTCAACGCCGTCACGCTGGTCAACGACGGCGGCTTTCACCACAGCAACTGGCTGACGGTCCCGGAGGACAAGTTCCCGGGCGAGGACGGGTTCTTCCGCTGCTCCGACCGCGGCTACAGCGAGCTCGACGCCGCGCTCTCGGGCACCGTGGTGTTCGCCCAGTCGACCCAGTCGCGCAGCGAGGTCCAGCAGCTCCCGCCGGGCGTGGTCATCAAGATCCCCCCGCGGCACAAGATCATCGCCGGCGTCCACCTCCTCAACCTCGCCAGCGTCGCCATCGAGACCGAGCTGCGCATGGCCCTCGACATCATCCACCCGCGCGACGTCGAGGTCCTGGTCGCTCCGTTCCGCCTGTCGTACTTCGACCTCGACATCCCGCCGCAGCGGCGCAGCCGCTTCACCGGCACCTGCAAGCTCCGCGGGCCCTACGTCGGCGCCGTCGACGGCGAGTTCGACCTCAAGCTCTACCACGTCCTGCCGCACACCCATTACCTCGGCGATCACTTCCGCCTCGAGAGGTTCGACGCCGACGGCGACAGCGAGGTCGTGTTCGAGAAGACCGGCTTCAACGCCGACGCCGGCGGCAAGGCGTTCGACCCGCCGCTCGAGCTGAACGGCAGCGAGGGCCTGCGCTTCTCGTGCGGCTTCGACAACTGGCGCGACGTCTCGGTCGGCTGGGGCATCGGCGACCAGGAGATGTGCGTCATGCTCGGCCTCGCCGACAGCCGGGCGATCATGGACGTCAGCGTCCTCACCGGCTCCAAGCCGACCGGGGTCGAGGGCGACGTGCTCCTGCACGAGGGCCCGTGCCAGGTGATCGCCTTCCCCGAGAACGGCGCCCAGACCGAGCCCACGGGAGAAGAGAAGGCCGCGCCGCTGTACGTCCCGCCGGGCGACCCGGGCGACGTCGACCTCGAGCCGCTGAAGCAGTGCGTCGACGCCGACCCGAGCGTGCCGTCCAAGGGCGCGCCGAGCCTGGAGGGCATCTACGGCGCCATCTTCGCACCGGGCTGCGTGTTCTCGTCGTGCCACGACGCCAAGCAACCCGCGGCCGGCCTCGACCTGCAGTCGCCGGGCCTCCACGAGCGCCTGCTGGCCCACAAGGTCGCAGCCCGGGTCGACGTCCCGCTCGTCGCCCCCGGCGACGCCGAGGGCAGCTGGCTGTACCGGATCGTCTCGCGCTGTGACCCGACCGACAGCGACGGCCAGACCGTCCGTCACATGCCCTACAACGCGCCCACCCTGCTCACCGACGGCGCGGTCGCGCTGATCCGCGCGTGGATCAACGCCGGCGCCGAGAATAATTGAGTACCGCCATGCACCGCCGCTCGCTCGTCGTCCTCGCCCTCGCGTGCGCCTGTCGCCTTGAACCTGGCTCTTCGGGCAGCGACGCCGCCAGCACCGGCGCCACCTTCGAGCCCGCGACCGCGACCACCGGCAGCCCGCCGGACCCGACGTCGACCACCGGCGAGCCGGCGCCCGAGACGGCGACGGTGGTCCACAGCTTCGGCAGCTACTTGATGACGCCGTACCTCGAGATCGAGCCGTGCGTGCAGTGGACGCTGCACAACGACGAGGCGATCTACGTCAACGCGGTGACGCTCGTCAACGACGGCGGGTTCCACCACAGCAACTGGTTCGCGGTGCCGGAGGAGGTGTTCGCCGGCGAGGACGGGTTCTGGGACTGCGCCTCGCGCGACTACAACGAGATCACCGCCGCGGTCGAGGGCACGGTGCTGTTCGCCCAGTCGACCCAGTCGCGGCAGGAGGTCATGCAGCTGCCGGCGGGCGCGGTGATCAAGATCCCGCCGCGGCACAAGATCATCGCCGGCGTGCACCTGCTCAACCTCGGCAGCACCGACCTCGAGTCCGAGCTGCGGATGGCGCTCGACATCATCCACCCGCGCGACATCGGCGCCGTGCTGGCGGCGATGCACCTCGACTACCGCGACCTGGCGATCCCCGCGAACAAGCACAGCCGCTTCACCGGCAACTGCTCGTTCAAGGCGACCTTCGAGAAGTCGACCGGCAAGCCGTTCGACATGAAGCTCTACTACGTGCTCCCGCACTACCACTACCTCGGGGAGTACTTCGGCCTGCAGATCCTCGGCGGCCCGCGGGACGGCGAGTTCCTGTTCGAGCTCGACGGCTTCAACGGCGGCGCCAACGGGGCCGCGTTCGACCCGCCGGTCGACCTGTCCGACGCCGACGGCCTGCGCTTCGCCTGCGGCTTCAACAATTGGCTCAACAAGGACATCGGCTACGGGATCGGCGACCAGGAGATGTGCATGATGCTCGGGCTGGTCGACGCGCGGGTGATGATCGAGTCGCGCGTCAGCGAGGGCTCGCAGCTGGTCGGCGTCGACGGCGAGGTGGTGCTGCACGAGGCCGAGTGCGCCAACTATGCCGTGTTCAAGAACCCGGCCCAGGGCCCGCCGACGCCGGAGGAGATCGCCCGGCCGCTCTACGTGCCGCCGACCGACCCGGGCGACGTCGACCTCGAGCCGACCAAGAGCTGCGTCGACAGCCCGCCGACGGCCGTGCCCGACACCCCGACGACGCTGACCAGCGTGCGCGACGCGATCTTCACCCCGAGCTGCACCTTCTCGTCCTGTCACGACTCGTCGGCTCCGGCCGCCGGCCTCGACCTGCAGACCGCCGAAGGCCTCGGCGCCCGCCTGCTCGCCCACGAGGTCGTCGCCGACACGCCCGACCCGCTCGTCACCCCCGGCGACCCTCAGGCGAGCTGGCTGTACCGCCTGGTCGCCGAGTGCGAGCCGCAGAACGGCAACGGCGCGACCGTCCGCCACATGCCGTTCAACGCCCCGACCCTGCTGCCCGACCCGCTGGTCGCCAAGCTGCGCGCGTGGATCGAGGCCGGCGCGATCGACGATTGATTCCGCTAAAATGGGGCATGTCCGAAGGGGTATGCCCGAGAGGGCATGTCTTCTGCGCCATGTCCTAAGCGACCTGTACGAGCGGACAGAGGGTCGCCCGGGTCGCGCGCACGTAGTCGTCGGGGTGCAGCACGATCTGCAGCCCGCGCGTGCCGGCCGACACGGCGATCTGTTCATAAAGAATCGCCGTCTCGTCGAGGTAGACCGGATAGTCCTTCTTGCCGGCCAGAGCCGTGACGCCGCCGCGGACGTAGCCGGTCAGCGGCGTCACCTCGCGCAGGGCGACCAGCTCGACCCGGCGGTCGCCGCTGGCGCGCGCGAGCGCCTTGAGGTCGAGGTGGCCGTCGCCCGGGACGACCGCCAGGCACACGCCATGACGGTCGCCGCGGGCGATCAGTGTTTTGAACACCTGCTCGGGGGGGAGGCCGACCAGGGCTGCGACCTCGGCCGCCTTGAGGTGCTCGGCATCGACCGGGTAGGGCCGCAGCTCGTAGGCGATGCCGAGGTTGTCGAGGATTCTGGCGGCGTTGGTCTTCACGTGCGCGTCACTGCGGGACGACCCGCAGGATCTTGCCGTCGACGGGGGCGTTGAAGCCGTCGAGCTGGACCACGGTGAACAGGACGTCACCGAAGCCGTTGCTGCCGGAGCCGAGGATCCGGTCGTCCTGGCCGGCGACCATGCCGAGGAGCTCGACGCTGGTGCCGTCCCAGTTGAGGGCGTAGACGCCGCCCGAGCAGTAGTCGCCGTAGAAATAGGTGCCGTTCCACTCGGGCACCTCGCAGCTGCGGTAGACGGTGCCGCCGGTGATCGAGCAGCCCTCGCCGTGGTTGTACTCGGCGATCGGGGTGGTGAGGCCCTGGTCGTTGACCTCGTTCGGGCCCTTGCCGTCGTCGCAGCCGCCGTTGAAGCAGTGGTTGCCCTCCATCAGGCTCCAGCCGTAGTCGGCGCCGGCCGCGACGACGCTGACCTCCTCCCACTGGTTCTGGCCGACGTCGGCCGCGTAGAGCGTGCCGTCCTCGTCGAAGGTGAAGCGCCACGGGTTGCGGAAGCCCCACGCGTAGACCTCCGGCGCGAACTCGGGGTCGTTCACGAACGGGTTGTCGGCCGGGACCGTGTAGTCGAAGCCGTCGAGCATCTCGCACTGGCCGCACGGCTCGTTGCTGTCGGGCGTGCCGTCGGGCTCGACGTCGATGCGCAAGATCTTGGCGTGCAGCGACTGCTTGTCGCGGCCGGTGTCGAACTGGTCGTCGGCGCCGCCGCCGTCGCCCATGCCGATGTACAGCATGCCGTCGGGCCCGAACTCGATCATGCCGCCGTTGTGGTTGCTGGCCGGCTGCGAGATGGCGATCACGAGCCGCTCGGACGCCGGGTCGACCTTGTTGGGGTCGTTGGGGTCGAGCTTGAACTCGGACACGTACGTCGGCCCGGGGCCCTGCCACATGCCCGGGTTGTAGTTGACGTAGATCCGCGGGTCGTTCGGGAAGTTGGGGTGGAAGTCGAAGCCGAGCAGGCCCTGCTCGGGGCCGATCTGGTTCGGCACCTTGTTCTTGACGTCGATGTCGAGGAAGCTCTCGTCCGGCGCGGTGGTCTGGCCGGGCTCGAGGATCTTGATCCGCCCGCCCTGCTCGAGCACGAACAGGCGCTCGGGGTCGCTGGGATCGGCGCGCACCTGGAGCGGGCGGTCGAAGCCGGTGGCGACGACCTCGAGCGCGAAGCCGGGACGGCCGGGCACCGGCGTGTACGGGCACGCGGGCTCGCCGGTGGTGGTCGAGGTGCCGTCGGTGGTCGGGTCGACGGTGGTGGTCGACGTCGGCGGGTTGTCGGTGGTCGGGCCGGCGGTGGTCGGGTCGACCGAGGCGGTGGTCGAGGTGCCGTCGGTGCTGGTGCCCGTCGGCGGGCTGTCGGTGGTCCCCGTGGTGTTGTCGGTGGTGTTGGGACCGCTGGTGGTCGAGCTGTTGGAGTCGGTGGCGTTGCCGTCGCCACCGCACGCGAGCAGCGTGACGCAAGGGAGAAGGGTGAGGCGGGCGAAGTTCTGCCAAGACATGGCGGGCAGCCTAACACACGCCTACGCGCGCCTGCGCGCCGGCCTCACTTCAGCGCGACGCAGGTGACGTCGATCTTCGGCGTGTTGGGAGCGACCTCCTCGACCGCGCCCGTGTTGGTGTCGACGACCTTGACTCGACCCGCGCTCATCTCGCTGGTCCACACCTTGCGATTGGCGAGCTTGGGGTTCTTGCGGAACTTGAGCACCTCGCCGCTCTTCGGCAGACGCCAGGTCTTGAGGCCGGCCTCGGTCGAGGTGTCGCAGTGCTCCTTGGCCTTCTCCCACAGCATCTTGCCGGGCAGACGCAGGCCGGGGATGTCGGCGTCGCTGATCAGCTCCTTCGGCTTGGGCGTCGGCTTCTTGCCGTCGTCCTTCTTGTCTTCCTTGTCTTCTTTCGTGTCGGGCGGCGTGTCGACCTTGGTGTCGGGCGGCGTGTCGACCTTGGTGTCGGGCGGCGTGTCGACCTTGGTGTCGGGCGGCGGCGGCGTGTCGACCTTGGTGTCGGGCGGCGGCGGCGTCTTGGTCTCGGAGCCCGCCGTGCCGGCGCTGACGACCTCGGGCGGAGGCGGCGGCGTCACGCTCGCCTTCTGCTTCATCATGAAGAACACGCCCGCTCCGGCGCCGCCGAGGACGAGCAACACGACGAGGATGAGGACGCCCTTGCCGCCGCCGCTGCGGGTCGGCATCGGCGGCTGGGTGCTGGTCCCCTCGCCGCGGCCGAGCGACCACGACTCCTCGGCGGCCGGGCCCCTGCCGAGCTCGCCGGACCAGGTCGGCTTGTTGCTCGCCGGCTGAAAGGTCGGCGGTTGAGAGATCGGCGGACCGCCGGTGATCACGGTCGCGACCGGAGGCGTGAAGCCGGGGTTCGACGTCGGCGGCGGGCCGCCGGTGATCACGGTCGAGGCCTGCGGCGGCGGCACGGACGACGGCGCGCCCGTCATCGGCGCGGCGGTCATCGGCGGCGCGTGGGTGTGCGAGGCCATCGCCGGCAGCGGCGCGCCGAGCTGCTCGAACGGCGCGAGCGCGGCCGACAGCTCGGAGCACGAGGCGAAGCGGTCGTCGGCGTTCTTGGCGAGGCAGCGCTCGACCACGGCGATGAGGCCGGGCGGCACGTGCGGCGCGAGCTGGGCGATCGGCGTCGGCTGCTTGGTCGAGACGGCGACGAGGATCGCGGCCATCGTCGCGCCGGTGAACGCGTCGGCGCCGGTCAGCGCCTTGTACAGGATCGCGCCCATCGCCCAGATGTCGGTGCGGTGGTCGACCCCGGCCGCGCCCTCGGTCTGCTCGGGCGACATGTATTCGGGCGTGCCCATCAGCACGCCGGCGCTGGTGCGCCCGCCGCCCTCGGTGCCGCCCTGCGAGAACTTCGAGATGCCGAAGTCCATCAGCTTGACCAGCAGGTGCCCGGGCGAGGGCTCGTGGAGGAAGATGTTCTCGGGCTTGAGGTCGCGGTGGACGATGCCGACCGCGTGCGCGGCGTCGAGGCCGATCAGCGCCTGGCGGATGATGAGCACCGCGAGGCCGGGGTCGACTTGACCTGTCTGTTGGACCAGCTCACCGAGCGAGCGCCCGTTGAGCATCTCGAGCACGATGTAGGGGCCGAGGACGCTCTGGCCGAAGTCGTAGATGTCGCAGATGTGCGGGTTGCCGATCTGCCCGGCCGCGGTGGCCTCGTTCTTGAAGCGGTCGAGGATGCCGGGGTTGCCGGCGAACTCGGGGTGCATCAGCTTGATGGCGACCGCCTTGCGCACGCGGATGTTCTGCGCCCGCCACACGGCCCCCATGCCGCCGGCCCCGAGCAGCTTGGTGAACCTGAACTTGCCGTCCAGAAGCCTCCCCTCGAGCGGCAGGACCTTCCCCGCGGTCGGGCACACGAACACGTCTTCCGGGTGCGACTGCTGGCAGAAGGGGCATGGGGCTGGCGCGGCGGCACCGTTCATGGTCGGCAAGGTATATCACGGCACGGGCGAAACCCCGCCTGCGCGGCTTCGGCCTGCACATAAATGCAGCCTCGCCGGCGTCGGCGGGTGCAGCAGGCCCTTGCGGACGCCGGGCGGGCGCCTAAAACAGAGCCCATCCATGGCCGCCTCACGCCGTACTTTGCTGTCTTCGTCCCTGGTCCTCCTCGGCTGCCTCACGGTGTTGCCGGGCATGACCGAGTGCCAGACCGCAGCGCCGCCGTCGCCTCAGGCCGAGACGGTCGCCGTGTCCGCCCCCGCGCCGCGAGAGATCGCCCCGGACGTGGGCGCGCACGGCACGCTGACGGGGCTCGCGGCCGCACCGGCACCGTCGCAGCCGCACGCGACGCCCGAGGTCAAGGCCCCGTCGCCGGCCGCGCGCCTCGAGGCCGAGCAGAACGTCATCGACGTGTTCCGCGCCGCCGCGCCCGCCACCGTGTTCGTGACGCAGAAGCGGCTGGTCCGCGACTACTCGATGCGCGCGCTCGAGGTCCCCGCCGGCTCGGGCACCGGCTTCGTCTGGGACACGCAGGGCCACGTCGTCACCAACTACCACGTGGTCGACGCCGGCCGCGCGCGCGGCACCTACAGCGTGACGCTCTACAGCCAGAAGACCTACGACGCGCAGCTCCTCGGCGGCGACCCCAACAAGGACATCGCCGTGCTCAAGCTCATCAACTGCGACGAGCCGCTGACGCCGATCCGCGTGCTCCCGCAGGGCGGCCCGCTCGAGGTCGGTCAGACCGCGATCGCCATCGGCAACCCGTTCGGCCTCGACCACACGCTGACCACCGGCGTGGTCTCGGCGATCGGCCGCGAGGTCCAGGGCTACGGCGGGGTCACGATCCGCGACATGATCCAGACCGACGCCTCGATCAACCCCGGCAACTCCGGCGGCCCGCTGCTCGACAGCGGCGCCCACCTCATCGGCATGAACACGATGATCTTCAGCAAGACCGGCAGCAGCGCCGGCATCGGCTTCGCGGTGCCGGTCGCCACGGTGCGCCGCGTGGTCCCGCAGATCATCGACAAGGGCCGCGTCGAGCACCCCGGCCTCGGCATCGAGCCGCTGCCCGACGCCTACGCCGCGCGCGTCGGCGTCAAAGGCGTCGTCATCACCCGCACGGTCGCCGGCGGCCCCGCCGCCAAGGCGGGCATCCGCGGCCTGTCGCAGGACCGCACCGGCGAGATCTTGCTCGGCGACATCATCGTCGGCATCAACGAGCACAAGGTCCGCAACTACGACGACCTGTACAACGCCCTCGACCGCTACAAGGTCGGCGACGAGGTCGAGGTCAAGCTGGTCCGCGACGGCGTGCCCACCAGCGTGCGCCTCAACCTGATCGACCTGCCCTGAGCGGCGCGCTACCCTCTCGCCGTGGACGTGCTTCTCCGCGCGATCGCCGCTGCGCCTGACTCCGCCTCGCCCGAAGCGCCGGCGATGCGCGCGCTGGCGGCCGTCACCACCGACCTGGTCCAGGAGTCGTGCCGCCGCCACGGCCTGCGCGGGCTCGAAGCCATCGCGCTCGGCCGGGCGCTGACGGCCGGCTGCCTGCTGACGACGCTGACGAAGTCGTCGGCCGAGCGGCTGCGGGTCGACGCGCGCTGCTTCTCCGACCTGCGCGGGGCGGGCGGCGGCGACGGCGAGCCCGGCGGCTTCTTCCTCGACGCCCACGGCGACGGCACGGTGCGCGGCTGCCTCCGCCGCGGCCTCGGCGACTCGCCGCTGCGGGCCACGCTCGAGCGGGCGTCGGGCCGTCTGCCGCTGTCGCCGTTCCTCGGCCGGCGCGGCTCGCTCACCGTCACCCGCGACTTCGACCTGTCCGCAGGGACAGACTCGCGCTACCAGGGCACGGTCGAGCTCGTCGCCGGCGAGGTCGACCTCGACCTCGAGCACTACCTCAACACCAGCGAGCAGGTGCCGTCGCTGCTGCGCTGCGAGGTGCTGCTCGACGCCGGCGGCGGGGTGCTGCGCGCGGGCGGCCTCTTGTGCCAGACGCTGCCCGGCGGCACCGGCGAGGCGCTGGCGCCGCTGCGCGAGCGGCTGGCCGGCGAGGCGCTCGCGTCGCTGCTGCTGCTGCCGCGCGAGCCCGGCGACCTCTTGCGCTTCGCCCTCGGCGACGCCCCGTTCGAGGTCGTCGGCGAGACGCCGCTGGCGTTCCGCTGCAACTGCGGCCCCTCCATGGCCCGTGACATCGTCGCCCTGCTCGGCGCCGACGACGTCGACGCCCTCGCCGGCGAGCGCGAGGTCACCGAGATCCGCTGCTCCTACTGCGGCGAGCGCTACCTCCTCACCTCGGCCGATCTGCGCGAGCTGGCCGCCGAGCTGCGCCTCCGGCGATCGTAGGGCATGTCCATGAGAACATGTCCTTTTCGCCAGGTTTTTTCGAGCATGTCACACGAGACATGGAGCTCGCTGTCCCTTCGTCCATGCTCGAAGGGGCATGTCGCGGAGGGCATGTGCGCATGAACAGGTCCGACGAGCCGACGCAGCCGGGGCCGGCCTTGCACGCGGCGGGGCGGGTGCGAGTGCGGGTGATCTCGATGGAGGACGGCATGACCCTGCGCCAGCTGCTCGGCCGGCGCCTCGGGCTGGCGGTCGCGCCGGCGTCCGACCTGATCCGCGCGGGCGGCGTCTACATCGGCAACGTCCGCACCTGCATCCCGACCCTGCGCGTGCGCGAGGGCGAGCGGGTCACCATCTTCTGCAACGCCGCCAGCGTCGAGCCGCTCGACCCCGACAGCCTGGTCGTCGTCCACCGCGACGCCCACTGCGTCATCGTCGACAAGCCCCACGGGGTCCCGGCCGCGGCCACCCGCGAGGGCAGCCGCGGGGCGGTCAGCCACGCGCTGGTCCAGCTGCTCGCGCGCGAGGGCGTGCTGCGGCCCTACGTCGGCCTCGTGCACGCGCTCGACCCCGGCGCCGCCGGCCTGGCGCTGTTCACCGCCCGCGGCCAGGACCGCTCGAGCTTCCTCGCCAAGTTCAGCGAGCTCGATATGCTCCGCGTGTACCGCGCCCGGCTTTCGGGACATGTCCCGGAGGGCATGTCCTGCGAGACACCGCTGGTCAAGACGAGCGCGGGCTTCCGGCTGGCGCGCCCCGACGAGCGCGAGGCGGTGGCGGCGCGCACGGAATTCCGGCCGCTCGCCGCGAGCGACGGCGCGACGCTGGTCGAGGTCGAGCTGCGCCGCGGGCCGACCGAGCAGATCTCGCTGCACGCGCAGGCGCTGGAGCGGCCCGTCGTCGGTCGCGCGGGCGCCGGCGAGGTGCTCGAGCTGGCCTGCGTGCGCCTCGCATTCACGCACCCGATGACCGGCGTCGCCGTCGACGTGCGCGCCGAGCTGCCGCCCTGGGCCGATCCGGGCGCGAATTGAGCCGGCGGTGGTCGGGGCCGGGTCGCTGCTGGCGCCGGCCTGCGGGCTTCTCGCATGCACGCACCCGATGACCTGCGTCGCCGTCGATGTGCGCGGGAATTGCCGCTCTGGGCCGATCGGGGCGCAAATCGAGGTCGTGCGGGGTCGGGTCGCTGCTGGCGCTGGCCTGCGTGCGTCTCGCCTTCACGCACCCGTTGACCGGCGTCGCCGTCGACGTGCCCCGAGTCGCCGCCCTGGGCCCCGCGGGGCGCGAATCACTGCTGGCGCTCTGGTTCGACCGGCAATGTCCTCGGCGCCTCGCGGCCGCTCGTCCCCGGTCAGCATGTTCGAGCGCACGGGATGAGCCCGGTCCTGGCCGGTCGTCATCGTCGGCGCCGGCTGTTATCCTCGCCGCAAGGACGCAAAAGCTGATGGATCTCAAGACGATCACCGCCACCCTCGCTCTCCTCGGACTCGGCGCGGGCGCGTGCGGCGGCGAGGCCAAGAAGGACGCCAAGGAAGCCGCCCCCGCCAAGGCCGCCGACGCCAAGCCGGCCGACGTGAAGCCGGCCGACGTGAAGCCGGCCGACGCCAAGCCGGTCGACGCCAAGCCCGCGGACGCCAAGTCCGGCGAGATGAAGTGCGGTGAGGGCAAGTGCGGCGAGGGCAGCTGCGGCGGCGCCAAGCACGGCGAAGGCAAGGCCGCCGACGGCAAGGCGGTGCCCGTCGACAGCGCGCCCGCCGGCGGTGCCGCGGCCCCGGCCGACGCGAAGACCGCCGACGGCAAGAAGACCTGACGGGTCGCGGAGTGAACTGTTTTTCAGGACAGATCACTTCGTTCGCCGGGCACCCCCTCGAGCTCGGGCACGCGACGGACCGCGTGCGCGAGGAGGACCGGCCTGGCCGGGTGCCGCGGCGTGCGGATCGAGGGCGAGGCCTGTCGAGCCGCCGGGTCCTGTGGTCGCTCCCAGGGTGCCGAGGCTGTCCCAAGGACAGCCTGATGCAGGGCTGTCCCGAGGGACAGCTCACGCCGCCGGCCCGGCGAGCTCGGCCAGCAGCCCGCGCTCGCGCACGACCTGCACGTAGTACTCGGCGGCCTGCCCGGCCTCGATCTCGCCGGCCTCGCACATCGCGGTCAGACGGTTGCGCAGCAGGCCGATGATCTTGCCGGGGGCCAGGCCGAGCTCGCGGATCAGCACGTCGCCGACGCCCGAGGGCAGCGGCGGCACGCGAGCGTCGAGCGCCGCGATCTCGCGGATCCGGCGACTCAGCTCGCTGATCAGGAACAGGCAGCGCTGGCGCTTGCCCGGCCGCTTGCTGGTGACGTCGGCGCGCGACAGGTCGAGCAGATCGGTGAGCAGCGGGCCCATCTCGTGGGCGAAGCGCCGCACGGCGGCGTCGGTCCAGCTGCCGTCGTACTGCCCGGGCCGCAGGTGATGGAGGATGAGCAGCTCGACCTGCTCGCGCAGCTCGGGGGGGAAGCCGATCCGGCGGGCCGGGCCGCGCCGGTACATGCGAACGCCCTCCTCCGCGTGGCCGTGGAACGTGACCTTGCCCGGGCCGACGAAGCGACGGGTCGTGACCTTGCCGATGTCGTGCAGCACCGCCGCCCAGCGGACGGCCGGGCGCGGCACCGACTGGCGCACCACCGCCTTCGTGTGCTCCCAGACGTCCTTGTGCCGCCGCCCGCCCTCCTGTGAGAACGCGACCGTCGCGTCGAGCTCGGGCAGCAGGTGGACCAAAAGGCCGGCGTCGCGGAGCCACTGCATCGCCACCTCGGGGTAGCGGCCGCAGAACGCCTCGCTGAGCCGCTCGAAGGCCTCCCGCGGGTCGATGGCCGCCACCCGTTCGGCGCACGCGGCGATCTGCGCGGTGAGCGCGATTTCGGGGATCTCCCCTGTTCTGCCGGCCTGGACGGCCGGCGCGAGCAGTTCGCCGGGGGAGGGGAGGTGCGGGACGACGGCTGCGGACACGGGACTTCGCGGCCCGACGATGTCGGGTGCCGCAGCATAGCAGGAGCCCTCGCCCCCGTAGTTGCGGGACATTGATGCGAACAGACCGCCTGCGAAGTACAGTTGGGCTTGCGGTGCGCATAAATCGCCGGCAACCTAGACGGGCACGCTCCTGCGAGCAGCATCATGGCGGCCAACCAGTCCCCCCAGCTCGGCTACAACCACAACATCCCGCATCGGGGGCGGCTCTATCACGTGCAAACCGAGGATTCGGGCATCCAGAAGGCCCACATCTTCACGCACGTGTTTTACGACGGCACGATCATCGCCACCAACAAGGTCGACTATCGCGACAAGTTGGAGAGCGAGAACCTCGACGCCGTGATCGTCGCGGCGATGCAGGACTCGCACAAGTCGATGATCCGCCAGCTGCGCAGCGGGTCGTTCGACGAGCGCATCGTCAAGTACATCGGCGCGCACCCCGAGGCCTCGAACAAGCCCGAGGTCGCCGCGCCGGTGGTGCAGGAGAAGGCGCCGGCGAAGCGGCCCGATCGCCGGCCGCCGCCCGAGCCGCGCGAGGTCGTGCCGCAGGGTCCGCCGCTCGCCGCGGGTGAGCCCGGTCCGACCCTCGATCCCACGCTCGGTCACGTCGTGTTCACCGCCCCCGAGGCGCAGGCCCAGGTGGCCGCCTCAGCCGCGGGTCAGGGTCCGCCGCGTCCGAGCCGCGGGCCGAGCCGCGTCGGACGGCGCCCGATCGGGGGCATCGGCGGACAGGGCGTCACCGCCGGCACCCCCATCGCCCAGCGGCGCGACGTCATCGTCGGCAAGTTTGCCAGCGAGCACCAGCACAAGCTCGACGACGAGATCCTCGCCCTGCTCGCCGAGGACTGATTCTCTGCTACACCCTCGGCGAGAACAGCCATGGGTGTCGCCGGGGCCATCACCGAATTCAAGACGCCGGAGCAGCTCGGCGCCGACGTCGTCTTGTACGTGACCGACACGTGCGGGTACTGCCGCATGGCCGAGTCGCTGCTGCGACGGCGCGATATCGCGTTCGTCGCCGTCGACGTGACCGACCTGCCCGAGGCGCGGAGCTGGCTGATCGAGAGCACCGGCCGGCGCACGGTGCCGCAGATCTTCATCAAGAATCAGAGCATCGGCGGCTTCACGGAGCTGGCGGCGATGGACCGCAGCGGCGCGCTGGCGACGGCCCTGGGCCGCTGAGCCCGCGCGGTTTGCACGTGCTTTCGCTCCGCTGCGCGCGGCAGCGGGACGTATTTTGGGGTTCACAGTCCCCGACGCGGGCTGTGCTACCCTCCGTCCCGACCGCCATGACGACCACATCGCGCAACAACCTCCTTCGACGCTTGACGCTCTCCTCGGCGTTCGCGCTGGCCGCGCTCAGCAGCGCCGCGGCTTACGCGGGCGAGGTGAAGGTCGGCGCCACGCCGATCGAGATCGACGACGCCGGCAAGATCACCGCCAAGGGCAAGTCGGCCGTCGTCGACACGCTCGACGAGGTGCCCGGCGAGGACCGCTGGATCGCCTACATCCACGCGAAGCTCGACAACCCGGCGCCCGGCCCGCTCTACATCGAGTTCTTCCAGGACCTCGACGGCAACAAGTCCTCGGTCTGGCGCCACGACGAGAACGACTTCGCCGGCGACAAGTACTTCTACGGCGAGATCGAGCTCGACGGCCGCAAGGGCTTCAACAAGAACCGCACCTACGACATCAAGGTCACGCAGGTCAACGCCAAGGGCAAGGAGCTCACCCTCGCCACCGGCAAGATCAAGCTGATCAAGAGCGGCAAGAAGCCCGAGACGCCGAAGGAGGACGAGTCGGAGGCCGAGGACAAGACCGCGGCCGAGCAGGACGCGCACGACTCCCTCGGCGGCGGTGACGGCAACGAGGGCGACGGCAGCAGCACCCCGAGCCCCGACTCCGCCAGCGAAGGCCCGCCCCCGGTCGAGAAGAAGAAGGGCTGCTCCGTCGACGCCGACGGCAACGCCTGGAACGGCGCGATGGTCCTCCTGGCCCTCGGCGCCGGCTTCATCCTCCGCCGCCGCCGCTAGGCCGCAACGCCGGCGAGCTCCGAGGGCACCTGGCCTTCGAAGCAGGTTCGCCGCGCGCTCGACCTCGGCGGTTCGGCCCCCGCCGAACGACGCGAAACCGGCCCTCGGGCCAGGTCCCGGCGCGCTCGCGCCTCGCCCTCGGGCGAGTCTCGGGACCCCGTTCGTTCGGCGGCGAGTTACAGGTCTTTCGGGACATGTACGTTGCGCCATGTCTCGAAGCACATCATGCCGGCTCCGCCGGCCGTCGGGCATGGCGGGCCCCGACGTCGCATGCGCTTCAGGACATGTGCGGGACGCCATGTCCCGAAGCACATGCCGGCTTGGCGACGTCCGGCGCTCACCGGCTCGACTCGCCCGCGCGGCGGAAGGCGCCCGGGCCGACGCCGACATACCTTTTAAAAACTTTGCTGAAGGCGGCCTCCGACGTGTAGCCGACCTGCTCGGCGATCTGCGCCAGCGACAGCTCGGCGCTGCGGAGCAGGGTCATCGCCCGGGCGACGCGGCAGCGCGTCAGGTAGCGCGCGGGCGACTCGCCGACCAGGACGCCGAAGCGCTCGGTGAACACGGTGCGCGACAGGCCGACGCGGGCGGCGACGCTCGCCACGGTCCACGGTCGGGCGAACTCGCGGTGGAGCAGCGCCACGGCGGCGCCGATCTGCGGCTCACGGAGCGCGTCGAGCCAGCCGGGCGGGGCGTTCGTCGGCACCTGGAAGTGGGCGCGCACGGCCTGCACGAACAGGATGTCGAGCAGGCGATCGAGCAGCAGCCGGCGGCCGGGGCTGGTGGTGTGGACCTCGTGGTCGAGCAGCGCCAGCGTCGAGCGGAGCCACGCCGCGTGGGGGTCGGCGAGGTCGGCGTCGCGCGCCCGCACCAGCAGCACCGGCGGCAGCGCGTCGAGGAGGCTGCGCGCGCTCTCGTCGTCGAGGAAGAACGCGCCGCACAGCAGCGTCGTGACGGGGCCGTCGCCGCCGTGCGACAGCCTGCCCTCGGCGTCGACCGGCGACACCGCGAGCAGCTCCTCGAGCGTCGGGGTCGGCGAGTCCGGGCTGTCGCGCACCGCGTAGGCGTTGCCGCCGGGCACGATCGCCAGGTCGCCGGGGCCCAGGCTCAGCGGCGCCGGGATGCCCTTCACCTCGAGCAGCAGGCTGCCGTCGACGACCAGGTTAAAGCTCGCCGGGCTGCGGCCCTCGACGCGGAAGCCCCACGGCGCGCGCATCGTCGACTGACAGAAGACGCGGCTGCGCAGGCGCACGGTCTTGAGGACGTCGCTGAGCGGGTCGCTCGTCATGCCGGGTGGGCGTCATCTTGCCCGAGTCGGGTCCGCGAGGCGACGAACGGACAGAGAAGGCGGACGTTCGAACATGGCGTCGGCCGGGCCCTTGCGCCACGTTTTGCGGCATGAACAGCGACCTGGACGCGACGACGAACGCGAGGGAGACCGTGATCGAATTCGAGGCCGCGTGGCAGCGCGGCGACTACGCCGCGGTGCGGCGACTGCTGGCCGACGACGTGACCTTCATCGGTCCGTTCGAGACCTGCAAGAGCGCCGACGCGTACGTCGCGTCGCTCGCGCGGGCCGGAGAGCGGCTCGAGCGGATCGAGGTGCGGAAGATCTTCGCCGACGGGGGCGACGTCGCCGTCTTCTGCGACCTGGTGATGAAGGCGCCGCTCCCCACCTCCTTCGTCGCCCGCTGGTATACCGTCGAGGCCGGCAAGATCCGCATGGCCCGGGTCGTGTTCGACGGCCGGCCCTTCGTGTCCGCCGCTCCGGCTCGCTCGTGAGGCCGGCGCGCCGACGCGACGTCCTGGCTTAGCCGCGGCGAAGCGACCGGGATCGCTAGGTCGCGCGCTTCGGCCGCGTGTCGGCCAGCCAGTGCGCCAGGGTCGGCTCGATCTTCGCAGCCTCGAGGCGCTCGATCGCCTGCTTCATCTCCTCCTGGGGCTTGCCGTCGGCGTCGAGCAGCATCAGCAGCGGATACGAGCCGGTCTGGCCGACCCAGCGGCGGCGCAGTTCATTGAACTCGTCCATGCGGGCGGCCGCGCTCCAGTCCTCCTCCTTGAGCTCGAGGAACCGGACGTCGCCGATCTGCGCGGCCGGGTGGCGGTTGCCGAGCTCTTGCTCGAGCTCGCGGCAGGGCTCGCACCAGTCGGCGCTGAACAGCACGGCCACGCGCTTGCCCTCGGCCAGCGCCTGGGCGCGCAGGCGGTCGAACATCGCGGCCAGCGTCTCCTCGTCGCGCGGCCGCAGGCGCCGCAGGTCGTAGCCGACCAGCGCCTCACCGGCGGGTTCTTGTTCGGCGGCGGGCTTAACCGGGGCGGCGGGCGCCGGCGGGGGTGAACTGCACCCCGGAACATGTACGAAAAGACATGCGCAAACGGACAGGCTTACGAGAGGAACACGCATCGTCGCACCTTCACGAGACGGCCGCGCTCGCGGGGTCCGGCGTCAGCTCGCCGGCGAGGTCCTGCTGCATGCGCGCGCGGACGGCGGCCGGCGGCAGGCCGGAGGCGAGCAGGCAGTAGAGCTTGGTGAGGGCGGCCTCGGGGGTCATGTCGAAGCCGGACAGCACGCCGGCGCGGGCGAGCGCCGCGCCGGTGCTGTAGGTCGTCTGGCGGACCGAGCCGCCGTGGCACTGCGAGCAGTTGACGATCACGACCTCGCGCGGCGGCGCGGCGCTGCGGGCGATCGCCGACAGCAGCGCCTGGTCGCGGCTGGGCGCGTTGCCGACGCCGTAGGTCTCGAGCACCAGCGCCTCGAGCGGGGGCTCGAGCAGCTTCGACATCATCGCCGCGCCGATGCCGGGGAACAGGCGGACGGCGGCGACCTCGGGCCGGCGCACCAGCGGGATCATCGTGAGGCCGGTCGGGCCGGTAGAACCTGGCTTTCGGACCAGGTGACGCGCGACCTCGATGCCGACCCCGACGTGGGCGAGCGGGGGGAGGTTGCCGCTGTCGAAGGCGACGAAGTCGAGGTTGTGGACCTTCTGGGCCCGGTTGCCGCGCAGGAGGCGGGAGGCGAAGTAGATGCAGACCTCGGGGATCTCGCAGGTCCCGGCGAGCAGCAAGGAGGTGATGATGTGCTCGCGGCCGTCGCTGCGGACGTGGGTGAGGCTGAGCTGCGAGCCGGTGAGGATGACCGGCTTGGCCAGGCCGGGCAGCAGGAAGCTCAGCGCCGAGGCGGTGTAGGCCATCGTGTCGGTGCCGTGGACGACGACGAAGCCGGTGTAGTCGTCGTAGCGGGCGGCGATGGCCTCGGCGATCCGGACCCAGTCCTCGGGCGCCATGTCGGCCGAGTCGAGCAGCGGCTCGAGCGAGACGACGTCGAAGGCCGGCAGCTCGGGGCGGCGCAGCTCGGGCATCGCGGCCATGTACTCGGCGAGGAAGCCCGGCTGCGGCGCGTAGCCGGTCTCGGTGCGGACCATGCCGATCGTGCCGCCGACGTGCAGGACGCAGACTCGCGGGCGCGTGCTCACGCGCGGATGATAGCAAAAGGAGGCGGGGGCCCACGCGACGACCTGCGTCGCATGGGTCCCCCGCCGGGGCCTGAGGTCACCACGACTCCACGCTCGAAAGGCCAGCGTCGGCCCCGGGGCGATGGAGTCACCCTCCCAGAGTCAATCTCCCCTCGACCTCGCGGAGGAGCTTGCCACGGGCGCTTGATCCGCGGCAGACAACGCGGCGCTCACGCCTGCGCGGTGTGGCGATCGAGGCGGTCGAGGAAGGCGCGCGCGTCGCTGACGACCTCCTCGCGCAGCTCGGCCGGCTCGATCGACTCGAGGCCGTCGACGATCGTGAACAGCCGCCGCGCGAACTCGCGACACGAGTGATACGGCACCTTGCGCTCGAGCAGCTCGCCAGGCTCGATCCACTTGTCCTCCTGGCCGGGGTCCCACACGAGGTTGGCGATCCACCGGGCCACGCCGCCGCGCACGCGCAAGGTGGCGACGCCCGGGCGGTCGCTGTCGATCCCGAAGCCGGGCTCCGAGCCGCCCCACAGGTTGTTCTTGGTCGGCACGGGCTCGCGCGGGGTCTGGCCCGGCAGCACGCGCGCGTGGACGATCTGCGCGACCCGGAAGCTGCGCGCGTCGCCGGTCGTCCGCGAGAACGCGCGCATGTACATCACGCCGTCGTGCAGCCGCAATTGCCACGGCTCGATGTCGTGCGTCTTGCGCGTGCCCGACCACGGGCTGTCGTACTCGATGCGCACCACGCCCGAGCCGACGGCCTGCAACAGCTTCGACACCAGCCGCGAGTCGACCCGCGTGCCGGTGGTCATCGTCGCGGTCACGCTCTTCGGCCGCACCTTGGCCGCGTTCTTCTGCGTCTCCTCGACGGCGGCGTCCATCTGCTCGACCAGCCGCTTGACGCGGGCGTTGAGCTCGGCGTCGGCGACCGGCTGCAGCAGCGCCGAGGCGAACACGACCGCCGCGAGGTCCTCCGGGTCGGGGTCGGTCAGCGGCAGCGTGAACTTGTCGTCGAGCAGCTTCCACACCTTGCTCGCGTGCACGAACTCGAGCGGCGCGTCCCACTCCTCGCGCATGTACTTGAGCGCCCGCTGCACCGTCACGCCGGCGACGCCGGCCTTGGTGGACAGCGTCTCCTTGGTCGCGCCGTCGGCGTTCTCTCGCAAGTAGCGGAGGATGAAGCGCGCGGTCTCCTGGACGGTCCTCGACGAGTCTGGCTTCGCTTCGCGGGTCACGGTCTGCTCCCTGGCTCATCCTACAAGCTCGCGGGCCCGGCGGCGCGGGCCCCTCGCAGGGCCGACCGGGCGGGCCGGAGCCCCCGCGAGCGCCCGAACCCCGGCCTCGGCGGGGGTTCCGCCCGATCCCGGCGCGGACGGCCGAGCTACCGCGTTCCGGGCGCCGGGGCGGGGCCGCGGCCGCGAGCCAGCGCACACGGGGGCGCGGGTAATCACTCCCTCGCCGGCGGCCGGCGGGGCGGCAGCACTTGCTCGTAGGAACATGTCCCGGAGGACATTTCTTCTTTGAGAGAGGACATGTCCCGAAGGACATCTGCGGCGAATCCGCCGGCGTGGGCAGGTCACGGCTCGGTGGCGGCCGGGCCCGCTGGCGCGGGCTTGCGACGCGCGGGCGCGTGGGCTTGCGCGGGCCCGAGCGGGCGGGCAGAGTAGGAGGGAGCGAGCGGCGATGAACGAGGGCCCGGTCACCAGGGGGAGGCGCTTCTTCAAGCTCGCCGGCATGACCGCGCAGGTCGCGGGCAGCTACGCGAAGACGCGGATCAAGGGCCTGTTCCAGTCGGAGGAGGACGCCGAGCGCGAGCGCAACGCGGCCCACGAGCTCAACGGCGGGCGCATCGCCAGGACGCTCGGCGAGCTCAAGGGCGCGGTGATGAAGGTCGGGCAGATGGCGTCGATCGCCAGCGACCTCTTGCCGAAGGAACTGGCCGAGGCGCTGCGCTCGCTGCAGCGGCAGGCGCCGCCGGTCGACTTCGCGGTGATCGCCCGCCAGATCGAGGCCGAGCTGGGCGCGGCGCCCGAGGTTTTATTTAAACGCTTCGAGGTCGAGCCGTTCGCGGCGGCCTCGATCGGCCAGGTCCACCGCGCGACCACCGACGACGGCCGCGAGGTCGTGGTCAAGGTGCAGTATCCGGGCGTCGACGGCGCCGTCGACTCCGACCTGGCGCAGCTCAAATTCGCCCTCAAGGCCGGCGGCTTCGTCAAGCGCGCCACCGGGCTGGTCGACGTCAAGCAGCAGAGCCTCGACGAGGTGTTCGCGGAGATTCGCGCCCGCCTGGTCGAAGAGCTCGACTACTGCAACGAGGCCGACAACGTCCGCCGCTTCGGCGAGATCCACCGCGGCGACGACCACATCATCATCCCCGAGGTGGTCGGCGAGCGCTCGTCGCAGCGCGTGCTCACCCTGACCTTCGAGCCAGGTGACCGCATCGACGAGCTCGACGCCCGCGGCTACTCGCAGGAGGTCCGCGACCGGATCGGCGACAACCTGTTCCGCGCGCTGGCGGCCGAGCTGTTCGAGCACCGGCTCCTGCACGCCGACCCGAACCCGGGCAACCTGGCGTTCCGGCCGAACGGCGACATCGTGCTGTACGACTTCGGCTGCGTGAAGCAGGTGCCGCCCGCGATCGCCGCGGCGTACGCGAAGACGATCCGCTGCGGGCTCGCCGAGGACTGGGACGGGGTCGACGAGGCCCTGCGCGGGCTCGGCGTGCGCAACCCCGACGGGCCGCCGGTCGAGCCGGCCTTTTACAAGCAATGGCGCGACGTGCTGGCGCTGCCGTTCCTCACCGGCGAGCCGTTCGACTACGCCCGCGCCACCCTGCACGACGACATGATCCGCATGATCCCCGCGGCCCTCAAGCGCATGGCCTCGTTCCAGCCGCCGCGCGAGATCATCTTCATCGACCGCGCGATCGCCGGGCACTACGGCAACCTCCGCCGCGTCCGCGCCCGCAGCCGCGTGCTCGACATGGTCCAGCCGTACCTCGACATCGCGCTGGCCGGCGCGCCGGCTTGAGCCTGCGCTTCAGGGCATGTTCCGAAGAGCATGCTTTGAAGTTCAGCTCCGTCGGGCCCGCAGCCCCGCGCCGGCGGACTCGCACGACGACCGGGAGCTCACGCGCCCGCTCGCCCGCCTCGACGAGGCGTCGAGGGCCCGCGCGCTCCTAGCTCCACGTCGGCTGCTCGCCGCCGTTGCGGTTGAGCAGGGCGGGCGGGCGCAGGGCGCTGAGGCCGACCACGGCACCGTGGACGGCGAGCCAGCGGGAGATCAGCCGGGGCGTGTTCAGGCCGCGGGTGCGGCGCTCGGCGGCGGTGCTGCGGCAGTGCTCGCGGGCGGCCTCGAAGGCGGCGTAGTAGCGGGCGATGCTGCGTTCGGGGTCGGCGCGGTCGCGGGCGTAACGAGCTGCCTCTTCAGACATGTTTTTAAGAGCAGCCTCGTCGCGCAGCAGCGAGACCACGCGGGCGCCGAATTCGGCGTCGGCCGCGTCGGTGTCGGGCCCGGGTTCGACGAGGAAGCCGTCGCGGCCGTCGCGGATCTGCTGCGACACGCCCATCCCGTCGGCGAAGGCCACGGCCGCGAGGCCGCACCACATCGCCTCGCTGACGACCTGCCCGTAGGTCTCGGACAGCGAGGTGTAGACGAACAGGTCGGCGTGCCGGTAGTAGTTCGGGACCTCGGTGACGGGCACCTCGCCGATGAAGTGCGCGCGGCCCCCGAGGCCCAGGCGCTCGGCGAGCGCGCGGAAGTCGTCGTGGTCGGGGCCGTCGCCGACGAGGGTGAGCGACGCCTGCGGGCACGCGGGCGCGACGTGGCGGGCGAACAGCCGCAGCAGCCGCTCGATGCCCTTCTCGCGCGAGTGGCGGCAGACGACGAGGAGGCGCTGGCCGGCGGCGGCCGCCGCGGGGAACGGGTCGGCGCCGGCCGGCGCGTCGAAGATGTGCGGGGCGACGGCGCGCGGGATGACGTGGATCGGCACGGTCACGCCGCGCTCGCGCCAGTAGTCGACGAGGCCCTCGGCGAGGACGATGAGGCCGTCGCCGAGGTTGTAGACCTCGGCGCTGTGGCGCTCGAGCCAGGGCATCAGGCGGTCCTGGAACAGGCCGTTGATGGTCCGGTTCTGCCGCATGCGCTCGGACAGGACCACGCCGTAGACGCTCGGCAGGTGCAGCGTGTTGACGCACAGCAGCGGCACGTCGTGCTTGAAGCGCAGCCACACGCCGAGGTCGCACAAGTCGTGGTTGCTCTGGCTGAGCACGAAGTCGAACTGCTGCGCCGCGGCCGCGCGAAAGCTGCGCGCCGAGGGGAACGGCATGTACACCCCGGGGTGATTGCGCAGCGGCAGCGAGGGCAGCAAGATCCGCCGCGGCGGCAGCTGCTCGGGGCGCGCGTGCGGGTCGTTGGGGCCGATGACGGTGACCTCTTGCCCGCGCGCGGCGAACTCCCGCCGCAGCATCTGCGAGGCGAACGAGGAGCCGTTGGCGTAGGGGACGCGCGCGTAGTCGTTGAGAATGGCGATGCGCCGCAGCCACGGCGGCGGCGTGGCGCGAGTGCTTGCCTCGGTGCTCGTCACGGGCGGCGAGTATAACGAAGCGGCGCGGCCGGCCCAGGCGCGCCGGTGTGCGGGGCCTCGCGCGGGCGCGACAGGGACGCCTCACGGCCGCGAGCTCCTGCGTCCCGAGATGTCCGTGGGGGCAGGTCATCGCTCGGTGGTCGGCTTTCGTGGCCTGACGATGGGTCGCCTCACGGGCGAGGCTTCGGCGCGGCCTGCCGGAGCCCCGAGATGTTCTTTGAAACAGGGGATCGCTTCGGATCCCGCTCGGGGTCAGGCAGGGCTTCGGCCGCGAGATAGCGGTGCCGGATGTCCTTCGGGACAGCCTGTCCTCAAGCGTCGTCGGGCTTGTCGCGCGGGCGGGCGGCGTGGCGGGCCGAGGCCTCGGCGGCGGCGCGGACCTCCTGGGCTCGCTCGAGCGGGCACACGAGGATCCGGCCGCCCGCGGAGATCACGGCGACGCCGTCGAGGCCGACGATCGCGACGTCGGCGCCGTCGGTCCAGACCAGGCCGTCGCGGCCGTCGACCACGTGGACGGCCGCGCCGTTCTCGGCGTGGACGGCGAAGCCGTCGCTGTCGCGCGGCAGGGCCTCGCGGATGGCCGCCCACGAGCCGAGGTCGGTCCAGGCGACGTCGCTGGCGGCGACGCGGAGGTCGGCGAGCTGCTCGAGGATCGCCACGTCGATCGAGGCCGGCTGGATCGCCGCGTAGGCGGCGGCGGTGCGCGTGCGGGCCAGCTCGACCTCGCCCTCGCGCAGGGCCGCGACCACCGGCGCGAACGCCTGCCACAGCGCGGGCGCGTGGCGCTGGTACTCGGCGAGCAGGCGGCCGATCGTCGTGATGCACACGCCGGCGTTCCACAGGAAGCGGCCGCTCGCCAAGAACTCGCGCGCACGGGCGAGGTTCGGCTTCTCGACGAAGCGCACCGCCGAGTAGAGGTTCAGCGAGGCGCAGGCGGTGTCGCACGGCGACGCGCGCGGGAGGCCGTCGCGCTCGATGTAGCCGTAGCCGGTCTCGGGCCGCGTCGGCGTGACGCCGAGGACCACGACGTCGCGGGTCTCGGCCGCGCAGTCGCAGGCGCGCGCGAGCAGGTCGGCGAAGCGGCCCTCGTCGCCGATGTGGTGGTCGGACGGCAGCACCATCAGCGCGGTCTCGTCGATCTGTCTCTCGGACCAGCCGCGCGCGCGCAGGCGCTCGACGATGTGGACCAGCGACAGGGCGACGCACGGCGCGGTGCTGCGGGGGCACGGCTCCTCGATCACCTGCTCGGCGGCGAGCTGCGGCGTCGCCGCGCGGACGGCGGCGGCCAGGCCGGCGGTGGTGACGAGGAAGGTGGAGTCGGCGCCGGCGACCGCGGCGGCGCGATCGACCGCGGCGGCGAGGAGGCTCTGCCTCCGGTCGTCGCGCAGCGCCATGAATTGCTTGGGCCGCTCCGGGGTCGAGGCGGGCCAGAGCCGGGAGCCGCCGCCGCCGGCCATCACGAGGGCGATCCGCATGCTCCCCTCACTTTAGCGGCTTTGCCCCACGGCGGGCCAGTATGCGCGCTTGCGCGCCCGGCAAAACCGTGCAGGGGCGAGCGCAGGAGCGCGGCCGGCCCGGCGCCGACCGGCGGGACGGCGGCGAGCGGCGCCAAGCTGTCATCTGGCGTTCGGAACATGTCGTAAAGGACCTCTCACTCGCCGCGCCGGACCCGCAGCCACTCGCCGAGGCGCAGACAAGCGGGCACGAGCGTGAGCGAGGCGACCAGGCAGAAGGTCATGCCCACGACCGCGGTCCAGCCGAGCGAGCGCAGGCCGACGTGGTCGACGAACAGCATGCTCGAGAATCCGATGACGGTGGTGACGGTGGTGAGGACGACGGCGCCGCCGGTCTCGCGCATGGTGTGCGCCAGCCGGCCGGAGCCCTCCTCACGGTAGCGGTGGATGATGTGGAGCGCGTCGTCCTGGCCCATGCCGACGAGCAGCGGCAGGGCGACCAGGTTGAACAGGTTGAGCGTCCAGCCCATCCACACGAACACGGCGGTCAGCCAGCCGAGCGCCGCGCCCACGGTCGCCAGCACGATCGCCGCGTGCGCGACGCTGCGGAACATCACCAGGGCGGTGACGATCAGCACGCCGAACACGGCGCACATCACCAGCGGGCCGTCGCCGCGGATCGCGTCGACGACCTCGGGCACGACGAAGTGCGAGCCGACCGCCGGCGCCGGGCCCATCGGCGTGTCGATGGTGTCGAAGGCGTCGTGGATCCGCTTGGCGTGGGCGTACTCGGACTTGGGCCCGCGCTGCCAGCAGGCGACGAAGCGCCCGAGCTCGCCGTGCATGTCGGTGAACTGGACCTTGACCCACGGCGGCAGGTCGTCGGGCCCGACCGGGCGGTCGACCTGCAGGTAGCGCTCCCACGACTTCAACTTCTCGAGGTCGGCCTCGCTGAAGGAGCCACGCTTGTTGTCGATGCGCTTGCGGATGTCGCGGATGACCTCGAGCTTCTCGGCCTGCAGCTCGGGCACGAAGCTGTAGATCGACAGCACGCTGCTGAGCAGGTCGTCCATCTCGCGCAGGCGCTCGGGCGGGTACTCCTTCAGCTGCTCGAGCACCGCGGGGTCGACCGGCCCGCGGGTGCGCGCGAGCTCGGCGAGGCGGACGAACTTCGGGTCGTCGGGCTCGACGTCCTCCTCGTCCTCTTCCTCGTCCTCGGCGGGCTTCGGCGCGGGCGCTGGCTTCGGCTCGGGCTTCGGCTTGCGCGGGGTGTCCGGGTAAGGCGCAAGGCCGGTGAGCTCGGCGATCTGCTCCGGCTCGAGGTCGAGGATCGCCTGCAGCTGGCGGTTCACGGCCTCGGTCTGGGGCAGGCTCTCGGTCAGCACGATCGTCGGGTCGGTCGACTGGGTGCGGCCGACGGCGTCGCGGTACTCGTTGGCCCGCTGCTGCTCCTCGGGGCTGGTGCGGTCGGGCGGGCCCAGCTTGCTGAGGTTGTACTCGAAGCCGATCCGCGGGAGCTGGGCGGCGCCGAGGAGCCCGCCGACGAGGCAGATCGCAGCTGTCCCGAAGGCCAGCCACGGGAACCTGCGCGGGACGATCCGCGCGCCGGGGGCCTCGCGCGCCCGCGGCGGCGGCACGCGCCAGGGGACGATGCGGTCGAGCACCAGCACCAGCGCCGGCAGAACCACCAGCGCGGCGACGAAGGCGATCATGATGCCGAGGCTGCCGATCACCCCGAACTGCGAGAAGCCGCGGAACTCGGCCAGGACCAGGAACAGGAACGCGAACGCGGTGCTCAGCGCGCCGCCGGCCGTCGACACGCCGGTGGTGGCGATGGTGGTGCGGATCGCCTCGAGCTGGCCGAGGCCGCGGCGCCGCTCGTCGCGGTAGCGCGAGAGGATGTGGGTGCCGAAGTCGATGCCGAGGCCGAGCGTGACGGCGAAGATGAAGGCGCTGACGAGGTTGAGCTCGCGGTAGAACAGCCAGCCGAGCGCCAGGGTGGTGACGACGGCGACCAGCAGCGGCACCAGCACCAGCGGGACCGCCCGCAGGCCGCGGAAGTAGATCGCCACCACCAGCAGGAGCACGCCGAACGCGAACGCGGTGCCGGAGATGATGTCGCGCTCGAGGCTGCTGGCCTGGGCGGTGTGCTCGGCGTAGCTGCCGTCGATCGTGACCTCGATCTCGGGGTGGAAGCGCCTGGGCTCGAGGCCGTCGATCGCCGCCTTGAGGTTGCGCGACAGCCCGCGCGCGAACGAGATGTCGGTGTTGGGCCGGGTCGGCCGCGCGCGCACGACCACCAGCCGGCCCTCGTCCCGCTCGAAGTACTCCGACGGCTCGCGATCGAGGCCGTAGCGCTCGCGCAGAGCCTTCTCGTCGAGGCCGAGGTCGTCGTCGCCGCCGCCCTCGGCCCGGTCCTCGGGGAACATGCTGAGCTCGCGGCGGACGCGGGCCTGGATGGCGTCGATGACCCGCTGGCGCAGGTCGAGCAGGTCCTGCAGCTCGGCGTAGAGCAGGAGGTTGTCGCGGAAGAACGCGGGGTCGCGGCGGAACAGGACGTAGCGGATGTCGTCGCGCTGCTCGAGGTCGTCGGCGATCGCCGCGCCGAGGGCGAGGTTGGCCTCGCGCGAGGGGCCGCGGATCGTGACGTAGAGGTCGGATTGATTGCCGAGCCGCTCGGTGACGGCGTCGAGGCGGGTGACGCTGGGGGCGTCGTCCGGGAGCAGCGCGCGCAGCTCCTGGTCGATGCCGAGCCGGCGCGTGCCGAAGTAACCGAGCACGCCGAGCACCAGCGCGACGACGACGATCGCCAGCGGGCGGCGCACGACGAGCGCGGCGAGGCCGGTGGCGCGGGACGACGACTCGGACATGCGCGTGGGCCTTATACCAGGAGCGCCGCGACGGCGCTGACGACCACCTCGGACACCGGCGGCATGGCGGCGACGAGGTCGGGCGCGGCGAACTCACCGCCGCGCACCCGGGCCAGGAAGTCGGCGACGTCCCGGGGACGCAGCGCCTCGAAGCTGCGCGCGAGCGCGACGCCGGCGAGCTCGGCGAGCTCGGCGTTCAGGGCCTGCTCGGCGTCGCCGCGCCGGTGCAGCGCCAGCGCGGGCTTGCGCAGCATGACGCACTCGGCCAGCACGTTGCTGCCGGCCGAGGTGATGACGCCGTCGCACCGGCGCAGGTGGTCGGCGAAGCCGGCGCGGTCGGAGCGGTGAAACACGAGGCCGGGCAGCTGCGGGTCGCGCTCGCCGAAGCAGACGACCTCGGCCCCGGCGGCGAGGGCGAGGGCGAGGGCGTCGCGGCCGTTGTCGTCGCGGAAGTAGGCCAGCAGAAAGCCCTCGCGGGTGACGGGGCCGCGCAGGTCGTCGCGCAGGTCGGGGCGGGCGACGGCGACGCGCGCGTCGGTGGCTTCGAACGGCAAGAAGTGGACGGCGACCAGGCGGTCGGCCAGCGCCAGCGGGGCGTTGTTGAGCCGCTCGTACAGCCGCGTCGCCGCGGGCGGGCGGATCGGCAGGCGGCTGTGGGTGAGCGCGAGGCCGTGGTCGACGGCGACGCTGCCGACCTTGCGCCGGCGCGCGAGCACGAGGCTCGGCTGGTCGCCGTCGCTGACGACGCACTCGGGCCCGGCGGCGGCGAACCGGTCGACGTCGCTCGACAGCCGTCGCAACCACCCGCCGACGGCGCCGAGGCCCGGCCGGACGATCGGGATGGCTGTCACTTCGGACATGTCCCTTAAAACTTGTTCCGCATCCCCGCCGGCGAACACGTGCAGCGCGTGGCCGGCGTCGCGCAGGGCGCGGGCGCAGGCGACGGCCCGGCTGGCGTGGCCGCGACCGCGGCCGTGGACGACGAGGCTGACGCGGGCCATCGCTCAGGCCTCGACGAGGGTGCGCGCCGGCACGACGGCGTCGCCGACGGCCCAGCGGAGCAGGCCGTGGATCTCCTTGCGCAGGATCGCGTGGCGCATGTCGGCAGGATGGATCGCCACGCGCGCGGGCAGGAGGCGCCGGGCCGGGCGCGCGAGCCGGCAGTAGACGAGGCTCGACCACAGCCGCGCCGGGGTGCGGCTGGCGTAGTTGAGGACGACGCTGGCTCGCTTCGCGCCGGCGGCCGGGTCGTACACGTGCAGGTGGTCCTCGGTGTAGCGGTAGCCGCGTTCGCGCAGGACGGCGTGCATCCACGGGGGCATCGACCACGCGGGGGCGATGAAGCCGTCGAGCTGCTCGAGGCCGGCGCGGCGCAGCACGGCCTCGCCGTCGTCGAGGCGGCGGCGAGCCTCGGCCTCGTCGACGTCGCTGAACTCGGCCTCGCCGCCCGACACGACCTTCTGCGCCCACAACTTCCGCAGGCCGCGCGGCGCCGCCTGACCGGCCGGGCCGGCCGCGCGCCGGTCCGCGCCTGCGAGGTGGTAGTAGCCGTGCAGGAAGATCTCGTGACCCGCGACCTGCCACTGTCGCAGCCGCCGCGCGTAGTCGGGGTGCTCGTCGAGCGGCCAGGCGCCGTGGTAGTTGGGGATGACCAGAAGGCCAGGTTTGATGCCGACCTCGGCGCACGCCTGCAAGGCGGCGTCGACCTCCGCGGCCCAGGCGGGGGTGACGTCGTGGATCGATACGTGGACCGGCACGCGCGGATGCTGGCACGCCGGCGGTGCGCTCGCAATCTCGCCGCGGTACACCCAGGTTTGGCAGGCCCTGGCGCGGTGACGGAGATCGCAGCGGGAACAGCGAGGGCGGACTCCTCGTGTCGCACAGCGGCCCGCCTGAACCCGCGTGCCGGCGCGAGCAGCTCCCGCGGGCGGTCGAGCACGGCGCGACGCGCACGGTTTCATCCCGGCCCACGCGTCGGCGCGAGGTGGCGGAAGGGCCCCTCGGGTCGCGGATCCTCACTCGGCGCAGCAGCGTGTCCGCGAACGTCTCGCGCGCGCGGCCGAGGGCGGCGCGGCTGCTCGGGTCGCGGAGTACGCCCCGGCGCAGCGGCTCAGGGCGAGCCACTCGCGGTAGCGGCCGCGCATGGACCGACGGCTCGTACCGCGACGCCTCGCCCGATGCAGCGGTTCAGGGTGAGGGGCCGACTGCTCGCGTCGCGGCGATTCAACGCGCGAGCAGCTCGCGGTAGCGGCCGAACAGGGCGTCGAAGTGGTCGACCACGCTGGGCACGCGGCGGGCCGCGACCGCGGCGCGGGCCCGCAGCTCGGCCGGATGGACGGCGAGCAGCGCCTCCGCGGCGGCCACGCAGGCGGCGACGTCGCCCGCCGGGTACTGCACCGCGCTCTCGGGCGGCGCCTGCTCGGCCGCGCCGCCGGCGTCCGGCACCACCACCGGCAGGCCGCTGGCGATCGCCTCGGCGACCCCGAGGCCGAAGGTCTCGTACGGACAGCCGTGCAGCAGCAGGTCGCCGCTGGCGAGCGTCACCGCCAGGAGGTCGCGGTCGCGCTCGAAGCCGAGGACGCGGACGTCGTCGCGCGCTCCGAGTCTGTCTTGAAAGACATGTCTCTCGGGACCGTCACCGAACACCGCCAGCACCGCCCCGGGCCGGCGCTCGGCGAGGCGGGCGTAGGCGTCGACGACCACGTCCCAGCGCTTCTCGACGGCGAAGCGGCCGATGGCGAGCACGAGCGGCCCGGTGCGCCCGGCCAGCAGCTCCTGGCGGCGGGCCTCGCTGCGCCGCTCGGGGGCGAAGCGGCCGGGCTCGATGCCGAACGGGATGTGCTCGACGCGGGCGACGCCGTGCTGCTCGAGCTTGTACTTCTGCCAGCGCGAGCCGACCACGGTCATGGCGCAGGCGGCGGCGATCCGGCGCACGTGGGCCCACAGCGGCTCGACCAGGCGATCGGCGGCCCGCGGGGCCCGGCCGCGGAACACGACCGTGAGGCGTCGCTCGAGGCCGCCGCGCAGGTAGGTGTCGATGAAGTCGGAGTGCCAGACGAAGGTGCGCACGCCGAACTCGCTTGGCTGCAGGCCGAGGGCCGCGATCGCGGCGACGTAGGGCGAGTGGATCTCGAGCACGTCGGGCCGCTCGGCCCGCAGCAGCCGCCGCGCCGCGCCGACCCGCCACAACAGGTGGTAGGTCGGGTCGTAGGGCAGCGAGGGCCCGGGGATGTAGCGCACGCCCGGGTCGGTGGCGTGCCGCGGACCCGGCGCGAAGACCAGGTGCTCGTGCCCCCGACGCGCCGCCGCGGCGGCCTTCTCCGTCAGGTGCGTGCGCACCCCGCCGCCGCGCTGGGAGTAGAACTCGGTCACGTCGACGAGCTTCATGGCGCGGGGCCGGCATTTTACGCGGGCGGCGACGAGGGCGTCAAGCAGTCCCCGGGGACATGTCCGAAGGGCCATGCTGCCCCCGCGCTGTCACCCCCGGCCCCCAGCGCGACCCCCGCGGCCAAGGCGGCGGCCGCGCGCCGGTCGCCGACGCTGCCGGGCCGCGGGCGCAATCTGTTCTTTGGGACAGATCACACCCGCGACCGCGGGCGTCGGGCGGAGCGCGGCCGCGTGCGCGCGTGCGCAGGGGGGTTCGCAGCGGCGCTGTGATCCCCAGCACGGTCTTACCGCGCCGCTTTGTGGACATTTCCTGGGGCTCTGAAGTCTCCTAATCGCATGCTGACCCTGCCCGAGCGACTCGCCCGTCGTGTCCTCAACGTCTCCGGCCTGAAGAGCCGCCGGGTGGCCACCCGCGTCGGCGACATTCACGTGCTGGACGGGGCGGGCGGCGGCGGTCTGCCGCCGATCGTGGTGCTGCACGGGCTCGCCGCCCACGCCGTGTGCTACGGCGGCCTGCTGAAGCGCTTCCAGCCGCACGTCCGCCGGGTCATCGCGCCCGACATGCCGGGCCACGGCTTCTCCGCGCTGCTGCGGCCGGGTGACCCGCCCACGGTGCTGCTCGACGCGCTGGTCGAGACGCTCGACCAGGTGCTCGACCAGCCGGCGCTCATCCTCGGCAACTCCATGGGCGGCCTGGTGGCGATCCGCTACGCCCTGGCCCGCCCGCACATGGTCCGCGGCCTGGCGCTCGTCTCGCCCGGCGGCGCCCCGCTGCCGCCGGCCCAGCACGCGGCCTTCCTCGACCGGTTCCGCATCGATACCTACGACCAGGCGCTCGAATTCGTCGACGACGTGTTCGCCAAGGTGCCGCCCCTCATGCGTCACCCGATCGCGCACAACCTCCGCCGGCGCTTCAACCATCCGCAGCTGCGCCAACTGCTCGGGGAGATCTCTCCCTCCGTGCTCCTCACGCCGGCCGAGCTCGCGAGCCTCCACATGCCCGTGCTCTTCGTGTGGGGGCGCGAGGAGCGGATCTTGCCGCGCGCGCACTATCGCTTCTTCGCGCAAAATCTGCCCGCACACGCCGAGATCGAGGAATTCACCGATTTCGGTCACATCGGCTTCATGGAGCAACCCGCGGCGCTGACCCGGCGCGTGCTCGATTTCGCGCGGCGCTTGCCTGCGCAGGATGTTTCACAGCGCTGCTCGACGTGTGCCCCGGGTCATGACACTTTTCGAGCATCCGCCTAGCACGACCATACCCCCTCGAGGGCTTCGCGCCGCAGGCAGCTGAGGGGACGCCCCCCCCGACGCTGCGCGCGGCCCCTGCCGTGAACTCAGCAACGCGCTCCGGCGATCTCGCAGGGGGCGTGTGCCGTTCGGCACTGCGGTCGGCGGTGGCCGGCTTCGACGTGCTGTCCCGCTACCACCGCTGCGAGGTGCGCGGGATCGAGAACGTCCCCGAGGGTCCGGCGCTGATCGTCGCCAACCACAACGGCGGCCTCAATCCGGTCGATGGCCTGTTCCTGGTCGAGTACTACCGCCAGCGCGGCTACGACCAGCCGGTCTTCATCCTCGCCCACGACATCCTGTTCCGCTTCAAGCGGGTGGCGAAGCTGCTCGAGTCGGTCGGCATCATCCGCGCCCGCAAGGGCCAGGCCCGCTCGCTGCTCGAGGCCGGGCACAAGGTGCTGGTGTTCCCCGGCGGCGACGTCGAGTCGATGCGCCCGTTCCGCGACCGCCGCCGGATCGTCCTGGCCCAGCGCCAGGGCTTCGCGCGCCTGGCTCTTCGGGCAGGTGTGCCGATCGTCCCGGTCGTCAGCGCCGGCAGCCACGAGACGATGATCGTGCTCACGCGCGGCCACCGGCTGGCGCGGCTGATGCAGACCCAGAAGTGGGCCCGGATCAGCTCCTTGCCGATCATCCTCGCCGCGCCCTGGGGCCTGCTGCTCGGCCCGACCTGCGCGCTGCCCTACCTGCCGCTGCCGTCGAAGATCACGTTCCAGGTCGGGCAGCCGCTCGCGCTCCACGACCGCGCCTGCTGCGAGGTCGAGGCGGCCGAGCGCGCCCCCACCGTCTACGACACGGTCGAGCAGACGATGCAGACGATGCTCGACTCGCTCTACGAGGAGCGGCTGCTGCCGATCTTCGGCTGACGCCGGCCGAGGCGGATCCCCGCCCGCACCACCGCCGTCGGATAGAACGTCCCGCGCCACAGCACCCCGCCCCGGCGCCACGCGAGCACCGCCGAGCGGACCAGCACCCAGCCGAGCGGGACGATCGACGCCCCGGGCAGCACCGCGGGCCAGCGCGGCATGCTGAGCCAGCGGCTCGCGGCGTACTGCGTGCTCGCGGCGACGGCGAAGGTGGCGAGCGCCAGCCAGCGCGCCGGCCCCGGCTGCGTGAAGCCGGCGAGCCACCCGAGCTCGAGCAGCACGAGCACCGCGATCACGGCGATGACGGCCGGCGCCGACTCGTTGGCGCCGGTCCGCTCGAGCGAGCGCTGGAAGACGGCGAACGAGGGATAGAACTCGAGGCGGACGAACTCGCCGCCGACGACCATCGCCTGACGAGCGCCCGAGCGCTTGAGCATGACCCCGAGCGCGAAATCGTCGGCGATCTCCATCTTGAGCCACTCGAGTCCCGGGCTGCGGTCGAGCGCGCTGCGTCGCACGAGGTTGAAGGCCCCGGAGCCGGCCGCGGTCTTCGCGGCCGGATCGGCCACCGCGGTCAGCGGCACGAGCGTGGTCAGCATGCGGAAGAACCCGACCAGCGTCGGCTCGAGGCTGCGGCGTGCGGTCATCGACGGCAGCGCGGCGACGTGGTCGACGCCCTCGCGTTCGGCCCACGCGATCACCCGCTCGAGGGTGCCGGGCGCGAGGTGGATGTCGGCGTCGCTGAAGAGGACCCAGTCGCCGCTGGCGCGATCGAGGCCGCGCTGCATCGCGTGGACCTTGCCGAGCCAGCCGTCCGGCAGCGCGTCGACGTGAACGACGGTGACGCGGCGATCGCTCGCCGCGAGCCGATCGGCGATCGCGCCGGTGTCGTCGTCGCTGCGGTCGTCGACGACCACCACCTCGAGCTCGGGATAACCCTCGGCGAGGCGGGTCCGCACGGCCTCGCCGAGGTGCGTCGACTCGTTGCGCGCGGGCACGACGAGCGAGAGGCGGGGCCAGGCGGGCCTCGTCTCGCGCGGCATGTCGGCGACGCGCGGGAGGCCGGCGATCGCCCGCGCCAGCCTGAAGGTCTGAAACAGCCACCACGACGCGCTCAGCGCGACGAACAGCGAGGTCCACGATCGCATGGCCGCCGCGCCGTGCAAGCCCCGGACCGCGAGCGGCGCGGCGAAAAACGCGGAGGACCGGCAGCGAACGACGACGCGATGCCAACCGCGATGGACCGCGGCTGACAAGTTGTCGCGCGCGGACCGGGGGCGCCGCGGCCGAGGGCTGCTGCGAGGTCCGCGAAGGCGGCTGAGCTCGAGATGTCCGGGGGACAGGTCATAAGCGAGCCGCTGACACCCGCGGGATTAACCTGTCCCCAAGACCATCCGAATCACCCGCGAAGGCGATGAGGTCTTCCTTCTTTTATTGACGCGAGTCAGCGCTCGTCGACCTTGCGGTAGGGCGACGGGATGAACTCGACCGCGGGGCGCTGGCGGGTCGGCTGGGGGTAGAGAGCCATGAGGCGCATGAACTCCGGCGGCATGTCCTCGGAGACAGGGAGTCCGAGGTCGCGGGCGACGCCGGCGGTGATCGGGTAGTCGTGGGTGAAGTGGCCCTCGGACAGCAGCTCGACCAGGCGGCGGCCGGCCTCGGTGTCGCGGTCGGCGGCGGTGAGCTCGCGGACGAGCTCGCGGATCTGCGCGAGCGCCTTGCGGGCCTGGTCGGCCCAGATGAGGGTCTGGTCGTCGATCTCCTGGATCGGCTTGTCGCGCACGACGGCGAGGATCGAGGCGGCGGAGTTGGCCCCGATCTGCGGGTCGACCGGGCCGAGGACCGCGTGCGGGCTCATGACGATCGCGTCGGCGGCGAGGGCGATCAGGGTGCCGCCGGACATCGCGTAGTGCGGCACGAACACGGTGACCTTGCCGGGGCGGCGGTGAATGGCGCGGGCGATCTGGGAGGCCGCCAGCGCCAGGCCGCCGGGGGTGTGCAGCACGAGGTCGATCGGCATGTTCGGATCGGTGAGGTCGAGCGCGCGCAGCACGGCCTCGCTGTCCTGGATGTCGATGTAGCGCATCAGCGGGAAGCCGAGCAGGCTCATGGTCTCCTGCCGGTGGACCAGCAGGATCACCCGCGAGCCGCGCTGCCGCTCGATGGCGCCGATCACGCGCGCGCGAGAGGCGTCGAGCAGGCGCTGCTTCAGCGCCGGCTGCAGCGTGACGAGGATGAAGAACAGCCAGAAGATTTCAGAGACGGACACGACGACCTCCGCGAGGCGGGAGCTCCCAGGCGCGCGCGAGCGCCCCCTCGTCGTCGCAGGGGGCGCGCCCGCCGGGCGGGAGGAACAGACGGTGCAGGACGAAGCCGGCGACAAAGCCTCCGATGTGGGCCCAGTACGCCACGCCGCCGAGCGAGGGCTCGAGGCTGCTGCTCACGATCTGGACCAGGAACCAGTAGAAGAGAAAGAACAGCGCCGACACCTGCACGAACAGCGGCCAGAAGAACAGCGGGATCAGGAGGACGATCCGCGCGTGGTGGTACATCGCCAGGTAGGCGCCCATGACCCCGGCGATCGCCCCCGACGCGCCGATGACGGGGAGCGTCGAGGTCGGATGGACGATCAGCTCGGCCAGCGAGGCACACACGCCGCACGCCAGGTAGAAGGCGACGAAGCGCGCCGGGCCCATGCGGTCCTCGACGTTGTCGCCGAAGATCCACAGGGTCCACATGTTGGCGATCAGATGCACCCAGCCGCCGTGCAGGAACACGGCGGTGAGCGGCGACCAGTACGGGGCAGGGGGGCCGGCGGTGAGCTCGGCCGGGACCATGCCGAAGGTGAACAGCACCCGCAGCAGCTCCCGGTCGGACAGGCCCAGCTCGAACATGAACACAAGGACATGTGCGGCGATCAGCAGCCAGTTGGCGACCGCGGGGTAGCGGCTGGGGATCGTGTCGTACAGCGGGAGCACTGCGCTGCTGCTTGTGAGGCGTCGCTCCGCGTTCGGCAAGCGGCAAGTTCGCCGGCCGCGGCGGCGCGCTCGGCCCCCGGGGAGCCCGTCGCCGCCGCTCCGGGCGAAGCGAGGGCGGTCGTCGCCGCGAGGCGCAGAGCATCACACCCTGCGTGACCGCCGCTGGCCGCGGGGCTGCGCGGTCGCCTCCGCGGGCGACCGGGTGCGCTTCACCTCGGGCTCACCCTTGCCTCGGTCCGGCGGCGAACTTGCGGCGCGAGCGGCCGTTGGCCTACGATGGCCCCAGCATGTCCTCCGAGACAGCCTTCACCGCGGCGCTCGCCCAGCACCGCGCGGTCGCCATCATGCGCGCGACCAGCCGCGACCGCGCCGCCGCGGCGATGTGGGCGGCCGTCGAGGCGGGCTTCCGCGTGCTCGAGTTCACGATGACGACGCCCGACGTGCTCGGCCTCGTCGCAGAGTTCGCCGCCGACGCGCGGCTCACCGTCGGCGCCGGCACGGTGATGGACTTGGAGGCCGCCGAGCAGGCGGTCCGCGCCGGGGCGCGATTTTTGGTCTCGCCGGTGCTCGACGAACGCGTCGTCGCCCGCGCGCGCGCGCTCGGGGCCGCGGCGGTGCCCGGCTGCTTCACGCCGACCGAGCTGTGGCGCGCGCACACGGCCGGCGCCGCGGCCCAGAAGCTGTTCCCGTCGCCCGGCGACGTCGCGGCGTACGTCCGCGTGGTGCGAGGGCCGATGCCGTTCCTGAACCTCCTGCCGACCAACGGGGTCGACGCCGCGAACGCCGCCGCGGTGCTGCAGGCCGGCGCCGCGGGCGTGGGCTTCACGACGCCGCTGTTCGCCCCGGAGCTCATGCACGCCGCCGATTTCGCCGCGATCGGGGCGCGCGCGACGACCCTGCTGGCGGCCGTCCGGAGCGCCGCCGCATGAACCGCGAGCTCGCGCCGACACGTGGGGAAGTGAAGGCGATGCGCCGCCCTTGTCGACTTCGCGCGCCTTGCGCTATCGTCAAAGCGTTGCGAGCCGAGCACACGCGCCGCGTTGCCTGAGGAGCCGTCGATGCCTGCGCGCCGTTTGCCGAAGACTCTGGCTCCGTGGCGTGAGGTGCTCGCGTCCGCCGAGCGCGAGTCGTGGTTCCCGCTGATCTTCGATCGCTCCGTGCCCGCCGAGGCCGAGGCGATGGACGAGCTGATGAACGACGGCGAGGTCGTGTACATCCACGACATGCTCGAGGCCCAGCTCAAGGACCTCGTGCGCTCGCGGACGCCGAGCAAGAACTACACCGACGACGAGGTCGCGCAGGAGATCGAGCGCCTCCTCGACGGACAGACGCCGCAGAACTACGGGCGCTGGGCCTTCTACCCATGGTCGCGGCGCATGGTCCACCTGCTGCCGCCCGACTCGTTCACCGAGCTGCGCTCCGATCGCAACCGCAACAAGATCACGAGCGAGGAGCAGGCTCGGCTGCGCAAGATCAAGATCGCGCTCGCCGGCCTCAGCGTCGGCAACGCGGTCGCGGTCACGCTCGCGCTCGAGGGCGTGTTCGGCGAGCTCCGCCTCGCCGACTTCGACACCCTCGACCTGTCGAACATGAACCGCATCCGCTGCGCGGTGCATCACCTCGGGCTCAACAAGGCGATCATCGCGGCGCGCCAGATCTTCGAGCAGAACCCGTACGCCAACCTGGTGCTGTTCACCGACGGCGTCACGCCCGAGAACATCGGCGAGTTCATCGACGGCACCGGCCCGGGCGACCGCGTCGACATCGTCATCGACGAGTGCGACAGCATCCAGATCAAGCTCAAGCTCCGCGAGGAGGCGCGCGCCCGCCGGCTGCCGGTGCTGATGGAGACCAGCGACCGCGGCATGCTCGACATCGAGCGCTTCGACCTCGAGCCCGACCGCCCGATCCTCCACGGCCTCGTCGGCAACGTGACCTCCGACCAGGTCAACTCGCTGCCGCCCCCGGCCCGCCTCGGCCTCATTCTGCAGATCGCCGGCCTCCACACCATCTCGCCGCGCCTGGCCGCCTCGCTGCTCGAGCTCAACCTCACGCTCAAGGGGTTCTCCCAGCTAGGCTCCGACGTGACCCTCGGCGGGGCGACGACGACGACCGCGGTCCGCCGCCTCGCGCTCGGCATGCCGCTCGCCTCGGGCCGGGTCTACATCGACGTCAGCGGGCAGCTCGCCGAGGTCACCTCGCCGCCGCTGCCCGACCTGAGCCACCCCCGCCGGCTCCGCGAGATCGGGGAGGTCCGTGAATTGGTGCAGTACGCGATCATGGCGCCGTCGCACGGCAACGACCAGCCGTGGCGATTCGAGTACGGCGACGGCGTCCTGCGCGTGTTCCACGACACCGAGCGCGGCGGCGGCGGACGCGACGAGATCGGCCGCCACTGGGCGCTGGTGGCCATCGGCGGGGCGCTGGCCAATTTGCAGATCGCGGCGGGGGTCAAAGGTCGCGAGGCCAACATTCAGCTGTTCCCGGCCAAGCAAGACCCGTCCCTGGTCGCGGAGGTGCGATTGGGATTGCGCGCCGGCGGACCGGCCGACGACCCCCTATTCGAGGAGATCCCGCGGCGAAACACCAACCGCGGCCTCGGCACCCGCGCGCACCTGTCGCCGGTACATGTGCAAGCGTTGACGGCAGCCGCCCGCGACAGCGGGGCCAAGCTGCAACTTTGTACAGACCGCGCGCTGCTCGGCGAGCTCGGGCAACTGATCGGTGAGGCCGAGAGACTGCGGCTGCTCACCCCGTCGCTTCACGGCCCCACGATGCGCCAGATCCGCTGGACCGAGGCCGAGGCCCACGACACCCAGGACGGCATTCGCGTCGAGGCACTGGCAGTGACACCGATGGACTTCGCGGCGTTTCAACTACTCCGCTCCACCGATGTCGCCAAGGTGCTCCGAGACACGAATGGTGGGCGCTTGCTGATGATGTCCTCGGTCCAAGCCCTAGCCTCATCCGCAGCGGTAGGCCTGCTCACGATTCCGGGCCAATCGCCGACGGCGCTGGTGCGCGGGGGCCAGGCGATGCAACAACTGTGGCTCACCGCCAGCGCGCTGGGGGTCGCCATCCATCCGATGAACACGCTGATTGATATGTTCGCCCGGGTGGAGCGCTTCCACGGCGCCGGCTTCGACAAACGCGAGATTCAGCGCTTTCTCGAGATGCGCGAGCGCTTCACTCGTGCTTTCACCGTCGCGCTCGCCGATGTCGAGATCCTGCTGTTTCGCCTCTCCTACGCAGACCCCGCGCCGTTGCGGACCTTACGCAGACCGGTCGATGCCGTGTTCTCGGCGCCGCTTCCCGAGAAGAAATCGCCGTGAGCCCCTGCCACCGGACCGCGACGAGGAGGGGCTCAAAGACCGCAAACTCGTTGCAATTTGTGTATTGCAGCACACATTTGCTGCATGTGCAAGAAAGCAGCGCGCCTTGACACTGCCAGGTGATTCCCGTACTCTCGACCGAACATGCGGTGGCGAGAGGCAAACAGGGTTTTGCGTGCTTGTGAGGGTTGCCGCGCCCTTTCCACACATGGACGGTGGTTCCACACATGCTCTCGCTCTCCCTCGTGAACCCGCATCTTGAGCCGTCCGTGGTGGACGAGTTCTCGCAGGCCCAGCGGGCCTGCTATGAGGAGTTCTCGGCGGAAGCTGCGGTCAGCGAGGTCGCGCAAGAAGACCTGCTGAGCGGCCGCGTGGTGTATTTCGTCGCCCGCGACGAGACCGGGGCGATGGTCGGGGGTCTGCGACTGCACCTAAGCTTTCCGGGCACCAAGCTGCCGGTCGAGCACACGCTGTCGCAACTGTCACAGCTCGCACGATTGTTGGAGAGCCGGCGACAGCACGGTGTCGCCGAGGTGTGCGGCCTGTGGGCCTATTCGCGGTACCGCGGGACCAAGCTGAGCAATGCGCTGGTACGCACGGCCGTGGCCGCTGCGCCGCTGTGCGAGACCAACCTGCTGATCGCGCTGTCGCACCACTATGTGGTGAACCACTGGGCCCCGATCGGATTCACCGCGGAGCCGCGCCTCGGCGTCCATTCGTACCCCGACGCCCGCTACTTCTCGAAGGTCATTCTCCTCGACCCCGTCCGCCTCGCCACCGCCGAGCCCGAGCACAAGTGGCGGATCTTGGGCCTCCGCCAGGCGCTGCGCATGCACTGCCCGATTTTCTGGTCGCCCGAGACCGAAGAGCACGTGCCCGTGCAGCCCAGCGAGCACGTCCCTGTCCCCTCGCCGTCCGAGCACCTCGCCGCGATCGCGCAGGCCGAGCACCCGGCGTGACACGTCGCGCCGCGCGGACCATCGTTCACCGCGGCGATGCGGCCCGTCGATCGCGGTCGCGTCACGCGGGCTGCAGGCGTCTGGGACGGCTGCGCTCGCTCTGCGCTCGCGCGCCCGCTAGGTCATCGCGCTCGAGATGCCGATCTTCTCGCGCAGCCGCTTGATCTCGGCCATCAGGCGCTCGTGGTGGTCCTTCGGGATCTCGAGGTACTCGATCGCCAGCGGGACCTGCACGGTCGTGAACGCCTTGATGTTGGGGTTGAACCAGCTGATCGCGGTGACGATGCCGCGGACCAGGCGGTTCAGGGTGACGACCGAGACCTTGCCCTTGAAGTTGTTGGCCTCGAGCAGGTCGTTCATCGCCCCGCGCTGGGTGGCGTTGGGACCCCCGCCCTCGGAGATGACGAGCGAGCTGGTGTACTTGCCCATCTGCTTGCGCCCGAAGTCGACGTAGCCGCTCCACTCCTCGTCGGTGGGGTTGTCCTTGGTATGCACGGCCACCAGCACCGAGTGGTAGAGCGAGTAGGCCATCGTGGGGGCGGACATGGGCGCGCTTCTTCTGGCGTGGCGGCGGCGGTGCGGACCCCGCTGAGCCTGCGAGAGTATAGACCAAGAGTGTCGGGACCGGGCCGCCGAGAGTGCGCGATTTCGCCCATGAGACGACGGTGCGGGGTTTGCGCATGCTGCGCTCGCTGCGGCGATCGGTCTGTTTTTTGAAACATGTCCTTTGCGACATGCCGGAAAGGGCATGTCATGAGGACCCGGCGGATCGGCCGTGCCGAGCGTTACCGCCCGCAAGCGGCGTGCGGCTCCAGGTTCGCGCCCGCGGCGCCGAGCGGGCGCGATCGAGCGCGCCGGCTGCGGTGGATCGACGCGACGAGCCCAGCCTATCATGGCGGGGAGAAACGGCCGCGCGGGCGCGAAGACAGCGGCGGGAGAGCACGTGGAAACAGGGGACCGACTGGGCAAGAGGCTGCTGGAGGCGCGTTACGAGAGCGAGGCGTGGCGACCTCAGCTCTTTCGCCTGGCCGTCAGCGAAGACCGGCGTTCGCTGTCGAAGCTGCTCGACGAGGTGCCCGGCCTGCAGGTCTACGACGCGATCGAGGAGCAGCTCATCGATCTGATCCGCACCCGCAACCCGAGCGAGCGGATCAGCGACCTCGCCGCGCGCGAGCGGGTGCGGCTGTACCTCGGCGAGACGCCGCCGGACGAGTACGGCGTGTGGGTCTACTACCCGTGGGCCGCCCGCCTGGTCCACTTGCTCGACGAGGCCGAGTTCGTCGAGCTGCGGACCAACCGCAACAAGTACAAGCTGACGCCCGAGGAGCAGGCGCGGCTGGCGAAGAAGCGGGTCGGCGTGGTCGGCCTGTCGGTCGGGCAGACGGTGGCGACGACGATGGCGCTCGAGCGCAGCGTCGGCGAGATCCGCCTGGCCGACTTCGACCGCCTCGACCTGTCCAACCTCAACCGGATCCGCAGCTCCGTCCACAACCTCGGCGTCTCCAAGGTCCTGATCACCGCCCGCGACATCGCCGAGATCGACCCCTTCCTCAAGGTCGTGCTCTACCCGGTCGGCGTCCACGACGACAACCTCACCGCGTTCCTCCTCCGCGGCGGCAAGCTCGACGTGCTGATCGACGAGTGCGACAGCATCGACATCAAGCTCAAGCTGCGCGTCACCGCCAGGCTGCACCGGATCCCGGTGCTGATGGAGACCAGCGACCGCTCGCTGATCGACGTCGAGCGCTTCGACCTCGAGCCGACCCGGCCGATCTTCCACGGCCTCGTCGGCAACATCGAGCCCGAGCGGATCGCCAATCTTTCGACCGAGGAGAAGATCCCCTACGTGCTCAAGATCATCGGCGAGGGCACCATGTCGAGCCGCATGGTCACCTCGATGATCGAGATCGAGTCGACCATCAAGACCTGGCCGCAGCTCGGCTCGTGCGTCGTCTACGGCGGCGGCGCGGCGGCCGACATCGTCCGGCGCATGAACCTCGGGCAGATGAACTACTCCGGGCGCTTCATCGCCGACATCGAGAACATCGTGCCCAACGATCCGCCGAGCGGCGCCGACGGGCAGCTCGAGCTGCCGCGCGTGCCCGAGTGGACCGTCGAGGGGATGGAGCGCGCCGCCGACCGCTGGTCGCAGCGGCGCCCGGCCGCGCTCGCGTGGCCGCCCGAGCTGGCGCGCGAGCTGGTCGAGGTCGCCGCGCGAGCCCCGTCCGGCGGCAACACCCAGCCGTGGCGCTGGCTGCTGCGCGGCGGCCGGCTGTTCCTGTTCCACGAGCGCGCCCGCTCCGAGAGCCTCGCCGACTTCCGCGCCCTCGGCGGCGTCGCGGCCCTCGGCGCGGCCGCCGAGAGCCTGCGCCTGGCGGCGCACGCCCGCGGGCTCGAGCTGGCGCAGCTCGTGTTCCCCAGCGCCGACGAGCCCGACCTCGCCGCGGTGTTCGAGCGCCTCCCCGCGCCGGGCCCGAGCGCCGCGCCGCACTGGCGCGACGAGCTCGCCGGCGTGCTCGGCCTGCGCCACACCAACCGCAAGAACTCGGGCCGCGCGCCGTTCGACCCGGCCCACCACGCCGCGCTGGCCGCCGCCGCCGCCTCGGTCGCCGGCGCGCAGCTGCTGTTCGTCAGCGGCGACGCCGAGCTGGCCGAGCTCGCCGAGCTCGTCGGCATCGGCGACCAGCAGCGCATCATCGACGACCGGCTCAACCGCGAGATGTTCCGCGAGGTCCGCTGGACCCCCGAGGAGGCCGAGGCGACCCGCGACGGCATCTACATCGAGTCGCTCGAGCTCAGCGCGGCCGACCGCGCCGGCCTGTCGATGTGCCGCCGACGCGACGCCCTGGTCCTGCTGCGCACGCTGAACGGCGGCCGCGGCCTGCGCAAGTCGGCCGCCAAGGCGATCGCCTCGGCGTCGGCCGTCGGCCTCTTGACCATGCCCCGCGTCGGCGCCGACGAATTCTTCCGCGGCGGGCAAGCGCTGCAGCGCATGTGGCTGGTGGCGCACACGCTGGAGCTGGCGATCTATCCGATGACGACGCTGCCGTACATGTTCCTGCGCGCGCGCCACGGCGGCGAGGGCCTCAGCGAGGCCGCCGTCGCCGCGCTCGCCGAAGCCCGCCCCCGCTTCACCCGGCTGTTCCCGGTCCGGCCCGAGCAGGCCGAGGTGCTGCTGTTCCGCGTGTCTCAGGCGGAGGCGCCGACGCTGCAGTCGCTGCGCCGCCCGGTCGCGGAGATCTTGCACGTCAGCGGGGCGGGGTCCTGACAATGTCCTTGGGGACATGTCCTGACGAATAGGACCGCGACTGTCTTGTGAGTCACGGCGAGCAGCGCTGGCAGGCCTCGGCGGCCAGGCGGCAGTCGTCGTCGGCCCGCCGGCACAGGTCGCCGTAGCGCGGGTCGCCGGGGTGCCGGGACGCGAGGTCGCAGATCTTGCCCTCGAGCTCGCAGGTCGCGGCGGACAGGTCACAGATGTTCTGGCAGCGGTTCGCCGGCGCGTTTTCGTCGGCGGCAGGGCTCGACGCGCCCGCCGCGGGCTTCGCGTCGACGTTGTACAGGACCTTCTCTTCGCGCGGAGCCGCGGGGCTCGTGGTCGTCGGCGCCTTCTTCACCGGCCCGCGCGCGGCCGACTCGGCGACCGTCGGCGTGTCGGCGGCCCGCCCCCCGCTGGCGTCCTTGCGCGTGCGCTTGGACTTGGCGGCGGTCGCCTGCTCCTCGCTGGCGACGCCCCCGATCGGCTCCGGAGCGGGCGGAGGCGGCGGCGCGTAGCCGGCCTCGCCCCTGGCCTCCCTCTGGAGCGCCGGCTCGCGCGCGGCTAGCAACACCCCGGCGGCGCGCAGCCGCGTCTCCTTGTCGGCGAGCAGGCGCTCGTACTCGGCGAGGCCGAGCTCGTCGTCGACGTTGTCGCGCTCGGCCTCCTCGCGCTCGGGGGGCAGCGGCGCGGGGGCGTCGAGCGGGGCGGGGGTGGCAAAGCGCTCGGCGTCCTGCGAGGCACAGGCGGCCAGCAGCGACAGCGAGGCGCCGAGGAGATCACGAGCACGCATGACAGGCCTCCGTGGCGAACTCGCAGTCGGTGGTGGCGCGCTCGCACGCCTGCTGGTAGCGCGGCTCCTCGGCGTGGCGCGGCGCGAGGTCGCAGATGTGATCGCGCAGCTGGCAGATCGACGTGGTGATGTCGCAGACCGACTCGCAGCGCCCGGCGGACGGCGGCTCGGCGGCGGCTTCCGCCTGGGTGACCGGTGCGCTCGAGGGCGCAGCGGCACCGGCGGCCGGCGCCTGCCGTTCGGCCGACTTCGCCGTCCGGTCGCCCGCCCGCGCGTCCGCGTCCGCCTGCGCGTCGAGCTGCTCGGACTTGGTCGGCTCGGCCTCGCCGCCGCCGCTCGCCGCCGCCGGCGGGGCCGCCCCGAGCGCGCGCAGCTGGTCCTCGCGCGCGGCCAGCTGGGCCTCGAGCGCGTCGATGTCCTCCGGCCCGGCCGCGACGTCCGCCGCGGTCGCCGGCGGCGCCGTCTCGACCGCCCGCTTGGTGCAGGCGGTCAGGGTCAGCCCGGCGAGCGCGAGCGAGAGTGTTCGCAGGGACATGTGCATCGCGACAGGTCTGAAACGCAAGGTCTGAAGGAACAGGTCTGAACGGACAGGCCCGATCGTCTCGCTCATGGCGCGGCTCCGGCGAGCGCCTGCTGGAGCAGCGCGCGGTTCATGTCGAGGGCCTCCTCGTAGGCGGAGAGGGCGTCGCCGTCGCGGCCCTGCTTCTCGGCGATCTCGCCGCGCAGGCCGACGAGGCGGGCGGTGAACGCGTTGGTGGCGATCGCCTTGTAATCGGCGCCGAGCCCCTCGCCGACCAGCTCGGCCAGCGCGTCGGGGGTCTTGGGGTCGACGTCGGGGTGGTCGAGGCGGAGGCGGACCAGGCGGCCATAAACGTCGTGGCGCAGCACCGCGGCGGCGTCGCCGGCGACCGCGGGCTCGGGCCAGGCGATGGTCCGCATCTGCTCGAGCGCCGCGATCGCGCCGGCGTAGTCGCGCTGCTTCAGCAGCAGGTCGACGCGCCGGTGCTCGGCCTCGACGGTCTGGGCGAGGGTGACGAGGACCTCGGGCCGCGGCGCCGGCGCCAGCCGCCCGGCCTGGGCCAGGCCGGCCAGCATCACGCCGGCGCCGACGACGGCGCCGAGGAGCGTGGCGATCCACGTGTGGCGCGTCATGGCTTGTCTCCGAGTGACATGGCCAAAAGGTCATGTCGAAGGACGCCGCGGTCGTCGTCGACCCGGGCGTCGAGGTCGCGGCGGGCGTCGTGCTCGAGCTGGGCGAACTGCTGCGCGAGCAACTTCGAGGCGCTCGGCCCGGGGGCCGCAGCGGCCGGCGCCGCGGCGGACTCGGCCGTGGCCACCTGGGGGGCAGAAGCCGACTCGGGCCCGCGGACGACCAGCAGCACGACCGCGGCGGTGGCGACCGCGGGCACGGCGCCCCACAGCCAGCGCCGGCGCCACCACGGCGCCGGCGTCAGCGCCGGGGCGAGTTCGCCCGACCACAACTTGTCGAGCTCGCCGGCCGTGAGCGCCTCGGGCGCCCGGGCGTGGCGGAGGAGGCGGACGATCGCCAGCTCGCCCTCGATCGAGCCGGTCTCGCCCTCGGCCTCCTGGCCGCGCCGCAGCTCGTCCTCCCACGCCGGGTCGAGGACGCCGCGCACGGCGGCGCGGCCGATTTCGGGCTTGGGGGAACTGGCGGACGGATCAGACCCGGTCATGCGAGCCTCCTGAAGGCGCGATCTGGTGGCTGAACGAGGGCTGCCGGAAGAAGCTTACGCGAGGCCATGACAGTCATAACTCGGCGCCCACGGGTAGGCCGCGTTTTTCGCACGCGGCGCGGAAGGCTTTGCACGCGCGGAAGAGGAGCACGTCGAGCGTGCCGATCTTCACATCCAGAGTCGCGGCGCACTCCTCGCGCGGGCGATCTTCGAGCAAGCGCAGGCGCAGCACCAGGGCGTAGCGCGGGTTGAGCTCGGACAGCACGGCCTCGATGCGGACCCGCAGGGCGTCGCGCTGCAGCTCCTCCTCGGCCGGGTTCTTCGGCTCGGTCGCGCCGGCGTTGCCGAGGTGCTCCTCGAACGCGCCGCGCAGCCGCTGCCGCCGACCCGAGGCCCGCAGCAGGTCGCGCGCCTTGTTCTTCGCCATCGTCTTCAGCCACGGATAGATGCCCGCGTCCTGCCACACGAAGTTGGGCAAGTGCCGGTACGCCGAGAGGAAGGTCTCGCGCAGGCAGTCGTTGGCGTCGTCGCGGTCGCCGAGCATCGGCACCAGCACGTACGAGAACAAGGTCGGCGCGTAGGCGCGGTACAGCCGCTCGAAGGCGCGGCGGTCCCCGGCGGCGGCCTTCTCGACCACGCTGCGTTCGTCGGGGAGCGGCTCGGGGCGACCCACGCGCCGCGAGACTATCGCGCTTTTCGTCGGTGTGGCGAGCGCGGCGAGGTTAGGCTTCGGGGGTGCCGCGGCTCGACCTTCTCATCGCCCACAACTTCGGCCTGTCGCGCGGGCAGGTGACCCGGGCCGTCCGCGCCGGGCGGGTGCGGACGCCGGAGGGCGAACCGCTGAAGGACCCGGGGCTGAAGATCGCGCCGAGCGCCCTGCCGCGGACGGTGATCTTCGACGACGAGCCGCGGGTGCTGCGGGTCCGCTATCACCTCCTGCAGCACAAGCCGGTCGGCGTGGTCACGGCGCTGCGCGACGATCGCCACCGCACCGCCTACGAGCTGGTCCGCGACGCGCCGCTCGGGCGCGATCTCCGGGCCGTCGGTCGCCTCGACCTCGACACCTCCGGCCTGTTGCTGTGGACCACCGAGGGCGCCCTGCTGCACCGGCTGACCCACCCGCGCTACGCCGTGCGCCGCACCTACCAGGCCGCCCTGACCGGCCCGTGGCGCGCGCCGCCGCCCGAGCTCGAGCTCGACGACGGCCATCGCCCCGAGATCCTCGAGCTCCGTCCGCTCGCCGAGGGCGAGGTCCACCCCGGCCTTCACGTGCCCGAAGGGACAGGTGCGCTGGCGAGCATCACGATCGCCTCCGGCAAGTTCCACGAGGTCCGGCGGATCTTCGCCGCCCTCGGCGCCGAGGTCCTCGGCCTGTGCCGCGTCTCGTTCGGCCCGCTCGAGCTCCCGCGCGACCTGCCCGCCGGCGAGCACCGCGAGATCGACCTGCACGCCCTGTTCGCCGGCACGCTCCACCCGGCGCCTCTGACCCCGGGCGAGGCCGCCGAGGACGTGCCTGTCGACCCGCTGCTCGAGGACGAGTGACATGTCCGAAGAGCCATCCTCACCGGCGAGCGACCCCGCCGCATCGGCCGACCCCACCCGGGTCGTGAACGCCGTGACGCGCAAGATGCCGGCGGAAAAGCAGCTTCCGCGGCGGTCGGGGGCGAGCAGGGCCGCTCCGGCCGCGCGGTCGGCGGCGATCGTCCTGTCCGGAGCAACAGCTCCTCCGGGAGCGGCGGCGATGCGCCCCCGGTCGAGGCTCCCGGCGAGCGACATGTCCGCAGGGACACCTGCTCCCTCGGCCGGGCAACCGCCCGCGAGCTCGCTGTCCGAAACGACATGTGATTCCCACGCGGACTCACCGTCGCGCGGACGCGAGCGCGGCGGCGAGCCTCGGCTCCGCGTCGCCGCCCGGGTCGCCTGCACCGAGGCCGAGGGCCCGGGGCGCCGGTTCGCGGTGTGGGTGCAGGGCTGCGACCTGCGCTGTCCCGGCTGCTGCAACCCCGAGCTCTTCGCCCGCGACGGCGGCGAGTCCCTGGCCGTGGCGTCGCTGGCGGACGAGCTGCGCGTGGCCCGGGACGTCCACGCGATCACCGGCCTCACCGTGCTGGGCGGCGAACCGAGCGAGCAGGCCGAGGCCGTCGCCGCGCTGTGCCGGGCCGCCCGCGCCCTCGGCCTGGGCACCCTCGTGTTCACCGGTCGCACCCACGCCGAGCTGCAGGCCATGCCCGAGGCCCGCGCGCTGCTCGACGCCGCCGACACGCTCGTCGACGGCCGCTTCGACGCGCGCCGCCGCGAGCCGCCCGACGGCCGGCGGTGGATCGGCTCGACCAACCAGCAGATCGTCCACCTCACGCCGCGCCACGCCGACCCGGCGCTGTGGCGCGGCCGCGATCACGTCGAGCTGCAGATCGACGCCGCCGGCCGCCTCACCGCCCACGGCGCGCCCGACCTCCTGCGACGTGTCCTCAAGAGCATGTCCTGAGGAGCATGATTGGTCGGGACCGACCCGGCGCTGGGTTCTCGTCGACCTGTCCTGATGGACAGGAAACCCGGCCGCGCCCGCTCACCGCCGCCGCATGCACAGCTCGAGCGCCGTCTTCAGCGTGCGCGTCGTCTGCAGGTCGGACAGGTCGACGCCGAGGCCCACCAGCGCCTGCGCGACCTCCGGCGTGATGCCCGAGACGATGCAGTGGGTCCCGAGCAGCCGGACCGCGTGGACCAGCTTGATCAGCGCGTCGGCGGTGGCGGTGTCGATCGCGTCGACGCCGGTCAAGTCGAGCAGCACGTGGCGCGCGCGCTGGCGGCTGACGGCGTCGAGCAGGGCCTCCATCACCGCGCTGCGGCGCTCCGCGTTGAAGCCGCCGATCAGCGGCACCGCCAGCACGCCGTCCCACACCTCGAGCACCGGCGACGACAGGCGGGCGATCGCCGTCTGCTGGGCCTCGACCAGCGCCAACTGGTGCTTGAGGTCCTGCTCGGCCGCGCGGCGCTCCGCCGTCTCGAGCGAGATCGTCACCGCGTCGGCCAGCGCCGCGACGAACATCTTCTCGTCGTCGCGCCACGGTCGCGGCCGGCCGACGTGCTCGCAGCAGATGAGCCCCGCGAAGCCGCCCCGGCGGCGCACCGGCGCGTCGAGCGTGGCGGCCACGCCGTGCTCCTTGAAATAGATCGCCGAGAACTCGCGCGTGCGCGGGTCCTCGTTGGCGTCGTCGGCCGCCAGCACGCGCACGGCCTCGAGCGCATCGAAGTAGATCGGAAAATCCTTGCGCTCAAGCATTGCCCCGCGCGAGTGGGTGCGCGTCGCCGACTCGAACATGTCGGCGCACTCGATCGCCGCGTGATCGGCCGCGAACAGCCACACCCCGGCGCGCGCCACGCCCAGCACCTCGCCGGCGAGCGCGGAGATCTGCGCGAACGCGCCGGCGAGCGTCCAGTCGTCGCGTTCGCGGTCGTCCGACAGCTGCAGCAGCGCCGTAAGCCCGGCCTCCACCGCGTCACCGCCGTCGCTCTTCAGCGCGGCCATCACTTGCGCCGCCGCGTCGGCGTCGCTGGTCGCGGCGCGTGCGATCGCAGCGACACGAGCAGCTCGTTCGGCCAGACTCATGCCCCCTCCAAAACGCCGTGATACTAGCCGCTCGCTCCTGTCTGGCCAACCACTCGACCCGCGCGCGAGAAGGCGCTCCGAGTCGCAGCGGCGCCGAGCTCGCCGCTCTCGCCGCGTCCGTGCCGCCGGTCGCAGCGCGCGACGCCGGTGGATGCGCCGCGCGTGCGGACATCCTCCGTCGTCGCCTCGCGATTGCGAACGAGGAGCGCGGCGGCGAAGCACGGCCTCGTTCCGTCGACCAGAGCTGCATCGACGGGCCGACGCCACATGCCTCATGAGGCAGGTAAGCGTCTGTCGCTCGCCCTTCTCGACCGCAGCTCAACGGCCCCGGCTCCAGGAGTCACAGCGACATCGTCGCCGTGCCCCAGCCCCACAGCTTCTTGATCTTCGGGCAGCGCCGGCGGAGCTCGAGCATCGCCGCCTCGTTGCCGCCGTAGTTCGGAAAAATGTCGACCAGCGCGACGTCGGCCGCGAGCGTCGGCAGGACCGCGAACGCGTCGCCCACGATCACCGTCAGCCGTTTTTTCAAGTGCGGGCGGATCTTCGGCAGATAGAAGTCGACCAGCTCCTGGCTGAGCTCGACCAGCACCACCTCCTTGACCTGCAGTCGGCGCGACACCTCGATCAGCTGATGGCCAAGGCCGAGGCCGGCGATCACCACACGACCCTTGGCCAGGCGCGTGCCCTCGCGCAGCGTGATCAGCTCGGCCGGCGTCAGCGACATCCACGGCGACTCGTTCCACAGCCCCGGCTCGCCCTCGCGGCACTGGAAGATCGCCGGGATCGGCACGTCGCTGTCGAAGATCACCGAGCCCGTCTGCGAGCCCCACCATGTCAGCAGGCGACGACCCGCGCGGTGCAGGCGGATGCAGTAGCGGAACAGCTTGTTCGGCGAGTCGGCGTGCTCGGCCGGGTTGAGCTCGGCCACCGGCGCGTCGCTCGGCGCCAGCTCCGGGAAGGCGATGAAGGGCCGGTACGACGCGCCGACGATGTTGAGCTCGGGCGCCCACTTCATCGCCGCGTCCCACGGCACGCAGCTGCGCATGCGTCGCTGGTACTCCTCGAAGATCTCCAGCTTCTGGGCCGGCGTCAGCTCGATCTTGGTCATGCCGCGCCCAGTGTATCAGCGCGCAGCCAGCGGCACGCCGCCGCCGCGACGGGGACGTAGAGGAGCACGAGGATCTCGCCGTAGACGCGCGGCTCGTAGATGTTGGCGACCAGCATCAGCCCGAAGAACCACGCCAGCGCGACCAGGGCGAGCCGCCGGTGCTCGGCCGGAATTCTCTTCCAGAGCAGCACCCACGCCAGCGGCAGCAGCGCGAAGTACATCGGCAGCCACAACCAGTGGACCGGCTCCGCCAGCCACTCGAGGTTGTGCAGCCACCGCGGCGTGTTCTTTCCGAGGGCGAAGTGCAGCGCGGGCCCGGGGTTGTCGGGCAGCGCGAGCGCGACCGCCAGGCGCGCCGCGGCCACCGCGGCCGTCATCGCCAGCACCGGCCGGATCACCTCGAAAATGTCCCTCAGGACATGTCTCGAGAGCCCGACGTGCAGCGCCAGCGCGGCCGCCGGGATCAGCGCCGCGCTCTCGCGGTTCAGCGCGGCGACGAAGCACAGCGCCGTCGCCGCGGCGAACCGCCGGCTGGCCACCAGCGCCAGGCCGCCCGCGGTGAACGCCATCGCCGGCGTGTCCCACGGGTAGAACACCGCCCACTTGTGCTTCAGCAGCAACGGGAACGCCAGCAGCGCGAAGAAACATGTCGCGAAGAACATGTCCCATCGCGCACCCACGAGCGGGCGCAGCGCAGCGCGCAGGGCGAACCACAGCGCCAGCGCGGCCGCGGCCTCGAGCGCGCCCCACACCAGCGCCAGCGGCCAGTCGGTCGCCGCGCGCAGCGGCCAGGCGACGAGCGACATCAGCGGCCGGTGGCCGAACGGCAGCGGCGCGGTGAATTCGGCGATCTGCGCCCACGTGGCGCCCTTGTACTCGCCGTTCATCTGCAGGCGGAGGGCGGCCCAGCCGGCGGCCAGGAGGACCAGCGCCCCGCCGCGACATGCCCTTGCGAGCATGTCCTCAGAGGCAGCTACTTCCCGGCCGTCGCGCGCTTCCACAGCGCCTTGCCCATGTCGACGAGCCCGCGCGCGCGGCCGGCCAGGCTCGTGCTGTAGAGGATGTGGAGGATCGCCTTGCCCTGCTCGTAGGTGCCGGGGCGGACCGGGTACATCTCGACGGCGGCGTGGATCGGCAGGCGGTCGGTGATCACGGCCTTGACGTTGGACAGCCCGCGCAGGCCCTCGGGGCCGTTGAGGCGGCCGAAGCCCGAGCCGCGCACGCCGCCGAACGGCAGCTCGTGGGCCATGTAGTGCATGGCGAAGTCGTTGATCACCGTCGAGCCGGCGACGATCTGGCGGGCGATCCGCTCGGCGCGGGCGCGGTCGCGCGAGAACACCGACGACGACAGCCCGTAGGCCGAGTCGTTGGCCAGGCGGATCGCCTCCTCCTCCGAGCGCACGCGCATGATCGCGATCACCGGGCCGAAGGTCTCCTCGCGCATGATCTTCATGTCGTGGTCGACGTCGACCAGCACCGTCGGCTCGAAGTACTGCCCGCCGGGGCCGCGCTTGCCGCCGGCGAGGATCCGCGCGCCGCGGTGGACCGCGTCGGCGACCAGGCGCTCGACGATGTCGACCTGGGCCGGCATCGTCATCGCCCCGACGTCGACCGTGCCGCCGCCGAGCGGCGGGCCCTGGCGCAGGCCGCCGACGATGCGGGCGACCGCGGCGACGAACTCGTCGTAGACCGCGTCGAACACGTAGATCCGCTCGGCCGCCATGCACAGCTGGCCGGCCGACGTCAACGTCCCGATCAGCGCGTTGTGGATCGCCTGGTGGATGTCGGCGTCGTCGCACACGATCATCGGGTCCTTGCCGCCGAGCTCGAGGATCACCGGCGTCAGCGTCTCGGCCGCGGTCTGCAGCACGCGCTTGCCGTTGGCCATCGAGCCGGTGAAGATCACCTTGTCGACGCCCGCGCCGACCAGCGCCGCGCCGGTCTCGGCGTAGCCGGTGATCAGCTGCACGAGGTCGGTCGAGTGGCCCTCGGCCCGCAGCGCCTCGTCGAAGATCTGCTGGATCCGCGGCGCCGACCAGGACGTCCACTCGGACACCTTGATCATCGCCGCGTTGCCGGCCATCAGCGCCGGGATCGCCGGCGCGAGCACGTTCTGCAGCGGGAAGTTCCACGGGCAGATCGCCGCGATCACCCCCAGCGGGTGGTACTCGATGCGCGCGGCCTTGTGCATGAGCACGCCGGACGAGACCTTCTGCGGCCTGAGCGCCTGCTCGGCGTGGGCCAGGTTCCAGCGCAGCATCTCGCAGATCGGCCACATCTCGACGGTCGCGTTCTCGAGCGTCTTGCCGGAGTCGCGGCTGATGAGGCGGCACAGCTCGTCGGTGTGGTCGAGCAGGTGCTGGAGGATCCGGCGCACCACGCGGCGGCGCTGGGCGAAGCTCGTCTTCGCCCACGCGGCCTGCGCAGCCCGGGCGCGCTCCAGGCGGGCGTGGACCTCGGCGCGGTCCATGACCGGCACCTCGCCGAGCGACTCGCCGGTGGCCGGGTCGGAGCAGGGGATGGTCGAGCGCGCGGCGGCGAGGCTCTTCGGCGAGGCGGCGGTGTCCATGGCGCGGGGACCCTACCGCAAACCGCCGCCTGCCTGCGCGTGATCCGCCCCACTGTGGCGCCCTCGTGGTCCGCCCCATGCTGGCCCGCCGGCCGGCGTGACAGTTTGGCAGCCGGCCGCACTTGAGCGCGTCATCGTGTCCGACTAGCTTGTGGGTATGCGGGTCGCGTCCACGCTCCTCGGCCTCTCGTTGCTCGCCGCGTGTACCAGCGAGTTCACTTTCTCCGATTCGGTCAACAGCCGGCTGTACGAGTTCAAGCCGCGGGCCGAGTACGGCGACGAGCTGAGCACCCCGTACGTGCTCGGGGCGCAGTTCGAGGTGTTCGTCGAGGACAACGACCAGGAGACCGACTTCGTCGGCTGGAAGGTCGAGAGCATGGACCCCAAGGTCCTGCAGCTGCGCGCCGAGCCGTACAAGATGAGCCCGCACATCCTCGTCGTCGAGGTCGGGGCCGTCGGCGAGGGCGTCACCGAGCTGCTGCTCAAGGACACCTCCGGCGCGATCCGTGGCAGCGCCGCCGTCGAGGTCAAGCGGCCGACCCGCGCCAAGCTGTTCGCCGCGCCGATCTACGCCCTCGACAACCCCGACTTCCGCGGCGAGACGCCGCACCCGCGGATCCTCGTCGGCGGCACCGCGACCTTCGCCGTCGAGTACTTGCACGAAGACATCCGCCTGCAGGGCTCGACCGACATCCAGGTCGCCAGCAGCGCCGCGATCGACGCCACGATCCGTCACTCCGAGCTGGTCGACAACCGCAACTGGTTGCAGGTCAGCGTCGGCGCCCAGGGTCGGCACAGCGCCGAGCTGTGGCTCGGCGACGACCTCGTCGAGGAGGTCGACATCTACGGCGTGCCGAGCAGCATGATCGCCGGCGTCGAGCTGATCGACGGCGACGCCACCACGCCCGACGAGCTCGCCGGCGAGTGGCTCTTGGTCGCGCAGGCGGTCGCCGAGGACAAGCAGCCGATCTACGGCGTCGACTTCGAGTGGGCGCTGCCCGACCGCGGCTTCACCGAGCCGGGCGACGTGTTCATCTACGAGCACGACCCCGAGCAGGAGTTCCGCAAGATCACCGCGCGGGCCTACGGGGTCGAGTCGCAGATCTCCGTGCGCGTCGCGGCCGGCGAGCCGGCCTCGTCGAACGACACCTCGCTGACCTGCAGCGTCACCGGCGGTCCGCCGCCCTGGGCCCTCGGCCTGTTGCTGCTCGGGCTGCGTCGCCGTCGTCGCGGCTGAGCGAGTTTCCGCGCTCGGCGAGTCCCGGAGCTGCCCCTCCGCAGCAAGAGGGGATCTCCGCTTCCGCTGACGAGAATTTCCCCTCGCTGTGCTAGCGTGCGGCATCGGGGAGTTCTCATGAGAAACGAGCTTAAGTCCTTAATCGCCGCCTCCGTGGTGTTCGCCTGCGGGGACAACGGTGGGCGCGACGACGGGGGGGCGACGGCCACGTTGACGCCGCCGACCTCGAGCCCGACGTCGACGATCACCGCGACCGAGCCGGGCACCGCCTCGGAGACCGCGGGGCCGACCAGCGAGACGCCCACCATGGGCACCGGGAGCGACAGCAACGCGACCACCCAGAGTCCCACCGATCCGACCGAGGGTGTCACCGGGACCTCGATGAGCAGCGACGGCGGGCCCAAGTTCGACCTCGGCGTCACGCCCGACGGCGGCATGGCCTGCAGCGGCGGCGGCGGCGGCGGCGAACCTGACTTTTCGTACATCTGGATCGCCAACAGCGGCCAGGGGACGATGAGCAAGATCAACACGGTGAACCTGGTCGAGGAGGGCCGCTACATCGTGCGCCCCGACTCGGCGGGCAACCCGTCGCGCACCTCGGTCAACCTCTCGGGCGACGTCGTGATCGCCAACCGCAACGGCGGGTTGACGAAGGTGTACGCGCAGGCCGAGCGCTGCGCCGACACCAACGGGATGCCGGGGATCCAGACGGCCGTCGACGGCAACTACCTGCCGTGGGGCGTCGAGGAGTGCGTCGCCTGGTACACGCCGATGAGCTACATCAGCCAGCGGCCGGTCGCGTGGACGCAGGGCAATTTTAACAAGGCGACGTGCCAGTGGGAGAACCAGAAGATCTGGACCTCCGGCAACAACGACGACTTCGTCAACGCCGACAACCAGCTCGACGTCCTGCTCGTCAACGGCGACACCGGCGCGATCGAGGCGACCGTCAACGTGGTCGGCGTGAACCCCGACTACTACGGCATCTACGGCGCCGCGGTCGACGGCGACGGCAACTTCTGGGGCTCGCAGCTCGGCGTCGGCCAGCTCGTGTTCATCGACCGGCTCAGCCTGCAGTACAAGCTGTGGCCGATGGCGATGTCGGGCTACGGCATGACCGTCGACTCGAAGGGCTACGTGTGGACCTGCAGCGGCAGCGGCGCGGCCCGCTTCGACCCGATGACCGAGACGTGGCAGACCGTGCAGGTCCCCGGCGGCGGCGGCTGCATGGAGGACGGCGCCGGCACCCTCTACATGTCCGGCGGCGCCAACAACATCATCGCCGTCGACACCGAGACGCTGGTCCAAAAGGACGTCCTGCCCGTCCCCAGCTACGTCCACGGCATCAGCATCGACTTCTACGGCTACGTCTGGGGCGTGACGCTGTCCGAGCCCTACGCCTACCGCGTCCACCCGGTCATGAAGACGGTCGACACCTTCACCGGCCTGACCGCCCCCTACACCTACAGCGACATGACCGGCTTCGCCCTCAGCAACGCCGGCTCGCCGTCGGGCTAGAGCGCCGCCGCCTCCCCGCTCCCCGTCCTTCGCCCCGCTGGCCTCGGCCTCCGCGGCTCGTCGGCGCCCCGGAGCGTCTCGCCCTTCCTCGCCCTGCTTCAGCCCGCTGGCCGCACCCCCTTCTCGCCGGTGTGCCGGAGCCGGGCGCGAGGCAGGCGCCGGTCGCGACGAAGGGCCATGTCCTCGCGGACATGGCCCTTCGGGCATGGGCCTCGCAACCTGTCCTCGAGGGACAGGCGCCGCTCAGCTGTTCTGGATCTTCACGCCCGAGGCGGTGAGCACGTACTCGGTGCGCTCGCCGGAGGCGGAGGCCGGGTCCTTGCCGGCGTCCTTCTCGAGGTGCTTGACCTGGGCCTCGGTGAAGGTGCGGGCCTCGAGGGTGCCCTCGACGACCACGGGCTTGCCCTTGGTGTCCATCGGCACGGTGAAACCGTGGTCCTTCATCAGGATCCGGGCCTGCTGGTCGCCGTCCTTCACGACCATCCAGCAGCCCTTCTTCTGGCACACGCTGTCGACGGTGCCGCTGACCTGGACGGCGTCCTTGGGCAGGGCGTCCTTGCCGGCGGCGAGGATCGGGCCGAGGGGCCTCGTCTCCTTCAGGGCGAACGCCGCGCCGAAGTGGCCGGGCTCGCCGGAGTTCGGGGTGCCCTCGGCGCCGCCGTGCGGGCAATCGGCCTCGTCGCCTTCCTTCTTGTGGGCGTCGGCGTAGATGCAGCCCTCTTCGCCCTCGTGCTTCTCGGCGGCGGCGACCTTCTCGTCGGGCTTCGCGGGCGCTTCGGCCTTCGCGGGTTCGGCGACCTTCGCCGGCTCGGCAGCGGGCTGGGCGGCGGGGGCAGCGGCGCCGCCCTGACAGGCGAGGACGGTGCATCCGAGGAGCGAGGCGAGGATCGCGTGGCGGACGTGCATGGCGCGGAGTGTGAAAGGGCGACCTGGGGCTGTCAATCAGTGCCTGCCTCACACCTGGACCCTGGCGGCGAACGGGCGTAAATCTGCCGCCGCATGTGCGCAGCGAAACATTCGGCGCTCTCGTGGACCCTCGCCCTCGGCCTGCTCGCGGCATGCACGCGCGAGTCCGGCGGCCAGTCGACGGTCCACGCGCCCGAGGTCCCCGAGGCCGCCGCCCGACCGCGCCTGGTCGTCCTGCTGGTCATCGACCAGATGCGCGCCGACTACCTGTCGCGCTACGCCGACCTCTATACCGGCGGCCTGGCCCGCTTGCGCCAACAAGGCGCGCTGTTCGAGGAGGCCCACGTCCAGCACGCGCTGACGTTCACCGCCCCCGGCCACGCCAGCGCGTCGACCGCGACCCACCCGAGCCGCCACGGCGTCATCGAGAACGAGTGGTACGACCGCGACGCGCGCAAGAAGGCCTACGCCGCCGACGACAAGGACGCCCGCATCGTCACCTCCGGCCCGCGCGCGGGCTCGCCCGACGGCCGCTCCCCCGAGCAGCTGATGCGCCCGGCGATCGGCGACTGGCTCAAGGAGCAGGTCCCGAAGGCCAGAGTGTTCTCGGTCGCCTTCAAGGACCGCGCGAGCGTGATGATGGGCGGGCAGCACCCCGACCGCGCCTACTGGTTCGACGCCGCCGCGGCCGGCTACGTGTCGTCGAGCTGGTACGGCGAGTCGCTGCCGGCGTGGGTGGTCGACTTCAACAGCGAGACCCGCGTGTTCCGCCGCTTCGCCGAGGGCTGGCAGCGGCTGCGCGACGCGGCGACGTACGCGCGCTCGGGCGCCGACAAGGTCGAGTTCGAGGCCGACGGCGTCCACACCGAGCTGCCGCACGGCTTCGACGACGGCACCCCGCAGGCCCGCGACAGCTTCCTCAAGGAGCTGCAGTGGACCCCGTTCGGCGACGAGCTGACGCTCGCGTTCGCCCAGCGCATGCTGAAAGAGGAGCAGCTCGGCGCCGACGCCGACCCCGACATCCTGCTCGTCAGCTGCTCGAGCGCCGACTACGTCGGCCACCGCTACGGGCCGATGAGCCACGAGGCCCAGGACTACTACATGCGCCTCGACGGCTACCTCGACGTGTTCCTGCGCGAGCTCGACGCCCAGGTCGGCGCCGGCAACTACGTCCTCGCCCTCACCGCCGACCACGGCGCGATCCCGATCCCCGAGCTCCTGGCGCAGTCGGGCCAGCAGAAGGACGCGCGCCGCGTCACCATGGCCGACTACAAGGCGCAGGTCACCCGCCAGGTCGGCGCCGCCACCCAGGCGCTGAACCTGCCGCCGGAGATCTTGCTCGACATCGGCGAGACGGGGGTGTGGCTCGACGTCGCCGCGGCGGAGGCCAAGGGCGTGAGGCCCGACCTGCTGCGCGCGGCCGTCGGCAAGGAGCTGGCGAAGCTCGACTTCGTCGCCGAGGTGCTCACCGCCGACGTGCTGTCGGGCGCCGCCCCCGACACCGGCGCGTCGGAGTTCCTCGAGCGCTACCGCCGATCGTTCTTCCCCGCGCGCAGCCCCGACGTGCTGATGCGCTTCAAGGAGTGGACGCTGGCGGCGACCTTCCCGAAGGGCACCAGCCACGGGTCGCCGTACCGCTACGACACGCACGTGCCGGTGCTGTTCTTCGGCGCGCAGGTGGTGGCGAAGACGCTCGCGGAGCCGGTCGGCACCGTCGACGTCGCGCCGACGCTGGCCGAGTTCCTCGGCATCACCCCGCCGGCGCAGGTCGACGGTCGCAGCCTGGCGAGCCTGGTCACGACGCGATAGCGTGCGGGCCATGGCCTCGCGCGCATCTACCCTTGCGATCCTCCTGACCTCCGCGCCGCTCGTCCCCGCCTGCGGGGACGACGGCAGCCAGACCACCGCCGACACGACGTCGACGAGCGACGCGACCACCACGGACGCGACCTCGACGACCGACACGACGTCGACGACCGGGCCGACCACCGGCACCTCGGAGCAGACCACCACCGGCGACCCGCCGACGACGTCGCTCACCACCACCGAGGCGACGACGTCGACGTCGACCACCGACCCGGAGACGTCGACGACCACCGACGGGACCACCGGCGACGACCTCGACTGCATGACGATCGAGCCCGGGCCGTTCACGCCCGAGCTGATCGGCGAGGGCTATGACGGCAGCGAAGACCTCGGCTTCGACGGCAAGGGCGGGCTCGCGCTCAAGCGCGGCGACACCGTGGTGATCGTCACCGCCGAGATGCTGGAGACGGACCTCGCGGGCGGCTTCCCGCAGGTCTACGGCACCCGCTTCGCCACCACGGGCGAGCTGCTGGTCGCGCTGCCGCAGTCGGGCGACCTGCAGGGGATCACCACCGACGGCATGGTCGGCGACCTCGCCGGCGGCCTGCAGAGCCCCAACGGCCTCTACGTCGACCCCGCGGGCCGGGTGTGGCTCACCGAGTTCGGCGGCAGCCGGGTGGTCCGCTTCGACGCGCAGTTCAACAAGAGCACCGTCTACGAGGGGCCGATGGCGTCGAGCGCCAACGGGGTGGTGCTCGACGAGGCGCGCAACCTGCTGTTCTTCACCAACTACGGCGCCGGTCGGGTGCTCAAGCTCGAGGTCGACGACCTCGGCGAGCCCGTCGGCGAGCCGAGCGAGGTCCTCACGGTCCCGGGCGCCCGGCTCGACGGCCTGGCGCTCGATCAGTGCGGCAACATCTACGCGGTCGACCAGGGCGACAGCCGGCTGTTCCGCGGGCTCCTCGACGCCGAGGCCCAGCTCGTCGGCCAGCCCGAGCTGCTGGCCGAGTTCGCCAGCAACGTCGCCAACGCCCAGTTCGGCTGGGGCGTCGGCTGGGACCCCGAGAGCCTGTACCTCTCGGGCAACCCCGGCGACCTCTACCGCCTCCCGGTCGGGATCGCCGGCGCCCCGATCGGCCTGCCCTGAGGGGCATGCGCGAAAGAGCATGTTCTCCAGAACATGCTCTTCAAAACATGTCTTCTGTATATTTTCACTTGAAGGTGATGCGGAACACCTGGGAGGTGCAGGTCTTGACCGCCTTGCCTTCGACCATGAACGGGCGGAACCGCCAGGTCTTGATGGTCGAGCGGATCACCTCGTCGACGGCCGGGTCGCCGGGGAACGCCTTGACCGTGCGGATCTCCGTGGTGCGGCCGGTCGCGTCGACGCAGAACGACGTCTCGTTCTCGCCTGGCCGCTTGTCGAACATGCCGGCGCGGGTGGCCGCGAGCCGGTCCTGGTCGGGGTTCGGGGTGTAGACGGCCTGCGCGCGCACGACCGCGAGCGGCACCGGGGCGCGTTGCTCGCTCTTCGGCTGGCGCGGGGCGGCCAGCGTCGGCGTGGAGAAGCCTGGCGGCAAGCGATGGACGCCGGGGATCCCCGTGGCGACGCCGGGCACGCCGATCGGCGCGGTGCCGGTGGCCGTCGGCGCGCCGTTGCCCACCGGGCCGGGCCGCGGCTTCGGGGGCGGGAGCAGCTCGGTGAAGTCCTCGGGCGGCTCGTCGTCCGGCTTCGGCTCCTCCGGGACCTCCTTGTCCTCCGGTTCGGTGCGCGCCGGCGCGGGCGGCAGCGGAGGCGGCGGCAGCGGGGTGTCGAGCGACATCTGCACGAGCACGAAGTTGGCGTTCGGCGGCGCGACCTGAGCGATCTGTAGCTTGCCCATGAGCCAGGTGAAGCCGAGCGCTCCGACCGTGAACAGCCCGGCGAGGTGAGCCGCCACCACCAAGCGCAGACGACGGCGACGGTCCGGGACGTGCTGATGCAGGTAGTGTTCGAACATGGTCTCACGCTAACGACCCGAGACCTCCCGCGGACCGGACGCGCTTCGGAAGACAACGCGTCGCGCGACGAGGCTCGCGAGAGACGTCCGCGCTGCCGATACCCTGGCGTCGGTATTCACTCGCGACATCGGACCTCGCGCGGACCGGACCGTGCGGCTCACGAGCCAAGCAAGCGTGCTGGCGAGGACGGGGCTCGCGGTGAGCGGACAGCGACCTCCGGCGCAGTCGAGCTCGAGCCTGGTCGGTGACGGCTCGCAGAGAGGCGGTGAACGATGCGTCGCGAGCGGGAGCTCGGGTCGCAGCGAGTCGGCCTGCGACTCCCGACGAGCTCGGGCTCGAGCATGGCCGCCGCGCGACTCGGAGAGCTCGGCCGTTTGCTGGTGAGCATCGGCGGCTTCGACGGGTGTCGAGGTGCGAGCGAGGTTCCTGCCGATCTCGCACTCGGTCGGGACGGCGACGAACGGCGCGTCGATCCTCGAGGCCGCGGACGGCGTCGGCGGGTCCGCGAGCGGCTACGCCGGGTCGTGTGGCCCCTGGCGCTGGCGGTCATCCGTACGGGGCTGCGGCCGGCGACGCGAGGGACGACCTCGATGCACGAGGGGGAATTTCGCCCCGTGCTGCCGATGGGTTCGCTGTGGCATCCTCGGGCCGTGAGCGTGCAAGGCATCCTCGTGCGCGCGGCCCGGGGCGTGTACGTCTGCTGGTCGTACGTCGAGCTCGCGTTCGCCGGCGCGTTCCTGTTCATCGCGCCATGGTGGGCGTTGCGGGGGATCCCCGCGATGGCGGTGTTGTTGGCGGCGCTCGGGGTGGGGTTCGACCTCGGCAGGCTCGCGGACATGCTCGCGTGGGCGCCGGCGTGGGTGCGACGGGCGGCGGTGGGGCTGGCGGTCGCCTCGCACGTGCTCGTCGGTGGTTGGGGCGTGGTCGAGTGGTCGCGGCCGATCGATCCGGCGTGGGCTCCGCTGGCGGGCAGCGCCGACTGGTCGGACCCACTGCTCGTCTTCTCGCAGGTCGACGGGTTCGTCGTGCAGAGCGGCGGTGGCCGCGTTCTGGCCTGGACCGACGACGACTGGCGCGACCTCGGTGAGCCGCCCGGCGGGCGCGCCTGGGAATTTCACGCCGCGCCCGACGGAGCGCTGTGGACGGCGCCGGTCGGCGTGGCGCGGCTCGACCGGCGCGACCCGGTCAGCGGGCAGTGGCGGTCGATCGGCCGGCCGGCCGGGGAGTTGAAGTCGCTGACCGTCGGCGGCGGCGAGCTGCTCGTGACCGTCGACGGCGCGCTGCACCGGCTCGACCTGGCGAAAGGGACATGGTCGAAAGAACAGATAGCCGGCCGGGTGGAGCAGGTCGCGCTCGGCGGCGGCTCCGCCGTCGTGCTCGGGGGATCGTGGTGGTCGCGCGACGGCGGCGGGGAGTGGGTCGACCGCACGCCGCCCGAGCGCGGCGACGGGTGGTTCTACCCGGCCGTCGGCGGTGGGTGGCGTTACGCGTGGCACAGCGGCGTGTGGTCGAGCGATCTCTATGTCGCACCACCTGGCCGGTCGTTCGAGCCGAGGACGCCGCCGGCGCCGGACTTGCGGGTGATGGTGCCCGACCCTGACGACGGGGCACGGGTGATCGCCGGGTCGTGGGGACAGGGTGTTTGGGGCAGCGACGACGGCGGCGCGACGTGGACGGCGCTGGGTCTGGAGCGCGTCCAGGTGCGGAGCCTGGCCGTCGATTGGCGCCGCGGTGTCGTTTGCGCCGCCTCTTCGAACACGATCTGGGACCGCGGCGTGTTCTGCCGCGAACTCCCACACGGACAACCGTCCGGCGTTTCAGAGCCCACGGCGCCGACGGGAAGTCCCTGACGACCGGGGCGCGGAGCCCGGCTTTTGCGATCTGGGATACACAGTTTTCCCACCCGTGAGTTGCGGCGATGGATGGATCGAGCCTTACGGCGCATAGTACTCTGATGTTCCCCCCTTGGCGGAAGCACCTGGAGTTCGGTGTCGTGATCGCTAACAGCCCTCGCCGGTACACGCATCTGGTCAACCTGATCGCGCAGCGCAGCAGCGCATTGCTGACGCGCGATCCGAACTGCTCGCACGACTACATGACGTGGGTGCGCTCGCTCGAGCAGACCTTCGGGGTCAGCATCGAAGTGCAGACCGTCATGGACCCTGAAGGTCGGCCCTCGGCGATCGGCGGCACGATCTGCGAGAGCGAGCGGCCCGACTGTCGGTTCATCTTCCAGGTCGACGGCGACGAGACCCGCTGCGCGCTCCGCTACACGTAGCGTCCGACGCGATCGTTTTTTCGCATGGCGCATGGGCCATGTGACGTCGTGACGTTGGGCTTGCGCGTGAGCGTGGTCGGCCGAGAGGTGGCCGAGAACATCGATGGCGAGCCCGAGCCGCAGAGCTCGCACGCGGGCGGATCTGCGCGATCACGGGGTCTCCGGCGGGCCCGGCGAGCCGGGCCTGTCGAACAGTTGATACGCCCGGGCCGATGGTCTAGGCTGCGATTCTAGCTACAGGACGCGCTCCGAGCCCGCGGACGCGTCGTCTCCTACCCTTCGAGTCATGATCCGGAAGTCGCCCACGCCGCTCGCGTTGCCCGAGATCGTCCGGATCGTCGGAGCCGACGCGGCCTACCTGTACTTCTACTCGGAGAGCACCGAGCGGCTGCACCTCAAGTCGGCGCGCGACGCCGAGGGCAAGGAAGCCGACCTGGCGCTGGCGAGCGCCGCCGTGCTCGAGCGGGTGCGCCTCAGCCGCGAGCCGTTCGCCATCTCCGGCGACGCCGCCGGCACCGAGCAGCTCGACGGCAGCCCGCTGCCGCCGCGGCACATGCTGGCCGCGCCGCTGCTGCTCGGCCACCGCTTCTTCGGCGTCATCTACCTCGACCGGCCGCTCACCCGCGGGCCGTTCACGCAGGACGACGTCGACATCCTGCTGGCGATCGCCGACCACCTGGCGCTCGCGCTCGAGACGGCCCACACCGAGCGGCTCGAGCTCGAGCGCAACACGCTCGAGCGCCGCGCGCGTCGCCTGGCCCGCTCGAACGAGGAGGCGCTCGACGCCTCGCGGGCCAAGAGCGCCTTCATCGCCCACATGAGCCACGAGCTGCGCACCCCGCTGACGGCCATCATCGGCTACAGCGAGCTGCTCGAGGACGAGTTCAACGATGTCGTCCAGGCGGGGAGCTTCATCCCCGACATGCAGAAGATCCAGGCGGCCGCCAAGCACCTGCTGTCGCTGATCAACAACATGCTCGATCTGTCGAAGATCGAGGCCGGCAAGATGGAGCTCTTCCTCGAGGAGTTCGAGCTCGGGGAGGTCATCGACGAGGTGTCGATGACCGCGCGTCCGCTCATCGAGAAGAACCGCAACACCTTCGTGTCCCGCTGCGAGGACGCCCTCGGCCCGGTCCGCCTCGACCGCGTCAAGGTCCGCCAGGTCCTGCTCAACCTCCTCAGCAACGCCGCCAAGTTCACCAGCAGCGGCGAGGTCGCCCTGGCCGCCCACCGCAGGGCCACCGACCACGGCGAGCAGCTCGTCTTCACCGTGTCCGACTCCGGCATCGGCATGTCGCCCAGCCAGATCAAGCGCATCTTCCAGGAGTTCGCGCAGGGCAGCGCCGCGACCACCCGCCGGTACGGCGGCACCGGCCTCGGCCTCGCCATCAGCCGCAACTTCTGCCACCTGATGCGCGGCGACATCGAGGTCGAGAGCGCGCTCGGCCGCGGCACCACCTTCACCGTGCGCCTGCCCGTCCGCCTCGCCGAGGCCGACCTCGAGCCGCCCGTCGAGGTCGAGGCCGCCAGCAGCATGGACGGCGAAGAGGAGTCCATCGAGGAGAGCCCCGCGCGTTCGGGGGTCTACCCCTGGACCGTGTGAGCCCGTCGCCTCCGCCGGAGGACCGCAGCCGCGTCCGCAACCCCGGCCGCCGCCGTAGCGTTCGCGGCCGCCACAGCGCGGGCCCGCGTCCGCGTCCGTAGTCCGGCGCCGAAGGTTCACAGCGGCGGCTCGCGTCGCGGCGAGGCCGGCCAGGCCCACGCTCGCGAGCGTCGGCGACGTCCGATCGACGAGCGACGCCCGTGAGAGCGACGGCGCGCGCGTCGTTCGTCGCTGCGTGTTCTGGTCCAGATCGACAAGGTCGTCGCGCTCCGTGGCAAACTGCTGCAGTCACAGTAGGCCGCCTCGAGAACGAGTGGCCCTGGGGAGGAGAGCGATGGCTACGTCATATCGGAAGAAGGCAACGAAGAAGACCGCGAGCAAGAAGACGGCGAAGAAGGCCGCGCCCAAGAAGGCGGCGAAGAAGGCCGCCGCCAAGAAGCCGGCGGCGAAGAAGACCGCAGCCAAGAAGACCGCCAGCAAGAAGACCGCCAGCAAGAAGACCGCGGCGAAGAAGACGACGGCGAAGAAGACCGCCGCCAGGAAGACCGCGAGCAAGCGGCCGCCGCAGGACACGGCGCCGGTGGCCGCCGCGACCGCGGGCGGCGAGGGCGACGGCGGCGGCGCGGCGACGGCCGAGACCTCGGGCGGCAGCTCCGACTCGGAGGAGGAATCAGCCGGCGACTCCGAGGATGACTTAGCGGACATGTCCGAAGAGACCGGGCCCTCGGAGCTGGAGACCAGCCGGCGCCTCAGCGCCGACCTCGATGCGACCGCCGACACCGACGACGACGACGAGAGCCCCGCCGAGCTGGTGCTCCCGCCCGCCTCGGGGGCCCCGCTGGACGACGACGTGCTGTCCCGCCTCGGCGACGACGACGACGACCTCGATTGAGCCGCGCAGACGTCCCTGCGCCGCCGGGCTCGGAGGCGCAGCCGGACGGCCAGGCCGTGCGCCGCTCGCCGAGCCGGAACGAGAGCTCGCTCGCGAGGCCTTTCGATGTCCGCCACGGACGACCGCGATTGCGCCCGCAAAGCGTCCTTGCGCTCTCCTGTCCGGCCCCGGACGACCGCGATTGCGCCGGCGGAGCGCTCGAGGTGTCGCGGGCGATCTTCGGATCGCGGCCGGCAATCAGCCCGGGCCCAGTCGAACGCAGGTGTCGGTGACCTCGAGGTCGCGCCCGACGCCCCGGGGATCGACGCCTGCAACTCGAGCGTCCTGCGCAGGCTCGGCACCGCCGCCGAATCACGTCGACGAGGAGCCCCGCGCGGAGGACGGTGCGACTCCGAGCCGGGAGGCCGAACCACCCGGCACTTTCCCTTGCTCGGCGAGGACGCCGAGCTCGATGGCGCCTCTCTGCTCCGTTCCACGCGCACACCCGCTCGCGACGCTCGTTGCTTCTACAAGGGTCGGAGCAGTTCTGCGCGCATAGCGCGCGCTAACAGCTCTTGCGACGACCCTTCGTTCTGTTACAACTGAGAGTCATGGACGTTACGCGTACTCGAGATTTCCCGATGTTGTTCGAAGAAATCTCCCCCCAGGGCCCGCTCGCCCTGGCGCGGTTGCGCAGGCTCAGAAGTGACCTCTGCTGCCTGTTCGCGGCGGGCGGCGTGATCAGCGCGGTGATCCGCCTGGTCCTGATGGGCTGAGCGAAGGTGACAGCCTCGCGACGTGCATGTCACGTCGCCGGCGCGATTCCACGCGCGATGGTTCGCAAAAATCCGTGATCCGTTGAGGGACCTGGCGACGCTCATTCATCGAGTCATCGGTCTGTGTCCTCGACCGGTCACGGCGCACCTGGGCCTCGGTGTCCAGGGTTCGGGTCCAAGTGCGCCGTGGCCGGTCGCAATCTTTTCAAAGGCCAGAAGACGCGGCCGATGACGGCGCCGGTGTCACTTGCCCTGCTCGGGCGGTGAGACGATGGGCGGGAGCACCGGCGGCGGAGGCATGTCCGGCGGCGGGATCGTCGGCCGCCCACCCTTGAGCGACGTGTCGGGGTGGAGGAAGGCGTCGAACAGCGCCAGCGCGATGGCGAGGATCACAGGGCCGAGGAACAGGCCGACGATCCCGAACACCTGCAGCCCGCCGAGCACGGCGAAGAAGATGAACAGCTCGTGCAGCTTGGCCTTCTCGCCGACCAGCTTCGGCCGCAGGAAGTTGTCGACCAGGCCGATCACCAGCGAGCCCCACAGCGTCAGCCCGAGCGCCGCGCCCCACGAGCCGGTGACCGCGAGGTAGATCGCCGCCGGCACCCAGACCACGAACGCGCCCGCCAGCGGGATCAGCGACATGAAGGTCATCACCAGGCCCCACACCACCGCCGAGGGCAGGCCGATGACCCAGAACGCGAGCCCGCCGAGCGTGCCCTGCATCACCGCGATCACGAACACGCCGTAGACGCTGGCGCTGATGACCTCGCGGATGCGGACGATCAGCTGGTTCATGGTCCGCCCGCGCAGCGGCAGCGCGTTCGCCAGGGCGGCCCACAGCTTCGCCCCGTCGCGGAACAGGTAGAACATGGTGAAGAAGACGAAGAAGACCTCGATGACGATGCCGGCGATGCCGCCGAGGATCCCCCGCACGTAGCCGATCGAGTTCGAGGTCAGCTCGCCCATCGCCTGCTGCGCCTGCTCGATCGCCTGCTGCTTCACGGCCGCGATGTCGACGCCGCGCTCGGACAGCCACTGCGCCACCTTGCCGATCACCGGCGAGTTCGGATCCAGCAGGCTCGAGATCATGGCCTGCAAGGTCTCGAACGCGGGCGCGAGCTCGCGGACGAGGGCCAGGCCGATCAGCGCCGTGGGCACGCCGATCGCCAGCATGACGGCGAAGCAGGACACCAGGGCGGCGACATCCTGGTTCTTGATGCGCTGGCGGATCCGGTTGTGAACCGGGCCGAAGGCCGAGGTGAGGACGAGGCCCCACAGCAGCACCCGGACGAACGGCTGCAGCATCAACCAGCAGAGGTAGAAGGCGAGCGCGACTCCGCTCAGGAGGATGAGCCAGCGGACCTTCTCGCGCTTGTCTTCGGCTCGTTCGTCCACGGATTACCTCGTCAGCGGCGGTCAGAAAAAAAATCGCATCACCCTGTCATCCAAATCGGTCGGACAGGCACTTCATGATCACGCGGGTTCGCTGGTCCGCAGTCAGCGGATCCGTCGCCAACTGAGGCCGTCCCCCCTCAACGCTATCTAAGTCGACCCCCACCTGCTATCGCTATGCCGGGTGGGGTTTCGTATTTTGGTCGTCCGCGGCGTCGACCGGCTCGACCTCGAGGAGCGGGTCGCCCTGGGCGACATCCGACTCGTCGGCCTGGCAGACCCGGACCACCCGCGCGCGTGAGGGCAAGGCGTCGCCGCCGTACAGCACGCGGCTGAAGGTCTTCATGACCTCGATGAGGCCGACGGTCTGCCCCGGCTCGAGCACGGCGCCGACGCTGACGAAGGCGGGCTTGCCCGGGCCGGAGCGGGCGTAGAAGCGGCCGCTGGTGGGGGCACGCAGGACCGCGGCACCGCTGACGCCGGGGCGGGCGGCCGGGCCGGACTGGTTGGCGGCGGACTCGCCTCGCGTGGCGCTGGGGTCGAGGGTGAGCAGGATGTCGTCGAAGCCGACGGCGCGACGCGCGGGCCCGGGGCCGCGCGCCAGCGCCTCGTCGGCGACCACGAGGCCGCCGGCGCCGACGGGCGCGAGGACGTGGTGGACGACGCCGAGGATCTCGAGCGCGCCGATCGCCTGGTCAGGCCCGACGAGCATGCCCGGGTCGGGGGCGCCGCGGAACATGCCGACGCCGGGCGCGAGCAGGCGCTGCCGACCGTCGGGCCCCGCAGCCAGGCGCGCGCGGAGCACCGGCGGAGTGAGGCGAGCGTCGAGGACGAAATTCTTGACGGGCATGGTCAGCGGATCCCTCCGGTGAGCACCGCGAGGTCGTGCATGGTCCAGATCCGCGGGTTCTTCACCCGCCGGTACCCTGCGTACTGGTAGCTCATCTCGACGAGCGCGCAAAGGTAACTGCGGAGCTCGCTGACCCCGACGATCTCGTCGGTGTCCATCTGCCGGGCCGCGACGTACGGGTCCATGTCGGCCTCGATGCGCTGCTCGACCGCCCGCATGCCAGCCTCGATGGCGCGCCGCTCCTCCGGATCCTTGGCGAGGATCTCGAAGTTGTCGTCGAGCTTGGTGTTGTAGGTGGCGATCGACAGCGTGCGACCTTCCATCACCGAAAGCCGCGTGAGGCAGGTGGAGAGCTGCACCACGGGGTCGTAGGGCAGGCCGGCCATGGCGTAGTAGCCGGCGCCGGAGGCCTTGCGCAGCAGCACCGTGAACATCGGCGTGGTGTTGGTGCTGTTGGTGTAAATGAGGTTCGAGCCGTAGGCGAGCAGGCCCTGCCGCTCGGCCTCGACGCCGATGTCGAAGCCGGAGATGTCCTGCAGCCAGATGATCGGCAGGCCGTCGCTGTCGCACGCGCGCGAGAAGGCGGAGATCTTGGCGATGCCGGCGCGGTAGAGGGTGCCGCCGGGGCGCCGCGCGCCGGGGTGCTCGGGGTCGCCGACGAGACCCTGGCGGTTGATGATGAAGCCGGCGTAGAGGCCGCCGACCCGGCCGACGCCGCAGATCATCTCCTCGCCGGCGTCGGGCATGAGCTCCCAGAACAGGCTCTGGTCGCACAGGCGCGCGAGCACCTGATAGGCGTCGTAGCCCTCGCGGTGGTCGACGGGCATGAGGCCGCACAGCTCGTGCGCGGGGAACAGCGGGTCGATCGCGCCGGCGTCGCCGCGGTAGAAGTCGGCGCCCGAGCTCGGCAGCTTGCGGACCTCGCGGCGCAGGCAGTCGATCAGCACCTCGTCGTTGGGCACGCGCCGGTCGGCGCAGCCGCTCAGATGCACGTGCACCTCGGGGCCGCCGATGTCGAGGCTGGTCAGCTTCTGGCTCTTGGCGCCCTTGATCAGCGCGGCGCCGGCGATGACCATGTAGGCCTGCTCGGTCATGTAGACGCGGTCGCTGATGATCGGCATGTAGCCGCCGCCGGCGATGCAGTCGCCGAACACGCCGGCGAGCTGCGGCACGCCGTTGGCCGACAGCAGGCTGTTCATCTTGAAAATGTGCCCCGCACCCGTGGCGCCGGGGAAGCTCTTCGACTGCTCGGGCAAGAACAGGCCGGAGCAGTCGACGAGGTAGATCGTCGGCAGCCGCAGCCGCAGCGCCATCGTCTGCGCCCGCTCGATCTTCTCCGGCGTGCGCGGCCACCACGAGCCCGAGGCGACGGTGTTGTCGTTGGCGATGACCATGCACCACCGCCCCTCGACCCGACAGAACGCGGTGACCACCCCGGCCGCCGGCGAGGTCAGCTTGTCGCCGAACACCAAACCGTCGTTGACGAAGGTGCCGACCTCGAACGGCCGCGTGCCGGGGTCGATCAGCCGGGCGACGCGCTCGCGCGCGGTCAGCTTGCCCTTCGCGTGGACGCGGGCGACGTAGGCGTCGCCCCAGCCGGCGTGGACGGCGGCCCGGCGCGAGGCGAGGGCGGCTTCGAGGCCGCCGAGCGCCTTGCGCTGCTCGTCGAAGGTGCGGGGGTCGGCGGCCTGCTCGCGCGGGGTGCCGATCGGGACCAAAGGGACATGTGCCATCGGTCAGGTTCCTGGGAGCGCGCGCTCGATCGTCAGATGCCCGGGATCGCCCGGGTGTCGTAGTGATTGCTGCGGAAGGCGGGGGAGCGGAGGATCTGCAGGTGCAGCGGGACGGTGGTCGGCACGCCCTCGCACACCAGCTCGCCGAGCGCGGTGATCATGCGGCCTATGGCCTCGTCGCGGGTGGCGCCGGCGGTGATGACCTTGCACAGGAGGCTGTCGTAGTGCGGCGGGACCTCGTAGCCGCTGTCGACGTGGGTGTCGACGCGCACGCCCTCGCCGGTGGGGCTGTGCCAGCGGACGATCTTGCCGGGCGCGGGCTTGAAGTTGTTGGCCGGGTCCTCGGCGTTGATCCGGCACTCGATCGCGTGGCCGGCGAGGACGACGTCGGCTTGCCCGAAGGACAGGGGGTGGCCGGCGGCGACGCGGATCTGCTCGACCACGAGGTCGCGGCCGCTGCGGACCTCGCTGACGCTGTGCTCGACCTGCAGGCGGGTGTTCATCTCCATGAAGCGGAGGGTGCCCTGATCGAGCAGGAACTCCATGGTGCCGGCGCCGACGTAGCCGATGCTGGCGGCGGCCCGCACCGCGGCGGCGAGGGTCTTCTCGCGCTCCTCGGCCGACAGCGACGGCGAGGGCGACTCCTCGAGCAGCTTCTGGTGATTGCGCTGGACGGTGCAGTCGCGCTCGCCGAGGTGGACGACGTCGCCGTAGCGGTCGGCCATGATCTGGATCTCGACGTGGCGGCCGCCCTCGATCAGGCGCTCGAGGTAGAGGCGACCGTCGCCGAATGCAGCGATCGCCTCGGCCTGCGCGTCCGCGTAAGCCGAGGCGACCTCGTCCGGTCCGCGGGCGATCCGCATGCCGCGGCCGCCGCCGCCGCTCTCGGCCTTGAGGAGGACGGGGTAGCCGACGCGGTCGGCGACCTCGCGGGCCTGCTCGGCGCTGTCGAGGATGCCGTCGCTGCCGGGGATCAGCGCCAGACCGGCCGCCCGCATGGCCGCCTTCGCCGGCGTCTTCTTGCCCATCAGGTGCATCGCGCGCGCCGGCGGGCCGATGAAGGTGACGCCGTGGGCCTCGCACAGCGCCGCGAACACGGGGTTCTCCGAGAGAAATCCCCAGCCGGGGTGCAGCGCCGTGCACTCGCTCTGGCGCGCGGCCTGGACGATCGCCTGCATATTCAAGTAACTCTGCGGCGAGCGAGCGGCGCCGATGCATACGGTTTCGCGCCCGCGCAGGTAGCCGGCGTCGCGGTCGGCGGTCGAGGTGGCAAACACCGGCGTGATGCCGAGGAGGTCGCAGGCCCTGGCGATCCGGACCGCCACTTCGCCCCGGTTGGCGACCATCAGCCGGCGAAACATCGGTACAGCGGGTGTGCCGCGGGTCTTGGCGCTCATGGAGGCGCCGAGGCTACCACCTTTTGCGCGGTACTGCCCCGCCGCTCGTCGCGCGCACGAGGCCGGTGCGCGCCGACGATCTCGACGCGCGCTTTCCATTTATAATCGCCGTCGAGGTTCTCCTTATGGCGGACGAGGACAAGGGACGCGGTCAGAGCGACGACAAGGGGCGCACGGTCTTCGGCATCGGCTTGCCGGCGTCGGTCCAGGCTGCGACTCGGGCGGCTCCGGCCGCGTCGCCGCCCCCGCCTCCGGTCCCGAGGCCCGCCCCGCCCGTGAAGATCCCCGCGAAGCCCGAGGACGAGGACACCATGCGCGACGTCCGGGACCTCACCCGTCCGGACGACAAGCGGGTCGCCGACGAGAAGCGGACGATCGTCGCCAGACCGGGCCAACTCATCGGCGCCGCCGCGTCCCAGGCCGCGGCGGAGCGGCCGGTGTCGGACCACACGGTCCCCGACATCCGCGCGGTCACGGGCCAAAAGCGCGACACGGGAGAGTTCACGCCGCCCGCGATCGCGAACGCCGATACGCACCTCGAGCTGCGCACGCCGGTGAAACTCACGGCGGGCAAGCCGATCCCGGGCACCCGCTACAAGCTGCTCCGCTGGCTCGGCGAGGGCGGCATGGGCGTGGTTTATGAAGCCGAGCACATCGACATCGAGCGGCGGGTGGCGCTGAAGATCCTCCGCGCCGAGCTCAGCCTGCGCAGCGACACCGCCCAGGTGTTCCGCGACGAGGCGCGCGCGGCGACCCGCGCCGGCTCGAAGAACATCGTCGAGATCTTCGACTTCGGCGAGCTGCCCGACGGGCGCCTGTTCTTCTGCATGGAGCTGCTGAACGGCATCGACCTCGCCAGCCAGGTCGAGACCGAGATCGAGTTCGACCGCCTCATCGCCGTGCTGCGCCAGGTGTGCAAGGGCCTCGGCATGGCCCACAAGGCCGGCATCGTCCACCGCGACATCAAGCCCGAGAACATCATCCTCGTGACGCACGAGGGCCGCCGCGACATGGCGAAGATCGTCGACTTCGGCGTGTCGGCGATGCTGTCCAACGACCGCGGCTCCGGCCCGATCGCCGGCACCCCGGCCTACATGCCGCCGGAGCAGATCAACAACACCGACTTCGACGGCCGCCTCGACATGTACGCGATCGGCTGCGTGATGTACGAGCTGCTCGTCGGCCACCCGCCGTTCGTCGACGACAACCTCGCCGAGGTGCTGCTGGCGCACATCAAGCTCACGCCGCCGCTGCCGAGCCAGATCAAGCCGGAGCGCAACATCCCGAAGGCGCTCGAGGACGTGGTGATGCGCTGCCTGGCGAAGTCGCCGGCCGACCGCTACGCCAACATGGCCGAGCTCGAGGCGGCGCTGTGCGAGGCCCAGATCGCGGCCAGGATCACGACCGAGTGGGACGACCTGCCGCTGCCCGACATCGACCCCGAGCGGCGCGCCGCCCTGCTCGCGCGCATGCCCGGCTCGCAGTCGGAGCAGGCGGAGAAGCGGCGGTGGGTGCTGCCGGTGGTGGCGGCGGTCGGGGCGGCGGTGGTCACGGCGGTGGTGCTGATGCTGACCAGCGCGCCGGAGGTGACGCCGGAGGAGCAGGAGCAGATCGAGAAGCTGAGCCGGATCGCCCGCCAGGCGGCGAGCATCGGCCACTACGTCAACCTGCCGGAGGACGGCGGCCCGACGGCGCTGCTCAAGGTCAAGGAGCTCGAGGCGGTCGAGGGCAGCGGCGAGCGGCTGGCCGACGAGCGCGGCGAGGAGCTGCGCAAGGAGTTCTCGAACCAGCTGCTGACGATCGGCGACAAGTTCTGGGACACCGAGGGCACCCGCTCGCTGTCGCGCGACTACTACGCGTGGGCGCTGGCGTTCGACCCCAAGAGCGAGCGCGCCTTGACCCGCGCGGCCCGCTCGCAGGCGGAGATCGACGACTACGTCAAGCGCGCCGAGGCCGGCACGCTGAGCCCGGGCGAGAAGGCGAGCGGCGAGATCGCGGTGGCGCTGATCCAGCCCGACGTGAAGAAGCGCGAGGCGAGCTTCAAGAAGGCGATCGCCAAGGCGCGGACCGAGGCGCCGCTGTCGGCCCAGACGGCGATCCTCGACGTCGCCCGCGGCGCCGGCGTGGCGGTCGAGCCCGAGGCGGCGCCGCCGACCGAGAAGGAGCCCGAGGCCGAGCCGCCGAAGCAGGTCGAGGCGCCGCCGGAGCCGGCCGAGCCCGAGGCGGTCGAGACGCCGGAGCCGAGCGGCGCGAAGCCGAAGTCGGGCAAGGGCGGCAAGAAGCGCGAGCAGGAAGACCCGGGCGACGACGAGCTGCCCGACGCGCCGGTCAAGCGCGACCCGGCCAAGGCGACCGAGATCGCCGGCCAGGGCAAGGCCGCGCTGGCGTCCGGCCGCCGCGACGAGGCCGAGTCGCTGTTCAACCAGGCGATCAGCTACGACCGCCGCAACGCCGAGGCGCTGATCGGCCTGTCGGACATCTACTTCGACCGCGGCTCGGCCGACAAGGCCCAGCGCTTCGCCGAGAAGGCGGTCGCGGTGGCCCCCAACAACGGCTCGTACCGGATCAAGCTCGGCGACGCCTATTACAACGCGCTCCGCTACCGCGACGCGCTGCTGCAGTACGAGAAGGCCCAGGAGCTCGGCGACGCCAAGGCCGCGCAGCGGATCTCCAAGGTCAAGAGCAAGCTCGGCGGCTAGGCTGGCCCTCCGGGCATGTTCGACGAGCATGCCCCGAGGGGCATGCTCGAAAGGTCGGGACAGGAATCAGCCCGGTCGCCGCGCTCGCTGGTTCCCTGCCGCCCTGGCCGCGGCGGTCGTGGATCCGTGTCGGGCACGAGGACGGCTCGAGAGGCTCCGGCCACCGCGCCAGGAGAGGCAGACGTGTTTTTGCCGGCGCGCGGCCTCAGGACGCGACTTCGAGGCGCTTCGGCACGGGGATGACGTCGCAGTCGCGGGCGGCGATCACGTCGGGGTGGATCGCCCGGGCCTCGGCGACGAAGGCCTCGGTGTCGGTGTAGCGCTGCGAGAAGTGGGTGAGGACCAGACGGCGGACGCCGGCGTCACGGGCGATGGTGGCGGCCTCGACGGCGGTCATGTGGCCGTGGTCGTGGGCGAGGTCGGCGTCGCAGTGGAGATAGGTCGACTCGCACACCAGCATGTCGGCGCCGCGGGCCAGCGCGACCGCGTTCTTGCACATGCGGGTGTCCATGACGAACGCGAACACCTGGCCGGACTTCGGCAGGCTGACGTCGTCGAGGTGGACGGTGCGGCCGTCGACCTCGAGCGAGCCCTCGGTCATCAGGCGACGGATCATCGGCCCGCGGACGCCGGCGGCGGCGAGGCGGTCGGGCAGCATGGTCCGCTTGGCCTTCTCCTCGAGGCGATAGCCGTAGGCCTCGACGCCGTGGTCGAGCGGCAGCGTCGACAGGGTGAGGTCGGCGTCCTCGTAGATCGTGCCGGGGCCGCGGATCGGCCGGGCGGTGATGTGGGCGACGTCGTGGAAGATCGAGGCGTGGCGCAGGCGGTCGAAGTACACCTGGCCCGACGCGGGGTAGTGGACGGCGATCTCGTGCTGCACCCGGTCGAGCGAGATGCGCTGGGAGATCCCCGCCAGCCCGAGGCAGTGGTCGCCGTGGAAGTGGGTCACGCAGATCCGCGTGATCGCGGCCGTCGTCACCCCGGCATAGATCATCTGACGCTGCGTCCCCTCGCCGGGGTCGAACAAAAGGCCGTGGTCGTCCCAGCGCAGCAGGTAACCATTGTGGTTGCGGTAGCGCGTGGGCACCTGGCTGGCGGTGCCGAGGGCGATCAATTCGCGGGCGGACATAAGGGCGCGGAGCATAGATCAGGCGGCGCGGCCCGGGGGGCGAGCGGGCGGGCGAGCGGGGCCTTCCCTCCAGTACGAACCGGTCCCTTGGGACAGGTTCGAACAGGCAGGTGGCTCCGGGTGGGGCTGATACGATGTTCAGATGCGCGCGCGCGTGGTCGGCGCTTGTGGTAGGATCCGCGCCGTGCATTCTCGCCTCCTGAGGCTGGTCGGCGGCTCCACGGTGTGGATGCTCGGCGCGTGCGGTGCCAAGCCGACCGAGGTCGAGCTGCAGCTGTTCCCGTGCGACCTGGTCAGCGGCGCGCCGACGAGCGTGTCGCTGCAGATCCAGAACTACGGCGCCGACGGTGCCATCGGTGAGCCGCTGAGCAAGACGTTTCCGATCGCCGATCCGGGGGTGTTCGACGACGGCTTCGCCACGGTGGGCTTCACGCCGCCCGCCGGCACGCTCAGCGCCGACATCACGGTGACGTGGATCGCCGGCGACGAGATGGTCCAAGCCATCTACAACGAGCCGGTGCCGCCGCTCGGCGAGGTCATGGCGCTGGGCAAGGACGAGTGCGAGGGCGCGCCCGGGACGACGTCGACGCCGACGACGATGGACCCGACGACCGCCGGGCCGGGCACGAGCGAGTCGAGCACGAGCACCGAGTCCGGGACGACGACGACGACGGACCCGACGGAGACGACGAGCACGAGCACGACGGAGACGACGAGCACGAGCTCGAGCACGACCGACGAGACGACGACCACCACGACGTCGACGACGGACACCACCGACACGACGATGGGGACGAGCGGCGGGCCGATGGAGGGCGACGACTGCCCGCTGGAGAACTCGGCGGTGTGCGACGCCGGGCCCGGGGTCCTCGGCAAGGTGCTCCACTGCCAGATGGGCAAGTGGGTGGTCAACAACAGCCTCTGCAGCGCGGACAGCTGCGGCGAGACCGGCTTCGCCAACCCTCAGGTCGCAGGCTGCGTGGGCACGCTGCAGGCGTGGTACTGCGCCTGCGCCGACACCCCGAAGAGCGAGTGCTCGATGGGCATGGAGAGCCAGTGCGGCGAGCCCACCGGCGACGGCGTGAAGGTCGAGCTGTGCATCGAGGACGCCGGACAGACCTACTATTACGTGTCGGTGTGCCCGAACTGCGAGGAAGTCGACGGCGAGCCGCTGTGCTTGCTCCGCTGAGGCGCCGATGGTCCCGGTCGACATCGCTCACCACGTGAAGGAAGCTGTCCTCGAGGTCACCTGGGACGACGGCTCGGTGTCGCGCCTGTCCGCGGCGCTGCTGCGCGGCTGGTGCCCTTGCGCGACCTGCCAGGGCCACTCGCCGGGGCTGCGCTTCCACGAGCCGCCCGCCGGGGTGACGATCGCGGAGCTGCACGAGGTCGGCGCCTACGCGCTCGGGATCCGCTTCTCCGACGGGCACGACAACGGCATCTACTCCTGGCCGCACCTGCGCTGGATCGCCGCTTACGGACAGCAGGGCTGAGGCCGGCGATCGGACGCTCGCCCGCCGCGCGGGCTGGCGAGGTCGCGGGGCTACAGCGGATTGACGCCGGACTGGCCCGAGCCCTGGTAGCCGGCTTTGGTGCTCGTCGTGATCTTCATGGCTCGAGCGTGCCTGCCGGGGCCGAGAGTGTCGAGCGGGAGCGACGATGCTCGGTGTCGATGTCGCGGCGGGAGCGCTCTCGGGCCGTCGCGTCAGCATGCGCGCAGCGCCTGGGCCGGAGGACCGGCGCCGTGTCCGCTGCGGGCGAGTGTTTGTGAAACATGCTCTTCAGGACATGCGTGAAAGCGCATGTCCTGAAAGCCACCCCAGCGACCACGGCGGACCGGGCCGGTCGCCGTGGTCGACGTGTAGCGAGATTTAGCGGACGAAGCTCTCGGTCCACGACGGCCGGGGCGGCGGGTCGCCGGCGAGCTGCTCGGCCCAGGCGGAGTCGGTCTGGCGGTCGTAGTTCTCGGTGAGGACGCTGTGGAAGCTCGAGACCGGGCCGACGTAGGCGCGGGTGCCGGAGCAGTCTTCGAGGGTGAAGACCATGAGCATCGGGCGGCCGGTGGCGGCGTGGAGGACCCAGCCCTTGGGGTTGCCGTCGGCGTCGGTCGGGGCGGTGTGGACGTCGGCGATGGTCGGCTCGAACTCGGCGATCTTCGCTTGGTCGAAGAACAGCTTGCCGTACCAGCCGTCGTACTGGACCTCGCCGCAGCCGACCAGCTCCATCTCGATCGTGCCGCGGAGGAAGTCGTACTCGGCGGTGGTGAGCGCCTGCCCGTCGATCTCCTTCTGGGCGATGCTCTCGAGCGTGGTCGACACGTCCTTCAGGTGGGTGAAGAACGACTGGGCGCTGCCGACCTCGAAGCCCTCGCCGGCGAGCTCGCCGGTGAGCTCGAGGCCGAGGTCGCCGAGGTGCGCCAGGCGATTGTAGAGCGCGGGCACCGGCTCGACGTAGGCGTCGATGTACTCGCAACCGTTGCCGCCGGAGTACGACTGCTTGACGTACAGCAGGGTGTCGTGGCGCAGCTCGGCCCACGAGGCGGTCTGGGTGTTGAGGCCCTTGTCGGCCCACGCGGCGGTGCGCATCGACTCGGGCAGGTTGTCGAACTCGCTGTGGTCGCCCAGCGCCCGGATCGCCGCCAGCCAGCCGTTGTAGAAGCTGTTGTCCCAGAACTCCTGCGGGTGGCTGTCGACCAGGAAGCGCATCTCGTGCAGGGTGCCCTGGTAGCCGTACTTGTCGAGCTCGGGCTTGAGGTGGTGGGCGGCGGCGTTGTTGCCGAGCACGAACTGGACGTCGAGCTCGCTCGGCAGCATGCGCGTGACCTTGGTGCCGGTGCGCAGGTCCTGCACGCGGTCGTAGGTGACGTTGTTGAAGACGTAGGAGTCGATCGTGAAGCGCTGACCCATCAGGTGGAACACGCGCGGCAGCATCAGCTGCGGGTCGTTCGGGTCGGTGAACATGATCTGCGACATGATGCGCTGGATGCCGTAGTCGCCGTCGATGAGCGCCTTGTAGACGACCTCGTCGGACAGCTTGACCAGCTCCTCGGGGGTGTGGGCCTTGACCGCGTCCATGTAGGCGGTCATGTCGGCCGGGCTCATGCTGTCGCGCTCGCCGATCAACAGCGAGATGGTCTTGTCGATGCGCTTCCAGTTGGCCTCGGCGCCGCTGTCCTGAAGGACATGGTGCAGGAGGAAGGCGGCGTCGAGGCCGCGGCGGTTGAACTGCGGCTTCTGCTCCTGGTCGTAGACGACCATCGGCAGGTCGGTGCGGCCGAGCCAGATCATGGCCTGGAAGTAGGTCTGGAGGTCGGTGTCGCCCTCGTAGTGGCCGCGCGGCTCGAGCTGCGAGAAGTCGTAGTCGACGGCGACGCCGAACAGATCGAGGGTCGCCGGCTGCAGCGAGGTGGCGGCGGCGAGGATCCGGTCGACCTTGTCCTGCACGGCTGGGTCGTCGCCGACGGGCTGGGCGAAGCCGGTGAGCAGCGAGCGGGCGACGGTGAGGTAGACGTCGAGGTCGGCGGCGGCGGCGGCGAGGTCGGGCGGCAGCTTGGCGAGGCGCTCGCCGAGGGCCTTGTGGCTGGTCTCGAGCATCCTCGCCATCTCCTGGCGGAGGACGGTGCGCTCGAAGTACATCAGCATCGAGTCGAACGACTTGTGCAGCGCGTAGAGCATGCTGTCGGCGGTGACGAGCACCGGAAGGTCGTTGTCGTAGATGTCGAGGTAGGTGGTGGCGAAGGTCTGGGTCTCGGCGGCGTCGACGGCGACGAAGCCGTTGGTGGCGAGCAGCTTGTCGTGCGCCTCGGTGAGGCCGGCGTAGGGGCGGATCAGGTCGAGGCCGGCGGCCTTGAGCGCGTCGTACGAGACGGAGGCGACGTAGGCGGGCTGCGGGTAGAGCTCGAGGAACTGGTCGACGCTGAGCTTCTTGGCCTCCTCCTGCACCGGCGCGTAGTTCTCGGCGATCCACGGGTCGGGCGCGGGCTGCTCGACTTCGGGGGCCGGGCTCGGGCCGCTGCCGCCGTCGGAGCCGTCCGGCTGACAGGCGGTGACGGCGAGCGCGAGGGCGATGAAGGAGGAGGTCAGACGAAGCAAAGTCATGACCCCGAGGGTAGATGGACTTGCGGGCCCGTCAACCAATTGTCAGGTGCGTGTCGCCATGACGCCCGTGCCCTGGCGCGCCGGTCATACTGGGGGGACGAGGCGACGCGCGAGGTAGATGTCGTGCTGGCCGAAGCCGTTGGCGTCGGGCATGACGCCGATCACCGAATAGCCCAGCCGTCGATAGAAGCCGATGGGGTGGCCGCGCAGGTTCTGCAGGCGCGCGAGGTGGCCGATCACGTCGGGGTAGAGGTCGACGCCGGCGAGCGAAGTCAGCCCGAGCTCGTCGTCGGAGCCGACGAACATCGTATGGATGCCCATGGCGCGCACCCGATCCTCCAGGTCGCGGACCAGCGTGCGGCCGACGCCGCTCCGCTCGCGGTCGACCCGGACCACGAGCGGGTGGATCTCCCACACGTGATCCGTGTACCGCTCGTTGGCCGCGGCCCAGCCGAGGAGGGTGTCGTCCGCGATGACGGCCCGCGCGATCCGGGCCGGGTCCAGGGCCGCGTCGACCTCCTCGCGCGCGGCGTCCACGTCGGGCCAGCCCTCGGGCATGCGCGCGTGGAGCAACTCGGCCGCCTGCTCGAGCAGGTCCGGGCGATCGTAGGTGAGGTCGACGAGGCGCACGCGGGCAGGCTAGCCAGCTTTTGCTCGCGGCGACAAGCGCCGCGGCTCAAGCGTCTTCGATGACGCTGATGGTGGCGCCGTTGAACGGCGTGTTGTTCATCGAGGCGATGGCGGCGGCGCCGGATTCCGTGCTCGTGTACTCGACGTGGGCGACGCCGGTGGACGCGCCCGTCTCGTCGAGCTCGAGCTGACAACGGACGATCGATCCGAAGCCGTCGAAGCCGGCCTTCACTTGCGCCGGCGTGGTGGTGACAGTCATATTTTCTACGCGGATGCGCTTCGGCATCGTTGCCTCCTTTTCAATAAACTGAAGGTCGTCCCGCGGTCCTGGAGCCGCACGTCGCGGTGTAGCACGGCGAAGCCGAAAGCGCCGGTCAGCCGGCCGCGCGGCGAGCTCGCCGAACGTCAGTGTCTGGGCGCGGCTCATCCGTTCATGGCGAACGGCGTTGACGATCGCAAAACGTCGCGCGGCCGAGGGCGGCAGCGGACGGTTTCTACAGCTCGGAGACCAGCTGGGGGAAGCGCTGGAGGATCTTGCCGGCGTACTTGCCGTCGGGGTGACGCCGCAAGTAGTCACGGCCGTGCTCGATCGCCTCGTGGATGTCGCCGTTCTCGGTGCTGGCGAGCCACAAGCGATAGCGCGCGAGCTCGACGTCGGGGTGGTCGGGGGCGCGGGCCAAGAACTTCTCGAACGCCTGCTTGGCGGCCGGGTAGTCGTTGGCGAAGTCCATGCGCAAGATGCCGATCAGGAGGTGGCCCTCGGCGATGTCGTCGTCGCCGTGCTCGCTCATGAATTGGGTGAGGCAGCGAGCCGAGAGGTAGCGGGTCTCGGGCGACTCGTAGAGGCCCTGGCAGTGGGCGAGCGAGGCCATGAGCTGCTCGCGGCGCGAGGCCCGGGTCTCGCGCACGAGCTTGTCGATGAGCGCCTGGCCGTCGTCGCCGCGGACCTGGCGGCCGCGCTTGGGCCCGGGGGCGTGCGGGCGATCGAGGCGGGCCCGATCGTCGGCGACGGGGGTGCGCACGACGATGTGCTCGAGGCGCCGCAAGCTGGGGACGTCGGGCAGGCCGGGGACGACCCAGCTCGGCGGGATGGTGCCGTCGGCGAAGGTGAATTGACCGTCGCCGTCGCCGTCGCTGAGCGGCATGGCGAGACCGACCTCGGGCCGACCGACGTCGGCGTAGGTCGAGCGGGCGACGTCGAAGCGATAGCCGGCGCTGACCTCGGCGAGCAGCTCCTCGGTGTTGGGGTCGAGGACCTCGACCTCGCCGCGCAGGACGGCGACGGCGGTGTCGCCGTGATCGTCGACCTCGACGGTGAAGACGGTGCCGACGACGCGGACGATCGCGGAGGGCGTGCGGATCTTGAGGATCGGGTCGGCGGGCAGGCGCTCGTAGCGGACGGCGATCATGCCGCGGCGCAGGTCGAGCTCGACGAGGCCCGGGTCGGCGCGCGTCCAGTGGACCTCGGAGCCGCTGCCGAAGTTGGCGAGGATCTTCCCGACCAGGCCGATCTGCATGCTGCTGCCCGGGAACACCTCGAAGCGGGTGCCGACCGGGAAGGTGTCGGTGGCGACGGGACGCTCGCCCTCGGCGACGAAGCTGTTGCCGGCCACGACGCGGCCGTAGTCGGCCTGGGCGTGATGATCGAGGCCGGCGGCCCGCTCGGGCTCGGCCCGCGCGGGCGGATTCGAGGGCACGCTGGCGAGCAGGTCGGGCGCTCCGTCGCCGACGTCGCGCGGCGAAGCAGGGCCGCGCGCCGGGCTGACGACCATCCAGGCGAGCACGGCGGCCAGAGCGGCGACGCCGGCGAGGCTGAGGTTCTGCCCGTACCAAGGGACAGGTGCAGAGGCGCGGACCTTGCGGAGGATGGCGCTGAACTCGCGATCGCGGGCGACCATGCCGGGCCCCGAGCTGGCCGGGTCAGGGCCGCGGTAGAGGGCGGCGAGCACTTGATGGGCCCGACGGCAGGCGTCGCAGCCGCGCAGGTGGGCGTGGTAGCGGGCGAGGGCCTCGGAGTGCAGGCGATCGCAGACGACGAGCTCGGCGTCCTCGCGGCACTCGAGGCAGCCGTAGCGCGGAGCAGAGTCGTCGTGAAGCGCGGGGTTCATGCTTCGCCGTTGACGAGGTCGTGGAGGCGCTTGCGCGCGCGCGTGAGCCGGTCGCCGACCGTCGAGACCGGCTTGTCGAGGATCTGGGAGATCTCCTGCAGGGTGAGGCCCTCGTAGTGATAGAAGACGAAGACCTCGCGCAGGTCGGGCGCGAGCCGCTGCAGCAGCCGCTCGGCCTCGCCGCGGACGTCGACCCGACCGGTTTGCAGGTGCGCGTCCCGCCCGTCGGTCCACCACTGGAAGGCCGACTTGACGCGGTTGCGACGGAACCGCTGGCGCAGCAAGTTGTGCGTGGTGTTGGTGGTGATCCGGTACAGCCACGTGCTGAGCGCCGAGTTGCCCTTGAAGGTGCCGAGCGCGGCGAAGGCCCGCGCGAACACGGTCTGGACGATGTCGTCGATCTCCGAGTCGGGCCCGAGCAGGCGATAGAGGTGGCCGCGGACCTGGGACTGGTGCGCCTCGTAGAACTGTCGCAGGGCCCGCGGGTTGCCGGCGCGCGCGCCGGCGAGGACGAGCTGCTCCTCGGTGGTGAGGTACCCGGGGGCGCGCGCCTCGTCAGGGGCGGCGGCTTCGGCGGTCGCGTCGGTTGCGAACAGATCGGCGATCGGCAGGGCCTGATCCATGGGGCGGGCGTTGCGTGTCACCGATCCGACAACCTTTCCGCGGGAAATTTCCGGGCGCTTGGCCTCACCATAGCAGGGTTACACTGGCGGTGTGATCGATCCGGCGACGAGCGCGCTCTCGTCCTGGCGGGCCCGCTACTGGGACCGGCCCCTGGACCGGGCGACGTGTACGGCGATGGCCGCCAAGTACGCGGCGCTGGCCGCCCTCGAGGCCATGCCCAGCGGGCCGGCCCAGGACGCGGCCCTCCGCGCCGCGGCCGAACGCTGGCCGGGCTGCCTCCGCGAGTCACAACTCGCCGGTCCGGCTCGCTGTCAAATCCGTCATGAACAGGCGTCGGCGGGCCAGGACGCCGCGGAACGCCCGCGCGCGCGCTGGCGCGAGGCCGGGGCCGCTCCGGTGGTGCTGTGGGCCGACCTCCACCCGCTGCTGAGCGACCTGCTGGCCTGGCGGCGGGCGACGGCCGGCAAGGGCGGCCCAGCAGGGCTGCTCGCGTTCGTCAAGGGCACGCCGGCCGCCGATCGCTGGCCGGCGGATCCCGCGCTGCTGATCCGGGTCGGCGGTCCGCAAGCCCGGGTGCGCATGGCATACGCCTGGCTGGCCGCCCAGGCCAATCTGGGCCTGTCGGCGCTCAACCTGGAGTTGTTCGGACGTGAGGGTCCGTGGGACGCCAGGGCAGGCGATCCGCCGCCAGTGCCCTAGCAGTCTCGGGGGCCGTCTTACTGCTTGAGATCCCTCGTTTTTTCCGCCTAACATCATCGCCCCCGGCGGTCTGGGAGATCTGCGACGTGACCAAATCCGAACTCATCGAGCGCGTGTCCGAAGCTGCGAAGCTGACCAAGGGCAAGGCCGAGTTGGTCGTCGGGACGATCTTCGGAGCCATGACGGAAGCGATGGTCCGCGGCGAGGGCATCGAGATCCGCGGCTTCGGCAGCTTCACCGTCAGGCAGTACAAGTCCTACGAGGGCCGAAACCCGCGCACCGGCGGGTCGGTCCACGTGAAGCCGAAGCGCCTGCCGTTCTTCAAGGTCGGCAAGGAGCTGCGCGCCCGCGTCAACCTGTCGACCGCGCCCCTCGTCGAGGACAACGAGGACGCCGAGGTCCAGGAGCGCAAGGCCGTCGCGCCCAAGCCGGCCGCCGCCGCGCCCGCGGCCGCGAAGCCGCGCCCGGCGCCGAAGCTCCGCGAGGAGCACCTCTCGGAAGACGAGATCTAGGCCGCGCTGCGGGGGCGCCCGGAGGGCCCGACGGTCGGCGACGGCCGGCCGCAGCGCCGGTCTCACCTGTTTGAAAGGACATCCGCCGGCGAGCGCACGCGGAGGCGACCGACGCGGGTGTCGAGCTCGACCTCGAGGCCATCGGCCAGCTCGGTGCAGCCGGTGCAGCCGATCAGCGCCGACAGACCGAGCTCGCGGGCCATCAACGCGGCGTGGCTGAGGGCGCCGCCGTACTCGCAGCAGACGGCGCGCACGCCGAGCGCCCGCAGGGCGACCGCCGCCTGGGCGGTGAGCGCCGGCAGGACGACCACGGCGTCGGGGGCCGGCGGGCGCGCGAGCAAGTCGGCGAGGTCGCGCCGACGAGCGACGGGGCCGCGCGCCGGCGAACCGACGCCGATCCCGCCGAGCCGCCGCCGCGGCGAGACCGGCAAGGGCCGGCCGTCGAACAGCGCCGGCGGCGGCCGCAGCTCGGCGAACCGCTGCTGCTCGCGCCGACGCGCGGCGAGATCGGGGAGGTCCCGGCCGGCGAGCGCGAGGCTCAGTTCGTCGGGCGCGAGCAGGAAGATGTCGTCGCCGAGCCCGAGGCGCTCGCCGGCGGCGAGGTAGATCCGCCGCAACGGGGCCAGGCCGAGCGCGAACAGGTGGTCGTCGAGCTCGCGCACGAGGACGGCCGCGCGCTGCGGGTCGGCCGGATCGACCGCGGCGCCGTGGTCGCGCTCGGGCCCGCGGGCAGGCGATGCCCGGGGCTCGGCCGGCTCGAGCTCGCTGCCGGGGTCGCGCTCGCGCTCGCGGGCAGGCGAGGCCCGGGGCTCGGCCGGATCGATCTCGCTGCCGGGGTCGCGCTCGGGCTCGCGGGCGGGAGGCGCCTGAGGCTGGCCGGTCGGGTCGCTCGCGCGCTCGCGGTCGCCCTGGAGATCCTCGGCCGCCCCGTCGGGCTGACCCTCGCGGCCCGCGGGCTCGCGGGCGAGACATGTCGGATCGACCAGGTCGGCCAGAGCCGGGCTGGCGATGTCCCAGGCGGCAGGCAGGACGTCGAGGTAGTCGCCGCGGTCGTGCAGCGACAGGAGGGCCCGCGGGTCGGGCTCCGGGAGATCTCGCGGGAGGTCGACGCGGACCTCGGCATGCAGGGCGAGGATGGCCCGCAGATGCTCGAGAGCGCGCGCGAGCAGCGGGCGGAGATCTCCGGCGAGGTCGTCGACGAACGCGGCGAGGGCCCGCCGCGCGGCCGGGAGATGGCGCCCGCGCAGCTCGGCGAGCGCGCGGTGCGGGTCGACGCCGGCTCCCCGGCTGGAGGACGAGGCGCGCTCGTACAGCCAGCCGCCGAGGACACGCAGGCCGGATCCCTGTCCGATGAGCCAGGTGACGACACCGGCGTGGGCTGGCGAGAGCACCGCCGGGTTGTGCTCGCCGTCCAGCTTCCACAGGCCGGGCAGGTCGGGGAGGTGGTCGCGGCCCGGGGCGACGGCGGCGCAGAACTCCGGCCACCCGGGCACGAGCGGGCGCGCGAGCGGGCGGGCCTGGACCAGCCACACCGCGCCGGTGGGGTCGACCACGAGCTCGAGGTCGAGGGCTGGCACTTCGGACATGACCGATGCGACATGGTCGAAGATACTGGTGATCGGCGCGGCCAGGGCAGGCTCGGCGAGCGCGAGCGGGCCGGACCAGCCGGGGCTGGCGCCGGCGGCGAGGGCGTCGGCGCGGGCGGCGTCGTGGAGCTCGAGCAGGCGGGCGCCGCCGCGATCGGCGGCGGCGACGGCGAGCCAGCGGCGCTCGACCTGGCGCTGGACGAGCAGCTGATAGCGGGGCGGGCCGCCGCCGTAGCGCAGCAGCCAGGGGTCGCCCGCGGCCTCGGCGATGGCGGTCGCGGCCCGGTCGAGGTCGGCGAGGTCGCGGCAATCGGGCACGGACAGGCCGAGGCCCGCGGCGGCGGCGTCGGCGGTGTCCTCACCGGCCAGCGCGGCGCGGACGATCACCGGGCCGCCGGCGAGGAGGTCCTCGAGGCGGCGACGCACGGCGCGATCGCTGAGCGCTTCGGGAGCGACGGCGAGGCCGGGTGGGATCGGCAGGCCGGCGCGGAGCAGGCGCGAGAGGACGGCCGGCTTGGGCGCGGCGTCAGGCCCGGGCAGGTCGCCGAGGACGAGCACGGCGAGACTGTAGCGGATGCGCGCGAGGACTGGACGCGAAGTCGCGTCGCCGGCGCGGGCGCAGGGCGATGGCGCCGGCTCGGCGGCCCCGGCGTGGTACACCGCGGAGGTCATGGACCTGCTGCTGCCCGGGCCGGGGCTCGCCGAGTGGTTGCTCGCCGCGCTGAGCGGCAAGAAGGTGGCCCTTTGGACAGGTTCGGACGCGGGCCGCGGGCGCGGGGGACGGGCGGCGCGAACCACCACGACGGCCTTGCGCGAGCGGCTGGGATGGGTCGACCTGGCGGGGGCGAGCGGGCTCGAAGGCCTCGTGGTCGTGATGGCGCTGGGGGGCACGGAGCCGCCGGCGGATGCGCTGCAGGCGGTGCAGGGCGGCGGCACGGTGGTCGAGCTGGCGCACCCGCCGGTGGTGCCGCTGTGGCGACCGTCGCGGTGGGCCGCGCGAGCCGAGCTGGTGCGGCGGGCCTCGGAGTCGCGCGCGGGGGTGTGGCTGGGGCGCGGCTGCTACGCGGTCGAACAGTGGGCGCCGATCGACACGCCGCGGCTGCTCGTGACGTGCGGGCGGGTCCGTGCGATACCCGGCGCATGAGCTCCGCTTTTCTGACCGTCGAGGTCGACGACGCGACGTTCACCGAGCCGGTCCAGCTGACCTTCCGCCGGCTGGAGCCGCCGCGGCGGGTGTTCACGGTCGACCTCGACGGGGCGGGGCCCCGGCGCGCGCGCGGCCTGCAGCGCCGGCCGGACGGCAGCCTCGACGCCGACGCGCCGGCCTGGGCCTGCCCGGTCGAGGACAGCGGCGCGGGGGTGTCCTGGCTGGTCTACGGCGGCAACGCGGGGTTGTGGCTGGCGCCGGAGGCGGCGAGCGAACCTGACCTCGAGGACAGCGGGCAAGTCGTCGAGACGTACGTGCTGGTCGACCGCGGCGACATCGTGCTGGCGGAGTGAGCGCGGGCGCGGAGCGTCGAAGGGACAGGTTCTAAGAGACATGTCTGGAAAGGCAGTGCTACCTGCCCCATCAAGCATGTCCCGCAGGACAGATTACTCGAGCATGTCCTGGCGGACGAGCAGGTCCTCGAGGATCTGGCGCTGGGCCTGGGCGGTGCCCTGGTTGGCGGAGAGCAGGCGGAGCAGGGTCTCCTGGGCCGGGCGGGCCTCTTCGGTGGCGGGGTTGGGGCAGCAGCGGACGTAGCTGCCGTCGGACTGCAGCTCCCAGGCCTGGGTGTTGTCGGCGAGGTAGGTGGTGAGGCCCTCGGTGACGACGCGGGCGCGCAGGGCCGGGTCCTCGATCGGGAACGCGGTCTCGACGCGGCGCAGCAGGTTGCGCGACATCCAGTCGGCGCTGGCGCAGTAGGTGACCTCTTCGCCGGCGTTGTGGAAGTGGTAGATGCGATGGTGCTCGAGGAAGCGGCCGACGATCGAGCGCACGCGGATGTTGTCGGACACGCCCGCCACGCCGGGGCGCAGGCAGCAGACGCCGCGGACGATCAGGTCGATGGTCACGCCGGCCTGCGAGGCGCGGTAGAGGGCCTCGATGACCTTGACCTCGGTGAGGGCGTTGAGCTTGGCGACGATCCGCGCCGGCTTGCCCTGGCGGGCGTTGTCGGCCTCGCGGTCGATGAGCGCGATCAGCCGGTCCATCAGCGTGAAGGGCGAGACCAGCAGCTTGTTCATGCGCGGCACGCTGCCGAGGCCGGTCAGCTGCATGAACACGTTGTGCACGTCCTCGCCGATCGCGTCGTCACAGGTGAGGAAGCTGAAGTCGGTGTAGAACTGGGCGGTGACGCTGTGGTAGTTGCCGGTGCCGAGGTGGACGTAGCGGCGGTAGCGGCCGTCCTCGCGGCGGACGATGAACAGCGCCTTGGCGTGGGTCTTGTAGCCGACGATGCCGTAGACCACGGTGACGCCGGCCTGCTGCAGGCGGGTGGCGAGGTCGATGTTGGCGGCCTCGTCGAAGCGGGCCCGCAGCTCGACCACCGCCGTGACCTCCTTGCCGGCGCGGGCCGCCTCGAGCAGCGCCTCGGCCATCGGCGAGTCGGCGCCGGTGCGGTAGAGGGTCTGCTTGATCGCCAGCACCTTGGGGTCGCGCGCGGCCTGGCGCACCAGCTCGAGCACCAGCGAGAAGCTCTCGTACGGGTGGTGCAGCAGGATGTTGCCGCGCCGCAGCTCGGCGAACAGGTCGACCTCGGCGCCGGGCGTGCGCCGCGGGCCGGGGATGAACGGCGGGTACTTGAGCTCGGGCCGCTTGATGACGTCGTAGATCGCGGCCAGCCGGTGGAGGTTGACCGGGCCGTCGACGCGGTACAGGTCGTCGGGCTGGAGGTCGAACTTGCTGAGCAGGAACTCCGCCATCTCCGGCGGGCAGGTGTCGCTGACCTCGAGCCGCACGGCGTCGCCGAAGTTGCGGGTCCGCAGCTCGCCCTTGAGCGCGTTGAGCAGGTCCTCGACGTCCTCCTCCTGCACCCACAGTTCGCTGTCGCGGGTGACGCGGAACTGGTAGCAGCCGCGGACCTGCATGCCGGGGAACAGCTTGTGGACGAAGGTGGTGACGATCGAGCCGAGCAGGGCGTAGCCGTGCGGGCAGTCGGCGACCGCCGGCGGGAGGAACACCAGGCGCGGCAGGCTGCGCGGGATCTGCACCACCGCGGTGCCGCTGTCGCGGCCGAACGCGTCGCTGCCGGCGAGCGCGACGATCAGGTTGAGGTTCTTGTTCTGGATGTTCGGGAACGGGTGCGACGGGTCGAGGCCGATCGGCGTGAGCACCGGCAGGACCTCGCGGTCGAAGTAGTCCTCGAGCCAGGCGCTCTGCTCCGGGGTCCAGGTGTAGAGCTTGAGCAGGCGGATGCCCTCGGCCGCGAGCGCGGGCAGCAGTTGCTGCTGCAAGAACACGTACTGCTCGCGCACGAGCTTCTGCGCCGCCTCCTTGAGCGCGCGCAGGGCGTCCTGCGGGGTGCGGCCGTCGGGGCCGACCTGCGGCAGGCCGAAGCCGACCTGCTCCTTGATGCTGGCGACGCGGATCTCGAAGAACTCGTCGAGGTTGGTGCTGACGATGGTGGTGAAGCGCAGCCGCTCGAGCAGCGGCACGCGCGGGTCCATCGCCTGCTCGAGCACGCGACGGTTGAACTCGAGCTGGCTCAGCTCGCGGTTGATGTAGAGACTCGGATGGGTGAGCTCGACGGGCGCCATGATCGCAGCGGCCGCAGAGTATCAGGCGCCGAGCGTTCGCAGCATTTTCGGCAGAACCAGCGCCTGCAACTCCATCGACGCCGGACGCAGCGGTCCAGAGAGCACGGCGAACCCGCCCTTCTTGAGCGGAAACCGCTCGCCGCGAGCGATCTCACCGACCGTCAAGAAGGCGAGCAGCGCGCTGAGGTGCGGCTCGTGGCCGACCAGCGCGACGCGCTCGCCCTCGATGTGCGCGAGCATCTCGAGGTCGGGCGGACGGGCGAGATCCGGCAGGCTCGAGGCCTCTCCCCGCAAGAGCGGCTGCAGCAGCTCCGCGGTCTGGACCGCGCGCAGGAGCGGGCTGTGATACAGGCGGTCGAAGCGCCAGCCGAGCCGCCGCGCGCCCTTCACCGCGGCGGCGAACTTGCGCTCGCCCGCGGGCGTGAGCGGGCGGGAGGCGTCGGGGCGGTCGGGCGTCGCCTCGGCGGCGATGGCGTGACGGACGAGAAACAAGAGCACGACGGGGGAAGTGTGCCGCAAACGGGCGCGGCTTGCTGGGCTGCTGGGGCCGCTGTTACACTCCCGCGTTCCGAAAAAAGGCCCGAGAACGCGGTCTTTCGCCCGCGTCGGGCCGCCCGAGACAGGCCTTATGACGACGACACCGGAGAGCGAGCCGCCGAAGGGACGCCTGCTGCGGGCCATCGACGCGACGGTCGCGCAGCTGTGGAGCTGGGGTCCGCTGTACCTGCTGATCGCCATCTCGCCGGGGCTCGCGCTGTGGCCCCTGCTCCGCGCCCCGGCGCTCCGCTACGTCGTCAAGAACGACCTGTCGATCGACCAGCGGTACGAGGTGCTGGCGGCGGTCGCGGTCTCGTTCATCGCGACGACCGCCGCTTACGTGGCGCTGTGGCGGCGGCGCCGGCGGACGGAGCCGGAGCTCAGCCTCGGCGCCTCGTTCGCGGCGACCAACCGCTGGGCCTTCGTGCTCCTCGCGGGGCCGCTGCTGATCGGCCTCAGCGCGGCCCGCATCGAGGTCAAGCACCCGATCTTCACCTCGTTCTTGACCGCAGCGGTCACGGCGGTGGCCATGGTGTTCTTCTACCGCCTGCTGGGGCTGGGGCGGTTCGCGCCGCCGGAGGACCCGTTCGTGCCGGCCCGCGACGGCCGGCTGGCGCGCGCGGTGTTCGTGGCCGGGCTGCTCGGCTACTGCGCGCTGCTGTCGTGGTTCGCGCTGCTCGACCACCGCAACATCGCGACGACGGTCTACGACCTCGGGATCTACGACAACCTGGTGTGGCAGACGGCGCACGGCCACTTCCTCGATTGCTCGCTGATCCGCGGCGGCAATCACATGTCGGCGCACTTCGACCCGATCCTGCTGCTGCTGGCGCCGGTGTACCTGCTCTACCCGCACGCCGAGACGCTGCTGGTGGTCCAGACGCTGTGGCTCGCCAGCGGGGCGGTGCCGCTGTGGCTGCTGGCGCGGCGCCGGCTGACGAACGAGTGGATGGCGACGATCTTGACGATCGTCTACTTCCTGTACCCCGCGCTGCACGGGGTCAACATGTTCGACTTCCACTCGGTGGCGCTGATGGTGCCGCTGGCGATGTGGGCGGTGTACCTGCTCGACGCCGGCCACCTGCGCCGCTACTGGCTGGTGTTCGCGCTGCTGCTGGCGACCCGCGAGGACATGAGCCTCCTCAACTGCTTCATCGGCGCCTACGCGATCCTCAGCGGCCGCACGCGCACCGGCCTGGTGACGATCGCCGTCAGCCTGATGTACCTCGCGTTCGTCAAGGCGTTCGTGATGGCCGACTCGAGCCTGCTGATGTCGGCCGACAAGGCGTACTCGTACATCTACTTCTACGAGGAGATGATCCCGCACGAGAAGGAGGGCGCGCGCGGGCTGTTCACCACGCTGCTGGTCAACCCGCTGTTCGCGCTGCTGGTGCTGTTCAAGGAGGAGAAGCTGCTGTTCTTCTTCCACCTGCTGCTGCCGCTGCTGGCGCTGCCGTTCGCCGCCGGCCGCAAGGTGGTGCTGATGCTCCACGGCCTTCTGTTCCTCGGCCTGGCCAGCCGCAAGCACCTGTTCTCACTCCACTATCAATACTCGGCGCTGCTGTTCCCGATGCTGTTCGCGGCGCTGCCCGAGGGCCTGGCGCGCGCGGTCGACAGCGAGCGCCTGCGCACGCTCGGGCTGGCGCGCGCGCGCGTGGCGTGGACCCTGCTGCTCGGCATGCTCACCGGCTCGCTGCTGGTGTCGTGGAAGCGCGGGGTGATCTTCGAGAACGCCTCGTTCGTGGCCGGCTGGACCCGCTTCGAGCGGCGGCCGACGCAGGCGATGAAGGACCGCTACGCGAAGGTGCAGGAGATCGTGGCGCGCGTCGGCCCGGAGGCGAAGCTGTCGGTGAGCCACGAGATCGGGCCGCACTTCTCGAACCGGCGCCACGCGTACCACTGGCCGATGATCGCCGACGCGCAGTACGTGGTCCTGTTCACCGACGTCTACTCCTTCAGCAAGGAGGACGAGCGCCGCTACAAGCGCCTCGTCGAGCGCGGCAAGTTTCGCGTCATCGAAGACACGCTCGGCCTCATCCTGCTCGAGCGCGTCGACGGCTCGGAGCTGCCCGAGGAGTTCCGCGGCGAGCACGGGGAGCGGCCGAGCGAGGACGCCGCGATCGAGGCCGCGTCGGGGCAGCCCGCCAAGAAAGCCCCAGGGCGCGCCTCGGGCCCCGCGAGCTCCGCGGCGGGCGCGAGCGACGACGCGAAGGAGTGAGGAGGCGGACGCGACCGCGAGCCGGGGCGCCCACACGCGGCGCTTCCGCCCCGATCCTTGACGGGGGTGGACCCGGGCATTAGTTTTTGCGCTGCGGCGCGGGAAGCCCGCGCTGCGAAAGACACCCATGAAGAGTCCACTGTCAATGGTTGCGGTCCGTCCTCTCGCTGTCGCGCTGTCGGCGGCGGTCGCGCTGGGCGGAGTCACCGGTTGCGAGTCGGGGCGCTCGAACGAGCGCTGGGTCGTCACCGAGGACACGCGGGTCGAGATCGACTGGGACGCGGTCAACCAGGCCTACCGCGAGGCGGAGGGGCCGGAGGACTTCGAGAAGCGCGTCAACGAGATCTACACGGGCGACGAGGTCGTCAGCATCTCGGTGCGTGACCAGGACGACAAGACCCAGGTCGTCACCGGCTTCTTCGACAAGGACGGCGACGGCAGCGCCGGCGAGTCCGAGAAGATCTTCACGATCAAGCGCGACATCGTCGGCGAGGGCGCCGCGCAGTACCAGATCGCCGGCGCCGGCCCGTACGCGTCCTACCACTCGCCGATGTGGGACATCGCGGCCGGCATGATGCTCGGCTCGTTCCTCAGCAACATGTTCATGCCGGGCTACCGCCCGATGTACATGGTGCCCTACAGCACCAGCCCGGCTCGCGCCGGGGCGCTCGCCGCTCACCGCGACAGCTACCGCGCGGCCAACCCGAGCAAGTTCCCGCCGAAGTCGGGCGCGAGCTCCGGCCGCTCGTATGGCAGCCGCGGCGGCGCGTGGGGCTCCGGCGGCTCGGGTCGCTCGAGCGGCGGCGGCGGCCGACGCGGCGGCGGCTTCGGCGTGAAGACGAAGCGCACGCGCGTGCTGTTGCGCGCCTGACATGGCCTCGCTGCGCGACCTGCCGTTCGAGCAGACGCCGCCGCTGGCGCTGTTCGGGCTCGACCGGGACGGCGACGTCCCGGTCGACCACGAACACACGCGCTACGGCTGGTGCGTGCTGCCGGGGGTCGAGCTGGTCGGCGAGGACCAGGCGCTGTGGGTCGAGTCGCCGCTGGTGCTCGCGCTCCACAGCCCCGACGAGGACGAGCTCGCGGTGCCCCGCCGCGGCGGCGTGCCGAGCGACATCAACCTCGAGTTCGCGCTCTCCGAAGAAAACTCCGCGATCGCGCTGCTGTCGGAGTTCCTCGCCACGCGCGTGCCGGCGATCGCCGGCGACGCGCGGGCGATCGTGCTCGCGCTGTGCAACCCGCGGCGCGCGCGGATCTCCAAGCCCCCGGCGCTGGTCGGGCGGCGCCTGTACTACGGGACAGGCGACGTGGTCGCCTGGCTGCGCCGCCGGCCGCACGCGACCGACTGGTCGCTGACCGGCGACGCGTTCGTCCAGCTCGAGGCCGCACGCTGGTACACCTGCTGACAAGGAGCACCATGACCGTCTCGCACGCCAAGAAGCTCGGCTACGCCGGGATGTACGTCCTCAAGAAGCTCGACCTCAAGCCCGGGGAGGGCGGGATCCGCCTGCCCGTGCTGCTCGAGCCGCAGCACGCGCCGCTCGAGGAGGTGCTCGAGAAGCTGGTGATGGACGGCTACATCGAGATCGATCGCAAGGCCCAGCTCTACAAGCTGACGAAGCGCGGGATCTCCTACCTCGGCAAGCTGATCGACGAGGCCGAGAGCTACATCGACGAGTTCGACGAGCAGGAGATCGCCGACATCGTCGACGAGCTGCGCGCCCGCAACATCGACCCGCTGCGCGTCCGCTTCTTGTGGGGCTGGTACCAGGGCGAATTCGACGACGTGGCGATGTTCCAGGAGCGCCGCGGCTTCGTCGAGATCGAGCCCGACTGGCCGCTGTTCATCGTGTCCGACGACTTTTACGAGAACCTCGAGCTCGACGTCGAGGGCGACGAGCCCGAGGCGCTGCCGGGCTGAGTCGTGTTCAAGAGGCACGCCCGCGACCGCGGGCGCCGGCGGCTTCGGGCCCGTCGTTTCGTCGCGCGGGCTCGCGCTTCAAGGCAACGTCGGCGACCGGCGACCGTCCGCGATCGAAAGCCGGGGTCGTGACACTGATGAAGAGGGAGGCCTTCGCCTGCCCCGGCGCTCCCGGGCGCCGGACTTCACTTTGTCACGAGCCGAAGGGCTCGACGAGGACGTTATGCGCAGAGATCGAAGCTTGAATGAGCGATGGCGCCGCGCGGCCGGCCTGCTGGGGCTGGGGCTGGCGCTGGTCGGGTGTGACTACTTCTACGACGTGACGGTGCCGGCCAGCGACAGCACGCCACCGGTGGCGTGGGCGGCGGTGTGGCGCCAGGACGTGTACGAGGCGGTCAGCAGCAGCGACGGCGGCGCGGCGCTGTCGTTCGCGGTCCCTGACCCGAACGACTACTACATGCTCATCGGCGCGGGCACCGACGACGGTGGCACCAAGAAGGTCACGATCCAGCAAGAGTTCTCCCGCACCTGTATTCAGGGCGACATCGGGCAGCTGCAGACGGGGCTGCTCGTGCCGATGGTGGAGACGCAGTCGGGGACCGTCGGCGCGACCGTCTCGAACGGCGTGTGGACCGGTCCGATGGTCCGACTCAGTGACTATGCGACGTGTGATTCCGGGTGGACGCTGAGCCACGTGGCCTATCTGTGGCACGTGACGGCGGAGGACTTCCACGGGAACAAGAAGTCGCACGGCTGGGCCCGGATCCACTGGTCGCCGTAGCGTCCGCACGTCGACCCGCGCGAGCCGGACGAGGTGGGCTTCGTCCGGCTCGCGAGCATTCGCTAGTGATCGTCGTCGACGCGCGGGCACTGCTGCAGGAGCAGCTTGGCGACCAGGGCGGTCCAGCCGGTCTGGTGGCTGGCGCCGAGGCCCTGGCCGGTGTCGCCATGAAAATACTCGTGGAACAGCAGATGATCGCGCCAGTGCGGGTCGTGCTGGCGCGGGTCGTCGCCGGCGTAGGGGCGACGGCCGCCGCTGTCGGGCAGGAACAGGCGGGTGAGGCGGCGCGACAGCTCGTCGGCGATCTCGCGGATCGACATGTACTGGCCGGAGCCGGTCGGACACTCGACGCGGAAGTCGTCGGAGTAGTAGTGGTGGAACTTCTGCAGCGCCTCGATGATGAGGTAGTTGATCGGGAACCACACAGGGCCGCGCCAGTTGCTGTTGCCGCCGAACAGGCCGGTGCGCGACTCGCCGGGCTCGTAGCCGATCGAGAGGGTGCTGCCGTCGATGTGCAGGCGGTACGGCTGGGTCGCGTGGATCTTGCTCAGCGAGCGCACGCCGTAGTCGGACAGGAACTCGTTGGGGTCGAGCATGCGCCGGAGCAGGCGCTTCATGCGGCTGCCGCGGACCAGCGCGAGCAGGCGGCGCTCGCCGGCGCCCGGCTCGTACCAGCGCGAGACCAGGCGCGCGAGGTCGGGGCGGTGGGCCAAGAACCACTCGAGGCGGTGGCGGAAGCCGGGCATCTGCTCGAGCAGCAGCGGCTCGACGGTCTCGACGGCGAGCAGCGGGATCAGGCCGACCAGCGAGCGCGCCCGCAGGCGCAGGGCGCGGCCGTCGGGCAGGTGCAGGACATCGTAGAAAAACTCGTCCTGGTCGTCCCACAGGCCGATGCCCTCGCCGCCGAGGTTGTTCATGGCGTCGGCGATCGACAGGAAGTGCTCGAAGAACTTGCTGGCGATCTTCTCGTAGACCGGGTTGTCGAGGGCGAGCTCGAGCGCGATCGTCATCATGTTGAGCGAGAACATGCCCATCCACGCGGTGGCGTCGCTCTGCTCGAGCACGCCGCCGCGCGGGAGGCCGGCGCTGCGGTCGAACACGCCGATGTTGTCGAGCCCGAGGAAGCCGCCCTGGAAGATGTTCTTGCCGGCCGAGTCCTTGCGGTTCACCCACCAGGTGAAGTGCAGCAGCAGCTTGTGGAACATCGCCTCGAGGAAGGCCCGGTCGCCCTTGCCCTCGTGGCGCTGCTCGATCTTGTAGACCCGCCAGGTCGCCCACGCGAACACGGGCGGGTTCACGTCGCTGAAGTTCCACTCGTACGCCGGCATCGCCCCGTTCGGGTGCAAAAACCACTCGCGCGTCAGCAGGTCGAGCTGCGCCTTGGCGAACTCGGGGTCGACCAGCGCCAGCGGGATGCAGTGGAACGCCAGGTCCCACGCCGCGTACCACGGGTACTCCCAGGTGTCGGGCATCGACATGACGTGGTGGTTGTAGAGGTGCCGCCAGTCGGTGTTGCGCCCGCGGGCCCGCTCGCGCGGCGGCGGCGGCTGGGCCGGGTCGCCGGTGAGCCAGTCGCGGACGATGTAGTGGTAGAACTGCTTCGACCACAACAGGCCGGCGATCGCCTGGCGGAACACCTGCCGCTCGTCGTCCGACATGTGCGCGCGGACGCCGTCGTAGAAGGTGTCGGCCTCGGCCCGGCGGGCCTGCATCACGGCGTCGAAGTCGGCGAACGGGGCGAATCCGGGGCCCGCCACCGGCTCGGCCGGGCACTGCGGTGAGGCTGTCTTTTGGGACAGGCGCAGGCGCACCGTCCAGCTTTTGCCGGGAGCGACGACGGCGCGCCAGTGGACGGCCGACTTGGTGCCGTCGGGGGCGAGGACGCCGGGCTCGCGGTCGACGACGTGGCGGTGGAAGGCGTCCTTGACGTGCGGGCTGCGGCTCTTCGCGCCCCACAGGCGCTCGGAGTTGGTCTCGTTGTTGGTGAACAGGAGCTCGCCGGGGGCGTCGCCGACGAACCAGAGTTCGCCGAGCTCGCGGTGGCCGGCGACGAGCGCGGGCAGGCCGTCGGGGCGGTCGACCGGGGTGAGCGAGGGGACGCGCGGGTCGTCCGACCAGGCCCAGGTGTTGCGGAACCACAGCGTCGGCAGCAGGTGCAGCGGGGCCGGGTCGGGGCCGCGGTTGTGCGCGGTGATCCGGATGAGGATGTCGGTCGGGCCGGCCTTGGCGTACTCGACGAACACGTCGAAGTAACGGCCGCCGTCGAACACGCCGGCGTCGACCAACTCGAACTCGGGCTCGTCGCGCGAGCGGCGGGCGTTCTCGGCGAGCAGGCGCTCGTACGGGTAGGCCGCCTGCGGGTACTTGTAGAGCGCCCGCATGTAGCTGTGGGTCGGCGTGTTGTCGAGGTAGAAGTAGACCTCCTTGACGTCCTCGCCGTGGTTCCCCTGCGGCCCGGTGACCCCGAACAGCCGCTCCTTCAAGATCGGGTCGCGCTCGTTCCACAGGGCCAGGGCGAAGCACAGCCGCTGGTGGTCGTCGCTGATGCCGAGGAGGCCGTCCTCGTTCCACCGGTAGGCCCGCGAGCGCGCGTGGTCGTGCGGGAAGTAGCGCCAGACGTCGCCGTTCTCGCTGTAGTCCTCGCGCACGGTGGCCCACGCGCGTTCTGCGAGGTAGGGCCCGAACAGGTCCCAGCGGCGTTCGCGTCGGCGTTGCTCGGCGTGGCGCTGGCGCTCGGGATCCATGGCCGCGCGCAATGTACCACGCGGACCCGCGTTCGCTCGCCCGGCGTGGGGGGCTGCCGCGCGCGGCGATGCGGGCTACCATTGCCGCGCCTCATGCCCTCCTCTCCTCCGGCGCACGTCGTGATCTTCGGCGCGAGCGGCGACCTCACGCTGCGCAAGCTGATGCCCGCCCTCACCAGCCTCGCCGCCCGCGGCCGCCCGAACGGCGGCTTTCACGTGCTCGGGGTCGCTCGCCGCCCGCTCGACGACGAGACCTATCGCCAGCAGATCCGCGAGGCCATGCCCGCGGAGCAGCGGGCCGACTTCGACGCCCTCGCGCCGCGGGTCCACTACCTGCCGGGCGACGTCGGCGCGCCGGAAGACCTGGCCCGCCTGTCGCAACGGCTCGACGAGCTGCCCGGGGGGCGCGAGGCGGGGCGCCTGTTCTACCTGTCCTTGAAGCCAGAATTGTTCGCGCCCACGGTCGCGCTGCTGTCGGTCGGCGGGCTCCTGCACGTGCGCGCCGACGACGCTCGCGCGTGGCGGCGGGTGGTGGTGGAGAAGCCGTTCGGGCACGACCTGGCGTCGGCGGCGGCGCTCAACCGCCAGCTGCACGAGTCGCTGCGCGAGGACCAGATCTACCGCATCGACCACTACCTCGGGAAAGAGACGGTGCAGAACCTGCTCGGGTTCCGCTTCCACAACGCGATCTTCGAGCCGTTGTGGAACCGGCACCACGTCGAGCACGTGCAGCTCACGGTCGCCGAGGACCTGGGGATGGAGCGCGGGCGGGCGGCCTACTACGACTCGACCGGTGCGCTGCGCGACATGGTCCAAAACCACATGTTGCAGGTGCTGGCGCTGGCGATGATGGAGCCGCCGAGCTCGCTCGACGCGGCGGCGATCCGCGGGCAGAAGGTCCAGTTCCTGCGCAGCCTGCACGTGCCCGGGCCGGAGCACGCGCGGCGCTACTCGGTCCGCGGGCAGTACACGGCCGGCCGGATCGGCGACAAGAAGGTGCCGGGCTACCTGCAGGAGGAGGGCGTGCCGTCCGGCTCGCGCACCGAGACGTACGTGGCGATCCGCGCCGAGTGCGACTCGTGGCGCTGGGGCGGGGTGCCGATCCTGCTGCGCCACGGCAAGCGCATGCCCAAGAAGTTCACGGAGGTGCGGATCCAGTTCCGCGTGCCGCCGGTGCAGCTGTTCAACCGCCCCGAGGGCATCAGCGACGACGAGTTCCGCGAGCGCCTGCGCCAGGGCGACCTGTGCCAGATCCGCCCCAACGCGTTGACCATCTCGATCCAGCCGCGCGAGGCGATCCGCCTGTCCTTCGGGGTCAAGCGCCCGGGCGCGGCCATGGTGATGGCCCCGGCCGAGCTCGACTTCGACTACCGCGAGCGCTTCGGCGACCGCACCGCGCCGGCCTACGAGCGGCTGCTGCTCGACGCGCTCAGCGGCGACCAGACGCTGTTCCTCCACGCCGACGAGATCGAGGCGAGCTGGCGGTTCGCCGACGCGTTCCGGGGCGCCTGGGACCGGCCGGACGCGCCGCCGCCGGCCGAGTACCCGGCCGGCTCGTGGGGTCCGGAGCAGGCCGACGAGCTGTTCACCGGCTGCGAGGGCGGGTGGTCGGAGGGATGACGCCGACGCTCGAGATCGTGCGCACGCCGCGGCCGACCGAGGCGGCGGCGGAGCGGCTGGCCCGGGCGATCGCCCGCGTCGACGCCCAGCGCGGCGCGTGTCGGCTGGCGATCCCCGGCGGCTCGGCGCTGGCGGTGCTCCCGCATGTCCTCAAGGACCTGCCGCAAGGGACATGGTCGAGAGTGCAGCTCACGTGGGTCGACGAGCGCTGCGTGCCGGCGAGCGAGGAGGGCAGCAACCGCGGGTCGTTCTTACGGCTGGGGCTGCCGCCGCCGGGCGCGGCGCTGCCGCTGTGGACCGACGACGACGCCGACCCGGCCGTCGCGGTCGCCCGGTACGGGCGCGAGTTCCTGCGCGCGTTCGCGGGCGGGCTCGACGTGGCGCTGCTCGGGCTCGGCGAGGACGGGCACGTGGCGTCGCTGTTCCCCGGGCACGCGGCGCTGCAGGCGGGCGGGGCGGCGGTGTTCGTGGCCGACAGCCCGAAGCCGCCGCCGCGCCGGATGAGCCTGACGCTGCCGGTGCTGCGGGCGACGCCGCTGGCGGTGATGATGGCCGCGGGCGCGGGCAAGCGGGCCGCGCTGCGGCGAGTGATAAAGCGCGAGGAGGGGCTGCCGACGACGGCGCTCGCGTACCTCGTGATTGCGACCGACATCGATTCGGAGGGTGAGAGCGATGAATGAGACAGGGCTGTGCGAACTGGCCGTGGTCGGCCTCGGCGTCATGGGCGGCAACCTCGCCCGCAACTTCGCCAGCCGCGGGCTGCGCGTGGCGGGCTATCAACGCACCGTCGAGCACGCGCACGCGCTGGCGGCGGCGCATCCGGAGGCGCGCCTGCGGATCGCCGATTCTCTCGAAGCGCTGGTGAAGATGCTCGAGCGGCCGCGGCGGCTCGTGCTGATGGTCAACGCCGGGCCGGCGGTCGACTCGGTGCTCGACCAACTCGACCCGCTGCTCGAGGACGGCGACATCGTCGTCGACGGCGGCAACAGCCTCTACACCGACACCGACCGCCGGGTCGCGCGCGCCGAGTCGCGGCCGTGGCGGTTCGTCGGCATGGGCGTGTCGGGCGGCTCGGAGGGCGCGCTGCTCGGGCCCTCGATCATGCCGGGCGGCGACCGCTACGCGTGGGAGCGCCTGCGCCCGCCGCTCGAGGCGATCGCGGCCCGCAGCCCGTCGGGGGTGTGCGTGACCTACTGCGGGCGCGGCTCGGCCGGGCACTTCGTGAAGATGGTGCACAACGGCATCGAGTACGGCGACATGCAGCTGATCGCCGAGGTCACCGCGCTGATGCGCGAGGGCATGGGCTGGCCCTGGGGACAGGTCGCCGACACGTTCGCCGAGTGGAACCGCGGCGAGCTCGAGAGCTACTTGATCGAGATCACGGCCGACATCCTGCGCGCGCCCGACCCGCAGAACCCGGGGGCGCTGCTCGTCGACGCGATCCTCGACCGCGCCGGGCAGAAGGGCACGGGCAAGTGGACGGTGGTGGCGGCGGCCGAGCACGGGGTGCCGATCCCGACGATCGCCGCGGCCGTCGACGCGCGCCTGCTGTCGGCCGCCAAGGAGCTGCGCACGCGCGCCGAGGCGGCGCTGCGGCCGGCTCGCGGGGTGATCCAGGGCGTGTCGCCGGACGACCTGCGCGACGCGCTGTACGCCAGCAAGATCGCCAGCTACACGCAGGGCTTCGCGCTGCTGCAGGCCGCCAGCGAGGCCCGCGATTACGGCGCCAACCTGGCGGAGATCGCCCGGATCTGGACCGGCGGCTGCATCATCCGCGCGGTCTTCCTCGAGCGGATCCGGGCCGCCTTCGCGCAGGCTCCACGGCCCTCCGGGCCTGATGGGCCCGAGCTGCTGGTGCTCGCGCCCGACTTCGCCGCCGACGTCGCGCGCCGCCTGCCCGGCTGGCGCCGGGTGGTGGCGGCGGCGGCTGCGGCCGGCCACCCGGTCCCCGGGCTGTCCGCCTCGCTGGCGTGGTTCGACACACTCACCCAGGCCCGCGGCAGCGCGTCGCTCATCCAGGCCCAGCGCGACTACTTCGGCAGTCACACGTACGAACGCGTCGACGCCCCGGGGGTGTTCGTCCACACCGAGTGGCCCAAGTCCTCGCAGTAGCCGCCCCCGCGACCTTCGCCATAGTTGGGCCATGGCGACGTACATCGCATGGCTCTCCGAGCTGTCGGCCGCCGACGTCCCGAGCGTCGGCGGCAAGGGCGCCAACCTCGGCGAGATGACCCGCGCCGGCCTGCCCGTGCCCGGCGGTTTCGTCGTCACCACGGCGGCCTTCCTCGCCGCGGTCGACGCGGCCGGGGTCCGGAATGAACTTTACGACATGTTTCAACGGGCAGACGCCGACTCGCCGCAGGGGCTGGCGGAGGCGTCGGCGCGGATGCGGGCGCTGGTCCAGCGGGCGGGCGTGCCGGCGGACGTGCGGGCGGCGGTCGCCGCGGCCTACGCGGAGCTCGGGGCGGACGTCGCGGTGGCGGTGCGCTCGTCGGCGACCAGCGAGGACGCCGGCGCGACCTCGTTCGCGGGGATGCACGAGACGTACACCAACGTCGTCGGCACGGCCGCGCTGTGCGAGCGGATCGTCGCCTGCTGGGCCTCGGCGTACGGGCAGCGGGCGCTGGCGTACCGCAAGGCCGAGGGCATCGGCGAGGAGCCGACGATCGCGGTGGTGGTGCAGGCGATGGTCGACGCGGCCCGCTCGGGGGTGATGTTCACCGCCGACCCGGCCAGCGGCGACCGCGAGATGATCGTCATCGAGGCGGCGTTCGGGCTCGGCGAGGTGGTGGTCGGCGGCCAGGTCGAGGTCGACACCTACGTGCTCGCGAAAGCGGGGCCGACGGTCCGCTCGGCGCGCGTCGGGGCGAAGCAATTCAAGATCGTCCGCGACGCCCGCGGGCACGAGAGCAAGGTGTCTCTCGGGACAGACGAGGCCCACCGCCGGGTCCTGGCCGACGAGGAGCTGCTGCAGCTCGCGCGCCTCGGCGCGCAGGTCGAGGCCCACTACGGGGCGCCGCAGGACGTCGAGTGGGCCGAGGCCGGCGGGCGGTTCTTCCTCGTGCAGACGCGGCCGATCACGACGCTGCCGGCGAGCCCGCGCGAGCCGGCCGAGGCGGCCCGCGGGCGCGCGCTGCTGCACGGGCTCGGCGCGTCGCCCGGGACGGCCAGCGGCAAGGTCCGGGTGCTGCGCTCGCCCGACGAGGGCGGCCGCCTCGAGGCGGGCGAGGTCCTGGTGGCGACGATGACGTCGCCCGACTGGGTGCCGACGATGCGCCGCGCCGCGGCGGTGGTGACCGACTCCGGCGGGATGACGTGTCACGCGGCGATCGTCAGCCGTGAGCTGAAGATCCCCGCGGTCGTCGGCGCGCGCGAGGCGACCCGCGTGCTGCGCGACGGCGAGCTGGTGACGGTCGACGGCAAGCGCGGGCAGGTGCTCGCCGGCGCCAAGCCGGAGCGCGTCGAGGTGGTCGCGCCGAGCGCCGGCGAGCCGCCGACGAGCCGCGAGGCGCTGGCGACCCGGCTGTACGTCAACCTGGCGCTGGCCGAGCGCGCGGCCGAGGCGGCGGCCCTGCCGGTCGACGGGGTGGGGCTCCTGCGGGCGGAGTTCATGATCCTCGACGCGCTGGCGGGGCAGCACCCGCGCGACCTGGTGGCCCGCGGGGGCGGCCGCGAGTTCGTGGCGGCGATGACGGCGCGGCTGCGGCAGATCGCGCTGGCGTTCGCGCCGCGGCCGGTGATCTACCGGACCTACGACTTCCGCAGCAACGAGTTCCGCGGGCTCAGCGGCGGCGAGCGCCACGAGCCCCGCGAGGACAACCCGATGATCGGGTACCGCGGCTGCTTCCGCTACATCAAGGATCCGGCGCTGTTCGACCTCGAGCTCGAGGCGGTGGCGAAGGTCCGCGAGGAGTCGCAAAACCTGCACGTGATGATCCCGTTCGTGCGCACCCGCTGGGAGCTCGAGCGCTGCCTCGAGCGCCTCGACAAGAGCCCGCTCGGCGGCGACCGCGGGCTGCTCCGCTGGGTGATGGCCGAGGTGCCGTCGGTGGCGTTTTGGATCCCCGAGTACGCGCGCCTCGGCATCCACGGGGTCTCGATCGGCTCGAACGACCTCACGCAATTGATGCTCGGGGTCGACCGCGACTCGGAGCTGTGCGCCGAGCTGTTCGACGAGTCCGACCCGGCGGTGGTCGACGCGATCGCCCGCATCATCGCCGCCGCCCACGCCCACGGGCTCACGTCGTCGCTGTGCGGCCAGGCGCCGTCGAACCGGCCCGAATTCGCGGAGACGCTGGTGCGCCTCGGGATCACGTCGATCTCCGTCAACGTCGACGCGGTCCACCAGACCCGCGCCACCGTGGCCGCGGCCGAGAAGCGGCTGCTGCTCGCAGCTGCTCGTTCGGGCATGTCCGAAGGGTCATTGTCGGCAGGAGCGCAGCGGGGATGAAATTGCGATGAATTCCCGCCACGGGCCGCGAATGCGATGGTTTGCATTGATTAGATGGCGCAAGGGACATGTCTGTCGCCGAGATCTCAGCGGAGGAGGCGGCAGACGCCGAGGTGCAGGCACTGCGGGGCCTCGTCGGGGCCGTAGAACGGCTGGCAGGCTTGCCCCGCGCCCGGGCAGGCCGAGGGCTGGGTGAGGTCGCACCACGGGACGCAGCAGCCGGCGGCGTTCGGATCGCACTCGAGCGCGGCGCCCGGGTCGGCGCAGAACAGGCCCGGGTCGCACTCGCTGCCGTCGTTGCAGCCGTCGCCGAACGCGCCGGCGGCCCCGGACGCGTCGGGCAGGCACTCGAAGAGGATGCCGCGGCCGAGCGCGAGCGGAGCGCAGACCTGCGAGTCCGGGCAGGGATCGCGGATCGGATCACAGCCGGGCAGGCAGACCGACAGGCCCGAGGCGAAGATCGAGCACCAGTGCGCGGTGCTGCACGCGGGCAGGCCCTGCGAAGGACAGCTCGGGGCGTCGGGGCTGCCGGTGCAGAAGGAGACGCAGACGCGGTCGGCCGGATCGCTGACCTGCTCGTCACAGAGAGAGCCGGCCGCGCACGAGTCGAGGCCGTCGAACGGCTGGTCGCCGGTCGAGCACGGCTCGCCGGGGAGGTCGGGATCGCGGGCGACGGGGACGCAGCGGAAGGTGTCGAGGGTGCCGCTGCCGTTCAGGGCGGTACACTTCTGTCCCTCGGGACAGTCCTGTAAAAAGAGGTCGCACTCCTCGATCGCGGCGGCGTCGGGGCGGGCGATGAAGGGGCTCGAGTCGTCACCGGTCGGCGCGTCGGCGCCGGTCGAGGTCGGGAGCACCCCATCGGTCGAGGTCGAGCCGGCGTGCGTCGCGACGTTCTCACCGGCCTGCTCGGTCGGGCCGGCGCCGCACGCGAGCAGACCGAGCAAGGCGAGCGCGAAGCCGGGAGACAGGCGCGACGGCATCACGATCAGACTAGCAGCGGTTCGGCGGCACGAAATGGCGCGAGCCTTGCCCGAGGCCGCCGACGCCAGGGCAGGGGACGCGTGCCGATGGCGAAGCCGGGCGGCGCCGCGCCGGGAGGGCGAGCCGCGGATGCCAGGAGGCATCTCCCTTTCTGCGACGTCATCCGGCCGAACACCTGTCCCGGACGGGCCAGCAATGCGTCGCCCGGTGCGACGAGTCGCGGCGATGGTCGAGCGGGCGGAGGCTGACATATCGCCGTCGTCATGCTCGAGGTCACGAGGGCGAGACGATCGAAGCGTGACCGTATGGCCCCCGCTCGTGGAGGTCGGGTGCTCGCGCCGCAGCATTCACGGCACGAGGACCGCGGCGCCCGTGAAGGCGCCGGCGCGCAGGTCCGCGAGCGCCTGGTTGGCCTGTTCCAAGGGATAGGTGTGCGTCGCCACCACGAGCGGGGTGCGGGCCGCGGCGGCGAAGAAGGCGTGGCCGTCGGCGCGGGTGAGGTTGGCGACCGAACGCACCACGCGCTCGCCCCACAGCAGGCGGTACGGGAAGCCGGGGATGTCGCTCATGTGAATGCCGCCGCAGACGACCACGCCGCCGGGACGCACCGCCTGCAGGGCGAGGGGGATCAGCGCGCCGACGGGGGCGAACAGGATCGCGGCGTCGAGCGGCTCGGGCGGGGCCTCGTCCGAGCCGCCGGCCCACACGGCGCCGAGGCTGCGCGCGAAGCTCTGGGCCGCGACGTCCCCGGGTCGCGTGAAGGCGTGGACGCGCCGACCCTCGTGCGCGGCGAGCTGACAGAGGATGTGCGCGGCGGCGCCGAAGCCGTAGAGGCCGAGCGCCGCGGGGTTGCCGGCGAGGCGGTAGCTGCGATACCCGATGAGGCCGGCGCACAGGAGCGGCGCCGCCTCGACGCCGCGGTAGCGCGGCGGCAGCTCGAAGCAGAAGCGCGCGTCGGCGACGGCAAACTCGGCATAACCGCCGTCGAGGGTGTAGCCGGTGAAGCGCGCGTCGGGGCACAGGTTCTCCTGTCCCCGGAGACAGGCGTTGCAGCGTCCGCAGGCGCCGCCGAGCCAGGGCACGCCGACATGGGTCCCGAAAGGCAGGGCGGTCGCGTCCGCGCCGCGGGCGACGATCCGACCGACGATCTCGTGGCCGCACACGAGGGGGAGCTTCGGATCGGGCAACTCGCCGTCTGTGACGTGCAGGTCGGTGCGACACACGCCGCAGGCGACGACCCGGATCACGACCTGATGCCGGCCCGGCTCGGGGACCGGTCGCTCGACGAGCCGCAGCGGGTCGCCGACGCGCTCGAGGACCATCGCGCGCATGTCAGGAGGTCGGGGCGTCGACGGCGAGCGCGGCGCGGCGGATCGCCCCGAGCCATGGGGTGGCCTTGCGGATCAGCCCATGGACGTGGATCGGTCGCCCCAGCACGAGGTCGTCGCGGCGCATGACGTCGAGGGTGAAGCTGACCTCGCACGGCCCGCCGCGATCGGCGGTGACGAGCCGCAGCTGATCGCCGCCGTCGATGATGAGCTCCCCCGCGAGCGCGCCGTAGCCCACGGTGCCCTCGCCACCGACGCCGGCGACCGCGGCCAGCTGCGCGGCGTCGAGGCGCCGCAGGTGCAGCTCGCGGACGACCTGGGCTCGCTTGGCGACGAACACGAGCTCGCCGTCGCCGTCGCGCTCGAGCACGCCGGTGAGGAGGACGTCGTGGCCGAAGAAGTCCCGCAGGCCGCGCGGGTGCCGGCCGCCGGGCCCGGCGAGGCGCGGGGAGAAATCGTCCATCGGCAACCACGGGGTGACGCGCAGGCGCCGACCCTGGGTGTCCTCGAGGACAGGCCACATGGCGCCGACGCCGTCCCCGCCGCACCGCCGCAGGTGCCCGCGGCCGGTGACGATCCGCCGCATGAGCTGGTCGGCGTGCTCGAGCAGCGTGCTGAGATCGATGGCACGCGAGGCGTCATACATGGCCGGAAACCATGGCCGGCGGCGCCGCCGCGGCAACCACGAGAGCCACAAGTCGAACACGGCCGAGCTCACGAACAAGGCGGCGAGCGAGCCGCCGGCGCGGCGCCCACGGCGGTCGGTCTCGGGGCCTGACCGAGCAGGCAGACGACGAGCCCATGAGTGCCCTCAGCCCACGGATTCTGCGGCGCAAGAGTCGGGTCAAGAGATGACAAGTCTCGAAAGACAGGTCCATTGGGAATTCAACGAGAGCGCATGAAGATGCCCTTTCGGGCATCCTCGAGGCGACGAATCAGCAGACGGCCCGCAATCTCGCAGTATGCGTCGACGTCGCTCGGCGTCTCCGGGCCGTCCGGTCTCGGGGGCTACACAAGGGTCGCCAGCGCGCGGTTGCGGGAACAGCAGCTCGCAGCGCTCGTCACTTCGTTGCCCCAGGAAACGCTGCGCTGGGCCGGCCGGGGGTGGGGGGGCGAGCGAGCTCTCACGCCACGGACACCGCCGCTCCGGGCGAACAGCAGGCTCATGCCGGGGGTTGTTGGGTATGGAATCGCCGCCGAGGCAGCGGAAAAGACGTTCTGGAACTTTAAGAGGCCGCCGACCGTGTCGAAGTGTGCCATGGCAGTGACGCCGAGCCCAACGAAGCCCAAGAAGAGCGAAAGCGCCCATATCCGGTTTGGGCGCTACATACGCATGAGTGACGGCATGTGCGGGCTCAAGGCGAAGCGCCCGGGCATGCTCGATGTGGCTCGTGCCCTTGACATCGCCCGTCGCCACGAATTCTCCTGAGGTCGATGCGGCATGTCGCCTCCCTTTCGAGCCCGTTGTCATGGTGCATTTCGGCCTCGATGGGGCTGTTGGCCTGCCAGTGTGCAGGGCCGTCCGGGAGCGAGTCGACCACGTCAGGTTCGAGCGGCGTCTCGTCGAGCACGAGTGAGGCCGGCGGCGGCAGCACGAGCACGAGCACGGGCGGGCAGCACGTCCCGGAGCCGCCCGTCTGCGGACCCGAGGCGACGTGCGAGTGCGGGGCGCTCGGCTGCGCGTGCGGGCCCGAGGAGTCGTGCATGGAGGGGACGTGCAACCCGAACACGGGGACTTGCGTCGAAGAGAAGGACGGCATGATGCGAGTGCCGGCCGGCCCGTTCTGGATGGGCTGCCGTGAAGGAGTCGACACGGACGAAATCACCGGGCCGTGCGATAAGTCAGAGCTGCCCTATAGGCAAGTGACAGTCGGAGAGTTCTGGATCGATCGAACCGAGGTGTCGAAAGCGGCGTATCGGAAGTGCCTGGAGGCAGGTGCTTGCGCGGCGCCGCCGAGGTGGGACGAAGAATGGCACAAGGAAGGCGACGGCGTGTTCATCCCCGGGCTCGAGGAGATGCCCGCCGCTTCGGTGACGTGGCTGCAGGCGAAGACGTATTGCGAGTGGGCCGGTAAGCGGCTGCCGACCGAGGCAGAGTGGGAAAAGGCGGCGCGCGGGACGGACGGCCGCAAGTATCCGTGGGGAATGACGGAGCCGACGTGCAGTCACGCGAACTTCAAGCCCTGGGACATCGAAGGGATGAAGCCCGGGCCGGATTGCCACTACCGCGAGGAGTACCGCACGTTGACGCCCGTAGGGATGTTCTGTGAGTGGGGGGCGTCCGTGTATGGTGTATGCGAAATGGTCGGTAGCGTGGCGGAGTGGGCTGGAGATGGTTATCAATCCAGCGGCTATGAAGGTCTTCCAGCCGAGAACCCCTTCCGCGAGCCGCTGGAAGGTTATGTCGCACGCCGAAGCGCGGGCTGGGGAGCCTTCTCCCTTAGCCCGATTGGCTATTCACTACGAGTGTCCAGGCACAAAGGCGGTGAAATTGACGACCTCGGTGAAACTCTGGAGACCGGGTTTCGCTGCGCTCGTTCTGGTTGATGCCCTATTGGCAAATGGCGGGAGCGCTGGCTGGGTCGTATTCGCCGAAATTCATCATCTCCAGCACAATGTCGCTAATGTCATTCCAGTTTTCATGACCTCGACAGATGACGCCATCGAGGAATTCCGTCATGTCGACCCCATCCTGGCCGCGGTCGATGAGGTCAGGGCGCAAAGGGTTCGTGGGCATGTAGTTCCCGCCGAGGTAGCGCACGAGGACGTCCTGGAACTTGAAGAGGCCGCCGAAGGTGTCGAAGTTAGTGCCGTAATCGGTGATCGTCGGGTTGACGGGCAAGGTATCGTCGGCGTCGAGAAAGTCGGCGAACTCGCCCCAAGGCTCGGCTTCAGCGCCGTCGAGGAAGTCCCAGAAGATGCGCCATGTCCAGCCGCCGCTCCCGCAGTCGCTCCTGGTATTGTAGAGGTCATACGGCAGACCAGCGACGTTCTCGTTGAGACCGGTCGCGAACTCGACCTTGCCCTGAAAGTCCGGATCTTCCGTCTCGATGCTGTTGTCGTAGCCGGTGAAGATCCATGGCTGGCCGGTGACGAACGGCGCCATCACGTTGGCGAAGCCCTCTCCGAAGGCGCCTGACCACGGCACTGTGTCGCAATTTCCGTTCCCGTGAAAGGCCGCCAGGAACATGTGGTGAAACCAGTGGAACATCTCGTGGGCCAGCGCGTGCTCGTCCTGCGAGTCGTGGTTGCTGGCGCTGTCGCTCACGTAGACGGCTTGGCTCGCCCCCACATAGCACGATGTGGTGCCGCAAGCCTGGCCGGGGATGACGCGCAGGTACACCCACGGGAAGACGCCGGTGTTCGCGTCTCCTACGAGGAATGGTTTGGCGAACTCCTGGACGCGGACTGCGACCTGCATGCTAGCGAACCATGGGTAGTACAGGTCGTAGGTGTCGTTGGGATCGTTTGGGTCATCTCGATCGATGTAGCGTTCGCCCCAGTCGTGGTCCTCGTAGGGCCACGCGTCCGCGTGCAGGGTCCAGTAGGACTTTTGGGTCACAAAGTCGTTGTCGACATAGGGTGGAGTGGCCAGGTCGGCGACGCGCTGCGCAGCGACGCGATAGACGCCGAAGTCCGTCGCGGCGACCGGACGCATGAGGTGTGGACCGAAGAGGAGGCAGCCGTCCTCGTCAGGGACGTAGATGTGCCAGGAGCTGTCCTCCTGCGTGACTGTCCTCAAGATTCCGTGGCAGTTGTCGTCGATCTCGATCGTGACGCGCTCCAGCGGCGCCTTCTCCGGGATCGCGGTGAAATTCCCGTTCTGGGGCGGCGTGAAGATCTGGGGCTCACCGAGGAAGCGGACTCGTTCGTAGGTCAGCGCGCCACGCATGCTCAGCGTGTTTGCCGGCCGCTTGTCCATGAGCCATAGCTCCGAGAGCACGATCGACGGGCTGAACGCAGGACCGCTCGGAGTGTAGAGCCCCACGCTGAGCTCGAGCTCCAGCTCGTCGTCATCCTCGTATTCGTCGATGCGCGCCGGACGAAGGACCAATGGCACCTCGATCTCGGAGGTACAGCCGCGGCCCGGGATGCAGACGGACTCCTCGATCTCGACATCCAGGGTCGCGTGACCCCCCCGTGTCGGCCTCGCGGACATTGACGATCACGAAGCGACCCTCGAGCGAGGTCTCGGACGCGAGCTGACCGGCCACGACAGCGCGAGCGCCCGGGACAGGGGTGACGGTGAAGGTGTTTGCGAGCGGCTGGACCATGGTGCTGGTACCGCTCGGCAGATCGGTGACGCGGAACGAGCCGCCTGCGTCGTTCTGGAAGGTAACGGCACCGGTGCGCACCGGGGCGTAGCGGATGGTGACGGCGCTCTCGTAGGTACGGACGAGGGTACCGTCGGGAGAGATCGACACGGGTAACCTGTACTCGCCCGCCGGGGTGGCGTTCGCGGAGGACAGGGCGTACGTCACCTGGTAATCGCCATCGCCGAGATCGACGATGACTTCCGAGCCGGAGACATAATGGCTATCGACCTCGCTGAAGTCGACCCCGATCTCCAGGCCCTCGTCCTGGGCTTGCAGCGTGAACACGATCGTGTCGCCGCCGCTCCATTCGAACTGAGTGTGGCCGACTCCGAGGAGGCGAACGGTCGGATTGGCGAACGAGGCGAGCGCCGCGTCATCGGTAACGGCGTTGCCGCAGGACGCCTCGACGCTGAAAGTGTGGCTGCCCGAGCCGAAGTGGGCCTCCTCGAAGCACGGAGCACGCGGGGCCGAGAGGATGTCCTCGCCTGCGACGTAATCGATCACGAGGTTGTTGTCGATCGATAGCTCGACGGTTTCGGGCTCGGCGCAGTCGTACGTGATCAGGATGCAGGTGAGGCCCGGCGTTTGCGCCGGCAAGACCTGAAGGTCGACGTCCGCAGAGGCGACAGAGGGTAGGGTCGCGAGGAGGCCAGTGAGCGACAGCGCGACGAGCGGAAAACGGAGGAATACACGCGTCATCACTCCAACGCTCCTCGCAGGCCGCTGAAGCTGTCAACTCAGGCGTTCGCGCAGGTCGATTTCGACCCGGCGCCGCGGCTCAGAACGGCTGCTGCTGGCTGAGGCAGTGCAACGAGCCGAGGCCGACGACGAGGTACTTCGCGGGCACCGGGACGACCACGCGGTCGGGGAACAGCTGCTCGAAAATCTTGAGCGCCTGTTCGTCGGTCGGCTGTTCGAACGTCGGCACCAGCACGGCGCGGTTGGCGAACAAAAAATTCGCGTAGCTCGCGGGCACCTGGCGGACGCCGCCGGGCCAGTCGTCTTCCGGGGGGAAGTCCCAGAAGATCGGCGCGGGCGCCGGGAGCTCGACGAGCTGCAGCTTCTGGCCGTTCTGGTCGCGCGCTTGCGTCAGCGCCTCCCAGTTGCGCTCGAGCACCTCGTGGTCCGGGTGGCCCTGCGGCGCGCGCACGGCGGCGATCGTGTCGGCGGCGACGAAGCGGGCCAGGTCGTCGATGTGGCCGTCGGTGTCGTCGCCGGCGATGCCCGCGGGCAGCCAGATCGCGTGGGTCGTGCCGAGCGCGGCGTGCAGCTCGCGCTCGATGTCGGCGCGGCCGAGGTTGGCGTTGCGGCCGGGGTGGAACAGGCACGACTCCGAGGTCATGACCGTGCCGACGCCGTTGACCTCGATGCTGCCGCCCTCGAGCACGAAGTCGTGGATCCACACCGGCATGCTCAGCAGCAGCGCGACCTTCTGCGGCACGACGTCGTCGTTCGCGCAGTCGCCGTACTTGCCGCCCCAATTGTTGAAGTGGAAGTCGTGCAGGGCCAGCGCGCCGTCGGACTTGCGCTTGACGAAGATCGGCCCGTAGTCGCGGATCCACGCGTCGTCGGTGGCGATCGAGATCGACTCGCCGAGCATGCGCACCGGCACGAAGCGGCGCACGGCGGCGGCGAAGTCGGCGTGCTGCGCCTGCGCCTCGGCCAGGCAGCCGGGCCAGGTCGTCGGGTTGTGCGGGCGCGCCAGCCAGATCGACGACAGCGGCTCCCACTCGGCGGGCATGCGGTAGCCGAGCTCGGCCGCCGACTCGGTCAGCTCGTTCAGAGGATGGTTGATGCGCGGGTGCTTCACGACGTCACCAGCCGAGCACGTAGGCGAACACGAGCGGCGCGACGATCGTCGCGTCGGACTCGATGATGAAGTTGGGGGTGTTCACGCCGAGCTTGCCCCACGTGATCTTCTCGTTGGGCACCGCGCCGGAGTACGAGCCGTAGCTGGTGGTGCTGTCGCTGATCTGGCAGAAGTAGCCCCACAGCGGCACGTCGGTGCGCCGCAGGTCCTGGTGCAGCATCGGCACCACGCAGATCGGGAAGTCGCCGGCGATGCCGCCGCCGATCTGGAAGAAGCCGATCGAGCTCTCCGCCGAGGTGGCCATGTACCACTTCGACAGCTCGATCATGTACTCGATGCCGGTGCGCACCGTGTGCACGTTCTTGACGTGGCCCTCGATCACGTGGCCGGCGTACATGTTGCCGAGCGTCGAGTCCTCCCACCCGGGCACGAACATCGGCAGGTCGCGCTCGGCCGCCGCCATCAGCCAGCTGTCCTTCGGGTCGATCTGGAAGCTGTCCTTCAGGACACCCGAACGCAGGATCTTGTACATGAACTGGTGCGGGAAGAAGCGCTCGCCGGCCTGGTCGGCGCGCTCCCACTCGGCCAGCACCGCGGCCTCGATCCGCCGCATCGCCTCCATCTCGGGGATGCAGGTGTCGGTCACCCGGTTGAGGTGGCGCTCGAGCAGCGCCTGCTCGTCCTGCGCGGTCAGCGACCGGTAGTGCGGGACGCGCACGTAGTGGTCGTGGGCGACCAGGTTGAACACGTCCTCTTCGAGGTTGGCGCCGGTACAGCTGATCGCGTGGACCTTGCCCTGGCGGATCATCTCGGCCAGGCTGAGCCCGAGCTCGGCGGTGCTCATCGCGCCGGCGAGGGTCACCAGCATGCTGCCGCCGCGGTCCAGATGGGCCCGGTACGCCGTCGCGGCGTCGACGAGCGCCGCCGCGTTGAAGTGGCGGTAGTGGCGGCGGATGAACTCGGAGATCGGTCGGTCCTGCATGCGGCGGGCAGAGAATACGCGATCGCTGGGCCTGGTGGCACCGTGTGAACGGCGTCTCGCGGACAATGCGCACGAGGGCCTGGTCGTCGGGTCGGAAGGACAGTAGGTTTGCCCCGCATGCGGAGCCTCGCGCGCCTGGCCCAGCGGACCTACGACCTCGTGATCCTCGGCGGCGGGATCACCGGCGCCTGCGTCGCCCGCGACGCGGCGCTGCGCGGGCTGCGAGTCGCGCTGGTCGAGAAGCACGACTTCTGCAGCGCCACCTCGGGCGCGTCCTCGAAGCTCATCCACGGCGGCCTCCGCTATTTGAAGAACTTCGAGTTCGGGCTGGTGCGCGAGTCGCTGCGCGAGCGCCGGCTGTGGGAGCTGCACGCGCCCCACCTGGTCTACCCGCTGCCGATGCTGCTGCCCGTCTACGCCGGCGCGGTCAATTCGCTGGCCGAGATGCGGGTCGGCCTGACCCTCTACGACCTGCTGGCCTGGGACCGCAACCGCCTGCCCGACCCCGACCAGCGGCTGCCCGCCCACCGCGCGCTGTCGCCGGCCGAGGTCCTCGAGACCGAGCCCAGCCTGTCGGCGGAGGGCCTGAAGGGCGGGGCGCTGCTGTGGGACTGCCAGATGTTCTCGCCCGAGCGGCTCGAGCTCGAGTGCCTGCTCAGCGCCGCCGCGGCCGGGGCCGAGGTCGTGAACTACGCCGAGGCGGTCGGCTTCGTGCGCGAAGGCGCGCGGGTGGTCGGCGCCAAAATCGAGGGCCGCCTGCCGGGCGACGGCTTCGTCGAGCTGCGCGCGCCGGTGGTCGTCAACGCGACCGGGCCGTGGGCCGACCTGATGCTCGAGACCCTCGGGCAGCCGCCGCACGCCCACCTGGTCCGCTCGAAGGGGATCCACATCATCACCCGCAAGCTGACCCGCGAGGTCGCGCTGATGATGGCCGCCGGGACAGGTCACTTCTTCGTCCTGCCGTGGCGCGACCACGCGCTCATCGGCACCACCGACGAGGTCTACGCCGGTCACCCCGACGCCTTCCGCGTCACCGAGGCCGACATCGCCGGGCTCCTCGCCACCGTGAACCAGTACTACCCGGCGGCCGAGCTGCGCCGCGAGGACGTGCTCCACAGCTACGGCGGCATGCGCCCGCTGGTCGACGACGACAGCCCGAAGTCGGGTTCGTATCAGAAGAGCCGCCGCGCCGAGGTCTGCGACCACGGCAAGACCGACGGCGTGCCCGGGCTGATCTCGGCCATCGGCGGCAAATGGACCACCTCCCGCGCGCTCGCCGAGAAGGTCGTCGACCTGGCCCTGCGCCTGCTCGGCCGCCCGCGCGCCGCGAGCCTCACCGACCGCACCCCGCTGCCCGGCGGCGCGATCGGCAACTTCCGCGCCTTCGTGGCCGGACTGCAGGCGCGCCACCCGAGCCTGCCGGAGTCGCTGATGGTCCACCTCGGCCGCAACTACGGCGCCCGCGCAGGGGAGCTGCTGGCGCTGATCCAGGCCGACCCGACGCTGGGCGCGCCGCTGCGACCGGGGCTGCCGGAGGTGGGGGCGGAGATCGTGCACGCGGCCCGGGCGGAGTGGGCGGTCGAGCTCGGTGACGCGGTGCTGCGGCGGACGGGCCTCGGGCAGCTCGGCGACCCCGGGCTGCGCGCGCTCGAAGCCGCCGCTCGCCTGATGAGCGGCCCCCGCGGCTGGGACCGCGCCGAGCAGGTGCGCCAGGTCGACCGCGTGCTCGACCGCTACGACGCGCCGACATGACACGCCGGGGCGAAGCGACATAAGCTTCATCAGGGCCCCAGGCCGCGAAGGTTCCTCGTATGCGCGCGCGAGCGATCGTCAACCCGAACTCCTCCCGCGGCCGCCTCGCCCGCGCCTGGCCCGAGGTCCACGCGAGGTTGCAAGCGGCGCTCGGCCCGGTCGAGGTCGCGTTCACCGACGCGCCGATGGCCGCGGCCAGGCTCACGCGCGAGGCCCTGCGCGACGGCGTCGAGCTGGTGATCGCCTGCGGCGGCGACGGGACCAACAACGAGGTGGTCAACGGCTTCTTCGAGCCGCCCGCGCCCGGCGGGCCCGACGTCCGCGTCGGCGAGGGCGCTGCGCTTTCGGTCCTGATGCTCGGGACAGGCGGCGACTTCCGCAAGAGCTTCGGCGCCGCCGGCGACGTCGACGCCCAGGTGCGGCGGATCGCCGAGGCCAGGCCCCGGCCGCTCGACGTCGGCCGCGTCGACTTCGTCGCCGACGACGGCTCGCCGGCCGCCCGCTACTTCATCAACATCGCCAGCTTCGGCGTGTCCGGGGTGGTCGACCGCGAGGTCAACAAGGCGCGGCTCACCAAGCTGCTCGGCGGCAAGTTCACCTACTTCGCCGCGACCGTGCGCGGCCTGCTGCGCTACCGCCCGACCGAGGTGGTGATGCGCGTCGACGACGGCCCCGAGCTGAAGCTCGTCGTCAACACCGCGGCGGTGTGCAACGGCCGCTACTTCGGCGGCGGCATGCACGTGGCGCCGATGGCCGACCCGGGCGACGGCCGGCTCGAGGTGGTCGTGATGCACGACATGGGCCTCGTCGACTTCGTCAAGGACCCGAACGCGATCTACCGCGGCGAGCACCTCACGAAGCCCAAGGTGCGCCACCTCTCGGGCGCGCGCGTCGAGGCGCGCGCGCCTTCGGGGGCGGAGGTGCTGCTCGACATCGACGGCGAGGCCCCTGGCCGCTTGCCGGCGACCTTCACCGTGTTGCCCGGGGCGCTGACCCTGCGCTATTGAGTCTCACCACATGTACGAAGGGACAGACCGATGATCGACCGCCGCGCGCTGCGCTGGAACGGCTGGGGCTTCGTCCACGCCGGCTTCGAACTGGGCCGCCGCGAACCCGAGGTGTGGCGCTGGGTCGCCGACCAGCTCGGCCGCAAGACCCTGCCGCACCGCCCGGCCGCGCCGCTCGACCGCCTCGAGCTGGCCGCGCCGGCGCTGGCCGAGGCCGACCTCGCGGCCCTGCGGGCGATCGTCGGCGCCGACCACGTCAAGACCGACCGCTACGAGCGCGCCTTCCACTCGCGCGGCAAGAGCTACCTCGACCTCCTGGCCCTTCGGGCAGGTGACCTGCGGCAGGTGCCCGACGCCGTGGTCTACCCCGGCACGTCGGAGGAGGTCCAGGCGGTGGTGAGCCACTGCGACCGCGAGGGCATCGCCGTGGTCCCGTTCGGCGGCGGCTCGTCGGTGGTCGGCGGGGTCGCGGCGATCCGCGGCGACGGCCACCGCGGCGTCGTCACGCTCGACACCACGCGGCTCGGCCGGGTGCTGGCGATCGACGGCGAGTCGCTGACGGCGCGGGTGCAGGCCGGCATCTACGGCCCCGAGCTCGAGCGCACGCTGCAGCGCGAGGGCTTCACCCTCGGCCACTACCCGCAGTCGTTCGAGTTCTCGACCCTCGGCGGGTGGATCGCCGCGCGCGGCGCCGGGCAGCAGTCGTACCGCTACGGCAAGGCCGAGAAGTGGCTGGTGTCCGCCGAGCTGGCGACGCCGAAGGGGCCGTGGCGCACCGAGAACTTCCCGGCCTCGGCGGCGGGGCCCAACCTCAACCAGTGCGTCGCCGGCAGCGAGGGCATCCTCGGCGTCATCACCGAGGCGACGGTGAAGATCCACCGCGTGCCGGCCGAGAAGGACTACCGCGGCTTCTTCTTCAAGGACTTCGAGGCGGGCGCCAAGGCGGTGCGGACGATCCTGCAGGAGGAGCTGCCGGTGGCGATGCTGCGCCTGTCCGACGGGCCCGAGACGCACTTCCTGCAGAGCTTCTCGGCGGCCCAGAAGCCGCCGGGGGCGCTCGAGAAGGCGGCGATGCAGGCGCTGGCGTGGCGCGGCTACGGCGAGGGCCGCTGCCTGCTGCTGGTCGGGCTCGAGGGCGACCGCGAGACGGTGCTCGAGTCGCAGGTCCGCACCCGCGCGATCATCGAGCGGCTCGGCGGGGTCCACCTCGGCAACCGCCCCGGCGAGCGCTGGTACGCCAAGCGGTTCGCCATGCCCTACATGCGCGACCCCATGCTCGACCGCGGGATCGCCGTCGAGACGCTCGAGACCTCGGTCCGCTGGTCCGACCTGCACAACCTCTACCGCGGCGTCCACCTGGCCATCCACGACGCCCTGCGCGACAACGCCGCCGACGCCGAGGCGCGCGCGATCCTCATGTGCCACCTGTCCCATGGTTACTTCGACGGCGCGAGCCTCTACTTCACGATGATCTTCCCGCAGAAGCAGGGCGCCGAGGTCGAGCAGTGGATGGCGATCAAGCGCGCCGCCTCCGACGCGATCGTCGCCGGCGGCGGCACCATCAGCCACCACCACGGCGTCGGCACCGACCACGCGCCGTGGCTGCTGCGCGAGAAGGGCGAGGTCGGGGTCGCGCTCCTGGCTGGCCTCAAGGACAGCCTCGACCCCAAGCACACGTGCAACCCGGGCAAGGTGCTGCCAGGGTGAGCCCGCCGGCCCCCGCGCCCGCGCGCCCGCTGCGACGCGACGTCGCCGCGGCGCTGCTGGTGCTCGTGGTCTGGGTGGTGCCGATCAGCCAGGGCGCGATCCAGGCGGCGCCGGCGATGTGGTGGCCGACGGTCGTCCGCGACCTCGGATCGATCTCCTGCCTGTTCCGCCACCGGCCCGAGAGCGTGTCGTACTTCTTCATTCAGGTGCTGCGCGAGGGCCGGCGCGAGTGGGAGCCGATCGACGAGCAGGCGATGTTCCCGATGGAGCCGTTCGGCTACCGCAGCCGCTTCGACCGCTTCATGGAGCGCTTCGGCGCGAAGCAGGAGGCGTCGCGCCTCGACCTGGCCCGCTGGGTCGCCGCCCGCGACCGCGAGCTGAGCCCGACCCGCAGCCCGGTGGTGGCGGTCCGCTTCCTCGCCGGGGCGCAGAAGATCGACCCGGCCCGGCCGCCGGCCGGACACTGGCAAAAGCCCGCGCCGACGCCTCAGACGGTGCGGGTGCTGTCGAGCCACGACCTGCGGGCCGAGATGGCCAAAGAGCCAGGTGGGGGGCGATGACGCCGCGGGCGAGCGAGCTGCTGCAGCGAGCCGGCGGGTTCGTGTTCGGGCCGGTCGCCGCCGGACGGCTGGTCGTGTTCCGCTCGCTGTTCGCGGCGACGCTGCTGTACTACGTCGCGTTCCGCTGGCGCTACGCGGCCGAGTGGCTCACGCCGGTCGGCTATCACCCGAGCGGGGGCGCGAGCGCGGGCTTTCAGCAGGCGGTGCCGCTCTTGTCGGAGGCGGCGCTGCCGTGGTTCGGCGTCGTGTATTTCTCCGCGATCGTCGCGCTGATCGTCGGCATCCGGCCGCGCCTGTCGATCTGGCCGGTCCTGCTCGGCACGGCCTACGTCACCGGCGCCGACCGACTGGCGGCGTTCACGATCAACAAGATCTTCCTCGGCGGCCTGCTCATCCTCGCCCTCGCGCCGCCGATCGTCACCGACGCCGAGGGCCGCTCGACCATCCGCTCGGCCTGGCCGCTGCGGGTGCTGCAATTCACCCTGATCGTGCAGCTGTTCGGCGCGGGTGTCTGCAAGGTCAGGTACGGCGATTGGCTGGCCCACAGCGACACGCTGTGGCATCAGGTCCAGCTCAACTTCATGACCGACACGGCGGCGTGGATGGTCCGCAACGTGTCGATGCCGGTGTGGGCCGGGCTGCAGCACCTCGCGCTGGTGTTCGAGCTGGCCTCGCCGCTGCTGTTCACCGTCCGCCGCCTGCGCCCGCTCGGCTACGCGATGGGCTTCGGCATGTTCCTCACCATCTCGCTGACCATGCGTGAGCTGGTGTTCTTCGCCCTGCAGATGTGCGCGTTCTTCGTGCTGTTCGTCGACGAGGACCGGCTGCACCGCTTGCGGCGAGCGTTCAGTCGGAATTGAGGCACAGCGCCAGCAGCTCGCTGCGGCTCATCACGTCGACATCTTCCTGGCGACCCTGCACCCGCTGCGCGCCGACGAGGCGTTGCCACGCGAGGAGGCGGTGGCGGCCTGCGCTCGCGGTTCGGCGTACGCCGAGTTCGAGGACAGGCGCAAGGGCACGCTGGCCCCCGGGACGCGGCCATCGAACAGCCGCGTGATTTTGCCCGGCTCCAACGATTCGTCAAGCCCCCTCGAACATGGCGCGCAACAGGCCGGAGACCGCAGAAAAAAAACGAGCAAGACGAGGTCTGTCTCTTGCCAGATCACATACGCGGTATTGTGAGGGCACGGCCGATGCGGCCCGAATGGATGGCGGCGAATGGCCAGCGAGATCGAGTCACCCCCGGATCGCGACCGCGCGGTGCCGGGCGTCAGAGCTTCAGCGGATGTTACCGATGGAATTCTTGATCGTATCGTGCCTCGTGCCGGCGCGGACGCCGGTCTTGATCTGCAAGGGCGCTTGCTTCGTGGTCTTCATCTCGATCCTCCTTCAATAAATACCGTAGCACGGAGGCGTGGGCGCGTGAGCACGGTCAGGCGGCGTGGAACCGCCCGGCGCGGAGGAGATGCTCGCGACCGTCCGCGGGGCCGGTCGCGACGTCCGAGTGCGGGTAGGGGCTGACGAGCCGGAGCGTCTCCTCTCAGTACGGCCCGAAGCCCGGCCGGAGGTCGCTTGACGAAACGAATCTCGTTGTATACGATCGTCGAACGATGTCGACCAGCCGCGAGGTCGAGCACCTCAACGACGCCTTTCACGTGCTGCTGCTGCGGCTCAACCTCGCGCGCCTCGACCTCTGGTCGGACAAGCTCGCCGGCATCGGCTACCTCGACCTGCACGCGATGTCGTTCGCCGAGAGCAAACCCGACCACACGCTGGCGGAGATGCGCGAGCACCTGCAGGTGCCGCAGAGCACCCTGACGAGCCTCATCGACCGCCTCGAGAAGCGCGGGCTGGTACGGCGGTCGATCCACCCGACCGATCGTCGCTCGTACCTCGTCGAGCTGACCGACAAGGGCGTCGAGGTCCAGCAGGAGCACCACCGCGTCGAGCGGCTGCTGATGCGCAAGATCCTCGACGCTTTGCCGAACGCGAGCGAGCGGACCCAGTTCGTCGAGCTGTTCCGCAAGATCGTCGCCAAGCTCTAGTCGCTCCCGGCGGCGGCGAGGCGGCCGTCGCCTTCATTCGCAGCAAATATAACGAACTTCGTAAGCTACGATATCAGCAAGACATTGCGGAGGTGAACCTCCGCGGGCAGGAGATTCATGCGTGACACCCATGGCTCGCATCTTTCGGGCGCGCCGCCGAGGACCGGCGCGCCCGTCGATCCCTCGCCGCCGCGGCTCGCCCGCTTCGGCGCCCTGACCCGGCTGCTATGGCCGGTGAGGCTGCATCTGCTCGGCTGCGCCGTGCTCTCGGCGGCAGGCGCGGTCGCGGGGCTCGCCCCGTACGTGGCGGTCGCCGAGATCGCGCGTGTCGTGCTGCGCGCGGAGGATACGACGGGGACGGCGGACACGGTGGGGTCCTGGGTCGGCGTCGGCGTGGCCGGGGCGTGCGCGCGGCTGGTGCTGGTGTTCCTGTCGTCGCGGCTCGGGCACTACGCCGACGCGGAGACGCTGCACGCGATCCGCGTCCGCATCGTGCGGCACCTGGGCGTCTTGCCGCTGGGATGGTTCCGGGCGAGCGGGTCGGCGGCGGTGAAGAAGGTGATGACGCAGGACCTCGAGGAGATGCACCAGCTCATCGCCCACGCGCTCGGCGAGGTGGTCGGCGCGGCCACGGCGATCGCGGCGGCGTTCGTCTACCTGGTGGTCGTCGACTGGCGACTGGCGCTCGTGGCCGTCGCGGTGTTGCTGCTGATGGCGGCGAGCTTCAAAATTGCGATGCGCTCGGCGGGGATGCACATCGCCCGGCTGCTGGCGGCCGAGGGGCGCATCAGCGCGGCCAGCGTGGAGTACGCCGACGGGATCACGGTGGTGAAGACGTTCGGCGCGGGCGGAACGATCCTCGCGCGCTTCGACGCGGCGGTGCGCGAGTACACCGAGGCGATGCGCGCGTGGGTGACCGAGACGCAGGTCAGCTCGGCCGCGGCGCGGCTCCTGGGCTCCGAGATGACGGTGTTCGGGGTGATGATGATCGCCGGCATGTGGTCGGTGAGCTCGGGCCGGCTCACGACCGCCGATCTGCTGCCATTCCTGGTCGTGGGGATCGGCCTGCCAACCTCGATCGTGCCGGCGATCCACGGCGCTCAAGGCTTGCGCAAGGGCCGAGTGTCGGCCGGGCACATCGAGGCGCTGCTCGCTCGCGCGGGGTTCGAGGCGCCGGCCCACCCGCAGCTCCCCCGCGGCGCGCGCGTCGAGTTCGACCGCGTGACGTTCGCCTACGACGGCGTCACCCCGGCGGTCGTCGAGATCTCCGCGACTTGCGAACCCGGGACCGTGACGGCGCTGGTGGGGCCGTCGGGCGCCGGGAAGAGCACGCTGGCCAGCCTGCTGCCGCGCTTTTACGACGTGACCGCGGGCGCGATCCGGATCGGCGGCGCCGATGTCCGCGCGATCCCGGCGACCGCGCTGCTGTCGTCGCTCGCGCTGGTGTTCCAGGACGTGGTGCTCTTGCGCGACACCGTGGCCGAGAACATCCGCCTGGGCCGTATGACGGCCACCGACGAGGAGGTGCGGGCGGCGGCGCGGGCGGCCCAGATCGACGGGGTGATCCAGCGATTGCCGCGAGGCTACGATACGATGCTCGGGGAGGACGGCGGCGGGCTGTCCGGCGGTGAACGGCAGCGGTTGACCATCGCCCGCGCGATCGTCTCGGGCGCGCCGATCGTCGTCCTCGACGAGGCCACAGCCGCGCTCGACGCCGACAGCGAGGCGGCGGTCCAGGACGCGCTGGCCGAGCTGATCGCCGGCAAGACGGTGATCGTGATCGCCCACCGCTTGCACACGATCGCCGGCGCCGACCAAATCCTCGTGCTCGACGCCGGACGATTGGTCGAGGCCGGCGAGCACCGCGAGCTGCTCGCGCAGGGCGGCCTCTACGCCCGCATGTGGCGGGCCCAGCACGGAGGAGCCCTCGTATGATTCGCCATCTGTACCGCCTGTGTCCGCAGCCGTGGCTGCTGCTCCGCCTCGGCCTGCTGCACGCCGTGCTGGCGGTGCTGCAGGGGCTGTTGCTCGCGCTGCTCGTGCCGATCTTGCGGGCCCTGCTGCGCGCCGAGCCCGACTTCGCGGCGGCGGAGCCGTGGCTTTTCACCGGCGCGATCGGGCTGCTCGTCTACGCGGTCTTGACAATGATCGCCTCGCCGGTCGGTTTCGCCGCCAGCATGCAGCTCGCGGCGCAGCTCCGCCATCACGTCATGCGTCACGTGACCACGCTGCCGCTCGGATGGTTCACCGCCGATCGCAAGGCGCGGCTCGCCCGGGCGCTCACGGCCGATGTCGGCTGCGTCGCGCAACTGGCGGTGACGATCGGCGCGCCGGCCATCACCTGCGTCCTCGTCTCGGCGACGATCCTCGCGGTCGTGTTCGCGGTCGACCTGCGGCTGGCGCTGCTGCTCCTCGCCGTGGTGCCGGTGGCGTACGTGACGCTGCGACACGCGGGGCGGGTCGCGTCGGCGGCGGAGATCGAGCTGGAGGCGGCGGCGACCGAGATCGCGGCGCGGGCGATCGAGCTCGGGCAGGCGCAGCCGGTGCTGCGGGCGGCGGGTCGCGGAGAGACCGGCGGCGAGCGTCTGCGCGAGGCGCTCGACGAGCACCGCCGCAGCTATCGCCGCGGCCTCGGCCGCTCGACGCTCCCCGACCTCGGCTACACCGCCGTCGTGATGGCCGGCCTCCTCGCGGTCCTCGTGCTCGGCGCGCGCATGTTGCTGGTCGGGGCGCTGTCGGTCGCGGACACGGTCGCGTGGATGGTCCTGGCCGTGCGCTTCTTCGAGCCCCTCGGCGCGCTGATCGATCTGGTCGGCGCGCTGCGAGCGATGGACAACGCGATGACCCGCCTCGAGGAGATATTTCACGCGCCGGCGTTGCCGCGCAGCGCGGACCCGGTGCGGCGCGTGGAGCGGGCGAGCGTCGAATTTTCGCGGGTGAGCTATGCATATACCGACACGCCCGCGCTGTCGGAGGTGTCGTTCGTCTGTCCCCCCGGGACGACGACGGCGCTGGTCGGCGCGTCCGGCTCGGGCAAGACCACGGTCACGCGGCTCATCGCCCGCTTCTTCGACGTCGACGCCGGCGTCGTGCGGGTCGGCGGGGTCGACGTCCGCGACCTCGACCCCGAGGTCTTGATGAACGAGATCGCCATCGTCTTCCAGGACGTCTACCTGTTCGACGCCACGATCGAGGAGAACCTCCGGCTGGCGCGCCCCGAGGCGACGCGCGAGGAACTGCTGATTGCCGCCCGGGCCGCGCGCCTCGACGAGGTCGTGGAGCGGCTCCCGAACGGTTGGCAGACCCGCGTCGGCGAGGCGGGGGCGCAGTTGTCGGGCGGCGAGCGCCAGCGCGTGTCGATCGCCCGCGCCTTCCTCAAACAGGCCCGGATCGTGCTCATCGACGAGGCCGGCTCGGCGCTCGATCCGGAGAACGAACGGGCGATCGGTCACGCCATCGCCGAGCTCGCCCGCGACCGCGAGCGCACCGTGATCGTCATCGCGCATCGCCCGACCACCCTCGCCTCCGCCGATCAGGTCGTCAGCCTCGCCGGCGGTCGCGTGGTCGAGACGGGCGCGCCCGACGAGCTCCGCCGCGCTGGCGGAGTGTTCGCGCGGCTCTACCACCAATACGAGCAGACGCGAGGTTGGTGCATCGCCGCGAGGCGCGACGCGACCCGCAGCGCGTCGCCCTGACTCGGGCCTCGTGGAGCAGCCGTCTCTGCTCGAATGACAGGGCGGGGTTCGAGGTCACGAATGGTGCGGCTGGCTCTTCAAACATGTCGCTGCACAGCCTCGATTCGGGGCCTTCGAACCCCGCGCCCGCGGATGCGGACATGTTCGAGGGCTTGCCCGTGCCATGGTCGCGTGGGTACCCTTGGTCATGCTCCGCTGCATCGATCCGTCGCTGGTCTTCGGCTCCACGCTGGTGTTTGCGCTCGTCGGCTGCGGCGGCGCCGAACCGGGCGTCACGGCCGGGGACAGCAGCACCACCACGGTGACGACGAGCGCGCCGGTGACCACGGTCGAGACGACGCCGACGACCACGGGCAGCGGCGGGCAGACGACGACCACGAGCACCAGCGGCGCGACCGACTCCGAGAGCGACGGCACGACGGTGGCGCCGACGACCAGCACCTCGACCACGGACGGCCTCAAGCTCGACGTCGCCGCGCCGGACCAGGGCGGCTCGTGCGCGACCAAATGCGGCAACACCGACTGGAGCTACGTGTGGATCGCCAACAGCGGCGAGCACACGATCAGCAAGATCGACACACGGACGATGGAGGAGGAGGGGCGCTACATCACGCGCGCCGACCAGGCCGGCAACCCGTCGCGGACCTCGGTCAGCATCGACGGCAAGGCGGTCGCGGTCGCCAACCGGGCCGGCGGGATCACCAAGATCTGGGCCCGCCAGGAGTACTGCAGCGACAAGAACGGCAACGGCACCATCGAGACGTCGCAGGGCAAGGACAACGTGCTGCCGTTCGACCAGGAAGAGTGCGTGGCGTGGTTCACCGCCTTCCCCGACGCGACCACGCAGCGGCCGATCGCCTGGACCTCGGGCACCTTCAACGAGGCGACCTGCGAGTATGAGGACCAGAAGATCTGGACGGCCGCGGCCAACGGCACCAAGGGCGCGCCGTGGCCGTGCGACGGCTCGCCGGGCATCTTCGTCTACCGCCTGAACGGCGACACCGGCGAGGTCGAGGACACCATCTACATGCCGGAGGTCACCTGCGGCGGCACCTTCGGGCCGTACGGCGGCGCGGTCGACAGCGACAACAACTTCTGGATGTACATCTGGTCGGCGGGCACCCTGGTCCACGTCGACTACGAGACGCTCGAGTACTACACCATCAACGGCGGCTCGTACGGCATCACGGTCGACACCAAGGGCCGGGTGTGGATCGACAGCGGCCAGCGCTACGACCCGGTGACGCAGCAGTGGGCCTCGCAGATCGGCAACCAGCCCGGCAACGGCGGCAGCGGCGTCGCGGTCGACCTCAAGGGCCGCGTGTGGAAGGCGACCACCGGCGGGGTCGGGTGGGTCGACTCCGAGACGATGATGGTCGGCGACACCGTGATCTTGCCGAACCCCGGGCTGGCGCGCGGGGTCGGGATCGACGTCGACGGCTACATCTGGGCGGTGATCCTCGGCGGCACGCAGGCCTTCCGCATCCACCCCGACACCTACGAGATCGCCACCTACGACGGGCTCAACGCGCCCTACACGTACAGCGACATGGCGGGCGGGCAGATCAACAACGTGACCTGCAACCCGCAGGGCTGAGCGCCTGTGCGGCTCAGCGCGCGGCCTGGGTCGCCCCGCCCCGGCGGCCGTCGGTGCATTCGGACAGCTTGAACGCGACCTTCGTGACGCCGAAGTGGCCGCGCCGCTGGGCGTACGAGTGCGTGTGGCGATTGACGACCTCGGTCACCGAGTTGACGTTGGCGTCGGCCTCGCCGCGGTCGGCGACCTCGTTGAGCCCGTTGAGCGTCCAGAAGCCCATCGCCGAGATCATGCCGCCGCGGGGGCCGAGGATCTGGTCGCCGTCGGCCATGATGTCGACGCCGGACTCGGGGAACTTGCGGTCGATCTCGCTCTGCACGTCCTGGAAGTTGCCGCGCCCGGTGAGCTGCAGGTAGCCCTTGCCGCGGTAGCGCCAGCCGTCGCCGCTGGCGATGTTGCCGTTGCCGTTGCGGTTGGCGTAGGCCCGGTTGGCGATCGCCTGCTGCTCCGCCGGATGGCCCGGCGTGCGGCCGAGCTGCTGGGCCTCGCCCGGGTTGCGGCGGAAGTAGCTGAAGGTGCTGATCAGGCGCTCGGGCGGGTAGTCGAGGCTCTCCGCCAGGGCCCGGATCGACGCGCCGACCTCCTCGCGCACCTGGGCGAAGAAGTGGGCCTTGCGCCGGCAGGTCACCAGGTCGAACTTCTTGAAGGCCTCGTTGAACACGGCCTTCACCTCGTCGATGCGCGCGTCCGTGGCGCTGGGGAAGATCTGCTTGAGCTGCTCGGCGGTGATGTCGGCCTCGCAGTTGGGGCAGCCGCCGCCCGTGCCGAGGAAGTTGGCGACCAGCGCGATCGGGTGGATGTGGTGGACCATCGGGCTGGCGGGGAAGCCCTCGACCTTGCCGGCCACCTCGGTCCACCAGCGCAGCCGGTCGATCCGCTGCTTCTCGACCTGCCACTCGGGCAGGCCCTCGAGCATCAGCGGGTCGAGCTCGTGCCACTTCGTCATCTCGCCGCCCCACTCGCTCTCGTAGTGGGCGACGATCCGCGCCAGCGCGCGCGCCAGCAGCGGCTGCCGCATCGCCACCTTCAGCTCCTGGGCGTCGAGGTTGCCGTCGCGGTTCTCGTCGATCTGCTCGTAGATCTTCGTCACCAGCGCGCTGCCCTCGGCCTTGTCGGCGCGGGCCGTGAAGTCGCCCTCCTCGCGCAGCGTCGCTGCGCCCTCGCGCAGCAGGTCGCGGGCCATCAGGTCGACCGGCCGCACCTCGCCCTCCGACACGCACTCGAAGCCGGGCCAGGCCCACGGCGATTGCCACGACACCTTGTCGTGCCCGGTCTCGCGGACCCAGCCGCCGCTGGCGCGCCGCGCCGACGCGCCGCCGGCTCCGACGCCGTCGAGCCGCCACCACTTCTTGCCCTCGTGATCGACCGCCTTGTCCTCGGCGGGCAGCGCCTCGAGCTCGGCCTTCGGCACCACGCGCGTGAAGCCGGCCTCGGGCCCGGCCGGGTTGGCGACCTGCAGCGGGAACGCGCTCCACCCCGACGCATCGGCGGCCGGACCCGCCCCGCCCTCGCCGAGCGCGCCGCGCTCGACCCACAGCTCCGGCCCGCTCGGCATCATGACCTCGCGCCGGCGGTAGTTCAGCCGCTCCGCCTCGCTCTCGCTGCGCGTGCGCTGGTCGTCGCGCGCCCCGACGTACCAGCCGGTCCACACCGCGCCGCTCGAGTAGGTGTTGGTCGACGAGGTGAACGTGCCGAGCGTCGAGCGCTCGACGACCCGCACCTCGCTGCGACGGACCTTCACCCACCGCCCCGCGGCCGCGCCGCCCACCGGCGCCAGCCGGGTCCCCGCCGGCACCGTGACGTCGGGCTGGCTCGGCTGCACGAACTTGGCGGCGCTCTCGACCAGCAGCAACGTGCGGGCGCTCTCCGGCAGCGTCTGCGCGTAGGCCCGCGAGCGCTCGATGAACGCCGGGACATCGTCGCCGCTGAACACCTCGACGTGCAGCAGCGGCCGCTTGCGGCGCTCCGGCACCGGCTTCGCGTCCTCGTAGCGCTGGTATTCGCCGAGGTACCCGAGCTTCTTGCCGGCCTGGATCGGCCGCGGCGGCGTGACCGCGACCACGGTGTCGAGCTCGGGCTCGGCGTTGGTGTCGGGGTCCAGCTCGCCGAGGAACACCCACCCGGTGGCGGCAGCCGGATCGACCGGCGTCCCCGCGCGCACCGGCGCGATCTGCCCCTCGATGACCCGGGCGATCCGCGCCCACTTTTTGTCGGCCGACCGCTCACCGACCTCGATGCGCGCGCCGCGAGGCAAGATGCCGAGCTTGGGGCTGCGGCTGCTGGCCTCGCGGCGAATGTTGAGCCCGACGATCGTCTCGGTCATTGCATGCTCCTCGCGGCTCCTCCGGCGGCCGACACCGACGACGTTTGCATGAGGTCTGTCATCCGCCCGCGCGAGCGCTCGATCGCTGCATCAAGACGCTCTGCCGCGGGCGACGAGCAGGCGCTCGTGTGCGGGTACGAGGAACGGGAGCCCCGCGTCGCGCAGGGCCGCGGGGATGTTCGCACCCATCGGCCGCGCCCATTCTGCAGGGCGTCGGGAGCGCACGCGACCGGCCCTCGGCTCGACCGCCGCAACCCAGTTTCCCGGTGGTATGGCGGCATCGCGCTCCCTCCGGCCCTTCCCCGCGCGCCCCTGCGAGCGCCCCACACCCACGCTACCACATCACGCGAGCGCGTGACCTCGCGGCGCGTCGGCGAGGCTCCTCCTCGCCGGGTGCGACCCACCGACTCTCGTCCCGCAGGTCGGTGTGGGCCGGTGGTGCACTCGGACGCTGCCGGACCAGGACGCCGAGCGTGCTCGCCGGTGAGCAGCGCGGCCGTGACGGGTGACGGCTGCGAGAGGCTCGGGCCTTCGACCGTCTCCAAGCCGTCTCCGCCGATCCGACCCTGTCGGGCTCATGGTGCGCCGGGACCGCTCGACGCCCGCGTATGGGAGCGCGCAGGCCCTCGGTCGCAGGGGGATTCCCGCGGGTGTTCCGCTGGAGGACAGCCGCTCCCGCAGTGAAGAGGAGCACCGCGACGACGAGCGCGACGACGGCAGGACGAGGAGAGAGGCGCTGGACCGCCGCAGCTCGTGCGAGCGAGGGCGACGTCGGCATCCCGGCCCCATCGAGCTCGTGATACGGCGGCGCGAGCATCGTCATGGGCTGGTGACGCGGCGATGATGCCGGGCGATGACGCGACCTGCGATCCCGGTGCGAGCAGATCGGGCCCTTCTCCTGCGCCGCGCGGGAGCTGCTGCGCTGCCGGCACGTCCTCGTGTCTTCATATCTCGGTGACATGTCCGATCGGACATCCTCGCTGTCGGTCATCAGGACGTCGCTCTCCGCGAACCGCGCGGAATGGAGGCACCGCGGTGCCGCCATTCGTCGAAGGATGGACGGCACGCAAATGACAGGAAAGAACTCCACCGCGCCGAAACCGTGGAGAGCCGCACAAGCGCATGGACCGGCCGATGCGACCTCGCCTGTGGCGGCGCTCCACCCCGGGGCGGCGGCGGCAGCGGCTCGACGGGCCGCACAGCGCCGCTTATCGACGCGGGCCGGACGCTCGACAAGCTTCCGCTCCTGAACCATGTTTTCGGCGCCATCCCGCGGTGAGAGCGGGGGCGCAGAGGAGACAGTGATGCATTTCAAGAAGTGGATCCGCGTCATGGTGCCGAATTCGTGCTTCGCGTTGTTCGCCGCGCTCGCCGGCCCGGAGCTCACCGGCCAGAGCCAGCCCGTCGACGTCCGGCTCACCATCGATCGGGGCGACGTCGACCCCGGGTTCGACGAATTTTCGCCCCCGGAGGACGCGGACCTCGAGGTGTTCGATTCGCCCGACGACGACGCCGTCGTCCCGCGCCAGAACCCGCACCACCCCGCGCCCAACTCGAACCCCTGCAAGAAGAAGGAGAACGAGCCGAAGGGCTGCCCGGGCAATCAATAGATCGCCGGCGCCGCCGGGCCCGGCTGCTCCGCCGGGCTCGGCACGTACGATCGAACATGTCCATCAAGACATGTTTGAAAGACGGATGACCGCGGGCGCGCGCCGGCGAGGGTGAAGGCGACGCGGCCGTGGTCACCTGCAACCCCAAGCGTTGTGGCGAGCGCACCGCCGCGGCATCGCTTGAGACCCGGCGGAGCGCGTCGCCGCGCTCGCGTCGCCTGTGCAGGGAGCAGGCGAGCCGCGGTAACGTGCCGCGCGCGGGCTTTCGTCGCGCAGGAGCACGATGTCGATGTCGAGCAGGCAGTATTTGCGTTCGCTGGCGCGGGTGGCGTGTGTCTCGGGGGCCCGAACGACCGGCTGGTGCAGGAGATCAGCCTGACCTACCAGAAGATCGAGTGGAACTGGGCCGAGGGCAACGTCACCGTCAGCGACGACTGGGACAAGCCCAACGCCAAGAAGTGACGCGCTCCCCGGGGCATGCCCTTCGGGACATGACCTTCAGGCCATGCCGAGGACGCGCGCCAGGTAGTGGCCGGTGGCGCTCTCCTTGACCCTGGCGACCTGCTGCGGCGGGCCGGCGGCCAGCAGCCTGCCGCCGCGCTCGCCGCCCTCGGGGCCGATGTCGACGACCCAGTCGGCGCACTTGATGACGTCGAGGTTGTGCTCGATGACGACGACGGTGTTGCCCTCGTCGACCAGGCGGTCGAGGACCTTGAGCAGCTGCTTGATGTCGCCGAAGTGCAGGCCGGTGGTCGGCTCGTCGAGGATGAAGAGCGTCTTGCCGGTGCTCTTCTTCGCCAGCTCCTTGGCCAGCTTGATGCGCTGGGCCTCGCCGCCCGACAGCGTGAGCGCGCTCTGGCCGAGGGTGACGTAGCCGAGGCCGACGTCGCGCAGCGTCTCGAGGCCGCGGCGCAGGTTGGGGTAGTTGGCGAAGAACTCGCAGGCGTCGGCGACCGACATCTCGAGCACGTCGGCGATGCTCTTGCCGCGGTAGGTGATCGCCAGCGTCTCGCGGTTGTAGCGGCGGCCGTCGCACGAGCGGCAGGTGACGTACACGTCGGGCAGGAAGTGCATCTCGATCCGGCGCACCCCGTCGCCCTGGCACGACTCGCAGCGGCCGCCCTTGACGTTGAAGGAGAACCGCGCCGGCGTGTAGCCGCGGATCTTCGACTCGCTGAGGTTGGAGTACAGCGTGCGCAGCTCGGCGAACAGGCCGGTGTAGGTGGCGGGGTTCGAGCGCGGCGAGCGGCCGATCGGCGACTGGTCGACGTGGATCACCTTGTCGAGGTGCTCGAGCCCGGTGATCGAGTGGTGCGCGAGGCCGAAGCTCGAGGCGCCGTTGAGCCGGCGCGCCGCCTCGGGCAAGAGCGTGTCGATCACCAGGCTCGACTTGCCGGAGCCGCTGACGCCGGTGACGCAGGTCAGCGCGCCGAGCGGGATCTTGACGGTGATGTCCTTGAGGTTGTGGCCGGTCGCGCGCGAGATGCAGATCGCCGGGCCGACGCCGCCGCGCCGCTTCTCCGGCACGGGGATCGTCATGCGCCCGGTCAGGAACGCGGCCGTCAGCGAGCGCTTGTTCTGCAGCACCTCCTGCAGCGGGCCGGCGGCGACGACCCGCCCGCCCTGGGTGCCGGCGCCGGGGCCCATGTCGACCAGGAAGTCGGCGGCGCGGATCGTGTCCTCGTCGTGCTCGACGACGATCACGCTGTTGCCGAGGTCGCGCAGGCGCAAGAGCGAGGCGATCAGGCGGTCGTTGTCGCGCTGGTGGAGGCCGATGCTCGGCTCGTCGAGGATGTAGGTGACTCCGACCAGCGCCGCGCCGATCTGCGTGGCCAGGCGGATCCGCTGGGCCTCGCCGCCCGACAGCGTCATCGTCGTGCGGTCGAGGGTGAGGTAGCCGAGGCCGACCTCGAGCATGAACTTCAGCCGCTGCTTGGCCTGGGCCAGGATCGCCTCGGCCACCTCGCCCGTCTCGGGCCCGAGGTCGAGCGCGTCGAGGAACGGCACCAGCTGCTCGATCGGCAAGGTCGCCAGCTCGGCGATGTTGCGCCCGCCGATCTTGACCATGCGCGCCTCCTGCCGCAGGCGCTGGCCCTCGCACGCCGGGCACGGCACCTCGGCCATGAGCTCGGCGATCTCGTCGAGCGTGCCGCCGTTGTCGTCGGCGTCGGCCTCGTCGACCTTGTCCTCGGCCTCGCGGAGGCGCCGCTGTAGGCCCGGGATCACGCCCTCGAACGGCGCGGCCTTCTTGCCGGCGAGGCCGGGGACGGCGTCGGTGCCGGTGCCCTGGAGGATCGAGATCTTGACCTCCTCCGGCAGGTCGAGCCACGGGGCGAACAGGTCGAAGCCGTAGTGCTCGGCGAGCGCCTGGAGCTGGGCGCTGGCGGTCTTGCCGGCCCGCCGCGTCCACGCCGAGAGCGCGCCCTCCTTGATGCTGAGGTGCTCGTTGGGGACGATCCGCCGCGGGTCGAACACCCGCTTGCCGCCGAGGCCGTCGCACTCGGGGCAGGCGCCCTCGGGGCTGTTGAAGGAGAACAGCCCGGGCGTGAGCTCGGGGTAGGCGAGGCCGTGGTCGAGGTCGGCGAAGCGCTCGGAGAACTGCAGCTCCTCGCCGTCGAGGGTGACGACCTTGAGCTGGCCGCCCGACAGCCGCAGGGCCGTCTCGACCGAGTCGGCGAGGCGGCCGCGGACGTTGTCCTTGAGCACGAGGCGGTCGACGTAGACCTCGATCGTGTGGCGGACCTTGGGGTCGAGCTTGACCTCCTCGCTGCTGAGGTCGCGCACCGCGTCGTCGACGGCCAGGCGGGCGAAGCCCTGGCGGCGCAGGTCCTCGAGCAGCTCGTGGTGGTCGCCGGGGGCCTCGCGCACGACCGGCGCGAGCACGCTGAAGCGGGTGCCCGCGGGCAGGGCGAGGACCGCGTTCAGCATGTCCTCGACGCTGTGGCGCTTCATCGGCTTGCCGGTGCGCCAGCTGAAGACCTCGCCGCAGCGGGCGAACAGCAGGCGCAGGAAGTCGTAGACCTCGGTCGAGGTGCCGACGGTCGAGCGCGGGTTTTTGCCCGGCGACGACTGCTCGATGGCGATCGACGGCGACAGGCCCTCGATGAGGTCGACGTCCGGCTTGGGCAGCTGGGCGAGGAACTGGCGCGCGCTGGCCGAGAGGCTCTCGACGTAGCGGCGCTGACCCTCGGCGAAGATGGTGTGGAAGGCCAGGCTCGACTTGCCGGAGCCCGAGGGGCCGGTGAGGACGACCAGCTTGCCGCGCGGCAGGTCGAGGTCGACGCCCTGGAGGTTGTGCGTGCGGGCCCCGCGGATCTTGATGCTGTTCGGCGGGACCGGGATCGCGGGGGTCGCGGAGGGAGTGGGCGCGGCCGGAGTCGCAGGCGTGGCCGGCTCGGCGGCTTCGGCCGCGGGGGTGAGAGAGGCGGTCGCAGCAGCAGCGGCCCTGGAGGCCTTCGCGGTCGCAGCAGGGGCCGGGGTCGTCGAGGTCTCGGCGGCGGTCGAGGTCGCGGCGGCAGCGGCCTTGGAGGCCTTCGCGGTCGCAGCAGGGGCCGGGGTCGTCGAGGTCTCGGCGGCGGTCGAGGTCGCGGCGGCAGCGGCCTTGGAGGCCTTCGCGGTCGCAGCAGGGGCCGGGGTCGTCGAGGTCTCGGCGGCGGTCGAGGTCACAGCCCTGGAGGTTTTCGCAGCGGGGGCGGGCGCCGGCGCGGCCTCGGGGGGCGTCGGCGCGACGGCCTTGGCGGCGGCCTTGGAGGCCTTGGGAGCCGGGCTCGCCGCAGGGGCGGCCGGCGCCGACGAGGCCGCGGCGGACTTGCGGGTCTTGGATACCTGGCTCATGGTACATGTCCCCGAGCGAGGGCGACGGCCGCCAGCATGCTGCTGGGATCGGCGACCCCGCGGCCCGCGATGTCTCGCGCGGTGCCGTGGTCGGGTGAGGTGCGGGTGAACGGGAGCCCGAGGGTCATGTTGACGCCGTCGCGCATGTGCAGCAGCTTGAAGGGCCCCAGGCCCTGGTCGTGGTACATGGCGAGCAGGCCGTCGAGGCCGCCCTCGAGGTGGGTGACGAACGCGGAGTCGGCCGCGAGCGGGCCGACGAAGCTGCACGGCAGCGCCTCGGCGGCGGCCCACGCCGTCAGCTCGGCGAGCGCCGGCTCGATGATGCGCTGCTCCTCGTCGCCGAGCATGCCGCGCTCGCCGGCGTGGGGGTTGAGGCCGAGCACGCCGATCCGCGGGGCCGGGAGGCCGAGGTGACGCAGCAGCGCGCGCGCCAGCAGCTTGCCGCAGCGGACGATCGCGGCCGGCGTGAGCAGCTCGGGCACGGCCCGCAGCGGCACGTGGATCGTCACGGGCACGACGCGCAGGCGCGGGCCGATCATCAGCATGGCGAAGTCGTCGACGCCGGCGCGGTGGGCCAGGTACTCGGTGTGGCCGGGGAACGCGAAGCCCTCGGCCTTGCAGGCGGCCTTGTCGATCGGCGCCGTCACCAGCGCGGCGCCGGGCTGCTCCAGCACGAGATCGACCCCGCGGACCAGAGCGGCGACCTGCCCGCCGCGCACGTCGTCGACCCGCGGGGCGATCGCCTCCCAGCCGCGGGCCGCCCACGGGGTGCCGAGGGCGCGAGCCAGCCCTTCGAGGCGCTCGCGGTCGGCGACGACGCGATCTCCTGTGCGGAGCGCGCCGGCGTCACCCAGGCGGAGCAGGAGCTCGGGACCGATCCCCTCGGGGTCGCCTTGGGTCACCACGAGGTGCGGCAGAGCTGGCAGTGCGGTACTCAAGCGCTCCTTGGAAGTTGGCGGAAAAGGGCCGGCACTCTACCATCTTTGCCTCGCGTCATGACGAAGCGCCCTCCCCCCTCGCGGCCTACACGCGCGACCTTGAGCGCGGCCCTCGCGGCCCTCGCTACATCGGTGCTGTGCGCCACCGCGGCCGCGACGACCTGGAGCATGGCGCGTGAGGCCGACGCACGGACGACGCGGAGCGAGGCGCCGGCGAACGCCACGCCGACCGCGACGGCACCGGCGCCGAGCCCTGCACCCGCGACCCCCACGCCCGCGACGCCCGCAGCCCCGGACAAGTCGGTTCGCATCACGCCGTCGAAGCAGCCGCGCAGCGAGCCGGCGCCCGAGCCGGCGCCGCGGCCCGAGGGTCGTCTCGCGGCGCCGGAGATCGACCTCGGATTTTTTGCAACAGATGGCTCGCGCCTGCCGCGGGTCGAGCCGCCGAACGCGCTGGTGCAGGGGCGCGACGAGCCGGGCCTGTCGCCGCTGGTCGGTCGCAGCGGCGATCTGGCGAGGCCGCCGCTGGTCGACCGCTCGCGGCGCCTGCGAGCGTCGCCGCGGCCGCCGGACTTCGGCTTCACGCTGCTGCCGGGCGAGCGCTTCAAGTACGACATCGTGTTTGGCGGCAACCCGACCGGCATCGCCGAGGCCGGGGTGGTGGCGCGCGAGCCGGGGCCCCACGGCTCGCCCGACCGGATCCGCCTCGAGGGCTTCGCGCGCACCAGCGGCGTGGTCGCGCTGCTGACGACGCTGGTCTACGACATGGCGGCCTACGTCGACGCCAAGACCGGCGCGCCGCTCGAGACCGGCTCGATCACCCGCCGCGAGGGCCTGCCCGGCTCGTACAAGCGGCGCGAGACGACCACCACGTTCTTCGGCCGCGGCTTCGTCGAGATCCAGGACAAGCGCGACGAGCGGTCGTCGACGCAGCGGCGGCGCTTGCCGGTCGACACCTTCGACCCGCTGTCGATCATGGCGTGGGTCCGTTCGCTCGACCTCAAGCCCGGCGAGAAGGTCAAGGCGTACGGCCTCGACGGCACGGTGCTGCTGCGGGTCGACATCACCGGCAAGGGGCCGGTGAGGTTCGACGCGATGCCGCCGATCGGGACGGCCCTGGGGATCGCTCCCGACCAGGTGCAACAATTCGAGGGATCGATCACTCGCGTCGACCGCTACGGGGCTGCAATCCCCGGCAAAAAAGCGTATAAAATGCGGGTCTGGGTGAGCACGGACGGCCGACGCATCCCGCTGGCCGTGGAGAGCGACATCTGGTTCGGTGTCGTCCGGCTGGTGCTCACGCAGTACGATCCACCGCGTCCGCAGACAAGCTCGACAGCGCCCGCCGGGCCGCCTGCTCGGCCCCCGGCGGCGGTTCCGGCCGCCGGGCCCGTGCCCGGATGATGCGCGCCCTGGAGCCGAAACCTTTGTTACACTGCAACGCGTTTTCGCGGTTTGCCACCGCGATTTACACGCCCCGCGAGATTGAATATTTCCTCGCCCACCCGGCCCGCGCCATCAACCCCGCCTCGTCATGACCTCGCAACGCTACCGACCCCTCTACAAGCTCGACGCCGGCGGCATGGCCGAGGTGTACGTCGCCGAGGCCGAGTCGATGGCGGGCTTCAAGAAGAAGGTCGCCATCAAGCGCATCCTCCCGGGGCTCATCAAGGATCAGCGGTTCGTCCGCATGTTCCTCGACGAGGCGCGGCTGAGCCTGCGACTGGCCCACGCCAACATCGTCTCCGTCTTCGACATCGGCGAGAGCGACAGCACCTACTTCATCGTCATGGACTTCGTCCATGGCATCAACATGAAGACGCTGCTCGAGCACCAGGTGAAGCGCGGCGGGCCGATGCCGGTGGCGCTCACCGTCTTCATCCTCAACGAGGTGCTGAAGGGCTTGGCGTACGCCCACCGCCTCACCGACAGCGAGACCGGGCGGCCGCTCGGTATCATCCACCGCGACATCTCGCCGCCGAACATCCTCATCTCGTGGAACGGCGAGGTGAAGCTGACCGACTTCGGCCTGGCCAAGGCGACCACGCAGCTCGAGTCGACCGACCCGGGCGTGGTCAAGGGCAAGTACAGCTACCTGTCCCCGGAGGCAGCTCGCGCCGAGGAGATCGACGCGCGCGCCGACCTGTACGCGGCCGGCATCCTCGGCTTCGAGATGTTGACCGGGCGGCGGTTGTTCCGCGGCAAGAACGACTACGAGACGATCGCCCTCGTGCGCGCGGGCGAGGTCCCGAGCATCCGCCAGTACAATCCGCAGGTCCCCGAGGACCTCGAGCAGGTGCTGTTCAAGGCGCTGCACAAGGACATCTCGCAGCGCTACCAGACCGCCGACGACTTCGCCGAGGCGCTGCTCGGGTTCTTGTTCACGCACCGGCTCAAGGTCTCGGCGCGCGACCTGATCGACTTCTGTCGCCCGGTCCGGGAGGAGCAGGAGGCGGAGCGCCGCGCGGCCGAGTCGAAGGCTCAGCAGGAGCGCTCGCCCGGCGGCAACAACCTCATCATCAACCTCATCAACGAGGAGATGCTGCACTTCCGCTCGCTCGGCCAGGAGGACAAGAAAGAGGCCGCCGCGGGGGCGCAGCCGGTGGTGGCGATCGGCGAGGCGAAGGCGCTCGACCCGAGCCAGCCGCTCGACGTCGACGTGTTCACGCCGGCGCCGACCGGAGTCACGCCGAACCGCCTGGCTCTGTCGCCGACCCCGACCGAGCCGCTGCCCGACAAGAACGAGCCGTCGCTCGTCGACCAACTCGGGCTGGGCAAGGACAGCCCGCGGCCGAAGACCTCGCCGAGCGCCGCCGACAAGCTGCCCAAGCGCCCGCCGCCCGGCAACCGCACCATCCCGCCCGACCCGCGCACCGCCCGGCCCCCGGAGCCCACCAACAAGGGCGAGGGCGGCTCGGCGTGGATCATCGTCCTCGTGCTGCTGCTGGTCGGCGGCGGCGTGGTCGCCTTCCTGGTCCTCACCTGACCTTTCGGCCAGGCACGGCGCACCCGCATGCTGGAGAAGCTCCGCGGCATCCGGCCCCAGGTCGCCCCGACCGCGTTCGTCCATGAGGCGGCGACGCTGATCGGCGACGTCGTCGTCGGTTCACGCGCCTCGATCTGGCCGGCCGCGGTGCTGCGCGGCGACGACGGGGCGATCGTCATCGGCTCCGACACGTCGATCCAGGACGGCACGGTGATCCACGCGACCGAGGGCGTGTCGCACACCACCGTCGGCGCGCGCGTCACCGTCGGCCACAAGGTCATCCTCCACGGCTGCACGATCGGCGACGACTGCCTGATCGGCATGGGCTCGATCGTCCTCGACAACGCGGTCGTCGAGCCGTGGTCGTTCGTCGGCGCCGGCACCCTGATCCCGCCGGGCAAGGTGGTGCGCTCCGGCGAGATGGTGATGGGCAACCCGTTCCGGGTGGTCCGCCAGCTCACCGCCAAGGACCGCGAGTGGATCGAGTACGCCTGGACAGTCTACGTCAAGCGCGCCGCCGAGTACCTGGCCGAACGGTCAGGTTGATTCGTCAGGCGAACAGGGCGCAGTCGATGACGAGCGCCAGCGGCGAGCCAGCGGCGTCGAGCGCCCACCACAGCGAGTAAAAGGTGTCGCCGTCGAGCGCCGGCCGGAAGACGGCGACGTTCCACGGGCGGGAGAGGCCCGGGACGGCGACGAGCGCCCCCGGCTGGTCGTCCGGCAAGACCAGCAGCGCCGAGACCCGCGCGCGCTCGGGCTCACGCAGGTTGGTCGCGGTGGAGTAGTCGAAGACGGCGCCGACCGTGCCCGTGAGCCGCAGCCGGTCGTCCTCGTGGTAGGGGGACGTGCCCTGCGCGCGCTCGACGGCGGCGACCTCGCCCTCGCCGAAGCGGATGACGACCGCGCCGACCTCGGTCGGGTCGTCGCCGCACAGCAGCGTCACCGGGTGCTGGCGACGAGGGACGCGGCGGGCGAGCGGCTGCTTGTGCAGGTGATCGGTGTCGGCGATCGACACCTCTCCGCGCGGGAGCTTCAGCTTCCCCAGCTCGTGCACGCGGCGCACCTCGGGATGACCGCGCAGCAGCAGCCGGATCGTCCGCTGCATGTCGCGCGGATCGGTGAGCTCGCCGGTGTCGGGGTCCGCGGACAGGATCGTCATCGGCGACACGCTATCCTGCTCGCCGCGCGGGGCCAACCGGGGGTCGTCGTGTTCCTCGCGACTCCCAGGTATGATGGCGCCGCGTGATCGACGTCCGGGAGGTCGCAACATACGTGGTGGCGCTGGCGGCCCGCGAGAAGCTGCAGGCGCAGTGGTCGATCGCCGCCTTCTCGCCGACCCATGACGACCACCGATGGGTGCATTTTCGCTGCCGCTACGTCGGCGACGAGACGGAGCCGGCGCGCCGGGTGGAAGCGACACGGGCCGCGCTGGCGGCCATCGAGTCGGCCCTCGCGCCGCTGCGCGACTGCGTGTCGGTGGAGCCGTCCAAGAGCCCGACGCACGTCGAGGGCGGCGAGCCGCGGCCGGACATCCGCGCGTGGTTCGTGCTTCTGGTGTGGATCCGCGGCCCCCGGGAGAAGTACGCCGAGGCGGCCTGGCAGCGCCGGCCGCCGCTCGACGGGCCCGCCGGCTAACCCGGGATCACGAAGCACTGGATGCTGGTGTCGATGCGGAAGTTCGACTCGGTGGTGTGGCGCTCGGCGTGGAAGATGTCCATCGAGTAGTTCTGGCCGACCGTGATCCCGAGGTACGCCGCGTTTTCGTCGAGGTCGATCGTGTCGGTCAGCTGGGGGTGCAGCCCGCCGAGGTCGATCGCCAGCTTGCCGTTGATGAACAGCCACAGGTCGTCGTCGCCGGTGAACGTGAACACCTCGCCGCCCTGGTAGGTGAACTCGGTGTGGATCTCGGTGGTGAAGTGGAAGTTGTGCGGGTTGCCCTCGTTGCCCCAGCCCTGGTCGTCGATGGGGAAGAAGGCGTTGTTCTGGTAGGTGAACTGGCCCGGCGACACCTCCGTCAGCGGGATGTCGATCTCGAACGCCATGTTGACGTCCGGCGTGTCGTTGTACCACTGCGCGAACTGGTCCGGCCCCGCGGTCTGCGGGGTGGCGCCGTCGTGGGCGTAGACCGGCTTGTTGTCGGGGCCGAGGTCCTCCTCGACCAGGCCGGTGTAGGCCGCGTCGCCGCCGAAGTCCTCGAAGTCGGGGTGGTCGACGCGGAAATCGCGGATCGTCGCCTTCATCACCGGGTCGCACTCGGGCGGCTCGAAGCCGGTGGTGTTCGGCAGCGACGTGCTGGTCATCGGGAAGGTCGTCGACGTGCTCGTGCTCGTCGTCGTGTCGTCCGGGCCGGTGGTCGCGGTGGTGGTCGGCGGCTCGGTCGTCGTCACCGTCACCGCGGTCGCCGAGCCCTCGCTGCCGCCCTCCGTGATCGTGCCGGCCTCGCTGGCGCCGCCGCTCGCGGTCGCGTCGGTCGAGGTCTCGCTGCCGCCGGCGGTGCTCAGCGAGTCGATGCCGGTCGGCCCGCCCGTGTCGGTCGGGTCCTTGCCCTGGGCCGAGTCGCCGCAGGCGGGCAGGAGCGGGGCGATGGCGAGGATGGTTTTAAGGACATGTCGCATGGTGTACTCGCTTCCACGGGGTGATGGGGCCGCCGGCGCCCGGGCCCGCGGGGACGCGGCCGGACCTACCACCGCGGCGGCGGGGCGCCGGCCGACGTCCGAGGGCGGGCCGCTGCGCCGCGAGCCGCGGCCCCGCCGTTCGGCAGGGTCTTCGGCGGCGAAGGACGCGCGGACGGGCTCGCCGGGCGGCCGAGCAGTACTTTCGGACATGTTTGAAAAACCATGTCGAAGCCGAAACCGCGCGAGCACAGCAGCCACGTCGACGAGGATAGCTCGCGCCGCCGCTGCGATCGCGGGGGGAAGCACCCGCGGGCGCGCCGAGCGGCCTCTGCGCACTTGACGCGACGTGCGGCGGGCGGTAGCCCGGCGGCTGAACAAGCTGCAGCGTGCGGCTTTGAGGCCTCGCCATGTCGTTCGAGCTCATCGAAGTCCCTCTCAGCGACCGCAAGCTGGTCGAGCGGTTCATCCGGGTGCCCTGGTACATCCACCGCGAGCACCACCTGAGCCCGCACTGGGTGCCGCCGCTGTTGATGGACCGGCGGGACTATCTGAACCCGGACAAGAACCCGTTTTTCAAGCACGTGCAGGCGGCGTTCTGGATCGCGCGCAAGGACGGGCGCGACGTCGCCCGGGTCGCCGCGGTACGCGACGAGGACTTCGTGAAATTCCACGGCCAGCCGACCGGCTACCTCGGCATGTTCGAGTGCCCGGACGACCCCGCGCTCGCGCAGGCGCTGGTCGACGCCGCCAGGGCCTGGCTCGAGGCCCGCGGCTGCACGGCGATGATCGGCCCGTTCGAGCTGTCGATGAACTACATCTCGGGCGTCCTGATCGACGGCTTCGACCGCGACCCCGGCATCAACATGCCGTACAACCCGCCGTACTACGACCGCCTGCTCCAAGGGACAGGCATGCGGAAGGCCAAGGACCTGCTGCACTGGGGCATCGACCCGCAGCGGCCGATCCCCGAGCGCGTCGCGCGGATCGCCGCCAAGGTCGCCGAGCGGCGCGGGATCACCGTCCGCGACATGCGCTTCGACGACTGGGACGCCGAGGTCCTGCGCTCGCTCGAGATCATGAACGACGCGTGGGAGAAGAACTGGGGCTTCGTCCCGGTCGGGCGCGAGGAGTACCTGCACATCGCCAAGGACCTCAAGCTGGTGCTCGAGCCGGGCCTGCCGATCATCGCCGAGGTGAAGGGCGAGCCGGTCGCGTTCGTGATCACGATCCTCGACGTGAACCCGGTGCTGAAGAAGCTCGACGGCCGGCTGTTCCCGTTCGGGGTCTTGCGCCTCGTGTGGGACCTGAAGGTGCGCAAGGTCGTCAAGGGGGGGCGGCTGATCCTGCTCGGGATCAAGGAGAAGTACCGCGGCCAGGGCATCGACACGCTGCTGTTCCTCGCCACCCACAGGGCCGCGCAGCGGCTCGGCTGGACCGAGGGGCAGATCGGCTGGACCCTCGAGGACAACGACCGGGTCAACGCCGCCGTGAAGAACATGGGCGGCTACCGGATCGCCACCTATCGCGTGTACGAGACCACGCTGTGACCCCGCTAACGGTGGCCGGCGCGCGCGCCGCTTCCGGTCGCGCTCCAGTTGCGATATAGCCGCCGCTACTCCGGGGAGCGCCGTGACCGAAGCCGCAAGTCCCACCTACGAAGCCGTGCTCGCCAAGATCTTCGCCTACTTCGACGAGAACCTGGCTGAAAAGCCAGCCACTCCGGTGAGCGAGCAGTCGCACCTGATCCAGGACCTGCGGCTCGACTCGATGCAGAGCTTCGAGATGGTGTCCGACCTCGAGGACCACTTCGGCATCACCATGCCGATGGAGCTGTTCCAGCACGTGGTCACCGTCGGTGACGTGGCGCGCGAGGTCGTCAAGGTCATCGCGCAGGAGCGCGGCGAGGCCTGAGCGCATGATCCGCTCGGAGACGCTCACGCAGGCCCTCGACGCGGCGACCGCCCGCGCCGACGGTGGTTACTCGCACCTCGTCCAGGAGAAGGACCCGGTCAAGTTCTTCTCGTACGCCGAGACCGCGCGGCGGGCCCGTCGCTTCGGCGCGGCGCTGCAGGCCGCGGGGGTCCGCCCGGGCGAGCGCGTCGGCCTCATCCTCCCCGACTCGTCCGAGTTCGTCGAGGCGATCTACGGGGCGATGTACGCCGGCGCGATCGCGGTGCCGGTGTACCCGCCGATGAACCTCGGGCAGTTCGAGGGCTACCTCGCCAACACCACGCACATCCTGCGGCAGGCCGGCTGCTCGCTGGTCGTCACCGACGGCAAGGTGCGGCCGATCCTCGGCAGGCTGATGAGCAACGTGCCGAGCGTGCGCGCGGTCGAGGTCTACGCGTCGTTCGTCAAGCAGGTCGACGAGCGCGCGGCGCCGATCGGCGTCGACGTGAAGCCCGACGACGTCGCGTTCCTGCAGTTCACCTCGGGCAGCACCTCGCGGCCCAAGGGCGTCACGCTGACGCACGCCAACCTGATCGCCAACGTCTACGCGCTGGGCGCCGGCCTCAACACCAGCGAAGACACCTACGGCCTCAGCTGGCTGCCGCTCTACCACGACATGGGCCTCATCGGCTTCGTGTTCACCCCGGCGGTGCTGCAGGTGCGCGGGGTCCAGTTCATGTCGCCGCTCTTGTTCCTCAAGCGGCCGGCGCTGTGGCTGCGCCAGCTGTCGGAGCGCAAGGCCCACGTCTCGTTCGCGCCCAACTTCGCCTACGGCCTCTGCACCGCGCGGATCAAGGACCACGAGCTGCAGGGCGTCGACCTGTCGCACCTGCGCGTGGCCGGCTGCGGCGCCGAGCCGATCCAGTACGACACGCTCAACGCCTTCGCCGAGCGCTTCGCCGCCTGGGGCTTCCGCCGCACCGCGTTCTTGCCGTGCTACGGCATGGCCGAGCACAGCCTCGCGGTCACCTTCGTCGGCCTCGACGAGGACCTGCGGGCCGACAAGGTCGACGCCGACGCGCTGGTCCACGGCGAGGCGAAGCCGAGCGAGGCCGACGACGCGCTCAAGGTCGTCTGCTGCGGCCGCACCTTCCCCGGGCACGAGCTGCGGATCGTCGACGCCGAGGGCAATCCGCTGCCCGAGCGCCGCGTGGGGCAGATCGAGCTGCGCGGGCCGAGCGTGATGCGCGGCTACTGGGGCGACGCCGAGCGCACGCTGCAGGTGCTGAGGGACGGCTGGCTGGCCACGGGCGACCTCGGCTACCTGGTCGACGGCGAGCTCTATGTGTGCGGCCGGATCAAGGACCTCATCATCATCCACGGCCGCAACTACTACCCGCAGGACCTCGAGTGGCAGGCCTCGCAGGTCGAGGGCGTGCGCAAGGGCAACGTGGTCGCGTTCGGCATCGAGGACGCGTCGCTCGGGCGCGAGCGTGTGATCGTCGCCGCCGAGGTCCGCACGCCCCACGCCGACGACCTGCGCGACAAGATCGCCGCGAAGATCCTCGAGACCCTCGCGCTCAAGCCCGACGAGATCGTGCTGCTGCCCCCGGGCAGCCTGCCGAAGACCTCGAGCGGCAAGCTGCAGCGCAACAAGACGTCGGAGCTGTACCGCGACGGTCAGCTCGGCAAGGGCGCCGTCAAGGCCGGCACCATCGACGTCATCAAGCACCTGGCGACGTCGCGCTGGAGCTACATCCGCGCGGCCTTCGGCAGCCGCGACGCCGAGGACTGAGCGCGCCCGCCCGGCGCGGCCACGCGCCCGGATCGCCGGGGCGACGTCGCCGCGACGGTCGCGGCCGCTTTGGCGTATCGTCCTCGCCGGAGGTGCGAGGATGAGGGCAAGGGCGTGGAGGATGGTGGGAGCGGGGCTGCCGGCGATGGCGATCGCCTGCAGCACGGCGGCCGGGGCGGACGACAGCGACGGCGGGCCGACCGGCAACGGCACCGACCCGGTCACCTCGATCTCCTCCACCGAGGGCCCCGGCGGCCTCACCACCACCGCCGGCGGCAGCGAGGGCAGCACCGACGCGCCGGCGCCGACGACCGGCTTCGAGCCGACCGGCGGCCCGGAGGGCAGCACCACCGGCGGCCCCACGGGTGAGCCCCCGCCGCCGAGCTGCGGCGGCGGCGGCGGCCCGGCGGTCGCCGCCGAACCTGTCCTCTCGATCACGCTGAAAGATCGCTGGGAGGAGGCCTGGCTCGGCTCGCCCGCGGTCGCCGATCTCGACGGCGACGGCGACAACGAGGTCATCGTCCCGCGCGGGCAGGCGCTGCTGGCCTGGGCGGCCGACGGCGAGGTCCTGTTCAAATTCGAGGCCGAGGGCGGGCGGATCTGGTCGAGCCCGGTGGTGGCGGACTTCATCGGCGGGCCGGAGCTCGAGATCGCGTTCGCCGCCCGCGACCAGGTCTACCTGCTCGACAGCACGGGGTCGATCGCACCTGGCTTTCCGGTCACCTGGGAGGACGAGCTGCGCAGCATCGCCGCCGGCGACCTCGACGGCGACGGCGGGCTCGACCTCGCCGTCAGCGTCGCCCACGGCGGCCCGACCGACGTCGTCCACGCCTGGCGCAGCGACGGCACGCCGCTGCCGGGCTTCCCGCCGAATCAGAGCGGCAGCTCGGGCTGCGACGACAAGTGCTACCTGGCCGGCTGCTACGACCAGAACCTCGCCGTCGGCGACCTCGACGGCGACGGCCAGGCCGACCTGGTCGCGCCGCACGACAACGCCTACGCCAGCATCCACGAGGGCAGCGGCGAGGCGTTCGACGCCGCCGACATCTTCCCCGTCACCAAGACCCCGGGCGTCCGCTACCTGCACGTCCTCGCCGAGGCGATGCAGGGCTACGCCGAGGACGAGGAGACCGCGCTGCAGGCCCACTTCACCAACACGGCGCCGGCGATCGCCGACATCGACGGCGACGGCCAGCGCGAGGTGATCATGCTCGCCAGCGTGCAGAACGCGGCCCAGACCGACCGCGAGAAAGGCGTCGCGGTGTGGGTGGTCGGGCCCGACGCCAGCCGCCGGGCCGGCTTCGACCCGCCGGTGCACCTGCCCGACTACCTCTCGGGCCTGTGGGACTACGGCGACACCAACATCGTCGGCATCACCAACCAGGTCGCGGTCGCCGACCTGCGCGCCGATCACCCGGGCCTCGAGATCGTGTTCGTCGGCTTCGACGGGCGCGTGCACGCGGTCAGCGCCGCGGGCCAGGTGCTGTGGAGCACCGAGTACACCACCGACCCCGAGGTCGCCGCCGGCGGCGTGGTGATCGGCGACCTCTCGGGCGACGGCGTGCCCGAGGTCGTGTTCAACAGCTACAGCACCGGCGACGACAAGGGCGCGCTGTTCGTGCTCGGCAGCGACGGCGCGGTCCAGCACGAGCTGCCGCTGCCGCGCCGCGGCGCGATGCCTGTCCCCACGCTCGCCGACGTCGACGGCGACGGCCAGGCCGACATCGTCGTCTCGCTCAAGGACGCCGAGGACATGGTCGAGAGCGTGCGCGTCTACACCGTGCCCGGCTCGACCGCCTCGTGCCTGCTGTGGCCGACCGGCCGCGGCAACTACCTGCGCAACGGCCTGGTGCCGTAGCGCGGTACATGTCCGAAGGGACATGTAGGCGCGAGACGTGACGATCCGTCCATGTCCGTGAGGACATGTCGCACGGTGGAGGCGTGGGCGAGCGACCCGAGGCAAAGCCCCGGCGTCACCGGCGCTCGGGCTCGTGACGGCGACAATCGACCCGAGCCCTCCAGGCCGCGAGGTGGAGCGAGCCGCTCGCCCGTCGGCGTCCCTCGTCATCGGCAAACTCCCAGAGATGACCTGTCCGAGAGGACATGCACGTTCGGACCGGCGGACTCGCCTGCGCCTCGCGGACTCGGCGCCGCGTCCGCGCAGCCGCGTGCGCGCCTCACAGCGCGCGTGCGCCAGCGCGTTGTCGCGGTCACGGGCCTTCGCTCGGCCGGTTTGCTAGCGTCTTCACCATGTCCGACTCTGCCCGCAGTCACCGCGATCTCGTCATGGGGGCGCTCGCCGGCCAGGCCGCGCTCGCCGCTCGCTCGGCCGCGCGCGCGCTGTACGACGCCGGCGGTCGCGAGGTCCTCCCCACCGTCGCGCAGGCCGGGCTGCAGACCGTGCTGACGCGCACGGCGACCGGGGCCGTCGCCGCGACCGCGCCGACGTTGCTGGTCGACGCCGGGGCCCAGGCCGGCGCGGCCGAGGTCGCCAGCCTCGCGGTGGTCACGACGGCCCGCGCGGCGGGGGCCCAGATCGCGCGCACGGCCGCGCGCGCGGGCGTGGTCGGCCTCGTCGTCGACGCGGCCTTCGGCGCCGCCGAGGGCGTGATGGCCTACCGCCGCGGCACCATGACCGGCAAGCAGGCCTGTGTGCACGCCACCGTCGAGGCCGGCACCGGCGCCGCCTCGACCTCGGTCGGCGTGCTCGTGGCCGCCGGCGCGGTCGCCCTGACCGGCGGCCTGGCTGTCCCTGCGGTCATGGCGATTGGGACAGGTACCGCCCTGGCCACCAAGCTCGGCCTGCGCCGCCTGTTCGTCCGGGGCCGCGCGAACAAGCCCGCCGCCCCGCTGCCGGCCGCGAGCTGAGCGGCGCCTCGCGGCCGTTGCGAAGCGCGGCCCTCGGGGCTGCGATTGTCCCCTTCGCCCGCGAGGGCGTGCGGTCTGCGGCTCGACTGCCGGCGAACCACGTCGGTCTGCCCGAAGCGCCGCTGACACCGCTGGCGTCGCCATCGCCCGGGACCGCCGTGCTGCCGGCGATGCACTCGCAGCGCCGTCTCGCGCTCGCCGTCGCCCCCACGTGCGCTCGAACCCGCGCGCGTCCGCCCTCACCCACGGGCCCAGATCGCCCGCTTGTGCCCTTCTGCGGCTTCTGGCAGGCATATGGGGGTCTCGTGGCGACATTGTGTGGAGATTCGCCCCCATGCGTGGGGTGAGCCGTCGGCGAGGCGTGGAGGATGAGGATGCGGATGATGGAGCTTGGACTACGGCGATCTGTCCTTTCGACCACCTTGTTGTTGGCGGCCTGCGGCGAGACCGACACGGCGGCCAGCGCGAGCGAGACCTCGAGCGGTACGAGTGACGTGCAGACCAGCACGGGCGCGCCGTTGACGACCACCGGCGTCGGCGTCACCGACACGCCGACGACCACGCAGGGCATGTCGGGCGGCGAGACCGTCGAGCCGACCACCGGCGACCCCACCACGACCACCGGCGACACCACCGACACGACCACCACCGGTGGGCCCGATCCCGCCTGCGGCGACGGCCACGTCGATCCGGGCGAGGCCTGCGACGACGGCCCCGACAACGGCGCCGGCAAGCCGTGCAACCTGCAGTGTCAGGCCAACACCTGCGGCGACGGCGACCAGGGCCCCGGCGAGGAGTGTGACGACGGCGCCGACAACATGGACTCCAACTCCTGCAAGGCCGACTGCACCAACAACGTGTGCGGCGACGGGGCCGTCGGTCCGGGCGAGGGCTGCGACGACGGCGACGACGACGACGCCGACGACTGCACCAACGCCTGCGCGCTGGCCAGCTGCGGCGACGGCATCGTCGCCCCGACCGAGCAGTGTGACGACGGCAACCTCGACAACACCGACGCTTGTACCGACACCTGCACCGACGCCACCTGCAGCGACGGCCACGTCCAGCCGAGCGCCGGCGAGGAGTGCGACGACGGCAGCGACAACGCCGACAACGCCGCCTGCACCACCGCCTGCAAGCAGAACGTGTGCGGCGACGGGGCCCTCTACAACACCGGCGACGGCGCCGAGGAGTGTGACGACGGCGTCGACAACGGCGCCGGCAAGGCCTGCAACGCGCAGTGTCAGTTCAACACCTGCGGCGACGGCGACCAGGGCCCCGGCGAGGCCTGCGACGACGGCGACCTCGACCCCGGCGACGGCTGCTCGTCGACTTGCAAGCTCGAGGAGTGCGGCAACGGCATCCTCGACCCCCGCGAGGACTGCGACGACCAGCAGAACGGCGACGACGACGACGGCTGCACCGACAGCTGCGAGCTCCCGGCCTGCGGCGACGGCATCCACCAGCCGAGCGAGGGCGAGGAGTGCGACCTCGGCGGCCTCAACAGCGACAGCGGCGCCTGCACCGTCGCCTGCAAGCTCGCGACCTGCGGCGACGGCCTCGTCCAGGCCAACGTCGAGCAGTGCGACGACGGCCCCGGCAACAACGGCCCCGGCAAGGCCTGCAACGCGACGTGCAAGACCAACGTCTGCGGCGACGGCGACAAGAGCCCGAGCGAGGCCTGCGACGACGGCAACGGCAGCAACGACGACGCCTGCACCAACGTCTGCAAGCAGGCCAGCTGCGGCGACGGCTTCGAGCAGCCCGGCGAGGAGTGCGACGCCGGCGACAGCAACAGCAACACCGGCGCCTGCACCCTCGCCTGCAAGAACCCGATCTGCGGCGACACCTTCGTCCAGCCCGGCAAGGGCGAGCAGTGCGACGACGGCAACCTGTCGAACAACGACGCCTGCCTCAACACCTGCAAGTCCGCCAGCTGCGGCGACGGCGTCGTGCATCAGGGCGTCGAGCAGTGCGACGACGGCAACCAGGTCGGCAACGACTTCTGCAGCAACCAGTGCCTGTCGCCGACCTGCAGCGACGGCGTCAAGAACGGCAGCGAGACCGACGTCGACTGCGGCGGATCGTGCGGCAAGTGCGGGCTGAACCTGCAGTGCACCGGCGGCCTCGACTGCACCACCGGGTACTGCAACGCCGGCAAGTGCGGGATCGCCACCAACTGCAAGGCGATCAAGCAGGCCACCCCCGGGGCCGGCAACGGCGTCTACCCGATCGATCCGGACGGCGCCGGCGCCCAGCAGCCGTTCAACGTCTTCTGCGAGATGACGATCGACGGCGGCGGCTGGACCCTCGCGCTCAAGGCGAACGGCGCGCAAAACACCTTCACCTACGCCGCCGCGCTGTGGACCAACAACGCGACCTACCAGCCGCAGTTCCCCGACCTCGACCACAACGAGGCCAAGCTGCAGAGCTTCAACACGGTGCCGTTCAACGACGTCCTCGTCGGCATGGAGCACCCGATCGGAGGCGGCGCGCTGGTGCTCAAGACGATCAAGCTGCCCGGGCTCAACCGGCCCTCGCTGCAGAACTTGATGAACGCCGGCTACGTCGCCACCGCCGTCGGCCGCAACGCGTGGAAGAGCCTGATCGACAACAGCTCGCTGCAGCCGAACTGCAACCGCGAAGGTTTCAACAGTGTGCCGTGGAACGTGGCGGGCTGGCCGCGGGCGCGGATCGGCATCGTCTCCAATCAGGAGAACGACTGCAGCTCGCCCGACTCGTACATCGGCATCGGCGGCGACGGGGGCCAGTGCAACGTCATCGGCTACTCCGTGGGCGACCTCGCCAGCTGCGGCGGCGACAACGGCGACAAGAACCTGGCGGCGTTCGGCGCCGTGTTCGTCCGCTGAGCTCGCCGGCGCGGCGCCGGCCCCGTGGCGGCGCCGCTGCCTCTTTTTAAAGAAATGAGCGTGTTGCCGGGGGGGCGGAGGGGAACCATCCTCTCCGCATGCCTCGCGACTCCGAGCCGCGCGCGCCCGACGACGTGCGACAGATCGTCACCTGGCTCGACAACGCCGTGCGGATCCCCGGCACCGACTGGCGGATCGGCCTCGACCCGCTCCTCGGGCTCGCGCCCGGCCTCGGCGACACCGTCTCGTCGGTGCTGTCGGGCTGGATCGTCGTGCGCGCGGCCGGCCTCGGCGCCTCGCCGGCCACGCTCGCGCGCATGACCGGCAATCTGTTGATCGATGCGCTGATCGGGACGCTCCCTGTCCTCGGGGACATGTTCGACTTCGGCTTCAAGGCCAACCAGCGCAACCTCGCCTTGCTCGAGGGCCACCTCGCCGATCCGGCGCGGCGTCGCGTCGTCGATCGTCGGCTGGTGATCGCGGCCGCCGTGGTCGCGGTGCTCGTCCCGAGCGGGCTCGCGGTGCTGGTCGGCTGGCTGGTGTTCGCGGCCGTGCGCGCGATCGGCTGGTGACGCGCGGTTGCGAGCGGCGCGAGGACCGACCTGCGTTCAGCGCTCATCGCCGTCACTCGGTCCGGCAGCGAGCCAGGGCGACCGAAGAATTTCAGCGGCAGCCGGCCTTGCGCGCCGCTGTGGCCAGCGCGTCGGCGCCGAAGCGACGCCCGATCTCCGCCTCCATGATTTTATTGAATCCGTGAACGCGCATGCGCTGCTCGTCGGCTGTCGCGCAGTCGGTCAGCGCGCGGTGCTCGATCCGGTGTCGGCGCCACAGCAGCCGCGCGTAGCGCTCGCGGCACGCGGGCGGCGGCCCGAACGTCTGCAGCGCCAGCTCACCGCGGCCGAGCGCCGCCAGGGCCTCGCGTTCGCCCTGCGCGTACGCAGACGCCTGCAGCGCCTCGAACGCCTTCACCGCTGCGTCGGGGATGTTCGGTCCGTCCCACTCGGCCAGCGGCGGCGGAGGTTCTTCGGGCTGCGCGAGCGCGGGCGAGGGGTCGTGTCCGGCGCAGGCCGCGAGGCCGAGGGCGACGAGCAGGGACCGGCGAGCGCGGGCCTTCACGCTCACAGCGTGACTCGCCGGCGATCGGCGCACATCCGACCCGGATCGGCCCCTTCGGGTTGCCCGCGCCCGCGGACCTGCGCTATGAGCCATCGTCGCACTCTTCGCCAAGGACGGCCGCGCGATGCACCGACGCTTCACGACCTTCACCACCGTCGTCCTCGGCGGCGCCCTCCTCGCTGCGTGTGGCGGCGCCTCCGAGGGCCCGGCCAAGCCGGCCGCGCCTGCGGCCCCTGCGGCCCCCGCGGCCCCGGTCGAGGCCCCTGCGCCGGCCCAGCCGGTGGTCCCCGACACGCCGCCGCTGACCGCCGCCGAGCGGGCCGCCGCTGCGGGCCGGATCTTCTTCCTCGCCGAGCGCGAGGGCGGGGCCACGATCGACGCCATCTTGCCTTCGGGACAGGGCGCAAAGACCATGCTCCAGGGGACACCCGGCGACGGTCCGCCCTCGGTGTTGCCCGGCCCGATCGCCCCCGGCGGCGAGCTGATGGCGATCATCACCGTCGACGAGCACGAGGGCGCCCACTTCGAGCGCATCGAGGTGCGGCCGCTGGGGGCCGAGGGCGAGCTCGGCGAGCCGCTGTGGCGCAGCGACGCCGCGCCGCAGGTGCGCAGCCCGGCGTGGTCGCCGGACGGGCGGACGCTCGCCTTCGAGGCCGCCTTCTCGAGCTTCCGCGATATCTACGGGCTCGACCTGGCCGACCGCGCCAAGCCCAAGCTGAACCGCCTGACCGACCACCCGGCCGGCAACTACGAGCCCGCCTGGTCGCCGGACGGGCGCCGGATCGCCTTCGTCTCCAGCCGCGACGGCAACGCCGAGATCTACGTCATGCGGGCCGACGGCAGCGAGCCGCAGCGCGTCACGCACTTCCAGCTCGACGACTGGGGCCCGGTGTGGTCGAAGGACGGGAGCCTCCTGGCGTTCATCAGCAACCGCGAGAGCGCCGACCGGATCTTCCTGTGCAAGCCCGACGGGTCCGAGCTGCGCCGGCTGACGCCCGACGGGCCGGAGGGGCGCAAGGCGTTCGAGCCGGCCGAGGCCGAGCCGACCTTCACGCCCGACGGCCAGGGGCTCGTGTTCAGCACCCGCACCGGCCCGCAGCAAGGCGCGCTGCGCCGCGCCGACCTCAAGACCGGCGCGATCACCCCGCTCACCGCCGGCACCAGCTCCGACCGCGAGCCGACCTTCTCGCCCGACGGCAAGCTGCTGGTGTTCGCCTCCGACCGCGACGGCGACCCCGAGCTCTACCTCATGCGCCCCGACGGCACCGGCGTCACCCGCCTCACCGAGCGCAAGGGCGTCGACTGGCTGCCGCGCTGGAGCCCGCGCTGACGGCCCTCTTCACGAGGGACATGCTCTGAAGCACATGTCGCTCCGGACATGCCCCGGAAGGCATGTCCGGAGCGACAGGCGCCGAGGTGAGCGCCGGCTCAGGTCGACTTCGGCGCGGCGTTCTTGGCCTCGGCCTCGGCGCGCTCGCGGGCGATGCGCTCGCTGTCCTTCGCGTAGGCGAAGTCTCCCGGCTTCGGCTTGCGGATGAACAGCAGGTACACGCCGATGCCGAGGATGATCATCGTCGCGTAGTGGGCGGTGGTGAGGCCGAAGTAGAGCTTGTCCTTCTCGCGCATGAAGTCGAGCGCGAAGCGGAACGGCGCGTAGAGCAGGCAGGTGAGGCCGGCGATCCGGCCGGGGGCGGACTTGGCCCAATTGAACACGAAGTGCACGAACAGGACGATCGGCACCAGGTACATGAACTCGAGCAGGCCGTTGTCGAAGCGGTACTCGCCGCCGGGCCAGGGGCCGACCGCGAGCGGGTGCGACGGGTCGACGATGGCGCCGGGGTGGTCGTGGACGAGGGCGCAGCCGAGGCGGCCGAGGGTGAAGCCGACGAGCAGGCCGAACACCAGCATGTCGGCCCAGATCAGGTACGGCTGCTTCATCTTGCGCAGGTACCAGAAGAACCCGACCAGCGCGCCGAAGAACCCGCCGACGCTCGACAGGCCGTTCCAGATCATCAGCAGCACCGCGGGGTTTCGCGCCACGTCCTCGGGGAAATAGAACAGCACCGAGACCCAGTGCGAGATGACGAAGCCCGTGATCAGGATGTAGAACATCAGGTCGCGCGCGACGAACTCGTCCATGTCGCGCTTCTTCGCGAACGCCAGGCAGCGGTGGTACCCGAGGATGACGCCCACCGCGACCAGCGGCCCGAACACCTGCAGCTTGAGCGGCCCGATGACGGGAAGATCGGCGATCAGCTTCTCGGGCGGCTTGATGTACGGGATCAGTGCTTCGAGCATCGGAGCCGCAAGGTAGCCGAAGCCCCCCGGCCCTGCAAAACCCCCGGCCTTCAGCGCGCGCCGGGGCCGGAGCCCGGCTCGCCGTAGCCTCCGCCGCCGGGCGTCTCGATCGTGAGGCGCTGGCCGGCCTGCACCGTGATCCGCGCGCGCCCAGGCAGCTCCGCGCCGTCCAGCAGGTTGCGCCCGCACGCCCCCGCAGCCCCGCCCGCGAGCCCGAACGGCGCTCTGCTGCGCCGCTCCGCCACGATCGAGACTTCGATCCCGCCGCGCAGGAATTCGAGTTCGCGCACGAGCCCGTCGCCCCCGCGGAAGCGCCCGATCCCCCCCGAACCGCGGCGCAGCGCGAACCGATGCACGCGCACCGGAAACCGCGCCTCGAGCACCTCGGGGTCGGTGATCCGCGTGTTCGTCATGTGCGTGTGGACCCCGGACGCGCCGGCCTCTCCGGCGATTGCGCCGCTGCCGCCGCCGATCGTCTCATAGTAACCAAAGCTCGCGTCGCCGAAGCTCAGGTTGTTCATCGTGCCCTGGCTGGCGGCCGCGGCCCCCAGCGCGCCGAGCAGCACGTCGACCACCCGCTGCGCCGTCTCGACGTTGCCCGAGGCCACCGCCGCACCTGTCTCCGGGGACAGGATCGTGCCCGCCGGCAGCACCAGGTCGACCGCGTGCAGGCAGCCCGAGGCCAGCGGGATCGGCCGCCCCGCCAGCAGGCGCAGCACGTACAGCAGCGCCGACACCGTCACCGCGCGCGGCGCATTGAGGTTGCTCGCCGACTGCGGCCCCGTGCCGGTGAAGTCGACCGTGAGGCGCCCGCCGCGGGTCGTCAGCGTCACCGCGATCGCCGTGCCGTCGTCGAGCGCGTCGGTGAACGAGCGCGCGCCGGCCGGCATGCGGGCGATGAGCTCGGCGACGCAGGCGGCCGCGTCGTCCTGGATCGCCCGCAGATAGCTCGCCAGGCCGGCGCTGCCGCAGCTCGCCGCCAGCTCTCGCAGCAGGCGCGCGCCGGCCTGGTTGGCCGCGATCTGCGCCTCGAGGTCGGCGAGGTTCTCCTCCGGCCGGCGCGCGGGCCATGTCCCTTCGGTCAGGATCGCCAGCACCCCGTCGCGGTCGAGCCGGCCGCCGCGCACGGCAGGGAACGCGCGGAACACCGCGCCCTCCTCGGCCAGCGTGCGGGCGTCCGGCGGCATCGAGCCGGGGGTGATGCCGCCGACGTCGGCGTGGTGCCCGCGGTTGGCGACGAACCCGCACAGCGCGCCCGCGGCGTCGTGGACCGGCGCGATCACGGTGATGTCGGGCAGGTGCGAGCCGCCGGCCGCCGGGTCGTTGGTGACGAACACGTCGCCGACCTGCGGCGAGGGGTGCGCCGCCAGGACGCCGCGGATCGACTCGCTCATCGCCCCGAGGTGGACCGGGATGTGCGGCGCGTTGGCCACCAGCCCGCCCTCGGCGTCGAACACCGCGCACGAGAAGTCGAGCCGCTCGCGGATGTTGGTCGACAGCGCGGTCCGCTGGAGGACGACGCCCATGTGGCGGGCGATGCCGGAGATCCGCGCGCTCATGATCTCGAGGCTGACGGGGTCGACCTCGCCGGCGCGCACCGGCTCGGTGCCCGCCACGTCGCGCGCGACCAGGCAGCCGTCGGCCGCCAGCTCGGCGACAAAGCCGGGCTCCAACACGATCGTCGCCGTCGCGTCGAGGATCAGCGCCGGCCCCTCGATCACCTGCCCGGCCGCGATCGCCTCGCGCCGCAGCGTCGGCACCCGCTGCCACTCGCCGGCAAACCACATGTCCGAACGGTCAGGGATGTCCAACGACGAACCTGTCTCTTCGGGCAGCAGGCCGGAGGCCGCCTCGTCCGTGACCACCAGCTCGACGCGCGCGCTGACGACCTCGATCGGGTGGTCCGGCCGGGCGTAGCCGAACTCGCGCGCGTGGGCCCGCTCGAACGCCGCCCGCAGGCCCTCGCCCCACGGGACCGTCAGCGCCACGTGGGTGCCGCGGTAGCGCAGGTCGACCCGCCGCGCCGCCGAGACCTCGCGGGCGCCCTCGGCCGCCAGCGCCGCGCGGCCCTCGGCTTCTAGCCTTTGGAACATGTCCGAAAGGTCCAGTGAATCCTCGAGCAGGCCCCCGCCGACGTCGGCCTGACCGTGCCAGCCCGGGCGCGCGGCGCCGATGCCGACGGCCGACAGCACCCCGGCGAGCGGGTGGAACACGAGCGTGCGGAGCTGCAGCGACCGCGCCACCGCGCACGCGTGCTGCCCGCCCGCCCCGCCGAACACGATCAGCGCGTGCTCGCGGACGTCGTGGCCGCGGCGCACCGTGACGTCGCGGATCGCCGCCGCCATCCGCTCGTCGGCGATCTGCCGCAGCCCCTCGGCGACCTGCAGCGGCGACATCGCGGCCCCGCCGGCGTTCACCTCCTCGGTCAGCGCCTCGAGCCCGGCGAACGAGCGCTCCCGGTCGAGCGCGAACGGGAAGCGGGCCGGGTGCAGGCGGCCGAGCACGAGGTCGACGTCGGTCAGCGTCAACGCCTGCGCGGTCGCCCGCCCGTAGCACAGCGGCCCCGGGTCGGCGCCGGCGCTGTCTGGCCCGACGGACAGCTTGCGGTCGCGGTACCGGCAGATCGATCCGCCGCCGGCCGCGATCGTGTGGACCGCCAGCATCGGCGTGCGCAGCCGGACCCCGGCGACCCGCGTCTCGTAGCTGCGCTCGAGCTCGCCGCCCCAGCGGAGCACGTCCGTCGAGGTCCCGCCCATGTCGAACCCGATCACCTGCGAGAGCCCCAGCCGCGCTGCGATCGCGGCGCACGCCACCGCCCCGCCGGCCGGGCCCGACAGCACGGCGTCGCGCCCGCGGAACCGCTCGGCGGCGCACAGGTCGCCGCTCGACTGCATCAGCTGCAGCTCCGCCGAGCTCAGGCGCGCCCGCAGCCCGCGCACGTAGGCGCGGAGCAGCGGCGTCAAGTAGGCGTCGACCACGGCCGTCTCCGCCCGCGCCAGCAGCCCCTGCGCCGGCGCGACCTCGTGCGACAGCACCACCTCCTCGAACCCCGCCGCGCGCGCGGCGGCCCCGACCTCGCGCTCGAGCCCGCCGTCGCGGTGGTCGTGGATCACCGCGACCGCCGCGCTGCGCAGGCCCTTCGCGCGGATGTCCCGCAGGACATGTTCCAACGCACCTGTCTCGGGAGAGACAATCACGGCTCCGTCGGCCGCCCTCCGGGCGTCGACCTCGAGCACTGCAGCGGGCAGCGGCGGCGGCTTGTGGATCGCCAGCGCGAACAGGTCGGGTCGGGCCTGGTCGCCGATCTCGAGCAGGTCGGCGAAGCCGCGGGTGATCAGCAGGGCCGTGGGGGCGCCCTTGCGCTCGAGGAGGGCGTTGGTGGCGACGGTGGTGCCGAGGCGGATCCGGCAGCGAGGGATCGGCTCGTGTTCGCCGAGCCCGAGCAGCCCGCGGATCGCCCGCAGCGGCGCGTCGTCGGTCGACAGCACCTTGATCGCGCGCAGCCGGCCGCTCCCCGGCGCCCGGCCGACGCAGTCGGTGAACGTGCCGCCGCGATCGATCCAGAACTCCCACGGCTCCTCGCGCATCGCGGTCTCCTTACCACGTCGCCGCGCCGGCGCTCACTCGGGCGGCTCGGCCAGGCTGAGCGTGTCCCACAGCGCCTCCCAGACCTCCTCGGCCATCGCCGACTCCTTGCGCCCGGGGTCGGTGGCGATCGGCGCGGCGATGTCCCAGTGGACGACCTCGCCGCGCCTGCCGTCCCGCCGCTCGATGATCAGGAGCTGGCCGTCGATCTCGCCTGGAGGCGCGAATTTCGCCTGGTCCGGCAGCTTCCACGCCGGTTGCAGCTTGGCCGCGACCATCGCCCAGTCGACCGGCTGCCGCGGCCGCGGCCGACACATCCCGAGGCCGTGGCCGGTGCGCCGGTCGACGCAGTCGATCCAGTCGCGGTACTCGGCGAACATGCCGTCGTCCTCCTCCTGCGTGGGCGCCGACCAGAACACCCACATCTCGCCGGTCACGCCGTCCGCGCCGCTGCGCACCTCGACCAGAGCGCGCCGCGCAGGGGTCCGGATCCACACGCGCAGCTCGGTGTCGAGGGCCCCCAGCCGCGCCTGCGCCAGCGGCGGCGCCCCGCGCAGCAGGTCGACGCGGGCCAGCTCGTCGACGCGGGCGGCGAGCCAGTCGACGGCCGGCAGCTCGCGGACGACGGTCGCGTCGCGTGGCGCAGCACAACCTGTCCCAAAAGTCGAGTGGAGGCCGACGAGGACCACGGCGGCGAGCCGACGAGACGAGACATGCATCGCAGCGGCGAGCGTAGCGGGACGGGCGAGCGTTGCCAAACCGCGGGGGACGTGCCAACCATGCCGCTCGGGCGATGACGACCGGCGAGAAGATCTTTCGTCAATTGCGGCGCCGCGCCAATCAGATGTTCGCGCGCCTGCGGCCGCCGCCGGCCGCCTTCGTCTACGGCCCGCACTACGAGTGCTCGTGGCCGGGCTCCGCGGTCGACGAGGTGCGCGGCGAACGGATCCTCACCGCCCTGGCGGCCGAGGGCCTCGTCACCTTCGAGCAGGTGAGACGCCCGCCGCTGGCGACGTACCACGCGATCCGGCGGGTCCACGACGACGCCTACCTCGACGCCTGTCAGCGCCCCGAGGTCATGAGCGACATCCTCGGCGGGCTCGCGGTCAGCGAGGTCGACACGGCGCGGATCCTCGACCTCCAGCGGGCCATGACCGGCGGCACCATGCTCGCCACCGACATCGCCCTCGGCACCGGCAAGATCGCCATCAACCTCGGCGGCGGGTTCCACCACGCGCACCGCCAGATCGGCCGCGGCTTCTGCGTGTTCCACGACGTCGCGGTGGCGATCGCCGAGCAGCGCGCGCTCGGCTTCCACGAGCGGATCCTCGTCGTCGACCTCGACCAGCACGACGGCGACGGCACCCGGGCCCTGTTCGCCGACGACCCCAGCGTGTTCACGCTGTCGATCCACAATCATCACTGGGGCGGCACCGAGGCGATCGCCTCGACCAGCGTCGCGCTCGGCGACGTCGTCGGCGACACGCTCTACCTCGAGACGGTGCAGCTGCACCTCACCGAGGCGCTGCGCCAGCACCGGCCGCGATTGATCTACTTCCTGGCCGGCACCGACCCGGCCGTCGGCGACCGGATCGGGGTGTGGCAGATCAGCGCCGAGGGCATGCTCGAGCGCGACATCGCCGTGTTCGAGGCGATCCGCGAGTTCGCGCCGGACGCCGCGGTGGTGGTCTGCCTCGCCGGGGGCTACGGGCCCACCACCTGGCAGCACAGCGCGCGCAGCTTCGCCTGGCTGCAGAGCGGCCACCGCGGGTTCGAGCCGCCCGACAACGACGAGCTGACGCTGATGCGCGCGCGTCACTACGCGGCGCTGCTCAAGCCGGCCGAGCTGACCGGCGAGGACGACGACCTCGGGCTCACGCTCGAGGACCTGGTGCCGAGCCTGGCGGCGACCGCCCGCGAGCCGCGGTTTCTCGGCTACTACTCGCGCCAAGGCCTCGAATTGGCGCTCGAGCGGCACGGCTTCCTCGGCCGCCTGCGCGGCAAGGGCTTCCAGCCCTCGCTCGAGTTCAACCTGGTCGACCCGCAGCGGCACATCCTCAAGATCTTCGGCGACCCGGAGCACAAGGAGCTGCTGTTCGAGCTGGTCGTGCGCCGCGACCGGCGGACGATCCCCGGCTTCGAGCTGCTGGCGATCGACTGGCTCCTGCTGCAGAACCCGCGCGAGCATTTTTCCGAGGACAAGCCGGCGCTGCCCGGCCAGCGCCACCCGGGCCTCGGGCTGTTCGAAGAGACCGTCGCCCTGCTGATCATCGCCTGCGAGCGGGTCGGCCTGGCCGGCCTGGTGGTCACGCCGTCGCAGTACCACCTGGCGGTCCAGTGGCAGAAGCGGCTGCGCTTCGTCGACCCGCGCGCCGGCGCGCGCATGCGGGCGATCCGCGAGGCCCTGCCCGGCGCCAGCCTGACCGAGGCCGCCCGCGCGCTGCAGGAGGGCCGCGTCGTCGACCAGTCCGGAAGGACATGTTCGTATGAACCTTCGCCGATGATCTTCCCGATCTCCGACGAGCTCAAGGCCGAGCTCGACCCCGAGAACTACCTGCGGGCGATCGACGAGGCAGCCGACGAGTACCGCTTCCAGCTGTCCTCGCCGCGCTGACCCGCGGTGATCGAAGACGACCCGGCCGTCGACGCGAGCGACGCGAATGCACGGTGCGGCTCACGCCGCCGTGACGCATCCCGGGCCGCGGCGTCATCGCTTGACCGCGGCCGGGTCGCCGCCCAGCTTCTTGAACTTCTCGCAGCCCTCGACGAGCCCGCCCTTGCACTGCGCGCCGTAGAGGTCCCTGGCGCGGGCCTTGTCGCTGCTCCGGAGCTCGTCGGCGAGCCTCAGGCAGGCGGTGTTGTTGCCCTTCTGGCAGAGGTCCTCGTAGAGCTTGAGCGCGCGGTCGCGGTCCTTTGCCACGTCCTTGCCTGTGAGGTACATGTCGGCCACCTCGAGGCAACCATTGCCGCTGGCGTTGCACATGCGCTCCATGTAGGTCGCCGCGCGCGCGCCGTCTTTCGGGACCTGCGCCCCCTCGCGGAACATCCTGGCGAGCGTGCCGCAGGTCGAGCCGGCGCCCGTGGTCGGGCACGTGCGCTCGAACAGCGCCTCGGCCCGCGCGGCGTCCTTGGCGGTGCCGCGGCCGGCGAACACCATCAGGCCGGCGTCGAGGCACGACAGGGTGTTGCCGGTGGCGCAGCTCTTCTCGTGGTACTCGAGGCCGACGGCCTCGTCCTTCGGCACGAGCTTGCCGTCGATGTGGAGATTGGCCACCTCGCGGCAGGCGTAACGGCGGCGCGACGCACAGGCTTCCTTGAGTACGGCGACGCCCCGGGCGATCTCGTCTGGTGCGGGCGCGGCGCCCCCGCGGGGCTTCAGATAGGAGTCGGCGAGCGAGCCGCAGCCGAACGCGTCGCCGAGCTTGCACGCGCGATCGAGCAAGCCGCGACCGCGTGCGAGATCCGGCGCGGCGCCGGCGAGGAAGTCGCCGGCGAGGACGCGGCACGCGGGCCCGTGGCCGAGGTCGCAGCCGCGTTGCCAAACCTTCTGCACCTCGGCGCGCGGGGCCTTGAGCGCCATGGCGACGTAGCCGAGGCGATCGCAGCTCTCGGCGACGCCGCCGTCGCACGCGCGGGTGAACAGCTGGTGCAGCTCCTCGTCGCGCTGCCGGGCGAGCTGCACCAGCGAAGCGTCACCCGCGACCTCGAGTCTCCGGTTCTGCAGGAGGACCGCGAGGTTGTGGCAGCTTCCGGCGCTGCCCTTCTGGCACTGGGTCTCGCACGCGCGCTCGTCGTCGGCGGCGCACAGGTGCGGCGCGGCAGCGTCGGCGGTGCATTTGCCGGCGGCCATGGCCATGCCGACCGGGCAGGCGACGGCCAGCGGTACCGGCGGAGGCTCGGCCGGCGGCCTGGTGTCGTCGGCGGGAGGCGAGGCGGCGGCGGTGAGCGGCACCAGTTCGAGGCGGACCGCCGAGCGGCACTGCGCCGGTGGTTTGACGTCGTCGGGCGAGGCGCCGCGGCATTCGCCGAGGTCGCCGTCCTTGTTCAGGCTCTGGCGTTCGCTCGCGCTGCGGGCGTTGGCGCCGTACCCGAACACGTCGGCCACGAGCCGCGCCTCGCCGCGGGTGCCGACGCCGACCGCGAACGCGCCGACGCTGGCCGAGCGCACGAAGTGGGTCGCGCCCTCGCAGCGACCGCTGAGCTCGGGCTGGCCGGCGGCGTCGAGGGTCGTGCTCTGCTTGCCGACGAGCACGAGCGCGAGGTCGAGCGCGGCGTCGCGGTCGAGGCCTCCCGCCAGCTTGACGCCGTTGAGCGGCAGGTTGGCCGCGACCTCGCCCTTGTCGACGAGCTTGATCACCTCTTCCTTGCGGCTGACGCCGGCGAACTTGTACGCCCCGGGGAGCCGGCACGCAGGCAAGAGCCGCATGCTCTTGCAGTCGTAGGCGACCACCGCGAGGCCCTCCTTCATCGCCACCTCGAGGTCGACGCGCTCGGAGGACGACATGTCGACGATGAGCGGCTGGGCGTCGGTCGCCCCTTCCCGACAGGTCAACTCGGCCGCCTGCAACGCCTCGCCCGCGGTCGGTGAGGTCGGTCGCACGGCCTTGCCGAGGGTACCGGCGCCGCAGCCGGACGCGAGCAGCAAGGTCGCGCAGGAGAGGACGAACATGGGCAGAGGCTTCGAGAAGGCAGACATGCAGACTCCGGGATGTGCATCCCCTGGATGCCGGGCCTCGGCGGCTGTCGCACGGCCGGGCCCGGTGCGACTGTTGCGTTGACTCACGCATGTTCGGCGGCGGACGCATCGACCGTGCCAAGGTCCGCGCCGCTCGCGGGGGCGGTGATGCGAATCGTCCACCCCGACCGGGTATGCCGATTCGTGCAGGTCACCGGCCACGCTCCGCCGTACCGGGGTTCAATAGCGAAGCGCCCGTGGACGTGCGATCCGTCCACGAGCGCTGATTCGTCGCCGCTGCTGTCGATTCAGGTCAGGCGGTCGAGCTCGCCGGTGCAGGGCAATTGCGTGTCGCCCTTGAGCGTCACGCTGGCCTCGCCGACCTGGTCGATGTCGGCGCCCATGGCCCTGGCGATCGACACCAGCAGGCGGTTGTGCGGGGGACCCTGCGGCTCGTCGCCCCACGTCCCCTTGATAATGTTCTTCTGGGCCCAGCGGACGTAGCGCCCGGTCTTGAAGTGATGGGTGGCGCCGGCCATGACGATCGGCCACTGGTTCATGCTGTGCTCGCCGGTGCACAGCTCGTTGCCCCACACCACCAGCGTGTCGTCGAGCAGCGTGCCGTTGTCGCCCGGCACGGCGTCCAGCGCCGCCAGAATATTCTTAAAATCTTCGGCGTGGATCTTGTGGTAGTTCGTCATCACCTGCATCGCCGTCGGGTCGGACGAGGCCTGGTGCGCGTAGTCGTTGTGGAGGTCGCCGGGCGGGGCGCTGACGTGCTCGTTGCGCAGGCCGCTGAAGGCGAGCACGGCGACGCGGGTCATGTCGCACGACAGCGCCAGCGTGGTCAGGGTCGTGAACACCTGGGCGCGGTGGAAGTAGAACTGCGGGTCCTCCCACGGCGGGCCGCCGTCGGGCTCGGCGGGGGCCTCGCAGACGATGTTGGCGAGGTTCTCGAGCTGCTGGCCGAGCGAGTGCAGCAGGTCGCGGTGCTGCTCGACCTTGAGCTTGTCCTCGCCCGACATCTTCGGCGCGAGCGCGTGGTACTGCTCGCGCACCAGCGAGACGACGCTGCTCTGGCGGTTGCGGATCGTCTTGAGGTCGTCGGGCGGCTCGTTGGGGTCGACCGGGCCGTTCGGGAACAGCTTGCTGTAGAGCTGCCAGGGGTCTTCGATCCACGGCAGCGCCTTGCCGCCGGCGTCGAAGCTGTAGGCCCAGCTGCCGTGCGAGACCTGCAGCGAGGCGATCTGGCCCGGCTCGGCGACCACGCCGGCGACGATCTGGTCGATCGAGGGCCCGCCCGCGAGCGCCACGCCGCCGTCGACCGGCTGCGCCAGCGTGCCGGTGAGGCAGGTGGCGTGGCCCTCCTCGTGCTCGTTGATCCCCGTCATGTGCCCGGTCGCCATGCCGACGCCGTCGAGCACCAGCAGGCGGTCGCGGAAGCCGTGGAGCGGCCGCAAGATCTCGCTGAATTCGGCCTCGGCGAGGGCCCCGAGCGGCGCCTCCCAATCTGTATCTTCGGGCAGGTTGCCCGGGCGCATGCGCCAGTTCTGATAGACGGTGCCGTGCTCCGTCATCAGCATCAGCAGCCGCTTGACCGGGCCCGGCGGCTCGGCGCGGGCGCCTCGCGGCATCAGCGAGGGCAGGCAGAGCGCGCCCAGGCCGAGGCCGAGGCCGCCGAGGAAGCTGCGCCGGCGCAGGCGCGGGGCGCGGAGGTTCGATGCGGTCATGGGGCCTCCTTTCGGGTGCGGAAGGCGTCGCTGGTGACGACGGCGAGGAGGAGCGCGCGGACATCTCCGCTCGACGCGGCGAACTGGGCCCGCAGGTCGCCGAGGCTGCACAGGTCGGCCGCGGTGGTGCCGCGACCGAGGGCGTAGCGGTACACCTGCGAGACCACGCAGTTGTGGGCCTGCGTGCTGGTCGCGAGCTTCTGCGACAGCTCGATCGCCCCGTCGAAGGCGCCGTCGACGTCGGTGCCGATCAGCTCGCCGCTGGCGTCGACCGGCTCGCCGTTGTCGAGGTCGCGCCAGCGGCCGAGCGCGTCGTAGTGCTCGAAGCCGAAGCCGACGCCGTCGATCGTGGTGTGGCACGAGGCGCAGTCGGCCTGCGCGGTGTGCTTGGCGTAGCGCTCGCGGTTGGTCTTGGGCTGGCCGGGCTCGCCCTCGTCGGGCGGGTTGGTGTTGACGTTGGCGGGCGGCGGCGCGGGCGGGACGCAGAGCAGCCGCGCGAGCACGAACACGCCGCGCTTGACGGGCGAGGGGTGGACGGCGTGGGCGGTGCGGGCGAGGAAGCCGGCGCGCGTGAGGATCCCGCTGCGCTGCGCGGGGTCGAGGAGGGCGGGCGCCCACTCGCCGGGCGGCGGGGCCTCGACGCCGTACAGGGCGGCGAGGGTGGCGTCGACGTCGGTCTCGGTGCTGGTCAGCAGCGAGGCGAAGGTACCTGGCCCTTCGAACAGGGTCGACTCGACGAAGCGGTCGAGCTCGGCGCGCATGGCGGCGCGCAGGTCGGGGCTGTAGTTCGGGTAGGTCGCGGGGTCGGGGTTGATGAGCTCGACGCCGTCGAAGTCGAACCACTGGCGGTGGAAGTTGACGAGCGCGCCGCGGGCCTTGCTGTCGTCGAGCATGCGCATCGCCTCGGCGGCGAGGCCCTCGACGGTGTCGAGGTCGCCGGCGGCGGCCGCCGCGAACAGCTGGGCGTCGGGCATGCTGTCCCACAAGAAGTAGCTGAGCCGCGTGGCCAGCTCGTGGCCGGTCAGCGCGACGGCCTCGCCGCCCTCGACCGGCTCGCCGCCGAACTCGAGGAAGTAGAGGAACGCCGGCGACTGCAGCAGCGCCTGGGTCGTGAGCTGCAAGGCGACCGAGAAGTTGGTCTCGGCCAGCTGCTGGTCGAAGAAGCCGAGGAACGCCGCCTCCTCGTCGGCGGTCAGCGGCCGCCGGAACGCGCGCGCGCCGAAGTCGAGGATGAAGGTGTGACCGCACTGCTGCGGCTCGCCGCCGCCGTCGGCCGCGCACGGCAGGAACGCCTCGGGCGTGGCCCAGGCGGCCTCGGTGACGGCCAGGGCGGCGCGCTGGTACTGCTCGATGAGCAGGGCCGAGGGGGTCTGCACGTCGGCGTTGTTCTCGAAGCCGTTGACCTTCGGGTCGACGGCGATCGTCTGCAGCGGCAGCGTCACGCCGGGGAAGAGGTCGCGGACGGTGTTGTTGTACTGGGTGTGGGTGAGCCGCCGCAGCGGCGCGGGGCCGGGATCGAGCGGGCCCTCGCAGTCGGCGGGCTCGCCCTCGGTCGGGTCGACGCCGGTGCCGTCGCTCGTGGTCGGCGTGGTCGTCGTCGCATCGGTGGCAGTGCCGGGACCCTCGGTCAACGCCGCGGTCGCGGAGTCGTCGTCGTTGCCGCCGCCTCCGCCGCTACATCCCAGGACCAGCGTGCCACCGAGCATCCATGCTCGTGCCTGTCGCCTGTCGATCATCACCTGTCCTCCCGCCCACGCCGCACGGCGCGACGAAGACAGCTACAGGAGCGCGTAGGGGCTGTCAAACGCGCGCACACGCACGACGCGAGGCCGCGCGCGACGATGGGGGCGCAAGACACCTTGCGAGGTTCACCGCGACCTCGTTACCGTGAAGCGGTGCGGCGGATGTGGATCGGGGCGGCGCTGGTCGTCGCTTGTCAGGGCGGGGGCAAGGAGTCGGCGGGCGTCGACGGCACCAGCGAGGCGACATCGACGACGTCGACGTCAGGCACCTCGGAGGAGGTGACGTCGTCGCCGACGACGCCGGCGACGACGTCGATCGAGACGACGACGGTGAGCACGTCGACGAGCACGACCGAGGGGCCGACGACGGAGGCGCCGACCGGCACCGACGCGACGTCGACGACGACCGGGCCGCCGCCGGTGACGGCGGTGCCGGTGTTCATCGCCCAGGGTCACTACGGGCGCACGACGATCTCCTGTGACGACGGCCACACGTGGATTCAGGACAAGTCGCAGGACGACGCGGTGCGCTGCTTCGAGGCGGGCCTCGACTGCGATCACGACGCGTTCGCCGGTCGGGGGATCGCCCACGGCGAGCAGACCTTCGTGCTGACGTGGGGCTGGGGCGCGCCGGGGTCGGTGGTGCGCAGCGAGGACGCGTCGGTGTTCGAGACCGTGCTCGGCGACACCCCCACGTTCGCCGACATCGCGTTCGGCAACGGCCGCTTCGTCGCCAACAGCTCGACGACGCAGATCTCCGACGACCTCGGCAAGACGTGGACCGAGGGCGGCCCGCTCGACATCGACATCAACACCCGCGCGATCGAATTCTTTCCCCACGAGGCCGGGTGGTTCGTGGTCTCGGGCGAGAGCGGCGAGCAGCGGGCGATCGTCCGCAGCCCCGACGGGATCACGTGGACGCCGGCGACGACGCGGCCGCCGCAGTGCGGGGGCTACGTGATCGGCATGGCCTATGGGTCAGGTGTGGGGGTGATGGCCAGCGGCAACGGCCACGTCTGCCGCACCACCGACGGCGGCGACACCTGGGAGTACGTGCCGGTGTCCGCCGACCTATCGTCGCCGCCGATCTGGACCGGCTCGGAGTTCTTCGTCTACGAGGGCTCGACGCTGCACCGCAGCGCCGACGGGGCGAGCTGGCAGAGCGAGCCGATCTCGCCCGGCGACATCTCGATCGGCCAGGTCGCCCGCAGCCCCGGCGGCACGTTCGTGGCCGCGAACGCCGGCTGGATGGTGTGGTACGAGGAGCAGCGGTTCTTCCGCAGCGAGGACGGGGTGAACTGGGAGGTGCTGCCCGCGGAGGCGTTCACCGGCAGCCACCCGATCTACTTCATGGCCCACGGCGAGGTCGCGCCGGGCGCCGGGTGCCCGGCCGAGTAGCTCGAAAGGACATGTCGTAAGGAAATTCGACGCGCCGCCGAAATCGCCCGCGGCAGGCGCCGGTGGGGTGATCGCGGCGCCTTGTAAAAAAGACATGTTACAAAAAACATGTCTTGAGAGCCTGATGCCTCAGCGGACGCCGAGGCCGAGCAGGGCGGTCTGGCCGTAGACGACGGGGCCGGCGCCGAAGCGCTCGCGCAGGCGGGCGAGCACGTCGGCTTCGAAGGCCTGCCACTGCTCGGGCGCGAGGCGCTGGTGGATCAGGGCGATCGGGGCGTTGCCGCGGACGTTGAAGGTCCAGAACGCGGCGACGTCGGCGAAGTGGAACTCGTGGGTGACGGGCTCGACGCGGACGCCGGTGAAGCCGGCGGCGGCGAGGGCCGCGGCGAATTCGTCGGGCTGGGAGAGCGGGGCGGGGCCGCGGCCGAGCGGGAGCTCGGGCATGACGGCGCGCAGGGCGGTGAACAGGAGCGAGAGCGGGTGCGACTCCGCGAAGGGGCTCCACGAGCCGACCACGGCGCGGCCGCCGGGGCGCAGCACGCGATGCAGCTCGCGCAGGCCGCGGGCGGGGTCGGGGAAGAAGATCAGGCCGAACATCGAGAAGGCGGCGTCGAAGCTGGCGTCCGGCCACGGCAGGTCCTGACCGTCGCCGACGCGGGCGTCGACGACGAGGCCGGCCCGCTCGGCTCGCTCGCGCAGGCGGTCGATCATCGCCGCGGCGAAGTCGAGCGCGGCGACCTGCGCGACCGCGGGGGCGACCAGCAGCGCAAGGGTGCCGGGGCCGCAGGCGACGTCGAGCACGCGCGCGTCGGCGGCCGGGGCGGCGAGCGCGATCGCGTCGCGGGCGTAGGGGTGCAACATGTGGACGCCGCGCTCGGCGTACCACTCATCGACGAGGTTCCACGGGGCAGGATCGGCGAGGGGCGACGGTGAGGTCATGCCCAGACGGTGACAGCCGCGCCGGCGCCGGACAAGCCGCGGCCGGCGTGCGGAAGATCAATTTTTGCAAACTCATTGCAAATGAAATGGTTGTGCGAGTGAGGGCCGAGCCCGCGGACGCGGGGCTGCCGGGCGGTAGATGCAAGCGAAGAGCGTTTGCAATTCGATTTGCAAAAGCGTGCGGCGTAGGGTCGCACCGCGGCCGCCAGTCGGAAACCGGCCGGCCTCGCCGGGTCGGTGCGGCGACGCGGCGCGTGCTCGCGGCGCCCGAGGGCCACGCGGGCCTGCTCGAGCGCGACGCGAAAGTCGGAGGGCCCGAGGCGCCTCGCGTCCTCGCTCCGCGAGAGCCCGTCGTGTCCGTCCCGACGAGTCCTCGTCGCCGTCGTCGCCCTCGCCGTCGTCGCCCGTCACAGCCGCCGAGGCACGACGGCGAAGCAACCACGGGTGGTGACTGCCGGCGTGTTCACGCGCAAGCTCGGCGACACCGGTGCGCCGATCTCCCTGCGACCCGGGCGTACGACGAGCTCGCGGCCCAGGCGCGCACGCTCGGCGACCTCCCGACGCGTGCGTCGCTGTCGATCGCGCAGGAGCGCGATCGCAGACGCGGCTGCGCGGAGCAATGAGGAACCTCTCGCGTGCGCGGGCGCCAGCGCGCGCGGGGCCGGCTCTGGGGCGAGTTCACCGCTGCGTCGGCGCTGTTAGGCTCGGATGGGATGCCGAACAAGTTCGCGGGGTCGGGCCTGATGATTGCGCTGCTGATGGCGTGCGCCGAGGGCACCATCAGCGACACCGGGTCGATCCCGCTGCCCACCACGAACAACATCACCACCGCCCACCCGAACACCTCCGTCAGCGACAGCGACGGCAGCAGCGGCGACAGCGACAGCGGCAGCGGCAGCGAGGACGGGACCGGCGAGCCGCCGACGACGGGCTCGCCGGGGTCCACAGGCCCGCTCACCACGAGCGAGCCGGCGGGGGTGTGCGGCGACGGCAACGTCGACGCGAACGAGGCCTGTGACGGCGAGTCGCTGGTCGGCAGCACGTGCATGACCGAGGGCTACGGCGCCGGCACCCTGGTGTGCGGGCCCGACTGCAAGCTGTTCACCGACGGCTGCTACACCTGCGGCGACGGCATCGTCCACATGGCCGAGGCGTGCGACGGCACCAACTTCAACGGCAAGAGCTGCGTGAGCCTCGGCTACGGCGGCGGCAACCTGGTGTGCGCGCCGAACTGCAAGAGCATCGACACGGCCGGCTGCACGCCGCTGGCGACCTGCGGCAACGGCGTGAAGGAGGGCTCGGAGCAGTGCGACGGGGGCCAGCTCGGCGGTGCGACCTGCGTCGGCCTCGGCTACGACATGGGCGCGGTGTCCTGCACCCCCTCGTGCACGATCGACACGTCCGCGTGCGAGACGCTGGCGTGCGCCGGTCAGGGCGAGTTCTGCATCTTCGACGAGAACAACCCGCAGTCGAATTGCTGCCCGCCGGGGGTGAAGGACAACATCCTCGGCATCTGCGACATCTTCATCTGTTTCTGAGCGCGGGCGGCGACGGCCGCGATCCGCCGCGGCTGTCGCGGCGCGTCGCCGGGGCGTATCCTCGCAAGACAGGAGCATCATGGCCAGCGAAGCCGCCGTCAATGCGCAGATCACCGACGCCGTGCCGACCGCCGTCAATTCGCAGATCAACGACGCCGCGACAGAGACCGTCAACTCGCAGATCACCGACGCCGTGACGCAGAGCAACGTCAAGGTGATCGGCGACGCGCCGGCGGTGGCGATGGCCTCGCTCTACCGGACGATGGCGCACTCGACGGGGCTCATGGTCCAGAACGCGGTGACGGACCAGCAGCAGCTCAACATGGCCGCGCAGGCGGCGACGGTCCAGGGGGTGGCGCTGCTCTACGGCGTCGACACGACCGCGGACGGGGTCGCCGCGGGGAAGGTGAAGAAGTGACGGCGAACGACGAGGCCGAGGCGTTCGCCAGGACCGCGTCGGCGGTGACGCAGGCGGTGACGCGGGCGCTGGCGCAGCTCGAGGCGGTGCTGGCGGCGCAGCGGCGCGGGATCGTGGCCCTCGCCGCGGTCGGCGGGATCGAGCTGCCGGCGCTGCCGGCTCCCGCTCCGGCGCTCGACGATCAGGTCCCGAAGGACATGTCCGAAGGGACACCGGCGAGCGAGGCCCAGGACGACCCGGCGGGGCTGGCCCGCGCGGCGCTCTACCAGGTCGCGGCTCACGCGATCGGGATGGCGCTGCACAACGCGGTGACGGCCCAGCAGCACCTGAACGTGCTCGGCCAGGCGGTCGCGGCCCAGGCGGCGGCGCGGGTGCTGGCGGGGCGCGGTGAATGACGGCCGAGGACGCCGACGAGGCGATGCCGCGGGCGAGCGACGAATGACGGCCGAGGACGCCGACGAGGCGATGCCGCGGGCGAGCGACGAGGCGGCGCCGGCGGAGCGCGACGATTGACGGCCGAGGACGCCGACGCCGAGGCGATGCCGCGCGTCGAGGCGGCGCCGGCGAGGTGCGGCGAATGACGGCCGAGGACGCCGACGACGAGGTGATGCCGCGCGCGAGCGTCGAGGCAGCGCTCGCATGGCTGGCGACGCGGACGCCGCTGCAGCGGGCGCCGCGAGGGGCGCTGCCGGGGGCGATCGCGGCGCTGCGCCCCCGCCTGGGCCGCGCGCTGCCGGCGAGCCTGGTCGAGTTTCTACAAAAGTTTCACTGGATCGCCACCCACTCGGTGACGACGCTGGCGGTCGAGAGCAGCGAGCGCCGCACGATCGAGACGGCGCGCCGGGTGATCGCGGAGTACGTCGAGGCGACGTGGCGATCGCTGCCGCGGGTCGACGACACGGCGCGCGCGAACGGAGAGGCGCTGCTCGCGTGGATCCCGGTGGTCGAGATCGGCAACCCGCTGCCCTTCGGCAGCGCGCTGTTCCTCGACGAGGCGGGCGCGTTCCGCCGCGCGTCGGTGCGCGAGTTCCCGTTCTCACGATTCGGCGACGAGGCGACGCCGTCGTTCACGACGGCGCTGCTGACCACGCTCGCCGCGTGGCACGAAGGCTGAGCGCGTCGCGGCAGCGGGCCCGAGCGGCGATCATCGTCGCGGCTCGACGCGATCGCCGCGAGTTGCCGCGATGGCAGACCTCCCTCAGGCTTGCGACTATGCACCGCCGCCGATTGCTGTCACCCCTGAGCCTGCTGTTCTGGATCGGCGTGGCCTACGTGCCCGCGCTGTCCGGGTACTTCTTCGGGCCCGACCGCTGGTACCACCGCCTGCACAAGCCGGACTGGACCCCGCCCGACTCGGTGTTCGGCCCGGTGTGGACGTCGCTCTACGCGACCCTGGGTATCAGCGTCTACCTGGTGGCGCGCAAGGACAAGCACCCGCTGCTGCCGTGGGCGATCGGGCTGTTCTTCCTCTACCAGCTGCTCAACGCGGCCTGGTCCCCGCTGTTCTTCGGCCTGCACCGCCCGGACCTGTCGCTGGTGTGCGTCGGCGTGCAGTGGTTCGCGCTGGTGTCGATGATCCGCGCGTTCATCAAGATCCGCCCGGCCGCCGGTCTGCTGCAGATCCCGCACCTGCTGTGGGTGACATTCGCGTTCGCGCTGAACGCGGCGATCTGGCACCTCAACCGTTGAGCCCGGCGGGCGCCGTGGGCGGTCCCGGGGCCAGCCCGCTTCGTGCTTCCTCTTTATCATATGTCCCCCGGGACATGTGTTTGTAAGCATGTCCTGGGGGACATTTACGCCGGGGCGACGCGATCGAGCGGCGGGAGGGGGCCGGGGCGGCAGCGGAGCCGCAGCGGTAGCGGGAGCCGTCCTCGGCGACCTGCGCGCCGTATTCGCCGGTCCGCACGCCGAGCTCGGGCGGAGGTCGAGGCGGCGCCGGGCGCCCGAGGGGACGAGCCGGCGTGAGCCGCCCTCCCCAGGCGACGTCGAGGATGGGCCGACCGGCGGCGCTGCAGCGGAGCGACTGGCGGGGAGCGGGGCGCCCTGCGCAGCACCTGGCGGAGTGAAGACGCGATCGCCGAGCGCGATGGGGCGGCTCTGCCGGCACCCGACGAGCGCGCCCCGAAGGACCGCCGTCGACGCCGGCCTGCGCCGGCGAAGTCCTGGCGGCGGCGAGCGAAGGCGGCCCCGCATGCGGCGAGGGTCACAAGAAAGCGCGGAGCCCCGCGGCGAGGGCGGTAGAATCGGCGCATGGCGAGCGCGCGACCGCTGCGAGAGCTGCTGAAGGGCCGCGGGGTCGCCGAGGCCTGCCGGTCGATCGACCCCGGCGATCCGCAGCTCGAGGGGCTGCTCTACGAGGGCCGCCGCGCGACCGTCGGAGACGCGCGCGCGGCCGAGCACGAGGCGCGCACGCTGAAGCTCGGGCCGGGCGAATACGCGGCGTGGCGGGCCCAGCAGCGGCGGCCGCTCCAACACATGATCTCGGGCGCGCCGCTGGCCAGCGATTCACCCGCGCCGTTCGTGCTGGGCGGCCTGGAGTGCCGCAGCGTGTGGTCGTTCTATCAGTGCCTGAAGCTGCCGGAGGACGACCCGGCGCGCGCGGCGGTGGCGGCCGGGACGTCGGGCCGGCGACGGGTCGGCACGGGCGGGCGCCGGACGTTCCGCTGGCGCGGCGAGGAGATCGCGGTCGGCTCGCCCGAGCACGGGGCCCTGATCGCCCGCGCGACCGAGGCCAAGCTGCGGGCCCACCCGGACGTGTGCCAGGCGCTGCTGGCGACCGGGATGTCGCTGCTGTACATGGGCCCCGCCGACGCGCAGGCGCTCGGCCGCTACATGCCGCTCGCGCTGATGGTGCTGCGATTTCGGCTGCAGGGAAAATGATGATGGATGACTGAAAGGATATGTCTTGAAGGACATGTCTTGAAGGTCAGACGAAGCGGCGGGCGAACGGGCCGAGGGTGCGCTGCTCGAGGCTGGTGTCGAGGACGGCGAACACGACGCGCTCGAAGGCGCCGCGGAAGGGGCCGGTGAGGGCGGCGTGGAACTGGTCGGCGACGAGCTCGGGGTCGCAGCCGAACGCGCCGCAGCCCCAGGCGCCGAGGACGACGCCGTCGTGGCCGTGGCGGGCGGCGAGGGCGAGCACGCGGGCGATCCGGCCGGCGAACACCCGCGGCAGCTCGGGCTCGCGCTCGGGCGCGTGGCGGCGCAGGGCGTTGCGGTTCGGCGCGGCGGCGGTGATGAAGCCGCACGGCCAGGGCGCCTCGAGCAGCGGGCCGTCGTCGCCGCGGAACACCGGGACCGCCGGCGAGTAGATCATGCCGTGGCCGTGCATCGCGTCGTGCCAGCCGCCGTGGTCGCCGTACATCGCCCGGCCTTCGAGGCACACGTACAGCGCCGAGGCGCGGCACAGTGACTCCTCCTGGGCCCGCGCGCCCGAGAGGAACCCGCCGCCCGGCCGGCGCGCGGAGGCGAAGTTGAGGGCGACGACGTCGAGGCCGGCGTCGTGCAGCCGGCGCGCGGCGACCAGAGTGCTGTCATTGACGACCTCGATGCGCGTCGACCGGCGACCGCCGGGGGCGAGGCCGAGGGCGAGCGCGGGGGGAATGTCGACGGTGCCGGCGATCGCCCGCGCGATCGCGTCGGCCAGCTCGACGACCCGGCCCGACGGAGCGGTGTATCTGCCGGCGCGACAGACCTTCAGGGCCTCCGCCCCCATGGCCGCGGCGTCGGACCGGCAGATCTCGCGAGGGTCGCGCATGTCGCGAGGATCACCGATCGGCCGCCGCGCGTCGACGATCGAGAACGCGCCCCGGTGATTCGGCGGATTTGGTAGCGTGCCGCATGATCCGCGGATTAGGGAATTTCTCGTGGGCGGCGTGGCTGGCGGCCGGATCGATCGGCGGCTGTTCGGGCGGCGGCGACGGCAGCACCGACGCCACCGGCGCGACGACCACGATGGCGACGACGGACCCGCCGGCGACCACCGGCGAGGCGGCGAGCGACGCGACGACCACCGGCGGAACGACCGCCGAGCCGCCGGCGAGCACGAGCACGGGCACGACGGCGGCGCCGACGACCGGGACGCCGACGACCGGCGAGCCGACGACCACCGACGCGAGCACCACGGGGGGCACGACGGGCGCGCTCGGCAGCGCGGGCTGTGGTGTGATGAATCCTGCGAGCGGGGGCCTGACGATCGCGGTGCAAGATCAATCAGGGCAGTACATCGTGTCGCTGCCGCCCGACTACGACCCGAATTCGCCGTACCCGCTCGGGTTCGCGTTCCACGGCCGCAACCGCACCGGGCCCAATTGTCAGGACGGCGACTGCGCCGGGTTCCAGGCGGCGATGGGCGATCACGCGATCCTGGTGTACATGACGTCGCTCGGCGGGACCGGCTGGGAGGGCGACGGGGAGCGCGAGATCAACGCCGAGTTCTTTGAAAAAGTGCTCGAGCAGCTGGTGAACAATTACTGCGTCGACGAGGCCCGCGTGTTCGCGGCCGGCACCAGCTCGGGCGCGCACTTCGTCAACATCCTCGGCTGCCGGTTCGGCGACCGGCTGCTGGCGGTCGCGCCGGTGGCCGGCTACCTGCCGGAGAAGGAGGATTGCGTCGACCGGGTCGCGGCGCTCGTGATCCACGGGATCGCCGACGTCCACGTGCCGTTCGGCAACGGCGAGGAGGCGCGCGACTTCTGGCGCGAGCGCAACGGCTGCAGCGACGAGACGGCGCCGCCGATCGCCGACGTCCACGCGGCGGTCGAGGCAGAGCCGGAGAGCCACGGCTGCGCGGCGTATCAGGCCTGCGACGTCGGTTTGCCGGTCGTGTGGTGCGAGCACAGCGAGGGCGGCTACGACGGCACGACGCACGGGTGGCCGCTGTTCGGCGGGCAGCAGATCTGGGAGTTCGTGCAGAGCCTGTGACGACGACGCGAAGGGGCCGCGACCGGCGAGGCGCCGATCGCGGCCGTGGGGCGGGCGCTGCGCGTCAGATGTCGTCGGACTCGATCACCAGGTCGAGGCAGATCTCCACGTCGATGAAGATGAAGCCGTCCTCCTCGTGGATGTCGATGTTCTCTGCGATGTCGTCGTCGTCGTCGTCGTCGTCCTCGTGGTGGTCGTTGTCGTCGTCGTCGTGGTCGCCGTCGCGGGCCTTGAGGTCGTTGTCGGCGTGGCAGAAGGCGGCGCCGCCGGTCTCACATTGGCTGCGGCACGTCGCCAGGCGCTCGTCGACGCAGGTGGCGAAGTCGCCACCGCGGGCGCGGCTGGCGATCTCCGACTGGCACAGCGGCGCGACCGCCTCGGCGGTGCAATTCGACAGGCACTGCGGGCCCTCGACGAGGTCGCACGAGTAGGAGCGGTCCTCCTGGGCGAGCACGAGCTGCGCCTCGAAGCAGACCTGCAGGGCGATGAATTCGTCGCCGCCGCCGTCGTCGTCGTCGTCGCTGTCGTCGTCGTCGCGGTCGCCGTCGCGGTCGTCCCACAGAGTCTCCGGGGCCTGGGTGGCGAGGGGACGCGCCATCGTCGGCTGGGAGGTGACGAACGGCAGTGCGAACGCGAGCGCAGGGGCCAACATGAGAATGTTGCGAGACATGGTAGCAATCCTTTCTTCCGGAGGACGGCGAGTCGATCCCTCCGCCGCTCCCGACTCGAAGGATGATTGCGTCGCGCGGGCGAGCAATCGCGAATTGTGGCCAGGAACGGCCGCGCGGGCCCCTCGCCGCCGCCCGCGGCCGCGAATACACCGGCGAAATCGCGGTTGTCCCCCGATCGCGGGACGAGCCCGCGCAGCGGCGAATTGCGACCGTCGGCCCCGCGGGATGTAACGCGCTACACAATATACATAGTGGAGCATCCGAGCCGCCCGCCGCGCCGGCCGGATCGGAGAGCGCGCCGCAGGCCGCGTCCGGTCCGCCGCCGGCCGCAGGGGCAGGAACTGGGCGGATTCATTGGACAAGCGGCGCGCCCGCGGCGGCCCCGGAGCCCGCCGCGCACGACCGGGCCGATCTCGGCGCCTCGCGTCATTCGCCGGTCTGTACATATCGGCCGTCGCCCACACGAGGCCGCGGCGGGCCGCGAGTGTTTGCGTGTGGGACATTCATCGCACCCGCCGCGCGGCGACCGGCGCGCCGTGAAACTATGATTATATGTCTGAAGAGTCATGGCGCGGGGAGCAGGCTCGGCGCCCCGCGCCTGGGAGGTCCCGCCCGGAGGTCGCCGTGGGGCCGAGCTCGGCCCGGCCGTCGCTCGAGTCGTGGCGGGTCGCCGGAGGGACGGGCAAAATCACGGAGAGGGAGGTGCCCGACGGCAGGACGCGAGCGCGAGGTCAGGCCGCCGTCGCGCGATCCGTGGCGATGCTCCGGGTCGTCATGGCCTCCGCAGCGGCGAAGGGACCGGGCGTGGAGCTCGCGGGCGAGGCCCGAGTCCGGGCGCCCGCGGCCGGCCGGCGAAAAATTGCGCGTCCGCGTGAACCGGCGCGGCCCCGGCCCCGACTGTACGGGTGGAAGCACCGATGAGCCGCGAGACCAACCGCATTCGTCACGAGCTGCTGGCGCTCCGCTGCCGGCGGGGGGAGCCCGACGCGCTGGCCGAGCTGGTGCGGGCGTGGGAGCCGCGGCTGTTCTTCTACGTGCGGCGGATGCTCGTCGACGAGGAGGAGGCGTGGCAGGTGATGCAGGAGGTGTGGGTGGCGGTGCTGTCGCGGATCGATCGGCTGCGCGAGCCGCAGTGCCTGCCGCAGTGGCTGTACACGATCGCCCGCAACACGCTGATGACCCACCTGCGCGAGCGCTACGCCGAACGCGAGCGGGTCGCCGGCGAGGCGCCGGAGCCGATCGACGAGGCCGATCCGCTGGGCCGCTGGGCCGACGCGGAGCAGGTCTACGCCGGGCTGGCCCGCCTGCCGCCGGTCGACCGCGAGGTGCTCACGCTGTGTTTCTTGGCTGACCTTTCGATCGCCGAGATCGCCGCGGTCCTGGCGATCCCGCCGGGCACGGTGAAGTCCCGGCTGTTCAAGGCGCGACGGGCCCTGCGGGCCGTGCTGGAAGGAGAGGAGTGATGACTGACCGTTCGGACAGGTTCTCGGACCGGCTGCTCGAGCTCGAGCAGACGCACACGACGGCGGCGCTGCGCGAGCGGCATCGCCTGCAGGTGGAAGCGATGCTGGTGCGCCCGCTGTCGCCGCCGCAGCGGCTGCTGCACGCGGCGGTGGCGACGGCGGGGCTGGCGGGCGCGGGCGTGTGCGCGGCGCTGGTGGTGAGCGAGCCGGCCACGCTGGCGCCGCTGACCCGCGCTGCGCTGACGCTGTGCGCGGGCTTCGGGGCGAGCTGGTCGCTGTGGGCCGTGGGCGTGCTGCGGCGCGGGGCGGTGCATCGCCGGCGCGACCGCGGGGCAGCGGCGCGGATGGCCTTCGGCTTCACCCTGGTCGCGGTGCTGATGGTGGCGGCGCTGGCCGCCGCGTCGCCGGGCCCGGCGTCGCCGGGGCTGCTGGCGATGTCGCTGGCGCTGCTGGTGACGGCGGCGGTGGTGCTGCTGATGCACGCGATCGAGCAGGAGGGGCTGCGCGGACGCGAGCACATGCTCGCGCTGCAGCTGCAGGTGCTGGAGCTGACGGCGAGCGTTCGCGGGCGGGACGGCGATTGTGCATAGTCCGGGGAGGGGTCTTGCGAATCGCCGGACCCTCTGGCAAGTTGCGCGGCCTTATGTCCGATATCGACGTTGTCCGCGCGCTCCGCAGCGAGGGGCTCGACGGGCTGGCGCGGCGCCTCGCGCTGCAGACCCGCCGGCACCGCGAGCACCCGCAGCTGGTCCTGCTCAAGTACGACATGATCGAGACGCCGATGGGCGACCCGGTGGCCCGCCAGTGTCGCGGCCTGGTGGTCGACGAGGCCGACGGCTTCCGCCCGGTGGCGTACCCGTACGACAAGTTCTTCAACGCCCACGAGGGGCACGCGGCGCCGATCGACTGGAGCACGGCGCGCGTGTTCGAGAAGATCGACGGGACGCTGTGCACGCTGTACGCGTACCGCGGGGCCTGGCACGTGGCGAGCGCGTCGCTGCCCGACGCGCAGGGGCAGCTGCGCGGGGCCGGGTGCAGCGTGGCGGAGGCCTTTTGGCGGGTGTTCCGCGCGGGCGGCTACGCGCTGCCCGACCGCGCCGACCACTGCTTCATGTTCGAGCTGTGCCTGCCGAGCGATCCGGTGCTGATCCGCCACGCCGCACCGCGCCTGCTCCTGCACGGGGCCCGCGACCTGACGACGATGCAGGAGGTCGAGCCCCACCCGTTCGCGCGCGCGTACGGGTGGGAGCTGGTGCCGACGCACGCGGTGTCCGAGCTCAAGCAGGCGCTGCAGCTCGCCCGCGAGCTCGACCCGGCCCGCCACGAGGGGCTGGTCGCCCGCGACGCCCGCTTCCACCGGGTGAAGATCAAGTCGCCGGCGTTCGTGGCGCTGCACCACATGCGCGGCGCGACCAACCTCCGCCACCTGCTCGAGGTGGTCCGCACGAACGAGAGCGACGAGTTCCTGGCGTACTTCCCGGAGGCCCGCCCGGCCTGGCGAGCCGTGCGCGACCGCTTCTTCGCCCTCCGCGCGGAGGCCGAGGCGGCGCTGGAGCGCGGCAAGGAGCTCGCCGACGACCGCGCGTTCGGGCAGTCGGTCCGCGACCTGCCCTACCACTCGCTCCTGTTCGCGGTCCGCAAGGGCAAGGCGCCGTCGATCGCGGCCGTGTTCGCGGAGATGTCGCTGCAGAACCTGGAGAAGCTGCTGCGCCTCGGCGAGCTCAGCCGCGAGCTCGGCGTGCCGCTCGAACCGCGCGCCCGCGGGCCGGTCGACGACGCGTGAGCCCGGCCCGCTCGCGCCTCGCGCGGGCGGCTCGGTGCGGCCGGTCGGGGGCGATGGATGCGCTCGGGGACATGCTCTATCGAGCATGTTTGAGAGGGCAGGATCCCGGAAGGCGGCGCCTCGCGCTCGTCGGCGAAAGGCTCGGCCCGGCCGGGTCGCGGCATGCGCTTCAGGACATGCGCTTTCGGGCATGCTTGAGAGGACATGCCCCTCAAAACATGTCCTTGGAGGGTTACAGGCCGATCGCCTGCAGGCAGGTGAGGACGAGCGGGAGGGTGGCGAGCGACAGCAGGGTGGTGACGACGGAGGCGGCGGCGGCGAGCTGGGCGTCGCAGCCGGCGTCGGTGGCGATGATCGCCGAGACCACGGCGGTCGGCATGGCGGCCTGCAGGACGGCGGTGCGGGCGACGTCGCCGCGGACGTCGAGGAGGAGCAGGACGAGGCAGGCGATCGCCGGGGCGACGAGCAGTTTGATCGCGGCGATGCCGGCGAGCGGGACGGTCTGGCCGCGCAGCGAGCGGAGGTCGAGGCCGAGGCCGATGGTGAGGAAGGCGAGGACGGCGGTGGTCTGTCCGACCTGGGCGAGCGGGCGCGCGAGCGCGGCCGGGAGGGCGATGCCGGCGACGGCGAGCGCGAGGCCGACGAGGACGGCGACGATCATCGGCTGGCGCAGCAAGGAGCCGCCGGCGCGGAGGAGCCGCGGGACCCGCGGGCTGTGTACGGGAGCCCGCGGCCGCGCCATGGCGCCGGCGAAGGCGACGCCGAAGGTGAGCAGGAGGATGGTGGTGTCGACGGTGTCGATGATCACCGCGGCGGTGGCGGCCCCACGCGAGCCGGGGAACACGGCCAGGACGAACGGGACGCCGAGGAAGGCGGTGTTGGCGAAGGCCGCGGTGACGCCGGCCGCGCCCTGGGCCGGCCGCGAGGCGCCGCGCAGGCGCATGAGCACGACGCCGAGAGCGCAGGCGCTGAACAGGGCGACGGTGCATGCGAGCACCGCCGGCACCAGCGCGGGCTCGAAGCGCGCGTCGGCGAGGATGACGACGATCAACGCCGGCATCGTGACCTGCAGGATGACGCGCGCGAGCACGTCCGGCGCGCTGGTCGGCACGGCCCCCGTGAGCCGCAGCAGCTGGCCGACGGCGACGAGCCCGAACAGGGCGATCAGGAGGGGGAGGACGTCGCCGGTCGGCACGGCGAGACTGTTGTAGTCGCAATCGCGGGCGCTGTCTGCGTCGACGGACGGCGAAGGCGGCGAACTGCAGGGGGCCGTCTGCGGGCTACGGCGAAGGTGACGGACCGTGGGCCTCCGTCGGCCGAATGACGGGGAGGTGGCGAAAAGGACAGGTGTCCGCCGTCGGCTCCTGCGGGACGATTCGCCCGTGAGCTCGCGGCGTTCCAGCTCGCGGCCGTCTTGCTCGCGGTTCTCCTGGTGACCGACCGGCTCGCGGTCTTCTGTTCGCGGCGCCCTCGCCCGGCGAGCACCAGCGCGAGGCGCGGGCCTCGATCGCGGCCACGTCGGCGAGGCCGGGGCGGGTGCGGTCGTCCCACCCGCCGTCGAAGGCGGTGGTGCCGAAGGTCGTGCCGCAGCGCAGGCCCTCGAGGCGGCGCGGGTCGGTGACGCGGCCGCGACGAGCACATGACCGATCGGCCATGTACAGCGCGCCGTTGCTTCGGACTTGCCAGCCCCGGGCCGGCGCACGCACCATCGAGCGCGACATGACCACGTTCATCGCGCTCCTCCGCGGCATCAATGTCGGCAGCACGCGCAAGCTGCCGATGGCCGGGCTGCGGGCGCTGGGCAGCGAGCTCGGGTTCGCCGCGGTGCAGACGTACATCCAGAGCGGCAACGTGGTGTTCACGGCGAGCGGCCCGGCGGCGGCTCACGCGGCGGCGCTCGAGCAGGGCATCGTGCGGGTGTTCGGGCTGCAGGTCGACGTCATGGTGCGCACGGCCGCCCAGTGGGGGCAGATCGTGGCGGGCAACCCGTTGCGGGCGGAGGCCCAGGCGGAGGCCAACCACGTGCTGCTGGGGGTGCCGAAGCAGCCGCCGAAGGCCGACGCGGCGGCGAAGCTGCAGGAGCGCGCGACGGCGGGCGAGCGAGCGGTGGTCGCGGGCGAGGTGCTTTGGTTCCACTACCCGAACGGGATCGGGGGTACCAGGTGGTCGCCGGCGCTGATCGATCGGCTGGTCGGATCGCCGCTCACGGCCCGCAACTGGCGGACGGTCCTGCAGCTGGCCGCGATGGCCGGGGTCTGATCCGCGGTCAACGGCGAGGCAGCGGCCAGTCCCAGGCGAGGCCGAGGACGCCGCGCAGCAGGGGCACGCCGATCCGGAAGGCCTCGACGCCGCCGCTGCGGATGCTGAGCGGCGGGAGCAGGAGGTCGAGCACGGCGCCGGCGTGGGCGGACAGCCGCGGGCCCAGTCGCACGGCCAGGGTGAGGGTGGCCGAGAGCATGCCGATCGGTCGAACGTCGCTGGCGCTGCGGTAGGGGCTGGTGGCCCGTCCGACGGCCCAGCCGAGGGCGAGACCGCCGCCGAAGCCGAGGCGCAACACGGTGCGCGAGCCGAGCTGCCGGCGCAGACCGAGCTGCGCGCGGCCGCCGACGAGGCCGAGCAAGATCGATCCGCGGAGGTCGTCGCGCCAGCCGGGCGTCACGAGCGCGGTGAGGCCGCCGCTGAATTCGAGGCGAGGAGTGAGCTCGCGCCAGCCGGCGAGGTCGAGACCCGTGAGGACGCCGGCGCCTCCGGGACCGCCGCCGAGGCTGGCGGCGACGAGCAGACCGTGATGTCGCACGGGCGCAGCAGGGGGGACGGGCGAGGTCGGCGGGAGGTCGTCCACGAACTCGGCGAGCGCCGGCACGGCGGGCGTCTGCGGGCGCGGCTGCGGCGGGGGTCCGGGCGGGGGAACCGGGGCCGAGGGGGTGGGCGGAGTTGAGGTCGAGTCGAGCGGGAGCGAGGCGCTCGATGCCGGCCGCGAGGCGGAGGGCGAGGGTTGTGGCGAGGTCGCGCTCGCGGGCGCGGCGACGGCCCACGGGGCCAGCGGGACCAGCGGAGCGGCGGGCGTGGCGGTGACGGCGACCGGCTCGAGCTCGGGGCGGGCCCGGGTCTCGGTGTGGACCAACTCGGCGGCGCGGAGGGCGACGAGGCCGGGGTGACGGCTGTCGTCGACCGCGAACTCGAGGCGGCGCGGCGCGGTCGCAGCAGGATCGACGAGCCAGAGCGTGACGTCGGCGCGCTCGTGGTCGCGGGAGATCTGCACGGCCGCGGCGGCGGCGTGCTCGGCCAGCAGCGTCGCCATGGCGCCGTCGTCGCGGCCGCGCGCGCCGGCGTCGGTGACGGTCATGCCGAGCGCGCGCAGCTCGTCGCGGACGCGCAGCTCGGCGAGCCGCCAGCGGGCGTCGGGGGCGTGGACCAGGACGACGGTGGCGGCGGAGGCAGGGCCGCCGCCGAGGAGCCAGACCGTGGCGGCGAGCAGACATGCGGCGCGGCGAGCCATCGCGCGACAAGGATGCCCGATGCCCGGCCGATCGGCGACAGGCGGTCGCGGAGCTCGATCGGACCCGCTCGCGGCGCGTCGACGCGACGAACCCGCGGCACACGCGGGTGGCCGAACGAACATGTTTATAAGAACATGTTCAAAGGTTTATGCGCAGAGCTCGCTTCAAGGTTTCGCGGGCGCCCCGGTCGCCGTCACGGGAGGGAGCACACCCCGAGGTGCTCCAGCCCGGCCGGGGGCGGGCCGTCCTGGTAGAAGGGTTGGCAGTGCAGCTCGAGCCCGGGGCAGGTGTCGGGAGAATTCAGGTCGCAGAGGGGGAGGCAGCAGCCGAGCTCGTCGAGGTCGCACTCGCCGGCGCCCGCGGGGTCGTCGCAGAACAGGCCGTCCGCGCACTGGTCGAAGGATTCGCACACCTCGAACAGCCCTCGCTTCGGCGAACCGCTGTCGGGCCAGCACCCGAACCCGGACGAGAGCGGCGCGCAGGATTCGCCGGCCGGGCAGGTCGGCAGCAGCGGGTCGCAGGCGGCGAGGCACAGCGGCAGGGCGAGGTCCATGCACACCTGGCCGAGAGGACAGGTGGGGTCGTCGAGGTCGCCGGTGCAGAGCGGGATGCAGGTGCCCTTCTGACTCCGCGGATCGACGTCGTGGCAATAGAGGCCGAGGTCGCAGGTGTCGGGCCCGAGGTGCCCCTCGACGAGCACCTGACACGGCTCGCCGAGCTGATCGGGCTCGGGGACGAGGGTGGTGCAGGCGATGCTGTCGGTGTCCAGCGGCGGCGGCCCGGCGACGGCGCATTTCTGGCCGGCGGGGCAATCCTGGGCCCATACGTCGCACTTCACGTCGACGGGGGGCATGATGAAGCTGCCGTCCTCGCCGGTGGTGGGGAGGCAGACGAAGGTGCAGTCGTCGGGGATGCCGGTGGTGATGGAGGTGTCGGGGGCGCTGCTCGAGGCCGAGGGGCCGGAGGTCGAGGACATCGAGGCGCCGGAGGTGGCCTCGGGCGGCGGACCTGCGGTGTCGAGCGCGGTGGTGTCGGCCGGGCCCGAGGTGTCGAAGCCGATCGTGGTGGTGAGGATCGGGTCGAGGACTCCCGGGCCGCAACCGGTGAGCGTGATGGCGAGGAGGAGCGCTCGACGCATGCGGAGAAAGGTCGCGCGAGGCGGGGCGGGCGGCTCAGCAAAATTCGGCCCGCTCGCGGCCGGGCGTGAGGGCGCGGCCGCGGCGGGGAAATTGCGATCGTCAGGGCAGGACGCAGGCGCCGACGTGCTCCAGCCCGGGCGGGAGGTCGCCGGGGGCGAAGTACGGCAGGCACTCCTGGCCGACGCCGGGGCAAGTGCCGGGGGCGCTGAGGTCGCAGTAGGCGAGGCAGCAGCCGGCGCCGTCAGGGTCGCACTCGACGGCGCCCTGGGTGGTGCTGCAGAACAGGCCGTCGTCGCACTGGTTGACGAGATCGCAGCTCTCCAGCGGCCCCTTCGGCGGATCGGTGTCGCGCCAGCAGGCGAACCCGGGGTAGAGCGGGATGCACACGTCGTCGTCCGGGCAAGTCTCGAGCAGCGGGTCGCAGGCCTCGAGGCACAGCGGGACCTCGTTGGAGGTCAGGCACACCTGGCCGGCGCCGCAGACCGGGTTGTCGGGGCTGCCGGTGCAGATCGCGTGGCAGGTGCCTTGCTGCGTGACGGGGTCGACGTCGAGGCAATACAGGCCGACGTCGCAGGTGTCGGGGCCGAGGTGGCCCTCGACGAGCACCTGGCAGGGCTCGCCGAGCTGCGCGGGGTCGGGGACGATCGGGGTGCAGGCGATGCTTCCGGAGCTCACCGGCGGAGGCCCCTCGGCGGCGCACTTCTCGCCGGCAGGGCAGTTCTGCGTCCACACGTCGCATTGCGCGGGCGGATCGTCGGGCGGGACGATGAACACCGCGCCGCTCGGGTCGGGGCTGTCGGTGGTGACGGTCGAGGTGTCGCTGAGGGTGGTGGCCCCGTCGGTGGTGCCGCCCGGGTCGTCGGTGGTGACGGTCGAGGTGTCGCTGAGGGTGGTGGCCGAGTCGCTGGTGCCGGTCGAGGTCACCCAGGGGCCGGTCTCGGAGGTGACACCGGTGGTGATGATCGGGTCGAGGATGTCGCAGCCGCCGATGGCGAGGACGAGCGCGAGGGGCAAGGGAGAGTGCAGGAATGTCGGCATGCCCTGGAGTCGCGGGTGGCCGGATCGACGGCTCACGCTTTTGTCGTCGCCGGCGAGGCGGGACGAGCGCGGTCCGAAAGCCCATGCTGCGGGTCGCGAGGAGTGCGAGCCGCGGCGAGCCCGAGCCCCCGGGCGGGCGAGCTCGTCCGGTGATTGCGGGGCAGGCGCTGCAGGACGCGAGGCGTCGAACGTCGGCGCCGCGGGAGGAGCGTGAACGCCGCGCAGCGGGCCCGGCGGAGCCGCGGAACGAATGTGGGGGGTCGCTCTTCGCGGGGCGTCGAGCGAATGTTCGGCCGCTCGCCGATGGGTCGGGCGACGCTCGGGCCAGCGGACGAGGTCTTGTCAATGCTGCACGCCGAGCTCTTCGAGGCGGCGGCGGGCGTCGGCGGCCAATGCACCATCTGGCGCTTCGGACAGGTACTTATTGAACCAATCGGCGGCGGCGGCCGGGTCGCGGTCGAGGTCGAGGGCGACGCGGCCGAGCAGGAAGGCGGCCGTGCGGGCGCGCGGGTCGGTCGGAAAGCGCCGGCGGAGGGCGAGCAGGGCCTCGCGCGCGTGCGCGGCGTCGCGGGTGACGCGGGCGCAGTGGGCCAGCAAATCGAGGCGGTCGGCGGCCAGCGTGCGGTGCAATTGCGAGAGGCCCTCGCGCTCGGCGGCAGCGAGGGCGGCGGCGCAATCACCGGCCTCGGCCAGGGCGATCCACGCGGGAAAGGACGGATTCGCGGCAGAGGTGCTCGCACGGGCTTCGGCGGAGCGGGACGACGGCGGCGAATCGGCTGAGGACGGGCCGCCGGCGGAGCGGGGCGAGGGTGGCGAATGGGAGCTCGAGGAGGGGCTCGGGCGGGCGTCGGCGGAGAGTGAGGTGTCGGGCGCGGTCGAGGAGGCGGCGTCGGCGGTCCGCGCCTCGGCGCCGAGGTCCGATGTTCGCGGGGCGGTCGCGATCGGTGGGAGGCCGGAGCGCGTGGCCGGTGGATCGTTCGCCGCGGCGACGATCGCGGAATCGCGCAGCTCGAGGCGCTGACCGGGGCCGACTCGCGTGGTGCCGGCGGCGTCGGCGACGTCGACGCTGCCTCGCGCGACGTCGACGCGGAAGGTGCCGGTCTCGGGGCTCCACGCGGCGGTGACGTCGGCGTCGGTCAGCGCGACGGTGAAGGGGCCGGCGGTCACCGACCACGCGCGGCCGGGGACGGGCCGGACGCGGAGGGTGACGGCGCCGCGCTCGAGGGCCAGCTCGACGTGGGCGGGCTCGGCGCGGGTGAGGCGAGCGGCGGCGCGGGCGGCCAGCTCGGCGCGGTCGTCGTCGGGGAAGTCGAGGACCAGGGCCTCGCGCTCGGGGGCGGCCAGCCGGGTGCCGACCATGACGGCCTGCTGGGCGACGGTCACCGTGAGCGGCGCGGTCAAGGTCGCGGGGCGGGCGAGGAACATGGCCAAAAGGACAGCTGCGGCCAGGGGCACGAGCCACCAGGTGGTGCGCTCGCGGCGGACGCTCGGGGCGCGGGTGAGGCGGGCGACCGCGGCCCGCTGGCGCTCGCGGCGGACCGGGCCGGGGCCGTCGCCGAGGTTGCGGGCGACCTCGCGGGCGAGGCGCTGCACGGGGTCGGTCATCGCTTCCCCTCGAGTTCGCGCAGGTGTTCGGCGAGCATCGGGTCGCGCTCGGCGAGCCGGCGGAAGCGCGCCTGGGCCGCGGACAGCCGGCGCTTGACGGTGGCGAGCGAGCAGTCGCAGGCGGCGGCGACGTCGCCGAGCGGCTGCTCGTCGATGAAGCGGAGGGCGAAGGCGATCCGCTCGTCGGCGGGGAGGCGGGCGAGCACGCCGTAGGTCCGCTCGAGCAGCTCGCGCGCCTCGTGCGAGGCGGTCGGGGTGTGAACCTGCTCGGCGGCGGCCGCCTGCATGCCGAACAATCGCCGCACCCGGCGACGGCGAATCTCGCTGCGCACGGTGTTGACGGTGACGGCGGCGACCCAGCCGTGCAGGGCCTCGGGTTCGCGGACGCGCTTCAGGCCGGCGAGGAGGGCGACGAAGACCTGCTGCACGAGGTCGTCGTGGTCCTCGTCGGCCCCGAGCACGCGCCACACGAGCCGGTTGACCTGCGCCCCCACGAGGTCGAACAGGGCCGCGCCGGTGCGCGGATCGCCGGCGTGCGCGAGCTCGAGCAGCGCCGTCGCGGCGTCGGCCGCTCCCCGCCGTTCGGGCTCGTGCTCGCTGCGGAGGACTCGCAGGGACATCCGGGTCCAGAGGTCGCACGAGCCAGGGCCGACGGCTCAGAATAGATTCGGACCTGCGCCGATGCCGCGAACGGGCGCGGTTTGCCGCGTTCGGCTGGTCCTGTGCAGCCTTGGCCACCGTTGCCGCGAACGGCAGGGCGGGGCGCGCGGGGGTCGTTGCCGATCGCGGCCGAGGCGGCGGCCGGACTGTCGCGGCGCCAGAAGCCGCGGGGAAGTGGCAATCGCCCGGGCCCGGAGAGCTTCCATCCGCGCCGGTCCGCCGGTCCGTCACCCGTTCGATGCCGCCGGTCGCGATTGCCGGCGCGCTCGCGCTGCTCGCCGGATGCGGCGATGACCCTGGAGGCGAGCACGGGCACGACGGGGGCCGAGGCGCCGCCGCTCGGGCCGCGGATGGCGATGACCCCTCAACGTCATGGGCGCCGGCAACACGCGCGAGTTTTTCTGAGCGCTGGGACGCGAGCGTGCCGTCCACGGGCGACACGAACAGCCGCCGCGACCCGGACCCGTTCGAGGGGCGGGAGCTTGTTCTTCGGCGAGCAGGTCGCGCCGAACGACACGAGCGTCTGGTCGGCCAGGCCCGACGACATGCGCCTCGATGACGGCGACGCGGCGATCTTCGGCCGCAGCGACTGGTTCACCGACGTCGAGCGGCCGTCGCCGACGCCGACGTGCCGTACTCCGCCGGGTTTCCGCGCCCTCGGTTCGCGCGGATGGTCACGTGGGCCGCCTGCGCGCGATCGCCGACGAACCTGAATTTCCATTCGTCACCCCGCGCTTCGACGACGACTCGCCGGTGCTCGAGCGGACTGCGCCGCGAGCGTCGGAGCTGCCGGTGATTCTCGTCGGCGACTTCAGAATGCGGACAGATGACCAGGCGTGGCCGATCCTCACCGGAGGCGAGGCCGGCGCCGGTCCGCGGTTCGACGACGCGTTCGTGCTCGCGGGGCGCGTGGCGCAGCGACAGCGACGGCGCTCCCGTGCGTACGACCCTTCGCAGCGCATCGACCCCGCATTCGTCGCCGGGGCAGACTGACGATTGGGTCGTCGACCCCGTGGGGCCACGGGCCGATGTTGCACGCGACGTCGGGCCATTTTGCGATCGCGGTCGAGCTCGCTGTGCATTGATTGCAGGTCATCGCAGACCGCGCCGCGTAGACTCACTGTTCGGGTGATAGCAAGCGCGAATCGCTTGGGCTAAGCCCCGCCGCGCAGGCAAGAGCTCGGCGTGAGCTGGCTCTTGCATCATGACCCACGAGACATCTTTCCCATGCCCGAACACGTGATCTTCGGCCTCGATCCCCTCTGGCTGGCCACCGCGCTGCTCGTCCTCACCTACGCCGCGATCATGTCGGAGAAGATCAATCGCGCCGTGGTCGCGCTGCTCGGCGCCGGTCTGATGATCAGCCTCGGCGTGCTCACGCAGGAGCAGGCCATCCACGGCGTCGACTTCAACACCATCGCGCTTTTGACGGGGATGATGATCCTCGTCAACATCACGCGGAAGAGCGGCATCTTCCAGTACATCGCGTTCTGGTCGGCGCGCAAGGCCGGCGGCGTGCCGTGGAAGCTGCTCATCATGCTGACGCTGGTGACGGCGGTGTTGTCGGCGCTGCTCGACAACGTGACGACGGTGCTGCTGATCACGCCGGTCACGCTGCTGGTGGCGCGCGAGCTCGACGTGCCGGCCTACCCGTTCCTGTTCGCGGAGATCTTCGCGTCCAACATCGGCGGCACGGCGACGCTGATCGGCGACCCGCCGAACATCCTCATCGGCTCGGCGACGGGGCTGTCGTTCAACGACTTCGTGCAGAACCTGGCGCCGGTGGTCGGCGTGCTGATCGCGCTGCAGGTGCTGGCGCTGCACGCGCTTTGGGGCAAGAACCTGCGCGCCAACCCGGAGGCGCAGCGCAAGATCATGGCGCTCGAGCCGGCCGAGGCGATCAAGGACCCTGGCCTTCTGGTCAGCTCGCTCGGGGTGATGTTCGCGGTGCTGGCCGGCTTCGTGACCGCGCGTGAGACCGGGCTCGAGCCGGGCACGATCGCCATGTTCGGCGCGGCGGTGCTGATGTTCCTCTACGTCCGCAAGCACCCGGGCGCCGACCAGTCGCACCGCGTGCAGGACATCTTCGGCGAGGTCGAGTGGGTCACGATCTTCTTCTTCGTCGGCCTGTTCATGGTCGTCGCCGGCGTCGAGCACGCCGGGCTGCTCGACCACCTCGCCCACGGGCTCGTCGACGTGACCGGCGGCGACCGCAACGTCACCGCGGTCGTGATCCTCTGGGCCTCGGCGGTGCTGTCGGCCATCATCGACAACATCCCGTTCGTCGCCACCATGATCCCGCTGATCAAGAGCATGACCCCGGCGATGGGCGGCACCGAGGGCGTGATGCCGCTGTGGTGGGCCCTGTCGCTCGGCGCGTGCCTCGGCGGCAACGGCACGCTCGTCGGCGCCAGCGCCAACCTGACGGTGGCCGGCCTGGCCGAGCGCGAGGGCGTCCACTTCAAGTTCCTGACGTACACCAAGCTGGCGTTCCCGCTGATGCTCGGCAGCATCGCGGTCGCCCACGCGTACCTGTACTTCTGGTTCCTGGTCTGAAAGTTCTCGCGCGAGGCGAGCGACGCGGCCGCGCCCGGGTGGGTGCGGCCGCGGTCGCGATCAGGGTTCGAGCAGGTGGGCCGGGACGTGGGCGACGAGGCCGTAGGGCGCAGGGGCGTCGAGCGACTGGCCGAACAGGTCGACGGGACCGGCGAAGCGGGCGAGGAACACGACGTGTCCTTCGGGATAGGCGGCGATCCGATCGACGCCGCCGCCGCCGCCGGCGCACAGCGGCAGCGACCAGCGGTGATCGCCGTGGTCGTCGAGGCTGGCCAGGAAGGCGCACGGAGCTGTCTTTTTGGTCAGGAGCTCGCCGCCGAATTCGATCTGCTGGCTGAAGGTGCCGCCGAGGACCCAGCCCGGGCCGGGGCCGACGGCGACGCCGCAGCCGGAGTCGACCTTGGGGCCGCCGTGCGCGCCGGCCCACGCGAGATCGCCGTCGGCGGTGTAGCGGGCGGCGAAGTAGTCGGCGTCCTCGTCGGTGGCGAGGGCCGGGCCGGTGCCGAAGTCGATGCTGCCCTGGAACCACCCCGACAGCAGGACGCCGCCGTCGGCCGCGAAGCGAGCGCCGCAGCCGGCCGAGTTGCCGCTGCCGAGCTGCTTCGACCAGCGGTGCTCGCCGCTGTCGCCGTCGAACACGGCCAGGTAGGCGCCGCCATCGAGGAAGGGGCCGCCGCCGAGGTCGATCGCGTTGGCGAACCAGCCGGCGACGGCGATGTCGCCGTCGTCGGCGACGGAGAGGTCGTGGGCGGCGGCGTCGGCGAAGTTGCCGAAGGCCTTCGACCACAGGTGGAAGCCGCTCGCGTCGAGCTTGGCGAGCAGGAGGTCGCGGGCGTCGGCGGCGGCGAGGGGGCCGCCGCCGAGGTCGATGGTGGCCTCGAAGGCGGCGGAGAGGATGATGTCGCCGGCGCCGTCGACGACGGCGCGCGGCGCGAGCTCGAGGCCGGGGCCCCCGAAGCCGCGGGCCCACTCGGGGGCGCCGTCAGCGGTCAACTGCAGCACGAGGATGTCGCTCAGGCCGAGCGAGACGAGCGGCGCCAGGCCGGGCAGCTCGAGGGTGTCGCTGAACTCGGCGACGAGCAGGAGGCGGTCGTCGCTGCCGACGCTCACCGAGGTCTCGTGCTCGTCGCCGGGGCCGCCGAACCGGCGCGCCCACAGGAGCTCGCCCGCGGCCGTCCAGCGGGCGACGAACAGGTCGAGGCCGCCGGCGCTGGTAAGGACCTCGCCGCCGAGCTCGAGCGTGCCGCCGAACACGCCGGCGACGACGACGTCGCCCTGCTCGGCGATGTCGACGCTGTGCGCGCTCGCGCCCTCGGGGCTGACGAGCGGCACCAGCCACAGGCCGGCTTCTTCGGGGCCGCTGGTGGTGGTGGTGTCGCCGGTCGTGGTGGTGGTGGCGCTCGAGGTCGTCGGCTCGGCGGTGGCGGTCGGCTCGGCGACAGTGGTCGCGGCCCCGCCGCCGCCGGTCGTGGTCGAGTCCGCTGCCGTCGCGCCGGTCGAGCTCGCCGGGTCGCCGTCGCTGGTGGTCGCGGGATCGCCCGGACAGGCGCTCACGAGCGCGAGCGCGAGGGCGAAAGAGCAAGGGCGCGCGAGCGAGTTCATGCGTGGGATGGTACCAGCCGGGCGAGCGGCGCCGATCGGGGGCTGACGGGTGGGCGAACTCGTGCGACCATGACGTGTGCGCTCGTGGTCCCTCAGGCGGCCCGACGGCGTCGCGCTGGTCGGCGAATCGCGCGGACAGGGCGAGCCAGTGGTGCTGGTACACCCGACCGGGATGACGCGGCGCGGGTTCGCGGCGACGGCCGAGCAACTCGCGCGGCACCTCCGCGTCGTTACCTACGACCGCCGCGGCTGGGGCGACAGCCGCGGGAAGGTGGCGCCGCAGCGGTGGTGGGCGACCCATGGGGACGACCTGATCGCGGTGATCGAGAGCATGGGCGAGGCGGCGGAGGTGGTGGCGTGGGGGAGCGGCGGCGCGGCGGCGATCCACGCGGCCCTGCGGCGGCCGGAGCTGGTGCGCCAGCTGGTGCTGTTCGAGCCGACGCTGGGCGCGGGTCCGCCGCGGGCGCGCAGGCTGCGACACCTGCGGCGCTCGCTGGCGTGGGCGGCCGCCGGCGAGCACCGCCGCAGCCGCGCGGTGTTCTGGCGGGCGACGACGCAGCGCGGGGTGTGGTCGCTGCAGACGGGGCACCGCGGCATCACGTGCGCTTTCGACCATGTCCGATCGGACATTCGTGAAATGCTGCTGAGCGCGCCGGGGCCGCTGGCCGACGAGCTGCTCGCGGGCACCGAGGACGAGCTGCTCGAGCGGCTCGGCGAGCTGCGCCCGGAGGTGCACATCCTGCTCGGCGGCATGAGCGTGCGGCCGGTGTTCCGGATCGCCGACCGCTGGGTCGAGCGCTGCCCGACGGCGGGCTTCCGCGGCGAGGACGACTGCGACGCGCTGCTGCCGCTGAACCGCCCGCGGGTGTTCGCGGCCTGCGTGCTCGAGATGCTCGGCTATACCGACTGGCGAGCGATCGCGGCGGCCCGCCTGGCCGAGCTGCGCGAGGTGCTGCGCCTGCCGGCGCTCGAGCGCGTGCGCGTGAGGTGCGTGCGCAACAGCGAGGTGTTCGTGCCCGACGCGACGACGGGGGCGCTGCGCTGGGACCCGGAGGCCGAGTCCGCGTGCGCGAGCCTGATCGTCGGCTCGACCTACGAGGTCACCGGGGTGAGCCCGCGCGAGTTCGGGGTGATCGACGAGTGCGGCGAGGACTACGGCTATCCGCCGCAGTGGTTCGAGCCGGTGGCGATCGACTGGCATGAGTGATCCTCGTGGACGAGGCAGGTGAGCCGGAGACGCTGCTGGGATGGGTGCGCAAGCGGCCGGGGATGTACGTCGGCGGCGTGCACGACGGCAGCGGGGTGCTGCACGTCGCGCTCGAGCTGGTCGCCAACGCGGTCGACCAGGCGCTGGCCGGTCGGCTCTCGCGGCTCGACGTCGGCGTGGAAGGCGACGAGACGCTCGTGGTGAGCGACGACGGACCGGGAATCGCCGCCGACGGCGCGAAGGATCGTCCGTCGCTGCGCGACATCCTCGAGCGACGCTTCGAGCTGCCGACGGTCGACGGGCATCGCCCGCACGTTCACCTCGGGTTCGGTGGGATCGGCCTCGCCGTCGCCAATGCGGTCGCCGAGCGACTCGAAATCGTCACCGTGCATGCGGGGCGCCAGGCGACGGCCTGCTATTGCCGCGGCGTGCCGCTGACGGCGATGCGCGTCGAGGCGACGGATCGGTCGTCGGGGACGTGCATTCGTATCCGCGCCGATCCACAGATCTTCAGCTCGGTCTGCGTGCCGCGGGAGGACCTGCAGCATCGCTTGACGGACCTGTCGTTCTTGCTGCCGCAGCTCCGGATCTCGTGGATGGGCGAGCGGGAGCACCACGGGCGCGGGCTCCCCGAATTGGCGCGACTGCACGCCCCCGCGACGATCGGCGGCGTGGCGCACCACCGCGCCGTCGTGGGCGGTCTCGAGGAGCCGATCGACGTCGAGGTCGCGCTGGTGTGGGGCGAGGGGTCGACGCGCGAGGCGACGGTCCAGAGCTTCGTCAACCTCGGGCGCGCCGCCGAAGGGGTCCACCGCGAAGGCGTGCTCGACGGGCTGCGCAGCTTCTTCCCGCGACGCGGGGCGGCGGCCCGGCGCGTCGGGCTTTCGGCCGCGGTGGTGGTCGTGCTCGCGGATGTCCAGTGGGGTAGCCCGATCCGCGACAAGCTCGTCACGCCGGCGGTGCGGCCCGCGGTCCAAGCGGTGACGATGACAGCACTGCGGGCGTGGGCGGAGCGCTATCCGGAGGCCGCGGCGCGCATCCGGGCGCGTGGGCTCGAGGCGTGAGCGAGCGTCTCGAAATTTGGTTGAGATATGCGGGCAGGGTGATCGACGCGTTTGGCGAACATCAGGCCGTCCGCTCGCGGGGGTCGAGCAGGTGGCGAGCGGCCGGTGAGCGGGGTGCCGTTTCGTCGGTCGGCGACTCCGCCGTTCGTCGGTGGCGCGAGGTCGTCCGGTTGCTCGCGCGGCGGCCGCTGGCGTTCTGCCGAGTCCGCGGGAGGGCGAGGGTGCCGCCATGGGTCGCGGTTTGCCTGGCGGGGGCGGTTGCGCACGCTGACCGCGATGAGAGCCATTCCATTCTTCCGTCCCCGGTCGCTCGTCGGCGTCCTGGCGGTCGTGATGATCTGCCCTGCCACCACGGCCGTGACTGCTGCGCCGGATGCCACGCCGACCGACGCGCTGATCGTCGGCGCGGACTGGTGCGCTCCGCTCGTCGCGCGGGTCCGCGAAGCGGCCGCAGAGCGGGGGCATCCGGTCGCGGTCGGTTCGTCGGTGCCCGCGCTCTCCGACTCGGGCGAGCGAGGCGATCCGGTGCGGGTCGAGCACCTCGACCTCGTGGTCGAGATCGATGTCCCGCCCCCTCGCACGTCCGCGATAGGGCAGAGCATGAAGACCCAGGCGATGGTCTGCGGGAAGGCGGCCGTGACGTGTACGCTGGCGGCCACCGGGTTCGCGCCGGCGGTCGTCGCCTGCTACGGCGAGAGCGTCCTGTGTGCCGGGGCCGTCGTCTGCGCGGTGGCGTCGTGCCTCGATTGAGGACGGCGCCGGGGGCCCTCGCGGCTTTCGATCACGGCGGGATGCACTGGCCGCCGCCGCTCTTCGTGCCGCCGTTCTGCCAGCACGCCAGCCAGACGTCGACGAACGCGGCGCGGTCGGCGATGAACTCGCGCATCGTCTCGACGCCCTTGTAGTACTCCTTGTTGGTGAACGGCTTGTTCACGTCGGCCAGCGCGGCCTCCTCGATCTGCGCCGACCAGGCGTCCATGCGGGCGTGCAGCACGTTCACGTCGTAGGCCACCTTGCGGACGTGGGCGAGCGCGGCGATGTACTTGTCGAACCACTCCGGGTCGTGGGTGACGATGTCGTAGAGCGGGCGGCCCTTGTCGTTGGGTTTGGTGTAGGTGTACGGGTCGACGTTGGGCTCGACGCGGTCGAAGGTGGCGTCCTTGTCCCAGGGGATGACGTTGAAGCCGGTCTTGGGGTCGTTGTACATGTAGAGGTTGAGGCCGCCGGCCCAGGCGCCGTCGTTGTCGGGCATGACGGCCTCGGCGGCCCACTCGAGCACGGCCTGGTCGATGTTGAGGAGCGGGACCAGGTCGGCGAGGTCGTCGGCGTCGTCGAGCGCCTCGATGTCGCTCATGTCGGGGTTTTCCTCGTTGGTCTTCTTCTCCCAGTCGCCGCCCTTCTTGTAGAGGTTGCCGTCGGGGAACTCGAACACGCGCTCGAGGAACTCGCTGTCGACCTTCTCGATGCTGGTGAACAGGCCGTAGTACTCGCCGTTGAGCATCAGGCGGGCGTTGTTGGCGCAGGGCGCGGGCAGGCCGAGGTCGCGGAAGATGTGCATCGCCATGCGGTCGCGCAAGAAGGCGCGGTTGTACTCGGCGGCGTCGAACAGGATCTTCTTCAGCCCGCGGAACCGGCCCTTCTTGTCGTAGGTGTTGAAGCCGATCTCGAACTGCATCTTGTTCTGCCCCGGCCACCAGGTCGAGTTGCCGCGCAGGCGGATCGAGGCGTAGGTGATGATCTCGTCCTGGTACTTGAATTGCTTGACCGGGTGGTCGGGCGTGTTGTCGTCGTCGCCGGCCTCCCACTCGGCCTTGAGGCCCGCCAGCTCCTCCGGGTCCAGCTCGATCTCGAAGGTCGGCAGGATGTCCTGCGCGTAGATCTCCGGGCAGCCCTTCGGCGCCCACGCCGGCGGGTCGACGGCGCCGGTGGTCTCGTCGCCGGTCGTGGTCGCCGGCGGGTCGCCGGTGGTGCCGGCCGTGGGATCGGGCGCGCCGGTGGTCTCGCTGCCGCCGTCGCCGGTGGTCGGAGGAGCGCCCGCGGTGATGGTGTCGGTGCCCGACGGCTGGGTCGAGCCGGCGGTGCCGTCGCCCTCGTCGGCGCCGCCGGTCCCCGTGCCGGAGGCAGTGTCAGAACCAGGACATCCACTGATTGTGATGATAGCGAGGAAGGTCGTCCAATAACAGCGCATGCTCGGTAAATGTACAGAGCGAGGCCCGCGGTTCAAGGGCGGCGCGTCACGGAACTGCAGGTCTATACACTCGACACGCTGGACGCGGGGGACGATTGAAGCGTAGACCCATTGCCCACAGCGCGCCAGGAGTACGTCGAGTGTGTGTCGAGTGCGTCACGTAGGGGGCCGCCCGACCGCCGTGGTCCGCGTCACCGGGCGACAGCGACGAAAACCGGCGGGGCAGCCGCTGTGGCGGCCGTCGCGGCGGTTTTCGGCGATGGAGTGATCGCCGGGGCCGAGGCGCACGACAGCGCCGCAGTAGCGACATTGGCCACGCCGCGAGAGGGGCCGGCGAGGGGCGGACGGGGCGGGCGCTGCGCGGGGAATCGATGCGACCGCGGACGACGCCGTGGAGCGGGTCGCCGCCCGGGTGCGCCGCCCGAACGGGCCCGACAATGCTCGAGCTCACGGTCTCGGGGCACGGGCGGTCCTAGGATGGACGGATGTGAAATGGCGGGCATCCCGGCCCGAACGATCGCTGCGGCGATTCATCACAACCAGGCGCCGTTGGGCGCGGCGACGACGGAGGGCGATGTGTCATGTCCGTGGTAACGGCAAACGTGATCGAGAGGCGTGAGTACAAATACTTGATAGACGACGCGACCGCGGCGCGGCTGCGCGCGGCGATCCGGCCGTTCTGTGACATCGATCCGTACGCCGCCCGCAGCCCGGGCGGGCGCTACACGATCGAGAGCCTGTACCTCGACTCGCCGCTGATGGGGCTCTACTGGGCCAACGAGCACGAGCAGGTCGACCGGATCAAGGTGCGCGTGCGCGGCTACGCCGATTCGCCGGGCAGCCCGGTGTTCCTCGAGGTCAAGCGCCGCATCAACGACGTCATCACGAAGACCCGCGGCCGGGTGCCGCGCGCGTGCTGGTCGCAGCTGCTGGCGGACCCCGCGGCGCCGATCCCCGCCGAGGTCGCCGGCAAGGACCGGGCCGCCGTCGAGCGCTTCCTGGCGCTGACGCGGACGCTGCACCTGCGACCGTTCACGCTGGTCCGCTACGACCGCGAGCCGTACTTCAGCCGCGTCGACGACTACGTGCGGGTGACGATGGACACGCGGATCCGCGCGCAGGCGATGGACCAGTGGACGTTCACGGCGCCGCCCCGCAACTGGCGGGCGCTCGACGACGGGGTGACGATGAAGTCGCCCGAGTCGCTGATCGTGCTCGAGCTCAAGTTCACGACGCAGGTCCCGCTCTGGCTGCACAGCATCGTCGAGCGGCTCGACCTGACGCGGCGCTCGTTCTCGAAGTACGGCACCTCGATCAAGGCGTTCTACGGGGCGATGGACGCGCGGACCTGCCGGTTCGCGGGAGGTTGGCGATGAACCCGGTCGACGTGTTCCTGGCCGGCGACGCCGAGCCGTTCGCGCTCAAGAGCGCCGCGCTGGCGCTGCTGCTGGCCTTCGGCCTGACGCAGGTGCTCGGCGCGGTCTATGTGTGGACATTCCGCGGGATGTCTTATTCGCAGGGGCTGGTCCACGCGATCGTGCTCGGCAGCATCATCGCCTGTATGTTGATGCTGGCGATCGGTGGCAGCATCGCCGCCGGCCTCGGCATCGCCGGCGGCCTGGCGATCGTCCGCTTCCGCACCGCGCTGCGCGACCCTCGCGACATGATCTTCGTGTTCGCGGGGCTCGGCACCGGCATCGCCGCCGGGCTCGGCGCCCACGCGGCGGCGCTGTGCGGCACGGCGCTGTTCTGCCTCGCGGTCTGGCTGCTGACGCTGTCGGAATTCGGCAGCCAGCGCCGCTTCGACGGGCTGCTGCGCTTCCAGCTGCCGATCGGCGCCGACGAGGCGCCGGTGATGAAGCTGCTGCGCCAGTACAGCCGCTTCCTCGCGCTCGTGACGCTGCGCGAGGTGGCCCAGGGCGAGGCGATGGAGCACGCCTATCAGGTGAGGCTGGGCGACCCACGGCACCGCGCGGCGCTGGTGCGCGCGCTCGAGGAGCTGCCGGGGGTCCAGGACGTTTCGTTGCTGCTGCAAGAGCCGACGGTGGAGATCTGAGCAATGATGACCGGGTATATCAGGACTCGTATCCTCCCCTGGGTGGTATGGGCCGGCACGATGGCCGGCGCCGGCTGGCTGTGGCTCGACGTGCGCGCCGAAGGCAACGCCGTCGGGTTCGCGCTCGGCGTCGAATACACGGTGCAGCCGCCGGCGGCCGGCCGGGTGCAGACGATCGAGGTGGCGCCGGGGCAGCACGTGCGCGCCGGCCAGGTCGTGGCGGTGCTCGACACCGCCGAGCTCGACGCCGAGCAGGCGATCCTGGCCGCCGAGCGCGCGCGCCTGGAGGCGTCGCTCGGGGCGGTCCGCGCGGAGACGGCGATGCAGGTCGACGACAAGGCCCGCGAGGCCGAGGAGTCGGTGGCGGCGGCCGATATGGCGGTGCGCTCGGCTCGTAGCAATCGCGAGGTCCGCGCCGCGGAGCTGCGGGCGATCAGCACGCAGTTCGACACCCTCGCCGGGCTGGTCAAGGAGCGCATGGCCGATCGCCGCGAACTCGACGCGCTCGGGGTCAAGCGCGCGGCGCTGCGCAAGGAGGTCGAGGCCGCCGACACGCTTGTGCCCGAATTGGTGCGCCAGGCGGCGGCGGCCCGGGCCCGTCGCGCGGCGCTGCCGACCGACGCGACCGAGCTGGCGCTGCGGCCGGTCCGCGCCGAATTGGCGGTGATCGCCGGGCGCGAGCAATTGCTGGCAGCGCGGCGCGAACAGACGATCCTGCGCGCGCCCGCCGACGGCCAGGTGGCGGAGATCCACGTGCGCGCCGGCCAGGTCGCGGGGCCCGACGCGCCGGTGCTGACGATCGTCGGCCGCGGACCCGGCGACGAGGACGAGGTGGTGGTGTGCCTGCGCGAGAACCAGGCCGCCAGGGTCCGCGTCGGCGAGGCGGTGCTGCTGCGCTCGCGCGGGACCGGCGGGCCGGCGGCGACCGCCCACGTGACCCGGCTGGGGCCGCAGATCACCGAGTTGCCGCCGCGCTGCCGCAAGAACCCCGAATTGCCGGAGTACGGCCGCGAGGTCGCGGTCGCCCTCGACGAGCACGCGCCGCTCTTGCCCGGGCAGGCGTTCGCGGTCAGCTTCCTCGGCCACCCGTCGCCATGCGCCGCCGAAGCGCGCGAGCCGGCGCCGGCGGACGAGCAGGTGCTGGCGGCGCCGATGATCGACGCGATGCTGCAGCCGACCCGCGCCGCCGCGCCGGAGAAGCCGGGGGTGCCATGATTCGCGCGGGCTGGACGCCGATCGCGGCGATGTTGGCAGTCGGCTGCGCGAGCGCGCCGGCGGTCTCGCCCGAGCGGGCGATCGCGACCTGGCGCGAGATGCAGGTCGGCCACCCGCGCGGGCCCCTGCCGGAGGCCACGGCGGCGGCGCTGGCCGACGGCGACGCACTGACGGTCGAGCAGGCCTACGCGCTGGCGCTGGCCAACAACCCGGAGCTGGCGGTGGTCGAGGCGCGCGCCGAGGTGGCGACGGCGGAGATCGGGGCGGCGCGGCAGATCGAGAACCCGAGCGTGCGGGTGTCGAACGTCGGCGTCGACGACTCGGCGCCCGGACGGCTCGGCTTCAACATGGGCCTGCGCGCGCCGCTGCCCCGGCCCGGCAGCGTGCGCGCGCGCGTCGACGCGGCCCGCCACGCGGCCGCGGGGGCGCAGGGCGAGACCGAGGCGGCGCGCCGGCAGCTGCGGGCGAAGGTGTATCGATTGTTCGCCCGCCTGGCCTGGCTCACCGCCGACCTCGAGGAGGTGTCGCGCGCGGTGTCGCTGTGCGAGGAGCGGCAGCGGCAGCTCCGCGCCCGGGTGGCTCGCGCGGTCGCGACCGACGTCGCGCTGGCGATGGCCGAGGTGGCCCGCGCCGAGGCGGTCGACGAGGCCCGCAAGCTGCGCGACGAGCTGGCCCGCGCCGAGGCCGAGCTGGCGCGGCTGGTCGGGCCGGGGCCGGCCTTCAGCGTGCGCGTCGACCGGGCCCAGCTCGACATCGCCGATGTGGTGCTCGACCCGGCGGCATTGACGGAGCAGGCGCTGCGCTCGCGCCCGGAGCTGCGCGCGGTGCAGACGAGGGTCGGTCAGGCGCGCTCGGCGATCACGCTGGCGAAGGTCGAGGCGGCGCCGTGGATCAGCTGGGCCCAGGTCAATTACTTCTTCGGCCCGGGCCCGGCGACGCCGTCGTCGTTCGGGGTCGGATTCGCGGTCGATGTCCCTTTGTTCAGCCTCAACCGCGGGAAGATCAAGACCGCGAAGGCGATCATGCGCCAGCGCCAGGTCGAGGAGCGGGCCGAGGTCGCGGCGATCGCCGGCGAGGTCGGCGAGGCGATCGCGCGCGCGCAGCGGGCCGACGCGCGGGTGCAGGAGATCGAGCGCGACCTGCTGCCGCAGGTCGACGCGGCGGCGCGTCAGGCAGACGCGGCGCTGGTGGCGGGGACGCTCGACGTGGTCGAGGTCCTCGATATCGAGGCCCGCCGGGTCGCCGCGCGACGGCTGCACCTGGCGGCCCGCTTCGAGCGCCGGGACGCGCTCATCGAGCTCGAGGCCGCGGTCGGGGCGCCGCTGCCGCGCTGACAGGGCTGTCTTCACGCCCCCACTGCCATCATCGAGTGTTCGTCATGTCCGAGCGTAAAATCGTAGGAGTCAGTCTGTCCCTATTTTCCATCTTGGCGCCGGCCGTCCTCGGCTGCAATCAAGGCGGCGGTATGAACGACGCCGGCACCGACGACATGCCCGTGGAGAGCACCGGCGAGACCGGCGACGAGCCGGCCCCGGGCACCACGACCACCGGCGACGAGCCGGCGGTGACGTCGGAGGCGCCGACCCGGCCGGTGTGCGGCGACGGGATCGTCGAGGGCGACGAGCTGTGCGACGGGGCCGAGCTCGGCGGGATGGCGTGCGCCGACATCGACCCCGGCTTCACCGGCCCGCTGACGTGCGCGTCCGACTGCCTGTCGTTCGACGTGTCCGACTGCGAGGGCACGCCGGCCGAGTGGGTGGTGCGGCTCAACGAGCTGACGTCGAAGGGCGCGGCGTCGGGGCCGTTCGCCGGCAAGGGCGACGCGATCGAGCTGTTCAACGCCGGCGGCGCGCCGGCCGAGCTGTCGGGCTGGCGGCTGTCGGACGACCCGCTGCTGCCGGCCGACAAGACTTACGTGTTCCCCGACGGGACGACGCTGATGCCCGGCGAGCGGCTGGTGCTGGTCGAGCTCGACCCGATGACCGGCGAGGGCGAGCTGCCGTTCGGCCTCAGCTCGAGCAACGAGGAGACGCTGACCCTGGTCGACGGCGACGAGGCGGTGGTCGACGCGCTGACGGTCGAGGGCGTGGCGGCGATGGTGTCGTGGTGCCGCCTGCCCGATGGGACAGGTTCGTGGGGGCACTGCCAGCAGACCCTCGGCGCGCCCAACCTCGAGGCGGTGACGATCTGCGGCGACGGCGTGCGCGAGGGCGCCGAGCCCTGCGACGGCCTCGACGTCGGCGGGGCCAAGTGCGCCGACCGCGGGTTCACCGGCGGGGCGATGACCTGCACGCCGCAGTGCGTCCTCGACACGTCGATGTGCATGTCGGACCTGGCGGCGGCGATCAACGAGCTCGAGTCGACCAACGACGAGATCGAGCTGTTCAACGCCGGCGCCGACCCGATCGACATGACCGGGTGGATCCTCACCGACCAGGCGTTCGACGCGACCTACGACCCGGTCGCCGACCTCGAGAAGCTGGTGTTCGCCGCCGGGACGACGCTCGCGCCCGGCCAGTTCATGGTCGTCGAAAAGGGCGAGCTGGCCGGGCAGCACCCGTTCGGCCTCAGCTCCAACGGCGACACGGTGACCCTGCTGAAGCCCGACCTCAAGCCGGTGTCCCAGGTCACCTACCTCGCCGACCAGGCCGCGCTGTCGTTCTGCCGCCTGGCCGACGGGCCGCAGGGCAGCTGGTCGTCCGGCTGCAAGCCGACGTTCGGGGCCGCCAACTCGAAGTGAGGCGCGCGGTTCGATGACCGAAGGGACATGCTCGAAAGAGCATGTCCATCGGGTCATTGATGCAAGGTTCGGCGCGGGGTCGCCCGCGCGGGCGCGGCCGCTCGCCCGGTCGCGGGAGACGGCCGCCGGCGCTCGTGGTATACGTCGCGGCCGAACATGTCCGCGAAGGTCCGCAAGCCGCCGCTCGTCCTCGGCCTGGTCGCCCTGGTGGCGACGCCCCTCGTCACCCGCCTGCTGGTCCACGGCGACATGCCCGACACCTGGGGCAAGTTCCCGCCGCCGAAGAGCCCCGACGTGCCGGGCTTCAACTGGCTGGTGTTCGGCCTCGGCGTCGCGCTGGCGCTCGGCATCCTCGAGTTCCTGCGCGCGCCGCAGCGGTTCGGCTTCGCGCCGCCGACGGCCGCCCGCGACGAGCACGTGCCGCAGGTCCGGTTCCCGCCGTGGTGCGTGCCGGGGGCGCTGCTGGCGATGGCCTCGTGGGCGCTGATGTGGGGCGAGCTGCCGGAGGCGGCGGCGCCGTTGGTGCCGTTCAGCTTCGTGCCGCTGTGGTGGGGCTTCATCCTCGCGCTCGACGGGGTGGTCTACCGCCGCACCGGCGGGCTGTCGCTGGTGGCGACCAGGCCCTGGACGGTGCTGGCGATCGCAGCGACCTCGTGCGTGAGCTGGTACTTTTATGAGTATCTCAATTACTTCACGCGCTCGAACTGGTACTACCCCAACGACGCGATCTTCTCGCAGTGCGGCTACCTGGTGTGGTTCGGCCTGGCGTTCACGACGGTGCTGCCGTCGATCTTCGTGGTCTATCAATTGCTGACGACGATCGCGCCGCTGCGGACCCGCTTCGAGCGCGGGCCGAAGGTCGAGCTGTCACGCGCGGCCGTGCAGCGCCTGCTGGGGCTCGGCCTCGCGTCGCTGGCGGCGCTGGTGCTGTGGCCGGCGCCGCTGTTCCCGCTGCTGTGGCTGAGCCCGCTCTTGGTGCTCGCGGCGGCGACGTCGCTGGCGGGCGCGTGGACGCCGTTCTCGGCGATCCGCCGCGGCAACTGGGCGCCGGTGGTGCTGATCGGGCTGGCGACCGCGCTCAACTACCTGGTCGGCGAGATGTGGAATTTTTACAGCACGCCGCAGAACCCGAACTTCTGGAAGTACGACGTGCCGTACGTCAACGTGCTGCACGTGTACGAGATGCCGCTGCTCGGGTACTTCGGCTATCTGCCGTTCGGCATGCTGTGCTGGGTGTGGTGGATCCACCACGCGCGGCTGTTCGGGCTCGACCCGACGATCGACGTCGTCGCCGGGGCCGGGCCGACGCTCGCGCGGCGCGATGATGCTTGAGGTGGGCGCTTGAGGTGGGCGCTTGAGGCGGGCGCTTGAGGCGGGCGCGTGAGGCGGGCGCGTGAAGTGAGCGGGTGAGTCGACCGCGCCGCGGGTTCGTCGGGTGGGGGTCGATGTACCCCGCTTTATCGCGGGGATTCGCTTCCCAAACCCGGCGAAGCGTGCCATGATGGAATCCATGTCTGGCAGGTTTTCGCGCGTCGATTCGCGCATTCGTCATGCGCGCGTCGACGTCTACGGTGCAGAGCTCGACCTCCGCACCCGCGCCGCCACGATCTTTTGGCACCGCTCCGGCCAGACGCCGCTCGTCGTCGGGGAGGGCACGTGGGTCCCTCTGCCCGAGCCGATGGGAGACCTTCGCGGCAGGCTCGTCGTCGAGGGCCTCCATCGTCGCACCTGCGCCTTGCTCGAGCATCAACTCGCGCGCGGCAATCGCGACTGGACGTACGAGAAAGGCCCGTGGATCGGCGCCGAGGCGAGCGCGCGCGCCGCCGGGGTCGAAGCCCAGGCCGCGGACGCCCTGCGCAAGGTGTTATGGCTGTTTTACCGCAACTGCTGGCCGCTTCAATTCGCCGACGGGTGCGGCTGGGGCAGCCGCGGCTACGGACCCCTGATCGCCGCGGCGCTCGCAGACCCAATCCACATGCGGGCCCGCTGGGAATTGCTCATCCTCACCGGCGCGCTGCAATGGCCCGCCAGCGAGGGAGACCTCGAGCGGATCGCCGGCGACTCGCACGGCGACGAGTTTTACGCTGCGCCCTGAGGCGCAGCGCAAACGCTCGGGGGCGGGGTCAGTAGCGGTCGCCGCGGCTCGGCTTGCGGCCGTAGCCGTTGCTGCGGTCGTTGCCGCCGGACGGCGGGCCCGAGAAGCTGGAGCGCCGGTCCTCCGCTTCCGAGACCCGCAGCGGGCGGCCGTCGAGCGAAGCGCCGTGCAGCGCCTCGATGGCCCGCTGGGCGTCGGACTCGCTCATCATCTCGATGAACGCGAAGCCGCGCGAGCGGCCGGTGTCCCGATCGAGCATCAGCTTGACCTCTTTGACCGTTCCGTACGGCTGGAACGCCTGCTGGAGGTCGCTGTCGTTGATCTGGAAGGAGAGGTTGCCTACGAAGAGTCGGTTACCCATTGTCTTGATTCGTCTCTGGATCGGGCTCTCGGCGCAGCGCGCCGGCGGGGGGAATTTTCGGTCGAAGAGCCTGCGCTCGAACGAAGATTGCAGCAGTCAGGTGCTGCTCCATCAACGTCGCCGGAAATGAACCCCAAAACCTTCAGGCGACGCGGAGTCGACCAAATGCCCGAGCGTGCAAGTGCGCCAGAAACGAATGACACCGGGAAAGTAGCACGGCACCGCGGCGATGGCAACGCGGCGCGGGGCCCGGCGCCCGCGCCCGACCTCGACGGACGACGCGAGAAAATTGCGGGGGGCCCGCCGCGCTAGCGCACGCGGCGAGCGGGAGCGCACGAATCGAGGCTGTCGAGTTGCAGGCGAGCGAGCAATTGTTCGACGTCGCCGGCGACGGTGATCCATTGGTCGCCGCCGGAGTGGAGGTAGAGGACGCGGGGCCGATCGCTGGAGATCCGATAATCGAGCGCGAACGGCATGTGGGGGCCGAGGAGCCCGAGGAGCAACGAGCGCGCGGGGTCGATGTTGCCAGGCGGCTTCTTGTCGTCCGAGCGGCCGAAGTAAGCGGGATCCTTTTCTTTTAGCCACCCGCGATTGGCGGCGTGCATGGCATCGAGGTCGTAGAGCTGCACCCTGATCGGGCTCTCGCGGAAGACGCGGCGGAGGACGTGGACCGGGGGATGGCGCCACCGTCGCTCGCCGATCGCCCGCGTCAAGGCGGGCGGCAAATGAAGTCCGTTGATCTGCATCGGCTCAGGCGCGCCCGCGGCGGGGCGGCGGGGGCGCGGCGACCCGAAGGTGAAATTGCTGAACGTGCGACGATTCGAGGCATCCTCGGCGCCGCCCGACGATCGTCGCGCGCAAGACGGACCACCGTAGCACGCGAAGGACGGCGTGTCTCGCGCGCCGACGATTCGCGCCGCTTTTGTGATTCGAAGCGCAGGTGAGGACCGCGGGCAGGACCACGACCCTCGATACGGCCTGGCATCGAGGGCAAGACCACGGGTGAACGTCGTCCCGCGGTTCGCCGCGCTCGATCGACGCGGCGTCGCCGTGGGCCTCGGCGCAAGCTCGCACCAGGGCGAGGCCGAGGCCCCAGCTCTCGCCGACTCGCGGCGCGGCGTTGCGCGAGCGGGGCGAAGCCGTGCCCGCGATCGCTGCGGGGATCGTTCAGGCGAGGCTGAGCGCGCCGGTGCAATAATTCGGGTTGCCGAAGGTCGTGGCCTCGAGGCCCATGGCGTTCATGCAGCCGACCAGGAGGTTGTTGTGCGGGACGTCGCCCTGCACCTGCATCCATCGCCCGGGCTTCATCGCCCCGCCGCACTTGCCGGCGAGGACGTAGGGGATCTCGTGGCGGTCGTGGTCGTTGCCCTTCTGATGCTCGTTGACCCAAATCAGCAGGGTGTTGTCGAGGACGGTGCCGTCGCCCTCGGGGATCGCCTTGAGCTTCTCGATCAGGTAGGCGAACTGCTCGCAGTACCAGATGTTGATCCGCGTCAGCTTCTCCTGGGCGTCGAGGTCGCCGTCGCCGCGGTGCGCCAGCTCGTGGTGGCCCTCGGGGATGTCGAGCCACGGGAACGGCTTGGCGGTGGCGGAGTTCATCCACATCAGCGAGGCGACGCGCGTCAGGTCGCAGGCGAGCGCCATCGCCAGCAGGTCCATCTGCAGCTTGCCGGTCGCGGGGATGTTGCCGACCTTGCTCGGGTCCTTGACGTCGCCCAGCACCGGCGGCTGGCAGGCGCCGCCGACCGTGCCGCCGGTGTCGAGCCGCATCTCGATGTCGCGCACGGCGGCGAGGTGCGCGTCGAGCTTGATCTTGTCGGCCGCGCCGACCTTCTTGACGAGCCGCTGGTAATCCTCGGCGACGGCGTCGAGGACGATCTTGCGCTCGGCGATCCTGCGCGCCTGCGCGACCGGGTCGCTCTCGAGGTCGCCGAAGATCCGGTTGAAGGCGGCGGTCGGGTCGTTCTCCGGCGGGATCGGCTGGGCGGGGCCGCGATAGGAGATCCGCGAGCCCACGTTGGCGCCGTAGACATGGACGCCGAACTCGAGCGAGCGGAACTTGGTCTCGTTGCCGACGGCGTCGGCGATCGCCTGGTCGACGGAGATGCCGTCGGCCCAGCCGGCGGAGAGGCCGTCGGCGCCGGCGAAGTCGCCCTCCTGCAACTCGGTGCCGGTGAGGCCCTGGCCGGTGCCCTTCTGGTGGGCGTCGCCGGGGCCCTTGTAGGCCGACAATTCGTCGACGCCGTCGAGGACGATGACGTCCTGCTTGTGCGGCTCGAGCGGTTGCAAGATCCGCCCGAAGGAGTAGGCGTCGGCGCTGCCGCTCGGGCGCCAATCGTTCATGATCGTGCCGTTCGGGGTCCAGAACACGACGAACCGCTTGGGGCCGCCGGCGCCGCGGAACTGCTGCGGCAGGGCGGCGGGCGGGGCGTCGCAGCCGTGCATGATGTCGAGCAGCGGCAAGGCGAGGCAAGCCCCGCCGGCGCCGCGCAGGAAGGTGCGGCGGGACAGAGTGGAGCGTTTCATGGCTTATTCTCCTTCGGGGGCGCGGCGGTAGAGGAAGGCTTCGCTCTGGGTGAGGGCGATGATGAGGTCCTGGATCCGCCGACCGGAGCCGGCGAACTGACGGGTGAGGTCGTCGATGGTGCAGCTGTCTTCCTTGGCGTCGGCGCGGCCGTAGGCGTAGCGGAACCACTGCAGGGTCATGCAGCGCTCGACCTCGGGTGAATCGACGAGCAGGCCGGCGAGCTCGGGGACGCCGTCGAAGGTGCCCTTGGTGGTGCCGCCGATGATCTCGCCGGTGGCGTCGATCGGCAGGCCGGCCTCCTCGTCGCGCCAGCGGCCGATGCCGTCGAAGTGCTCGAAGCCGAAGCCGACCGGGTCCATCATGCTGTGACAGCCGGAGCACGAGGGGTCGGTCGAGTGCTGCTTGAAGCGCTCGCGCGTCGGCAAGCTCGGGTCGACCTCGGGCGGGGTGATGTCGACGTCGTCGGGCGGCGGCGGGACGACCTGGCAGAGCAGCCGCTCGCGCACGAACTTGCCGCGGTGGATCGGCGAGGTCTGGTTGGGCTTGGCCAGCACCGACAGCAGGCCGCCCTGGGTCAGGAAGCCGGAGGCGCGCCCGGCCGGGAGGTCGAACTTCTGGAAGGTGTCGCCGGTGGGACCGTCGACGCCGTAGTAGTCGGAGAGGTCGCCGTTGAGGAAGGTGTAGGGCGCGAGGTACATCGAATCGAGGTCGCCCTTGTCGTCCCAGATCACGTGATCGAGGAACTCCTCGGCCTCGGCGCGCAACAGCGGCCGCAGGTCGAGGTCGAACTCGGGGAAAGCTTCGTCGTCCTTCTCCATCTCCTCGATGCGCTTCAGCTCGAGCCACTGGCCGTGGAAGTCGCGAACGGTGGCCCGCGCCCGCGCGTCGGCGAGCATGCGCGTGGCCTGCTTGGCCACGTCCTCGGGCTCCTCGAGCCGCCCCTCGGCGGCGGCCGCGAACAGCTCGGCGTCGGGCATGGTGCCCCACAGGAAGTAGGACAGGCGCGAGGCGAGCTCGTACGGGGCGAGCTTCAGCACCTCGTCGTTGCCCTCCATCGGCGCGCCGAACTCGACGCGGTAGAGGAAATGCGGCGACTGGAGCATCGCCGTCAAGGTGAGACGCACGCCGGTGGCGAAGTCGAACTCGTCGGCGGCGGCCTGATGCACCGCGAGCAATCGCTGGACCTCGTCGCCGGTCAGCGGCCGGCGATAGGCGTCGCGGCCGAATTCGGTGATGAACGCCTCGGCGCACGCGTCCTCGCCCTCGCTCTTGACGTCGCAGCCGCGCAGCAGCGTCGGGAGGTCCTTGACGGCCTCCTCGGCGAGCGCCTCGGCCGCCGCGAGGTAGCCCTCGGCGAGCAGCGAGGTGACGACCAGCGCGTCGGCGTTGTTGTTAAACCCGAGCGCCTCCTCCTCGGCCGGGAAGCGCTGCGCCGGCCGGCTGTCGTCGCCGAGCAGGTCGCGGACGGTGTTGTCGTACTCGCGCCGGTTCATGCGCCGGATCGGCGACGGCCCGGGATCGATGCCCTTGCACTCGGCCGCCTCTCCACCCTCGGTATCGACCGCGACGCCGTCCGTGGTGCCGTCGGTGTCGCTGTCCCCGGTCGGGGCTCCGTCCCCCCCGGAGCCGTTCTGACAACCGCCCGCCGCGGCGGCCACGATCGCCCACACTACGATCCCTCTGACATTCATGCCTCGATCCTTGACGGGCATGCGGACCGGCAGGCTGTGCGCTGCAGCATCGCGGCCGAGGCCCGGGCCGCCGACCGGCGCAGACGGTCTGCCGCAGCGACTGTCCGGACATTCGTTCATTCGCCGGTCGATCGCGCAGCGCCCGCCCGCGAATCGATTGATCATACCGTGAGAAATGCATTGTCATGACCACGGCGCCGGTGTACGCCCCGCTCCGCGGGCGCCCGGTCCCGAGGCCCCACCCGGCCGACGCGGGCCGTGACGTCCGCCAAGGTCCTTGCGCGCTTTTACGCCCGCGGCTACGTTCGCCGCGAGGACGCCGGGTGCCGAAGAAGCCAGAGAAGATCACCCTGAACCACGACTTCGCGTTCACCAGCGACGCCGAGCTCAACGAGCAGATCGCGGCGTTCCGCGCCGCTCACGAGGCCGAGCACCAGCAGATCCTGGCGATGGACGCGCGCCGCTCGCTCGGGCCCGGGAAGGTGCGGGTGACGTTCCGGGTGATCGAGAAGAAGCCCCGTCGCGGATAGCGAGGACGTGTCACCCGGGACATGTCCTCGGGGATAGACGGAGCATTGAGCGCCGGCGCCGCTATTCGCCCGGCTGCTCGGCCAGCCGCCAGGGCGGGTTGCGCCGGTTCTCGCCGGCCCAGAACAGGCAGACGACGTTGCCGTCGGGATCGCGCAGGTAGGCCTCGCGCCACAGCCACGGCTGGTCGACCGGATCGGCGTCGAACTGGAGGCCCTGCTCCTTGAGGGCGGCGACCCGGGCGTCGAGGTCGGGACACTCGAAGTAGACGACGACGCCGGTGGCGCCGACGAGGCGGTCGACGTGGTGCAGCGAGAGGGTGCTGCCGCCCGGGCACTCGAAGCGGGCGTACTTCGGCAGGCTGGCGACGATCTGCCGCAGGCCGAGCCGGCGATAGAAGGCAGCGCCGCGGGCGACGTCGGCCGACGGCAAGGTGACCTGATTGAGCTGCATGCCGCGAAGGTAGCGCGAAACGGCGCAGACCGGGGCGGCCGTGCGCGCGCTCGCCCGCGGCGGAGTGGTAACCTGCGCGGGAGATGGCGAAGCGATACGCGCTGGAGCTCGACGAGGCGCTGCACGCGGGCTGGGTGCGCGCGCCGGGCGACGGTTACTTCGACCTCGATCCGTGGCTCCGCGCGAAGCAGGGGGCGCTGCTGGTCGAGCCGGAGCCGCTGTTCTGGGAGTGGGTCGAGGGCAGCCTGTACGACGAGCGACGCGAGGCGGCGATCGTGGCGTTCGACGAGGAGGGGCGCGAGGTCGAGCGGCTGGTGCTCGGCGGGGCGCGAGTGGTCGAGCTCGGGCTGCCGTCGCTCGACGCCGAGGGCGTGGGCGCGCTGTGGCTGCAGGTCGAGGCGAAGACGGCAGAGATGCAGGGCGGCGCGGCGACGGCGGCGGCGCGCGGCGAGCCGCCGACGATCGCGGGCTGCCGCGTGCACCTGCACGGCCCCGCGCCGCAGCAGGTCCACGAGATCGACGCGCTGACGATCACGCTCGGCCGCCGCGGGCTGCAGCGCGTGAAGCTGGCGGTCGAGGGCGAGGCGGACTGGGAGGCGGCCGAGGCGCTGGTCGACCGCGAGGGCGCGCTCGAGTACCTGGCCGAAGGCGCGGGGCCGGTGCTTGCGCGGGTGGAATTCAAAATTGCGGGGATCGACGTCGAGCGCGTGGAGGCCGGCGCGGAGGGCTCGCAGCGGGCCAAGCTGGTGCTGGCGTGCCGCGGGCTCCGGCTCGGGCCGATGGGCAGCGGCACGCCGTCATAGCGGCGATCCGAGGTCCCGCCGGCGAGACGGGCCGATGCATACGCGTGCGCGGCTGGTGCGACCGCGAGAGCTCGCGGCCGGCGCGAAGCACCGCGTCGGCGAAATCGTCGCCCGGGCGATCAGTAGACCGCCAGCGCTTCCCACTCGCCGTCGTCCCGCGCGGTGCGGCGGTGGACGAGGTCGTAGCGATCGCAGCCGGCGGGGTCGTACGCCGTGAGCAGATGCCCGTGCTCGTCGAGCTCGAGCCGGCGCCAGACGCCCCAGCGCTCGAAGTAGTACTCGAGGCCGAAGTCGCTGTCCCGCGGGTTCCACAGCAGATCGACCGGGCCACGCGGCTCTTTTAAAACCTGTCCGCAGAGACAGCCGTCGTGCAGCCAGGCGAGCACGCCGCGCGGGTGCCAGACGACGTCGTCGGGGATGAAGGTGGCGTCGTGGCTGCGGTAGTCGTACTCGATAGCGACGGTCTGCCAGCGCGCGGGGTCAGCGGTCGGCGCGAACACCTGCAGGCCGCCGTAGCGGTCGCCGTAGGAGCCGGACTCGGACCACGGCTGGCCCGACTCGAAGCCGAGGATGAGCTGTCCCCCGGGACAGAAGCGGGCGAAGGTCCAGCGGTCGAAGAAGTCGATCGTCTCGAGCTCGACGACGCGAGAGCCGTCGCTCAGGCGGCCCGACTCGAAGCGCCACACGCCGTCCGGCGAGCGGGCGGAGATCTCGGGGTCGGCCATCGCGAGGGAGAGGATGGCCGGGGCCGGCCGGGGTTGTCGAGGCCGGGAATAGGGGCGGAGAGGCGGAGGTTGAGGCCGGCAGATGCACCGCGTCGAGGGCAAAAAAGAACACTGGGTCGACCGCTGATGACTGGCCGAGCTGGCGGCTCGCCATCGCGCGGTACACCTGGACTTCGGGACAGGTGACGGGGCGTTCGCGCTCCGCCGCGCGCGCAGCGAGCCGTCGACGCTGGTGATCGGGGTCGACGCGAGCGCGGAAGGCCTGCGCGAGCCGTCGCGCCGGGCGGCGGGCAAGCCGGCCCGCGGCGGGCTGGCGAACGCGCTGTTCGGGGTGCTGCCGCTCGAGCGCGCGCCGGGCGAGCTGGTCGGGCTGATCGATTCGCTGTCGGTGCTGCTGCCGTGGGGCTCGCTGCTCCGCGCGGTGGCGCTGCCCGAGGCGGACGGGCTGGCGCGGCTGCGCGGGCTGTGCAAGCCGGGGGCGTCGCTGCAGGTGGTGTTCGGCTACGGGCCCGGCGATCCGCTGGCGGTCCAGGCGCTGCCGGGATTGCGCGCAGAGGGCCGCGCGGCGGCGCTCGTGCAGGCCTACGCGGGCGCGGGGTTCACGGTGACGGCCCGCACGACGAGCCGCGAGGAGGTCGGCGAGCTGCCGACGACGTGGGCGAAGAAGCTGGCGTACTCGAACAGCGAGCGCGAGTTCGTGACGTTGACGGGAGTCGCGAGCTGATGCGCCGGGCAAAGGCAGAGCTCGCCGAGCCGATGAGCGGGGTGAAGCCGGCGATGACGGGTGGCACGAATCGCCGCGGCGCCAGGGGCGGGCGACCCGCGATTCGTCGCACCGAGAATCGTGGCCAGGCCGGCCTGAGCAGGTGTGGGTTTCGGTCGCCGTGCGGGGGCGACAGGCGAACCCGTATGAGCCTGCGATTCAGCGGTGATTCGTCGCAGCGAGGATGGGGGCCAGCCCGGGCGACAGGTGTGGGCGTCGTGCGCGGGGGTGCGGGCGCGGCAGGCGAACCCAGATGCGGGAGCCTGCGATTCAGCCGTGATTCGCCGCACCGAAAGGGTGGCGATGTCGGCCTGCCAGGTGGGCGTCGTGCGCTGATTGCCGCGGTGCGGGGGCGGCAGGCGGCGGGTACACCCGCGATCACACGCCGTTGCGCACGGGTCGCGGGGGACGGACGGCGCGATACGGGAAGCCGGGGCGGCGCAGCGGCTCGAAGGCGGTCACGAGGGCGGAGAACACTTCGGCCTGCTCGGCCTCGCTGGCGGAAGACTCGGCGGCGACCCGCAGGAGCACGGCGGACGGGAGGGCGAGCACGAGGGAGAGGAGACCGAGGCTGTGCCAGGTGGCGGCGACCAGGCCGATGACAAAGAGGCCGGTGACGACGCTGGCGGCGTCACCCAAATCGCGGGGAAACTCGAGCTGCGAGCCGCCCGGGGCCGACGAGACATAGACGCGATACGAGCGCGGGGCGGCGCCGGCGTGGACCTCGATGAAAAAACAGTCGGGCTGGTCGTCGGCGCGAAAGCGGAGGCGGGCTGTCGGATCGGCGGGAAACCGGGCGGCCGCGTGAGCGACGGCGTCCGCGGGCGGGACGACGAGCAAGAGCTTCGGAACAGGCATAAGCGGGTCCTGTTAGCGACACGAACCGGCCGACAGATCGAGGCGTCCACCGCGAAGATGAGTTCACACGTGCCACGGTAACGATGTTCGAGTTCGCCGCGCGCAAACGCGCCGTGGCCTCGAATCGGGCTCGCACGGGCGGCGAGGCGGTCCTCGTGAATCGCAGCAAGGCGGAAAGCATGCCGCTTGCGGGCGCTCTGGGGCGGATCGAGGAGATCTCGCACGCCACGCGCCGGTCGGGGAGGGTGCCGGCGTCGAGGTGCCGGTGCGGATGCAGGGAGGTGCAGGGCGATGCCGACGTGAGATCAGCGGCGAGGCGCCGGGAGCGCTCGCGCGCGGGCCAGCGGGGCCGGCGAGCATGCTGGAGTCACCGATCGCGCCGTCGCCGACGAGCCCGAGCTCGAGCGCGGCGAGCCCGGGCGGCGACGGATCTCAGTCGGCGTGGACGGGGTCGCCAGCGGGCTCGCGGGTGAAGCGCGGGAGGTGCATGCGCGGCGCTGCAGGGGTCGTCTAGCGCGAGACCGGGGCGACGGTCGCGGACTCGTGTCGGGGCTGGGGCGGGCTCGCAGGCGCGAAATGGGCGTCGAAGGCGGCCTGGACGCGAGACAGGGCGGACACGTCGCCGGCGCCGAAGATCTGGCGGTCGGGGCGGACGAGGACGAAGTCGAGCCGGCGCGCGCGCAGGAAGCGGAGCAGGGCGCCGTCGTGCTCCTCGAAGTCGACGCCGGGACGGACGAGGGCGATGTCGTGGCCGGCGGCCCACTCGCGCAGACGCAGGGTGAGGCACTCGGCGCGGACGACGAGGGCGAAGCGATAGCCGAGCAGGTCGTCGAGCGGGAGGTCGATGCCAAGATGGCGCACGCGGACCTGCGGCAGCGGGTGACCGTGCCAGCGCGAGGCGTGATCGAAGCAGCCGTGGCGCAGCCGCGGGCGGCGCATGCCGAGGCGGCGCGTGAGGGCCAGGAGCGGCGCGAAGCGGCCGATCAGGCGCAGGAGCCGACGTCGGCACCAGCGCTGCAGTGCGTGGTCGGCCTGCAGGCGGTTGCCGATGAAGAGGGTGCCGCGCAGGACCTGCTCGACGTGCGCCCGCCGCTCGCGTTCGTAGCTGGCCAAAAGGTCAGGTGAGGCGCGACCGGTGATCACGCGGTGGAGCTTCCACGCGAGGTTGACGGCGTCGCGGATGCCGGCGCACATGCCCTGGCCGGCGGAGGGCGGCATCATGTGGGCGGCGTCGCCGGCGAGGAGGACGGGGCCGGAGCGCCAGGGGGCGGCCAGGAGGGCGTTGTGGGCGTATTTGGCGATCCGCGTGATCTCGAGGCGATCGGAGTCGATGTCGCGGGCGAGCCAGCGGCGCACGGTGGCCTCGTCGGGGGCGTCCTCGTGCTCGCCGAGCTGGAACTCCCAGCGGCGGTTGCGGCCGATGCCGTGGGCGAAGATGCTGAGCCGCTCGCGCCCGAGGCGGTAACGGAAGCGGCCGGGCAAGGCGGCGTCGTCGGCGAGGTCGCGCAGCAGAGTGTCGACGATCAGCCAGTGACGCCGCGGGGCGAGCGAGGCCATCGTCGCGCCGAGGACGTCGCGGGTGAGGCTGCGGCCGCCGTCGCAGCCGACCAGCCAGGCGGCGCGCAGGTCCAGCGATTGGCCGTCGGCGCGCCGGGCGGCGAGGACGACGTGGTCGGCGCGGACGTCGATGCCGACGACGTCGACGCCGAGCTCGCGGCGGACGTTCGGGTAACGCTGCAGGCCGGCGCGGAGGAGCCGCTCGAAGGCCGGCTGGTCGAAGAAGCGGGCGCCGCTGTAACCGTGCGGGCTGTCGCGCTCGCCGATCCGGTCGATGAGCAGCCGCGCGCCGTCCTCGTCGACGATCTCGGCCTCGCCGAATTCGCAGGTGTGCGGCCACAGCTCGGCCAGCAGCCCGGTCGCCTGGAAATTGCGCAGGGTCTCCTCGTCGATGTGGGTGGCCCGCGGGATCGGGTGGACCTCGGGCTCGCGCTCGCAGACGACGACCCGCAGGCCGAGACCGCCGAGCAGATTGGCCAACACGGCGCCGGTCGGACCGCAGCCGAGGATCGCGACGTCGAAGGACGGTGTAAACATTCCCGAGAAAATAGGCGCGACCGCCTCGTCCGAAAATGTTCACAGGAAGACACCCGGTGGCACCGAACCGGCCAGCCGGGTGTCAGTAGCGGCGCCGGGGGCCGCAAGGCCGAATTCAGCGCGGGACGAGGGTGTTGCGGCCGACGAACAGGTCGCGGACGTAGCTCGGCGAGGGGTGCTCGTCGCGGACGACGGGCCAGCCGCAGAATTCGCCGACGCGCGGGTCGACGGCGTAGTCGCTGCGGAGCTGCTCGCGGAGCTGGTCGTCGGCGACGGTGCGCAGCTTGGTCTTGGGGACGGCGGCGCCGAACAGGGCGCCGCGCGGGTGGCGATGGGGGCCGACGACCCGATAGGCGCCGAGCGAGCGGCCGCCCTCACCGTCGACGAAGTAGAGGTGGATGACGTCGCCGAAGTCGACCTTGGCGACGTTGGCGATCATCTGGGCGTGGGCGACGTCGGCGAAGGCGTTGCGACAGATGAAGCCGAAGTTGTCGGCGACGTCCTGCGTGGTGGATGAATCAGCCCTGGCATTGCTCGCGCGGTACAGCCACTCTTGCATGCCGAGCATGCTCGCACGTCCGCCCGGCGCGGTCGCCGGGCGTGTTTGCCCGGAGCGCCGCCGCGCTAGACCGGCGGCGGGTTGCGCTCGCCGAAGCCGCGCTGGTGCCAGTAGGGGTAGGGCGGTGTCTGCTCGCTGGCGGCGTCGAGCCGCGCGACCTGCTCCGGCGACAGGTTCCAGCCGACCGCGCCGAGGTTCTGCCGGAGCTGCTCCTCGTTGCGCGCGCCGAGCACGACGGTGGCGACGGTCGGCCGCTGCAGCAACCAATTGATCGCCACCTGCGGCACCGTTTTTCCGGTCTCGCGGGCGATCTCCTCGACGGCGTCGAGCACGCGGAAGAGGTGGTCGTCGCCGACCGGCGGTCCATACTCGGCCGAACCGTGCAGGCGGCTGTCCTTCGGCAGCGGCTTGCCGCGCTGGATCTTCCCGGTCAGCCGGCCCCAGCCGAGCGGGCTCCACACGACCGCGCCGACGCCCTGGTCGAGCCCGAGCGGCATGAGCTCCCACTCGTAGTCGCGGCCGATGAGCGAATAGTAGGCCTGGTGGGCGACGTAACGCGGATAGCCGTAGCGATCGGCGACGGCCAGCGACTTCATCAGGTGCCAGCCGGAGAAGTTGCTGCAGCCGACGTAGCGGATCTTGCCGGCCCGCACGAGGTCGTCGAGGGTGGAGAGCACCTCCTCGACCGGGGTGAGGGCGTCGAAGCCGTGGAGCTGGAACAGGTCGATGCGATCGGTGCCGAGGCGCTTCAGCGAAGCCTCGACGGTGCGCGTCAGGTGCCAGCGCGAGCTGCCGACGTCGTTGGGCCCCTCGCCGAGGCGGAAGGTGGCCTTGGTCGAGATCAAAAGCTGCTCGCGCCGGCCCTTGATCGCCTCGCCGAGGATCGATTCGGCGGCGCCGGCCGAATAGACGTCGGCGCTGTCGAACATCGTGACGCCGGCGTCGATGCAGATGTCGACGAGCCGCCGCGCGGCGGCGACGTCGGTGTCGCCCCAGGCGCTGAACAACTTGCCCACGCCGCCGAACGTGCCCGTGCCGAAGCTAAGCACGGGGACCTTGAGACCTGATGCTCCGAGTCGTCGGTATTCCATGATGCGCCAGGCATAACACCGGACCGCGCGGGTCTGACCGGGCTCGAGCAGCGAGCGGCCGCGGGCCGGCCGACCGCGGGCGGGGAAGCGGCATGAAGGCCCGCGCGAGGCTCGCTAGTCGCTCGAGATCCAACACACGGATCGCACGCGCGATCGAGATGCGCGGGCGGATCGAGCGAGCGACCGAGGTCGTATGCTGGGCGGGACCGGAGGCGCGATGGGGTTCGAGCGAGAGGCATTCCTGGCCCGGGCGATCGCAAAGGCCCGCGACGAACACGGAGACGTGGCGCCGCCGTGGGCCCGGTACCCGGAGATCACCGCAGGCAGCATCGGCTGACGCATGGGCGACGGCCAGGGCTGAATCGAGGTGTGGCAAGCGTGGCTGTCGCAGGCGCCGACCGATCGCGCGCAGCCGCCCGCACCGGAGGCGTGGGTAGAGACGCTGACGCGGGTGTCGCCGGTCTGACCGGCGCACGAGGCGAACCGGTCCAGGCATGCGAAGGTGCGCCGAGAACGGCCCGCGTTCTTCAGGGCATGACTTTTAGGAAATGTTGTCAAAAACATGTCCAATGGGTCATGTCGTAAGGAGTGGATGGCGCGAGGTCGGGGGCTCCCGCATCACGGCCGAGGTCGTGTCGCCGCCTGGCGGGATGCGCATGTCCTTGAAGACAGCTCGCGGTCAGGCGCGGCCGATCGCCAGCAAGGTCGCGGGCGGCTCCTGCATCACGATCGAGGTCGCGTCGCCGCCGAGGCGGGCGGCCAGCGGGAGGAGCAGGCGGTCGCGCAGCCAGCGGGCGACGGGGTTGGTGATCTCGGCGAGCGCGCCCATGCTGCCGGCCGCGCGGGCGACTCGTCGCACGGCGGGCCGGCGGCGGCGCTGGTAGGCGTCGAGGCCGGTCGCGAGGTCGCTCGCGCGGCGCAGCTCGTCGAGCAGGACGGCGGCGTCGACGAGGGCGCTGTTGGCCCCCTGGCCGAGGTTCGGCGCCATGGCGTGGGCGGCGTCGCCGAGCAGGACGAGGCGGCCGTCGACCCAGCGGCGGCACTCGACGCGGGTCACGCGATTGAAGATGAGGTCGTCGAATCGTCGCACCGCGGCGAGCAGGGGGATCGACGGCGGATAGGCGCGGGCCCACACGGCGCGCAGGGCCTCGAGGTCACGGGCTGCGATGGCGCGGCGGCAGGCGCGAGCGCCGGCCGAGGCGTAGAAGTAGGTGCCGCCGCCGACCGCGAAGCTGCCGAAGATCCCCGCGCCGGTCCAGGCCTCGACGCCCTGCGCGGCCTCGACGTCGACGAGCGCCCGCAGGTAGGCGATGCCCGGGGGACGCACGCGCGCCCCGAACTCGCCGGCAGCGCGGATCTGCGAATGCACCCCGTCGGCGCCGACGACGAGGTCGGCGCGGTGCTCGACGACTCGGCCGTCGATGCGGGCGACCACCCGGCCGTCCCGCTCGGCGCCGATGACCTCGGCGCCGAACTGCCGCTCGGCGCGCGGCTCGGCGGCGAGGGCGTCGAGCAGCAGACCCTGCAGATCGCTGCGCCGGATCATCCGCATGCGCGGAGCTGGTCGCGGCGGCGCGAGCAAGAGCCGGCTGTCGGCGTCGACGAGCGCGAGCCCGTCGACGGCGCGGCCGCGCGCGGCGATCGCCGGGCCGAGGCCGATCGACTCGAGCACGGCGAGGCCGTTCTCGGCGAGACCGATGCCGGCCCCGACGGCGCGCGGCTGGGCGACCTTCTCGAGCACGGTGACGCGGGCTCCGGCGCGGGCGAGGAGGAGGGCCGTGGCGGCGCCGCCGGTGGCACCGCCGACGACGAGGACGTGGAGCTGCGAGAGGTTCATGGCGAGGAGGATGCACCGCGGCGCCACGGGCCGCCTTGACCGCGGTCGCCAGGCTTGTGGCTTTGCCGGCCATCGTCGACAATCCGCGCGAATGGCGAGCCCCTCGGTCCTGGCGGCGATGACGACGCAGGTCCTGGCGGCCGCGCAGAGCCTCGGGGCCGACGTAACGGCGATCGTGCGCGAGGCGGCGATCGAGCCGGAGCTGCTGCAGGACCCGGACGCCCGCGTGCCGCTCGAGCAGCATTTGAAGATGTGGGAGATCCTGTCGCGCCGCGGCGACGGGCTGCAGATCGGGGCGCGGATCGGGATCGCCGCCCTCGGGGTGATCGGCTACGCGATGCAGCACGAGGCGACCGTCGGCGACGCGCTCGCGTGGCAACAGCGCGTCGGCGCGGTGCTGTACCCGGGGCTGGTGCCGCAGCTCGAGCGCCGAGCCGACGCGGCGGGCGACTACGTGGTGTTCGTGCGCGCGATGGTGCCGGCGTTCGCGCGGCTGCGCGAGCCGATCCTGGCCCAGGCGGCGTCGATCGTGACGATGATGCGCGCGGTGGCGGGCGCGGCGGTGCGGCTGGCGTTCGTGACGCTGCCGCTGGCGCGGCCGGCCGATCCGCGCGAGGTCGAGGCGTACTTCGCCTGTCCGGTGGCCTGGGACGCGCCGCTGCTGCAGCTCGGCTTCGACGCGGCGGTGCTGGCAGTGCCGCTGCCGCGCGCCGACCCGCAGCTGTTCGGCTACCTGGCGCGGCGCGCCGAGGCGATGCTCTCTCCAACTCCATCGCCGGCCGACGCGAGCTGGGCCGACCGCGTGCGGCGGGAGATCGGGGCGGCGCTGGCCGAGGGCGAGCCGCGGCTGCAGGCGGTGGCGAAGCGCCTGGCGGTGTCGGAGCGGACGCTGCACCGGCGGCTCCTCGACGAGCAGACCAACTTCGCCGGGCTGGTCGAGGAGGCCCGCCACGCCCGCGCGCTGCAGCTGCTCGCGGACCGCTCGCTCAGCGCGTCCGAGGTGGCGGTGCTGCTCGGGTACGCCGAACCGGCGGCGTTCTTCCGCGCATTCAAGCGCTGGACCGGCGAGACGCCGCAGGGCTGGCGCCGGCGCGGCGAGACGGGGTGAGCGGCCGGGCAGGCGCGGTGGAGGAGCGCTCGTAATTCGCGCCCCGAAGGGCCGCAGGGCTGGCGTGAGTGAGGCCTGAGCCGAGGGGCGTCGCGGGCGGTGAATGCGCGTAGCTCGCACTCGCACCATTCGTTGCGAGCGCGGTGAATGATTGCACCGGCGGGGCTCGTGGTGTCGTCAATCGGGTCGCGGTGCCTTCAATCGCCGGGCGATTGAATATGCTGCGCGAAACCGATCATTGCGGGGAGCGCGGCCTCGCGCCGGGTGCGGCGCCGGGTTCGCGGGGCTCAGGGGGTGGCGCGCCAGATGCGGAGCAGGAATTTTTGACCGAGCTGGACCGGACGGTAGCTCTCCTTGGCGCGCACCAGCGAGGGCGAGCCGGCGCCGTCGCCGGTGTTGATCAGGGCGTCGTCGTCGAGGAGGCGGCAGAACTCGCGGAAGATGAATTGCGAGGCGCCCGGGACGTCGAGGTCGGTCTTCTCGAACAGCACGTTGACGACGCCGGTCGGCAGGCGTTCGCCGAGGGTGATGCCGGCGAGGGTGTCGCCGATCATGAGGCGCACGCCGAACAGGCCGAGGGCGTCGAAGTGCTGCATGGCGGCGGCGAGGGCGAAGGCCTCCTCGTCGTGGGCGTGGTCGTGGTCGCCGCCGCGCTGGCTCAGCCACAGGCGGGCGAGCAGGGCGACGGCCTCGGCGTCGCACTGGCGCAGCGGCTCGGCGCGGGCGCTCGGGTAGGTGCGCAGGAGCTGGTTGATGTCGTTGCGCTTCGACTTGTAGCGGGCGCCGCGGAGCTCGACCATCTCGTTGCGGCGGTAGAAGAAGTCGGGGCTCTCGGGCACGACCTCGAGGGTGTGGCCGCGGAGCCAGCCTTCCCCGTGCTCGCGCAGGCGGGCGACGAGCTCGGGGGCGGCGAAGCGCAGCTCGCCGACGACGGGGCCGCTGTTGGCCCGCTCGAGCAGGGCGACGCAGGCCTCGAGCGCGGCGGCCTCTTGCCACGGGGCGCCGAGCGGGGGCAGCTGCATCGACAGGACGCCGTCACGCTCGCCGAACAGCCCCACGCAGCCCGCGACCGAGGCGATGAACAGGCGCTGGGTGAGCTGCCAACAGACGTTGTTGGCGAAGCTGTAGTCCGACAGGGCGACGCCGGCGGCCGCCAGAGCCCGGTCGAAGGCGGGCTTGTGGTCGAGCGCCAGCGGCTCGATGGTCCAGGGAACGGGTTGTACGGTCGTGTCGAGGGGACGACTGGGGTCAGGCATGCAGGAGCCGACGGAGCGGGGCGGCTGGAACGCGACCCTAGCACCGTGTCCTTCGGCTGTCACGGGGAGGGTGGAACCGGTCGGCTGCGGCGCGGGGCGCGGGCGGAGGACCGGGGGTGCAGACCTGCCCTCGGGTCATTGGCCGGCGCGAGGCTGCCCGCGCCCGGGGCGATGGGCGGGGGTCGGCGGGCGATTGCGGGTAGTACTATCAATGATAAATCGCCGCAATCGCCGCTCGATTCATATGCCCATCGCCTTGCGATCGACGACGACCCGGCTCGAATCGGTGGGGTCGACCCGGACCACGACCTCGCAGCCCGGCTGGAAGCGGGTGGTGAACAGCTGCGGGACGGTGAATTCGGTGACGACCTGCCGCGGCTGCTGCCCCGGCTCCGGCCGCTCGATGTCGAGGGTCAGCTCGGCGACCACGGCGTCGTTGTACCGCGCGCCCGTGTCCCGCAGCCCGGCCACCCGCGCGGGCACCTGCACGCCGTCCCGCAAGATCCGCCGCTGGCGGCCGGCCCGGCGCATGACGATGACGAGCGCGATCGGGATGGCGAGGCTGAAGTAGAGGATGATGCCGTTCTGGATGGTGAGATACTCGCCCATGCGGGGGCGGATACCACGACGCCGGCCGGCCGGCCACGCTCGAATTTGCGAGTCGGGGACGGAAGGGGAGTCGTCAATGCGCTGAGAGACGGGCGGTTTGTATGGTGTCAACGTTGAACTTGATTCAACAGGGAGGTATGGCGGCAGATAAAAAGGACCACGCGCGGTCGGGTCAATGCGAGGGAATGAGAAGAGCAGGATGGGCTGTTCTGCGGCTGGTCGCCGGCAATGGCATCAGGCCGGCGCGCCGAAAGCGGCCGACCCGCGCCGGGCAGGCGCGGGTCGGCGAGGCTTGCGAGCCGGAGGCGCGGCTCAGCCCGGCGGGATGCAGACCTTGTCCATCGGCGAGCTGTTGTTGTCCTCGACGCACTCGTTGAGGATGCCGTTGCCCATGCCGTCGTCGTCGGCGACGGCCCAGACGGTGACGGAGTCGAACAGGCCGGGGTACTCGATCGTGACCTGCTCGGCGGCGCCGGCGACCAGCGGGCCCTTGGTCGGGACGACGCCGAGGAGGCCGAGGTTCTGCTCGTAGAAGGCGACGTTGACGCCGGGGCCGACGCCGAGGCAGCCCTGGTTGGCGACCCACACCGAGAGCTTGAGGCCGGTGGCGCAGACCTGGGCGTCGAAGGTCAGGTCGTACGGCACGAGGTCGGGGGCGCAGAAGTCGGCGGCGCCCTGGACGTTGTTGCGGTAGCTGTTGTACGAGCTCCAGTTGTTCTCCTCGACGGTGGGGATCTCGCCGACCAGGCCGACGTTGGTGATATGATAGGAGTGCTGGTTCCAGACCGGGCGGGTCGAGACCCAGTTGTCGAGCGAATCCTTGAAGACCTCGATGCCGGCGTCGGTGACGAGCGAGGCCTGGCTGTCGTTGTTGGTGGCGAACACGATGTCGGCCTTGAAGTCGCCGTTGACGTCGGCGATCACCGGGTACTCGGTGCGCGTGCGCGAGGAGTTGCGGTCGCGGAACAGGACCTCGGCGTCGGTCATGTTCTTGTTGCAGCCGGGGCCCGGCGGGTTCATCGCGCAGTCGGGCTCGACGCCGGGGTAGATGCGGATGTACGCCTCGTCGTTGTAGACGACCTCGGCCCGGCCGTCGCCGTCGAAGTCGAACACGGAGGAGCCGGTGACCTGCGAGCTGTCGTCCTCGGTGGCGGCGGTCCACAGCTGGGTGAGGGCCATGCCGTCGAACTGGAACACGGTGTAACGCGCGGACCCGGCGACGCCGATGTCGCGCACCCCGTCGCCGTCGAAGTCGGCGATGTTCGGCGGGCCGCCGGTGCCCTGCTGCGGAATGTTGGCAGTGGCGATCTGCACGCCCGTCTGGCCGTTGAGCACGCGGACGGTGCCCATGGTGACGAGCACGACCTCGGGGTTACCGTCGACGTCGAAGTCGGCGACGCCGCAGAAGCCGTCGCTGGCGACGTTGGAGGTCCACAGCACCGAGCCGGCGAAGTCGTCGCCGGCGACCGTGCCGGTGGTCTTGTAGGCGGTGCGCCCGCCGATGAGCTCGGGCCGGGTGTCGCCGTCGAGGTCGGCGACGCAGGAGATCGGCCCCTGGCCGTTCAGGCCCTGGCCCACGTTGCCCTCGTACAGCAGCTTGCCGGTGTTGCTGAAGATCGCCCGGCCGAACAGGATCTCGGGGGCGCCGTCGTTGTCCATGTTGGCGATCGCCACCGAGCCGCTCGAGTTGGCGCCAGTGAACGGGTCCGACTTCCACAGGGGGGTGCCGTCGCTGTCGATGGCGATCAGGTACTTGCCCGCGCCGCTGGCGACGATCTCCGCCCGGCCGTCCATGTCGATGTCGCCGGCGGCGATGTTCGAGGTGCTGTTGGTGCGGTACATCGGGTCGGTGACGGTCCACACCTTGGCGCCGTCGTCGCCGCGGATCGCCCGCAGGACGCCGTCGGCGGTGATGTTGGTGCCGGTGTACGTGTTGAAGATGATCTCCGGCACGCAGTCGTCGTTGAGGTCGACGACGATCGGGATCGACGAGCTCTGGTAGTGATTCGGCATGTCGTCCGCCTGCGGGATCAGGTGGTTCCACGTCGGCGTACACACGCTGTCGGTACACACCTCGGCGACCTGACAGTCGGTGTCGGCGTTGCAGGCGATCACCTTGCGCTTGCCCCACGTGAACAGCGGGGTCGGCTTGAACACGTTGGCCGGCGGGATGTACTGGCAGGTCGGGTCGGCCTGGCTCGGCAAGCACAGGCCCAGGTTCGGGTCGCAGATGAAGCCGTCGTCGCAGGTGTCCTGGGTGGGCTTGGTCGCGCACGCCTGGTCGCTGCACGCCGGGCCAGGGGTGACGCAGGCGCCGAGGTAGCACAGCTGGCCGTCGGCGCAGCACTCCTTGGCCTCGCCGCACGGGGGCGGGCCGCCGCAGTCGGGCACGCACTGGCCGTTGTCGCACAGCTCGCCGTCGCCGCAGCAGACGCCGCTGCACATCTGGTCTTCAGAACATGTCCCGGAGGTCGTGTTGCCGGTCTCGCTGACGGTGCCGGCGGTGTCGGTGCCGCTGGTGGGGGCGACGGTGTCGGTGCCGGTCGGCGTGGCGGTGGCGGTGGCAGTGGCGGTGCCGGTGCCCTCGGTGGGCCCGCCGGTGGCGGTGCCGTCCGTGCCGACGGTGGACTCGGTGGGGCCGCCCGTGACGGGCAGGGTGCCCTGGGTGCCGGACACGCCGCTTTCGCTGTCGACGCGCGAATCGTCGCCGCAGGCGGCCGCGAGCAGGACGGACGAGGAGAAGATCGAGACGCAGGTTCGCAAGGCGCGGGCCATGAGACCACCTATCGGGGCAAGAGAGGGGGACCGATGATAGCCCAGGGACCGCGCTCGTCGGGCGCGAGAGGACCGGCGTCCAGGGCGACGTCTGCGCGAGGCGGCGCGAAACGGTTCGCGCGACGGCGCGAGCGAGGGGCGGCCGCAGATTCGCCACAGACAGGTCGGACGACGCCGCGCGGGGAGCCGATGCGATCGCCGCGTCGCAGTCGCTGCATTCGCGAGTGTGACGAAAACGCGCGACGGGGCGCAGCGCGAGCGTGCAAAAAGGGGCGGGCTGGTGGCGCGCGATGGTGACGCAGCGCGAGCGCGCAAGGGCGGGGGCTCGCGGCGGCGCGCGGCGAAAAACCAACGCGAGCGTACAGAGGCGCAGGCTCGCGGGGTCGCGCGATGGGGGACGCAGCGCGAGCGTGCAGAGGGGCGGGCTCGTGGGGGCGCGCGATGGGGGACGCAGCGCGAGCGTGCAGAGGGCGGGCTCGCGGGGGCGCGATGGGGAGTCAGCGCGCCTCAGAGCATCCAGGCCCGCGCGAGCTCGCGGTGCTGCTGGGCGCGCGCGTCGTCCCCGGCGGCGGCGGCGAGCTCGGGCCACACGAGCGGGTCGCCGAGGCGAGCGATGACGGCGGCCAGAGCGTCGGAGGCGGCGCGGAGGTCGGCATCGGGGCCGAACGCGGCGAAGGCGTAGAGGCCGGGCCGCTCCTCACCGGCGGGCGAGGTGAGGCGATAGCGGTCGCCGCTCTGGACCTGAAAGCTGCCGCGGTGGGCCTGCACGACCCGCCGGAGGTCGCCGAGCGCGGCCTCGCCGGGGTGGACGCCGTCGATGCTGAAGGCGCGATAGCCGGCGCGGTGCAGCGGATCGATCTCGGCGTAGAGGTAGACCGGTTGGCCGTCGTCGTCCTCGTGGCTGCCCAGCGGCCGCGCGTCGAACACGACCTGATCGAACAACCGCTGCGGCTGGTCGATGCGCGAGATCTGGAGGATCCGCGCGGTCACCGGGCCGGTGCGCGCGGCGTAGAGGTCCTGCCGCTTGCCGCTCGGGTGCTCGACGCGGATCCGGCACAGCTCCCAGCGCAGGTCGATCGGGCCCTCGCCGTCGATCTCCATGTCGAGGCGAGCGGCGCTGTGACGTACGCGGTCCCAGGCGCCGAGGAAGGTGGCGGCGACCATGCGGTCCCAGTCGTACGCGCCGGGCGCGAGGTCGGGCTGCAGCTGCAAGGCCTCGTCGACGAGGCGCAGGACGGTCGGCCAGTCGCGCTGCTGGCGGGCGTTGCCGGCGTGGGCCAGGCGGGCGGCGAGGGCGTCGGCGGGATCTTCGGCGAGCTGCGCGAGGAGGCGATTGGCGGCGTCCCAGTCGCGCGCGCGGGTGTGCCGGCGGGCGGAGACCCACCGGCCGCGGCGCTGCTTGGCCGGATCGGCGCTGGCGAGCAGGCGCTCGCCGAGCGCGCGGTGGCGGTCGTCGTCCTCGGCGTGGCGATAGGCGACCTCGAGCAGCTCGACGGCGTCGTCGTCGTCGGGGTGCGCGTCGACGTGCCGCTCGAGCAGGTCGGCGGCCTCGCGCGCGAAGCCGAGGTCGAGCAGGGCGGCGGCGTGGCGACGCGCGTGGGCGGACGGATCCGCGGCGACGGCGGCAGGATCGGCCGCGACGCAGTCGCGCAGGCGCTCCTCGGGATCGTCGGGGCGCTCGCCGCGGGGCTGGGCGAGGGCTGTCTCCAAGGACAGGCGCAGGGCGGCCAGCCGCTCGGGGGCGCTGCCGGGGCGGTGCAGGCGGGCGGCGAGCCGCTCCATGGCGGCGAGGTGGAGGGCGGCGACCTCCGGGCTGCCGCGCTGGATGGCGAGGTCGGCGGCGGCGGCGGCGATGTCGAACGGGAGGCGGTGCGAGCCGTTGAGCTGCAGGCGGGCGATGAAGCGCTGCAGCAGGCGCCCGAGCTCGAAGCCGTTGGGCCAGGCGCCGATCCGCACCAGGTGGACGAGGGCGTCGGTGTACGGGTCGTAGTGGCTGGGGGTCGGGAGGATGTCCGCAGGGACAGGTAGATGCCGGAGCGCGTCGTCGCCGCGGCCGAGGCGGGCGTAGATCCGCGCGAGGTCGATCTGCCGGGCCCGGCGCTGACTCTCGTCGCGCCGACCGTTGGCGATCGCGTCCTCACACGCGGCGAGGGCGTCGTCCGTGCGGCCGAGAGCGATGAGGCAGGAGATCCGCTCCGGCAGGAGGGAGGTGCCCTCACGGCCCTGGCCGGCGGCGACGAGCTGCTTGTGCTGGGCGTCGAGGAACTCGAGCGCGGCCTGCGGGTCGCCCTGCTCGCGCAAGGCGCCGGCGTGCTCGCAGCTGATGCAGGTGAAGCACGGCCAGGTCGGGTCGATGCGCGCGAGGGTCTCGCGCGAGACGTCGGCCCGCTCGCGCGCCCACCCGGGGCCGTCGACCTGCGAGTAACAGGCGGCCAGATCCTGGACGGTACACACGGCCTGCGGACAGCCGCGCGCGGCCTCGCCGTGGGCGTAGTCGACCAGGGCGACGGCCTCGCCCAGAGCCATGTCGCCCTGACAGCGGTGCAGGACGCGGCTCTGCAAGTGCCAGTGCCGCACGAACACCTCGACCCACGGGAGCCCGGCGGCACGGGCCAGGGCCAGCGCCTCGGGCGCGAGGGCGTCGACCCGATCGTGGTGATCGTCGACGGTAGCAGACGGGATCCGCCGGATCAGGTCGGCGAGCCGGACGTGCCCGCCGCGGCGCAGCTCGGGATCGATGTCGTGGACCCACTGCCAGATGTCCATGAGAGCATGTCCTTCAGGGCAGGAAGCGGAAAGGGGGCTTGGGGCCGAGGTTGCGGTGGACGAGACCGACGCGATCGAGCACGCCGCGCTGGCCGAGGAGGATGGGCGCGACGAGCGGGCTCGATGTGACGTAGACGAGGGCCTGCTCGAGGACGAGGGAATGGTCGTCGAGCGCGCGTCCCAGCCGCAGGTCCAGCGCGACCGAGCGACAGGTTTCGCGACCGTGCACGGCGGTATGCCAGGGCAGCTCGGGGCCGAGCAGGGAGCGGTCGAAATCGGGGACGGTGGCGAGGATCTTGTCGCTGACGAGCGTGATGGTCGCGCCGGTGTCGACGAGCGCCTCGATCGGTATCGACCAGGGGAAGGACGCGCTGCGACGCAAGCCAACCCGGACCAGCGGCTGCGCGATGCGCCCGAATTCGCCGCAGGCACGGGTCGTAAACGGGTGGGTGGTTCCGTGGCGAGGATCCATGCGGAGTGGATGAGCTAGAACGGTAGGGCCGGGACGGTAGCGAGGCACACGTCGTCGAGAGAGACGCCCTGCGCGCGCACGGACTCGAGCACGGGAGGGAGCGAGTCTCCGTGGGCGATGACGCCCCGGGTGGCATGGAGCGCGACGTGCTGGCCGATGTATTGCTCGATCGATGGATCTCCCAGCCAGCGGAGACACGGGTCCTCTTCGACCTCTTCTCCGGCACCGACGACTGGCGCGGAACGAGCCGCGGTCAGGCCGGCGACGAGGTTCGACAGCTCGGTGAGCTTCTGCTCGAGCGCAGCGAGCTTGCGCCGGCTGTCATCGAGTTCGCGCCGCAACTCGGCGATCTCCGGGGTTTCCGCGAGCTTGTCGTTGCCCGAGCGATCGAAGGCGAGCGAGGCGAGCACCTGGCGAGCAGCCTCATCCCCGAGGAGACGCGCGACGAGGTCGGCGACCGAAACAGAGGACACCGAGCCCTTGAGCGGCTTCTTCTTGGCGGCTGTTTTCGCCTGCTTCTTGACCGACGTCTTTTTACCGGCCTTCTTGCCGGCAATCGGCTTCTTCTTGGCGACGGGCTTCTTGACCCGCTTTTTCTTGGGCTTCGCTGCAGGCGCGGCCCAGGCTTCGCTGCTGCGCGGTGGGCTGTGCGGGTGCGGCTGCATCGTCCGCTGCGCAGGTTAGCGCGCGGGGCGGGGGGTGTCGAGGAGCTCGCAGACGGCCCGGCCGTATTCGGCGAGGGCGGTGTGGAGGCCTTCGGCCTCGTTGGCGGCGGCTTCGCTGGCGCCGGCGACGAAGGCGACGAGGGCGCGCAGCAGCTTCACGCCGGGGTGGCCGGCGTCGATGCTGGCGCGCTGCTCGAGCAGGCGGACGATCGCGGGGTTGTCGAGGTTGACGTAGAGGTCGGCGTCGACGCTGGCGTCGATCTTGGCGGTGAACATGCGCATGAGGCCGAGCGCGCCGCTGGCGATCCGGCCGGCGGCCTCGTCGCTCTCGACGCGGCGCTTGAGCTCGGCCTCGCGGTCGGGCACCAGCACGAGCGGGAGCTCGGCGGGGGCGAAGCGGGCGGCGATCAGGCGTTGACCTGGCCTTGTGAGCATGTTCGAAAGGAAAGCTTGCTGGTCGGCCGGGAGGTCGGCCGGGGGGAACACGCGCTTGTTGCCGGCGGCGGTGCCGAGCTCGATGACGGCGCCGCCGCGGCGGTCGGCGTGGCGGCGGACGAACGGGAGGGCGCCGTAGCGGGTGCCGACGACGACGGGGACGCGGAGGGCGCGGAACAGGACCTCCTCGAAGCCGCCGCGCGGGCTGAGGCTGGCGTACAGCTTGCCCTGGCCGCGCCGCTGGACGACGGCGATGGGCAGGTCGCCCTCGCTGGTGGGGACGGTGAGCTCGTCGGCGAGCAGCTCGAACAGGCGGTCGTCGCACAGGGCGGCGCCGAGGAGGGCCTCGTTGTGGCGGAGGAGGACGCGCCGCCAGGCCTCGGGCTCGCGCTCGGCGATCTGCTTCATGCCGTCGACGAGGGCCTCGGCGATCGCGGCGGCGACGGCCCGGTAGGCAGGGTCGCGCTGGAGATCCTCGCGCGAGGCGGTCGGGGTCAGCTTGGCCGACTCGATCGCGCCGCTGACGAAGCCGGCCCACGGGGGCAAGAGCTCGCGCGCGTCGTCGTCGAGCAGCATGCCGCGGACGTAGACGTGGAGGTTGCGGTTGTCGGAGGTGCCGTAGGTGGCGGCGTCGTGGATCCACAACAGGCCGCGCACGTCGGTGCCCTCGCGCGGGCCGACGTCGATCGTGCACAGCGGCTCGAAGCGGCGCTCGAGCCGGCGGGCGAAGTCGAGGCGGAGGGTGCGGGCGCGGGCCGGGTGGGCGTCGGGGACGCGCCACGGGGCGGGCTGGGCGTTGACGGCGACGTCGTCGTCGCCGACGAACACGGGCAGCGGCAGGAGGGCGCAGTAGTGCAGCAGGCGGGCGCGCAGGGCCGACTCGTCGCTTAGCTCGCGGAAGTTGTCCTTGAGGTGGAGGGTGACGGTGGTGCCGACCGGCCGGCTCGCGGCAGGCTCGATGCTGAAGCGCTCGCCGCTGCGCGATTGATAGAGGAGGGTGGTGTCCGGCGATTGATAGGAGGTGGTGGTGACGGCGACGCGGGTGGCGATGACGAAGGCCGAGAGGAAGCCGAGGCCGAACAGGCCGATCAGGTCGTCGCTGCCGTGCTGCTCGCGCAGCTTGCGGGTGTAGCCGGCGCCGATGGTGGCGAGGTAGCGGACGATCTCGTCGCGCGTGAGGCCGGCGCCGGCGTCGCTGACGGCGAGCGTGCCGGCGGCCGGGTCGCAGACGACGCGGATCTCGGGGGCGAACGCGGCAGGGTCCTCGAGCCGGCGGCGCACGCACGAGTCGTGGGCGTTCTGGACCAGCTCCCGCAGGGCGACGAAGGGGGTCGAATAGAGGTGCTCGCCGAGCACCGTCATGAGGCCGAACAGGTCGACCTGGGTGGCGAGGATCTCGGGGGTGGTCATGGTCCGATCAGCTTCTTGACCTTGTCGATGCGGCCCTGGGCGCTGTCGTCGCCGAGGTCGCGCGCCTTCTCGTAGTGGGTCAGGGCGTCGCGGTAGCGCAGCACGACGAAGTAGGCGTCGCCGAGCTTGAGGTGGTACGACTTCGACTGCGGCGCGGCCTCGACCGCGAGCTCGGCGAACTGCACGGCTTTTTGCTTGGCGCCGGTGTCGAAGGCGATGTCCGACAGGCCCATCAGCGCGCGGGCGTTGCGGTTGTCGTAGGAGATCGCCCGGTGGAACAGGCTCTCGGCGTCGTTGCGCCGACCGGCCTTGAGCGCGGCGACGCCGTCGTCGGCGAGCTGCTTGGACTTGGCCGGGTCGCGGTTCGACTTGAGCGCGGCCTTCTTCGGCCGCTCGACGTCGGTCGCGGCGGCGCCGTCGGCGGCCTCTTCGTTGCTGTCCTCGGGGACAGGTGCGGGCTCGGGCGGCGGGGGCTCGGGCGGCGGGGGCTCGGGCTCGGGTCGCCTGGCGGCTGGCTTTTGGGGCAGCTCGATGCCGGCGCCGCGGAGGCCGGCGTCGAGGTCGAGGTGCTGGGAGATCGACAGGTGTGAGGCGTCCCGGTGAGCGTCGAGGGTGCGCTTCTGCCGGCGCTCGGCGTCTTCGTCGGTGAGGGCGCCGACGAGCCCGAGCGCCTGCAGCTCGCCGAGCGACCAGCTGCCGCTGCGGGCCTTCTCCTGGAAGAGGTTGAAGGCGCCGGGGGTCATGCCGCTGCGCTCGACGGCCCGCGGGTGGTCGGGGTCGAAGGCGCGGGCCCAAATGTAGTACTCGACGGCGAACGGGCGGGCGCCGGCGACGTCCCAGTACTTGTCGCCGAGGTTGACGAGGCCGGCGGCGAACTGGCCGCGCAGCTCTTCGGCGCGGGCGTCGGCGAGGCCGGCGGCAGGGCCGGTGATCGCCTCGAGCTCGAGGACCTTGGTGTAGGCGGTCGGGACGTCGGGCTGGTCCGGCGGCGGGGCGACGTAGAAGGTGCGGCTGGCGGCGACCAGCGCCTCCTCGGCGAGGGCGTCGATGCGCGAGCGCTCGGCCGCGGGCGGGTCGGAGGTGCGCAGCGCGACGGCGACGGCGACGCCGGCGGCGACCAGCGAGACGCCGGCGACGACGGGCCACAGCCACCGCCGCGGGACGGCCTGCGGGCTCGGCATGCGCGCGCGCAGGCGCTCGAGTCGGTCGGGGGCGCACTCGGGCAGCGGGAGGTCGTCCCAGGCGGTGCGCAGGCCGCAGGCGATCTGCGCCTCGCACAGCGCGGCCTCGAGCTCGTGCATGTCGGCGTAGCGGTCGTCTGGCCGTTTGGACAGGCAGCGCAGGACGACCTGCTCGAGCTGCGCGGGCAGCTGGAGGTCGGGCCGCACCTGGCGGAACGAGGGCGGCGGCTGATGCACGTGGGCGTTCAGGACCTCCTCGAGCGCCTCGCTGGGGAACGGCGGGTTGCCGGTCAGCAGCTCGAAGGCGACGCAGCCGGCGGCGTACATGTCGAGGCGACCGTCGAACGGTTGGCCGCGGATCTGCTCCGGCGCCATGTAGTGCGGGGTGCCGGCGATCTTGCCGCGCCGCTCCTGCCCGAGCACGGCGGCGATGCCGAAGTCGACGACCTTGACCACGCCGTCGCGCCCGCCCTTGCGCACGAGGATGATGTTCTCCGGCTTGATGTCGCGGTGGACGATGCCGGCCTTGTGCGCGGCCCCCAGCGCCTTGCACAGCTGGCGGAAGATCGCGAGGACCTCGGCCGGCGAGCGCACCTCGGTCTCGGTCGCGGGCACGAGGTCCTTGCCGTCGAGCAGCTCCATGCAGATGAAGAGCCGCCCGTCGGGCAGCTCGCCGAAGTCGTAGATCTCGACGATGTTGGGGTGTCCGGTGCGGCTGGCGGCGCGCGCCTCGGCGCGGAACACCGCCGCCATCTCGGCCCGCCGGCTGAGGTCGTAGCGCAGAACCTTGAGCGCCACCTTGCGCTCGATGTCGACGTGCTCGGCCTCGTAGACGACGCCCATGCCGCCCTCGCCGAGCCAGCGCACCAGCCGGTAGCGCGTGCCGGGCACGACCCTCCCGCTGACCAGGCGCACCCGCGTGCGCTCGCCCGCGGCCGCGGGGGCCTGCTCCGGCTCGAGCATGGTGCCCACGGTGGCGTCGATCGAGCTGGCCGCCGGGACAGGTTCGGTGATCTCCGGCGAGCTGGCCGGAAGGACAGGATCGGTCTCGGCGGAGACCGAACTGGCCGAAGAGACAGCTCCGGCGAGGGCCGCGACGGCCCCGCCCGGGCGCGCGGCGGCCGGGGGGTGGTCGACCCCAGCGGGCTCGCCGTCACGGCCGGGCTCGGTCATTTCGCGACGAGTTTAGGTCAGTTTGCCGGCCCCGAACGACGCGCCGTGGATCGAAGGTCGCGCGCGTCGTGCGGTTCCGCGCAGGTGGGCCCGCGCGTCCGCGGCGAGATCGAGCACCTCCGCGAGCGCGCCGCGCCGGGTCGCCGCTTCGCGCGGCGGTCATGGGCGCGTCGAAGGATTGTCGCGGCTTCGACGAGCTCGGCGGCTCGAGAACGGCATTCGTCGCCGGCAGAACGACCGCGACGCAGTCGAGGTTCGCCTGCACCGTGCTCCGGCCCGGCATCTCGTCGTGCGGCACAGGGTGGATCTCGACGCGGGCGGCGATCGTCGAGGAGCACGCCGCATCCTCGCCCGCGGGCGAGGCGATGCCCTCGACGCGATCGGGAGCGCGAGGGCTCGAGGGCTGGAGGGTCGTGAGCTCGGCGACCGCGGGTCATACGAGCCGCGCGGGGCCGATCTCGCCGAGCTCGATCACCGAGCGGGCGGCGGGGCCGGCTTGTCTTGCGGGTAGACGAGGATCTTGGCCAGCTCGGGCGTGACGCGCAGCTCGCCGCTGCGGGTGATCAACGCGGCGTCGAGGCCGGGGTGCGACTGGATGAACTCGAGGCCGGCGTCGACGCCCATGACGGCGACCGCGGTGGCGTAGGCGTCGGCGTCGGTGGCGTTGGGCGCGAGGACGGTGATGCTCTGCAGGCTGCGCTCCTCGGGCACGGGGAAGCCGGTGCGCGGGTCGAGGATGTGCGAGTAGCGGACGCCCTCGAATTCGATGAAGCGCTGGTAGTCGCCGGAGGTGACGACGGCCCGGTCGCGGGCGGGGATGGCGGCGACCGAGCCGGGGCCGTCGGGGCGCTGGATGCCGACCATCCAGGTCTTGCCGCCCTTGGTGCCGGACACGAAGGTGTCGCCGCCGCCCTCGACGATGTGGTCGGAGAAGCCGCGCTCGCGCAGGACGGTGGAGGCGCGGTCGACGGCGTAGCCCTTGGCGATCGCGCCGAGGCCGACCTTCATGCCCGGCCTGGCCAGGCGACCGCTGCGCGTGGTCGCGTCGAGCTCGATCGAGCGCCAGTCGACCAGCGGCAGCTTCTCGAGGATCGCCTCGCGCGTCGGCGGGCGGCTGCCCGGGTCGTACTTCCACAGCTGGCCGACGGCGTAGAACGTGGGGTCGAAGGCGCCGCCGGTGGCCTGGGCGATCTCCTTGCTGCGCTGCAGGACGTCGAATAGCTCCTGGCTGAGCGGGCGCAGCGGCCCGCCGGCGGCGTCGTTGAGCTGCGACAGCTCGCTGCTCGGGCGCCACTCGCTCATGATCTGCTCGATGCGCTCGATCTCCGCGAACGCGGCCTCGATCGCGGCCCCGGCCTCGGCCGGCGCGCGCTCGCCGACGTGGACGTTGATCGAGACGCGCGTGCCCATCTGCTGGGTCTCGGCGTAGATCGTGCCGTCCTTGCGCACGGGCGGACCCGCGCGCTCCGGCGCGGGCGCGGGGGCCGGCTCCGGGGCTGTCTTTGCGGGCATGTCACTCGGGACATGTTTGTTCGGACCTGTCCCCTGGGGCTGGCCGCAGGCGAGCAGGAGGACGGCGAGGGCCGCGAGCGCGGGGCGGGTCACTTCTTCTTGTCCGGGCTGAGGCTCGGCGGGCGCGGCGGAGGCGGGCCCTTGGGCGGCGGAGGCCGCGGGGCGGTGACGACCGGGGCCGGCTCGTCGTCGGGCTCGAGCTCGTCGACCGGCTCGAGCTCGTCGATCTCCTCCGGCTCCTCCTCGTCGGCGGCGCTCTCGGCCGGGCCCGGCGGCGGGCGGAAGGCGTTCTTCACCGGCGGCAGGCTGTCCTCGCCGGGCGGCTTGAAGGTCGGCGGCCGGAACATGCTGCCGCTGGCGCTGGCGCTGGCCGAGGCCTTCGGCTCGGGCAGGCGGAACGACGGCAGCGAGGGCTTGGGCGGCTCCGGCGGAGCGACCGGCTTGGCGGCCGGGCGCGGCCCGCTGGGCTCGGCCGCGGCGGGGCGGGCACCCGAGGGGGGCGGCGGATCTCCGGGGCCGCGGCCGCGGTCGGCGAGGGGTCGGCTGCCGCCGTCGGGCCGGACGAGGGCCGCGCGGCGGGGTCGGTCGGCTTGCGCAGGTCCGGTAGCGGGCGCTTGCCGGAAGCGGAGTCGGAGAGGGCGCGCCGGCCGGACGCGGCGGCGTCGGGCACGGGTTGGGCGCCGGAGGCCTCGGCGTCGGCGACCGGCCGCTTGCCGGAGGCGGCAGCGTCCACGGCGGGGCGGCGGTCGGAGGTCTCGGCGTCGAGGGGGCGCTTGCCGGAGGCCTCGGCGTCGGCGATCGGGCGCCGGCCGGAGGTGGCCGCGTCGGCGACGGGGCGCCGGTCGGAGGACTCGGCGTCGGCGATCGGGCGCTTGCCGGAAGCGGCTGCGTCGGGCTCGGCGTTGGGGCCGGAGATCGGGCGGCGGGCGGCCTGGCCGGCGGAGGGCTCGGTGCGGCGGAGCTGGGGGATCGGGCCGCTCGGGCGGCGGCCGGCGGTGGCGGAGTCACCTGGCCGAAGGGCCAGCTCGGCGAGGGCCCGGTGGGCGCTGCTCTCGCCGTCGCCCTTGAGCTCGGCGGGGACCGGGCGGCTGGCGGACGACTCGGAGGGCGAGCGGCGCAGGCTGCCGGAGCTCTGCCGGCGGGGCAGCAGCGGGATGTCGTTGAGCTCGGAGAAGTCGTCCTCGGTCTCGGCGAGGCGCGACAGGTCCTCTTCGGGCTCGCTGGTCGGCGCGGGCGACTGGGCGGGCGGGACGACCTTGTGCGAGCGGGTGTCGGGGTTGTTGAGGTCGGAGAAGTCGTCCTCGTCGACCGGCACGGGGGTCGGACGGAACGTGCTGGCGGGGCGCACCGACGAGATCTCCGAGTCGCGCAGCTGCGACAGCGCCCGCAAGCCCGAGGCCTCGGAGCCCGGCACACGCGCGCGCAGGCCGGAGGACTCGGCGTCGAGCGGGCGCACCTCGGAGCTCTCGCGGAAGCGCAGGCCGAAGTCCTCGGGCGACGGGGTCTCGACGACCGCCTGGCGGCCGGTCTGCCGCAACGCCCGCATGGCGCCGGTGCGCCGCCGCGGGTCGGACTCGTCGAGGTCGATGTCGAGGTCGAAGTCGCTGACGTCGGACTCGCTGAACGGGAGGATCGGGTCGGAGACGCGGGCGTAGCCGACGGCGAGGCCGCCCCACAGCTTGTCGAGCTCGGGGTAGTGCCGCCAGAACCGCGCCGCCAGCCGCGGGCCGGGCCGCGCGGTGCCCTTGGCGACCTCGACGTGGATCAGCCCCGCGTGGACCGTGACCGCGAGGACGTGGCCGGCGTAGTAGGTGTCGATCGCCTCCTTGAGCCGCCAGAACAGCTCCTGCGGGGCGCCGTCCTTGCCGATCACGGCCTTCCACATCTGCAGCGGGCCGTGCTCGATGACCGGGGCGAACAGGAACTCGCGGCCGCTGGGAAACAACAGCTGAAAGCGCTCGTGCTCGATGACGTAGTCGTCCTCGACCGCGCCGAGGTTGCGCAGCATCTTGCCGAGCTGCGGCCCGGTCGGCCGGATCGCCCGCAGCGCCTCGAGTCGACGCAGCGCCGCGGTCATCCCGGCGTCGCGCAAGATCTCCGCGAAGATGTCCTCGACCTCTTCCCAGGTGCCGTGCAGCGGCACGGTGGCGAGGATCCGGCCGCCGATCTTGCACACCCGGATCATCTCGCCCAGCGCCGGCTCGAGGTCGACCGACTCGCCGAGCACCAGGTTGGCGACGACGAGGTTGTAGCTGTCGTCGGCCATCGCCGTGACGTCGTCGAAGTGGCCGGGCTTGAAGTAGACCCGGTTCTTCCACTCGGGGCGGATCCGCGTCTTCGCCAGCTCGAGCGCGCCCTCGTCGGGGTCGATCGCCAGGATCTTCGCGCCCGCGCCCAACCGATGCAGCAGCTCGCCCGTGCCGCGCCCGGTCCCGCAGTGGATGTCGAGCGCGAGCACCTCGGGCAGGTTGGGCAGGTTGCGGACGATGAGCCGCGCGAAACGATCGTGCCAGACCGGAGAGATCTCGCGGTCGAGCACCCGGGCGACCCTTCGGTCGCGGAGCCCTGCAGCTCCGCCGCCGCGACTGTCTTGTGTGCTCAAGGGTTGGATGGCGTCGGCCCCGTGGGGCTCAGTTCTGGGGCAGGATGATCAGCCCGAACTCGTAGTTGCTGCCGTCGCCGTTGGCCCGGATCAGCGCCGCCTTGGCGTTCGGGTCGGCCTCGTTGTTGCCGCAGTCCTGGTCGTTCTGCGCCATGCAGTAGTCGAAGCTGATGTTGGTGACGAAGGCCCGGTTGCCGTAGTTGCGCAGGAAGGTCTCGTCGCTCTCGGTGACGCGGATGGCGTGGGTGAAGCCGTCGAAGCCCATCGCCGGGAACTTCGCCGACGGGCTGGCGCTGACCGAAGCGGCCGCCGACAGCGCGTTGTACGAGAAGATGTAGGCGTAGAAGCAGCTGCCCTGGCAGTCCTCGGTGTACGTGACCGTGACCTGCGGGTCGGGCGCGTCGGTGCCGAAGGTGAAGGTCGGCGGGTCGGCGGCCTCGAGGTCGAACACGATGTGGCCCGGCGACAGGGTCTTGTCGGTGCCGCCGTCCTGGCGCTGCACGCCGTAAGCGGTGCCGGCCTGGACGTCCTACGGGGCGCAGTACGGCAGGTAGGCCTTGGTGCCCGACTGCTCGATGGTGGTGATCCACGCGTAGGCGCCGAAGCGGAGCTTGCTGTCGATGGTGCCCGAGAGCTCGCAGGTGTCGGCGCTGACCGAGATGCCCGGCGGGAAGCTGTCGGGCGTGTTCGCGTCGCCGTCGAAGTTGCGGCTGCCGTTGCCGCGGCCGGCGACCAGCGAGCAGGTCGGCGGGGTCGTCGCGTCCTTGACCGGGATGACGATGCCCTTGGCGATCAGGCCGTCGAGGTCCTCGCCGTAGGTGATGCAGCCGTCGGGATAGGCGGCCAGCAGCGAGTCGGTGTCGACCTGGATCGGGTCGCGGATCTCGAGGACGCCGCACTCGCTCGTGATCTCCTGGCCGTCGGCGTCGGTGACCGTCAGCGTGACGTTGGAGATGCCGGCGACCTCGGGCGTGCCGGAGATGACGCCGGTGGCCGGGTCGATCGTGAGGCCCGCGGGCAGCGTGCCGCCGTCGGTCCAGTTGGTGTACGGCGGGCGGCCGCCGACGGCGGTGGGCTCGTAGTTGTAGACGAGGCCGACGAAGCCGTCGGGGATGTCGCCGGGGGCGACGCTCTCGTCGCGGCAGTCGATGCCGGCGCCCGCGTCGATGACGATGTCGCCGCAGGTGATGACCGACTGCACGTCGCGCGCGTCGACGACGACGACCTTGAGCGGATACATGCCCTCGGCCGTGGGCGTGCCGGAGATCGTGCCGGTGCTCTCGTCGATCGTCAGGCCGGGAGGCAGCGGCGTGCTCGGGTCGACCGAGAACGTGAAGGGCGCCACGCCGTCCACCGTGGGCGTGTACGAGTAGGGCACGCCGACCTGCCCGCGCGCCGGGTTGGCACACTCGAGCGAGACGTCCTCGGCGAAGCCCCACGGCGCGAACTCGTCGCGCGAACAACCGACGAGGGCGCTGGTGAGGAAGGCGGTGGTAAGGACGAGGGGGCGGAGGTGCATCGTCGACTCCTAGGACGCCTGCGAGGGGCGCCGGGGCAAAGTAACACGAGGAGTTAGCGCTGACTACGCGCCAGGGCAAACAAACCGCGCATCCGCCCGGCGGACGCGGCCGCAGGGGGGTGACCGGCGGAGGGGCGGAAGCGGGCGGGGGCGGGCGGGCGGGGCCGATTCGGGGCTGTACGGCCGAACAGGGGGCCGGGGCGGGGCTTCAGTCCGCGTCCCGCGGCGCACCGACCAGGGCCGCGACCGCGTCGGCGTCGCGGGGGATGGCGGCCGTGAGGACGTCCGGGCCGGCCTCGGTGCACAGGACGTCGTCCTCGATCCGGATCCCGCGGACGTCGGCGTAGGCGGCCAGGCGCTCGCGGTCCAGATCGGCCTCGAAGGGGCCGCACAGGGCCCTGTCGCCGAGGATCGCCGGGACCAGGTAGAGCCCGGGCTCGATGGTGACGAGCATGCCGGGCGCCAGGTCGCGGTCGAGGCGGAGGTAGCAGGTGCCGAACTGGCGGCTCCGGGCCCGACCCGGGGCGTAGCCGGCGCGGTCGCCGAGATCTTCCATGTCGTGGACGTCGAGCCCGAGGAGATGCCCGACGCCGTGCGGGAAGAACAGGGCGTGCGCACCCCGCTCGACCAGGCCCTCGGGATCGCCGCGGAAGATCCCCAGGTCGACGAGGCCGCGGGCCAGCGTGAGGCTGGCGCGGAGGTGGATGTCGCGGTACCGGACCCCCGGACGCACCATCGCCGTCGCGTCCTGGTTGGCCTGCAGCACCAGGTCGTAGAGCGCGCGCTGTGTCGGACTCCACGCGCCCGAGACCGGCCAGGTGCGCGTGACGTCGCTGGCCCAGCCGTGACAGTCGGCGCCGCAGTCGGCGAGCAGGAGATCGCCGGCCCGCAGCGGGTGATGACTGTGCTCGTTGTGCAAGACCTCGCCGTGGACGGTGACGATGCTGCCGTAGGCCGGGGTCATGCCGCGCGCGGCGAACTCCGCCTCGATCGCGGCCCGCACGTCGCTCTCGCGCCGCCCCGGCCGCGTCGCCGCCATGCCGGCGAGGTGACCGGCGCGGGCGCCCTCCGCGGACTGACGCAGCAGCTCGAGCGCCGGCGCGTCATGTTGCAGGCGCAACGAGATCACCGCCTCGGCGAGCTCGGCGTCCTTGCCCGCGAGCGCGACGGTCCCCGACTCGGCCTCGTCGTGCGCGCCCCACGGCCGCCCGAGCAGCGAGGCCTGCCGCGCCCGCGTGCGCGGGTGGACGGCCGGCAGCGTGGCGACGCCGCGCAAGGAGTCGAGCGCGGTCCGCAGCTCGCCGAGCGGGCGGATCTTCCGCACCCCGGTGGCCGCCTGCAGCTCGTCCCAGGTGGCGCTCGGACCGATCCACAACGGATCGTCCGGCGCCGGCGGCGCGGCGAAGATCTCCCACCCGTCACCGCTGCCCAGCAGCACCGCGCCCGGCCAGTGGACGCCGGTGAAGTAGAGGAAGTGGCTGTGCGCGCGGTACGGGTAGGTGTTGGCCGCGTAGTTGCGCGGGACGAGGTCGCCGGCGAAGAAGATCGCGGGCTCGCCGGCGAGGGCGCGCGAGAGTCGCGAGCGGCGAGAGACGTAGACCGCGGCCGGCTGCGGCGGGACGAGGACGGACATGACCGGGAGCTTACCGCAGGCGGCGAGAGTTCATGCAAGCCGCGGCCGCGCGGTGTGCGCCTGGCGTCGACGGCGTTCGATACCCCCTCGATCGGGCCAGCGTCATGGGTCGACCCGCCGAAGGTCGATCGTCACCACGGTGTCGAATGGCATGACGATCTCGAGGGCGTAGATGCCGGCCTCGAGCTGCAATTCCTCGTCCGTCTGCCGGAACGTGCGTGACGACTGCTCGTCGCAATCGCCGCAGCGAGTCAAAATGACCTGAGAGCGCGGATATTCCGTCGACAGCGGGGGCACGTCGTAAGCGATCTGCAGGCGATACGTCCCGCCGGACTCGATCGCGATCGTCTGCTGGGCGGCGATGTCGAGGTCGTCGTCGCCCTCGCTGCCGTAGAAGTCGGGGTCGTCGCACGAGGCGGCTCGCGTGACGTGGAAGCGGTCTCCGACCGCAGCGGCAAGTTCCAGCTCGCAGACGTCGAGCTGATATTGGCAGCGCGCCGGGCCGGACAGATACTCGGCCTCGAGCGCCACGAAGCTCTCGCCGTAGATGCTCGCCACGAGCGCCTCGATCTCCGCGCGCGAGCGGCCGAGGGACTGCTGAAACAATCGCTTGAAGCGCGCCAGACCGCGCGTGTCGATGAGGAACCGGGTGAAGTAGGCGGCGGCGGTGTAGTCGACCTCGGCGGGGACGCGGTCCAACATGTCGCCCACGGGCTCGGGCGCCGGCGGCGGCGCGCGGTCGAGGGTCCGCGACAGCGACTCGGCGAGGCCTTCTTCGAGAAAGGGCAAGCCCTGGCCCCAGAACCGATCAATGATTGCATGGGTCAATTCGTGGCGCAGGACGGCGCCAGTGCGATCTCCGGGCGCGTCAAGATCGGCGATGTACACTGCTCTTCGATCAGGTTGATAGCAGGCACGCCAGGGACACGGAATCTCGTTCGTCACTCGCACCGGCACGGAAAAGTCGGTGGGTGCGGCGATGTCGAGGAACTTGAAAGCGCGCTCAAAATAGGAATTCAGGTGGATCTCGCTCCCGGCGCAGAGCGATCTCGTGTCGTTCTCGAACGAGAACTCGGCGTATTGATGGGGATGATTCGCGCCGGAGCTCGCGTCACAGGACGCAGCCGAGAGGCTGGCAGCGACGATGAGGAGAAAATGCTCGGCGTGTGCGTGCGTTCTCATACGGTGCCGCAATCTTCCAGGTCGATGACGCAGAGTTCGGTGCCGCGGCCGAGCCAGCCCTGAGCGGCGTCACAGATACCGTCTCCCGGCCAAGGGCACGGATCCAGCACGGTGTCCTCGCCGAGGTTGTCGCCGACCCGAATGTCGCCGCCGACGATGATTCGCGCGAGCAGCGAGTCGACCGTGGCCGGCAGCAGCGATACGTTGCCGTACAACGACAGGTTCCCCGATACCTCGGCGAGCGCGGGAAACCACGCGTCCGGACCGATGAATGCGGCGTTGCGGGCGATCGCCAGCTCGTCGATGCGCTTCAGGGCGGGGAAGCGGCGAGCTCGGGCAGCGCCTCGTTCTCCTCGATGGTCAGGCCGGCGAGCGACTCGACGGCGGCGAAGCCCGTCACCGACTGCAGCGCGGGGTTGAGCGCGATGTGCAGACGACCATCGACGGCGAGCGCGGACGCGGCGCCGTCGATCCGTTCAAGCCTCGCGTTGGCCGCGATCATGAGCCAGGCCGTCCCTGGCGTGGCCCAGTGGATCTGCTCGAGGGCGTCATTGTCCTCGATCAGCGCGGCCGTCACCTCTTCCAGGGCAGAGAACCCGGCGAGGCTTTCGAGTGACGCGTTGGCGACGATCGAGAGCGTCTCGACCGACCGGAGCGCCGGCAGCTCGACGGAGCGCAGGCCGGGGTTCTCGGTGATCAGGAGGTCGCCGCCGACGTCGCGGAGAGCGGGCAGCTCGAGGGTGAGCAGGCCGGCGTCGTGGGTGACGCGAAAATCGCCCGTGACGTCGGTCAGATTCGCAAGACCCCGGAGCTCGGCCAGCGACGGATTCAGGGTGACGAACACCGAATCGATGGTCGTCACGCCGTCGCCCAGCTCCAGCTCGACCAGCGCCGGGTTCTCCGCCACGTAGAGCCCTCCGGACAGGTCCTCGAGGACAGGAAAGCCACGCACCGCGGTCAGGGCGGCGTTGTGCGAGATCGAGAGCGAACCGCCGATGCTGACCAGCGCCGGCCAGGCGGGGAGCTCCGCGAGCGCCGGGTCGTCGTGGACGACCAGGGAACCTTCAATCGACTCGATGCGGGCCAACACCGCCAGTTCTTCCGGCCCTCGATGTTGCACCACCAGGTCCCCGCGCACGCACAGGAGACCGGGGGGAGGCGACTGCCACAATTGCGCGCCCTCGATGCAGGCAGCATCGTCGGGCGTGCAGCCGACGAGAGCGGCGACGAAGGGGCTCAGAACCCATGTTACCGGGTAGCGCGTCACGTGCCAGATCTCGCGTAGCATAGTCGACTGGTCCCGTCCATTGCCTGTGCGCGAATGGCGCGACCCTCGGTCTGGCGCGCGGCTCTCGCTACGCGCCGGACCGAGTGGTGCCCATCAGCCGCCGGTGATGCGCAGCCAGAGTGACATCCCTTGCGACGACCAGCCGAGGTCCAACTGGAGCTGCTGGCCATTCCAGGTGCCGCGGGCGCCGTCGACCACGAACATCGCACCGTCGACGCCGGCGCTCAGCGGCAGGCCGTCGAGGGTGACGGCGCCCGTCGAGACGGTGGCGAACAGATCGGCGTCCGGGAAGGTGACGACTCCGGTCCGCTGATTCAGCTCGCCGAGGACCGGCTGCAGGAGCCGGACTTCGAGGTTCGAGACGACGAACGGCACCGAGGTCGTCGCCCCGTTCGCGTCCCTCGTGGTGTAGAGGCCCTGGACCGTGGCGGAGCCGGCGCGGATGTCGTTGAGCGAGACGGCGCAGACCAGGGTGCCGGGCGGGCAAGCGGCGAAGGAGAAGTCGAGGACACCGTTCAACCCGTTGGTGCTGGCCGAACCGCCGCCGATAGACAGCTCGGCGGACGCGGCGAAGGACAGCGGATCCTCCAGCCACATCGGGCCCTTGCCCGAGCACATCGTGAGCGGATCGGTGGCCTCGGCCGGGGTGAAGTTGTAGAGGTCGCCGCAGGGGAACGTGGGGCTCCAGACCTTCGTGGCGCTGTTGTCGGCCTCGTTCTGATGGCCCTGGTTCTTGGCCATGCAGAGTTCGTAGCACCCGGCCGCCGCGGTCTCCTGCGAGTCCGCCGTGACGCAATCCGGGACCACCCCTGGGGCCATGCAGCGCTCATCCTTGGTCGTCGGCGGGAACGTGTCGGTCATCACCCCGCAGATCGTGGGGGAGCCGTTGCAGATCCAGATGCCGGCGGACGGAGGGTCCTCCCCGCCGCCGGTCGTCGGGTCCGTCTCGCCGTAGCACCACTGCTCCAGCACCTCGTAGTCGTTCAGCCCGTTCTTGGCCGGGCACCACGACAGCTCGTTCCACCGGTCCTCGGGCATGTTGTCGTTGAGCCAGCCGCCGAGCTGGTTGCCACACGCGCGGCAGTCGTCGCAGCCCGACATGAACCAGCCGTCGCGGATCTCCGGCACCGACTCGTCGTCCTCGGTGTCGGGGTCGTCGGCGGCCGGGGTCGGCAAGTTGGCGCAGTCGACGACGCCCTGGAACGGGGCTCCGGCGAGCTGGGGCTGGCCGTCGTAATCCGCCGGCGTGCCGCCCCACAGGTCGGCGCAGATCGACTCACGCACGTAGTGGCCGCGCGCGGAGCAGTTTCAGTCGTTTTGGTCATGCAGACGAGCAGGGGCCCCGAGACGTCGGGCGTGCATTCCACGACGTAGCCCGGCCACACCGGAGGAGCATCTCCCGTCTCACCGGGCGTGCTGGTGTCGGTCGACTCGACGCTGTCGCCGCAGCCCGCGAGCGAGCAGGCCAGGACGAAGGTCGAGACGCGTGAATGGGTTGATGATACGGATTTGCATGATTTCGGCTCTCCTTCTACGATTCGAACGCGGGCGAGATAGCGGCACGCCCGCGCTGCAGGTAAAGCACCCGTCAACCTCGCGTTCAAGGATTTCACTGCGACCGCGATTGTGAGAACCGGGCCCAATCGAAATTGGGGCGCCGCAACTGGCATTGAGCCCGGAATGTAATTGCGGCCGATGGGCTCATTTGCAGTGAGCATTGGCAACGACCAGAGTTGGCAATGCCCAGTTGGGGTCCGCCCTGCTATCGTGCGTCCGTGATCTCGATGTCATGAGATAACTCTCGCCTCTGTCGCGCGGATCCGGGCCTCTTCCCGTCGGGCGCGTGGGCCAGTACCCTCGCGCGCGTGGGCCAACCCCCGGAACGGCGTCTGTTGTGGATCTTGATCGGCCTGGCGCTGCTGTCGCGCCTGGTCTGGGTGTTGTGGGTGCACCCGCCGGGGGAATACCTGTACAGCGACATGCGGCTGTACGCCGAGCGGGCGGTGGCGCTGGCGGACAAGGGGATCCCGCCGCCGACGCGGACGCTGGCGTGGCAGGCGTACGGGACGCACATGCTGCTGGCGGCGCCGCTGCGGCTGTTCGGGACCCAGCCGCCGATGCTCTCGGGGGCGCTGCTGTGGGGGCTGCTCGGGGCCGCGGCGGTGCCGCTGACGTACCTGCTGGCGTGCCGGGTGCTGCGCGAGCGCTGGCAGGCGCGCACGGCCGGGATCGCGGCGCTGCTGTGGTTCCCGAATTTGTCGACGACCGGCTTCTTCCTCTCGGAGACGCCGTTCCTGTGCGCGCAGCTGCTGTCGCTGTACTGGCTGGTGGTGTGCTTCCAGGAGGGGAGGCGCGCCTGGCCGGCAGGGCTGGCCTCGGCGGCCGCGTTCATGCTGCGGCCGCAGGCGGCGGTGTTCTACGTGTTCGTGCTGCTGGTGTGGCTCGTCAACGTGCGCCGGCTGAAGCACATCAAGTGGCACCACATCGTCGGCGTCGGCACGCCGCTGGTGCTCGCGCTCGGCTTCAGCCTGTGGCGCTTCCACTACCACACCGGCTATTGGGGCGGGATCGCCGAGAACGCCAACATGAACCTCACCGCCGGGCGGTGCCACAACATCAACACCCAGGCGTACCGCACCGAGCGCGAGCGGGCCGCGGCCGAGCGCAAGGACGACCAGACCAACGGCCGCCGCGTGACCCTGCCCGGCTTCCGCACGCTCAAGAACTGGGTCCCCGAGTGGTCGCCGCTGGCGCTGCGTCCGGCCCTCAAGGGCGACAGCATCCGCTTCGTCGGCTACATCGGCGACCCGTTCATCCACAAGGACATCCGCGCCAAGTGCTACGCGGCCACCGGTCTCTTGGAGCAGGTGCGCTACAGCTTCGTCAACATGATGCTGCAGTGGTTCATCGCCGGGCAGTGGCCCGAGACCAGCAAGGGCCACGCGCGCACGCTGGTGGTCGCCGAGGTCTACCGCTACTTCTTCAACACGGTGGTGCTGCTGCCGTCGCTCGTCGGCATCGGCCTGGCGCTGCGCGGGGTCCGGCGCGACCCGGCGCTGGCGGTGCTGGCGGTCTGCCTGGTCGGGGCGATGATCATCGCCGCGATCTTCTTCGGCGACCCGCGCCTGCGCACGCCGTACGACCCGGTGTCGATCATCCTCGCGCTCTACGCGGCCGCGGTGGCGCGGCCGGCGTGGCGAGCCTGGCGGGCCCGGCGGGCCGGCAGCACGCCCGCCCAGCCGGCGTGAAGGGCCGCTCACGGGCGCGGGCGAGCGGCCGCGGCGGTTTTCGCGGTGCCGCCGCGCGAGAGGTGTGTTACCCCTTGGCCGCGCCAAGCCCGGAGGAACCATGCCCGTCGCCGACTACGCCACCTACTGCCGCATGCTCGACAACGCCAGGGCGAACAAGTTCGCCTACCCGGCCATCAACATCACCTCGTCGAGCACCGTCAACGCCGCGCTGGCCGCGTTCAGCGAGGCCAAGAGCGACGGCATCCTGCAGGTCAGCACCGGCGGCGGCGAGTTCGCTTCGGGACAGGGCGTCAAGGACATGGCCTTCGGCGCCATCGCGCTGGCCGAGTTCATCCACCGCGTCGCCGAGCGCCACCCGCACTACGTGGCGATCCACACCGACCACTGCCCGGCCGACAAGATCGACAAGTTCATGCGTCCGCTGCTGGCCGAGACCCGCCGCCGGCGCGCGGCCGGGCTGCCCAACCTGTTCTCGTCGCACATGTTCGACGGCTCCGAGCTGCCGCTCGCCGAGAACATGAAGATCGCCCGTGAGCTGCTCCAGGAGTGCGCCGAGCTCGAGATCATCCTCGAGGTCGAGGCCGGCGTGGTCGGCGGCGAGGAGGACGGGGTCAACAACGAGCACGCCCCGGCGTCGAAGCTCTACACCACCCCCGAGGACATGGTCGCGGTGGCGCGGGCGCTGCGCGAGGTCAAGGGCGGGCGCTACATGTTCGCCGCCACGTTCGGCAACGTGCACGGCGTGTACAAGCCGGGCAACGTCAAGCTCAAGCCGACTATCCTTCGCGACGGACAGCAGGCGGTCGCGCGCGAATTCGGCGAGGCCGCGCGCTTCGACCTCGTGTTCCACGGCGGCTCCGGCAGCGAGCTCAGCGAGATCCACGAGACCCTCGAGTACGGCGTCGTCAAGATGAACATCGACACCGACACCCAGTACGCCTATACCCGCCCCATCGCCGACCACATGCTCAAGAACTACGACGGCGTGCTCAAGATCGACGGCGAGGTCGGCAACAAGAAGCACTACGACCCGCGCTCGTACCTCAAGGCGGCCGAGAAGAGCATGCAGGCGCGCGTCAAGCAGGCCTGCGCCGACCTGCGCTCGACCGGCACCACGCTGCTGAAGCGCTAGACCTCCACGCATCGACCACGGAGCTGCACGAACCACCATGCGGGTACACGTCGACGCCGAGCGCCCGAACCCGCGCAAGCTGCAGCCCGCGGTCGAGGCGCTGAAGAAGGGGCAGGTGATCGTGTACCCGACCGACACCGGGTACGCGTTCGGCTGCGCCATGTCGAGCCCCAAGGGCATCGCGGCGATCCGCAAGCTCAAGGGGCTCGACGAGCGCTCGCACAAGCCGCTGACGATGATCGTGTCGGGGCTGACCGAGGTCGGCCGCTTCGGCGTGCTCGGCAACACGCACTTCCGCCTGGTCCGCCGCCTGCTGCCGGGGCCGTACACGCTGGTGCTGCAGGCGACCTCCGAGGTGCCGAAGAGCATGCACAACCGCCACCACGAGGTCGGCCTGCGCGTGCCCGACCACCTGGTGTGCCGCATGCTGATCGGCGAGCTCGGCGAGCCGCTGCTGACCGGCTCGGTCACGCCGGGCGAGGCGACGACGCCCGAGCTCGAGGACGCGGAGGAGCTCGAGAACCGCTACGTGCGCGAGGTGGCGGTGACGGTCGACGTCGGCCCTCAATGGCCCGACCCGTCGACGGTGCTGCGGATGATCGGCGACGAGGTCGAGGTGCTGCGCGAGGGCAAGGGGGACTTCCGTCCGTGAGCGACGAGGCGGCTCCGCCGCGACCGCGGGCGCGGATCGTGCTCGCCGACAACATGGACGTGCTGCCCGGCCTGCCGGCCGGTGAGTTCTCGCTGATCTACATCGACCCGCCGTTCAACACCGGGCAGACCCAGCGGCGCGCGCAGCTGCGGACGGTGCGCGACGCGGACGGCGACCGCACCGGCTTCAAGGGCCAGCGCTACCGCACGATCAAGCTCGGCGAGCGCCGCTACGCCGACGTCTTCGACGACTACCTCGAGTTCTTGTGGCCGCGGCTCGAGCAGGCGCACCGGCTGCTGGCGGCCGACGGCAGCTTCTTCCTCCACCTCGACTACCGCGAGGTCCACTACGCGAAGATCGCCTGCGACCAGATCTTCGGCCGCGAGTGCTTCATGAACGAGATCGTGTGGTCGTACGACTACGGCGGCCGCTCGAAGTCCCGCTGGTCGGCGAAGCACGACAACATCCTGTGGTACGCCCGCGACCCCGCGCGCTACACGTTCCAGTACGAGGCGATCGACAGGATCCCCTACATGGCCCCCGGGCTCGTCGGGCCGGAGAAGGCCGCCCGCGGCAAGACGCCGACCGACGTGTGGTGGCAGACGATCGTCAGCCCGCAGGGGCGCGAGAAGACCGGCTACCCGACGCAGAAGCCGCTCAAAATCCTCGAGCGGATCGTGGTCGTCCACTCGCGCCCCGGCGACCTGTTGCTCGACTTCTTCGCCGGCAGCGGCAGCTTCGGCGAGGCGGCGCTGCGGCACGGTCGCGACGTCGTGCTCGTCGACCAGAACCCCGAGGCGATCGAGGTGATGCGCCGCCGGCTCGAGTTCGCGGCGCCGACGATCGAGGCGCTGGGCTCGCTCGCGCTGGCGACGAGCGAGGTCGCCGCGGCGCCGGCGAGCGCGGCGGACGGCGAGGCACCGGCCGCGGGGCCGATCGAGCCGCCGACGCCGTCGAGCGCGGGGGTGCAGCCCGAAGAGGATGCGGGCGCGGCGGGGTCGCGGTGCGACGACTCGCCGGCGGCATCACTCGGGGCGCCGCAGCGCGAGGGCTCGTCCGCAGGGGCATCGCTCGCGGCGCCGCAGGATGACGACGCGCTCGCGTCGCTGGCGGGCGAGGCGTCGGCGCGCGGCGCAGGGGTCACGCTGGCCGCGACGGTGCGGCCCAGCGAAGCGCCCGCGAGCGCGAGCCAAGGCCCGGCGGCGGCCGAAGAGGTCGGTTGAGACGATGGCGTTTTACCCATGCGAACCTCCGCGGCCGAGCGCGGTAGGATGTCCGAAGGGACATGTGCGCGTAATTGCGCCGACTGTGGACAAAGCTATCGACCGCGGTCCACGCTCGCGGCTCCTGGTGTGATTGTCGGAGGTGCGAGCGAGGGCGGTGGATCACGACATCCGTGTCGTGCCGTGAATCGCATGAGCCCGGTGGCGTGACCGACACGGCTTGGTTAGGTTTCCCCCATGCGCTCCTACTTTGACGTTACCCGCGCCTTCTATGTCGAGCTGATGGCCGGACTGGGTTTGGTCGCGGCTTGCGGTGGCACGAGCGGCGAGACCACGGCGGCGAGCGACCCCGGCTCGACGTCGTCCACCGGCGCGGCGACGTCGGGGCTCACCACCGGCGCGACCGACGACTCGGGCGAGGTGACGGGCACCACGGAGGGGGCGACGACCACGGCGACGACGACGAGCGACGGCACGACCGCCGCGCCGGGCACGAGCACGACCTCGACGAACTCGATCACCGGCGAGGAGAGCACCACCGGCGACACGACCGGCGAGGCCAGCGGCACCACGACCACCAGCACGACGTCGACCACGACCACCACCGGCGAGCCGCAGACCACCGGCGACACCAGCGAGTTCACGTGCGAGCCGCCGCCGCCGGGGATGATGCAGAAGTACGTGTGCTTCCCGGTGCCCGACGGCCTGGCCGACTGCGCCGCGTGCGACGCGGTGTGCAGCGAGAGCTGGGCCAACGCGGCGGCCACCGGCGACCCGTTCTGCAGCTACACCGAGCTGGTCGTGCAGTGCGGGCCGGACCCGATGCCGGCGGCGCCGGGGCAGTGCTGCTACTTCATCGCCCACGGCGACGGGATGGTGTGCGAGGGCCGGCCGTTCGTGGTCGAGGGCGCGGGCCGGGTGGCGCCGAACCTGCGCCGCAGCGACTGGGGCGGCCAGGTCCTGCCGTCGCTCGCGGGCCTCGACGAGCCGACCCGCGCCGCGCTGGCCGATCTGTGGGGCGCCGCCGCGGCCGACGAGCACGCGTCGGTGGCCGCGTTCGCCCGCTTCGCCCTCCAGCTGCTGGCCGTCGGCGCGCCGGCGTCGCTGGTCGACGGCGCGCAGCGAGCGATGGCCGACGAGATCGCCCACGCGCGGGCCTGCTACGCGCTGGCCGGGGCGTACGCGGGGGTGCCGATGGGACCTGGCCGTTTGGACATGTCTGATGCGCTAGGCGACACCGACCTGCCGGCGCTGGCCGCCGCGGCGGTGCGCGAGGGCTGCGTCGGCGAGACGCTGGCCGCGCTGCTGGCCCAGGTCGCGGCGTTCCAGACCGGCGACTACGCGGTCCGCAGCGTGCTCAAGCAGATCGCCGTCGACGAGGGCCGCCACGCGCAGCTGGCCTGGCGGTTCGTGCAGTGGGCCCTCGGCCGCTCGCCGGCGGTGCGCGAGGCGGTGCGCGAGGCGTTCGCCGCGGCCCTGCGCGAGCCGATCGGCGCCCGCCCGTGGCCGCACGACGCCGACCCGGAGCAGCTGCGCGCCCACGGGCGCGTGTCGCCCGACGAGCAGGTGGCGCTGTGCCGCGACGCGCTGGTCGGGGTGATCGGCCCGGCCGCCGACGCGCTGCTCGGCCGCGCCGAACAGGCCGCGGCGGCCTGAGCAGGAATGATCATACGACGCGTACGCTTGAGCTCTCGCGTCGGCGGGTCGCCCGGAGGGCCGAGGAGATCTCGGCGCGCCCGGGTCCGATGATTCGCCGGGGGTCGGCGAATGGTGGCACCGGGTACGGCCTCGCAGGTCCACCAGCACCCGGAGGTCGATCGCCGCGCCCCCGCGCCGTCACTGCGGGCAGCGCGGGGCGATGAACTTGCCGTCGAGCTCGAAGTCGTCGTCGAGCCCGTGCCAGGTCACGTGACACAGGCGGCCGACGACCTTGTCGGCGTCGATGGCGACGATCTCGAGCGTGCCCTTGGCGACGCCCCCGCCGCCGTCGCAATCGTCGCCGCTGCCGAGGTCGGCGCCGGTCTGCAGGCCGAACGCGTGCACCCCGGCCCACGAGAACGAGTACACGCCCGGCGCCTGGAAGGCCTGCGGGATCCGCAGCGACAGCTCCCACTCATGGCCGCACGAGATGCGGTCGTGCGGGTCGGCGCAGGTGAACGTCTCGCTCGAGAAGCGGACGTACAGCAGGTTCGGGTCGTCGTCCTCGCCGGTGGTGCCGTCGCTGTCCTGGTTCGCCGGGATCTGCGACTCGAGATAGGCGAGCACCTCGACGTCGAGCGGCTCGGGCTCGCCGTCGCACGGCACCGGCTCCTCCGGGCGGTCGGTGGTGTACTGCGAGGTCGTGTCGCCGGTGGTGCCGGGCCACTCGGCGGTCGTCACGTTTTCGGTGTCGGAGACGACGCCGGTGGTCTCGCCGTGGCTGTCGGTCTCGGAGAGGATGCCGGTGGTCACGCTGTCGGTGTCGGAGACGGCGCTGGTGGCGGTGACGGGGGGGCCCTCGGTGTCGGAGCCCCACCCGGGCTGCGTGGTGACCGTCGCCGGGCCCGAGGCGGTGATGTCGATCGTGGTGCCCTGCCAGGTGTCGAAGGTGCCCTGGGACGGGTCCGCGGAGTCGCCGGTGGTGCCGGTCGTCGGCGCGGTGTCACTGTCGTAGAACTTGGTCTCGAAGGTACACGCCAGCAAGGTAGAGGCGAGGAGGTAGAGGTGGACACGCGTTGTGATGTGCATGCATGATTCAATAGCACGTGGTCTGATGATTCGATCGGACCCGTTTCGGCCCATCGGACCGCGATCGGACTTCTGCGCTGGATCGGCCTAAATCCGGAGAATAGGCGGGAACTCCGGCGCCCCGCGGGGGGCGCGGAGCGCGGACTATGCACATTCGGAGGGTTCGCCGACCGCGATCGCGGGTTCGCCCGGCGGCGTCGATCCTCGCAATCGCCTCGGCGGATTTGCGGCGGGTGTGCGGATCGGGGTCGGCGTCGAGGGCGGCCGGGGCGCGGGTCGACATCCGCCCATAAGCAGGAGAGCTGCGACGAGGCCGGCTGAACGCACGCGGAGCTCGAGGATAGCACGCGCGTCCCGGCGGACGACCGAGCCCGCGCTCGGGGCCGCGTCAGTCCTCGAAGGCGCGCAGCTCGAGGCCCGAGACGAAGAAGCAGCGCTCGCGAAAATCACCGCCGCCGACGCAGGCGTGGACGCGTTCGCTGAGGTACAGCTTGCCCCACGCGCCGCAGTCCTGGGCCATCTTCGAGGCGACGTTGACCGGCATGCCGGCGATGTCCTTGCCGCCGCCGGCGAGGTCGAACACCAGCACGGGCCCCTGGTCGATGCCGATCCGGCAACCGATGCCGTCGTCGGCGAGCTCGCGGCGGAAGGTCCGGGCGAACTGGAGCGCGCGGGCGGGCTCGTCGAAGGTGTAGATGCCGATCGGCCCGCTGACCTTGACCTCGCTCCCGTGCGCGGCGCCCAGGTGACGCAGCCCCGCGTCCTTCATCCTCGCCGACAGCGAGAGGTTGTCGAACAGCGCGACGGCCCGGCTGTCGGCGTCCTGCGCGTGACGCTCGATCAGGACCACGATTTCGTGCCGCGTGTACCTGGCGGTCATCTCGCGCGCCAGCTCGCGGTCGCCGAGGCGGCCGGCGAGGCGCGTGAGGTCGGCGTGGAAGACGTCCGAGTAGGGGATCGGGTAGCGCTTGCCGCTGAATGTCCCGAGGGACAGGCGCGGGCCGTCGACGACGCGCCACAACGGGCCGAGCCCGTCGGCCTCGCCGACGGCGATCAGCGTGAAGTCGTGCGCGGGCGGCAGGCGGCCGACCACGGCCTGGCTGACGACGATCTCGCCGCCGGTCACGTGGTCCTCGGCGAGTCTTTCGATCGCGTCCGACGCGTCGCCGTAGAGGCCGCCGCTGGCGCTGTAGAAGTCGCCGAAGTGGGCGGCGAGGCCGATCTTGATCGCGCAGCGGCGGGCGACCTGGTCCTGCACGGACAGCAACGCGGCGAGCAGGCGCTCGGCCGGGACCGCGGCCGGATAGAACATCTGCGTGTTGTCGGCCGCCCAGATCCCCACGCTCTCGCCGCCGATCGCCAGGCCGTGGTCGTATACGATCGCCTTCGGCTGATCGATGATGGCGAGGATCTCCAGCAAGCCGCGCTCGGCGGTGAGGCGCGTGAGCCCGGCCGAGTCGGACACGACGTTGAAGCCGGTGACACGGCAGGCCGTGAGCAGCCGCAGCGCGTCGGCCTCGGTCTGCTCGCTCTCCCACCACCGCTCGAGCAAGCGCAGCGGGAGCCCGCCGACGATGTCCTGGGCGAGGTCGAACAGCGCGGGCGAGTACTGCGTGCGGGCGAACTTGGCGGCCAAGGCGAGCGCCCTCGTGGGTAGCAAGCCGCCGCGAGGTTGACAAGCGCGCGAGCGCCGGCGAGGCGCCGACGTCGGCGGAGGATATCGACAGGGCGACGTCGAATGCGCCTAACAATCGCGTCCGCGCCTCGTTGGCGGGCTGCGACCAGGAGGTCCCGTGGACGATCACGACAGCGAGGACTTAATGAAATTTAACCATGTCTTGCCGCGGTCGCGCTGCTCGCGGGCTGCGGCGACGACGGCAGCAGCACGACCGACAGCCCCGAAGACGCGACCCAGGAGCCGCCGACCAGCGGCAAGGCGGCGACGCGAGAATGGTTGGCCGCCGGCCACGACAAGCAATGGGCCTGCGAGGCCAGCGCCCACGACGCGACGATCGGCGCGTCGCCGCACGGGAAGCAGGGGATCTGCAGCAACGACGCGCTGGCGGCCCACGGCGACGCCGAGTACCCGATCGGCGCGGCGGCGGTGAAGGAGCTGTACGACCCGAGGGGGCGAGCGTCATCGGCTACGCGGTCTACCGCCACGTGAAACCAGGGACCGACGGCGGCAGCTGGTACTGGTACGAGGAGGTGCCGGCCGATCACCCGGCGCCGCACGACGAGGACGGGATCGTGGCCGACGGCCTCGGCGACGCCGCCCGGCGATGAGCATCTGCGTGGGCTGCCACCAGGCGGCCGGCAGCGACGCCGACCACCCCGGGCACGACTTCGTGTACGTGCAGGTGCAGTGATTCGCGGTACGATGCCGCTCGCGTGAGCGAGGCGACCCTCGACGACGCGGCGCTGCTGGCCGGATTCGTGGCAGCGACCCTGCCGGGGCCGGCGTTCGGGCACCGCGAACACGTGCGCGTGGCGTTCCTGTTCCTGCGCGCGCACGGCGACTTCGGGGCGGCGGCCGTGGCCTTCCGCGCGGCGCTGCGCCGGTTCGTCGCCGCGCTCGGGGCCGAGGACCGCTACCACGAGACGCTGACCTGGGCCTATCTGGCGCTGGTCCACGAGCACATGGACGGGCACGACGACGCCGACTCGCTGGCGTTCCTGCGCCGCTGCCCTCGGCTGGGGCAGCACCGCGGAGGCGAGCTCGAGGCGCGCTGCGACGTGGCGGCGTTGTTGGCGTCTCCGCTGGCCCGCCGCGTGCTCGTGTGGCCCTCGCGCTAGCGTGATCGTCACGGGGGGATGATGCAGAAGCAGGTCGCCGGTGCGCCGCCGTTGTTGCACAGGGACACGGCGGGGTCGGACATGGTCTCCGCGACGTAGTCCTCCAACATGGGGGTCGGCAGCAGCGGGTTGTTGAACGCCCACAGGTACTCGAGCCCGATGCCCTGGGGGAGCGCCGTGATCGACTGCAGGGCGTCGTTTTGATAGAGGCTCAGGCCGCCGAGCGCGGTGAGGCCCTCGAGGCCGTGCAGGTCGATCAGGGCGTCGTTGCCCTGCGCATCGCAGTAGCCGATCTCGAGCTGCTCGCTGATGATCGTCAGGCCGGCGAGGGCGGCGAGGCTCGCCAGCTTCGGGTTGCCCTCGAACCTCAGGGTCGCGACCTGCGTGAGCGTCTGGAGGCCGTCCAGGGTGGCGAGCTGCGGATTGCCGGAGATCTGCAGCTCGCCGGCTTGCACGAGCGCCTGGAGCCCGTCCAGGGTGGCGAGCTTCGCGTTGTCGAGCAGCCACGCGTGGTCGCTCACGGATGACAGGCCGTCCAGGCCCGAGAGGTCGACGAGACCGGCGTTGTCACGGAGCTCCAGCCGCCCGAGCGCCTCGACCGACTCGAGCCCCTGTAAATCCGTAAGCAGCGGGAGGCCGCTGATGGACAGCCCCGCCAGGTCCGGCGCGAGGATGTCGGCGAGGGGGCTCAGGTCGGCGAGCTTCGGGCTGTAGCCGATGTCCAGATAGCCGCTGAAGCCGGTGATGCCGGCGAGGCTGGCGAGCGAGCTCAGGTCGGCGTTGTCGACGAGGGTGAGGCTCCAGCCGGGTTCGATGATCCCGGTGAGGCCCGTGAGGTCGGTGAGCGCGTCGCAGCCCGCGATGCTCACCAGCTTGACGTGCTGCAACGCCTGCAGGTCACTGATGTCGGTGAGCGAAGGGTTGTCGTGGATGTACAAGAACGCGGTCGTGTCGATGCCCTCGACGATCTGCAGGCCCGCGAGGCCGTCGAGGGACGCGAGCTCGGCGTTATTCTCGATCCGGACCTTGCCGCCGACCCGCTGCAGGTGCTCGAGCGATTTGAAGGAGATGAGCGACTGGGTGTTCTGGATCAGGAGGTCGCCGGTGATCTCGACGATGCACTGCAGGCTCGCCGGGTCGGTGTCGTCGAAGATCTCGAGCGGGCCCTCGAAGATGATGGCCTCGTCGCAACCGACCGGCCTGCCGGTGCTGCTGCTCGTGTCCTCGCCGGTGCTGGTGCTCGTGGTCGAGGGATCGACGGCGGTCGTGCTCGAGGGGCCGACCGTGGTGGCCGGCGATTCCGTGGTCGTCGGTTCGCTGCTGGTCGGCGGATCGGTCACCGAAGCGGTGACGCTGGTCTGCGAGGCAGACTCCGAGCCCGGGCCGGGTGCGCTCGTCGTGGCGGTCGCGTCCGTCTCGCCGGTCCCTGTCTCGTCCATGCCGATCGGGTCCTGGCAGCCGAACAAGAAGATCCCCAGGCCAAACCATGCGCGCCGCATACCCATCCTCCGAGGATGCCTGCATCGGCGCCGCCTGGCCAGGACTCTCCCGCCCCCGAACGCAACCGCCTCGGCCCGCCGGCCGCTGCCGGGCTCGGCGCCGTCGGGCGCGGAGCGGCGCTCTTCGGGGCCGGATGACCCGGGCGACGCAGAGCGCGGGGCGGATCAGCCCACATGCTCTCACGCCCCGGTGCGGCTCGGCAGCCGACCTGTCCCCGGGGACAGGTCGATGGCGCCGGTCACTTCGCGCCGCTCAAGTTGTTCGCGGCGAACTCGTCGAGCTCGGCCACGGTCGCGCGCATGAACCGGCGCTTCTCGTGGTAGGGCAGGAACGCGCTCTTGAAGCCGTTGAGGATCACCTGGCGCAGGGCGGCGAAGTCGAAGTCGAGCTCGGTGTGGAGCAGGTGGAGCTCGCGCGACACGGTGGTGCCGGTGATCAGGCGGTTGTCGGTGTTGACGGTGATGCGCGCGCCGAGGTCGAAGTAGAGGCGCAGCGGGTGCTCGGCGATGCTGTTGACGGCGCCGGTCTGCACGTTCGACGACGGGCAGCACTCGAGCGGGATCCGGTGGTCGACCACGTAGCGGAGCAGGTCGCCGTCCTCGCGCAGGCGGCAGCCGTGGCCGATCCGGTGGGCGCCGCACACGTGCAGCGCCTGCGCGATCGAGGCCGGGCCGTAGGCCTCGCCGGCGTGGATCGTGACGTTGATGTTGTTCTGGCGCACGAGGTTGAAGGCCTCGTGGTGGTCCTTGGGCGGGTAGTCGTACTCGGCGCCGGCGAGGTCGAAGCCGACCACGCCGCGGTTCTTGTAAGCGACCACGAGCTCGGCCATCCGCAGCGAGGACTCGGGCGAGATGTTGCGGATCCCGCACAGGATCAGGTTGCTCTCGATGTTGTAGGCCTGCTGGGCGTCGTGCAGGCCGCGCAGCACGGTCTCGACCACGCGGGTGAGGCCGAGCCTGCGCCGGGTGTGCAGCATCGGCGAGTAGCGGACCTCCATGTAGCGCACGTTCTCGGCGGCGGCGTCGGCGGCGAGCTCGAAGGCGGCGCGGTAGAGGGCCTCCTCGTCCTGCAGCACCTGCAGGGTGACGTCGAAGGCCTTGAGGTAGGCGACCAGGCTGCCGGCGTTCTGCCCGAGGTGCATGGCGGCGCCGAGCCCCTCCGGGGTGTCGGCGGGCAGCGCGACGCCGCGCTCGCGCGCGAGCTCGAGGATCGTGCCGAGCCGCATCGAGCCGTCGAGGTGGACGTGCAGGTCGGTCTTCGGCAGCTGCTGGATCTGCGCGAGCGTGAGGGTCGCTCCGGCGGTCATGCTGGTCTTTCGGTCAGGTGGTGTAGATCGCCGGCTTGAGCACGCCGATGTACGGGAGGTTGCGGTAGTGGCCGCGGTAGTCGAGGCCGTAGCCGACCACGAACTCGTTGGGGCAGGGGAAGCCGACGTGGCGGACCTGCAGCGGCCGCTTGCGCGCCTCGTGCTTGTCGAGCAGGGCGCAGATCTCGAGCGAGGCCGGGTGGCGCGTCCGCAAGATGTCGCACAGGTAATCGAGGGTCAGGCCGCTGTCGACGATGTCCTCGACCAGGACGATGTGGCGGCCGGTGGCGGCGCTGCCGAGGTCCTTCAAGATCCGCACCTCACCCGAGGAGGTGGTGCGGTCGCCGTACGACGAGACGGCCATGAAGTCGATCGACAGCGGGATGTTCATGTGCCGCACGAGGTCGGCCATGAACAACAGGCTGCCGCTCAAGATGCCGACCATCAGCGGGTCCTTGTCGGCGTACTCGCTCGCCAGCGTGCGCCCGAGCTGCGCGACGCGCTCGTGGATCTGCTTCTCGGTCAGGAGGATCTTCGAGAGGTCCGCGGTGAGGCCGCCCTGCCAGGTGTCCGTGGTCGTGTGTGTCATGCGCGCTCGTGCGCGCGAGGATACACGAGCGGGGCGGGCGCGTCAGCCCGCGCGCGGGGCCTTCATGGCGCCGTGGAGCGTGCTGCCGGCCCGGTTCGCCGAGCTCCACGCGGGCGCTGCGTGGCGGCCGCGATCGCAGGCGCCGGGTCGAGGCCGGTCGCGCGGCGAGCTGCGGGGCGTACGGCCGAGGTCCGCCGCGGATGCGGAGGGCGACGGCGCGAGCAGACGACGCGGTGAGGCGAGCAACCGGACAGCGGTGTCCGTTTCGCGGCGGCGCTCAGGGGGCGGGCGGGGCGAGCAGCGGGCGCGGGGCGCCGAGGGTCAGCGAGGGGCGCGGCTCGGGGGCGGCGGGCAGGGCGGTGGGCTCCGGCAGGCCCTTGATGTAGACGTCGTGCTTCGAGTACGGGATCTCGATGCCGGCGGCGGTCAGGGCCTTGTACACGCGGCAGTTGAGGTTGTCGAGCACGTCCTCCAGGAGGCCCGGCTGGACGATCCACACCATCAGCGAGAACTCGAGGCCCGAGGCGCCGAAGCTGGTAAACACGACCGTGGGGGCCGGCTCGGGGCAGATGTGCGGCTGTCCCTTGGGACAGTCGAGGAGCACGGCGCGCACGAGGTCGATGTCGGAGCCGTAGGCGACCGAGACCTTGATCGCCACGCGCTCCTTCTCGGCCGGGCCGGCGCTCTCGTTGACGACCTTGGAGTTGCCGATGATCGAGTTGGGGACGGTGATCTCGATGTTGTCGCGGGTGAGGATCCGGGTCGAGCGCAGGCCGATGTCGGTGACGCGGCCGCGGGAGCCGTCGTCGAACTTGATCATGTCGCCGATCTTGTAGGGCGCGTCGGCGAGGATGAAGATGCCGGCGAACAGGTTGGCCAGCGAGTCCTTGGCGGCGAAGCCGACGGCGATGCCGACGATGCCGGCCGAGGCGAGCCAGCCGGTGACGTCGACCTTCCACGCGAGCAGGGCGAAGTAGGTGGCGCCGCCGAACAGGATCAGCTTGGCGAACATGTCGAACAGCGGCAGCGTGCGCGGCTGGAGGAACGCGCCGTCGCCGGCGCGCTGGCTGAAGTGGCGCAGCACGAGCGTGGCGATCCGGAAGGCCGCCCGCGTCCACACGATCACGGCCACGGTCTCGAGCAGCGGGTCGCTGATGTGCCTGAAGCGGGCGGCGGTGTCGACGATGCTGGTCGCCCAGCGCAGCCCGACCAGCAGCACGGTGATGAAGACCGGGCGCCGCAAGATGGCGACGATCTGGTCGTCGAGGTCGGTCTTGGTCTTCCGCACCAGGATCAGCACGACGCCGCGGAAGAACAGCTCGACGAGGAAGGCGGCGACGAAGGAGCCGAGGAGGACGGCGGCCGCGCGGATCGGGGGGACTTCGAGCAGCTCGAGCAGCGCTTCGGGCATACGCGGACGACCGAGGATGCCGCGCCGCTGGGCCGCGGTTCAAGTCATGAGAGGGGATACACGACTCGGAGTGAGGTCTTGAGACCTCAGGGGCCCAGAGCGGCGCGCACGGCGTCGGCGAGCGCGCGCGAGGACTCCGGCGCGGGGCCGCCCTCGACGTGGACGATCCGTCCGTCGCGGCCGAGCACCAGCGTCGTCGGCAGCGCGCCGAGCTGCAAGCGAGCCGCGAGGGCGCCCTGCGGATCCCAGCCGAGCTCGAAGCCGTGGAGGCGGAGGTCGGGCTCGGGGCTGAGGCTGCTGCGGTCGCCGTCGAGGGCGACGACGACGACGGCGAGGCGAGCGGCGCCGTACTCGCGCAAGAGGTCGTTGTAGCGGGCGAAGCTCGCCGGCCACGAGGGCAGCGCGGCGCTGGTGAGCTCGAGGACGACGACGCGGCCGCGCAGGCTCGGCAGCGGCAAGCCGGGGCCGGCGAGCAGGGGCACGGTGAGGTCGAGGACCTCGCCGGCGGCGTGGCGGATCGGCTGCGCGGGCTGGACGGGGGCGTCGGGCGGCGGGGGTTCGGGCGGCGGGGCGGTCTGCGGGCGCGTACACGCGGCGGTCAGCGCCGCGAGCGCGGCGGGCAGGAGCACGCGTGACGAGAGGCTCATGCGTCGTGGACCGTGTCGACCAGGAGGCGGGCGATGGCCGGGTCGGTGTGGCGGGAGATCCCATGGCCGAGGTTGAAGATGTGGGCCCGGGCGCGCCGGCCGGCGGCGACCACCCCCCGCGCCTTGCGCTCGACCAGCGCCGGCGGGCCGAGCAGCGCGAACGGGTCGAGGTTGCCCTGCACGACCCGCTCGGGGCCGACGACGTCGATCGCCCGCGCCATGTCGATCGACCAGTCGACGCCGATGACGTCGGCCGGCATCTCGGCCGAGTACGCGAGCAGGTTGGCGTTGCCGCGGGTGAACATGATCAGCGGCACGCCGAACTCGCGCACGGCGGCGCACAGCCGGGCGGTGTGCGGCTGGACGTGCTCGCGGTAGTCGTCGGGCGCGAGCGCCCCGGCCCAGCTGTCGAACACCTGCAGCGCGTCGGCCCCGGCCTCGACCTGGCCGCGCAGGTAGTCGATCAGCAGGTCGGTCAGCCGCTCCATCAGCTGTCCGAAGAGACCTGGCTCGCAGAACATGAGCGCCTTGACATGTTCGAACTCGCGGCTGGTCTTGCCCTCGACGAGGTAGCTGAGGGTGGTGAAGGGGGCGCCGCAGAAGCCGATCAGCGGCACGCGGTCGGCGAGGGCGGCCTTGCAGGCGCGCACGGCGGCGTAGACGTAGTGGCAGGCCTCGCGCGGGTCCATCCACTGCAGACGGTCGACGTCGGCGCGGGTGCGCACGGGGGCGGCGATCACCGGCGAGGGCTCGAAGCGGACGTCGACGCCGAGGGCGTCGAACACGACGAGGATGTCGGAGAACAGGATCGCGGCGTCGACGCCGAGGCGGTCGATCGGCTGCAGCGTGACCTCGGCGCACAGGTCGGGGGTCCGGCACAGCTCCTCGAAGCTGACCCTGGCCCGGACCGCGCGGTACTCGGGGAGGTAGCGCCCGGCCTGTCTCATGAGCCAGATCGGTGTCCGCTCGGGGCGTTCGCCGCGGCAGGCGCGGAGGAAGCTGTCGTTTTGCATGACCCGGGCACGATAGCGCACCCTGGGGGGCGCGGGGCCCCGCGGCCGGGGCGCGGACGCACACGCGGCGCCCCGCGAGCGGTTCGGCGCGGCCCCTGGCGCCTCCGCGGGCCCTTTGCCATCCTTCGCTCATGCGACTTAGATCTCTCTTGTGGATGTCCAGCCTCGGCCTCGCCTGTTCGACGGCCGCGCCGCAGAGCAGCGAGACCCTCGGCAACACCACCGCGACCGCGTCGAACACCGACGGCACCGGCGAGACCGCCGGGCAGTCGACGCCGGGGTCGAGCGCCACCGACTCGCCGGACACCAGCCTCGACCCGACGGGCGGCACCGGGACGACGGACGCCTCCACGACCGCGCTCTCGGCGACGACCGGCGAGCCGACCACCACGGTCGAGACCAGCACGGCGGCGCCGACCACCACCGAGGCGATGAGCACGACCGGCGAGACGACGGTCGCGACCACCAGTGAGACGACCGACCCGGGCGACACCTCCACCACCAGCGGGACCGGCACCGAGGGGACGACCGGCGGCATGGGCGGGGGGCCGTGCGAGGTCGACGCCGACTGCAAGCTGCACGACGACTGCTGCTCGTGCTACGGCATCCCCAACGATCAGAACGACCCGATCTGCAAGGCCGAGTGCGAGGAGACGCAGTGCCAGCAGATCGGCATCGACGAGGCCCGGTGCGTGCTCGGCCAGTGCACCACCGAGAAGGTCGACTGCAGCAGCGAGGTCGCCTGCGACTCGCTGCCGCCCGACTGTCCGCCCGGCACGCTGCCGGGCATCGAGGGCGCGTGCTGGAGCGGCGCCTGCGTGCCGGTGATCTCGTGCGACAAGGTGCCCGACTGCAAGCTGTGCCCCGATACGCAGATGTGCGTCGAGTTCCAGGCGTTCATCAACGATCACACGTGCCTGCCGCTGCCCACCGAGTGCGGCGGCAAGGTCAACTGCGAGTGCGCCGGCGAGGCCTGCGTGGAGCCGTTCGGGCTCTGCGGCGCGGGGGCGGGCGACGTCGACCTGGGGTGCGCGTGCCCGGCCTGCTGAGGCGCCCGGCTCGGCGCGAGCGAGCGCCGCGGACGCGTGGCCGCGGCGCTACGGCCGGCAGCGCTCGGGCGACCACAAGTGCGCGGCGCGACCCTCGAGGAAGCGGACGCAGAGGTCGGGGTAGATGATGTCGAAGGCGCCGAAGGGGCCGAGCTCGACGAGCTGGTCGGGCTTGCCGCGCACGGCCTCGACCTCGGCGAGCGACATGCCGGCGTGGATCTTGCCGACGCCCTTCTCGTACTCGGCGATCTCGTCGGCGACGCCGAGCATCCGCTCGCCTCGCCGCGTGCGCGGGACGGTGTAGCGCGCGGTCACTTCGTAGGTGCCGCCGATGTGACCGGGGTGCCAGCGGGCGAGGATGAAGACCAGGTCGTCGTCGTCGAAGGCGTGGAAGAACCACGCGACGTGGCCCTCCTCGCGCGCGGTCCGCTGCAGCTCCTCGCGCGCCCGCTCCTGCAGGCGCAGCGCCTCGCGCCAGGAGAGCGACTCGTGGGGGGCGCTGTCGATGCCGGCGAAGACGACGTGGACGAGGCCCTTGGGCACCTCGTGCAGCCGGCCGCCGTCGGGGTTGGTGGCGCAGGCGACGGCGAGGAGGGCGAGCGCGAGCGAGCTCCGCTTCAACATCGCGGCGGATCGTAGCCGGGGAACACGGCGCCCACCAGCCGGGCCTCGTGCGCCAGGAGCCACCGCTTGCGCTCGAGGCCGCCCCCGTAGCCGACGAGGCTGCGATCGCTGCCGACGACGCGGTGACAGGGGACGATGATCGGGATCGGGTTCTTGTTGTTGGCGCCGCCGACGGCCCGCGTGGCAGTGGGCCGCCCCATGGCCCGGGCGATGTCGGCGTAGCTGCAGATCGCGCCGAACTCGACGGCCATCAGCGCGGCCCACACGGCCCGCTGAAACTCGCTGCCCTCGGCGCCCAGCGGGACCTCGAAGCGTCGCCGAGCGCCGGCGAAGTATTCGTCGAGCTCGCGCCGGGCCTGCTGCAGCACGGGGTCGTCGTCTCGCTCGACGCCGTAGGCGGCAGGGGCCGGCTCGTCGCGCCGCTCGGTCAAGTGGACGCGGCGCAACACTCCCCCGCCGGCGACGAGCCGCATATCGCCGATCGGGCTGGACATCCATGTCCAAAAGGTCATTGTCATGAGATGTTCCTCGGGACAGGTTCGGAGAGGTGGGCGAGGGCGACCCGGGAGGTGTCAGGGCGCGGCTCGCCCGAGGGTGTACACCGGGGCGCCGACGCGCGCCGCCGAATTCGCGCATCGGCGCGAAAACGGGGTCTCAAGCCCGAAATTGCGGGGCGCCCGGCCGACCCGGACGTCGGCGAAGACGCGGACGCGGCGCGCCCCGAGGGCTGGAGACCGAGGCGATGCGCTCGCGAGGAGGACTCGCGGCGGGGAGACCCGTGATCGATGCGGTGGGCTCGGAGGAGGCTCGTGACGCGACGGGCGCAGCGCGAACAGGGAAGCGAGCGCTGCGACCGAGGAAGGCGAGCGCCCGTGACCGGGGCGGTGCGCTCGGAGGAGGCTCGCGGCGACAGATCGCGAGGCGAGCGAGGAAAGCGAGCGCTGCGACCGACAGGGCGCGAGCGGGGCCGAGGCGGTGCGCCCGGAGGAGGCTGGCGCGGCGACGATCGCGGGGCGAGCGGGGAGCGAGCGCAGCGATTGACGCGGGGGTGAGCGGCTCGCGCTCGCGATGGTCGCGCCGCACGGAGGATGCATGCAGGTCGCGAGACGACGCGACCTCGCGAGCGCGCGCAGCGATCGCGCGAGCGTGCTCGCGGGCGCGAGCGTGCGGCCGTGCTCGCTCGCGGCCGCACGAGCGTGCGCAGCAGATCGCGCAGCGACGCTGGATGCAACGCGCGCCGCGGTCGGGGTAAAACGGGCAGATGCTGCACGTCGCCGCGGCCCCCGAGCTGTTCGACCACACCCTCTGGGTAAGCGCCACCGACGACCGCCGCGAGGAGCTGGCGCAGCTGGTCGCGGCGGAGCTCGGGCCCGAGTTCTTTCATTACGAGGGCCTGCGGCGCTACGGCCAGGCGAGCGCGCCGGTGGCGGTGTTCGTCCACGCGACGGTCGGCGAGATGAGTTTGGTGCCGGGCGGCGGCTTCGACATGGGTCTGTCGCCCGAGGAGGAGGAGGCGATCCGCGCCGCCCGCGACCGGGCCGAGGCGGCCGCCGAAGACTTCGACCAGGAGTTCGATCTGCTGCTCAGCGAGATCGGGCAAATGCGTCCGCTGCACCGCGTGGTGGTGCCGCCGTTCTTGATCGCCCAGCGCGTGCTGAGCATCGGCCGGGCGCTGCGGTGGTTGCCGAACCTGCGCGACCCACTGTACGGCAACGTGCCGAAGGCGCCGGCGCACCTGACTCCGGAGCAGATCACGGCGGTGCTGCTCGGCACGGGGCTGCGACTGCCGGCGGAGGCCGAGCTCGAGTACGCGGCGCGCGGCGGACTGCGCCGCCGCCTGCTGCCGTGGGGCGACGAGCTGCCCGACGACGCGACGATCGAGGCGATGCTGGCCGACGACGAGGGCGCGACGCACAACGCGTTCGGTCTCCACGGCTACGGCCTCTACCCGGAGCTGTGCGCCGACCACTGGCACGAGCACTACCGCGGCGCCCCGGACGACGGGGCGCCCTGGCTCGGCTCCGGGATGCACGTGGTCCGCGGCGGCGCCGGCGATTGCTACCCCTGGCAAGACTGCGGCGAGTGGAACCTGATGCTCTGCGCGATGCGCATGACCGAACGCGCGGCCGAATTCGGGGCGACGGTGCGGCTGGTCCACGGGCTCGGCGAACACGAGAGCGCGAGCGCGGAGATGGCTGAAGAGACAGGTGATGCGAAGGGGCCGGAACGGAAGGCGAGCGCGAAGCGGACGGGGAAGACGGCCGGGGTGAAGAAGGCGGGGAAGGCGGCGGCGAAGAAGTCGAAGGCGGAGGCCGGTGCGACGAAGTCCAGGGTGAGCAAGCCTGGGGGCAAGAAGGCCGGTGCGAAGAAGGCGGGGAAGGCGGCGACGAAGAAGGCCGGTGCGAAGAAGGCGAAGAAGGCGGCGACGAAGAAGGCCGGGAAGGCGGCGGCCGGTGTGACGAAGTCCGGGGTGAGCAAGCTCGCGGGCGAGAAGGCCGGCGTGAAGAAGGCGGCGACAAAGAAGGCGGGCAAGAAGACGGCGACGAAGGCTGCGGGCGCGACGATGTCCGGCGTGCGCGAGTCCGGCGCGAAGAAAGCGGGCAGGGCGGCGACGAAGAGGACGGTCGTGAAGAAATCGAAGACAGCGTCCGCGCAAAAAGCGGGGGCGAAGTAGACGACGGGCGTGCTCCGAGGGGGTGAGCGTCGAGTCGTTCTGCGAGAACGTGGTCGTCTCGCGGCCCAAGCGCCCGAGTCTGCGCAATCCTCTCATCCCCGGCGGAGCTCGAGCAGCGCTGCCTCAAGAAGGACCGCGACAAGCGCTTCTCCTCGGTGCGAGAGCTGGCGCAGGCGCTCGCGGCCTTCGCCGCGCCCGCGGCCGACCGGAGCGGACGCGCGGGCAGCCGCGAACCGCTCGACTCGAGCCGTTCGATGGCCGGCGCGCCGCGGAAGGGGCCGCGCGACGGCGGCTCCTCCGGGCGCCCGTCGTCGCCTCAGAACGGGTGAGCCGCCTGCGGGTCGGTCTCGGGCGCGTGTTTGATCTTGCCCTTGCGGCCGATCTTGATGTTGACCATCTCGATCGCCACCGAGTAGGCCATCGCGAAGTAGATGTAGCCCTTGGGCACGTGGATCTCGAACGCCTCGGCGGTCAGCAGCAGGCCGATCGTCAGCAGGAAGCTGAGGGCCAGCACCTTGATGGTCGGGTGGCGGTCGACGAACACGGCGATCGACTTGCTCGCCAGGAGCATGACCCCGAGGGCCAGCACGTTGGCCGCGACCATGATCCACAGGTCCTGGGCCATGCCGACGGCGGTGATGACGGAGTCGATCGAGAACACCAGGTCGAGCAGGAGGATCTGGAAGATCACGCCGCCGACGGTGACCGCGCCCCTGGCCGCGACGTGGCTCTCGGAGTCGCCCTCGATCTTGTCGTGCAGCTCCTTGGTGGACTTGTAGATCAGGAACAGACCGCCGAGCAGCAGCACGACCTCCTTGCCGGTGAAGGGGTGGCCGAGCAGCTCGAAGAACGGCTGGTCGAGGTGCATGATCCAGCTGAGCGTCGCCAGCAGGCCCAGGCGGGTGACGAAGGCGCCCATGAGGCCGATCCGGCGGGCGCGATCGCGGCTGGCCTCGGGCAGCTTCCCGACCAGGATCGAGATGAAGATGATGTTGTCGAGCCCGAGCACGATCTCGAGGGCCGAGAGCGTGAGCAGGCTGATCCAGACCTCGGGTGTGGCGAGTGAGGCGGGGTCGAACACGGCCCCGTAGCCTAACCCGGTTTCGCCGCGGCGAGCCGGCGAGCCGGAGCGGGGGCGGCAGACGACGAGCTCAGCCGACCGCGCGGTAGGGGTGCTCCGGCGCGCTCGCCAGCAGGGCCCGCTCGCAGCCCTCGATGTCGCCGATCAGGGCCAGGAGGAGCCGCTGCACCGCCTCGACGTCGGGCACCGCGAACGGCTCGAGCGCGGGCGCGCGGACGCATCGTCGCACCGCGCGGCCGAGCTCCGCGCGTCGCTCGCCGAACTCCCGCGCGGTGTAGCCGTAGGCCTCGAGCCGCCGCTGCTCGGGCTCGGGCAGGGCGTCGTAGGCCTGCAGCCACGCGCTCGCGGCCGACCAGGCGTCGGCCAGCGCGAGCCGGAATCGGAAGTCCCGAACGCATCCGAAGGCGACGTCCGGGTCGACGATGAGCACCGTCGCGACCTGCCGCGCGCTGGCCACGAGGCGCACGCGGCCGGCGTGGCCGTGCCCGAGCAGCTGCTCGAGCGCGTCGCCGAGGTGCGCCGGGGCCGGGCGTCGGGCCTCGACGCGCGGCAGGTCGCCGCGCATGCGATGGAACCGCCACTGCCCTCGCGCCCACAAGGCCGACCGCACGGCGCCGTAGACGAACATGAAGGCGAGGAGGACGAGCGACACTCGAGCTTCACCATAGCGCAGGTCGGGCGCGAGGGGGCGAGGAGCGGGCCGCGCGGTCGGGCCCCGCACACCCCCGGGGCGGAGGAGGTACGACCCCGCCGACGACGAGCTGTCTACCTCGCCGCTCGCGCAAATGCCGCTCGCGGTCCGGCGTGGCAGGGTGCCCCATGGTTCGCCAGCGCGCATCGGTGTACAAGGTGCGCGGAGCAATCATGCATCGTCTGTATCGAGTCATTGCGGTAGGTATGTTTTTCACGGCGGCTGCTTGCGCCTCGAAGTCGTCCAAGGACGACAGCGCGCGCGAGAAGATCCTCAACCAGGCGGCGTTCGACCTGCAGTGCGATCGCGCCAACCTGACGGCGCAGAAGATCAGCGACGACCACGAGATGATGGGCGTCAAGAACACGACCTGGGGCGTCCGCGGCTGCGACAAGCAGGCGACCTACAAGTCGTCGTGCGGCATGGGCAACTGCAATATCTTCAACGAGGCTCAGCTGAGCAACAAGTGACCGCGGCGGGCGCTGCGCGCTTCCCGTCCCGACGTAAAAACACGTAGCGTAGAAAAGCCGAGCGCCCCGACACGCGTCGCGTGCGGGGCGCTTTCAGCTCTGGCGCGAGCGTCAGTTCTCGACGAAGGCCTTGAGGCGCTTGCTGCGGGACGGGTGGCGCAGCTTGCGGAGCGCCTTGGCCTCGATCTGGCGGATGCGCTCGCGGGTGACGGAGAAGTCCTGACCGACCTCCTCGAGGGTGTGGTCGGACGACTCGCCGATGCCGAAGCGCATGCGGAGGACCTTCTCCTCGCGCGGGGTGAGGGTGGCGAGGACGCGGCGGGTCTGGTCGGCGAGGTTCATGTTGATGACCGCGTCGGTGGGCGAGATCATGTTCTTGTCCTCGATGAAGTCGCCCAGATGCGAGTCCTCTTCCTCGCCGATCGGGGTCTCGAGCGAGATGGGCTCCTTGGCGATCTTGAGGACCTTGCGGACCTTGTCGAGCGGCAGCTCCATCTTCTCGGCGATCTCTTCCGGCGTGGGCTCGCGGCCCAATTCCTGGACGAGAGACCGGCTGGTGCGGATGAGCTTGTTGATCGTCTCGATCATGTGGACCGGGATGCGGATCGTCCGCGCCTGATCGGCGATCGCGCGGGTGATGGCCTGCCGGATCCACCACGTCGCGTAGGTGCTGAACTTGTAGCCGCGCTTGTACTCGAACTTGTCGACGGCCTTCATCAGGCCGATGTTGCCCTCCTGGATCAGGTCCAGGAACTGCAGGCCGCGGTTGGTGTACTTCTTGGCGATCGACACCACGAGGCGGAGGTTGGCCTCGACCAGCTCGGCCTTGGCCTTCTCGGCCTGGCGGCGGGCGGTCATCAGCTGCTCGTGGAGCTCGCGCAGCTGGGGCGCGCGCATGTTGGTCTCTTGCTCGACCGCGCGGATGCGCTTGATCGCCAGCTTCATGCGCGCCTCGATCTCGTGCAGCTCCGAGGGGTGGAGGCCGAGGCGGCGGCACAGCTTGAACTCTTCCTCTTCGGACAGGCGGACGTCCTTGAAGAGCTTGCGCAGCTCCTTGAGGTCCATGCCGGCCCGGCGCTCACACTGGATGAGGTCCTTCTCGGCCCGGGCGACGCGCTCGACGAGGAGGGTGAGCTCGCCGACGATGCCGTCGATCGGGCGGCGGCCGAGCTTCATGTCCTGGATGGCCTCGAGGATCTGGCGCTTGTGCTCCTCGCCGGCCTTGGCGTGGGCCTCGCGGGCCTTGTCGTCGAGCGGCGGGGTGGGCGGCTCGTTGACGGCGACGACGACGCCCTTCTTGGTGTCGACGGCGAGGATGAGCTTGATGCGGTCGAGCTCTTTCTGGTGCCGGCGGATGCGCTCGACCTGCTTGCCGAGGTTCTCCATCGCCGCCTCTTGATTGAGGGCGGTCGGGTCGTTGCTCATCGGCAGCGCGCCGGGGCCGGCCTCGGCCGGGTTGGAGATGTTGAGCACGTCCTTGGCCCGAATCTGGCCGCGCTTGATGCGGTCGAACATCTCGAGGATGTAGGGGACCGAGACCGGCGAGGCGAGCGCGATCTCGAGGACCCGCATCTCGCCTTGCTCGATGCGCTTGGCGATCTCGACCTCGCCCTCGCGGGTGAGCAGCGAGACGCTGCCCATCTTGCGCAGGTACATGCGGACCGGGTCGTTGGTGCGCGAGGGCTCGTCCTCCGGGTCCTCGTCGCGCTTCGGCATGACCTTGCGGGTCGCCAGCTTGGGCTTGGCCGCCTCCTTGGCGGCGTCTTCGCGCGGGATCACCTGGACGCCCTCGTCCTGCAGCGTCCGCTCCCACTCGCTCAGCTCCTCGGGGTCGATCAGGTCGGGCGGCAGGAGTTCGTGGAGCTCGTCGTAGGTGACGTGGCCCTTCTTCTTGCCGAAGGCGATGAGTTGCTTCTTGAGCTTCTCACGGTCCACGGTGCGCGTCTTGCTGGGGGTCATAGGGTGCTCTGGCCTCGGAGTGACTGCGTATGCGACAAAGGCGAGAAGGAAGCTCCGCGCCCCGGAGGACTACGGACGATCAGGCCCGCAGGCCCGATGGTGGTTGCGACGGAGGAATCAGGGCGTGCTCGTCGAGGTTGGCGAGCTTGCGGTTGTGCTCGATCTTCTTCAGCGACAGCTCGCGGGCGCGGTCGAGATCGCCCCGCTCCTTCGCCTCGCGCAGCTGGACGTCGAGCCGCCGCGACTCGGCCTTGAGCTGCTCGCGTCGGCAATCGAGGATGCAGTCCTTCAACAGCATCACCGGGTCGTCCTGCGTGTCGCGGAAGGTGCCGACGAACACCGCGTCGTGGACCTGGCGGCGGGCCTCGGGCGGGATGAGCTCGAGCAATTCGCCCTCGGTCGGGTTCTCGCCGACGAGGGCCTGCCGCACCACCATCTCGGCGATGGGCGCGAGTCTGCGATCTGTCACGTAGTGCTGCACACCCGCCTGCTCGGCCTTGTCGGCCAGGTGTGGGTTGTCCACCAGCAGGGCGAGCAGCGCAACCTGATGGCGCGGAAGCTCGGGCAAGGGCCGTGCTGGCGCGGGCGGCGAGGCGGCGTGGCGGGTCGGCGGGCTGGGCGCGGCACGGTTTCCTTGAGGGCCCGGAGGCCCATGAGGACTCTGGCGCGACGATATGCGCCCCACCGGCAGCCTGAGCAACTTTGCGGCGCGCTCGGCATAGCGCTCCCGGGCGGCGTCGCTCTTGACCTTGCCGAGCAAAGGCTGCAGCGCGGCGACCGCGCGCTCCTGCGCGTCGATCGAGTCGAGCGCGCCCTGGGCCACCCATTGCTTGACCAACCACTCGAGCGCCGAACCTGGCTCTTCGAGCAGGGCCGCCAGCCGCTTGGGGTCGGTGCTGTCAGGGTCGGCGCCGGGGTCGAGCGCGACGACCCGGGCGTCGAGGCCCTCGTCGAGGAGGATCGGGATGGCGGCGCGGATCGCCTTGCGACCGGCGTTGTCGCCGTCGAAGCACAGCACCACCGTGTCGGTGAAGCGCTTGAGGATCGCCGCCTGCTGAGCCGTGAGCGCCGTGCCCAGCGGCGCCACGGTCTCGGCGTAGCCGCGCTGATGCATGCTGACGACGTCGACGTTGCCCTCGACGAGGATCGCCCGCCGCGCCCGGCTCATCGCCTGGCCGGCGACGTGCAACCCGAACAGCGTCTTGCTCTTCGTGTAGAGCAGCGACTCCGGGCTGTTCATGTACTTGGGCGCCTCGCGGCCGTCGGCGTCCCTGGCGTACTCGGGCAAGATCCGGCCGGAGAAGGCGATCGGCTTGCGGTTCGACTGCAGCACCGGGAACATCAGCCGCCCGCGGAACCGGTCGTACAGCGAGCCCTTGTCGCTGCGCACCACCAGGCCGAGCTTCTCCGCCAGCGCGAGGTCGCAGCCCTTCGATTGCAGGTGGCGCACCAGGCGGTCCCAGCTGCCCGACTCGGCCGGCGCCGGGGCGTAGCCGAGCATGAAGGTCTCGGCCAGCTCGGGGCTGATCGCGCGCTGTTGCTGATACAAGCGCCCGAGCTTGCCCTCGGGCCGGCTCTCGAGGATCTCGCGGTAGAGGTCGGCGGCGACCTGGGTGATCTCGCGGGCCTTCTCGAGCTCGCGCTGCTGCTCGCTCGACTTCCGGTCGACCAGTCCTTCGGGCAAGGTGACGCCGAACACGCCGGCGAGGTGACGCGCGGCCTCGAGGAAGCCGAGCCCGTCCATGCGCATCACGAAGTCGAGGCCGTCGCCCCACACCCCGCAGCCGAAGCACTTGAAGCTGCGCCGCTCCGGGTTGACGAAGAAGCTCGGCGTCCGCTCCTGGTGGAAGGGACAGCACGCGGTGAAGTTCTTGCCCGCCCGCTTGAGCCCGACGTAGCGCCCGATCAAATCGACGATGTCGATCCGATCCCGCAGCTCCTGCAGTTTCTCATCGGGGATCATCACAGAGGTTCTGGCCGCGCGCGCCTGGTTTCCGCTTCCGCTGATTCTGCTGTGAAGGCCACCCGGGCCCGTGAAGTTCGAGCGCAGAGGCGTTGACCGCCCGCTGCGCCCTACCGGCCGCTTCGAGCGGCACAGATTAGGACAACTCCTCCGGCCAGGCCCTGCGCGCGCTCGTTAGGATCTTCACGCAGGGCCGGGCAGACCGGCCAAGACGTGAACATCTGCTCCGATGGGCAGGCGTGGCTGGCGTCGGATCGGCCGTGGAGGACCACGCACGAGGATTTAGCCGAAAACTTGCCGGGCGCCGCGATGCCTGCCATGCCACCGCCATGTCCGAGTCGCTGGCTCCCCCCCTGCCCCTGGCTGGTCCAGAAATTGCTGAGGCACGCGAGCTCGACGGTCGGGAACGCCGCCGCAGCGGCAACCGCACCCGCGCCCGCGACCGCATGATGGACCGCGCCTCGCGCGACTACCCGGAGAGCGAGGCCCTCCGCGGCGTGCGTGGCGTCGAGAACCTGGTGCTGTTCATCGACGACGACCTCCGCGAGACGGGGATGGCGCTCGGCCACGTGGAGGCCTACCTGGTCGAGATCTTGCGGATGCTCGAGAGCCCGCGGATCAAGCGTGAGGATGTCCACGCGCTGGCCAGCGACACCCGCGTGCTCGACCACGTGGACATGCTGGTCGAAAACCTCGAGACGCTGCGCCGCCGCCTGACGAAGCTGGCGACCAGCCTGCGCTGAGGCCGGTAAGGTAAGCTCGCGCGCCGTGACGTCCCCCGAGGCCAGCCGGCGCGCCCGCACCGCGGTGCTAGCGACCTGCGGCCTGTACGCCGCATACGGCCTCATGGGCCTCGTCCCCGGGCTGTCATGGGTCCGCGGGGCGGCGCTGGTGGCCGCGTTCTACTTCTTGCCCGGCTGGCTGCTGCGGGACGAACCGGAGGTCCAGGCCCGCTACCAGGTCGGCCCCGAAGGCCCGATCCCGCCGTGGAGCTGGCGCGCGCTCCGCTGGGCCGCCGGCGCCTGCCTGCTGGTGTTCCCGCCGTTCGTGCTCGGGTTCTGGTGGTTCTACGACGAGGTCTGCGCCGGCGACCTGCGCGTGCTGGCCCCGGCGCTGTGGGTCGAGCAGATGACGCCGTGGGCCGGCGGCCTCGAGAGCTACCTCGAGCGGCTGTGCCGCGGCCACAGCGGCGGCTTCTGGCCCGAGTCGCTGCGCCTGCCGGCGACCTGGACGGCGACCGGCGGCCTCGGCTTCGTGTTCCAGGTCGTCGAAGGCCTGTTCGCGGTGGCCCTGGCCGAAGAGGTGTTCCACCGCGGCTACCTCATGAGCGCGCTCGAGGAGCGCTTCCCGCCGCGGCGCAAGATCTTCGGGGCCCAGATCGGCGTCGCCGCCGTGCTGTCCAGCCTCCTCTTCGCCGTCGGCCACCTGGTCGGCATGGCCCAGGCGGCGCGGCTTGCGACCTTCTTCCCGGCGCTGGTGTTCGCCTGGCTCTGGCGCCGCAGCGGCAACCTGTGGGCCCCCGCCCTGTTCCACATGAGCGCCAACCTGTTGATGGAGCTGCTGCTGGCGAGTACCTTCCGCGCGTGACGACCAGGCCCGAACCGAACGCCGTGGGGGCCTTCTTCGACGTCGATCACACCCTGCTCGCCGTCAACTCCGCGGTGCTGTGGGTGCGCTACCAGCGACGCATCGGCAAGATGTCGGCGGCCAAGGCGCTGCGCTCGCTGACGTGGGTGGTCCGCTACCGCCTCTCGCTGCTCGACCTCGAGGCCATGACCACCAAGGCGGTCCGCGACTACGCGGGGGTGCCGGTGGCCGAGGTCGAGGCCGAGACGCGGGCGTGGTTCGAGGCGGAGATCGTGCGCTGGATCTGCCCGGAAGGACAGGCCCGCGTGGCCCGCCACCGCCGCGACGGCCACGTCGTCGCCCTGCTGTCGTCCGGCACCCGCTTCTCCGTCGAGCCGCTGGCCGAGCGCCTGGGCGTCGAACACGTGCTCTGCACCCGGCTCGAGGAGCAGGACGGGGTCCTCACCGGCAAGCACGTGGCGCCCGCCTGCGCCGGCCCGGGCAAGGTGGTGCTGGCCGAGAAGTTCGCCGCGGAGCACGACATCGACCTGTCCCGAAGTTACTTCTATACCGACAGCTTCTCCGACCTGCCGATGCTGGAGCGCGTCGGCCGGCCACAAGTGGTGAGCCCCGACCCGCGCCTGCTCCGGCGCGCGCGCGCGCTGGGCTGGCCGATCGAGCGCTGGCAAGCGGCTTGAGGGCCAGGGCCGCGCGAAGCGGGCAGGCAGGTCGGGCCGCGGTGGCGAGCGGCATGGCCGTGTGGCACCCTCCCGGTCATGCGTGACCCCTGGAGCGAGCTCGGACCCGTCGCGGCGATCATCGAGACGGCCCTGGCGGAGGACCTGGCCAGCGGCGACGTCACCGGCCGCGCGACGGTCGGCCCGGAGGTGCGCGCCCGCGCGCACATGGTGGCGAAGGCCGACCTGGTGGTGGCGGGCCTGCAGGTGGCCGAGGCGGTGTTCCGTCGGGTCGAGCCGGACGTCGGCTTCGCCGCCTACGTGCGCGACGGCGCGCGCGTGGTCGTCGGGACCGAGATCGCCTGCATCGAGGGACCGGCCCAGGCGCTGCTGGCGGCCGAACGCACGGCCCTCAACCTGCTGCAGCGGATGTCCGGGGTCGCCACGCTGACCCGCGCCTACGTCGACGCGGCCAAGGACCGCTGCCGGATCACCGACACCCGCAAGACGATGCCCGGCCTGCGCGCGCTCGACCGCTACGCGGTCCGCTGCGGCGGCGGCCACAACCACCGCAACGACCTCGGCGCGGCGGTGCTGATCAAGGAGAACCACGTGCGCGCGGCCGGCGGGATCACGCCGGCCATCGCGCGCGCCCGCAAGCTGGCGCCGCACACGATGAAGATCGAGTGCGAGGTCACCAGCCACGAGGAGCTGCGCGAGGCGCTGGCCGCCGGCGCCGATATCATCATGCTCGACAACATGGACGACGCGGCCGTCCGCGAGGCGGTGGCGATCACCGCGGGGAAGGCGATCCTCGAGGTCTCCGGCGGGGTGGCGCTCGAGCGCGTGGCCGCGGTGGCTCAGCTCGGGATCGACGTGATCAGCGTCGGCCGCCTGACCCACAGCGTGCCGGCGGCCGACATCTCGCTGCTGTTCGAGCGCGCCGACGGGACGTGGACATGAGGCGCGGGCAGGACATGGCGGAAGAGACATGTCCTGAGGGGAATGTTGGCAAGGCGTGAGGCGACGTGAGCGGCTCCTTCGAAACCATGTCGTTCGCGACGCGCTGGCTCGGGCGACCGCGCGAGCACTGGGCCGAGCTCGGGTCGACCAACGATCGCGCGATGGCGTGGGCCCGCGCCGGGGCTCCGCACGGGGCGCTGGTCACCGCCGACGCGCAGACGGCGGGGCGCGGGCGGCTCGGGCGGGCATGGGCGTCGGAGTCGGGCGAGGACCTGTACGTCAGCGCGATCTTGCGGCCCGCCGCGGGCAAGGCGATCGGGGCGCTCGGCCTGGCGGTGGGGGTGGGTCTGCGCGAGGGGCTGGCGCGCTGGCTGCCGACGACGCAACTGAAGTGGCCCAACGACGTGCTGGTCGGCGGCCGCAAATTGGCGGGGATCCTCTGCGAGGCGCGCTGGATCGGGTCGTCGCCGGAGGTGATCGTCGGCTTCGGCGTCAACGTCGGCCGGGCGCGGTTCCCGGGCCCGCTGGCGGACTCGGCGACGAGCCTGCGCCGCGAGCTCGCGGCGGCGGCCCCGGGCCGCGAGGAGGTGCTGGCGTCGATCCTGCCGGCGCTCGAGGCGGCGCTCGGGGAGTTCTTCGCCGGCGGCTTCGCGGCGATCCGCGGCCGCTACGAGCCGCACTGCGCGCTGGTCGGGAAGACTGTCCTCGTGGATCTGGCGAATGGGGCAGGTCCGAAAGTACAGGCGACGGCGCTCGGGCTGGCCGACGACGGGGCGCTGCTGGTCGCGCCCGGAGACGGCGAGCCGCCGCGCCGGGTCGAGTCCGGCGACGTGTGGCTGGCGCCGTGAGCGGTGCATTCGCGGGAGCGCTGAAAGGCTGCGACGAACCACCTTTTCATTCGCGGGCGGCTGGCGGTAGACGCGAACCGTGTGAAGAGCGACGGGGTGAACCAATTTTATGGAGTGACGGCTTATTCGCGTGGAGACGCCGATTGCGATCGGTGCACGCGGTGACGCTCAGGTATCGCTGAAGCCGAGCCGCGCGTCGGGGCGCGTGCTCGACTGTCGGAGCGGACCGCCGGCTTCAGCGAGTGACGCCGCGGACCAGGGCGGCGCAGGCTTCGTCGCACAGGGGGCGCCAGGCGCCGCGCTCGGGGTGGGGCTGGTTCATCGCGTAGCTGAGCAGGCCGTGGCTGGTCAGCCAGGCGACCTGGGCCAGGCGGGTCGGGTCGGCGTCGGGGTGGAGCAGGCCGGCCTTGCGGTCGCGCTGGAGCTTGGCCTCGAGGGTCTGACTGACGACCGCGGTGAGGGGCAAGATCTCCGCCAGCACCAGGCGCTGGGCCGCGCCGAGGGTCGGCGCCCAGGTGTAGAGGATCCGGAACGCGTCGGGGTCGGCGAGGTAGTGCTCGACGCGGCCGCGGATCAATGCGGCCAGGCCGTCGATGCCGCGCTCGGCGGCGATCACCGCCGCGCTCACGGCCTCGACCTCGCGCCGCAGGGCCTCGATCGCCAGCGCGGCGACGACCTCCTCCTTGGCCTGGAAATAGTAGTAGAGCGCGGCCTTGCTGGTGTCGGCGGCCCGCGCGACCTGCTCCATGGTGAACGCCTCGGGGCCGCTCGCCAGCAGGACCTCGCGGGCGGCGCGGAGGATCTGCTGGCGACGGTTGTCCTGGCGCCGCGACTTGCGGGCCAGCCGCCGCGCCTCGGGGCTCGGCTCGGTGTCGGCGAAGGGTCGAGGCTGTCCCATGAGACCTGCCTTCAAAGACCTGGTGCTACAGCCAGGCAGTGGCCGTGCGCACGGCCTCCTTGCCGCCGCGGGGGAGGATGTCGCGGTGGCTCATGACGACGCGGTCGAAGTCCCACTGCAGCAGGCGCTCGATCGAGGCGCGGGCGGCGGCGCGGTCCGTGATCAAGGACTTCATCACCGCGGTCTGGGTCGGCTTGCCGAGGGCCCGGGAGAGGCGGAGGTAGAGCCCGGTGAACCAGTTGGGCGACTCTTTGAAGTAGAACACCCAGTCGGTGAGGATCAGCGTGCGCGAGGCGCGGTGGAAGAAGGCGACCTCGCCGAGCTTGGGGGCGCCCTCGAGCTCGAAGTGGTCGAGGTCGCCGGCCCAGAGCAGGTCGGGGTTCTTGGGGATGCTCTCGAGCTGCAGCTCGGGGTGCTTGGCGATCGCGCCCGGGGCCGCGTAGCCGCGCGCCTCGGGGTAGGCGGCGAGGAAGGGCCCGAGGAACAGGTGGTGCATCGAGTTGGGGGCGACGACCGCCTGCACCGGCCCGAGCGAGTCGATCGAGGTCCGCAGCTCGGGCGTGAGCGAGATCGGGGCGTGGACCAGAAGACCGCCCGAGCCGAGCTTGATCACGGTCATGCGCGCGCCGATCTGCATGCCGAACATGCTCAGCGGCTGGGTGGCGGTCCACAGGTTGGTGTCGATCGACTGCAGCACGCGGGCCTCCTTCAGGGGTGTCGAGAATCTGACCGAGGGTCGAAAAATGTGCAAGCCGGGCGGTGCAGGTGGCCGAAATGGCGATCTGGGCCTACAATTCCGGCATGTCGGAGCGGCGGATCGAGCTGGTTCGCGGGGACATCACCCGCCTCGCGGTGGATGCGATCGTCAACGCGGCGAACACGTCGCTGCTGGGCGGCGGGGGGGTCGACGGGGCGATTCACCGCGCCGCCGGGCCGGAGCTGGTCGAGGAGTGCCGCACGCTCCGCGGCTGTCCCACGGGACAGGCGAAGATCACCCGCGGCTACCGCCTGCCGGCGAAGCACGTGATCCACACGGTCGGGCCGAAGTGGAACGGCGGCCACCGCGGCGAGGAGGCGCTGCTGGCCTCGTGCTACCGGAGCAGCCTCGAGCTGGCTCGCGCCCACGGGGTGCGCACGATCGCCTTCCCGGCGATCTCGTGCGGCATCTACGGCTACCCGATCCAGGACGCCTGCGCGGTCGCGGTCCGCACGATCTCGGCGTTCCTCGCCGAGGACGCGGCGATCGAGCGGGTCCTGCTGGTGTGCTTCGACGAGGCCGTGCATGACGCGTACGCGGCGATTCTGGCCGACCCTGGCACCTCGGCAAGCGTCGACGCGCACGCGCGCCTGCTCGGGTGCCTGCTCGGGGCGGTGGTCGGCGACGCGCTCGGCGTCCCGGTCGAATTCCGCAGCCGCGAGCAACTGTCCGCCGACCCGGTCACGGGGGTGCGCGGCCACGGGACCTACGACCAGCCGCCGGGGACGTGGTCGGACGACAGCTCGCTGCTGCTGGCCACGGCCGACAGCCTGATTCACAACGGCTACGACCCGCCGGACATGATGGCGCGGTTTCTGACCTGGCTCAAGGGACAGGCTTATACGCCGCACGGCGAGGTGTTCGACGTCGGCATCGCCACCCGCAGCGCGATCGCCCGCTACGCCCACGGGGCGCCCCCCGAGGAGTGGGGCGGCCGCAGCGAGCGCGACAACGGCAACGGGTCGCTGATGCGGATCGCCCCGCTGGCGCTGTTCACCCGCGCGCTGGCGCCGGCGGAGATCGTCCGCTGCAGCATGGAGGTCAGCGGACTGACGCACGCGCACCCGCGCTCGCAGCTGTGCTGCGCGTACTTCTCGCTGCTGCTCGCGCGGGTGGTGCAGGGCGCTCCGCTGCAGCAGGCGATGGCGCAGGCGTCGCACCAGCTGGCGCCGTTCGTGCCGGCGGCGGAAGGCGAAGTTTTAAAGGAGATCCTCGACGGCTCGATCGTGGCGGCGCCGGCGTCGGCGATCCGCGGCAGCGGCTACGTGGTCCATTGCCTCGAGGCGAGCCTGTGGTGCGCGGCGAATCACCCGAGCTACGAGCAGGCGGTGCTGGCGGCGATCAACCTCGGCGAGGACACCGACACGACGGCGTCGGTGACGGGGGCGCTGACGGGGGCGATGTACGGGCAGGCGGCGATCCCCGAGGCGTGGCTGCGCGCGCTGGCTTCGCGCGAGTATGTGGAGACGATCTGCTCGCGGCTGGTCGAGCGCATCGAGGAGGAGAGCCGGCGGGGCTGATCGCCGCGCGACCGCTGGCGACGAGCATCGGGCCTGCGCGGCCCGATGGGCGACCAGGCGGCCCGATGCCCCGAGGCGTCAGCGGCAGGCCGCCGACCTCGCGGGCTCATTGCTGCAGGTTCCAGCGGACGGTGTCGCCCGAAACTCGCGCAAAGCGAGGCAGCATGACGCCGCGGTCGACCCGGTCAGGGTCGAGGCAGACGTCGCGCATGTTGCTGCGGAACACCGGACCTTCACCGGCGGACACGCAGAAATCCCCCTCTTCCCGGCTCCCCCACCAGCCTCCGCCGCCCGTCTTTTCGCAGTAGGCGTAGTATGGATTGACGAATGTACGCTCCTTGCCCGGGTCGATCCTGTACCAATGCTCGGTGTGCCATCGACCCTGGGCGAAGTGGACGACCGCGCAAGCGACCGGGTAGTCGTTGGGGTTGTTCACGACGAGTCGCTTGGCGGGCTGGATCGACGAATCACTGGTCCTGGGCTCGAGCGAGCCGTCGGCGGCGAACACGTCGGTGCCGGTGAGCAGGAGAGCGGCGAAGGCGAGGCAGATCGAACGCTTCATGACGAGGCTCCAATGGTCAGGCGCCCCCCACGTCGTCGCTCCGCTTGAACGGTCGACGGAGAGCGCAAGGGCCCCACTGGGTGGGCCCGGTCTCCGGACGCTGCAAGTGCTCGGCAGAATTCCGGAGCATGTACAGACCTGGCCAGCCGCTCGCCGAATACACCGCGGGGGCCGCCGCTTCACCGGCAGCCGATCGGCTGGCATCTCCCGGCGCGACGGCTGCCGCGTGACACGCGGGGCAGCGTGGGCCTCGCGGCACGGTCGTGCCCGGCAGGCAGCACGCGACGGGCCCGAGCGCGGCGGCGTCAATCGCCGGGCAAGAGGCGCAGGCGGGTGACGGGGAGGGCGGCCTCGACGAGGGCGGCGGCGAGCGGGCCGTCGGCGACGGGCTCGGTCAACATCACCATCGCCGCCGAGCCGTCGTCGGAGGGGGTCTCCTGCGACATGCGGCGGATGCTGACGCCGTGGCGGCCGAGGCAGGCGGCGACCCGGCCGAGCACGCCGGGGACGTGCGGGGCGCGGAAGCACAGGTAGTGGGCGCAGACGACGTCGGCCAGCGGGCGCAGGCGGACCGGGGCGGAGGTGGCCGAAAGGACCTGTCCTGAACGACCTGGCCCGGAGTACAGGCCGGCGAGCAGGTCGCGGGCGACCTCGAGGATGTCGGAGACGACGGCGACCGCGGTCGGCATCATGCCGGCGCCGCGGCCGTAGTAGAGGCTGGGGCCGAGCGCGTCGGACTGGACGAGCACGGCGTTGAAGGCCCCCTGCACGCCGGCGAGCACGTGGGTCCTGGGGACGAGCGTCGGGTGGACGCGGAGGCTGACGCCGTGCTCGTCGCGCTGGCCGATGGCGAGGCTCTTGATGACGAACCCGAGCTCGGCGGCGGCGCGGATGTCGAACGCGGTGATGTGGGAGATCCCCTCGGTCGGGATCGTCGCGGGGTCGACCTGCACGCCGAAGGCGACCAGGGCCAGCAGCGCCAGCTTGTGCGCCGCGTCGCCGCCGCCGACGTCGAGGGTGGGGTCGGCCTCGGCGTAGCCGGCCGCCTGGGCCCCCGCGAGCGCGTCAGCGAAGCCGGCGCCGGTGCGGGTCATGGCGTCGAGGATGTAGTTGGAGGTGCCGTTGACGATCCCGCACAGGCCGGTGATCCGGTCGCTGGCGAGGCCCTCTCGCAAGCTGCGGAGCAGGGGGATCCCGCCGGCCACGCTGCCCTCGAAGACGACGGCCCGGCCGACCCGCGCGGCCTCGGCGAAGATCTCGGCGCCGCGCTCGGCGAGCACGGCCTTGTTGGCGGTGACGACGTGCTTGCCGGCCCGCAGCGCCGCCAGGATGTAGCTGCGCGCCGGCTCGACGCCGCCCATGAGCTCGACGACGATCGCGATCTCGGGGTCGCCGAGGACGGCCCCGATGTCGGTGGTCAGCAGCTCCGGGGCGACGTCGACGGCGCGCTCGCGGGCACGATCGCGCACGAGGACGCGGCGAATGGTAAGGGAGGCCCCGAGGCGGGCCTCGATGCGCGCGCGGTGTTCACCGAGCAGTCGCACCGTTCCCGCGCCGACGTTGCCGAGGCCGAGGATGCCGACGCCGAGGGCTCGCACGCGGCGACAGTACCAGACGGGCGACGATTGTGCGACGCTGGCGGCTGCGATGAACGCGCCCGTCGATGTCACTGGAACGCCGTTCAGGACCATGCCGCGGGCGCCCGGCCTGCCGTGGCTGGGCAGCATGGTCGACATCGCGAGGAAGACGAACTTCGTCGGCATGACCGACCTGGTGCGCTGCTACGGGGCGCCGCTGGCGGTGCACTTCGGGAAGATCGTGGTGGTGCCGACGGTCCGGCCGGAGCACGCGCAGCACATCTTGGTGGAGAGCCGCGGGGCCTATCAAAAGCTGGCGGAGATCGACGGGCTGCGGCTTTTGGTCGGGCAGGGCTTGTTCTCTTCCGAGGGCGAGACGTGGACCAGCCAGCGGCGCCTGATGCAGCCGCACTTCACGCCGAAGGCGGTGCAGCGCTACGTCGACGACATGCGCGGCGCGGTCGAGCAGATGCTGCAGCGCTGGTCGGGGCAGGCCGAGGTCGAGGCGCTGTTCGAGTCGATGCGGATGGCGATGGACGTGATCGGCCGGACCATGTTCGGGGTGCCGGAGATCGGCGACGCCGGGCCGATCGGGCGCGCGATCGGGACGGCGCTCGAGCTGGCGAGCCGGCGCCTGTTCGAGCTGTTCACGCCGCCGCTGTGGATCCCGACGCCGCAGAACCGCCGGTTCGTCGCGGCCAAGAAGGGGGTCGACGCGTTCATCTACGACCTCATCGGCAAGCGCCGCGACGGGGCGTCGGGCTCGGAGCAGCGCGACCTGCTCGACGTGCTGATCGCCGCCAGCGACGACGAGTCGGGCCGCCGCATGAGCGACGAGCAGCTGCGCGACGAGGTGATGACGGTGTTCATCGCCGGCCACGAGACGACGGCGGTGACGCTGACGTGGGCGCTGACGCTGCTGGCCCGCCACCCCGGGGTGATGGCCCGCCTGCAAGCCGAGGTCGACGCGCTGGACCACGACCTCCCGGACCTCGGCGACATCCCGAAGCTGACGTACACGCGGCAGGTGATCGACGAGACGCTGCGGCTCTACCCGGCGGTGTGGGCGATCCCCCGCACCGCGGCCCGCGACGACGTGCTCGGCGGCTACCCGATCGCCAAGGGCTCGATCGTCACGGTGATGGTCCACGAGCTGCACCGCCAGCCCGACGTGTGGCCCGACCCCAACCGCTTCGACCCCGACCGGTTCGCGCCCGGCGCGGCGCAGGCGCGGCAGAAGACCGCGTACATGCCCTTTGGGGCAGGTCATCGCATTTGTATCGGCATCCACTTCGCCCTGCTCGAGCTGGTGATCGCGCTGGCGGCGGTGGCCCGGCGCTACGACTGGCGATTGGTGACGCCGGAGGTGCCGAGCGTCGGGGTCAGCACGCTGCGGCCGGCGCGGCCGGTTCGGCTCGCGCTGGCGGCTCGGCCGGCAGCTTCACGGTGAAGACGCTGCCGTGGCCGAAGTCGGAGCGGACGGCGATGCTGCCGCCCATCATCTCGACCAGGTTCTTGCACAGCGCGAGGCCGAGGCCGGTGCCCTCGTAGCGCCGCCGCGGTGACGAGTCGACCTGCGTGAAGGGCTCGAAGATCCGCCGGTGGTCGCCCTCGCGGATGCCGATGCCGGTGTCCTCGACGGCGAACACGACGAAGCGGGCCGGGCCGATCTCCTCGCCGCGCACGTGGACGGTGACGCGGCCGCGCGCGGTGAACTTGAGGGCGTTGCCGACCAGGTTGATGAGGATCTGCCGCAGCCGGCCGCGGTCGAGCAGGGCGAACAGCGGGGCCGGCGGGGCGCGGACCTCGAGCAGGTTGCCGCGGGTGCGCGCGAGCGGCTGCAGCGCCTCGGTGACCTCGCGCGCGACCTCCTCGGCGGCGAAGCGCTCGCGCCGGAGGTCGAGCTTGGCCGCCTCGACGCGCGAGAGGTCGAGGACGTCGTCGATGAGCCCGAGCAGGTGCTGGCTGGCGCCGACGATCTTGACGAGGTCGTCGCGCATGTCGGACAGGCCCTGGGCGTCGGCGTCCTCGACCAGCATCTCGGCGTAGCCGATCACGGCGTTGAGCGGGGTGCGCAGCTCGTGGCTCATCGTCGCCATGAAGGCCGACTTGGCGCTGTTGGCCGCGACGGCCTGCTGGGCGAGGATCCGCGCGCGCTCGACCTCGAGGTCGGCGTGCTCGAGCCGGACCGCCGCGGCCTCGGCGCGGGCGATCGCCTCGTCCTTGGCGAGGTCGGCCAAATGACTGAGGCCGTGGACGGCGAGGATCGTCATGGCCCCGTAGATCGCGGTGGTCGAGGCGAAATTGTCGGGGTCGTGGAACTGCGGCAGGACATCGGCGAAGCGATCGGCGACGAACAGCGCGCCGACGCCGACCAGGCAGATCGCGCCCCACAGGTGACCGGCGCTGCGGCCCGCCATCTGCGCGGCGAGGAAGGGCACGATGGCGAGCAAGATCCAGTAGGGCGAGGCGAAGGCGCCGGTGGTCGAGACGGCGTAGACGGTGCCGGCGAACACGCAGCCGGTGATCCAGTGGCCGGCCGCGGCCGGGGTGCCGCGCCGCCGCAGCAGCCACGGGCCCACGAGCGTGAGCAGGAGGGTGCCGATGTCGGCGGCCAGCGAGGTGATGCGGCCGAGGCCCGTGGTCGTGCCGGCGATGACCGGCACGGTGAGCGCGCAGGCGAGGACGACCAGCCAGGCGGTGCCCTCGATGAGGAGGGCCCGGCGGCGCATCTCGTGGTCTTCCAGGAGCGCGGGCGGCAAACCGCGCTCGAGCAGGGCGATGAGCCGGCTCGACCAGGTGGGCTGGCGCTCTGCCATCCGGGGCGAAGAGCATAACGCAGCGGTTGTCGCGGTGCGACGTGGGCCACGTCGCGAGGCGGGTGCGCTTTACAGGGCCCGGTCGGCGTGGTCTCGTTGCGCGCCATGACGACCCCTCAGAGCAGTGTTCCGGCGCCTCCCAACGGCAAGACCCTGGTGACAGGCGCCAGCGGCCACGTCGGTGCGAGCCTTGTGCGACATCTGCTGGCCGCGGGTGAGGATGTGCGCGTGCTGGTGCATCCGCGGCACAACAATCGGGGAATTGAGGGTCTGCCTGTGGAGCGTATCGAGGGCGACTTGCTCGACGCCGATTCGGTGGCCCGCGCGGTGAAGGGTTGCACCCGCGTGTATCACACCGCGGCCAAGGTCTCGGTGCTGAGCCCGACCGAGCCGCAGATGCGGGAGCTGTGGCAGATCAACGTGCTCGGCACGCGCCACGTGCTGCGGGCGGCGCAGCGGGCCGGGGTGGCGCGGGTGGTCCACACCAGCTCGTTCTCGACGATCGGCTTCGACCCCGACGACCCGCAGAAGCCGTGCCACGAGGACATGCCTTTTTATCCGTTCGTCGAGTGGATGCCCTACTCGCGCACGAAGGTGCTGGCCGAGCACGAGGCGCTGCAGGCGTGCGCCGACGGGCTCGACGTGGTGATCGCGGTGTCGACCGGGGTGGTCGGGCCGTACGACTATCTGCCGTCGCGGACGGGCAAGGCGATGATCGACTTCTCGCGCGGCAAGCTGCGGGCGATCATCCCCGGCGGCTACGAGGCGGTGACGACCGAGGACCTGGCGCGCGGGCACGTGCTGGCGATGGAGCGCGGGCGGACCGGGCAGCGCTACATCTTCAGCACCCGCTACGTGACGATGGACGAGATGCTGGCGCTGTTCGCCGAGCAGATCGGGACCGACCGGCGGCCGATCGCCCTGTCGCCGCGCTTGATGTCGGCGGTGGCGCGGACGATCTCCAAGCCGATGGCCAAGCTGTTCCCCAACGTGCCGCAGCACCTCACGCCCGGCGCGGTGTTCGTGCTGACGATGCAGCGCCGCGCCGACACCACCCGCGCGCAGCAAGAGCTCGGGTTCGTGCCGGGCGACCTGCCGGCGGCCGTGCGCGCGTGGTACCGGTTCTTCGTCGACGAGGGGATGATCACCCGCTGAAAATCAGTGGGTGTGGGCCTCGAACTGCAGCTCGAACACGGCCTTGGTCTCCTTGGGCATGGCGGGGGTGAGCCGCCAGCCGACCGAGGCCTTGGCCAGGCAGTCCTCGATCTTGCCGATCGAGAGGGTCGACCAGTTGACGCGGGCGAGGGTGGCCTTGCCGGTCTCGTCGAAGTGGACCTGGAACTGCATGATGCCGGCGAGCTCGGGGTCCTCGAGCAGCGCCTGTTCGTAGCAGGCGCGCCACGGGCCCGACCGCTTGCGCGCGTACTTCTTCAGCTCGATCTTGTCGAGGCCGGCGTCGCCGGTGATCGTCGGGCCGTCGATGTGCAGCCGGGCGATGAGCCGGCTCGCGGCCCGCTCCTCCTTGGTCGGCGGCGGCAGGTCGAGCGCGGCGGTCAACGTGACCTGAGAGACAGGTCCCTTCTTGGGCGCGGGCTTGTCGGGGTGCAGGCCGCCGCCGCGCTCGGTCTCGGCGAGCTCGAGGCCGCCGAAGTGCTTGGCCGTGCGCGGCGGCCCGCCGGTGGCCTGGGCCCACCACGCGTCGTCCGTGGCGTTCTTGTAGGCGCGCTGGCCGTTCTTCATGTTGACGGTGTAGTCCTCGACGGCGTTGATGAAGCCGGGGTCGCCGAGGTGGCCGGCGACGCGGTCGTAGTCGAACCTGCGGTCGAAGCGGGAGCCGACGTTGGCCTTGACGGGGCGGCGGGCGAACGCGGCCGGGGACGACGGGGCGACCAGGCCGCCGGCCTCGTCGACGGCATAGCCGACCGGCTCGGGCTCCGGCGCGGGCTCCGGCGGGCGGGCGGGCTTTTCGACCGGGCGTGACGCGGCGACCCGCGGGGTCGTGACGGGCGGCGGTCGCGGGGCCTGGTCGTCCTTCGGCGGCGCCGGCGTGATGTAACGGGCGGCCAGCTCGATCTGCGCGTCGCGGTCGAGCTCGAGCGAGGCGACCGGCGAGCGGTCGAGCCAGAGCACCCAGCCGCCGACCAGGACCGCCGCGCCGATGTGACTGAGCCAGGTGAGGCGATCGAACTCGAGCGGGTTGTGCGGCGCGTCGGCGGGCGGGACCTGGGAGATCTCGAAGGACAGCTCGCCGAGCTCGATGACGGCCTTCGCGCCCGCGGGCAGGGCGAGCGAGCGTCGACCCTGCGCGGCGGCTTCGGCGAGGTCGATCGGCGAGTCGCCGTCGACCGTGCCGCGTACGCCGGGCGGGAGGCCGAGGACGAAGCCCTGCTCGAGGGCGATGATCAGCGGGACGCCCTCGGCGGGGGCTCCGGGCACGGAGACGGTGAAGTCGGTCCCGGGCGCCTCGCCGATGACGTAGCGGGCGCGGCCGCGGTCGCGCCAGCGGACCAAACCGACGACCAGCGGGAGCAGGCCGGCGGCGATCAGGAAGGCGCCGAGGCCGGCGCCCACGCCCACCGTGGGGCAGGGGGGGAGGGCGCATCGCGCCGCGGCCTCGACCTGGGCCAGGCCGCGCAGGGCCAGAGCGAAGCCGAGCAGCAGCAGGGCCGCGCCGCCGCCGAGGAAGGCCGCCGGGGTGACTGCCGGCGGCTCGGACCAGCGGACGTGCTGCACGTCGACGACGCGTCCGCGATGACGGGCGACGACCTCGGCGACGGTTGGGACGACAGGGGGCACGCTGGCGGGGCTCACGCAGCAGGGTGTCACGATCGAGGACGGGGAAAGTTCCTCGGCCCGTGAGGTTCACGACAGGCGCCGGTGCGTGAAACCGGACGCCGTTCGCCGGGGTCGGCCGGCCACGCCGCGCGAGCCGCGAGAGATGTCCGAAAGAGCATGTCTGATCGGGCATCCACGGAGGCGGAGGTCGTGAGGCAGCGGCGATCGCCGCTCGTATTGTCGAGCCCGCTGGTCGGGCAAGCTGGCGATCATGCGCAGGTTCGTGGGTGCGTCGCTGGTGTGGTTCGTGGCGTGTGGCGGTGGGGAGGGCAGCACGGGCGCGACGACGTCGACGGCCGACGGCACGAGCACGGGGGCGGGCAGCGACGCGACGAGCACCACGAGCAGCGGGACGACGAGCGAGTCGCCGACCGGCACGGGCGAGGCGACGGGCACGACGGGGCTGCCGACGTCGACGAGCACGAGCGACGCGACGAGCACGACGGGCGAGCCGGCGGGCTGGCGCAGCGAGCTGTATCCCGAGGATTGGACGCCCGAGTTCACCGGGCCGGACGGGCGCTTCCTCCACGACTTCTCGTACGCGGGCTATCGCCTGGCCGAGGCGGCGCCGGGCAGCGTGCTGCCGGCGACGACGATCGACGTCGTGCGCGACCACGGGGCCGACGCGACGGGCACGAGCGACGCGACCGCGGCGTTGCAGGCGGCGCTCGACGCCGCGGCCGAGGCAGGCGGGGCGGTCGTGCGCCTGCCGGCGGGGCTCTACCGGGTCGACGGGCAGTTGACGGTGAAGAGCTCGAACACGGTGATCGCCGGCGTCGGGGCCGAGCAGAGCCGGCTGTGGTTCACTGACTTTTCGGACATGTCCTACAAGGCACATCTGACGTTCGCCGGCGCGCCGCAGCTCGGGGCCGACATCGCGCTGAGCGAGGACGGCCAGGCGCGCGCGCGCACGGTCACGGTGGCCGACGCGACCGGCCTCGAGGTCGGCGACGAGATCGCCATCGGCTGGCAGATCTCCCCCGCCTTCGTCACCGAGCACGCGATGGCCGGCACCTGGATGGTCTTCAACGACACCTGGCAGCCGTTCTTCTGGCGCACCGTCACCGCGGTCGATCCGGACAGCGGCGCCGTCGAGGTCGACGTGCCGCTGCGCTACCCGGCGCTCGTGCGCGACCAGGCCAGCGTGCGGCCGGTGACGGGGCTGCTGCGCGAGGTGGCGCTGATGGACGTCGGGGTCGCCAACGCGGTCGGCTGGGAGGACGCGTGGTCGCAGGACCAGGTGTACGCGGTGGCGATGATCGGCGTGCGCGACGCGTGGGTGTCCGGCGTGAAGTCGTTCGTGTCGCCGGGCGCGCCGGCCCAGGGGAACGGCGCCGGGCGCCACCTGCAGTCGGGCGGGCTGACGATCCAGCGCGGCGCGCGGGTGACGGTGGCGGACAGCACGCTCGAGCTGGCGCAGCACCGCGGCGACGGCGGCAACGGCTACCTGTTCGAGGTGATGCAGAGCGGCGAGGTGCTGGTGCGCGACTGCGTGGCCCGGGCGGGCCGGCACAACTTCGTGCAGAACTGGGGCTTCGGGGCGACCGGGATCGTGTGGCTGCGGGTGCACTCGTCGGAGGGCAAGGCGGTCGCGCTGATGGGCAGCGAGTTCGGGACGGTGGGGCTGTCGGAGTTCCACCACTCGCTGGCGACCGCGAATCTGCTCGACCAGAGCGTGGTCGACGACGGCTGGGGCGCGGTCAACCGGCTGGCGTGGTCGAGCGGGGCCGGGCACAGCGCGACGCAGTCGGCGGTGTGGAACGCGAGCGGCAAGGGGGTCGTGCGCTCGCGCCAGTTCGGCCACGGCTACGTGATCGGCGCGGGGCCGCAGCTCGCGGTCGAGACCAGCCTCCAGTCGCCCGACGCCGCCGGCACCGCGCCCGAGGACTGGGTCGAGGGCCCCGGCCGGGTCGGCCCGCTCGACCCGCCGTCGCTGTACGAGGACCAACTGGCGCGCCGGCTCGGCGGTTGAGTTGATAGTGAGGGGGGATGTTCGAAAGGACATCCTCGCGGGCCAGAGCCGTGCTCGTGTGGAGATGAACGAACGGACATGTCCGTGAGGACATGCCCGCTTGTACAGGAGGCGGCTCGGCGCCGGGGCTCAGTTGACCGAGGCGGAGGCGGAGGCCTTGACCTTGACCTTGCCGCTGCTGCCGCTGTCGCCCTGGACCTTGCTGGTGTCGACGAGCTCGCCGGTCTTGAGCGGGAAGACGGGCGGGGTGTTGGGGTCGCAGTCGGGCGGGGGGCCGAAGCCGTCGGCGTTGAAGTCCCACTCGAGGTCGCCGGAGCCCTTGGGGTTCTTGCTGTTGGCGACGATGCGGACGGTGTGGGTGCCCTTGCGCGCGGGGGTGCAGTAGGACAGGAGGTAGAAGCGCTTGGTGTGCTTCTCGATGCGGTCGGCGACCTTCTCGAAGGCCGCCTTGACGCCGGCCTGCTCGGTCGCCAGCTCGGTGCCGTCGCGGCCGATGTCGCCGAGGCCGGCCTTCTTGATCTCCGCGCCGACGCCGATCGCGTAGATCTCGTAGTCCTTGTACTGCTCCTTCATCAGCTCCTGCTTCATGTCCTCGCGGCTGAAGCGGGCGGCGCGGTCGGTGCCGTCGGTGAACACGACGAGGGTGCCGAACTTGAGCGGCTTCTTCTCCTTGTCGAGCGACTTCTTGAGCTCCTTGAGGCCCTCCATGACCGCGCCGTGGAGGTTGGTCGAGGGGTCCTTGGCCTTGTAGGTGCGCAGGCCCTCGAGGCCGCCGGACACGGCGCCCTCCGACTCGGTGAACGGCGTGACCGGATGGATCTCCTTCTCGCCGTCGAACGCGTACACGCCGACCTTCTGGGTCTTGCCGACGCGGTCGGTGAACAGCTGGGCGGCGTCGACGAGCTGGTCGGCCGAGCCCGACTCGGAGACCGAACCCGACACGTCGAGCAGCAGCATGGTGTACATGACCGCTGCGACCTCGGGGTTCTGGATGACCTGCTTGCTCTCGTAGGTCGAGACCAGGTCACCGTCTTCGTAGATCTGGAAGTCCTCGGCCTGGAGGCCGGCGACCGGCTCGTCACCCTGCTCGACGGTGAAGAACACCCACACGTTGTTGGGCTTCTTCTGCGCCGAATTCAGGCGAGTGAGGGTCAGCGAGGTACAAGCGACGAACGGCACGGACAGCGCAGCGCAGAGCGCGACGCTGCGACCGATCCGCCGCGAATCGAACAGACGGGAGAAAGCGCGGCGAATGCGCATGGTGAGGGGCGTGACGGGCGGCACGGCCCCAATTCCTCCGACGGACCGCCGCTTGTCAATCGCCCTGGCGCCGTCCACGACGACTTGCACGCCTTCTGGACGATTTCGCGCAATCGCCGGGCGAGCCTTGGAATTCACGCGCCGGGCTCGCGAGGCCCGCCTGGCCCGAGGGACCTGCCCCGCGGACCAGCTAAGACCAGCAGCACGGGTGTTCTTCGTACTCCTCCAAGTTGTCGCCGCCCCACGGAGAGAAGCTGGGCGCGACCGTAAACGGTGCGTCGTCCGCGGCGGTCATCCCCAGCGGGATGTTCGGGTGTTCCCGATGCTCGGGGGACTGATGGGTCTCGTTGTGATCACGCATGGCTTCCTCTGTCGGAACGGGTGAGGCACCGTGACCCCCTGCATGTAATGCCCACGGCGAGAAGCAATCGCGCTGCGTGCGCCGCGCATAATTTTGCGAGAGGCCCCGCAGACGGGTCGTGGCCAGGTTGGCGGCGGCTGCGGTGGCTGCGCAAAAAGCGCCGTCCAGCGACTGCGCAAGACGCGGCGTCTGGAGCGAGCGGTTTCGCGCGCGGTGAGCGCGGCGCCATTACAGCGTCGAGGCGTCCGTCGAGGCGATGTCGGCTGGCCGCGAAGCTGCTCGCGCGGGCCGGGGGGTCGCGGTGGGGAATCGGCGGCGGCCAGGAGGCCGGTGACGGGCGGCGCGAGCCCGGCGGACGTGGACGTGGCGATGGGGACCGATGCTCCGTGGTGGGCGCGACGATGGGACAATGCACATAGCCGGCATTCGTCGCAGCCGAGGTGCCGACGAATGAGTCGATCCAACTGCGGTTGGGGGTTGGTGCTGGACTTGGCAACTGCGCTTGGGAAGCGGCGGTTGCCAAGCAGAGTTGCGTCGGCGACTCACGTCGGAGCGGGGCTGGATTCGTGTGTGGCGCGTTGCGACGGCGATCGAGCGCGTGCTAGATCGTCCGACGAATCGACGGACCGCTTGCGGCGGTGCGTCGCAACGCGGCGGGGCCGGCTGCTTGCCGGGCTCGACGAGTGGCATCGCCTTGGCGTCCGGGAGGTAATCCGTGTCCATCTATCTGCGCCTGTCCCTGTTCTCCGCTTGCATCCTCGGCTGTCTCCCGCAGGGCGACGCGGCCGAGGTCGACCTCGATCCCGAAACTGACGGCGACGGCGAGTCGACCGGGGCGCCGGAGGCGGACGACACGTCGAGCACCACCGGCGCCGCACCCGAGCCGGTGATGACCGTCACCGGCTCGACGGGCGCCGAGGACGTGCCGGAGGCGCCGGTCCTCTCGCTGGGCTTTTCGGCGATCAAGCAGTTCGACTTCTCTTGGTCGCCGAGCGCGGGGGCCAGGTACTATCAGTTGATCGCGCTGGGCGGCGAGGCGGGCGAGGTCGTGCTGGCCGACGAGCTCCTGGGCACGTCGCTGTCGCTGGCGATGCCGCTGCACCTGCAGGCGGGGGCGAGCTACGCGGTGCGCGCCTGCAACCAGAGCGGCTGCAGCGACTCGGAGGCGGTCCGGGTGACGTCGGCGATGGTCGCGGCGGTCGGCTACCTCAAGGCGAGCAACCCCGACAAGAACGATTACTTCGGCACGGGCGTGGCGCTCTCGGAGGACGGCGAGACCATGGTGGTCGGGGCCCCGCTCGAGTCGAGCTGCGCCTACGCGGTCAACGGCGACTCGTCCGACGACGGCTGCCCGGAGGCGGGCGCGGCCTATGTGTTCGTGCGGGCCGGGCAGACGTGGACGCAGCAGGCGTACCTCAAGCCGTTCAACCCGGGCCCGCAGGACCAGTTCGGCAGCGTGGTCGCCATCTCCGGCGACGGCGAGGTGGTGGCGGTCGGCGCGTGGAACGAGGACAGCGAGGCCGTCGGGATCGACGGCGACGGCGACAGCGAGGGGGCGTCGGATTCCGGGGCCGTCTACGTGTTCGCGCGCAACGGCAGCGGCTGGTCGCAGCAGGCGTACGTCAAGCCGTCGAACACCAAGCCGGATGCAGCGTTTGGCGCGAGCCTGGCGCTGTCGACCGACGGCGACGTCCTGGCGGTGGGCGCTCCGGGCGAGAGCAGCAGCGGGACGGGGATCGACGCCATCCAGACGGACTCGGCAGCGCCGGGCTCGGGCGCGGTGTACGTGTTCGCCCGCGGCGAGGACGGCTGGTCGCAGCGCGAGTTCCTGAAGGCGTCGAACGCCGAGACGGAGGACGGGTTCGGAGCCGCGGTGGCGCTCGCGGGCGACGGCCGCACGCTGGTGGTCAGCGCGCCGGGCGAGGACAGCGGCGTCGCGGGCGAGGACGTCACGCCGCACGACAACGCGGCGCCGTTCAGCGGCGCGGCGTACGTGTTCACGGCGGACGGCGGGGAGTGGTCGCAGGGCGCGTACCTCAAGGCTTGGAACGCGAACGCCGGCGACTTCTTCGGCGGGGCGGTGTCGATCTCACAGGACGGGCAGACGATCGCGGTCAGCGCCAAAAGAGAGGCGAGCGCGGCGACCGGCATCGACGGCGACGAGAGCGACAACAGCGTGCCCGATGCGGGGGCGGTGTACCTGTTCGCGCGGGCGGGCGAGTCCTGGGCTCGGCAGGCGTACGTGAAGGCGCCGGACGTCCAGACGGGGGACCGGTTCGGCGAGAGCGTGAAGCTGTCGGCCGACGGCTCGACGCTCGCGGTCGGTGCGCCCTGGGAAGACGGGACGGACGTGGGCGTCGGCGGCGACCCGACCAACAACTCGCGCGAGGACTCCGGCGCGGCGTTCGTGTACCGCCGCACGCCGGGTTCGTGGCAGCTGCAGAGCTACGTCAAGTCGCCCAATTCGGACGCAAAAGATCGCTTCGGGATGGTGCTGTCGCTGTCCGGAGACGGGACGACCCTGGCCGTGGCCTCTTTCGACGAAGCGAGCCTGGCGGCGGGCGTGGGCGGGGACCAGAGCGACAACTGGGGCCCGCGCACGGGGGCGGTGTACTTGTATTGAAGGCGGACGGCGAAGGCCGGGGCGGTGTGAACCAGAGAGTGGCTTCCGCGTGAAGTACGCCGCGCGGCGATGCACCGCGCCGCATGGACAGGCGGGGCAGATCGGCGAAGGGGCGGGTGGCGGCCGCGGCATTGACAGGCGGCGGGGGTCCTGCGATGGCAAGGCGCGTGGCAGCCACCCGCGTCCTCGCCGAAGTGCCGGCCGCGTGGGCGCTGGCACGAGCGCTGACGCTGACGGCAGGCGCAGAGGCGCTGCGCCGGGGACTGCCGGTGTACGTCGGACTGCTGGCCGTCGGCGGGCTGCTGTTCGGCGGCAACGGGCTGTCGACCGCGACCCTGGTCGAGGGAGCCGAGACGTCGCCGCTGGCGCGGGCGCTGCTGTGGAGCGCGTGGCTCATCGCGCTGACGCCGACGATGGCGGCGCTGTGGCAGACGAAGTCGAGCTTGTGGTTGCGCTCGCTGCCGGCGCCGCGCGCATGGCACCTGGCGATCCTCTTCGGGTTGTCGATCGCGGCCGAGTCGCTGTGGACGATCGTGTGGGGGCTCGGCGGCGGACCGCTGGCGGCCGCAGGGGCGCTCGGCGGGGCGCTGGCCGGCCACGGCGTGCTGCTGGCGCGACCCGCGGGCATGCGCGGGTGGTGGATCGGGGCGGCGGCGATGACGGGGCTGCTCTTCGCTCCGACGCCGGTGCTGGCCGTGGCGACCTGGCCGATCGCCGTGCCGACGCTGCGGGCGGCCTGGCTGGCCGCTCCGACCCGCTCGGCAGGCAGCCGCGGACGTTCACGGCGACTGCCCGGGCCGTGGGCGCTGGCGCTGGCGCTGGCGACCAGCGTGGCCCGCGGGCAGGCGACGGTGCTGGCCCGCGGGGCGCTGGTGATGGCGATCGCCACGGCGGCGGCGTGGCTGGCAGCGCGCACGAACCAGGTGCGCGACCCGGCGGGATTGCAGATCTATCTGTGCGGATTCATGGTGCCGGCGGGACTGGTGGCAGGCTCGGCGGTGAGCGGGCCGCTGCTGCGGATCGAGCAAGCAGCATCGTGGCTGCTGCGGACGGCGGGAGCTTCGGCGCGGCTCCGCCGAGGCGCGGCGGTGCTGACGCTCGCGGGGCTGGGATCGGGGCTCGGGGCCGCCTGCGGGGCGGCGCTGGCGCTGGCGACCACGCTCTCGGCCGCGCCGCGGCTGGTGCTGGCGGGCGGTCTGGCGGGCGCGAGTCTGCTGGTGTCCGCCGGGCTGGCGGCTCGCTGGGCCGAGCGATTCGGCAGCCGCGGCCCGGGTCGCCTGGTTCTGGGGCTGCTGCTGGCGGCGACGCTGGCGCTGTCGGCGTTGGCGTGGATGCCAGCGACGGCGGTCCTGGGGTGGGCGCTGGCGGTCTCGATGGTATGGCTGATCGGACATGCCCGAGCGGGCAGCCCGGTGACGGCGAACGGAGGTGCGGCGGTGGTGCTCGAGATGCTCGGGGTGCGCAAGCGACTGGGGACGCGGATCGTGCTGGGGCACATCGATCTACGCTGCGCCGCGGGCGAGGTGGTGCTGCTCCTCGGCGAGAACGGGGCGGGGAAATCGACGCTGCTGCGGATCGCGGCCGGGCTGGTCGAGCCGGATCGCGGCTCGGTCACGGTGGCAGGGGCGGCGCTGGACGGCGGGACGGCGGGCAGGCGCGCGCTGGGCTACGCGCCCGACACCGCCGATGCGTTCCCGGACCTGGGAGTGCGCGAGCTGCTGGCGCTGGTCGCGGCGATCAAGCGCGCGCCGTTGCCGAGCCCGCAGCTGTGTGCGCGCCTGGGATTGACGGCCGTGATGGATCAACGCATGCGCACCTTGTCCTTCGGACAGGTGAAGCGAACGTACCTGGCAGCGGCGACGATCGGCGCGCCGCCGCTGTGGATCCTCGACGAGCCGAGCAACGGGCTCGACCCCGAAGGCGGCGCGCTGGTGGCGACGCTGCTGCACGAGCACGCGGCCGCGGGCGGGGCAGCGCTGGTGGCCACCAACGACGCGCGCTTCGTGGGCCTGTGCCCGGGGCGGACGGTGCGACTCATGGACGGGGCGCTGCGCGAGGAAGGGCAGGCGGGGGCATGAGGAGCCCGGGGCGTTCGTGCTTTTGGTGAAGGCACGGCGCGTATCATGAATGTGAACGAGGCGCAGCGAAACACCAGGCGGGGGCATGTGATTCCGGGGAATTCATGCTGTTGCCCGGGCGGGCGGTGCGAGTCAGGAATGAGTGGGGCGCCGGCAGGCCAGGCGGGAGCATGAGGATCCCGCGGGGCGGACGGCGCGAGTGATGAATGTGAATGAGTCGCTGCGGGAGGATGGACAGGCGGGGTATGAGGATCCCGGGCGTGCGAATCTCTGCCGGACGGACGATGCGATTCCGGCCAAGGATGATGCTCGGACGTCTGTGGATATTCGTGCGGACGGCGCGGCCCATGCGTCGCGCGGCTGCGGGCGCAGTGGTGCGACGCGCAGCGTAGGCCGGGCCTCAGGTCGCGGCGGGGCGGTACCAGGCGATCGCGTTGTCCCGCAGGGCGCGGCGGGCGAGCTCCGGGCCGAGCGCCTGTTTTAAAAGGTCGATGTCCGCGGGCGCGAAGGGGCGTGGGGCGCGGGTGGAGGGGAGGTCGGTGCCGAACATGAGGGCGTCGGGATCGACGTCGGCGATCTGGCGCATCACTTCGGCGACGTCGAAGTCGACGCGGCCGAAGCCGGTGGCCTTGACGCGGACGCCCCGCTCGACCAGCGCGAGCAGAGTCGGCAAGCCGGCGGCGGACAGGCCGAGGTGGTCGATGCTGACCCGCGGCAATGCACACAGTCGGGCGGCGAGGCCGGGCAGGTCGGCGGAATCGACGTAGAGCTCGACGTGCCAGCCGGCGAGGTCGAAGACCCGGCGCGCCAGCGGCTCGAGGTCGGCGAGGTCGGCCGAGCCGCCGCGACGGAGGTTGAAGCGCACCGCCCGGACGCCGCAATCGTGCAGACGCAAGACCTCGGCGTCGGCGACGTCGGCCGGGAGCTGGGTGACGCCGACGTAGGTCGGGCCGAGGCGGGCCAGCGCGTCCTCGAGGTACGACTGGTCGAACGCCTGGAACGAGCCCGAGACGACGGCGCCGCCGCCGATGCCGAGTGCTGTCGCATGGGACATGTACTCGGAGACATCGAAGGGCGCGGGCAGCCAGCCGTGGTTTTGGACCAGCGGGAAGCGCGGGTCGATGATGTGGAGGTGGGCGTCGAAGATCATGAGACGGCGGCGCGGTGGCGGCGGCAGCCCTCGCGTAGCACGGCGAGGGCGGTCGCGCGGGTCTTCAGAGCGCGAGGGCGGGGACGACGGCGAGGTGCGGGGGAGGGACGAGGGGTCGCGCGGGCAGCGGAGCCGGTCGTCGTGCGGAGGGGGCATGGTCTTCAGGCGCGAAGACGACGGCGTCGCGCGGGGCCGCGGAGCCGTCGTCGGGCCGAGGGCTCACAGGTCTCCTGGGCGCGCGGGGAAGCGGACGATGAAGGTGGCGCCGCGCTCGGGGGCGGCGCGTGCGACGATCGTGCCGCGCAGCAGGTCGGTGACGAGGTTGTGGACGATGTAGAGCCCGAGGCCGCTGCCCTGGTCGCGGGCAGTGGTGAAGAAGGGCTCGAAGATCCGCGGCAGCGTGCCGGCGGTCATGCCGACGCCGTCGTCGCGGCAGCCGATCTCGACCTGCTCGCCCGCCACTCGATCGACCCACACGACCACGCGGCCGGGCCGCCCCGCCGGGAAGGCGTGCGTCAGGGCGTTGTGGACCAGGTTGGTGACGATCTGCGCCAGCGCGGCCGGGAACACCGAGACGACCGGGTCGGCGCGGACGTCGACACCGACCCGGTGCGGGGTGCCGGAGGTCAGCGGGCTCAGGCTGGCGACCACGGCGCCGACATATGTCCCGACGGACATGTCCTGACGGACTTTTTCGGAGCTGTCGACGGCGATTTGCTTGACCCCGGCGACCAGAGCGGCGGCGCGGCGCAGGTTCACGAGCGCGATGTCGGCGGCGGCGAGCGCCTGCTGCAGGTGGTGCCGCATGTCGCGCTGGCGCAGGATGCCGGCCTCGAACGAGGCCCGCAGCTCGTGCAGCTGGTCGTGGGCGAGGTTGGCGGCGGTGACGGCGACGCCGAGCGGGTTGCCGATCTCGTGGGCGATGCCGTCGACGAGCCCGCCGAGCGCGGCGAGCTTCTCCTTGCGCAGGAGCTCCTCGCGGGCGAGGTCGAGGGCGGCCCGCAGGCGCTCGGCCCGGCGCCGCTCGGTGATGTCGCGCAGCGACAGCCACACGCCGGCGAACCGCTGCCGCGGCAAGGCCAGCGGGCGCGCGGCGAACTCGAGCCAGCGGCCGCGGTGCTGCAATTCGCGGCCGAGCGGGGCGCGGCCGGCGAGGTGGTCGCGCAGGGGGCTCAGCGAGTCGTCGATCAGCAGGTCGACCAGCGCCGCGCCGCGCACGGCCTCCTCGCTCAGCGGGATGTTGCGGGTCGAGCGGAGGTCGAGCAGGCGGAAGAAGGCGGGGTTGTGCTCGAGCAGCTTGCCGTCGCCGCCGAGGACGGCGACACCCTCGGCCGATTGATGCACGACCTCGCGCCACAGCTCGCGGCTCTGGGCCAGCTCGGACACGAGGTTGCCGGCGCCGCCGAGGTCCTCGATGAAGGCGAGCCAGCCGGTGTCGGTGCGCGTGAGCAGCAGGCGAGTGAGGAGCTCGCGGGCGCCGAGGCGGAGGTGGATGTCGAGGTCGATGTGGTCGGCGTTGCTGTGGCTGATGAGCTCGTCGAAGCGGAGGATCCCGCGGCGGTCGCGGACGCTGAAGAGGGCGTCGAGCGGGCGCCCGAGGACCTCGTCGGCGCGCTCGCCCGCGAGGGCGGCGAAGCCGGCGTCGAAGCTGCGGACGACCAGCCGCGGGTCGAGCTCGAGCCGACCGAGGTGCGGGACGGCCGAGGTGGAGGCGGCCCGCGGCGCGCGGGTGTGGGTGTCGGGTGGGGTCATGCTCCGGGGTCGGCGGGGAAGCGGATCGTGAAGCGAGCGCCGCGCCCGGGCGCGGACTCGGCGCGGATCGTGCCGCCCAGCAGGTCGGTGACGAGGTTGTGGACGATGTGCTGGGCGGTGAGGAAGGCGGCTCGCGTCTCGGCCAGCGGTTGCTCCGCGAGGTCGACCGCGGCCGCATCCCGCACCCACGCGGTCCCGGCCTCGATGATGGCCTCGTCGTGGGCCGCCAGCAGCCGGCGCAGCGTCAGCATCGATTTGTCCATGCCGGTCGCGGGCGAGGATAGGCCCGGCCCGGGGCGTATACAAGTGGGCGCGTCAATGGGCGATCGCGAGGAACGATGGTTTCGAGCGCCGAAAAGCGGGCGCAGGGCTTGCCTGGGGCCTGCGGGCGACGATGCGGGGGGCGATCGTGGACGCGGCAAATGTGCTGAGCACAAACTCTGTTGATTCGGTCCTTACGGCTGCTGCACGCAATACAGAGTCGAATGTAGAGTGTAGCCAGGGGTGTGATGACATAATGTCCGAAGAGACAGGTCGGACAGGCCTTCGAGGGTACCGAGCTCAGCCGTGCCGCAGGGAGCGGCGCCTCGCCGGGGCGAGGCGCGGGGACACGCGCGGGCGGGGACGCGGCGCGGCATCCGGCGTGACCGCAGGCAAGAGTCTGCCGGCGGGGGGTGGCGGCGGCGATCTCCCTGGTGCGAGTCGCGCCGCCGGGCGCGTCCAGAGGCCGGTGACGGCGCGGTCACGCCGGGCAGGTGCGGCCCGAGGGGGCCCGCGCGGGCGCGTGCTCCCGCCGGCGACAGGGCCCGGCGGAGGCGATGGCGGGCCGAATTTCGCGTGAGCGGACGCGCGATGGCGCCGCGGACCCGAATTCTCTTATGCTGCCGGCCATGAGCCCGGGCGAGCAGGACCGCACCGTATTGCCTCGGCGGTGCCCGACGTGCGGAGAGCACTTTCCGCTCGATTACAAGGTCTGCCCGCGCCACGCGGTCGAGTTGGTGGGGGTCGATTCGCAGACCGACGACCCCTACATCGGCTCGACCCTGGCCGAGACGTACCGCATCGAGGCGGTGATCGGCGACGGCGGGATGGGCCGGGTCTACGAGGCCAAGCACGCCCGCCTGCCCGGGCGGACGGTGGCGGTGAAGATCCTCCACCGCGTGCTGGCCAGCGACCCCGAGGTGGTGTCCCGCTTCCGCCGCGAGGCCGAGATCGCCGGCACCATCGAGCACCCCAACGTCGTGCAGATCCACGACGTCGACCAGACGATCGACGGGACGCCCTTCATCGTGTGCGAGCGGCTGGTCGGCGAGGACCTCGGGCAGCACCTCGACCGGGTCGGCCGGATCGGCGTGCGCGAGACGGTCCACATCCTCCGCCAGGCGGCGGCGGTGCTGATGGTGGCCCACTCGCGCGGGGTCATCCACCGCGACCTCAAGCCGACCAACCTGTTCCTCGTCGGCGACCCGGCCAACCCGACGGTCAAGCTGATCGACTTCGGCATCGCCAAGCTGCATGACCCGAAGGCCAGCCAGACGCAGACCGGCATGATCATGGGCACGCCGGCCTACATGGCGCCGGAGCAGGCCCGCGGGTCGAAGGTCGACGGGCGCGCCGACCTCTACGCGCTCGGGGCGATCGCCTACCGCTGCGTGACCGGGCGGCCGCCGTTCGACATCGACGACGCGGCGGCGGCGCTGCACGCGGTGCTGACGTCGGAGCCGCCGCGGCCGCGCGCGATCCTCCGCGAGCTGCCGGAGGCGTTCGAGATGGTGCTGCAGCGGGCGATGGCGCGCGAGCCGTCGCAGCGCTACGCCGACCTCGAGGAGTTCGACGCGGCGCTGGCCGCCTTCGTCGCCCCGGCCAATCCGACCGAGGCGGTCGCGCTGCGCGCCTCGACGTCGCTGGCGGCCCGCACGGCGACCGACATCGACGAGCTGTCGGCGGTGGCGCGGCGCGCCCGGCCGGAGATCGCGGCGTACTCGGGGATCGGCGCGGCGCTCCTGATCGGCGGCCTGGCCGACGTGCTGGCGCTGATCTTCTCGGCGTCGTCGCTGGCCGGCGGGCTCGCGGTGGCGGCGGCGATCGGCGTGGCCGCGACGCCGGGCTACCTCTACGTCCGCTACCTGCAGCGCGAGGTGTGGAGCAACAGCCCGCGCGCGGTGGCGTGGGCGCGCTCGCTGGCGGCGATGGTCAGCGCGGCCGGGATGGTCTACGCGGCCTCGTTCCTGTGCCTGCGCCTGCTCGACCTGTCCCTCGGGTCAGGCGACGGCCCGGGCGGGTGGGGCCGGATCACGCCGTGGGTGCTGGCGCTCGGCGCGGCGGGGGCGGTGTGGCGGCTGCGCCAGCAGGCCCGCTCGACCCGCGAGGAAGCGGCCCTCTCGATCTCGGTGTTCTGAGGCCTCCGCGGCCCGCCGCCTGCCGCGCCGAAACCCGTGCGGGTTCGCCGCCGATCGAGCCGGCGACCGCTGAAGTTGACGCAAAGCACACTTTGCGGCAGCGCCGCGGACGCCGCTTCGACGCGTCGCGGAGCGGTGCTCAGACTCCAGAACCCATGACGGAGGGGGGCCCTTGACCGACCTCGTGGACCCGCAAGCCCGGAATTTCTACGTCCGCACGATGACGGCGCTGACGGCGGCGCAGGTGCCATTCATGGTCGGCGGCGCCTACGCCTTCGCCCGCTACACCGGCATCGAGCGCCACACCAAGGACCTCGACATCTTCGTGCTGCCCGAGGACGCCGTGCGCACGCTCGAGGTGCTGGCCGCCGAGGGCTACACCTGCGACCTGACGTTCCCGCACTGGCTCGGCAAGGCCCACTGCGGCGAGGACTTCGTCGACGTCATCTTCAGCTCCGGCAACGCCGTCGCGCGCGTCGATGCGGGGTGGTTCCAGCACGCCCGCCGCGACGTGGTGCTCGACCAGGAGGTGCTGCTGGTCCCGCCGGAGGAGATGGTGTGGAGCAAGGCGTTCATCATGGAGCGCGAGCGCTTCGACGGCGCCGACGTCGCCCACGTGCTCCGCGCCTGCGCCGACGCGCTCGACTGGTCCCGCCTGGTCCGCCGCTTCGGCGACCACTTCCGCGTGCTGCTGTCGCACCTGATCCTGTTCGGCTTCATCTACCCCGGCGAGCAGGGCAAGATCCCCGGCCCGGTGATGACCCACCTGCTCGAGCGCCTGCGCCGCGACAAATATGCCCAAAAGAGCATGTGCAAAGGGACATTGCTCTCGAGGCAGCAATACCTCACCGACATCGACCGCTGGGAGCTGGCCGATGCGCGGCTCGAAGAGCGCTGGATGTCGCGCGAAGACATCGCTCACTGGACGGCCGCGATCGACAAGCACGGCAGGTGACGGATGACCGACGGGACGAAGGTTACGAACATCCGCATCGCGGCGGTCAGCGACCTCCACTGCACCAAACACTCCCAAGGCGCCCTCGCGCCGCTGCTGCAACAGGCGGCCCAGGCCGCCGACGTGCTGGTGATGTGCGGCGACCTGACCGACTACGGCCTGCCCGAGGAGGCCCACGTGCTGGCCCGCGAGCTCCAAGGGGTGCGCACGCCGGTCGTGGCGGTGCTCGGCAACCACGACTTCGAGTCCGGTCACCAGACGGAGGTGACGGAGATCCTCACCACCGGCGGGGTGACGGTGCTCGACGGCGAGTCGGTCGAGGTCTGCGGGGTCGGGATCGCCGGGATCAAGGGCTTCTGCGGCGGGTTCGGCCGCTACTCCCTCGGCCCGTGGGGCGAGGCCGGCACCAAGGCGTTCGTCCGCGAGACCCTCGACGAGGCGCTCAAGCTCGAGTCGGCGCTGGCCCGCCTGCGCACGCCCCAGCGCCTGGCGCTGCTGCACTACTCGCCGATCCGCGCGACCGTCGAGGGCGAGCCGCTCGAGATCTTCCCGTTCCTCGGCTCCAGCCGCCTCGAGGAGCCGCTGGTGCGCTACCCGGTGTCGGCGGTGATCCACGGCCACGCGCACAAGGGCTACCCCGAGGGGCTCTTGAGCAACGGGGTGCCGGTGTACAACGTGGCGCTGCCGCTCTTGCGCCGCCTCCACCCCGACGGGCCGCACTTCCGGCTGATCGAGCTGCCCGGCGCGGAGGCGTGAGCTCCCCCGGCGGGTGGGCAGTGACTGTCCTTCTGGACATGTCGAGGAGGACAGCTCGCTCGTCCGGCGCCGAACCGTGACGCGCGGTCGCGCGAGTCACCGCGCCGCGGCGGCGTTGGCGGCGAGGAGGCGGTCGAACAGCTCGGCGGCGACGGGCTCGCCCGCCAGCGGCTGCGGCCAGGGGGGCAGGCGCAGGTCGCTCCAGGCGTAGGCGTCGAGGACGGCGCGGTCGAGGAGGTCGTGGACGGCCCGCAGCTCGTCGAGCCGCGGGTCGCGGCGCGGGCCGAGGAGGGCGTTGTAGAGGCCGGTCAGCGAGCCCGGAGCGGCGGCCCGGGCGGCGAGCAGGCGCCGGGCCAGGGAGGCGAGCGCGGGAGCTTCGACGCGCGGGCCGGCGCCGGGGAACGGGAAGGGGTTGAAGCAGTCGGCGATCGAGTAGCGCAGGTCGGTCTTCATCGACGAGGCGAGGCGACGCGCCCAGACCTCGTGGACCCGCGACTGCAACACCGCGAACAGGCTGAGCGGGGCCGGGCTGGCGTAGACGTAGGTGGTATGACTATAGACATAGTCGGTGGGGGCGAGGTCGAAGACGAGGTGCTTGCCGACCTGGGAATTGACGACACAACGCTCGAGGCCGCGGAGCGCGGCGTAGAGGCCGGGCGCGAGCTCGCCGAAGCGCCACCAGTGACGCCGCCGGAACTCGCGGGGGTTGCGGTCGCGCTCGGGCTTGACGCGCTCGCGCACGAGCGCCAAAAGGTCGGGGTAGGCCTCGGCCTCGGCCAAGCTGCAGGCGCCGAAGTTGATGACGAAGCGCCGCGGCCCGCCGGCGTGGTTGATGTCGTCGCCCCCGAGGTAGGGGAAGATCCGCGCGCCGTTGCGCGGGTCACGAGCGACGAGCTCCGCCCGCTCGGCCGCGGTGAGCAGAAAACCCTGGCCGTAGACCTTGCTGCCGGCGAAGGCGATCCGTCGGTTCGCCGCGAGCGGCCGCGGATCGGGCCGCTCGCGCCCGGCGTGCAGATGCGAGGTGAGGCCGGTGACGACGCGGGTGCGGTGCGTGGGCGCGAGCGCCTCGGGGCGCTCTCCGAAGGGGTCATGGACGAGGGGGAGAGCGCGAGGAGGCGCCGAGACGTCGCCGGTGAGGCGCAGATCTTTCAATGATGTCCCGAGGGACAGGTCGGTCGGCGATCGCGCCGGCCCCGAGCGGGCGCTCGCGCCGGGGTTCGGCTCGAAGGGAACGGGTCGGTCGGAGGTCGCAGGTCCGAGTGGCCGATGGGACAGGTCGGGGGAGGGCGCGGCTGCGGCGGGGAGCGGGGCGTGGGATGACCCCGAGGCCAGGTCGTGCGCCCCCACCGCCAGATCGGGTCGGCCGGAGGTCGGGGGAGCGGATGGTCGATGGGACAGGTCGATAAGCGCCCCGGCGGGTTGAGATGGCTCCGGGGACAGGTCGCGCGCCTGCGGCGAGATCGGCTCGCGCAGCAGGTAGGGCGCGGCCGCGGCGGCCGCGGAGCCGCGGGCGAGGTGGACGATCGCCACGGTGACGGCGGCCGTCTCGGGCCACGGCAGGTCGCGCGTGACGTCGTGGAGGACATGGCCGCGGGCGAGCAGGGCCTGAAGGCCCGTGCTCCGCGTGTCGCCCTGGCCGATCGTGTTGGTGGCGATGAAGCCGATCGTGCCGGCGGCGGCGAGGAGGCCGTCGACGCGGCGGAGGAAGTGGGCGCACAGGTCGGCGTTGCCGTGCGCGCCCCGGTGGAGGGCGAGCAGCCAGGCGAGGTAGGGCTCGCCGAAGGCGCCGGAGATCTGGCTGCCGCCGAGGAACGGCGGGTTGCCGACGAAGGCGTCGAAGGCGTGCGGGAAGGCGAGCGGCCAGTGCAGCGGCGGGGCCAGCGGGGCGGGCAGCGGGAACTCGGGCAGGTCGCGGCCGGCGGCGAGGGCGGCGAGGACGGCGAGGAGCCGGCGGCGGCGCTCGTGTTCGCGGGCTCGATCTGTCCGCTGGGACAGGAAGGCGCCGACGACGAGGTCGCCCAGCCGGGCGGCGAGCTCGGGGTCGCGGGCGACGGCGGCGGCGATCGCGGGCTCCGCCGGGGCAGGCTTCCAGTGGAAGGCGCGCAGGCCGGCGAGGTCGAGGCCGAGGAGGGCGTCGCCGTGGCGGAGGGCGCCGGCGAGGAATTCGGCGGGCGGCTCACCTGTCCCGAAGAGCAGCCAGAGCGAGCGCCGGGCGAGGGCGACGGCGAAGGGGTCGGCGTCGACGCCGAAGACGCAGCGCTCGACGACGAGCCGGCGCGCGAGCCGATGCGGCTCGGGCGGGAGGTCGCCGGCGCGCTCCCAGGCGGCGACGAGGTGGACGGCGAGGCACCGAGCGACGGCGAGGAGGAAGGCGCCGCAGCCCATGGCGGGGTCGCAGATCTTCAGCCGGAGCAGCGCCTCGGCCGTCGGCGCGGGGCCCAGCGCGGCGAGCAAGGGGCGCAAGGCGGCGCGGACGACGGTGTCGGCGAGGTGGCGCGGGGTGTAGTGCGCGCCGGCCCGGCGGCGATCGGGACATGGCTGAAAGACCAGGTCACCCGCGCCGGCGGTCGCGGGCGGATCGCCGCGCGCGCGGGCGAGGACGGCGCGCGCGACGGCCTCGTCACGCACGCCGGCGAGCTCGCGCGCGCACCGCCGGGCCGCGTCGCGCGAGAGGCCGAGGCCGCGCAGGTGATGGGCGCGCGAGGCATCGGGCACCGCGAGCAGCTCGGGCAGGGCGATCCAGGTGGTGCGGCCCTGGAGGTCGCGCAGCGGGAAGGCGTTGGCGCCGAGGCGGACGAGCCGGCGGCCCGCGAGGGCGGCGTAGACCTCGCCGAGCGCCTCGATCGGCAGCGGCGCGGGCTCGGGAGACGGAGCGATGTCGGAGGAACCAGGGGGCCGGACGGGAGCGACAGGTGGTCCGCGGGCCGGCGCAGGCGGGTCGGGACCAGGGAGAGGGTGCAGCGCAGAAGGTCGAAGGGACAGGTCCAGCGCGGGAGGATCGGGGCCGGGGGCCGGGGTCCGGGATGGTCGAAGGGACAGGTCCAGCGGGGCGGGGGCCAGCGCGGGAGGGTCGGGGCCGGGGGCCGGGGTCCGGGATGGTCGAAGGGACAGGTCCAGCGGGGCGGGGGCCAGCGCGGGAGGATCGGGGCCGGGGGCCGGGGTCCGGGATGGTCGAAGGGACAGGTCCAGCGGGGCGGGGGCCAGCGCGGGAGGGTCGGGGCCGGGGGCCGGGGTCCGGGATGGTCGAAGGGACAGGTCCAGCGGGGCGGGGGCCAGCGCGGGAGGATCGGGGCCGGGAGCCGGGGTCCAGGATGGTCGAAGGGACAGGTCCAGCAGGGCGGGGGCCAGCGCGGGAGGAGCGGGGCCGGGGGCCGTGGGCCAGGATGGTCGAAGGGGCAGGTCGGAAGGGGCGGGGGGGTCGCGCGCGCCGGCGGACTCCGGGGGCGCCGAGCGCGGCCCGGCGTGTGTCGCACAGGACAGGTCGGAAGGGACAGGCTCGAAAAAACGCTCGGGCGGGACGGCGAGCAGGGCGCGGGCGAGGAGTTCGGCGTGGGCGGCGGCGCCGTCCTGCGCGGCGGCGCGGACGAGCTCGGGGCTCGGCGCCGCGAGGGCGGCGTCGAGGGCGGCGGCGATCTGCTCGAGCAGGGCGCGCGGCGGCGTCATGGCGGCTCAGCGCGCGGCGGCCCGCTCCTCTTCGCGGAGGCGGCGCTCGAGCACGAAGGCGCCGAACGGGATGACGCTGGCGATGAAGGCGCCGGCGGTCTTCGCCAGCGACCAGCGGGCTGCCGTCGAGGCCGACAGCAGGGCGAGGATGAAGAGCACGAACAAAAGGCCGTGGGCCCAGCCGACGTAACGCACGGCCTCGGGGATGCCGGCGGCGTACTTCAGCGGCATGGCGATCCCGAGCAGCACGAGGAACGAGATGCCTTCGAGGAGGCTGACGAGGCGGAACCGACCGATCTCGGTGTTGAGCATCGAGCGTGAAGCTAGCGCGTCCGCGCCAGCGCGACCACCGTTCCCGGCTGCGACGATCCGCCGCGGGCTCACCCGGGGGATTTTGGATCTCGGCCTCGGATGGCCTGAAGTCGGCGGGATGTCGTGCTCGGGAACAACCGCGGCTCCGCCGAGCCGCCCGGAGGCAGGCGATCGCGACGAAATGCCTGGCCCGCGGACTGGTGCTCGCGCTCCGGGCGGTTCGTGGTGAGGAAGCACTCCTGCCCGTCGAGGTCGGGCGCGGGGGGCCGGCGCGCAGGTGGGGGAGGCTGTGCCCGATGCCGGCGCCGGTGGTCCTGGGGGGCCGTGAGGTCGGTGATGGTCGCGGGCGCGACGGTCGCCCGGTGTCACATGCCCTCGAAGAGCGGCGCGAGGTCCTTCGGCGCCGCGTCGACGGGCTTGTTCTCCGCGGGGGACCCGACTCGGTCGAGAACAGCAAAAATCATGGCCGGACCGAGGGCCTTGCGATTGCGCATCCTTCCAACAAGGAAGGACGCGCATGGCAAGGCCCCCGAGTCCGGCCTCGGCTTTGGGGTGACGCCGCGATGACCTGCTAGAGATCTTCGCCGCGAGCCCCGATGTCCCAGACGTCATTCGTGTTCGACCTGATGATCCAGGTCCCGAAGTCGTAATTGGTGAGCGTGTACGACCAGTAGTAGTACTGGGCGCCGATATCCGCGACATCCAGGTCCTCGTTGACCACGGACACCCACGTGGTGGACTGCCGGTACATGAAGATCACGTTCGGTCCGAAGTGCGGATAGTTGATCCCGGACCTCGTGAGGTTGGGGTGATAACCGAGCGCGCACAACTGGACGAGCCCGTAGTATCGATCGGCATCGAGGATCTGATGACCGCCGCCGAGGCTGGTGACGTGGTATCGGTACCAGTCGCCGTGGGGCGCTTCGCTGTAGTACTGGAAGTAGGGCGAGGTCGAGGCCTCTTCGTCGTACACCTGCCAACCGCGGTCGGTGTACCCCTTGGAGGTGAGCTCCGCCAGGAAATCCGAGTTGCTGACACAGGTCCCGCGCGGCTTCACGATGTCGAGCTTCGGCATCAGGTCCAGCAGCCAGCCCTGATCGCCCCTGGGGGCGCCGCCAGGGACCGCCAGATCGAACTGCTCCGGCACCTCGGTCCCGGGTTCGGTCACCGCCCAGAACACGTCGAGCACGTTCGTACCGTGGGCCTCGGGGATGTCGGCGAGGCCGATCGCCCCTGCGGGCACCTTTTCGAGCAGGTGGATGATGTACCCACCATCCTCCGTCTCGGTCCCGACGAAGGTCAGATCGGCCCCGCCGTCGAGCTCGATCTCCGCGAGCACATCTCCGTTGATGCGACGCTCACCGTCCTTGAGCGGGGGCAGGCCTTCCGCCGCGTTGGTCGAATCCTCGACCGAATCGACCGGACGCTGATCGAGCTGCTCCTCATCACACCCGGCGAGCGACGACATAAGAAGTGCTGCGCCCAAAACGCGTTTCATCACCATCAATAGAACCACCTTTCGTCGACAGAATACAGATGAGGTGGTTTTGGACAAAGTTAATTAGATTGATCGGCTTCGTGAGCGTGATCACTGGCGCTTCGGTGAACCAATCAATGGATACAGGACACGCCGGCCAGCCATTCCTTGTCGCCCCAATGGGGGCTGCGCAAGGCAAGGGGGGAGTAGGAGGACGCAGGGCACGTACGCGCAGAACTGAGCCCGCCTCGCCCGCCCGCGAAGTCGACGCATGGGCGCCCCGCCGGGCCTCCCGAGCTGCTGAAGGCCGATTGGAGCCCCCCGGACTTCACGCGACGATCAGCATCCGTCTCCCGCATTGCCTCGGAATCGAATCTCGACGAAGTCAATGGCCGTCTTTTCCCGGCCACAGATGCTTCGATCCGCTCTCGCCGCGTCGAGCGATCCCGGTGAGCCTCTTGCCTCGATTGTGCGATTGCAATCGACGGTGCGCCCCGCTGGAGAGCGTATTTACGGCGACGTGCGCCATGTCGTCCGTTTCGCGGCGGTTCTCGCGAAAATCGTGATCGTTGCGCAAAGGGCAGATGATTTTTTTAAATAGGAGTCGCACGAAGAGCTCGCGGGCGAGTCATGGTTGATGTGCCGCGCAGCTCTCCACGTGGATCGTCGGAGAATGTGTCGACGACCCCGCGATGTCCGAACCATGCCTCTTGAAAATCGGCGCGCCCCGCTTCCGCGGGGTCGACGAGCTGCCTCGGCGCGCGCCGCGGGTGCCGATCGCGATCTCCGAGCCCGTCGAGAGCAGGCGGACGTGCCGGGGCCGGGGGCGGCGCGTGCGAGCCGTTCCCGAAATCGCGCGGGGTCCGCGGGCCGCGCAAATCGGTCTCCGGGACGCCGCCCGCGCTTCCGCAACCTGCTAGGCTCGGTCATGGCCGAAGAGCTACAGATCGAAGACATCGTCGTGGGCACCGGCGCGACCGCGGAGCCGGGCAAGCAGGTCAGCGTGCATTACACCGGCTGGCTGGTCGAGGGCGGGACGAAGTTCGACAGCTCGCTGGACCGCGGGCGCCCGTTCAACTTTCAACTCGGCGCCGGCGACGTGATCAAGGGCTGGGACCAGGGCGTGGTCGGGATGAAGGTCGGCGGCAAGCGGCGCCTGACGATCCCGCAACACCTCGGCTACGGCCGCCGCGGCTTCGCCGACGTCATTCCGCCCCGCGCGGCGCTGCTGTTCGAGGTCGAGCTGCTGGCCGTGAAGTGAGCGCGACTCGGCGCCCGCCGAGCCACGACCCGACGTTGCGATCGGCGAGGCGGTGAAGCGCTACTCGGCGAGCGCGAGCACGAACTTGAGGTAGCGGCCCTCGGGGAAGTGCAGCGGGGTCGGGTGGTCGGGCGGCTCGTGGCGCACCTCGAGCAGCCGCAGTGGACGCCGGGCCTGCCGCGCCGCCTCGCTGAGAATTTTTAAAAACATGTCCATCGGGACATGGCTCGAACAGCTGGCGGCGGCGAGCAGGCCGCCCGGACGGACCTGGCGCAGGGCGCTGGCGTTGAGCCGCGCATAGGCGGCCTCGGCCGCGCGCACGGCCTTATGGTTCGGGGCGAACGAGGGCGGGTCGACGATGACGAGGTCGTAGGTGGCGCCGGCGGTGTCGTCGAGGAAGGCGAAGGCGTCGGCGGCGACGAAGGCGTGCGCGGCCGGGTCGAGGTCGTTGAGCGCGAAGTTGTCGCGGGCGGCGTCGACGGCGTTGCGCGCGAGGTCGACGCTGGTGACCCGCGGGGCCCCGCCGAGCGCGGCGGCCAGCGAGAAGCCGCCGGTGTAGGAGAACAGGTTGAGGGTCTCGCGGCCGCGCGCGACCTGGCGAATGAGGCGCCGGTTCTCGCGCTGGTCGAGGAACATGCCGGTCTTCTGGCCGCGGCGGACGTCGACCTGCATGCGCATGCCGTGCTCGCAGATCGCAACCTGCTCCGGCGGCGCTTCGCCCGCGAGCACGCGCGGGCGCTGGGCGGCAGGCACGTCGTCGCCGCCGCGCTGGCCGCTCAGACCCTTGAACCACAGCGTGCGCGGGCGGACGACGTCGACGATCGCCTCGGTGAGGTCGCCGAGGTGCGGAAGCCAGGCAGGCGTGTCGAGCTTGAGGACGGCGCAGTCGGCGTAGAGGTCGACGACGACGCCGGGCAGACGGTCGCCCTCGCCGTGCAGGACGCGGAAGGCGTCGGTGGCCGAGAGGTCGAGGGTGGTCTGCCGCAGCCGCCAGGCGGCCTCGATCCGCCGGCGCCACAGCGCAGGGCCGGGCTGCTCGTCCTTGCGCGTGCCGAGCACGCGGAGGGCGATCGGCGAGTCGGCGTCGAACAGGGCGTGGCCGATCGGCCGCCGACCCTGGCCGAGCAAGGTGACGAAGTCGCCCGTGCGCGCGCCGACGACCTCGGGGACGGCGTCGACGTACAGCCACGGGTGGCCGGCGGCGACGTGGCGGGTGAGGCGGTCGGGGACGAGGACGGCGGGCACGCGAGGCGGAGTCTACGCGATCTCGCGCGGGTGTACTGCGGGGCGCGAACGCGTGGGAGACAGCGGCGTGAGCGGAGCGGCCGCGTCGGCAGGACCCGGCGAGCGGCGGCGGCCCGCTCCCGGCGACGAGGGTCGAGTGCGGTTCGGCCGCCCACGAAGAAAGGGGCGCGCCCTCCCGGACATGCGCTCTCCCGAGGTCGCGCGCGGCGACGGCGGTTCGACCGCGGCCCCGCGCGAATGCAAGGACATGAGCCCGCGGACCTGCATTGACCCGAGGCCGCGAGCGGCGAGCAGCGGCCTGCCGGCGGCGTGCGAATGAAAGGACATGCCCTCGCGGACATGCCTCGTCCCGAGGCCGCGAGCGGCGAGCAGCGGCCTGCCGGCGGCGTGCGAATGAAAGGACATGCCCTCGCGGACATGCCTCGTCCCGAGGCCGCGAGCGGCGGTCGACCGCGGCGGCGTGCGAATGGAAGGACATGCCCTCTCAGACATGCCCTTGCAGACATTAACTTTAGAGTACGCCCGATCAGGCAGCCGGGGCGTCGACGCGGCAGACCTCGTCGGTGTCGAACTCGGCGGTGTAGTCGACGCCGTCGATGCAGAAGCCGCGGGTGCGGGCGTACTCGTCCATGAAGCTCTGATAGAGCGCGGGGTCGAACGGGTCGCCGGGCTTGCCGGCGAAGAAGCGGCGCGAGAGCTCGGCCTGGACCGCCTCGTCGAGCTCGACGTCGTCGAGGCGGACCAGGCCCTCGGCGTCGACCACGGGCTCGCCGCCGTGGGGCAGCTTGTCGCGGAACAGGCGGAGCATGGAGGCGAGCGGGTCCTCGAAGCGGTCGCCGAGGACGTCGCGGACGAGGGCCATGTAATAAGGGACGCCGGGGATCCCGCCCGACGCCTCGGTGACGACGGCGGGGCCCTCGACGGCGACCGCCCGCCCGCCGACGCGCCCGCGCAGGACCGCGTCGATGGCCCGGGTGTAGAATTCGAGGTCGGCCTTGGCGAGGCCGATCAGGCCGTTGCGGTAGACGGCGGCGTTGAGCGGGTTGCCGCGGTACGAGATGGTCGCCAGGGTGAAGCCGGGCGCCAGCAGGTCGTGCTGCAGCAGCGCGTCGACCCACTGCTCGACGATCCGCCCGCCCATGACGAACTGGGTGGCGACCGCCTCCTCGGGGCTGCCGGGCGGCAGCTCGAGCTCGACCAACTTCGGCGCGTCCTCGGGGGTCTCGCCGCGGCCGCTGAAGGTGCGCACGGTGGCCGGCTTGCCGAGCGGCTTGAGGGCGCTCTGGACCGGCTTGCCGGTGCGCGGGTCGGTCGCCCGTGGGGCGGCGAGCGCCCACACCAGGCCGTGCAGCTTGCCGCCGAAGTGCTCGCGGACCTCCTGGATCGCGGCCGCCAGCACGGCCGGGTCGAACGCGTCGCCGAGCACCGTGCGCGCCGCCAGGCCGCGCGCTCGCAGGCGCCGCTCGATCGCCAGGGTCCGGTGATACCCCGGCGAGCCGATCTTGCGCAGCTTGTTGGAGCTCTCGGGCTGCGGCGCAGGGTCGTAGGAGACGTTCAGCGTATGTGCTCCGAGACATGTCCCCAAGACCACACGCGCGGCGCTGCCGAAGCCGCCCGAGCCGCCGACGACCAGCCAGGCGCCGGGCTCGCCGCCGGCGCGGGTGAAGCCGCTGGCGGCCGCGCGATCGACCAGCGCCTCCGCCGAGCGCTGGACGCCGACCGGGTGGAAGTTGCCGGGGTGGATGACGTGGCCGAGCGAGGGCACGAAGCGGAACTGGAACTTCGGGACAGCGAGGCGCATGACGGGCGCCTTCTACCACGCCCGCGCCGCCGCCGGGGAGCGCGGCGCGACGACGCGCATCCGCAGGCGCGACCGGGCCTGCGCGCGCGCGCTGGCGTTCGCACGCGCGTGCGGCCGGCCGTGTCGCGGGCGCGGAGGGCGCGGTACGGCCGCACGGCGCAGTTTTTCGCGAGGGATCGAGCAATGTGAGACGCGTCGGAGCGGGGCGACGCGTGACGGAGATCCGCGGTGGTCGAGCGGAGGTCTCGAGTCATGCTGCAGGTCATGGCCAACATCAGCATTCGTCGCCCGAACGCCCTGGGTAAGGCGATGGCGCGGCAGAAGACGGAGTCCCTGGCGCTCAGCATGGAGGCGAAGCTGGGGATCCGCTGGCACTGGAAGGGCGACCAGTTGACCTTCGATACGCCGCGCGGGGCGGCCCGCGGGACGTCGGGGACGGTCAGCGTCGACGACTCCAGCGTGCGGGTGGAGATCGACCTGCCGCTGGTGCTGCGCGGGTTCCGGGGCGCGGTCGAGGGCAAGATCCACGACGAGCTCGACCGCCTGCTGCGATAGGAATGGACAATGTTCTTCGGGGCATGTCCCGAAGGCCATCAAACCTTGGCACCGACCGCGCGCAGGCGCTGCGCCGTGAGCACCTGGCGGACGCGCGCCAGCTCGCGCCAGGGGTCGCTGCGCAGCTTGGCGAGGCGAGCGACGGTGCTGTCCATGTCGTAGGCCTTGGGGTCGGCGAGGCCGGCCAGCTCGGACCAGCGCAGCGGGACGGACACCGACGCGCCCGGGCGGGCCCGGGGCGAGTAGGCGGCGACGCTGGTGGCGCCGCGGTCGTTGCGGAGGTAATCGACGTAGATCTTGCCGCGCCGCTTGTGCTTGGCGGCGACGTCGACGAAATGCTCGGGGTCGGCGAGGCTGAACTCGCGGGCGATCCCGCGAGCGAACGCCTTGACCTCGGCCCAGCTCTGGCGTCCGGCGGTCAGCGGGACGACCACGTGCAACCCCTTGCCGCCGGTGGTTTTCAGGAAACTGTCGAGGTCGATCCGGGCGAGGCGCTCGCGCATGGCTTTCGCTGCACCTTTGACCAGGTCCCAGGGGACATCCTCGGCGGGGTCGAGGTCGAGGACCAGGCGGTCGGGGCCGTCGGGGTCGGCGACGGTGGCGCCCCAGGCGTGCAATTCGAGCGCGCCGATCTGCGCCAGCCCGATCAGGCCGCGGGCGTCGCGGACGTAGACGTAGGCCGGCTCGTCCTCGTCGCCGATCTCGATCGCCTGGATGCCGTCGGGCAGGTCGTGCTTCATGTGCCGCTGGAAGAAGCACGGCTTGCCGATGCCGTCGGGGCAACGCACCAGGCTGAGCGGACGGTCGGCGACGTGCGGGAGGATCCAGTCGACGATCTTTTCATAGTACTCGGCGAGGTCGCGCTTGGTGATGTCGTCGTCCGGCCACAGCACGCGCCCCGGGTTCGACAACGGGACGCCGAGGACCTCGACGCCGGCGCTGTCCGGGGTGGGGGCGGGGGCCTCGCGGTGGACCTGCTTCGGCCGCTTGTCCTCGCGCACGCCCTCGTAGACGGCGTGGCGGATCCGGTCGTCGCGCGTCCACTCGCCGAAGCGGACCTCGACGACGACGTCGGGGCGGACGAAGTGGACGTCGCCGAGGCCGGTGGGCAGGCGACCGGCGAACGGGGAGCGGGCGACCTCTCGCGCGCTGAGCAGCTTGTGCAGGCGCGCGGCCTCGGCGAAGTCGAAGCCGGTGCCGACCTTGCCGGCGTACTGCAGCTTGCCGTCGTCGTCGAACACGCCGACCAACAGGGCGCCGAGCGCCCGCGGGCCGCTGCGCGCGGTCGCGTAGCCGCCGACGACGACCTCCTGGCGGCGGCCGCACTTGATCTTCAGCCAGTCGCGGGTGCGGCCGCTCTTGTACGGGGCGTCGGCGCGCTTGGCGAGGATGCCCTCGAGGCCGAGCGAGCAGGCGCGCGCGAGCAGCTCCTCGCCGCCGCCGACGATGTGCTCCGACAGCCGCACGCGACCGGGCGCGTCCTCGGGCGGGAGCAGCTCGGCCAGCAGCTTCTTGCGCTCGATCAAGGGCAGGCCGCGCAGGTCGTGGCCGTCGAGGTGGAGCAGGTCGAACGCGTAGAACACGAGCTCGCCGGGCCGATTCTCCGCGAGCGCGGCCTGCAGCGGGCCGAAGCGGGTCAGCCCGTCCTCGTCGACGTGCACGAGCTCGCCGTCGACGAGGGCCCGGTGATCGCCGAGCCGGCCCTGCAGCGACCGGGCGAGCGGGGCGAGCCGCTCGGTCCAGTCCTGTTCGCCGCGGGTGATCAACCGGACGTCGCCCTCGTCGACGCGGGCGAGCAGGCGATAGCCGTCGAACTTGATCTCGTGGCACCAATCGTCGCCGGGCGGGACGTTATCCACCAAGGTGGCCAGCTCCGGCGCGACGCGCTCGGGGAGCGGACGCTCGGACGCTGATTTTTTTGCAGTGGCGGCGGCCTTCTTGGTCGACTTCTTCTTGGCCGCGCGCGGTCGCTTGGTCGTCTTCTTGGCGGCCTTCTTGGTGGCGGTCTTCTTGGTCGCCTGCTTCGCCGTCGGCAGGCGCGCGGGTTCGTCGCTGGCGGACCGCTTCTTGGCCGACTTCTTCTTCTTGGCGGCGGGCTTCTTCGCGACCGCCTTGACGGCGGCGTTGGCGGCGTCGCTCCTGGCCGGCTTGTTGCCCGCGGGGCGGCGGGTCGACTTGTTGCTCGGCTTGCCTTTGGCCTGCTTGTTGGTGGTCTTGCGGGCCTTCTTCTTCGGCGGCTCGCCGGCGGCGACCTCCTCGACGGTGCGGCCGCTGAGGATGCTCTCCGGCTGGTCGCGCACGAGGGCCTCGCCGTCGTCGCTGGCGACCTCGTCGCGCTCCTTGATCAGCAGCCAGTTGTCGGTGTCGTCGTCGCGGCGGCCGTGCATGCGGACGAGGGTGTAGCTGCCCTGGAGCTTGTGGCCGTCGAAGCGGAACTTGAGCTTGCCGGCGCGGTAGCCGGCGCGCGCGTCGCCTTCGGGGTACCAGCGGCCGCGGTCCCACAAGATCACGGAGCCGCCGCCGTACTCGCCCTGCGGGATGGTGCCCTCGAAGTCGCCGTACTCGAGCGGGTGGTCCTCGACGTGGACGGCGAGCCGCTTGTCGTGCGGGTCGAGGCTCGGGCCCTTGGGGCAGGCCCAGCTCTTGAGCACGCCGTCGAGCTCGAGCCGGATGTCGTAGTGCAGACGGCGGGCGGCGTGCTTGTGAATGATGAACTCGCCCTGCGAGCCGCTCTTGGGCGCCTTGCCGCGCGGCTCCGGCGTGACGGCGAAGTCGCGCTTCTGATGGTAGCGCGCGAGCGACATCAGGCCGCCTTTCGCCGGGCCGTCTTGGCCCGCTTGGCCGTCTTCTTGCGGTTGGTGGCCGCGGCCTTCTTGGCCTTCGCCGGGCGCGGGTTACGGGCGGCGGTGCGCTTCGGCTTGTTCTTCTGCTTGTCGGCCTCCTCGGCGCCGGCCTTGCCGCCGCGCTGGAGGCTCTTCTTCAGCAGCGCCATCATGTCGACCACGTTGGTGGCCGGCGCCTCGGCCTCGACGTCGACCTCCTCGACCTCCTCGCCCTTCCACTTGCGCTTGATGAAGGCCAGGAGCTCGTCGCGGTAGGTGTCCTTGAACTCCTCGGGCTTGAACTCGGCGGTCATCTCGTCGATGAGCCGCTCGGCCATCCTGAGCTCGGGCGCCGACACCTTGGGGGCGTCCTTGCCGGTCGGCAGGTCGTAGTCCTCGAGCGGATGCAGCTCGTGCGCGTAGCGCAGCAGCTCGAGCACGAGGGCGTCGCCCTTGACCATCACCGCCGCGAGGCTCTCGCGCGTGCGGATGACGACGCGGGCGATGCCGACCTTGCCCGACTTGCGCAGCGCCTCGCGCAGCAGCACGTACGGCTTGGCGCCGCGCTTGCCCGGCACGAGGTAGTACGGCTTCTCGAAGTAGGTCGGGTCGATCGCGTCGGCGTCGGTGAACTGGACGATGTCGACGGTCTGGGTCGCCTTGACGTTGGCGCGCTTGAAGTCCTCGTTCTCGAGGATCACGTACTCGCCCTTCTTGACGGCGTAACCCTTGACGATGTCGTCCCAATCGACCGGCTCGCCGGTCTCGCGGTTGTACCGCTGATATCCGACGGGCGACATGTCGCGCCGGTCGAGGAGGTCGAAATTGAGCTCGTCCCTCGATTCGGCGGAGTACAGCCCGACGGGGATCTGCACGAGGCCGAAGCCGATGGTTCCTTCCCAAATTGCCCTGGCCGGCATGCCGGAGACCTAGCGCGCGAGGCCGCGCTGTCAAGCCGCCCGGCCCGATCGAGGCGCTTCGCCGAGGCCCGATAGGCCGACGATCGCTCGCGCTCGCGGTGCGTCCAAGGATGCGGGGAGAGCAGGCTCAGCGTGGTCGCAGCGGGTCGGAGACGCGAGGCGGCGATCACGCCCGCGAGCGCGGCAGCCCGCGCGAAGGTCGCGGACGCGGCGGCGAGGACACGCCGCTCGCGACCGGAAGGAGATGTCTCCGGGGACAGGTCGGCTTGACAGCGGCGACCCGGTGGCGGTCAGCTCGCGACATGCTCCGCCCGGCGTTGCTCGTGCCCCTCGTCCTGTCGGCCTGCGGCGGCGCCCCGGGAGCGACCGCGGGCGGGAGTGGGAGCGAGTCGGAGACCGGCGCGAGCACGACCACCACGAGCGAGGCCCCGACCGGCGGCAAGACGACGAGCTCGGGGACGACGAGCTCGGGGACGACGAGCTCGGGGACGACGAGCTCGGGGACGACGAGCTCGACGACGGCGAGCTCGACCGTGACGACCGAGGCGCCCACGACGACCGCGGCGACGACGGGGGACACGACCACGGGGGCCGAGGCGAGCGGGCCGCGCTATCACGAGGTGCGGCAGAAATCGTCGCACAACGCGTTCCAGCGGCACGAGGCGCTGTTCGACCAGATCGTGTACCACCGGATCCGCTCGCTCGAGCTCGATATTCACACCGGCAAGGCGTTCGAGGCGGCGCTCGCCGGCGATTGGTTCGTCTATCACACCGACGTGATCGACGACGACACGCACTGTCGCACGCTGTCGCAATGCCTGGACCAGGTGGCGGCGTTCGCCCGCGCCGTGCCCGCGCACGAGGTCGTGACGCTGTGGATCGATCTGAAGGACGGGTTCGGCGGCGGGCACCAGCCGGACGATCTGGACGCGCTGCTCGCGGCCGCCTTCGCCGACGCGCTGGTGCGGCCCGAGGAGCTGCTGGCGGCCTGCCCCGGCGCGACCACGTTGCAGGAGGCGGTGACGACCCGCGGCTGCACGTGGCCGCGGCTCGAGGCGTGGCGCGGGCGGGTGATCGCGATGCTCACCGGCGGCGACCTCGACGATCCGTCGGGACCGCTGGCGACTTACGTCGGGGCGGACGCCGGCGCGCGGGCGGCCTTCGTCGCTCCCGGGCTGAGCGACGCCCAGGACCTCTTCAAACATTCGGCGGCGATCGTGCACAACCTCGAGATCGGGGATGTGACAGTGGCCGAGGCGGTGCGCGCGGCGGGGATGGTCAGCCGCGTGTGGGTGGCCGACGACGAGGGCGCGTGGGCGGCGGCGGAGCAGGCGGGGGTGCATCACATCGCCACCAACCAGATCAACCGCGACGAAGATCCGTGGGCGAACACGGCGGGGCCGCAGGGCTGGCCGTTCACGTGCATCGCGGATTGTGAGGCGCCGGCGAGCGAGTCGGCGGCGATCGTGACGGTGACGGTCGACTCGGGAGACCTGTGGGGCGGCAGCGACGAGGGGCTGTTCGCCGGGGCCCTGGCCGGGGCGGGCGAGGTGGTGTGGACGGCGGCGATCGCCGCGCCGAACAGCCACGTCGAGCCGTGGGCCAAGGCGTGTCTGGCGGCCCGCGCGGGGCTTCAGGCGGACGCGGCGTACCTGGCGATCTGCCGGCCCGCCGACGATCACCCGCTGCGGGTGCAGCGGCGCGAGACGGCCGGCGCGGGCACGGAGGCGTTCGAGTTCGCCGGGGTGCCGGGGCTGACGGGCGAGTCACCGGCGTTCGTGCGCCTCGAGCGGCTGGCCGACGCGAGCTGCGTGCGCGGGCTCGGCTCGAGCGACGGGGTGGGGTGGACGGCGATCGCCGAGCACTGTTTCTCGGAGCCGCTGACACATGTGGGACTGGCGGCGGCGTCGCACGGGGCGGGCCCGCTGCCGCTGCTGTTCGTGGCGCCGACGGCGACGCCCGGCGGACCGGTGGCGGCGGCCGACCTGACGGTGACGCCGCTCGGGGCCGGCGTCGGCGGGGTCGCGGACGGCTGGTGAAGGTGTCTCGAGGGACAGGTTCGCATCCGAGCGAGGTCGGCAGGCCACGCGACACCAGGCGCGCGACTCCGGTAAGCTCGGCGGCGATGACCCACGACGAGCGCGAGTCCGGGCGACTGTGGCAGCGGGTGCGTGATCGACTGGCGACGGCGGTGCGCGGGCGCCTGCCCGATCCGCCGCCCGACCTGCAGCTCCTGCGGGTCAGCTGCGAGGTGGCGCCGGCCGCCCTCCGGCCGCTGCTCGAGGCGCGCCGGCTGACCGAGGCGATCCTCGGCGAGGCGCGGCCGAAGCCGCCGGACCGGGCCAAGTCGCTGCGCCGGCGCACGCTGTTCGGCGAGGCGCCCGAGCGGGCCACCGAGGCGGTGCTGGTCGAGCTGTGGAATCACCTGGCCCAACAGCCAGGTTCGCGGTGGGTCGTGGTGTTCGACGCGGTCGAGCAGGCCGACGAGGCGACGCTGGCGGCGCTGACCCAGGTCGTGCGGCGGCAGGGGTGGCTGCAATTGCCGCTGGTGCTGGTGTTCCACGGCGAGCCGAAGGAGGCGGCGGCCGAGCTGCTGCTGGCGGTGCGGACGCGCGACCCGGCCGGGGTGGTGCGCGGGGAGGAGCCGCCGAGCGGCGAGGCGCAGGCGATCCAGTGGCGCACGCTGCCGCCCGAGGTGCTGCGGGTGCTGCGGGCGGGCGCGCTGATCGGGCCGGGCTTCGAGACGCGGATCGTCGCCGACCTGCTGTCGTTAGAGCCGCTGGTGGTGCTCGAGCTGCTGCAGCAGGCGACCGACCTCGGGCTGCCGGTCGAGGACCGCGGCGAGGGCCGGTTCTCGCTGCCGACGTCGGCGCTGACGGCCCTGTCGACGTCGCTGATGCCGTCGCTGGCGCAGGCGTGGCACCGCAAGCTCGGGCGGCTGCTCGGGGCGCGCGCCGGCGAAGAAGTGGCCGGCGCCAAACCGCCGCGACCGCCGGTGCCGAAGCCCAAGCCGCGCGAGAAGATCCCCAGCGCCGCCCAGGTCGCGGAGATCATCGACCTCTCGGCCGAGGTCGTCGACCTGGTCGACGAGACCGGGCTGGCCGCGCAGGTCGCCAGCGAGATGGCCGCAGGGACAGGTTTCGAGGATCACGGCAACAGCGAGGCGCCCGCGGGGACGGGCGAGGCTGCGGCCGCGGCGAGGGGGGTGTCCGCAGGGACAGGCGCGGGATCGGGCGATTCCCCGCAGGTGTCCGAAGAGACATCTGCAGCCAATTCGCCCGGCGCGCCGACGTGGACGGTGCCGGGCAAGGGCGAGCGGTCGGGGCCGATCGACATGTCGCTGGGGGCGAGCTCGCTGGCGGGGCTGCGGGCGGCGAGCCCGAATGTGTCCCCCGAGACAGGTCCGAACGAGCAGGCGGAGGCGCGGCCGGCGGGCTGGTCGCCGGCGCGGCGCAAGACGATCTTCGCGGCGCCCGCCGCCGAACCGCGGGCGGAGGAGGCCGATCCGGACGGCTGGGGGGCGCCGTCGCGGGTGGTGCCGACGCGGCTGGAGGACCCGCTGGTCGACGAGGCGCGGGCGGCCGAGCACATGCGCCTCGCCGGCGAGTTCGACGCGGCGGCGCAGCACCTGTGCGAGGCGGCCCGCAAGGCGGCGGAGATGGGGGCGCCGCAGGCCGCGGCGCAGCACGCCCACAACGCGCTGTCGCTGCTGGCGACGCTGCCGGCCAGCGCGACGCGGCGGCTGCTGCGGGTGCAGGCGCTGATCGAGCTCGGGCGGCTGCAGTGGCAGTCGGCCGGCTACGAGTTCGGGTTCACGTTGACGCAGGCGCAGGCGACCCTCGACATGGCGCGCGCCGAGCTCGGGGCCGACGCCCCGGTCGAGCTGGCGGCCGACCTGGCGCAGGCGATCGCCGGCGTGTGCTTCGATCTGGGCGACCCGCGCTCGCTCGGGCGCGCGCTCGACGAGCTGGTCGCGGCCGGGAGCATGCTGCAGGCCGCGGGCGACGCGATCGGGGCGGCCTGCCTGCTCAACGACCAGGCGGCGGTGCTCGTGCGCATGGGCGACCCGGGGCGCGCGCTGCAGCTGCTCCGCCAGTCGCGCAAGGTGTTCGACCCGCACGTCAACAGCGACCCGGTCGCGCTGCGCGAGCTCGCCGAGACCGAGCACCTGTTCGCCCGCCTGCCGCTGCACGCGCAGCTGCGGCCGGGGCGCGAGGCCGAGGGCTTCGAGATGGGGCTCGAGCACGCGCGGGCGGCCGAGCGCGCCTATCGCGACCTCGGCGAGGTCCGCGAGCTCGGGCGCGTGTGGGAGACGATCGGCCGCCTCGAATTGCGCGCGGGGCGGACCGAGGCGGCCAAGCAGCGCTTCGACGCCGCGGCGGAGGTGCAGACCCAGCTCGGCGACCTGACCGGGCTGGCGCAGACGACGGAGGCGCTGTCGCAGGTGCTGGCGCTGCTCGGGCGCGACGCCGAGGCGGTGACGCTGCTGCGCGACTCGGTGGTGTTCAACCGCGACAAGGGCTCGCCGCTCGGGCTGCAGCAGAACCGCCGCGCGTTCACCGAGCTGTCGGAGCGGCTGGCGCAGCGGGCGGAGCACGCGGCCGGCCTGCAGGAGGTGGCGATCCTGCTGTCGGCCGGCGAACGCGAGCTCGGGGCGCTGCTGCAGCCGCCGGCGTGATCGGCCGGCGCGTCGGTAGACCCCGAGCAGACGCGGTCCGGGTGCGTCGACGACAGGAGGATCGTTCACCCGACCTCGCCGCACCCGGGCCGCCCTCGTCATGCGTCGCCGCGGCGCATGACAGTGGCGGTCGCGCCGGCGTACGATCGCGGCGGAGGTTGCTGGTGATGCGAGAGGATGATTCCGCGAGGATCATGGCCGCGGTGCGAGATCTGGGTCCGACCATCGCCGGGCGCGCCGGGGAGATCGACGGGGCGCGGCGGGTGCCGGCGGACCTGCTGGCGCAGCTCAGGGCGGCGGGGGTGATGCGCATGTTCGTACCGCGCAGCCACGGCGGCGCCGAGCTCGAGCTGCGCGCGGGCCAGGAGATCCTCGAGGCGCTGGCGCGCGTCGACGGCTCGACGGCGTGGACGGTGATGATCGGCGCCGAGAGCCCGCAGGTGCTGGCGCTGCTGCCCCGCGCGCGCTTCGACGCGATCTACGCCGCCGGCCCCGACGTGGTCCTGGCCGGCGGCTCGAGCCCGCAGGGCGAGGCGCTCGTGGTCGAGGGCGGCTATCGCGTGACCGGCAAGTGGACGTTCGCCAGCGGGTGCGAACATTGCGACTGGATGATCGGCAATTGCGTGGTGATGCAGGACGGCCAGCCGAGCCCGGGCGCGGCGCCCGGGACGCCCGAATTGCGCGGGATGATCTGGCCGGCCGCGGCCGGCCGCGTCGTCGATTCGTGGCACGCGCTCGGGATGCGCGGCACCGGCAGCCACGACATCGCCGTCGAGGGGCAATTCGTGCCCGCGTCCGATTCGCTCGACCTGTTCGCCGGGGCGCCGTCGGTCGCCGGCCCGAACTTCGTCGCGCCGGTGCTGCACATCCTGGCGCACATGGCCGCGGTCGCGGTCGGCCTGGCCCAGGGCGCGCTCGACGAGGTGGTGACATTGGCGCGCGGCGGCAAGAAGCGGGTGTTCGCCCGCGCGTCGCTGGCCGAATCGCCGGTGTTCCAGATCCACCTCGGGCGCGCCGAGATGGACGTGGCCGCCGCCCGCGCGCTGGTGCGGGCGACCAGCGAGGAGTTCTGGGCGGCGTGCGTGGCCGACCCGGCGGCGGTGCCGGCGATCGTGCCGCGGCTGTCGGCGATGCTGGCGTGGGTGGTGGAGACGTGCACGCGCGTGGTCGACGCCTGCTACCGGGCGGGCGGGGCCGGGGCGGCGCGCGACGCCTCGCCGCTGCAGCGCCGGTTCCGCGACATGCACACGCTGTCGCAGCACGCGGTGGCCGCGGAGGGCTTCCTCGGCCAGGTCGGCGCGCTGCGGCTCGAGCAGCCGGCCGGCTTCTGGAGCTGATGGTTTTCTAAAAGAGGGACATGGCGGAAAGGACATGTCGCGGCGCGCCCGGGCGGCCGCGTCGCCCGGGTCGCCGCGCGGCGCTCGCGCTCGGCCCGCGCGCCGGCTGCGGACGCGATCCGGCGGGGCTGCGCGGGGGCCGGGGCGCGTGATACCTCTTGGCGCCGTGACCGACGCGCTCGAGCTTGTCCGCCCCGACGACTGGCACCTCCACCTGCGCGACGGCGTGGTCCTCGCCGACGCGGTGGCCCACACGGCGCGGCAGTTCGCGCGGGCGATCGTCATGCCCAACCTGAAGCCGCCGGTCACGCGGGTCGCCGACGCCGCGGCCTACCGCGAGCGGATCGTCGCCGCCGTGCCGCCGGCGCTGGCCGGGCGGTTCACGCCGCTGATGACGCTGTACCTGACCGACGCGACGCCGCCGGAGGAGATCGCCCTCGCCCGCGATTGCGGGTTCGTCCACGGCGTGAAGCTCTACCCGGCCGGCGCGACCACCAACTCGCAGTCGGGCGTGACCGACCTGGCGCGGGTGCTCCCTGTCCTCGAGGCCATGCAGCAGGTCGACCTGCCGCTCCTGGTCCACGGCGAGGTCACCGACCCGGGCGTCGACGTGTTCGACCGCGAGGCGGTGTTCCTCGAGCGCCACCTCGCGCCGCTGCTCGAGCGCCTGCCCGACCTGCGCGTGGTCGTCGAACACATCACGACCCGCGAGGCGGTGGCCTTCGTCCGCGCCGCCGGCCCGCGCGTGGCCGCGACGATCACCGCCCATCACCTGCTGTACAGCCGCAACGCCATGTTCACCGGCGGCGTCTGCCCGCACTACTACTGCCTGCCGGTGCTGAAGCGCGAGCTCCACCGCGAGGCGCTGGTCGAGGCGGCCACCAGCGGCGAGCCGAAGTTCTTCCTCGGCACCGACAGCGCGCCGCACCCGCGCCGGGCCAAGGAGAGCGCGTGCGGCTGCGCGGGGATCTTCACCGCCCACGCGGCGATCGAGCTGTACGCCGAGGCGTTCGAGCGCGCCGGGGCGCTGGGCCGGCTGCAGGGCTTCGCCAGCGAGTTCGGCCCGCGCTTCTACGACCTGCCGGTCAACCGCGACAAGGTCCGGCTCGAGCGGGCGGCCTGGGAGGTGCCGGCCGCCTATCCGTTCGGCCAGGACGAGCTGGTGCCGCTGCGCGCCGGCGAGCGCCTCGCCTGGCGCCTGGCCGATTGAGCATGTGATCAAAGGCATGTCCCCGAGGGCATGCCCCGGAGAGCATGCCCTCGGGGACATGCCGGTACATCAGCGCCCGGCGAGCAGGTGCGCGCCGCCGCGGCCGCCGTCGTGGGCGCGGACGGGCGGGAGCTGGCCGGTGGCGATCCAGTAGCGGAGGTAGCGGGCGATCAGGGCCCGGTCCAGGGCGACGAAGCGGACGCCGCTGCCGGCGAGCGCCTCGTTGGTGTTGCTGGTGTCATACTGCGGCATGTCCTCGTAGAGCTCCCAGCGGGTCAGCTCGTCGCGGTAGACCCGCTCGAACAGCATCGGCAGCAGCGAGCACAGCGGGTTGTCGCGCTCGCGGGCGTCCTGGATGGTGCGGTCGACCCATTGGGCGTAGGTCCACTGCGCCAGCGGGTAGCCGAACTCGCAGATCAGGGCGAAGAACTGGTTGAGGTCGGGCGACTGGCGCAGCTCGGGTGGGACCAGGTGATAGGCGCGGCCGTGCGTGCCCGGGGTGCCGGCGATGTGGAGGATCGCCCGGCTGACGAAGTCGACCGGCACGAACTCCTTGCGCTGGCGCGGCAGGTCCGGGTACCCGCCGATCTGGACCGCTCCGCGCACCGAGCGGCCGACGAAGTCGTCGGCGTTGCCGGCCCCGCTGCGGCTGTCGCCCATGATGAAGCCCGGGCGGTAGACCGTGACCGGCAGCCCGAGCGCGCCCGCCGACCACACCGCCTTCTCGGCGACCCACTTGCTCGCCGAGTAGCCGATGTCGAGCACGAGGTACTCGAGGTGGTCGTCGATCGGGTCGTCTTCGTGGACCACCCGCTTGCCGCCGAAGAACCCGCTCGGGCCGAACACCGCGATCGACGACACATAGTGCAGCGGCTTGAGCCGGCCGGTGGCGGCGAATCGCAGCACCTCGAGGGTGCCGCCGACATTGGTCGCGCGGTGGGCCGCGTAGGGCTGGACGTAGTTGACCTGCGCGCCGGCGTGGAAAACCGCGTCGACCCTGCCGGCCAGCGCGGCGAAGGTCGCCTCGTCGAGGCCGAGGCGCGGCCGGGCGAGGTCGCCGGGGACGGCGTGGATCCGGGCGGCGAACGACGACTGCCACAGGCCGTACTTCGCCAGCGCCTGCTTCACCCGGGTCATCCCCGCGTGGGGGTCGGGCGCGCGCACGAGGCAGTGGACGCGAGTCTGCGTGTGCAGCAGCAGGTCGCGCAGCAGGAAGGCGCCGAGGAAGCCGGTCGCGCCGGTCAGGAACAGCTCGCCGGTGCGCCACGCGTCGGCCGCCGGGCGCGGCTGCGCGGCCGCGCCGGTGATGAGGGCGCGGAGGTCGTCGGGGATGCGGGCATCCGCCTGCCACGTCTCCGGGCCCACCGCGGTGGCGCTGCGGACCGCCTCGCCGCGCAGCGCTCGCCGCAGCTGGGCCGCGAACTCGCGCAGCGTGCCGGCCTCGTACAGGGCGTAGACCGGGAAGCGGACGCGGTACACGTCGCGCACGCGCAGGACCAGGCGGGCCGCCTGCAGCGAGTTGCCGCCGAGGCGGAAGAAGTCGTCCTCGGGCAGGACCACCGGCACGCCGAGGATGTCGGCCCACATCGTCGCGAGCTCGCCGGTCAGCGGGTCGTGGGTGGCCGCGAGCATCGCATTGAGGCTGAACACCCCCGAGTGGCCCTGGCCGGCGACGAGCGCCTTGCGGTCGACCTTGCCGTTGGCGTTGAGGGGCAGGGCGTCGAGCTCGACGAACCGCGGCGGCACCATGAATCGCGGCAGCTTGCTCTGCAGGTACTCCTGCAGCAGCGAGGCGCGGAAGCCGGCGCGGTCCTTCGGGACCACGTGGGCCACCAGCGATTTGTCGCCGCTCGGGCTCTCCGTCACCGTGACGGCCGCGGCCGTGACCATCCCGCTGGCGACCAGCGAGGCTTCGATCTCCTCGAGCTCGATGCGATGACCGCGGATCTTGACCTGAAAATCGGTGCGGCCGACGAATTCGATCAGGCCGTCGGGGCGCCAGCGGACCTGGTCGCCGGTGCGGTACAGGCGAATCGGCGCGTCTCCCGTCAATCCTGCCAGCGAGACGAAGCGCTCGGCGGTGAGCTCGGGGCGGTTCAGGTAGCCGCGGGCCAGGCCGTCGCCGCCGATGTAGAGCTCGCCGAGCTCGCCGACGCCGACCGGACGCTGCTGTTCGTCGAGGATGAAGGCCAGGGTGTTGCTGATCGGGCGCCCGATCGGCACGTTGGTGCCGGCGGCGCGCTCGCGGTCCAGCTCGCAGGTGACGGCGAAGGTCGTGCTCTCGGTCGGGCCGTAGCCGTTCAGCAGGTGGCGCGGCGGGGCCGCCTCGAGCACCGCGCGGATCGCCTCGGCGTTGAGCTTCTCGCCGCCGACCAGGAGGTACCGCAGCGACGCGAACGCGTCGGGGCAGACGCCGGCGACCAAATTGAACAGCGCGGTGGTCAGGAACATCACGGTGACGCCGCGAGCGGTCAACTCGGACCGCAGCTCGTTCGGGTCGAGGGCGCGGCGGCGCGGGATCAGGACAATCGCGGCACCGTTGAGCAGCGCGCCCCAGACCTCGAAGATGGCGGCGTCGAACGAGAAATTGGCGATCTGCGCGACGCGGTCGGTCGGCTCGAACTGCACGTAATTGGTGCAGAGCACGAGCCTGCTGACCCCGCGGGCGACGATCTCGATGCCCTTGGGTTTGCCGGTCGAGCCGGAGGTGTAGAGGATGTGCGTGCGCCGCTCGGCCCCGCCTTGGACCCACGGGAACGTCGGCGGGTTGCGCTCGAACCGCGGGCGCTCGCGGTCGACGCACAGCTCGCGCCGGCCGCCGAGCTCCAGCCCGAAGTGCCGCCGGTCGGTGAGGACCAATTCCACCCCGGCGTCGGCGATCATGAACTCCAGCCGCTCCCGCGGGTAATCGGGGTCGAGCGGGACGTAGGTGCCGCCGACCATGCAGATCGCCACCTGGGCGACGATCTGCTCGATGCGTGGACTCATGAAGACCCCGACAGGCGTCTCCAGGCCGACGCCCGCGTCCTTCAGCGCGTGCGCCATCTGACTCGCCCGGCGGTCGAGCTCCGCGTACGACAGCCGCTCCTCCCCGGCATCGACGGCCAGCGCGTTCGGGCGGCTCCGGACCTGGCGCGCGAGCAGCTCCGCGAGCCCCTCCGCGTTCGGATATGGGGAAAAGCCGCCGGTCCACGCTGCGTCGATGGGTCGGGCGTCAAGCTTCGTCATTCTCAGTCCTCCGGCGAATCGAGGTCACGACGGCGCGCGCAGGCCACAGCCGTCCCAGCTTCTTGAAGATGCCTTGATGATATAGACTGCTATGATTTAAACCATATCCAATTTTGACCCGCACGCAAACTCAGGTCCCCCGTGCGCGTCCGACGTGTGGGTGAGCAATTTTGCCAGTTTGTTCCTATTGCCTCGAAGAGATTCCACTCATGCGTCTGTGGCAATCACCACACCAGCGGCGACCGCCACACATCGACGTGCCTCGCGCAGGGGCCGAAAGCGGCCGCAAGCCCCCGACGCCGGCCGCGATGGAATGCACGCACGACGTCCTGGGTCGACACGACCCCGGGGCGAACCGGGGGTAGAGCCACCCCAGAAATGCACCGACGGCGGCGTCAGCCTTGCTGCATGGCGAACGCGATGCCGCTCTGGAGCGTCGCGCGAGTGACGATGCCCTCGAGATTGGTCCCGAGGTTGACGAGAGTCTGCGCGACGTCGGGCCGGATCCCCGTGAGAATCACCTCGGCCCCGAGCAGCCGCACGGCGCGGGCGGCCCGCAGCAGCGCGTCGGCCACCTGCGTGTCGACCACGGCCACGCCGGTGATGTCGAGGATCGCCGTGCTGGCCCGGGCCTCGCTGATGCCCGTGAGCAGGGTGTCGATGATCCGCTGGGCCCGCGCCGCGTCGATCGAGCCGATCAGCGGCATGGCGACGATCTTGCCGCTGATCGGGATCAGCGGGGTCGACAGCTCGGCGAGCGTCGCGGCCTGCACCGCGATGATCTCCTCCTGCAGCCGGCGGCGCTCGTTCTCCTCCCGCTTGCGCTCGGTGACGTCGACCCCGAACGACACCACCTCCTGCAGCGTGCCGTCGGCCCCGAAGCGGTGATAGGAGTTCCAGGCCAGGATCCGCCGCTCGCCGGTGTGCGACTGAATCGTCAGCTCGTAGTCGCTGACGTCGCCGCCCTCGGCCGCGATCTTGAAGTACTCCTCGACGGCCGGGTACAGGTCGCCGGGGTATAGCAGCGGCATGATGTTGGTGCCCGCGATCTGCTCGGTCGTCTTGCCGATCAGCCGCTCGCACGTGGCGTTGGCGTAGATCATCCGCCCGTCCGGCGTGAGCCGTGAGATGAAGGCGGGGGCGTGATGCACGACGTGCTTGAACACGTCGCGCTCCTGCTCGAGCGCGGCGACGGTCTGCTCGAGCTCCGCCACGCGCCGCCGCAGGGCCTGGATCTCGCTGTCGAATTCCGGGAGGGTGGGGGCGCTGGGGTCGTTCATCGGAGCCGCTCCGACCCGCAGCGCGGGCCACAATCCAGGGTATAGAGCCGCCTTCGCGCTGACCAGCCCCTTCGCGAGTGGTGAACACCGGTCTCTGCGATCGCGCAGACGCGTACCGGTCGCTTCCGCGCGAGGTCGGAGCGCCGGCGGTATCATCGTACATACGGTGTTATGATCAATACATTGTTCTGCACGGTGTAATACATGTCTGTTCCCACATGTGTGAACAGACATTGAACAGGTAGGAGGGGAGGCCCGCGAATGGGACTGCAACCGTCGCGGGCGCGGCCCGAACGGCCGCTCCGCCGCAAAATCGCGGTTCCGACGGCGGGCGGCGGTGAGCACGCGGCTGCCGCGTGCAGCGGCGAATCTTGGGCGAACGCTGCTTACGCCCTGTACGATACGGTCGCAGCGGCGCGAACGACCAAATCCCCTGGTCATACGGATCGTCGTCGGTATCGTGAGTGCAGACCAGGTAAACCGCGAACATGTCCCGCTTCGGCCCGTGCAGGCCGGCGCGCGCGCGCAGAGCGGGCTCGGGGAAAAGGCCTGGTCGGAACCCCGGGTCGCTCGCGACGCCCGCCGAAGACGTGCGTCGACTCGCTGCTCGCCGCTCCGCTCGCGCTCCGCGCGGTCACGCCCCGCCAGCGAGCTCAGCCGTGGCGAGGTCGGCGCCGCAGCGAGAGCGACCCGACTTCGGGTCAGAGGTCGTCTCGCGATCGTCTCGGCCATCCTCACGGCCTCGCGTGGCGACTCGCGGGAGCGACGGGACGGCGCTCGCCTCGTCCCGAGCGCCGCGAGCAGCGACTGGCGGTCGAGAGCGGCCGGGCTGCGCTCGCCTCGTCTTGATCGCCGCGAGGGGTGACGCGGGCGGCGAGAGCGGCCGACCTGTGCTCGCCTCGTCACGACCTCCGGGATGAGGACGGGGACTAACATGCGCTCGTCTCGGGCCGTGCTCACGGCCTCGCGCTCGCGTGGCGGGAACGGCCGCCTGCGCCCGCCTCGCCGGCTTCACGGCCTCGCGTCGCGGCTCGCGGGTCGATACCATCTCGCCATGTCAGGGCCGCATTTGCGCGATTTCAAGCGGATCGTCTTCTTCACCGGCGCCGGCATGTCGGCCGAGAGCGGCGTGCCCACCTATCGCGGGGCCGGCGGGATCTGGAAGGAGTACGACTATCGCCGCTACGCCTGCCAGGAGGCGTTCGTCCGCGATCCCGCGGCCGTGTGGGAGTTCCACAACTACCGCCGCGGCCTGGTGGCGGCCTGCTCGCCCAACCGCGGGCACCACATCGTCGCCCGCGCCGGTCAGCGCTCCGCTCGCGTCACCGTGGTCACCCAGAACATCGACGGCCTGCACGCGCTCGCCGGCAGCCGCGAGATCCTCGAGCTGCACGGCAACCTGTGGCGCGTCCGCTGCGACACCTGCCGCGTCAAGCAGCAGGACGGCCACGTGATCCGCGAGCAGCTGCGCTGCGACGGCTGCGGCGGCTGGTGGCGGCCCGACATCGTGTGGTTCGGCGACATGCTCAGCGAGCCCATCCTCGACGCCGCTCAGGCGGCGATCGAGGAGTGCGATCTGTTCGTCTCGATCGGCACCTCGGCGGTCGTCTACCCGGCCGCCTACCTGCCCGAGTACGCCCGCAAGGCCGGCGCCGTGCGCGTCGAGATCAACCCCGAGGAGACGCCGGCGTCGTACCTCTACGACGTCCACCTGCGCGGGCCGGCCACCGAGATGCTCGCGCGGCTGGCCGACGGCGACCCGGAGCTGCTGGCGTGACCGCCGCCCGCGCCCCGGAGACGCTGACCACGGCGCGCCTGCAGGGCGCTCGCATCACCGCCGACGACCGCCCGTTCTACCGCGCGCTGTGGCAGGACCCGGAGGTGACGCGCACGCTCGGCGGCCCGCGGACGCTGGCGCAGATCGACGCGAAGATCGATCGCCTGGTGGCGATGTGGCCGGACCAGGGCTTCGGGGTCTACACCCTCCGCGAAGGCGACGTCGCCCGCGGCTACGCCGGCCTGGCCCCGACCGCCGCCGGCGGCCACGCGAGCGTCGAGATCCTCTACGGATTCGCCCCGGCGGTGTGGCGCCGCGGCCTGGCCACCGAGGTCGCCGGCGCGCTGGTCCACCTGGCGCTCGACGTGCTCGCCCTGCCGGAGGTGTGTGGATTCACCTGGACCGAGAACGCCGGGTCCCGCCGGGTGCTCGAGCGCGCCGGGCTGATCCATCGATTCGACTTCGTCCTGGCCGACCTGCCGCACCGCTACTACAGCCTGTCTCGCTCGTCTCGCGATTGATGGGGCCCGCGCGGGTCGTTGCATTCATGGCACCGCGAGCGGGCTCGGCCGCGGCGCGACGCGGCGGGCGCGAGCGGGAAGACGGCGCCTCCGTCACCCGTAACTTAAAAAGCATGTCGGAAGAGACATGCTCTTTAGGGCACGTCACTCCGGAACGAACACGGCGAACAGCGCCGCGTCGCCGCAGCAGCCGCCGGTGCGGACGGCGCTGTCGAACACGTTGGCGCCGACGGCGAGGTCGATCGCGTGGGGGCCGGCGCCGGGCAGCAGCGCCTCGTTGGCGAGCACCAGGTGGCCCTGGCCGCCGGAGGCCGGCAGCAGCATCTCGGCCTGGTGGAGCACCGCGCCGCCGTCGCGGAGCTGGCTGACGAGGGTCTGGGTCTCGGCGCCGCAGACCGCGTTCGGGTTGGTGTCGGGGCTGCCCTCGACCACCGACATCAGCAGCGCCTGGGTCCCGGGCGGCGTATCGATCGGCAGCGCGAGGATCGGGCTCATCATCGTCTGCCACACGTAGGTCGCCTCGAAGCCCTGCGTCGCGTACCAGCTGGTGTAGGCCACGCGCTCGCAGCCGGGCGTCGGGTCGGCGTACCACACCGTCAGCGTCGAGCCGGCGCGGACCGCCAGCGCGCCGTCGGTGCAGGGCGCGGAGCCCTGGTACATCGGCACCTTCACGCGGTCGCTGGCGTCGGTGAGCAGGCCGTAGCCGAGGTTCTGCTTGGTCACCGGCTGGTAGCCGCTGCACAGGTCGTCGCCGATCCCGAAGCCGTACTCCGACTCGCCGACCAGCACCGTCGCGTTCCAGAAGTGGATCTCCGGCACCGACTGCGTGTGCTCGATCGTCAGCGTCGCGCGCGCGACCGCCGGGCCGCGGTGACGCAGCGGCACGTCGAACACGTCGACCGCCGCCATCGCCCCGCACGCGAGCAGGACGTCCTGCGTCAGCGTGAAGGTCTCGCTGGTCACCGGCGCGCATTCGCCCGGGCCGGTGGTGATCGCCGTGGTCCCGGCCGGCGTGGTCGAGGTCGCGTCGCTCGTGCTCGCGTCGCTCGTCGTCGAGGTCGTCGAGGTCGAACTCGACGTCGTCGGGGCGACGCTCGTGGTCGCGCTCGCGGTCGTCGCGTCGGTGGTCGCCGCGGCGGTCGCGGACATCGTCGAGGTCGACGAATTCGCGGTCGTGTCGCTGGTGGGGCTGCCCGCGGCGCAGGCCGAGGCGATCAGGAGAAGCCCGCACGCGCCCTGGGGCCGGAACCGGACGAGCAGTGGCATGCCCCCGTCATCGTACGCGAGCGTGGGGTCGGGATGACCGTGTGAGAACTCGCGCCCGCACCTCGCCCGGGCGGGTGAGTGCGGGTCCTATCGTGAAGCTCTGCTCGAGGTTCTTCGCATGCACATCGTTTCTCCGCGGCTCGCTCCCCTCGGCTCGCTCCTGCTCCTGCTCGCTGCCTGCAGCGACGACGGTCGCAGCGAGACCTCCGCCCCGATCACGGGGGTGTCCTCGATCGCCAGCCTCGGCCCGACCGGGAGCCCCACGACCGAAGAGCCCGGCACCGAGTCCGCGAGCGGGCCGACCACGACCGGCGGCAGCACCACCACGCCGGCGGGGCCGACCGAGGCGACCGCGGCGAGCAGCGATTCGACCCCGAAGTTCGACTTCGGCAACGAGATGCAGCCGGACTTCGGCGGACCGGACGAGGGGCCGATCATCCCCGAGAACTGCGACCAGGCGTCGGCCGGCAAGAGCACCGTGGGCTGCCGCTTCTACGCCGTCGACATGGACGCGCACGACCAGGTCGAGACCTCGCAGTACGCGATCGCCGTCGCCAACGTGCAGCTCGCGACCCCCGCCAACGTCGTCGTCGAGGTCAAGAACGGCGGCGTGTGGAGCCCGGTCGGCGGGCCGCAGGCGGTCGCTCCGCTGTCGCTCTACACCTTCAACCTGCCCGACCGCCACATCGACGACTCCGGCGTCAACCCGGGCGGGGCCTATCGCGTCACCTCCGACGTGCCGGTCGTCGCCTACCAGTTCAACCCGGTCGACGGCGCCTCCTCATTCCTCTCGGACGCGGCCATGCTCTACCCCGCGGCCGCGCTCGACACGATCAACCGCGTGACCGCGTGGAAGTCGATGTACGACAACACCAACGGCTTCCAGCACAGCTACGTCACCGTCATCGCCACCGTCGACGGGACGATGGTGCAGGTCGAGCCGAGCGTGGTGACCGCGGCGGGCCCGAGCGTGCCGCAGGGCGCCCCGGGGGCCCCGTTCACGATCCCCCTCAACGAGGGCGACGTGCTCTCGGTCGCCGTGCAGTCGATCCCCGACAGCATGACCGGCACCAAGATCAACAGCAACGAGAACCACCCCGTCGCCGTGTTCGCCGGTCAGGAGTGCGCGCTCATCCCCGAGTCGACCTGCTGCTGCGACCACATGGAGGAGCAGCTCGCCGGGGTGCGGCAGTGGGGCAAGCACTTCATCGCCTCGCGCATGCCGATCCGCAGCGGCGGCTCGCCCGAGAACACGCTGTGGCAGATCTACGCCTCCGAGAACGGCACCAACGTCACCATCCACGCCGACGCCGGGGTGACCGGGATCCCCGCCACCAACTTCGTGCTCAACGCCAACCAGATGAGCGAGTTCTACGCCACCGGCCCGGCGACCGAGCCCGGTGACTTCGAGGTCATCGCCGACAAGCCGATCGCCGTCTACGGCTACATGGTCGGCGCCGAGGCGTTCGGCAGCTCGATCGGCGACCCGGCGATGGTGCAGATGGCCCCCGTCGAGCAGTACCTGCCGCGCTACGTCGTCCTCGTGCCCGGCACCTGGACCAATGACGTCGCCGTCGTCACTCGCCCGGTCGGCGCCGTCATCACCATGGACGGTGTCCCGATCTCCGACGCCGAGTTCAACCCCGTCGGCGCCAGCGGCTACGAGGTCGCGCGGATCGCCTGCGCCGACGGCGTCCACGTGTTCGACGGCGGCGACTCGCCGTTCCAGGTCATCATCGTCGGCTACGACCAGCACGACTCCTACGCGTACCTCGGCGGCACCGGCACCGGGAAGATCAACCCCAACCCGCCCGGCTGACCGTGGAGCTGCGCGGGCTCGTCGACGCCAGGCTCGCCGCCTACCCGGGCGACGGACTGCGTTCGCGCGGGACTGCTTCTCGGTCCGCGCCCGGATCTACCGCTCGCTCGGCCAGCGCCCGCACCCGGCCGCGATCGCGGCGCTGCACGAGGGGACCGACGATCCGCACCCGTTCGCCCGCACCCAGGCGGTGCGCCCGCTCGGCTGGTGCGCCGACCCGACCTTCGTCCACCGCCTCCGCGAACTCGCGGTCGCCGATCCGCACCCCGAAGTCCGCCGCACGGCGGCCAGGGCGGTCCAGCGAATCGTCGGCGACTGGACCTGGTACGGCGAATGGTCGGCGATCGCGGCCAGCGAATCGCGCACCGCCGCCGTCGTTCACGAATTCGTGGCCGCCGGACTGCCCGCATTCGCCTACGAGGTGGCGATCCACAGCGGCCGGGCCGACGACGGCGAGCCCGCGCGCTCACCGAGGCGCTGGAGCCCGAGGCCCTGCGCCGCGACCTCGCCGAGCCGGCCGCAACTACGATTACTGTTCCCCGAGGCGGCGGCCGTCGCGGCGAACCCCCATCTGCGCTCACCGACGCCGCCGCGCTGGCCGCCTGCACCGAGCCCGGCGCCGAGGGCTTCGAGGCGCGTCGGGTGCTCCGCCGGCGCGAGCTCGGGACCGACGCCCAGCGCCGACGTCACCGCATCGACTGGTCGTAGGTCCCGGCGACCTCGGAGTCATGAATCCCCGCGGCCGTCCGCGGCCCGATCGGTCACACGCGCCGGCGACCTCGGAGTCATGAATCCGCGGCGGCTCGGCGCTGGGTGATGAGCTGCAGCAAGTCGCCGACCTGGCGGTGGCGGGCGATCGAGCGGCGCAACGGCTGGCGGGCATGCACCAAATAACGATTGCGGCGACCGTTCCGCTCGCGCGTGATGTAACCCGAGGTCGCCAGTTCCTTGACGATCCGCTGCACGCCCCGTTCGGTGAGGCCGACTTCGGCCGCGACGTCGCACAAACGAATCTCCGGATCTTGCGCCAGGCACAGCAAAACGTGCGCATGGTTGGTCAGGAAGGTCCAGCTATCTGGGTTCTCGGGCATGAGTTCGCTCATCGTCGAAAGCGTCCAGGGGGTCTTCGATGTTGCGGCAAGGGGCTGGAGGCGTCAACGGCGAGGCCCCCGCCCGTCTGCGAGCCTGCGCATCCCAATGCACACTCGGTGTTCATGCCGGCGCGACGACGGCGCGGCGCAGCGGACTCGTCAGGACAGATGAACTCGAATGCGCCGATCGACGGCGCAAGTCGCTCAGGTCCGACGCCCCGGGCGCTCGCCGGAGGCCGTGGGCGCCGCGGCTCCATGCGCGTGGCCCGGAAGCCGGCGAGGATGGAGAGCAGCAGCGGCGCAAGCGGGCTCGCCCGCCGCCACCCGCCGGGCCTTCGCGGGGCGGAAAAACCCGGTCCGCCGGCGGCCGGGGCCGTGATCGATGTGCCCCGCCCGTGCAAGCAGGATTGTTCGGCCACCTTTCGGTCCTGTCATCTCGGCCTCGAACATGTAGTAAAGGCCAGCACCCTCGCGCACCCGGATGTGCCAGCGGCCGCTCGGGCTTCGACGACGTTGAGTCGACGCACGGCCGATCGACCCCCGTCGCGGCCGCCCGCGTCGGTGCCGACCCGGCGACCCGGCGTCCGCAAGCTTTACGCGTGCGCTCGCCGGCGTTCGGCGCCATCTCGGAGCATGGCGCGCGCCGCCGCGAAATCACATGTCCCTGCGGACAGCTCCGATCGCGCCGCCAACCTGCGCGTCGCCGCGGTGTTCGGCGAGATCGCCGACCTGCTCGAGGTGGAGGGGCAAAATCCGTTCCGGATCCGCGCCTACCGCAACGCGGCGCACGAGCTCGGCGGACTCGGCCGCGACCTCGCGGCGATGGTCGCGGCCGGCGACGACCTCACCGAGCTGCCGGGCGTGGGCGAGGACCTCGCCGGCAAGATCGCCGAGATCGTCGACACCGGCCGCTGCGCCGTGCTCGACGAGCTGCACCGGGCGTGGCCGCCGACGATCCACGACGTCATGCGCGTCCCCGGCGTCGGCCCGAGGCGCGCGCGCACCCTGTTCGAGCGGCTCGCGGTGCGCAGCCTCGCCGACCTGCAGGCCGCCGCGGAGCAGCAGAAGATCCGCGAGCTGCCCGGGTTCGGGGCCACCAGCGAGCGCAACATCCTCGACGCGCTGGCCGGCCTGCTCGGCACCGGTCGCCGGCTGCCGCTGGCCGAGGCGCGCGTCCACGGCGAGCGCCTGCTGGCCCGCCTGCGCGGCGCCCCCGGAGTGCTCGAGGCCGTGATCGCGGGTAGCTACCGCCGCGCGCTGGCCACCGTCGGCGACCTCGACTTCCTCGTCACCGCCCGCAGCCACAACGGCGCGATCGCGGCGCTGGTGGGCGCGCCCGACGTCGTCCACGTGCTCGCCGAGGGCCCGACGCGCGCGACCGTGGTGCTGCGCTCGGGCCTGCAGGTCGACCTGCGCGTGGTCGGCCGCGACAGCTTCGGCGCCGCGCTGCACTACTTCACCGGCAGCAAGGCCCACAACATCGCCGTCCGCCGCCTCGGCGTCGCCCGCGGGCTGAAGATCAACGAGTACGGGGTGTTCCGCGGCGAGCGCCGCGTCGCCGGGCGCACCGAGGCGTCCGTGTTCGCGGCCGTCGACCTGCCGTTCATCCCGCCCGAGCTGCGAGAGAACCGCGGCGAGATCGCGGCCGCCCGCGCCGGCGCGCTGCCGGAGCTGGTGCGGGCCGAACAGCTGCGCGGCGACCTCGTGCTGGTCGAGGCCGGCGACGAGCCGAGCGCCGTGGTCGCGGCCGCGGCCGCAGCGGCGCGAGCCCGCGGGCAGCAATACCTGCTGATCGTCCACGAGGTGCCGGGCCGCGCGCGCACGAAGCTCGACTGGGACGCGCGCGTCCGGGCCGCCGCGGCCGCCTGCGCCGAGCACGACCTGGCGCCGCTGCAGGGGCTGGAGCTCGATCTTTCGCAAAGGACATGTCCTGAAGTGCAGGTCGACTTCCGCGCCGCCCGATTGTCGCACGCCGCGCGCGCCGGCTCGCCCCCGGCGCTGCTGCGGATCGTCGGCGGGCCGCGCGAGGCCGAGGCGGCGCGCGACCCGACCGCGCTGGTGCGCCTGGCCGTCGACGGGGCGCTCGCGGTCGTCGGCGACCCCTCGCGCTTGCCGGCGCTCGAGCCCGAGCTGCAAGCGGCCCGCGCCGCCGGGGTGCCGGTGGTGCTCGGCTCCGGCGGCGAGCCGGGCGGGGGCCAGGCGTCGCGGCTCGAGCTGGCGGTCAGCCAGGCCCGTCGGGCGTGGATCGAGGCCGACGGGGTGATCAATTCCCGCTCGCTGGCGGAGGTCCGGCAGCACCTGTCGCCGCGGCGTCCGGCCCGGCGGCGGGCGTGATAAGCTGGCCCGGCCCCGTGACGAACCAGCTCTTCGAGCCATGTACGATCGGACCTGTCCGATTGCGCAACCGCAGCATCCGCGCCGCCGCCTTCGAGGGCATGTGCCCGGGCCACCTGCCGTCGCCCGAGCTGCTGGCGTACCACCGCGAGGTCGCCGAGGGCGGGGTCGGCATGACCACGGTCGCCTACGCCGCGGTCGAGCAGAGCGGCCTGTCGTTCCCGCACCAGCTGTGGCTGCGGCCCGAGGCGGTGCCGGGCCTGCGCGCCCTCACCGACGTCGTCCACGCCGCCGGGGCGCGCGCGTCGATCCAGATCGGTCACTGCGGCAACATGGCCAAGGCCGCGGTCGCCGGCGGCCGCGCGCTCGCCCCGTCGGCCCTTTTCAACCTGTACGGGCCGGTGTGGCCGCGCGCCATGGACCAGAGCGACATCGACCGCGTCGCCGCCAGCTTCGGCCGCGCCGTCGCGCTCGCGCGCGAGGCCGGCTTCGACGCCGTCGAGGTCCACGCCGGCCACGGCTATCTCATCAGCCAGTTCCTGTCGCCGGCCACCAACCACCGCCGCGACGGCTACGGCGGCCCGCTGGCGCGGCGCATGCGATTCATGCGCGAGGTGATGGCCCGGGTCGTAAAAGCCGCGCGCGGCGAGGTCGCGGTGCTGGTCAAGGTCAACATGCGCGACGGCTTCCGCGGCGGCGTCGAGCTCGACGAGGCGATCGAGGTCGCGCGCACGCTCGAGCAGGACGGCGCCGACGCGCTGGTGCTGTCGGGCGGGTTCGTCAGCCGGGCGCCGATGTACATCATGCGCGGCGCCATGCCGACGCGGGTGATGGGCCGCCTCATGACCGACTGGACGCTGCGCCTCGGGCTGGCGCTGTTCGGCCAGACGCTCATCGCCCCGTTCCCGTACAGCGACAATTACTTTTTGCAAGACGCTCTGGCGATTCGTCAGGCGGTGCGCATGCCGCTGGTGTACATCGGCGGCGCCGCCTCGCGCGCCGCGATCGACGAGGCGCTGGGCCACGGCTTCGTCGCGGTGGCGATGGCCCGCGCGCTGATCCGCGATCCTGCCTTCATTCGCAACCTCTCCACGGCCGACGGCGCCGCCGCGGCGTGCGATCATTGCAACTACTGCGCGGCCCGGATCTACACCACCCACATGGCCTGTCACCACCGCGAACCACCGCCGGCGAGGCTGCGCGCATGAACGTCCCCGGCAGCACCGCGCTGGTGACCGGGGCCTGCTCCGGCATCGGTCTGGCGATCGCGCGCCGCCTGGCGGCCCGTGGCCACGGCCTCGTCCTCGTCAGCAACCGCGAGGAGCCGCTCGCACGGGCGGCCGCCGAGATCGCCGCGGCCCATCCGGTGCAGGTGCAGGCGATCGCCCAGGACCTCGCGGCGCCGGACGCCGCCGAGGCGCTGGTCGCCGTCCTCGACGCTCGCGGGCTGGAGATCGACATCCTCGTCAACAACGCCGGCGTGTTCTTCTTCGGCGAGGCCGTCGACGCCGACCCGGCGCGCGCGCGGGCGATGCTGCAATTGCACGTCACCACCCCGTCGCTGCTGTGCACCCTGCTCGGCGCCCGCATGCGCGCCCGCCGGCGCGGGCGGATCCTCCTCGTCTCGAGCATCTCGGCCTGGCGGCCGTTCCCCGGCATCAGCTACTACGCCAGCAGCAAGGCCTACCTGCGCAGCTTCGCCGCCGCGCTGCGCAGCGAGCTCGCGGTCTACGGCGTCGGCGTCACCTGCCTCGCGCCCGGCGCGACCGCGACGGGCCTCTACGACCCGGACGTCGTACCTGTCGCAAGAGCCAGGCGGCTCGGGGTCATGATGGACGCCGAGGTCGTCGCCGAGGCCGAGGTGCAGGCGCTGCTGCGCGGCGACGCGCTGTGCGTGCCGGGGCTGGTGACGCGGGCGATGACGACGGCGGCCGTGCTGACGCCGCAGCCGGTGATCGACTGGCTGCGCCGGCGGGCGCCGTGGCTGCGACCGCGGTCGTGAGTCACTCGGCGGCGATCGGCAGGGTCAGCACGGGGGCGGTGCCCTTGATCTCCCCCGACTGCAGCTCGAGCACCTGGGCGATGAACGAGAACGTCGACTTGGAGTCGAGGTCGTTGTCGGCGATCCAGAACCACAGCCCGCGGTAGTACACCGAGACGTAGGCGTTCTTCGGCTCGCGCGCGCCGTGGCGCACGCGCATCAACGTGCCGGTCAGGCGGGCCCAGTCGAACACCTCGCCGGCGTCGTCGCGGGTGGTGGGCACGCGGCCGACGGCGTAATCCTCGGGCGGGACCTCGACCCCGTGCGATACGTAGTACATGCCGCCGAGCAGCGAGCGCGGCACCAGCTGCACCGCCCCGACCTCGCCCGGGCGCGGCGCCTCGGTCAGGGTGATCTTGTAGGTCGGGCCCGGCAATCCGAGCAGCGCGCACAACCTGGCGACCCTCGTGTCGGTGTCGTCGCCGCGGCGGGTGAGCGTCAGCGTGAGGCCGTTGCCGGCGACGCTCGGCAGGTAGGTCAGGTCGACCAGGCCGTCGGCCCACAGCGAGCGCATCAATTCGGTCGCCGCGAAGAACGCCTCGAACTCGGGCGCATTGTGAGGAGTCGGCCCCGACGCCCGCGGGGCGTTCTGCAGCGGCCCGAGCTTCTGCACGAAGACGCGGAAGATCCGGTCGATCGCCCAGCCCGCGTGATATAATAACAAGATGTCGCTCAGCTCGACGGGGCTGAGGAATTGCGTGCCGAAGCGCGAGCCCTGCAGCGGGGCGTAGGTGATCGTCGGGCGCTCGATGTAGGAGACCGCGCTGCCGGGGGCGACCGAGCTGTTGGGCGGAGCGATCGTGCCGCCGAGGCCGGCGCCGAGCTCGAGCGAGAGGCTGCTCGAGATGCTGGTGACCTCGAGGAACAGCGGGGCGTCGCGGTAGCGCAGGCGGACCAGGTTGAGCAGCAGCTGCTCGATGTTGGTCTGTTGGATCGCGGCGTTGTAGGTCCCGCGGCCGTAGCGGAGCGAGCGGGGGCCGACGGCGCCGCAGGCGAGGGTCGTGGCGGAGAAGAGAACCAGGGCTGCTGCGGTGCGCCTCACTGCGGGCGCGAGGATACTCGAGAACGCGGCCTTCGGCGGCGCAGGGCCGCGAGCCCGAGCAGCAGGCCGAGGGGCGCCCCGCGGCCGCGCGTCGAACAGGCGCAGCCGTCGTCGCCGCTCGCCCCACCGCCGCTGTCGCTCGCTCCGCTGCTCGTGCTCGGCTCGTCGGCCGCGGTGGTGCCCGACGTCGGTGTCGCGGTCGACGCTTCGGACTCGCCGGTGTCGCTGCCTCCGCCGGTCGTCGGGGCGCAGGCGAGGTCGCCCTCGCCGTCGCAGTCGCTGTCGATGCAATCGTCGGGGTCCTCGGGCGCGCCCGGCCGGCGCGCCGGGTCGGCGTCGTCGCAATCGCCGGCGCACGGCAGGACGCCGTCGCCGTCGCCGTCGACCTCGCCGTCCGGCACCACGGCGTCGCAATCATCGTCGCGCCCGTCGCACACCTCGGCCGCGCCCGGGTGGCGCGCCGGGTCGCCGTCGTCGCAGTCGTCGCCGCCGCAGGCGCTGGCGAAGTGCCCGTCGCCGTCGCCGTCGGTGCACGTGCAATACAGCCCCGCGGCCGCGTAACCGTCGATCATCCCCCAGCCGCCGTCGTTGTCCGGCGCGTCGGGGTGCGACGCGGTGGTGCGCAGGAGCGCCAACATCTCGCCCGGCGTGAGCTCGGGGTAGGCCTCGAGCAGCAACGCCCCGACGCCGGCGGCCAGCGGGGTGGCGAAGCTGGTGCCGTTGCCCTGCAAATATTCATTGTCGGTCCCCGGGCGGACCACCCACACGTCCTTGCCGGGCGCCAGCAGGTCGGGCTTGGTCCGCCCGTCGCTGGTCGGCCCGCGCGACGAGAAGTCGGCGACGACGCCGTCGAGGTTGGTCGCGCCGAGCGCGATGATGCCGTCGACGTCCGCCGGGGCGATCAGCGTCCCCGGCTCGGGCCCCTCGTTGCCGTTGGCGGTGAACATCACCAGCCCGTTGGCGAGCGCCACCATCGCGGCCTGCGACACCACCGCGGTCTTGCCGTCGTATTGCGGGTGCTCGTACCAATCGAAGTACCCGAGCGAGGCGGTGAACAGGTCGGCGCCCATGCCCTCGATCCACTCGAGCCCGGCGACGTAGAGATCTTCCTCGTACGGCTCCTCCTCGTCGACGCGCTCGGTCTTGGCCAGGATCACCGACACGCCCGGCGCGACCCCGGAGTACGCGTCGCCGTCGTCGCCGGCGAGCAGCGACAGCACCATCGTCCCGTGGCGGTCCTGGCCCTCGCCGTCGCCCGGCTCGTCGGCGACGACGTCGTCGCCCTGCACGAAGTCGCGGCTCGCCAGCACGTGCAGCCCGGCGAACGCCTGGTGCTGCAGCGAAAAGCCGCTGTCCTGCACGCCGATCACCACCCCCGCGCCGGTCAGTCCGCACTCGCGCAGCGCCGGCACGCCGAGCAGCGCGAGCTGGGTCTCGGCGACGCCGAAGGCCGCGGACGGCGACGGTTCGGCGGTCCCCAGCGGGGCGTGATCGGCTCGCTGCGCGCGGGCGACCGGCCGCAGCCCGGCGACGAACGGCAGCCCGGCGATCGCGGCCCGCTGCGCCCCGTCGGCCTCGACGCTCACCGCATTGAGCCAGCGCGAGGTGGTACGGATCCGCACCCCCGTGGCCGCGATCGCCTGCACGTACTGCGATGCCGGGGAAAGATCGCGGACGTCGACGCCCCGGTCGCCACGGACTCGCACGCGCCGACGCATCGTCCGCGGCGCCAGCTCGTCGGCCCGTCGCGCCAGCGCTGCCTCCAGTTCGTCCGCATTCACCCGCTTGTCGGCGAAGAACACCCACGTCGGCGGGTCGCTCGCTGGCGCCGGCGCCAGCAGGACGGTGGCGATGGCGAGAGCGGCGATCAGCGGCACGAGAGGGGTCCTTCCTCGCGACCGGTCTGCGCCGGCACACGACGCCGCATTATCGCCGGCCGGCCGCGCGCCATCGGAGCCGCGGGCGCGCGAAGGCGTGAGCCTTGTCTCGGTCGTTCGCCCCCACGGCAGCAATTGATGGCACCACGCGGATCGAGGTATCGCGGCTCCAGGTGCCTGCGATTACGATCGGTGAGGCCCCGCTCGCCTTGATAGACTGCGGGCCCGTGACGGCACGAGACGAGGAGATCGAGGCGCTGCGCGCGGCCCTGCGCGCGGCGGAGACCCGGGTGGCGGAGCTCGAGCGCGACCGGCACGAGCTGGCGCTGCGCGAGCGACTGCTGCGCGAGCGGCTCGACGGGCTGGCCATCCACATCCCGGGCATCTTGTGGGAGAGCTACTTCGAACAATCGCCGCAGGAGATGACCGTCGATTACGTCAGCGACCGCATCGAGCCGATGTCCGGCTACACGGTCGAGGAATGGAAGCAGCCCAATTTCTGGCTCGAGCTGATCCACCCCGACGACCGCCCGGGGGCGATGGCCGACGCGAGCAAGGTGTTCCAGGCCGGGCGCGGCGAGTCGTCGTATCGCTGGATCACCCGCGACGGGCGCACGCTGTGGGTCACGAGCCGGATGTCGCTGATCCTCGGCGAGGACGGGGCGCCGGTCGGCATCCGCGGGGTGACGATGGACGAGACCGGCATCAAGCAGGCCGAGGCCCAGCGCCTCGAGATGCGCATGCGGGAGGAGGTGATCCGCGCCCAGGACGAGGCCTTGTTGGCGCTGTCGACCCCGCTGATCCCGATCGACGACGAGACCGTGGTGCTGCCGCTGATCGGCACGCTCGACCCTCGCCGGGTCGAACGCGTGCTGCAGACGATGCTCGAGGGGGTGGCCACGACGCGCGCCCGCACGGTGATCCTCGACATCACCGGGGTGCCGGAGATCGACGCGCAGACCGCCGACGCGCTGCTCCGGGCCGCCCGTAGCACGGCGCTGCTGGGCGCCGAAGCGGTGATCACGGGGATCCGCCCGGGCCTGGCGGCGACGCTGGTCGGCCTCGGCGCGGACCTCGGCTCGCTCGTCACCCTCGGCACGCTCAAGGCCGGTATCGCCTATGCGATGAATCGCCGCCGCGGCTAGCGTGCCGGCCGTATCGACCGACGCCTCCCCCTCGCGCCTTGCAGCGCTGTCAGGTCCCGCAAGCGGCGCGTCGAAGTCGTGACAATGGGCGAAACCGCGCGGAATGTGAGGACGCCCGAAGGCCTCGGCAGACGCGCCCCGCGTTGCGCCGCCTGTGGTATGAGCCGGCGATGCGACGCTCCGCCCCGCTCCTCTGCGCCTTCGCCCTCGCCTGCGGCACCGACGACGCCGCCACCGAACAGGCCGCGACCGACACCGCGGACACGACCACGGACGGCACTGCGAGCACCGCGGAGACGAGCACCACGAGCGACAGCGCCGGCACCAGCGACAATGGCACGATCGCCACGACCACCGAATCGACGCCGACGACCACCGCGCCGACGACCGGCCAGGGCCTGACCGAAGGGACATCCACGACCGACACCTCGACCTGTCGGCCGGGCGAGCAGAACCCCTGCTACACCGGCGACCCGGCCCACGCCGACGTCGGCAACTGCAAGTCGGGCCTCGCCCAGTGCGAGGACGGCGAGTGGGGCGCGTGCGTCGGCGACGTGATGCCGGCGCCGGAGACCTGCGAGTCGCGCGGCGACGACGACTGCGACGGCGTCGACCCGTGCACGGGCGACGGCGCGGCGGCGTGGCACAACGCGTGGGGCGACGCGGCGGACCAGCGGGCGCTGGCGGTCGCGTTCGACCCGAGCGGGGCGGTGGTGGTCCTGGCCCAGGGGGCAGGTACGTCGAACTTCGGCGGCAGCGACCTGACCAGCGCCGGCAGCCACGACGTCTACGTCGCCAAGTTCGCGGCCGACGGCGCGCACGAGTGGAGCCAGCACTTCGGCGACATGGCGACCCAGCTCGGCGACGGCTGGGGCCTCGACGTCGACGCGGGCGGCGACATCGTGATCGCCGGCGACTTCGCCGGCACGATCGACCTCGGCGGCGGCCCGCTGGCGGCCGAGGGCGACCGCGACGTGTTCGTCGCCAAGCTGTCGCCGACCGGCGAGCACGTGTGGAGCGCGGCGCACCCGTCGACGGGCTCGGCGATCCCGCGCGACCTGGCGATCGACGCGTCGGGGGCGATCGCGGTCGTCGGCTACTTCACGCAGTCGCTCGACCTCGGCGGCGGGCCGCTCTTGGGGCAGGGCGACTCGCTCGACGCGTTCGTCGCCAAGTTCGCCCCGACCGGCGAGCACGCGTGGAGCTTCCACTTCGGCGACGACACCGAGCAGGACGCGCGCGCGGTGGCGGTCGACGGCGACGGCAATCTCTACGTCGGCGGCTCGTTCCAGGGCACGATCGACCCGGGCAACGGGCCGCTGGTCAGCGCCGGCAGCAGCGACGTGTTCCTCGCCAAGCTCGACCCCGAGGGCGCCGCGCTGTGGGCGGCGAGCTGGGGCGACGCCAAGGAGCAGAAGCTGTCGGCGATCGCCGTCGACCCGCAGGGCCGCGTGACCACCACCGGCCACTTCGTCGGCGCGCTCGACTTCGGCGGCGGCCCGCTCGAGGCGCCGATGTACCGCGGCTTCGTCGCCCAGTTCGCGGCCGAGGGCGGCGCCCACGCGTGGTCGAAGCTGCTCGGCGACGGCATCGTCTGGCCGGCCGACCTCGCCGTCGACGCCACCGGCACCCTGGTGGTCGCCGGCCACTTCTACAGCGACAACGACTTCGGCGGCGGCGCGCTGCCGTGGGCCGGCATGCGCGACGCGTTCGCCGTCAAGTACACCTCGGCCGGCAGCCACGTGTGGAGCAAGCACTTCGGCGACGCGACCGAGCAGGAGGCCGACGGCGTCGACGTCCGCCCCGACGGCACCACGGTCGTCTCCGGCGCGTTCTACGGCGACGTCGACCTCGGCGGCGGCCCGCTGACGAGCAAGGGCCTGTTCGACGGCTTCGTCGCCGTGTTCGCGCCCTGATCGGCGGCCGCCGCTGCAATCATCACAGGCGGGGAACCGCCCGACTCGCGATTCGCGCGCCGTCTGCCGCCCTCGCGACGTGACGTGTCTGAACGAGCATGTCCAGCTGAACATGCCTTTTTGGCAATGTTCTTGAGGACATCAACAGGAAATCAGAAGGCCGACACGAGGACCCCGGCCTCGCGCGGGTCGCGGGCGGTCGCGGGCACCTGGACGCGGAACACCGAGCCCTTGCCCAGCTCGCTCTCGGCGCTGATGTCCCCGCCCAGCAGCATGCAGTAGTGGCGGCACAGCGCCAGGCCGACGCCGAGGCCGCCGAAGCGGCGCGTCGGCGAGTCGTCGGCCTGCGAGAACGGGGTGAACAGCCGCGGCAGGTAGGCCGGGTCGATGCCGACGCCGGTGTCGCGGACGCTGAGGAGGTACACCGGGCCGGTGAGGGTGGCCATGGGCTCGACGCGCAGCTCGACGAGGCCGTCGTGGGTGAACTTGCAGGCGTTGCCGAGCAGCTGCATGAGCACCTGGCGCAGGCGCGTGCGGTCGCTGCGGATCGTGCCGAGCTCGCGCGACAGCTTGAGCTTGAGCTTGTTGCGCCCGCGCTCCGCCAGCGGCGTCACCGCGGCCACGCACTCGTGGACCAGGTCGTGCAGCGCGAACTCCTCGATGTGCAGCTCGAACTTGCCGGCCTCGAGCCGCGCCAGGTCGAGCACGCTGTCGATCAGCGCCAGCAGCTCGTGCGCGGCGCCGAGGATCCGCGCCAGGTCGGCCTTCAGCTCGTCCGGCTCGGCCTCGTCCGGGTGCTCGAGCAACAGCTCGGTGTAGCCGACGATCGCGTTGAGCGGCGTGCGCAGCTCGTGGCTGATCTTGAGGAGGAAGGACGTCTTGGTCCGACTGGCGTCGAGCGCCTCCTCGAGGATCCGTCGCCCGCGCTCCACCTCGGACTGCAGCGCATGGTTGGCCCGGGTGAGCGCGACGAGCCGGCCCTCGGTCCCGGCGACGTGCTGGCCCCGGAGATCTCGCAGCTCGGCCCGCACGCCGGCCAGCTCGCCCTCGCGGCGCCGGAGCGCGTCGTCACGCGCCTCGCCGCGGCGCTGCTCCGCTGCAGCGAGCAGGCCGACCGCGGCGACCGCCGCCGTCGCCGACCACGCGGCCGAGCCGGCGCCCGCGATGAAGAGGCCCGCACCTGCGGCCACCCCGAGCGCCACCGCGGTGATCCCCGTAGCCGCGCTGGTGGCATGCACGGAGGCCGCCGCCACCGGCAACAACAAACACCAGAGCGGCGCCGTCGCCCCCGCGGCACTCGGCGCCGCGATCGCCAGCACCACGACGATCACTGACCAGAGGAGCGCACCGATGCGAACCCCGGAACCCTCGCCGTGCCCCAAGAACACCGTCGCCGCGACGTGTCCTCCGAGGAGGATCGCGCCGCCGACGATCACGGTCAAACGATGTTCGCTCCCAGCGGCCACAGCCACGCCAGTGAGCAAGGCGAGGCTTGCGATCACCAACACCAGCCGCGAGCCGGTGTCACGCGACGACACCACACTTGCGGAGCGCCCGTCTCGTCGCGCGTGGTCTTCGCCGGTCGTCATCGGAGCAGAGGTCACCTCCATCATAGAAGGTGCGACCCGTGCTGCGCCACGTCCCGGCGTGAGCCGACCCAACGAGCACCAGGAAGCCTCTGACGGCCGTGAAATACGCACGCGCGTTCTCGCCCGGCACCCGAGCCTTCACTCCGCGGAAACCGACGGATAGGATCGAAGATCAGCGGAGCTTTCTTTTTGTGGAGGAGGGAACGATGGCGTTCAAGTTCGGCGTGGTGAGTGGTGCGGTGGTGCTCGCGCTCGGATCTCTCGGCTGCGACGAGGTGGACGGGGATGACGAGGCGGTCGGGTTCGGCGACGAAGAGGTCGTTCAGCCGCGCAGCACCCAAGAGAACGGCTGGAACCTCAACGGTTGGAACCTCAACAACTGGAAGCTCAACGGGGCGAGACTCAACGACACGAAGCTCTACAGGGACGCGAACCAGACCGAATACATCCAACTGCATGATATCTGGCTGCCCGACGGCGACTATGTGACCAGCGGCTCGCTGGTGGGCGGCATGCTCAAGGTCGGCGACTACACCGACTGGGAGGTCGAAGACACGACCTTCGACTTCATGGTGAAGGAGGGCGCGACGACGTACTGGAAGTACGTCTGGCTCAAGTACGCCTATCCCGTGCCCGGCTTCACGGACGTGTGGGAGTACGACCTGGATCTCCAGGTCTCTCTCATCAACCAGCCGCTGTGCGTCGACGGACAGGGTAAGCGCACTCGTGCGCTGCTCCTCGGCGACGTGTGGGATCCGGCCACCGGCGCGAAGACCTTCCCGCGGCCCGACAAGGCGCTGACGTTCGCGTGCAAGGACGGCGCGCTCGCCAAGTGCGTCCTGTTCGGCTACCGTCCGTGGGCCACCGTGAACGGCGTCTCGCTGGCCGACTATCATCAGGCCTGCACCCGAATGGTGCGTGCGGACTACTGCGGCGACGGACAGTCGCACACGACGCTCGGCACTCCGATCCACGTCCTCGACCAGCTCGGCATCCAGAACGCGGACGCGAACACCCCGTACGTCGTCGAGGCCGAGTGGGGCCCGAACGGCGCCGTCTGCCTGAATCCGAGCAACGCCCGCAAGCCCAACCTGACGCTCGGCTGCAACATCCCGACCTGCGGCGCCCCGTTCGCATCCGGCGGTTTGATTCAGAGCGGCAAGATCGTACCCTGAGGGGGTGACCGAAGGCGCAGAGCCCGCCGCGATCGGCCCGTTCGTCGTCCTGCGCAAGCTGGGCGAGGGCGGCATGGGGGTCGTCTACGCGGGCTACGACGTCGCGCTCGACCGCAAGGTCGCGCTCAAGCTGATCCGCCGCTCGCTGATCGACCGCAGCGAGGTGCGGGCCCGCATGATCCGCGAGGCGCAGGCGATGGCCCGCCTGTCGCACCCCAACGTGGTGCAGGTGTACCAGGTCGGCGAACACGGCGACGGCATCTACGTCGCCATGGAGTACGTCGAGGGCCAGACGCTGACGGCGTGGCTGCGCACCGAGAAGCGCCCGTGGCAGCTCGTGCTGCGCACGGTGGTCGCGGCCGGCCGCGGCCTGGCGGCGGCCCACGCGGCCGGGCTCGTGCACCGCGACTTCAAGCCCGACAACGTGCTCGTCAGCAAGGACGGGCGCCCGTGCGTCCTCGACTTCGGCCTGGTCCACGCCGAGAACAGCCCGGCGCTGCCGATCGGCGGCCTCGACGTGCGCACCTCGGTCACCGGCCTGCCGACGATCTCCCGCATGTCGACGCAGCCGTCGGGCCCCGGGCTCGGCGCCAGCGGCAGCGGCCAGACCGACCGCGGCGATGTGCTCGACATCCGCCTGACCCGCGCCGGCAAGGCTCTCGGCACGCCGGCGTACATGTCGCCCGAGCAGCACTTCGGCGACGAGGCGGTCGGCCCGGCGTCGGACCAGTTCAGCTTCGGCACCACGCTCTACGAGGCGCTCTACGGCTCGCGCCCTTTCCCCGGGGCGACGTGGGAGGAGATCAAGCGCGAGGTCCGGCGGGGGATCGTACCGCCGCCGCCGCGCGACTCGGCGGTGCCGGGGCGGATCTTTCGCATCATCGTCCGCAGCCTCGCGCCGACGCCGGACATGCGCTGGCCGAGCCTCGAGCACATGCTCGCGGCGCTCGAGCGCGACCCGCGAAAGACGATGCTGCGCGCGGCCGGGATCGTCGCTGTGGCCGGCGCCGCGGCAGCCGGAAGCTACGCGCTGGCGCTGTCGCAGCGCGAGGCGTCGATGCAGTGCCAAGGCCTGGCCGCGGAGCTGGCAGGGGTGTGGGACGACGCGCGCGCACGTGCGGCCGAGCGGGCCTTCGTCGCCACCGGCTCGCCGTTCGCGGCCGACACCTGGCGTCGCGTCGACGCCCGCCTCGACGCCTACGCGCTCGCGTGGACCGAGGGCCGCACGCAGGCGTGCGAGGCGCACGCCAGCGGTTCGCAGTCGACCACGCTGTTCGATCGGCGGACCGCCTGCCTCGCGCGCCGTCGGGCCTATTTGTCCGCGCTGGTCGACGTATTCATCGCCGCCGACCGCTCCGTGATCGAAAATGCCGTGCAGGCCACCGCGGCGCTGCCGAGCCTCGAGTCGTGCGCCGACGCCGACGCGTTGCTGGCCGCCGTCGCCCCGCCCGACGACCCGCACGCGGCGGCCCAGGTCGATGCCCGGCGCAGCCAGCTCGCCCGCGCCGCCGTGCTCGAGGGCACGGGGCAATACGCCGAAGGGCTGCAGCTGGCCCGTGAGGTCCGCGCCGCTGCGGAGGAGCTGCACTACCCGCCGCTCACGGCCGAAGCCGCGCTCGGCGAGGGCAGCCTGCTCATGGCCGTCGCTCGCGTCGACGAGGCGGAGGCGGCGTTGACCGCGGCGCTCAAGCTGGGGATCGTCCATGGGCTTGACGCGATCGCGGCCGAGGCGGCGGCCAAGCGGATCTTCGTCGTCGGCGAAGGTCAGGGTCGCCGTCGGTTCGCGCTGGACGACCGACCGGTGGCCGAAGCCCTGGCAGAGCGGGCCGACGACGACCGGATCGCCGCGCTCCTCCACAATAACCTCGGCGCCGTCTACGAGCGCGAGAACGCCGACGTACCGGCCCGCGAGCAGTACATGCGCACGCTGGAGCTGCTCGGCCGCAATGCCGGTCCGCCCGACCCGCTGATGGCGATCGTTCATCACAACCTCGGCGGGCTGCACCAACGTTACGGCCGGCTCACGGAGGCCCGTGAGCAGTTCGTCCGCGCCCGCTCGCTGTTCTCGGAGCTGCTCGGCGAGCGCCATCCGATGGTCGCGCACCCGATCGCCAGCCTCGCCGAGATCGACCAGCTCGAGGGCAAGCTCGACGCGGCCGCCGAAAATTACAACCGAGCCCTCGCGCTCATGGAGGAGCTCTACGGTCCCGAACACCTGTACCTCTTGCAGCCGCTGGGAGGCCTGGCGAAGCTTCAAGCGACTCGCGGCGACACGGCGGCAGCGGTGGCCACGTATACCCGCGGGATCGCCATCGGCGAGCGAGCCGGCACCACGCATCCATACTACAGTCAAGCTCTGGTCGGTCTGGCCGAGCTCGTCCCGATCGCCGAGGCGCGCAGCCTGCTCGCCCGCGCCATCACCGCCTACGAAACCGACGGCGGGCCCAAGAACCCGGCGATCGCCCCGGTGGCCGTCCGCGCCGGCGAGCTCGCGGTCGCCGCGAACGACCTTCCTGCGGCGCGTCAGTGGTTCGAGCGCGTGCTGGCCGATGCGACAGGTTCCAAAGAACAGCTGGCGACGCGTGCGCTCGCGGCCCTGAGGCTCGCCCGTCTCCTCCTCGACGCCGGCGAGCGCCAGCGGGCCTGTTCGTTGTTGCTCGACGCCCGCGTCGGCCTGACCGGCGACGCGCCCAGGGCCGACCTCGACGCGCTCGAAGCCGCCTGCGCGCGCTGAGGCGATCGGCTACGCTGTGACCACGCCGAGGCCGGACACTGCGTGACCGAGGACGTGCACCCCGCCAAGATCGGTCCGTTCGTCGTGACCCGCAAGCTGGGCGAGGGCAGCATGGGCATCGTCTATGCCGCCCAGGACGCCTCGCTGGCGCGAGAGGTCGCGCTCAAGGTGCTGTCGCGGCGGCACTTCGACAACCGGCAGGTCCGCGCTCGCATGGTCCGCGAGGCGCAGGCGCTGGCGCGGCTGTCCCATCCCGACGTCGTGCAGGTGTATCAGGTCGGCGAGCACGACGACGAGATCTACGTGGCCATGGAGTACGTCCACGGCCAGACGCTGAAGTCGTGGCTGCGCGCCGGGAAGCGCCCCTGGCAACTGGTGCTGCGCACGTCGATCGGCGCCGGACGAGGTCTGGCGGTAGCGCACGCGGCGGGGCTCGTGCATCGCGACTTCAAGCCCGACAACGTGCTGGTCGGCGACGACACCCGGGCGCGGGTGGTCGACTTCGGCCTGGTCCACGCCGACGGACAGGTCCTGGCTTCCAGCCCGGACGAGTCCTCGCCGCAGGAGATCGAGGCGATGTCGCTGTCGCAGGCCTCGACCCGACTCCAACCCGTCGATGAGCCGCAAGGGATGCTTCTCGGCGATCGGTTGACGCGCACCGGGATGATCGTCGGGACGCCGACGTACATGTCGCCCGAGCAGCACTTCTTCGGCGTCATCGGGCCGGCGTCGGATCAGTTCAGCTTCGGGGTCACGCTCTACGAGGCGCTCTACGGCGTGCGGCCGTTCCTCGCCGCGAGCTGGGAGGAGCTGCGGCTGAAGGTCCGCCGCGGGATCGTGCCGCCGCCGCCGCGCGACTCGCCGGTGCCGAAGCGGGTCTTCCGCATCATCGCCCGCAGCCTGGCGCCGACGCCGGACCTGCGCTGGCCGAGCCTCGAGCAGATGCTCGAGGCGCTCGAGCGCGACCCGCGAAAGACGGCGCTGCGGGCGGCCGGCATCATCGCCGTCGCGGGCGCAGCGGCGACGGGCAGCTACGCGATCGCGGTGTCGCAGCGCGAGGCATCGCAACCGTGCACCGACCTGGCAGCGGAGCTCGTGGGGGTGTGGGACGGCGCCCGGGCCACCGCAGCGGAGCAGGCCTTCACCGCCACCGGCTCGCCGTTCGCGGTCGACACCTGGCGTCGCGTCGACGCTCGCCTCGACGCCTACGCGCTCGCCTGGACCGAGAGCCGCACGGACGCGTGCGAAGCCCACGCCAGTGGTTCGCAGTCGACCACCTTGTTCGATCGCCGCACCGCCTGTCTCGCCCGCCGACGCGCCCACCTGTCGGCGCTGGTCGACGTGTTCATCGCCGCCGACCGCTCCGTGATCGAAAACGCCGTGCAGGCCACCGCAGCCCTGCCGAGCCTCGAGTCGTGCGCCGACGCCGACGCCCTGCTCGCAGCCGTCGCCCCGCCGGACGACCCGCACACGGCGGCCGAGGTCGAGACTCGACGCAGCCAGCTCGCACGAGCGGCCACCCTCGAGGGTACTGGCCACGACGCCGAAGGCCTGCAGCTCGCCCGTGAGGTTCGCGCCGCCGCGGAGGAGCTGCGCTACCCTCCGCTGGCCGCCGAGGCCGCGCTGGGCGAGGGCAGCCTGCTCATGGCCGTCGCGCGGGCCGAGGAGGCCGAGGCGGCCTTGACCGCGGCGCTCAAGCTGGCGCTCGTTCACGGCCTCGACGCCGTCGCTGCGGAGGCGGCCGCTCGGCGAGTGTTCGCGCTGGGCGAGGGCCTCGGTCAGCGAGTGGCCGCGCTCGCGGGCGAGGCGGTCGCGGAGGCGCTAATCGAGCGCACGCGCGACGACGGGCGCATCGCGGCGCTCCTCCACAACAACCTCGGGGCCGTCTACGAGCTCGACGGCGCGACCGCTCGCGCGCGCGAGCACTACCTGCAGACGATCGAGCTGCTCGGCCGCCGCACCGGCGCGAGCGATCCGCTCCTCGCGGCCGTGCATCACAACCTCGCCGGTCTGTTGCGGCGCGAAGGTCGACTCGATGCGTCGCGCGAAGCCTATTCGCAGGCCGTCGCGCTGTTCTCCGAGCTCCTCGGCGAACAGCACCCGATGGGCGCGCACCCGCTCGGCGGCGTGGCGGACATCGACCTGCTGCAGGGCCGCCGCGACGCGGCGGCCGCCGCGTATCGCCGCCAGCTCGCCTTGATGGAGGCGACCTACGGCCCGCATCATCTCTACTTGCTGCACCCGCTGGTCGGCCTCGGCAAGGTCGGCCTTGCGATCGGCGACCTCGACACCGCCACCGCCGAGTTCCGCCGCGCGGTCGCCATCGGCGAGCAGCTCGGCACGACGCATTCGATGTACGCCGAGGCACTGGCCGGCCTCGCCGAGTGCTTCGCCGCCACCGACGTGGCCGAGGCCCGCGGCTTGCTGGCCCGCGCCATCGCGACGTACGAGGCCGACGGCGGCCCCACCAACCCCGCGATCGCGCCCCTGGCCGTGCGCGCCGGTGAGCTCGCGGTCGCCGCGAACGACCTGCCTGCGGCGCGTCAGTGGTTCGAGCGCGTGCTGGCCGATGCGACAGGTTCCAAAGAACAGCTCGACTCACGCTCGCTCGCCGCCCTCGGGCTCGCCCGCCTGCTCCTCGCGGCCGGCGAGCGGCAGCGCGCCTGTTCCTTGCTGCCCGAGGCCCGCGGCGTGCCGGGCGACGCGCCCAGGCCCGACCTCGACGCGCTCGAAGCCGCCTGCGCGCGCGGAGGCGATCGACCACGCCTTCGGATTGGAGCTCGCAGCGGCCGTCCTCGCTGCCTACGCCCGCAGCGCGCGAGCCCGTCACGCTGCCTACGCCCGCAGCGCGCCTACGCCCGCAGCGCGCGCGCGCGAGTTGTCCTCGCTGCCTACGCCCGCTGCGGGCACGAGCCCCGTCGCGCTGGCTTCTCGACCGCGACAGCGAGGTCCCCCTCTCGCTCGCCGTCGAGCCGCTCGCATTCCGCTGAACCCCTGGCCTCCCGCGCCGATGCGCGAACACGCGCTCTCTGCCGCGTCAGACGGCCGGCAGCGCGGCGGCGCGGCGACGGCGCAGGTGGGCGCGCCAGAGGCTCACGAGCAGCAGGGTCAGCATGGCGAGGGGGCTGGGGAGTGCACGCTATTCAGAATAGCGGAAACTTCTCTCGTGCCATGGAGCCGGCTGAGCTCGCTCGCAATTTCTTCCACCGTGGCCACACCTCCACTTTGGCCCCATTTTCGGCCGCGTCCGCCGCCCCGGCGCACTCCTCGGACAGATCGCCGTCCTGTTCAGTACCTTGAAAATTTCATTTTAATGAATTACTGTGGTGGCATGCGCGTGGGCATCGTCGGCGGTCTCGACCGGAGCGAACAGAGCTACCAGCGCGCCGTGCGCGCGATGGGCCACGAGCTCGAGCACCACACCGGCTACATGCGGGGCCACGCCTCGCTCGAGCTCGAGCGGCTCGTCGACCGCAGCGACCTCGTCGTCATCGTCACCGAGGTGAACAGCCACGGCGCGGTCCAGACCACCCGTCGGCTGCTGCGCGAGCGCTCGCGCCCGGCCGTGCTGGTGCGCAAGCTCGGCCTGTCGCGCCTGGTCGCGCTGGTCGAGGACCACGCCTCCGCCCTGGCCGCCGCACCTGGCCGCTAGGCCAGGTGCGCCAGCTTTCTTTCACAACATGTCCCTCAGGACACGTCACTCCCCGGCTCCGGATCGCGCCTGTCCCTCGAGACAGGCGCCGATCACCCGTTGACCCCGCGGCGGGGAAACGGGCGCCGCGGTCACGAGCCGAGCTGCCGGTTCCTCGCGAGCACCCGCACCCGGCCGCAGCCGGGCACGAACGACGGCGGTCAGCGCAGCTCGACCACCGCCCCGGCCTCGACGAGCGTCGCCTGCAGCTGGAGCGCGGTCGCCCGCTCGACCCTGGCCTTGATCAGCGTCGGCGCGGCCTCGACCAGGTCCTTGGCCTCCTTGAGCCCGAGGCCGGTCAGGGCGCGCACCTCCTTGATCACGGAGATCTTGTTGGGCCCGTGGCTCTGCAGGAACACGTCGACCTCGGGCGGGAGCTGGTCGCGGCGCCACGACTCGCACAGCTCGACCGTCGCGCCGAGCGCGGTCAGCCGCTGCGCCAGCGCCTCGGCGTCGGCGCGCCGCAGCCCCTCCCACAGCACCGCGCCGGGCGTCTCGGCCAGGTCCTTGGCCTCCTTGAGCCCGCAGTCGGTCTCCTCGCGGATCAGCTTGATCACCGCGATCTTCTGCGGCCCGCAGGCGCCGAGGACGACGTCGACCGGCGTCGTCGGGTCGGGGCCGTCGTCCTCGTCGTCCTCCTGGTCCGTCGTCCACGCCGGGCTGCGGACCTCGACGCGCGCGCCCACGGTCCTCAGCGCCTGCGCGAGCCGCTGGGCCTCGCCGCCGCCGAGGCCGTCCTTGACCATCACGTCGGTCGACTCGGCCAGGTCCTTGGCCTCCTTGAGGCCGAGGCCCGTCGCCTCGCGGATGATCTTGATGACGCTGATCTTGTGGGTGCCGAAGTGACGCAGGACCACGCCGTAGCCGACGGTCGGCTCGGGCAGCTGCACCCGCGGCGGCGGGGCCTCGCCGCAGACCGACACGCGCGCGTCCACGGCCGTCAGCGCCTGCGCGAGCCGTCGCGCCTCGTCCTCGCGCATGCCGCCCTTGATCACGACGTCGGTCGACTCGGACAGGTCCTTGGCATCCTTGAGCCCGAGCCCCGTGGCCTCGCGGATCAGCTTGATGACGTCGATCTTGCGCGTGCCGAAGTGGTGCAGCACCACCTCGAAGCCCGCGGCGGAGCTCACGGGCGGGCGCGGGGCCGGCGCGGGCACGTCGCGGACCGACACGCGCGCCTCCACGGCGGCGAGCGCCTGCGCGAGCGCCCGCGCCTCCGGCTCGCGCATGCCCTGCTTGACCGGCACGTCGGTCGACTCGGCCAGGTCCTTGGCGTCCTTGAGCCCGAGCCCCGTGTGGTCGCGGATCAGCTTGATCACGTCGAGCTTGCGCGTGCCGAAGTGGTGAAGGATCACCGCGAAGCCGGCGATCGGCTCGCTCGCGGCCACGCTGCGGGCCGGCGCCGGCTCGCTGGCGATCGGGCCCCACGTCACCGCCGCCGACTCGCCGCTGACCGCTCGCTCGGGCGGCGCGCCGGTCTCGTGGGCGCGGACCTCGACGGTCGCCCCGGCCTCGACGAGCTCGTGGCGCAGCGCCTCGGCCTCGTCCTGGGCGATCCGCCGCCGGACCAGGCACGGCGCGTCGTCGACCAGCTCGACCGCCTCGCGCAGGCCGAGGCCCAAGATCATCTTCAGCGCGCGCACCACCCCGATCTTGTTGGCGCCCTTGTCTTGCAGATACACGTCGAAGAACGCGGGCGCCGGCGCGGCGCCGTGGGTTCGCAGCTCGACCGTCGCGCCGGCGGCGACCAGCTTGACGCGCAGGGCCTCGGCCAGGGCGGGGGCGATCCGCGTCCGGATCGCCGTCGGCAGGCGCGCCACCAGCTCGGCGGCCGCGGCCGGCTCGAGGCCCGTCATCGCTCGCACCGCCTCGGTGACCGCCGCCAGGTTCGACCCGGCGTCGCGCAAGATCACGTCCTGCGGGATCAACTCGCCCGACTGGCCTCCGACCGTCATCGCTCGCCCTCCCCGGCGACGATACCCGAATCGCCGCGGCGCGCCGCGTCCGTCACTCGCGGACGAACGGCTCGCGGTCGATGCCGAGCTTGCGCATCTTGCTCTGCAGCGTGCCCGGCTTGAGGCCGAGGGCCTGGGCGGCGCCGCCGGGGCCGTAGATCCGCCCGTCGCAGGCCTGCAACGCGGCGGTGATGCAGCGGCGGATCGCGGCGTCGAGGCGTTCGACCGGGGCGGCAGCGGGCGCGGGCGTCGGGTCGACGGCGAGGGCGGCGTCGAGGGCCAGCGTCGCGCCGCGGCCGAGGATGATCGCCGCCTCGAGCACGTTGGCGAGCTCGCGCACGTTGCCGGGCCAGTCGTGGCGGGCCAGCCGGACCAGCGCGGCGGGGGGCACCGGGGGCGCGGGCAGCTTGAGGCGGGCGGCGATGTCGGCGACCAGCGCGGCGGTGAGGGCCGGCAGCTCGCCCGTCCGCTCGCGCAGCGGGGGGACGCGGATCGGGAACACACATAGCCGAAAGAACAGGTCGCGGCGGAACGCGCCGGCGGCGACCATCGGCTCGAGCTCGCGGTGGGTCGCCGCGATCACCCGCACGTCGACGCGGACCCGCTCCTCGCCGCCGACGCGCTCGAACTCCTGCGACTGCAGCGCACGCAGCAGCTTGACCTGCACCTCGAGCGGCAGCTCGCCGACCTCGTCGAGGAACAGCGTGCCGCGGTCGGCCCGCTCGAACACCCCGAGGTGGCGCCGCGTCGCGCCGGTGAACGCGCCCGCCTCGTGGCCGAACAGCGCGCTCTCCACCAGGTTCGCCGGCAGCGCCCCGCAGTTGATCGCCACCATCGGCCGGTGCCCGCGCGCCGACAGGCGGTGCAGCCGCTGCGCCAGCAGCTCCTTGCCGGTCCCCGATTCGCCGGCCAAAAGCACCGTGGTGTCGAACGGCGCCACCGCGTCGATGCGCCGCAGGACCTCCTGCATCGCCGCGCTGCGAACCACCAGCGGCCGCTCGCGCTCGCCGTGGCGGGCCTGCTCGCGCAGCTCGCGGTTCTCGACGTGGGCCCGCCGCGACAGCTCGGCGACCCGCTGCGTGACCTCCTGGCCGCGCAGCAGGTGGAACAGCACCTCGCCGAGCGTCGCCGCGAAGCGCGGGTCCAGGTGTCCGCCGGGGCCGAGCGTCAGGGCCACGAACATCGCCGCCGGGGCGCCGCCGAGCGGCACCACGAGGCGCGAGCGCCCGCCCGGACCGCGCCGCTCCGCCTCGTCGACCCGACCCGAGCGCAGCGCGGCGATCTCCCGCTCCTGCAGCCGACGGCGGGTCGTCGCAATCGCGCCGCCGTCGGGCGCGCCGCTCACGACCTCGACTTCGTCGGTGCCCTCGGCCCGCTCGCCGAGCTCGAGCCGCACCAGCGGCAGCGCCCGCGCCAGCACCTCGACCACGCGGCGCGCCCACGTCCGCCGCGTGTGCGCCTCGCTGGCCGCTGCCACCAGCGCCGCCAGCAACTCGACCGGCTCGAAACCCGCCTCGGCCATCGCGGAAGGCAGCTTAGCCCGATGCACTGAAATATCAGTGCTCCAACACTGAAATTTCAGTGCGTCACCCTCGGTGTGTCATCGCGCGCCTGTAAGGTGTTTATTTCACACGCAATTTTCACCACCGCCGACGGCGCGCGGCGTGCTCCGGGGCGACCGCGAGAGGAGAAATCTCTTTAAAAATGCCGCACGTCATCACCCGTCATTGCGTGGGCACCTGCGACACGGTCTGCGCCCAGGTCTGTCCGGTCGAGTGCATCCACGGGCCGATCGCCCACGCCACGCTGCGCTCGGTCCCCGCGGCCGAACGCGGCGTGCGGTTCCCCGGGGTCCAGCTCTACATCGATCCGGACGAATGCATCGACTGCGGCTGCTGCGTGCAGGAGTGCCCGGTGTCGGCGATCCACATGGACTGCGACGTCCCGCTCGAGCTGCGGGACGACATCGAGGCCAACGCGCGCTTCTTCGGGCGCCGCCGGCGATGAGACGCGCCGACGCCGCGGCCGCGGGGCCGCGACGACGACGCGTGACGTCGCCGCGGGGGGACCCTACACTCTCGGCGTGCTCCGTCGCGTCGTCGCCGCTCGTTATGTGGTCCCGTTGCGCGAGGGCGGCTCGTTACCCGCGGTCGTCGAGGCCGAGGACGGCCGCTCGTACGTCGTGAAGTTCCGCGCCGCCGGTCAAGGCGCGCGCGCCCTGGTCGCCGAGATCGTGGTCGGCGAGCTCGGGCGCACGCTCGGCTTGCCGGTGCCGGAGCTGGTGATCGTCGAGCTCGACGCGGCCGTCGGCCGCAACGAGGGCGACCCGGAGATCCGCGACCTCGTGGTCAAGAGCGCCGGCGACAACGTCGGCATGGCGTTCCTGGCCAGCGCGATCGGCTTCGACCCGGCGGCCAGGCCGAAGCTCGACCCGACGCTCGCGGCCCGGATCGTCGCCTTCGACGCGTTCGCGCAGAACATGGACCGCACGGCCAAGAACACCAACCTGCTGTGGTGCACCGGCCAGCTCTGGCTCATCGACCACGGCGCGGCGCTCTACTGGCAGCACGACTGGGATGGCGGGCTGGATGGCGCCGACTCGAAATTCCCGTTGATCGCCCGCCACGTGCTGCTGCCGTGGGCCGGCCCGATCGCGGCCGAGGCGGCGTGGCTGACCGCGGGCTTGACCGACGCGGCGATCGACGCGGCGACCGCCGCGGTGCCCGAGGCGTGGTGGACACCGCCGCCCGCATTGCCGCCCGACGAGTTCCGGGCCGCCTTCGCGGCCCGCCTGCGAGCCCGCCGCGACGCGGCGTCCATCTACCTCGAGGAGGCCGACCGTGCGCGCGCCGTTTGATTACGCGATCGTCCGCGTGGTACCGCGGGTCGAGCGCGAGGAGTTCGTCAACGTCGGCGTGATCGTCCACGCGCCGACGGTCGGCTTCCTCGGCTGCGCGCTGGCCCTCGACCGCCACCGGGTGCTCGCGCTGGCGGAGAACGTCGACCTCGAGGCGCTGACCCGCCACCTCGACGCCTTCCGCGCGGTCTGCTACGGCGACCAGGGCGCCGGCTCGATCGCGGCGCTGCCGATCTCCGAGCGCTTCCACTGGCTGGTCGCCCCCCGCAGTACGATCATTCAAACCTCCGCGGTCCACGGCGGCGTATGCACCGACCCCACGTTCGCCCTGCGCGACCTGTTCAAGAAGCGCGTGGCCTGATCGCGGGCCGGGGATCGCCGCTTCGGGGGCTTCTGATCGTCGTCGCGGCAGCGTCGAGCGGGACGCCGGTCGTCGGCGGCGGGCGATCGATGTCGGCATCGCCGCGCTGCTGCGAATCACGGTGGTGGTCGCCGCGGGCGCTCACCGATGCCGGGGTCGGCGTGGACCGAGGCTCGGGCGTCAGCTCGCAGCGCCCCGGCGGTGCCGACCTCGCGCTGCGCCCGCCTCGGCGCCGGCGAGAGAATATCGGTGAATCTTCGACATGTCCGAAGGGACATTGAACGCATCCGCCGCCCGCTCGCGCCGCCCGCCCCGGCGGCTCGGGGCATTCGAATGATTCGTAAATTTGCTCGTCGCGGGCGCCGCGCGAGGCAGTGCGGTCTCGGGTGATACACTCTCCGTCTCGGCCCACCCCGTGACGAACATCCCGCGCGCCGTGCAGTCGCCTCGCTGCGCCGTCGGCGAGCGGCATGGTTATCCGCGGAGAGAATTCGCCAATGCGCAAAGCATCGATCGTCACAGTCACTGCGCTCGCGCTGTTCGGCTCGCTCGCCGTCGCGGCCCCGCCGCCCATGAAGAGCAGCACGACCTTCACCGACAACGGCACGACGCTGGTCGTCGCGGGGAACCTCCTCGGCCTCGCCAGCGGCGACCTCGAGATCACGCTCGAGGCCACCGGCACCGAGACCGTGGTCTGTGCCGACGCCGGCGGCATGGACCCGCCGCCGAAAGAGATCGTCCTGGTCGGCACGAAGGTGGTGACCGCGGCCACGAACACGCCCGTCACCTTCGCCGACCTCGCGTCGTCGATCCCGCCGGCGCCGGTCTGCGGGCAGATCGAAGGCGACCCGCTCCTGGTGAAGCAGGACGTGGCCTTCACCAAGGCCTCCCTCGAGATCCGTCCGGTCCAGCCGGACCCGATGCTGCCCCCGCTGAAGCCCGTGCGGTGCATCCAGTGCAGTTTCAAGGCGCCCACCATCGACGGTCCGGCGAAGCCGCAGCAATGCCTGATCCTGCCCTGGTGCTGAGCTGGCGAAGATCCGCGGCGCGGGCGAGGCTGCTCCCCGCGGGCCCCGCCGCTCCGGCGCGAGCCCGCGGCCATGCGCTCGGGTAGGCGGAGACCCGGCTCCGCGGAGGCACGCAGTAGAGGTCGCTCGCGTCGACGTCCGCCCGCAGCGTCCGCGCCGGCGCGAGCATTGGCTCGACGGAGAACGGAGCTCCTCCCAGGCGCCGAAGTAGAGGGCCGCTCGAGCGGGTCGAGGCCCGGCTGCAGCATCCCGCGCCGACGGAGCAGGCGACTCGGCGGGGGACCGAGCGCCTACGCGACACCGAGGGAGGGCGCTCGGGCCGCTCGTCCGTCGCGGGCGCGGCTGCTGACGTGGACGAGGTCCCACGCGGTCCAGCCCATGTCGACCAGGGCAGGAATTTTTTAAAACATGTCCTCCGGGCAATGCTCCTCAGGGCATGCGCGAAAGGACATGTCCTCGGGGCCGCCTCAGCGAACCGTCGGGCGCCGGTTGCCCTGCGCGCCTCGTCCGGGCGCGGCCGCGGCGCGTTGCTGCGGCTGGCGCGGCTGCTGAACCCGCTGCTGCGGCTGGCGCGGCTGTTGCGGCTGCTGCTGGCGCTGCTGCTGCGGCTGCTGGCGCGGCTGTTGTTGCGGCTGCGCGCGGACCGGCGCGGCGCCGGCGACCTGGCCCGCGAACGGGTGGTTGTGCACGATCGGCACGCGGCGCTGGATCAGCCGCTCGATGCCCTTGAGGCGGGCCTGCTCCTCGCCGCTGCAGAACGACAGCGCGACGCCCTGGGAGCCGGCGCGGGCGGTGCGGCCGATCCGGTGGACGTAGGCCTCGGGGTCCATCGGCAGGTCGTAGTTGATGACGTGGGAGATCCCGCTGACGTCGATGCCGCGGGCGGCGAGGTCGGTGGCGACGAGGACGCGGACCTGGCCGTCGCGGAAGCGCGACAGGGCGCGCAGGCGGGTGCTCTGGGCCTTGTCGCCGTGGATCGCCTCGGCGTAAATCTGGCCCTGCGCGAGCTGACGGGCCACGCGGTCGGCGCCGTGCTTGGTGCGGGTGAAGACGATCGCCCGCGTGACCGCGCCGTCGCCGAGGACGTGGCGCAGCAGCTCGCGCTTGTGCTCCTGGGCGACGAAGTAGACCGACTGGGCGATCGCGTCGGGGGCCGACGCGACCGGCGTGGCCTCGATGTGCAGCGGGTCGCGCAGCACCTGGGCCGCGAGCGGAGCGATCTCCGGCGGCATGGTCGCCGAGAACAGCAGGGTCTGGCGCTGCTTCGGCAGCACGCCGACGACGCGGCGGATCGACGGCAAGAAGCCCTCGTCGAGCATGCGGTCGGCCTCGTCGAGGACGAAGAACTCGACCCGCTGCAGGCGCACCAGGCCCTGAGCCATGAGGTCGACGAGGCGGCCGGGCGTGGCGACCAGGAGGTCGACGCCGGCGCGCAGCGCCTGGACCTGGTTCTGCATGCCGACGCCGCCGTAGATCACGGCGTGGCGCAGCCCGGTGAAGCGGGCGTAGACGCCGATCCGCTCGCCGATCTGGGCCGCCAGCTCGCGCGTCGGCGTCAGGATGAGCGCGCGGACCCCCGCGTCGCGCGCGACGGGGCGCTGCAGCATCTGGTGGACGATCGGCAGCACGAACGCCGCCGTCTTGCCGGTGCCCGTCTGGGCGCAGCCGAACAGGTCGCGGCCGCCGAGGGCAGGGGGGATGGCCGCCGCCTGGATCGGCGTCGGCGTGGTGTGACCCTCCTGGCGCAGCGCGCGGAGCAGGGTCTCGGACAGGCCCAGCGCGGCGAAGTCCGACGTCTGGGCAGGAGTAACGACAGGAAGGTTGTCTTGCACGGAAAAGTTCTCGAGCGGCCCATGAGGGGCCAGGTCTTCGTCGGCGCGCAGCGCTCGCGGCCGCGAACGCGGGCCCGAGGTCGAGCCGTTCGTCGGCCGAAAGGCGCGTGGAGGCGCGGCGCCGCGGACGAAGGACGCGCGGACGGGTACCACGCCTGGGCGGCCGACGCAACGAGACGGCGCGGACGGCCGCGCCGGAGGGTCAGCGGCGCTCGGTGGCGATGTTGACGACGATCGACGAGCCCTTGAGGTCGGCGCCGTTGAGCGCCTCGATGACCCGCGGGGCGTCCTTGCGGTTGGCCATCGTGACGAAGCCGAACCCGCGCGACGCGCCGGTCTCGCGCTCGGTCATGACGATCGCGTCGGCGACCGGGCCGTAGGCGCTGAAGGCGTTGCGGAGGTCGCCGGCGGTGGTGCTGCTGCTCAGGCTGCCGACGAACAGGCGCACCGGGATGGTCGCCGCCGAGCGCTCCTGGCCCGGGTTCTCGAGCGCCCGCATCGCATCTTCGATGGAGGGCATGTGGCCCGTGAGATCCTCGGCGGTGGCGATGGGGATCTCCCGCGGCCCTCGCTCGCGGCGGGCCTCTCGGGCCTGGGCCTTCTCTTGCTTCTTCTTGGCTTGATTGGCCTCGCGGGCCCGCTTCCCGGAAGAGTAGTAGTTGCTCACGTCTGGTCTCCTCGGTGAAGGTCGCGCGCGTGACGGCGGATCGAAGAGTGATAACTGTTCAAATGCGTCTCGGAGGTTGGCGGCGAACGGTTCGCCAGGTCCGTTCAGCTTACGGCAAAAACCGCCGCGGCGCCGCTACCATCTCGTCGCCGTCGGCGCCGGTCGGCCCGGGCACGCCCCTTTTGCCCCGCCGACGGGCGTTTGCGGCGCCCGCGTTCGCTTGCGCACACGCCGTGCAGGCCGTCACGCGGGGCCGCGCTCCAGCGGGAACACGGCGACCGTACACAGTCGGTTGCCGAGGCGGTCGCCGATCGCCAGGGACCGCTGTTCGCGGGGCATGAGCCGCAGCCCGCGCAGGCTGGCGCCGGACGACCACACGCCGAGGTCGTGCTCGGCCACGTCGGCGTCGGCCGTGAACAGCACCAGCACCGCGGCGCCGTGCAAGATGTGCGGGTCGGCGGCCAGCTTGGCGATGTCCTTCCAGACAGGTCGCTGCAGGGCGCTGGCGTAGGCGCGGTTGGGCCCGCGCTCGTTGTGCTGGGCGACGACCTTGACCTCGAGCCAGGCGGCGTCGACCAGCGCGACCGCGTCCGCCGGGGCGAACAACCCCAGCTGATCGGCGGCGTCGGCCAGCGGCCTCCCACCTGGCGTGACGACCATGTCGCAACGGACACCCTCGCTGCGCCGCCGCAACACCCGGTCGCGCGGGAACCGGACCTCGGCCGCGACGCCGTAGCCCGCCGCCTGCAGGCCCCCCCGCAGCACCGGGTGCAGCTCGAGCTCGCTGCGCGCGTCGAGCCCCCGGACCGCCTGCTCGAGCTCGACGTCGGCGGCCGCGGCCCGCAGCCCGGCCGCCAGGGCGTCGGCGAGGTCGTCCCAGCGCCAGTCGATCGCGGTCGTCGTCACGGGGGGCGAGCTTAGCGCTGCGACCCCGTCGCGCCCGCACCCGCCGGCGCGGGGCCGAAGAACGCGAAGGACGTGGCCCTGGCCGCGTCGCCGAGGTCTGACTCACACGCGCCGTCGTCGGCGCTCACGTCGCAGGTCCGCGACCCGGGGCGACGCGTCGTGTGCCGGCGGCGTCGAGCGTCGGGCCCCCTCGAGGACGGCGAGCGCGGCACGTCGCGACCGGGGACACGGCCGATGCGCGGCCGGGTGGCATCGAGGGGCCGATCGCTCGCGGTCGGCGAGCGCGGCACGTCGCGCCGGGGCACGGCTCGACCGAGACGTGGTCGTTCCGGCGGCGTCGAGCGCCGATCGCTCGCGGTCCGCGAGGGTGGCGCATCGCCCCGTGGTACTGCCCGGCCGACGCGCGCCGTTTCGCTGGCAGCGCCCGTTCCCCGCTGCTGATGATGACCGCCGAAGGCGGCGAGGCGCGTCGCGTAGAGGCGGCGTCGAGCCCCCGCCGTCGCCTCGCGCGCAGAGGATGTCGCTCGCTTCGCCGGGTCTCTCGGCCGAGGTGCCAGCCGCCGGCGGATGCCTCGCGCGTCACCTCGCCGGCGAGCACCCCAGCACCTGTCTCTTCGGACATCTCGAGACGCCGCGGGGCCCGCCGCGGGGGCTGTGCGGAGCGCGCGCTTGCGACGCGCGACGGGCCTCGGCTATGCCTCGCGCTTCCCCACAGGAAGGTCCCCCCCATGTCCCTGCTGACCCCGGGCGCCGTGCTCCGCTACGAGATGGCCGACTTCGACGCCGCCGACAATTATGAATTCCAGATCCTCGAGACCGACGAAGGGCTGGTGCTGTCGAGCGCCTTCGAGGACGGCGAGCCGGAGGCCGTGGTCGGCTTCTCGAACGGCAGCCTGACCGACAGCCGGACGATCGCCGTGCTGTCGCAGGGGTCGTGGCTGTCGGCCGCGCTCGAGCAGCCGACGCGCGACGACGAGTGCGAGCGCCTCGACGCCGACCTGCCGCCGTTCTTGCTGAGCCGGACCCAGCTGATGGAGCTGCGGGCCGGGGCGACGCGCCTGCGGCCGGAGTGGGCCGCGCCCGGCAGCGAGCCGGAGCCGCTGACGCTGAAGGAGCGGGTCGCGGTGGAGATCGAGATCGACGACGAGCCGCAGGAGTTCACGGCGCTGGTGGCCGAGGGCGACGGGGTCGAAGTGACGGTGATCGACGACGAGGCGTGGCCGCTGGTGGTCGAGCGGGTCGAGGGCGACAACTACTGGCGGCTCCTCGGCATCGACCACGGCGAGCTCGGCGACGGCGAGAACGACGAGGACGACGACGACCTGCCGCCCCCCGAGCCCGCCGGCCCGCTGGCGGCCACCGGCCAGATCGACACCGACGCGTTCGTCGCCCTGTGCCAGCGCCTCGGCGTCGCCGGCATCGACATGGACTACCAGGGCTCGCGCTTCTCGCTGCTCGACGCGGAGCGCAAGATCGTCATCTCGGCCCAGTACAAGATCGTCCTCGTCGCGATGCCCGGCGGGGTGCTCCGCCGCGCCCACGTGTTCGACCGCTACATCCCCGACCAGGTGCTGGGCCCGCTCGCCGGCGACGACCCGGTCGACCAGCCCGGCACCTTGAAGGACGGCCTCGCCGTCGCCGAGAAGCTGGCCGAACGCGCCGGCGCCGACGTGCTCTACCCCGACGCCCTCGGGCCGATGTACATCGCCCTGTTCAACGTCCGCGCCCTCGCGGATTGATTGTTCTAAAAAGAAAGCAAGAGCCCGGGGGGCGCCGCGAGTGAATCGGCGGGGCGCGGCGCCGCAGAGGGTCTCGTCGGTGCCCGCGGGCTCGCGCGTGTTTCGACGGCGCGTGGCGCCGCAGAGGGTCTCGTCGGTGCCCGCTAACTCGCGAGTGATTCGACGGCGCGGCGGCGAGGGATGCACGGCGAGCGGTCGCGGCAGGCCGTCTCGACGGTGCCCGCGGGCTCGCGCGTGCTTCGACGCGTTGTCGCGAGGGATGCCCGGCGATCGGGCCGTCTCGTCGGTGCCGCGCGCGTGATTCGACGCGCTGCGGGAGAGATGCACGGCGAGTGCCTCCAGGCCGTCGGCCTCGTCAGTGCCTCGCTCCCGGGAGCTCGCGCTCCCGCGTGAGAGGCATGGCGAGCGCGTCGCGGCGTCTCGCCGGTCAGCCCGCCGCGGCACCGCGCTGCTCGGTCGCTGACCGGTGGCGACCGGCGCGTGTATAGTCGCCCGCCTCGTGGCCGGCGCCCGTCCTTTGTCCCCCGCCGCGGCGATCGTCCTCGCCTGGGCCGGGCTCGCGCTCGTCAACGCCGGCTGCATCGCCGCTCGCGCGCTGCCCCACGCGGGCCTGCGGGTGCGCGCGCTGAACCATCTGTTCGACGCCGGCCAGTTGCTGTTCCTCGGCCTCGTCTGCGGCCTCGCGGTCGCGCTGTGGCAGCGGCTGGCCCCGCGGCGCTCGTGGCTCGCGCCGCTGGGGCTGAGCCTCGTCGCCGTGGTCCTCGCCCTGGCGATCCTCGCGCCCGACCTCGACAACTTCGCGCTTCGCATGGCCGGCCGCGAGCGCGCCGCGCTGCTCGCCGCGACCCTGGCCGTCGCGCTGGCCCAGGCCGTCCCGCTGGCGTACCTCGCCGGGCGGCGAATGGCCCGATCGCGCGTGCGCTGGATCGCCGTCGCAATCGCTGTGGTCGCCGCGGTGGTCAACACCCAGATCTTGCCGGTCGACTACCCGGGGGTGCATGCATTCCTCGCCTGGACCGCGGCGACGCTCGCCGGCGCCGCGCTCGCCGGCACACCCTCGCGCTGGCACCTGCCTCCCGCGCCCCGCCGCGTCGCCGTGGTCGTCACCGCGATCCTCGCCGGCGCGACCGTGGCGATCGACCCGGGCAACGCCGTGCGCGTCGAGCTGACGCGCCTCGATTCGGCGCTCCTCGCCGCCCACGTCCCGCCGTGGCGCGGCGAGGTCGATCCTTCACAATACGGCCACATCCCGATCCCGCCCGAGCTGGCCCCGTGGTTCGCCTGGAGCGCCGACGCCCCGCCGATCGCCGCCAGCGAGCCGCCGCTGCTGCCGCCCGATGCGATCGTCCTGTTCTTCACCCTCGACTCGATGCGCGCCGAGGTGCTGCAGAACCCGGCCAACCACGAGCTGCTGCCGACGCTGCACCGCTGGCGCGACGCCGGCTTCTACGTCCCGCGGGCGATCAGCCCCTCGACCGTCACCCGCTTCACCCTCGCCAGTCTGTTCACCGGCCTCGAGGTCCCGCAGCTGCGGTGGGCCCGCGACAGCGCGACCCAGGGCTCGCTCGTCAAGGAGGATCGGCCGCGCGTCGCCGACCTGCTGACCGCGCGCGGTGTGACGACCGTGCACGTCATCAGCCAGTTCGAGCTGGTCAATCACGTCAACAAGATCGGCCGCGGCTTTTCGGAGGAGATCGAGGCCCCGATCGCGCCAGGCGATCGCCTGGCCTACGCGCCGGCGGTGATGGACGCGATCCTCGCGCGCCTGCGGCAGCACGGCGACGGCCCGCTGTTCTTGTTCACGCACTTCATGGACGCCCACCACCCGTTCGACTCGGGCGACCGCAAGGGCCGCGCCTACGCGCGCCACGTGTCCGAGCTCGCCAACATCGACCGCGAGCTGGCCCGCCTCGACGCCTGGCTCGGCGAGGCCGGCCTGTGGCCGCGCACGCTGATCGTGGTCAGCGCCGACCACGGTCAGGCGTTCGGTCAGCACGGGGTGCAGCACCACGGCGGCCCGCCCTACGAGGAGCAGTGCCGCGTCCCGCTGATCGTGTTCGGCCCAGCCGTGGCCGCGCGCGAGAGCCCGTGCGACCTGCCGCTCCTCGACCTGTCGCCGACCTTCCTCGAGCTGTTCGGCCTCGAAGCCCCGGGCTCGTTCGTCGGCCGGTCGCTGGTGCCCGCCCTGCGCGGCGAGCCGCCCCTGTGCGGCCGTCCGGTCCTCAGCACCACCTGGGACGTGTTCGCCCTGCTCCTGCCCGACGGCGTCAAGATCCTCGACAACCGCCGCAAGCGGACCCTCGAGGTCTACGACCTGCACGCCGACCCGCGCGAGACGAAGAACCTGTGCGACGGCGACCCCGCCGGCTGTGACGCCCGGGTCGGCCTGCTGCGCCGCTACCTCGAGCTGCACGGGGCGATCCCGGCGCCGCGCTGAGCCGGGCGCGGGCGCGGGCCTGGCACTGTCCGAAAGGATATGTCTATGAAGACATGTCCGATGAAACATGCGCTCAATCGAGCGAGTACTTGCGCACCCACATCTCGAAGCTGTCGCCCGTGCTCTTGCCACCGACGGCGACCATGAACCCGGGTCCGAACGCGCCGCCGTAGGCGAGCTCGTGGTCCTCCGAGTCGTCGAACTCGAACGGCGCCTGCCACACTTCGCTGCCGTCGCCGGTGATGCAGCGGATGGACGGGACCCTCCGCGAGAGATCCTCGGTGGTGGTCCAGCCGACGACGAGGATCCGCTCGTGGGCGTCGACCTTGACGTCGTCGATGCTCTCGCCGACCGCGCTGTCGGCGAACAGCGTGCTCCACACCTCCGCCCCGCCCGGTCCGGCGCGCCGGACGGATGCGCCCTCCGTCGCGTCGTCGGTCAGGTGCTCGCCGACGAGGACCCGCTCGCCGGCGGCGCCGATCGGCTCGACGTCGAGCCAGAACCCGGCGATCGTGTCCTCGACGGTGAACGACTCGACCACTCCGTCGCCGTCGAGCTGGAGGACGAACGGGTGCGCGGTGTTCCCGGGAGCGAGCACCGCGCGGGCGACCGCGAGGACCTTGTCGCCGACGACCGCGACCTCGGGCGCGTAGAGCTCCACGATCTCCTCGCCGTAGGTGGTCGTCCACACGGCCTCGCCCGTCGCCAGGTCGTGGCGCCGGACGACCAACTGATGATTGGAGGTGCCGGCCGAGAACAGCGCGCCCTGGCCGAGCCCGAGCCCGTCGATGGTGGCGAAGTTGTCGGGCTCGGCGCCCGGCTCGCTGAAGCTCCACAGCTCCTCGCCGTCGGGCGAGAGGGCGCGGAGCGAGGCGGCGGAGGGGCCCATGAGCCACTCCGTGCCGCCGACGAGGATCTGGCCGGACTCGTCGACGACGATGTCGGCGAGGTCGCTCATGACCCCGGAGAGCTTGGTACGCCACACCTCGGTGCCCGCGGGATCGAGCGCGAGGACCGTGGCCTCGCCGCTCACCTCGGCGAGGACGACGATCCGCCCGGCCCCGTCGACCGCGACCCCGTACGCGGCGGTGGTCGTGCGCAGGCCGCCGCTCTCGGTGTGGTGCCATTCGAGCACGCCCTCGCCGCAGCCCGGCGAGACCGGCTCGCCGGTGGTCGGGCCGGTGGTCGGGTCCTCCGACGTGGTGCTCGCGGAGGTCGAGGTCTCGCTGTCCGAGAGCGTCGCGGCGGTGGTCGAAGTGTCGGCGTCCGTGGTCGTCAGGTCGCCGGTGGTCAAGAGCGGGCTCTCGATGCCGCAGGCGAGGAGGAGGGCCGACGCGAGGGGCAGAAGGAGAGCTCGGTGACGACGCATGACTGTGCTCCGTTGCGGGAGTAGCCGGAGGCCGCAGAAAAATTGCGCGCCGTCACGATCGCCGTGCACGTGCAGTCCCGCGCGATCGCCCTCGCGGCGCCCAGGAGGACGACCGGCATGTCCTGCTTCGAGCGCGCCGGACCAGTTCGTCGCCCGGCAGCGCTCCGGCGCGGGAGCTGCGGAGCGCGAACAGCCGCACGCGTGTCCGCGGTGGGCCGCAGGCTCTCGTCGACGATCTCGCGGTACGTCGAGCCGGCCCGACCGGTCGGCTCCAGACCATGCCGAGCAGCGGCGCGACGTCGTCCATTCGATCGATCCGCAGCCGTCGATCGCCGCGCAGCGTCCAGCCCGAGCGCGGGTCGAGCACGACCTGCTCGACGCCGTCGCCGGCGAGCAGCGGCGCGAGCTCGTCGGGACGCATCGGCTCGTCCGCGGCGAGGACCGCAGCTCGCGGAGCGCTGTCGACCCCGACCCCTGAAACCGGGGGGCGATGCCGGCCTGGCACCCCCCGCGAATTTCGCCCGGCCCCTCGCAGAGGCCTTGACACGGGCCCTCATGGCCAGTAGTTAACCGACAGGTTTCTTAACCGAACGGTTTAAAAAGCGATGCCCGCCAGCAACCTCGACACCACCTTCGCCGCCCTCGCCGACCCGACGCGGCGGGCGATCCTCGCTCGCCTCGCGCAGGGGGAGGCCTCCGTCTCCGAGCTGGCTGCGCCGTTCGCCATGAGCTTGCCGGCGATCTCCAAGCACCTGCGGGTGCTGCAGCGGGCGGGCCTCATCAGCCGCGGGCGCAACGCCCAGCAGCGGCCGTGCCGGCTCGAGGCGGCGCCGCTGCGCGAGGTCGCCGAGTTCACCGAGCACTACCGGCGGTTCTGGGACGAGAGCTTCGACCGCCTCGACGAGTACCTGCGCGAGCTCCAGGCCGGCGACGACAAGGAGCCGCGGCGCAAGCACTGACCGCTCGACCGGCCCCGCGAGTCCCTGCGCGAGCTGCAGGCCGGCGACGACGAACCGCGGCGCAAGCACTGACCGCTCGACCGGCCCCGCGAGTCCCGGCGGGAGCTGTCGGCCGACGACCATGAGACACGGCGCAAGCACTCGCCGCTCGACCTCCCATTGTTCATACCGGGCGTTCGCCCGGGCCCCCGAGTATCGCCCATCTGCACGGATTGCACCGACGACAAGGAGAACGTATGTCCGCACATCTGCCCCGACCCCCCGAGAACGCCAGCGACCGCGAGCTGGTGATCACCCGCGTCTTCGCGGCTCCGCGCGAGCTGGTGTTCAAGACCTGGACCGAGCCGCAGCACGTCGTGCGCTGGTGGGGCCCGCGCGGCTGCACCACCACGATGCGCGAGATGGACGTGCGCCCCGGCGGCGTGTGGCGCTACGTCATGCGCACCCCCGACGGCGTCGACTGGGACAACCGGATCCGCTACCACGAGGTCGTCGCCAACGAGCGCCTCGTCTACGACCACGACGGCGACGTCGACGACGACCCGCGCGGGTTCCACGTGATCACCGAGTTCCACGCCCGCGGCGAGCAGACCGAGGTCGTGATGCGCATGCGCTTCGCCTCGGTCGCGGCGCGCGACGAGGCGGTCAAGCGCGCGGGCGACGGCGTCAGCTCGACCTTCGACCGCTTGGGCGAGCTGCTCGGCGACCTCGAGGTCGAGTTCGTGCTCACGCGGACGTTCGACGCCCCGCGCGAGCTGGTCTACCGCGCCCTCACCGAGGCCGAGCGGCTGGCGCAGTGGTGGGGCCCCAGGGGCTTCACGATGCAGACGCGGCGGCACGACCTGCGCCCCGGCGGCAACTATCACTATTGCATGCGGGCGGCCGACGGCCGCGAGATATGGGGCAAGTTCACCTACGTGGAGATCGATCCGCCGGCCCGCCTGGTCTTCTTGAATTCGTTCGCCGACGCCGAGGGCAACACGGTGCGCCCGCCCTTCGACGACGACTGGCCGCGCGAGATCCTGCACACGCTGACGCTGACCGAGCAGGGCGGCAAGACCACCGTGACGCTCCGCGGCGTCCCGCACAACGCGACGCCCGCCCAGCGCGCGACCTTCCTCGCCGGGCACAAGTCGATGGACGGCGGCTACTCGAGCAGCTTCGACGAGCTCGCGCGCCACCTGGCGAAGGGGTGAGCGCGGAGAGATCACGGGCGTGTTCGCAGGGGCATGTTCTAAGAGACGCTTCCTGCGTCGCGCGCCATGTCCCAGAGATGTTCGATGCGTCGTGCGCCTGGCCTCGAACTTGCGCCGTGCGTCGCGTCGCCGGTGACTGCCGCGGTGCCGGGGCGGCCTCACCGCACGCAGAGATGGAACGCTCATGAGACATGCTTCTCGAGGCATGTCCCGAGGGGCATTCGGGCATCGCGCGCCAGACTTCGGACGTGCGCGGTGCGTCGCGTCGGCCGGTGACTCCCGGGCGCCACGGCGGCCTCACAGCACGCAGCCATGAAAGGCTCAAGGGACATGCTCATCAGGTCAGATCCCGGGAGTCGTTCAGTGCGACGCGCGCCAGGCGTCGATCGTGCGCAGCAGCTCGGCGTCGGCCGGTGAATTCTTCAGCGCCTCGGCGGCCACGGCCGCCTCGCCGCGGGCGCGGATCGGGCTCTCCGGCCACAGCGCGCGGGCCATGTCGAAGTGAGCGCTGGCGATCCGCGCCGGCGCCGGCGGGTGCGGGGCCGGGGGCAGCGTCGCGGCGCGACCCAGCGCCGCCACGGCCGCGGCTCTTTCGCCGCGGAGCAGCTGCACGTGGCCGAGCGCGCGGAGGATCGCCGCCAGCTTCGGGTCCTCGGCGCCGAGGCGTTGCTCGGTCAGCTCGAGCGCGCGGGTGTAGTGGGCCGCCGCGACCGCGAGCTGCTCGCGGGCCTCGGCCAGGCGGCCGCGATCGAGCTGCAGCGTCGCGAACTTCGGGTGGCCGGCGGGCAGGTGGGCGTTCCAGATCGCCTCCGCGCGGGCCAGCTCGCGCTCCGCCGTGTCGAGGTCGCCGGCCTCGCGGGCGGCGTCGGCGAGGTTGCGGTGGGCGCTGGCGACGATGTCGTGGTCCTCGCCGTAAGCGGCCCGGCGGATCCGCAGGGCCTCGACCAGCAGGCGGCGGGCCTCGTCGTGGTGGTGTTGCTCGACCGCGAGGTTGCCGAGGCCGGTCAGCGTCTCGGCCACGTCGGGGTGGTCGGGTCCGAGGATCCGCAGGCGGATCGCCAGCGCCTCGCGCAGCGCCGCCTCGGCCTCGCCGTGGCGGCGCAGGTCGGCCAGCGCCTCGCCGATCTGCGACAGCGAGAACGCGGTGCGAGGGTGGTCGCGGCCGTACGCGCGCAGCCGGATCGCAAGCCCGCGCTGGAACAGCGCCAGCGCCTCGTCGGCGCGCCCGAGGTCGAGCAGCGCGGCCCCGCGGTTGTTGAGCGGCACCACCACGCTCGGGTGCGACTCGCCGAACGCCGCGCGCAAGATCTCCTCGTCGCGCGTGAACGCCTGCATCGCCTCGTCGACGCGGCCGAGGTCGCGGAGGGCGATCCCGCGGAGCAGGTGGACCCGCGCCAGCTCGAACGCGTCGGGGCCGAGGGCCCGCTGCAGCGTCGTCAGGGCCCGTTCGAGCGCCAGCAGGGCCTCGGCCGGGCGGCCGGCGTCGGCGAGCGCCTCGCCGCGCCGCAGCTCGAGCTGGGCCAGCGGGACCTCGCCGAGCTGGCCGCGCTGCAGCGCGTCCTCGGCGTGGTCGAGCCACTCCTCCGCGGCCGCGAACTGGGCCCGCCGGGACGCCACCTCGGCCAGGGCGATCGCGGCGCGGAAGCCGAGCTCGTCGTCGCCGCGGCGGATCGCGCCGTGGAACGCGGGGTGGAGGTCGCCCGCCGCCAGGTCGAGCTGCAGCCCGGCCAGCGCCGCGCGCCCGCGCCAGTAGAGGGCCTCGTCCTTCAGGACAGGGTCCGAAAGACCTGTTCCTTCGGACATGGCTGATTGTGCGAGCGCGAGCGCCCGCGCGTCGTCGCCGGCCGCCAGCTGGGCGCTCACCTCGGCCAGTCGGGCCTGCATCGCCGCGGCCTCGGGCCCGGCGGGGCGGGCCTCGGCGGGGCGGGGCTGCATGCAGCGGTCGGGCGGCGGCAGCTCGCGCACGGCCGGCAGCGCCCGTTCGACCGCCGCGGGGTCGGCCAGCACGGCGAGCAGCGCCGCGAGCTCGCGCAGGCGGTCGCGCAGGCAAACGCCGCGGCGGTCGAGCAGCTCGCTCGAGGCCTCGTGGCGGATGTGGGTGGCCACGCACGCCTGCTCGGCGGTGCGGGCCCAGCGAGCGGCGTAGGCGTCGAGCTCGGCGAGCAGCGCCGGGGCCGACGCGCGCGCGTAGGGCAGCGGACTGCGGGCGAAGCTCGCCAGCAGGGCGTCGCGGCGGACGGGGCTGTAGACCTCGCCGAGGCTCGCCGCCGCGGCGCGGCAGTCGATCGGCGCCGGCTGGACCAGCGCCGTGCCGGCGGCGACCGCCAGCAGCAGCGCGGACAGCCCGGCGACCCATTTGTGCGTGCGGTACGGGTCGCGCGCGAGGGCGGCCAGCAGGGCGGTGAAGTCGGGGTGACGCGCGCCCGGATCGATCTGCAGCCCGCGCTCCACGGCGCGGCGGATCGCCGCCGGCGCCCGGTCGTGCGCCGGCGCGGCCGGTCGCCCGCGCAACAGGGCCGCCCGGATCTGCTCGACCGTGGCGCCGGGGAACGGCCGCTCGCCGTAGAGCGCCTCCCACAGCGTCACGCAGTAGCTGAATTGATCGCTGCGCGCGTCGGTCGGCGTGCCGAGGAATTGTTCGGGCGACATGTACGCGGGCGTGCCGACGAAGCCGCCGTCCTGGGTGAGCAGCAGGCTGGAGACGCGCATGTCCCCGAGCGCGTCGAGCTCGGCCTGGCGGTCGATCGGGGCCGCCAGGCTGAAGTCGAGGACGCGGACCCGGCCGTCCTCGCCGACGACGATGTTGTCGGGCTTGATGTCGCGGTGGACGACGCCGCTGGCGTGGGCGGCCTGCAGGCCCGCGCCGACCTGCATGAACACCGCCAGCACCGCCCGCCAGTCGCGCGGCGCGTCGCTCAGCCATTCGCGCAGGGTGCGGCCGTGGACCAGCTCCATGGCGATGTAGATCCCGCCCTCGACCGGGCCGACCTCGTAGACCTGGACGACGTTCGGGTGCGACAGGCGGGCGAGCGCCTGGGCCTCGCGCTCGAGGCGGGAGGTGCCGCGCTCGTGCTCGCCGGGGTACTTGTCGCTCAGGACCTTGATCGCCAGGCGGCGGTCGAGCTTGGCGTCGTACGCGGCGTAGACGACCCCCATCGCGCCTGCGCCGAGCTCTCGCAGGACGACGAAGCGGCCGATCCGCGACGGCGCGAGCAAAGCCTCGACAGTGTCGCCGCGGCCCGCAGGCGCGACAAGGTCCGCGGGCGCGTCGGCGGCTGCACCCGACCGACGCTACGACGAGGGAGTACCCCTGAGGCGAGACAGGACGTCGACGTCGCCCCGGCCGCGCGCGACCGGCCCCGTGCCTGTTACACTGCGGCCGTGAACCATGCTTCGCTGCTGTCGGCGGACCTCCGCGCGCGCCAGGTGAGGCGGCGCGCGCTGGCCGTCCTCCTGTTCGTCCTCTTCGTTTTCGGCGCCGCGCTCGGCGGTCCGGTCGAGCCCGCTGGCCACGTGCTCGACGAGTCGGCGCTCGTGCATGCGACCACGGCCGCGCCGCCGATCGAGGTCGAGGCCCCGCCGACGCTCGAGCAATTGCAGGCGCGGGTCGCCGCCGTGCTCGCGCGGGAGGGTGTCCCCGGCGTCGGCCTGGCCCTGGTCGATCGCAACGGCGTTCGCTGGGCCGGCGGCGTCGGCGTCGCGGATCGCAGCACCGGCGCGCCGGTCGGCCCCGACACGCAGTTCCGCGTCGCCTCGATCACCAAGAGCTTCGTCGCGCTCGGCGTCATGCGCCTGGTCGAGCAGGGCCGCCTCGACCTGAACCGCCCGCTGCGCGAGCTCATGCCGGACGTCGCGCTGGGGAACGACTGGGACGCGACCTCGCCGATCACCCTCGCGCACGCGCTCGAGCACACCGCGGGCTTCGACGAGATGCGCTTCAACGAGTACTGGGGGGAGGACGGCGCCGTGCCGCGCGAGGCGCTGGCGATCAACCCGCGCTCGCGGGTGGCTCGCTGGCGGCCCGGCAGCCGCATGTCGTACTCGAACCCCGGCTACACGCTCGCCGGTCACGCGATCGAGCTGGCCACCGGCGAGTCGTACGAGACCTTCCTCGAGCGCGAGGTGCTGCGCCCGCTCGGCATGCCGACGGCCCGCTTTCGTCGCACCGACGAATATGCCGACCGCCTGGCCACCGGCTATCACGAGCCCGACCGCCCGGCCGAGTTCCGCCCGATCTACCACGCTCCGGCCGGGGCTTTGCTGGCCTCGCCGCGCGAGCTCGGCCAGCTCGTCCACTTCTGGCTGCGCCGCGGCGAGACGGGCGGCCCGGCGATCGTCGGCCCTGAGTCGCTGGCCCGCATCGAGCGGACGGAGACGCTGTCCTACCCCGGCGCCGACAACAATTACGGCCTCGGCAACTACGGCGACGTGCTCCACCCGGCGCGCGGCCGCGGCCACGACGGCGGGCTGCCGGGCTTCCTGTCGTGCTACCGCTATTTCCCCGAGCTCGGGGTCGGCTACGTGATGCTGTTGAACAGCACGCATTCGCTGCAGGCGTACCTCGAGATCCGCGCGCTCCTGTTCGGCTACCTCACCGGCGGGCGCACCGTGGTGCCGCCGCCGCCCGTCGAGCCCGACCCCGGGGCGATCGCGGCGCTCACCGGCTATTACGGGTACGCCAACCCCCGCGTGGAGTTGTTCGGGTTCATCGAGCGGGCGATGCTCGGGATCTCCGTCCGCCCCGACCCCGCCGGCATCGACCTCCGAATGCTCACGGGCGAGAGCGTGCAAATGGTCTCGACCGGCGACGGCGGCTTCCGTCACTGGCGCGAGGGCGGCACCAGCGTCCGCCTCACCCGCGGCGACGACGGCCGGCGGATCCTCGTCGGCGGCATGGCCTACTTCGAGGAGGGCTCGTACGCGTGGGCCCGCGCGCGCCTGCTGCTGCTCGGCGCGGCGAACATCCTGCTGCAGCTCGCGCCGGTGTGGGCGCTCGGGTGGGCCGTCCTGGCCGTGATCCGCCGCCTGCGCGGCCGCGCGATCGCGGCGGGCGAATTCGCGCTGCACGCCTGGCCTGCCGCCGCCGGGCTGGCGTGGGGCCTGCTGCCGCTGCTGTTCGTCCACATGGCCCGCGCCGAGGCGTACACCACCGCCAATCCGCGGAGCGTCGGCGTGTGCGTCGGCACGGTGGTGTTCGCGGCCTGCTCGGCCGCCGCGGTGGCCGAGGTCGTGCGCGCCGGGGTGGCCCGCACGGTGCCGCTGGGGCTGCGCCTGGTCCCGAGCGCCGCGGCGATCGCCGGATTCGGCATGACGCTCTACTTGATGTTCCACGGCGTCATCGGCCTGCGGATCTGGGCGTGGTGAGGCCGGGGCTCGTCGCCCGGCGATGCCGGGCCGGGCCTGTCGAGCATGCCGAGCAGGCCCGGCTGCGACGAAAGCGGGCAGGGTCGTAGCATTCGCGGGACGTCTGAGCGCCCGCCCGAGCGGTCGAGCTCCACGGCTCCTTTGTAGAGGGAGTCGCGGGGCGCAGCGGCGGGGGGTCGGTTCGAACCGCGGCGCACCGACCCCAGGAGCGCCACGACGACGCCCGCGGGTGTGTGCGGCGCTCGTCGACAAAATCGCGATCGTCGTACGATTTGATGATTTCCATATACATGTCTTTCGAGACAGGCAATGGATTGGCTGCCCGGGGCCGGCAGGCGGTTGAATTCGAGCGCGCGGGGCCGGGGCCGCGACGTGTTTCAGCCGGAGGATACCCACACGCGACTCCAGGTCCGCACTGCGAGGGTGGCGCACTCGAGGCGGCGGAGGAGTTGCCGGCGAGGGGGCGCGCGGCTCCGTCCGGTCGCGACGTTGTCCTGCCGGAGGCACGATTCGCGACGGCGGCCCGGGCGCATCTTGATATCGACGAGGGCGGATTGGATGCGCGTGCGACGAGCGACGGCGTTGGGGTTGATGACGGCGACCATGGCGTGTGATGTGGGCCACATCCCCCGCGCGGACGGGCCCGACGAGGTGGGCGTCCGCGAGCTCGAGATCAACGGGTTTCGACTCAATGGCCTCCGGCTCAACGGGTTCCGGCTCAACGGGTTCCGGCTCAACGGGTTCCGGCTCAACGGCGACGCCGGCACCGGTGATTATATCGACCTCGAGATGTTCCAGCTCCACCAGGGCTGGACCGTGACGCACGCCTGGCTGGAGGGCAGCGAGCTGCGGGTCCAGACGTCGACGGGGACGACCCTCGTCGGGACCCAGCTCGTCGATTCTATCCTGCATTTCGGCCTGGTGGACGGGGCGCCGAAGAAGCGCAAGCTGAAGATCGCCGGGGCCGCGCTGCAGAGCTCGGGGTTGTGGCTGTACGACCTGCAGATCAAGGACGACGTCGGCGTGTGGGAGCCGCTGTGCGTCGACGCGCTGGGCAACGCGACGCAGGCGGTGATGGTCGGCGCGGTGTGGGATCCGTCGACGGGCGACCGGCTGCCGGCGGTGAGCGGGCTGGTGACGCTGGCCTGCCGGGACGCGGCGATCGGCAAGTGCGCGGAGTGGGGCTACCACCCGTGGGAGTTTGCCGACCACCACCAGGCGTGCACGCGGATGGTCCGCGCCGACTATTGCGGCGACGGGGCGTCGCACACGATCGACGGCATGGTGATCCACGTGCTCGACGAGATCGGGGTCGAGGAGGCCGAGGCGAACCTCGACTACGTGGTCGAGGCCGAGTGGGGGCCCGACGGGGCGACCTGCCTCAACCTCGAGTCCACGCGCCTGGTCGGCTCGACCGCGGGCTGCGAGCGGACCGCCTGCGGCGAGGCGTTCGCCTCGGGCGGGCTGATCCAGACGGGAATCCCGGTGCCCTGAATCGCGGCGATGACGGACGCGCAAGCACACCCCACGGCGATCGGCCCCTTCGTCGTCCTGCGCAAGCTGGGCGAGGGGGCGATGGGGGTGGTGTACGCCGGCTACGACCTCGCGCTCGACCGCAAGGTCGCGCTCAAGCTGGTGCGGCCGTCGCTGCTCGACAACGAGTCGGTGCGCGAGCGGATGACCCGCGAGGCCCAGGCGATGGCCCGGCTGTCGCACCCGCACGTGGTCCAGGTCTATCAGGTCGGGACGCACGAGCGCAGCGTGTACATGGCGATGGAGTACATCGAGGGCGAGACGCTCGCGAGCTGGCAGCGGGCGCAGCCGCGGCCGTGGCCGGCGGTGCTGCGCACCGTCTGCGACGCCGGGCGCGGGCTGGCGGCGGCGCACGCGGCCGGGCTGGTGCACCGCGACTTCAAGCCCGACAACGTGCTGGTCGACGCCGAGGGCCGGGCGCGGGTGGTCGACTTCGGGCTGGTGCAGGCCGGCGTGGGCGAGGAGCGCGAGGGCGACGACGAAGAGACCGAGGAGCCGGTGATGCAGTCGACCTTGCCCAGCGGCGAGGTGAGCGGCGAGCGCTCGGGCGGGGTGCGCTGGTCGGCCCGGCTGACCCGCCGCGGCAACACGCTCGGCACCCCGCTGTACATGTCGCCCGAGCAACACTTCGGCCAGCCGGTCGGGCCGTGGTCCGATCAATACAGCTTCGCGCTGACGCTGTACGAGGCGCTGTACGGCGAGCACCCGTTCTGCGCCGATTCGTGGGAGGGCATCCGCAAGCAGATCCGCGCCGGCACGGTGCCGCCGCCGTCGCCGGGCTCGCCGGTGCCGTGGCGGTTGTTCAAGGTGCTGCAGCGCGGGCTGGCCTTCCGGCCGGAGGACCGCTGGCCGAGCCTGGCGGCGATGATCGCGGCGCTCGAGCACGACCCGTGGCGCCGTCCGCTGGCGGTGATGGCGGTGGTCGGCCTGCTCGGAGTGGCGTCGGCGATCAGCTACGCGGCCGCGAGCCGCGGGCAGGAGGCGCCGCGCTGTCAGGCGGTCGAGCACGAGCTCGCGGGCGTGTGGGACCGCGAGCGCGCCGACGCGGTGGCGGCCGCGTTCGCGGCCACGCAGGCGCGCTTCGCCGCCGACGCGCTCGAGCGGGTGACGAGCCGGCTCGACGACTACGCGCGGTCGTGGACCGACGCCAGCCGCGAGGTGTGCGAGGCCCACGTGGCCGGCAGCCAGACCGGGCGGATGATCGATCTGCGGAGCGCCTGCCTCGGGCGCCGCAAGGCGCACCTCACCGCCCTGGTCGACGTGCTCGCGGCGGCCGACCGCGACGTCGTCGAGCACGCGGTCCAGGCGGTCGCGGCCCTGCCGAGCATCGCCGCGTGCAGCGACGCGGAGGGGCTGATCGGCGGCACCGCGCCGCCCGACGACCCGCGGACGGCGGCGCGCGTCGAGGCGCTGCGCGGGAAGACGGCCCGGGCGGCCGTGCTCGAGGTCACCGGGCACTTCGATCGCGGGCTGGCGCTGGCGGCCGAGGTGCGGGCCGAGGCGGACGCGGTCGGGTACGGGCCGACGATCGCGGAGGCGGCGCTGGTCGAGGGTCGGCTGCAGGTGAGCGCCGCGAACCCGACGGCGGCCGAGGCGGCGCTGGTGCGGGCGATCCGTCTGGGGATCGCGCACGACCTGCACGCGGTGGCGGGCGAGGCGGCGGCGCTGCGGATCTTCGTGCTCGGCGTGGGGCTGAATCGGCGGGCGGAGGCGTTCGCGGCGGAGGTGTTCGCGGAGGCGCTGGTCGAGCGGGCGCACGACGACGGGCGGCTGCAGGCGCTGCTGAGCAACAACCTCGGCGCGGTCCACGACCTGCAGGGCGACACCGACGCCGCGCGGATTTACTACGAGCGCACGATCGCCGGGCTCAAGCGGCGGCCGGGGCCGCCCGATCCGCTGATCGCCATCACGTACAACAACCTCGGCGGCATGTACCACGATCGCGGCGAATTCGCCCGCGCGCGCGAGTATTATGAATTGTCGATGCAATTGTTCACGACGATCCTCGGCGACGCCCACCCGTTCGTCGCCCACGCGCTGGCCGGGCTCGGTGACGCCGACGCAGCCGGCGGGGCGCCCGAGCGGGCGCAGGTCAACTACGAGCAGTCGCTGGCGCGGATGGAGGCGGCGTACGGGCCGGCGCACCTCTATCTGCTGCAGCCGCTGACGGGGCTCGGGCGGGTCCACGCGCGGCTCGGGCGGGCCGCGGACGCGGAGCAGGCGTTCGTGCGGGCGGTCGCGATGGCGGACGAGCTGGAGCTCGGTCACCCGCTGCTGGCGCAGGCGCTCGAGGGCCTGGGCGAGCTGGCGGCGAAGCGGGGCGAGCGCGGCCGAGCCGGGTCGTTCTACGAGCGCGCGGCGGAGGTGTGGGCGGCGAACGGCGACGCGACCGCGGGGGAGCGAGCTGTCCTTCGGGCCAGGGACTTGCGAGACGGGCTGGCGCCCTCGGGGCAATAGCCCGGGCGCGTGCCGCCGGCGGAACGAACCATGGAGGCCGTGCCTGTCGGCGCCCATGCGGCTCGACGGGCCGAGTCGGACCGGGCTGCGTGCGTCGGCTGTTCTGCCGGACAGGCGCCCGGCCGCGAAGGACCTCCCGGCCGGTATGCCGCGCACGACCACCCGCGCGGCGCGGGCGTCCTGGCCCGGCGGCCCGCAAGCGGGCTCACTGCGGGATGATGCCGCAGCTGTCGACCTCGTTGGGGACGCAGCCCATGCAGTCCCAGCGGAACTTGTCGAGGATGCCGACGGTGTCCCACACGGTGTCGCCGAGGTCGAAGACGGAGATGGCGATCGTGAAGGTCTCGCCGGGGGCGGCGGAGCCCTTGGCGGTGTACCAGCCGGTGGCGGCCCCCTCGTCGTCGCCGGGGAAGCCGGTGCCCGCGAGCCGCGGATCGCCGGGGAGGATCGTCATGTACGGGTCGAGCGCGGTGACCGTCAGCGGCTGCTCGTCGATGAAGGTGACGTTGCCGGTGAAGGTCTCGCTGGTCGACCACACGATCAGCATGTCGTTGACCGTCGCGTTGACGTAGTTCGGCCACTCCTCGGTGAAGTAGACGAAGTCGAGCAGGTAGCCGTGGGTGCCCTGCGGGACGTCGAGGTCGAACGACATGTAGAACACGTCGTGGGCGACGCCGGCGCCGATCCCGTTCCACTGGTTGGCGATCGTGTCGGAGCAGTCGTGGACGCCGTCGCAGTTCATGAACGGCGTGCCGCCGGCGCCGTTGTTGCTGCCCATCTCGTGGTGCATGACGCCCGGCAGCTGCGTCTGGTCGTCGGGGTTGCCGTTCGGCTGGGTGTCCTGGCCGTTCTGCTCGACGAGGCCGCCGTCGGCCTCGAGGTTCGGGAAGGTGCCCGAGCCGATCACGAGGAACCGCGAGCCCTCCTTCGGCGCCCACGCCCACTGGTTCGGGTCCATCGGATCCTTGGCGGTCCCGAAGTGAGTGGCGACGCGGTAGCTGCTGGTGTCCGGCGCCATGATCACCGGGTTCTTGATCGGGATCGCCATCGCCGGGTTGTCCGAACAGTTGAGGCCGATCGCCTTGAAGATGTCGTCGCCGGCCTCGTCGCACGGCGGCTGCGTCGCGGGCGCTTGACACTCGTCGATGTCGCCGGTGGTCGCGTCGCCGGTGGTCGTGTCGTCGGTCGTCGATGAGGTGCCGTCGGTCGTCGTGGTGGCGTCGGTCGTGCCGTCGGTCGCCGGGCCGTCGGTCGCCGTCGCGTCTTCCGTCGTCGTGCCGGTCGCGGTCACGTCCGCGGTGGTGCCGGACGTCGGCTCGGTCGCCGACTCCGACTCGCCCATCGTCCCCGACTGCTCCGTGGTGTCGCCGACGGTGGGGTCGTCCACGCCTGAGGTCGTGGTCCCAGGGACGGTCGGATTGAGGGTGGTGATGTTCGCGGTGTCCGAGATCGAGAGGCCGCTGTCCTCGCCGCAGGCGGCGAGAGAGAGGGTCAAGCAGGAAGAGAAGGTAAGAGTTCGTGTATGGCGCATGTCGGTGTCGTTACCGTCTCGCGTGAACACCGCTCGTCATGAACGGCGGGCGAGGTCGCCACACCTTAGCCTGCTTCGCAGCGATCGAGCTGCCGTACGCGAAATCTCCGGTCGAGTGAGATCGACAGCGGGATATCTCCGCGACGGCACCCGGCGGGTGACTTCGCCAACTGCACCCGGGCCGCTGTCCGCTGAATTGAACCAGGAGCGGCTGTCCGAATCCGCCGGCGGACCTGCGGCTCACCTGTCCTTGCGGTCAGCTCAGCCGGAGCGAGCCGGTCGGCGAGCGAGCGCCGGGGGGCACGCTGGCGACGCGGTCGGAGTAGCGCCGTTGCGGGCGCAGGGCGACCAGCACGCGGGCCTCGGGCGAGGGGGTGTCCTGCCCGGGCGCGAGCACGCCGAGCTGCTGCAGCGCCTCGCGGCGGACCAGCACCTGCGTGGGCGGGGCGCCGGGCGGCGTGTCGGCGGCGAACACGGCCTGGGCGGGGGTCCAGACCGCGCGGAAGTGGGGCGCGCGGTCCTGGGTGACGGCGACGATGCCGGGCTGAGCCGAGGGGTCGGGCTCGCCGACGACGGGCGCGTAGCCCTGGGTGTCGCGGACGATCGTGACCTGGTCGGTGTCGGCCTCGTAGTGCGGGCCGCCGTCGAACGGGTCGACGCGGCCGCTGTACTGGAAGCCGATGCTCTCGAGCAGCCGCTTGGCGCCGACGGTGTTGGGGCCGACCTGACCGATGATGTCCTGCACGCCCTCGGGCAGCAGGCACGCGTGGATCGGCATGGTCGGGAACAGCCGCCAGATGAACTCCTTGTTGAAGCGGCTGAGGCGGTCGGCCTCGTGGTAGGTGAGGCCGGTGAACTTGTGGCCGAGCGCGTCCCACAGCGGCGAGCGCGTGGTCCCGCCCGGCCCCTGGACCAGCGGCGGCAGCAGCTCGGCGAGCAGGCGGTCGCGGAACCACCCGCGGTGGCTCGAGATGAAGACGAAGCGGGCGAGCGACAGCAAGCGGCCGAGCTTGTCGGGGTGGTGGCGCAGCTCGGGGCGCAGCACGAGGCCGCCGAGCTCGGTCGGGCCGTCGTAGGTCTGGCCGAGGTACAGCATCGTGTGCGTCATGTGCACGTCGTGCACCTCGGAGTTCGGGGTGACGCGGAGGTCGGCGTAGCGCTCCTCCTGGATGACGCGGAAGAACACGTGCGGCTCGTCGGTGTCGCCGTGCTGGGCGTGGATCATCGACGTGCCGACGACCTGACCGTCGTCGCCCTCGAGCACGAACAGGAAGCGGCGGGTCGGGTCGAAGTCGGGGCTGCCGCGGAACGAGGCCAACGAGCGCTGCAGCAGCTCGTGGATGTAGGGCCGCTCGGGCGGCAGGTTGAGGCTGTTGAGGTGGCGCGCGAGCTCGAAGATCGCGTCTTCGTCGCTCATTGCTGCCTCGCGGAACAGGAACATGAGGACACCTTCCAGGGCAGGGTGGAGCGCGTCGTGTGGCGCTCCGAATCGCCGCTGGCCACCGAGAGTGTGGCACCGAGGCACGCATGAGGGCGCTCGCAGTGCGAGCCCTCACTGCGTCCGGCACTCACATCACGGCTCGCGCAACACCGTGACCTTGTCGCCGACGATCTCCAGCGCCTCGGGGTGACCGCCGTAGTACGCGGCCATGCCGACGTCGATGCACCACACCGCGCCGTCGCAGGCCGAAAACACGCCCTCCTTGTGGACGGTGTGGCCGACGACCAGTCGCTTGGCCGGCACCGCGGCGAGCGTCTCGCGCAACACGTCGCACTCGGCCGGCTTGGGCTCGAGGCAGTAACGGCGCACCCATACCGGGCTCTCGTCGTCTTGCAGGATCTCGGGGGAGATCTCTCCGTCGCCGCGGAGCCAGCGCTGGACCTCGTCGTTGATCGTGTCGAGGCCGCGACGCACGTGTTGCGGCAGCAGGCCGCCGTGCGTGAACACGGTTTCGCCGATCACCAGGACGACCGGTCGGGTCGCGAGCTTGCGCGCCCACGGGCCGCCCGGCGCGAAGGCGAGCCAGCGGCCGCGCATCGGCTCGGGCACGCGGGCGGCGCGCGGGTCGGCGAGGTCGACGCCGGGCTCGTGCTCGAAGTCGAGGAAGCCGCCGGCGGTCACGTAGCGCAAGTCGCCGGCGGCGTTCATCAGCTCGTGATTGCCGTTCAGGACGTGCAGGGCCCCGCCGGCGGCCCGGGCCTCGGTCTGCAGGCGCTCGAGCAGCTCCAGGATCTTGCGCTCGCCGTCGCCACGGTCGAGCTGGTCGCCCGTCTGCACGACCACCAGCTCCTTGCCGATCCATCGATCCTGGGGGTCGATCGCCCCCGCGAGCCGCAGGGCCGCGCGCGTGGCCTCGAAGTCGCCGTGGAGGTCGCCGAGGGCGACCAGCCGCGCGGGCGCAGGCAGGCGCGTGGTCGTGGGCGCGGCCGCCGGGGGCGCTGCGGTCGCGGTCGTGGGCGCGGCCGCCGGGGCGCCGCGGTCGCGGCCGGCGGCGCAACCGGGGCCTGCTCCGCGCTCGCCGCCGGGCGCGCGACCTGCTGCGCACCGGGAGGCCGGCGCGCCGAGTCACACGCCGCGAAGGAACATGTTCCGAATGCCAGGATCGCCCCGCACAGGGCAGTACGCGTCGCTCGCCGCGGGTCCTCACGCATGGACCGGGAGGGTAACACGGCGCGCGGATCCGCGGGCCCCGCGGGGCTGGCGATCCGCGGTAACGTCCGAGTGATGGACAGCGGCGCTCCGCAGCTCAACGGCGGCCGGATCCTCGTCGTCGACGACGAGGCGACGATGCGCCGCCTGCTCGAGAAGTTGCTGCGCCTGGAGGGCTACGACGTCGCCCTCGCCAGCTCGGGGGAACAGGCGCTGCAGGAGGTGTTCTCCCGGGGCGCCGATACGGTGCTTCTCGACATGCGACTGCCGGGCATGAGCGGCCTCGATGTATGTCGAAACATCCGCTCGCACCCGCGAGGATTACACACGCCGATCGTGTTCATCACCGCGGTGAACGACCGCGAGCTGCGCCGCAAGGGCATGGAAGCCGGCGCCGACGATTTCCTCAGCAAGCCGTTCGACGAGGTCGAGCTGCTGGCCCGGATCCGCAACAGCGTGCGGGTGAAGCGCTACTACGACAACCTCGAGCAGCAGAAGGGCGCGCTGGCCCGGGCGATCGACGACCGCACGACCGAGCTGGCGGCGGCGGTGGCCGAGCTGACGCGCATGCAGAGCGAGCTGCGGGCCTCGCACGAGGAGACGATCTATCGCCTGTCGCGCGCGGCCGAGTTCCGCGACGACGAGACCGGGCAGCACCTGCAGAGGATGAGCTGGTACTGTCACTTGATCGGCAGCAAGATCGGCCTGTCCCCGAGTACATGTGAGTTGTTGCGGATCGCCAGCCCGATGCACGACGTCGGCAAGCTGGGCATCCCCGATCGGATCCTCCTCAAGCCCGGGCGGCTGACGCCGGAGGAGTTCACGATCATGAAGACGCACGCGGAGATCGGGTACCGGATCCTCCACGGCTCGACGGCAGCGCCGCTGGAGATGGCGGCGACGATCGCCCACACGCACCACGAGAAGTGGGACGGCAACGGCTACCCGCGCGGGCTGCGCGGCGAAGACATCCCGCTGGCCGGGCGGATCGCGGCGATCGCCGACGTGTTCGACGCGCTGACCAGCGCCCGCCCCTACAAGCCCGCCTGGCCGCTCGAGGCCGCGCTCGACCTGATGCGCAAGAACGCCGGCTCCCACTTCGACCCGCACCTCACCGACGTGTTCTTGACCCACATCGACGAGGTCCTGGCCATCCGCGACCGCTTCGTCGACGGCCACCCGGAGCCACACCCCGAGTCGGTCGCCCTGGTCGGTTGAACGGCCGCCGCGCCGGGCGCCCCCGCCGGCAGGGTCGGTGAGGCCATGAGGCCAGCCGCCGCGCGAGAAAGTCGCACGGTCGGCAAATTGATCGGCCGCCGGGGCGCACTGACCCGGTGAGAGGCGTCCCTCGGCGGGCGCGCAGGCGCAGGCAGCGTATGCCCGCGGCCCGGCGCGGCGCGCGAGGGGGTGTCGACGTATTGCCAGCGAAGCGAGCGGGACCATGTTCGGATTGTTCAATAATGATAGAGGTAATCGTCGGAGCGGGTATGTGCATTGTCGCGGCGTCGTCGCCCTGGCGGTGAGCCTGGCGCTCCTGGGCTGTTCGGGCGGCGGCGGCGGCGGGACCGAGGCGGCGCCGAGCTCGGGCGACGAGCCGGGCTCGTCGAGCGACACGAGCGACACGTCGAACCCGCCGACGGGCAGCTCCAGCGAGCCGGGCGGCACCGACACGACGTCGCCGGGCGAGGTGATCACCGAGGGCGACCCGACGGAGGGCGACCCGACGGAGGGCGACCCGACGGAGGGCGACCCGAGCGCGGGGCCGACGACGGAGACGTCCGGCGACCCGCCGGTCGAGGAGTGCCACCTGGCCGACGACAACGTCGAGTGCAACCTGCTGGTCGAACGCAGCGGCGCGATCGCGGTGTCGAGCGAGCACCTCTACCCGCCCGCGAGCTTCAAGGCCGCCGACGAGCCGACGGCCGCGGAGGCGTGCGACATCTACGGCCAGGACTGCCCCGAAGGCCAGAAGTGCACGGTGATCGGCCAGCAGTGGAACGAGGTCGCCTGCGTGCCGCTGACGCAGTTCCCGCGCCAGCTCGGCGAGTACTGCGGCCAGGAGGGCGACGGCGATACCTGCGATGTCGGGTTGCTGTGCCAGTGGGACGCGCTCATCATGAGCTCGGTCTGCAAACCGCTGTGCGGCTGCGGCGAGGCCAGCCCGACCTGCAGCGAGAACGAGCGCTGCGTGATCTACAATAATGGGCTCCTGCCGATGTGCGAGCGCCTGTGCGACCCACTCGACGTGTCGACCTGCAAGGAGGGCGAGGTGTGCATCAAGGGTCAGTGGGTCAACGACTTCTTCTGCAGGCTGGACGCGTCGGCCGAGACCGGGAAGTTCCGCGACGCGTGCGACAAGGCCAACGGTTGCGACCCCGGCTACTCGTGCGAGGCGCCCGAGTACGTGCCCGGCGGCTGCCCCGAAGGCGCGATCGCCTGCTGCACGCCGATGTGCGACCTCGATGACCCGCAGTGCCCGGAGGACTCGAAGTGCTACGAGTACTTCGGCGGCTTCGGGCTCGAGCCGGCGCAATGCCTCGAAGACGTCGGCTTCTGCACGGTCGAGACGGCGCCGCTGGTCGAGCGGGGGGAGCTGCGCCTGTCGATTTGAGGGGCGGAGGACTCCAGTGCGGAGATCGGGACCTGGAGTTCGCGAATTGCCGACTGTGAATTCGGTTCAGTTCCGGCGTATACGCCAGAACTCGGACTAATTGCCAGCCAGTGCCAGGCGGTTGCCCACGGACCGGCGGGGTCGGCCGCATCGGAACCACGGGTGACAGCGTCGGGGGCGGGGCGGTTCCCGCCAGCATGTCCACGGCCTCGCGAGCCTTTCGGAGCTTGTCGAGGTGGATGTAGTACGTCATGGTCGTGGCCATGAGTGAGTGGCGCGCGAACGCCTGCAGGGCGTAGGGACTCGTGGCGGCCGGGCTCGAGCGTGGGCCTGTCCACCGAATCGAAAGCGACTCGGCAGTCGTCTACGTCGCGTGCGTACTCGAGTACGTGTCCGACGTCCAGGCGGCGATGGACGAGATCCTTCGCATAGCCGAGACGGTTGAGAACGTCTACGTGGTGACGTGCAGCCCTGGACGCTCACGGCGACCCTGCGCTCCCGTGCGCGATGGGCCGGCATCGCCGACACCCACGCATGCTCGATGGGGCGCAATCACGGCGCTGAGCCCGACGTTCTCTCGGACAGCGCGCTTGTGGAGGCGCGCGACGGCATTGAGGAAAGCGAGAAATTTGAGCTTCTCTTGGGCGATAATCCTGATGCCTCAGTCATTGCCGATGCGACGCGGTTGATGGCGTCGGTTCCCGCACCTCCGGGTGTCGACGCCGAGGGCAAGATCGTCATCGAGTATCTCGGGCTCGGCCAGCTCCAAGAGACTCCCGGGGAGGTACGGGCGCCGGAGGTGGAGCCGCTCAGCGAAGCCGAACTGCAAGGTCTGGAATCGCAAGATCCGGATTTCACCTCGTTCATCGGTATCAACCTGGCGACACGGAATCAGTTCAAGGTCACGATGCCGCGGGAGCTTATCACCGGGCTTGCGCCGCCGACCCTCGACGATGCGCCGGACATCCAAGCGGGGCCGGGCGATTTCGATGACGTTCAGGAAGGGATTCAGGGCCTGTTGCAGGCGCCGCAACTGGCCGCCGAGACCGCAGAGATGTTGACGCCGGACGGGCCCGACTACACCGCCGCGGCTGGAGGCGATGATGCGCTGCCGGGTTGGAGTCTGGGGGCGATCTTTTTACGGTTCGAGCGGGTAGAAATGAAAGTTCGTGGCTGGCTAGCGTCGCCATCAACTCCGGGAGCATCCCACCGGGTGAAGACCTCTGGTACTTCGTCTACCCAGACTACATCACAACGGGACAGCGGCAGTTCGACTTTGGTATTCTTGTGACCCCGGGTCGCATCGGCGGCTCTGGCGTTGGCCAGGCAGGTTGCTTTGATGGCAAGTGCTCGTTTGGAGCTGCCACATATACCGACAGCACGACTTCTGGCTACAACGTTTACCGTCGTGGCTACCCTCTTTGCGATCCCTCCTTCCTGAGCACTGGGACGGCTAGGATCGACGAACCATGCCAGGGCGGCAGCTTTACATCCGTGCAGGCCTGCACGAATGTGCCGTGCAATCCCGCCCACTTGTACGGACAAGATGCCGCCTGTGGCCCTGACGACTTCGCGTTCCCTGACCCGGATGGCTGGAACCGGATTCTTCACCATAGCTGCGATGCGAGCGCCGGCGACAGCGGTTCGGCTCTTTACCACAAACATGCGACTTTAGGTTGGGTGATCCTCTCAGTCCAGTCGGGCCAGGAATGTGGCGCGGTCACCCCGTGCTCCCCGGGGCACGGGCCAGGGTACTTTCGGCCGCTGATTGACGTTCGTATCACGCCCGAGTACCGTGGCTGGATCTCACACTGGCTGAGTACATACCCCTGAGTCCGCCGATGCATCCCTCATCCTTCGCCCGCTCGTTCGTTCCTTCACCCCGGATCAAGATCTAAGGGAGTTCCAAGCTCGGTGGGCTGCTCGCCCTCGCCCTGATAGCTTGCGGAGACGACAAGGTGTTGTCGCCGGCCACGATCCGCAGCGTAGCGCCGGTGTCCGGCGCCGGTGGGTAGCGCCGGTGTCGGACGCCGACGCAAATCGCCGGCGCACAGCGCCGGCGTGGACGTGATGCGGGAGCTGGCTGCGGGCGGTCAGCCTGGGGGTTTTGGCGGACGGCTACGGCGACGGGAGGTGCGTTCGTTGGCTTCCTTGAGGCGCCAGGATTCGCCGGCGATCTCGACGATCTCGACCTTGTGGCAGAGGCGATCGAGGAGGGTGCCGACGCAGGAGGCGCTGTGGAAGACGGCGGCCCACTCGCTGAAGGGCCGATTGGTGGTGATCACGACCGGCGCCTTGGTGTATCGCTGGGAGACGACCTCGAAGAGCAGGTCGGCGTAGCGGTTGCTGTAGGGCAGGTAGCCGAGCTCGTCGACGACGAGCAGCGCGGGCTTGACGTAACGGTGCAGGCGACGGCGCAGCGCGGCGGCGCCGTCCTGCGCGGCGAGGTCACCGAGCATCGCGGAGGCGGTCGTGAAGCGGGCGGTGTAGCCCTGCAGGACGGCGTGGTGGGCGAGGTTTTGCGCGAGCATGGTCTTGCCGACGCCGTTGGGGCCGAGGAAGACGACGTTGACGGCTTCGCGGATGAAGCCGAGCTCGAAGAGTTCGTCGACGAGGGCGCGGTCGAGCTTCGGGTGCTTCCAGTCGTAGTCGGCGATCGGCTTCATCGCGGTCAGCTTGGCGGCGAGCATGCGGCGCTCGAGGCTGCGACGCTTTCGCTCGTGCTCCTCGATGTCGAGGACGGTGCGCAGCCACGGCTCGCGGACGACCTCATCCCAGCGTGCGTACAAGCCATGCAGGCCGAGACCCAGAGCGCGCCTTCGCAGGGCATCGTCAGGTGCGAGAGCCATCGTCACCCTCCTCATCCTTCGGACGCAGCCGGTCGTACAGGTCGAGCGCGTGCGGCCTCACGACGACGTCGCGCAGCCGCGGGTTCGTGGGTACCTCGGCGGACAGCGGCGCGGGCCGCCCTTCGTCGGCGCGCCGCCTTTCGAGCAGCTGGCGCACGCTCGGCGGATGGACGAGCTCGCGGGCGTTGGCCTCGGCGAGCGCGGCGTCGAGCCCCGCGGCGCCGTACTGGTCGAGCAGACGCCCGAGCTGCCAGGTCACGTTGCCGAGGTTCTGCCCGCGCTCGGCGCAGCGATGCAGGAAGCCGCGGCTGTGCGGCGCGGCGTGCTGCAGGCGGTCCATGCCGCGGTGATGATGCGCGGCGCGCTTGTCGGCGATGAGCGCCTCGATGTGCGCGGGATCCTCGACGCGTTCGTCGCGGCCCCAGGCACGCGCGTGCGTAGCGACGACAGCGGTGCCGTCGACGATCCGCACGGTGTCCGGGTCGGCGACCACCGCGAGCTGCCGGCGCACGTGGGTGTGCGGCACCGAGTAGTCGTTGAGGTCGAAGCGCACGTACGGCGTCTTGCCGACGTGCACGGGCACGACCTCGTCGCACGGAAAGCGCGTCTCGGACAGCGGCATCAGCCGCGCCCGCTCCTCGGCGAAGGCATCGCCGACCGTCCGCGCGCGATCCTCCGGGCACGGGCGCGCGGCAGCGATCCGCGCGCACCAGTCGGCGGCCTGGACATTGAGGTCGTCCAGATCGGCGTACGTGCGCGCGGCGAAGAAGTTGTCGCGGATGTAGCGGATCCGCCGCTCCACGCGCCCCTTCTCGTTGCCCCGCGCCGGCGCGCACGGCTTGGGCGCGTATCGGTAATGACCGGCCAGCCGCAGCAGCGTCTCGTTGAAGCGGATCGCGTCGCCGACGCGCTCGAGCACCGCGCTCTTGAGGTTGTCGTACAGGAGCTCGCGCGGCACGCCGCCGAATGTCTCGAAGGCCAGCTGGTGGCCGCGCAGGAAGCTCGGCATCCGCGCGTCGAGGAAGAAGTGCAGGTGCATCATCCGCGACCAGCTCAGCACCATGACGAAGGCCATCAGCGGCCGCTCCGCCCGGCCGACCCGCAGCTTGCCGAAGTGCGCCCAGTCGACCTGCCCCTGTTCTCCGGGCAAGGTCGCAAGGCGCAGGTACGCTTCGGCCTTCGGCCGCGGCCGCATCGTCGCGACGATCTCGCGGAAGCGCGAGCACTTCCCCGTGTACCCGCGTGCCTGCACCATCTGCAGCAGCCGGCTCGCGCGCAGCCGCGGGTACCTCTCCAGCGTTTCGCGGATGAATGGCAGGTACGGGTCGGCCTTCGACGGTCGCGGCATCGTCACCGCCGGCACCACGCCGGCCTGGCCGAGCACGCGCGTCACGACGCTCGTGTGCACGCCGAGCTGCTCGGCGATCGTCCCGATCGGCCAGCCCTCCGCGTGATGCAGGCGGGCGATCTCCGCCTCGGTTTCGGGCCGCGTCTTCACACGTCACCTCCGAGAAGGCGCAGCTGCCGGAAGTCACCGACGCCGCGGATCCGTCTCCGTGCGCCGCCGTGCACCCGCGTGGAAAAATCCACGAGCGGGCTGCGGTGCCCGCGAAGATCCGCGTTGGGAAACGCCCAGTCGATGTAATCCGGACCCCTCGCGTCCACATACTGCACAGCGCCGAGCCGCTGGCCCTGCCACATCGCCAGCCCCTCCAGCACCGTCATCAGCGCCCGCGGGTGCTCGCTGTGCAGCGGCAGCCGGGCCTTCAGCCGATCCCCCTCGCCGTCGATCACCAGGATCTGCAGGTCCGGCTCGCAGACCCGCAGCAGGGCTCTCCATCTCGATTGACTCACGATCGTCCTCGTCTCCGCAGATGGCGACCAGCACCACGCCGGCCTCGGCCACCTGCTCGTCGAGCATCGGCGCCGGCTCCGATGTGGCTAGACCGTGATCCATCACGATCTTCATCCGCCGCTCGGCGCGCCGCCTCGCCTCGGCCCTCGCGTGCATCCGCCGGCCGTGCATGCTCCGCGCGTACCGCCGCCTCGCCGCCCGCACCGACACAAGCCGCTGCTGGGCCGCGCAGTCCTTCCCGCAGTACCGCTGCCCGCGGTCGCAGGCCCGGCACACCGAAACCTGCCGCCGGCACCTCCCGCAGTTGAACAGTCGCTGGCTCTCGTCCTCGATCGACCACGTGCCCGGCCACGCACTCCGCTGGACTTCCCCGAGCCCTCGCCGTACCCTCCTGCCGTCGCTTCTTTGTTGGCTGTCCTTTTGGGGTACGGCTGGCTACGACACCGAGCGCTGAGAGTCGCTACCTCTCAGCGCTCACCTTTTTGGCGGCCACGCTCCCTTTACCCGACCCGCCAGCGTTCGCCGAAAACTTGACGCGCTGCTTGATCCTCATCCGCTGACCGTTGACGCCTCATCGGCGCTGCGCCTCGGATTTCGGCCGGCGTCGACACAAGGGGAAGATGATGACGGACGCTGGAACCGATTCAGCCTCGGATGCTCGATTGCTTCGGATCCCAGAAGGCTTCGAGCTGTGCATAGCTACCCCGGGGCTGTCGACGCCGCTGTTCCACTTCCGTGGGGTTCTGCGACTGGACCCGGGTGAAGTCCCGCTACCAGCAGAACCGGACGTTCAGGCCGAGGCGTGGTTGCCGTTCACGCTCCAGACGGGGCCGAACGGGCCCGAGATCCGCGGAGCCGAGGGGAAGGGCGCGATCTGGATCGCGGCCAACAGCGTACCGAGTTCAATCTACTTCCTCGGCGAGGGTCAAGGGTGGGAGACGGTCATCTACGTCGACAATCCGGACGCGATGACGGTGAGAGGCGACCGCTTGCTCGTACAGGTCGCCTATCCCGCCGGCACCAATGAGTTTGAGCTGGCGCCGGTATCCACCCTCGACCAGGAGTCTCGTCTCCATGTCATCGCCTTCGCACCTGGGATCGCACCCGAGGATCCCCCAAGGCGCACCCTGGCGGGTCCGTGCCAGTTGACCGACATCCAAATCGACCGGATTGACGTCAAATTGGCCGAGGGGGCGGTGTCGTTCCACACACGCCCCGCCCGATGGGGAGCCCTCGACGGCTTTACGGTCCTCGCTCAGGGCGAGGTCGACGGGATCGCTATCGAGGTCGACAGCTATTGGGACCTCGAGTATGCGACAAATAATGCGGAGAGCAGGTACGGCGCCAGCCCTCGCTTGGCCGTGCGATTCGGCGAGCAGCCGGATGGCTCCTGCATTTTGGTCGTCGAAGCGGACCCATTCGCCCCGGATGAGGTCTATTCGGCGCGCATCCTTGACTGTGAGCAGAACAAGCTTCGGGATCTTGCGTTGGAGTCCATCGACTTCGTCGCTGGCGGTGGCGAAAGCCGGTGGTAGCGCGTTGCACCATTGAACGGCACCACGATCCTCGATCCCTTTCTCGGTGCGCCACGCGACGTCGAGCCGATCTCGTCTCCCACGCCTCGGGCGGTCCCGCGGCGTCACGCCGGGGCGTAGGCGGGGGCCTGGCGCAACTCGTCATCCAGGCGCAGAGTCGCCTCGATGTGCTCGATCACGGCCCGGGCGCGGCTCAGCGGAGGTTCGGGGAAGCGACCGTGATCACGGTGACTGACGGACCGCCTCAACCGCAATGTCAACTCAAGTCCAGCTAGAAGACCGTCAGCCGGGCTTTTGTGCCTGTCCCTTGCGACCTGCCCGATCGACCAGCATGCCCTCGCGCAGCATGCGGTCGCGGTGGCGGCGCATGCGGGCGAACTCGGGCTCGGCGAAGCTGAGCTCGCCGGTGAGCCAGGCGACGCGGGGGGTCTTGTTCATCAGGCTCTCGTCGTACTCGGAGTGGGGCAGGCCGAAGAAGTGGCCGAGCTCGTGGGCGAGGGTCAGCGCGCCGGCGATCTTCGAAAGAATGACCCACCGGCGCGAGCGGTCCTTGCGGAAGCGCCAGTGGACGCCGCGGATCTCGCTGCCGGCGATGTCGACGTCGGCGAGGCGGCCCACGACGAACACGTGGGCGACGCCGCGGCTGAAGTGCGGGTCGCCGAGGGCGTCGCGCTCGGCGCGGTCGTCGACCTCGGCGTCGGTGGCCGGGAGCGCGTCGGCGGCGATGACTTCAAAGTTGACGTCGATGGTGGAGAAGCGGGCGTTGGCCTCGGCGATCTGGGATGAGACCCACTCGACGGTCTGAATCGCCGTGCCGGCGGTGACGACGAGGTGGAGGTGGACGCCGAAGCAGCGCGGGACCTCGGCGCTGCAGCGCGGCGTCTGTTGCACGTAGGCGGCCAGGTCGGGGCTCGTCGGCGGGGCCGACAACGTCGCCGCGAGCGTGGCCGCGAGCAGCAGCATCGTCACACCGCCACGTGGGCGAGCCGCAAGATCTCGAAGATCGCGCGGGTCGCCGGCGACTTGTTGAGGGTGTAGAAGTGAATGCCCGGCACGCCGGGGCGCGGGGTGGCGAACGGGTCGCCGACCGGCGGGGTGAGCAGCGCGCGGCACTGGTGGGCGGCGTACGAGACGCCGGTCCAGAACACCTCCTGCGGGTCGCCCTCGGTGCTCTGCAGGCGCTGCCGCAGCGGCGCCGGGATGGTCGCGCCGCACATCTGGGTGAAGCGCTGGATCTGCTCGTAGTTGGTCACCGGCATCACGCCGGCGAGGATCGGCACGGTGATGCCGGCCTCGATCGCGCGGCCGACGAAGTCGTGGTAGGTCGCGTTGTCGAAGAAGAGCTGGCTGATGAGGAAGTCGACGCCGGCGTCGACCTTGTGCTTGAGCCACTTGAGGTCGGTCGCGCCGCTCTCGGCCTCGGGGTGGACCTCGGGGTAGCAGGCGGCGCCGATGCAGAACGGGCCGCGCTCGCGGATGAAGGCGACGAGCTCGCTGGCGTGGCGGAGGCCGCCCTCGGGGGCGACGAAGGCGGCCTCGCCCTTGGGCGGATCGCCGCGCAGGGCGAGGATGTTGCAGATCTCGCGGTCGCCGAGCTGGTCGATGGTGCGGGCCAGCTCGTCGCGGGTGGCGCCGACGCAGGTCAGGTGGGCCATCGGCTCGATGCCGAGCTCGCGCTTGATGCGGGCGACGATGTCGAGGGTGCGGGTGCGGGTGCTGCCGCCCGCGCCGTAGGTGACGGACACGAAGTCGGGCGACAGCGGGGCGAGCTGTTCGAGGCTGCGCCACAGCACGGCCTCGCCTTTCTCGGTCTTCGGCGGGAAGAACTCGAAGCTGAACACAGGCCGCTTGTGGGCCAGGCGCTCGCGGATCAGCATGTCCCCGTCCTCGTAGCACGGGCCCAGGGTCCTGGTCCAGCGGCGCGCGGTTTGGTACATCGGGCCTCATGCGCTGGTTCCAACGCGGCGACATCGACGGGTTCTTCGGCCTCGCGGTCGACAACCTCGTGCAGCTCCTGCTCATCGACGCGCTGTGTCGCCACGTGCTCGGCTTCTCCGACGCGTTGCTCTACGGCCAGGTGCTGCCCGGCGCGGCCGTCTCGCTGCTGGTCGGCAACCTCTACTACGCGTGGCAGGCGCGCCGCCTCGGCCAGGCGCTCGGCCGCTCCGACATCTGCGCGCTGCCCTACGGCATCAATACGGTGTCGGTGTTCGCACATGTCTTTTTGGTCATGTTGCCGGCGAAGCTGGCGGCGACCGCCGCGGGGGCGGCCGACCCGACGACGATCGCGTGGCAGGCGGGGCTGGTCGCCTGCTTCGGCTCGGGGCTGATCGAATTGAGCGGCGCCTTCGTCGCCGAGCGGCTGCGCAGGGCGACGCCGCGGGCGGCGCTGCTGTCGACGCTGTCGGGCGTGGCGCTCGGGTTTATCAGCCTCGGGTTCTTGTACCGCAGCTTCGCGCGCCCGGTGGTCGGCCTGGTGACGCTCGGGGTGCTGCTGCTGGTGTACTTCGGGCGGCTCAAGTTCAAGGGCGGGGTCCCGGGCGGGCTCGTCGCCGTCGCGCTGGGGACGCTGATCGCGTGGCTGACGGGCATCGCCCCGGTGGGCGAGGCGCCGGCGCACGGGCACGGGCTGCAGCTGCCGCTGCCGGTGCTCGGGCCGCTGATCGAGGCGCTGACCGGCGACATGCTGTGGGCCTACCTCGCGGTCATCGTGCCGATGGGCGTGTTCAACGTGGTCGGCTCGCTGCAGAACATCGAGGCCGCCGACGCCGCGGGCGACCCGTTCCCGACCACGCCGTCGCTGGCGATGAACGGCCTCGGCACGCTGGCCGCGGCGCTGTTCGGCTCGTGCTTCCCGACCACGATCTACATCGGTCACCCCGGCTGGAAGGCCATGGGGGCGCGCGCCGGTTACTCGATCCTCAACGGCGTGTTCGCCACGCTCGTGTGCCTCACCGGCACGCTGGCGTACATCGCCTGGGCGGTGCCGATCGAGGCCGGGATGGCGATCATCCTGTGGATCGGTATCGTCATCACCGCGCAGGCGTTCGAGGCCACGCCGCGAGCGCACGCGCCGGCGGTGGTGATCGGCGTCCTGCCCGGGGTCGGCGCCTGGGGCGCGATGATGGCGAAGGCGGGCCTGCGCGCCGCGGGGGTCGACGGCACGACGAGCGCGATGTCACCCGCGCTGGTGCCGATCTTCCAGCGCGGCGACGTGTGGATCGACGGGGCCTTCGCGCTCGAGCAGGGCTTCATCTTCACGTCGATGTTCCTCGCCGCGACCACCGTCGCGGTCATCGAACGCAAGCTGCGGCAGGCCGCGGCCTGGTGCTTCGCCGGCGCCGCGCTGTCGGCGCTGGGGTTCATGCACTCGTACGTGTGGACCCCGGCCGACACCGTACTATCCTTGTCGCCCGCCTGGCCCTTCGTCCAGAGCTACGCGCTGATGGGCCTGGTGTTCCTGGTCGCCCCGCTGGTCACCACCCGCAGCGACGGCCCCGCCCACTGAGAACCGCCTTGCTGACGATCGCCTCCTGGAACGTCAACGGCCTGCGCGCCCTGGCGCGCAAGCAAGCCCTCTCGCCCTGGCTCGCCAGCGGGCCGAGCATCGTCGGCCTGCAAGAGGTCCGCGCCAGCGCCGAGCAGCTCGGCGAGCTGGCTCGACCCGAAGGCTGGCCTTTCGCACATGTCTCGGCGGCCAGGAAGCCGGGCTACAGCGGGGTCGCGCTGTTCAGCAAGCTCACGCCCGACAGCGTCGACACCGCGCTCGGCCCGAAGTTCGACGTCGAGGGCCGCCTGCAGCTGGCCCGCTTCGGCAAGCTGGTGGTGGCCAACGTGTACTTCCCCAACGGCAACGGGCAGGACCGCAGCAACGACCGCGTGCCCTACAAGCTGTCGTTCTACCGCGCGCTGCGCAAGCGGCTCGACGCGCTGCGCGGCGAGGGGCTGCGGGTGCTGGTGATGGGCGACTTCAACACGGCCCACCAGGAGATCGATCTGGCCCGCCCGCGCGACAACCTCGGCACCAGCGGGTTCCTGCCGGAGGAGCGGGCCGAGCTCGACCGGTGGCTGAAGCGCGGCTACCACGACACGTTCCGCAAGTTCGAGGCGGGGCCCGGCCACTATTCGTGGTGGTGCCAGCGCGGCGGCTGCCGCCAGCGCAACGTCGGCTGGCGCATCGACTACGTGCTGGCGTGCAGCGAGGCGCTGCCGTTCGTCAAGGCGGCGGCGATTCACTCGAGCGTGCTCGGCTCGGATCATTGCCCCGTCAGCGTCACCGTCGATCCGGACATCGTGCGCTGACCGGCGGCGCTGGGGGCTCCGAACCAGCACGGTCGGCAAAGCCTCGCGCTCGCATGGGCCCGCACGCGTCCGCGGTGGTTTCGCCGCCTGCAGTTCGTGTGTCGCCTGCAGCGGCGGTGACTTTTGCGGCGCGGAAATTCCGCTGACAACCGCGGCGACGCGCAGTATCGTCCCGCCCATGCTCCGCACCCGCGTCGCCGCAGTCCTCGTCCTTTCGTCGCTCCCCGTGATCGCCTGTCAAGGCGGCGCCGAACAACAACCGCCGCCGGCGGCGCAGAAGGGCAAGCCGGCGCGGGCGAAGACCGAGGTCAAGGCCGAGACCAAGCTCGACAGCAAAGAGGTCGAGAAGAAGCCGAGCCAGGCGGCCGAGGCCAAGGCGTTCGTCGACCGCGTCGACGCCGAGCTGCGCACGCTCGCGGTCGCGGCCGGCAAGGCCGAGTGGGACAAGAACACCAACATCACCGACGCCACCGAGAAGGCCGCGGCCGAGGCCAACGAGAAGCTGATGGAGTTCATGGCCAAGACCATCAAGGAGGCCACGACCTTCACGGGCGACGACATCGACCCCGAGACGCAGCGCAAGCTGCACCTGCTCAAGGTCGCCGCCAGCCCGCCGCCGGCCCCCGGCGACCCGGAGAAGCGCAAGCGGCTGGCCGAGCTCGGCGCCAAGATGGAGGGCATCTACGGCAAGGGCAAGGCGTGCGAGGGCGCGAAGTGCAAGGACCTCGGCGCGCTCGAGGACATCATGGCGCAGAGCCGCAAGTACGACGAGCTGCTCAAGGCGTGGACCGGCTGGCACAAGGTCGCGATCGAGCTGCGGCCGCTGTACCAGGAGTTCGTCGGCCTCGCCAACGAGGGCGCCAAGGAGATCGGCTACAAGGACCTCGGCGAGCTGTGGCGCGCCGGCTACGACATGAGCCCGGCCGAGTTCGAGCAGGAGACCGAGCGGCTGTGGACGCAGGTGCGGCCGCTCTACGACAAGCTGCACTGCTACGTCCGCGGCAAGCTGGCCGACAAGTACGGCAAGGACAAGGTCCCGGCGGAGGGCCTCATCCCGGCGCACCTGCTCGGCAACATGTGGGCGCAGGAGTGGGCCAACATCTACCCGCTGGTCGAGCCGTTCCCCGGCGCGGCCAGCCTCGACGTCACCGGCGCGCTGAAGAAGGCCAAGTACGACGAGGTCAAGCTGGTCAAGCTCGGCGAGTCGTTCTTCACCTCGCTGGGCCTCGACCCGCTGCCGGCGACCTTCTGGGAGCGGTCGATGCTGCAGAAGCCGAAGGACCGCGAGGTCGTGTGCCACGCGAGCGCCTGGGACGTCGACCTCAACGACGACCTCCGGATCAAGATGTGCATCAAGATCAACCAGGAGGACATGGTCACCGTCCACCACGAGCTCGGGCACAACTATTATTATCACTACTACTACAAGCTGCCGGTGCTGTTCCAGAACGGCGCCCACGACGGCTTCCACGAGGCGATCGGCGACGCGATCGCGCTGTCGATCACGCCGGCCTACCTCAAGCAGATCGGCCTCATCAACGACGTGCCGGCCGACGAGAAGGGCCTCATCAACCTGCAGATGCAGGACGCGCTCGAGAAGATCGCGTTCCTGCCGTTCGGCAAGCTGATCGATCAGTGGCGCTGGGACGTGTTCTCCGGCAAGACGGCGCCCGAGAAGTACAACGAGGCCTGGTGGGCCCTGCGCGCCAAGTACCAGGGCATCGCGCCGCCCGAGGACCGGCCCGACCCGGACTTCTTCGACGCCGGCGCGAAGTACCACATCCCGGCCAACGTGCCGTACACCCGCTACTTCCTGGCGCGGATCCTCCAGTTCCAGTTCCACAAGGCGCTGTGCGAGGCGGCCGGCCACACCGGGCCGCTGCACGAGTGCTCGATCTACGGCAAGACCGCCGCGGGCGACAAGCTCAAGGCGATGCTCGCCCTCGGCTCGAGCAAGCCGTGGCCCGAGGCGATGGCCGCCCTCACCGGCACCAAGCAGATGGACGGCGGGGCGCTCCTCGAGTACTTCGCGCCGCTCGAGAAGTGGCTCGACGAGCAGAACGCGGGCAAAAAGTGCGGCTGGTGAGCGGACAGCAGGCTCATGCGCCTTGAGGCGGGCCGCCGCCGCAGTGCTTGAACCATCCGGCCGCGTCGGCCGGAGCGATGAGACCCGCAACGGCGCGAATTGCGGTCTCGAAGCGCGGGACGGGGAAGGCCGCGAGGCCCTCCCGTCCTGGTCTCGCGCTCCCTCCCGCGTGGGCGCACGCGCCCCACCTCGCCCGGATCCATGGCGAAACCCGCCGGGGAGCATTATGGCTCCCGGGTGACCAGCACAACGGACCACGAACTCGGACTCCTCATCGGGGTCCTGCCCGCCGAGCTGCAGAGCGCCGTGCGCGCGCTCGCGCCGGCTCAGTTGCTCGAGGTGGTGATGGACCTCGGTCGCACGCCCGAGGCCCGACTCGAGGGCCGCGCCGAACGCCTCTCCGGCACGCCCGTCGCTCGCGCGGACATCGACGCCGTGCTGCGGGAGCTGAGCCCCGTGGGCGAGGACAACCGCACCGGCATCGAGGGCACGCTGCACCGGATCTCGGTCATCCGGAACCGGCGCGGCGAGGTCGTGGGGCTGACCCTGCGCGTGGGTCGCGCGGTGGTCGGCGCGATCGAGCTGCTGCGGGACCTGGTCGAGACCGGGCAGAACGTGCTGCTGCTGGGCCGGCCGGGCGTCGGCAAGACGACCAAGCTGCGGGAGATCGCGCGCGTGCTGGCCGACGACCTGGGGCGGCGCGTCGTCGTGGTCGACACCTCCAACGAGATCGGCGGCGACGGCGACGTGCCGCACCCCGGCATCGGCGCCGCGCGGCGGATGCAAGTGCCGCGGCCCGACCGCCAGCACGCCGTGATGATCGAAGCGGTCGAGAACCACATGCCCGAGGTGATCGTCGTCGACGAGATCGGCACCGCGGCCGAGGCCGCGGCCGCGCGCACCATCGCCGAGCGCGGGGTGCAGCTGATCGGCACGGCGCACGGCAACACGCTCGAGAACCTGGTGCTGAACCCGACCCTCTCGGACCTGGTCGGCGGCGTGCACACCGTCACGCTCGGCGACGAGGAGGCCCGCCGGCGTCGCTCGGCGAAGACGATCACCGAGCGCCGAGGGGCTCCCACCTTCGACGTCGTGGTCGAGATGGTCGGGCGCGACGAGGTCGTGGTGCATCACGACGCGGGCGCCGCGGTCGACCGGTTGCTCGCCGGCGAGCCCGTGAGGGGCGAGCGCCGGCAGCCGGGCCGCGCACCCGCGCCCGACGTCCCCGCGGCCGCGCCCGAGGCCCCTGCCGCGCCCGCGACCCGCGCCCGCGTGGCGCACCCGGCCACGTGGGAGGGCCCGGTGCGGATCTACCTGCACGCGATCAGCCGCGACCTCCTGGTCCGCGCGCTCCGAGACGTCGCCGTGGACGCGCGGATCGTGAACAACCCCGAGCATGCGGACATGATCTTCGCGCTGCGCGCCCGGGCCGACGACCAGAAGATCCGCCGGCTGGCGGAGGAGGGTCGGCCGGTGCACACGGTCAAGCGCAACAGCGGCTCGGAGCTGCGACGCGCGCTGCAGGCCGCCTTCCCGAGCGTGCCGGGCATGGACGACGAGGTCGTCCGCGAGGCCATCGTGGAGATCGAGCAGGCGATCGAGCGGGCCGTGAGCGAGAACATCACCGTGGCGCTGCGGGCTCAGCCGCCGCCGCTGCGCAAGGTGCAGCACCGGTTCGCGGCGCGGTACCACCTCGTCGAGGTCTACTCCGAGGGCCACGAGCCCTTCCGCCACCTGGTGGTCCGCCCCGCCGGGAGCGAGGATTTCGACGAGGACGAGGCGGTCTCGCCCTGACCCTCGCGCTGCGTCCGCCAGCGACGACAGGACCAGCGCGCGGGGCCGTGGGCTACTCCGGGATGTTCGGGATGAACTTGAGGTCGGCCCCGCCGGGGTACCAGTAGCTGGTGTACTGCCCGTAGCCGTAGACCTGGATGCCGAACTCCTGGTCGCCGGTCAGGGCGTGGGTGCCGTCGCCGGCGTTCGAGAGCTGGGCGCGGATGACCCCGTAGCCGGTGTTGCCGATCGGGGTCGGCGCGGGCAGGGGCATGCCGTCGAGGGTGATGTTCGCGCCGACCGGCGCGGTGACGTTGACGAACGAGCTCTCGTAGTTGACCGGGGCGTGGAACAGGTAGTTGGTGCGGTACTGCTTGAGCGGCACCGCGATCGTCATCGCCGGGTCGCCGGTCATGCCGCCCGCCTGCTGGCCCTGCATGTACTCGGCGACGACGACCTTGGCGCTGGCGGTGATCATGAAGTCCTTGTCGGTGGCCGCGATCTCGAAGTAGTCGCCGGGGTTGGCGAGGGTCGTCGGCGCGCCGTCCTGCGGCGGCTCGTAGCTGATGGTGGTCCCCGCCTCGGTGGCGATCACCCGGACCATGCGCGGCTTGATGAACGGCTCCTGGTTGAGTGGCTTCACGAACGGGGTGGTGACGAGGTACTCCCTGGCGAGGCTCTCGTACGGGAGCATCGACTCCTCGAGGTGGTCGCAGGCCTCGACGTCGAACGGGATATAGGTGCAGAAGTGGGTCGCGATCACGTGGACCGGCTTGTCGGCGGTGACGTGGGTGCCGGTGAGGTCGGCGATGTCGGGCATGCCGGGCTCGCCGCCGCCGTGCCCCGAGAGGACCTGCAGGACGTCGCCCTCGTCGAGCGTGACGACGCCGGTGCCGTCGGCCGCGATCCCGCCGCCGGGGTTGACGATCTTGCCGGTCGCCGACGGGGTCACCGTCACCTGGGTGCCGTCCTGGCTGGCGACCACGGCGTAACCGCCGGGGTTCCAGCCGCCGTGGGTGTTGCGGATCGCCACCCAGTAGTCGGCGCTCCAGGCGTTGACCGGCACCAGCAGCGAGGCGTCGTTGGTCATCGAATATTCGTCGCCGATGACGTACTCGAGCGGGCTGTACTGGTACAGGGTGATCGGCTGGGTCGAACGCACCCGGTAGGCGCCGTCGGGGACGACCTTGCTGTCCCAGTAGTCCTTGAGCTCGGCGACCCACGGGAGGGTGATCACCTCGACGCTCTGGCTCGGGACGTCGGCCTCGGTGACGGTCATCGCGCCGCGGGTGATCGTGACGTGGGCGCTCTCGTCGGTGGTGTTGGAGACGACGACGGCGAAGTGATAGATGTTGTCGACCCTGTTGGTCGTCACCGTCGGGTAGTAGTCGCAGCCGATGTACGAGGTGCCGAGGTTGGCGGGGGCGCAGGCGCCGACGCAATGGCCCGAGTCCGGGTCGCACGTCACCCCCTGGACCTCGTCGCAGTAGGTGTCGACGTAGCCGTCGCCGGCGTCGTTGCAGACGTGCGCGACGTCGCCGTCGCACACGCCCTCGCCGGGGTTGCACAGGAGGCAGCCGAGGCCCTCGACGCAGACGTCGTCGCACAGGGTCTCCTCGAAGAAGCCGCCCATGCCGTCGCACACCTTCTTGACGTTGCCCTCGCAGACGATGGTGCCGTCGGGGCAGATCGGCGGGATGGTGGTGTCGGCGCCGCCGGTCGAGGTGCCGGTGTCGGTGACGACGCCGGAGGTCGTCGGCGCGGTGCTCTGGGTCGTCGAGGTGGTCGACTCGGTGGCGGTGACGGTGGTGACGCCGGTCCCGTCGCTCGCGCTGCTGGCGGGGTCGTCGCCGCCGCACGCGGCGAGGAGGACGAGGACGGACGGGAGTGCAATCTCGAAGCGCATCGCCGGATCATTCCACCGGCCGCCGGGCCGCGAAAGCCTCGGAGCGCCTCCTCGTGGCCCGCGGCCATCCGCCCCCTTGTGTAAGCACGGCTTACTTGCTAAGTCAGTTCGACTTACTTTGGACAGGAGCGCGCCCACGCCGGCGAGGAGACGGATCAAGAAGAAGTCCGCGGACGCCTATCACCACGGCGATCTACGGCGCGCGCTCATCGACGCCGCGGCCGCGGCGGTCGCCAGGCGCGGCGTCGACGCGTTGAACGTGTCCTCGCTGGCCGTGCGCCTCGGCGTCAGCGGGGGCGCGCCGTTCCGCCACTTCGAGAGCCGCCTCGCGCTGCTCGTCGCCGTCGCCGAGGAGGGCGCGCGACGTCTGTTCGAGCGCATGGAGGCCGCGGCGGGCTGCGTCGCGGCGCCGCTGGACAAGCAGCGCGCGCGCGGCGTCGCCTACGTGCGATTCGCCGTGGAGGAGCCCGGCTTCTTTCGCGCGCTCACCCACGCCGAGGTCGTCGCCGCGTCGCCGCTCCTGCAGCAGCTCGGCGCCGTCTCGCAGCAGACCATGGACGAAGTGCTCGGGCGCGCCCACCAGGGCGTGTCGAGCCCCGCGCTCGTCGCCCGCAGCGCGGGGTTGCTGGCGGCCCAAGCCCTGACGTACGGGCTCGCGCGCATGATCACCGACGGGCTGCTCGGCGACCTCAGCGCCGAGGAGGCCGAGCGCCTGACGTACGAGATCACCGGCGTCCTCGGCGTCGGGCTGAAAGCGTCGTCCTGAGACACGTCGTCGAGGTCGTCTTCGACGTGCTCGTGGCGTTCGTCGCCTCGCCGCTTGCATGGGCCGCCGCGTGGGGCTGCGCGGCGGGACCGCGCTGTCCGGAGGGACAGGTCACTCCGGGATGACCTCGACTTCGTTGATCGCCTTGATCCTGGCGCCGGCGGGGTAGGCGTAGGAGACGTACGCGGTATTGAAGCCCTGGCTCTGGAACGAGCCCCAGCCCCACACGGTGACGCCGAAGGGGTTCTCGCTCGAGATCTCGTGGCGGCCGTTCGAGCAGTTGCCGACGTCCTGGAAGTTGCCGGTGACGAGGTCGATGCGGGTGTACTCGTAGTCGGCGCCGAGCGGCTGCCAGCCGCCGAGGGCGCCGGCGCACTGGAGGTTCACGTCCGCGAACGCGCCGTCGACTTTGCTGCGGGTGATGACGAGGTGGGTCTCGGAGTAGGTCGGGTCGGTGAAGAACACGTACTTTTCGAGGAACTGCTCCGAGGGGACGACGTTGACCCACTCGGGGTCGCCGACGCCGTTGTAATACCCGCCGCCGGTCATGTACGCCGCGAGGTAGAAGGGGTGGTCGGCGTCCTGGCTCTGCACGAGGAAGGGCCCGGGCGAGTTGAACTCGGCGACCTCGCCGCGCGCGAGGGTGTCGGGCGCCCCGTCCGGCTTGGCGGGCGTCCACGTGAGCTGCGTGTTCGCGACCGTGCCGACCAGGCGCCAGGGCGGCGACTCCTCGTCGACCGTGCGGTTGCGGTAGCGCACCCCCGCGTACGCGCTGCCGAGCGCCTTGACCGGCGGGATCTGCTGGTGCGCCCCGTCGCACGCGGTCGTGTCCTCGGGGATGTTGAGGCAGCTCGCGCCGCCGAACACCCCGACGCGCTTGTTGGCGACCAGCGGCGAGCCGGTGAGCTCGGTCGTCTGGTTGAACTGGATCGTCTGCCCGCGGTTCAGCACGTACTTCAGCGGCACGCCGGCCGGGCCGCCCTGCACGCCGTTTCCGCCGACGACCTCGACCTTCGGGTCGAGCGTGATCTCGGTGCCGTCCTCGTCGGCGACGACGACGAAGAGCGGGTTGGCGTCGGGGACCAGTTCGCTCTTCTTGTAGGCGTTGACCGCCATGTAGTTGACGTCCCAGACGCTGGTCGGCAGCAGCAGGGTCGCCGAGGTCGCCGCGACCGAGCCGCCGCCGTAGGGCAGCATCTGGTAGGCCGCGACCGGCTGGTCGGTGGAGATCCGGAAGGCCTTGCCGAGCCCGGTGCCGACGACCTGGACCTCCTGCTGGATCCCCGCCGGCGCCGGGCAGTCCGGGAAGTCGCCTGGCCCGCGGGACAGGAACACGATCGCCACCTCGCCGACCGGGAGCCCTGCGCCGGCGTCGTAGGGGGCGTAGCTCAGGCCGCTGCCCTGGCCCTGGGGGATCCGCGTGAAGTCGGCGACCGGCAGCGCCTGGCCGTCGTACTCGACCTCGATATGCACCGGCTGGTCGCCGGTGTTGGCGATGAAGACCGCGAAGCAGGTGCCGGTCGCGTCTTTGAGCAGCTCGGTCTTGACCGACCAGAAGTTGCAGCCCTCGCTGCCCTTGAGCAGCTCGGCGGCCTCGCACGCGCTCAGCGGGGTGCAGACTTCGTCGACGCAGTAGGTCCCTTCGCCGCAGCTCTCGACGACCTCGCCGTCGCACAGCACCTCGGAAAAGTCGTCCGAGCACACCGATGGCCAGCATCCCCAGTCGGTGGTGCCGAACGTCTCGTCGACCATCCCGGTGGTCGGCGTCGTCGCGGCGGTGGTGCCGAGCGTCGGCTCGCTCATGCTGCCCTGCGACGTCGACGCGGTGCCCTCGGTGTTGCTGCCCGCGGTGACCGTCGGGTCGTCCGTGGACGAGACGCCGCTCGTCGGCGCGGTCCAGGCGGCGGTCTCGCCCCCGCTCGAGTCGCCGCAACCGAGCGGGACGCACGCGAGGAGGATGAGGGCGCTGTGTTCCAAGCTGTGCAGTCTTCGCATTCCCGCCACGGCAAAGGGCTCCGGCCGGCGTGTCGCGGTTAGGAGGTTCCACGAGGTGAAAGGGCGCATGGACATCGGTCTCTCCACGTCTCCACGGATGTCAGGCAGACATCGCCCTCATACTATCTGTCAGATATATCTTCAAGAAGTAAAATCCGCGCAGGTCGTGGGCGAGCAGTCCACGATCTGCTTCGTGCGCGAGGGGCGAGCCCTGAGCTCGGTCGTGTCTCACGCGATGCTGGCAGGCAGGGAGCTGGCTGCCGGGGGTCGACGACCGCATCGGTGAGCGCCGCGACGCGGCTCGAGCTCGCGCCGTTCGAGAAAGAGAAGAGCCGACCTCTCGTGGGCGCGAGAGGTCGGCTCTTGGGACTTAAAAGCGAGGAGCCGACCTCGCGCCCGGGGGTGCGGGAGGTCGGCTCGTTCGCTTGGGCTCGGTCGTTACGGGCAGGCCTTGGTGCGGCCGACCTTGAGCTGGCAGATCGCGTCGGCGTAGGCGGCGGAGAACACGTCGCGGCGGACGCCGGTCTGGTTCTTGCCGAGGTTGTCGAGGTCGGGGCTGAGCTGGCCGAGCTTCTCGCGGAGGGTCGTCTCGGTGGTCCACAGCTCGGCCGCGGCGCGGCGGATCTCCACGTCCTCGTCGAACGCGTTGAACACGGTGACGATCGGCTCCCTGGCGCCGCCGAGGGGCACGCCGGCGGCCTTGACGGCGAGGTTGAAGCGGTCGGCGTCGAGCTGGAACAGGAGGTTGAAGTCGTCGCGCGAGGGGTAGAGGGCGCGGATGGCGTCGAGCTCGTTGTCGTCGAAGTCGCCCTCGCCGAGGTTCTGGTCGACCTCCCAGCGCAGGTCGTCGTCCTTGTTGATCATGCCGACGTTGTGGCAGCCCATGCACGACTTGCCGTTGCGGACCACGCCGTCGGGGGCGTTCTTGTCCTGGACGATCTGGATCGGCGCGTCGTCGATGCGGCGGCCGGCCTCGTCGACGATCATGTAGCCCTGGAGGCCGTTCGGCAGGTTGTAGATGATCTCGCTGCCGTCCTCGACGAAGTTGAACGGGTCGACGAAGACGTTGGCGTCGCCGGCGTTGCTGCCGAAGTCGTAGCTGATCCAGTACGAGCGGTTGCTGGCGTTGGGGAAGTCGTGGCGCTCGATCACGCGGTGGTTCTCGGACACGCCCGAGTCGTGGAAGGCCGAGCGCGCGACCCGGTTCGGGTTGGTGTCGATCTCCTCCTGGATGTTGGCCTCGACGTCGATGCCGAAGCTCGCCTCGAGCTCCTGGCGGGTCAGCGGGATCCGCAGGACATCGTGGTAGAGCGGCGGCTGGGCCGCGACCTCGACGAACGCGTCGGCCTGCAGCAGGAAGAACTTGGTGCCGGTGGCCAGCTTCACGTCCTCGGCGCTGTCGCCGATGAACTCGATCGCGTACGGGTCCTTGGCGGCGATGAGCTCCCAGGTGTCCTTGAAGGTCTCGGTGACGCTGCCGCTCGCGGGGTCGAGCACCGAGCCCGGGGCGTCCCAGTCGTAGTCGCGGATGTCGATGCGGAAGATCAGTTTGTCCGGGTCGATCGGCGTCGGCGGGACGACCTTGATCTCGTTCGACAGGCTGTTGACCAGCTTCGACAGCGCGTGGCGGTAGATGTCGATCTGGTCGGAGCACCAGCCGAAGTTGTAGAGGTGGACCAGGCTGAAGTAGCGGATGAAGGGCCGCGCGTCGGCCGAGATCTCCTGGGTGTTGAGGAGGTCGGCGCGGATCATGTCGATCACCTGGGTGCGGGTGATCCACGGGTTGTCGCTGCAGCCGCTGACGCCGGCGCACTCGCCGATCCACTGCTCGACGACGCGGAGGTCGTCCGCGCTCGGCCGCTGCGTCTCGCTCTCCGGCGGCATCGGGGCCATCGTCGCGCTCATGCGGCGGTAGAGCGCAGAGTTGGTGGGCTCGCCGGGGACGACCTTGCCGTTCGAGATCAGCGCGTCGAGGTTGGTGATGTAGTTGATGCTGCCGAGCGCGGCGCTGTCGGGGCCGTGACACTTGTCGCAGTTGACGTCGAGGATCTCGATCGTCTTGGCCGACAGCTCGCCGCAGTTGGCGTCGCCGGCCTGGCCGTCGGTGCCGCCTTCGGTGGTCCCGCTGCCCGGGCCGGTGGCAGAGTCGGTGCCCTCGGTGCCCTCGGTCTCGTCGCCGCCCTCGTTGCCGGGCAGGACGATGGTCTTACAGGCGCCTGCGAGGAGCAGGGTGAGCGCGGCGGCGGCGAACGGGATGGTGGAGTACGTACGCTGGGACATGGTCGAATGCGTTCGTGGGGGAAAGGACGGGTGGCCCCGCGTCGGGGGGCGTCGCGCCTTCCGTGGCGCCCCGATCGAGCTCGCCGCATCACAAGCGGCACCACCCGCGGTCCGAGTAACGCCACTCGCCCGCTCGATCACCGCGGCCCGCAGAAAGTTTAAAAGGTGCCTAGAACGCGTATTTGGCCGCTGCTACGCGTGGGCGACAGCTTTTACCGGAATTTCCGAGCACGCCAATGCATTCAAGTCGACGGAGTCCTATGACGCATTTCGCTGTTTTCGCTTCGCCGGCGCGCACCCGTGCGGCGGCGGCGCGGCTGGTCGCCGTCGACGCGGCTCGCACGACGCGGGGACTGATGGATGCGAGGCGAGCGGTGCGAGGTGGATGTCTTTCGAGACATGTCCCGAGCACCCGGTCGGCACGCGCTCGGGACATGTCGCGAGCGACCGAGCGGCAGGCGCTCGCGTCGCTCGCGGTGCGCGATCAGAGCGCGGCGCTGCCGGCGAAGGTCGGCTGGTCGCTGGTCTCGCGGTGCAGCCATTCGATCGCCTGGGCCTCGTCGGTGAACATCAGCACCGGCAGCGGGCCGGGGTTCATCGACATGTAGTAGCGGCCGAACTGGTGGCCGCCCGGCGTGGCGACCAGGAGGGCGACGGCGGAGCACCACTTGGCGAGCTCGGGGTCGGCGTAGTGCTCGCGGACGCCGGCCTGGAGGGCGCGGATGATGCGGATGTCGATCAGGACGCGACGCGGGTGACCGCCGGCGATCCTCACGAACGCGGAGGTGTTCTCCCGCGCGTCGGTGATGGTCTGGGTGCGGGTGGTCAGCAGCCGCTGGACGATCACGCCGTCGGCGCGCTCCTCGTAGCGCGAAGTGCTGGTCGTGATAGACCGAAGAATGGCGGCCATGTTCATCGTTCTGTCTCGGTTGGGGGGCATAATCCACAATGCCGTGGTGACCGGCAACCGCGGAGCGCGTGCGCCTGCCTCTCCGCTCGGTGACCGGACTCGCATGCGCGATGGCGGCGAGAGCGCGAGGGCGCGCGCGTTGACTCGCCCGGGGCTTCGGCAACACACTGCGCGCCCATGAAGCTCGGCATCGAAACGCTGCGCGACCCGACCCGCGTCCTCGACATGTGGAAGAGCCTGTCCGCAAAGACATTCGGCAAGCAGCTGTTCGCGCGCGCCATCTCGCTGGCGGTCCCGTACACCGGCAGCATCTCGCCGCTGGTGCTGGAGCTCGAGGCCGGCCGCGCCAAGGTGCAGATGCGCGACCGCTGGGGCGTGCGCAACCACCTTCGCTGCGTCCACGCGGTCGCCCTGATGAACCTCGGCGAGGCCGTGACCGGGCTGGCCGTCATGAGCCTGCTCCCGCCCGGCGCGCGGGGGATCGTCCGCGAGCTGGCGATGGAGTACGTGAAGAAGGCCCGCGGCACGATCACCGGCGACGCGCAGGTCCAGATCCCGGAAGGCCCCGGGACGCACGAATTCGAGGTCACCGGCGAGCTCCGCAACAGCATCGGCGAGGTCGTGGCCCGCGTGCGGGCCCGCTGGCGCATCGACGTCCCCGAAGCCGGTGTCGCCAATGCCGAGACCGGCGCCGCAGCCGCGTCCTGAGGCGCGGCGAACCGCGGCACGAGATCCCAGAGCCGTGCCCTCGTGAAGGTGCGGCTCGAGCTCACGGAGCCGACGCACGAATTTTTAAGAAATGAGGCCGTCGCGGCGGTGATGCGGTGAAGCACACGAGCGAGGCGGCGAGGCGATCTCGCAGGGGCAGGTCGCCTCACGCCGCGTCCGCGCGAGCGACCTCGACGGCTCGCGGCCGTCGAAATGAGGCCGTCGCGGCGGTGATGCGGTGAAGCACACGAGCGAGGCGGCGAGGCGATCTCGCAGGGGCAGGTCGCCTCACGCCGCGTCCGCGCGAGCGACCTCGACGGCTCGCGGCCGTCGTGCGGCGGATCGGAGGACATGTCCTCGGGGACATGTCCTTGCGCTCGCGTGCGGTCGGGGTGGGCGGGCGACCGCGACCGCGACGGCGGCGCAGCAGAGGACATGTCCTCGGGGACATGAAGGCGCAGCGGGCGGGTGAAGGCCTGCCCGGTCGCGCTCGGGTCGGCGGTGACGGGTCGCCAGACGGGCGAGAGCACGCTGGTCTGGCGGCGGTTCACGCCGCCTGCGACGACAACGGGGCGTCGAGGCACGAGGGCTCGCATCAGGGGAATCGGTGGGGTCGCTCGTGCTCGCGGTGCCGGAGTCGGTGGCGCCGGTGGTCGGGCTGACCTCGTTCGGGTCGATGCCCATCGAGCAGGGCTCGTACTCTTCCGGGGTCAGGACGATGTCGACGCGATCATGACAGTCCCCGCCGGCGGGCGGGGAGGGGCCGGACGTCGTCGCCGAGGCCGTGCCGTCGGTCGGCGCGCAGCCTGCCACCAGCGCCGAGCGGGCTGCGCCACGGTGCGCGGGGGAGTGCGTGAGCGTAGGCCGCGACGCCCCGCAACAGCGGCGACCGGGTTCAAGCTGCCGTCCGGCGGGCGGGTGCGCGGAAGCGCGTGGGCGCCGACCTCGATCGCCCGGCGGCAGCGCCGGCCGGCAGGCGCAGTCGCGCGCGCACCCCGGCCGCGCGGGCCTGGTAGGCTCGGCGCGCATGACCGCGAGCGCCTCGACCTTCCCCCCGCTGCTCGTCACGCCGCCGGCCGGCGGCTTCGATCGCGCCGCCGCGCGCGACCTGGTCAAAGAGTCAGGTCTGGCGACCGCCTTGCACAAGCTGGTGCGCGCGCCGTTCGGGCACACGGTGCTGAGCCTGCGGGCGCTCGACGCGGCGATCGAGGCGGCCGACCTGGCGCTGCAGGCCGGCGAGGCGCTGCACGCGGCGCTGCTCGAGGACATCGCCCGCGCCGGGTCGCTGGCGCTGCCGGAGCCGACCCGCGACCAGCGGATGTTCGTCGGCGCGTTCACGCTGACGGTCCTGGGCGACGCGACGGCGCCGCGGCTGGCCCTGGTCGCGCCGACCCCGGAGGTCCACGGCGAGCTCGAGTCGGATGGCCTCGAGGACCTGCTCGTTCGGCCAGCCAGGGAGGCGGTCAAGAGCGCGCTGGCGATGGCCGGCAAGTACCTCGAGGTCCAGGCCCAGCGGCAGCCGGGGGCGACGTCGCCGCGGCTCGACGAGCGCGAGGTGTGGGCGGTGACGACGCTGCACGCGTTCGTGCTGCAGCTCGCGGGGGCGCTGCGGCGGCTGACCCACGCCGGGCGCCTGCGGCCGTTCGGCGTGGCCCTGGCCCAGCGCAAGGTGGTGGTCGGCGAGCTGCGCTACGAGGGCTTTCAGGCCCGCGGCGCCGAGGGCCCGGCCAGCGACCTCAAGCCGGTCAAGCTGCAGGACATCGTCGGCAACCAGGAGTACCTGCAGGCCGGGCTCAAGCTGGCGCGCGACGTCGCCGCGTATGACCTCAAGGCCAGGCGCGGGCCCAAGCAGCTCAACCCGGTGCTGTTCGGCCTCGGCCGGCCCGGCTGCGGCAAGACGATCACCGCCCACGCGATCGGCAACTACTTCCTCGACTTCTGCGAGCAGCGCGACGTCCCGGCCCGCTTCAAGGTCATCCGCCGCACCGACTGGGCCTCGTCGTACCAGAACGCCAGCGCGGCGACGCTGGTGAAGATCTTCAAGGAGGAGGTCTACGGGTTCGAGGGCGTGTGCGGGGTCTACTGGCCCGACATCGACACCGCGTTCGCCTCGCGCGGGTCGGGCGACCTGCGCTCGGAGGAGAAGAACAACCTCGGCGCGGTGTTCGGGATCTTCGACGGCACGCTGATCCCGAAGGACGGCAAGTGGTTCATGATCTGCGACGCCAACTACATGCAGATGGACGAGGCGACGCGCTCGCGGATCGCCCAGAACCCGTTCACCGTGCGCGGGCCGACCACCGAAGGCGACTACGTCCACCTGCTGCGCGACGTGCTGCTCGGCGACCTGCGCCCGTTCGTCGCCCACGGCGAGGATGCAGGCTGGGCCGAGGTCGGCGCCGACCTGGTCAAGGCCGACCTCAGCGGCCGCTCGGTCGAGAGCGTCGCCAACAACATCCGCGCCTACGTCCAGGACTTCGAGTACCCCGACGAGTACTTCCGCGCCGACTACGACCGCAGGAAGCAGCTCATCCACCAGCTGTCGCGCCGCGTCGACATCGCGGGGGTGCGGCGGGAGATCGCCGACTACGTCCGCTTCCACCGCGAGGCCGAGGAGCGCGAGGCCAAGGAGCGGTTCGAGCGCGAGGTCGAGGCGATGGTCCAGCAGCTCAACGCCGGGCGGGCCGCGACCGCCCGGGCGGCCGCGGCCGCGGCGCGGGAGATCGTCGGCGAGTGAGCGTGGTCTTGGAGACATTGTCGAAGGGGCATGTTCTGGAGGGCATGTCCCTGGGAGCATGCCCCGAGGTGTGGGTGATCGACGCGACGGCGCTGCTGTTCCGCGCGTACTACGGGATGCCGGCGCGGCTGTCGCCGGCGGGCGAGCACGTGGGGGCGGTGCTGGGGCTCGGGCACCTGCTGCGCGGGCTGCTGCGGCGGGCGCCGGAGCGGGTGGTGCTGGTGTTCGACGCCGGGCGGCTCACGTTCCGCAACCGCATCGACCCGCGCTACAAGGCCAACCGCGGCGAGCCGCCGCCCGACCTGGCGCCGCAGTTCGAGCTCGCGCGGCGATTCGGGGCGGCTGCCGGGTTCGTGTCGCTGAGCGTGCCCGACTACGAGGCCGACGACCTGATGGCCACGCTCGCCCGCAGCGCGGCGGCCGCGGGTCTGCGCACGCGGCTGCTGAGCGTCGACAAGGACCTGTGTCAGCTCGTGCGCGACGAGCCGCCGGGGGTGGTGCTCGAGGACCCGCGCACGCAGGCGACCTGCGACGCGGCCGGGGTGCTGCAGCGGATGGGCGTGCGGCCGTCGCAGGTGGTCGACTACCTGGCGCTGGTCGGCGATACCAGCGACAACGTGCCCGGGGTCCCGGGGGTCGGGCCGAAGGCGGCGCAGGCCCTCATCGCCGCGTTCGGCGACCTCGACGCGCTCTACGACTCGCTCGGGCGGGTCGCCGCGCTGCCGCTGCGCGGGGCCAAGGGACTGGCGGCCAAGCTCGAGGCGGGGCGCGAGGCGGCCTTCCTCGCGCGCGCGCTGGTGCGGCTGCACGACGCCGTCCCGCTCGGCGCGCTCGACCTACACGCGCACACGCGCTGGTGCGGGCCGCGGGACGACGCCGACGAATTCTTCGCCGCGCTCGGCAGCCCGGGCGCGCTCCGCGGGCTGCGATCGATCGCGGCGCAGGCGGGTGCGTGAGGGACAAGCGCGCGCCGACGCGGTAGGCTCGCGCGGCCCTCGATGACGACCGCCGCCGCACTCGCGTCACCGCCCGAAGCGCCGCCGTCGGGCCACGCGCGCGCGCTGGCGACGGTGTGGTTCACGCTGTTCCTCGACCTGGTGTCGTTCGGGATCGTCATCCCGGTGCTGCCCTTCTACGCCAAGAGCACGGGGGCGTCGGAGGGCCTGATCGCGTTGTTGGCGACGGCGTACTCGGCGGCCCAGTTCGTGATGTCGCCGGTGCTCGGCCGCCTCAGCGACCGCCACGGCCGCCGCCCGGTGATGCTGATCTCGATCGCCGGCAGCACGATGGCGATGCTGACCCTCGGGTTCGCGCAGTCGCTGTGGATGCTGTTCCTGTCGCGCACGATCAGCGGGGTGTGCAACGCCAACGTCTCGACCGCGCACGCGTACGTGGCCGACCGCGTGCCGCCGCACCAGCGCGCCCGCTACATGGGGATGATGGGCACCGCCGTCGGCCTCGGCTTCATCGTCGGCCCGTCGCTCGGCGGCCTGCTGGCGCGCGCCGACTGGCCGCAGTTCCCGTTCATCGTCGGCGCGGCGCTCAGCCTGCTCAACTTCCTGATGGCGCTGCTGTGGCTGCCGGAGAGCCACCGCCCGCGCGCGGCGGCGGCCGCCGGACCGCCGCCGCCGCGCCCGTCGCTGCTGGCGGTGGCCCGCGACCGGGCGTTCTGGCGCAGCCAGATCGGGGTGATGGTCGCGGTCTACTTCAGCTTCTTCTGCGCCTTCGCGGCGATGGAGGCGACCTTCGCCCTGTTCGCCGAGGCGAGCTTCGGCTGGGGCGAGCGGGAGAACGGCCGCTACTTCGCGTTCATCGGCACGGTCATCGTCCTGTTCCAGGGCTTCATCGTCGGCCGCGCGGTGGCGACGATCGGCGAGCGCCGCTCGCTGGCCCTCGGCCTGACGCTGAGCACCACCGGCTTCCTGCTGCTGTGCGTGTCGCCGTCGTGGCTGTTCGTGGTCCTCGGCGGGTTCTTCATCGCCGGCGGCAACGGCCTCATCATGCCGAGCATGTCGGCGCTGGTGTCGCGCAACAGCACCAGCGAAAATCAGGGCATCAACGCCGGCTTCGCCCAGTCGGCCGGCGCGCTCGGGCGGATCGCCGGCCCCGTGATCGCCGGCGTGCTGTTCGAGGTGGTCGGGCCGCGCGCGCCGATGGGGTCGTCGGCGACGCTGGTGGTGCTGGTGTGCCTCATGGTGCTGGCGCGGGTCCATGAGTCGCGCCCCGAGGCCGGGCGCTGAGGCGCCTGATCGCCACCTGGTCCTTCGGTCAGCTCGAACGAAACACCGCGCCGAGGTCGAGGTCGCGCTCAGCGATCGCGCTGCGGGCGGCCGTCGGGGTCCCAGCGGAGGGTGCGATAGGCGAGGAGACCGCTGCTCGACTGCGCGTGGTCGGGCTGGACGGCGCGCACGTGGACGTGCTGCGACGGACCCCAGCCGAAGCCGAGCGAGACCCTGCCGATCGTCAGCGCCTCGGCGGCGGCGCCGTGGAGCCGCAGCCGCGCGTCGCCGCGGCTGACGCCGGCGAAGTAGCCCTCCTGGGCCTGGAGCACCGTGTGGACCAGGTGCGCCGGAGCGTCACCGCGCCGGCGGGCGCGCGTCCACGCGAGCTCGGCGAGCTCGTCGAGCCGGTCGTAGCGGACGACCGCGTAGGAGGCGACGCGGCAGACGAAGGTGTCGTCGCCGGCGAACACCACCTCGGCCTCGACCTCGACGGGCACGCGCACGCCGTCGGGGCCGACCACGAATTCGTCGCCGCGCGTCGATTCACGCCGCAGCTCGGCGCCGGCCGAGAAGTCGGAGGGTCCCACGGGGGTGACGATCGTCGGCCAGTCGCGCAGATCCGCGCCCCAGCGGTCGAGGTGATGGTGCGCCACGAAGCGCTCGTGGTCGAAACTGCCGACGTCGCCGAGGCGGACGTCGGCGAAGAACGGCGGCCACGCCCCGAAGCCCAGCTCCATGACGCGGCTCGTGTGACGATTCCAGGCGCTGATCAGACTCATCGATCCCTCGAACGAGGCATAGCAATCGCCAGCTTCGTCGATTGTATCGCTCGAGTTTTTTTTCGCGGCGTTTACCCTCGGTATACATGACCGACCTCGTCGAACTCGCGGCTCGCGCCGCCGCCGCCGTGCGCTCGGCGGACGCCCTCATGATCTGCGCAGGCGCCGGCATGGGCGTCGATTCCGGCCTGCCCGACTTCCGCGGGCCCGAAGGCTTTTGGCGCGCATATCCGGCGGCCCGTCGGCTCGGGCTCCAGTTCCACGACCTCGCCGATCCGCGGTGGTTCTTCAGCGACCCGCCGCTCGCCTGGGGTTTTTACGGGCATCGCCTCAACCTCTATCGCGCGACCGCGCCGCACGCCGGATTCGCGCTGCTCCAGCGCTGGGCCGCGCGCACGCCCGCGGGCGCGTTCGTGTTCACGTCGAACGTGGACGGCCAGTTCCAGCGCGCGGGTGTTCCTGAAGCGCGCGTGGAGGAGTGCCACGGATCGATCTTGCACCTGCAATGTCTGAACGGCTGCGACCTGCCGCCGTGGTCGGCGGCGGAGACGGCGGTGTCGGTCGATGTCGAGACGCTGCGCGCCGCCCAGCCGCTGCCGGCGTGCCCGCGCTGCGGCAAACTGGCCCGGCCCAACATCCTGATGTTCGGCGATTTCGCTTGGGACTCGAGCCGCGCCAACGAGCAACGCGATCGCCTGGCAGCGTGGCTGCAGGAGCTCGAGCAGCGCCGCGCCCGCGTGGTCGTGTTCTGCCTCGGCGCCGGTACGGCCATCCCTTCGGTGCGCCTCCACGCCGAGCGCACCGCGCGTCGCCTCGGCGGGACGCTGATCCGCATCAACCCGCGCGACTCGTGGGTGCCGGACGGGCAGATCTGCCTGCCGACCGGGGCGCTCGCGGGTCTGGCGGCGATCGACGCCGCGCTCGCGCAGGCGTGAGGGTCGATCGTTGGACATGTCCTACGGGACATGTGCTTGGCGCCGGCGGGGATGTGCCGGAGGAACATGTCCCGATGGACATGTAATCGAACTATCATGGATGCCGGCGTCGAGGTGGTGCGATGGACGCCTCTCGGCGGCAGGGCGGAGCCGCGGATGGGGATGAACATGACCTGGAGGACAGGTTCGTTCACGCTGCGCCGGCGCGGCGGTTCGGGGCGAACGCGGTGACGAAGGCCGGGTGGCGGGCGATGAGGTCGAGGGCGCGGGCGAGGAGGGTGCGGCCGGGTTCGACGCGGTGCCAGGTCGAGGCGCCGCTCGGGTGCGGCAGGCAGATCGCGTCGGCCTCGACGCCGTGCCAGCGGATCCGGCGGGCCTCGCCGATCACCTCGACCAGCGGACCTTTGTGCCCGAGGACCTGCTCGATCGCCACGCCGCCGACCGGGATCACCAGGCGCGGCTGCAGGATGTCGACCTCGCCGGCCAGGAATTGTTGGCAGCGCGCCATCTCGTCGCGGTCGGGCTTGCGGTCGCCGCCGCCGCCCGCCTTGCCCGGGAAGCAGCGGGCCACCGCCGACATGTACACGCTGTCGCGGAATTCCTGCTCGCTCACGCCGGCCGCGGCCTCGAACCAGCGGAACAGGGTCTTGCCGGCCGTCCACGCGAACGGCTTGCCGAACCCGCCCTCGCGCGGCCCGGGCGCCTGACCGACGAGCAGCACGGGGGTGACGATCGGCGGGCCGTGGACGACGGGGCCGATCATCGACGGACAGGCCTTGCACGCCTCGAGGCGCCGGTGCAGCACGGTCAGTCGCGTTCGCGGGTCCATCGTGGAGCGCTCTCGCGGCAGTCTGCGCGACGGGGCGCGGATGCGCCAGCGCAGGGCGCGAGGACTCACGCGCGAGCGGGGCCGCCGCCGCGAACGACGAGGGCGAGGGCGGCCGAAGTCGGGAGGCGACGAGGTCGTCGGCTGGCGAGGGCTTGTCGGTGGCGTCGAGAGGCGGGCTGCGAGAGCGACCTCCGAGGTTGCGATGAGCGCCGCACGTCGGTGAAAACGCGATCTACGAGGTCGGCGCGAGAGGAGGAGGGATGCCCGCAGGCGTATCGAGGGGGGCTGCAGGGGCGAGTTCCGAGGTTGGTGCGAGAGGAGGAGGGATGCCCGCAGTCGTGTCGCGCTGCGGGACCTCCGAGGGTGGTCGCGAGAGCAGGGGCGATGCCTGCCCGAGGAGGGTTGCGGGGCGAGCTCCGAGGTTGTCGCGCGTGCGACGCGGGAGGGCTCGCGGGTGATGTCGAGGAGGGCCGCGATGGCCGCCGTCGAAGTGTCATGATTCGGCGAGGTCCGCGGGAGACATCTCCCGCGATCTCAATCGCTTCATGGAAGTCACACCGGAATAGCGACAGCTACCCGGGGCCGCTTGAGTTGAGCCAGTCCTTTTCGTGACGGGATTGTCGGGCCGGACGCGACCTGGCGGCGCGCCGGCGGAGCGATGCTCGCAAAGTTGCGAGCGCTCGAAAATGCCGACAGGAGCGATCACTCGGGCGCGAACGGCCACCACGGGTCCGCCACGAACAGCCGGCCCGGGGCGCGCTGGAACAGCCAGGCGCCGTAGAGCTGGACGGCGGCGGAGACGAGCACGAGGGGCATGAACCACCGGCTGCGCGCGCCGCCGCCGGCGACCAGCAGGACCAGCAAGAACGGTAAAAAATCGAGGGCGAAGCGGTAGGAGAACTGGACCTGGCCGCTGTTTTGATAGAGGAGCGCGGGCGCGGCGACGGCGAGCGCGGCGAGCACGAGGCCGCGGCGCTGCGGCAGCGGATCGCGGGCGCCCAGCAGGCACAGCAGCCACGGCGAGGCGAGCAGCAGGCCCATGCCGTGGATCGACCAGCGCACCTGCAGCGGCGAGAGCTGCACCTGCGGCCACAGCCACAGCATGCACTCGAGGTTGCGCCACAAGTAGTGCAGGCCGAACATCCCGTGGGTCTGGATCCGCTCTTGCCAGCGGATCTCGAGGTAGCGGTGGCCGAACTCGAAGATGTCGTCGAAGCGGACCCAGTTGAACAGCGCCAGCGCGGCGCCGATCAGCGCCAGCGGGGCGACGAATCGCAGGAGCGCGGCGGGCCGGCGATCGTCGCGCCACCACTCGAGCAGAAAGAACGGGGCCGCGAACGCGATCTGCGGGCGACAGGCGGTGGCCAGCCCGAGCCACAGGCCGGCGCCGACCGGTCGGGCCGCGTTCCAGGCGGCGCCGATGTGCAGCACGAGGAACAGGTCGGCGAGGACCTGCGCGGTGAACCACACGCTGCCGTGGGCGGCGACGAAGCAGGCGGGGCTGGCGAACGCCCAGGCGACGCAGGCCAGCAGGTGCTCGCGCGGGCGGCCGGGGCGGACGCGCTCGAACAGGGGCAGCAGCAGGGCGGGGATCAGCGCGCCGACGAGGACGGTGAGCAGGATGTCGGGGAAGCCGAGGCCCCACAGCGCGACGCCCGGGAGCATGACCAGCGCCGGGCCCGGCGGAAAGGTGACGTACCAGGCGCCGCCGCGGGCGGCGACCTGCGCGAGCGGGACGTCGTGGACGCGGCCGTCGGTGGCGCGGAAGGTCTCGACGCGCTCGCGCCGGCGCCTGTCGACGCAGGCCTGGGTGCGGCAGGGGAAGCCGCGCAGGACGGTGCCGTCCTTGAGGGTGAGGGTGTGGACGCGGCCCCAGTCGTCGTGCGCGCGCGGGTAGCCGGGCGGGTCGCCCGGGAGCGCGAGCCGGCCCTCGAGCCAGCCCTGGGCCATGTGCGAGAAGTGATTGTTGGCGCTCGGCTGCAGCAGGTCCTTGCCGGCGAGCACCGCGAGCGCCGCGAAGACGACGGCGAAGACGGCGATGGCGCGGAGCCGGGTCACGGGCGCGCGGAGCATAGCAAGCCGCGGCCCCGCCGGGTGCGCGGTCGTCGTCTCAGCGGCCCGGGTTCACGGTCACGGATTCGGCGGCAGGGTTGACGGGCGCCGGCACCGGTGCGTCTTGCGAGCGACTGAGCTTGCACGCGCCGCCGAGCAGCGCCCCGATCATCGTGGCCGCGACGGCGCAGCGGAGGTACGCGGCGCGGAGGTGCCCGCGCTCGGCGAACACCTCGGCGATGAGGCCGTGCTGGATCCGCTTCAGCTCGGTGAGGAACCGCTGCGCCGGCCGCGGGCCGCGGACGGTGCGGTCGCGGACGAAGCTCTCGGGCCGGCCGCGGACCATCGCGCGGAGGATGACCAGCATCAGCTCGTCGCGCCAGAACGGCTCGCGGATGCTCTTGCAGCGGTTGCCGTAGTTGTCGCGCCGCGACAGGCTGACGCGGTCGAGGCGGCATGGTTGGTCCTGCAACGACCCGACCAGGTGGCTGAGCGCGTCGACCTGATCGTGGCGGCCGGTGAGGATGTAATAAAAGATCGCGCCGAGGGCGTAGACGTCGTGGGCCTCGCCGAGCGGGCGCACGATCTCGAGGTGCCGGCCGTGGGTGTGCGGCTGCATGCCGTTGTACGTGGCGTAGCGGTGGCCGGGCTGGCCGTCGATCTTGACGATGACGATGTCGCGCTCGTGGAGGTAATCGTGGGGGTCGGCGATCAGGTCCTGCTCGTGGATCGAGGCGGCCGATTGCTCGAGGCTGTCGGGCACGCGGAAGCGGCTCTGCGGGGCGTCGAAGTCGAGCTGGCAGCCGATCGCCTGCCGGCGGTGGCGGGCCTCGGGCGACAGATAGGGCAGCTTGGTGGTCGCCATGCTGGTGTCGGCGTCCTCGTACCACGAGCGCGTCAGGGTCTCCTTGTCGGACAGGCCGAAATCGATGACGCAGATCTCGGTGCAGAGGTTGGCGGCCAGGTCGAGCTGACGCGTCACCGGCTCGTCGGCGAAGGCGGCGTTGCGCTGGTCGCAGGGGGCGTGGCGGATCATGATGTTGTCGGGCGCGAGGTCCTTGTGGACGACCTTCTTCTCGCCGTGCAGCCAGGCGACGGCCTCGGCGATCTGGACCATCAAATGGACCTTCTCGAGCAGGCGCACCTTCTGCTCGATCATCCGCTGGCGCGAGCGCGGCGGCAGCAGGCCGAAGTAGTGCAGCGCCCGCTCGCCGGCGTTCAGCGGGGCCCCGCGCTGCTTCTCGCGGTAGGCCGCGTAGTCGCCGAGGCTCACCTCGAGCGACTCCATCACCATCGCCTCGCGCAGGACGAAGTTGACGATCGTGCCGACGCTGGCGCAGGCGTCGTCGTCGTTGGTGCAGCACGGCTTGGCCCGCGGGCCGTGGAGCTCGTGCCCGCGCTGGTGGACGAACTCGGCGCTGAGCTCGTACTCGCAGCGGCTGCAGCGGAGCGACGGGAACTCGCGGGTGGGCGGGTCGAAGCGCTGCAGCGGCAGGCCGCAGCCCCGCGGGCAGCGCGGGTGGTAGAGCGTGCCGCAGCCGCACATCACCAGGGGACCCAGGTGGATGACGTCGAGGATCGGGGCGACCCCCTGCAGCGGGCCGCTGGCGAACTCGCGGTTGAGCGCGACCTCCTGGCTGAAGAGCAGCTCGGCCCGGCGGTCGGCGTGGTCGTGCAGCACCTTGATGGCGACGCTGCGCGACTCTCGGCCGACGATCGTCTGCTGGGCGGCGAACACCTTGGCGAAGCGGCCGGAGCCGAGCAGGCTGGGCCGATGACCGGCGCCGCTGCCCGGCGGGACGCGCACCAGATCGTAGGCGACCTGCGACGGGAGGGTGAGGCGAGATCGCTGGAGCGTGATGACGGGGCTGACGGCTGGCTGGTTCATGAGGACCTCGGTGCTCCCGAGCCGGAGGGTCGGGGCGCCGAATGCACGGAGGATGGATCGGGGCGACGAACGGGCAATCGCTCACCGCGGACCACGTTCGATGCAGATGCACTCGAGGTGGTACGCGCGCGTCATTTCGTGATGCGCGACCAGGACGACGAGCATGTGCGCGTCACGCGGGGCGAGCACGGTGAGCGCGGGGCGGGAGATCTGGGCGACCCATCGATCGCCCTGGCGGCGGCCGACGACCGGCTCGACGCGCTGGACTTGATAGCGCCGGTGACCGACGTCGAAGGGGTGCGGCAGCGAGCCGTCGTCGATGAGCACTCGCTCGAGCCGCGAGCTCGGTTGACGCGCGTCGACGTAGAGCGAGGCGCGCGTCGACGGATCGACGGCCCCCTCGCAATGAATGCAGAGAGCGCCGCCTGCGCAAGTCGCGAGCAGCGGCGCCGGCAGCAGGCCCTCGATCGTCGACAGCGCGAGCCGACGCGGGCCGCGGCCGGTCGCGGGCATCATGGTGGTGCGCAGCGTCCATCGCTCGCCCGTCGCCAGCGCTCGCTCGAGCTCGAGCGTGTGCGCGAGGTCGATGCGCGTGGGCTCGGAGGTGGCGACGGCGGCCGTCCGCGGGGGCGGCGGCGGGACGGCGCGCGGGCGCAGGTCGTCGCTCGGGCGCACCGGCGGCGGGGCGAGCGAGACGCCGCGCTCGTGGAAGTGACGCGCGACGGCCTCGGGGCCGCCGCAGCCGTGGCTGCGCGCGTAGGTCCACAGCGCCTCGCCGAGCGCGTCGATCGAGCGCGGGCGCGACTGCGGGTCGAGCGACAGGCAGACGCCGACGAGGTCGCCGAGCGCGGGCGGGGCCTCGGGGCACAGGCCGCGCAGCGGCGGCACGCTGGCGCGCCACTGTTCGCGGCGGAAGGGGTGGGTGCCGGTCGCCAATTCGAACAGGATCAGGGCGGCGGCGTAGACGTCGACGGTGCGGTCGAGCTCCTGGCCCGCGAGCTGCTCGGGGGCCATGTAGGCGATGTTGCCGCGGACGATCGCGGGGTCGGTGGCGACGCGGCGGACGTTGGCGCGGGCGATCCCGAAGTCGATGACGCGGACCCGGCCGCGCTCGTCGAGCATCAGGTTGGACAGCGAGACGTCGCGGTGGATCAGGTGGAGCGGGCGGCCGTCGCGCTGCAGCTCGTGGGCGGCGTGCAGGCCGTCGCAGGCCTGGGCCACCATCGCCGCCGCGACCGCCAGCGGCAGCCGGCGCGTGCCCGCGCGCTTGAGCAGGGTGGCGAGGTTGATGCCGTGGATCCGCTCGAGCGCGACGAACAGCCGGCCGTCGTGCTCGCCGACCTCGTACACGGTGACGACATTGGGGTGATTGACGAGCGCGGTCAGCTGCGCCTCGTCGAGCAGCATCAGCCGCAGCTCCTCGTCGAGCGGCTCCTCGACGCGGATCACCTTGAGCGCGACCTCGCGGCGGAAGCCGCCGGGGCCGGTCTGCTGGGCGAGATAGACCGAGCCCATGCCCCCCTGGCCGAGCAGGCCCGAAAGCTGGTACCGACCGAAAAACTGCGGCTCGTAAGCATCCGCCATGATCGCACAATATGCGGCGTATCGCCCCGGAGAGAAAGTTTGCACCGTTCGCAACGGTGTCCATCGAGGTTCGCGGCAGGGCCGCGACAATGGCGTCAGAAGCGACCGGACACGGTGAGGCCGGCGAAGCCGGGGGCGATGCGCAAATGCGGCGCTTCGGACTCGCCGGCCCGGGACCGCTTGTGATCGCGGGCACCGGCGACGGTCAGCGGGATGCCGATCGCCAGGCCCGCGAGGCCGCCGACGAGGCCGACGGCGAGCATCGCTTCGGCGCCGTCCCGCCGCTCGGCGAGCGCCGCCGAATAGGCAGGGTCGGTGGCGGGGTCGGCGGCCTGCGCGGCGTCGACCCGCGCGGCGAGGGCGGCCCCCGAGGCGATCAAGGCCACACCGGCGAGGCCCAGCCCGAGGAAGGCGCTGCCGGCGGCGAGCTCGGCGCGGCCGCGACGTTGCAGCTGCAATCGTTCGCGACGCTGTTCCGCGTGACGCCCGAGCTGGTCGGCGAGGTCGACGAGGCGGGGCACGGCGTCCGCGGGCAAAAGCGCCTGCTCGGGGGCCAGGGCCGCCTTCCGGGCTCTGTCCGCGAGGGCGACGGCGGCGTCGATGTGGCGGATTCTGGCCCGGCCGTCGGCGAGCTGGAGGTCGGCGGCGGCGAGGTAGAGGACGGGGTCGCCGAGCGCCTCGGCGGCGCCGCGCACCATCTCGGCGGCGTCGGTGGTGCGGCCGGCGGCGACCATCGAGGCGCTGACCGTCAACAGTTGATCGCGGCGGGCCGCGGCCTCGACGAGGCGCGGATCGATCGGCGGATTGCGCTTGCCCCGGGACGGACGCCTGTCACAGCGGCCTTTCTTGTCCGCGCACCGCCGTTTGGGGCGGGGATGCGCGGCCGCGGGGGCCGGGTCGGCCGGGGTGGCGGTCTCCACCGCGGCCGGGGCGGCGGATGGCGGGGCCGAGCGCGACGGAGGGCGCGGCCAGTCGTCGGAGCCGGCGGGGGCGAGGCAGAGGAGCAGCGAGAGCAGGACGGACATGACTGGTTCTCCTGTGGTGGAAGGACGGGGGCCGACCGATCACCCGGGATCGACGTTGTCGGGGCACTCGCGGGTGCTGCCGAGGTTGAGGAGGCAGGCCGCGGCGGCGAAGCCGTTCTCGAAGGCGTCGCGGCGGACGGTGCTGCGGTCGAGGCCGACGAAACCGTCGAGGCGGCTCAGGTTCTTGAGCAGCTCGGCCTCGGTGATGCCGAACTCGGCGGCGGCGCGGCGGAGGTCGACGTCGAGCTCGAAGGCGATGTGGGCGGCCATGACGGGCTCGTAGCCGCCGACCCGCCCGGCCGAGCCGGTCTGCGCCAGGCTGGCGGCGAAGGTCTCGATGTCGCGCTGCTGCTCCCGATCGAAGTCCTCCTGCGGGGCGTAGAGCTTGGCGACCTGCTCCTGGGCGAGGTCGTCGAACAGGGTGTTCTTCTCGACGTAGCCGCGGACCTCGTCGGTGGCGCGCCGCATGCCCTCGCTGTGGCAGCTCATGCAGGATAGGCCGTTGATGACCTCGGGCTCTTGCGGGACCTCGCTGTCCTGGACGATGGCGATCGGGGCGCGGTCGATGCGGTCGCCCGCGCCGTCGACGATCATGTAGCCCTGCAGTCCGTTGGGCAGGGTGAAGATGATCTCGCCGCCGTCCTCGACGAAGTCGAGCGGGCGGTTGAGGATGTCCTTGTCGCCCTCGTTGTCGGCGAAGTCGTAGCTGAGCCAATAGGCGCGGTAATCGGCGGTCGGGATCTGGTGGCGCTCGATCACCCGGTTGGCCTTCGAGACCTTCGAGTCGCGGAAGCCGGCGCGCAGCACCTCGTCGCGGTCCTGGACGATCTCGGCGGCGATGTTGGCGTCGACATCGACGCCGAGTTCGAGCTCGAGCTCGGCGCGAGTGCCGGGGATGCCGAGGACGGTGTGGTAGAGCGGCGGCTGCGAGGCGGCCTCGATGAACCAGTCGCCCTTGACCGAGAACAGCTCGACCTGGGCGGCCTGCTGGATCTTGCGGGCATCGTCGGAGCGGAAGCCGATGGCGTAGGGGTCGGCGGCGGTGATGGCGGCCCAGGTGTCGCTGGACCAGCCGTAGTCGACGAGGTCGATGCGGTAGATCGTGCGCGCGTCGTCGATCGCCTCGGGCACGTGGATCGCCGGGGCCAGCGAGAGATGGTTGATGAGCTTGGCGAAGGCGTGGCGATAACCCTCGAGCTGCTCCTCGCAGAAGCCGGCGCTGTGGAGGTGGGCGAAGGTGACGTAGCGAGTGGTCTGCTGGCGCACCGAGTCGAGCAGCGAGAGGTCGCGGAGGATCGCGGCGAGCACGTCGTCGTGGTCGACGAACGCGTTATCGAGGCAGCCGGGCCGCCGCGTGAGGTCGACGTCTTCGGCGGCCTCCTCGGCGACGGTGCAGACGTCGATCCAGCGCTCGATGGTGGCCTGCTCGTCGTCCGGCAAGGGGGCGCCGCCGGCCGGCATCTCGCCGCTGGCGATCCGCTGGAACAGCAGCGAGTCGGCCGCGGCGCCGCGCACGACGTAGCCGCCGGCGATCAGGCCGTCGAGGTCGCTGACGCCGCCGAACTTGCCCCGGGTCTCGCCGTTGTCGTGACAGGCGGCGCACTTGGCCCGCAGGATGCCCTCGGTGGCGGCGCGGGTCTCGATGCACTCGGGGGTGACGGGGCCGGGGTCGGCGGTGCCCGCGGTGTCGCCTCCGCCGGCGGCGGGCGGCGGCGGCAGGCTGCAGGCGGCGACGAGGAGCAGCAGCGAAGAGGCGGGGGCGATCGGGCGGAACATGGAAAACTCCTTCGGGACAGGAATGAAGGGACAGGTCATGGCGCGGCCAGCGAGCTGTCCTGCGCAGGAAAGAAGGACAAGCCAGGCGGGGGTGGAGCCGTCAGCAGGCGTTCGGGACAGGAAAGAAAGGACAGGTTGCGGTGGGGGGAGCGGTCGGCAGGCGTTCGGGACAGGCGAGGGCGGGGAGGTGGAGCCAGGATGGCCTTCTCAACATGAATGAAAAGACATGTCAGGAGGCCGGGGCGGGGTGAGCGGCCAGCCACTCGTCGATGACGCGGACGCGGGCCGGGTGGCCGCGGCGGTCGTCGAGGGCGCGCCGGCGGGCCTCGAGGGCGCTGGCGCGGGCGGCCGCGGGATCGCGCGGCCAGCGGGCGCGGGCGAGGAGGAAGTGGCCGCGCACGAGCAGGGCGGCCGGGGCGGGCATCGAGGCGACGACGGCGAGGGCGTCGACGAAGCTGCGCTCGGCGGCGTCGCGCTGGCCGAGCAGGAGGTGGGCCTCGCCGCGGGCCATCAGCACCAGCGCGAGCCCGGGCCCGGCCTCGCCGCTGCAGCGCTCGAAGATCAGCAGCGCCCGCTCGAGGTGGGCCAGCGCCTCGGCGGCCCGCCGCTGCCGCAGCAGCACCGAGCCGTGGCTGGTGAGGGTGGTGGCGACGCTGGCGTGGGCCCAGCCGAGGACGCGGACCTTGATCGCCAGGGCGCCGACGAAGCAGCTCTCCGCCTCCTGCAGCTGACCGCGGCGGCGGGCGATGAAGCCGAGGTTGTGCAGCAGGGTCGCGTCCTCGACGCCGAGGCTCGGCCGCAGCGCGCGCGCGAGCTCGAGGCCGAGCTCGAACAGGGCCTTGGCGTGGTCGAGATCGCCGCGGTAGACGGCGACCACGCCGAGCCGCCCGAAGGCCTGCGGCAGGCCGAGGCGGGCCACGCCGCCGCAGCGCTGGCGCAGCTGCAGGGCGCGGCGGAAGTGCTGCTCGGCGGCGACGAGGTCGCGGTTGCCGAGGGCGACCTGACCGCGCCGCTCCTCGGCCGCGAGGTCGTCGGCGTCACGCTCGTCGACCGGCGACTCGGGGCCGGCCACGGGCGCGGAGACGGGGGAGAAGAAGAGGGTCGGAGAGGCGTCGTCGGCGGCGTCCTCGGCGTAGAAGTGGAGCATCGGTTCCTCGCGCCCATCCCAGGGAGCAATCGATGCGCCGCGGACTCATCTCATTGAAAATCAACGGGTTGCCGGCGGCGTGGGGCCCGGGTTCCGGGGACTTCAGGCCGCTTTGCGGACTGCAGGGCGCGCAAGGCGGGGTGTTTGACAGCTCGCGGCGGGCCGTGCGATCGGTGCGAAAATGGAGGAGGACGACACCCCGACTCGTGCGGTCGCCCGCGGCGGCGGCGGCTACGAGCGCCTGGGCCGCATCAGCCTCAAGGTGGTCCGCGGGCCGGCCGCGGGCCGGGTGGTGCAGGTCCCGATCAGCCGGGGGCAGCCGATCCGCGGCGGCCGCAGCGAGACCTGCGACGTGGTCCTGCGCGACGACGACCAGATCAGCGGGGTCCACTTCTCGCTGCACTTCGAGCCGGCCGGGGCGGTGCTGCGCGACCTCGGCAGCACCAACGGGGTGTACGTCCACGAGGTGCGCGTCCGCGAGGCGATCATCGAGCTCGACACGGTGTTCCGCGTCGGTGAGACGGAGCTGCAGCTGACGGCCGCCGAGCGGGTGGTGGTGCCGCTGTCGGCGAAGGACCACTTCGGCGAGCTGTACGGCTGGTGCCCGGAGATGCGCGAGCTGTTCGACGAGCTCGAGCGCGTGGCGGCGATGCCGTCGAGCGCGCTGCGGGTGCTGATCACCGGGGAGACGGGCACCGGCAAGGAGCTGGTCGCCCGCGGGCTGCACGACCGTTCGGAGCGGGCGCAGCAGCCGTTCGTGGTGCTCGACTGCAGCACGGTGCCGCGCGAGCTGGCGGAGGCGATCGTGCTCGGCTACGGCCGCGGGGCGTTCACCCACGCGGCGCCGGAGCAGCCGGGGGTGTTCGAGCAGGCGCACCGCGGCACGCTGTTCCTCGACGAGCTCGGCGAGCTGCCGCTCGACCTGCAGCCGAAGCTGCTGCGGGTGCTCGAGCGCGGCGAGGTGACGCGCTTCAACGAGCGCAACAAGGTGCGCAAGGTCGACGTGCGGGTGATCTGCGCGACCAACCGCGACCTGCAGCAGATGGTCAGCGACGGCCGGTTCCGCAGCGACCTCTACTTCCGCGTGTACGGCAAGCACATCGCGCTGCCGAGCCTGCGCGAACGCGGCGACGACGTGGTGCTGCTGGCGGACCGGTTCCTGCGGGCGATGGGCCAGTCGCTCGGGGTGCCGCCGAAGCAATTGACGGCCGCGGCGCGCGACGCCCTGCGCGCGGCGCAGTGGCCGGGCAACGTCCGCCAGCTCAAGCTGGTGATCGAGTGCGCGGCCCAGCTGACGCCGGGGCCGACGATCGACGTGCGCGACCTCCACCTCGGCCCGAGCGAGGCGGCCCGGCGCGACCGCCTCGACGCCTCGCCGCTGCTGTCGCTGCGCTGGGACGAGGCGCAGGTCGGGTTCCAGCGCGAGTACTTCAAGGCGCTGATGCAGCGGGTCGGGACCCGGCGCGGGTGGATCAACCGCGCGGCCGAGCTCGCGGGCATGGACCGCAGCGGGTTCGTCAAGGCGCTGAAGCGCCTGGGCCTCTATCGCAATGCGATGGAGGACGCGGCCGACGATGCTTGAACACGGGGCGCGTCCGCGCGGGCCGGCGGGCGCGATTCGTGCGTCGCGTACTGTTGACAATCGCGGCGAGTCGTTCTATACCTCTTTTCACCATGCAGGCGACCCGACAGCTCGACCCCCGCCCGCGGCCCCGCGCCGCGCGCCAGGTGGCGATGGCGCTGTCCCTGCTCCCGGCGCTGTTTATGTAGCCAGGTCGGATCCGGGCCCCGGAGCCGCCCTGGCGTGCGCTCCGGCCTGTCCCCGGCTCGTTCCCGCCTGCCGGCGGCCGCGAGCCGTGCAGGCCGTCGCAGCGGTGCGTATCAGCGCCCAGAAAGCTAACCGGGTGGAAGCACTCCGCTGAAGACGGAGAGGGGTTGGTTCGAGTCCAACTCTGGGCATTGGCTTGCGAATGCACATTGTGCCGCCGCGAACGCGGCCGAGAGTATGTGCATTCGTGAACGCGGCGCGGAGGGTCCGCGCCGCCGGGCAGTCACGTCTCATGGGCTGACGTGGCCCGCGTCGCCGGCCAGGAGCGACGCGAGCCACGTGGTCAGCGGCACACCGGCGACCTCCGTCGCATAGAAATCGGGGCTGGAGAGGATCGTGTGGGCGGTGCCGGGGACGAAGTAGCTGCCCCACACGGGGCCCTCGCCGAGGATCTCGTCGCGCAGCTCGTAGAGGCCGGCCTCGAAGGCCTCGCCGGTGTAGCTGCCGCCGCCGCAGTCCTCGAGGCCGTAGCCGAAGAAGGTGCGGATGACGCCGTCGCGCTCGCTCGAGAACAGGGCGAGGCGCTGGTCGCTCCACTTCTCGCCGAGGTAGGTGGCGAGGTTGGAGATCCCTCCGCCCTCGTCGCCGAAGCAGTCGGCGCAGTCGGCCGGCAAGGTGGCGTCGAAGTTGAAAAGGTCGCGCCAGAGCTGCTGCAGACACACCGGCATGTACTGGTCGGACATCGGCGGGCCGGAGTCGTCGAGCAGGGTGACGGCGCTGTCCGGGAAGGCGCCGGCGATCCGGTCGTAGTTGAGCGCGGCCCCGAAGCCGCCGGCGCTGCTGCCGGTGACGAGCACGTGGCCGGCGTCGGCGAAGGTCGGGACGATCCGCTCGAGGTAGGCGGCGACGTTGCGGTAGCCGACGAACTGCTGGGCCCCGAGCACGCCGTCGATGCCGACGTCCTCGCGAGCGCCGGCGTGGACGTCACCGGTGCAGTAGGGGACGTAGATGAAGCTCCAGTCGCGCACCGGGTTCTGCGGGTCGTCGTCGAAGATGCCGGCCTTTCCGATGCCCAGCGCCCACGCGTCGAACTTGAACTCGCCGAAATTTTTCCACAGCTCGTTGAGGGCGCAGGTGTCGGAGTTGAAGCAGGCGCCGCCGCCCTCGAAGTAGATGACGAGGTCGTCGCCGACCCCGTAGCGCACGCCGATGCCGGTGGTCGAACCGTCGCGGCACATCGAGTCGGGGAAGGGAACCCAGGACCAACTTCCCGGCGGCTCGAGCGGCAAGGGCTCGCCGTCCCACGGCGAGGGCTCGTCGCCGGTGGTGCCGGTGGTCTCGGAATCCGCGCCCGTGGTGTCGAGGGAGCCCGAGGTCGAGGGGGTGCCCGCGGTCGAGGTGGCGCCCGCGGTCGGGTCGCCGGTGGCGGACTCGCTGCCCGCCGAGGTGGTGGGCTCCGTCGTCGGTTCGTTGGCTCCAGTCGTGCCCGTGGGTTCGGCGGTGCTGCTGACCTCGCTCGCGGAGGTCACCGGGTCACCGGGATCCCCGCAGGCTGCGATCAGCAAAAAGATGGCGATCGTGGGCGGATGAGTGCGCAACATCGCCCAGGACTGTACCTGGGTCCAAGAGGTGCGAGAGGAGCCGGGGCTTGTGACCTAGATCTGCCGACTTCCGCATCGGGGTGAGGATGAGAGGGCGAGCGCCGTGCCGGAGACGTGGCCGCGAGCGGCAAGGCGGCCGCGGGTTCAGGCGAGCGCCGCCGTGATGCCGAGCCGGAGAAGTTGCCGCATTCGGCATTGCGGTCGCGCGTTCAGGAGCGAGCGTTGCCGGGCGGGGAACTCGAGGGGGGCAGCCGCAATCGGCGAGGCGGCCGCGGCTCAGGGACGGGCGATGCCGCGCAGGAAGGCTTCGGCGCTCTTATCGAATCGGTCGGGCTCGGTGATCGGGGTCGAGCAGGCGGTGTCGGTGCAGAGGTAGGCGGCCGGCTTTTTCAGGTCGGGGTAACGGGTGCCGGGGGCGCTGAGGCTGATGTTGCGCGCGGCTCGTCGTAGGCGAGGGCGGCTCGCAGGAGCGCCTGCGCGGCCGGGTCGTCGGGGCGGCCGACCACGGTGATGTCGATCGGGGTGGCGGTGAGCTCGGCGAGCGCGAGCAGGTAGTCGCCGACCTGGCGCATCTGCGCCTTCACGGCCTCGGGCTGGGAGATCGCCCGGATCGCCAGCTCCGCGGCCCTGGCGTAGGGGAGGTCGTCGGCGTCGTGGTCGAGGCCGCGGTGCAGCTCGAGGAGGAAGCGGGCCATCCGCGCGTTGTCGTCGAACGGCTTGCGCCGCTCGGCGAAGGCGCCGGTGGCCGCGGGGTCGACGGTGTGGGCGTAAAAACCTCCGGCCGGGTCGGCGAGCTCGCGCAGGGCGAAGTCGGCGACGCCACGCGCGAGCTGCTGCCACTTCGGGTCGCCGGTGCTGCGCCAGAGCGCGAGCAGGCCGCGGCCGACCTCGACCTGGTCGCCGAGGTGCAGCAGGCCGCGGTCGTCGGCGGCGTGGCGGAAGCCGCCGCGGTCGTCGCGGTGGGTCCGGACCAGCCGCTCGCCGGCCTGCAGCGCGGCGGCCCGCACGGCCTCGTCGGGGGCGACGGCGTCGAGCGAGAGGAGGCCGCGGATGATCGCGCCGTTGCGGTCGGCGTAGACGTGGGTGTCGATGACGGGGATGCCGAGAGCCCGGCGGGCGGCGTCGTCCCTGGCGTAGTACTCGTCCCCGAGGACAGGTTCTTTGCGACCTGTCGGATGGCGCAGGTCGGCGTCCTGGCTGGTGTAGAAGCCGCCGTCGGGGTCGCGCCAGAATTGTAAAAGATAGCGGGCGATGTCGCCGGCGGCGGCCCGCCACTTGGGGTCGCGGGTGCGGCGGTAGGCGAGGGCGTAGCTCTCGAGCGCGCCGGCCTGGATCGGGGCGATCTTCTCGAAGTGCGGGTCGGTCCACACGCCGTGGACGCTGTACTGGTACATGCCGCCCCACACGGGGTCGATGAGGTTCAACTGGCGGTCGAGGACGAGGAGCCCGCGCTCCTGCCAGGCTGTCTCTTGGTACAGGTAGGCGCGCAGCAGGCTGTACTCGTTGTTGGCGGCCAGCGGGTACTTCTGCTTGCGACCCCAGCCGGCCTGGGCGTCGTCCCAGGTGCGGTCGAGCTGGTCGCTGGCGATCTTCCGCAGGTCGACGAGGTCGCCGCCGCGCGGCGGAGGGGCGGGCAGCGAGACGCGACCGGTCAGCTTGCCGGCCTTCTGATCGGCGACCAGCCGGCGCAGCAGGGCGGCGAACTCGCGCGGGTCCTGATAGCCGCGCAGCTCGAGCACGGGGCGGGCGTCGCTGGTGAGGATCGCGGTCGCGGGCCAGCCCCAGTCGGCGTAGCGCTCGGCGACGTCGGGGCGGGCGTCGCTGTCGACGCGGATGGCGACGAAGTGCTCGGCCAGCAGCGCGGCGACCTCGGGGTCGGCGTAGGTCTCCTCGTCCATGACGTGACACCAGTGACACCAGCTGGCGATCACGTCGACGAGGATGATCTTTTGCTCGGCCCGGGCGGCGGCGAAGGAGGCCGGCTCCCAGCCGCGCCAGGCGGTCTCGGCGTGGGCGGCCGGCCCGGCGGTCGGCGGGGCGGCGGGCTTCTTGTCGCAAGATGTCCCGAAGGACAGGAGGCTGACGGCGAGCGCGACGGCGAGGCGAGCGGGCACGGGCGACGTTACGCGGGGCACGTGGGGGCGGATCAACGCCGCCAGGATCGGCGAATCGCGGGCGCGGCGCGAGAGGGCGGGGGCGTCGTGGCTCGCAGGTTCGAGCCGATGGTGGAGGGGGAGCGCAGGCGCGCGGGCCGGCGAGCGCAGAGGCGCGAGCCGGACGCGTGCCGCCGCTCGGGCTCAGGCGGGGGGCGGGACCGGCAGGTTCTCGCCCGGGGGCGGGACGGGGGAGGTCTCGGTCGGCGTGGTGGCGGGCGGCGGCGCGGCCGGGGGCGAATTTTCGGGCGTGGGGGTCTCGACGGGCGTCGGCGGGGGCGTGGCGGGCTGCGGCGGGGTCTCGGGCGGGGCCTGGACCGGCGCGGCGGGGGCCGGCGGGGGGCTGGCGTTCGGGCCAGGTTGCGCCGGCGCCGGATAGGACGAGGCGGGCGGCGGGTTGTACTGCGCCGGCGGCGAGGGCTGCGACGGCTGGGCCTGGCGGCGGCCGCCGAGGCCGAACACGAGGCCGGCGCGGAAGCCCCAGGTGAAGCTGCAGGCGTAGTCGGTGATCGGGTCGAGGTAGTTGTAGGCGTCCTGGCAGCGGTCCTTGGTGAAGCGCATGCCGAGGCCGAGGCCGAGGTCGAGCCACAGCGAGCCGCCGGCGCGGATCATGACGCCCGGGCCGACGGTCCACTGGCCCAGCACGCCGCGCTGCTTGTTGAGGAACACGGGACCGACGCCGAAGGAGAGGTACGGGGCGGCCCGCTCGCCGCGGTAGATGACCCACAAGAGGCTGGGCGTGAGGCTGAACTCGTTGGTGGGGATCTTGGCGAAGATGTCGGGGCCGACCTGCTCCTTGAAATACTGCGAGTAAAAGGTGGTGACGTTGCGCAGGTGCAGGCCGACGGCGAAACCACCGGCGACGAAGTAGCTGGCGCCGGCGCCGACGAGCAAGGAGCCGCCGTAGTTGCGCGAGAAGGAGCCGCCGAGGGAGAAGCTCGGCAAGATGGTGCCGCGGCGGAAGGGGCGATCGTCGTCGTCGGCCCGGGCGGCCTGGACCGGCATGGCGAGGGCGACGAGGGCGGTGAGGACGACGGTTCGGCGCACGGAACCTCCGGCGAGGACGCTTGGAGATGGTCGCGTAAACCGCGGCGCGACGCAAAGGCCGACCTCGCGGCCCGAGAAGGCTATCACCCGCTGCACGCGAGGCCAGCCCGCCTCGCAGGGACGCGGCCGGCCGGCCCGCGGCCGGGCCCGGCACGATCGCGCACGCCCGCTCTCACGCGCGGCGCAGCGGCAGCTCGAGGCGGCCATACGGGCGAGCACCCGGCGGTCACCCCTGCGAGACGCGCGGGGGACCGCGGCGCTCCAGTTCGCAGGAGCCAGGCGGTCGGGGCCGGCAGCAGGTTCTGGAGGAGGACGAGAAGGACCTGTCCTTCAGGCCAGGCGGGAGGCTGTGGCCCCGATCACGCGGTCGGGGCGTGAGGTCGCGGAGCGCGACAACGGGGCGGGCGAACGCAGGCGCGCAGGGCCCCGGCCGGAGCGAGGGTTGGAACAGGGGCTCGCCGAGACGGGCCTGCCGTCGTCGCGCGCTCGGCGGTGACGACGGTGATTCGTATGGCTATACAAACATGTTCGAAAGGGCAGGTGGTGATGGAGCCCGAGCGGCTCTCCGCTCATTCGCCGCGGTGCGTCACTTGCCGACCCCGAGCAGCGCGGCGACGGTGTACTCCACGGCGTCGAACGGCTCGGGGCGGACCTGCTCGGGCGGCTGAGCGGTGAGCACCACGAGGTAGCCCTCGGGCTGCCAGCGGAGCACGGTGAGGGTCTGCTGGTCGGGGTCGGCGATCCAGTAGTGGGGGACGCCGGCGCGGTGGTAGAGCCGGAGCTTGCGGACCGTGTCGCGCGACGGGTTCGAGGGCGAGACGATCTCGCAGATCCAGTCCGGACGGATCTTCACCGGGAAGCCCTCCGGGGGCTCGGGGACGTGATCGATGCGCCAGCCGACGATGTCGGGGACGACGACGTCGGGCGCGAGCTCGACGTGGACTTCGGTGCCGATCCACCAGCCGCCGGGCTCGCCTTCGGCGGCGTCGTCTCCGAAGTGGTCGATGAGTCGCCCGGCGAGACGAGGCTGCAGCCGTCCATGGCGGAAGAGAGGGGCGAACTTGCGAACCAGCTCGCCGTCGAGCAGCTCGTAATAGGGCTTCTCGTCGGCGACGGCGAGCAGGTCGGCGAGCGTGGCGCCGTGGGCGACGGGCCGCATGATCGCAGCTTAGCGGAAGTCGGCGGGGTGCGCGAGGCCGAGCGGAGCGACGGGCGCGCAGGGGCCCCGCGGCGTGGAGGCTACCGGCTTGCTCGTTCTCAGCCCGCCGCGCGCGTCGCTCGAGGCTACTGCATTGCTGACCTCGCGCTCGTGGCCTCGACTCGCTTGCTGGCCCTCATACTTTTGCTCGACCGGGGGCCGTGCTCGACGCGACACCTTCTCAGGGTTCGGTGAGGGCGATGTCGAAGCCGAACCTCGGCGGGGCTTCGCCGGACGGGGTGATCCGGACGGCGAGGTCGGCGGCGCGCTGCATGTCCTCGGGGACAGGAATTCGCGGGCGCTGGCGGTCGGGGCGGTGGGCGGCCGTGAAGTCGGCGAGCGGCGTCCAGGCGGCGCTGCCGGGGGCCCGTGCGTCGATCTGGACGCGGTAGGAGCCGCGGCGGCGCTGCTTCGCGTCGTCGTCGTCGAGCGCGAACCAGGCGTCGAGCGCGGGGCCCGGGGCGACATCTTCAAGGATGACCTCCGAGGGGCGGCGCGGGTCGGCGAGGACGGCCGGGAAGATCAGCATGTCGGTCTTGAGCGGACCGCTGCGCGCGTGCGTGCCGGCGGCGCGGCCGTCGGCGAGGCGGGCGCTGGCCAGCGGGCGCTCGCGCTCGGCGGCGGCGCGCCAGCGCAGGCCGGCGAACAGGACGGCGGCGGCGGCGACGGCGACGAGCACGACCGGGTGGGCGAGGCGGCGGGCCAGCGGGCGCAGGCGGTCGACGAGGCGCGGCGACCTGACCAAAGAGACACACGCGAGCAGGGCGGCGAGGCTGGCCAGCAGGCCGGCGGCGTCGAACCAGCGCCAGCGGGCGTAGCGGAGCTCGAACACGCCGTCGCGCGCGGGCGCGGCGATCAGCGTCGGCTCGCTGCCGTCGTCGCCGAGCGCCTTGCCGCCGCGCAGCTCGCCGCGCAGGCGCTGCTCCGGCGTGGCGCTCGGGCCGTCGCCGACCACGGGGACCTCGATCCACGGCACGGTCTCGGCGGGCGCGCCATCACCTGCCCGGAAGGACAGGTCCCAGCGCGGATAGCCGGCGACGTGGAACACCAGGCGCGAGTCGGGCGCCGTGCCGGCGACGCGGACGCGGACGCGGCCGGCCTGCAGGTCGGCGGCCTCGACGAGCAGCTCGCCCGGGCCGTCGATGCGGGCGATGCCGGCGGCGTTCGGCCGCTCGAACACGCGGAGCGGGCCGAAGCTGGCCACCTGCGCGCTGCCGCTGCCACCCTGGGTGAGGAGGTAGCGGGCCTGGGCGAGGTCGAGGACGCGGGCGGACCCGGACTCGGGCTTGTGGACGAAGTTGTCGCCGGGGGTGAAGCCGATCTTGTAGATCGGCGTGCCGGTGTAGACCGGGCTGTCCATGAACCAGTGGGCGTTGCGGTCGGTGCGGACCGCGATCCGCCAGTCCGCGGGCCGGCCGTGGCGGGCGCCGGCGGCCCACTGCAGGAACTGCTCGTAGGCCGCGGCGAAGGCCGGGTCGCCGGGTACGCGCTCGACCTGGACGAGGCCGACGCCGTGGCGCCGGGCGAGGTTCGTCGCGTCGCGGGCGAGCCAGACGAGCAGGGCGGCGGCGCTCGCGGCTGTCACGAGGGCCATGGCCTTTGCAGCAGGTCGCTTGGACCATGTCCTGAGGGTCAGGACGGCCAGGCCGCCGACGACGGCGCCGGCCAGCAGGAACAGGCCCGGCTTGGCGGCCGTCAGGAAGCGCTGGTACTGGATGTGCGAGAAGCCGCCGCTGAGGCGGTCGAGGCGCAGGGTCCAGAACACGTCGGTGCTGGCGAGCAGCCAGTGGACCAGCGCGAGCAGGGCGAGGAAGCGGAGGAAGCCGGAGCCGCGGACCGCGGCGAAGAGGAGCCCGAGCAGGGCGGTGAAGCCGGCCGCGGGCGCCATGAGCTGGGTCCACTGGCCCGCCTGCAGCATGCGCAGCATGGCGTCGAGCGGCGCGTACAGCCAGCCGTAGCTCGCCATGTAGCCGCGGTGGGCGGTCATCGGCCACAGCCACCAGGCCGCGAGGCCGAGGCCGAGGGCGAGCGCGAGCGCGAGGTCGAGCGCGGCGCCAGCGAGCCGCTCGCGGCGAGCGAGGGGGCAGGGCGGCGGGAGCTCCGCGCGGGCAGAGCCGCCGGCGCCCGTGAGGGCGGGGGAGGTGTCCGCGGGGACAGGTGAGAGGGCGGGCGGAGGGATGTCCGCGGGGACAGGTTGTGAGGCGCCGGCGGTCGCGGACGCGGAGGCGACCGCTGCGGCCGGCAGGCCGAGCGGTGTGGCGGCTCGCGGGGTGTCCAGGAGGACAGGTTGTTCGGCGTCGGCGGCCGCGCCAGGAGGAACCGACGGACCGGCGTCGTCGGCACCGAGGGGCGCGGAGGTGTCCCCGGAGACAGGTTGAGCCGTGCCGGCGGCCGGGGGGGCGACCCGCGGTGCCGCCTGGCCGGTGACCGGGGCAGGAGCGGCGGAGTTGCCGGGGGCCCGCGGCGCGGTCGAGCCGGCGGCCGGGTTGGCGGACGCAGCCCCCGGCCCGGCGCCGCGCAGACCGACGGTGATCAGCCACAGCGGGGCGGCCAGCGCCAGCATCGGCAGGCTCATCGGGTGGGCCAGCAGCGCGGCGGCGGCGGCCAGGGCGGCGAGGGCGAGGTGACGATGATGTGTCCCCGGGGACATGCCCTCGCGGACACGTGCGGCCAGCGCCAGCTCGGCGAGGGCCCAGTAGGCGAGGCTGGTCGACAGCGCCTGCGGCCACACGCCATAGGTGACGGTGTAGATCCACCCGCCCTCGCGGTAGGCGCCGGCGTCGAGCAGGGCCAGCGCGGCCGCGACCACCCCGGCGAGCGGGCCGAGGCCGAGGGCCCGGCCGCAGCGCAGCAGCGCCCAGCCCTGCAGCAGGAACACGAGGGTGAACGCCAGCGCGTAGGCCTGGGCCCAGTCGAGCAGGCCGAGCGTGAGCACGCGGACGGCGAGGACCAGCAGGTCGCCGAGCGGCGGATAGAGCTCGCCGAGCGGGAAGCCGAAGAACCAGAACGGGCTCCAGCCGACCAGGTGGCCGCTCGCCAGTTGCTGGCCGTAGAGCCAGGCGCGCGCGAGGTGGACGGTGTGGTCGGCCGACAGCGGCATCACGCCCGCGGGCACCGGCCACAGCAGCCACAGGCCGAGGGCGGTGACCAACGCGAAGGGCCATGTCCGAACGGCCAGGCGCACCAGCGGGCTGCGCGGGCGCGCGGCGGTCATGGCGACCCCTCGGCGGCGGCTGGGTCCGGCGGCGGAGCGGCCGCTCCTGTCCTCGAGGTCAGGTCGATCGTGCGCGCGGGTCGTGGCTCGGCTCGGCTCGCCGGGCCGCGCCGTCCATGCTCAGCGCGGCTCACCGAGGATCACCGTCCAGGGCAGGGGCCGGCGCACCTCGACCACGCGCAGGCGGGTCTCGGCCAGGCGCAGCAAAGCCCGCCGCGAGAAGTGCTGGATGTGCCCGGGGGTGTTGCCGAGCGTGCGCACGTAGCGGCCGCGGGCGAGGTTGAGGAGGCGCCACACGGGCTCCCACGGGGTGCTGATCAGCACGGCGCGGCGGGCGACGCGGGCCAGCTCGCGCAGGCCGGCGGCGGGGTCCTCGAGGTGCTCCAGGACCTCGCAGGCGAGCACGAGGTCGACGCTGCGGTCGGCGTGCGGGAGCTGGTAGATCGAGGCTGTCTGAAAGGTCAGGTCGGGGTGAAGGTCGGGCGCGAGCCGCGAGAGGTCGACGTCGCAGGCCTCGAAGCGGGCCGGGCGGCGCAGGCGGATCAGGCTGTCGGCCAGGAGGCCCTCGCCGCAGCCGACCTCGAGCACGCTCTCGGGACATGTTCGCAGGTACAGGTCGCCGACGGCCCGCTTGAAGCCGGCGACCAGGCGGCGAGCGATCGGGTTCGGGTGGTCGTACTTCGCCTCGGCGTTGCCGACGACGTTGCCGACGTCGACCTTCATGCCCGCTCCTCCGGCCGCCACGGCGCGGCGGCGGTGCGGCGGTGGCCGGCGATCGTCGGCGCGGCCTGCTGGGCGGCGAGCGCCGCCGACAGGCCGCGCACCTGCGCCAGCACCTGCTCGGTCAGCCGCCGGTTGGCCGCGCTGAGGTCGCCGAGGAAGGCCATCAGCGCGACCAGAAAGGCCAGCACCACCGCGCCGACGCCGACCAGCAGCGACTCGGTGTGGCCGCTCTCTTCTGGCCAACGGGACAGGTAGTAATAAGTGAAGCGGCCGCCGAGGGCGAGGCCGAAGGCGAGCAGCAGCAGGGCGATCACGCCGAAGGTCTGGACGGGCCAGTACATGCCGTAGGAGCGGACGATGACGGCGCCGTTGCGGCGGACGTAGCTGCCCATCGAGCGGAACAGGCGCGAGCGCCGGGTCTCCGGGTTGGTGGTGATCGGGACGTCGACGATCGTCAGCCCGGCCGCCCCGGCCTGGATGATCGACTCGAGGGTGTAGGTGAAGCGGTTGTGCACGAACAGCGCGGCGGCGGCCCGGCGGTTCATGGCCCGAAAGCCGCTCGTCGAGTCGCGCACCGTGGTGCCCGAGGCCCGCCGGACCACCCGCGAGCCCCAGCGCTGCAGCAGCCGCTTGAGCGGGCCGAAGTGCTCGATCGTGTCGGTCTGACGGTCGCCCACCACCAGGTCGGCGCGTCCGGCGAGGATCGGCGCGCACAGCCGAGCGATGTCGGCGCCGGGGTACTGGTTGTCGGCGTCGGTGTTGACGATGATGTCGGCGCCGAGCGCGAGGCAGGCGTCGACGCCGGCCTGGAACGCGGCGGCGAGCCCGCGGTGACCCGGGAAGCGCAGCACGTGATGCACGCCGATCTGCTCGGCCACCGCGGCGGTGTCGTCGGTGCTGCCGTCGTCGATGACCAGCACCTCGATGCTGTCGACCCCCGGCAGCGCGCGCGGGAGGTCGGCGAAGGTCGCCGGCAGGTGCTCCCGCTCGTTGAGGCAGGGGATCTGGATGATGAGCTTCACAGGGCCGCGCGGCGCACCTTATACCACGGCGCGACGGACCCGCGCGTTTTCGCCGGAAGGCCGCCTCCGCGGCCGAATTCGGGCGCTCAGATCTCGAGCTCGTCCAGCCAGGCCAGCCCCTCGGCCTCGGTCGTGAACAGGCGCAGGTTCGGCGCCTGGCCGGTCAGCCGCATCATCATGTTGATCGCGGCGCGGACGATCGGGCTGGTGACGACGACGGCGATCGCGCCGTACTTGGGCTGCAGGCTCGGGAAGTACTTGCGCGCCCCCGCCGAGTACTCGGTGCCCTTCTCGACGATCGAGAGGATCCGCCAGCGATGGTTGGGCGCGCCGACCTCGATGCGCGCGCCGAGCCCCTCGGCGTCGGCGAGCGTGACTTCGTCGCGGGCGAGGATCCGCAGCAGCGGCCTGTTTTGCGGGGTCGTGGCCTCTTCGTAGAAAAACGGCATGCGCGGTGGCTCCTACGTGGAAGGCAGGTCGAGCTGGCCCTTCTCGGCGAGCACCAGGGCCAGCGCGTCGGACAGTTGCGCGAGCGCGCGGACGTGAATGTCGGCGCCGCCGAGCGCGACGATCTGCGGCGCGACCTCGGCGCGGATGCCGGTGAGCAGGCACTGCGCGCCGAGCAGGCCGATCGCGCGGACCATGCGGAGCAGCGCCGGCATGGTGGCGCCGGCGATCGCGGCGACGCCGGTGAGGTCGAGGATGACGTGGCTGGCCCGCTCGGCGGCGACGCGCTCCAGCAGCACGGCGGTGATGGTGGCGGCCCGCGCGTCGTCGATGCGGCCGACCAGCGGCAGCGCCAGCACGCCCGGCCACACGGCGATCACCGGGGTCGACAGCGCCTGCACCAGCTCCTCCTGCTGGCGCGCCAGCAGCCGCGCGCGCGTCAGCAGCTCCTCCTCCTGGGCCTCGTTCTGGTCGCGGCGGTCGACCAGATCGTCGAGCAGGTAGTTGATGCCGATCTCGACGTCGAGCAGGGCGTCGTCGTTCTCCTCGAGCCGGACCCGCACGTCGTAGTCGCCGCTGCCGGCGGCGACGAGCACGTTCAAGAGCTCCTGGATCCGCGCCTGCGAGACCGTCAGCGACACCTCACGCCTCCTGGTCGTCGAGCCAGGCCATCGCCTCGAATTCGTCGGCGAACACGCGGTACTTGCCGGTGTTCGCGAACCGCGTCATCAGGTTGATCGCCGCCCGCACCAGCGCGCTGGTCGTCACCGTCGCGTGCGGGCCGGCGTCGCTCATCGACAGCAGGTGCTTGCGCGCCTTGGCCGAGTACTCGGTGCCGCTGGCGACCACCGACAGGACGTGCCGGCCGCGATACGGCCCGAGGAACCGGGTCACGTACTCCTCGGCGTCGCCGAGGCTGATGTCGCCCGACACGTGGACCCGCACGTACGGCCGGCCCCTGGGGGTCACGAGCTCCTCGTAGCGGAACGGCATGGTCAGCCCCGGAGCGCGCCTTTCTGGGCCAGGACGTGCGCGAGCGCGTCGCTGAGCTGGGCCAAGGCGCGCACGGGGGCGCCGCCCTCGGCCCCGAGCGCGACGATCTGCTGCGCGACCGCGGGGCTGATGCCGGTGAGCAGACAGCCGGCGCCGAGCAGGCCGATCGCGCGGACCATGCGGAGCAGCGCGGGCATGGTGGTGCCGGCGATCGTGCCGACGCCGGTCAGGTCGATGATGACGTGGGTGGCCCGCTCGGCGGCGACCCGCTCGAGCAAGACGGCGGTGATCTGCGCGGCCCGCTCGTCGTCGACGCGGCCGACCAGCGGCAGCGCGAGGACGCCGGGCCACACGGCGATCACGGGGGTCGACAGCGCCTGCACCAGCTCGCTCTGCTGGTGCGCGAGCTCCTCGGCGCGCGCCTCGAGCTGCTGGCGCTGGCTGTCGCTCTTGGCCTTGCCGAGCGCCAGCTCCTCCAGCAAGTAGTTGACCCCGAGCTCGACCTCGAGGAACTCGTCGTCGTCCTCCTCGACCAGAGGGACCCGCAACTCGTAGTCGCCCGTCGCCGCCGCCACGATGATGCGCAGGAGTTGATCGACGCGCTCGCCCTCGATCGTGACCGACACTGCCAGACAATTTAGAGAAGCCCGCGCGAACGTGTCAACGCTCTCCCGCGGTGAGCGCCGCGCGCCTTGACCCGCCGCGACGCGCCTCGTAGGGTGACAGCGATGGTCGCGCGAGTGATGCATGTGCATGTCCGCAGGAGCGACACGCGCTCCGCGGACGGCCCACACGCGAGCGCGATCGCGCGCGCAAAGTTGCTCGGCGCGAAGGAGACGAGGTGACGTCGACGTCGCGTCGCACGTGGCTGCGCGGCGGGCTCGGGCTCGGCCTCGGCGCGCTGTGCCTGCCCTCGCTGCTGCCGCGCGGCGCGCGAGCCCAGGCGGAGGCGCCGGTGCGCCGCCTGCTCATCGTGATGACGGAGCACGGCGCGGTGTACCCGCGCTGGCGCATGCGCCCCGGCGAGCTGCCCGAAGACGCGGACTGGGAGGTGCCGCTGTCGCCGCTCGGCGAAGCGGAGTTCAGCGAGGTCTTGCAACCCCTCCACCGCCACCGCGCGCGACTGTCGATCCTCGACGGGCTCGGCAACGCGGTCGGCCTGACGACCGCGCTCAACGAGCACAAGGAAGGCCACGCGACGGCGCTGACGGGGACGCAGGCGGTGGAGCTCGAGGACGGGCCGGCGCACGCGCAGGGGCCGTCGATCGACCAGATCGTGGCGTCGGCGATCGCCGAGCCGGGCCAGATCGCGTCGCTGCAGGTGTCTCACGGCAGCTGGCCGTATTCGTACGACGCGAGCGGGAAGACGCTGCCGTACATCTACGAGCCGGCCGAGCTGTACACGCGGCTGTTCCCCGACGGGCCCGGCGGCGCGCCGCCGTCGACGGACATGGCGGCGATCCGCGCCCGCCAGCGCCAGGTGGTCGAGCTGGCGCGCGCGCAGTTCTCCGCGGTCGCGCCCCGCCTCGGCGCCGCCGACCGCCTCAAGGTCGAGCAACACCGCGACCTGCTGCGCGCGCTCGAGCTGCAGCTCGAGGCGCTGTCCCAAAAGACATGTGACGTGCCGGCCCCGCCCGGCGAGGTCGCGCCCTGGGAAGAACCCGAGTGGTACGACCAGCGGACTGAGCTGTTCACGACGCTGACCGCGCTGGCGCTGTCGTGCGATCTCACCCGCGTCGGCTTGCTGGCGCTGTGGGGCCTCCGCAACGAGCAGGTCGGCGCGCCGCCGGGTGACATCCACAACGACTTCGCCCACGCGGTGTCGTCCGACCCGGTCGCGGCCCAGGTGATGACGAACTTCGGCCGCTACCACGCGGAGGACGTGGCCAGGCTGCTGGATGTCCTCGAGGACATCCCGAGCGCCGGCGGGACGCTGCTCGACGATACGCTGGTGGTGTGGGCGAGCGAGCTCGGGACGCCGGAGCACCAGCTGCACCACCTGCCCGTGGTCCTCGCCGGCGGCACCGGATATTTTGACAAGGCGGGGCGCTATATTTATTGGCGACAGACGCACGCGGTGCCCGGGCTGCTCGGCGACGAGCTGCAAGGCCCGCCGCACAACCGCCTGCTGGTGTCGATCGCCCGGGCGATGGGGGTCGACCGCGACGCGGTGGGGGTGACGTCGGTGCCGCTCAAAAACGGCGTGACGCTCGACTGCACCGGCGAGCTCGACCGCCTGCGCTGAGCTGCGGACTTCATCGGCCGAGCAGGGCGCCGCGCTTCATGATGGCGAGGTCGATCGCCGAAGCCACCTCGAGCGCGAGCTTCTCGTCGCGGGCGCGGAACGCCTTCTGCTCGGCGGCGCCGGTGGTCAGGACGACCTCGGTATACTTGCCGAAGACGGCATGGAGGACGCCGAGGACGATCGCCTCGGTCGAACGGGTCAAAGCCAAGAGCAGGCCGAGGAGGACGATGAAGGCGCCGTAAACGCGGCAGGTCGTGTCCGTCGCCGCCTTCACCGAGGTGATGTTGGCGACGGCATCGGTGGTGCCGCCGCTGACCACGCGAGCCGGGGTGATCTTGACGGCTCCATGCTCGAACAATACTTCTTCCGCCGTGCGACGAGGCTGCATCGCCGCTCGTGGTGTCGTCGATGCGAAGCGAACCGCGGGTGAGCGTGTGCACCGGTCACCGCGCGGAACGATTTTCGGCGTGACGACGCGCACCGGTTTGGCGAATGTTGGACCAGAAGTCGCCGTAGGCGTGGTCGTCCCAGTGGATCTGCAGGGCCACGTCGCTGCTGCACACCGGGATCTCGTGATCGGGGCACTCGAAGGGCTCGGACACGTCGGCGCCCGTCTCGCGGACCTGCTTGATGCACTTGGCCGCGCCACCGGCCTCCCACACCGCCTCGGTGGAGAAGCCAGGGAAGGACATGTCATTGATCCCCCAGCGGTCCTTCATCGTGACCTCGTTACCGATGTCCGTGTGCGACACGCCGTCGCCGCAGTAGTCGGCGCGGACCATTCGCGTCGCCGTCTCGAACGCCGGAAGCGGGATGCTCGTCCGGCTCGGGCTGTCGGGCGCGTAGCCCCACAGCGCGGCCTTGCCGACAGCACCCGAGATGCACCCGAGGTACAGGGTATTCGCCCGCGCGGTGATGTCGCCGCTCTCGTGGTCGACGACGAAGCCGCCGAAGATCACCGTGCGCGCGCCGCCGACGGCGTCGTTCTCGCAGGTGGGGACAGGGTCGATGCCGTCGAGCCAGACGAAGGTGTAGACGAGGCGCTCGGGGTCGAGCCGGCTCAGGTCGGGGACGTGCAGCCCGGCCGCGTCGGCGTCCTCCACCGCGGTCAGCTCCGCTTGCAGCACGCTGCCGTCGAGCGTGAAGGTCCAGCGCGAGCCTTCGAACTGGGCTCCGGTGAAGATGAGGCCGTTGATCTCGGCCTGCAACGTGCCGCGGTCGACGGTGAGGGTGCCGGGGTCGATCGAGTCGTAGAGCCCGGGCCCGTTGTTGATCTCGACGTCGACGAGTACGACGCCGTCGAGCTCGGCGCCGAGCGTGTCGACGGCCGAGATGCTGGAGGTGCCGATCTTCCAGGTGTTCGTCGGGGGGCCGTTCGTGCCGCCCCGCCGCGGCGAGGCGTCGATGGCCTCCGACTCCGGGTCCATCTCGTCGCAGGCGGGCGAGACGGTGAGGGCGAGGGCGGCGAGGGTCGAAAGAGCGCGGGATCGGGCGAGCATGTTCGGCTGTCTCCTGAGGTTTCGTGGCGGAGGTAGAGCCGGCGACATTTTCAATTCACCGTGAGGCGAGCTTTTTCGCGGCGGCTACAATCCCGTCCATGGATGCGGACCTCGACCTCCTTCGCGCCTGGCAGGCCGGCGACTCCGGGGCCGGAGAACGGCTGTTCCGCCGCCACTACAAGCTCGTCCTCCGCTTCTTCCACAACAAGGCCGGCGCGCAGGCGCACGACCTGGTCCAGCGGACCTTCCTCGGCTGCCTCGAGGCGCGCGCGCGGATCCGCGGCGAGGTTTCGTTCCGCGCGTTCCTGTTCGGGATCGCGCGCAACGTCCTGTTCGATCACTACCGCCTGGCCCGGCGCGACCAGGAGCACCTCGACTTCACCACCGCGACGGCCGAGGACCTGCGGCCGACGCCGTCCTCGCTGCTCGGACACGCGCGCGAGGTCGAGCTGCTGCTGCGAGCGCTGCGGCAGATCCCGCTCGAGGCGCAGATCATCCTCGAGATGTACTACTGGGAGGGCATGCGCGCCCACGAGATCGGCGAGGCGCTCGAGATGCCCGAGCCGACGGTGCGGACGAAGATCCGGCGGGCCCGTCTGCGCCTCGAGCAGGTGATCCAGGCCAGGCAGACAGTGCCCGCGCTGCGCCAGAGCACCGTCGAGGGCCTCGAGACCTGGGCCCGCCGGATCCGGGATGAGATCGGGGCCTGAAGATGCAGCGGGTGAATTGAAGGCGTCGCTTGCTCGACCTGACGCGGTCGAGGACGCGACGATGCCGCGAAATTACACGGAGGCGCTCGGAAGCGTCGAGACGATCGCGCGCGAGCTCGCCGACACGACGTCCCCGCGGCTGGCCTTCCCCGGCCTCGACGGGCCCGACGAGCAGCGGATGGAAGATCTGCTGGTTGCGCGGCTGTTCCCGCGAGAGGCGGCGCCGCTGCGGATCGGTCGCTACTCGTTGCTCGACCGGATCGGCCAGGGTGGCATGGGGATGGTGTATTCGGCGTACGACCCGGAGCTCGACCGGCGGGTGGCGATCAAGCTGCTGGGCGCGGCGCTGTCGGCCGGCGCGGAGGAGCGGCTGGTCCGCGAGGCGCAGGCGATGGCGCGGGTGGTCCACGCCAACGTGGTGTCGGTGATCGAGGTCGGTCGCGACCGCGGTCAGGCCTACGTGGTGATGGAGTACCTGCGCGGGGTCAGCCTCGACCGCTGGGCCGAGCGCCGGCCGGGCTGGCGGGCGACGCTGGGCGTGTACGTGCAAGCCGGTCGCGGCCTGGCGGCGGCGCACCGGGCCGGGGTGATCCACCGCGACTTCAAGCCGCACAACGCGATGCTCGTCGAGGGCGGCGTCGACGACGGCCGCGTCAAGGTGCTCGACTTCGGCCTCGCGCGCGCGGCGGCCCTGGCGTCGCCGGTCGACGGGGTCGGTGAGCCGATCGGCGGGGCGCTGGCGACCCCGTTGACGCGCACCGGGGCGCTGATGGGCACGCCGGCGTACATGGCCCCGGAGCAGCTCGAGGGCGAGCCGGCCAGCGAGCGCAGCGATCAATTCAGCTTCGCGGTGTCGCTGTACGAGGCGCTCTACGGCCAGCTGCCGTTCGACGCCCGCTCGCTGGCGGCGCTGACGCAGGCGCTGCGGGCCGGGGCGGTGCGACCGCCGCCGGCGGGCACCGACGTGCCGACGTGGGTGCTGCGCGTGGTGCTGCGGGGGCTGTCCCGCGACCCGGCGCAGCGCCACCCGTCGATGGCGGCGATGTGCGACGCGCTCGAGCACGAACCGGGGGCGCGGCGGCGGACGGTCCTCCTGTCGCTCGGCCTGAGCGCGGCGGTCGGCGCCTCGGTGTGGGGCGCGACGCAGGGGCCGGCGACCTCGCCGTGCAGCGGGCCCGCGTTCGAGCTGCACGACCTGTGGAACGAGGCGCGGCGGGCCGAGATGGAGGCGGCGTTCGTCGCCACCGGCTCGAGCTACGCGGCCGAGGCCGCCCGTCGCGTGCAGCCGATCGTCGCAGACTATGCAGATGCATGGAGCTCGATGCGCAAGGACGCCTGCGAGGCGCACCGGCGCGGCGAACAATCGCCGCAATTGCTCGACCTGCGCATGACCTGCCTCGATCGCCGGCGCGCCGGCTTCGCCTCACTCACCGACCTGCTGACCCACGCCGACGCGACGGTGGTGGAGCGCGCGGTCGAGGCGGCGCTGCAATTGCCGGGGCTCGATGGTTGCGGCGACGTCGAGGCGCTGCTCGACGAGACGCCGCTGCCGGACGAGCCCGAGCGCGCGCGGGCGGTCGAGGCCGCGCGGGGCAGGCTCGCGGAGCTCGAGGCGCTGGCCGGCGCCGGACGCTTCGCCGAGGCCGCGGCCGGCGCCGAGGAGGTGCTCGCGCGGGCGGAGGCGCTCGGGTTCTCGCCGCTCGTCGCCGAGTCCAGCCTCGCGCTGGGAAAGTTCGAGCTCGATCGCCGGCGCGGCGAGCAGGCCGAGCGGGCGTTCACTCGCGCGGTGCAGGCGGGGATCGAGGGCCGGGCCGACCGGGTGGTCGCGGAGGCGGTCAGCCGGCGCCTGTTCGTCCGCGGAGTCTTCTTCGGCACGCCGGAGCGGGCCGCCGACGACGGCGAGTGGGCCGCCGCGCTCGCGGCCCGCTTCCCGCGGGAGGGCACGCTGCAGTGGCTCGCGGCCATGAATCGCGGGGCGGTGGCCTACACCGCGCACGACTTCGCCGCCGCGCGGCGGTTGTACGAGCAAGCGCTGGCGGTGACCGAGGGTCCGACGCCGCTCGACCTGGCGCGCACCCGCATCAACCTCGGGCTCTTGGCCCACGACGTCCGCGACGTCCGGACCGCGCTCGCCTGGTACACCGCCGCGACCGCCCAGGCCGAGGAGACGCTGGGCGCGGCGCATCCGCTGGTCGCCCAGCTCGGGATCTACGAGGCCAAGACGCTCATGGGGCTCGGCCGCAAGCGGGCCGCGCGGGCCCGGCTCGAGGCCGCGCTCGCCCACGGCGGCGAGCCCGGCGCGGGCGACATCTGGCCGCTGCTGCACCTCTCGCTGCTCGACATTCAGCTGCGCCGATTCGCGGCCGCGCGGGAGCGAGCCAGCCGCGCGCTGGCCCTGACCGACAGCGCCGACGTGCTGACGTGGGTCAACGGGATGCTGTACCTCGCGACGGCGACCGTCGATCCGGCCGAGGCGCGCGTGCTCCACGAGCGCACCGTGCAGCGGGTCAGGGCCACCTACGGCGAGGGCCACCAGTTCCTGGCGTCGTTCCTGTATTTGGCGGCCGCCGACCTGCTCCGGCGCGGGCGCGCGGGCGAGGCGTTGCCGTGGCTGCGGGAGGCGCTGGCGATCAGCGAGGAGGTCGACGGCGTCGACGCGACCCCGACCGCGGAGATCCGCAGCGTCACCGCCGATGCCCTGCTCGCGCTGGGCGAGCGCGACGAGGCGCTGACGGCCGCGAAGGCCGCCGTGGCCGCGCTGTCGGCCATTCCCGGCGAGCCCACCCTCGACCTGGCGGCCGCGCAGCGCTCGCTCGGGCGGGTCCACCTCGCGCGCGACGAGGCGCCGCTCGCGGTCGAGGCGCTGCGGGCCGCGCTCGCGCTGTTCGAGCGCCACGTCGACGAAGACGACCCCGACCTCGCCGCCGCGCGGGTCGACCTGGCGCGAGGATCGCTCGCGCTCTCGCCATCGTGCGGCCCGGAGGTGCGACGCTTGCTCGTCCAGGCCCGCGACGTCTACGCCGGCCACGGGGAGCCGTTCGCGCCCGAATCGGCCGAAGTCCTGCGCCTGCTCGCCGATTGCCGGAAATGATGGGAGCGGCCCGGTATGGCCATTCAGGGGATCATGCGGGATCGCCGGCAGCTCGCGCCGCCTGGCTTCGCGCTCCGCGTTGCCGAGGCTGTCCCCGAGGGCAGGTAGCCATTCGGTGGCCTCGCTCGCCGCCGGTCATGACAGCCAGGCGACGATCAAGGAGGCGAGCGTCGCGGCGGCGCCGGCCTCGTCGAGGCGGCCGCGGAACAGCTCGCGGCCGAGAGCCTCGGCGGCGCCGATGATGGCGACGCAGCGGCGCTGCAGCTCGCGCGGCGGCAGCCCGGAGAACGGGGCGAGGGCGTTGCGGTAGATCGTGACGTAGCGGTCCTGCAGCTCCTGCGCGACCGCTTCGGACTCGCTGTCGCCTTGCAGGGCGGCGAGGATCGCCAGCCACTCCGGGCCGACGGTGACGTAGCAGTGCATGTAGGCGCTGCTGATCACGCGGGCGACCTCGGGCAGGCGCTGGCGCGTGCGCCCCAGGGCCTCGTGCAGCGCCTCGATGTGGCGGTCGTCGAGCTCGCGGGCGAGCGCGACCAGCAGGCCCGAGCGGGTCTGGAAGTGGCCGTAGGCGATCGGCTTGCTGACGCCGGCGCGCTCGGCGAGGTGGCCGAGCGTCAGCGCGTCGGTCCCCTCCTCGCGCACGATCTGCTGCGCAGTCTCGAGCAACTGGGTGCGCCGCTCGGCCTTCGGCAGCCGCTTGGTGGTGGTCTCCGTCATGGGTTCGGGCCTGGCGGGTCGCGCGAGGGTTTCTGCGCGGACGTCCTTGACAGTAGCACTGGCGGGGCATATTACCATCAGTAACTTACTAAGAGTAAGTTACGGCGCCGGCGAGGCGTCACGAGCGAACCGCGGCGGTCCGGCTGCCGCGCGAGAGGAGTTTTTTGTCATGTCCACCGGTACGAGAGCACCTGTCCTCATCGTCGGCGGATCGGGGGTCGTCGGCTCGATCGCCGCGCAGACCCTTCGTCGCCTCCAGCCCGACCTGCCGATCACGATCGGCGGGCGCGACCTCGACAAGGCGCGCGCCGTGGCCGACGCGCTCGGCGAGGCCGACGCGGTCATCGTCGACCTGGCGCGCGCCGACCTCGGGCAGCCCGAGGGGCGGGCCTACAGCGCCGTGGTGATGTTCGTGAAGGACGACACGATGCACTCGCTGGCGTTCGCGCAGGCGCGGGGCGTGCCGTACCTCGAGATCTCGACGGCCCCGTTCGAGCTCGGGCCGGCGGTCGGGCTGTACGTGGCCCGGCCGCAGCGCGCGCCGATCCTCCTCGACTGCACCTGGCTGGCCGGCGCGGCCATGCTGGCGGCGCTGCAGGCGGCCCGCGAGTTCCGCAGCGTCGAGTCGATCGAGCTCGCGGCCGTGCTCGACGAGCAGGACATCGGCGGTCCTGCCGCCTACGTCGACCTCGAGCGGCAGACGAAGGCCGTCTCGAGCGCGCTGCAGCGGGTCGACGGCCAGTGGAAGTGGATCACCGGCGAGGCCGCGTCACGCGTGTTCAGGGCCGTCGACGGGCGCGAGGTGACCGGGCAGGGCTACTCGCTGCTCGACGTCCTCGGCCTCGCGACCGCCACCGGGGCGAGATCGATCCGCAGCGTCGTCGCCATCGGCGAGTCGTCGACCCGCCGGCGCGGCGAGCCGTTCTCCACCGAGATCATCCTCGAGATCACCGGCACCCGCGGCGACGGCACCACCGCCACGGTGCGCCACGAGCTGGTGCATCCCCAGGGTCAGGCGCCGATCACCGCGGTCGGCGTGGCCGTCGGCGTCGAGCGCCTCCTCGGCCTCGCGGGCGGGCCGCCGGTGCCGCCGGGGCTGTACCTGCCGCACGTGATCATCGAGCCCGAGCACCTGCTCGGCCGGCTCGTGGAGTTCGGCACCCAGATCCGCCGCGCCTGAGACCGTCACCCGCGAGTGAATGAGAGGAGTTCATCCGTATGTCCGCATCCATGAAGAATCCGGTTTTGTTGCTCGGCGGCTCCGGCGTGGTCGGTAGCCGCGTCGCCAGGACGCTGCGCCGCCTGCAGCCGGAGCTGCCGATCGTCATCGCCGCGCGCAACGCCGAGAAGGCGGCCGCCGTGGCCGCGAAGATCGGCGGGCCGACGACCGCGGCGACCGTCGACCTGTCGCGCGAAGACCTCGGCCTCGACGCGGGCGCGGCCTTCAGCGCGATCGTAGCGCTGCTCAAGGACCCGTGGCTGAGCTCGCTGAAGTACGCGCAGGCGCAGCAGACCCCGTATGTGTCGTTCGCCAGCTTCGCGTTCGAGATCGGGCCGGAGATCGCGCATTACGTGCAGCGGCCGCAGAGCGCGCCGATCGTCGTGCTCGGGCACGTGTTCGGCGGGGTCGGCACGCTCGCGGCGCTGCACCTCGCGAGCGAGAATTTCAAGAAGGTGGAGTCGGTCGCGCTGGCGGGGGTGGTCGACGCCGACGACCAGGGCGGGCCGGCCTCGCAGGCCGACTTCGAACGGCTGACGCAGGAGTGCCCGAGCGCGCTGATCCGTCGCGACGGACTGTGGCGGTGGGTCGAAGGGCAGGATGCCGTGCGCGAGGTGGTCGACGTCACCGGCGCGCCGCGCCGGGGGCAGGCGCTGCCGCTGCTCGACGTCGTCAGCCTCGCGGCGGCGCTCGACGCGAATTCGCTGCGCGTCGACCTCGCGGGGCGCGAGAGGACGGGCGGACAGGATCCCTCGACCGAGCTGATCGTGGAGATCGCCGGCGAGGGTCCGGATGGGGCGCCGGCGCGGCGGCGCTATGAATTGGTCGACGCCGACGTCTACGCGAACCTCAGCGCGCACGGGGCCGCGCTCGCCACGGAGCGGCTGCTCGGGCTCGCGGGCGGGCAGGCGCCGGCCCCGGGGCTGTATCACCCGGAGAGCCTGCTCGAGCCGGGGTACGTGATGCGTCGCCTGCAAGAGCTCGGGGTGAGCGTCCGCCGGGCTTGAAGCGAAGGGGGGGTGGTGCCGCGAACGGGTCGATCGGTTCCCGGCCCGCACGCGCGCAGCAGGACTGGCGAGAAGATGCTGCCCCCGAGATGATCCTCCTCGCGCCCTTGTCAGGAGGGTGGCGCTCGCAATGGCGGCGCGAATCCTCCGGTAACAGCAATGGGTAGGTGGGCTCGAGCGAATGGGCGGAAAGCCGCATGGTCGAGCTCGCCGAGCGCTCGCAGCGTAGTTCGTGATTCGGGCGCGGCCCCCGGGAACGCGCGGTGCCCATTTTTTGCTGGCGGCGATGCGACAACGGGTCGCCGCTCCTGTCATCCCCGCAGAAGGGCTCGCAAGGGCTCCCCGAACCGAACTCGACCGTGAGGAGGAAATCCATGATGAAGAAGATGTTGGCCGGACTGTGCGGGGTGGTGTTTTCGCCGGCGATCGGCGGCTGCGACGAGGCGAGCCTCGCCGCCGAGGAGGAGGCGTTGGTGAACGCCGAGGCGCGGGCCGTCGCGGAGGACGCGGAGGACGAGGGGGCCGAGCGGCAGGTCTCCGTCGACGAGGAGCTCGAGGACCTCGCGGCGCCGGTCGAACCGGCCGCCGATCCCTGCAGCGACCAGTACATGGAATACAGCCACGCCTTCCACGCCTGTGGAACTTGCCCGAACGGGCGGGTCAACAACATCATGAAGCGGACGTGCTGGGGGACCGGGGCCTGGTGCCCGAAAGAATGTACGGGGTGGGAGGCGCACTACTCGCCGTGCGTGCCGTGCGACTGAGCTGCACGACGCCTGCGGCCGCCCGTCGCGAAGGTCCGCGGCCTCAGCCGGCTGCTCGCGGGGACACCCTGGGACCGGACGTCGCCGGCGCCCGCCCTACCTCCGCGCCGGCGCCCGCCCTACCTTCGCGCCGGCGCTGCCTCCGACGATGTTCGCCGCCCCCGCCTTCTCGCGCACGGCTCGACGGCAGCCGGTCGTCACGGGGCTGCGACTGCTCCTGGCCGCACGCGCGCGCGGCGGCCTGCAGCCGAAGCAAGGAGGGGGCGTGCATCCCTCCGCCGCCGTCGCGTCCTTGCTTCTCTCGCTTTTCGCTTCGCCGGTCGCCGCAGAGAGCGCCCCGGCGCCTGCTCCGCCTGCGAGTGTCGGCGATTTCTTCGATAGCCTCCAGGCGCCCATCACGCTGGAGAACCTCCGTGCGGACGCGGAGGACGGCTATCTCGAGATCAGCTACGACCTGCGGGGGGTCGGTGCTGTCTCGGTCGCGGTGTATTCGGAAGACGAGGACTCCGGCCGAGGCCACGTGACGGTCGGCGAGGCTGTCATGGTCGAAGTCGGGTTCGTCGACGGCGCCCTCGCCTGGGAGTGGGCCGATTTCGCGGGCCTCGGGGCCACTCAGGCGCATGACGTGGCAGCCAGCGTCGTCCAGGTCTGGCAAGAGGATATGCTCACGGACGCGCTCGGTGCTGCATCGCGCGACGGAAAATGCGATGTAGCCGGCAAGATCGCGGGCGCCAGCACGGCCACCTTGGTGGGGGCAGGTGCTTGCTGTTGATCAAAAGAAATGGTGCGTCGGCGCCGGCTCGTTCGTCTATAAAAAAGTGTCCGGATGGATCACCGGAAAATGCGACGGAGCGCAGAACGGGTGAGGGGCCGAGAAGATGCGAGGAGCAGGGCCGCTCAAACCATTGCCGTCCCAGAAATGGGGATTCTGGGCAACCAATGAATTCTGGGTCTTCGCATCCCTGACTCCGATCTCGTTGCTCTTCTGGGCCGCCGTGCCCTGCTTCTTCGTGCTCATCGAAGCCCTGGGCTTCGCCTGGTGGCAGAGCGCGCTCGCTTTCTGGGTGTTCTTCGGAGTGTGGGGCGGACTCATCGAGCGCTGGTCCCGGCGATACCTGGCGGGCCGCCGGCCGATGTGTGGGCCCGCGCTCGCCGACGAGCGCTCGGCCGCGTTGGCGGCTCCGGCTCGCTCGGAGGAGGCGCAACTCGTAGGGCCGGCCGCGCCGGCTTCCGCGCCGCGAGTGCCGACGATGGAGGACTGGAACGAATTTTACGAGCGGGTGTTCGGGCGCTTGGCAGGTGTCGCGTCCGTCGCGTCGGACCTGGTGTTCTTTCTGCTGTTCTTCCACCCGGGATGGGCGTCGAAGCTCGTGGCGGTCCTGCTGATGATCGCGTCGTTCGTGATCGTGCGAGGATGCACGAGGCGGTGGCGGGGCGCCTCGCTGCCTCCCGGGGCGCCCGTCGCGAGTCCAGCGCAGCTCTCCGCCGGCGCATCGGCGACAGGTGACGTGACCCGACCGGCCGAAGGTGGCACGCGTCGCGCTGCCCGGGACCCTAGGGCGCGAGCTCCGCGGCGATGCTCACCGTTTTGAAGTGAATCTCGACCACGTCGTCGAGCTCCTTGGCGTAGCCGCCGGCCATCGAGATGGCTGCCGGGACATGTACTTCACGCAATGTCCCCAAGACCAGGCGGTCGCGCCGCTCCAGCCCGTCTTTCGTGAGGGCGAGGCGGCCGAGGCGGTCGCCCTCGTAGGGGTCGGCGCCGGCGAGGTAGATGGCGAGGTCGGGGCGGGCGCGGGCGAGGGCCTCGGCGAGGCCTCGCTCGAGGGCAGCGAGGTAGTCGGCGTCGCCGGTGCGGTCGGGCAGGTGGATGTCGAGGTCGCTCTCCTGCTTTTTGAAGGGGTAGTTCTTGGCGCCGTGGATCGAGAAGGTGAAGATGGTGTCGTCGCCGGCGAGGATGCTGGCGGTGCCGTCGCCCTGATGGACGTCGCAGTCGACGACGAGGACGCGGTCGGCGCGGCGCTCGGCCTGCATCACGCGGGCCGCGACGGCGCTGTCGTTGAAGACGCAGTAGCCGTCGCCGCGGTCGCGGAAGGCGTGGTGGGTGCCGCCGGCGAGGTTGACGGCGAAGCTGCGGTGGGCGAGCGCGGCCCGGCAGGCGCCGATGGTGGCGCCGGTCGACCGCAGCGAGCGCTCGACCATGGCCTCGGACCAGGGGAAGCCGATCTCGCGCTGCTCGCGGGCGCTGAGCTCGCCGCGGCAGACGCGATCGACGTAGCCCGGGTCGTGCGCCAGCGCGAGCTGGTCCCGGGTGGCGCGCTCGGGCACGTGCATGTCGGCCGGGTCGACCAGCCCGCTGGCGGCCACGCGCGCGCGCAGGGCGGCGTACTTGGCCATCGGGAAGCGGTGACCGGGCGGGAGCGGCAGCACGAACTGGTCGGAATAAAACACGTGCATGCGCCCTGACGATGCCACGGGCCGGCTGCGCCTGCATCGGACGGGGAGCACTGGCGAGGGGGCCTCGCCTCGCGCTATACCCGGCGCCATGGCCGCGATCGACTCGCTGCTCAAGATCCTCGACGCCCAGAAGGCCGACGGCCTGGTCCTCGCCTCCGAACGCGTCCCCTCGCTCAAACGCGCCGGCGCCGACGTGCCGCTGTCGATGCCGAAGGTCAGCCACGAGATGGTGGCGATGTTCTTCGAGGACCTCGTCACCCCGGAGCAGCGCTCCGAACTCGACGCCCGCAAGTCGGTCAAGGTCGAGCACACCTTCGAGGGCCAGCGCTTCTCCGGGGAGATCAAGGTCGACGGCGGCCGCTACCACCTGAGCCTGGCCAAGGCGCGGGTGGCCGCAGGGACAGGTGCTGCGAGACCTGTCCCCCAGGACAGCCACCCGGTGCCCGACCTGCCGCCGGTGCGCGCGGCCGCGCCGCCGCCTCCGGCCCGGCCAACCCCGGTGCGAGCCGCGGCGGCGCCGGCGGCCGCGGCGGCGCCGGTGGTGCAAGAACCTGTCGTGGAGGACATGTCCGAAGAGCCCGACGAGGAGGCGCTGCGGGCGGCCGACGAGCTGCGCGGGGTGCTGCAGCGGGCCCACTGGGAGGGGGCGGCCGACGTGATCTTCTCGGCCGGGCTGGCGCCGCGAGTGCGCACGGCGGGCGACCTGCGCGAGCTGGGCACGCCGGCCTCGGAGGCGGCGATCGCGGCGCTGTTCGCGAGCGTGCTGGGGCCGGAGCAGCGGGCCCGGCTGCGCGGGGCGGGCAGCGTCGACACGGCGCTCGACCTCGGCGGGCTGCGCTTCCGCGCCAACCTGTTCCGCCAGCAGCGCGGGCTGTCGGCGGCGCTCCGGCCGGTGCGCGACAAGGCGCCGACGCTGGCCGAGCTCGGCCTGCCGGACGACTTCACGGCGCTGGTCGGCTACCCGGCGGGGCTGGTGCTGTTCACCGGGCCGACCGGCTCGGGCAAGTCGACGACGCTGGCGGCGCTGGTGGAGCACGTCAACCGCACGGCGGCGAAGCACGTGGTGACGCTCGAGGACCCGATCGAGCACGTGTTCACCAGCAAGAAGTCGCTGATCCACCAGCGCGAGGTCGGGCGCGACGTGGCGAGCTTCGCCGAGGGGCTGCGGGCGTCGCTGCGCGAGGCGCCCGACATCATCCTGCTCGGCGAGATGCGCGACCCGGAGACGATCTCGGCGGCGCTGACCGCCGCAGAGACGGGCCACCTGGTGCTGTCGACGCTGCACGCGGCCGGCGCGGCGATGGCGGTCGACCGCATCATCGACGGCTTCTCCGGCCACCAGCAGACGCAGGTGCGCCTGCAGCTGGCAGGCACGCTGAAGGCGATCGTGACCCAGGTGCTGGTGCCGGTGTCGCGGAACGAGCGCGCGGTGGCCTTTGAAAAGATGCTGGTGACGGCGGCGGTGGCGGCGCAGATCCGCGAGGGCCGCGGGCACCAGATCGCCACGGCCATCCAGACCGGCCGGGCCGACGGGATGGTGTCGCTCGAGCAGTCGCTGGCGGCGCTGGTGCGCGCGCGCAAGGTGTCGCTCGAGGCGGCGATGAGCGCGGCGCAAGACCCCGAGGCGCTGCGTCGGTCGCTGTGATGCCGGCAGGGCGCGGGCAAAAGAGCGCCGTCGCGCTGGCGGTCGCGACCGCGGCGGCGCTGCTGCTGCACGCGCGCGCGTGGCGGTTCGTCTGCGACGACGCGTACATCTCCTTCCGCTACGCGTGGAACCTCGCCCAGCACGGGGCGCTCGAGTACAACCTCGGCGAGCGCGTCGAGGGGTATACGAATTTTTTGTGGGTGGTCGTGCTGGCCCTCGGGACATGTCTCGGCGCGCTGCCCGAGGCGCTGGCGCCGTGGCTGACGCAGCTCGGGGCGCTGGCGGGGGCTGCCGCGACGGTCGTGCTGGTGCGCGCGCTGCGAGGGGCGAGCGGGTGGACGCCGGCGGACCTGATCCCGGCGATGTTGCTGGCGGCGGCGCCGGAGTACGTGGTGTGGGCCCACGGCGGGCTCGAGACGTCGTGGGCTGCGGCGTCGACGATCGCGGCGATGGCGGCGACGGCGAGCGGGCGCTGGCGGGCGGCGGGGCTCGCCACGGCGCTGGCCGGGCTGACCCGACCCGACGCGGTGCTCCCGATCGGCGTGTTTGTTGCGACATGGTCGATCGGTCATGTCCTCGGGGGCAGGCGAGATCGGTTGCCGTCGCTGCGCGAGGCGGCGATGGCGGCGGCGCTGGCGGGCGGGCCGCTGCTCGGGCACCTGCTGTGGCGGTGGACGTACTACGGGGAGTGGCTGCCGAACACGTGGGCGATCAAGCAGCACGGGCGACTGTTGCGCGACACGTTCGGGGTCGCGTACGTGACGGCGTGGGCGAGCGCGCTGCGGCTGGTGTGGCTGGCGCCGCTGGCGTTGCTGCTGCGGGCCCGGCACGCGGCGCTGGCGCTGCCGATCGCGGCGGTGCTCGCTTATGCGTGGTCGGTCGGCGGCGACTTCATGGCCTACGGGCGTTTTTTGATGGTGGCGACCGCGCTGACGGCGGGGGCGGTCGGATGGCTGCTGGTCGAGGCGGGCGAGCGGCTGCTCGGGCCGCGTGGGCCGGCGACGGCGACCGGGGTCGGGATCGCGCTGGCGGCTGTCCTCGGGGTCATGTCCCGTGAACGGCTTTTAAAAGATCGAGCGACGCCGACCGGGTGGCTCGACGGGCGCTGGGAGGGCGTGACGGCGATGGACCGGTTCGCGCGCGAGCGCGTGGCCGCAGGGACATGGTTCAAAGAGCATGTCCCGGAAGACATCGTGATCAGCGTCGGGGCGGCGGGGGCGTTGCCGTACGCGTCGCGGCTGCGGGCGGTCGACGTGTACGGGCTGGTCGACCGCTGGCCGCGCGAGGTCGAGGTGCGGCCGCAGGTGAAGGCGCGGCCGGGGCACCAGCTCATGGCGCCGCAGGCGGTGATCCTGGCGCGTGACCCCGATCTCTTTTGTCATGTGGGGCACGTCGGGCCGAAGCGGCCGTCGCCGGCCGCGGCGCAGGGTCGCGGGTTCGGGCGCGACATGGTGTGGGCGTGCGCCGAGCCGGGGGCGGTGGCCGATCCGCGCGAGCCAGGCGGGGTGCTCGAGGTCGGCTATTACTGTTGCCTGCGCCGGCGCGGCCGGCCGGTCGGGCCCTTCGTCGACGAGGTGGCGCCGTGAGCGAATGGGCGGCGCGCCTGCGGGCGCTGGTGGTCGGGCTGGCGATCGCGTGGGCGGTCGTGATCGCGGCGGTGTTCGCGAGCCGGATCGGCTTCCCGCTCGAGCTCGAATGGATGGAGGGCGGCAGCCTGCACACGGCGCTGCGGCTGCAGCAGGGGCAGGCCATCTACCCCGAGCCTTCGGCGGAGTTCGTGCCGTTCCTTTACACGCCGCTGTATCCGGCGGTGCTGGCGGTGCTCGGGTGGGTGCTGCCGCTCGGGTACGTGCTCGGGCGGGCGGTCAGCATCGCGGCGATCGGGGCGGTGGCCGCCGGGCTGTGGCGGCTGGTGCGATTCGAGGGCAAGCCGCGGGCGCACGCGGCGGCGGCGGTCGGGCTGTTCTTGTCGGGGTACGTCTTCACGTTCCGCTGGTACGACGTGGCCCGCGCCGACAGTCTGTTCCTGGCGCTGTTGCTGTGGGGGTTGATCCTGCTGCGCGAGAGCGCGGGCACGCGGCGGCGGGCGGTGACGGCGGGGGTGTTGGTGGCCGCGGCGTTCTGGGCCAAGCAGACCGCCGCGGTGTTCGTGCTGGCGAGCGGGGTCGGCGGGCTCATCGTGGCGCCGCGGCTTGTATGGCTCTACGCGGCGACGATCGCGGCGATCGACGGCGGCGGGGTGCTGCTCGGGCAGTGGCTGACCGAGGGCCAGCTGTGGACATATATTTACAAGTTGCATCAATCGCACGCGTTCAACGCGGTGCGGTTCTGGCGCAAGACGTGGGGGATGTTCCTGCATGCGGCGCCGTTCCTGGTGGTGCTGGCGGGGCTGGTCGCCGGGCGGTGGGTGTCTGAAAGGGAATGGCGGAAAGAGCATGTCCGAGAGGGCAGGTGGCGTGGGCCGGCGTACTGGGGGGTGATGGCGGCGGCCGGGCTGCTGGTGTCGGCGCTCGGCTATTCGACGCAGTGGGCCGAGCCGAACGCGTTCATGCCGGGGGTGTGCTTCGCGGCGGCGTGGCTGGCGGTGGTGCTGCCGGTCGGGCGCGGCGAGGCGCCGGCGCTGGGGCTGGTGGCGGCGCAGCTGGTGTTCGCGCTGGTGATCGAGCCGACGTACCAGCCGATCCAGGACCGCGGGCTGGCGGGTCTTCGGGACAGCTACGTGCGGCAAGACCCGTGGCGGACGATCCCACCGGCCGGGCTGCGCGAGCGGGCGGCCGGGCTGCGCGCCGAGCTCGAGGGCGAGCCGCGGGCGATCCTGGCGCTGCACCGGCCGTGGTGGAGCGTGCTCGCGGGCGGCCCGGGGCACGTGGGGTCGATGGGGATCCACGATGTCCCGAAGGACAGGCAGAGGCAGATCGAGGCGGACCTGGCGGCGGCGGTGAGCCGCGGGGACTTTGCGGCGATCTGGATCGACGGCGACGTCCCGGGGTGGCTGCGCGGGCCGCTGCGGCGGCGCTACGCGGCCGGGCGCCAGCTCGCGGGCGAGGAGCGGGTGCTGCCGATGACGGGGTACATGTCGGCGGCCGGGATGGTGACGCCGTGGACCGGGGTGCAGCACGAGTACGTGCGCAAGCGCGAGTGAACGCTCCGAGGTCGCGGCGGAGCACCCGGACCGCCGCGACCTCCGTACGCCGGCGGGAGCGGGTGGACGCTCCGAGTATCGTGCTCGCGGTGAGGTCCCCGGCGGTCGCGGCCCCTCTGGCCGCGGACGACGAGTCCTGTGAAACTTCCAATTTCCCGCAGGCGTAGCTCGAGCCTGTGTTCGTCGCGGGCGAGCGCGGGCGAGTTCGGGCGAGCGGGGCGCGATCGCGCGTGCTGCACCGCCCGGGCGCCGTCCATCCGGCGGGGCCGCGGTGATAAGCTCGACGCGTGTTGCACTTGCGCCCGCTCGAGCTCGACGACGCGGGCTGGCTGGCTCGCGCAGGCGCTGGTGAGCCGCCGGTCGGCGACGGCGTCCCGCGGCCGGACGCCGGCGCCGAGGCGTGGGTGCGCGAGCAGCTGCGGCGGCGCGGGGCGGGTGAGGCGTTCGTGTTCGTCGCCGTGGCGGCGGGCGTGCCGGTGGGCACCACGCGGCTGGCCCGCTTCTCGGCGGACCGGCGCTCGGCGCAGGTCAGCTACTGGACGGCTCCGGCCGCGCGCGGGCGCGGCCACGCGACGGCGGCGGCCAGCTTGACGCTGGCGTTCGCCCGCGACTCGCTGGCGCTGGCGCGCGTGCACAGCTACGTCGCGCGCGCCAACGTCGCCTCGCGGGTTGTGCTGGAGCGGAACGCGTTCGTGCGGACGGCGGCGGGGCGCGAGCGCGGCCGCCTCGAGGTGGTGGACCGCTACGAGCGCGGCTGGACGGGCGGAGGCGCATGGAGATAAGCGACGACGACTTCGTGGTCGACGAGGACAGCCCCGACGACGACGGCGACTGCATCGGGGAGGGCGACGGCGACGACGAGGTCGTCGACGACGAGGTCGGCGGCTCGGAGAAAGAGGAGGAGTTCGTCGACCCGTTCGAGACGCTTTCGGACGAGGGCGCGCCGTGGCTCGTGCCGCTGCCGCAGATCGAGGTCCCCCGGCTGGACAGCGGGCGGAGCGTCCACGACCCGCAGTGGACGAAGTCGGTGCTCACGATCGACCTGTCGCGCACGATCGACCTGGGCGTCGCCACGTGGAACATCAACCACATGAACAAGACCAAGCCCAAGTACTTCTCGAAGAAGTGCAGCATCGGGCGGCTGTTCAACAAGAACGCGTGGCTGGACGTGCTGGTGCTGCAGGAGATCAATCAGGTCTCGCTGAAGTCGCTGCCGCAGGACATCGCGGGCCACAACCTCGAGCTGATGCTCGGCCCGCACATGATCTCGGTCGGGCCCAAGGGCGGGAAGGGTCAGCACGAGTACTACCCGATCGTCTACCGCGGCGATCGGCTGGCGTGCGATCGCTGCTGGGCGCTGCACCGCGGGCGCTGGGTCGCCTGCGGGCCCGACACCACGATCTACTGGACCAAGCCGCAGCACAAGCGGAAGAACAAGAAGCTGCGGATGTACGCCTCGTACCGGCCGATCGTCGTCTATCGGCTGTTCACCAGCAACGGCGGCTACGTGTACGTGGCCAACGTGCATACCACGCCCAAGGGCAGCGGCCTCAGCCGCAAGCACGAGTTCGACCAGATCCGCTTCATCCTCGAGGTGGCGAGGGCGCGCCAGGCGGTGGGCGAGCACTGGATCGTGGTGGGCGACTACTACCTCGACCCGGAGTCCTCGATCATGGATCGCGGGCACGACCTCGGGCGAGCGGGACGGTTCGAGCAGGCGGTGAGCAGCCGCGGGCTCGAGCTGGTCATCCCGCTGTCGGCGACCAACCAGACCGGGCTGTCGTCGATCAGCGAGCAGTACGGGATCCAGATCGATTCGGACGACGAGGACGAGCAGGACGGCGACGCCAAGGCGGAGAAGAAGCTGCTGTTCGCCAAGCTGCAGGAGGCGGTCGAGAGCAGGGTGTTCGACAGCCCGAGCCCGGTGCCGGCGCTGGAGAAGTTCCTGCTGCAGCAGAAGCGCAAGCCGAAGAGCAAGGGGGCGTCGGACAACTACCTGGCCGACCGCGTGGTGCTGTTCTCGAGCGAGGGCGGCAAGCGCATCAAGGTGGTGCTCAACAAGCGGGCCGACTTCTTCATCTGCACGCGGGGGCTGGTGCGCCGCTTCTGCGGTCTGGTGTCGCCGGTGAGCGGGATCCTCCACGTCGACCCCAATCACAACGCGCTCAACTGGTGGTGCACGGTCAGCGATCACGCGCCGATCGGCGCGATCTTCTGCAGCCAGGAGTACTCGCCGAAGCTGACGGACTACGAGAACGAGTTCAAGCAGACGTACTGCGAGGAGCTCGACGACTCGAAGCTGCAGCTGGAGAAGATCCGCGCGCGCGTCAAGTTCGAGGCGCTGCAAGTGCTCGAGGGGCTGCTCTTCAAGCTCGCGACCTACCCGCAGCCGGACTACGTCTACCACCTGTCGCGGCGGGTCTGCGTGTACTTGACCTGCATGCTGCGGCTCGTCGCGGTCGATCTGAGCGCCGTCAGCTGGCCGATCCCCGGCGACATCGGCGATCAGGTGGTGAGCAACCAGGCGCTCCTCGAGTTCATCGAGGTCCACGCGTTCACGAAGGACGCGCCCCGCTGGTCGCCGGAGCAGGACAGCCTCGTCACCGTGGTCTACGAGGCCGCGCGCGCGGCCCGTCGCTGTCGGCAGATCACCGGCTATGTGGTCGCCGACTTCGACTTCATCGACGAGACCGACGTCTACGACGACCGGTTCACCGAGGACCTCTGAGTCTCCGCCGGCTGGCGAGCGGGGCGGGTCAGGAGCCGTGGCGGGCGACGAGTCGGGCGCGCGTGGCGTCGTCGACCGCGCCGGTGACGGGGAGCCGGGCGGCGGCCTGGAACTGGCGGAGGGCGGCCGCGAGCTCGGCGGGCGGGGCGTCGATGGCGGCGAGGAAGCCGAGGCTGCACAGGCGGGCGCGCACGCCCCGTTCCTCGCTGGCGGGCTCGAGGCGACCGACGGCGAGCTCGTACACCTCGCCGGTGGCGAGGGTCAGGCGGCCGGTGCGGACGGTCGTGGCGATCCAGTGCTCGATCTGCCCGGACGGCGATGTCACGCCCTTCAGCTCCAGCCCGCCGATCGCCAGCGTGTAGGCGACGCCGGCGCAGGGCTGTCCGTCTCGCAGCAGCCGCACGTGGATCTGCGCCGGCACGCCGCGGCGCTTGAACACGCTGCGGGCGTCGGTGGGAGCGTCGGCTTGTTTTTCGCGTGGAGACGGGATGAAGACCGCGTCGCCGGGGACGAGGGGGGTCGCGCGGGCCCGCGTGCGCCGCAGCTCGGCGTTCTCGGGGGCGTTCCACAGGGTGTCGGGGAAGAAGCCGAAGCGGTCCGCGACGCTGAGCAGGCACTCGCCGGGTTCGACGGTGTGGACGTGACCCATCGACGTCAGTGTGCCGCCATCGCAAGGGCGCGGGCAAGCGGGGCGGCGTGCTCGCGGAACGCAGGTCGCGGAGCTCGGACGGGCGAGGGGTCGGCGGTAGCGAGGGCGTCAGAGCGCTCCGGCGGCCCGTGGGCGAGCGCGCGCGCACGAAGCGGTGCGGGGCGCGGGCCGTCGTGCGCCGCGTTCTCTGCAAGCTGGCCCATGCAACATGTTTTCAGAGACATAGGTTGCGCGGACGCGAGCGGGTCACTTGCTGCCTGAATAGAGGCTGGTCAGCGGGACATCGTCGAGGGTGACGACGTCGAGCGGGGCGCTACTATCAAAATGGTTCCAGAGGTCGACCTCGTTGGAGAGCATGTGGCGCTCGTGGAACAGCAGGCCGGCGCGGGCGCGCGACAGCGGGGCGGCGGCGAGGCCGGGGGGCCAGCGGCCCTCGCGTTCGTACTGCAGGCGGGCGAGCTCGTGGAGGTCGTGAAGGTAGAGCGGACCAGGCCGCTGGGACATGTCCTCGAAAAGCGGCAGCACCGAGCTGCCCCAGAAGCCGCGCAGGAGGCCGAGGTCGGCGGCCCCGCGGGCGCCGCCGGCGAGCGGGGCGTACTGCGAGAGGTTGTGGGGGTGACCGTGGATCGTGCTCCACAGCGCGGGCACCAGCAGCAGCGGCAGCAGGGCGGCGGGCAGGTGGCGGGCGCGGCCGCTCGGGGCCAGGGCGCGCCACAGGGTGACGTAGGCGAAGGCGGCGGCGAGGGCGAGGAAGGGGTAGGCGGTCAGCCAGTGCTTGGTGCCGCCGAAGATCGGGATCGTCGGCAGGCTGATGAGGACCAGCGGGAACAGGCCGAACAGCGCCCACAGCAGGCCGTCGCGGGCGGGGTGGCCGCGCAGGGGGGCGGTGAAGCGGGCCGGCGGGAGATCGGCGGATGGCCGCGAGGACAGGTCCCCGCGGACAGCCAGGACCAGGCCGATCGCGGCGAGCAGGAGCAGGGCGGTCGGGACGGTGGCCCAGGTGAGGACGAACGGGTAGCTCCACGGCAGCGGCGGCTGGTTGTAATTGATGTGGAGGTACTCGGTGTTGTAGTAGGCGTGGAGGCGGTGGAACTCGAAGTACTCGCCGAGGCGCACCAGCGGGTCGCTCCATAGCCACGGCCACAGGGCGAGGACGGTCGGCGGGGCCAGGACGGCCATGCTGAGGAACGGCAGCGGCAGCAGCTGGCCCAGGCTGGGCCGGCGCCGGGCCAGCGCGAGGCAGGCGAGGTAGTGGACGCCGAGCAGGACGGGGATGAAGAGGGCGTTGTGCTTGACGCTGATCGCCACGCCGAGGAGCGGGCCGAGCAGCAGCGACCAGCGCCAGGAGGCGAGCGCCCGCCGGTAGCACAGGACGACGGCGAGGGTCAGGACCGCGACCGGGACGTCGAAGCAGTGCAAACCGGCGTGGACCCACACGTGCGGCAGGCCGACGAACCACAGGGCGGCCAGGGCGGCGGGGATCAGCGGCGAGAGGGGGGGGGGTTCGGAGGACAGGTCGGGCGGGCGGCTGTCCCCGAGGACATGTGTTCGGGGGCGGGCGAGGCCGGCCCCGGCGAGGCCCAGGAGGGCGACGCCGAGGCCGGCGAGCAGCTGGGCGGGCAGGCGCATGGCGGCGCCCTCGGGCATGAGCGGGAGCAGGCCGGCCTGGGCGCGGGCCTCGGGCGGCTGTCCTTCGGGACCTGGCGCGGAGAACAGGCGCGCGGACAGGCCGCCGGCGAGCTTCATCAGGGCCGGGTGCTCGTGGTTGACGGCGAAGGCGCGGTCGCGGGCGGGGCGGTCGAACAGCGTCGAGGGCGACTGCAGGCCGCGCACGGCCCAGTCGGCGTAGGCGCGGCTGGCGTGGAAGTAGATGCCCTCGTCGCGGACGTAGCCGACGTCGCGGTGGCCGCGGGCGAGCAGGAGGACGACCCCCAGGCCGAGGGCGACGGCGAGGAGCGCGGGGAGGCGACGGGTCACGCGGGCTCCTGGCAGGGACAGGGGTCGTGGCGAGGGAGAGGAGAGGTCGCGCAAACACCCTGTGCGAGGGCCCCGGACAGGGGGGGAGGGGTCGCGCGGGCTCGTCGCGCACGCGCAGCGACGCGGGGAGGCGGGCGCGAGCGTGGGTCGCGGGTCACGCGGGCTCCGTCAGGGCGCGCAGGTCGAGGCAGGGGACGCGGCGCGTGTCGGGGTCGTAGCCGGCGGGGGTGAAGCTGCCGGCGAGCAGGGTGGTGACGCGGACGGTGAGCTCGGCGGGGCCGGGGGTGGTGGCGAGCTCGAAGGCGGCCCAGCCCTGGTTGTCGCCGACGAGCCAGCGCGCCCGCGGGACGCCGTCGAGCTCGAGCTCGACGACGGCCGGGGCGTCGTTGCGCAGGCGGCCGTTGAAGTCGGAGAAGCCGAGGTGGCCGCGCAGGCGCGCGCCGAGCTCGACGCGGCCGCGCAGCTCGAAGGCGGCGCCGTCGCTCATGTCGATGGCGAGGCAGCGGCGCGGGCGGTAGGCGACCTCGGCGTAGCGGACGGTGGCGCGGCCGTGCTTGCAGGCCCAGGTGCGCTGGGCCTTGCGGCACGCGCCGGCGCGATCGGCGGCGAGCAGGGCGGGCGCATCGAGGATGTCCCACAGGACATGTCCCGAAGGCGCGGCGAAGTGGTGGAGCGCGAGCCCGCCGAGTTCTTCGACGCCGAGCGGCTCGGGGGTGAGGTCGCCGAGGTCGGCGCGGAGGTCGGGGGTGAGCGGCTCGCCGAGCGCGAGGACGTGGAAGCGCGGGGCGCCGTGGAGATCGGGGCGGCCGAGGGAGCGCTGCAGCGGGGCGAGGTGCCGGCGGGCGACGGGGCCGAGCCAGTCGTCGGCGAGCACGACGGGCTCGTCGGCCGGGAGCGCGGCGATGGCCGCCGCGGCGGCCTCCCAGTCGGCCGGGCCGAGCCGCGAGCGATAGGCGCGCGCGGCCGCGACCCACTCGACGGCGGCGACGAGGCCGACGAGGCCGAGCAAGACCGCCGCGCGGCGTCGGGTCGCGTCGAGAGGCACGGGGCGCAGTGTAGCGAACGGGAGGCGCGAGCGGGAGCGGCCGCGCATGGACCCAGCGGCGAGCGAGGAGGGCCCGCAGGCCGAAGCACGGCGAGGACGCCGCGAGCGCCGATCTCTTGCTTCGGCGGGGGGTTTGGGCGTAACTCCGCCCGCCGTGCCCGGACTGGTTCGCGTCGTCGCTGCTCTCGCCGCTCTCGCCTCCGTCCCGGGACCGTCGGGGTGCTCCGGGGCGGGGCGCGACAGCGCGACGGTGGCCCAGCCGACAGCGCCGACGGTGGCGCCGGTGCCTGTCCCGGAGGACAGGAATCGGGCGGAGCCGCGGCGCACGGAGGAGCCTGTCCCGGAGGACAGCAAGACGGAAGGGCGCGAGGAGGCGAGGCAGGAGCCCGCGGCGCCGACGGTGGCGGCAGCGCGCGAGCCGCTCGAGATCACCTTCGTCGGCGACATCATCTTCGGCCGCTACCGGACGGCGGGGTTCGACCCGATCGTCGGCGAGGGTGAGCGTCCGTTCGACGAGATCCTGCCGACCATGCGCAGCGACCTGCTGATCGGCAACCTCGAGACGCCGCTGGTGTACGAGCTGCCGGCGAAGAGCCCGATCGGGGCCAAGTTCGCGTTCGGGGCGTCGAAGGCGATGGCGCAGCACCTGGTCGACGGCGGCTTCGCGGCGGTCAGCCTGGCCAACAACCACTCGTTCGATCAGCGGGCGGAGGGGCTGCTGCAGTCGCCCAAGATCCTCGAGGAGCTCGGGATCGTGCCGCTCGGGGCGTCGCGCAGCGAGCCGCCCGTGTTCCGCGTCGAGACGCTCGAGCGCCGCGGGTGGAAGATCGGGCTGCTCGCGGTGACGTCGCGCCGCAACGCGCCACAGTTCCCGAACACGCCCGAGCTGCCGTTCCTGTCGACGAACGACCTCGAAAATACGCTCGGGCCGCTGATCGACGCCGCGCGGGCGACCCACGATTTGATCATCGTGTTCGTCCACTGGGGCGAGGAGTACGCCGACGCGCCGGGCGCCCATCAGCAGCGGCAGGCGCGGGCGCTGCTCGACCGCGGGGCCGACCTGGTGGTCGGGCACCACCCGCACGTGCTGCAGGCGATCGAGCAATACGGCAAGAAGGCGATCGCGTACTCGCTGGGGAATTTTTTGTTCGAGAACACCCACGAGATTCCGCGCCTCACCGGGGTGCTGCGGGCGCGCTTCACCGGAAAGTCGTGCCTCGAGGCGCTGACGTTCCACCCTGCCTACATCAAGAGGACGCCGAGCAAGCACCCGGTGCCGGCGACGAAGGGGATGGGGAAGACGGTCCGCGCGCGCATGCTGTCGCTCAGCGAGGCGCAGGGGACGAAGCTCGAGGCGAGCGGCGAGGACCTGGTGCTGCGGGGCGACTGCGGCTCGGGCTCGTAATTCCGAGGCTGCCGAGGCGCCGTGCGGTCGCGCGACAAGACAGGAACCGGCGCGCTCGCGGGGCGCTGATCGGCGGCCTGGTCGAGGATTCGCGGTAGCTCGAGGGCGTCTCGACCGCGCAAGGCTTCTTGTTCGGACGCCGTCATCTCGCGTTCTTGCAGCGCGACGGGGGGCGCGTCTTCACGGGGTGAGACCCGCCGTAAGGGCGGGAAAGCGTCTATTCGGCGGCCGGCCCCGGCCGTCGAACAGGCGGGACGAGCTGCTCCGAGGGACAGATTGTCATCGGAGCCGAGAGCGGCGAGGTCCGGGACGAGCTGCTCCGAGGGACAGATGTCATCGGAGCCGAGAGCGGCGAGGTCCGGGAACGATGCGGGCGTTCGTGAGCTGCGGGCTTCGAACGCGGTCCATCGCCGGGAGCGATCTGCGAGCCGACGGTGAGCGGGCGCGAGTGGATCGGAAGGCCAGGTCCGATCGGGCATGGCGCTTCGAACATCAAGAAGGCGTCAGGAGGCTTCGCGCGGCGCGCCGGCTGCGACGGGAGTGACTCGAGTTCGGGAGCGCGCTTGACAGGTCCGGCGGACCGTTTCATGAAAAGTGCGAAGACGCGAGGCGAGGAATGCTCATCTGGACGGTCAGCTTCTTGACGCTCGCGCTCCTCGCAGGGGCGCTGGGGTTCTCGGGTTATACGAGCACCGCCCCGAAGGTCACGGCGAAGACGGCCGCCGGGATGGCGCGCATGCTGTTCCTGGTGTTCCTGTTCGCCGCCCTCGTCACGCTGGTCCTCGGGTTCGTGCGAGGCTGGTGACAGCGCTTTCTCCTGCGCGACGTCGCGTCCGCGCGGCGCCGCCGTCGTGGCTTCCCTTCGTTCGTACAAGCAGACGCAGCACCCCCGCGCAGGCAGGACTCGACAAACGGCCTGCGCGGGGTTTTTTATGGCGTCAGGCGTCGGCCATGCCGGCGAGGTGCTCGGCGATCGGCGGCCAGGCGGCGGCGGTCTTGGTCGCGTGGAAGTGCGGCTCGAAGCGGGCGTCGAGCTGAGCGGCCAGGCGCAGCCATTGTTTGACGCGGGCCACCGCCCGGCCCGGCTCCAGCCCGTCGTCGCGCATCGCGGCGTGGTAGTCGCGCAAGATGTCGGCCAGCTCGGCGAGCGGCAGCGGCCGGTCCTGGCGCGCGCCGCGGATGACGGCGAACAGGTCGGGGCGGGCCATCGCCGCCCGACCGATCATGAAGGCGTGGCAGCAGCTCTGGGCTGCACAATGAGACAGGTCCTCGGGGACACGCAGGTCGCCGTTGGCGACCACGGGGATCGGGATCGACGCGCGGGCGCGGGCGAGGTCGGGCCAGCGCACGGGCGGCTGGTAGAGCTGGGTGCGGGTGCGGGCGTGGACGGTGAGCCAGGCGGCGCCGCCGCTGGCCGCGGCGACGGCGATCTCCTCGAGGCCGTCGCTCGAGTCCCAGCCGACGCGGACCTTGGCGGTGACGGGGATGTGCTCGGGGACGCGGTCGCGGACGCGGGCGACGATCGCCCGGATCCGCTGCGGCGCGCGCAGCAGGCTGGCGCCGCCGTCGTGGTTGTTGACGGTCTTGGCCGGGCAGCCGAAGTTGAGGTCGATGCCGGGGGCGCCGAGCTCGGCGGCGCGGCGGGCCGTCTCGGCCAGCGGCTCGGGGTCGCCGCCGAGCAATTGCACGTACACGGGGACGCCGGCGCGGGTGTGGCCGCCGTGCGCGAGCTCGGGGACGTCCCGCAGCAGCACCGCGGCGGGCACCGGGTCCCGCGTGACCCGCACGAACTCGGAGACGCACAGGCTGATGCCGCTCCGGCCGCCGAACTGGTCGGTCAGCAGGCGGCGGTAGACGGCGTCGGTGATGCCGTCCATCGGCGCGAGCGCGAGGTAGAGGCCGGGCTCGCCGGGGCGGGCGGCGACGCGGTGGCGCTCGCCCCAGGTGGCGGCCCAGCGGGCGGCGCTGTCACGCCGCATGTCCTCGAGGACAGCTTCGGCGACGCGCTGGCCGGGGTCGGCGACGAAGCGCTCGCAGGCACCGAGAGTCATCGCGGGGGGTCGTCTTCGTCGTCGACCTCGGCCTCGTCGCTGGCGAGGTCGAGGTCGAGCTGGTGGTCGAGCTCGCTCGACCACGGGGCCAGCAGCAGCTCGTAGCAGCGGGTCTGCACGATCTCCCCGAAGGGGTCGCGGCGGCGCAGCTGGCGGCACAGAAAGCCGCTCGGCGTCAGGCGACGGGCGCCGAGCAGGGCCCAGATCGCCTGCTCGACCGCCTCGGGCGTGTAGCCGCGGCCGACCAGCGCGTCGACCAGCTGACCCATCGCCACGCCGCGGGTACCGGCACCGTCCGCGTGCTCGAGGATCGCCTGACTGATTCCGTCCATGGGAGGCGGGAGGATGGCGCGGCTTGCGTCGGGCCGCAACCAAGATCGCGCGTCCGCCCCACGACGGCGGGCGAGCGCTCAGGCGTCGCCGAAACTGATGCCAAGGCCGCGGGCGTGGGCGACGAGCTGGCCTTGCGGGTCGACGGCCCGCATCTTCTTGACGGCGAGCTCGAGCGGCACGGTGCGGATGTCGGGCGGCTGCGACGAGACGAGCACGCTCCGCTCGCCCCGCAAGGCGGCCTCCACGGCCTCGACGCCGAGGCGGCTGGCGAGCAGGCGATCGTAGGCGGTCGGCGTGCCGCCGCGCTGGATGTGACCCAGCGCGGTGACGCGGAGCTCGAGCTCGGGGACGATGGCGGCGATCTCCTCGGCCACGCGCTGGCCGGCGCCGCCGAGGATCGTCGACGGGCCGAGGCGGCCGGAGGCGACCGGCCGCTGCGTGACCTCGCCGCCGACGCAGGTGCAGCCCTCGGCGACGACGACGAGGGCGAAGTGACGGCCGCCGGCGAGGGTGCGCTGGAGGTCGCGGGCGACGTGGGCCGGGGTGTAGGGGAGCTCGGGGATCAGGATGACGTCGGCGCCGCCGGCGATCCCGCTGTGGAGGGCGATCCACCCGGCGTGGCGGCCCATGACCTCGAGGATCATCGTGCGGTCGTGCGACTCGGCGGTGGTGCGCAGGCGGTCGAGCGCGTCGGTCACGACCTGCACGGCGGTCCCGAAGCCGAACGTCTCGACGGTCGCGTCGAGGTCGTTGTCGATCGTCTTCGGCACGCCGATCACCGCCAGGCCGCGGCGCTCCAGCTCGAGCGAGATCGCCTGCGAGCCGTCGCCGCCGACGTTGATCAGCACGTCGATGCCGAGCTCGCGGGCCCGCGCGAGCAGCTCGTCGCCGCGGTCGCGCGGGAGGCCGTCGGGGTCGCGCCAGGCGAACGGGCTGCAGCGGTTGGTGGTGCCGAGCACGGTGCCGCCGCGGCCGAGGATCGGCGCGACCTCGACGGGGGTCAGCGCGCGCACGGTGGCACCTGTCCCTTCGAGCAGGCCGTTGAGGCCGTCCTCGACGCCGAGCACCTCGAGGCCGGCGGCGTGGGCCCGCAGGACGACGGCGCGGATCACCGCGTTGAGGCCGGGGCAGTCGCCGCCGCCGGTCGCGATCGCCAGCTTGCGCGGAGGTGTCGTCATCTGTCTTTCAAGGCAGGTTGCCGGGGGCCTGCAGGGTGGGGTCGACGGCGGGGAACCAGCGGGCGGCGATCCGCACCGCGTTGGTGGCGGCGCCGAGGCGGAGGTTGTCGGCGGCGACGGTGAAGCAGACGGTGGTCGGGTCGTGCGGGACGACGCGGACGCGGCCGACCAGGGCCAGGTCGCGCTCGTGCACGCAGGCGAGCGCGGACAGGCCGGCGCCGTCGGCCGTGGGGACGACGCGGAGGAAGGCGCCCTCGGCCCAGGCGGAGGCGACGGCGTCGAGGGTGACGGGCCGCTCGCAGGTCAGCCAGACCTGCTCGTAGTGGCCGACGGCGACGGCGACGCGGCAGGCCTGGGCGGAGATCGGCAGGTCGGGGAAGCCGAGGATCTTGCTGCTCTCGGTCATGAGCTTGCGCTCCTCGGCCGAGAAGCCGGTGTCGTCGGTCTTGCCGTTGTGCGGGACGGTGTTGCCTGCGTACCCCGAGGGCGAGAAGGCGGCACCCAGGCGGTTCTGCGCGGCGTAGCCGACCTGGGCGTCGAGCAGGAACTGGTCGAGGGCCGCGATGCCGGCCCCGCTGATCGCCTGATACGTGCTGACGGCGAGGCCGCGGATGCCGACGTGGCGCCGCAACGGGGCGAGCGCGAGCGTCAGCGGGATGGTGGTGCAGTTGGGGTTGGCGACCAGCCGGACCTCTTCGCCGACCAGGCCGTCGTTGACGCCGGCGGCCACCAGCGGGACCGCAGGGTCGCCGCGGTAGGCGTTGCTCTTGTCGATGACGCGGTAGCCGAGGTCCAGGAGCCGCGGGACGTAGCGGGCGCTGTGCTCGTCGTCGAGCGCGACGAACGCCAGCTCGCCGCCGGCGGCGTCGACCGCGTCGAGGTGGTGCGCCGCCTTGACCTCGAAGCGGCGGCCGTCGACCTCGAGCTCCTGGTCGCGGCTGGCGTAGAGGGCGAGCTGCGCGCCCGGCCAGGCGCGTGGGATGAGGTGGAGCAGCTCGCGGCCGACGAGGCCGGTGGCGCCGAGGATGCAGACCCGCATTGTGCGCGGGAGTGTAACACGGGTCGCCCGCTCGCGCGCGGCCCGCGGGAATCGGCCCGGCGAGGCCGTGCGGACGGTCGTCGGACAGGTGACGCGAAAGACATGTCGTAAAGGACATGTCATGGGCGCCCGCCCGGCGCCCGCCCAGCGGCTTCGACTTTCGGGGGGTCGCGCGTGGCGGGCATACTCGCCGGGTGAGCGAGCGGGTCAGCGACACCGCCGAGGCCCGCCTGGCCGCGGGAGAGCCGTCGCGGATCAGCCAGGCCGATACGCTGACGAGCGAGGGCTCGGCGAAGCCGGGCCACGCGACGCACGACGAGCTGCCCGCCGACATCCGCCTCGGTCGCTTCACGCTGCTGCGCGTGCTCGGCCGCGGCGGCATGGGCGTGGTCTACACCGCCTACGACGAGCTGCTCGACCGCATCGTCGCCATCAAGATGGTCCGCAGCGACCGCGACGACGACAACCTGCTGGCGCGAGTGCTGCGCGAGGCCAAGGCGCTGGCCAAGCTGTCGCACCCCAACGTGGTCCAGATCCACGACGTCAGCGAGAGCGACGGCCAGGTCTTCATCGCCATGGAGTACGTCGACGGGCCGACGCTGCGCGCGTGGATCGAGGCGCGGCGCGAGGCCGGGGCGCGCTGGCACGAGCTGCTGCCGGCGCTGCTCGAGGCCGGCCGCGGGCTGCAGGCGGCGCACTCGGCCGGGCTGGTCCACCGCGACTTCAAGCCCGACAACGTGCTGGTCGGCGCCGACGGCCGCGCGCGCGTGCTCGACTTCGGGCTGGTGGCGGCGCGCGGCGAGCCGCCGGCGCCGCGACCAGGGACGCCGCTCAGCAGCACCGAGCAGTTATTGACGCGCACGGGGGCGATCCTCGGCACGCCGGCGTACATGTCGCCCGAGCAGTGGCTGGGCCGCCAGGCCGACGCGCGCTCCGATCAGTACAGCTTCTGCGCGGCGGTCTACGAGGCGCTGCACGGGGTGCGGCCGTTCTCCGGCGGGCACGCGACCGAGGTGCTGGCGGCCATCTCGCACGCGCGGCTCGAGTCGAGCCCGCGCGCGCCGGCGGTCCCGGCCCCGATCACCGCGGCGCTGCGGCGCGGCCTGTCCTTTCGGCCAGAAGCGCGGTTCCCCGACATGGCGGCGCTGCTGGCCGCGCTCGACCACGACCCGGGGGCGACGCGGCGGCGCCGGCTCCGGGTCGCCGCGGTCGCGCTGGTGACGGCGGTGATCGTGATCGCGGCGGTGCTGCTGGCGCAAGGGCTGCAGCAGCGCTGGCGCCGCGAGCAGCGCGAGGAGGACGCCGCGGCGGCGCTGGCCGAGCTCGAGGCGCGGATCGCCGAGGCGCGGGCGGACCACGACCGGGCGGCGGCCGAGCGGCTGCTGGCCGGCTTCCTCGAGGAGCCCGTCCACAAGGACACGCGGGCGATCGCCCGCGCATGGCTGGCCGAGGCGGGCCGCCGCGGCGAGGACGGCGACCCGCGGGCGGCGATCTCGGCGCTGGCGCGCGCGTACACGCTGGCACATGACCCGAAGGACAGCCGCGAGGCGCTGCTCGGGCTGGTCGCGCTGTTCCGCGCCGAGCTGGCGTGGGACGGGCTGGCGCAGGTGCTGGCGCTGCTCGACCAGCGCCACCCGGAGGCGGCGACCGACCTGACGCTGGCGCCGGTGCGCGGCGAGGTGGCGCTCGCCCGCCGCGACTTCGCCGAGGCGGCGCGCCGGCTGGTCGGGCCCAGGCGCGCGCTGGCAGCCGCGCTGACGCCGGCCCACCGCACCGGGTACGCCGACGTGAACCAGGTCTACGGGCGCGTGGGCGACGAGGTGTGGCTGCTCGCGCAGGGGCTCGACGCGCCGGTGCTGCACGCGGCGACCGCCGACGCAGCGCTGACGCCGACGTGGAAGCACGCGTTCCCGGCCGGGACGGTCCGCGTCGAGGTGGTCGACCCGCTCGCCGGCCGCGCGATCGCCCGGGAGGAGGACGGGCTGGCGCTGTACGCCGCGAAGGCGGGCGGCGGGCTCGAGCGGATCTTCACCTGGCCCGACGCGCAGATGTTCGCGGCGGCCGCGGCCGACCTCGACGGCGACGGCGCTCGCGAGCTGTACGTCGGGACAGGCACTTCGTGCCAGATCGTGGCGATCGTCCCCGACGGCGCCGGCGGGTTCGCCCGGCGGGTGGTGTACGACGTCGGCGACAGCGTCGAGTCGGTGGTGGGCTCGATGCTGGTCACCGACCTCGACGGCGACGGCCGCGAGGAATTGGTGGCGGCGTTCGGCGGCTGGCGAGCGTACGACGTGCGCGTGCTCCGGCTGGCGCCGGGGACCGGCGAGCTGGTGGCGGTGGCCCGCGACAAGCTCGGCCAGGTCTTCGGGCTGGGAGCGCTGCGCTCGGCCGAGGGCGAGGCGCGGGTGGTCGCCGAGGTGTTCCACCGCGAGCCCAACCCGCTGGTGTTCCCGGCCGATCAACCGTACGGGGCGGCGCCGGGGACGTACCTGCTGGCGCTGACCGGCGACGGGCTCCACCGCCGCGCGCACGTGCCGTTCGTCCGCGGCCACGAGGGCGCGCAGGCCGACGGGGCCCACCATCAGCCGCTGGCCGGCGACGTCGACGGCGATGGGCGCGACGACTTCGTCAACCACTATGACGAGCGAGGGCAGCTCCACTCGGTGATCCAGCTGCAGGACGAGCGCGGCGGGTTCGTGCCGGCGGTGCTCGACGGGATCGAGGTGCTGCGGCTGGTGCAGCTCGACGAGGACCGCGGCGAGGAGCTGCTGGCGAAGGTCCACGCGCCGACCGGGGCGGTCGAGCTGTGGCTGCTCGGGGCGGGCGACGAGCGGCTGCCGCATCATCAACCTGTCTTCGAAGACATGGCCGATCGGTCCGGCGTGACGGACGCGGCGCTGCAGCGGGCGTTCGCCGGGGCCGACGACCTGCGCCGGCTGGGGCTGCTGGCCGAGGCGGCCGACGCGTACGAGGAGCTGGCGCGTCGCAGCCCGCCCGGCGAGCTGCGCGGCGGGGCGCTGCTCGACGCGGCGAGCCTGCGCGAGCGCCTGGGAGACGACGGGGCGGCGCTGGCGCTGTACCGCGCGGCGGGCGACGAGGCGGAGGCGACGGCGGCGCTGCAGGGGGCGTTCCGCTCGCACCTGCGCCTCGGCGAGTACGACCGGGCGCTGCGCGCGCTCGAGTCGCTGAGGGCCCGGCCGGGGCTGGCGCCGGGCGAAGCGGCGGACCTGCTCGCGCAGCGCGAGCGGCTGGTGCGAGCGACCTACGAGCACCCGCCGATCGACATCGGGTTCGACCGGCCGCTGGCGCCGGCGTGGACGGTCGGCGACCCGCTGGCGCTGCGCCGGCGACCGCTCGAGCAGGCGCTCGAGGTCCGCACGGCCAGCGCTGGGGTGCTGGCCGAGCTGCCGCTCGAGTGGGACGGCGAGACGATCGACCTGAGCTTCGACTTCACGGTCGAGCACAGCGAGTGGAGCGCGAGCCTGGTGCTCGAGCTGGTAGCCGAGGCGGAGCCGGACCGGCCGGTGCTGCGGCTCGGGGTGATGACCCACGGGACCAGCCGCGGCGGGCTGCCGACGCTGCGCGAGTACCAGTGTCAGGCCGACGGGCGGGTGTTCTACGTCAATCACTCGCCGGCGCTGCTGCCGACGGATCCGGCAGTGCGCTCGCGGGCGCGGCTGCGGGCGTTCGCGGTCGCGCCGCTGGGCGAGATCGGCTGCGCGCTGACCGACCGCGAGCGCGACGAGTCGCGGACGCTGCGGGAGCGCCTGGCGACGCGGCTCGGGCCGCCGGGGCGCTATCGGCTGGTCTTGCGGGCAGGTGGTGACGTGCCGGCGTGGTTGTCGGCGCAGGTGCATCACCTCGCGATCCGCGGGGCGCGGATCGTCGAGCCGGCGGAGATCGATCGACGCCGCGCGGCGGTGCTGGCGGCGGCGGTCGAGGGCGACGCGGGGGCGACGCTGGCGGCCCTGGCCGAGGCCGGGCCGGCGGGGCCGCGCGAGCAGGCGCTGCAGGCGTGGCTGCTGATCCGCACCGGCCGCGCCGATGTGGCGGCGCCGCTATGGCAGGCGCTGCTGGACAACGACGATGCGGCGGCCCGCGGGGCGCTGCACACGCTGCTGCGCGGACACCACGCGGAGGTCGGACCTGTCCTGAGGGCCATGTCGGAGCCGCGCTACCTCGACGTGCTGGCGGAGGCGTGGCGCAACACGGCGGTCAATCACCTCGCAGACCTGCGGGTGGCGCCTGGCTTTTTGGACATGTTGTCGGGGCTGGTGGCGGAGCGCCTGGCGCCCGCCGGCAGCGGCGCAACGGCGATGCTCCGCGCGGCCGACCTGCTGACCTGGCGCGCTCGCCTGCAACGCCGCGCGGGCCGGCCGACGGCGGCGCGCGACGACCTCTCCCGCGCGCTCGAGCTGTGCCGCCGCGGCGACCAGGCAGTGTCGCTGCGCGCGAGCATGCTGCTGCTCGAGCTGGCGTCGCTGGCGGCGGAGGACGGCGACCGCCAGGCCGCGGCCGAGCACGTCGAGGCCGCGCGGGCGGCGGCGAACATGCCGCTGCTGGTCGACGACATCGTCCGCGCCCGACCCGAGCTGGCCGCGCTCGCCGGACCGTGAGGGGCTAAAGTAGCCTGTCCGGAAAGACATGAACATGAATTGCCGGATCCGCCCCGCTCACCCGGCCGAGATCGAGACGATCCGCGGCATCGAACGCGCCTCGGCCCGTCGCTTCGTCGGCGTCATCGACGAGCTCGTGGACGATGAGCCCTCGCCGGCGGCCGTACTGGCGGCGCGCATGGCGGGCGGCGGGCTTTGGGTCGCCGAGTGCGAGGGCGCTCCGGTCGCGTTCGTGATGTTCCGTCCCGTCGAGGACGGCCTCTATATCGAGCAGATCGACGTCCTGCCGGCCTTCGAGCGCCGGCGGATCGGGGCGGCGCTGCTGGACGCGGCCGCCGAGCGGGCGCGGGCGGCCGGTTTGGCTCGTCTGACGCTCTCGACGTTCCGCGACGTGCTGTGGAACGCGCCGTACTACCGCCGCCTGGGGTTCGTCGACATCGCCGACGAGGCGCTCACCGCCGGGCTGGCGCAGATCCGTCAAGAGCACGTGGCTCGCGGGCTCGACGAGAGCCGGCGGACCTTCATGGCCCGGCCGCTCTGATCGACGCGGCCTTCGGGTCGCGTCGCCCGTCCGCGGCTCGTGCCCGGCGATGACGTCGGGTATGCTGGCAGCCTATGCGCTTACGCCTGGTTTGGATCGTGATGCCGCTGATCGGGCTCGGGCTGGCGATCTTCTTCGCCGGCGGGCTGCCGTCGACCGCCGACGGCTCGACGACCGAGGGGGCGGGACCGCGAGCGGACGGCGAGTCGCGCGCGGACAACGGCACCATGACGGAGGCGGGGGAGGCGTCGACTACTGTATTGAATCGGCGGCTGGCGGGCTTCACCGAGGGGCTCGTCGAGCTGCTGTCGCAGGTGCCGCAGCCGCCGAGCCACGAGCAGGCGCAGGCGGCGGCGCAGGTGATCGCGCTGTTCAACGAGTTCGACCTCGACGCCGCGGCGGGCCTGTTCGAAAAGCCGTCGATCGGCCACGAAGAATGGGTGCAGTGGTTGCGAGCGCGGGTGGGCGAGTGCGGGGCCGGCGAGCCGATGCTGGTGAAGGACGAGGCGGTGCGGTACCGCTACGAGTGCGAGCACGGACAGCTCGAGGCGCAGTTCTCGCTGTCGCCGGAGACCGGCAAGATCCCCGGCCTCCTGATGGCCGCGCGGGGCGTCGAGCTCGCCGAGCCGGTGCGCGAGGCGGCGGAGACGGTGATGCGGCTGTACGATCAATGGGACCCGGCGCTGTTTCGCCGCAGCTTCAGCGAGAAGTTCGAGGAGGAGAAGATCCGCCGGTTCCTGCTCGACGTGCGCTCGAAGCACGGCGACTGCTCGCTCGGCGAGCCCGACCTCGTCAGCGTGCGCGGGGCGTTCATTCACCTGCAGTGCGAGCGGTCGGTGCGGCTGATGAAGATCGAGCTGATGCAGGAGGACGACCGGATCAAGATCCTGTCGATCCGCGACCCGCGGCCGAACTGACGCCGGCTCAGGGCGGGTCGACGGGCAGGCCGCGGTTCGGCGCGAGGATCGAGCGGACGAAGCCGGCGCGGGAGATCTCCCCGCCCGAGCCGAGGTCGGCGATGTCGGGCCCGAGCTCGGCGTAGACGGCGGCGGCGAGCGCCCGCGGGTCGCGAGTGGCGAGCCGCTCGGCGGCCTCGTGGATCCGCTCGGCCTCGCGGTCGATCCAGTCGGCCATGTCCGAAAGGACACGTGCGCCGTCGGGCTTGATCCGGCCGTGCGTCGGCAGCACGACGAGGTCGGGAGCGCGGGCGGCGACGCGGCGCAGCGAGGCGACCATGTCGTCGGCGGCCGACTCGAACCAGCCCTCGAGCGGGCGCGAGGTGTAGAGGTCGCCGGTGAGCGCGTAGCTGGCGGCGCCGTCGCGGGCGACGAAGGTGATGTGGTGCGGGGTGTGGCCGGGGGTGAGGACGGCCTCGAGCGCGACGGAGCTGTCCTCGAAGACAGCTCCTGGATCGTAGGGCTCGACGGGGCCGCTGGGCTCGGGGTGGCCCCAGTAGACGGCGCGGTACTCGGGGATCCGCGCGGTCGTGGTGACGATCGGGACGTGCTGGCGCGGGACGTACACCGGCAGGTCGCCGAAGGCGCGGCGGATCGCGGCGATGTTGCCGACGTGATCTTCGTGCTGGTGGGTGCAGACGATCCGCCGCGGCGGTCGCTCGCGCAGGAGGGCGAGCAGCTCCGCCGTCGCGACCGTGCCGCCGGCGTCGATCAGAGTGTCGCCCAGGCGGTAGACCGAGTGCTGACTGCGACCGGTCGGGGTGCCGAAGGCGAACGACAGCCGCTCGAAGGGTCCGTGTCGGGTGCGCTCGACCTCCACGCGCCCGCGGTTGTAACACGGAGGGCCGCGCGGCCGGCCGCGGGTACACGCGACGACCGTCACGCTGCGGTGCGGAAGTCGCAAGGCGCGCAGATGTGTGGCGGGGGTGCGGCGAGATCCGTGAGGCCTGGGGTCGTCGTGCGCTCGATGCCGGCCTGCGCCAACAGCAGCGAGCCCTGCGCTCCCATGTCTCGCCGTGACGTGGCGGCTCCGGGCCGAACATGCCTCCGAGGTGGCCGGCACCCGCACAGGTCGCGGAGATCGAGAGGTCACGGAGATCGGGAGGTCGCGGACTTCGCGAGATCGCGGGCTTCGCGAGATCGCGGGCTTGGCGAGGTCGCGACTTCGAGAGGTCGCGGGCTGTAGCGAGGTCGCCGACGCGTGCGGAGGGGCACGCGACAGGTTGTGCGCGCGAGGGCGGCGCGGGGGACGAATTGACGAGAGGCGTGCGCGACGAATTGTCAGCGGGCCCGAGCGGTGCGTGGATCCGACGCGCGGGGGGAATGGTGCGGCGTGCCGGCGGGAGGCCGAGGACGGGGCGGGGCGGCGAGTGACACGATGTCTCGCGCCGAGCCGGAGCAGCGGGTCACGGTGACGTCTTGTCGCCGGCCGAGCGCGCGAGGTGCTGGCCCGCGGATTGCTGTGGGGCGGGCCGGAGGTGCGCATGGAGTTGAGAGACGCGATCGTCGGTTGCTTGCTCGGCGGTGCGGTGGGGGACGCGATCGGCCTGCCGTGGGAAGGACTGACGCGAGCGCGGATCGGCGCGGCGGTCGGGGCGGCGCCGCTGCGGCACGCGCTGATCGGCGCGCGCGGGATGATCAGCGACGACACCGAGCACGCGTGCATGACCGGGCAGGCGCTGCTGGCCGCGCCCGACGACTCCCGCGCGTTCGCCCGCTCGCTCGCGTGGCGGCTGCGCGGGTGGCTGCTCGGCCTGCCCGCGAGCGTCGGCTGGGGCACGCTGCGGGCGCTGGTGCGGCTGTGGCTCGGGTGGTCGCCGGAGCGCAGCGGCATCGACTCGGCCGGCAACGGGCCGGCGATGCGGGCTGCGATCCTCGGCGTGTGCGTGGGCGACGATCCGGTGCGGCTCGAGGCGTTCGTGGCCCGCTCGACGCGGATGACCCACGCCGATCCGCGGGCGCTGGCGGGGGCGCTGGCGGTCGCGCGCGCGGCGGCGGCGATCGTGTACGACTGCGCGGCCGAGGAGCCGGCGGAGTTACTGGCGGCGCTGGCCGAGGCGACCGACGACGGCGAGCTGGCGACGGCGCTGACGTTGGCGGCGGCGCACCTGCGGCGCGGCGAGTCGGCCGAGACATTTGCCTGCGCTTTGGGACAAGTTCAGGGCGTGTCGGGCTACATCCACCACACCGTGCCGGTGGCGCTGTACTGCTGGGCCAGCGCGCCGCACGACGTCGGCGCGGCGGTCGAGCTGGCGGTGCGCCTCGGCGGCGACACCGATACGGTGGCGGCGATCGCCGGCGGGCTGGCGGGCGCAACCGGCGGTCCGAGGTCGATCCCGGCGCCGTGGCTGACGGGCCTTCACGAGGCGCCGCGCTCGGTCGCGTGGATCACCCGGCTCGGCGACCGCCTGGCCCGCTGCTTCGGCCAGCGCCCGGCCCGCAGCGACGAGGGCCCGCTGCCGATCTCCTGGCCGGCCCTGCTGCTGCGCAACCTGAAGTTCACGGCGATCGTGCTGGCCCACGGGATCGGCCGCGTGCTGCGACCGCGCGTGGGGTGAGGGCGGCTCGAGGGCATGTTGGACATGTTTTTAAACATGTCCTCGGGAACACGTAGGAATGGTGCGGCTCGCCGGGTCGCTGTCGTCGACCGGTGCTCGGAGGCGCAGGGCCAGTGCGGGCGGGTCGCCGGTGGCGCGAAGGGCGCGGCCCCTTTTTTGAAATTTTTGAGGGTTGATGTCGATCGGGCCGGTCCGGCTTCGACGTGGAGGTGACGGACAGGAGAACGGGCATGGAAAACCACGGAATGTCACGAATCACCAGGTCGGGCCCGCTCGCGGCGGTGTTGCGGCGCGTCGGGCCGGTGCTGGCCGGGCTGGTGGCCACGGTGGTGCTGTCGGTGGCGACCGACGCGTTCATGCACGCGAGCGGGATCTTCCCGCCGCTCGGGCAGCCGATGCGCGACGCGCTGTTCCTGCTGGCGCTGGCCTACCGCTCGGCCTTCGGGGTGGTCGGCGGGTTCGTGACGGGCCGGCTGGCCCGTCGCCGGCCGATGCGCCACGTGGCGGTGCTGGCGACCATCGGGGTGGTGCTCAGCGCGCTGGGGGCGATCGCCACCTGGGACGCCGGACCGGAATTCGGGCCGAAGTGGTACCCGCTCGCGGTCCTGATCACCGCGTTTCCGACGACCTGGTGGGGCGGCCTGCTCGGCGCTCGCCGCGAGTGAGACATTGATCTTCCGCGGATGACCGAGAGGGCATGTTCCAAGGGACATTCCCGAAGGAGCATGCCCTGAGGGACATGCCTCTTGAAAAAACTTCACGAGGCGCGCTGGAGCGTGACGACGAAGACGGCGCCGGGGCCGTCGTCGGCGGCGACGACCACGGAGCCGCCGTAGGCGTGGGCGATCTCGCGGGCGATCGTGAGGCCGAGGCCGGTGCCGCCGTCGTTGGCGCCGCGCTCGCGGGTGCCGCGATAAAATGCCTCGAAGATCTGCTCGCGCTCGGACGGGGGGACGCCGGGGCCCTCGTCGCGCACGCGCAGCTCGACGCGGGCGGGGCCCGGGCGGCAGCGGACGCTGACCGTGCCGCCCGGCGGGGTGTGGCGGACGGCGTTCTCGAGCAGGTTGCGGAGCAGCCGCACGAGGTCGTGGGCGCGGCCGACGACGAGGGCGCCGGGGCCGTCCCATTCGATGGTGACGCCCTTGGCGGCGCTCTCGTGGCTGACCATGGCGATCGCTTCGCGGCCGAGCTCGGCGATGTCGACCGGCTCGCCGACCTCGTCGCCGGCGGCGCCCATGCGGGCCACGGCCAGCAGGTCCTCGGTGAGGCGGCGCAGGCGCGAGGTGCTCTCGAGCGCCTCGCGGATGGCCCGCTCGTACTCGCTGGCGTCGCGCGAGCGGCGGAGCGCGTGCGACAGCTCGCCGTAGAGGGTGGTGAGCGGCGAGCGCAGCTCGTGGGCGGCGTTGGCGACGAAGCGCTGCTGCAGGCCGAGCAGGAGGCCGAGGCGCTCGATCATCGCGTCGATGTCGCGGGCGAGCTGGACGATCTCGCGGTCGCCGTGCTGGAGGTCGATGCGGGCGGCGAGGTCGCCGGCGGCGACGCGGCGGGCGACCTCGGCGATCGTGCGGTGGTCGCGGGTGAGGCGGTGGACGACGGCGAGGGCGACGAGGACGGTCCACACCAGGGCGACGGCGAAGCCGGTGCCCATGGCGCGCTCGAGGAAGCGGGCGTCGCCGTCGAGGTCGGCGCGCGGAGCGGCGAGCAGCAGCGAGCTGCCGGCGTGCGAGGGCAGGTCGACGTGGACGGCGCGCAGGTGCTCGTGCGCCGACCACAGGTCGAAGCAGGTGCCGTCGGGCGGGGGCAGCTCGGACAGCGGCGGCGGGTCGCGCTGCCACGAGGGGGTCTGGGCGATGATGCGGTCGCCGGGGCCGTAGATGACGGCGTACTTGGTGAGCGGGCCGACGTCGTTGGCGAACGGGCCGGGGCGGTTGGAGATGGCGAGCTCGTCGCCGCCGAGCTTGTCGGCCTCGGCGGCCTCCTCGCGGGCCTCACGGACGAGGGCGAGGTCGAGCTGGTGCTCCTGGCTGGCGTTGACGGCGAGGGTGACGGCGATCGACGCGGCGCCGAGCGTGACCAGGGTGATGGCCGAGGTCGCGACGACGTAGCGGACGCGGAGGCTCATGGCGGATCGCGCCGCAGACGGTAGCCCTTGCCGCGCACGGTGTCGATCATCCACGCGTGGTCGCCGAGCTTGTCACGCAGCCGGCTGATCTGGACGTCGATGAGGTTCGAGCCGGGGTCGAAGTGCGTGGCCCACACCTGGGTCAGCAGCTCCGAGCGGGCGACCACGCGGCCCTCCTGGCCGGCCAGGCACAGCAGCAGCGCGTACTCGCGGCCGGTCAGGTCGACCGGCTTGCCCTCGAGGGTGACGACGCGGCGCAGCCGATCGATCTCGAGGACGCCGACCTGCAGCCGGCCGAAGCCCTGGGTGCGCCGCAGCAGCGCGCCGATCCGCGCCAGCAGCTCGTCGATCTCGAACGGCTTGACGACGTAGTCGTCGGCCCCGGCCTCGAGCCCGAGCACGCGCTCCGAGACCTCGCCGCGCGCGGTCAGCATGATGATCGGCGCGACCGAGCCGGCCCGCCGCAGCTCGCGGCAGACGGCCAGGCCGTCGATGTCCGGCAGCATCCAGTCGAGCAGGATGACGTCGTACTCGACCGAGCGAGCCTGGCGCACCGCGTCGGCGCCGTGGGTGCACTGGTCGGTGACCCAGCCCTCCTCGGAGAGGACGCGGGCGATGAACAGCGCCACCTTGACGTCGTCCTCGACGATGAGCGCCTTCATCGGTCTGGAAGCATACACGCCGGTCTTTTGTTCTGACATTACAGGTGCGTCATGTTCTCGCCGGCCCGGCGCTCGCGGCGAAGCACGAGCCGCAGCAGCGCGGGCAGCAGGAAGAGGGTGAGGATCGTCGAGGCGCCGATACCGAACACGACCGTCGTCGCCAGCGGCCTCTGCACTTCGGAGCCGGCGCCGGTGGCGAGGGCCATCGGCAAGAAGCCCAGCGCCGCGACCGCGCCGGTGGTGAGGACGGCCCGCATCGTGTGCGAGGAGCCCTTGAGCAGCGCCTCGTCGAAGCGGTGGCCCTCGTCGAGCGCGGCGCGGACCTCGGAGGCGAGGACGACGCCGTTGAGGACGGCGACGCCGGCGAGGGCGATGAAGCCGACGGCCGCGGGGATGCTGAAGGACATGTCGCGGAGGATGAGGCCGGCGAGCCCGCCGATCAGGGCGAACGGGACCAGCGCGAACACGGCGGCGGCGTAGCGGACGTCGCGGAAGTTCCAGAGCAGCATGCCGAAGATCAGCGTCAGGCAGATCGGCACGACCACGGCGAGGCGCTGGCTGGCGCGCTGGAAGTTCTCGAACTGACCGCTCCAGGTGATTTTGTACGGCGGCGTCAGCGGCACGTTCTGCTCGACGGCCACCATCGCGTCGCCCACCCACGAGACGAGGTCGCGGCCGCGCAGGTTGACCTCGACGCGGACGACGCGGACGCGGTCCTGACGGCGGATCTGCGCCGGACCCTCGGTCTCCTCGATCGACGCGACCTCGGACAGCGGCACGCGGTGGCCGTCGACGGTCTCGACGAACAGGTCGCCGAGCGCCTCGGGCCGGGGCTCGCGCGGCGGCACCAGCAGGCGGGCGTCGAAGCGGCGCTGGCCCTCGTAGACCAGGCCGATCGGCAGGCCGACGCGCGCGGCCTCGACGGCGAGCAGGGCGTCCTCGAGGGCGACGCCGTAGCGGGCCAGGCGGGCGCGGTCGGGCTTGACGGTCAGCTCGGGCATGCCGAGCACCTGCTCGACGCGGAGGTCGCCGGTGCCCTCGACCGGGCGGATGGCGGCGGCGATCGAGTCGGCGATCCGCTTGAGCTCGAGCAGGTCGGGCCCCAGCACCATGATCTGGATGTCGGCGCGCGAGCCGGAGATGATCTCGTTGTTGCGGTCCTCGATCGGCTGCGAGATCGACACGAAGGTGCTCGGGACCTGCGACTCGATCTTGTCCTTGAACACGACGCTGAGCGCGTCGAGGTCGTGGGCGGTGACCCACTCCTCCTTGGGCTTCAGCGGGACGACGATGTCGGTCTTGTCCTTGCCGGCGGGGTCGATCGCGACCTCGGCGCGGCCGGTGAACGCGAGCGTGCCCTCGACCTCGGGGAAGCCGAGCAGGATCTTCTGCACCTCGAGGTCGAGCCGCTTGGCCTCGGTGAGGTTGATCGACGGCGGCCGCCGCAGGCTGACCACCATGTCGCCCTCGTCGATGCGCGGGACGAAGTCGGCGCCCTTGCCGGCGAAGACCCCGCCGGTGATGACGAGGGCGGCGGCGGCCCCGGCGAGCAGCGGCCAGCGCATCTTCAGCGCCCACGGCAAGGCGCGCTCGTAGCCGCGGGTGAGGACGCGCAGCCAGCCGCTGGTGCCGTGCTTGGCCGGCGGGACGAACAGCGCCAGCAGGGCCGGCAGGAACGCGACCGAGTAGACCAGCGCGCCGAACAGCGCGAACGCCATGGTGGTGGCCATCGGCTTGAACAGCCGGCCCTCGACGCCCTCGAGGCTGAGCAGCGGGATGTACACCAGCATGATGATCGCCACCGCGAAGGCGACCGGGCGGACCACGCGGGCGAGCGCGGCGGCGTAGGCGTCGGCGCGCTCGCGCGAGGTCAGCTGCTGGCCGGCGAAGGCGGCGATCAACGCCTCGAGCAAGACGATCGGGCCGTCGACGAGGAAGCCGAAGTCGATCGCGCCGAGCGACATCAGGTCGCCGGCGACCCCGGCCCAGTGCATGCCGAACAGCGCCACCGACATCGAGGCCGGGATGCCGAGCACGCACACGAGCGCGCCGCGGACGCTGCCGAGCAGGACGATCAGCACGAGGAACACCACCGCGGCGCCCTCGAGGATGTTCTTCACCACCGTCGACAGGGTGCGCTCGACGAACTCGGCGCGGTCGTACACCGCCTCGATGACGACGCCGGCCGGCAGCTCGGCCTGGACCTCGGCGACGCGGTCCTTGACGGCGTAGATGACGTCGCGGCTGTTCGAGCCGAGCAGCATCATGATGACGCCGGCGACCGCCTCGTCCTCGCCCATGTAGGTGACGATGCCGTGGCGCAGGGCGGCGCCGTCGCGCACGGTGGCGACGTGCTTGACGAGCACCGGGGTGCCGTCGGGCGCGACCTTGAGGACGACGCTCTCGAGGTCCTCGACGCCGGTGTAGGTGCCGACGGCGCGCAGGGTGAAGGACTCGGCGGTGCGGTCGATGTAGCCGCCGGAGACGATCGCGCTGGCCGAGGACAGCGTCTCGCTGAGCTCGCGCAGGGTGAGGCCGTAGGCGGCCAGGCGGTCGGGCTGGACGATCACCTGGTACTGCTTGAGCTCGCCGCCCTGGGTGTTGACCTCGATGACGCCGGGCACGCCGCGCAGGCGCGGCACGATCTCCCAGTCGAGCAGCGTCCGCAGCTGCTTGCGCGAGTGCACCGGCGAGCGGACCACGAACTGATAGATCTCTCCGAGGCCGGTGCTGAGCGGGGCGATCTGCGGCGTCGGCACGCTCTCGGGCAGGTCGCCGCGCGCCTGCAGCATGCGCTCGAACACCAGCTGGCGCGCGAACCACGGGTCGGTGCCGTCGCGGAACACCACCGTGATCGCGCTGAGGTCGGCGCGGGAGACCGAGCGCAGCTCCTCGAGCCCGGGCACGCCGTTGAGCGCGTTCTCCATCGGGAACGTCACGTTGCGCTCGACCTCCGGCGCCGACAGGCCCGGCGCCTCGGTCAGCACGCTGACCTGGATGGTCGAGATGTCGGGCAGCGCGTCGATCGGCAGGTTGCGGGCCGCGAGGCCGCCGCCGACCAGGAGCGTGAGCAGGAGACCCAGCATCAGCAGGCGGAGCTGGATCGATTGATGAATGAGCCAACCGAGCATCGGGGCGAGACGCGGACGAGGCTGTTCGTCCGCGTAGCCCAGCGATTAGCCGCGACGGCGTTTTCGGGTCGATTAACCGCGGATTACATCTCTGACAGGCGCGCCTGGGCCGCGGGCTCGAGCGGCGCTTCGGGGCGGATCCACGATGCGGGAAGCAGGCTTCGCTCGACCTTCATGAGGTCGACGTCGGGGTCGATGAGGAACTGGGGCTCGCGGCCGTTGAGCGAGACGGGGGCGAGGACGCGGATCTCGACATCGGGGACGCCCTCGGCGCGCAGTTGCTCGCCGAGGTGATGCGCGAGCTGCAGGATCATCTCCGGCCGACCTGTCATTTCGGACAGCTGCCACTTCTTGACCTTGCCGCGCAGGTCGATCCGCCACGACTCGCCGGTCGACGGGTCGGTCGCGTGGAAGGACACGGTGCCGGCCTTGTCGCGCAGCTTCATGCGCCACGAGAACTTGTGGCCCTCCTCGGTCCACGCGACGTCGCCGGGGTAGAGCCAGTGCCGCAGCGGGAACAGCAGCTGCCAGGCGGTGTAGACGCCGAGGAACGCGAGCAGGCACTTCTGCGCGCCGGTCGCCCGCGTCGGCAGCGGCAGCGGCGGCGGGGTCGGCCTGGGCTCGGCGGCCGGGAGGCGCAGCAGTCGGCCGAGGAAGTCGCGGAAGCGCCGCGGCCAGTCGGGCGGGAAGTACATCAACGTCGCCGCCGCCATCACCCACGGGAAGATGCCGATGGTGAAGATGTTGCCGTTGATGAAGTGGAACACGAGCGCCGCGACGAACGCGTACGGCCGGGTCCGCCGCCACAACATCGCCGGGACGATCAGCAGGTCGAACAGCAGGCCGCCGTAGCTGAAGAAGTAGACGACCCACTCCTTCGTCATCAGCGGGCCGATGAGCGGCCGGTCGGCCCGCTCGGCCAGCCACATGCGCATCGGCTCGCCGCGCAGCCAGTCGTGGTTGATCTTGGCCAGGCCGCCGAAGAAGTAGGGGATGCCGATCTGCAGCTGCACCAGCCGCAGCGCCCACGCGGGTACGGTGTCGCTGCGCAGCTTGGGCCGCAGCCAGGCGTCGACCGAGAAGGCCCGGTGCGCCGGCACGAAGATCATGATGAAGGCGATCAGGCACAGCAGATAGATGTGGTTCAGGTACCGCGCCTGCTCGAGCAGGAACATGTAGCTGAAGCCGAGGAAGAACACCGCGGCGGCGAAGCGGTAACACAGGCCGATGGTGACGCACAGCGCGGCCAGGCCGATCACGCCGAAGTGGACGTACATCCAGTCGCCCGGCCACGGCTGGACCCATTCGAAGCCGTAGTAGGTGAAGTGGATCGGCGGGTCGATGTAGTAGCGCTCGATCCGCGGGATGTAGCGCAGGACCTCGACCATCATCAGCACGCCGAACGCGACGCGGAAGCAGACCAGCGAGGCGATGTCGACCGGACCGAACAGCCGCGCCCACAGCGGCGGGCGTGGAGCAGGAGGCTCGTGGTGTTGGCGATCTTCCATGTCCGTTGCGATAGCGCCGATCCCCAGCGTTAGAATGTTCGTTGGGCCACACCCTCGGCGGCCGCCACGCTCGCCCGCACGGACACAGTTTTATCAGCTCTCCGCGGCCGCGTGCGTCGACTTGCGTCGACGACATGCTGTGGGCGGCGTGGTCACCCGCGGCGAACCTTCGCGATGTGACGCGCGGGTGACGAGGGGCAGGAGAAATCATCGTTCGGCCGGTGTTCGCCGTGCTGGTGCTCGTGGTGGACGCCACACCGCGCGCGGGCGAGCGCGGGCCGGGGTGGATGTCACATGGCTTTTGAGACATGTTCCTCCGGGGGGCCCCGGGGCGGCTCCAGGCGGGTCGTCTGGGATCGAGGGACGGCGAGATCGGTTCCCTGGTAGGAGCGCCTGTGCCGGCGCGCGCTCCTCCCCGGCTCGATGCTGATGTTGTCCTCGGTTGTCGCGGTCCGTCGTCGGCGCCGGAGCCGCCGGCGCCGACCGCACCTGCGACGCCCTCCGACGCGCGCTCGCCGGTCGCAGCCGCCTTCGTCGTCTACACGCTCGACGACGACGGCGAGCCGAGCAAGTGGCGTGCCCTACACACGAACCGATGCACGGGGGACGGCGCGGGCGCGGCGAGTCCGCGGGCTTCTGCACGACAGACGAGCGCGATGACGTCCCGTGGGAGCTGCCGGCCGACTTCGAGGCTGATGCGCGCGAGCGCGGCCAGCGTGGCGAGCGAGGCCCGCGCGCCGGGCTGGTCGCCGCTGCCGCTGCGCTGGCCGACGCCGACAGCGCTGCCGTTTCCGTCGCTGGCGCCGCGCGACCAGGGCTTCAAGGACCGGCGCGGCGGCCGTGATCGGGGCAACCGCTGCTTCGCCCACTTCAAAACCGGTCCGGACGACGCCGCCGAGGCCGCGTGCATGCAGGGCCTCGCGGTCGCGACCGACGACGTCGTCCGCGGCGCCATCTACCACTCGCTGGGCCGGATCGCCGAGGAGCGCGGCAACGACGAGGCGGCCGCGATCTACTACCGCACCTCGCTGGCGCTGCGCGACGACGAAGCGACGGCCGAGCGGTTCGCCCGCGCGCTGCGGTCTCCTGCCGCGCGTGAACATTGATGTCTTAGGGGACATGCTTTGAGGGGCATGTCCTCAAGTTTCAATCGCCTGACGCCAGCGCCTCGCGGCCGCAGGCGTCGACGAGCTCGAGCGTCGCGTCGACGTCCGCGATCGTCGTGGCCGGGTTGATGAACAGCAGGCGGAAGCAGTTCGGCCCGCCGTCGACCGGCTGAAAGCCGAGCATCGCCTCGCCGCGGCGCAGCATGGCGGCCTTGAGCCGCGGGGCCAGGGCGTGCAGCGTCGCGTCGACCTCGGGGGTGCGGCCGGCGAAGGGCCGCAGGTCCGGGGGGATCCACCAAAAACACACGTTGACCCACGAGGGCGGGGCGGCCAGGTAAAACCGCGGGTCGCCGGCGATCCGCGCGGCGCAGTGGTCGGCGAGGCCGACGGCGTGGTCGATGCGCGCGGCGAAGCCGGCCTCGCCGCGGAACTTCCAGACGAGCCAGGCCTTGAGCGCGTCGACCCGCCGGGCGCACTGAAAGGTGGCGTCGCCGCTGTCGAGCTCGGCGTGCGGCTTGTCGGGCTGGAACAGGTAGCTGGCGCCGGTGGCGAACGCGGCCCGCAAGGCACCTGTCCCTCGGACCAGGAAGGCTGCGCACTGCTGGGTGACCCCGAGCATCTTATGGAGGTTCCACGCCAGCGAGTCGGCCCGGGCGACGCCGGCCATGAGCTGCGCCTGCCCCGAGGAGAACAGCGCCGAGGCGCCGAAGCTGCCGTCGACGTGCAGCCACAGGCGGTGGCGCTCGGCGAGATCGGCGAGCGCGGGCAACGGGTCGAAGCCGCCGAGCACGGTGGTGCCGGCGGTGGCGCCGACGAAGAACGGCCGCTGCCCGCGAGCGAGGGCGGCGTCGATGGCGGCGGCCAGAGCGTCGGGGCGCATGCGGCCGCGCTCGTCGCATGCGACTTTGATCAGAGCACGCCGGCCGAGGCCGAGCAGCACGACCGATTTTTCGAAGGAGTAGTGGGCGTGCGTCGAGGCGAAGGCGACCAGCGGGACGCCGTCGTGCCCGCGCTCGCGCGCCTCGGGGTCGACCCGCAGGCGCGCGAGCTGCAGCGCGTAGAGGTTGGAGACCGAGCCGCCGGGCACGAACACGCCCTCGTGCGCGGGCCAGCCGGCCAGCGCGGCCAGGCGCGCCAGCACCTCGCGCTCGATCAGGGTGAACACCGGCGCGGCCTCGTAGGTGGCCATGGTGGTGTTGAGCGCGGCGCCGAGAAAATCACCGACGACGGCGACCGGGTCGGCGCCGGCGAAGTTCTGGTTGAAGAAGCGCGGGTGCAGCGTCCGCACCGAGCGGGCGATGACCGCCTCGATCGCCCGCGTCAGGGTCGTGAGATCGAGCGGTGCGTCACCTGGCCCGAGAGACAGGGGAGCGCCGATGGCGGCGAAGGCGTCGGCGTGGGCCTCGGGGCCCGCGAGGTCGGTGATCCGGACGTCGCGCTGGTCGGCCCGCCGCAGGAGATCGAGGATCGGTCGCACGAGCGCGTCGAGGTCCACGCGAGGCACTTTTGCGGGCGAGGCCGGCGCGGTCAAGCGCGGCCCCGGCCCCACGAGCGCCATGCTGCTGGCATGCACGTCATCGTGAGGTCCTCCTCCTGTTCGCTGGCACGGCCTGCAGCCACGCGGCGAGGTCGGGGTCGACGGCGACACCGGGGCGGTGATCGTCGACGAGGACGAGGGCGCGGGCGATCGAGCCCCGGCGGCCTCCCGTGAAGCGCCGTCAGGGCCGCGAATTCGGGGCTTGACGGGGTTATCCATTTTGCTGAAGACTGTTTCAGAATGACAGATGCACTCCGGGACGCGGTCGAGCTCCACGGCGATTGGCTGCGCGTGCCGCTGGGCGGCGGGCACACCGCGGACTTTCACTACCGCTGGCTGCGCCACAACTGCGACCGCGAGCGTCACCCGCACACGCGCGAGCGGACGCGCTGCTCGTCCGAGCTGCCCGACGACGTGCGCCCGCGGGTGGCGGCGCTGGCCGGCGACGCGCTGCTGGTGGTGTGGGAGCCCGACGGGCACGAGAGCCTGTACCCGCTGGCGTGGCTCGACGCGCACGCCTACGCGCGCGACCGCGTCGACGTACCGCCGCCGGCCGCCGATCTGGCCGCGCTCGAGGTGTCCGCCGTCGACCTCCCGCTCGGGCCCCGGATCGCCGCGGCGCTGGCCCGCGTGCGCGAGCGCGGCGCGGCCGTCGTGCGACATGACCCTTCGGACAGCACGCCCCCCGAGGCGCAGACCGAGGCGCTCGTGACCGCCTTCGAGGCCGCGGGGCTGCGCGCGGTGGCGACTCACTTCGGGCGCATCGAGGACCTGCGCACCGACAACACCACCAACCAGAACACCGACCAGCTCGGCTACACCGACGCGCCGATCCACCTCCACACCGACCAGCCGTTCCTCGACCGCCCGCCGCGCTACCAGGTGCTGCAGTGCATCCGCGCGGCCGACCAGGGCGGCGACAACCTGCTGGCCGACGCTCGCGCGGCCTTCCGTCACCTCGAGGCCCACGACGCCCGCGCCGCCGACCTGCTGGCGACCGTGCCGGTCCGCTTCGACCGCAAGCAGCAGAACTTCGCCCGCGTGGTCGACTCGCCGATCGTCGCCCGCCGCGGCGACCACGACTTCCTCGTCCGCTGCTCCTACTTCACGCTCGCGCCGCACCGCCTGCCGTTCGCGCAGATGAGCGAGTTCTACCGCGCGCACGACCGCTTCATCCGCCTGGTCCGCGACCCGCGGCACCACGTGCGGGTCGGGCTGCAGCCGGGCGACTGGCTGGTCTACGACAACCACCGCACGCTGCACGCGCGGACCGGCTTCACCGGCCCGCGCTGGCTACGGGGCATCTACTTCGATCCTGCCGATCATTCCGAAGCGGCCTCGGCATGCGTGTAGAGGTCGTTGACGAACGCGACGATCGCGGCCTCGCGGGCCGCCGGCGGCAGGGCGTCGAGCAGACCGTTGATGGTCGCCATCTTCTCGGGCAGGCGGCCGCCCTGGACCCCGGCGAGCGCGAGCGCCTGCATGAATGCCTCTTCGGACATGTTCGAAAAGTCCAGCGAGGCGGCGGCCTGCAGCAGCAGGCCGAGGCCCGGGTCGGGCGGGGCGCTGCGGACCTCGGCGACCGCCGCGCGCAGGTCGGCGAGGAAGCGGTCCTTGACCGCGAGGTGGCCGGCGCTGATCGTGAGGTGCAGGTTGGCCGGCGAGCCGAAGCCGGAGAACTGGGGCTGGATCAGCCAGCCGCGGGCCTTCATCGCGTCGGCGAGGGCGAACAGCGGGAACCCGGGCGCTTCCCCGGTGAAGGCGACCAGGCTCATCTCCGGCTCGCCGAGCACGCGCAGGCCGTCGATCTCGCGCAGCGCCCCCACGATCGCGCGCGTGGCCTCGAGTGTCCTTCGGGCCAGGTCGAGGTAGCCCTGATCGCCGACGGCGCGCAGCAGGGCCCACGCGGCCGCCAGCGGCCCGCCCGACTTGGTGCTCTGCACGGTGGGGTTCACCACCGTATAGCCGGTCCAGCCGGCGCAGGCGTACATCTGGTGCCGGCGCAGCGCCTTGTCGCGGTACACGATCACCGACGCGCCCTTCGGCGCGTACGCGTACTTGTGAAAATCCATCGACACCGACGTGACCCCGGGGACCGCCAGGTCGAACGCCGGGACCTTGGCGCCGAGGCGGCGGAAGTACGGCAGGAGGAACCCGCCGATGCAGCCGTCGACGTGGAACAGCAGCTCGTGCTGAAGTGCCAGCTGGCCGATCTCGGCGATCGGGTCGACCACCCCGTGGGCGTAGCTGGCGGCCGAGGCGGTGAGGAGGATCGTGTTCGGTGTGATCGCGGCCGCGATCGCGGCCACGTCGGCGCGGAAGCTGACCGGGTCGATCGCCGTCGGCACCAGCTTGACCCCGAGGTAGTGGGCCGCCTTGTGCAGCGCCGCGTGGGCGGTCGCCGGCACGATCATCTCCGGCGCCGTGATCTCGGGCCGGTGCTCGCGGGCCCACTCGCGCGCGGTCTTGACCGCGAGCATCAGGCTCTCGGTGCCGCCGCTGGTGAACGAGCCGGCCGCCTCGGGCCCGCCGCCGAGGTGCCGGACGGCGAAGCCGACGACCTCGTTCTCGAGCCGCAACAGGCTGGGGAAGGCCGTCGGGTCGAGGCCGTTGGTGGCGAGGAACAGGCGGTACGCCTCGGCCGCCAGCTCGCTCGCGGCGCGCTCGCCCGAGTCGTAGACGTAGGCGAAGGCGGCACCGCCTTCGGTCGGCAAGTCACCTGCACGCAATTCGGCGAGGGCGGTGAAGATCTGGTCGCGGGTCCATCCGGTCTCGGGCAGCTTCATGGTCAGGTCGCTCGGTTCCTGGCAGATTCGACGTGGTGAAACAGCAAGGGGAGACTGAGCAGGGCGCACACGGCCGGGACCACCGCGGTGGCCACGAGCACGCCGACGAGCGCCGCCTCGGGCTGGGTCACGAGCTCGCCGGCGCGCCGCTCGACGAACCCCGTCGCGGCGAGCACCTGGCTCACGAGCCATGCCCCGAGGGTCAGGCCGCCCTTCTCGCCGACGAACCACAGCCCGGTGAAGATGCCCTCGCGGCGCTGGCCGGTGGCGGCCGCGTCGTCGTCGATGAGGTCGGGCAGCATGGCGAACGGGAACACCTGCAGGCCGGCGAAGCCGACCCCGAGCAGCCCGACCTGCGCGGCCACCAGGGCCAGGCGGCCCGGAGCCGCGACGAGCAGGCTGAGCGCGAACGCGGCGAACACCGCCACCGCGAGGATGTAGCCGACGCGCTTGCCGAATCGCCGCGACACCGCCAGCCACAGCGGCATGGCGACGATCGCCGGGCCGACCAGCGACACGAACAGCGCCGTGACCGCCGCCTCGCCGCCGCGCAGCGTGTAGTGGCAGAAGTAGGGCACCGCGGCCAGGATGGCGCCGACGCCGATGTTCTGCACGGCGAAGCCGACCAGCAGCCGGCGGTACGGCCGATGCGACAGGGCCACGCGGATCTGCTCGCGCAACCCGCTCGTCTCGACCGGCGCGGGCAGCTGCGGTGCGTCGCGGGTGCCGAAGAAGGCGACCAGCATGGCGACCGCGGCGATGATCGCCAGCGCCACCGCCATGACCTGATAGCCGGCCGGGCCGCCGCTGTTGGCCTTGATCAGCATCGGCGCCAGCGCGCCGCCGGCGAGGATGCCGATCGGCAGGAAGGCCATGCGATGGGCGACGACCCGCGTGCGTTCGTGGTAATCGGCCGTCATCTCGGCCGGCATCGAGGCGTAGGGGATCTGGAACAGCGTGAAGGCGCCGGTGGCCCAGATGAAGGCCAGCAGCACCCACGCGAAGCTGAGCGACGGGTCGCCGACCGGGGCCGAGAACAGGGCGATGAAGCCCGGCGGCAGCAGCAGCGCGCCGGCCAGCAGGAACGGCCGGCGCCGGCCCCAGCGCGAGCGCGTGCGGTCGGACCAGGCGCCGACCAGCGGGTCGGTGGCGATGTCCCAGATCCGCGGCAGCAGGATCGCCAGGCCGGCGAGGCTGGCGGCCACGCCGAGCGTGTCGGTGAGGTAGAACAGCAGCAGCAGGCCCGGCACGGTGCTGAACAGCCCCGAGCCGATCGAGCCCGCGGCGTAGGCCAGGAGCAGGGAGCGCTTCAAGGGCGAGCTCGACACGCGCCGACCTTACCACAGCGAGCCCGCGCGTCACCTGTCTTCGGGGACATATATGCAATGTGCCTCCGCCGGCTGCCCGCGCTGCTGGCCGCGTTCGTCGCGTGCGCGACCCTGACGCACGCGCCGGTCGCCGAGGCGCGCAAGGAGCGGGTCAAAAAGCCGAAGAAGCCGAAAGGGCCGCCGAAGCCGGAGCGCATCGAGGTCGGCGCGCTGCCGGCCCTCAGCTACGACACCGACCTCGGGCTCGGCTTCGGCGTCATCGCCAGCGTGGCTCGCTTCTCGCCCGGCTATCGCCCCTACCGCTGGCGCCTCGAATTGCTGCTGTCGGCCAACGCCAAGCGCGCCCCGGGCAAGGGCATCGAGGTGCCGTTCCACGACGATTACCTCAACATGGACTTCCCCGGCCTCGCCGGCGATCGCCTGCGGATCACCGCCCGCGTCGGCTTCCGCAAGTTCGCGAACACCGGCTATTACGGGTTCGGCAACGACTCGGTGGCCACCGAGCCGTGGGAGGGCATCGACCCCGACCAGGACTTGATGGCCTATCAGGCCGCCCGTCGCCACCACCGCTTCGACCACATCTATCCGCTGCTGCTGTTCAACGCCCGCATCAAGGTGTGGGACCGCTCGACGGTATTGCAGCGGCGCCGCATCGAGGCGCTGGTCGGGCTCAACTCGACCTACAACATCGTCCGCCCGTACCCCGGCAGCCTGCTCGAGCAGGACATCGCCCTCAAGGCGACGGACACGCCCGACGGCGAGGCGCTGGGCAACCTGCTCCAGGGGACAGATCCGCACGCGCTCGTGGTCCTCAGCGCCGGCGCGCTGTTCGACACCCGCGACCACGAGTACACGCCGACCCGCGGGACCTTCACGGAGCTGACGGTGCGCGCCTCGCCGGGGGTCCAGCAGGGCCTGCGCTACGCCGCGTTCACGCTCAACAGCGCGTGGTACAAGTCGTTCATCGGCGAGTACCTGTCGTTCGCGGTCCGCGGGGTCGCCGACGTGATCGCCGGCGACGCGCCGTTCTACGAGCTGACGCGCTTCGGCGCGCTGATGCCCCGCGACGGCCCGGGCGGCGGCTGGTCGCTGCGCGGGGTGCCTCGCCAGCGCTACGCCGGCAAGATCAAGCTGATCCAGAACCTCGAGGTGCGCAGCATGTTCGTGAAGTTCACGATCAAGAACAACCACTTCGCCGTCGGCGCGGTCGCGTTCCTCGACGCCGCGCGGATCTGGGCCGACTTCGGGCGGACCGAGCTCGGCGGCCGGAGCATCGACGGCGGCAGCTTCAAGCTCGGCACCGGCGGCGGCCTGCGCGTGCGCTGGGGCGAGACCTTCCTGGTCCGCTTCGACGGCGCCTACTCGCCGACCGACAGGTCCCAGGGCTTCTACGTCGACGTCGGCCACGTGTTCTGAAGGCCAGGCGCTCAGCGCTTCAGCGCGGGGTCGGCGACCATGGCGATCTTGGCGACGCCCGCGGCCTTGGCCCGGTCCATGACCTCGATGACGCGGGCGTACTCGACGCTCGTGTCGGCCTTGACGTGGAGCGAGAGGTCGGGCCGGGCGACGAGGCGCTCGCGCAGCAGGGCCTGGAAGCGGTCGAGGTCGACGGTCTCGTCGCCGACGCGCAGGCCGTCGGCGGTGACCTCGACGACGATGTTCGCCGCGGCGCCGGCCGGCGGCTGCGGCGGGGGCTGGCGGAGCCGCTCGTCCTCGAGGAGCTTCACGCGCGCCGTCAGGGCCGCGGCCTCCGCCTCGACGCGCTGTAACCTGCCCTCGAGCGCCTGGATGTGGGCCGTCTGCGCCTCGACGGCTTTGGAGTCGCAGGCGAGGAGCGGGAGCCAGAGGCCGAGGAGCAGGGCGCGCGGGCGAGGCATCCCCGCGAGCATCGCACGGCCGGGCGCCTGGCGGTACCGTCTTTCAGGACAGGCTCAGCCGGCCTCGTGGATCTCCACCACCGGGGCCACCAGCAGCTTGTCGCCGACGATGGCCTTGAGCTCCTGGTAGCGCTCGGCGGTCGACTCCCACAGCGTGAAGCCGTGGACGTTGTAGCGCACGGCGCGGAGCCAGCGGTCGATGTGGCGGTCGGTCTCGAGGCCCCAGCTCGGCAGGCCATGGCACAGGCGGTCGAAGATCTGCACGTCCTCGTTGTGCAGCGCGACCACGCGGGCGAAGGCCGACTCGATCGGCAGCGACGAGCGCTCGCCGAGGATCAGCACGAGGTTCAGCCAGCGCTGGTCGATGTCCTTGGCGAGGCCGCCGAGGTCGTTGCCGAGGCCGACCAGGCGCGAGGCCAGCCGCTTGAGCTCGACCACCACCGGGTGCTCGTGGAACGACGCCGGCAGCTCGGCGCCCTCGGCGTGCTCGATCAGGTGGAAGGTCGGATACATGCCGATGCTGACGGTCCGGCAGTCGAAGGCCGCGACGAACTCGGGGCAGCTGCCGCGCTTGAACGCGCGCGCCAGGCCGGTCTCGAGCTTGGCGTTCTCCATCCACTGGCGCATCGTCGCGCCCAGCCGCTGCAACCATTCGGCGCTCCGGGCCCTCCGCAGCCGCCGGCCGATGTCGGCCCAGGCCGCGACGTAGCGCGACGTGGTGGCCGGCGCCGCGTCGTCGGTCAAGGCGCGGACGACCTCGCCGATGTCCCAGCCGAGCTCCTCCTCGACCAGCATGTCGTCCCAGAACAGCCACAGGCAGATGAATTGCGTGACGAGCAGGGCCGACTCGAAGTCGGCCACGGGGAGCGAATATCCGCCGTACATCGCGCAGTTGAACTTGCGTAGCTTCTCCCGCTCGTCGGCGTCGCGGCCGATGCCGTAGGTCTGCAGCCACGCGAGCGTGCGCCGCTCGATGCGGTCGGCGTGGGGATTGAGCAGCTGCCGCGGACGCCACCGCTGCGGGAACCTGAGCTGGAACGCGGCCGGCACGTCCGGCGCGCGATCGTGGAGGCGAGCGGCGGGGATCAGCTCGACGCGCTCGGCGACATTCGGGTAGTCGTAAGCAATCATGGTAGTGCCTCGAGCCTCCGGCCTCGCCGACTCGCGGCTCGGTCGTCCGGTGCTCGAGGACATCAGTGCCCCTCGGGGGTGAGATCAATTGCGCGGACGTCGGCGAGGTCCACGTCCGAAGAGTCACGAACGCGAACGGGCGCGACGGAGGCCGTCGCGCCCGTGCTTCGAGCTGCGCCGTGGGCTCAGCGGATCCGCGCGTCGATCCACGCGACGATGTCGGCCAGCACCCCCTCCTTGCCGTAATCGGCGAGCAGGTCGTGGTAGTGGCCCTCGTACAGCTTGAGCGTCTTGTCCTTCGAGCCGGCGTGGTCGTAAAAGCGCTGGCTGCCGCGCGCCAGGGTCACGCGGTCCTCGGTGCCGTGGAGGATGAGCACCGGCAGGGTGATCAGCGAGAACTCGCGCTTGAGGCGCTCGTCGGCGCGGACCATCTCGGCGACCGTGTATGCGGGGTAGCCCTTGCGCTCGACCAGCGGGTCGTTCTTCATCGCCTCGACCACCGCTGGGTCGCGCGAGAAGCCCTCGTCCTCGAGCTTGAGCACGTGGGCGTGCGGGGTGATGTGGCTGAGGCCCTTGAGCACCGCGAGCACGAAGTCGGGGGCCGGCACCTCGTGGGCGAAGCTCTCGCAGATGAAGCCCGCGAGCTCGTCCTGGTGCTCGAGCGCGTAGATGCTGGAGATCACGCCGCCGGCGCTGTGGCCGAACAGGAACACCTGCAGGCCCGGGTTGCGCGCCTTGGCCAGCTTCACCAGGGTGTGGACGTCGTCGGTGTAGTCGCCGAACTTGCCGACCTCGAGCCGGTCGCCCTCCGACACCCCGTGCCCGCGCAGGTCGAGCGCGTAGACGGCGAACCCCTGCTCGGCGAACCGGCCGCCGGCCCACTCGTACAGGCCGCCGTGGGCCTTGAACCCGTGGACGATCACCAGGACCGCGCGCGGCTCCGGCCGCCCGGTGGTGTTCAGCCACGGCTGGCCGCTGACGGCCGACGCGTGGGAGGACCAGATGGTGTTCCTCGCGGCCCACGGCTTTCGCTGCATCGCCCACGACCGCCGCGGCCACGGCCGCTCGAGCCAGCCGTACGACGGCAACGAGATGGACACCTACGCCGACGATTCTGGCGCAGCTGATCGAGCACCTCGACCTCGAGCAAGCGACGCTCGTCGGCCACTCGACCGGCGGCGGCGAGGTCACCCGCTACGTCGGTCGCCACGGCACGAAGCGCGTCGCCCAGCTCGTGCTCGTCGGGGCGGTGCCGCCGTTGATGCTGAAGACCGAGGCCAACCCCGGCGGCCTCCCGCTCGCGGTGTTCGACGGCATCCGCGCCTCGGTCGAGGCGGACCGCTCGCAGTTCTTCAAGGACCTGCCGACGCCGTTCTACGGCGCCAATCGCCCCGGCGGCAAGCTGTCCGACGGCGTGCGCGACAGCTTCTGGCTGCAGGGCATGCAGGCGGGCCTCAAGAACGCGCTCGACTGCATCAAGGCGTTCTCCGAGACCGACTTCACCGAGGACCTGAAGAAGATCGACGTGCCGACGCTGTTCATCCACGGCGACGACGACCAGATCGTGCCGATCGGCGCCAGCGCGCAGGCGGCCCACACGCTGGTCAAGGGCTCGCAGCTCAAGGTCTACGCGGGCGGCGACCACGGCCTGCCGACGTCGCAAAAGGACCGCGTCAACGCCGATCTGCTGGCGTTCCTGCAGAGCCGCGCGGCGTCGTGATGGAGCTGAGGTACCTCGGCACCGCGAACGCTGGCGATCGTCGTCGGCGAGACGCGGCTCCTGACCGACCCGGTGTTCGACGCGAAGGGCAGCACCCACGACTTCGGGCCGTGGTGTACGCCGCGCTCATGGTTCGCCAGGGAGAAGCGCTACGAGACGCCGGCCAGCCCGGCGTCGCTCGGCCGCTTCGACGCGGTGCTGCTCAGTCACGACCATCACGCCGACGCGAGGCGTGGTACGCTCGGCCATGCAGATCGGTCACGGCCCCCCCTCGCGTCGTCAGGCAATGTTCGGCGGTCACGGCGAGGTGCTCGTCTGGGATTTGCTCGCCGGACAGCCCGCGCCGCCGTTCACGTCGGTGCTCTCGTGCGTGCTCGAGGCGGGCGGCCACGTCGGCCGTCACGTCCAGCAGCGCGACTCGGAGATCGTCATCGGCCTGACCGGCTGCGGCGAGGCCACGGTCGACGGCCGCGCGCAGCCGTTCGGCCCCGGGACGGTAGTGTTCCTGCCGTTCCGCTCGACGCTCGAGCTGCGCAACGAGCGGGTCGACGCCCCGCTGCGCTACCTGATCGTCAAGGCGACGCCCGCTCCGGCCGAGCCGACGCCGGCGCCAGGCTCGTGACGCGTGGAAGAGGAAGAGAAGTGGAAGTCCGCGCCCGGAGAGTTGAACTCCGAAGGGCTCGCTCATCAGACGAGGTGTGGCACCGTCCACTGACGCGGAAACGAGCCTCGAGCCGCAGCATGACTCTGCGGTCCGGGCCCGGCATTGGTCGGAGACCGGGGCGTCGCACCCCGCCTACGTGTTCCCGAAACACGCCTCGCACTCCGCGATTCGTCTCCGTCGATGAATGTTCCTATCAATCGAGGTGGTGCGAGTCGAACGCACAACCTCATGCTCCCCGAGCATGCGGCTTACCAGCAAGCCTTCACCTCGTCGAATGACCCTGCGGAGTGACGATCTCCGATCTCCGCGTCGAGAGCGCGGAATTCTGCCGTTGAACTACAGGGCCGATTGTTGTGTTGAAACATGCCCACGGAGGGTGTCGAGCCCCCGACCTGCGATGTGCAAGAACGCCGCTCTCCCGTCGAGCTACGCGGGCTTGCAAGACGACCGACGATGGCGCGCATCCGGGCGCGAGTGGGCTAGAGGGTTCCGCCCCCTCACCTGTGCTGTCACAGAGCACCGCTCTTCTCACGAGCTTTAGCCCAACAGGGGAGCCGGGACTCGAACCCGGTTCGCAGGATTTGGAGTCCCGCATGTCACCATCAACACCTCTCCCCTGAATGATGATTTCGTCCAGAGCGCTCGCGGCAGGAATCGAACCTGCGTCCCTTGGTTTAGAAGACCAACGCTCATCCGGCTGAGCTACGCGAGCTCGGCGCCCGGTCTGCCTCGACCGCCGCCTGTGTCGAGGCCGCGAGCTGCCCGTCGAGCCGAGCGACGCGAGCGTGGCAGCCCCGCCGGGAGTCGCACCCGGTCCTCGACCTTCGGACGGTCGTGTGCAATCTGATACACTTCGAGGCCATGCATCGTTCGAAGTACTCTCGGGTGGAATTGCACCACCGTCTCAGGCTCCGTAGACCTGGGCCCTATCTTCTAGACCACGAGAGCGAGCAGGGATCGAACATCGAGGAATAGTACTCTCGGATGGAATTGCACCACCGTCACAGGTTCCGTAGACCTGGGCCCTATCTTCTAGACCACGAGAGCAGAACTGACGTATATTCCGATTGGCCCATCGAGGAATCGAACCTCGTACCTCCTGCGCGTCATGCAGGCGCTCGACCGGGGAGCTCCTGGACCGGAGCGAGGAGAGCCCCTCCCGGGGATCGAACCCGGCGATTCCGCGCTACGAGGGCGGCGCATCACCATTGATGCTTGGGGGGCAAGGGTCCACGAGGGACGGCGGCGGAGCCCTCGCCGGGTAACGCTCCCGGACTGCGCTACATACCAAGCAGCGCCCTCCCTTGGAGCAAGGGCAATGATTCACGATAGAGCAGCTCCCCGGGGTCGCACCGGGCCCTCGTGGAAGGCAACCACGCGTCTCACTGACAAGACCTGAGCTGCAGAGTTCGAACCAACGCGGCGGGGACGCGCGAGAGCCGATGGCGGGAATCAAACCCGCGTCTTCACCTTGGAAGGGTGACGCCCGGTCACTGGGCCACACCGGCGAACGAGCCGTGATTCGCATACGATTCGAGACGGCGGAAGATTCACGAGTCATAAGGGGCGGAGAGGCTCGAACTCTCCTGGCGAGGTTCAAAGCCTCGCGTAGCACGCCGCGCGCGCCCCTGCGTGCGTCCCGACGCAAACGCCACCGGCGGGGTTCGAACCCGCGATCTCCTCGCTGACAACGAGGCGGGGACTCCAGCTCCCCTACGGCGGCAATACGGCCCCGAGACGGCGAGGCCACCGAAATACGTAGATCGTAAGATATGAGCTCCCCGAGAGTCGAACTCGGTCGAGCGCACGCGCTCGGCATGCGGATTAAAAGTCCGCCCCATTCCCGTCCTGGCCGGAGCCCAGGGTGGCTCAAAAATGCGATACGAGCCGAGTTGGTAACGATCCAACCTGAAGCGGGGTAAGAATCCGCCGGACATCCATCTGTCCCATCGGCCCAGGCGCGGAAGCGGCAAGAATCGAACTTGCGCAGGCAGATTAACAATCTGCTGTCCTGCCATTAGACGACGCTCCCAGATGCCGGTGCGAGCACGGCCCCGGCCGCCGTGTGTGTTGCTGAACGCTCGCTGTGACGTAACAGGCGCCGTTACGCCGCCAGTGGACCGCTCGGGTACCGCCCCCGATGTAAACACGAACCTTGCAAGGGTTCGCCAGCGCCTTCGCTCGCAGCCCGAATTCTGTCTATAGGGATGGTGCCGGCAGGTAACGACCCTGCGTACGGCGCCTTATGAGAGCGCTGCCTGTCACTCGGCCACGGCACCCCGATGTCGCGGCCTCGACGAGACGTCGCGGCGGCGGCATGAATTGCGCCGGCTGGTGTCGATCCAGCAAGCCTCGGGTCAGAGCCGAGGGTCGGGGCCGCCCGACGACGCAATCTTCTCTTCCTCTTCCACGATTCCGTTGTAAAACAGCGCGCGTCGAAGACGCGAACCCGGCCGGTGTGGCCGATGCCGGCGCCTTCAGACGCCGACCCGAGGCGGGGCCCCGGACTTCCGCACCCGGAAGCGAGGGCGACCTGGAAGAAGCCCGCGGACGAGACGATGGACCGGCGCGCCGCGAACTGAGCGTCTGGCGGCGGTTCGTTTTGCCGCCAGTTGGACGCTCGCCGACTTCGTGGCCGCGGACGATTGCAGTGCTCTGCTTCAGCACCCGCGACCACGTCGCCACGGCCTCATACGCTTACCCATCGCGTCTCGCGCGACGGGCTGTTGCGTATCTTTCGTGGTGACGGCGATCGGTGCCATGACGCAGGTCCTTGCACCCACTTGAGCACGCGGCAGGCCAGGAGTCAACCCGGGAGGCAAAGCGCGTGATTTCAAGAGGTTGACCGCGAGGGGGCGGGGAGCGCCGGGGCAAACTCCTATCTTATCGAATCAGAATGTATCGATTGGTATCGCCGGCACTCGGACTGGGGCACGGCAAGGTCGGACCCGCTCCATAGGGGCCCCCAGGAATGCACGAATGAGGACGAGCAGGGCGAACATGAGCCCTGCGCGGCCAATGGCAAGGGCAGGGCGAGGCCGACCGCGGAACATCGCCCACCGCCGAAGTCGAGCGTCGCTGAGGTCGCTCTGCCGGTCGATGGCCGGCTTCGTGCGCGTGCTGGCGGTGCAGCTCCGGAGGGCCTCTGCGTAGGCGGAGTCATGTCGTCGGCTGGCGACTCGGAGCAGCCACTCGGGTGCGCCCTCGAGCGGTTGAATGAGCGCGAGGAGGGTGAGCATGGACGCGGATGCCTTCCGAAGACCCGTCGGACCAATCCGCTCGGATCAGCGCGAAGAGCAGGCGCTTTCGCACTTTGCCAGGAAGAGCGTCTTGGCGATGTTGCTCAAGAGCTCGTAGTAGAGCTCGGCGTGCTTCAGCCGCTCCACAACCGGCATCCCGAGCGCATCCTGTGCAAAGCGCCTGAGCTGGAGGCGAGCTCGGTCGAGACCGCCTGCTATCCGGACCGGTACGCCCGTCCCGACGGTCGGCTTGCCGGCGTGACGGAGTAGGCCCATTTCCGCAAAATTGGCCAGCACTGATTGGTGACCTCCCCTGGGTTTCCCGAGACCAGGAGTCCCTCCTCCCATGCGACGGCCTCGAGGTCGGCGAAAGGGCCGTTACCCTTGTCTCCGAGTACTTCACGGGACAGGTAGATCTTCTCCAGTTCGACCCGGAAGGAGTTCGTCGCCTCGCGCAACTCTGCCAGGGATGGACCGCGAAACAGCGAGGAGCCGAGCGCGGCGACGGGCGGGCGAAGAGCTTGAACGAGCTCCCGCAGGGACGCCAGGCTCTTCGCGCCGCTCTCCTTCGTCAGCTGGAGTTCGACTGCGTGCTCCGACGCCGAACAGCCGATGACGCTGGTTCCGAGCTGGGCGCGCCGTTCGTGGGCGCCCTGGCGCCCGAGGGCGCGGGGCGGATCCAGCAACACCTCGATCGGTGTGAGGTCGGGCGGAGGATCGCCGGCGCACTCGCCTCTATCACGCTCGATGTCCGAGAGCGACTTGAACTCCACCGGCATCGATTCCCTGCGGACCACGAGTGCTCGCTTGATGCGCCACCCACGAGCCGTGTGGAAGCCGAGGACTCTTCGCATGTGACGATCGAAGTCGTCGTCCGCGAGGAGGGTGATGACCGGGTAGAATTCTCCTTGCCGTCTCATTGCGCTCCTATGGGCCGTCTCGGCGTGCATCCCGTAAATAAGTCCTGAGCTGACGTTGGCTCGGCCGCCACGCGCTGGCGACCTTGCCAGCCTGCGGCCCGTCCCGGAAGAAATGCACCACGATGTATTTGCCGTCGATCCTGGCGAGGTGAGCAATCGTGGCGGATGCTCCGGAGTGGGAGAAGAACGTGAGCCCGCTGCGCCGCGCGCGGTCGAGGATGGACACGAAAGCCGAGCGATGGACGTGCGACGCCATCGTGCCCCCGAGGAGCTCCCCGGCGTGGCGGCTCCAGGCGTGCTCGATGTCGAGGTCATCCAGGGGACGTGTCTGCCGGATCTTCTTGTCGCACTTGTGTAAGCCCAGCGGATCGAAGGCGCTCAGGGGATCGGGGACGTAAGCGTAGAAGGCGAGGCCGGCGGCGAGGCCGAGCGGGTCCTGGCTGATGTACTGGCCGGCTTCGGGGTCGTAGTAGCGGAAGCGGTTGTAGTAGAGGCCGGTCTCGGCGTCCTCGTACTGACCGGGGTAGCGGAAGGGACAGAAGCGGCGGTCGCCGGCGAGGTCGCGGATCCGGCCGTGGACGTCGAGTTCGGCGGACCAGACCGGGCGGCCTGCGCCGTCGAAGGCCGCGATCGGGGTGCCGAGGTGATCGGCGACGAGGCTGGCGGCCTCGCGCTCGCGCGAGGACAGGCGCGCGACGGGCGTGAAGGTGTCGGGCTCGAAGATCCACGTGAGCAGCTCGGGCTCGTCGGCACACGGAAAGCGGCGCTCCACGGGCTCACGCGAGGCCAGGTCGGTCGCGCGCTGGCAGGGCGGCAATTCGGGAGCGTCCGGCGCGAGCGTCCACTCGTGGAGCGGGACGTCCCCGTCCCACAGCCACCGCGTGCGCCCATTCTTGGTGGTCTTGCTGACGCGGCGGCCGAGGGCGTCGTACGTGAAGGTGACGCGCTCGCCGTCGGGGCGGCGCACTTCGGCGAGGTTGCCGCTGCCGGTCCAGCGGTAGCGCCAGGTGCCATCGCCGTCGATTGTCTGGATGAGATTGCCCTCGCGGTCGTACTCGAAGTGCTTGCCGTCGGCCGCCAGGAGCTGGCCGGCAGGACCGTAGGTGCGGCCGCGCCGCTCGTAGTCGCGGAAGAGGTTGCCGGCGGGTTCGGGGAGGCGCAGCTCGACCTGTCCCTGGGGATAGGTCGCGGAGACGAGGTAGCCGCGCTCGTCGTGCTCGTATTCGATGCGGCCGCGGTAGAGGTCGTCGACGCGGCCGAGGCGCGCGCCGGGGGCCCAGGAGTGGCGGCGCTGATGATGCGCGAAGGTGTGCGAGCGGGCGCCGAGCCGCGCAGGTGTGACGCGCTCGATGGTGTGCTCGGTGGGCAAGCCGCGCGGGTCGTGCTGCCACCGCGTGCGGATGTCGCCGGGGAGGTCGCGGCGGGCTTCGAGCCCGCCCGGCTCGCGGTGAATTTCGGCCCACCACGCCCGCTCGCCGGCGTCGATGCGCAGGACGGACCCCATCACGTCGCGCGAGAGCTGCACCCGCGCGCCGAGGGACGAGCGCAGGCGCGAACGCAGGCCGTCGGGGCCGAGGAGCTGCGCGACCCAGTGTTCGCCCTGCGACTCACGGACCACGCGACCGAGGGCGTCGCGCTCGAAGCGGAGGACGACCGGCTCGGCGTCGGGCTCGACGTGCACGGCCTCGAGCATGGCACCGTCGATGCGGTAGGTGAAGGCGTCGCTGCTGCCGTCGGAGTGGAAGACGCCGGTGAGCTGACCGGCGGCGTCGCGGGCGTACGCCGTGCGGAGGCCGCCGGGGCGGAAGACCTCGGTGACGCGGCCTGCCAGGTCGCGCCGGTAGATCCGCCGCAGCCCGTCGAAGCCGTGCTCGGCCTTGATGTCGCCGGCCGGGTCGAGCTCGAAGCGGTACACGGCGCCGGCCTCGTTGGTGATCGCGGTGAGGCGCTCCTCGGTGTCGTAGGTGTAGCGCACGGTGGCGCCGGCCTCGGTGCGGGCGACGAGGCAGCCCATGCCGGCGTAGGTCATGTGGACGTCTCGGTGGGCGTCGCTGAACTTGAGGACATGTCCCTCGGGATCGTAGGCGTAGGTGCGGCGGTCGCCGTCGGCGAGCTCGACGGCGACGAGGCGATCGAGCAGGTCGTAACGGCGGCGCTCGAGGTTGCCGCGCACGTCGGTCCAGGCGATCGGTCGTCCGCGGCGATCGTGGGCCCACGCCTCGGCGGTACCGTCGGGGAACTGCACGCGGACGAGGTCGCCCGCGGGGTCGTGAAAGAAGCGCGCGGCACGGCCTGCGGGATCGATCACGGCGGCGAGATGCGGGCCTTCGTACATGTAGGTGGTCGTCTGCCCGAGCGGGTCGGTGCGCGCGGCGAGGCGGCCGAGGTGGTCGTGGGTGTAGCGCCAGCGGCCGCCCAGCGCGTCGATCGCGGCGAGCGGGAGCCCGGTCGAGCCGTACTCGACGCGGAGCTCGGCGCCGTCGGGGCCGACGAGGCGGGTGCAATTGCCCCGGGCGTCGTACTCGTAGCGGGTGACGCGGCCGAGCGGGTCGACGTCGGCGGTCTTGCGCAGGTGCTCGTCGTACTCGAAGCGGGTGACGCCGCCGCGCGGGTCGGTGATCTGCACGACCTCGCCGCGGCCGCCGGCGGCGTAGACGGTCGGCTCGCCGCACGAGTTGGTGACGACGGTGACGCGCCGCTGTTTGTCGTAGACGAGGGTATGATCATAAATGCCGCCGTCGCCCCAGGTACGAACGCAGGCGGCACCGGGCTCGGGGCCGTCGTATTCGAAGTGGAAGCTGAGACCGGTGCGCAGGGTGTGGCGGACGAGGCGGTGGCGGTGATAGGCGTACCGGGTGGTCTGACCGAGGGCGTCGACGACCTCGGTGAGGTCGCCCTCGGGTGAATAGCGGTACTCGACGTGGCGGACGAGGCCCTCCCGGTCGGGGTGCGGGGCGAAGACGCGGTGCAGGCGCGAGCGGCGATCGTAGGTGAGGCGGTACTCGCGGCCGGCGCTGTCACGGACGCGATGCAGGCGGGCGCGCGCGTCGTAGTCGCAGGCGATCGTGTGACCGGCGCGGGCGCGGACGGCGACGAGGCGGGCGTTGCCGCGCTCGGGTGATGTGTCCCCGGGGACAGGTGCGAAGTCGTGCAGGCGGCCGGCGGCGTCCTCGATGGTGTAGCGGCCGTCGCCGTCGCCGGTGAGGGTCAGGCGGTTGCGCGGGTCGAACAGTCGCAGCGGTCGGTCGAGGCGCGCGCCGGGAGGGAGCTCGAAGCAGAGCTCGCGGCCGTCCTCGGCGCGATGGACGAGCTGCCGGTGCTCGACCCAGACGGCCTGATCGAGGCTGTGCGACCAGCCGTGGCCGACGACGGAGTCGCGGGCGCTCCAGGTGGAGCTGTAGTTGCGCTCGAAGCCGAAGCGGAGCGGGCCGGAAAGCTCGAGGTCGACGTCGTCGGTGATGACGCGGCCGGCGATGACGTCGACGGGATGACCGGTGAGGAAGCAGAAGCGCTTGGGCAGGGCGTTGTCGATCCGCCCGGGCTTGAAGTTGCCGCGCGCGCGGGCGTGCAGCCCGTCGGCGAGGTCGTGACGGCGCGGCCTCGACTTGAGGCCGCGCGCGAGCTTTCCCAGGGCGCCGATCGTGACGCGCCAGGGCGGCATGGGAAAGCCGCCGATCTGCACGTCGGAGGCGCCGGTGATCAGCGCGCCGAAGCACGGCGGGGTGCCGGGATCCTTGCCCATGAGGAGGCGCGCCGCGAGGGCGACGGCGTCGACGGCGGTCTGGGCGGCCTGCATGGTCGCGCCGAGCGCCTGACCGGCGCTGACCTCGGCCATCGCCGCGGCCATGGTGGTGTCGCCCATGGCGGCGTACTCGCGGCTCTCTCGCTCGCTCTCGCGCGATTGCTGGCGCTGCAGGACCGCAGACGCGGCGCCGAGGGCCAGCGGGAGGCTGGCCAGCGCGCCGGCGGCCACCTTGGCGGCAGCGCCGGCGGGCGGCAACGGGGTCTGACAATGGCGAGTGATGTCGAGGGAGCGCGCGGCCCGGCTGCCGCCGATGAACACCTTGCTCGAGCCCGTCATCACCTGAAACGGCGGCGCCAGCGAGCCGCAGGTGATCGAGACGCCGAGGTCGCCGGCGCGGGCCGCCGGGAGGCCGCCGATCAGGACGGAGGTGCAACCGCCGAGCGCGACCGGGCCGAAGCTCGGCAAGGGGATCGGCATGGCCGGCGGGTGCGAGTGCAGGTGCGGGATGCCGAGGTGCAGCGAGGCGAGGGTGGCGGCGGGCAGCGGGGGGGCGGCGGCGCCCAGCGGGGCGGTGAGGAGGGCGAAGCCGGTGCCGAGGAGCTCGACGGGGACGTTGAGCCAGGCGAGGCTGCCGCCGATCAAGCGGGTGGCGGTGGCGAGCGCGGTCTCGGCGTCGCGGCGCTGCTGCTCGGCCGCCGAGCGCGGGGCGATGAACGGCGCGGCCCGGGCGTCGACGACCTCGTAGAGGGCGCTCATGAGGATCCCGGACGTCTCGTCGCTCGAGACGGTGGTGTCCGCGGCGGGGCGGATCTGGCCGCCGACGATCAGCACGACCGGGCCTCCTTCAGGCGAGCGGCGAGGGCGGCCTGTTCTTCGAGACAGGTGCGCTGGCGGGCGCGATCGCGGGGCTCGTGATGGGCGGCGAGGCGGCCGAGGAGGCTGTGGAGGCGCTGCGGGTAGTCGATGACGCGACAGAGCTCGGCGGCCTCCTCCCACGCGCGGGCGGCCTCGTCGCCGGCGCCGCGGGCCAGGCGACACACGCCGAGCGACTCCTGCACGTCGGCGCGGGTGTGCGGGCGCAGCAGCTTGCCGGCGAGCAAGTCGGCCAATTGATAGTAGGCCTCGGCGTCGGCGTGCTGCGCGAGCGCGAGGCAGGTGTCGGCCAGGGCGAGGACGACCTGCAAGGTCACCGGAAACGCCGGGGTCGCGGCGGCTTCGAGCAGGGCCGATTCGTAGGTCCGGCGGGCGGCGACGAAATCACCGCGGGCGCGCTGGACGTCGCCGACGCCGGCGAGGGCGAGGGCGGCCAGCGCAGGGTTCCCGGCGCGGGCGTGGAACTCGGCGCAGCCGGAGAACTTCTGCGCGGCGTCGGCGAGGCGGCCGTGGCCGAGGTCGAGGTAGGCGAGCTCCATGAGCGCCTGAATCCGCGCGGCCGCCGGACGCTCGGGGTCGCGGGCGGCGGCGACCGCGGCCGCGACGGCGTCCGCGGGCGCGAGGTCGAGGCTGTATGCAAGGACATGTTCATCGGGACATGCCTCCGCGGACGTGAAGTGATCCGGGCGAGCCCGATCGTCGCGCAGCACCAGGCGGAGGCGAGGGTGTTGCGGGCGGCGCAGCAGCGGTCCGGCGAGCTCGCCGGAGAAGTCGGCCGGGAGCCGGGAGGGAACGACGGCGAGGACGAGCCGGTGATCGCCCGCGGGGAGGAGGTCGAGCAGGTGATGGACCAGCGCTGCGAGGCGGTCGGCCGGGGGGCGGGAGGTGTCGCGCGCGAGGGCAGGCAGAGCGGGCAGCGCAGTCGCCGGACCGAGCAGCTCGGCGAGGTTGGCCTGCTGCAGCGCGAGGTTGTCGGCGAGGGCGTCGACGAGCGCGGCGGCGGTCGGCGCGGCGTCGGTGAAGGTCAGGAAGAGGTCGGACTCGGAGCGCTCGTCGAGGCGCGCGAGGACCTGGGCGAGGTACAGGGTCTCGACGTCGCTGCAGGCGACGACGAGGGCGCCCGGGAGGTCGCGCTCGACCAGCCCGGCGAGCACGGACTCGAGCTCGGCGAGGACGGCTTGCATGAAATCACCTCAGTTGATCTTGATGAGCGCGCCGGTGATCTCGTGGATGCCGACGGCGGCGCTGGTGATCCGCGGGGCGGAGACGGTGACGCCGGCGGGGTCGAGGGTGATGCTGGTGGCGCCGACGCTGAGGACGAGCTTCTCCAGGGCGGCGAGCCGGATCGTGCCGCCGCTGATGTCGACGACCTGGGGGCTGGTCACGCACACCTCGTTCGGCGCGGAGACCTCGACCCGGGTGGTCTGCGAGCTCAGGGCGACGTCGGTGTGGCCCCTCAGGGTGAGAGCAGCGGTCCAGGCGATCAGCTCGGCCTGCGTCTCGCCGATGAGGGACAGCTGGGACTCCTTCGAGGCGAGCGCCATCCGCTCGCGGCTGTTGAGGAGCATCCGGCCGTCGCGCGAGGTCATGGTCACGTCCAGCTCGGCGGTCGTGGAATGACCGCCGCGGTACACCTTCAAGGAGTCATCGCCCCGCTCGACGACGACGGAGCGCCCGTCGTGGACGGTGGTCGTGCTCTTGCCGGTGACGACGTGGGTGATCAGGTCGCCCTCGCCGACGGTGACCACGCGATCGCCGTGGATCTCGATCGTCTGGTCGCGGCCGACCCAGAGGCGCTGTTCGCCGGCGACCTCGAGGATCTGATCGTGGCCGACCGAACACGTGTTGTCGTGCAGGACGACCTCTCGCAGGTCGCGCTGGGCGTGGACGAAGATCTCCTCGCGGCCGCGGGCGTCCTCGACGCGGAGCTCGTTGAAGCCGCCGCCGCCGGGCGAGCTCTCGGATCTGAAGGTGCTGCGCGTCTTGTGGTCGGGGAGCGCGTGCGGCGGCGGGTTGAGGCTGTTGTAGACGCAACCGGTGACGAGGGGACGGTCGGGGTCGCCGTCGATGAACTCGACCAGGACCTCCATGCCGACGCGCGGGATGAACATGGCGCCCCACCCGGGACCGGCGGCGGCCTGGGCGACGCGGATCCAGCAAGAGGCAGTGTCGTCGGGGGGCGAGCGGCGGTCCCAGTGGAAGCGGACCTTGATCCGGCCGTGCTCGTCGGTGTGGATCTCCTCGCGCGGCGGGCCGACGACGATCGCCGTGTGCGGGCCGTACACGCGCGGGCGCGGCGGAGCGTGGGGCGGGCGGTAGGGGCGGTCGGCGCGGACGCACTCGAAGGTGTTGAGGTAGCGCGGCTCCGCGGGGCCGGCGGCGAACTGGTCCTCCTCGGGAGCGTCGCCGCGGTGATGGACGCGCACGAGGAGGTAGTCGCCGTCGAGGTCGGGGCGCGGGAGACCGCGCAGGGTGACGGTGTGGCCGGGGAGCAGCTCGAGGACGTCGCTCTCGCCGAGGCCGAGCTCGGCGCCGGCGCGGTGCGCCTCGAGCTCGCGCCGGGCGCGGGCGAGGCCGTCGTCGCGCTCGAGGCGGCGCTCGTCGTGGTGATGGCGGGTGCGGACGCGTCCGCGCGCGTCACGAGCGTCGACGTGGCGGTGATACGGGGCGGACTCGACGTCTCGCCAGTTCCAGTCGCGCTGCTCGACGGCGGTGGTCGTGAGCCGACCGTGCCAGTCGAAGCTCGAGACGGACTGACAACGCGCGGCGCCGGTGCTCTGTGCCACGTACGGGACGGCGCCCAGCGGGTGGTCGAGCTCCTGGGCGCGCGCGGTGCTGTCGAGGATGACGAGGGTCTCGCCGGCTCTGTCGGCGGCGTGGGTGAAGAACCACACCAGGCCCTCCTCGTGCATCAACCGCGCGGCGAAGTCGAGGTCGGTCTCGCGATACTGGACGCAATACTCGCGGGGGAGGTGCGCGGCCTCCTCGATGCGCATGTCGAGCGCGGCGCCGAGGTCGCGCAGGGCGGGCTGGAGCACTTCGCGGAGGATCTGCGGGGCCGTGCGGTCCTGCCAAAATCTAGTGTCTGTCTGTTGGGACAGGAGCGAGACGGCGGGCGCGACCTCGACGCGCACGGCCAGGCGGCCGGAGAAGACGCCGAGGGTGCGGACCTGGGTGACGAGGCCGTGAACGAGGCGACCGTCGACGCCTCGGCAGATCTCGAGGGTGCAGCGGGCGCCGAGGAGCGCGGCGACGTCGACGCCGAGGCTGGCAGTGAGGAGGTCGACGGCGAGGGAATAGGGCTCGCAGAGGGCCTCGCGGAGGGTGAAGCGGCGGACATGCCATTCGGCGGCCGGGGCCTCTTCGCAGGTGAAATAGAACTCGGCCGGTGCGAGCGACGTGGGGCCGAGTGTCGACGGGGGAGCGGGATCCAGCAAAAGCATGAGCGTGGCGGGCGATCCCGCGCGGGATCGGCCGAGGCCACGCTCGTGCAAGGTCGAGGCCGAGAAATTTGAAGGGCTCCTCGCGGCGATTTGTCGCCGAGGGCGGCAGAGCGGGTTGGGGGGACCAACGGCGGTTGGGACGTCGAGTTGGGTTCCCGAGGGTCAGACGCCGTTGTCGAAGATGTCGATGCCGTGGAAGGCGATGTCGGCGACGATCGTGTTGCGATCGATCGTCACCTTGAAGAAGTAAGGCTGCTGGGACATCGTGTGGTCGGTGATGTCGAGGTCGACGTAGTTGTTGCCGTTGCTGCCGCTGTTGGAGGAGAGGACGCTGTCGATCGGCGACACGCTGCCGGCGGTCGGACCGCGGGTGAAGAGCTGGGCCGTGACCTGGTGATAGACCCCGCTGCCGTCGAGATCGCGGTAATACAGGCGGAACCCGTCGATCACCTGATCCTCGGCGGAGGCGTGGTCGAAGAAGGGGTGCGTGACGGGACAGTAGAAGGTCATCGGATTGGTGCTGGTTCCCGAGTACGCCCACGAACCGTCGACCAGGGCGACGTGGGGGGCGCTGGCTTGATCGGGTTGACAGGCCGAAGCGGGGATCGAATGGTGGAAGAAGGACGCCGCGTCGGCGCGGCCGCCGCTGAAGAAGGAACAAAGCGCGGCCAGACCGCCGAGCAGATGGACAGGGCGCATGTCAGACTCCTCGTTGTCGAGAGAAACAGAGAGCGTCGAGCGCTCGGCGCCTCGCTCAGCAATTCGCGTGCCGCCCGGAGCCCGCCGGAGATGCAATGGTGTCTTGAGGTCTGTACGCGGGGCCTTCGGAGCAGCCCCTGGGGTCAAGACATCGACCCCAGGGGCTGTTCGGCGCTTCACATCGGGACGGCGCAGATCGTGGCGTCGATGCGGCAGTTCGACTGCACGGTGTGACGCTCGGCGTGGAAGACGTCGAGAAGGTAGGGCGCACAGCACGAATTGGCTCGTAGCGTCGCGCACCGTCAAGGGCTCGCAGCGAGCGCCTCCTTGGGGCTCTTGGTGCGCGCGGGCCCCCTGTGCCGGGGGCCGAGCCCAGCCAGAGGTAAGCTGCCAACCCCTGCCGTCGTGGTCGATGACGACAGGGGAGGCTGGCCGCGCCGATGGCTGGGTCTGGCCCGGCGATCTTCGTCCACCTCCGGGGCGGAACGTGAGCGGGCGGGCCGCCCTTCCGAAGATCATCGACACGATCGCGGGACGGTCGGACAGCAGGTCCTCGCCGACCTTGCAGTCGAGCGCGGGGTGCAGCGCTTGCGGAGAGACAGCGGGCGTGACATCGTTGGCAGATGGGATGGAAGTCCATGCGGTCGCGGCGATGGGTTGTGGCGGGCTTGCTCGGCGCCTGCGGGCCGCTTTCGCCAGGACAGGACACGGCGAGCTCGGGCTCGACCACGAGCACGAGCACGAGCAGCGCGTCGATGGGCGAGATGCCGACGAGCGAGGCACCGACGAGCGAGACGCCGACGAGCGAGGCGACGATCGCTAGTACGACGGAGCCGGGGACGAGCACGACTGGCGGGAGCGCCTGCGAGGGGCCGCTGGACTGCGGCGAGTGCGAGCTATGCATCTTCGGGCGGTGCTTGGAGGATGACGCGTGTTGCGAGCGCGAGAGTCGGGGGGAGCGCTGCAGGCCGCCCGAGTTCGAATGTTCGGACGACGGCGACTGTCCCGCGGGCCAGGTGTGCGAGCCCGCCGAGCAGGCGTGCGTGCCGGGCGGACCGGCGAAGGTGCCGGCCTGTCCGGCGCCGGCCCGAGAGGTCTCGCAGTCCGGTCTCAGCCACGCGCCCAGCGCCTTCGTGTTGGCCGACCTCGACGGCGACGGCGACCTCGATCTGCTGGCGGCGCAGCCCTCGGCGGGCCAGATCGAGCTGGCGTGGAACGACGGCACCGGGACGTTCGTCGCCGACGGCGAGATCGACCTCGGCTCGCCGGGGACCGACGTGCGGATCGCCGCCGCCGACCTCGACGGCGACGGGTCGCCCGACCTGGCGGTGCTGCGCGACGAGGTGCTCGGCGTGTGGTTCGGCCAAGGCGGGGTGTTCACGCCGGGGCCGGTCTTCATGCCGAACAGCAAACCGAGGCTGGTCCACGTCGTCGACGGCGACGGCGACGGCGCGAACGACTTGCTGACGATCAATGAGTATTGGCCCGGTATGTGGCTCTGGCGCGGCGACGGCCTCGGAGGCTTCACTCTGGTGGAGGAGGCCAACTACGACGAGATCGGGCTCGGGACGGGACTGGCGGACCTGGACGGCGACGGGCGACCCGACGTGATGTCGCCGCCCGGCAGCAACTCGCATCAGATCAAGATCTTGCTCGGCCAGGCGTCGGGCGTGTGGGATCTGCACGAGCTCATCCAGGTGGCGCCGACGACGTGGACGCGTCTGCTCGGCGGCGACCTCGACGGTCAGGGGGCGCCGGCGCTGGTAGGGACGCGGCAGCAACGCGGAGAGGGACTCGCGCGCGTATGGCCCGCGACGGCGCCGGCGGAGTGGAGCGCGGAGGTCGTCGACTTTCACGTCGGTCAGCCGCTGTTCGGCGCCGAGGTGATCGACGTGACCGGCGACGGCCTGCTCGACCTGGTATCGGCGACACAGGCGCCGGTGATCAGCGTGCTGGTCGGCGATGGGGCCGGCGGCTTTGTGTGCGAGCAGCTCTACACCGCGCCGGCCGCGACCGCGCCTGAGGTGCTGCGAATCGCCGACGTCGACGGGGACGGCAACGTCGACCTGATCGCGGGCAGCCGTGCTGCGACCACGGTGCTGACGATCCGCGCCCTGTGAGCGCCGCGGCCTTCACGGCACTGTTTGAGGCCGGCCGAGGTTCAAGCAGGCTTCTACATCGTTGCGCACCACCTCGCCGCCTGTGGGAGAACGCCCTCCGGAAGTCCGCCTGGATCCGCAACTCAGACGCCGACTCGGACGCCATGCAGATCTTTATCAGAAGGAGGAGCTTGGCCCACCCGAAGCGGCGCGGCTTTGACGAGCTTCGGCCCCCGCCAGCGCCGTCGTTCGCGGCGTCGCCGAGGTCGAGTTCGAGCTGCTGATCGCGGGGATGGACGGCGGAATGATGCGAGCGCGGCGTACCGGCTTTACTCGAGATACATACGGCTTGAGGGCGACAGATTGTCTTCGTCTTCAGCGATCTGCTACGCCCCCGACTCCGATGCGCCGGACTTTCAGCAGTTTGGAGCTCGCCGAGGTTGCCAGCCGCCGATGTGAGCCAATGACCATTCCGTGGACTCCGACAGTCGGACCGGGGTAACAAGCGAAGCGGGCGAACAGGCACCTGCCACAGCGACGCGTCGGGGCCGGCAAGGTCCCCGGAGGGCGAGGAGCGCTGCGGACCCGCATGGGCGCGAACGACATCGGCCGACCCGCGCGGCGCGGCCGCGTGCGCGCGATGTCCGAGGTCGTGACGAATCGGATATATCGTCGCGGAGCTCCCGCTCCACGTCCACCTCGCATGCGCGCGAATCGATAGCTCCAAATCGGCGCTGTCATTCGTACTCCCCGCGATCGGCGATTCAGCGGTGCTCGTCTGCTACGGTGGAGGTCCTTCGCGCCTCGGAGCTTCGCTGACAGGGCGCTCGGCGGGGCCCTCCGGCGCCATGCGGAGTGTGCGGTGTGCAGGTTACAATGTCATACATATGATATCACGGCGGCCCTTGCGAAGCGCACCGTCCCGTGATCTATAATCCCTGGACGCGCTCGCCGATGCGTTTCCTCCAGATGGAAGTGTTCCAGTATGAAGCCTGCCGCCCTCTTGTTCTCGTCGTTCGTGCTGACCAGCTTTGCCGGTTGCGATCCAATGGTGGATGAGGCCGAGCTGCGGTGCCTAAGCGAAGACGAGCTCGCGCCCAGCCGCTACCTCACGATCGACGGGATTCAGATCGCGGTGTACGAGAGCTCCGGCAAGAAGGAGCCGGGCCTTCTCCTGGTCCACGGCAACACGTCCTCGGCGAACTCGTTCCGGAAGCTCCTGAAGTCCGCCCGGGCCAAGAAGCGGCGCGTCGTGGCGATCGATCTGCCCGGGTACGGGAATTCGGACGACGCCGAGTACAGCATCGCCACCTTCACCAAGATCATCTCCCAGGCCGCGATCGAGCTGGGCGTCGACGACGGCGTGATGGTGGGCTGGAGCCTGGGCGGCGACCTCTTGCTACAAACCGCTCACCTCCTGCCGAACGTGAAGGGCTACTTCCTGTTCGGCACGGCCCCTGTCGGCGGCGGGCCCGACGCTCCGTCTCCGTTCCTCACGCCCGCCGAGAGCTACGCCGGGCAGGCCACCACGTACGGCTTCATCCCCACGCTGACGCCGACGCAGATCGACGAGTACGTCGAGGCCTTCTTCCGGCCCGGCTGGCCGCACGTCCCCTCGTTCTTCTACGAGGACGGCTACCGGACCGATCCGGGGACGCGCCAGGCCGTCCTGGAGGCCGCGTCGGGGCTCGATCCGGACTTTCTCCCGGAGGTGCCGGTCGCTCAGGGGCTGACGGTCCCGATCGCCCTCGTGCATGCAGGGCACGACGCGTTCGTTCGGCTCGCCTATCTCGAGGCAATCTCGCCGAGCATCCCGAAGCTGTGGAAAAAGAAGGTCGTCGTCGTGCCAGGGTCGGGTCACGCGATTCAATGGGAAGCGCCGGCCGCGCTCGACGACCTCCTGGGCGATTTTTTGGACGATCTTTGATACGTCACTGACGTCTCGGCGGCGGCAGGCCGCGCTCATGCCCTCCGCGCTCCGGCCCGCTGAACAGCGCGGCCCGCGGGCGCGGAGAGCTCGCGCAACGCATGCACGACCGCGGCCTTCAGCGTCGCCGCCGTGGTCATCGACCCGAGTTCGGCGCCTCGTTCGACCAGCGTCCCCGCGATCTCCGGGGACAGGCCGGTGACGAGCGCCCGCGCCCCGAGCAGCCGGAGGGCGCTCGCTGTCGCCGTCAGCATGTCGGCGACCTCGATGTCGACCATCTTCATGCCGGTCACGTCGAGGATGACGACGTCGACCCGGTGCGAGCCGACCGCGGAGAGCGCCGCCTCGAGCACCTGCCGGCCGCGCGGCGCGTCCATCGTACCGATCAGCGGAATGACGATGATCTGGTCCGTAATCGGCAGGATGGGCGTGGAGAGCTCGGCGAGCCGCTCCTCTTGCATGCGGACGATCTGCTCGTGCAGCGCGCTCATCGCCTTCTCGGCCCGCTCGCGCTCGGCCAGCTCGAGCGCGAGCTGGGCGTTCGTCGCGCGCAGGTCCTCGGTGCGGCGCGAAACCTCGCTCTCCAGCGATTCGTTGGCGCGAAGCAGGGCCTGCGTCACTTCGTCGACCCGCGTATAGAGGAGCGCGTTCTCCACGGCCGCGGCCGCGAGCGACGCGAGCAGGCACGAGAGGTCGGTGCGCGCGCGGGTGAAGGCAGAGCCGGCGGCGTTGTTCTCGAGGTAGAGGATCCCCGTGAGCCGCTCGTTCTGGGTCATGGCGAGGCAGAGGATCGAGCGCGGGCGGCGGCGGGTGAGGTACGGGTCGGCAGCGAAGCGGTGATCGTGCCTCGCGTCGTCGAGGATCACCGGCTCGCCGGTCCGAGCCACGTATCGCACGATCGTGCCGGCGACATCCGCCGTCTGTTCGAGGGGGAGCGGCGGACCCACCTCGATGCGCTCCTGGTCGAGCCGAGCGGTGACGAGGAGCTGGTGGTCCCGCGCGAGGAGCAGCACGCCGCGCTGGGCGCCGGAGCTCTCGACCACGAGCCGCATGAGGCGCTCGATGACCCGATCCAGCACGACCTCGCCGACGAGCGCCTGCGCGGCGCGGACCAGCGCCGTGGCATCGAGGAGCCCGGAGGCGTCCAACCGCGTCGTGGTGGTGACGAGCGCGGCGCTCTTCTGGGGCGCCGCGACCGGGGCCGGCAGGAGGTCGGCGAATCGCTCGGAGAGCGCGGCCGTCTTGGCCGTGGCGCCCCACCGGGCGTAGCCGGCGTAGGCTTCGGCCATATACACGCGCGCGATCAGGGTCCGGCCCTTCTCGCGGTGGAACAGCGCGCAGCGCTCGAGCGCGATGACCTCGTCACGCGCGAACCCCTCCGCGCCCGCGGCCTCGATGGCGCGATCGAAGGCGTCCGTCGCCTCGTCGTGCCTGCCGCCGAGGCGCGCCAACTCGGCCTGCACGAGCAGGTGCTTGTGTTGGTAATTGACGGGGCAATGCGTCGCCCACTGCGCGAGCTTCTCGCCGTGACGCGCCAATAGCTCGTCGCAGCGGCGCGCCTCGTCCGGAGCGGCCGACGGCCGGCGCGCCGCCGCCGCGAGGCAGGCGAAGAACGACAGCTCGGTCGGGAAGTACTGGCCGGTCGCACTGAGCACCAGCTCCTGGGCGCGTGCTGCCGCCTGCAGCGCGCCCTCGTAGTCGCCGTGCAGGAAGAGGACCATGAGCCTCGCCACGTGGAACCAGCACGCGACGGGGTAGAGACCTGCGCGCACCATGGACTCCGCGAACCCCGCCTCCTCGAAGGAGTCGCTGCTCAGGGTGAGGCGGTTCTTCGTGCGGCCCAGGAGGTTGTCGACGAGCCCCGCCGCCACCGACAGATACGCGATCGACAGGGCATCCTGGGTCCGTTGCATGAGCGCGGAGAGGCGCGTCACGTCGTCGCGGAGCTCGGAGAGCTCCATGCCCAGCGCGAACTTGTAGGGGATGGAGTTGTCGGCGGCGTAGGAGAGAAAGGCGAAGTCGCCGAGCTCGAGGCCCACGCTGCACGCCCGCTCCAGGTGGGCGAGCGCGACCCGGACCGGCTTGCACGAGTGGGCGAACGTGCCGAACATGTGGTGGAGCTTGCACTCCGTCTGCGGATTCGGGTACTTGCTCTGGAGCGCCAGGGCGAGCTCGCCGAAGGCTTCGGCGCGCCGGTGCTGGCCGAGCAGCGCGGTGAGGACGAACGCGTATGCCATGTAGGCGACCGGGCTGTACGGCGAATGGCCGTGCTGCAAGGACAGGATGACCAGCTCGATCGCGGGGAGAGCGTAGGCGGTGGGGCTGACGTAGTATCCGGCGCCGCACAGGATCATCAGGAGGTCCTGCAGCGTCTCGACCTCGAGGTTCGCCAGCGTCTTCTCGTGGAGGAGCCCCTCCACCGGCCGGTCGCCGACGATGGCGTCGATCTCGGCGAGCTGCCGCACGAGGACCACGCCGCGCGCCTCCTCGCTGTCCGGGATGTGAATTCCGAGCTGGCCGACGACGGCAAGACCGATCTCGACCGCCTCCGCGAAGCGACCGAGAGTGGCGCGCAGCTCCATGCGGCGGCGCTCGACGACGATCCGCTCCGTGAGCGATCGGGCGCGCGCGAGGAGCGCCTGAGACAGGGCCTCGGCGGCCTCGAAGCGGCCGCACAGGTATGCACATTCCGCCTGCTCGGCGTGGATCGCGAATGTCCGCTCGTGCTCCCGCTCCCAGGTCGTCCCGTCGAGGAGCGCCACGGCGTGGTCGAAGTAATCACTCGCCGCGGCGAAGGCTGTCGCGGCCTTGGCCCTCCTGGCAGCGGCCACGTTGAGCCGGACGAGGTCGAGCCGCTCCTCGGGGTCGCGGATGAGGGCGGCGCCGAGGTTCTCGTGGTGGACGACCGCGAAGAGCTCGTCGTCGCGGGAATCAGCGCCGAGCCGGGCGCGGAGTAGGCGGCCGATCCGGAGGTGCACCCCCCTGCGCTGTTCCTCGCCGATCAGCGCGTAGGCGGCCTGCTGGATGCGATCGTGGAGGAATCGATGGACGCGCGGGCGCGGCGGAGCGGGCGCGGGCGGCTCCTCACGGAACCGCGTGGCGCGAGGCGGAGGGCCGTCCGGCTCGACCGGCGAGACGAAGCCTGCGTGCATCGCTTCCTCCAGCGCCCGTGTCACGTCGGCGGGGGTCTGCCCGAGCAGGGCCGAGAGCGTCTCGAGGTCGAACCGGTGGCCGACGCAAGCCGCCAGCTCGAGGGCGCGCTGCGCGCTCGGCGAGAGCGCCCGCAGCTTGTCCGTGACGAACGCGACCACGTCGTCGTCGGTCGACGCGCGAATGGCATCGAGGTCCCATGAGAGCGTGCCGCGGCTCGCGTCGAATGTGATGAGCCCGTCGCGGAACAGCCCGCGGAGGAGCTGACCGACGAAGAACGGGTTGCCGCCTGTCTTCTCGGACAGGAGCGCGGCGAGCGGCTCGACCTGCGCGGCCCCGCAGCCGAGCGTGTCCGCGATGAACGCGGCGACCTCGGCCTCGCCGAGCGGCGCGAGCGGCACCACGGAGACGGGGACCCCGCTCCTGCGGAGCTGGGCCAGGGCGAGCGCGAGCGGGTGGGTATCATCGACCTCGCCGTCGCGGTAGGCCGAGAGCACGAGCAGGTGCGCGCTCTCCGGGTCGGTCATGAGGGCCCCGAGGAGCTTGAGCGTGGCCGGATCGGCCCATTGCAGGTCGTCGAGGAAAAGCGTGAAGGGGCGGTCGGGCGCGGTGAAGGCGGCGAGGAAGCGCTGAAAGACCAGGTTGAAGCGGTTCTGCGATTCGGTCGGGCCGAGCTCCGGCACGGGGGGCTGAGCGCCGATGATGTGCTCGACGTCGGGGACGAGGTCGGCGACAATCCTTCCGTTGGGGCCGAGGGCCTGGACGAGCCGCGCCCGGATGACCTCGAGCACCTCGGAGGGCTCGGTCAGCACGCGCCGGACGAGCTCGCGGAAGGCGTGCTCGAGCGGCGCGTAAGGCGAGCTGTGGTTGAGCTGGTCGAATTTGCCGGCGACGAAGTAGCCGCCCCGACGCAGGATGTCGGCGCGGAGCTCCTCGACGAGGACCGACTTCCCGACGCCTGCGGGACCGGCCAGGAGCAGGAGCTCGCGCGCCCCCCGGCCGGCGCGCTCCCACGCGGCGAGCACGGCGCGGCGCTCGACGTCGCGTCCGTAGAGGCGATCCGACAGCCGCAGATCGGCGCACTGCTCGCGCCGCCCGAGCGAGAACGGCTCGATGTAGCCGGCCTCGCTCAGGCGAGCGAGGCACGCCTCGAGGTCGGCTTGCAGGCCGAAGGCGGTGCGATAGCGCTCCTCGGACGACTTGGACAGGAGCTTCAGGACGATGTCCGAGACGACACGGGGAATGCTCGGATCGCGTTCGTGCGGCGGCGCCGGCATCCGGGCGACGTGGCTATGCACGAGCTCGACGGGGTCGGTCGAGGTGAACGGCAAGGCGCCGAGCAGAAGCTCGTAGAGCGTGACGCCGAGGGAGTAGAGATCGGCGCGGTGATCGACGCGCCGGTTCATGCGCCCCGTCTGCTCGGGGGCGACGTACGCGAGGGTCCCTTCGACGACACCGGGGAGCTCCTGCGCGTCTTGCGACAGGTGTGCGGCGGCGCCGAGGTCGACGAGCGAGGCCTCGCCCACATCCAGGCGGACGAGGATGTTCTGCGGCTTCACGTCCTTGTGGACGACGCCGGAGAGGTGGAGCCTCCCGAGCACGCCGGACAGGGAGGCGCCGATCCGCAAGACAGCTGGGAGGTCGAGCCGCTGAGATCGGAGCACGTCGTCGAGCGGGCGCCCGGGCAGCTCCTCCATGGCCAGGGCCAACCTCCCGCCGTGTTTTTCCAGGCCGAGGGCCCTCGGGATGCCCGGGACGTCGACGCTCTTGAGCAGCGCGTGTTCGCGGCTGAGGCGCTCGATCTCCGCGGGGCTCGGGTAGTCGTTCTTCAGGATCTTGAGCGCCACCCTCGCGCCATCTTCCTTCCGCCGGCCGCGGTACACGACGGTCGCCAAGCCTTCGTAGATCTTCTCGGTAAGAGCATACTTCTCGAGGCTCAACATGTGTCCCAGGCAATCGAACATCGCGCCGGCCGTCAACTCCTCGGCTGCAGGGGCGGACTCCTGGCGAGTCGCGGTCGTGCGACGATCGACGAGTCCAGCGCCGGGCCCGCAGGTCATCTCTGGCAGGTCGCTGACGAAAAGCCTTGCATGCTCGGATCTGAGCCGCTCGTCGCGTCCGGAACACCTGTCCAAGAGGGCCTCTTGCATGGCTCCCGCCGGTGCGCTGGTCGGACGCGCCGCCGGACCTGCTGGTCGAGGCCCAGCGGGCGGCGCTCGAGGAGTTGGTCGCGCTGACGGCCAGAAGACCGAGCGGACGACGGTCGCGGGCCTTCGGCGGATCGCGTGAGCGAGCGCGGAACAGGCTGCCGAACGGGTGAGATTGGAGCTCGCTCGATGGAACGAGTCGGCACCGGTGAGCAAGTATTTATACCCAGTCTGCGAGCCGCAGTCGTCGGCCCTTGCCATCTCTTCGGCAGCAACCCGCGCGCTCTCCTCCCTGGCGGCCTGGATGTCGATGCAATAATCGAAGGTCTGGGGCGCCGGCGTCGGCGCCACCGAGCTTGAGCTCCTTGTCGCCAAAGTCTTACTCGTCGAAGGGCGCGGCCCCCGTAGAAGACGGCGACGCGATCAAAAAAACGAAGAGCCCCCGTAGGGCGCGCCGTTCGACGCGCTGGATCGAATGCTCGGGTGATGAGCAGTGGCCATTCCACATGATCTCAGCCGCCCACGGGTATTCCCACCGTCCGAACTCAGCCCAGGCCCGCGCCGAGATGTCCTCACGGTACCGTGGTATTTCCCTGGTCCGCGAGCGCGGGCTCGGTTCGCTATTCATTACCGACGAGGACAGTCACCGCCTGCAGCAAAAGGCCGGGTTCGGTCATTGGTCCTCGTGCGGCGAGCTGCGTTCCCGGCCGAGCCGCGGTTCGGCTACACCTCGGTCGCGTGCACCCCGAACGACACGCGGCGGAAGACGTTGGTGGCGAGCCCCTGCTTCGGGTGACATCCATCCGTCCACTGGGCCGCACGTGCAAATGACGCCGAGTCGGCGCGTGCCGGGGTCCGATGGGGGCGGCAGCCCCGGGGCGTCGGACTCGCACGAATCTTGCGAGCTCGAGCTCGCAAGCATTTGTCCTGGAGGATCGCCGCGGGTCGAGCTGCGACGGCCGCGCACTTTTACCAATGGCGCCGACCATGAATGTGGTGTCGGCAGCCGGCCCGCGTCCGTACGTCGTCCGGGCAATCACGAGGGCCGGCCGAGGTGAGCGGGTTCATCCTGTTCGCAGGCGAGGTGGCGGCGATGAGCGGTCAGCGAATGGCGTCGGTGTGGATCGCGGGAGCGATGTTGGCCTGCGATGTGGACGAGGCCCCCCGAGCGGTCGACGATCTCGACGAGGTCGGCGCGCGAGAGCTCGAGGCCAACGGGTTCCGCCTCAACGGGACCCGCTTCAACGGGTTTCGCCTCAACGGATTCCGCCTCAACGGATTCCGCCTCGACGGCGACGAGAACAGCGGTAATTACGTCGACCTCGAGTCGTTCACGTTGGGGCAGGGCGGCCCGGTGACGCACGCCTGGCTCGCCGGCAGCGAGCTGCGGGCCAAGAACGGGAGCGGGACGGTCTTCGGCGGCGCGCAGCTCGTCGGGGCCGTACTGAGCTTCGGGCTCGTCGACAACGGGGACAACGTGTACCGGAATCGCAGGCTGCGGATCGCCAACGTCACGCGGCTCGCCCCCGGATCGGAGGTGTGGCTATATGATCTCGAGGTCAAGGACGCCGTGGGTGTGTGGCAACCGTTGTGCGACGGGCCGAACGGCCCGACGCAGGCGATCCTGGTCGGCGCGGTGTGGGACCCGACGACCGGTAGCCGCGTGGCGGCGGTGAGCGACGCGGTGACGGCGGCCTGCCGCGACGCGGCGATCGGCAAGTGCGTGGAGTGGGGCTATCACCCGTGGAAACTGGCGGATTACCACCAGACGTGTACCCGGCTGGTGCGCGCGGACTATTGCGGCGACGGGATACCACACACGACCGACAATGTCATGATCCACGTGGTCGACGAGATCGGGGTGCAGGTGCCCGAGCCCGACGCCAGCTATGCCGTCGAGGCCGAATGGGATCCGAACGGGGCGACCTGCCTCAACGCCGAGCACACGCGGTTGCCCGCGCCGGACATCGCGTGCGTGCTTCCGTCATGCGGCGAGGCCTTCGATTCGGGCGGACTGATCCAGACGGGGGTACCTGCGCCCTGAGCGATGCGATGGCCGATGCGCGACCCCAGCCCACGGCGATCGTCCCCTTCGTCGTCCTGCGCAAGCTCGGCGAGGGCGGCGCCTGAGCGGTTCAAAGGGGATTTCGTCGAGGTGTCGAGGACAAGAACGCTCGGAGGCCCACGGAGCAGGGTCAGCTCGTGAACCCCGATGCTCGACCTCGAACGGCTCTACAAGGCTCTCCGTCGGCAGGTATCGTGAATTGGGGCCGGCGGCAGTGGCGGCGATAGAAGCCCGACGGGCTCGGCTGCATGTACCGCGGTTCAACGACGGCAGCGGCCGCCCGTTGCCGTCGAGGCGGCGCTGGCGACGCTCGACGTCGCCGCGAGACCTCAATTGTGGCGCTCCGGCGACGACCGCGCCGGCGTGCGCGGCACTCACGTCGAGCTCGTGCTGCTCGGCTCCGGCGATCACCGGCGCGAGATCGCCGAGCCGAGCCCACCTCGCTCGTCAGCGTGCGCGGGGCCGCGGTCGCCCGGGCCGACCTGCGTGAGGAGGTGTCCGGCGGGGCGACACTCCTGCTCGCCGTCCGCGGGCCGCTCGACCTCCGCATCTGCGAACACGGCCTCGTCGCCCTCGTCCGCGTCCATCCGTGAGCGCAAAACCGCGCCGGTATCGCGACGGCGACCCGATGGCCGCACAGCCAGGAGCGGGCCAGTGAAGCGCGAGCCGCCACATCCCTCGGTTCGAGTCGACGCGCCGCAGACGCCACACGCGCAGGCCCGCCAGCACCACGACCCCCCGCGTACGCTGCCCCTGTCCCGCCGCCCGCCTCCGAACGTCCGCGGGCCCGCGGCTGAGCGGACGGGGAGGGCCCCGCGGACCCGATCGACGACACGCGCCGATCGGGCCGAGGACCGGAGTCAGGCGCCCTCGCAGACCTTCATCGTGTTGTCGAACAGCGCGTCGGACATGCACGCGTTGACGGACGAGCAGCCGCAGGCGCCGTCGTAGCACTTGTCGGAGTACATGGTACCCGCGCAGTCCGAGTCCTGCCCGCAGCCGCACACGCCACCGTTGCAGACCGCGTACCCGGCGATGCCGGAGCCCTTGCAGTCGTCGTCGCTGGCGCACTCGCACTTCCCGGTACCGACATTACACGTGGGGTGGCCGCCCTGCGCCGGACAGTCGGCGTTCGCCTCGCACGGGTCGAAGCAGACCTCGTCTTCGCACCTGGCCCCGGTCCTGCCGCAGACCGTCACCATCATATCGCCCTCGATCGTGTCGATCATGACATCCTCCATCATCAGGGTGGCGCACATGACGACGTCGTTGGGCTCGATCGCGCATTTGCCCATGCCGCCGCCGATGTCCACACAGGCCGACCCGGCCATGCATTCGGCCTGCGCCGCGCAGTCCACGACCCATCCGCTGATGGTGGCGTTGCACTGCTCGTCGGTCGAGCACTTGGCGCCCTCGTCGACGCAGCGGTTATTCTGGCAGGTGTAACCCATGTCGACGCCATTGATCGTACAATCGGCGTCGCCGGCGCAGGACTCCTGACAGAACTGGCCCGCGCCGCCGCCGGTGGTGGTGTCGTCGGTCGTGGCCGTCGGGCTCGTCGTCGGCGGAGCCGTGCTCGTCGGCGAGGCCGTGGTCGTCGTCGTCTCGTCCTCGGTGGTGCCGGTGGCCTCGTTCGTCGTCGTCGCCGTGGTCGAGGTCGATTGGGTGGTGTCCACGGTCATGGCGGTGACGCCCCCCGTCTCGGTCTCGCCGCCCTTGTCGTCGCCGCAGGCCAGCGGAGCGGTGATGAGGGCCATCAGAAAGGGAAGAACAGAAGTTCGTGAAGTGAAGGTGAATTCCATTCACCGAGATTACATCAATCCGCGCCGCCCACAATGGTTTAAAGCACAAACGATATGTCTCTTGGGTCATGTGAAACTTGTTTCAAACTACATCGCCTCCAGCCCGGCCTTGACCACACCGCAGAGCTTCACCGGCGGCGGCCAGGATGACGACGAGGCCCGTCGGGCCGCGTTTGCGGGCCTGTCGCGGGAGGCGCGAGGCAACAACTCCGAGACTCTTCGGAGCTTGAAACTGTGATTACTCTGTCGAGCGCGCCGAACCGGCCGCGCGACCTCGGCGTCCATGAGGCGCCTCGTCTTGGAATTTTCCGTCCTCGCGCGACATATGAAGACCAGCGCACGCGTGTCGGCGCGGTCCCGGACGAACCGGCGCGTCGAGGATGCATTTCAAGGCGTGGGTGGCGGGGTGGATCGGCGTGTCGACCGCGCTCAGCCTGGTGGTCGTCGCCGGGACGGCCGGCCTCATCGTCTATCGCGACGAAGAGGAGGAGGAGCAGGCCGGGGAGGCGGTCGAGGAGGACGCGCTGGCCGAGGTGCTCGAGCAGGTCGGGCTGGCGCTGGCGGCGGCGATTCCGCTCGGGCTGGCGCTGGCGCACGCGATATTCGCGGCCACGCTTGTGCCGAGGACTGCGCCGCGAGGGCGCGGGGGACGAGCCTCCGATGCAGCAATGACCGGACTCGACGCCCGTTTCCTGTACATGGAATCCCCGTCGGTGTCGATGCACGCCGTCGTGGTCATGCTCGTCGACGTGTCGAGCATGCGGGGCGGACACTCTACCCGGAGCAGCGGCACGAGGTGGATCCGGCGCTCGAGCAGCCGTCGTACGCGCTCGAAGAGTGGTCGACGCCCCGTGCAATCTCCACCATCCGGGGTGGATCGAGGATCCTGATATCGACCTATCGCGTCACCTGCGACGAGCGACGCTGGCGTCCCCGGGCGACCTGCGGGCCCTCGAGTCCCTGGTGGGCGAAATCCTCTCGACCCACATGAGCCGCGTCCGGTCGCTGTGGAGATCACCGTCGCCGAGGGCCTGCAAGGCGGCCGCATCGCGCTCGTCTGCAAGGTGCATCACGCCGGCATCGACGGCGCGGCGATGGCCACGGTGCTGAAGCGGGTGATGAGCAGCGCCGACGATGCCCATGACGTGGCACGCCGCCTCGGTGTACAGCTCGCCAACAGGACGCTCGGTGTCCTCGGCAACGTGCTCGGCCTGCTGGTGCGGGCGCTGTTCGTCGTGTTCGTCATGTTCTATCTGTTCCGCGACGCGAGGATGGTACGGCCCGCATTGGCGAGCGCGATCCCGCTGCACGACCGCAAGACCCGCGAGATCCTGATTGGCCTCGTCGACAACTTCCTGCGGCCCCGGCTCGTCGGCAAGCGGGCAAGCTGCACGAACTCTTCATCGTCTTCGCGGTGCTCGGCGGCTTGCAAATCTTCGGGCTCATCGGCCTGGTGCTCGGGCCGGTGGTGTTGGCGATCGCCCTCTCGCTCTTCGAAGCGTTTCGCCACCCCGGAGATGCCCCGACGGGGGCAGGCTCGAATGGCCCGGCTGACGCCGGGTCCTGAGGCGCTGTCAGCGACGGGAACAGGCCGGAGAACTTCGTAGCTGTCTTGAAAGACAGGTCCTATGCCATGGTTGGAGAGTCGTCTGCCGCGCACGCGATCCGCCTCCCGGGCGAGTTCGGCTTCTGCTCGCCTGCGTCGTCGGGGCGCCGCCGCGAGGCCATCGCCACGCTCGACGGCCTCGCCGAGCCCCGCGCGACGTCGAAGCGCGAGCGGCGCCGGTGACCGAATCGTCCGCACAGCTCCTGCGTGCAGCAGTGTTAAGAATTTGTGCGTCCGAGACGGACGCTTGACTTGCATCGCGCGGGACTGCAACCATGTCTACTCGAGACGCGGACCGTGGGCACTCGAGCACGCATGGCCATCACCGTGACCGGAGTCGTGCAGGGCGTCGGGTTTCGCCCCTTCGTGCACCGCCTGGCGTCCGGGCTCGGCTTGGGCGGGTTCGTGCGCAATCGCATCGGCGACGTGCTCATCGAAGTAGAGGGGGGAGCGGGCACGGCTCGAACGCTTCCTCGCCGCGCTCGAGCGCGACGTGCCGGCGGCGGCTGCGATCCGGGGTGTGGCATGGGATGAACGGGCGCCCGGCGGTGCACGGGAGTTTTGCATCGAGACGAGCGACGAGCGCGCAGGCGGCGACGGCGTCGCGATCAGCGCGGACCTGGCGACCTGCGACGCTTGTCTGACCGAGCTCTTCGATTCGGCGGATCGCCGGTATCGCTACCCGTTCATCAACTGCACGAACTGTGGCCCGCGGCTGACAATCATCGACGCCACGCCGTATGACCGCGCCCGGACGACCATGGCGGGATTCCCCCCGTGCGACGCGTGCCGGCGAGAGTACGCCGATCCGGCGAGCCGGCGCTTCCACGCCCAGCCCAATGCGTGCGCGGCGTGCGGCCCGCGCCTGCTCGCACGCGAGGGGAGCGGCGCGCTCGACGGGGACGCGCTCGTCCACGCCGCGCGGGTGCTGCGCGAGGGGGGGATCGTCGCGGTGAAGGGGCTCGGCGGCTACCACCTCGCCTGCGACGGCACGAGCGACGACGCCGTCCGCGAGCTCAGGCGGCGCAAGCACCGCGACGACAAGCCGCTCGCGTTGATGGTGCGCGAGCTGGATGGGGCGGCCCGCCTCTGCCACATCGACGCCGACGAGGAGACGCTCCTGAGTTCGCCGGCCCGGCCGATCGTCCTCCTTCGACGACGAGCCGGGGCCAAGGTGGCCCACGAAGTGGCGCCGCACAGCCCGTGGCTCGGGCTGATGCTGGCGTACACGCCGCTCCACCACCTGCTCCTCGCCGAGCTCGACGGGACGCCGCTGGTGATGACCAGCGGCAACCGCACGGACGAACCGATCGCGATCGACGACGACGACGCGCTGGCCCGGCTCGCGGGGATCGCCGACCTGTTCCTCGCGCACGATCGGCCGATTCGGACGCGGTGCGACGACTCCGTCGCGCGCGTGATCGGCGGGCGCCCCACCGTGCTGCGCCGCTCGCGCGGCGAGAGCCCGCGTCCGCTCGTGCTGCCGTTCCCGTGCCGACGGCCGCTCCTGGCGCTCGGCGGCGAGCTCAAGGCGACGTTCGCGCTCGGCCGCGGCGCGACGGCAATTCTCGGTCCGCACCACGGCGACCTCGAGGACCACCACGCCTATCGCGCCTACGTCGACGCGATCGCGCACTTCGAGCGCCTGTTCGCGATCCGTCCCGCCGTGCTGGCCCATGACCTCCACCCCGACTACGCGTCGACGCGGTACGCCGGAGAGCGCGCGCGCGCCGAGGGGCTCGAGGTCGTCGCCGTGCAGCACCACCACGCGCATGTCGCCGCGTGCATGGCGGAGCACGGGCTCGACGAGCCGGTGATCGGCGTCGCCCTCGATGGCGGCGGTTACGGCCTGGACCGGACGATCTGGGGCGGCGAGTTCCTCGTCGGTGACTACCGGAACTTCCGCAGGGCAGCGCACCTGCGTCCCGTCCCCATGCCGGGCGGGGAGCGGGCGATCCGGGAGCCCTGGCGCATGGCCGTGGCGCACCTCCGAGACGCCGGCATCGACGCGGGCAACCGTCCGGAGGCCACGCTCCGCGTCCTGTGCGCGATGATCGATCGTCGCGTCGGCTCGCCGCTGACCAGCAGCATGGGCCGCCTCTTCGACGCGGTGGCGGCGATCGTCGGCGTGCGCGACGAGGCGCGGCACGAGGCGCAGGCGGCGATGGAGCTGGAGTGGATGGCGACCGATCTCTCCGAGGACGGCGCCTACCCGTGCGTCCTCGCCGGGGTGGACGATACGCTGGTCGTCGACACCCGTCCGATCGTTGGCGCCGTCCATGAAGACCACTGCGGCGGCGTCGCTGCCCCTCGCATCGCGCGTCGGTTCCACTCGACGGTCGTCGACATCATCGACACCGTCTGCCGCGCGCTGCGCGACGCCACCGGTCTCGAGACGGTCGTCCTGACCGGCGGCGTCTTCATGAACGCCATCGTCGCGGCGGAGGCCAGGCGCCGCCTGTCCGACCGCGGCTTCCGCGTTCGCTCGCCCGCCGCGACCCCGACGAACGACGGCGGCCTCTCGCTCGGGCAGCTGGCGATCGCCGCGGCGCGGGAGGTGTGACGTGTGCCTCGCCGTCCCCGGGCTCGTGACCGACATCCTCTCGCACCACGGGCTGGCGATGGCCGCGGTCGACTTCGGCGGCGTGTCGCGGCGCGTCTGCATCGAGCACGTCCCGGACGTCCGCCCGGGCGACTACGTGCTGGTCCACGTCGGCTTCGCGCTGTCCCGCATCGACGCCGACGAGGCGCGCCGCCTGTTCGAGCTGCTGAACGACCTGAACGAGGTGCCGGGATGAAGTTCCTCGCCGAGTACCGCGACGGCGACGTCGCGCGCCGCCTGCTCGACGCGATCGCCGGCACCGTCACGCGGCCCTGGACCCTCATGGAGGTCTGCGGCGGCCAGACCCATGCGATCGTGAAGTACTCGCTCGACGAGCTCGTCGCCCCGGGCATCGAGCTGCTCCACGGCCCGGGGTGCCCGGTGTGTGTCACCTCGCTGGAGATGCTCGATCGAGCCCACGCGCTCGCGTCGCGCCCGGGCGTGATCCTCTGCTCGTTCGGCGACATGCTCCGCGTCCCCGGCTCGCGCGGCGACCTGCTCGGCCTCAAGGCGCAGGGCGCCGACGTGCGCGTCGTCTATTCGCCGCTCGACGCCGTCGAGCTCGCGCGGAAGCACCCCGACCGGCGCGTCGTGTTCTTCGCCGTCGGCTTCGAGACGACCGCGCCGGCGAACGCGACGGCCGTCTGGCTGGCGCGCCGCGAGCGGCTGCGGAACTTCGCGATGCTGGTGTCGCACGTGCTGGTCCCGCCGGTGCTCACGGCGATCCTGCAGGCGCCGGGGAACCGCGTGCAGGCCTTCCTCGGCCCGGGGCACGTCTGCACCGTCATGGGCGAGGCGGAGTACGAGCCGATCGTGCGCCGCTACCGGACGCCGATCGTGATCAGCGGGTTCGAGCCGGTCGACCTCCTCGCCGGGATCCTCGCGGCGGCGCGGCAGCTCGAGGCCGGCGAGGCGCGGGTCGAGAACGCCTACCGGCGGGCGGTCCGGCGCGAAGGGAACCCGGGCGCGCGCCGGCTCCTCGACGAGGTGTTCGACGTCTGCGACCGGAAGTGGCGCGGCGTGGGGACGATCCCGAAGAGCGGGTTCCGACTCCGATACGAATACCGCGACTTCGACGCCGAGCGCGTGTTCGAATTGAACGACATCGAGACCGCCGAGCCGGCGGAGTGCATCAGCGGTCAGGTGCTGAAGGGGCTGAAGAAGCCCGCGGAGTGCCCGGCGTTCGGGACGCGGTGCACGCCGCAGACGCCGCTCGGGGCGACGATGGTCTCCGGCGAGGGGGCGTGCGCGGCGTATTACAATTACGGTCGAGGAGGCCGCTGATGTTGCGCGACGCGATCCTGCGGAAGTGCCGGGAGAGCACGGCCACGAAGGAGCGGTTCTTCGCGGAGCACGCCGACCGGATCGAGGCCTGCGCCCGCGAGATGGCGCGCGCCTTCGACGCGGGCGCGCGGCTGTTCGCGCTGGGCAACGGCGGCAGCGCCTGCGACGCGCAGCACCTGGTCGTCGAGATGATGCACCCGGTCGTCGACAAGCGGCCGCCCTTGCCGGCGCTCGCGCTCGGCGCGGACATGCCGCTCGTGAGCGCGCTCGGGAACGACCGCGACTTCAGCGTCGGGCTCGCGCACGAGCTCCGCGTCCTCGGGCGCGAGGGAGACATCGTCGTCGCCATCTCGACCAGCGGGCGATCGGCGAACGTGCTCCGCGCCCTCGTCGCGGCGCGCGAGCTCGGCATGCTGACCGTCGGCTTCTCGGGGCGCGACGGCGGGCGCATGGCCGAGCTCTGCGACTTCGCGTTCGTCGTCGCGAGCTTCAGCATCCATCGCATCCAGGAGACCCACGAGACGCTCCTCCACGTCCTGTGGGATCTCGTCCATCTGGTCCGCGGAGAGGAGGACGTCCTGTGACGCTCGAGTTCGACTGCCCGGCGCCGTCGGGGCGCCACGAACACATCATCCTGGGCCACGGCTCGGGGGGCAAGCTGGGCGCCGATCTCGTCGCACGGATGTTCCTCTCCGTGTTCGGCAACGCCGCAGAGGACGCCGCAGCCTGCGCCGGGGCCGGCCGGCTCGCCTTCACCACCGACGCGTTCGTGGTCCGTCCGATCTTCTTCCCCGGCGGCGACATCGGCCGGCTGGCGATCGCGGGGACCGTCAACGACCTCGCGGTGAGCGGCGCCCTCCCGCGATACGTCAGCGCGGCCTTCATCCTCGAGGAGGGGCTGGCGATGGCCGACCTCGAGCGGATCGTCGCCTCGATGCGCGCGACCTGCGAGGAGGCGGGCGTCGTGCTCGTCGCCGGCGACACGAAGGTGGTCGATCGCGGAAAGGGGGATCGCGTGTTCATCACGACGTCGGGGATCGGGTTCCTGCCGCAGGGGCGGGCGCTGTCGATCTCGGCCGCGCAGCCCGGAGACCGCGTCCTCGTGTCGGGGACCCTCGGCGATCACGGGATCGCGATTTTGTCGCAGCGCGAGGGGCTCGAGTTCGACACGGCGCTCACGAGCGACGTCCAGCCGCTCGCCGACCTGGCGCAGGCGATCCTCCAGACCTGTTCGTCCGTTCGTTGCATGCGCGATCCGACCCGCGGCGGCCTCGCCGGCGTGCTGCACGACCTGGCGACCGCGTCGCGCGTGGGCGTCCGCCTGCACGAGCAGGCCGTACCGCTCGCCCCGGCCGTGCGCGCCGCCTGCGAGCTGCTCGGCCTCGACCCGCTGCACGTGGCGAGCGAGGGGCGCCTGGTCGCCGTCGCGCCCGCCGACGAGGCGGAGGGCTTGCTCGCGGCGATGCGTCGCCACCCGCGCGGCCGCGAGTCGGCGATCGTCGGCGAAGTGGTCGCCGATCACGCCGGGACCGTCGTCCTGCGCTCGCGGATCGGCGGCGAGCGCGTCGTTCGCCCGCTCGCCGGCGAACAATTGCCGAGGATCTGCTGATGCTGCCCGCACCGATCAAAGAAGTCGATGTTTTCTGGATCACCGCCGGCCTCGGCTGCGACGGCGACAGCATCGCCATGACGGCGGCCTCGAACCCGAGCATCGAGGATGTGCTGCTCGGCGCCATCCCGGGGCTTCCGAAGGTGAACCTCTACAACCCGGTCCTGGCGCGCGAGTCGGGCGACGAGTTCATGGCGCACTTCCACCGCGCGCACGCGGGGGCGTCGCACCCGTTCCTGCTCGTCATCGAGGGGTCGGTCCCGAACGAGAAGATCAAGAGCGAGGGTTTTTGGGCCGGGTTCGGCACCGATCCCGCGACCGGGCAGCCGATCACGACCTGCGAGTGGATCGACCGCCTCGCGCCGAAAGCCTGGGCGGTCGTCGCCGCAGGCACCTGCGCGACCTATGGTGGGATCCACGCGATGGCCGGAAACCCGACCGGCTGCATGGGGCTCGCCGACTATCTCGGGCTCGACTTCCGGTCGAGCGCGGGGATCCCGATCGTCAACGTGCCCGGTTGTCCGGTGCAGCCGGACAGCTTCATGGACGTGCTCGTCTATCTCTTGCGACAGGCCGCCGGGAACGCGCCGATGATCCCGCTCGACGCCGCGCTGCGCCCGCGCTGGTTGTTCGGCGCGACGGTCCACGAAGGGTGCGACCGCGGCGGCTATTACGAGCAGGCCGACTTCGCCGACGACTACGGCTCGGCGAAGTGCATCGTCAAGGTCGGCTGCTGGGGGCCGGTCGTGCGCTGCAACGTGCCCAAGCGCGGCTGGATCGGCGGGATCGGCGGCTGCCCGAACGTCGGCGGTGTCTGCATCGGCTGCACCATGCCGGGCTTCCCCGACAAGTTCGAGCCGTTCCTGGACGAGCCCCCCGGGGCGTACATGTCGACCGCGGCGGTGACGACCTACGGCACCACCGTGCGCGCCCTCCGGCAGTTCACGACCGGGTCCATGGACCGGGAGCCCGAGTGGCGCCATCCGCGGTCGCTGCTGACGACGGGTTACCGGCCGCCTGCGAAGGACGAGACGAAATGAGCGACACGAAGTCGGGCCTGGTCGAGATGTCGTGGGATCCGATCACGCGGATCATCGGCAGCCTCGGCATCCACACGAAGATCGACTTCGCGAACAGGCAGGTCGCGGAGTGCAGGTCGACGTCGTCGATCTTCCGCGGCTACAGCGTGTTCATGAAGGGGAAGGACCCGCGCGACGCGCACTTCATCACCAGCCGGATCTGCGGCATCTGCGGCGACAACCACGCGACCTGCTCGATCTACGCGCAGAACATGGCGTACCGCTGCAAGCCGCCCCATTTGGCAGAGTGGATCATCAACCTCGCCGAGGCGGCCGAATACATGTTCGACCACAACCTGTTCCAGGACAACCTGGTCGGGGTCGACTTCTGCGAGCAGATGGTGAAGGAGACCAACCCCGCGGTGCTCGCCCGCGCGGAGGCGACGGCCGCCCCGCACGCGTCGCTGCACGGCTACCGCACGATCGCCGACATCATGCGATCGTTGAACCCGTTCACCGGCGCGCTCTACCGCGAGGCGCTGGTGATGAGCCGCCTGACGCGCGAGATGTACTCGCTCATGGGCGGGCGGCACGTGCACCCCTCGACGCTCTATCCGGGCGGCGTGGGCACGGTGCCGACCGTCCAGCTCTTCAACGAGTACCTGAGCCGACTCATGAAGTACGTCGACTTCATGAAGCGGGTCGTCCCGCTCCACGACGACCTGTTCGACTTCTTCTACGAGGCGCTGCCGGGCTACGAGGCGGTCGGCCGGCGACGCGTGCTGCTCGCCTGCTGGGGCAGCTTCCAGAACCCCGACGCGTGCGACTTCCGCTACGAGACGATGAGCGCCTGGGGGCGCGAGATGTACATCACCCCCGGCGTCGTGGTCGACGGCGAGCTGGTGACGACCGACCTCGTCGAGATCAACCTCGGGCTGCGGATCTTCCTCGGCAGCTCGTTCTACGACGACTGGGAGCATGCGGAGACGTTCGTAGCGAAGGATCCCCTCGGCAACCCGATCGATCAGCGGCACCCGTGGAACCAGACCACCGTGCCGCGGCCGCAGAAGCGCGACCTGACCTCGCCGGACGGCAAGTACACCTGGGTGATGTCGCCGCGATGGTACCACCGGGCGTCGGGCGCGAATCTGGCGCTCGACAGCGGAGGGGGGGCCCTGGCGCGCCTCTGGGTGACGGCGCTCGCCGGCGTGGTCGACTTCCAGCACATCCGCGCGACGGGGAGGAGCGTGAAGATCGAGCTGCCGCGCTCGGCCTCCGGTCCGGCGATGGAGCTCGAGTGGAAGATCCCTGCGTGGTCGAACACGCTCGAGAGAAACCGCGCGCGCAGCTACTTCCAGGCCTACGCCGCCGCGGCCGCGCTCCACTTCGTCGAGCAGGGGCTGCGCGAGGTGCACGCCGGGCGCACGAGCACGTGGACCAAGTTCGAGGTCCCCGACGAGGCGATCGGCTGCGGGTTCCACGAGGCCGTGCGCGGCATGCTCTCGCACCACTTCGTGATCCGCGAGGGGAAGATCGCCAACTATCACCCCTATCCGCCGACCTGCTGGAACGCGAGCCCGCGCGACTCGTTCGGCGTGCCGGGCCCCTACGAGGACGCGGTGCAGAACACGCCGCTGTTCGAGGAGAACGGGCCGGACCGCTTCAAGGGGATCGACATCATGCGCACGGTCCGGAGCTTCGATCCGTGCCTCCCGTGCGGCGTACACATGTACTTCGGACCAGGTAAGGAGCTCCTGGTCCGTCACTCGCCGACGTTCGGCGCCGGGCTCGGAGGCGGCGGATGAGCGCGCTGACGGCGGGCACGGCGAGCGAGGACGAGGTCGAGCGCCTGGCGCGCGCGGTGCTCTACGAGGGGTACCTGCTCTACCCCTACCACCGCGACGCGCTGAAGAACCGCTCGCGGTTCACCTTCGGCGATCTCGAGCCCGGGGCGCTCTGGCAGGCCGAGTGCCTGGTCGTCGGAGCGCGGGCGCGCGTCGACGTCAGCGTGCGCTTCCTCGAGGACACGGCCGAGCGGCGCGTCGAGGTCGAGCGAGCGGCCGTGGCGGAGCTGACGGCCGGTGAGACCGCCGGGGAGACGGTCCTCGTCTCCGCGCTCGGGCTCGGGGCCGGCGTGACGCGGCTGACGGTGCGCATGACCAACACGACCGGCGCGCGCATCCTCGCGACGCAGGCGCTCCTGCGGATCACCGACGGCGAGTTCGTGTCGCTGACCGATCCTCCGCAGGCGTTCCGCGAGCAGGCCGCCGGGTGTCGCAACATCGGCACGTGGCCGGTCCTCGTCGGCGCCGAGGGGGCGCGGGACCGCATCTTCGCCGCGCCGATCATCCTCCCGGACTACCCGCGCGTGGCCCCGGAGAGCCCGGGGGACCTGTTCGACGGCACCGAGACCGACGAGCTGCTCACGCTCAGCATCCTCGCGCTGCCCGATGCGGAGCGACACGCCATCACCGATCCGCGGGCGCGGGAGCTGCTCGAGCGCACGACGGCGCTCGGGCAGGACGAGCTCCTGGCCCTGCACGGACGGCTCGAGCGGCCGATCCAGGTCGGCGATCGCGTGCGCCTGCGGCCGAACCGCCGCGCCGACATCATGGACTCGCTGCTCGCCGGCAAGGCGGCGACGGTCGTGGCGGTCGAGGAAGATCTCGAAGGAGTTCTTCACATCGGCGTCACCGTCGATGACGATCCCGGGGCCGACCTCGGGGAGTTCGGGCATCGCTTCTTCTTCCGGATCGACGAGGTGGAGCGGCGATGACGGGCCTTACGCTCGTGGCCGGGATCGGCAACGTCTTCTTCGGCGACGACGGCTTCGGCGTCGCGGTCGCTCGGCGACTCGCGGCGCGGCCGCTCCCCGACGACGTGCGTGTCGTCGACTTCGGGATCCGCGGGTACGATTTGGCGCTCGCCATGCTCGACCCCTACCAACAGGTCGTGATCGTCGACGCCGTGGCGCGGGGCGGGGCGCCAGGCACGCTCTACGTCCTCGAGCTCGAGGCGGCGCGGGCCACGTCGAGCGTCGACGGCCACGGCCTCGGCCCGGCCCGCGTCCTCGAGCTGGTGCTGGCCTGGAGCGGACGCCTGCCGCCGGTTCGCCTGGTCGGGTGCGAGTCGGCGCGCGTCGACTTCGCGGCGGATGGGGCGATGCGCCTCACCCCGGCGGTGGCGGCGGCCGTCGACGGTGCGGTAGAGCTGGTCGAAGGGCTGGTGGCGCGTGCATGAAGTGGCGATCACCGAGGAGGTCGTGGCGATCGCCTGCGAGCGCGCGCAGGGGGCGAGGGTGAGGCGGATCGTGATGGAGATCGGCCGGCTCTCGACGGTGCTCCCCGACGCGGTGCGCTTCTGCTTCGACCTGTGCGCCGAGGGGACCGCAGCCGAGGGGGCGACGCTCGAGATCCGGGAGGTCGACGGCGTCGCCCGCTGCCGGGTCTGCTCGGCGAGCGTGGCGCTCACGCAGCCCTTCGGGTACTGCGTGTGCGGCAATACCGAGCTGGACTGGATCTCGGGCGACGAGCTCAAGGTCATTCTCATGGAGGTGTATTGATGTGCGAGTTTTGCGGCTGTTCGGGCGGTCCCCCCCACGAAGTGCATGACGCCGGCCGTCGTCACGCCAATCCGCAGGATCCGGCCAGTGCCCACCCGGAGGGTGCGCACGAGCACGAGCATTCACACGGGGACGACCACGAGCATTCACACGGGCACGCCCACGGGCATTCACACGGGCACGCCCACGGGCATTCACACGGGGACGGCCACGGGCATTCGCACGGGCATTCGCACGAGCACGGCCACGGGCATTCGCACGAGCACGGCCACGGGCATTCGCACGGGCATTCGCACGAGCACGGGCATTCGCACGAGCACGGCCACGGGCATTCGCACGAGCACGGGCATTCGCACGCCCACACCCATTCGCATGACCATGTACACGGGCATGCTCACGGGCACGGGCACGGGCACGGGCGTCCGCACATCCCGACGCCCGTGCCTGCGACGTCTCCCGCGTATGATGCGCCGCGCACGGCCGTCCTCGAGGCGCGTGTCCTCGAGCGCAACGCGGCGCAGGCCGCGCGAAATCGACAGTGGCTCGCAGAACGCGGCATCGTCGCGCTGAACCTCGTCAGCTCGCCGGGCGCCGGGAAGACCACGCTGCTCGAGCGAACGATCGCCGAGCTCGGTGGCTCACTGTCACTGGCCGTGATCGAGGGCGATCAGGCGACGGCGCTCGACGCCGAGCGGATCCGGGCCGCCGGCTGCCGCGTCGTTCAGCTCAACACCGGCACCGGCTGCCACCTCGACGCCGGGATGGTCGAGCGCGCCCTCCGCCAGCTCGAGCCTCCGCCGCGCTCGCTCGTGTTGATCGAGAACGTCGGGAACCTGGTGTGCCCGGCCCTGTTCGACCTCGGCGAGCGGTGCAAGGTCGTGATCGCGTCCGTGACCGAGGGGGACGACAAGCCGATCAAGTATCCGCACATGTTCCGCGCCGCGTCGGTCATGGTGCTGAACAAGCTCGACCTCCTGCCGCACGTGCGATTCGACTTGGAGCGCTGCCGAGAGCATGCGCACCTCGTGAATCCACGGCTCAGGATGCTGCAAGTGTCGGCGACCCGCGGCGACGGGCTCGAGGAGTGGTATGGCTGGCTGCGGGAGATCACCACCGCGCCATGAGCCCGACCCCCGAGGTGTCGCTCCAGATCCTCCAGCAACTCGCGGGCGCGCTCGCCGCGGTGCCGAGGGTGAGCCAGTCGTCCGCGCCGCGCGACGCGATCCTGGCGCACGCCGAGGCCCGCTACCTCGTCGAGCAGATCCCGGCGGTGACGTTCATGGCGTCGCTCGAGGGCGGCCTGAGTGAGGTCTACGTGAGCCCGCAGATCGAAGCGCTCCTCGGTTTCAGTCAGGAGGAGTGGAGCACGAACCCCGTGCTCTGGTTCCGCCAGCTCCACCCCGGCGACCGCGACCTGTGGAACGCCGAGTTCGCCCGGGGCTGCGCGACCGACGGCCAGTTCCGCGCCGACTGTCGATTCCTCGCGCGTGACGGACGGGTGGTCTGGGTTCACGGCGAGGCGCGCCTGGTGAACGACGAGCGCGGCCGCCCGCTGTTCCTGCAGGGCGTGGCCTTCGACATCAGCGAGATCAAGCGCGCCGAGGAGGCCGTCCGCGCGTCGCTGCGCGAGAAGGAGCTCCTGCTCAAGGAGCTCCACCATCGGGTCAAGAACAACCTCCAGATCACCGCGAGCCTGCTGCGCCTGCAGTCGGACAAGGTCGACGACGAGGCCGCGCGACAGCTGCTCAAGGAGAGCCGGGACCGCATTCGTTCGATGTCCCTCGTGCACGAGATGCTCTACCGCTCGAAGGACTTCGCGCGGGTCGACTTCGCGGACTACACGCGGAGCCTCGTCGCCCAGCTGTTCCAGTCGTATGGCGGGAGCGCGTGCCACATCGCGGTCAAGACCGAGCTGGACAGCATCGAAGTCGGCATCGACGTGGCGGTGCCCTGCGGCCTCATCATCAACGAGCTGGTCTCGAACTCGCTCAAGTACGCGTTCCGCGACCGCGACTGCGGCGAGATCCACGTGAGGCTCCGAGCGCTCTCCGGATCCCGCGCCGAGCTGATGATCCGCGACGACGGCGTCGGGATGGCCGCGGAGGGCCGCATCCAGGGGGCTCAGACGCTCGGGCTGACGCTGGTGCGCACGCTGGTCGCGCAGCTCGAGGGCACACTCGGGCTTCTCGTCCAGGACGGCACCGAGACCACGATCACGTTTCCGTTGCCGGTCCGCGGCGACGGCGGGGACGAACGATGAAGCCCAGGACCCGAATCCTCGTCGTCGAGGACGAGAGCGTCGTCGCGCTGGATATCCAGTCGCAGCTCGAGAAGCTCGAGTATCACGTGATCGGCACCGCCGCGAGCGGCGAGGAGGCGATTTGCCGCGCCAGCGAAGGCAGGCCCGACCTGGTCCTCATGGACATCCGGCTCAAGGGCGCGCTCGACGGCATCGCCGCAGCGAGCGAGATCCGGACCCGGCTCAATATCCCGGTCATCTACCTCACCGCCTATTCCGACGAGGAGACCCTCGACCGCGCGCGGGTGACCGAGCCGTTCGGGTACTTGCTCAAGCCGTTCGATCAACGCGAGCTCCAGGTCGTCATCGAGATGGCGCTGTACCGCCACCGGATCGAGCGCGCGCTCACCGAGAGCGAGCGGCGGCTCGACGCGATCCTGTCCAGCATCGGCGACGCGGTGATCGCTTACGACGAAGAGCGGCGCGTCACCTTCCTGAACCCCGCCGCGGAGGCGCTCCTCGGGTGCCGCTCCGCCAACGTCGTCGGGAGGGACGTCGACACCATCGTCATGGTCACCCGTGCCGAGGCGGGCTGCGCCTACCTGCAGGACCTCCGCGGCAGGACGGTGCCGGTCGAGGAGACCGTCGCGCCGATCTCGGGCGCTCGAGGGATGGGCGGCGGAGTGATCGCGCTGCGCAACATCAGCGAACGGCAGCGCGCCCAGCAGGAGCACGAGAAGCTGGTGCGCGAGCAGGCGGCCCGCGCCGGCGTCGAGAAGGCGCACGCGCAGATGCAGTTCGTCTCGCGCGCGAGCGAGTCGCTCATGGCGTCGCTCGATGGTCGGCAGACCACCGACGCCGCGGTCGAGCTGGTCGTCCCGTACCTCGCCGACTGGTGCGTCGTCCACCTCCGCGAAGACGACCGGATCTGTCCGGTCGCGGCGCGCCATATCTCCGGCAAGGAGGCGCTCGTCCGCGAGGTCGACGCCGGCTTCGACCCCGGCGGCTCGGCGCCCCTCGGGTGCCACGAGGTCGTGCGCACCGGTCGGTCTCGCCTGATCGAGGAAGTGTCGGGTGAGGACCTCGAGCGGTCCGCCCGCGACGCGACACACCTGGCCCGCCTGCGCGAGCTGGCGATCCGCTCCTCGATGTGCGTGCCGCTCGTCGTCCGCGGCGAGACGATCGGCGCGATCACCTTCGGCGCAAGTCAGACGCGCCGGCGCTACACCGTCGAAGACCTCGCCCTGGCCGAGGAGCTGACGCGACGCACGGCGATCGCTATCGAGAACGCGCGGCTCTACCGCGACGTGCGGGAGGCCAACCGGCGGAGCGAGACGCTGCTACGAATCGGGACCAGCCTCAACGCCGAGCTGGACCTGCAGAAACTGCTTCAGGTGCTCATCGATCAGGGCACGGCGCTCTGTCGGGCGCAGTTCGGCGCGTTCTTCTACAACGTGACCGACGAGAACGGCGACCGCTACATGCTCTACACCCTCGCGGGCGCGGCGCGCGACGCGTTCGGCCACATGCCGATGCCGCGCAACACGGCGATCTTCGGCCCGACGTTCAACGGCGAGGGCGCCGTCCGCCTCGCGGACGTCACCAGGGACCCGCGCTTCGGCCACAACCCGCCGTACCACGGCATGCCCCCGGGCCACCTCCCCGTGCGGAGTTATTTGGCGTTGCCGGTCGTGGCGCGGGACGGCGAGGTCATCGGCGGGCTCTTCTTCGGCCACGCCGACGTCGACGTATTCGAGGAGCGCGACGAGCAGCTGCTCGTCGCGGTCACCACCCAGGCGGCGACCGCGCTCGAGAACGCGCGCCTGTACGAGGACGAGCGGCGCGCGCGCGCCCTCGCCGAGCGCACGCAGCAGCGGACGGCCAAGCTGCATACGATCACCGCGGCGCTCTCGCGCGCCCTCGACGCCGAGGAGGCGGCGCGGCTCGTCATCCACGAGACCCTCCCCGCGGTCGCGGCGACCGCCGGATTCGTCCTCGTGCTCGACGCCGCCGGGAAGGCGATCGAGCGGCTCGTCGACGAGGATGGGCGGTCGACCGCCGAGCTCGGCCCGCTGACGCTCGCGTCCGAGGTCCCCGCCTGCGAGGCCGCGCGCACCGGGAAGATCGTCTGGCTCTCCACGCGCGAAGAGATCGCGCGTCGCGATCCGCGTCTCGTCGAGGTGAGCGATCGTCTCGGCATCAAGACCTGGGGCGCGATACCCCTGGTATTCGAGGGGCGCACGGTCGGCAGTCTGGCGTTCCTGCACGCGACCGAGTACCACCTCTCGACCGATGATCAGGAGTTCCTGCTCGCGGTCGGACAACAGTGCGCACAGGCGCTCGAGCGCGCGCGGCTGTACGAGGCGACCCTGGCCGCGCGGGCCAGGGCCGAGGCCGCGAGCAACGCCAAGGACGAGTTCCTGGCGATGCTCGGCCATGAGCTCCGCAACCCGCTCGCTCCCATCGTCACGGCCCTCGAGCTCATGCGGCTGCGCGGCGACGTGGAGTCGACCCACGAGCAGCGCGTGATTGAACGTCAGGTCCAGCACCTCGTCCGCCTCGTCGAGGACCTGCTCGACGTGTCGCGGATCACCCGCGGCAAGGTGCGTCTGGAGAAGCGCCCGCTCGAGCTCGGCACCATCATCGCCAGGGGCGTCGAGATGGCGAGCCCGCTGCTCGAGCAGCGCAGGCATCGGTTCCGGCTCGACGTCGCGCAGCAGCACATGTCTGTCGAGGCCGACGAGGCCCGGCTGTCGCAGGTGATAGCGAACCTCCTCACCAACGCCGCGAAGTACACCGAGCCGGGAGGGAATATCTCGTTGACCGCCTATCGAGACGGGCAGGAGCTCGTCATTCAGGTCAAGGACGACGGGATTGGCATCTCGCCGGAGCTGCTGCCGCGTGTGTTCGACCCGTTCGTGCAGGGTCACCGCGAGTCGGACCGGGGACAGGGCGGGCTGGGGATCGGCCTGGCCCTCGTGCGCAATCTGGTCTCGATGCACAGCGGCAGCGTGGTCGCGCGCAGCGAGGGGCCCTACAAGGGGAGCGAGTTCGTGGTTCGGCTCCCCGCGCTCGATCATGGGGACGCCGCGAGCGCTCCAGCGACCGCCACCGCGTCACTCGACGTGACGCGGACTCCCCGGCCGCAGCGCGTCCTCATCGTCGATGACAACGTCGACGCGGCCGTGCTGCTGGCCGGCGTCCTCCGCGCCGCGGGGCACGAGGTGGTGGTCGCGCACGATGCACCACACGCCCTCGCCGCCCTCGAAGCCTTCAGGCCCGCGATCGCGATCCTCGACATCGGGCTCCCGGTCATGGACGGCTACGCGCTGGCCGAGCGGATCCACGAGAAGCTCGGCGCCGCCATGAGCCCGACGCTCATGGCGTTGACGGGCTACGGTCAGGACGCCGATCGGAGGCGAGCGACGCAGGTCGGCTTCGCCCGCCACTTCGTCAAGCCGGTGAACGCCCAGGAACTGCTCGCCGTGATCGACGCGACCGAAGCCGTCGACGGCGTGGCCTGATCGCCCGCTCGCGCTGCAGAGCCAGTCCGAGAGCCGCTCGAGCCGGGGTGCGAGGGGAAACGCTGGATTCGACATGGCGTGTCGTCCTGCTGCGTGTCGTGGTTGAGCAGCTCGAAGCGGGATTCGAACGGTGAGGAGGAGGTCGGGGCGGCCGACGGAGACCATGGAGGCGAGGCGACCGCGGAAGACCGTCCGCGGGTGACCCGGCTTCCGCGCCTCACGATTCGCGGCGCTGGTGCTGCTCGGGCAGGTAGCTGTCGCGGTGGGCCCACACCCCATCGTTGTCGAGGCTGGCGCCGGGCTCGCGGTGAAGCTCCGCCTCGAAGAACTCGACGACCACGCGATCCGAGTGACGCAGGCTGGTGTATTGGCTCAGCGTGAATGCGACCGAGGGAGGTGCGGCTTACGGACTTGCGGGCGGGCAGGTCTGGTTGGGATGATGGTGGGTTCGGTGTCGGCGAGCAAGTTCTCGGCGTTGACGGCGGAGCTGCGGATCCGTTGCCAGCTTCGATCAAGGCTCTTGAGCCGACCGCCCGTGCGCGACGTGATCACGTGGCCGTTGCGGGTGCCGCCCGAGTGCTGCCGGATCTCCCGCAACACCTCGAGCACCGATCGGCCTGACGGGCGCAACGGTCCGAGCGCGCGAAACCCCGTGCATCCGGCTGCCTGGGGCGAACGCCGGACCACACGGGGCGAACGAGTGGGATGTCCCTGAGGACAGGTCAGCGTCGCGCGGCCGGGAGCGCCAGCGCGCGCGCCTGCCGGTGGACCGTCGCGAGTCGACCCTGGTCGACGAGGCGGAGGTCGCGGAGCTCGTAGGGGCCGCGCAGGCCGGCGGCGGTCAGCGTGGCCTCGTCGAATTCGAGCACGAGCTCGCCGGGGCCGGGCTCGAGCCAGCGCGCGGCCTGGCCGACGCCGATCGGCTGGAGCTTGCCGGACCGGTTGGTGCCGTGGAGGACGGCGCTGGCGCCGAAGCGGCTGGCGGCGCCGACCTCGACCTGGAGGCGGATGCGGAGCCGGCCGTCACCGGCGTCCTCGATGGCGACGCCGCCGGTGTAGCGGGCCGTGGGCGCGGCGATCGAGACCGCGTTGGTGGCGGTGCGGCGGACCGGGACGCCGCGCGCGGTGACGCCCTCGGCGTGGACCTGCAGGGTGTGCAGGACGCCGGGCGCGGCGGCGCGACGCGGCGCGGGGACATCGGCGCGGTAGCTGCCGTCGGTGGCGCGGGTCAGGTCGAAGCGGGTGGTCTCGCCGTCGGGGCTGATGAGCTCGCCGGTGATCGACCTGGCCTTGAGGACAGCCTCGCCGTCGCGCAGGTGCGCGCGGACCTGCAGCCGCCCGCCGACGAGCGCGAGGTCGGTGTCTGGCTCGAGGGACAGGTACGCGCCGGCGTCGCGCTCGAGCACGTGGACGAGCAGGGGGGCGCGCACGCGGGCGCGGAGGACGAAGGCGCCGACGCCGAGGTCGGGGCGGAGGGTGAACATCGCGGTGCCGGCGGCGAACGAGGCGCCGGCGCTGCGCAGGTGGGTCGGGTCGGCGAGCGGGCGCAGGGCGTCGACGCCGGGGTAGACGCGGCCCTGCGGATCGACGAGCTCGAGCGCGGCGACGGCGATCGGGGCGCCGTCCTGCGGGCTGAGCTTGAGCAGCGCGCCGGGCTGGCTGATCGGCAGGGGGACGCCGGCGGCGAGGGCGGCGACGTCGACGCGGCGCCACCAGGCGCGGCTCTCGGCGCGGTGCGCCGCGGGGCGGTCCTGGAGGTCATCGGCGGACTGTTCGATGGGCCAGCTCATCGCCACGGGCGCGCGGTCGATGCTCGCGGGCACGGCGGGGACGTCGGTGGCGAGCTTGTCGCCGGCGACGTCGCCGGGCGCAGGGGCCGACAGGCGGGCGCCGGGAGCAGCGGGCGCGGCAGCGACGGTCGGGGCGGCGAGCAGCACGGCGCCGAGCGAGAGGAGACGGAGGCGAGTCAACATGACGGAGGTTCCTCGTGAAGATGGGAGTGCGGCGCGGGAGACAGATCAGACGTCGTTGCGCAGGATGACGTCGAGGCCGAAGCAATTGCGCCGGCTCTGGTTGTGGCTCAGGGGCTCGCCGCCGGTCGCGAACTCGGTGTCGTACAGCCACACGTAGCCGGCGCCGCCCTGGGAGGAGCACTCGAGGAAGCCGTCGGAGCAGTCGTCGAGCCAGTTCTGGGTGGTCTCGAGGCCGACGTTGAGCGTGTAGCCGCCGCAGTAGGAGTCGGAGTCGACCGGGGAGGAGTCGACGTCGGTGCCGACCACGGCCCACAGCTGGCGCGGCAGGGCGGGCCGGCCGGCGGTGCCGTAGAGGTAGTTGCTGTTGTAGAAGGCCATGTGGCTGGTCTGCTGCATCGTGACCGCCTCGCTCTTGTAGCCGAGCAGCCAGCCGAGCGACTGCTCGAAGCCGTTGCCGGCGGTGACCGCGTCGGCCAGCGGGGTGCCGAGGCTCGAGGGCGCGAGGGCGTCGACCCACTTGATGGTGCTGATGATCTTGGGGTAGCGACTATCGTAGGTCGGGTTGGAGAGGATCCACCGGATCACGTTGCCGCCGTTGGAGTGGGTGATCACCACCATCGAGGTGATCTTCTTGTTGTTGATGAAGGTGGTGAGCTGCCCGGCGAGGCAGCCGGCCGCCTCGGGGTCCCACATGTATTGTTCGAAGTCGCAATTGATGACGACGTAATTGGCGGGGTTCGGCAGACCCTGGCGCACCGAGTCGACGAACGGGGCGGTCCAGTAGTCGGCGAGGGCATTGGTCTGCTTGCCGGTGCCGTGGACGAAGGCGACACCGACATTGGCGTGTGCGAGGCCGGGGAGGGCGAGGACGGCCATGCAGGCCAGGGACGACAGCACGCTGCTACGCATGAGGCAGGGACACTCCAGCGGGCATCAAAGCGGGAAGGCGCGCCGGACGTCAATCGAAAAGATGCGCGAAGTCGCCCCTTCTGCATGGGCGGGCGCGCAGGGCGATTCGCTGGATCTGCGAATCGCAGAAGCCCGAACTCGGCTGCGGGGAATGCTGGCGACTCCTGCCAATCAGGGCCGCGGCGAGAGCTCGAGCAGGGCCAGGCAGGGGCGGCCGGATTCGCAGGGGAAGTCGTGGCGGGCGATGATGCTTCGCCCGGTCGCGGGCAGGACGGAGACGAGGGCACGCTCGGTGGCGGCGTTGTCGGTGAAGGGGCCGTCGAAGAGATTGGGGCCGGTCGACAACACCACGAAGCGGGCCGGATAGGTGCGGAGGATCTCCCGCCAGGCGGAGATCGTCGCCGCGCCGTCGCCGCGGCGGAGCGCGCGATAGGCGTGGATCGGCGGGTGTGGTGATTGCGGCGCCCAGGCCTCGAGCATGCCGACGTGATTGTAGGTCGTGGTGACGACGTCGCCCTCGCCGGGGTGACGCGCGGCGAGGGTGGCGGTGAGCTGCCGCTGCGCGGCGCCGCTGAGCATCGGGTTGGTGACCGCCTGCTCGGCGGACAGGAGGGCGGCGCACTGCCAGGCGCGGAGGCTCAGCAGGGCGGTGACGGCGAGCGCGGCGAGCCGCGGCGAGCGCAGCGACTGCAATGGATGGGCGACGGCGAGGACGAACAGGGGCTCCAGCGCCATGCCGAGCTGGAACTGCTGCGGGTCGCCGTACAGCCAGGCGCCGAACAGGGCGTTGCCGAGGGCGGCGGCGACGAACAGGCACTCGCCGTCGCCGGCGCGGGCGCGCCACCAGCGGCCCAGCGCGAGCGCGAGGACGGCTGTCCCGAAGACCAGGCCGGGCAGCGGCGAGCGGGGGAGGTCGGCGACCAGCGGCAGCAGGACGGTGTCGGGGTCGGCGACCCAGGCGAGCTGGGCGGCGAGGGTCGCGGGGGCGGTGGCTGTCCGATGGGCCAGGTCGGCGAGCGGCAGCTTGGCGGCCGGGGCCGTGCCCGCGTGCAGCGGGAGCGCCAGCTGGACGGCGAGCGCGAACAACAGCGGGATCGCGGCGCCGAGGCCGAGCGCGAGCGCGGGGCGGCGCAGGCCGGTTCGGCGATCGGGGTGGACGAGCAGGAGCAGCAGCGCGGGCAGCAGGGTGGCGGCGATGGTGGCGCGGCAGAGGATCGCGGCGGCGAGGACGAGGCCGAGGGCGAGGCTGCGGGCGCGGGTGAGGCGGCGCGCGGCGAGGACGAGCGCGGCGAGCATGGCGACGCGGCTGGCGAGCTCGAAGCCGTAGCCGGTGCGGGCGAAGAACAGCAGGCCCGGCGACAGCGCGCAGGCGAGCGCGGCGGCGCCGGCGAGCGCGAGGCCGAGGCCGAGGCGGCGGCCGAGCGCGAACACGAGGCCGATCAGCGCCAGGCCGAGGACGACCGAGCTGCGGCGCACGCCGGCGAGGCCGTCCCCGAGCGCGGGGGCGAGGGCGAGGCCGGCGTAGGTGCCGAGGGCGCTCTGGTGGCCCTTGATCAAGACGGGCCAGGTGCGGGCGTCGCCGACGTAGGCGAGGTTGGGCCACTGCGCGGTCGAGACCCAGCCGCGCCGATCGGGGCGATCGTGGGGCGGCAGCAGGCGCACGCCGCTGCCGTCCGCGCTGGCGAGCACGACGGGGTGACGCGGCAGGTAGGGCGTGATCTCCTCGGCGATCACGCCGCGCTCGCCGGCGCCGGGCCACGCGAGCGCGAGGTGGACGGCGGCGAGGCCGACGAGCAGCGCGGGCGCGGCGAGGCGGGAGGGCTTCATGCCGTGAGGGGAGGGCGGCGAGCGGTCAGGCAGCGGATGGTCTTTAAGACATGTGACGGCGGAGGAGTCCGATGCGGCGTCGCGCGGGTGAGGCGGCGTCGAGGCGCTCACCGCGTGAGCGGGCCGAGGGGCGGCGAACCGGCGGCCTCGCGGGCCCGCAGCGCCTCGGCCAGGGCGGCGGCGGCGGCGAGCGCCGCGGTCGGGGTGGGGCTGTCCGGAGGGACAGGTCGGGCGAGGAACAGCGCGAGGTGGGCGGTGTGGGCGAGGGGGCGCGGACCGTCGCGGAGGAGGCGAGTGACGGCGAGCTCGACGTCGGGCTGACCGGCGGCGCGCAGGGTGAAGACGACGGCGCCGTCGCGCGGCCGATCGACCTGCACGACGGACCATGTCCCGAGCGACATGCCCGGAGCGACAGGCCCGAAGAAGGCCCACAGCGCGGTCTCCTCGGCCGCCGTGCCGGCGCTCCGCGGGGCGCCGGGGCCGGCGCAGGCGGCCGCGCGCGAGAGGACGCAGACGCCGAGGGTGAGGGCGCCGTAGGCGAGCAGCGTGCCGAGGAGGCTGTCGCGGCCGAAGGCGGGCACGAGGGGGCGACTATAGCACCGCGAGGGGGGCAGTGACATGGCTCAAGGAGCAGGTGGCCGGGGCGGCGGGACGCGTGCCGCGGGCCGGCGGGGAGAGAGCTGTCGCAAAGGCCAGGTGACGGGGGCGAAGCCGGCCACACCGGGCGGTGATGATCATCACGGTGGCGGCCTTGAAGGGGGCCCGGGAGGTGGCGAAGATGGCCGCGTATGAAGCGGAATTCCCCGGCGTTCGGGCGGCGCGGGCTGTTGCGCGGCGGGGCCGCGATCGTCGGCTCCTCGGCGCTGCCGTTCACGTTCACCTATCACCGCACGGCCCGGGCCGCGAAGTACGGCGCGCTGGTGCCCGACCCGGACGGCATCATCGATCTGCCGCCGGGGTTCTCTTATAAAATTCTCACGCGGCTGTTCGACCCGATGAGCGACGGCTACCGCTCGCCGGGGCTGCCGGACGCGATGGGCGCGTTCCCGGGGCCCGACGAGGGCACGATCGTGCTCATGCGCAACCATGAGCTCGGCGTGCTCGACATCCTGCACACGCCGCTGCACCCGGAGCAGCAGGCGCCGCCGGAGTCGTACAACCCGGGGGCCTCGGGCTGCGTGACGCGGCTGGTGATCGACAACGAGACGCTCGAGGTGAAGTCGAGCAACCTGGTGCTGTTTGGGACGCTGCGCAATTGCGCGGGGGGCAAGAGCCCGTGGGGCTGGCTGTCGTGCGAGGAGACGACCGACGGCAAGCACGGGTACACGTATCTGTGCTCGACGGAGGCGACGAGCGTGCAGCCGCCGCGGCAGATCGCCGGCTACGGGCGGTTCAAGCACGAGGCGGCGTGCGTCGACCCGGACACGCTCGTCGCCTACTTGACCGAGGACCAGGGCGACAGCTGCCTGTACCGCTTCGTGCCGAAGGACAGGGCCGATCCGTTCACGGGCAAGCTGCAGGCGCTGCGCGCGGTCGAGATCGACGAGTTCGCGACGTCGGACATGGACGTGGGGCAGGTGGTGCCGATCGCGTGGGTCGACGTCGACGACCCGACGCCGACCGACGACAGCGTGCGCGGGCAGGCGCAGGCGAAGGGCGCGGCGGTCGTCAAGCGCGGCGAGGGCATCTATTACTGGCAGGGCGCGGTCTACGTGTGCTCGACCAGCGGCGGGCCGGTCGGCGGGGGACAAATTTTCAAGCTGGTCGACGGGCCGGACGGCGGGACGCTCGAGCTGCTGGCGCGCTCGGAGGACCTCGAGGTGCTCGACCACCCGGACAACATCGCGGTGGCGCCGTGGGGCGAGCTGTTCATGGCGGAGGACGGCGACGGCGACGACTTCGTGCGGGTGCTCGACGCCCAGGGGCAGGTGTTCGACTTCGCCCGCAACGCGAAGAGCGACAGCGAGTTCTCCGGGGTGTGCTTCTCGCCCGACGGCAAGACGATGTTCGTCAACCTGATGTTCGACCACCTGACGCTGGCGATCCGCGGGCCCTTCCCCGAGTTCGAGCCGCCGCCGGAGACGACCGGCGGGGAGACGGAGACGGAGACGGGGGCGGGGACGGAGTCGGGCGGGAGCGCGGCGCCGACGACGGGCGGTGGGGCGAGCACGACGTCCGCCGGCACGACAGGGGACAGCGGCGACGCGGACGCGACCGGGTCGGCCAGCGGCGGGCTGGACGACGACGGCGGGTGCGGCTGCAAGGCGGACGACGAGGGGCCGGGGGCCGGGGCGCTGCTCGCGGCTGGAGCGATGATGGCGCTGCGCAAGGCAGGCGAGCCGACCGGAGCATGAATGCCGGGACATGTCCGCGAGGGCATGTCTGAAAAGTTAGGTTCGGAAGCGGCATGGGAGCGGCGGAGATGACGGCAGGCATGACGACGATCGCTTACGTGTCGGGGCACCTCGATCTCAGCGAAGAGGAGTTCGCGGCGCACTATGTGCCGAAGATCGAGGAGGCGTGCGCGCGCGGGTGCAGGTTCGTGGTCGGGGACGCGCGCGGGGCCGACCTGCTGTTCCAGCGCCACGCGCAGGCGAAGGGGCTCGAGGTCACGGTGTTCCACATGTTCGCGCGGCCGCGGCACAACGTCGGCGCCTTCGCGACGGTGGGCGGCTTCGACTCGGACACGGCGCGCGACGAGGCGATGACGGCGGCGTCGACGATCGACATCGCGTGGGTGCGGCCCGGGCGCGAGCGCAGCGGGACGGCCAAGAACCTGCTGCGGCGGGCGCAGGCGCGGAAGTAAGGCCGCGTCGGGTCGAAGGTCGGGCTCGTCGAGGGCTGCGCGAACGGGTGATAGCCCGAAGGACGATGGGTCGCGGCGAGCGCGAGCGGGAAGGTGACGCCCGCGGGGCCGCGCGAGGGGCTGTCGACCAGGATGGATGATCGTGGGCGGCTCAGCCGGCCAGGTGGGCGGGGAAGGTGCGGACGGTGAGCAGGTGGTGCAGGGCGCCGCGCGGGGTCGCGGGCAGGCGCGAGAAGTAGCGCATGGTCGAGGTGAGGTCGCCGAACACCCGCTCGAGCTGCATGTAGCGGGGGTCGCTCAGGACCTCGTCGCACAGGAGCGGGGTGGCGACGCGGCGGCGGAAGGCGCGGAGGCGGGCGAGCAGGCGGGGGTGGTAATCGGCGTCCTCGACGGTGGCGGCGAGCTCGGCGGCGCGAGCGTGGGTGCCGGCGCGCAGGGCCTCGAGCTCGGCCTCGAGGCGATCGAGGCCGTCGGGGAAGGACTCGAGCAATTGCAGGTCGTAGTCGGGGTTGGCGTGGACGACCTGTAAAAGATGGTGGATGACGGTGTCGCGCGCGCTGTGGAGGCCGAGCGGATCGATCATCGAGGCCGGGTCTTCGAGGGCGCGCAAGAGGGTGTGAAAGCCGAAGTGGATGTTCTTCTGTGAATAATAGGTGGCGGCGCAGGGGACGAGGAAGAAGCGCAACATGTCGATCGCGCCGACCATCCGCTGAATCGCGGTGGGGAGCGGCGCCTCGAGGCGGCCGAGCGCGTGCAGGTGCTGCAGGCGCCGATCGACGGCACGGGAGTCGGCCCAGCCGCGCAGCGCGACCGCCAGGCGGCCGAGCTTGTCGCGCCAGTGGGCCGGGCGGCCGACGGCGCGGCGGAGCAGCTGCAGGGTGGATTCGCGCAGGCGCGGGGCGGCTTCGGCGGGCATGATCGGGGGATCATGGCGCCGATCGGGCAGGTGTGCAAGAATTTGCACGCCTGCCGACATGAGGGCGAGGATCAGCGCATGGCGGCGTAGAACACCAGCGAGCCGCCCTCGGGGCGGGTGAGCTCGCAATTGCCGGCCGCTTCGGGCGTGGCTGCCCACGAGCCGAGCGGCAACTTGGCGTCGTAGCCGGCGTCCGCGTCGGCGTTGACGGCCGAATAGCTGTAAAGGTAGTGGAAATCGCAGCAGCCGTTGAGCATCAGCGCGTCCGGGGTCTCGTTGGTGAACCCCAGGGTGGTGGTCTTGTTCTGGCAGCTCACCTGTCCGTCGGGCGTCGAGGTGATGCCGAAGTCGCCGCCCTTGGCGACCTTGGCCGGGAGGTTGGCCCAGCCCATGAAGGCCTGCGCCGTGGCGCCGTTGTTGGCCGTGATGGTCACCGGACCCTTCCAGGACGCGTCGGGCTGGATGAGGTTCTGGTTGAAGGCCGGCTTGTTGACGCGCAGCCAGGTGCCGTTGTTGCGGACGAAGATCGTCTCGCTCGAGATCAGGCTGAGGCCGGCCTTCTTGATCTGGTTGACGCTGTAGGCCTGGAAGTTCAGCGGGTTGCCGCCCAGGTTCTCGGTGTTGGTGACCAGCGCCCGCTCGTTGTTGGCGCCGGTGACGGCGTGGAAGATGGTCCAGCCGCCGCCGTCGGTGGTCATGTCGCACCACACCTCGAAGGGCGGGACGCCGGGGAAGCCGGGGTCGATCGTGTACTTGCCGCTCGGCAGCGAGGGATCTCCGGTGTGGAGCTGCTTGCACGACTGCGCCGGCGCGCACACGCCGAGGGCGCAATTGCCGGTGGTGCAGTCGCTGGGATTGACGCAGCTGTCATTGACCGGGCACTTGGCACAGGTGCCGCCGCCGCAGTCGACGTCGGCCTCGGCGCCGCTCTGGATGCCGTCGTCGCAGGCCGGCGGCTTGCACAGGTGGGTGCAGGTGTCGCTGTCGTTCTGGTTGCCGTCGTCGCACTGCTCGTGGCCGGCCCACACGAAGCCGTCGCCGCACGACGGGTTGGTGCAGCTATTGAGGCAGTCGTCGGTCTCGATCTGGTTGCCGTCGTCGCATTGCTCGTTGTCGGCCCACACGAAGCCGTCGCCGCAGTCGGCGGCCTTGCAGGTGTCGAGGCAGGCGTCGGTGTTCGACATGTTGCTGTCGTCGCACTCTTCCAGGTTGGAGGGCTGGACGAAGCCGTCGCCGCAGTCGGGCAGGTTGCAGGCGAGGGTGCACTCGCCGACGTTGTCGTTGAGGTCGCCGAGGTCGCACTGCTCGCTGCCCTGCTCGAAGCCGTCGCCGCAGGTGGCGAACTTGCAGACGTTGGTGCAGGCGTCGTTGTTGCTCTGGTTGGCGTCGTCGCAGGCCTCGCCGGGGCCGACGTCGCCGTCGCCGCAGAAGTTGGCGGTGCAGTCGGCCTTGCAAGCCTGGCCGGGGCCGTTGTTGGCGCCGTCGTCGCACTGCTCGACGTTGGCGTGGGTCAGGCCGTCGCCGCAGGTGGCGTCGAGGCAGGACAGGGTGCAGGCGCCGGCGTCGCTGTTGTTCGCGCCGAGGTCGCACTGCTCGCCGAGGCTCGGCTGCTCGAAGCCGTCCCCGCAGTCGGGGAAGGCGCAGTTGTCGGTGCAGCCGTCGTCGGGGTCGCCGTTGGCGCCGTCGTCGCATTCCTCGCCGAAGTCGAGGACCTCGTTGCCGCACTCCTCGAGGCCGCAGAGGGCGTTGCAGCCGTCGCCGTCGTCGAGGTTGCCGTCGTCGCAGGCCTCCTCGGGGCCCTGGTCGCCGTCGCCGCAGACGTTGAGCTGACACCCGGCGTTGCAAGCCTTGCCGGGGCCGTTCTCGGCCCCGAGGTCACACTCCTCGGCGCCGCTGCCGCTGCTCCACACGTGGCCGTCGCCGCAGGTGGCGGCCTTGCAGGTGGTGGTGCAGTCGGCGTCGTCGGCGTTGTCGTTGCCGTCGTCGCACTCCTCGCCGACGCCGGCCTGGACGAAGCCGTCGCTGCAGGCGGCGTTGGTGCAGGTGTCGGTGCAGAGGTCGGTGTTGTCGGCGTTGCCGTCGTCGCACTCCTCGGTGGCGGCGACGACCGCGTCGCCGCAGGTCGCCGGCGCGCAGGCGTTGGTACAGTCGTCGCCGTCGACGTCGTTGCCGTCGTCGCAGCCCTCGCCCGGACCGACGGCCCCGTCGCCGCAGACGTTGTCGCTGCAGTCGGCCTTGCAGCTGTTCATGTCGCCGTTGCCGGCGCCGTCGTCACACTCCTCGCCGGGGCCGACGTCGCCGTCGCCGCAGGCGTTGGCCTGGCACTCGGCGTTGCAGGCCTTGCCGGGGCCGTTCTCGGGGCCGTCGTCGCAGATCTCGCCGTCCTCGACGACGCCGTTGCCGCACTCGGCGACCGGACCGGTGGTGGTGGTCGTGGTGTCGGTGTCGCCGTCGGTGGTGGTCGTCGAGTCGGTGGTGGTGAGCGGGGCGGTGGTCTCGGTCGTGTCGGTGGAGGTCGTGGTCGACGTCGGGCTCGTGGTGGTCGGCAGCGAGGTGGTCGGGACGCCCGTGGTCGGGTCGGGGCCGGTGGTCGGGCCGCCGGTCGTGGTCTGCTGCGACGTCGTGCTCTCGGTCGTGGTGTCGGTATTCGCCGTGTCGGTCGTGACGGCGGTCGAGTCGGAGCACGCCGTCAAGTACGCGCAGGTCGTCAAGCCAAAGATCAACCTCAAGCCCTTCATGTTCTCCAAGCCTCCAGCGCGGCGACGCTACCACGGGCGATCGGCGTGCAGCAACGCGAGCGCGCGCTCGCAAGCGCGCGACGACCTTCCGCAGGCGAAAGGTCGTCGCGAATCATTGACCGGCGGGCGGCGTGAAGCTGCGTCGCGCGGCGATCACATCACCCCATTGATAGGGCACGGCCCACTCGGGGCGGGCGCTCGCAGGGGCGTCGGGGGCGAGCCCGGGCGCGAGGTCGACGACGATCCACGGCGCCGCAGTGGTGATGTCTGCGACGACCTCGACACCCTCGGCCGGGCAGCCGAAGACGGTGACGACGCGGGTGTCCGAAGGACCAGGTCGCAGCGCCGTCACGTCGAGGTCGCGGCCGCCGACGCGGAGCGTATTGACGGCGCCGGCGGGGATCACGAGCATGGAGGCGAGCGCGCCGGGGCGGGCCCGCAAGGTCATGGTCGCGCGACCCGGCGGGTCGCCCGCGGCCGGCGGGCGCAGCTCGAGGGTCGGGCCGGCGTCGCTGATGACGGTCGCCGGCGCCGAGGGGACGGCGCGGCTCGACCACGGCAGGAGCGCGCGCGGCTCGTCCCACGCGAGCGCGGCGGCGAGCGGCTCGGGCACGCCGGACGGGGCCTCGACGACGTGCCAGGCGCGGCCGGCGTCGAGGTCGGTGAGGTGGATCAGGTTGGCCTTGCTCGGGTGATCGACGTCGTGGCGCGGGGCGACGGCGGCGAAGGTGGTGGCGAGGAGGGCGACCAGCGCGAAAGACCATGTCCAGAGGGGCAGGGTCTTTTCGCCAGGTTCTTCGGGACAGGCGGGGAGCAGGGCGGTGCACAGCCAGCCGACGGTGGCGCCGACCAGCGGGGCGGACAGGCCGAGGGCCTCGACCAGCGCCGGGGCGAGCGGGGCCCACACGGCGGTGGCGAGCAGGGCGGCGGCGATCGGGGCGAGCCGCGAGGCGGGGGCGACGGCGGCGAGGACGGCGGGGGCGAGCAGCAAGATCGCGGCGCCGGGGATCTGCGTGGCCAGGAGGAGGCCGAGGCCGGTCCACAGCAGCCAGGTGACGAGCGACTGGGCGAGCGGGCCGGCGCGGCGGACCAGCGGGCGCGCGGCGGCGAGGGCGGCGGCGAGGGCGGCGGCGGCGAGGCCGAGCAGGGCGGTGCCGGTGGCGGCCCGCCAGGGGCCGAGCGGGCTGGTGAGGGACTCGGCGGCGAGCAGCAGGACGGTCGCGGCGGCGACGGCGGCGAGCACGGCGACGAACGGGGCGGCGAGGGCCAGCAGGACGGTGCGCGCGGACAGCTCGCGGCGGCGGCGGACGGCGGTGACGAGCAGCGCGAGCAGGGCGGCGGCGGCGAGCGGGAGGTCGAGCCAGGCGGGCCAGCGCAGCAGGACGAGGCCGAGCAGGTCGACGTAGTGGGCGTTGTGCGGGGCGGGCGGCGGCAGGTCGGCGGCCAGGAGGTTGCGCGCGGTGGCGAGGACGGCGTCGCCCTGCTGTTGCACGCTGCCGAGGTCGAGGTGGGCGAGGTCGTCGCGCGGGGTGTGGTAGCGCAGCACGCCGCCGATGAACGCGAAGTTCATGCCCTGAAGGCCATGTCCCTTGAGGACGGTGAGGTCGGTGTCGTTGGGCAGGCGGCGGTAGATCTCGTACGACAACGAGAGGGCGCTCGGGCGGGCCGCGGCGTAGGCGGCGATCAGCGCGGCGTTGCCGTCGCTGGTCTCGAACATGCGCGCGGCGCCGGTGGTGCCGCGGGCCTCGAGGTTGAGGGCGACGCCGATCTCGCGGGCGCGCGGGTGCTCGGCGAAGGCGCGCATGCCGAGCAGGCCGGCCTCCTCGCCGTCGGTGAACACCGCCATCAGCGGCGGGCGGCGGGGCAGGGGGAGCAAGATCCGGAGGAGCTCCAGCGTCGTCGCCACCCCGTGGCCGTCGTCGGCCGCGCCCGGGCCTGCGCCGACCGAGTCGTAGTGCGAGGTGAGCGCCAGAGCCGGGCCGGGGACCTGTCCCGGAAGCCAGGCGATCACGTTGGTCACCGGAGCACAGTTGCCGCCCTCGCTGCAGGCGAAGGCCCGCTGCTCCTCGGGCTGGAGGCCCAAAGCGCGCAGGCGGGCGACGAGGCGCTCGCGCACGGCCGCGTCGGCGGCCGAGCCGACCGGGTGCGGGCGCTCGTCGCCGAGTAACTGGACCAGCTCCTCACGGGCGCGGGCGGCCGAGAATTCTTCAGGGGGCACCTCGAGGCCGGCCGGCGCGGGCGGGCCCGTGCGCACGAGGGCGAGGGTGGCGACGCCGAGGCTGGCCGCGAGGACGGCGTGACGGAGGCGGCGCGGGGACACGGCGATCGCGGAGGATAGCCCAGACGGACGGCGAACGGCGGGCTCGGCGCGGCGCTCGCGGGACGCGAGGTCGGCGGAGGTCGCGAGCCCGGAGCGGTCGCAGGTCGGTGGAGATCGGCGGCGCGGAGGTCGCGAGCGTGCCGAGGTCGCAGGCCGGGCGAGGTCGGCGGCGCGGAGGGTGCGAGCTTGCGGAGGTCGCAAGTCGGCGAGGGGGCGGCGCGGAGGTCCGAGGTCGCTGGGGGCGGGGAGCGGCGGTGCCGGTGAGCGAGGGCCGCGCGAGTGACCTGGCTGCGGCTCGCGGCGGACTTGCGGGGCGCGTTAAACGCGAAACGCGAGCGAGGAGCGGGGCTCCTGCTCGCGTCTCGGGGTTTTTGTCAGGGACGGGGCTGATTACCAGCGGCCGCCGCCGCCGCCGCCGCCGCGACGGTCGTTGCTGCGGCCGCCACGGCCACCGCCGCCGCCGCCGCCGAAGCCGCCGCGACCGCCGCCGCCGCCGCCGTAGCCACCACCGCCGCCGCCGCCGCCGAAGCCGCCGCGACCACCGCCGCCGCTGCCGCCGCCGAACGAGCGGTTACCACCGCCACCGCCGCCGCCGCCGCCGCCGCCGGGGCCGCGGCGCTCTTCGGCCTCGTTCACGCGGAGCGGGCGGCCGTCGAGCATCTGGCCGTTGAGGCTCTCGGTCGCGCGGCGGGCGGCATCGTCGTCGGCCATGGCCACGAAGGCGAAGCCGCGGGAACGACCGGTGTCACGGTCGAGGACGAGGCGGATCTCGGCGATCTCGCCGAAGTCTGCGAAAACTTGCTGGAGGTCCTCCTCGGTGGTCTGGAAGGACAGGTTACCTACGAACAGTCGGTTGCTCATGTGCGTCGTCTCGTGCGTGCGGCTCGTGGGCGCTCTCGCCCCGTGTACACTGCCCGACCGTCGTGGAAGCCGCGCCACGATGGTCAGCGTCGCCGGAGACAAGGACCGATACAAACTCAGAGACGAGCGTGCAAATGAGCCGAGTGCCAGAAACGTTTGTGCGCGCGTGGGATACCACGAGGTCCGCTGGCGCGCAACGAAGCGCGAGGCGAGGTTGCGCAGGTCGGGCGGCGAACGGCGGTGGGGGGCCGTTGGCTGCTCACCGGGCGCAGCCGGCCGCGGGGCAGGCCCGGGTGTGAGCGATCAGTCGGCGAGGGTGGTGTCCAGCTCGCGCTCCTCGTCGAGCACGGCGAGGACGTCGACCTCGGGGCGGATCTTGTCGTACAGGTCGGGAAAGGCGGCCGAGGCGCCGTAGCGTTCGCGGACCTGGCGGTACAGCCGGAGGTCGAACATGGCCTCGAATTCATCGCGGGTCATGAAGGTGTCGGCATAGAGGAACGGGAAGCCGCGCACGCCGGCGGTGAAGGCCTCCATGGCCCGCATCGCGTGGACGGTCTTGAACGGCAGGCCGCGCTGGATCGGCCCGGGCACCCCGTAGACGCCGAGGTCGAAGTACATCGCGTAGTCCTTGCCCGGGACGATGTCCTGCGCGAACGGGCGCGGCAGCTGGCCGCCGGCCTCGCCGTGGTCGTACACCCGCGACGGGTACAGCAAGATCGGGAACATCTCGAACCGCTCGGCCACGAGGTCGACCGCCCGCTTCATCGCGCTCATCGGCAGCACGATGTCCTGGAACACCTGCATGGTGAAGGTCATCTTGCGCACCGCGGGGGTGGTCGAGAACTTCAAGAAGGCGATCCGCGGCGGCATCATCCACCCGAGCAGGGCGCGGAACAGCGGGTGGTTGCCCTCCGGGATCATGTGCGCCACCACCCAGAAGATGCTGCGGTTGTGGCGGAGGATGTAGTCCTCCAGCGGGATGTACTCGTCGCCGCCGCGCTCGAGGAAGGTCTCGACGTGCTTGTAGAACCACGGCTTGTACCAGCGGCCGAGGTGGTTGATCTTGGCCCGCTCGGCCGGCTCGGTCGGCTCGTCGGCGAAGTCGCCGCACATGATCACGGCGCGGTCCCTGGCGAAGACGGTCGCCTCGAGGAAGTGCGGCGCGTCGTCGGCGTTGGCGAGGCGGTACATCTCGTCGCAGTAGCCCTGCTGGGAGTGGACCGGGACGTAGCGCATGTGGACGTACTTCTTGATCGGGACGACCGCGAGCTCGACGCCGACGAGGAGGCCGAGGGTGCCGTGCGACCAGCCCATGGCGCGGAACAGGTCGGGGTGGCTGTCCTTCGTCACGCGCACGAGGCGGCCGTCGGCCAGCACGACCTCGTAGGCGACCACCGTCTCGAACAACATGCCGACCTTGTGCGAGTGCGTGGTCATGCCGGCGGCCAGGGCGAGGCCGCCGATGGTGGCGTCGGCGATCTCGAGGTGGACGGCGAGCATGTAGCCGCGCTTGGCAAGGTAGCGCATGGCCTGGCCGACGGTGACGAACGGCTCGACCCGGACGGTCCGCGCCGCCTCGTCGAGGCCGAGGATGTCGCGCAGCGCGCCCATGCGCACCTTGTGCCAGGTGTGCTTGGGCTCGAACCGGGTCGAGAGGTTCATCCACGTGCGCCGGTCGGTGCACATCGGCTTGCGCTCGCTCGCCGGCAGGCCGGCCCAGCGCCGCACCTGCTCCTGGATGTCCCGCACCTTTTCGTCGTGGCGCTCGGGCGCGGCCCCGAGGACCTCGTAGACCCGCGCCCGCGCCCGCAGGACGGCGTCGAAGACGAAGCCGACCGGCAGGCCGACGCCGACCAGCAGCAGCGAGCGGTACTTGGTGAGCAGGTCGACGAGCTTCTGGCGCATGGATGTTTTAATGGACAGGTGCGAAAAGACAGGGCCGGGGAGACAGGGCCAAAGGGACAGGCCTCAACCGAGCAGGCGCGGCAGGTGGACGACGACCTGGCGCTGCCACCAGTCCCAGTCGTGCCGGGACTCGCGGCCCCAGATGTCGGTGACGCTGGGGATGTCCTTCTCCTTCAGGAGCTGGCCGAGGGCGATCGTCTCCTCGATGCAGCCCTCCTCGTAGGCCCCGCGGCCGCACACGAGGGTGAGGTGGGTGTTGCGGCGCAGCCGCTCGAGCGGCTCGCCGCGCAGGCCGGGGACGAACGCCAGCGGGTTGTTGAAGTAGAGGTCCGAGTCGTTGTGCTTGCCGGTCAGCTCGGTGGTGAGGTAGCGGCCGCTCATGCACAGCACCCGGCGGAAGGTCTCGGGGTACTTGAGCGCGAACAGGGCGGCGTAGGTGCCGCCGAGGCTGCAGCCGACGGCGGTCATCGGCGCGCCCTCCCAGCGGCAGTCCTCGCGGATGAACGGGACGAGGGTGTCGAGGATGAAGCCCTCGTAGGCGCGGTGCCGCTGCATCCGCGCGGCGATCGAGCTCTCCTTGTCGGTCCATACCTGGGAGACGTTGCTCTCCGGGCAGTAGAACTTGACCTTGCCGGCGCGGATCAGCGGGCCCAAGACCTCGAACATGCCGTGGCGGTCCCACTCGTGGGCGAAGCCGGCGGCGGACGGGAAGACGATGACGGGCGGGCCGTAATGGCCGTAACACCACAGGTGAACCTTGCGCCCCATGGCGGGGCTCTCGAGCATCAAGTGACGGGCGTGCATGCGTGCGACCTCGATGATGCCGGCGCCGGTCCGCGCGGCGCAAGGGTCGGCCGCCGCGGAGCCCGGACGGCCGATTCGGGCCGCTCCGCGGCCGACCCGGACGGGCGGGGCCGGGCGGCCGCGGTGGGACCTAGCCCTCGGGACAGGTCTCGGCGAGGGCGCTGCGCACGACCGCCGGGTCGCCGGCGGCGAGCACGAAGATGCCGGGGAAGCCCTCGGTCTCGAAGCCGTCGCTCGGGTTTGCGCACAGCAGCGAGTCGGTCAGCGCGAGGCTGCCGCTGCGGTCGTTGCTGACGAAGAAGATCGCGCCGCCGCCTTCGTTGGCGTGGTTGTCGCGCACCACGGTGCCACACAGCGAGAGGGTGAAGGTGTTGCCGTCGTTGTAGATCGCGCCGCCGCTGCCGCCGCCCGGGGTGCCGCTCTGGGCCGGGTTGGCGCCGTCGCCGATCGCCCGGTTGTGCGAGAAGTGGCTGTTGATGACGGTGTACGACACGCCGATGCTCGACAGGGCGCCGCCGTTCGAGCCCACGTTGCCGAGCTCCGGGGCGCCGCCGAAAGTGGAGTTGACGATGTAGACCGGGCGGTCCTCGTGCTGGTCGAACACCCGGATCGCGCCGCCGCCGACGTCGGGCCCGACGTCGGCGCAGACGTTGTTGAAGAAGCGGGTGTTGACGGCGCGGAAGCGGCCGCCGCGGACGAAGATCGCGCCGCCGCCGTCCTCCTCGCTCCTGGCGTCGCCGTCGACGAAGGTGAGGTTCTGGACGACGAGCCGCGGGTGGTCCTGGTCGTCGCAGTGGTCGGTGGTCCAGCGCTGGGCCTGGTCGCAGGTGTTCTGATAGAGGATCCGCCGCGCCCCGCCGCCCGAGAGGGTGACCTTGCCGCCGCCGTCGATGACGATCTCGGGGCCGGTGTCGTTGAAGATCTTGGCGGTGCGATCGAGGGTGATGACGACCGGCTCGGGGCCGCAGTCGAAGGTGATGACGCCGCCCTGCTCGACGGCGGCGATGAAGGCGTCGCTCGTGCAGCTGGCGGCGGTGCCGTCGCCGACGACGTGGTCCGGAGCGCTGGTGTCGACCGGACGGGCCTCGTCGGGGATGTCGCACGCGCCGTCCGGGTTGCCCGCCGGCGGGCCCTCTGCGGGATCGGTGAGGGGATTGTCGACGGGACCTCCGTCGCCGCCGCCGCAGGACAGGTGCAGGAGCAGGGCGGAGGCGAGGCGCGAGCGACGTCGAGGCATGGCTCGTCATCGTATCGCGGCGAGCGCGGCGGGCGGGCGCGTATCAGCGCGCGAGGCGGGGCGCGGGGGGACAGGGCGCGTGACCTGAGCCGTGGGTGTGACGCGCCAGGCGGTCTGCGAAGGTCCGCAATGCTAGGAGTGCCTGACGGACGCGGAGCGTCGCGCGGCGGCGCTGCGCGTGGCAAAATGCGGCCCGGAGGTGTCACGCGCGCGGCGTGAGGCGAGGCACGGTGCGGCGCGGCGATCCGGCACGACGAGCCGGCGCACTACAAGGAACGATGAAGATCGCAATTATCGGCGGTGGTATCTCCGGGATCGCGGCGGCCCGCATGCTGCAGCGATTCGGCCACGAGGTCGTGATATTCGAGCGCGGGCCGCGGCCGGGCGGCGTATGGGCGGTGGCGTACCCGGAGGTGCGCCTGCAGAACGTGGCCGAGCACTATCGATTGGCCGAATTCCCGTGGCCGTTCGCGCCGGACCTGCACCCTACGCGCGAGCAATTGATGCGCTACATGGAGGCGGCGATCGCCCGCTTCGGTATCGACGTGCGGACCGAGCACGAGGTGCTCGCCAGCGAGTTCGTCGGCGACGGCTGGGCGCTCGAGCTGCAGGCGCCGGCGGGGCCCCGGCGCGAGCGGTTCGACTTCGTGGTGGTCGCGAACGGGCAATACACGGGGGCGCAGCATGGGCTGCGGCTGGCCGATCGAGCGTGTTTTCCGGGACAGGTGATTCTCGCCCGCGAGGTCCGCGACCTGGGGGTGCTGGCGAACAAGAAGGTGGCGGTGATCGGGTTCGGCAAGAGCGCGGTCGACATGGCGAGCTTCGCGGCGGCCCGCGGCTCGCAAGTCGAGCACGTGTTCCGCGAGCCGCGCTGGCTGATCCCCCGCCACATCCTCGGGGTCCACGGGTCGAAGATCCTGTTCATGCGCGCGAGCACGGCGATGATCCCGGCGTGGGTCCATCCGAGCCGGGCGGAGCGGCTGCTGCACACGCACCTGCAGCCGCTGGTGCGCGGGTTCTGGGCGATGGTCGGCGGGCTCATCCGCGCCCAGGTCGGGCTGCACGGGCTGTGGCGCGACCCGGCCGTGCGCCGGCGGATGACGACGCTGATCCCGACGACGCCGGTGCCGTTCGAGATGCGCTCGGCGGTGGCGATGGCGCCCGACGAGTACTTCGCGCAGGTGATCCGCGGGCAGATCGAGCCGCACCGCGGCGAGCCGGTCGGGTTCACGCCGCGGGGGCTGCGGCTCGCCGACGGGCGCGAGCTGACGTGCGATCTGGTGGTGGTGTCGACGGGCTCGCTGGCGCCGCAGTTCCCGTTCCTGCCGCGAAAGTACCGCGATTTGCTCGAGCGGGAGCGGGACGGGGCGCAATTGTACCGTCACGTGATTCACCCGAAGGTGCCGCGAATGGCGTTCGCCGGCCACAACCACGGGTTTTTGCACGTACCCGGGGTCGAGGTGGCGATGCTGTGGCTGGGGGCGCACCTGCGCGGGGACCTCGAGCTGCCGCCGGAGCCGGAGATCGAGCGCCAAATCGCGGCAGTCCAGCGGTGGAAGCGCGCGAACATCCTGTTCGAGCCGTCGCGCGCGGGGGCCGTCAATACGCGCTTTCACCAGTACCTCGACGTGATGCTGGGGGACCTGGGTGTGTCGCCGTACCGCAAGCGCGGGGTGCTGGCCGAATTGACGGCGCCCTACACCGCGGCCGACTACGCCGGGATCTTCGACGAGTACGAGCGCTCGCGCGGGGCCGGACCGCGCCGGCCGCTGCCGCTGCCGACGTGATTCACGAGCGGCGCACGTGCTGCCAGTGCAGCGCGGTGGCCAGCAGCCAGGCGCAGGCGAATGTCCACAGCAGGCCCTGCTCGAGCAGGATGGCGCCGGCGCGCGGCAGGACGTGCTCGGCGGCGGCGGCGGCGACGAAGGCGAGCGCGCGGGCGATCCCGGCGACCCCGGCGGCGCCCCAGATCCACGCCCACGCGCCGCCGAGCTGCAGGGCGGCGACGGCGAGGACGACGCAATAGCCGCCGACGACGGCGCCGACGCTGGCCGCGAGCAGGCGAAAGGTGATGATGCCGGTGTCGCTCGGGGCCGGGACGACCTGCGCCTGCAATGCGTAGACCGCGAGCGGCAGCGGGACGACGAGGAGGATGACGAGCAGGTCGCGCGGCCGCGGCCGAATGCCGAGACCGCTGCAACGCAGGCCGCGGAGGGTGCGGACCACGCCGAGCAGGAGGGCGAGGTCGGCGGCGACGTAGAGATAGCGCAGACCGTAGAGGAAGGCGTCCGCGAGGGCAGGGCGCTTCAAGATGACCGAAGGGACAGCCGACAGGTACATCAGGCCGAGGCGCAGCTCGGCGGCGACGCGCAGGCCGAGGCCGAGGCAGATCGCCGTGCTCGCGCCGCGGGTCGGATCGTCGTCGGCGAGGGCGCGCCGGCCGGCCATCGCGGTGGCGAGCGCGAGCACCTCGACGACCACGGTGGCGATGAAGAGGGCGAGGCGCACGTGGGCGGGGTCGACGTCGCGGAGGAAGTCGATCGCGGCCAGCACCGCCGCGGCGAGCCAGATCACGAGGATCGGCGCACGGATCGCGGCGAGTCGAGGCGAGAGCACGCGCCCCGAGGGTGCGCCCGGGCGCGCGGCCCGGTCAAGTTGTGGGCGGCCGCGCGAGGTCGCGCGAGGCGGCCGGCGCGAATGTCATCACCGGCCGACTGGGGTGCGCGTGCGATTGTAGGGACCGCGACGGCGGTGATTGAGCGGACCCGGCGGCCCGGACGAGTGCCCGGTCAGGTGCAGCGCGGCGCCGCCGAACAGCCGCCCCCCCGCCGGACGACCGACGCGGGGCGGCGCAAATGCACCAGGTCGGCGATCAACAGTCGTTGGTCGAGCAGATCACCCAGCCGGTGTACGCCACCGAGGCGTCGGCGTCGTTCCAGCCGCCCTCGATGCCGCAGCCCTCGTTCCACTTGTAGATGCGGTAATTGACGCTGTTGTCGCCGTTGGGCTCGTGCGAGGCCGGCGGGGCCAGGCAGGACACGTTGCCCTGGGCGTTGTCGGTCATCCAGAACGTGCAGGGCTGGCCCTGGCAGCGGCCGGTCCAGTTGGTGATGTACTGGGCGCCGTTGTACTTGGGGAACACGTTGTAGAGGTTGGGCACGACGCCGCCGTTCCAGCCGACGATCGCGGTGGCGTGGGCCTTGGTCCGCGGGACGATGACCTCCATGCCGACGGCGGCGCACTTGTTGGTGTAGGCGTCCTGGTGGCCGCCGAGCGCGCCGTCGTTGAAGCGGACCATGGTGTAGCCGCAAGCGCCGGCGTCCATGTCGCAGTGGACGACGAGCGGCTGGACCGAGCCGCCGCCGTCGGGGTCGATGGTGTAATCGCCGTCGCCGAGCGCGGGGTTGGCCTGCTTGAGCTCCTTGCAGCTCTTCGTCAATACGCAGACGTTGTTGACGCAGGCCTGCTGGGCGCAGTCACCGTGGCTCTGGCACGAGCCGCCGAGGCCGCACTTGCCGCAGGGGCCGCCGCAGTCGACGCCGGTCTCGCTGCCGTTCTTGACGCCGTCGCTGCAGGTCGGCGACAGGCACTGGTTGCTGCAGAAGTCGTTGCCGACCTGGTTGCCGTCGTCGCACTGCTCGACGCCCTGATGCACGACGCCGTCGCCGCAGCTGGCGGTCTTGCAGGTGTTGAGGCAGGCGTCGTTGTTCGACAGGTTGCCGTCGTCGCACTGCTCGCCCTTGCCGGGCTGGACGAAGGTGTCGCCGCAGATCGGGTTCTTGCAGGCGAGGGTGCAGGCGCCGGTGTTGCTGTTGCTGTCGCCGGCGTCGCACTCCTCGCCGGGCTGCTCGAAGCCGTCGCCGCAGCTGGCCTGCTTGCAGACGTTGGTGCAGGCGTCGTCGTTGCTGCCGTTGCCGTCGTCGCAGGCCTCGCTCGGGCTCTTGTCGCCGTCGCCGCAGACGTTGGTCTTGCACGTCGCGTTGCAGGCCTTGCCGGGGCCGTTGTTGCCGGGGCCGTCGTCGCACTGCTCGACGTTGGCCTGGACGAGGCCGTCGCCGCAGGTCGCGAGCTTGCAGGCGACGGTGCAGGCGCCGCTGTCGCTGTTGAGGCCGCCGAGGTCGCACTCCTCGCCCTCGCTCGGCTGGTGGATGCCGTCGCCGCAGGCCGGGAGCTCGCAGCTGTCGGTGCAGCCGTCGTCGTCGTCGCCGTTCTGCTGGTCGTCGCAGTCCTCGCCGGGGTCGAGGATGCCGTTGCCGCACTCCTCGAGCTTGCAAGTCGACGAGCAGCCGTCGCCGGGGTCGAGGTCGCCGTCGTCGCAGGCCTCGCCGGGGCCCTGGTCGCCGTCGCCGCAGGTGTTGAACTGACACTGCGCGTTGCAGGCCTTGCCGGCGCCGTTGTCGACGCCGTCGTCACACTCCTCGGCGCCGTCGCCGGTGTTGTAGAGGGCCCCGTCGCCGCACACGTTCTGCTTGCAGGCGGTGGTGCAGGCGGCGTTGTCGGCGTTGTCGCTGCCGTCGTCGCACTCCTCGCCGGCGCTCGGCTGGACATGGCCGTCGCTGCAGGTGGCGTCGGTGCAGGTGTCGGTACAAGCGTCGGTGTTGTCGAGGTTGCCGTCGTCACACTGCTCGGTCGGGGCGACGATGCCGTCGCCGCAGCTGGCCAGCGCGCAGGCGTTGGTGCAGTCGTCGGCGTCGTCGTCGTCGCCGTCGTCGCAGCCCTCGCCCGGACCGACGGCCCCGTCGCCGCACACGTTGTTGGTGCAGTCGGCCTTGCAGGAGTTGGAGTCCATGTTGTCGGCGCCGTCGTCACACTCCTCGCCGGGGCCCTGGTCGCCGTCGCCGCAGGTGTTGGCCTGACACTGCAGGTTGCACGGCTTGCCGGCGCCGTTGTCGGGGCCGTCGTCGCAGGCCTCGCCCGGATCGACGTGGCCGTCGCCGCAGGCGGGGCCCGGGTCGGTGGTGGAGGAGGTGTCGTCGGTGGTGGTGGTCGTGGTCGTGGACGGATCGCCGGTGGTCGGGTCGACGGTCGTGCCGCTCATGCCCATCGTCGACGTCGGCGTGCCGGTGGGGGTCGGGTCGGGGCCGGTCGAGACCGGCGCGCCCGTGCTGGTCTGCGCGTCGGTGCCGGCCCCGCCGTCGGTCGTGCCGCCGGTGGCCGTCGGGTCGGTCTGCCCGCAGGCGCCGATCATCAACATGGTTGAAAAGACAGCTGCACAATCGCCAATTCGGATGATCGATCGCTTCATGACTCCTCCACGTCCCGCGCCAGCCCGCCAAACCCATGCACTGTCGCCGGGAGACCTCTCCTGGATATCAGAATGGGGTCTGCGGGCACCAGAGGCGCGCCGAGGGGCCGCTCGGCGTCGAATCACGGGGCGCGCTCGCGCGCGTGGTCGCGGCGCGGCGCATTCGGTGCTCGAGCGTCTGGGCGATCTGCGTTCGCGACGGGATCGGTGGCTGGTGTGAGGGGGGGCGGGGGAGGCTCGGGAGCGCGGGGCGTCGCGGCGGTGGAGTCGCGCACGGAATTGGCCTGTCTCAAAGGACAGGTGAATGCGCGGCTCCGCGGCTCGCTCGCGCGCGGCTGCCGAGGGCTCGCCCCGCGTCGGGCTCGAGCGAGTCGGACGAGCCGGTCGGCGCGGCTCGGCGTGCGGATGAACCTGGCCTTCAAGACATGAAAGAATCGCGGCGGATCTCGGGTGCGGGGGACGTCTCGTCGTCGCGGCGTCGTGGACTTCACCGATCGTTATCGAGCGGCGCAGGCGACGCGGTGCGCAATGGATCGCACGCATCGGTCGGCTTGCCCGGCTCGTGAGGGCGTCTGTACCCTGCGCGCATGACAACGAGCTTGCGGGGACTCGGCTGGGCCGCGGCGGTGTGCGGCGCGCTGAGTGGTTGCGGTGACGACGGACGGATGGACAGCGCGGGGCTGACGATGACGGGCAGCCTCACGACGACGGGGGCGAGCGCGCCGACCGGGACGGATACGGCGGGGACGACGACGCCGACGTCGACGAGCGAGGGCGGCATGAGCGAGTCGGCGAGCGAGGCGACGACCGGCGAGCCGACGTCGACCGGCGAGCCGACGACGAGCAGCACCGGCGAGACGACCGCGGGGGTGTGCCCTGCCGACTGCGAGGCGAAGGGAGGCGTGTGCATCGGCGAGGAGTGCTGTCCCGACGAGGACCACGCGTGCGGCGACGTGTGCTGCCCGCAGGGCGACATCTGCTCGTTCAACACCTGCGTGACGCCGGGCGACTCGTGCATCGACGCCAGCGAGTGCGCCGACGACGAGTACTGCGAGTACAGCCTCGGCGAGCCGGCGATGATGGGCGGCGACATGATGTGCATGGGCGGGATCGTGCCGGCCACGGGCAAGTGCCTGCCGTCGCCGCCGAAGTGCATGGAGGGCGAGGACCCGGGCGACCCGCCGACGTGCCTGGCGACCTGCCAGTACATCCCGGGCGCCGGCCAGTTCACGCCGTCGGTCAAGTACCACTGGGACGCCGGCACGGTGATGATGACCCCGATCGTGGTCCAGCTCGACGATGACAACTGCGACACGATCGTCGACGAGCGCGACATCCCGGAGATCGCGTTCACCACCTTCGTCGACGGCAAGTACCAGGAGAACGGGACGATCCGGGTGATCTCGATCGTCGGCGGCCAGATCGTCGAGAAGTGGACCTACAACGGCGGTATGGCCGACCCAATCGCGCCGGGGCGCGAGCTCGCGGGCGGCGACATCGACGGCCTGCCCGGCAACGAGCTGGTGGCCTGCTCGACCACCGGCAAGACGCGGGCGTTCACCGGCGACGGCCAGCCGCTGTGGACGTCGACGTACGCGGGCAGCTGCGCGTTCGTGTCGATCGCCGACCTCGACCAGGACGGCAAGCCGGAGATCGTGGTGCCCGGCGCGGTGCTCGACGGGGCGACCGGTGCGACCGAGCTGATGCTCGGCGTCGGCGGCTTCAACACCCCGGCCGACCTCGACGGCGACGGGCAGCTCGACATCATCCACCCGCGCGGGGCGTTCAACGCGGCCGGCGGGGTGATGGCGACGACCGGGCTCGAGGGGGCCTACCCGGCGGTCGCCGACCTCGACCTCGACGGCAAGCCGGAGGTGGCGGTGATCGCCAACAACAAGAACAGCGCGACCACGCCGCATCACCTGATCGTGTGGCGCCACGATCCGCAGGCGCCGAACGGCGCGCAGATCATCCGCGCGGGCATCGACATCAACGGGATGCTGTCGCCCGACCTGTGCCCGATGGGCTCGGCCGGCAACACGGGCGGCGGCGGGCCGCCGACCATCGCCGACTTCAACGGCGACGGCACGCCCGACGTCGCGGTCGCCGGCGGGGTCGGCTACGCGGTGTTCGACGGCACCAAGCTGATGGACCCGAACGTCGCCGACGTCGACACGTTCCTGTGGATCAAGCAGACGCAGGACTGCTCGTCGGCGGCGACCGGCTCGTCGGTGTTCGACTTCGACGGCGACGGCAGCGCGGAGGTGGTGTACTCCGACGAGATCCGCCTGCGGGTGTACCGCGGGACCGACGGCGAGGTGCTGTGGAGCACGTGCAACACGACGGGCACGCTGGTCGAGTACCCGGTGATCGCCGACGTCGACAGCGACGGTCACGCCGACATCGTCGCGGTGTCGAACAACTACTCGAGCATCAACTGCGACGGGACCAAGCAGACGGGCGTGCGGATCTTCGGCGACAGCGAGGGCCGGTGGGTGCGTACGCGGCGGGTGTGGAACCAGCACTCGTACCACGTCACCAACACCGAGGAGGGCGGGAAGATCCCGGCGATCGAGCCGACCAACTGGCTCACGCCCGGGCTCAACAACTTCCGCCAGAACGTCCAGCCGGAGGGCGAGTTCGCGGCGCCCGACCTCATCGTCGACCTGCGCCTGGCGTGCGAGCCGGACCCGTACGGGCTGGTCGGCCGCGTGCGCAACATCGGCGAGGCGTCGGTGCCGGCGGGGGTGCCGGTCCACTTCTTCGAGGGCGACCCGATGAACGGCGGGACGCTGCTCGGCAGCGGCGCGACGACCAAGGTGCTGTACCCGGCCGAGGCCGAGGACGTGACGCTGCTGCTGCCCAACGCGCCGCCGGGGCTGCTCGACGGCTCGTCGGTGGTGTGGGTGGTCGTCGACGACGCGATGCCGATGCACGCGTGGCACGAGTGCCGCGTCGACAACAACTCGGCCAGCGGCACCGGCAAGTGCCCGCTGCCGGGTTGAACGCGACGAAGGCGAGCGCAGCGCGCTCGCCTTCATCGGGTCTTTCAAACAGGCTGTCTTTCGGGGCAGCCTGCGATCGCCTGCCCCTACGGACAGGTCACTTGACGGTGTAGCAGGTGCCGCGGCCCATGCCGTGGCGCTTGAGGCGGCCGTGCTTGACCAGCTGGCCGATGTGGAAGCGCAGCTTGCGGCGGCCCATGCCGGTCTGCTCCTCGAGGTCCTGCATGGTCGCCTCCTTGAGCTTGCGGACGATCGGGACCAGCAGCTTGGCCGCCTGGTCGAGGTTCATCGCGTCGCTGTCGTCCTGCATCGCCGGGACGTACATCGCGGCCTTCTTGGCGGCCTTCTTGCTCAGCTTCTTGCCGCCGGCGGCGCCCTTCTTGGGCGGCGGGGCGGGGATGATCGGCAGCGCGGTCTGGGTCGGGACGACGCGGCCGCCCTTGCCCGACTTGGTGGCGGCCTTGGCGGTCTTCTTGGCGGCGGCCTTGGCCTTGCCCTTGCTGACCTTCGGGGCAGGCGGCGGCGCGACGTCCTCTTCCGTCTCGCTGAGGTCGTCGTCGTCCTCGGGCTCCTCGGCCGACGCCTCGTCCTCTTCTTCTTCCTCTTCGCCTTCGTCCTCGGGCTCGCCGGCGTCGGCGACCGCGGGCGGCACGGCCGGCGCCGCGACCTCGCCGCCGAGCAGGGCCTCGGCGAATTCACCCAGCGACAGCTCGCCCATCGCGTCGCCCCAACCGAGCTCTTGCGCGGCGTCGACGATGTCGCCGAGCGTGGTCGTCGGGCTCAGTTCGCGGGCGATGGTCTCGAGCACGGCCTTGCGTTGCTCGACGACGAGGTGACGACGGTAGCTGTCTTCGAAACCGGTCGAGAGGTTGCGCTGCACGGCGCGGAATCTTGCGCCCGGGCCGGCGCCTCAGCAAGCGCGAACAGGTGACCGGCGCGCCGCGCGAAGCATGCAGCACGCGAGCACAGCGGGGGGTTCGAGGTGGGTGCGCTAACCCACATCAACTGGGGCTGAGTACGTTGTTCTCGGCAGGCGCAGCGGCCTCGGCAGGTCCTGCCGGCGTCTCGGCGGCGGGGCCGTCAGCGGGCGCAGGGGTGTCGCTCGGCTTGGGGATGTAGCCCTCGATCGGCTTCTGCCGCGTGCCCTTGATCCGGCCCTCGGTGACGTCGACGGCGATCGGCTGCACGAGCTTGTAACGATAGCCGCGGGTCTTGAGGGAGATCTTGAAGGTCTGGTCCTCGTGGACGAATTCGCGGGAAAACCCGAGCTTGATCTGGCCCTCGCGCACGAACTGGCGGTGGCTGAGGATGAACGAGAACAGCCGCACCGCCGACATGTTGTAGAGGCGGTGACAGCCGTGCGAGTAGCGGCGCAGGATCGACATGTAGTCGACGCTGCCGTGGGTCCGGATCGAGTTGTCGAAGTCGGCCTTGAGGGTGCCGTCGGGGTTCTTGATCTCTTTGATGTGGTAGGCCGCGACCAGGCCGTAGGCCGAGGTGTAGCTGGGCCCGAACTCGGCGTTGTTGACGACCGTGCGGACCCGGCCGTCCTTCCACTTGCGGCGCACAAGCTCGCGCGGCGGCGTCGTCGCCGGCGGGATCCACACCGGCGCCGCGACGATCTCCTTCCACACGCGCGGGCCGACGTCGGAGTCCTTGTACTTGTAGTACTCGCCGCCGTTGTACATCTCGCTGCGCCACGAGCCGATGGTGGTGCGCCAGTGGACCAGCGGGATCTTCTGGCCCTCGTAGACGGTGTAGAGGGTGAGGTGCGGGTAGCGCTCGCGCGGCTGGGAGAGCCGCTTGCCGCTGCTGTCGAACGGGAAGTCGTACCAGACGTCGCCGCGGTCGATGACGACCTCGAAGGCCATGTCCTCGAGGTAGTAGTCGGGCCGCGGCGGCAGCTTGACCGCGACCAGCAGCTCGTCGAAGTTGCCGCCGCCGAGCTCGCTGAGCTTGTCGAGCTGGCGCCGGGCGCTCTCGGGGGTGCCGAGGTCGAGCGCGGCGACGGCCGCGTCGACCGACTCGCGCACCACGTCGCGCAGCGGCTGCTCCTCGCCGCGGCGGTCCTTCCAGCGGAACTTCGGCTTCCAGCGCGCGGCGCTGCCGTCCTCGAGGATCGCCGCGGCCGAGACGACGCGCTCCTCGATGACGCGGAGGAGCCGGCGGTGGGCGCTCTCGTCCTGGGTCCGCGCGAGCGCCTCGAGGTTCTCGCGCGTGAAGTGACCCCAGCCCATGATCGCGTGCTTCTTCTCGAACTGCGCCAGCGCGTGGGTGGTCGCCGAGTCGAACTCGCCCTTGGTGTAGGTGCCCTCGCCCTCGGCCGACTGGAACATCTTCTCGCAGCGGAGCCGGCGCTGGGCGTGGTCGACGACGTCGACCTTGTTCTGCAGCGCGCGCCAGTTGTCGTAGGCGCGGCCGAGCTTCGGGTGGCCCTTGGCCTGCTCGAGGTCGGCCGGGTCGAGCTTGGCCTTCTTCATGTCCTTCTCGAGCGCGGCCCGCAGCCGCGCGAGCCGGCGGACGTCGCCCACCTTCTTGTTCTCGTAGGCGATGCCGCCGCCGGTCCACCCGCGCAGGACCTCGGGGTCGAAGCCGGCGGCCTGCAGGCACGGCCCGACCTCGCTGTCGGCGGCGCGCCACTCGCTGGCGACGACCTGCAGCGTCGGCGGGATGCCGTACAGCTCGAGGAAGTTGCGCTCGTGCTTGTCGAGCGGCTCGCCGTCGGCGTCGACGCGGTCGTTGGCGAGGTCGATGTAGCGCTTGCGGTAGTCGTTGGGCTGCGTGTCGTCGACGGCGACCGTCTTCTCGCTGAAGATGTACGGCACCCAGCTGTTGCCGAGGTCGATCACCGTGTAGCCGGCGGCCTCGGCCGCGGCGATCTCCTGCCGCTTGGGCTCCGCGCCGGGGCCGTCGAACACCCACGCGTGGCCCGCGGGCTGCTCGCGCTGGCTGGTCTTGGGGAACACCAGGGCGGCCGGCGGAGCCGCGGGCTCGCTCGCCTGCGGCGCGGCGCCGGCGGCGGCTCCAGTCGGGACCTCGGGCGCAGGCTTGGAGGGGAGATCCGCCGGTGGGGTGCTCGAGCAGGCGAAACAGAGGGCGAAAAACGCGCTCCAGCGCGCCGCAAGCGGTCGCGCGCGCACGAGCCGGGGCGAGGCCCCGCGACCCAGCGATACTGGCATGGTGGACCGAGGATAGCCCGCCGCGGGGAAACTGCCAAAAGCCGGGCCGGAACCCGCCCGGACCGCATCCTGGGACATGCGCGCGAAGTCAGCGGCGCACGTGCGTGGCGGTGCGGACGGTCGTGAAGAAGTGGACACACGGACGATACGCGCCACGCCGTCCATGCCATCCATCGCCCGCGCGAGGGCTGCCGCGCCGGCCGGCCACGTGCCGCCCTCGCAGCGAGCTGTGCGTGCCGGCGGCGCAGGCGAAACGGGCGTATGCCGGGTGCCGTGTGCGCGGTGGCGAAAGCCGGGCGCGCGCGACGGATGCTTTACAAGCTGTGGCCGGATGTGCCACGTTGACGCTGCCGCAAGGAGACCGCGTTGAACCTCCTCAAGACTGCCCTGACCTACGCCGCCCTGTTTAGCGTGGGCGCCGTGACCTCGGTCGCGTGCTTCGAGCCGGAGCTCGATATCCCGTCGTTCCGGTGCAACCCGGCCCAGGCGACCAAGCAAGGCGACAACGGCTGCCCGGGCGAGGAGACGTGCTGCTCGGACGACCCGGCCACCGTCGGCGGCAAGCTCCCGAATTATTACATGGACGGCGTCAGCAACGAGCGGTACGGCGCCCCGCTGTTCTCCGACAACAACAACGCGCTCAGCACCCAGGGCATGTGCGTCAAGACGGGCGACTTCGACAGCCCGCTGATCAACGGCTGCCCCGTGCCGTGCAACCCGAAGTGGGACGCCGACACGATCAACGAGATCTGCATGGGCTCGCAGTGCTGCCAGACGCAGGAGCTCGACCCGGCCCGCGACTGCATCATGGTCGACGGCAAGTGGCGCGCGGCCAACGGCTCCGACATCATCGCCAAGCGCACCGGCTGGGGCCCGCAGCACGCCACCAACCAGGACCCGTTCGCCGAGGGCTGCACCATCTTCTCGCAAGGCGACCAGAAGAGCCTGGTCGACTGCATCGAGCAGCTCGGCGTCGCCAGCTCGCGCGGCTTCTGCTACTTGCTCGGCTGCCCCTGCGTCGAGGACGTGTGCGAGATGAAGAACCCCGACTACGTGCCGCGCTGCACCGGCGCGCCGGCGCCGGGCGTGTGAACCTCTCCAGCGCCGCGGCCGCGTCGCGCGCCCGCGCCCGCGCGTAAGCTCGCCTGCCGCGACGAGCAAGGAGATCGGCGCGACGAGATCGCACGACCAGATCCGCGCGCCGGGATCTTGCACCGCGACTCCAGGGGCCCAATGCTCCGGTCCCGGACCTGAACTCGCGCTCGGACCGCCTGCCCGCGCTCGTCGCCCTCGTGGCGCCGCTCCGCGTCTCGCTGGCGCCGCCGTGAGGCTTCTATTAAAGAGGTAGGCTCCGGTGGACCTGGCGGCGCCAGGTCCGGGGCTTTTTTATTGCCCCTCCTTCCTGTATCTCGTCTCACACGTGACCCCCATGGCGCGAGCTTCCTCTGCAGACGGCCCCAAGACCGACGCCCCCACCAAGACCCGCAAGGTCGCGAAGGTGAAGGCGAAGGCGACTGAGGCGAAGGCGAAAGCCAAGCCGAAGGCCGCGGAGGGCGCCGCCAAGAAGGCGCCGGCGAAGAAGGCCGCCAAGGCCGCGACGCCGAAGGCGGCGAAGGCGCCCAAGGCCACGAAGGCGCCCAAGGCCGCCGCGGCCGCGCCCGCGGCCGCGCCCGAGGAGGGCGACGAGGCGGAGGGCGGCAGCGAAGGCGCGTCGGCGCGCGGCAAGCAACTGGTGATCGTCGAGAGCCCCGCGAAGGCCAAGACGATCAACAAGTACCTCGGCTCGAACTTCGTGGTGCAGGCGTCGGTCGGCCACATCCGCGACCTGCCGACCAAGTCGGAGAAGGGCGCCAAGCAGCCGGTGCCCGGGGTCGACCTCGAGCACGGCTTCCGCCCGACCTACGTGGTCCTGACCAATAAGAGCAAGACGGTCGCCGACCTCAAGCGGCTGGCGAAGAGCGCGTCGCAGGTGTGGTTCGCAACCGACCTTGACCGCGAGGGAGAGGCGATCGCCTGGCACCTCGCGGAGGAGCTGCGCATCCCGCCGCAGGCGGCTCGCCGGGTCGTGTTCAACGCGATCACGCAGCAGGCCGTCCACCGCGCGTTCGCCAACCCGCGGCCGATCGACGTCAACAAGGTCAACGCCCAGCAGGCGCGCCGCATCCTCGACCGCATCGTCGGCTACCAGGCGTCGCCGCTGCTGTGGAAGAAGGTGGCCCGCGGGCTGTCGGCCGGGCGCGTGCAGTCGGTCGCGGTCAAGCTGATCGTCGAGCGCGAGCGCGAGATCGCGGCCTTCGTCCCCGACGAGCGCTGGGAGGTCACCGTCCGCCTGTGCGTCGACCCGAGCCAGGCCGCGCCGCTGGCGTCCGCGTGGGCCCAGTTCCTCGCCACCGTCGACGAGAAGGGCAAGGGCCCGACCCTCAAGGCCCAGAACACGTGGATGTCGCAGCACGCGGCGATCGAGGCGGAGCTGGTCGAGCTCGGCGGCGAGAAGTTCTCGCTCACGGCCGCCGCGACCGCCCCGCGCGACCTGTCCGCCGACGTCGCCCGCGCGGTCGAGGCCGTCGGCCTGCGCGACCTCAAGATCACCGCGCGCGACAACCCGGAGGGCAAGGGCCCGCAGAAGACGCTGCGCACGGTCACCGGCGCCGTCGACCCGGGGGTGCGCTACCGCGTCAAGTCGGTCGAGACCAAGCGGACCACCTCGCGCCCGCTGGCGCCGTTCATCACCTCGTCGCTGCAGATCGCCGCCGCCAATCAGCTCGGCTTCACGACCCAGCGGACCATGCGGGCGGCCCAGCAGCTGTACGAGGGCATCGCCATCCCGGGCGAGGGCCAGGTCGGTCTCATCACCTACATGCGTACCGACGCGACGGCGCTGTCCGCCGAGGCGCTGACGCAGATCCGCGGCTTCATCGGCTCGCGCTTCGGCGAGCCGTACCTGCCCGAGAAGCCCAACATCTACACCTCGTCGAACAAGGACGCGCAGGAGGCCCACGAGGCGATCCGGCCGACCGACATCAACCGCCGCCCGGAGGACCTGCGCGAGGCGCTGACCGACGAGCAGTTCAAGCTCTACTCGCTGATCTGGGCCCGCACGGTGGCGTGCCAGATGACGCCGGCGCAGTGGGACGCGACCGCGGTGATGTTCGAGCGCGCCGACAAGCCGACCGGCGCGGTGGTCCGCGCGACCGGCCGCACGCTGGCGTTCGACGGCTTCCTCAAGGTGCTCGGGGTCCAGGCGACCGACGAGCAGACGCTGCCGACGCTCGGCGAGGGCCAGGCGTTCGGGACGTTCTCGATCGAGCCGCAGCAGAAGTTCCAGAGCCCGCCGCCGCGCTACACCGAGGCGTCGCTGGTCAAGACGCTCGAGGCCGAGGGCATCGGCCGTCCGTCGACCTACGCGTCGATCATCTCGGTCATCCAGGAGCGCAAGTACGTCGAGCAGCTCGACCGCCGCTTCTACGCCACCGACCTCGGCGAGGTCGTGACCGACAAGCTGGTCGAGGCGTTCAGCGACCTGATGGACGTCGGCTACACGCGGGCGATGGAGGCCCAGCTCGACGAGATCGAGGACAAGGGCGCCGACTGGCAGAAGATGCTCGAGCGCTTCTACGGCGGCTTCCGCCGCTCGCTCGACCGCGCCAGCGACACGATGACGCACGCCAAGGCCGAGGCGCAGCCGGCAATCTACAAGTGCCCGGAGTGCGGGGCGCCGACTTGCTACCGGTTCGGCAAGAACGGCCGCTTCCTGTCGTGCACCCGCTACCCCGAGTGCAACTACGCGGCGCCGATCACCCGCGACGGCCGGCCGCTCCTGCCCGAGCGCGTCGACATGGTCTGCCCCGAGGACGGCTCCGACATGGAGCTCCGCAACAGCCGCTTCGGCCCGTTCCTCGCCTCGGTCAACTTCCCGAACACCAAGTTCGTCATCAACCTCGACAAGAAAGAGGGCGTCAAGCTGCCGACGCCCCCGGCCCTCGAGGTCGACGTGCCGTGCCCGAAGTGCGGCGCGCCGCTCAACCTGCGCATGGGCAAGCGCGGCCCGTGGCTCGGCTGCTCGAAGTTCCCCAAGTGCCGCGGCCGCCTGGCCTGGACCGCGCTCGACGAGGCCAAGCAGGCGGCGCTGAGCAAGCAGCTCGCCGCCCACGAGAAGGCCCACCCGCCCATCGTGCTCAAGCGCCGCGACGGCAGCGTGATCGCCGAGGGCACGCCCGTGGCCGACCTGCTGATCCCGGGCGGGCTCGCCGAGCTCGAGATCCACCCCGACGCGCTCGCCGACAAGGCCGCCGGCGACAACAAGCCCGCGACCGTGGTCGCCGCGCCCGCACCCGCGCCCGAGAAGGCGCCCTCGCTGCGCAACTGAGCGCGCGCCGCGAGGCGCCCGCGGTCAGGACCATGAGCGGGCGCCGCGAGGCGCCCGCGCTTCGTCGCGCGACAGCTTCTCGAGGGAGATGACCCTCGGGTCGCCGCGCGGCGGACTCACGAGCGAGACGCCTGGGGCGGGCGACAGCCCCGCGACTGCGCGGCGGCCCCACGAGGGAAGCGCCGTTCGTCGCGCGGCGGGCTCCCGAGCGAGGCGCGCGCTTCGTTGCGCGACGGACTCCCGAACGAGACGGCCGCTCTGCTCCGCGATGGTCGCAAGAGCGAGGCACGCTGCGTCGCGCGACGGTGTCACGCGCGAGGCGCCCGGTTCGGCGCGGCGGACTCACGAGCGAGGCCCGCGCCCGGGGTCCGAGAGACGTACGAGCGAGGCGACAAAGCGAGCGCGGCGGCGTGACGCGCCCGACCCGACTCCAACATGTCTAAAAAGACATGCCCACAAAGACATGCTCGGAGCGCCATGCTCGAAAGCACATGCCCTGCAAAGCAGGTCACGAAGTTATGTTTTTACGGCCAGATCGTCGAGCAGCGCGGCGCAGGCGCGGGCGATCTGCTGGTAGGCGGCGAGGAAGCCCTCGGGGCCGCCGCGGACGGGGTCGGGGACGTCGAGGTCGGCGCCGCGGGCGCCGGGGTCGGCGAGCGACGCGAGCAAGCGGATGCGCGCCGGTTTGCCGGAGCCGGCGATCGGGCCGAACGCGGAGCCGGCGGTGAGGCGGCGCAGCTCGGAGGCGACCAGGCGGTCGAGCAGGAGGACCTCGTCGAAGTCGAACAGGTCGTCGCGACGCAGCAGGCGGCTCGAGTGGACCAGCGCGAGGCCGTGGTCGGCGGCGACACGGACGCTGCCGGCGTGGGCGGGGTTGCCCGCGTCGGCGGCCACGCCCGCGCTGTCGATGCGGAAGCGCGCTGCCAGGCCGCGCTCGGCCACCAGCCGCGTGAACACGGCGGCGGCCAGGGGCGAGCGGACGATGTTGGCGTAGCAGACGAACAGGACGCCGACCGGACGCGCGCTCATTTGATCAGCTTCTGCACCTCGGCGTCGTCCTTGACGATCTCGAACGTCGGGTCGAAGCCGACCTGCTTGAGCAGCTTCTTGCCGCCGCGCTTCGACACTTCTTTGAGCAGCTCGACCGTCTGCGGCACCTCGCCGGCGTTGGCGCTCTGCTTGGCGAGGTTGAACACCGGCTCGGGGTACGTGGTGTCCTTGTCCTTGGCCCACGTGAAGAACGCGGCCGCGCGCTCGGGCTCGTCGAACAGCGCCTCGCCGCGGGCGTTGGCGGCCTCGGCGAGCTCGCGCACGGTGGCGCCGCCCTTCTCGGCCTCCTCGAGCGCCTTCTTCGCGCGCGTATCGGACGTCTTCTTCGCCTTTGCCTCGTCGAGCAGCTTCTTGTTGGCTTGGGCGGCAGCGGCGGGATCGGCCGCGGGCGGCGGCGGAGCGGTCTCGCCAGCGGTCGCAGCGGCGTCGGTCTTGGCGTCGTCCGGGGCCTTGGCGTCGCCGGGCGGAGGTGTCGCGGGGTCACCAGCCGTCTTCGTCTCGGTCGACGGGGGCGGCAGGGCGGCCTTGATGTCGGCCGGCGGCGGACCCTTGGCCTCCGGGGCGTCGGTCTTGCCGGCGACGACGGGCGCGTCTTTCGTCGCCGACTCCGGGTTCGTGTTGCACGCGAGGAGCGTCAGCGACGCGAGGACGAGCCGGGTCAAAGCTGGGCGCATGGCGCGGATATTATCGGAGAGTTTGGCGCCACGCATTGTGGTAACACTCACGGTTGACGCACATGCTCGCGCCTGCAGCACCACTCGTTCTGGCTGTCGTTTCGGCCCTCGCGCCGGCCCCTGACCTCGAGGCGAAGGTCAAGGCGATCTTCGAAGACAGCTGCACCGCCTGTCACGATGATGGCGCCGACGAGGTGTCGCTCGCGGGGTCACCCGCGCGGCTGACCTCGGTGAAGTCGAAGGCGACCGGCAAGCCGCTGGTCGTCGCCGGCGACCCCGACGCCAGTTACCTCTACGCCAAGGTCATGGGCACCAAGGGCATCACCGGCGAGGCGATGCCGCCCGGCGACTCGCTGCCCGCGGCGCAGAAGAAGGCGCTCAAGGAGTGGATCGCCGGCCTCAAGCCGGCGACCGCCCCGGCGCCCGCGGCCACACCGGCACCTGCCCCTTCGGCCAGCAGCGGCGGCGCGGCCGGCAACAAGAAGGCGGCCGACCTCGAGGTCAAGGTCCGCAAGCTGTTCGACGACAAGTGCAGCGCCTGTCACGAGGCCGGCGGCAGCGAGGTCGTGCTCGTCGGCGACCTGGCGCACCTGTCGCGCGACAAGTCGAAGGAATCGGGCAAGCGCTTCGTCGTGCCCGGCGACCCGGAGGGCAGCTACCTGGTCGCCAAGCTGGTCCCCGGCCACAAGGGCATCAAGGGCGACGTCATGCCGATGGGCGACGACCCGCTGAACGCCAAGGAGATGGAGCTCGTGCGCTCGTGGATCGTCGCGCTCGGCGAGTCGCCGGGCGCGGGCGCGGCGGGCGAGACGCCGGCGCCGATCGAGGGCCCCGCGGCCGAGCCGGGCGAGGCCCCGGCCGAGGCCGCCGGCGGCGACGACAAGCCGGCGGAGAAGGAGCGCGGCAAGTCGCCGTTCCACGGCACGTTCCAGATCAACCTGCCGACGACGACGACGCTCGGCCGGCGCACCTTCGAGTTCCGCATCGACCACCGCTTCGGTCAGGTCGGCGCCGAGCGCGGCGCGTTCGGCCTCGACGCCGGCGCCAACATCTCGTACGGCTTCGCCTACGGCATCCTCAACGGCTGGGACGTGCTGATCCGGCGCACCAACTCGCGCAAGGGCTACGAGCTCGGCACCAAGTACATCCCGATCCGCCAGGAGGACGGCAAGAAGCTCAGCTTCGGCGGCTACGCCTCGGTCGAGTACCTGCGCGACTTCCCCAGCAACACCGCCAACCCGTGGGCCGGCAACTTCCAGCTGCTGCTCAGCCGGCTGTGGTTCGACCGCTGGAGCACGCAGCTCACCGTCGGCTACCACCTGCGCACCAACCACTCGGCCAACGTGCAGGTCGACCTGCCCGACGACGAGGTCGCCGGGCCGGTCAGGGTCCGCGACAAGCGCGGTACGCTCGGCATCGGCATCGCCTCGACGGTGTGGCTCGGCCAGAAGAAGCGCTGGGGCATCGACCTCGAGTACCACCTGCCGATCCCCGCCGACGTGTTCTTCTACCGCGGCGGCAACGCCGACCGGAACGGCAGCAACATCGGCTCATGGGCGATCGGCGGCTCCGTCAACACCGGCAAGCACTTCTTCCAGATCTTCATCACCAACACCCGCGAGATCCACACCAACCTGTACGCCCCCGGCGGTCAGAGCAAGAACCCGTTCACCGACCGCGGCAACTTCTTCTTCGGCTTCAACCTCAGCCGCAAGTGGAGCCTGTAACGACATGTCCCGGAAGACATCCAAGTCCGTGTCCCTCGCCCTGGCGACGACGACGTTGCTCGCGGGCTGCAACCAGCTCGAGGCGATCGAGACCGAGGGCAGCGGCGGCGGCGGCGGCGGCGGCGTGCCGCCGGCCGTGCGCGCGGCGTTCGAGGGCAGCTGCGGCAAGGCCGGCTGTCACTCGCCCGGCGCGACCTTGCCGATCCTCGCCGGAGACGAGCTCGACGGCATCCTCACCGGCGAGATCAACGGCGTGCCGCTGGTGACGCTCGGCGACACCGCGAACTCGTACCTGGCGATCGTGATGCTGCCCGACGCGCTGCTGTCGAGCCTCGGCCTCACCCGCACGGTGCCGCGCATGCCGGCCGACAACGACTTCCTGAACCCGAACAACCAGGTCATCCTGTCGTGGATCGGCGGCGCCGAGTTCGAGGGCGGCGGGCCGGACACCACCGGCGGCCCCGACACCGACACCGACACCGACACCGGCGGCACCGACACCACCGGCGCGCCCGCCGAGCCGACCTTCGCCAACGTGCAGGCGATCATCGACGCCAGCTGCTCGTGCCACTTCTCCGCGCCGAGCGCCGCCAACGGCATGCTCGAGATGCCGATGGGCGACTCCTACGGGGCGCTGGTCGGGGTCCAGTCGCCGACGGTCGACCTGAACCTGGTCGAGCCCGGCGACCCGGCCGCGAGCTACCTGTACCTCAAGCTCGCCGGCGGCTTCGAGGAGGCCGGCGGCATGGGCACGCTGATGCCCCCGGTCATGGGCCTGATGGACGACGCCAAGGTCGCCCTGATCGAGGAGTGGATCGCCGCAGGAGCGATGAACAACTGAGGATGTGGCCCCGGAGACATGGTCTCCGGGACATGGAAGAACGCACAGGACACCGAGGACAGGACCGATGGGACAGGAACTCGAAGTGGTCCAGGCGCTCGTCTGCGTCGACGGGCGCGTCCAGGGCGTCTACTACCGCGCCAGCGCGCAAGCCAGGGCCCAGGCCCTCGGCCTGCGCGGCTGGGTCCGCAACCTGCCCGACGGCCGCGTCGAACTCCGCGCCCAGGGCACCCGCGCCCGCGTCGAGGCGCTCGTCGACTGGTGCCGCAAAGGCCCGCCCGCCGCCCGCGTCACGTCGGTCGACGTCGAGTGGGAACCCGTCGACTCCGAGATGCCGCTCAGCTTCATCGTGCTGCGCTAGCAGGCGAGACGCGACGAGCCAGGCGACTCGCGTTGGGGCTGCCCACGCGAAATGGGTCGGCCGGCTGCGCAGCGGCGTCACCTCGACGACCTCGCGCGCTCGAGCTACGTTGCGCGAACATGACCCTCCCGGCGCTCAAGTCGGTCGCGCTGCACAAACGGCTCCAGAGCTTCGAAGCGCACCACGGCTCGCTGCTGGCCGAAGTGCTGCACGAGCTCGCCCAGGAAGCCGCCCGTGAGCCGCGAAACCTGATCGCCTCCACCACCTACAACAACGCGCTCGTCCTCGCCGGCAAGGCCCGTGAGGCGCGAGCAGAGGCCGCGCGAGGGTTCGAGCTGTGGCGCTCGTTGCCGGCCGTGTCTCCGGAGATCTCGCTGAACCTGGCCGCCGGCCTCGGTGACGCGGGGCTGGTCGTCCAGGCCAAGCGCGTGCTGGCCAGCCTCGATGAACGAGCGCTGGGCGAGCTCGACGCAGCTCGAGTCGAGATCGCGGCGCAGATCGCAGTCCGCCACGGCGAGCTCGAGTGGTTCGCCGCCCGCCGCCCGGACCACCCGATGCTGGAGTTCCTGGCGAGGCACGAGCTCGTCGAAGGCTGGCAGGCGAGACAATCGGCAATCGAGGCCGCCCTGGGCGAGCGCGTGTCCTCGTTCGGCGCGTCGATCGTGGGTATCGACGGCGTCCACGACCGCCTGGCCCTGTACTACTGGACCGACGCGGACTCGTACGCGGAGATCGACCAGCTCCAGGACCAACTCCTCGACGTTCTGGAGGGGGTTCCGGGCGGCTCTTCACACCTGATCGGTCGCGTCGTCTTCACGGTCTACGGCCCCGAGATCCCGCTCGAGGAGCTCCGCCCGTGATCACCCCCGAGGAGCTCTGGGCCGAGGCGCTGCTGCACTGCGAACGCGCCCAGACCATCGAGGCGACCGAGGCAGCTCGTCGCCTGGCGATCGCCGCCTTCTACTATGCGACGTACCACTTCACCGGCAGGGCGGTCAGCCTCGACACGAGCGCGAGCGACAGCAACCACGAGCGCCTCCTCCAACTGCTGAAACATTCCCGCGAGGTCCATATGCGCCGCGCCGCCCAGCGATACGACGGCCTGAAGCTGCTGCGGGTGAAGTCCCACTACCACTTGCGCCTGCAGATCGGCGCCCAGGAGCTCCTGGTCGCCCGCAACCACGCCCGGGCGGTGCGGGCGCTGGTGCGGCTCGAGCCCGCGTAACGCCCGTCCGCACGAAGCGACCGGCGTGGGTGGCGAGCGAACGACCTCGGTCAGGGGCGCAGCGCGGGGTGCTAGCACGGGCAGCCGATGTACGGCACCGAGTAGCCGTCGCGGCGCTCGACGCCGTTCGGGTCGTGGGTGCGGAGGACGGTCTCGAAGCCGTCGTCGGTGACGGCCTCGAGCACGCCGTCGCCCTCGAGGTCCATCAGCGCGGCGAGGCCGAGCCAGCCGGGTTGGCCGAGGCGGACGAGCTGACCGTCGCGGCGCTCGAGCAGGAGGGCGAGGCTGCCGCCGAATTCGTCGCTGCAGGCCATGCGATCGATGAGCTGCAGCTCCACGCTGACGATCTGGCGCGAGCCGCCGATCTCGTGCCAGGCGACGGTCTTGAGGTTGGCGGCGACGAAGTCGTCCCACGCCGGCAGGTCGGCGCGGCGCTCGGTGTCCATCGGCGCGAGGTACTCGGCGTACTCGCCGGCGAGGACGGCGAACTCCGGCTGGGCGCGCACGACCGCGGCGACCTCGGCCTTCAGCGCGGCGGCCTCGGCCGGGCCGGCGTCGCGGCGGCCGAACACGGTCGCGGGCGGGAGGTCGGCGCGGCGGGCCCACAGGCCCTCGCACGGGCGGCCGGCGGCGGAGCGGTGGCGGGCGAGCAGCAGCAGGTCGTCGGCCTCGGCGAATTGCGTTTTGACCATGTCCCGAAGGACAGCCTTGTCGGTCGGCGGCGCGAAGCTCTCGATGCCGTCGGCGTCGATCGAGTGGAAGACGTCGCCGATCTGCTCGAGGTGGAGCCTGGGCTCGCCGACGCCGGCGACGCAGGTGCTGCCGTCGGCGGCGTGGACGATCATGGTCGCCTCCGCGAGGCCGCGCAGTCGCTCGGGCAGGCTGTCCCAACGGACAGCTCGAGTCGCGAGCAAGTGACTGGGCTCGGCCTTGATGACGGCGCGACCGCTGGCCCAGCGGAGGTCGGCGTGGGTGTCGAGGACGAGGGCGTCCTTGCGCACGAGCATGGCCTCGCCGACGAGGCCGCCGGCCGCGAGCGGGAGCACCGGAGCGGCGGTCGGCTGCGGGGACACGGGCCCGGGCGCGGCCGCCGGCGAGACGGGCGGCGGCGGCTCGACCGCGGCGGGCATGGACGGAGCGGGCGCGAGCGGTTCAGGGGTGGAGGGCGGTTCCGAGCCCGTGGCGGCGTCGACCGCGACCGAGGGCAGCGTCTGCGAGACCAGGATCGCGGCGAGCGGGGCGACGAGGATGGCGGACAGGGCGACGAGATCGCGGGTGCGGGCCATGACGCTGCCCCAACGAACCGCCGCCTGGCCGTTATTTCGCCGGCCGCATGCGCCCGCTCGCGTGCAATTCGTTGCACGTCGCAGCGTCCGCAGGCCGCCGCGACGCCGGCGCCGACACTCCAGGAAAGCAGGAGCGGCGCTTACGTCGTGCAGGCTCCACTGCACCGCGCGGAGGCTTGGGCGGGTCGACTCGTCGCGGACGGTGTGGAGGCGTCACCGCACCAGGGCGCCGTCGCAGGCGACCCGGCGCCCGACGAGGCGACGACGGCGCGAACCGTCACTGCACGACGGCGCCGGCGTAGGCGACCACGCGGTCGGTGTCGCCGGTGACCTGGCCGGAGTGGGTGTAGCCGACGAGCTCGGCTCGCGTCGCGCCCAGCTCGCGCGCGGCGACCAGCGCGACCGTGGCCGGCAAGATCCCGCACATGCTGATGTCGTGGCGCTGGACCGTGTCGTACAAACCGGCGGGGTCGAGCGCGAGCAGACGTTCGAGCGCGAGGCGGTCGAGCGCGGCGGCCTCGTCGGCGCGGATGTAGTGGGACATGTCGCTGCTGGCGGCGAGCAGCACCCGCGGCGCCGCGCCCGGGGCCTCGGCCTCGAGCTCGCGGAGCGCCGCCGCGACGCCGACGCCGACGGCCTGGCACTCGGCGAAGTCGAGGCCGCCGAGACAGACGGCGGCGATCTCGGCCTGCGGGTTGCGGGCGCGCAAGAACGGCAGGTGGACCTCGATCGCGTGCTCGCGCAGGTGGGCGGCGGTGTCGGGCTGGAGGCCGGCGTGGCGGACCAGCGCGTCGGTGAGGTCGGCGGCGATCGGCACCGGGCCGGCCGGGGTGTCCCACTGGCCGCCGGGCCAGATCGATCTCCGCGCGCCGCGTCCGGTGTGGTTGGGGCACAGCAGCACCACGCGCTCGGGGACATGTACGTGCGACCATGTCCTTCCGGCCAGAGCGCCGCTGTAGACGTAGCCGGCGTGCGGGGCGAGGATCATGCGCGCGGGCACCGGGGCGACGTCGCGGACGAGGCAGCGCTCGAGCTCGCGGCGGAGCGCGCGGGGCTCCCCGGGGTAGAAGCGGTCGGCGACGGCGGGCGGGCGGTGGGGCTCGGCGTGGGGCATGAGCGCGTCCTTTCACAACAGATGGTAGCGCTGCCCGCCCGAGGCGGTCTGGCTGCGCTCGTCGAAGACGCCGGGGATCTTGCCGCCGCAGCCGGGGCAGGTGCCGTCGGCCTTGACGCGGTTGGCGGCGACGGCGTGCCAGCGGCGCTCGATCAGCGGGAGGTCGCAGCCCGGGCACGAGGTGACGGAGCCGACGCGGTCCCAGATGTTGCCGGTGTAGACGAAGCGCAGGCCGAACCCCCGGGCCTCGTCGCGCGCGCGGATCAGGGTCTCGGGCGGCGTGCGCTCGACGTCCTGCAGCTTGTAGTCGGGGTGGAAGGCGGTGAGGTGGAGCGGCACGTCGGGCCCGACGTGCTCGGCGATCCAGCGGAACTGGGCCCGCAGCTCCTCGGGGTCGTCGTTGTGGCCGGGGATCACCAGGGTGGTGAGCTCGACCCACAGGCCGCGCTTCACCGACCACTCGATGGTCTCGAGGACAGGTTGCAGGTGCGAGAAGGTCAGCTTGTGGTAGAAGCGCTCGGTGAAGCCCTTGAGGTCGATGTTGAGGGCGTCGAGCTCGGGGTACATGTCGGCGCGTGCGGCGTCGGAGATGTAACCGGCGGTGACGCCGACGGCCGCGACCCCGGCGGCGCGGGCGGCCCGCGCCGCGTCGATGACGTACTCGGGGTAGATCGTCGGGTCGTTGTAGGTGAAGGCGACCGAGGCGGCGCCCTCGCGGCGGGCCAGCACCGGCACGTCCTCGGGGGCCAACTCGAGCGCGCGCTTGTGGTGTGACTTGGCCTTCGACAGGTCCCAGTTCTGGCAGAAGCGGCAGCCGAGGTTGCAGCCGGCGGTGCCCATGCTGAGGATCGTGGTCCCCGGGAGGAAGTGCCACAGCGGCTTCTTCTCGATCGGGTCGACGGCGACGGCGTTGGGCTTGCCGTAGGCGAGCGACACCAGGCGCCCGTCCTCGTGCTTGCGCACGTAGCAGAAGCCGTGCTGCCCCTCGGACAACGTACACAGGCGCGGGCAGGCGGTGCAAACGATGCGCTCGCCCTCGCGGTGCCAGTAGCGGGCCGGGTGGGTCATGAATGTCGAGGTTTGGCCCGGGCGGGGCGGCATGCAAGTCCGCGCCGGGGTGTGTAAGCTTGCGCCGCCATGTCAGGACACCCCCACGACGACCAAGCCCGCGCCGACCTCCATGCCGAGCTCGCTCGACTCGAGCACGTGTTCGTGGCGCACGACGATGTCTCGCTCCATGTCGTCCGCAGCCGCCCGTGGGACCGCGGCGAGCGCCGGGCGCCGGTGCTGTTCCTCCACGGCTACCCCGACACGGTCGACACGTGGTCGCTGCAGCTGGCGGCGCTGGGCCAGTCGCACCCGGTGGCGGCGTTCGACCAGCGCGGGGTGGGTCGCTCGACGGCGCCGTCGGCCCGCGCGGGCTACGCGTTCGAGCGCTACCTCGGCGACATCGAGGCGGTGATCGACGAGCTCACCGGTCCCGAAGGCCAGGTCCACCTGGTGGCCCATGACTGGGGCGCGGCGCTGGCGTGGATGTTCGCCGAGCAGCCGCGCTACGCCCGACGGCTGCGCTCGCTGTCGATCCTCGCCGGGCCCCACCCGAACCTGATGCTGCGCCGCCTCAGCCGCGCGGCCAAGAACCCGCGCGAGCTCGGGTTCCTGTTCGATCAGCTGCGCAAGAGCTGGTACATCCTGTTCTTCCAGCTGCCGTGGCTGCCCGAGCAGCTCATCACCCGCCAGTTCCCCGAGATGTGGGTCCGTGCCCTGCGCAGCGGCGGGGTGCCGAAGGAGGACCCGCTGCTGCGCGAGTTCGACGCCGAGGGGACCCGCCGGGCGGCCCTCACGCCGCTGGCGCTGTACCGCCAGGCGTTGTTCCGCAAGTCCCAGCCGCCGCGCCCGATCGAGGTGCCGACCTGCCTCGTCGTGCCGCTCCGCGACATGGCGCTGCGCCCGGAGCTCTATGACGACGTGCACGAGGTGGCCGCCGACCTCGAGGTCCATCGCCTCGACGCCAATCACTGGGCCCACCGCGAGCGCGCGAGCGAGGTGTCGGGCATCCTCGAGGCGTTCATCCGCCGCGTCGAGCACGACTCCTAGCGCGCGCCGGGGCCGCGGCGGAGGATGCTCGAAGGGGCCCCTTCGCTGCGCGCCGAGACGCGGCGCGGTCTTTCGGCCGCGGTGTAGGGGTGAGCGTGGGTGTCCGACAGAACATGGTCTCGTGAGCATGCTCTATCGGACATGGCGACGCGGACATGGCTGTACGAGCATGTCCTGAAGCATTAAAAACACGGCGCGGTGACCAGGCGTCGAGGCCGGCGAGCTCGGGCGGGGCGGCGAGCCGGGCGGCCTCGGCGAGGGCGTGCTGCGGTCGACCAGGGCGCGGGCGAGCGCGCAGCGGGCCACGGCCTCGTCGGCGGCGGAGCGGGTTCGCGCTCGTGGGCGGCGACATGGCCGTGAGGACATGTCGCCGGCCGCGGGGCATTGTCTGTCCCTCGGGACAGGTGAAGAGCCCTCACGCTGCGACCGCCGGGAGCGGGTCAAATTCGACGCTGGGGCCGGCGCGGAGGGCCTCGGCCCACGCCTCGACGGCCTGCGCCTCGGGGCAGGCGAAGGGGTCGGCCCAGAACACGCAGGTCTGGTAGCGGGGGTCGGGGTAGGGGTGGGTGCCGAGCGAGTCGTCGACGACGGCGCCGAAGCGGCGGTAGAGGTCGAGGACGTGCTGGTGGGCGCAGCCGACGATCTGCGCGGCTCCGAGGGCGCGGGCGACCGCGAGGGTGGCGGCGGTCAGCGACGCGGCGAGGTCGGTGCGGCGATGAGGGGCCGCGACCCAGGTGCCGCACAGCTCGACCAGCGGGCCGCGGGCGCGGGCGACCGCCTGTTCGATGGGGCAGACCGCGGCGAGGGCCCGTTCGACCGGGAGCGGGCTGCCGGGGCGGCGCAGGTGGACCCGCATCCCGCCGGCCGCGGTGCCGTCGCGGGCGCGCGCGAGGACCACGAAGGCCTCGGCGAGGTGGACCGTCCAGAGCGCGGCCACGCAGCCGGGGTGGCGGCGGTAGCTGTCGACCTGGCCGAGGCAATAGAGCTCGGCGAGGTCGGGGCGCTCGGCGGCGCAGAAGGCCTCAAGGGTCAGCGAGGAGGGGTGGGGTGAAGAGGGTGAGATAGTCGGCATAGGCGTCATAGCTCGCGGTGAAGGCGTCGGCGGCCAGGTGAAGGGCGGCGAGGAAGCGTTGCTGGGTGGTGTCGTCGCGCAGCAGGCGGGCGAGGACGGCGAGCGTGGCGCTCCAGTGGCCGTCGTCGCCGCCGTCCTCGCGCGCGTGGCTGACGAGGAAGCGGGTCGCTCGCGCGGGCTCGCGGTAGCCCCAGCGGCGGATGTTGCCGGCGAGGTCGTCGAGCACGAGCGGGCCGACGCGGGCGGCCAGGCCCTCGGCGACGAACGGGGCGGCGAGGAAGCAGGTGAGGTCCTGGTGGAACGCGACCATGCTCTCCTGCACGCTCATGAAGGTCAGCGTGGGGCCCCACGGGGCCATCGCACGCAGCACGAATTCGACGTCGGCCTCGAGGTAGCGGAGGTCGGCCTCGATGAGGCGGTCGTGCTTTTGTTCGCCGCGGAAGTGGCGGGTGAAGTGGTCGCGCAGCGGTTCGTCGTCGCACACGGAGATCGCGCGAGCGAGCAGCCGCGGGGTGTAGCGGACGTACTGATGCGTGTTGGCGAGGGCGGCGACGTACTGCTCGCGGGCGAGGCGGCCGGCGTGGACGGCCCGGCACCACGCGTTGTCGGCGAACGCCTCGGCGTGGCGGGACAGGCACGCCGCCGCCTCGGCGACGAAGCGGGCGGCCAGCAGAGCGCAGCCGGCCTCGTCGCAGGCGGTGAACAGGCGGTGCATCGCCAGGTCGAGCGGCGCTGCTCGCAGGCCGCGCTGCGCCAGCGCCGACAGCTTCAGCGGCGCGGCGGCCAGCGACGGCTCACTGCTGACGACGGCGGCGCGCCGCCAGATCCGCGCCCGCTGCAGCGCCGCGTAGACGAGCAGCGCCAGCTCCGGCGTCCCGGGCGGCGCGTCGAGGTCGCACAGCGCCGCGGCCTGGTGGGCCCCCGTCAGCGTCGCGGCCGCCGGCTCGGCCTCGGCCGGGACCACGGTGATGGCGATCGTCCGCTCCCCGCCGAGCAGCTCGACGCGCACCGCCGACGGCGCGGCGTCGAGGGCGGCCGGTTCGCCGCGGAGGTCCCGCTCGCGCAGGAATAATCTGGTCGAAAGGACAGGTGATGGGTAAGCCTCTGGTTGATGCATGACGGCCCGGTCCGCTGGGTTGCAGATCACATTCCAGGCGCGCAACGAGGCGCCCGCGGTTGTGGGCGGGTCCGTCGTCCAGAGCGCGAGACGGCGGCCGTCCGCGGGTGTCAACTCGAGTGGACGCCGGGCTCGGCCGGGTCTGCTGGATCTCCGAGGAGCGGGCGGGGTCGCGGGGTCCTGCGGGGACGCGCGGGACGTGGCCGCGCGCGTGGACGCCCGCAGCCGACCTCCGGCTTCGCGGATGTCATGTCGCGTGGACAGGGTCGGCACTCGCCGACGGCGCGCGATGCTCGGTCGGTGCGGGCCGACGCGCGGTCGGGCGCGAGCGGTTCAGCGTCGGCGTCATGTCGTCGATGCGCGCGCGTGAGGGCGCGCCGGCGCGCGTCGACGCGCGCGAGAGGTCCAGCATCGGCGTCATGTCGTCGATGCGCGCGCGTGAGGGCGAGCCGGCGCGGGCCGACGCGCGCGAGAGGTCCAGCGTCGGCGTCGGGTCGTCGATGCGCGCACGAGGCGAGCCGGTGCGTCATGTCGTCGATGCGCGCCGGGAGGGCGAGCCGGCGCGCAGGGGCGAGAGTCCCGCGTAGGCGGCAGGACGGTGCGCCGCACGTGCGGACGGGCCGGGGCGCGCTCAGGGGCGCGAGATGTCCAGCGTCTGCATCAGGTTGTAGATGTGCGCGCGCGTGAGGGCGAGCCGGCGCGCGGCCTCGGCGACGTTCCAGTTGCTGTCCTCGAGCGTGCTGCGGACCAGCTGGGTCTGAAAGCGCCGCAGCGCCTCGCGGTAGTTTTGCGGGGGGGCGCTCTCGTGCCTGTCCTCGCGGTCAGGGAACAGGTGGCGGGTCTCGACCTCGCGGGCGCCCTCGCCGGCGGCGCGGATGACCGCGGCCTCGACGGCGTTGGCGAGCTCGCGGATGTTGCCGGGCCAGCTCGCGGCCTGCGCGGTCGCGAGTGTCCATTGGGACAGGTGGAGCGGCGGCAGGCGGTGGCGCACGCAGGCGCGGACGCAGAAGTGCTGCGCCAGCTCGGGGATGTCGTCGCGCCGCTCGGCGAGCGAGGGCACGCGGATCGGGACGACGTGGAGGCGATAGTAGAGATCCTCGCGGAACTCGCGGCGGGCGACGCGGGCCTTGAGGTCGCAGTTGGTGGCGGCGATCACCCGCACGTCGGCGGCGCGCGGGCGGCTGGCGCCGAGCGGGTAGTACTCGCGCGACTGCAGCAGCTGCAGCAGCTTGGCCTGCGCGGGCAGCGAGAGCTCGGCGATCTCGTCCAACAGGAGGGTGCCGCCGCGGGCGGCGAACACCTTGCCCTCGACCGCCCGCAGCGCGGTCGAGTGGGCGCCCGGAGCCGCGCCGAACAGCTCGCTCTCGACGAGGTTGTCCGGCAGGTTGGCGCAGCTGAGCTCGACGAAGTTGCCGGCGGCGGCCCGCGGGCTCGACGCGTGCATCACGCGGGCGACGTGGGTCTTGCCGGTGCCTGACGGGCCGGTGAGGAGGACGGAGACGTCGAGCGGGGCCAGCAGCGAGAGCTGGCGCAGCAGCTCGACCATCGGCGGCGAGCGGCCGATCAGGTCGTCGGCACGGAGGGTGCTGCGGAAGCGGAGCGTCGGGTCGCGCTTCTCGCCCGGCGTGAACAAGGGCTGGGGCTCCCCGTGAGCCTCGGGATGCGCGCTGTCCATGCCATCATAGTAGACGCGGACCCGCGGCGGCCGCAGGGCCGGCGACCGCAATGACATGTCCTTCGGGACATCATGAAGCGCACCTCGTGCGCGGGCCTAGGTGATCGTTCACGGGCGCGCGCGCGTCACCGCGGCGAGCTGGCGAGCCATGCGTCGCGCAGTTCGCGGACCGCAGGTTCTGGTGTGCGCGAGGCGGTGAAGCGAAACACCTTGCGTGGGTCGGCGGCGATCGTGAGGGTGCGCTGCAGGAGGCGGCCGCCGCGGAAGAGGGCGACTTCGACCGACTGGCCGGGAGCGTGGTCCATCAGGCGTTCAGCGGCCTCTTCGCCGGTGCGGGTGCGGCGAGCCGCGACGGCGATGACCTCGTCGCCGGGCAGGAGGCCGGCGAGCTCAGCGGGCGAGCCGGGGACGACGCTGCGGACCGCGTTGTCGGTGAACACGATTCCGGTCCAGCCCTGTTTGCGGCGAGCCGCCAGCGGCGAAGACTCACCTGCCGACGGCGCGCGAATCTCGACGTCGACGCCCATGCGCGTCAGCTGCGCGGGAAGCGGAAGCTCGTCGGTGCCCTCGACGTAGCGGCGGAAGAAGTCGCGCACGTCGCTGCCGGCCTCCGCCGAGGCGGCGGCGACGATGTCTCCGAAGGTGATGCCCTTGCCGCGCGCGCCGTGGCTGGCCATCAGCCGGCGGAACACGCCGACCAGCGAGCCCTTGCCGCGCGAGCGCAGCCGCAGCTCGAGGTCGAGGCAGACGCCGACGAGGTGGCCCTTCTCGTAGTAGCTGACGGTCGTGCTGAAGTGGCCGGGCGACGGCTTGTACTGCTTGACCCACGCCTCGACGCTGACCTGCGTCAGCGGCACGTGGTTGCGCCCGGGTTTCTGCAGGTAGGCCGTCCACGCGGTCGCCAGCTCTTGCAGGAACTGCTCGGGGCCGGTCGCGCCGGCGCGCACGAGCATCTGGTTCTCCACGGTCTCGGTGAAGCCCTCGTGGAACCACAAGAGCCGGCTGTAATCCTCGCGCGAATAGTCGTAGGGGACCAGCGCCGCGTCGCGCAGCCGCTTGGCGTTCCACAGGTGGAAGAACTCGTGGCTGGCGAGGTGGAGCGCGCGGCGGTAGCCGGCCTCGTCCTGGAACATGTCCCGAGAGACACGCATGAGCGTGCTGTCGGCGTGCTCGAGCCCGCCGTCGCTCTTCTCGTCGGCGAGCATCAGGAACACGTAGCGCTTCGTCGGCAGGCCGCCCATCGCCTCGGCGAAGGCGTGCACGACCGGCCTCAGCTCGCGGGCCAGCCGCTCGGGGTCGGCGTTGCTGCCGCCCGGGGCCGAGAACACCAGCTCGATGCGCGTGCCGCCCTCGTCCCACGCGTGGACCACCGGCGTGCCGAGCTCGAGCGGCGAGTCGACCAGGACGTCGTAGGAGGACGCGCGCAGCGTGCCCGGGCTCGGCTGCGGCAGCGCGCCGTGGACGGTCCAGTTCGCGGGCATGCCGGTGAACCGCAGCTCGGCCGGGCGCGCCGTCTCGCCGACGAGGTAGAGGAACAGCCCGGCGCCGTTGAGGGTCGCGTGGCTGTCGTCGACCACGCTGGTGCGCACCCCCGGCTCGTCGGCCCACACCCGGTAGCGCGCGCGGAAGCCCTTTCCGCCATGTCCGATCCGCCATGTCTGTTTGTCCAGGCGCTCGACCGGCAGCGACACCCCGGCGAGGTCGGTCACCTCGATCCCGTCGAGGTTGCGGGCGAAGTCGCGGACCAGGTAGGAGCCGGGGATCCACGCCGGCAGGGCGACGTCGCTGCGCCGGCCGCGGGGGCGCTCGACCGTCATGACGACCTCGAGCCAGCGCGATTCGGGGGCGGCCAGCGCCACCTCGTACTGGACGAGCTGCTTGCGCTCGCGCGTCGACCAGTCGGCGGGCGCAGGCGCCGGGGCGGCGACGGCCGTCGCACACGCGCCGCCGAGCGCGAGGGCGAGGAGGAGCGGCGAGAGTCGCATGCGCGGCGAGTGTACCGGGGGGCGAGGTCGGCGCGCTCGTCGATGTCACGCGGCCGCGACGCCGATGAGACCGGCGCGGCGCGCGTTCCGCTATCCTGGCCGCGCATGACCTCGCCGCCGCGCCCGCCTCGCCGACGCTCCCGCACCAGCCCGACGCGCCGTGAATTTTTGTGGCAGGTGGTCGCTGCGGCCTCGGCCAGCGCGTGCGGCGGGGTCGCCGGGGGCACCGAGGGCCCGGGCGGGGACAGCAGCTCGACGACGACGGGCAGCTCGACCGAGGCGACGCCGACGACGACCGACGCGCCGACCACGACGAGCGGCACCACCGGCGAACTGGCGCTGCCGGGCCCGCCGTTTTTGCTCGGGGTGGCGTCCGGAGATCCGCTCGCCGACCGCGTGATCCTCTGGACCCGCCTCGCGCCCGACCCACTCGCCGGCGGGGGGATGCCCGACGTCGCGATCGCGGTCGCGTGGGAGGTCGCGACCGACGAGGCGTTCACCGACGTCGTCGCCAGCGGCGAGGCGCTCGCCGAGCCGGCCTTCGCCCACTCGGTGCACGTCGACGCCACCGGGCTCTCGCCGGACCGCTGGTACTTCTACCGCTTCCACGCCGGCGACTACACCAGCCCGGTCGGCCGCACGCGCACGCTGCCGGCCCCGGACAGCGCGCCCGAGCGGCTGCGCCTGGCCTCGGCGAGCTGCCAGCGCTTCACCACCGGTTACTACACCGCCTACGCCCACGTCGCCGAAGAGGATCTCGACCTGGTGCTGTTCCTCGGCGACTACATCTACGAAAACGGCGACAGCGGGCCGGTGCGCTCGCACATGAGCGAGGAGTGCCGCACGCTGCTCGACTACCGCAACCGCTACGCGCTGTACCGCGGCGACGCGCAGCTGCAGGCGGCCCACCACCGGTTCCCCTGGGCGGTGATCTGGGACGACCACGAGGTCGACAACAACTACGTGGCCGACATCTCGTCGGTCGACGACCCCGAGTTCCTGGCCCGCAGGACCGCCGCGTACCAGGCCTTCTACGAGCACATGCCGATCCGCGTGGCCCCGCCGACGCCGGAGGGGCTTTCGATCTACCGCAAGTTCTCGTGGGGCGACCTGGCCGAGGTGTTTTTACTGGACACCCGCCAGTACCGCACCGACCAGCTGTGCATGGACGAGCCGGGCGAGGACTGCGGCGAGCTCGAGACCGAGGACGGCGACATGCTCGGCCCGGAGCAGGAGGCGTGGCTGACCGAAGGGCTCAAGACGTCGCCGGCGATCTGGAAGCTCATCGCCCAGCAGATCGTGTTCTCGAAGGTCGACTTCAGCGGGCTCCTGATCAACTGGGACCAGTGGGACGGCTATCCCAAGGCGCGCCAGCGGATGCTCGACTTCCTCGCGACCGAGCAGCTGCAGAACGTGGTGATCCTCGCGGGCGACCTGCACGTCGGCGGGATGGCCGACCTCAACGCGGTGGCCGGCGACACCAACACGCCGGTGGTGGCGGTCGAGATCGTCACGACCTCGATCACGTCGAGCTCGGAGACCGACGTGCCGCCCGAGACGATCGAGCAGCTCGTCACCACGATCCCTCAGATCAAGCACTTCAACGCGCACTCGCGCGGTTACGTGACGGTCGAGGTGTCGCGCGCCGAGCTGCGGGCGCGCTTCCGGATCGTCGACACCATCGAGGCCGAGACGTCGGCGATCGAGACCGAGGCCGAGCTGACCGTGCTCGCCGGAGTGGCGGGCATTCAGGTGCCCTGAAGGGCATGTTCGGAGGGACATATCCTGCAGGGCATGCTTTTGCGAGCATGTCCTCAGGGGAAGGCGACGGGCTCGGTGGTGGCGCCGAGGGCGTGCAGCAGCTCGCGGTAGTAGGCGGCGGTGGCGGCGGCGAGGCCGGGGAGCTGGGTGGTGCCCCAGACGATCGAGAGGGTGCGGCGGGTGCCGGGGTGGGTCTTGGTGCGCTGCGAGTCCTTGACCGGGCCGGCGCACGGGCCCTCGGCGTCCAGCAGCGAGACGAGGCCGCCGATGTCGATGACCTGGCCGCTGGCGTTGAACACGTAGCTGGTGCCCATCGCCGGCACGCCGATGGAATAAGGAGGGACCGCGCGGTCGGTGTCGACGACGCTGATCGGCAGGCCGCTGTGGAGCGAGGCGACGTTGCAGGCGTCGACCGCGGCGTTGATGCTGCCGAGGGTGCCGTCCCCGGCCGCCTTGAGCAGGTACTCCGAGGCGGGCTTGCTGCGCCCGGTGGGCTTGAAGCCGGCCTTGCGCAGAAGATCGCGCACGGCGGCGCGGACGCGGTCGTCGGGGCGCGGCAGGGGCGTGGCTGCCTCGAGGGACAGGCCCGCGCGCAGCGCCTCCGACGTCGGGAGCTCACCGAGCGTGCGGCCGAGGTCGGTCGTGAAGACTGCGACCTCGAGGATCGGCATCAGCGGTTGCAGCGAAGGGTCGGTCTGCATGCAGCGGGTGGGAGTATACGCGGCCCGGGCGCCGTGGTAACGTCGCGGGCAATGTCCGATCGGGCTGGCATTACCCGTCGCGGCCTCTTCCGCGGGATCGGCACCGCGGGCCTCCTCGCCGGCTGCAAGCCGAGCGAACGGCCGCCCACCACCACCGAGGATCCCGGCGACGCGGCCGGGCCCGGGCCCGGCGAGGCGGCGCTCGGGCCGGGGCCGGCGCCGCTGACCTTCACGCTCAACGGCGAGGCCAAGACCGTCGAGGTCGCGCCGAACATCACCCTGCTGGCGGCGCTGCGCGAGCAGCTGCGGTTCACCGGCACGAAGGTGGTGTGCGACCGCGGCGCCTGCGGCGCCTGCACCGTGCTGATCGACGGGCTGCCGCGCAACAGCTGCATGACGCTGGCGCACGACGTCGCCGGGGCGGCGGTGACGACGGTCGAGGGCCTGGCCGCCGGCGGCAAGCTGTCGGTGCTGCAGCAGGCGTTCATCCGCCACGACGCGCTGCAGTGCGGGTTCTGCACCTCGGGCATGTTGATGTCGTGCCAGGGGCTGCTCGAGCGGACGCGCGGGCAGAAGCTCGGGCGCGAGGACGTCGAGGCGGCGATCGCCGGCAACCTGTGCCGCTGCGGGACCTACCCCAACGTCGTGGCGGCGGTGCTCGACGCCGCCGGAGGGAGCGCATAGCCGTGGCGGACGAGCAGAGGGTCACGCTCAAGGTCGGGTTCGCCGAGCAGCTGCGCGACATCGAGGTCCAGCTGCCGGCCGGCGAGCCGAAGCCGTGGGACGCGCGCAGCGAGCTGAAGGTGGTCGGCAAGCCGCACCCGCGGGTCGAGGCGCCGCTCAAGGTCTCGGGCGCGGCGAAGTACACCCACGACATCGTGCCGGCGAACGCGTTGTGGGCGGCGGTGCTGCGCAGCCCGCACCCGTGCGCCGTGGTCGAGGCGATCGACGTGGCGCCGGCGAAGTCGCAGCCGGGCGTGTCGGCGGCGCTCGCGTTGGTCAAGCCCGGCGAGCGGGTGATCTTCGCCGGCCAGGACATCGCCGCCGTGGCCGCGAAGACGCCGGAGCAGGCCGAGGCGGCGCTGCGGGCGATCGCGGTCACCTACAAGCCGGAGCCGTTCGTGATCGACACGGCGGCGGCGATGCAGGACGGCGCGCCCCTGGTCCACCGCGGCAAGGTCAGCGAGCGCAGCACCGAGGGCGACGAGCCGGGCGCGGGCGGCAGCGCCGGTCAGCGCGGCAACGTCCGCACCTCGCCGTCGATGAAGAAGGGCGACGCGCACAAGGGCCTGCGCATGGCCAAGGTCTCGCACGAGGCGACCTACACCACGCAGGTGCACACGCACTCGGCGCTCGAGACGCACAGCATCGTCGTGCAGTGGGACGGGCCCAAGCAGGCGACGGTGTGGTGCTCGACGCAGGGCATCTTCAGCGTGCGCGACGAGTTCGCCGAGGTGTTCGAGCTCAAGCCGGCCGACGTGCACGTGCACACCGAGTTCCTCGGCGGCGGCTTCGGGGCCAAGTTCGGCGCCTCGGCCCCGGGCTCGCGCATGGGCTTCATCGCCGGCGAGCTGGCGCGGCAAGCCGGCGCCCCGGTGCGGCTGGTGCTCGATCGCAAGGAAGAGCACCTCTGCACCGGCAACCGCCCCGACTCGCGCCAGCACGTGAAGCTCGGGGCGAGCGTCGACGGCAAGCTGACGGCGATCCACGTGGTCGCCCACGGGACCGCCGGCATCGGCACCGGCGCGGGGGTCGGGCGCAACGCGTTCGGCATCTACTCGCGCTGCCCGAACATCCTGGTCGAGAGCCACGACGTGTTCACCCACGCCGGGCCCGGCACGGCGATGCGCGCGCCGGGGCACCCGCAGGGGGCGTTCGCGCTCGAGCTGGCGATCGACGAGCTGGCCAAGAAGCTCAAGGTCGACCCGCTCGACCTGCGCCTGCAACACGACGAGCACCCGGTCCGCCGCCACCAGTTCGAGCTCGGGCGCAAGCAGTTCGGCTGGGACGCCGGCCGCAAGCAGGCGGCCGCGCTGCGCGACAAGAACGCCCGCGTGCGCCGCGGCTTCGGGGTGGCGGCGTCGATCTGGGGCGACTTCGGCCGCGGCAAGGCGGTCGTCGCCACCGTCAGCGTGGCCCGCGACGGCAGCGTCGAGGTCAAGAACGGCCTGCAGGACATCGGCGGCGGCATCACCACCGTGGTCGCGCAGGTCGTCGCCGAGGTGCTGCAGCGCCCGGTCGAGGCGGTGCGCGTGCGCCTCGGCGACAGCGAGCTCGGGCCGTCGGTCGGCAGCGGCGGCAGCGTGACCACGGCCAGCGTGACGCCGGCGGTCCGCGCGGCCGCCGAGGCGGTCAAGACCCAGCTCACCGCGCTGGCGGCCAAGCAGCTCGGGCGCAAGCCGGAGGAAGTGACCTGGTCCGAAGGACAGGCGCGCGCCGGCAGCAAGTCGATCGCGTGGGCCGAGCTGTGCAAGAAGATCGAGGGCGAGGCGGTGGTCGCCACCGGCACGCGGCCCGAGACCTACGGCGCCTACCCGGTCAAGTTCATGGGCGGAAACAGCTACCAGATCGCCGGGGTCCAGTTCGCCGAGGTCCGCGTCGACACCTGGACCGGGGTGGTCGCGGTCGAGCGGGTGCTGGCGATCCACGACTGCGGCAGGGTGATGAACCCGCTGACGGCCCGCTCGCAGGTGCAGGGCGGGGTGATCCTCGGCACCAGCTACGCGCTGACCGAGCAGCGGGTGATGGACCGCGTGCGCGGGGTGATGCTGAACCCCAACCTCGAGAGCTACAAGATCGCCGGCGCGCGCGACGTGCCGCGCGCGATCGACGTCGTGTTCACGCCGGTCGACACCGGCGCCAACAACACCGGGGCGATCGGCATCGGCGAGCCGGCGACGATCCCCACCGCGGCGGCGATCGCCTGCGCCGTCCACGACGCGCTCGGCGTGGCCGTCCGCGACCTCCCGCTCACCCCCGACCGCGTGCTCGCGGCGCTCGGCGCGGTGCCGACCCGCGGGGCCGGCTGACCGGGCTCGCTTCCGAGGTTACCTTCGGGACATGTTTTCTCGACCATGACGGAAAGACCATGCAACCGTTCGTGCTGAGCCGCCCCAAGACCCTGGCCGAGGCCGCCGAGCTGGCGCGCGCGAGCTCGCAGGACAGCGCGCTGCGGGCGGGCGGGATCGACCTCATCGACCGCATGAAGGAGGGGCTCGAGGCGCCGGCCCGACTGATCGAGCTGCGCTGGCTGGGCGACGCCGAGGCGACGATGCGCGCGCTCGGGCCCGAGGGCGAGGGCGTGCAGATCGGCGCGCTGGTGACCTTGGCGCAGCTGGCGGCCCACGAGGGCTTCGGCGAGGCCCACGCGGCGCTGCGCCAGGCGGCCGGCTCGGCGGCGACGCCGACGATCCGCAACGCCGCGACGCTCGGCGGCAACCTGCTGCAGCGGCCGCGCTGCTGGTACTTCCGCCACGCCGACCTGGTGTGTTTGAAGAAGGGCGGCACGGCGTGCCTCGCGGTCGGCGGCGAGAACAAGTTCCACGCGATCCTCGGCGGCGGACCGAGCTTCATCGTCCATCCGTCGACGCTGGCGTGCGCGCTGACGGCCCTCGACGCGCAGGTGGAGATCCGCGGGCCCGAGCCGCGCACGCTGCCGATCGCCGAGCTGTTCGTGACGCCGAAGCAGGACGCGAAGCGCGAGCACGCGCTACAGCCGGGCGAGGTGCTGGTGCGGGCGATCCTGCCGAAGCCGGCGGCGGAGCAGCGATCCGGCTACGCGGCGGTCAAGGAGAAGCAGTCGCACGACTGGCCGCTCGCCGAGGCCGCCGTGAAGCTGTCCCTCCAGTCAGGTGTGATGACCGACGTCCGCGTGGTCCTCGGCCACGTGGCGCCGATCCCCTGGCGCAGCCGCGAGGCCGAGGCCGTGCTCGAGGGCAAGCCGCCGAGCGAGGCGCTGTTCGCCGAGGCGGCCAAGGCCGCCCTCGCCGGGGCGAAGCCGCTGCGCGACAACGCCTACAAGATCCCGCTGGCCCAGGGGCTGCTCCGCGAGGTGCTGCACCGCGTCGCCGGCGTGCCGCTCCCGGAGTGAGAGAAAGCGAGCCCGCCATGCCGACTTTTCTGCGCGTCGTCGACCCCGAGCAACCGGTCTGCCGCCACCTGCGGACGAAAGCGATGCACGTGTACGGGCGCGACACACCCGACGCGTTCAGCACCAGCCGCTCGAGTCATTATCACTGCCTGCGCACGCAGTTCGTGACGGGGCCGGACGGCGACCTCAGCGTGCCCGAGCGCTGCGCCGCCGGGCGCGAGTGCTTCGAGGCGCGCTGAGATTTTTTGCTCGCTGAATCGTGCCGGCGGGCGGCGGCGCCGAAGGGGAGAGGTCCGCCGGACGAAGCCGAGGCGGTGATGAGAGCGCTTCCGCGGCGGCGCGGATGTTCGACGCGCGCCGAGAGGCGCGCGTCGGACGAGGTCGACGCGAGCGCTCCGCGGCGCGCCAGGCGAGCACTGTCCGGAGAGACAGGTTCAGCCGTGCATGCGGTCCCGTCAGAACTGCGCGTTGGCGATGAAGATCAGCAGCAGCAGCTCGGCGCCCGAGAGCAGCGTGCCGAGCAGCGCGAGGGCCACGCCCGGGCGGGTCGGGCCGCTCCTGTGGCGCCAGCTCGCGGCCAGCCCCATGGGCAGCGCGAGCGGCACGCACAGGAGGCTGAGCTCGAGCAGCGACGAGGCGATGTCGGCGGCGAGGCCGGTGCCGCGGACGAAGGGGTCGACGAGGAGCCGCAGGCCGAGCGCGAGCAGGGGGATCACCGCGAGCACGGCGGACGCGATGGACAGGCGCGAGCGCTTCCCGGGCGGCGACGAGTCGGCGGACATGCGGCGATGAGAGCACATCCGCGGCGGCGCGGCGATCAGGAGGCGTCCCCGCTGCGCCCTTCGTACGCGGCGATCCGATCCTCCAGGACGCGCTCCATCGCCGCGAACGCGCCGGCGGCGTCGCCCTGGCGCCGGCGCGCGGCCGCGAGGGTGAGCTTGAGGCCCGAGTCGTCGATCAGGCCGGAGCGCTGGTAGTGCGGCCCGAGAGCCGCGAGGCCGTCCTCGACGAGGTCGAGGGCGCGCGCGAGGTCGCCGTTGCCGGCGGCGACGCGGGCCTCGGCGAGCGACTCGACGGCGATCCGCATGGGCGAACGGGAGTCCACGACCTCAGTATGACGGTCCGCCGGCGCTCGGGTAGATTGCCCCGCGTGACCGAGATCGCCTGCTTCCACGTCGATGCCTTCACCGACCGCCGCTTCGCCGGCAATCCGGCCGCGGTGTGCCCTCTGCGGGCGTGGCTGCCCGACGCGACGATGCAGCAGATCGCGGCCGAGAACGCGCTGCCCGAGACCGCCTTCTACGTGCCGCGCCCCGGCACGGACGACTTCGACCTGCGCTGGTTCACCCCGGAGGTCGAGGTCGATCTCTGCGGACATGCCACCCTCGCCGCCGCGTTCGTCCACTCGCGCCTGCGCGCCGGCGCGCCGAGCCGCCTGCGCTTCTGGACCCTGTCCGGGCCGCTCGAGGTCGCCCGCGAGGGCGACGACTTCACGCTCGACCTGCCGTCGCGCCCGCCTGTCCCCGGGGACATGTCCGAGGCGCTGGTCGCGGCGCTCGGCCGGCGACCCGCGGAGGTGCTGGTCGCGCGCGACCTGGTCGCGGTGTTCCATCAGGCGGCGGAGGTCCGCGCGCTGCAGCCCGACCTGACGGCGCTGAGCCGGCTGCCCGGTGTATTCGCGGTGAGCGCCACGGCGCCGGGCGGCGAACCCGACGCGGATGTCGACTTCGTGTCGCGCTTCTTCGCCCCGGCGCAGGGGATCCCCGAAGACCCGGTGACCGGCTCGGCCCACTGCACACTGGCCCCGCTGTGGGGCGCCCGCCTCGGGAAGTCGACGCTTCGCGCCCGCCAGGTGTCCCGGCGCGGGGGAGAGTTGAGGTGCGAACTCGCGGGCGAGCGAGTGCTTCTCACCGGTCGCGCGGTGCTGGTCAAGTCGGGGACGTTTTATCTCGGGGATGATGCTGGCCCGAAAGACCTGTCGGTCTAGACATGGGTTGAAAGACAGATCTATTCAGCGGGGCGGCGCAAAAATTCGGCTACTCGCGGCGAGAGAGTGGGCGAAAATTTTTTCGCCTGCAAACTTCATGAGCAGCCGAGCAGCGGGCTGAGCCGACCCTTGGTTAAGAACCTGGCGCGAGGGCCAGTCGCTCGGCGAGGCGGCGCCACAGCGGGCGCGGGGCGATGAAGCTCAGGCCGGAGAATTGCGAAACGCCGGGTTCGATGACGATCCACGCGCCGGACTCGAGCTGGGCGATGTCGAGGGACAGCAGCGGGGCGTCGAGGCGGGCGGCGGCGCGGCGGGCCAGGGCCAGGACCTCGGCCTCCTCTGCCGGCGACAGGGCCACGAAGTCGTGGAAGTACGGCCAGTAGTAGCCGTGAGCCAGCGGTTCACCGCGGTGGAGGAAGACGCGGTACTCGCGGGCGATCGGCACGTCGGTGGCGGCGACGCGGTGATGACGGAGCGGGGCGAGGGTCCGCACGATGGCCCGGCCGCGCGAGTGAAACGGGCTGCGCAGCACGGCGGCCACGCGTTCGCGCAGCTCGGGGATCGTCGTAGCGACGCAGTGACGCCAGCCGAGGTGCTTGCGCGAGAGGACGGCGCCCTTGACGAACGCCGGCAGGCCGACGACCGGGGCCGCGGACTCGACGTCAGCGAGATCGGTGACGACGACGCTGGTCGGCGTGAGGCCCTCGAGCCGCGGGGAGGCGCGGTCGAACTCCATTCCCTGCAGGTGTCGGTCGGGATCGTTGACGAGGTCGACGCCGCGGTCACGCAGGGCGGCATACACGGCGCGATAGGTGGCAGGTTCGGGGATGGTGCCGATTCACACGGCAGGCTCGCGGACGCGGCGCGTCGCCAGCGCGGCGATCGGGGCCCAGCAGGTCGCCGCGGTGGTCGGCGTCGGGCGGGTGCAGGGGGGTAAAGTCCGCGGCCACGGCGGCGCGGGTCGAGGCGACGACGTCGTCGCCGTCGTCGGGCGGCGGGTCCGGCGCCTGCGTCAACAGCAGCACGGACCTCAAACGATCAGCGTGACGGGCGGAGCGCGCAGTTCTTCGTCGGGAGACCGAGCCGGCGCGGCTCCATGTCGATCGCCGCTTTGCCTGCGCGACCTCGTCATCCAAGTCGGCCCCTCATGCCGCTAAAGTGGGGCGTGTCGACCCTGGTCCATTCGCTGGTGGCGCTCCGCGGCTGTCCTCTCCCCGGGCTCGTGACCGTCGGTGACGACGGCGCGACGCGGACGCGCAGCTTCGGCGAGCTGATGGTGGCGGTCGAGGGCTTCGCGGCCCGGCTGGTGTCGCGCGGGGTCCGGCGCGGCGAGCGGGTGGCGATCGCGGCACCTGACCCGGAGTACATGGTCGTGGCGACACTCGGGGCGCTGCGCGCGGGCGTGGTGCCGGTGGTGCTGCCCGATCCGTCCAGCCGCGCGGTGGAGGTGTGGCGCGCGACGGCGATGCAGATCGTGCGCGCGAGCGAGGCGCAGCGGCTGATCCGGCCGTCGACGTCCGGGGCGGTGCCGCCGCTCGGCGAGCTGCGCGAGCAGATGATCGACGACCTCGGCGAGCACCCGCTGGGCCCGGTGTTCCTGGCCAACGCGGCGAATTTTAAAGGAGACGACCTGGCGCTCCTCGTCTGCACGATGGACCGCGCGGGGACGTGGCAAGCGACCCGCTACACGCACGCGTCGCTGGTCGCCGCCGCCGACGCGGCGCTCGCGGAGACGCGGTCGGCCGAGGCGGGCGACAAGGTGCTCGCCTGCGCCGGTCTCGACCGGTGCCTGATCGCGGGCGTGCTGGCGCCGCTGCGCCGCCGGGTGCCGTTTGCGATCGCTCGCCTCGCTCCGCTCGATGCGCCCCGCTGGCTGCGGCTGGTCGAGGAGCTCGCGGTGACGGTCGCCATCGCCGAGCCGGCGACGCTGGCCCAGGTCGAGGGGCGCGTGAAGCCGTCGCGCGTGCAGGTCGCGGGGATCGACGGCGAGAAGGTGGCCGCCGTGCGGGCGGTCGCGGCCGGTGCTCCGGCGCAAGGTTCGATTCAGGAGGCGCGGATGGAACGGAGCGAACAGGACGTGGCGAGCAGGGCTTCGTCGAGCGCGAGCGAACCGGCGGCGCTCGGACGGTCCAGCGGGCCGCGCGGACAGGACGCGGTGCTCGGTGGGTCGACGGACGGGGTCGGCCGATCAAGCGGGCAGCGCGGTCAGGGCGTGCTGCCCGACAGCGCCACGAGCTCGGCCGCGGCGATGCTCGCTCGATCGAGCGGGCGTCGCGGCCAGGACGTGCAACGCGACGGCTCGGCGAGCGCGGCCGCGGCGGTGGTCGATGGGCCCAGCGAGCAGCGAGGGATCGACGTGCCGGGAGATCGGGCGACGCGCGCGCCCGAAGCGATGCTCGGCCGACAGGGCGGGCTGCGTGACGGGTCGACGAACAGGGCCGAGCGAGCAGGACAGGAGGCGATCGATCGGCGGACGAAGCTCGGCGAGCCGCTTCAATATGTCGTGAAGGACATGTCCAATGCGACGTGTTCTCTCGCCGACGACGAGCTCGCCCGAGCTCCGCGGGGCGAGCTCGCCGCGGTCGCGCCCGGCTCGGTCGACGACGCGATCGTGGTGCAGGGGTGCAGCTACGATCCGCAGCCGATCGAGCGCGAGGCGGCGCGGGTGCCGGGGATCTGCGCCGGCAGGGTGGTCGCGCTGGCGCGACCGGGCAAGCTCAGCGACGAGCTGGTCGTCGTGGCGGAGGGTCGGCCGGTCGACCGGGCGGTGTTGAACACGATGGCCGCCACGCTGCGCCGGCGGATCCAGACCGCCCTCGGGCTCCGCGTCGCCGCGCTGGTCCAGGTGCCGGTGGGCGCCCTGCCGCGGTCCGTCGGCGGCGAGGTGCAGCGGGCCGCCGCGCGGGCGCTGTACGCCAGCCAGCCGAGCGCTTGACTGACCGACGTGCCCGCGCAGGCGGGCGACCCGGACGAGCGGCCGCCGGTCGCGCCGGCGGTCGTTCATGGTTTTAAGAACATGTCTTGAAGGGCATGTTCTCAGAACCATCCGAACTCGAGCATCACCGTGCCCACCGGTCCGCCGAGGTTGGCGGGGCCCGTCCAGGTGCGGGCGGCGACGAGGCGGTAACCGAGCGCGAGGTGGAGGCGGACGATCGGCGCGAGGACGACGCGGAGGCCGGCTCGCGGCTCGCCGACGAAGAAGGCGGTCTTGTCGGCGCAGCGGCCGTTCTCGGGGTTCTGCACGCAGCCGCCGCCGCCGCCGAGCAGGCCGCCGAGGGTGCCCGCGACCCGCTTGCCGCGGACGTAGGCGACGTCGACCACGAGGCCGCCGTAGTTCATGTTGATCCGCGTCGCAGCGCCGCGGGCGAACGGGCCGGCGTCGACCGGGTTGAGCAGCCATTGCAGCGAGGCGCCGAGGGTGAGCCGCTGCAGGATGTTGATGCCGCCCTCGAGGCCGACGAAGGCCGCGAAGGCGCCGTTGAGGCCGGACAGGCGCAGGGCGGGGCCGCCGTAGCCGCTGACCTTGGGCCGCGGGTCGGGACCCCACCAGCGCGGACGTGCGGGAGCAGGCGGCGGCGGGGCGGTGGTCGTGGGGGGCGGCGGCGAGTCGGGGGACGGCGAGGTCGCGGGCCGAGGTTCGATGGAATCGAAGGTTGCCGAGGTGGTGGACGCGGGCTCGGTGACTGCGGCGGGGGACGGGGTCGCGGATGGAGGTGAAGAGGTCGCGGGCTCGGTGGTTGTGGTGGGGGACGGGGTCGCGGATGGAGGTGAAGAGATCGCGGGCTCGGTGGTTGTGGTGGGTGCCGAGGTCGCGGGCTCGATGGTTGTGGTGGGTGAAGAGGTCGCGGGCGCGGACAGCGGTGAAGAGGTCGCGGGCTCGACGACGGTGGTGGGGGACGCGGTCGCGGGAGTCGTGAGTGCGCGAGGGGAAGCGGTCGCGACTGACGAGATCGCGGCCGTGCATGGAGTGACCGCGGCGGGCGACGAAGTTGAGGACGAGGTCGCGGTCGCGGTCCGGGGGGCGGGTGACGGGCTCGCGGGTTCGGTCACTGCGAGGGGTGACGAGATCGCGGGCGTGGACGGAGGTGACGAGGTCGCGCTCGTGAGCGACTCGGGGGCTGCGGCCGCGAGTCCGAGCGCGAGGAGGGGGGCGTACACGCGCGCGATGATACCCGGTTCACGCTTGCACGCGGCCGGCGAGGATGGGAGCCTGGGCCCATGCGTACACTCGGGGCAGCGGCGGTCTGCGGGCTCGTGGCTCTGGTCTCGGGCCCGGCGATCGCCGGCGAGTTGGCGGACGCGACGCCGCCGCCGCAGCCGATCTTCGGCGGCGACGCGGCGAGCGAGTGCGACTTCCCGAGCGCGGTGGCGATGCTCGACGCCGACACCGACGGGTTCTTCTGCACCGGATCTCTGGTGCATCCGAGCGTCGTCGTGTTCGCGGCGCACTGCATGGACCCGCTCCTGTCGTGGGCCGTGCCGGGCAGCGTGATGTTCGGCGAGGACGTCGCCGCGCCGGTGCGCAAGGTGCCGGTGACGGAGTGCGCCACGCATCCGCAGTGGGATCCGGGCGGGCTGGTCCACGACCTCGCGTTCTGCAAGCTCGCGCAGCCGGTCCCCGAGGTGCCGACGGTGCCGCTCGTCATGGGCTGCGAGACCGATCTGCTGCTGAACTCGCAGGTCACGATCGCCGGCTTCGGGGCGACCAGCGCGGTGCTCGATCCGGAGGGCAACCCGATCCCCACCGGCGGCGGCCAGAAGCGCTTCACCACGCAGACCGTCATCGAGGTCTCGCTCGCCGACAACGACATCATCATGGTCGGCCCCGACCACGGCGCGTGCTTCGGCGACTCCGGCGGGCCGGCGTATCTACGCATGCCCGACGGCACCTGGCGCCTGCTGGGCGCGGCCTCGACGCTGCACCTCGGGGAACAATCCCCGAACCCCGGCGAGGAGGTCTGTGGGTTCGGCACGGTGTACGAGATGTTCTGGCCGCACATGCAGTGGCTCGAGCAGGCCGCGGGCGTCGACCTGTCGCCGTGCTTCGACGCCGCCGGCAACTGGGCGCCCACGGCCGCCTGCGGCGGCTTCCCCGGCGACCTGCTGGACCCGCAGAGCACGTGGGGCGACGGCTGCTCGACCGCGCAGAGCGGGGGCTGGAGCGCGACGTGCGGCGAGCCGTTCAGCCAGGGGCCGTTCCCGGGGCCGGAGCCCGAGCCCGAGCCTGAACCCGAACCGGAGCCTGAGCCCGAGCCGCCGCCGCCCGAGCCGCCGCCGCCCGAGCCGCCGCCGCCCGAGCCGCCGCCGCCCGAGCCCGGGCCCGGGCCCGAGCCCGAGCCGCAGCCGCAACCGCAGCCGCAGCCGGTCCCGCCGGGGCCGATCGACCCGACCGGCGAGGACAGCGAGGACGACAGCGGCGACGACGCGAGCGCGGGGGCTGACGGGGGCGAGCTGGCCGAGCGCGGATGCGCCTGCACTTCGGGACAGCCTGACCTTCGGGACAGCTCGTGGCTGCTCGCCGGCCTTCTGCTGCTGGTCCGTCGGCGTCGAGGACGATGACGCGGCGTCCCCTCGCATGGTTGCGTTGCCTCGGCGTGCTCGTCGGGGCGCTGGCGGCGATGGCCCCCGGCTCGCCGATGACGCCGGAGGACGCGCAGATCCTCGCCGACGGGGTGGCGGTCGCGCAGGCCGGCGATCCGGCGCAAGGACGGGCATGCGCCGAGCAGCTCGAGCAGCTGGCGCAGCGGCTCGGCGACCGGCACGAGCGGGCCGCCGAGGCGCTCGAGTACGCGGCGCGCTGTCACGAGGCCGCCGGCCAGTACGACGCGATGGTGGCGACGCGCGAGCGGCTGGTCGCGACGTTCCCGACGCTGCCGGCGGCTCGCGTGGCGCTGCTGGCCCTGGTGCGCCACCTGCGGGCGACGCTGTCGTTCGAGCGGGCGGCGGCGGCGATGGAGCGGTTCGCCGAGCGCTACCCCGACGCGGCGGAGGCGAGCGAGCTGCTGCAGGAGGCGGGCATCCTGCGCGCGCAGCTCGGCCAGGACCCGCGGGCGCTGGCGCTGTTCGACAAGGTCGAGAAGTACTACGCGACGAAGGACCCACAGCGCAGCGCGATCGTCCACTGGGCCCGGGTCGACCTGCTCCCGAAGACCTTGCCCGACGACCAGGCGCGGCAGAAGCACGCGCTCGAGTACCTGCAGCGCCACGGCAGCAAGGGCGGGCCGGCGCGGCGGATCGTCGCCGAGGTGACCGTGGCGGCGATCGAGTGGCGGCGCGCCTGCAAGCAGAAGGGCGGGCCGATCGACCTGTGTTTGACGTCGAAGCCGGCGGCGATCGACGCGCCGCAGCGCGGCAAGCCGCCGACGGTGACGTGCGCGGGGCCGGCGGCGCAGGTCGTGACGGTGTACCCGCGCGATCGCCAGCTCGCCGAGTCCGCGCAGCGGCGCCTGCGGCAGGTGCTCGAGCTCGGCCAAGCGCTGCCGCCGGTCGAAGACCCGTGGCTGCAGATGAAGGTCCAGGAGGCGCTCGACCAGGCCGACCTGATCGTCGCCGACCGCGAGCTCGAGGCGGCGCTGGCCGTGCGGCCCCCGACCGACCTGAACTTCCGCGTCGAGGACTACCTGCAGTACTCGGCGAAGGCGAGCGACCGCAAGAAGTACGCCGAGCAGAAGCGCAAGAGCGAGGACTCGCAGCGGCGCTTCCTCGACTACTGGACGAAGATCCGCGAGCAATCCAACGACGTGACCCGCCGCTACGAGAAGATCGCCGCGCGCAAGGCCAGCCCGCGCGGCGCGTTCGCGGCGGCGGCCCGGGTCGCCGTCCTCGTGCAGGCGCAGGTCGACACGCTGCTGGCGGCGGAGGTGCCCGACGGCCTCGGCTCCGAGGAGGCGATCAAGGCCTACTGCGGGGCGCTGCGCGACTACACGACGCCCGTCGAGGCCGCGGCGACGCAGGCGCTCGAGTTCTGCTGGGAGCGCGCGGCCGCGTTCGCCTACACCGATCCTTCGGTGGAGTTCTGCGGCAGCGAGCTGCAGCGCCGAGCGCCGCGCGAGTACCCGCCGCAGCGCGAGCTGTTCGGCTGGACCGCGCCGCCGCCGATCGAGCCGGTCTCGGCGCCGGTGCAGGTCGAACCGCCGCTGTCGGAGGAGTGATTCTTGAACCGCGGGGCGAGCGCGGTCGACACGCCAAAGATGTCCCTCGGGACATGAATTGAAGCGTCAGCCGCGGCGGACAGTCCGCTCGCTGCCCTCGTGTGTCGCAAAGGACATGAAGAAAGCGACAGGCCGTCGGGCCTGTCGCGTCCTGGTCGGTCGGCTCGGGGGGTCTTCTTAGAAGAAGATCAGGCGGCACATTCGCCGCGGCCGATGGCCACGTCGAAGGTGCGCTCCTGGCCGAGGTCGAACACGTCGTCCTCACGCAGGTTGGTGAACTGGCTGTCGAGCAGGGCGTCGCCGAGGGCCTCGACGACGTCCTCCTTGGTGACGCGGCGGAAGAAGGCGCGCGCGTCCTCGCCGTCCTCGCGCTCGTCGCGGTAGAGGTCGAGCAGGCGCAGGAGGGCCTCGCCGGCGCGGCGGGCGGGGATCTTGACGATGTGCCGGCCGAACTGGACGCCGTCGGCGTCGAAGCCGCCGCCGAGGTGGAGCTGGTACTCGGGGACCTGCTTGCCGTCGCCGACGTGGCGCACGGTGCCGTGGAAGCCGATCGCGGCGACGTGGTGCTGACCGCACGAGTTGGGGCAGCCGGAGATCTTGATGTCGGCGGAGCGCGCGAGCTCGACGCTGTCGGCCGACTTGCCCGCGTTCTTGAGGAAGCGGGTGAGGTGCTTGGCCAGGCTCATGCTGTGCGTGACCGCGAGGTTGCAGCTGTCGGCGCCGGGGCAGCTGACGACGTCGTGGATCGTGTTGGAGCCGAGGTCGGCGAGGCCGATCTGCTGCAGCGTGGCGAACAGGTGCGGCAGGTACTCGGTGCGGACCCACCGGACGATGAGGTTCTGGCGGTTGCCGGCCCGCAGGGTGCCGTCGGTGAAGGTCTCGGCGAGCTCGGCGAGCTGGTCGAACTGGTCGGCCGAGATGTCGCCGCGGTCGAGCTTGATCGTCACCGCGGCGAAGCCCGGCTGCTTCTGCGGGTCGACGGTGCGCAGCCACTCCTTGTACTGCGGGTCGTCGTCGCCGGCGCGCGGGCCGGCCAGCGCGCGGTCGTTCCACGCCGGCGCGGTCTCCTCGGGCGGCAGCTCGATCGGCCGCTGCAGCGTGCCGGCGGCGACGATCTTGGCCACCTCCTCCTCGTACGCCGCGACGAAGCCCTCCTCGCCGAGCGTCTTCATGACGTACTTGAGGCGGGCGCGGGCGCGGTTCTTGCGGTTGCCGTGCTTGTCGAACAGGCGGATGATCGCCTCGGTGCGCGCCAGCACCTCGTCGGCCGGGATGAAGTCGTGCAGGCGATACGCCGGCCGCGGGGTGGTCGACAGGCCGCCGGCGACGAACACCTCGAAGCCGCGCACGCCGTCCTTGATCTTGGCACGGAAGCCGACGTCGTTGATCGCCGTCTGCGCGTGGTCCTCGTGGGTGCAGCCCTCGAAGGCCATCTTGAACTTGCGCGGCAGGTTGTTGGCCCACTCCTCGCGCAGGCACATGCGCACGAGCGCGTGCATGTACGGGGTGATGTCGAAGGCCTCGGTGCCGCTGACGCCGGCGTAGGGGCAGCCGGTGACGTTGCGGACGGTGTTGCCGCAGGCCTCGCGGGTGGTCGCGCCGGTAGTGTCGAAGCGGGCCATCACCGCCGGCATGTCGGCCAGCTTGACGAAGTGGAACTGGATGTTCTGCCGGGTGGTGATGTGGCCCTTGTGGTACTGCGTGTACTCGCGGGCCACCCCGGCCGCGGTGCGCAGCTGGGCCGCGCTCATGATGCCGCCGGGGAACTTGACCCGCAGCATGTTCACGTCCATCTGCCGCTGCCCGTACACCCCGCGCTTCAGGCGGAAGGTGCGAAAGTCCTCCGACGAGATCTCGCCGCGCTCGAACCGCTCGAGGACCGCGACGAACTCCTCGACGTCCGCCGGGCTCGAGAAGTGGGTGTCATAACGTGCTTCTTGGGACATGTGCGGCCGCTCCGAAAACTTCGCTAGACTGAAGCGCTGTTCAGCATATGGGACGAGGGCGTCCAGTTCAACGAAAAACCTTCAGGGTATTTTACACGTAATATGTCGTAAAATAGAGCACGAGGGCGCAGGATGTCGGCGGACGGCGGCCGATCTGCGCCTGCCTATTGCGACAGGAGCGAAAGACCAGGTGAGGCCGTACAGCCGCCCGCAGCGCAGCTTACGAGCCATCCGGCGGTGGCGCCGTGGAGGTAGACCCACCCCGCGGCGAACAGGAAAGCGAGCCCGAGCAGGACGCGGATCTGGTTCCAATAGCGCGCCGGACGGCCGAGCGGCAGGGTGACGCCGATCATCGGCGGGACGGCGACGAGCGGGTGGATCGCCAGGGCTGCGGCGGCAGCGCCGAGGACCAGGAGGCCGCGGGCGAGCGCGAGGGTGCGCGGCACCCCGAGGGCGACGGCGGTCGTGCGCACGCCGGCGTCGCGGTCGGCGTCGTGGTCGCGGATGACCTGGATCGTCTCGAACACCGCCGAGTCGAGCGCGAGCAGGCCGGCCAGCACCCACCCGAGCACGTGCGTCGGCGGGAACGCGACGGTCAGCATGGCCGCGCCCCACACCATCATCGCGGCGATGTCGGCCCCGGCGACGTGCTTGAGCCGCGCCGAGTAGAGCCAGCACACGCCGCCGCCGACGACCAGCGGGACCAGCAGGCCGAGGTCCCACGCGCCGGCGACGACGAGCAGCAGCGAGACGAGGCCGAGCTGGGCCCCGACGGCCGCGCCGCGGTGGTCGCGGAGGTAGCGGGTGTTGGCGTCGTCGCGCTCGGGCGAGCGCAGGTCGGTCGGCAGGTCGAGGAAGTCGTTGTTGAGGTAGACGAGCAGGTTGAGCAGGAAGGCGAAGCCGAGCCGCACCGCGACGTCGGCCGGCGACAGCCGCAGCGCGAGCATGATGAGCAGCGCGCCGCCCATGTTGGCCATCTCGAGCCGCTGCAGGCGATAGATCGCGACGTTGAAGAGGATCCGCAGCGCCGCGATCATCGCCCGGCCTCGCCGTAGTCGTTGACGATCTCGAGGTCCGCCGGGTGCGGCGCGGGCACGCGGATGAAGCCTACGTGGTCGAGGTCGTCGATCTTCTCGCGGCGGATCTCGCAACCTGGCTCACAGACCAGGTACTCCATCCAGTGAAAGCGCAGCACCAGGTCGATGTTCGGGTCGCTGCCGGTGACGCTGATCCGGTTGGGCGCGGCGACCACCTCGCCGCCCCCTTGCTGGATCAGGTGCGGCTCGATCGTGGTGCGGAAGATCCGGTGGTGGCCGACCTTGCCGGCCGGGACCAGCAGGTCGGGCTTGGTGTTCCACCAGGTCGCGTTGCTGGTGACGATCACCCAGCGCACGGCGTAGGTCTCGAAGTAGGTGCGCAGCTGGTCGTCGCCGGCGACCCCGAACTTGTGGCGCCGGTAGAGGTTGGCCATGCTGTGCTCGAGGTTGCGGAAGCGGAAGCCGCCGATGATCTGGGCGTCGGTCTGCCAGTGCAGCCGCTCGCCCACGGCTGGCTCTTCGACCAGGAAGCGGCTCTGGCCGTCGTCGACCTCGCGGACCCACTTCGACACCTCGCCGTGCTCGGGCCGCGCGGGGAACAGGCGATAGTCCGGGTGCGGCGGGTAGCCGCTGGCGGCCAGCAGGACCTTCTCGCCGCTGTACAACGGGGCGACCTCGGGCAGGTGCGCGGGGGTGAAGTAGAGGACGTCGCGCACCAGCATCTGCCCGGCCGGCAAGGCGAGGGCGACGAGCAGCACGCGGGCGGGCGGGCCGAGCGAGCGCCACAGCTCGCGCAGGCGGACCGACTCGAGCGCGGCGGCGGCCGGGATGACGGCGAGGAAGGCGAGCGGGAGGACGTGGCGGTAGGGCTGGATCTGTCTGAAGAGCCAGATGTAGCCGGCCGCGTAGGCGAGCAGGAGCATCGCCACCACGGCGACGGCGAGCGGCAAGGTCCGTGGGTCGCGAGCCCGTCGCCAGCGCCACAGGCCGACCAGCGCGGCGCCGAGGACGAGGAAGCGGAAGCCGGTGCGCGTGCCGAGGAGGCCCGAGGTGGCGGTGTCGAGGACGAGGCCGAAGTAGTCGGCGAGCAGCCACTCCGGGCCCGACTGGCCGAAGAAGCCGGAGTCGAGGATGTAGTGCCAGAAGCGGACCGCGGTCGCGAGCCACCAGGTGTTGAGCACCAGGGTGAAGACGACCATCGCCAGGACGGCGAAGTGCCCGCGCGCGCCGAGACGTCGCAGCTCGCGGAGGTACAGCACGAGCATCGGCGCGACCAGGACGACGAAGGTGTAGGGGTGGACGAGGTGGGCGGCGCCGAGGGCGAGGCCGGCGGCGACGCCCTGCCACGGCTTGCGCTGGCGGGTCCAGCGGTAAAAGAGCGCCAGCGGCAGCAGCGAGAGGTAGCCGCAGAGCGCGTAGGCGACCATGCCGATCCACCAGCACCAGTGCGAGAACGAGTCGAAGAACCACAGCGCCGAGGCGAGCGCGGCGGCCCACAGGGCGGCGCGGCGCGACAGGTCGAACAGCCGCGCCGAGGCGTAGACGACCGGGAGCACGCCGAGGTGCGCGGCCGCGGCGAACAGGTTGAAGGCGAGCCCGGCCGGGACGCCGAGATGACTCAAGAGCCAGGTCCAGACCTCCCAGCCCTTGTTGTCGGCGTCGAAGATGACGCCGTGCAGGTAACCGGCGAGCAGGCGGGGGTCGTACATCCAGCCGTGACCCCAGCCGTCCATGGCCTCGATGAAGCGCCAGGTCTGACCGACATGGGTCTCGAAGTCGACGCCGGCGATCGGGGTGTCGGTCCACCAGACTTCGAGCGGGACGAAGTAGGCGAACCACGCCAGGTGGAACGCGACGAGCAGCAGCGCGGCGAGGACGAGCCGCACGGGCCGCTCCGGCGCGGACGACCCAGGTGGCTCGGGCCCGGTCGGGCGCGCGGCAGGGTCGTCGACAGCGGGCATGTGGTCGCGGATGATACGAGAAAACAAACGAGTCCGGCGCGCCGACGGGCGAAGAGCCGCCGCCGAGGCGCGTCGCGTGCCGGCCGCCGGTCGTCCGGGTCCGGCCCGGTGAGCACTCGCGGACCTTGAGCTGTGAAGCGCCGTCCGGCGAGCCCAGGTGGATCCGCCGGCTGGTGCTGGCCGACCTCGTGTCGATCGGGCGGCGACGCAGACGGCGATGCTCGCCGCGAGGTCGATCGCGTCGGCGATCCGCGAGGGACGACCGGCGAGCCGGGCTCGAGCGGACCTCGCGGCGATCGAAGACGGCGCTGCTCGCGAGGTTCGCGGCGTGGTCGCGGCAGATCTGCGGCGGCGAGGAAGTCGATCGCGGCGGCGCGAGCGGCCGCGGCGGCGCAGTCGCTCCGCAGGCGCGATCGCGCGGGTTCGCGCACTCGACACGGATACGCGATCGCGGTACCCGGCTTGGGTGAACGCTGCCCGCCCCCGCAGGTTCGTCGCCGTCGCCGGCAACATCGGCGTCGGCAAGTCGACGCTCGTCACGTTCCTCGCGCGGCAGTTCCGCCTCACGCCGCACTTCGAGCCGAACGAGCAGAACCCGTACCTGGTCGACTTCTACTCGGACATGCCGCGGTGGGCGTTCCACTCGCAGGTGTTCTTCCTCGCCAAGAAATTCCGCATCCACCAGGAGCTCATCCGGGCGACGCAGCCGGTGATCGGCGACCGCACGATCTACGAGGACGCCGAGATCTTCGCGGAGAACCTGTACCGCCGCAAGCAGATGACGCGGCGCGACTATCAGACCTACCGCGAGCTGTACGAGGCGATCGTGCAGCAGCTGCCGCCGCCGGACCTGATGATCTATTTGAAGTGTTCGATGCGGACGCTGCGCAAGCGGATCGCGCTGCGCGGGCGGCCGGAGGAGCAGGCGATCCCGACGGCCTACCTGCGGCGGCTGCAGGAGCTCTACGACGCGTGGTTCTCGCGCTACGACCTGTCGGAGACGGTGACGATCGAGACCGACAAGCTCGACTATCTTCACGATCTGGTCGACCGCATCGACCTGTTCGAGCGCATCGAGAAAATTTTGAAATTGCGCCGCGACCCGGAGGCGGGGCTCGCCGAGCCGCTCGAGTAAAAACAAAAACCGGGCGGAGCCGCGGGGGCGCCGCCCGGTCGGGCGAGGCTGTCTTTCAGGTCAGCCGGGCTGGAGGATGAACGGGTAGGTCACGATCGCGGCGCCGCCCGAGGCCGGCTTGGGGAACGACCAGCGCTTGACCGCCTGGGCGATGCAGGACCCGACGGCGCGGTCCTTGAGGTCGGTCTCGCCGACGACGGCCGAGGTGACCTTGCCGGCGCCGCCGATGGTGAACTGGACGGCGACGCGGCCCTTGAGGTTGGCGTCCTTGGCCAGCCCCTGGTTGTAGCAGTAGCGCACCTCGTTGATGTGAGCCCGCACGACGCGGCGGATGAGGTCCTTGTCGAGCCCGCCGACGACCTCGGCCTTGGTGGCGAGGACCTGCGGGCTGCGGGTCTTGCGGTCTTCGAAGCCGGCGGAGCGGCGGTGGAGGCCGCCGTCGCCGTCGCCAGGGCGATTGTGGCCGATGAGGCCGACCGAGGTCAGGCCCACCGTGCCCTCGCCGGTGCCGCCGCCGGCGCGGCCGCTGCCGACGAGGCCGAGGCCGCCGACGCCGTTCGACTCGGCGATGTCCTTGCCGACGAGCTGGCCCCACACGTCGTCGTTGTCGTTGCCGACGGCGAAGGCGTCGCCGAACGGCGAGGCCATGAAGTGACCCGAGTCGGCCTTCATCAGGCCGAGGACGCCGGTGGTGCGCGCGTCCATGTTCGGGTCGAAGTTGCGGGCCAGCTTGGGGACGGCGGACGCGGGGCCCCTCATGGCGTAGCGGCCGCTGACCTGCTTGCTCTCCTTCTTGCCGGCCTTGCCCTCGTCGCCGACGTGGCGCTCGCCGGCGGTGCCGCCGGGCTCGTCGGCCTGCTCCTCCTCGCTCGGGACGGCCTCGTCCTTCTGCTCGTTCGGCTGCGCGAGGTAGCCGACGAAGCGGCTGTCCCCGAGCTCCTCCTGGAGGGCCAGCGCGCCGGCCTCGTTCGGGATCATCTGCGTGAGCAGGATGAGGCTGCCGATCGCGGCCGCCGACAGGCCGTTGTGGAACCAGAACGGCTTGTCGATCTCGCTCTTGCGAGCGATCACGCGGCCGGGGGCGACCGAGTGGATGAAGAAGGTCAGGCCCTGCCAGCGGATCCGGGCCTTCGCGCCGGCGGCCAGCGGGTAGCTGTAGACGCCGGCCTCGACCTCGCGCGCGAGCCCGTTGCGGATCAGCTCCTCGAGGGTCACGTGGGTGTCGCCGATCCGGACCTCACCGGCCATGTCGGCGGTGAACTGCAGGTGGTGGTCGCGCTCGCCCTGGACGATCGGGAGCTCGCGGCGGCCGGGGACGGCGACGTGGAAGGCGGCGTCGTGGCCCTCGCCGAGGGTGTAGGCGGTGCGGGCCCGGTCCTGCATGCGCATCGCCGCGACCCCGAACGGGACGAGGCCGAGCATCGCCAGGCCGAAGCCGAGGCCGCCGAGGCCGGTGCCCGGGGCCTTCGGCGCGGGGGCGCTGACCTCCGCCGCGGCCTTGACGGCCTCGGCGTGGCCGTCCCAGTCCTGGGCGGCGTCGTGGCCGAAGAGGGCCAGGCCGCCGAGCATCAGGGCGCCGCCGGCGGCGAGCCACCTGGGCGCGCTGCGCCGACCGTCGCGGGTCTGGCCCAGGTGCTGCACGTCGAGGACGGTGTCGTTGTACATGGCCACGACCTCGGCGACTCGGCCGCCGTCCTGCACCTCGGTCTCGTTGTGGAGGGAGCTGACTTCGATTCGATGGTTGCGGGTCGTCATGGCGTCACTGGCTTTCATACAAGCGTTGTCTGATTGATCGAACATGTTTTTTGGGTACTGTCTCGACGAGCAGGCTCGTCGCGCCGCGCGGGGGTCCGTCGCGGCGGCGGATGGGCTGCTTCGCAGCCGCTTCCAGCCTCGCCGTCGCAGCACCGTCGACGCGGCTACAGACAGAGGCCCGGGGTCGCGGTTCCTCGGGCGATGAAAAATTGTGTGGGCGGCACACGACGCGCTCGCCCGGGAACTTGCGCGGACCGGCGATGTCGGCGGCGGCGAAAGTGACAGCGATCGGGAACCCGGCCGCGGGGGCGCTGTCGCGGGCGGCGTGTGGGACTGCGTGGGGTCGAATCAGCGCGCGCGTGGGAATGCGAGCGGCGCGGGTGCGCGTCGTGAAGCGTTGCGGTCGCTGTCACTTTCGCGGCCGAGGCACGGCGGGGCCGGCTCCGGCGCGCGGCCATCGCCCATCGAAGCGCGGCGCCGACTGTCAGAGGGGCGCGATGTGGGAGGGTGACCTGCAGCGGCGCGCCTGCGACTGCTTCGCCCTGATCCGCGGAGGCCATCGAGTCCTCCACGGCAGCGCCGACACCCGCAGCCGCGGAGGACGGTCCTTCGCGGCGCCGTGTTTGTCGAAGTGGAGCGGCTCAGGCGGCGTGGCGCAGCGCGTCGAGCGTCGGGCGGACGAGCTCGCGCAGGCCCTCGCGCCACAGCGCGGCGCGCAGCGGCGCGTCGACGACCCCGTGCGCGTGCAGCTCGGGCTCGCCGGGCTGCTGCTCGAGCGTGGCGATCGTGGCCTCGGCGCCGGCGATCGCGGCGGCGAACACGGCCTCCGCGCGGGCGCGCTGGTCCGCGCTCGCGTGCGCGAGGGCCCACTGGACGACGCGCCAGCCGAGCTCGGCGTGGCGTTGCTCGTCGGCGGCGATCTGCTCGAGGATCCGGCGCACGGCCGGATCTTCGGCGCGCAGGGCGGCCTCGCGGGCCTCGAGCGCCGACAGCGTCTCGCCGACGCAGGCCTCGCGGATCACCGCCGCGACCACGGCGTCGAGGTCGAGCTCGCCGAGCGCGTCGGCGGCGGTCAGCGGGCCCGGGCCGACGCCTGTCCCTTCGTACAGGCTGGCCAGCGCGAAGCACAGGCGGGCGTGCTCGATCTCGTCGGCGAGGGCCTGCTGCGCGTCCTTGACCAGATCGGCCGGCGCGCCGACGGCCAGCAGCTGGAGGATGAAGCGCGCGAACGAGGCCACCGAGGCGTGCTCGCACAGGCCGATCTGCTGCCAGTACGCGGCCAGGCGCGCGCGCGTCGGCGGCAGCGCGACGGGGGCGCGGACGAGGGCGCGCCAGTCGTCGCGCGCGCGCGCGGGGGCGGTGACGGGCTGGTCGTCGACGAGGAAGGGGCGACCGCAGGCCGCGTTGGCGCAGGTCCACGACTGAATGCTGTCCTCGAACACGCAGGGCGGGCTGGGGCAGTCGCCGTCGCCGGCGCAGGCGTCCTCGGAGGTGGTGCAGTGCGAGGAGAACACGCCGGGCTCGCAGATGTCGGCCGCGAACCCGCAAATCTCTCCCGGGCAATCGGCGTCGGTGATGCAGGTCGCCGGGATGCACTCGGTGTAGAGGCCGAGGTCGTCGCCGGCGCAGCGGCACACCTCGCCGCTCGCGCAGTCGGCGTCGGTCTGGCAGCCGTACACGCAGCCGCAGGTGTCGCCGGGCGCGAGGATGCCGCCGAAGAGCATGTTGAGCTGGCACGAGCCGAACGGCTTCTCGGTGCAGTCGGCGTCGGTGAGGCACTCGCTCTCGGGCGCGGCGTCGGCGGGGCAGCTGGTGGGCGTGACCGGGGACAGGCACTCGCGCGGCTCGGGGCGGTGGATGAGGCCGTCGTCGCACTTGACGAAGCCGGAGGGCGTCGGCGGATCGACGAAGGCCTGCATGAGCTCGGTGACGGTGCCCTCGCACGTCTGCGGGACGACGCCGGTGGTCGAGGTCGGCGCGTCGGTGGTCGCGGGCGACGTGGTGCTCGGGCCGCCGCTGTCGGAGCCGGTGCCGGGATCGGTGGCGGGGCTCGTCGTGCCGGTGCCGGTGGTCGCCGGGTCGGTGGTGGCCGCGGTCTCGGACAGCGACGAGGAGTCGGTCTCGGTCGTGTTCTTGCCCGGGGCGCAGGCGACGAGCAGGCCGAGGGCGGCGAAGAGGGAGGCGCGGACGGGGTCTAAGGGAGTTCGGATAAGCGTCATGGGGCTGAAGGTGACGCATGAGCGCGGCGCGGGTCAAGCCGCGCGGTTGCCAGCCGCTGCATCGGCCCGTACCGTCGGCGGGTGACGAACAGCGCCGCGCAGGTCGGTCGCCTCGGCTGGATGTCGCCCGATTCGGGGCCGGTGGTGGCGCGGCTGTTCCACGCGCTGCTCGGGCTGGTGTTCGTGATCGCGTTCGCCTCGCTGCGGGCGCAGGTGGAGCCGCTGTTCGGCGCCGAGGGGTTGGCGCCGATCGCCGAGGCCGTCGCCAGGGCGCGCCCCGGCGGGTGGCTGGCGACGCCGACGCTGTTCTGGTGGGGATCCGGCGACTCGGCGCTGCGCGGGGCGGCGACGGCCGGGGTGATCGCGGGGGCGCTGGCGCTCGTCGGGGTGTGGCCGCGCGTGTGGCTGGCGATCGCCACGCTGCTCTATCTCGGCTTCGTCAGCGTCGGCGCGCCGTTCCTCCAGTTCCAGTGGGACAGCCTGCTGGTCGAGTGCGGGGTGCTGGCGCTGCTGCTGCCGCGCGACCGGCCGCAACCGGCCGCGCACCTGCTGCTGCTGTTCGCGGCGTTCAAGCTGTACTTCGAGTCAGGTCTGGCCAAATGGGGCTCGCCGCTCGGCGACTGGCTGGACGGCAGCGCGATGTCTTATTATTACGAGACGGCGCCGCTGCCGACGCCGCTGGCGTGGTTTTCGCACAACCTGCCGGGCTGGTGGCACGCGATCGAGAGCCGGGCGACGCTGGTGGCCGAGCTGCTGGTGCCGGTGCTGCTGTTCTGCGGGCGGCGCGGGCGGCTGGTCGCGCTGGTCGTGCTGACGGGGTTTCAGGCGCTCAACCTGGCGACCGCGAACTACGGGTTCTTCGTCTGGCTGTCGCTGACGCTGCACCTGTTCCTGCTGCGCGACGCCGATCTTATGAAGATGTACGCGCGGCTGCCGGGGCGCGCGGTGTGGGGGCGGGTGCTGCTGCCGCGCGAGGAGGTCGGGGCGCCGGCGTGGCCGCGGCTGCGCTCGGGGCTCTTGATCAGCTTCGGGGTCGCGTACGTGGGGCTGTCGCTGGTGACGGCGCGGGTCGAGCTCGGCGCGGGCGGAGGGGCGTGGGCGGCGGCGCTGCAGCAGTACACGGGGCCCTGGCACGTGTTCAACGCGTATCACCTGTTCGCGCAGATCACCCGCGCGCGCGTCGAGCCGGAGTTCGCGGGGTTCGCGGCCGGGGCGTGGCGGACGTACGACATGCGCTACAAGCCGGGGCCGCTCGACCGGGCGCCGCCGATCGTGGCGCCGCACCAGCCGCGGCTCGACTTCATGCTGTGGTTCTACGGGCTGCGGGCCCGGCGGGCGCCGCCCGGGTACGTGCGCCGGCTGCTGGCCCACCTGTGCGAGCAGCCGGGGCGGGCGCAGGGGTTCTTCGTCACGCCGCTGCTGGCCCGGCCGTCGCACGTGCGGGTGCAGTTCTGGCGCTACACGTTCACCCGCCCGGGCGAGGCCGGGTGGTGGCGCCGCGAGCCGGCGGCGCCCGAGCTGGTGATGGCGTGTCCGAAGGGATAGGTGGCGCGGTGAGCGTGGTCTGTACGATCGAGCATGTCTTTTGGGACATGTTTTGGGTGGCCCCTCGTTGGCGTTTCGAGGGCGTTCAGATGTCTGAAAGGACATGTCATTCGGGCGCGGGCGAGCGCGTGAGGTGGGTCGGCGTGCGTCGAGCGGGGCGCGAGGGCGCGAGGCTCGGCGGCGCGCGGCGTGTCCAGGCTTGACTTCGCCGGGAGGTGCCCGTAACTTCCCCGCCGTTCCGCGGCTGCTGCTCGGAATTCTCTGGGCCCTGACGCACGGCTGTCCGTTGCGCCAGGGTGGATAGGACCTGTGCGTCACGACACGGCCCGAAGGTCAGGTCGCACAGGCACGTAGCGCGCGCCGCCGAGACGGCGCGCCGCGAATGCTCGCGCGTGGGCCGACGCGCGCGCAGGAGCCCAGTGTCATGCAGCCAAAGAACTTGCAACGGGTCTTCGCCGCGCTCGCGCGCGAGGGCCTCCATGTCGAGCGCGACGGTCGTATCTACCGTGTGCGGCTCAAGGACGTCGAAGGCGCCCCGGCGGGCGAGGTGCTCCTCCCCGACGAATTCCCGGTCGAGGCCAAGGCGCTGCGCCAGCTCGCCGGGCTCGCCGCGCTCCGCCACCCGGCGGGCGGCGGCGTGACGACGGTGCGGGCGTCGCCCGATTTCCACCCGGGCGACGCCGGCGTGGCGATCGGCTCGATCGTCGAGACCGAGGGGATCGTCGTCCCCGCGGCCGTCGGCACCGACATCAACTGCGGCATGCGCCTGCACGTGGTCGACCTGACGGCCGAGGAGCTGCTGGCCAAGCGCGATGTCCTGGTCGAGCGGCTCAAGGGCGACTACTTCTTCTCGAGCCGAGACCTGCCGATGACGGCGGAGGCGATGCAGGGGCTGTTCCGCGAGGGGCTGATCGGGTGGCTGTCGGCGGTGCGCCGGAGGCCGCTCGGGCAGCTGGCGCGGGCCGACCTCGATCAGCTCGAGCGGGAGATCGATCGCGTCCACCTGGGCGGTGCGCTCGACGGCGACCCGCGCTGGGCGCCCGAGGACCTGGTGCCCGCCGAAGGCGTGGTGCGCGACGGCGGGCTGGCGACGATCGGCGGTGGCAACCACTTCGTCGAGATCCAGGTGGTCGAGGAGGTCGTCGACCGGGCCCGCGCGCGGCAGTGGGACGTCCGCGCGGGGCAGGTGGCGATCATGATCCACTCGGGCTCGCGCGGGGTCGGCAAGCACGTCGGCGCGCTGTGGCGCGACCGGGCGCGCGGCATGTGGCCCAAGGGCCAGAAGTTCCCGCCGGAGGGGCTGTTCTCGCTGTCGCTGGCGGATCAGCCCGAGGCCGTCGCCGGCTACATGCAGGCGGAGGCGACGGCGGCGAACTACGGGTTCCTCAACCGCTTGCTGCTCGCCGAGCTGCTGCGGCAGCGCCTGCGCGAGCTGTTCGGCGAGGTCGCCGCGCCGCTCGTGTACGACCTGCCGCACAACATCACGCTCCCGGTGGAGGGTCCGGCGCGGCGCTGGATCACCCGCAAAGGCGCGTGCCCGGCCGGCGCCGAGCAGCCGGTGATCATCCCCGGGTCGATGGGCGCGGCCTCGTACCTGCTGGTCGGGCGCGGCTCGCCGCAGCTGCTCGGCTCGGCGTCGCACGGGGCCGGGCGGGCCACCTCGCGCTTCGAGATGGGCCGGCGCGGGCGCGAGACCGAGGACCTCGGGCTGGCCGGGGTCGACTGCATCACGCTCCGCGAGGAGCGGCGGATCGAGGAGGCGCCCGCGGCCTACAAGCCGATCGGGCCGGTGATCGCCTGCCAGGTCGAGGCGGGGCTGTGCGACGTGGTCGCCCGCATGCGGCCGCTCATGACCTTCAAGGCGTGAGCGGCCGCGGCGGGCGCCGCGGTGATTCACGGATGAATCACATCGGGATGAAGCAATTGATCGAGGTGTCGATGCGGAAGTTGCTGCCCGCCTCGCAGCGCTCGGCGTGGAACACGTCGAGCGTGTAGGTCTCGCCGGCGGTGAGGCCGAGCGTGTCGAGGTTGATGGTGCCGTTGACCGGCGGGTGGAGGCCGCCGAGGTCCATCGCCAGCTTGCCGTCGATGAACACCCACACGTCGTCGTCGCCGCTGAAGCTGAAGGTCTGGCCGGCCTCGTAGACGAAGTTGGTGTGGATCTCGGTGGTGAAGGAGCCGTTGTGGTTGGGGTAGGTCTCGCCTTGCCAGTTCGGGGTGACGTTGTTGCCGAAGCCCTGGCCCGTCAGCGGGAAGAACTCGTCGCTCTCGAAGCTCCAGATGCCCGGCTGGATCTCCGTCAGCTGCAACTCGCCGGTGATCTCCATGTTCACGCCGACCTTGGTGTTGTACCAGTCGCTGAACGAGGTGCCCGAGGTGATCTGCGGGTTCGAGCCGCCGTACCCCGGCGGGGGCGGGCCCGGCTGCGGGTTGTAGACCGGCTTGTTGTCGCCGCCGAGCATCGGCTGGACGAGGTTGGGCCGCGCGCCGTTGCCCCACATGTGACAGCCGAAGTCGACGTGCAGCGGCTGCATGTCGCGGTAGATGACCGGCAGGTTGCCGCACTCGAGCGGCGGCTCGCCGGTGGTGCTCGTCGTCGTCGTGTCGGGGTCGCCGGTCGTGGTGGTGGTGTCGCCGGTGGTCGTGTCGGTGGTGTCGCCGGTGGTCGTGGTGGTCGTCTCGTCGAGAGTCGTCTCGCCGTCGGTGGTCTCGCTCGTGGTCGAGGTCACCGGCGTCGTCGTGACGGTCGACGTGTCGGTGTCGCTCGGATCGGTGGTGCTGGTCGGCGCCGTGGTGGTGGTCGTCGTCGACTCGGTGCCGCTGGCGGTGCCGCTGTCGGTGCCGTCGGACTCGGAGCCGGTGCCCACCGTGGGGTCGTCGGTGGTGGCGCTGGTACTCATGCCGTCGGTGACGGTCGAGCCGCTGCCGGTGTCGGAGTCGGTGTCGGTGCCCTGGACGGCAGGGTTGCCACACGCGACCGAGAAGGTCATCGCCATCAGGAGCTTCGAGACGCCCTCACGAGAAGGAATTCTAGACATCGTGCGAATGTAGCGGATCTGCGCGCGGCCGCAAGCGCGGCGGCCGGCGCTCGCGGAGGGGAACATCACTCGCGAGCACCGGCGGCGATGCGATCGGGAATGCGGGCAATCGCGGCGCTGAACGAGCCGCGATTGCCCGGGCGGGCGGTCGCTCCCACAAAAGGGGAGCGACCGCGGCGGCGCGGCCATTCGCGGCGCGGCGAACGGTCACATCGGGATGAAGCAGGCGATCGAGGTGTCGATGCGGAAGTTGCTGCCGCTGTCGCAGCGCTCGGCGTGGAAGGCGTCGAGCGAGTAGCTGTTGCCGGCCACGAGGCCGAGGGTGTCGAGGTTGATGGTGCCGTTGACGGGGCCGTGGAGGCCGCCGAGGTCCATCGCCAGCTTGCCGTCGATGAACACCCACACGTCGTCGTCACCGCTGAAGCTGAAGACCTGGCCGGGCTCGTAGATGAAGTTGGTGTGGATCTCGGTGGTGAACGAGCCGTTGCGGTCGGGGTAGGTCTGGCCGCCCCAGTTCGGGGTGACGTTGTTGCCGAAGCCCTGGCCGGTGAGCGGGTAGAACGAGTTGCTCTGGAAGCTCCAGATGCCCATCTGGATCTCGGTCAACTCGAGCTCGCCGACGATCTCCATGTTGATGCCGTCCTTCGTGTGATACCAGTCGTCGAACGAGGCGGCGGAGGTGATCTGCGGGTTCGAGCCGTTGTAGCCGGGCGGTGGGCCGGGCGGGTTCGGGTTGTAGACGGGCGTCTGGTCGGCGCCGATCGTCTGCATCACGAGCCCCGGGCGGGCCATGTTGCCGTTCATGTGACAGCCGAAGTCGGTGTGCAGCGGCTTGAAGTCGCGGTAAGTGACCTTGAGGTTGCCACACTCGAGCGGCGGCTCGCCGGTGGTCGTGGTGGTCGTGTCGTCGGTGGTCTCGCCGATCGTCGTGTCGGTCGTGGTCGTGGTGGTGTCGGTGGTCTCGCCGGTGGTCGTGGTGGTGGTCTCGTCGAGCGTGGTCTCGCCGGTGGTGTCGCTGGTGGTCGAGGTCACCGGCATGCTCGTCGCGGTGCTCGTGTCCGCGGTGTCGGTGGCCGTCGGGTCGGTGGTCGTGGTCGGCGACGTGGTCGTCGGCGACGACTCGGAGCCGCTGTCGGTGCCGCCGCCCTCGGTGCTCCCCGTGGCCGAGCCGGAGGCGGTGCCGTCGGTGCCGACGCCGGTGCCCTCGGTGACGGCGGTCAGGCCGGTGCCCGTGTCCGAGTCCGAGTCGGTGCCGGTGCCCTGGTTCGCCGGGCTGCCGCACGCGACGGTAAACGTCATCGCCACCAGGAGCGTCGACACGCGCCCGCGAAATTGAATGCTAGACATTGCGCGAGGGTACCGGATCGGTCGACGGTCGCAAGCGCCGGTTTCGCGCGCGCTCTCTGCGGGCAGGCCCGAGGACAGGCGAGGTGCGACGCGAGCGCCGAGTCGATCGATTGCCACCTCACAATGAAGTCGAAGACAGGCGCCGGATTTTACGGCGATGCGCGCAGTCGCGCGGCGCCGGCTGTCGATGTCGTCCGATTCGCGACCGATGTATGGCAACTGTGCGATACACCCTGCGGACATTCGCACCGGCGGTCGGCTGCGCGTCGAGATGGACGCCGTCGCGGGCGACGCGCAGCCAGGCCGCGAAGACGCAAGCGCAGGCGAGTGGATCGCCGTCCAGACGCGCAGACGCCTGCACGCGGCGGCGACGGGACGGAGTCGCCGGAGGCGGGGGAGGATGCGGCGCTGTCGCCGAACAGGGTCGGAGGTCGAGCGAGCGTGATGGGCGATTCGTAAGAGCGAGGTGTGATGAATCGGAGCGGGGGGAGTGCCGGGACGGGTCGGCGGGCGCTGGAGCGGTATGCGTAATGGGCGATCGCTTGGTTGGTGGTAGTATTTTTGAAAAATTTTGGGTTTTCGACGGGCCAGGGCGAGAAAGGCCGGCTATGGTCATTTGCCGCCGTTCGCGCGACCAGATGCCGTTGCTTCGTCAGCCTGTGAGGCCTCGCCACACGAGCCCGTATCCTGGCAAAGGACACGTCAGTATGGACATAGCGTCATGTTCAGATGAACATGGGGGCCGGCAGCAGGTCGTCTGCCCGGTCGCGGCGAGCTGGACGAGCGGCGATCGTCACTGCTCGAAGCAGTACTACGCGGATTTTGCCAACCTGTTGATCGCACTCGCCTTTCGCCCTAAATCCGCGTCCTGATTCACAAATTCGCCTCCAGGAGGAACGCCCGCGAGTCCCCAAGGATCGCGGGCGTCGACCTGTGTCGTGGAGACATCTTGGAGACGCTCCAAGTCCGCGCGGTCCTGAACAGCCCGGCGACCTATGGGGCAGCCGGCGTACCCGGCTCGTAGTTGCCATCTCGGTCGCGGTACTCAGCCGGCGCGGGACAGAAGTGGCGGAAATCGCAAGCGGCGCAGGTGGACTCGTCACCGCAGGGTTTCCAGTTCCCGGGGATGCGCCCGCTCGACGCTTCCTTGGATACGGAGGTCTCGATGTCCATCACTACGCCGTCGAATGCATGCAAAGCCTCCTGCATGCTCTCGGGGGTGATCTTGACCACTCGCATCATCCGCGCGAGACGAAACTCCCGGGAGAAGTCCGGGATCTCGGAATTCGGTCGCCACGCTCGCAACTGATAGCCGTCGGACGAGCCCGAGTCGGGCACGACGTCGGTGCGGCTCTTCTTGACGTCGATCTGGAGCGCCTGCACGTCGCCTGAACCAGGGTCGAGCTCGTTGATGTACAGCAGGACTCCAGCCACGACAGGTCGGGCGCCAGGCTGTTTGCTGCGGAGCCAGGCGTACATCTGGAGCTGCCAGTCCCCGTGCTTCCAGTACTCGTGATCCGTGGGCGGTCGGCGCGAGCCCTTGTAGTCGACGATCACGTCGGCCAGCCCGTCGAAGTCTCCGACGTGCCTCAATACCGCGTCGCGCAGAAAGCTGTCCTGGGCTTGCTTCATCGACATCGAGGACAGCACGTCCATTACACCGTGAAGCTCATACATACTACCGCGTGCCGCGATCCCTGGCGGCATCTTGATGTCTCGTGTCCCAATAACCTTCTCCTCGGCGGACTCGATTAGGGGGAACAGCGCGGGACCTAGCTCGTTCACGGCTCGCTCAGCGCGTCGATACGCCGACTGGCGAAGCGTGAAGCTTCGCGCAGACTTGCCCGTCGCGCTCAGCGTAGCCTCTACCAGGTCTCCGATGGTGCCGATGTCATGCGCAGCTCGACCTGGCGGGGGATCCTTAGCGAACTCGGTCACCGTACACGGCCAGGGGAATGTAGGGGGATCGGCTCTCCATATGCGGTAGGCGGTCTCCATCACGCCATGGATGAACTCACCGAACCACATCTGCACAGGTCGCGACGGTGGAAGAGAACTGCCATTCTGGTAGCGGTACTGCAGACCACAGCGCATGTACGACAGCAGATCTCCGGTGAGGGAATAGTTTGGGACGACCTCGGCGGTGCGGCGGACTTCGAGCATCAGATCAACTCCAGCGGGATCGCGTTGGCTTGGCCGGGCTTCTTTTTCGTGGCCACGGGCGTGCACCAGGGCCAGGTGCCGTCGGCGCGCCACGAGACGGCGACGTTAGGGATGGACTTGGCGTAGCGGATCGTCGGCGTGAGTCCGACGAGTAGCAGGGCCGTCTGTGGCCGCGAGAAACCGACGTAGTAAAGGCGGATCAAATCCTCGAATGTGCGTTGGAGGCCCGTGCGCTGTTGACGGAGTAGGCCGATGGGGCAGGCGCTCGCAAGCTCGTCCTCCATCAGCGCGACGTTGCTCGGGTCCTGAGGAAAGCGCTTGAACCGGTTCTTCGGGTGATTGCGCTGGAAGTCTGAGCCCACGTCGACGATGACTAGTGCTGCGACCGTAAGGTAGCGATCCGAAAACGATGCGCGAATTTGCGCTCTGACCTGGAACGTGATCTACGGGTGCCATGAGGCAGAAGAAGCCGCGGCCCCGGTTCCCCGGACTCAAGCTCAAGGACGAGGATCGAGAGCTCCTGCGCCGAAAAGCCCGGGAGCGGCTCACGGTGCGGACCTGGAAGCGAATTCGCATGCTGCAGTTGCTGGACGAGGGGAAGACGCTGGCGGCGACGGCGGCAGCGGTTGGATCGGCGGTCCCCTCGGTTCGGCGGGTTGGAGAGCGGTATCTCGCTGCGGGCGTCGAGGTCGCGCTCAAGGACGCGAAGCGACCGGTCCCACCGCGGAAGCTCGATGCTCGGCAAGAAGCCGCGATCGTCGCCATGGTCTGCGGGCCACCTCCTGAAGGACGCGCTCGGTGGACAATCATGCTCATCGTCGAGGAGTGCATGAAACGCAAGCTCGTCGACCAAGTCGGCCGGGAGACGATCCGGGTGTTGCTGAAAAACCACGCGCTCAAACCGTGGCGGGAAAAAAATGTGGTGCGTTCCTCAGATCGACGAGGAGTACGTCGCGCGGATGGACGACGTCCTCGACACCCTGGCGCGACCAGCCGACGCGTCGGAGCCGGTCGTCGCTCTGGATGAACGACCGGTCGTGCTTCGAGACCCCGCTCGACCTGGCCGGCCAGCCTCACCTGGCCGCATGGCCCGTCAAGACTATGAATACGTGCGGCGCGGAACCGCAAATGTCTTCTGCATCGTCGAACCCAAGGCAGGGCGCCACCTGACCTATGCGACGCCGAACCGCACGGCGAAGCAGTTCGCTCGGGCTCTCCGCAAGATAGCTCAACGATATCGTTCGGCGCGGACAATTCACCTCGTCATGGACAATCTTAACACCCACCGCCAGAACTCGTTATGCACCGCTTTCGGCGATGACGCGGGGCGCGAGCTTTGGAGCCGGTTTACCGTGCACTATACTCCCAAGCACGGGAGTTGGCTCAACCCTGCCGAGAACGAGGCGAGCTTATGGTCACGTGAATGCCTTGGACGGCTTCGGATCGGCTCTCTCTCCGAACTGCGCCGTCGAACGTCTCTGTGGAACAAGGACGCCCACCGCCGGCGGCGGAAGATCACTTGGCGGTTCACCAAGGAGCAAGCCCGAGCGGTGTTCAGAATCAGCCAGATCACTACGTCGCGGTCGGAGCACTAGCGGGTATTCGAGCCCCTTAGCTTGATGGATGGTCATCAACCCCAAGCGATCGCGCGGCACGTGGGGCATGATGTTCTCGTCCACGTCAATCAGGCCCTCGCCCAGGGGTCCGAAAATGTCGCGGATCGCCGCTTCCACGCTGCGGCGGTCATGCGAATCCTGGCCGTGGAGGATCTTGGCTTTGTACGGCGAGAACGACGCCGATTGGCCGATGGCCCGGGCTACAGCTTCGAGGTGAATCTGTCCTTCGGGATCCTCGCGGAGACGCGGGAACCAGCACAGCAGTTTGAAGCAAAGCTCGAGCACCGGCCACTCCTTGGGCCAGTCCTTGCCGGTCTGGCTCTTACGAGCACCCCACGCGGCTACGAAACCCGACAACCCCTTGGGGGCCGGATTCGTGGCTGCGAACGCACGGTAGGAGGCACGAAACTCGCCAAGTGCCTGTTTGGCATTCGTTCGCAAGAGCATGGCGTCTTGCTTCGCCGCTTTGGGGTCGATGCACTCGAGCATGGCCCCCACGAGTTGCTGGACGTCCTCGACATCCTTGAGAGCCTGACCCCGCGGGTTGAACACCCGCACGTTGCCTTGACGCTGTAGTTGTGCGCGCAGGAAGTGAGGTAGCCGCGGTTTGGGCTCCTGGCCCATGAATGACGCTCCAAACTCGTTCACCGAGTGCGCAAGAAAGACGGCATCGCCGAAATCTCCGCCGTTATTGTTGGCCTTGAGCGGGGGAAGGCCGGGGCGGATGACACGACCGGGGCCGCGGAAGATCTGCAGGAGCAAACTCGCTAGGTCGCCGGCGAGATCTTCGGCCGAGTCGCGGAACATGCCGAGCACGGGCAACTTTACCGAAGGACGCTGCGCTCGGATTTTTGGCTTGGGCGGGGTGACTCGGGCGGGGGTGAAGTCAGGATCGTGGTGATGAAGTCGTTGAAGTACGAGACGATCTCCGGAGTGGAGCGGTAGTTAGAGACGAGGTCGTGACGTACGGGTAGCTCGCCCGGTATTGCGGCGTGGAGCCGTCCAGCGAAATCACGGAATAGCTCGACCGTCGCGCCGCGGAAGCGGTAGAGTGACTGGTCATCGTCACCGACGACCGTGAAGGTCGAGCCCGCTGCGCGGCGATGGAGCTCGAAATAGATGTCTTCCTGCAGGAGGTTGGTGTCCTGATACTCGTCGACCAGAATTGCGCGAATGCGGTCGGTGAGACGATTGAGTCTCCCGCCTTGAAGGCGCTCGAAGAAGGTGGCCTCGAGCTTGGCGAAGTCGAGCCGGTTGGTGGACGCGAGCTCTTGTGAGTACTGCTCATAGGCCGTCGCTAGCGCGTCTCGAGCCGCCGCGTTGGGGCCGGAACGGAACATTCGGAGGTCGATGCGATCGTGGGAAAACCGGTCGAACAGGGGGCGGACGATTTTCATGAGCTGACCCGCGTTGTGGATCTCCTCCTGCTCGAAATTGAATTTCCGGAGGAACGCGGTGATCGTGGGGTCGAGCTTGCCGTCCTTGTAAGCGATGCTGCTCAAGCCCCGGCGGAAGAGGATCGCGTCTGCCGCGAACCCCTCGAGCAGGGCTGGAGCCGGGTCCGTGGCCGAGCGCGCGTCACGGAGGGCTCCCTCACAAATGCTGTCGAGGGTGCCGGTGAGGAAGCGGTTGACGTCGATGCGATCGAGGTGAGCAATGAGTTCTCCGGTGGCTTGCGGGCGCAAGTAGGCGATGAGTTGGCGGCCCCATTCGATCAGACGGGTGCGGATCTCGGCCGCGGCCTTCTCGGTGAAGGTGGTGAGAAGGACCTGCTCGGGGAGGAAGCCGTCAACAAGGACATGACGGAGCGCACGGAGAACAAGGACGGTAGTCTTGCCCGATCCAGGGCCGGCAACGATCTGCAGGGGGACACTCGGAGCATGGAGGATGCAGGTCTCCTGCTCGGCATTTGGAGTCGCGCCGCGGGTCGGATCGGGCTGGAAACGGGGAATCGCGGCGCGGATCGCGGGGATGAAGCGGTCGAGTGGGAGCACGGGGTTCTTCCGCGGAAGGGGTTGATGTTGGAGTATCAGAGCGGTTTTGTGCGATGGTCCAGGAGAGGCTCTGCGAACAGGCGCCGAGGACTGTCCCAAACCGCTACTCGAAAGACACATGAAGACGAAGAGCGGTCACCTCGCTGAGGACCACGACGACGTGTTTGATCTCGTTCTCTGTTCCGGCACCCCACTCGCCCGTCGCAAGATCTTCGCCCGAGAAATCCTTCCACGCCTTAGTAGGTACCTTGAGAATCTTTGGCCCGTCTGTGTAGCCGTACAGAACTTCTGATGCTCTCTCGAGAGAGATGAGTCGGTCGGTGTCTTCATCCGAGTCACCATAGTCGAACCGCCTGTGCCGAGGACGGGACACGTCGAGTGGTCCGAGCTCTTTACGCCGACGAGGACACTCTTGCCGTCGTCACAGGAAAAGTAGAAACTGGCGGTCTCGCTCGTGTACTTGCCAGGACTGTAGTCGACGCTCATGGTTACTCCGTCATGGGATGATGCCGAGGGATCCTGGCGGCAGAACTTGGCAGGTCTTCTGCTGGCGGCTTCGCATACACCAGGGCCTTACGCAGGGCTCCCCGTACCCAAGGTCGCACAGGAGTTCTCCTATTGCCAGCGGATTGTGCCACGCGGCCAGGCTAACCGGCCGCGGTCACAGCCGCATCAGGCTCGACCACCGTGAGGTCGGTCGCCAGGAGCGCGAGCGTTCATGAACTCCTCACCCTTCGAGTTCGAGCAATGGCTCCCGTAACAGCGTTCCGAGAGTTCGCGCACCTGCTCATCGGAAGCGGTGGGTGTCTGTCGGCTCATGACCGCGAAGTTCTAGCGCTACGAGCGCGGCGCCCTGATCATCACCCCGAACGGCTCGGTCGAGGAATGGGGCCCGCTCTTCAAGGACGAGCCGCTCGTCAGCGCCGCCGTCGACCGCCTCCTGCACCACTCCCACGCCCTCGTCATGGAGGGCGAGACCTACTCAACCCGCGGCCCGACGACGCGCGCAGGAGCCGACCACGCATTGACGACGACCGATCCGTTAGCCCGTCCCGATCCCTCATGCGCCCCGCCCGACTCCAGGTGATCCGCTTGCCCGTCCCCACACCTTAGCGTTGCGGCACGTTACTCGGGCACACGGCCATGCGCTGGAGCGTGTTTGCTCTGGTCGACTCAGGTGTGAAGGGGTTGCGGTCACGGTCGCATGAGTGTCTCCCCCGTCAGCCAGTACCAAGGTAGGTCCAGCTCGACGCCGATCGTTGCGTCCAGGGCAAAGGGGTCGCCGCTCGCCGCCCGCCGTTCCACATGGCTTTCAAATTCTCGCGACTCCCGGGAGAATCACGCGGTCATGGCTCAACCCTCGCGAGCACCGAACTGGGCCAGGCTCCGCCGCACGACCCTGGTCTTTGTGCTGCTGCTGTGGGATGCTCGCAGCGTGAGACGTTTCACTCTGGGTCGAGTTCGTTTTCTTGCTGCGTGCATGGGTGGCTTGTGGGGCACGATGGGACTGGGTTGTGCAGACTCGTCCACGAGTACGGAAACAGCAGGCCTTTCGAACGATAGCAGTAGCGGTAGTACGTCCACGGGCATGGAGCTCTCGACGACGGACACGACCGGGCTGCCGGTGCCGACTTCGACGAGCCCCACTGGAGTGCCGACGACTTCGGACGACGCCCCGGTTTGTGGAAACGGCGTCCTCGAGGAGGGTGAGGAATGCGACGACGGGAACTTGGAAGTGCGCGACGCGTGCCTACCGACTTGCAAAAACGCAGCGTGCGGGGACGGGATCGTATGGACCGGAATGGAAGAGTGCGACGACGGCAATGGTGTCGATGACTCGTGCACCAACGGCTGTGCCATGGGTGGCTGCGGTGATGGGATCGTATGGATCGGGCAAGAGGAGTGCGACGACGGAAACCAGTCAAACGACGACGCATGCACGAACCTTTGCCAGAAGATCGAATGCGGCGACGGGGAATTGCAAGGGGACGAGGCGTGTGACGACGGCAACACGATCGACGAGGACGACTGCAGCAACGAATGTGTGGCATCGCGGTATGTCTTCATCACTTCGCTGCGCTTTAACGGGGACCTCAAGCAGCATACCGAGCAACAGTATTACGTCGATGTAGACGATGCCTTCACCGGGCTGGATCGTGCAGATGCGCTCTGCGAGGCGGTCGCCGAGCACGGTAACCTTCCGAGCAGGCTCCCCTGGCGCGCCTGGCTCAGCGATGACACCGGTTCACCCTCGACCCGCTTCGATACCTCGTTCGCTGGCTACTACCGACTCCTCGACGGCACTCCCGTCACGAAGGGGTTCGCAGGGTTAGCCATCATTCCTCTCCTGAACGCCATCAACGTGGGCGAGAGCGGGCCCATCCCGGACGGTGCCGGGGCCGCCTGGACCAATACGAATCCTGACGGAACCGTCACGGATATGATGAATCATTGCGAAAATTGGAGCCAAGGAGGGCAGCTCATCGTCAAATCTTTCATCGGCATGGTCGACTCGACCGACGAGACCTGGACCAATTACGACGAGATGATTTCCTGCGCTGCTGGGCTCCATCTTTATTGTTTTCAGGATGTGTCCGCACCATGATCACTCTCGAGCCGACCGGTGGTTCGGCGTGACCACGCGAACGACGCCCCGCGAAGGTGCGACGCACTCGCGGCCGGGTGGGCATGCCGAGCATGCCCTGCGTGCCGGGGTGTGTTCTCGCCGCCTTGCGGTGGAAACGGCCGCAAGTCCGTCAGCAGGCGGAACAGTCCCATCGCTGAAACCCATGTGTTCGATGGAGACGCTGACAAAGGGCTCGGACGTCGACACCGGCGAGCACCACGTCGCGGAGTCTCGAAACGGTGCAGGGGCGCCGTCCGCACCAGTGTACGTAGTCGCCGCGTCAACGCGTCCTGTCAGGCGTCCGGATCAGGCTCCCTCACACGGGTACTGTAGCGCGGCGCGACTTCGCACGGAGACGAAAACCCCGCCCTGGGCAACCGCGCATTCGGCGCGCGTCGAGATCCGTTGCAACCACTTTTAGCCCTGCCAACCGCTCGACCCCATCGAACTGAAGCCAGTCGCCATCGCGCTGCGGGCGCTGAGATGTGCCTGCCTGTGCTGCCTCGGTTTGCGAAGGCGGCCGGGGCGGGCCTCGCCCTGGAGGGGCGGAGGCCCGAGGAACACAGCACAGCGAGCATGATGAAGGATGACATCGAGCGGGAGCGCTCACGCGCGAATGCGATCATGTCCAATGCGGCGTCAAGCCTGTAGCCTCTCACCACTTGATTCAAGCGGACCCACCACCTCTTCCACGGCGTCGGGACGACCGCGTCTTGTGGAGCGTCGTCGCCGAGCATCTCGACGAAGCAGAGTTCTTGTATACGCAGTGGGAGGCCCACAACCGATCTCCTGACTTCTCGCTCATGGAGCTCTCCTCAGGGCCAGAGCGCCGGCTCTTCGCCCATATCCGTGGTCTCGTCGAGGCGGGCCCGCCGGCCGTCGACCGGCTTCTGCGGCCGGCACTTGCGCCTGGAGGGAGCCAAGACTCGTTCGAGCCGGTTGCCTATCGAACCGTCGCCGCGCTCGCGCTCTTGTCGAACCCCGTGCCGACAGCTCTGCCGGTGGTCCTGGACGCGCTGGTGAATGGGACCCCCGAGGATAGTCCGGCCGTGTTCCGTGCGCTGGCGTTGTGGGAGGGCCCAGAAGTCGATGGGCTTCTGTCCTGCGCCTGGGAGGACGATCGTTGCGAGCGGTGGCCACAATGGCTGGAGATGTTCCTCCATCGGGCGATCGCGCCTCCCCAACGTCTGGTGGAATACTGCCTTCATGCCGATGTCGCCTGGATACGAGCCCTCGGACTCCGCGGGTCCCTGTCGCTCCCCGCGCTGGGCGATTGCGGACGCGCGTTCGCCGACCGCCATTGTGAGGATGACGACCAGGCCTTGCGAGATGCGGCGTATCGGACCGGCCTTGCGCTCGGCAGCCACCGGGTTCGCGCCGCCTGCCTCCAGGCCGCCGCCCGCGGCGATCCCTCGGCTCAAACCCTCGTCGGGTTGGTCGGCGGCTCACACGAACACGCAGCGCTCGTCGGGTGGATCGAGCGTGAGGGGCCGACGCCGGGCTCTCTCTGGGCGCTCGGCTTCTGCGGTCGGCGTGACGCCGCCGACGTGTCGCTCGCGCTCATCGATGCGCTGGACGACGAGGACCGCCAGCGTTCGCTCGCCTTCGAGGCATTCTGCGCGATCACGGGCCTGTCGCCTCGGGACGAGGAGGGCGTCGCTGTCCCTCGTCCGTGGCCGTCCGAGCAGGATCTTGCGATTGACCCGGAGTTGTTGCTGCCGCAGCCTGATCCCCCCGGACTACGGGAATGGTGGCGCCAGGCTCGCCCTCGGATCGATGGTACGTGTCGCCTTCTCGGCGGTGAGCCCGTCACGCCCGCCCGCATGCGCGACGTCTTGCTCCACGGATCTTCGCGTCGCAGGCATGCGCTCGCCGAAGCGCTCGAGTTGCACTCAGGGGGCTCCCTTCGCCTCGCCACACGTTCCTTCAGCCGCCGGCAGCGCGAAGGGCTCACAACTCTCGCTGTGGTACCATTCAACTTTGAACGCAGCCTATTGGGAGAAAGGTGAGCGGACCGGCGTGGGACCCGTCGAGAATCTGACCCCGTACGGCGCCGCCGCCCTCAGCGGCGTGACCCGTGAAGGCGATGAAGTACGGACTGTGCTGCTCGCCGCTCATTTCCCCCTCCCTCCCCCAGGGCGGCGAGTGGAACGTCCGCTGATTCCCACTGACGAGCAGCCTGCTCCGGTCACCGCGGACGTGTACTGGGGGGAACCGGGGGCGTCGAGCCTACGCTATGAGGGCCTAACCGCGTACACACGGAATTGCACGGACATTCATATCCAAGGCAGCGCCTGGGCGCCGGGCGGCCGACCGGTGACGAGCATGGACGTGAGCGTCGCGGTCGGCGCGTGCCGCAAGACGCTGCGTGTCCACGGAGACCGGATTTGGCTGCACCGCATGGGATTCACGCGGGCGTCGTCGCCCGCGCCCTTCGTGACGATGCCGCTCCGCTGGGAGCGAGCGCTCGGCGGCGATCAGCGGAACCCTGTCGGGCGCAGCGTGTTCCGGTCTGCGCGGGAGGCTGACGGCGCCCCGGTCCCCAACATTGAGTTCCCGCACTCCCCGATCACGGACCCGTGCAGCCGCTCCGAGCCCGCCGGCATTGGTCCCATCGCCAAGCACTGGTCGCCGCGGGCAAGCTTCGCCGGGACGTACGACGAGGCCTGGGTCGCGCAACGGGCACCACTCTGGCCCGAGGACCTCGACCTCCGGTTCTTCCAATCCGCTGCTCCCGGTCTCACCGCCCCGACGCACCTCGTCGGCGGCGAGGACGTGGTCCTGGACGGTTTCGCCGCCGAGGGCACGTATGCCTTCACACTGCCGCGGCTCCGACTTGTCTGCAAGAGCGTCTTTCGAACCGCTATTCATCGACAGCCGATGACTCTCGACGTGGTTGTGCTCGAACCTGATCAAGGCACGCTGACGTTGCTCTGGCGCGCAACGGTCCCGTTTTCTCGCCAGGGTCGTGAGCATGAGTATACGAGCGTTCGCGAGCTCGAGACCTGGGAGGCGTTCCCGTGAACGAGCACCCGCTGATGTTGCTCTGCGCCGGAGCATGCACGTCGATCGGCCTGTCAGTCGCCGCGACGCTCGCCGCATTCGAGGCCGGGATCTCGCGTACCGTGGAGATCGAAGAGGTCGCCGCCGTGGCGTCGCAACTCGAGCTGCTGCCACCGGAGATGGATCGCGCGTCTCGCTGCCACTGGCTGGCCTGCGCGGCCCTCCTTGATGCGCTCGAGCCGCTCTCGGAGTTCCGCGAGCTCCGCATGCCGCTCCTGCTCGCCACATCCGACGAACACCTCACGGATGACCCAGCAACCCTCCACGCAGCCTTGGCCGGGTGCGAACCCCGGATCACGCTCGAACGACCGGAGCGCTACCACTTCGCAGACGGACGCTCTGCGTGGTTCTCCTGCATGGAGACTGCCGCCCGGCTCATCGCAGATGGGCAGCCACTGGTCGCTATTTGCGCGGTCGACAGCGGCTGCGATCTTTCATCTCTTCGAGCGCTGGCTAGCCGGGGCGAGCTCCTGGACGATCGACACCCAGACGGCATCATCCCGGGCGAGGGCGCCGCCGTCACGATCCTGACGAGCGAGGAGGGAGCTCGTCGACTTCGGCGAACGCCGTGGACGAGGATCCGCGCCGCTGCTCGGGGGCGAGAGCAGCGCCACTTTCGGCAGGACCGCTCCTCCCTGGCCGACGGCCTTACCTCCGTGCTCCGAAGCCTCCGTAAACGGCAGCAGGGTTGGCGAGCCGACGCGATCTACTCACCGCAACCCGGCGTCGTCTATTGGTCGCGGGAACTCACCATGGCTCTCCTGCGCAACGCAGCCCTGTGCCCCGAGCCACTGAACGTGGTCTCCCTCGCGGACGGCCTCGGCGATTGCGGCGCCGCAGGCGCTGCGCTCGCAGTCAGCCTCGCGGCGCTGAAAATCCACCGCGGCGAGCTGGCGCGGGTCCTCGCCTACGGAGAAGCCAACCTGGGCCACGTGGGCGCGTGCTTGCTGGAAACCCCCTGAAGGATGCTCAATGACCAACGTCTATGCGAATAAGCGCACCATCGTGCACCGCGGCGACGGACTTGTTCACACATGTCCGGTGCCGGACGTCTGCAAGACGCCCACGCCTGGTGGCCCTGTGCCCGTCCCCTACGTGAACACGGCAACCAGCCGAGACCTCGCCGCCGGCACCAAGCGCGTCGCCATCGCGGGCAACCCGGTAGCGATCGCGTCCTCCAACCTCCGAACGAGCGTCGGCGACGAGCCAGGAACGGCCGGCGGGGGGATCATCTCTGGCAAGATCAAGGGGAAGCTGACCTGGGGGTCGAGCAGCCCGAACGTCAGAATCGAGGGAAAGGGTGTCGTCCGTCACATGGACAGCGCCCAGCACAACGGCAATCAGAGTAATACCTTCACGCTCACAGGTGGCACCATCGTATATCCGGTTGTCGACGACAATGCTCTCTGTGCCAACTGCGGGAAGCCGATGAACGCTCACAATCCCGACTACCGCCTCCCCGAGAGCAACGAGAGCCGGGATGCGGTGACGCAATTCGGCACGGACCTACAGAACAGCCCGACGACTGGTAACAAGGCGGGTATGATCGGCGCGCTCGTCTCGAACTGTCCGGGCCCCCCGCCGCACAAGGACACCTTGCTAGCCGTCGCAGGCGCTCCGACCGGGAAGGTGGCATTCAAGGGCTGGGCAGGCGTCGCCGGAGCCGGCAAGGCCGCGACCAATTTCACGCCCGGCAGCCCAGTCACCGTGCAGACCGTACGAGGCCCCGCGCAGATCACCAAACCCCCCGCTGGGACCCATCCGCCGCTTCAGTGCGCGGCCCAGAAGCTGATCCAGACCGCGCTGGCGAAGGGATGTAAACCTGCGTCGTTGACCGAGGCCTGGATGGTGAAACAGGACGGCGGTGACACGACTCATTCCGTCGCCTCCTGTCCGACCTGCCAGGACAACATCGCCCGCATGTTGTGCCCCGACGAGCCTGCCTGAACCCGGATAACTCCCATGGATGCGCAGACTTACCCCCAGAGCCTGGTGACGTGGGTCGAACGGTGGGAGCCAGACTTTCGCGAAGGGATCGCCGGTGCGGCCGATGAACAAATACGGGAACTGGAAGGAACGCTCGGCGTCGAGCTGCCGGCCGTTTACCGTGTCTTCCTCGCTCACATGGGTCACAGCCACAATGGTCTGAACGCCTACGGGGATGACAACCTGCGCATGGATGTTCTGGCCCTCCAGGCCTTCGCGCGAGATCCCGAGTTGTGTCCCGATCCGCGGGAGTTCCTGTGCGTCGGCGCGCCGCGCCCAGGCGTGGAGGGCCTCTTCTTCGACATGCGCGCCGGTCCGGCCGCGAACCCGCCGCTCGTACGCCTGGCGGCGGGAGGAGCAAGGCCAACGGTGATCGCCGAACACCCATCGCTCCCGGCGATGCTGTTCGGCTTCGCTTTCCTACTCAAGGCTCTCCCGTGCTTCGAGCACCAAATCCAGCTTCGCTCGCCCGGGACCGTGCAGCCGCGCTTTCCTGGTTGTCCGCCGGGAACCTGGCTCCCACGGTTCCGCTGGATCGCTGACCGCCTGGGTTTTCACGCCGTTCCCGAGACGGGCCCGTGGTGGGCTTGTCAACTTCGGAGTGACGCCACGGTCATGATGTACGAAGCGCCGGGATGGGCTCCGGACGTCCGCGTCGGAGCTCGCGACCGCCGCACAGCAGCGTTGATCGCGGAGATCCTCATGGACAATCTCGACCTCCGGATCTACTCAGCGCCCGCAGGCAGCGCTCCTTGAGCGCGAGCAGTTCCTCGCGGGTCAGGACGGCAGGATGTGGCGATCCGGCTCGAAGTTCGCCAGGGCGGCGAGCCAGGGCGGGCTCCATCCAGCGAAGCGCCTCCTCCGCGGCCTTGATCGCCTCCTCGTTTCGGCCGAGCTGGGCCGAAGCCGCGGCGATGATGGCGTATGTGTCGGCGTCGATCGACGCGTGTCGGGCTTCTTCACGCGCACGCCCGGGGTCGCCGGCATGGAGGTGTGCGCGCGCGAGGTAGTGGTGTGCGAACCCGAGTTCGAGGGGCGAGAGAGGGCCCGCGGACGCGTGCCTGAGCGTTGCCAGCGCCGCTTCATGGTCACCGCGCAGCTCCTGGGACGCCCCGCGGAACAGGTCGATACGCGGGCTCCCATTGAACGCATCGATCAGCTCTTGGTACTCGCCGCGCGCGAAGAGCAGCCGGGCGAGCCGCTCTCGCGCCGGTGGCGCGTCTGGGTGCCGCGTGAGGACGCCGCGGAGGAGAGTGAGCGCGCGCTCGGGCGCCTCAGTCTCGACCAAGCTGGCGAGGGCGAGCGCGCTTTGGTCATCGCCCGGGTTTGCCAGGAGCGTGGCCTCGAGCGCTGCAATTTCCTGGCGCCGCCGATCGTCCGCCGCCCGTTCCACGTCGAGAAGATCCTCGTACCAGCGAGGAAGGCCGCGGCTGAGCGGGCGGAGCTCCTGCGTCCCCCCTGGGACGAATCGCCACATGCGCCCGCGCTCGGGTCCAGTCACGACGAGCAAGTCGACCGTGCCGCACCCATCATCCAGGAGAGGAATGCAGCCTCTCAATGCATATGGATCGGCATACTCATCAGCATCGTCGTCCCAGGGCAGATCCACGGGTTCATCGCCCGTGAAGGGGAACGGCTCGTGAATGGGCCCGGCCGGCCCTAGTCTGTGGAGCTGGGGCACCGCTTCGGCGAGCGGAATGAGCGCGTGATGTCGCGAGACCGGCGCCCTGTCGCCGATCTCCGTCAGTAAGGCGATGAACTCGGCGGGAAGCGTGGCCTTGAACTGTTGTTCCCACTCCGCGATCTGCTGGTTCGACAGCGGCCGCGCCCAACCCTTCCACTCCGGCCGCACCAACAGGAGCGCTTCGTACTTGTCTCGGAGGTGGCCCGGCAATTTCTTCATCGGTCCTCAGTACAATGCGAGGCTCACCAGCTCGTCTCGATCTGCCCGTGGTCGGCGAGCCACTGCTTGCGCGCCGGGTAGTCGGGCAGGACGCGCTCCAGGCGCGCCCAGAACGCCGAAGTATGATGGGGCTCGTGGATGTGGACGAGCTCGTGGACGAGGATGTAGTCGATGATCCGCGGCGGCAGGAGGATGGTCTTCCAGTGGAAGTTGACAGCGCCGCGGCGGCCGCAGGAGCCCCAGCGGTAGCCGAGGTCCTGGACGCGAAGATCCTCGACGATCACGCCGACGCGCGCGCAGAAGCGGGTGAGGCGCGCGGACAGCCACGCCTGGCCGTGAGCGGTGTACCAGGCGACCATGTCCTCCCGGGCGCGGGCGGCGTCGCGGCGGCGCAGGCAGAACCGGCCGCCGGTGAGCTTGACAGGGACGTCCTGCTTCTCGACGAAGAGCAGGCGGTAGCTGCGGCCGAGGTAGCGCAGGCCCTCACCATTGACGAACTGCTTGGCCGGTGCTGGGTGGCGGAGCGCCTCCTTCTCGGCCAGCTTGGTGAAGATCCACATCCGGCGCGAGCGGACGAATGACTCGATGATATCCTGCGAGCACTGCTCGGGGGCAATCAGGACGAGCTCGCCGCCGCGATCGACCGTGATCTGGACGCTGCGCCGGCGGGGGCTGAGACGCAGCTCGAACTCGAGGTCGTCGACGGTCAGCGTGCTCATGTCGCGGCGAGCCGGTCGTGGTTGGCCTTGCCCAGCTCCATCAGGCGATCGGCGAGGCGCTCGGCGGCGTCGATGTCGACGATCGAGTGCTCGTCGAGGAACATGAAGATCTGGCCGCGCAGTTCTTCCTGATACGAGGCGTTCTTCCAGAAGCCGACCATGCGGACGCGTTCACGGATGTGCTCGACGAGCTGGACACACAGGCCCGCGAGCCAGCGCAGATCACCGGTGGAGACCGGCGTCTCCTGCTCCCGCGCCTGTCGCAGCAGGTCGAGGAAGGGGGCGTGCAGCCGCGGGTCAATCCCCTCGACGCCCGGCTGGGCGTCACGGCCGCGGCGGACCTGCTCGACGAATTCGCTGAGCGCCAGGGCGAGCTGCTCCCAGTTCTCGCCGAACTTCTCCAGGATCTCCTCGAGGCGCTCGGAGAGGCGCTGGAAGTGGACCGGATCCTGGTCGAGGTTCTTGCGGATGTGATGCCGGATCGCGTGCTCCATCTCGGACGCCTTGGCACGCGGCGAGACCTGCCGGGCGACGTGCTCGGCGAACTTGGCGTCGGTGATCGAGATCGGCGGGATCTTGGGGTCGATGCCGAGAGAGATGATGTGCTCGTCGATGAGGCGCTGGACCTTGCGGCCGATCGCCTCGCTGAGCTCGAGGGCGTCATCGCGGTACAGGCGCTGCGCGCGGGTGTAGAGCTCGGCGAGCAGCTCGACGTCGCGGACGTAGGGCAGTGCCGCGGGGCGTGGAAGGACGAAGTCGTAGGTGGCGAGGAACTGGCGCAGCTTGACGGCGAACTCGGCGCGCAGCCGTTCGTCGCGCAGCAGATGCACGCAATCGTCTGTCTGGGTGCGTGGGTCGAGGCCGCGGCTGGTGAAGATCGCCATCACCCGGGCATGCTGGGTGGCGAGCTTCGGGACCTCGTCGGCCACGCTCTGCAAGGCGCCGTCGATGTCGGCGGCGTCATAGGCGCTGAGCGCTTCCTTGAGGTGGCGGGCGACTCCGTAGTAATCGACGATCAGGCCGGCCTTCTTGGCCTTGTACGTGCGATTGACGCGGGCCAGCGCCTGTAGCAGATCGGCCTCGCGCAACGAGCGGTCGAGGTACATGACGCCCTCGACCGGGGCGTCGAAGCCGGTCAGCAGCATCGACTTCACAGCCAGGAAGGCGAGCGGGTCGCGCTTGGCCGGATCCTTGTGCGTGAAGGGTCGCTTGAAGCGGGCGATCCGCTCGATGACCTTGGCGGAGTCGGTCCACTCCTTGTATTCCGGGAGGTCGTTGTTGCTCGGGGAGATGACGGCCGCAAACTGGAGCTCGGCCAGCAACGCCTCCACCCGCGCGGCGTAGGCGGCGGCGCGGATCTTGGCCGGCTTGCTGGCGAGATCGACGTCGTCGAGGGCGCGCGTCGCGGGGTCGAGCGCCCGGGCGTCGCGCAGGAGCTCGTCACGGGCGGCGACGAGGGCGGCCTGGTAGGTAACGGCGGCGCGGCGCGAGTAGGCCACGACCTGGGCCTTGAGGCCCGCGGGCAGGACGTGCTGCACGTAGTGACGGAGGATGTCGCGCGCCTTGGCCTCGATCAGCTTCGGCGCCTCGAGGATCGCGCCGCTGGTGGCGTACTTGCGCTTGATCTGCTCGAGCTCAGCCTCGCTGTGCTCGGCAAACATGTCTTCAAAGACCTGGTCGAGGTCGCGCCCGTCGGCGACGGCGCCGTCAGCGGTGCGGCCCTCGTAGAGAATCGGGACGGTCGCGCCGTCGGCCTCGGACTCGCGGAGCGTGTAGCGATCGATCTCGGGGCCGAAGATCTCGGTGGTGCGCTTCTTGGCGCCCATGATGATCGGCGTGCCCGTGAAGCCGATCCGCGCGGCGTTCGGGAGGGCCTGCAGCAGGTGGGCGTGCAGGGTGTTGGTGTGCGAGCGGTGGGCCTCGTCGACGAGGACGAGGATCGCGTCGTCGTCGTTGAGAAGGCCGAGGTCGCCGACGTCGTCGCCGGGCTCGAGCTGCTCGAGGTCGGGATCCGTGTACTTCTGGATCATCGCAAACACGAGGCCGGGGCCTCGCTTGCGCAGCAGTTCCTTAACGCGCTTGACGGACTTGCCGACCTGCACGGTCTCGCCGGTGAGACCCGCAGTGCCGGAGAGCTGGCGCTCGAGGTCCTTGCGGTCGGTGACGACGACGACCTTGAAGCGTTTCACGGCGTCCAGCGAGCGCAGCTTGCGGACGAGGAAGACCATCGTGAGGCTCTTGCCCGAGCCCTGGGTGTGCCAGATGATGCCGCCGCGGCGATCAAGCTCGCCGTCCTGGCGGCGGGTCTTGCCGTGCTGGAGGCGCTCGAGGGCGCGATGGACAGCGCGGAACTGCTGGTAGCGGGCGACGATCTTGATCGTGCGGCCGTCGCTTTGGTTGAAGATCGTGAAGTGGCGGATGATGTCGAGGAGGTGGGCCGGGCGCAGCATGCCGGCTACCAAGCGCTCCTGGCTGTTCAGCTTGGCCTTGCCGCCGAGCTCGGCCCGCACGTCGTCGAGCGAAACCGGGGCGGTGTCCTTCCACTCGAGGTAGTCTGGGGCATCGGCGCCGATCGTGCCGACGCGCGCGCTGTCACGACAGGTCGCGATGAGGAACTGGTTGGTGTAGAAGAGGCGCTCGTTGCCCTCGTTCAGGTCGGTCTCGCCGGCCGCCTTGCGGCCGTTGTGGTAGCGGCGGAGCTGGTCGATCGCCTGCTCGAGCGGAGAGTTGACCCCCGGGCTCTTGCACTCGACGACCACGACCGGGATCCCATTAATAAAGAGGGCGATGTCCGGGATGATGCAGCGCTTGGCCTGTCCTCCGGGACAGTCGACGCGGAACTGCTGCACGGCGGTGAAGGTGTTGCGCTCGGGGTGCTTCCAGTCGATGAAGTGGACCGTCCGAGCGCGGCCGAAGTCCCAGTCCGGGAGGCCGTCGACCGAGACGCCATCCAGGAGCAGCCTGGTCGCCTCCTGGTTGCCCTCCATGAGCCGCGGGGTGGCGAGCCGCTCGAGCTCGCTGACGGCCTGGGCGATCCGGGCGTCGTCGAGCCACGGAGCGCCGTCGCGCAAGTTGATCCGCCGCAGGGCCCTGCGCAGGTCGGATTTAATAAGGACGTCGCGGAAACTCTCGCGGCCGGTGACGGTCGGCTCCTCGTCGTGGCCGACGATCACCTTCCAGCCGAGGCCCGCGAGCTGATCCAGAAAGGGCGCTTCGACTTCGACGTACTCGGGACCTCGGCTCATATTCTTTTATGCATTCCCTTCCAGGAGCGGGGTGACGCGGACGCGGCCGGTGAGCAGGTCGTCCATCAGGGCCTGCTTGAGCAGGCGGAGCTTCTCTAGCACCGTCACCTCGGCGCGAATTCGACCATCCTCGGCCGCCAGAAGCTGGGTGATGCGGTCCTGCTCCTCTAGCGAAGTCGGCAACGCGACCAGTGTCCTCCGAAGGTTTGTGGGGTTGATGTTGACTTGATGGACGCCTGGAGTGGCGTATCGCCGAATTTGTAGTTGAATGATATCCCAGTTAAGTAGACGGTTCAGAAATTCGCATCTCAGCCGCGCGGGATCGGGATCGAGTTTTACGAGATATGAAGCAAATGATGCTGTAGCGATCTGCCCACGCCAAATCCCGGTGCGACCCACATGCTCGATGCTATTTGTTCTGTTGAACAACACATCGCCATCCCGTAGCAAGAGACCGCGGTAGCATGGATGGTCTGAGTACTTTAGATCCTCAAGATGCGCCTCTCCGTCCCTAATGTTGTTCATGCGCAGGACAGGAATGCCCGGACCAGCGGTGAGGGCCTCCGATCCCCCATAGGTTGCCCGTGGGACCACGCCCCCTAACTGCGTCGCAACCCATGTTTTCGGGATGCGGCCTAGGGGGGAGTCCTGGAATTGCTCGGGGTGGCGGTCGGGGTCGCGGAGTTCGCCGTTGTCGTCGATGCCGCGGGTCAGCAGGTCATGAACTAGCCCCTGCTTCACCAGCTTGAGCTTGGCCACTATTTGCTCGCTACGCGATACCGCACTGTCAATGGTATCGAGGATTTGAGCGATTAAATTTTGTTCGGCCAGGGGTGGCAACGCCACGCGGAGGCGCCGCAGGCTGCTCATGTTGAGCGTGCCTCCTTTGATCGCCACATCGATAACAGCGCGCGATGCGATCGGCGGAAGCGCGTAATATAGCCAATGTGTATCAGCGCTTGCTCGATCGAGAAAAAAAGAAGCGATGGCTTCGTTGCTGTAGAGCAAGCGGGCGGCGATCGCGCATCGGCCGATCGTCAGCTTAAAGCTCATCATCAAGGTACCGGGAGGGATCGGCTTGGTGTTGCTGTGCCGTACACCGGCGTCGGTAATTGTCTCCGAGGTGGTCGATATCCATTTTCGCGTCAAATCGGCGATAGATGCCCAGGCATGTCCCTCTTGGGAATGTGCCCAGAATCGTGGCTGGTCGCGCGCAGGTGTTCCTCCGATCTCGATACGAGCGATTTCTCCAAGATGGACTGAGCGCCAGTCAGACATACCCGAGCCTCCCGAGGAACCCGCGCAGGGTCGTGCTGGCTGCGTCACGGTCGGCTTCGATGCTCGTCAGCGTCACGCGGTACTTGTCCCACCAGGCCTCGAACGCTGCGACGACGCGCTGGAGCTCGGCATCGGCGTAGCGGGCGAGGATCGCGTCGAGGTGGCCGCGAAGGATGTCGAGCACCAAGTCGCGGGCCTTGTCGCCAGACAGGGCCGTACAAGCTTCGCGCAGGCGCGAGGTCAGGTTCGCCTGGGCCGTCTTGATCGCCTTTTTGGCGTCGGCGAGCTGTTTCTTGAGCGCCTTGAGCTGCTCCTCGGACAGGGCCTCCTCGCCCTCGCCTTCCTCGGCTTCGCTCTCCTCGGCATCCTCGTCGCCCTCGCTGGCGGTGGCGCCCTTGATCGTCGCCTCGAGCTCGGCCCGCTTCGCGCCGAGCTCGGCGAGGTCGTTGAGGTAGCCGGGAAGCAGGCGGGTGACGAGCGGGTGGTCGAGCGGGCTGTCCTTGCCGCGGGCCTCCTCGAGGCCGGCGAGGATGCTGGTCTCCCAGGCGAGGACGAGGCCGTAGAAGCCGCGGCTGGCGATCGTGCGGATGTCGTTCTGGGCGTCCTCCCACCACGAGGCGATCACGCCGGCGACCTGGTAGCGGTCAAGCGAGCCGATCGGACGCAGCGCGGCCTCGAAACTGGTGAGGAGCTTCTCGCGCGCGACCATCGGTGCGCCGGTCTTCGGCAAGTCGCTCAGGGTCTTGCACGCGCCGGTCCACCAGACCGACACCGCGTTCAGCAGTTGCTCGCGCCGGGCCAGCACCCCGGCGTCCTGGCGAAGCATCCGCGCCAGCTCCGACCGCTCGCCGAGGCTGGCGGCGAAGTCGAGGTAGGCGGCGTCGCGCGGCGTGAAGTAGCGCTGCGGGTCGAGGCCCTGGGCGGCGAACAGCGGCTGCTTCGCGGCGACCTCGGCACGCGGCACCCCCCCGAACAGGTGGGCGCGAACGTCCTGCGGCTCGGGCGGCGGCGCGTTGTCGGCGTAGCGGCGGATGTTGAGGTTGTCGGCGTTGTCGCGCAGCTCCGCGCGGTCGACGACGCGCGCGAAGCCCGGCACGTCGGCGAACTCCTCCCAGGTGCGGACGATCTTCTCGATGTGCTCGGGGTAGAGGTAGTTCTGGGCCCGACCCTCGGTGTATTCGCGGTCCGCGTTGATGAACAGCACCTTGCCGCGGCGCTCGCGGGGCTTCGAGCCGGGTGCGCGGAGGACCAGGATGCAGGCAGGAATACCTGTCCCGTAGAACAGGTTGGGTCCGAGGCCGATCACTGCGTCGAGCTGGTCGGCGTCGAGGATCCCCGCGCGGATCTCCCGCTCCTTGCCGCCGCGGAACAGCACGCCGTGGGGCATCACCGTCACCGCCATGCCGCCGGGCTTGAGCACCGCAAGCATGTGCTGGACGAACATGAGGTCGGCCTTCTTGCCGGTCTCGGGGCACCAGCCGAAGCGGAAGCGCTCGGGGAACGGGATGTTCGCCGCGCTGTAGTTCTGTGAGAACGGCGGATTCGAGAGCACGCGGTCGAAGGGCACGAGCTCGCCGCCCTCGGTGTGCTTGGGCTCGGCGAGCGTGTCGCCGTTTTGCACGTCGGCGCCGGCGATCCCGTGCAGCAGCATGTTCATCTTCGAGATCGCCCAGACGCCGCCGTTCGACTCCTGGCCGTAGAGCGCCAGGTTCTTGATATTGCGGCGGTGCTCGTCGAGGTACTCGCGCGCGAGCACCAGCATGCCGCCCGAGCCCGAGCACGGGTCGTAGACGCTCATGCCCTCGTCGGGCCGGGCGATCCGCACCATCAGGCGGACGACGGAGCGCGGGGTGTAGAACTCGCCGCCCTTCTTGCCGGCGGAGTCGGCGAAGTCGCGGATCAAATACTCGTAGGCGGCACCGAGGAGATCGGGATACTCGAAGTCCTCGTTGCGCAGGCGGTGCTCGGAAAAATGGTCGATGAGGTCACGCAGGCGGGCGTCGGGGATCTTCGACTGGCCGACCTTGCGATTGAAGTCGATGTGCGTGACGACGCCCTCGAGGCTGGTGTTCTCGTGCTCGAGCGCGCCGAGGGCCTTGTTGAGGCCGTCGCCGACGTTGTGGTGCAGCTCGTCGCGGATGTACGTCCAGCGGGCGATCGGCGGGACGTAGAAGGTGCCGGCGCCGGTGTAATAGGCGGCGTTGTCGAGGCGCTTGGCGGCCTCGGCCCGGGTCCTGCCCTTCTCGAGCTCCTTGGCGAGGTTCTGCTCGTAGCGCGCCTCGAACTCGTCGGAGCAGCGCTTCAAGAACAACATCCCGAAGATGTATTCCTTGAACTCGGAGGCATCCATCTTGCCGCGCAGAATGTCGGCGGCGGCGAAGAGGTGGCGCTCGAGCTGCGGGAGCGTCAGCGGGCCTTGGGGACGCGGTGCCGGCGGTGACGGCGCAGGCGATGCGGGCGCGGTCAGGGGAAGTTGCCCCTGGGCCGGGGCCGGGCGCGCGGGGGCTGGCGGGTCGTCCTCGGCCGGCGCCTTGCCGAGGAGGCGCGCGGCGAGCACCGCCTTCTCGCGGCCGGAGCTGTCGAGGCCGAGGGCGCGGCAGAGCTCCTGCAGGCGTTCACGCGAGTAGTTCTCGAGGAGGGGGCCTAGCTTGGCCTTCTTGGAGGCGGCGATGGCCTCGAGCATGGCCGCGGGGCTGCGACGGTCGGCCGTGAGCTGGAAGTGCTCGAGGATGGCGAGGAGCTCGTCCCGGGTGAGCTTGGCGAGGAGGTCGCGCTTGGTCGGCATTCCGTGCGGCTGCGAGAGTACGGCACTTGCGTCCGGCCGGACATCGTGCGCACTTGGCGCAGGCCAGGAACGGCCTCAACTACGCGGCGCGTCCGCAGCGCTGGACTGCTGCATCGGGATGCTCCCCTCGCGCCCTTGATTCGTGTCGAGCTCGGCCAACGCAGCGAGCACCTCGGCGATCGTGAACCCCGATGCGCGCCGGTGCGCGATATAGCGCGCGCGCTCGACCGCCCACGCGGGGAAGCGGTTGAACACGCCGCCCGGCGAGCCCTGGGAGACCTTCGTCGGCGCTGGCAGGAGGCCCTGAGCCACCCATGCCGCCACGGTCCGGCGCGTGACCCCGGCCGCCCGCACGATGTCTTCGGTCGTGGCGAACGCGGGGTCCAGGCGGCGGGGCTGCGTCACGGTTGCGGAGTGTAAGCCGGGCCGGGGGCGGCGCGCCACTTGCGGGGCGCGGTGCTCGAGGATAGCTTTGATTTCCCACTGAAAGGACATTGAGTTCTCATGGCTCGGATCCGTTCCACGCCTACCGTCACCCGCACCCCTGCCGGCCGCCTGTTGTTCTCCAGCGAGGACCGAAACCTCGCTGCCAACCTCGCGGCGCTCGTGCGCTACGCCGTCGAGTCCGCGCCCAGCGCGGAGAGCTGCGCGGCCCGGCTCGGGGTCTCGATGCAGAAGCTCCGCCAGCTCGCGCGCGCCGCGGGCGTGCCCCTCGAGTTCGGTGCGGGCAAGCCCGCCTCCGCCTCCTCGACGCCGGTCCCCAGCCGGTCGGCGGCGACGGCGCCCGCTACACGGCCCCGTTCCTCCACGTTCGCCAGCTCGGTGTCGAGGCCCGTCGCGCAGAAGGGAGGCCGGCGATGAAACCCGTCGCTGCCGGAGAGGCTCTCCCCTCGCAGCCCAAGATCCGGTGGAAGGCGTCCGGTCCCGCCATGTGCAACCGTGACGGCATGGTGGACATGGGCGGGACGATCCACGTCGTGCGGCAGGACGACGGGCGCTACACCGTCAAGTACGCCGGGAAGGTCCGTGCCACGGACCTCGACGATATCGAGACCGCGAAGCAGTGGACGCGCGACCACGTGGCGGCGTGGGTCGAAGAGGCGGCAGCCGCGCGCAAAGCCCAGGAGGAGAGCCTGGCGCGCAAGAACGCCGAGTACGCGGCGCACCAGGAGCGCCGCAAGAAGGTCGCTCGGGAGCTCCAGGAGCTCGGGGTCCTCGCGCGTGCTGTGCCAGGCCTCATCGTCCTCGACACGTACGTCGCCGAGGACCTGGCCGAGCGGCTCCGGGACGAGCGCGCACGGCGGGAGGCCCAATGACGCAGCACTCGCCGGCCGAGCTCGACGTCGACATCGCTACGGAGGATGTGCCGGCGCCTCCGCTTGGGGCACCGGCGGACTTCCGGGAGCGGTTGGCGCTGGCGCTCCGTACGACCGAGCCGAAGATCCTCGAGGCCGCCGAGGCCGGCTACCGCGGCATCTACCCCTCCAAACACGATTACATCGTCGAGCGAGTCGCCGAGCACCTGAACCCGAGCCTTGCCTGGGTGCTGGCGTGCACCGTCCCCGAGAGCCTTCAGCGCGGCTACGAGGCTGAGGCGGTGGTCGTGTGGTCGATCCCGCTCGGGGAGGGCACCTGCATGGTCTTCGAGACGCGACTGCAGCCCTGGGCCTGATGACCCGGACCGCGTCTGGCGTACACTCCGCGGACCGTGACGCCGCCGCCACGCAACCTCGATCCGTCGTTCGCCACGACCGAAGACATCATGAACGCCGCCGGTATCACGCGGAAGACCGTGGCGGCGTGGGTTGCTTGCGGCTTCCTGCCCACGCCGATACGGGTGTCGCAGGGCACCGTCGGCGGCGTGTTCAACCGCTTCCCCGCATGGGCGGTCGAGCGGGCCCGCTTCGTCGCGCAGCGCCGGGCGGCCGGCTTCACGCAGGACGAGATCCTCGAGATGCTGGCCGAGCTCGACGCGCGACAGGGCATCTCCGGCAAGGCCGCGGCGCCGCCGCGGAAGGACAAGGGGCGCAGCACCGGCCGGAAGTAGCGCGAACGCCGTCTGACGGCGTATCCTCGCCGAACCATGACCGAACGCCGCCGGCTGGACCCGTCGTTCGCCACGACCACGGACATCATGGAAGCTGCGGGCATCACCCGCCGCACCGTCACGGCGTGGATCAACGCCGGGCTCTTGCCACGGCCGATCAAGATCTCGCTCGGCAGCCCCGGCGGGGTGTTTAATCGATTCCCAATGAGCGCGCTCGGACAGGCGCGCTTCGTCGCCGCCAAGCGGGCCGAGGGCCTGTCGCTCGAGCAGATCGCAGAGTTGCTCGCCGCACAGGCTGGTACCGCTGCACGCTCTAAGGTACGATCGCGCGATGCCGCGCCCAAGTCTGCTCGCGCGAGTCGCCGCCGCTAGCCTGGCGGTCGCGTGCGGCGACTCGACGGCGACGACCGGCTTCACGACCACGCCGAGCACGACGACGGCGCCGCTCACCACGAGCGGCGCCGACAGCTCCGACGGCACCAGCAGCAGCACGAGTACCAGCACGAGCACGGGCTCCGGGTCCGGCGGTGAGGACAGCACGGCAGGCTCGAGCAGCACGAGCTCGAGCGGCGTCTCCGACGTCGGGTCGATCCCGGATTTCCCGACCACGCCCGGCTGCAAGGGCAAGATCGACTTCCTGTTCGTGATCTCGTCGAACGAGGAGATGGCCTACAAGCAGGTCCAGCTCCAGGAGGCGTTCCCGGAGTTCGTCAAGATCCTCGAGGCCGACTTCGCCGACTTCGACTACCACGTCATGGTCGTGGACGCCTCGCTTCCCTTCCTCCCGAGCTGCGACATCTGCTACTCCTGCTCGCAGGTGATGTGTGATGGCCCGGGCTGCTCGCAGTGGGACGGGCCGCCGGACTACCCGTGCAACGAGATCTTCGAGGAGTGCACGGGTGTCTATGGCGCAGGAGTGACCATCGTCGGGAACTTCGATGCCTCGAACACGCGCTGCCTGCCTGCAGATGGGCCTCGCTTCATCACCAGGGACGATCCCGATCTCAAGGGCACGTTCGAGTGCATTTCCAAACTCGGTGCGGGCCCGAAGGCTCCCCTTGCGGCGCGCTCGATGATTAAGGCGCTCGAGCCCGACATCTTGAGCAAGTGGGGCTGCAACGCAGGGTTCCTGCGATCTGATGCGCTCTTGGCGCTCGTGGTCCTCGCTGGAGAGGACAACTTGACGCCCGGGACGCCGGCGGAGTGGTACGCGGCTGTCCTCGAGGCCAAGAAAGGTAACGAGGACGCGCTCGTCCCCCTGGTGTTCTCCCACGATCGCGATCTGCCGAATCCGAAGTGTGAGGGTCCGGAGGCTGGCCCAAACGTGATGCGCCTCTTCGCCGAAGCGGGGAAGCATGGGCGCTTCGCCAGCATGTGCGAGCCGAGTTACGTCCCGTTCATGAAGCAGATGGCGGAAACGATCCTCGAGCAGTGCTCGGTCTTTATCCCGCCGCAGTGAGCATCAGCCGCGGATCATCCCCATGATCCACTGCGCTGCGCCGTCGACCTCCTCCGAGCCGGTCCACGCGCACATGTACTCGCACGCCAGCCCGAGCACACGGTCCTGCCCACCCGACATGCCGTTGCGCTTCATGTAATCCACGCGGGGCGAGGCCGCATCTTCGACCGCGAAGATCCAGGCGTTGTCGCCGTCCAGGTTCTCGTGGACGGTGGCGCCGACGATCGTCGCGCCCTCCATGTTCGTGCCGACTCCGTAGCACGTGGACGCGTCGGGCGTACTCTCGAGGCGCGGGGCCTTCGCTTCCGAAAGATCCTCCCCCAGCCAGCGGATCAGGATCTGCGGCTTGTTGGCCGGGATGTTGGTCTCGTTCTGCGCGTAGCCGCAGAGCACGACGCCAGTCCTGGCTGGTGCGGCCGCGAAGATTGTGTCGTTCACCATCTTGTCGCCCGACGATGTCCATTCGTGGACGCGCTTGCCCTTGCCCTCATAGATGAGCACGACGCCGCGCAGATAGAGCTTGTTGGTCACGGGAGACCACACCTCGCGGGTGCCGGCGACGGCGACTCGGCCGCTCGCCAGTACCGCGACCGCTCGCCCGTGCTCGCTGTAGTCCTCCAGTTCGTCCTCCAGATCTTTGAAGATGTCGGGTCCGAACGCCTGCTTGTCAGGGCCGTAGACCCACGTCGCCATGTCCCAGACGTCGGGCCCCTTCGCCACGCGCACCCCGCCGGCGACATAGATCGATCCGTCCTTCGTGATGCCCGTGCCGCGCGCCTCCGTCCCGATCGGCCCGAGCACCTCCCAGATCAGACCGCCGCCGGATCCGAAGCGGGCGACGTACATCCGCGGTTCGCCGTCGACCTGCGCCGTGCCGACCGCGACGATGTTGCCCTCGGCGTCCACCGCGAGCGCGTTCAGGCCGAGGTGCCCAGTCTTCAGCTCCGCGCGCTGCGTCCAGTCCGTGTGCTGCTGGGTCCACCCGTCGCTCGTGGCGATCCACGTGCCCGACTTGTCGTAGCGGCGCAGGGTTGCCAAGATCTGGTTGTTCTCCCAGCGGACGCCGGCGCCGATGGCGTTGTTGCCGTCCAGCGCGACCGCCCCGCCGCTGCTGAACTGGCCGTCGTTCGGCTCGAGGGTGGTCCAGACCGTGCTGCCCGGGTCCTTGATCAGGCTCGGCTGGTAGATGGACGCCTCCGCGGTCTGGCCGGCTGGGTCACGCACAACCACCGACAGATTGCTGCCGGGGTTGTTCGTCGGGCCGCTCGTGACCGGGAAGACGAAGGGCGCTCCCGCGGGGCCGGTGGCGATCACCACGCCGTCGTCCAGAAGATCCGCCTCGACCGCGTCGGCGCTCGCCTTGTAGGTGACGACGGTCGGCCCGACCTCGAAAGCCTCCGGGGGATCGCACGCGAGATCTTCGATCCACGGTGGGGGATCGCTCGGCTCGCCCGTCGACGGCGAGGTGCCGCCCGAGGTGTCCGTGTCCCCGCTGCCGCTCCCGGTGAACGCGTCGGACGTCATGATGCCGGGCCCCGAGCTGCTGCCGGACGTGCTGCCCGCTCCTTCTCCGGTGCTCCCGGCGTCCGCCTCGCAGTAAGTCATGGAGATGCTGCAAGCCGCCAGATCCGCCCCGTCGAAGCACCCGGGGGTCAGCAACGCGGCGGCATGGATCACAAGCAGGGGACGGCGTACGGTCCGGATCATACCTTCCACAGTAGCGCAAGTGCGCCCGCCATGTCAGCGGGGGCGGGCAACCGCATGTAAGATAATTGCCCACTGAAAACGCAACCGCGGCGCGTTGCTGACCGAAGATCCGGTACCATCCGCGGTCATGATGCTTTTTCCCGTGTTCCTGGCGGTGGTGCTGTCGCCGGGCCCGGCCGAGACCCCCGCCGAGCCGTGGCAGGTACACGCGGCCGAATGCCAGCGACGCAAGGCCGCGGGGGAGCACGCCAAAGCGGGCGACGCTTGCCGCCGGGCGTTCGAGGCCGTGCCGGAAAGGCCGGAGTCGTTCGACCAGCGCTCCCTGCTCGCGTTCTCCGCCGTCCGCCTCTACAAGAAGGCGCACAAGGCTAGCTACGACGTAGCACCGCTCTGCAACGCAGCGGCGCTTCTGCGAACGTTCGAGGCGCAGCTCGCCACCCTGCCGCCCGCCGATCGCCCAGGAGATCGGGCGGGCGTCGCCGACGCCCTGCGAGAGATCGAGCCGCGGATCGCCGGGATGTGCACGGACGCATCCCCCGACGATTTGGTCGCTGTCGGTCGTCCGGCCGGCAAGCCCAAGACCGACCCTCCGGCCTCACCCGCTCAAATGCCGGCGGCGGTGGTCGTCCAGCCCGCGCGCCCCGCGATGACCTCGAAGACCGACCGTCCGTCGATACGGAGCGGCGAGCGCCGCCCGCTCCGTATCGCTGGATTGACCACGCTCGGCGTCGGACTGGCCCTCGGCGGTGGGGCGATCGCCATGCTGGTGAGGGGAGCCGCGATGGACGTGCAGGTGGACAGCCTGAATGCCACGTACCCGGCAAGCACCATGATCCCTCACGCGGAAGCGCAACGCTTCCATGACCTCACGCGGCAGGGAGAACGCGCCAACGACCTGGCGCTCGGCCTCGGTGTCCCTGCGCTCGCTCTGTTCATCTCCGGCGTTACGCTGCTGGGGATCGACGCGCATCAACGGCGCACCGATCGCCGCTTCGCGGTGCATCCTGGCCCGGCGGGGCTCCGCCTCACGATGGAGTTCTAAGCATGTTCACGGAACCGGATCAGGGCTTCCGACCGCGCATCGCCCACGACTTCACCGGCGAGACTCTCGGAGGCCGTTACCACTTCGACTACCGGATCGGCTACGGCGCCGCCGCCTCGATCTACGCGGCGACGTGCAAGAACACCGGGGCGATCTTCGCCCTCAAGGTGCTCCACCCCGACCACGACAACGACGCGGTCGAGGTCCAGCGGTTCAAGCAGGAGGGACTGCTCGCCGCGCAGATCCGGCATCCGAATCTGATCCCGGCCTACGATGCCGGGTGGCTGGGCGGGCGCCACTTCATCGCCATGGAGCTCATCGAGGGCAAGACGCTGGCGGACGTGCTCAAGGACGGGCCGATCCCGTGGGAGCGAAGCGTATCGATCGTCTGCGATGTGCTCGCGGGGCTCGCGGCGCTCCACGAGCGAGCGGTCGCGCACCGGGACATCTCGCCCAACAACTGCATCCTCGAGTTCATCGGCGGTAGCGAACGCGCCCGCCTCTCCGACCTCGGCTACGCGCGCGTCGTCGAGGGGATGTCCGAGGCCGAGGGCTTGAAGCTCGGCGTGCCACCCGAATCGGTGCCGACGATGATCTTCGGGACCCCGTACTTCATCGCCCCGGAACGCCTGCGCGGCAGCCCTGGAGATTTCCGGGCCGACATCTACTCGGTGGGTGCGCTGTGGTACACGATGCTCACCGGCGAGGCGCTTCCCGATCCGCGCGACTCGGACCCTGTTGCCGTCGCCCAGCGGATCGATCTTCCGCCGACGCTGCGCGCCGTGCTGCTCGGCTCGGTCGAGATCCGCATGCGGCGTCACCACAGCGCCGCGTCGATGGCCGACGCGATCCGCAAGACGCTCGAGGACATCCGGGCTCCCTCGAATGACGCGATCCACAAAATGCTCGCAGACCTCCATGGCCAACGCCGACGCGCGCGACGGTTCAAGACGTTCGCGCCGCTGTTGGTCGTCCCGGTCTGGCTCGCGGTCCAACCCGAGCCGACCTCGTCCGAGTGTCCCGACCCGAAGATGCTCGTGGCATCGCCTGCGGTGGCTGCCTGTCCCGAACTGCCTGTCGCCACGCCTGTAGACCCGGAGCCGGAGATACGACCGGAGCCCGCGCCTTCAGCCGCGACTCCGACCACACCGCCACCGGAGTGGAAGTCCGATTCGCAGGTGTTGGTGGAGGTGCACGCCGACGAGCCGCGTGCTGCCTCTCGCCGTGAGGTGGCTGGCTCCGCGCGCGTGTTCAACCTCCGGCGCGCTCTGGCGAAGTGCAAGCCGCCCGGACCGATGTCGCTCGAGATAGCGATCGTTTCTGGCGAGAAGACGCAGATCGACGGAGAGCCTGCGGAGGGCGAGCTCGGGCGCTGTGTCGAGGGCGTGCTCGCCTCGCACCCACCGAAACGTGCCGAGACGCTCAAGCTCTAAATCAGCGATCGGTGGTCACGAGGGACTTTCGCGCCGTCATGGCCGCGCGGGGCCGTGCCGATGGACATCGTGTTGCATCCGGACGTCGGACGCCACACGGGGCTTTATGCCCGCGCTGAACAACGTTCCTGCGCGGGACGCGAGAGCTTCAACAGACTGGCGTCGGACGGGCCTTTGGGCTACGTTCCCGCTCGCCGGCATGTCGTCTCTCTGCGTCTCCATGATGATGTTGCTGCTCGTGGCGCCAGCGGACCCCACGGCGACGAACGCGGGCGCGCCAGCCGAGACGACCAGGCCGGCCGCATCCAGCGACAGGGCCGAGCGGACCACACAGGCGGCTGATTTCTTCGAGGGCGGCCGCTACGTCGAGGCTGCACTCGAGTTCGAGGCGCTTCGGCGCGATTACCCTGACGAGCCCTCTCTGCTGTTCAACGCCGCCGCGAGCCGCGATGCCGCCGGTCATTTCGCACATGCGGTCGCCTACGTGCGCGAATACCTGGCGCGCACAGACATCGGGCCCGACGATCGCAAGCAGGGCGAGGAGCAGCTCGCGGAGGCGGTCCGCAAGGTGACGGCGGTGACCGTGACGGTCACGTTGCCGCTCGAAGGCCCGCAGACAGTCAGCGTGGTCGCGCGGCACGTCTCCAAGAGCCCTGCGGATCTGCGGCCCGAGCTCTCGTTTCCGCTGACGAACCCGCGGCAGCCGCTAAAGCTCGAGCTCGATCCCGGCGCGTGGGTCGTGCGGGTGGAGGGCTCCGGCTATCAACCCGCGGAGCAGCAGGTCGCGGTCGGCTCCGCGCCGCTGGCGATCTCGCTGCGACCCGAGCTGGCTCCCGTCGCGCGACCCGAGCCGCCGCAAGCGCGCATGGTGCCGCCCAAGGTCGTGAAGGACACCGCGCGCGGTGTCTACATCGGCGGTGGTGCGGTGGCAGCGGTCGGGCTCGGACTCATCGGCGGCGGCGTGGGGATGATCCACGGCCAGCGGGTCAAGACGTGCGACGATCCGACGCTCGCCGACTGCCGGCGCCGATTTGCCAACGCGTTCGTGGTGCGCAACGTCGGCGCGACGCTCCTCGGCGCGGGCGCCGGGCTGGCCGCGAGCGCGCTGGTGTGGCGCGCGAACGATGCGCGCCAGCGCATGATCGCATGGAGCGCCCTCGCGGCGGTCGGCGGCGTGGGCGTCATCCTGGGCGAGGTGTTGGCGGTCCGGGGCCCGATCCCGTTCAGTCGCGACAACACGGATCCGGAGGCCACGCTCGCGGGCTGGCCCGAACATTGGAGAGAGCACCGTCATTCGGTGCTGCCGGCCCTCGGGGCGACCGTGCGCGGGCTCGGCGTCGGTCTGCTCGCAGGCGCGGTGACAGGTCTGATCGTCCAGCGCAAGCACCTCGGCCCCGGGGGAGCTCGGGCAATTCGCGTCGATCCCAGCGCCGGCCCGGGTCACACCGGCATCGTGCTCTCGGGCAAGTTTTGAGTCGCCGACCGGCTGGTGCCGAGCGGCACGCGCGAACGATGCTTGCGGCCCCGCTCGGGTCGTGATTGCGGCGCCGCAACCATGCTCAGGGCTGCAGGGCCGCGCGGCAGCGAGGCGGCTCCCTGGGGCGCAGGCTCTTGCATACGAAACGATCGGCGCACGGGCAGTCCTGGCAACAAGTGGTCCGGCTCTCGTGGGGGTCGCAGACGCCGTTGCCGCACATGGGTGAGGACGCGGGCGCTGTTACCTGCAGCTCGGGGAGCTTCTGCAGCCGGGAACACTTGCCATTACGGAGCTGAGTCTTCGGTGGGCACGTGGTCGGCAGAACCTCGGGCGATGTGACGGCGACGGACGCAGCGGGCTCGGGCTCGACGACTTCTGCGGTGCCGGGGAGGTCGCTACTACGACGGCGCAGCGGCCCGCAGTCCTCGAAGCTGTGATGCGCGGCGGTACGCTCGATCGCCTCGCAGCGCCCGTTGCCGGGCCATTCGAGGGTGCACCAGGCGCCAGGGCGGGTGTCCGCGAGCTCGGCGCGGAGCTGGTCGATGATCGGTTCGAGGGCGGCAAAGTCGGCCTCGCCGAGCTGTTCGAACTTGGCCCAGCGGACCCGACGGTTGCAGTCGAGCACCAGCGTGACCGGCAGGTTGCCGCGGTAAAGACCGCCTCTGTCGCCGACTGCGAGGGTCGAGGCGAGAGCGTCGCTCATCGTGCGATCGGCGAGGCGGATCGGCGCTGGCGGCATGACGCCGGCATAATCATGGTAGGACCGCAGCGGGTCGGTGTGGTCCTTGATCTGGATTGGCACGAAGCGGACGTCGTCCCACTCGCGGTGGCGAGTGAACATCGACTTGAACTCGGGCAGCTCGGCGAGGCACGGATCGCACCAGGTCGCCCACAGGTTGACGACGTGGATCGTCCGCGGCGGGAGGACCTGCGGCGAGCCGAGGCGCAGGGTGTCGAGCGGGAGCTTGCCGGCCTCGCCCGGAGGCAGCGCCTCGAGGTTGAGGCGCATCGCCGGCGAGATGTCCATGCCCGAGGCGCCGAGGTAGCCTGACTTCGCCGAGTCCTGGCGTGGCGGCGCCTGCACAAGCTTGACAGTCGCCGGCTCTTCGGTGAACTCGGCGGGGGTGCAAGCATTTCGTCGCTCCGCGTACAGCCGCACGAATTGCTCGTGCTGGTCAGTCCGCCGATCCATCACCCATAGGGTGATGATGAGCCCCAGTCCCGTGAACACGAGGTTGATGGCGGACCATCCGAGGTAGAGCCTGGTACGATCAGCGCTCACGTCACGGCTCCTGCTCGCACGCGGCAGCGAGCCAGCGGAGGCTGCTGCGGGCCTCCATCATGGCGCAGGCTTCATTAAAGGACCGCGCCTGCAGCTCGGCGCCGCGGGCCGGATGAGACTCGACCACCTTGATCGCCAGGGTCGCACCGGTCCGGAAGTGGCGGCCGGCCGCATCGTCGTCGAGGTGCGTCGTGCGATGTTCGGGCGCGATCATGATCCAGCACGCCGAGACGTTCTTGCGAGGAAAGCTGGGTCTGGGGAGGTCACGGCGAGCTTTGGAAGCAGTAGAGGTGGAGGCTGGCGCTGCAAGTGAAGGGATTGAGCCCTGCGTTGTTCAGATCAGTCCAGTCGTTGTTCATCGCAGTGGTGTCGCCGAGGCGGCCCGTGGAGAGAGGCATCGCACTCATCCAACTGTTGCAGTTCTCGGCACCTGCTTTCGCTCCGGTGGGGTCCGTGTTCGACCAGGCGAGCAAAGGATCTACGGGTGCCATTCCGGCCTCCGTAAGATTGATTGCGCTCGCTAGGATGCCGTCGGTGAGGTCGGACCAGCCCTTGGCCACGGGGGTGCCGTTGACGAGTTGGTACCAGCCGGTGAAGGTGGTGTCGAAGCGGGTGGAGGGAGAACCGGTGTCGTCGCTGAGCCAGGCGCGCCAGGCGGTGGCGGGGAGGTTGGGGTCGGCGGTCATGCCGGCCGTGCCGCACTCCATGTCGGCACCGGCGAGGCCGCCGAGGTTGCCCTTGAAGTCCGACGACGTGACGAAGACGAGGCGGGGCTTGATGCACTCGTTGCTGCACGCGTCGTCGTCGATCGCGTTGCCGTCGTCGCACTCTTCGCCCGGCTGCGGGATGCCGTTGCCGCACGTCGTGCAGTTGTTACGGCACTCGTCGTTGTCGATCATGTTGCCGTCGTCGCACGACTCGCCAGCGGCGGGGTTGTGTTGGCCGTCGCCGCACTCGACCGCGGTGCAGTCCGCGTCGCAGGTCGGGGTGGCCGAACCTTCGTCGCAGGTTTCAGGCGCGCTCACGATGCCGTCGCCGCAGGTGCAGTCGGCGCAGGTGGTGTCCTCGTTCGCCTCCTGGCAGACTCCGTCGCCGCAGTGGGGGGCTTGGCCCGTGCACGCGGTGTTGCAGGCGACCTGGTCGGGGCTGTCGTCGTAGGCCTCGGAGTTGTCTTCGCCGTCATCGCAGGTCTCACCGGCCGCAGCGTTGAGAACGCCGTCACCGCACTCGACCAGCGTGCAGTCGGCGTCGCAGGTCTGAGTGCCCTCGCCCTCGTCGCATGCCTCCGGCGCTTGCACCGACTGGTCCCCGCACCAGCCGGGATAGAGGCCGTTGCAGGCCGCGTTGCAGTGCTTCTCGCCGGTGTACTCGTCGGAGTTGCACACGCCAGTGCCGCAGTCCTCGCCGTCGTCGCAGGTCTCGCCGGGGTCGACCACCGCGTTGCCACACAGGCCCCCGGTGGTCGAGGAGTCGGTGCTGGTCTCGGTGGTCGTGTCCGTCGTCGAATCGGTCGTGGTACTCGGATCGACGGGGGCCCAGCACACAGCGGTGATGCATTTGCCAGGGATGTCGGCGCAACCCAATGGGCCTGGGAGGACGGCGGAGAGAACGACGACTGAGAGCGCGGCACGTCCGGAGGCGAACATCGGGCCCGACCTTATCGAACGAGACGCTACCGTGCAAGACGCGATCGGCCCCGAACGACGTTCGGCGGCATTTCTCAGGATCTCGGGAGGCCCGTGTCGGGCGGCCACCGGAGCAGGTCGTCGGGCCTGTGCCTGAACGTCCGGTTCGCGCGTGGACGCGCTCGCGCAGAGACGCGGCGCAAGGCAAAAATTTGGTGGCCACGTGCCGAGGTGAGCGACGGCCACATGCTCTTGGCGACGCTCCAGAACCACGTCGGCCGCCATGGGGTAAGCACCGAGAGTGCCCCCGCGTGCGGTGCTCTGCTCGTCGCCACGCTTGTCGTCCTCGTGATGGTGCCGCTCGTGGACATCGTCGTCGCTCGCTGCTTGGCGGCGAGTGGCGCCACGTGTGTGGCGCCAGTGGCCGCCGCGTGTGTGGCCCTCGTGGCGGCCGTTGGCGTAGCCCGCGGGAGGTGCCCTACAGGCGGCATCTGCCTGCCATCTGACCCGTCTGGCGGGCCTGATCTCGCAGTACGACGCCGACCAACAGCGGTGTCACCTGCCTGCAAGTCGGCGTGCGATCGATGGCCGACAGGTGGGCGCCTACCGGCGGGATGAGGCGCGTCAGCTCGTCGCTCGCCTGTGCGTCGGCTCGCCCGCTGGCTGTCGGCTCCGCGTCGCGACCTGGCGTCGGATGTCGTCCGCTTGCTGGTCGCGCCGCCCGCTAGAATCACCTGCCAGTGCGGCGCTCACCGAACAGCCGGCGCGTGGCAAGCGGGTGCCTTCCCGGCACGGAGCCTCGACGGCGAGCGCACGCGGCGTTCCGGGGGGCACCAGGTGACCGTCGACCAGGCTCCGCGGGGCTCCCTGGCCGCGAGCGTCGAGCGCCCTCGAGAGCCATCACCGCGAGACCGAGCGTGTCCAACAACCGGCGCGCGCACCATTCATCGCGCGTCGTCCTCGTGGGACGATTGGGCACGGTTGTGATGCAGCGCGCGTGGGACGTTTGGGCACGATCGTGATGGCCCGCGATCTCGAGGAGGGCACACGACCCTGGCGGCCAGGCGTATCCCTCGACAGTATGACACCATGAAGACCATCATCGTGTACAACAACAAGGGTGGCATCGGAAAGACCACCTTCTCCGTGCACCTCGCGCTGTTCGCCTCGGAGCGGCGGATCAGGACCCTCGTGGTCGGGCTCGATCGCCAGGGCGACATCTGCCGCTGGCTCTCCGGCGGCGACGAACACCTCATGAACGGGCACTTCTTCCGCGTGAACGAGTGCCTCCAGGTCCTCTACAGCCCGATGGAGCTGCCCCAGGACCTCGCCAACTTCGACCTCGTGGTCGCGGACTGCCCGCCGCACGTCGAGATCGTCGATCAGGTCGACGCGGATCTTTGGCTCGTGCCGATCGACGGGCGCCTGGCGATGGAGAACATGGGGAACGTGTACTCCGCGCTGCGGCGGGCCGACGGCACGATCTTGATCGTGCTGAACCGCTGCGATCTCATCGGCAAGCGCGCGCTCGAGGGACTCCGCGAGGCCGCGCATCAGATTCCCCACGCCACCGTGCGAGACGAGCCGATCCCTTCATCGGCGGCGATCGCCAAGGCGTCGGAGTACTTCCGCCCGGTGTGGAAGGTGCCCTACGGCAAGGACACGCAGGGTGATCGCGCGATGCAGGCGATGTGCGGCGACGTGCTGAAGATGTGCGGGTTCGAGGGGAGGCTGTGACATGGCATCGAAGTCGTCCAAGAACAGCGGCCTCCGCTACGGCATGACGGGCTTCGCGCACGCCAGGCAACCTGCCGGTGCCCACCCGGTGGCCATCGTGGCGCTGAAGGAAGGCGGCAACATCCGGGAGGCGGCAAGCCCCCCCGCCGCGCCACTCGCCAGCGAGTCCCCCGCTCTCGGGCCCGTCGTCGACACCACCGCGACCGAGGTGCGGACGGTCGCCCAGGACTCGCACACCGTCGCGCCGGCCGAGCCGGCGATCCGATCGGAGACGCCCACTTCAGCGGCCAAGCAGGAGCAAGCGAGCGTGGGCACGAGTCGACGTCGGGGGCGCCGAGCCTCCGACGAATACAAGCTGCCGCCGCGGGGAGCCGCCAAGCAACGACCACGATCGCATCATTTCCGGTTTCCGGAAAAGATCGACGTCTACCTCAACACACTTGCCGAAGCGTTCGACTGCACCCGGACCCACGTCGTTTGTTCGGCGATCCGTTCGGAGTGGCAGCGCCTCCGCCGCAAGCAGGCGAAGGATGCGAAGAAGGCCTCGACCTCTCACTGATCCTGGCGGTCGACGACGCGATCCTTGCCCGGGCGAGACCCGAGTCGAGCAATGCACGTCGCGTTCGGCTCGCTGAACCATTCCACGTGGTTCTTCCAGTACGCGATCCGCTTGACGACCGCGCGCTCGAACAGCGGGGATCGAGCGGCCAGCCAGTGCAACGCGCCACGGCCGGCGCGCTCCTTCGGCGGCGCCCGCATGTCGCCTTGCTCGAGGACCCAGGCGAAGATTTCCGTGTGCGTGCCGATGACGGGAGTCCTGCGGCCGCGCGCGTGTGCGGACACGAGGGCCCAGACCAGATGCCGCGCGTACTCGGTGCCGAGCTCGTCCCGGGCGGCGCGCACGAGCGCCGCGAGGTGGTCGCGGATCGCCGGATCCAGCTTGGGCTGGCGTGCGATCGCGTCGGCGACCGTCTCGGGCGTGAAGGGTCGCGGCCGCTCGAGCAGCGCGACCGGGACCTCGTCAGGGAGAAGCTCGTGGCCGTTCGCCTGGCTGGCTGTCCCTCGAAACAGGCATCGTGCGACGCCGTCCTCGCCGACGAAGACGAGGGCGACGTCGTCGTCACCGAGGAGACAGAGGTAGACCTCGCCGAGCGGCGTATGCACGAACCCGGCAAGTCCCGGAAGCCGGACGTACTCGAGCCGATGCGGCACACCGCAGACGCGAACGGCGAACGGCTCGTCGCCGTCGTGCAGGTCGCTCGCAAATTCGTTGGTCAGGTTGCCGCGCCAGAAGTTCGCGAGCGCCGTCAAGTTGTAGTCGGGCCCAAACCCGACCAGCACGAACGCGCCCGTGGGGCTGACCAGGAAGAGAGCGTGGTCTCCGTGGAGGTTCGCCCCGAGCGGGCGCACGCGCGCTTCGTAGCCGGCGCCGAACCCCTGCGACAGCGCGCTCTCGTGGGTCTTCATCCTCTTGAACTGCGTCAGATGAAGCCGTCGCTGCGGGCGTCCAGGTCGAGGAGGCTCGTCTTCGGTGACGAAGGGCGCGCCATGGGGGCCCCCTCTCCGGCAGATCTGCTGCGCGCGAGTCTGCAGTGCCAAGAGCTCGCCGCGGCCGATGATGCGGGAGCCACCCCGCGGCCAGCGGAACCGGAGCGTCATCTCGCGGCTCCGTGCGCGCCCCGACTCGATCTTGATGTCGAAGTCCTTCCACCACGCGTAGTAGTCGCTCCCGTGGCGTTCCCACTCGAGGGCGACGGTCTGCGATGTGAACTGCCGCCAGTGCCGCAGCAAGTATGTGAACGTCTTCTCCTCGCTCGGAAAGTTGAAGAGCTCCCGGAGCCGTTGCTGGATCTCGAGCATCATCGATGCACTCCTTCCGGGTCGGAGGCCCGGAGATCTCGTTGTTGGCAACTATCTGAAAACTCTAGCAGGGCCATGGCCTCATTTGCCAGATTGATCTAGCTGTGCGCTCTGACGCGCAGAATTCATGGGAATATAGGCTGGCAGATAGCTCCGTGAGCGAAAATAGACTCTGGCAAGACGCGGGTAGCCCGGCGATCGAGGTCCTATCTTCACCACATGGGAGGTTGGAGATGATCCGCGAGGAAGGCTTTAAGACGCTGATGGAGTATGTCCGCGGGATGATCCGAGGCGAGCGCCCGGATATGGACGTGGTGTCGGCGCGGGCGCTGGAAGCCCTGCGCCGACAACCGCTCGCGGTCTTCCTGGCCGAGCTCGCGGCGTCGGGTTGCAAGATCCGCGGCGCCCGCGGGAACACACCCGGCGACGTGATCGACCTGCTCGAGCAGGTGCGGGTGCAAACTGGCGTCTCGAAGCAGGAGTTGTCTCGGCGCTCCGGCGTGTCCCGCGGGCACATCATCGCGTTGCTCGGCGACGGCGCCAACCCCACGCTCGAGACCATCGTCCGCCTGGCGATCGGGCTCAGCTTCCCGCTCGAGGTCGTCTGCCAGGCCGGGAGCGACCTCGACGACGGCAAGGTCGACGACGAGTCCCTATCGAGGATGGACGAGGCCGCGCCCGCGAGCGTGAGCGCCGCGTGGGGGCAGGTCGGCACCTTCGGCGCGACGATGGCAGGGGCGACGTTGCTCCCGCAGTTGTTCAGGGATCCGCGCGCCGTGGTGTTCGGCTGCGGTGTGCTCGGGGTCGCATCTCTCGGCGTCGCGGTCCTCGTCGAGGATCCGGCCGTGCGTCGCGCGTCTAGCCTCGTCGCCGCCGGCCTGCTCACCGGCGCGGCGCTCGGCGGCCTCGTGGGTCTCGTACGCGCGCATCGCAGCGCGCAGCAGCAAGGAGAGGCTCATGTCCGCTGAGACGACGCGGCCGGAGTACATCGGGTCCAGCGAGGCCATGAAGATCACCGGGTTCTCGCGCACGACCTTCTACCGCCGGGTCAAGGATGGCGACATCCCGTGCGTCCGGGCGATCCATCGCTGGATCTTCCACCGCGAGACCCTCATCGCGTGGCGCGAGAAGCTACTGGCGCCCTCGCGCTCCGTGCCCTGAGCCGCTCGTCGTTGAGTTTCTGCATCCCGCTCGCCGACTGCTGGTCGAGCACGAAGGAGGGATCCGTGAACAACTCCGATCCTTACGGCAAGGAACCGTCCCGAGGACGACATGTACATTCGGACAGGCGCGCGGAGATCAGTCTTGAGCGCCGTTCACTCGCCGTGAGTTCGCGCGAGGCGTCGTCGCTCCCGCCGCCGCTGATGACGGTCGAAGAGCTCGCCGCACTGCTCCACACGAGCAAGGGCGCGGTCTATGCCCGCCATGCGCGCGGCGGGATCCCAGGCGGCCTGCGTCTCGGCCGGACCTTGCGCTTCGACCCCCGGATCATCGCACAATGGCTCTCGGCGAACAGTGCGAGCGCGGGAGGTCGGTCATGACGATCAAGCTGCGCCCGTGGAAGGGAAGGAAGAATGAATTTGAAGTCGACGTCATCGTCAAGAACGCAAGAGGTGACGAGCTCAGGAGCCGTGTCAAGGCGCCCGTCACCGGCAAGACCAGCGTCGAGCGATGGGCCAGGAATCTGGAGCAGGAGCTCCTCGCGCGGCTGCTCGCGCCTGAGCCCGAGCCCGAGAAGCCGCCACCCCCGACGTTCGAGGAGTTCTCCAAGACCTTCCTCGATCTCTGCGAGGCCGACCGGCTCGGGACCAACACGCGGATGAACTACGACGTCCATCTGCGCCTGTACCTGCTGCCGGTGCTGGCTCGACGGCGGCTCGACGAGGTGACGCCCAAGGACATCACCGCGATCAAGAAGTCGCTGGTGAGCAAGTCGCACAACACGATGTGCGAGGTCCTCAAGACTCTCCGCCGTCTGTTCAACCGGGCGATCGCGGAGAAGGAGATCAAGTGCGCTCCGGTGGACTTCGAGGTCCCCCGTCGGAAACGCAAGCCTGCGGTCGCGTATGACGACCAGGAGCAGGTGGCGCTCCTCGCTGCGGCCGAAGCCCTCGGTCCGATGTTCGTCATCGTGGTCCTGCTGGGCCTCGACGGCGGTCTGCGCCGCGGAGAGATCCTCGCGCTCAAGTGGACGGACGTCGATTTCAAGCGACGGCTCGTCGCGGTCCGCCACAACATCGTGCGCGGTAAGCTCGATGTCCCCAAGGGGAGGACCGAGGATGAGGTCGGCTTGACTCCGCGCCTCGCCGAGGTTCTGCGGAGTTTCCCGGCCACCGGCCCCTTCGTGCTCGACAACAGCGGGAGCCACTTCAAAGAGCACCACATCAAGGGGTGGATGAAGGCACTCGTGAAGCGCGCGGGTCTGCCCTGGCGCGGCACTCACGTCCTCCGCAAGTCGTGCGGCACCCGGATCGCCGAGGGCGGTGGCGGCGTGGCCGCCGTCGCCAGCCACCTCCGCCACAAGGATCTGCAGACGGCGAGCGACTATGTCGACCGCCGTGGCGGCAGCGCCGGCGCGCTCCATGCGCTGGAGACGTCGTGGAGACGCGCTTCCGAGCACTCGTAAGTGCCCGGAATCTTAAATTGAATTTGTCTTATCTTCACTGCTCGAAGCAGTAGAGGTGCAGCTTTTGCGAGCAGTCGACGGCGGGGCAGCCTTCGGTCCAGCCGAGGTTGGTCGCGTGCACGAGGCCGGCGACGGCGGTGCCGCTGCCGAGCAGCCAGCCGCTGCACGGGTCGCCGGGGAAGGGGCTGCCGGTGGCGCGGGTGTGGGTCCAGGCGAGGTCGGCGGGCTCGCTGCAGGCGAGGCCGCCGGCGAGCTCGAGGCCGGCGGCGGTGTGGTCGATGGCGTGATCGAGGGCGCCGTCGACGAGGTCGAGCCAGCCGTCGGCGACGACCGCGAGCGAGCCGGGCAGGACGTAGGGGGCGTCGTGACGCACGAAGCCGGCGGCCGGCGGGTCGCCGGGGAAGGTCAGCCAGGCGCGGTAGGTGCCGGGCAGGCCGGCGTCCTCGGCCGCGTCCTGGCAGTGCGCGTCGGCGACGGCGACGGTGCCGAGCGCGCCGGAGAAGGTCTCGGCGGTGACGAACACGAAGTAGGCGTCGCGCTCGCAGGTCGGGGAGCAGCCGTCGCCGGCGACGTCGTTGCCGTCGTCGCAGGCCTCGCCCGCGACGAGCACGCCGTCGCCGCACATCTCGAGCTGGCAGTCGGGCGAGCAGCCGTCGCCGGACACGAGGTTGCCGTCGTCGCACATCTCGGTCAGCGCGGGCACGCCGTCGCCGCAGACGTTGAGCAGGCAGCGGTCGGTGCAGTGCTCGTCGGCGACCTGGCACTCCTCGCCGGGCTCGGGGTCGGTGTTGGCGACACAGCTGGCGAGGGCGCAGGTGGCGTCGCACGGCGGGTCGGGGTTCGTCGGCTCGCAGGCCTCGCCGGGGCCGACGACGCCGTCGCCGCAGGCCGCGAGGGTGCAGGCGGTGGTGCAGGCGGCGGTGTCGGCGTTGTGCGGGCCGTGGTCGCACTCCTCGCCGTCCTGCAGCAGGCCGTCGCCGCAGCCGGTCTCGCGGCAGGTGCGGGTACACGCGTCGGTGTCGTCGAGGTCGCCGTCGTCGCACTGCTCGTCGTCGCGATTGACGAGGCCGTCGCCGCAGCGCACCGGGGTGCAGTCGGGCAGGCAGTCGTCGCCGCCGTCGCAGGCCTCGGTCGGGGCGCGGAAGCCGTCGCCGCAGGCCGCGACCGTGCAGTCGGTCTTGCACGTCGCCCAGTCGCCGTTCAGCGGGCCGGCGTCGCACTGCTCGCCCGGCTGCACCAGGCCGTCGCCGCACACCGCCGCGGCGCCGGTGGTCACCTCGCCGCCGGTCGTCGTGGTCGAGTCGGCGCCGCCGGTCTGGCCGGGCGCAGGGCCGTCGCCGGGGCCGAGGTCGGCGAAGCAGCCGGCGAGCGCGAGCGCGGCGAGCAGCGCGGGGAGGGATGCCCGAAGGGACAGGTGATCTCGGGTATGGCCGAGGCCTCGGGCGGGCCGGCCGCGGGCGGCCTGGGATGTCCGATGAGACCTGTTCTTTTGGCCGTCGGCGGCCCGCGGCTGCGGGTCGATGGATGTCCGAAGAGACATGTGCGTTCGGACATGGCGGGGAGCGCCGCCGGCGAGGCGGTCGCTCGCCGCCGCCTGAAGAGGGCCGGTCACGACGGCTGCTCGAAGCAGTAGATGCGGGCCGACAGGTTGCAGGCGACGTTGCTGCAGCCTTCGGTCCAGCCGCCGTCTTCGAGTCGGACGCTGCCGGCGAGGCCGTTCATCTCCATGTCGCCGCTGGCCCACTTGGAGCAGTTGTCGCCGAAGCCGTTGTCGCCGTGGATGCCGGTCCAGACGACGTTGTTGCCGGCGCAGTCCGACCCGCTGTTCAGCTCCTGGTTGGTGTCGGTGACGTCGATGCCGGTGATGATGTCCGCGTCGGTCAGGTCGGTCCAGCTCTCGGCGATCTTGGTGGTGGTGGTGTTCCGGAGGGTGTAGTAGGGGATCGAGCTCTTGTGGAAGTTGTTGCCGGGGCCGACGGTGCCGTCGCCGAGCCAGGCCTTCCACTTGCCGCCCTTGATCTTGAGCCAGCCCATGTCGCTGGCGGCGAGCTCGGCGCAGCGGGCGTCGGCGGCGGCGATCGAGTCGAAGCCGCTGCCCGGGATGTAGAGCTGCGAGCTGACGAACACGAGGAAGCCGCTGCGGGTGCAGTCGGTCTTGCACGTGCCCTTGGTGGGGTCGCTGTTGTTGTGGGTGCCGTGGTCGCACTCCTCCTCGGAGTCGGCGTGCAGCCAGCCGTCGCCGCACGTGGCGAACTCGCAGTTGTTGAGGCAGTCGTCGGTCTGGTCGTCGTTGCCGTCGTCGCACTCCTCGACGCCGGCGTGGACGAAGCCGTCGCCGCAGGTGTTGTTCTGGCAGGTGTCGAGGCAGCCGTCGGTCTGGTCGTCGTTGCCGTCGTCGCACTCCTCGCCGTCCTGGACGATGCTGTCGCCGCACATCGGGGTCTTGCACCCGTTGGTGCACGCGTCGTCGTCGACGTCGTTGCCGTCGTCGCACGGCTCGACGCCCATGTGGACCTTGCCGTCGCCGCAGACGTTGTTCTTGCACTCGAGGGTGCAGGCGGCGTTGTCGGCGTTCTGGGTCACGCCCTGGTCGCACTCCTCGCCGGCCTGGACGATGCTGTCGCCGCACTCGGGGTTCTTGCAGGTGTTGCTGCAGCCGTCGTCGTTGACCTGGTTGCCGTCGTCGCACTCCTCGCCGGGCGACATGATGCCGTCGCCGCAGCCGGGCGGGCCGCAGCTGTTGGGGCAGTCGTCGTTGTCGACCTGGTTCCCGTCGTCGCAGAACTCGGTGCCGTCCCACACGAGGCCGTCGCCGCACACGGCCATCTTGCAGTCGACGCAGGCGTCGGTGTCGAGGTCGTTGGCGTCGTCGCACTGCTCGACGCCGGCGTGGGTGAAGCTGTCGCCGCAAATGGCGTGCTTGCAGGTGCTGAGGCAGGCGTCAGACTCGTCGAGGTTGCCGTCGTCGCACTCCTCGCCGACGTCCATCATGCCGTTGCCGCACGAGGCGAGCTGGCAGCCCACGCAGCCCTCGACCGCCCCGTCGCAGTCCTCGCCGGCGCCGACGTAGCCGTCGCCGCAGGTGTTGTAGGCGCACTTCGGCGTGCACACGCCGTTGCCGTTCGGACCCTGGTCGCACTCCTCGCCGTCGTCGAGCTGATAGTTGCCGCACAGGTCGCCCGGGACGGTGGTGGTCGTCGGCTCGCTGGTGACGTCCATGGTGGTGGTGGACGTCGAGGTGCCGGTGGTCTCGGTGCTCGCCTGGGTCGTCTGGGGCTGCTCGCCGAAGCCGGTACCGTCGAAGGTGCAGCCGGCCAGGGCGATGCAGGAGAACAGCAGGGCCGCGGCGTTGCGGGTGATCATCGGAAGGCGCTCCTAAGCGAAGGCGCCCGGCGACGCGGGCGCGCAGAATTGCCGACACGATACGAGAGCCGGCGGGGGCGCGTCCACCCGGACGCCCGTCCTCATCGGTGCGGCTGCGGGCCGCCCGCGTAGGTCATGAGCCCGCCCGGCGCGCGGGCGATCCGGCGCGCACCCCACAAGAGGACCCATCCCCCGAGCAGCACCGGGAGCGCGGTGGTCGCGATCGCAAGGTTGAGGCCCGCGGCCTCCGCCGCCCGCACGGCGGCCTCGGTCGGCACCTGACCGGCGAGGTAGGCGGTCTTGGCCCGGTCGCTCACGTAGCCGATCAAGGTGCGCGACAACGCGTCGCCGAACGCGTGAATGCAGAAGATGTTGACGGCGAAGGCGGTGCCCCGCAGCCACGCGGGCACGCAGCCGACCAGCGCCGCGTTGAGCGGGCCGGTGTTGAGGAACAGCAGCAGCTCGGCGAAGAAGGCGACCACGAACAGGGCGACGAGCTGGTCCATCGTCGTCATCAGGACGATCAGCGGGGCGCTCAAGACCAGACCCAAACCGCTCAGCCAGAAGTAACCGCCCGCCGAACGGGCCTGCAGACGGTCGCCGAGGCTGCCGCCGAGGAGGGTGCCGCACAGGCCGGCCACGACGGTGACGGCGCCGAACACCGGGCCCGCGGTGGCGGTGCTCATGCCGTGGACCCGCTCGAGGTAGGTCGGCATCCACAGCGAGAGGCCGCCGACGGTGAAGGTCATCATCGCCAGGCCGACGGTGTTGATGCCCCACGCCGGGGTGCGGACGATCCGCCCCAGCGCGGTGAAGAAGGTGCCCTCGGTCCGCGCGCTCGCCGGGTCGAGCCGGCCGCGCTCGGGCTCGACGATCCGCGCGGCCAGGGCGGCGAACAAGAGCCCCGGCAGGCCGCCGACCAAAAACACGGCGCGCCAGCCGAAGTGCTCGCCGATGAGGCCGCCGAGGATGAAGCCCAGCGCCGAGCCGACCGGGGTGGCGACGTAGAACAGCGCGAGCTTGCGGCTGCGCTCGTCGGGGCCGTAGAGGTCGGCGATGATCGAGGGGGCGGTGGTGGCGTAGGCGGCCTCGCCGATGCCGAGCAGCGCGCGACACACGAGCAGCTCCTCGTAGCTGCGCGCGAACGCGGCGGCCAGGGTGGCGAGGCTCCACAGGGTGACGCCGCCGGCGATGATGTTCTTGCGCTTGAAGCGGTCGCCGAGGTACCCGAGCGGCGCGGCCAGCGTGTAGGTGATGACGAACAGGCTGCCGAGCAGGCCGCCCGCGGTGTCGCTCAGGGTGAACTCGAGCTTGATCTGCTCGAGCACGGAGCTGAGCAGCATCTGGTCGATGTAGTTGAGGAAGTTGATGACCGTGAGGACGGTCAGGATCGCCGCGGCCCGCCCGCGCCAGCTCGTGCTCGCGTCGCTCATGCGTCTCCCAGCGCGGACCGCAGCTCGGCGACCCTCGCCGCGTGCTCGCGGTCGGTCAGCACCGGCTCGACGTCGCCCGCGACCGCCTCGGCGAGGTCGACCCAGGAGTGGCAGCCGGCGTACTCGGCCCGGTCGGCGATGTCGATGACCTGTCCCGAGCGATAGGTGCGGAGGAACAGGACCCAAAGACCAGGTTTGCGATAGGCGAAGCGGTCGGCGACGCACTCGCGGGCGAGGCCGTGGGCGTCGCCGAGCCGATCGAGCCGCGCGAGGTCGTGGACCTCGACGGCGGCGTCGACCTCGGTCCACAGCGAGAGGTGCAGGCGGCCGGAGGGCGGGGCGTCGGCCAGGACCTGCGGCAGGCGGGCGCGCGCGGCCGGGGCGAGGTCGCGGTCGCGCCCGGGCTCGCGGGCGTGGAACCAGGTCGGGAGCAGCCAGAAGCCGCGGTGTTCGGGCGTGAAGGTCGGAGCCTGCCCGGCCGCGCGCGGCTCGCGGATCCCGCCCTTGCGCACGAGCACGCTCTGCTCGCCGGCGTCGAGGCCCGCGCACAGGACGGCCCACTCCTTGAGGGCGACGGAGGATGTGACCCGCATGCGCCCTCAGGCTACCATGGGGCGGTGTTCCAGCGCCGACGGCGTCCGCGAGCCTCGGCCGCGCTGACGGCCCTGCTCGGGCTCGCGGGCTGCGCCCACGGGCCCGGGCGCGGGCAGGACGGGGCGCTGCGCTGGCGTTACCGCGTCGAGGTGCCGGCCGCGCTCGACCGCCTGCGCGTCGAGGTCTGCTTCCCCGACGGGGCGCCGCGGCGGCTGAAGATCGACGAGGACGACGCGGCGGCGGTGGAGGCGGTGTCGGAGGTGGCGGCCGACACGGGGGAGGCCCGGCTCGACCGCGAGGCGGCGACGATCGTGCTCGGGAAGCTGCCGGCGGGCGCGTGCGTGCGCTACTCGGTGGCGACGGAGCTTCTGCTCGCGGGCTCGGGTTCGCGCCTGCGCGCGCGCGCCGGCGAGGTGGTGTCGGTCGACCCACGCCTGGTGCTGTGGCGCCCGGCGACGCTCTACTACGAGGCCGACGTCGCGCTCGAGCTGGCGCTGGCCGAGGGCGTGAAGGCGTCGGTGCCGTGGCCCGCGACCGGCGAGAACAATTTCCACCTGCCGGTGACGGCGCTGATGTGGGCGTCGCAGGCGGTGTTCGGCGGGCTGACGACACAGACGGTCGAGGCGGCGGGCGCGACGTTCTCGGTGGCGATCGTCGACCAGCCGCGCAAGCTCGGCGCGGCCGGGGTGGAGAAGTGGATCGCGACCGCGGCCGAGACGGTGGCGACGCTGTACGGCACGTTCCCGACCGAGCGCATGCAGGTGGTGGTGCTGCCGTTCCCGGGCGGCGGCGGGCCGGTGTACTTCGGCATGGCGCTGCGCGGCGGGGGACCGTCGGTGCAGCTGCTGGTGTCGAGCGAGGCGGCCGACCACGCGTTCCCCGGCGAGTGGGTGGCGATCCACGAGTTCCTCCACCACGGGATGCCGTTCGTGCAGCAGGCCGACGCGTGGCTGTCGGAGGGCTTCGTCACCTACTACACGGAGATCTTGCCGACCCGCCGCGGCTTTCGCAGCGAGTCGGCCGGCTGGCAAGTGTTGATCGACGGGTTCGGCCGCGGACGCCGGGACGGCAGCGGCCAGCCGCTCGCGCAGGAGAGCCGCGAGATGCACGAGACGCACAGTTATCAGCGCGTCTACTGGTCCGGCGCCGCGCTCGCCCTGCTCGCCGATGTCGGCCTCCGCTCGGGCGCCGGCGAGAGATCGCTCGACGCCGCGATGCGCCACTTGCTGCGCTGCTGCGCGGCCACGCCGCGGGTGTGGACCGCCGCGGCGGCCCTGCGCGAGCTCGATGCCTGGGCCGGCAGCCCCGTGTTCACCGACCTGGCGGCCTCGTGGCTGCCGCGCGCCGAGTTCCCCGTGCTGGAGGCGCTCTATAGGAAGCTCGGGCTCGATGTGTTAGACGGAGAGGTGAAGATCCGCCAATCCGCCCCCGCAGCCGCTGTCCGTCGGGCCATCTTCGCCAGACCCTCCGGCCCCTGAGCGAGACCGACGCACGCGCCCCGCCGGTGCGTAGACCACCAAGCAGCAAGAAGGAAGCACCCTCTCATGAACGTCAAGCACATCGCCGCCACCCTCGCCATCCTCGGCTCCGCCTCGTTCGCCGTCACCGGCTGCAAGAAGAACGCGGAGGGCACCGAGGTCCCCGCGGAGGGCGAGAAGAAGGCCGACGGCAGCTGCGGCGCGAACAAGGACGGCAGCTGCGGCGCGAACAAGGACGGCAGCTGCAGCGCGAAGAAGGAAGGCGAGGGCGATGTCCCCGCCGCCGGCGACGCCCCGGCCGAGGCCACCCCGCCGCCGGCGAACTGAGCTCCGCGCCAACGACCGGCCCGGATTCGGCAGCCAGGCCCCGCCTGCGCGGCGCCGGGCCCGGGTCGGGCGCTTCTCCGGCGCGCTGCTATACTGTTTCTTCGGACATGTCTTTTCGAGCAGGTATCGCCGCGCGCGCCGCGGTCCCCACCGGGGTCGGCCTCGGCCTGCGCAGCACGTTCCTGGCCGAGGTCGATCGCGGGGCCGCCGACGGCCGCGTGCCGTTCTGGGAGATCTCGCCCGACAACTACGTGGCCCGCGGCGGCAGCCGCCCGGCCCGCCTGGCCCGCGTCGCCGAGCGCTTCCCGATCCTGTCGCACGGGCTGTCGCTGTCGCTCGGCGGGCTCGACGCATTGAACGATGACTTCCTGAGCGGGCTGCGCGGGTTCTTCGCCGGGCTGCAGCCGCCGTGGCACTCCGACCACCTGTGCTTCTCGGCCCACGACGGCAAGATGCTGCACGACCTGCTGCCGCTGCCGTGGACGACCGCGTCGGCCAGGCGCGTGGCGGCCCGCGTGCGCGAGGTGTCCGAGCGGCTCGAGCGGCCGATGCTGGTCGAGAACATCAGCTACTACCTGCCGCTCGGCTCGAGCCCGCTCGACGAGGCGGCGTTCGTCGTCGAGGTGCTCGAGCGGGCCGACTGCGGGCTGCTCCTCGACGTCAACAACGTGTTCGTCAACGCGACCAACCACGGGTTCGACCCGCTGGCGTGGCTGGCCCAGATCCCGCTGGGTCGCGTGGTCCAGCTGCACGTGGCCGGCCACGAGTTCTGGGACGACGAGCGCCAGGACCTGATCATCGACACCCACGGCGCGCCGGTCCGCAGCGAGGTCGACGCGCTGCTGGCATGGGTGGTCGAAAGGACAGGCGCGCTGCCGGTGCTGCTCGAGCGCGACGAGAACATCCCGCCGCTCGCGGAGCTGCTGGCCGAGCGCGACCGCGTCGACGCGGTCTACCAGGCGGCGCTGGCCCGCCACGCGGCGCAGCAGGCCACGCAGGGGGCCGCATGAGCGAGGAGGCGCTGATCCGGGCGTTCGCCGCCAGCGTGATCGAGCTCGACGCGCCGGCCGCGGTGCAGGCCGATGTCCGCCAGTTCTTCGCCCGCCACGGGGTGCCGCCGGAGGTGGCGGCGCGGCTGCCGGAGACGGCGGCGGAGCGCCTGGCGATCTACCGGACCATGGTCCACAGCCGGCTGCGCGCGGCGGTGGCGGAGTTCTTGCCGAAGACGGCGATCCGGCTCGGCCGACCGCGGCTGCGGCGGGAGATCGAGCAATTCGTGGCGGAGGCAGCGCCGAAGGCCCCGTACTTCTGGCGGCTGACCGGTGAATTTTTGGAATGGGCCGGGCCGCGCTGGGCGAGCGACGCGACGCTGCCGGGCTACCTGCTCGACCTGGCGCGGCACGAGTGGTCGGATGCCGAGGTCGGCAACGACCCGGCCGGTGGTGAGGCCGCGAGCGGCAAGCCGCTGGCGCTCGACCAGCCGGTGCAATTCGACGGCACGGTCCGGCTCCGCCGCTACGCCTGGGCGGTCCACCGGGCGACCGAGACGGAGGCGCCCCCGGCGGAGGCGACGGCCCTGCTGCTGTACCGCGACCGCAACGACCACCAGGTCAAGACGCTCGAGCTGACGCCGCGCGCGGCCGCGGTGACGGCCCGCCTGCTGGCCGGGGAGCCGCTGCAGGCCGCCCTGACGGACGCGTGCGCCGAGCTCGGCACCCCGCTCGACGACGAGTTCCTGGCGGCGATGGCCGGCTACCTCGCCGACCTCGCCGAGCGCGGAGCGCTGCTCGGCGCGGCCTGAGCGGGCGGCCGCGGCAGATGTCCTCGCGGACAGGCTGCCCCCACGCGCCGGAGGCCGCGGCGGGCGGTCCGGCGCGGACAGGTGATGCGGAGCATGCCCCTCCGAACATGCTCCCGGGAGCATGGCCTATGGAGCATGCCCCGAAGAACATGTCCCGAACGCCCGGTCAGGCCGGCGCGCCGTTGAAGATCCACCGGAACAGGATCTGCACCTTCTCGGCCTCGAGCGGGGCCTTGCCCTTCGGCATCTGCTCGCCGGTGGTCTGGGTGGTGCGCGTCAGCTTCTTGAACAAATAGCTCTGGCCGGGCAGGTCGGGGATGACGCGCTTGGTCTGGGCGTCCTGGGTCGCGGGGGCGAGCAGGGCGGCGTGGACGTCGGGGGCGGCGAGGTCGAAGGCCAGGCCGGCCGGGGGCATCGCGCCCTTGTGGCAGCCGCAGTTGGTCGACAGGACGTTGAGCGCGTCGGTGAAGCCGGCCGCCGCGACCGCCTGGTTGTTGAGGACGGAGACCGTGAGCGACTCGCTGACCACGCCCTCGACCTCCGCGGTCACGTCGGAGGTGCCGGGGTTGAGGCCGAGGAGGGTGCCCTTGGCGTCGACGTAGAGGACCGTCTCGTCGCTCGACAGCCACTTGACCGTCGGGCCGACCACCGGGTCGCCGTTCTGGTCGAGGACCGTGACGTCGAGGTCGAGCATCTCGCCGATCTCCACGTTCACCGGGCCCTGCTCGTCGATCGTCACCGAGCCGGCCTCGCCGTCGCCGCCGCCGCCGCAGTCGAACGCGCCGGCCTCGGGCGCCCCGGCGGCGATCCACGTCTCGATCAGCGCGATCTGGTCGGCCGCCAGCATGCCGCCCTCGGGCATCTGCAGGCCGACCGGCGGCATCGGCTTGATCTTGGTGACCAACCAGCTCCCCGCGGGGTTGCCCGGGTCGACGTAGGGGGTGCCCGGCTGGCCCATGCTGTCGACGCCGACCAGCGCGGCGAACGACTGGCCCTCGCTCAGCACCAGCCCCTTCGGCGGCATGTTGCTGAGGTGGCAGCCGCAGCTGGCGCTGAAGATCGGCTGGATCGAGGTCGGGTAGTCGCAGTCCGCCGGCGGCGGATCGCCCGTGGTCGGATCGCTGCTGACGGTCGGGTCACTGCTGGGCCCGGCGCTCGGGTCGGGCCCGGTGGTCGTGCTGCTGCTCGTCGACGTCGTCGGGTCGAGCGGGTCGGTCGTGGCGTCGCCCGAGCTGCCGGTGGAGGTCAGCCCGGTCGGGTTGCCGGTCGCTCCGGTGGCGTCGGTGTCCCCCTCGTCGGGGACTTGATAGACGGTGCAGGCGGTCAGCAGGACCAAGCAAAGACATCGTGTCGAGCGCATGCGCACATGCAACCGCATGCGCAGGCGTGAAGACAGTCCTCCCTCGCCGGGTGTAGGAGTGAAAAACGTCACGCAAACGCAGGATGCGTGGGACCTGTCCTGAGAGTCAGCTCGTGATCCGCTCGTGCGGGGCGCCGAGGCGGCGGGCGATCGCGACCGCGACGCGGAGGCCGTCGAGCGCGGCGGAGACGATGCCGCCGGCGAAACCGGCCCCTTCGCCGCACGGGTAGAGGTGCGGCGTGCTCGGCGACTCGAGCGTCTCGCCGTCGCGGTCGACGCGGACCGGGCAGCTGGTGCGGCTCTCGACACCCACGGCGATCGCGTCGTCGCCGAGGAAGCCGGGCATGCGCGCGCCGAGGGCCTGCAGCGCGCTCTGGAGCGGCGGCGCGAGCGGGCCGAGGAGCAGGTCGAGGCGGGCCGGGTGCAGGCCGCGGTGGTAGCTGGTCGGCGGCAGCTCGCGCGAGACGGCGCCGGCGACGAAGTCGGCGAGACGCTGGGCCGGTGCGACGAAGGCCCCGCCGCCGGCGACGTAGGCCGCGGCCTCGAAGCGGGACTGGTACTCGACGCCGGCCAGCGGGTCGTCGGGCGACAGGCCGGCGGCCGCGAGGTGCTGCGGGCCGACCTCGGTGACGAGCCCGGAGTTGGCGAACCGGCCGCGCCGGCTGTGCGGGCTCATGCCGTTGACGACCTGCATCCCGGGGTCGGTCGCCGCGGGCACGATGTAGCCGCCGGGACACATGCAGAACGAGAAGGCCGCGCCGGCGGCGGTCTGTTCGACCAGGCGATAGGAAGCCGCGCCGAGGGCCGGGTGGCCGGCCAGCGCGCCGAACTGCAGGCGGTCGATCAGCGCCTGCGGGTGCTCGATGCGGACCCCGAGCGCGAACGGCTTGAACGACAGCTTGACCCCGGCCGCGCGCAGCCAGGCCTGGACGTCGCGGGCCGAGTGCCCGGGCGCGACGACGACGGCGCGGGCCGGCACGACCTCGCCGCCGCGCAGGCGCACGCCCGCGGCCGCGCCGTCGTGCACGACCAGCGCGTCGGCGCGGGCCTCGAAGCGGAACGCCACGCCGGCGCCGATCAGGTGCTCGCGCATGGCGGTGATCACCCGCGGCAGCCGGTTGGTGCCGATGTGCGGGCGGGCGTCGACGAGGATCTCCGGCGGCGCCCCGTAGCCGGCGAACGCCCGCAGCACCAGGTCGACCGGGCCGCGCTTGGTCGCCCGCGTGTACAGCTTGCCGTCGGAGTAGGTGCCGGCGCCGCCCTCGCCGAAGCAGTAGTTGCTCTCGGGGTCGAGCTCGCCGCGCTGGCTCAGCCCGGCGAGGTCGCGCCGCCGCGCCCGCACGTCGCGCCCGCGCTCGAGCACGACCGCCCGCACCCCCGCGCGCGCCAGGCCCCAGGCGCAGAACATGCCCGCCGGCCCGGCGCCGACGATCACCACGGCGGGCTCCTGGGACATGTTCGGCAGGACATGTGGCAAGTAACATGGCTCTTCGGGCATGTCCTTGCCGACATAAACGAGCAGCTCGACGTGGACGCGGACGCGGCCGCGGCGGGCGTCGATCGAGCGGTGGGCGACGGCGACGTGGCGGACGTCGGCCTCGCGCACGCCGGCGGCGCGGGCGCCGGCGCTGCGCAGGGCGGCGGGGTCGAGGAGGGCGTCGGGGTGGAGGTCGACGCGCACCCGCTGAGCGGCGGACGACACGGCGCTCACTCCGCGGCCGGGGCGGTGACCGGAGCCGAGGTGCCCTGGACCCGCTTGACGACGGTGTCGGGGTTCGAGCCGGGCAGGCCGGGGGCGAGCCCGCCGCCCTCGGGCGGGGCCTTGTAGGGGACCGGCAAGCCGTCGGCGACCGCGCGCGTGACCCCGTGGACGAGCGTGCCGATCGCCACCAGGCCGTCGTAGTTGATCTTGTCGGCGTGGTCGCCCGGCCGGTGGTAGTCGGCGTGGGTGCCGGTGAAGAAGAACAGCACCGGCAGCTTCTTCTTGTAGAAGTTGGCGTGGTCGCTGCGGGTGGCGACGCTGGCCTCGTAGAGGACGGAGAGCCCGGCGGTCCCGACCCGGTCGAGCAGCGGCATCCAGGCGTCGGACGAGACGATGCCGCCGATCGCCAGGCCCTTCGGTCCGAGTCGGCCGATCATGTCGAGGTTGACCATGGCGACGACCTTGTCGAGCGCAAACGGCGGCTTGTCCGCCAGCGCCTTCGAGCCGAGCAGCCCCAGCTCCTCGCCGGCGAAGTGGGCGAACACCACCGTGCGCCGCGGCCGCTGCTGCGAGAAGTGCCGCGCCAGCTCGAGCAGCATGGCGGTGCCGCTGGCGTTGTCGTCGGCGCCGTTGCAGATGACGTCGACCGCGTCGCCCTTGCGGCTCTCGCCGCACTCGCCCTTGCCGACGGCGCCGATGTGATCGTAGTGCGCGCCGAGGACGACGATCTCGTCGCCCAGGTCGCTGCCGGAGATCTTCGCCAGCACGTTCGGCGCGCGCACCTGGACCGGCTCGACCACCGCCGACAACTTCAGCGCGACCCCCGGGAGCTCGGCCGACCTCGGCTCGAGCTTGGTGTCGATCGCCTCCTGCAGCGCGGAGATCTTCTGCTTGCCCTTGCCCACGCGCAGCAGCCGGTCGGCCGCTTTCCACTTGAGCTGCACGACCGGGAGCGCGTACGCCTCGCCGAGCGCGCCGTCCTCTCGCTGCAGCGGCGCGAACGCGTCGGCCTCGCGCTCCTCCGCGTCGAGGAAGCTCCGGGGCCCCCGCACGGCGACCACCCCGACGGCGCCGGCCTTGGCCAGCCGCTCGACCTTGGTCCGCAGCGATCCCGCGCCCGCGCCGAACTGCGGGCCCTTGCGCTTGCCGGCCTCGCGCATGACCGGGCCGACGAGCGACTGGAGGTCGAACTCGACCGTGAGCGGGTCGGCCGGCAGCGGCCACATGTCCTTCAGGTCAGCCTCGGGCATGAACCGCTGGAGGATGGCGATCACGCGCCCGCGGGTGCGCTCGTGCAGCGCGCGCAGGCCGGCCGCGTCGCCCTTCTCTTTCAGCGGGGCGGCCTCTGCCGCAAATTCGCTCGCTTCGCGCTGAAGCCTGCGAAAGAAGGTCATCGTGTCGGGCCGTCCCGGAGCGTCGAGCAGCACGACGGCGATCTTCCCCTTGAGGTCGAGCCCGGCGAGGTCGTCGTAGACCCTGGCCTCGGGCGCGTCGCCGTCGGCGCCGGGCGTCGGCTCCGAGGCGGCCGCGTAGCCGACGAACACGGCCGGTCCCTGCACCGCGCCGCTCGCGGTCTGCGGCGAGATCGAGAAGTCGGTGGCGGCGATCGCCGTCGCCCGCTCGCCGCGGACAAGCTGCAAGCTCACAGGCTGACTTGGGCGCACGCCGACGGAAATCGAAAAGTCGGCCAGGAACGAATCGCCCGCAACCGGCTCGAGGCCGAGCGTACGGTGCCTCTGCGCCAAGTACTCCGCGGCCGCGGCGAGCTCGGGGCTCAAGGTGAAGCGGCCGCGAAGCTCGTCGCGCGCCAGCGCAGCGATGTCCGCTTGCAGACGGGCGCGGTCGGGGGCCCACGTCACCGGCGTCGGGGACGGCGATGCATCAGCTCGCTCGACCGGCGCTGCCGTCGGTGAAGCGGCCGGCCGTGTGCAGCCTGGCGCCGGCATCAGGGCCGCAGCCAACAAGAGCGACGTGGACGAAAACGGCGGGCGCACGAGCGACTCTTAGCGCCCTTTTGACCGTCGCCTCGGACATCGCGGTGCTCCCGCTTGCGTGCGTTGCTTCACGCATCATCGGCCCACTACTCGACCGAACCTGACGATCATCGCGTACTCGACGGTGCTCGAGGCGCACCACGTGGCACGTGCAACCTTGGTTGCACGGCCGTCCTCCGGTGTATTGACGCCCTCACGGACTCTGGCGTACCGTGCCCCCCGCTGTCCCAAACCCGCGAAACGTTACGCGCACGCGCGTGGTGTGTCGGAACCGGTCACTAAGCCCCACAAGGATTACCAGCAATGAAGCGTCTCAGTCTGATTGGAAGTTGGAAGCGCCTCGGCGTGCAGGTCGGTCTCCTGGCCGGCGTCGGCATCGCCTTCATCGGCGGCTCGGAGCCGCCGCCCGCGGCCGCTGCCCCTCAGTGTGTCGAGGAAGGTCAGTGCACCTTCGTCAAGCCGCTGTTCCTGATCGTCGCCGACTACTCGACGTCGATGAACACCATGTTCGACGCCAACCAGACCCGCTGGGAGGCGGCGGTCAGCGCGATCGTGGCGATGGTCGACGCCGACAACGGCTACCTGCAGGGCAACGTCCTGCTCGGCCTCATGCGCTTCGGCCACGACCCCAACGTCGGCCAGACGGGCACGCTGATCCAGAACGACTCGTCGGGCATCACCGACGGTCAGAAGATCGACGTCGGCTTCTACGACGAGCAGGCCCCGGACAAGGCCTACTACCAGTGTAACGGCGAGGCGATCAAGAACGCCATCATGACGGTGCCCGCGCCGATCAACGGCAGCCTCACCGGCATCGGCACGTGGACCAAGGGCGCGATGGACAAGGCCAAGGCCTACATCCATCAGACCTGGGCCGACCACCCGAACGACAAGCAGCAGCGCAAGGCCGCGATCGTGCTGCTCACCGACGGCCAGTGGACCGACCCGTCGGGCACCCAGTCGCCGGGCCCGGCCAACCAGAACCCGTCGATCACCGCCAAGGATCTGTTCGACAACGACAAGGTCCCGACCTACGTCGTCGCCATCGGCGAGGCGATGGGCAAGATGTTCGCCGACGAGATCGCGATGAACGGCGGCACCGGCACGGCGTACGACGCCGCCAACCCGCAGCAGCTGATCGACGCGCTCAAGATGGTCGTCCAGGCGATCATCAACGACGTCATCCAGCCGGTCTGCGCGCCCGGCCTCCCGCGCATCATGGTGCTCCTCGACGCCTCGTCGTCGATGCTCAACATCAACAACGGCAACCAGGCCGGCCCGATGGGCATGACCGGCTGGGACGCGGCCCGCGACGCGCTCGCCGGCGCCAACTCGCTGTTCGACCAGGTCGTCATGGGCAACCAGGCGGTCGAGAACCTGGTGCACCTCGGCCTCGCGGTGTTCGGCTACAACATGCCGGCGCCGGGCGAGCAGAAGCTGCTCGTCGATTACGGCCCGTGCATGAAGGACAACTTCGCGTGGGCCCTCGACCCGAACACCTCGTGCGAGGCGCCGGGTTGCACCGACCCGTGGGGCGGCCCGCCGATCACGTGGACCTTCAAGGATGGTTCGGCGAACGACCCGCCGGGCTTCGACGCGCAGACGCTGAGCCACATGCCGAAGTGCGACTTCGCCGGCAACCTGCCGGAGGCGTGCGTCGGCTCCGGCACGTACACGCACCTCGGCCTCCAGCTGGTCCAGCAGAACATCACCGACTACAAGGCCGCCTGCGCCGACCCGCTGTTCCCGTACCCGTGTGACGCGAACACCAAGTTCATCAACATCCTGGTCACCGACGGCGACTACCAGTCGACCGACGCGCAGGTCCAGGCGCCGCTGCAGGCGATGTACAACGCCGGCGTCACGACCTACGTGATCGGCTTCGGCGACCTCGTCAACTCGCCGCAGTCGATGACGAAGCTGAACAACATGGCGAACTGGGGCTCGGGCGGCTCCGAGATGTACTACGACGCCAACAACCAGGCGGCCCTCGAGGCGGCGCTCGCCAACATCATCGAGCAGATCACGTTCGACCCGTGCTGCGGCTTCGTCAACTGCGCGCTCAACCCCGAGCCCGACACCAACGAGCCCGACCCGCTGCCCCCGGAGACGACGTCGACCACGTCGGAGTCGGAGACCGACACCGACACGGCGACCGCGACGGACACCGACACGACCGACACTGGCGTCACCGCGACGGACACCGACTCGACGGACACCGACACGCCGGTCACCACGACCGAGACGACCGACGGCACCTCGGCCGGCCCGACCACCGACACGCCGCCGACCACCACCGACACGCCGACCACCTCGGACGGCACCGGCACCTCGGAGAGCGACACCGGCGAGCCGACCACCGGCACCAACCCGACGGGTGGCAACGTCGGCGAGACCGACGGCACCGACACCGAGGCCGGCACCGACAGCGACAACCCGGACTCCGCCACCTCCGGCCAGACCGACAGCGCCGGTGGTTGCGGATGCAAGGTCGACGACGCCGAGGGCCAGACCCGCGGCCTGCTCGCCTCGCTCTTCACCTTCGGCCTGGCGGGCTTCATCCGCCGTCGCCGCCGCGCCTGAGCGCACGACTCGGGCCCTCGAGGTCCGTGAGCGGCCGTGCCGCACGCAGGGGCCGCCTCCGGTTTCGGAGGCGGCCTCCGCCTTTTTTTGTCGTCGATCCGGATCGTCGCGGGTCGCCTCGGGCCGTCTCGGGGTCGGCCTCTTCTGCCGCAAAACGGGGCCGAGCGGCCCGTTGCGGTCCGTGTGACGAATTTATGGGTCGCCTCACACCGAGGCGTGCTCGCCTACTGGCCGGCTAGCGGCCCTTTTGCTATGCACACCGATCGTGTCGCAGGAGCACCACGACCCTGACCTCAACGCGCTGTCCTCCGAGGGCGGCCGGATCGTCGCCGAAGAGCTCGACATCTTGCGGCGGATCCAGGAGCGCCTCGAACGCGAGGCCCAGAACGCGCCCGGGCAGATCGAGGACCTCGACGCCCAGCTGATCGAGCTGCGCGACGCCCTGGCCGAAGCCAAGGAGGAGGACCAGGCCTCGCTGGTCGAGCAGATGCATCAGGTCGCCGCCCTGAGTCGCACCCGCGGGCAGGGCCGCGACGCCCCGGTCGATCCCAAGAACCCGTACTTCGGGCACCTCCGCCTGCGCGAGGCCAAGTCGTCGCGGCAGCGCGACGTCCTGGTCGGCAAGCGCACCCTCCTCGACGACGGCGACGGCCTGTCGATCGTCGACTGGCGCAACGCCCCGGTCTCGCGCCTCTACTACCGCTACGAGGAGGACGACGAGTACGAGGAGGAGTTCGACGCCCGCTCGCTCGAGGGCACGGTGATGGTGCGTCGCTCGGTCGCCGTGATGGACGCCAGCCTGCGCCGCGTGTCGGCGCCGCAGGGCACCTTCGTCAGCGACCGCCGCGGCCGCTGGCGCGACGCTGTCGGCGCCGCCAAGCCGACGCTCGAGGGCGGGGTCGGCACCGCCGTGCGCGTGCCGCAGGGCCAGCTCGGCGTCCACAGCGAGGACGACCAGCCGCGCGCCGACAAGCACCTGCAGGAGATCACGGCGCTCATCGACAAGGAGCAGTTCAACCTGATCACGCAGCCCGAGTCGGGCATCGTGCTGATCCAGGGCGGCGCCGGCTCGGGCAAGACGACCGTCGCGCTGCACCGGGTGGCCTACCTGGCCTATCAGGACCGCCGCCGGTTCGCGCCGGGCAAGATGCTGATCATGGTCTTCAACGAGGCCCTGGTCGAGTACATCCGCCACGTGCTGCCGTCGCTCGGCATCGACGGCGTGCCGGTCACGACCTACCGCAAGTGGAGCACCCAGCTGCTGCGCAAGCTGAAGCTGCGGATCCCCATCAGCCACATCGACGGCGTCCCCGACGCGGTCAGCCGCTTCAAGAAGCACCCGGTCGTCCTGCGCATGATCGACGACCGCATCGCCTGGCAGCTCGAGGAGGCCGAGGAGCTGCTCAAGAAGCGGCTCGGCGAGCGCGCCGGCGCCGACGCGGCGTTCGCGGTGTGGCAGCACAACGCCGACCTCCCGCCGGTCGTCCGCGCCGAGCGCACGCTCGACCAGATCAAGGCCGACGTCAGCATCCCCGGGCCGGCGCGCGCCGCCGCCGAGACCGCCCTGCGGGCGATCCGCGACGACCTGCGCGACGTCTGCGACGACTGGCTCGAGCTGATGACCGACAGCGAGGCGCTGCGCACCGCGCTGCGGGAGTACGCCCCCGGCGCGTTCAACGAGGCCGACACCGCGACGATCGTCCGCTGGTGCGCGGCCAAGGCCGAGCTCGACGAGGAGCCCGAGCCCGAGGAGGAGCGCGACGAGGAGGAGGCCGAGGAGCGCGCCGAGCCGAGCATCGACGCCGAGCCGGCCCCGCCGAAGGGCGAGGCCGAGGACGGCGAGGACGGCGACGGCGACGCCGCGCCGCCGCCGCGGGTGCGCAACCACGCGGTCGGCCTCGACCCCGAGGACGACGCGATCCTGCTGCGCCTGTTGCAACGCAAGTACGGCGGCCTGTTCCTCGGCGGCAAGCGCTTCGAGTACGAGCACATCGTCATCGACGAGGCCCAGGACCTGGCGCCGATCGAGGTGCGGGTGCTGCTCGACTGCGCGACCGAGGGCCAGAGCGTGACCATCGCCGGCGACCGGGCGCAGAAGATGATCTTCGACAACGGCTTCGTCGACTGGCCGCAGCTGCTCGGCGACGCCGGCCTGCCGCACGTGGCGATCCAGCCGCTCAAGATCACCTACCGCTCGACCCGCCAGGTGATGGAGCTGTCGCGTCACGTGCTCGGGCCGCTGCACAGCCCGGAGGACGCCCTCATCGCCCGCGAGGGCGCGCCGGTCGGCTACTACCAGTTCGGCGACACCGGCGAGGCGGTCGCGTTCCTGGCCGAGGCCCTGCGCGCGCTGATGCAGCGCGAGCCGACCGCCAGCTGCGCGCTCGTCACCCGCTACCCCCAGCAGGCCGACGTGTACCACGACGCCCTGCGGATCGCCGAGGTGCCCAAGCTGCGCCGCGTCGGCCGCCAGGACTTCAGCTTCACCCCCGGCATCGACGTCACCGACATCCGCCAGGTCAAGGGCCTCGAGTTCGACTACGTCGTCCTGCTCGACCCGACGGTCCAGAACTACCCCGAGGTGGTCGAGTCGCGCCACCTCCTGCACATCGGGGCCACCCGCGCCGCGCACCAGCTGTGGCTGGTCTGCTCCGGTCCGCCGAGCAAGCTCATCCCCGAGGACCTGATCGTCGCCAGCCTCGAGTAGCGGCGGCCCAGGGCACGAAAAAGGGACATGCTCCGCGGAGCATGTCCCTTTTTGCATGTTGGATGGGACATGCCCGCGAGGGCATGTCCCCGGAGACACTGCTTCAGCTCGCCGCCTGCGCCAGCTTCTGCAGCGCGAGGTCGGCGATCGCCTGGCCGACCTCGGAGCAGCGGGCCGCCTTGGCCTCGCCGACGAGGTCGTAGGTGAGGGGGTGGCCGTCGCGGAGCACGTCGACGACCGCGGCCTCGATGGCGGCGGCGGCGCGGACCAGGCGGTCGTCGTTCTTGCGCTCGCCGAGCCAGTCGAGGCCTTCCTTGACGGCGAGGATCATGGCGATCGGGTTGACCTTGTCCTTGCCGGCGTGCTTGGGCGCGCTGCCGTGGATCGGCTCGAACATGCCGTGGTCCTTGCCGACGTTGGCGCCGACGGCCATGCCCATGCCGCCCTGCAGCACCGAGGCGAGGTCGGTGACGATGTCGCCGAACATGTTGGTGGTGACGACCACGTCGTAGTACTCGGGCTGGCCGATCAGCCACTGCGTGAAGGCGTCGACGATCGCCGAGTCCTTCTCGATCTGCGGGTACTCCTCGCCGACCTGGTTGAAGACCTCCTGGAACAGGCGGCAGCCGTGCAGCACGTTGTCCTTGACGACCGCGGTGACGCGCAGCTTGCCGTCCTTCGGCGCGCCCTTGTTGCGCTTCTTGCACAGCTCGAAGGCCTTGCGGATCACCTGCTCGCTGGCGCGGCGCGTGATCACGCGGGTGTCGATCGCCAGCTCGGTGGTGCCGCCGGGGGCGAGCTTGCCGCCGACCTGCGAGTACAGGCCCTCGGTGTTCTCGCGGATGATCACCATGTCGACCTGGCCCGGCTGCCACACCAGCTTGTTGGCGCCGTGGATCCGGTGCTGCACGCCCTCGTACAGCTTGACCGGGCGGACGTTGGCGAACAGGTTGAGGCGGATCCGGTTGCCGATGACCGGCGAGTAGCCCGCCATCTTGCCGTCCTTCATCAGCACCGGGCCCGGGCCGGTGGGCGACGGCCAGCCGACCGCGCCGAGCAGGATCAGGTCGGCCGCGTCGCAGCGCTCCTCTGCTCCCTCCGGCCAGTCGCGGCTGCCGTGCTCGAGATAGAACTGCCCGCCGCACGGGATGTCCTCGACCTCCCACGCGACATCCAGGACCTTGGACAGCGCCGAGAGCACGCGCAGTCCCTCGCGCATCACTTCCGGTCCGGTCCCGTCCCCGCCAAGGGTCACCAGCTTGTACGCCATGGCTTCCGGTGTACACGCGCGTCGGCGCGTGCGACCGACCGCGCCGTTCGCCGCGCCGGTGTGGATCCTCACCCAATTCGCGCGCAGGACGCGGTATACATGCACCGCCGGCCGCGAACCCGTACGCGGCATCTTGGGATCTCGACGTGCTCGCGCAGCTCCTGCCTGTCTGGGTCCTGGTCGCGTGGGGTCTGTCCGCACGGGCCTTCGCCCCCGCGCCGGCCGCAGGCGCCGCCGACCCGAAGCAGCCCACGGCCGGGCCCGCCGTCGACAAGCTCGCGCCCGGAGCGGGCGCCCCGTTGCCGGAGCCGGCGCCGAAGGCACCTGGCGTCCAGGACATGTCCGAAACGCCATTGTGGGTGCGGCCGACCAGCGCGCCGCCGCTGCGGCCGGTCGTCGGCAAGGCGCGGGTGCGGGACTTCAAGCTCAAGTCGTCGCGCATCGACGACGACGCGATCGAGATCGACGGCCGGACGACCGAACCGGCGTGGATGGCGGTGCCGCTGCTGCCCGACCTGGTCCAGATCGAGCCGCGCTACGGCTACGGGCCGACGCACGAGACGCGGGTGCGGGTCGCCTACGGGACCAAGGGCCTCTACGTCGCCTTCGACTGCATCGACGACCCGAAGCACGTGCGCGCCGGCGTGTTCCGCAAGGACCAGCTCGGCCCTTCGGACATCGTCTGGCTCGAGCTCGACCCCAACAACAACGACACCACCGGCTACTCGTTCGCGCTCAACGCCTCCGGCTCACAGGAGGACTCGCAGCTGTTCCGCGACGACTCCGAGGAGCTGCTGTGGGACGGCGTGTGGAAGGGCGCGGCCAAGCTGACCGACACCGGCTGGTCGGCCGAGATGTTCATCCCGTGGTCGACGATCCGCTTCACCGCCCGCGACGAGTACACCTTCGGCCTCAACATCGGCCGGTGGATCAACCACGACGGTGAGACCCAGGTCCTCTCGCCGGCGCCGCAGGGCCTGCCGGGGCGCATGAGCTGGGCGCTCGACTACACCGGCGTCAGGGGCATCCAGCCCGGCCTCAACCTCGAGCTGCGGCCGTTCTTCTCGCTGCGCGGGGTGCCGCGGCGCGGCGACGACAGCCTCGACCGCTCGTTCCCGCTTCTGCCCAACGGCGGCTTCGACCTCAAGTACGGTCTGCGCGGCAACCTGACCCTCGACCTCGCCGTCAACCCCGACTTCGGCCAGGCCGAGGTCGACCCGGCGGTGCTGAACCTCGGGCCGTTCGAGGTCTACTTCCCCGAGCGGCGCACGTTCTTCCTCGAGTCGAAGGAGATCTTCGAGACCCGCTTCCAGCTGTTCTATTCGCGCCGGATCGGCCGGGTCCCCCGGGCCGCGCTGGCCGACCAGACGCCGCGCGGCGAGGAGGACGGCGAGATCGTCGCGCTCGACCCGCTGACGCGGATCTTCGGCGCCCTGCGCGTCACGGGGCAGGTCAAGCCGGGCTGGAGCCTCGGCGTGCTGACGGCCAACACCGGCGCGAGCTTCGGGGTCGAGCGCTTCTCCGACGGCTTCGAGCGGCGCGTGACCGTCGACCCGATCAGCGAGTATTCGGTGGTCCGCGTGCGCCGCGAGTTCGACGGCCAGACCAGCCTCGGCGCGCTGGTCACCGGGGTCGTGCGCGGCGGCGGCGAGCCGTCGGCGTTCACCGGCGGCTTCGACTACCGGATCCGCTTCCGCGAGCGCTGGCGGCACTCGGCGCAGATCATCGGCACGCACAACGGCCGGCGCGAGGGCATGGGCGCGGTGGCCGACATCAACCGCACCGGCAAGAACCTGTCGATGGGGGCGGTGTTCGAGACCCTCACGCCGCACGCGGACTTCAACGACCTCGGCTTCATGCGCTTCAACAACTACATCGACGGCAAGGCCAACGTCGGTGTGTTCAACGCCCAGCCGGTCGGCAACGTCCGCCGCATGTCGGCGACGCTGTCGTCGCAGGTGGCCTCGTCGTACCAGGGCTACCTGCTGCAGAAGCAGCTCCACCTCGACCTCAGCCTGACCACGCTCAAGCTGTGGGGCACCTCGCTGTGGGCGGGCGGCCACCTGCCGCAGTACGACCTGTTCGAGACGCGCGGCGGGATCCCCTACCTCGTCCCGTTCCACTGGTGGATCGGCGGCACCTCCACGAGCCCCGACAACAAGAAGGTCGTCGGCGTGTTCAACTGGGCCTACGGCGAGCAGAACGGCCGCCCCGGCCCCGACTACGGCCTCGAGCTCCGCCTCCGCCCCGTCCCTCGGCTCGAGCTCACCCTCCGCGGCGACCTCAACCTCAGCTTCGGGCGCCCGCGCTGGACCACCACCAACGACCTCGACGAGGCCGTGTTCGGGCGCGCCTACGTCACCCAGTACATCGGCGTGCTGCGCGGCACCCTCGGCATCCTGCCCAACCTGACGCTGCAGACTTTCAATCAGTTGTACTTCCTGTCGGCGCGCCACACCGACTTCTTCATCCTCGAGCGCCCCGGCACGCTGGTCCCGACCAACCCCGCGCCCTACGCCGGCGAGGTCGACCAGGGCCTCACCAGCTTCATCTCCAACTCGATCCTCCGCTGGGAGTACCGCCCCGGCAGCTTCCTGTTCTTCGTCTACACCCACCGCACGGTGCTGACCGATTTCAGCCCCCGCTTCAGCTACCGGCCGATCGGCGGCTTCAGCAACCTCGTCGCCCCGGGCGTGGCCAACGAAGACATCCTGTTCCTCAAGCTGCAGCACATGTTCGGCCTGTGAGTGGGGGGAGTTCCCCGGGGACATGTCGGGGAGGGCATGCGACGAAGGACATGTTCCTCGGGGCATGCGCCGAAAGACTGGCCCGATGCACGTGCGCACCGGGCGCGGCGGGTCGACGGTGACGCAGGCTCAATCTCGCCGGGGCGGCCTACGGGTCCGGCGAGACCAGGCCGGCGCGCACGGCGTACTTGACCAGGCCGGCGAGGTGATGGACATCGAGCTTGGCCATGATCCGGCCGCGGTGACCCTCGACGGTCTTCATGCTGAGACCGAGGTCCCGCGCGATCTGGTTGCTCGACTGGCCCTGCGCGACGAGCCGGAGGATCTCGCACTCCCGATTGGTGAGGGCGTCGGCCGGATGGGTCTCGCGCCGGCGGGAGTCGACGAGCACGAGCTTGGCGATCGCCGGGCTGAAGAAAGCGCCGCCGCGGGCGACGGCGGCGATCGCGGCCACCAGGTCGGACAACGCCGAGCCTTTCAATAAATAGCCGCTCGCGCCGGCGCGGATCGCCGGCCGCACGTACTCTCGCCCGAGTACATCGACAAGACCAGGACCTGGGTCCCGGGAAATTCGCGGCAGATCGCGCGCGTCGCCTCGACGCCGTTCATCTCCGGCATGCCGAGGTCCATGACCACGACGTCGGGCCGCAAGCGCCCGACGGCCGCGACGGCGGCGCGTCCGTCCGCGACCTCGCCGACGACCTCGACGCCGGGCTGGCCGGCGAGCAGCATGCGAACACCTTCCCGGACGATCGCGTGATCGTCCGCGAGCAACACCCGGACAACCTGCCTCTGTTCCACGCCGCGGACCCTAGCACGCGCCGTCCCACGACGCGCACCACGAGACGCCGGACGCATGAAGGCGTGTTCATGACGTTGCCGAAAGGGCATGTATTAAAAGACATGTGAGGCCGGCTCGCCGCTGCGAGCGCCGTGCGGCCGGAATGCGTGTTCAGAAGAATCACGGTCCGGCGCGGCGGAGCGAGCGAACGAGGCGGCCTGTCGCATGGGACATGTGGTCTCTCCGGCGTTGGGTCGGACCGCCCTTGCTCCCGCGGTGCGGGTCGGTCGAGCGATGCGGGGCGCCGAGACGCATGGCGAGGAGCACCGGCGCTTCGCCGCGCTCGTCCGGGCGGAGGCTCGCGACGCTCGCGCGACTCACCGCGTGAAGGGCACCGGCTCACTCGTCGCGCCCGGTCGAGGCATGCGGATGACTGGCGACGCCCGCGGCCCATGCATGGCGAAGGGCACGGGCTCGCTCGGTCGAGGCGTGCGGACTGCCTGCTTCCGCAGGACCTGCGTGCAGGGCACCGGGGCGGAGGACGACCTCCCGCGAGGGCGTCGAGCCGCGACGAGCGCCGCGCGTGAGCGCGAGGAGCCACTCGTGCCCACACCTCGCGGCGGCTCGGTGCGTCGCGGCTCGGCAGTCCTCCGGGCCGCGACGTCGCCCGAAATTGCGCCCGGCGTTCAGCGGCGGGCGAGCTTGCGCAGCATCGCCTGCACCTCGTCGCGGACCTCGCCGAGGCGCTGGGAGCGGTAGACGCCGTAGGCGCTGCCGAGGACCGGGCCCGTGATCATGCCGACGACCGGCAGGACCGAGGCGGCCAGGCCGATCTTGGCGCCGCTGATCAGCGCCCCGCCGGGGGTGAGGCGCTCGTGGAGGGCCAGCAGCTCGTCGGCGAGCTTCTGCCGCTCGTCGGCGTCGAGCTCGCTCAGGCGGGCCGTGCGCTCGCGCAGGGAGTTCAGCTCGCGCTCGAGCGCCGCGTCGCTGAACGGGGCCACGTCGACCATCTGCTTGAGGCGCTCGCCCTGGGCCTTGGCCCAGCCTTTCGGGTCGCTGCGGATCTGGTCGGTCTGCTGCTTGGCCCAGTCTCTCGCCTGGTCGCGGATGGACATCACGGGCCAGCATAGCAAACGGGGCGGCCGGGCGCCCGAACCGCCCCGGTCGACCGGACCGGCCGCGCGGCCCGTGCTATGCGACGGGCATGGACGACGTCGCCCAGGTCCAGTGTCCGTACTGCTTCGAGGTGGTCGAGATCGTGGTCGACCCGGCCACTCGCGGTGAGCTGATCCAGGACTGCGAGGTCTGCTGCCGTCCGTGGCGCCTGCTGGTCCGCCGCCGCCGCGACGGCTCGCCGCTGGTCACCGTCGAGCGCGCGCAGTGAGCCGGGCGGCGCGGCGCCGGGCCGCGGTGCGAGCAGGACATGTCCTTCGGGTCATGTCACCGGGGCGCGGCATGGCGAGACGGCGTCCTCCGCGACGCACCGGGGTGGTGGCGGCGCCGGGGGCCGCGATCGGCCCCGCGGCGGGGGGCCGCGTCGAGGTGTGACCGTCGTTGCGGCCCCGCGGCGGCGGATCTGGCCGCGGGCGTGATGTCCCTCAGGGGCCGGCCGGGCCGGCGCCCCGTCATGCGGCGCGGGGAGAGCAGCTATCCTCCAGCCTCATGCCGACGCACAGCAGAGTCCTCATCCTCGGTTCGGGCCCGGCGGGCTACACCGCCGCGATCTACGCCGCGCGCGCGAGCCTGGAGCCCGTGATGGTCGCCGGCCCCGAACCGGGCGGCCAGCTCACCACGACCACCGAGGTCGAGAACTATCCGGGCTTCCCCAAGGGCATCACCGGCCCCGACATGATGGAGGAGTTCCGCGCGCAGGCCGAGCGCTTCGGCACCAAGGTCCACTACGACATGGGCGTGCGCGTCGACCTGTCGCGCCGGCCCTTCGTGGTCGAGGGCGAGGCCGACACCTACCACGGCGACGCCCTCATCATCGCCACCGGCGCCTCGGCCAAGTGGCTCGGCCTGCCCAACGAGCAGCGGCTGCGCATGTCGGGCGGCGGCGTGACGGCCTGCGCCACCTGTGACGGCGCCTTCTACCGCAACCAGGACGTCGCGGTGGTCGGCGGCGGCGACACGGCGATGGAGGAGGCCACCTTCCTCACCCGCATGTGCCGCAACGTGCACCTCATCCATCGCCGCGACAGCTTCCGCGCCAGCAAGATCATGCAGACGCGCGCGATCGAGAACCCGAAGATCACGGTGCACTACAACACCGAGGTCAACGACGTCCTCGGCGGCGACCGGGTCGTCGGCCTGTCCCTGCGCGACACCGTGACCGGGGCCCTGCGCGAGCTGCCCGTCACCGGCCTTTTCCTCGCCATCGGCCACCAGCCGAACAGCGAGATCTTCAAGGGCCAGCTCGACATGGACGAGACCGGCTACCTCAAGGTCCGCCCCGGCTCGACCTACACCAACGTCCCCGGCGTGTTCGCCTGCGGCGACGTGGCCGACAAGGTCTACCGCCAGGCCGTCAGCGCCGCCGGCACCGGCTGCATGGCGGCGATCGACGCCGAGCGCTGGCTCGCCGAGCACCTGTGAGCGAGAGGCGGCCGTAGCGGCATCGAGACGAGCGCGGCGCCCGAGGGACGCGGGGCTCGTCTCGGTGCGAGAGCCTCCGGATCGCTGCGCGACAGGTTAGCGAAGACATGTCCCGATGGGCATGGTCGATGCGGCATGTTGCTCGCGACATGTCGCCCAGGACATGTGCCCCGGCGACCACGGGAACCAGCGGCGGCCGAGGCTCCCGGGTCGCGCCGCAGGCGCCGACGAGTGTGAAGCAGGCCGTCGCCGCCCGTGGGGGCGCCGCCGGGCGGCGAGTTCGGTGAGCCTTGATGTCGGCTCACGGGTGTGTGCGCGCGAGAGCCGGCGCCGCGTGCGGCGTCCGGGCTCCGGCTCTTCGGGCCAGGCGCTCAGCGGCGCTCGATCATCGCCGAGTGGGTCGAGCCGCCGCGCTTCACCTCGACGGCGACCTTGGCGTCGTCGCTGGCCAGCGCGCTGGCGACGTCGCTCACCTGCGTCACCTTCTGGCCGTTGATCGTCTGCAGCACGTCGCCCTCGCGCAGGCCGAGCTCGTCGGCGAGCGAGCCGGGCATGACGCTGCGGACCGTCAGCCGTCCGTCCTTGGCCTCGACCTGGGCGCCGAGGCGCGGCTGGCCGTCGGGGAACAGCTTGCCGGGCTCGCCGCTCATGCGGCGGGCCGAGCGCTGCAGCTCCTCCTCGCTGGGCAGCTTGCCGATCGTCGCCTTGAGGTCGACCGTCTTGCCGCCGCGGTCGACCGACAGGATGACCTGAGAGCCAGGTTTGGTGTCGGCGATGCGGCCGCGGAGGTCGCTGAAGTTGAGCACGTCGCGACCGTTGATCGCGGTCACGCGGTCGCCGGCGCGCAGGCCCGCCTGCGCGGCCGGGGTGCCGGGCTGGACCGCGCCGACCACCGCCCCGGTTTCGGGCGCGCGGCCGACGGCCGGCTCGATCTCCCGGCCGGAGATGCCCAGCCAGCCGCGGACCACCTTGCCGGTCGCCTTGAGCTGCGGGATGACCGTCTTGGCCTGGTCGATCGGGACCGCGAAGCCGAGCCCGCGGCCGATCCCGCCGACCGCGGTGTTGATGCCGACGACCTCGCCGGCCATGTTGAACAGCGGCCCGCCGCTGCTGCCCGGCGCGATCGAGGCGTCGGTCTGCAGGAAGTCGATGTAGCTGTTGGCATAGAGGCCGAGGCTGCCGCGGCCCTTGGCCGAGACGATGCCGGCGGTGGCGGTCTGCTCGAGGCCCATCGGCGAGCCGATCGCCATCACCCAGTCGCCGACGGCCAGCGCGGTGCTGTTGCCGAGCGTCGCCGTCTTGAGCCCGCTCGCGCCCTCGAGCTGGACCAGGGCGATGTCGGTGTACGGGTCGGAGCCGAGCACCTTGCCCTTGTACATGCGGCCGTCGTGGAGCTTGACCTCGAGCCGCTCGGTCCCGTTCACCACGTGGTGGTTGGTGACCACGAGGCCGTCGGAGGTGAGCACGAAGCCCGAGCCGATGCCTTGCTGCGGCGGCGCCTCGGCGCCGGGGCCCATGAACTGGTCGATGAAGGGCAGCATGCGCGGGTCGACGCCCTGCATGTCGAGCTGCGCGCGCTTGCCGTAGGCGCGGATGTTGACCACCGCGGGGGCCAGCTCCTTGACGAGCGGCGCCAGGCTGCGGCGGGGGTCGAAGTCGCCGCCGACCACCGGCGTGCCGCTGCCCTCGCGCCACAGCGTCCCGGCGGTGTTGGCGGCGGCGACCTCGCCCGCCGCCTCGGCGTGGTTGTGATAGCTGAGTGCGACCGCTGCGCCGCCGATCGTCGTCAGGCCGAGGAAGGCGAGCAGCGCCTGCGGCGAACGGAGTCGTCGGGACCGGATCGTGGTTGAGCTCATGCCGCGGGAACCGGGGGCTGGGCGCCGCTATTCCCGTCGTCGGTCTCCTCTTGGAAGCCCATCCGGTAGAGCTCGGCGTACACGCCGCCGCGCGCGAGCAGGACGTCGTGCGGGCCCTGCTCGACGATCACGCCGTCTTGCAGCACGAGAATCTTGTCGGCCCGCCGGACCGTGCTCAACCGGTGGGCGATCACCAGCACGCTGCGCCCGCGCAGCAGCCGCTCGATCGCGGCCTGCACCTTGTGCTCGGTCATGCTGTCGACGCTCGCCGTCGCCTCGTCGAGGATGAGCAGCGTCGGCTGGCGCGCGGCCACCCGCGCGAACGCGAGGAGCTGCGCCTCGCCGGCCGACAGGTTGCGCCCGCGCTCGCCGACCACGAACTGCAGGCCGCCGCGCTCCTGCACGAAGTCCCACGCCTGCACCGTGCGCAGCGCGGCCTCGATGCGCGCCGGGTCGTCGGCCAGCCCGGCCTCGCCGAGGCTGACGTTGAAGGCGACGTCGTCGTTGAACAGGAACACGTCCTGTTGGACCATCAGGACATGTCCCCGGAGACAGTCGGGGACGACGTCGCGGACCTCGACCGGCCCGGCCGGCGCCTGCAGCGAGACGCTGCCGCGGTAGCCGTCGTAGGTGCGGGTCAAGATCCGTCCGAGGCTGGTCTTGCCCGAGCCGGTGCGGCCGACCACCGCCACGACCTCGCCCGGGGCGATGTCGAAGTCGATGCCCTTGAGCACGTCGGGCGCGCCCTCGCGGTAGCCGAAGCGGAGGTCGCGGACCTGCAGCCCGCCGGTCCAGCCCTGCAGCGGGTCGGCGCCCGAGCCGATGCGCGCCTCGGGCGGCTCGTCGAGGAGGCTGTAGATCCGCTCGAGCGAGGCGACCGCGCGCTGGATGGTGGCGAGCTTGGCCGAGAACTCGCGGATCGGGATGAACACCCGCTGCAGGTAGTCGATGAACGCGAACAGCAGGCCGAGGGTCACGCCGCTGCGCGCGACGTCCTCGAACAGGTAGGGCGCGGCGAAGTAGATCAGCAGCGCCACGCACATCGCGCTGACGCCGTCCATCACCGAGTAGAGCCCGGCGTCGTACCAGTTGGCGGTCTTGACCGCGCGCAGGAAGCGGTCGCCGAGCCGCTCGAACTCCTGCACCGCCGCGCGCTCGCGGCCGAACAGCTGCAGCACCGTGACCCCCGCGAGCTGCTCGGCCAAGTACCCGCTCTGGACCGACTGGGCGCGCCGGATCTCGAGCTGCAGCGCCCGCAGCCGGGCCGAGAAGTGGGCGACGATCACCCACAACAGCGGCGCGGCCGCCAGCGACACCAGCGTGAGGCGCCAGTCGAGGGCGAACATCGCCACCAGGATCGACAGGATCACCGCGACGTCGGTGAGGATCGTGAACACCCCGAACGCGAGCGTCTCGCTCAGCGCCTCGATGTCGCTGGTGCTGCGCGCGAGCAGGTTGCCGATCGGCGTCTTGTCGTAGAAGCGGGCCGGCAGCTTGAGCACGTGGCCGAAGATCGAGCGCCGCAGGTCGGTGATGGTGGCGTGCCCGGCCCGGGACAGCGCGTAGACCTGGGCCGCGGTGGCGAGGAACTCGGCCATCACCGCGGCGAGGAACAGGATGCCGGTGACCCGCAGGGCGATCAGGTCGCCGTGGGCGATGTCGGTGTCGACGGCCTGCTTGACGAGCAGCGGCCGCAGCGCCGACATCGCCGCGACCACCGGGATCATCCACAGGCCGAGCCACAGCCAGCGCTTGTGCGCGCGCGCGTACGGCCAGAACCGGCGCAGCGCGGCCCAGGTGCTGCCCTGCGGCGCGCCGTCCTGGCCCTTCGACCTGGTCTTCGGGTCAGCCATGGTGCGCGGCCTCCTGGTGGCGGTGGGTCTCGGCGTAGACGCCGTTCAGCGCGAGCAGCTGGGCGTGCGTGCCGCGCTCGACGACGGCGCCGCGCTCGAGCACGAGGATCTCGTCGGCGTGCTCGAGCACGCTGGTGCGGTGCGACACGATCACGGTGGTGGCCGGCTGCTTCATCAGGCCGCCGCCGCCCTCGTCGTGGAGCCCGCGGATCGCCGCGACCAACCGCACCTCGGTGCCCTGGTCGACCGCCGACAGCACGTCGTCGAGCAGGAGCAGCCCCGGCCCGCGGTACAGCGCTCGCGCCAGCGCGGTCCGCTGGCGCTGCCCGCCCGACAGCATCACCCCGCGCTCGCCGACCACGGTGTCGAGGCCCTCGGGCAGCGAGCGCACGTCGTCGACCAGGCAGGCCGCGCGCAGCACCTGCTGCAACCGCGGGTCCTCGGGCGCCTCGGTGCGCAGGTGCGACGACGAGGCCGAGCCGCCGCCGTCCTCGCCGCGCACGTGCCCGGTCCGCTCGCCGCGCAGGCGGATGTTGTCGCGCAGCGTGGTCGAGAACAGGAACGGGTCCTGCGGCACGACCGCGAGCTGGGCGCGGACCTGGTCCAAAGGCAAGGTCGTGACGTCTTTGCCGGCCACGAACACGGTGCCGGTCGGCGGGGTGTAGACGCGCGACAGCAGGTGGATCAGCGTCGACTTGCCGGCGCCGGTGCGGCCGAAGATCCCGAGCGTCTTGCCCGGCGCGAGCGCGAACGAGATGTCGCGCAGCGACGGCTCCTCCGCGCCGGGGTAGGTGAAGGTCAGGCCGCGCAGCTCGAGCGACGGCGGCGGGCCGGGCGGCAAGATGTCCGTCGGGACAGGTAGCCCGTCGGGGGTGGCGATGACCTCGTCGACCCGCTTGATCGCCACGATCCCGCGCGACACCGAGGCCAGCACCCACGCGACCGCCATCAGCAGCGCGACCAGGCTGGCCAGCAGGGTGGTGAAGGTGACGAGCGCGCCGACCGGCAGCTCGCCGGCGATCACCCGCGCGCCGCCGACCCACAGCACGATCGCCGCCGCCACCTGGCCCGACAGCCCGAGCACCGGCATCGAGAACGCGCGCATCGACGACAGCCGCAGCTGCAGGTCGAGGTAGGACTGGTTGCGGGTGTCGAAGTGGCGGAGGATCGCCGCCTCGGCCGCGTGGGCGCGGACCGTGCCGATCCCCGCGTACGACTCGAGCACGCGGTCGGACAGCCGCCCGAGCTCCTCGAACGACACCCGGATCAGCGAGTAGAACTGGCGCACGACCGCGATCGTGTAGGCGCTGCCGGCGGCGATCGGCAGCAGGCACCACAGCGTCAGCCAGGCGTCGGTGAGCAGCATCTGCCCGAGGTGCAGCGGGACCGCGACGACGACGTTGCACACCTGCAGGCCGGCGAAGCCGATGAGCAGGCGGATCGACATCGTGTCGTTGGTCGCCATGCTGACCAGCTCGCCGACCTTGCGCCGGAGGAAGAACGGCCGCTGCAGCGCCAGCAGGTGGGTGAACAGGTCGACGCTGACGCGGTACTCGACCTCGCGCCCGGGGTTGAAGAACAGCACGCGCGACAGCGTGCGCACGAACACCACCGCGACCGCCCAGATCATCAGCTCGAGGGCGATGCCCTGGCCGACGGCGAGGGCGTCGGCCTTGCCGCCGCCGAAGGCGTCGAGGGCGTTGCCGATCAGGGTCGGGATCCGCACCACCGCGTAGTTGGTCGCGACCAACATCGCGAAGCCCAGCGCGTACTGCGGCAGGTTGCGCCGGACGTACCGGTGGAAGAAGCGGGCGGCGAGCGACACGATGGGGCCGGGGGTCCGGGGCCTATAGCAGAAATCGACCCCGGGGGTCGGACACTACACTGCAGAATAAAACATGGGCCAGACCGGCGAATTGCCAGTCTGGCCCATGGAACAGCAAGCTGAGATCTCCCGCAGGAGATCGGGCTTACGGGGTGGGGGCAGCCGCGTCGCCGCCCTCGGCCGGGGTACCCTCGGCCGGCTTCTCCTCGCCCTCGGCGGTCTTCTCACCCTCGGCGGGGGTCTCCGCCGGGGTCTCGGTCTTCGCCTCGTCGGGGTTGGCGGTGTCGGTCTTGCTCTTGTTGCAGCCAAAGGTCGCCACCGAGAGGGCGGCGAACACGATCGCGATCGTCTTCTTCATGAGTTCTCCTGGCTTCCCCTCGCGGGGCGAATGCACGGCCCCTTGCGAGGGGCAGTCGTCATGGACGGTGCTTTAGCCAGGTACCGCAAAACTTGGCCAATTACCAGGATCTTGAACGACGCCCGCGCAATGCGCGCAAAATCGCCGCCAGAGGCCTGAATTCATGGCCCTGCGGCCAGTTCTTCGTCGTGCTCGATCTCGTCGAGGACGCGTGACACGGCGGTCAGCGCGTCGCGGAGTTCGACGAGGAGGGCGGAGAAGCGCGCGTCGGCAGCGACTTCACCGCCGAGATCTTCCCGCAGCTCTTCCCACCGGCGATAGGCGTCGGCGAGCAGGCGCTGGGTCTGACCGCCGTCGAAGCCGTCATCAGCGACGTGCTGATACAACCCTGCGACGCGGTCGGCCCGTCGTCTCGAGACCCCGCGCCAGCGCTCGTAGGCCCGCTGCGGGTCGCTGGTCCGCAACCATCGCTTGGCGGCGCGCTCGATCTCCGCCACGTTGCCGCGCAGCGCCTTCACCACCTCGCGGTACGCCGGCAGGTGGGCCCGCACGTAGCTCCGGGCCACCTTCTCGCGGGCCTCGGCGCGCTCCGCCTCGAGCGTCGCCCCGTCCTGGAAGCCGGCCTTGCGGCGGGTCTCGGCCAGCTCGTCCGGGGTCATCGACGCGGGGGCCGCGGCGACCGGCGGGGGCACCGGAGGCGGCTCCGCCCGCGGCGCCGACTCCGGCTCACCGCACGCTCCGAACACCAGCGCGACCGCTGCGACCCTGCGCATCTCTCGTCCGGCCAACCTTGTAAAATTGCCCGGCGCCTCGAACAAGCCCCGGGCTACACTTCGCGGCGGTGCTCCCGGTCGCTCGTGCCGTCGTCGACGTCCTGTCCGGAAGGACTGGTGGGCCTGCGGCTCTGGCGACGGTGATCGCTCGTTCGGGCTCGGCGCCGCAGGTCGTGGGGGCCCGTCTGCTCCTGCGCGAGGACGGGGTGCAGGTCGGCACGGTGGGCGGCGGTGCGATCGAGGAGCAGGTGCTGGACGCCTGTCGCGCCTGTCTGCGCGACGGCAGCCCGCGGGTTGTCAAGGCGCACCTGGTCCGCGACCTCGGCATGTGTTGCGGCGGCGCCATGGAGGTGTTCGTGGAGTATCTCGCCCCTGAAGCGCGGCTCGTCCTCGTCGGCGCCGGCCATGTCGCCCAGGCGGTGGCTCCGGTGGCGGCCGGGGTCGGCTTTCGCGTCGTCGTCGTCGACGACCGCGAGGAGCTGCTCGGGCACCCGGCCTTCGCCGGCGCCGAGCGACACGCCCGCGACGTCGACGAGCTCGACCTCGCCGTGCCCGACCTCGGCGAGCGCGACTACGTCGTCGTCCTCACCCGCGACCACGCCCGCGACGAGCGGGCTCTGGCGCATCTGGTCCGCCGCCCCCACCGCTACCTCGGGATGATCGGCAGCGTCCGCAAGGTCCACGCGATCGTCGCTCGCGTCCTGCGCCGCGAGCAGGAGCTGGGCCGCTCCGTCCCCGACCTGTCGCGCGTGCGGGCCCCGGTGGGAATTGCGCTGGGCGGGCGGACGCCGGCCGAGATCGCCATCAGCATCGTCGCCGAGCTGCTGGCGGACCGCCACGGCGGCACTGGTGCGGCCATGAACGTCGTGCCCCAGGCGCTCGCCCGGCTCGGCGTACCGGCCTCGGCCGTCGCCTCCGGCCGCGAAGGCGACGCGCGCGACGACCGCTGATACACTCCGCGGCGATGTTCACCGCCCGCGTCGCGCTCGTGACGACCGCCATGGTCGTCGCTCCTGCCACACTTGGCTGCGCCAAGAAGACACCGCCGCCCAACGTCGTTGTGGTCGACGAACCGCAGTCGCAGGACGGCGGCGGCGGCGCTCCGGGCGAGGGTCAGGCCGGGCGGACCCCGCGCAAGCCGCCCGCGGGCCAGCCGCTGAAGCTGCGCGCCACCCTCCACGGCGCCGGCGATCTGATGACCCTGGTCAAGCAGACCACCACCGCCTGGACCCCCAAGTCGCCGATCGATCCGGCCGCGCAGATCCAGGCGATGCTGCTGCAGATGGGCTTCGGACCTGGTCTTTGGGCCAGCCTCGATCTGGCCGGCCCGTTCGCCGTCGACGCCACCTTCTACGCCCAGGACCCGAGCAACGACCTCAAGCTCGCCGGCACCCTCGCGGCGGTCAGCGCCAAGGGCATCATGGACGGCATGCCCTCGGCCCAGCGGCCGCAGCCGCTCGGCAACGGCCTGTGGGAGCTGGTCCAGGGCGAGCTGCGGGTGCTCCTGCGCGAGAAGCCGAAGGCCCTCGAGTTCGCGCTGTCGAACGCCGACCTCGAGCGGGCCGCCGGGCTCGCCGAGGAGGCGGGGCAGGGGCGGCGGCTGCGGCTGCGCGGCACCGACCTGCCGCCGGGCATGCTCGAGACCAGCGCGCTCTCGGGGCTGCCGGCCGGCCTGCGCAAGCAGGTGCTCGCGGTCCTGCGCGAGGCCACCGCGGGCTCGCTCGAGCTCGACGCCGGCACCGACCGCGACCTCGTGCTGCAGCTGTCCGCCGAGGCCCCGTTCTCGCGCCTCGGCCTGTCGCCGCTCGGCCCGGCGCGCACCGCCCCGACCCCGCTCGAAGCTGTCCTTCCGGCCAGCCCCGCCTTGGTCGTGGCGATGCCCTGGGGCACCCCCGAGGCGCTGCACGGCGCCCTCGACAAGGGCGTCCCGCTGAGCCAGATCCCCGCGCCCTTCGACGTCGTCGCCAAGGACGCCATCGCCGCCGCCCACGCCGTCCTCGACCAGGTCCAGAGCGACGTCGTGTTCGCCCTCTACCTCTCGCCGAAGGGCGAGGCCACCGCGGTGCTGGCCGCCAACGTCAAGGACGAGGCCGGGGCGCGCGCGGCCATCCGCGGCGTCGAGCAGGCGCTGGCCAAGGGCTTCGCCGCGTTCGACAGCCTGACCGGCGAGGACAAGTCGGCCAAGATCAACTTCACGCTCAAGACCGACGGCGCCAAGGCCGGCCCGGTCAAGGGCGACCTCCTGACGATCCCTGTCCCGAAGAACATGGCCAAAGAGGCAGCCGACCTCGAGCCGTTCCTGGTCGGCAAGAAGAAGCTCGAGGCCGCCTCGTTCGTCGCCGGCAACCTCGCCGTGTTCACCGTCGGCGCCGGCGCGACGAAGGTCGCCGGCGACATCGGCGGGGCGCTCAAGGGCCGCAAGACGAGCCTCGGCGGCGACGCCGGGCTGCGCCTGGCCCGGGCCGCCAGCCAGGGCTGCCACTTCTGCGCCAGCCTCGACCCGACCGCGCTGCTGCGCCTGTCGGTCCTGAGCAGCGCCGAGGCGCGGGCCGACAAGGCCCGGCTCAAGAAGATCGAGGCCGGCTCGGCCGCGTTCGCGCGCATCGGCGGGGCCGTCGGCGTCGGCGTCAAGCTCGACCCCAACCTCGGCAGCCTGGCCGTCGGCGTGCCCAAGGCGGTGCTCGTGCCCTCGCCGGCCGACGCCGCCCAGCTCGGCGAGCTGTTCGGCGCCAAGGCCGAGCCGGCCCGCCCGAACGACAAGCCGCTGGCGAAGGACAAGCCGCTGCCGGCCGAGTGATCGACGGCGCCGCCTGCCTGAACGGACAGGTGCTTACGGACAGACCGAACCAAGCTGCGCTCCTGACTGAAAGGACCTGCCGTAACGGCCAGGTCCTTTCGGCCATGCTCATGAGGACATGCTCGATCAGCCAGCCTCGCTCGACGGGCCGGGCTCGGTTCGCCGCGCAGGACGGCCTCGCACGGTCGCGGCGGGGCCTGCGATCGTCGCGTCGCCCCGCGCCGCGCGAGCTCGCGTCGCCTGCGACTTCGCGTCGCCCCGCGTCCCGTGAGCTCGCGTCGCCTCCGACCTCGCGTCGCCCCTCGTCCCGCGACTTCGCGCTGCTCGCCTCGACCGGCCTCGTCTCTCGCCGCGGAGGCCGCCCGTGACCGCCCTCGGCGCCGTCGTCCTGGCCGCCGGCGCCGGCGAGCGCATGGGCCGGCCCAAGGCCCTGATCGCGTGGCGCGGCCGCAGCTTCGTCCGCCACGCCGTCGCCCAGGCCGAGGCCGCCGCGGCCGGCCCGATCGTCGTCGTCGAGGGCGCGGTCGTCATCCCGGCCGAGCACCTCGGGCCGGCGATCAAGGTGACCAATCCGACATGGCCGAAGGGACAGATGGACAGCCTGCGCCGCGGCCTGGTCGAGCTGGGCGGGCTGGCGCCGGGCTGCGCCGCGCTGGTGCTGACGGTCGACCGCCCGCACGTGCGGCCCGAGACGGTCGCGGCGCTGGCTGCGGCGTTCCGCGCGGCGCCCACGCAGGTGTGGCAGCCGGAGCACGGCGGTCGCCGCGGACACCCGCTGATCTGGCCGGCGATGTTGGTGCCGGAGCTGCTGGCGCTGGGACCCGAGGAGAGCCCGCGCGACCTGCTGGGACGTCCCACGGTCACCGGCCTCCGCCGCGCCCTCGCGGTCGACGATCCCGCCGTGCTCGACAACGTCGACCGGCCCGCCGATCTCGCGCGGCTACCGTGAGCCGAGGTGGGTCCCATTACCCGCTGGCACTCGCCCGGCGGCCCTCGTATGGTCCGGGGCGCACATGTTCGAGCGCATCGAGGCCCTGCACCCGCACTACGACCCCGAGCTCCGGCTCCTCACGCTGACCCTCGATCACGGCAAGGCGAACGAGGTCGGCACCGTCACGCTCGACGCCTTCGAGGCGCTGTGCGAGCTGCTCGAGCACGGCGAGGTCGCCTGCCTGTGCACCACCAGCCGGCGCGCCAGCAAGTCGGGCACCCCGATCTTCATCTCCGGCGCCGACGTCACCGAACGCGTCGGCTGGCCCGACGAGCGCGTCAAGGCCCACGTCCGCCGGCAGCGCTCGATCCTCCAGCGACTGCGCCACGTCCCGCTCTTCACCGTCGCGCTGAGCCACGGCGTCACGCTCGGCTGGGGCCTCGAATTCTTGCTCACCGCCGACTATTGCCTGACGACGCCGGCGGGTCGCTTCGGCCTGCCGGAGACGGGCCTCGGCATCATCCCGGGCGCTCGCGGCACGGCGGAGCTGGCGCTGGCGGTGGGCCCGGCGCACGCGCTCCGGCTCGGCTGCACGGGCGAGGAGATCGGCGCCGACGAGGCGCTGCGGATCGGCCTGTGCCACGAAATCGTCCCGGACATCGACGCAGGTCTCGCCCGCGTGCGCACCTTCGCCGAACTCCTGCGACGGCGCTCCCCCACCGCTGTCGCGGTGTACAAGCGTGGCCTGTTGGCGGCCACTGGGCAGGCCGAAGCGGAGCGCCTGTGCATCGAGGCCGCCGCGTACGAACGCTGTATCGACACCGGTCAGGCCGCGATCGGGCGTGCCTCGTTCAGCGCGATTCGCGCGGGAGAAGTGCCACCGTGGGGTCCCCGCCGGTCTTGAGCGACCCTGCCCCAAAAACCCGCCGACCTGCGAATATTTCAATTTGATACGTCACTGGGACGTTGCTGTGGAATACTCGTCCCTCGCGTTCGGCCGTTTTTGGGCGGCGGCAGGGGTCCGTTGTCCGCGCACCGCCGGCGCCTGATCGCCGCCCCGTCCACCTCGCGCCATGAACCAGCCCGACGCGCAGCAATCGAAGCCCTCGGCGGACGGGGCGGAGCCGCCGATGCCGGACAAGATCGCCGGGCGCTATCAGGTCCGCGGGCTGCTCGGGCGCGGCGGTTTCGGCGCCGTCTACGAGGCCTACGACGAGCTGGAGGAGCGCCCGGTGGCGCTCAAGCTGATCCGCCGCGACGCCAGCCTCGACGCCCCCGGTTCGCGCTCCAGCGAGGCCGCGCCGGCCAGCACCATCCAGCCGACGGCGGCCGCCGCGAGCTCGAGCGCGCGCCTGGCCGAGGGCGCCCGGCGGGCCCCGATCACCCGCAGCTTCGGCGCCACCCAGGGCGCCGTCAGCGACGACATCGCCGAGTTCAAGGCCGAGTTTCGCCTGCTGACCCAGCTCCACCACCCGAACCTCGCGGCGGTCTACGACTTCGGCCGCTGCGAGGACGGCGGCGTGTACTTCACGCAGGAGCTGCTGGCCGGCGTGTCGCTGCAGGAGTGCCTGCGCACCGCCCCGCGCGAGACCATCGTCGAGCTGTTCGTCCAGCTGGCGCGCGCGCTCGACTACATCCACGCCGTCGGGTTCGTCCACGGCGACATCAAGCCGAGCAACGTCATCGTCTGCCAGCCCGACGTCGAGGGCGGCCAGCCGCAGGCCAAGCTGATCGACTTCGGCCTCGCGCGCCTGTTCCGGCACCACCGCAAGCTCAAGGACCTCGCGCTCGACCAGCTCGACGAGAACGAGGAGCTGATCAAGGTCCGCGGCACGCCCGGCTTCAGCGCGCCCGAGAAGGTCCGCGGCGAGGTCATCGACAGCCGCGCCGACATCTACTCGCTGGCCGCGACGATCTACACCGCCGTCCGCGGCGTGCGGCCGTTCCCCTCGCGCACCTTCAAGGAGGCGCTGCGCAACGCGATCGACTGGCGCCCCGAGCTGGCCGGCGCGCTGCTGCAGCAGTGCGGCCCGGTGGTCGCCGAGCTGGTCGGCCGCATGCTCTCGCCCGACCCGGAGCTGCGGCCGCAGAGCGCCCGCAGCATCGTGCTCGAGCTGCTGCGGCGCGAGTCGAGCCACATCCGCGACCGCCAGAAGTCGGCCCAGGACCGCCGCGAGTTCGCCCGCGTGCTCGTCGAGCTGCTGCCGTTCGTCGACCGCGCCGACTACCTCGACATCCTGCTGCTGCGCGCCCACGACGTGCTGCGCCCCGACACCGCGCGCAACCGCGGCAGCCGGGTGATCCGCACCGTCATCGTCGAGGCGCCGGAGGGCATGGGCAAGACCCGGCTGCTGAACGAGCTGCGGCGGGAGATCCAGCTCGGCGACGGGCTGTTCGTCGAGGGCTCGTGCTGGACCGGCGACGGCGAGGGCCTCGGCCCGTTCGCGCCGGTCGTGCTGCAGCTGGCCACCGCGCTCGGCGAGCGCAGCGAGGCCGTCCGCAAGTACCCCGACCTGATCCGCGCCGCCCGCGACCGCAGCCACGAGTCGGCGGCGGCCGCCCAGCTGACCGAGTTCCTGGTCCGCTGCGCCGCCGAGCACCCCTACGTGCTCTACCTCAGCGACCTGGCCCGAGGGACAGAGACCACCCGCGCCCTGGTCGAGCAGCTCACCCGCGCCATCGACCACAACGAGGCCCGCGCGCTGCTCTGCATCACCACCGAGCCGCACCCCAAGTTCCGCCCGCAGCTGGTCGCGCTGAGCCGCGAGCAGCTGGTCGAGCTGTGGAACCTGCGCCCGTTCACGCAGAAGGAGATGATGGATGTCCTCAAGGGCATCCTCGGCGACGCGCCGGCGCTGCGCGAGCTCGTCACCATGCTCGACAAGCTCACCGGCGGCCACCCGCTGAGCTTCCGCGAGACCTTGCGCGTGCTGATCGAGGAGTCGATCCTCGTCCGCGACAACGACACCTGGGTCCTACGCTCCGCCTCGGCCGCCGCCGAGCAGCTGCACAAGACCCTGGCCCAGCGCAGCGAGGCCCGCCTCGACGCGCTCGGCGTGTCGGCCTGGGAGGTCGCCAGCATCCTCTACCTGATCGAGGCGCCGATCGACGAGGAGCGCCTGGCCCACCTCACCGACCTGCGGCGCGAACGCTTCCGCCGCACGCTCGAGCGGCTCGAGGGCGAGGGCCTCATCCTGCGCAGCGCCATCACCGGCGCCTCGCAGGTCGTGCTGGCCCACGCGAGCGTGCGCGAGGCGGTCCGGATCCGCTACGAAGACTCGCTGTCCGAGACGCGCCTCGAGCTGGCCGAGCGGATCGCCGAGCAGGCCGGCGCCGACCCGCAATTCGTGTTCCTGCGCGCCCGCCTGCTCGACGCCGCCGCCGACGGCCTCGAGTACCTCAGCGAGCTCGAGAAGGCCGCCGAGGACCTGTTCGCCGCCGGTCAGCCGGCGCTCGCGGCCCAGGTGCTCGAGCGCGTGATCGTCCGCCTGCGCAAGTTCGGCCGGGTCCAGGGCCTGCCGCGCCTGCTCAAGGCCCAGCTCAACCTGGTCGAGCGGGCCCCCGGCGCGCTCAACGACCCCCGCCGCGAGGCCGCGCACCACGAGGCCGGCATCCTCGTCGCCGAGCTGCTCGGCGACTACCGGGCCCAGGCCGTGTTCTGGCTCGGCCTCGTCGACCGCTACACCCTCGACGGCGGGTCCGACGCCGAGATGGCGCTCGGCCGCCTGCAGAACGCCGCGGTCGCGGCCAAGCAGGCGCGCGACCGGATCCTCGAGCTGCGGATCGCCAACCGCCGCGCCGAGATCTTGCTCGGCGCGGGCGAGATCGACGGCGCGGTCCGCTGCTCGAAGGAGGCGATGGAGATCCTCGACCTCCCCGACGCGCAAGACCACTACGTCTGCCACGTCGTCGGCACCCGTCTGCGCTGCCTGTCCCTCGCCGGACAGCTGGCCGAAGCTCGCCGCTTGCACGACCAGGCCAAGCCGCTCGCCGCCCGCGTGTCGGTGCTGCAGCGCCAGGCCTATATCTCCGGCATCGCCTACCTCGCGGTGCTCGGCAACGAACCCGAACGAGCGATTCCGGAGACCCGCGCCGCCCTGGAGCAATTGCGCGCTGCAGGGGTCACGCGCATGCTCATCAACCCGCTGCACAACCTCGGCGACCTGCTCCTCCGCAGCGGCGACTTCGAGGGCGCGTCCGAGAGCTTCCGCGAGGCCCTGCGCTTCGCCGGCCTGCACGGCTTTGCCTACCACCTCCACCTCAACCGCGGCTTCCTCGGCTACACGCTGGCCCGCATGGGCGAGGTCGAGGAGGGCGCCGCGATGCTCGCCGAGGCGCGTCGCGGGATCCAGACGATCCAGAACGAGCAGTTCGCCCAGCATCAGCTGCGCCTCCTCGACGCCGAAGTCGCGCACATGCTCGGGCAGAGCCCGAGAGCGCGCCGCGAGCTCGAAGAGATGCTGGCCGACTTCCACTCGACCAATGAGCTCAGCCTCGCGCAGTGGGCTCAGGAGGCGCTCAGCCGCATCGAGCGCGACCGCGGCACGAGCTTCATCGAGACCCCCGACGAGGCCGACGCGCAGACCGTCTCCCCCGACCAGGACACCGTGCGGACCAAGCCCCTGCGCTGACGCCGGCACAGTGTTCTGCCCCACGCGCGTCCGGCCTGATTTCCGCTTCCCGGCCCTCCGGGCCTGCATTAATGTCCGTGTTGCCTCGAGCCCTCGAGGCCACCTCATGACCCCCACCCTTAGACTACGCGGCGACGTGCGAGACCGGGCGCAGACATGACCGCCGCGGCTGGCACCTCTCGCGACCTCGCGTCGCTGGTCGGCACCGTCCTGGACGGCACCTACCGGCTCGACCAGCTCATCGGCGAGGGCGGCATGGGCGCGGTGTTCCGCGGCCGCCACGTCATCATGATGCGGGACGTCGCGATCAAGGTCCTGCACCCGGACTTCAACCGCGACCCCGAGCTGGTGCGGCGGTTCGACCGCGAGGCCCAGAGCGCGGCCCGCCTCGACCACCCGAACTGCATCCACGTGTCGGCCTACGGCACCACCGAGGACGGCATGCGCTACCTGGTGATGCAGCTGCTCGAGGGCGTCGAGCTGGCCGACCTGCTGACCGAGCCGACGGCGCCGAAGCGGGTGGTGGAGTGGTCGATCCAGATCTTGCGAGGCCTCGAGCACGCCCACAGCCAGGGCGTGATCCACCGCGACCTCAAGCCGCAGAACGTGTTCCTCACCCGCGACCAGCACGGCAATCAATTGCTCAAGCTGGTCGACTTCGGCATCGCCAAGCTGGTCGGGAGCGACGCCGGCGACCCGCTCACGCGCGCCGGCATGGTCTTCGGGACGCCGCAGTACATGAGCCCGGAGCAGGCGCTCGGCATGGAGATCGACCCGCGCGCCGACCTCTACGCCGTGGGCATCCTGATGTTCCAGATGCTCACCGGGCGGCTGCCGTTCAACCACGAGGACGCGATCGCGCTGATCCGCATGCAGGTCAGCACCGAGCCGCCGCAGCTGCCCGACAACGTGCCGCAGGAGCTGGCCGCGATCGTCTACCGCCTGCTGTCGAAGCAGCGCGAGCAGCGGTTCCCCGACGCCCGCACCGTCCGCGCCGCGCTCGAGCGCTACCGCAGCAACATGTCGCACAAGGGCCGCGGCGACACCTCGGACCCGCTGCTCGACATCGGCGCCGTCACCACCGACACCGCCAACCGCCCGCTGCCCGAGGCCCTGCGCCCGCGCCAGATCGACTTCGTCGAGTCGGTGCTGCAGACCGACCGCTGGTCCCGGCGCACGTGGTTCAAGGCGCTGATCGCCGGCTGCGTCGTGCTCGCGCTCGCCTCGGTCGGGCTCATCTACTGGCTGTTCTTCAGCGAGGGCCCGCCCGCGCCGGCCGAGCCCGCCGCGGCCGAGGCCCCGGCCGACCCGGCCGGCAAGACCGCGGCCACCGGTGGGCCTGGCCCTTCAGCCATGTCCCAAACGCCAGGCCCCAGCGAGCTCGAGCTGGCGGCCCTCGACGACCTGATCAAGCAGGGCAAGCTCGACGAGGCGCAGACCCAGATCGACGCCCTGCTCGAGCGCTACCCGGGCCACGCGCAGCTGGTGTGGCGCGACGCCCGGCAGCTGGCCAAGCGGCCGACGATGCACGAGGCGGCGGTGCGGCGCTACGGCGAGGTGCTGAAGAAGTCGCCCGACCTCGAGCGCGACCTCGGCTTCATCGACGAGGTCGACGCCCTGCTGCGCAAGCGGCCGTACACCGACGCCGCGATCGCCCTCGCGACCGACCTCGGCGCCGCCGGCGTGCCGATCCTCGTCCACTACATCAACGACGCCAAGCCCTGGGCCACCTGGGCCCAGCGGCGACAGATCCGCGACGCCCTCCCGGCCGACGCCGCGGCCCAGATCGACGTCGTCCTCAACCGCCGCCGCGACCTCGAGCAGTACGCCGAGGCGCCCGACCCGTGCGCCGCCGCGTTGCCGGTGCTGCAGGCGATCCAGGCCGAGCCGCTGGCCGACTACATCCCGGCGCTCAAGGCGGCCCAGCCGCCGGCCATGCCCGCGGGCGCCCCGCCGAACCCGGCCTGCGACCAGGCAGCGGCCCTGCTGGCCACCGTCCGCACCGCCTACGCCGGGCGCTTCCCCGAGGCCTTCGCCCCGGCCAAGCCGGTCAAGAAGAAGCCGACGGTGAAGAAGAAGAAGAAGCGCGGGAAGTGACCCCCGGGATGATGAGCCCGATCAAGTCACTGACCTGACGGTGCGCCTCGATGCGGTGGCGCAGCGGCTGGTTCGTGTGCACGACGTACAAGTTGCGACGTCCGCTTCGGTGGCGGGTGATGTATCCCGACTCTTCGAGTTCGGTGACGATCCGCTGGACCGCTCGTTCCGTGATGCCGACTGCCTCCGCGACGTCGCGCAGACGGATCTCCGGGTCCTGCGCCACGCAGAAGAGCACGTGCGCGTGATTGGTCAGAAACGTCCACTCCGAGGGCCTATCGGGCACAATAAGTCTCCGGTGTCGATCATGAAGAAATCATCACCTTCGGTCAACTCGATCGCGCCGTCACCGCCCACCCGGGCGTGAGAGGCTGCCAAAACTGATGCGGAACCTTGTTCTAGCCTCGACATCGCGCTATCGGCGCGAGCTCCTGTCCCGCCTCGATGTTCCGTTCTTCACGGCGGCGCCCGCGTACGACGAGCGGGCCGAGGACGCGCGCTTCGGCGAACTCGGCGCCGACGCGTTCGCCCTCAGGCTCGCCCTGGGGAAGGCGGAGAGTCTGCGAACCACGAACCCGAATGCGTGGATCCTCGGGGCCGACCAGGTCGCGATCGGGCCCGGGCGAGAGCTGCTCCACAAGCCAGGTACCGAAGACCAGGCGATCGTCCAGCTCATGCGCCTGTCGGGGGCGACGTTCCAGCTGATCACCGGCGTGGTCCTGCTCGACGCCGCCTCCGGCGCCACCGAAACGGCCGTCGACGTCCAGACCTTGACCATGCGCCCCTACGGCGAGGAGGAGGCCGCGGCGTACGTCCGCCGCTACCAGCCGCTCGACTGCGCCGGCAGCTTCCGCATCGAGGACGCCGGCATCAAGCTGTTCGCCCGCATCGACAGCGGCGACTTCACCGGCATCATCGGCCTGCCGCTGCTCGCGGTGGCTCGCCTGCTGCGCGGCGCCGGCCTGCTCCCGGGCCCATGATCGCCGGGCAGCGTGAGCGGCAGGCCGCGGTCGTCGCTCCTTCGCTCGTCGGTCGACGATGTCCGTGTCCGGCGGCGGTCAAGGCGAACGCGGGCGGGTGGGCACGGCGTTGCGCAGGTTCGCGGTGAAGTCGTCCTCGACGATGCTCGCGTCACCGCGGCGCCAGCGAGCCTCGAAGGCCTTGATGGCGCGGACGATGTCGTCGATCGTGCCGTCGAGCGCGTGCGACTGTTCGAACCTTCGCAGCATCTCGGACGCGTGGAGGCGGGCCTGGGTCGGCGACGCGCCGTTGTTGGGCAAACTGACGCGGTTCGGGTCGCCTCCCTCGCCGTCATCCTCCCACAAGCAGACGACGCACACTTCGTAGCTCGCGCGCTCGCTCAGGGTCGGGAAGCCGCACACTGAGCAGGTGTGCTTGTGGTGGAGGATGTTGCTGGCTTCCAGCGCGGCCTCGAAGGCGGAGCGCCGGCGAGTAAACTCGGCGAGCAGCTCGACCTCCTCCGGGGTGAGCGGGGGCGCCGGTGCCTCTCGTCGCTTGTCTCGCCGCGCCATGCGGGGGCGGATTTTCGCAAATTCCGCGGTCGAGGAGGCGGTCAGCCGCGGCCCGCTGATCGATCGCGCACTGCGGCACACAGCGCGAACGGTGGCGGAGTCATGAGCCCCGAAGCTGAGGTCGCAATGGCGCAGCCGCTCGCGTCGCTCGGATTGCGACCTTCACCCCGCGGTCGCGCATCGAGCGGACAGCGACGAGCCCTGCGGAAGAGACCTCGGCTCGAGCACTCACTCGCACGCTCCATCCGTCAGCGATCCGCCGCGATGGCAGTGTCGGGCGAGCTCGGTGCTCGTCTCGCCCTCCTTCATGCGGATCGTGATGTCGCACTGCTTCGCCTCGCCCGCGGCCGCGCCGGGCGTTTGCAGCGTTCCGGTGCGCCAGATCGACTCGCCGCGCTCGAGCGCGTCGAAGTGGCCGCGGCCGAGCGTCATCTGGCCCGGTCTGCTGTCGCAGGTCGCGGCGAGCGTGACCGAGAAGCCGGCGGCGGGCAGCGGACCATGGAGGGTCAGCAGGCTGCCGAAGATCGGGCCGTTCGAGCCGTCCCTGGGCGGCCGCGCGCTGACGACCTTCGCCGTCAGCGTCCTGCCGGCCTGCGGCGTGCGCGGCACGACGTCCGCCGGGCAGGCGCCCTCGGCGAGCGCTCGCGTGCCGTCGACCTTGCGGTAGCACAGCTTCCCGAGCGGCTGCTGCTTCCTCCCCGGCACCGGCGGGCCGTTCTCCTCGAGCCGCAGATCGAGCTCGCAAGCGGAAGGTTCGTCGCTGCCGGTCGAGCGCAGGTAGTCGTCGAGCTCCGCCATCATGATGTCCAGGCTGAGCTTGCCGTCGACGGGCGCGTTGCCATAGGCGACGAAGCCCTCGGTGAGGACGACATCGCCGACGACGCAGCTGTACTTGACGCCCGGCCTGTAGTTCTTCAGCGCCTCGCCCGCGGCCGCGAACTTGACGCTCAGGCTCTTGTACGTGCTGCCGTCGTCGCGGCGGAGCTCGACGACCTTCAGCTCGACGTCGGTGACCGCCACGCCGGCGGTCGCCGGCACCGCCATCACGGCGAGCGTGGCGCGATCGCTGTCGACGACGTTGCCGCCGCACGCGAAACCGAGGAGAACAGGGAGCGCGAGGAGTGAGCGCGACGTGGACATCGACGATCCTTCTGAGGGCGGGAGATCCGTGTGGTGAGACCGCGGAGTTTGCGGCGCCGTCGGCCGCTCTCTCCGCTCCGAGGACCCGGGCACCCGGCGGAGGTCGCAAAAATTCCACCGGCGATCCGCGCCTCAGCCGCGCTCGCTCCGCTCGTCGCGCATCGATTCGCGCGTCTCGTCGCGGTGATGCCGGCGAGCGCAGCCGCGAGCGGGCCATGCCCGATGCGGCGATCAGCGCGAGACCGTGCGGCAGGCTCCCAGCGTCCGCCCCCGATGCGCTCGCGGCCCTGGTCCGACGCGCCCGAGCGTGCAGCGACGGTCCGCGCATCGAGCTCGGCCGCGGAGCCCACCTCTGCTTGAGCCCGGTCTGCGCTTCGCAGCCTGCCGTGGACACGCGGGCCTCCCGGACCGCCTCGTTTCGCCCGCCCTCGCAGGTGACTTCGTGCGAGTGAGCAACGACGCTCGCTCCGCCGGCGTCGACCGCTGCGGCCTCGTGCCGGCTATCTTGCGGTCATGCTCCGCTCGCTGCTCGTCCTCGCGCTCGCGCTCGCCCCGGCCGCCGTCACGACCGGCTGCGGCGGCGCGGCGAAGACCGAGGTCGAGTTGCAGCGGCCGCTGGTGCTCACCCCGGTCGACGATTCGAAGGGCGCGCTGAGGCGGGTCGCCGAGGCCGTGCGCGCCGATCCGCAGTCGGGCCTCGAGGTCGAGTCGAGCGTGGTCGCCGGCGTCGACGGCGGGCCGACCCTTGAAGAGCACTTCGCGACAGGTCCCGAGAAACATGTCCTCGAGGACTACATCCGCACGCACCCCGAGCTCGCCCCGCCGGCCGACCAGGAGTTCGGCTACGAGCGCCTGCGCGACGGCGAGGGCCGGACCTACTGGCGCATGCACTGCGTCCGGGCCGGCGGCCTCGCGCTGCGCAAGCTGGCGGCCGCCGAGCTCGTCGAGGGCCCCGACGCCCGGCCGCGGATCCACGTGCGCCTGACGCCCGAGGACGGCCAGCGCCTCGCGGCGCTGACCGCCGAGCAGCGCGGGCATCGGCTCGCGGTGGTCCAGGACGACGAGGTGTTGATGGCGCCGACGATCCGCGAGCCGCTGACGACCGGCGAGCTCGAGATCCCGCTCGCCGCGGTGGCGACGCGAGCCGAGGCCCAGGCCGCGCTCGACCACCTGCTCGGCGGTAGCCTCGCGCCGAAGCTCATCCGGGGCGGACGGTGACCGGCTCGAGCAGCGACAGCGTCGCGCGCCGGGGGTCGAGCTCGACGCGGGCGCCGCAGGGCAGGGCCGCGTGCTCGTGCGGCAGGTGTCCGAAGGGCAAGCCGAACACCAGCGGCACTCCGAGCGCCTGCAGGCGTTCGCGGACCACCGCGCGCGCGTTCGGGCTGTCGGGGTTGCCGGCGGGCGGCTCCTCGCAGGCGTACAGCTGACCGATCGCGAACCCGCGCACTTTGGCGAATGCGCCGCTGGTGATGAGCTGCGTCAGCGCGCGGTCGATGCGGTAGGGCCGCTCCCCGATCTCCTCGAGCGCCACGATCGTGCCGGCCAAATCGGGCATCCACGGCGTGCCGACCAGCGAGCGCAGCACCTCGAGGTTGGCCGGCACGAGCGGCGCGGCCACGCGAGCCTCGCCGACGCCCTCGTCGCCGGTCAGGGGGGCGGGGAGCTCGCCGCGCATCAGCGCCGCGAGGCGCAGGCCGTCGGCCGGCGGCAGCGCGGACAGCTGCGTCACCACCGGCCCGTGGACGCTGCACACGCCGGCGCCGAGGGCCCAGCACAGCAGCGCGGTCGCGTCGGAGAAGCCGACCAGCAGCTTGGGCGCGGCCTGAAACCGCTCCGCGCGCAGGTGCGGGAGCAGGCGGGTCAGCCCGTAGCCGCCGCGCGCGCACACGATCGCGGTCACCTCGGGGTCGTCGAGCGCCGCCTGCAGCGCGGCCAGGCGGACGGCGTCCTCGCCGGCGAAATAGCCGGTCTTCACGCCCAGGTTGGCCGCGAGCGAGATCTCACCGATCTGCAAGTCGCGCAGGACGGCCAGGCCCTCGGCGAGCCTGGGCTCGGGGACGGGGCCGGACGGGGCCACGACGACGACGCGGCCGCTGGGGCCAGACGGGGGCGGACGCACGAGAGCGGCCTTCACGGCGGCGACAGTACCAGCGGGCGTGTCAGTTATCGCCTTTCTTCTGCGATCATGCCGCGTGGACACGGGCGCGCCTCGCCCGTACCCTTTGCCCCGCGCACGGCCCGCCATGTTCAACGGACTCATCAAGAAGATCTTCGGCACCAAGCACGAGCGGCAGATGAAGAAGCTGCAGCCGCTCGTGAGCGCGATCGCCGGTTTGGAGCCCAAGATGAAGGCCCGCAGCGACGCCGAGCTGAAGGCGCTGACGGCCGACTTCAAGCAGCAGGTGCACAACGGCCGCTCGCTCGACGACCTCCTGCCCGAGGCGTTCGCGGCCGTGCGCGAGGCCTCGGTGCGCGTGCTGGGCATGCGCCACTACGACGTGCAGATGATCGGCGGCATCGGCCTGCACCAGGGCAAGATCACGGAGATGCGGACCGGCGAGGGCAAGACCCTCACCGCCACCTCGGCGCTCTACCTCAACGCGCTGGTCGGCCGCGGCGCCCACCTCATCACCGTCAACGACTACCTCGCCAGCCGCGACGCCGAGTGGATGGGCCAGATCTACGGCTTCCTCGGCATGTCGACCGGCGTGATCGTCAACGGGATGTACCACACCGAGCGGCAGAAGAACTACCGCGCGGACATCACGTACGGCACCAACAACGAGTTCGGCTTCGATTATCTCCGCGACAACATGAAGGAGACGATCGAGAAGTACGTGCAGCGCGACCTGTACTACGCGATCGTCGACGAGGTCGACTCGATCCTGATCGACGAGGCCCGCACGCCGCTGATCATCTCCGGCGAGAGCGACAAGCCGCCGGAGACCTACATCACCGTCAACAAGGTCATCCCGTCGCTGCGCCGCGACCTCGACTACACCGTCGACGAGAAGGCCCACAGCGTCCAGCTGACCGACGCCGGCGTCGACCGCATCGAGCGGCTGCTCGGCTGCCGCAACCTCTACGCGCCCGAGAACAACGAGCTGCTGCACCACGTGTTCCAGGCGCTGCGGGCCCACGTCCTCTACAAGAAGGACGTCAACTACATCGTCGAGAAGGGCCAGGTGGTCATCATCGACGAGTTCCGCGGGCGCAAGATGGAGGGCCGGCGGTGGAGCGACGGCCTGCACCAGGCGGTCGAGGCCAAGGAGGGCGTGGAGATCCAGCCCGAGAGCCAGACGCTGGCGACGATCACGTACCAGAACTACTTCCGCATGTACGACAAGTTGGCGGGCATGACCGGCACCGCCGACACCGAGGCCGAGGAGTTCCACAAGATCTACAACCTCGACGTCATCGTCATCCCGCCCAACCGCACCATCCAGCGCAAGGACGAGGACGACCTGGTCTTCAAGAACGAGCGCGGCAAGTTCCGCGCGGTCGTCAACGAGATCATCGAGGCCAACAAGCGCGGCCAGCCGGTCCTGCTCGGCACCGCCAGCGTCGAGAAGTCGCAGGTGCTGCACGCGATGCTCGAGCGCGCCGGCATCCCGCACGAGGTCCTCAACGCCAAGAACCACGAGCGCGAGGCGTACATCATCGCCCAGGCCGGGCGGAAGTTCGCGGTCACCGTCGCCACCAACATGGCCGGCCGCGGCACCGACATCCTCCTCGGCGGCAACCCGGAGATGATGGCCCGCGCCCGCTTCGACCCCGACAAGGAGCCGGAGAAGTACGAGTCGCTCTACAAGCAGATCAAGGCCCAGTGCGACGAGGAGAAGAAAGAGGTGCTCGCGGCCGGCGGCCTCTACGTCATCGGCACCGAGCGCCACGAGAGCCGGCGCATCGACAACCAGCTGCGCGGCCGCTCGGGCCGCCAGGGCGACCCGGGCCGCTCGCGGTTCTTCCTCAGCCTCGAGGACGACCTCATGCGGATCTTCGGCGCCGACCGGATCACCGGCCTGATGGAGCGCCTCGGCATGGAAGAGGACGTGCCGATCGAGGCGCCGCTGGTCAACCGGGCGATCGCCAACGCCCAGTCGCGCGTCGAGGCGATGCACTTCGACACGCGCAAGAACCTGTTCGAGTACGACAACGTCATGAACGACCAGCGCAAGGCGATCTACGCCCTGCGCAAGCAGATCCTCGAGGGCCGCTACCAGCCGGAGATCCTCGACGAGCAGGCGCGCAAGGAGCAGGCCAAGAGCCTGCCGCCGCCGCCCGAGAAGTCGGGCCCGCACACGATCGCCTCGCTGTCCGAGACGGTCCGCACCCGCATCACCCAGATCCTCAACAACCACTGCGCCGCGCTGTTCGAGGCCCAGGGCCAGCCGATCGTGCCGAACGCCTTGCCGCCCGGCGGCATCGTCCCCGAGAAGCTGACCCACGAGATCTACCGCCACTACGGCGCGCTGGTCCTGCTCGAGGACGTGAAGCACGACCGCGAGAAGCTGCTCGCGCGCATGATCGACGTGGTCGCCCGCTCGCTGATCCAGCAGCGCGAGCGCGTCCACGACCTCGCGTTCAAGCTGGTCGAGCAGACCGTGCTCGAGCTGTGCCCCGAGGACGTCCACCCCGACGAGTGGGACCTGCCCGGCCTCGAGAAGGCGATGCTCGAGCGCTTCAAGGTCAAGACCGACCTCAGCCAGGTCGAGGACAGCGTCGACAAGCTGGTCGACCGCGTGTGGCGCTCGGTCGAGGCGCTGCTGACCCGCCCCGAGAAGGAGTTCGACCTCTACACGTTCCTGTTCTACGTCCGCCAGTTCTACCTGGCCGAGATCGACGAGCAGTGGATCGCCCACCTCAAGAACATCGAGCACCTGCGCACCGGCATCGGCCTGGTCGGCTACGCCACGCGCAACCCGAAGAACGAGTACAAGATCCGCGGCTTCAACCTCTTCAAGGAGATGTGGGAGGGCATCGAGAACACCGTGCTCGGCAAGGTGATGTCGATGCAGCTCACCGCCGCTCAGAAGCGCCAGGCCGAGGAGGGCGCCGAGTACGAGACGGCCGTCACCCGCGCCACCCGTCAGGCCCAGGACAAGGTGTCCTCCGCCCAGCGGCAGATGGCCCAGGTCCGGGCCGAGCTGTCCAAGCTCCAGGAGGCGTCCCGCGCAGTGCGTGAACGGGTCGCCCAGCCCGCCGCACCGGCTGGCGGGACCGGGCCGGCCGCCGCCGCGGCCGAAGCGGCTGCGCCGCCCGCGGCCGAGAAGAAGCTGCCGAAGGTCGGCAAGAACGACCCGTGCCCCTGCGGCTCGGGCAAGCTGTACCGCAAGTGCCACGGCAAGGAAGTCGCGGCCTGAGTGTCCGGACGCATGGCCGGCCCCGCCGCCCCCGCGACGGCCGTTGCCGCTCACGGCGCCGGGGAGTACCTTCCCGGCCATGCGCAACCTGTTCGCAGTGGTCCTCGGGGTCGCGGTCGCCGTGTTCGCGATCATGATCGTCGAACTTATCGGCCACGCCGTTTATCCGCCGCCGGCCGACCTCCGGCTGGATGACCCAAAGGCCATCCGCGATTACATCGAGCACGCTCCGTTCCTCGCCCTCGCCTTCGTGCCGATCGCCTGGGCCGCCGGCGCCTTCTGCGGCGGGGCCGTGGCCGCGCTGGCCGCCAGCGGCCGCCGGCCGCAGCGCTTCGGGGTGATCGTCGGCGCCGTGCTCCTCGTCGCCAGCGCGATGAACCTGTGGGTCATCCCGCACCCGGCCTGGCTCGTCCTCGCCACCCCGTTCGCGTGCCTGATCCCGGGCAGGATCGGCGGCGCGGTCGGGGCCCGGCGCGACTATTGACAGGGTGAGGTGGCGCAAGGGACATGCTTCATGGGGCATGTCCTTTAGAACACGTAGCTACGGCGTCGCGACGAGGCAGTTCTCGTCGATGTCGGGGCAGACGTCGGCCTCGTTGCCGAGGATGCAGAGGATGGTCGGCATCACCGTCATCGCCTCCGGGACGGCGACGGCGCCGCAGGTGGCGAGCGCCTCGTTGCCGACGATGCTCAGCGACTCGGTGGTCGCCAGCGAGCCGCCCACGCCGATCTGAAGGGCGGCGACCGACGTGAGCGCGGGGTTGAAGTCGACGGCCACGAACTGCGCGCTCTCCAGGCCCTCGAGCCCGGCGAGGCTCGCGAGCGCGGGGTTGACCCGGATGTCGAGGGCGGCGCTCCGCAGCGACGCGAGGTCCGAGAGGTCGGTGATCGCAAGGGCCGAGAGCGTGAGCCGCTCGTCGACCGTCTCGAGCTGCCCGAGCCCGACCAGCGAGGCGAGCGCCGGGTTGTCCACCAGGTCGATGCGCCGGATCTGCTGCAGCTTCGGGAACGCGGCGAGCGTCGTCAACGCGTCGTTGTCGGCGATCTCGACGCACCCGGGGCTGGACGTCAAGGCGTCGAAGCCGGCGACCTTCGTCAGCGCCGCGTTGCCGTAGATCCGCAGGGTCTCGACGGCGACCAGCGCGTCGAACCCGGCCAGCTCGGTCAGGGCGCCGTTGAACTCGACGGCGACGGTGCCGACCGACGCGAGCGCGGGGAATCCCGCCGCGGCGGCCAGGGCGTCGTTGTCCTGGATCTCGAGCGCCGCGCCGATCGTGGTCAGCGACTCGAAGCCGGCCAGATCGGCGAGCGCGTCGTTGCCGGCGAGCTCGAGGTCGCCGCCGACGGAGCCCAGCGCGAGCGCGCCGAGGGTCTGGAGCGCGTCGTTGTCGACGATCCGCAGGTCGCCCCCGACCGCGGCGAGCGGCAGCTCGCCGAGGGTCTGGAGCGCGTCGTTGTCCTCGATCTCGAGCCGCTCGCCGATGTCGGTGAGTGCGGCGAGGCCGGAGAGGTCGAGGAGCTCCGGGTCGTGACGGACGAGCATGAACTCCCCGACGGAGGCGAGGCTCCCCAGCCCCGCGAGGCTGGTCAGCGCGTGGTTGAACGTGATGTCGAGGTGGCCGCCGATCGACGCCAGCGCGTCGAGGCCCGCGAGCGACGTGAGGGCGGTGTGGTGAATCGTGACCGAGCCGGCGATGTGGGTGAGGTTGTGAAACGGCAAGCCGGTGATCGGGACGCCGGACAGGTTCAGGCCGCCGCCGGTGATCTCCTGCAGGTTCGCCAGGGCGCTGATGTCCGTGAGGGCGGAGTCCAGCGTGATGCCGAGGTGACCGACGCGCTCGAGGTTCTCGAGCCCGGCGAGCGAGACGAACTCGCTTTGGCTGATGTCGAGGTATCCCCCGACCTGCCGCAGCGACTCGAGGCCCTTGAGGTCGGGGCGGTCGACGTTGAGGATCGACAGGAAGCCGGTGATGCACTCGACGCCCGCCAGCGCGGCGATCGCAGCCTCGGTGTCGTGCTCGCGGATGTCGACGTCGCCCTCGAGACAGTCGACGGGCAGGGCGTCGGTGGTGGTCGGCGCGTCGGTGGTGGTCGGCGCGTCGGTGGTGGTCGGCTCGACCGCGGTCGTCGAGGCGGTCGCGTCAGTGGTGATGCCCGTGCTCGTGGTCGCGTCGTCGCTGGTGGTCGACGGTTCGCCGGGCTCGGGGCCGCAAGCCGTGAGCAGCAGCATCGGGACGCCCGTGCGGAGAGCGGCTCGGCAGCGTTCGATCATGCTCTCACAGCATCACGCCGCCCGACTCGGGACAAGCCGGGCGGCGCAGGGGAGGGGTGATCGTTCGCGTCCGGCTCGAGCCCCGGCGCGTCGATGGAACTCGCCGCGCGTGGCCATGCGGGCCGTCCGCGCGACGACGGCTCAGTTCTTGGTCAGGTCGTCGAGCTGGAGCACCTGGCGGGCGGTCTCGAGGTCCCGGACGTCGCGCAGGCGGCCGCGCTGCGGCGCGTCGGCGTGCGGCACGTTGGTCTCGAGCAGCTCCTTGAAGCGCTGCAGGTCGGACTCGATCTGCTTCTCGGGGTTGGCCCCGAGCGCGCTGGAGATCATGTTGCCGATCACACCGGCCGGCGGGTGGTACTCGAGGTTGACGGTGATCCGCGTGGTGTGACCGCCGACGCCGCGCTCGAACCGGACCGAGCCAGCGTTCGGCACCTCGGCGCCCTCGAGCGAGCGCCAGGCGATCAGCTCGCCCGGGACGTCGTTGATGATCTCCGCGTCCCACGACACCGAGATGTCGGCCGGGCCGCGCACGCGCCAGCGCGAGCGGCGTTCGTCGAGCACGGTGACCGACTCGAGGTGATGCATGAAGCGCGGCAGGTTGTCGAGCTCGCGCCAGAACCGGTAGACGCGCTCGGGCGGCTGGCGCACCGTGAGCGTGTGCACCAGCTTGACGCCCTGGTGGTGGGGCACGCTGGCGCTGGGACCCCGCACGCCGTGGGCCGTGCTGACCTTGAGGCGGGCGTAGAGCAGGCTGTGGCCGGTGACCGCCCGGTGCAGCAGCGCGCCGCCGAGGGCGAGCACCGGGATGCTGCCCCAGGTGCGACGCACGGCCGCCAGCGCGAAGCAACCGACGGCGCCGGCCAAGGAGGCGGCGCGCTCGAGCGGATGCACGTTGACTTCATCAGGCCAATCGGATCGGTCGCCGAGGTGGCGACGCAGGTCTCGGAGCTTGTCGAACATGGCACCTCTACCGCCGCGCGGCGCCATGTCTTGGTCCCGGTCGGCGCGCCGTGCAAGCCGCGGCGTCACGGCCGAGCCCGGTGAGCCGCCCGCGCCGGCGCTCACAGGGCCGCGCGGCGGCCCGCGCTCAGGGGATTTCGCCGGCCTCGAGCTCGGCCTCGTCGGTCCACGCGCGCATGTCGGGGGTGGCGAGGACCGCGTCGACGTAGGTCGCGCACACGGGGTCGAGCGCGACGCCGTAGCTGCGGAAGCGGGTGGCGACCGGGGCGTACATGCAGTCGACGATCGACCATGTCCCAAAGAGCATGTCGCCGCCGGCCCCGAAGCGAGCCCGACAGTCGCGCCACAGCTGGCAGATCCGGTCGATCTCGAGCTGCGTCGCGGTCGACGGCGTGGCCCGCGTGCGCAGCGTCAGGTCCATCGGGAACTCGCGCCGCAGGCTGGCAAAGCCGCCGTGCATCTCGGTCGCCGCGCTGCGCGCCTGCGCGCGGACGCCGGGGTCCGCGGGCCAGAGCCCGGCGGCGGGGAACCACTCGGCGAGCGTCTCGCAGATCGCCAGCGACTCCCAGATCGCCAGCTCGCCGTCGAGGAGCACCGGCACCTTCGCGGTCGGCGAGGCGGCCTCGAGCTCGGCCCGCGTGGTGTCGCGATCGAGGAGGATCTTGCGCTCGCGGAAGGGGTAACCGGTGGCCCGCAGCGCGAGCCAGGGGCGGAGGCTCCACGACGACTTGCGCTTGTCGCCGATGACGAGGATAAGCTCGGGGCTGTGCGGCCGGGACATGCGCTCCGGAGCGTAGGACAGCGGCTTGGCGGTGGACAGTCCTGTTGCTATCGTGCGCCCGCCATGATCGCACGCCAGGCCGTCTACCCCCTCACGCTCGCCCTCGTCCTCGCCGCCTGCGGCGGCGCCAGCGACCCCGCCAAGGGCGCCAAGGCCGACGCCAAGGACGCCAAGGTCGACGCCAAGACCGATCTCGCCGACACCAAGCGCAACGACGCGACCAGCCTCGACAAGGCGGTGCAGGCGCTCGACCTCAGCGGGCCGGTGCCCCCCGAGGCCAGCGCGGTGTTCTTCACGGTCGACGGCGCGCTCATCCCGATCGGCTGCTACGACAGCGCCAAGAAGAAGCTCGACGGCGGCAAGGACTGCCTCGCGCTGGTCAAGGCCGGCGACGAGGTCTACCTGCGCTCGAACAGCGTCGAGAAGCTCGACAAGGCCGGCGCGCCGAAGAGCGCGATGTGCCAGCCGGGCGAGGACAAGCCGACCAGCATCGGCATCCCCTCGGTCGACTCCGGCGAGACGTTCGACTACGCGGTGTTCCCGAAGTCGATGGGCAAGCTGGTCAACCGCGTCGACCCCGAGACCTACAGCGAGAAGGGCCGCGTGGCCAGCGAGGACGAGAAGAAGGCGCTGTCGGAGCTCATCAAGCCCGACGCGGAGTTGCAGATCAACCAGTCGGTGGCGTTCGACGTCGACGGCGACGGCCAGGCCGACAAGCTGTTCTCGGTCTACGTGGTCAACCCGAAGGACAGCGAGAAGCTGTCGTACAGCGGCGTGCTGCTGCAGCGCGGCAACGCCCCCGGCAAGTGGGTCCCGCTGCTCGAGTCCCGCAACGACACCGAGACCTACACGGTCCGCGCGTTCATCGACCTCGACGGCGACAAGTCGCAAGAAGTGTGGGTCAACGCGGTCCTCACCGACGGCGGCGGCGGCGACCGGATCCTCAAGCTCAAGGACGGCGGCGCCGACCCGCTGGCCAAGTGGTCTTGCGGGATCTGAGGCAGGGCCTGACCGAAGAGACAGCCGGCGCGGCGGGGCGACCTGCCGCGCTTCGTCTGTCGGGGAGGGCGGGGAGGACGGGCCCTCGCGAACTCGGATGGCCGAAGAGACAGGTGGGCGGCCGCGGGGGCGTGGTCGCGCGGCGGGGACGGCGGGTGTGCGAGGCGGTGCGAGGGGAGCCAGCGCGAGGTCACGCGGTTCGGGCTCGGCGCGCGGACGTCGGCTCTGCTAGGCTGCAGCGGTGATTCGCTTCGGCGGCTGGTTCGCGGTGATGTTGGCGCTCGGCTCCTGTCGCAGTCCGGCGGAGCGGCTGGCGAAGCCGCCGGAGCTCGAGATCCCCGGGCAGGGCAAGTGCGTGGTCGGGGGCGCCGCGTCGCATCCGCTGGTGGTCGAGTGGGCGGCGGCCGAGCGGGCCTCGCTCGAGGCTCGCCTCAAGCGCGGGCTCGTGGCCGTGCGCGTCGACGGCTGCGAGATCGCCGTCATGCGCCAGTGCGACGTGCAGGGCGAGTACTCGTACCTCGGCCTCACCCGCAAGAACGATCGCGTGAAGATCCGCAGCGCCGACGAGCTCTACGCCCAGCTCCCGCTCGGCGCCGCCCGGCTCGAGGGCAAGCTGGCCCGCGCCGGCGAGCTCGACGTCGAGATCGCGCTGGTCGGCATGCTCGAGGCGCCGCAGGGCCGGCCGGGGCGCGACCTGCTGACGGGCGACTGCGACGCGGCGACGCACATCATCACCGGGGTGCAGGTCGGGGCGTTCCACTTCTTCGCCGGCGGGGCGGGGGAGATCAAGGTCGGCGCCGGGTTCAATCAGATCGGCGCCGGCGCGGGTTCGACGGCGGAGCGCGAGACGCTGTCGGCCGACGGCCAGCCGGCCAGCTGCGACGCCTCGACCACGGCGGACACGAAGCCGCCCGAGGGCTGCGGGGCGCTGATCCGCATCGAGCTGAGCGCGCTGCCCGGGCTCGCGGCGGCCCAGCCGACCGCGTGCCCGACCGGCAGCCGGTGGGACGGGCAGACCTGCGCGATGGAACCTTGCCCTGTGGGCATGTCTCGAAAGCCAGATGGGACCTGCGTCGCGGCGGGCGGGTCCCCCGGGCCGACGACGTCGCCGGGCACGATCGGCCCCGAGCCGACGACGACCACCCCGACCAGCGCGCCGAAGCCGGCCGACGACGAGGTGGCGCTGTGCCAGCAGCTGTGCGACCGCCAGCTCGGGTGCGAGTCCGAGGCCAACAACGTGGCTCCGCCGGAGGGCAAGGCGCTCGAGCGCTACATGCGGTCGTGCCGGCGCATGTGCGAGTTCGCGGTGACCGACTGGAACCGGCCGCAGATGCGAAGGTGCATGACCGCCGAGACCTGCGGCGAGTTCACGCGCTGCGTCCAGCCGCCCGACCCGAGCTGAGCGGGACTCGGGCGCCGCCGCCTGTCGAAGGAGACATGCCCTCCAGGCCATGTCCGCCAAGACATGTCTGCAAAGGCATGTCCCCAGAGATATGCCTCGCGCGCCAGCTGGGGTCCAGGTGAGCCGCGGTCCCTCGTCCACGCCTGCCCGCGGGCGCCGGGGCTCAGTCGCGCAGGATGCCGAGCTGGTAGCGGCGGACGACCGGGGCCTTCTGCGGGTTCTTGAGCCATGACCCGCGGGACAGGTCCGTGAGGCCATGGAAGTCGATCTCGCCCATCATGTGGACGACGCCCTCGTGGTCGAGGCGCTCCATCGCCGCCAGCTCGTCGGCGGTGACGCCGATGACCTGGAGGAACAGCACCGAGCCGTAGGGGCCGGTGATCTTGCCGAGCAGGGGGTCGGGGACGCAGACGAGGGCGGTGAGCTCGGTGCTCATGCCGGTGGCGATCGGGCCGCCGAGGTCGGCGCGGTGGCCGGTGTCGAAGCCCTTGCGGCTGCCGAGGACGTAGCGGCCGAGGCTCTGCAGGGTCCGCAGGGCCCACGCGGGCGGCTGCGCCTCGCCCTCGGCCCGCGGGACCCGCATCGTGAGCTCGAAGCCGAAGCCGGACACGTTCGGGTCGTGAGATGTCTTTTCGAACAGCTCGGTGAGGCCGTAGGTGACGTAGTGCCAGTGGGCCGGCCGCTGGCCCTCCCACACGGTGATCGCCGGCAACGGGCTCGGCGACTCGAGCTCGTAGGCGGTCTTGCTGGTGTACTGGTGCGGGACCTGGCGCGGGTAGAGCCGCTGGCAGGCGGCGTCGATCGCGGCCCAGCCCGGGGCCTTCATGGGTTCGGACATGCGGCGGAGGTCGTGGGCGAGGTCGGGCCTACAGGCGGCGCTCGAACTCGGTGATGAACTCGCACAGGGCGACGACGCCGGCCTCGGGGAAGGCGTTGTAGATCGAGGCGCGGAAACCGCCGACCGACCGGTGGCCCTTGAGCCCGTCGAAGCCGAGCGCCTGCGCCTCGGCCAGGAACTTCTTGGCGATCGCCTCGCGCTGGGCCTCGGGCGCGCGCCCGCAGGTCCACGTGACGTTCATGTGCGAGCGGCTGCCCGGCTGGGCGTGCGGCTGGAACACCTTGCTGTGGTCGAGCACGTCGTACAGCCGCCGGGCCTTGCGCTCGTTGCGGGCGCCGATCGCCGCGAGGCCGCCCTCGTCGCGCATCCACTCGAGCACGAGCTTGAGCACCAGCACACCGAAGGTGTTGGGCGTGTTGTAGAGGCTCGGCTCCTTGGCGTGGGTGCCGTAGCGCAGGTACACCGGGACGTGCGCGGCGGGCTTCTTGGCCAGCAGGTCCTTGCGCACGTAGACGAGCGTGACGCCCGACGGGCCGAGGTTCTTCTGCGCGCCGGCGTAGCCGAGCGCGGCCCGCTCGAGCGCCATCGGCCGCGCGCCGGCGTGGCTCGAGAAGTCGATCACCAGCGGCACGCCGCCCTGGGCCTCGGGGATCTCGGGGTACTCGGTGCCGTAGATCGTGTTGTTGGTGGTGATGTGGAGGTAGCTGGCGCCGGCGTACGTGTCGGCCGCCGGGAACTCGGGGATCCGATCGTAGTTGGTGGCCTTGGAGCTTGCGACCACGCGCGTCGGCCCGAGGCCCTCGCTCTCGGCGATCGCCCGGCCCGACCACACCCCGGTGTCGACGTAGGCGGCGAACTTGTCGGCCTCGCGCAGGTTGAGCGGCACCATCACGAACTGCAGGCTCGCGCCGCCCTGCAGGAACAGCACCTGGTGCGTCTCGGGGACCCCCAGGACCTCGTGGACCAGCTTCTCCGCGCCGAACGTGATCGCCTCGTACGGCGCGCTGCGGTGCGAGATCTCGAGGATCGACATGCCGACGCCGGCGGCGTCCTTGGCGTGCCCGTCCTGACGCAGCTCGTGCACGGCCTCGGCCGCGCGCTCGAGCACCACCGGCGGGAGAATGGCCGGACCGGCCGAGAAGTTCCACAGCTTGGGCTTGCCGCTGCTCATGGCGCAGGAGCATATCAGCGCCGCCCGCGGCCAAGGTCGTGGGTTTGCGCACTCCCGCGCGGCCCGTGCGGGCCTCAGCGGCGCGTGTGACCGCGGAAACGTCGCTCGAGGAACTCGCTCGCGCGGACCACGAGCGCGTGTGTCTCCGGGGACAGGTGACCCTCGCGCGCCGCGACCCGCGCCCGCACGAGCGGGGGGCCGTCGCCGGGCAGCGCGTCGGTGACGGCAGCGAGGCGCGCGCGGGCCTCGGCGACCACCGCGAGGGCGTCGGCGAGCCCGACCTCGTCGGCCGCGAGCGCGGCGTACAGCATGCACTCGTAGCGGCGACAGGGCGCGGGGCGGTCGTCGTAGATCGCGCAGCTCTGGGCCTGCAGGGCCGCGCACGGCTGGGCCAGGGCCGCGCCGGCGTCGCGGTCCAGGACGACGAGGCCGCGCCGGCGCACGGCGCCGACTTCGCCGGGCTGCAGCGGGACCGTCGCGAACAGGTTGCCGTCGCAACACAGGGCGCAGCGCTGACACAGGGTGGCGAGGGACATGCGAGGGCGCAGGGAGAGCGTGAGCGAGGTCGAAGCGGGAAGCTCGCGGAGCGCGGGGCTCGCGGAGCGTGAGAGCAGAGATCGAGGAGAGCTCCCGCAGCAGGGAGCGGCGCTGCGGGTCGAGCTCGCGGAGCGTGAGCGAGGTCGACGCGGGAAGCTCGCGGAGCCGGGAGACGGACGCCTGAAGCGCAGGAGAGGGACCGGCGGAGCGTGAGCGAGGTCGGGAGCGGGGAGGCCGAGCGGAGGCCCGAGGCGAAGGAGAGGAGCTGGCGGCCCGAGAGCAGGTTGGAGGAGGGAGGCCGAGCGGACGCCCGAGGCGCCGCGCTGTGGCGAGGTCGAGAAGGTGATCGAGGCGACGCCGACGCCGGACGGAGGCGCGAGGACGCGGCGCTCCTCAGCGGGAGGAGTAGCAGTGCTTCTCGTTCGGGCCGCAGCGGATCCGCACGTGCATGTGCGTGGTGTGGCCCTCGACGTGGCGGATGAGGACGCGCTTGTTGCTGCGCTTCTTGATCTTCACCGGCCACTCGAGCCACGCGTCGAGCTGCTCGCGCGACACGCCCGACTCGCGGGCGGCCTTGTAGATCCGCTTCTGCAGGTTGTACTCGAGGAAGATGTACTCGACCTCGCCGGTGTCGAGGAAGGCGCGCATCAGCTGCCAGGTCGCCTTCCAGTCGACGTCGGCCGAGGTCGTGTGCCGCTTGCCCTCGGCCGAGCGCAAGAGCGGCAGGCGGATGTCGACGTCGCGGCCGCTCTGGTGCGACTTGTGCGGCCGGAACCGGCCGCCGCGGGCCCGGCTCATCCCGCCGATCACGACCTGGCCCTTGAAGTTGCTCTCGTGGCGGAAGCGGGTGATCGCCGCCAAGGTCTGCATCACCGTGTGGGTCGAGCCGTACGACTCGTCGGGCTTGCGCTTGACGTAGAGGTCGGGGCGGTCGGGCAGCTCGACGCCGCGGACCAGCTTGCCGCGGTTGGGCTTGCCGATGCTGAGGCCGCCGGCGCGGACGCGGATCTGCGCGAGCTTGGTGCCCAGCGCGGCCGAGGGCGAGAGGTCGAGGTCCTTCCAGGCGACGACCTTGAGCTTCTGCTTCGGCTTGGGCTGAAGCTTGTCGCCGAGGCGCGGGTTCTGCTGGCGCAGCTTGGCGACGTCGACCCCGAACTCGGCGGCGATCTTCTCCCAGGTGTCGCCGCGCTTGACGAGGTGCTCGAGCTTCTCGCGCGGCGGCGGGCTGTGGGTGGTGATCACCCGCAGGTCCTTCTTCTTCTTGGGGATCGGCTCGCCGGCCCGGATCCCGTTCCACTTGGCGAGATCGCCGACCTCGACCTGATACAGCCTGGCGACGTCGTCGAGGGTCTCGCCGGGGATCAGCACGTGCTTGAGCGAGCGCGGCTTGACCGGCGGGGGCGGAGGCGGGGGCGGACCCTCGGCGTAGACGATCTCGGGCTCGGGGCCGGCCGGCTGGGACAGCAGCTCGCGCTCGATCGCCTCGAGCTCCGACTCCGGATCTCCGGCGTCCCCGGTGTCCTCCTCGAGGTCGCCCTCGCCGTCGGTGTCGGTCTCGCCCTCGGCGTAGTCGCCGTCGGGGACGGCCTCGGGCCCGACCACGTCGCGCTGCAGCGGCTTGATCGGCTTCGGCGCGGCCGACTTGCTGCTCGCTTTCTTCTTCTTGCTGCTCGACTTCTTCTTGCTGCTCGACGACGACTTCTTCTTGCTGCTGCTCGACGCCGCCGCGGCCTCGGACACCAGCGGCGTCGCCAGACCGCCGCAGAGCACCACGAGCAGCGCCCAGAACGACCACCACCGCCGGAGGGCGGCGTGCCGGAATGGGCGTGCGGACGAGGCCTGGGTCATGCGGGCAAGAGCACCGGACAAGCTAGCAGAGGCCGTCCGCTGCGGGCACGCCGGTCGCGCGCGCCTCGCCCTCGCCGGCGCCGGCCGCGGAGCCTGCGGCTATTGCCGCGCCGTGCGGCCGAACGACGGCATACACACGGCGCTGGAGGCAAAACTGCAACTGCAATCGGATTGCAGAATACCCGAGTGCGCGGCGCGCGAGGCGACGCGCAGGGGAGATCTGCCCAGGTCACTTCTGGGGTTTCTTGCCCTCAGCGGCGTCTTCGACGCCGAGGACGCGCAGCACCTCGGGATAGACCTTGTCGGCGAAGAACTCGCTGCCGGCCATCGTGAAGTGGATGCCGTCCTCTTCGCGGAGGGCCTGCGCCTTGCGCTTGCCGACGGTCGCGGTGTCGATGAGTTCGCCGGCCGAGTCGGTGAGGAAGGGGGTGGTGTCGAGGTAGACCCCGGCCTCACCGAAGTCGGCGAGCGCCTGGCTCTGCACCTCGCGGATGGTGTTGAGCTTCTGCTCGAAGCTGGTGGTGCCGGTGCGGGGCAGGCCGAGCCACAGGACCTTGCGGCCCTCGGCGGAGATCTCGCTGAGAAATTCAGCGACCCGCTCCTTGTAGGCGTCGTTCCAGCCGTCGGACTTCCAGGCCACCCGCTTGCCCTTGCCGGACTTGGTGGTGAGGTCCTGGCCGTCGTTGCCGCCCATGATGACGACCACAAGGTCGGGCTTGCGCTGCTCGACCGCCTTCTTGGCCTCGGACTCCCAGTCGTAGAAGTCCGGCCGAGCCAGGCCGGTGGCGCTCTTGGCCTTGCGGAAGCACTCGATGTCGGGGTGCTCGTCGAGCTTCTTCTCCAGCATCGCGCCGAAGCCGGTCGCGGCCAGGCTGTCGCCGAGCACGAGCACCTTGCGCGGGCCGCTGGGGGCGGCGGCGACCTCTACGGGCGCAGGCTCCGGAGTCGCCGGCGCGATCGCGGGCTCCTGGGGAGCCGCCGCGGCCGCAGGAGCAGGCTCAGCGGCCGGCGGATCGCCCGAGGGGATCGCCGCGGGCGGGGGCGTCAGCGCCGGGGTCGCAGGCGTCGACTTGTCGCAGGCGAGGGCGAACACCAGGGTCAGAGGGACAAACAGCCGCAGGAGGGGCATGGGGCCACGCCTATAGCCCGAACGGCGGCCGGTTGGCAAAGAAGCTGGCACTTCGCCGGGGCGAACCCGAGCAGGGGCCGGGAATGGCGCCGCCGAAAGGCCGGTATTTGCGCCGCTGGCAACCCCCGCGAAGCTGTGAAACACTCGACAAGCCTGAGCATCCACGACCTCGAGGCGTCAGGCACAGGAGCGATGGTCATGCAGAATTCAGAGACCGACACCAACCTGGCCACTTCGATCTCCCGCTGGCGGACAGCGCGAAAGATCATCCTCGGCTCGATCATCCTCGCAGGCTCGATGGCCACCTCGGCCGCCCTGCTGCAGCGCTACGCCGGCACCAACTGCAAGGCCCAGCGCGCCGTCGCCGTCGCTGAACGCGGTTACACCTACTCGGGCATCGGCGCGGTGATCCAGCAGCGCGGCGAGTTCGTGGTCGTCCGCGATGTCCTCCCCGGCGCCCCGGCCGACGGCGTCCTCCGCGAGGGCATGCACCTCGTGTCGGTCGACGGCATGTACCCGGTCAGCGTCGAAGACTGGGCCGCCGCCCTCCGCGGTCCGGCCGGCACCAGCGTGACGATCGAGGTCGCGACCCGCTGCAGCGGCCACAAGTTCGTGACCCTCGAGCGTCAGCTGATCCGCGTCCAGAAGTGAGCCCGGGCCCCTCGGCCCGACTCCCGGCGGCCCTCCTGTCCGCTCCCGACGGCCCCCGGCGCCTCGCGCCGCGGGGCTGTTCGCGTTAATTTCGGCCAGCGAGGCGGGCTTCGGGTCCGCGAGCGCGACCGGGGCCCGAGCATCCGGCTCCGGCGACCGTGGGGTCGCGACGCGCCGCCGGAGCGCCGCTCGACGCCCGGGCCTCGGCGACCTTCCGCCTCGAAGCTTCCGTCGGCGGCTCCGCGTCGGCGCCGGACTTCCGCGGCTCGCGACGCGGCGAGGCTGCGTCACGGCGTTCCGCGCCTGCATTCGCCTCCGGGGTTGCTCGCGCCGGCGGGAACCAAAACACTCCCCGTCATGATCGCCGCCGAGCACGAGGCCCGCGTCCACACCATCGCCGCCGAGGTCCGCGAGCGGACGAGCCGCGGGGAGCGGGTCCACATCGACAAGGGCGGGGTCCACCACGTGGTGCCGCTGCCGGGCGACCGTCGCTTCCGCAGCCCGGCGATCGACGTGTCGGCGCTGCGCCGGGTGCTGCACATCGACCGCGAGGCGCGGCGCTGCGTCGCCGAGCCGGGGCTGACGTTCGCCGACCTGGTCGATGCGACATTGCCTCTGGGACTGGTGCCCGCGGTGGTGCCGGAGCTCGAGGGCATCACGATCGGCGGGGCGGTGGCCGGGTGCGCGGTCGAGTCGACCTCGTTCCGGGTCGGCGGCTTCCACGACACCTGCCACGAGCTCGAGCTGGTGAGCGGGGCGGGCGAGGTCATCACCTGCTCGCGCGAGCGCGAGTCGCTGCTGTTCGACATGGTCCACGGCTCGTACGGGACGCTGGCGATCCTGACGCGGCTCGAGTTCGACCTGGTGCCGGCCGAGCCGTTCGTCCAGCTGACCTACGAACGCCACCGCGACCCGGTCAGCTACTTCGCGGCCATGCGGACCTACTGCGAGGCGGGCGACCACGAGTTCATCGACGGCATCGTCCACGGGCCGGACGAGCTGGTGCTGTGCCTGGGCCGGCACGTCGCCCAAGCGCCGTACGTCAGCGACTACCGCCGGCTCGACATCTTCTACAAGAGCACGCGCGCGCGCGCGGTCGACTACCTGCGGACGCGCGACTACTTCTTCCGCTACGACACCGAGTGTCACTGGCTGACGCGCACGGTCCCCGGGCTCGAGAACCGGCTGGTGCGCGCGCTCGTCGGCAAGCACGTGCTCGGCTCGACCAACCTCATTCGCTGGTCGAACCGGCTCGCGCCGCTGCTCGGGGCGATCAAGCGGCGGCCCGACGTCGTCGTCGACCTGTTCGTGCCGCACCGGCGGATCCTCGACTTCTACGGGTGGTACGCCCGCGAGCCGCGCTTCTATCCGCTTTGGGTGATCCCTTACCGTCTGCCGAGGTGGTATCCGTGGCTGAGCCCGGCGATGGTCGACAAGATCGGCGATCCGCTGCTGGTCGACTGCGCCGTGTACGGCATGCCCAACGGCGATCCCGAGCTCGACTGGTCGCAGGTGTTCGAGGAGCAGACGTACGCGTGCGACGGGGTGAAGACGCTGATCTCGCGCAACCACTACACCCGCGAGCGCTTCTTCTCGATCTACGACGAGGGCAATTACGACGCCGCCAAGCGGCGCCTCGATCCGCACGGCGTGTTCCCGGGCCTGTACGAGAAGCTGCACCGCGTCGGTTGAGGCACGACATCGCGCCTGGACTTCGCAGGTCGCCCGCTGCACCCTTCGCCGCATGAGCCTTACGCTTCACCCCGACCTTCGCGCGCTCCTCCTCGCCACCTGCACGCTGACGCTGGCGGCGTGCCCCGAGAAGGAGAACGAGACCGACAGCACCACCGGCACCGCGACCGAGCCGAGCACCGCGACCGAGCCGAGCACCGAGGGGACGGGCACCGAGACGACCACGAACACGCCGACGACCGGCACGCCGACCGAGGGCAGCGCGACCGGGACCGAGAGCGCGACCGAGGCCGCGACCGAGACGGCCGGCACCGACACGATGGGCGGCGACACGACCGTCGAGACGACGAGCGTCGACGAGACCACGACGATGCCGGTCGACACCGACACCGAGACCGGCGGGCCGGTCCCGCCCGAGCTCGACGCGGCCTGCATGTCGGCCTGCGAGAAGTTCTTCGAGTGCTTCCCGATGCCGCCGTTCCCCAGCGTCGACGCGTGCAAGGGCGACTGCGCGGGCGCGCTCGGCAGCGGCGAGGGTTGCCTCGACGTCACGGTCGCGTTCAACTCGTGTATCGGCGAGATGACGTGCGACGAGCTGTTGAAGGCGTTCGAGGACGAGGAGTTCGGGCCCTGTCAGGACGAGTTCGACGCCGTGGACATGACCTGCGAGAACCCCGACGAGTGCGCCGGCTTCGGCTCTAGCGACGGCGGCGACAACTGCTCGATCGGCGAGGAGTGCCCCGAGGGGATCGTCGAGTTCAAGTGCGAGGGCGACACCTGCACCTGCCTGGTCGACAACATGCCCCAGGGCGAGTGCCCGGCGCCGGCCGACTTCTGCGCCCTGGAGCTCGAGCAGCAGTCTCAGGCGGCCGCGGAGTGCTGCGGCTTCGATCTGTAGAGGTTGGCAGCGGGGCGCGGGTCGGGTAGGTTGCGGCGCCGATGCAACCGGACGACCCGCGTCTCGCGTATGTCCTCTTGTATACCGACGGCGCCTGCGCCGGGAACCCCGGCCCGGGCGGCTGGGCGTACGTGCTGATCCACCCGGCCAGCGCCAAGCAGCGCGAGGAGTCGGGCGGCGAGCCGCACACGACCAACAACCGGATGGAGCTGATGGCGGTCATCCGCGGCCTCACCGCGCTGCGCCGGCCGATGACCGTCGACCTCTACTCCGACTCGCAATACGTCTTGAAGGGCATGTCCGAGTGGCTGCCCGGGTGGAAGCGCGCCGGCTGGCGCACGGCGGACCGCCAGCCGGTCAAGAACCAGGACCTGTGGCAGGCGCTCGACGGCTTCCTCGCGACCCACAAGATCCGCTTCCACTGGGTCCGCGGCCACAGCGGCCACCCCGAGAACGAGCGCTGCGACCGGCTGGCCGTCGCCGCGCGCGACGCGGCGCGCAGCGGGTATGCCCCGAAGGACAGGATCTCGGTGGGCGACGCGCCGAGCCTCGCGGTCAAGCGCTGAGGCGCTGCGGTGAAGGGCGGCGGGCCCCGCACGACGGGGAGCGCGGGGCCGCGGAGAATGACTGTTTGAAAGGACAGGTCGGCGAGCGGGCGGCGTGGGCCAGGAGCGGGGCCCCGGCCCTGTGAAGTACCTGTTTAGGAAGACGGGTTGACGGCGAGCGGGCCGCAGGACCGGGAGCGAGGCATCGGCCTGGAGGGGCGCCTGTCCAGGAGGACAGGTCGGCTGCGGGCGGCAGCGCGTCGCGCTGGGCGAGGCTTTGCGCGCGGGGACGGGCTGCCTCGAAGGACGGGTCGGAGCTCGCCGCTCCTGGCGGGCTCGGCGTCCCGCCGCGCGGCGCCTCAGCGCTGGTAGACGATCACGTTGTGGACCAGCGTGTGGGTGCGGCCCGGGTTCTCGTAGCTGTGCGGGACGTCGGCGGCGAAGCTGGCGGTGTCGCCGGCGGCGAGGTCGTGGACCTCCTCGGCGACGCGCAGGCGGAGCTGGCCGACCAGGACGGTGACGCTCTCGCCGGTGCCCGGGGCGTGGGGCTCGGAGCTGTGGACGGCGCGGGGGGCGAGGCGCAGCTCGTAGACCTCGACGCCGCCGAGGGTGCCGGCGGGGGTGAGCGGGCGGCTCTCGAGCTGGCCGTCGGCCGAGCGGAGGACCCGCTGGTCGGGGCGGCGGAGCACGCTGACGCGCTCGGTCTTGTCGGCGCCGAGCAGGGACGAGAACGGGACCTCGAGGCCGGCGGCGATCTTCCACAGGATGGCGATCGTCGGGTTGGTCTTGGCGGTCTCGACCTGCGACAGGCTGGCCCGCGAGACGCCTGACCTTCGGGCCATGTCGTCGAGCGAGTAGCCGCGGGCCTTGCGGAGCGTGCGGATGTTGTCGGCCAGCCGGCGCGTCAGCTCGGCCGCGCCGATGTCGCCCTCGCCGAGCAGCGCGATCTCCGACGCCGGCTCGGTCGAGCGGCCGCCCGACTCGGGCTCGGACCGCGCGCTCTCGGCCCCCGCCGGGCGCGGGGCGCTCGCAGCGGGAACAGCCTCCGAAGCCGGGCGCCGTGGCGTTCGTGAGGCCATTTCGCGGGTTCGTTATATGTCAGAGGGCGGCGCGTCCGCAAGCGCGGTGGTTGCACGCCCGGGCCGTTGACGGACCCGCGGACCTCGCGTAAGCCCCAGGCCGCCTGCGTCCCGCGTCGTCATCCCCGGCCGAGCTCGTGCTGGTCCGCCACGGCGAGACCGAGGGCCAGTCGTCGATCCGCCTCCACGGGGCCACGGACGTGGCGCTGTCGTCGCTCGGGCTCCGGCAGATCGAGCGCGTGGCGGCCGCGCTGGCGGGCGAGCCCGGCTTTGCGGCGGTGCTGGCGTCGCCGCTCCAGCGCTCGCGGGTCGCGGCGGCGCTGGTGGCCGGCGGCCAGCGCCCGCCCCCGCCGGTCACGGTGGTGCCCGAGTTCGCCGAGGTCGACTTCGGCGCGTGGGAGGGCCTCACCTTCGAGGAGGTCGCCGCGCGCGACCCGAGCGGCCACGGCCGCTACCTCGCCGAGGGCCTGGCCTTCACCTACCCCGGCGGCGAGTCGCGCCAGGCGTTCTGGGACCGCGTGCAAGCGGGCGCGCTCCGGGTCCTGGCCACGCCCGCGAGCCCGCGCGTGGCCGCGGTGCTGCACAAGGGCGTGATCAAGGCGGTGATCGCCGCGCTCACCGGCATGCCCCACGCCGAGGCGATCGCGCTGCCGGTCTCGCTGGCCGGGGTCTATCGCCTGCGCCACCGCCCGGATGGCCGATGGGACATCCATGTCCAGAATGCCACCGACCACCTCGGCGAGCTCGATCTCGGCGGGTGAGGTCCGAAGCCCTCGGCGGGCCGCGGGCCGCGGTTGGCAGGGACGAGACCGCTTGCTACCGTGATCGCGAGCGAGGACGGGCATGCAGCGGCCTGAGTTCGTGTTCGCGTCGAGCATCGTCGTGCGATCGACCGATCACGTCGGCGGACGAAGAGCGCGCGAGGTCCGGCGATGAAGCTGCGACTGGTGGCCCACGCGTCGCTGCTGATCGAGGCCGGCGGCGCGACGATCTGGACCGACCCCTGGCTCGGCGGCAAGGTCTTCAATAATTCGTGGTCGCTGCTGGTGCCGCCGGCGTGGGACGCGGCGCTGCTCGAGCAGGTCGACTACCTCTGGGTCTCGCACGAGCACCCCGACCACTTCCACCTGCCGACGCTGCGCGACCTGCCGGCGGCGTTCAAGCGGCGGGTGACGGTGCTGTTCCAGCAGATGCCGACCGACAAGATGCCGCAGGCGTTCGCCCGCCTCGGCTTCGCCGACGTCCGCCTGCTGCCGCACCGCGCGCTGGTCGACCTGCGGCCGGGGCTGCAGGTCTACTGCTACCAGGTCGGCCAGATGGACTCTGTCCTTGCGGTCATGGCCGACGGGACATGTCTCGTGAACGTCAACGACGCCGAGGCCGACGCCGCCGACTGCCGGCTGATCCGCGGCGACCTCGGGCCGGCGCAGGTGGTGCTGAACCAGTTCTCGCTGGCGGGCTACGGCGGCGAGGCCGACCGCGACGAGCGACTGCCGTGGAAGGCCCGGGCGATCGTCGACAGCATGATCGCCAACCATCGCGACCTCGGCGCCGAGACGACGATCCCGATCGCCAGCTTCGTCCGCTTCTCGTGCGAGGACAACGCGTACATGAACGCGTACGCCAACCCGCCGCGGCGGGTCGCGGCGGCGTTCGAGCACCTCGGGCTGCGCCTCGACGTGCTCGCGCCGGGCGACGTCTACGAGGTCGGGCGCGCGTGGGACTCGCGGCCGGCGCTGCAGCTCTGGGACGAGGCCTTCGCCCGCGCGAACGCGGCCCCGCTCGACCCGCCGGCCCCGGTCGAGCTGTCGGCCCTGGTCGCCGCCGCCGAGGCGCTGGCCGCCCGCCTCGCCGAGCACTACCCGGCGTGGCTGCTGCGCGCGTGGCTGGGGCCCGTCACGATCCGCGTGCGCGACCTCGAGGTCACGTTGCGCCTCGACCTCGCGCGCGGCCGCTGCGAGCCGGTCACGGGCGCCGCCGTCGACGTCGAGGTGTGCGGGCAGCCGCTCCTGTTCGCGCTGACGCAGCCGTTCGGGCTGCAGACGCTGGGGGTGTCGGCGCGGCTGGTGGTGCGGCGCGGCCTGAAGACCTGGCGCCGCCACCGGATCCTCCTGTCGATGTTCAACGCCGAGGTCTACCTGCGGCCGCGGCTACTGCTGACGCGGCGCAACCTCGGGCACCTGCGGGCTCGCATGCGCGGCGGTCTGCGGCAGCTGCGGTACCAGCTGCAGCGGATGCGATGAGCGCGGTCGCGTGATAGGGTGAGGCGCGATGATCGAGGAGACCCTGGACGTCCCGATCACCGTCGTCGGGCTCGACGGCGAGGTGATCACGCTCGACGCTCGCACCCGCGCGCTGGTCCAGTCGGTGCTGCCGGCGGCGATGAACCACCTCCGGATCGGCGACGTCATCGCGGCCGGCGGCGTCGGCTCGGTCAGGGTCGCGTTCGACAAGTCGCTGCAGCGCCGCATGGCGCTCAAGACCCTGCAGGCCGGCTCGTACAACTATTACCTGCTGGTCCACGCGTTCATCCGCGAGGCCCAGGTCTCGGGCCAGCTCGACCACCCCAACATCGCGCCGATCTACGAGCTCGGCCGCGACCCCGAGGGCGGGATCTTCTTCACCATGAAGCTGATCGAGGGCCGCTCGCTGTACTCGCTGATCAACGGCCGCCCGGCCCGCACGCCCGACCAACTGCAGCGCCGCCTCGACGCGTTCGTCAAGGTGTGCGACGGCGTCGCGTTCGCCCACAGCCGCGGCGTGCTCCACTGCGACATCAAGACCGCCAACATCATGGTCGGCCCCTACGGCCAGGTGTTCGTGATGGACTGGGGCAACGCGTTCCTGCTGCCGCCGCGGCCCGGCAGCGAGGGCACCTGGGCGCGCGAGAGCCTGCCGCCGCTGCGGCCCGAGGAGGCCGACAACATCGTCTGGGGCACGCCCGAGTACATGTCGCCCGAGCAGGCGATGGGCCGCCGCAAGTCGCTCGACGAGCGCTCCGACGTGTTCCTGCTCGGCGGCCTGCTGTTCGAGCTGCTGACCGGCCGCCCGCTCTACCAGGACCCCGACCCCAAGCGCGTGCTGAAGCTGGCGCAGCGCGGCGAGGTCACCCCGCCCGACGTCGTGGTCGGCCCCGAGGTCAGCTTCCCGCCCGAGCTGGTGCGGATCTGCATGAAGGCGCTGGCGGTCAAGCCCGACGACCGCTACCCCCGCGTCGACGACCTCATCGAAGACATCAAGGCGCTCCTGCGCGGCGGCGGCAACTTCGCGGTCACCAGCGTCGCCGCCGGCGAGCTCGTCATCCGCGAGGGCGAGGTCGGCGAGGCGGCCTACATCGTCCGCGCCGGCAAGCTGCAGGTGTTCAAAAATGTCGGGCAGGGCAAGGTGGTGCTGCGCCAGCTCGGGCCCGGCGACGTGTTCGGCGAGACGGCGATCTTCGCCGCCTCGCCGCGCACCGCCAGCGTGGTCGCGCTCACCGACAGCGAGCTGGTGGTGGTGACGAAGAGGACGATCGAGCGCGAACTCGACGCGATGCAGCCGTGGCTGGCCGCGTTCGTCCGCACGCTGGCGACCCGCTTCGGCGGCGTGGGCACACCCGAATACCTGGCCTGAAAGACATGAATGAAAAGCAGGCCGCGCTGATGCGCCTGATCGAGCAAATCGACGATTTGTGGTACACGCTGGCCGCGGTCACCCACAACAACGTCGAGCTGATCGCGCTGCTGATGGAATACGGCGCGGACATCCACGCGACGACGGGCTACGAGACGCCGATCCACCGGGCGGCGGAGTTCGGGGGCCCACCGCGTGGTCCGGTTCCTGATCGAGCAAGGCGTGGACCCGCGGACCGGACCCCGAGCGGTCGCTCGGTGCTGGCGGCGGCCAGGGCCGCGCGGCGCAGCCGCGACGTGGTGCCGATGCTGGTCGAGCTGCTGCCGACGAAGTCGCGGGCCCGGACCTCGTCCTCGTGGCCCGGCGCGACGGGTAGAACGGCGGTCCACTCGGTGCGGATCGGCGCGACCTGCCAGACGCGCACGGTGTGCGCCGGTTCGGCCGGCTGGAGCCCGGCCTCGTACGCGCGCTGGTCGATGCGGTCCAGGATCAGTTCGGCCTCGGTCATGGGAACGAGGATACGCCGGACGACCGGAGCGGTCTGCGCAGACACCGCGAGGTCCGCGACGTAAAGCCGCCGAAAACAATCAATTGTGCGGAACTCGAGCGCGGCGGCGCTGTCGTGGCGGTCCGGAGACGTCGGCTGCATGGTCGAAGACGATGGGCGCTGGAGTCTGGCGCGGCGGTTCGGGCTGTCGTTCCTCGGCCTGTATTTCTGCCTGAACCTCGTGCCCCTGATGCTGCTGTCGGTCCCGCTGATCGACGACTGGTTCGGGATGTTGTGGCTGATGCTGTGGACGAAGTTGATGCCGATCCTCGGCAACGCGGCGCTCGGGATCGCGGAGCCGATCTCGATGGAGATCGCCGGCAGCAGCGACATGACCTGGAACTACGTGCAGCAATTCTGGTACGTCGTGCTCGCGGCGGTCGGCGCAATCGCGTGGGCGACGCTGCCGCACCGCCGGCTGCTGTTTCCGGCGCAGTACGCCTGGCTGCGGATCGTCGTCCGTTACGGCCTGGCGATGATGATGCTGTCCTACGGCTTTATCAAAGTGTTCGGGGCGCAGATGGAGCCGCTCGGTCCGGTGCATCTGTCGCGGACCTACGGCGAATCGTCGCCCGGCGGCCTGCTGTGGTCGTTCATGGGCTTCTCGCGGTTTTACATGGGGTTCACGGGGATGGCCGAGGTGATCGGCGGGGCGCTGCTGCTGTGGCGTCGCACGGCCACGCTCGGGGCGCTCGTCACGGCCGGCGTGATGGCGCACGTAGTGGTGCTCAACTTTTGCTTCGACGTGCCGGTCAAGATCTACTCGTCGCTGTTCCTGGCGATGGCGCTGTTCCTGGCGGCCCACGACGCCCGGGCGCTGATCGATCTGTTCGTGCGCGGACGACCGGCCGCGCTCGGCGATCCGTCGCTCGCGCTCGGCCGGCGCATGCGGATCGCCCGGGTCGTGCTCAAGGCGGTCGTGTTCGTCAGCGTCCTCGAGACGCCGGTGAAGCTGGCGATCCGTCAAGCCGCGCCGGAGCCCGAGCCCGGGCCGCTGGCGGGCGCGTGGGAGGTGGTGGAGTTCGTCCACGACGGGCAGGTCCGCCCGTGGTCGCAGCACGACGAGATCCGCTGGCGACAGCTCGTGATCCTGCCGTATCCGGTCGCCATGGTCCGGGGCATGCGCGGCCAGCGGACCGGCTTCGCCGTGGCGCACGACGAGGCGGCCGGGACGCTGACGCTGACGCGCATGGCCGAGCCGGCCGCGACGCACGTGCTGGCGCTCGAGCGACCTGCCGCCGACGAGATGGTCCTCCGCGGCCCCATCGCCGGCGGGACGGCGATGGTGCGACTGCAGCGCCTCGACACCGAGCACGCGCCGCTGGTGACCCGCGGCTTCCGCTGGATCATCGAGGAGGGGTTTAATTGAGCGAGGGCTGCCCGGAGACGGGGGATGTCGAAGAGGATCTGTTCGGTAGAGCATGTCCTCTTCAACATGTCCTTTTAAATGATTCACTTGTGTCGGTGGGCGCGGGCGGCTTCGTCGTCGGCGGCGCGGGCCATGGCGTCGGCGCGGGCGGCGAGGCCCTGGGCGCGGAGGGCCTGGGCGAGGGCGGCGAGGGTGGCGGCGCGCTGTTCGGAGGGTGGGCCGACCTCGCCGTGCAGCTCGAGCGCGCGGCCGAGCACCGCGGCGGCGCGGACCGGGTCGCCGAGGGCCAGCGTCGCCTCGCCCACGAGGGTCCAGGCCTCGGCGCGGGCCCCGGAGGTCGCGGAGATCCGCTCGCGCAGCTCGGCGGCGCGGGTGAACGCGTCGCGCGCGGCCGCGACGGCGCCGCGGGCCATGTGCGTGCGGCCGAGGTCGATCAGCGCCGCCGCGACGTCGGGGTGGTCGGGGCCGAGCAGGCGCTCGCGCAGGGCCAGGGCGTCGTTGTGGAACAGGAAAGCGGTGTCGAGGGCGCCGTGGGCGAGGTGGGCGTCGCCGAGGTTCTTCATCGAGGTGGCGACGTCGTGGCTGTCGACGCCGTAGGCCTTGCCGCGGATCGCCAGGGCGCGCTCGTGGTGGCGCACGGCCTCCTCGTACTCGCCGCGGGCCAGGGCGACGTTGCCGAGGGTGTTGAGCGCGCGGGCGACGTCGGGGTGCTCGGGGCCGAGGAGGGCCTCGCGCAGGGCCAGGGCGTGCTCGGAGTGCTCGCGGGCGGCGTCGAGGTCGCCGCGCAGGCGGTAGACGGTGCCGAGGACGCTGTGCAGCCGCGCGGCCCGCAGCGAGTCCTCGGCGCCGAGGCGGCGCAGCGCGGCCCGGCTGAGGCGGGCCCAGCGGAGGGCGTCGTCGTGGCGACCGGCGCGGAAGCTGACGGTGAAGGCGAGCATCGACGCGGCCTCGGCGACGAGCTCGTCGTGGCCCTCGCCGGTGGCGATCCACACCGCCTCCTCGAGCGCGCGCTCGGCCGCGGCGGCGTCGCCGAGGCGCTCGTGGAGGTTGCCGATCCGCATCTGCGCCTCGGCGCGCACGGCCTGCAGGCCGAAGCGCTCGGCCTCGTGCAGCACGTCGCGCGCGGCGGCCAGGCCCTCGGCGAACTTGCCCGAGTCCTCGAGCGCGGCGGCGCGGACCAGCCGCCGGCGCAGCGCGAGCGGGTGCATGCCGAGAGCTGACTCATGGGACAGGTCGACGGGGCGCGGGCTCCGGACCTCGCGCAGGCAGGTCGACGCCGGCACCAGGCCGGACGCGAGGTAGGGGGCGCGCTGCACGACCTCGGCGTCGGCCTCGACCAGCACGCCGACGACCGCCTCGAGGTCGATGCGGCGCTCGTCGAGGCAGGCGGCCTGGCCGGCCGCGAGCTCGAGGGCGTGCGTGTGGTCGATGGTGGCGGCGCGGCAGACGGAGAGGCGGGTGTCCTTCCAGTCGGCGGCGAAGCGGTCGAGCCACTCGGCGCTGTGGTCGGCCGTGACGGCGCCGAGCAGCGGGTCGGTGCGGATGAAGACGGACGCGAGCCGGGCCCGCACGTCGTCGTTCCACACCTGCTCGACCGCCGTGCCGGCCTGCTCGCAGGCGGCGACGACCTCGGCGCGTCGGAGCTCGCGGGCGCCGTAGAGCCCGGCGCACCCGAGCAAACCGATCGCCAGCGCAACGCCCTGCTTCCAGCGACGCGCGCGACCCTGGCCGTGCGCGAGCTCGGCGAGCAGCTCGTCCATGCCGGCGAAGCGGGCCCGCGGGTCGGGCTGAAGGCCGCGCTCGAGCGCCCGTCGCAGCCAGCGCGGGGCGGTCGGCGGCGGCGGTCGCAGGGCGCCGCCGCTGACGGCGACCGCGAGGTCGATCAGGCTGTCGCCGGCGAACGGCCGCTGGCCGTAGAGCGCCTCCCAGCAGGTCGCGCACCAGCCGAACTGATCGGTGCGCGCGTCGGCGGGCAGGCCGGCGAACTGCTCCGGCGCCATGTAAGCCGGGGTGCCGAGGATCGCGCCGACGTTGGTGGCGACGAGGCTCTTCGGGACGTCCTCGGGCGAGACCTTCGCGGGCGCGAGATCGGCGGCGCCGCTGCGCGCGAGGCCGAAGTCCATCAGGCGCACGCGACCGTCGCTGCCGACCATGATGTTGTCGGGCTTGACGTCGCGGTGTACGAGCCCGGCCGCGTGCGCCGCCGCCAGGCCGCGACCGGCCGCGCACAGGACGTCGAGGACCTCGCGCCAGTTGCGGCGCGTCGCCGCCGACCAGGACGACAGCGCCTGCCCCTCGACGAACTCCATCGCCAGCCACACGTGGCCGCGGAAGGCCCCGACGTCGAACACCGCGACCACGTTGGGGTGCTGCAGCCGGGCCATCGCCTGGGCCTCGCGCAGCAGGCGGGCGCGCGCGTCGGCCTCGTCGGCGCGCGCGCGCAGCAGCTTGAGCGCGACCTTGCGGTCGAGCTCGGGGTCGTAGGCGGCGTAGACGACCCCCATGCCGCCGGCCCCGAGCCGCGCGAGCACGATGTAGCGATCGACGGCCTCGCCCGAGGCGAGCTCGAGCTGCGCCTCGTCCGTCCTGGTGGCGCCGAGCGTGGCCGCCAGCGCCGTCTCCGTCAGGTCCGCCGCCTGCGCCAGCGAGCCCGCGCGGATGGTGTCGTCGGCCGAGTCCGACAAGCACCCGAGTATAAACGCTGGTCGTGTCGCGGCTGACACAGGGAGTCGCTCGCAGGCGTGCGCTTGGGCCGAGCGCTCGAACTCGCGCCCCTGCGTGCGGGGCGCGGCGGACGAGATCATGTTCTAGTGATGCATGTCCCGCGGGACATGCCCGATGAGACACATATCGTGTCGCACCTGCGGTCACTTCGGCGGCACGACGAACAGGCCGGCCAGGCACATCTCGTTCTGGGTGCCCCAGCCGGGCGTGATGGGCTCCTTGTCGGCGGAGGTGTCGTACTCGCACGTGACCTTGAGGCGGGACGTCGGCGTCAGCAGCGGCGGGGTGGTGAAGAAGTAGTAGAGCTGCCAGGCGAAGTCCCAGCGCTGGACGTCGCCGATGCACCGCTCGCCGGCGTCGTCGGCCAGGGTGACGTGCCACTTGCGGCCGCGCTCGTGCATGTGCGGGAAGATGCCGTGGACCTCGAGCGACTCGGCGCCGAGCTCGGTGAGCAGCCAGTTGCCGATGTCATCCTCGAACTCGTAGCGGGCGTCGGGCTTGCCGGGCGGGAGCGACGCGGGCTCGGCGTCGAACAGCGTGTCGATGAAGTGGTCGACCAACAGGAACACGCCCTCGCGCTCGACCGAGTCCTCGAGGCGCAGGCGCACCTGCGTGCTGTCGGAGGCGGTGCTGTCGGGGCCGTCGTGGAGGTTGTAGTGGATCTGCACGACGAACACGTCGGTGTCGCGGACCCGCACGCCGGTGCCGGCGGGGTAGTCGACGACGCCCATGCCGGGGGCCCAGGTGACCGGCTGCTGCTCGACCGAGACGCCCTCGCCGGCGGCGCTGAAGCACGGCCAGCCGTCGCGGTCGGGGCTCTCGGCGTCGAGCTTCTCGATGACGTCGCGGTTGGTGCTGCCGTCGCCGAACCACGACTCGGCGTCGAGGTCGACCGGCATGGCGATCACGTGGTGCACGAGCTGCGGGTTGCCCGGGATGACCTCGTAGCCGGTGATGAACTTGTCGCGGTCGAGGCCGGGCTCGACGAGGAAGCAGCGGTACTCGTCGAAGGCCGCCAGCGGGCCGCCCTCGGCCTTCGGCACGAATTCGGGGGTCACGAGGTCGAGGCCCGACTCGAGCCGCGGCGGCTCCACCGGCTCGAGGTCGTCGCGCGGCTCCCCCTCCGGCGCGTCGGCGTCGGCCCACGCGGTGATGGTGTCGATCTGCTCCTGCGACAGCGCGAGCGAGCCGCGGTGCTCGCCGCAGCTGCCGTCGGCGGTCAGCAGCCACGGCGGCATGGTCCGCGCGGCCACGGCGGCGGCGCTCGACTGGGCCCAGGTGCTCGCGTCTTCGTAATTGTCGAGGCGGAACGGCGCGATGCCACCCTCGGCGTGACAACCGACGCAGCTCTTGAAGAAGATCGGCGCGACGTCCTGCCAGTAGGTGATCGTCTCTTCGGCGGGGGGCGGGTCCTCGTCCTTGCACGCGCTCGCGAGCACGAGGAGCGCCGGGGTGAGATAGCGGAGGTCACGGAGCATGCGACCTCGAACACCGCGCGGCCGCAGAAGTGTCACCGCCTGCGTCGCCCTTGCGAGGCGGTGTGCGCCTGGACAATCATCCCGCCATGGCGCGCGGCGCGAACGGGGGGGCTGGGCGGTCCCTCACAGGCGCTCGCCCGGGCGGGCGCCGGGGCGCGGGCGGCGACGTCGGCGCGGCTCCGCGCGCTCGCCCGCCCGACGGGGCAAAAAAAAATCATCGATGCAGTGACGGGCCCGGCCGCGGGCGGTGTTGGAGGGTCGAGGCGAGCGGGGGCTGATGGCCATCGACGTCGAGGAGACCTACAAGCGCCACGGACCGATGGTCCTGCGCCGCTGCCGGAGCTTGCTGCGCGACGAGCAGCAGGCGGTGGATGCCATGCACGATGTCTTCGTACAACTACTGGTGCACCGCGAGCGCCTGGTCGACAAGGGCGCGTGCAGCTTGTTGTGGCGGATCGCCACCAACGTATGCCTCAACAAGATCCGCTCGCGCAGGCGGCGGCCCGAGGACCCGCAGTCGGAGCTGCTGGCGGAGATCGCCGCGCTCGACGACGCCGAGTCGCGCGGGGTGGCGCGGGTGGTGCTCGACAAGATGTTCGCGCGCGAGCCGGTGTCGACCGGGACCATGGCGGTGATGCACCTGGTCGACGGCATGACGCTCGAGGAGGTCGCCGAGAGCGTCGGGATGTCGGTCTCGGGGGTCCGCAAGCGGCTCCGGACGCTGCGCGCCGGCGTGATGGCGCGAGAGGGGGCCGCATGAGCGACACGGGCAGGAGGAATCGACCGGCGCTGCACGTCGAGGAGATCGCGGCCGGCGAGCGCGCGGGGGTGATCGACGAGGCCGAGCTGGCGGCGCTGCGGGCCTCGAACGCGGCGATCCTGGCCGCGCACCCGGCCGCGGCGGTGGCCGCCGAGGTCGGGCGTCGGGTCGGTCAGCGGAGGGCCGAGGCCCGCGCGCACCGCCAGCGCCACGCGGCGTGGTGGTTCGGCCTGCCGACGGCGGCCGCGGCCGCGGCGGTGGCGATCGTGATGCTGCGCCCGGGCGACCCCGAGGCGCCGACGGCGGAGCCATCTGTCTTCGGAGACATGTCTCAAGGGGAATCTCCCGACGGCGTCCGGGGCGATGTTCGGATCAAGGGGCTGGCCTCGCACCTGGTGGTCCACCGCCAGGTCGGCGAGGCGACCGAGCAGCTGCGGGCGCCGGCGCGGGCCGGGGCCGGAGATGTCCTTCAGGTCAGCTACGTCGCGGCCGGGGCGACGCACGGGGTGGTGGCCTCGCTCGACGGCGCCGGGGTGGTGACGCTGCACTTCCCGGCCGAGGCCGGCGGCTCGACGGCGCTGCGCCAGGGCGGGGCGGTCCGTCTGGCGCAGGCCTACGAGCTCGACGCGGCGCCGAACTTCGAGCGGTTCGTGTTCGTCACCGCGAACGCGCCGATCGACGCCGCACGGGTGGTCGCGGCGCTCAAGATGGTGGCGCCGTTCGCCGACGCGCCGACGCGGCCGCTGGCGTTGCCGGCGAGCTGGGCCCAGTCCTCGTTCCTGGTCGAGAAGGTGTCGCCATGATCACGCTGACCTCGCTCGCCGCGCTCACCCTGAGCAGCGCGCTGACCGTCGCCCCGCGCGAGCCGGTGTACGACGACGCGGCCGCGGTGCCGGTGCCGCAGGTCCAGACGCGGCGGATCGCGCTGATCGTCGGCGCCAACGACGGCGGACCCGGCCGGGTCAAGCTGCGCTACGCCGGCAGCGACGCCAAGGGGCTGTCGCGGGTGCTCGCCGAGGTCGGCGGCATCGACCGGCGCGACTCCTTCGTCTTGATCGATCCGAGCCCGACCCAGTTCCTCGACGGCTTCCGCTGGGCCCAGGATCGCGTCGCCAAGGCCCGGGCCGCCGGCGAGCGCGTGCAGTTCCTCTTCTATTATTCGGGGCACGCCGACGACCGCGGGGTTCACCTCGGGGCGTCGCAGATCGACTACCCGAAGCTGCGCGGGCTCATCCACGCGGTCGACGCTCAGGTCCGGCTCGGCCTGCTCGACTCGTGCTCGTCGGGCGCGTTCGTGCGGCTGAAGGGCGGGAAGATGCGGCCGCCGCTGTCGACCGGCGACCCGAATATCCAGGGCCACGCGTTCCTGACGTCGAGCTCGGCCGAGGAGGCGGCGCAGGAGTCGGACCGGATCGGCGGCTCCTACTTCACGCATTATTTGGTGTCGGGTCTGCGCGGCGCGGCCGACGTCAACCGCGACCGTCGCGTCACGCTGCACGAGGCCTACCGCTTCGCCTTCGACGAGACGCTCAAGGGCACCGAGACGACGCTGGGGCGGGCGCAGCACCCGGTCTACGACATCCAGCTGGTCGGCACCGGCGACCTGGTGATGACCGACCTGCGCGAGACCACCGCGACGCTCGACATCCACTCGAGCGTCGGCGGGCGGGTCTACGTGCGCGACGCCGACGGCCGGCTGGCGGCCGAGCTGTACAAGGGCGTCGGCGCCGGCGCGGTGTCGCTGGCGCTCGAGCCGGGGCGCTACTCGATCGTGATCGACGACGGCGCGAAGATGTGGCGCGGCACCGTCGACGTGCGCCCGGGCGTGCAGAACGAATTGACGCGCTCGGAGCTGTCGCAGGTCGGCGCCGAGATGACCACGATGCGCGGCGACGAGGTCCCGATCGACCCGTCGCAGTACCGCGTCATGCCGATCCAGTTCGGCTTCGTCTACCCGCTGACGACCAACAAGATCGAGAAGCAGCGCAAGGTCATCAACCACTTCTCGCTCAACCTGATCCTCGGCCGCGCGGCGATGATCGACGGCGTCGAGCTGTCGAGCGGCGCCAACTGGGTCGACGAGAACGTGCGCGGCGTCCAGCTGTCGGCGGGGGTCAACTACGTCGGCGGCAACGTCCGGGGCTTCCAGTCGACCGCCGGCGCCAACATCGTCCGCGGCGACGTGCGCGGGGTCCAGGGCGCGGCCGGCTTCAACGTCACCGGCGGCGACGCCCAGGGCGTGCAGGCGGCCGCCGGCGTCAACGTCGTCCGCGGGCACATGCGCGGGATCCAGGCGGTCGGCGGCGCCAACTGGGCCCGCTCGGTCGCGGGCGTGCAGGTCGGCCCCATCAACGTCACCCGCGAGGCGCGCGGGGCCCAGATCGGGGTGATCGGCGTCGCCGGCGGCAAGGTCAGCGGGGCGCAGATCGGCGTGATCAACTACGCCGACGAGGCCGACGCACAGGTCGGGGTGATCAACGTGACCCGTAAGGGCGGCGTGTTCGCCGACATCTGGACCTCGGACCTCGCGGCGTTCAACCTCGCGGTCAAGTTCCGCGCCAAATACACATACTCGTATCTGGCGCTCGGCCTCCACCCGGCCGGCGAGGGCCGCGGCTTCATGTCGGGCGTCGGCTTCGGCGGTCACGTCCCGATCAAGCAGAGCTTCTATCTGGACCTCGACCTCGGCAGCTACTGGGCCCACCCGCAATTCAAGTTCACCGCCAACCCTTCGCTGCTCGGCACCCTGCGGGTCATCCTCGGCTGGCAGGCGACGCGCCGGATCGCCGTGTGGGGCGGCCCGACCCTCAACGTCGACTTCGACTTCGAAGGCGGGCGCAAGCGCATGGGCTACGGCTGGGTCGTCTTCCGTGAGCCGCTCGACCGGCTCGAGATGCGGATGTGGCCGGGCTTCGTGTTCGGCGTGCAGCTGTGAGCGGGAGCCGCGCGACAGAGCATGCTCGAAGGAGCATGCTCCCGAAGACATGTCCTTCCAAGCATGTCATGGATCGGCGGGAGCCGGCGCGGGCGGCTGGTTCAGCGCCTGCTCGCAGACGGGCTCGAGGACGACGTCCTGCTGGACGCCGGAGATCTCGCAATGCAGCTCGAGGCTGCCGCTCTTGAGGCAGCCGGCGAAGGGGCCGCACGGAGGCTCGCCGAGCGGGAACAGTTCGTCGTCGACGACGGCCTGGACGCAGGCGGCGAAGTTGGCGGCGACAAAATTTTTATAGTGGGTGAGCGACTCGATCACGCGGGCCTTGCAGCCGGCGAGGACGCCGCACGGCGCGGTGGTCGCGGGATCGGCGAGCAGCTCGTCGAAGCGGAGGAGCGCGCCGAGGCAGGCCCCGTGGGCGCAGTCGCTCTTGCAGCCGGCCACCAGCGCCTCGGCGGACACCCCCGCCTCGCAGCAGGCGCCGACCTCCTCGTCCCCGGGGAAGGCGACCGCCTCGACCGATTGCTTGACGGGGTTGCCGCAGGTGAGCTTGCACTGATCGAAGTAGAAGTACGAATCGGCGAGCCGGCCCTCGCAGCGCACCAGCTCGCCGGGGCCGGCGCCGTCGACGAATTGTGGCGTCGCGCACGAATCGTCGATCGCCTCCGGGAGGGCGTCGGGCGCATCGCCCGAACCCGCGCGGGCGAGCACGCCGGCGCTCGTGTCCGCGAGCGGCGTCGCCGATTCGTCCCACTCCCCGCCGCAGGCGGCCGCCGAGAGCGCGAGGATGAGATTGAATTCGAGAGGTGCGGTGTTTCGTGGCATGGACTGCAACGAGACAACATGACCGACATCCGCCCGGGAGCACCTGGGAGCGGCGGCTGCACGCGGCGAGGCGTTCGCCGCGGCGGCGGAGGCATGTTCGAAAGGGCATGCCCTTTCAGACATGTCACCGCTCACGCCGGCGGCGGCACCTGGACGATCGAGATCGCGTGGCGCCCGACCAGGCCCTTGAGCTTCAGCTCCTCGGTGCGGGCGGGCAGCTTCGTCTCGGCGAGGGCGGCGCGGACCTCGGGCAGCTCGAGCATGGCCGGGCTGAGGGCGACCTCGTGGCCGCCGGCGACGCCCTGCACGCGGGCGGCGGTGTTGACGGTGGTGCCGAAGTAGTCGATGCGGTCGTTGGCGGTCATGGCGATGCAGGGGCCGCGGTGGAGGCCGATCCGCAGGGCCAGGCCGGCGCCGCCCTCGACCTCGCGGAGGCCGGGGATCTTCGCGTGCATCGCCAGCGCGGCGCGGAGGGCGTCGTCGCCGCGGCGGAACACCGCCATGATCGCGTCGCCGATCGTCTTCACCAGCGCGCCGCCGTGCTGCGAATAGATGTCGGCGAGCAGGTCGAAGTGGCGGCGCACCAGGCTGAACGCGGCCGCGTCGCCGAGCCGCTCGTACATCGCGGTGGAGCCGACCAGGTCGGTGAACAGGAACACCATGTTCTGGATCGAGAACTCGGCGCCCGGGGCCAGGAGCTCGCCGCCGAACAGCTCGCGGAACTCCTGGATCGCCGTCAGCTCGGCGACGGTGACGGCGTCGTCGGCCCAGCGCGCGCGGGCGATCATCAACTCGGCGGGCACGCCGAAGCGGCTGTCGACGACCAGGCGCACCGGCCCGGCCCGCATCCGCTCGGGCGCGCCGGACAGGCCGTCGGTGGCGAGGGTCAGGGCGGCCTCGCGCGGCGCGTCGGGCTCGTCGACGACGTCGAAGTAGACCGAGCCGGCCTGCGGCGAGACGAGCTGGTGCCGGCCGGGGCCGAGCAGGGCCTCGACCTGTCTCGAAGTACCTGGCTCGAAGTTCCAGCCGGCGACGCGGTGCGGGGTGTTGCGCGGGCCGGCGTGGCAGTACTCGGCGGCGTCGTCGCCGACGCCGAGCGGGCGGGGCGAGAAGCGGACCTCGACGGCGCGGTCGAAGTCGACGTCGAAGCGGATGTTGCAGCTCGGGCAGTGGCCGTGTTCACGCAGGTCGGCGAGCGAGGCGACGGAGGCCTTGCTGCGCCGGCACGACGGGCAGACGAGGTGATACTGGAGGGCGAACAGCCCGGCCCTGGTGGCGTGGAGGAACAGGCGCAAGAGCGGCCGGCGATCGACCCGCCACTCGCTTGCGAGCACGTGGGGCGCGAGGCTGTCGAGCTCGCTGTCGGGCTTGCCGAGCAGGTGATGCGACAGGTGCTCGGCCAGCGCGGGGGTGCCGAGGCGGTGGGCCAGCGGGACCAGCACGCGCCGCAGCTCGCGGGCCGCGAACCCGCGCGGCGGCAGGCGCTCGCTGCCGATCGCCGGCAGCTCTTGCCCCGCGGCCCACTGCGGCGCCAGGGCGTAGGCGCGGGCGAAGCCGGCCCGCGTCTGCACGCCGATGGCGACGCGCGCGAGCACGCGACCCATGAAGTGGCCCGGGGTGACGGTGATCGTGTGCGTCAGCCTCGTGGTGCCCGGCCGGTCGCCGTCGCGCAGGCGCACCTCGGACACCAGGCGCACGAACGGCCCCTTGCTGTAATCGCGGGTGAAGCGGAAGTACTCCGGCTCGACCCATTCGCACGGGCGCTCGACCCATCGCAGCAGCACCCCGGCCGCCCGCGCCTCGGCGACGACCTCGCTGCCGCCGGTGTCGAGCGGCTTGTATTGATAGTGGACCGGGAACACGCCGGCGAGCCGGTTGAGCCGCTCCGTGTCGGACACGAAGGCCCACAGCGAGGGCCGGGCGACGGGGATGTCGAACTCCCAGGCGTAGACTTCCGGCTGCATCACGCCCGACTTTAGCAGGGCGGCGGCGCGCGGCGGACCATTGCGCGCCGCGATTTCACGCACGCGGCGCTTCGCGAGTCGGCGCGGGCCACATGTCTCGCAGGACATGTGCTGCCATAACGTCGCCGCGGCGGGGGCGAGATGTCCCGGGGGACATCTCGTCCAAATCGACCGCGAATCAGCCGGGCGGCTCGGTCGGCGGGACCCACAGCGACTTGAAGTTGAGGCCGCCGGGGTAGCCGTAGGAGGTGGCCCAGTCGAGGCCGGCGACCATCACGCCGATCGGGGCGTCGGCGCTGATGAAGTGGGCCCCGTCGACGCAGTTGCCCTCGCCGCTGTTGTCGTCGAGCTCGACGTAGCCGACCTCGTAGCTGGTGCCGGCGATCGCGGTGAAGTGGTCGTCGGGGACCACGCCGAGGCAAGCCAGCTCGACGACGGTGCCGGCCTCGCGCATGATGATGGCGAAGTCGCGCGGATAGGAGGTGTCGGTGAGGAACGGCAGCGCCGTCATCCATTGCTCGATCGGCGGCACCTGGATCATGTAGGGGTCGCCGGTCGGGCCCTGGCTGCAACTGTTGGGGGCGTTGGTGGTCTTGATCACGTTGTAGCAGCCGGTCATGAATTGCATGAGCATGAACGGCTGGTCGCCGGTGGCGACGAAGCTCTCGGTGCTGGCGAACTCGACGATCTGGCCGGCCTTGGCGATGTTGATCATCCCGCCGACGCCGGGCTGCGGCGGCTGCAATTGCACGGTGGTGCCGTCGACGGCGCCGACGACCCGCCAGCGCACCTCCTCGGGCGTGGGGTTGATCTCGGGCACGCGCTGCGGGTGGCGGGCGCCGACGTAGCTGGTGCCCCACGACGCGAGCGGGACCATCTGCTCCTCGAGGTGGTCGCAGGCGTACCAGGGGTTCCCGGGGATCAGCACGCAGTCGGTGCCCGAGAACACGGCCACCGGCTTGTCCGAGCCGACGAAGAAGGCGTTCGTGTCGTCGTTCGGCAGGAATGTCCAGGCGTCGAAGGCGTCGAGCGCGGCGTCGCCGGTCGAGGTGGTGATCGTGGTGCCGTCCTCGACCGCGACGACCACCGTCCACGTGCCGTAGTCCCACGCGTACGAGGTGGCGAAGTGCGAGGTCGCCAGCGCCTGCCGCGGCAGCAGCAGGCTGGCCTCGGCGACGTGCGAGGGGCCGCCGCCCACCGGGTTGATCTGCATCGCCGTGACCGGGACCGTCGACGTCACGCGGAACGCCGCCGCCGGGGTGATGCCCTGCGGCGCGACCTTGTGGTCGCCGGCGACGACGCCGTCCTGGCCGTTGATCTTGACGAGCTGGCTCTGCTTGGGCGCGACCTCGAACTGGGTGACGACCCGCAACGTGCCGTTCGGGCCGCGCAAATCCTCGATCGTGACCATGGCTGGCGCTTCGGACATGTTGCCGACGCTGATGCCGTAGGCCATCTCGTTGTACTGCAGCATCGGCAGGTCGACGCCCCAGAACTCGCAGCCGACGCTGGTCGCGGCCTGCATGGCGATGTTCTCGCACGTCAGCGGCAGCGGCTCCTCGTCGCCGGTGTCGTCGCCGAAGTCGGGCAGGCCGCCGATGTCGAGCTTGGTGTTGTGCCCGGTGCTGTCGACGCCGTCGGTGGTCGGCGCGGCCTCGCTGGTCGACCCGGTCTCGCCGCCGGTCCCGTCGGTCGGGCCAGCGGTGGTCGACGGCGACACGGTGGTGCTCACCGTCGGGCTGCTGTTGCTGCCGGCCGAGGTGACGCCCGTCGCCTCGGTGCTCGATTCGCGGCCTCCTGTGTCGCTGCAGCCGGCGAGGACGAGCGCGAGGGCGCTGAACGAGAGGAGCGGACGCGTCGAGCGGCGTTGCAAGAGGTGCCTCCACGGTCACGCTACGTCGCCGCGCGCGGGCGCGTCAAGCCGAGCCCCGGGCACGAGCCGCCGCCCTCGCGCGGCGCGAAGAGCCACTCGCGGGTTCGCGCGTGCCGTCCCACGGGCCGGCGCGCGAGGATCTGCGCGCGACTGCGGTGATCTTCTCGGCGCGCAGCCGCGGGTGACGAGCGCGTGACGCCGGAGGCGCTGCGAGGCCGCCGGGGCCGCTCGTGCGCACGATGGCGCTGCCGCCCGAGCCTCGATCACGCGAAGCTCGCGGGCGGTCGCGGCGAGCGCGAATCGCCGGCCTCGTTGTGCTCATTCGCGGCGAGCGGGCGCCCGACGCTCCCCGCAATCACCGGCGCCGCTGGGATGTCGAGCGCTCGCCCAAATATGCTCAAAGGGACAGGTGACGACGATGGCCGCATGGCCGATCGGACAGGTCTCGATGGACACCTGCGGTCCGCCGTACACGGGCGGCAGACGTGAGGGTTGGATCCAGCCACTCGTGACATTCGCCGGAATGCGAGTGGGAAATTCTGCCCCCACTCGCTGGGGGTTTCGGCGGAATTTCGGGGGCAGCGTACAGAACACGGATCAGGCCGCTGGACATTTTCGCTCTGCTTTGCAAGGTTCCCCACCCCATGACCAAGACCCACCCCTCAGTCCTGTTCATCGCGCTGACGCTCCTCCCCCTGGCCTGCAGCAGCTCGCCGAAGACCGACACGGCGACGCCCGAGTCGACGGCCTCGGCTCCGCCGGCGCCGGCACCGGAGCCGCCGAAGCCCGAGGTCAAGCCGATCCCCGAGGGCTTTCATGCGATCACCCCGCAGATCGTCGTCAAGGGCGTCGACGAGGCGGTCGACTTCTACACCAAGAACCTCGGCGCCACGAAGGTGCTGACGATCCCCGGCGAGGGCGGCAAGTCGATCCACGCCGAGGTCAAGATCGGTGACTCGATCCTGATGATCGACGAGGAGACGGGCGACATGAAGAGCCCGCTGGCCCTCGGCGGCTCGCCGGCGTCGCTGCTGATCTACTCGCCCGACGTCGACGCCACGATCGCCGCGCTGACCACCGCCGGCGCGAAGGTGACGATGCCCGCCGAGGACCAGTTCTGGGGCGACCGCTGGGGCGAGATCACCGACCCGTTCGGCCACCGCTGGGAGATCGCCACGCACATCGAGGACCTGACGCCGGAGCAGATGGCGGAGCGCGGCAAGATCGCCTTCACCCCGACGAAGAAGAAGCCGAAGAAGGGCGCGCCGCCGGCGTGGAAGAAGATCGCCGGCACCCCGGCGACCGAGAAGGTGGCGAAGGAGTACCACACGATCACGCCGAGCTTCGTGGTGGCCGACGCCAACGCGGCGATCGAGTTCTACAAGAACGCGTTCGGCGCGACCGAGAAGACGCGCATGCTCGGGCCCGACGGCAAGAAGGTCATGCACGCCGAGCTGACCTTCGGCGACAGCACGATCATGCTGTCCGACGCCTTCCCGGAGATGGGCAGCAAGTCGATCGCCGACTACCAGGGCACGCCGGTGTCGCTGCACCACTACGTGACCGACGCCGACGCCGTGTTCGCCAAGGCGACGGCGGCCGGCGCCAAGCCGCTCATGCCGATCGGCGACATGTTCTGGGGCGACCGCTACGGGATGGTCCTCGACCCCGCCGGCATGGCGTGGGGCATCGCCACCCACAAGGAGGACGTGTCCCCCGAGCAGATGGCCGAGCGCATGAAGGCCGAGATGGCCAAGCAGAAGCCGCAGTCCTGAGCGGGCTCCGAGCCGACGCACCGGCGGCGCGCCGACCTCGCGGGCGAGGCGGCGCGCCGTCGCCGTTTGTGCACGGGCCGGAAGAAATGGGGGGAGGCCGGCTGAAGATGCAGGTGCAGCGGCCACGCGATGCACGCGCTTGCGCTCGCGCGGAAGAGCGGCTGTCGTCGCGCCTGGATGCCGCCGAAGAAGCCGAAGCACGGGCAGGCCGCCGGGCCGCACCGGCGCTTTGCCGCGCAGGCCGTCGGCCCAGCGGGGGCCTGTCGCCGGAGCCGGCCCCGCGCCGACGCGGAGCCTCCGGGCGGCGCAGCGCGAAGGATGTGCCTCGGAGGACATGTTTTAAGAGATAGGCGAATGTGTTGAGCGTACGCGCCCCTCAAGCTCGCTTCCATGTCTCCGAAGACATTCGGGTGAGCCGCCGCGCTCGTGATCGTCTTTTGCAAAAAAAAGAGATGCCCTGAAGGACAGCTCAGCTCGACAGCACGCGCACCACCGGGCCCGCGACCTTGTGGTCGAGGCGGCGGGCGGCGCGGTCCCATGCTTCTTTGAAGGCGCCGGGCGGGACCAGCTCGATCCGCGGCGGGCGGAGCTGGCGGGCGGCGCGGAGGTGGGCGTAGGCCGGGCTGCGGCGGATCAAATCGTCGTCGATCGAGCGGCCGAGGCGGGCGCGAAAGTCGGCCCGGGCGACCCCCTGGACCTCGACTTGCACGTGCAGGCCGGTCGCGCGCAGGGGCTGGCGGATCCCCGAGACATCGGCCGAGCCGAGCTCCGTGTCGACGAAGTGGTTCGGGCGCGAGTCGGCGGGGGATGGGTCGTCGGCCACGCTCTGCGGGTCGGGGCCGACGGTCGCCGCGACCAGGGCGGGGTCCTCCGGGCGGAACGCCGCGCGCACGCTGGCGGCCAGCTCGGCGCCCGGCAGCGACAGGCCGGCGAGGGGGACCGCGGGGTCGGGGGCGGGCAGGCGGACCACGCGGGCGCGGGGGAACGGGACCAGCGCGGTCGGCGGGTCGAAGCCGACCACGCGCACGAACTCGCCGGTGCGGAGGCGCAGGCAACCTGTCCCCGAGGACACCACGAGCTCGTAGCGTTCGCCGACGATCGCGTGCTCGGGCCACAGCGCGGCCGCCTCGTCGGAGCCGCGGCGGTCGTCGCCGGGCGGCAGCAGCTCGACGATCGCGCTGGCGAGCGCGAGGGTGAAGCCGCGGGCCGGCGGGCGCAGCGACGGCAGGCCGAGCCGGCCGGCGCGCGGGTCGATCCACCCGGCCGAGTGCAGCTCGGCGCGGGCGCGCAGGCGCAGGCGCACGTCGAAGCTGGCGAGCAGCAGGCGCAGGCGGGGCAGGCGGCGCTCGAGCGGGCCGCGGGCCTGCTCCTCGAGGCAGGCGAACGCGGCCGCGCTCGGGCTGACCAAAAGGCCAGGTTCGAACGCGGCCAGGCGCTCGAGCGCGTGGGCCGGGTCGTCGAGCGCGTGCAGGCGCAGCACCTCGGCCCCGAGCGCGGCGAGGTCGTCCTCGGCGATCGCGTCGACGGCCGGGTCGGCCCGGCGGGCCTGCAGCAGGCCGGCGCGCAGGCCAGTCCCATCAGACATGCCCGATCGAGCATGCTCCGAGAGCCATGTCCTCCAGACCAGCACCACCTCGTCGCGCTCGGCCGCGGCGCCGGCGTCGGCCGGGCCGTCGAGGTCGAGCAGCGGGTCGACGCGGGCGGCGTGGGCGCGGGCGTCGAGCAGGGGGACCTGGGCGCGCAAATCGGGGAGGCCGGAGATCCGCCGCAGCCCGAAGGTGCGGCCGAGCTCGCCGGCGCCGAGCTGGTCGACCAGGCGCTCGAGGCAGCGTTCGCGTCCGGGTGCGCGCAGCGGCCTCGGGTCGGACATGCGCAGCTCCTGGCTAGCCGGAGCCGAGCTCGCGGCGGAGGGCGGCGACGACGCGGGTCGCGTGCTGGCGGCGCTCGCGGAGCGACCCGGCCTGCTGGGCGGCGGCGAGGCCGTCGACGCCGGCGATGAAGCGCTCGAGGTGGGCCAGGGCCTGGCCCTTGCCGCCGACGGCCAGCAGGGCGCGGGCCAGGCCGTAGTGGGCCTCGAGCGAGTCGGGGGCGGCGCGCAACAGCTGGCGGTAGCCGGCGATCGCCGTCTCCGGATCACCTGTCCGCAGGGCCAGGGCGGCGAGGTTGGCCTGGGCCTCGTGCTGACCGGGGTCGCAGCGCAGCGCCTGGTCGAAGTGGTCGCGGGCGCCGTCGAGGTCGCCGACGGCGGCCAGCAGCGCGCCGAGGTTGGTGTAGGCGGCGGCGAACTCGGGGTCGAGGTCGAGGGCGCGGTCGTAGGCCTCGCGGGCCTCGGTGAACGCGGGGTCGTCGGGGTCGTCGCCGGTCCACGCGGCCTCGCGCTCGCAGGCGTAGAGGAACCACTCGTAGGCGCTGCGCTCGGGGGTCGGGCCTTGCAGGCGCGGCATGGCCAGCACCTGCGCGACTTCCTGGTGCAGCGTCTGCACGTTGAGGTCGAGCAGCACCTGGCCGGTCGCGGCCTCGAAGCTGTGGGTCTGGTCCTCGACGACCACGCGCTCGTGCTCGCAGCGGACGCGCAGGCGGGCCAGCGGTTGGTCGACCTCGGGCAGCTTGACGCGCAGCGAGTCGAGGCTGCGGCGCACGCGTTGCAGCGGCATGCCTGCGCCGAGCAGCTCGCGGGCCACCTTGATGGCGATGAGGTCGCGGAAGCTGTAGAAGGTGCGCCCGCGGACCCGGATCGACGGGCAGATGAAGCCGGTCTGGGCCCAGTAGCGCAGGCGGCTCTCGGGCAGCTCGAACAGGCGCGACACGTCGCGCACGGCGTAGGCCGACTGCGCCGACGGGTCCGACGTTGCGATGGTGGTCTCGTTCGTCTCGCTCATCGCTTGCTCGCCTCGCGTGCGGCCTCCAGCGATACCATGGCATCGCCGTCGATGAAGACTCGGGTGCCCTCGCTGCGCACGTGATGATCGATCTCCACGTGCAGCTGCGCGGCCGGCACACCCGCCAGCCGCGCAAGCTCCGGCCGCGCCAGCGCGATCAACTTCTGCCGCACCCGCGCGCTGCCCAGCATCAGCTCCGCCAGCTTGTCCGCGGTGGCCACGTCGGCCGGCTCGCGGAAGTGGGCGGCGCAGCGCCGGAGGTCGACGGTCACCATCACCGTCGCGTAGAACCGCTGGCCCGGCGCGCGGCGCCCGCGGCCCAGCTCCGGCCCGGCCTCGATCACCAGCTCGCCGTACTTGAACAGCAAACCGAGGGCGCTCGGCGCCAGGACCTCGCGCACCTCTCGCCGGATGAGCTGGACCTTCTGGACCTTCGCCCAGCCCGGTTCGGGCAATTGCGCCTTGGGCGCGGTTGCAGCGCGGGGTCTTCGGGCGGCGGCGGCCATGGGTCTACAAGTATGTGCATGTAGGATATGAACCTCCAAATTTCCTGCGGGCGCGGGACCGCCCCCGAGCGGGTATCCTGGGGCCATGCCGACCGTGAAGCATGCCCGGGGGGACGTGCTGTTCGTCCTCGACCCGCTCGAGACGATCCACCCGAAGAAGGACAGCTCGTACCTCATGATCGCCGAGGCGCTGCGGCGCGGCTACCAGCCGTGGTCGGTCGAGCTGCCCGGGCTCTTGCTGCGCGGGGCCGAGGCGGTCGCGCGGGCCGTGCCGCTCGGGCTGCACGAGCCCGGCGCGCCGCTCGCCCCGAGCGGCGACCCGCAGGTGCGCCCGCTGTCGAGCTTCCGCGTGGTGGTGATGCGCAAGGACCCGCCGGTCGACCCGGACTTCGTGACGGCGACCTGGTGCCTGGACCGGGCGGTGAGCCACACGCTGGTGATCAATCAGCCGCAGGGGCTGCGCGACCTGAGCGAGAAGCTGGCGATCCTCGACTTCCCCCAGTTCATCCCGCGCACGTTCTTGCTGCGCAATATCGGTGATCTGCGCGACGCCCTCGCCGAACTCGGCGGGCAGATGATTCTGAAGCCGGTGTTCGGATTCGGCGGACGCGAGGTGCTGATCGCCCGTGAGGGAGATCCGAACCTCAGCACGTTGTTCGAGCTGGCGACCCGCGACGGCAGCACCTGGACGATCGCGCAAGAGTTTGTGCCCGCCGCGAAGCTCGGCGACAAACGCATCTTGTTGGTGGACGGCGAGCCGATCGGGGCGGTGATGCGGGTCCCGGCGGAGGGCGAGCTGCGCAACAATTTCCATGCGGGCGGCAGCCCGGCGCTGACGCAGCTCAGCGCCCGCGACCGGGAGATCTGCGCCGCCCTGGGGCCTTTCCTGCGCGAACGGGGCCAGTTCTTCGTCGGCATCGACGTGCTCGGCGAGTTCCTCACCGAGATCAATGTGACCAGCCCGACCGGCATGCAGGAGATCAATCGCCTCGGCGGCCTCACCGGCGACGAGACCATGCAGGCGAGGTTCTGGGCCGCCCTCGAGCCGCGGCTGCGCTAGCACCGCCGCGCGACCCAAAACGCGCGAATGATGCTAGACATGAGCCAGCCCCCCCACGATGTCCAGCCCGACCGAGCTCGCGACCCTGGTGCGCGCCGCGATCCCGCGCCTCTACGCATTCGCGTACGTGATGTGCGGCGCGCGTGACGAGGCATTCGTCCACGTCCGCGAGGCGCTCCGCGGGCTCGACCGCGACGCGCTGCTGGCCGCCGAGAAGCCCGGCGATGTGTTGCTCGGCAAGCTGGCCCGCGGGATCGAGGAGTCGCTCGGGCGCAAGGCCGACCACAGCTTCGTCATCCTCGACAACCTGCTGCGCAGCGAGGAGACGCAGCCCATCGACCCGCTCAAGCCGCCGATCGAGGGCGACCTGGCGCGCGTGCCGGTGCTGCTGTGGGAGCTCAAGCGCACCTGCCTGGCGTCGGTGCTCGGCGCCCTGCCGCCCGGGGTGCGCGTGTCGTTCGTCGTCACCGACCTGTTCGGCTTCCCGCCCGCGGCCGCCGCCGAGCTGCTCGGCATCAAGGAGAGCGCCTTCCGCGTCCGCCTCACCCGCGCCCGCCGCCGCCTCGAAGACTACCTCGCGCCCCGCTGCGGCCACATCGACCGCCACAACCCGTGCTATTGCGAGGGCCGCCTGAACCTGGCCCTCGAGACAGATTTCGTCAAGCTCCCGCCGCACACCGCCGACGTCCCGGCCGCCGCCTACAACGACGAGCCCGAGCACCGCGACATCGCCGAGCTGTACCGCACCCTCCCCCCCGTGCAGCCGACCCCCGAGCAGCACGACGCGCTCGTCACCATCGCCGTCGGGGACGACGCGGTGCCAACATAGTAGGACAGGAATGCCGCCCGGCGGCCGGAGCAAAGTAGTAGGAATGCGCCGCGGGTCGCGAGGCCGCGGACCTGACTCCGAGGTCAGGCGGGGCGCTGCGCGCGTGCAGGCAGAGCCCGAGGACCGGCCGCTGTCCTGTCCTTGATCGCCGGTCGAAGCCGCGGAGCCCGACCTCCCCGAGTAAAACACTCGCTCGAGGATGTCCGAAAGGACAGGTTAAACTTCTGTCCTTTCGGACATATCGAAGCCGACCGGGGCAGCGGCTCGGTAAGAAATTACTCCGGCTCGTCGCCCAGCACCTGGACGCGCAGGCGGGCGGCCCAGGCGTCGAGGTTGGCGAGGGTGCTCTGCAGCAGCACCGCCGAGGTGCTGAGCTCGCGCAGGCGCGCTTCGAGCAGCTCCCGGCCGCGGCGCAGGCGGGTCTTGGCGGTGCCGACCGGGATAGAAAGCACCTCGGCCAGCTCGGCCGCGCTGATGCCCTCCCAGTAGTGCAGCTCGAGCACGACCTGGTAGTCGACCGGCAGCCGCCGCAGGCCCTCGAGCAGCAGCCGCTGCTCCTGCCGCGCCGCGACCGCGCTGATCGGCGACGACAGCTCGTGCGCCGAGTCCTCCGCGAAGTCGACCCGCGCCTCGTCGCGCCGCTGCTCGCGGTAGTGCTTGCACAGCATCTTGTAGGCGATGGCGAACAGGTAGCTGCGAAAGGCCGCCTCGTGGCGGAAGCGCTCGCGGCCCTCGAGGCAGGCGAGGAAGGTCCGCTGGATCAGGTCCGGCCCCGCCTCGCCGACCTTGTTGCGGAAGAACCGCGCGATCGCGGCGTAGTGGCGCTGGAACAGGCGCTTCCCCGCCTCCCGATCGCCGCCACGCCAGGCGTCCACGAGCGCCGCGTCGCTGTCCTCGACCACCGGGCCGCGATGCTAACAGACTGCCGCGCCGCTGCTGACCGACGCCAGCGGGCCCAGGCGCAATCCCGCCGGCGCCGCCGCGAGCGCGCGCGAGGCGATTGGCGATCGCGTGGTCCGGAGTCGCCGGCGAAGCTCGCGGCAGGACGTCCTGCGAATGGAGCCATGGCCGCGGCACGCCGCGCCGCCGCGAGGCGCGACCGACTCGCGACGCTCGCTCGCCGGGCGGCCGGCGTCGGGCCGCCGCTGCGCCTGGCTCGATCGATCGCGGGCGCCCGCGGGCGCCGGAGGGTTCGCGGGATTCGTGACCGGCCCGAGTCCCCGAGGTCCGAGGGGCCGCCGCGACGCAGCTCGACTCGAGCGGCGCGAGCGATCCCCCTGGCCACCGCCGCGACCCTCTCTGGGCCGGCACGACGGGGCAGAGGAGGTCGGACAAGGATGAGCGATTTCGCACGCCGTGCTCACGGGCAGGGGAACGCGGCCCCCAGCGCGTTTGCGCGATCTCGCCCACGGTTTCCGCGCCCGTGGCCGCTCGCCGCAGACCCGGCCCGCTTGGCTGCCGCGGTGCGGCAGCGGGGAAGAACGGCGCGTTCGTGCGCGTACGGGGGCCGGGCGTCGGGCGGGGCAACTCCGCGAAGGCGGACTTCCTCGGCCGGGATGGCCCCGTCACCATGCTCCGGTTCCGCCGTAGCGAAAAAAGTTCCCGGGGCCGCGATCCAGCAGCCCCCTTCCGGGACAGCACCCTGAAAGCGGCCGCCATGCCAGGGCTCCGAGACCGAATCCGCGCGTTGTCGTCCTCCTCGTCGGGGGAGCCGACGCTGCAGCACACGCCGGCCGGGGCCACACCGGACGGGCGACAGGTCGACCCGAACGCGCCCACGATGATCCCGGTCGCGCCCGCCGACACGCGGCCGATCGCCCGCCCGCCGCGCGTCGAGGACGCGCCCGCGCCGGCGAAGATCGGCCGCTTCACCGTGCTCCGCGAGCTCGGGCGCGGCGGCACCGGGGTCGTCTACGCCGCCTTCGACGAGCAGCTCGACCGCAAGGTCGCGGTCAAGCTGCTGCACTCCGAGACCCGCGAGGACGTCGCGCGCGCCCGCCTGATGCGCGAGGCGCAGGCGATGGCCCGGGTGTCGCACGCCAACATCGTCGGCGTCCACGAGGTCGGGACGTTCGGCCGCCAGGTCTACGTGGCGATGGAGTTCGTCCACGGCATGACGCTGCACGCCTGGCTCAAGAGGCAGCGGCGCAGCTTCGCCGAGATCGCGGCGATGTTCGTGCAGGCCGGGACGGGCCTGGCCGCGGCCCACGAGGCCGGGCTGGTCCACCGCGACTTCAAGCCGGCCAACGTGATGGTCGGCACCGACGGCCGCGCGCGCGTGCTCGACTTCGGCCTGGCCCGCGCCGAGCTCGAGCCCGGGCCGGCACCTGGCCTCGGGGACATGCGACCCGCCGAGGAGCACACCTCCGCGGTCGCCAACCTGCGCTCGCTCGACGCCTCGATCACCGTCACCGGCGTCATGCTCGGCACGCCGGCGTACATGTCCCCGGAGCAGTTCCTCGGCGGCCGCGTCGACGCGCGCGCCGACCAGTTCGCGTTCTGCGTCGCCCTGTTCGAGGCGGCCTTCCGCGAGCGCCCGTTCAAGGGCGACACCCTGGCCGAGCTGATGTCGAGCGTGCTGTCCGGCCAGGTGCGCGACGTGCCGGCGCCGGCCGGGGTGCCGCGGGCCGTCCGCGCGCTGCTGCTGCGCGGCCTCTCCCGCGACCCCGACGCGCGCTGGCCGAGCATGCGCCCGCTGCTGGCCGAGCTGGCGAAGTTCGCCCGCCCGCCGGCGCGCCGCAGCTGGGCGATCGCCGCCGGCGTGGCGGCGGCCCTGGTCGGCGGCGGCGTCGGCCTGGCCTATCAGACAGGTGCGTTCGCCGAGGCGTGCAGCGGCGAGGAGCGGCTGTCGGCGGTGTGGAACCACGGCGTCCGCGAGCGGCTGGCCGAGGTCGCGCAGGCGTCGGGGGTGGCCCAGGCCGAGGCGGCGTGGTCGCGCGCGGCGGCGGCGTTCGACGCGTACGGCGCCAAGTGGGCCGCGGCCTACGGCGAGGCGTGCCGGCAGGAGTCGGCCGAGCAGCTCGACCTGCGCATGACCTGCCTCGGCGAGCGGCGCGACCGCCTGGCCGCGGCGATCGACATGTTCGAGCGGCCCGACGACATGCTGGTCGCCAAGGCCGACGAGCTGACGGCGATGCTGCCGAGCATCGCCCAGTGCAGCGACGACAAGTACCTGCGGGCCAAGGTGCGGCCGCCCGACCCGGCGGTGGCCGACAAGGTGGCGGCGGCCCGCGCCGAGCTCGGGCGGGCCGAGACGCTCGAGCTGACCGGCCGCTTCGCCGAGGCGCTGGCGCTGCTCGACGCCGCCGAGGCGGCCGCGGCCGGGGCCGACTACCCGCCGGTGCAGGCCGAGCTGGCGTTCCGCCGCGGCTCGGTGCGCGAGAACGACGGCGACTACCTCGGCGCCCGCGCCAGCTTCGAGGACGCGTTCTTCGTCGCCATCGCCGCCGGCCACCAGGAGGTGGCGATCGACGCCGCGACGCGCCTCGCCTACGTGGTCGGCCGCCGCCTGTCCGACGCGTTCGCCAGCCGCGACTGGCTCAAGCACGCCGAGATCTACGCGGCCCGCAGCGGCGACCCGATCCGCCGCGCCCGCGCGCTGACGATCCGCGGGGCGATCGCCAACCTCGCTCGCGAGCACGGCGAGGCCCGCAAGGCCCTCGTCGAGGCGATGCGCCTCTACCACGAGGCCGACCAGGAGAAGACCATCGACTTCGCCCGGGCGCTGCGCTTCTACGGCGACCACCTGATCAACAACAGCGAGACCAAGCAGGGCATCGCCCAGCAGGAGCGCGCGCTCGCCATCATGCGCGACAAGCTCGGGCCCCAGCACCCCGATGTGGCGATGATCCACAACAGCCTCGGCCTGGCGCTGCGCGTCGACGGCCAGTACGAGCGCGCGCTGGCGGTGTTCAAGCAGGCGCTCGACGCCGCGGTCGACCTGCCGAACCAGCGCAACCACGTCTACATGACCCTGTGGGCCAACACGAGCTACACCTACGAGGCGATGAAGCGGCTCGAGCTGGCCGAGCAGCCGGCGCGCGAGGCGATCGCCGTGCTCGAGCGCTCGAGCGACCGCCTGCTCGGCGACAGCTACGAGATGCACAACTACCTCGGCATGCTGCTGCACCACCTGAAGCGCCCGGTCGAGGCCGAGGCCGAGCTGACCGCCACGCTGGCGCGGGCCGAGAAGAGCTGGGGCCCCGTCGACCCGCGGCTGACGCAGGTGCTGCTCAACCTGAGCGGGCTGAGCCGCCTCGAGGGGCTCGCGGAGCGGGCGGTGGCCTACGCGGAGCGGGCGCTGGCGCTGACCCGCCGCGACCCCAACCCGGCCAACGAGCACTGGCACTACTACGCGATCTGGCACCTCGCGGCGGCGCTGGCCGAGGTCGGCGAGGACCGGCGCGCGGTCGAGCTGGCGTACGAGGCCCGGGCCTTCGCGCTCAAGCAGCGCAAGGACGCGAAGGAGTGGATGTCGGAGATCGACGAGTTCCTCACCAAGCAGGCGATGAAGCGCGGAGGCCAGCGATGACCGGCCCGACCATCTTCCCGGAGGCCCTGCGCCCGCAGGTCGAGGGCGACTTCGCCAACGAGCGCGTCAAGCAGGCGATCATGGCCAGCCTGTTCGACGAGCCGGCCGCGCCGGCGAAGATCGGCCGCTTCACGGTGCTGCGCGAGCTCGGCCGCGGCGGCACCGGGGTCGTCTACGCCGCCTACGACGAGGAGCTCGAGCGCAAGGTCGCGGTCAAGCTGCTCCACTCCGAGGCCGGCGCCGCCTCCACGCCCGAGGCCCGCACCCGCCTGCTGCGCGAGGCCCAGGCGATGGCCCGCCTGTCCCACCCCAACATCGTCAGCGTCCACGAGGTCGGCACCCACCTCGACCAGGTCTACGTCGCCATGGAGTTCGTCCACGGCGTGACCTTGAGTACATGGCTCAAGAGACAGCAAAGGACCTGGCGCGAGATCGTCGACGTGTTCCGCCAGGCCGCCTCGGGCCTGGCCGCCGCCCACGAGGCCGGGCTGGTCCACCGCGACTTCAAGCCGCAGAACGCGATGGTCGGCGACGACGGGCGCGTCCGCGTGCTCGACTTCGGCCTGGCCCGCGCCGAGGGCGACCCGCAGCTGTTCGCCGACCTCGAGCGGACCCGCGACCCCGAGCTCAGCTTCGGCTCCGGCTCCGGCTCGGCCGGCATGCGCCCCCTCGACGCGTCGCTGACGATCACCGGCTCGCTGGTCGGCACGCCGGCCTACATGGCCCCGGAGCAGTTCCGCGGCGACCGGGCCGACGCCCGCTCCGACCAGTTCGCGCTGTGCGTCGCGCTCTACGAGGCGCTGTTCCGCAGCCGCCCGTTCCCCGGCGACAGCCTCGCCGAATTGATGCGCGCGGTGCTGGCCGGCCAGCTGCGCGAGCCCGGCGGCGCGAGGGTCCCGCGCGCGCTCCGGGCCGCGGTGATGCGCGGCCTGCAGGTCCGCCCCGAGCACCGCCACCCGTCGATGGACGCGCTCATCGCCGCGATCGACCGCGTCGTCGAGCCGCCGCGCACCGCGTGGCTGGCCGCCGCCGGCTTCACCGCGGTGTTCGCCGCGGTCGGGGTGGGGCTGTCCTATCAGACAGGTGTGAACATTCAGGTGTGCGAGGACCGGGCGCGGCAGGAGATCGCCGAGGTGTGGAACCCGGCCCGCTTCGCCGGCGTCGGCGCGTCGCTGCGCGCGGTCGACCCGACGGTCGCGCAGTCGTGGACGGTCGCGCGCCGCCAGTACGACGAGTACGCCGAGCGCTGGACCGAGGTGGCGGCCGACGCCTGCGTGGCCGCCGAGGTCCGCCACGAGCAGTCGAGCGCGCTGTACGAGCTGCGGCGGGCCTGCCTCGGCGACCGCCTGCGCGACTTCAAGGCGGTGCTCGACCTGTTCGGCCGGCCCGACGCGGCGTTCGCGGTGCACGCGTCCGACCTGGTGGCCGGGCTCGAGTCGCCGCAGTCGTGCGCCGACCCGCTCGAGCTGCAGCGCCGCGCCGCCCCGCCCGACGACCCCGAGCTGGCGCGCACGCTGGCCGAGCAGCACGCGGCGATCGCCCGCGCCGAGAGCCACCGCCGCGCCGGCAAGTTCCCCGAGGCGCTGGCGGTGCTCGACGCGCTCGCGCTGCCCGACGGCCAGCTGCCGCTGCGCGCCGACTACGAGCTGACCCGCGGCCGCGTGCTCGTCAGCAGCGGCCGGCCGAAGGACGCGCTGCTGTCCCTTCAGACAGCTTACTTCGCGGCCCTCGAGTCGGGCCACGAGCGGGTGGCGATCGCCGCCGCCACCGAGCTGGTCGAGGTCACCGGCGTCCACCTGGCCGACTTCATCGCCGCCGAGCGGTGGGTCCGCCACGTCGACGCCCTGCTGGCCCGCGGCGGCGCGCCGCCCCAGCGCGCCGCCCTCGCCCAGGCCCAGGGCGAGGTCGCGCTGGCCACCGGCCGCTACGCCGAGGCCCTCGGCCACTTCGAGCGCGCGATCGCCATGCACGAGGCGGCCGGCTCGTCGCACCTGCCCGAGGTCAGCGTGCTGTTCCGCCTCGCCTCCGACGCGGCCACCAGCCTCGGCCTGCTCGACACGGCCGAGCAGCACGTCGACCGCGCGCTCGTGACCCTCCGCCAGCGCCTGTGCGACCCGGGCGTGACGCCGGCGACCACGGTCGACTACAAGACCCTGGTCGCCGCCGGCGACGCCGCGCCCGCCGAGGTCGGCTGCTGCCAGCGCCACCCCGAGTACGCGGCCAGCCTGCGCTCCGCGGGGATGCTGGCGCTGCGCCACGGCCAGGCCGACGCCGCCGCGGCGATCTTCGAGCGCGCGCGCCTGGGCATCGCCGGCCTCGTGCCCGACGACAGCCACCTCGCGCTGCAGCTGACCAACGGCGCGGTCGAGGCGCTGATGCTGCGCGGCGACCCGGCGCAGGCGGCCCGCCAGATCCGCCGCGCCCTCGTCGGTGCGACCAGCGCGACCGTGGGCCTGCCGATCGACGCGCGCCCGCTCCACCCCGAGCTGTTCCGGCTGCGCGTGTGGCTGGCGCAGGCGCTGCTGCGCCAGGGCGATCTCGCCGGCGCGGAAGCCGAGATCCGCGCGACCGTGGTCGACGCCGAGCGCGCGTGGGGCGAGGACGAGCCCTACATCGCCAGCGCGCTCGAGGTGCTCGCGGAGGTCCTCGCCACCGCCGGCCGGACCACCGAGGCGGTGACCGTCGCCGAGCGCGCCTACGCGGTCGCCAGCGCTCGCGGCGAACTGGTCCAGCCGTCGCTCCGCTACGCGAGCGCGTTCCGCCTGGCCCGCTCGCTGGCCTTCGCCGGCCAGAGCGAGCGCGCCGAACACGTGGCCGAGGAGGCCCGCGCCCTCGCCGCCGCCGCCAGCGACGTCCGCATGGTCGCGGCCGTCGACGCCTGGCTGCTCGAGCGCAAGAACGGCTAACCGTTCGGACATGTCCTCACGGACATGTTCGGACGCGTGTCCGTGACGCCCGTGAGGACCTGTCGCAACGGCCAGGTCGGACGGCTGTCCGCGACGCGCGGCGGCAGATGTCTCAAGGGCCAGCTCCGGTGCGCCCCGAAGCGCAGGCGCAGACGGCGCGACCGTCGGCCGCGGGGAACGGTGTTGCTGCGCACCGTCGGGCTCGCCTACGCTGAGATGCATGAAGGTCGCCCCGCTCCCGCAGGATGAACCCGAGCGACTGGCGGCGCTGCGCGGCTACGCCGTCCTCGACAGCGCGCCCGAGGCCGACTTCGACGAGCTGACGCGGTTCGCCTCGGAGCTGTGCGGCACCCCGATCGCGCTGGTCAGCCTGGTCGACGCCGGGCGGCAGTGGTTCAAGTCGCGGGTCGGGCTCGACGCGACCGAGACGCCGCGCGACATCGCCTTCTGCTCGCACGCGATCTTGCAGCGCGGGGTGTTCGAGGTCGAGGACGCGAGCGCCGACCCGCGCTTCGCCGACAACCCGCTGGTGGCGTCGCAGCCGAACATCCGCTTCTACGCCGGCGCGCCGCTGGTCAACGCCGAGGGCTTCGCGCTCGGCACCCTGTGCGTCATCGACCGGGTGCCGCGCAGCCTCGACGCCGTGCAGCGCCAGGGCCTCGCGGTGCTCGGCCGCCAGGTGATCGCCCAGCTCGAGCTGCGGCGCCAGCTCGTCGACCTCGCCCACGCGCGCGACCGGGCGCTCGCCGGCGTGCGCGCGAAGGACGTGTTCCTCGCCACCATGGGCCACGAGCTGCGCACCCCGCTCGGCGGGATCCTCGGCCTCAGCGAGCTGCTGCTCGAGGGCCCCGTCGGCCAGCTCGACGGCACCGCCGACGACCTGCGGGCGATCCACCGCGCCGGCACGCACCTGCTCGAGGTCGTCGAAGACATCCTCGGCTACGCCCAGCTCGAGCTCGACCAGCCGCGCCTGCGCCCGCGCCCGTTCGACCTCGGCGAGCTGCTGGCCGACGTCGAGGCGACCGTGCGCCCGCTGCTGCGCGGCCGCTCGGTCGCGCTGAACGTCGCCCGCGGCCCGGCGCCGATCGTCGCCGACCCGACCCGCGTGCGCCAGATCGTCTACAACCTGGTGGCCAACGCGATCCGCTTCACCGAGCGCGGCTCGGTCGACGTGACCCTCGAGCCAGGCGACCGCCAGATCGCCGTACGCGTCCGCGACACCGGCGTCGGCATCGCCCAGAACAAGCTCGCCCTGCTGTTCCGCGACTTCTCCCAGGTCCACGGCGACCACGAGGCCGAGCTCCGCGGCACCGGCCTCGGCCTCGCCATCAGCCGCCGCTACGCCCGCCTCATGGGCGGCGACATCGTCGCCGAGAGCGAACCCGGCCGCGGCTCGACCTTCACGCTGACGCTGCCGCGCGAGCCGATCTGATGGATGTCTGATTGGACATGCTCGAAGGAGCATGTCCGAATGGTCATCCGTCTGCGCGCCCGCGAAGGTACGGGCGGCGGTCCCAGGAGGCGGCGACAGGCGGGCCAGCCGCAGGCGAGCGGTCACAGGCGGGCGGCGATCGCCGGCGGCGGCGGGTCGAACGCGGCCGCCAGCCTGCGCCACCTCTCCGCGTGCACGTCGAACTCGCTCGCGCGTGCTGCCCGTCGCTCGGGGAACGCGGCGGCGAACGCCGCGGCCGCTTGCTCGCGCCGGCCCGTCGTCGCCAGCGCCGCGGCCGCGTACCAGCGGACCGTCCATACCGGATCGGCCAGGGCCGCCACCAGCGCCGCCGCGATCGACTCGCCCAGCCCGAGTCGGTGCGCCGCGGAGGCCGCGTGGATCTGCACCACCGGCGAGGGATCGACGAGCCCCGCGCGCACGACGGGCGCGAGCCGTTCGCGGTGCGGGGTCGCGTGCCGCAGCGCCTGAAACACCCAGCGACGGACCTCCGGCGACGGATGGCCGGCGAAGCGCGCCACGCAGGCGACGTCCTCCGCGCTCGGCACCACGGCGCGGCGCGGCAGCTCGCAGCGTCGGAGCGACCGCGTCGGCGGGATGTCGCGCCACAGATGCTCGAGCGCCTGCAGCCGGTGCTGCACCCGCGACTTCGCGTCCGCCGGCAGCGCGCGCAGCCCGGCGATGGCGCTCTCATGCCGCCGAAGATCGTCGGGCGATGGAGCAGGCAACTCGCGCGCCGGCACGCTCTCAGGATAGCGCAGTCCCGGCCGCCGCGCGCCGCTCGGCTGCGAGCCTCGCCCCCGCCGCGAGCGCTCGCGGCGGTGAGCAGGCTGCACGGCATGCGTCGCCGGAAGCGCTCCGCCCGGAGACGACCCATGGCGATGGGCGAGCGTGATCGGCCACAGAGCCCACCAAGGACCTTTTCCCCGCCATGCCGTGATCGGAGCATCGGTCGCCGGACGTCTCGCCGCACGGGAATGACACGCTGCAAGGAAGCGGGGCCGGGGCGGCGCTGCGCGGCTCGGCGGATCGGTCCCGCCTGCTCGCCGGGCAGAGCTCGGAGGCGCTGGCCCGGTCGGAGCGCGGGAGAGTGTTCACGGTCGACGCCAGCTTCGAAGCGAGGTTCGGCTCGGCTCACGCTACCTCGGCAGCGTGAGCGGGTACCATGCGGCTCCCACCATGAACGATGCCTGGCCCATCCAGCCGAGCCCGAAATGGCCGAGCAACTGCCTGATCGAGAACGTAGCCGTCCACCCCGGTCAACCGTGGCTCGCGGTCGCGTGCACGGACGCAGAGAATCAGGGCGGGGCAGTGCTGGTTTTCGACGCTCAGGCGGGCAGCCTGCGCTCGTCGACGGGCTTCGATGACCACGTCGGCTGGTCCGAGCAGCCCGGCCTCCTGCGCTGGCATCCAGACGGGCGGCGCCTGGCCACGAACGTGGGGACCAACGGGATCGCGCTCCTGGACAGGGCTCGGATCGTGGGCGATGCGTGGCCCGACGAGACGCGGGACAGCGGGGTCCGCTACGTCTGGGTCGACGAGACGCGGATGTTCTCGGACACCGGTGCGCTCTTCGAGATCCGCGAGGGCGACTCGCGCTTTGACTTCGAGGACATCGGCTCGCCGAGGTTCGCGCAGCTCGAGTGGAACGCGGCGACGGGCGCGGTCGTCGGCACGGTCGGGCACGGGATCGCGGCCTTCGACCCGCTCGGCCGCAAGCTACTCTACCATCACACGCTGGAGGACCTTCCTTCGTCCCACGAGGTGCACTGGTCGGGGGACGGGCGGTGGTGTGCCAGGGTCCACTGGGGCCAGTCGCCTGCGCGCGACGAGATCGTGATCTTCGACGGCGACGACGGACGGCGCGTGTGCACGCTCGCGCCCTCCCTGCCGCACTTCGACGAGCTGCGCTGGGGTCGCGAGGGCGCGCTGCTCCTGCGCAGTCACGGGCTGGATCGGAAGACCACGCATCTGGATATCGTTCGCAACGGTCGTATCGAGGTCACGATCGACCTCGCGCCGCGGCTGATCCAAGCTTCGCATGCTGTTCCGGAGGCCTCGGGCATCGCATGGTCACCGGACGGCCACGGCGTGGCGCTGTTGCTGGATGGGCAGGAGATTCGCCTGTTCGACGCGAGCAGCGGGCTCGCGCTCTCGACGTTCTCGGCGCCCGCTCCCGCGATCCCGGACGGTCTGCCGGACTACTACCGACATGGGCACCGACCGGACTACGGCTTCCCCGGGGACCTCATCTGGCTCGGCATGCAGCGCCTCGTTCGTCTGGCGCCCCACTTCGTGGATTTTTGGTCGATCGACGGGCAGAAGATCGCCCAGTTCGTGGTGCCCACCGAGCTGGGATAATGCGCTCCACGCCGCTCGACCTGCGAGACGTGCCAATCCCCCTGAGAAACTCGAGGCGCTCGAGCACACAACAACGGCCAGGGCGCCTGGAACGCGTGCATCGAGCAGAAGGTGCGGTGCTACGACAGTTCGTTGCTATGTTTGAAGCCCGCCGGCAAAGCGCGCTGCGACGCTCAGCTGTCGGCATGCAAGGCCGCCGACGCGGAAGCCACAAAACACCTTGCTCGCCGAACGCTGCGCCCTTGTCGCGCGGTCGATCTGTCCGTCTCGGCGGCCGGTCGGCCTCCGGTCCCGAGGCGCGGCCGCAGCGAGGTCGAGCCGTTCAACGGGGAGCCGTACGCGCCCCACGGGTTCGAGAAGGAGCAGGCCACTCCGCGCACGTGAGGATCTCTGCCCCCCTGCTGGGGAAGATTTTGTCGACGAAGAACTCGTGCACCGCCGGGTCCTGGTCGGCGCACCCGTCTCGGAGCACGGTCAACCCGTAGCCCCGGTCCGACGCGTCGTAAAACGTGGCCGCGACCATGGCGCTCGTCGCGACGCCGGTGAGCGCCAGCGAGTCCACGCCGCGGGCGCGAAGCACCAGATCGAGATCCGTCCCCGCGAACGCGCTCGTGCGCCGCTTGAGCACGACGACGTCGTCCGCGGTGACCTCCAGCGCGACCTCGGTACCCGGTGCACCCTCGTGGAACAGGTCACCCTGCCGGTGGAAGGCCGCGAAGACCTCACCCGCCAGATCCGCGCCGTTGGCCCGAAACGCGGTACGCACGAATACGACCAGCACCCCGGCCGCGCGGGCTCGTGGCAGCAGCTCGGTCACCGGCGGCACCACGGCCTTCGTGAACGGGTAGTTGTCGAGAATCCCGGCCTGGAGGTCACCGACGATCAGCGCGCTGCTCATGGTGCGAGCTTCTCCATCCGGCAGCCGACCGTCAACAGCGCCCTGCGCCCTGACGGCGAGCGCGTCGGCGGCGACGCGTCAGTCGTCGAAGACGTTCCAGCAGATCGCGCTTCGATTCCGCTGATCGTCGAGGACGAGCTCCCGAACTTTCGCGGGGATCCTCGCTCGTTGCCAGTCCCGTTCGGCGATGCGCGCCGCCTCCGCCTCACCGCTCGTAGGAGCGTCCGCGGCGGCAGCCCTGATCGCATAGGCCGCAGCGCCCAGGGCGTGGGCGGCGACGTGGGCCACTGCCACTGCTTGCCCGGCCGCGAGCGCCGCATACTTCGCGGGCTTGGGCAGGTCACGCCCGGCGGCATTCGCCGGGAAGGCGGCCCGGTGCGCGTCACGCATGCGCACCTCGCCGCGCACCCAGGCACGACAGATGTCGATCGCGTCACGGGGCGGGTGTCGTCGGGCCGGGCCTGCTCGAAGAGATGCAGGACGTGGTCTGCGCAGAGGGCCGCCCACTCCGCCAGCAGCCGGTGATCGTCGTCCGTCAGCGTTCCGCCGCGGCGCACTGTGATCAGTCGGGGGTCACGGTCTGCGGGCAGGATGGGCATGGGCCGCCGCTCTAACACAGCTGGCGAACGAAAGGCCACGCGCTGCCGAGCCAGGGTCGGGGGTCGACGAAGTCCCGCGCACGGCGCTTTCCTCATGGGCGGATGCCACGGACGAGGCGCCCCGGTGAAACACCGCAGGGCGATGCTCGCAAGCCTCACTCCGGGGCCGGCGCGTACAGCGAGAGCCCGCGATAGTTCGGATCGACCCGCAGCGGCACCTTCAGCGAAGGCAGCGCCCGCTGCTCGCAAGCCGTGCGCTCGCACAACCTGCACGTGACCCCGACCGGCGTCACCAGCCCGGGATTGTGCAGATCGACGCCGTCGGCATACACCAGCCGCGGCGCGTGCTCGACCGCGCAGCCGAGCCCGATCGCCTGCACCGGCTGCTGCGCGTGGTACCCGCCCGAGTCTTTCTGAATCGTGCGAGCGATGCAAAAGAAGCTCGCGCCCTCGGGCATGCGCGACACCTGCACGCGGATCATCCCGGGCGTCTGGAACGCGCTGAAGATGTTCCAGCGCGGGCACACGCCGGCGTAGCGGGCGAAGCGGATCCCGCTGGCCGAGAAGCGCTTCGAGATATTGCCGGCGACGTCGATGCGCACCATGTGGAACGGCACGCCCTCCTGCGTCGGCCGGCGCAGGGTCGTGAGGCGGTGGCAGGTCTGCTCGAAGCCGACGCCGAAGCGGCGGCCGAGCACGTCGATGTCGTAGCGCAGCTCCTCGGCGGCGCGCAGGAACTCCATATAGGGCATCCACACCGCGCCGGCGAAGTAGTTGGCCAGGGCGACGCGGGCCAGCGCGCGGCTCTCGGGGCTGGTGAGGAGCGGGTCGCGGCCGAGGCCGTCGAGCACGTCGGCGTGGGCGATCAGCGCCACCTGAGCCGCCAGCTGGAACAGGCGCGAACGCGTCGGCAGCAGCTCCGACAGCCAGAGCACGCGGCTGCGCGGGTCGAAGCGCCGCAGCGCCGCGCCCGGCTGGCCGGAGCGGGCGATCTCGACCCGCACGTCGCACGCGCGCGCGAGGTGGCGGACGAGCGCGCCGAAGCGGTCGAGCTCGCCGAGCCCGGCCTCGCGCCGCAATTGCTCGGCTCGCTCCTCGAGCGCCGGGAAGTAATTCATGTGCTGCTGCAACAGGTCGCTGACCTCCTCGCTCGGCAGCGACGAGCGCGACGCGCCGCCCGCGTCGTCGCCCGCCTCGAGCCGCGACGACAACGCGTCGGTCGCCACCTGCGCCCCGCGATAGGCCCGGTACAGCTGCAGCACCGCCCGCGCCGCCGCCGGGCTCGCCGACGCCACCTCGCGCACCTCCGTGTTCGTCAGCGGCGCCTCCTCGAACAGCGGGTCGGCGAACACCTCGAGCAGGTCGTGCACCAGCCGCGCGTCGTCCTCGCCGGCGAACGAGGCGAGGTCGACCTCGAGCACCCGCGCCAGCTTGATCAGCAGCGGCGCCGGCAGGGCCCGCTTGTCGTGCTCGAGCAGGTTCAAGTACGACGGCGAGACCTCGAGCCGCTGGGCCAGCTCGGCCTGCGACAGCCCGGCGCAGCGGCGCAGGCTCCGGATCTTCGCGCCGAATCGAGGGGTGTCGCGGGCCGAGGCCGCTGGCTTCTTGGGGGCGGTCATTGACACGATTTACAGCATGACTGTCGCATGTTGACAACGCTGGAATGCCGTTTCACCCCTTACAGCAGCGTCTGTTTGAGAGATGGGCCGATCCAGTTTATTGTCACGGCGTCGATGCAGCCGCTCTCCACACCCCCCGGCGTGATCCTGCGCGGCTCCCGCGTTCCCGGTGATTCCACCGTTCTGAGCCACGAAGCCCTCGTCTTCGTCGCCGAGCTGCAGCGCCGTTTCGGCCCACGATTCGCCGGAGAATTGTCGGCGCGACAGGCCCGGCAGAGCCGCCTCGACCGCGGCGAACGGCTCGATTTCGCGCCGGAGACGCGAGACCTGCGCGAGGCCGCGTGGACCTGCGCACCTGTCCCCGAGGACATCCTCGACCGGCGCGTCGAGATCACCGGCCCGGTCGACCGCAAGATGATCATCAACGCCCTCAACTCGGGGGCGCGCGTGTTCATGGCCGACTTCGAGGACGCGACCGCGCCGACCCTGCACAACCTGGTCGACGGCCAGCGCAACCTGATCGACGCCGTGCGGCGGGAGATCCGCCTCGAGCAGAACGGCAAGCTCTACCAGCTGGCCGAACAGACAGCCGCGCTGTTCGTCCGCCCGCGCGGGATCCACCTGCCCGAGGCGCACGTGCGGGTCGACGACGAGCCGGCCCGCGGCTGCCTGGTCGACTTCGGCCTCTACGCCTTCCACAACGCCGCCGAGCGGCTGCGCCGCGGCCTCGGCACCTACGTGTATTTGCCCAAGCTCGAGAGCGCCGCCGAGGCGCGCGTGTGGGCCGACGTGCTGCGCGCCAGCGAGGACCTGCTCGGCCTGCCGACCGGCACGATCCGCGCCACCGTGCTGATCGAGACCTTGCCCGCGGCCTTTCAGATGCACGAGATCCTCCACGCCCTGCGCGAGCGCTCGGCGGGGCTCAACTGCGGCCGCTGGGACTACATCTTCAGCTTCATCAAGCGCCGCCAGGGCGACCCCGCCGCGCTGCTGCCCGACCGCGCGCTGGTGACGATGGACCGCGGGTTCTTGCGCGCGTACTCGCAGTTGCTGATCCAGACCTGCCACCGCCGCGGCGTGCACGCGATCGGCGGCATGGCGGCCTACATCCCGGTCAAGCACGACCAGGCGCGCAACGCCGAGGCGCTCGCCAAGGTCCGCGCCGACAAGGAGCGCGAGGTGCGAGACGGCCACGACGGCACCTGGGTCGCGCACCCCGGCCTCGTGCCGATCGCCCGCGAGGTGTTCGACGCCCACATGCCCGGGCCCAACCAGATCTGCCGCGTCCGCGAGGACGTGCAGGTGCAGGCGGCCGACCTGCTGGCCGTGCCCTACGGCCCGCGCACCGCCGAGGGCCTGCGCCGCAACATCGCCGTCGGCGTGCAGTACATCGAGGCCTGGCTGCGCGGCGTCGGCTGCGTGCCGCTCTACGACCTGATGGAAGACGCCGCGACCGCCGAGATCTCCCGCGCCCAGGTGTGGCAGTGGCTCAAGTACTCGGCCACCCTCGAGGACGGCACCGCGCTCGACTTCCCGCGCGTGCGCGAGGCGATCGACGCCGTCCTCGCCGAGCTCCGCGCCGAGCTCGGCCACGAGCGCTACGCCGCCGGCCGCTTCGCCGCCGCCCGCGCCCTGTTCGAGCGCCTCGTCGCCGCCGAACGCTGCGAAGAATTCTTGACGCTCCCCGCCTACGAGGCCCTCGTCGCCGACGACGTGACCGCGCCCGCGGCCGCTCAGGTTGCACGAGTGACCTGACCTTCGAGACATACCACGCCGGACCGGCGACCAGGCCCGGCGAGCGAGCGCCAGCAGCGGCGCGCAGCGTCGCCGCGACATGACCTTCGAGACAGCTTTGAACCGAAGAAGAGCGAGCGCCAGCAGCGGCGCGCAGAACCACCGCGACATGACCTTCGAGACAGCCCTGAACCGAGCCAGCGAGCGAGCGCCAGCAGCGGCGCGCAGCATCACCGCTGCATGACCTTTGAGACAGCCCCGAGACGAACGGCCGGCGAGTGAGCGGGCGCCAGCAGGGGCGTCACAGAACCACGGCATGACCGTGGAGACATTACGCGTCGGGCCGGCGCCGCCGAATCGCCGCCCCGCGACCTGACCCTTGAGACACGTGAGCGCCGCGGCGAGCGCGCCGCAGCGCGCCGCCGGTCGGCCGCCCGACATCACCCCTTTTTTTGAGGAAAACGAGCTCCGCGCCTGCGCGGCGCGAGCCGAACACCGAGACAGCTCGGCGACGCGATCGCCGGGGAAGAGGACAGACATGGACATCGTACACCGGCAACCGAGCCCGATCCTTCGCCCTTACAGCCGCGCCGACGTCGAGCGCCTGCGCGGCTCGTTCACGATCCGCCACACCCTCGCCGAGCTCGGGGCCGCCCGCCTGCGCGAGCTCCTGGCCGCGCGTCCGTTCGTGCCCGCGCTCGGGGCGATGACCGGCAACATGGCGGTGCAGCACGTCAAGGCCGGGCTCGAGGCGATCTACGTGTCTGGTTGGCAGGTCGCGGCCGACGCCAACCTCGCCGGGCAGACCTACCCCGACCAGAGCCTCTATCCTTGCAACAGCGTGCCCGCGCTGGTCGAGCGCATCAACGCAGCGCTGCTGCGCGCCGACCAGATCGAGAGCGCGGAGGGTCACCGGGGCCGGCGCTACTGGCTGGCGCCGATCGTCGCCGACGCCGAGGCCGGCTTCGGCGGGCCGCTGCACGCCTATGAATTGACGAAGTCGATGATCGCCGCCGGCGCCGCGGCGGTTCACTTCGAGGACCAGCTCGCCTCCGAGAAGAAGTGCGGCCACCTCGGCGGGAAGGTGTTGGTGCCGACCAGCCAGTTCGTGCGCACCTTGACCGCGGCCCGCCTGGCCGCCGACGTGCTCGACGTGCCGACCCTGATCGTCGCCCGCACCGACGCCGACGCGGCCAAGCTGATCACCTCGGACGTCGACCCGCGCGACCGCGAGTTCATCACCTCGGCCGAACGCACGCCCGAGGGTTTCTTCCGGATCCGCGGCGGCATCGACGCGGCGATCGCCCGCGCCCGCGCCTACGCGCCGCACGCCGACCTGGTGTGGTGCGAGACCTCGACGCCCGACCTCGCCCAGGCCCGCCGCTTCGCCGAGGCCGTGCTCGCCGAGCACCCCGGCAAGTGGCTGGCCTACAACTGTTCGCCGTCGTTCAATTGGAAGAAACACCTCGGCGAGGCGGCGCTGCGCACCTTCCAGCGCGAGCTCGGGGCGATGGGCTACAAGTTCCAGTTCGTCACCCTGGCCGGCTTCCACGCCATGAACCACGGGGTGTTCGAGCTGGCCCGCCGCTACCGCGACGACGGCATGGCCGCCTACGCCGCGCTGCAGGAGGCCGAGTTCGCCGCGGAGGTCCACGGCTACACGGCGACCCGCCACCAGCGCGAGGTCGGCACCGGCTACTTCGACGCGGTCGCCGAGATCATCTCCGGCGGCGACGCCTCGACCCTGGCCCTCGGCGACAGCACGGAGGCGCATCAATTCCACGACCACGCGCCACGGCGCGCGGTCGCCTCGTGAAGACGGGCCGCGGGGGCACGGCGGGCGCAACTGCGCGCGCCTCGGCGTGATCCCGCGAGCCGTCCGTCGATCGCTGCATGGCCGGATTCGGCACGCCAATCCTCGACTCCTACGATGATGCCGAGCCGTACAGCTGGCGAATGGAGCGACGAGCTCGAGGTCCTCCAGCTGGGCGTGCCGGTGGGGACAATCATCGGCGTTCATCCGGTCGGGCGAGCGCCAGCGGGGCGACGGCTGGACGCGCGCAACCGCGCAGTGCGGCCCCGAGCCGGCCGCACGACGCCGCGCGGCGCTTATTCAACCGGTGTTGATCCGCGCTGGAACAAGCTCGTGCAGTACAAGAATTCGCATGCAGCAACAACTCGTCCTCGATGACTTCAACCTGGGCGCCGCCGAGCGCCGCCTCTGCACCACCGCGCTCGAGCGCGCCGGCAACATCGTCGGCGCCGCCCAGCTCCTCGGCATCACCCGCCACGCGATGAAGCGGCGCATTATTAAATTGGGCATCGACTGGCCGCGCCGCTTGACCGCCCCGGTAGTGTCCGCCAGCTAGCTAGTCCGCGGCGCAGGTCCGCGCCCCTCTTCGCTTGAGTGTGCTTTTCCTAAAAAAGAAGAGATACGCCGACCGCCTCCTTGCGCGCATTCGTGGGCGCGTGATGGATTCGTCGATGGCGGTATCGACCGTCGGCGTCGAAGCACTTCTGACTGCTCATATCATTCAAACATAATATCAGACACCGAGCCGGACGTGCGAGGGTCGCGACGGCGTCGCGCGGCGCTCCGCCCGTCGCTTCCGGGCTCGGGAAGCTCGCGGCCTCGCCGAAACGGCGGGGCCGCGCCAATTTTTGGTTCGCGCTACGCGTCGCGTTCGCAGCGGACGTCGAGCAGCACGAAGCGGTCGCCGCTGCGGACGAGCTCGAGGCCGCGGCGGAGCGCGTCGGGGACCGCGTCGGGTCGATCGACGCGCACGCCCACGCCGCCGCAGGCGCTGGCGATCTGGTCGTACGCGGGGTCGGCCCCGAGGTCGCAGAGCGCGAAGTTGCCGGTGGCCTGGGCGTGGCCGCCGGGGAAGTCGCCGCGGGTCGACTTGCGGATCGTGCTCCACGCGCAATCGTTGAACACCACGATCAAGATCGGCAGGCGATGCGCCGTCGCGGCGTGCAGGGCCGACAGCGGGGTGTTGAACAGGAAGCTGCCGTCGCCGACCGCCGCGAGCACGGCGCGGTCGGGGCGGGCCATCTTGCCGCCGAGGGCCGCGCCGAGGGCCCAGCCGAGGCCGCTGGCGATCGAGTTCTCGAACCAGCTGTCGGGCAGCCGGCGCGGCACCAGCAGCGGGTCGAGCGGGTACTCGTTGAAGATCACGACCTCGTCGTCGACCGCCTGGCCGACGCAGCGCGACAGCCAGCGCTTGGTGATCGCGGGCTTGCCGGCGTCGAAGTCGGCGGCGACGCCCGCGTTGGCGAACACGACCGCGTGCTCGATGCGCAGCGCCTCGCGGCGCGCGGCCGCGTCGGGGGCCGGGTCGGCGTCGAGCAGGCGGGTGAGCAGGCGCAGGCTCTCGGCCGGGTCGCCGGGCAGCGCGAGGTCGCTCGGGAACCCGCGCAGCGGCAGGTCGGCGAACAGCGGGTCGACGCCGATCTGCACGATCGGCGGCACCTGTCCTTGGGGCAAGGCGACGAACGCGGGGATGAACGGCACCGGGTCCTCGACCGCGAGGATCAGGTCGGCCTGCGGCACCTGCGAGGCCGGGTCGAAGCCGAGGTGGGCCGGGCAGTCGGTCGCCAGGTTGAAGAAGTTACGCTTGCCGAATTCGACCACGCCGATGCCGTGGCGGGTCGCCAGCTGCCACAGCGCCTCGGGGCCGCCGCGGTAGCGCCCGAGCTCGGCGGTGAGGATCAGCGGCCGCCTGGCGTTGCGGATCGCGTGGGCCACGCGGGCGAGCGCGACCGCGTCGGGGCGGGCCGGCGGGTTGGGGCGCAGCCGCGGCCGCGGCGACACCGGGGCGCTGCTGGCGGGCGCGCACAGGACCTCCTTCGGCAGGGTGAGGTAGACCGGGCCGGCGGGGTCGCTGTCGGCGATCGCCAGCGCGCGGTCGACCGCGACCTCGAGGTGGTCGGCGGTGGCCAGGCGGTAGTCCCACTTGGTGAACTCGCGGAAGTAGGCGGCCTGGTCGAAGCTGTCCTGGCCCCATTGCACGAAGTTGGTGCGGTGGCCGGGGACCGCCGGCGCATCGGTGTAGGGCGTGAGACCGGCCATCACCAGCATCGGCACCCGCGCGCGGCGGGCGTTGATCAGGCCGAGCCCCGAGTTGGCGGTGCCCACATTGACGTGGGCCATGACCGCAGGGACATGTCCCGAGAGCAATTGATAGCCGTGGGCCATGGCGATCGCGGTGTTCTCGTGGGCGGCCGCGACGACCCGCGGGGCGGCGGCGCCGGGCTTGGCGAGCGCCTCGATCAGCGGGGTGAAGTCCGTGCCCGAGTTGCTGAACAGGCACGGGACGTCGCGCCGGTGCAATTGCTCGAGCAGCGCCTCGGCGACGGTGGCCGCGCTGCTGGGCGTCGGCGGCGCAGCCGGCAGGGCCAGCGCCTGCGGGGCGCGGGCGCGGGCGCGGCGGAGGAACGGCACCAGCGCGGCGTTGAAGGCCTCGGCGCGGTCGAGGTTGCAGAAGTGGCCGCCGCCGGCGAGCACCCGCAGCTCCGCCATCGGGACGCGGGCGAAGATGTCGCGCAGCAGCGGGTCGACGGGGGTGATGCGGTCGTCGCTGCCGCCGATGAGCAGCACCGGCACGTCGATCCGCGGCAGCAGCTCGCGGTAGTCGACCTGGAGCATCGCGTGCCACGACTGCAGGAACACGTCCTTGTCCTTGCCGCCCTCGATCGCGATCGCGGTGTCGACGAGCTCGCGCGGGGCGTCGCTCGCGTAGAGGTTCGGCATGTCCAGGGCGGCGCTCTCGGCCATCGACATCCGGCTCAGCTTGTCCTCCATCCACGTTCGCCGCGCCTCTGCTTCCGGGTGAAAGGACCACGTGGCCGCCAGCGTCAGCGACTGCACCCGCTCCGGCGCGCGGGAGAAGATCTCCTGGGCGACCACGCCGCCCATCGACAGGCCGACGAAGTGGGCGCGGTAAAAACCTGCCTCTTCGACCAGGTCGATGGCGTCGTCGGCGAAGTTCTGGATCGAGATCTCCGGCCGCTCGGGGCTGTAGCTGCGGGCGTGACCGCGCATGTCGAAGGTCAGCGTGCTGTAGCGAGCGCGCAGGGCCTCGACCTGGGGCCGCCATGAACTGTGGTCGCCGCCGACGGCGTGGAGGAAAACGACGAGCTCGTCGCCCCCCTGGGTGAGCGCGGTGTGGATCCGGGGCATCGGCCCGCGAGGGTAATGCGGTAGGCGGAGGTGGGCAAACCATGCGAGGATGCCGCAGCCGACGAGAGGGCGCCCGGAACAGCGTTCACCATGGCCCCGGGGATCCACGACACCGCGTTCCAGACCACCGGCCTGGCCGCCTCGCGGCCGCTGGCCGATCCCGAGGTCTCGTCGGCGATCGAGCCGTCGACCACGGTCGCGGGCGGCAAGCTCGGCCGCTTCATGATCTTGGAGCCGCTCGGCTCGGGGGCGATGGGGGTGGTCTACACCGCCTACGACGAGACCCTCGACCGCAAGGTCGCGGTCAAGGTGTTGCGCGACACCGGCGAGAGCGCGCAGCGCCGGCTGCTGCGCGAGGCGCAGGCGATGGCGCGCGTCTCGCATCCGAACGTGGTCACCGTGCTCGAGGCCGGCATGGCCGGCGGGCAGGTCTACGTGGCGATGGAGTTCATCCGCGGGCAGACGCTCGGCGCGTGGCTGCAGGCGGCGCCGCGCTCCTGGCAGGAGGTGGTCGAGGTGTTCGTGCAGGCCGGGCGCGGGCTGGCCGCGGCGCACGCGGCCGGCCTGGTCCACCGCGACTTCAAGCCGAGCAACGTGATGATCGACGACGCCGGGCGGGCCCGCGTGCTCGACTTCGGGCTGGTGCGCGCGGCCGTCCCCGAGTTGCCGCGCGCGGCGCCGACCCCGGGGACGAGCAACAGCAACAGCAAGCTCGACATGCACCTGACGCACGACGACCAGATCGTCGGCACGCCGGCCTACATGGCGCCGGAGCACTGGCGCGGCCTGTCCCCCGAGCCAGCCGCCGATCAGTTCAGCTTCTGCGTCGCGCTGTACGAGTCGCTGTACGGGGTGCCGCCGTTCCCGTACACGGACGCGGCCGACCTCGTGCTCAAGGTGCTGCACGGGCAAATCAGCGAGCCGCCGCGCAAGCGCGGGCTGCCGGCGTGGCTGTCGCCGGTGGTGATGCGCGGTCTGAAGAATGACCCAAAGGACAGGTACCCCGGGATGCCGGCGCTGCTGTCGGCGCTCGACCGCGGGCGCGCCCGCGGTCGCCGGCGCTGGGTGGTCGCGGCGGTGCTGGCCGGGGCCGTGGTCGGCACCGGGGTCGTGCTCGCGCGGACCAGCGACGACCGCACCTGCACCGGCGCGCCCGAGGAGCTGGCGCAGGTGTGGGGGCAAGCGCAGCGCGACGCGGTGGCCACGGCCCTCGGGGCGGCCGCCCCGGGCTACGCGTCGGTGGTGTGGCCGCGCGTGCAGGAGGAGCTCGACGGCTACGCCGCCGACTGGCGCTCGGTCCACCGCGAGGCCTGCCTGGCCCACCGCCACGGCGAGCGCTCGGGCGCCCTGCTCGACCAACAGATGCGCTGCCTCGACCAGCGGCGCGGCGCGCTGGCCGAGACCGTGACCACGCTGGCGGCCGCCGACGCCGACGTGGCCCTGCGCGCGCTCGAGGTCGCGGGCGACCTGCCGTCGCTCGAGGGCTGCCGCAACCTCGAGGCGCTGTCGTCCGAGCAGCCGCCGCCCGACGACCCCGAGAGCGCGGCCCGGGTGGCCGAGCTGCGCGGGCAGATGACGCAGGCGCAGGTGCTGGCCCGCTCGGGCCGACTGCCGGACGCGCTGGCCCGCGCGAACGAGGTGGTGGCCGCGAGCGAGGCGCTCGACTACCCGCCGGTCCACGCCGAGGCGCTGCTGCTGCGCAGCAAGCTCGCGCTGCACCTGCCCGAACAGGCAGGTGCGGACGTCGAGCGGCTGACGCAGGCGATCAGCGCGGGGTTCGAGGCCCGGGCCGACGGGATCGCGGCCGAGGCGCTGGCGCTGCGGATCTACGCGCTCGCGCGCCAGCCCGACCAGGTCGCGCGGGCGCTGGCCGACGAGCCGCTGGCGCTGGCGCTGGCCGACCGCAGCCCGACGCCGGCGGCGCTGCGCGGGCTCGTGCTCAACAACATCGGCACCGCCTATCTCGCCCGACAGGAGCCGGCGCAGGCGCGGCGCTACTTCACCGAGGCGCTGGCCGTGCGCGAGGTGGCGCTCGGCAGCGAGGACGCCGAGGTGGCCTATACGCTGGTCAACCTGGCGCTGGCCAGCGACCCCGGGCCCGAGCGCGAGCGCCTGCTCGCGCGCGCCGTGACGACCTTCGAGCTGGCGCTGGGGCCGGCGCATCCCGCGACGATCGAGGGCCGGCTGGTCGCGGTCCACCTCGTCGACTTCGCGGCCGGACCGGGGCTCCTGCGCCCCGGCTGCGCGGCGCTCGACCGCTTCCTCCCGGGGGACGTCGTCGGCCGCGCGCGCTGCCTCCTTTATCTGGGTCGTCTCGCGCTCGAGCTGGGCGACGACGACGAGGCCGAGCTCGCGTTCGTCGCCGGCGCGTCGCTGGTCGACGACGGCGGGCGCAAGGGCCCGCAGCTGACCGACTTCGAGGTCGGGGCGCTGGTCGGCTACGCGGCGCTCGACACCGGCGCCCACGAGGCGGCGATCCGGCGGATCGAGGCCGCCCTGCAATTGGTGCCGCAGGCGTGGTGGTCGCGGGCCGACGCCGCCGAGCTGCGGACGATCCTCGGCCACAACCTGCTCGCGGCCGGGCGGCCGGAGCAGGCGCGCGACAACTTCGTGACCGCCATCGCGGACTATCAGGGGCTCATCGACTCGGAGCCGCGCTTCGGCGCCGCGCTGGCGCGGACCCGCCGGGGGCTGGTCGAGGCATTGGTGGCGCTGAACCTCGCCCAAACGCCGGAGGCCCGCGAGAACCTGGCGGCCTCGCTCGAATTTTATCGCAGCGCCGGGTCCAGCTTTAGGCGACAGTTGGCCCGGACCGAGCGGTTGGTCGCCGTCACGGGCACTCCGACCCCTATCGGCCCATAAGTAGGGCGGACCTGGAGGCGGACGCAACATGTACACAAAGACATATCACTGGTTCTTCGCCGGAGCCGTGGCGCTGGCCGCGGGTTGTGACGAGGCGGCGCTCGCGGACGCCGGCGACGACGAGGTCGCGCTGCGGCCGTACGCGTGCCCGACCTGGAAGTGCGGCTTCAACTCCGCCGAGGTCAACGGCAGATCGATCCGCGAGCTCAACCTCGACGGCGCCCCCAACGGCGACGGTATGCGGATCACGGGCTTTTTGGCGCCCGCCGGGCTGCTCGGCAATTATCGCCTCGAGGTCGAGCACGACGCGCTCGTCGCCCGCAACGCGAGCGGGCAGACCCTGCGCGGCGCGCAGCTGATCGGGGCGACGATCCTGGTCCAGGCGCCGGGCCTCCTGTCGTTGCCGGTGCCGATCTCGGTGCTCGGCTACCAGGAGATCGATTCGTGGGCCGAGGGCGCGCCGAAGGTGCCGACCTACGCGCTGCTCTACCCCGATCTGGCGGCGCTGCTCGGCGTGCGCAACGTCTGCAACGGGGATCTGCTCGACACCGTCGCCAGCGCGGCGACGGTGATCGGCGGCGAGACCTACGACCTCGACGACAAGACGGTGAACCCGGACCGGAGTCGATGGCTGACGATCGCCTGCGCCGGCTCGGCCGCGGCGAAGATGCGCCTGCTCGGCTACGGCCCGCAGTCGAGCGCGACCACGCCGGCGCAGCGGCAGGCGACGCTGAAGATGGTGACCGCCGATTACTGCGGCGGCGGCGAGAGCTACACGCAGAACGGCACCGAGGTCCACTGGGCCAACGCCGAGGGCACGGTCGCGCCCGAATCGTTCGCCGAGCTCGGCGAGCTCGAGGCGGTGTGGACCGAGGACGGGGCGCTGTGCCTCGGCAGCCCGCGGATCGCCGGCACCCTGACGGATTGTAGCCTGCCGAGCTGCGCGGGGCTGTCGGTGGCCGACGGCGAGTGGGTCACCTACGTGGCCGCGAATTGAGGCGACCGAGATGATGTGTCCTCGGGAGCATGTTCCCCGGGACATGCTTTGAAAAACATGCTGGGCGGGACATGTCGTGAGTCACACGCAGCGGGGTGACGCGTGGTGGTCTTGAGGTTGCGGATCGAGGCCGTGCCCCGCGGCGCCCTCGCCGACTCGGCCGCTGCGCTCGTGCTGTGCGAAGGGACGCGCGGTCTCGGCGTATCGTCGTCGAGCGGTGGCGTGCAGCGACGCGTCGAGCCGGCTGCGAGCGAGGGTGCGGCGGGCGCCGCGGCGCAGCTCTCGCGCGGGCTCTCGAGGCGCGAATGAGGATCGAGAACCGGCCGCGGCCACCACGGGGCTCGGCGCGGCTCACGGGGCGCGGATGATCGGCGCTCACCGGCCGCGGCGGGGCGCGCCCGGCACACCTCACGGCGCGCGGGCGATGATCGCCAGCGGGCCGCCGCCGAGCGGGCCGTGGTGTTCGGCGCGGGTGCTGACGTAGACGCAGGGGTCGCCGACGACGCTGGCGAGCACGGCCGCGAGGGCGGCGCGGGAGTGGCGGGTGTCGTCGATGTCGTCGTCGGACAGCATGGTGTGCCGGCGGCCGCGGATCGAGCCGCGGGGGTCGGCCTCGGACTTGGCGAACACGCCGACCACGTGGGCGCGCTGCTCGGGCGACAGCTGGCCGCCGGTGACGGGCAGGCCGAGCTCGGCGAGCAGGGCGCGGACGGCGTCGACGTCGAGGATGTCCTTGAGGACGGTGTGGCCGACGACGAGGTCGCCGGTGGCCCGGTCGCTGTTGCCGAACATGAGGATCTCGGTGCGCTGCAGGCCGGGCTTGGCCGAGCACGAGGCGACGCCGGAGTAGAGCGACCAGTCGTCGCAGACGACGTCGTCGGACAGGTCGGCGAGGGCGACCTCGCCGAGGGCGAGGGCGACCCCGAGAGCGCTGGCGGCCCGCGAGTGGACCATGTCGTTGCGCAGCGGGGTGCGGGCGCGGCGGGCGGCGAGCACGGCCTCGTGGTCGGCCCTGGGGATCGCGCCCTTCATCTGCACGAGGTGGACGTCGGCGGGCGCGAGGCGCAGCTCGCCGGCCAGCTCGGCGACCGCGCGGGCGGTCTCGACGATCTGCGGCATCCGCCCGATCTCCGCCGGCGTGAACGGCCGCGTGTGGGCTGTCCCCACGACCAGGCGCTTCGGGCCAGGTTCTTCGGACCAGGTGCCCGAGCGGGCGAACGCGACCACGTGCGGCGAGACCACCCCCTCGGTGCCGCCGGACAGCGAGAACACCACGCGGTCCTGCACGCGCGCGGGCGGCAGGCCGAGGCGCGGGGCCAGCAGGTCCTCGAGCGCGCGCATGGCGAGGTCCCGGGTGAAGTCGTTGCGGCCGCCGTTGCCCTCGGTCTTGCCGAGGACGCACACCAGCTCGTCGGCGCGGACGACCCCGTCGTCGAGCAGGGCCGTGAGGCCGCGGACGTCGGCGGGGCCGTCGGTGGGCAGCTTGAAGGCGTCGACGCGCATCAGAACAGCACCGCGCGCAGCTGGGCGCCGAGGCGCTTGCGGATGTCGATCTTGAACACGTCGCCGTGGGCCATCTCGGCCGGCTCCTTCATGCCGGCGAGGGCCTCGACGACCTCCTCGGAGTTGGCGGTGAGGACGGTGACGGGGCCCTCGACGGCCAGCGGGAAGTCGTGCCAGGTGCCCTCGTGGATCATGATGCCGCTGCCGGGCGGGAGGACGAAGCAGCGCACGTCGTCGAGGTCGGGGGTGTCCATCCCGCGCTGATGCGTCGGCTTGCCGAGGACCATGGCGAACGGCTGGTCGCCGAGGCCGACGAACAGCTGGGTCATGTTCATGTGGCGCTCGAGCCAGGTGACCTCGGGGGGCCGGCGGTGGATCCGGGCCGAGCGGATGACGCAGCGGCCGTTGCACTTGAACGCGAAGTTGTGGCCCTCTTCGACGGCTCCCTTGTAGAAGGGGATGCCGAGGCCGGCCTGCGGGACCTCGTTGCCGATGTAGAGGCCGTAGTCGGCCACGGCCTCGCGGGTGGCAGGCACGACAGGGACCTCGATGTCGCGGACGGCTTGCATGACCCGCCGATGATGCCATGGCGGCGCGGGGCGGGGCAATGCGCGGGCCGGGCTCGCCCGCGGAGCGGGGCGCGAAAGGAGTGCGCGCGTGGCCGCGGGCGGCGGACTGCACCCATGCGGGCAGCCGGTGCGGAGCCATCCGTGGCCGCGACGCGGGGCCGGCACCGCTCCGTTTCCGGCGGCACCGCGGGCGCTCCGGCGCCGCCATCGCTCGCTCCCTCGCCCGCGTCGCTCGGGCCCGGCGATGTCCTGTCGGCACGACCTGCGGGCGCCTCGAAGGGCACGCCGAGCCGCGTCTACTCGACGGGCCACATGCACAGCCCGGAACCCTGGAGGTCGCAGACCATGTCGTCCGGGCACTGCTGGCCCTCGCTGCAATCGAGCGAGCCCACGCTCGGCCGGCTGTCGAGGTCGCACGCCGGCGTCGCGGTGCCGCTCGCCGGTAGCGGGCAATCGTCGTCGTCGCCGCAGAACGGGGCGCAGACCGAGAACTCGAGGCCGTCGTGCGCGCTGGCGATGCAGACGACCACGCCGGGCTGGCAGGTCGCCGAGCTGTCCTCGCAGGCGGCGTAGGGCGGCGCGTTCGGGTCGCCCTGGGGGGCGCACGCGGTCGTGCAGGCCAGCAAGTCGCTGCAGACCGGCTGGTCGCAGGCGACGAGGCCCGCGCGCAGCGCCTCGTCGGCGGCCTGCGAAGATCGTTGGGTCCCGCGACCCCTCGGAGGTGGTTGCGGCGGCGCGTCACGGGGGGTTCGCGCTCGCGGCGGGGACGGTAAAGCGGAGGGTGGTCCCGCGTCCTGGCGTGCTCTCGACCCAGATCCGTCCGCCGTGGGCCTCGACGATGCCCTTCGTGATCGTCAACCCCAGGCCGGCGCCGGCGCGGGAGGCCCGTTTGGCCTGCCAATAGCGGTCGAAGATGTGAGGCAAGGCTTCGGCCTCGATGCCGCGGCCCGTGTCCTCGACCGCGATCTCCACGCCGCCGCCGGAGCGGCGTGCCCGCAGGCTCACCCGGCCCGACGGCGGCGTACACTTGAGCGCGTTGTCGAGGAGGTTCAGGAGCACTTGCATGAGGCGACGACGATCGCCGCTCACCTCCACGTCGTCGTCGGCGACCGCGTAGTCCAGGCTGATCCCGAGCTCGGCGGCGCGCGGCTGCATCAGCTCGACGGCGGCGCGGAACAGCGCCGCGAAGTCCACCCGGGAGCGCTCGATGGCGAGGGTGCCCGACTCGATCCGCGAGGCGTCGAGCAGGTCGCGGATGAGGTGCTCGGTCGCCTCCGCCGCGCGCTGGATGGCGCCGACTCGCCGGGCCCGCTCGTCCTCGGGGAGCTTCGGCCGCTCGAGGCGGGCCACGCACAGCAAGATCGTGCTGATGAAGTTGCGCAGGTCATGGGCGACGATGGCGAGCGTCTCGTCGCGTTGGCGGGTGGCTCGCTCCGCCTGCGCCCGCAGCTCGCGCTCGGCGTCGAGCATCCGCTCGCGGTCGGCCTCGGCCTGCTTCAGCGGCGTGATGTCCTCGAGCGTGCCCACATAGCCGACCGGGGTGCCGTCGAGGAACATCGGCGCCGCGCGGCCGCTCACCCACACCACGCGGCCGTCTCGATGCAGGAAGCGGTAGGTCTCCGCCCACGGCTCCCCCGCCCCTGCTGCCTGGTACCACGACGACACGACGCGAGCCCGATCCTCGGGGTGGATCGCTTCGGTCCACCCCCGGCCCTGCGCATCGGCGAGGCTCAGGCCGTGCAGCTCTTCGCACTTCGGGTTGAAGAACACCGGGTGACCCGCCAGGTCCATGATGTCGATGCCGAGCGGCGAAGCGTCGAGGAGGGCGCGCATCCGGGCCTCGCTCTCGCACAGCTTCGCCTCGGCGCGCTTGCGGTCGGTGACGTCGCGGTGCACTGCCACGAATCCGACCGATCGTCCCTCGTCGTCGTGGCAAACGCTCAGGCTGGCGGCGACCCAGAGCGTGGCGCCGTCCTTGCGGGACGACACGAACTCGCATGTCCGCGGGGGAGCGCGCCCCTGCGACCGCAGCGTGCCCATGGCGTCTCGCAGGCATTCGGCGCGGAGCAGGTCCGCCAGAGCCTGGCCCGACGCCTCCGCGGCGGTCCAGCCGTACATCCGCTCGGCCCCCCGGTTCCAGAACGTGATGCGCTCATTCTCGTCGAGGGCGATGACGGCCTCATGCGTGAAGTCCAGCAGGTTCTGCTGGTTCGGCGGCGTCGCGCCCGGCATCGCCGGAGTATCCTCCCGCCGGCGTGTACGACCAGCGGTCTCATGCGGTTCGTGGCGCGGGCCGCCGGTACGGCCGTGCTCTTCGTGCGCGGGGCAGGCGGGTGCCGGAGGCGCCGGAATCATGCGTGTGCCGCGTCTCGCCAGCGGCCTGCTCGTCCCCGCGGCGGCTCGGGTCGCGGCGGCTCGTCGGCGCAGGCCGCGGGCCGCGGGCGGACGATCGGGGCGGCCGCAGGGCGATGCGCGTCGTTCTCCGCCTTGCGGTCCGTCGACGGGCCCGCGCCTCCCGGCGCGCGGCTCAGCTCTTGGGCGCGGTGAGCGAGGCCTGGATCTCCTTCGCAGCGTTGTAGTGGCGGTCGAGGGTGGCGCGGAAGTTGTTGAGCTCGACCCGCAGCTCCGGCATCTGCGCGTGCGGCAGGAGCTTGGTGTCGATGAAGTTGATCCACATCGCGTGGGCGTCGACCTGCATGTCGATGTACGCCTTATCGAACGCGTCGCCCTTGTCGACCTTTTCAAGCACTTCCATCTTCTGCTTGGCGTCGTTGCGGATGTCGTCGCGCAGGCGGCTGTCGGTCTTGCGCAGGCCGAGGCGGTCGCGGGTCTCGTTCGCACGGTCCCGGATCGAGCCGTGGTCGGTCATCATCAGCGCGGCGTATTCTTTGACGCGGGTGCCCTTGGCCCATTTCTTGGCGTATTCGGCCATCCGGATCTCCTCCTCGTTCATGACGTTGAGGACGCCGAAGATCTCGTCGTCGTTGGTCATGGACTCGGGGGGCGCCTTGACCTTGGCGTCCTCGGGCATCGCGGCGACGGCGACGGCGGCCGGGTCGTCCGGCTTGGCGTTGGTGGCCGGCAGGTCGGTCGAGACCTGGCTCGGGGGGACAGTGTCCGGGCTCGTGCGGGAGCACGCCGCGGCGAGCACGAGCGACAGCGTGAGCAGGGAAGTCTTGCGGTGGTGCATGGCCCGAGGGGTGGCCGCATTCGCGCCGCGATGCCACGTGCTGTGGATCGCAAGCGCGTCTGTGCGCCGTCCAGCCCGCCCGGGGCCGGCGGGCGGTCCGCGCGGCGCGATCGCGGGCGGGCGTGCGCGGGCGCCACCGCCTTCGAGACATGGCCGAAGGAGCATGTCATGCCATTGCCCCCCGCTCGCCCGCTCAGTCGGGGACGAAGGTCGCCCACTCGCCGTCGTCGAGGGTGAAGTCGTCGCAGGCCGGGAGGGCGCAGGCGACGTCGGCGTCGGCGAGCCGGGTCGCGTCGAGGCAGAGCGCCCCGTCGGGGCCCCAGATCGCCTCGGGGCGGCCCCACGGACCGGGCGAGACCACGGTGCCGCCGCTGTTCTTCCACTGCAGCGCGACCTGGTTCCGGGTGTAGCTGTCGCCGCCGCCGCAGTAGTCGGCGGTGATCATCTTGAGCGTGGCCTGCCGCTGCTCGACGGTGGCGGGGTGGCCCTCGCCGTCGAAGTCGCCGTGCGGGCCGTAGTTCATCAGGCGCATCTTGGCCGCCGCCGAGCCGGCGCAGGCGATCGTCAACCAGCGGTCGCGCCCGGGCTCGACCGTCTTGGCGTCGAGGTCGTAGGTCTCGCCGCCGATCACGGTGGCCGCGGTGGCGAAGACGTCGAGCAGGTCGCCGGCGCAGACGTTGCGCACGCCGAACAGCGAATCGAGGTCGAGGTACAGCATCGCGTAGGCCGGGACCTTGCCCGCGCCCGCGGCCCAGCCGTCGATCTCCTGATAGTCGAGGATGGTGATCGGCAGCGGCAAGGACAGGAGCCCCGGCTTTTTGACCAGAATCGTCGCGCCGATCAACTGGTCGCCGCGCAGGACCGAGCCGGCGGCGTTGCGGGCGATCAATTCGTCGCCGTCGAAGTCCAGCCTGTATTTGCCGGGCAGGCCGGCGGGGGCGACGAACCCGACGAGCCGCACGCCGTCGTCGTTGGGCTGGCCGTCGAGGTTGAGCTCGCGGATCGAGCGGCCGTTGACCTGCGCCGAATTGAAGCCGCACTGCCAGATGGGGCAATGGTACGGCCGCATCTCAATGTCCTCACTCTCGGGGTCGGCGCACCCCGAGAGCAGCGCCGCCAGCGCCGTCCAATGCCTGCGGTGCCGCCGGAGCCGCGTGATTCCTCGTGTCATGCCCTCATGGTGAAACCCCGTCCCGGGGACGGACCGCCGTCCGCGGCCTGATGGTGTTTCCAGTCGGGAGCGGCGACCGGCGGCGAGACAGGGGTGGAGGTGCGAAGCCGCCGCCGTCGAGCCACCGGTGAATACAGGGTGTCACCGGGCGTTGCGATGGCGAGGCCGAGAAGATACGTTTTCTTCGCGACTCATGCTTTGGAATGAATGTCAGTCAGGCACGTAGGTCGACCACTCGCCGGCGGGCCCGGTATAGGTGGAGCACGACGGCAAGGAGCACGTCACGTCCACGTCGGGGACGCGGGTGGCGTCGAGGCAGACGGCACCCGTCGCGGTCCAGATCGCCTCGGGATCGCCGTACGGGCCGGGCGAGGCGACGGTGCCGTCCTGGTTCTCCCATTGCAGCGGGGCGCCGTTGACGGTGTAACTGTGACCCGTGCCGCAATAGTCGGCGGTCAGCATCTTGAGGGTCGCCTGCCGCTGCGCCACCGTGGCGGGGTGGCCCTCGCCGTCGAAGTCGGCGTGGGGGCCGTAGTTCATCAGCCGCATCTTGGCGGCCGCCGAGCCCGCGCAGGCGAGCGTCAGCCAGCGGGTCTGGCCGGGGTTGACGGTCTTGTGCGTCAGATCGTAGGTCTCGCCGGCGAGCACCGTCGCCGCGCTCGCCAGCGCGTCGAGCAGGTCGCCGTTGCAGACGTTGCGCACGCCGAGCAGGGCGCCGAGGTCGGGATAGACGAGCGCGTAGGTCGGCACTTTGGCCGCGCCGTCGGCCCATGAATCGATCTCCTGATAGCCGAGCACCGTGATCGGGACCGGCAGCTCGAGCAGGCCGTTCTTCTTGACGAGGATGATGGACCCGATCAGCTGGGGGCCGCTCAGCGAGTGGCCCCGCTCGTTGCGGGCCACCAGCGCGTCGCCCTCGGTGTCGAGCTCGTAGTTGCCGAGGAGGCCCTGCGGGGCGACGAAGCCGACGATGCGGACGCCGTCGCCGTTGGCCTGGCCGTCGAGGTTGAGCTCGCGGATCGAGCGCCCATTCACCTCGGCGGAGTTGAAACCACATTGCCAGGTCGGGCAATTGTAGGGGCGAAAGTGGGTATCCTCGATCGAGGGGTCGTCGCACCCCGAGGCGAGGGTAGAGAGAACCACGATAACACTGTGGATTCGCCAGGGTCGCATCATGCCTCCGGTACCCCGATTGTGTGTTGTCCCACACGGGAGGGGAGGCGACGGCGACCTGTGGAACGGTATTCGGGCCGGACGGCTTCGCGCGGGCCTCGCGGCGGCGAGTGCGAGGATGCCGCGATTGATTGACTCCAGTCACTGACGTCTTTCGGCGATTGCAGGCATACGCCAGGCGAATTCGCCCTCGGACCGGCGGTACCATGATTCGGCCGCGGCGAGCTCGTGCGCGGCGGCCTCGGGGTCGAAGCCGGCGCTCAGCGCTTCGGCGAGGGCCAGGCGGGCCGCGGCGAGGGTGCGCGGCAGCACGTTGTCGTGGGCCTTGGCGGCGATCTGCTCGAAGATGGCGACGCTGTCCGCGAGCGCGCGCCGGGCCCCGGGGACGTCCCCGACGGCGAGCAGATGCAGGCCGATGCACAGCTCGATCTCGGCGACCTTGCGCCGTTGCCACCATTCCCCGCCCCGCAGCTCGTGCAAGGTCCGCTCGAGCCAGGCGAGGGCGGTCGCGTGAGTGCCGTCGACGAGTCCGGCGTAGCCGCGAATGAGCGCGTCGTCGAAGCGAAACGGGTCGGCGTCGGGCAGGTGCTCGATCAGCGCGCGCGCGCGCAAGATCTCCTGGTCGGCGAGCGCCTGCTCGCCGGCCTCGCGCGCGTGGGCGGCGAGGTGCTGTAGACATTCGGCGCGGGCGCGCAGGTCGTCGGGGCGGTACTCGTCGAGGGCGTCGCAGCCGCGCTCGAGCAGCTGTACGGCGTCCTCGGGGTCCTCGGCGAGGGCGCCGGCGAGGATCCGGACGGCCATGGCTTCGGGGTGGGCGACGCCGAGGTTGTCTTCGAGGATCTGCAGCGACTCGCCGACGAGCTCGCGGGTGCGCGCGGGGTCTTTCGCCAGCAACGCGAGGTTGCCGAGGGTCTTGGCGACCTCGACGTCGTCTCCCCCGGCGGCCCGGCGCAGGCGCAGCGACTCGTGCAGGTACGGCTCGCCGTGCCGGGCGTCGCCGGCGGTGAGGTACAGCGAGCCGGCGTTGTTGAACACGAGCGCCTGCAGGCTCGGCGGGTTGCCGATCCGGGGCAGCAGGGCGGTGACGACGTCGAGGTCCTCGAAGGCGCGCGGGAGGCCGTCGGGGGCGTGGCTGCGGGCGTAGAGGCGCAGCGCGAGGGCCTCGACGACGCGGTTGTCCTCGCCGGCGCCGAGGGCCACGAGGTAGGCGCGGTTGAGGAATGGTTCGGCGCGGGTCGGGTCGACCTCGATGTCGAGGCGGCCGCGCTGGAGGAACGCCTCGGCGAGCGTGGGTCGGTCGCCGAGCGCGTGGGCCTCGCGGATCACGTCGTCGGCGAGCTGCTTCGCGGCGAGGGTCCGGCCGGCGCGCGCGTGGACCTTGACGTCCTCGATCCGGGCCATGACTCGCCGGCGGCGCACGGCGGTGCCGATGTCGCGCGAGGCCCGGGTGTGGGCGACGAGGCCGGCGCTGCTGCGGCACTCGGCGGGGTCGGGCAGCGAGGTCGCGACCTCGAGGGCGTGCAGGCCGACGTCGGCGTCGGCCTTGTGCAGCACGACCACCGCCGAGGCGAGCGCGGCGCGGGCCCGCTCGAAGCAGGCGGAGCTGCGGAGCGCGAGCTCCTCGGAGAACTCGTGGCGCTCGCGGGCCTCGCAGGCCTCGCGGTAGCTCCGCTTCCAGTCGGCGCTCCAGTCGTCGAGCACGCCGCGGACCTGCGGCCAGAAGTTGGCGGCGAACGCGGGCGGCAGCGCGGCGAAGGCGTGCTCGATCGCCGCCCGCGAGTCGGGGTTCCACACCTGATCGATCTGCGCGGCGCCGTCGCTGCACGGGTCGGCCGCCTGCGGGCGCGCGCCGAGGTAGCCGCCGCCGAGCCCGAGGACCGCCGCCCCGAAGACCGCGCCCATCAAGGTGCGGCGGCCGCGGGTGCGGTCGTGGTCGAGGTTGCGCAGCAGCTCTTCCATGCTGGCGAACCTGTCCTTCGGGTCCTGTCGGAGGCCGCGCAGGATCGCGGCGCTGACCCGCGACGGCACGCGGACGTGGCGCGGAGGGGTGCGCACCTGGCCGCTGGTGACGGTGAGGCGCAGCTCCTCGGCGTTGTCGCCGGGGAACGGCAGCTGACCGAACAGCGCCTGGTACAGCGAGGCGCAGAAGCTGAACTGGTCGGAGGCGGGGCCGACCGGCTGGCCGAGGAACTGCTCCGGGGGCATGTACGCGGGCGTGCCGACGACCTCGCGGCCGGCCTTGGCGGGGGTGCAGGACAGGCCGAAGTCGAGGACGCGGACGCGGCCGTCGTCGCCGATCATCGCGTTGCTGGGCTTGAAGTCGCGGTGGACGAGGCCGGCGCCGTGGGCGGCTGCGAGGCCGCGGCCGGCCTGGATGAACGCGTCGAGGATCTCGGTCCAGGTGCGGGGCTGTTTGGCGAGCCAGGCGTGGAGCGTGGCGCCGCGGACGAACTCCATGGCGATGAAGATGCCGTCCTCGTGGAGGCCGACCTCGTGGACCACGGCGACGTTGGGGTGCGAGACCTTGGCCATCGCCTGGGCCTCGTCGTGGAGGCGCACGCGGCCGTGGCTGTCGGGGCGGCCTTGCGGGCGCAGGACCTTGAGCGCGACCTTGCGGTCGAGCTCGGGGTCGTAGGCGGCGTAGACGATGCCCATCGCGCCGGCGCCGAGGTACGACAGGACGGTGAAGCGACCGATCTCGTGGCCGGGCTCGAGCGCGATCGGGTCCGGCAGGGTGTGGGGGACGTTCGTCGCTCGCGTGGGCCCGGTCGGCCTGTCCGGGCCGGGACGGACGTCGCGGCCGCCAGAGCCGGGAGCGCGCAGCGTTGGGGGCGGGTTCGACACGGACGGGTTTGCTAAGAGGGCCCGATCCTACGGCCTCGTCAAGCTCTGTTCACGCTGTCGAAGGTTTGGAAAAATCGTGACTGGTGCGACTGGCCGCGGACCGTCGACCCTGGGCCGGCCGCGAGCCGCGACGCGCGGGCCGGCGAGGTGGGGCGAGGGCGCGTGCGCGAAGGCCCCCGCGCTGCGGGGCCGCCGCCCGGGCGCCTCAGACGACCAGAGCCCAGATCGCCAGGTAGTGGACCAGGGCGGCGCTGAACACGAAGACGTGAAACAGCTCGTGGTAGCCGAACACCAGCGGGGCCGGGTTGGGCCAGCGGAGCGCGTAGATCACCGCGCCGAGGACATAGAGCAATCCGCCGGCGGCGAACAGCAGGAACACCTCGTCGGCGGCGGCGCGGAGGGCCGGGGCGGTGGGCAGCGTGAAGCAGCCCATGAGCACGTAGAGGGCGGCGCTGAGTTTGCGCGGGGCGTGCGGCCAGGCGAAGGTCTTGATGATGCCGAGGCCGGCGGCGAGCCACATGGCCGACAGCAGCCACACGCTGGCGGGGCCGTCGAGCGCCAGGGCCAGGGGGGTGGCGGTGCCGGCGATGAGCAAATAGATGTTGGCGTGGTCGAGCTTGCGCAGCCACAGCGCGGTGCGCAGGGGCCAGCCGGGCAGGTGGTAGACCGCGCTGCCGACCAGCAGGACGACGAGCGAGACGCCGTAGACGAGGGCGGACAGGGTTGCCGCGCCCTCGCGGGCGTACGCGACCAGGGCGACCACGGCCGGGACCGCGAGCGCGGCGGCGTAGATGTCGGCGACGCCGCGGAGGCGCGGGCGCAGGACCGAGGAGGTCGGCGAGGTCCGGGACACGAGGGCGCGAGGATACACGAGCGGCGCGCGGACGCGAGAGCGGGGCGGGGCCGGCGGCGACCGCGGACGTCCGCGGGGCCGGCGAGTGGAATCGATCGAGCGGGACAGGCCGCAATGGTGAGATCGTGGTGCGCGGATTCGCGGTGGTGTGACGTGGGATACAGGCGATTGTGGGGACCCTCCGGCGCTCGCGAAAAAATCGTGCGAGGGACTTGACCGGTGAATCGGCTTGCTGTACATACCCCGGACCGAGTCAGGGTGAAGGTCGTGACGAACCATCAGCACATCACCGGGTCGATGCTCCAGGGCCAGCCGCGTACGGCGGGGCTCCTGCTGCTCCCCGCGCTGTTGGTCCCGCTGCCGCCGTATCTACGCCTGCCGTATCTACCCCGGTAAACGGGGCGCCCCCGTCGGGGTGCAGGCAGCGCTGCGACGAGCGCGGGAGACATCCGAATCGTTGCACCTCCGCGAGAGCGCGTCGGCGCCCGCACGCGCAGAGCGATCCGTTTCGATCGATCTGCCGGGCGGCGGGCATGTGACAGCGGCTTCGTGCGAGGTCCCGTCATTCGTCTTCGGGGCGTAGCTCAGCCTGGTCAGAGCGTCTGTCTTGGGCACAGAAGGTCGTGGGTTCGAATCCCGCCGCCCCGATCCCCCGTATTCGGGCCACGGAAGGCCCGAGGGGTACGAATGACACAATACGCGCAGGTGCTGGAACTGGTAGACAACTGGCCTCGAGAGCGCCAGGCCCACCGGGCGTGAGAATTCGAACCCCTCCCTGCGCATTCCGTACGCCGATCGAACCCGAGGAGGACGACGAGGGGGAGCAATTCGCGCAGGTGCTGGAATCGGTAGACAACCGGCACTCAAAACGCCGGGTCCCGCGAGGGACGTGAGGGTTCGAGGCCCTCCCTGCGCAAACCGAGGACATGAATTTCCGCGGGACGCCTCAATGGTGAGGCAGTCGGCTGTAAACCGACGGCGCTCCGGCGCAGGCGGGTTCGATCCCCGCCCCGCGGATTCTTTTGAACGAGGAGCGAACAGAGGGCGGGGAAAAAAAACGCGCAGGTGACGGAATTGGTAGACGGCTGGCGCTCAGAACGCCAGGCCCCGGCTGGGGCGTGAGGGTTCGAGTCCCTCCCTGCGCATAGCTTTGGATGAAAGACGGATGACCTTTCCGCGGGACGCCTCGATGGTGGGGCAGTCGGCTGTAAACCGAGGGCGCTTCGGCGCAGGCAGGTTCGATCCCTGCCCCGCGGGTCTTGCGAACGAACAGAGGACGGAGAAGCACGCGCAGGTGACGGAATGGGTAGACGACTGGCGCTCAGCACGCCAGGCCCCGAAGGGGCGTGAGGGTTCGACTCCCTCCTTGCGCATCATTTTGAAGAGTCTCTACGGGCGAAGGAGCGAGCGCAGGTGACGGAATGGGTAGACGGCTGGCCTTGAGGTGGCCAGGCTCCGACCGGGGCGTGAGGGTTCGAGTCCCTCCCTGCGCATTTGGCAGAAGAGATCGACGGGGAGAATTTTCCGCGGGACGCCTCAACGGGAGGCAGCCGGCTGTACACCGGGGGCGCTTCGGCGCAGGCGGGTTCGATCCCTGCCCCGCGGACTTTTGCATGACGACACGCGCAGGTGACGGAATGGGTAGACGACCGACGCTTCGCTCGTCGGGCCCCGCGGGGGCGTGAGGGTTCGAGTCCCTCTCTGCGCATGCGAGCGCGTCAGCTCAGGCGGAGGGCGACCAGCGGCGAGGGTTTGTAGCAGGGGCGGCTGTCGTTGCAAGCTTCGGGGGCGGCGAGCTCGTCGTCGGGGCCCCACGGCTGGCAGGTGTGCAGGCACGAGTAGGGGACCTGGTTGCGGGCGAAGGTCAGCTGAAATTCGGCCAGCTCGGCGGCGTCGTGCGAGTGGCCCTTCCAGCGCAGGTGGCGGCACAGTTGCATGGGCTGTCCTCAAAGTCAGGTTGGGGCGGGGGCGGGCGCAGCGGCCGGCGTCGGGGGCTGGGCGAGGGCGCGCTCGAGCGCGTCGAGGACGGCGCCGCGGAGGAGGTCGAGCTTGTAGGCGGTGCCCGCGAGCGGCTTCGCGCCGTCGGCCGCGACCGCGGCGGCGGCGGTGAGGGTCTCGGGCCGGGCGGGCTTGCCGACGAGCAGGGCTTCGACGGCGCCGAGGCGGAGCGGGAGGTTGGCGACGCCGCCGACGGTGACGCGGGCGGTGTCGATCTGGTCGCCGGCGACGAGGAGGCGAGCGACGACCTCGACGAGCGGCCACTCGGCGCGGGCGCGGCTGGTCGCGCGGATGTAGGCGGCCTGTTCGCCGGCCAGCGGCGGGCCGAGGCTGACGCCGGTGAGCAGGGCGCCGGGCGGGAGCATGTGCTGGCGGCGGGCGTCGGAGGCGTCGCCGTAGAGGCTGGCGAGGGTGTGCTCGCGGTCGCCGGCGACCTCGATGCGGACGTCGTGGGCGAGCAGGGCGGTGGCGAGCGACGAGGGGTGCGGGGCGACGCAGGGGCCGAGGTCGAAGCAGGCGTGGAACAGGTGGTCGCCGGTGCGGGCGGGGCAGCCGCTGCCGCCGCTCTTGAGGCAGTCGGCGCCGGGGCGGCGGTAGTACCAGCAGCGGACGTGCTGGAGGAGGTTGCCGCCGACGGTCGCGCGGGCGCGGATCTGCGGGGTCGCGACGCTGGCCGCGGTGGCGGCGAGGGCCGGGTAGCGGGCGCGGACGTCGGGGTGCTCCGCGACGGCGGCGAGGGTGACGAGGGCGCCGAGGTGGAGCTGTCCTTCGCGCCAGGTGACGGCGTCGAGGCCGGGGACGTCGCGCAGGTCGATGACTGTCCCTTTGGACAGGTGGAGCCGGCGCCGCTCGGTGAGGTCGGTGCCGCCGGCGCGCGGCTCGCCGGCACGGCCGAGCGCGGCGTCGAGGGAGGTGGGGAGCTCGAGGGTGGTCATCCGCGGATTCCTTGCAGGACGCGATCGGGGCGCAGCGGCAGCTCGCGCGGGCGGAAGCCGGTGGCGTGGGCGACGGCGTTGCCGATCGCGGCGGCGGGGGCGAGGGTGACGAGCTCGGCGAGGCCGACGCTGCGGCCGTTGACGCGCTCGTAGCCGTCCTCGACGAAGTTGACGTCGAGCTCGCCGATGTCGCCGATGCCGGGGATCCGGTAGTCCTCGAGGCCGCCGGTGAGCAGGGCGCCGGTCTTCGGGTCGAGGCGGCGCTCTTCGTAGAGGGCGTAGCCGATGCCCTGGATCACGCCGCCCATGGCCTGGCTGCGGGCGAGGGCGGGGGCGACGATGTGGCCGGCGGCGACGCCGGTGTGCGAGCGGAGCACGCGGATCCGCCCGAGCCGGGTGTCGACCTCGACCTCGACGATCTGCAGCGCACCGGCGACGTAGCGGCCCGGGGCGATGTCGTACATCGGCGGCAGGAAGTAGCCGCCCTGGTCGCGCTTGCGCGTGCCGACGAAGCGCAGCGGCGGCGAGCCGGCCAAGAGCTGCTGCCAGGTGACGACGCCGCGCGGGTGGCGGACGCCGCCGGGGACGGCGACGCCCTTGACGCCGAGGAGCTGCTCGGCGCGCTCGAGCAGCTCGTCGCGCAATTGCTCGGCGGCCATGATCGCGGCCGGGACGAGCGAGGCGGTGGTGCGGCTGCCGCCGGTCATCGGCCCGGGGACCAGCGAGGAGTCGCCGATCTGCACCTTCACGTCGGCGGGGGCGATGCCGAGGACCCCGGCGACGGTCTCGGCGATGACCGTGCGGGTGCCGTTGCCGATGTCCTGGCAGGCGGTCGAGGCGACGATGCCGTCAGGGCCGGCGTCGATCTGCAGGCGCGCGCTCGGCTGGACGAAGTAGAACCACCCGCCGACGGCGAGGCCCAGGCCGCGGCGGTGCCGGCCGCGGTCGCTCTGCGCGGGCTGTCTCTCGCGCCATGTCTTGAGGGACAGGGCCCAGTCGTACAGACGATTGCGGGCGGGGTTGGGGTCGAAGCGCTTGCGCAGGAGGATCGGGTCGAGCTCGAGCCGCTCGGCGGCGACGTCGACGGCCTGCTCGAGGGCCCAGAACACCGGCGGGCCGCCGGGGCCGCGGAACGGCTTGCCGGGCGGGGCGTGGTTGACGACGTCCCAGTCGGCGATGTCCTTGGGCGCCTTGGCGTACATCAGGCGCAACAGGACGGTGCTGTTCGAGCCGACGCCGCAGCCGGCGTCGGCGAAGGCGCGGGCGGTGACGCCCTGCAGGTAGCCGTCGCGGTCGGTCGCCAGCGCCAGCTCAATCTCCTGCGCCGGGCGCAGGCCGCCGGTGGTCAGCTCCTCGCGCCGCTCGAGGACCACGCGCACCGGCCGACCGGTGACGCGCGCGAGCTCGACGGCGGCGACGCACTCGAGCTGCAGCGTCGCCTTGCCGCCGAAGCCGCCGCCGATGTACTGCGCGAGCACGCGGACGCGGTCGCGGCGCAGGCCCCAGCGCTCGGCGATGTCCTCGGCCACAGCGTGGACCGACTGGGTCGAGAGGTAGACGGTGACGGCGTCGGCGGCGGTCCAGTGGGCGACGCAGGCGTGCGGCTCGAGGGCCGAGTGGCACTGGACCTGGGTCTTGTATGTCCCTTCGACCAGGACGCCCTCGGCCGGCTGCTCGCGCAGCCTCTGGACGGCGCGGCGGGCCCTGTGCTTGGCGGTGCTGAACAGCTGGAACGGGCCGCGCAGGTTGCCGTCCCAGCCGAGCGGCAGGAGCGGGCCCTCGCTGGCGTTGGGGGCCGACTTGCGGGTGTTGCGGGTCGGGTAGACCGGCGGCGCGCCGTCGGCCCGGGCGGCGTCCATGCCGATCAGCGCGGGCAGGACCTCGAGGTCGAGGTCGACGGCGGCGAGGGCGGCCTCGGCGGTGCGCGCGTCGACGGCGGCGATGGCGAGGATCTCCTGACCGGCGAAGCGGATCGTGGTGCCGCCGTGCAGCAGGTCGACGGCCCCGAACACGCCGGGCAGCGCGAGGGCTCTCGACCAGTCGACCTTGCGCACGCGCGCGTGCGCGTGCGGGGAGCGCAAGATCTTGCCCTCGAGTTGATCGGGGAGCTGGACGTCGACCGTGTACCTGGCAGCGCCGGTGACCTTGTCGCGGGCGTCGTAGCGCGGGGCCGCAGGCTCGGGGCCGAGCGGTTCTTCGTAGGCGCCGGAGCTGGCCTTTTGGACAGCTCGGATGATGCCGTCGTAGGCGGCGCAGCGGCACAGGTTGCCGGCCAGGGCGGCGGCGACGGTGTCGCGGTCGGGCTCGGCGTTGCCGTGCTCGGCCCGCCAGCGCCTGTAGAAGGCGCTGGCGGCGACGACGAAGCCCGGGGTGCAAAAACCGCACTGCAGGGCGTCCTCGGCCATGAAGGCGCGCTGCACCGGGTGCAGCTCGCCGGCCGGGGCGAGGCCCTCGACGGTGGTGAGGCGCCGCCGGTGCAGCGCGACCGCGGGGAGCAGGCAGGCCGCGACGGGGACGTCGTCGAGGAGGACGCTGCAGGCGCCGCACGCCCCGTGACCGCAGCTCTCCTTGCAACCGGTGAGGCCGAGGTCGCTCCGTACGAGCTCGAGGGCGGTGCGCTCGGGGTCGACGGCGAGCGCCCTGGCGACGCCGTTGACGGTGAACTCGAGCTTTTGTGAGGGGGAGTCGGCGGTGGCGACGGGGGCAGCCGCGGGAGCCTCGGCGCGCTCGCTGACGATCTTCGGGGCGCAGCTCTCGCCGACGAGGACGGTGCCGCCGAGAGTTCCGCGCAAGACGCCGCGCCGCGAGATCGGTGGGCTCATGCGGCGATTGTTCGGCGAGCGCGCGCAGATTGTCAATGGTGCGCGGCTTCATCCGCCGGAGACTCGGCGAGGTCCGGATGCGGCGATGAGCGAGGACTTCAGCGGGCGAGCGAGACAATCGTCGGCCCAATGATGGTCCTGTGCAATGATAACACTCGCCGGCGAGCGCTGGCGGATCCGCGGCGCTTGTGGTTCGACGCGGTCCAGCGCGAGCGGTCGTCCCGCGATGAGGGGGACCGCTCAGGTCGGCGACCGCTGCGAGCGCTCAGCCGCACAGGACGCTGCCGCCGTTGACGTTGAGGATCTCGCCGGTGATGTGGCGCGCCATGTCGGAGGCGAGGAAGACGATCGGAGCGGCGATGTCGTCGGCGGTGGCGACGCGGCGCAGGGGGATCTGGCTCTCGATGCGGGCGCGCTCGGCGGGATCGTGGCGCAGCGCGCCGGCGGTCATGTCGGTGTCGACCCAGCCGGGCGCGACGCTGTTGACGCGGATGCCGGGGGCGAGCTCGACGGCCCACGACTTGGTGGCGGAGGTCAGGGCGCCCTTGGAGGCCGCGTAGGGGCTGTAGTCGGCCTCGCCGCGCTGGCCGGCGGTCGAGGTGACGTTGACGATGGATGCCCTCGGAGACAGGCGCAGCAGCGGCAGGGCGCGGGCGACGGCGAGGAAGGGGCCGAGGAGGTCGACGTCCATGGTGTGGCGATAGACCTCGACGTCGAAGCGAGCCAGCGCGTCCTCCTCCCACATGCCGGCGTTGTTGACGAGGCAGTCGAGCCGGCCCCACTCGCGCGAGGTGCTCGAACATGGCGTCGACCTGGGTCGAATCGGCGAGGTCGGCGGCGAAGCGCAGATGCGAGACGTCGTGGACGGCCCGCAGCTCGTTCAGCAGCGACTCGGCGACGTCGTGGCGGTCGCGATCGTGGACGAGGACGACGGCGCCCGCGGCGGCGAATCGCGACAGGCGGCGGCGCCGATGCCACGACTGCCGCCGGTGACGAGGACGTGAAAGCCGGCGAGCGAGAGCATCGCGCGCGACCTTGCCACGGATCGACGACGGGCGCGAGCCGAAAGCCGTGCGACGAGGTCGGGCGTAGCGCCGCGGACGTCCGCTGGCGCACCGAGGAAGCGCGGAGAGTTCGTCGCGCAGCGACGAGGGCGTGCCGCGCAAGTCGTGACGCGGACACCGCGCGAGGGCTGTCTGAAAGGACAGTATGAGATCCGGCTCGACTGGAGCGATTCAGCAGACTCGCAGGAACAATGGTGTCCGGCCGCAGTCACCACCCCGCGGGCGGGGGCGTCGCGGAGCGCTCGCCGGTCGTGAAGTCGAGCCGCAGCCGATCGTCCCCGCGGGCGATCTCATAGCGACGCGCGTCGAACGGCGCCCGGACGAACGGGTTGTCGATGCGCTGCTGGTGGTGGAGCGGCACCTCGAGGCCGTCGACCGTCAGCGGCGCGTGCCAGCCGAACGTGACCGTCCCGCGCGACGGCGAAGCGTAGGTGACATCGAACCCGTCGCCGTGGCCGTCGCCGTCCTGATCGGCGACCGGAACGACAGAGAGCTCGGCCGCGGCGATCGCGGCACGAAACGCGGCGAAGTCCTGCCATTCAGCCGCGTCGCCGACCTCGACGATCCAGGCGTTCTGAACGCCGGTGGCGACCAGATCGAACGGCAGCCCGCCGTTTCGGTAGACGGCGGGTTGATCCAGGCGCCAGCTCGTCGGATTGTGCGAGTACAGGGCGACGTAGCCGTCGCCGCGGCGCCCGAACGTCCAGCCGCCGTGCTGGACGACCTCGTCGAAGTGGGCGACCGGGAAGTAGGCGTGGGTCTCATCGCGGTAGCCGTAGTTGGCGAAGAGCGGCGTCGGCGTATATTGCGGGGCATAAAGGACGATCGCCACGTTGTCGATCTGGCCCGCTCGCGGCAGCGAGGCCTCGCCGGTCCAGTAGCCGGGGCCCGGCTCGTCGAAGACCCGCCAGTCGAAGTCGGGCGCGATCGGCTCGCCCGCGGCTCGCGGCAGCCGGCGGGGTTGCTGCGTGAACACGATCGCGCGCTCGTCGAGCGTCGCCTGCCATGAATGGACCTGCCGGCCGATCGAGCCCTTCCGATAGTCCTGAGCGCTCGAGAGCATCGTCGCCGCGGTCCGGTAGGTCGTTGTGTGGACCTCCTCGAGGAGCCTGGCGTTGAGCGAGGTCCAGAGCGAGCGGTAGAGCGAGTGAAAGTCCTCCATGATGCCGCCGGGCCCCTGCGTCGTATCGACGAGCTTGGTCAGCACCGCCAGATCGGCGAGCTGGCTGTCCCACAGGCCATCTCGGCCGGCCACCGCGAAGGTCAGCGGGAGCAGCGGCCACGCGGCGAATGCGTTCATGGACCACCACAGCGGCAAGTCGGCCTCGGTGTACGTCAATTCGTACGGCGGCGGCGGAGCGGGAGTGTCCCACGCGGAAGGCGGGCGCTCGTCGACCGGCAGGTTCATCCGCTCTCGGTCGACCATCGGCGCGTCGTCGCGGGCGATCTCGCGGATCACCCACGGCAGAGCGTACGCGGTCGACAGCGACAGCAGCCCCGCGAGTTGCGAGGCGGGGTCGGCCCAGTCCGTGCGGGTATCGTCGAACAGCAGCTTGCTGCCGTCGAACGTGTCGTTGAGCTCTGCCGCCGCCTTGTCCTTGATGTACGAGCGACCGTGCGTGCCGCCGGAGTTTCCGTGATGGAGGTGGAGGGCGACGTCGAGCCACAACAGGTCGAGGAGCATCGCCGCGCGAGCGCTCACCTCCTCGTCCTCGGCCCACTCGACCAGCATCAGCAGCGGCTCGAGGTCGAGGGCGTAGTAGACGTCGGAGTGCCACTCCGTGAAGCCCCAGCGCGCGCGGTAGTCGAGCCACGCCAGCAGCTGGGGCCGCGCGCGCTCGCGGTGCTCCTCGCCGGTGAGGCCGGTGACGGCGAAGATCTCCTCGGCGTAGCGCTGTCCGGCCAGATACTCGGCGGTGCGGAAGATCAGCGAGTGATTCTCGCTCCAGTACCACATCGAGTCGGTCACCGGCGCGCCGTCGAGCACCCGCTCCGGCGTTGGATCGCTCGACCAGTATTTGAACGACAGCAGCGCCTCGTCGACCCGCGCCCACAGCCCCGACGAGAGCGCCGGATGCCCGGAATGGGCGTAGACGAGGCTCAGGAAGCGCAATGCGTTGAGGTCGCTCATGTCTTGCAGTCGCAGCATTCGCGCGAAGCGGTCGTCCCACGCGTCGTCGGGGACGCTGCCCGGCGCGAGCGCGAAGCCGTCGAGCCGCCGCTCGCAAGTCAGGTGGATCAACACCTGCGACTGCCGCGTCGGATCCAGCGGTCGAGCGCACGCGAAGCGCAGGTACGCGAGCTGGCGCTCCTGCTGCCATCGCGGGACAGAGCCGGCGAGCTCGCCGATATCGAGCGGGTCGGCGAGCGAGCATGCGAGGGCGAGCGAGGGGATGAATGGGCCGACGCGCATGGTGAGCTCCGGTATGGCGCGTCTCTCGGACGCTGCAGCCGGACCCATGCGCGATTGGGCACCGAGCCGACGAGCGACCTGCCATTGCCCTGCAATGGCGGCCTCGTGTGTCCGATCGGATGGTCGGCCCCGCGGAGACGAGTGCTACAACCCCTTCCCCTCGACCTGCCACGGCTAACGCCAAACGCGTAGCGAAGAAGGTTGCCGCACTCGGCGTCACGCCACCGCGAGCAGGGCCTGCAGGATCGCCTGCGAGCGGCGCTGGCCGTAGCCGCGCCCGTAGGCGCGGCTCGTGATGGCGATCACCAAGTCCAGCGCCGGCACCACGTAGATCTTGTTGCCGCCGTTGCCCGAGGCAAAGATCACGCGCACCGGCCCGCCGCGCGCAGCGTGGGTGGCGTGGTACCAGTACAGGCCGTAGTGCGAGGCGTAGGGATCGGCGTTGCCGATGTCGACGGCGGGTTGCAGAGTGCGGTCGATCCAGTCGCGGCCGATCACGCGCGTGCCCCCGTGTTTGCCGCCGTCCAGCAGCAGGCGGCCGATACGTAGCATGTCGTCCACGTCGAGCGAGAGATTGCCCTGGCCCTTCACGTTTCCGGCCGCGTCGCGTGCCCAATGCCAGCGCATGATGCCGAGCGGCGCGAACAAAGTGTCGCGTGCGAAGGCTTCGAGGTCCTGTCCGCAGGCCTGCTGCACGACGAGGCCGGCGACGTAGGCGGCCAGCGAGTTGTAGCGGTAGTGCAGGCCCGGCGCCGTGGCCCGCGGCACCGACCAGGCGAAGGCCACCGGATCGGGTGCGGCATCCATGCGATCTTCGTGGCCGGGCGAGGCGGGATCTTCGTCGAAGGCGTCGACGCCGCTGCGCATGTCGAGCAGATCGCGCAGCGGCACATCGGCAAAGGCGCTGCCGCGCGAGGTTGGGAGGTAGCGCTGCACCGGATCGGCGGGATCGCGCAGCATGCCGCGATCGAAGGCCGCGCCGGCCAGCAGCGAGGTGATGCTCTTGCCTGCCGAGCGCACGTCGTGCAGCTCGTCGGCACGCGCGCCGTTGTAGGTGCGCAACGCGACGCGTCGCCGACCGCGGTGAACGCCGACGGCGCGCAGGTCGGCATGCTCGTCGTGGTCGAAGCCGACAAGCACGTCGTCGAACCGGTCCGCGGCGCGCGATGGCGTCGCGAGCGCTGGGGCGCAGGCGAACAGGGGCAGGGCGCGGAGCAGGTCGCGGCGGTGCATGGGCATCGGTGTCGAGGGTCCCGCCCCTTGGTTGCACCGGCAAGCGGCGCCGGTGCGCGCGTGCTCACCCGCGAATTCCGGAGGATGTTCGCGAGGATACGCCGTGAACGACGTGAAGTGGCGGGTGTTCGGCGGCCAGCCCTGGCCGTCGAACCCGCTCGTGACCTGTCCCCGAGGACATTCGCCATCGAAGCCCGCGACGGCGGGTCGGCCTCTCACGGCTGCGGCCCTTCCCCGGACCCCCCGCGCACACCCCGATCCTCCGGATCCTCGTCTCCTGGCTCAGATCGGTGTTCGGTGAGGGTTTGAGTCGCCCGCCGTTGCCCGACCTTGCTCCCTTAGTGGCTGGCAACGGAGCGGCTGGGCAACGCTCTGGCAACGCCCCTTGCCTCCGCTCGACTCATTCATCGCGCCCCGGCGAAGCGCGACTGAGAGCGAACTCCTCGAGTACTCAGCGACCTCGTTTTTCAACAGTGCGCGGCGATCGTTGCGTCCGGCGGCGCCGTCGTGATCGGCGACGTATCGCTCTGGGATGGCTGGCAGGCGAGCGCGAGACCAAGGGTGAGGAGAGGCCGAACCATGGCCGCATGCCCCAACGGTCGCCCATGGCGCGCGCGGAGCGTCCACGAACCACGACCGACGCGCCGGGCACGATCACCGGCCACAGAGCGGACCGAGACGAGCCGTTAACAGGCGTTCGAGGCCGAAATCGAACGGCTCAGGGCCAAGCTGGGACCAGGTCATCGCCGAGGTGACCGAAAGGCCTGCTTGCGGGAGTTGCTGGCGCGCCGTGTCGAGTCGAGAAGCGGTTGAACACTCCGTTGGCTACCGGGCGAGATTTGGCTACCGTCGTCCAAGTTGGGCGGGGCGGCCGCAGCGGTCGCATGTTTCAGAACTTCTGCAGCTTTTCGTGACCGCTAGCACATGGAGCGGACCCAGAGTGCTTGCAGCGGGAGTAGCACACTTCACGGTTTTGTGTGTCCGTGAGCGAACGGATGAGGGGGGAGAGCAGAAGTGAGTCAACAGAACCAGGTCTTCATCGTTGCTGCAGCAGTGACTGTCCTCGCGGGTAATGAGTCGCGGAGCGAGGCAGCGCCCGCGGCGACGGCGAGCGAAGCGGCCCCCTTCGATACGGCCGCAGACGCCGTGGAAAGGGCGTGGGCGCCAGAGTGGCCACCAGAGGGGTACACCATGCCGAAGCTGGATGTTCCCCCGATCGCGCTGCCACCGGTTCCGATCCTGAATGACCTTTCGGTGGCGGCCTGGGCCGAGGCCGGACGGTTCGCATACCCGTGGGCGGCAGGCATCATGCGGGCTCGCCACGCCAACCGACCCGAGCACACGATTCAACGCACCGAGCGAGCCGTCCTGCGAAGGTTCTTTGGGGATCTCGTGGATCGCGTCACCGTCTTCTATGGGGCCGATCCGCTCAACTATTGGGACTTTGGGCCTTACGTTGTCGAACTCGGTGGCACGGAAGCCGGCGCGCAGAACTACGGTTACCACATCTATATCCAGGCAGCCAGGGAGGACAGGACTCCCCTCGAGCGGCTGGTTACCCTGGCTCATGAACTCGTTCACGCCGAGCAGTACGAGAGGTTCGGAGGCAGTCTTCAATCGTTCGGCTTCTACTATTTCCAGGAGTACAAGAAGGCGAATCTGGTATACCGGGACAACGCTTTTGAGGAGGAGGCGTACGGACGGGTCGAGGATAGCGCAGCGTTCCTGGCGGCTCTCGAGGCAGCGTACCACGCAGAGAGCAATCCGCCAGCCTTCTGTCTCGTCGGTGTCGAGGCTGTGCTCACGATCCACAACACTACCGCAATCAAGATGCCGTACAGCCTGCGGTGGAGCGAACTCCAGCCGTGGAAGGTGTATTGGCTGGATCCGAACCATCACCGCAAGCACTTCGTCCCCAACGGGTGCGGCGGTATCACCCGCACTCCCGAAATCATGTTCGACCACAGTCTTGCACCGGGTTATCAGAAGCGCTACTTTCCGCTGGACTACACCGATCAGCCGGAAGTCCCGGATCCGGCCAAGCGACCCCCTGGCTTGGTGTTCGAGTTCAAGCAGGTCGGCAGTGACCTCCAGCTCAAGCGGCCCATCAAGTAGGCACTGGGTGGCCCGGCGCCGGTGAGGGAAATCCTGCGTTTGCGTGTGGTCACTCGGGCGCGAATTTGCGGCTCCAGAGCTTGCTGAGAACCCAGCCGGCGACGAAGAGACCGCCGAACGCGGCGCTCCCGCTGCGAGGTCGCGCGGCACCTTCCGAGGCGAAATGCCAGCGCTCAGAGGCTGCCCTTGATCGCCACGCCGACGCCGGTCAGGCACATCTCGTCGAGGGTGCCCTCGCCGAGGCCGACGTCGACCGGGGCGTCGAGGCCGGCCTCGGCCAGCATCTCGACGACGCCGGGGTTCGACATCGTGTTGTTGTAGACGCAGCGCAGGCGGACGCGGTCGCCGGCGCGGACGCGGAAGCTCTCGGTGATCGGGGCGTCGTATTGATAGGAGCGCTGCCAGTTGAAGTCCCACTGCGGGGTGTGCAGCAGGCAGGTCTCGCCGCTGCCGTTCTCGACCCATACGCGCATGTCGACGCCGACCTTGTGCATGTGGTTGAGGACGGTCCATACGCGCACGTCGGCGAGGGCGGGGATGTTGTCGGGGACGATGTACTCGTACTCCTCGACGTGGGCCTCCTCGCCGGCGGGGATCATCAGCGGGCCATGGAGCGACTCGCCGACGCCGGGGGCGCCGATGAGGGTGAAGAAGGTCGACCACTGGGCCGCGGTGTCGCTCCAGCGCAGGGCGAGGCCGGTGGCGCTGTCCTCCTCGGGGCCGCCGCCGGTGGCGTGGTAGTGGACGTTGAGGATCAGCCGCGCGCCGGCCGGGAGCTCGGTCGACACGCCGGCCGGCGCGACCATCGGCATGCCGCCCGGGACCCAGCCGCCGATCAATTGCGCGTTGCCGATGCCGGCCCCGCCGCCGCAGTTCTGCTTGACGCCGCCGGGCCAGCTCGCCGAGTCGGCGCCGGCGTCGACGTAGATCAGGACGTGATGCACGATCTTCGGGTTGCCCGCGAGCACCTGGATCCCGTCGACGTACACCGGCGCGGCGTTGCCGGGGTCGAGGCTGAGGCAGTGGAAGAAGTCGAGGGTGTTGCCGACCTTGTCGACGGTCAGCGGGGTGGTCATCGTGATCGATTTGGTCGGGTTCTCGAGGTCGAGCGAGGGCGGCGGCGGCAGCGGAGCGGCGAGCGCGGGATCGCCTTCGGGGGCGCCCAGATCGGCCCAGTCCTGGAACATGGCCTTTTGGTCATCCGACAGCCGCGGGTCGTGCAGGTAGGGCAGCGGCGGCTGGCAGACGTCGGTCTCGAGCGCGTGCCACGGCGGCATGAGGCCCTGGGCGACGTCGGTCGCCATGACGCCGGCCCACGGCTTGGCCTCCTCGTAGGTGGTCAGCGCGAACGGGGCGATCCCGCCGGGCACGTGGCAGCTCTGACAGCTGGCGGTGACCAGCGGGGCGATGTCCTGGTGCCAGTTGGGCCGCAGGTCCTCGGCGCCCTCGGTCGTGCCGCCGGTGGTCGGGACGGTCCCGGTGGTGGTCGGGGCGCTGGTGGTCTCGCTGCCGCTCGCCTCGCTGGTGCCGGTGGCCTCGCCGGTCGACTCGGCGGCGGTGGCGGCGGTGTCGGTGCTGCCTTGCGAGTCGCCGCAGGCGACGAGGACGAGCGAGGTGAGGAGCAGGGAGCCGCGCGAGACGGAGACCATCGCAGGATGCTGCCACGCGCGCGGCGAGGCCGTCCACGCCTGCCGTGGCGGGCGGCGGGCGCTTCCGCACGGACACATCGCGCGCCCGGCGAGGGCCGGGACGCGCTAGGGTGCCGTCCGTGCGCAGGACGATCGCAACGCTCGCGCTGCTGGCGGGCTGTGAGCTGAAGGGCGACGGGAGGCCCGCGGAGACGGTGCGCACGGTGCCGCCGTTCTCGCAGATCGAGGTGTTCGACGACTTCGAGGTGACGGTGACGGTGCGCCCCGAGCTCGACCCGGAGGCCGACGTGACGCTGCGCGTGACCGGCGACGCGAACGCGCTCGGGCGGCTGTTCACCGAGGTCCACGGGGACGGGCTGTTGTCCATCGCGGTCAACCCCAACCTGCTCCAAGAGCTCAAGGCGATCCCGACGGTGACGCTGGAGGTGCCGGCCCTGGTCGGGGTGTTCGCGACCGACCGCGCGGTGGTCCGCGTGAGCGGGGCGCGCGAGGCGCTGGCGATCGAGGCCGAGCTGTCGAGCGTGGTCGAGGCGACCGAGTTGACGGAGATCGCGGCGAACGTGGTCGCCCGCGACGCGAGCTACGTGGCGCTGGCCGGCGCCGGACCGGAGCTGGCGATCGCGGCCGCCGACATGGCCAGCGTCAACGCGTCGCGGCTGACGGCCGAGCGCGCGGTGGTGACGGTCGAGGGGGGGTCGACGAACGTGACGGTGTGTACCAGCGGCGCGCCGCCGGAGATCGTCGGCGAGGCCGAGCGGGTGGCGCTCGAGTGCAAATGACCGAACAGACATGTTTCTAGGGACATGCTTGTCGAAACATGCCCATGAAGACATGTGAGGGCTGGCTGCCCTTCGCGGGCAGCGCCGGCCCCCGCGATCGATCACGGGCGACCTCCTGGCCAGCTCGAGGCCGCGCCCGGTGGTCGTTCGTCGGCCCCGGCCGGCCGCCGACGAGGTACACTCGCCCGCGGTGACCGCCTTCGAGTTCCAGATCCGCCCGGCGATCTTCGAGGACGCGGCCGGCATTGCAGCGGCGCACGTCGCCTCGATCCGCTCGCTGGGCCCCGCGGCCTACGCGCCCGAGGTCGTGGCCGACTGGGGTGCGCCGCGCAGCGGGAGGCGTTATCTGCGGGCGATGGCGAACGGGGAGCGCTTCTTCGTCGCGGTCGACGGTCAGGGGCGGGTCCTCGGGTTCGCCGGGCACCGCGTCGAGGCCAGGGAGCATCGGATCGCCGTGTACGTGCGCGGCGACGCCAGTCGGCGCGGGGTCGGATCGGCGCTGCTCGCCGCCGCCGAGGCGGTCGCCCGGCAGGGCGGAGCCGCGGGGATCCGCGTGGACGCGTCGCTGGTCGCGGTCCCGTTCTACGCGGCGAACGGCTTCCGCGCGCTCGCGCCGGCAGTGCATACGCTCCGAAGCGGCCGGCCCATGGCCTGCGTCAAGATGGAAAAGTCGTTCGTCGCGGCGGCTCAGCTGCCGTAGCGGCGGAGGTAGTCGCGGGTCGGCATCTTGCGGGCGGTGTTGTCGCTGCTCATGTAGCGGACCTTGCCGAAGATCGGGCGCTCGGGGCCCCAGGGGCGGTCGTAGCGGCCGAAGATCCACAGGATGTTGGTGTAGGAGTTGGGGTCGCGGCCGTCGAGGGCGTACCTGTCGTTGAGGCGGATCAGGCAGGCCAGGGCCTTTTGCGGGCTGGGGCTCCACTCGAGGATCTTCTTGCCCCACAGCATGCGCAAATAGTTGGTGATCACGCCGTCGCGCACGAGCTGGTTCTGGGCGGCGTTCCACAGCGGGTCGGCCGTGGCGGCGCGCTCGAGCTGGGCGACGGTGTAGAGGTGCGGGCGCGGGTCGTCGGCGTGGTCGGCGAGGGTCTGGCGGGCCCAACCAGGGAGGCTGTCGTATTCGGCGTAGTCGTCGCGGTACGTGCACATGTTGAAGCCGAGCTCGCGCCAGGTGACGAGCTGGTCGAGGAAGGCCTCGGTGTCCTGGGCAACCCCCCAAAAGCCGTGGCGCTTGCCGCCCGCGTTCTTGTTGAGCTTCTCCAGGCTCCAGCCGGCCCGGCGCATGACGGCGTCGAAGACCTCGTGGGCGCCGGCGTGGCCGAAGTGCAAATAAGGCGAGAGGCCGCTGGTGCCGTGCTCGTCGAGGGTGTTGTGGCTGGTCTCGTAGCCGGGGAGGGTGGCGGCGACGAAGGCAGCGAGGCGCTCGTGCGCGGCGACGCTGCCGCCGCGGCCGGCCGGAGCGACGGTGTGATCGATGGGCAAGGAGGAGAGGTCGTCGGGGATCGCGGCCGGCCAGCGGCGGGTGACGGCGGGCGGTAAGGATGGCATCGCGGGCGATCGCAGGCGCGCGATCGGATCGGCGCGCGGGCCCTCGTCGATATGTTTGAGAACGGTCGATTGGAGGTAGCGGCGGAAGGCGAAGGCGGTCGGGAAGACGCGGCCGGCGGCGCGGATCGGCAAGAGGCCGTTGCCGTCGACCTTCTCGAGGCGGACGCCGAGCTGCTCGCCGGCCGCGGCGACCATGCGCGGGAGGAAGAAGCACGGCCAGTCGTCGGTGACGACCACGCACGCCCGCGCGGCCAGGGCGGCGAGCAGGCCGGCGCCGGCCCGCTGCTGCGGCTCGACGTAGGGGTAGTAGGCGACGCCGGCCTCGGCGCAGCGGCGCCGGTTGTCGCGCATGCCGGCGAGGACGAAGGCGTGCAGGCGGTCGGAGGCCCACGGGTAGTCGCAACGCAGCGGCTCGAACACGAGGAGCGGTCTGTTCAATTCGCGGGCCCAGCGGAGGGCGCGGTCGAGGCTGTGATTGCCGCGGGTGCGGCGGTAGGCGATCATCCAGTAGAGGACGTAGCCGCCTTCGGGGCGGACGGGGGCGGCGTTGACGGCGGTGACGCGGGCGTCGGGGAGCTCGGCTGGGGTCGTCATGGGGAAGCGCGGGGACGGGCGGGGAACGTGCGCGCGAGGACGGAGAGGTGTCCTTTGGGTCATGTCATGTGAATGACCCAAAGGACAGGTTCTTCGTCAGAGGATTCAGGCGGCGGTGGGGCGGCGGCCGAGGCGTTCGGGCATGGGGTAGGTCGGGCGCTCGCCGTTCATGCCGACGGCGACGACGAGGTCCCAGTAGCGGCGGCCGAGCGCGACGGCGGAGGCGTCGATCGGCGGGAGGGCGGCGCGCAGCCGGTCGAGGCCGCCGAACACGGAGGCGAGCAGCGGGACGGAGAAGGGGTGGCGCTCGGACGGGACGCCGAGCGCGTCGGCGAGGCCGTGCCCGACGAGGTGGCGGCAGATGCTGGCGCTGAGGCGCACGCGGGCAGCGGCGACGCGACGCTCGCCGGGCGTGCGCGCGGCCTGGAGGGGCGCCTGCAACAGCGCAGCGGTGAGCGCCCGCGAGTCGGCGTCAGGCGGACCCTGGGTGAGGAAGATGCACTCGGCCAGGCGCCGCGCGGCCGGCTCGCGATCGGGCACGAGCTCGCCGTCGACGCCGAGGATCCAGCTGGCCAGGCGCCACAGGTGGACGTAGTCGTCGGCCTCTTCAGGGCCGACCTGGAGGCCGAGCAGGCGCAGGCCGTCGAGGTAGATGTGGCTGAAGAGGAGGCCGGTGGCGAGCATGTCGTGCTGGTTGATCGGCACGGCCCAGGCGGCGCGGTCCCAGCGGCCGGTGGCGAGCAGGAGGCGGCGCACCTGGGCGTGCATGAGGCGCACGCGCAGGGCGATCGCGCGACCCTCCCCGCCGGGCAAGAGGCCGCCGGGCTCGCACACGGCGGTGACGAAGCGGGCGGTCTCGGCGAGCCGGCGCGGGGCGGCCTCGCGCAGGCGACCGCTGAAGGCCAGCGGCTTGTTGCCGGCCGGGGCGGCGTAGCCCAGCACGAGCGAGCGCAGGCCGAGGACGAAGCCGCCGACCACACCTGCCCGCGAGAACAAATGACTGGCGCGCGCGAGCCGGGCCGGCCGGGCCCACTCCGGCAGGCCGGCGACCGACTCGAGCAGGGCAGCGACGGGCTCGGGGGCGCGCTCGGGCCGGACCAGCGCGGCCTCGAAGACGGCATGTCCTTCGGGACAGGTGGAGAGCCAGGCCGCGGCCGCGTCGGCGAGCGGGTCGGCGCGCTCGAAGGCGGGCAGGAGTCGGCCGATGAGGTCGCCGAACTGGGCGCGCGCGGCCGCGAGGTTGTGGACGCGGGCAGGGACGTCGGACATGGCCACGAGCGTGCCACACGTCGGGCCGCGCGCACGCGAGGAGGCCGCCCCGCGCGGACGGCGGCGTGGTAGGGTGCCGGCCATGCAAGGCCCCGCGCTCGACCACGAAGTCCGGACCCTCGCCGGCGCGCCCCGCTCGCTCGCCGACTACCGCGGCCAGGTGCTCCTGATCGTGAACACCGCCTCCCAGTGCGGGCTGACCCCGCAGTACCACGCGCTCGAGGCGCTGCACCAGCGTTTCCGCGGCCGCGGCTTCTCGGTGCTCGGGTTCCCCTGCAACGACTTCGGCGCGCAGGAGCCGGGCTCGCCGGAGGAGATCCAGCAGTTCTGCGCGACGCGGTTTCAGATCAACTTCCCGCTGTTCGAGAAGGTCAAGGCCAAGGGCGACAAGTCGCCGCTGTATCGCACCCTGACCGAGGAGCTGCCCGAAGGGCTGCGCGGCGAGATCAAGTGGAACTTCACGAAGTTCCTGGTCGGCAAGGACGGCCGGGTGTCGCACCGCTTCGAGCCGCAGATCGAGCCGCTCGCGCCCGAGGTGATGCAGGCCGTCGAGCGGGCACTGTCCGCATGAGCGACTCGACCTCGGTGCGCCGTTGCGAGGCGCACGCGTCGTGATATACGTTGCGGCGCGATGTCACGCACCGGCTCGGCGATCCTCTTTCTGATTGCGATGACCGCGGGCTGCGACCGCGCGCCGACGACGAAGAGCGAGCCGACGCCCGCGGAGGTCGCAAAGCCGGAGCCGCCGAAGTCGCCGCCGCTGCCGGCGGCGGTGACGTCGCTGGCGCAGGCCGAACACCGGCAGAAGGGCGGCGGGGCGGCGCAGATCTGGGCGCTCGCGCGGGGCCAGAACGCGTTCCTCGGCAAGCTCGAGATGGCCCCGGGGGGTAAGGTGCCCGAGCACCGCGACCCGACCGAGGAGTACATTCACATCCTCAGCGGCTCGGGCAAGTTCATGATCGACGGCCAATCGCACGAGGTGGGCCCGGGGACGACGATCTACATGCCGCCGGGCGCGCTCGTCAGCTTCGAGAACGGACCCGAGCCGCTGGTGGCGATCCAGGTGTTCGCAGGGCCCGAGCCGGCGGCCAAGTACGACGCGTGGGAGCGGGTGCCGGCGTCGCCGTGAGACCGGGGCGCGCGGGCGAACGCCGGCGCGTCGACCCGGTGCTAGGATGGGATATGCGCTCGTATTCGCCGTTGTGGTCCGCGGTGCTGGCGACGGGGCTCGTCGCCGCCGGCTGTCGACCCAAGCCGGAGACGGCGACGGCGTCGCCGACGGCGTCGACGACGGCGCCCGCAGCGACGACGTCGCGCAACGCCGCGCCGCCCCAGGTCGTGGCGCCGGCGCAGGCGCCGATCGACCTGCTGCCCGAAAGGACAGGTATGGCGGTGAGCGCGGCGAGCGTGCGCCACCTGCTGCGCGTGGTCGACGGGGCGGCGCTGTTCGAGAGGTACCGCCCGTACTACGAGCAGGCGGGGGCGTACCTCGAGCAGTCGTTCGGCCACAATTTCCTCGACCCGGCGCGCTGGCCCGAGATCGGAGTCGACCCGGAGCGGCCGCTCGGCGTGGCGCTGCTCGACGCGGGCAGCGAGACGATCTGCTACTTCGTCTCGCTGACCGACCCCGACCGCTTCCGCAGCTTCGTCGATCGGCTGGGCGCGAAGCTCGGCGGCTCGCTCGAGTCGGTCTACGAGGACCGCGGGATCGTCCTGGCCCAGGAGCCAGGTGCACGCAATCAACTGGTGCTGCGCGACGACTTCGCGTTCGTGGTGATGGTCGGCAACCAGAACCTCGCGCCCTACGACTTCGCCCGCGAGCTGGCCGGCGTCGACCCGGCCCGCGGTCTGACGGCGTCGCGGCGGTGGCAGGAGGCGATGGGCCCGGCGGCGCCGCGCGACCTTGTCGCGTTCATCGACGTCGGCGGGATGATCCGCGCGGAGATCGAGGCGGCCCGCCGCATCGACGACCAGGGGGTCGCGAGCTGGGCGGAGCAGGAGCTGCAGCGGCTGCGCGAGCACGGCGGCACGGCCGAGGAGGTCGCGCGGTGGGAGCAGGTGGTGGCCGAGCAGCGCGCGTCCGAGACGCAATTCCGCGAGCGACGACGGCGCGAACAGGAGCTGTGGAGCGCGGTGTTCGGGCCGCTGGGGCCGATCGCGCTGGAGCTGTCGCTGGCGCCCGAGGCGATCGTCGGGACGGCGCGCGTGCAGGTGCCGGAGTCGGCGCCGCTGCGGCGCGTGGTGACGGCCGGGTCGGCGCCGCCGCTGGCGATCACGGCAGCGAGCGAGCGGGTGCTGTTCGGCGCCGGCGGGACGCTCGCGGTGGGCGAGGGGCTCGCGGCGCTCGACTCGCTGCTGCGCACGCTCGGCAAGAGCGTCGACGGGCTGTCCGCGGAGCTGCAGCGCAACCTCGGCGGCGACCCGAAGGCGGCGCTCGAGCTGCTCGACGGGACAATGAGCTTCGCGCTGACGAGCAAGGACGTGAACGCGCTGGCCCGCGGCGGCGGGAAGGCGGAGCTCGGCTTCAACCTCGCGCTCGGGTTCAAAGATCCGGTCACGGCCGCGGCGCTCGTCGCGGTGACGATGGCGAAGATCCCGAGCTCGCCGCTCGGCCTGGCCGGGCTGAAGGTGAAGCGCGGCAAGTCGCGCGGCCACGTGGTGACGGTGCCGACGTGGCGCGAGGTCCACGTGGCGCTGGTCGGCTCGACGCTGACGATCTCGACCGATCCGAAGTTCGCGCAGCAGGTCGAGCGCGGGCCGGCGCGCGCGTGGGAGCCGCGGCTCGCCAAGGCGGGGCCGGTGGTGACGGCACCCGGGACGGCGGCGTCGCTGCTGCTCGACCACGCGCTGCTGGTCGGGATGTTCATGGCCCGCCGTCACCACGAGAGCGCGCGCTACCTGCCGTCGCAGAACCAGCCCTACTGGCGGTTCCCGTCGCTGGCGCACGAGGCGATCGACAAGGTGCCGCAGTCGGCCGCTTATAAAGTGCGGCTCAAGGAGTGGCTGCGGCTCGACGGGAAGATCGAGCGGGCCGAGCAGGCGCAGGAGCGGCGTCGGGTCGAGGTGGCGCTGGCGGCCGCGGACAGCCTCGGGACGCTGGCAGTGCAGCTGCGCGAGACGCCGGACGGGCTCGAGACGGAGGGCGGGCAGTACTTCGGCCCCGGCGGGCTGGCCCGCACGATCGAGCGCATCGGCGAGGGGCTGGCGGCGGTCGAGACGGATTACTCGATCCACGAGGAGCGCGGCCGCGTCGAGCAGGAGCTGCAGGAGATCCGCGTCCGCGACGTCGAGCGGGCGCTCGGCGTGCGCGCGGGGGAGTGATGGCGCGTCGCCCCGAGGCGGGCTGTGCAGGCTGAAGGGACGCCGGTTCGGCGCCGAGCCCAGACCGTCGATCCGGCGCGCGAGGCCAGCCCAGGGCATCGAATCATGCGCGCGCATCCGGGCTCGACCGGGCGGCCGGTCATGGTGCGATCAATTTCGTGGTCGTTCGCTGGACGGCACGGTCAAGCGATACATCGTTCGCACGCCGTCGGTCCCTGCAGGCATGGCCTCGCCGATCCCGGACAAATCACAAGATAGAGGAGTCGAGCCGATGTCGATCATCCACGCGTTCATGCACCCGATCCAGGCGGCGTGCTTCGGCCTCTTCGCCGCGTCCGCAGGCCCCGAGGCGGCGTTCGCCGAGCCCGAAGCCCAGGGGTCCGCCGCCGAAGCAGTCCGTGACCAGGTATGGCATGGCTGCTCGTATCCATCCGAGTCCGGGCGAAAGTACGCAGAGGTGCGGATCTCGCCGCAGGACCCCACGATGTGCTTGCGGATGAGGTTCGATGAACCGGCCTGGCCGGATTCTCCGAGCTGCTATCGCGTTGCGATGGACCTCGGGTGCGTCGACATGGTCACCTTGAATTAGCCCGCGCCGCAGGGCGCGAGTGCCCGGCGCGGGCCGGCTCTCGGCCCGCGGCGGACGGCCTGGTCGCGGCTCGGGCCTCGTGCCGGCGTCGCTGCCGGTCACTCGGGGGCGAACTCGGCGTACAGGTCGAAGTCGATCAGCGAGTGCTCGCCCTGGGCCGAGAGCGACAGCCCGCCGTCGAGCGTGCCGAACACGTAGCCGCGGACGATGTGCTCCCCGATGTAGCGCCCGTTCTCCCCGGCGACTTCGGTGCCCGACACGAGGCCGCTCACGTTGAACACCAGCGAGTCGGGCGGGAAGATCACGTAGTCGAAGTTCGGCAGCCAGATCCCCATCGTCGGCTGCTTGAGGCTGATCTCGACGTCGGTGAACGTCTTCGTGACGGTCGGAGCGACGGGCCCCCCCGAGATGGTGGCCGAGAACGCCCCATTGGCCGCCAGATCGAGCTGAGGGAGGTAGATCGGACAAGCGTCGTATCCGCAGCTGTACGCCGTGTACGCGGCCTCTCCGGACAGCGTCTGGGTCGCCGGGGTGGGCTGGGCGTTGCCCTGCACCATGATGAGCGACGCCATGGGCACGGTCTCGAGCAAGGTGTCCGCGGTGTATCGGACCGTGGAGGTCGGCGGCGTGCTGAGCGCCTGCTGGGCCGCGAGGCTGAAGTAATCGAGGCAGTCGTCCCCCAGTTCGCACGGAAGGTCCTCGGCGGCGGCGGCGGCGGGGGCTCCGAGCGTCTGTTCGATCACCGACGCATTCATCGTCGATGCCGTCTCGCACGTCTGGCGATTGTCGGGAGGTTCCACCGAGGAGAAGTTCATCGGATTGCACACGAACCCGGGTTCGGAGTTCTCGCAGCGGGCGCTGCACGCGGCCCTGACTTCTGTGTCCCAGGTGACCGACGGGTCGACGTAGACGCAGGCGTTATAGAACTCGGGCTCGATCGTCATGCCACCGATCACGTGATGGTTCTTGGTCGGACCTTGATTCCAACAGTAGAAATTGTAGATGTCCGGCGCGCAGTCCGCGAAGTCGAGCTCACACGGGCTCGGCGGCGGTGTCGCGGTTTCACTCGTGTTCGGGTCGTCGTCGCCGCAATTGCAGAGCCCGATCACCATTGCCCCGAGTACCAGTAGATTAAACTTGTTCATGATTTCCTCTTTCATCCTCACGACGGATCTCGTCTGCTTCGCGCGCCGACGATGACCGTCATCGTCGAGGCGGGAGTGGACGGTCGCAGGCCTCAGCAACCGACGTGCCTCGATTTTGTCGTGGAGTTCCGTGGGCCGGGCGGAGGTGCCGGGGGCGAGGTCGCAGGGCGGCCCCGGGGCGCCCCATGGGGCCGGCGGCGAGGAATTCCGGGCTGCCGAGCCGGCTCACGGCGGAGAGGCCACGCACCGGAGGAGCGACGCGCGCTCCAGTGCGTGCAGCGGCTCGTCGCCTGGCCGGGCTCACGGCGAGGGATGGGCCGGCCAGAGAGGCGACAGGCGTGGAGCCTGCAGGCGTCGCCTGCTCTCCGTCGCGCCGTCGAACATTATGGGTGCGGGCAGCCGCAGGCCGCGTGGCGCTCGGCCGAGAAGCAGGACGTATGCCCCATGGGCAGCACGCCGCAGGCGACGTCGGCGACCGCGACCTGCCCGCTGCCGAGGTCGCGGAAGTTGTCCCACTGAAGATCGACGCAACTGGGCCCCCCTGAGCCGGGCCAGCGGCCCGGGAGGCAACGGGAGGACACGGCGCCGCTACACGTCGGGCCCTCGCTCGAGGCGACGAAGGAATGGTCGGCCCACGAGCACAGGATGATGACTCCCGCCGGATCGAAGGTGCCGTCGAGCCGCATGAACCCGTCGCACTCTTCGCGGGTGCGAAGGGCCTCGCACGCGGGGGCGAGCTCCTGGGCGCACGCTTCCAGATCCGACGAGCTCACGCTGTCGATGTATTTTGCACAGGCCGGGAAACGCGACGCGAAGCCGTCGGTGGCGCGGAGGGTTCACTGTCGTCGGCGCACCCGCTGCAGATGCCGGCGAGCAGCGCAGCGCATGCCGAGCGGACTGCGAACCGAGGTGGACGGATCCGGTGGACCGCGAGTATCGACGAAGATGTCCAGTGGGGCATGTTCTTCGAGCCTTCAGCGGTTCGGCAGGCCGAGGAGGAGCTCGACGGTGCCGGGGCCGAGGGGGTCGTCTTCCATGGCCGGGCGGCCGCCGGCGGGCGGGTTGAAGACGACGGGGTAGCGGAGGCGGTAGATCTGGTCGTCGAGGCGGCCGGCGGGGATCTCCAGGGCCCAGGCGGCCTCGAGCAGGCAGGCCTCGAAGCCGGGCTCGCGGTGGTTGAGGCCGGCGGTGTCGACCTTCGCCAGCATGACCTCGCCCTTGCCGACCTCGATCTCGAACACGACCTTGCCGCCGAGCTGCTGGTCGCGCGCGAGGGCCTTGTTGAAGCAGGCGCGGGCGCGGGGGAAGACGCGGATCCCGAGGTAGTTGCGGAAGATCTTCTCGTCGAGGAAGCCGCGCTCGTCGCCGTTGCCGCGGCCGGCCCAGGTGATGCCGAGCCGGGCCACGCGCTGCTGATTGAGGTTGAACCACGGCGGGCGGGTGAAGCCGTCGGCGGCGGCGCGGTCGAGGTCGGACAGGCCGAACGAGGCGACCAGCGCGGCGGGCGGCGGACGCGAGGCGACGGCGCGCAGGGTCCGGCTGGTGCGCACGCCGGCCAGCTTGCCGCGCACGCCGATGGTCGGCGGGGCGCCGGTGTAGCTGCCGCGGACGACGAGGACGTTGCCGGCGACGAGGCCGCCGGGGGCCGGCTCGTCGAGGGTGGCGCGGCGCGGGAGCTGCAGCTCGAGGTCGGAGAGGACGGCGGGGGCGGCCAGCAGCGCCTCGGTGAGGCCCTCGGGCGGCTCGCCGCCGGTGCGGCGGGCGTGCTGGGCCAGCGATTCGAGGCTGATGCGGGCGCCGAGCGCGGTGGCGACGCCGGCGATCGGGTGCTGCGGGGTGATCCCGCCGCGCAGCATCATCGGCTCGTCGACGATGAACAGCAGCTCGGGGCGGGTCGACTTCGTCAAGCTGTCCGAAAAGACATGGCCGATCTGCTGCGCGCCGATGCCGGCGGGGAGCATGCCGTCGGTGATGACGACGACGAGCGGGCGGCGGGCGCCGCGGGCGGCGATCCGGCGGCCGGCGAGGGCGAGGGCGGCGGCGAGGTCGGTGCCCTGCTCGCGCGCGCCGGCGTCGAGGGCGGCGGCGACGCGGTCGCGGGCGCCGCGGTCGCGCACGCTCGGGAACTCGTCGCCTTCCAGCAGCGGCCGCGCGGTGCGGGCGAAGCTGATCGCGTCGAAGGTGAGCTGCGCGGGCAGCTCGTCGAACAGGCCGGTGAGCGCGGCGAAGGCGTCGCGGTGCAGGTCGGGCGCGGTGCTGCGCGAGCGGTCGAGGACGACGACGACGTGGTCGGGCCGCGGCGGCGGGGCGGCGCCGAGGCGCAGGTAGGCGCGGAAGCGGCCGCTCCTGGCCGTCACGCCGGGCGGGGTCGGGTCGGGCAGGAGCTCGAGGTGACCGTCGAGGATACTCCTGTCCTTTGAGACATGTTTATAAGGCCATGAAACGACGGACCTGTCCTCGGGGCGCGACAGCAAGAAGGCGGCGCCGTCGCTGGCGCGGTCGTCGAGCCAGAAGCGGGGGGCGTCGCCGGGGCGGGCGCCCTGGACGACGACGCGGCGCTCGGGGGCGAGGCCCCAGCGGTCGTCGCCGCGGCCCGGCAGCTCGAGCTCCCAGCGGTCGGCGCGCAGGCGCGGCGGAACCTTGAGCTGCAGCTCGATCTGGATGGTCGTCTCCGGGTCGAGGTTGAAGACGACGACCTCGGCCGCGGGCAGGTCGCCGGCGACCGCGGGCGCGAGGGCGCGGGCGAACACGGTGCCGGAGGCGCGGTGGGCCGGCTCGACGGCGACGGCGGCGGCCCGGCCGGGGCTCCACGTGCCGTCGCGCGCGACGGCGAGGCCGACGAGCTCGGCGTCGCGGGGCAGGGCGAGGCTGAGGACGGCGTCCTGGCGGCGCTTGCTGGCGTTGTGCAGGGCGACGCGCAGGCGCAGGTCGACCTTGTAGCCGTCGACGCCGGCGACGATCGCCTCGTAGGAGAGCTCCTGCACCGGGGTGAAGTTGCGCTCCGGGTTGGACTGGACGTCGATGTGCAGGCTGTCGGCGCGGGCCGGACCGGCGGCGACGACGGGGCCGAGGACGAGGGCGGCTGCGACGGCGAACGACCGGGACGCGGCAGGCACGATGGTTCAGTGTAACGCGGGACCCGCGAGGTGGTCTCGGGACCGCGATCAGCCGCGGCGATCGCGGAGGACGGTGCGGAAGGTCAGCGACAGCCGGCGACCGCGTGGCCCGCGATCGGGGTCGCGCTTGCGCGCCGGGATGGCGTGGCGCCAGCGGTAGCGCGCGTCGTCGGCGAGGACCAGGAGGCTGCGCGGCGGCAGCCAGACCGCGGCCCGCGAGCCCGTGGCCGGGTCCGACAGCTCCATCGGCGCGCCGCTGCCGAGGCTGAGCGAGGCGACCACGGGGCCGAAGCAGGGGACGCAGTCGATGTGGGCGGAGATCCCCTGGCCGGGCACATACTCGTTGACGATGACCTGGTCCGGAGGACAGGTGAAGAGCGCTTCCCTGCACAGCCGCGCCGCCAGCTCGGCGGCCCACGGCGGCAGCGGCCCGAGCGGCTCGGCGGCGTCGACCTTGCGGCCGCGGTAGGCGTAGCGGTAGCCGTGGTGCTGGACGCGGCGGCGCAGGCCGTGGTCCCACGGGAGGGCGTCGGCGGCGGCGATGATGTCGCGCTCGTGTTCGCCGGAGATCCACTCGGGGACGAGGCGGAGGCCGGGGACCGCGACGGACATGCGTCATGCTGCCACGCGCTCGCGCCCGCCGCCGCGTGCAATTGCGCGCGTGGGCCGGGCTTGCAAGCGGGCGGAAGTTGCGGGATGGCGGCCAGGCCATGCGCTCCCTGCTCGCGGCGACCCTGCTCTGGGCGTTCTCCTTCGGGCTGATCAAGCGCCACCTGGGCGGCCTCGATCCCAACTTCGTCGCGGCGATGCGGCTCGTGCTGGCGCTGCCGCTGTTCCTGCCGCTGCTGCGCACGCGCGGGCTCGGGGCGGGCGTGATCACGCGATTGCTGGTGATCGGGGCGGTGCAGTACGGGCTGATGTACGTCGGCTACATCACCGCGTTCCAGTTCGCGGCCGCCCACGAGGTGGTGCTGTACACGGTGCTGACGCCGCTGTACGTGGCGCTGATCTGCGACGCCCAGGCGCGACGGTTCGACGTCGTCAACGTCGCGCTGGCGGCGATGGCGGCCGCGGGGGCGGCGGTGATCCAGCACCGCGAGGGCGCGGGGGTGGCGTGGCTCGGGTTTCTGCTCGTGCAGCTGTCGAGCGTGTGCTTCGCGTGGGGGCAGGCGGCGTACCGGCGATTGCGACGCGAGCGGACCGAGCTGCGCGACCGCGAGGTGATCGCGCTGCTGTACCTCGGCGGCGTGGCGGTGACGGTGGCCGCCACGACGATGAGCGGCGGGTGGGCGACGCTGGCGCGGTTGTCGAGCACGCAATGGCTGGTGTTCGCGTACCTCGGGGTGCTGGCCACGGGGGTGGGGTTTTATCTGTGGAACCGCGGGGCGGTGCAGGTCGGCGCGGGCGCGCTCGCGGTGGCCAATAACCTCAAGGTGCCGCTCGGCGTGCTGGTGGCGCTGACGATCTTCGGCGAACAGGCCGATCTGCTGCGGCTCGGGATCGGCGGCGGATTGATGGTGCTCGCGGCGGCGCTCGCGGCCCGCCGCGGCGAGGCTTGACAGCCCGCGGCGAACGGCGTGTGCTGACGGAAATGACCGAGCCTAAACTTCCCAGGTTGACGCCGCTGCCCCCGGGGCCGGCGCTGGTGCGCACGACGCTGATCGCGGTGACGCTCGGCGCCGCCGGCTGCGGCGAGGAGAACAAGACCAGCGAGTCGGCCAGCGCGACGACGCAGTCGCCGATGCCCGGGCCGACGGCGACCGACGACCCGACGGTCCCGCCGATGCCCACCACCGCCGACGAGTCGGCGAGCACGACGCTGATCCCGCCGATGGTGCCCCCGACGCCGACCGAGGGCACGACGGGCACGACGACCACCAGCACGGGCACGACGGCGGTGCCGCCGATGCCGCCGCCGACGTCGACCGGGGACGAGACGAGCGGGACGACCACCGAGGAGACCGCCGGGACGACGGTGGTGCCGCCGATGCCGCCGCCGCAGACGACCGGGGGCGAGACGACGGGGACGACCACCGAGGACGGGACGACGGCGATCCCGCCGATGCCGGCGCCGCGGCCGGATCCGTGACGTGTACGGATGGACATGCTGCCAGGGGCATGTCGTGAAGGGCATGGTCTCGAGGACATGACTTTGAGAGCAGTCAAAATGGCGGCCCGGCGCGGGCGGCCGTCGCTGACGCCGGCGTACCGGGCGTGGCTGGCGGAGAACCTGCTGCGCGGGGCCGAGGAGGCGGCGATCCGGGCGGCGCTGGCGGAGCGCGGCGTGCCGGAGGCGGCGATCGCCGGGGCGCTGGCGCGGGCGCGGCGGTCACCCGAGCTGGCGGGGGCGCGGGCGGCCACGGCGGGGCTGCGGCGCGAGGCGCTGGTGAACCGGCTGCGGCGGGCGCTGCGGGCGACGTCGCCGGCGATCGAGCGCCGCGCGTTGCCGTCGCCGGGGGAGTTCTTGGCCCGCTACTGGGCGACCGGGACGCCGGTGATCTTCACCGACGTGGTGCCGCGCTGGCCGGCGTTCTCGCGCTGGAGCCCGGCGGACTTGCGCGCGCGCTTCGGGTCGGCGGAGATCGAGATGTCGATCGGGCGCGCGGCGGACGACGACCCCGACGTCCGCTTCAAGCAGCACGTGCGACGGACGACGCTGGCGGACTACGTCGATCGCGTGCTCATGGCCGGCGAGACGAACGACCTGTACCTGATCGCCAACAACCGCAACCTGGCCCGGCCGGGGCTCGCAGGGTTGCTCGACGACGTCGCGCTGCCGGCGGGCTACTTCGACGCGGCGCGCAGCGCCGGCTGCGGGGCGCTGTGGTTCGGCCCCGCAGGGACGGTGACGTCGCTGCACCACGACACGTCGAACATCCTGTTCTTCCAGGTGGTCGGGCGCAAACGCTTCCGCCTGTACCCGCCGGACCAGCCGCAATTGCTGGCGGCGGCCCGCGGGGTCTACAGCACGCTCGACCCGGAGCGGCCGAGCCCCGAGCTCGCGGGCGCGTTCGGCTTCGACGAGGTGCTGCTGCCGGGCGAGGCGCTGTTCCTGCCGGTCGGCTGGTGGCACCACGTCCGCGCGCTCGACCTCAGCATCAGCGTGGCCTTCAACAATTTCGTGTGGCCGAACGACTTCGAGTGGTACAAGCCCGGCGCGCCCGGCTGAGATCGGCGTGAGCGATTCGCAGGCCGCGCGCTCGCCCGGCGCCCGCGCGTGCGGAGGCCCGGCGCTCCGCTCGCGGCGCTCCGCGGCGGCGCCGGTTGACAGCCGCAGGCCCGGACCGAATACTCGGAGGACGCGCGAGGCAGGTCGCCCGCGCGGTCCGGACAGCGCCGGGAGCGAGAGCCCCGGCAGAAAGCGAAAATCATGCATCCCTGGTTCTCTGCGTGGCGCGGGTTCGCGCGCCGGGTGGCCTCGTCTCGGCATTACGGGCACGAGCACGTCCATTGTGGTGGTTTTGGTAGAGGTCGCTGCGGCGACCATGACGAGAGCGGTGGTGGTGGCGAGCAGGGCGGCGGCCCGGAGGGCTTCTTCTGGGGCGGCGGTCCGTTCGGCGTGCGCCGGCCGCTGCGCTTCCTCGCCTACAAGCTCGGGCTCGACGAGCGACAGGTCGGCGAGCTGGCGGTGATCCTCGACGGCCTCAAGGTCGAGCGCGCCCAGGCCGAGCTCGACCTCCGCCGCACCAGCGGCAGCTACGCCGACCTGCTGGCCGCCGATACGTTCGACGACGCGGCCGCGGCGCAGATCGCCGCTGAACGCACGCGCTCGGCCGAACGCGTGCAGAAGGCCGTGCAGGTGGCCGTGGGCAAGATCCACGCGCTCCTGGCCGAGGAGCAGCGGCGCCGCTTCGTGTACATGCTGCGCACCGGCCTCGTGCGGCTGTGAACGCGGTGAGCCGCGCGGGTCGCCGCGCGGCTCGTTGCTCGCCGCGGGTCCTCCTGCGGAGCGATCCGCGGCGCCGGCCTCGATCGATCCGCTGGAAGGATCGACGAGGAAGGCCCGGGCGTGCGCGCCCGGGTGGGTGCATCGATCATGGATAGGAGTCGGGAGTGCCGCCATTCGGCGCGGTGAACCTGTGCCGCCGTCTCGACCTCCGAAGATCGACGTCGGGTTCAGGCGCCGCTGCCGTCGCGCCGATCTGGCTCAAGGGCCAGATGCACGGCGAAATGGAGTTCGGCCTACATGTCCCTCGCGGCCGGGCGTGCGTGACGTGTGCACACGTTCGTTCACCCGGAAATTTCCGCAACCGCGGACGAGTACTTCACCTCAGGGTCTGGGTATCCTCGTTGCGTGGACGATCGCAGCAACAACGCTCCTCGCGTCGTGGTCGAAGTGGACGACGTTCTTCGGGTCATCGGCTGGAACCGGCGAGCCGAACGCGTGCTCGGGGTCAGCGCCGGCGAAGCAGCCGGTCGCCCCCTCGGGGAGCTGGTCCCGGTGGTCGACGAGCCCGAGGCATGGGAGAGGCTCCTCGTCGCGGACAGCGAGGAGCCGGAGGTGCTGCGGGTCGCCCGGCCCGACGGCGAGCTGTACCTCGAGGCGTGGTGGGAGGTGACGCGTGAGGCCGACGGCCGGGTCGTCGGCGCGACGCTTCACGCTCACGACATCACCGCGCGCGAGCGAGAGTTCCGCCGGCGCGGCGTCGATTCGATGATGCTCGCCGCGCTCCTCGACAACCTCGAGCTCGTGGTGTGCTCGCTCGACAAGCAGGGCATCTTCGTGTCCCAGCGGGGCAAGGCGCTCCGGACCGTCGGGCTCACTCCGGATCAATTCGTCGGTCAAAACTACTTCGATCTGTTCGGCGGCACGGAGTCGGGCGAGTCCACCCGCAGGGCGATGAACGGCGAGATGCAGACGGCGGTGCCGTCGGAGGTGTACGGCGTCCACTGGCTGTCCTGGGGCATCCCGCTGCAGGACCCTGAACTGTCGGTCATCACGGTGTCGCTCGACGTCACCGAGACCCGGCGCAACGAGCTCGAGCTGCGGGCCAAGCTCGACCTGATCGAGCGGCAGCAGCAGGTGATCCGCGAGCTATCGACGCCGATCATCGAGGTGTGGGACGGCGTGCTGGCGCTGCCGATCGTCGGCCTCATCGACACCGTCCGCACCGCGGAGATCATGGACAACCTGCTGCAGGCGGTCACGAGCACGCGGGCGAGGTTCGCGATCCTCGACCTCACCGGGGTGGAGGTCGTCGACACCGGCACGGCGAGCCACCTGATCCGCATGATCCAGGCGATCCGCCTGCTCGGGGCGGAGGGCGTCCTCACCGGCATTCATCCGACCATCGCCCAGACGATCGTGTCGCTCGGCGTCGACCTCACGCGCGTGGCCGTGTTCGGCAAGCTCCGAGACGCCCTCACGCACTGCATCGCCCGCCTCCGGCCGTCGCGGCCGCGCTCCTGAGGCGCGCCGGGGTCGTCGCGGCACTGCGAGCCGCGGAGGGTTCGCCTCGCGGCTCGCCGCAGCGAACCTGTTTCTTCGGTCATGACCGCGCCGCCGTCGCCGCAGGCCGCGAGGGCGGCGAGGAGGGCGAGGCCGGGCTTGGGCTGCACGGCGGCGAAGGTACCGCGCGTCCGACCGCGAGGGCCCGGGGGATCGAGACGACACGGGGCGCGCGCACGGGGCGGTGTTCAGGCGCTCGCGGGATTCGCGGGAGCGGCGCGGCATGCCGCCGGGCGACGGAGAATCGCATGAGTCCGCTGGGAAACGAGGGGACGTCCGGGGGCTGGCGCGATTACGAGAAGTGTCCGCGGATGCGGCCTGGCAGGGTCCGCGGGGCGGATTAGCCTTTCGCCTGCATGCGCAGGGCGAGGCTCCGGTGGCTGACGAGCACGCTGACCGCGGCGATCCTCGGGCTCGCCTGCGAGGAGCCGCCGCCGGCCCAACAGCCGACCGGGGCGCTGTGCGCGAAGGCGGCGGACTGCTATCGCGAGGTCGAGCACGCGCTGCTCGGGACGGTCTTCTGCGAGACCCAGTTCGAGGACGGCTATTGCACGCACACGTGCGAGACGGACGAGGATTGTTGCGCGGTCGAGGGCGAGTGCATGCCGGGGATCGGCCACGTCTGCACGCCGCTGACGAATGACCAGACGAAGCGCTGCTGGGTCAGCTGCGAGGACGATGCGCGCCTCGACGCCGATCCGATGGCGTATTGCTTCACGCACGCCGGCCCGGGCGCGGTTTGCCGCTCGTCGGGCGGCGGGAGCGAGAGTCGCAACATCTGCGCGCCGCCGTGACGAGACGGCGGACGCACCGGCGACGAACGTGCGGTGGGACTCGCAGCAATCGCGCGGTCGCTGATGACGCGGGTCCGTGAGAGCGCCGAATCGTGACTCGTGCGCGGGCACGTTCTCGCGGGTGGGGGCTGGCGCGAGCGCTGCGACGGGGCCGCTTCGAGAGCGGAGGAGCGGGAGCCTGGGCGTGCGAGGGAGCATCGGCGTGCTGGCAAGGGGTCCGCGCCGAGCGGGCCGAAGCGAGAGGTGGTGGCGCGATGGCGCAAACGAACGGGAGACGCGCGCTTGCGTACGCCGGGGGTGTTGGGGCAAGTTCGCCCTGGAATTGGCCTCCGTGAGCGATCTTGCCTCGACCTCTGCCGCCCCGCCCGAGCCCGTGCGGACCCCTCTGCCCGCCACGCTGTGGCTCCGCTCGAAGCGGCCGGTCGCGTCGGCGGCGGCGCGGATCTACGTGCCGATGGCGGCGATCGCCGGGGCGCTGATCTTCGCGCCGCGCGGGCCGGTGTTCTGGGGGCTGCTCGCGGGGGCGGTGCTGTGGTTCGCGCTGTTCCCGGTGATCGTGCAGGGGCTGCTCGGTCCGCTCGAGCGGGCGGTGCTGGCGGCGACGCCGAGCACGGCGCCGGGGCTGCTCGACGCGCTGCGCGGGCGACGGCGGGTGCGGTGGTTCGCGCCGTTCGCGTGGACGGCCGCGCAGGAGGGCCGGCTGCATCTGGTGCGCGGCGAGGGGCGGGCGTCGGCGAAGGCATGGACGGAGGCGGCGCGGCTGGCCGGGGTGATCGGCGATCCGCCGGCCCCGATCGTGTCGGCGCAGGCGCACGCGCTGCTGATCGCCGACGCTCCCGAGCAGGCGCGCGACCTGTTGCAGTCGCTGGTGAAGCGACAGGCGCTGGGGCCGTGGGATCGGCTGCACCTGGCCGCGGCGCTGCTGCTGGCCGGAAAGCCGCGGGCCGACGAGGTCCGGGCGCTGCTCGACGCGGCCCAGGCGGCGCTCGGGGCGACGCCGCGGGTGCTGGCGACCCGGGCGCTGCTCGAGCAGCGCGCGGGGGCGTCGGAGACGGCGCTGTCGGCCCTGCGCGGCGCCGAGGCGGGGCTCGAGGCGAGGCCCGACAGGCTGGCGCAGGCGCTGGTCGAGCGGGCGCGCCGGCTGCTGCGGCCGGCGGTGAAGGCGAGCGAGAAGCGGGCGCGCAAGCTCGAGGCGCGGGCGGGCGAGCGCAAGGATGGCTCCAAGGACATATCGCCAGGGGCAGGTCCGAAGGGGCAGGCGGGCAAGCCGGCGAGCAGCGGGGCGGCGCGGGGGGCGAAGGGGCCGGCGGTCGCGACGGGCGCGAAGGGCCCGGCGGTCGCGAGCGCGGCGACGAGCGAGGCGCGGTCCGCCGAGGCGGGTCCGGGGAGCGCGCCGGCGGCCGCGGGCGGGGTGGTGCTGGCGCTGCCGGCGGGAGCCGACGAGGAGCGAACGGCCGAGCGCGAGGCAGACAAGCCGCGAGGGAAGCGGAACGTCCGGCGCGAGGAGCGACGGGCGGCCCGCCGCGCGGCCAAGGCGGAGCGGCGCGCGACCCAGCGGGTGGTGACGAGCACGCCGGCGCGCGGCGCAGGCCGACCGGTGGGCAAGGCCGAGGTGAAGGGCGCGGTCCAGGGGCGGACGGAGGCGGGCCAGGCTGGCTTGAAGGACAGGTCCGGAAGGGCAGATGCCGAGGCGAAGCCGGCGGTGGCTCGCCCGACGACGGGCCCCGAGGGGGCGAAGGCGGGGCAGGCTGGCCTCGGGGACAGGGGCGCCGGTGCGGCCAAGGCGGGGGAGGCTTTGCGAGCCGCCGAGCGCGCGACGGCGGGCCAGGCTGGCCTTGGGGACAGGGGCGCCGGTGCGGCCAAGGCGAGCGAGGCTTTGCGGGCCGCGGAGAGCGCGACGGCGGGCCAGGCTGGCCTCGGGGACAGGGGCGCCGAGGGCGTCAAGGCGGGCGAGGCTTTGCGGGCCGCGGAGAGCGCGACGGCGGGCCAGGCTGGCCTCGGGGACAGGGGCGCCGAGGGCGTCAAGGCGAGCGAGGCCGTGCGAGCCGCGGAGGCTGTCCTTGGGGACAGGGGCGGCGAGGCTGTCCGGGTCGCGGAGAGCGTCAAGGCGAGCGAAGCTGTCCTTGGGGACAGCACCGTCGGCGAAGGGGAAGGCGCGGCTGTCGGCCTCTCCGGGGCGGAAGAGACGGCGGGCCGGGTCGCCGAGAGCGTGCGGGCGAGCGAGGCGGTTCGGGTCGCCGAGGCGGGCGAAGCTGTCCGCGGGGACGGCAGCGGCGAGGCTGCGCGTGGGGACGGCCGGTCCGGACCGGCGATCGAGGCTGGTCGCCGGGACAGGGTCGAAGAGACAGGCATGAATGTCGTCGGCGATGCCGTGAAGCCGCCGGTTCCGCCGGTCGAGCCTGCGGCGGGAGCCGGGGCTCCGGCGCCGCGGCCTTTTGCCGGGGCGCCGCCGGCGGGGTCGTTGTTCGGGGATCTCGGTGGTTCGTCGGCGCCGCCTTCGGGGCCGATCGCCGCGGCCGGGCGGCCGGGTACGTCCGGGCCGTCGCCGGCAGCCGCGGTGAAGCCGCCGCCCGCGTTCTCGGTGCCGCTGGCGAAGCCGCCGGGAACCGGCGGCTTGCCGGTGGGCGGACCGCGTTCGCCTGGCCCGCCGCCGGTCACGGCGAAGAGCCCTGCTGCTCCCGCCGCGCCGATCGTACCGGGGGCGGGCGCACCTCCGATCGATGCCCCGAAGTCGCCGTCGCCGTCGCCGGCGCTGCCCGGGACGGGTGGAGCAGCGCCGGGGGCGCCGGTGGGAGGGGGAGCTCCGTTGCTGACGCCGAAGCCGGCAGCAGGGGCGGGGGCTTCCGTGGCGCCGCTGCTGGTGCCGAGGCCGGGGGCGCCGCTGGTGGCCCCGAGCGTGCCCGCGGCTCCGGTGATTCCGGTCGTGCCCTCGGTGGCGCCGCTGGTGCTGGCGAGCGGCGGGCTCGTTCCGCCAACGACGCAGGCGCCCGGCGTCGCTCCGCCCGTCGTGTCGGCTGCGCCGCCTGCGGTCGCGCCCGCGCTCGGAGGCGAGGCTCCGCCGTTCTCGGGGGCGCCGGGCGGGGCCGCGGACGACGCGGAGTGGGATTCGCTGCTCGATGCGCTCGACGATGCGCCAGGGCCGAAGCCGGCGTGAGCGGTCGAGAGGCATGTCTCGCAGGACATGACCTTTCAAACAGGTGAAGCCGGTGCGCTCCCCGGCGGTCACGGCGGGGCGCACCTGCGAGCGCTCGAACGGCCTCGATACGCGATGTTTTCAAGGACATGTCCTCGACAACATGTCCTTCGTCGCTAGCGCTGGTCGGCTCAGGCCGGCGGGCGGGTGAGGCGGAAGATCATTTCGCCGCTGCGCGAGCGGCCGACGTCGGCCCAGCCGGCTGCACGGTAGACGTGGTCGGCGCGGGTGCCGACGGCGGTGGTGAGCTGGATGGCGTCGAGCTCGGGGTGCGACCACAACCACGCGACGGCGCGGTCGAGCAGGGCGCGGCCGAGGCCGCGGCGGTCGTGCGCGGGGTCGACGAAGAGGGCCCAGATCGATCCGGGCTGCGGGTGCGCGGACGAGAAGCCGAGGACCCGGCCGTCCTCCTCGCCCACCCACGACTTGCCGGGGCCGCGGATGTGCTCCTCGTAGTCCGGGACGGTCACGAGGCCGGGGTTCGACAGGATGTTCTCGCGGACGGCGGCGCGGATCACCTGCAGGCGGGGGATGTCGGCCAGCACGGCCTCGCGGTACGTCAGCATGCCGGCGAGAGAATAGGGCGCGACGCGGCGGACGACCAGCCGGGCAGGCACAGCAGGCCGGCACTTTAAAAAACAGTGGCTGTTTCGCCCTGCTCGAAGCGGCGGCCGACGAATACGCCGCCGGCCTTCGCACCGCTCCGGCGAGGGCGCTGTTCATCGGCGACCCGAGCAGAGGCGCCGAGGCCGAGGCCGCGGCCGCGGCTGAATTCGCGGGGTCGTTCTCGACGCGGCCCTGGCCGGGTTCGCGGGGCGGTTCTCGACGCGGACGCGGCTGCCTTGCGGGGCGGTTGCGACCTCGGGCGGTCCAGCGATGGACCGCTCGCCTCAGTCGGCGAGCTGGGCGAGCACTTGCGGGAGCTCGCGGGTGGTGAGGCCGTGGAAGCGGCAGGTCTTGACGAGGCGACCCGGCAGCTCGGGCATGTCGAATTGATCGTCGATGGCGACGTACCGGGTCGGTGGCTCGGGCTGCGCGTCGAGCCAGGCGCGGATCTCCCGGCCGCGGCGCGGGCCGTCGACGTCAGGCGTGATGCCCACGACCTGGGCCTCGCAGCCGGCCGCGGCGAAGCTGGCCCGCAGCTCGGCGAGCGGCAGCGACAGTCGCCAGGACGACGACAGCACCACCACCGCGCCGGTGGCTCGTACGATCTGGTTGAGGACGGCGACGTTGTCGGGATCGAGGCACGCGGCCAGGCCGGGGCGCTCCGGCTCCGATGGCGTGCAGAGGTTGTTCATGACGCCGTCGATGTCGAGGAAGATGACCTTGGGCGGCACGAACATAAGCTAGCACCGCGGCGCGGCCGGCTGCGAGAGGCATGGATCCGCGCGGCTCGACTCGTCAGACATGTCGTCAAGGTCAGGCCGCACGCTCGACTCGGGCACTCGCCGAGCCGGGCCTCGATCACGCATCGCTGTTCGGGGAACGTGGGCACTGCAACGACTCGGGCGGCCTCCGACCTGCGATCGCCACCCGTACGAAAAAAGCGGCGAATGAAATGCGCGGCACTTGGAATTTTACGGGCACGCACTGTCGTGGTGCGCTGCTGGAGTGAATGATTGCACCTGTCTTTTCGGGCAGGTCTGCAAGGGCCGCCTCAGGCGCGGCCCTTGCTGTACCCGCGCCCGAAAGCGCCGGCGATCAGGTGGGCCAGGCGCAGCGGCTCGGGCAAGGCCCCGTGAACCCGCCCACGCTCGAGCAAGAGGGCGGCCTCGGCGACCCCGAGCCCCTTGCGCTGGACCCATACGCCGGCCAGCGGCTCCATCGCCCCGGCCCGCTGGATCAGGTTCCACTTGCGGGTTCCACCGGGGAGGCGATCCAGGGCGGCGCGGATCTTCACGAGGTCGGGCGGACGACGAGCGACGACGAGGATCGGGCGAGCGATCGCCTCGTGCAGCGCGTCGAGGTCGACGACGTTGAAGCCGGCGAGGGCGATGCCCTGCAGAACGACGGCCTGGACCGCCTCGGCGAAGGGCGAGCCCAGCAGCATGGCGGCGATCCGGCGCGCCGCGTCGGCGCCGTCGCGGCGGACCTTGCCGCGCAGGACGCCGTCGAGCCGGCCCGAGGTGCACACGGTGCCGATGATCGCCACGTCCCCCCGATGCTCGCGCGCGAACGGAGCGTCGTCGACGCCGAGCAAGTTCGAGAGGCGACGGACCGCGGTCATGCGCGACGCTCGGACGTGGCCGTCCGGGGCGGCAGGGCGAAGGGGTGACCCGCGCGGGCGGCTCGGACGGCGAGGTCAGGCGAGGTCGCGGAGCGACAGAGAGAGGGACCCGGCCCGGCCTCGCTCGGGCGCCTGGCCCCAGCGGGCGCGCGGGCAGCACCGTTGTCGAACGCGTGACTGAAACGTGGCCGTCGGTGGTGACCCCGGGTCGGGCAGCGATCGGTCCCGCAGCCGAGACGCGGCCGCGGGGGCCGTCGCGCCGGCCGGCGACGCAGATGTTTTAAGGAACATGTCGCTTCAAACATGTCCTGAGGGCTTGGTGCAGAGGCCGCACTGCGAGTCGGTGCCGGGGGCGAGGCGGGCGCCGCGGAAGTTGCCGCCGAGGCTGTCGAGCGTGAGCCCGGCGGCGGCGACGAGGTGGCGCAGCTCTTCGGGGAAGATCTGGCGGTGGGCGAGGTGGACGACCTGCACCGGCTCCGGCGGCGGCTTGAAGGCCCGCGGGCGCTTGGGGGCGTCGTCGTAGTAGATCCGCACGTGGCACACCTGGGTGTGCGGGTCGTAGGTGTGATTGGTCGAGTAGACCATGGCCGCGCCGGTGCGCGGGTGGGTGAAGTGGGTGACGCTGTGGCGCTCCTCGGGGTCCCAGGTCAGCCACTCGAGGTCGGGCAGGAGGACGTCGAAGGCGAACCGCCCGCCGGGCACGAGCACGCGCGCGGCCTCGCGGAAGCAGCGCAGCAGGTCCTCCCACGAGTAGAGGTGCATGAGCACGTTGAAGGGGGCGAACACGAGGTCGGCGCCGGCGTCGGGCAGCGGCAGCGCGGTGATGTCCCCGAGGACAGGTTCGAGGCGGGCGGCGACGTCGCTCGGGGCGCCCTCGGCCTTGCGCCGCAGGTGGTCGAGCATGCTGGGCATGCGGTCGACGGCGACGACGGTGTGGCCGTCGTGGCACAGAGGCAGGCTGATCCGCCCGGTGCCGGCGCCGAGCTCGACGATCCGCTGGCGCGGGCCGCGGTCGCGCGCGAGGCCGCGGTACCAGGCGACGTCGTGGCGGTGGTCGCGGTACTCGAAGTCGTACAGCTCGGGGTCTTCGTAGTGCTCGCTGGTGCCCAGTCGCAGCAGGGTCTCGGGGTCGAGGGGGCCCTTGCCGCGCCTCGTCACGGCGAACCCGGCTCGGCGGAGTGACGGCGGCCGTCGGGCCCGCCGTGTCGCGGCCGCCGCCGCCGCTTGCGCCGCGGGCCGCTGTCGAAGTCGTCGCCGGACTCGACGCGCAGCGGCTGGGTGACGGCGGCGAGGCGCTGCCAGTGGCCGAGCTCGCTGCCGTCGCCGCCGCGGGCCTTGACGGTGAGACCGAGGAAGACCAGGGCGTCGTGGAAGTACTGCCGCTGGACCAGCGAGGGCCGCCGCTTCTTGCGGGTGAGCGACTCGACCATGCGCCGGTGGGCCATGAGGATCTGCCGCGCCAGCTCGCGGTCGCGCCGGGCCACGCCGAGGCTGACGCAGACCGGGCCCATGAGGTCGTCGATCAGGCGGTCGAGGCCCTGCCGGCTGGCGGTGTGCCACTGCTCGTCGAGCAGCGGCGCGAACAGCACCGCGAGCAGGACGCCGTTGCTGGCGACCTGGCTGGTCGCGCTCGTGTACTCGTCGAGCGCCTCGAGCAGGTTCCACATCACCCGCGACGGCTCGCCGGGCTTGGTCTTGCTGGCCGGCCCCGCCAGCCCGTGCGGGCTCAGCTTGCGGTAGAGGTCGACGTAGCTCGGCATGAGCTCCGTCATCAGCCGCGACTCGAGGAGCAGCTCGAAGCTGCGCCGCGCCGCGCCGCCGCGCAGGAGCTTGTAGATCTCCTCGAGCACGCGGGCGCGCGAGCACTTGCTGATGTGCCCGACGGTGTCGAGCAGGGCCCTCCAGGTGGCCTCCTCGATCGTGAAGTCGAGCCGGGCGGCGAATTTGACCGCCCTCAGCATGCGCACCGGGTCCTCCTGGAAGCGCAGCAGCGGGTCGCCGATCGTGCGGATGACGCCGCGCTCGAGGTCGGCCAGGCCGTCGACGAAGTCGACGATGGCGTCGGCGTCGGTGTCGTAGAAGAGGCCGTTGATGGTGAAGTCGCGCCGCCGCGCGTCGTCCTCGACCGTGCCCCACTCGTTGTCGTGGGTGATCAGCGGGTCGTCCTCGGCGGTGATCGGCGTGGTCCGGAAGGTGCTCGTCTCGATGATCTTCGGGCCGAAGAACACGTGCGCGAGCTTGAAGCGGCGGCCGATGATGCGGCAGTTGCGGAACGCCTTGCGGATGGTCTCCGGGGTGGCGCTGGTCGCCACGTCGAAGTCCTTCGGCCTCCGCTTGAGGAACAGGTCGCGCACGCAACCGCCCACCAGATAGGCCTCGTGGCCGCCGGCCACCAGCTTGCGGACGACCTTGAGCGCGTCGGGGTCGACATCCCGAATGGAGATGGCCCCCTGAAGGCGCGGCGGCGTCGGGACAGAGGGGCTGCTTGCCTTCACTTCGGGCATCGCGTGCTGCAGCGCCCCTCTACCACACCCGGGGGCCCGAGATGGTGGAAAGCCGATGCTGAGCGTTTTCGCGCATGGCCGCGGGCGGGGGAGGACCGAGACCGGGCGCCCTCGACCCGGTCCCGCATCCCTGCGTAACTTCACGGTTTGGCTGCGTTTTCGCTGCGCCAAATGCGCAATCGCGCAGGGTCGCCGAGGCGCGAACGCCCTCGGGTGCGGTCGCTGGCGAGCGCACGCCCCGCTCGTGCCGCCGCCTCCGGCCTCCGGGTGGAGGTCGCGGCCGGGCAGTGCTTCGCAGGTCCGGCCGATCGAGGGTCGTCGGCGGGTCGAAGCGCGCGGACGACGGTGTGAGCGAACCCGTGCGAGCCGGGCGCGAGGTTGCCGTCGAGGCGCGTCGACTTCGCGCGGCGGAGGTCGCGCACGGGGTCATCGCCGGGCGCCGGTCAGCGTGCTCGGAGCGCGGAGCTTGTGGACCCCCAGGCTGAGCGGCACGGCGACCAGCGCGACGAGCGTGGCCACCAGGTAGACGTCGTTGATGCCCGCCACGAGCGCGAGCGTTTCGATGGCGCGGCGCTCCGTCATTCCCTGCATCGCCAGCGCCTCTGCCTCTCGCGTCGAGAAGAGGGACAGGAGCGACGTGAAGACGGCGATCGAGAACGCCCCGAACACGTTGCGCAGCCAGTTGCTGATCGAAGACGCGTGGCCGGTCCGCTCGCGCGAGATCTCCTCCATCCCCGCGTTGCCGGCCGGCATCATCGCCAGCGAGATGCCGACGTTGCGCACCAGCATCCACGCCAGCACGTAGGTCTGGGAGATCTCCGGCGTCAAGCGGCTCAGGGCATAGGTGCCGCCCGCGATCATCAGGACGCCGGCCGTCATGAGCGTGCGCGGCCCGAGCGGGCCGTACATGCGGCCGACCACGGGCATCAGGAGCGCCATGGCCAGAGACGCCGGCAGCAGGATCAGGCCGGTCTCGAGCGGGGTCACGCCCTGGATCGTCTGCAGGAACACCGGCACGAGGAAGGCGCCCGAGTACAGGCTGATCGTGATGATGATCGAGACGATCAGGGTCACGAGATAGCGGCGGTTGGCGAGCACGCGCAGGTCGAGCAGCGGGTGGCGCGATCGCAGCTCCCGGACGACGAAGGCGACGAGCGACAGCGTCCCGAGCAAGAACAGCGACACGGTGCTGCGATCGGTCCAGCCCCAGTCCCTCCCCTGGCTGAGGGCGATCAAGAGCGAGAGGGTGCCGGTGATGACGGTGAGCAGGCCGGGCAGGTCGAAGGCCTTCGGGACCTGCAGGCGGTAGAGGGGGATGGTCCGCCCGGCGAGGGCCACGGCGACGAGGCCGAGCGGGACGTTGATGAAGAACAACCACCGCCAGTCGCCGAGGGTGATAAGCCAGCCCGCGAAGGTCGGCCCGAACGCGGGCGCCAGGCTGGCCGCGAGGCTCCAGAGGCTGGCTGCCAGCGCCTGCCGTTCGCGCGGCAGGAGCTGGTAGATCAGCGTCATGGTCACCGGCATGATGGCGCCGCTGAAGGCGCCCTGAAGGAAGCGGAAGGCCACGAGGGAGCGCACGTCCCAGGCCACGCCGCACAGCACGGACGCGAGGGTGAAGCCGACCAGGCTGGCGACGTACAGCCGCTTGAAGCTGAAGCGCCCGCCGAGGTAGCCGGTCAGCGGCGCGCTCGTCCCCATGGCGAGCATGAAGCCGGTCAAGGTCCACTGCAGCAGCGAGAGCTCGGCGCCGAAGTACCGCTGCAGCTCGGGGATGGCGAGCGTGATCGTGCTCGAGCTCAGCACCGACATGAACGACCCGACGAACAGGGCGAACATGAACGGCCAGAATCGGGTGACTCGCGGCTCTTCGAGCATCGGGGCGGCCGTCCCCATACCAGCGGCGCGCCGCGTCGTCACCACGGCGCGCGAGCGCGCCGCTTCGGTGGACCCGCTGCGCGCGGCGCACGGCCGCGCGTGCCACGCGGAGCGCTCGCCGCGGGGTCCCGCGAGCGCTCGGGGGCCCGCACGCGCGAGGTTCATGCCGCGCTGCGAACGCTCAGGGCGTATAGACGAACGTCTTCTCGAGCACTCCGTCGGAGTCGTAGTAGCGGACGCTGCCGATCGCGCCGCCGGGGACCGAGTCCTCGAATTGACTGACGACGAAGCCGCTGTGGAGGAGGCTGCTCGGGCTGAGCCACTCCACTTCGTCCTGGTAGGCGATGTTGATGTTGCGGTTGTACAGCGCGACGCGGTTGCCGGCGTAGGAGCCCGCGACCGCGCCGAGCTCGTCGAAGGTCGGCGTGACGGTGCACGTGCCGGCGGGGTCGCCGACGATCCGCAGGGCGTAGACCCGCCCGAACGTGTCCTCGTCCGGCGCGCCGACGACGACGTCGACGGTGCCGTGATCGATGGCCAGCGGATCGAAGCGCCACTTCGCGGCCAGACCGCTGCCGAAGCCGTCGAAGTCGATCGTGCTGTCGTAGCGGCACATCTCGTCGCCCGTCTCGCCGGAGATCACCGAGATCGACGACGTCCCCAATGTGCCCTGGACGTTGGGCGCGCCGACGATGAAGTCGTCGACGCCGTTGCGGTCGAGGTCGCCGGTGCGCTGGAGCGTGTAGCCGAACAGGATGTTGTTGGCGTGGAGGTCCTGATCGTCGGTGTTGTCGATCCGGTCGATCGTCGCGCCGGTCGCCGGGTTGATGATGTACACGCTGCCGCGATAGATCTGGCCCCCCACGACATGGGTCTGGCCGATCGCCGACACCAGGATCTCGTCGACCCCGTCGGCGTCGTAGTCGGTGTAGGTCGGCTCGATCGCAAAGCCGAACCCTGACCCCTCCGGCCCGGGGATCGTGGTCAAGAGGCCGCCCTCGAGCACGCCGGAGAAGATGTAGACCACGCCCGAGCCGGCGTAGTGCGGCGCTCCCGTGGCCGCGACGGCGAACTCCGGGACGCCGTCGTCGTCGAGGTCCTGGTGCAGCGCGGCGATGGTGTGGCCGAACCGGGTGGGCGCGCCGGCCGGCGAGGACCAGGCGGCGAGCTCGTCGCCGCTGCGGGCCGACAGCAGGAACACCTCGTCGGTGTAGGAGTTGGCGACGAGGAGGTCCTTGTGGTGATCCTCGTCGAGGTCGTGGAGGAGGTCCATCGGCACGAACTCCATGCGCCGGTAATCGCCGATGTCGGCGGTCCATAGCGGCGCGCCGGTGTCGCCGGACAGCGCGGCGATGCTGGCGGTCCCCAGGTCGTTGAAGCCGATGTCCGGGACCAGGACGGCGAGCTCGGCCAGCTTGTCGTTGTCGATGTCGGGCAGTCGGCTGGCTTCGTAGCCGAAGTCGACGACCGCGGCGGACGCGGGTGTGACGAGGGTAAAGAGAGTCGAGGCGGTGAGGGTGATGGCAATCGAGGTTTTCATGAGAGGGCTTTCGGTAGAGCGGCCGGGCATGCGCACGCTGCGATGCTCGGCCTCGCCGTCTCCTCGCAATCGGCGTGCCGAAGGCCGCTCTTTTGAGAGGGCGCCGTTTTTGCCAGCGACCGCGCCGATCCGCGGGGCTGTCTCATGGGACCCGTCACACTGTCCCAGGGAGGCGTCGCGGGGAGCATCCGCGGGCCTCGACTCCATCGCGGCTCGCCGTCGAGGCGGGTCTCGGCGAGAGCCGGAGCGTCACCGTCGCTCCCGAGGCCGGTGCCACCGGGCGCGGCCCTCAGGCGGCTGCCGGAGGCGCGGCTTCGTCGTCGTTCGTCCATCGCGGGGAGCCGCGCGGGCGGAACAGCGCCGCGGGCGGGCGCGTCGACGTGAGGTGCGCTGCGCCGGCGCGCCTTGTCGGGGCCGGCCGGCCTCGCTACGCTCGCGGACGGCGCGGTTGCCTGTCCTGATGAACATGTCCATTCGACCATGTCCATGGCTCGCCGCGCTGTGTGCGTCGCTGCTCGGCGCGGGCGAGGCCGCGGCCGCGCCGGCGTGGCTCGAGCTGCGCTGGCCCGCGGTGGAAGGCTGCCCGACGCGCGAGGAGGTCGAGGCGACCACCATGCGGCTGACCGGCGGCGAGTCGCCGCAGCCGGTCGCGGCCGAGGCGCAGATCACCGCGGACGCTGCAGGCTTCACCCTGGCGCTGCGCGTGAGCGACGTCGGCGGCGTGCAGGAGCGGACGCTGCAGAGCCCGCGCTGCGAGGCGCTGGCCGCCGCGACCGCGGTGATCGTCGCCGTCGCCGCGGCGCCGATCGGCGTGTCCGCGCAGGTCGTCGCCGCGCCGCCGCCCCGCGACGCGCTCGACGTCGATCTCGCGCCGCTCCCCGCCGCGGAGGTGCCCGCGCCCGCGCCCACGCCCGCGCCCGCCGGCCCGACGATGGGCATGGGCCCGGAGTCCGACGCCGCACCGTCGCGCCGGCGGCCCGGACTTGCGATCGGCTTCGGGGCGGCCGCCGGGATCGGGCCGACCAAGCGCTTCGTCGCCGGCCTGTCCGGCACCGTCTCGCTGCTGTGGCGGCGGGTCCGGCTCGACCTCCGCGGCAGCGGCTGGTTCCCCGGGCTCGCGCGCGCCAGCGAGCTGCCGGGGATCGGCGTGAGGCTGCAGCTCGCCGCCGCGGCCGTGCGCGGCTGCCCGCGCCTCGTGCTGCGGGCCCTCGCGCTCGAGCTGTGCGCCGGCCTCGAGCTCGGCGCGCTGCTGGCCGAGGGCGCGGGCTTGCAGGAGAACAGCCGCAGCCGCGGCGCGTGGGCGGCCGGCCTGCTCGCGCCGGGCGTGCGGTGGCAGCCGCTGCGGTGGCTGTCGCTCGGCGTCGAGGTCGAGGGCCTGGTCACGTTCACGCGCCGCCGCTACCGGGCCAGCGACGCCGAGGCGCTGGTCTACACGGTCCCGCCGGTCGGGGTGCGGCTCGGCGGCGGGTTGGCCGTGCATTTTTTCTGACGGATCGGCCACGGCCCGGAGATCCCGCATCGCCACCCCCGTCCGCCCTGCGAACTCCGGACCCGTCGACCAAGGATGCACCCGATGTCACGCATCATCACCCGCTCGCTGCTCCTCCCCGTCGCGCTGGTCGTGCCGGGCTGCCCGCTGACCCCCGAGATCATCGGCGAGACGGTCACGACCTCCGGCGCCAGCGGCGGCTCCGCCTCCGCGACGACCGACGACGATCCGGGCGCGAGCACCACCACCGTCCCGACCGGCACGACGACGAGCCTGCCGAGCGGCGCCTACGGCTCGGCCTGCGCGCTGGCCGGTTTTCCACCCATTATCAATCACTCCGCGATCACCCCCCAGCCGGCCTGCGACGGCGGGATCTGCCTGCTCGTCATCGACGCGAAGTACCAGTGCGAGAGCGACCTCGACTGCGAGACGAACGTCGGCGAGGGCGTGGCGTGCGAGGAGGGCTACTGCGACGTGTCGCCGGCCGTCATCCTGGAGGAGGGCTCGCGCTGCACCCAGACCTGCGAGACCGTCGCGGATTGCCCCGAGATCCCGGGTTGCATGTCGGGGGCCATCTGCAGCTCGTTCATGGTGAGCGGCGAGCTGTGCTGCCAGAAGGTCTGCGGCTGCATCGATTCCCTTTATGTGTCCGGGGTCATGAGCCTGCAGATGCTCTGCGACGAGATGCCTGATTTCACGTGTCCGGGGTCATGAGCCTGCAGTTGCTGCGCGCCTGAGCCCCTGCGCCAGTCGGTCGGTGAAGCGCGCGTCGACGCTCGCCCCACGAGATGTCTTTAAAAACATGTTATAAGGGTCATATTCGTGATCCTTCGCGCGGGCTACGTCGAGCGGCGACTCGGCGCCTCGAATGCGCGCACCTGCACCTCGACGCCGGCGAGGAAGCACGCGAGGCCGCACTCGAACAGGGCGTCGAGGCTCATGTCGAGGTCGGCGATCTCGCTGATCCGCGCGAGCATGGGGAAGCGCGGCATCACCGCGGCGAACCGCTGCTCCTGCGCGGCCATCCACTCCTCGCTGTTCATCCCGGTGTCGCGCTCCGCCTCGCGCTCGGACTCGACGCTCATCGCCATCCCGCGCACGTGGGCCATGAACGTCACGCAGGTGCGCATCGCCGCCGCCGGCGGGAAGCCGGCCTCGATCAGCGCCGCGAGCCCCCATTCGGTGTGCTGCATCCCGCTCACCGACAGCTGCGGCCGCGTCATCGACAGCGCCGGCGCCAGCCACGGGTGGCGCGTGTACAGCTCCCAGTGCGTCCGGGCCAGCCGCTCGAGCCGGGCGCGCCAGCCGGCCGGCTGCGCCATGGCCGGCCGCGCCGTCGCCAGCGAGTCGTTCATCACCGCGTCGACCATCGCCAGCACCAGCTCGTCCTTGCCCGGCACGTGGCGGTACAGCGACATCGTCGCCACCCCGAGCTCCGTCGCCACCGCGCGCATCGACAGCGCCGCCAGTCCCTCGTCGTCGGCGATGGCGATCGCCGCTCGCACGATGCGCTCGCGCGACAGCTCGGGCCCGTCCTCCCGCGCCCGCACCACGGTGCCGACCCCCGGGACCACCCGCACCAGCCGCTCGCGCTGCAGCTGCGTCAGCACCTTCATCGCCGTCGCCAGCGCGACCCCGTCGTCGCGGGCGATCTGCCGCGCCGACGGCACCCGGTCGCCCGGCCGCAGCGCGCCGCGGCGGATCTGCTCGCGCAGCCGATCGGCGATCCGACCCGCCGAGGTGTTCTGTTTCATTCCCGGTGTTCTAGTACACCCGCGCGCTCCTGTCGACGGTTCGGCCCGGCGCGCGTACACCGTACGCATGCACGTCCTCATCACCGGCGCCAGCATCGCTGGCCCCGCCTTGGCCTTCTGGCTGCACCGTCACGGCATCGACGTCACCGTCGTCGAGCGGGCCCCCGCGCTGCGCGAAGGCGGCTACTGCGTCGACATCCGCGGCGTCGCCCTCGAAGTCGTCGCGCGCATGGGTCTGCGCGACGCCCTGCGCCCGCTGGAGGCCGACACGCTCGAGAACATGATGGTCGACGAGCGCGGCCGTCGCTTCGGTCGGACCCCGCGCGGCTTCGGCGTGATCGACCCCGAGGACGTGGAGATCCTCCGCGGCGACCTGGCGCGGGTCCTCTACGAGGCGACGCGCGAGCAGGTCCGCTACCGCTTCGGCGACTCGGTCGCGGCGCTCCGGCAGCACGACGGCGGCGTCGACGTGACCTTCGCCGGCGGCGACGCGGCGACCTTCGACCTGGTGGTCGGGGCCGACGGGGTCCACTCGCAGGTCCGCGCGCTCGCGTTCGGGCCCGAGCGCGAGTGTCTGCGCGCGATGGGCAGCGCGATGGCGATCTTCACCGCGCCCAACCACCTCGGCCTGCACCGCCAACAGTTGTTGTTCACAGGTCTGCGCCGGGTCGCCAGCATCAAGAGCACGAACGGCGACCGCGACCTGATGTGCGCGGTGTTCTTTGCGCACCGCGACCGCTTCGACCACCGTGACGTCCCCGCGCAGCGGCGCCTCGTCGCCGAGGCCTTCGCCGACGCCGGCTGGGAGTTCCCGCGGCTCATCGCCGCGATGCAGCGCGCCGACGACTTCTACTGCGACCTCACCTGCCAGATCCGCCTGCCCACGCTCTCCCGCGGCCGCGTGGCCCTCGTCGGCGACGCCGGCTACTGCCCGTCCCCGCTCACCGGTCAGGGCACCAGCCTCGCGCTGGTCGGCGCCTACGTCCTCGCCGCCGAGCTCGCCCGCAGCGCCGACGTCTCGACGGCCCTGCGCCGCTACGACGAGCGCGTGCTGCCGTTCGTCCGCAGGAACCAGGACATCGCGTGGAAGCTCGGCGACGGCTATGCGCCCGATTCCGCGTTCCAGGTGCGCGTGCGCCGACTCGCCATGAAGCTGCTGCCGTACATGCCCGGCAGCAGCTTCGTGATGAAGCTGGCGATGCGCGGCGTCCGTGAGGCGTCCCGCGACCTCGAGCTGCCGGCGCCGATGCACGGCGCGCGAGCCGGCGGGGGCGTCGCTCCGGGCTCAATGGCGACAGTCACTTCGGGACAGGTCTGATGGTTCGCGCGGAGCGCGGCACGCGGGCCCCGGTCGGGCCGGGGCCCGCGCGGTCTCAGCCGACGACCCTGGCGAGCAGGAAGTCGAGCGAATCGATGTCGGCTTCCCGCATCGCGCATTGGTTCTTCATGGTGACGTTGTCCCACTCATCCTGAATGCATTCGACGGTCGGGAACACGGGCCCGCAGTCCTGCATGTAACAAGCTTCGTCGAAGGTGTGCCCGGCGCCCGGCAGCTGGACCCACAAGAGCTCGTCGGCGCTGCCGGGGGTGGTGCCGTACGTGTCGTGGGCGGTGGTGACGCGCGCCTGGCAGTCGTCCTCGAAGTCGTCCTCGGTGCCCATGTTCAGGCGCAGCGGGTTGGCGGGCCGCCACCAGCCGTCCGTGTGGTCGTTATAGCCGAAGCCGAGCGCGGAGCCGCAGCCGGGGTAGAACGCGACGGCGGCGGCGTAGGGCGGGTCGGTGGTATAGGGGGTGCTGGAGTCCCTGGAGGTGGCTGCCATCGCCACGAGCACGGCCTGGGCCCCCTGCGACCAGCCGAGCAGGCCGATGGCGCCGGTGTCGACGTCGAACTCTTCGATCAGGTAGTCGAGCGCGGCGCCGATGTCCGCGACCCGGGTGGTATACGGATTCACCCGGGCCGGGTCGCCCATGTAGCACTGATTCTGGTACTGCAGGTAGGTCATGCTGGTGGGACGGCGCCCCTCGTAGCTGTCGACCGCGATGGCGACATAACCCTGGGCGGCGAGCTCGCGGCCCCAGCGCTCGATCTCCCGACTGGCACCATTCGCCGGGTTGTCATTGTACCACATGCCGCTGCATCCGTGCATCATGATCACGGCGGGCGGGTTCGCGGGCAGCGGATCGGGGACGTAGATCCGCCCGTCCAGGGTCACCCCGGCGGTCGGGCCCGGGACGGTGATGTTGCCGTAAGTATCTGCCCGAGCGTCCGCTGGCAGCGAGAGCCAGACGAGCGCGGCAGTGAAGGTGACGAGGTATGCATGAGTATTGAGCATGGCGATCTCCGATGAGAGGCTGGCCCGCAGCACGTCGGCCGCGGGTAGCTCTGGGAAGAGCAAGCGCCTCGCCAACGCTGCGAGGCGCGCCCGATCGCGGAGATCGCAGCGAGATCAAGGTGTAACGAGTTGGGGTCGTGACGGGATCGACGAGCTGTCCCCCGGGACACGGGACAGTGCCCCAGGGGCACTGTCGCCGCGTCGATGCCCTCGTCGAGCGGGTGCCCTCTTTATTGGGACGGCGAGTCGAACGCGGATGCCATGACGGCCGTGATTTTGACGGATCTATGTCCAATGCGATGGGGACGGGCCCGCGGGGTTCCCATGCGATTTACGGCGCTCGGGACCCCGCGGGCCACCGGCGTCGGCGTTCACTCGCCGTCCCACGTGTACCACTCGGCGCCCGGGTACAAGGGGGCGTCGCACGGCGGGAGGTCGCACACGAGCGCCACCTCGGCGGGGTCGACGAGGCGCGGGGTGCCGAGGCAGAGCGCGCCGTCCTCGGTCCATACGGCCTCGTACTTGGCCTCGTCGGGGAGCCCGACCGCGGGGACGTAGCGGGAGTGGTTCTCCCAGTGGACGAGCGTGCCCTGGGCGGTGAAGCTGTAGCCGGTGCCGCAGTAATCGGCGGTGATCATCTTGATGGTCGCCTGCCGCTGGGCGGCGGTCGCGGGGGCGCCGAGGCCGGCGAAGTCGTCGTTCGGGCCGTAATTCATCAGCTTCATCTTGAACACCGCCTCGCCCTCGCAGGCGAGCGTGACCCAGTCGGGCTGGTTGGCGATCACGAGCTTGCCCGCGTCGTCGTAGCGCTCGCCGACGATGAGGGTGACGGTGGGGCGGTCGGGCTCGTCGCGGAACTCCGGGCACAGGTTGACGGTCTCGCTCGGAATCTCGTCGGTGTCGAAGGCGAGGGCATAGGCCGAGATCGGGTCGCCGTTGGTGGCCCAGGAGTCGATCTCGGCGTCGTGGGCCCGGATGTGGATGTCGATCGTGTGGACGCCGTCGCTGACGACGAGGTCCCAGCCGACGAGGTCGTCGTCGCTGGCGACGATGGTGCCGTTGCCAGTCCGGGCGACGAACTCGTCGGCGACGGCGTCGAATGTATAGAGCGTGCCGCCGGGGTTGCGCAGACCGACGACGTAGATATCGTCGCCGTTGGGCACGCCGCTGCGGCTGAGCTCGGGGAGGCGGAAGTCGTTGGTGGCCGGCGAGTTCGGGGGGCAAGTGCCGCAGGCGACGGTGGTGGTGTCTCGATAGGCGATCGTGTCGTCCGGCTGAGCGCAGGCGGAGGCGAGGGCGGCGGTGACGGCGAGGGGCAGCGTGAGGCGGGGCAACATGGTCGAGGTTCTCCAAGCAGCAGGGGTGATGCGTCGCCGGCGTGTCGTGTCGCCGGCGGACACGTCTCTCTTGAGCAAGCTACACGCCCGGGAACACTGTCAGTGATTTCAAAGAGGTACGCCCGGGCGCAGGGGGGGAGCGCGTACCGTCTCAGGGGCAGTCCCATGAGACACTGTCTCATGGGCATCGGTCGCAGGGGGCAGCGACGCGAGGGCGTCGCGGGACGCGGCCAGCAACAGGCGTGGCAGCGTGAGCAGCTCGCGGTCGACGGTGCGCGCGAGCTCGGCTTCCACGTCGGTGAGCACGGCCCGGGCCTCGTCGGCGCGGCCCAGCGCGGCGAGGGCCCGACCACGCACGAGGCCGAACTCCGGCAGCTCCGCGGCCGCGTGCGGCAGGTGACGGTAGGGCCACACGCTGGCGCGCCCGCTCTCGGCGTGGGCGACCGCGTCGGCGGGCCGCTCGTCGAGCAGGGCCAGGAAGGCGGCCGCCTTCGAGCGGAAAAAGGCGGATTGGGCCGCGGCGCCCTGCGTGACGGCGCCGCGCTCGGGACAGGCGAGCGCCCGCGCGAAGCTGGCGGCGGCGTCGGCTTGCCGCCCGAGGAGGTGCTCGTGCTGCCCCTGCGTGTAGAAGCAGCGGACGCAGGTGCTGGCTTCGTCGGGGTAGTAGGTCGCGAGCAGGGGACAGGTCGCCGCGAGGACACGCGCGCCGACGGCGGGGTCCGGGTCGTAGTGGGCCTGGCTGAGGCGGAGTTCGAGGGCGAGGCGGTGGTTCGGTCCGAGCGTGGCCTCGAGCGCCTCCGTCGCCGCCCTCAAGGTCTCGCTACGGACCGCAGGGTCGGGGTCGCTGACGGCAGTGTTGTTGCGGTAGAGCGCGAGATCGATCGGGTCGACGACGGGGGCCCGCTGTAGGGTGTCGAGGGCGCGGACGAAGTCGCGGTGGGCGGCCTCGCGGTCGCGCTCGGCCAGGGCGATCGCGCCGCGGTTGTTGAACAGCCGCGCGAGGGCCTCGTGCGGTTCGGGCAGGCGGCGGGCGACGGCCTCGGCGATCGGCAGGGCGGCCCGCGCGGCGTCGCGCTCGCCGTCGTGGACGCCGGCGATGTAGAGGGCGCGGGCGAGCGCCTCGGCGGCGACCTCGTCGCGGCGAGCGGCGAGCGCGAGCGGGCCGGCCTCGGTGAGGGCCTCGCGCGCGACTTTCCACTCGTAGGCGGTCATCGCCGTCTGGCCGAGGACGAGCAGGGCCTCCGCCCGCGAGCCGTCGAGCCCCGCGCTGCGGGCCGCCTCCGCGGCCTCGCGTGCGCGCGCCATGGCGGTGGCGAGGTCGCCGGCGTGGTGGCGCGCGCGAGCGTCGCTGAGGCGCGCGTCGATCTGCGCGGCCTCGCGCGCGAGCGCCGGGTCGTCGGGCGGCGGGGCGGCGGCCAGCACCGCCTCGACGTCGCTGCACGTGGCGATCGCGGGCAGGCGCGCGACCACCTGGGCGGCGTCCTGGTCGGCGCCGCCCTCGGCGAGGACCGTGGCGGCGCTGGCGAGGGCCGCCCGCCGACCGGCGAGGCAGCGCATCCGCGCGTCGAGCAGGGTGGCCGACTGCTCGCCGCGGTGATGGTCGAGGCAGGCGTCGCGGTGGGCCTGTTGCCAGGTGGCGGCGAAGCGGTCGAGGCCGGCGAGGGCGCGCACGGGCACGTCAGGGTCGCGCGCGCCCTCCAGGGCGGCGGCGACGGCGGACCGGCGCTCCGGGCCCCACGCGGCCGCGAGCTCCTCGGCGGCGCCGTTGCACACGCCGGCCTCGGGGTCGCGCGAGAGCAGGGCGGCGAAGGCCGCTGCGCCGAGCGCGGCGACCAGGGCGACGGCGCCCAGCCGGGTCCGCCGGGCGCGCCGCGGGTCGCGGGCCAGCGCCGCCAGGAGGGCGTGCATGCTCGGCCAGCGCTCCTCGGGCTGGCGCGCGAGGCCGCGGCGCAGCACCTCGGCGTACCGGCGCGGGGCGGCCTCGCCGGGCTCGCCGATCTGCCCGCCCAGCACGGCCTCGGCGGCGGTGGTCGGGTTTTCCCCGACGAAGGGGCGGCGGCCGTAGAGGGCCTCCCACAGCGCGACGCAGAAGCTGAACTGATCGCTGCGCGCGTCGACGGTGTGGCCCAGGTGCTGCTCCGGCGACATGTAGGCCGGCGTGCCGAGCAGCGCGCCGGCGCGGGTGAGGGAGAGGGCGAGCGGGCCCTCGCGCGGAGGCGCCGGGTCGCCGTCCTCGATCGAGGAGTCGCCCTCGCGCGCGAGGCCGAAGTCGGCGACGCGCACCCGCCCGTCGACGCCGACCAGCAGGTTGTCGGGCTTGATGTCGCGGTGGACCAGGCCGGCGTCGTGCGCCGCGGCGAGCCCACGACCCGCTTCGAGGAACACCCGCACGATCTCGGCCGGCGAGCGCTTCTGTCCCTTGAGCCATGTCCGAAGATCCTGGCCGCGGACGAACTCCATGGCGATGAAGACCTGGCCGTCGACCATGCCGGCGTCGTAGATCTGGACGACGTTGGGGTGGGACAGGCGGGCCAGCGCCTGCGCCTCCCGCAGCAGCCGCACCGGCGAGCCGAACGGCGACGAGTCGTCGCGCAGCAGCTTGAGGGCGACCTTGCGGTCGAGGTCGGGGTCGTAGGCGGCGAGCACGACGCCCATGCCGCCGGCGCCGATCCGCTCGAGCACGTGGTAGCGACCGAGCCTGGCCGGCAGCGCGCGCACGGCGGGCGAGGGGCCGTCGAAGTCCATGGTGGCGTCGTCGAGGCCGACGCGCCGGCCGGTCGAGGTCTGCGCGAACGAGGCGTCGGCCGGATCCATCACGGAGACGAAACGACCACTCTCTACACGCTGCGCCGGTCCTTGTCACCGAGCGGTCGCCGCAGGTCCGGGCCGCGAGCGAGCGTGAGGTCTCTCGGTCGGGCGTTTCCCGCTTGCCGCGGCGTCGCCGGCCGGGACACAATCACCGGGGTGAAGCCGTCGCCGCGGCCCGACGAGACGGTCTCCACCGATCGGAGCGACTACCCCCGCACGGTGGCGCGCGGGGCCCGGCTGATGTTCGTGTGGCCGCGCGAGCTGGCCGCGATCCACCCACTCGGCGAGGCCGACGTGCTCATCGGCCGTCAGGCGCCGGCGGAGGGCGTGATCTCGGCGATGCACTCGACGGTGTCGCGCCAGCACGCGGTGATCCGCTGGGACCCGGTGGCGGAGCGACACGCGGTCGCCGACCTCGGCAGCCGCAACGGCGTGGCGCTGCAGGGGCAGCAGGTGTCCGCGCTGCCGCGCTACGTCGAGGACGGCGCGGTGCTGCGGATCGGCGACGTGCTGGCGGTGTACGAGCGGCTCGACGCCGCCGCCGTCGACGCGCCCGAGGTGTCGCGGCGGGAGATCCCCGGCGAGTCGCAGGCGGTCGGCGCGCTGCGGGCCGCGATCGCGCGCGCGAGCGCCGACCCGTCGCCGGTGCTGGTGCTGGGCGAGACCGGGGCCGGCAAGGAGCGGATCGCCGGCGAGCTGCACCGGCTGAGCGGACGGCGCGGGCCGCTGATCGCGGTCAACTGCGCGACGCTCAGCCCGCAGCTGATCGAGAGCGAGCTGTTCGGCCACGTGCGCGGGGCCTTCACCGGGGCCACGCGCGAGCACGCCGGGCTGTTCCGCGAGGCCAGCGGCGGCACCCTGTTCCTCGACGAGCTCGGCGAGCTGCCGCTCGACCTCCAGCCCAAGCTGCTGCGGGCGGTCGAGCTCGGCGAGGTCAGCCCGGTCGGCAGCGTGCAGCGCTACAAGGTCGACGTCCGCCTGGTCGCGGCGACCAACCGCTCGCTGTTCGACGAGGTCGAGCGCGGCCGGTTCCGCCGCGACCTCTACGCCCGCCTGGCGCTGTGGGAGATCCACGTGCCGCCGCTGCGCGCCCGCCGGTCCGACCTGCTCGGGTGGATCGATCGCCTGCACCGCGGCTGGGGCGAGCACCGCGGACAGGCCGAGGTGCGCCCGCTCGACTTCTCCCCGGAGGCGGTGGAGCGGCTGCTGCTCGCCGACTGGACCGAGAACCTGCGCGGGCTGCAGCGCTGCGTCCACGAGCTGGCCAGCGCCGCGCACGCGCGGCCGATCACGCCGCTCGACCTGCCGGCGTGGCTGCGCCAGCGTTCGGCGGCCGCCCCGGCGCAGTCGACCGAACCCGCTCTGAAGGACAGGCTGCTGCGACAGCGGCCGAGCCGGGACGAGGTGATGGCGGCGCTGATCGCCAACAACTGGAGCATCCGCGCCACGGCCAAGCACTTCGACCGCGACCGCAAGCAGATCAGCCGCTGGATCGAGTACTACGCGATCGAGCGGCCCGACCGCGGCGACGATTGAGGCCGCGGGCGAGGCGGTCGACTCGTGGGTCTCCGGGGTCACGGAGACGAGCGTCGCAGGCGACCGTTTGCTCCGCCCTGGACAACTCGTGCGCCCGCAATGACCCGCGGCCTGCAGAGTTCCGCCGCCCGACTGGCAGCGCGCACTCTCATATGTCTTCAGGGACATGTTACGAGCGTCGAACGCGGCGTCCGCGGTGGGCCAGCGACACCAAAAGGAGGATGCCGAGCCAGCCGTGGCCGGCGCCCTGGCTGCCGTTGCAGGCGCAGCCATCCTGTGAGTCCGGGGCCTCGGGGAGGCCGTCGCCGTCGCCGTCGCTGGTCGTGCCCGAGCCGCCGGTGGTCGAGGTGGGCGATCCGGTGGTCGGGTCGAACCCGCCGGTCGGCTCGCCGGTCGGGTCGTCGGTCGTGTCGCCGGTGGTGTCGCCCGTGTCTCCGCCCGTCGTGGAGGTGTCGGGCATGTCCCCGGTGGTCTCGCCGTCCGGCTCGACGCCGACGTAGATGGTGGCCTCGTCGAAGCCGACGTTGCCGTCGTGGTCGAGGGCCTCGACGCGGATGGTGTACTTGCCCTTGGGCGGGGTGAGGACCCACTCGGTCTCGCGCTTGTAGGCGGGGAGCTCCTGACCGGCCTCGGGGATCATCAGGCGCCAGCCGGCGCCGTCGAAGTTGTCGGTGACCTCGGCCTCGACGGTGAACTCCTGGCCCGGGGCGAGGACGGCGCCGTCGAGCGGCGAGAGCAGGTGGACGGTGGGCGGGACGTCGTCGACGGAGTTCGGGCCGAACATGGCCAGGAGCTCGGCGGTGTCGTTCTGCATCTTGGAGCCCTCGCCGCAGAACTCGTCGTGGACCGAGGCGCACATCGGCTGGCTGGTCTCGGTCATCACGCATCGGTCGCTCCATGTGCGCGGGAGGCCCGAGATGAAGCTGTTCATGATGTAATTGAAACCCGCGAGCCCGTCGAGCCCCCAGTGGTGGCCGGCGACTTTGAGCGCCGCGTCGCCGAGCACCTGGATCTCGCCGGGGTAGCTGTCGGCGAACACGAAGCCGGTCTCGCGCCACCAGCTGTCGCCGCAATCGGTCGCGCACGTGAAGATGCTGCTCGGTTCGGCGTCGAGCAGCTCCCCCTTCCCGCCGATCATGATCTGGCTGTAGGGCAAGTGCTTCGGCGGCCGCTGCTCGTGGACGACGCGGATCCCGAACGGCGCCACGCCTGTCTTGAAGATCTCGACGATCGCCAGCCGCTCCTCGTCGGTGCCGCTGAAGGCCGGGTACTCGAGCTGACCGGTGACGCACCCCGCCGTCCCCTCCGCCGCATTGACGCCGACTTTGGCGGCCGACTTGAGCTGGGCGCCGTCGAAGTTGAGATAGACGGTGTGACGGTGGGGCGGCTTGTCCCACGCGGCGTGCGGCTCCGGCTCGATGCCGGTCAGCGCGCTCGAGCCGTGCTCGGGAGGGATGGGGCGGATCGCGAATTGTCCGAGTTCGGAATCCGCATCGGCGGCGAACAACAACGACAACGTGCTGAGGGTGGTGAACAGATGAGCAAACATTGCAGTCTCCGGGGTGTGTGTGGAGGCAGAGCAAGCGCCACGCCCCACCGATCGGCTTGATTCCACTCGATCTTCGCCGGCGGCGCGGCGCGGTGTCCCATGGGACACGGGACACGTACTCATGGGACGCGCGCAGGGGGGAGGATCCCCGGCGGGAGCGGGTTCGGCGGGCCCGCGCATTCGCGGGACAGGCGGGTTCGTCGCGCGGCTCGAAGGGTCGGAGCTCGATATGTCCTCAGGGACATGTTGAAATGCGAGCGTCGTCCCGGTCTCCGACTGCTCCCGGCGAGCTGGTCGCCCCCGGGGGGGCAGCGACACAAGGAGGAGCATGCCGGGCGCGAGCAGGACGGCGCGAGGGCTCGCGGTATGTCCTCAGGGACATGTCACGAGCGTCGACTGCGGCGCCCGCGGTGGGCCAGCGACAACAGGAGGAGCATGCCGAGCGAGCCGTGGCCGGCGCCCTGGCTGCCGTTGCAGGCGCAACCTTCCTGCGAATCCGGGGCCTCGGGGAGGCCGTCGCCGTCGCCGTCGCTGGTCGTGCCCGAGCCGCCGGTGGTCGAGGTGGGCGCGCCGGTGGTCGGGTCGGGGTCGCCGGTCGGCTCGCCGGTCGTGTCGCCGGTCGTGTCGCCCGTGTCTCCGCCCGTCGTGGAGGTGTCGGGCGTGTCCCCGGTGGTCTCGCCGTCCGGCTCGACGCCGACGTAGATGGTGGCCTCGTCGTAGCCGACGTTGCCGTCGTGGTCGAGGGCCTCGACGCGGATGGTGTACTTGCCTTTCGGCGGGGTGAGGACCCACTCGGTCTCGCGCTTGTAGGCGGGGAGCTCCTGGCCGGCCTCGGGGATCATCAGGCGCCAGCCGGCGCCGTCGAAGTTGTCGGTGACCTCGGCCTCGACGGTGAACTCCTGGCCCGGGGCGAGGACGGCGCCGTCGAGCGGCGAGAGCAGGTGGACGGTGGGCGGGACGTCGTCGACGGAGTTCGGGCCGAACATGGCCAGGAGCTCGGCGGTGTCGTTCTGCATCCCGGAGCCCTCGCCGCAGAACTCGTCGTGGACGTGGGCGCAATACGGCTTGCCGAACGAATCATCGCTCTCGACGCACTGGTCGCTCCACGCGCGGGGCTGCTCGGAGACCAGGCCGTTCATGATGAATTCGTAGTCCGCGAGCATGTCGAGCCCCCAGGCGTGACCTGCGACCTTGAGCGCCGCCTGACCGAGCAGCAGCGCCATGCCGGGATACGCGTCGGTGAACACGAAGCCGGTCTCGCGCCACTGCGCGTCGCCGCAGTCGGTCGAGCACGCGACGCTGCTGCCGCCCGGCGCATCGAGCAGGGACGGCAGGCCGCCGAACATGACCTGGCTGTACGGCAGGTGCTTCGGCGGCCGCTGCTCGTGGACGACGCGGATCCCGAAGGGCGCCACGGCCGTCTCGAACACCTCGACGATCGCCAGCCGCTCCTCCTCGGTGCCGCTGAAGGCCGGGTACTCGAGCTCGCCGACCTGGCACTGCACCGCCCCTTCGGCGGCGTTCACCCCCGCGTTGGGGCCCGACTTGAGCAGGGCGCCGTCGAAGTTGAGATAGACGGTGTGACGGTGCGGCGGCTTGTCCCACGCGGACGACGGCTCCGGCTCGCCGCCGGCGAGCGCGCTCGAGCCGGGCACGCGAGGGACGGGGCGGATCGTAAATTGCCCGAGCTCGGGATCCACATCGACGGCGAACAACAACGAAAAGGGAATGAGGGCGGTGAACAGGTGAAACATCGCAGGCTCCGGGGGCGTGGGACGGCAGAGCAAGCGCCACGCCGCGCCGATCGCCTTGATTCCACTCGCTCTTCGCTCGCGGCGCGGGATGGTGTCCCATGGGACACGGGACACGTACTCATGGGACTCTCGCCGGGGAGTCCTCGAGATCCGACGACGACGCGGACGGGCGAACTTGCGTCAGTCCTCGAGTGCGCCGGACGCGGGACACGAGCTCATGGGACTCGCGCCCGCAGACCCGCGAGTCTCGGCGACGAGGCGACCGACGAACTCGCGTCAATCCTCGAGTGCGCCGGACGCGGGACACGAGCTCATGGGACTCGCGCCCGCAGACCCGCGAGTCTCGGCGACGAGGCGACCGACGAACTCGCGTCAATCCTCGAGGGCGCCGGACGCGGGACACGAGCTCATGGGACTTGCGTCAGCAGATCCGGCGAACTCGCGTCAGTCCTCGGGGCGCCGGACGCGGGACACGAGCTCATGGGACTTGCGTCGGCCGATCCGACGAGCTCGCGTCAGCCTCGGGGCTTCGGCCGCTGAATCGCGCCCGGCTGGAGCCGCGGCCGTTCTGCTCACGGTCGCAAGGAAGCGCTCGGCCGTGGCGCCGAGGTTCCGCTCGTCAGCGCTCGACCTCGTCGATGGCAGCCTCAGCGCGGCTCGCGGGGGCACGACTGAAGCTGCCCGAAAGGACAGGTTTCCCGGCAGCTGTCCGCTCCGTGAGGTGCCGCAGTCGTGATCGGCGGCGACTTCCGTGAGGCCGATGGCGGCGGCGACCCGCTGAGAGGGAGCGTCCGAAATGCTGCCGGCAGCCGCCTCCCGGCAGGAGAGGGACCGGCCAGTGCTGCTCGAAAGTGTGCCCATCGGCGCCATCGCTGGGGCCAATTTCGCGCGCAGATCAGGGAATTCCTGGGTCGGAGCTGCGCCCGCGGCCGCGCGCTTGATCTGAACCAGATCACGCGCTGCATTGACCCCACTGCTCGCCAGGCGCACTTTACTGAACAGGCGAGCAAGCTGACCATGAGTTCCGGATTCACCACCCTGCAAGTCCTGTCGTCCTGCACCGGCCTGCACGTGATCCTCGGCAGCCGGGCAGGCGCCCCGGTGCCCTCGGCCTCGCCGGAGCTGGCTCTGGCCGGTCTGCTCGCCGAGTTCGAGGCGCGGGGCGAGCGCGTCACGGTGGTGACCCTGCGCCTGGCCCGGCGCGAGGACGCGAGCTGGGCCGAGCCGGCGCTGCGCTGGCTGACGGCCCACGGCCGCCGGGTGATCCTCCGCAGCCCGGCCACCCTGGCCCGCTCCCTGGTCCTGCGGGCGAAGGACTGCCAGGCTTCGGTGGCGTACGAGATCGCGCACCAGAAGGTGGAGATCCAGCGGGCTCTCCTGGGCGCCGAGGCGGAAGCTGCGCCGGCGCTGTTGCTCCAGGCCCAGTACCTCCGCCGCCTCGGGGTGCCGGTCTCGGTCCACCTGGGGCCGCTGCTCGCGGGGCTCCACGACCGCCCGTTCGGGCCCGACTTCGAGCCGCTGCTCCGCCACATCGCCGCGGCCGAGCTGCGCGACCTCCACTTCGTGCCCGGCCGCCTCACTCCGGCCCGGATCCAGGCGCTGTCCGCGGTGCTCGACGCCGACACGATGACCTCGGTGCTGCGCCGCTACGGCGTGCCCCCGGCCGCCCAGAGCCGCGACGCCGCCCCCACCAGCACCGGCTGGCGCCTGACGGCCCAGGCCACCGGCGCTTTGGTCGAGGGCCTCAAGGGCCTGGCCGAGCGCCACGGGATGCGCCTCGACGCCTGCGGCTGCGCTGCCCACTGCCACCGCGACGAGCAGCGCCGGGAGGTGGTCTCGGTCCAGGGCCCGGGGCTGTTCGCCGCCCACGGGTGGTGAGCGGACGCGGCGCTCCCAGCGACCTCCGTAGCCTCCGGCAATGCGGAGAGGGGCGTCACCCCGTCATCATCCCGTGTCCTGTCTGTCGCGGCACCGGCCGCGATCCAAGGTGCCAGCCGCGCTCGCTGGCGACGGACCTGTTGCGGCCCAGCCCGGTCGGATCCATGGCTCGCCCAGGGAGCTCGATCCTCGATCGCGTGAGTCTCGTCCGCCGTCCGGACAGGAGGTCACGGCCTCGAGCCTCGAGACTCGCGGGGCCGCGCAAGTCGCGGCCTCGTCAGAAACGCTGAGGCGAAGCCGGGCAGGGCGCGACCTCGCGTGCCGACGACCCCCAATTACTTATTAAAAGACTCGACGCTCGGGGGTCGCGGAAGGGGCGACCTGTCCCGAGCGTCAGGTGGGTTTGCGAGGGGCGGAGCGGCTAGGTGGCGCCGTCGGTCTCGTCTTGCTTGTCGAACTCTTCGACGGTCTGCAGACAGGCCATGCTGCCGGCGGCGATCATGAGGGCCGTGAGGAGCAGGAAGGAGAAGAACTTACGGCTCATGGGCGAAGACTCCGACGGGGTCGGCTGAGAGTATCAGGGAAGGTTCGAACAGCCGCAAGGCGTCGCGGTGCCGCGCGACAAGCGCGGTCCGATCGCCGGGATCGGCGGCGAGCCAGGCGGTTTTTTCACGGAGCAGGAGCTCGGTGGCATCGGCCGGACGTCCGAGGTCGAGGAGGAGCTCGATGTTCGCGAGCAGGGCTTCGGGCCGCTCGGGGGCGAGGTCGAGGGAGCGGCGGTAGTGGAACCGGGCCTGCTCGGGGTCGGCGAGGCGATGGAAGATCCGCCCGGCCGTCGCGTGCAGCTCCGGGCTGTACGGGTAGCTCGCCAGGCCCTCGGCGAGGTGACGGCGGGCCAGGTCCGTGCGTGTCGTCTCGGACGTCGCAGGCAGGTCGAGGCTCACCTCGGCGAGGCCGGCGAAGATCCCCGCGTTGCGATCGGGGCTGACGGCGAGGGCCGCCTGATAGCGGCGATAGGCGGTCGCCCAGTCCTCGCGGGCCGCGGCCAGACGGGCGAAGCACAGCTGCGGCAGCTCGTAGCGGGGGTCGTGGCGCTCGGCGTTGCGGCAGTGGGCCTCGGCGCGGGCGAACGCGAGGGCCTTGTCCTCGCGCGGAGCGTCGGCCGGGACGTTGCGGACGACCAACTCGCCGAGCACCGCGTGGGCGCGGGCCGAGTCGGGGGCGCGCTCACGGGCCACCCCCCACAGGTGCGAGTTGTCGCGGTAGACCGCGGCCGTGGCCACGCGCACCGAGCCCTGGACGACCACGACGGCGGCCAGCGGGGCGACGCGGGCGACGAGCTTCATGTCCTCGGGGACATGTCGCGAGAGCCAGCGTCCGGCGGCGAGCAGGAGCGCGGCCAGGCCGAGGCAGACCGGGACGCTCGGCAGGTACATGAAGCGGTCGGCCCGCATGTTGGGCATCGGGAACAGGTTGCTGGTCGGCAGGGCGAGGGCGAAGGCGCCGAGGATCGCCAGGGCGACCAGCGGGCGCCGGCGGGCGCAGCCGAGGCCGTAGCCGGCGAGCGCGAGCAGGGCGGCGCCGGCGAGCACGACGGCGGGGTCGCGGAGGTCGGCGGCGCGATCGGTGTACTCGGGCGAGAGGCCGATCGGGACCAGCATCTGCTGCAAGTAGCCGAGGTGGATCGGCAGCGAGGCGGCGAGCACGGGGCCGAGACCGACGCGGTGGCTGTAGACCCGCAGGTTGTCGGCGCCGTACGGGTCGAGGGCGCCGTAGAGGGCGACGGTGTAGACGAGGACGGCGGCGACGCCGAGGCCGAGCGCGAGGGCGCCGCGGACCAGGCGCGCGGGCGGGGGCCGCGGGCGCCACGGCGAGAGGCCCTCGGCGAGCAGCCACAGCGCCGGGATCGCGCCGGCGCTGAGCTTCATCGAACACGCCCCGAGGGACAGGAAGGCCGCGGCGGCGAGGCGGCCGCGCGAGGCGGCGAGGGCGGCGGCGAGGCCGAGCAGGGCGGCCAGCAGGTCCTCGCGGTAGGAGACGACGGCGACCGCCTCGGCGTGGATCGCCAGCAGGCCGAACAGGCCGGCTGTCCCGAGGGCCAGGTCGAAGGGGGCGCCGAGGGCGCGCAGCCAGCGGACCAGCACGGCGCAGACGCCCAGGTGCAGGGCGATCGACAGGGCGTGGTGCAGGCCGGACGACAGCCCCAGCAGGTGGTAGCCGAGCATGTCGAACACGACGAGGCCGGGGCGGAAGGCGTCGGGGACGTGGCGCGCCACGGCCTCGGCCGAGAACAAGAGCCCGAGGTCGGTCGGCACGCGGAGGAAGCCGTTGGCGACCAGGGTCCAGCCGTCGTCGTAGACGAACTGGTAGCCGAGCAGCGGCAGGTGGACGAGGGCGATCAGCGCGAGCACGCCGACGAGCGCGAGCCGCGGCGAGAGGTTGCCGAGCGAGTCCGATGGCCCGGGGGACATGTTTGAAGGATCATGGTGGGGGACCACGGAGGCGGCGGGCTCGGCAGGCAGACCGCCGGATGGCGCGGAGGACGTGTCCGAAGAGACAGGTCGGGTGGCCGCGGAGGCGGGCTCGCCCGGTGGCCGGGCACCGGATGGCGCGGAGGACATGTCCGAAGAGTCGGGGCGAAAGGCCGCGGAGGCGGACTCGGCAGGCGGCAGCGCGCCGGATGGCGCGGAGGACATGTCGGAAGAGCCGGGGCGGGCGGCCGCGGAGGCGGGCTCGCCCGGTAGCCGAGAGCCGGATGGCGCGGAGGACATGTCGGAAGAGCCGGGGCGGGCGGCCGCGGAGGCGGGCTCGCCCGGTGGCCGGGCAGTGGATGGCGCGGAGGACATGTCCGATGCGCCGAGCGAAGCTGGCCCGGAGTGCGCGGGGGAGCGAGCGGACGCCCGTGCGGCGGCAGGCGAGTCGGATGTCCCCGAAGACATGTCCGAAACCGCAGTCGCCGTCCCGGGGGACATGCCCGGGCGCGCGGCCGGCGTCGGCTTCTCAAACATGTCCTTGGGGCCAGATGGCTCGGAGGACATGGCCGCGGGGCTAGTTGCCGGGCGCCGCGGGGGCGGGGCCCTCGGCCGCGGGGGCCGCCGGGGCGGGGCTCTGGGGGGCGGCGGCGGGCGTCGGGCTGAGGCCGGGGCCGGCGGGCGCGGGCTGGGAGGCGGAGACGACCACCGGTCCGTCGGGGCTCTTGTGGTCGGGGTGGTACTCCTCGCAGCGGCCGCGCGGGGCGGTGTCGCGGCGGCGCTTGGGCGCGAGCGGGCCGCAGCGGGCCCAGTCGACGCTGTAGGAGATCAGGGCCATCGCCGCGAAGGCGACCGCGGTGAAGCCGAGGCCCCAGCTCGCCTTGCTGAGGCGGTTGCCGGTCTCGACGGTGCGGTCGTAGTCGTCGTAGCCGAAGCCGTCCTGGAAGTAGTTGTCGTCGAGCTTGCGGCGCAGGCCGTACGAGGCGAAGCTGGTGGCGATCGTGCCGACGCCGGCGGCCACGGCCATCGAGATGCCGAGGTAGAACAGGATCGGCGTGACCGGGCGGCGGCGCCTGCTCGAGCGATCGTCCGCCGGGGGGGTCGGGTCCTGCGCGGCGTAGAGCGTGCGGATCTCGAAGTTCGAGCGCGTGCCGACGTTGCCGATCGCGGCCAGCCGGCGGTCGGGCTGCGGCAGGTCGGCCGTGGTCGTGGCGCAGGCGGTGCCGAGCGCCAGGGCGGCGACCAGGAGTCGGCGAGGGACGTCGGGGCCCGCGGGGCGGTGGAGCGGTCGGTAGGTCATCCGCTGGTCTCGGTTTCGCTGGTGGGAGCTTCCGTGTCGCTGACGTCGGTGGTCGCGTCGGTGTCGCTGGTCGGCAGCTCTTCGGGGACGCAGATCGCCAGCTCCTCGCTGCACGTGTAGCCGTCGGGGCAGGTCGTCGCGTCCTCGCCCAGGCAGGTCGGCAGGCACAGGCCGAGGCCCTGGACGCAGACCTCGCCCTTCTCGCAGGTGTTCTCGCCGGCCGGGTCGCACTTGACGATGCAGGTCGAGAACCCGCCGAAGGCGAAGCACTGGGCCGAGTCGGCGCACGGGGTGGCGCCCTCGTGGGCGCAGTCGGGCAGGCACATCGCGCCGCTGCAGTACTGTCCCGGAGGACAGGCGCGCGCGCCCTCGGCGTCGCAGCGGATCCCGCACACGCCGGTGCCGATGAGGTCCTCGATGCTGGTGCTGCCCTGAGACTGGCCAGCGCCCGGGAAGCCGCCGCCGCCGCCGCCACCGCCGCCACCGCCGGCCCCGCCGAGGAGGTCCTCGACCAGCGCCAGCTCGATGTCGTCGCCGAACTGCACGCACTGCAGCTTGCCCGAGCAGGTCGCGTCGGGGTCGGGGAAGCGCTCGTCGTCGAAGCCGCAGGCGGTCGCGCAGATGCCGTTGAAGCAGAGGTTATAGCCCTTCCCGGCCGGGCAGACGTCGGTGCTGAGCTCGCACGGGAACTCGCACAGCCCGTCGAGGCAGGCCTGGCGGGCCTCGTAGAACTTGCTCTTGTCGGCCTCGAGCACCTCGTCGCAGTTCTCGGCCAGCGTCAGGCCGGCGGCGTCGGCGTCCGGGATCGCCACCAGGTCGCCGCGGCAGGTGAGCACGCGGCAGTCGCTGTCGGCCTTGCAGGTGTAGCGGAACGACGGCGGGGGGTTCGGGGTGAGGAAGCAACCGCCGAGGGCGCCGAGAGCGAACGCGAGGGCGAGGAGCGGACGACGAGACATCGACAAGGCGCTCATATCACAGGGGGGGCCGCGCGATCAGCGCGATTGGCGCGGAGAGCAGGGACAGGGCCGTCCGATCGCGTGAGACGCGGACAGCGGCGCCTCGCGGGTTTGACCGGGACGCGAGGCCGGCGGAGTCGCGGAGCGAGACGAGCAGGCTCACGCGTTCGGGCGCGCGGCCCGGGGCAGCCCGAGGGCTTTCGTCGGTGAAAGCGAGTGCGTTTACGGGGGGTGAGGACGCCGCCAGGCGGTGCCGGCGGCGCCTTGCCCGGCGGCCGGGGTGCGTGCTAAACGGCCCGCCCAACCAACACACATGCCTCGGGAGGGCCCCGTGGCGTCACCGCGGCCGCGGTGTTCGGGGCCTGAGGATCGGGGCAGCGGCCCAACGCCAGGAAAGAACCAAGAAGATGAGCACTCAAGATGTCTCCCAGAGCGACCTGCAGCAGTCGCTCGACATGTCGGACGGCCAGCGGATCATCACCGTGCGCCAACTGCTCGAGGCGGGCGTCCACTTCGGTCACCGCACCGAGCGCTGGAACCCGCGCATGCGGCCCTACATCTACGGCGCCCGCAACGGCATCCACATCATCGACCTGCAGCAGACCGCGGTCATGTTCCGCCGGGCGTACGCGTTCATCCGCAGCGTCGCGGCCGAGGGCAAGCCGGTCCTGTTCGTCGGCACCAAAAAGCAGGCCGCGGACGTGATGGTCCAGGAGGCCGAGCGCGCCAACCAGTTCTTCGTGTGCAGCCGCTGGCTCGGCGGCACCCTGACCAATTGGACGACGGTGCGCCAGTCGGTCGACAAGCTGCGCAACATCGAGCGTATGAGCCAGGACGGCACGTACGACGCGATCACGAAGAAGGAAGCGCTGATGTTCGAGCGCAAGCGCGGCAAGCTCGAGCGCAACCTCGGCGGCATCAAGGACATGCCGAAGCTGCCCGGCGCGGTGTTCGTGATCGACCCGGTCAAGGAGCACATCGCCGTGGTCGAGGCCAACCGCCTCGGCATCCCGGTGGTCGCGGTCGCCGACACCAACGCCGACCCGCGGCTCATCCAGCACGTCATCCCCGGCAACGACGACGCCATCCGCGCGATCAAGCTGTTCTGCAGCAAGATCGCCGACGCGTGCCTCGAGGGCGCGCGCCTCGGCAAGTCGCGCGCGGTCAACGAGCCCGAGGGTCACAACGTCCCCGAGACGATCCGCGTGACCACCGGCGGCGACGGCCCGCGCGTCGAGGTCGTCTCGCGCCGCACCCAGCTGCCGGCCCCCGAGGCCGCCGCCACCCCCGACGAAGACGCTGGCAACAAAGAGGACTGAGCCATGGCCACGATCACCTCCGACATGATCAAAGACCTCCGCGAGCGGACCGGCGCGGGGCTGATGGACTGCAAGAAGGCGCTGACCGAGGTCGACGCCGACATCGAGAAGGCGGTCGAGTACCTGCGCAAGAAGGGCATCGCGGGCGCGGCCAAGAAGGCCGGCCGGATCGCCACCGAGGGCGCGGTCACCTCGTACATCCACATGAACAACCGCGTGGGTGTGCTGCTCGAGGTCAACTGCGAGACCGACTTCGTCGCCAAGACGGCCGACTTCCAGGCCTTCTGCGCCGACGTGGCGATGCAGATCGCGGCGATGAACCCGGCCTGCGTCCGGCGTGAAGAGATGGACACCTCCAAGGTCGAGGCCGAGCGCGCCCTGCTGCGCGAGAAGGCCCTGGCCGAGGGCAAGCCGGAGAAGATCGTCGACAAGATCGTCGACGGCCAGGTCGCCAAGTTCTACTCGGAGCACGTCCTGCTCGAGCAGAAGTGGGTCAAGGACGACAAGAAGACGATCGAGCTGCTGCAGCAGGAGCTGGTGGCGAAGCTCGGCGAGAACATCAAGATCCGCCGCTTCACCCGCTACGAGCTCGGCGAAGGCCTCGAGAAGAAGTCGGAAGACTTCGCCGCCGAGGTCGCGGCCCAGATCAAGGCGTGAAGACGCGAGCGAGAGAGCGGGCGACCCCCGCTCTCTCGCTATGTGCGTCGCGACGATGTCCCTTTTTCGCCGGCCCGCGGGCCGGAGAGACGGTCCCCATGGCAGCCGCCCCCCGCTACAAGAGGATCCTGCTCAAGCTGTCCGGCGAGGCCCTGCAGGGCGCGCAGGGCTACGGCGTCGACGCCGAGGTGCTGCGCACGATCGCCGAGGAGGTCAAGGACGTGGTCGCCCTCGGGGTCGAGGTCGCGCTCGTCATCGGCGGCGGCAACATCTTCCGCGGGCTGTCGGCCGCGGCCTCCGGCATGGACCGCGCCAGCGCCGACTACATGGGCATGCTGGCGACGGTGATGAACTCGCTGGCGCTGCAGGACGCGCTCGAGCAGCGCGGGGTCTACACGCGGGTGATGTCGGCGATCGAGATGAAGGAGGTCGCCGAGCCGTACATCCGCCGGCGCGCGACCCGGCACCTCGAGAAGGGCCGCGTGGTCATCTTCGCGGCGGGGACCGGCAACCCCTACTTCACCACCGACACGGCCGCCGCCCTCCGCGCCATGGAGGTCCACGCCGACGTGCTGATGAAGGCGACCAAGGTCGACGGGGTCTACGACAAGGACCCGCACAAGCACAAGGACGCGGTCCGCTACGCCCGCCTCACCTACCTCGACGTGCTGGCCCGCGGCCTCAACGTCATGGACAGCACGGCGATCTCCTTGTGCAAGGAGAACAGCCTGCCCATCCTTGTCTTCAACATGCTCGGGCGGGACAATATCCGCCGCGTGGTCTGCGGCGAGGAGCTCGGCACGCTGGTCTGCGCGGAGTAGCCCGCGCCCTCTCGAACCACCCTATCCAAGCGACGGAGCACGACGATGAACGACGCACTCGAACTGGCCCAAGACGGCATGGAAAAGGCGCTCGACCACCTGCGCAAGGCGGTCTCCAAGGTCCGCGCCGGCCGGGCCAACCCCGCCATGCTCGACGAGATCCGCGTCGAGAACTACGGCACCCTGATGCCCCTCAACCAGTGCGCCACCGTCTCGATCGGCGACGCCCGCCTCCTCGTCGTCAAGCCGTGGGACCGCAACATGGTCGGCCCGATCGAGCGCGCCATCAACGCCGCCAACCTCGGCATCAACCCCCAGAGCGACGGCGTCGTGATCCGCCTCGCCATCCCGCCGCTCACCGGCGACCGCCGCAAGGCCCTCGTCAAGCAGGTCAAGGACCTCGGCGAGGAGGCCAAGGTCGCCATCCGCCAGTCGCGCCGCGAGGCCAACGAGTTCCTCAAGGAGGCCGAGAAGGGCCGCGAGATCACCGAGGACGAGCTCAAGAAGGCGCTCGAGAAGGTGCAGGAGATGCACGACAAGTTCGTCAAGCAGGCCGAAGAGATCTTGAGCAAGAAGGAAGCCGAGATCACCGAGGTCTGAACGCCTGTCCCGTGGGGCAGGTCGCTCGTCCCGAGTGACGCGCGGCGAGGGCGGCGAGCGATCGCCGCCCTCGGCAATTTCGCGGCGCGAAGGAGGCGTCGCCGGCCCATCCGAGGGTCGGGCACGGCGACGGCACGGCCCGCCGCACGCTCGCCGCTCACGGCGGGCAGATCGACACCAGATCGAAGCTCCAGTAGCAGCAGGCGTCCTGGCGGCGCGGGTCCGGACCGCACATCGCGTCCCCGCCGACGCTCTCGCACAGCGAGCAGTCGTCGAGCAGATCCACGACCGCCGCGGCCGTGGCGTCGGGGCAGGCGTCGGGATCGGCGCCTTCGAGGCAGGCGTAGAAGAACTTCCACCCACGGTCGTGCTGCAAAATTTCGCAGTGCGCCTCGGGCGGGACGTCGGGGAGCGGATCGCAGGCAGGCGGCGGCGGCGGCTCGTCGGGCGAGGGCGGCAGGTCGAGCTTGCCGATCGTGGGATCGACGCTCGCAGCGTCGCCGCTGTCGTCGGTCGTGCCCGTCGTGGGCGCTGGGCCGGTCGTGGTCGTCGAGGAGCCCGTCGTGGGCGCTGGGTCGGTCGTGGTCGTCGAGCCGCTGCTGGGGTCGCCCACGGTCGCGCCGTCGTCGGGCGGCCGCGGTCCGCAGGCAGCGAGCACGACGAGGAGCAGCGAGCGCGCTTGCATGGCACCCGTGAGGATGGCCAGGGGCCCGGCGATCTGTCGCGCGCGCCGGCGAGCGGTCGTGCTCGTGGCGCGAGGGAGACGAGCCGCTCGCGAACGTGACATGTTCAGCGCACGACTTGTAGCGCAGGGCGCTCGCGCAGCGAGGGGACGGCGTCGAGCAGGCGGGCCTGGGTCAGGTCGATGTATTCCTGCTCGAGGTCGATGCCCATGTAGCTGTGGCCGAGGGTGACGGCAGCGACGCCGGTGGTGCCGGAGCCGTTGAACGGATCGAGCACGAGGCTGTTGTCCGGACAGGACGCGAGCAGCAGGCGCTCGAGCAGGGCGATCGGCTTCTGCGTCGGGTGGCGGCCGAGCAGCTTCTCTTTCTGGCCGGGGGCGGTGAGGCGCCACACCGTCTTCATCTGCTTGCCGTCGTTCATCTCGCGCATGCGGTCGTAGTTGAAGGTGTGCCGGCTCTTGCGGCTCTTCGCCGCCCACAGCAGCGTCTCGGTCGCGTGCGTGAAGTAGCGGCACGACAGGTTCGGCGGCGGGTTCGGCTTCTCCCACACGATCTCGTTGAGCATCTTGAAGCCGAGCTGCTGCATCGCGTACCCGACCGAGTAGATCACGTGGCCGGTGCCCGAGACCCACATCGTGCCGTTGGGCTTCAGCGCCCGCTGACACGCGCTCAACCACTTGTGGTTGAAGGCGTGGTTCTCCTCGACGCCGTTCGACTTGTCCCACGCGCCCTTGTCGACGCTCGTCCGCTTGCCCGCGCGGCAAGTGGTGCCGCCGTTCGACAGGAAGTACGGCGGATCGGCGAAGATCACGTCGACGGACTCCGCGGGGATGCGCTCCAAGATCTCGAGGCAGTCGCCCTTGTATAGTCGCGCCCGGTTGTCGGCCGAGCGCCAGGTCGGCTCCGGCAGGGGCTTCTGCGCCGGCGTGGTCGCGCGCGCGCTCGTGGGCCGGGCGGGGCCCGATTGCGGCGTCTGCACGCCCGGGGCCGGAGCCGGGGCCTTCGGGCTCGCGGATGCCCTCAGGTCCGAAGGAGGCAGTGCGGTCTCGGTGGCGCTGACGCTTTGGAGCACGGCGGCAGATTCCACGGGGCCGCCCTGCGGGCCAAATTTGTGACGAAAGCCTGTGGTCGCCGTGGCGCCCGCGCCGCCCCCGGTTTGCAGGACCGGCGGGCTTTTTGGTACTAAGAGTCGCAGATGCCGAAGATCAACCTGTCCCGCAACCACTCCCTCGAGCCCGCCGTGATCAAGGAACGGATCACCACCCTTGGCGCGAAGCTCCAGGAGAAGTACCAGGCCAAGACCTCGTGGGCCGACGATCGCACCCTCAACGTCAAGGGGACCGGCGTCGAGGGCAAGCTGGTGATCAGCGACAACAAGGTCGACGTCAACCTCGACCTCGGTTTCATGCTCACCCCGCTCAAGGGCAAGATCGAGGAGACGCTGGGCAAGGAGCTCGAGAAGCTCACCGCCGCGTCGTGAGTCGCTCGCACCCCACGCTGCGCCTGATCACGATCGGGTTCAGCCACTACTGCGAGAAGGCCCGCTGGGCCCTCGACCGCGCCGGCCTCGAGTACGTCGAGGCCGACCACGTGCCGCTGTTCCACTTCGCGGCCACCCTCCCCGCCGGGGCCAAGCGCACCGTGCCGGCCCTGGCGACGCCGCGAGGGGTGCTGTGCGAGTCGACGGACATCGTCCGCTTCGCCGACGAGACGCTGCCCGCGGCGCGCAAGCTGTTCCCCGAGGAGCCGCCGCTGCGCGCCGAGGTCGAGCGGCTGGTCGCACGCTTCGACGCGCTGCTCGGGCCGGCGGTGCGGCGCGTGGCGTACTGGCACATGTTCACCGACCGCGGGAAGACGCGAGAATTGCTGACCTCGACCGGACCCGCGTGGGAGCGCCGGCTCGGTCGCCTGCTGGCGGTGCCGATGCAGGCGATGATGATCCGCGGGCTCAAGCTGTACCCGGAGCCGACGGCCCGCGCGCAGGCGCGGCTCGACGAGATCTTCGACGAGGTCGCGCAGACCCTGGCGGACGGCCGGCGCTACCTCGTCGGCGACCGCTTCACCGCCGCCGACCTGACGTTCGCGGCCCTCTGCGGGCCGGCGCTGATCGCCCCGCAGTACGGCTTCCCGGTGCCGCCGCAGGCGCTGACGCCGGCGACCGTAAACTGGGCCTCGCGCCTGCGGAGCAGCCCGGCCGGGGCGTTCGCGCTGCGGCTGTTCGCCGAGGAGCGTCCGCCGGTGCGGGCACAGGGCCGTTCGGACGTGTCTCCCGGGACAGGGTGAACCGCCACCCCGGCCCAGCCGGTCGCGGCGGGTCGTCCACGGACGGCGAGTTCGGGGAGTCTGCCATGTCCCGAGTTGCCGCCCGCGCGTTCGCGTGCGAGCATCGGGCTGATGCTGTCCGGCCTCGAACAGGCGCTCCTGGCCCTGCTCCTCGTCGTCTTGATGATGGGGATGGGCGCGTCGCTGACCGTGGCCGACTTCCGCGCGGTGCTGCAGAACCCGCGCGGGCCGTTGATCGGGCTGGCCTCGCAGTACGGGTGGATGCCGCTCGTCGCGTTCGCCCTGGCCAAGGCGCTCGGCCTGCCGAACGACCAGGCGATCAGCCTGATCATCGTCGGCTGCACGCCGGGCGGCACGACGTCCAACCTGTTCACGTACTACGCCCGGGCCGACGTGGCGCTCAGCATCAGCATGACGGCGCTGTCGACGGTCGTCGCGGTGGTGGTGATGCCGCTGCTGCTCATGGTGTACGCCAGCTCGTTCACCGACGCGGCGCTCCAGGTGCCGTACGGCAACATCACGACCACGCTGGCGGTGATGCTGGTGCCGCTCGGGCTGGGGATGGCGATCCGCGCCCGCTGGGCCCGCGCGGCGGCGGTGCTCGAGAAGGTCGGCAGCCTGTCCGGGATCGGCGTGCTGGCGCTGCTCATCGTCACCGGGCTGGTTCACAACGGGGCGCTGCTGGCCGAGACGTCGCCGGCGATGTACGCGGCGGCGATCGGGCTGGGCGTGATCGGCTTCGGGCTCGGCTACCTGCTGGCGGCGCTGCTCCGGGTGTCGCAGGCGGGCCGGCGGGCGATCGCGTTCGAGACGGGCATCCAGAACAGCCCGCTGGCGCTCGGCATCATCCTCGCCAGCTTCCCGGCGGCCCTGCACGAGCGGATGCTGTGGCTGCCGCTGCTGTACGCGCTGTTCGTGCTGCTGTCGGCGTCGCTGCTGACGCTGTGGTGGCGCTACCGCGGGTGAGGCTCACGGACAGCGCGGGACCCAGTCCGGGTTCTTCTGGTCGCACAGGTCCTCGACGCACGGGCACTCGCCGCTGAAGCAGTAGCCGCGCCGGTCGGCGACGCCGAGCTGCCTGACGCAGTCGGTGAGGGCGTTCTGGTCGCCGCCCGCGAGGAGCTTGCAACTCTCGAGCTGGGGGTCCTGATTGGTCGCGTGGGCGTCGCCCCACTCGGTGCGCTTCAGGAGGATGTCGCCGCCGTTGACCGTCCGCCAGCGGCCCGTGTCGGGGTCGAGGATGCAGTCCTTGCCCGGGTCGACCGCCGTGAACGGGCAGCACTGCGAGCCGCCGCAGATGTCGACGCGCTGCTCGAGCGTCCAGCGCGGGTCGCACGGGACCGGGCAGCCGTTGCTCAGCGGGCTGGGGAAGCCGCCGGTCTCGATGCAGAAGCCCCAGTCGCTGAAGTCGTTGTTGTCGGCGGAGAACAGCGGGGTGCCGATCTCGTCGTCGATCGTGCCCGGATCAAAGTAATTGGGCAAAAGGCCCTGAATCGTCGCCGGATCGTCCGAACAGCACGTATGTCCCATCGGACAGGTGTTTCCCTCGACCGGCTTGCACGCGCCGGCGTGGACGCCCGGTACGCCGCCGCCGGTGTCGCCGGCGGTCGAATCGCCGGAGGCCGTATCGCCGGAGGCCGAATCGTCGCCGGTCGGGTCGTCGGGCGCGGCGGTGGTGCCGACCGGCGGCGCGGTCGAGCCGTCGCTGTCGCTGTCGTCCTCGGGCGGCGTGCGGTCGGCACACGCGGTCAGGGCGAGACAGGCGACGAGGCGGAGCAGGCCATGCACCCGGAGATCGTCGGCGAGCCGGCCGGACGCAGTCAACTTCGCGGCGCGCGAGAAATTTACGTCGGCCCGCGGGCGCGCGCGGTCGCGCGCCCGCGAATCACCTCGCTCACTGCGGAAGGACGTCGAGGTCGAGGCCGCCGGGGTACCAGTAGCTGCCGTAGCTCTGCACGCCGTAGACGCCGATGCCCACGCCGACGTCGCCGACGACGGTGTGGTTGCCGGTGCCGTTGTTGTTCAGCTTGATGTGGGCGACCTGGTAGTTGGTGGCGCCGACGGCCTGCCAGTTGGCGACGGCGACCCCGTCGACGGTGACGCTGGCGTTCTTGGGCGCGAGCACGTCGACGTAGTTGGCGGTCCAGCTCGGCTGGGCGTGGAACAGGTAGTTCTTGCGCCACTGCAGCGGGTTGACGGCCAGGAGCATGGCCGGGTCGCTGGTGCCGTAGCCGCCGTCCTGGCCGACCATGTACTGCGACACGAGGATCTTCTTGTCGGCGGTGACGACGAACTTGGCGGTGGTGGTCGGGATCTCGACGAAGTCGCCGGCGTTGACCAGGACCTTGTTGACCGGCTGATCGGGGTTGAACGTCAGCGTCGTGTTGGGCTCGCTGGCGATCACGCGCACGATCTGGGCCTTGTCGAGCTGGTCGTTCGGGACCTGCACCGGCGGGACGACCACGTACTCCTTGGCCAGGGTCTCGATCGGGAACATCGACTCCTCGAGGTGATCGCAGGCGGTGACGTTGAGCGGGACATTGGTGCACTCTTGGCCGCCGAACACCTGCACCGGCTTGTCGGCGCTGATGATCGTGCCGGTCAGGTCGCCGCCGGGGCCCGACATGACCTGAAGGACATCGTCGGCGTTGAGGGTGACGACGCCGCTGCCGTCGGCCGCGACGCCGCCGCCGGCCTGGACGACCTTGCCGGTGGCCGAGGGCGTGAGCGTGACCTTGGTGTTGTCCTGGTTGGCGACCACGGCGTAGAAGCCGGGGTAGTTGAGGTTCTGGACGAAGGTCCAGGTCGGCCAGGCGGCGACCAGGTAGTTGCCGGTCCAGGTGTTGACGGGGAGCAGCAGCGAGGCGTCGTTGGTGGTGGTCGCCTTGAGCGGGTTGTACTGGTAAACGGTGACCGGCCGGGTGCTGCGCAGGCGGTAGGCGCCGTCGGTGACGAGCACCGAGGGGCCCTGGCCCTGCGCGAGCTGGGTCACCCACGGCAGCACGATCAACTGGACGCTCATCGGCGCGACCATGACCTGGGTGATCTGGTTGGCGCCGCGGGTGACGGTGACCTGGGCCGCCTGGTCGGAGGTGTTGGCGACCGCGACGGCGTACTCGTTGGTGGGCCCGCTGATGTAGCTGTCGTGCTGCTGCAGGACGGTGGGGTAGTAGTCGCAGCCGATGTACGACAGGCCGAGGCCGGCGCAGGCGCCGAGGCAGGCGCCGGCGTTGGGGTCGCACGCGAGGCCCTGCAGGCCGTCGCAGGTCTCGAAGGCCTCCCAGGCGCCGCCTTCGCTGCACTTCTGGACGTCGTTGCCGACGCACTGGGTGTCGCCCGGGACGCACTCGGTGCAGCCGATGCCCGGGACGCAGGCGACCGGACACTCCTCCTCGCTCTTGAAGCCGCCCTGACCGTCGCACACCTGGGCGGTGTTGCCGTCGCAGACGATCTGGTCCTCGGGACAGGCAGGGTTGCCGGTGGTGCTCGTCGTCGAGTCGGTGGTCTCGCTGGCCGACACGTTGCCGGTGGTGGTGGTGCCGTCGGTGGTGGTGGTGGTCGCGTCGGTGGTGGTGGTCTGCGGCCCGACGGTGGTGCCGTCGGTGGTGCCGTCGGTGGTGGCGGCGCTGGTGCCGGTGGCCGACTCGCTGCCGTTGTCGGTGGTCGGCGTGCCGGTGGTCGGCGTGTCGGTCGTCGGACCGGCGGTGTCCGTGGTCGGACCGGCGGTGGTGTCCGCGGCGGTGGTGGAGATGGTGGCGGACGCGACGGGGGTGCCGTCGTCGCTGCAAGCGACAGCGAGGGGCAAGGCGAGCAGGGCGTATCGGCGGAGGCGAAGCATCCGCGCGTCATACCATGAGGGTGAATGGCCGGGCACGCAGGCTCGCACGCGCGCGCCAGCGGCCGCCATTCATTCGATTGCGAGCGCGGCCGAGAGAGCGCGCGTGCGCATGCAGACGCGGACGGTCACGCGATGTGGACGAGGTGAACTGCTCGTGGCTCGAAGGCGCCCATAAAAGGGGGCGCCGCCGGTGCGATGATTCGCGGGCCGCCGTCGAACGACGGCGCGCAATGATGGCACTCGCTCACTGCGGGATGAGGTCGAGGTCGAGGCCGCCGGGGTACCAGTAGCTGCCGGCGCTCATGACCCCGCCGACGGCGACGCTGACGCCCTGGTCGGCGGTGACGCGGTGGTTGCCGTCGCCGGCGTTGCTGAGCTTGACGTGGGCGACGGCGTAGCCGGTGTTGCCGATCGGGGCCCAGGTGGCGACGTCGACGTTGTCGACCTTGACGGCGGCGCCGGTCTTGGCGATGAGGTCGACGTAGTTGGCGACCCAGTTGGTCGGCGCGTGGAACAGGTAGTCCTTGCGCCACTGCAGCGGGTTGACGGCCAGCAGCATCGACGGGTCGCTGGTGCCGTAGCCGCCGGTCTGGCCGACCATGTACTGGGCGACGAGGATCTTCTTGTCGGCCGAGACGACGAACTTGGCGGTGGTGGTGGGGATCTCGATGAAGTCGCCGGCGTTGGCGAGGGTCTTGTTGACCGGCTGGTCGGGGTTGAAGGTGAGGGTGGTGCCGGGCTCGCTGGCGATGATCCGCACCATCTGCGCCTTGTCGAGCTGGTCGTTGGGGACCTGCACCGGCGGGACGACCACGTACTCCTTGGCGAGAGTCTCGATCGGGAACATCGACTCCTCGAGGTGATCGCAGGCGGCGACGTTGTCGGGCACGTTGGTGCACTTGTGGCCGCCGATGACCTGGACCGGCTTATCGGCGTTGACGATCGTGCCGGTGGGATCGCTGGCGGTGGCGACGACCTGCAGGACGTCGCTCTCGTTGAGCACGACGACGCCGGTGCCGTCGGCCGCGACGCCGCCGCCGGCAGCGATGATCTTGCCGGTGGCCGAGGGGGTCAGCGTGACGGTGGTGTTGTCCTGGCGGGCGGTGACGGCGTAAAAGCCGGGGATGCCGGTCCACTGGCCGCGCGCGGCGACCAGGTAGTTGCCGGTCCAGGTGTTGACGGGGAGCAGCAGCGAGGCGTCGTTGGTGGTGGTCGCCTTGAGCGGGTTGTACTGGTAGACGGTGACCGGGCCGGTGGTGCGCAGGCGGTAGGCGCCGTCGACGACGAGCGCGCTCGGACCGTCGCCCTTCGTCAGCTCGTTGACCCACGGCAGCTCGAGGAGCTGCACCGCGTTGGGCGCGACGCTGCTGGAGGCGACCATGTTGCCGCCGCGGGTGACGGTGATGTTCACCATCTGCGCGGAGGTGTTGGCGACCGCGACCGCGAACACGTCCTTCGGCGCGGTGTTGTAGAGGTCGTACTGCTTGGTGACGGTGGGGTAGTAGTCGCAGCCGATGTACGACAGGCCGAGGCCGGCGCAGGCGCCGGCGCAGGCGCCGGAATTGGCGTCGCACGACAGGCCCTGCAGCGGGTCGCAGCTCTCGGTGATGTCGAAGCCGGTGCCGGCGTCGTTGCAGGTGGCGACGTCGTCGCCCTGACACTCGCTCTCGCCGGGGATGCACTCGACGCACCCGAGGTCGGGGGCGCACAGGGTCGGACAGGCCTCCTCGCTCTTGAAGCCGCCCATGCCGTCGCACACCTGGGCGGTGTTGCCGTCGCAGACGATCTGGTCTTCGGGACAGACCGGCGGATCGCCGGTGGTGCTGTCGGTGCCGGCGGTCGTCGAGACGCTGACGTTCTCGGTGGTGACGGTGCCGGTCGTGTCGGTGCCGGTGGGCGGCGTATCCGTGGTGGGGCCTGCCGTGTCGGTGCCGCTGTCGGTGCCGGTGCCCGCGGTGGTGCCCGTCGGCGGGTCGGTGGTGGCGGTGCCGGTCGTGTCGGTGGTCCCGGCGGTGTCCGTGGTGATCGGGACGGTCGTCGGAGCCGTGTCGGTCACGGCCGCGGTCGAACCGCTGCCGTCATTACAGGCGGCAGCGAGCGGCAATGCGAGGAGGGCGTAACGGCGGAGGCGAAGCATCCTGGCGTCGTATCACGACCGCCGCCCGGCCCGCGAGCCGGCGCGCTCGGCCACGACGCGCAGGCTCGCGATCGCGGACGGGTACATCCCCCCGCGGGCGCGCCGCTTCGCGCGGGGCGCGATTGAACTGGACGAGTCGGCGAGCATCGGCAGACATTGCTCGATCGCCACGCCGGGTGAAAGGGTGGCCCGGCGAGGCCGCCGTACGCTCGCGGCTGCGATCACGGCAGGGCGCAGCGGCCGAGGTCCTCGAGGCCGGCGGGGGCCTGGCCCATTTCGTAATAGGGGAGGCAGACCTGGCCGGCGCCGGGGCAGTCGGGGGTGTCGAGGTCGCACAGCGGGGTGCAGCAATTGAAGCCGGGGGCGCACTCGATGGCGGCGGTCTCCGGCTCGCTGCACAGCAGGCCGGCGGCGCAGTCGGTCTTGGCGCAAGGCTCGAAGGCGGCGCCGAGCGGCGGGAGGGCGTCGGGGGTGCAGGCGAACACTTCCGGGGCGGCCCAGGTCGGGTGGCAGTGATGTTTTTCGGGACAGGTCGGCTCGAAGGGGTCGCAGGTCGGCAGGCACAGCGGGGCGGAGAAGGGTTCGTCATGGACGAACACGCAGGCGGTGCCGGGGACGTGCGCGCAATCGGGGGCTTCGTGCGAGCCGTGGCACAGGCCGACGCAGGTGCCGAGCAGGGTGTCGGGGTCGATGAACCAGCAGGTGGCGCCGCGCTCACAGTCGTTGCGGCCGCTCAGCGGACCGACCTCGGAGGTGCAGGCGCCGCCGATCGGCACCGGCTGGGGAGGGAGATCGTCGCAGATGGTGTGGATGAAGACGTCGCAGCCGCCGCCCGAGGGGGCACATTTCTCGTCGCGGCCGCAGGTTTCTTGCGACCACGGGTCGCAGAAGCTGGCGGCGACGCCGGGACACACGTCGCCGCCGACGTCGGGGACAATGATGAACGACGTGCCCGTGGTGTCGGTGGTCTCGCCGCTGTCGCTCGTGGTGGTGGGATTCGCGGTGGTGGGATTCGGCGCGGTGGAACTGGCGGTGGTCGGATTGCCGCTGGTCGTCGAGGTGGTCTCGAGCAGCGTAGTATCGCCGGCCGTGCTCGCGGAACCAGTCGTGCCCGGCCCGGTCGTGGCCGGTGAATCGGTGGTGTCGGTCGTCTCGGCGCCCGGCTTGGGGCCGCAGGCGAGGGCGCACGCGAGGGAGAACCAGACGACTCGGCGGCGAGGCGAGGAAGCCATGCCGCCGAGAATATCACAAAATTCTCTCGTAAAAATATAAAAGCTAACGATGGCGGGCCTGGGACCGCGCGGATTCGCTCACTTCACCGTCGGCACCCCGTCGACGAGGGCGGAGGCGAAGAATTCGGCGATTCGGGTCATCTCGGCCGGCTCGAAGGCGACGTAGTGGCCGTCCTTGTCTGCGGGCGCGGGCAGCATGCGGGTGACGACGGTGAACTTGCCGCCGCCGGCGTTGCCGGTGACCGGGAGCGCGACCTCGGGCAGCCATTGGCCGGACGTCCAGCCGCAGGCGACGCGCTCGTTCTCGTCGGTGTAATCATCACAGGGCGGCTGGAACAGGTTCTGGCCGGCGATCGGCGCGCCGAGGCCGATGGCGAGGTTGCCGGCGGCGCGCAGCGGGGTGTAGCGGTCGACGTGGCCGATGTAATTCAAGACGTGCTTGGCCGGGACGCCGTCGAGCGGGCGGCGACGAATGAGGGGCGCGGTGTTGTCGGCGTCGGAGCGATTGACGAAGGTGTTGAGCAGGACGAGCATCGGGTGCGGCGTGTCGAGCGGGCGATCCGGGCGCTCCTGGAACGCGAGCTGCAGCAATTCACGCGGGGCGAGCCAATCGCCGCCGGCCGGGTTTTCGACCCTGGGCTCCTCCTTGCCGAGCAGCGCGCGCGGCAGCTTGGCCCCGCCGCCGCTCAGCACCGCGGCGCGGACCAGCGGCTCGAACGGCAGGAACAGCGCGCCCGAGTTGGCGCCCTGGCTGTGGCCCATGAAGAACAGCGCGTTCGCGTCGAATTGCAGCACCTGGCCGGCGAGCAAGGTCGTGTCCTGCCATTCTTCGGCAAGGCGGACCGCGGTGAATTGATCGATCGCCCCCTGCACGATCGTGTCGCGCGCGGACTCGGGGTTGTAGACGTTGAACACCAATTGATCGACGTCGAGGCCGTCGACCTCGCCGTCGTCGTCGCTGTCGTTGCGGCGCTCGCCGTGCATCACGCCCTCGAGGGCGATCGTCGCCAGGCCGCGCCCGGCCAGCGCGCGGGCGGTGCCGTCGATCAGCGGGCTGCGGAAGCCGCCGCCGGTGCCGTGGGCGTAGACGACCGCCGGCCAGCCCTCGGCCGGCGGCGGCCCGGCCGGCAGGGTGAGGCTGAAGCAGGCGTCGAAGCTGCTGCGCTGGACCGGCAGGCCGCCCTCGACGTCAATGCGGCCGCCGATGTCGGCGTACGGCGGGATGCCCTCCTGGAAGATCGGCAGGCGCACGCGGCCCTGCACCTCGAGGTAGTCCGGCGAGGGCGCGCCGCACTCGCGCTCGGCCCGCTCGTCGGCGGTGAGGCCGGCGAACCCGGAGCACGGCCCGGGCCCGGCCGCCTGGCACAGGTGCAGGTCGGAGACGTGGAGCGGGGCGGCCCGCACGGCCGCGCGCGCACCGGCGAGGACGTCGGTGTTGGCGGCGGTGGTGAAGACGGCGCCGCCCACGAGCTCGCTCGCCTGCACGTCGACGCCGGCGCCGTTCTCGGGGCTGGCGAGGAACTGCCGCAGCGGCGCGAAGGTGTCCCACGCGGCCTTGCGCCGGGCGTCCGTCGGGGCTGTCCCTAAGAGCATGGCCGAAAAGTCAGCGTCGGGGCTGAACCGGTCGCCGTCGACGGTGCGCAAACTGTCGGTGATCAGCACGGCGTAGGTGGTGCCCGGCTCGAGCGGGACGCCGTCGATCGTCTCGACCGCGAGCCAGTTGCGGCAGATGTAATTGTTGCCGCTGGTGTCGCCGTTCTTGGCGCTGTACGACAGGCCCTCGAGCTTCTTGCCGTAGTTCGGGTGGTCGGGGTCGATGTTGACGATGGAGATGCCCTGCGGGTCGCCGATGCCGTGGGTGCTGCGAAAGAGGACCGCGCCGTTGACGGCGAAGCCCGGCGCGTCGGACCCCAGGTGCGACAACCAGCGCCCGACGACGTTGCCGAATGCGGGGTCGAGGTCGGCCGGCGGACTCGGGAAACCCGTGAGGTCGATGCCCCCGCCGCGGCGCCGGGCGTCGAGCGGGAACGGGAGGCGGAAAAAATCGCGGCCCGCGACCCGGCCGGCGTCGAGGTCGAAATAGATCTTCGGCCCCGACTCCTGCTCCTCGGCGGGCGGCGCGCAGGCGACGCCGGGCCAAAAACCGGGCGGTAAGTCGGCGCCCGTGGTCGGCTCGCCGGTGGTGGTGGTGGTGGTGCCGTCGCCGTTTCCGCCGCCCTGCGAGGCGGTCGAGCCGTCTTCTTCGAAACCACACGCGAACGGAAACAGGAGCACGACGAGGCGGGGGGACCATCGCATGCCGAGAAATATACCAGCGATGTGCGGGACCGCGCAACGCGGCTGCAGCCGGTCGATGCACGTACACCGGCTCCCACCGCGCGGTGATTGCAGACATGGAGTGCCGCCATTCGCCTCATTGCTGGTAGTACGGACCGATGATTGGCCGCCCCGGCCCGCCAGGCGGCCCCGCAGCGGGGTCCCACGTCGACAGGGGGAAACCTGCAGGTGTCTCGCCCCCAACGAGAGAAGCATGATTTGCGCGCGATAACGCACGATGCGTGATTCCGGGGAGGCCGCGTCAAACGGCCGCCAGAGGCCTCCCAGAGCCTCCTTACCCGATTATGGTCCGCGTTTGCAGGCGTTCCCGTCCGCAACGAAAGCCCATAACTTGAAAATCTGTGCTTCCATCGCTGCGGCCGCGAAGGCCCGTGCGGAGGTGTTTATGGCATCGATCGTGATGACGACCGCGCGGAGCCACGCCGCAGACCCGCTGACGGCCGCCGAAGCGCTGGTCGGCGGGCTCGGAGCGCCACCCCGCCTGGCGGTGATGTTCGCGTCGAGCGATCGAGACCAGCGCGCGCTCCATGCGGCGGTGCGGGCCCGCCTGCCGGCGACGACGCGCCTCGTCGGGGCGACGACCGCCGGGGAGATCGATCACGACGGGCTCCACACCGGCAGCGTGGTCCTCGCCGGCCTCACGGGCGACTTCGAGGTCGGCCTCGGGCTCGGCAAGAACCTCAGCGAGGCGCCGATCGAGGCAGGGGCAGCGGCGATGGCCCAGGCCTGCGCCGAGCTGGGCACCGCGCCCGAAGACCTCGACACCGCGCGCTGCGTCGGCCTCGTGATCGACGACGGCTTTCGCTACAAGAAGGAAGAGCTGCTGATCGGAATGCTCGATCGCAACCCGGGCGTGGTCCTGGTCGGCGGCGGTGCCAGCAATACGATCTTCGACCCGTCGGTCGCCCAGACCCACGTCCACGTCGACGGCGAGGTCGCCACCGACGCGGCGCTGATCGCCCTGTTCCGCACCGACGCGCCGTGGGCGGCGCTCCGCTCGCATTGGTACGAGCCGACGGGGCAGACGCTGACAATCACCAGAGTCGACGATTCGTGCACCCGCGCGCTCGAGATCGACGGCCAGCCCGCCGCCCGCCGCTACGCCGAGCTGCTCGGCGTGTCCGTCGACGAGCTCGAATTCGGCCTGCCTCGCGGCTTCTCCGAGCGCCCCACCGGCATCCGCGTCGGCCGCGAGATCTTCCTCCGCTCGCCGTGGAAGCCGCTGCCCGACGGCTCGATCCTGTTCGCCAACATGCTCGACGAGGGCGCCGAGCTCGAGCTGATGCGCCGGGTCGACATGGTCCAGTCGACCCGCGACTTCTTCACCATCGAGCTGCCCCGCCGCGTCCAGTCGCCGACCGCCGCGCTGCTGTTCCACTGCGGCGGCCGCATGTGGACCGCGCACAGCCACGGGGTGGTCGAGCAGCTGTCGCAAGCGTTCACCGCCGCGCCGACGCCCGCGGGGATGAACGTCTGCTTCGAGCTGTTCTGCGGCTTCGCCATCAACACCACCTTGACCGTGCTGGCGTTCGGCGACTCCAACCCCCGCGCCTCGTCATGAGCGTGGAACTGCCGCACGAGCTCGAGGCCCTGCGCGCCGAGGTGGCGGCGCTGCGGCAAGAGAAGGAGGCGACCGCGCGCAAGGCGACGCGGGCGATGGCCAGCTTCCAGCAGCACGCGCTGGCGATGGAGGTGATCCGCCAGAAGAACGAGGAGCTCGACCGCCTCACCGCCGAGCTCGAGCAGGCCCGCGCCGCCGAGGTCGACCGCGCCCGCGCGCTCGAGCTCGGCAACGAGAAGCTGCGCCGCAGCGAGGCGGAGAACCACCAGCTCATCGTCCGCCTGCGCGACCTGGTGGCGCAATTGTCGACGCCGATCCTGCGCGTGTGGCCGGGCGTGCTGGCGCTGCCGATCGTCGGCGCGGTCGACGAGGAGCGCGCCGCGGCGATCACCTCGCGCACGCTCGCGGAGGTGACCGCGACCCGCGCCCGCTTCGTGATCCTCGACGTCACCGGCGTGGCCACCAGCGACGCCCGCACCGCCGCGCACGTGGTCGCGCTGGCCCGCGCGACCCGCCTGCTCGGGGCCCGCTGCATCGTCTGCGGGCTGCAACCGGCGGTGGCCGGGGCGATGGCGACGCTCGGGCTCGAGACGGCGCTGGCGGCGACCCGCGACATGTCGGCGGCGCTGGCGGAGATCTTGCGCGCCCCCCCGGCCTCCCGGTCGCAGTAGAGGCCGTCGGCGTCGACGCGTCGCAAAACGGTCGAGGCGAGGATGCAGCGGCGCCGTCAGCGACGACGAGGCGCGGAGTGATTCACGCCGGCGATTCGCGCGAGGCTCGCCGCAGTGAAACTCTTGCGAGCGGGCATACAAAAACGGCGAATGCGCCGGCCTTGCTGCGGACCGGCGTTTCGGCGTATGGCGGGCCCGTCATGACGACGATCGCCGCCGAGCTGCAGGCTGCAGCCAGCCGTCTCGCGGACGAGGTGCGCAGCCTCTCGTTCTCCGAGCCGATCACGCACGTGTATCACCCGCTCGACTACGCGTGGGCGGCTCACGCCGCGTACATCGCCGCCTACGGGCGCGGCCGCAAGGACGTGGTGTTCCTCGGCATGAACCCGGGGCCGTTCGGGATGACGCAGACGGGGGTGCCGTTCGGCGAGGTCAAGGCGGTGCGCGATTTCTTGAAGATCGAGGCGCCGGTGTCGCGCCCGCAGCACGAGCACCCGGACCGGCCGGTGCAAGGGTTCGCGTGTACGCGCGCCGAGGTCAGCGGCTCGCGCCTGTGGGGCGCGGTGGCCCAGCGCTGGGGCACCGCCGAGCGGTTCTTCAACCGCCACTACGTCGCCAACTACTGCCCGCTCACCTTCATCGAGGCCAGCGGCAAGAACTTCACGCCCGACAAGCTGCCCGCCGACCAGCGCGCCCCGCTCGAGGCCGCGTGCGACCGCCACCTGCTGCGCCTGGTCGAGCTGCTCGAGCCTGCGTGGGTGATCGGCATCGGCGCGTGGGCCGAGAAGCGGGCGCAGAAGGTCGTCGGCGCGCGGTCGAAGATCGGCAAGATCCTCCACCCGAGCCCGGCGTCTCCGCTCGCCAACAGCGGGTGGGCCGACGCCGCCGCGGCCGACCTCGCCGCGCTCGGCGTGTGCCCGCTCAGTGACCTGCTGCAAGAGACAGGTCCGAAGACGCAGGTCGAAAAGGTCAGGCGCAGCGCCGCTCGCAGGGTGTCCGCGGGTTGAGGCGGGGCGCGGATCCGCACAGGGCGCGCCGCGGGGCGAGACTTGGCTATAGTTCCCGCATGCGCGAGCAGACGGTCGATGTCGCGGTGATCGGCGCGGGGACGGCGGGGCTCAACGCCCGGCGGGCGGCGGAGAAGGCCGGGGCGCACGCGGTGGCGATCGATCCGGGGCCCCTCGGCACCACCTGCGCGCGCGTCGGCTGCATGCCCTCGAAGCTGCTGATCGCGGCCGCGGAGGCGGCGCACGCGGTCCGCGAGGCGAAGATCTTCGGGGTCCACGCCGGCGAGCCGCGCGTGGTCCCCGGCGAGGTGATGGGCCGCGTCCGCCGCGAGCGCGACCGCTTCGTCGGCTTTCAGCTGCGGGACGCGAAGGCGCTGCGCGAGCGCGGGCTCCTCATCGACGGTCGAGCTCGCTTCGTCGCGCCGAACGTGCTCGCGGTCGGCGACGACCTGCGGGTGACGGCGCGCCGGGCCGTGGTGGTGGCGGTCGGCTCGGCGGTGCGATTGCCGCCGATCCTGGCGCGGCTCGAGTCGCCGTGGGTGATCGACTCGGACCGGGTGTTCGAGCTCGAGGCGATCCCCGAGCGCCTGCTGGTGGTCGGCGCGGGGCCGATCGGGGTCGAGCTCGGGCAGGCGCTGGCCCGCCTGGGCGCGCGCGTGACGGTGCTGTGCGCCGACGGCAAGGTCGCGGGGATCCGCGACCCCGCGGTGCTGGCGTCGGCCAAGTCGGCGCTGGCGCGCGAGATGACGCTGCACACGCGCTCGAACCTCGAGGCGGCCGAGGAGCGGGCCGACGGGCTGTGGGTCCGGTTCCGCGGCGAGGACGGCGAGGTGTCCGAAGGGACATGGCCTCTGGTGCTGGCGGCGACCGGCCGCGCGCCGCGGCTCGACGGGCTCGAGCTGGGGCGCGCGGGGGTCGAGCTCGACGACAAGGGCCGGCCGCGCGAGTTCGACAAGGCCACGCTGCAGTGCGGCGAGGCACCGGTGTTCCTCGCCGGCGACGCGGCCGGGCTGCGGCCGCTGCTGCACGAGGCGATCGACGACGGTCAGATCGCCGGGCGCAACGCGGCGACCTTCCCGGAGGTGCTGCCGGGCGAGCGCCGCGCGCCGCTGTCGATCGTGTTCACCGACCCGCAGGTGGCGTTCGTCGGCCGCCGGTTCGACGCGCTCGACCTCTCGACCTGCTCGATCGGCCAGGTCGACTTCGGCGACCAGGGCCGCGCGCGGGTGATGGCCAAGAACCACGGGCTCCTGCGCGTGTACGGCTCGGACGCCACGGGCGCGCTGCTCGGCGCCGAGCTGGTGGCGCCGGCCGGCGAGCACCTGGCGCACCTTCTGGCGTGGGCGATCCAGAGCGGGCTGACGGTCGACCAGGTGCTGCGGCTGCCGTTCTACCACCCGGTGGTCGAGGAGGGCCTGCGCTCGGCGCTGCTCGACCTGCGCACCCAGATGTCCGCAAAGACAGGTGCGAACAGGGCGGGCGCGGACGCTACTTCACGCACGTCCAGTGGACCGTGACGCAGAGCAGCGGGCCGAGGCCGTCCTGGCCGCAGGCGCCGCCGCCGTCGAACACCTGCTGACCGTTGGCCTGACAGCTGGTGCCGCCCTCGCAGTAGCCGCACACGTTGCCGCAGGTGCCGCCGATCTGGCCGACGCCGGCGTAGCCGAGGTTCTGGCAGATGAGCTCGTGATGGAAGCTGCCCTGATTGTTGGCGGAGATCCAGGCCCAGTTGGCGTTGGCGTCGCACACGACCCACGGGGCGCCGGTGCCGGGGTCGTTGCCCTGCTGGCACTTCTGGGCGAACACCTCGATCTTGCACGCGGGTGAGCAGCCGTCGTTGGCGTTGACGTTGCCGTCGTCGCAGTCCTCGCCGGCGGCGGGGTTGATCTTGCCGTCGCCGCAGGCGGCGGTGGTGCAGTCGTCGTCGCACTGGGCGGTCTGTCCGCCGGCGTCGCACTGCTCGCCGGCGGCGGCGTTGACCTTGCCGTCGCCGCAGGCGGCCGCGGTGCAGTCGCCGTTGCACTGCGGGGTCTCGCCGCCGCCGTCGCACCCCTCGAGGCCGGCCTGGACGACGCTGTCGCCGCACGTGGCGACGGCGCAGGTGTTGAGGCAGGCGTCCTCGTTGACGACGTTGCCGTCGTCGCAGGCCTCGCCCATCTGGACCGTGCCGTCGCCGCAGGCGCCCGCCTTGCACGCGTTGCTGCAGGCGTCGTCGTCGACCTGGTTGCCGTCGTCGCAGGCCTCGGCGCCCATCTGGACCACGCCGTCGCCGCAGGCCGCGGCGACGCAGCTGTTGCGACAGGCGTCGGTGTCGACCTGGTTGCCGTCGTCGCAGGCCTCGCCGGTCTCGATGATGCCGTTGCCGCACACCGGGTCCGGCTCGCCGGTGGTGCCCATCGTCGCGGTGGCGGTAGCGGTGGCGGTGGCGGTGGCGGTGGCGTCGGTGGTCGCGTCGGTGGTGCTCGTGGTCGCGTCGCTGTCGCTGCCGCCCTCGCTGGTCGAGGTCAATGGGTCCCCGGTCGTCGGCGCGCCGGTGCCGGTGTTCTCGTCCGTGGTCCCCGTCGGCGCGGTCGGGGGCGCGGTCGTGAACGGGTTGGTGTTCCCGCCGTCGAGCGGCTCGCCGCCGCTGCATCCCCCGACCCCCAGCACCGCGAAGGCCCCGACGATCGCTCGAACCATGGGCCCATGGTCCCGGCGGCGCTCCGGCCCGTCAAGCCGGCGCCCAGGTCCGCGTGTGCCGAGCCGGGCGCGAAGAACGTCGCTCTCCTGGAATGCAGCGGGGGGTGGATCCGCCCGCGATCGGACCGCGGCGCGGCCCAGGTCGCTGGCGCGAATCGAGGGAGGCCCGGCGTCATTGATTACATGGTGGAAAGGGCATGTGCTGTGAGACATGTGCGAGCTGCGGCGCCATTCGGCGGCGGACTCGGCCGCAAAACGGCCAGGCGCACGATCTGCCGCCATTCGCGGGATCGTGAGACTTTCGCCGTGAGCGCAAATTGCGCGGCGCCCCTGGTGTGATCATTCCGGGACGCGCGATTCCTCGCCGGCCGCGGGGCTGCGGGCCCCTACGGGTCGACCCGGGCCGCCTCGCACAGGGTTTCAGCACCCCCGTCGATGGACGGCTTCGAAAGGAACGGACGTCATGAATCACGCCACCAAAGTCCTCTTCGTCCTCGCGCTCGCCGTCGGCTGCGACCAGCAAGAGATCCTCAAGAAGGAGATCGCCGTCGTCACGGCGGCCAAGGAGCGCCAGCACACCGCGCCCGTCGAGGTCGCGCCGAAGACCGCTGCGGCGGTCGGTTCGGCCAGCGGCGTCGGCACCTTCGCCAGTTTGTCGGACTGTCTGACCTCGTGCGACGATATCCAGGCGCCGACCGACCGCAAGACCTGCCGGCTCAACTGTGACACCGCGTACGGCGCCGAGGCCCGCGGCACGGCCGAGGCGACCGAGAACGACGCGATCGCCCGCATCACCTCGTGCCTCGGCCGCTGCAACAGCAGCCAGGACAGCGAGTCCTGCGCCAACTCGTGCCAGTCCATGGCGGCCCAGGCGGATTTCTCGCCGCCGACCGAGGTGCTCACCAAGCTCGCGTCGTGCGTCAAGCTCTGCCACACCGACAAGGGCGTCCGCGCGACCGACCAGGCCACCTGCGAGCTCAACTGCGCCCAGGTCGCGCGCGTCGAGTCGACGCCGCCGCCGCAGGCCGCGCTCGCCGCGCCGGCCTCGTGAGCCGCGAATCATCGTACATGACCCATGGGCCAGGCCGCCGGCCCTGCTGGTCCCGCGATTCGGAGATAGGTTCGAAAGGACAGCTCGGCGGTTCGGCGTCAGGCCCGCGGCTTGCGGCGGATCCGGCAGCGCAGGTCGCGGGTCGGCGACAGCACGCCGAGGCCGGCGCGGGTCTTGTCGAGCGGCGGCAGGCCGGGTTCGAGCAGCTCGATGTCGAGGCGCGTCAGCGCGAGGCCGGCGAACAGCATGACCTCGTTGTTGGCGAGGAAGCGGCCGGGGCACATGCTGACGCCGCCGCCGTAGGGCATCAGCGGGATCGGCACGCGCTGGCCGCGTTTGCGGAACTGCCGCGGGCCGCCGCCCTCGGACAGGAAGCGGTCGAAGTGGAAGCGCTCGGGGTCGGGGAAGATCTCCGGGTCGCGGTGCATCAGCTGGGGGCACAGCGCGACGCGGTCGCCGGCTCGCAGGGCGATGGTCTTGCCCTCGGCCAGGGTGAGCTCGCAGTCGCGGTGGACCAGGCGGATCGTCAGCGACTCGCTGCACAGCCGCAGCGACTCGCAGACGCTGCTGAACAGCTTCGGCAGGCGCTTGAGGTCGCCGAAGCCGCGCTCCTCGACCTCGGCGACGATCGCGGCGCGGCCCGGCGGGTCGTGCAGCAGGTGCGCCAGCGACCAGAAGGCCGCCGGCAAGGTGTTGGCCTGCGAGGCCCAGACGATCGCGGCCTGGAGGAGCTGGCGATTGCGCGGGGTGGTGATCTTCGCCAGCAGGAGGTCGCGCGCGCGGATGAAGGCGCTGGCGTCGGGGCGCATCGGGTCGACGCGGACGAGCAGCCGCTCGCGCGCGCGGAGCAGCCCGGGGAAGGCCCTCGCCGGCACGCCGGCCGCGAGCAGCGGGAACCACCGGTCGGTGCGCTGGAAGTCGCGCAGCGCGGCGTCGTCGGCGATGCCCTCGCCGTACAGCGTCTCCATGCCGGCGGCGAAGATCACCCGGGCGCTGAAGTCGAACAGGCCCTGCTCCTGCCAGTCGTCGCCGGTGAAGCGGTCGAAGGCGACGCGCAGGCGCTCCTCCATGCGGGCCGTCAGCGGCGCGAGCGCGGCGTTCTTGAGGTGCTCGTGGTAATAGCGCTCGAGCTCGTCGAGGCCGGGGCCGGGCGGCGGCGAGTGGTAGCCGAACGCGCGCGTGCCGATCTCCTGGCCGATCTCGTGGAAGGTCAGGTTGTCCTGCGCCTTGAGCACCTGCGGGTAGCTCAGCGGGTCGCAGATGAAGTGCATCCGCTGGCCCGCCACGAGCAGGGTGAAGACATCGCCGTGCTCGCGCTGGCACGCGCGCAGCAGGGCGGTGAGGTCGCGCCCGATCTCCAGCGCGTGGCCGACGAAGGGCAGGCGCGGGCGGACGATCGGCGGCTCCCCGGGCCGCCGCGCCCCGCCGGTCATACGAATGGCGGCGCGATCGGTGGCGCGAACGAGGACGGTGCGGAGCGACGCGAGCATCGCCCGGGACTATAACACGGGGCGATTCGGGGGCGCCGAGAACCTGTCCGAAGAGTCATGTCCCCGCGCCGATCCGGCGCAGGTACTCGGCCCGCGGGAAGTGCTTGCCGGGGCACTGGGTGAGCTTGTCGTCGACGACGCGGTGGGTGCTGACGCGCTCGGCGGGGATCGAGCACTCGCGCATGAGCGCGGCGGTGAGGTCGACGAGGGCGTCGAGCATCGGCGCGGGCAGCGGCCGCTCCTCGAAGTTGCCGATCAGGCACACAGCGATCGAGGCCGGGGCGTTCTCGGGCTTGAACAGGTGCGCGGCCGGCTCCTGATACCGCCAGCGCGCGGCCTCGACGAGCCCCGCCGGGCGCTTCTTGCCGTTGTTGATCACGAAGTGGTACTCGGCCCCGAGCGGGTCGCCGAAGCGCTTGCGGTGGTAGCGGTCGATGCCCTCCAGCGTGGCCCACTCGGCCGCGGTGTGGTGCACGACGATCCACTGCCAGACCCGCAGCGGGGCGCCGGGGGCGCGAAGGCGCGCCAGCAGCTCGGCGTTGCTGGCCGCGACGTCGACCTCGGGCGGTCGCGCATGCACGCGGGCGGGCAGGAGGGCGGTGCAGGCGGCGGCGAGCAGGGAACGACGGCGCATGGTCTTTTGCCACTACGCACGGACCCGCCGCCCGAGTCCGACCCGCCGCCGTAACAACGTACGATTGGCGAGGCGCGCCATCCGGGCCGCGTTCGCGGCGGCCGACTCGGGCCCGCGCCGACGCGGCCGCGCGGCGGTTTCGCGGCCGCGGCGCGAGAGAAGTCGCCGCGGCCGCGGCGCCCGAGAGCCGCGTTTGCTCTTGCGGTCGGCGGGGCGATGCGCGAAAAGGCTTATCGAGGAGAAACAATGGCCACACGGCACCTGCTCTTGCCCCTCGCGCTGCTTCTGAGCGCGGCGGCGGCTCCCGTCCAGGCGGCGCCCGCGAAGCCCGCCGCGGACTCGCCAGGGGTCGACATCCCCTACGAACGCTACGTCCTGCCCAACGGCCTCGAGGTGATCTTGCACCGCGACTCGGCCGCGCCGCTGGTCGTCACGAACCTCTGGTACCACGTCGGCAGCGGCGACGAGACGCCCGGCAAGAGCGGCTTTGCCCACCTGTTCGAACACATGATGTTCCAGGGCGCGAAGCACATCGGCAACGACGTCCACTTCAAGATCCTGCAGGAGATCGGCGGCACCGGAATCAACGGTACCACCAATTCGGATCGCACCAATTACTTCGAGGTGGTGCCCAGCCACCAGCTCGAGACGGCGCTGTGGCTCGAGTCGGATCGCATGGGCTACATGCTCGACCTGCTCGACGAGAAGAGCCTCGCCAACCAGCGCGACGTGGTCCGCAACGAGCGGCGCCAGCGCTACGACAACGTGCCCTACGGCCGCGAGCGCTTCGCCGTCGCCGAGGCGCTGTACCCCGAAGGCCACCCGTACCGCTACCTGACGATCGGCCGCCACGAGGACCTCGAGGCCGCCAGCGTCGCCGACGTGCAGGGCTTCTTCCGCAAGTGGTACGTGCCGAGCAACGCGACCCTGACGATCGCCGGCGACTTCGAGCCGGAGCAGGCCAAGGCGCTGGTCCAGAAGTGGTTCGGCAGCTTCCCGAAGCTGCCGCAGCCGGCCCACCCGCAGGTCGGCGCGCCGCAGCTGACGCAGACGGTCCGCCGCGAGCTCGACGACCCGTTCGCCCGCCTCTACCGCATCCACTACGCCTGGCACAGCCCGCCCCGCCTCGGCGGCGGCGACATCGAGCTCGAGGTCCTGGCCGACGTGCTCGGCTCGACCGGCTGGGGTCGTCTCTACAAGGCGCTGGTGCTCGAGGACAAGAGCGCGCAGTCGGTGTCGGCCTACCAGAGCGGCGCCGGCCACTCCGGCACGTTCCACGTCGTCGTCGACCTCAAGCCGGGCCAGGACCCGGTCAAGGCCGAGCTGACGATCCGCCGCGAGCTCGAGCGGATCCTCCGCGAGCCGGTCAGCGACGCCGAGATGCGCCGCGTGGTCGTCGGCACCGAGTCGTCGTTCGTGTGGGGCCTGGAGGACGTGATGGGCCGCGTCGAGCGGCTGCAGTACTTCAACCACTACGCCCGCGACCCCGGCTACGCCAACACTTACCTCCAGCGGCTGCGCGCGGTCACGCCGGCGCGCGTGCGCGAGGTCGCCAACCAGTGGCTGGTCAAGCCGCACGCCGAGATCCTCACCAAGCCGGCCGCGCCGCCGCCGGGGCAGTCCGACGGGACAGGTCCGAAAGGACCTGGCGCTTCGGCCAAGCCCGAAGGGACAGGCGCGAAGAAGCCCGCCGCCGAGGCCAAGCCCGACGCGGCCGGCGACGCCGCGGGCAAGAAGAAGCCCGCCGCCGCCGACAAGCCGGCCGACGCCGCCGGGGCCGAGAAGCCGGCGCCGAAGCCGAAGAAGCCCGCAGCCACGGACAAGCCGGCGGAAGCCGCCGCCGCGAAGGAGGGCTGACATGAAGACCACGATTACGCTGAGCCTCCTCGCACTGTCGGCCGCCGTCGCCGCGTGCAAACCGCAGCCCGCCAGCCAGCCGCCCGTCGAGCAGCCGTCGACGGCGCCGGTCGCGACCGCGCCGACCGAGGCCGAGGCCGCGCCGCCGCCCGCCGACTGGCCCGACGAGCCGTTCCGCGCCACCCGCCCGACCCCGGCCCAGGTCGCCGAGCTCAAGCTGCCGCAGGTCGAGACGTTCAAGCTCGACAACGGCCTCGAGGTCTACCTCGTCCGCAACGACAAGCTGCCGACGGTGTACATGACCTTCGAGTTCGACTTCGGCGGCGTCAGCGACCCCAAGAACCAGGTCGGCCTACATTCGCTGTGCCTCGACCTGCTCGACGAGGGCACCGCCCGCCTCGACAAGGTCGCGTGGGAGGAGAAGCTGGCCGACCACGCCGTCAGCGTCACCGCCAGCGGCGGCTCCGACACGTCGAACCTGACGGTCCGCTCGCTCAAGCGCGAGCTGCCGGCCGCGCTCGACCTGCTGGCCGAGATGCTGCGCGAGCCGGGCATGCGCGAGGCCGACTTCCAGCGCCTCAAGGACCGCCGCAAGGCCTCGATCGCGCAGGCCAAGGGCAACCCCGGCTCGATCGCCGGCCGCGTGATCGCGCCGCTCTTGTGGGGCGCCGACCACCCGTACGGCCGGCTCGAGACCGAAAAGACGATCGACGCCGTCCAGCTCAAGGACTGCTCCAAGGTGGTCGGCAAGCTCAAGCCCGGCGGCGCCCGGCTGTGGGTGGTCGGCCAGATCTCCCAGGACGAGATCAAGCAAGAGCTGGCGTCGCGCCTGCCCGAGTGGAAGGGCAAGGCGCCGGCCAAGACCGCCGTCCCGGCCGCCAAGCCGCGGCTCGGCTCGGTGTTCTTCGTCCACGTCAAGGACGCGCCGCAGTCGTCGGTGTACGTCGGCCACGCGGGGCCCAAGCGCAACGCGCCCGACTACGAGGCGACCGACCTGATGGCGGAGATCCTCGGCGGCTCGTTCTCCAGCCGGATCAACATGAACCTGCGCGAGGACAAGGGCTACACCTACGGCGGCCGCGCCGGCTTCGGCTACCGCCGCGCCGGCAGCACGTTCGCCGCCAGCAGCCAGGTCCGCACCGACGCGACCGGCCCGTCGCTGCGCGAGATCGCCAAGGAGATCGCGACCATGCGCACCTCCGACGCGAAGCCCGACGAGCTGTTCCGCGTGCAAGAAGGCGCCCTGCTGGCCCTGCCCGCCGAGTTCGACACGCCCACCGCGACCCTCGGCGCGTTCCGCCAGCTCAAGTTCTTCGGGCTGCCGCTCGACTGGTACGACGGCTATCAGAAGCGCCTCCGCGCGGTCGACATCGCCGCGGTCCGCAAGGCGGCCGAGAAGCACCTGCGCGCCAAGGACTTCGTCGTGCTCGTGGTCGGCGACGCCAGCAAGGTGCTCGGCGACCTCGACGCGATCGCCAGCGAGAAGCTGTTCGGCAACGGCGGCGTGGTCGTCCTCGACGCCGACGCCCAGCCCGCCAAGCGGCCCGAGTAGGCGACGCCCCACTTCGGCGATGACGCGAGCGCGCGGTCCTCGGGCCGCGCGCTCGTTGTATTTCAGCGCGACGGGGCGGGAGATGGGAGGATGTACATAGGCGCGCGCGCATCCGCGCGAGTACACGCATTCGAAGTCGTATGATTGAGCCGCGGGCGCGCGTCGGCGCGCCCGCGGCGAGCGCCTGCGCGGGCGGCCGCCGGACGGCGTGTGTACATGGTTTCGCGTGGACAGCTCGCGCGCGGCCGTGTTTGACTCGTGGAATGGCAAATCTCTCCGGTCCCGCAGCCGAGGCGCGGGAGGCCCGACTCCTGCGTCATGCGCCGTTCATCGCCGTCGAGCTCGACGCCCGGCGGCGGATCACGGTGTGGAACGAGGCGGCGGTCCGCGTGTTCGCGGTGCCGGCCGCCGAGGCGACAGGTGCCGCGATCGAGCAGATCCTGCCGAGCGAGGGCGATCTCTGGGCCGACCTCGCCGAGGGCGGCTCGCGGACGGCCACGCACACGCGCAAGGACGGGGTCGAGGTGACCTGCGAATGGACCTGCCAGGCCGAGCGCGACGCCGAGGGGCAGATCGTGGCGACCGCCTGCTACGGCCGCGACATCACCGACCGGGCCGCCCGCGAGGCGACGCTCCGCCTCGAGGGCGCGATGCTGCGGGCGATCATCGAGAACATGAACATCATCGTGTGGACGATGCAGCACGACGGGCTATGTACATACCACCAGGGCAAGGGGCTCGCGAGCATCGGCATGCCCCCGCACGCGCTGGTCGGCAAGAACATCCGCGAGCTCTACAAAAACCTCGGCCCGGAGCCGCTCGACGCCGCCCTCGCCGGGACGCTGCAGCACACCTCGACCGAGGTGCACGGGGCGAGCTTCGAGAACTGGATGATCCCGGTGCGCGGCGAGGACGGGTCGATCGAGCTGATCGTGGCGCTGTCGCTCAACGTGACCGAGCAGCGCGAGGGCGAGAGGGCGCTGCGCGAGAAGCTGCTGCAGATCGAGCAACAACAGCAGGTGATCCGCGAGCTGTCGAGCCCGATCATCGAGGTGTGGGACCGGGTGCTGACGGTGCCGATCATCGGCACGCTCGACAGCGGCCGCGCCGCCGAGCTGATGGACAACCTGCTGCAGGCAGTGGCGAAGACCCGCGCCCGCTTCGCCATCCTCGACCTCACCGGCGTCGAGGAGGTCGACACCGGCACCGCGAGCCACCTCCTCGGCCTCGTCCGCGCGGTCCGCCTGCTCGGCGCCGAGAGCGTGATCACGGGCATTCACCCCAACATCGCCCAGACGATCGTGGCCCTCGGCCTCGAGACGACGGCGATGACGGTCCGCGCGACGCTGCGCGAGGCGCTCGGCCACTGCATCCGCGCGATGGCCGACGCGCGCAAGTGAAAGACGCGAGGGGCGTCGCGCCCGTCGTGGTCGCAATCATCGCAGTCGGCGCGTCACGCCGACTTCATGTTGCGGTGCGCCCCGAAGGTCGTCTTGAGCGACTCGGCCAAGAAGTCGCGCAGCAGCGCCACGCGGGTGGGGACGTGGCGGCCGGAGGGCAGCACCAGCGACAGGTCGGCGTGGGTCCAGCAGTGCTCGGGCAGGACGCGCACGAGCCGCTTGGCGGCCACCGAGCGGGCCGCGAGGACGTGCGGCAGGTAGGCGACGCCGGCCCCGGCCTCGGCGGCGTGGACGACGAAGGAGAGGTCGTCGACGTTGATCGCGCCGGCGACCTCGACGTGCTCCTCGCCCTTCGGCCCGCGCAGGGTCCAGGTGCTGCGGCCGCCGCGGGCACGGAACAGCACGCACTCGTGGTCGGCCAGCTCGGCCAGCGTCGTCGGCGTGCCGCGGCGCTTGAGGTAGCCCGGCGCGGCGTACAGGCCGTCGGCGAAGCTGCCGAGCTTCTTCGCGATCAGGCTCGAGTCTTTGAGGCGAGATGCCCGAAGGGCCAGGTCGAAGCCCTCGCGCACCATGTCGACGATCCGCGCCGTCAGCACCAGATCGATCTGGATCTGCGGGTGCTCGCGCACGAACCGCGTCAGCGGCTCGGCCAAGAACTCGCCGAGGTCGACCGGCGCCGTGATGCGCACCGTGCCGCGCGGCTCGTGCCCGAGGTCGGCGGCGGTCAGCGCGGCCTCCTCGAGCGCCGACAGGGCCCCGCGCGCCTTCTGATAGAACGCGCTGCCGGCGTCCGTGAGGTGCAGGCGACGCGTGGTACGCTGCAGCAGCCGCACGCCGAGGTCCTCCTCGAGGCGGGCGACGCTGCGGCTGACGGACGACTTGGGCAGGCCCAGCACCTGGGCGGCGGCGGTGAAGCTCTCCGCCTCGACCACGCGCACGAACGCGGCAACCTTGACCGGATCGATTGTTGTCATGGGAGCAACGATGAGTTGTGACTATCCCATCTGGTCGGCCCTGCGGCAAGCCCTAAGCTCGGCTGCATGTCCCGCCTGCTCCCCACCCTCGCTCGCTCCCTCCTCGGCCTCCTCTTCCTCGTGTTCGGGCTCAACGGCTTTTTCCACTTCATGCCGACCCCGCCGCACCCGGCCCGCGCCGGCGAGTTCCTCGGGGCCCTGGCCGCCACCGGCTACATGTTCCCGCTGATCAAGGGCACGGAGGTGGTCGCCGGCGCGCTGCTGCTGTCGGGCCGCCTGGTGCCGCTGGCGCTGGTCCTGCTGGCGCCGGTGATCGTCAACATCGTCGCCTTCCACCTGGCCCTCGCGCCAGGCGGCTACGGCATGCTGGCGTTCATCGTCGGCCTCGAGGCGTACCTCGCGTGGGCCTACCGCGACAGCTTCGTCGGGGTGCTCAACCCGAACGCGCGCCCGGTCGCCGGCGAGCAGGCGGCGCCGCAGCTGGCCCGCGCCCGCGCGTGAGCGCCCCCGCGACCGCGCGTCGCGCGGGCCCCGACGCGCCGCCGGACGGGGACATGGGGCTGATGCCGCCGTCACGGCGCGGCCGGCCCGCGCGACGCACGATCGAAGGGGTCAACGCTGCGCCGCGTCGGCGGCGAGCCGGTAGTCCTTGAACTGCTCGCGCAATTGCAGCTTGGAGATCTTCCCGGTGGCGGTGTGCGGCAGGGCGTCGACGAACTCGACGGCGTCCGGCAGCCACCACCGGGGCACGCTCTCGGCGATGTGCGCGAGCACGACCGCGGGGTCGACGGCGGCGCCGGGCTGCTTGACCAGCACGAGCAGCGGCCGCTCGGCCCAGCGCGGGTGGGCGACGCCGATCACCGCCGCCTCGGCGACGCCCGGCACGCCGACGGCGAGGTTCTCGAGCGTGATCGACGAGATCCACTCGCCGCCGGACTTGATGACGTCCTTCGAGCGGTCGGTGATCTGCATGTAGCCGGCCGGGTCGATGGTGGCCACGTCGCCGGTGCTGAACCAGCCGTCCGCGTGCGCGGTCGACTCGGCCTTGTAATAGCCGCTGCACACCCAGGGGCCGCGGATCTGCAGGTCGCCCGCGGCCACGCCGTCGTGCGCCAGCGGCCGTCCGTCGTCGCCGACGATCCGCAGCTCGACGCCGAACACCTGCCGGCCCTGCTTGCGCTGCACGGCGATCTGCTGGTCCTTGGGCCAGGTGCGGATCGCCGGGCTCAGGGCGCAGGCGGTCCCGAGCGGGCTGGTCTCGGTCATGCCCCAGGCGTGCAGGACCTCGACGCCGTAGTCGTCCTGGAAGCTGCGGATCATCGCCTCGGGCGCGGCCGAGCCGCCGATGACGACGCGCTTCAGGGTGGTGAACCGCTTGCCCTGCTGCTTCACGTGCGCGAGCAGGCCCATCCACACCGTCGGTACGCCGGCGCTCATCGTCACCCCCTCGTCCTCGAACAGAGAGTAGAGGCTCTCGCCGTCGAGCCGCGGGCCGGGCATCACCAGGCGCGTGCCGGTCAGCGCGGCCGCGTAGGGCAGGCCCCAGGCGTTGACGTGGAACATCGGCACCACCGGCAGCACCGTCTCGCGCTCGCCGAGGCGGAACACGTCGGGCAGGGCGATCCCGAACGAGTGCAGCACCGTCGACCGGTGGCTGTAGAGCACGCCCTTGGGCTCGCCGGTGGTGCCGCTGGTGTAGCACAGCGACGAGGCGGTGTCCTCGGGGAACTCGGGCCACTGCAGGGTCCCGGGCTGGGCCGCGAGGATGTCCTCATAGACATGTGCGTTCGGCAATGTCGTTGGAGGCATGTGCTCGCGGTCGGTCATGACGACCACGGCCCGCAGCGCGGGGCAGCGCGGCGCGAGCTTCTCCACCAGGGGCACGAAGGTGAGGTCGGTCAGCAGGACCGTGTCCTCGGCGTGGTTCAGGATGTAGACCAGCTGATCGAAGAACAGGCGCGGGTTGAGGGTGTGGCACACGGCGCCGATGCCGGACACGGCGAAGTAGGTCTCGACGTGGCGGAAGCCGTTCCACGCCAGGGTGGCGACGCGGTCGCCGGGGCCGACGCCGAGGGCCTGCAGCGCCTCGGCGAGCCGCCGCGCCCGCTGCTCGAGCGCGCGGTAGGTGGTGCGATGCATCGGCCCCTCGACGGTGCGCGACACCATCGTCTGGTCGGCGTGGACCCGCGCGGCGTGGCGGATGAGGCCGGAGATCAGCAGGGGTGAGTGCATCATCAAGCCGGTGAGGTGCATGCAGGGCTCCAGGCCGGCGAGTTTGGGCCAACGCGCCAATGCGGCGCAAGTGGGGTCAGCGGCGCGCGAACGGGTTCAGGCGCGGGATCCGGGCCCTGTAGCCGTCGTAGTGCGCGCCGTGCTGGGCGCGAAGGTCGCGCTCCTCGAGCTCGAGCGCGACGAGGACGTAGAGCGTCATCGCCAGCGCGAACGCGAGGTGGCCGACGCTCATCGTCGGCGCGGCCCAGAAGGCGAGCAGAAACCCCAGCATGAGCGGGTGACGGACCAGGCGATAGGGACCGCGGACGCGGAACTCCGGCTCGCGCGCCGGACGGCCCAGCCAGTGACCGACGGCCTGGCGCAGGCCGAACAGGTGGAAGTGATCGACGGCGAACGTGGACACCAGCACGAGCCCCCAGCCGATCGCGGCCAGGCCGTGCACGATGGCGGCGAGGAGGCCGTCGCCGAGCTGCCAGATCGGCGTCGGCAGCGGATGCCAGACCCACATCGTCAGCGCGAGCTGCAGCGACGCCAGCAGGACGTAGGTCGAGCGCTCGGCGGATTCGGGGACGAACACCGTCCACATGCGCTTGAACCATGGTCTGGCCATGACGCTGTGCTGCAGGGCGAAGCCGCCGAGCAGCGCCAGGTCGATCATCAGCGCGCGGGGCCATGGGCCGACGGGGCCGTCATCGATGGTCTTCGGCACGCACACGCCGGCGACGAAGCCGGCGAAGTAGGCGAACACGGCGAGGACGACGATGTAGGAGACGACGCCGTGGACGAGGACGAAGACGCGGCCCATGCCTGCATCGTACGAGGACCCTTGCCGAACCGACAGGCCGGCGCCGGCGCATACGTGGCACAATGCCGGCAAGGGGGCTTATGGTTATGGAGATCTCTTCCCTCGCAGAGCGGCTGGCTCTGCGCTACGACGCGCCGAGCGGCCGGCGGGTGATCGCGGGCAAGGACGTGCTGCTGCACTGCCATCACTACAACGCGCGGCTGCAGCGGACCGTGGAGTCGGCCGACCTCGTCGACGGCAAGCGGCTGATCGTCGGCGCCGCCGAGTGCGTGTTCGCCGAGCATATCGACCGGGCGCTGCGCGCCGAGGACAGCGTCGCGGCCCGCTGGGCGGTGGCCGAGCGGCTCTATGCGCACCTCGGCTTCGGGCGGCTCGACCTGTCGCGCGTGGCCGAGGGCGTGGTCACGGCCACCGCGTCCCACTTCGTCGAGGGCTGGTTCGCCGGGCTCGGGCGGCCCGAGCGGATGGTGTGCAGCTTCGCCGAGGGCTACGCGCAGGGGGCCGTGTACGCGGTCACGGGCGAGCCGGTCCACGTGCGAGAGGTCGAGTGCATGGCCCAGGGCGCGCCCATGTGCCGCTTCGCGGTCGAGCGCGGGCGGTCCGAGCCGGTCGCGCCCAACGCCAAGCGGCCGCTGGTGTTCCGCCCGCGCGAGCGCGGCGACTGGTTGCGCTCGCCGGCGATCGACGAGCAGGCGATCCTCGACGCGCTGGTGGCGATGCCGGTCGAGGGGGGCCCGGACGGGCTGATCCCCGCGTTCGGGGTCTACCTCGCGTGCATGCCGGCCGACTTCTACAACCGGGTCTGTATCGGATTTTTGGCGGAGATGCGGCGGGTCGGCCGCGGCGCGACGGCCGAGCGACTATTGGCGGCCGAGGCCGAGTATTGCGCGCTCAACACGTATCGCGGGCTGATGAGCTCGCCCGAGTGGGACGGCCTGGTGACGCCGATGCTGCGCGGGCCCGACGACCCGCTGTTCGCGACGATGACGTTTTGTAACGCGCTCGGCTTCGGCCAGTGGCACATCGCCGGGCTCGAGCCGGGCCAGTGGATGCTGGTCGAGTCGGTCAACGGCTACGAGGCGCTCGGCGCCCTCCAGTACCTCGGATCGACGAGCACGCCGCACTGCCACGGCCACAAGGGCGCGGCCGCCGGGATCTTCGCCCTCATCTACGGCTCCGGCCCGCTGACCGAGCGGTTCGGCACGTTCCACGCGGTCGAGGAGGCGTGCATCGCCTGCGGCGACCCGGTGTGCCGGTTCCGCGTCGAGCGGATCGGCTGAGCCGATAATTTGGACATGTCTCGATGATCATCATTTTTTAGAACATGTTTTTCGAAACATGTTCATAGAGACATGTCCTGATGCACGCGCTCGCCTAGCCGCGACGACGCAGCGCGACGCCGGCCGCGACGGCGACCAGCAGGCAGGCGCCGCCGTAGAGCAGCGGCGGCGGCCACGGCTTGGCCGAGATCTCCCCGGAAGGATGGTCGCCGGCGGGCGCCGGTGTCGGCGACGGCGCCGATGTCGACGCGGGCGTCGCCGCGGGCCCGACTTTCGTCTCCGATGCGGCGGCCGCAGGCGCCTCGACCTTCGCCTCTGCCGAGGTCTCGGCGATCGCGGGGGTCGGCGCCGCTGGCTCCGGCGGCGGCGGCGGCGGCGGCACGTCCTGCGGCCGCGGGAGCCGCGGACGTCGGCCCTTGTAAAAGCTGCGCTCCCAGATCCGTTCCTGGCCGAAGTCGAAGCGGACGCGGGTCGGGGTGAGGATCAAGGTGCCGCCGTCGACGGCGACGCGGTACACGTCCTGGATCCTGTACAGGTCGACGTCGAGCGGGACGAGCCACCGCTGTTCGGCCTCGATCGTCTGCACGAGCACCCGCGGGTCGCTCGGCGGACCCGTGCCGAGCTGACGCAGCCCGTTCTCCGCGAGGACGCCGTCGACGCCGGTGTAGGTGTCGCTCGGGAAGGCGAACAGCCGCTGCGTCTCGCAGCCCTCGTCCAGGAAGTTGGCGCGGCCGTCGTCGTCCTCCGAATTCAACACGGTGTGCGAGGCGGAGTTCTCGTCGTTGAGCAGGCAGGCGTCGGGCCACAGGACGAACAGATACTCCGGGTGCGCGTCGAGGTTTTCGATCGCGATCGTGACTTCGACGGCGTGCTTGTCCTCCGGCACCCTGAACTGGTCGGCGCGGGCGAGCTGCGGCACGAGGAGCGCGGACACGAGCCCGAGCTGCGGTCGAACGCGAGGCATGACGCACCTTAGAGGATCGGCCGGTCCCCGACCGGCGCTTCGCGCGAGTCATCGCACCCGCCGCGGGCCGCGCCGCCGATATGGCCGAAGAGACAGACTCACGTCGCGCGCGAGAGCGCGCCGGCAGACGGCGAACGCGGGTGCGGACAACCGACCTCGTGTTGCGATAAACAATGGTTCGTGAGCGAAGCCAGCAAGCTGCAGGGCGCCCCCCTGATCGTGATCGAGGTCGACCCCGGGCTCGTCGTCACCGCCTGGAACCGCCGCGCCGAGCTGGTCTTCGGGACAGATGCAGCGTCGGCCGTCGGCCGCCCGCTGGCCGAGGTGCTGCCGCCGATCGACGCCGACTGGAGCGCGCTGCTCGACGAGGGCGACGGCGCGCCGCGGGTGTTCGCGGTCCGGCGCGGCGAGGCGAGCTGGTCGATCGAGGCGTGGTCGCAGGTCGACCGCGACGGCGAGGGCCGGCCGCTCGGCGTCCGCCTCTACGGCCACGACGTCACCGCCCGCGTGGCGGCCGAGGCCCGCGCGACGCTCGAGACGACGATGCTGCGGGCGATCAAGGAGAACCTCGACATCGCGCTGTGGGCGACCGACGAGCGCGGGGTGTTCCTCTACCAGGACGGCAAGGCGAGCGCGGCGGTCGGCATGGCGCCGCACTCGCTGGTCGGCCTCAACATCTTCGAGCTGTACAGGGACCTCGGCAACACGCCGCTCATCGAGCGGGCGATGGCGGGCGAGCCGACCCGCACGCCCGGGGTCGAGACGCACGGGCTGTTCTGGGACACGTATTACATCCCCGTGCCGTGGGACAGGCCGGGCGACCCGCGCCTCGTCGGCGTGTCGCTCGACATCACCGATCTCAAGCGCGTCGAGCAGGAGCTGCGCAGCAAGCTCGAGCTGATCGAGCGCCAGCAAGAGGTGATCCGCGTGCTCGCCACGCCGATCATCGAGGTGTGGGACGGCGTGCTGACGATGCCGATCGTCGGCCTCATCGACACCGCCCGCACCGCCGAGATCATGGACAGCCTGCTGCAGGCCGTCACGCAGACGCGGGCCCGCTTCGCCATCCTCGATCTCACCGGCGTCGAGGTCGTCGACACCGGCACGGCGAGCCACCTGATCAAGATGATCCAGGCGATCCGTCTGCTCGGGGCGGAAGGGATCCTCACCGGCATCCACCCGACGATCGCCCAGACCATCGTCGCGCTCGGCGTCGACCTGTCCCACGTCGCGGTGTACGCCAAGCTGCGCGACGCCCTCAAACACACGCTTCTCGCCGCTCGCAAGCGATGATCGCCGTGATCGCGCGGGCCTGACGCCGGCGCGAAACCGCCCGCAAGGGTCTGCATAAACAGGTACGGACAACTGTCCGCGGACACGGTACAAAGGATGCGTGGACGAACGGACCTTGCTGCAGGACGCGCCCCTCGTCGTCATCGACGTCGACCCGGCGCTTCGCGTGTCCGGCTGGAATCGGCGGGCGGAACAGACCTTCAAGACCCCGCAGGGGGCGGCGCTCGGGCGCGGCCTCGACGAGGTGCTGCCGCTGCACGGGGCAGCGGACAGTTGGACGTCGCTGTTCGAGGATGGCGCGGAATCGCGTGTCTGGGAGCTGCGCGGCGCGACGGGCCAGCCGATGCTGTTCGAGTCGTGGTGGCAAGTCGACAGGGGCGGCGACGGCAAGCCGCGCGGGGCGACGCTCTACGGCCACGACGCGACGGCCCGCATCACCCTGGAGCGCCGCTCGTCGCTCGAGTCGGCGATGCTGCAGGCGATCAAGGAGTACCTCGACATCGCCCTGTGGGCGATCGATCGCAAGGGCACGTTCCTCTACCAGGACGGCAAGGGCGTACGCACGGCCGGGATGGCGCCGCACCACTACGTCGGCCAGAACATCTTCGACGTGTACCGCGAGGGCGGTGACCTCGCCGGCGTGGACCGGGCGCTGAAGGGCGAGGCGATCTCGGCGCTGCCGGCCGAGGTGCACGGGATGCACTGGCAGACCTGGTACATCCCCATGCAAGAGAACGCGGCCGACGCGGCGGTCGTCGGCATCACGCTCGACGTCACCGAGGCGCGCCGCAGCGAGCTCGAGCTGCGCACCAAGCTCGAGCTGATCGAGCGCCAGCAAGAGGTGATCCGCGAGCTGTCGACGCCGATCATCGAGGTGTGGGACGGCGTGCTGACGCTGCCGATCGTCGGCCTCGTCGACAGCGTCCGCACCGCCGAGATCATGGACAACCTGCTGACGTCGGTGGCAAAGACGCGGGCCCGCTACGCGATCCTCGACCTCACCGGCGTCGAGGTCGTCGACACCGGCACCGCCGGCCACCTGATCGGCATGATCCAGGCCATCCGCCTGCTCGGCGCCGAGGGCATCCTGACCGGCATCCACCCGACCATCGCCCAGACGATCGTCGCCCTCGGCGTCGACCTCGCCCGCGTCGCGGTGTTCGCCAAGCTCCGCGACGCGCTCAAGTACTGCATCGTGCAGATGAGCCAGCGCAAGCCGACGACGACGGTCAGGTGACGACTTCGCGACGACCCCCGCTCCGCGCGCCCTCCGTCCATTGAGCATGCACCGACCGATTGCCACGAACGCCGCCGCGCACCCGCCGTCGACGCGGACCGACCGCCGCACGCGCGGGTTGCGAAAGCTTCTTGCGCTCGACGCGCACGAGGCGACAGGGGCTCGAATTCGGCGAAACACGGCCGAGATCCATTCGGGCGCCCCACGTCGCTCATGGTGCGCGCCACCCCGCCCCCGGCGCGGCGAGCCAGGGCCCGCGAAGTTGCCGGTTTAGCGACCCTCGGACAACAAGACCTGAAAACCCCCCATGACGACCCTCTCGCCCGTATCGGACGCGACGAACGAGTTTTTTGTGACCTCTCGACCCGAGCCGCTGGCGCCCGGGGTGCGCGCGCAGCCGCTGGGCTTCGCCATCGACGACTTCGTGACGCTGGCGCCGCGGCGCGAGAACCCGCGCGCGGACGAGATCGAGGCCCGCTCGCTGGCGCTGGCGCAGAGCTTCGGCCTGGTCCACGCCGACAACCGCGGCCGCTTCGACGCCTTCAACACGCTCGGTCGCTACGTCTATCCCTCGGCCACGGTGGAGCGCGGGGTGCTGTGCGCGACGTGGTGCAACTGGCTGTTCTTCTTCGACGACATGCACGACGAGGAGCTGCGCAGCCGCGAGGACCAGAGCCGGGTGCGGCGGCAGATCGATCACGCGCTGGCGCTGCTGTCCGGGACGCGCCGGCCGACCGGCGAGGTCGATCCGCTCGACCGCCTGCTGCTCGAGTTCCGCCGCGGCGCGCTCGACCTGGTCGGCGGCGCGTGGGTCGACCGCCTGTGGTGCGTGACCGCCGATCACATGTCGCTCGGCGTGCTGCCGGCCGTGCGCAACTGGGGCACGTCGCGCACGCCGCCGCTGCGCGAGTACCTGGCCCAGCGCGAGCACGACAGCGGGGTCCTCACCGCGCTCGACCTGATCGAGGTGGCGGCGCAGATCTCCGTGGCCCCGGCGGTGCGCGACAGCCCGGCGGTGCTGCGAGCCCGCCGCGCGGTCAGCCGCACGGTCGGCTACTTCAACGACATCGTGTCGTTCCCCAAAGAGGTGCTGCGCCACAAGAACCCCAACAACCTGGTCCACGTGCTGATGTGCGAGCGCGGCTGCTCGCTCGAGGCGGCCCTGCGCGAGGCGACCGAGATCGTCAACGCCGAGGCCCGCGAGCTCGAGACGAGCGTCCGCGAGGCCGCCGCCGCCCACCCGCACGACCAGGCGGTGCACACGTACCTGCAAGGGCTGCTCGAGTGGCAGCGCGGCAACATCGAGTGGTCGCTGGCCAGCCCGCGCTACGACGCGTCGCGCGGGTGAGGTCGGCGAGATGGCTTGAAGGACAGGCGCGGCCGTGAGGCCGCGCCTGTCGAGCGTTCGGCTGTCCCGAAGGACATTCGCGAGGGGCGCGGGTCGCTCGCCGGACGAGGGCATGAGGCTGTCCCGAGGGACAGGCATCAACGCTCGCGGTGACCCCCGCGGAGGGACCTGCGCCGCCGGCGCTCACGGCAGCGCGGCGCCGGGGAACTTGGCGGTCGCCTCGGCGCGCAGCTGCTGGTACGCGGCCTGGTCGCCGGCGGCGCGGAGGTGGAGGAGATAGGCCTCGTAGACGCGCGGCTCGTCGGGCGTGCGGGCCAGCATGCGCGGGAGGAGCTTCGCGGCCAGCGCCTGGTTCTTGCGCACGATCGTGTAGAGCGCGCCGCGGGCGGGGGCGAACTCGGGGTCGGCCTCGTAGGCGCGGAGGAAGTGCTCGGCTGTCTCCCAGGACATGTTCGAAAGGTCAGCGAGGTCGCCGCGGGCGATCTCGCCGGCCAGGTAGTGGCGGGCGGCGGCGGTGAACGGCGCGCTGGCGGCGGCGAGGGCCTCGGCGCCGCTGCCGGTCAGCAGGGCGGCCGGGGCCGCGACGGCGCGCTCCAAGATCGCGGCGAGGTTGTGGGCGCCGAGGGTGCGGTCGTCGCGGTAGGCCACGCGGGCGGCCTGGAACGCGATCTCGGGGGCCAGGTCGGTGTTGCGCGGGCCGTCGCCGGCCCACGCCGCCAGCTCGGCCGGGCCCATCACGTAGGAGGCCAGCAGGTCGCGCGGGTCGACGATGTTCTGCAGCGCGGCCGTGTCGGCGGCGAGGCGCGCGACGTCGAGGCGTAGCTGGGCCGCGGCCGGGTCGGGGGCGCGGCCGACGAGCGCGAGCGCGGGGTTCTGGGCGTTGTAGATGCCGAGGAACGCGTACGACTCGGGGAACACGTCGAGGAAGGTGCGGACGATCGTGCGCACGTCGGCCTCGTCGAGCTGGTAGAGCGGCAGCCACTGGCACATCAGGCCGCCCGGGCGCAGGTGGTCCTTCGCCGCGGCGAAGTGCTCGCGGGCGAACAGGCTGCTGGCGCCCGCCTGGCCGGGGTGGAACAGGTCGGCGACCACCAGGTCGTAGCGGGCCGGCGCGGCCGCGAGGTAGCGACGGGCGTCGGCGGCGTGCAAGGCGACCTCGGGGCGCTCGGCGAGATCAAGGTTGATGTCGGCGAAGTGCGGCAAGAGCTCGACGATCTCCGGCACCAGCTCGACGCCCTCGGCCGACGCGTGCGGGACCGCCAACGCCCCGCCCATGGTCGAGCCGGTACCTAGCCCGAGGTACAGGGCCTTCGGGATAGGTCCCTCGGGACCGGATGCATGGGACAGGAGCGAGCAGACCTGGCCCATGCGCTGCTCGCCGAAGCCGGCGGCGCCGCCCATGCGGAAGCGCTTGCCGATCTGCAGCCGGCGCAGCGGGGCGCCGCCGGGGCCGGGGCGCTCGCTGACGGCGACCAGGCCGTGCAGGGTCTGGCGCTCCTCGCGGCGGACCCAGCCGTCGCTGTCGCCGACGAGGACCAGCGAGCGCGGGCCGGCGGCCGTGAGGGCGACGCCGGCCAGGACGCCGCCGATCAGCAGGACCGGCGAGAACCGGCGGAACCACCCGAACCCGGCGAACAGCGCGAGGTAGGCGTAGAGCACGGCGTAGAACGCGTCGGCGTAGCCGAGCCGGGGGACGGCGACGAGGCCGAACACGAACGGGGCGGCGGCGCAGCCGACGGCGTTCCAGGCGTAGGTCCGGCCGACGCCGCGCCCGGTGGCGGCGACCAGGCCGATGACGTGGCTGAGCAGGGCGCCGAGCACCAGGGCCGAGGGCGCGAACACCAGGGCCGCGACCGCGAGCTCGGCCGCGCCGGCGCGCGCGAGCCCGGCCGCCTCGGGGGAGAGCGCCTGCAGCAGCTCGGGCCCCTGCGCGAGGGCCACGGCGGCCGGGACGACGAGGACGGCGAGCAGCCACAGCAGCGCGGCGGTGACGGTCCCCGGGCGGCCGGCGACCGCCCGGGCGGCGAAGCGCTGGTAGACGAGCGCGCCGAGGCCGGTCGCCAGCAGGTAGGCGGCGAGGATGTGGGCGAAGGTGTAGATCGTGTTCTCGAGGTGCTGGCCGAGCACCCGCACGCCGACGACCTGCAGGCCGATGCCGGTCAGGCCGGTGCCGAAGGCCACGAGGTCGAGCAGCCACGGCTCGCGCAGCAGGTCGGGGTCGGGGTCGCGCGAGGCGTCGACGGCGGCGGCAGGAGCGGGCGCAGCGGGGATGTCCCGAGAGCCCTGGGAGGCGGGAGTCGCGGCGGCCACCGGGGAGGCGGGGGGCGCGGCGAAGATGTCCCGAGCGGCAGGGGCCGCGGGGGCGCCGGCGGCCCCGGGCGAGACCGAGGCCTCCGCGGAGATGTCCGGAGAGACAGATGACGCGGAGCCGCCGGCGACCGGCGGCTCGGCGGTCGTGAGGGACAGGTCTCCGGGGACATGTCGTGCGGGACCGGTCGTATCGGACATGTCCTGGCGGACCTGTCCCGCAGCGCGAGCGCCCCAGGCGCGGGCGGCGAGCGCCGCGCCGGCGCCGGCGAGGGCGGCGAGGGCGGCGCCGAGGCCGTAGCCGAGGGCGGGGAACACCAGGTGGACGCTGGCGAGGGCGGCGAGGGCGGCGCCGAGGGTGTTGGCGCCGTAGATCCGCCCGAGGCCGCGGCCGTCCTGATCGAAAGGACAGGTGCGGCGGCGGGCCTCGACCAGGGCGGCGAGCGAGGCGCCGAGCGGGGCGGCGCCGAGCGCGAGGACGGCGGCGGCCACCGCCGTCGAGGCGGCCAGCGCCGCCGCGCCGCCGGCCGCGGCGACCGGGCCGAGCCAGGCCGGCAAGACGCGCGCGAGCACTTGCAAGAGGTGCGGCGAGACGACCGCGAAGCCGGCGGCGCACAGCTCGAGGACGACGAACAGGCGCACCGGGTCGCGCGCGCGGAGGCTGCGGTCGTGCAGCAACGCGGCCCCCAGCGCGAGGCCGGCGAAGTAGCCGGCCAGCGCCGCGAGCACGCCGACGGTCTCGCTGCCGAGCGACAGCGCCAACATGCGCGTCCACAGCATCTCGTAGGCGAGGGCCGCCGCGCCCGAGGCGAACGCGGCGACCAGCAGGAGGCCGTCGCGCGGGCCGGTCGTTGCTGACATGCCGCGTGAGCATACACGGCGGCCCCCCGATCGGCGCGGACCCGAAGACGATCGCTCGCACCACCGCGAGGCTTCTCACTTGGGCGGCCGCCGAGCGGCGGGTTAGCATTGCGCGGTGAAGATCGCGGTCCTCGGCGGCGGCCCGGCTGGCCTGTATTTCAGCGTGCTCATGAAGAAAGCGCGGCCCGACTGCGAGGTCGTGGTCGTCGAGCGCAACCGGCGCAAGGACACGTTCGGCTGGGGCGTGGTGTTCTCCGACGGCACGCTCGGCAACTTCCGCCGCGCCGACCCGGAGACGTACGCGGCGATCACCGATTCGTTCATCCACTGGGACGATATCGACACCTGCTTCAAGGGCCAGGTGATTCGTTCCGGCGGCCACGGGTTCTGCGGGATCGCGCGCGTCCGGCTGCTCGAGATCTTGCAAGACCGGGCGTCGGCGCTGGGGGTGCAGCTCGCGTTCGAGACGGAGCACGACGGGCTGAACTCGCCGGTCGTCGCGGGCGCCGACCTGGTGGTGGCGGCCGACGGGATCAACAGCAAGGTGCGGACGCAGCTCGCCGAGGTGTTCGCGCCGACGATCGCCGAGGGCAAGGCGAAGTACATCTGGCTCGGCACGACCAAGCGGCTGTCGGCGTTCACGTTCTACGTCCGCGAGGACGAGCACGGCTTGTTCGTCGTCCACGCCTACCCGTTCGACCGCGACACCAGCACGTTCATCGTCGAGACCGACCGCGAGACGTGGCGCCGCGCCGGGCTCGACGCGATGAGCACCGACGAGAGCGTGGCCTACTGCGAGCGGCTGTTCGCCGAGGAGCTGGCGGGCCACCGGCTGATGAGCAACAAGTCGAGCTGGCTGTCGTTCCGCGAGGTCAAGTGCGCCCGCTGGTGGTCCGGCAACGTGGTGCTGATCGGCGACGCCGCCCACACCGCGCACTTCTCGATCGGCTCGGGCACGAAGCTGGCGATGGAGGACTCGATCGCGCTGTGCGAGGCGCTGCTCCGCGAGCCGTCGGTGCCGGCGGCGCTGGCCGCCTACCACGAGGCCCGCTGGCTCGAGGTCGCCAAGCTGCAGCGCGCGGCCAAGGTCAGCCAGACGTGGTTCGAGGAGGTCCGCCGCTACAAGGACCTGCCGCCGCAGCAGTTCGTCCTCAGCATGATGACCCGCTCGAAGCGGGTGACCTACGAGAACCTGCGCGTCCGCGACCGCGACTACGTCGGCGGGCTCGACAAATGGTTCGCCGGCCAGAACGGCTGCGAATCGCACGAGCCGGCGCCGCCGCCGATGTTCACGCCGCTGCGCCTGCGCGAGCTGACGCTGCAGAACCGGGTGGTGGTGTCGCCGATGTGCCAGTATTCGGCGGAGGACGGGCTGCCGAACGAATGGCACCTGGTCCACCTCGGCGGCTGCGCCGTCGGCGGGGCCGGGCTGGTGATGACGGAGATGACGAACGTGGCCCCGGAGGGCCGGATCACCCGCGGCTGCACCGGGCTGTGGTCGGAGGCGCACGCGATCGCGTGGCGCCGGATCGTCGATTTCGTGCATTCGCACTCGACGGCGAAGATCGGGGTCCAGCTCGGCCACGCCGGCCGCAAGGGCTCGGCCGCGCACCCGTGGGAGGGCGCGGACACGGGGCTGGCCGACGGCTGGGAATTGCTGGGACCGTCGCCGGTGCCGTACGCGCCCGGCTTCGCGGTGCCGAAGGCGATGACGCCGGCCGACATGGCGCTGGTGGTCGAGCAATTCCGGCGCGCGGCCGAGCTGGCCGAACAGGCAGGTTTCGACCTGGTCGAGGTCCACATGGCCCACGGCTACCTGCTGGCCTCGTTCATCTCGCCGCTGACGAACGCGCGCACCGACGCGTACGGCGGCTCGCTGCCCAATCGCATGCGCTTCCCGCTGGAGGTGCTGGACGCGGTGCGGGCGGTCGTGCCGGCGCACAAGCCGGTGTCGGTGCGGATCTCCGCGACCGACTGGATCCCCGACGGCCTCGACGAAGAGGACGCCGTCGAGATCGCCCGCCTCCTCAAGGCCCACGGCTGCGACCTGGTCGACGTGTCGGCCGGCCAGACGACGCCGGAGTCGCGGCCGGAGATCTACGGCCGCATGTTCCAGACCCACCTGAGCGACCGGATCCGCCACGAAGCCGGGGTGACGACGATGGCGGTCGGAGCGATCCAGGACTGGGACCAGGTCAATACGATCATCGCCTCCGGCCGCGCCGACCTGTGCGCGCTGGCCCGCCCGCACCTGCTCGACCCGCACTTCACGCTGCGCGCGGCCGCCGAGCAGAACTACCGCGGCCCCGGGGTGACCTGGCCGCCGCAGTACCTGGCGGCTCGTCCGCGCGGGTGAGCGAGGTTGCAGCTGCAACCGCCGCGGGCGGGGACGACGTCGCGGCGGCTGCAGTCATCGCGCGCGGCGCCGTCCTGCGCGGTCACGCCGAGCGGTCGGTGTACCTGCACGTCGCGATCGATGCGTTCGCGCCGCGGTGATTCACGGCGCGTCGTCGGTGCCGGCGAGGATGGCGGCGTTCTGCTGCAGCTGCGGCTCGGACAGGGCGGTGGCGTAGATCGCGGCGTAATGGAGGGTGCCCTGGAACGAGCGATCGCCGTCGGCCCCGCGGTTGCCGAGCGCGAAATAAAGCGGAATGTTGGGGTCGGTGGGGATCGCGATCGCCTCGTTCTGGTTGGGATGGACGAGCCCGATGTCATTGCCGTCGACCACCGCCGCGCCGTCGAGGTAGAGGCGGACGCGGTGGATCGGCTCCGGCTGGCCGGTGTCGACGACGACGTGCACGACGACGCGGCCGAGCCCGGCCCAGTCGACCGGCCACACGCCGGCGAGGGTGTTGCCCTTCCAGTAGAACTCGAGGCGGTCGATGTCGGTCGAGCGGAGGGTGAAGTAGCCCTGCTCCAAACTGCGGCCGACGTGCAGCAGGCGTGAGCCGAAGAGGGTGACCGCGTCGATGTCGACGACGACCTCGAGGGTCGCGGCGGTGCGGTTCTGCAGGCCGGTCTGGACCTTGGTGTCGGCGACGGGGAGCGTGGCCCGGCCGTGCAGGCCCGCCATCGGCCAGCGCAGGCCGCGGTGGCCGCCTTGCTCGGCGTAGACCGGGTTCATGGCGCCCATGTCGTAGACGAGCGGGAGGTCGAGCGGGTCGGGGGCCGCGTCGAGGGCGTGCGTCGGGCCCTGGCCGCTGCCGGCCTCGTCGAGGAAGTAGCGGACCAGCAGATCGTCGTCGACGAGCATCGGCGGCGGCGGACCGGTGGTCTCGTCGCCGGTGGTGGTCGAGGCCTCGGTGGTCGAGGACGTCGAAGACGTGGTGGTGGTCGCGTCGGTGGTCGGGTCGCCGGTGGTCACCTCGGTCGGATCGACCGGGGCGGTGGTGCCGGTGGTCGTGAGCGCGGGGCCGCCGGTGGTGATCGGCGACGTGGTGGTGGTGATCGCCGGTTCGCCGGTGGTGGTGGTGGTCGAGGAGGGGGAGGTCGGCTCGCCGACGCTCACGAGGCCGCTGCCGTCGTAGCTGCACGCGGCGAGGAGGACCGCGAGCGCGGCGAGACGGCGAGCGGGCGGACGCGGCATCGGCCCGAGGCTACCGCAGCAGGCTCGGCCGTGGCCACACGGCGCCGCGCGGTCGGGCGGGGGCGCCAGGCGTCACGGGCTGAAATAGCTGTAGTCGACCTTGTACGCGACGCAGGCGTCGGGCTGGGCTTTTTGCAGGCGGACGTACATCTCCGCGCTCTCGTTGCCGCCGTCGACGCAATTGACCGCGTACTCCATGCTGCCGGTGCCGCAGCAGCCCTCGCGGCCGCCGGGCGAGTTCGCCGTCATGGTGCCGTTGGGGCAGGTGAAGGCGGTGTCGCCGTCGATGTCACAGTCGGCGTACAGGCACACTTCGAGCGGTCCGTCGGCGGTGACGACGATCTTGGCGATCGGGTCGGGGTCGTTGTTGTCGCACTGGTTGCCGCTGAAGTCGCCGTGGTAGCGGAACCAATCGACGTCGCCGTCGCCGTCGAGCACGCCCTCGAAGCTCTTCGGCTGGTCCTTGCAGTACTGGTCGCCGAGGTCGACCGCCGCGCCCTCGTTCTCGTTCGGCTCGGTGCCGTCATCCACGCACACCGGACCGGTGGTGGTGTCGGGGCCGGTGGTGGTGCTGGTATCGGTGCTGGTGGTGCTGCTCGTGGTGGTGTCCGGGCCGGTGGTCGAGGTCGTCGTCGTCGTCTCCGGCTCGGTGGTGGTCGTGGTGGTGGTGCCGAGCGTGGTGGTCGAGGTCGTGGTGGTCGGCCCGTCGGTCGGGTCGACCGGCGTGGTGGTGCTCATCGTCGCGCCCTCGCTCATCGTGCCCTCGGGGTCGAGGGTCGTCGGCGTGACGGTGGCCCCCGGCCCCGTCGTGGTGGACGGGTCGCCGGTCGTGCTGCTGGTCGGGCTCGGCGGGCCCGCGCTCACCAATCCGCTGCCGTCGAAGCTGCAGGCGAGGAGCAGAGTGAACGCGGTCCAGCGGGCACGAACGAGATAAGGAAGCATCGTCGGAGGGTATCGCAGCCGCGCGCCGCCGAACCAGCGCCGCGGGCGCGACGAACCCCGTCGGCCGACGCAGGCGCGGCGGGCCGTTCGCAGAGCGCCGTCGCCCTATTTGGAGCCGCAGCCCCACTTGCCGCCGCCGCAAACACAGGCGAAATCGCCGCCGGTGGTGCGGTAGACGCAAAACTCGGACTCGCCCCGCGGACACGAAGCGCCGCGCGTCGGCACCGACCGCGGGCACGACGAGGGCCCCTCGATGGCCGTGACGGTCCCCGGCGCCTGCGAACCACCTCCACCGCCGCTCTTGCAGGCGAATCCGACCAATCCGGCGAGGCACGCGGTCACGGCGAACACGAGGAAATTGCGGGTCATCGTGACCTCAGACTCCCCCCGGCAGAGTGCGGTGTCAACGCGATCGCGGCGCGGGCGCAGTTTCGCGCGCTGCGCTGAGTGAAAATTGCGGTCGTAGCACGCGCACTTGGCTCAGGGTTTCCCGGAGCTCTCCAGCGGCCTCAGCGGCGCCGCGGCCGTCCCAGCGGCCCCGGCGGCGGGATCGCCCGAACAATTGGGGGTTCCGGACCCCTAGGCGCGCCGAGCTCCGCCTTGCCGAGGTGACGCAGTCGACCATGGTTCCCACGAAACGTCCCCGGGCCGCGCAATCAGCGCTCAGGCCTCGGAGACATCGATTCAAAGAACCCATCAAGGCGCGGACTGCAGTCCGCGACAGAGGTACCAGCAATGCCGAACAGCACCGGGAATACAGGGGAGCGCCGCGGAGGCCGCGGTTTCGCGGGGATGGACGCGGAGAAGCAGCGGGAGATCGCGCGGAAGGGTGGCCGGGCGGCGCACGAGAAGGGCACGGCGCACGAGTTCGACTCGGAAGAAGCCCGTGCGGCCGGGCGCAAGGGCGGTGAGGTCGTGAGCCAGAACCGCGAGCACATGGCGGAGATCGGGGCGAAGGGCGGCCACGCCTCGCACAGCAACCGCGCGAACAGCCGCGAGCGCAACCGCGGCCAGCGCGGTGCCATGGGCATGACCGGCGTGTCCGACGAGCCGAACACGCAGGTCGAGGACCGCGAGGCGTCGACCTCGTCGGCGGCCCCCGAGAACCGCTCCGAGATGCCCCGCAGCGAGCCGATGTCCCCCAGCGGCCGCGACGAGGGCGAGCAGGATCACTGATGATTACTTATCGTCGCGAGCTCCGGCTCGCGACTCGCGGGTGGTCGCCTCGCGCGGCCGCCCGCATCGTTGTTTAAAGATTGTCCTATCGAATCGGCGGATGACTGCGGTGCATCGATTCGATGCGTCCATTCATCGGTGGGCCGATCGCGGCGAGGGCGGACCCTCCGCGTCGATCACCCTCCTCGCGCGTCGGGGAGGCGATCTCCACCTGCAGCGCCCGAGCGCCGTTGCGCGTCCGCGGCTCGGAGGCGAGCTCCTCCCGCGAGATCGCGTGGGCCTTGCGAGGCGGGCACCGGCCGGGGACGATGAGACATGGCCCGGCGCCGCAGCACGACGACGGAGCTCGAGCCGGGCCCGGGCTGGCAGTTGATCGTGACGGGCGCGCTGGTGTTCGTCGGCTGCGATCCGCAGACGATGTCGTCGGCCGCGCATCCGTACGCGCCGGCGAGCGTGGGCGACGAGTGGGTGTACGCGATCCCGCAGGCGCACCCGGGGGTGCAGGTGCCGACGACGCAGCCGCTCGACCGCATCGTCGCGGCCGAGCAGCGCGGCGACCGTGGGGTGGCGCGCGTGCGCAGCGAGTACTTCGGCGGCACCAGCGAGCGCGACCTGGTGATCTCGCCGCTCGGGGTGACGCCGGAGCTGGGCTCGATGACGAGCGCGGCCGGAGAGGTGAGGGCGCGCGTGGCCGAGGGCGTGTGGCGCATCCCTGTCATCGAGGTCGATCCTGCCGTTGCAGCGCAGGCACCGACGATTCGTGAACCCTCGCAGACGTAGCTCTTCGACCGCTGCGTCTGCGTCGTCGAATTCCGCCGCTCGCGTGATTTCGTCGCTGTCGGGTCGCATGGCCATCGCTGCCGGGGAAGAGCCGATTTTCGCTCAGGCGGGCGGGTCGCCGGCGCGGCGCGGGCCGAGGTAGGTGACGCGGACGCCGGTCGCGGGGCCGAGGACGACGTTGCGGCGGCCCGGCTTGACCTCCCGCGGCTCCGACAGCGCCAGGCGGTAGTTGCGGAGCAGCGTGGCGAGGACGAGCTTCATCTCGTAGGTGGCGAAGGCGGCGCCGAGGCAGCGGCGATGGCCGCCGCCGAACGGGGTGTACTCGAAAGGGCCGTACTTGCGGTCGAGGAAGCGCTCGGGGCGGAAGGCGTGCGGCTCGGGGTAGAGGTCCGGGCGCACGTGCAGGAGGCCGGTGGCGACGGCCACGCCGACGCCGGCGGGCAAGGTGTAGCCGGCCAGCTCGAGCGGGCGCGCGAGCATCCGCGGGGCGTCGGGGGCGATCGGGTGGAGGCGCAGGGTCTCGTGGACGACGGCCTCGAGGTACGGCAAGCGGGCGAGGACCTCGGGCTCGGGGCGCTCGCCGGCGGCGTCGAGCTCGGCGAGCAATTTTTCCAGGCGATCGCGGTGGCGGTGGAGCCAGTAGATCGACCACGCGAGGGCGATGCCGGTGGTCTCGTGGCCGGCGAACAACAGGGTGAGCAGCTCGTCGTGGATCTCCGCGTCGCTCATGCCGCTGCCGTCGTCGTGGCGGGCGGCGAGCATGCGGCTCAAGATGTCGTCCCCGAGCTCCTCCGGCCGGCTGCGGCGGGCGCCGAGCTCGGCGGCGATCAGGAAGCCGATCCGCTGGCGCGCCCGCTGGAACCGCGCCCACGGGCCGAGGCCGAAGAACTCGCGCTGGAGGAACGGGAAGAACACCAGGCTCGGCACGGTGGCCTCGACGTACTCGAGGATGGCCTTTCGGACATCCTCGACCCGGGCCGGCTCGACGACGCCGAACACGGCGCGGATGATGACCTCGAGCGAGATCCACTGCGAGCTGTCCTGAAAGGCGAACACCTGGCCTCGAGGCCACCTCGCGGCCGCGGCGTGGGCGGCGGCGCAAATCGTCTCGCCGTAGGCGCGCATGCGTTCGCCGTGGAAGGCAGGCATGAGCAGCTTGCGCTCCTTGCGGTGCCGATCGCCCGAGAGCAAGAGGAGCGAGTGGTCGCCGAGCAGCGGACGCGAGACGTCGGCGCCGAACGGGGCGAAGGTGTCGGGGTCGGCGGAGAACACCTGCTGCGCGCCGGCCGGGGTGCCCGTCATGACGACGCTGCCGTTGACGACGTGCGCGGTGAACGGGTCGCCGTACTCCTCGACCATTTTCAGAAAGAAGTCGTAGGGGTCGCGGGTGTAGCGGTAGGTCTGCAGGAGAGTGCGCCGGGAACCAGGCGGGAGCGCGCTGCGGGTCGACACGCCTGGAGGGTGCGCCGCGCACCGCCGGGCGTCAACGCGGGGCGGCGCGGAAGGCCAGGGTGCGGCGTTCGGCCGCACGGGCGCGATCGCGGGCCGACGCGAGCGGAGTGGTGCGCGCGGAGATCGACGGGCAGAGCGCGGAGGCTCGAGGAGAGGGCGACGACAGGGGTCGCTCGATCGGGCGGCAGGCGAGGTCGGCCCGGGTACTCAGGCTCCGCGGGCGCGGGTCGAGGTCGCCGGGGTCGGCGACGTGCCGGTCGGGGGCGCGGGTCGTCGCAGACGGTCACGGTCGGGCGCCGCAGGTGCGGGCCGGGGTCGTACCAGAAGCGCCGGCTGACGAAGGTGCGCGGGCTCGATTGGCCGGGCAAGGTGGCCTGGCAACGGATGACCACGGGCGCTTGCGAAGGACGCGGATCGAGCTGTCCTGGGTGATGGTGGTGACGGTGGCGTCGACGCCGCGAGGGGTGCCGGGCGCGATGTATGCCTTTTAAAACATGTTCAAAAGGTCATGTGCCGAAGATCTTGGTCAGGTGATCGTTCATGAACACGCCGCGCGGGTCGAGGCGGCGGCGGACGGCGTGGAAGCGGTGCCACTCCGGGTACATGTCCTGAAGTTCATGCGCGGTGAGGTTGTGGATCTTGCCCCAGTGCGGGCGGCCGCGGTGGTTGCGGAAGATCGCCTCGCAGCCGGCGAAGTAGTCGGCGTACGGCATGCCGGCGTACATGTGGACGGAGATGACGGCGCTGTCGCGGCGGTAGAACGGGCTCAGCCAGATGTCGTCGCCGGCGACGACGCGGTACTCGACGGGGAAGTGGACGCGGACGCGGTCGCGCTCGATGTAGGCCTTGAGCTCGCGCAGGCAGTCGGGGCCGCGCTCGACCGGGACGGCGTACTCCATCTCGTTGAAGCGGACGTCGCGGGGGCTGGGGAAGACGCGGTGGCTGTGGTCGGCGTAGTCGGCCTCGGAGATCGCCTTCGAGGCGAAGCGGGCGACCGGGCGCGAGAGGCCGGGGAACAGGCGCACGGCCTCGGAGGCGGCCCAGAACACGCCGGTCTCGAGCAGCTTGTCGGCGAGCACGCGCTTGACGACCGGGCGCGGCTTCGGCGAGGCGACGATGTCGAGCGCCTTGGTGGCGGCGCGGTCGCTGTAGGGGAACCACCAGAACTCGAAGTGGCGGTGGCGCCGGCAGCTGTCCTCGAATTCGGCGAGGCATTGATGGAGGTCGACGTTCTTGCGGACGTCGCGGAGCACGTAGCTCGGCACGCATTGCAGGCGGATCCGGGCCAGCACGCCGAGCGCCCCGAGCGAGACCTGGGCGGCCTTGAAGATCTCCGGCTCCTGCGTCGGCGAGCACGACAGCAGCTCGCCGGTGGCCAGCACGAGGGTGAGCGCGCGGACCTGGGTGCTGATGCTGCCGAAGGCGATACCGGTGCCGTGGGTGCCGGTGCTGACGGCCCCGGCGATCGCCTGGCGGTCGATGTCGCCCTGGTTCTCGAGCGCGAGGCCGTGCTTGCCGAGCAGGCCGCCGAGGTCGCGGATCGTGGTGCCGGCCAGGACGGTGGCGGCCCCGGCCTCGCGGTCGACCTCGGCGAGGCCGCGGATCCGCGCCAGCGAGACGAGGGTGTGCTCGGTGGCGACGACCGGGGTGAACGAGTGACCGGCGCCGACGACCCGCAGCTTGCCGCTGGCGCTGGCTGTCTCTCGGACCAGGTCGCTGAGGGCGTCGACGGTGCTCGGGACCACGAACTGTCCCGGACGACAGGTGACGCCGCCCGACCAATTGGACCAAGTCTTGCGCGCGAACATCGCCGGCGGATGGTACCAGGCAGGCGGGCGCCGACGAAGCCGCGACGAGCATCGGCGGAGGCGCGACGGTCACCGCGGCCGGGTCGACGCTGCCCGCCTGCGGGTCGTGCCGGAGCACGAACAGCTCGGCGAAGGCGGTTCGGCGGGTTCAGACGAAGCTGCGGCCGTCGCCGCGGTAGGTGGGGACGCGGCCGACGACGGCGGCGCCGGCGAGCAGGACGAGCTCGGGAAAATGCTCGCACAGCTCGCCGGCCTTGGCGTGGCGGAAGAAGATCGGGTCACCGAGAGCGAGGATCTCCGGGCCCGCGTAGTTGACGGGGGTCTGGACCTCGCCGCAGCCCTCGTTGGCCAGCAGGCCGGCGCCGGCCGGCAGGTACGGGGTCGGTTGCCGATCGCGGCCGGGGCTGCCGGAAGCGATGTAGCCGCCGCCGAAGCAGGTGTAGATGTTCGCGGTCGGCCGCCGGACGATCGGCACGGCGAAGCCCGCTGCCGGTTGCGGCCGAAAGCTGTCGTAGCCGTCGAACAGGGTCGGGCCGTAGAGGCCGGAGCCGGCCGCGAGCTCGGTGACCGAGGCGTCGGTGCGGGTCTGCTCGAGGCTGCCGGTGCCGCCGCCGTTGACGAAGCGCAGCTCGTGGCCGCGCGACCGGATGGCGGCGACGACCGCGGCTCGACGGGCGAACACCTCCGGCTGCGAGCGACGCTTGAGCGCCCGGACGGCGGCGCTCTTGAGCCGCTGGCCGGGCACGAGGTCCTGAAGACCGGCGAGCTGGGCCTCGTAGCCCATCAGGCCGTCGAGGCGGAGGTGCGGCGCGCCGGCGATCGCGTCGGCGAGAGCGACGGCGGCCTCGACCCCCGTCACCGGCGAGCGGCGCACGCCGAAGTGGAGGCCGGGCAAGGTCGAGGACATGTCGAGGTCGATCGCCACCGGCAAGGTGACGTCGGCCCGCGCGGCCGCCTCGGACAGGAAGGGCAATTGCTGCGGGTCGTCGACCATCAGGCAGATCTCGGCGCCGCCGGCGATCGCCTGGCACGCGAGGTCGAGGTCGTGGCGGTCGACCGTGGGGTAGGCGACGACCAGATCTTTAAAATTGTCGGCGGCCAGGTGGGCGGCCTCGGCGGCGCTGTAGCAGAGGATGCCCTGGAACACGGGGCTCATCGCCTGGACGCGACGGAGGATGTCGCGGCAGCGGATCGACTTGGAGGCGAGGCGGATCGGCAGGCTGCCGGCGCGCTCGACCAGGCTGCGGGCGTTGGCGGCCAGGAGGTCGAGGTCGCAGTAGGCGAGCGGGAGGTGCTCGTGGCGGAGTGCGGCGCGCAGCTCGGCGTAAGTCACGGGCGGGGTTTTTACCATCCATCCGGACGATCGCCGCGACCATCACGAGCCGGTCGGCGCCTCTTCGGCGGCGCGCGGCTTGCGGCCCCGGCGTGGCGGCAAGCGAAGCGGCTCGCTGTTGCCGGAATCGGCGGCCGCGACCTCGAGCTTGCGCCGGCGCGGCTCCGGCTTGCCGCCGAGGTTGATGTCGGCGAGCCGCGCCTCGAGCTCGGGGTCGTCGGCCGCGTAGACCCGGGCGTAGGCCAGGCCCTGCTCGGCCGTGCGGAGCAGCCGCAAGCGAGCCTCGGTGAGCTGATTGTGGAGAGCGTCGACCTGGGCCCGCAGCTGTTCGAGCTCGTGCGCGTGGTCGCGCACCTGATCGACCAGGCCCCGGAGAGTGCCTTGGTCGACCCCGGGGAACTGAACGTCGGCGAGCGGGCCTTCAAAGACGGCCAGGAGGTCGAGGAGCGCGGGAGAGACGGGATCGGCAGGGTCGCTGTCGTGCATGGCTGATCTTCCGTTCAGTGGTGTACAATGAGCGAGGCCGCGCGTCAAGCAGGACCGCGCACCCGACCGGCAGCCGGGAGGAATCATTAGAAGAAGAAACAGAAGGTAAATGGGTGTCCCGAAGGACAGGCGGAGGCGGTGGGACGGTTCGGGCCGCGAGGCGCACGGCCGCTTCGAAGGACAGGCGCGAGGCGGGGGCGGCGAGGCGCGTGCCTTCGGTCCGTGTCGGGAGCGAGCGGACCGCGCCCAGGAACATGCGGCGCGACGGAGTGGCCGGCCGTCAGCGCGAACGGAGTCGGGCCGTGAAAGAATCGCCAGCGGCGTGGCTCGGCTGTCAGCGCGAGCGAGGCGGCGTCGATGCGGGGGCGGACGGCGTCACGATGAGCGCGGCTCGGCTGTCGACGCGAGGCCGCGTGGGTGCGGCGGGCGAACGGCGGACGGCGTCACGATGGCCGCGGCTCGGCTGTCGACGCGAGGCCGCGTGGGTGCGGCGGGCGGAATCACGGCGGCTCGGGCGCGCGGGCGCGGGGCGCTCGATGATTGTCAAGACATGGCGCGAAGGACAGGTTCGGCGGCGATCTGAATGTCTACAAGGACATGGATGCTTGAGCATGTCTTGAAAACATCATGGGGTGAGCTCGTAGAACTCGCCGCCCTGGGTCAGGCAGGCTTCGCGGGCGGCGAGGCGGTCGCGGTGGAGCGGGTTGCCGAACTCGTCGGCGCGCGCCTTGCCGTACTCGAACATCAAAAAATGCTCGGTGATGCAGGCGCTGTGGGCCCCGCGGTGCGGGCAGGCGCCGGCGAGCCAGCGGGCGCCGTCGGCCTCGCAGGTGCGCTGACCGTCGGCGGCCGAATGGTTCGGGTCGAGGTGCTCGACGCACTGGGCCCCGGTGTCGCAACCACCGTGGGCGCGGTCGGTCGCGACCCGCACCGGCTCGGGCAGCGGCTTCTCGCGCGGGTCGACGACAGGGATGCCGTTCTCCGGCGGCGCGGCCGGCGGGACGAGGTGCGCGCAGCCGAGGACGAACGCGAGCAGGAGCGAGGGACGATGCACGGCGATCACGCGGCGGGCCAGAAGCAGGTGTCGTTGTCGCAGACCATGCCGTCAGGACAGGTCGCGCCGTTCGAACAGTCGAGGACGCAGGCGCTGTCGCCCTTGTCGGTGGCGTTCGGCCGGCACACGCTCGCGGCGGTGCCCGTGGCCGGGGCGGCGAAGCAGTGACAGTCGAGCTCGCAATTCACCAGCGAGCAGGTCGAGGCGCCCATCAGGCCGGCCGCGCTCAGGCAGGTGATGAAGCCGTTCTCGCCGTCGCCCATCCACGCGCAGGCCTTGTTGTCGAGGTCGCCCCGCTCGTCGGTGCAATCGTTGTACTCGCCCTGGACCGGCGGGCAGTCCGGATCGGCGGTGGTCGAGCTGCTGTCCGCGGTGGTCGAGGAGATCTCGCTGCTCGCGCCGCTAGAACTCGTACTAGCGGGCTCGGCGGTGCTGCTCGTCGCCGTGCCGCCGGTGGTGGTCGGATCGGTCGGCGCGCCGCCGGTCGAGGTGCTGCCCGTCGGCAGGGTCGCGGTCTCGGTCGCTCCGGAGGTCAGCCCGCGGGTCGTCCCGCCGCCGTCGCTGCAGCCGCAGGCCAGCATGAAGACGACGGCGACCGGGGCCCGGATCGGGACGCGCATCGCATGATCCTACGCTTCCCTCCAAGCGAGGACAGCCCCGGGAGGGCGGCCGAATCCGCGAGTGAGGACAATTTCGGGCGCGGGGTCGCGAAGCCTCGCGCCCTCGTGCGTGCGATGCGCGACGCGTGCGGGGCCGCGCCGGGGCTGCAGATCCGCGCAGGCGATTTCTTCGGTCGTCGGCACGGCGGACATAGCCGGGGGAAAACAGCATTCGGACGGCCTGTCCCTTGGGTCATGCTCGGCGATCGTCGTGGGGGTGCAGGTGCGACCGGGGACGGATTGTGAGCAGTGCGAAAGTGCGACGGAGCCGAGGCCTCGCGCACTGCGCACGGCGATTCGCGTTTACGCCTTGCCGAGGCGGGCCTTAGGCTGCAGACACAGGAGCACGAATGCATCGCACCGCCCTCCCCCTCGCCGTCGTCGTCGCCGCGTCGCTCGTCTGTCCCGAGGCCGCGGCCGCGCCTGTCCGATCGACCCTGGCCTCCTGGTCAGCGGCGGCACAGGACCCCGCAGCCGCGCCCGATGCGGCGCCCGCCGACGCGTCCGCCCCGGCTCCGCAGCCCTACGCCGACCCCACCGCCGTGGCGCCGCCGCCCGAGGGCCCCGCCCCGGGCAGCGTCGTCTACGCGCCTCCGCCCCCGCCGCCGAAGCGCCGCAAAGGGCTGATGATCGCCGGCTGGACCATGTTCGGCTCGTCGTACCTGTTCACGGCGCTGATCGCCGGCATCATTCACGACACCTGCAGCGTCGCCGATGCGCCCAACTGCAAGCGCGCGGCCGGCTTCTCGCTGATCCCGCTGATCGGTCCGTTCATGACGATCCCGTATCTGCGCACCGAGGCGATCACGCCGAAGGTGTTCATGGCCCTGCCCGGCCTGGTCCAGATCGCCGGCCTGGCGATGGGCATCGCCGGCACCGTCATGTTCGTCAACGACGGCAAGGCGGCCCGCGTCGCCGACGTCGACGGCTTCAAGCTCGGCCGCACCCGCCTGCGCGCCAACATGGCGCCGACGCCGTTCCTCGACGGCGGGACGTTCATGCTCGGCGGCCGCTTCTAGGCGGCCGGCGAGGCGACGCCCGCCGAACGCTCGGGCGGGGGCCGCTCCGGCTCCGGGGACGCCTGTTCGTCGGGGGCGACCCGCGCTAGGGTGGTGGGGTGCGGAGCTTAGATTTGCGGTGGATGATGGCGACGATCGTGGCGGGGCTGGGCTGGACGACGGCCCGGCCGGCCCGGGCGCATTGCGGCGACGAGTGCTGGGACCCGTTGCCGCTGTGGCTGAAGCCGAGTAGCTCGGAGCTCGCGGCCGACGGAGTGCTCGCGTTCAGCCCGGGTTACGACCGGGCCGCGCGGGCGCTCGAGTTCTTCACGCTCAAGGTGCTCGACCCGATGGGAGAAGAGGTCGCGGGGACCTTCGAGCTGTACGAGGATTTCTCAGTGTTCGTCTGGCGGCCGGCGCAGCCGTGGATCGCCGGGGCCACGTACACCGTGATCACGCACCTCGACACTGCCGCGTGGGCCACGGCCGAGTACTCCGCGTCGCCCGGGGCCTGCGTCACCTACGAGCGGGAGACGCAGGTGACGATCGCGGTCGAGCCGTTGCCGGGCCCGGCCGCGCCGCCGCTGGTGGTGACGAGCCAGCATCGGGTCGAGACGTGGGACGTGCTCGGAGACCTGGTCTGCTGCGACGGCGCGTACCCCGAGAAGTGGCCGGGCCAGGGGCACTGCCAATATCCGGACGATTATCAGATCCGGTATGAGGAGGGCTTCTGCACGCACCTGCGCGAGCACGGGCGGCTCACGGTCGCGTACGACTTCGATCGCGAGGCGCTGGCGGCGACGGCGGTGAGCAACCTCGCCAGTCGTCTGCTCGGGCCAGGCGACCGGGAGTGGTCCGGGTGGGCGGCGACCCTGGGGGCACCCGGCTGCCTGCGATTCGAGGCGCTCGACCTGGCCCGCGGCGAGGTGTTCGTCGACGAGCGCTGCTTCGGCGACGACGTGGCGGACGCGCTCGGTACGCTCGACGTCGACCCGACGGCGGCGCTGGCGGCCTCGTGCGCGGGCCAGGCGTACGTGTGCGAGGGCAAGACCTCGTGGGATCCGGAGAGATGTACGACATGGCCCGAGGGACAGATTCATCCGCCGCCAGCGGACGAGCCGCCTGCGGGCGAGCCGTCGGCGGCGGAGTCCGGCGGGGCGACGGAGTCGAGCGGCGGCTGCAGCACGCACGAGCGGCCGGGGACGCCGGCGCTCGTGGTGCTCGGCGGCCTGCTGCTGCGGCGACGGGCGCGGCGTTGACGTGGTGGCGCCGCGAAGCGGGGCGCCGCGTCGCCGCCGGTGATCCCGAAGGACATGTCTTTCAAAACATGTCCTTTGACAAAAATTTCAGCCGGGGACGCAGTACTGCAAGATCTGCTCGGCGACCGTGCCGAGGGTCTGCGGCAGCTCGCCGTTGCCGGCTTGCAGGTACAGCGGGACCATGCTGTCGGGGTTCTGGGCCTGGTAGCCGCTGCCCATCTGCACGCAGTTGGCCTCGAAGTCCTTGGCGGTCTGGCCGGCGCAGGCGACGTCGTTGAGGAACTGGACCGCGCCGGCCTGGGCCTCGGCGCCGAAGAAGCCGACCACGTAGGTGCGGATGCCGGCGGCGGCGAGCTTCTGGGTGACGAGCAGCGGCGAGGGGTCGGGGCAGCTGAGGTCCCAGTCGGCGCCGTCGGTGACGAGGACGACGTATTGCTCGCGGCCGGGGACGGCGTTGCTCACCAGCCAGGTCGAGGCGGTCTCGAGCGCGGTGCCGGTGGGCGTGGTGTTGCAGATCAGGGTGGTCAGCGGGTCGACGGCCTGGGCGATCGCGGCGCCGCTGGCGAGCGCGGGCGGGACGAGGATCTCGGCGTCCTGGCACATCGGGTTGGTGGCCTGCTTGGTGTCGAGGATCCGCTCGGCCAGGGTGATGCACAGGCCGCCGCCCGGATCGCGCGGCCACAGCTCGAGGCCGAAGCGCAGGTCGGTGTCGAGGCCGCCGCCGACGACCTGCTCGATCGCGTCGATCGCCTGCGACCACTTGCTGCTGGCGTAGTTCGGGGCGTCGACCGGGGTCTCGCCGTCGGGGGTGCGGTGCATGCTGAGCGTGCGGTCGAGGGCGAACAGCACCTCGGGGGCGTCGCAGGTCTTGTCGCAGCCGCAGCACAGCTGGCCGGCGACCGACTTGAGGGCGGCGCCGAGCTCGTCGGCGTTGTCGGCTTGCAGGTACACCGGGATGTTCGCGCCGTCGACGGCGACGAAGCCGTCGGCCGTGGGCACGCAGGGGCCCGGGAAGCCCTTGGCGGTGCGGCCGGCGCAGGCGAGGTCGTTGAGGTACTCGGTGGCGCCGAGCATCGCCTCCTCGCCGTTGAAGCCGACGATGAAGGTCTTGACGCCCTGCTCGGCGAGGTCCTGTACGGCGGCCAGGGGCGACGGCTCGGGGCAGCTGAGGTCCCAGTCGGCGCCGTCGGTGACGAGGATCGCGTACTGCTCGCGGCCGGGCTCCTTGTTGGCGGCCAGATATTCACCGGCGGTGATGAGCGCCTCGCCGGTGGGGGTGGTGTTGCACAGCAGGGTGGTGGCCGGGTCGATGAGGTCGGCGATCGCGGCGCCGTTGCCGAGCGCGGGGCCGAGGACGACCTCGCCGGCCTCGCACAGCGGGTTGGTGGCGGTCTTGTTCTGCTCGATGCGCTCGGCGAGGGTGACGCAGGCGCCGCCGCCCGGGTCGCGCGGCCACAGCTCGAGGCCGAAGCGGACGGTGTCGTCCTGCGGGGCGGCGGTGAGGGTCTCGATGGCGGAGATCGCCAGGGCCCACTTGCTGCTGGCGTAAGCGGGTGCGTCGACGGGGGTTTGGCCGTCGGGGGTGCGATGCATCGATTGGGTGCGGTCGAGGAGGATCAGGGCGTCGGGCGGGAGGCAGTCCTCGCCGCCGGTGGTGGTGCCCGGTCCGTCGGTGGTGCCCGGTCCGTCGGTGGTGCCCGGTCCGTCGGTGGTGGTGGGGGCGCTGGTCGGGCCCCGGTGGTGGTGCCCGGGTCGGTGGTCTGCGCGGTGCCGGTCGGTTCGCCGCCGGTGGTCGGGCCGGTCGTGGCGTCGGTCAGCGAGGTCGGCGCCGTCGAGGGCTGGCTGCCGGTGGCGGCGGTGTCCCGAGTTCCGTCGTCGCCGCACGCCGCGAGGAGCGCGATGAATGCCGCAGGACGGCAATAGCGAAATGTCATGCCCCCAGCTTATCGAAAGGCCCCGGACGCCGCATCGGGGGCCGTCCGGGCGTGATCGCGGCGCAGGTGCGCGATCGCGGGTGCGCAAGCGGATGCCCCGCGCGCAGGCGCGCGGCGGACGTCTCACCGGGGCGCGCGGTGGACAGGGAGGACGACGGCGAAGACGAGGTCGCTCGTTCGGAGGGAGAGATGTCCCAAAAGTCAGGTACTAGGAGGGTCGCGTGCGGAGGGATGTCTCGGGGCGGGTGCGAGGAGGGCGCGGGCGGAGGGATGTCCAGAGGGACAGGTTCGAGAGAGTCGCGGGCGGATGGATGTCCCGAGGGACAGGTGCGAAGAGGGCGCGGGGCGAGCGGGAATGTCTCGAGGGACAGATGCGAATGCTGGCTCTTGGGACATGTCGGTGGTCGCTGCGCCTGGCGCGAGGGGAGGAGCTAGATGTCCCCAGAACCAGCTCGCGTGCGGGCCTGGCGCCGGGTCGACGACGGCTGGAGACAGAGGGCGCGTGAGTCGGGCCGGCGGCGGGAGCGCGGGCGGAGCTCGAGAAATTCGCCGACAAACGTTGTAACGCCCGCGGCCCTGCGGGCACTCGAGGTGCGAGCAATGACTCTTCGTCGTCTGGTTCGAACCTGTTCTGCGCTGCTGCTGGGCAGCGCGCTCTCTTCTGCTTGCAACCTGGTCGGGCTGCCGGGGATCGACACCGACGGCGAGTCGACCGACACGGATCCGGGCGGCACGACGGCGGAGCCCGCGCCGACGTCCGGGGAGGTGCCGACCACGGGCGAGGCGCCGACCACGGGGCCGAGCGATCCGTCAGGTGGGACGCCGAGCGACTGCGACTTCGAGGGCGCGGTCCAGCCGATCTTCAGCGGCAGCTGCAGCTGCCACGCGGGCGCGCAGCCGGCGGCCGGGCTGTCGCTTGCGGCCGGCGAGTCGTACGCGGCGCTGGTCGGGGTCGAGAGCAGCCAGGCGCCGGGGGTGCTGCGCGTGGCCGCGGGCTCGCCCGAGAGCAGCTTTCTTGTGGAGAAGATCTTGCCGGGGCCGTCGACGGGGCAGCAGATGCCGATCGGGGGCAGCTTGTCCGAGGGACAGGTGGCGACGATCACGGCGTGGATCGCCGCGGGCGCGCCGGAGACGACGGTGTTCGCGTGCGCGCCGGGGCAGCAGGGCGGCGAAGTCGGGGAGGTGGAGATCGACGTCGAGGGGCCGGTGCAGGTGCAGGTCGGCGAGACGCTGCCGGTCGCGGCGGTGGTGACCGATCCGGACGGCGAGCCGCTCGAGGCGACGTTGACGTGGAAGAGCAGCGCGGAGCTGACGCTGTACGTGGACGGGCAGGGCGTGCTGCTCGGGGTGTCGCCAGGGACGGTCGAGCTGACGGCGAGCGCGGGCGAGGTGACGAGCGCGCCGGTGACGGTCGAGGTGATCGACCACGACCCGCCGGCCGCCACGTTCACGCAGGTGCGGGCGATCACGGATGCGCGCTGCGCGGTCGCGGGCTGCCACGTCGATGGGGTCGAGCCGGGCGACCTGCGCTTCGATCGCGAGCCCGACCGGCTGTGGGAAGAGCTGGTCGAGGACGAGGCCGAGCAGGTCGACATGCCCCGGGTGCAGGCAAACGCGCCGACCCATAGCTATTTGCTGCACAAGCTGGTGTTGACGACGCCGGCGGTGGGCGGACGGATGCCGCTCGGAGGCCCGCCGATCGCGGCCGCGGAGGCGCAGGTGATCTTGCGGTGGATCCTCGCGGGGGCGCAATTCGATTGATCGAGCGGTGCGGGTGAACACGGGGTATTGTCATGATGACTGTTTGGACATGTCTCTTGGGCCTTGTGATGCAGGGCCCCGCGGAGCTGCCCGCGCACGAGTGGCGGCCGCCGAAGCCGGCTGCCGGTGCGGCGAGCACGCCGACCGCGGGGGCGAGTGCGGGGCCGGCGAGCGCGAAGGCGCCGGTGAAGGCTTCGGCGCCGTCGCGGGCGAAGAAGAAGGTCCGGCGCGTGGAGGTGGGCCGCGAGGTCCGGGCGGAGGACGGGGCGCTGCGAGGTGAGGAGGGGAACGCGGACGGCGGTGTCGCGGCGAGCGCAGGCATGGGCGCCGGGATCGGCGAAGTCGCGGGCGCGAGCGAGGGCGGGGCGAGAGCGGGCGAGGTTGCAGTCGCGAGCGGGGGCGTGGCGAGAGCGGGCGAGGTTGCAGTCGCGAGCGGGGGCGTGGCGAGAGCGGGAGGCGAGGTCGCCGGCGCGAGTGGTGGCGTGGCGAGAGCGGGAGGCGAGGTCGCCGGCGCGAGTGGTGGCGTGGTGAGGGACGGGGGCGAGGTCGCGGGCGCTCGCGGAGGCTTGGCGGTGGCGAGCGAGAGCGTGGTGAGAGCGGGAGGCGAGGTCGCGGGCGCGAGCGGTGGCGTTGCGAGAGCGGGGGACGAGGACGGCGATGAGGCGCGCGGAGCGGGCGAGGTCGCCGAGGCGGAGGGGCCGGCGGAGGACGCGGGGCGCTGCCAGCTCGACGCGAGCCCGGAGGGCGATCCGGCCCGGTGGCGCCGGGGACGGGCGCAGATGTTCGCCGGCGCGGCGTTCCTCGGCGTGGGGGTCGTGGGGCTCGGGGTGATGGTGAGCGGGTGGTACGTGCAGCGGTTCTCGGCCAATGAGCTGTCCCAGGGGACAGGTTATTCCGAGGCGGCGCTGGCGCCCCTGCGGGCCCAGCACGACCGCGGCGAGACGATGCTGGCGGCCGGCGCAGTGACGGCCGTGTTCGGGGCGGCGCTCGGGGCGACGTTGATGGCGACCGGGGCCCGTGACGTGCGAGCCGGTCGCGCAGCGCGCTGGAGCGGCGTGCGCGTGGTCCCGAGCCTGGGCGGGCTGGTGCTCAGCGGCCGGTTCTGAGCGCGCTCGCAGCGACGTTTTTGGCTTGGCTCCGCCGGAGCGGGCGGTCATCCTGCGAGGATGACGGGACGAGGCCGAGCTGGTGGCGCTCCTGCCCGAGTACGGGTCGATCGCCATCCGCGCGGGCGAGTACGGCGAGGTGCGCTACGCGAGGCGCTTGCGCGCGGCGGGCACCTCCACGCGCGCGGGCTGGTCGGGGTGAAGTAAGTACGGGAGGCAGGGTTCGCGTCGCGCTCGAGGACGAGGGCCGACGCCGGCTGCGGGGCGCGGCGAAGGGGTGAGGCGGCCTGCGCGGCACGGCGCCGACTCGTCGACCAACGCGAAGTCGAACCGCGAGTGATTCTCCCGCGGGAGGGTGGCAAAGATCGACGTGGACGCGGCATCGCGGGAGCGCCGTGGCGGTCGCGTGGAGCGGGGCCGGGAGATCGCGGTCGGCGAACGACGCGGGCGTCCGCGGCGGTGAGGAGCGCCGCGTCGTCGGGGCCGGGCGCGGCGGCCTCGATTCGGGGCGCCGGCGGAGATCGCGGCGATCGACGGGCGTCATCAAGGGCGAGGCACGGGGTATGTTCGGGGCCGGTGCAGCTCGCTCAATCCGCGATCTTCCTGGCCGCCGCGGTGGTGGTGGTCCCATTGTTCAAGCGCCTCGGGCTCGGCTCGGTGCTCGGTTATCTGGCCGCAGGGGCGGCGATCGGGCCGTCCGGGCTCGGGCTGGTCGAGCACGTCGAGGACACGCTGCACGTCGCGGAATTCGGGGTGGTGCTGCTGCTGTTCGTGATCGGGCTCGAGCTGCAGCCGAAGCGGCTGTGGGAGATGCGAGCGGGGGTGTTCGGGCTCGGGTCGGCGCAGGTGGCGGTGACGTCGCTGCTGCTGGCGGCGGGGGCGTGGCTGCTCGGGCTGCCGCCCGCGGGGGCGCTGGTGATCGGGTTCGCGCTGTCGCTGTCGTCGACGGCGTTCGTGCTGCAGGTGCTCGGCGAGCGGCTCGAGCTGACGTCGCCGCACGGGCGGGCGTCGTTCAAGATCCTGCTGTTCCAGGATTTGGCGGCGATCCCCGTGCTGGCGGCGATTCCGCTGCTGACGGGCAGCGGCGAGGGCTCGGAGGCGACGCAGGGGCCGTGGATGTCGCTGGCGATCGCGGCGGCGGTGATCGCCGGCCTGGTGCTGGCCGGCCGCGTGCTGCTGCGCCCGCTGTTCCGCTGGGTGCTGTCGACCCGCGTCAACGAGCTGTCGTCGGCGTGGGCGCTGCTGGTGGTGATCGGCACGGCGCTGCTGATGGACCTGATCCACCTCGAGGCGGCGCTCGGGGCGTTCCTCGCCGGGGTGCTGCTGGCCGACAGCGAGTACCGCCACGAGCTCGAGGCCGACATCGAGCCGTTCAAGGGGCTCCTGCTCGGGCTGTTCTTCGTGGCCGTCGGGATGTCGGCGGACCTGGGGGTGATCGCCGCGAAGCCGCTGCCGGTGCTGACGATCGTGCTCGGGCTGGTGACGGTCAAGGCGCTGGCGCTGCTGGCGATCGGGCGGCTGGCGAAGATGCCGCTCGGATCGGCGGCGAGCCTGGCGATCGCGCTGTCGCAGGGCGGCGAGTTCGCGTTCGTGCTGTTCGGCGTGGTGAAGACGGCCGGGCTGGTGACGGGCGAGGTGATCGACCTGCTGGTGGTGGCGGTGACGCTGTCGATGATGGCGACGCCGCTGCTGCTGATCGCCCGCGACCGCATCACGGCCCGCCGCGCGGCCCAGAACCGGCGCGAGTTCGACGCGATCGACGAGGAGAACCCGGTCATCATCGCCGGCTTCGGCCGCTTCGGCCAGATCGTCGGCCGCGTGCTGCGGATGACACGGATCCCGTTCACCGCGCTCGAGGTCGATACGACGCAGGTCGACTTCCTGCGCCGCTTCGGCAACGAGATCTACTACGGCGACGCGGCCCGCGTCGACCTGCTGCGCGCGGCCAAGGCCGACAAGGCGCGCCTCATCGTGGTGGCGATCGACGACGTCGAGGCGTCGATGCGCACGGTCGAGACGGTCCGCCGCAACTTCCCGGCGCTGCGGATCGTGGCCCGCGCCCGCAACCGCCCGCACGCGTTCCGGCTGATGGCCCACGGGGCGCACGTGATCGTCCGCGAGACGTTCCTGTCGAGCCTCGAGGCGGCCCGCCGCTCGCTCGAGGAGCTCGGGGTGACGCCCAGCGACGCCCGCGAGTACGTGAAGACGTTCCGCGAGCACGACGAGCGGGTGCTGAACGAGCAGTACGCGATCCGCCACGACGAGGCGGCCCTCATCGCGTCGGCCAAGAAGTTCAGCGCCGACCTCGAGCGGCTGTTCGACGCCGACGCCCGCCAGCGTCCGCGGTGAATTCTTTCAAAAAATTGGGGGCATGTTCGAAGGGGCATGCTTGACAGGGCATGTGTGAATGGACATGCCCGAAGGGCCATGTCTCAAGGGTCACTCGGGATCGCGGCGGTACATGACGTCGGTGCGCAGGACGTGCTTGACGCCGCACTTCACGGGGGCGCCCTGGTGGGCGAGGGGGTGGTCGAACACGAGCAGCATGCCGCGCTCGGGGACGACGCGGACGACCTCGCCGCCGTGGTCGAAGTCGGTGCTGCCGCCGGTGAAGTCGGCGTCGAGGTAGAGCATGACGGTGAGCAGGCTCTGCTCGCGGGGGCCGCGGTGGAAGGCGCCGTCGTGGTGCCAGCGGAAGTACTGGCCGGGCTCGTAGCGGTAGAGGCGGAACCGCTCGTTGAGGCCGACGGCCCGCCAATGGTGGCGGCGCGCGGGGACGAACGGGGCGAGCCGCTGCCAGAGGGCGCGCGCGCGGTCCACGTCGTCGAGGATCACCCGGGTGTTGTTGCGGATCTCCGGGGCCATCACGAAGCCGCGGGCGGTGGTGATCGGCGCCGCCTCGAAGCCGATGTCCTGGGCGAGGCGCAACCACTCGGCGCACTCGTCGGGCGCGAGGAAGTCGCGCACGGTGAAGGCGCGGTCGGCGATGAGCGGAGTGCGGGTCGGGGTGGGCATGCCCGCAGGGTGGCGTCCGAGGGGCTGCAGGACGAGGATCGCGGCCGGGCAGAACCGGGCAAGACCGGCTACGATGGCGCTCGGGCCGTGCTCCGCTTCAACCACGAGCTGCTCGCGCGGGTCCGCACCGAGCTGAATCTGACCCAAGAGGCAGCCGCGGCGGCGGTCGGGGTCGATGTCCGCACGTACCGGCGCTACGAGTCGGGGGCGGTCAACGAGGCGGCGGAGGGCTTCGTGGTCCGCAACGCCAGCCGGCGGCGGCTGCTGGGCGCGATGTGCCGCGAGCTGGGGATCGCGGAGCGCGAGCTGGTGGTCGCGGGGAGGCCGATGGTGCAGGAGGCGGCGCCGGCGGGCTGGCGGCCGGGCCACGCGCACACGCTGCCGCGCGCGCGCCACTTCGTCGGCCGCGAGGAGGCGCTGGCGCTGCTGCGCGAGCGGTCGCGCGGGGTGGTCGCGGTGGTGGCGATCGGCGGGGCGGGCAAGACGGCGCTGGTCGAGCGCTTCGTCGCGGGGCTGGGCGAGGGGCCGCTCGCGGGCGGGCTGTTCGTGTGGAGCTTTTACGACGACACGCGGGTGGAGGCGTTCTTCGCGGCGGCGACGAGGTACTTCACCGGCGGGGCGGAGGTGCCGGCCGGCGGGCGGCCGCAGGCGCTGCAGGAGGCGCTCGCCTCGGGGCCGCCGCACGTGCTGGTGCTCGACGGGCTCGAGGTGCTGCAGGGCAGCGGGCTCGACGGCTCGACGTACGGGCGGATCGGCGACGGGGCGCTGCGACGGCTGCTGATGAGCGCGGCGCGCGGGCTCGGGGCGGCGCGCGTGGTGGTGACGACGCGCTTCGAGCCGACCGACCTGCAGGCGTGGGACGGCGCAGGGCTGACGACGCTGCGCCTCGGCGGGCTGTCGCCGGCGGAGGGCTCGACGCTGCTCGAGCGCTGGGGGCTGACCGCGGGGGCGTCGCTCGGGCCGCTGGTGGAGCGCGTCGGCGGGCACGCGCTGTCGGTGGCGATGCTCGGGTCGTACGCGGGGACGTTCCTCGACGGCGACGGCGAGCGGGCGCAGGCGATCGCGCTCGAGCCGGCCGCGCGCGACGACGTGCAGGCGCGCCGATTGCTGGCGGTGCTGGCCGCGTACGCGCGCGCGCTGGCGCCGGAGGAGCGCGACCTGGTGGCCCGCCTGGCGCTGTTTCCGGCGGGGGCGGACGTCGAGCTGTTGGCCCGGTTGGCGGCGGCCGGCGGGGCGGTCGCGGGGGCGCTGGCGGGGCTCGACGCGGCGAAGATCGGGCCGATCCTGGCGCGGCTCGAGCGGCTGGGGCTGGTCGCTCGCGCGGCGCCGCGGCGCTACACGGCCCACCCGTTCGTGGCCGAGTACTTCCGCTCGCTGCTCGCCGCGCCGCCGGCGGCGATCCACGAGGTCGAGCGCGAGCACCTGATCGCGCGCCTCGACGTCCATCGCCCGGGACCGCACGCGGACGAGCGGCTCGACACGTACGAGGCGCTGCTGCTCCACACGCTGCGCGCGGGCCGAACGGGCGATGCGGCGTCGATCTACTTCCGCAGCCTGGGGGGGTTCTCGCACCTGGGGCTGCAGCTCGGGGCGATGAGCCGCGGGGCCCGGATCGTCCGCGAATTCGCGGAGGGCGGCGACCCGGCGCGGATGACGACGCAGCTCGAGGCTGGCCGGCGGGCGCGGCTGGTGTACGACTGGGGGCTGTACGCGGGGGCGCTCGGCGACCTGGCGCAGGCGAGCCGCTGCTACCGGATCCACGGCACGTGGATGCGCGAGGCCGGCAACCTCGAGGGGCTGACCACGAGCCTGCGCGCGCTGGCCTACACCGAGCGGCTGGCGGGGGCGCTGAGCGAGGCGCTGCAGCTGTGCGAGGCGGCGGCCGAAGTTGCGATCCGCGTCGAGGCGCCGGGGGACGCGGCGCGAGCGCTGGCGCTGAAGGCCCGCGTGCTGCACGACCTCGGGCGGGTCGAGGCGGCCGACGCGTGCTTCGCCGAGGCGCGCGCGCTGGGGGACCGGCCGTTCGCGCGCCGCTCGTTCTGGGCGGCCGAGCACGCGCTGGGGCTGGGCCGGGTGGCGGCGGCGCGGGCGGAGATCGAAGCGAACCTCGCCGGGCTGCACGAGCTCGGGTGGGCCGGCCATCGCGCGCACGCGGAGACGATCCTCGGCGCGCTGGCGCTGGCGGGCGACGAGCCGGACCCGGACCGCGCGAGCGACCACCTGATGCACGCGCGCACGTGGACGACCGCGACCGGCGAGGTCGAGGTGGTGCTGCGCTGCCACGCCCTGGAGGCGCAGATCTGCCTGGCCGAGCGGCGCTTCGCCGACGCGGAGCGGGCGCTCCGCAGCGGCCTGGTGCTGGCCGAGACGTGCGGGTTCGGCCTGTTCGCCGTCGATTTCAATAATTTGGCGCTGACGCGCGCGCTGGCGGTCGGCAGCGGGGTGAAGGAGACGGCCGCGCAGGCGCTGAGCGCGGCGCAGGCGCGGCCGAGCTATGCGTGGGGGCTGGCCGAGGCGCTCCACCTCGCGGGGGTGGCCGCGCTGGAGACCGGGACGGAGGCGCGGGCATGGCTGGCGCAGGCGGCGACGCTGCGCGCGGCGCTGCAGCACCCGCAGCTGGCGGCGACGCAGGCCGCGCTGGCGCGGGCCGGCGGGTGAGGGGGCATCAGTGGATGTCCCCGGGGACATGTCGTACCATTCTCGCCACGGCGAGGTCGGCACGGCGCATGTCCCCGGAGACAGGTGCCATGAATGAGCCTCGCCGCCCGGGCGGACGACGAGGCGGGCGGTCGCGGCCGCTCAGCCGCGGAAGCCCGACGACGGGCTGCGCCGCCGGCGGACGTCCTTGGTCATGGGCTGCCGGCTCGCCGCAGGCTCGCGCCGGCGCTCGGACTTGGCAGGAGCGGGTCCCGAACGCGCGACGGGGGCGCCGCCGAGGACCCACGAGAGCGGGCCGTTGTGCTCGCGCGCGGGCCGGGGGGCCGGCTCGGGCTGCGCTTCGGGGATGGTGAGGTCGGGGGTGGCCTTGGGAGCAAAGGAGATTCGGGGCATGGTCGCGATCCTACGAGCCTGTCCGGAAGGACAGACGTGGTGAACCCGCGCGCCGGTGGCGGGAATGGGGACATGACGACGCGGCCCGGCGCGCGCCCCAGCGGGCGCGGCGGACGACGAGCCCCGCGGACGCGTGCATCACCGGACGGTGGTTTCGCCGCTCCGCGGCCTCGCGCAGCGCTCACGCGCCCGCGCGAGGTGCCTCGTCCTCCGAGTACCGAAAGCCCCGGCCTGTCGAAGTAAGGTCGCATGGGCGACCCGTACCGCTCATCGGCCGTCGTGGCCGCGAAGCGGGAGAAATCGACACAGACCGCGGCTGGCGAGCCCGATGAGGGCGCCGCGTCGGTGTGCTCGAAGACTCGTGGATCAGATACGCATGGCTGACCCCATCGCTGGGGCCGAGACGACATTACTCGCACCCGGAGGGGCTGTCAAGGCGCGGGGCGCAGCGAGCCGAACCGGAATGCGTGTCGCGGGTGGACCGAACCGTCACGCGCCGGCGCGTGAGTGAACACTGCTCCTCGCCGCGTGATCGGCGGTGACCGATCGTTACGGCCGTCGGCACCTCGAAGGCAGGATTGCGAGAGGAGGGCCGAATGGCCAGCGTGGGTGATCGTTTCAAGACAGGTGAGACGTGCGTGGCGAGCGGGGTCTACGGGTTCGGCGGATACACCGACGGGACGTCGTCGCCGCCCCCGACGCAGGAGGAGCGAGTGATCTCGCTGCGGCAAGGGCACGTGTTTCCGCCGATCCGCTCGAGCAATCGCGGGGCGTATTGGCTGCTGCACCGCCTACATTAGTCACTGCACATCGGGCCAGGTCGGCATCGTCGCTGCTCCCTCCGCTGGCGCTCGTGATAGAGTCCGGGCGCTGGTGGAGGGATGCCGATGACGATCTGGCTGATCGTACTCCGGGCGCTGACCATGGGCTGGATGCCGCCGGAAATCGATGAGTTTCGTGACGAGTACAACCGGCCGCTGCCGGAGCGAAAGGGGAAGCCGGCGCGGCGGAGCGCGCCGGGGCCGTGCCGGCCCGGCATGGCGCTGATCGAGGGCGGGAGCTTCGCGTCGCGGCCGATCGCGGCGTTCTGCCTCGATACGCACGAGGTCACGGTGGGGGAGTTTCACGCGTACGTGCAGCGGCTCGAATCGGACGACGGCGGCAAGCTGCAGCGGCGAGTCGGGCAGGTGAGCGCGTCGGAGGCGCTCGGCAAGGAGCACTGCACGTGGTCGCGGCGCGAGCGGGCGCCGCAGCGGCCGATGAACTGCGTGGCGGTCGACGAGGCGGCGGAGTTCTGCGAGTCCCACGGCAAGCGGCTGCCGAAGGACCTCGAGTGGAAGTGGGCGGCCCGCGGGGGGACCGCGGCTTACAAGTATCCGGGGAGCAATCACAAGCCGACGGCGGAGTGGCTCAACATGCCGCAGGCGGCCGACGACCGTTACCTCGAGCTGCGCGACGTCGGCTCGTACGCGCCGACGCCGTCGGGGCTCCACGACATGGCGGGGAACGTGTGGGAGTGGGTGGCGTGCACGACGGCCGATCCGCGCTGCTCGGCGCGCGGGGGCGGCTTCGCGACGTTCGCCGAGGAGGAGCTGCGGGCGGCCTTCGCCGGCCGCCAGTACGCCCGCGAGGCCCGCAGCGCCGAGGTCGGGTTCCGCTGCGCCGCGACGCCCGACGCGGAGGGCCAGGGGCGATGAAGCGGCGCGACACCGCCAAGATGGCGGACCTGCTGCGCTCGATCTTCGAGAAGGACGAGCTGCGCGGGTTCATGATGCTGAATTACAAGGAGATCCACGACAGCATCCGCTGGGACTCGACGCACCAGATCCTCGCGGCCGAGGTGGCGGCGGCGCTCGAGCGGCACGGCCGGCTCGACGACGAGGCGCTGCGGGCGGCGCTGAAGGCCGAGCGGCCGGCGCGGGCGCGAGAGATCGCCGAGCTGCGAGGGACGCGGCGAGTGCTGCCGGCGTTGCTGATCGGCGCGGTGGGGCTGGGCCTGGTCGTGGTCGGCGAGCGCGGGATGCATGCCTGGTCGCCGCGGAGCTCCGAGTCGGGGATGACGACGAGGGAGAGGGACCCGGAGGTGGCGCAGGCGCAGGCGACTCCGGCGGCGCAGCCGTGCCCCGAAGACATGGTCGAGGTGGTGCCGGACCCGCGGATCTATCGCGGAGAGGAGCCGTTTTGCCTCGATGTGCACGAGGTGTCGCGCGGACGCTACGGGTTGACCTGCCCGCCGAGCGGGCGCGGCGGGGTCCACGAGCAGGTCGACAAGACGTTCGCGCAGTACTGTGACTCGGGGGCGCCCGATCCGCGGTGGAGTGATTATCCGGTGGTGATGATCACGGCGGCCGAGGCGCAGAGTTTTTGCGAGCAGCAGGGGCGGCGGCTGCCGACGACGCGCGAGCGCAAGATCGCGGCGGCGATGGAGATGGACTCCCAGCGCGTCGGCGAATCTTTAAGAAGGATGATGAACCTGTGCGGCGCGGAGTGTCGCAAGCCGGCGGGCGTGACTCCGTTCGTGTTTCATCATCGGGACGAGTACGAACGCCTGGCGCCGGTCGGCTCGTTCCGCGACCGGTTCCCGTCGCGCCTCGGCCTGGCGGACCTGTTCGGCAATGCGCGGGAGATCGCGATGAAGGGCGACCTGGCGCTCGCGTGCGGCGGGAGCTGGCAGTCGTACGACAAGAGTTTTTTGTCGCCCGAGCTGTGCGACGCCGAGAGGACGCTGCCGCTCGGCGCGCTGCGACTGCCGGACGTCGGGTTCCGCTGCGCTCGTGATGTGTCCTCGGAGACAGGTTCATGATGTATCCACTCGGGCTGAAGTGGACGATCGCGGCGGTCGTCGGCGTGAACCCGGCGGCCGATCCGTTCGCCGCCGAGGCGACGGCGCCGGCGGTCGATCGCTCGCGCATCGACGTGCCGTCGGCGGAGGGGCCGGAGTGGTCGGCGCCGCCGCCTCCGATGCCGCTGCCGCCGCCCGGGCCGCCGCCGAGCTTCGCCCGCAGCGAGCCGATGTCCGTCGAGCCGCCGCCGGAGCGGCCCGAGGGCGCGCGACGCGAGCCCGAGCCCGAGCCCGGATCGGTCCCGGTCGACGACGGCAAGCCGCTGATCAAGAGCGGCCTGGTGGTGCTCGGGTGCGCGGCGGCGTCGGCGGCGGGGAGCCTGTATTCGTGGCACTCGCTGGGCCAGAGCAAGGATCGGCTCGCGGCGGCCGAGGCGAGCGACGAGGCCGCGCAGATGTTCGGCCTGCCGCTGCAGGACACGGGCGGGTTGCGCGACGAGGTCCGGCTCTATCGCGGTCTGTCGATCGGGCTGGCGGTGACGGCGGGGGTGCTGCTGATCGCGGGCGGGAGCGTGGCGCTCGCGGGGGTCCGTCAGCGTCATCGGGCGCGATCTCTGGTGATTCGGCCGACGGCCGGTCTCGGGGTGGAGGTGAGGTTTTGATGCGGCTCGACCGATGGTTTTTGGGGCTCATCGGCGCGACGGTCCTGAGCTTGCCGGCGCTGGCGGCCGAGCCTGCGCCGTGCCCCGACGGGGCGAGCTGGCACGGGCAGGCGCCGCCGCACGGCAGCGGGTACTTCTGCGGCAAGACGCGGCCCGACGGCGAGGTCGTGCGCCACGGCTGGGGGGTGGTTTATCACCCGGTCTCGGGGGTCAAGGTCGAGGAGTGTGAATACCGCGACGGGGCGCGCGACGGCCGGTGCACGTTCTTCGACGAGCGCGGCGATCGCAGCGAGCGCGGTACGTACGCGGCGGGGGTGCGCGCCGGGCAATGGTGGTACTGGTCGCTGCCGTCGGCGCAGGGGCGGGTGTACGAGCTCGGGCTGGCGACGGGCGCGCCCGAGGACGCGGTGGCGCGTCGCAAGGTGGTCGAGGGATTTTTGAGCGAGCTCGGGGCGGAGGCGAAGGAGGCGGCGGGGCTGGCCGAGGCGGTGCTGAGCTACGTCGACAAGGGCGGCGAGCGGCGGCAGGTGTGCGGGCCGCACCTGTGCGTCGGGCCAGGACGAATTCCGAGTGAGCCGATCTTCGTCGACCTCGGGGCCACGGTTGAGCAGGCGCAGCGCGACCGCAAGCTGCTCGCGCAACACGAGGCGAACGCGCGCGTGCGGGCGCGCGAGGAGGCGCGGGCGGTGCGGGCGGCGCAGGCGAAGGCCGAGGCGGAGCAGCGCCGCGTGGAGCGGGAGCTCGAGCAGGAGGAGCCTGACGGGTGCTGCAAGTACTGCTCGACCGGCAAGCCGTGCGGGAACACCTGCATCGCTCGCAACAAGACCTGCCACAAGGGGCCCGGCTGTGCTTGTTGGAGCGATTGAGGACCAGTCAGAAGAGGCGGTAGCGCTGCGGGTCGACGGCGCCGCGCACGGTGAGCTGCGGGAGGTGGTCGGCGGCGAGGTTGTAGACCCGGAGGGCGGCGCGGGCGGTGTCGAAGGCGGTCGCGAGGCTGTCGCGCTGGGCGAGCGCGCGGTAGAGCTGGACGGCGAAGCGGCGGCCGACGTCGTCGGGGACCTCGTCGCGCATGCCGATGACGGCGTCGACGTGGGGGCGCAGGGCGTTGGCGAGGACGGCGCTGTAGCAGCAGTTGAGGACGACGAGGCGCGGCTTCCACGGGCGCGCGGCGACGAGGCCCGCGAGGGCGGCGGGGGCGACGGGGTGGGCGCCGCCCTCGGCGGTCTGCAGCAGCAGCGCGCCGTTTCTGCCGCCGTGGCCGGCGAAGTGGAGGATGTCGGGCGAGGTCTCGACCAGGGCGTCGAGCAGCTCGTCGGGGCCGGCGCACCAGGTCGACTGGAAGCGGAAGCGGGCGCCGGTGGTGCGCAGCTTGTCCTCGATGTCCCGGGCCTCCTCGGCGAGGCGCAGCGCGGGCAGGGCGATCGGGTTGGCGGCGACGAAGGCGATGAGCGGCTGGCTGGTGTCGGCGGCAGGGGTGCTCGCGTCGGCGGCCTGGAAGTGGCGGCGGAGCTGATCGATCTCCGGGCGGAAGCGCGGTCGCTCGCGCTCGAGCAGGGCGAACAAATCGGCGTCGATCAGGCCCAGGCGCTGCAAGGCGGTGCACAGCTGCATGCACAGGTCGGCGTGCGAGATCGATTCGCCGGGCAACTTCTGGCTGACGCCCTCCCAGTAAAAGAGCGCGAATTGTCGCAGCTCGGAGCTGGTGAAGCGGTCGAGCAGGAATTGATGCAGCTGGTGGATCGGCGACTTCATGACGGCGTGGCGGCGGTCAGGACGGTGAAGGCGAAGACCTCGACGGAGGCTCCGCCGTCACCGCGGTGCGGGGTGCCGGCGGGGCGGGGCGAATCGAAGCTCCACAGCGCCTGTCGGTGCGGGGTGGCGACGATGACGAGGCGCTCGTGGCGGCGCTCGCCGGGGGCGAGCGGGCGGCGCGGCAGGACCACGCCGCGGGCGGTGCGGGCGAAGGGGCGGGCGCCGAGGACGTGGGTGGTGCCCGGCGGGAGCTCGATGCCCATCGACTCGGAGCGGGACAGCAAGGCGGCCTCGCCGTCGTCGGCGAGCCAGAACACGCTGACGAAGCGGCGGTCGTCGGCGGCGTTTTCGAGGCGGACGAAGACGGCGGCGTCGTCGGCGAGCTCGGCTCCCCTGGGGGAAAGTGGTTCGCAGATTCCGGCGCGCACCCGGCCCCAGCTGGCCTTGATCGTCAGCGCGGCGAGGCTGCCGGCGCCGAGGTGCTGCAGGCGGGCGCTGCGGGCCAGTCGCTGGAGGACGGCGAGGAGGCCGGCGAGGTCGTCGGCGAGCAGAGTGGCGCAGGCGGGGGCGTCGGCGGCGTGGACGACGATCGCGGCGTCGCTGCAGGCGAGGGTGGCGAGGAGGGGCCCGCCGGGACCGGCGTGGACGTCCCAGCCTGCGTGTTGCAGGGCGCGCGCGAGCGCGGCGGCGGGCTCGGGCGGGCCGGTGACGACGACGCCGCCGTGGCCGCGGAGGTGCAGCGGCAGGGCGTATGCGTCTGGCCCGAGGGACAGGTCGTCGCGGGGCACGGATGGGGCTGTCCCATGGGACATGTCGACGTCGGGCGGGGCGGACTGGGCTGGCCCGAGGGGCGTGGGGATGGCGGTGGGCAGACCTGTCTCCGGGGACAGGAGAGCTCGCTGCGAGGACGAGCGGTCTGTCCCGAGAGATATCGCGGTGTCGGGATGGCCCGTCGCGAGGGACAGGTCGTCCCCGGGCGGGCAGAGGGCGGCAGGGGGTGTCCCGGAGGACATGTCGCCGCCGCGCGGGCGCAGGACGGCGTGGGTCGGAGCGAGGTCGTCGACGTGACACACTCGGTCGGGAAAGATGTCGACGAGGAACAGGTCGCCGCGGCGCACGCCGTGCTGCTGCCCGGCCGCGAGGATGATGCGGCCCTCCGCGCGTCGGACCGGGACGGCGCCGGGCGGCAGCGCCTCGGCGAGGCTGAAGACGCGGCGCCGGACCGGGCCGGACAGGCGCGGCTGTTGCGGGACGCCGGCGCGGGCGAGCCATCGCTCGATGCCGGCGAACAGGGCGACCCACGACGGGGCTTCGCCGGTGGTGAGCTCGGCGAGCAAGGCGGAGGTGAGGGCGCTGCGCTGGTCGTGGATGCGGCCGCGGCCGTTGATGCCGGCGGCCGCGAGCCGGACGACGTCGGGGTGGGCCTCGGCGTCGAGCGCGTCGATCTCGCGCTGATGCGCGGCGCGCCAGGCGAAAAAGGCGGCGAGCCGGCGGTCGCGGAGGTCGTCGCGATCGTCGCCGCGGACGAGGGTGGCCGAGTGGCAACAATCGAGGATCGCGGTGACGTTGCGGGTCTTGCCGGCCAAGCGCGCGCACCACAGCGACAGCTCGAGGTCGAAGAGGCGGTCCTCGTCGGTGGTGATGAAGTAAGAGAGGCGGGCCGGGGCGGGGCTGGGGGCCCGGCTGTCGTGCTCGGTGTTGACGAGGGCGCCGCCGTGGCCGGTGAGATAGAGGAGCACGGGGACGTCGGCGGGGCAGCGATCGACCAGCGCGGCGAGAGCCCCGCGGATCGCGGGCAAGGTGGCGCGAGGGAGGACGACCGGCTCGCCGCCGCGGGCGCGCACGAGGGCGGCCATGCCCGCGAGGTCGTGGTCGACGCCCGCGAGCCCCTGCGTCGGCGCGCCGATCAGGAGGGCCAGCACGCGGCGATGGTACCACGGGCGGCCGAACCACCGGCGAGCTTTCGCCCCGGCGAATCGGAGGTGATCGATCGGCAGGGTTCCGAGCACTACGATCACAGCATGCCCTCCGACCTCGACGACGGGTCCGCGTCGACCCCCCGCCATATCGCGGCAGAGCTCGCGGGCACCCTGGCGGAGTTCGGGGTGGCGGACAGCTCGCCCGGCGCCCCGCCGGGGCCGGCAGAGGCGTCACGGCCGCTGGCGTCGGCGACGAAGATCGATCGTTTCACGATCCTCGACCACCTGGGACAGGGCGGGCAGGCGGACGTGTATGCGGTGTACGATCCCAAGCTCGATCGCCGGGTCGCGCTGAAGCTGATCCGCCTGGGCCCGGAACACGGCAGCGCGGTGCAGAACGCCCGCCTGCTGCGTGAGGCGAAGGCGCTGGCGAAGCTCGAGCACCCGAACGTGGTCCGCGTGCATGACGCCGGGACGTTCGAGGGGGCGGCTTACCTCGTCATGGAGATCAAGCAGCGAGACTCGCTGCGCGGCTGGCTCAAGAATCAGAGGCGCCGTTGGCAGGAGATCGTCGAGAAGTTCGTGGCTGCCGGCCGTGGTCTGCATGCCGCCCACATGAAGGAGATCGTCCACCGCGATTTCAAAGCCGACAACGTGTTCATCGACGATCATGTCGGGGCGGTGCTCGGTGACTTCGGCCTCGCGCTCGTGGCCGACGAGCCGGTCAGCAACTCGGGCGAGACGCCGCGGGAGTCGGGTTCTTCCGAGGGGGCTCCCTCTCGCCTCACTGGAGATGGGCACCGCGTCGGCACCGAGGGCTACATCGCTCCGGAGTGTCTCCAGGGCGGGCGCGCGACGCCTTTGAGCGATCAGTACAGCTTTTGCGTGGCGTTGTACGAGGCGTTGTTCGGCAGTCGACCGCGGCCCGGGGTGGAGCTGCGGACGCGTCGTCCGGGCGACGAGCCGCCGGCGGCGCTGGTGCGGGCGCTGCTGCGCGGACTGTCGGAGGACCCGGCGGCGCGGTTCCCGGACGTCGCGGCGCTGCTGGCGGCCTTGACCCTGCGACCGCGGCGAGGGCTGGCCATCGTCGCGAGTGTGGTCGCCGGGGCGGGGGTCCTCGGCGTGGCCTGGGCGGTTCACGCGGCGAGCCCGGACCCATGCTTGACGGAGGGCCGTGACAGAGCCGAAGCGGTCTGGAACAGGTCGCGGAGCGCGGCCGTCGAGGCGGCGGTCCTCGGCGTGCCGTTGCCGTTCACGACGCAGGCAAACCAGGAGTTACAGCGATTCGCCACGAGATATCGTGACAGCTGGGTGAAGGCTCATGGGGCGATGTGCGCCGCGCCGACGGAGGCCGAGCGGACGTGTCTCGATCGACAACTCGAGCGCTTCGCCCACGTCATCGCGCTGTACGCCCGGCCCGATCGCACCAGCGTCACGCGTGTGATCGACGTGCTCGGCCGCCTCGACGAACCGGCGGAGTGCGGCCGCCCGGGCGCGCCGATGCAGGTGGACACGCCGGAGTGGTTGGGCAACTACCTCGATCGGCTGGAGCTGCAGATCGCCGCGGGTGACTTCGCGGGGGCGACTGCCAAGGTCGGGGTCGCGCTGGACGCCAGCTACGGGCACGAGGCCGCGCGAGCCCGGGCGCGCTATCTCGCCGGCTGGCTCGAGGCGTCCGCGGCGTCGTCCCGGGCGGCCATCGACCAACTGGAGGACGCAGCCTTGCAGGCGGCGAAGGTCGGCGATCACGACACTTTCGCCCAGGCGGCCTCGTTTCGACTCAAGAGCCTGGTCAACGACCTCGGCGCGGCCGCCGAGGCGGCCCAGCAGGCGCCATGGATCGAGGCCGTGATGACGCGCGTGCCGGCCGAGTCGCCGATCCGGCGCCGCTTCGACGCGGAGTTCGCGGAGGCAGAAGGGCTGCGGTTCGAGGCTCTGAGCGACCACGAGAAGGCGGTGGCCCAGCACAGCAAGGCGCTCGCCCTGCGCGAGGAGGTGCTCGGCGAGCAGCACCCGACCACCGCGAAGTCTCACCACAGCCTGGGCGTCAGCCTCTCGAACCTCTCGCAGAAGCTGCGCGGGCGCGAGCGCGACGCGCAGTTCGACGTGGCTCGCGAGCACTACGTCGCGGCCGTGCAGATCCGCGAGGCGCGGCTCGGCGAGACGCACCCGTACACGGTGGAGAGCGTGGCAGGCCTGGCCGAGGCCGAATGCGAGTACATGCGAGATGTCGTTGGTGTCGATCCGCATGCGGTCGATGACTGCCTCCTCGATCTCGAACGAACGCGCGATCTCTACCGGACCAATCATTGGGACGCGCGCGCGGTCCACCGGCGCAGCCTGTCGTACGCCAACTTCGCGCTCGACCTGGGGTGCATCGAATGCGCCGAGCGCTCCGTCGACGAGGTGTTCGCGGGCATGGAGACGTTGTCGGAGGTCGATCCGCGCGAGCGCGCCGACGCGTGGGCGGTCCGCGGCAAGATCGCGTTCTTGCGCAAGGACTTCGCGGCAGCGCAGGACGCGTTCCTCGCCGGGGCGGCCGTGTTCGAGGGGACCGGCGACCGCAGCTGGATTTATGGGCAGCAGCTCGGCAACGCGGCGGCGGCCGCCGTCAACCTCGGACGGCCCGACGTGGCGGTCCAACTGCTGTTGGACCGCCGCGCGGACTTCAACGACGCGGGCTGCGACGACCGGAAGGATTACGCCGGCGAGCTCGAGCTCCTCGCGCAGACCCTCGCCGATGAAGTCGAGCTCCCTCCGGGGATCGCCGAGCTTCGCCAGGCAGCCGCAGAGCTTCGCGGCAATTGTTCATAGTTCCTTTGCCGGCTGGCAGGCCCTGGCCCCGAATCCAGCCATCTTCCCCTATCCACAACCTCATCCAGCCAATCACAGCAAGGACGCAGCATGACCGCTCCACCGACCACACTGAACGTGATCTACACCGCTCCCGGCAACCCCGACCTGAACGAGGACCGGGCCACCCTGTCGTTCGGCTCGAACGTCAACCAGCTCGAGGTCGCCTGTGGGACCTTCCTGTACTTGCAGCATCCGGCGGAGCACACCCTTCGGCTCGAGTCGCCGGCCTGGGCGACCACGAGCAACAGCCAGCACCTGTCGTTCTTGCTGCCCGACCGCGAGACCGAGACGACCTTCGTCCTGATCGCCGAGACCACCGGGACGGCGGCGACGATCCGGGTCAACACCAAGAAGGAGCCGACCAAGCCCGACCCCGTCCGGCGCGTGGCCTTCGGGGTCTAGCGGCCACTGGGTCGTTTCCTTAAAAAATTCCGCGCCCGGGGGTGATCGTTCGCCCCCGGCCGGCGCACCACGCTCCTGGACGGCCTTCGCGCCGTCCAGGAGCTGCGCAATGCTCGCAACGACGACGACCGAGACTCGAACCCCCGTGGCCGACGACGACCGCCCCCTCTTCGACGCCTGGTGCGCCGGTGACCGCCGCGCCGGCAACATCCTCCTGAAGCGGCACTACCCCCGGCTGCGGCGGTTCTTCCTCAGCAAGGACGAGTCGCACTACCAGGACCTCACCAACCGGACCTTCCTCGAGTGCGTCAAGTCGCGGCAGAACTTCCGCGGCGAGTGCAGCTTCCGCGGCTACCTGTTTGCGATCGCCTATCGCGTCCTCTGTCGTCACCTGCAGGAGCGCCGGCGCAGGGACTTCGAGTCGTTCGATCCGGAGGTGCATGCCGTCGTCGACACCGGCCTCCCGGCGATGTCTTCGTTCGTGTTCGCCAACGAGCAGGCGCGCCTCTTGTTCGAGTGTCTGCGGCGGCTCACCATCAACGCGCAGACCGTGCTCGAGCTGCGCTACTGGACCGACCTGACGGAGCCGGAGATCCAGGAGGTGCTCAAGCTGAAGTCGCGCGAGACGGTGGCCGGGCGGCTGCGCGTGGCGAAGGAGGCGCTGCGGCGCGAGTGGGCGCGGGTGCAGCCGGGGCACGCGCTGCAGGACGCCGACGTCGACGCCCGGATGCGGGAGATCCGCCAGCACGTCGACGCCAAGAACCCGCAGCGGCTGTGATTCAATGGAACACGACCCGGCCGGAGCCGGTGGTGCGCGTGTGGCGGTCGGCGGGTGAGCCCCACACGTGAATGTCGCCGGAGCCGGTGAGCTCGGCGTCGACGAGCTCGCTGGCGTACAGCTCGAGGCCGCCGGAGCCGGTGCTGCGGGCCTGGGCGGTCTCGGCCTGCAGGTCGCGGGCGTGGATCGTGCCGGAGCCGGTGTTGACGAGCGCGACGTCGCCGATCGTGCCGGCCAGGTGGACGCTGCCGGAGCCGGTCGAGCGGACGTCGGCGTGCGCGACCGTCAGCTCATCGACGGTGATCGAGCCCGAGCCTTGCTGGCGAATGTCGCTGAGCTCGGTGGCGGCGCCGACGGTGTGCACCGCGCCGGAGCCGGTGTTTCGCAGGGCCCGCAGGTGCCCGGCGTCGACCTCGACGCGGCAGCCGGCGCGCGGGTGCAGCGGGTACAGGCCGGCGCGGTCGATGAGCAGCACGCCGTCCTCGACGACCGTCTCGACGCGGTCGAGCAGGTTGCCGTCGCACACCACGCGCACGGCCTCGCCCTCGCCGAGGGTGACCTCGACGTCGAGCGGGCTGGCGTTGACGACGGCGTCGAAGCCGGCGAGCGCGCGCTCGTCGACCTCGAGGTCGCCGTCGCCGATCGCCACGAAACAGGCCCCGGCGACCAGCGCGAGCGGGAGGGTCAGCAGGGCGGCGAGACAGGAGCGAAGACGCGGACGGCAGGCGAGGAGAAGCGGCATGCCGGTGCAACACCGGGCCGGCCGCGAAGTGTCACCCCGACCGTGCGGGCGGAATCGCGCAGCTGGGGAGCATTCAATGAGCATATCCATCGCAGCGATGCGGGTGCTCACAGCATTCGTCACGGCCGGTGCAATCATGGCAGTCGGAGCGGCCGTGGGCTCGACGGACGCGTGATTCTCGGCGATGATGCCGCGCCCTCGCGCCGGGCCGCGTCATGTCCGAAATTCCCGCCGTCGAATGTGATGTCGCCCTCGTCGGCTGCGGGCCCGTGGGCGCGGTGGCGGCCAACTTCCTCGGCATGGCGGGGCTCTCGTGCGTGGTGCTGGAGCGCGAGACGAGCGAGCACGGCCAGCCGCGGGCGTTCAGCTGCGACGACGAGGCGCTGCGGATCTACCAGCAGATCGGGCTGGTCGACCGCCTGCTGGCCGACATGGTGACGGCGGACCGGGTCGACTACACGGGGGTGGCGGGCCGACCGTTCGCGGAGATCTGGTTTTCCCGCCTCGACTTCGGTTCGGGCTACAGCCCGCTGCACTTCTTTCATCAACCGACGCTCGAGGCGACCCTGCGCGCCGGCATGGGCCGCTTCCCGTCGGTGTCGCTGCGCCTCGGCTGCGCGGTCACGGGGCTGCGCGCCGACGCCGAGGCGGTGACGCTGTCGCTGCGCGAGGCGAGCGGGCCGAGCACGTTGACGGCCCGCTACGTGCTCGGCTGCGACGGGGCGCGCAGCACGATCCGCCAGCTGCTCGGGGTCGCGATGCAGGGCGCGCGCTGCGACGAGCCGTGGCTGGCGATCTCGGGCTTCGCCGAGCCGGGGGCGCTGCGCGTGCCCAACACCTGCTTCGTGTGCGACCCGGCGCGGCCGACCTTCGTCAGCCTCGGGCCGGCCGGCGGGGTCCGCATCGAATGCAAGCTCCGCCGCGGCGAGGTGCCGGCGGCGCTCGAGCGGCCCGAGTCGGTGCGCACATTGGTGGCACCGTTCGTCGACCCGGACCGCTATCGGATCACCCGCGCGGTGACCTATCGCTTCGGCAAGCACGTGGCCGAGCGCTGGCAGGTCGGACGCGTGTTCCTGCTCGGCGACGCGGCCCACCAGATGCCGCCGTTCATGGGCCAAGGGCTGTGCTCGGGCCTGCGCGACGTCGCCAACCTGACGTGGAAGCTCGCGGCCGTGCTGACCGGGGCGGCCGACCCGCGGCTGCTGGCGACCTACGAAATTGAGCGGCGGGCGCACACGCAGGCGATGATCGAGGTCAGCGCGCGCCTGGGCCAGGTGTTCTTGACCGACGCGCGGCGGCTGGCGGCCGTCCGCGACGCGGTGTTCCGCGCGCTGCAGCGGAGCGATCGGGCCCGGCGGTTCATCTGCGAGCTCGAGTTCAAGCCGCCGCCGCTGCACCGCGCCGGCTTCATCGCCGGCGGGCGAAGAAGGCGGAACGGGGCCGAGGGCACGTATTTTCCGCAGATCTGCGGCGAGGCCGGCCGCTCCGACGAGCTGCTGGGGCCCGGCTTCGCCATCGTCGGGCTCGAGGTCGACCCGCGGGCGGTCGATCGCGACGGATATTTTTTAAAAGGGTTGAACCCGCGGTTCGTTCGCGTGCGCGCGACGGCGGGCGCACGCGAGGCGGGGCTCGTCGACCTGGTCGACGCGAGCGGCAAGCTGGCCGCGTGGTTCCGCCGCCACCGCGCCGAGGTGGCGATCGTCCGCCCCGACCGCCACGTGTTCGCCGGCGGCCCGGCGCACGCGGCGGCCAGCCTCGGCCGCGCGCTGGCCGAGGCGCTGCGCGATCCGCCTGGGCTGGGAGGTTGACCGCGTGACTGAAAGGACATGTTTAAAAGTGCATGGCCTATGGGGCCTGTCGTCGGGGACATGCCCCCGGGGACACGCCCGTCAGTCGCGCGGCGGGACCACGGCCACGGGGCAGGTGGCGAGGCCGGCCAGCGCGGAGGCGGTGCTGCTGAGAAAGAAGCGGGCCGGGAAGCCGAGGCGGCGCGAGCCGACGACCACGAGGGCGGCGTCGCGAGCCTCGGCCAGGTCGGCGAGCTCGAGCACCGGGTCGCCGAAACGGAGGTGCCGGGGCGCCGCCCCGAGCCCCTGGGCGGCGGCCCAGCGCTCGGTGTCCTGCGCGACCTCGGCGCGGTAGACGTCGCGCGCCCGCAGCCACACGGGGTCGCGGATCTCGCCGTCATCCTCGTAAAAATCTTCGCCGACGTGGACGACCTCGAGGCCGCGGTCGAGGCGAGCGGCGAGGTCGCGGGCGAACACGACGGCCTCGTCGCTGGCGGGCCCGAGATCGGTGGCGAGGAGGATAGGGCCGGCGGCGACGGTGACGAGCGTGGGCGGGACGACGACCACCGGCGCGGGCAATTGGCGCAGCAGCCGGCGCGCGACCGGGCCGAGGCGCGAGAGGGCGCGGCGCGGGTGCGCGGCGACGCGGCCGACGATCAGGCCGGAGGCGCCGACGGCGACGCGGGCGAGCCCGGCCTCGGCGGTCTCGGCTTCTTCGGTGACGATCCGGGCGGGCGGGCGACAGCCGAGCGCCTGCGCCGCGCGAACGGCGGCCTCGCGCAGGTCGTGCTCGACGTCGTCGCGGATGTAGGGCCGGCTCCACGCCTCGAGCACGTAGGCGCCGACCACCGATTCGCCGGCGGCGCCGAGCCAGCCGGCGAACGCGAGGGCGCCGCGGCTGCGGTCGCGCAGGTCGAGGGCCACGATCCATGAGTTTGCTGCCGATATCGTCATCGCTGGGCCTGCCCGCAGGATATCACGCGACCCGCGGCGGCGGCGGGAGTCGTGAGATTGACGTGACGTGCGATCGGTCGGGGACGCGCGGATCAGGCATGCCTGCGGCGCGCAGGAGTTTCGCGGTCGCCGAGCCACGAAGATCTCGCCATGAATGGGTATGTCGATCCGCGCTCGTTTCGCCGCTGTCCTGTTCGCTCTGGCCGCCTGCGACATGGTCCACCAGGACTCGCCGCCGAAGCTCGAGGAGAGCAAGCACAACGCCAGCGGCGACCGCGGCGGGCTGTCCGCCTGTTACGACGATTGCGCGCGCCAGGAGCTCGACGCCGGCGACGAGGTGAGCTGCCGCCGCAACTGCGAGATGGCCTTCAAGGTCGCGCCGACGGCCGCGGACGCGGCATTCGACGCCGCCGCCAGGTGCATGCACAGGTGCGGTGATTCGCGGGCGTGTGCGAAGCGGTGCAAGCGACGGGCGCGGGCCGCCGACGAGGCCGTGACGGACGAATCGCTGGACCGGCTGTCGGTGTGCGTCGACGGCTGCCACGCCGACCGCAAGCTCGGCGACGGCGATCGCTGGACCTGCGTCCGCAACTGCGCGCAGTCGGCGAAGTACGGCGAGCCGCCGCCGTCGTGACCCGACGTCAGCGGCGGCGGTGGCTGCTCAGTGGGGTGAGCGGCAGGGCCACGCGGAACAGCGAGCGGCCGGGCGCGCTGTCGACGTCGATCGTGCCGCCGTGGTCGGTGACGATCCGGTGGGTGATCGACAGGCCGAGGCCGGTGCCCTGCGGCTTGCTCGAGTAGAAGGCGTCGAAGATCGGGGTGTCGGGGGCGACGCCGGGGCCGTCGTCCTCGACCTCGAGGGTGACGGTGCGCGGCTGGCGACGGGCGCGGACCACCACGTTGCCGCCGCCGATCGGCGCGAGCGCCTCGATCGCGTTGCGGGCGAGGTTGAGCAGCACCTGCTCGAGCTTGGCGCGGTCGGCCGTGAGCTCGATCGGGGCGATCGGGACGTCGAGGCGGACGTGGACCTGGCTCTCGCCGGCCTGCGCGGCCACCAGCTCGGCGACGCGCTCGAGCAGTGGTTGCACGCACACCGGCTCGAGGCGGAGCGGGCGCGGGCGGGCGAACTCGAGGAACTCGGTGACGAGCGCGCCGAGGCGCTTCATCTCGTCGCCGACGACGGTGACCGACTCGAACACGCGCGGGCTGGTGTCGCCGCGGCGGAGCGCCCGCTCGAGGCGGGTGAGGTGGAGCTGCGCGCCGTTGAGGGGGTTGCGGATCTCGTGGGCCAGACCGGCGGCGAGGGTGCCGATCGCGGCGAGCCGCTCCTGCTGCTGGGTACGGGCCAGCAGCGCCGTCTCGTCGGTCGAGTCGATGCCGAGGGCGAACACGGCGACTTCGTCGCCCTCGGCCGGGGCGTAGGTGAGGCGCCAGCGGACCACGCGCGTGCGGCCGCTGCGGGTCTGGACGGTCGTCTCGAGCGGGGGCTCGTCGTCGCCGCCGGCCGCGCCGGCGCGCGCGTCGGGGCTCTGGCGGTGGAGCTCGGCGAAGCGCGCCAGCCGCTCGCGCAGGCGCAGGCCGTCGCCGCTGTCGCCGACGTGCAGCGCCTCGACGAACGAGCGCCCGAGCACCTCGTCGCGCTGGTGGCCGGTGGCGCGCTCGGCCTCGCGGTTGAACAGGCGCACGCAGCCGTCGACGTCGAGCCCGAGGATCAGCACGCGCGCGAGCTCGACGGCGCTGATGTAGCGGTGCTCGGTCCGCGCCAGCGAGCGCCCGAGCGCCTGCTTCTCGAGCCGCTCGACTTGCTGGATCCGGGCGACGAAGTCGTCGCGATAGCTCTCGAGCATGATCGCCAGCTCGAGGTCGAGGAGCCGCGACACGGCGGCCACCGTGCGCGGGCCGTCGCTCGGCGAAGCCTCGACGATCGCCACCAGCGAGCCGCGGATCCGCGCCATCGCCGTGAACATGTAGCGCTGCGGCAGGCCGACCTTCACGTGGACGCGGCCGATCGTGACGATGTCCTGGTAGTACGCCTCGTCGTACACGCCGCCGAACAGGCGCCCGAGCCAGCGGATCAGCGAGCGGTGCAGGCGGGCGATCTGGTCCTCGCCGGTGAACACCGCGTGGGCCTCCTCGTGCAGGCGGATCCGCTCGTAGAACTCGCGGGCGATCCGCTCGAAGTGCGGCTCGGCCAGCTCGCGCGCGGCTCGCAGGTATTCCGCGTCCTCGGCGGTGAAGCCGATGTAGCGCTTGAGCTCCTCGAACCGCGTCTCGAGGGTCTGCATCGCGAGGCCCGGGAGCTCTCGGATGTACACGCGACGATCGGTCGCGACAAGCCGACGACGCTGCGTCACCGTCGCTGCGTCGCGCCCGCGGCGCTGCGGTCTTGGAGACGATCGTCGCGGGGTGGTACCTCACGCCGCGAGGCGGGGACCGCCGCGTACGAGCAGCGGTGGCCCTCTACGCCCTCGTTGTGACAGACATGTTACAGGTGCGTCGACCGTGCGCAAAATGCGCGAGCAAGCGATGGACTCGCCGACAGAGGCCGGCTAGGTTCGCGCGCGGAGAAGCACCATGGCTCTGCAGGACGTCATCCGTTGGCTCCTTCCGCGGGAGGATGTGTTTTACGGGCTCATCGAGCGCCAGAGCGAGCTGCTCGAGCAAGCGGCTCGCGCGCTCGCCGACTTCGCGCACGGCGTGCCGGCCGAGAGGGTGCGCGAGACCGTGCAGGAGCTCGAGCACCAGGCGGACGCGATCGTCTACGAGATCGAGGAGCAGCTCGCGCGGGTGTTCGTGACCCCGATCGACCGCGAGGACATCCAGCTCCTGGCGGCGTCGATCGACGACATCGTCGACCTGATCAACCTGACGGGCCGGACCTTCGAGCTGTACGCGGTGCCGGAGCCGTCGCCGCCGATGGTCGAGCTGATGAACATCCTGGTGAAGATGGCCGAGCTGCTGAAGGCCGAGCTGCCGGCGCTGCGGCGCCACGAGTACGCCAAGCTGATCGCGGTCGGCCGGGTGATCAAGCAGCACGAGAAGGAGGCCGACCGGATCTTCCGCAACGCGGTCGGGCAGCTGTTCCACGACCCGGCGATCGACGCCAAGGTGCTGCTGCGCGACAAGGAGGTCCTCGAGGACCTCGAGAAGGCGATCGACAAGTGCGAGACGGTGGCCGAGCGGCTCAAGAACCTGGCGGTGAAGCATGGTTAGCATGCTGACGCTGCTCATCCTGGTGATCGTGGTCGCGCTGGTGTTCGACTACATCAACGGCTTCCACGACGCCGCCAACGCGATCGCCACCGTCGTCTCGACCGGCGTGCTGCCGGTCCGCACCGCGGTCATCCTCGCCGGCATCCTCAACTTCATCGGCGCGATCACCGGCACCGCGGTGGCGAAGACGATCGCCTCCGGGTTCGCCGAGCCGATGCTCGTCACCCAGGTGGTGGTGCTGGCGGCGCTGATCGGCGCCTGCATCTGGAACCTGCTGACGTGGTGGTACGGCATCCCGTCGAGCTCGTCGCACGCGCTGATCGGCGGGCTCGCGGGCGCGGTCGTGGCTCACGCGGGGATCTCGGCCTTCAACTGGGGCACGCTGACCGACAAGGTGCTGATCCCGCTGGTGCTCTCGCCGCTGGCCGGCTTCACGATCGCGTTCCTGTTCATGATCGCGCTGCTGTGGCTGGTGCGGGCGTTCAAGCCGGTGACGGTGCAGCGCGGCTCGCGACGGCTGCAGCTGATCTCGGCCTGCATGATGGCCTTCTCGCACGGCTCGAACGACGCGCAGAAGGCGATGGGCATCATCACCCTCGCGCTGGTCTCGTTCGTCACCGCCGGCTACACCGGCGTGCCCGAGTCGATGCTGCCGGTCGGCAAGGAGGTGCCGACGTGGGTGGTGTTCTCGTGCGCTGCGGCGATCGGCCTCGGCACGATGGCGGGCGGGAAGCGCATCATCAAGACGATGGGCGCGAAGATCATCCGCATCACGCCGCTCCAGGGCTTCGCCGCCGAGACGGCAGGCACGGCGACGATCCTCACCGCCAGCGCGATGGGCGTGCCGGTGTCGACGACGCACTGCATCAGCGCGTGCATCATGGGCGTGGGCGCGAGCAAGCGCCTGTCCGCGGTCCGCTGGGGTGTGGCCGGCAACATCGTGCTCGCGTGGGTGCTGACGATCCCGGCGAGCGCCGGCTTCGCGTTCCTGTCGCTGCTCGGGCTGCGCGCGATCTTCGGCGACAACGCCTGAGCTGAAGGTTTTTGGAGAGGAGGCGGGTCCGCGCGTAGGCGCGCGGGGCCGCCTCCTCGACTGTTCGGGTCGCTCGTGCGAGCCTGTCGGGCCAGTGAAGCAGGAGGCGCGATGACGGACGATCTCGGGGACCGGATGAAGATGTACGAGATGGCAGAGGCGGGCAGGAAGTGCATGCCGCTGCTGCCGATCGTCGCTCGCATCGATGGGCGGTCCTTTTCGAAGTTCACGCACGGGCTCGAGCGACCGTTCGATCGCCGGCTGTCGCAGCTGATGATCGAGACGGTGAAATTCCTGGTGCGCGAGACCCACGCGGTGTGCGGCTACACGCAGTCTGATGAAATTACACTGGCCTGGTACACGCCGACGTTCGACAGCCAAATCATCTTCGACGGGCGCATTTCAAAATTGGTGTCGGTGCTGGCGAGCCTGACGACCGCGTATTTTAATAGGAGGTTGCCGGAGTTCTTGCCGGGGGAGTACGGCGAGAAGCTGCCGCACTTCGACGCGCGGGTGTGGAACCTGCCGTCGCTCGAGGAGGCGGCAAATGTGTTTTTGTGGCGCGAGTTCGACGCGGTGAAGAACTCGATCTCGATGGCGGCGCGGGCGCATTACAGCCACAAGCAGCTCGACAACAAGAACGGCGCCGAGATGCAGGCGATGCTGCGCGACAAGGGGGTCGAGTGGAACGACTATCCCGAGTTCTTCAAGCGCGGGACGTATGTGCAGCGGCGGAAGTCGCTGCGGAGGTTCGACGCGGAGGAACTGGAGAAGTTGCCGCCGATGCACGAGGCGCGGAGAAATCCGGAGCTGATGATCGAGCGGACGGACTACGTGGCGCTGGGGCTGCCTCCGCTCGGGAAGGTGCGCAATCGCGTGGCGGTGCTGTTCGAGGGGGCGGAGCCCGAGGTCGTCGCGTAGGGTGACAGCGGCGGCTGCGGCGGGTACTATGCGGGGATGGTCTCGCTGCCCGCCGATCACGCGGTAAGAATGTCTCGCGCTCGCCTGTCCCTCGCCGGGCTGTCGGTGGGGGATGCCCTCGGCGGAGCCAGTCGATCACCAGCGCCTCGAACAGCGCGGTGAGCCGAGCGCTACCGTCCGCCCATGAGACGCGCATCGTGAGCGTACCGTGCTTCGGGCACGACGTCCGCGGTACGCCGGCTTCGATGATCGTCCGATACTGACACGTATCGAGGTGCCGCCATCGGCGAGTCCGCGTATCGTGACGGGGACAGCCTGGCCACACTCCGGGCACGTCGTCGGCACATCGGGGTCGTGCTCGACCTCGATGACGATCTGCCCCTGCCCGAGCTGCAGCTTCACCGCAGCAACTCTCCAGGGAGCCTCGATACCGAGAATGCGGGCATAGAGTTCGGTCTCTGCCATTTCGCGCACGATATCACGGCGCGATTTCGCGCGCAACCTACGCCACCCTCAACCCTGAAGAGCCCTTTTAATGTGTCGGCATCGACGAGGCGGAGGGCGGGATCGATCTCCGCGGCGGAGTATGTGAACTCGACCGGCGGGTAGGCCTTGTGGGAATAGGCGCCGCTGGAATAGACATAACCACGGTGCCTGGCGGCGGTCAGGAGCGTGGCGGTCGGGTTCTCGGCATAGGTGAGCTCGGTGGTGGCGACGAGGTACGGGTCGACGGGCAGCTCCACGAAGTGGTGGAGCATGAGGATCCGCGGTCGGTGGCCTCGCGAGGCGATGACCTTCAAGGTTCGGCGTGTGAGCTGTCGTTACCTAACTTCGGAGGCTTCTGACAACAAACGTAGTAGATACAATTCGACGACGTGCCGAAGTTCGTCTTCCTTGCATACGCGTGATGCTTCAGCTTGGCGAGACCTCGCCGGGAAGTAAGCAACGGTGAACAGGGGAGGACGCGGGGAAATGCTGACAGCGGGAAATGCGTCCGCCAACGAGAAGTCAGGCGCAAGGGTAAAGCTTACGGAGCCAAGCGATGTTGTGGCGTACACACGGTCTGCGCAATCGTCATTGCGGAATTCATCCATGAGACGGATGATGGCCGGGGTTGAGCGAGGTTCGTTCTTGTAGACCGTTGATGTCGTTGGATCCGAAAGTCGTTTCCACATTCTCAAGACTCCTACTCTGCAATGCCTGCCTCCCGGAGGACCGTTTCAGTGGAGACGCGCTTGCCGTCCCGCCAGAACTGTGTCTTTGACAAGAATTCTGGCGTACGAAGTACGGTGGTGAACTCAGTGTTGGTGGCGTTCTGAGGTAAAAATTCCAGACTCTCGCGATTCCATTTGTACTTAAGCCCTGCTTTCCCAAGTTGGAACGCCTCGCCGAAGTTTCTGATGCCGGTGAGATTAAAATGAATTTTCTCCGCATTGCGGAGGGCGCTCGTAAATGCACGGCCGAAGCCTTTGTTGGTGGTTGTGCGACGCAGCCGGCTTTGTAATCCATCTAACAGCTCGATCTCGCGCCAGCAGTGGGGCGTAACGAGCGCCCCTCCCGGCTCACGTCGACGGCGTCCAACACCCTTCCACCAAGCCCCCTGACAGGCGCTTGGCGGGCCCCCACCCATCCGTGGTGAGAAATCCGGACTAGGCTTATTCTGGCTGTAGGAGAATCGGTTCAGTCCGTCGCCCAAGCCGATCGGGTCGGCGGCGGTCCACCTCCCTAGCCATGGAGCGTAGTAGCGGGCCCCATGGTACGCGAGGCCGGTTTCCTCGTCGCGTTCCTGGCCGGTGTAGCGGTAGCGCTTGGCGCTGACTTCGATGGCGCTGTTGGCGGCGCGGTAGCTGCTCGTGCCGTAGGGGTGGAACTCCTCGTAGCTGATGACCTCGGCGTCGTCGTCGAGCTCGAGGTTCGCCGTGCCGAGGTGGTTAAAGTACTGGTAGCGGGCGACGTTGGCCGGGGTGACGACGGGTGCGCCGGCGTCGACGGTCTTGGTTTCGATGAGGCAGATGCGGCCGTGATCGTCGTGGACGTGGAGGGTCTCGCGCTCGAGGTCGAGGTCGTTCGTCGTGTTGATGTTCTTGTGCTCGCGGTAGGTCTCCCAGCTGCCGAAGTAGAGGCGCTGCTTGCTGGTGGAGCCCGAGAGATTGACGTGGACCTTGCGGACGCGCTGGCCGGCGCCGTCGTAGACGTAGTAGGTCTTGCCGCCGCCGATGGAATCGCTGCTCTGCAGGCGATCGTCGTCGTCTCAGGTGAGGCCCCCGGGGATGTTGGGCATGGCGGTCATGTTGCCGTGAGCGTCGTGCGAGTAGAGGACGGTGTAGTTCGGCGGGTCGTCGATGTCGTCGAGGGCGGCGCTGGTGGCCCGGAGCTGGTTGCCACCGGGATGGTAGGCGTAACCGCGCTCCCAGACAACCGACATGCCGGATTCATGCTTCATCCGCAGGATGTTGCCGACCGGGTCGTAGGTGTATCTCTGGGTGTAGTGCGCTGCGCCTGGGTGTCCTGCGGGTGCGCAATGGGCGCGAAGCCCTCGGGGGTGGGCATCGTCAGGGTGGCGTGCTCGCGGCCCGTGGCGGAGGTGAGGCGGTAGAGGCCGTCGTAGACGAAGGACTGGGTGGGGTCGGCGTAGGCGTTGTCGAAGAAGACGCCCTGCTGAGCTTCGTCGCGGATCCGGGCGATGTTGCCGACGGGATCGTAGTGGTAGCGCAGGTCCTGGACGGTGCGCAGGTCGGGGTCGGGGTTCGGGCGAATGGTGCGTAATCGTCCGACAGACTGCGTCTGGCTCGGTCGGGGGCGCCTGGGCTACATCGCGGTCGGATGCTCGCCGAGGGCGATACGGCGGAAGAGGTTGGCGGCGAGGAGCTGCTGAGCCTCTGGCTGCTTGAGCGTTTCCTGCCAGAAGGCGGGGGGCGAGCTCGAGGACGCGGGGGCGCGGCCAGGAGGGCAGCAGGCACAGGAGGTCGCGGAGGTAGCCGAGGGGCTCGATGCCGTGCATCTGGCAGCTGGCCAGCAGGGACACGAAGAGCGTGTTGGCGCGGGCGCCGTCGTCGCTGCCGACGAAGAGCCAGTTTTTGCGACCGACCGCCTCGCGCCGCAGCGCGCGCTCGGAGATGTTGTTGTGGAGGGGCAGACGGCCGTCGTCCAGGAAGCGCCGCAGCGCGGCCTTCTGGTTGGTGGCGTAGGTCAGGGCTGCGGCGAGCGGCGAGCCGTCGAGGGCGACCTCGCATTGGTGGGCGCACCACGCGAAGAATTCGTCGACGATCGGCGCGGACAGCTTGCGGCGGACCGACTCGCGCCGCTTGCGGCTCTCGTCGGCCAGCTTCTCCTCGACCTTGAAGAGCTTGCGGATCAGCCCGAGCGCGTGCTTGGCGAGCTCCGGCTCAGTGCCCAGCGCCTTGAAGAAGTAGCGCCTGCAGTGAGCCCAGCACGCGACCTCGACGACGGCGCCGTCGCGGAAGAGGTGGTCGTAGACGGTCGCGGCGTCGGAGACGAGATAGCCCTTGTAACCGGCGAGCAGGCGATCGACGGCCTCGCTGTCGTGCCTCGGCGAGAATCGATACAGCACATGCCGGCCCGGCGCGACGAGCACCCAGAAGTGGGCGCGCTGACACTGCTCGGGCGCCTGCACGAGCACCCCGGTCGCGTCGACGCAGACGTACGGCGACAGGAAGGCGTCGGCCATCATCGCGTCGACGAGCGGCTCGACCAGGTCGGCGAGCTGCTGGTGCCAGCTGCAGATCGTCTGGCGCGACAGCGGAAGGCCCTCGCGGGCGTGGATCGCCTCCTGGCGGTGGGCGGGCATGTGATCGCCCCAGCGCAGCACGATGGTGTGGGCCAGGAGCCCGGGCCCGGCCAGGCCGCGCTCGATCGGCTTCTCCGGCGGCGGTGCGATCAACACCGCCGGCGCTTCGGGTGTCTCATCGGCCAGCTGGGCCTCGATCGACTCGGCCGACGTGTCCTTGCGGACAAACTTCGGCCGCACGACCCGCGCGACCACCATCGCGCCCGGTCGGCGCTCGACGGTCTTGCTGACGACCTCGCCGATCCGCTCGAAGTTCTCGAGGCCCTCCAGCAGCACCTCCGGCGGCAGGACCTCGACCTCGACGCGCGGCAGCGCCTCCGGCAGCTTGCGCCGCCCGCGACGGCGCCGCCGCGGCTCACACGCATCCGTGGGGCGGGTCGTGCTCGCCTCGTCGTCCTCGTCTCCGTCGAGCTCCTCGGCCAGCGCGTCGTCGAGGTTATCCTCGTCCGCGCTCGCCTCGGCTTCGCCCGGGCCGAGCAGCATGCCCAGGAGGCGCATCGACAGCTGCGCCTCCTCGTCGCCCTGGAAGCGCTCGGCCTTCTTCCCGACGACGATCCCCTTCTCGAGCAGCCGACAGCGCTCGAGCAATTGCATGTAGAGCGCCCGGTACTGCTCGCGGTCCGAGGACGCCTTCGACAGCGCCTCGCGCAGCGCGAGCAGTTCGCCCTCCTTGCTCTCGAGTTCGCTGCGCAGGAGCTCGATCTCGCTCACGCGTCCTTACTACTCGTTCGCGCGCCCACGTCAAGAGCGTTTTCACGCCCACGTCCTGCAGCTCGCGGGATGCCCCGTAGCAGCGCACCGAGGCTCTTCTCGTCGATCTCGATCGAGCGCTGCGAAGGACTCGCGGCCTTCGGCGCCGTCGTCGTCGCGCGGTGCAGTCGCTTGTACAGCACCGCGAAGCCATTGTGGTCCCACCACAGCAGCTTGAGCCTGTCGGCGCGCCGGCTCAAGAACACGAAGACCGCGCCGCTCCGCGGATCGCCGCCCATCTCCGCCCGCACCGCCAGCGCCAGCCGATCAAATCCTCGCCGCATGTCCTGCGGCTCGGTGCATACGAAAACGCGGACGTTCTTCGGGATCATCCGCGCCGTCCCCCCACCGCGCCGAGCACCCGCGCGAGCATCTCGCCGTCGACCTCGCCGCGGACTCGCACCACCGCGCCGCCGAGCTCGACCTCGATCACCCCGGTCTCCGCCACCAGCGCCGCTGCCACCTGCTTTGTCACCTCCACGAACTCGCGCTCGCTCGCCGCCGCTGCGCGGGGCCTCGCCGGCGTCGCTCCCGTCCGAGCTCGCTGCCGCAGCTTCCACCGCCAGCCTGCCAGCGTGTGCGGGTTGACGCCGATCTGCTTCGCATACTCCCGGCAGCTCCGCCCGCTCGCCTCGAGGGCCTCGACCCGCTTCTCCCAGATCGCCGGATCCGCCACCTTGCTCGCCGTCACAGCTGCCTCCACTCCCGGAGCCGACGCGCCCGCTCCTGCGGTGTCATCGGCCGGAAGTCGATCCGGTAGCCGCCGCTCACGCCTCGAACCTCCCACTTCATGTCGTCCGGTACCAGCAACGCGAAGCTACCCCGCTTCACCGGCTGCGGCGCCAGCACGACCGCGCCGCGCTCTTCCTTCAAGTCGTTACGCTTCCTCGACATCGATCCTCCTCGAGGGGCCTTGTAGCTGCTCGAGGATCTCGATTCACGACGCAGTCTTCCGGACGGATACGTCGGGCATGTCCGTGCGCACGACCCGGCCCAGGGGATCGTAGTGGATGAGCGGGGTGTCACCCCACTCGACGATGCTGCCGGATAGTTCAAGCACTGCCGCGTCAGGACGTCTCAGGCAGTTGAGACATCCTGGTGAAATCCAATTTTGCGAGATGGAAGACTCTCAGCGTGGAAGCCAGTGCAATCATCTGAATGGAAAAGGGGGGGGGCGAATCTAAATGTTCGAACTGAAGCTGAATTCCGTCAAAATAGCCTCTTTGATTCTCAAGAGTCCATACCCAGATCAACTTTGCTCCGAGAGCGCCGTTCCAAGGAGGCGAGAGCATGAGAAATGCGCGAGAGGGATAACTCGCGTACTCATTCGGCATGTCTCTTGAGACAATGATGGTGTCGTCATGACCGTTGGCAGAGACACAGAAACTTTCGTCCTCGAATGAGAACCTGAAGGCCACGGGATCGCTGGGAAGATCAGAGTCCATGCAGAACTCAACCGAGGTGAGCGGGAGACCGGAGTCGATAATTCTGCTTACGGCCTCAAGTGAAGTTTCATCGCGCATCATTGTCTTCCCCCGTATTTCTGAGCTTTCGCTCTCGCCTGCTTGACCATCTTGATGGCGGTTGCCGCATCTGCGTCGCCCTTGGCGGCCATGTTGGCCACTTCGGCAAGCGTTTTTTGGGCTAGATGTTTGGTCTGCTCGACTTGCCCTTGCCCCCCGCCGCGTGCCCGAATGACTTCTGCCACTGTTTTGTTTCCCATTCTTTGGAGTTGAGGATCTTTTAGAACTTTTCGGCCACCTCCGGTGAGCCGGACCCCGTCAGCGACATCGTCGGCGACATCGTCGGCGACATCGTCGGCGACATCGTCGGCGACACCATCCGCTGCATCGTCTGCTACCGCAGGGGGCCTTCCATGTGGGCGCACGGGGGGACGTCCTGCTCGCGCTTGAGCGCTGATGTTTCTTGCTCCAAACCACGATCGGACCCGCTCGATCGCTGAGCGAGTGAACTGAGACACCTTCTGTGTAATTTTCTCTACAGCTTCCTGGGTGACCTGTCGCAACCCTGAGGTTTCCGCAAGAAGTGCGAAATCGACCAGGGCGAGCGCGGCTGAGGCAACTTCGGCTAATCTCGATAATGCAGGATTGATTTCGGTGGTGGCGTTACCTGCAACCAGCCAGCCGGGTGTGAAGCGTTCTCCTTCTGCGAGGGGGACGGCTCCGAAACGTTTGTGGAAGTCGGCGACTACCTCGGCCGGTAGTTCGATGCCGCCGCGAGCTCCGACCATGAACTTGTCCTGAGGGATTCCAGCATGCTCGGGCAACTCGCCTTCAATCACAATGCGAGCAGCGTCGGTAATGTTCGTGAAGCGCTCTTGAATGACGCGGCCGGCGAATTGCCGTCGTGTTTCCCCTTCCGCGACCGTTCCCGTGGCTAGGATGGCACCCGGGGCAGGCTGGTACTTCTTTGGCTTACCTTCCTCTGCGGTGGTTCCGGATGGATCATTCAATCGCGCTGGATTGTTTCTGACGTAGACGAACCGGTTCGGTCCATCCACAAGACCGAAGGGGTCTGCTGCAGACCAGCGAGCGAGCCAGGGAATGTAATACCGTAAACCGTGGTAAGCGAGGCCGGTCTCTTCGTCGCGCTCCTGGCCGGTGTAGCGGTAGCGCTTGGCGCTGACCTCGATTGCGCTGTTGGCGGCGCGGTAGCTGCTGGTGCCGTAGGGGTGGAACTCCTCGTAGGAAATGACCTCGGCGTCGTCGTCGAGCTCGAGGTTCGCGGTGCCGAGGTGGTTGGAGTACTGGTAGCGGGCGACGTTGGCCGGGGTGACGACGGGGGCGCCGGCGTCCACGGTCTTGGTCTCGATCAGGCAGACGCGGCCGTGGTCGTCGTGGACGTGGAGGGTCTCACGCTCGAGGTCGAGGTCGTTGGTGGTGTTGATGTTCTTGTGCTCGCGGTAGGTCTCCCAGCTGCCGAAGTAGAGGCGCTGGCGGGTGGTCGAGAGCGACTGGTTGACGGTGACCTTGCGGACGCGCTGGCCGGCGCCGTCGTAGACGTAGTAGGTAATGCCGCCGCCGATGGCGTCGCTGCTGTGCAGGCGATCGTCGTCGTCCCAGGTGAGGCCCCCGGGGATGGTGGGCATGGCGGTCATGTTGCCGTGGGCGTCGTGCTGGTACTCGACGGAGTAGTTCGGCGGGTCGTTGAAGTCGTCGGCGGGGAGGCTGGTGCGCAGGAGGCGGTTGCCGGCGGTAGCGTAGAGGTATCCGCGGCGCCAGGCAATCTGCTCGACGTCGTCGACGACGACGCGGTGGGCCATCTGCGTGATGTTGCCGACCGGATCGTAGGTGTAGAGCTGCCTGTAGTTGCGCTGGGCCTGGGTGTCTTGCGGGTGCGCAATGGGCGCGAAGCCCTCGGCGGTGCGCATCGGGAGCGCGTCGTGCTCGCGACCGGTGGCTTCGACGAGGCGGTAGGTCGGGTCGTAGCGGAACGACTGGGTCGGATCGACATAGTCGTTGTCGAAGAAGACGCCTTGCTGAGCCTGGTCGCGGATCTGGGCGATGTTGCCGGAGGGGTCGTAGTGGTAGCGCAGGTCCTGGACGGTGCGCAGGTCGGGATCGGTGTGCGGGCGCTCGGTGTGAATGCGGGTGACGCGGAAGTTTTTCGGGTCGTACTCGTAATCGGTGGTCGAGCCGTTGCCGTAGGCGATGAGGAGGCGCTGGCCGCGGGCGTTGTAGTCGATGTTGGTGACGATGTCCGTGGCCGAGAGGGCGCCGCGGACGTTGACGGCGACGGACTGCAGCATGCCGCCGAGGCCGAAGGTCTGGGTGGTGACGCTGTCGTCGGGCGTGGTCTGGGTGCGGACGCGGTTGAGGGCGTCGTAGGTCCACGAGGTCGTGAAGGTCTCGGCCTCGAGCAAGGGCGCGGCGGCCGCGTGGACGAGGGCCGGGTCGGTCAGGGTGAGGAGGTCGATCCAGTCGGGCGTGGTCTTATAGTCCTCGGCGAGGCGGCGCTCGGTCGCGAGGAGGTTGCCCTTGAAGTCGTAGGCGAGGCTGGTGAGGACGCCGGCGCTGTCGTAGACGCGGTAGACTTGGCCGAGGTGGTTCGTGACGTCGGCGCTGACGCCGAGGCTCTCGCCGTAGACGATGCGCTGCTGCAGAACCTCGGGGTCGGCCGCGTGCTTGAGATAGGCGTGCGTCGGGCGGTTGAGGTCGTCGTAGGTCCAGCGGCGGACATTCTGCCGGCTGTCCCAGCCGCGCAGCGGGTTTCCGAGAGCGTTGGGCAGGGCGCGGCGAGTGCCGGCGTCGACGCTGAGGGTCTCGAGCTGGAGGCCACCGGGCGCGAAAATGTTCTCCTCGGCGGTGTTGCCCCGCGCGTCCTCGACGACGAGGACGTTGCCCTCGATGTCGAGCTTGGTGCGGGTCTCGAACTTCTGCGGGAGGTTGTTCTCGTAGAGGCCGTTGTCGGCGATGACGAGGAAGGGGCGGCCGAGGTTGTCGAGCAGCGCGGTGGTCGGCGTGCTGTCGTGGGGCTCGGCGTGGAGGGCGGCGTACTTCTCGCCGTCGTTGTGCGGCGTGCCGCCGGCGAGGGCGGCGCGCTCGGCGTACCAGTCGCTGGCGAGGACGTTGTCGTTGGCGTCGTGGGTGACCTGCTGCCACGGCGTGAAAGCCACTTTGATGAATGTCCCATCGGGCAGGTCGGTGCGCATCATGCGACCGAGGGGGTCGTAGTGGATGAACGGAGTGACGCCCCATTCGACGAGCTCCTGTTCGTCGGTGTACCCGGGGCTCGAATCGAAGAAGGGCTCGTACTGCTTGACGGGGTTGCCCTTGTTGTCCACGATGACGCGGCCGTTGCCGACCCAGCGCGGATTCGGGGTGATGTCCTCGAACACGAGTTCGCCGTTGTCGAAGACGAGGTCGCCGTTGCCGTTGCGCTTGGGCGCGAGGCCGGGCTCGGCCTGGACCTTTTGCAGGACGACCTGGCCGAGGCCGCCGGAGTAGGCGTAGCTGTGCTGGAAGGCCTGGTTGCCGACGCCGTGGTTCTCGCGGACGATCGTGTGGACGACCGCCGGGATGACCGTGAGGTCGTACTCGATCTCCGTGGTCGGGTCGTTCAGCGTGTCGCCGTCGCTGCTGCCGTCCTTGCCCATGACAGCCGTCTTGACGACCATGCCGAGGGCGTCGAAGGCGACGGCCCGGCGGTTGCCGTTGGGGTCGGTGACGAGGTCGGGGGCGAGGAGGCGGTAGTCGTTGTGGGCGGTGATCGTTTTGCCGAGGGCGTCCTCGGCGGACTCGATCAGGAGGCTGTGGGCGTCGTGGCTGAAGGTGGTGGCGTTGCCGAAGACGTCGCGCGACTCGGTGACGCGGTAGAAGTTGGCGGGGTCGAAGATGACACGGCCGCTCGGGCGCCACCACAGGCCGTTGTCGCCGCGATAGCCGCCCTCGGTGTCGAGGGCGAGGCCGGTGAGCTCGTCGTTCAGGAACACGGCGTCGAGCTGCGCCTGGGTGAAGGCGAGGGTGAGGGTCTCGTAAGGCAGGGCGCGGAGGCCACATTGCCCGAGGGACAGGCGCGCAGCGAGGTTGTCGGAGTAGTAGTAGACCTGGGCGCGCGAGAGTAGCCGCTTTTTTTCGCCGGCGGTCACGGGGCCGTGATAGGGGACCTCGGTGGCGGCGTCGGCGTGGGCGAGCAGCTCGGCGTGGGTGAAGGGGTCGGCAGGGTCGCCCTCGAGGCCGTGGAGCTCGTAGGAGCGGAGCTCGACCGGGACGCCGAGGCGATAGGTGTCGGGCTGATCGTGGACGTTGAGGAGGTCGGACTCGGTGAGGACGATGCTGGTGGCGAGCTGCTCGTCGCGGGCACCGAGGGCGATGGGCTTCCTGTAGGCGACGCTGACCGAACGGACGGGGCTGCCGAATTCGTCGACCTCGAGCACAGCCGACTGCGAGACGCGCGGATCGGCGGGGTCGCGCTCGTAATGATAGGAAAGCGACTCGCGGTCGTGGACGAGGAAGGCGGCGTGCTTCTGGTCGCCGCGCGGCTGCAGGAGGCGGACCGCGAAGTTGGCCTCGGAGACGGTGTACGGGTGGACCTGCTCCTCGCTGCCGTCGCGGCCGTAGACCTCGACGCGCAGGGCACGGCCGCGGAGGGCTCGCACGGCCTCGCGAGCCTCGATCGGGGTGAGGCCGTCGGGGATCAGGGTCTCGGGGAGGTCGATGGCGACGCCATTGGGAAAATCGTCGGTCTTGTCGCTGTAGTACTCGTCGCTGTAGCAGTGCGCGAGGCTGGTGCCGCCGAGGTAGGCGCCCGTGTGGAACCAGGTTTTGGTCAAGACGGGCGGGCTGTGCAATTCCTCGTCGACGATCTGGTGACCCGTGGGGAACAGCTTCGGCGAATTGTAGTCGGCCCAGGATTCGGTGTCCTCGGTCTCGACCATGCCGAAGCCGCGGAACTCGCGCTCGGGGCCGTCGAAGTAGCCGTGGTGGTAGCGATACCTCTGGACGAAGGTGTGGCCGGTGACGTGATCGCGGACCTCGACGCGCTCGATGACGTGCGTGGGGAACGGGAGGCGGGTCTTCCACGGCCGCCCGGCGGCGCGGTCCTCGAGATAGAACCGGGTCGATGGGGCATATTCGACCCGGGTCTCGGCGCCCATATTGTTTTTTGAAGAGAGCATCAAATAGGGCTTGCCCGCCGACATGAGGTCGACGAAGGCGATATGCGTGCCCTGACGGTGCGGCAGGTCGGTCGACCAGACGAGGGCGGCGGTGCCCTTGCCGAGGATGTCGGCGAGCTGGACGGAGGAGAGGCTGTCGACCGGCGGGATGTCGACCTGGACGGCCTCTGAAAAGCTGTTGCCGGCCTGGTTGCGCCACAGGCGGGCGCCGTCCTGGCGGACGTAGACGAGGTCGGTGGTGCCGCTGCCGTCGATGTCGCCGATCCGCAGGCGATCGGCGCGGAAGCGGTCGGGGCGGTCGAACACGGGGGCGCCGCGCATGCCGATCTGGCGGCCGAAGCGGCCGTAGCCGAGGTTGGGCCAGTAGACGACGGAGCCGTTGCGGACGCGGACGATGTCGGCGAGGCCGTCGCCGGTCATGTCGGTAAAATAGATGGCCTGCTGCGGGTCGGTCCAGATCAGCTGGGGGCCGACTCGCTCGTCGCGCGGGCGCGAGAGGACGCGCGGCTCGCCGTAACCGTCGTGACCCTCCGAGGGGTACCAGATGAAGCGGTTGTCCTCGCAGACGAGGATGTCCGCGAGGCCGTCTCCGTTGATATCGAGGAGCTGGACGTTGGGAGCATCGAGGTCGATGTTGGGGACGGCGCGGAAGCTGCGGAAGGCCTGCCAGTCCTCGGCCGCGACGCCGCACATGGGCAGCGGGCGCTCGTAGAAGCCGGGCGCGGGGCCGGAGAAGCTGGTGAGGCTGAGGGCGCCGTCGCCGTCGAGGTCGAGGAGTCGCTGGCTGCCGAGGCGGGCGTTGCTCGGCAGGCTCGCGAGGCCGCGCAGCGGGCCGAAGGTGCCGTTGCCCTCGTTGCGCTTGTAATACCAGTGGCCGGCCTGCTCGGTGAGGAGGCCGGGCAAACCCTCGCCGTCGAGGTCGACGAGCTCGAAACGGCCGCCCAGCGCGCCCGGGACATCTTTTAAAGTGTCGGCGTCGACGAGGCGGAGGGACGGATCGATCTGCGCGGTGGAGTAGGTGAACTCGACCGGTGGGTAGGCCTTGTGGGAATAGGCGCCGTTGGAATAGAGATAGCCACGGTGCCTGGCGGCGGTCAGGAGAGTGGCAGTCGGGCTCTCGGAATAGGTGAGCTCGGTGGCAGCGACGAGGTACGGATCGACGGGCAGCTCCTCGAAGTGGTGGAGCATGAGGATCCGCCGGCACAGGCGCCGGGTGCGGAGGTCGAAGCAACTGCGGAAATTTGAAAAGGTGTCGGGGCGGGCGGGCCAGGTGCCGGTCTCGACGCCGTAGGGGTCGTGCTCGCCGTAGTCGAGGAGGACCTCGAAGTGCCAGCCGCCGGCGGCGTAGGGGGTGGCGTTGCCGTAATAGATGCGCTTGAGGTAGCGCTGGGCCTGGACCTGGGTGACGGCGAGGCGCTCGTGCTCCTCGAGGCTCTCGAGGTCGACGTCCTCGAGGTTCTCCTCTTTGTATTCGAAGCGGACGATGTTGCCGCGGTCGTCGCTGGTCTGGTCGATGAGCCAGGTGAAGACGCGGGCGGGGTCGGCCGGGTCGGCGACGCGGCTGGCCGCGCTGGTGCCGTAGGTGCTGCGCACGTTGTCGCGCGACCAGGTGCGCCAGTGGACCTCGCCCGTGCCGAGGTGGACCCAGCGCTCGATGCGGGCGAAGCCGGCCTCGACGCGCGGGCGATAGGCGTGGACGCGGTGGTCGTCTTGATTAAAGACCTTGCGCGTCCACTCGCCGCCGTCCTCCTCGAGCAGCGGGACGAGGTCCTCGGCGTCGGAGATGATGAAGGTGTCGGCCTCGGCGGCGTCGTCGTAGGTCGGCAAGCCCTTGTCGGTCTTGCGGGAGATCGAGGCGACCGAGAGCTGCCAGCCCATGCCGAACGGGCCGTTGCCGGCGCCGGTGCTGTAGCCGAGGGCGAGGGTCGGGGAGAGGCCCCGACCCGGGGAGACGGCGATCGGAATGCTCATACCGCCGCTGCCGCTGAAGGCGTTGGCCTCGAACTTGTCGCCGATGTTTTTTAAAGCGCCTCCGCCCTTGGGGAGGGAGATCGAAGGGGCGAGCTCGGAGGGATTGGGGGCGGCGGGGGCGGGTGATTGCGAATTCTGCGGGCCGGTGCCGGCGGAGGCGGCCGCGCCGGGGGCAGCCTCGCGGGGGTCTTGCGGCTTGTTGTTGACCGCCGGGGACGGCCCGGGACCCGCCCGGTGGCCGCTCGGGCGGGCCGCGCTGTCGGTGGATTGGCTGTTGCTCTTCTGGGTGGCCGAGGGGTCGGCCATGCGGCCGCCCGTGGCATCGTTGTCGCGCTTCATTGCCATGATTTCACCCTCCCCCGCTCGCTGGATTGAATCAGCTCACCTTGTGACCGACGACGACGATGAGGTCCTCGGGGTCCTTGCCGGCGCTCCAGCCGTTCGGAAGCTCGAGGGTCCAGGTGCCGGGCGACTTGCCGAGCGTGGTGCTGGTTGAGGCCGCGTAGTAGAGGTAGTTGTAGCCGGAGCCGTCCGGCAAGGGCAGGTTTTCTGCGTACTTACCGAAGTTGCCGAGAGCGATCGGGTCCTCTCCCGCGCTGAGGACGGCGCCCTGGAAGGTGTCGTTGTCGGGTCCGAGATCCTCGTTGGCGTTCCAGCGGAAGAACACGGCGATGTACTCGATGGTCCGGGTGCCGAGCGGCTTGGGCGGGTGCGGGAAACGCTGCTCGCTGAGATCGAGGCTGATCGACGTACCCTCCGACGACGTGCCCGCGGCCACGAAGCTGCGCCAGGCCTCCGGGAACTCGGCCCGGGCGCTGAAGACATGCACCTGGCCCGTGCCGCGCACGGGCTCGGTGTCGGCCTCGGCACGCTTGAAGTTGTTGAGACCCGTGTTCTCGGCGTTCAGCAGGTCGCCGACGAGCGCGGCGGTGGTCTCGCCGCCCTCTCTTGCGGTGTAGCGGATCGTCAGGATGACGTCGGAGATGGTCTCGTAGTCGAACTGACGCACCACCTTCGGCAGCTCGATGCGCCAGTTGCTATTCTCGAGCGCGCGGCCCTCGAAGGGCAGGTAGCGCTCGTCGCGGAGGTTGGGCTCGAACAGGCCGGTGTCCTCCTGGGTGACGGTGATGGCGACGGTCTGGGCGGCGCCGATGACCTCCTCGACGGGAGCGTCCGCTGCGGCGCGGATCGCACCCGATTCGTAGGTGAGCGTCGCGCCGATGTTGGTGTACGGCCCGGTGACGGCGGGGATCGACAGACCGACGAGCTTGATCCGCCGCAGGTAGTGGGTCGCGTGATCGAGGTTGAAGATGACCGAAGGCAGGTTGAAGTGGCAAGCGCCCGTCTTGCGCAGGGCGATCAGCGCGACCGGGTCGAGGCTGGCGAGGGAGACCCGCTTGGTCAACTCGTACTCGCGGCGATGGTTCTGATAATAGGCGGCCTCCATGCGCCGAAGGTCGTGCTGCAGCCGCTCGCCCGCGAGCAGGCCCTGGCGGCGGTTGTCCCAGTGGCCGAACTGGATGAAGTCGTCGCCGCCGTCGATGGCGAGCTCGTAGCGGTAGCAGCGCTCGGCCCTCCGCGCGAGGTCGATCGCCAGCTGGTAGGCGAGGTGGTAGACCTTGCTGATCTCGGTCGCCATCCACGAGTAGAGCTCGGCGTTGGTGAACTTGGACCGCATGGTCTCGAGCGCCTCGGCCGACTGCTCGGCCTGGACGTCGTGGTTGACGAGCTCGCGGCGGGCCATGGCGAGGCGGATCTCCGCAGCGGTGATCTGGACGTCGATCTGGTCGAGCTCGAGCCGCGCGAGGTCGGCCTGGAAGTTCCATTCCTCCTTGCGGCGGGTGTACGACGCCTGCGTGCCCACCATCGCCGCGGCGCGCTGGATTGTGCCGGCGATCATGTTGAGCGCCAGGCCGGCCTTTCCGAGAGCACCGCTGGCCTGCTTGCCGCCCCACTCCGTGATGACGACCGGGCTGCCGGCCCAGCCGGAGATGCCGATCTGGAACGTGGGGACCGCGGCAGCGGCACCGCCCCCGGCGACGAGCGCCCCGCCGATCAGATCGGTGACGGTCGCGGCAATCGAGAGGCCGAGCTCGGCCTTCTCCAGGCGGTTCATATACTCCCGGCTCGAGTAGTACTGGTGCCGGGCCACGGCAGAATCGCGGCCGCGCCTGAGCGCCTCGATGTTCTCTTCGGCCTCCTTGATCGCCTGCTCCTTCACGTGCCGCACGGCCTTCAGGAGCGTGACCTCGTGCCCGCCGCGCAGGACGGCGAGGTTCTCGGCGTCGCGCTTCTCGAGCGCCTGCAGCAGGGCGCTGCCGAGGCTGCTGACCTGGGCCGCAAAGTCCTTGGCGATGCCGAGGTGCGGCAGGAAGCGGTAGTGAGGCAGCGGCGCGTAGAGGTTGCTGACGGCGGTGCCGATGTCGATGCCCTGGGCCGCCGCCCTGGCCAGCAGGCCGGGGTCGATCGGCGGGTCGAAGAGCGCCAGGTCGCGGCGGATGCCCTCGATGTTCAGGCAGTTGCGCAGCTTGAACAGGCGATCGGCGACGGTGTCCCAATAGCCGAGCAGCTTGTCGTTCGGCGGGATGCAGAAGTAGAGCCGGGTCTCGGTCGGGGTGACGAGGGTCGCCGGGAGCAGCAGGAAGGGCGGCTTCGGGGAGCTCGTCAGCGCCTTGGGAGCGCCCTGGAGGAGCTGGCTGGCTCCGGACGGCCTGACGTACCCGAGCGCGAAATTGGTCGGGTTCTGGGACTGCAGGGCCGCCTGTCCCTTAATGTTGAGCGGGATCATGGCGTCCCGGGCCGTGAAGCCGATGACCTCGTTCTCGAGCTCCACGAGGAAGTTCGAGAAGCCGTCGAGGGCGTCGTAGGCCTCGGCGTAGGTCTTGTCGGGCCGCTCGTCGCCCTCGATCTTGCGCGGGCGCTTGCCGAGGATCTGCAAGGCCAGGATGTAGAGCTGGACGGCCTCCTGCGTGCTCTCCCGCGTGTCCTGGCGGAACAGGTCGTCACCCCAGGCGATGAGGTTGTCGAGGTACTTCATGACGACCGCGCGCATGTACGCTGTCGGCCGCATACGAGCGACTTCGTGGGGCTTGAACGGGTTCTTGCGCCACTGGGAAATTTGACCCGAGAGGTCGGCCTTCTGCTCCTTGAGCTCGGCGTCGTCGCCGGTGTACTGCAGGAGCTCGAGGAGAGCCGCGATCGACATGTCGGAGGACAGCCGGCGGAACGGCTTGATCCGCCAGTAATGCTTGCAGTCGGTGTCCCGGACGAGGGTGGCCTTGCGGATCGGGTTGAAGATGTACCCGAGCCAGCGCTGAGCCTCCGCGAAGCGGCGCTCGCTGATCAGCCGGTCGGCGATGTACATCGGGATGTGGAAGAACAACTCCCAGTTGTAGACGCTGTACGCGCCCCCGAAGCGGAAGTCGATGTCCTCCTGCGGCACGGGCTGCCACACCGCCGTGACGCCGTCGAAGTAGCTCTCGGGCAGCGGACGGCTGGCGCTCTGGTAGCGCAGCGAGGCGTTTTCGTCCTGCGTCGCCACGTTGGGGTCCAGGAGGCCCGCGACGCCGTACCGCCGGACTTCCTGCAGGAACAGGCAACTGTAGGGATGGTAGAAGATCGAGAGGTTGTACTTGGCCGGGGCGCTGCTCACATTGATGCCCATGCCCGAAGTCTGGCTCGCTGCGGGTCCGTCGCCGCCCGAGGCCATGCCCGCGAGGCTGTCACTTGGTGCGTCGGTGTGATCGATCGTGGCGGTGCCGCCATTGAGGTACGACCCGAGATTCTTGTCCAACAGCTCGCTGGGTTCGCTCTCGTCCGGGTCGACGTCGCCGATGTCATGCTGGTCACCGGCGCGCAGGAACAGCATCGTCCTCGGATCGTCGTAGACAATCGGACGGCGGCCGTTGAGGAGCGCGTCTTGACGCGGGAGGAACAGGCGGAAGCCGTTGGTGTGGTAACGGATGATCTTGTCCGAATAGGCCATGCCCGTGTTGGGGCTGCCGGCGACGGGGACCCGGACGAAGCGCTCCGCCCCCGAAGGCGTGTTGTTTTTCCCGTTGTCGGCGACAAAACCCTGCCTCCAGCTCCGGGTCATTTGCGGGACCGGGTAATCGCCATTGAGGCTAGCCGGGCCGTAGGCGGGAAGCGCCGGCGGAGAACCGTACCGGGCGACGTCGAACTGGTCGAGGCAGGCGTCGTAGGTGAAGTAGCCGTCAATTTTGGCCGTATACTTCATTTCCGTGTGGCCAACATAAATCTGCGGGTCGGACCCGACGACCTCCGAGAGGAGGAAGATGTCGGAGTTCGGGTGACGGCCCTCGATCTGGTCGGCAGGGGGGTCGGTTTCATGGACCCGGAGCGACGCCTCGGTCGTGCGCGGGGCGCTCCATTCGCCGTTTTTGAGCTCGGCCCACATGAGCTGGATCTTCCGGTGCTTTTTGGGGGCCTTGGTCGTGTCGTTCTGCTGGGGTGGCGGCGAATCTTCGGCGCGCAGCTCGATCTTGGGCCAGAGCAGCAAGAGTCGCCGGTTGACCACCAACGGCAGCAGGCTGCGCGACTCGACCTGGAAGGGCAGCTCTTCCCAGGCGGTCCAGTAGGCGTCGTCCTCGCGGCGGCGGTAGAAGACCTTGAAGGGGCTGCCGTGGGTGGCGGCGAACACGTGCAGGCGGTCGACGATGACGATGCCGTCGTGCTCGATCTCGTGGTACATGCCGCACACGTCGAGGCGCGCGACCTCGTGTAGGCCCTCGAGGTAATGGATGTAGGCCTTCTCGATCGAGGCGTCGTCGGCCTCGCTCTGGGCGATCTCCTCCTCGAGCTTCTTGAAGAGCGGGGTCTTGTCGGTGCGCAGCTCGGGCTGGACCCAATTCTCGGGGTAGAGGAAGATCTTGCGGTTGGCCTCCCACACCCGGTACCGCTTCATCCACTCCCACTCCTCGGCGTCGAGGTCGGAGAGGTCGATGTCATGGTCGGCTTCGAGGCCCATGAGGGCGCGCTGCATGAACAGCTGGACGGCGCCGGTGGCGAACAGGAGCCGCGTGGTGCGGTTGCAGCAGGCGATGTCGACGTCCATCAGCAGATGGCCGAACAGATCCTCGTGATCGTCGGCGCCTGTCTTGAAGACCAGCAGGTCGACGAGGGCGTCGCGCTGGCGCTCGCGCAGGCGGTCGCGGATCGGCTGGGCCACGCTCGGCCAGGCGGTGACGCCGAACTTGGCCTCGGCGGCGCCTCGGACCGCAGCGGCGGCGGCGGCGTCGAGAACCTGGTCTTTGGCCCAGGTGCGCACCGTGTTGGGGTGGACGCCGAGGCGGTTCGACAGGCGGAAGGCGGCGTCGAAGGCGTCGATTGCGTCGAGGCGCTTGAGCTCGATGCGGGTGACGGTCTCGCCGGCCTCGAAGGCGGCGAGGACATTGCTGTCCCAGCCCGCCGCGGCGGCGAGCTGGCCCAGCGCGAGCGACTTGTCGAACGGATCGGCGTCGAAGAGGTAATCGAGCAGCGGGAGCAGCGTCGCCGGGTCTTGCAGGACCTCGTCGCGCACGCGGACGGCGCGGCGCAGCCAGTCCCAGCCGGCGTAGGCGGCGTAGATCGCGGCGCTCGAGCCCGGGCCCTCGGGCAGCGCGGTGAGGTCGAGCAGGTCGACGTCGGCGTCGTCGAGGTTCGTCAGCAGCCAGCGCAGCAGGCCGGGGCCGAAGCGGAAGTTCGCGGCGACGAGAGCGACCCTGCGCAGGCCGCGGTAGAGCGCGGCGCGGGCGGTCACGTCCGTCTGCCCGAGGAAGGCGGCGGGGAACCACGGCTCCTTGACGTTCGGGGCGTCGCTGTCGGGGTCGAAGGTGTTCGTGAAGAACGCGTCGGCCGTCAGCAGCGTGAGCGCCTTGGTGGTCCCGTGATTGTATGTCCGAAGGAGCAGGTCGACGTCGGCGGTGTCCATCGCCAGCGCAGAGGAGAGCTGCTGTACGACCACGGCCTCGAGCTTCTGCTGGCGGAGCCAGGCGGTGAGCATGGTGTCGAGCAGGGCAGCGCGATTCTCGATGCTGTCGGCGACTCCGAAGGCCTTGCCGAACTCGGTGTGCGCCGGGCTGGGAGCGTCCAGGAAGGGGAAGTACGCGTCGCGCAAATCTTCTGGATCGAACTCCCCCGTGGTCTCCTTGCGGATGAAGGCGAGCGCGGCGGCGACTTCGCCGGCCGGCAGCGGACCGACGAGCAACTTCTCGAGCCGCGCGAGCGGATCCTGCTCTTCCGGCATGCTCTGGAGATGGTCGGCGTGCGCCTGCTGCAAGCCGGTGACGAGGCCGATCAGGACGCGCGTGACGTCGAGGTCGCTGGCGCCGAACTTGTCGCCCTGCTGATTGCGCAGGACCCAATCGAGCTCGGGGACGGTGAAGCCCGAGCGCTTGACGGCGTCGGCGAGGTCGAGGAGGGCGCGCACCGGCGCGTTCGTGGTGCCGGCGAAGGGGCTGCTGTCGACGAGGGTCTGCGAGTAGTGGGTGAGGGTGACGAGGTCGGGGATCGACAGACCCGTGGCGCGCGCGAGCGACGAGACGCGGTAGAGGTGCGAGAGATTGGCGTGGTGGAGGGCGCTGTCGTCGTCGAGGCCGGTGGCTTCGTAGGCGGCGGCCAGGCCGGCGTCGTCGGTTCGCAGGATGGCCAGCAGGTCGCCGCGGTGCGCGCCGAAGGTGGTTGCGCCGGACAGCGTGGCGAAGGCCGCGTGGCGCTGACGCGGCTGGACGACCGTGTCGTAGTAGGTCGGCGAACCCTCGGTGTAGACGCGGCGATCGAGGTTGCCGAACCACGCGTGGACCTCGCCGAGCGGGAGCTGCGGGAAGCGCTGGCGGATGCGCACGAAGCGGGCGATCTTCTCCAGATCGACGGCGACGTCGCCGGCGAACCAGGTGCCCAGAGCGGCGAGGGTCGCGTCGAGGTCGGGCATCGACCAGCCGAGCGCCCGCTGCAGGCGGAGGAATACGAGCAGGCGCTTCAGGTTGTCGGCCGTGAGGCCGTTCGCGTTCGGGTTCGTCGCGTTGACGAACTTCGCGCCCTTGAGCGTGCAGGGCTCGTGGTAATCGATCTCGACCTCGGCGATGACTCGTCCGCGCATCAGCGTGGTGAGGGCGGGCAGATCGAGGCCGGAACGGGCCAGGAACAGCTCGACGTCGTTCAGGGGAGCGACGTAGGAGGCTCCGTTTGCGAAGCCCCACAACTGCGCCATGTCGGGGGGGTTTACGGCGCCGCGGACGAGCTGGCCTTGTCCCGGGGACAGGCCCAGGCGCTCGTCGACGCGGAACACCGCGTCCTCGTCGAGGCCGTCGAACCACTCCAGCGCGTCCTGGATGGCGACGCGCGAGGTGCCGAGGCTCTGATAGTACGCGCGGGCCTCCTCGAGCGGGAGGTCGAAGGGCAGGCTGTGCGGGAAGAAGGCGACGTCGCGGAGGGCGAGCCTGCCGTAGACGTCGTGGTCGACGTGCTCGGGCTGGGCCACCAGCTCGCTCGCGCTCCAGGTCGTTTGCGGCCAGTCGGACGAGTTCTGATAGGAGGGCGGGGGGAGGCCGAGCCAGAAGCGGGAGCGGCGCTCGAGCGTCTCGAGCACGAGGTCGATCGTCGGCAGCGGGGTGTTGGAGTTCTCGCAGTTGAGGAGGATGTGCTCGAGCTCGGGGCGGCGAGTGAGCAGCTCGGCGAGCATCGTCTGCTCGCCGGCCTTGCGCTCGCGGATGAACTGCATGATGTCGACGAAGTACGCCGCCGGGCCGTAGACCGAGTCGCAGTGCTTGCAGGCGCAGTAGTCGAGGTTGCCGAAGATCTCCTCGAGCGCGACGTCGCCGCAGCCGGGCGAGTTGATGACGGCCGTCAGCGGGAAGTGCATCTCCTTGCGGGAGTGCAGGAACCGGTGCAGCGCCGTGCTGGCGACCTGGTCGGCCTTCTCGTAGGTCGCGCGCAGGGTCGACGGGTCCATCGCCGCGCCGAACTTGGACTTGAAGGCGGCGAAGCCCATCCGCTGGATCTGCCCGGCCGAGGTCACGCCCTGCTCGAGCAGCGCCGTCGAGGCGGCGGTCCGGCCGTAACGCGGCGTGATCGCCGAGACTCGCTGCACGCGCAGCAGGTCCTGCTTCAGCGCCGCTTTCTCGCCCTCGTCCGCGGGCAGGCCGCTGGCGGTGTCGAAGAACTCGTGGATGTTCGTGCGCTGGAAGCTGAAGCCGGGGTTGTTGACGACGAACGAGGAGAAGTTGGTTCTGGAGGTGGTGATGCTCGTCTCCGGCACGCGGTAGGCGAGGTGCGCCGAGGGGTAGAGGTCCTCGACCATCTTGGCGATCGCGCCGGCGTAATTGGCGCGCTTGTCGCCCGCGGGGCCGATGATGCCCGGCGGCGTGTCGACCGGTTGGCCGTTGACCGTCTGGCCGAGGAAACCCTCCCAGTCGTCCGCGCTGAACTGCGCCAGCTCGGCCGCGCGCGAGAACTCGTTGGCGTCGCGCTTCTGATGCAGGAGCTGGATGAGCTTCGGGTAGCTGGCGGTGATGGCGCCGGCCTGGAGCGTGAACTGGATGCGATCGACGTGAGTGCCGAGCGAGCCGTGCGAGCGCAGTATGGACCAGAACTGGGCGGCGGTGCCGGTGTGGTCGGCGTACTGCTGGGCGAAGGTGTGCGGCAGGTTGGGTGTGAGCGCGGCGGCGACGAGGATCGCGCCGAGCGTCGTGCCCGATTCATCGGGCGCCGGCGGGACCATGCGATGGACGCGGGCCTTGGCGAGCTCCGTCTTGACGGTGGCGATGCTGCTCGCCAGCGAGGCGGGCACCGCGTTGTCGGCGATGGCGCGCGTGATCGCGTCCTCGATCTGGTCGGCCGTCAAGGCGGTGATGACGTTCGTCGCCAGCGGGATGCCGGCGTGCGAGAACGCAGCCAGCGCGGCCGCCGGAATGCCATAACGGTCGGCGAGCACGTGCGCGCGGACCAGAGTCGCCAGCGCGCCGCTGTCGTGCTGAGTGCGGCACATCAGGAATTTGATGTCGTCGACGTCGAGCTCGTCGAGGGTGGCGTCGTCGAGCAGCGGGCTGATGGTGGCGACGTCGAGGTCGAAGTCGGAGCGGCCGACGTACGGCGCGTTGCCCGGGACCAGGCGGACGGTGAAGTCCTTCGGCGGGTTGCAGAAGTCGCCCGCCGTCGCCGATACGGCGCTCGCCGCGAGCGTCACGCTCAGGTTCGAAGAGCCCGGCGGGCTGCCGGCCGGCGCCCGATAGCGGAGGACGAACCGGCCGTCGCTGCCGGTCGTCGTGCTGGCCAGCGGGGTGGAATGCTGGAGGGTCTTGCGGGAGAGCTGGACCTCCGTCGCCGCCACCGGAGTGCCGTCAGGGTGTACGACGAAGCCCGTGACGCTGAGGAAGTCGGGGTCGGCGACCGGGATCGTGGTGGGATCGGCGCTCAGCGTGACGAATTCGGTCCCGCGCAACGTGGCCCACGAGATGTAGACGGACTGACTGCCGATGATCGTGGCGTTGTAGTCGTAGATCTTGAAGATGACTTCGCGGTGCCGGCGGGCCCCCATGAGCGTCGCGGCGTCGTCGTCGGTGAGGGAAAGCGTGAAAAAGCCGTCGGTCTCGATGCTTGCGAACCAAGGGCTGGAGCTGCTTCGGCCCGGGCTGCCGGGCGGGTCGAGGAATTCGGTACCGACGTCGAAGACCAACTGCAACCGACCAGAAAGGTTCTCTGTCGGCGCAGACGCATCCCAAACCCGACCACGAATCGCATACACCATTACAATTCCTCCGACGGCCGATTCGGCCGCTGATCGCACACCACTTCGTCCGCCGCGCACGGCGGAACCGTGTCCATGATGACGCAAGTCTATAGCATCGCGGTCTCGGCACGGTCCAGGGAAAGTTCATGCGACGGTTTTCGGACGTCGCTCACCAACTGCAGTTGGGTAGGGCGACATCGCGCTGCCCCGTGCATCACGCGCAGGAAATGAGAAGAGGCTTGCGCGGGTATCTGGACATTCGGGCACGGACGGGGCTGCGGGATTCACGGCACTGCCGGAAGGGCCCTTGCAAGGCCCGCGCAGCGAAGAATGCTCGCTCCAGGACCTGCCCCATCCGGGCCCCGCTGAGCGCGGAAACGGGACCCGAAGGCATACAGAACCATTCAAGTGGTCTCGCGTTGACCGGCGATCGCCGCCGTGATAACCTGCCGGTCGAGTCGAGTGCTGCGAATCTCGATCGTTGTTGCGCGCTCCAGGAGCTACAATGCCCACTCAGAATTGTTGTGTCACCCACGACGAGGTGCGCGTCGTGTTTTATGAGTCGAATTCATACCTGAATCAGATCGCGTATACCGTGCCCGCCGGCAAGGTGTTCGTGCTGACGGCGTGGACGATCGTGAACGAAACAGGCCAACGCGTGTCCGTACGCCTGCGGCGGGCCAAGGCGCGCGTGGCGTACAACCGCATTTGGGACCCTCTGCAGGGGCACAACCACCTTACGTTCCCGACTGGCATCGTGTTCGGCCCGGAGCAGGCGATCGAGCTCGAGGCGCCGGTCAACTCGTGCCACCACTTCTTCTACGGGTACGAGCACGACGTCGAGAGCCCCTGAGCGGCGGTCGGCGAAGCCGGGCACCGCCGCCGGCCTGGTGAACAGGGCGCCGGCGGGTGCGAGGCCGTTGCAAAGGACAGGCGGCGAGGGGCCGATGGCGCCTCGCAGCGGGCAGCGTGGCTGCGTGCACAGCTGCCGGGCCGAGCGCTCTCCGTCGAGTGAGCCTGGAGCGCTGTCGCCTCGATACGGGGCGGCTCGCCCACGACCCCCTCGATGGTCGTATCGAATCAATGTCGGTCCATGAGGCATCACGGCCGAGGGGGGGCAAGTCGCTTCGTTGCACGATGCCGCGGCCGGTGTGCTGCGCCGGTGAACTCGTAGCTGATCTTCTGGCACCTGCCGGCCAGGAGCGCGAGCACCTCATTGGGGAAGGTCGACCGTGAGAGCCTCGAGGGCGGGCTTGATCCGGCCGTCGAGGACGGGGTGCCGGTGCTCTGTTTGCGCTGCGCCGACAGGCGGCCGTCCGGGCAGATGCCGAGGCCGAAGTTGTAGACCACGTTTTCACCCTCGGCGCCGAAAGTGCCGACTCGCATGTCGTGGAGCCCCCGCATAATTTCGGTGGTCCACGGTTCGTTCATCGGGTGGAGTTCGGACCAGCCTTCGGCCGAGTCGAAGGGATCGCCGGGCAGCTCGACGGCTGTCGGCGGCTCGTCGAGGGGGTGTTGGCCAGGCGGTCGGGGTCGTCGACCTCGGACGGGTCATCGAGTGGCCTGGCGGGCGGGGCGGCGGGCCCCTCGCCGGGCGGCTCCGGCGGGGCCGCAGGGGCGAGCTGCCCGTTCGCGGTCACCCGGGAGGGGGCCGCATTGTCGGGCGGGCCCGTGGGCGAGACGACGGGCTTGTCGGGGAGCTGCTGGGGGTTTGCTGCGGGCGCAGGCGCACGAGCTCGCCGGGGATGAGGTCGACGGCGCGCTCGAGGGCGACGTCGGCCGCGGACTCGAGGGTCGGCGCGAACATCACCAGGGCGGCGGTGCCGCCGCTCAGCAGGTCGATCGTGGTCGCCGAGGTAGGCCGAGGAGTTGCTCGCCGTCTCGCGGAACTGCCGCCCGAGCGCGACGAATGGAGTGAGCAGCGACGGGACCCTGGAGAATTGCGAATCGACGGGGTCGCGGTCGGCGGGCATGGGCCGCTGGGAGACCCCCAGGAGAGGGCGAAATATTCGCGGGGGGCGGTCGCAAGGGTACGGTGTTTTCCGCGAATAGACACGTCGGGCGGGCGGAGCGCCCGCGCCGGGATTGCGGCCGCCGGTCGAGTGCGCCAGCACGGCGGTGGTCCATTGGCGAATTCAGGCTAAGATCGGTGATGGTCCGATGGCTGTCCTGCGCGCGCATAGTTCCGACGAGCGCCTCATTCTACCTGACCGCTGTTTGGTAGGGCGTTCGAAATCATGTGACCTGGTGCTCGGAGCCCGCGACGTGTCCGGGCGCCACGCGGAGATCCAGTGGGACGGCGACCACTGGGAATTGCACGACCTCGGCAGCCGCAACGGGACCTGCGTCGACGGGGCGCGGCTGGCGGCGGGAGAGCGCCTGGTGCTGCGCCAGGGGGCGGAGATCCGCTTCGGGCGCGAATCGGCGGTCTTCAACCTGGAGGACGCCACGGGCCCGCAGCTGATGGCGCACCAATTGCCGGCAGCCCAATGGCGGGTCGGGGAAGGCGGCTATCTGGCGCTGCCAGACCCACAAGAGCCGGAGTGCTCGATTTATCAGGATCCGCAAGGTTCGTGGATCTGCGAGCGCGGCGGCGAGGTCGCGTCGATCGACGACCGGGCGGTGCTGGCGCTCGGCGACGGGCTCTGGCGGGTGTACCTGCCGAAGTTCTGCGCCGGGACGTGGCAAGAGAGCGACGGCGGGCTGTGCGTGGCCAACCTGCGGCTGTGCTTCGCGTTCAGCCGCGACGAGGAGCGGGTCGAGCTGGTGGCGTGCTGCGGCGACCGCCGCCTCGACCTGCAGCGCCGGGCGCATCACTACGTGCTGCTGCTGCTGGCGCGCCGACGCCTCGCCGACGAGCGGGCCGGGCTGCCGGCTGCGGAGCAAGGCTGGCTGACGGCCGACGAGCTGCTCAAAATGCTGCGCATGGACGACAACCACCTGAACATCTGCATCCACCGCGCGCGCACGCAGCTCGGCCGGCTCGGGGTCGCCGACGCGGCGTCGCTGGTCGAACGCCGCCCGGGGACCCGACAAATCCGCCTCGGCGTGGCGCGCATCGAGCTGCGGGCGCTCGATTGATTCCGGGGTGGTGAGGGCGCGCGAAAGTGGCGAGGGGCATCACCCGGTGCTGGCGAAGGCAGGTCCGTCTACGCTGCGGACGAAGATCGGCCTGGTGATCGCTCCACTTCGCCGCGGATTCGGGCCACGAACGAGTCGTCGCCGGGCTGCGCGGTATCGCCGTTGGCTCGGTCGGAGAGAACAGGATGCGCGGATTGTTTGCGAGGAGCTGGCGTTGCGTGTCGCTCCACTTCGCGGCGGATTCGGACCACGACAGTGTCGTCGGCGAGCTGCGCGAGGGTGTCCGTTGCGAGCCTGCGCTGCGGGCGATCTTGCGGACCCGCGCCGAGCCTCGTGGATGTTTCTTCGAGACCGAAGTGGTGCAGCGCGCGGGTCGCTGTCCTGGAGCGCGCGGACGGGGAGAGAGGAGAGCCGTTCGGTGTCGTCGATGTCGCGGCCGTACGGGCGAGGTGCGTGCGATCGATCTCGCCGCGCAGCTCGAAGAACTGCGGCAGCTCGGAGCGCCGGAGCTGCACGTACGTCCCGGCCCGAAGCGCGGACCTGGGCGGAGCGAGCTGCTTTTTCAAGACATCCGGTCGGGCGGGGATCTGGGCGATCGGTCGCTATCCGCTGTCGGGGAGGCACCCGCCGACACACCGCCCGTCCGGCTGTGGCGACTGGCGCTGGTCGTCACCGAGGTCGACGGACGCGTGACGAGTGCTGTTCCAGCAGTGCGCGGTTCGACTCGACTTGCCGCGGACTCGAGCCGGACCGCACCTGCTTCGAGCGACGGCGGATGCTGTGATTGTTGGACCGCCGAATCGGCGCCGGGCACCGATTCGGCGGCCGCGGGTCGCGGGGTCTATTCGAGCAGGCGCGCGCCCTCGTGGCCGGCCAGGACGGCGAATTCGCCGGCGGGTTCGTCGGCGAGGGTGAAGGAGCCGTCGCCGTTGGAGTAGGCGGTGGGGAGCGTGTGCCAGTCGGCGGGGCCGGTCATGGCGAGGTCGCTGCGGCCGTCGCCGTCGAAGTCGCCGACGACGACCTGGGCGCCGGTCTTGAGCCGGCCGCCGAAGGTGGTGCGGGCCGGCTGGGCGAGCGCGAAGGTGCCGTCGCCGCGGGACAGCGCGAGCGGGACGGCGTCGGCGCGGCCGACGAGGGCGAGGTCGGTCTTGCCGTCGCCGTCGAAGTCGCCCGGCAAGACGCGCGTGCCGGCCTCCTCGGCCCAGTCGCCGAGCGCAGCGGTCGGCGAGTCGGCGAAGGTGAAGGAGCCGTCGCCGTTGGAGAGGGCGGCGGGCAAGCTCTTCCAGCCGGCGGGGCCGGTGACGGCGAGGTCGGTGGTGCCGTCGCCGTCGAAGTCGCCGGGGAGGACGACGGCGTCGGCGGCGGCGGCGGCGGTGGCGAAGCTGCGCGCGGGCCGGCGGACGACGTCGAACGAGCCGTCGCCGCGCGACAGGGCGAGGGGGAGCGAGGGCTCACGGCGGTCGCCGGCGAGGGCGAGGTCGGTGGTGCCGTCGCCGTCGAAGTCGCCGGCGATCGTGCGCACGCCGGGGGCGGCGGCCCAGACGGGGAATTCGTCGCCGGTGTGCTCGGCGAGCTCGAAGCCGCCGTCGCCGCGCGACAGGGCGACGGCGATGCGGTCCGCCGATTCGTCGCCGAGCAGGGCGAGGTCGGTGCGGCCGTCGCCGTCGAAGTCGCCGGCGAGCAAATGCGCGTTGTCGCGGGCGGCCCATCGATGCCAGTCGCCCAGGGCGGGGGTCGTGACGGCGAAGCTGCCGTCGCCGCGGGAGCGGGCGAGGACCAATGATTTCCAGTCGGGGGCGCCGGTGAGGACGAGGTCGGTGCGGCCGTCGCCGTCGAAGTCGCCAGTGGCGATCTGGACGCCGTGCCGGCCGGCGGCGGCGGCGAGGGCGGCGGCGTCGAGGTTCGTGACCTCGAAGGCCCGGCCGGACCCCGCGAACGCGACGGGCACGCCCTTCCAGGCGGTGGCGCCGGTCATCGCGAGGTCGCTGCGGCCGTCGTGGTCGAAGTCGACGGCGACCCGCGGCTGGTGCAGGACCACGGCGGGCGGGCCGTAGAGGGTGCGCGCGCCCTCCTGGTCGGCGATCGTCAGCGTGTAATCGGTGGAGGAGACGCCGCCGGTACACCACTGATAATGCATGACGGAGCGATGATCGTACTCGCCCAGCTCGGCCCACGAATTGTCCTCGAAGCAGACGCTGGAGGCGACACGGGTGTGCTCGTGGCGCAGGCCGAGGACGTGCCCGAGCTCGTGGCGCAGGACGCCGACGGTGGTGATCCGCGGGGTCGCGGTCCGCCAGTCGGGGTTGTCGTCGAAGTCGGCGTAATCGACGTAGAGGATCCGCGTCGACTGGGGCATCGCCGGGAAGAAGGCCATGGCGCCGCCGCTGTCCCACGGCCGCACCGCGAACAGGGCGGCGGCGCCGGGCCGACAGTCGGCGTCGCCGGCGGGCCGGTAGCGGAAGTCGACGTGCGCGGCCTGCTCCCACGACCGCGCCGCCTCGGCCATCTCGCGCACGGCCCGATCCTTGCGCGCGCCGAACTCGTCCGACACGCAATAGGTGAGCTCGTGCTCCTCGCCCTCCCGCCAGCGGTCGAACGCGCCGTCGTGGAGGTTGACGATGCTGCGCGGAGCGGCGCCCTCGCGCGCGGCGACGAGGTCGGCGTAGGCGTCCGCGAGCTGGTCGAGGCTGACCGGGATGTCGCCGTCGACGACGTAGCGCGGCTGGCCGTCGACGTGGCGCGTGGCAGCCGCGCGGAACTCCTCCCAGGTGGGCAGCGACTCGCCGTCGGCCCCGGCGGGGTCGCAGGCGACGAGCGGGAAGACGAGAGCGCCGAGCGCGAGCGGCCGCGGACGACGCGAGGACTTCGGAGAAAGACGCATTTCCATTTGAGCGTCACGTTAGCGAATCGCAGATCGTTACGCCCGTGTTACCGCCGACGAAGATCCGCCGGGCCCGGCGCCGTGGCGCAAAGCAGGCTCGTGCTGCGATCATTCGCGGGTCCGTACATTGATGCCGGAGCGGCGAGCCCAGGGGTCGGATCGTCGGCGGTCGGGCCGCCCTCGTCGATCGTTTTACACTCGCATCAAGGGACGGGCGCGGCGGAGAGCTGCCCGCACTCGGAGGCGACCTGCCCCGCGATGTCCGTCCGCGCGAGGGCGCGACAGGCGGCTTCGACGAGGCCGGCCCGGGTGACCGGGTAGGTGTGAATGGCGCCGCTCTCGGCGTCGAGGACGTCGATGAAGCGGTCGTCGCTGCGCAGGCGAAAGTCGTCGGCGGCCGAGCGCGTGTGCAAGCGCAGCTGCTCCTCCAGCGCCGGCACGCTCAGGACGGCCAATTGGCCCTTCTGCGTGCGCGCGACCAGAAATTCGCCGGAGTGGGCGAACTCCAGCAGGGCGGCCTCCTCGAGCCCGGGCGAGCGCGGCGCCGGGTTGTAGGCGACGCCGCTGTAGGCCGAGAAGTCGATGTTGGCGAGCTGACTGCCCGAGTCGACCTCCCACAGCCGGACCTCCTCGAGGTTGTCGCGCGACCTGCAAGAGGTGAGGAGGAACCGGCCGTCGCTCGAGATGATCGAGAAGCCCTTGCGCGCCTCGGCGCCCGGGCAGGTGTCGATGGCGAGGCAGCGCTCGAGGCCGGTCTCCGGGTCGAGCACGCTGGTGCGATTGTCGTCGCGGATGACGAACAGCTCGCTGCCGAGGAAGCTGATGAGGCTGGTCAAGATCTGGTCGGGCATGGTGAACGGGAAGGCGGCGAGCTCCCGCTTGCACCAAGGGGTCGACCAGATCGCCAGCTCGCCCGAGTCGTGCAGCACGCCGACGTAGGTGCCCTCGCTGGAGATCCGGACCTCCCGCACCCGGGTGCCGTCGCCGGCGATCGTACACAGCGGGGTCGACTCCGGCGGCTCGATGATGTCGACGCTGCCGTCAGGGTTGGCAGCGGCGATCCGGGCCGCGCGGGCCGCGGGGGCGACGGTCTGACGCCCGCCGCCGGGGAGGTACCCGCGCGAATAGCGTTTGCGGCCCCATTCGTCGTAGAAGCGGATGAGCCCGCGGTTCTTGCTGTTGGCGGCGGGCTCGCGCCAGATCCCGCCGTCGACGCTCCACGCGAACGAGCGCTCGCCGGGGAGGTCGGGCTCGGGCAGCACCAGCGGCGGCCGCTCGCCCCGCCGATCGTGCAGGCGGACCACGCCGTCGGCGTCGCGGGTCGAGACCTCGCGCTCGTCGAATCGTACGACCTGCTGGCCGAGCGGCGGGGTCCAGCGCCCGACCTCGAGCGGGTCGGCGGACTCCCACAAGGTGACGCCCGAGGAGATGATGGCGAAGCGGGTGCCGCCCCGCGAGGTCGAGAGGTGCTCGCCGTGGACGCTGGAGATCGGCGGGGTGCTCTGGCGCAGGTTGGGGGTCTCCGACAGGCGAATGTCGGTACCGACGAGCAGGAGCTCGTCGTCGCGGGTGGCGTCGTGCAGCTTGCCGACGATCCGCTGCGACTGCTCCCAGCCGCCGCTGTCGAGGTCGGCGGCGGCGTGGAACACCATGGTGTGCTCGTCGTCGTTGTTGGCGGTGAGGAGCCGCCGCCCGTCGGCCGAGAACAGGACGGTGCGCGCGAGGTGAGGCAGCCGCTCGACGCGCTGACGCCGGGTGTCGAACACGAGCGCCCCCTCCGCCGCCGAGGGGTGGGCGAGGGCGATGTAGCGGCCGTCGGGCGAGACGGCCAGCGAGGCGGGGTCGCGCCGGCTGGCCCACGATTCGTTCCACGCCGGCAAGTCGCGCCACACGAGCGGGCTCAGGGCGGCGCCGGTGTCGGCGGCGAGGAAGATCGGCGCGAGCTGGTCGGTGGCGAGGACGAGCCGCCCGTCGCCCGGATCGAGGGCGAGCGCGGCGCCGCGGGCCGCCAGCGGGGTCGACCACAAGAGCCGCCCGTCGTCGGGTCGATAGGCGCTGACGGCGTCGAACAGCAGGGTGAAGGTGTGCCGATCGATCGGCCCGGTGTGCGCCTTCAAGACGAAGAACCGCGAGTCGTCGCGGGCGAACACGAGATCGTGACAGTGGGGCACCTGGACCGTGCGCGCGCCGCCGTCGCTGGCGTGGACGGTGCAACTGTCGTCGTCGCGGACGACGATGTAGCGATTGCCGGGGCTGATCCGCACGAAGGCATGGTTGACGGCGCCGGTCGGGACGGAGGCGACCTGCAGCACCGGATCGGTCGACCACAGCTCGACCTCGCCGGCGAACTGGACGGCGAGCAAGGTGCCGTCGTCGGACAGCTCGACGGCCCGCGGCGACTGCTCCTGGATCGGGATCGTCGCCACCGGCAGCATGGCCTGCATGGCCCCGGCGAGGGCGTCGATGACCACCTGCGGCGCGTCGTCGAAGCCCGGGGCGAACGGCGCGAGCGCCGCGAGGGCCAGCGCGAGGGCGTCGCGCTCGTGGGCGCCGATCGTCGAGAGGCGCCAGATCTCCTGGTTGCGCGCGATCGACTCGGCTTTCTTGCGGTCCTCGTCGGCCCGGGCCGCCCGCTCCTCGCTCTCGAGCCGGGCCGCCTCCGCCGCTTCCCGCCGCTGGTCGATCCGGCGCGCGGCCAGGGCGGCGGCCGCGAGCGCGAGCAAGCCGAAGAACAGCACCCCGAGGCGGCGCTTCGGCGCCTGGTGGTCGCGCGTCAGCTCGGCGAGCAGGACCGTCATCGACGGCCAGCGCGCGGCGGGGTCGACGGCGAGGCCGCGCTCGAGCAGGCGCCGCAGCCACGGCGGGGCGCGGCGACCGTCGCGCGGCGGGGTGATGTCGCCGCGGGTGATCGCCAGGAGCAGCGCCGACGGGGTCTCGCCGCAGAACGGCCGCGAGCCGTAGAGCGCCTCCCACAGGGCGACGCAGAACGCGAACTGATCGGTGCGCGCGTCGGCCTCGAGGCCCTCCCACTGCTCCGGGGCCATGTAGGCCGGCGTGCCGAGCAAGGTGCCGGTGCGGGTCAGCTCGACCGGCTGGTCGGGCGGGGGCGCGGCGAGGTCCTCGCGCGACTCGCCGACGGCGGCGCGCGCGAGGCCGAAGTCCATCACGCGCACGCGGTCGTCGACGCCGATCATGATGTTCTCGGGCTTGAGGTCGCGGTGGACGAGGCCGGCGTCGTGGGCGGCGGCCAGGCCGCAGCCGATGGCGCCGAAGACGGCGACGATGTCTCGCCAGTCGCGCCGGCGCGCGGTCAACCATTGCCGCAGCGTCACGCCGTGGACGTACTCCATCGCCACGAACACCTCGTCGCCGAAGGTGCCGACGTCATAGACGGTGACGACGTTCGGGTGGGCCAGCCGGGCGAGCGCCTGGGCCTCGCGGATCAGCCGGGCGCGCGCCTTGTAGTCGCGGTCGTGAGACTTGAGGAACTTGAGGGCGATCTTGCGGTCGAGCTCGGGGTCGTAAGCGCCGTAGACGACGCCCATGGCGCCGGCGCCGACGTGCTCGAGCAGGACGTAGCGGTCGATGAGGGTGCCCCGGGCGAACTTGGGCTGGCCCGGCCGCGCCACGCCGCCGTGCGCCGCCGGCTCGAACGCCGGCTGCTCCGTCGACTGGATCTCGAGGGTCGGCGCGGTCTCCTCACCGTGATGTTCGCGGATCATCCGGTCGCCAGATATGTCGCGCTTCGATGGTGCTGCCGATCACCCCCGATCGCGCTCCCCGGCCCGGACGCTGCGAGGGCCCCGGCAGGGGCGGCGCGATCGGGCGGGGTCGCCGCTGCCGGCGGCCCGGGCGCCGCTGCGGGCCGCCCGTCGGCGCTCACGAGCCCTTCGGGCCCAGCACCTTGTCGCGGATCTCCTCGGCCCAATTCTCGATGCTCGTCAGCGTCGAGTCGGCGCGCTCGCTCGAGGCGAGCTCGGTCAGCGCCTCGCGCAACAAGTCACGGCCGCGGCGCAGCCGGCTGCGCACGGTGCCCTCGGGGATCGCCAGCACCACCGCGAGCTCGGGCCCCGAGAGGTTCTCGAAGTAATGCAGCTCGAGCGCGATCTGCAGGTCGACCGGCAGCTTGCGCAGCGCGTGCAGCAGGTGCTTGTGCTCCTCCCGCTGGGCGAGCAGCCGCTGCACCGAGACGCCGAGGTCGATCACCGAGGTGACGCCGAAGTCGATCGCGCCCTGCTTGCGCTGGTGGCGGGAGAAGTGCTGGTGGATCTTGTTGCGCGCGACGGTGAAGAGGTACGTGCGGAAGCTGGCGTCGCCGCGGAAGCCGTCGCGCGCCTGCACGCAGGAGAGGAAGGTCTGCTGCACGAGGTCCTCGGCGTCGTCGCCGACCTTGTTGCGGAAGAAGCGATAGAGCGGCTTGAAGTGGCGCTCGAAGAGGCGAGTGCCGGCGTTGCGATCGCCGGCCCGCCAGCGGTCGAGAAGATCGAAGTCACTCTCCATGGCCCATGATAACCCCGTCCGCCCCGACCTGCGCCGGTCGGCGAGCGCCCGCGGGGCAGATCCACTAAGCTCGGTGCCCGGTGATCGGGGGCGAGACGGAGACCGGGGCTGACGACACGATGGCGGCGAGGCTCGCCGGCGTGACGCAGGACGGCGACGATCCGGCGCTGTCCGATGCCCGCCACCGCGTGCACGCGAGCCTGTTCGGCGAGGCGCCGGCCCGCGCGCGGCGCACGATCGGCCGCTTCGTCCTGCTCGAGCGGCTCGGCGCCGGGGCGATGGGCGAGGTGTTCGCGGCCCGCGACCCCGAGCTGGCGCGCCGGGTCGCGCTCAAGCTGCTCCACCGCGACCGCCTCGACTCCGAGGCCGCGCGCGCGAGGCTCTTGCGCGAGGCCCAGGCGATGGCCCGCCTGTCGCACCCGAATGTCGTCACGGTGTACGAGAGCGGCACCCACGAGGGCCGCGTCTACATCGCCATGGAGCTGGTCGCCGGCGTCGACCTGCGGGCGCTGTTCGGCGGCGGGCCGCAGCCGTGGCGCCGCGTGGTCGAGGTCTATCGCGACGCGGCCCGCGGGCTGGCGGCCGCGCACGCGGTCGGCCTGGTCCACCGCGACTTCAAGCCCGAGAACGTGATGGTCGGCGAGGACGGGCGCGTGCGCGTGCTCGACTTCGGGGTCGCGCGCGCGGGCGAGGGCCTGGCGCCGGCGAGCGAGTCGTCGATGAGCGGTCGCGGCGACCTGCTGGCGCGCGAGCTGACGCATACCGGGGTGCTGCTCGGGACGCCGGCGTACATGGCCCCGGAGCAGCTCACGACCGGCGAGACCAGCCCGCGCAGCGACCAGTTCAGCTTCTGCGTCGCGCTGTACGAGGGGCTCCACGGCCGCCGGCCGTTCGCGGCCGAGAGCCTGCGCGAGCTGATCGAGGCCCACCGAACCGAGGTCCGCCCGCCGGCCAGGAGCGAGGTGCCGCGGGCCGTCCACGCGGTGGTGCTGCGCGGGCTCAAGGCTGACCCTTCGGCCAGGTTCCCGTCGATGGACGCGCTGGCGGGGGCGCTCGACCGCTGCCTGGCGGCCCCGCGCCGGCGCCAGCGGCTGCTCGCGCTCGGCGGGCTGACCGGCGGGGCGCTGGTCGCCGGCTATGTGGTGGCGGGCCAGGCGGTGACCGACCCGTGCGCCGCCGGCGAGGCGGCGATCGCCGCGGTGTGGCACCCCGAGCGCGCGGCGGCGCTGGCCGAGGCGTTCGCCGGCAGCGGCACGCCCGAGGCGCCGCAGCAGTGGCAGAAGATCGCCGGCCGCGTCGACGAGTACACGCGGGCGTGGGCCGAGGAGCACGCCGACGCCTGCCAGGCGGAGAAGATCAGCGGCGAGCAGGCGCGCCGGGTGGCGGAGCTGCGCATGGCGTGCCTCAGCGACGCCCGCCGCGAGCTCGACGAGACGCTCGAGGTGCTGGCGCGCGCGGAGCCGGCGGTGATCTTCACCGGCGTGCAGGCGATCGCCGACCTGCCGCCGCCGAGCCGCTGCGCCGACAGCCGGGCGCTGCTCGCGGGCGTGCAGCCGCCGGCCGACCCGGCGGTCGCGGCCCAGGCGGCGGCGATCCGCGGCCGGGCCGCGGAGGTCCGCGCGCTGCGACGCGCGGGCCTTTCGAGCCGCGCCTACGAGGAGGTCACGCGGCTGGCGGCCGACGCCGCCGCCGTCGACGTCGCGCCGCTCAGGGCCGAGCTCGACCTGCTGACCGGCCAGCTCGAGCTCGACACCGCGCGCTACGAGGCGGCCGCGACGACGCTCGAGCGCGGCTTCTGGACGGCGATCGACAGCGGCCACGACGAGGTGGCGGCGACCGCCGCAGTGGCGCTGGCGGGGCTCGTGGGCGGGCGCCAGGCGGCGCTCGAGCCCGGGCTCGGGTGGGCCCGCTCGGCCGAGGCGCTGATCCGCCGGGCCCACCTGTCCGGCGCGCTGGGGGCGGCGCTGCGCCGCAGTCGGGCGCAGATGCTCCGCGTCGCCGGTCAGCCCGACCGCGCGCGCGCCGAGCTCGACGCGGCCCTGGTGGCCCAGCGCGCCGCGCCGACGGTCGACGACCTCGACGCCGCCGGGCTGCTGCGCGAGCTCGCCGGCGTCGCCCTCGACCAGGGCCGCGCCGACGAGGCCGCCGGGCTGGTCGAGGAGGCCCTCCGCCACGCCCGCGCGGCCCTCGGCGAGCATCACCCGGAGGTCGGCCGCGCGCTGCGCCTGCTCGGCACCTCGCTCTACAGCGCCGGCCGCCGCGAGGAGGCGCTCCGCACCTACGAGGAGGCGCGGCGGATCGGCGAGCTCGCGCACGGCCCCGAGCACCCCGACGTCGGCGACGCGATGAACAACATCGGCGCCACCCTCGACGAGCTCGGCCGCGATGTCGAGGCGCTGGCGGCCTACGAGCGCGCGCTGGCGATCCGCCGCCGCAACCTCGGCGAAAACCACCCGAGCGTGGCCGGCACGCTCGACAACATGGCGCTGACGCTGAAGAAGCTCGGCCGCCTCGAGGAGGCCGAGCAGGCGTCGCGGCGGGTGCAGGCGATCTTGCGCGTGGTCCACGGCGAGCGACACCCGGAGGTCGCGGTCAACCTGCTGCACCTCGCCGAGCTGGCGCGCGAGCGCGAGCGCTTCGCCGAGGCGGCGGCCCAGGCCCGCCAGGCGGTCGACATGTTCACCGCGACGCTCGGGCCCCAGCACCCCGACGTGGCGTTCGCGCTGTCCGACCTGGCGTTCATCCTCCTCGACGCCGGCGACGCGGCCGCGGCGATCGAGCCGGCCCGCCGGGCGCTCGAGCTGCGCAGCGCCAGCGAGCAGCCGGACCCGCTGCTGGTCGCGGAGTCGCAGCTCCGCCTCGGCCAGGCGCTGTGGCTGTCGGGGCGCGATCGCGCCGAGGGCCGGGCGCTGCTGCGCGCGGCCCGGGCCGGATACGCGGCGCAACACAACGAGCGCCTGCCGGGCATCGACGCCTGGCTCGCCGAGCAGCGCATCGAACCCGGCCCGTGACGCGCGCGTGTGCGGTGCGCGGGTCGATGCGCGCGCATCGACCGGCCCGCGTGAGCCCGGCGCAAGCCGTTGAAAACACCGCGGGTCGGTCCGCGGCGAGGCGCGGCCGATCGGTTGCAGTGGGTACGAGCACGCCGGCCGACATGTCACGGGGGTCATGTCCCCCCGGACATCTCCGCCGGCGCCGATCTTTTTCGCCGATCGCGGTGATCGAAGCGCCCGGTCGCGACTCTGACGGAGAGCCATGCCCATCACCGCCGAGTCATCGAACGAGCTCCACCGCGCCCGCGTGCGCCGGACCCTCGACCGTGCGGTCGCGGCGGCGTTCGTCCACGCCAGGCCCGCGCTGGTGCCGCCGCTGACGCCGGTGCGCTGGGCCTATCGGCTGGCCGGGCTGTACCACCTGACGCACTCGACCCCGCGGCTGCTGGGTCTCGCTGCGGAGCGCTTCGAGGCGGCGGGGCGAGGCGTGCTGGCCGGGTGGGCCCGCGAGCGCGCGCGCGAGGAGAGCCACCATGACGTCCTGGCGCTGCGAGACCTCCGCGGCCTCGGCCACGACGCCGAGCGCGTGGTGCAGACGGTCCGCCCGGCCAACGCGCTCCGCCTGGTCGAGTACTTCGAGCGCAGCGTTCACGCGCCGGATCCACTCGGCTGCGTGGGGTATGCATACGCCGTCGAGCGCCTGGCGATGACGGTGCGCGAGGCCGACATCCGCGCGGTCGAGGCGATCTTGCCGGCCGGCGCCCGCGCGACCCGCTGCCTGCGGGTCCACAGCGCGGCCGGCAGGGACGGCGATCACGTGGCCGACACGATCGCCGCGGTCGCCACGCTCCCTGCATCCGAGCTCGCGGCGATCGCCGCGGCCGCCGGCGAGACCGCGCGCCTGTGCTTCACCCCCGAGCCGGCCGGCGCCCCGAGCGACGCGGCGATCGCCGCGCTGCTCGCGGCCTGTTGAGTTCCTGTCCAATTGATCGTCCCGCAACCAACACGGATAGAAACGAGAGACTGCCATGGATACGCACGAGATGTCCGAGACCACCGAGATCCGCCACCAGGACGCCAGCTTCGAGGTCCGCGAGGCCGAGACCGACGACCTCGAGGTCGTGGAGTTCGAGCGGGCGCCGCTCACCGACATCAACTTCGGCTTCTGAAGCCCCCTCCTCCACACGACGCCGCGGGGCTTTCCCGCCCCGCGGCGTTCTCCATCGCGACACCGAGGATTCGCCATGACCGTCGAGCATGCAGATTGTGTCGTCCTGGGCGGCGGCCCCGCCGGCAGCACCTTCGCCGCGATCGCCAAAAAGTACGCCCCCGGGGCCAAGATCGTCCTCCTCGAGAAATGCAGGTTCCCGCGCTGGCACATCGGCGAATCGACGATCCCGGCCGCCAACGGCGTGCTCGAGGACCTCGGCGTCTATCAGACGATGCTCGCCTCCGACTTCGTGAAGAAGATGGGCGTCACCTTCATCTGGGGCAGGGACCGCACGCCGTGGACCGCCGATTACCTGACGCTCAAGACGATCTCCCGCGCCGGCGGCGACGCCTCGATCATCGAAGTCACCGGCCAGGACTTCGAGAAGCTGCTCGGCCCCGGCCAGACCCAGCGCACCCCCTATTCCGCGTTCAACGTCGAGCGCTCGCGCTTCGACGAATTGCTGCTCGACAACGCCCGCCGCCTCGGCGCCGACGTCCGCGAGGGCACCAAGGCGCTCGGGGCGCAGCGCGTGGGGAAATCGTCGCAGCACGTGATCACGTGGGAGGACGACGCCGGCAACAGCGGCTCGATCACCGCCGACTTCGTGCTCGACGCCACCGGCCTGTCGCACCTTTTGACGAAGGGCGAGCGGGTCTACGACGAGAACCTCAACAACTTCGCGGTCTACGGTTATTTGCAGGGGGCCGAGTGGAAGGTCACCTTCAGCGGCTCGCAAGATCGGTCGACCGTCTTCATCGCCGCCATCGAGCACGGGTGGATCTGGTACTTCCCGCTCGGCCGCGATCGGATGACCGTCGGCGTCGTCACCAACCGCCACCACTTCGCGGACAAGCTGGACGGCGTCGACCTCGAGACCTTCTTCTGGAAGTCGCTGCGCTCGTGCCCCGAGGTCGCGGGCTTGATCGAGCACGCGACCCTGCGCGACGACATTTTACCAAAGGGGGCGCGCGTCGGGGCGTGCCAGGACTGGTCGTCGTGGGCCAGGGAGACCGTCGGCGACGGCTGGGCGGCCGCGGGCGACGCGGCGATGTTCGTCGACCCGATCCTTTCGACCGGCGTCACCCTGGCCCTTCAGACAGGTCACCGCGCCGCTTACACGTGGCTGACCCGGCGCGCGCGGCCCGACCTGCCGGCCGCGAGCCTGTGGCGGGCGTACTCGGATTACCTGCGCGGCGAGTACGGCGCCTTCCTCACCCTCGCCCGCTATTTCTATGGGAACAACAAGGCGGCGCCCTCGTGGTGGTGGACGGCGCAGCAGCTCGTCAACGCCTCGGGTCGCCTGCGGCTCGAGGACCGGCAGGCCTTCACGATGGCGACCGCCGGGTTCTTCCCGGTCCCGCGGGCGCTCGGCGCCGGCGCGGAGGTGGTGGTGCCGCTGATCCAGGGCATCAGCGGCGCGGCCGACGGGCTCGAGGCGATCTACCGCGACGCCGGCGTGCCTGCCCCGGAGGACCTGTCCCACGAGACATACGCGCTCGTGGCCCCGTTCCGCCTCGACCTGCGCACCGAGCCCGGCCTCGAGCGCGGCCTCGTCGGCAAGCTCGAGGTCTACCACGACCTCGTGACCGAGACGCCGCAGATGAGCCACCGCCTGGCGGCCACGCCGGCGCGCATCGACCCGTCGCTGGCGCCGGTGGTCGCGGCGATGCAGAGGTGCCGCAGCGTGCCGGAGCTGCTGGCGCGGGCGCAGGCGCTGTTCCCTGAGCGCGACCCCGAGGTGCTCGCGCGGGCCGTGCTCGGCCTGGTTCGCGTGGCGGCGATGAAGGGGTTCGTCGCACTCGGCGGCGAGGCGCCCGCGACGCTCGCCGCCGTCCATCCCGAGTCGCGTTTGCTTCGCGCCCCCGAGGCGCCGGAGGTTTGCCGATGAAAGCCCGCATGTATCAGCGTCGTCACCAGCGCAGCCCGCAGGCGCTGGTCAAGGACTACACCTTCCTCGACACCGGCGTGCGCGTCGACGTCGCCCCGCTGGTCGACGAGCTCGCCGGGGTGGCGCTGCCGTACCTCGACAGCGTGTGGAAGTGGCACCGCGGGACGCGGTTCTGCATCCTCCGCGCCGGGCCGCGCGGGGCCATGCCGGGCGACGAGCTGCTCACCGGTCACGGCGTCGACGCGCCGATCCTCGCCGAGCTGCCGCGGCTGCGCGCGGTCCTCGACGGGGCGCTCGGCTTCCGCGCGCCGATGGCCTGGATCGGGCTCAGCCCGGCGAACTCGGCGATCCGCATGCACGTCGACAACACCCAGCACTGGGACGAGCACCACCGGCTGCACATCCCGCTGGTAACTTCCCCGGGTGCGCGCCTCGGCGTGGTGCGTCGCTTTCATCACTTCCCCGCGGGACACCTGTTCGCGTTCAACAACAGTCGGCCGCACGGGGCGATCAACGACGGTCCGCCGCGGATCCACCTGGTCTTCGACGTCCCGGCCGGTCCCGCGATCGAGGCCCTCCTGGCCGCCGGCACCCACGTCGAGGGCGAGCTCGACGAGCGTGCGCTGACCCGCCTGTCGGAGGACCCGCTCGCCGACCTCACGCCCGAGGAGCGCGGCTCACCCGCGCTCATGCATCGATTCTTGCATCAATGACCGGAACCCCCACGTGACATTGATTGCAGGCAGCGGGACAGCGTGCAGGTCTTGCATGACATGTACGAAATGACTGGTGACGCCGGCGCGAGTTCGCGCCGGTACTGCGATTGCGCCTCAGGGCCCGTCCGAAGCCGGGCGTCGTTGGTGTTCGCGGTCGGCGCGACGACGTAGACAGGTCGCCCCCGAGGCGCGCTTGCCCCCTCGCGCGCGCTCGCGTAGGACTGAAGGTCCGGGAGGGGTTGCCATGGCTGACCGATCGGACGACGGGACGCGCGCGACGGAGGACGGACGCAGCGGACCCGATAGACAGGCGACGCTCGAGCGGGTGATGGCGCTGGTGAACAGCTCCCCCAGCCTCGTGTATCTCAAGGACACCGAGTTCCGCTACACATTCGTCAATCACACCTTCGCCCGCGACAGCGGCAAGACGCTGGCCGACATGTACGGCCGCGGCGACGAGGTGATCATGCCGCCCGAGTTCGTCGCCCAGGTCCGCGCCGACGAGCTCAAGGTGATGGAGAGCGGGGCGCCGCTGGCCTACGAGGAGGAGGTGGTGACGCCGAAGGGGCGGCGTCACTTCTCCACCGTCAAGCTGCCGGTCTACGGCGAGGACGGCGAGGTCATCGGGATCGGCGGGTTCGTCACCGACATCACCGAGCGCAAGCTGCAGGAGCTCGAGCAGCAGCGCATGATCGCCGCCCAGCGCGAGGCGCTGCGCGAGCTTTCGACGCCGCTCCTGCCGATCGCCGACGGCGTGCTCGCGGTGCCGCTGGTCGGGGCGGTCGATCCGGAGCGCGCCCGGCAGATCGTCGACAACCTGCTGCGCGGGATCGCCGAACACCGCGCGCACACGGCCATTCTCGACATCACCGGCATTCGCGTGATGGACACCGAGGTCGCGCGCGCGCTGGTGCAGGCGGCCCGCGCGTCCCGGCTGGTCGGCGCGCGCGTGGTGTTGACCGGCATCAGCCCCGAGGTCGCGCAGACGCTGGTCACCCTCGGGGTCGACCTCAGCGGCATCACGACCCTCGCCACGCTGGCGAACGGCATCGCCTTCGCGCTGCGCGCGTGAGCGGCGAGCGGGCCGGCGCGGTCGGTCCGCCGGGGTGGTAGGCCGGCGGGCGTGACGGGACGGTGCCTTCGCGTCGGCGTGGTCTCGCTGCTGCTGCTCGGGTGCCGTCCGCAGGCGGCCGAGACGGCGCTGCAGGTCGCCGAGCGGGCGCCGCAGCCGGCCGCGCCGGCGGCTCCGGACGCGAGCGAGCCGGCGCCGGGCGTGCTGCCGCGCTGCCGGCCGCTCGCGTCGGAGCCGGCGATCGCGAAGCCCGGGTCGGGGCCGGCGTACGCGCTGGTCGACCACGTCGGGGTGGTGCGCATCGACGACGGCGAGGTGACGACGGCGCTGCCGCTGGCGAAGGGCGTCGACGCCGACGACCTCGAGATGACGGCCGGGCCCGACGGCTCGCTGTGGCTGAGCGGCTGGGACGGGGTCGACGTGCTGGGGCTCGACGGGCGCGTCCGCAAGGTCCGCGGCGGCGCCGGGCCGCGCTACGAACATTTGCGGGTCCGCGCGAACAATGACGTGTGGGCGGTGACGAGCGACATCGAGTGGCAAATCGTGCATGACGACGGCGAGCGCTGGCAGCCGCTGCGCGCCCGCCGGCAATTCCCCGGCAGATACGACGACAACAAGCTCGCCGGCCTGGCGGTCGACGCCGAGGGCGTGTGGGTGTCGTCGTGGAACGGGCTGTGGCGCCTCGCCGGCCGCGACTGGCAGCGCGTCGATGCGCCGCCCGGCACCGGCACGATCCTCTGGCTATGGACATACCGCGACCGGGTGATCGCGGGTGACGGCGAGCGGTGGTTCTCGCGCGACGGCGCCGGCTGGCGACCGCTGTCCTGGCCGCACACCGACGATGTGCGGCGCGCCGTGGGCGAGGTCGGATTGGTCGCGGCGCCCGAGCGCGGGCGGGCGGCGGTGCAGCTCGCGGCCGCGACTGCCGCGGGGTGTACGGTCGCCAGCGAGCCGCTGGCCGGCTCGCGGGTCGGGGAGCTGGCGGTCGACGGCGCCGGGCGGGTGTGGCTGGCGACCGACGTCGGGCTGGGGGTGATCGACGGCGACGGGCGCAAGCTGGCCGAGTGGCCGCTCGGGTCGCTACCTGGCCTTTCGGGCAGGGTGACGCAGATCGCGGTGATCGGCGCCGGGCCGTGGCGGCTGCCCTCGCCGCGGCCGGGCCGCACGTGGGAGGTGGTCGGCCGGCTCAAGACCTACAAGCAGGGCACGCCGCTGGCGAACACCGCGGTCGAGCTGTGCCCCTCGCCGTACGGCGACCGCTGCCCCCAGGGCCCGTCCACGCGCGCGGCCACCACCGCGGCCGACGGCTCGTTCCGCTTCGCCGACGTCCCCCTCGGCGACCTCTCGATCGTCGTGCGACCGCCGGCCGGTCACCCCGAATGCACGAGCCCCTTCACCGACCACGGCCACGGGCTCGACCCCGCCGTCGACTGCCCGGTCGACGGCCCGCGCTGCGACCTCGGGGAGCTGACCGACTGCCGCCCGTTCGAGATGCCGCCGTCGCCGGCGCCGTGAGCTGTCCTCGGAGACAGATCGTGAAGCGGCGGCGCGAGATGAAGGCCCGATCGACTGCGGAGACATCAGGACATGTCCATGCGGGCATGTCCTGATGAACATACGCTTCAGCCGATCCGCTGGGCGAACAGGATGTCGTTGCCCGCGGGGTCGCGCACGATCGTCTCGCGCATGCCATAAAAGGTGTCGCGCTGGTCGACGAGCCGCGGCCAGTCGCCGAGCGCGCGCTGGACGGCGGCGAGGTCGTCGACCTCGATGAACAGCGAGGTGCGGCCCGGGGCGGGGTCGGAGCCGGGGACGTCGTCGCGCACCGAGGCGACGGTCTGCAGCATGACCTCGGTGGCGCCGGAGGTGAGGATGACGAAGCCGAGCCGGTCGCCGTGCGGGACCTCGGCCGTGCGCTCGAAGCCGAGGCGGTCGGTCCAGAACGGCAGGCAGTCCTCGATCGCGTCGACGACGAGCACGGGGGTGATTCGCGTGAATTTCACGGGCGTTTCTCCGCAGCGAGGGATGCCACGCCGGGCGCGGCGAGGATTGTAAAAATGGTGCGCGGGGCGTGAGTCCGCGCGCGGCGGGCCGGCGGGCGCGGAGATCTGTCTGAACGGACATGTCGGCGCGAGCCGGTCAGATCGCGTCCGACGCCAGGGCACGGACGTAGGCGCCGGGCGTGAGGCCGCCGAGGGCCTGCATCTCGTGGATGAAGTGGGCCTGGTCGTGGTAGCCGAGCTCGCAGGCGAGGGCGGCGTGGTCGCGCGGGGCGGCGCGCAGGGCCCGGGCGGCCCGTTGCAGGCGCAACACGCGGGCGAGCTCCTTGGGGCCGACGCCGACGGCCTGGCGCACGCGGCGGGTGAGCGACTGGCGGGCGAGGCCGAGAGCGTCGGCGAGCTCGGCGACGCTGGGCGGCCGCGGCGACGCGAGGGCGCGAGCGGCCTGCTCGACCAGCGGGTCGAGGCGGCGGCGGCGATGCTTCACGAGCACGCTCGCCAGGTGGCGCACGCGGGCGGTCGCGTCGGACAGCGGCGAGAGGGCGTCGAGCAGCGGCGCCGCGGGCAGCCCGAGCTCGCCCGCGGGGACGCGCGCGTCGGTGAGGGCGTCGGCGGGGACGTCGAAGAACACGCGCGCGGCCCCGGGGCGGAAGCGGACGGCGACGATGTCGGCGGCGCCGTCGGGCACGACGAGCGCGCGCGTCATGGTGCCGACGACCTCGGCGCGCGGGCGGCCGACGAGGTGGACGAGCACGTCGATGCAGCCGTCGGGGAGCACGCGGTAGCTGCGGTCTTGCTGCGGCGCGCCGGCCGAGCGGGTCCAGAAGGCGTCGACGACGTCGGCGAGCTCGCGCGGCGCTGGGTGCTCCCGGTACACGCGCGAGCAGTGTAGCCGGCCGCGGCGCGGGCGTGGGCGCGAGGGCGACGGGCAACCGGGCGACGAGGCGCATCGCCGGTCGGCCCGGTCAAAAAATCACTCGTCGTCGTCGTCGAGCGCGGCGAGCACGTCGGCGGTGCCGGGCGCGGAGCCCTCGGCCGCGCCACGGAGGCGCGAGAGCTCGCGCTCGAGCGACTCGACCCGGGTGGTGAAGCCGCGCAGGACGGCGTCGAGGTCGTCGATGGTGCGCTCCTGGAACGCGAGCTTGACCTCGAGCTCGGTGATTCGCTGTTCGAGCCTGGCGATGTCGGCGTCGGTGGCGGGCACGGGCCAGGGGATACGCAAGGCGCGCGGCGCGTGCAAGCGGGCACGGGTGCGCCCGCGCGGGGGGACCGGGGCGTCGCGGGGCGCGCGGCGGCAGAGTTCGGCGTAAAAAGCCAGGGGCGCGGGCGCGGCGGGCCGTGGTTGAAACCCCCGGCGCGGGGCCTTAGGCTCGGAGCGCGCGTGCCAGAGTTCATCGACATCCTCGATCCCGTGGCCGGTGCGGGGATGGTCGGTCAGGTGCGGGTCGATCGGCGCCCCGGGCCGGACGGCAGCGCGGCCCCGCCGCTGGTGATCCTCGGCGGCATGACGCAGACGCTGTCGAGCTGGGGCGGGCAGGTGCGGCCGCTGTCGGCGCAGCGGCCGGTGATCGTGTACGAGGCGCGCGGGCAGGGGCAGACGCGGCTCGACCTGAGCGACGTGACGCCGCCGGTCCACGTCGGCGACTTCGAGCGCCTGCTCGACGCGCTCGGCGTCGCGGGGCCGGTCGATTTGTGCGGCTTCTCGTTCGGCGGGCGGATCGCCCTGGCGATCGCGGCGGAGCGGCCCGAGCGGCTGCGCCGGCTGGTGCTCTCGGGCGTCAGCGCCGGCCGCGGCGCGCTCGGCCGCGTCATCGTCCGCGCCTGGCGCGAGGCGCTGCGCACCGGCGACCTCGGCGCGCTGGCGTGGATCAGCCTCGGCGACACGCTCGGGCCCCGCTACCTCGCCGCCAACGAGGCGGTGCTCGAGGCGTTCGTCAAGGCGACGGTCGAGCGCAACACGTTCGCGGGGATCTCGGCCCTGTTCTCGCAGACCATGAACGACGCCCCCGACTCGCCGTGGGCGCCGCTCGCCCTGGCGCCGCGGGTGCAGGCGCCGGCGCTGCTGCTGGCCGGCGCGCTCGACCGCCTGGCCCCCGCGGCCGAGCTCGACGCGCTCGCGGCCGCCTTCCCGCACGGGGCCCGCGCCGAGATCCTGCCCGACGTCGGCCACACCGTCGCCATCGAGGCCGCCGAGCGCTGGCGCGCGCTCGTGCTCGAATTCCTGGCCTGAACCACATGGCGTGAAGGACATGTTCTTCGGAGCATTATGAGCGGCAACACTTTCGGACATGTCTTTCGGGTCACGACCTTCGGCGAGTCGCACGGCGGCGGGCTCGGGGTCGTCGTCGACGGCTGCCCGGCCGGCCACCCGTTCCCGCACGCGCGGATCGCCGCCCAGATGGCGCGCCGGCGGCCGGGCCAGGGCAAGCTGACGTCGGCGCGCCAGGAGGCCGACGCGGTCCAGGTCTACAGCGGGCTCGAGCCCGAGACCGGGCGCACCCTCGGCACGCCGATCATGATGATGGTCGGCAACAGCGACGCCCGCAGCCACCACTACGACGACCTGGCGGCGCTGTACCGGCCGTCGCACGCCGACTACACCTACGACGCCCGCTACGGGCTGCGGGCGGTGGCCGGCGGCGGGCGGGCGTCGGCGCGCGAGACCGTGGGCCGGGTCGCGGCCGGGGCGCTGGCCGAGGACCTGCTCGCGGCGCTGCACGGGGTCGAGATCGTGGCTTATGTCGCGGCGGTCGGCGACGTCGAGCTGCCGGCGGTCGACGAGGCGACGCTGACGCGCGCGCAGGTCGACGCGAGCGCGGTGCGCTGTCCCGAAGAACATGTCGCGGAGGCCATGACCGCGGTGATCGAGGCGGCGCGCAAGCAGGGCGACACCGTCGGCGGGGTGGTCCGTTGCGTGGTCCGCGGGGTGCCGGCGGGCTGGGGCGCGCCGGTGTTCGACAAGCTGACGGCCGACCTGGCCAAGGCGATGATGAGCCTGCCGGCCAGCCGCGGCTTCGAGGTCGGCGACGGCTTCGCGGCGACGAAGCTGCGCGGCTCGCAGCACAACGACCCCTTCGTCAAGGACGCGGAGAGCGGGCAGATCCGGACCACCACCAATCACTCCGGCGGGATCCAGGGCGGGATCAGCAACGGCGAGGCGATCCGCCTGGCCGTCGCGTTCAAGCCGGTGGCGACGATCTTCCAGCCGCAGCAGACGGTGAACCGCGCCGGCGAGGCGGTCACGTTCCAGGCCCGCGGCCGTCACGACCCGTGCGTGCTGCCGCGAGCGGTGCCGATGGTCGAGGCGATGGCGGCGCTGGTCCTGTGCGACCACATGCTGCGCGCCCGCCTGGCGACCATGGACGGGCTGCGGCGATGACGAGCGAGTCGCCCGAGGCGCGCCGACGGGCGTTCCGCGTCGTCTCCGGGGGCGAGCCGCGGCCGGCGCTGCCGCCGGGGCCGGTGGTGATCGAGGCGCCGCAAGGGACAAGCTCGAATGAGCCTGTCTTTGTAGACATGTCCGGAGGGCCCCGCGTGCTGGCGCCCGGGGCCCCGCCGTCGCCCGGGACGGCGCCGCTGGAGATCGCCCGCCACCTGCGGCTCGGCGAGGCGCTGGTGTGGTGGGACGCGAAGGCGGGCTACGACCTGCGCCCGCTGGCGTGGATCGGGGGCATCAGCGCGGCGGTGCTGCTGGTGGCCAGCCTGCTGGCGCCCGAGTTCTGGGACCAACCGTTCGCCGAACTGTGGCGGCCGATCGCGGTGCTGCTGTCGCCGATGCTGCTGTGGCTGGTGCGCGAGCAGTTCAGCCAGCGGGCGATCCTCGTCACGGACACCGCGGTCCTCGAGGTGCCCCGCCGCGGTGAGCCGCAGCGGCTGCAGTTCTCGGCGGTGCAGCGGGTCCGCCGCGACCTGCTGACCGGCGGGCTGGTGTTGACCGGGAAGCTCTCCAAAATCCGCGTGCCCGCGAGCCTGGTCGAGCGCACCCGCGCTGCCATCGCGTCGCAGCGCAAGGGCGCGCTGCGCAGCCAGGCCGAACGGCCCGACGACCCGCTCCGCTTCATGGGCTGAGCGGCGGGACGGCCGCTGCGCGCCGTGAGAGGACGTGATCGTGGCCGACCCGAAGCTCTGCCGGCGCGCGAGTATCGGGTGTGGATCTGGGTCGCGCCCGACCCGGGCTCGGTGGTCGCCGAGATGGTCGGGGTCCTGGCGCGCGAGCCGGCTCGCCTCGACGCGTGGCTCGACGCCGAGGCCCGCAACGCGCGCGAATTTCGCGTCGGGCTGGACCTCGCGGGGCTGCAACAGAGCCGCGATGCCACGTTGCGCGCGCTCTTCCGGGAGGTGCTCGGCGACCTGCCGGCGGCGGCGCGGACGGCCGTGGCGGCCGCGCTGGAGCGGCCGGGCGATCTGCCGGCCCAGCCGCTCGGAGCGGCGTAGTGCAGCAGGTCGGGGCGGCGCTCGGTGAGAACCCGCGCAACCACAAGCCGCCGGTGCAGGCGCCCGCCGCCGGCTTGCTGGCCCGGCGCGTGCTGGCGGCCGGGGGCACGTTGCGGGTCACTGCGCCGTCAGTGGAGGGGCCGTCGGTCGTGTCGACGGCGACTGTCCGAGCGCTGCTCCAGGCCCTGCGCGACGACCCGCGGCTGTGGGCCAGGTGGTGCAACCTGTGCTCGATCCACCGCGGCTGGGCCGGCGGGTTCAGCAGCTGCGCGCGCGCAGCCGCGGCGGCCCTGCCCGAGAGCGAGCGACCGGCGGTGCTCGCGTGGTTGAAGGAGCGCGAGTGGTGGTCGACGCCCGGGAGCTGTGCGCTGCGCGGGAGCGCGGTGGTACAGACGTTCACGAGCGAGGTGACGGAGCGGGCGCTGGTGCGAGGACCTTAGCGGGGTCGTATCCTTGGCTTCGCGCGCTGCACGAGTCTCGAGGCCGTCCTCGCGCGGCGGTTTCGCGCCGCCGGGGATTGCGCCATTCGCTGACTCCGTGATCACGGCGGTGCGGCGAATGATTCAATGTAGAGAGTCGGTCGATCGACCGGACTGAACAACGCTGACGGCTCCTCGCGGGGGCGTGACGCGAGGATGTCGATCAAAGCCGGACCGAGGGCTCCGCGCTCGCGGGTGTCCAAAGTTTGTTCGCGTCAGGGCGATGTCGCGCTGATTGAACAGATTATGTATCACCTTTTATCTATTAAATTCCGGTATCGCGCCTTGACGCCTGACAAACCTTTTTCAGACTCGAGCACCATGCTGCCGTCTCGCTCGACCTGGCCTCTGCCTCTGCTCGTTTTCGCGCCGCTCGCGCTGGCGGCAGGGGGATGCAATCGCTCCGGCGATCCGCTGATTCCGGAGTCGGTGCTCGGGCACTGCACTTACAAAAATCGTTTCTCCGACCGGACGGAGTGCCGCGAATACCGCGGTGACCGCTGGGACGAGGCGGGGGCGAGCGCGGACTGTGGGGAGTGGGGCGCGGAGCTCGAGAGCGGGGCCTGCGATGATGAAGACATCCTGGGCGCGTGCGTGCTCGGCGATCCGGAGCGGGTGATCCGCGTGGTCGTGCCGGGCTCCGACGCCGGTGATTGTCGGCAGCAGGAGCGGGGTTGCGAGATCTTCGGCGGCGGGATCTTCGTGCCCGGGCCGGTGTGCGGCGGCGAGGACCTGCCCGACCCGGTCGAGGGCGACGTGTTCCAGTGGCCGGTGCTCGAGTGCAAGCCGCCGCTCGCGGGCGAGCCGGCCGGGCAAAGCGAGGGCGGCGATGTCTGCACGTGGTCGATGATCTCCGGCTGCACCGAGCCGGGGCGCGACTTCGCGGCCTACGCGTCGTGCGATAGGGTGCGGACGCAGCGGCCGTACTCGGCCCAGCCGACGCCGCAGCCGGAGGTCGAGGACCCGCGCCTGTCCGACCCGGCCTACGCGGAGGAGCTGGCGTGGGTCACCGAGCAGGTGTCGGCGTGCGCGTGCGTGTGCTGCCATCAAACGAGCCTCACCCCCGACGGCGCGGCGATCTGGGACCTCGAGGCGCCCGGCAATTGGATCCACACGTTCACGCCGTACGGCCTGGCGTTCGCCGGCGGGTTCCTCGATTCGTCGCTGCTCGGGGCCTACCCGGCCGACCAGAACAACGGCTTCGACCGCGCGAGCACGGGCCTGCCGACGACCGACCCGGAGCGCATGCGAGCCTTCTTCGCCGCCGAGCTCGAGCACCGCGGGCTGTCGCCCGACGACTTCGCCGACGCCGACCCGACCCCGGCGCCGTTCTACCAGCAATACCTGTTCGCGCCGCAGGCGTGCGCCGAGGGCGAGGGCGTGGCCGCGGACGGGACGATCACGTGGGAAGGTGGCAGCGCCCGCTACGTGTACGTGCTCGCCGCGGACGCGCCGAACCCCGGGGTGCCGCCGAACCTCGACCTGCCCGAAGGGACACACTGGCGCGTGGAGGTCCCATGGGACAGCGCGCCGATGCCGAGCCGCAGCGTCCGCTACGGCGAGCTCCCCGAAGGCGCGCGCCAGGGCTTTCCGAAGGACGGCTCGCCGCCGGCGCTGGAGGCGGGCAGCACGTATTACCTGTATGTGCTGGCCGACATCGGCGTGCCGATCACCCGCTGCCTGTTCAAATACGCGGGGTGAGCCGCTGCCGTCGGGCGTGTCTCCGGAGGGTCGCTCGGGGCGGGGCGCGGCTGGGTCGCGAGCAGGGCGAGCGGGCGCGGCGAGCGACGCGGGCGCTCGCAGTTCGTGAGCTCGGCGGGCGCGGCTCGCGGCGCCGGCTCGCGGCGAACGGCAGGCGAGCGCGGCGAAGAGGCGCCATGACGATTGGCATGAGTTCGGCGGGACGTCGAGCGGCGCCGGTCGGATGCGAACGGCAGGCGCCCGCGGGGAGGAGGCGCCGCTCGACGATTGGCATGAGTCGGCGGCGCGGCGAGCGGCGCCGGCTCGCGGCGAACGGCAGGCGAGCGCGGCGAGGAGGCGCTGCTCGACGATTGCCACGAGTTCGGCGGGCGCGGCGAGCGGCGCCGGCTCGCGGCGAACAGCCCCCGGATCGCTGCGAGCAGCATGGGCCGGGCGCGGCGAGCGACGCGTCGATGGTATGACTCCGGCGGGCGGGCCGCCGTGCGATCACCGTTGATGCTTTTTTGATCTGCCTGGTGATCCGGTCGAGGTTGCTGGCGTAGCCTGCCGGGGTCGTGATGCCCCGCGTCCTCGCGCACGTGTCCGCTCCGCCCGTTCGCGGCTGCGCTTTCCGGCATGTCCTAAAAAACATGTTGAAATGGACATGTCCGGTGTTGCTGCTCGGCTGCCTCGAGACGGAGGAGGCGCGGGGCCGGCAGGTCGAGGTCGAGGCCGACGCCGGGCTGCAGATGTGCGCGGGGACGCTCGAGCACATGGACCGCTTCGTGGAGCGATTCGCCGAGGAGATCGGGCTGCCGCTGGCGGACGAGCCCTGGATCAAATTCCGCTGGATGACGCCGGAGCACTACGCGCGGCGCAACCCGTGCGGAGGGATGCCGGCGTGCGCGGTGATCCGCACGGTCTACGCCAGCGAGATGCCGCACGAGCACGAGCTGGTCCACTCGGCGGCGAGCGACCTCGGGCTGGCGCACCCGTTCTTCGTCGAGGGGCTGGCGATGGCGTTCGAGGGCGGGACGCGCGACGCCAAGCCGACCGACGACGAACCGGAGGCGGAGGGCGAGGCCGAGCCGGCGCCGCGGGTGCTGGCGGCGCTGCGCGACCGCTCGACCTGGCTGCCGGGCGAGTACTACTTCGTCGCCGGGGCGTTCACGCGCTACCTGATCGACCGCTTCGGGCTGCGGCGGCACCTCGAGTTCTACCGGCGGACCTGGTACGCCGACCCGTACCGGGCGCTGGCCCGCGAGTTCAAAGAAGTGTTCGGGGCGACGCTCGCGGACGTGGTCGCCGCGTTCGAGGCCGAGCGCGCGGACTGCCCCTATTCCGCGTACCGCTTCAAGCTGCTCGAGTGCGAGGCCCCCGAGGTCGCGTGGGACGGCGACCGGCTGGCCCGCTACTTCACCCTCGACTGCGACGACGCGGCGGCGATCGGCGAGGCCGGCGTCCACGTGCGGACGGTCCACGGCTTCGAGGTGGCCGAGGCCGGGCGCTTCCGCGTCGAGCTGCGCGACGCGGCGGCCGTGCGCGCGACGATCGGCAGCTGCGGCGGGTGCGAGCGGGCGATGCTGGCGCGACTCTACACCGGCGAGGTGCAGGAGCTCGAGCTCGCGGCGGGGCGCTACTTCCTGCGCGCCGAGACCGACGCGAGCGAGCCGGTGCGGTTCGGGGTGGTGATGGAGCGGATCGACGAATGAGCGGTCGGGCCCTGCTGCTGGCGATGCTCGCGGCCGGCTGTGAGCTGTCCTCGGAGCAATGTGCGATCGACCCGGTGTGCGCGACGCCCGGCGAGCGCTTCGGGGTCGGCAGCGGCGGCGGCCCGGCGCTGGTGCGCGACCTCGACGGCGACGGGGCGGTCGAGTGGATCGCGGTCAGTCCGGCGCTGGGGACGCTGACGATCGCGTGGGGGTGGTCCGGCATGGCCGAGACCTGGCCGATCGGCCAGGCACCCGCGGGGCTGGCGATCGCCGACGTCGACGGCGACGGGCGGCTCGACGTGGCGGCGCCGCTGGCGGACGAGGGGGCGGTGGCGCTGCTGCGCGGGGCCGGGCGCGGCCAGCTGCGGAGCGGCGAGCGCGTGGCGGTGGGGCCGCGGCCGATCGCGCTGGCGAGCGCCGACCTCGACGGCGACGGGCGGGCGGAGCTGGTGGTCGCCGACGAGCAGGACGGCGACCTCCGGGTGCTGCGCGTCGGGGCAGCGGGGTGGCGGGGCGACGAGCCGATCGCGGCCGGGGACGGGCCGACGGCCCTGGCGACCGGCGACTTCTCGGGCGACGGCCGCCTCGACGTGGTGGTGACGCTGGCGGGCGAGGGCGCGGCGAGGCTGTTCCTCGGGACAGGTGACGGCGGGCTGCGGGCCGGGGCGGAGCTGTACGCGGGGGCGGGACCCCGGCAAGCGCTGGCGGCCGACTTCGACGGCGACGGGGCGCTCGACCTGGCGCTGATCGACGACCTGCTCGACGAGGCGGCGCTGGTCCTCGGCGACGGCGCGGGCGGGGCGCGCGAGACCCGGCGGTGGGCGGTGCCGGCAGGCCCTCGGGACATGGTGGTGAGGATAGGTTCGAAGGGACAGGAGCTGTTGATCCTGTCGGCGCTGCAGCCGGCGTTGACGCGGCTGCCGCTGGCGGCGCCCGGGCTGCGGACGACGATGAAGGCGGGCGTGTGGGACGGGCTGGCGGTCGGCGACGTCGACGGGGATGGCGTCGAGGAGGCGGTGGTCCGCGACGCGGCCGCGGGCGCGACGGCGCTGCGCGAGCGGCCGGGGTTCGGGTTCTCGCCGTGGTTCGCCCGCGACGGGGCCGATCTCGCCGGGCCGCTGGTGGCGCGCGACGTCGACCGCGACGGGTGGACCGATCTGGTGGTCGCGAGCGGCGCGCGCGGCGAGATCGCGCTGCTGCGCGGGCAGGAGGGCGGTTTCGCGGCGCCGGTGCGCTCGCCCGGGCCCGAGGACGCGGCCGCGCTGGCGCTGGCCGACCTCGACGGCGACGGGGTCGACGACGTGGTGACGTGGCGCCGGGCCGGCTACGTGCGTCCCGACGAGGCGCGGGCAGGGTCGCTGTGGAGCGCGCGCGGGGTCGGCGAGCGCTTCGAGTCGCCGGTCGAGTTCGCGTTCGCGGGCGACCCGCGGCGGGTGGTCGCGTTCGACGGCGACGGCGACGGTCGGAGCGAGCTGCTGGCGCTGCAGGCGGCGTTCGGCGCGGCGCCCGGGGCGGACACGGACGAGGCGGGGGCGGGGCTGCTGACGCTGGAGCTGACGGACGAGGCGTTCGCGCTGGTCGACAGGTCGATGTCGTTCGAGTTCGCGGCCAGCGAGGACGTGATCGTCGGCGAATTTTCAAAGGAGCACGTCGGCGACGAGCTGCTGCGGATCGGGGCGGGGGCCGAGGGGCCGGAGATCGTGATCGAGAGCCGCAGCTCGGGCCGGCGGTGGGCCGCAGGGACGCTGCCCGCGGGGCGCACGCTCGGGCTGACGCGCGCCGACTTCGACCGCGACGGGATCGCCGACCTGCTGGTCTGCCGCGAGGACGGACTGATGATGGCGGCGGGGCGCGCGTGGAACGCGTTCGCGCCGGCGGTCCAGGTGTCGCAGGCGCGCTGCGACGGGGTGGTGGTGGCCGAGCTCGACGGCGACGGGCGCACCGACGCGATCGCGCTGACTGAACAATTTCTGCAGCCGTCCGCGACGGTGCAGCTCGGGCACGCGCTGCCGTGGGTGCCGCAGCTGGTGGGCGGCGGGACGACGACGGCGAGCAATCGCCCGCGCGCGCTGGCGGTGGCCGACTTCGACGGCGACGGCGCGCCCGACCTGGCGGCCTCCGGCCTCGACGGGCTGCAGGTGCTGCGCGGCGGGCCCCAGGCGGTGCTGGCCCCCGATCGGGCGACGGCGCTGCGGGCGGCCCAGGCCGGCGAGCTGCAGCTCGGCGACGTCGACGGCGACGGCCGCGACGAGGTGGTCGCGTTCGGGCGCGGGGGGGATGTCGGATTGGGCAGGTTCGATCGGTCAGGTCGTTTGGGACCTGTTCGATACGACATGTTCGATGAGGCAGATGATGGGTCGGGCGGGGGCGCGCGGGGGTTGCTGCTCGACGTCGACGGGGACGGCGCGGACGAGCTGCTGTGGGCGCTCGCGGGGGCCGACTTCGTCACCGCGCTGCGGCGGGCGCGCGGCGAGCGGTGGGATGCGGTGGCCGCGTTGCCGTTTGCGATCGAGGCGAGCGGCCCGCTGCGCGCCGGCGATGTCGACGGCGACGGCGACGCGGACCTGGTGTACGTGCATCAGGCGGGCCTGCTGGTGACGCACGCGGGCGGCCCGGACGGCCTGGGAGCGGGCAGGAGCGGGCCGTTCGTGGCCGAGGGGGCGATCGGGCCGTGGCTCGGGGACGTCGATCGCGACGGGCGGCTCGACGCGATGCTGCTGTCGTGGGGCGGCGGGGCGCACGTGTACCCGGGCGACGGGCGCGGCGGGTTCGTCGACGCGCCGCGCACGTGGCCGATCGGCTGGAGCTCGGGCCCGCTGGCCACCGGCGATGTCGACGGCGACGGCCACGGCGACCTGGTGGCCGCGGCCGGCTACGACGGCGGGGCGACGCTGCGCGTCTGTCACGGCGGCGCGGACGGGCCGCGCGGCGATTGCCGCGACCAGCGCCTCGGACCCGCGGAGGCGGCGATCGGCGGGCTGGCGGTCGAGGACGTCGACGGCGACGGGGCCACCGACGTGCTGGCGGTGCTGGTCGCCGGGAGGTCGCGCCGGCTGGTGTTCGGCCGCGGCGGCGCCGGCGAGCTGGCGCTGCACGTCAAGCCGCTGCCCGACGGCGGGTCGGAGACGAGGAGCGACAGCGCGATCCGGCGGGCCCGGCTCGACGACGAGGGGCCCGAGTGGGTCTACGTCGACCGCGAGGGCCTGACGCGCCTCGGCGTGCGGGCGCGGTGAGCGGGCTCGTGAGATGCTCGCCGGGACGTCGGAGTGCGCGTGGAGCCGCGCGACTGAGGCGGGTGGACCTGGGATTGCGCGAGGTCGGGCGATGAGCGCGGCCGATGCGAGAATGTCCTTGGGGACATGCGCGTGCGAGGGGCGAGCAAGGCCTCGCGGATCCTCTACGGGTGTCTATTCAAACATGTTCTTCTAAACAGGGTCTTCTTGCCAGGTCGCGTCGGGGTGCTCGCCGAGGCGTGGGGGGCGGCGGTAGTGCGCGATCGGGGTGCGCGAGAAGACGATCGGATTTTTCAGACAGGGGGTGCGGCCGTCGTCCATCGCGGTGAACAGGCCGCGGTGGGCGACCTGCGGGTCGGCGGCGACCTCGGCGAGGTCGCGGATCGGTCCGTGCGGGAATTGCGGGGCGGCGGCGGCGAAGATCTGCAGCCACTCGTCACGTGTCTTTTGGGACAGGCGTTGCTCCAACAGCGCGACCAGCTCGGCTCGGTGGGCGACGCGCGCGGGGTTGGTGACGAAGCGGGGGTCGACGGCCCACGCGGGTTCGCCGAGGGCGACGCACAGGCTGGCGAACTGGAGGTCGCTGCCGACCGCGAGCATCAGCGGGCGGTCGGCGGTGGCGAAGCTCTGGTACGGGACGATGGTCGGGTGGGCGTTGCCGAGGGGGCGCGGGACCTCGCCGGTGCACAGGAAATTCATGGCGACGTTGGCGAGGCCGGCGACCTGGGTGTCGAGCAGGGCGAGGTCGATGTGCTGGCCGAGGCCGCTGCGGCTGCGCTCGAGCAGCGCGGCGAGGATGGCGACCACCGCGTAGAGGCCGGTGCCGAGGTCGGCGACGGCGACGCCGACCTTGGTCGGCCGGTCGACGTCGGGGCCGGTGATGCTCATGAGCCCGCTGAGGCCCTGGATGAGGGCGTCGTAGCCGACGCGGGCGGCGTCGGGGCCGGTCTGGCCGAAGCCGGTGATGCTGCAGTAGACGAGGCGCGGGAAGCGGGGCGCGAGCGCGGCGTAGTCGAGGCCGTGGCGCGCGAGGTCGCCGACCTTGAAGTTCTCGAGCAGGACGTCGGCGCCGGCGAGCAGGCTCAGCAGCGCCTCGCGGTCGGCCGCGCGCTTGAAGTCGAGCACGCGCGAGCGCTTGTTGCGGTTGCAGGCCAGATAGTAGGCGGCGCTGCCCTCAAAGTCGGGCGGGCCCCAGCGGCGCGTGTCGTCCCCGAGAGGATGTTCGATCTTGATCACATCTGCCCCGAGATCCCCGAGCAGCTGGGCGGCGCTGGGCCCGGCGAGGATCCGCGACAGGTCGAGCACGCGCAGGCCGGCGAGCGGGAGGGCGGCTTTTTCCATGGGTCGGAGGATACTATCGGCGACCCGCACAGGAGGCGAAGGACATGAGGGGAGCCGAGGTGTACTTCGGGACAGGTGACGCGGAGGCGCGGCGATGACTCGCATCGTGCGGGCCCTCCACCGCGCGGTGCGGCTGCCGGGGCTGCGAGCGCCGCACGACACGCTGCACGCGCGGGTGTTCTACCCGGGCCGGCTGACGGGCACGCCGGCGGAGCGCGACCTCGGGGCGGTCGAGGCCGACGCCGACGCGGGGCCCTTCCCGGTCGTGATCTTCTTGCCCGGGGTCAACGTCGGGCCGGAGAGCTACCGGTGGCTGGCGCAGGCGCTGGCCGACCGCGGTTACGTGTTCGTGACGTTCTCGTACGTCGGCGAGCAGCGGCCCGGCGAGCCCGGCGCGATCGGGCTCGGGCCCGGGCTCGACGCCTCGCGCCTCGGGCCCGAGAGCTTCGGGCACGCGCCGACTTCGTCGACGATCGGGCCGCTGCTCGACGAGCTGGCCAGGCTGCAGTGCGAGGGCGTCCTCGCAGGGTTGCTCGATCTCGAGCACGTCGTCCTCGGCGGCCACTCCGCCGGCGGCTGCGCAGCGCTGCAGAACGCGGCCTTGCGCTATTTCAACAACCTGGCCGCTGCGTTCGCGTACGCGGGCCATGCGGGGGCCCTGACCGCGCTCGGCTGGCCGGAGCACTCGCTGCTGCCGCTGCCGGGCGAGGTGCCGCTGCTGCTCCTGGGCGGCGAGCGCGACGGAGTGATCGCGGCGAGCAGTCACCGCTACGGGTCGTCGCCGTCGGACGCGTTCGCCCTGCTGCGGCGCACCTTCCACGAGGCGCTGCCGGGCGGGCGTGGGGACGCCCACATGTTCCTGCTCGCGGGGGCCAATCACTTCGCGTTCTGCCACCCCGACGATCCGACCACCGGGCGCTCGTTCCTCGATCACCGCGCCACGGCCCCCGGCGAGGCGCTGCGGAACTTCTTCGTCGAGGTCATCTCGACGTTCCTCGACGCATATGTCCGCGAGGACAGCGAGGTGGTCGAGCAGCTCGATCAGCTGTCGGGGCATCCGCTGGTGCTCCAGGCCGGGCGGCGTTGAGTCCGACGTGAGGGCCCACCCAGCGGGCTTTTCGGCGGAGGAGTCATCGCCGCGGCGGCGGCCCGGCCGCGCGGTTTGCCGGCCGCGGCGGCCTCGTGCTACGGTCCCGCGCACCATGGCACGTACAACGTTTTATTCGCTGCTGACGCTCTCGCTGGCGGCGTCGCTGAGCGGCGCCTGCTCGTCGGAGATCGACGGCAAGCCCAAGGCGCAGGTCGAGGACGTCAAGAAGCCCGAGGCCAAGGTCGAGGCCAAGGCCGAGACCAAGACCGAGGCGCCGGCCGCGGCCGCGCGCACGCTCAAGCTCGACAAGACCGGCAGCTCGATCCAGTTCGTCGGCGCCAAGCTCACCGGCGACCACAAGGGCGGCTTCGAGGAGTTCGAGGGCGAGGCCAAGATCCACGGCGACAAGATCGAGTCGCTGCGGGTGACGGTGCAAACCAAGTCGGTCACCTCCGACGCGGCCGACCTCACCGGTCACCTCAAGAGCGCCGACTTCTTCGATGTGGAGAAATTCCCGACCGCGGTGTTCTCGGCCAACGAGTTCGTGCCGAAGGCCGGCGACAACGGTGCGACCCACGAGATCGGCGGCGAGCTCGAGCTGCACGGGCAGAAGAAGGCGATTCGCTTCCCCGCCAAGGTCACCGTCGACGCCCAGGGCGCGCAGGGCCAGGCCGAGTTCACGATCAACCGCAAGGACTTCAAGATCGAGTACCCCGGCAAGCCCGACGACCTGATCAAGGACGAGGTCCTGCTGAAGCTCGACCTCAAGTTCAAGGCCGGCTGAGTACGTAACGGCGTTCATTCGCCGTCGTCTCGATGGTACTATCGCCGGCGCGCGGCTCCGTGGTATCAGCCGCGCCATGGCCAAGAAGCTCGCCCTCGCCGCGCTCCTCCTCAGCGTCGTCGCGCTGTTCCTCCCGCTCCGGTCGCTCATGACCATCACCGAGGGCGTCTTCGCCGGCGACTTCAAGAACATGGGGCTCGGCTTGATGCTCACCGTGCCGTCGATCCTGCCGTCGTTCTTCGGCGTGGTGGTCGGCCGCAAGGGCTTCGCGCGCGGCCTCGGCGTGCTCCACCTGCTGTTCGGCCTGATCGGCGTCGGCCTGTGCTACTTCGCCACGACCCGCCCCGCGGGCGTCCAGTTCGAGGTCGGCGGCTACGTGGCGTTCGCCGCCGCGGCGCTGGTGCTGGTCGCCGGCTTCATCGGCCTGGCCAAGCCCGAGCGCCGCTGAGATGTAAGGACATGTCCAAAAGGCCTGGTGCCTTCGGACATGTTGAATGGGTCATAAAGTCGGGGACATGTCCTGGCGGACATGCCGGCTAGGCTCAGGGCTGGTGTTGGGCGTCGTGCTTGGCGTCGTGGTTGTCGAGCGCGGCCTGGGTCTGCGGCTCGGTGATCGTCAGGTCGAGCGCGAGCTGCCAGCGGCCGTCGGCGTCGCGGCGCCACAGCCGGAGGTAGCCGCCGCGCTCGGGGGGGGCGTTCGGCTTGACGGTGCGCGTGGCCTCGCCGTAGACGTAGCCGAGGTCGCCGGCCGCGGACACGCCGTCGCCGCGGCGGGTGTAGGTGAAGGCGTCGCTGCGGCTCAGCAGGGCGGTCTGGACGGCGTTGGCGCCGGTGACGGGGAAGCTGCCGGGGGGGAACCAGCGCAGGTCGGGCGCGGCGGCGGTCAGGAGGGCGCGACCGCCCTCGGCGGCGATGCCGGCGATCAGCGCGTCCTCGGCGGCGCGCAGGCTCTTGAGCTCGGCGACGCGGTCGGCCGAGCTGGCGTACTCGCGCGCGGGCGCGTGGGTGAAGCGGTCCGGCAGGTTGAGCGGGGGCGGGTGCGCGCTGCCGCCGTCGACCACGAGGCGCCAGCGCTCGCCCTCCTTGCGCCACACGCTGACGTAGTGGCCGTGCTTGACCTCGCCGCTGTCGCGCTGGTGCGACTGATAGGGGCCGGTGGTGTAGCCGAGGTCGCCGGAGGCGGCGATCTCGGCGAACGCGGGCTCCCAGGTCAGGCTGAAGCCGGCGGGACCGGCGAGCGCCTGCGCGGCCGGCTGCGGCTCCGGACGGAGGAGCACGGCGTCGGCGGCGAGGTTGCGGGCGAAGCCGTCGACCACCCCGAGCTCGGCGACCTCGCGGCCGAAGTTCCGCTCGGCGCCGACCAGCGGCATGACGTGAGCCTCGGGCAACTTCTCGGCGCAGGCCCCGAGCGCGACGGCGAAGACGACGGCGATGACGCGACGCACGCCGATCTCATAGCACGTAGACCGACGGCCCGGGGCCGGCGTTGCTGGCCCTCACCACAGGAGATTTGCATGCGCTTCATCGTGTTCGCCTCGCTCGTGCTCTGTTCCACCACCGCCTGGGCCGCGCCCGCCGCCCGCACCGACGCCGAGGCCGACGAGGCGGCCTTCAAGGGCCAAAAGGGCACCACCCAGCTGTTCGACTTCGAGAACGACACCGTCACCAGCAACGCCCTCAAGCCCGATCACGAGGGCGTGCAGAGCCGGACGGCGCGCAAGTGGGAGAGCATGATCAAGGTGCGGGCCCACTTCATCCCGCAGATGCTGCAGATGGCCCACGACGTGTGAGCCCGCAGCAAAACGCCCGCCTGGTCGATCGGCCAGGCGGGCTCCCGGCGGCGAGACGCCGGCGCGATGCCGCGGCGATCGCCGCGACGCTGAAGTCGTTCGATGGGCCAGGCGGGCCTCGTGCCTCGGCGGCGTGAGCGGCGATCGGCCGAGAGCTTCAGTTGGCCAGGCGGGCCTTGTTGCGGGCCTCGGCGGCGCGGGCCGCGATCAGCTGGCGATCGTCGGCCATCGGCGCGAGGCTGAGGTAGTGGTTGAGGTCCTCGACGGCGGCGCGGTAGGCCCGGCGCTGCAGCTGGCACAGGCCGCGGTCGCGGTACTCCTCGGCGGCGCCGGGGCTGAGCAGGAGGATCCGGTCGCTCGCCGCGAGCGCGCGCTCGAGGTCGCCGCGGCTCAGGTGGACACTCTTCAAATTGTTCAGCATCCGCACCAGCAACTGGCGGCCGCCGACCGGGCGCAGTTGGTTGCGGTCGAACTCGACCCGGCCCTGGGTCTTCTGCCGCAGCATCACCCGGCACTCGTACTCGGTCAGCAGGCGGCCGCCGTGGAACGGGTCGATGTAGAGCTGCGGCAGGTCGAGGTCGACGGCGAGGAAGTGGGCCGGGAAGCCGACCCCGGCGACCCGCAGGCCGACCCGCCGCGCCAGCTCGATCAGCAGCAGGGCCAGCGAGATCGGCAGGCCGCAGCGGCGGTCGAGCACCTGGTGGAAGTAGCTGTTGCGGGGGTCGTAGTAGTCGGACTCGTTGCCGTGGAAGCCGAGCTCGCGGAACACGTAGGCGAGCAATTGGTCGAGCTTCTCGCGCGCGGTGTGGTCGGGCTGGAGCCGCGGGCGCAAGGTCGCCGCCAGGTCGTCGAGCCGGGCCAGGTAGTCCTCGACGTCGATTGGCCCGTCCTCCTCGGCGCCGATCCACAGCGCCGTCTCGCCGAGGTCGAGCGCGTGATCGGGGGCGGCCGCGAGGCGGGTGAATTGCTGGCGGGCGTGGTGTTGACGGGCGTCCATCCCGAGGCGCTGCGATCACGATAACTCACAACCCCGGCGGCGGCCGCGACAGGCCGTGTGAGGGCTGCCGCATGGACACGCGAACGAGTGTCCGGACACGCCGGCGGGGCCCCCGATCGGGGTCCGCGCCGAGCCCGGCCTGCGGTATACCGCTCGCGGACGGTCATGCGTTTCCACGAGACGATCCACGGGGTCTACTTCGACGACCTCGACGCCTTCCACATCCTCCACAACGCCCGCTACCTGCTCCTCTTCGAGCACGCGATCGGCTCGTTCTGGCGCCACCTCGGCTGGGCCGGGGTCCTCGACTTCAACACGAACCCCGACCAGTACCACCTGGTGCGGGCGAATTCCCTCGACTACCAGCGCCCGGTGATCGGCACCGGCCAGGTCCGGGTGCGCGTGTGGGTCGAGCGGCTCGGTCGTACCAGCCTCACCTTCGGCCTGCGCGTGATGCCGCTGGACGAGGACATCGACCACGCGACCGGTCGTCGCACGGTGGTCCGCGTCGACCCGGAGACCAAGCGGCCGTGCGCCTGGACCGCCGCCTTCCGCGCCGAGATCGCGCCGTACTGCGCGCACATCGAGACCGAGGCTGGCAAATGAGACATGTGTTTGAAGGCATGTCCCTCGGGGCATGTGCTTTGGGGCTGGTGGTCGCGCTCGGCTGCACCCCGCACGACTTCGCCCGGCGCGAGCTGCTGTGGCCCGACGGGGCGCCGGGGGCCAAGGGGACGGCCAAGGCCGACCGGCCGGAGCTTTTTTACTACCTGCCGCCGCCGGGCAAGTCGAACGGGGCGGCGGCGATCGTCGCGCCCGGGGGCAGCTACGCGCACACCGGCGGGCTGCGGCCGGAGGCGTTCCCGACGGCCCGCTGGCTGAGCGAGCAGGGGTTCGTGGCGGTGGTGCTGCGCTACCGCGTCAGCGGCGACGGCTACCACCACCGCGACTTTTTGGCCGACGGCCAGCGCGCGGTCCAGCGGGTCCGTTCGCAGGCGGGCGAGCTCGGGGTCGACGCCGGCAAGATCGGCTTCGTCGGCTTCTCGGCCGGCGGGCACCTGGCCGGCTTCGTCGCCACCGCGTGCCCGAAGCAGGGCGACCCGGCGGCGAGCGATCCGCTCGCCCAGGTGTCCTGCCGGCCCGACTTCATCGTCATGGTCTATCCGGTGATCACCCTCGACGACCGCTGGGCCCACCAACGCAGCAAGCGCAGCATGCTCGGCGAGGAGCCGGCGACGCCGGCGCTGGTGCAGGGGCTGTCGCTCGAGCAGCGGGTCACGGCCGACACGCCGCCGGCGATGCTGGTCCACTCGCGCCGCGACGCGAAGGTGGTGTTCCACAACAGCGAGCTGTACGACGAGGCGGCCCGCGCCCGCGGGGCCTCGTCGCGCCTGCACCTGTACGACGACGGCCGCCACGGCGTCGGCCTGGCCCAGCGGCCCGGGATGCCGCAGATGGCGACGTGGCCGGCGTCGATGCTGGCGTGGCTGCGCGAGCTCGGGGTGCTGCCGGCGAAGTAAGGGACATGCCCTGAAAAGCATGCTCGGAAGGGCATGCCCGTCAGGACATGTTTTAAAATTCAGTCGGCGAGGGCGAGCGCGGGGCCGGCCGGCTCGTCGAGGAGCTGGCGCAGCGGGACCGCGGCGCTGTAGCGGTGGCGCCGGACGTGGGCGCCGGCGCAGGTGAGCACGGCGTCCCAGCGCCGGGCCCACAGGTCGGCGTCGATGCCGTCGCGCACGCTCTGGACCAGCGCGATCTCGAGGCCGGAGATGCCCTTCGGCAGCCAGGACGCCTCGGGACAGGCCCCGGAGGCCCGGTAGGCGCGCTCGAACCGGTCGAGCTGCTTGCGCTCGCCGGCCTGGCTGGCCTCGAGGTCCGACATCACGACGACGGTGGTCCGCTCGGGCTCGCGGCGGACCGGCGGGAGGTCGGCCAGCTTGGTGAAGAAGGCCAGCAGCGAGGTGCCGGGCTTCGGTGTGTAGCCGGCGACCCGGTCGCGCCAGCCGTGGATCCGCACGGCCCGCTCCTCCTGCAGGCGGGTCCGGCGGGCGTCCTCGCCGGCGTTGAGCTCGCCGACGCGGGCGCTCTGGGCGACCTCGAGCTGCTCGAGGCACTTCTGCTGGAACAGGCTGTCGGGCTTGCAGCCGTCGCACAATACCGGCGCGGCGGTCCAGCGGGTGCCGACCTCACCTGGCTCGAAGGGCATGTCGGGGGTGGTGGAGCGGTCGCTGCGGTCGGTGATCAGCAGCACGCCGACGCCCGACTCGGGGCCCAGGGTGGCGGCGTAGGCGACGGCGGCGTCGAGCTGGGCGTCGGCCAGCTCGCGGTTGCTGCCGCTGCGGTCGACGCCGAACAGCAGGTTGCGGGCAGGGCGGTCGTCGGGGGCGCGGGTCGGGCCGAACGCGGCGTAGGTCTTTCCCAAACGGGCGACGCACGGGGGGCGCCAGTCGTCGCGCGGGGCCGCGGGCTGCAGGCCGGACTGCCACCACAGCAGGCCGCCGAGGAGGGCGCCGCCGAGCAGCAGGCCGCCGAGGGCGGCGAGGGGTTGAAGGTGGCTCATGGGACAGCTCCGATCGGGGAAGGCAGGTGCTTGGAGGGACATGCCTCGCGGGACGGTCGACGACCGGCCCGGCGGGCGGCCCAAGGTGTTTTAGGGGACATGTCTCAAGGGACACTCCACCGTCGGTCCAACAGGCCGCGGAGAGGTCGTCGCCGAGGGCGGATGAAGGTGGCTCATGGGACAGGTGCTTCCATAGACCTGTCTCAGGGGGCACTTCCGGACATCTGCAGCGGGGCGTGCGGCGGGGCCGGGGGCTCGTCGGCGACGCGCACGACCTCGGCGGGGAGCGCGAGCGCCTGGGCGCCGTCGTCGTGGCCGAGGATCGTGGCGATCACGTCGTCGAGCGCCGACCACACGCCGACCAGCAGGCCGACGGCGAGCACGAGGGCGACGGCGGGGGCGCCGAGGGCGATCGCGGCCAGCCACACGAGGGCGAGCACGGCGAGCCGCGGGAGGGCGGAGATCAGGCGCAGCACGCCGAGCCGGGCCAGCCAGCCGTCCATGGCGCCGACGAGCAGGCCGCCGGTGTGCGCGGCGACCCACGGGACGGCGAGGCCGAAGCCGATGAAGATGATGTTGCTGACCATGACCGAGGAGCCGACCAGGCCCTGCTCGGCGAGCACGAGCCCGCGCGAGGCGGCCAGAGCGGCGTCGAAGGCCGAGGCGCCGCCGAGGACGAACCACCGCAGGACGCTGCCGCCGCCGCGGATGGTGTCGAACACGCCGAACCACACCTCGAGCACGGCCTTGAAGGCGGCGACGGCGACGTAGAACGACCACTCGGCGGCCCCGGGCGAGAGCAGGCCGAACAGGTCGAAGCGGTACGGCGGCTCGGGGAAGACGTCGCGCAGCAGCAAGGTGGTGAGGACGACGTCGAGGGCGGTGAGGCCGAGGCCGGCGACGAGGGCGATCCGCTCGCCCAGGCGCATCGGCGGGGCCTGGGCGTCGGAGGGCGGCTCGCGCGGCCACAGGCGCAGGCTGAGGCGCCACACGGCCTCGCCGGCGCCGACCAAAAGGCCGCGCAGGCGGCGGTGCCAGCCGAGCTGGACCCGGCGCAGCAGGGCGCCGAGCAGGAGGAAGCCGAACGCGAGCAGGGCGAACAGGCCGGCGCCGCGGACGGCCTGGCTGCCGGCGTCGGCCGGCGGCGGCAGCCACACGGCGAGGCCGAGGACGCACAGACCGGCGAGGCCGACGGCGAGCGTCAAGGCCCGCGTGCGCCGCTGAGAGGGGAGGTGGCCGGGCGGGCCGGCAGGGCTGGGTGGCATCGAGGTCATGGCGGGTCCTCCGGCCGCGTGCGGCCCGCGCCCGGGCCCTCACGCGCGCGTCAATGGCGAGATGTCCCCTCGGACATGCTCTGAAAGTCCTACGGCGCCGCGGCTCACGGCGCGCGGCCGGTCGTGTCACGCGCGAAGCGGCGGCGGTTATTCCCGCGAGCGAGAGGGCATGCGCAGGACGGCGTGGACCGGGGCGGCGGTGCAGTCCGGCTGGCCCAGCGTCAGGCGCGGCGGGCGTTGCCGAGGGCGAGGCCGACGAGGAGCGGGACGAAGCCGAGAGCGACCTGCGAGGCGAGCAGCCCCGCGTGCGAGAGGACGCCGCGCTCGACGGCGACCAGCGACGCGAGCAGGCAGGCGTGCAGGAGGAGGCCGACGGCGACGACGGCGACGACCCGCGTGCGATCGATGAGGCCGGCGGCCCAAAGGCCACGCAGGCCGATCAGCGCCAGCGGGGCGAGCAGCACCACCGAGGTGAGGACGCCCGGGTTGTAGCGCTGGGTGACGACGGCGGGGCCCACATGCACGACGGCGTTGGCCAGCGGAATCCCGAGCGCCGCCGCCCCGACCATGGCGTTGCGCGGGCCGACGACCGCGCCGGAGATGAAGGCGATCCACACCGCGCCGACGTTGACCGCGAACAGGAACGCCGGGTCGGCCGGGCAGGCGGCGAGGTCGGGGTGGCCGAGGGTCCGGCAAAACTCGGCGAGGAACGGGTAGGGCCGCCCGAACACGTCGCGGCCGTGCTCCTCGAATTGATGGAGCATGTAGACCGGCAGGCCGATCTGCAGCAGCCACGACGGATCGCGCAGCCGCGGCGGGGCGCCGGCCGGCCGCGGCCGCAGGACGAGCACGAGCGAGAGGAGCGCGCCGGCGATCAGGGCGACGTAGGGCCAGCCGTAGAGGATGTCGTCCACGCGCACGATCGCGTACCGCTCGGCGGGGAAGAAGACAAGTGTCCCGAAGGACAGGTCAACCGTGCGCGGAGGCGCGTTCTCGCGCGGCCTCGGCCTCGCTGTCGCGGTTCACGTGTCGTCGTCGGCCTCGCCGTCGGGCACGGCGGTGAGCGGCGGCAGGTCGAGCCAGTCCGGCGGCGGGCGCATGCGGGCGGTCCGGCGCTCCTGCAGCGTGGCGATGACGCGCTGCAAGGTCGGGTCGTGCCACGGGCGGTCGTCGAGGCGGTGGCCCTTGCCGATGTTGCAGCGGGCGCAGGCGATCGCCAGGTTGGTGAGCGCGTCGGTGCCCCCGTGAGCGCGCGGGACGATGTGCTCGATGGTGGCGGAGGTGAGCGGCGCGCCGTCCTCGGTGAGGGTGTGGCGGGCGTTGCAGTGGATGCACTTGCCGGTGAGCACCGCCCGGCCGTCGCCCGCGACCGCGCGCTCGAAGGTGCGGTCGGTGGCGGCGCACCACAGCAGCAATCGCTGGGTCCGGCGCGCGCTGCCGCGGCCCTGCTGCTTCGTCCTCATGGCGCCTCGATCTTGGCGGCGCGCAGCTCGGCGAGGAGGACCGGCAGCAGGGTCGGGCCGGCGGCGACGACGTCGGCGCAGCCGAGCTGCCACGGCGCGCCGTCGAGCCGGCAGATCTGCCCGCCCGCCTCGCGGATGAGCAGCGCGCCGGCGGCGACGTCCCACGGCTGCAGGTGGTACTCCCAATAACCGTCGAGGCGGCCGGCGGCCACGTAGGCGAGGTCGAGCGCGGCGCTGCCGGCCCGTCGCACGCAGCACACCTGCGGCACGACGCGGCAGAACTCGGCCAGGTTGTCGTCGCGCGTGGTCGCCCGCTGGTACGAGAAGCCGGTGGCGATCAGCGCCTGCTGCAGGCGGCCGGCCTGCGAGACCGCCAGCGCCCGCCCCGGCCGCGCGTTGCGGTCGAGCCGCGCGCCCTGGCCGCGCACGGCGGTGAAGGTCTCGCCGCGGATCGGGTCGTGGATCACGCCGAGCCGGGCGCCGTGCTGGTCGCACAGCGCGATCGAGACGCAGAAGTGGGGGAAACCGTGGGCGAAGTTGGTGGTGCCGTCGAGCGGGTCGATCACCCAGCGCTGCTCGCCCGGGCCGGGGAGGACCGTGTTCTTGGGGTCATGTCCGGAAAGACCTGACTCTTCGGCCAGGAACGAATGGTCAGGATGGACGCTGCGCAGGGCCTCGAGCACCACCGCCTCGGCGGCGCGGTCGGCGGAGGTGACGAGGTCGATCGGCGACGATTTGGTCTCGACCTCGAACACGCCCTCGAAGTGGCGGAGGAGCACCGCCCCGGCGGCGTGGGCGGCGGCGGTCGCGAGCGCGAGCTCCGGGTCGTGCATGCGGCGTACGTAGCACAGCCGCCGGACCCGCCCGACGCGCGGCCGGGGCTCGCGGCGGATCGCCGGCGAAGGCCGCGGACGGGAGCGCGCACCTCGCCGCGGCGGCTCGGGTCGGCGCCGCGGCGTGGGGTGCGCGGCGGGTCGCTGGCTGAAGGGACAGACCGGGTTCGCGGCGGGGCTGCGCGCGGTGCGCGAGTCCGGGCTCCGGCTCGCCGGCGTGCGCGTCGCCCGGCGGCGGGCGGCCGCGGTGCCAGGCGGAACCTGGGTCTGTTACGCTCGCGCCGGTGGTCAAGCAGTTCGATCCGCTCGACAAGACCTTGCTCGGCGAGGGGGTGACGGCGACGCCGACGACGGCCACGCCGGGGACGATCCCGGACTCGGGCGAGCTCTACGCCGGGCGTTATCGGGTCGAGCGGCTGGTCGGTCGCGGTGGGATGGGGGCGGTGTACCGCGCCGTGGACGCGATGGTCGGCGACGTGGTCGCGCTCAAGGTGCTCGACATCGAGATCACGCGCGCCCCGGAGCAGCTCGAGTGGTTCCGCCGCGAGGTCCGCCTGGCGCGCCGGATCACCCACCCCAACGTCGCGCGCACCCACGACATGGGCGAGGCCGGCGGGACGCACTTCATCACGATGGAGTTCATCGAGGGCACGACGCTGCAGGACGTGCTGCGCGTGCGCGAGGAGGGCGAGCGGCGGCGCCTGGCCTTGGAGCCGGCCCGCACCGCGCGGGTGATGCTGGCGGTGTGCGAGGGGCTGGCGGCGGCCCACGCGGCCGGGGTGGTCCACCGCGACCTCAAGCCGGCCAACATCCTGATCGAGAACACCGGGCGGGTGGTGCTGACCGACTTCGGCATCGCCCGCGCGCTGACCGACGAGGGCGGGCGCACGCAGGGGCTGGTCGGGACGCCGCTCTACATGTCGCCCGAGCAGGTCGCCGGCAAGCCGGTCGACACCCGCACCGATGTCTACGCGGTCGGTCTGATGCTGTTCGAGATGCTGACCGGGGCGCTGCCGTTCGCCGGCGACGGGCGCGCGTCGGGGCCGGTGTCGCCGCTGACGGTCGCGCTGGCGCGCCTGACCGAGCCGCCGCCCGACCCGCGGACGGTGCGGCCCGACCTGCCGCCGGCGCTGGCCGAATTGGTCCTTGAGTGCATGTCCCAAGAGCCAGGTGGTCGGCCGGCCACGGCGGCGGCGGTGGCGGAGCGGCTGCGGGCGTGGCTGGTCAGCGTCGGCGAGTCGGCGGCGCCGCAGGCCGGGGCGCCGCTGCTGGCGGCGATGGCGGCGGCGGCCCACCGCGAGGCGACGACGATCATCTCGACCGGGGGAGCGTTGACGCCGAGCGCGACGACGGCCCCGGCCCCGTCGACGCTGGCCAGCGGGCGCCTGGGCTCGACGTCGGGCGGGCCGCCCGGCGGCGGGACCGGCGTGGGCCGCTCGATGCTGCCGACGTCGGCGATGCGCTCGCTGGCGCCGGTGCCGTCGACCGAGCGGGCGCTGGCGGTGCTGCCGTTCCGCTATCAAGGCCCGCCGGACCAGAGCTACCTCGGCGACGCGCTCAGCGACGAGCTGATCGACGTGCTGTCGCGGACCCGCGGGCTGCGGGTGCTCGGCAGCGGGGCGACCGCGCAGTACCGCGACAACCGCGACCCACGGGCGATCGGCACCAACCTCGGGGTCGACGCGGTGGTCGACGCGACGGTGCAGTGCTCGCCGACGCAGATCCGCGTGCTCGCCCGCCTGGTCGAGGTCGCCACCGGCACGCAGCTGTGGAGCGACCGGTTCGAGAGCCGCATCGAAGACGTGTTCGAGATGCAGGACCGCATGAGCAAGCGGATCGCCGAGGCGCTCCGCGTCGAGCTCAACACCGTCGCCGCCCGCGGCGACGCGCCCGCGGAGGCGGTGGCGCTGTACCTGCGCGCGCGACGGAAGATCACCAGCCTGCACATCCTCGGCGAGGACGGGGCGATCGAGCTGCTCGAGGCGTGCATGCAGCTGGCGCCCGGGTTCCGCCCGGCGCTGGCCAGCTACGCGATCGCCTGCATGCGCGCGTGGTTTTTGCCGGCGTTCTCCGAGGCGCCGGTCGACCGCGACTGGGCCGCCGAGGCCCGTGACGCGCTGGCCCGCGCGCTGGCCGACGCCAGCGATCTGGCCGAGACCCACCTGGCGAAGGCGATGCTGGCGGTGCAGACCGGCGAGTGGCGCGACGCGGTGCAGGCGCTGGTCAAGGCGCTGGAGATCGCGCCGACCTACGCGCACGCGCACCAGTACCTGGCACAGCTGCAGGTCGAGGCCGGCAACACCCGCGAGGGCGTGTCGCGCGCCCGCCTGGCGGTCGACCTCGAGCCGCGCCTGTTCGTCGGCCTGTTCGACGTCGCCCGCGTCCACGCGCTGCGCGGCGAGCTGGTCGAGTACGAGGAGATCCTCAAGCGCATCGAGGCCGACGCCCGCTACCGCAACCCGACGACGCAGATCCGCCTGCGCGTGGCCGGCTGGTACGGCGACCTCGACCGCGTCCGCGATGTGCTCGATTCGCTCCGCGACGAGGCGTTGGTCGGCTTCGCCAAGTTCTCGGTCGGCTACGCCCGGGGCCTGCTCGGCGAGCTGTCGAAGGCCGAGCTCGACGCGTACGTCCTCAGCATCGTCGCCGACGGGGTCAGCCCGCGCCTCTACTCGCTGATCTGCCAGCTCGCGGTCGAGATCTACTGCGCCCGCGGGTTCTATGAGGACGCGCTGGTGTATTTTCAGAAGGCGGCCGACTCGGTGCTCATCGACGTCGAGTGGATCGACCGCTGCCCGTCGCTCAAGCCGCTCGCCAAGCTGCCGGGGTTCGGGGACGCCCGGCGCAAGGTCAAGGCGCGCGTCGAGTCGATGTGGAGCGTTTAAACTTTCGGGCATGCTCTCGGGGGCATGTTTTTGGGAACATGTCCTCGGGAGTATGTCCTCGGGGGCATGTTCTCGCGGGAGTTGGTGAGTCGCTTCGCATATTGCCGCCTGCGCCTCGCGGGGGGGTCCGGGGCAGGGCCGGCCGCGAGTTAACCGGCGGGATGGTCGCTCGTTCCTCGCACCCATCCCGCCTCTAATTCGCGGCCAGCCCTGCCCCGGACCCCCTGGCACGGCTGCAGCCGTGAGAGGCCGCCGCGCCACCCCCGGCTCCGATGCGGGCGTGCCGACGGGCCGCGCTTGCGGGGCGGCTGTTCGACGGCCAGGCTGGCCGCCGAACAGCCGCTATCTCGCGTCCTTTCGGCCCGTCACTCTTCGCGGAGGAATTCGCCTTCGATGGGATGGGTGTCCTCAAGACCGCCGAGGCCGAAGCGGGCGGCGGCGCTGGGCCGGGTCAGCGGGTGGCGTTGCGCTGGTCGGGGCCGAGGCCGAAGCGGGCGGCGGCTCTGGGCCGGGTCAGCGAATGGCGTTGCGCTGGGCGGGGCCGAGGCCGAAGCGGGCGGCGGCGCTGGGCCGGGTCAGCGGGTGGCGTTGCGCTGGTCGGGGCCGAGGCCGAAGCGGGCGGGTCAGCCGCCGGCTTCGCACTGGTCGGGGCCGAAGCCGAAGCAGGCGCCGAAGCTGCCGCGGCTGTTGCAGTGTTTGATGCACACGGCTCCTTCGCCGCACACGTCGCCGCCCCAGCCGAGGCAGGTGCCGCCGCCGTCGCGCGAGATGCAGCGGCGGGCGCAGGCGACCGAGGGGCCGCAGACGTCCTGGCCCCACATGGTGCAGTCGCCGTGGGTCGAGCGCGTCAGGCAGCGCTGGGTGCAGGCCATGCTGGGGCCGCACGCGTCGGGGCCGTAGGCCATGCAGGTGCCGTTCTGGGCCCGCTGGATGCAGTGCTTGGCGCACTTGTAGCGGGTGCCGCAGGCGTCGCGGTCGTAGGCGAGGCAGATGCCGTCGGTGCTGCGCTCCTTGCACCGCACGGCGCACGCGTAGGCCTCGCCGCAGGCGTCGGCGCCCCAGGTGTGACAGTCGCCGTAGGTGCTGCGGACGGCGCAGTCCTTGGCGCACACCGCGTCGGGGGCGCAGAAGTCCTGGCCATAGGTGACGCACTCGCCCTGGACGTCGCGGCCCTGGCAGGCGAACACGCAGCGCAGCTGATCGGCGACGCACGAGCCCTGGGCGCAGGTGAAGCCGCTGGGGCAGTCTCCCGGCTTCTGGCAGCTGCCGGCGCGCGAGTCGCCGACCGGCACGACACCGACGAACAAACCGAGGAAGAACGCTGCCACCAGAGATAAGCGAGGCACGACGCGCTCAGCGTAGCAGGCGAAGATGCCGGGTTCACGCGGCGGGCGAGGACGCGCCAATTACACGCGGCCGCTCGTGCGCTCCGCGCGGTCGGCGGCGCTGGAGGGGCCACGGTCAGGGCCGGCTGGGAGGGGCGGCCCAGGGCCAGGAGAAGGCGATCAGCCCGAACCACATCAAGGAGATCAGGACGAGCAGCATGAGGCCGATGATCCCGCTCGGGTAGTAGCCCCAGCTCCGGCTGTGCTGATACGCCGGCAGCGTGGCGAGGAGCGCGATCGCAAGAAGGATGACGAGCCAAAATCCGACCATGACAAAGTCTCCGGGCAGGCGGCCGACGCATGGCGCTCGCTCGCCGCCTCGCCCCCGTGGCATCGAGTGAATCGATCGTTCGGCGACCGTGCCGACGTGACGCGAGCATCACCGCGGAGGTTGAATGATGATCTCGACGCGTCGATTGTTGGCTCGGCCCTCGGCGGTGGCATTGGTGGCGACCGGCTGGGACTCGCCGAGGCCGCGGGCCTCGATGCGCTCGGCCGGGACCCCGTGAGCGACCAGGAAGTCGCGGACCGCCTGCGCGCGCGCCTCCGAGAGCTTCTCGTTGAAGGCCGCGCTCCCCTTCGAATCGGTGTACCCCTCGACGACGAAGGTCGCGCCGGGATCGGCGGCGACCAGGGCCTCGGCGACCTGGGTGAGGCGCGAGGTCGCCGAGGGCAGCAATTCGGACTTGCCGCTGGCGAACAGGACGCTCCCGGAGAGGGTGACGACGGTCCCGCGCGCCTCGTTGCGGACCGCGGCGATCTCGGCCAGGGCGGTGATCGCCATCGCTGCGCGCCGTTCGGCCTCGGCTCGCAGCTCCTGCTCGGTCGCCAGCCGGGACGCGTTGGCGGCGTTCTCCGCCTGCTCGGCCGCGAGGGCCTCGCGGGCTCGCCACAGCTCCGCGTTCCGGGCGGCCTCGACCTGATCGGCGGCGCGGGCCATTACCATGGCGAGCTCCGCCTTCCGCGTGGCGATGTAGGCGCGGTCGCGCGTCTTCGGAGTGTCGCCCTCGACGACGTACGAGCGCTCGGCGCGGGTCAGCGACCGGCGCGCTTCGTCGAGCTCCGCCGGGGTCTCCTGCCGGGTCGACGGATCGGCGGCCGCTCGCTCATACGACGCGCGGGCCACGCGGAGCTCTTGCGGGATCTGCTTGGCGCAGGCGTTCGGGACGAGCAGCGCCGCGATGAGAATGAGCGATCTTTGTGACACGATGACCTCCGCTCGGATCAGGGGTTCGGCGCCGCCGCGCCCTGGGTCGCTGCCTGTTGGGCCGCTCGTCGGGCCTCGTGCGCCCGGACGAGCGCGATCGCCAGCGCCGCGTCGCTCTCGGCCCGCTCGGCCATGAGTCGGGCCCGCTCGTGCTTCCTGTTGACGAGCAGCGCCCGGGCCCAGGCGACCTCGTGCTTGGCGGCTTCGAGGGCCTTCGCCGCCTCCGGCACCTGCGCCGCGCCGAGCTTCTCCGCGGTCTTCACCGAGTCGATCGAGGAGTTCAGCGCTTGCCTCGGCGCTGCGGTCGAGCATCCGACGGAGAGGAAGACGAATGCGAGGCTGATGAATGTCGCTCTCATACGCAGCCCACTATGACATGAGCGCGATCGCAATCAACCGGACGCGACGGCGGCGACGAACGACGCATCCTCGCCGCCGGTCGGAGACAGCGAACGGCCGAGCCGCAGAAGTAACGCTCGCGCTCGCATGAGCCTCCTCCGCGCGAGGACGAAGTGAAGCCTACCCATGCGCGAGCGCGACGTCCGGGCGGACGGCCGCGAGGGCCTGCTGCCGTACAGACGGCTCGGCGAAGCGAGCGGCGGGGCAGCGAGCCGCCGGGCGGCGCGGCGAGCAGGCGCGTCGCCAATTCGTCGCGCGGAGAGACACGCCGAACTGATGCGAAAGAGGTTACGCCCGCGGGCGGCCGTGGCGGCCGAGCGGGTGAGCGACGCACTTCGCGGGAAGGACATGCGGTGATTTTTTTCCGCCAGCGATTCGAGGCCAGACCTGGTCGCGGAGCAGGCGAGCGAAGCTCGACGACAATAAGTATATGCGGTGATTGACGAAAGCGTCGGCTCTGCGGCCAGCCCCGGCCGCGGAAGAGGTGAGCGAGGCTCGTCGTGGGAAGGACGCGCCGTGAATGGCGCGTGAAGGCCGCTGTTCGGCGGCCAGCACTGACCGTCGAACAGGCGAGCGAAGCTCGTCGAGCGGAAGGACGCGCCGTGAATGGCGAGAGAAGGGGGCTGTTCGGAGACCCGTTCTGACCGTCGAACAACGTCGGACATGAGGGTGTCACGCGGTCGTCGCCGGCGAGCGAAGCTCGTCGAGCGGAAGACACGCCGTAGATGACGAGAGGAGGCGTCTGATCGGCGGCCAGCCCTGGCCGTCGAACACGCGAGCGAGGCTCGTCGAGCGGGAAGGACACGCCGTCAATGACGAGAGAAGGCGTCTGTTCGGCGGCCAGTCCTGGCCGTCGAACAGGCGCCCGACGATCTGCCCCAAAGACATTTGTCCAGCGGAGCCGGGGACGGTGGTCGGCCTCTCACGGCTGCAGCCGTGCCAGGGGTCCGGGGAAGGGCCGGCCGCGAATTAGAGGTGGGATGAGTGCGAGGAACGAGCGCTCGTCCTGCCGGTCAACTCGCGGCCGGCCCTTCCCCGGACCCCCGCGAGGCGCAGTCGGCATTATGCGGAGCGACAACCCTCAATCTGCGCGAAGCGACCACCCCGAAGCTGCACGAGGCGAAAGCCCCGAAACTCCGCGAAGCGACGGCCCCGAATCTGCGCGAGGCGACGGCTTTCAATCTGCGCGAAGCGACAGACCCACCCACGAATCTCTGCCAGGAATCACCCCGGCACGAATCAGGCTCAGGTCTGCGGTAATTGAGCCACCGGCGCCGCCGCCAGCGCCGTCGCGTCGCGCTCGCGCAGCATCTCCGCGAAGCGCCCGTCGTACATCGCCCGCAGCTCGCGGTTGAGCTGGCGCGGATCGATCTCGCGGCCGGCCGTCTCGATGACCGGGAAGAACTCGACGCGGAAGGCCCCGCGGCGGTCGGGCACCTCGTGCCACGGCTGGTGCTTCATCAGCATCGGCGGGTTCACCGAGATGAACGCCGGCACGATCGGCACTCCTGCGCGCACCGCCGCCTCGACCGCCCCGCGGCGGAAGCGACGCATCTTGCGCTCCCACGAGCGCGACGCCTCCGGGAAGATCACCAGCGCGTGGCCGGCCTGCAGGTGCGCCACCATGCGGTCGACCACCGCCGGCATGTCGCCGTCCGAGCCTGCATCTTGCGACATGTCCGAAGAGCCGTCCGTCAGCGCCGCCGTGCGGTCGGCCCCGGGGATGTGGTTGGCGTAGCGCATCAGCACCCGCAGCATCCACGAGCTGTACCAGTGCGGTTTGACCACCGAGGACAGCCCGGGGGTCAGGCCCATCAGCAGCAGCGTGTCGATCAGCGACGGGTGGTTGGCGATCAGCACGTAGCCGCCGGAGCGCGGGAAGTCGGGCGGCAGCTCCGGGCGGGTGTATTCGATCAGCCGGACCAGGTGGAGGAAGCCGATGAAGCCGCGGTAGATCGCGCAGATGATGCGCTCGATCCGTCGCCGCTTGACCTCCGGGCTGCCGGGCCACATCGCCAGGATCGGCAGGCCCAGCCAGCCGGCGATGCAGCCGAACGAGAAGAAGCCGACGAACGCGAAGCCGGTCAGGGGGATGCGCAGGAACTTGGGCACGCGAAGGGACTGCCTGATGGGCCGGGGGAGGGGGCGAGGGGCAAAGGCGCGCCTCGCCGGATGTGGCCCGCGGCCGGTTAGTCGACCCGGCCGAGGATGAGGCTCGTGTTGACGCCGCCGAACGCGAAGTTGTTGCTCATGATGACGGCGGGGCGGACGTCACGGACCTCACGGACGTAGTCGAGGTCGGCGCAGCGGGGGTCGACCTCGACGAGGTTGCGCGTCGGCGCGAGGAAGCCCTCGCGCAGCATGGCGATCGAGAAGGCGGCCTCGATCGGCCCGCAGGCGCCCATGGTGTGGCCGGTGTAGCTCTTGGTCGAGGACACGGCGACGGGGCGGCCGAACACCTCGCGGGTGGCGTTGCTCTCGGCGACGTCGCCGATGTCGGTGGCGGTGCCGTGGGCATTGACGTAGTCGACGCGGTCGGGGGCGAGGCCGGCGTCGCGCAGCGAGCGGTGCATCGCCTCGCGCATGCCCTGTTCGGACGGGGCGGTGATGTGGAGGCCGTCGCAGTTGGTGCCGTAGCCGAGGACCTCGGCGTAGATCGTCGCCCCGCGCTCGCGCGCGCGCTCGTACGACTCGAGCACCACGGTCGCGGCGCCCTCGCCGACGACCAGGCCGTCGCGCTTGGCGTCGAACGGCCGCGGGCTGAGGTCGGGGCGCGCGTTGTAGTTCGTCGAGGTGGCGAACATCAGGTCGAAGGTGACCGCGGTCGTGTAGTGCATCTCGTCGGCGCCGCCGGCGATCATCACGTCCTGCAGGCCGTACTTGACCGCCTCGTAGGCGGTGCCGATCGCCTGGGCTCCGCTCGCGCAGGCCGAGGTCACCGGGACCACGCGCCCGCGGATGCCGAAGAACTGGGCCAGGTTGGCGGCGCAGGTGTGCGGCATGAACTTGAGGTAGCTGGTCGACTGCAGGCCCTTCATGCTCATCGTCGTGAGCAGGGTGGTGCAGAACTCCGCCAGCGCCTCGGACGAGCCCGAGTTGGAGCCGAACGACAGGCCGGTGACGCCCGAGCCGAGGGTCTCCTCGTCGAGCTTCGCGTCGGCCAGCGCCTGCTCGGCGCTGTAGGCGGCCAGCAGGGCGACGCGGCCCATGGTGCGGACCTTCTTGCGGTTCCAGCGGCGCTCGAGCTCGAGGCCGCTGACGACGCCGGCCAGGCGCGTCCGCATCTCGCCGACGCGGTCCCACTCGGGCATGGCGACGATGCCGTGCCGGCCGCTGCGCAGCGAGGCGCCGACCTCGGAGAAATTGTGGCCGATCGGACAGGCGATGCCGACGCCGGTGATGACGACGCGACGCGGGTTCATGACGCGGACTCCCCCCCCATGACGAGGCGGTCGAGGCGAGGGCTGCCGGGTGTCCCGGGGGACAGGTCGCCGCCGGATGTCCCGGAGGACAGGTTGCTGCCGGCCGTCGTGGCCGGCGAGGCGGCCGCGAACTCGGCCGGGTCCCCGCGCAGGACGGTGACGGCGCCGGTGGCCAGCCGCTCGTCGCCGCGCGACAGGACGCACTGGTACTGCGCGACCGGACCGCTGGCCCACTGCTCGCGGCAGTGGACGTCGACGACGTCGCCGACGCGCAGGTGCGACACGGCGAGCTCGACGTCGCGGGCGCCGAGCAAGAGGCCGCGGAACGGCCCGCCGCCGCCGCTGCGGGCCTTGTAGGCGAACAGGGCGGCGACCGCCTGGGCGAAGTACTCGACGGCGATCAGCGAGGAGACCCGCCCGCCCTCGACGAACGGCGCGCCCGCTCGCACCGTCGCGCGGCAGGTCACCGACTCGACCTCCGCCGCCGTGAGCGCGTCGAGCAGCAGCATCGGCGGGCGATGCGGCAAGATCTCGTCGAGCGGCGGGAAGGCCACGGGCCCGTCACTCCTGGGTCGGCGGCACGCTGGCGCTGCGGAGCTCGGACTCGACGAGGTTGACGATGTCCTCGACGGTGCGGATCTTCCGCGCGACCTGGACGTCGATCCGGCGGCCGGTGACCTCGTGGAGCTCGACGAACATGTCGATGGCGTCGATGCTGTCGAGGTCGAGGTCCTCGAAGAGCCGGGATTCGGGGCGGATGTCGTTCGGGTCGAGCTCGAAGCTCTTGACCAGGATCCCGACGATCCGATTGTAGATTTCCGCGCGCGTCATGCTGGGGGTCGTTCGGCGAATGGTACTTGCAGGGCCCGGGGAGGTAAAGGCGCTCCCCGGGGGGGCCCGGGCTCGGCGGCTCAGGCGAGGGGTTCTTGGAGCATGAACTCGTACAGGGGCAGGGTGGGGGCCTCTCGCTGCGGCACGACCCCCAGATCCTGCAAGATGGCGAGGCCGCGGTCGCGGGTGCCGTTGAAGATCGCCTCTGTGGTGCGCATCACCTGCCGCCGCGGCCGCGGCGCGAACATGTCGTCCACGAAGTCGACCAGGTCGAGCTGATAGCAGAAGTGACCGAGGTTCTTGCGGTAGTACCCGCCGCGCGCGTGCATCTCGCGCTCGATCTGCTTGAAGAAGCGGGCGAAGTTCTCGAGCCCCTGGAGCACGAACTCCTTGCGCCGCAGCTCGCCCTTCAAGTAGCGCAGGTCGAGGTGCTGGTCGGTGAAGAACGGCGCCGCCCACAAGTTGTAGTAGCAGGCGATGTCGAAGTCCCACTTGAGCTTGAGCAGCTCGTAGCTGCCGAGCACCGAGTAGAGGTCGCGGTACAGCAGCACGGTGGCGGCGAACCGGAACTGCATGAACTCGTCGTAGGCGTCGGAGCGCTCGCGGATGTCGGCGCGGCTCTCGCCGGCGGCGTCGCGGGCGATCGTGTCGACGATGAAGTCGCTCTCGATGGCGATGAAGTCGCTGCCCGGGCTGTAGAAGGGGTCGGTGAAGGCGGCGGCCTCGCCGAGGAGGAACCACCGATCTTCGCCGCGGAAGAACCGCTTGGTGCCGTAGGCGAGCTGCTTGTACGAGAGGATGTCGATCAGCTCGGCCTGGCCGCCGCGCAGCAGGTCCCACACGGCGCGGTGGCCCTTGAGGAACTCGAGGAAGCCCTCGGGCTTGCGCCAGGCGTCGCTGAACTGGGCCTTCTCGCCGACCCAGCCGACGCTCATGACCTCCTGGCCGAGCGGGATGAACCAGATCCAATAGCCCGGGTAGCAGAAGTGATTGGTGCTGAGGAAGCGCGCGGTGTTCTGCACGCGACCGCGCCACTCGGGCGGGCCCATGTCGTCCATGTCGGCGTGGCCGCGGAACCGGCCCCACACGGCGCTGATCGGCAGGTCGGTCGGGACGCGCAGGTCCTGGTCGCGGGCGACCAGGCTGGCGCGGCCGCTGGCGTCGATCAGCCACTTGCAGCGCCACCGGGTCTGCTGCTCGCCCTCGGTGACGGTGAACTCGTGCATCCCGGGCCCGTCCTCGGCGCTCGGGGAGAGGGCGAGGTCGTGGGCCTTGGCGCCGAGGTGGACGTCGACGCCGGCGTCCCGGTTCATGCGCAAGAGGTCGTTCTCGAGGCGGGCCCGGTCGAGCTGGAACGAGGGCAGGCGCAGCAGGTGGCGGCTGCCGAGCTCGGTCATGTCGAACAGGTCGGCGTTCTTCTCGGGGGTGTCGAAGAAGAAGCGGAGGCCGTTCTTGGGCAGCTGGTGCTGGTAGAGGTACGAGGTGAGGCCGAGCCGCCGGGTGAGGTAGTTGCCGGCGATCTCCACCGAAGACTCGCCGACCTTGAAGGAGCCCTGCGTGCTCTTCTCGAACAGCGCGACCGACAGGCCGGGGACCTGGCGACGGAGTTGACGGGCGATCAGATTGCCTGCGAGGCCGCCGCCCAGCACGGCGACGTCGACGGTTCGAACTGCTTCCACAAGTCCTCCGGGAGGTGATGACATAGCCGATGGACGGCGCCGGCGCTCAACCCTGCGACTCGGCCGCCGTGGCAAAGGTCATGACCCCGACCGTGCAGGCCTGACCTTCCCGATCGATCTGGAAGTGGACCCGCGGCGCCTCCTCCCCGCGCTCGAGCTCGACGGTGAGCTCCAGCGCGTCGCCAGGGGCGATCGGCTGCTTGAATTTGAGCCTGCCGATCCGCGTCGGCTCGCCGAGCTCGGGCCACAGCGCCCGCACCCGGTCGAGCACCAGAGCCACCAGCTGGGCCACCCCGGGCAAGAGCGGCTCGCCCGGGAAGTGGCCCGCGAAATAGAGCAGGTCGGCGGGGACGCCGACGGCGAAGGTCGCGGTCTCCCCGCCGGCGGTGTCGCTGCGCCGCACCAGCTCGAGGTCGAAGCGCTCGCGCATCAGCCGAGGTCGCCGAGGCCGATGACGTCGGCCATGGTGTAGAGGCCAGGCGCCCTGCTGGCGACCCACCGGGCCGCCCGCAGGGCCCCGCGGGCGAAGATCGCCCGGTCGAAGGCGCGGTGGGTCAGCTCGAGCCGCTCGCCCTCGGCGAGGAACATGAGGGTGTGCTCGCCGATCGAGTCGCCGCCGCGGACCGCCGCGACGCCGATCTCGCCGCGCTCGCGCGGGCGGGCGTGCTCCCCGGCCCGGTCGGTGCGCATGACGCCCTCGAGGTCGCGGCCGGTGGCCTTGGCCACGGCCTTGGCGATCCGCAGGGCCGTCCCCGAGGGGGCGTCGCGCTTGTGGCTGTGGTGGATCTCGAGCAGCTCGGCGTCCCAGCTCTCGCCGAGCGAGCCGGCGACGAGGCCGGCGATCCGGGTCAGCAGGGTGACGCCGACGCTGAAGTTGGCGGCGCTGACGATGGCGATCTCGCGCGAGGCGGTGCGCAGCAGCTCGCGGGTGGACTTCTGCAGGCCGGTGGTGCCGAGCACCAGCGGCACGCCGGCCTCGACGCAGCGGCGGATGTTGGCGTCGGTCGCGTGGGCCAGCGAGAAGTCGACGACGACGCTGTTGCGCCGCGGCCGGAGCTCGTCCACCACGGTCACGCCGATGTCGTGCAGCCCGGCGAGCCGCCCGGCGTCCTGCCCGAGCCCGGCGCCGCCCTCGCGGTCGACCGCGGCCTCGAGGATCATGGAGTCGCTGAGCACGATCTCGCGGATGAGAGTCTTGCCCATGCGCCCGCGGGCGCCGACGATGCTGATGGGGACGAGGCGTTCGGTCGTCATGGTGGTGGCGGCTGGCCTTTGGGACCTGTCTTTTAAGACAGGAGACCGAGGGTGCGCAAGGTGTCGGCCAGACCCTCGCGGGCGGGGCGGTCGAGCGGGACGAGCGGGAGGCGGAGGTCGTCGCTGCAGCGGCCCTGCAGGGCCATCGCGGCCTTGACCGGGATCGGGTTGGGCTGGCTGAACAGGGCCCGGGCCAGCGGGTAGTGGCGGTCGTGCAGCGCGCGGGCCTCGTCCCAGCGGCCGGCCGCGGCGGCGTCGCACAGCCCGGCGACCCACTGCGGGGCGACGTTGGAGGTGACCGAGATGACGCCGTGGCCGCCGAGCGCGAGGAACGGGAAGACGGTGAAGTCGTCGCCCGAGAGCAGGGCGAAGTCGCGGCGCTTCGCCAGCAGCTCGCGCAGCCGCGCGGCCCGGTTGAGGTCGCCGGTGGCCTCCTTGATGCCGACGATCTTCGGGTCGTCGGCCAGCGCGGCGACGGTCTCGGGCAGGAGATCGCAGCCGGTCCGCCCGGGCACGTTGTAGACCACCACCGGTAGCCCGCTGGCCTCGGCGATGGCGCGGAAGTGGGCGACGAGGCCGGCCTGGGTCGGCTTGTTGTAGTAAGGAGTGACCTGCAGCGTGCCGTCGGCCCCGGCCGCCTTGCAGGCCCGGGCCAGCTCGATGGCGTGCGCGGTGTCGTTGGCGCCCGCGCCCGCGAGCACGGGGACGCGCCGCCGCGCGGTCTTGACGGTCAGCTCGACCACGCGGACGTGCTCGGCGGCGCTCAGGGTGGGCGCCTCGCCGGTGGTCCCGCACGGCACGAGGCCGTGGATCCCCGCGGCGATCTGCGCCTCCACGAGGGCGACCAGGGCGGGCTCGTCGAGCTCGGACGCGCCGCCGGCGGTGCGCCGCATGGGAGTGATCAGGGCGGTGATGGCTCCGCGGAACATGAGCGGGCGGACACTAGCACAGGCACCCCGGCGCGCGCGCGTCCGCGGGCGCGTACGGGGGCGGCCGGGCGCGAACGTTGGGCGCGCCGCCACCCCCGCAGGGCAGGCTACGGGCCCGGAGGCGGGGGCCAGGAGATCGCTTCGTGGACGGCGAGGACCTGCAGGCCGTCGGCGGCGAGGCGGGCCAGGCACAGGCTGGCGCTGGCGGGGCTGGGGCGCGGACCGCCGGCGATCGGGAAGGTGTGCTCGCCGGCCTCGGCGCGGCAGCGGGTCGAGGTGATCCAGGTGCTCGTGCGGCCGGGCAGGGCCGGGACGGCGCGGAAGACGGCGAGGATCAGGTGCAGCGCGGGGTCCGGCGGGGCGTCGTGCCAGCGGACGACGACGCCGCGGCCGGGCTGGAAGGCGGCGTAGAGGCGCGCGCGCGAGCGCTGGGCCAGGCGGTCGGCGAGCGCGAGGGCGTGGCCGTGCAGCGGATCGGCCGCCAGCACGCGGGCGACGACGCGGCGGGCCTGCTCGAGGTGGTCCTGCTGCATGTACAGCTGGGCCAGCGTGGCGCTGACGAGGGCGGGCGCGTCAGACATGGTCGTCGTCCCAGGTCGAGGCGGCGCCGAGGACCGCGTGGGCCAGCCAGGCCGGGGTGAGGAGCGGGCGCGCGACCTCGATGTCGCGGGCGATCTGCGCGACCAGAGCGGAGGCGGAGGGGAACCGCTCCTCCGGGCGCAGGCGGGCGGCGAAGGCGACCTCGACCGGGCGGTCGTAGAGCGACTGGCCGAGGTCGACGTCGAGCGCGTGAACTTCGAGGGTCTGGGCCCCGCCGTCGCCGAAGGTCGGGTTTTGACCCAGGTTCATGACGGCGGGCCAGATCGTGCCGGCGTCGGGGTCGGGGGTGACGAGCGCGAGCGCGCCGGCGTAGACGCCCGGCGGGGGCAGCAGCGGGTTGCGGACGGCGACGTTGGCGGTCGGGAAGCCGAGGCCGCGGCCGCGCCGGGCCCCGGAGACGACCAGGCCCTCGACGCTGTAGGCGCGGCCGAGCATGGCCGCGGCCGCGGGCAAGTCGCCGCGCGCGACGGCGCGCCGGATCCCCGAGCTGCCGAGCTTGGCCTGGGCAGGGTCGGAGGGCAGGCTGACCTCGGCGACGACCTCGACGCGGACGCCGGCCGGGTCGAGCACGCGGCGCAGGTCGTCGGGGCCGCCGGCACGGCCGGAGCCGAAGCGGAAGTCGGGGCCGACGACGACGGCGGCGGGCTGCAAGCCCGCGAGCAGGAGGCGCTCGACGAAGGCGTCGGGGCTGGTGTCGGCGAGGGCGCGGGTGAACGGGAGGACGACCAGGCTGTCGACGCCGAGAGCCGCGGCGACGCGGGCGCGCTGGGCCAGGGTCTGCAGCCGCAGCGGGGCGCGCTCGGGGGCGAGGACCTCGGCCGGGTGCGGGTCGAAGGTGACGAGGGCGACGCGGGGCGCCAGGACGGCCGCGCGGCGCAGGAGCGCCTGGTGGCCGAGGTGGAGGCCGTCGAAGGCGCCGATGCACGCTGCCGTGCCGGGGGGAAGGGGCGTGGGCTGCCGCAGGAGGCGCATGGCGACCGGCGGCGAAGCTAGCACGCGCGCGGGGGCGCGGAGCGCGGGCGGCGCGGGGCTTGGCTCACGCGCGACGGGGCCGGGACGGGGTCGGCGGGCGATCGGGGCGCGAACGGCTGGCGGGCGCGAGGACGAACGCTCGCCGGTGCGGGGTGGGACGCGGGCCGGGCAGGGCTGCTCGGCGGGCGACGGAAGGGTCGTGTGGGGGACTCGCTCGAACCGACGACTTTCTCCTGGAGCTCCGCTCCGTGGATTCGGAGCGGCCGGGCTTGTCGGGAACGCGAGGGGTCGACTCCTTCGCGCGTCGCAGCTCGCCTCGGCGGGCGCCCGGACGACCTTTCGCCAGAGAGGCGGCTCGCCGTCACGCTACAGGCGCGCCGGGGGGCCGGGCTTGTCGTCGCTCGCTTCAGCCGCGAGAAGGTGTAGGGTTGGAGCATGCCGCGGCTGTCGCTCGGGCTCTGGTTGGTCCTCGTATTCGCCTGCGGGGAGTCTCCCCGCGAGGTGTACACGCAAGGCATGAAGGCCGAAGGCGAGGCCGAGCGCGGCCCGTGCAAGCTGGTCTTCGATCCGCAGATCGGGCAGAACGTGATCTCGGGCGACCAGATCCAAAGCTGTCTCAAAGGCCAGGAAGAGGCGCTCGCGCTGTACGACAAGGCCTCGGCGCTCGGCCTCAAGGACCTCGACTTCGAGCGGACGCGCGAGCGGGCGCGCGAGCGGGCCAAGCGGCTGCAGGGCATGCTGACGACGCTGCGGGAGCTCGAGCAGCCCGAGTACCCGGGCGGCAAGGCGCCCTGAGCGGCTCGCGGCGCCGAGCGAGCTGTTCGTGGCGAGCGAGCCATGCTGACGAGGCTGCGGGAGCTCGAGCAGCCCGAGTACCCGGGCGGCGAGGCGCCCTGAGCGGCTCCCTGGCGCGGAGCGAGCTGGGCCGTGCCGAGCGATCCGCGAGCACGCGACGGGAGGCGCTCCTGCGCAGTTGGTATGGAGGGCGGCGACGAGTCGCCCCGCCTGGGCCCGGTCGACGCGGGGCGCTCGTCCTGCGCCGGCCGATGAAGCGGGGCCCAGTCGTGAGCCCTGGCGCGGGCACGGCTGGGGTCGGTGCCCGGGCGTCACGGGCCGGCGTGCGCTCGGCGTTGTGGCTCGACGCGTCAGGGCAGCGCGCCGCCCTCGATCCAGCGGACGATGGCCAGCATCTCCGGGTAGGGCAGCGGGGCGTCGGGGGGCATCGGGTCGCCGCGGACGCCGTGCAAGGCCTGGCCGTCGTCGTCGCGCAGGAGCACCTGCACGAGGAAGCTCTCCGAGGGGCGGCGGGGGACGACCATCGGGAAGCCGGTCGACTGCCGGCGGGTCGGCAGGACCAGGCCGGCGAACGCGTCCTGCGGCGACGACAGGTCGAGGCGCTCGTAGGCCAGGTCGTCGGGGTCGCGGTGGCAGCTGCAGGCGGGGTTGTTGGCCGAGAACACCTGCCCGGGCGCGAACAGGTCGGTCAGCGTCGGCGCCGGCTCGGGCGGGTCGGTCTTGTCGTCGTCATCGGGCTCGCGGACGTAGAACTGCAGGATGAAGAGGGGGCCGCCGTCGTCGGCGACCCACCCGGGGGTGGTGACGTCGAGCTGTTCGCCGGCCCAGCCGACCGCCGAGGGGGCCAGGCGGACGCGGTGGAGCACGCCGGGGACCAGCGGCTCCTTGGCGCGGAGGGACACCACGCTGCCGGGGCACCACGGGGCCTCGGCGGTGCCGCTGCTCTCGCCCGGCGGGCGCCAGGCGAACAACTGCAGGTCGAGCTGGGTGTCGAAGGTGACGAGGCCGGAGCGCAGGGAGGCGTCGAGGTCGTCGAGGGCGCGCGGGTCGAGGGTGCCGGAGAAGCAGAAGTCGATCTGGGCCCCGGGAGGCACGTCCTCCGCCATCGGGCCGGGGATCGTCTCGAGGATCTCGAGCCGCTCGGAGATCGGCTCGAAGCGCGGCGTGTCGCTGACGCGGGTGCAGGCGAGGCCCGTTGCGAGCGCGATCCCGGGGGCGAGGCGGGCGGCCGGGCGCGCGGAGAGCGGCCGCTGGCGGCGTGACGACATCGGCTCGCAGCGTACCCGTCAGCGCCCAGCAGAACCAGGAGCGACCGGGCCAGCCAGGAGGGCTTTTCCCCACGGCGTGCAGGGACTCGGCCGCCGCGGCCGCACCACCGAAATCGCCTACAGAAGTAGCGTGCAGGGCGGCGCTGTCGGGGCCTGACGGCGGAGGTCGGCTTGTTGACCCTTTGCGCCGGCCCCTGGTATCGTCGCCGCGATTTCGGCAGTCGCCGCGCCCGCCCGGGCAGACCCCGGCTCCTTTATGGCCCCCTCGGGCCCGGGGCCGGACCCTACGACCCCCTCCAAACCGACGCCTGCCACGATCTCGAACCAGGGAGCCTTCTGGTGCTGCGAACAACGCGATTCGTCAAGCTGATCCCCATCGTCGTCGCGGCCGCGTGTACCGCGGGCTGTGGACCCTTTGGGTACCTCAAGAAGGTGGCCAAGGAGTCGACCCGGGCGGTGGCGGACGCCGAGGCGGCCGGCGCCGAGGAGAACGCCCCCTATGAGTACTGGGGCTCGGTGACCTACCTGGAGCAGTCGAAGATCTTGATGGGCTACAGCGAGTACGAGCGCTCGTTCGACTACGGCGAGCGCGCCAAGCAGCTCGCCGAAGAGGCGAAGAAGAAGGCCGAGATGCGGCGCAAGGGGCAGATGGACCAGCGCGCCGAGGGCGTGGCGACCCCCGACGAGGTGCCGGCCGGCACGCCGACCGACGGCAAGGCGGCCGGTGACGGCACGGCGAGCGGCTCGACGGGGGCGGGCGGCGCCAAGGGCGAGGTCAAGGCCGGCGTGTCGGTCGGAGGTGGCAAGTGAACCGCCTTACTGTTTGTGTCGTCGCCACGGTGGCGAGCTCGTTCGTCGGGCTCGGGTGTCTCGGCGAGCGCCTGCTCGGCAAGGTCCAGGGCACCGACACGGTGCTGCAGGGCGCGATCGCCGACGGCTCGAAGTCGATCGGCTGCGCGCCCAAGGAGACGGCCATCGCCGAGGCGAACATCCGCTTCTCGCGCGACGCGCTGGCGATGGGCGAGTACTACCGCGGCAAGGACCACGCCGAGAAGGCCGAGCTGTACACCCAGCTCGCGCGCAAGAAGACCGACCCGGTCCGCTGCAAGGACCCGAACGTGGTCAGCCGGCCGCCGGTCGGCGCCAACGACCGCGACTGGGACGGCTACGACGACATCGCCGACAAGTGCCCGGACGACCCGGAGGACTTCGACAGCTTCGAGGACGACGACGGCTGCCCCGACAAGGACAACGACAAGGACGGGGTCCTCGACGCCGACAAGCTGACGAAGGACGAGGTCCGCAAGTCGTACACCTGGTCGACCAACGACAAGAAGACGGAGAACGGCCGCGAGGTCGACTGCCGCAACGAGCCGGAGGACGTCGACCAGTTCGAGGACGAGGACGGCTGCCCCGACCCGGACAACGACCGCGACACGCTGCTCGACGTCAGCGACAAGTGCCCGAACGACCCCGAGGACTTCGACAGCTTCGAGGACGAGGACGGCTGCCCCGACGTCGACAACGACAAGGACAAGATCCTCGACGCGGCCGAGCTCGTGCGCAACGCCGACGGCACCTACAACTGGGTCAACAAGGACAAGAAGACCGAGAACGGCGTCGAGGTCGACTGCCGCAACCTGCCGGAGGACTACGACGGCGTCGAGGACACCGACGGCTGCCCGGACGTGCTGAAGATCGACAACTGCCAGATCAAGCTGAGCGACAAGATCTACTTCAAGTTCAACAAGTGGGACATCGACCCGAAGAGCTTCAAGGTGCTCGACGAGGTCAAGGACACGCTCAACGCCGCGCCGGACATCAAGATCTTCATCGAGGGCCACACCGACAGCAAGGGCTCCGACAAGTACAACAAGACCCTGTCGCAGAAGCGCGTCAACAGCGTGCGCGACTACCTGGTCAAGGCCGGCATCGACACCGCCCGCCTCGAGCCGATCGGCTGGGGCGAAGAGAAGCCGATCGACAGCAACAAGACCAACGAGGGCCGCGCCAACAACCGCCGCGTGGAGTTCAACCTCAAGGACTGCAAGAAGACCATCCAGTGATCGGCGCCGCGCGCCGAAGCCCCTGGACACCCAACGCCGGCTCCGAGCCGGCGTTCGGCTAGAAGGAGCCCGAGATCCTGTGCGAACGCAGACCCTCGTCCGTCCCCGTCGACTCGTCGACCCGCGCCGCCCTGCGGGCCTGCTGTCCGCCGCCCTGTCGTTGGCGGTGATCCTGTCCTCCGGGACAGCCCTCGCCGACTCGCGCGACGATCTCAAGGCCGCCTACAACAAGGCGCTCGGGCAGTACAACAACCTCGAGCTCGACCCGGCGCTCGCGGCCCTCGACCAGGCGCTCGCCGGCACCGCCGCCGACGACCCGGCCACCGCGCCGCTGCGGATGCTGCGGGCGGTCATCATCTTCTCGAACTCCGGCAACAAGAACGAGACCACCGCGGCGTTCGTCGACGCCGTCAAGGCCGACTACAACGTCGCCCTGCCGACCGAGCTGCGCTCGCCCGACCTGCAGAAGCTGCTCGACAAGGCCCGCAAGGACTCCGGCGCGTCCGCGCCCAGCGAGTCGATCCGCCACACCTCGCCGTCGATCGACGGCTGCGGCCAGGACCTCAAGTTCGAGGTCCTCACCTCCGGCATCCCCGACGGCGGCCAGGTCGGCCTGTACTGGCGCAACGTCGGCGACTCCGGCGAGTTCAAGTCGGTGACGATGGACGCCTTCGGCAACATCGCCACCGCCTCCGTGCTGGCCTCGGAGCACGGCGACAAGCCGGTCGAGTACTTCGTCTACGTCTACGACGGCGCCAACAAGGCGCTCGGCAACAAGGGCGCGCAGGACAACCCGCTGGTGGCGGAGGTCAAGTGCGTCAAGGAGGAGCCGAAGCCGAAGGAGCCGGAGAAGCCGCCGCCGCCGAAGCACTCGCTGCCGAAGATCTTCATCAACATCGGCCTCGGCACCGGCGTCGGCATCGCCCGCGGCGTGGCCGACCAGACCTACAGCCAGTACACCCCGGCCGGCAACTTCAACTACGGCCTCAAGGAGTTCGCCTGCGCGCTGGCACGCTGGAGCAGCGGCACCGGCGACCTGCCCGGCGACCCGATCCAGTACCAGACGCAGATGGGCCCGACGGTGATGGCCTACGGCGCGCCCTACAGCGTCGAACAGCTCGCCATGGCCTACAACGCCGGCGAGTGCTCGGCCCACCACAAGGTCAGCACCGGCATGGCCTCGGCGCCGTTCCACATCGCCCCGGAGATCGGCGGCCGGATCGGCAAGAAGCTGGTGCTGTCCGGCTTCCTCCGCATCCAGGCCGTCACCGGCTCCAAGGTCTACCGCGACGACCCAAAGGCCTCGCTGCCCGACTCGTACGTCAACGACGTCACGAACCTCAACCCCGAGGGCATCCGCAGCAAGCCGGGCATCACGATGGCCGGCGGCCTCAAGATCAAGTACTTCCTCGGCTCCGACGAGAAGAAGTTCCGCCTGTTCGTCGGCGGCTTCCTCGGCGGCGGCTTCACCCGCCTCCGCGTCCCGATGGGCTTCGCCAACGACCGCAACGGCAACAGCGTGCCCGACGACAAGGAGGCCGCGTACGAGGGCGGCGGCGGGTGCACCGCCGTGTGGCCGTACCAATACAACTGCTCCGAGCCGGGCTCGATGGCCAGCACGGGGGCGATCCAGCAGGCCGCGGCGGTCACCGCCAACGCCGACAAGTCGCAGCGCATCGACACCGTCCGGATCGGCGGCGGCATGCTCGGCGGCGTGTTCGGCTTCCACTGGCAGGCCGCCAAGCACTTCGGCCTGTTCGGCGAGCTCCAGGTCGGCGTGTGGTTCCCCCGCACCACCAGCCTCCTCCTCGACCTCAACGTCGGCCCGGTCTTCACCTTCTAAATAAGGGTCAGGTCCCGAGGGACAGGACAAAAGGGACATGTCCGTCGGGGCATGTCCCTTCGTCGCGTAAAGCGTCCGACGAGCGTTCCACCGGCCTCGTCGCCGCCGCCCGGCGCGGGCGCGGCGGTGGGCGCGGCGTGAGGACCGGACAGCGGGACGCCCTCGCCGTGTCGACGATGGGCGAGCGGCCACGGACACGCGGCGGAGCGGGTCCTCGCGCGCGCGTCAGCCCTGGCGCAGCAGCGGGGCGGCCAGCGCCAGCGCGGCGGTCACGGCCAGGGTGGCAGACGCGGCGTAGCAGACCAGGGCGACCTGACCTGTCCTTCGAGACAGCCACTGCAGGGCCGCGTCCTCCTCCGCCTCCGCGAGCCGGCGCAGCGTCGCGGCCAGCTCGCCGCCGCGGTCGGCCGCCAGGACCGCGCGCGCGAACCCGGCCGGCAGCCCGGCCTCGGCCAGCGCCGCCCCGAGCTCGCCGCCCTGAGCCACGCCCGCCCGGGCCCGCTGGGCCGCCTCCGCCAGCTCGCGGTCGCCGGCCTCCCACCCCGCCAGCTCCAGCGCGACCTGCCGCGGCGCCTCGGCCGTCGCCAGCAGCGCGAGCGCGCGGGCGAAGCGGGCCAGCGCCAGGCGCCGCAGCGCCTCGGCCAGCCCGGCGGTGAGGCCGAGCGCGCCGGCTCGCAGCGACGGGAACGCGGCGAGCAGCGCCGCGGCGACGACGACGGCGGCCGCGAAGAGACCTGTCCCGAGAGACAGCCACGGCGCGACCGCCAGGACGTCCGCCGCCGCGCCGGTCGGCAGCAGGTCGAGGCGGCGGTAGAGGCCGCCGACGGCCGGGACCAGCACCAACGACAGCGCCGCGGCCCCGCCGAGCAGCACCGCGACGGCGGCGACCGTGCGGACCGCCGCCGCGCGCACGGCGAGCCGCGCCGCGTCGGCCTTGGCCAGCAGCTCGATCAGCGCGGCCAGCGTGGCGTCGAACAGGCCGCGCGCGTCGGCCTCGCCCAGCGACCGGGCCGCGAGCGCGCCGAAGGTGGCCGCGTGCTGGGCGAACGCCTCGCCGACGCCCGCGCCCGACTCGACCGCGAGCTGGGCCGCGTGCAGCGCCCGGGCGACCGCGCCGCGGCTGCTGCGGGCCCCGAGCTCGAGCGCCTCCGCGGCCCCGACCCCGGCTGTCCTCAAGGTCAGGAATTGCCGCAGGGCCGGCAGCAGGGCCTCCGCCGGGGCTTCGGCCAGGCGGGGCGCGCCGCGGCGGGCGCTGCGGTCGACGCGGGTGACTCGCAGGCCGCGGCGGCGCAGCGCCTCGATCACCTGGACCTCGTCGACGCCGGCCAGCTCGCCGCCGCGGATCTCTCCGGCGCTGGTGCGAGCCTCCCACACGAACAGCGGCATACCTGTCCCTCGGGTCAGTCGGTGGTCGCGCGCAGGATCTCGTCGAGCGACGTCGTGCCGTCGACCACGCGCAAGAGCCCGGCCTGCCGCAGCGGGCGCATGCCGAGCCGCACCGCCTCGGCCCGCAGCTCGAGGGCGCCGGCGCCGTCCATGATCCGCTCGCGCAGCGACTCGCCGATCGGCATGACCTCGAAGATCGCCGTGCGCCCGCGGAAGCCCCCGTGGCAGGCCTTGCAGCCGCGGGCGCGCCGGGGCGAGCCGTCGCGCGCGAGCGCCGGCGGGACCCCGGCGTCGACCAGTCGCTGCACGCTGCAGCTCGGGTCGGGCTCGGCGCACTCGGGACACAGCCGTCGCACCAGCCGCTGGGCGATCACCAGCGAAGCCGCCGAGGCGATCACGTGCGGCTCGACGCCGAGGTAGACGAGCTGGATCAGCGCCGCCGCGGCGTCGCCGGCCGACAGGGCCGCGAGCACGCGCCGACCGCCGGCGGCAGCCTTGGCGCACAGCTCGGCGGTCTCGAAGTCGCGCAGCTCGCTGACCATGACGATGTCGGGGTCCTGCCGCAGCACCGCGCGCACGGCGGCCGCGGGGCCGAGTTCGGGGTGGACCTGGACCTGCGAGACGCCCTGCAAGTGGTACTCGACCGGGTCCTCGACGGTGGCGATCCGCACGCTGTCGGCGGTGAGCTCGCCGAGCGCGGTGCACAGCGTGGTCGAGCGGCCGGCGCCCGCGAGGCCGGCGACCAGCACGAGGCCGTGCGCGCGGTGCAGGGCCGCCCGCACCTGTCGCAGTGGTTCGCCGTCGATGCCGAGCCGCGCGAGGTCGGCCGGCAGCGCCGCGCGGTCGAGCAGGCGCAGGCGCAGCGCCTCGCCGAACACCGTCGGCAGGGTGACGACGTGGAACGCGACCTCGCGCTCCTTGCCGGCCTTGAAGCGCAGGCGCCCCTCGAGCGGCTGGCGGCGGTCGCCGACGTCGAGCCCGGCCTGCTGCTTGAACTTGCCGATCAGCGACGCCCCGTAGCCGAGCGGCGGGTCCATCTCGTGGTAGAGCGCGCCGTCGATGCGGTAGCGGACCCGCATGCCCTTCTCGTACGGCTCGATGTGGATGTCCGACGCGCCCTTCGCCAGCGCGTTGCGCAGGATCGCCTCGCACAGCCGCCCGGCCATCGTCTGCTCCGGCTCCGACAGCTGCGGCGGCGGCCGCTCGCGCTCCGGCAGGCTCACGGCGGGCTCGAGCCCGAGCCCGCCGAGGACCTCGCCGTACGGGGCGGCCAGGTCGACCTTGTCGTAGTAGCGGGCGATCGCCGCCTCGATCGCCGGCTCGAGGCTGACCACCGCGTCGATGTTCAGGCTGGTGTGGAACTTGAGGTCGTCGATCGCCAGCATGTTGTTGGGGTCGGCCATCGCGACGATGAGCTTCGACCCGGCGCGCTGGACCGGGACCGCGAGGTGGCGCACCGCGAGCGACTTGTCGACCGTGCGGATGACCGCCGGATCGATCTCGTGGGTGGCGAAGTCGAAGTAGGGGACCTTGAAGTGCTCGGCGAGGAAGCCGGCCAGCTGGCGCTCGCTGATGAAGCCGAGCCGCAGCAGGATCGTGGTCAGCCGCTTGCCGAACGCGCGCTGCTCCGACTGCGCCCGCTGGAGCTGCGGCAGCGAGATCAGGTCGCGATGGACCAGGAGTTCGCCGAGTCGGTCTGCCATGCGGGCCTGGCCGGCGCCGGCGGGCGCGGCCCAGGGCGCAAAAGCCTACAGCCCGCCGCCCGGCCCGCCAAGCGAGGAAACTTTCGCGGCCCCTCGCGCCTGTCCTTTGCGCCACGGCCTCGGGCCCATGGACTGCTGTCCGCCCGCAGCGGCGCCGCCGGCTCCATGGCCAGGCGACCTGATTTTTTCGCCACGTCGCGGCGCTATCGCCTATTCTCCGCGGCCGCCATGCCACCCACCGACGGCCGACCGCAGCGCACTCGTCCCGCCACTCGCCCCGCCGAACCCTCGCGGCCGCAGCGACGCGGCGGCGGTGGCGGCGCTGCCGGGGGCGAGGCGGCGCCGCGGCGGCGGACCCAGGGCGGTCATCCGCGGCCCGCGGTCCGCGGCCCGCACGTCAAGGTGCCGCACGAGGTGGCCCGCTTGCTGCGCGCCGGTCACCCGTGGGTGTTCCGCAACGCCGTGCTGCGGCCGCTCGCGCTGCCCGAGGGCGCCGTCATCCCGGTCATGGACCTCGACGGCTACCTGATCGGCCACGGCCTCCACGAGCCCGAGGGCGCGATCGCGATCCGCATGCTGAGCCTCGCGCCCGAGTTCGAGTGGAACGAGGCCGAGATGCTCGCGCGCGTGCGGGCCTCCGTGCGCCGTCGCGGCGCGACCGTGCCGCCCGAGGCGTGCCGCCTCATCCACAACGAGGCCGACGGCTTCCCCGGCCTCGCCGTCGACCGCCTCGGCAACTACTTGCTCGTCTACAAGTACGCGAAGATCGCCGAGTCCTACCTCGACGCGCTGGTGCCGATCCTCGAGCAGGAATTCAAGCCCGCCGGCATCTACATGCAGGACCGCGTCCGCGGCGTCACCCCCGACGAGCGCCGGCCGCCCGCGTTCCACCTGGCCGGCAAGGCCGCGCCGCCGGAGCTCGAGGTCGACGAGGATGGCCTCAAGTTCCTGGTCGATGTGACAGCCCCGGTCTCGCCCGGCCTGTTCCTCGACCTCCGCGAGGGCCGGCGCCTGTTCGAGGCGTGGTCGCGCGATCGCAGCGTGTGCAACCTGTTCAGCTTCACCGGCGCGTTCGGCCTGCGGGCCCTCCGCGGCGGCGCGCGCTCGGTCACCCACGTCGACGCCGCGGCCCGCAGCCACGCGCGCTGCCGGCAGAACCTCAGCGCCTCCAAGATGGACCCCGAGGCGATCGAGGCGATCACCGGCGACGCGTTCGCCCTGCTCGAGAAGTTCCGCCAGCGCGGCCGGGTGTGGGACCTCGTGATCGTCGACCCGCCCCCGTTCAGCAACGTCAAGGGCAGCACCTTCAGCGCGCTCAAGGACTACGGCGAGCTGATGCGGGCCGTCAGCGGGGTCGTCAGCCCCGGCGGCCACGTGCTGGCGATCAGCAACGCCGTGCGCCTCGGCGAGGAGGAGTTCCTGCTGGCCGTCGGCGAGGGCGTCCACGCCGCCGGCCGCGCCGCCCGCCTGGTCGGCGAGTGCGGCCTCCCGCCCGACTTCCCGGTCCCCCCGGCCTTCATCGAGGGCCGCTACCTGAAGATCAAGCTGCTGCAGTTCGACTGAGTTCGGCGAGTGGCCTGCGCCGTGCGATCGATCAGCTCCCGGCCTTCGGACGGATGGGCGGCGAGCTGTTCGGGCGAGGGCAACGGGCTCGAGCCGCGCATCCTCGCGAGGATGGAGCTCGACGAGCGCCCCGAGAGCTCGCGATCGAGGGCGCGGCGAGGTCCGGTTTCTGCGGGGACGGCGAGCTCTTCCGAATTCACGCGCCGGAGGCTAGCGCGCCGAAATTCACGCGCAACTTCGCGCACGAGCCACCGCGATGGCAGGCGGTCGGCGTAGCTCTCGTAGATGCCGGCGAGGTCGCGCCGGATGGCCACGAACTCGCGGTCGATCGCCTCGGCGTCGCTGATGGGCCGCTTGGGCCCGCGGCGCTTGGCGGGCCGGCGCGGGCGGGGCGGCTCGGGCGGCTGGATCTCGAGGAGAGACGCCATGCCGGCCAGATTCCGCGGAAGGACATGCCTCATGCGCCCGCCGCTCCCGGCGAGCCAGCCGGCGGGCCGGATCGGGGCGCGATCGCGTGCCTGCGACGTGCGCGATGCGCGCGCGAAATCGCACGCGGTGAGGGTCCTGCGCGCGGGGGCTCGTGGCCGCGCGGATCGATTATTCTCCCCCGCCCATGCAGCGGCCCATTCGCGCTCACGAGATCCGCAGCCGATTCCTCAATTACTTCGCCGCCCGCGACCACGCCGTCGTGCCGTCGTCGTCGCTGGTGCCGGCCAACGATCCGACGCTGCTGTTCACCAACGCCGGGATGGTGCAGTTCAAGGACACCTTCCTCGGGCGCGACCCGCGGCCCTACAAGCGGGCGGTCACCGTGCAGCGGTGCCTGCGGGCCGGCGGCAAGCACAACGACCTCGACAACGTCGGCTTCACCGAGCGGCACCACACGCTGTTCGAGATGCTCGGCAACTTCTCGTTCGGCGACTACTTCAAGCAGGACGCGATCCGCTGGGGCTGGGAGTTCTTGACCGAGGATCTCGGCATCCCGGCCGATCGCCTGGTCGTCAGCGTCTTCAGCGGCGAGGGCGAGTCGGCCCCGGCCGACGACGAGGCCTACGAGCTGTGGACCGCGTATGTCCCGAAGGACAGGATCTACCGCTTCCCGGCCAAGGAGAACTTCTGGGCCATGGGGCCGACCGGTCCGTGCGGGCCGTGCTCGGAGATCCACATCTTCCACGGCGACAAGGCCCCGCCGGACGCCGGGCTCGCCGGCCGCGGCCCGGCCCACGAGGACACCCGCTACACCGAGCTGTGGAACCTCGTGTTCATGCAGTACGAGAAGTTCGACGACGGCCGGCTCGTGCCGCTGCCGAAGCCGAGCATCGACACCGGCGCCGGCCTCGAGCGGCTGGCCTCGGTGCTCGAGGGCGTCGGCAGCAACTACCGCACCTCGCTCTTGACCCCGCTGGTCGACCTCGCCAAGCGGCTCGCGGGCGCGCCGGCGCACGACCTCGGGGCCGGCGAGGCGCCGTTCCGCGTGATCGCCGACCACGCGCGCGCGACCGCCTTCCTGATCGCCGACGGCGTGTTCCCCGATCGCGACACCCGGCCCTACGTGCTGCGCCGGATCATGCGCCGGGCGATCCGCTTCGGCGAGAAGGTCGGGCTCGAGAACCTGTTCTTCCACGAGGTGTGCAAGAAGGTCGTCGAGGAGTTCGGCGAGGCCTATCCGCACCTGGTCGAGAGGGCAGCCACGATCGACGAGGTCGTGCGCGGCGAGGAGGAGAGCTTCCGCCGCACGCTCAAGCGCGGCCTGCGGCTGTTCGAGGGCGCCGTCGCCGAGCTGCCCGCCGGCGAGACCGCGTTCCCGCTCGGCGTCGCCGCCGAGCTCTACGACACCTACGGCCTGCCGATCGACCTCACCGGGATCTTGAGCCGCGAGAAGGGCCTTACGCTCGACGAGGAGGCCGTCAAGCAGGAGGTCCAGGCGCGCCAGGCGGCCGGCGCCGCGGCCGCCAACCTCGGCGGCGGCGACAAGGCGATCGACAACCTCTACTTCCGCTTCAAGGAGCGGTTCGCGGGGCAGGCGACCTTCACCGGCTACACCGAGCTCAGCACCCGCGGCAGCGTGCTCGCGCTGGCGGTGAACGGCGTCGAGCAGACCGCCGCGCACGAGGGTGACGAGGTCGAGTTCATCACCGACGCGACCCCGTTCTACGGCGAGAGCGGCGGCCAGGTCGGCGACACCGGCATCGCCGAGGGCGACGGCGTGCGCGTCGAGATCGTCGACACCCTCAAGCCGACCGGCGACCTGCACGTCCACCGCGGCAAGGTCACCCGCGGCACGCTCGAGGTCGGCCGCCTCGTCACCCTGACGGTCGACGCCGCGCGCCGGGCCGCGATCCGGCGCAACCACAGCGCGACCCACCTGCTGCACCACGCCCTGCGCGCGGTGCTCGGCACCCACGTGGCGCAGAAGGGCTCGCTGGTCGCGCCCGACCGGCTGCGCTTCGACTTCTCGCACCCGCGCCCGATCACGCCCGAGCAGCGGCAGCAGATCGAGCGCATCGTCAACGAGATGACGCTCGCCAACGCCGACACCGACACGCGCGAGATGAGCCCCGGCGACGCCAAGAGCGCCGGCGCGATCGGCCTGTTCGAGGCCAAGTACGGCGAGCAGGTGCGGGTGGTCCGGATCGGCAGCGACAGCGTCGAGCTGTGCGGCGGCACCCACGTCCACCGCGCCGGCGACATCGGCCTGTTCGCCATCGTCAGCGAGGTCGGCATCGCCCAGGGCGTGCGCCGGATCGAGGCCGTCACCGGCATGAACGCGCTGCAGCACCTGCAGCAGACCGTGCAGATCCTCGACCGGGCCGCCAGCGAGCTCCACGCCAGCGGGCCCAGCGACGTGCTCGAGAAGCTCGGCCGCCTGCAGGCCAGCGCGCAGAAGCGCGAGCGCGAGATCGCCGAATTGCAGCGCAAGCTCGCCGTCGGCGGGGGCGGGAGCTCCGACACCGTCGCCGACGTCGCCGGCGTCAAGCTGCTCGCCAAGGTCGTCGCCGTCGCCGACCCCAAGGCCCTGCGCGAGGCCGCCGACACCCTGCGCGATCGGCTCGGCTCCGGCGTGATCGTCCTCGGCGCCGAAAAGGACGGCAAGGCCTCGCTGCTGGTCGCCGTCACCAAGGACCTCGCCGGCAAGGTGCACGCGGGCAACCTCATCGCCGCCCTCGCCTCACATGTCGGCGGCCGCGGCGGGGGCCGGCCGGACCTGGCCCAGGCCGGAGGCCCCAACGCGGCCGGCCTGCCCGCGGCCATCGAGGCCGCCGGCAGCGCCCTCGCCGCGCAGCTCGGCTGAGCCGCACGGGCGGGGCGCGCTGTGATACCGTGAAATCGAATGCAGCTCGATGACCTGCTGGCGAGCGAGGGCTACGCGGCCAAGGACGTACCGGCCCTGCTCGCGTGGGCGCGCGCGCGGGCCAACGTGTTGCTGCAGGGGCTCGACCCCGACTCGACGCTCGGCGAGCTGCTCGGCGGTACTTCGGGACATGTCTCCAGGGACAGCAGCCCGGCCGCCCGCCGCGACGGTGGCGATCGCCGCGACAGCGTCGATCGCCGCGACGGGTTCGAGCGGCGCGACGGCTTCGACCGCCGCAGCAGCGCTGAGGAGCGCGAGGACCACGACGAGCACGACGGTGAGATCCCGGCCGACCTGCGGCAGGCGGTCACGGCCGCCACCACCTCACAGCCGCAGCCCGCGCCGTACGTCGACGACGACCCCGACTCCGGCCTCGGCGGCTTCGCCCGCTTCCAGTCGATCCTCAAGCTGAACCGCCCGTACCCGTACCGCCAGCAGGAGCCGGTCGTCGACGAGCGGCCGACGCTGGCGCGGAGCTTCGCGCTCGCGGCCCAGCGCGAGGTCGACTACTCGCCGACCACGCCCTCGCCCCCGGGCGACCTCTCGGCGACCCTGCCGCTGGCCGCTGCGCTCGGCATCAGCAGCGAGGAGTCGGCGGCGCTGGTGCTGGGGATCCCCGACGAGGACACGGGCGAGAGCTCGGGCCTCAGCGACCTGTTCTACCCCGACGCGGGGCCCGACATCGTCGACGCGCCCCGGTCGTCGACGACCGTGTCCTCGCGTACGAGCTCCCACGCGTCCGGCTTCATCGACGACGACGACGACGTCCGGATGCCGATCCAGGACGACGACGACCTGCCGCTGCCGACGCTGCAGGACGACGAGGTCCCGCCGGTGCACGGCGAGGCCTCGCCGCTGCTCGACGATGAGCCGCCGCTCGGCGTCAGCCTCGGCCCGCTGTTCGAGAGCAACGCCCCTGTGCGACGCACCTCGCTGGACGACGTGCGCCGCCTCGACGACGCGGCGCCGGTGCGGCGCGCGTCGATGGACGACGTGCGGCACCTCGTGGACGCGGCGCCGGTGCGGCGCGCGTCGATGGACGACGTGCGTGGCGTGTTGGTCGACGACGACGACGCGGCGCCGGTGCTGCGCGCGTCGTTGGACGAGGTCCGGCGCGGCGACGATCGGTCGCTGCGCGGCGCATCGATCGAAGATGTTCGCCGGCCCGGCAGCGCGGCGCCGGTGCGGCGGTCGTCGCTGGACGACGTGCGCGGCGCGCTGGTGGACGACGACGAGGTGCCGGCGACCCGCGGGTCGGCGCCGGTGCGGCGGTCGTCGCTGGACGACGTGCGCGGGGTGCTGGTGGACGACGACGAGGCGCCGGCGACCCGCGGGTCGGCGCCGGTGCGGCGGTCGTCGCAGGACGACGTGCGCGGGGTGCTGGTGGACGACGACGAGGCGCCGGCGACCCGTGCGTCGGCGCCGGTGCGGCGGTCGTCGCTGGACGACGTGCGCGGGGTGCTGGTGGATGACGACGAGGCGCCGAGCCTGTCGCCGCCGCCGACGCAGGCCACCGCCCTCGACGACGACGAGACGATCGCCGAGCCGGTGCGCACCCGGGACACGCCACCGATGCCCGGCCTGCCCGCCGTCGACGTCGACGGCGACAGCGGCGCCCCGGTGCTGCGCCACCGCACCCCGAAGAAGAAGGTCGTCGAGCTCGGCGCGCCGCTCGCCAAGCCGCGCGCCGGTTCGGGCGGCGCCTCGCGCGGGCCCACGCCGAAGCCCGCCCCGCCGCGCAAGCCGCCGCCGCCGCCCGCGCGCAAGCCGCCGCCGCCGCCGCCGCCTCCGGTCGACGACGACATCCAGGAGCTGAGCCGCGTCGAGCTGATCGAGGACCTGCCGCCTTACCTGCGCGACGACGACGAGTGAGGCTGGCGGGAGGGACATGTTCCTCGGCGCATGTCTCTTCGGACCGGTCTGCCTCCCGAGGCGCCGCGCGAGCGGATGCCGCTCGGCCAGGCCCCGGGTCTGCGGGTCGATGCCGGGCGGCGAGCCCCGGACCGTCGGTTAGCGAGCAGGAGCCGCACCGAGAGGCGCCGCGGGTGCCGCAGTGAGGATCTCCGAGCTCGAACATGCCCGATTGGACATGCCCTATCGAGCATGCCCGCGAGAACATGCTTGAACGCTCAGGTCTCTTCGAGCCCCGCCCCGGCGAAGTGGAACGCGCGGACGAAGGCGCGGCGGGCCGCGACGTCGCGGCCGGGGCGGGGGCCGAGCTGGGCGCGGGCGACGTCGGCGGGCGAGGTGCCGGCGGCGACCAAAGCCTCGAGGGGGTCGAGGAAGAACGCCTCGGTGCGGCCGCGATGGTCGCGGATGTCGGCGCGGTCGAGCCCGGCGCGGGCGATGGTGAGCAGCCGTGCACACAGCGCGCGGACGCGCGGCGAGGCGAGGCCGGCCTGGCGGCACTCGGCCCACAGGGTCAGGCGCTCACCGAAGTCGAGGTCGGAGACCAGCTCCCAGGCCGCCTCGCCGGCGTCGTCGTCGTAGAGGAGCCCCTTCCACAGCGCCGGCAGCGCGCAGAGGATGTTCTGCCGCACCGAGTCGCAGCCGCGGACCTCGAGGTACGGCTTCAGGCGGATCTCCGGGAACAGCGTGCTCAGGTGCAGCTCCCAGTCGCCCTGCGTGGGCGCGTGGCGGACCCCGTCCGGGTCGACGTAGCCGGTCGCCATGTACTGCCGGAACGGCACGTGCAGCGGGATGTAGCGGCCCTGCCGCCGGATGAAGAACATCGGCACGTCGAGCGCCCAGTCGACGTAGCGCTGGTACGAGAACGGCGCCTCGAACGCCCACGGCAGCAGCCCGCAGCGGGCGGCGTCGACGTCGGTCCAGTTGTCGCTGCGCAGCGAGGCGAACCCGCGGTCCTCGCCTTCCTTATATGGAGAGTTGGCGAACAGCGCCGTCGTCAGCGCCGAGACCCCCATCGCCAGGCGGAACCGGAGCCCTGCCTGCTGCTCCGACGCGTAGTCGAAGTTGGCCTGCACGGTGCACGTGCGCAGCATCATGTCGAGCCCGCGCTGGCCGCGGGTCGGCAGATAGGCGCGCATCACCGCGTAGCGCGGCTTGGGCATCCAGTGGATCTCTTCGCGGGTGGCGAACGGATGGAAGCCGGACCCCAGCCAGGCGATCCCCAGCTCCTGCGACACCGCGTGAAGCTCGCGCTGGTGCTGCGTGAACTCCTGGCAGGTCAGGTGGACGTCCGCCAGGGGTTTGCCGCTGAGCTCGAACTGGCCGCCCGGCTCGAGGGTGATCGACGCGCCGTCGCGTTCGAGGCTGATGAGCGCCCCGTCGTTGCCGCGCTCGCCGCCTGGCTTCCAGCCGAACCGGGCCATGAAGCCCTGCATGACCGCCAGGACGTGGGCCTCGTACTCGACGGGGCGGTACTCGCCGTCGGCGACGACCACGCCGAACTTCTCGTGTTCGGTGCCGATCTTGTGGCTGCGGCGGTCGGGGCGTTCGGCGCGGCGGAAGAACCCCGTGAGGTCTTCGGGCTGCAGCGGCGTGCTGGAGGCGGGGGTCTCGGGGGTGCTGCTCACAGAAGGCTCCGGGTTCGTCGCCGAGGCTGGCGGAGAATCAGTGTACGTGCCGTTTGGCGAGACTTGACAGCGAATTGAAGCCCACGGGCGCGTGACGAACGGCCGATAGGTCCTGCGGCGCCGGGCCCGACCGTCACCTGCGCTTGACCGCGGCGCAGGGCCGCCGTTACTCTTCGCCGGCGTAAAGGCCATGGCTGGATCTGCCGTCCACGAAGCTCCCTGTGTCATCGGCCCGCGGATCACCGTCCGTGGGTCCCTCGTCGGCGAGGAGGACGTCGTGGTGCAGGGCAGGGTGGAGGGCAGCATCGCCTTGACGGCGCACCTCCTCATCGCCGGTCCGGCCCTGGTCGCCGCCGACATCGAGGCCGACAGCGTCGAGATCCACGGCCAGGTCGAGGGTGACGTCGTCGCCGCCGAGGGCATCACCTTGCGGGAGGGCGCCCGCGTGGTCGGCAACCTCCGCGCCCCGCGCGTCGAGATCGCCGACGGCGCGCAGTTCAAGGGCGCCGTCGAGATGGACGTCCCGCTGCCCGGCAACGTCCTCCGGCAACCGCGCCCTCGCTGACTCTCACCTCCCCGACCTCGCAGGCACCCCACATGTCCAGCACCGTCATCGGCTCCAGCATCCTCATCGACGGCGAGATCACCGGCGAAGAGCACCTCGTCGTCCGTGGCACCGTCAAGGGCCGGATCCAGGTCCGGGACACCCTCGTCATCGAGGACGGCGGGGTCGTCGAGGCCACCGTCGACGCCGCCTCGATCACAGTCCAGGGCACGCTCCGCGGCGACGTCGCCGCCAGCGAGCGCGCCGAGCTGCGCCCGAGCAGCACCGTCGTCGGTGACATCCGCGCCCCGCGGATCCTCATCGCCGACGGCGCCTCGTTCAAGGGCAACGTTGACATGGGGGGATGAAGGTGTCGCAGTCGGAATCCACGCAATCCTCGCCCGACGAGGCCACCACCGTCGTCGGCCCCGGCACGCACATCGTCGGTCGCCTGTCTGGTCAGGAGGACATTCGCGTCCACGGCACGCTCGAGGGCCGCATCCACCTCTCCGCCACGCTCTACGTCGAGCCCGAGGGCATCATCGCCGCCGATGTGTTCGCCGATGACGTGGTCGTCGCCGGCACCGTGGTCGGCAACCTGACCGCCGCCGGCAGCATCGTTCTCGCCGCCAGCGCCCGGGTCGTCGGCGATCTCCGCGCCCCCCGCCTCGTCGTCGCCCCCGGCGCCGCCTTCCGCGGCCAGGTCAGCATGGAGCCGCCCGACGAGGACGAGGCCGAGGCCGAGGCCGAGGCCGGCCGCGAGCGCCGCGAAGGCCGTCAGTGGTCGCAGGCCGCCGCCCAGGCCCGCCCGGCCCAGGCCCGTCCGGCCGCCTCCTACGCCACCCAGAACGGCGTTCGTCTGCCGCCGCAGCGGACTGCTCCCCGGCGCGAGAGCGTGCTCGCCAAGCCGTCGCTCGCCCGCCCGCGCCACGAGGAGCCGGCGAGCGAGCATTACGGCGAGGCCGAGGAGGCCGACTGGGGCGACGGCGCCAAGCGGGCGAAGAAGGTCGCGCGCCCGCGAGTCCTGGCCCGCGGCAAGCACAAGGTCGAGCGCATCTGAGCGCTCCCCGGGCGAGTCGCCCGCAACACGAGCTCGCCGCCGCGGCCCACGCGAGCGGCGGACCGACGGGTCGCGTCGAGGCCTCGCGCGCACCCCGGCAAGCCTTTGGTTTTTTGACGCGCGACGAAACTGCGGCAAACATCCCGCGCGCGGCTTTGGTAACATCCGGCGCAGCTCTGTCATGGCCCGCGCGGCCGCATTCGGCCTCATTGGGCCGGATTCTCCACATCTCCTCCTCGGCCCGAGCGGGCCTTCATCCTGAAAGGTCGGCCTGATGCGCAAGCTCCTTCTCTCGTCCCTGTTCGCCCTGTCGGTGTTCACGACCACTGGTTGCAAGGAGCCCGACCCCTACGCCTACGAGACGCACATCGAGAACATCCGCAATGCCAGCGCCAAGGGCATCGGCTTCTCGGGCATGAAGGACCTGGTCAAGACCGTCATCACCTCGCCCGACAACGGCCCGCGGCTCGACGAGTTCGTGCAGAAGGTGATCCCGGTGTTCGAGGAGCAGTGGGACTCCTCGCCGGAGCACCAGGTCAACATGCTCGAGATGCTCCGCGACATCGGCCGGCCCGAGGCCGCGCCGCTGTGGAGCAAGGCGCTCGGCACCCTCGACGGCTCGGAGGAGGGCCGCAAGCGCGTGCTGATCGCCCTGCAGGGCATCCAGCGCGCCAAGGCCACCGGCTCGACCGACGCGGTGCTCGGCCTGTTCGAGGGCCTGACGAAGGACCCGAGCAAGGACAAGGGCAAGGCCGAGGGGGAGATCCGCCGCGAGCTCGCGCGCACGCTCGGGATCCTCAAGGACCCGAAGGCCGTGCCGGCGCTGATCGCCGCGCTGCAGCAGCCGACCGAGATGCGGCCGCCGCAGATCCACCGCATCGTCGCCGAGGCGCTCGGCAACCTGCGCGACCCCGCGGCGATCGAGCCGCTCGTGATCGCCAACTTCTCGATCCCCGACGACCAGACCGACAGCAAGAACCTCAGCAACCGCGTCAAGCTGGCGCTCAACAGCATCGGCGAGCCGGCCGTCCCGCGCCTCGTCGAGCTGCTCACCGGCAAGGAAGACGACATCGTCATCAAGAAGGTCGTCGAGGCCGGCAGCACCGTGCCCGTGGTCCGCTTCACGGCCGCGCTGATGCTCGGCTCGCTCGGCAGCCCGCAGGCCGTCGACGCGCTGATCAAGAACATCCCCGCGGACTCCTGCAAGCCGGTGGTCAAGGAGGACCCGAAGAAGAAGGACAAGAAGAAGAAGGCCGAGGAGGAGGAGGAAGATCCGGACAAGGCCGACAACGAGAACCTGCGCAACGCGATCGTCACCTCGCTCGGCCAGATCGGCGACCCCAAGGCCGCGGCCGCGATCTGCCCGTGCACGCAGGCGACCGTCCACTTCGAGGAGCAGTTCATGATGGTCGAGGCGCTCGGCTACGTCGGCGGCGACGAGGCCGTGAAGTGCCTCACCAACTTCCTCAAGACCGCCGAGAGCGATCCCGAGACCCTGCCGACGACCGACAAGACGCCGCTGTCGATCCGCATCGAGGCCGGCCGCTTCGCGGTGCTCGCCGCGGGCCCCGACCAGGTCGCCGCCGTGCGCGAGGCCTTCGCCGCCAACACCGACCCGAAGGTCGCCGAGGGCCTCAAGCAGTGGGAGCCCGCGCTCGCCACCCTCGAGACCTGCAAGAACGACAAGGACTGCTACCTCAAGACCCTCAAGGACACCAACGCCAACTGGGTCGCGCGTGAGAACGCGGCGATGGAGCTGACCCGCCTCGCGCCGGGCGACGCCGCCGTCGCCGAGGCGATCGCGCAGGCCTACAAGGTCCGCGAGGTCGACGCCCGCGTGACGATGGCGCTCATGGCCGCGCGCATCATGCAGGGCAAGCGCTGCCAGAAGTGCGTCGACACCTTCGAGGACATCATGAAGGGCGAGAAGGGCACGACCGACATCAGCTACCAGAAGGCGGTGCTGACCGCCCGCGACACGATCGCCAAGCTGTCCGAGTAGCGAGCACCTGCGCGTCGACCTCGCCGACGACACGGCGAGGTCGACGTCCGCGTCGCGCCGGCGACGCGCGCCGGCCTCGCCGCGCGAACCCGACCGGAGCGATCTCCGACGCGACAACTCACAATCAGGCCGTGATGTCCACGGCCTCGTGTGCCATGCTCACGCCGATGTCCCGCTCGCTCGTCCGGCTCGCGCTCGTCGTCCTCGCGGGCGCGCCGGTCGCCTGCGCCGGCAAGTCCGCCGGCCTCGTCACCCCCGAGGACGCGGCCGTCACGGTGCAGCCCGGCGAGGCGGCCGCGGCGGCGCCCAGCGGTCCGGCGACCCTGCCGGACGCCGAGGCCGCGCTGGCCGCCGGCGACGCGGCCCGGGCCGTCGCCCTGTTCTCCGGCTACCTCGGCGGCGACCCCGACGAGACCGGCGTGCGCCAGGCCTACCTCGGCCTGGCGCGGGCCCAGGAGCTCCTGCGCGACTGCGCCGCGGCGATCCGCGCCTACGACGCCTACCTGGCCCGCTTCAACGACGGCCCCGCCGACCTGTTCGCCCGCCGCGGCGCCTGTTACGCCGAGCTCGGCGAGTGGAAGGCCTCGGCCGACAGCTACGGCGAGGCCTTCGCGCGCGCGACCCTCCCCAGCGCCAAGGTCGAGGCGCTGGCCCGCCAGGGCTACGCCTACTTCGAGCTCGGCCAGCTCGACCAGGCCGAGCCGCTGCTGCAGCAGGCCGACCAGGTCTTCGTCGCCTCGCAGGAGGCGGGCAGCGAGCGCTTTAGCAACTACTACTTCGTCGGCATGGCCCGCTTCTACCGGGCGGCCGTGTGGCACCGGCGCTTCCGCGACGTCCCGATCCGCCTGCCCGAGAAGCAGATGACCGAGGACTTCGCCCGCAAGTTCGCCCTGCTGGAGAAGGCCCAGGACGCCTACAACGAGACCATCAAGGCCAAGCACATGTTCTGGGTCTCGGCGGCGGGCTTCCAGCTGGGCAGCCTGTTCGAGGAGTTCTACGACGCCATGATGCACGCCCCCGTGCCGGACTGGCTCGACGACAAGCAGCGCCAGGTCTACTACGAGGAGCTCAAGAGCCAGCTGAGACCGGTGGTCAACAAGGCGATCTGGGTGTTCGAGAAGAACCTCGCCACCGCCCGCCGGCTCGGTTACGAGAGCGAGTTCACGGCCCAGACCGAGGCCAAGCTGAGCGAGCTGCAGGCCGTGCTCCTCGCCGGTGACACGACTCTCGGCAAGCCGCACCCGCCGCTGGCGCCCGAGGCCCGCCCCGAGATCGCGGCCGGGGAGATCGCCTCCGCGAGCGGCGAGCCGAGCCCCGTCGATCGCAAGCTGTTCGTGCCGGAGCTGACCCCGCTCTGACGCCCGCAGGCCCGCTTTGCGCCCGCCAGCGGCCAGAAATCGGCCTTTCCGCGGCTGCCGGCTCCCGGCGCTCACCCGCGCCCCACGTGGCTTGACACTCTCCCAGATCCGCGGCTATACACCGCGTCCACTTTCGGACCCTCACAGGGCCCGACGCTTTTCGTTAGCCTGAAGCACGAACACCGGCGGAACGACCGCCACGACGACCCCGGAGGGAAATCTCACCACACGCTGGCGTAGCTCAATTGGTAGAGCACCTGATTTGTAATCAGGCGGCTGCGGGTTCGAGTCCCATCGCCAGCTCTCCACGCCGCACGGCCTCCGGGCCACGCACGCAGCGATCGTTCCAAACCACGAGGATGGGTGCCCGAGTCGGCCAAAGGGAGCAGACTGTAAATCTGCCGCGCACCGCGCTTCGAAGGTTCGAATCCTTCCCCATCCACTGCCTACCGCGGGAGTAGCTCAGTTGGCAGAGCGTCAGCCTTCCAAGCTGAATGTCGCGAGTTCGACCCTCGTCTCCCGCTCTCTGCGCGACCCGCGCATCTGAATCCGGCCCTCCTGGCCTCCCGGTCCCGAACAACTTCATGCCCATGTAGCTCAGTTGGTAGAGCACATCCTTGGTAAGGATGAGGTCAGCGGTTCGAATCCGCTCATGGGCTCCAGAAAATCCCTCTCGACGACTGAACCCGTCACCCCCAGAGAAGCACAGCCATGGCGAAGGAAACATTCGTACGGAACAAGCCCCACGTGAACATCGGCACGATCGGCCATGTGGACCACGGGAAGACGACGCTGACGGCGGCGATCACGAAGGTGCTGAGCCTGAAGGGACAGGCGGAGTTCAAGGGCTACGACCAGATCGACAAGGCGCCGGAGGAGCGGGCGCGCGGGATCACGATCTCGACGGCGCACGTGGAGTACGAGTCGAGCAAGCGGCACTACGCGCACGTGGATTGCCCCGGGCACGCGGACTACATCAAGAACATGATCACGGGCGCGGCGCAGATGGACGGGGCGATCCTCGTCGTGAGCGCGCCGGACGGTCCGATGCCGCAGACGCGCGAGCACATCCTGCTGGGCCGTCAGGTGGGCATCCCGGCGATCGTGGTGTTCCTGAACAAGTGCGACATGATCGGCGCCGGCGACGAGGAGATGCTGGAGCTGGTGGAGGTCGAGCTGCGTGAGCTGCTGTCGAAGTACCAGTTCGACGGCGACAACGTGCCGATCACCCGTGGGAGCGCGCTGAAGGCCCTCGAGGCGCCGTCGTGGGATCACCCGGACGCGAAGTGCATCTGGGAGCTGATGGACTCGTGCGACTCGTACATCCCCGAGCCGGTGCGCGAGCTGGACAAGCCGTTCCTGATGCCGGTCGAGGACGTGTTCACGATCTCGGGCCGCGGCACGGTGACGACGGGTCGCGTCGAGCGCGGCGTGATCAAGGTCGGCGACGAGGTGCAGATCGTCGGTCTGCGCGACACGCAGAAGACCACGGTCACGGGCGTGGAGATGTTCCGCAAGCTGCTCGACCAGGGCCAGGCGGGCGACAACGTCGGCCTGCTGATCCGCGGCATCGACCGCGAGGCGGTGGAGCGCGGGCAGGTGCTCTGCAAGCCGGGCACGATCACGCCGCACAAGAAGTTCAAGGCGACGGTGTACGTGCTGAAGAAGGAGGAGGGCGGCCGTCACACGCCGTTCTTCAAGGGGTACCGGCCGCAGTTCTACTTCCGGACGACGGACGTGACGGGTTCTGTGACGCTGCCCGAGGGCGTCGAGATGGTGATGCCCGGAGACAACATCGAGATCACCGTCGAGCTGCACAGCACGATCGCCTGCGAGGAAGGCCTGAAGTTCGCCATCCGCGAGGGCGGCAAGACCGTCGGCGCCGGCGTCGTCACCAAGATCCTCGAGTAAGTCGCTCGGGATCGGCAGGGCGGGGGGCGTGACCCCCGCCCTGTTTTGCCCTAACTCCCCGGTTTGTTGGCCAGCGCCGACCTCCGGGCTCGAACTTGTCAACCGGAACGGGTCTTGCTAGAACCGGACCCCTTCGCCTGTTGAGGCTCCCATGGCTGCCGGCAACCGCATCATCATCCAGCTCGAGTGCCAGACCTGCAAGCGGCGCAACTACTCTTCGACCAAGAACAAGCGGACGACGCCCGAGAAGATCGTCCTCAAGAAGTTCTGCCGCCACTGCCGGAAGCACGCGGATCACAAGGAGACCAAGTAAGAGAGTGGGTTCTTACAGGGGGTTAGCTCAGTTGGTAGAGCAGCGGACTCCAAATCCGCAGGCCGAGGGTTCGAGTCCCCCACCCCCTGCTTCCTGTCAGAGATGGCCGGTCTTCGGACACTCTGAGACCCTGCCATGACGACCCCGCCGCGCAAACGAAAGCTCGTTGTCGCCCGTGAGTTCGACCCCAGTCGGTGGGCCCACGCTGCGTTTTTCCTCGGCTTTCTGTTGCTTGCGTACGTCTTCAGCAACCTCACCGAGGACATGTGGGCGTTGCTGTGGTCGTACTGGCCGCGGGAGCTCGGACGCCCGGCGCCGAACCTGGCCTCGGCGATCGGCACCGGCGTCGCCTTGATCTGCGCCCTCGTCGCCTGGCGGAACAAGCGCTGGTTCACGTTCGTGAGCGAGGTCGCTGTCGAGGTCTCGCAAGTGACGTGGCCGACCAAGGCGGAGACGCGGGTCGCCACGATCGTGGTCGTCGTCCTCACGCTCGTCTGCTCCGTCATCCTGGCGATGATGGACCTGTTCTGGTCCAACGTGACGGACTGGCTCTACGCTCTCTGACGGATCGGGGCACAAATTCTCATGGAGTGGTACGTCGTCAACACCTTCTCGGGCTACGAGAACTCGGTAAAGAAGGCCCTGGAGGATCGGATCAAGAACGCCGGTCTCGAGGAGCAGTTCGGGGAGATCTTGATCCCCTCGGAGAAGGTGACCACCCGGAGCGGCAAGAAGACCGTCCAGAAGACCAACAAGCTTCTGCCCGGTTACATCTTCATCAGCATGGACCTGACCAAGGCGAGCTGGCACCTGGTCCAGAACACCCCGAAGGTGACCGGCTTCCTCGGCGGTCAGAACCCCAAGCCGGTGCGCAAGGCCGAGATGAACCGCATGCTCGGGCAGGCGCCGCCGGACGAGCAGGCGCCCGTCGAGAAGGTCGTGCCGAACATCACGTATTCGGTCGGCCAGCAGGTGCGGGTGCGCAGCGGCGCGTTCGCCAACTTCACCGGTGAGGTGGAGGAGATCAACAACGACAAGCAGAAGATCTGGCTGTCGGTGTCGTTGTTCGGCCGCCCGACGCGCGTCGAGGTCGACTTTTCCGAGGTCGAGCCGGTTGTGTAACGCCGGCGGATCTGCGACAAGCCAGCACGCCTGTCCCGCCGAGTGAGCGGCGTCAAGCTCACGGTCCCTGAAGGGCGGCGCCAGCGGCGTCGGCCCACCCGACCGACCCACCCTTTTCGTCACGAAGCACTGCCATGAAGAAGGTAACCGCGTACGTCAAGCTCCAGATCAAGGCCGGGCAGGCGAACCCCGCGCCCCCGATCGGCCCTGCGCTCGGCTCCAAGGGCGTCAACATCATGGAGTTCTGCAAGCAGTTCAACGCCCGCACGGCGAAGGACCAGGGCCTCGTGATTCCGGTGGTCATCACCGTCTACTCGGACCGTTCGTTCACCTTCATCACCAAGACGCCGCCGGCGTCGATCTTGTTGTTGAAGAAGGTGCAGGCGGCCAACCCCAAGGTCGAGGGCGGCTCGGGCGTCCCGAACCGGCAGAAGATCGGCAAGCTGACGACCAAGGACGTCCGCGAGATCGCCGAGTACAAGTTCAAGGACATGAACGCCGCCTCGATCGACGCGGCCGCGCGCTCGATCGCCGGCACCGCGCGCTCGATGGGCATCGACGTGGTCGAGGCCTGAGTTCGGCGCCGTGAGAATTTCCTTCCTGCCCCTGAAGACATGCGGGCAGGAGCCCCGGCTCACCGCGGGCCGGGACAACCCCGGGGGAGGCCGTAGAGGCCGCTGGGACCCCGGAAAGGGCAAGAGACAATGGGCAAGAAGTACGAGGCGGTCCGCAAGCTCGTCGACCGCGACAAGCGCTACACCCTCGCCGAAGCGGTCGAGCTGCTGCCGAAGCTGAAGTTCACCAAGTTCGACGAGACGGTCGACGTCGCGGCCCGCCTGGGCGTCAACCCGAAGCACGCCGACCAGATGATCCGCTCGTCGTGCGCCCTGCCGCACGGCACCGGCAAGTCGCTGCGCGTGGTCGTGTTCGCCAAGGGCGAGCGGGCCAACGAGGCGCGCGAGGCGGGCGCCGATTTCGTCGGCGCTGAGGACCTGGTCGACCGCGTGCTCAAGGAGAACTGGCTCGAGTTCGACAGCGCGATCGCCACGCCCGACATGATGGGCCTCGTCGGTCGCCTCGGCCGCGTGCTCGGCCCGCGCAACTTGATGCCCAACCCCAAGGTCGGCACCGTGACGATGGACGTGGCCCGGGCGGTCCGCGAGATCAAGGCCGGCCGCATCGAGTTCCGCACCGAGAAGACCGGCATCGTCCACGCGCCCGTCGGCAAGGTGTCGTTCGGGCCCGACAAGCTGCGGGAGAACATCCTCTCGTTGCTCGAGACCCTGCAGCGCCTCAAGCCGTCGACGGCCAAGGGCAAGTACTTCAAGAGCGTCGCGCTGTCGTCGACGATGGGCCCGTCGGTCCGCCTCGACACCAACGAGATCGCCTCGCTCCTCGAGCGCTAGGCCTCTCGACCCAGGTTTTTCATCAAGGAGTTCACCAAGTCTGTCGCAGAAGTGACGTGATGCAGCCGCCCGCGAGGGCGCACGCACTCGAAGACAGCAGGTGGTCGGCCTACCGACCGTAAACGCGAGAGCGGCCTGCCGAGAGTGGAGCGAGCGACGAGAGGAAGCGGGGACGGGTCGTCCGTCCTCCATCTCGGCGGTCCTCCACCCGGAGGGCCGAGGAGACGAGCCAGAGATGCCCACCCTGAGCAAACACGAACAATCGGCGAAGCTCCGCGAGGAACTGAGCGGCGTGTCCGCGTTCGTCCTGGTCGACTACACCGGGATCACCGTGGCCGAGGCCAGCGACGTCCGCAACAAGTTCCGCGAGGCCAACTGCCGCTACCAGGTCTACAAGAACTCGGTCATCCACTACGCGGTGACCGGGACGAAGCACGAGCCGGCCACTTCCCTGCTGAAGGGCATGACCGGCATCGCGTTCTCGCCGGAGGACCCGGGTGCAGCGGCTCGTGTGGCGCGTGACTTCGCCAAGGACGCCAAGAGCTTCAAGATCAAGGGCGGCATCATCGATGGTCAGACGCTCGACGCCAGCGGCGTCAATCGCCTGGCCGACATGCCCGGGCCGCGCGAGCTCAAGGCGCAGTTCCTGGCCCTGCTCAACACGCCGGCGACCAGCTTCGTCCGCGTGCTGAACGCCGCCCCGCAGAGCTTCCTCTACCTCCTGAATGCCCGCAAGGACCAGCTCGCCGCTGCCTCCTGAGGCCGGCGCTCGTCCCTCATCAACCCGTCACCGTTTGTACCGACAGACTTCGAGGAATTCGTCATGACCGACATCACCCGCGACCAAGTCATCAACTACCTGAGCAACCTTCCGGTCATCGAGATCGCCAACCTGGTCAAGGAGCTCGAGACCAAGTGGGGCGTCTCGGCCGCCGCGCCGGTCGCCGTCGCCGCCGCCGGTGGTGGTGCCGCCGCGCCCGCCGCCGAGAAGAAGGAAGAGCAGACCGAGTTCACGGTCGTGCTCAAGGGCTTCGGCGACAAGAAGATCAACGTCATCAAGGCGGTCCGCGTGCTCAACCCCGCCCTCGGCCTCAAGGAGGCCAAGGACCTGGTCGAGGGCGCCCCGGCCAACATCAAGGAAGGCATCTCCAAGGCCGAGGCCGAGGAGATGGCCAAGCAGCTCAAGGAGGCCGGCGCTGAGGTCGAGATCAAGTGATCTCAGGGCCCGCCGCCCAAGCTGCTCCGGCGTGTACGGCGCCAGGGGGGAAGCCCCCTGCGCGTCGTACACATGTCGCGTTTGTAATGGCGCAATTTCGCGCCCCCGTGAGCCCTGGCTCACATCGGATCTCGAGTACTTTTTGCCGCTTCGCGATCTCGCTGGCTCACGAGCCACAAGGCCCGAAGTCCTGAGCATTTGCCTCGTTTAGCGCTTAGACAACCTGCCGGCCCGCTCCACTGCCTCACTCGGCAGTTCGTCCCCCCTGAGGAACCGCGATGCCACCGATGATCCAGAACAACTTCCGTGTGCGCAAGAACTTCGGAAAGCTCAAGCGCATCATCGAGGTCCCCAACCTCATCGACATCCAGAAGCGGTCGTACGACAAGTTCCTGCAGCGGGACGTGCCGCTGGAGAACCGCGAGGAGATCGGGCTCCAGGCCGTCTTCAAGAGCGTGTTCCCGATCAAGGACTTTGGGGAGACCAGCTCGCTCGAGTTCGTCAGCTACAGCCTCGACCGCCCGAAGTACGACGAGGACGAGTGCCGCGCGCGCGGCATGACGTTCGCGGCGCCGATCAAGGTGGTGGTTCGCCTGGTGGTGTGGGACGTCGACGACGAGACCGGCACCCAGTCGATCCGCGACGTCAAGGAGCAGGAGGTCTACTTCGGCGAGATCCCGCTGATGACGGCGCACGGCACCTTCATCATCAACGGGACCGAGCGCGTGGTCGTGTCGCAGCTGCACCGCTCCCCCGGTGTGTTCTTCGATCACGACAAGGGCAAGACCCACGCCTCGGGCAAGAAGCTGTTCTCGGCCCGCATCATCCCGTACCGCGGCAGCTGGCTCGACTTCGAGTTCGATCACAAGGACACGCTGTTCGTCCGCATCGATCGCCGGCGCAAGCTGCACGCGACCGTGCTGCTGCGCGCGCTCGGCTACAACACCCCCGATCTGCTCGACTTCTTCTACGACAAGGAGACGATCAACATCGAGGAGGGCGGCGTTTTGACCCGCGCGATCGACTTCGATCTGCTGGCCGGTCAACGCGCTTCGCACGACATCCGTGACCCCGAGACGGGCGAGGTCATCGTCCGCAAGGGCCGCAAGTTCACCAAGGCGAACATCAAGCGCATGCGGCAGTCGGGCATCCGCACCCTGCCGATGGACGCCGAGAGCCTGGTGGGCAAGGTCTCGGCCGAGGACGTGATCGACGAGAACACCGGCGAGGTGCTCCTCAACTGCAACGAGGACCTCACCGAGGAGCACGTCCGTCGCCTCGCCGACGCCAAGATCAAGAGCTTCAAGATCCTCTTCATCGACGACTTCAACGTCGGCCCGTACCTGCGCAACACCCTGCTGCAGGACAAGCTGCACACGCCCGAGGACGCGCTGCTCGAGATCTACCGCCGCCTCCGCCCCGGCGACCCGCCGACGGCCGAGACGGCGCGGACCCTGTTCGAGTCGCTGTTCTTCAAGCCCGAGCGCTACGACCTGTCGACCGTCGGCCGCCTCAAGCTGAACCACAAGTTCGGCCTCGAGGAGAGCCTGACCTCCACCGTGCTGACGAAGCGCGACATCATGGAGACGGTCAAGTACCTTGTCGAGCTCCGCAACGGCCGCGGCCAGATCGACGACATCGACCACCTCGGCAACCGCCGCGTGCGCGCCGTCGGCGAGCTGATGGAGAACCAGTACCGCATCGGCCTCGTGCGCATGGAGCGGGCGATCAAGGAGCGCATGAGCATGTCCCAGGAGATGGACGCGCTCATGCCGGCCGACCTGATCAACGCCAAGCCGGTCTCGGCGGTCGTGAAGGAGTACTTCGCGTCCTCGCAGCTGAGCCAGTTCATGGACCAGACCAACCCGCTGTCCGAGGTCACGCACAAGCGCCGCCTGTCGGCCCTAGGCCCGGGCGGTCTGACGCGCGAGCGCGCCGGCTTCGAGGTCCGCGACGTCCACAACACCCACTACGGCCGCATCTGCCCGATCGAGACGCCGGAAGGTCCGAACATCGGCCTCATCGCGTCGCTCTCGACGTACGCGCGGATCAACGAGTTCGGCTTCATCGAGACCCCGTACCGCACCGTCGACGGCGGCGTCGCCTCGTCGGACGTCGACTACTACTCGGCGCTGCAGGAGCAGGGGCACTTCATCGCCCAGGCCAACGCGGTCACCGACGACAGCGGCAAGCTGCTGGCCGACCAGGTCCAGGTCCGTCACAACGACGAGTTCGAGTCGGTCCCCCCGGCCTCGGTGACGCTGATGGACGTCTCGCCGAGCCAGCTGGTCTCGGTCGCGGCCTCGCTGATCCCGTTCCTCGAGCACGACGACGCCAACCGCGCGCTGATGGGCTCCAACATGCAGCGCCAGGCCGTCCCGTGCCTGCGCACCGCGGCCCCGCTGATCGGCACCGGCATGGAGATGCACGTCGCCCGCGACTCGGGGTCTACCGTCGTCGCGTTGCGCGACGGCGTGGTCGAGCAGGTCGACGGCGCGCGCATCGTCGTCAAGCCGGTCACCGGCAAGACCGAGGAGAACCGCGGCATCCTCGGCGCCAAGCCCGACATCTACAACCTGACCAAGTTCCAGCGCTCGAACCAGAACACCGCGCTCAACCAGAAGCCGATCGTCCGCGTCGGCGACCGGGTGAAGAAGGGCGACGTCATCGCCGACGGCGCCGCGACGGAGCGCGGCGAGCTGGCGCTGGGCCAGAACGTGGTCGTCGCGTTCATGCCCTGGCAGGGCTACAACTTCGAGGACTCGATCCTCGTCTCGGAGCGCATCGTCCGCGAGGACGTGTACACCTCGATCCACATCGAGGAGTTCGAGTGCGTCGCCCGCGACACCAAGCTGGGCAAGGAAGAGATCACCCGCGACATCCCGAACGTCGGCGAGGACGCGCTGGCGAACCTCGACGAGGCGGGCATCGCCCGTATCGGCGCCGAGGTGAAGGCCGGCGACATCCTGGTCGGCAAGATCACCCCGAAGGGCGAGACCCAGCTCAGCCCCGAGGAGAAGCTGCTGCGCGCGATCTTCGGCGAGAAGGCCGGCGACGTGCGTGACACCTCGCTGCGCCTGCCGCCGGGCGTCAGCGGCATCGTCATCGACGCGCGGGTGTTCGCCCGCAAGTCGGTCGAGAAGGACACGCGCGCCCAGCAGATCGAGGACGCCGAGCGCGAGAAGCTGATGCAGGACCGGCGCGACAACGTCGCCATCGTGTCCGACGGCTACTACAACCGGATGAAGGAGATCCTGGTCGGCAAGACCACCGCGGCCAAGCTGGTCGACGACGCCGGCCGCGAGCTCATCGCCGCCGGCGTGGTGCTCACCGAGGCCAACCTGGCCGACGTCCCGCGCAGCGAGTGGGGCCGGTTCTCGCTCACCACCGCCGAGGACACCGAGGTCGTCGAGGCTCTGGCCCGCCGCCTCGAGAAGGACCTCGACGAGATCGAGACCATCTACCGCGAGAAGATCGCCAAGCTGACCAAGGGCGACGAGCTGCCGCCCGGCGTCATCAAGATGGTCAAGGTCTACGTCGCCATCAAGCGCAAGCTGCAGGTCGGCGACAAGATGGCCGGCCGCCACGGCAACAAGGGCGTGATCTCGCGGATCCTGCCGATCGAGGATCTGCCGTACCTCGAGGACGGCAGCCCGGTCGACATCGTGCTCAACCCGCTCGGCGTGCCGTCGCGCATGAACGTCGGCCAGATCCTCGAGGTCCACCTCGGGTGGGCGGCCTACGAGCTCGGGCAGCAGATCGACCGCTACATGCAGACCAAGTTCTCGCCCGAGGTCCTGCGCACCCAGCTGAAGAAGATCTACGAGACCAAGGAGGCCCAGCGCTTCATCGACGGTCTCGGCGACGACGACGTGATCCGCTTCGCGGACAAGCTGCGGCGCGGCGTCCACATGGCCACGCCGGTGTTCGACGGCGCGCTCGAGACCGAGGTCAAGGGCACGCTCAGCAAGGCCGGCGTGCCCGAGAGCGGCCAGGCGATCCTGTTCGACGGCCGCACCGGCGAGGCGTTCGAGGAGAACGTCACCGTCGGCATCATGTACATGCTGAAGCTGCACCACCTCGTGGACGACAAGATCCACGCCCGCAGCATCGGCCCGTACTCGCTCGTGACGCAGCAGCCCCTCGGCGGCAAGGCCCAGTTCGGCGGCCAGCGCCTCGGCGAAATGGAGGTCTGGGCGCTCGAGGCCTACGGCGCCGCCTACGCGCTGCAGGAGCTGCTCACCGTCAAGTCGGACGACGTCGTCGGCCGCATGCGGATGTACGAGTCCATCGTCAAGGGCCAGCCGACCATGCAGCCCGGCGTGCCCGAATCGTTCAACGTGCTCCTCAAGGAGCTGCAGGCCCTGTGCCTGAACATCGAGCTCGTCGACGTCAACGCGGAGACGGGCGTGGTCACCGGCGTCTCCCGCGAGGCGATGTCGGCGGCGGAGTAATCACCCGGAGAAAGCGAACAAGGAGACACGGCCATGAGAGACATCTTCAGTTTCTTCGAGAAGCAGAAAGAGGCCACCTACTTCAACGCGCTCCGGATCGGCGTCGCCTCGCCGAAGACCATCCGCGACTGGTCGTACGGGGAGGTCAAGAACCCCGAGACGATCAACTACCGGACCTTCAAGCCCGAGCGCGACGGCCTGTTCTGCGCCAAGATCTTCGGGCCCATCAAGGACTACGAGTGCCTCTGCGGCAAGTACAAGCGCATGAAGCACCGCGGGGTCGTGTGCGAGAAGTGCGGCGTCGAGGTCATCCACTCCAAAGTCCGGCGCGAGCGCGCCGGTCACATCGACCTGGCGACTCCGGTCGCGCACATCTGGTTCCTCAAGAGCCTGCCGTCGCGCATCGGCAACATCCTCGACATCCCGCTGACCAAGCTCGAGAAGGTGCTCTACTGCGAGGCCTACATCGTCATCGACCCGAAGGACTCCGGGCTCGAGGAGCGCGAGCTGCTCAGCGAGGAGCGCTTCGACCAGCTGATGGAGGAGCTCGGCCCCGACGCGTTCAACGCCGGCATGGGCGCCGAGGCGATCAAGGAGCTGCTGTCGCGCATCGACCCGGTGGTCGAGGCCCGCAACCTGCGGGCGGAGATCGCCGGCGCCACCAGCGAGGCCAAGCGCAAGAAGGCGGCCAAGCGCCTGCGGGTGGTCGAGGCCTTCCGCAACAGCGGCAACAAGCCCGAGTGGATGATGCTCGAGGTCGTGCCGGTGCTGCCGCCCGACCTGCGCCCGCTCGTGCCGCTCGACGGCGGCCGCTTCGCCAGCTCGGACCTCAACGACCTCTACCGCCGGGTGATCAACCGCAACAACCGGCTCAAGCGCCTGCAGGAGCTGGCCGCGCCGGAGATCATCATCCGCAACGAGAAGCGCATGCTGCAGGAGGCCGTCGACGCGCTGTTCGACAACGGCCGCCGCGGCAAGACGATCACGGGCCCGAACAAGCGCCCGCTGAAGTCGCTGTCCGACATGTTGCGCGGCAAGTCGGGCCGGTTCCGCCAGAACCTGCTCGGCAAGCGCGTCGACTACTCGGGTCGTAGCGTCATCGTCGTCGGTCCCGAGCTGCGCCTGCACGAGGTCGGCATCCCCAAGAAGATGGCGCTCGAGCTGTTCAAGCCGTTCATCTACAACCGGCTCGAGGCGCAGGGGCTCGTCACCACCATCAAGAGCGCCAAGCGGATGGTGGAGAAGGAGGCCCCGGAGGTCTGGGACATCCTCGACGAGGTAATCAAGGAGCACCCGCTGCTGCTCAACCGCGCGCCGACGCTCCACCGCCTCGGCATCCAAGCGTTCGAGCCGGTGCTGATCGAGGGCAAGGCGATCCAGCTGCACCCGCTGGTCTGCACCGCCTTCAACGCCGACTTCGACGGCGACCAGATGGCCGTCCACCTCCCGCTGTGCATCGAGTCGCAGATGGAGGCGCGCGTGCTGATGATGTCGACCAACAACATCCTCAGCCCCGCGCACGGCCGGCCGATCATCGTCCCGTCGCAGGACATCGTCCTCGGCCTGTACTACATGACCCGCGAGCGGGCCTTCGCCCACGGCGGCGTCAACGAGAACCCGGCCCAGGACGGCTACTTCATCGGTCACTTCGGCTCCCCGGCCGAGGTGCGCATGGCCTACGACCACGGCGCCGCGCACCTGCAGGCCCGGGTCCGCGTGCGCATGGAGCCCGGCAAGCCGATGCTCGACAGCACCGTCGGGCGCGTCCTGCTGTACGAGGGCGGCATCCCCAAGAAGATCCCGTTCTCGATGGTCAACCGCTCGCTGGGCAAGAAGGAGCTCAACGAGCTGATCGACACCTGCTACCGCCTGTGCGGGCAGAAGGCCACCGTCCTGATGGCCGACTACCTGCGCAGCACCGGCTACAGCGAGGCGACCAAGGCGGGCATCTCGATCTGCATGGATGACATGGTCATCCCCGAGGCCAAGAAGAAGCTGCTCCAGCAGGCGACCGCCGAGGTCAAGCGCATCATGGCGCAGTACGCCGACGGCCTCATCACCTCGGGCGAGCGCTACAACAAGATCATCGACATCTGGGCGAACGTCTCCGAGCAGATCGCCAACGCGATGATGGAGGGCATCTCGTCCGCCGTCCTCACCGACGAGCGGACCGGGAAGCAGGTCAAGCAGCCGTCGTTCAACTCGGTCTACATCATGGCCGACTCGGGCGCCCGCGGTTCGCGGCAGCAGATGCGCCAGCTCGCCGGCATGCGCGGCCTCATGGCTCGTCCCTCGGGCGAGATCATCGAGTTCCCGATCACGACCAACTTCCGCGAGGGCCTCACGGTTCTCCAGTACTTCATCTCGACGCACGGCGCGCGCAAGGGCCTCGCCGACACCGCGCTCAAGACCGCGAACTCCGGGTACCTCACCCGCCGCCTGGTCGACGTCGCCCAGGAGGCTGTGATCACGGAGTTCGACTGCGGCACGATCCAGGGCCTCGACATGACCGCGCTGGTCGAGTCGGGCGAGGTCATCGAGCGCCTGGCGGACCGCGTCCTCGGCCGCGTCGCGCTCGAGCCGCTGTACCGTCCGGGCACCGACGACCTCATCATCGCCGAGGGCGACCTCATCGACGAGAACCGCGCCAAGCAAGTCGACGACGCCGGCATCCAGTCGGTGAAGATCCGCAGCGTGCTCACCTGCGAGGCGCTGCGGGGCATCTGCGCCAAGTGCTACGGGCGCGACCTGGCCCGCGGCAACCTCGTCGACGTCGGCGAGGCGGTCGGCATCATCGCCGCGCAGTCAATCGGCGAGCCCGGCACGCAGCTGACGATGCGCACGTTCCACATCGGCGGCGTCGGCAACATCACCGCCGAGCAGTCGCAGCTGGCGGCCCGCTTCGGCGGCACCGTCAAGCTCGAGGACATCGAGCTCGTCGGCGGCCGCGAGGACAAGGACGGCCCGTACTCGGTGGTCATGAACCGCCACGCCCAGCTCAACCTGCTCGACGAGAAGGGCCGCCCGCGCGAGCGCTACGACCTGGTCTACGGCGCGCGGCTGCGCGTCAAGGACGGCGAGGTGGTCAAGGCCGGCCAGCTGATGGCCGAGTGGGACCCGTTCACCTTGCCGATCATCGTCGAGGTGTCGGGCACCGTGGAGTACGGCGACATCATCGAGGGCGTGACCATGGCGGTGCGGGTCGACGAGACCACGCAGCACTCGAGCATGGTCGTGCAGGAGAGCCGCGACCCTGACGCGCGCCCGCGCTTCGTCATCAAGAACGACGACGGCGAGGTCATCCGGGTCCACGGCAAGCACGAGGCGCGCTACTTCCTCCCGGTCGGCGCCGCCTTCACCCTCACCGAGGGCACCAAGGTGGTCGCCGGCGATGTCATCGCCAAGCTGCCGCGCGAGTCGACCAAGACCAAGGACATCACGGGCGGTCTGCCGCGCGTGGTCGAGCTGTTCGAGGCCCGCACGCCGAAGGACCACGCGATCATCTCGGAGATCGACGGCGTCGTCACGTTCGGCAAGGACAAGGGCGGCAAGCGGCGCGTCATCGTCACCGCCGAGCACGGCGACCCGAAGGAGTACCTGGTACCCAAGGTCCGCCACCTGCTCGTGCGCGAGGGCGACCGCGTGCGCGCCGGCGAGAAGCTGATGGACGGCCCGGCCAACCCGCACGACATCCTCGCGGTGCTCGGCGAGAAGGCGCTGGCGACCTACCTGCTCGACGAGATCCAGGAGGTCTACCGACTGCAGGGCGTGAAGATCAACGACAAGCACATCGAGGTCATCGTCCGGCAGATGATGCGGCGCGTGCGGATCAAGGATCCGGGCGACACCAACTTCCTCGCCGACGATCACGTCGAGCGGCAGATCTTCCAGCAGGAGAACCAGCGCGTCGCGGCGCTCGGCGGCACGCCGGCGACCGGTCAGGCGCTGCTGCTCGGCATCACCAAGGCCTCGCTGTCGACCGAGAGCTTCATCAGCGCTTCGTCGTTCCAGGAGACCACCAAGGTGCTCACCGAGGCGGCGCTGCAGGGCAAGATCGACTTCCTGCGCGGCCTCAAGGAGAACGTGATCATGGGCCGGCTGATCCCCGCCGGCACCGGCCTCACGGTCTACGACCGGCTGCACATGGTCTCGGACGACCAGGCGCAGCACGATCCCAACGCCGAACCGGTCGCGCGTCGCTCCAACGAGCGCGACCTCATCAACGTGCAGGACTGATGCGTCTCGACGGAGCCGGCGCAGGGCGCGCCGGCTCCGTCCGCTCGATGGGGTGGGGAGCAGATCTCCCGCTCATCGCCTTGCGGCAGCACACGCAGGACGCGGGGCCCGCCCCCGCAGCCCGGGCCTGGATTCGCACTCCAGGCCGTTCTTCCCCGCTCTGAGGGGTTCGGACGATGGTCCGGCCCCGTGCGCCTCGCCGGCGGCGATGCTTGATCTGGCTGGCGCCCCCCTATATAACCAGCCCCCCAGCCGCAGGGGGCAAAAGCGAACAGGTCCGACTCTCTCGGCTCGGGCCTGGCCAAACCCCACGGCCCTCCGGGCCCCGGCTCGATACTGGAAAGGCTTCACGGCGCATGCCGACGATCAATCAGCTTGTCCGCAAGGGACGCGAACTGCAGAAGAAGAAGACGACGGCTCCGGCGCTGCGCGGTTGCCCGCAGAAGCGCGGCGTGTGCGTCCGCGTGTACACCTGCACGCCGAAGAAGCCGAACTCCGCGCTCCGCAAGGTCGCTCGCGTCCGCCTCACCAACGGCATGGAAGTGACCACCTACATCCCGGGTGAGGGTCACAACCTGCAGGAGCACTCGATGGTGCTGATCCGCGGCGGTCGCGTGAAGGACCTCCCCGGCGTCCGCTACCACGTCGTGCGCGGCACCCTCGACACCACCGGCGTCAACGGCCGTCGCCAGCGGCGCTCCAAGTACGGCGCCAAGCGGCCCAAGTAGTGACTTAGAAGGACGACCATGTCGCGCAAAGGAATCACCACGCGGAAGCGCCCGCAGAACGACATCCGGTACACCGACCACCCGCTGGACGTGAACCGGAACATCCACAAGTTCATCTGCGGCATCATGCGCGCCGGCAAGAAGTCGATCGCCGAGAAGATCGTCTTCGGCGCCTTCGACATCATCTCCGAGCGCACCAAGGACGACCCGGTCAAGGTGTTCGAGAAGGCGGTCGCCAACGTCTTCCCGCGCCTCGAGGTCCGTTCGCGTCGCGTCGGCGGCTCCAACTACCAGGTCCCGATCGAGGTCCGCCCCGAGCGCGGCCAGGCCCTGGCGTACCGCTGGCTGATCGGCTTCGCCCGCTCGCGGCCCGAGAAGACCATGCGCGAGCGCCTCGCCAACGAGATGCTCGACGCGGCCCAGAACCGCGGCGGCGCCGTCAAGAAGCGCGAAGACACGCACAAGATGGCCGAGGCCAACAAGGCCTTCGCGCACTACCGCTGGTAATCGCCGTCACGGCCCGTCCGCGGGCCGTCCGATCTTTCTCTCCACCTCTCTCCTTCAGCTCCGGATGTCCGGCCCGCTCGCGGGCCACCCGCCGATGACCCACTGACCCGAGCCGACAAGAGCGCGACAACCCTCGATTCTGCCAGGCGACTGGACCTCCATCCCACGCCCCTCCGGGCCTGAGGCGGTCCCTTCGCAGCAGATCCCGAGTCGGGCCCCTCGCCAGCCATAACCCCTCCCGAGCTTGTGGAGACGGATGGCCGGCGGAGCGGCCCTCGTGTCGTTCCCGAAACGGCTCCCCTCTTGTGCATGCAACCCTCGAACGACATCGCGGCCATCCGAGACATCGGCATCATGGCCCACATCGATGCCGGGAAGACCACGACGACCGAACGCGTGCTCTTCTACACGGGGATCTCGCACAAGATGGGTGAGGTCCACGACGGCAACACCGTCATGGACTTCATGGAGCAGGAGCAGGAGCGTGGCATCACGATCACCTCCGCGGCGACCACCTGCTTCTGGCGCGGTCACCGGATCAACCTGATCGACACCCCCGGGCACGTCGACTTCACGATCGAGGTCGAGCGCTCGCTCCGCGTGCTCGACGGCGCCGTGGCCGTGTTCGACGCCGTCGCCGGCGTGCAGCCGCAGACCGAGACGGTGTGGCGGCAGGCCGAGCGCTACCACGTCCCGCGGATCGCCTTCGTCAACAAGATGGACCGCGTCGGCGCCACGCTCGACCGCACCGTCGAGATGATGAAGTCCGTCCTGCACGCCCACCCCATGGTCGTGCAGATCCCCAACGGCCTCGAGTCGGCCTTCACCGGCGTCGTCGACCTCCTCACCATGGAGGAGATCGTCTGGACCGACGACAGCGGCACCCAGTTCACCCGCAAGCCGGTGACCGAGGAGCACGAGCTGCACACGGAGGCGGTCCTGGCACGCGAAGCGCTGGTCGAGTCGGTCGCCGAGGTCGACGACGAGACGATGACCGTGTTCCTCGAGGCAGGTGCCGGGGGCGTCCCGCTCGACCTGCTCAAGGCCGGCCTGCGCCGCGCGACCATCGCCAACAAGGGCGTCGCGGTCCTGTGCGGCACGGCGCTCAAGAACAAGGGCATCCAGCCGCTGCTCGACGCGGTCGTCGACTACCTGCCGTCGCCGCTCGACATGCCGCCCGTGGTCGCGCGCCGCAAGGCGGACGACGGCGAGGTCCAGCGGCATGCCGCCGTCGACCAGCCGCTGCTGGCGCTGGCGTTCAAGGTCGTCCACGACCCGCACCGCGGCCCGCTGGTGTTCCTGCGCGTGTACTCGGGCGTCCTCAAGGTCAAGGACGCGATCCAGAACGTCACGCGCGATCGCAAGGAGCGGGTCAACAAGCTTTTGCAGGTCCACGCCAACAAGATGCAGGAGATCGACGAGGTCTCGGCCGGCAACATCGCCGCCGCTGTCGGGCTCCGCTTCACCACCACCGGCGACACGGTGGTCCTGGCGACCGACCGCGAGCAGGTGATCTTGCCGGGCCTGGAGATCCCCGAGCCCGTGATTTTCCGCGCGATCGAGGCCAAGTCGACCGCCGACCAGGCGGCGCTGAGCGAGGCGCTCGAGCGGATGCAGCGCGAGGATCCGAGCTTCACCGTGCGCGTCGACGCCGACTCCGGCCAGACGCTGATGGCCGGGCAGGGCGAGCTGCACCTGGAGATCATCGTCGACCGCATCGCCCGCGAGGCGCGCGTCCCGACCAACGTCGGCAAGCCGCAGGTCGCCTACCGCGAGACGGTCGGCAGCCCGCTGAACCATCCCATCGAGTACGACCGCGAGATCGGCGGCAAGCGGCAGTACGCCCGGATCGTCCTCGAGGTGGTCCCGCGCGAGCGCGGCGCCGGCAATTCGTTCGTCAACCTCATCCCCGAGCCGGTCCGCGAGCGCGGCCAGAAGCTCGAGCCGCCCAAGCTGCTGCCCGACATGATCGCCGCGGTCCGGGAGGGAGCGACCGACGCGCTGACCCGCGGCCCGCTGCTCGGCTACCCGGTGGTCGACGTCGAGGTTCGGCTCAAGGACGGCGCCTACATCGAGGGCGACTCGACCGCCGTGAGCTTTCGGGCGGCTGCCACCATGGGCCTCATGGAGGCCTTCGAGAAGGCCGGCCCCCGCCTGCTCGAGCCGGTCATGAAGGTCGAGGTCGAGGCGCCCGAGGACTACACCGGGCACGTCGTCAACGACCTGGTGGGGCAGCGCCGCGGCCGGGTTCAGGGCATGGAGCCCCTCCGCGGGCTTCAGGTCATCGACGCGGAAGTTCCCCTCGCCGAGATGGTCGGGTATGCTACGGCGCTTCGTTCGGCCACCCAGGGCCGGGCGAGTTACACGATGCACTTCAGCCACTACGCCGAGGTCCCGAGCGACCGGCAGGCGGAGATCGTCACCCGCGCCCGCGGATATTAGCGGTTTCTCTCACTCAGGCGACGCGATCGGGCTTTTCCAATCCTTGACTAGCTGGTAGATCCCGCCCCCCAGACTCCAAACACCCCTCACTGAGCGAAGCACAGCCATGGCGAAGGAAACATTCGTACGGAACAAGCCCCACGTGAACATCGGCACGATCGGCCATGTGGACCACGGGAAGACGACGCTGACGGCGGCGATCACGAAGGTGCTGAGCCTGAAGGGACAGGCGGAGTTCAAGGGCTACGACCAGATCGACAAGGCGCCGGAGGAGCGGGCGCGCGGGATCACGATCTCGACGGCGCACGTGGAGTACGAGTCGAGCAAGCGGCACTACGCGCACGTGGATTGCCCCGGGCACGCGGACTACATCAAGAACATGATCACGGGCGCGGCGCAGATGGACGGGGCGATCCTCGTCGTGAGCGCGCCGGACGGTCCGATGCCGCAGACGCGCGAGCACATCCTGCTGGGCCGTCAGGTGGGCATCCCGGCGATCGTGGTGTTCCTGAACAAGTGCGACATGATCGGCGCCGGCGACGAGGAGATGCTGGAGCTGGTGGAGGTCGAGCTGCGTGAGCTGCTGTCGAAGTACCAGTTCGACGGCGACAACGTGCCGATCACCCGTGGGAGCGCGCTGAAGGCCCTCGAGGCGCCGTCGTGGGACCACCCGGACGCGAAGTGCATCTGGGAGCTGATGGACTCGTGCGACTCGTACATCCCCGAGCCGGTGCGCGAGCTGGACAAGCCGTTCCTGATGCCGGTCGAGGACGTGTTCACGATCTCGGGCCGCGGCACGGTGACGACGGGTCGCGTCGAGCGCGGCGTGATCAAGGTCGGCGACGAGGTGCAGATCGTCGGTCTGCGCGACACGCAGAAGACCACGGTCACGGGCGTGGAGATGTTCCGCAAGCTGCTCGACCAGGGCCAGGCGGGCGACAACGTCGGCCTGCTGATCCGCGGCATCGACCGCGAGGCGGTGGAGCGCGGGCAGGTGCTCTGCAAGCCGGGCACGATCACGCCGCACAAGAAGTTCAAGGCGACGGTGTACGTGCTGAAGAAGGAGGAGGGCGGCCGTCACACGCCGTTCTTCAAGGGGTACCGGCCGCAGTTCTACTTCCGGACGACGGACGTGACGGGCTCTGTGACGCTGCCCGAGGGCGTCGAGATGGTGATGCCCGGAGACAACATCGAGATCACCGTCGAGCTGCACAGCACGATCGCCTGCGAGGAAGGCCTGAAGTTCGCCATCCGCGAGGGCGGCAAGACCGTCGGCGCCGGCGTCGTCACCAAGATCCTCGAGTAGACCGCTCGCTCGAGTACGCCGGCAAAGACCAAGGGATATCGCCGTGGACACGCTCAAGATTCGCATCCGGCTCAAAGCCTTCGACCACAAGCTGCTCGACCAGTCGGCCAGCGAGATCGCCGAGACCGCTCGCCGCACTGGCGCGACGGTCGCGGGCCCGATCCCGCTGCCCACCAAGATCAACAAGTACACGGTCCTGCGCAGCCCCTTCATCGACAAGAAGTCGCGCGAGCAGTTCGAGATCCGCACGCACAAGCGGCTGCTCGACATCCTTGAACCGAACAAGCAGACCCTCGACGCGCTGATGAAGCTCGACCTCTCGGCGGGCGTTGACGTCGAGATCAAGACCTGAGGCACCATGGCCAAGCTCATCGTCAAAGACCTCACGGGCGCCCAGGTCGGCGAGATCGACGTCGCCGACGCGGTGTTCGCCGTCCCCGTGCGTGAGCACCTCCTGTGGGAGGTCGTGCGCTACCAGCGGGCGGCTCGCCGCGCCGGTACGCACTCGACCCAGACCCGCGCCGAGGTCTCCGTCACCGGCAAGAAGTTGCACAAGCAGAAGGGCACCGGCGGCGCCCGTCACGGCTCGCGCCGCGCCAACATCTTCCGCGGAGGCGGCCAGGTGTTCGGGCCCAAGCCGCGCAACTACGCCTTCCACGTCAACAAGAAGGTCATGGCGAGCGCGCTGCGCACCGCCCTGACCGTGCGGGCCTCGAAGGGCGACCTCGTCGTCATCCGCGACCTGCAGCTCGAGGCCGTCAAGACCAAGACCATCGCCCAGGCGCTGACCGCCCTCGGCGCGCCGAAGGCCCTGGTGGTCGACGCCGGCGACAACACGAACCTGCGTCTCAGCACGCGCAACCTGGCTGCGGCGAGCTTCCTCGACGTCCGCGGTCTCAACGTCTACGACATCCTGCGCTTCCCCAAGCTGCTGATCTCGGAGACCTCGCTGCGCGCGGTCGAGGCCCGTCTGTCGGGCGCCAAGTCCGACGCCCCGAAGGAGGTCGCATGACCCCGCAGCAGATCATCGTCCGCCCGGTCGTCACCGAGAAGTCGACCGACGTGCAGGGCCGCCACAACCACTACGTGTTCGAGGTCGCCAAGGCCGCGAACAAGATCGAGATCCGCAAGGCCGTCGAGCTGGTGTTCGGCGTCCGCGTCCGGGATGTGCGCACCATGGTCGTGCGCGGCGACCTCCGCCGGGTCGGCAAGTTCACCGGCAAGCAGCGGTCGTGGAAGAAGGCGATCGTCACCGTTCACCCCGGTGACTCGATCGACCTCTACGGAGATCAAGCCGACAAGGGCTGAAGGAGCGCACCATGGGCATTAAAGTCTACAGGCCGACCTCCCCGGGCCGACGCGGCATGAGCGTCAACACCCGCGACCAGGTGACGGCGAGCGAGCCGCACCGGGCGCTGGTCGAGAAGATCGACCGCCACACCGGGCGCAACAACTACGGCCGCAAGACCGCGCGCTTCCGCGGCGGCGGTCACAAGCAGCTGTACCGCGTCATCGACTTCAAGCGCGACAAGTTCGGCGTGCCGGGCAAGGTCGCGACCGTCGAGTACGACCCGAACCGCACCACCTTCATCGCGCTCATCAACTACGCCGACGGCGAGAAGCGCTACATCCTCGCCCCGGAGGGTCTGAAGGTCGGCGACTCGGTGATCAGCGACCAGGCGGCCGACATCAAGCCGGGCAACAGCCTCCCGCTGCGCAACATCCCGGTCGGCACCATCATCCACAACCTCGAGATCAAGATCGGCAAGGGCGGCCAGTTGGTCCGCACCGCCGGCTCGGGCGCCCAGCTGATGGCGCGCGAGGGCGATTGGACGCAGGTCCGTCTGCCCTCCGGTGAGGTTCGTCGCGTCCACATCGACTGCCGCGCCACCGTCGGCACGCTGAGCAACGGCGACCACAGCCGCGTCAGCCTCGGCAAGGCCGGCCGGACCCGTTGGCTCGGAATTCGCCCGCACAACCGCGGCGTCACCATGAACCCGGTCGACCACCCGATGGGCGGCGGCGAGGGCCGCACCTCCGGCGGCCGGCACCCCTGCTCGCCGTGGGGCATCCTGTCGAAGGGCTACCGCACGCGGCACAACAAGCGCACCGACGTCTTCATCGTCTCCCGTAGGAAGAAGTAACGCATGGCACGCTCCATCAAGAAGGGCCCGTTCGCGGACTCCCACCTGGTCGAGAAGATCGAGGTCGCCCTCAAGGAGGGCAACCGTCGCGTGGTCAAGACTTGGTCGCGCCGCTCCACGATCCTGCCGCAGTTCGTCGGCGCGAACGTGATGGTCCACAACGGTCACAAGTGGATCCCCATCTTCATCACCGAGAACATGGTCGGTCACAAGCTCGGCGAGTTCGCCCCGACCCGCACCTTCCGTGGTCACTCCGGCGACCGCAAGGCCGCGAAGAAGTAATCACCGAGGTAACGCCATGGCCATCGCACGTCTCAGCCACGCGCGCATCACCCCGCGAAAGGCGCGGATCATCGCCAACCTGATCCGCGGCAAGCAGGTCGCGCGCGCTATCGACGACCTTCGCTTCCTGCACAAGTCGGGCGCCAAGCAGTTCTTCAAGCTCCTGGTGTCCGCCGTCGCCAACGCCGAGGACACCGGCGACGTCAACGTCGACAACCTCGTCGTCACCAAGGTGACCGTCGACCAGGGCCCGACGCTCAAGCGCTGGCGCCCGCGGGCGATGGGCCGCGCCAATCGGATCCTCAAGAAGACCAGCCACATCCACCTCGAGGTGGCGGAGGTACGCAGCTAATGGGACAGAAAACACATCCGATCGGCTTCCGGATCGGGATCGTCCGCACCTGGGGCTCGAAGTGGTTCGAGCACACGCGCTACCGGCAGTGGCTGCACGAGGACATCAAGATCCGCCGCTTCCTCAAGAAGGAGCTCTACGCCGCCAGCATCGCCGACATCACGATCGAGCGGGCCGCCAACAAGCTGAAGATCAACATCTTCTCGGCGCGTCCCGGCATCATCATCGGCAAGCGCGGCGCCGGCGTCGAGGTCCTGAAGAAGAAGGTCTCGAAGCTGACCGAGTCCGAGGTGTTCCTGAACATCCAGGAGGTCCGCAAGGCCGAGACGAACGCGCAGCTGGTGGCCGAGAACATCGCCCAGCAGCTCGAGCGCCGCATCGCCTTCCGCCGCGCGCTCAAGCGGGCCATGCAGACCGCCATGAAGTTCGGCGCCAAGGGCATCCGCGTCGCCGCTTCGGGCCGTCTGGCCGGCGCCGAGATGTCGCGCCGCGAGACCTACCGCGCCGGCGGCGTCCCGCTGCACACCCTGCGCGCCGACATCGACTACGGCTTCGCCGAGGCCCACACGACCGCCGGCGCGATCGGCGTCAAGTGCTGGATCTTCAAGGGCGAGGTCTACGGTACGCGCGCCACGCAACAGAACGACCCGCGCTTCCCGCGGCCCCAGAAGTAAGCGAGGCATCCCAACATGCTCTCCCCATCCAGAGTCAAGTACCGCAAGGTTCAAAAGGGCCGCATGGCCGGCCAGGCCAAGGGCGGGTCGGAGGTCTCCTTCGGCGACTTCGGCCTGCAGACCGTCGAGTGCGGGTGGCTGACCGCGCGCCAGATCGAGGCCGCTCGTATCGCGATCAACCGCCACGTCAAGCGCGGCGGCAAGCTCTACATCCGGGTGTTCCCGGACAAGCCCGTCTCGCGCAAGCCGGCCGAGACCCGCATGGGTAAGGGCAAGGGCGCCCCGGACTTCTGGGTCGCCGTTGTCCGCCCCGGCCGCGTCCTCTACGAGATCGAGGGTGTCACCGAGGAGCTCGCCCGCGAGGCGTTCCTCCGCGCCCACCACAAGCTGCCGATCAAGACCCGCTTCATCCGAAGGGACACTGCCCTGTGAAAGCGCTCGAACTCCGCGAGAAGACCACCGAAGAGCTCACCGAGCTCGAGGGCCAGCTCCGCGACAAGCTCGTCCGCCTGAGCGTCGCCAAGGCGACCCAGCGCGCGACCAACACCGCCCAGTTCGGCGCCCTGCGCCGCGACATCGCCCGCATCAAGACCGTCCTCCACGAGCGCGCTCGCGGCATCGCGGGAGAGGCATGAGCCATGACTGAGCAAGACACCACCACCGAGACCGAGACGCGCCAGCGTCGTGTCCTCACGGGCACCGTCGTGTCGGACAAGATGGACAAGACCATCGTCGTCCAGGTGCAGCGGCGCTTCAAGCATCCTCGCTACCGCAAGTACGTCAGCGAGCGGCTGCGCTACAAGGCGCACGACGAGACTAACCAGGCCAAGGTCGGCGATGTCGTTCGCATCGTCAGCTGCCGGCCCCTGTCCCGCGAGAAGCGCTGGGCGCTCCAGGCGATCGTGGAGAAAGCGACGCTCGTATGATTCAGGTCCAGTCCGTCCTCGACGTGGCCGACAACTCGGGCGCGCGCAAGCTGTTCTGCATCAAGGTGCTCGGCGGCTCGAAGCGCCGCTACGCGACCATCGGCGACGTCATCGTCGTCTCGGTCCGCGACGCGCTGCCGAACAGCAAGGTCAAGAAGGGCTCGGTCATGAAGGCCGTCATCGTCCGCACCCGTCGCGGTGTGCGGCGCCTCGACGGCAGCGTGATCCGCTTCGACACCAACAGCGCCGTGCTCATCGACGCGCAGAAGCAGCCGATCGGGACCCGCATCTTCGGGCCCGTGGCGCGCGAGCTGCGGCAGAAGAACTACCTCAAGATCATCTCGCTGGCGCCGGAGGTGCTGTGATGCAGCGGATTCGTTCAGGCGACGAGGTCGTCGTCATCGCCGGAAAGCACAAGGGTCGCCGCGGCAAGGTGCTGCGGGTCGTGCCCGAGAGCGACCGAGTGGTCGTGCAGGGTGTCAACGTCGTCACCAAGCACGTCAAGCCCGGCAAAGAGAACCCCCAGGGCGGCATCGTGAAGCGCGAGGCCCCCGTCCACCTCTCCAACGTGATGCTCGCGGATCCGCAGTCGGGCGACCCGACGCGGGTGCGCTTCCAGGTCCTCGATGACGGCCGCAAGGTCCGCATCGCGGTCAAGTCGGGCGAGCAGATCGACAAGTAACCGGAATTCGTCGTCATGGCCAAGGCAGCACGCGCCGGCGGGGCACCCCCCGCCAAGAAGAAGGAAGCCGCCGGCTTCGGGTTCAAGTTCCAGCGGGTCCAGGAGGAGCCGCTCAAGCGCGAGGAGGGGTACGTCCCCCGGCTCGTGCAGAAGTACAGCGAGGTCGCTCGGCCCGCGCTCGTCAGCGAGTTCGGCTACAAGAACGCCCTCAACGTCCCGCGCATCGAGAAGGTCGTGCTCAACATCGGCCTCGGCGAGGCGATTCGCCAGCCGAAGCTGCTCGAGCAGGCGTTCGAGGTGCTGGGCAACATCACCGGTCAGCGGCCGGTGGTGACGCGCGCCAAGAAGTCGATCGCGACCTTCAAGCTCCGCGAGGGGATGAAGATCGGGTGCATGGTGACGTTGCGCGGCAACACGATGTGGGAGTTCCTCGACCGTCTGCTGACGATCGCGCTCCCGCGTACTCGTGACTTCCGCGGCGTCAGCCGCAAGGCCTTCGACGGCCGCGGCAACTACACGCTCGGGGTCAAGGAAGTGCTGATCTTCCCCGAAGTCGACATCGACAAGCTCGACAAGGTGCCGGGCATGAACATCTGCATTCACACCTCGGCGGGCACCGACGACGAGGGTCGCTCCCTGCTCGAGAAGCTGGGGATGCCGTTCCGGCGCGCCTAAGGAGGAGTCGCAACCATGTCCATGACCGATCCCATTGCCGACATGCTGGCGCGCATCCGCAACGCCCAGCACGCCCAGCACCCGAGCTGCACGATGCCCGGCTCCAAGCAGAAGCTCCGCATCTGCCAGATCCTCAAGGAGGAGGGGTACATCTCCGACTTCTCGTGGGAGGACGACGACAAGCAGGGCCTGCTGTCGATCCAGCTCAAGTACCAGGGCGACGAGGCCGCCATCGAGGGCATGCGCCGCATCAGCCGTCCGGGCCAGCGCGCCTACTCGCGCGGCAAGGACATCCCGAAGGTCCACAACGGCCTCGGGATCCTGATCGTCTCGACCTCGCGGGGCTTGATGACCGACCGCGCCGCCCGGCGTCAGGGCATCGGCGGCGAGCTCATCTGCAGCGTGTGGTAGTCCGACCCGTCGCCGCGAAGGAACAAGACCATGAGTCGTATCGGCAAAACCCCAGTGAAGATCCCCAAAGGGGTGACCGTGACCGCCAAGGGGCAGACGCTCTCGGTCAAGGGACCCCAGGGCAACCTCGACTTCGAGGTCCCGGCCGCGATCCAGTTCAAGGTCGAGGGTGAAAACATCACCTTCACCCGCACCGGCGAGTCCGGTGAGGTGCGGGCGCTGCACGGCACCGCGCGGGCGATGACGGCCAACATGCTGACCGGCGTCTCGGTCGGCTTCACGCGCACGCTCGACATCGTCGGCGTCGGTTATCGCGCCGCGGTCAAGGGCGACGTGGTCGACCTGACCCTCGGCTTCTCGCACCCGGTCAGCTACAAGCTGCCCGCGGGGGTCAAGGCCGAGGTCGACAAGGACGGCAAGCTGCACGTCAAGTCGGCCAGCAAGGCACTGCTCGGCCAGGTCGCCTCGGACCTGCGCAGCTTCCGGCCGCCGGAGCCCTACAAGGGCAAGGGCGTGCGTTACCTGAACGAGAAAATCACCCTGAAGGAAGGCAAGGCCCGCGGTAAAGGCAAGTAGCCGCGCGCTGGGAGTTCGACCATGCCCTCGCCCAAAGAACAGATCCGGCTGCGCCGCAAAGCCAGCATTCGCAAGCGGGTCCACGGCACCACGGAGCGCCCGCGCCTCTCGGTGTTCCGCAGCGCCAAGCACATCTACGCGCAGGTCATCGACGACAGCACGTCGGCGACCCTGGTCGCCTCCTCGTCGCTCGCCAAGGACGTGGCCGCCGAGAGCGAGAAGACCAAGCGCGAGCTGGCCGAGCTCGTCGGCACCGCCATCGCCAAGGCCTGCCTGGCCAAAGGCATCACCAAGGTCGTGTTCGACCGCAACGGCTACATCTACCACGGCCGGGTCAAGGCCCTGGCCGACGGCGCGCGGGCCGGTGGGCTCGACTTCTAGGAACCAGCCATGATCGACATCGAATCCCTCGGAGAACTGGTCGACCGCGTCGTCTACATCAACCGCGTGGCGAAGGTCGTCAAGGGCGGCCGGCGCTTCAGCTTCAGCGCGCTGGTCGTCATCGGCAACGAGCGCGGCTGGGTGGGCATCGGCTACGGCAAGGCCAAGGAGGTCCCGGAGGCGATCCGCAAGGCCAACGACCTCGCGCGCAAGAACCTGTTCCAGGTCCCGCTCGCGGGCGCGACGATCCCCCACGAGGTCATCGGTCACCACGGCGCCGGCACGGTGCTGTTGCGGCCGGCCTCGCCGGGTACCGGCGTCATCGCCGGCGGCGCGGTGCGTGCGGTCGTCGAGTGCGCGGGCATCCACGACATCCTGAGCAAGTGCATCGGCACCAACAACCCGCAGAACGTCATCCACGCGACGCTGGACGCGCTCCAGCGGCTGCGCGCGCCGGAGTCGGTGTCGCGTCGCCGCGGCCTCGCGGTGGCCGAGCTTACGCAGTAGGAGCACAGCCATGGCCCTCAAGCTCAAAGTGACCCTCGTCCGCAGCCCGATCCACCGCGAGCAGTCGCAGAAGGACACTGTCCGCGGCCTCGGCCTGCGCCACCTGCATCACTCGCGGGTGCTCGAAGACTCGCCGTCGATCCGCGGCATGATCCGGAAGATCCAACACCTCGTCGCCGTCGAGCCGGCCGACGAGTAAGCCGATACGGCCGAAGGGGACATCCCAATGGGAACTACACTTGAAACTCTGCAGCCGCCGGCCGGCGCCCGCAAGCGTCGCAAGCGCGTCGGTCGCGGTATCGGTTCGCGGCGCGGCAAGACCTCGACCCGCGGCGTCAAGGGTCAGCTCGCGCGTCACAACGAGATGCCCGATCACTTCGAGGGCGGTCAGAACCCGCTCCAGCGCCGCGTGCCGAAGCGGGGCTTCATCAGCCTGAACCGCGACGAGTACCACGGCGTCAACGTCGGCCTGCTCGAGGGCAAGTTCGCCGCCGGCGAAGAGGTCTCGCTCGAGACCCTGCGGGCCAAGCGCCTCGTCCCGAAGCGGGTCAAGCAGGTCAAGCTGCTCGGCACCGGCGAGCTCAAGACCGCGCTCAAGATCAACGTCGCCAAGGTCAGCGAGTCGGCCCGTCAGAAGGTCGAGGCGGCCGGCGGCTCCATCCAGGAGCCCGCGGCGCCCGCCGAGGGTTGACAGTCCTTCGTCTGGCCGCTCGGGCCGGCAGGCCGCGCACCGTGATACCGGTCACCGAGTGCGCGGCCTTTCGTGCGTCGGCCGGGCTCCCGTGCGGGGCCCGGCCGAAGTTCGTTGCCGAGCCGGCTGCGGCGCCGGGCGGCATGGGGTACAAGTTGTCGCCGTAGCCCCCGGGCCGAGGGCCCGCCCGTCTGGCCGTCAGATCGGGCGCGAGAAGGGGCAAGCTGGGAACGCCGATGGGTGTCATCATCAACATCTTCAAGCTGCCGGAGCTGCGCAAGCGTGTGCTTTTCACGCTGGCGATGCTGGCCGTCTACCGCTTCGGCGTGTTCGTGGCCGTGCCCGGCGTCGACCGCACCGTGATGGACGACATCGTCCGCCAGGGCGCGGGCGGCTTCCTCGGTTATCTCAACATGTTCAGCGGCGGCGCGCTGAGCAACCTGTCCGTGTTCGCGCTCGGCATCATGCCGTACATCAGCGCCAGCATCATCATGCAGCTGATGACGGCCGTCATCCCGCGGCTGGAGATGCTCAGCAAGGAAGGCGAGACGGGGCGGCGGAAGATCAACCAGTACAGCCGCTACGGCACGGTGTTCCTGTCGGTGATCCAGGGCTGGTTCATGGCCACCTGGCTCGAGTCGCAGAACGCCCCCGGGCAGACGCTGGTGCTCGACCCCGGCCTGCCGTTCCGCTTGATGACGATCCTGACCCTGACCGCAGGGACATGCTTCATCATGTGGTTGGGCGAGCAGATCACCGAGAAGGGCATCGGCAACGGGATCTCGCTCATCATCTTCGCCGGCATCGTCGCCGACCTCCCGGTCGCGCTGTACCAGCTGTGGCAGAAGACCCAGGACGATCCCGAGAACTTCGGGCCGATGTTCATCGCCATCCTCGGCGCGCTCGTCGTCGCGGTGATCGCCTTCGTCGTGATCATGGAGCGCGGGCAGCGGCGGATCCAGGTCCAGTACGCCAAACGGGTGGTCGGGCGGCAGATGTTCGGCGGCAACGCCAACTACCTGCCGCTGCGGCTCAACAGCGCCGGCGTGATCCCGCCGATCTTCGCCAGCTCGATCCTCATGTTCCCGAGCCAGATCGCGGGCATGACGGGCAGCTCGTCGATGCAGTGGTTCTCGAACGCCCTGCGCTACGACGGCTGGTTGTACCTCACCGCCTTCGTCGGACTCGTGATCTTCTTCACGTTCTTCTACACGTCGCTGCAGTTCAACCCGGTCGACGTGGCCGACAACTTGAAGAAGCAGAACGCGTCGATCCCCGGGATCCGCCCCGGCAAGCGGACGGCCGAGTACATCGACTTCATCCTCACGCGCCTCACCTTCGCCGGCGCCTGGTACATCGCCGCGGTGTGCGTCCTGCCGACCCTGCTGCAGACCAAATTCAACGTCCCGTTCTACTATGGCGGCACTTCGCTGCTGATCGTCGTCGGCGTCGCCCTCGACACGGCGCAGCAGATCGAGAGTCACCTGGTGACCCGCTCGTACGAAGGGTTTGCCGGTCCTGGCGGGCCGCGGATCCGCGGGCGCCGGGGCTAACTCACACGGAGCCGCCCGCGCCGGTCTGGTGCCGGCCTGGACTAACGGCAGCCTTTTTGCCACCTTTTCGCCCTTCCTTGACCCCCCCTGGGGGTCCTTGAGCTTAAGCATTGCTTCGGCCGTTCGCGCCGAGTTCAGCGGACCCGTCGGGTCGACACGGCCTGACGGGCCAAGGTCTCTTCTCTGTGAATCATCCGCACGCCGACACCTTCGAGGCCACAGTGGTCGCTGAGTTGCCCCAGCAGCTGTACCGCCTCGAGGCCGAGCCGACGCAAGCTGTCCTCACGGCCAGCCTGTCCGCGGAGGCGCGGCGCCTCGGTGTGCACGTACGGACGGGGCAGCGTGTGCTGGTCCGCAGGGCCAGTCTCGATCCAGGTCGCGGCGTCATCACGGGGCTCGCACTCCGCCAGCCCTGAGCCGCAGCCTTCGTCAAGAGGAACAATGAAAGTCAGAGCCAGCGTTCGAAAGATCTGCGACAAGTGCAAGGTCATCCGCCGCAAAGGTGTCGTGCGGGTGATCTGCGACAACCCCAAGCACAAGCAGCGGCAGGGCTAGGAGGACCACCATGGCACGCATTGCAGGGGTCGACCTGCCCCGAAACAAGCGCATCGAGATCGCGCTCACCTACATCTACGGCATCGGTCGCGGGACCGCGCTGAAGATCCTCGACAAGTCCGGCGTGGGCGCGGCGATCCGCACCGACGACCTGACCGACGATCAGCTCGCGTCGATCCGCAGTGTCATCGAGAGCGACTTCAAGGTCGAGGGTGACCTCCGCCGCGACGTTCAGATGAACATCAAGCGCCTGATGGACCTCGGCTGCTACCGCGGTCTCCGTCACCGTCGCGGCCTCCCGGTCCGCGGCCAGCGCACCCATACCAACGCCCGCACGCGCAAGGGCCCCAAGCGGGGCACCGTGGCGGCCAAGAGGAAGGTCTGAGCCATGGCCACTACCAAGGCAGACGACAAGGGCAAGGCCAAGCGTCGCGTCAAGAAGAACGTCGCGACCGGCGTGGTCTACATCAACTCGACCTTCAACAACACGCTCATCACCATCACCGACGTCAACGGCAACACGATCGCGTGGGCCTCGGCGGGTGTGCGTGGCTTCAAGGGTTCGCGCAAGTCGACGCCGTTCGCCGCTCAGCTGGCGGCCGACGACGCGGCGCGCAAGGCCCAGGACCACGGCATGCAGAGCGTCTCGGTCCGCGTGTCGGGCCCGGGTGCCGGCCGCGAGTCGGCGCTGCGCGGCCTGCAGTCGGCCGGTCTGCGCATCACCTCGATCAAGGACGTCACGCCGATCCCGCACAACGGCTGCCGCCCGCCCAAGCGGAGGAGGGTCTGAACCATGGCTCGCTACATCGGTCCCGTGTGCCGGCTCTGCCGGCGTGAAGATGCCAAGCTGTTCCTCAAGGGCGACCGCTGCTTCACCGACAAGTGCGGCTACGAGCGGCGCCAGTACCCCCCGGGTCAGCACGGTCAGGGCCGCGAGAAGCGCCCGAGCGACTACGGCCAGCAGCTGCGCGAGAAGCAGAAGGTCAAGCGCATCTACGGCCTGCTCGAGAAGCAGTTCCGCGGCTACTACTACCGCGCCTCGCGGATGAAGGGCGTGACCGGCGAGAACCTGCTCGCCCTGCTCGAGCGCCGGCTCGACAACGTCACGCTGCGCTGCGGCTTCTCGTCGAGCCACGCCGAGGCCCGCCAGCTCGTGCGTCACGGCCACTTCCTGGTCAACGGCAAGCGGATCAACATCCCGAGCTACCAGGTGCGCGCCGGCGACGTCGTCGAGGTCCGCGACAACAGCAAGAAGATCCAGCGCATCGTCGACGCCCTCGGGCAGGTCGACCGGGTCCCGCGGCCGGCGTGGATCGATCTCGACAAGGAGAACATGCGCGGCAAGATCACCGCGCTGCCGTCTCGGTCGGACATCTCGGCGGACATCGACGAGCAGCTCATCGTCGAGCTGTACTCGAAGTAACCACACGGAGGGACGAATGCAGGACCAAAACACCATCGCCAGGAACTGGCGCGACCTGATTCGGCCGAAGAAGCTCGAGGTCGACACCTCTTCGCTCACCGACACCTACGGCAAGTTCACGTGCGAGCCGCTCGAACGCGGCTACGGCATCAGCCTCGGCAACAGCCTGCGGCGGGTGCTCCTGAGCTCGCTGCAGGGGGCTGCGATCACGACGGTCCGCATCGAAGGCGCGCTCCACGAGTTCACCACGGTGCCCGGCGTCGTCGAGGACGTCACGGACATCATCCTGAACGTCAAGGCGCTGCTCCTCCGCATGGACGACGCCACCCCGCGCACGCTGGTGGTCGACAAGCAGGGCGAGGGCGAGGTCACCGCCGGGGACATCCAGTGCCCGACCGGCGTCACCGCCCTCCGTCCCGAACAACACATCGCCACGCTCAGCAAGGGCGGCCGGCTGCGCATGGAGATGACCTGCGCGATGGGCCGCGGCTACGCGACCGCGGATCAGAACAAGACCGAGGGCATGCCGATCGGCGTCATTCCGATCGACTCCTTGTTCTCGCCGATCCAGAAGGTCAACTACCGCGTCACCAACGCGCGCGTCGGCCATCGCACCGACTACGACCGCCTCTCGCTCGAGGTGTGGACCGACGGCTCCGTCCGTCCCGAGGACGCGGTCGCCTACGCGGCCAAGATCCTCAAGGAGCAGCTCTCGATCTTCATCAACCGCGAGGAGATCGAGGAGGCCGCCGTCCCGCAGCAGAGCGAGAGCGACAAGCTCAACGAGTACCTGTGGCGCTCGGTCGACGAGCTCGAGCTCAGCGTCCGCTCGGCGAACTGCTTGCAGAACGCCAACATCCACTACATCGGCGACCTCGTGCAGCGCACCGAGGCCGAGATGCTCAAGACCAAGAACTTCGGCCGCAAGTCGCTCAAGGAGATCAAGGAGATCCTGGCGCAGATGGGCCTGTCGCTTGGCATGAAGATCGACAATTGGCAGGGCCCGCCGCCGGCCCGTGAGGAGACCTGATCCGCCATGCGCCACCAGAACGCTGGCCGCAAGTTCAGCCGCAACTCGTCGCACCGACGCGCCATGTTCCGCAACATGGTCACGTCGCTGCTCGAGCACCAGCGCATCACCACCACCGAGCCCAAGGCCAAGGAGCTCCGGCGCCTGGCCGAGCGCACCATCACCACCGCGCTCCGCCTCGGCGACCTGCTCACCAAGCCGAAGGACCAGCGCTCCCCGGCCGAGCAGGGCAAGTACGTGCACGCCCTCCGCATGGCGGGCCGCATGGTCCGCTCGCGCGACGCGCTGCACAAGCTGTTCACCGACATCGCCCCGCAGCTCCGCGGCCGCCCCGGCGGTTACACGCGGATCCTCAAGGTGGGCACCCGCCCCGGTGACGCCGCGCCGATGGCGATCCTCGAGATCGTCACCTTCAAGCTGCCCTCGACCGCTCCGTCGGCCGCCGGCGGCGCGTCGTCGACCGGCTCCGAGTCGGCCGACTGACGCCAGGCGGCCGCCCGGCCGCTGAACCCTGAGCAACGAGGCTCGCGCTCCGGCGCGGGCCTTTTGCTTTGGGTCGCGCTCGCGGGCGGCCTGCGCCCGCAGGCGCTCTTCTTCCTTGCTCGTTCGCCACGGCCGGGTCGGACGAATTCTCGCGCTCCGGCGCGCGTCGTGCATCCGCCCCAGCGGCCGCGCAGGGCCGACGTCGCGGTTTTTTTGCCCGGGCCGGCCGTCCTCCCTACGCTCGAAGGGCGTGCTGGAAGACATCGAACCGTACCTTCACCTCGTGGCCGTCGGGGGCGGGCTGCTCGTCGCGCTGTTGCTGCTCGTGTGGCTCGGGCGGGGGGTGCGAGGCGAGCGGCGCGAGCGGGCGCGCACGGTCGTCGGGCTGACGCCGGCGCACGCGCTGCACGTCGTCGACGTCGCCGGCCGTCGCCTGCTCGTCGGGACAGGTCCCGGCGGACCGCCGACCTTGTTGCTGGAGCTGCCCGACCCGCCGCCGGCGCCGTGGAACGCCGCGCCGACCGAGCTCGACGCCCCGCCGTGGGTCGCCGACGCCGCGCGGAGCGCCGAGGGTTGGCGCGCCGAGGCGACGCGCACGACCAAGGAGTGGCGCGCCGACGCCACGCGCAGCACGGAGGGGTGGCGCGCGCATGGTCCCTGAGCTGCCGGCAGGCGCTGCCACGTGGGTGGCCCTGTCGCTGGCGCCGATCGCCGCCGTCAGTTGCACCGCGTTCGCCAAGGCGAGCGTGGTGCTGTCGGCGATCCGCGTCGGGCTCGGCGCCGAGGCCCTGCTGCCGTGGAGCGCCCTGTTCGCGCTGTCGCTGGTGGTCGCGGGCGTGATCATGGGCCCGGTCGCGTTCGAGACGGCGGCGCTGTACGGCTCGGGCGCGCCGCTCGACGTCGGCGCCCTGTTCGGGCCGCTGTCGGCGTTCCTCGACCGCCACGCCGACCCGGCCGAGGTCGAGTACTTCGCGTCGCTCAACGCCGTCGACCTCGCGCACCCGCTCGCGCTCGTGCCGGCGTTCCTCGTCACCGAGCTCGCCGAGGCGCTGCAGATGGCGGCGCTGATTTTGGTGCCGTTCGTGCTCGTCGACCTGGTGCTGGCCCAGCTCGTGGCCCTCATCGGTCTCTCGGGACAGGTACAGCCCGCGGTCGCCTTGCCGGTCAAGGTCCTGCTGTTCATCGCCGTCGGCGGCTGGGACGCGGTGATCCGCGGGCTCGTGGAGGGCTACGCGTGAGCGGCGGGCTGGCCGAGGCGGCGTGGCGGGCCGCGCCCGCGGCCGAGGCGGCACTCGCGGCTCTCGGAGAGGGGCTGATCCACGCGGCGTGGCTGGTCGCGCCGGCGGCCGGGGCCGCCGGCGGGGCGGCGCTGGCGATCGGCTGGCTGTGCCACCGCCTCGGCGTCACCGACCCCGCGCCGGTGCTGCTCGCCCGCGCGACCGCGGTGCTCGCGGTGGTGTGGTGGTTCGGCGCGGCGTGGCTGTCCGAAGGGGCAGGTTACACGCGCGGGCTGTGGGCGCTGTTGCCGGCGATCGGCCGCGGCGGATGAGCTGTCCCGGAGGACATGTGGAACGTCTGTTCGCCTGTCCTCGCGGACATGTGATTCGCGGGCGGTGCCCCCGATGATCGCGGGGCCGCTGGCGGCGTGGGCCTGGCTGGCGCTGCGCCTGTTTGCGCTCTTGCTGTCCCAGTCGCTGTGGCGCGCGGCCACGGGCGGGATGTGGTGGGCGATCGCGGGGTCGCTTTCGATGGTGCTGGCGGCGGCGTGGGCCCCGCTGCGGATCGCGCCGGTAGCGTGGTCGTCGTGGCTGTTGGCGGCCGGCTTCGAGCTGTTGCTCGGCGCGGTGCTCGGGGCCCTCGTCAGCCTGCCCGGCGAGGCCGCGCTCGGGGCGGCGCGCCGCTCGGGGGTCGCGCTCGGGCTCGGCCGCGCGCGCGCGTTCGCGGCGCTGCAGGTCGCGCTGGTCGGCGCGCTCGCGCTGGCCGCGGGGCTGCACCGGCCGCTCCTCACGGGCCTGCGCGCGTGCGCGACGCGCTGGCCCGTCGGGGAGCCAGGAGAGTGGCGGCTGCCGCTCGACGTCGCCGCGGTGAGCGCGACGGCCCACGACGCGACCGTGCTCGCGCTCGGCCTGGCGACGCCGGTCCTGCTCACCGCCGCCGTCGTCGAGCTCGCGCTCGCGTGCGCCGCGAGGTCCGGCCCGGTCGCCGCGCTGGCGGCCGCGAGCCGGCCGTGGCTGGTCGCCGTCGCCGCGCTCACCGCCCTCGCCGCGGCCTGGGCCGTCCACCCGGAGGCCTGGCTGGAGGCCCTCTCGCGCGCCTGAGGCGTGATACCGTCCCCCTCGTCGGATGCCGCGCGTCTCTCACCGCTGGTGCGCCGCGATGCTGCTGCTGGCGACCTGCGGCCGCGGCGAGCCCGAGCCGGCCGACCTGCAGGCGCTGCGGCTGCCGACCGGGGCGCTGCTGTCGCCCGACGGCGCGTGGCTGTTCGTCACCAACAGCAACCTCGACCTCGGGGTCAAGACCAGCACCCTCGTGGTCCTCAACCTGCGCGCCCTCGACCAGGCGTTCGCCGAGCCGCCGGCGCCGGCCGACGCCGAGCTCAGCTCGGTGACGCCGTGCCGTGTCTCGGAGGCCATGTCCAAAGAGACAGGCGCGGAAGGGCAGGAGGTCGTCGAGTGCGACGAGCGCTACTTCATCCAGCGCGAGCACTCGGTCCGGTTGACCAGCGGCGCCGGCAACATCGCCCTCGACCGGCCGATCGGCGACGAGGGCCCGTGGCGGCTGCTGGTGCCGTCGAGCCTCGAGGAGCGGGCGGTGACGTGGATCGACGTCCTGCGCGAGGCCGGCGGCATCGAGGTCGACTGCGGACAGGACGCGGAGGGCGAGTGCGACGCGGCGCACTCCCTGCAGCGGCTCGGCAACGACCCCGCGGCCGCGCGCCTGCCGTCCGATCCGGCCCGGATCTTCGTCGACCGCGAGGGCTATCGCTTCGCCTACCTGCCGCACCTGCTCGGCGCGAGGATGACGCTCATCGCCCTCGACGCCGAGTACGGGCCGAAGATCACCGACATCACCGAGGCCTCCGAGGGCTTCTTCGCCACCGAGCCGCTCGGCAAGGGCGTGCTCGCCGGCGGCTTCGCGGTCGACCAGCGCGCCTGCGACCCGGACGACCCGCCGCCGAGCACCGAGGGGTGCACGCGCCCGCTGCTGTACGCCTCGCACCGCTTCTGGCCCGGGGTGCGCCTGTTCAGCGTCGAGACCGGGCGCGACACGATCGCGCGCTTCGGCAATCACTGGCTGCTCGGGGTCAACCCGTACGCCGCCGGCGACCGCCCGTTCATGGGCGAGGTCGAGTTCCTCGACCCGGAGGTCGGCGACCGCCTGCTCGCGGTCCACACCACGCCGCCGTCGCTGTCGCTGGTCGACACGAGCCTCGGCCCGTCGGGCGAGCCGCTCAACGACCCGATCGACAGCGTCGCGCTGTGTCACAACCCGAACCTGCTGGCGATCCACCGGCCGAAGCAGGGCGAGGCGATCGCGTTCATCAGCTGCTACTCCGACGACGAGGTCGCCGCGGTCGCGCTCGGCTCGTTCAGCGTGATCGCCACCATCCCGGTCGACGACGGCCCCAACGAGCTGGTCGTCGACGAGGCACGGCGCAAGCTGTACGTGGTCCACACGCTGGCGAGCACGATCGGCGTCGTCGAGCTCGACAGCGCCTCGCCGCGGCGGCTGCAGATGATCCGCCGGATCGGCCTCGGCGGCTGAGCCGGCGGGCTCGGCCCGCGCTCAGTTCTTGCGGAAGATCTGCCGCATCCACGCGCCGAGCTGGTCGCCGCGGTAGCGCAGCTGGTGGGTGAACACGAACTCGCGCAGGGCCTCGGCCAGCGCCGCCGCCGAGGGGTAGCGGTCGTCGAGCGAGCGGGCCAGCGAGCGCAGCAGGATGTGCTCGAGCGGGGCCGGGATCGCCGGGTTGACCTCGCTCGGGCGCGGCACCTTGCACTGGCGCACGCTCTCGAAGGTCTCGATGTCGCTGTCGCGGCGGAACAGGCGGCGGCCGGTCAGCAGCTCGAAGAAGACGATGCCGAGGGCGAACACGTCGCTGCGGGCGTCGAGCGGCGCGCCGCGGACCTGCTCGGGCGACATGTACGCGAGCTTGCCCTTGATGACGCCGGCCTGCGTCTGCACCGACGAGCTGGTCGCCTTGGCCAGGCCGAAGTCGATCAGCTTCACCTCGCCCTCGTAGGAGATCAGGATGTTGGGCGGGCTGATGTCGCGGTGGATGATGTTGAGCGGCTTGCCGTCGTCGCTCTTCTTGTTGTGGGCGTAGTCGAGGCCCTCGGCGCAGCGGGTGATGATGTAGCAGGCCTGCGCGAGCGGTAGCGACTTGCCTGCCTTCTGGTGCAGGTCGAGCAGCGCGCCGACGTCGCGGCCCTCGACGTACTCGAGGGCGATGTAGAAGGCGTCGTCCTGGCGGCCGAGCTGGTAGATCTGGGCGATGTTGCCGTGCTGCAGCTGCACGGCCAGCTTCGCCTCCGCCTGGAACATGGCGATGAAGTTGGGGTCGCGGGCGATGTGCGGCAGGATCCGCTTGATCGCCACCAGGCGCTCGAAGCTGTCGGCGCCGGTCAACTTGGCCTTGTACACCTCGGCCATTCCGCCGGCGCTGATGCGCTCGAGCACCTCGTAGGGACCGATCTTGTCGGGTGCCGTGGTCAACGCGGTGATTCTCGGCCCACGCGTCCGAGTTCGTCAATTCGGGGAGAGGCGCGGGCTCGCCCGAATCCGCTGATGTCACGGGCAGGTCGCCGCCCCGCGGCCGGCCGGCCACGGCTCCCGCTCGGCCTGCGCCGGTCACGCTTTCTTAAAAAAACAGGATCCGCGCCGTGTGGTGCGGATCCCCGGGTCGGGCGCTTGGCGGCCAGCGGCGATGCGTCGTCGGCCGCGGGCGCCCGCTCACTCACGCCTCGGCGCGCGGGCTGTCCGCGGCGAGGCTCTCGGGCGGCAGGACGACAGGCTCAAGCGCGGCGTCGAGCACCTGCCGCATGTCCTCGGCGAAGATGAACTCAATCTGCTGGCGCACGTCCTCGGGCACGTCCTCGATGTCGCGGGCGTTGCGGTGCGGGAGCACCACCCGCTTGATCCCGGCCCGGTGGGCGGCCAGGACCTTGGACTTGATCCCGCCGACCGGGAGGACCCGTCCGCGGAGGGTGCATTCGCCGGTCATCGCCGTGTCGTTGCGCACCCGACGGCCCGTCAGCAGCGAGGTCAGGGCCGTGAACATGGTGACGCCTGCGGAGGGGCCGTCCTTGGGCACGGCGCCGGCAGGGACGTGGATGTGCAGGTCCTGGCGGTCGAGGAAGTTGACGTCGACCCCGAGCTGGTTGGCGTTGCTGCGGACGTAGGTGAGGGCGGCGCGGGCGGACTCCTTCATGACGTCCCCGAGCTGGCCGGTGATCTCGAGGCTGCCCTTGCCGGGCATGCGCGAGGTCTCGACGAACAGGATGTCGCCGCCGACCGGGGTCCAGGCGAGGCCGGTCGCCACGCCGGGGACGGCGGTGCGCTCGGCGACTTCGCTCTGGAACTTGGGCTTGCCGAGGTACTTGTGCAGGTCGGACGCGTCGATGTGCAGCCGCGGCGACTTGCCCTCGTCGGCCCGCGCGATCTCCAGGGTCAGCGCGCGGCACAGCTTGGTCAGCTCGCGCCCGAGCTGGCGCACCCCGGCCTCACGCGTGTAGTCGCGGATGATCGTCTTGATCGACTCGTCGGTGACCGTCAGCGTGCCGGCCGCGATCGCGTGGTCCTTGATCTGCTTGGGCAGCAGGTGGTCCTTGGCGATGTGCAGCTTCTCCTCGAGGGTGTAGCCGCTGAGCTCGATGACCTCCAGGCGGTCGCGGAGCGGGGCGGAGATCGTGTCGAGGCTGTTGGCGGTGCAGATGAAGAGCACCTCCGACAGGTCGAACGGCAGCTCGAGGTAGTGGTCGGTGAAGGTCTTGTTCTGCTCGGGGTCGAGGACCTCGAGCAGCGCCGCGTCGGGCGAGCCCATCCAGCTGTTGCCGAGCTTGTCGATCTCGTCGAGCAGCACGACCGGGTTCTTCTTGCCGGCCTTCTTCAGCGCGTGCAGGAGTCGACCGGGCAGCGCGCCGACGTAGGTGCGCCGGTGGCCGCGGATCTCCGCCTCGTCGCGCACGCCGCCGAGGGCGATCCGCACGAACGGACGGCCGGTGGCGTCGGCGATCGACTGGCCGAGCGAGGTCTTGCCGACCCCCGGAGGACCGGCGAGGCACAGCAGGGTCGCGCGGGTGTTGCCCGAGACCTTGAGGACCGCCATGTGCTCCAAGATCCGCTTCTTGACCTCCTCGAGGCCGAAGTGGTCGGCGTCGAGCTTGTTGGCGATCGCGTCGATCTCGAGCGTGCCCGAGGCGCGCTTGTTCCACGGCAGGTCGGCGATCCACTCGAGGTAGGTGCGGATGACGCCGAACTCGGCGTGCGCGTTGTTCATCGCCTCGAGGCGGGCGAGCTCGCGGTCGGCGACCTTGCGGGCCTCCTCGGGCAGCCCGGCCTTGTCGAGCCGGTCGCGCAGGGCCTGCAGGTCGTCGGACTTGGGCTCCTCGCCGAGCTCCTTCTGGATCGCGCGCAGCTGCTGGCGCAGCAGGACCTCGCGCTGGTTGCTGTGGAGGCCGCGACGGACCTCGGAGTCGATCTTGTGCTTGAGCTCCGCGAGGGTGATGGCCTCGTCGAGCAGGCGCGAGACCAGGCGCAGGCGCTCGCTCACGTCGCGGGTGAGCAGCACCTGGACTTCTTTATCGGTGTCGAGGCTCAGCGCCGCGGCCACGCGGTCGGCGAGCAAGCCGGAGTCGTCGCCGCGTCCGAGCAGCTCGATCCACTGACCGAAGCTCGAAGACATGTCGGGCGCGATCTCCTGCAGCTTCTCGCGCATGCGCGAGCCGAGAGCGCCGGCGAGCAACTTCGCCTCGGTGGGGTCCGAGTTCTCGTCGGGCAGCTGCTCGACCTCGGCGGTCCAGTAAGGCTTGCCGTGGAGGATCGTCTTCAGCGAGAAGCGACCGAGGCCCTCCAGTACGACCTGATAGTTGCGCTCGCCCGTGCGCCGGACCTGGCGGACGCGGGCGTAGGTGCCGACCGGCTGGAGGTCGGCGAGCTCGGGATCGACCATCCGCGCGTCACGCTGCACGGCGATGCCCACGATCGCGTCCTGCCCGACGGCCTCGATCATGGCGATCGAGCGGGCGCGACCGACCGGGACGGTGATGACTGTGCCAGGGAAGAGGACGCCGTTGCGCAAGGGCAGCAGCGGGATCACAGACGGATACTCTGGGTGGCTCATCTCGGTTCCTTTCGCTCCCCGCGGCTAAGCCTGCAGGGGTACGTGATGACGGTTGAACCGAACTTAAAACCGTTCAACTCGCCGTCAACTGCGGGACCGGGGTTCGGCGCGGCAGAGGCCGTGGACGAGGAGTTGATGCAGAGCCGTGACCTCACGCTCGAGCTCGTCAGGTGCACGACCGAAGAGCAGCGGTGGCACGAAGGCGACGAACGCCTGCAGCAGCGTCGCCGCGGTGGCGGACGCGTCCTTGATCACGAACTCGCCCGCGTCCTCGCCTGCCTGTAGGAGTTCGGCGATGATCTCGCGTTCGCGGCGGTGGTAGATCTCCTTCGCCTCACGGATCGCCGGGCAAGCGTGACAGTGAACGAGCTCCGCGGCGTGCGCGCCGCGCTCGGCGAGCGCGAGGAAGGCCCGCGTTCGCGCCACGAGCGCCGCTTGCAGACGGTGGGCGTAGAGCTTTTTCGGCGCATTGGCGGCGCCGCGCATCGCCCCGAGCACGGCCTCGTGGCGGCGATGCGAGAGCTCGACCCAGATGGCGTCCTTGGCCTCGAACTCGAGATAGACCGAGCCGACGCTGATGCCGGCCTCGCGGGCGATCTCGGCGACGGTGGTCTTGGCGTGACCGTAGTGGTGGAGCAGTCGCTCGGCGGCGTCGAGGATCTGCGCGCGTCTCGGGTTGCCGAGGTCTCCCGCGGGGTACGTCCCGGACTGAGCCATGACGAACCCACTACATCATTCATCGTTTGAAAACACAAACGTGCGCGCGGGCAGTTCCGCTCCGTGATCCGATCGAGGTCATGCGGGCGCTATACGCCGGTGTTGCAGCGGCTGCCCGTGAATAGCACCCTGCACCCCCGGGTCTGAAGGCCCCCGAAATCGCACGAGGAACCTCCATGTCGCTCCGCTCCTGTCTGTCCCTGCTCGCCGGTATGATGATTGTGTCCGCCCCCGCCACGACCTTCGCTGACTCGTCCGGCTCCGTCGGCAACGTCGACGCCGTGACCATCTACGAGAGCAGCAGCGATGACTACGCGATGGCCAACGGCGTGCTGACGGTGCGCGAGAAGTCCGGAACCAAGCGCGACTACAAGTGGGGCGGGTCGCTGTGCCCGGGCCGTAACGTGAGCGCCGACTCGATCGCCATGCTGTTCGACGCGCTCCGCTCGCAGACCCAGGTGGAGATCGTGCCGTCGTACAAGGTCGGCAACGGCGCCACGCGCTGTCTGACCGGCTTCAAGCTGTCCTTCGATCGCCCCGTAGCGGGCGGCTGAGCCGCGGAATCTCGCGCAGGTTCTTGGCGCGCGGCCCCGGGCGCGCTAAAAGCCTCGCTCCGTGGACCTCGACGCCACCACCCCGCCCGGCCGCGCTCGCGTGGCGCTGGCCTGGCGGGTCGGTCTGCGGCCGAGGTCTTCGCGTCTCGCGCCGGCCCTGCTGTGCCTGGCGGTCGCGGCCGCGATCCCGCACCGCCTCGAGCCGTCGCTGGCGTCGGCGCTGCGAGCGGCCTGGTCGGGTGAGAGCGCGCATGTCCTTTGGGACATGTACATGGCGACCTGGCCGATGGTTGTCGCTGGGGTGGCCCTGCTGGTCGCGCTGGCGACGGCGGCGAGCGGTTCGCTCGGGTGGGTCGAGGGCGATCGCTCGCGGCTCGGTCGCGTCGATGCGGCGCGGCCGGGGGCCGGGTCGGCGGTGGTCGCGGTGGCGGTGCTGGTGGCGCTGGCGCTGGCCGTGCGCGGGGTGATCGCCGGGGCGGCGCGCGGCGTCGCGGCCGGTGAGGCCAGCCTCGTCGCGCTGTGGGTGGAGTGGCTCAGGCGCGCGTTGTTGGCGGCGGGCTGCGTGACGCTGGTGGCCGCGGTGCTCGAGCTGGTGGTGATGCGCGGCGCGCTGCGGCGGGCGCTGTACCAGACGCGGCGCGAGGCGAAGGAGAGTTCGCGGTGAGCGAGCGGTTGGTGTCGGTGGCGCTGCCGGTGGCGCTCGACCGCGGGTTCACGTACGCGGTGCCGGCGTCGTGGCCGAGCGTGCCGGAGCCGGGGGCGCGCGTGCTGGTGCCGTTCGCCAACCGCGGGCTGGTGGGAGTGGTGCGCGCGGCCCAGCCGGAGCGGCTGAACGGGGCGCGGATCAAGCTGCTCGAGGAGGTGCTCGACCCACCGGGCGCGCCGTCGTTGACGCCGGAGCTGGCGCGCCTGTGCGAGTGGGTGGCCGACTACTACGTGGCGCCGGTCGGCGAGGTCTACCGGCTGGCGCTGCCGGGCTTGCTCACGGGACATGATGTCCGAAGGGTCATGTTGTCCGAGGCCGGGGCGCAGGCGCTGGCGGCCGCGCGTGAGGTTGTGCTGCAGCCGGTCGACGACGCGGGGCTGCCGACGGCGGCGGAGCAGCGGGTGCTGGCGGCCCTGGCGGCGGCGCCCCGGGGCGAGCTCGCGGTCGAACGGCTGATCGATCTGCGGCCGCGGATCCCCGGAGTGCTGCGGCTGATCGGCGACCTCGCGGCCAAGGAGCTGTGCACGATCTCCTGGGACGAGGCCGGCGGCGAGGGGGCGCGCGTCGAGGCCCACTACCGCCGCACGGACTACCTGCGCGGGGCGGCCACCGCCGAGGAGACGCTGCGCGAGCACATCGGTCGCAGCAAGCAGCGGCGGGCGCTGCTCGACCTGCTCGAAGGGGCGGGTTCGTGGGTGCCCGCGGGCGAGCTGCGCGGGCCGTTCCCGGGCTACAAGAAGCTGCTCGAGCCGCTGCTCGCGGCGGGGTTGGTGGCGGTGGAGGAGCGGCTGCGGGCGCTCGACCCGTTCGCGGCGGAGACGCTCGAGCCGTCGTTGCCGCAGACGCCGACGGCCGACCAGGCGGCGGCGCTGGCGACGTTGCGCGGGGACCTCGAGGCGGGCAAGTTCGCGGCGTCGCTGCTGCACGGGGTGACCGGCAGCGGAAAGACGGAGGTGTACCTGCAACTGATCGCGGACGCGCGGGCGCGCGGGGGCGGAGCGATCGTGCTGGTGCCCGAGATCGCCTTGACGCCGCAGCTGTCGGATCGCTTCCGGGCGCGCTTCGGCGAGACGGTGGCCGTGCTGCACAGCGGACTGACGCCGCGCCAGCGGCTCGACGCGTGGCAGCAGATCCGCATGGGCGCGCGGCCGATCGTGATCGGGGCGCGCTCGGCCGTGTTCGCGCCGGTGCCCGACCTCAAGGTGATCGTCGTCGACGAGGAGCACGACGCGTCGTTCAAGCAGGAGGAGGGGGTCCGCTACAGCGCGCGCGACGTGGCGCTGGTGCGGGCGCGCGACGCGTCGGCGGTGGCGGTGCTCGGCAGCGCGACGCCGGCGCTCGAGACGTACGAGTCGGCGCGCTCGGGGAAGATCCGCTGGCTGCGGATGACGACGCGCCCGACGACGCGGCCGCTGCCCGAAGTGGAGCTGATCTCGCTGGCGACGCACCGGCCCGATCCGGAGACGCTGCTGACGGGTCGCATGCGCACGGCGCTGGTGGAGACGGTGGCCGCGGGCGAGCAGGCGATCGTGTTCCTCAATCGCCGCGGCTTCGCGACCACGCTGATCTGCGACCGCTGCGGGGCGCTGCATCACTGCCCGGACTGCAGCGCGCCGGCGATGACGTATCACCTCGGGCGCAACCGGCTGATGTGCCACTGGTGCGGGTTCATCGAGGCGCCGCCGGAGCGCTGCGTGGAGTGCGGCGAGGGGGAGCTGCTGCACGGCAACGCCGGGACGGAGCGGGTCGAGCTGGCGCTGGCGAAGGACGTGCCGGGCGCGCGGGTGCTGCGGCTCGACCGCGACACGAGCCGCGGCAAGGGCTTGCTCGAGACGCTGGCGCAGTTCCGCCGGCGCGAGGCCGACATCCTGGTGGGGACGCAGATGCTGTCGAAGGGCCACGACTTCCCCGGGGTGACGCTGGTGGGGATCCTCCAGGGCGACCACGGGCTCGGGCTGCCCGACATCCGCGCGTCGGAGCGGACGTTCCAGCTGCTGACGCAGGTCGCGGGTCGAGCTGGCCGCGGGGACAGGCCGGGGCGGGTGCTGATCCAGGCCTACGGGATCAAGAACCCGGCGATCGCGTTCGCGGCCGAGCACGACTTCGAGGCGTTCGCGGCGTGGGAGCTCGACAAGCGGCGCGAGCTCCACAACCCGCCGTTCGGCCACCTGGCGCTGGTGCGGATCTCGGGGCCGGACCAGGTGGCGGTGCAGCGGCGCGCGGAGGAGCTGGCGGCGGTCATCCGCGCGGCGGCGGAAGAGGTGCGGCGCAAGCACGCGGAGGAGCCCGGCAGCGCCGAGGCGCCGCCGCCGGTGCAGCTGCTCGGGCCGAAGGCGTCGCTCATCGAGCGGGTGAACCGCCGCGTGCGCTGGCAGATGCTCATCCGCGCGAGCAGCCGACCCCCGCTGCGCTGGTTGCTGCGCCAGCTGCGGCCCCGCCTCGGCGACGCCGGCAGCGGCGAGTTCAAGACGATGGCCAACGTCGATGTCGACCCGCAGTCGCTGATCTGAGCGCGAGGCGGTCGAGAAGCCGAGGTCCTCGAGGCCCGGGGCGATGCGGGAGCGTCGCGCTCGGCGGGTGCGCATGACGGCGGGCCGAGGATCCCGCTGGCCAGCCATGCGGTTACGCGTCGCAGGTCCCTCATGGACCTGTTCGATCAGTCAGCCGGATGGGAGCCGCCCGGTGATCGAAGGGAATGGCGCCACGACTCGGCGGCGGCGACGCGGCCGTCGATCTCGTGGCGGGCGCCCTTGAAGAAGTCCGGCCTCTGTTCGAGCGGAGGCCGTGCGGACCTCGTCGTGCGGCTGTCCCACGGGACCTGTTCGAGCAGACAGGCGGCGGGGCCGCCGATGCTGAGGTGGAAGAAGTCGAGCGGGTCGACGCCACGACTCGGCGGCGGCCGGGTCGAGGCGGGCGTCATCCAAGAAGTCGCCGCCCCGTTTCGAGCCGAGGCCGTCGGGCCACGTCGTGCTGGCTGTCCCTGGGGACCTGTCCGATCAGGCAGCCGGCAGCGGGCCGCCGAGGTGGCGGTGGAAGAAGTCGAGCGAGCGGCGCCACGACTCGGCGGCGGCGACCGGATCGTAAACCTCGGGGCGAGCGTCGTTGAAGAAGGCGTGCTGGGCGCTGTAGCGGTAGAGCTCGTACTCGGTGGTGCCGGCGCGCAGCTGGTCCTCGAGCGCGCGGACGGCGTCGGGGGTACACCAGTCGTCGAACTCGGCGAAGTGGGCCTGCAGCGGGGCGAGCAGCTTGCTGGCGTCGGCGCCGGCGCCGGGGATGCCGTAGTAGCAGACGCCGGCGGCGAAGCCGGGGACGTTGCAGATCGAGGCGAGGGTGAGGGCGCCGCCGAGGCAGAAGCCGATGATGCCGACCCTGGTCGCTCCGTCCTGTCCCTTGAGATAGGTGAGCGCGCCGGCGATGTCGCTCAGCGCCTGGCCGAAGTCGAGGCCGGTCATGAGGTGCTTGGCCTCGTCGGCGACGGCAGTGGCGCGGCCGCGGTAGAGGTCGGGGATCAGGACGCGGTAGCCGGCGTCGGCGAGGCGCTGCCCGACGCGGCGGATCTGGTCGTTGATGCCCCACCACTCTTGAATGAGGACGACGCCCGGAGCGCCGTCGGCGGCGGAGAACAGCACGCCAGGGGCGTCCTGTCCGTCAGGGCGAGTGAAGCTGATCGCGCGGCCGTGTTCCATGGCGATCATGGTAGGTGCCGCGCGCGTCGCGACAAAGGCCGCGGAGAGCGGCCTCAGGCGCGGGAGGCGGCCGTCAGCGCGCAGCCCGCGAAGGGCAGATCACTGACGGATCCAGGTCTGGGTGCGGAAGAACGGGCCGAGGTAGCCGCGCACCTTGAGCTTGCGCCCGCCGTCCTCGAGCCAGATCTTGCAGCGGTAGGTCTTGTTCTTCTGCGGGTCGAAGATCTTGCCGCCGCTCCACTCGCCGTCGTCGGCCGACAGGCCCCACATGACCACCATGCCCTCGATGGGCTTGTTGTGATCCTCGCCCTCGCACGCCTCGCACAGCGCGCCGGGCTTGAGGAGGAGGCGGTCGACGCGGCCGTAGATCTTGCCGTCGACCTCGTAAATCTTGACGATGGACTTCGTCTCGCCGGTCTCGTCGTCGATCGTCTTCCAGCTCCCGACCGGTGAATCGCTGGCGGAGAAGAAGGCGTAGGCGGTCGCCGAGGCGGACATGACCGCGGCCAACAGCGCGGCGAACACGAATTTCACGGGGCGCAGGGACGTACGAGCGGACTTGAGGTGCATGGTGAGATCCTGGCTGATTTGCTCGGTTGCGGGAAGGTGACAGCGGGGAGACGCTCGCCGGGCGCGCCGCTTCAGGCACCCTGGAAGAAATTGTCCCCCGGACCGCCGGGCTCAGGGGTGCGTCGCCGCGCATAGGGACTGGAGTACACTCCCGTCGCCGTGGGTCCGGAGATCCTCATGACGGGCAACCGTGCCCACCGGGGCGAGCTGGTCCCTCGCGTGCAAGACCTGGGCTACGCGGTGGTCCCGGTACGCGAGCGCGAACTGGTGCTGCGCGCCGCGCAAAATCCCGGCCCCGCCGCGGTCATCGTCTGCCTCGGCTCCGCCGACGCGAGCGGCCTGGTGCAGGCGCTGCGCGAGCGGCCGGAGACGATGGGCATCCCGGTGCTGCTCTACGGGCGCCTGCAAGGCGAGACGCGCGACCTGGCCGCGGTGCTCGAGCTCGGGGCCGACCGCTTCCTCGAGGCGCCCGTCGACGAGGCGGAGCTCAAGGCGGCGCTGGCCGAGCTCGCCGGGCCGCCCGCAGGCGCAGCGCGGCCCGAGCCTCGCGAAGCATCGCCGGCTCCGCGTCCCGTTCGCGCCGACCCGGTCCTCAATCGTCTGCATCACACGCTCGAGGTGCTGGCGGCCCGCCTCGAGACCCGCGAAGAGTCCGTCGACGGCCATCGCGACGGGATCGATCTCGAGGCGATGGGCCTGGACGCCGTTCCCGACGTCGACCCAGAGCACGACAGCGGCGAGCTCGAGCTCCTGCGCGAGCCGACTCAGCGGTTGCCCTCGACTGGCGAATCACGGGTCGGTCGTCGGCCGACCCGAAGTGAGCTCACGTTTTCGCGCGACGGGGAGATCTCGCCGGAGTCGGGCTCGCAGGCCCCTGCAGAGGCCCACAGCGAGCATACGGCCTCGGTCGCCACCGCGGCTCGCCAGGACGTACGCAAGGATCGCGCGAGCCGTTGGGGCGAGTCGCGGCCGGATCCGCGCGTGGTCGCGGAGGGGAACCTGTCCCGAGAAACCTGGTCGAAACGACAGGAACGAGCGGGCGCGACTCCGGCGCCCGCAGCGTCGGACCCCAGCGCGGGCCCGGGAGAGCCGCGCCGGTCGGGAGCGGGTCGGGTCGAGGCGGAGGACGAGCTGTTCCAGGGGACAGGCACGGGCCGCGGCTCGTGGATGCCGTGGACCGGCCGGCGCGTGGGCGAAGGGCTGGCCCGAGGGACAGGTTCGGCGCAGGACCTGCGGGCGCGAGCCGGTGAGGACGAGCCGGGGCCCGGAGCCGGGGCAGGACGCGTCGAGGAGACGATCGAGTTGACGCGCGGGTCGCGGGCGCGGGAGCGCGTCGGTGGTGAGGCGGACGACGGCGAGCCTTCGCGGCTTCGACGAGGCGCGAGCGCTGCGAGCGAAGAAGACGAGCTGGCGCAAGGGACAGGTACGCGGCGGGGGTCGTGGGGTGCGCCGGGCGAGGAGGAGCTGGCGCGAGGGGCAGGTGCGCGGCGAGGGTCATGGGGCGCGCGGGGCGAGGAGGAGCTGGCGCGAGGGACAGGTGCGCGGCGAGGAGCGTGGAGCGTCCCGGGTGAGGAAGCGGAGCTGGCGCGAGGGACAGGTGCGCCGCGAAGATCGTGGAGCGCCCCGGGCGAGGAAGCGGAGGCGCTGGCGCAAGGGACAGGTGCCGGACGCAGCGAGCGGACGGAGGAGCTGGTGCGCGAGCGGCCGCGACGGCCGGCTCCGCAGGCCGGGGAAGTCGCGGCGGTGGAGCCGAGCGGAGCGGCGAGGAGCGGGCAGACCGAGGCGCTTCGCGGCTCGTGGGGGCGGGGCGAGCGCGTGAATCCGGGGCCCCGTGAAGAGTCCGCGCCGTCGGGCCGAGGTCGTCGCCCCGGACGATTCGTCGTCGACGCCGAGAGGACGAGCGAGTTGACGGCAGGGCGGCCGCAGGAAGAGCGATCGAGCTCGCTCGGACGACCGGTGCGCGAGGAGGAGGCGCCCGGTGGCCGCCGCGTGGGGCGGTTCGTGGTCGACGGAGGAGCGGCGACGGAGCCGCCGCGAGGGGAGCGAGCGAGCTCGCGGTTGGAACCGGGGCGACGTGAGGAGGAGACGAGCGGAGGCCGTCGCGCCGGGCGGTTCGTGGTCGAGGGGGAGGGCGTGTCCGAACGCCGGGGCCTTGCGCCGCGCGTCGTGGACCATTCTCCCGAGAACGGCAGCGGGGGCCGGGCGCAGGAGGTGCGGCTGTCTCGGGGGACAGGTGCGGCGAGCGGGGGCCCCGCGGCGGAAGGAGCCGGAGGAGCGGCGACCGCAGGCCGGGCGGAGTGGCCGGGCGAGGGGCGGACTCGTGAGAGCGATCCGAGGCGCGCCGGGCGGTTCGCCGACGGCGAGGGGCGGTCTGGTGAGAGCGATCCGAGGCGCGCCGGGCGGTTCGCCGACGGCGAGGGGCGGTCTGGTGAGAGCGATCCGGGGCGCGCCGAGCGGCTCGCCGACGGCGAAGAGCTGTCTCGTGAGACAGGTAAAAGGCGGTTCGTGGAGCCGTCGCCAGGCGCACAGGCCCGGCGGTTCGCGCTCGGCGAGGAGGAGGACGAGGGGCTGTCTCGCGGGGTGGGTTCGCAGCGGGCCGGACGGGTCGCGCGGGACAACGGGGAGCCTGCGCGCGAGGGGGCCCGCGAGGCGCTCGCGGGCGCCGAGCCGGACGGGCGTGAGGCCGAGGAGGCGACGGTCGTGTTGCCCTCGCGCCACTGGTCGCGCCGGTCGTCGGACCGCGGCGCGCCGCCGCAGCGCGAGCTGTCCCGAGAGACATGGCCAGTTCGACATGTCCCGGAGGACACAGCGCGCTCGGGGCGGCACGGGGTGCGCGAAGCCACCGAGGAGCTGTCTCTCACGCCAGGCGCGGCGGGAGGGGCTCCGGTCGCAGGGCCTCCTCGCGTCCAGGAGCAGCCGCCGCGGCTGTCCCCGGAGACGGCCGGTCTCGCGGGCGAGGCGCCGCTGGCGGGGGCCCAGACGCGCGGCGAATCGGACGCGCCGGCGCTGCTGGCCGAGCTGCGCCGCGAGCGGTTCACCGGCGGTTTGCGCGTGGCGGCCAGCGGCGCGCCGGAGCGGCGGCTGTGGTGGTCCGAGGGACAGGTGATCGGCGGCGCGAGCTCGGCCCCCGGCGAGTCGGTGCTGGGCCGCCTGGCGGCCCGCGGGCTCCTGAGCCCGACGCACCTCGAGCTGGCGGCGCGCTGGGGCACCGGCGACCCGCGGCGCGACGTCGAACGCCTGGCCCAGTCGGGCCTGATCAAACCGCAGGAGATGCGCGAGGCGCTGCGCGAGCCGGTGCGCCGGATCGTCGAGCGGATCGCCGAGAGCGGGAGCGTGGCGTGGGGCCTCTACCCGGGCGAAGCCCCGGCGGTCGCGGTCGAGCTCGGGGTGCCGCTGGCGGCGATGATCGCCGGCGGGGTCCAGCGCGGAGCGACGCTGTCGCAGCTGCGCGTGGCCGTGAACGACGACCGCAAGCCGCGGCTGGCGTTCGCCGGGCCGGAGGCGCTGGCGGCGGAGCTGCGCTGGCCGGCGGTCGGGGCGGTGACGGAGCGCTTCGACGGACAGACCCGCGTCGGCGAGCTGATCGCGGCGGCTGTGGCCGACGAGGCGGTGATCCGCGGGGTGGTGTACGTGCTCGAGCTGCTGGGGCACCTGGCGCCGGAGATCGACGATCCGGCGGCGACCTTGACCGCGCTCGACCGCCAACGCGTGCGCGAGCGCCTGCGACTGGCGCGCGAGAGCGACTACTTCGCGTTGCTCGGCCTGCCGCGCGAGGCGTCGCGAGCCGACGTGCTGCGCGCTCACGCGGACTTGACGGCGACGTTCTGTGAGAGCCTCGAGCCCGACAGTCGGGTCGAGTTGGCAGAGGAGATCGAGGAGCTGCTGGCGGCCCTCGACGAGGCGCGCGACGTGCTCTCCGACGACGCGCTGCACAGCGCCTATCTGGCGCAGATCGGGGCGTCGTGAGCGGATCTTCGCGGCTTCGTGCGGTGTTCATGGGCTCGCCCGACTTTGCGGTGCCGAGCCTCGAGGCGGTCGCTCGCACGTGCGAGCTGGTGCTGGCGGTGACGCAGCCGGACAAGCCGGCAGGGCGCGGCCGCAAGCTGATGCCGCCGGCGGTCAAGGAGGCGGCGCAGCGCCTGGGCGTGCCGGTCAGTCAACCAGTCAAGGTGCGCGACGGCACGCTGGCGGCGCAGCTGCAGGCGCTGGCGCCGGACGTGATCGTGGTGACGGCGTACGGGCGGATCTTGCCGCGCGCGATCCTCGAGGTGCCGCGGCACGGCTGCATCAACGTGCATGCGTCGCTGCTGCCCCGCTGGCGCGGCGCGGCGCCGATCCAGCGCGCGGTGCTGGCCGGCGATCGCGAGACCGGGGTGGCGATCATGCAGATGGAAGAGGGGCTCGACACCGGGCCGGTGTTCCGCGCGGCGCGGACCCCGATCGCGCCGGAGGAGACGAGCGGCGAGCTGTTCGTCCGCCTGGCGACGCTCGGCGGCGACCTGCTGGCCGCGTTCCTCGGCGAGTTCCCCGACGTGCCGCCGCCGACGCCGCAAGACGCGGCCCTGGCGACGCTGGCGCCGATCTTGCGCAAGGAAGAAGGGGTGGTCGATTGGACATGGTCTTCGGAGCATGTCATCAACCACGTGCGCGGGATGGACCCGTGGCCGGCCGCGGTCACCGGGCGCGAGGGAGTACCCGTCAAACTCTACCGCGCCGGTCCGTCGTCGCTGCCCCGGCCCGAAGACGCGCGCCCGGGCGAGGTGCTGGCGGTCGACCGCGCCGGCCTGCACGTGGCCTGCGGCGACGGAGTGGTGCGGATCGCGGAGGTCCAGGCCGCCGGCGCCAAGCGCATGCCGGCTCAGGCCTACGCCGCCGGCAAACCATTCAATAAGAGGGGCGACGGGTTCTCGGCGCCGCCGCGCTCTGAGACGGAGTGAGATGTCCCCGGGGGCATGTGACGGCCGGCGCGTCCGTGCGGGGTGCTGGCTGTCTGGAAGGACAGGTCGGGCTCTGTGAGGGCGGGGCTGCCGGTCCCGGGCGGCGCGTGGGCGGGCCCGGTGGTCACAGGGAATTGCAGAGGACGGTGTACCAGCGGACCGGTTCGACGAAGCCGTGGAGCACGAGGACGTCGCCCGTGCCCTGGTAGACGGTGAGCAGGCGACCGTGGTGGTACGACCCGGCCCGCGGCGGGGTGCCCTGGTAGGTGATCGGGTCGCCGCCGAGGGGACGACGATGAGGGCCTCGTCGGCGCCGACGGTCAAGTCGGCGTGGACGGCGGCGTCGGGCGGGCTCAGGAGGCTCGAGCGGCCGGCGCTGGCGTCGACGAGCGGTCTCGCAGGTGTACTCACGGACATGCGCGAAGGGACATGTCCTTCGCGCATGTCCAGGCCGCCAAGAAGAAATCACTCGCCGGCGGGGACGCTGCGGGCGGTGGTCAGGGTCCAGTTGGTCTTCTCGATCGGGAAGCGGGTGCGGAACACGACCGTCTTGCCGTCGGCGCTGAACATGGGCGTGTGGTCCTCGAGCTCGTTGCGGGTCAGCGCGCGCACCTGGCCGCCGGCGAGCGGGACGACGTGGATCTCGAGGTCGCCGGCGAAGGCGACCAGGCGGCCGTCGACCGAGACGACGGGGTCGTGGGTGCGGAGCTCGTTGACGAGGGGCGTGAAGCTCCAGCCGCGGGTGTCGATCGGGACGACGAGCGGCTCCATGCCGTCGCGCACCTCCGCCGGCAGCGGGGCCTTTTCGGCCGCGGCGATGGCGTCGGCGAACAGCTGGGCGGCCGGCGCGGGGGCGTCGACGCGGAACAGCTGCTCGCCGCGCTCGGAGCCCCACGCGCGTACGAGCAGCCGCGCGCCCTGCGGGCCGGGCGGAGCGTAGGCGACCTGCTGCAGCTCGACGGCGGCGTCGAAGTTCTGGGCGTCGAGGCGCAGCGCGCGGTCGGGGCGGCTGGCGCTGTAGAAGTGGAGGGAGGGGTGGTAGTAGCCGTTGCTGTCGGCGAAGGTGTCGTTGGCGATGCCGACGAGGATGTCGTCGTCGAGCCAGACGGGCAGCGAGAAGGTGGCCTTGCCGGTGCGCACGAGGTCGGTGGCGACCTCGTCGCCGGGCTTGACGAGCGAGACGACGCCCTCGCCGTTGCTGTTGTTGACCCGCGCGACGCGACCGCTCCGGTGCGGCTCGCCCGGATCCTCGCCGCGCGCGATCGGGACGGTGATCTCGCCGAGCGCGGAGAAGTTGCAGCCGCCGCTCTCGAGCTTGAACAGCCGCGAGCGCCCGGTCTCGTGGATCAGGAGGACGTCGCCCTGCGGCGAGGTGCGGAACAGCGGGGCGCGGCCGCTCTCCTCGAGCGAGCCCTCGAGCAGGCCGGTGCAGGGGACGCGGCCGGCGACCGGGTCGGCGCCGGCCGGGACGTAGAAGAAGCCCCAGGTGCTGGCGAGCTCGAGGTCGGCGTTGAAGCCGGTGCTGCTCGAGAAATTGGCCTTGCGCGTCATCAGGAGGGTGCCGCCGTCGGCGAGCGCGATCGGGTGGACGCTCTCCTGGACGCCGCCGAGGAGGGTCGGCTTGGGGTCGCCCTGCTCCTTGTCGACGAGCAGGACGCGGGCCTTGTCGGCGATCTTGGCGACGGTGGCCTCGGCGGCCTTGATGGCGTCGATGGCGTCGATGCCCTCCTGGACCTTGGTGCGCAGGACGATGACGTCGGGTCCGTTCTTGGGGTCGTCGCGCAAGGTGCTGGCGAGCGGCTCCTGGGCGAACAGGGCGCTCAGGAGATCGAGCTCGGGGCCGTTCATGAACTCCGAGGGCTCGGCGTTGACGGTGAGCTTGTGCGGGAAGGCGTAGTCGCCGGCGCTGACGACGGCGAAGCGGTGGTGCTTGGCGAAGGTCGGGACGCCGCCCTCGATGTCGAGGCCGCTGAAGTCGAGCGAGGCCGGATCTTCGAAGGCGACGAAGGCGAAGCCGGCCCAGTCGGCCAGCTTGAGCACGGCCGCCGGCCCGTCTTCCTTGGCCTCCGGGACCTTCTCGCGCAGCTCGTCGACCATGGTCTTGAGCCGGCCCTCCTGGGCGACGAAGCCCCACTTCTCGAGGTAGGGCTTGTAGCGCCAGTTGGCGGCCGGGACGACGAGGACCCGCTCGGCCTGCTCGTCGTTGCCGATCGGCTTCGGGCGCTGGTTCCACCACACGAGCCCGCCGGCGGTGGCGAGCAGGGCGGCGAGCGCGACGAACTTGCCGCGGTGACTGCGGCGCAAGACGTCGAGGTCGCTCGCAGAACGATCGGGGGAGGCGGAGCGGTCGGGGGAGCCAGCCATGAGCGCGAGCTTCGCACAAGACGAGGGCCGGATCATGCCGGTTTCGGCCGGCTGCTCGGCCCGGCAGCCGGCGCCTTGCTGCGACAAATCGGCCGTGGCAAGGTGAGCCCCCCCGGCCACATCGTGGGAGGAGCCCGGAGATGAAGAGCTCACGCCAGGAATTGAAGATCGACGGCGCGGTCGAGGTGCCTCATGTCATCGCCTACCTCGAACAACTGGTGACGGCGCTCAAGTCCGGGGCGGTCCGCGTGCATCGCGGGGCGGAGCAGGTGGTCCTCGGACCGCGCGGGGTGGTCGGCTTTTCGCTCGCGGCGTCCGACAAGGGCAAGCGGCAGAAGCTGTCGCTCGAGCTGTCGTGGCGCAAGTTCGCCGCCCCCGACGCCGACCTCGACCTGGTCATCGGGCCAGCCGCCGAGCTGCCGCCGGCGCCCGAAGTGCCCGCTGACGCGAGCGAACTGCCGCCGACGCTCGACGGCGCGGCCGAGTCCGCTGCCAAGGCGACGGCCGAGTCGGACAGCGAGAGCCCGGTGCCGACGCCGGGCGAAGTCGTGCTCGGCGAGGCCGATTGAGTTCGCGGAGGTCTCGAGCGCGGGCCGAGTCGCAAGCGCCCGGCGAGGCCGGTCTCGGTGCGGCCGACGAATCGAAGAATGTAAAGAAGGTCTCCGGCGCGACGGATTCGCGGACGCCGGGCGAAGCCTCCACCAGCCCGTCGCGGCCGACTCCGGACGATCCGCGACGCTCGGTCTCGGCGCGGTCGAACACCTTCGCGAAGGCCTCCGACGCGGGCTGATTTTTACGGGCCCCGGGCGAGGTCGGTCTCGGCGCGGTCGAACACCTTCGCGAAGGCCTCCGACGCGGGCTGATTTTTACGGGCCCCGGGCGAGGTCGGTCTCGGCGCGGTCGAACACCTTCGCGAAGGCCTCCGACGCGGACCGATTCGCGGGCGCCGGGCGAGGTCGTCCTCGGCGCGGTCGGCCCCTCTCATGAAACATCCGGCGCGGATTGATTTCGCGGGCGCCGGCGAGGCCGTCCTCGGCAGGGCCGACCGATTTCGCGGCCCGTCAGCGAGGCCCATCGAGGCTCGCCGGTCTCGCCCGCGGCTCGTCGCCGAGCTCGCCGGCGCCCGTCGTCCGCGTCGCGCGCGGGCCGAAGGCGCAGGCCGTCGGAACCTCCGCAGCGGTGCGCCCGAGCCGCGGCTCGTCGCCGGCGGACGCGCTTGCGCGCCGGCATGCGCGGCCGTATGGTCGCCCACCGCCATGAACGAGCCGACAACGCCGGTCACCGATTCCGACAGCGTCGCCGCGGTCGACCTCGGCTCGAACAGTTTTCATATGGTGGTCGGCCGGGTCGTCGACGACACCCACTTCCATATCGTCGACCGCCTGCGCGAGCGCGTGGCCCTGGCGGCCGGGTTCGACGAGCACCACGAGCTGACCGACAAGGTGCAGGAGCGCGCGCTCGCCTGCCTCGAGCGCTTCGGCCAGCGGCTGCGCGAGTTCCCCGAGGGTCGCGTGCGCGCCGTCGGCACCAGCGCGATGCGCCAGGCGAGCAACGCGAAGGCGTTCCTGGCCCGCGCCCAGGCGGCGCTCGGGCACCACATCGAGATCATCGCCGGCAGCGAAGAGGCGCGCCTGATCTACCTCGGGGTGTCGCACACGCTCGCCGACGACCGCGGCCGCCGCCTGGTGATCGACATCGGCGGCGGCAGCACGGAGCTGATCGTCGGCGAGCGCTTCGAGCCGATCCGCATGGACAGCCTCGGCATGGGCTGCGTCGGCTACAGCCTGCGCTTCTTCGTCGACGGCAAGATCCGCGCGGAGGACTTCCGCAAGGCCGAGATCGCCGCGCGCCTCAAGCTCGAGCCGATCGAGCGCCGCTACCTCGAGGCGAACTGGGAGAACTGCGTCGGCTCGAGCGGCACGATCACGGCGGTCGACGCGATCCTGCGCGCCAACGGCTGGAGCGACCGCGGGATCACGGCGGCCGGGCTGCGCCAGCTCAAGAAGGCGCTGATCGCCGCGGGCAACATCCACAAGATCGCGGGGCTCGCCGGGGTGCAGGCCGACCGCGCGCCGGTGCTGCCGGGCGGGGTGGCGATCCTGCTGGCGCTGTTCGAGGGCCTGCAGATCGAGCACATGGCGATCTCGACCGGGTCGATGCGCGAGGGGCTGCTGTACGACCTGCTGGGCCGGATCCGCCACGAAGACGTGCGCGACCAGACGATCCGCCAGCTGTGCCAGCGCTACAACGTCGACATGGCCCAGGCCGGCCGCGTCGAGCGCCTGGCGCTGCACTGCTTTCATCAGGTTCGCGAGGCCTGGGGCCTCGACCCGGAGGTCGGGCAACAGCTGGTCGGCTGGGCCGCGCGCTTGCACGAGATCGGGCTGTCGGTCGCGTTCTCCGGCTACCACAAGCACAGCGCGTATCTGGTCGCCAACTCCGACATGCCGGGCTTCTCGCGCGCCGACCAGGAGCTGCTGGCGGCGATGCTGCTCGGGCAGCGCAAGCGCCTCACGCGCGAGGTGTTCGCCGGCCTGCCGAACAGCGAGGCCGAGCTCGCCAAGTCGCTGACGATCTGCCTGCGGGTCGCGCTCCGCCTGGCCCGCAGCCGCAGCCCCACGCCGCTGCCGCCGTTCACCGCGACGGCCCGCCGCGGCGCGCTCGAGCTCGGGTTCCTCCCCGACTGGATCGAGGCCCACCCGCTGACCTTCGCCGACCTGCTCGAAGAGGGCGAGAAGCTGCGCGAGATCGGCTTCGAGCTCCGCGTCCGCTGACGCGCCGCGAGCCGCGCCCCGCGGGTCATGCCGGGTCTACGCGCGCCTGGCTTTCAGGGCATGTTTTTCAGACGAGGTCGGCTTCGAGCACCGCGTTTGCTGGCGCGCCCGAGCCCGCTGCCGTGATGATGCCCGGGTTCACTGCACGACGGCCGCAGGTCCGCCGCGTCTCCGCGCATCTGGCTTTCAGGGCATGTTCCTCGAACGAGGTCGGCATCGAGCTCCGCGCCGCGAGTCCGACGCGCAGCGCTCGATGAGAGCGTGGTGGCGGCGGCCCGGCCGGTCCGCCGCATCTCGAGGAACCTAGCTTAGGAACCTAGCTTTTAGAGCATGTCCTTCAGGCCAGGGCGACGGCGCGCTCCCAGTTGCTGCGCAGGGTCGCCAGGGCGGTGGTCGGCGGGCTCGGGGTGAAGGCGCGGTCCTGCTGCCAGGCGGCCGCGAGGGCGCCGGTGTCGGACCAGATGCCGGCGCCGAGGCCGGCGAGGAAGACGGCGCCGAGCGCGGTGGCCTCGAGCATGGTGGGCCGGGCGATCGGGACGCCGAGGAGGTCGGCCTGAAGCTGCATGAGGAGGTCGTTGGCCGCGGCCCCGCCGTCGACCTTGAGGGCCTTGAGCGGCGCGCCGATGTCGGCGCTCATGGCGCGGAGCAGGTCGGCGATCTGCAAGGCGATGCCCTCGAGCGCGGCGCGAGCGATGTGCGCGCGGGTGGTGCCGCGGGTGATCCCGCTGATCAGGCCGCGCGCGTGCGGCCGCCAGTAGGGCGCGCCGAGGCCCGCGTGCGCAGGCACGAGGACGACGCCGCCGCTGTCCGGCACGCTGGCGGCGAGGGCCTCGATCTCGCTGGCCTTGAGGACGAAGCCGAGGCCGTCACGCAGCCACTGCACGACCGCGCCGGCCATGAAGGCGCTGCCCTCGAGGCAGTAGGTGGTGCGCTCGCCGATCTGCCAGCCGACCGTGGTGAGGAGGCCGTGGCGCGAGGCGACCGGGGTGTCGCCGGTGTTGAGCACGGCGAAGGCGCCCGTGCCGTAGGTGCACTTGGCCTCGCCGGGCCCGAAGCAGGCCTGGCCGAACAGGGCGGCCTGCTGGTCGCCGGCGATGCCGTGGATCGGGATGCCGTCCGGCAGGCCGGGCACGCCGCAGGTCTCGCCGAAGCGAGCGGTGCACGGGAGGACGCGCGGCAAGATCGCCGCGGGCACCCGCAGGAGGGCGCACAGCTCCTCGTCCCAGCCGCCGCCCTTGAGCGGCCAGAGCAGCGTGCGCGAGGCGTTGCTCGGCTCCGACACGTGCGCCGCGCCGGCGGTCAGCCGCCACACGAGGTAGGTGTCGATGGTGCCGGCCCGAAGCTCGCCGGCCTCGGCGCGCGCGCGGGCGCCGGGCACGTGGTCGAGGACCCACGCCAGCTTGGTCGCCGAGAAGTAGGGGTCGAGCAGCAGCCCGGTGCGCGCACGGATGAGGTCCTCGTGGCCGGCGGCGCGGAGCGACTCGCAGGTGTCGGCGGTGCGCCGGTCCTGCCACACGAGCGCGCGGTGCAGCGGCCGTCCGTCGCTGCGGTCCCACAGCAGGCTGGTCTCGCGCTGGTTGGTGATGCCGATGGCGGCGATCCGCGCCGGCGCCACGCCGCTCGTCTGCAGCACCTCGGCGACGGCCGCGAGGACCGAGGCGTACAGCTCCTCGGGGTCGTGCTCGACCCACCCGGGCTGCGGAAAGTGCTGTGGGAACTCCCGAGTCGCGCGCGCCAGCACGCGGAGCTGCGGGTCGACGAGCAAGCAGGTGCTGCCGGTGGTCCCCTGGTCGATGGCGAGGATCAAGTCTGCGGTGGTCACGGCGCCGGGAGCGTATCATCCGCGCGCATCGCGGCGCCGGAGCCGGCGGCCTCGGCATTGGCCGGCACGACCCAGGGAGATCTGCCCCAACCCCCCGCGTGCGTGGACGCGCGCGCGGCAGTTGCGCGAGTGGGCAAAATCGCACATACGCCATGGACCGCGACCTGTGGCCCCGCAGCTCCCTTCAGAGGCGTTTTCACCTAGCTCGGAGGGGCGGTGACGGGCATCGCTCGGATCGCTACAAAGACCTATCAAATCCCTATCACTAACATTCACTTACGTATCACTGAGACGGTCCGGCCACGTTGACGAACCCCTTGCCGGGGCTGACAATGTGTAGGAAAGCGTAGCCCGACCGGCCAGCCCCATGACCGCGACCCCGAAGCAGGAGCTCCCCGCTCCGCCGCCGCAGCAAGCCGCTCCCGCGGACACAGCCGAGCTGTACACCCGCGCCGACGTGCCGCGCGAGCGCGACGCAGACGAAGGCGACGGGGTCGGCGAGCCCGCGAACACCTCCGAGGTCGAGGCGCCGGCGCCGAAGCGAGCCCGCAAGGCTCCCGCCGCCGAGACCGGGGCCGCCAACGCCAAGGCGAAGGGCGGCGTGCAGCCCAACAACGTCCGCAAGCTGCGCCAGGCCGCCATGATGAGCAAGGCCGAGCTCGCGCGACGTGCCGGCGTCAGCCCGCTAACCATCGACCGCGTGGAGTCGGGATGTCCATGCCGCATGGATACCAAGCGCAAGATCCTCGAGGCGCTCGGGCTCAGCCCCTCGGCGCGCGAGCAAGTGTTCGGCCCCGACATCGACCAGGGCTGAGCCGCGTTCGCAGCCGCGTCTCGCCGCGGTCGCCCCATCACTCCCCGTCGCCCCGCGAGCCCGCGCCGCGGCCCGCCGCACGCGAGGCGGCGCTAAACGCATGACCAGGCGCTGCTTCGGCCTCGACCTCGGCACCTCGGCGGTCCGCCTCGTGCAACTGCGACAGGCCCGCTCGGGTCTGCGGGTCGCTCGCTTCGGCGTCGAGCCGCTGGCCCCAGGTTGCATCGAGGACGGCCAGGTCGTCGACCACGAGGCGACCGTCGCCGCGGTCCGGCGCGTGCTCGCGCGCGTGCGACCGCTCGGCCGCGACGTCGCCCTCGCGGTCGCGGGGAACGGCGTCATCATCAAGCGCTTCGCGGTGCCGCAGCTGCGGCCCGAGGCGCTGGTGGCCCAGATCGCGTGGGAGGCCGACCAGATCGTCGCGCCGCAGCAGCGCGGCGAGGTGCTGGTCGACCACACGATCTTGCGCGAGAACCCGGCCACGGGCGAGATCGAGGTGCTGCTCGTGGCGGCCAAGCACGACATCGTCCGCCAGCGCCTGCGCGTGGCCCAGGACTGCGGGCTGCGGCCGGTGGTCGTCGACGCCGCCGCGTTCGCGCTGCACAACTGCGTCGAGGCGGCCCACGGCCTGGTCGGCGGCGAGACGGCGGCGGTGCTGGCGGTCGGCGCGGCGACGTCGACGATCACGATCGTCGCCGACGGGGTGCCGGCGTACGGGCGCGACTTCGGCGCCGGCGGGCGCGACTACGACGCGGCGATCCAGCAAGCCACCGGCGCGAGCGCGAGCGAGGCCGAGGCGCTCAAGCGGCGCGCCGCCGTCGAGCCCGAGGTCGCGGCCCGCCTCGCCGACGTGCTCGCGCCGGTGTCGCGGGCGATCGCCGGCGAGGTCCAGCGCTCGCTCGCGTTCTTCCTCGACTCGACGGTCGCCGAGCCGCTCACGCGCATCTACCTGGCCGGCGGGGCCGCGGCGACTCCGACGCTGGCGCCGGCGCTCGGCGAACGCCTCGGGGCCGCGGTGCAGCGCGTCGAGCCGTTCGCCCGCCTCGCCGTCGACGCCGGCGTCGACGCCGGCGTGCTCGCGGCCGAGGGCGCGGCCGCGGCGCTGGCCTTCGGGCTGGCGCTGCGGCGGGAGGACGACTCGCCTTGATCCGCATCAACCTCCTGCCGAAGGCCCAGCGGCGGCGACGCTTGCGGCTGCGCAGCGGCGCGGTGCTCGGCGGCGCGATGCTGCTCGGCTGGGCTGCGGTGATCGGCACCGGCTACGCGTGGATCGCCGGCCACGGGGCGCGAGCGGCCGAGCTGCGCGAGCGCGCGGCGGAGGTGACCGCGGCGACCCGGCGGCTCGAGAAGAAGCGCGACAACCCGGCCCTGGCCGAGCGCCAGCGGGTGCTGCGGATCCGCCAGGAGGCGCTGGCGCGGCTGCAGGACGCTCGCGGCGCCCCGGCGGCCGCGCTCGCCGAGTTCGCGGCGCTGTTCGAGCCGGCCGGCGCGGCGCTGCGGCCGCTCGAGGCCCACGCCGCCCACCTCGGCGTGTGGCGGGTCGAGGGCCTCGCCCGCGACGTCGCCGCGCTCACCGAGTTCGTCGCCCGCGTCCGCCGCGAGGCGGAGTTCCACCTGTCCTATGGGCCAGAATACGCCCGCGCCGCCGACGGCAGCCTGCGCTTCCGCCTCGACCTCGAGGCCGCGCCGAACCAGTGAGACGTCCCGTGCTGTCGCCCGAGAGCCTCACGCGCCTGTCCGTCCTGCAGACGCTCCTCGTCTGGGTGCTCGGCGCCAGCGTCACGGCGATCGTCGGCTACGCGTTCTTTTACGTGCCGGCGCGGGCCGACCTGCTCGCCGCCCGCAACGAGCTCGCGGCCGCCGAGGCGCGGCAGCGGCAGGTCGCGCAGGAGCTGGACGAGCAGCAGGCCTTCGCCGCGGCGCTGGCCGGCGACGAGGAGGCGCTGACGCGGGCGCTGGCGACGACCCCCGGCGCCGCGGGCGATCGGGCCGACCTGCTCTTCATCGTCCCCGAGCTGGCGCGCGCGTCGGGCCTCGCCATCGAGCGCTGGCAGCCGCTGCCCGACGAGCCCGCGGGCGAGTGGGGCGTGCGCTCGCCGGTGCGGGTCGACGCCCGCGGCAGCTGGGACGCGCTGGTCGGTTTCGTCGCCGCGCTCGCCGAATTGCCCGAGACCGTCGTCATCGACGAGCTCGTGCTGCGCTGGCCCGACGCCGCCGAGGCGCTGGAGATCTCCTTTCGCGCCGGCGCGCTGCGGGTCCGCGCCGAGCTCGCCGAGCCGCCCGCGCGCTCGACCGCGCCGGCCGAGGCCCCTGCGACACGCTGATGAGCTCTCTCACCGCCATGAATCCACGCCGTGCAGACGATCCGCAACGACCGCTCTTCCTCACCGGGATGATGGGCGCCGGCAAGTCGACCGTCGGACCTGTCCTGGCCGCCATGTGGGGCGCGCCGTTCATCGACCTCGACCGTCGCATCGAGCGGATCTTCGGCGCGGCGATCCCCGCGCTGTTCGCCCGCGGCGAGGCGCACTTCCGTCGCTGCGAAAAAGCCGCCCTGCAGCTCCTCGTCGGCGAGCCCGGGTTTCGCTCGCGCACCGTCGTGGTCGCCGCGGGTGGCGGGCTCGTCGTCGACCCGGCCAACCGCGCCGCCATGCGCGAAGCCGGCGTCGTGTTCTTCCTCGACGTGCCGGCGGCCGAGTTGGCGCGTCGACTGGGCACCACCTCGATCGGCGGGCGTCCGCTGCTCGGGTCGGACGCGGGCGCGGTCGCGGCGCGCGTCGCCGAGCTCCTTGACAAGCGGAGGTCGGCGTATGAGGAAGCGGACGGAGTTGTCGACGGCAGCGGACCGCCGCAAGATGTGGCGCACCGGTTGCTGACGGCGCTGCCCACCAGCCTCCGCATCCCCTGAGGTCCTGCATGCAAGACAGCGGGTCATCCAGCCAACGCAAGCGCCCTCGGCCCCTGGTGCTCGACGTCCACGTCCCGGCCGAGAGTCGCAGTTATCCGGTGCTGATCGGTCGCGGCATGTTGTCGCGGATCGGCACCGAGCTGCGGCAGCGGCTCGGCGGGGCAAATTCGGTCGCGCTCATCACCGACGCCAACGTGGCGCGGCTGCACGGCGCGGCGGCCCGGTCGGCCCTCGAGGCGCACGGCTTCCAGGTCGTGCCGATCGTCGTTCCTGCGGGCGAGGCCCACAAGAACATGCCGTCGCTGCTCGGCGTGCTCGAGCAGATGATCTCCGGCGGTCTCGGTCGGCGGGACGCCGTGGTGGCGCTCGGCGGCGGAGTCATCGGCGACCTCTCGGGGCTGGCCGCGGCGCTGTTCATGCGCGGGATCCCGATCGTGCAGGTGCCGACCTCGCTGCTGGCGCAGGTCGACGCCTCGGTCGGGGGCAAGGTCGCGGTCGACCTGCCCGGCGCCAAGAACATGGTCGGGGTGTTCCACTTCCCGCTGTTCGTCGCCATCGACCCCGAGGTCCTGAGCTCGCTCCCCGACCGCGAGCTGGCGCAGGGTCTGGCCGAGATGCTCAAGCACGCCCTGCTGTTCTCGGGCGACCACCTCGAGCAGCTGCTCGGCCGGGCCGACGCGATCTACGCCCGCGACGTCGACGTCATCACGCCGCTGGTGGCGACCTCGGTCGGGCTCAAGGCGGCCTGCATCGGCCGCGACCCGTGGGAGCAGGGCGAGGCCGGCAAGGGGCGGGTGCTGCTCAACCTCGGGCACACGATGGCGCACGCGATCGAGGCGGCCTCGAACTACGAGGTGCCGCACGGCGACGCGGTCGCGCTCGGGCTGCGGGCGGCGGCGCGGGTGTCCGAGCTCAAGGGCGTGGCCGAGCCGGGGCTCGAGCCGATGGTCACGCAGGCGCTGGCTCGCCTGCGGTTGCCGCAAGATCTCGACGCGTGGCTGGTCGGGGACCGCGGCGCCGCCGTCGAGCGCGCCCTGGCGGTCGACAAGAAGCGCGTCGGCGGCACCGTGAGTTACGTGGCGTTGGCGCGGGTGGGCGAGCCGCTGGTGTTGCCGCTGACGCCGCGCGAGATCCTGGGCCTGCTGCGGCAGCGGGCGCAAATGCCCGCGGAGTGAGCGCAGGGCCGTGGACGGCCGAGTGTGAAGGCCGCGTTGCGGCCGAGTTGAGGCTTGCCAGAACCGATTTGCTCTGCCAACCTGGCGGCCCGCGCGAGGACTGCGCCAACCATGAAAGACACCCTCAAATCCATCGTCGACAAGATCCCGGGCGCCAAGGGCGCCATCCTGATGGGCTTTGATGGCATCGCCGTCGAGCAGTACGACGGCGGGAGCGGGGCTGACATCGAGAGCATCGCGACCGAGTTCTCGTTCCGGTTCGTCGAGCTGCTCAAGGCCTCGAAGGCGCTCGACCTCGGCGCGCTGACCGACATCACGATCAAGGCGGAGCGCGGCACCCTGCTGGTGCGCTGCCTGTCCGACGATTTCTTCACGATCGTGCTGCTGGGCGACTCGGGGAGCTTCGGCAAGGGCCGCTGGGTGCTGAAGACCGCAGCGCCGGACCTGCTCGCCAGTCTGTAGGCTGCGGATGTCGGCGGCGCCGCGGGTGCTCGTGATTCACGGGCCCAACCTCAACCTGCTGGGCCAGCGCGAGCCGGGCATCTACGGCGCGCAGACCCTGGCCCAGCTCGACGCCTCGCTGCACACGCTGGCGAGTGAACTCGGAGCCGAGTTGACCTGCCGGCAGAGCAACCATGAGGGCGTGATCCTCGACTGGATCCACGCCGCGCACGGCACCGCCGACGGCATCATCATCAATCCGGGCGCCTACACGCACACGAGCGTGGCGATTCAGGACGCGCTGCGTGCGGTGCCCGTGCCGGCGGTCGAGGTCCACCTCAGCAACCTCTACCGCCGCGAGAGCTTGCGCCAGGTATCCATGTCTGGCGTAGCATGTGTCGGCGTCATCATGGGCCTCGGCACTGCCTCCTACCACCTCGCTCTGCGCTACCTCGTAGCCGAGCACACGGCCCGCCCGTCGTGAGCGACGCGCCGGGGACCCTTCGACCCTGACGGAGAGTGCATGTCGTCCGAACCTCGGGATTCGTCTCCACGGCCTGATTCGCTGCCGGACCTGCGGTATGTCCGCGAGCTGGCCAAGGTGCTGCGCCAGAACGACCTCGACGAGATCGAGATCGAGAGCGGAGAGCACCGGGTGCTGCTGCGCCGCAACACCGGCTTCGAGGCCGCGCCCGTGGCGGCGCGCCCGGCCGTCTACGAGGCGCCTGCGGCTGTGCCCGCTGCGGCGCCGGCTGCTGCGGCCGCGGCGCCGGCTGCGCCCGCGACCGCGCCTGCCGCCGGCACCTTCATCACATCGCCGTTCGTCGGCACCTTCTACCGCTCGGCGAGCCCGGACTCGCCCTCGTTCGTCGAGGTCGGCACCACAGTGCAGCGCGGCCAGACCCTCTGCATCGTCGAAGCGATGAAGCTGTTCAACGAGCTCGAGGCCGAGTTCCCGTGCGTGATCGAGGAGATCCTGCTCGACAACGCCAAGCCGGTCGAATACGGGGCCAAGCTGTTCCGGGTCCGCAAGCTCTGATGCCGACGAAGACGCCTCATCCGACCGCGCCGCGGCCCACGCCGCCGCTGAGAGAGATCCGCAAGGTCCTGATCGCCAACCGGGGCGAGATCGCCCTGCGCGTGATCCGGGCCTGCCGCGAGCTGGGGCTCCGCACCGTCGCCGTCTACTCGACCGTCGACGAGCACGCGCTGCACGTGCGGTTCGCCGACGAGGCCGTCTGCATCGGGCCCGGGCCGTCGTCGCAGAGCTACCTCAACATCAAGAACATCATCGCCGCCGCCGAGCTGACCGGCGCCGACGCCGTCCACCCCGGCTACGGCTTCCTGTCCGAGCGGGCCGAGTTCGCCGAGATCGTCCAGAAGTGCAAGCTGACGTTCATCGGGCCCGACCCCGGGCACATGCGCGTCATGGGCGACAAGGTCACCGCGCGCCAGACGATGGAGCGTTCGGGCGTCCCGGTGCTGCCGGGCACGGGCGTGCTGACCAGCGCCGCGCACGCGGTGGCCGAGGCCGAGCGGATCGGCCTGCCGGTCATCCTCAAGGCCTCGGCGGGCGGCGGCGGCCGCGGCATGAAGATCGTCCGCGACATCAAGCTGCTGCCGCAGACCCTGCAGACCGCGCAGGTCGAGGCGCTCAAGGCGTTCGGCTGCGGCGACATGTACCTCGAGCGCTACGTCCAGAGCCCGCGCCACGTCGAGGTCCAGGTCGTCGCCGACCAGCACGGCAACGCCAACCACCTGCTGGAGCGCGAGTGTTCGGTCCAGCGGCGCCACCAGAAGGTCCTGGAGGAGGCGCCCTGCTCGGTCCTCAGCGAGGCCTTGCGGCGGGAGATGTGCGCCGCCGCGGTCGCGGCCGCCAAGGCGATCGGCTACCACTCGCTCGGCACCATCGAGTTCTTGCTCGACGGCGACCGGTTCTACTTCATGGAGATGAATACGCGCGTCCAGGTCGAGCACTGCGTGACCGAGATGATCACCGGCGTCGACCTCGTGCAGGAGCAGATCCGGCTGGCCACGGGCGAGCCGCTGGGGCACCTGATGCGCGAGTTCCGGCCGCGCGGGCACGCCATCGAGTGCCGGATCAACGCCGAGGACCCGATCAAGTTCGTCCCCCAGCCGGGGACGATCTCGGCGCTGCACTTCCCGGGCGGCTACGGGGTCCGGGTCGACAGCCACATGTACCAGGGCATCACGGTTCCGCCCTTCTACGACTCGATGCTGGCCAAGCTCATCGTCCACGCCCCCGACCGCCAGCAGGCGATCCGGCGGATGCAGCGCGCGCTCGGCGAGTGCGTCATCGAGGGCATCCAGACCAATATCCCGCTCCACCGGTGGCTTCTCAAGCAACCGGCGTTCATTAGTGGTAAATACGATACCCACTTCCTCGAGGCGTCGCTCGACCCTGAGGCCGTGCGCGCCGAGGCCGACGCCGAAGCGCAAGGCTGACGGAGAAGGAAGGCAGGAAGAAGGAGACGGGTGGCGTTCAACCGCGACAAGGCACTGGCAGCCGCTGCGAAGTTCGCGGCGAAGGGGCAGCACGACCGCGCGGCGAAGGAGTACGCGGCGGTCGTCGAAGCTGACCCTTCGGACATCCGTTCATGGCTCCTCTACGCCGACGCCCTGCGGCAGATGGGCGACACCGCCGGCGCGAGCGAGCGGTTCATGTTCGTCGGCAAGCACTACACCGAGGCCGGCGAGCACCAGAAGGCGCTCGCGGTCTACCGGCAGGTGCTGCAGATCGACTCGGGCCGGCTCGACGTGCAGGCCAAGGTCGCCGCGCTTTACAAGGAGCTCGGCCGGATCCAGGACGCCATCGCCACCTACGAGTTCGTGGCCCAGGCGTACTTCCAGAGCGGGCAGATCGCCGAGGGTCTCGAGGGCTTCCGCATGGTCGCCGAGCTCGACCCGGGCGCGGTCGGCAAGCGGCTGCGGCTGGCCGAGCTGTACTCGCGCGAGGGCATGGTGCCGCAGGCGGTCGAGCACTTCCGGCTCGCGGCCGACAAGCTGTTCGCCGACCGCCGGATCGACGACTACATCCGCGTCGCCGAGCGGCTCATCTATCACAAGGAAGACGACCTGCCGGTCCTGCGCTCGCTGGCGCGGATCTACCTGTCGCAGAACGAGAACCGGCGCGCGCTGGTCAAGCTCAACGCGCTGCTGCGCTCGGCCCCCTCCGACCCGGAGGGCCTCGAGCTGCTCGCCGACACGTTCGTCGCGCTGGGCAAGCAGGACAAGTCGGTCAGCGTGCTGCAGGAGCTGGCCAAGGAGCAGCGCAAGGGCGGGCGCAAGGCCAAGGTGCTGGCCGCCCGCGTGCTGCGCAAGGCGATCGCCCTCGGGCCCGAGAACGCCGAGGAGCTCAAGAAGACCGTCGCCGACATCGACGCCGAGATCGCGGCGATGCCGATCGACCCGAAGGATCGCGAAGAGGAGGGGCTCGACATCGACGTCGTCGAGGAGGAGGCCGCGGCGGCGCAGACCGCCACCGACCTCGAGCTCGACGTGGAAGTCGAGGACGTGCCTTCGCGCCCTTTCGCAGGAGTGGGCGCGAACCTGGCGCCCAGCGCGGCGGAGGAGCCTGAGGACAACGTCGGCGACATCGACAAGCTGCTGCTCGAGGTCCGGGTCTACATCAAGTACAAGATGTTCGAGCACGCGCTCGGGCACCTCGACTCGATCTTCGTCCGCGACGCCAGCAACACGCAGGCGCTCGAGCTGCAGGCCTCGATCCTCGAGGCGCTGGGGCGCAATCCCGAGGCCGCCGACACCTACGTGCGGCTGGCCCAGCTGGTCGCCGGCCGCGACCTGAAGATCGCCCGCGACCACCTCGAGCGCGCGCTGCGGCTCGCGCCCAACCACACCAAGGCCGAGATGGTCCTGACGGCGCTCGAGGCGACCGGCAGCCAGCCCGACGAGGCGGCGCCGCTGGTCCGCGGCACCAAGCACGAGCGGCTGGCCGGCGACGCCGAGGCGCCGCCGCCCCAGGCCGGCCAGAGCGGCGCGGGCATGAGCGCGCCGGGCGACTCGGCCCGCCTCGACCTGGCCCCGGAGGTCGCTGCCGACACGTCCGCCGAGGCGGCCGCCGAGGCCCAGGCCGACCTGACCCCGACGCCCGCGCCCGCGCCGCTGCCCGAGGAGCCGAAAGCCGCCGCGGCCGCGCCCGCCGAGGAGCCCGCCCGCGAGACCAGCGGCCTCAAGAACCTGGCGCTCGGCCTGGCCGCGCCCACGTCGCGCGACGAGGGCGACACCTCGGTCAAGACGCCGCTGCCGACCAAGTTCTCGGAGAAGACGCCGCTGCCGCGGTCCGGCAGCGACAAGACGCCGCTGCCGGCCTTCAAGCCGCCGGCCAAGGGGCAGGACACGAAGCAGGCTGTCGCGGAGGACATGTCCGCGGAGACAGCCGCCGACGAGGCCGCGAAGCGCGAGGCGGCGCCGGGCGAGACGTCGAAGGCGGAGGCCGTGAAGGCCGAGACGTCGCAGGCGGAGGTCGTGAAGGCCGAGACGTCGAAGGCAGAGGCCGTGAAGGCCGAGCCCGAGGCGGCGCCGAGCGAGGCCAAGCCCGAGGCCGCGAGCGAGCCGGTCGAGGCCGGCCGCAAGCCGCCGCGGCGTCCGCCCGCCAAGCCGCCGGCCGAGAAGTCGGCCGCCAAGCCGGCGGCGCGCGCCGAGGAGGTCGAGGAGCTCGAGGCCGAGGAGGTCGAGGAGCTCGAGGTCGAGGAGCTCGTCGAGGCCGCGCCCGAGCCGGCGCCGCGCAAGCCGGCGCTGCCCAAGAAGGCGCCGCCGACCCTGGCCCGCCCGCCGCAGCCGCCGCGCAGCGAGAGCGTGGTGACGAAGCGGCCGGAGCCGCCGCGCAGCGAGAGCGTGGTGACGAAGCGGCCGGAGCCGCCGCGCAGCGAGAGCGTGGTGACGAAGCGGCCGGAGCCGCCGCGCAGCGAGAGCGTGGTGACGAAGCGGCCGGAGCCGCCGAAGCCTCCCGTCGACAGCGCCGAGGCCAAGCCCGAGGCCGTCCCGGCGAAGGTCGAAGCTGTCCCGGCGGACAGCTCGCGCGAGGCATTGGTGAAGCCGGAGGCTGTCCCGGCGGACAGCAAGGCCGAGGCGACCGCGAAGCCCGAGGCTGTCCCGGCGGACAGCAAGACCGAGGCGACCGCGACGGACGCGGCGGCCAAGTCGGAGGCTGTCCCGGCGGACAGCTCGAGCGAGGCGACCGCGCAGCCCGCGGCTGTCCCGGCGGACAGCAAGGCCGAGGCGAAGCCCGAGGCTGCCGCGACGGACGCGTCGGCGCAGCCCGAGGCTGTCCCGGCGGACAGCAAGGCCGAGGCGACGGAAGCCGCGACGCCGGCCGCGACCCCGGCTGTCCCGGCGGGCAGCCCGGAGGCCAGGTCCGAAGCTGTCCCCGAGGACAGCTCGCCCGAGGCGTCCGCGCAGCCTGTCCCGGCGGACAGCTCCGCGCAGGCCGAGGCCCCGAAGGCCGCCGCGGACAGCGCCGCGAAGCCGGAAGCTGTCCCGGCGGACAGCTCGACCGCGAGCTCCCAGGTGCAAGCGGGCGAGGCGAAGAGCGAAGCCGGCGCGAAGGCCGAGCCCGCGACCGCCGAGCCCGCGACCGACGCCCCCGCCGGCAAGCCCGAGGTGCCGAAGGCGGAGATCGTCCGGCCGCCCGCCAACCCCAAGTCCGAGGCCGCGGCGAAGCTCCGGGCGATGCGCCTCGGCGGGAAGCCGGCCAAGCCGGTCACCCGCCTCGGCGAGACGAGCCAGCCGAAGCCCGCAGCGACCCCCGCCGCCAAGCCGGCGACGCCGGTCGAGACGAAGCCCGCGGCGCCCGCCGAGGCGAATCCGGAGGCTGCCCGTTCGGACGGCCCGGCTGCCGAGGCGAAGCCGGAAGCTGCCCGTTCGGACAGCCCGGCTGCCGAGGCGAAGCCGGAAGCTGCCCGTTCGGACAGCCCGGCTGCCGAGGCGAAGCCGGAGGCTGCCCGTTCGGACAGCCCGGCTGCCGAGGCGAAGCCGGAAGCTGCCCGTTCGGACGGCCCGGCGAGCGAGCCGCAGCCGGCGGCCGAGGCCGCGCCGACGAGCGAGGCGAAGCCCGAGGCTGCCCGTTCGGACAGCCTGGCCGCAGCAGACGAGGCCAGGCCGGGAGCCGCGGCCGACGGCCAGCCGGCGACCGCCGAGGCGAAGCCCGAGCCTGTCGCTTCGGACAGCCAGGCGCCGACCGGCGAGGTCGAGCCGGACGCCCAGCCTGCCGAGGCCCGGACCCAAGCTGTCCCCACGGACAGCCAGGCCGCAGGCGAGCCGGAAGCAGCCCGTTCGGACAGCCCGGCGGCCGAGCCCGCAGCAGCCCCTGACGACAGCGAGACCAAGTCCGCCGCCGCCGAGGCCGCCGCGCAGCCTGTCCCCGCGGACAGCAAGGCGACCGACCTGCTGAGCGCCGAGCTCGAGGAGCTCGAGGCGGTCGAGGAGATCTCCGCGGAGGAGCCCGCCGCGCCGGCGGACTACCCCGACATCACCGACGAGGTCGAGGAGCTGCGGTTCTTCATCAGCAGCCGCTTCGAGGACGACGCCCAGTTCACCTACCTCGAGCTGCAGCGGCGCTACCCGGGCCACCCGGCGCTCGCCGAATTCGCCGACCGCTTCGCCACCGGCGCCAAGCTCGAGTCGGCCGCCGCGCCGGTGACGATCGAGGACACCCCGCCGCCGGTGGCCGCCGCGCCGGCCGCCGCGGCCACCCCGGGCCGCACCGTCCAGCGCCTCGACGACGAGGAGGACGAGGACGACTTCCTGTCCTCGATCTTCGACGAGCCGTCGCCGGTCAGCCGCAAGAAGTCGTCGCAGCAGCGGGCCGTCGCCACGCTCACCGAGCAGGCCGACGCCCAGACCTACTTCGACCTCGGGATGGCCTATCACGAGATGGGCCTCATCGACGACGCGCTGACCCAGTTCGGCCTCGCCGCCGCCGACAGCACCTGGCAGTCGCGGGCCAAGGTCATGATCGCGGACCTCCGGATCCTCCGCGGCGAGCCGGCGGTCGCCGTCGCCGCCCTGCGCGAGGCGGTCGAGAGCGCCAACGACGAGGACGAGCGTGACGCGGCCCAGTACCGCCTGGCCGAGGTCTACATGACCCTCGGCGACACCGCGGCCGCCGCCCAGGCGCTGCGGGACGTGAGTCCGGGCTACCGCGACCGCGACGAGCTGCTGGCCGAGCACGAGGGCTGACGCAGGGCCGTGCGGCTTGTCACGCCTCCCGGGCGCCCGTCGCCGGCGTCGCGGGCCGGCGTACCGGCGGCCGTGCGCCCGTAGGCTTGTGATCGTGGCGCCCCTCTGGTACTGGACCGTCCCCGCTTTCGCTCGTCATGGAAAGTCAAATCGAGAGGATCAGTGCGGTCGAGTGCCGCGTGCGTGTGCAAATCCCGTGGTCGGAGATCTCGCCGCGGTTCGCCACCAAGCTGCGCGACCTGCAGGGCAAGGCTCGCCTGCCCGGCTTCCGTCCGGGCAAGGTGCCGCCGCACATGCTCGAGCGCATGTTCGGCAAGAGCGTGCGTGAGGAGCTCGCGCGCGAGCTCGTCGACGAGACCTTCCAGGCCGCCGTCACGCAGCACAGCAAGGTGCCGCTGACGCAGCCGGTGCTCGAGGAAGGCACGCTCAACAAGGACGAGACCTTCAAGTACGCCGCGCGCTTCGAAGTCCCGCCGGAGATCACTCCGAAGGACTACACCGGCATCGCCGTCCGTCGCCGCCCCGCCGTCGTCGACGAGGCCAAGGTCGCCGCCGAGCTCAAGGCCAAGCAGGAGGAGCTCACCGAGCTGCGCCCGCTCGCCGAGGGCACCGAGCGCACCACGACCCAGCCGGGCGACGTGTGGACCGTCGACCTCGACGGCCACATCGGCCCGCAGAAGATCGCGCGCAAGGACCTCCGCGTCGACATCGGCGAGACCGAGAACGAGTACATCCCGGGCCTCGCCGCCGCCCTCGCCAACATCACCCTCGACCAGGTCGGCAAGACCCAGGTCGTGCGCTTCAGCCCGACGCAGGAGCGCCTCAAGCAGGAGCTGCGCGGGCACGAGGCGGTGCTGACGATCGGCTTCCGCGACGTCCGCGAGAAGCACGTCCCCGCGCTCGACGACGACTTCGCCCGCGACACCGGCGAGGCCGACAGCCTCGACGCGCTCAAGGCCAAGATCGGCGAGCGCCTGCTCGAGGAGGACAAGAACGAGGCCGAGCGCGACGCCCGCAAGCGCCTCGTCGAGGTCCTGCTCCAGCGCAACACCTTCGAGGTCGCGCCGTCGCTGGTCGCCCGCGAGGTCGCCGCTCAGGTCGACCTGTTCAAGCGCCAGGTCCAGCAGCAGGGCCTCACGCTCCAGCGGCTCGGCGTCACCGAGCAGCAGCTCAGCTCGCAGTACCGGCCCCAGGCGTTGTTCAACGTCAAGGCGTTCCTGCTCCTCGACGCGATCGGCAAGGCCGAGAACATCGTCGTCGCCGAGGAAGAGGTCGAGGCCGAGCTGAAGGAGATGGCCGCCGAGCGCAATCAGAACGTCGATCGCCTGCGCGCGACGATGGAGAAGAACAACCAGCTGCTGCTCCTGCGCGCGCAGCTCCGCGAGGAGAAGATCCTCGACTTCCTGATGAGCAAGGCCGAGGTCACCGAGGCGCCCGATCCGACGCCGGAGGCGCCCGCTGCGTCGGAGTCTAGCGGCGAGACCGCCGCGACCTGACGAACAAGTCGCAGCGCGCGCCGGTGCCGAGCGCGCCGAACGTCGAGCAGGAGCCACCCCCGGGTGGCTCCAGCCGCTTTCTCGATCGCCGGTGAGAAAGTGGTGACGGGCCCGCGCGTTCTGGGGCCTTGCATCGCCGCGGCGAGGCGGTCACGATAGCCGAGACACCTAGAAGGAGCGCGGAGCCGCCGCATGAAGCACCACGAAGACCTGGGCCCGGTCGCAAACATCCCCTTCGTCATCGAGCAGACGCACCGCGGCGAGCGCTCGTGGGACATCTACAGCCGGCTCCTCAAGGACCGGATCATCTTCCTCGGCACCGGGATCAACGATCAGGTCGCCAACGTCGTCATCGCCCAGCTCCTCTTCCTCGAGTCGGAGGACCCGGAGAAGGACATCACGATGTACATCAACTCCCCGGGCGGCGTGGTGACGGCGGGCCTGGGCATCTATGACACCATGCAGCACGTGCGCTGCGACGTCGCCACCTACTGTATCGGCCAGGCGGCCTCGATGGGCGCGGTGCTGGTGGCCGGCGGCGCCCCGGGCAAGCGCTTCGCGCTGCCGAACGCGCGCATCATGATTCACCAGCCGTCGGGCGGCGTGCAGGGGCAGGCCACCGACATCGAGATCCAGGCGCTGGAGATCCGGCGCCTCAAGGCCATCTTGAACGCCATCCTCGCCGAGCACAGCGGGAAGACGGTCGACGACATCCTGCGTGACACCGAGCGCGACAAGTTCATGGACCCGCAGACGGCCAAGAGCTACGGGCTCATCGACGAGGTGCTGAGCCGGCCGCGCAAGGAGCGGCCGACGCCGACGGGGGGGAACCCATGAGCTCCAAGCGCGACAACAACGGCAACCTCAGCTGCTCCTTCTGCGGCAAGTCGCAGAAGGAGGTGAAGAAGCTGATCGCAGGGCCTTCGGTCTACATCTGCGACGAGTGCATCTCGCTCTGCAACGACATCCTCGCCGAGGAGGTCCAGAAAGAGGAGCGGGCCGATGTCAGCGCGAAGATCCCGAAGCCGAAGGACATCCGCAAGGTCCTGGACGACTACATCATCGGCCAGGAGCTGGCGAAGAAGACCATCAGCGTCGCGGTCTACAACCACTACAAGCGCATCAACGCCAAGAAGCTGCCCGACGAGACCGAGCTGCAGAAGAGCAACATCCTGCTCCTCGGGCCGACCGGCTCGGGCAAGACGCTGATGGCGCAGACGCTGGCGCGCATCCTCGACGTGCCGTTCGCCATCGCCGACGCCACCAGCCTGACCGAGGCGGGCTACGTCGGCGAGGACGTCGAGAACATCATCGTCAACCTGCTGCAGAACGCCGACCACGACATCGAGCGCGCGCAGCGGGGCATCGTCTACATCGACGAGATCGACAAGATCGCGCGCAAGGGCGAAAACCCGTCGATCACCCGCGACGTGTCCGGCGAGGGCGTGCAGCAGGCGCTGCTGAAGATCCTCGAGGGCACGATCAGCAGCGTCCCGCCGAAGGGCGGCCGCAAGCACCCGCAGCAGGATTTTCTGCAGGTCGACACGACCAACATCCTGTTCATCTGCGGCGGCGCGTTCGCGGGCCTCGAAGACATCATCGACCACCGCATCAGCGCCAAGACCATGGGCTTCGGCGTGCAGCACGGGCAGAAAAAGGAGCTCCGCCAGTGGGAGCTCCTGCAGCAGGTCCAGAGCGAGGACCTGATGAAGTTCGGCCTCATCCCCGAGTTCATCGGTCGTCTGCCCATCGTCGCCCCGCTGCACGACCTCGACGAGGCCGCGCTGGTCGCCATCCTCACCCAGCCCAAGAACGCGCTGGTCAAGCAGTACGAGCGCCTGCTCGGCATCGACGGCGTCGGCCTCAAGTTCACGGACGGCGCCCTCAAGGCCGTCGCGCAGCGGGCCCGCGCGCAGAAAGCCGGCGCCCGCGGCCTGCGGACGATCCTCGAGCGCGCGATGCTCGACGTGATGTACGAGATCCCCAGCCAGGGCAACATCCGCGAGGTCGTCGTCAACGAGGACTGCATCCTCCAGGGCAAGCAGCCCGTGGTCGTCTATGCCAACGACGGCGAGGTGAAGAAAGAGGCGAGCTGAGCCGCTGCGTCCCGGCTCGCCCGAAGGGCCGCCCGGCACCCGCCGGCGCGGCCCTTCTTCGTTTGGGAACGACCATGAACGTGCGATGAAGGAAGGCGAGGTCTTCGACATCGGCTCGATCAAGCTGGCCGAGAAGAGGTGCTTCGCCGCGTCTTTCCGCGCGGCCGAGGATGTCTCGAAGGACAGGCGCAAAGCTCCGCCGCCTCGCGGCGCCGGCGGTGAGCTTCGCTCGGGCACGTGATCGGTCGCCTCTGCGACAGGCCAAGGGCCGCGTGGGCTCGGGCACGGTCGGGAGACCCGGCCGTCCTCGACCTCGACGCCGCGCGCCGAGGTCGGCGGCGGGCGCCGTCCTCGTCCTCGACGCTGCGCCTCTCCCCGGCCTCGGGTCCGCCGCCGGTCGGACGGGCCGCTCGGGTCACTTCGCCAGCGTGTCGACGCTGAGCTTGCCGCTCGACTTGTGGAGCTCGTTGGAGCGGGCCTCCTCGAGGCCGCTGGTGCGGAGCACCCACATGTGCTTGGCGGCGCTGACGTCGTCGTCTTCGCGGGCGCGGACCTCGATGAAGTTGTTGCCCGGGGTCAGCGGGATGTCGGCGGAGAACTCGAGCTTGCCGTCCTTGGGGTTGGCGGCGGCCTGGTAGAACACCTTTTCGGCCTTGCCGAACAGGTCGCGCGAGGGGTTGACGACGGTGATGAAGACGTCGCGGACGGCCTCGCTGTCGGTGATCGTGCCGCTGACCTTCATGCGCTGGTCGGCGGTCTGGCTCGGGCTCTGGGCCAGGGCGATCCGCGGCGGGCTGATGGCGAACACGTCGGTGACCTTCGGCTTGCCGGCGCGCTCGCCGAGCTTGGCCTGGGCCTCCTTGACGAAGGCGAAGCGCTTGCCGTCGAGGTCGACGCGCAGCCAGCCGTCGGCGCGGCCGGTGACCTTGAGGCCCGAGCCGGGCTCGGCGCGGGCGACCACCTGGTCGGCGGCGAGCGGGCTCTGCACGAGCTCGCAGGTCTTCTCGCAGGCGGCGGTGCCGCTCGCGGGCGCCACCGTGACGGTGCTCTGGGCCAGCGGGAAGTGCAGCTTCTGCGCCAGCGCCACGCCGATCTTCGCGTCGTGGGCCGACAGCTGCAGCTTGACCTCGCCCTCGGCCGGCGCCTTCTTGACCTCGAAGTCGAACTCGACCACGCGGCCGTCGCCGGTCGGCATCGCCTTGAGCTGCTCGCGGCCGGTGTGGAGGAACACCGCGTCGCCGTTCATGTTCTTGAGGTTGACCCAGGCGTCGAGCGCCTGGCCCTCGCCGGTGTTGCGCACGTGGACGCGCAGGCGCACGCGCTCGCCGACCTGCAGCGCGCCGTCGCCGTTGCCGTGGACGTTGGCGCCGGCCCTGGGGTCGTCGAGCAGCTGGTAGGCCAGCGCGAAGTCGGGGCGGGGGATGCCGGCGCTGCTGATGTCGATGAAGCGCTGCGAGTTGGGCGAGACCGTCGAGCCGTGGCGGTCGAACAGCTGCAGCTCCATGCGGTCGGTGCGCGACAGCTCGTGCTCGCTGACGTTGATCTTCGCGGTCGCGGTGCGCGTCTGCCCGGGGTCGATGCGGCCGAGCAGCAGCTCGCGCTCGTCGAAGTACGAGTAGTCGGAGTCGGTGAAGGCGCGGACCTGGTAGGCCGGCGCGGTGCCCTCGTTGGTGACGCTGACGGTGACGATGCCCGTCTCGCCGGCGAGGACGGTGTTGTCCTTCTTGTCGGTCTTGACGGTCATGCGCAGCACGGCGCTCTTGCCGGCCTCCGGCGCGGTGCCGGGGCTCCAGTCGATGCCGCGCTTGGCGAACGCCTCGGTCAGCCGCTTCTCCTCGAGCGCCGTCTCCTTGGCGACGAAGTCGCCGATCTTCGCCAGGATCGCGTCGCGGTTCGCCGACGGCGCCCACACCACCAGGTCGCGGGCCATGCGGATCTCCGGGTCCTCGAGCAGCGCCTCAGGCGTCAGGTTGCCGGCCTTGTCGGTCTTGGCCGCGCGCGCCTTGTCGCGCTCCTTCTGCTTGGCGGCCTCGGACTTGTCTTCGCTGCCCTCGTCGTCGGGCACCACGGCGTTGCTGAGAAAGTAGAGCGGGCCGGCGGTGATCTTCTGCGACGGGTCGGCCTTGGTCGAGGTGAGGTGCGAGGCCAGCGACTCCTCGCGTACGAGGTCGAAGCGCTTGCGGCCGTGGTAGGCGACGAAGTCCTTGGTGACGACGACCGGCAGGGTCTCCAGATCGGGGCTGACGCCGACCGACTGGATCGAGACGTCGCCGGGGGTGAGGTACTGGGCGATCGTCAGCTTGAGCGCGAGCTCCTTGTCGGCGACCTTGCGGTCGTGCAGCACCTGCACCGAGCCCTTGCCGAAGGTGCGGCGGCCGAGCAGGACGGCGCGGCCGAGGTTGCGCAGGGCGCCGGCGACGATCTCGGTCGCGCTCGCCGAGCCCTGGTCAATCAGCACCACCACCGGCACGTCGGCGAAGTCGTAGCGGTCGTCGGCGGTGAGGTCCTCGCGTGGGGCGCCGGGGCCGACGGTCGAGACGATCACGCCCGACTTGAGGAACGCGTCGGCGACCTCGACCGCGGCGGTGAGCAGGCCGCCGGGGTTGTCGCGCATGTCGAGGACGATGCCGCGCACGCCGGCCTTCTCGAACTCGGCCAGCTTGGCCCGCAGCTCCTTGCCGGTGGTCTGGGCGAAGTTGCGGTTGATCTGGACCAGGCCGACCTTGACCGGCTGACCCTCGTTGTTGACGCCCGGCAGCACGGTGCCGGTGACGCTGTCGAGGGTGATGACGTCGCGGGTGATGCGGAAGCGCTTCGGCTTGTCGACGCCCTCGCGGCGGATGTGCAGCGCCACCGCGGTGCCGGGCTCGCCGCGCATGTGGTCGACTGCCTCGTTGAGCGTCATCGTCACCGTCGACTCCTCATCGATCTGGACGATCCGGTCGCCCGACTCGATGCCGGCCTTGGCCGCCGGGTTGCCGTCGATCACGCGGATCACCGTGATCATCCCGTCGCGCATGCCGACCTCGATGCCGAGCCCGCCGAAGCTGCCCTTCGTGCTGGTCTTCATGACGTCGAACTCGTCGGGCCGCAGCAGGTTGGTGTGCGGATCGAGCGTGCCGAGGACGCCCTCGACGATCGCGTACTCGGCGTCGCGTCGGTCGTCCTCCGTCAGGGCGGTGTGGCGGGCGATGAAGCGGAACACGTCGCGCACGTGGGTGCCGACGGCCCACAGCGCGTCGACGCTGCCGAGCTCGAACTCCTGCTCGGCGGTGCCGACGCGGACCTTGACCCGCGTGGCCTTCTTGCCGCCGCCGAGCGGCTCGACCAAGACCTGCGGGATCGCCTGCTCGAGGCCCTCCAGGCCGGCGATCGTCATCCGGTGGGGGTCGATGCGCTCGGGCTCGACGTAGTACTTGGCGACGTACCAGAGGGTCCAGTCGAGGATCCGCAGGTCGGTGGCGTCGTAGGTCTGGGCGGCGGCGCGGGCCGGGGCGCGCGCCTCGCTGCGCTGGGCCAGCGCCTCGCTGTCCTGCACGGCGGTGAGCCCGAGCGCCAGGGCGAAGGAGCCGAAGACGATGGCCGGGGTGGAGGCCCGGCCGAGTCGACCACGAAGCGGAGCGATCACGATCGCCAGTGTAGTGGGGGGAATCTGCGATGGCCACCGCGAGGCAGCCGGGCGCGTGTAGGCGGGCCGGCGCCGCGCGGTGCCGGCGCAGCGGTACGGCCGAAACCGCCGGCAGGTCCGCGGGGTCGCCTCCCGGAGGTCGCGCACGGGCGAACCTCCGCCGACCTGTCAAAGATGGCGAGCGGCGGCGTAGACTCCGCCCCGGCATGTCTCAACCGAAGCGCAGCTCGCCCGAGAAGTCCCCGCGCAAGGCGCCGGCGGTCGTCGATGTCGAGGCGCCCGCCGACAAGGCCCTGCCCGTGAAGGCCACGCCGGTCGCCCCAGAGCCCGAACCGCGCGACGACGACGAGGAAGACGCGGAGGTGCTGGCCGAGACCGAGCCGGCGACCGACGCCGAGCTCGACCTCATCGAGGCCGAGATCGGGGTCCGCTCCGCCGATGCGCAGACCCAGGCCGCGCCGACCACCGCGCTGGTGCGCCGCGACCCGATGGGCCAGTACATGGCCGAGGTCCGCCGCCACCCGCTGCTGACGCGCGAGGAGGAGCACGCGCTGGCGGTGCGGTGGGTCGAGCAGGGCGACGCCGAGGCGGCCAAGCAGCTGGTGACGTCCAACCTGCGCCTGGTGGTGAAGATCGCCCACGAGTACAAGCGCGCCTACCAGAACCTGCTCGACCTGGTCCAGGAGGGCAACGTCGGCCTGATCCAGGCGGTCAAGAAGTTCGACCCCTACCGCGGGGTCAAGCTCTCGACCTACTCGGGCTGGTGGATCCGCGCCTACATCCTCAAGTTCATCCTCAACAACTGGCGGCTGGTGAAGATCGGCACCACCCAGAACCAGCGCAAGCTGTTCTTCAACCTGCGCAAGCAGGTCGACCGCCTCAAGCAGGCCGGCGTCGACCCCACGCCCGAGCGCATCGCCGCCGCCCTCGACGTCAGCGAGGCCGAGGTCATCGAGATGGACCGCCGCCTGTCGGCGCCCGACATGTCGCTCGACGCCCCGCTCACCGGCGGCGGCGACGAGGACGACGGCCGCACGCGCATGGACATCATCGAGGACAGCAGCGACGACCCCGAGGTCGAGGTCGAGTCGACCGAGTTCAAGGACATCCTCCACGCCAAGCTGCGCCGCTTCGGGGCGACGCTGTCGGGCCGCGAGCTCGAGATCTTCCGCGACCGCATCGTCGCCGACGAGCCGATCACGCTGCAGGAGCTCGGCGACCGCTGGGGCGTCAGCCGCGAGCGCGCGCGGCAGCTCGAGAAGCGCATGGTCCTGCGCCTCCGCGAGTTCCTCCAGGCCGAGCTCGGCGACGCGGTCCAGATCGCGCTGGGTCACGAATGAGCGCCGAGGCGCCGGGCAAGCTGGTGCTGGTCGGCACGCCGCTCGGCAACCGCGGCGACCTCAGCCCGCGCGCCCGCGAGGCGATCGTCGGCGCCGACGTGCTGTTCTGCGAGGACACGCGCAGCCCGCTGCGCCTGCTCGGCGAGGGGGCGACGCTGCCGCCGCGGATCAGCTGCTTCGTCGCCAACGAGGGCGAGCGGGTGGCGCTGCTGCTGGAGAACCTCGAGCGCGGCAAGGTGGTCGCGTACGTGTCGGAGGCGGGGCTGCCGGTGTGGAGCGACCCGGGCCTGCGCCTGGTCCAGGCGGCGGTCGAGGCCGGCTACCCGGTCGACGTGGTCCCGGGGCCGACGGCCGCGGCGGTGGCCCTGTGCCTCAGCGGCCTGCCCGCCGACGACGTGCGGTTCCTGGGCTTCCTGCCGCGCGGCGGACCGGAGCGGGCCGAGCGGCTCGAGTCGATCGCCCGCGAGCGCGGGACGGTGCTGCTCTACGAGGCCGGCAACCGGGTCCCGGCCCTGCTGCGCGACCTGGCGGCCGCGCTACCCGACGCCGAGAGCCGGCGCGTGGCCATCGGCCGCGAGCTGACCAAGCAACATCAAGAGGTCCTGCGTGGCTCGCTGGCCGAGCTCGCGCAGACCGTCGACGAGGCGCTGCGCGGCGAGGTGACGCTGGTGCTCGCCGGGACGCACGTGGAGGCGACCGGCGACCCGGCGCAGGAGGCGGCGCGGGCGCTGTGGCAGCTGGTGTGCGACCCCGGGCTGAAGCCGCGCGAGAAGGCCAAGCAGATCGCCGCGCTCACCGGGCTCGAGGCGCGAGCGATCTACGAGCAGCTCGGGGCGCTCCGCCGCGGCGGCGAGTGAGCTCGTCGGTCTCGACGAGCGCCGCGCGGGCGAGGCGACGCCGCCCATGATCGCCGGGTCGTTGGGATGTCCGGCGACCGCGATGCGCCGGTCGAGGCCGATGCAGGGGCGCGGCGTCGAGCTCGAATCCGACAAATGCATGGCGGATCGTTTGCGCGCTGGATGACGATCGCGCTGGGCGCGGGACGGTCGGTGTTGCCGTAAGCGCCGCGATGCTCTACCAGGATATACGCGTACGCCTGGTCGCCACCAGGGCCCGCGCATCCATGCACCCGACGCGCCCCGTAGCGCTCGCTGCGTTGCAACCGGCCCCCAGCCAGGTCGCCCGCGAATCGGCCCCGCCCTGGCCTCCGCCGGCCCTGCGGGTCCCATCCGTTCCGCCGCCGTTTTCGGACCGGCCCGCCAATAACTTCATCATGGCGTTCGCATTCGCCGGGCTCGCCGTGATGACCGACGTTCCAGTGCTCATCGGCCTGCTCGCGGTGGGCAGCGGCGGGATGCTGATCGTGGCGATCCGCTCGCTGGCAGCGGCCTTGCGCGAGCGTCCCGCGCAGCTCTCGGCGCACGCCGAGCACAGCCGGCGCGCACAGCTGACCTGGGCGAGGATCGTCGGTGCGGAGATCGTCGGCGAACGGCGCGGCAAGCACGGGGTCCTGGTCAAGTACGAGATCGCGGTCCAGCTCGAGGTGTGGCCGGGGACGAACGCGAACGACCCGCACGGCCCGACCGTCCCGGCCCCGGTCTCGCATCACCTCGTCGCGCCGGCGAGCGTAAGCGCGAGCGTGGTGCCCGGCGCCTACCTCGGGGTGCTCCACGATCCCGTCGAGCGCCGCGTCGTGGTGCAGAGCCTCGTCACCCGCGACGGCGCCCAGTTCCCACTCTGACGTGGCGGCTCGAGCGGCACCGACAGCGCCCGTTTAAACGAACATGTCCGGGCGGCTATGGCCGTCCGGACATGTCTGAGAGGGCAGCTTCGGCTCAGAAGGTCAGCAGGAAGCGGAAGTAGCCCATGGCGCCGAACACGTCGCCGATCGCGTAGCGGCGGCCGACCTGGTCGATCACGTCGCGGCGGACCGGGTTGATCTCCTCCGGCCGGTCGACGAGGTTGGTGTCGCCGCCGAGCTGGGCCTTGCCGCGGCTGGCCGCGGTGATGAGGTGGCGGGTGTCGGTGGTCAGCGTGGTGCCGATCATCAGCATCGCGTACTTGCTGAGCTGGGCGTGCAGCGCGATGTTGAGGCCGAAGGTGGCGAAGTCCTGGATGTTGGTGATGCCGTTGAAGCGCTGGCAGCCGCCACCGCCGGCGCGGCCCGTGACGCCGGAGTTGCCCAGCGGGTCGCCGTCCTGCGGGTTGTCCTTGGCGTACTGGATCACGCTGTCGACCGCGCCGCGGTCGCACTCGAGGCCGGCCTGGCCGGGCTGGTAGGTGCCGACCAGCGCCGGGCTGTCGGCGAACAGCTCCCACGCCTCGCTGTAGCCGCGGCCGCCGTACTTGAGCATCGCCAGGCCGCGCAGGTTGAGCGCGACCTTCTGGCCCTTGGCCTTGCGCTCGAACGGCACGATCTCGGTGCCGAACGACACGCCGACGTTGGACTGCGGGTTGACGCGGTCCTGCGTCGGGCCGTAGTTCTTGAACTCGGAGTTGTTGGCGCGGATGGCCTGGTACCACCACGCGGTGAAGAACGGGTCGAGGAAGCGGTAGCGGCGCGACAGGGCGGTCCACACGCCGAGCTCGTGGGTGCCGCGGCCGACGCGGTGGTTCCCGGCCGGGTCGGCGTCGACGGTGTCGCGCGAGAAGGTCATCGGCTTGCCGACGGCGAACCGACCCTCGAGGCCGAGGACCCACTTCGGCATGTGCGACAGCCGGTCCTGGTTCAAGATGCCGATCTTCAGGCCGACGATCAGCTGGTCGAGGCCGTAGCGGTTGGCGCCCTTGAAGATCGTCTCGGTGCCCATGCCGCCGAACGCGCCGAACGGGCTGGCCGCGTTCATCGCGTTGAAGCCGTCGCGCGGGATGATGCCGTCGCGGATCGTCGTGCTGTTGTCGTGGCGGACGCACGTGGCCGGGTTGGTGCCGCTGGCCTCGTCGGCGTACACGCAGGGCTCGGCCTTCTGGTCGAAGCCGTAGGTCCGCTGGTCGCTGACGACGATCGGCAGGGCCGCGTAGATGGCGAGGTCCTTGTAGAGACCGATCTCCATCGTCGGCGTGACCACGTGCCGCATCTGCCGGTACAGCAGGTCGCGCACCATGGTGCTCTTCGGGTTGTTCGGGTCGCTCCACTCGCGGAGGATCGCCGCCTGCTTGAAGTTGAAGTCGTAACCGACCCCGAAGTGGAAATCGAACTTGTTGTCGCCGTCGAAGGAACTCGCCACTCGCGTGACCTCCGCGGCGTTGGCCGTGGGGACACCGAGAGCGACCGCGCCGAGAAGGGTCAGGACGGGCAGGAGGCGGCACAGTTTCCGCATAGGGAGCACCTCAAGAGGGGTCGCTGCACGCTACCAGCGCGCGGGCGGCAGCGTCAACATTCCTGGGCCGAAGCGGCCGGGCCAGCCACGATCCCGACCCCGATTGCGGCACCGCAAGCCTCGTATACCGCGGTGAAAAACCCGGGCGCAGGGACCCTTTGACGCGGCCTCGACCACGTTTCCGGCCGCCCGGCGGCCGCGAACGGCCTCGCAGGCGTCGCGGAGCCCGCGCGGCGGGCTCGGGCGCGGCGTGCGGCCGTGTGGGCGAGATCTGCTGTGATCGCTGCCTCGCCCGGCCTCGGCTTCGGGGGTCGCCTCAACTCGCCGGCTGCGGCGGCGGCCCCTTCGGCCCGCCGTCGTCGGGGCTCTCGCGCAGGCCGAGCTCCTTCATCTTGGACTGCAGGCTGCGACGGCTGATGCCGAGGGCGCGGGCCGAGCGGGTGACGTTGCCGTCGGTCTTGGCCAGCGCCTCGCGGATCAGCGCCTCCTCGACCAGCCGCGAGCCGGCCTTGACCGCCTCCTTGAGGTCCTGCCCCAGGCTCGACAGCGGCAGCCGGATCTGTCGGTCCCCCGGGTCGGTCAGGCGCGTGCTCGATTCCGCGGCCGCCGGCGCGCTCGCGCCCGCCTCGCCGGCGTAGGCGTCCGGCAGGTCGTCCTCGTCGATCAGCGGCCCCGAGGCGAACAGCACCATCCGCTCCATCAGGTTCTCGAGCTCGCGGATGTTGCCCGGCCACGGGTAACGCTCGAGCGCCGCCAGAGCCGCCGGGGTCAACCCCTGCACGGTCTTGCCGAGGCGCTCGTTGCAGCGCTGCACGAAGTGCGAGACGAGGAACGGCAGGTCCTCGAGCCGCTCGCGCAGCGCCGGTAAGTGGATCGGCACGACGTTGAGCCGGTAGTACAGGTCCTCGCGGAACTGGCCGTCGCGGATCAGCTCCTCGAGGTTGCGGTTGGTGGCCGCGATCAGCCGCACGTTGACGTGCAGGGTCTTGACGCCGCCGACGCGCTCGAACTCCGACTCCTGGATCGCGCGCAGCAGCTTGACCTGGATCTCCTTGGGGATCTCGCTGACCTCGTCGAGAAAGAGGGTGCCGCCGTCGGCCAGCTCGAAGCGACCGGCGCGCGAGCTGACGGCCCCGGTGAAGGCGCCGCGCTCGTGGCCGAAGAGCTCGCTTTCGACCAGACCGCCGGGGATCGCGGCGCAGTTGACCTTGATGAACGGCTGGCTGCGCCGCGCCGAGCCGAGGTGCAGCGCGCGGGCCACCAGCTCCTTGCCGGTGCCGCTCTCGCCGGCGATCAGCACGGTCGACGGGCTGGCCGCGACGGTGGCGACGATCTCGCGGATCGTCTGCATCGACGGCGAGCGCCCGACCATGCCGGCGGCGGCGCACGGGTCGGCGATCTCGCCGGGCGGCGGGCTCGGCTGGACGCTCGGCCCGCTGCGCTCGCGCGTCGTGATCGCCTTCTGCACGATCTGGTGGATCTGGTCCTTGTCGAACGGCTTCTCGAGGTAGTCGAAGGCCCCGAGCTTGACCGCCTCGACCGCGCTGTCGATGCTGCCGTGCGCCGTCAACAGGATCACCGGCAGCCCGGGCTCGTGCACCTGCAGCGCCTTGAGCAGACCCATGCCGTCGAGGTTGGGCATGCGCAGGTCGGTGATCACGACGTCGAAGGTCCCCGGCGGCGCGGCCCGCACCCGCGCCAGCGCGGCGGCGCCGTCGTTCTCGGCGTGGACCTCGAAGCCGAGCTGCTTGAGCAGCGCGCCGAGGACCTTGCGCAGGTTGGGTTCGTCGTCGACGAGGAGGATCCGGTGTTGTACTTGGGACAAGATGAACCTGTCTGAAGGGGCAGATTGAGACTCGAGCAGGAGAACTCAGGTCGGCGCCTCGGCGCGCGGCTGGGCGTACACGGGCAGGACGATCGTGAACTGGGCGCCCCCGCCCTCGGGGGCGCTGACCTCGATGAGCCCGCGGTGATTCTCCACGATCCGCTGGCTGATGGGCAGCCCCAGGCCGGTGCCCGCCGCCTTGGTGGTGTGGAACGGGACGAACAGGTTGGCCAGCGCGCCGGGGGCGAACCCGGGCCCGTTGTCGCGGACCGTGAGGGTCACCGCGTCGCCGCTGCCGAGCCCGTGCCGGCGCAGGCCGAGCGACACGAACACCCGCCCCGGCGGGCTCTGACCGGCCAGCGCGTCGAAGGCGTTGCGCAGGAGGTTGAGCAGGACCTGGCGCAGCGCCTCGGCGTCGCCGCGGACCGGCGGCAGGTTCGCAGCCTGGGTGACGGTGACCCGCCCGCGGGCGTCCTCGTCGAGCAAACGCAGGGTGGTGACGACGACCTCCCCGAGCACGACCGGCCCCATCTGCCCGGTGAAGGGCCGCGAGTAGGTGAGGAATTGGGTGACGACGCGGTTGAGCCGCTCGACCTCCTCGACGATCACGCCGAGGAACTCGCGGGTGGTCGGGTCGGCGTTCTGCAGCCCGGGCTCGACGACCTGGACGGCGCCCTTGATCGCGCCCAGGGGGTTGCGGATCTCGTGGGCCAGACCCGCGGCCATCTCGCCGAGCGCGGCCAGGCGGTCGCGCTCCTTGCGCTGCTCGTAGACGGTCGAGTTCTCGATCATCACCGCCGCCTGGGCCACCACGCCCTCAAACAGCTCGACCTCCTCGCGCGAGAACGGCTCGAGCAGGCGCTCGTCGTCGACGAAGAGGACGCCGAGCAGGTGCAGCCGCGGCGGCCCGCCCTCGAGCTGCTCGCCCGCGAGGCCGCGGATCGGCAAGGCGAGGCTGGCGCCGACCTCGGCGAAGGTGTCGAGGCACTCGTCGAGCTCGGCCTTGAGCTCGTTGTTGGCCCGCTCGCGCTGCCGCTCGAGCACGTCGCGGAGGAGCGGGCCGCTCTGGCGCATGCGCTCGAGCAAGGGCCGCCGGGTCGCCAGGTCGAGGCTGGACGGCGGCGTGGGCGCGCCGGTGTGCCCGCGCAGCCGCAGCGCCGAGCCCTGGCGGTCGAGCAGGAACAGCGAGGCCCGGGTGACGCGCTCGGATCCGCGCAAGGTGTTCATGACGACGCGGACCATCTCGTCGGGGTCGATGAGGTTGACGAGGCGCCGGCGCAGGCGGTCGAGCAGGGCCCGCAAGATGGTGCGGTCGTGGAACAGCCAGCTCTCGAGCCGGCGATCGAGCTCGGTGCGCAGCGGGTCGATCAGCACGAGCACGGCGAACGAGGCGAGGAGGGTGTTGAAGACCAGCAGCATCGGCTCGCCGGCGAAGGTCCACGGGACCCACAGCACCAGCGCGGCGTAGACGGCCGTGACCGTGATGACGAGCAGCGTCATGCTGGCGATCCGCGCGAGGATCTCCGGCAGGTCGAGCAGACGCTCGCGCGTCAGCGTCTGGGCCATGAAGTACAGGTAGACGGCGGTGGCGATCGGGCCGATGACGGGGATGCCCGGCTGCCCGAGCGCGAGCGCGATCAAGGCGGCGTAGAACAGGTAGCGCAGGCGCGGGCCGGCAGCCGTGCCCTCGGCGGCGCGAGCGGCTCGCCACATCCGCATGACGGCGAAGAACAGGCCGCCGACGACGTAGGTCATGATGCTGATGTCGACGACGACCCACCACGGCTCGTCGGCGAGCTGCGGGAAGACGAGGGCGATGACCTGCAGCACCAGCAGGACGCCGAGCAGCGGCCCCTGCAGCGGGTTGCGCCCCGGGGCCGGGCCGGCCGCGGGGAAGAAGCCCGAGAGGAAGCGGTCGGCCATCAGCGGCAGCAGCAAGCTCAGGGTGTCGGCCACCCACTGCGAGCGCGGCAGGCTCGGCAAGCCGGCGAAGAAGCGCGCGAGGTGGAACAGGCACAGGCTGAGGCAGAAGGCGAAGAAGCGCGAGAACTGCAGCCGCGAGCGGTCGCGCAGGTAGACGCTGATGCCGATCGCGGCGGCCACGGCGGCGGCGAGCAGCGAGCTCAGACTGGCGTAGAGGTTCGACCCGGACACGCGGCGCAGATGGTAGCAGCGCGCCCGCGAGGCGAGTCGGTGGAACGGACTTTCGCGCCCCTGCCGCAGGCGGCGCCGGATCGCCGCCGAAGCCGCGCGGATCATCGTTCAGGCCGCGCGTCGGGGCGAGGGGCGGGGGCGAGGGGCGGCGGTGATTCGCCGGTGGTCGAGCCCGGTCGCTCGCCGTCGGCGCTCGCCTGACCATCGCCTTGTCGAGCGGCGAGCCCGGGCAGCGCGTGCTGCGAGCGGCGGTTGAACGGTCTTCAGCAGCACCTCGTGGAGCTGCGAGGTCGGACCGCGGCGGTGCACCACGGAACCGGCGCTCGCTCGCCGAACAGCGCGCCCCTCGCGGCCGGGCGTCACGAGGAGGAGAAAACGGCTGTCCTTTCGGTCAGGTAGGGACCCGGTAGTGGGCGCAGAACTCTTGCAGGAGCTGCCACAGCTCCGGCCTCAGGCGCTGCTCGACCTCGGCGACGAGGGCCGGCGGGACCTCCTTATAAAAGGCCTGGGCGACCGCTCCGGCCATGCATGCGAGGGTGTCGGCGTCGCCGCCGAGGGAGATCGCCAGGCGGATCGCCGACTCGACGTCGTCGCTGTCGAGGAAGGCGATGATCGCCTCGGGGACCGAGCCCTGGCAGGTGACGTCGAAGGCATAGCCGGGACGGATCGCGGCGACCTGGCGATGGAGGTCGTAGCCGAAGCGATCTTCGATGTCGTCGCGGATCTTCCGCTTGTCGGCGCCGTGACGGGCGAGGAACACGGCGACCGCGAGGGCCTGGGCGCCCTTGATGCCCTCGGGGTGATCGTGCGTCGGCAAGGCGCTGGCGCGCGCCTCGGACAGGACGTCGTCGAGCGTGCGCATGGCGAAGCCGACCGGGCTGACCCGCATCGCCGAGCCGTTGCCGAAGCTCTGGTACGGACCCATGGCGTCGTCGGCGAGCCACTTGCGGAACATGCCGCCGTAGCCGCGACCGGGATAGCGACGCCCGTACGCCCGCAGGGTGGCGGCGTAGGGCCGACGGTGCAGCAGGCAGTCGGCGACTGCGAGGGTCATCACGGTGTCGTCGGTGAAGCTGCTGTTCGGCTTGAACAGGGTGAAGTCGGTGCGCTTGATGTTGGCGCGCTCGTGCACCGAGCCGATGATGTCTCCGGCGATCGCGGCGATCATGCGGAGGAGGATACTCGTCTCGCGGGGGCGGCGTCGCGGCCGAGGTCCGGGGGGCGCGAGCGATCGCCGCTCACGCTCGGGACGCATGCGCGAGGTTCGGTCCGCTTGAGGCGAGGTCACGGAGGCGCTGTTCTGGGTCGATGGCGGACCCGGCGCTGGCACGCTGCGTCGGCTCGGCGTCGCGCCGCTGCGGGGTCGCGCGTCCGCGGTGATCGTCCGCGTGGTCCTGTTCGCATGGTTGCCGCTCCTGGTCCTCTCCGCCGCGGAGGGCGTGCTGGTCGGCGGCACGACCCTGCCGTTTTTCGACGACGAGGTCCGGGACTTCGTGCAGCGGGCGTTGCGGTTGTTCTTGTGAGTCGATTGCTGTCCGGTCGGACTGGGCTCTCGCACCTGGGCAGGCAATTTTCGAGCGGCTCGCCGGAGCTCGAGACCTTCCGGGACTGGCCACGCAAGCCCGAGCATCGTCCACGCTCGCAGCTCATGGCCGGCGAGCTCGACCTGGTCGCCGGTGACAGCCGACGACCTGACGTTCGTGCTCGAGCTGCTCGACCGCGCGAGGTCGCGGGCTGATGAAGTGGCGGATGACTCGCGCAGCTCGTGCCGCTCACACCTGGGCCTGGCCGCCGTCGACGAACAGCTCGATGCCGGTGATGTAGCTGGCGTCGTCGGACGCGAGGAACGACACGGCCTTGGCGATCTCGTCGGGAGTGCCGACGCGGCCGAGCGGGGTGACGCTGGCGGCCTGCGCGGCGAACTGCTCGATCTGCGCGTCGTTCATGCCGAGCTCGGAGCGGTAGGCGGGCGTGACCACGGTGCCGGGGGCGACGACGTTGACGCGGATGCCGCGGTCCTTGAGGTCGACGGCCCAGGTGCGGACGAACGAGCGCAGGGCCGCCTTGGTCGCCGCGTACACGCCGAACGCGGCGACGCCCTTGCGTGAGACCATCGAGCCGTTGACGACGATCGCGGCGCCGGCGGACATCAGCGGCAGGGCCTTCTGCACGGTGAACAGGGTGCCCTTGACGTTGATGCCGAAGTACTTGTCGAACACGGCCTCGGTGACCGCGCCGAGCGGCTCGAAGGCGCCGCCGCCGGCGTTGGCGAACAGGATGTCGAGGCGGCCGTGCGCGCGTCCGATCTCGGCGAACACGCGGTCGAGGTCGGCGAGCACACGGATGTCGCCGCGGATCGCGGTGACCTTGCGGCCGATCTGGCGGACGGCCGCGTCGAGCTCGGGCTGGCGGCGGCCGGTGATGTAGACGTGGTCGGCGCCCTCGTCGACGAAGCGCTGGGCCGTGGCGAGGCCGATGCCGGTGCTGCCGCCGGTGATCAGGGCGACCTTACCGGCGTGTTTGGTGGTGTGAATGTTGCGGGTCGACATGGCCGCCAACCTACGGCGTGTACGTCCGTGGATAAGCGGGCGACCGGTGGCTTCTTTGTTCACCGTGGGGAATAATCCGGGCGGAGGCGCGCCGGGCGATGGATCAACTCCTCGCAATCAAAGTGTTCGCGCGGGTCGTCGAGGCGGGCACCTTCACGCGGGCGGCGGACTCGTTGCAGATGCCGAAGGCGACGGTGACGAAGCTGATCCAGAGCCTCGAGGCGCACCTGCAGGTCAAGCTGCTGCTGCGCACGACCCGGCGCGTGACGGTGACGCCGGACGGTGCGGCCTACTACGAGCGCACGAGTCGGTTGATGTCCGAGCTGTCCGAGCTGGACGCGTCGCTGCGCGGGGCCCAGGCGAGCCCGCGCGGGCGGCTGCGGATCGACACGGGCGGCGCGATCGCCAGCGGGATCTTGCTGCCCGCGCTGCCGGAGTTTCGCGCCCGCTACCCGGACCTGCACATCGACCTCGGGGTCACCGACCGCATCGTCGATCTGATCGGCGAGAACGTCGACTGTGCCCTGCGCGGCGTCGCGGAGGACTCGACGCTGATCTCTCGCAAGATCGGGACGGTCGGCTGGACGACTTGCGCGTCGCCCGGGTACCTGCGGCGCCGCGGAAAGGTCCAGCATCCGCGTGACCTCGAGGCAAAGCACGCGCTCGTCGGGTACGCGTCGGCGCGGACCAGCCGCACGCAGTCGCTGGTGTTCACGCGCGGCGAGGAGACCGTCACGATCGATCGGCGCCCGGAGGTCACCGTCAACGAGCACAACGCGCACGTGGCCGCGGCGCTGGCGGGGCTCGGGGTGGTTCAAACGCTGGACTTCTCGGTCCGGCCGCACATCACCCGCCGGGCGCTGGTGCCGGTGCTCGGCGACTGGCCGCGCGCGCCGCAGCCGATCTACGTCGTATATCCGCCGAGCAAGCACCCGAGCGCGAAGCTGCGGGTGTTCGTCGACTGGGTCGCGGCGCTGATGGCGAAGGTGCGCTAGGCCAGGAGCAAGATCGGCCACGCCTCATCGCCTCGCCCGCAGCCGGCGACCAGGAGACTTGCGGCGAGCAGCGATGCGAAGGATGGTTCGTTTCGCCGAGATGACGTAACCGCGCTGGGAGGATCGGCGTCGGGCCGCATCGTGGCGACCGCCGCATGCGCCGAAGGAACCTCGGCGGCGGGCGGGTCGGTGGCGCCGGACTGGGCAGTGTGCTGGCGTCGCGCGGCCTCGAAGTAAATACAGTTCGGGGCTTGCGCGAACGGGCGCGGTGGTGGCATCCTGTCCGCGACATGTTCGCGTTCATCCGCCTGCGCTGAGCTCCGCAGTACCGCCCGCAGACCGCGCGTTCCGGGAGATCTGGCGCGCAGGTCGCTAGTGCGAGTGCTGCGGTGCCGTGCCCGCATTTCCGTCCTTTGAGTCCAACGGAGTGCCCGGGCGCGGCGTCTCATGCCGCCGGAAGACGCAGCCACGTCGAGCCGTCGTCTCCCCGCGCCGGGCACATGAGTCGCGCGCACGGGCTTCCCAGCTCGCTCGGGCCCAAGGGCCGCGAGCGGAGGAGTCCATCGTATGACCAGACATTCCAGGCATTCGTCCACCGTGCGTTCCATGCCGCGCGCCCTCGTGCTCGGCCGGCAGTTCCCGGGCGACACCGAAGCGTCCGTGCAGGCGGCCCTCGACGAGCTCGAGAACCTGCTCGCCCAGCTCGAGATCCGCGTCGTCGCCACCCTGATCCAGCGCCATCGGAGCACCGATGCGACGATCGGCGAGGGCAAGCTCGCGGAGCTCGCGGCGCGGGTCGCCGAAGTCCGCGGCGATTCCCAGGAGGAGGAGCTCCTCCTCGTCGTCGACGACGCGCTGAGTCCCGTCCAGCTCCGCGCCCTCGAGGACGCGCTCGCGGGCGTCGAGGTGATCGACCGCGCGAGCGTGATCCTCCGGATCTTCGAGCGGCATGCGCGAACCCGGGTCGCGCGGCTCGAGGTCGAGATCGCCGCGCTCACGCACGCGCTCCCGCGTGTCCGTGAGGACAGGTCGCTCGGCGGGCGCGAGGGCGGCGGCGGGGGCCGTGGCGAGCGCGGTCACAGCAACGTCACCCTGAAGAAGCAGGAGCTCCGCGAACGGATCGCCGGGCTGCGCCGGGAGGTCGCAGGCCTGCGCGCTGCCGAGGAGACGCAGCGGGCGCGCCGCAAGGACCTGCCGCGCGCGGCGCTGGTCGGCTACACCAACGCGGGCAAGTCGTCGCTGATGCGCGCGCTGACCGGGAGCGAGGTGCTCGTCGAGGACCGGCTCTTCGCGACCCTCGACACCACGGTCCGGGCGCTCTCGCCGGAGACAGCGCCGCGGATCCTGGTGTCGGACACGGTCGGCTTCATCCGCGAACTGCCGCACGAGCTCGTCGCGTCGTTCCACGCGACCCTCGCCGAGGCGCGCGACGCGGGGCTCCTCCTCGTGGTCGTCGACGCGTCGGATCCGCAATGGCGCACGCACCTCGCGGTGACCCGCGAGGCGCTGGCGACGATCGGCGCGGCAGCGGTGCCCTCTCTGGTGCTCTTCAACAAGATGGACCGGGTCGACGCGGCGACGCGTGCGGCACTGGCCGAGGAGCTGCCGGATGCGCTCCAGATCTGCGCCTACGCGCCGGCGGACGTCGCACGCCTGCGCACGGCGCTGATCGAGGCGTTCGATGCGTCGCAGGTCGACGATGTGCTCGAGGTGCCCTTCACGGAGGGGCACCTGCTGGGGGAGATCCGCGCGCATGCCCGCGTGCTCGCAGAGGAGTACACCGAGCTCGGGGCCCTGCTCCGGGTGCGCGCGCTGCCGGCGGCGCTCGAGCGCTGGCGCGGGCTGCTGTCGACGGTGCGGCCGATCACGAGCCCGGCGGAGCTGCTCGCGGTCGTCCGCCGGCACGGGCTCGAGCTGCAGGTTGAGGTCGCCGACTTCGATCGCGCGGGGCTCGACTTCCTGGTCGTGCATGCTCGCGACGAGGCGGGAACGCCGTGGATCGTGCGGACGCCGCGTCGCCCCGAGGTGACGGCGTCGACCTACGTCGAGGCGCGGGTGCTCCGGCTGGTGCGCCCGCGCCTGCCGGTGGCCGCTCCCGACTGGCGGGTGCATGCACCCGACGTGATCGCGTACCCGCGGATCTCCGGCACGCCGGCAGTGACGGTGACGCCGGAGGGCCCGCGGTGGAACATCCTCGATCCAGCGGCGCCCTCCGAGGCGTTCCTCGAGTCGTTCGCGCGGACGCTCGCGGCGTTGCAGTCGATCGCGCCGGAGGCGGCGAGCCGCGCGGGCGTGCCGACGACGACGATCGCAGAGGTGCGCGCGGCGCTGTCGCGTTCGATGAACGCGACCCGCGAGGCGCTGCAGCCCTCGGAGGCGGTGTGGGAGCGCTGGCAGCGCTGGCTCGCCGACGACTCGATGTGGCCGCAGCACCTCGCGCTGGTGCATGGGGACCTTCACCCGGGGCACATGCTCCTCGGGACAGACGGGAGAGTGGTCGGGATCCTCGACTGGACGGAAGCACGGGTGACCGACCCCTCGGTCGACCTGGCGATGTTCTACGGGTGCTTCGGGCGGCCGGCGCTCGAGCGGCTGGTCGAGCGCTTCGCGCGGGCGGGCGGGGCGACGTGGCCGCGTCTGACCGATCACGCCGCGGAGCGCTGGGCGGCCTTCCCGGTGCTCGTCGCGGAGTGGGCGCTCCGCACCGACAACGCGGCGGTGCTCGAGCATGCACGCGGACAGCTCGCGGCGGTCACGGCCGAGACCGCGACCTGAGCGCGGCGACGGCCGCGTCGGCGCGGTCGAGGGTGCCCCCCGCGACCGCGTTCCAGAAGATGAAGACGCGGCTGTCGCGGGCCTGCATGCGGATGTCTCACGTCGGTGAGCGGCGCGATGCTCACCCCACACGGGCGGCGCATCGCCGGTGACGTCGAGCGCACCGCGGCGCGGAGACGCACCGAACACACGACGGCCGACCTCTATGACGTGCTCGCGCCGCTCGAGCGCGGGGGTTCATCCGCCGCCGCTCAAGACCTCGATTCAGCCCGGAAGGCGCGGCCTGCTCCGTCGTTGTAGCGCTCGTCGACCACAGAGCTCAACGACGCCGCTCCAGATTTCGGTGAGGGCGATGGCTAGCAACCCATGCTGCCACCCCATGAAGTGGCTGACGCCCAGGAGATAGGCGAGCGCCGCGATCAGGCAGATGTAGCCCACGACGCACAGCGGCCAGAATGGCGTGTAAATCGCCAGCTCCCCAGAACTCCTTGGTCGGCAGAAAACCAAGTCGCTGTGGCGGCAGCGGTGCCTTGAGGAGCACTAGAGGTCGCCCACCCGTCGAGCTCACCATACGCCGCGAGCCTCACGTGCCCGACGTCCTCGAGCTCGTAGGCGATATCGATATGCACGCCCTCGGAGAGGTCGACGGCGGCAGTCACCGCATCGGCCGAGAGGTCCACCGGCGCCTGGAGGCTGTTCGAAAACTCGCGGGGGTGGCGGGCGCGGGACTGGAAGCGGCCGCCGCGAAGAGTGAAACGGCGATGAAGAGTTCGGTGAGCATATCCCGCGATGGCAAAGGCTCGGCAGACCACAAGCGGACGACAACAGATCTCCGGCGGCGAGCGGCGAGCGGTCGACCAGCTTCGCGCGCTTCATCGGCTGTTCGTCGTCGAAACCACGGATGACGGCAGGTGCGGGCCGCACGCCCGCGGTGGGTGACGGGCAGCGGCGCGGCGACCGCAGCGACACTCGGCGGGCTCGAGCGACGCGTGGCTCCTCGCCGGGTTCGATCGGGACCGCGGCATCACGACCTGCGCCGACGCGTCTGGGTGCGGGCTCGGCGGTATCCGGCCTGGTAGGGGCTGCGGGGGCCAGCGAGGTGGTGGGCGCGGCCTGGGGAACGTCGGGCTCACGCGCGCGCAGCTCGCCGTCGACGCGCGTGACGTGCGGGACCTCGGGCTCCTGCGCGCGCAGTTCGAGCTGGGCGGAGTCGATCGCGGCCGAGTTCGTCAGGTTGTCCAGGCGCGCCTCCGTGCTCCGCGCGCGACGGCGACGGCGGCTCTCGCCTTCCTGTCGCGGACGCTCGACCCGGTGGATGCCCATCAGGTGGTGGCCGGAGAAGGAAGTCGCGGCGACGAACGTGCCCGCGTCCGTCTCGACCTTGACGGTGGGCGGCGAAGCGGGCGGCGCGGGTGCGGCCCACCAGCCTGGCGCCGTGGCTCGGTCCTTCGGGGCAGGGTTGTCCTTCAGGACGTGGTCACCAGCGGGTTGCTCGGCGCGAGGGGAAGTTGCTCCTCCCACCACGGGCGCTCCTTCTGGTCCGCGCCCTTGCCGTCGTCGAACGGGTAGCCGTCGACGATCCCCCAGAAGAACCCGCGTAGGATCGCCCAGATCACATGCAACACCTTCACGACGAGGCACCGTAGCACCCGCTCCGAGAGGCCATACGCGGCCCGAAAGAATTTCAGCAGGCGCGCCGACGGACCATCTTCGGGGCCGGGGACGCTGGCGCTCGTATTGCTGTCTCGAAGGACATCCGCGGGACTTCTTGGGATGTCCCTTGACATCACTGGATGTCTTTTGGGACATCCAGTGATGTCCCTTCGGACATTTGGTTGAGCGCCGTCGCACATCCGGGCCGGCCGTCCGGTTGGGCGCGATTGCACGGCTGGGCTTGACCGCGCCCGGCGGGCTCTAGCAGGGGTGCAGGGGGAGCTGCACCCCGGAAAGGTACCGTCCATGACCCGGCGCCGGAAGACACATGGTCGCGACGCGGAAGATCGGACCCTTACGGTGACGTACCCCGTTCGCATTCGTCGAGCCCGGAGCTAGAACCGGCCGCGCAGTACGAGGCCGGCCCCCTGCGCCGCCGTATAGCGCCACCTCGTCCGCCGACGAACGCGACCACGCTCGCCAGCGACGACGAGAATGCTCGCGATCTTGCGCCTGTGCTCCATGCCGAGCCTGGTGTCATCACACAGAGGCACATGCTCACTGGCCTGGCACGGCGCGCGTCAGAGTGATCTGGACGCGAGGCCGGGCGCGGTTGAACTCGCCAATGACGCTCAGCTTGCGCCCGGCCGTCCAGGGGGCGAGGGTCGCGGCGCTGGCGGGACCGAAGTGGGCGAGCAGCCCGGCGAGGTCGTCCGAACCAAGGAAAAAGGTCGGCGCGGTGGTGAGCTCGCGCGGCGCCTGGGTCAGCAGCCAGCGCGCGCCGTCGAGGTGGTCGGCGGCGATGATCCAGCCGGTCTTCTCGTCCGGCTCGCTGGCGATGTAGCCGGTCATGCGGCCGCCGAGGGCCGCGGCGGCCAGCGGAAGCTGGAGGCCCTCGACGGGGACATCGGTGAACGTGGCGCCCCCCACGGTGGCGAGCGAGCGCACCAGGCTCAGCTCCTGGTGATGGAGGCGCGCGTAGTGGACCATCTCGCCGGTCGCCCCGAGGCGGATCCTTCCGCCGGCGCCCCGGACCCCGCCGACGAGCTCGAAGATCGTGCGCGCGACGCCGGCGTCGCGCCCCCCGGCGAGGCTCCACCGCTCGAGCGCGCCGAGCTGGTTGGGCCAGGTCTCGACGGCGAGGACGACGAGACCCATCTGACCGGCGGCCGCGATCGTCGGCCTGAGCCGGTCCTGGCTGGCGTAGTCGCCGAGCGCGAGCTCGTCGAAGCCGGACAGCCTGGGCAAGGGCGGTAGCTGCCAGCACAGCAGCGCGCCGTCGCACAGGGCCGCGCGGCTCGGCCCCGGCAGGCTGTCGCCGGCGGGAGCGAACAAATGTTCCAGCGCCTGCGCGGCCGTGAGGTCGGCTGGTTCCCAGGACATGGTGATTCGGACATCCGCCGGATCGAGCGCGGCGCTGATGCTGAGGCCGGCGAACAGCCGACGCGTGTCGCGGAGGCGGAGCAGCGCTGCCTGCTCGGCGAGCCGGGCGTCGACGATGGCGTGTCGCTGTCCGCTCGGGGTGACGGCCAGGGTGTCGGCGAGTTCGCCGAGCGCGAAGATGTCGTCGATCGCCGGGATCGTGGCGCCGTGGACGTAGAGGGCGAAGTCGCCGGCAAGGCTGGCGAGCGCCGCGAGCTTCGCGGGTCGCGCGGCCATGGCGGCGGTGGCGGCCTCGACGCGGCCGTCGTCGGCCGCGACGTCGGGGTACGAGTACAGCTGCACGAAAGCGTCGACGACGAGGGCGCCGCCGTCGCGACGCAGCAGGATCGTCGCGCTATCGGAGGCGACGCAAGCGTCGTGCGGCAGCCGCTCGCACAGCCCGCCGGCGCGCTCCTGCTTGCGGACGATCGCCAGCAGGATCTCGGGGTCGCGCACCGGGATGTGCAGTCGGTTGTGATAGGTCATCGCGGCGGCGTCGCGCAGGAGCTCGGGCGGCAGCGGCGGGATCGCGGCGGGATCGTCCGCCGGCGCGGCTGCGATCTGCTGGATCTGCTCGCGCACCGCCGCGATTCGCGGCGCGACCGGCCGCATCAGCGTGCCGGTGATGACGCCGTCGCGCTCGAGGCCGAGGTCGTCGATCGAGCGCAGCCGCAGGCCGAGCGCCGTGCTCACGAGCGCCAGCGCCTGCTCGCGCTCGGCGGCCATCGGCAGCGCCTCCACGAATTCCTGCAGCTGCTGCGGACGCAGCTTCACATAGTAATGCCCGTCCTCGAGGTGGCCGGGCGCCGTCGGGGACTCCGGCTCGGGTAGGGGGACGATGACCGGCGGGGCGGCGATGTCGGATGTCCGGTCGCTGGGGGACATTGGCGCGACCTTCATCGCTTCCGCCTGGGGCTCGGTCTGTGTGTGCGGCGTGCATGCGAACAGGAAGGCGAGCGCGAGGCTGCGAGCGAGACCGACGGACATCGGCGCAGTATGCCACGAGGCCGTTCTCCCTGCTGGCCGGCAACGACCTCGCCGATCTCCGAAGTCACGTCGGCGGGCCCAAGGCAGGCACGCCTGCGCCGTGATGGCGGACCCGAGCAGGAGTCGCCAGAACAGGCCGCGTAGCACGAGGCTGGCCCCCTGCGCGCCGCCGTAGGGCGTGAGCCCGACCCGCTCGCGGACGGGGGCCACGCTCGCCGACGAAGACCAGACCCACGGTCTGGGCGGCGACGACACGCGCGCTCACCCCGGGGCCCACCGCCGCACGAACACACGGCGGTCGACCTCGAGGACGTGCTCGCGCCGCTGGAGCGCGGGCGTTCATCCGCCGCCGCTCAAGACCTCGTCCCGCGCGCGTTGCAACGCGCGCGGCCTGCTCCATCGTCGCAACGCTCGCCGACAACAGAGCTCAACGATGCCGCTCCAAACTTCGGTGAGGGCGATGGCGAGCAACACGTGGTGCCACCACAGGAAGTCGCTGACGCTGACGCCCAGAAGATAGGCGAGCGCCGCGATCAGGCAGATGTAACCCACAACGCACAGCGGCCAGAATGGCGTGAAGAACGCGAGCTCCCAAAATTCCCGGGTCGGCAAGAACCCGAATCGCTGCGGCGGTAGAGGCCGGGGTCGTGATGGGCATCGTCTTGGCCGTGGGCGTCGGTGGGTCGCTAGCCGTCGCCTTGCTCCCACGCACACAACGGATCGCTAACCAGCTCAAGCACAGCGCGGCGGCCCAGCTTCCTCGGACGGACGACCAGTAACCAGATGTTGATGGGTGACGCGCGATGCTTGCGGGCCGTGCGCCTCGTGTGCCCGGCGTACGCAAGAGACCTCGTGCGCCTATTCAAGTGGGGGTGAATCGCCGCGCCGACTCGGCGAGGGACGCGGAAGTGCAAGATGGTCTCGGAGATCGCAGGAAGGGGAGCGTCTTCGAGGGCGACCGTCCACGCGGCCGAACCGTACCGGAGCTCAAGGTGCACTCGGGCGGCGGCGGCGAACGCGGCAGCAACTGCCGCAGTCCCTGCCGAGGCTGGCGCGAGCAAGAGCTCGCGGGAGACCCGCGCGGTTGGTGGCCATGGGGTGGCCGTCGGCCGGGCCCGAGCGGGCCCTGGCGGGCCCGAGCGGGTCCGGCCCGTTTCGCTCGAAACGCCCGCTGTTTGGAGATCCACCGCGTTTCGCGGAAGGGGGGCGTTTTTGGCGAAGCGGGCCGGCGAAATTGCGGCGACTTGGCGGGGGCCGCGGCGCTGTGGCATCCTCGCGGCATGGCAGCCACGCCCATCGACAACGACGCCCGCGCGCAGCAGCTCGCCCGAGCGATCGCCTCGGACATCCAGCTCTACAACAAGCAGAAGATCGAGGAGGCGCTGATCAACGACAACTTCTTCGACGCCCTCGGGGAAGAGATCATGGAGGGCCGCGACCTGTTCCGCGGCCGCGTGACGCCCGAGCTGTTCCGCAAGAACTACTACGACCGCGCCATCGTCGACCGCGTGATCAAGCCGATGGCGAGCCTCAAGACCCACATCTGGTAGGCTTCGGGCCTGCGCCTCCACCTCGGAACCGACGCCATCGGGCGTCGCCTCGACCAGGCTCTCGTCGCCGAGCTCGCTCGCCGCGGGAGCCCCTGCACGCGCTCGCAGCTGGCCCGCGCCTTCGCGGCTGGCAAGGTCTGCGCGGCCGGCGGAGGGGCGCTCAAGGCGTCGCGCATGGTCGACGCCGAGGTCGAGGTCGAGGTCGAGCTGCAGGCGCCTGAGCCGCTGCACGCGACGCCGGAGGCGCTGCCGCTCCACGTGGTGTTCGAGGACGAACACCTGCTGGTGATCGACAAGCCGGCCGGGATGGTGGTCCACGCGGGTCCCGGCCACTCGCACGGGACGCTGGTCAACGCGGTGCTGCACCACCTGGGGATCGGCGCCGAGGCGTTGCCGGTGCTGCCCGGCAACGACGCGACCCGTCCGGGGATCGTGCATCGCCTCGACCGCGACACGAGCGGGCTGTTGGTGGTGGCCAAGCACATGCAGGCGCAGGAGGGGCTGGCGGCCCAATTCCGCCGGCACTCGCTGCGCCGCCGCTATCTGGGTGTGGTGCGCGACGCGCCGGCCTTCGCCGAGAAGACGCTGCGCACCGGTCACGCGCGCGACCCGGTCGACCGCCGCCGCTTCACCTGGGACGCGAGCGACGGCCGCCGCGCCGTGACGCACGTGCGCACGGTGCAGCGGCTCAGTGGCGCGGCGCTGCTCGAGTTCCGCCTCGAGACCGGACGGACGCATCAGATCCGCATGCACTGCCGCATGCTCGGCCACCCGATCGTCGGCGACGCGCTCTACGGCGGCATGGGCGGTCCTCCTGCGATCCGCGCGCTGGCCGAGGGCCTTGGACGCCACGCGCTGCACGCCGCGGTGCTCGGGTTTTGTCATCCGATCTCCGGCGCCGAGCTCGACTTCGAGAGCCCGCTGCCGCCCGAGCTGCGCGCCCTGGTCGTCGCGCTCGGCGGGACGGAGCCGTGAGCCTCGCGCCGGCCGCTCGAGCGCGGGGCTTCGAGAGCCGGCTGCTCGAGTGGCCGTGCTTCTCGTCGCGCCTCGCCGTCGCGACGATTTCCCCCGTGACCTTCGGCGCCAGGCTCGGTGTCAACGAACTGCCCGGGCTGCGCGCCCTGATTGTTGCGCTCGGCGGCGGGGGACAATAAGAGGTCGGGGTGCTCGCTCGCGCTGCCCTGCTCGACTCCCCGCGCCTCGTCCACGGTTTCACCGATCGCACCGGCGGCGTCAGCCGCGGTCGCTTCGAGAGCCTCAACCTCGGCCGCCGCTGGGGCGACGACCCCGGCAACGTCGACGAGAACCTGCGGCGCGTCGCCGCGGCCGGCGGCTTCTCGCCCGACCAGCTACGACTGGTGCGGCAGGTCCACGGCGCGGCGGCCTGGCGAGCGTCGGCGCTGACGCCGGGCGCAGAGGGCGACGCGCTGTGGGCCCGGGCGAGCGACGGACCGGTGGTGGTCGGAGTGATGACGGCCGATTGCGTGCCGGTACTGCTGGCCGATCGCGCGGCGACGGCGGTCGCGGCGATCCACAGCGGCTGGCGCGGGACGGTGGCGAACGTGGTCGGAGCGACGGTCGCGGCGCTGGTCGCCGATGGCGTGGATCCGTCGCAGCTGGTCGCGGCGATCGGCCCGTGCATCGAGGTCGAGGCGTTCGAGGTCGGCGAGGAGGTCGCGGAGCAGTTCGCCGCGGACCACGTACGCCGAGAGCCCGGAGCGCGGCCACACGTCGATCTGGTGGCGGCAGTCCGGGCTCAGCTGGAGGCGGCAGGTGTCCCGAAGGACAGCATCGAGCGCGTCGGCGGTTGCACCTGCCGGCACCCGGAGCAGTACTTCAGCTACCGTCGCGACGGCGCGGGCATCGGTCAGATGCTCGCGTTCATCGGCATGCGCGGCGCCTGAGCGGCGCGGGGCTCACTCGGCGGCGGGAGCGGGAGCGGCTTCCTTCTTCTTGCCGTCGACGGTGAGGTTGCCGTACTGGTCCGCCAGAGTCTCGCGCTTGCCGCCGAAGATGCCCTGGAAGGTGAAGAGCATCATCCAGGCGAACATCAGGGTGAAGGCCCCGACGACGACGATCTGCAGGATGCCGGAGACGTCGGAGATAGGGGGCTTGGAAGCTTCGAGCTCCCACTTGTTGTCGGCGATTTCAGAAGCGGACATGGCTGCTCTCCAGCCGCCCGAGGGCGAGCACGCAGCAACCTAGCACGAGCGGCGCCGGCGAAACAAGCCGAGCGCAGGGCTCAGGCCCGGCGGAGCCCGCGCCCCGGCGCTCCCGGCGGCTCCGGCCGGAGATCTCGCCTCGGCCGCCCCCGGTGCTTGCGACACGACCTCTGGCAGGTTTGGGGGTCCGCGGTCCCTGGGGGAGGTGGGGCTGGGTGAGCTCGCCCGCGCGGCCTCGCGGCCGCTGCTGTCGGGGTCGGCGATCTGTCCTTTCGGGCAGGCTCGGGCGCTCGAGGGTCGGCTCGAGGCCGTACTGCCGGACAGCTCTTGAGCAGCGCGGTGGAGCTCGACGGCTGCTCTTCAGCGCGCGGCCGTACCTGCCCCGACAGCGCTCGAGCAGCCTGGGCGCTTCGGCCCGCATCGCGTTCGATGCCGCCGTGGAGCTCGGCGGCTGCCGCCGCTCGGCTCGCGGCCGTACCTTCCCGACAGCTCTTGAGCGGCTCCGTGTGGATCGCCTTCGTTGCCGCCATTGGAGCTCGGCGGCTGCCGCCGCTCGGCTCGAGGCGCACCGGTCGGAAATTTCTTAGAGGTGCCTTCGCCTCTGCGCGGCCCGATCAGCGGTACTTGCCGCCGGTGGGGCTCGACGTCTGGCGCGCCCCGGCGGCGCCGTTCAGCTCGAGGCCGTAGGACGGGAGCAGCTGGCCGGTGAGGGTCTGCAGCTCGACGGTCGCGCGGAGGTAGTCGATCTGGGCCGAGAGCGCGTTGAACTGGGCCAGCGCGAGCTCGTCCTGGCGGAACAGCACGTCGTAGCTGGTCGAGCGGCCGACGCGGAAGCGGGCCTCCTCGGCGCGCAGGTTCGACTCGGCCAGGCGCACGGCCTCGCTCGTGATCGTGAGGCGCGCGCTGGCGGTGCGCATGGCGTTGACCGAACGGATGACGGCGATCGAGATCTGCTGCTGCGACTTCTGCAGGTTGTACTCGGCCTTGCGGATCTCGAGGATCACGCGCTCGTGGTTGGCCTTCGGGGTGCGGCCCTGGATGTCGAAGTTGAAGTTGAGCGAGCCGCTGATGTTGAAGTCGGCGAACGGGCCGGTGTTGAAGTTCACCTTGGCGACGTCGGTCGCGGTGAAGAAGTTCGAGAAGGCCTCCGGCCACGAGGCGCGCTTGGCCGGGATGCCGGTATCGGCGTTGGCGATCTGGTCGATGCTGCGGCCCTGCGGGGCGAACTGGAACCGGAAGTCGAGGATCGGCAGGCGGGCGTTGGCGGCCACGAGCTCGTCGATGCGGCGGCTGGCGATGCCGATCTCGAGCGAGCGGAGCTGCGGGTTGGCCTGGAACGCCTTCTTGATCTCGGCCTCGAGGTCGATCTCCCGCGGCGCGAGCGCCTGCGGGTCGGTCAGCGGCAGCACGCCGAGGACCTTGCGGTTCGAGAAGTCCTGGCCCATGAACTGCCGCAGCGTCAGGCTGCGGTCGAGCAGGGTGTTCTCGGCCAGCACGACCTCGTTCTCGCGGGCGACGAGGGATTGATAGATGGTGTCGAGGTCGAGCTGCGACTTGCGGCCGGCCGCGACCTCGGCCTTGACCCGGCGGTGCTGTTCGGAGGTCGTGGCGGCGCTGCGGCGCTTGTTCTCGAGGTCCCGGGCGGCGAACAGGACGTCCCAGTAGGCGAGGATGATGTCGTGGATCGCCGTCTGCGCCAGCTGCAGCTGGTTGGCTTCCATCTGCGTGCGCGCGATCCGGGCCCGGTCGATGTCGGCCCGGTTGACCCGCACGCCGGCGTTGCGCAGCAGCGGATGGGTCAGCGTCAGGCTCGGCGAGATCATGTAGAGGTTCAGCGAGCGGACGCCGGCCGCCGCGTTCTGGATGTTCAGCGGCTGCAGCGTCGAGCTGCGGGTGGTCGTGACGGTGAAGTTGATCGTACCGCCCGACTCGAGCTTGCGCTCGAAGCCGAAGTTGCCGGACAGCTGATGCGAGCCGACGTTGAAGGTCAGCTGCGAACCACGCTGCGGGGTGACGGCCTTGCTGGCGGTCACGCCGGCGAGGAAGAACACGTCGTAGGCGCCGAGCGCCGCGGTGATCTGCTTCTCGGTGATGGCGATGTCGATCGCGCTGTTGCGCAGGTCGATGTTGCCGTCGAGCGCACTCTTCAACACGTCGCTGAGCGACAGCTCCTCGGCCGCGAACGACAGCGGGTACAGCGTGGCCGGGTCGGGCGCCGGCGCGCCCGGGGGGAGCTGGTCCGAAGGACCTGTCCCGGGGGACGTGCTCGGAGGGACAGCGTCGGGCCGCGGCCGCATCAGCGGGGTGCGCGGGGCGGTAGGATCGGCGGGGCTCGGCGGACGGGTCGCCGGCGGCGTGACGCTGGTCGGCGACTGGCCGAAGTTGACGCCGGGCGCCGGACGGGCCTCCACCGGCGGCGGATTGGCCCGCTGCTGCACGTCCACCGGCATGCCGGTGGTCGGGTCGAGGGTGCCCGGCGCAGGGGCGGCGAGCAGGGCGGCGAGCAGGGTTACGGTGAGGCCCAGCACGGATCCAGACGGCTGATAACGCCGGGGGCCGGCGGGGTCAAGCGGCACCCCCCGGGGGTGCGGCCAGGCCGGGAGCCGGCGCAGCCGGTGGCGCCGGGTCTCGCAGGGACGCACCGGCGGGGCGGGGCTCGGGGCTGGACTACGAGCTGAAACTATCGGGCCGGGCCGGGGGTCGCCCGGACCGCGTGAGCCAGGTCCAGGCAAAAACTCGTCGATCCGCAGCCGCGCAGCCCCGCGGCGCTCCCCGCGAGGCTCCGACTCGGGCTCGACCTCGACTCGGGGTCGACACCGATGGACGCCGCGAGAAGCTGTCTTCGAGGACAGGAATCGGGAGATTGCGAGGGTCGCCTGCGCGGCGGCGCGCGGCGCGGACGATCGCCGGCGATGTCGGCCGCGCTCCCGGCGGCTGTCTCTCAGGACATGTGCGAGGACGATGGGTCGCGCCGGGGCGCCGCTCGTCTGAGGCCGACGCCTGCGCGGCGGGGCGGCGGCTCAGGGCTCGACCTCGACCTCGAGCCACCACCAGTCGACGCCGAGGCGGCTGTCTCTCAGGACATAGAAGAGGGTGGCGCGGCCGTCGGGCGGGAGCTCCTCCGCGTCCTGCTCGCCCTTGCGCATGGTCCACTGATTGAAGGCCTCGCGGTCGTCGCTGCCGCCGGACAGCAGGGTGCCCCAGGTGCGGTACCAGGAGCCGTCGATGCGCTCGGTCTGGATCTCGCTGCCCATGCCGCCGATGCCGTTGTTGATCGGCACGGGGTAGGTCTGGAGGTCGGAGGCCGGGGTCTCGGTGTCGATCTGGACGGTCTGGCCGCGCTTCACCTTGACGACGGCGCCGCGCGGCTGCTCGCCGAGCTCGATCTGCTCGTCGGCCTCGGGGTCGAGGATGGTGACGCGGAAGCTGGCGATCCGCGGGTTGCGGTCGCCGTCGGGGATGTCCTCGGGGGCAGGGACCTCGCCGAGCTCCGGCGGCAGCTCGAAGCCGAACATGCCGGCGAACGACAGCAGCTTCTCGATCGGGCCGACCGAGACGCGGGTGACGGCGTAGATGCAGTCGTTCGGCAGATCGGCGGCCTTGCTCAGCATGGCCTCGGCGCACTCGCGCGTGCTCGGCGAGCCGGGCGCCTGGCTGATCATCGTCAGCTCGATGTCGCCGCCGAGCAGCAGGTTGGCGGCGAAGGGGGCGACGAAGTCGAGGCGTCCGTCGTCGCTGCCGTCGTCGGGCAGGCGGCACGGGCTCGGGTACTCCGGCAGCTCCATCGCGCTCGGGTCGATGTCGGTGAAGCTCGGGACCGGGCACTCCTCGAGCTCGTCGAGGTCGAGCGGGAGGGCGCCGCGCAGGCAGGCGAACAGGCCCTGCGCCGGGCCGAGCCCGCAGGCGATCCACATCGGGTCGAAGTCGGGGCCGGCGATGTCGAGGACGCCGGTCGGCTCGACCATGAACGGGGTGACGCGGACGGTCTCGAACGGCAGCGCCTCGCAGCGGACGCCGGCGTCGGCCGGCTCGTCGCCCGGGAACAGCGGGGCGATGACGTCGCTGCGCAGGGCGAGGATCCGCGGGTCGGCGATCCGCTGGCTCACCGGCAGGTCGGGCGCGCAGGCCAGTCCGAAGAGACATGTCCCGAGAGACAGGAGCCCGACGAGCCCCGCGCGGCGGGCCGAGACGGACGGACCGGGATCGTGGGGACGGAGCGCGCGCGGCACGGCGGCCCGGACGATAGCCCCGATCGCCGGCGGGGGGCAAACGCGCGCCCGCACGCGCCGGGGCCGGGCAGCCTCACTTGGCCACGGCGAACTCGCCTAGCGGATCGTGTGCGCGGCGGCGCGGCCGTCGACGGCGATCGCGGGCCGGAACACCTCGCGCAGGGCCCCAGCGGCGTGGGACGGACGTGCGATCTCCGGTGGGTCCCGGAGTCAGGCGCCTGCGAGGTGGCGGGGCGGGCCGGAAGGCCGTGAACGACTCGGCCCGGGTGATGCGCCTGGAACCCTCGCGGGTCGAGAGCCGCGCACCACTCGGGCCCGGTGACACGGCCGCGAATCACTCGCGGTCGAATGGCCGCCGAAGCGCGACCGGATGATGCGGCCGCGAATCACTGGAGGCCCGGCCACCGATCGGGTCGGCGAGTGCGGGGGCGGGGAGTGCGGCGCGAAGGACTCGCGACCGGCGAGCCACTCGCAGCGACGTGACATCCGGCCAGGACGACGTGCGAGCAACGGCGGTCGAACGAAGGCTGCCGAGCGAACGGCTGCGATCCTCGGTTCAGTCGCCGAGCTGGAACTCGTACTCGTAGCGCAGCTCGAAGTCGGCGGGCTGGCCGTTGGTGGCGATGGCGGGCCGGAATTTGGCCCTGCGCAGGGCCTTGGCGGCGATCTTGCCGCAGCCGTGGCCGATGTCCTTGGCGATCTTCACGTCCTTGACGGTGCCGTCGCGGCGGACCTGGACGGTGAGGATGACGACGCCCTCGATGCCGAGCTCCTGTACCGCAGGACATTGCTCTTGGGGCACGTTGACGACGGCCGGGAGCTCGCGGATGTAGAGCTCGCCGCGCGGCTCCCAGGTCGGGCCGCCGTCGCCGGTGCCGCCGGGGGTGCCCTTGGGGCTGCCGCCCTTGCCCTTGGAGTCGGGGTTGCCGGTGCCGCCGGGCGTGCCGCCGGGGGCGCCGACGCCGATCTTCACGCCACTGTTGCCGGAGGAGGTGGTCTGGCTGGCGTCCATGCGCAGCGGCGGCGGGGCCTCGTCGGGCTCAATTTGTTGCGGCTCGGCCTTGGCCTTCGGCCGCGGCTTGGGCGGCGGCTCGTTCTTGCGGACCTCGGGCACCGGCTGCGGCTCGGGCGGGGTCTCCTGCGGCTTCTCGGGCTCCGGTTCGGGCTCGGGCTCGGGCTCCGGTTCGGGCTCGGGCTCGGGGATCTCGAACTCCACGAGGTCGATCTGCGGCTCCTCGGGCGGCGGCGGCTCGACCGACAGGTACGACAGCAGCACCGCGAGCAGGGCGTGGAGCCCCAGCGAGCCGAACGCCCCTGTGCCGGACCGAGAGAGAAAGCTGCCGCCGAGGCGCATCGCAGGTCTCGCTCAGATCAGGAGGGCGCGGGGCTGGCCTTGGGCTTCTCCGTGGCGATCGCGTACTTCTTGACGCCGGCGTCCCGCAGCAGGTCGACGAGGTGGATCATCGACTTCACCTGGGCCTCCTCGTCGCACTGGATGATGCCCTGGAGGTCGCGGCCCTCGGCGAGCTTGCGCGTGATCGCCTCCTTGATCGCGGCGTCGCTGTCGACCGGCTTGTGGTCGACCTCGAGCTTGCCGTCCTTCGCGCAGCTGAGCAGGATGTGGTGCTGCTTGGGCTCGAGCTTCTGGCCGGTCTGCGCGTCGGGCTTGTCGATCGCCAGCGCCTCGGACTCCTGGATCTTCGTGGTCGTGACCATGAAGATGATCAGCAGCACGAGCATGACGTCGACCAGCGGGGTGACGTTGATGCTGTTGATGCCCTCGTCGTCGTCGAGATTGGTGTCGGCGGCCACGGCGTGGATCCCCCTGGGAAGGCCGGCTCAGTGGGCGCGCGGGGCGTCCGAGTTGCCCGACTGGTTGCCCGACAGCGACAGCACCATGTTGGTCAGCGCGTCGGCCTCGCCGAGCAGCGCCTTGACGCGACGCTGGAAGAAGTTGAAGGCGATGACGGCCGGGATGGCGACGAGGAGGCCGACGGCGGTGGCGACCAGCGCCTCGTAGATGCCGGCCATGACCGCGTTCGAGTACTCGGCGCTGCCCATCACGCCCGAGCGCTCGATGGCGCGGAAGGTCTCGATGATGCCGAGCACCGTGCCGAGGAGGCCGATGAACGGCGAGTTCGAGCCGACGGTGCCGAGGAAGTTGAGGTTGCGCTCGAGCCGGAGCTTCTCGCCGGGGCGCAGCGCGGCCATGATCGCGGCCATCGAGCCGGCGCCGCGGTGGCTGGTCTCGAGCATCTGCGCGGCGATCCGGGCGCCGGGGCTGGTGGCGGTCCGCAGGACCTCCTGGGCCTTGGCGATGTCGCGGTCGGCAAGCGCGGCGTGGAGCGCCCGGACCAGCGCCGAGTCGCGCCCCTGGACGCCCGAGTAGAAGATCAGGCGCTCGATCATCACGGCCACGCTCACGACGGACAGCCCGACGAGGATCCAGAGGATCCACTCCGAGCCGACGGCCGAGAGCTCGAGGAATTTTTCCGAGAGCTTCATTGGTGAGCCATGCGAACCGTAGCCCAGCCGGCGCGAAACGGCCAGTGTTCGCCGGCGACGCGGGCGCACGCCTGCTCAGACCGGGCGCTGAAGCTCGCGCAGGAGGGCCGTCGCGTAGCTCCCGGAGGGCAGCTCGAAGCTGAGGGAGACCCCGGGGCCGAAGTCGTCGCGCACGGCCTCCATGTCGACCGCGAGCGGCGCGACCTGCAGCGGCCGCCGCGTCCCCTCGAGGGTGTGACCTAAGCCCTGCAGCGTCGCCAGGTCGATCTCCGCCCGCGCGAGGATCTCCGCCTCCAGCGCCCCGGAGGGGGTGTCCGGACCCGGCGCCCGCATCTTGCTGCCGAACATCGGCCCGGTGATGCCCAGTTCCCCGGCATCGAGCCGGGCCTTGTCGGTGGCCGGGTCGGTGCACTCGAAGAGGCCGCCCGTGGCCGTCTTCTTCAGGATGTCGCCCCGCAGCACCTCGCGCATGAGGCCGCGGGCGCGGCGCTCGAGCAGGTAGAGGTTGAACAGCGCCGACTGCCCGGCGCTGAGCAGGAAGTCGGCCCGGCCGCGCCGGCGCGCGCGCGCCAGAGCGGCGAGGCCCCGCGCCAAATTGTCACTGCCAAACCGCTGCTCGCCGTAGAGATTGTCGAGCCCGCCGAGCGCGCGCAGGCGCTCGACCTTGGCGCGGCAGCGGGCCAGGGCCTCGTCGACCGGCACGACCGGGTCGCGCACGACGATCGTGAAGCGATTGCCGCGCAGGTGGCCGCGGCGCAGCTTGTTGCCGTGAGGATGAGCTGTCCCGAGGGATATGTCCGAATGGACAAATTGCCCGAGACGCGCGGCCGCGGCGGCGGGCAGGGAGATCCACTGCTCGGTGACGGCGTCCTTGTCCTTGAGGCCGGCGAGCCCGACCTCGGCGCGCGGGATGCCGAGCTGGCGCGCGACCTCGGCGACCGCGTCCTCGCTGCCGACGCCGCGCTTGCTCAGCACGAGCAGGACGTGCGCGCCCGGGCGGCCGTCGGGGTCGTAGGCCGGGATCTCGCGGACGCGAAAGTCCTCCGGCCGGCAACGGATGGCGCCGCCGACGCCCGGCAGGTCGGCGGTCTGCAGCGGGGGCTCGCGCAGGCGCTCGAGGTCGGCGGCGGACAGGCCGCGGCGGGCGCGAGCGTCGCCCGCGCCGGTCGCAGCGGCGTCGCGGCTGTCCGCCGGGACAGGTGCCGAGCGGCTGTCCGCGGGGACAGGCGAGCTGTCCCCAGAGACAGCCGGAGCGTCGGCCTGGCTGTCCGCGGGGACAGGTGCTTCGTCGGCCTCGCGGTCGCGGCTCACAGCGAACCCGTGCGGCCCTCGAGGGCGGCCTTCGGCTTGCCCTTGGCCTTGAGCGCCTCTTCGTCGACCTGCTTGGGGCGCGGCGGCGCGACCGGGCGGGGCGGGCTGCGGTCGGGGCGCTTGCGGCTGGCGTCGGCCGGGCCGTAGGTGTCCTGGATGTACTTGAGGTAGAGGCGGGCCTGGCGGCCGTGGTGGTGCTTCGGGTGCTGCGCCTGCAGCTCGGCGAAGGTCGTCCGCGACAGCTCGATCTCGTCCATCTTCAGGTACGTCAGCGCCAGCAGGAACAGCACCTCGGCGTCGAGGCCGATGCCCGAGTACGACTTGTGGGCCGTCTCGAGCCGGCCGATCGCGGCCTCGGGGCGGTCGCGGTCGAGGTAGAACTTGGCGACGTAGAGCTCGTGCTCGAGCAGGCGGCGGCGGACCTCGTCCTGCAGCTTGATCGCCAGCGGGTGCATCGGGCTGTTGGGGTAGTGGTCGAAGAAGTAGGCCAGCTCGACCAGCGCGTCCTGCAGCTGGTCCTGGTCGCGCTGGTAGTGCGGGGGCATCAGGAAGAAGCCCTCGGGCGCGTTCATGTAGGCCGAGACCGCGGCCATGTACGCGCACCAGCCGTTGAGCACGTGCTTGTGCGTCGGGTGCAGCTTGTAGAACTGCTTGAACTGGTCCTGCGAGGTCGTGTAGTTGCCCTGGGCGAACTCGGCGCGGGCGATCAGCAGCTCGGCCTCGACGGCGTAGCGGCTGAACGGGAACCGGATCCGCACGAAGTCGGCGTACTGGATCGCCTCTTCGTAGTCCTTGTCGGTGAACTCACCGATCGCCAGCTCGTAGTTCTCGCGCGCGGTCTGGCCGTAGTCCGTGCTGAGGTTGGGACCCGTCTTGCAGGCCGCAAGGCTGAGCCCCACCGCCAGCGCCGCGCTGCACAGCCGCCGCATGCCGAGCCGCGAAGCTAGCCGCGGCCCGGCCCGCTGTCAAAGGCCAAAGTTCAGCGCGCTCCAGGTGGCTGCGGGCGGCTCGCGCGGCGGGTCCGGTTTCTTGCGTCCGGCCGCCCGGACCCCGATCATCGGTTAGGCTGCCCCGGATGGAGACGCGACACCTCGGCCGCTGGGCGGCGCAAGCGCTGGTCGCGGGCTCGATGCTCGGCATCGGCATCTTCATTGCCCCGCCGGTGGTCGCCACGCACGTGCAGAGCCCGTTGTGGTTCCTGCTGCTGTGGGTCGCCGGCGGCCTGGCGGCGCTGTGCGGGGCGCTGTGCGTGGCGGAGCTCGGGGCCATGATGCCGCGGGCCGGCGGCGAGTACCCCTACCTGCGCGCGGCCTACGGGCCGGGCATTGCGTTCGCGACAGGTTGGTTGCAGCTGCTGGCGACCTTCCCGGGCTCGCTCGCGACCATGGCCGTCGGGACAGCCGCGTTCCAGCTGCCGGTGCTGCTCGGGCCGAGCTTCGCCGCGCCGGTCGACCTCGGCCTCGTGACGGTCGAGGGCCCGACGTTCTGGGCGATCGCGCTGGTGCTGGCGCTCACGGGGCTCAATCACGTCGGCATCGTGCTCTCCGGGCGCGTACAGCTGGTGCTGACGGTGGTGCCGCTGGCGGTGCTGCTGGCGGTCAGTCTGTTCGTGGTCGGCGACATCGGTACGGTCGAGGTCTCGCGCGAGGCCCTGCGGGTCGGCCTGGACCCCGGGCCGTCGGCGTTCGCCGTCGCCCAGGCATACCTGTCGATCTACTTCGCTTATTCCGGGTGGAACGCGGCGATCTACATCGGCGGGGAGATCGCCGACCCCGGGCGCAACCTGCCGCGGGCGGTGGTCGGCGGGACCCTCATGGTCGCGATCCTCTACTTCGTGCTGTGCGCCGGCTACCTCTCGGTGTTCGACATCGACAAGCTGGCCGGGGTCGGCGAGGCCGGCACCGCGGCCGCGGGCGCGCTGTTCGGCCACGCCGGGGTGATCGCCGTGACGCTGATGATCTTGCTGGCCATGCTCGGCTCGATCAACGGCACCGTCATGGCCGGCTCGCGGATCGCCTACGCGATGGCCGAGCAGGGCCACTGCATCCCCGCGGCCGGGCGACTCTCGGCCCGCTTCGGCACGCCGGTGGTCGCGCTGTGGCTGCAGGCGGCGCTGGCGACGGCGCTGATCCTCAGCCACCGGTTCGAGCAGCTGATGGACTACGCGGCGGCGGCGATGCTGATCTCGGGGTCGCTCGCGGTCGCCAGCGTGATCGTGCTGCGGCGCAAGGATCCAGAGCATCCGCGGCCGTACCGCCTCGGCTTCTACCCGTGGGCGCCGCTCGTCTACGTCGGCTCGAGCGTGTTCGTGCTGGGTGCGCTGGCGGCCAAGGGCGACCTCTCGGTGCTCATGGCGGCGGGGTGGTTCGGGCTGGCGCTGCTGCTGCACGCCCTCGTCGTCGCGCCGCGGCTGCGCTAAGGTTCGCGCCATGAACCGGCCCTTCACGCTGCTGACGTGGAACGTCAACGGGATCCGCGCGCGCCTCGACGACGTGCTCAGCTTCCTCGCCGAGAAGAGCCCCGACGTCGCCTGCCTGCAGGAGACCAAGTGCGAGGACAAGGTGTTCCCGCGCGTGCCGTTCGCGGAGCTCGGTTACACCGTCCACATCCACGGCTCGAAGGGCTACGCCGGCGTGGCCACGCTGTCGAAGATCAAGCCGACCGAGGTCGTCACCGGCTTCCGCGGCGGCGACGCCGACTCGCACTGCCGGATCTTGAACACCGAGATCGACGGCCTCCGCCTCTACAACCTCTACGTCCCCAACGGCACCGCGCTCGGCACCGAGGCCTTCGCCTACAAGCTGGCTTGGCTGGCCCGCCTCAAGGCCGAGCTCGCCGAGCACTACTCGCCCGACGCGCCGGTCATCCTGTGCGGCGACTTCAACATCGCCCCCGACGAGCGCGACGTCGTCGACCCGCGCGCGCTCGAGGGCTGCACCCACTTCTCGCCGCAGGAGCACGCGGCCTTGCGCGAGCTGCTGGCGTTCGGCCTGCAGGACTGCTTCCGCAAGCACGACGACCGCCCCGGCCAGTACACCTGGTGGGACTACCGCCGCGGCGACTTCGACCGCAACCGCGGCATGCGCATCGACCACGTCTACGCCAGCGCGCCGCTCTACGCCCGCTGCGAGTCGGTGGTCCACGACAAGACGCCGCGCGGCTGGGACGCGCCGTCCGACCACATCCCGGTGATCGCGACCTTCCGCGGCCCGTGACGGCGGACGGGCCGCGCGCCCGAGCGGGTCGCGGCGACTGCCTCGAGGTCACTGGACGCGCCTGCCCGAAGGTGATGTCACCCGGCGGGGCGGGCCTGCTGGAATGGACGACGCCATGAGGACGGCTGCGTCGGGGAATTGCCGATGAGCCCGGCCGCGCGGCCGCCCTTCCGTGTGCGTGAGTTCGCCGCGATCTCGGCCGGGCCGCCCGCGGGACCGGCGTGGCTGCGAACGGCGGCGTCGGGTCAGCCACGCCGCGTTCGCACGCGGTACTCTAGTCGTTGCGCTTTCCATGACCGGGACCGACGCACTGGAGATGCTCGGCGCGCGCGACCTGCTGGAGGCGCTGCCGCACGCGACTTATGTCTGCGATCTGCACGGCCGGATCGTCGCGTACAACGCCGACGCCGCCGAGCTGCTGCGCCTGTCGTCCGCCTCCTCGCCGCCGTACTGCCCCGCGGACGAGCTCGCCACGCTGGCCGGCGCGCCGCTGCGGCGCGAGGACACGGCGGTCGCGGTCGCGCTGCGCACGGGCGCGAGGACCTCGGCGCACAGCTACGCGCTGAGCTGGCGCGACGGGCGGCAGCTCCGCGTGCGGGAGAGCGCGAGGCCGGTGCTCGCGGCCGACGGCAGCCTGCTCGGCGCCGTGTGCGTGGTCGAGAACCTGCGCGAGACGGCGGTCTACGAGGCCGCGAAGGCCGGCGGGCTGGCGCAGCTGGTCGGCATCTTCGTCAGCGACATGCACGGCGAGCTGGTCGAGGCCACCGACGAGTACCTGCGGATCCTCGGCTACACCCGCGACGAGCTCGAGCAGGGCGTATTCCGCTGGGACCGCTGCACCGCGCCCGAGCACCTGATGCGCGACCACCAGGGCATCGAGGAGGCGCTGCGCACCGGCAAGTGTCGGCCCTACGAGAAGGACTACGTGCGCAGGGACGGCAGCCGCGTGCCGGTGCTGATCGGCTACGCGTTGGTCCGGCCGCAGCTCAACCAGTTCATCGGCTACGTCGTCGACCTCAGCACGCGCCTGCGCGAGCTCAGCCGGGTGAACGAGGCCATGCGCGCCGCCGAGACCGGGGTGTGGGACTGGGACGTGCGCACCGGCCAGGCGATCTGGTCCGACACGACCAAGACCTTGCTCGGGATGTCGCCCGACTACCAGCCGCAGGACATCCACGACTTCATCAAGCTGCTGCACCCGGACGACCGCGATCGCGTCGGTCAGGCGCTCCAGCACGCGATCGCCACCCGCTCCACCTTCCGCTGCGACTTCCGCCTGTACGACCCCGAGTTCCGCGACCGCTGGCTGTTCTCGCAGGGCGGCGTGTTCTCCGACTACGCCGGCCAGGCGGTGCGCATGTCGGGCACGCTCGTCGACATCTCCGCGCGCAAGCAGGCCGAGCAGGTGCTGCGCGACGCCATCGCCGTGCGCGACGAGTTCCTCTCGGTCGCCAGCCACGAGCTGCGCACCCCGATCACCTCGATCCTGCTGCGCGCCGAGTCGCTGCTGCGCAAGCTGCCGGCGCCGAGCCCCGACCCGGCGGTCAAGGAGCCGCTGGTCGCCGCGCTGCAGCTCATCATCCGCCAGGCGCGCAAGATCGACTCGCTGGTCGGCGACATGCTGGACGCCACCCGGCTGTCGCACAAGAGGCTGTTCCTCGAGCCGCAGGACGCCGACGTCTGCGAGCTGCTCACGACCTACTGCTCGCAGCTGTGCGAGCACGACGCCCGCGCGCGCGCGGGGCTGCGCCTCGAGCTGCCGCCGCGCGACGGGCCGCCGGTGATGGCCGCGTGGGACCGGCGGCGCATCGAGCAGGTCCTCGACAACCTGGTCAGCAACGCGTTCAAGTACGGGGCGAACCACCCGGTCACGCTGCGGCTGATGCTGCCGCGTCCGGGCACGGCCCGCATCGAGGTCGAGGACCACGGCATCGGCATCGCCCCGGAGGCCCGCGACAAGCTGTTCCAGCCGTTCGAGCGGGCTCACCGCGTCGGCTCGTTCAGCGGGCTGGGGCTCGGCCTCTACATCGCCCGCGAGATCGTCCACGCCCACCACGGGTCGATCACCCTCGAGTCCGAGCCGGGCGTCGGCACGACCTTCCGCGTCGACCTGCCGCTCGTGCCCGCGACGTCGTAGCGGGGGCACGAGGGCCCCCGCTGCGCGTCGGTGGCGGCGTTCGCCGGCCTACTTCATCTCGCCGCGGGCGAAGATCGAGGCGACGTAGGTGAGCACGTCGGACGCCGAGATCTCGTCGTAGCCGTAGTTGCGGATGAGCCGCTGCTTGACCACGTCGATCTTCTCCTGCGCCTCGCGGTCGACGACCTGCGAGACCAGGCTGGTGAGCTTGATGCTGTCCTTTTGGTCCTCGAACAGCTTGAGCTCGAGCGCCTTGTAGAGCCGCTCGTTGGTGCGGTAGTCGAACTGCTTGCCCTCGATGGCGAGCGCGCCGATGTAGTTCATGATCTCGCGGCGGAAGTCGTCCTTGCGCGACTCGGGGATGTCGATCTTGGTCTCGATCGACCGCATCAGCCGCTCGTCGGGCTCCTCGTCCTGGCCGGTGTACGGGTTCTTGACCTTCTCGCGCTGGGTGTACGCCTTGACGTTGTCGATGTAGTTGCCGCACAGGCGCGCGATGGCGTCGGCGTCGGCGCTGATGGCCCGCTGGACCTCGTTCTTGACGATGTCCTCGTACTCCTGCTTGACCACCGCGAGCAGCTCGGTGTAGCGCTTGCGCTGGTCGTCGTTGTTGATCAGGCTGTGGCTGCGCAGGCCGCCCTCGAGCTCGTTGAGGACCATGAACGGGTTGATGCTCATCTGCCCGCGCTCGGACACCAGGCAGTTGGCGATCTTGTCCTGGATGTAGCGCGGCGAGATGCCCTCCATGCCCTCGCGCACGGCCTCCTTGCGCAGCTCCTTGACCGAGTCCTGGGTGAACCCGGGCAGGGTCTTGCCGTCGAACAGCTTGAGCTTCTGCAGCAGCGACAGCTGGTGCTTCTTCGGGTCCTCGAGGCGGGTGAGGATGGCCCACATCGCCGCCATCTCGAGCGTGTGCGGGGCGATGAAGCGGCCGCGGACCTTCCTCGGGTTGTAGTCCTTGGCGTAGATCTTGATCTCTTCGCTGAGCTTCGTGATGTACGGGACGTCGATCTTCACCGTACGGTCGCGCAGCGCCTCCATGAACTTGTTCTCGAGCAGGCGGTTGTACTCGGCCTCGTTGGTGTGGCCGATGATGACCTCGTCGATGTCGGTCTGCGCGAACTTCTTCGGCTTGATCTTCTGCTCCTGCGTGGCGCCGAGCAGGTCGTAGAGGAAGGCGACGTCGAGCTTGAGGATCTCGACGAACTCGATGATGCCGCGGTTGGCGACGTTGAACTCGCCGTCGAAGTTGAAGGCGCGCGGGTCGGTGTCGCTGCCGTACTCGGCGATGCGGCGGTAGTTGATGTCGCCGGTCAGCTCGGTCGAGTCCTGGTTCTTCTCGTCCTTCGGCTGGAAGGTGCCGATGCCGATGCGGTCCTCCTCGGACAGCAGCAGCCGCTTGACCCGCACGTGGCGCACGGCCTTCGACCAGTCGCCCTTGTAGTGCAGCATCAGCTCGCGGAAGATGAAGCGGCAGGCCGGGTTGAGGTTGCCGCGGACGTACGGGCGGAAGCCGTCGCGCTCGAGCCCGAGCGAAGTAATCGCCTGCTCGCGGACGTCGGACGGGATCAGCTTCAGCGGCTCCTCGTTCATCGGCGACGAGAAGCACTCCTGACCGGCCGTCAGGTAGCGCAGCCCCTCCGGCAGCGTCCACTCGTAGGTGTAGAGCGCGCCCTCGGGCGTGCGGCTGTACTCCTCGAGGCCCTTCTTCAGCAGGCGCGCGATCGTGCTCTTCGACGAGCCGACCGGCCCGTGAAGGAGGATGATGCGCCGCTCGGTCCCGTAGCGCAGGGCCGCGGCCTTGAGCACGCTGACCAGCCGCATCAGCGGGATGTCGAGGCCGAAGATCGCGTCACGCCCCTCGTGGACCTCGTCCTGGAAGAACCGGTAGCGCGTGATCTTCTTCTTGCTGTCGACGTACTCCTCGGTGCCGTGCGACAGCACCATGTCGTACAGGCGCTCGTAGGCGGTCCGGGCGACCCGGGGGTTGCGCCGCACGAGGTCGAGGTACTCCTCGAACGTGCCGGTCCAGTGCAGGTCTTCGTAGCGCTTTTGGTCCTGAAGGGCGGCGACGCGGTCGACGAGCGAGACGGATGACATCGTACCCGTCATGGTACACGAGGGTCGCGGAAGCGGCCACCGCGGAAGCGACGCGCCGCCGAGCACGTCGGCGCGCACCGCGGAGAAACTCGCATTTTCGCCGCCGGGCGCGCGTGGCCTCGCATCCGCCTCGCATCTGCCGCGCACCTCGCATACTCTGAGTATCCATGATTTCGCGCATCGAGCAGGACCACAGCCGCTTCCGAGAGATCATTCGCGGCAAAATTCGGCAGAACTTGCGCAAATACATCTCGCGCGGCGACATGGTCGCCCCAAAGGGGCAGGGCACGGTCGCCATCCCGATGCCGCAGATCAACATCCCACGGTTCGTCCACGGCGACAACAGCGGCCAGGGCGTCGGCCAGGGCGACGGCGAGCCCGGCGACCCGGTCGGTGGCAGCGGCAAGGACGGCCAGGGCGGCGCGGGCAAGGCGGGCGAGCAGGAGGGCGGCAAGGCGCTCGAGGTCGAGGTCACGCTCGAAGAGCTCGCTCAAATCATGGGCGAAGAGCTCGGTCTGCCGAACATCCAGCCCAAGGGGACGCACTCGCTCGAGACCCGCAAGGACCGCTACGTCGGCCTGCGCAACACCGGCCCCGAGAGCCTGCGCAACTTCAAGGCCACCTACAAGCGCGCCCTCCGCCGCCAGGTGGCGATGGGCTCCTACGACCCGGCGCGCCCGGTCATCGTGCCCATCCGCGAGGACCGCCGCTACCGCTCGTGGCGCACCGACCCGCGACCGCAGACCAACGCGGTGATCATCTACATGATGGATGTGTCCGGCTCGATGGGCGACGAGCAGAAGGAGATCGTCCGCATCGAGTCGTTCTGGATCGACACCTGGCTGCGCAGCCAGTACAAGGGCCTCGAGTCGCGCTACATCATCCATGACGCGACCGCGCGGGTGGTCGAGCGCGACGTCTTCTTCCGCACCCGCGAGTCGGGCGGGACGATGATCAGCTCGGCCTACAAGCTGTGCGCCGAGCTGATCGACGCCGAGTTCAACCCCGAGCAGTGGAACATCTACGCGTTCCACTTCAGCGACGGCGACAACTGGTCGGTCGACGACACCGCGACGTGCATCCAGCTGGTCAAGCACCAGCTGCTCCCGCGCTGCAACCAGTTCGGCTACGGCCAGGTCGAGTCGCCCTACGGCTCGGGCCAGTTCATCAAGGACCTGCGGTCCGCGTTCGCCAAGAACATCGCCCTCGTGACCTCCGAGATCAAGAGCAAGGACGACATCATGGACTCGATCCGCGAATTCCTGAAGGGGGGCCGCTAGTCATGACGCAGCTGCCTCCCGCGCTCCGCGAGCTGCAGGACGAGATCAAGTCGTACGCCGACGAGTTCGGCCTCGACACCTTCCCCGTCGTGTTCGAGACCGTCGACTACCGCCACATGTGCGAGATCGCGGCCTACGGCGGCTTCCCCGTCCGTTACCCCCACTGGCGCTTCGGCATGGAGTACGACCACATGCTCAAGAGCCACACGTACGGGCTGTCGAAGATCTACGAGCTCGTCATCAACACCAACCCCTGCTACGCCTACCTGCTCGAGGGCAACTCGTTCGTCGACCAGAAGCTCGTGATGGCCCACGTCTACGGCCACTGCGACTTCTTCAAGAACAACTACTTCTTCTCGCACACCGACCGCCGCATGATCGACGGGATGGCCAACAACGCCGCCCGCGTGCGCCGCTACATGGACCGCCAGGGCGTGTCCAACGTCGAGACCTTCGTCGACACCTGCCTGTCGGTCGACAACCTCATCGACCCCTGGCTGCCGTTCCGCCGCAAGGAGAGCCGCCGCGCCGCCGAGCCCGCCGCCGCCGAGGCCGAGGCCGAGCCCTCCGGCCCCGAGCCCGGCCGCCTCCACAACACCCGCAGCTACCTCGAGGGCTACATCAACCCGCCCGAGCTGCTCGCCGCCCAGAAGGCCAAGAAGAAGCAGGCCGACGAGGCCCAGAAGCGCAAGAACCCGCCCCACCCCGAGCGCGACGTGCTCGGCTTCCTCATGCAGTACGCCCCGCTCGAGGCGTGGGAGGCCGACGTGCTCGGCATCATCCGCGAGGAGGCCTACTACTTCCTGCCGCAGATGCAGACGAAGATCATGAACGAGGGCTGGGCCACCTACTGGCACTCGCGCATCATGACGACCCGGGCGCTGCGCGACGACGAGCTCATCGACTACGCCGACGCCGCCAGCGGCGTCACCGCGATGGGCCCCGGCCAGCTCAACCCGTACAAGCTCGGGGTCGAGCTCTACCGCCACATCGAAGACCGCTGGAACACCGGCCGCTTCGGCAAGGAGTACGACGAGTGCACCTCGCTGTCGCAGCGCGCGGCGTGGGACAAGAAGCTCGGCCTCGGGCGCCAGAAGCTCTACGAGGTCCGGCGCATGCACAACGACGTCACCTTCCTCGACGAGTTCTTCACCGAAGACTTCTGCCGCGAGCAGAAATTCTTCACCTACAAGGAGAACCGCCGCACCGGCCGGCTCGAGATCGAAGGCCGCGAGTTCAGCAAGATCAAGCAGCAGATCCTCCAGCAGCTGTCGAACTTCGGCCAGCCGTTCATCTACGTCGTCGACGCCAACTACCTCAACCGCAGCGAGCTGCTGCTCGGCCACCGCCACGAGGGCGTCGACCTGAAGATGGATTACGCCCGCGACACCCTCCGCAACGTCGAGCGGATCTGGCGGCGCCCGGTCTCCATCCTCACCGTCCTCGACGACAAGCCCAAGCGGATCCGCTTCGACGGCGCGGAGATCTCCATGTCCGACGAGCCGGCGGCCTTCCGCGTGTGATTCGGGCGCCCAGGCGCCCACAGCCGCACCTGGCCCCAAAGACCGCTCCGCCGCCGCGCCGCCCGCCGGCGCGGCCCGGAGCTGTCGGTTTACTCACGCGCTGCCGGCGCCCCCGCGTCTGCACCGGCGGCCCGTGCCGCCTGCACGAAGGCCCCGCGGGATGACTCTCGACTCGCTGCCGCACGTGGTATCGTCCAGGTTGTGCGCTTGATCGCGTGGGCATCCACCGACGTCGGCCGCGTCCGCATGGCGAACGAGGACAGCTTCCTCGTCGACAGCTCGCTCGGGCTGTACCTCGTCGCCGACGGCATGGGCGGCCACGCCGGCGGGGCGCATGCCAGTGCCATGTGCGCCGACGTCGTGAACAAGGTCGTGCGCCGCGGGATGGCGCGCCTGCACGGCATGCCGCAACAGGCGTGGTCGGAGGCGATCGCGGAGATCCTCCAGGCCTCGGCGAGCGAGGCGAGCGCCCGGATCTACGACCAGGCCCAGCAGGACCGCTCGCTGCACGGGATGGGTACCACGCTCACCGGCATCCTGTTCCACGGCGACCGCGGCTACGTGGTCCACGTCGGGGACAGCCGCGCGTACCTGCTGCGCTCGGCGATGGCGTGCCAGCTGACCACCGACCACTCCTGGCTCAACGAGCAGGTGCTCGCCGGCCTCATCACCGAGGAAGAGGCCCAGGAGTCGGACCTCAAGCACATCATCACCCGCTCGGTCGGCTTCGAACGGCTGGTCGAGGCCGACATCGTGCCGGTCAACGTCAACCTCGGCGACGTGTACCTGCTGTGTTCGGACGGCTTCGCCAACTACGTGTCGCTCGACGAGCTGGCGGCGCTGGCCCGCGACAACCTGTACTCCGAGCTGCCGCAGGTCTGTACCGAGCTGGCGCTCGAGCGCGGCGGCGACGACAACATCACGGTCGTCGTGGTGCTCGCCTGCAACGACCACGACGAGCGCCACGCGGTCCGTCAGCTCAGCAAGACCGCGACCGACACGCTGCCGTCGCTGCCTTGACGGCGGCCGCTCCGCGCGCCGCGTCCCGGCTTGGCCAGCGCGCCTCCGCGTGCTACACCGCCCGGCGGGAGAGGAGCGGCCGAGGGGGAAAAGGCGTTCGCGAGTGAGTAGTCCTCACGGGCGAGAGCACTCGAGGAAAGTCCGGGCTCCGCAGGGCAGGGTGCTGGCGCAGGCCAGTCGGGGCGACCCGAAGGAAAGTGCCACAGAAACTCAAACCACCCGCGTCCGCGCGGGTAAGGGTGAAAAGGTGCGGTAAGAGCGCACCGGGGACCTGGCGACAGGGACCGCACGGTAAACCCCACCCGGAGCAAGGCCAAACAGGGGCACGGTGGCTCTCCGCAAGGAAGTCACCAGGGGCTGCCCGTCCCGCCCCGGGTAGCGCCGCGTAGAAGAATGACCGCCACCTGGGGGAGGCGACGAACCCAGGGACAAAACCCGGCTTACGACCCCGCTCGTCCGCTCCTCCTCCCGCTTGTCTTGGTAAATGAGGACATGTCCGTGGGGACATGTTCGGGCGCGCATGGTCCGGAGGACATGTCCGAAGCACCGCGCTCGGCGGGGGCGCGGTTCACGGGTTCGTGCGGGGGACAGGTCGAGGCCGGCGCCGCGCTCGCGGCGGCGGGCTAGCGACCGGGTCGACTTCAAGGCCAGCGAGGGGGCCCCCTTCAAGGGGATGACCGGAAGGACAGGGGCTCGCGGTGTCTGCGGTCAGGCGGCGCGAGCCCGGCGAGCGGGAGCGCCTTCGGGCATGTTCCGAAGGACATGCCCCATGGAGCAGATCAATCCCGGCGCTTGCGCTCGAGGTCGCTGTAGAGCGCGTCGTAGCGGCCGGCCATCTGCGTCAGCGAGAACTCGCGGGCGGCGAGGGCAGCGGCGTGTTCGGACCAGGCGGCGACGGTGTCGCCGTGGACGACCTCGGCGATCGCGCGGGCGAAGGCGTCGGGCTCGGCGGGGGCGGCCAGGCCGGCGCGCAGGCCGGCGTCGTGGCCGACGTGCAGCAGCTCGGCGGCCGGCGAGACGTCGACGATCGCGGCCGGGACCCCGCGCGCCAGGCCCTCGAGCAGCGCCAGCGGCAGGTCGACTTTCTTTCGCGTGTGGGTGGCGGCGAACAGCTGCAGCGCGCTGCGACGGTACAGCGCGTCCATGTCGGCGACCTCGGCCAGCAGCTCGACCCGCCCGGAGGCGAGGTCGCCGGCGAGCTCGCGCTGCAGCCCCGCGCGGGCCTCGGCGTCGCCCTCGGCCTTGGGCCGGCAGGCGATCGTCAGCGACCAGCCGCTCGGGGCGGTGGCCCGGGCCAGCGCGACGAGGCGGGCGGCGATCTCGCCGTCGAGGTCGCCGGCGTACAACAGCCGCTTGCGCCCGGCGACCTCGGCCGGATGATCGGCGGCGGTGGCCGCCACGGCCGGGCGGATGGTGGCGATCTTGCTCTCGGGCACGCCGGCGTCGCGCAGGCGCCGGGCTGTCCCGTGGGACAGGGCGACCACGGCGTCGAGCGGGCGCAGCAGCGGGGTCCAGGCCTCGGCCCCGTGCGACGACATCAAGCTCTGGACGAACAGCCGCCGCGGCTGCAGCCGGCGCAGCAGCGATACGACGGCGGCGGTGGCCTTGCCTGGCGTGAAGGACAGGTGGACCGGCATGCTCGGGTGGCGCAGCATCGCCGCCAGCGCCCGCAGCTTGTCGGTCATGGTCGGCGCGTAGCCGGCCGGCGGGGCGCCGATCACCCGGTCGCCGACCGGCCGCAGCGGCGCCCCCGGGTCGCCGAGGTAGGCCAGCGGCCGATTCTCCGGCATGTGCTGCACGAGGTCGCGCAGCAGCACGGTGCTGCCGTCGCGGAACGGCGGCCGCAGCGGCTTGGAGATGATGAGCCAGGGCTTTTGGGACATGTCCTAGGGAGCACGCTTCTTGCGGAGCTCGCGGAGCTCCGCCGGCGTGACGGCGCGGGTGACGGCGACGGCGCCGAGGAAGACCGCGGCGAGCAGCGCCAGCTTGACGATGATGAGGATCTTGCCGGTCGGGGCGAACGCGCGCGAGGCGGCCTCGACCAGCGCGACGGCGGCCAGCAGCTTGAGCAGGTAGACCGGCGACAGGGCGGCGCCGAGGCTGCGGGCCAGGGCGATCAGGCTGGCGACCGCGCCGGCGGCCCCGCCGATCGCCACCGCCGTGGCCGCGCCGGAGGTGAAGCTCTGCGGCACCAGCACGAACCCGGCGACGCTGACGACCACCAGCGGCACCGCGATCAGCAGCAGCGCCAGCTGCGAGCGGCGGGTGCTGTTGAAGATCCACGCCGCCGTGACCGTGAGCGAGTAGCCCGACATGCCCCACACCAGCAGGCGCAGCTCGCCCGCGGCCTCGCCGTAGGCGGCCGGGAACAGCAGCCGCTGGACCTCGGGCGCCGCGCCGGCGCCGACGCTGCTCATGAAGCACAGCAAGAATACGCTGATCTTGGCCGTCGCCGTGACGTAGCGCTGGATCTGCGCCCGGTCGCTCTGCGCCTGCAGCGTCGCGATCAGCGGGAACATCACCAGGCTGACCGCGTTCATCATGCTGTAGGGCACGCGCGCGACCAGGTTGGCGCTCGAGTAGAAGCCGACCGCGTCCTTCTGCGCCTGCGAGGCGGTGAACTGCTTGAGCAGCACCAGGTCGAGCGCCTGCAGCAGGTTGACGCCGGCGGTGAACACCAGCAAAAGGCCGGTGAACTCGGCCATCGCCGGCAAGGGGCCGGCGCCGCCGCCGGCGTTGCGCGGGCGGCAGCGGCCGACGAACAGGATCGACAGGCCGAACGCCAGCAGCGACGCGAACGTGAAGCCGCCGAGGATCTCGGCCAGCCCGAAGCCCATGGCGGCGGCGCCGATGATCAGCGTCGTCTTCGTCATCGCCATGAAGATGTCGAGGCCGGCCTGGAACTGGAACTTGCGGACGGCGTTGAGGGTGCCGACGTTGACCGCGTAGGCGGCGTAGATCAGCGGGATGATGCCGACGACCCGCAGCGCGCCGGCCAGCGACGGGTCCTTGAGCGCGTAGGTCGCGAGCGGGTCGGCGCCGAGGATGAAGACCACGGCGACGAGCCCGCCGAGGATGCCGGCGAGGCGGAAGCCCCGCCGCCTGAGGCCGTCATAGGACGGCAGGCCGGCGTCGTATTCCGCCGACATCGGACGACTGACCGCGAACAGCAGCGTCTGGATCAGCACCATGTTCGGGATGGCGATGATCTGGCTTACGACCGTGTAATCACCGAACGTGCCTGGAGGCACGAGGCGGGTCAGGGCGATCGAGACGGCATAGCCGGCGAGCAGGAAGAAGAGCTTGGCAAAGCCGAGAGAAAGGCCGCCCTTGCTGAGTTCGCTGGCGTCTGTGGCCACGGGTCGCGCAGACTAACACGATGCATCGAACAGCCCCAGCGCGGGCCCCCGGGGCGGCCGTCGCAAGCAGCGGAAGGTGCGCCTGCGGTGTTCGCGCGATGCCGCCGAGTTTGACGTCCCCGCCCTCCGTTACCTACTCTGGACATGACGATCCCCCAGCGTCGCACGGGCCCATAGCTCAGTCGGTCAGAGCGGCCGGCTCATAACCGGTTGGTCCCTGGTTCAAGCCCAGGTGGGCCCACCCACAGGCGTCCCCATGACAGATATCCACCCGCAAATCCCCGCCCTTCGTACGCTCCAGCGACAGGACCGTCGCCTCACCCTGATGGAGCGGCGCTTGAGGGAGATCCCCAGCCGGATCGCCACCCTCGACACCGACCTGCACAAGCTCGAGCAGATGCTCTCGGCCGAGCGCAGCAAGCTCGACGACACGCGGTCGTTCCAGCAGCGGCAGGAGATGCAGCTCCACGACGAAGAGGACCTGATCCGCAGCAGCAAGGCCAAGCTCGGCGCGATCAAGACCGCCCGCGAGCTGACCGCGCAGCAGCGCGAGCTCGAGACCACCCGCCGCATGGTCCAGACCCGGACCGGCGAGATCGGCAAGCTGCAAGAGGCGGTCAACAAGACCGAGGCCCAGATCGCCAAGATGGACGCGCAGCTGCAGGCGCTGCGCCAGACCGCAGAGGCCGAGAAGGCCAAGCTCGGCGAGGAGCAGGCCCGCCTGGGCGAGCAGATCGACAAGGCCAAGAAGGTCCGCGCCCGCCTGGTCAAGGACATCGACCGCGAGACGCTCGCCTCCTACGAGCGCATCCGCAAGCGCCTCGGCGGGGTCGCCTTCGTCGCCGCCCACCGCGAGCGCTGCACCGCCTGCAAGATGGTCATCCCCCACATCATGTACACCCGCCTGCTCAAGGGCCGGGAGATCCCCGCCTGCGAGTCGTGCGGCCGCCTGCTGTACTGGTCCGGCCACTTCCCCGAGGACCACAACACCTTCGAGGCGAAGAAGGACGAGGACAACAGCAAGCCCAAGCCGGCCGAGGACGTCATCCCCGGCGTGCGCGAGTTCTGAGCGCCGGGCGCTCGGGTGGAGCGGCGCCCACCTGTCCGGAGGGACAGGTGGGCGCGATCGCGTGAGGGCCTGTCCGCGCGGACAGGCGGGTGCCGGCGCTCACGCGTAGCGGGTCGGGTCGGGCACGCCGGCGGCGGCGAAGCCGTCGCGGCGCAGGCGGCAGCTGTCGCAGCGGCCGCAGGCGCGCGGGCGGTCGCCCTCCACGGCGGGGTCGTAGCAGGACACGGTGTCGGCGTAGTCGACGCCGGCGGCCAGGCCGGCCTGGACGATCTGGCTCTTCGACCAGCTGATCAGCGGGGCGCGTACGCGCAGCGGCTTGCCCTCGACGCCGGCGCGGGTGGCCTCGGCGGCGAGGCGCTCGAACGCGGCCAGGAACTGCGGGCGGCAGTCGGGGTAGCCGGAGTAGTCGACGGCGTTGACGCCGACCCAGATCTCCGCGGCCCCGAGGACCTCGGCCCAGCCGAGCGCGTAGGCGAGGAACAGGGTGTTGCGCGCCGGCACGTAGGTGCTGGGGATCGCGCCGGCGGCGGGCTCGCTGTCCTTGGGGACAGCTTCGCTGCTGGCCCGCAGCAGCGAGGTGCCGGCGGCGACCAGGCGGCCGAGGTGGGCCAGGTCGACGACCTCGTGGGCGCGGGCGCCGAAGCGCGCCGCCTGGCGCGCGGCGCTGGCGAGCTCGACCTCGTGGCGCTGGCCGTAGCGGAAGCTGAGGGCGTAGGTCTCGCGGCCCTCGGCGGCGGCGAGCGCGAGCACGGTGGTCGAGTCGAGGCCGCCGCTGAGGAGGACGACGGCGCGCATGGGCTCGGTCATGGCGACCTCGGAGGAGTGACGGACGCGCGCGGTCATGCCGAGCGCAGAAGGTCGAGGCCGGTCGCAAGGACGACCTCGAGGAGGGCTCAGGCGCGCGTGAAGGTGGTGTCGATGGTGTTGACGATCTCGAAGCCCATCTGGCCGGCGGAGATGTTGGTCGTCGACGACGAGGTGCGGCGGACGGGCAGCTGGTCGTCGAGGTCGAACAGGACGGTGCCCTCGGCGGCGACGTCGAGGGTGATCATCTGCTTGCCCTGCTCGACGGCGCCGGACGACTCCGACTCGTACTTGATCTCGGCGATCCGCTTGCCCGAGGAGCTGTCGATCTTCAGCAACGTGAACTTGCTGGCGGTGTCGACCGGGATCACCAGGCCCTGCAGGTTCTCGTCCTTGCGCTCGTTGGTCTCGACCGTCTTGCCCTCGACCAGCGCGACCTTCGGCAGCTCGGGCAGGCCGAGCACGCCGGTGGCGAAGCCGGCCACGGCGGCCTCGACGCCCTTCTTCTCCTTGGCCGCCGCCGTCTCCGGCAGCGCCTTGGTGCCGGCCTCGTCGAGCTCGCCGCGCATGTCGGCGACGAAGGCGCCGGTGAAGCCCTGGACCGCGGTCTTGGGGTCGACCGGGGTCTCGCCCTCCTTGGGCGGCGGCAGCATGTCCTTGCCGAGCACGAAGTCGCGGACCTCGGTCACCGACAGGCCGACCTTGAGCTTGCCGCCGGCGTCGGTCACGTCGAGCAGGCCCGAGAGGTCGCCCGCAGCCTCGTTGACGCCCTGCGGCGAGGTGGCCTTGAAGCTGAACTTGACGTCCGCCCGCAGCTTGTACGGGCCGGCCTTGTAGCGCAGCTCCGTGCCTGCGGCCTGGTCGCCGGAGCCGCCCGCGGCGTCGGGACCGGCCGTGTCGGCGCCCTTTTTGCAGGCGAGCGGGGACGAGGCGAGCGCGACGAACAGGGCGAAGACCGCAGAACGGCGGAGCAGGTGGCGTGGGGTCGACATCGGCGGCAACGCTAACCGCGCAAGCCAGGCGGTGCAACCGGGCCGCAGGCGCACGCCCGTGAAAAAGCTCTGCCCCTCTGCTAAGAAGTCGCCGCCTCATGGTCCTGGCTCTCTTCAAGCGGCTCCTCGGGCGCCGGCCGAAAATGCCGCGCGACCAGATCACCCGCATCCCGCGGGCAGTTCGCAAGGCCACCGAGCCGCAAGTCGCGGCCATCCAGGCCGCCCTCGACGAGATCGCCGCCCTCCCCGGGCTCGCCGACATCGCCCTGAACAAGCGCGCCCCCAAGGGCTTCTACGCCGCCGCCGCCCGCCTCGTCGCCGCCTACGACGCCTACGTCGAGGCTGTCGCAAAGCACATGAACTTGGGGACAGCCGCGCGCCCCGGCACGCCGGAGGGGTTCCGCTGCTGCTACGAGCAGCCGGTCGGCGTCAGCGGCGTCGAGGCGCTGCTGATCTACCGCACGATCCGCCCGTGGCGCGACTTCGCCGAGGTCGCCAAGCGCCTGGCCGAGCTCGGCGAGGCCCAGTTCAAGGAGATCCAGCAGCGCCACACCGGCAAGGACCCGGAGAAGATCGCGATGACCGACGCCGCGGTCGAGGAGGGCCGGCTGGCCTTCGCCAGGCGCGGCGACCTGTGCCCGCTGCTCGACCCGCAGACCCACCGCTGCCGCGCCTGGGAGGCGCGCCCCAACGCGTGCCGCATGCACTTCGTGGTCAGCGACCCCAGCGGCTCCGACCCGCGCGAGCCGGGCTTCGACAAGGTGGTCGCCCGCAACATCCGCCTGCCGGTGCGCCAGCAGGTGGCGTTGATGCAGATCGAGAAGCGGATGATGCTCGGCGTGGCGCCGTTCCTCAACGCCGGCCTGCTGCAGATGCTGCAGTTCTGCGAGGGGCAGACGATCCCCGAGGTCGGCGAGACGCCGCCGCGCTTCGCCCCCGACGGCCAACCGGCCCCGAAGGCCAACCGCAACAACCCGGCCGCCAAGAAGTTTCAAAAGGAGCGCGCGCGGGAGCAGCGGCGCGCGGGCCACAAGAAGAAGTAAGGCCCGCGGGGTCGCGAGCGGCACGCCCGGGGCAGGTCGACCTCGCTCGCGCGACGATGCGAGGGCAGGCCATCCCTCGCTCGTGCGAAGGCGGGGCCGGACACCCGGCGCTCACGCCGTGAGCTTCGCGGCCGACGAGCCCCGCGGCCGGCGAGCGGAAGCCTGCTCGCCCTATGGCGCGGCCGGCGGAGGTTGCGTCCAGCGGTAGCTGACGAAGGCGGTCAGCGTGCCCTTGGCGTCGCCGCACATGAACATGACGTGCTGCTCGGGGGTGTCGCCGGTCAGCGTCACGCGCCCTTCCTTCTCCTCGCGCTGCACGGTGGGCACGATCTTCGCCAGCGCCGCGGCCAGCGGATCGACGCAGTCTTTCAAGGTGGCGCCGGCCGGAAACGCGAACAGAATCTGAGCGGTGAAGCGGCCCTGGTCATCGGTGGGCGAGCGCCCCTTCTTCGTCACCGTCGTCCCCGGCAGCAGCGCCGGCGAGAACCACGGCGGGTCGGGCACCGAGGACGCCGGCGCATTGATCGAGAGCTGCGGGCCCCCCGGTGGCTCCGTCGGCGCCGGTGTCGGCGTCGCAGGTGCTGCCTCAGGCGTAGTCGACTTCACAGATTCGGCTGTCGGCTTCGCCCTCGACGCTTCGGGCGAAGGACCGCAGGCGACGAGCGCGAGGGTCAGGACGGACAGGGCGCAGGGGACAGACCGCAGGGGCATGCGCGAAAGTGTAGCGGAATCTGTTAGAAGGGAGCCGGTATGAGCGGGCCGTCGGTCATTGCCACCTCGACGTCGTCTTCGCCCCGCGAGCAGGCGCAGCCGGTCCGGACCGGGGTCGTCGTCGCCTACAGCCACCGCGAGCGCGATCTCCTCGGCGAGCTGCAGGTCCACCTGAAGCCGCTACAGAAGGCGTGGATGCTCGACCTCTGGGACGACCTGCGCGTCGCCGGGGCCGCCCACGAGCTGCGCCGGGCCCTCGCGGGGGCGCGCGTGACGGTGCTGCTGATCTCGCCGGGCTTCCTCGCCTCGGCGTTCATCACCGAGCACCGCCTGCCGGCCCTGCTGGCCTCGCAACCCCACCCGCGCGCCGCGGTGCAGTGCCTCTACATGCGCCCGGCGATGGACGCGTTCGTCGACTACCAGTTCGACGACCCGACCACGGGACAGCGCAAGTGCGTGCGGATCTCGAGCTTCTACGGCCTCAACGACCCGATGAAGCCGGTGGCCGCGTTCGACCGCCGCGGCCGCGCCGAGATCCTCGCCGCCGCGGCCGACGAGATCATCCGCGCCGCCCACCGCGCGCCGGTGATGAGCGTCGGGGCCTGAAAACAAAGTCGTCCTGGCCGCGTGGCGCCGGGGCGGAGCAGGGCGCACGCGAGATGCAGCGGCCGGTGACGGCGGTGCAGCGGTGCGCCCTGACCCGGGCTCGGCGTGTCCGCGCGAGTCCAGCATTTCGGCGACCGGCGACGGGTCCGCCGGCAGCACGCCGACCGCGAGGAGCATCGCGGCGAGCCACGGCACCGGCACGACGGCGCCTGCAGCCGGTGCGGACGCCGGGGCGGCTTGCGACCGCGAGCGCGGTGCGACCGGCCTCGCCAGGGGACCCGCTGTTCACCTGTCCCGAAGGACAGGCTGGGCGCCTCGCATTCCCCGGGCGCCGCCGGCGAACGCGGGGACGCGTGGGTTCGCTCGCGGAGGTGTCGGCGTTCGGCGCGGCTTGTGTCGCCTGCGGGCGGCGATCTATCCTCGCGTCGCCGCGTCCGTCCGCGCGCTTCCGCGCCGCCGCCCCCTCCGCATGTTGACCTCGCTGGCGACCTCGTGTTCGCGCGCCCGCTGGTGCGGGGTGGTCGTCGCCGCGGCGCTGGCGGGGCCGACGCGACTCGCGACGGCCGCCGAGCCGGCGCCGATCTCCGAGGCCGCCCAGAGCGCCTACGACCGCGGCCTGGCCGAGCGCGACGCCGGCCGCTTCCCCGCGGCCGCGCGCGAGTTCGCGGCGGCGTACTCCCAGATCTCCGTCAGCCAGCGCGAGCTGCGGGCGGCGGTGCTGTTCGACCTGGTCGACGCCCACCGCGGCGCCTACACGGCCGGCGGCGAGCGTCGCGGCAACGAGCACCCGGCCGCGCACCTGTGCGCCGCCGACCGGGCGCTGGCCGACTTCATCGAGACCGAGCAGGAGCGCAAGCGCGGCCGCAAGTCGCCCGACATGGTCAAGGCGACCGGGCTGCGCGAGGAGGTCCGGAAGGACTTCCTGACCGCCAAGGCCCGCGAGGCCGACCTCGACTGCGCCGCGCTCGAGCTGCCGCGGGTGCCGGAGGAGGAGCCGCCGCCGCCCGCGCCGAGCGACGTGCCGGACCGGCCGCGCCACCCGAACAAGCTGCTGATCGCCGGCGGCGTGACGGCCGGGGTCGGGCTGGCGCTGCTCGGGCTGATGGTCGGCGGCATGGTCCGCGGCCAGCGCACCGAAACCGACGGCGCCGCGCTGGTCCAGGCGATGCCGGAGCTGATGCCCGACGACCCGCAGCTGACCGAGCTCGAGCGGCGCGGTCGCGGCGACAACGCGATGGCGGTGGTCGGCGGCGTGTTCGGCTCGCTGGCGCTCGGCGCCGGAATTGCCCTGCTGGTGGTCGGGGTGCGCGCGAAGCAGGGGGCCGGGCGGCCGTCCGCGCCCGAGCCGGCGGCCGTCGCCCTGTGGCCGCTGGCCTCGCCGTCGGGCGGCGGCGCGGCGCTGCGCTGGCGGTTCTGACCGCCGCGCGACGCTCCGTCCCCTCGGGAAATTTCTGTCCCTCGGGACAGATGAGCCCTGCTTCACGCGCGAGCCGCGAGGATCGCGGCGGGGCGACTTCCGCTATGCTGGGCCGGCCCGATGGCTTCGCGTTCTTTCCGCCCGCGCAAGTCGAGCGGCTCCGGTCGCGGGATGTGGCCCGCCGACGGGCCGGACCCGCTGCTCGGCCACACGCTGGCCGACCGCTACAGGCTCGAGCGGGTGATCGGCCACGGCGGCATGGGCACGGTGTACCGCGCCGAGCACGTCGTGATCCGCAAGCCGGTCGCGGTCAAGGTGCTCGACGCGGCCCACAGCGAGCGACGCACCGAGGTCGAGCGCTTCTTGAACGAGGCGCGGGCGGCCTCGAAGATCCGCCACGAGAACGTGGTCGACATCACCGACTTCGGCTCGACCGGCGACGGGCTGGTGTTCCTCGTCATGGAGTACCTCGAAGGCGAGGACCTCTCGAGCACCAGCGAACGCGAGGGCGCGCTGCCGTGGCGGCGGGCGGCGGCGATCGTGCTGCAGATCGCCGCGGCGCTGGAGGCCGCGCACGCGCAGGGCATCATCCACCGCGACATGAAGCCGGAGAACTGCTTCCGGATCCGCCGCGGCAACGACCCCGACTTCATCAAGGTGCTGGACTTCGGGATCGCCAAGATCATCGAGGACAGCGACGTCGAGCGGCCGTCGAGCGCGGGCAGCGGCCTGCTCGGCACGCCCGAGTACGTCGCGCCCGAGCTGATCCGCGGGCTCAAGCCGGACGCGCGCGTCGACATCTACGCCGTCGGGGTGATGTTCTACGACCTGCTGGTCGGCAAGCTGCCGTTCGCCGGCGAGAGCTTCATGTCGACGCTCACCGCCCACCTGATGCAGCAGCCGCAGCCGCCGTCGCAGGCCCGGCCGGCCGCGCAGATCCCCGAGGCCGTCGACTACGTGGTCCTGCGCGCCCTCGCCAAGGACCGCGACCAGCGCTACGCCACGATCGGCGAGTTCTCGGCCGCCCTGCGGGCCGCGATCGCCGAGGCCGACGCCGCCCTCGCGCCGCCGCCGCCGCCGCTGCCGCCGCCGCCCGAGCCCGAGCCGAGCGGGATCCGCCCGCGCGTGGCGATCGCCGTCGGCGCCGCGATCCTGCTGGTGTTCTCGGCTGTCCTTTGGACCATGGCCAAAAGGTTTTATACGAAAGAACAGGTGACCCAGGCCGTCGCGACCGCGCCGGTGATCGCGGCGGCGCCGGTGCTGCCGGCGCTGCCGGCGGCGCCGGTCAACGAGGCGCCGAAAGCGGCGCCGGTCGCCGAGGCGCCGAAAGTGGCGCCGGTCGCCGAGCCGCCGGTGGAGGCGGCACCCCAGGCGCGCGAGCCGGCGGGGCCGGCGGGCGAACCGGCGGCCGAGACGACGGCCGAGCCGGGGAGCGAGACCGGAGCCGAGGCGGAGACCGAAACCGAGGCCGAGCCGGCGGTCCGCGCCGCGCCGAAGAGCCCGAAGAGCGGGCCCGGGCCGCTGACGGCGGGCGAGTTCGCGGCGGCGATGAACAAGGTCGGCGCGCGGGTCAAGCTCGAGTGCTCGCGGTTCTCGCTGCGCAAGATGGAGGTCACGGTGCAGGTGGTGGTGGGGGCCGACGGCGCGGTCAAGAGCGCCGAGCCGACCGGATCGCAGGCCGGCAGCACGCTCGGCAACTGCGTCGCGCGGGTGGTCAAGACGGCGCTGCTGCGGCCGACGCGGGCCAAGTCGACGCACCGGCACACGTTCACGATGTGATAGCTTCGCGGCGATGAAGCGACTCACGGGCAAGCGGGCGCTGGTCACGGGCGCGACCAGCGGGATCGGGCGAGCCATCGCCCTGCGGTTCGCCGAGGAGGGCGCGAACCTGGCGATCACCGGGCGGCGGCTCGAGCGGCTGAAGGAGACCGCCGAGCGGGCGCGGGCGGCCGGCGTCGAGGTGGTGGCGATCGCCGCCGAGCACACCCGCGGCGAGGACAACGAGCGCGCCGTCAACGAGGCGCTGCAGGGCCTCGGCGGCCTCGACGTGCTGGTCAACGCCGCCGGGGTGATCGGCAACGACTCGATCCTCGACAGCCCGAAGCCCGACGAGTGGCGCCGGATCATGGACGCGAACCTCGAGGCGGTCTACGACCTGACCCGAAGGGCAGCCCCCTCGCTGGTCCACGGCCGCGGCCCGTCGATCGTCAACCTGTCGAGCATCGCCGGCCTGCGCCCGTACCCGACGATCCTGTCGTACTGCGTCAGCAAGGCGGCGCTCGACATGCTCACGCAGTGCCTCGCGCTCGAGCTGGCGCCGCGCGGGGTCCGGGTCAACGCGATCTGCCCGGGCGTGGTCGTCAGCGAGCTGCACACCGCCACCGGCGCGGTCGCCGACTACGCGGCGTTCCTCGAGCGCGCCAAGTCGACGCACCCGCTCGGCCGCCCCGGCCAGCCGGAGGAGATCGCCGCGCTCGCGGCGTTCCTCGTCAGCGACGAGGCCGGCTGGATCACCGGCGGGCTGCACACGATCGACGGCGGCCGCACGCTGACGTCGTTCCGGTGAGTTTCGGCGGCGGCCCGCCGCGCGGGGCGAGGGCCGCGAATCGGCCGGCAGGCGGGCGCGCGAAGGCTGTCCCCGAGGACATGTCCACCGAGTCGCGGCGCCGCCTGATCGCTCATGTCCCCGAGGACATGCTCCTCAGGCCAGGCCGATGCCGAGCTTCGCGGCGACGGCCGGGTCGTCGACCGGATAGACCTCCTCGCGCGGGGTGACCAGCGCGCTGCGGTCGCCCTCGAACCACACCTGGCGCTGCTCGGCGACGAACGCGGAGATGTCTTCGATCTCGACGATCCACTCGCGCGCGTAGGCGGCGATCGCCGCGCCGCGCAGGCCGAGCTGGATCGCCCGCCGCTCCTGCTTGTCGCCCGACGGCCCGTGGTCGGGGTCCCACTGCAGGCGCACGTCGGAGCGCTTGCCGAGCTGCTCCCACGCCTTGCGCTCGCCGTAGACCTCCGGCACGTAGGTCGAGTGGACCGCCTCCGCGAGCACCTTATCAAAGGCGTCGCGGCGGAGGCGGACCGCCAGCGTCACCTCCTGGCCCTCCTTCGTGCCCCAGCCCGAGCGGTACATCATCCACAGAAAATTCGGCTTGATCCACGTCATCCGCTCGAGGCTGAACGGGCCGCCGAAGCGCTGGTGCTCGGCGGCGAAGCGGCCGATCGCCGGGCGGTAGGCCTGGTAGACCACGATCGTGTCGGCGTCGAACTGGGCCAGGATGTGCCGGCCCTGCTGCGGCCAGCGGGTCTTTTGTGAGTGATAAGGTTCGGTGCGGAGCTTCGTCATTTCCTCAATCAAGAAGTCTTTCAGGGCATGTCCTCCGGGACATGTCCCTGGAAGTGGCAGAACTCCATGTGGACGCGCGCGCCGATCGCGACCAGGCGCGCCGTCAGGCCGGGGTCGGCCTCGGCGACGATGCCCATGTCGGGCTTGTCGTCGCGCGCGTGCGGGCGCAGGCCCGCCAGCAGCGGGGCGGCGAATTCGGGGCTGGCGACGCGGAACGGGAAGGCGCCCGGGAAGTCGGGGTTGAACGAGGCGAAGCCGAGGTGGACGGCGGTCGGCTCGGCCGGGTCGAGCAGGCGGAGCAGCACCCGCCCGGCGGCGCGGTTCCCGGCGAGCTGCCCGCGCGGGAGGGCGAAGGCCGCCTCGATCGCCGCGTCGTCGGCCGGCTCGATCGCGCACGTCTGCAACGACCTGTCCGGCGCGGGCAGGGCGTCGACCTGCGACCACGCGAACCGCAGGGCGGTCGAGCGGTAGGCCTCGCGCATGCCGAGGCGCTGGTACAGGCCGACGGCGGGCAGGTTGCCCGGCTTGACGTTGAGGCACCAGGTGGCGCACCCGGCCGCGCGCAGCTCGGCGGCGGCCGCTCGCAGCATGGCGAGGCCGAGGCCCCGGCCGCGATGCTCGGGGGCGACGACGACGTGGCGGATGTAGCCGACGCCCTCGAGGCGCTCGAAGAACAGGTAGCCGACGGCGGCGCCGTCCTGTTCGAAGAGCCAGGTGTTGGGGGCGATCTCCGCGGCCCAGTGCGCCGGCGAGGGGATCGGGTCGCCGGTGTCGAGCTCGGGGAAGAGGCGGGCGAAGATGGCGTAGTCGCCGTCGACCGCGGGGCGGTGCGCGAGGGCCATGCCGCGAGGGTAGCAGGTCGCGTCGCGCGGAGCCGAGGCGGCTCGGGGCAGGGGCGGCTCGCTTGCTCAATTAAAAGCATCGCGCGGGCGAGAGCCGCGGCCGTCGCACTCGCGGCGGTGAGGCATCGCGCGCGCTCGAGAGGCGGAGCCCCGGCTTCGCGGCGCCGGCGCGGGCGGTTGAAATCCCGGGCGCGCGGCACTACGGTCCGGGGCCGGTGTCGACGCGCGCGCTCCTGCTGGCGATCGGTCTGGCCGCGGGGGCGGCCGGCGAGGCGCGGGCGGCCCCGGCGTGGCGGCTCACCGGCGAGTCGACCCCGAGGGCGCTGGCCCCGGGGCAGCGGGTCGGCGTCCGGGTGACGCTGCAGAACCTGAGCCGGGAGACATGGTCCGAGGGACAGCAAGATCGGCTGTCGTACCACTGGGAGGCGCCGGACGGCGCGGTGCTCGAGCGCGACGGGGCGCGCACGCGGCTGCCGTACCCGGTCGCGCCGGGCGAGACGGTCGCGCTGACGGCCTCGTTCGTCGCCCCGGCGGCGGCGGGGCGATACGTGCTGCGCTGGGCGCTCGTGCGCGAGGGCGCGTTCTGGTACGACCCGCCGGTCGGGGGCGGCGACGCGGTCGCGGTCGACGTCGGGCCGGCGCCCGGCACCTGGTCGATCGCGCAGGTCGATGCGCCGCGGGAGGTCGCCGCCGGGGCGCGGGCGACCGCGCGGGTGCGGCTGTGCAACACCGGCGCGAACGCGTGGGCCGACGAGCTCGGCGACGCGCTCAGCTACCACTGGCTCGGCGGCGAGGGCGAGCGGCTCGAGGGCGTGCGCACGAGGCTGCCGGCGCGGGTCGAGCCCGGCGGCTGCGTGGTCCTGCCGGCCGAGCTGCGCGCGCCGGCGCGGCCGGGGCCGTACACGCTGGTGTGGCAGCCGGTCCGCGAGGGCGTGGCCTGGTACGGGCCGGGCAGCGGGGCGGCGGCGGCCGAGGTGCAGGTGGGCGCCCCGCGCGACGCGTTCGCGGCGCTGTCGCTGAGCCTGCCGCCGCTGCAGGCCGGGCTGCCGGCGCTGGCCCAGCTCGCGCTCGAGAACCGCGGCGACGAGACATGGCTCCCGGGACAGGGCCTCAAGGTCAGCTACGTATGGACAGGTCCTGATGGACATGTCCAGGAGGGCATCCGCACCGAGCTGCCGGGGCCGGTCGAGCCGGGCGAGGTGGTCGAGCTCGAGCTGCGGGTGCGCCCGCCCGAGGCGCCCGGCGACTACGTGCTGGCGCCGCGGCTGGTCCGCGAGGGCGAGGCGTGGATCGCTCCCGAGCGCGAGCTGGCGGCGGCGGCGAGCGTCGGCCCGCCGGCGCTGGCGTGGGAGCTGGTGGCCGCCGACTGGCCGGCCCGGCTGGCGGCCTCGGGCAGCGACGCGTTCACCGTCACCGTGCGCAACACCGGCGCCGAGACCTGGTCGCCGGCCGCGGGCGACCGCCTGTCGTACCGCTGGCGCGGCGCGGACGGGACGCCGCTGCAGCACGAGGGCATGCGCACCGAGCTGCCGCACGCGGTCGCGCCCGGCGAGACGGCGACCCTGGCGGTGCGGGTCGCCGGGCCGCCGCGCGCGGGCAGCTACACGCTGGCGCTGGCGATGGTGCGCGAGCAGGTGCGGTGGTTCCCGCCGCCGACCGGCGGTCCTTCGGAACATGTCGTGAAGGTCACGTTGCGCGCGGCCTGGTGGCAGTCGGCGCTGCTGCTGGCGACGGCGGCGACGGTGGCGCTGGCGCGGCGGCGGCGGCCGGCCCCCGGCTCGTGGCGGTGGGCCGCGCTCGACCTGGTACCGGCGCTGTGGCTGTGGGCGGCGATGGCCGGGCTCGGGGCGACGTTCCACGAGCTGGCGGCGATCGATCTGTGGCAGGGCGGCCGCGCGGCGGGGATCGGCGCCGCCGCGGTCCCGAGCCTGGTGGTGCTGCTGGCGCCCGCGGCGGCGCGGCCGTGGCTGGCGTTCGTCCTGTCCCTCGGGACAGCCGTGCTGCTGCTCGCCGATCTGCTGTACATGCACGTGCTCGGGGCGATCGTGCCGGTGCAGGCGTTGTTCGGGGCGCACCAGGTCGGGGCGATCGGCGCCAGCGTGCGGGCGCTGCTGCGGCCGGAGTACGCCTGGCTGGCCGCGGCGCCGCTGGCCGGGCTCGTGTTCGCGTGCGCGTGGCCGCGGGCGCGGGCGGAGGCGCGGCCGGGCCCGCGGGTGCGCCGGCGGGCGACGCTCCTCGGGCTGGCGGCGCTGCTGCTGGGGTCGCTGCCGATCGCCGTCGGCCTCGGCGGGGCGATGCGCAGCGGCCTCGGCTCGCGGGTGTTCTCGGAGCAGCACAACGCCGGCCGCTTCGGGGTGCTCGGGGCCCACCTGTTCGACGTGGTGCGCACGGTCGCGGGGGCGATCGGGCAGCGCTCGCTGGCGGCCGAGGAGCGGGCCGAGATCGCGGCGTTCTTCGCCGCGCGCGACCGGGCCGCCCCGCCCGGGTTCGGGCTGGCGCGCGGGGCCAACCTGCTGGTGATCCAGGCCGAGGCGCTGCAGGGCTGGACGATCGGCGCCACCGTCGCGGGGCAGGAGATCACACCGTTTTTGAACCGCCTGCGCGGACGTGCGCTCTACTACAGCTCGGTGGTCGACATCACCGCCCAGGGGATGACCTCGGACGCGGAGTACGCGATCCTCAATTCACAGTACCCCCTCGGCCAGGGGGCGGTCGCGTTCCTGCGCGCCGGCAACCACTTCGAGACGGTCGCCCACGCCCTCAAGGCGGCCGGCTACGCGACGCTGTCGGCCCACCCGTTCAAGCGCGGGTTCTGGAACCGCGCGACGCTGCACCCGCGCTACGGGTTCGACCGCTCGCTGTTCGACCGCGAGCTCGGCCCGGGGCCGGTGATCGGCTGGGGTTTGGCCGACGAGGCGTTCTTCGCCCGCATGCTGCCGGAGCTGGCCGCGGCGAACAAGCCGTTCTTCGCGTTCCTGGTGACGCTCAGCCTGCACCACCCGTACGACGAATTCCCCCCCGCGCTGCGCCGGCTGCAGCTCGGCGCGCTCGAGGGCACGAGCCTCGGCAACTACCTCCACGGGATCCACCACCTCGACGCGGCCCTGGCCGAGCTGTTCGCCGGGCTCGAGGCGACTGGCCTCGCGGACAGCACGGCGGTGGCGATCTACGGCGACCACGACGCCCGCCTCGGGGTCACGCCGGAGATCGCGGCGCTCGCCGGCGAGCCGGCCGGGTCGCCGTCGCTGCCGCTCCGGCTCGAGAAGGTGCCGGGCTTTTTGGTCTTGCCCAAGGGACAGGTCGCCGGCGAGGTCGACGCCGTCGGCAGCCACGTCGACCTGGCGCCGACCTGGCTGCACTACCTCGGCGTGCCGGCGCCGCCCGCCTTCGTCGGCCGACCGCTGGTCCCGGGTCGGGCCGGCCCGGGGGTGGCCGCCCTCCCCGACGGCTCGGCGGTGGGCGACGGGCGCCTGTTTGCGGTCGCCGGGCGGGACATTCCCCCCGGAGGAACCTGTTTCGCGGCCGACGGGGCCCGGATCGAGCGCGAGGCCTGCACGGAACTGGTGGAGCGGGCCCGGCGCGCGCTGGCGGTGTCGCGGGCGATCGCCGACCACGACCTCGCCCGAGCGCTCTCTTCGGGGACGGAGCCGGGTCCGTGATAGCCTGAGGCGGAGCGCCGTGAGCTTCGACCTCGCCATCGACGCCGAGCCGGAGGCCGCAAAACCCGAGGGCGACTTCCCCCCGGGCACGATCCTCGTCGGCCGCTATCAGGTGCTGCAGGTCCTCGGTCGCGGCGGCATGGGTTCGGTGTACCTCGCCGAGCACGTCGAGGTCGGTCGCAAGGTCGCGATCAAGGTCCTGCTGTCGCAGTGGTCCCAGACCGACTCGATCGTCCGCAGGTTCCGCGCCGAGGCCCGCACCGCGAGCACGATCGGCCACCCGAACATCGTTCAAGTGTTCGACGCCGGCGCGCTGCCCGATCGCCGCCTGTTCCTGGTGATGGAGCACCTCGCCGGCCGCGACCTCGAGGCCGAGCTGATCGAGAACACCACGGTCGAGCCGCCGCGCCGGGCGTGCTCCATCATGCGTCAGATCGCCCTGGCCCTCGGGGCAGGTCACCGCGCCGGCATCGTCCACCGCGACCTCAAGCCGAGCAACATCATGCTCGTGCCCCAGCCCGACGGCGAGGCGGTCAAGGTGCTCGACTTCGGCATCGCCGCCAACACCGGCCTCATCGTCGCCGGCGCCGAGCGGATCACCAGCCCCGGCTCGCTCATGGGCACGCCCGAGTACATGGCGCCCGAGCAGGCCACCAACATGCCGGCGCGCCCGACCTTCGACGTCTACGCGATGGGCGTGATGCTGTTCGAGATGCTGACCGGCGACATCCCGTTCTCGGCCAGCAACGCGTTCGAGCTGCTGGCCTTCAAGCTCAACCGCCCGGCGCCGTCGGTCGAGACCCGCCGCCCCGGCCTGCCGCCCGCGCTGGTCCAGCTGATCGCCGACTGCCTCGCCACCGACTCCGCCGACCGCCCGCCCGACGGCGACGCGGTCGCGGCCCGCCTCGACGCGGTCCTCCAGGACATGCGGCGCGAGACGCTGAGCCTGAACCACAAGTCCGGGCCGACCTCGCCCGGCGCAGGCCCCGACGCCCAGCTCCCGCCCGTCGAGAGGCTCGTGCCCCCGTCGGCCTCGGCGTCGATGCGGGCGGCCAAGCCGACGCCCGGGACCACGCTCGCGCCGCTGCGGCGCGAGGCCCCGCGCGCTCGCACGGCGACCGTGGCGCTGGCGCTGCTGACCGTCCTCGGGCTCGGCACCGCGGTCTGGCTGCTGCGCGCCGGCCCCGAGGACCCGCCGCCCGCCGAGCTGGCCGCCGTGGTCCCGCCCGCGCCGCCGGCCGTCGAGGCGGCACCTGTCCCGAAGGACATCTCAGCGCCGCCGCCCGCGACCCCGCCGCCGGCCGACCCGCCGGTCGTCGAGCCGCCGCCGACCGAGCCGGCTCCGCCGCTCCCTGAGGGCGCGACCGCGCGGCCCACCGCGAAGACGGGGGCGCGCCCCGGCAGCGACGCGCACATGAGCCCGCGCTGCCAGCGGGTCCGCACGTCGGCCGAGGAGGCCCGCCGGACCCAGCGCTGGGCGATCTTGCGAGACTATAGCCGTCAGCGCGAGTGCTGGGCCTCGGCCGCCGAGGCGCGCAAGCTCGAGACCAAGGCGCTGATGGAGCTCGGTGACTTCACAGGATGCATGTCCGTAGGGAAAGGTCTCAAAGACCAGGAGGCTCAAGGTTGGCTCAAGCTGTGCCAAAAGCGTATCGGGGGCTGAGCCTCGTCTGCGCCCTGTCCGTCGCCGCGCTCCCGTCCGCGCCGGTCCACGCCGCGCCGGCCGCGAGCGCGAGCCCGTCGACCTCGACGCCCGCGCCCGCGAGCCCGACGTCCGTAAGCTCGCCCGCCCGCGCCGCCGACCCGGCCTTCGCCGGCGAGACGATCGCCCGCGCGAGCCTGGCGATCGACACCAACGGGGCCGGCCCCGCGGGCCCGGTGATCCACGAGCGCCTCGACGAGGTCGGCAACCGCCAGCTCCGCCGCGCCGAGGTCCTGCCCGGCCGCGGCCCGCGGGACCCGTGGATCCGCGTCACCGTGCGCGCGCTGCCGGGCGACGAGCCGGGCTACGTGATCGGCTCCGGCCTCTACGTCGGCGACGACCCGGTCGGCGACAGCGTCCACGAGACCGAGTGCCGCCTGTGCACGGAGGGCGAGGCGGTGGAGCGCGGGACGGCGGAGATCGAGCGCCTGGTCCCGTTCGTCCGCGACTTCGCCCAGGCCGAGCGCGAGGCCCGGATCAAGGCCGCCGCGCCGCCGCCGGAGCCGCCCAAGCCGGAGGCGCCGCCGCCCCCGAAAGGCCTCGGCGGCCGCGGCAAGGCCGGCGTGGCGCTGCTCGCCGTCGGCGGCGTCGGCTTCTTCGTCGGCCTCGGCCTCGCGGTCAAGCCGCCGCGCCCCGACCCCGACATGCCGCTCTACGAGATCTCCACTCGCCCGGCCGGCGCGATCACCCTCAGCATCGGCCTCGCCGCCGTCATCACCGGCGCGGTCCTGCTCGCGCTCGACCGCAAGGCCGCCCAGCGCCGCGTGTCCTGGCTGCCCAGCGTCGGCCGGGGCTCGGCCGGGCTGTCGCTGGCCGGCTCGTTCTGAGCCGCGCGGTTTTTTACTAGCCCTGAGAGACAGGTTGTTCGGAACATGTCCTGGAGAACATTCGCATTCGGGCTCGCCTGCCTCGCCGGGTGCTCGGTCCCCAACGTGAGCCACTGCGGCAACCAGTCCGGCGACGTCACCTGCGCCGAGCGCGACCCGGACCGGCCGTTCTGCAGCCTGTGCGAGGCCAGCAACGACGGCTGCGTGGCCGAGCCGGTGACGGTCGAGGCCTGCCGGCGCGAGTCCGACAGCGGGCCGGTCACGACGACCACGGGGACGCCGACGACGACGGTCCCCACGACCGGCGACCCGCCGACCACCAGCACGTCGACGACGACCACGGTCGACCCGACCCTCGGGACGTCGACGACGACGAGCACGTCGACGAGCACCAGCACGTCGACGAGCACCAGCACCACCGACGACACGACGACGACGACGACGACGACGACGACGGGCACGACGCTCGACACGCTGACGGACACGCTCACCGCGACGCTGACCGAGACGACGACGGACACGACGACCGAGACGACGACCGACACGACGACCATGCCCGGGCCGATGTGCGGCAACAACCTCGCCGAGACCGGCGAGACCTGCGACGGCACCGACCTCAAGGGCAAGGAGTGCACCGACTTCCCCAACAACTACGGCGGCGGCGACCTCGCCTGCGCCGACACGTGCAAGGCCTACGACTTCGCCGGCTGCTGCAAGCTCGCCGGCCAGAGCTGCGGCAACGGCGGGCAGTGCTGCAGCGGGTCGTGCGTGCTGTTCTCGTGCGGGTGAGGGCGGAGGCGGGGTGAGGAGGACTTCGGCCGCGGCTGTCGGCCGACGTGCCTGAAGCAGTTGTTGAATGTTTGAGCGCGGCCTACGGCCGCTCTTCGCGCGTCTCGTGCCTCATCGGCGGTCCGATGGATAGACCTCCAGGCTTCGTCGACGGCACGGACGAAGTCGTCGTTGCACTGCCAGGGCGAGTGCTCGGGCTCGCGGACGCAGGCGGCGAGGACCAGCGCGATGAGACATGTCCTGAGTGGCAGGAGACATGCTCGTGCGAGCGTAGAGGCGGGAGGGTCGCGGCGCTTCAGAGGTCCTCGATGCAATAGAGGGGAAATTCGCCAGTGCATGAGCTCGTGCCCATCGCGTCGGTCCACCTCGCGTCGGTCGCGTTCGTAGATCCGAATGCGCCGACGATCTGAGGCATCATTTCCTCTGTCCAGGATTCGCAGTGGCTGGCCCCGACGCTGGTGCCATCTGCCTTGGTGTTCGTCCACGGAGCAGCGTTCACCTTCATCTTCGTCTCGCTCAGGTCGACAGGGTGCAGGAGCTCGCCATCGGTCAGGTCGGCCCAGCCGTTCTCGGCGACCACGGTCCCGTCAGTCAGCACGTACATGCCCGAATAGGCGGTGTCGAGCCGCTTGGCCGGCCAGTTGGAGCCGTTGGAGAGCCAGGCCTTGAAGCTCCCCGCATTCGGGAGCTTTACGGCATCCGCAGCCAGGGCGCATTCCTCGTCGGCGCCGCTCAGGCCGCCCAGGTTGCCCGTGAACTTCGCGTTCGTCACGAAGATGACCCGCCGCGGCTTGAGGCATTCGTTCGTGCATCCGTCGGTGTCGACGTCGTTGCCGTCGTCGCACTCCTCCATGTCCTCCCAGACGACGCCGTCACCGCAGTCGGCCGGCTCGCAGGCGTTGGTGCAGTCGTCGGTGTCGACGTCGTTGCCGTCGTCGCACGTCTCTTCCCCGGCCCAGGTGAAGCCGTCGCCGCAGGTCGCCTGCTGGCAGGCCGCACACTCATCGGTGTTGTCGTCGTTCCCGTCGTCGCACGTCTCGCCGGGGCCGAGCTCGCCGTCGCCGCAGGAGCCGGGCTGACACATCTCGTTGCAGGCCTTGCCGGGCCCGTTGTCGGGCCCGTCGTCGCACTGCTCCTCGCCGACCCACACGATGCCGTCGCCGCAGGTCGCCATCTTGCAGCTGTTGGTGCAGGCGTCGGCGTCGACGTCGTTGCCGTCGTCACACGCCTCGTCTCCCTCCCTGGCCCCGTTGCCGCAGTTGGGCTCGGTGCAATCCTCGGGGCAGCCCATCATCGACTCCTTCTCCCCACAGACTCCGTCGCCGCAGACGCACGAGTCTCCGGCACACGACTCGCAATCCCGCCCGCACGAGGCCTCCTCACCGGCCTGGCACGCCCCGTCGCCGCAGCCGCTCGTGCAGTCCTCGGCGCAGACGGCCACGTTCTCGTGGAGCTCGCACTTCCCGTCGCCGCAGCTCCCGGCGTGGCACTCGCTCGGACAACGGTCAGGGTCCACGAGCGGCGCGCACATCCCGTCGCCGCAGCCCGGCCCCGGGAAGTCGCGCGGGCAGGTCTCGACCGTCTCGCCCTCGTCCTCCTCGCCGTTGCCGCAGGTGCCCAGACAAGCCTGGACGAAGGTCCAGTTCTCCTGCGCGTCGCACACGGCGGCCGCGGGGCCCTCGCCGGTGGCCTCCGACCACACGCAGTCCGACGGGCACGCGTCCTGGTTTTCGTCCGGGTCGCACACGAAGTCGTCGTTGCACTGCCACGGCGGGTGCTCGGGCTCACGGGTGCAGGCGGCGAGGCTCAGCGCGAGGAGACATGGCCCCATGGACAGGAGCCATGCTCGCGCGAGCGTGGAAGCGGGACGGCCGCGGCAGTTCACGGGTCCTCGATGCAGTAGAGGGGGGCCGAGTTGGAGCACGGAGCCGTGCCCATCGCGTCGGTCCACCTCGCGTCGGTTACGTCGGTCCTCCCAAAGGCACCAGAGGGGCCGGGGTCCGGGCTGCCCCAGCCGTCGCAGTCGTTCTGGCCGGCGCTGCTCCCGTCGGCCCTCGTGTTCGTCCACGGAGCGGCGTTAACCTTCATTTTCGTCTCGCTCAGGTCGACGGCATGCAGGAGCTCGCCATCGGTCAGGTCGGCCCAGCCGTTCTCGGCGACCGGGGTCCCGTCAGTCAGCACGTACATGCCGGAATAGGCGGTGTTGAGCCGCTTCGCTGGCCAGTTGAATTCGCTGGACAGCCAGGCCTTAAAGCTCCCCGCATTCGGGAGCTTTGCGGCATCCGCAGCCAGGGCGCATTCCTCGTCGGCGCCGCTCAGGCCGCCGAGGTTGCCCTTGAACGCTTCGTTGGTCACGAAGATGACCCGCCGCGGCTTGAGGCATTCGTTCGTGCAGCCGTCAGTGTCGACGTCGTTGCCGTCGTCGCACTCCTCCATGTCCTCCCAGACGATGCCGTCGCCGCAGTCGGCCGGCTCGCAGGCGTTGGTGCAGTCGTCGGTGTCGACGTCGTTGCCGTCGTCGCACGTCTCTTCCCCGGCCCAGGTGAAGCCGTCGCCGCAGGTCGCCTGCTGGCAGGCCGCACACTCATCGGTGTTGTCGTCGTTCCCGTCGTCACACGTCTCGCCGGGCCCGAGCTCGCCGTCGCCGCAGGAGCCGGGCTGACACATCTCGTTGCAGGCCTTGCCGGGCCCGTTGTCGGGCCCGTCGTCGCACTGCTCCTCGCCGACCCACACGATGCCGTCGCCGCAGGTCGCCATCTTGCAGCTGTTGGTGCAGGCGTCGGCGTCGACGTCGTTGCCGTCGTCACACGCCTCGTCTCCCTCTCTGGCCCCGTTGCCGCAGTTGGGCTCGGTGCAGTCCTCGGGGCAGCCCATCATCGACTCCTTCTCGCCGCAGACCCCGTCGCCGCAGACACACGAGTCGCCGGAACACGCCTCGCAGTCCCGCTCGCACGAGGCCTCCTCACCGGCCTGGCACGCCCCGTCGCCGCAGCCGCTCGTGCAGTCCTCGGCGCAGACGGCCACGTTCTCGTGGAGCTCGCACTTCCCGTCGCCGCAGCTCCCGGCGTGGCACTCGCTCGGACAACGGTCAGGGTCCACGAGCGGCGCGCACATCCCGTCGCCGCAGCCCGGCCCCGGGAAGTCGCGCGGGCAGGTCTCGACCGTCTCGCCCTCGTCCTCCTCGCCGTTGCCGCAGGTGCCCAGACAAGCCTGGACGAAGGTCCAGTTCTCCTGCGCGTCGCACACGGCGGCCGCGGGGCCCTCGGCGGTCGCCTCCGACCACACGCAGTCCGACGGGCACGCGACCTGATTCTCGTCCGGGTCGCACACGTGGTCCTCGTCGCATTGCCAGTGGGGATCTTCGGCCGGCGGGAAGTCGCTCTTGAGGCAGCTCAGGCCGCCGAGGGTGAGCACAAGGCCGAGTCGCACACGCATGCGGTCCATCGCCGGACTCTAAAACATGGCTCTCGGGCGATCAACGCAGAGCACGAAGGCCCAACTGCAGTTGGTGCCCCCCCAACTACGGTTGGGCCTCGCGTTCGTCGCTCGTTTTCCGTACACTCCCGGTCCCATGGTCTGCGTCCTCCTGGCCGCTCTCCTGCTCCAGGCGCCGACTGCTCCCGCTGCCTCGGCATCTCCGGCCACCCCCGCAGCGGCCGCGGGCGCCTCCGCGTCGCCGGCCGCGAGCGCGAGCAAGCCCGGGAGCGCCGACGAGCGCCGCGGTCGGGCCCGCGCCGCGTTCGAGCACGGCCGCTTCGCCGAGGCCGCGCTCGAGTTCGAGGCCTTATGGCGCGAAGGACATGGCGCTTCCGACCTGTTCAATGCGGCAGCCTCGCGCTTCGCCCTGCGCCACCACACCCACGTCGTCGCGCACCTCGAGGCCCTGCTCGCGCTGCCCGGTCTGACCGCCGCCCAGCGCGAGGAGGCGACCGCCCTGCTGCGCACCGCCCGGGCGGAGACCCGGCAGGTGCCGCTCGAGCTGCGAGCGCAGCGTCCGCTCGACGCGCCGCTCTCCGTCACCCTCGGCTTCGTCTCCAGCTTCGCGTCCGACGTCCGCCCGGACCTCACGATCGCGGTCCGTCCCGGCGAGCGTACCGTCCTCTCGCTCGACCCCGGGGTGTGGCAGGTCCGCGTCGACGACCCACGCTTCGAGCCGGTCCAGCGCGAGGTCCGGGTCGAGGCGTCCACGACGGCGCCGGCGGTGCTGGAGCTCCGGCAGCGTCAGGACGCTCGCGTGCTCCGGCGCTTCGCGCTCGGGTGGGGGGTCGCCGGCGCGGCCGGGGTGGTCGTCGGCGCGAGCCTGCTCGGCGTCGGCCAGGGCCGGTGGTCGTCGCGGCTCGATGCGCCGGTGGAGGAATGCCAGTCGGGCGCGCCGCTGTTCGCCGTCGAGGCGTGCCGCCGCGAGCTCGGTGCGGCCGGCACGTTGCGGTCGTGGGGCGCCGCGGTGCTCGGCGTCGGCGCGGGCGCGCTGATCGGCGGCCTCGTCGCGCGGGTCGAGGAGCCCCGCAAACGCCGGGTCGGCTGGATCGTCGCCGCCTCGGTCGGCGGCCTGGCTTCGATCGGCGGCGCGGTCGCCCTCGGTCTCGGCGCCCGGGCGTTCGACCGGCACGACGGTCCCGACCCCTGGACCGCCGACGAGCGCCGCGCAGTCGACGGTGCCGGCGCCGCCCACACGGTCGGCGCGACCTTCCTGGGCCTCGGCCTGGGCGCCCTGGCCAGCTCCGTCACCGGCCTGGTGCTCGATCGCACGGGCCGCTTCCTCGTGTCGGCGGGGCCGCAGGTCCGCGTCGGCGGCGGCGGCCTCGTCCTCGAGGGTCGGTTCTAGTCCGGCCACAACTTCGCCGGCAGGCAGACGTCGCGCTCGCCCTCGCCGCGGCGGCACTGCAGCGCCCCCGAGCACCCGCAGTCCCGGCAACACGTCTTCGAGTCCTCTCCCGGACCACAGAGACCGTCCCCGCAGCCGGGCGCGGGCGCCGAGGCCGGAGGCGGCTCCGCCCGGCCCCACAGCGTCAAGCAGCGGCCCTCGTCGTCGCAGCGGGGGCACTCTTGCGGGCACGGCCTCGCCTTCTTGGCGGGGCGCTTGGCGACGTCCGTCGCCGTCGGCGCGACCTCGCTCGGCCCGACGACCGCGACCTCCGTCGGACCCGACACCACGCGCTCGCTCGGGGCAGCTTCAGCCGGCGTCCCGCAGTCCTCCTCGCAGCGCCCGGCCTCGCCGGCCTCGCAGCGGCCGTTGCCGCACCAGACCTGCCGGCAGCGCGAGTCGCCCTCGAGCAGTTCGGCGCGGAAGGTGTCGAGCCACTCCTCGAGCTCCTTCATCTCGTCCTCGCCGGGCACGCCGATCCTGGCCCAGCGGACACGCCGGTTGCAGTCGAGCGCCAGCGTCACCGGCAAGCTCCCCTGGTACAGGCGGCGCGAGTCGTCGCGCAGCGCGGCGACGAAGCTGTCCGCGAGCGAGCGGTCGGCCAGCTGCATCGCGCTCGGGGGCATCAGCGGCCCCCAGGTGCGGATCGCGTCCTCGGGCGCCGTGGGGTCGAGCACCTGCACCGGCAGGAAGCGGACCGAGTCGCCCCAGCTCTCGCTCCGCCGCGCGAACATCTCGCGCAGATCCGGCAGGACCTCCTTGCACGCGACGCACCACGGCGCCCACAGGCCGACGACATGCACGGCTCGCGGGGACAGCACCTCCGACGAGCCGAAGCGCACCGTCCCGGCGGGCGCGCCCTGGCGGACCCGCTCGAGCCGCAGGCGCATCAGCGGCCCGATGTCGACGCCCGCGGACACGTACGAGCCGGACCCGAGCGGCGCGCTGGGCGGCGGCGGCGCGGCTTGCTCGACCTCGACGGGACGCTCCGGAGACACCGAGGTCGGCGCCGGACACGAGGCCGCTCGCGCGCGCAGGTCTTTGAGCGCCTCGGTCTGCTCCTCGAGCCGCCACGTCAGCACGAGCGTCAAGCCGGACAGCATCGCCGTCGAGAACAAGAGCACGAAGGCCGCCCGCACCCACGCGCGCGGCACCTCGGGCTCGACCGGCAACGGCGTGGTCTTCAACGTCCGGGCTCCTCGCCGCCGCGGCAAGCCGTCGGCCGCGGCGGCCCGGACCTGCGGGCGGAGATCGTGGCGCTCCTCCGCCCGGCGCCGCCCTGGCGCGACGCAGCGTTCGCCGGCCTCGATCGAGCAGGGAGGAGCGCTCCGAGGGGCAGGTCGCACCGCGAGGCTCGATGGATCGGCGAGGCCCCGTGCCGCTCCGTGCGCTCCACCCGGGCGGGCGGCTCCTCGGTGAACGTCACGTCGCGAGGCTAGCCGTCGGGCGGTCCCTCGTAAAGTGGCCCGGCCGGCCAGGCTGCGCGTACAGGGTCGCAGCGCCGAGTGTCGCGGTCGGATCCGCATTCCGGCGCCGACCCGCGAGCAGGATTACCGTGAGCGTGAATCTCGCAGCATCGACGGCCCGCAGGTTTGTCGCGGCCGGCAGGTCTCCGACGCGGCAGCGACGAGGTGCCGCAGCGCCGAGTGTTGCGGTCGGATCCGCATTCTGGCGTCGACCCGCGAGCAGGACTACCGTGAGCGTGGATCTCGCAGCATCGACGGCCCGCAAGTTCGTCGCGGCCGGCAGGTCTCCGACGCGGCAGCGACGAGGTGCCGCAGCGCGCCGAAGCGCACGCGTGGTGTTCCCACTCGGACTCTCCGCGCCGATGGCGAAGGAGTTCCACGCCGCCTGCGCCACCCTCGCGCCCGCGATCGCCGAGAGGCACGCCAAGAAGCGGCAGTCGATCTTCCACCAGCTCCTCGGCGACCGGCTCGCGGCCGAGGTGTTCGGCCTCGCGCTGGACGGCCTGACCGCCGACACCCCGAGCCTCGCCGTCTTGCGCAAGCGGATCGGCGTCCTCGTCGACCGCTTCGCGCCGTGACGGCGCGGGCGGAGTTCGGTCACCTGCGTGAGCACGTCGTGCGCGCAGCGCCGAATGTCCCCGTGCCATCGCGCGAGCGAATCCTCGGGTCGCGCTGTCACGCTTCGGCGAGCACCGCCGCGACGTACTCGGTCGGCGGTCGCGCGCGCAGCTCGGCCGCCGTGCCGCGGGCGGTGAGGCGGCCGCCCTCGATCACCAGCAGCTCGTCGGCGAGGGCCACCGCGTCGCGCACGTCGTGGCTGACGATCACGCAGATCGCCCCGGCCTCGGCGAGCCAGCCGGCCAGCAGCCGGCGGGCCTGGGCGCGGGCCGACACGTCGAGCGCGGCCAGCGGCTCGTCGAGCAGGAGCAGGGCAGGGCGGGTGATCATCGCCCGCGCCAGCGCGACGCGCTGGGCCTGCCCGCCCGACAGCGCGGCCGGCTCGAGGTCGCCGACCTCGCCGACCCCGAGCCGCTCGAGCCACGCCTGCGCCTCGGCCCGCGCCCGCGCCCGCGCGACCCCGCGAGCCCGCAGCCCGTAGGCGACGTTGTCGCGCGCGTTCATGTGTCCGAACAGACAGTACCCCTGGAACATGACCCCGAGGCCACGTTCCTGCGGGCTCAGGCGCACGCGCGCGGCCGGGCGCTCGAGCGTGCGATCGGCGAGCACCACCTCGCCGCGCGCGAGCGGGACCAGGCCCGCGAGCGCGTCGACCAGGGTCGACTTGCCGGCCCCGTTGGGCCCGAGCACCGCCACCGTGGCGCCGGGCGCCAGCGCGAACTGCAGCTCGAGCGTGAACCCGCCGCGCCGCACCGCGATGTCGACCGAGAGTCCTGCCGTCGTCGTCATCGCCGCGCTCCTCCGCCGCCCGGCGCCGGTGCATCGTCGAGCTCGGCGCGGGGGGCGATGCGTGCCGGAGCACGGCCGAGGCGCCCGGGCGTGCCCTGCAGCGCTGCTTCTTGCCGCAGCGCCCCCTCGTGCAGCACGGCGACGCGCGCCGAAGCACGGCCGAGCGTGTGCCGCAGCGCCGCATCGTCGAGCCGGGCTCGCGTGACGCCGCGCCCCGGGTCCTCGATCGCCAGCCCCGCCCCGCGCAGCCTCATCCGGCCCCTTTAAAAAAATGCCCGCGCAGGGCCGCGAGGAGGGTGAGGGACACGGCGAGGAGGATCAGGCTGAGGGCGACGGCGCCGTCGGGGCTGTCGTGCAGCGCCTCGTAGACGGCGAGCGGCATCGTCTGCGTGCGGCCCTGGAGGTTGCCGGCGAACGTGATCGTCGCCCCGAACTCGCCGAGGGCGCGGGCCCAGCACAGCGCCAGGCCGGCGACCAGGCTCGGGCGGATCGCGGGCAGCACCACGGTGCCGACGATCCGCAGCCGGCTCGCGCCGAGCGTCGCCGCCGCCTGCTCGAGCCGCGGGTCGAGCCCGCGCAGCGCCCCCTCCACCGTGATCACGAGGAACGGCGCCGCCACGAACGTGGCCGCCAGCACCGCCGCGCCGGTGGTATACGGCAAGATGACCCCGAGGCCATGTTCCAAAAGACCGCCGAGCAGGCCGCGCCGCCCGAACGCGGCCAGCAGCGCCGTCCCGCCGACCACCGGCGGCAGCACCATCGGCAGGGTCACCAGCGCCCGCGCCAGCCCGCGGCCGGGGAACGGCAGCCGCGCCAGCGCGTACGCCAGCGGCAGCCCGAGCAGCAGCGACAGCCCGGCCGCGTACAGCGACACGACCAGCGACAGCCGCAGCGCCGCCTGCACCGACGGCGCCGCCAGCTGCCGCCCCAGCTCGGCCGGCGCCACCCGCACCAGCAGCCCGACCAGCGGCAGGGCGAAGAACACCAGCGCCGCGCCGGCGAGCAGGCCGATCGCCAGGTGCGCGTGCCCGGGCCGGCCGGGCTTTAAGGACATGTCGTCCAAGACAGGTTCCTCGGGACAGTCACGGCGGCAGGAAGCCGCGCTTGCCGAGCGCGGCGGCCCCGGCCGGGCCGGCGACGAGCTCGACGAACGCGCCGGCGAGGGCCGGCTGCGGGCTGTCGGCGAGGGCGGCGATCTCGTAGGCCGGGACGACGTCGTCGGCGCCGGCGAAGGCGACGGCGCGCAGCTCGCCGGCCAGCTCGCCGCCGACGTCGGTGGCGTAGACGACGCCCGCGTCGGCCTCGCCGGCCGCGACCTTGCCGAGCACCCCGCGCACGTTCTCCTCGTTGGACACCACGTTGGCGAGCGCCGCGTCGCGCACCCCGACCCGCTGCAGGGCCTCGCGCGCGTAGGCGCCGACCGGCACCGACTCGCCCGCGAGCACCAGGCGCAGGCCGGGCCGCGCCAGATCGGCCGGTCCCTGGATCGACGGGTCGCCGGCGGGCGCGACGATCACCAGGTGGTTCCTGGCGAACACCCGCGCCGGCAGCATCCGGTTCGAGGTGGCGGCCCGCTCCATCTGCGCCCGGTCGGCCGAGGCGAACACGTCGGCGGGCGCGCCGGCGACGATCTGCGCCGCGAGGATCTGCGAGCCCGCGAAGTTGAAGACCAGGTCGACCCCCGGGTGCTCGGCCTCGAAGCCGGCCTCGAGGTCGGTGAAGGCTTCCTTCAAGGACATGGCCGCAGAGACATGGAGCTCCTTCTTGCCGGCCTCACCCGGGGAGGACGAGCAGCCGCCGAGCCCGACCGCGGCGAGCAGGACGACGCACAGGGCGGAGCCGCGGGGCCTGGTCATGGGCGGAGCGTAGCGACGGCCCGCGCCGGCCGGCAAGCGCGTTGAGTCACGAGGCTCCGACCGGCCGCAGCCGGACCAGTTCGGCCGCGTCGCGGGCGCTCGAGGCGTTCATGCTTCGGCTCCCGCGGCGGACGACCCGTCCGTCTTCGACGGGCGGGACGTCGTATGGTGGTGGCTGAGCTTCGCGTGTCGGGCGTCCTCTCGCGCGCGCTCGACCACGGCCGCGAAGCCGAGCCCGACACCGACGGACGGCTCGCCGGTCTCAGCCGCGCTCGTCGAGCAGCGCCCGGGCGATCACCAGCTTTTGCACCTCGGTCGCGCCCTCGTAGATCCGCAGCGCGCGGATCTCCCGGTACAGCCGCTCCGGCACCTGGCCGACGGTCACGCCGAGGCCGCCGAAGCTCTGCACCGCGCGGTCGATGGCTCGCTGCGCCGACTCGGTCGCGTGCATCTTCGCCATCGCCGCCATCTCCGACGTCGCGTGGCCGGCGTCGCGGGCCGCGGCGGCGCGGTAGACCAGCAGCTGCGCCGCGAGCTGTTCGGTCGCCAGGTCGGCGAGGGCGAACTGCAGGCCCTGCTGCTCGGCCAGCGGCTTGCCGAACTGGACCCGGCGCTTCAGGTGCGCGACCGTCTCGGCGAGCGCGCGGTCGGCCAGGCCGAGGGCCGCGGCGCCGACGCTGACGCGGAACACGTCGAGGTTGCCGAGCGCCAGCTTGAGCCCGGCCCCCGGCTCGCCGACGCGGTGGGCCTCGGGCACGAACACCCGCTCGAGCTTGACCGTGCCGATCGGGTGCGGCGCCAGCACGCGGGTGCGGATGACCGAAAGGCCAGGTGCGTTGCCGGCGACGAAGAACGCCGAGATGCGCGGCTTGCCCTCGCCGGCCTCGCGGGCGAACACCACGTAGCTGTCGGCCAGGCCGGCGTTGCTGATGAAGCACTTGGTGCCGTCGAGCACCACCCCGCCGTCGGCCGGCGTCGCGGTGGTGCGCAGGTTCTTGACGTCGGACCCGGCCTCCGGCTCGGTCAGGGCGAACGCGCACACGGTCGCGCCGCTGGCCACGCGCGGCAGGACGTAGCGGCGCAGCGGCTCGCCGGCGGCCAGCGCCAGCGGGAACGAGCCCAGGCCCTGCATCACGAAGGCGGTGTCGAGCGCCCCGCTCTCGCGCGCGAGCCACTGGCGGATCAGGCAGATCGCCGTCGACGACAGCTCCGCGGCCCGCTCCGGGCCCTCGCCGAGGTCGGCGCCGCCGTACGCCGCCGGCACCACCCACTCGAGCAGCCCGGCGGTCGCCAGCCGCAGCAAGTAAATCCGCGCCGCCGCGTCCTCGCCGGCCTCCTCGTCGACCGGCCGCGCCCGCAGGTCGGCGACGAAGGTCGCCAGCGCGTCCTCGAGCGGCCGCCAGCGCGGCCCGTCGAGCAGCCCGAGCGCCCGCTCGGTCACGTAGGGCGTCAGCAGCGGGTTCATCGGGGCGTGCTCCTCGAGACAGGCCAGGGCAGGCCGACGGTCGGGTAAAAGATGTTCATCGGGACATGCTCCTCAGGACAGGTCCGTGGCGGACGGTCGGGGCGGCGCGCCGGGCGGCGGTCTCCGCCCCGGCCGCTGTCGCATGTCCCCGTGGACATGCTCTTGAAACCATGTATATCGAGACATGCTCCTAGCGCCAGCTCGGGGCCCGCTTCTGCTGGCGCGCCTGGTCGGCCTCGGCGAAGTCGGGGTGCTGCATGCACACCGCCTGGGCCTGGGCCTCGGCCTCGATGGCCGCGGTGAAGTCCATGTCGAGCTCCTGCTGCAGCATCGTCTTGGTCATGCGGGCGGCGAAGTGGGGCCCGTCGGCGACGCGCTTGGCCAGGGCGAACGCCGCGCGGTCGACCGCGTCGCGGTCGGGCTCGTCGTCGACCACCTGGGTCGCCAGGCCGATCTGCGCGCAGCGGTCGGCCGGCACGCGGTCGCCGAGCAGCAAGATCTCGCTGGCGTGGCCGAGGCCGACCACCCGCGGGAGCAGCCAGCTCGCGCCCATGTCGGCGCCCGACAGCCCGACCTGCGGGAACAGGAACGCGAAGAACGAGCTCTTGCCCATCACCCGCAGGTCGCTGGCGAGGGCCATCACCGCGCCGGCGCCGGCGGCCACCCGCTTGACGCTGGCGACGATCGGCAGCTTGCAGCGGCGCATGGCGTGGATCAGCTCCCCCGTCATCCGCGTGAACCGCAGGAGCCCCTCGGCGTCGCGCTCGAACAGCCGGGTGATGATGTCGTCGACGTCGCCGCCGGCGCAGAACGCCCGCCCGGCCCCCTGCAGCACCAGCGCCCGCGCGCCGCCCTCCGCGTGCGCGCGGCGGTCGATCACCGTGAACAGGTCGGTCAGCTCGCGGTAGACCTGGAACGTCAGCGCGTTGAAGCGGTCGGGCCGGGTCAGGGTGATGACCCCAACGCGCTCGCGCTCCTCGTACAAAAAGCTCTCGGGCCGCGGCAGCGGCAGGGCGCGCAGGTCGGGGTCGGCGGGGCGGGTCATGGACGATCTGGTAGCACGGCGAGGCCCTGGATCTCCACCTTCGCCCGCGGCTCGAGCAGCGCCGCCACCTCGACCAGCGCCATCGCCGGGTAGTGGCGGCCCATCAGCTCGCGGTACGCGGCGCCGACGGCGGTCAGCTCGGCGATGTACTCGCGCTTGTCGGTGACGTACACCGTCAGCGAGATCACGTGCTCCGGCCGGCCGCCCGCGGCCGTCACCACCGCCACGACGTTGGCCAGCGCCTGGCGGAATTGCGCCGCGAACGCGTCGGACACGAGCTGCTCGCGCGCGTCCCAGGCGATCATGCCGGCGATCGCCAGCAGCTCGCCGCGGGCCGCCATGCCGTTGCTGTAGCCGCGCGGCCGCTGCCAGCCGTCGGGGAGGATCGCGCGCGCGTGGACCGGGGCCTCGTCCGTCATCGCGCCGGAGCTTCGCACGCGCTCCACAATTCCTCCATCCTTCCGCGGCGCCCGGCTGCTACCGTCGAACGAGAGCCCGCGCATGTCGACCCGCGAACGCAGCGCCCCCGCGGTCCTCGTCGTCGAGGACGACCCCGCGATCGCCGCCGGCATCGTCCGCGGGCTCAAGGGCGCCGGCTTCGACGTCGAGCTCGCGCACGACGGCCGCCGCGGCGCCGAGCTGGCGCTGGCGCGCCCGTTCGACCTCGTGGTCCTCGACCTCATGCTGCCGGAGCTCGGCGGCTTCGAGGTGCTCGAGCTGTGGCGCGGCCGGCTGTCGACCCCGGTGATCGTGCTGAGCGCCCGCACCGAGCTCGACGCCCGCCTGCAGGCGTTCGCCGGCGGCGCGGTCGACTACCTGCCCAAGCCGTTCTGGATCGAGGAGCTGCTGGCCCGCGTGCGCGCCCGCCTGCGCCTGCCCGACGCGGCCGCGCCGGCGCGCACCTTCGGCTGGGACGGCGCCGTGCTCGACCTCGACGCCCGCACCGTCACCCTCGCCGGCGAGCCGCTCGGCCTCACCGCCCACGAGTTCAATGTCCTCTTGTACCTGGTCGAAAGGCCAGCTCGCGCGATCACCCGGCGCCAGCTCGCCGAGGCGGCGCTGCCGGCCGGCGGCGACCGCAGCGAGCGCACGGTGGACTCGCACGTGGCCCGGATCCGCCGCAAGCTCGGCCCGGCGGGCGCGCGGATCGCCACGGTGTGGGGCATCGGCTACCGCTTCGACGCCCCGGAGCCGACATGACCCGGGTCCTGCGCGGCCTGTCCGGGCGGGTGTTCCTGGCCGCGGCGATCTGCGCCGGCCTCAGCGTCGTCGTCGTCGCGGTGGTGATGACGTCGCTGTTCATCGAGCAGGCGATCAAGCGGATCGGCGCGCTCGCCCCGCAGCTCGACCCGATCTCGCTGCGCCAGTGCGAGCGCGACCCGATCGCCTACTCCGCGCAGCACGGCCCCGACCTCGAGCTCCACGTCTACGACGGCGACACCCTCGCGCCGGCGGTCCCGGGCGCCCCCCCGCTCGACCCGCAGCTGCTCGCGCGCCTGCGCGCCGGCGAGGTCACGCCGACGCGGATGTACTTCTTCGACCCGTGGGGCGGGGCCAGCCTGCGCCGCGCCGCCGACCACGGCTCCTGCGCGCTGATCCAGCTGCGCTGGAAGCTCGGCGTCTCCGAGCGCCGCTCCTCGCTGCTGATCATCTTCGGCCTGCTCGCCTTCAGCGTCGCCCTCGCCGTCGGCCTGGCCAGCTTCTTCGCCGTGCGACCGATCGCGCTGCGGCTCGAGAAGCTGCGCCGCGCCACCGAGCAGGTCGGCCGGGCCGCCGGCTACGCCTCCGCCGGCGACCCCGCGCGCGACGACCTCGGCCAGCTCTCGGCCCTGCTCGACCAGGCCCACGCGCGGATCGCCGCCGACGCCGCGCGCATGGAGGCCCGCCACCGCGCGCTCGAGCAGCACCTCGCCAACATCGCCCACGACCTGCGCACGCCGCTGGCGTCGCTGCAGATCGCGCTCGAGCAGCTGGCCGCCGATGCGCGCCCGGCCGACGACCCGGGCCTCGTCCGCGGGGCGATCGGCGACGTGGTCTACATGGGCTCGCTGATCGACAACCTCTACCTCGCGTGCCGCCTGCAAGAGGGCGCCGACCCGCTGCACGGCGACCTGCGAGTCGACCTGTGCGCCGTCGTCGACCGCGTCGCCCGCCGCTTCGCCGCCCTCGGTCGCACCCGCGGCATCGAGGTCCACGGCGCCCGCCCCGACGCCCCGCTGTGGGCCCGCTGCAACCCGGCGATGGCCGAGCAGGCGCTGGCCAACCTGGTCCACAACGCGGTGGCCCACGGCGACCCCGGCGGCCACGTGGCGATCCTGCTCGAAGAGACAGATTTTAGAAAAGGCGCCTTCACCCTCACCGTCGTCGACGACGGCCCGGGCGTGCCCCCGGCCGACCTGCCGAAGATCGGCGAGCGGACCTTCCGCAGCGACGAGGCCCGCCGCCGCGACCCCAAGGGCGGCGGCCTCGGCCTGGCGATCTCGCAAGAGGTGTGCAGCCGCGCCGGCTTCACCCTGACCCTCGCCGGCGAGGAGCCTCGCGGCCTGCGCGCGACGATCCACGGCCCGGTCAGCGGCCCGCCGCGGGCCGCGTAGATCGCCGATCGTCCCTCCAGCGGCGCACATCGGCCTCGCCCTCACCTCGTGAGCGCGAGCGACCCTGCAAACGCGGGGGCAAGCCCGGCGACCGAGCAGGTCCCCGAGCGCGCCTGCTCGCGCCTCGCCGCGCGAGCTGTCCCTTCGGACATCTGCGTCGGCCCGTGGGCGATCGCGACCCCGACCCGCGACCTCGCGCGCTGCCGGGGCCTCCACACACTCTCCACAACTTCGGTGCTGAACTCGGGGCCATGCAGCGCATCTCCGCGATCTTCCCGCTCGGCCTCCTCCTCGTCGCCTGCGGCGACGTCCCTGGCGAAAGCGCCGGCACCGACGCCGGCGGCGACACCGACACGGCGAGCAGCTCGACCGCCGGCGAGGCCGCGGCAATCACCTACTGGCGCGACGTCAAGGCGATCCTCGACGCCAAGTGCGTCGGCTGTCACAGCCCCGGCAACCTCGCCCCGTTCTCGCTCGCCTCGTACGCGGACGCCAGCGCCGTCGCCAGCGCTCTGCCGGCCTCGCTCATGGCCGGCACCATGCCCCCGTGGCCGCCCGACCCCGCCTGCGGCACCTACTTGCACGACCGGTCGCTCGACGACGACGCCCGCCAAATGTTGCTCGACTGGGTCGAGCTCGGCGCGCCCGAGGGCGACCCGGCGGACGCCCCGCCGGCCCCGCAAGCGCCCGAGCCGCTCGAATTCGACATCGACCTCGAGCTGCCCGAGCCCTACACCCCGACGATCGCGCCCGACGAGTACCGCTGCTTCCTGCTGCCGTGGCCGGAGGAAGAGGAGAGCTTCGTCACCGCGCTCAGCGTGACGCCGGGTGAGCGGCAGATCGTGCACCACGTGATCGCCTTCGCCATCCCGCCCGAGCAGGCCGAGGCCTACCGCGCGCTCGACGACGCCGACCCCGACCCCGGCTACCTCTGCTACGGCGGCCCGAGCGGCGGCAAGATCAACGACGGCCGCGTCCCCTGGCTCGGCGCCTGGGTCCCCGGCGGCGCCCCGGGTGACATGCCCGAAGGCACAGGAATCAAAGTGCAGCCGGGCTCGCTCGTCGCCGTGCAGATGCACTACCACACCTACCCGGGGGCGGGGCCCGATCAGTCGCGGATCCAGATCCGCACCGCCGCGAGCGTCGACCGGGTCGCGGTGATGATGCCGTTCACCAACCCCGCGTGGGTCCAGGGCAGCGAGCCGATGCTGATCCCCGCCGGCGAGGCCGGGGTCGTCCACAGCTTCGCCGCCGACGTCAGCAACTACCTCCCGCTGCTGTTCCCCGACGGCGGGCTGCAGGCCGGCGATCCCTTCGTCGTCCACGCCGCCGCGCTGCACATGCACACCCGCGGCGTGCGCGGCTCGCTGAGCCTCACTGGCGGCCAGAGCACCTGCCTGCTCGACATCCCGCGCTGGGACTTCAACTGGCAGGGCAGCTACCAGCTCACCGCCCCCGTCACCGTGCGCCCCGGTGACCAGCTTCGCATCGAGTGCGAGTGGGACAACACCGCCGACAACCAGCCGGTCGAGAACGGGGTGCAGCAGCAGCCGAAGGACATCCTGTGGGGCGAGGGCACCGGCGACGAGATGTGCCTCGGCATCGTCTACGTCACCGGCACCTGACGGCCGGCGCCGCACCCTTCACGACTCGAAGACCGACGAGCGACGGTCGAGTCGTGATTCGGCGTAGATCATCGCGCGCGACATCCCGGCGTCGACCACGAAGTCCTGGCCGGTGACGAAGCCGGCGCGGTCCGACAGGAGGATCCCGCGGCCCGCCCCGGTGACGATCGCGTCGCGCATGGAGGGTAAAGGAGCCATGCCCTCGCATATCACCGCCCGCGCTCGTCGCCACTCGCAGCGTTCCCCGTCATCCGGGCGTCGCCGAGGGCCGCGAGCTCCGGCGCGTTCGCTGCACTGGCGCTGCAGCGGTGGTCGGTGCGGGTATCCTCTGCCGCGTGACGATCACCAGGACCCTCCTCAAGCGGATCCTCCGCGAAATCGACGGCCTCGATGTCTTCCCGGCGGTCGACGACGCCATGCTCGCCGAGTTTTCGCCGCGCGACGAGGGGGAGGGCCACGGCTTCGTGTACTGGAGCCGCGCGGCCGACCAGGCCTTCGACAAGAAAGGCGCGCTGATCCGGCCCTTGCCGATGTGGTGGGGCACCTCGCGGGCCGAGCTGCAGATGGCCTTCGCGCGGCGCAAGCTGGTCGTGCGCATCGAGGCGAGCGACGTCCCGCGCGACGACTACGCCGAGCACGGCACGCTCGTGCTCAGCCCGCGCTCCGAGGCGGCGTCCGCCGATCTCCTGCGGCTGCTCGACGTCTTCGCCGCGCTGGCGAAGCGCGAGGTGCTCGCCCTCGCGTGCGCCGGCTCGACGCAGAGCGCCGGCTGGGAGATCGTCGCCGAGCGCGAGCGCGACCCGGAGCAAACGGCCGTGTTCTGGCACGAGCAGTCGCACGACGCCTTCGACGCGGTCGGCCGCTTGACCTCGCGGCTCCACCTGTACTGGCGCGGCGACGCCGGGCGGGTGTGCGACGCGCTGGTCGAGGCCGGCTTCACCGTCGAGCGGCCGAAGTCGGACACCCAGTCGATCGTGGTCCTGCCGCCGGATAACCCTTCGCCGGACATCGAGCGCTTCGCCGACGCGCTCGTCGCCAACCCGGTCGTCGCCGCGGCGAAGCCCGCTCGCAAAGCGCGGGCCTCCGCCGGGCCGTTCGCGCCGCTGCACCGCTATCGCGGGCCCGACCGCACCAAGCCGATCCACCGCCTGCGCTTCGACCCGACCGGCGCGTGGCTGGTGGTCGCGCAGTCGCCCCATTACGGCGGCCCCGAGCACCTGCTGAGCCGCGTCGACGTCGCCACCGGCGAGCGGCAGCGGACCTTCGCGGCGGACTGCGACGCGTGGGAGTGCGGGGGCATCGACTTCCTCCCCGACGGCCGCCTGGTGTTCAGCCTGCAAGACCGGGGCGTCCGCGTGAAGGTGTGGGAGCCGGCCGGCGACGTCGAGCGCGAGCTCGCGTGCGAGAAGTTCTCGCCCGGGTCGAGCGTCGCGCTCTCGAGCATCGACGCGGGCGGCACGACCCTCGCGGTGACGACGGGGACCGACGTGTCGCTGCGCACGGTCGGCCCGCCCGGCGCGGAGGCGTGGCCCGAGCGCGCGCGCGTCAGCGGAGCGCCAGCGAAGGCCTATCCGGTGGCATTGCTGGCTCCCGACGGCCGGCACGTCCTGTGGGGCGACTTCGGCGGCGAGGAGATCCGCTGGATCGACGTCGCCAGCGGACGCAAGCTCTGGAAGGCGCACCCGCTCGGCGTCCCGTACAGCGGCGGAGCCATGGACGAGCTGCGCTTCGATCCCGCTGGCGAGCACCTGGTCGCGCTGTGCCGGCACGGCGGGTGGGCGGACGAGGGGCAGTCGCTGCAGAGCTACGCGCTCGCCGACGGCAAGCCCGCCCACGCCGCGCTGGAGAAGGCGAGCAAGGGCGTGACGGCCTTCGCCTTCCACCCCGACGGCGCGCGCGTGGCGATCGGCAAGCTCGACGGCCACGTGGTGCTGCTCGCCTATCCGGGCGGCGAGCTCCTGGCCAGCCAGAAGGTGCTCGACAAGAAGGGCCGCGTCACCGCGATCGCCTTCGACCCCACCGGCGCGCGCATGGCCGTGGGTTCGGAGAAGGGCGAGCTCGCCGTGCTCGCCGTGCCCGCCCGCGCATGACGGCTGCGCCGGACATCGCATGTCCCATCGGACAAACTGTCGGCCGGGGTGGAGCCCTCGGCGAGCTCGTCGGGGTCGAGCGTCGGCACGCTCCCCGGCGGCCACGCGACGGGAGCGTGCCGCGGCAGCTCATCGCGCTGACCGCAGCGCATCCGCGCGCCGAGCCCCACGGTCTCGACCCCGATGCCGCGCGTCCCGTCCTCCGGAACCGAGGTCCCGCCGGCGAGCGTGATGTCGCCCGTCGATCGGACTTGCGACGCGACCGCATCGATCTCGAAGATCCACTCGAGCGACGGCGTGCGGGCTGCGTGGAGCGCAGGTGGCCCTTCCCGGGCGTACGCGTGTGGCGTAGCCTCGCTCGCCCATGTCGAAGTCGTTCCGGTGGTTCACTGCGTCGTTGCTGCTCGTCTCCCTCGCTTGCCGTCGATCCGAGCCGGCCGCGCCGGTTCCTCCGAGTGAGGCCGCGACGACCGAGGCGAGCGCGCCCGCGGCGTCGGCGACGCAGCCCGAGCCGGTCGCAACGAAGGAGCCCGACTGCAGCCCGGCGACCCTCGAACGCGGGCCCGACGGGTGGCGCGACGGTGCGGCCTGCGTCGAGCGGCTGGTGCCCCGGTGCGAGCAGGGTGATCCCGAGGCCTGCATGGGCGCGGCGACGATCATGCTCAACGGCAGCGGCGGCGCGGCACAGGACCCCGGGCGCGCGCTGGCCGTGGCGACCGGCGCGTGCGAGCGCGGCAACTCGGCCGGCTGTCTGATCGCCGCGGTGATGCACGACAAGGGGCTCGGCGTCGCCGTCGATCCCGCAGCGGCGAACGCGTTCATCGACAAGGCGTGCGCCCTCGGTGATGCGCAGGGCTGTCAGGCCAAGGCCGCGCGCGCGCCGAGGGGTCCCGCGTTCATCGCCGATGCGAACCTCTCGGTCGGGTCGATCGCCGCCGACGGGCTCGAGCTGCGCGACCTGATGTGCGATGTGACGGGAGGCATGCCGATGCTCGGCGCGCTCGTCATCGCCGGGTCGCTGGCGAAGCAGCGGCGCGCGCTCGACAAGTGCGCGCCGGCCGGCCAAGCGTTCGCGGCGACCTGGACCTTCGCCGGCGGCGAGACGCGCGACGTGGCGGCCAGCGGCGGCTCGCCGGCGGCCAACGCCTGCGTCGAGAAGGCGCTCGCGCGCGCGGTGGCGACGCTCGACGGCCGTTGCGGCGCGATCGTCCTGGTCGGCAAACTCGCGGGCGCCGAGGCGACGGTCGAGGCGGTGCGCAGCGGCGCCGCGAATTGATGGATCAGGGCGCCCCCGCACTCGACCAGGCAGCCCTCGAGCTCTTCGAAAGGCACCGCCTCGCCGCCGCACGTGCCGTAGTCGAACGACTCGCACGTCATCGACGTCGGCTCGAAGTGGTAGCCGACGAACATGTTGTCGCACTCGGTGGCCTTCGGCTCGAGCGCGCACGGGCCGACCGGCCGCCGGTGGTGGTCGTGGGCGTCGTCTCGCTCGTCTGCGGGCCGCAGGCGAGCGAGACGCAGGCGAGCAGGGCTGCGCGGATGTTCGGGGTCCGCATGTCCATGTCCTTCAAGCCAGGTATCAAGGAGGGGGCGCGGCCGCGCGGGGCCGCGCGCGCTCACGACAGGTTGAGCGAGTAGCCGAGGGTCATCGGGCTGCCGTCGCTGGTCTTGTTGAACTTCCAGCCCTTGGCCTTCTCCTCGATGCAGGAGGTGATGCTGGGCTCCTTGATCGTGCTGGAGTCGGTGAACTTGATGGCCGAGACCGAGCCGTCGCCGGCGACGGTGACGTCGATGGCGAGCTTGCCGGCGAGGTCGGGCTTGGCCTCCTTGGCCTGGGCGAAGCAGTCGGCGACGTCGCCCTGCTTGGCCTGCATCGCCTCCTCGAACGAGTCGGCGGTCAGGGGCTCCTCGCCCGCGCCGTCGGAGCCGCCGTCGTTGCTCCCGCCGCCGCCCCCATCGGCGGCCGCATCACCGCCGCCGGAGCCGTCGGGGGGCGTGGTCGCTTCCTTCTTGCAGCTCGGCAGGGCGACGAGGGTGGCGAGAGAGAGCGCGAGGGTCCACGAGGTCCGGGTGGTCGTCATGTCAACGCTTTTATCACGGCCCGAAGGGAGGATCCCGGCGCGATCTGTACCTGCAAGGAGGTGCCCCTCGAGTCAGCCCTCGAAGGGAAAGTCCCGATCGAGGGGCGCGGGATCGAGCGCATCACCTGTCCGTATGGACAGGTGATGCGCGACCGCGACAGTTGAAAGCGCTCGACGCTTCGCGGCATGCTCCGACTCCCTCTCTCGGGAGCAGGCGATGGCCCTCGAACTCAGCCTCGATGATATCCGCCGCGCGTGGGACAGCCGGGACCCGGACCTGTCCACCTTGATCGTGAGCCTCGCCAACGCGGCCGACCCGCGGCCGGACAAGCCGCCGCGAGAAGGCGCGCTGACCTACGCGACCTTCACCCAGCACCTGACGAGCTGGAAGTTCACGCGCTCCAAGCCGCAGGAGCGGGCCCGCTACCGCATCGACAGCATGCGCGCGCTCGAGGCCAAGGACGCCGAGACGCCGCTGCCGCCGCGGCTGCGCCTGCACGAGGTGCTGCTCGACCTGTGGAAGCGGTCCGACGGCGCCTACGAGCGGGCCGCGCTGCTCGACGCGATCCAGAAGGTGCCGCTGCGCTGGGGCCCGTGGCGCGGGCTCAAGCAGATCTTCAAGGAGGCCGAGGCCAGGGGCGACGTCGAGATCCTCGGCGCGCTCGCGGTCCGCTTCGACCACGCCTACGCGACCAAGCAGCGCAAGGTCGGCGAGATTTCGCGGCACACGCTCGGCTACCTGGTGCGGCGGGCGTGGCGGTACCTGCGGCGCCTCGGCGAGGCCGCGCCGCCGGCCTACGTCGACGCGGCGGCGGCGGTGCTGCGCCACTACGAGGAAAGCACCACGTGGCAGAACACGTGGGTCTACAACCACATCCTCCACCACGAGACGAAGAAGTACACGCGCCGCAACTTCAAGCTGTACCGCTCGGGCGCGCTGCAGCTCAACGAGCGGGCGTTCGCCGAGCTGTGGCGGCGGACCCCGCGACCGGTGCTGCAGCTGCTCGAGCGGGCGCGCTCGGAGCAGGTCCGCAAGTTCGCGGTGCAGGCGCTGAAGACCGACTTCCGCGCCAACCTGCGCGAGGTCGAGGCGCCGTGGGCGGCCCGGCTGATCGCGGTCGGCTCGGCGACGGTCGACGAGTTCGTGATCTGGCTGCTGCAGAACGTGCCGAAGTTCGACCAGGGCAGCTTCCGCGAGCTCGGCCTGCACGAGCCGGTGCTGCAGCTGCTCGACTCGCGCGCCGACGCGGCCCGCGCCTACGCGGCCAACTACGCCCGCACCCACGCCCGCGACCTCGCGCTCGACCGCCTGATCTTGCTGGCCAACAACAGCAACGCCGAGGTGCGCAAGCTGGTCGCCGACCTGCTCGGCGACCGTGACCCGCGCAAGGACATCGGCCTCGACGCGTGGGGTCGCCTGCTCGGCACGCAGCACGGCCACGACCTCGCCGTCAACGCATTGAGGAAACACTTCAGCGCGCGCGAGCTGACGCCGGCGTGGTTCACCGACCGCCTGCTCGACAGCCGGCAGAAGGTGTTCGCGTTCGCCTCCGACCTGCTGCCGAAGATCCACAGCTACAAGTCGCTCGGCGCCGAGTACTTCCGCGACCTGCTCGACGACCCGCGGATCTCCGCCAACGCGACGGGCTTCGCCCTGGACGCGCTGTCACGCTTCCCCGGCGAGGAGCTCGGCAAGGACTTCCTCGCGCGCATGGTCCTGCACCCGTACGCGCGCCAGACCCTGCTGAAGTGGATCTCCGAGGAGAAGATCAAGGCCGAGGACATCGACGCGGGCTTCTGGCGCGCGGTCGCGTTCCAGCCGACCTGGGCCGAGGACAAGTGGATCGCCGGGCTCATCGCCAGCGGCCGCCCGTGGGCCCGCGAGCTCAAGTTCGAGGAGGGCCTCGCCGCCACCGCGCTCGGCTTCCTCAGCGACGTGCGCCGGTTCCGGCCGAGCCAGCTCGGGTTCGACTGGCTGATGCAGCTCGCGCTGCGGCCCGAGCCGCAGTACCGCAACTTCGCCCTCGAATACATGACGAAGGCGCTGGTGCCCGCCGACTTCGCGCCGAAGCAGGAGGAGGCGCCGAAGGCCGAGGCCGCGAAGGGCGCGGCCAAGGCGATCGACCTCGGCGGCAAGACCTTCCTCTTCACCGGCAAGCTGGCGACGATGAAGCGCGACGACGCCGAGGAGAAGGTCACCGCGGCCAAGGGCAAGAACGCCGGCAGCGTGACGGCCAAGCTCGACTACCTGGTGATCGGCGACGACGGCTCGCCGCTGTACGGCCAGGGCCGCAAGGGCAGCAAGCAGGTCGCGGCCGAGAAGCTGGTCGAGAAGGGCGCGCCGATCAAGATCATCTCCGAGACCGCGTTCCTGCAGATGCTGGCCGGCGAGCAGCGCAGCTTCAGCGGCGACTCGGTGCAGGCCGGCTGCGAGCGGCTGTGGGAGATGGCCACCGGCCCCGGCCCGGCCGACGCGCCGCAGGCCGACTTCGCCCGCCAGTACATCCGCCGCCACCACCCCGACATCAGCCTCGCGCTCACCGATCGCCCGGTCGATCCGGGCGCGGAGATCCCCGGCGAGTTCCTGTCGTGGGCCCGCGTCAAGCCGCTGCTGACCGACAGCCGCGCGCCGGTGCGCCAGTTCGGCCTCGACCTCGCGCGCTGGGAGCTGGCCCGCTGGTCGCCGCCGCTGTCCGAGCTGCTCGGCGTGGTCGAGTCGCCGTACTCGGAGGTGCGCGAGTTCATCGCCAAGGCCCTCTTCGCCGAGGACAACGCCGACAACAAGCGCTTCCGCATCGACCCGACCACGCTGACGCCGGCCGCGGTCTACCCGTTCTGCGAGTCGCTGGTCCCCGAGGTGCGGGCGATCGGCATGGGCCTGGTCCGCCGCGACGCTCGCCTGGCGATCCCCGAGGAGCTGTTCCGCCTGAGCGAGAGCCCCGACCGCCACGTCGTCGCCTTCGTGGTGCGGACGATCTGGCACCTCTATAGGGATCGCGGGATCACCGACGGCTGGAAGCCGGCGCCGCGGCCCGAGGCGCAGAAGGCCGCGCCGGGGCCGAAGCCGACGACCAAGAAGGCGGAGATCGAGCCGCCCGAGGGTCCGGGCGCGCCGGCGCGGCCGGCCGGGCTGCCGGCCCCGGGCGAGGCGCTGCGCGACTTCATGCGCCGCCTCCTGTTCACGATCCCGCCGACCAAGCCGAGCGCGGAGGCCAAGCAGGCCGACGCCGAGGACGTGGTGGCCGCGCCGGTCGAACATGCCCCGAAGGCCAGGAAGCTGCGGCCGCTGCCGGCGCGCAAGGCCAAGCTGGCGCTGGTCGAGGCGATGCGCGATTTGGCCGAGGCCGACGCCGCGTTCGCGGCGCTGGCCGGGCCGGTGCTGGTCGAATTCATGGGCTCGCGCGGCGCCAGCGAGCGCGCGGCCTGCATGGTCGCCCTCGCCCGCGTCGGCGCCGCTCACCCTGACCTCAAGCTCTCGCCGGAGGCCGCCTGATGTCGACGCCCGTCACCGACCGCTTCACGAACGACAAGTACACGCAGATCCGCGGCGACCTCAAGGCGATCCTCGCCCACGGCGTCCAGCTGCTGATCGCCGCGGTCCACCCCGAGGGCCAGGCGACGGCGCTGTACCGGCTCAACCTCGACACCGGCGAGCTGGTGGTCGGCGACCTGCCGGCCGGCGGCGTCGCGCTCGCGGCGGACGACGGCCACGTGTTCGTCGCCGGCAGCGACGGCCAGGTCTACAAGGCCGGGCTCGAGAAGGGCGAGCCGAGGCCGCTCGGGCCGGTGTTCGACCCGCCGCCGGTCGCGCTCGCCCCGGCCGCGAACGGCCGCCTCGCGGTGGTCGCCGGCAAGCAGCTCGTGATCCTCGCCAAGAAGGACGGCAAGGAGCTGCAGCGCCTCGAGCTCGCCGAGTTCGCGACGACGATCGCCTCCGACCCGTCGGGCACGTGGCTGGTGGTCGGCAGCGACCGCGGCACGCTCAGCGTGTTCGACTGCGAGAACAAGGAGGCGTTCTACGCCGGCGAGTCGAAGAAGCTGCACGAGGGCGCGGTCACGGCGCTGTGCTTCGAGCCCGACGAGCTGCGGGTGATGTCGGCCGCGGTCGACCACAAGCTGCTGCTCACCCACGTGCGCGGCGACCTCGACCCCGAGGACCGCTCGGGCAAGAACGGCCACGGCGACAAGACGACCGCGATCGTCAACGGCAGCGGCGACCGCTTCTACACCTCCGGCCTCGACTCGCAGATCAAGGCGTGGGTCCGCGGCGCCGGCCAGCGCAAGCCGGCGGCGCAGAAGGAGGGCCTGGCCAAGGTCGTCGCGCTCGCGCTCGGCCAGTACAAGGGCAAGGACCACCTGGTCGCCGCGTGCATCGACAACACGCTGCGGCTGTTCCCGCTCGACGCCGAGGGCAAGCTCGGCGACCGCGAGCTGGTCTACTACGGCGCCCACCAGTGGGCCGAGTACGAGCTCAAGCGCCGCGACCCCAAGCTGCGCGAGGCGGCGCTGCGCGCCCTGGCCGGCTGGAACGACGCCAAGTCGCTCGAGACGCTGGCGCAGCGGGTCTCGAACGACGACGACCACGGCCTCAAGGTGCTGGCGACCGAGCTGCTCGGCGCGTCGGGCAGCCCGCGGGCGATCAAGCTGCTCGAGCCGCTGCTGCGCGCCGGCGAGGACGCCGTCCGCCTGGCCGCGCTCCATGGTCTGCTCAAGCTCGAGGGCGCCGACTCGCTGCGGATCTTCGACCTCGCGCTGGCCGTCGGCAAGCGCGACATCGGCACCGCGGCGATCACCGCGCTGACCGGGCTCGCGCGCAAGGACGACCTCGCGTTCACGCGCCTGGTCTCGGCGCTGTCGGGCCAGCCCCGCGAGGTCCGCGTCGCCGCCCTGGCCGCGCTCGAGGACCTGCACGCGGCCGACTCGCCCGAGGCCGAGCTGATCGCCCTGCGCGCCAGCCAGGCCGACATCCGCCGCACCGCGCTGATCCGCTTCTTCCAGCGCGGCATGCTCGGGCTGCCGGAGGTGCAGGCGGCGCTGCGCCGCTTCTCCGCCGACACCGACCCGGGCGTGCGCCAGGCGGCGTTCCTGATCTCGCTGCTGGCCCGGCCCAAGCTGGCCGCCGCGCTGCGCTACCGCGACAAGCAGCTGCACCGCCAGCTCCACGACATCGAGACCGCGCGCTCGCCGGTCGACGAGGTCAAGGCGGCCGCCGCCGAGGCCGCGGCTGGCCGTTCGGACAAGTCGCAAGGGACAGGTTCCAAGGGCAAGGTCGAGGACGAGCTGCCGAAGCCGAAGCCGGTCGCGCTGTCCGAGCTCGACGAGGCCGACAAGCGGCCGCTGCTCGAGGCGATGGCGAGCCGCGCGCTCGACACCTGCCTGGCCGGCGCGGCCGCGCTGGCGTCGCTGCAGGACCCGCGGGCCCTCGGCACGCTGCTGCAGCTGTCCCGCGAGAGCACGCCGTCGGTGCGGGTCGACACCTGCAAGGCGCTGGCCGAGCTGGGGGACCCGCGCGGCGGGGCGCGGCTGCGGCTGATGCTGCGCGACGGCGACGCCAGCGTGCGCGACGCGGCCTTCACCGCGCTCGCCGGGCTGGAGGACGGCGGCCCGCTCGCGGTCGCCGAGGCCGGCCTGTTCGCCGAGCACGAGGACGTGCGCCGGCGCGGCCTCGACCTGCTGATCAAGCAGATCAAGAAGGCCGGCAAGACGAAGGAGGACCCGAAGGCGATCGCGCTGCTCGAGCGGGCGCTGGGCGACGCCGGCAAGACGGTCCGCAGCGAGGCCTTCAAGGCCGCCCTCAGCCTCGAGGTCGGCGGCGGCGGGGCGGGCAGCCTGCGCTTCGTCCTCAAGAGCATCCACGCCGACGTGCGCCGCGAGGTGCTCAACGAGGTGATGGGCCAGATCTCCCAGTCGTGGGCCTGGCCGCTGCTGCTCGAGCTCCTGGGCGACGCCGACCCGAGCCTGCGCAAGGACGCCTTCGAGTTCGCGCTCAAGCGGACCAAGGGCATCGGCGCCGAGCCGCTGTCGGTCGCGCTCGCCGGGCGGTGGATCGACCTGCGCGTCGAGGCGGTCAAGGTGCTGGCCAAGCGCAAGGCGCCCGGCACCCACGAGCTGCTGGTCAAGGCGATCGACGACGACGAGGAGGCGGTGCGCCAGCTCGCCGTCGACGCGCTCTTGACCGGCGAGGGCGAGGAGGCGCTGCCGGCCGCGCTGACCAGCAAGTACCCCGACGTCGTCGTGCGGGCCGCCTGCGCGCTGGCTGTCCACGGGGACAGCTCGGTGCGCGCGCCGCTGCAGGCGATGGTCGAGGCGCCCGAGCCGGAGGTGCCGGCGCTGCGGGCCAAGTGGCTCGACCGGGTGGTGCGGGCGCTCGGCGGCCTGGCCGAGCTCGGCGACCCGACGCCGAGCCACGCGGTGCTGCCGCTGCTGCAGCACAAGGAGGGCCAGATCCGCCGCGCCGCCGCGACCGCGCTGTCGTGGATGGCCCGGCCCGACAACGCCAACGCCGTGTTCGCGCTGCAGGCCGCGCTGCAGCACTCGGACCCCGCGGTCCAGAGCGAGGCCGCGCTCGGCCTGGCGTTCATCGGCGACCCGGCGGGCGCGTCGCTGATCTTCACCCCCGGCAAGGCCGCGCCGCCGCCGGCGCAGGCGCTCTTGGCCGCGCTGGCGCTCGGCAACGAGGACCTGCTGGTCTCGTTCCTCGACTCCGGCGACGAGAAGATCCAGAGCCGCGCGCTGCTGCTCCTGATGATGCGCGAGATGGTCGAGGGCGACGGCGTGCCCGACCGCTGCCTCGCCGCGCTGTCGTCGGCCCACCCGCGCGTGCGCCTGCTCGCCGCCCAGGCGCTCGAGAGCTTCGGCGACGACGCCGCGTTCTCGAGGTTCGTCACCGACCTGTTCAACGACCGCGGCGAGGGCCGAGCCAAGTGGACCTTCCCCGAGGCCAACGTGCGCGCGCTGGCCGAGCTGGCGACCTTCGGCGACAGCCGCGCGAACCCGCAGCTCAAGGTCCGCGCCGCGCGGCTGCTCGAGGCGCTGCAGGAGGACAAGCAGGAGACGCTCGACCGCCTGTGGGCCGTGTTCAGCAAGCGGTTCCACCGCGCGCTGGCGGCGGCCAAGCAGCAGGCGAGCCAGAAGGGCGCGGCCAAGCTGGCCTACGCGCCGGAGGAGCTGCGGCAGATCGTGTTCGGCGCCTACGCGGCGCTGTCGCGCCTGCCCGGCGGCCCGGCGGAGACGCGGATCCGCCAGACCGCGCTCTCGCGGGTGCTGGCGCTGGCCGGTCACAAGTCGCAAAAGCCAGGTTCTCCGGAACACGTCGCCGCGGCCATCTCGGTGCTGGTCCCGGCGCTCGGCGACGCCCAGGGCTCGATCCGCCGCCAGGCGTTCGACGGCCTCAAGGCGCTCGGCGTCGACAACACCACCCTCGCCGCCGAGGCGCTGGCCACCGGCCAGAGCGACACCGGCTCGTGGGGCCTCGGCCTGCTGTCGCAGGAGGGCGGCGCCGCGGCCGGGCTCAAGGTCCTCGAGGAGACGCTGCTGCAGCGCGACGACGGCCTCGAGCAGGAGGCCGCCAAGCTGCTCGCCGAGAAGAAGAGCGGGGTCCGCCCCGGCTCGCCCGAGGCCGAGACCGAGGCTGGCCAGACGGCCAGGCGCGACGCGTGGGTGTTCGTGCACACCCTGTCGCTCGCGGCCCGCGCCGAGAAGCTGCGGCTGGCCGCGGTCCACGGCCTGGCGACCAACTACGAGCCGGACGGCAAGGGCGCCGCGGCCCAGGCGCTGCGCGGCGCGCTGACCTCGAAGTACCGCGCGGTCCGCTTCGCCGCGGCGCTGCAGCTCGCCACCCACAAGGACGCGGCCGCGTTCGACGTGCTGGTCGAGATGCTGCGCTCCGACCAGGCCAACGAGCAGAGCGAGGCGATCCGCGCGCTGCAGCGGCTCGGGGACGGGCGCGCGGCGCAGGCGTTCCTCGACCGCATCGACCGCGACCCGGCCGGCACCGCCCGCGTCGACAACCTGCTGCAGGCGGCCGCCGGCTTCCGCCAGGTCGCCGAGGTCCCGCGGATCCTCGCCTACGTCGACAACCCCAAGCGCCGCGCCGCCGCCTTCGGGTCGCTGCTCGTGATCTCCGGGTACGACCAGCGCATCGAAGATCCGGAGGACGCCGGCCCGCAGAGCCCGTCGTCCCTCCGCGACGCCGGCCTCGACGACGACGACGACTTCGACGACGACGATGATTTCGACGACGACGACGACGACGACGACGACCTCAGCAGCGACGACGACGACGACGACGACGTGAGCGCGGGCCCGCGGGTCGCCGACTGGGAGTCGAAGCAGTTCCCGCGTCACGACGCGGTGCTGGTCCAGATCGCCGAGGCCGCGCGCCGGCTGTCCGACGACCGCACGCTGCAGACGGTCCTGCCGGGGCTCCGCTGGGCCCGCGGCAAGGAGGTCGACGCCAGCCTCGCGCCGCTGTGGACCTACCCGAAGCCGGAGATCGCCAGCCGCGCGACCGAGGCGATCGGCTGGCGCCTGCGCAAGCGGCAGGGCCCGGCCGAGCCGCTGCTGGCGGCGCTCAAGTCGAGCGACCCGACGGTGGCCTTCCTCGCCGCCGAGGGCCTCGCGCTCGGCGGCCGCGGCGAGGGCAGCAGCGTGCTGCTCACCAGCGTCGACCTGCAGCCCGACCTCGACCTGCGCAAGCGGGCGGTGCGGGCGCTCGGGGCCCTGGCCGACATCCGCGCGCTCGACACCCTGCTGCGGCTCGTGTCCGACGAGGGCCACGCGCTGCAGGAGGAGGCCGCCGAGGCGCTCGGGCACATGGGCAAGGCCGCCGAGGCCCAGCCGGGCCAGCCGCAGCGGATCTTCGGGATCCTCACGCGCCTGGCCAAAGGGTCAGGTGGTGTCGCCCGCCGGGCCCTGATCGGCTTGCGCTACTTCGGCACCCGGGAGGCCTGGGACCTGATCCGCGGCCGCGTCGAGGACCCGGACCCAAGCGTGCGCCAGACCGTCGCCGCGCTGCTCGAGCACTGCGCCGACCCGACCACCGCGGACCTCCTGACCGCGCGGCTCGGCGAGGAGCGGTTCAGCGCCGTCGCCCAGGCGCTGGCCTTCAGCCTGCGCAAGCAACACGGGCCCGACTCGCTCGAGCCCGACTACGCGATGGTGCTGAGCTACCACGCCCCGCTCGAGCGCGAGCTGCTGAATCGCCTGCGCGACCGCGGCGACGTGGTCCGGCTGTTCTCGCTGCTGCCGCAGCTGCGCCGCCAGGACCTCTACATGGCGCCGCTGGTGCAGATCCTGACCGGCCGCGACCCGCTGCCGATCGACGCCGCGGCGCCGCACCTGTCGCTGGCGCACCCGCGCACGGCGATGGTCGCGGCCCAGGTGATCGGCCGCGCCGGCGCCAAGGCGGCCAAGCACAAGGACGCGCTGGTCGCCGCGACGAAGGCCTACCGCGAGGCCTGGCTGGCGGAGTACCGGCGCCTGGTCCACGGCGAGTCGCACCGCCTCGGCGAGCTCGAGGGCCCGTACCTCGCGCTGCTGTGGGCCTGCGCCCGCCTCGACGTCGGCGGCGACGAGCTGGTCGCCGCGGTCTCGCTCGCGGCCGACGGCACCGCCCACGCCGCGCACGGCCGCAAGATCCGCCGCCAGGCGGTCATCGAGCTGGCCGCAGGGGCAGGTGGCGCCGCCGGCGAGACGGCGCTCAAGGCGGTGCTCGGCGGCAGCGACGGCGAGCTGCGCACGCTGGCCGCCGCGGGCCTCGGCCAGCGCAAGGGCGACGTCGCCCCGCTGGCGGCGACGGTCCTCGACGACGCCGACCCGCTGGCGCGGCTGCTGTCCCAAGGAGCAGACAAGGCCCAGCCCGCGCTGCGCGGCGCCGCCGGCGACGTGCACCGCCAGGGCGTGGTCCTGACCCGGCTGGTCGAGCTCGGCGACGTGCGAGGCCTGGCCCAGGCGCTGGCCGACAAGACCGCCAGCGAGACGGCCCGCCTCGGCCTGGTCGAGGCGCTGGGCCAGATCGGCGACGACGCCGCGTTCAAGGCGCTCAGCCAGGTCGGGGCCGACGAGCAGGAAGACGAGGAGCTGCGCAAGGCGGCCTGGCGCGCGCTCCGGCGCGCGAAGCGGATCAAGGCCGCCGCCGCGTCGCCGAAGGTACGCCGTAGCCGCTGGGAGGTGTCGCTGTGAGCGAGGAAACCAAGGAACCGGAGTCGAGCAAGCCCGAGGAGCAGCTCACCGACCCGCGGACGCCGGTCCGCCTCGGCTACGCCGGCGCCAGCCAGCTCGAGGCCGGCGAGCGCTCGTCGAAGCTGCAGATCTTCGCCAACACCGAGCGCCCGCCGGTGCGGGCCGAGGGCGCGCTCAAGCAGCCGCTGCTGGTGCGCGAGGCGTTGTCGGCGCTGTACGAGGTCGTCAGCTCGGACTTCCGCTATGTCCCGAAGGACAGGACCGCGTACCTCGCCTACATGCGGCTGAAGAAGCAGACCGCCGGGCAGAGCGCGTGGCAGGCCCAGCAGGCCTACTTCGACTGGCTGGCGCGCAACGACCCGTCGGCGTGGGTGGTGCTCGACCCGGTCGTCACCGTCCACCCCGACAAGCTGCTGTTCGAGGTGTTCTCCAAGGACGAGGGCGCCTACGCGCAGATGGCGATCGACTGGTCGGCGGTCGAGCGCAGCGGCGATCTGCAGCACGGCACCACCAACATCGACTTCAGCAAGGCGCTGTTCGACGGGGTGCAGCGGATCCGCAGCTACCGCGAGACGAAGCTGACGATCGGCACCGACGCCGTCAGCGTCGCCAGCGACGCCGCCCGCCCGCCGGTGATCGAGAAGTCGATCCAGCTGCCCGACAGCTGGCTGCGCGGGTTCTTGCAGGTGCAAGCCGCCGCGACCCTGCCGACCACGGCGGTGCGGATCGCGGCGATCGACCTCTACAACGTGCTGCGCCACCTGCGGCTCAACGCCGACAAGAAGCAGGGCGGCCGCGGCGTCCGCGTCGAGCTGGTGCCCGGCGAGCCGCCGCGGCTGGTGCTCGAGCCGTGGGAGCTGGTCATCGCCACCAGCGCGGGGCCGTTCACCGGCCGCCAGCCGGCGCTGGTGCGGATCTGGGGCCGCCGCCGCCTCGGCCTGCTCCGCCGCCTGCTGCCGTTCGTCGAGACCGTCGACATCCACCTGCTCGGCTCGGGCCTGCCCAGCTTCTACGTGCTGCGCGCCGGCCCGGTCACCTTCACGCTCGGGCTGTCGGGCTTCACCTCGGCCAACTGGTCGCAGGCGGTCGGCTTCGACCAGCTGCTGCCGCGCGACCGCGGCGACGAGGCCGCGGCGACGCTGTCGGCGGTGCTGAAGCAGCTCGGCGAGGTGTGGGTCGCGACCGCGGAGGAGCTGGCGACGGCGACCAAAAAGCCGATCGCCGACGTGCGCGCGGCGCTGCAGAAGGCCTGCCAGCACGGCCAGGTGATGTACGACCTGTCCCAGGACCGCTACCGTCTCCGCCCGCTGCTCGGCGGCGCGATCGACCTCGGCCGCCTGGTCTACCGCAACGCCCGCGAGAAGGTGGCGCACGACCTCGTGGCCAAGGGCGCGGTCAAGATCGCCAGCGAGAACCGGATCTACGGCGTCGGCCTCGAGCTGACCGGCAAGGTCACCGTCACCGCCGACCGCCGCGACTACCGCCCGCAGCTGACGCTCGACGACGACGGCCGCGTGCGCGGGGCCGAGTGCACCTGCGCGTTCTACCGCAAGCACAAGCTGAAGGAGGGCCCGTGCGCCCACCTGATCGCGCTGCGGATCGCCCAGGCGCAGGAGGAGGAGCGCCGCCGCCAGGCCCGCGGGGCCGAGCGCGGGACGATCACGCTCGAGACGCGGACCTACGCGCGCCGCTTGCCGGTGGCGACGGGGGCGACGGGCGAGTCGGAGGAGATCGTGCAGCTCTCGCTCGACCGCCAGCGCCTGCGGATCCGCTGGGGCCCGCGCGGGTCGAAGCTGCGGGTCCAGAGCTTCGTGTTCGGCTCGGTCGCCGAGGCGCGAGCGGCCTTCTTCGAGCGCGTCGACGACCTCGAGGCGCGCGGGTTTCTCGACGGGAGCGCGGGGTAGACCATCATGGCGACCACCAACCGCATTGATTACAGCCGCATGCTCGAGACCTGGCGCGCCGTCGAGTCCGCCGGCGGCCGCGACAAGTACATCGAGGCCCAGCTCAAGGAGAAGGGCTATCTGGTCGAGCGCAAGCCGACCGACAGCATGAGCAAGGCCGAGCTCGAGCGCTACAAGAAGTCGCTCAAGGAGGAGGCGGCCGAGAAGCGCCGCCTGGCCAAGGAGGCGTGGCTCGCCTACAAGGCCGCGCACCTGGTCCACCTCGGCGAGGGCGTGTTCTGGAACGACCAGCTCGACCACGACAAGTGGGACCTGCCGGGCGCCGAGGAGCGCCAGGCGGAGAACGAGCTGCCGAAGCTCGACAAGCCGAAGGAGCTGGCCGAGGCGCTCGGGGTCAGCATCGCCGAGCTGCGCCGCCTCGCGTACCACCGCGACGCGGCCACGAAGCTCAACTACTACCGCTTCGAGATCCCCAAGCGCGACGGCACGAAGCGCGCGATCTGGGCCCCGCACCGCAAGCTCAAGGCGGCCCAGCGGTGGATCTTGCGCGAGGTGGTCGAGCGCCTGCCGGTCCACGGCGCGGCCCACGGCTTTTTGCACGGGCGCTCGACCGCGACCAACGCGGCGGTTCACCGCGACTCGCAGATCCTGCTGAAGGTCGACCTCAAGGACTTCTTCCCCACGGTGACGCTGCCGCGGGTCAAGGGGGTGTTCCGCAAGGCCGGCTACCGCGAGCAGATCGCGACCCTGCTGGCGCTGCTGTGCACCGAGGCGCCGCGCCACGTCGCCGAGGTCGAGGGCAAGACCTACTACCTGTCCTTGGGGCCACGTTGCCTGCCGCAGGGCGCCCCGACCAGCCCGGCGATCACGAACACGCTGTGCCTCCGCCTCGACCGGCGCCTGCAAGGCCTGGCGAAGAAGCTCGGCTGGCGTTACACCCGCTACGCCGACGACCTGACGTTCAGCCTGCCGAGTGACCACAAGGGCAAGCCGGGCGTCGGCGGCCTGCTCGGCGGGATCTCGATCATCGCCGCCGCCGAGGGTTTTACGGTCCACCCCGACAAGACCCGCGTCCACCGCTCCGGCGGCCGCCAGCAGGTCACCGGTCTGGTCGTCAACGGCAAGCAGGGCCCCCGCGTGACCCGCGAGTTCAAGCGCGAGGTCCGGGCCGCCGTCCACAACCTGGCCCACGGCAAGCCGCTCAAGGAAGGCGAGACCCTGTCGAGCCTGGCCGGCCGGATCGCCTACATCTACATGACCGACAAGAAGCTCGGCAAGCAGCTGCTCGCCGCGCTCGGTCGCGTGTGACCGCGAGGCCCGCCGCGCTCACGCGCGGTGGGCCTGAAGCCTCCGCCGCCTCGGCCGCTGCCCGATCGGCTGTCGACGTCCAGAGCCAGGACGTCGAGCGGCGACGCTTGCGAGCGGGGTCGCAGGGCCGTGGGGTGTGACATTTCCTTCCGAACATGTCACGTCCGGCCGTCAGCCTCGCTCGTCGCCGCAGGAGGGCGCGCTCGGCGGGCAAGCCGAGGGCCCACGGGAGGAGCTTCGACATGCCCTTCGGGACAGGATCTTCCTGCTCGACGCCAACGGCCCGGGTCGCCCTCGCGCGCTCGCTGCATCGAAGTTTCACCGAGATCGGGCCGCGGCTCGATGGACCGCACAGGCCGGAGCGGGCCACGGGTCGCCGCTCGCACCGTGGCGCATGACCTGTCCTTCCGGTCAGGGCGAGTGGGTCGACTGCCAGCCCTCGATCGCGCGGATCTCGGGCGCGAACGCCTCGCCGCGGCCCTTGTAGATGGCGAGCGCCGCGTCGGCCAGCGCGCGCGCCTCGGCGGCGGCGGCAGGGTCGGCGGCGAGCGCCTTCGCCAGGCTGAACTGCGTCCTGGCGAGGTCGGGGTGGTCGGGGTCGAAGTCGGCGAGCGCGAGCGCGGCGGCGCGGCGCAGGTGGGAGACGGCCTCGTCGCGGCGGCCCTGGGCCAGCGCCGCCTCGCCGAGCAGCCGCAGCGTCGCCACGATCTCCGGGCTCGACTCGCCCTGGATGCGCTCGTACAGCGCGAGCGCTCGCTGCAGCGGATCGCTCGCCTCGGCGACGAGGCCGAGGCGCAGCTTGGCGTCGGCGGTCATCCGCGCCGCGTCGCCGCACAGCACCGCGGTCTCGGGCGCCGCGTCGCTGCACGTGGCGGCGACGCGGTCGAACTGCGGCAGCGCCGCGAGCGGGCGGTCGGCGTACTCCAGCCACATCTCGCCGAAGCGCATGCGGGCGAGCAAGGCCTCGGGGTGGTCGGCGCCGAAGCGGCGCTCGACGCGGTCGACGATGCCCTCGTAGATCGCTTGCGCGTCAGCGAACGAGGCCCTCGCCGCGGCCTCGTCGCCGAGGCCGTAGATCGCCTCGCGCGCGCTGGTCTCGTCGGGGTCGATGGCCGTGAAGGCGGCGCGGCCCGCCGTGAGCTCGGCGTGCGCGCGCGGCAGGTCGCGGAGCTTCAGGGCGATGAACCCGAGCCGGGTGCGCGCCGCCGCGTACGGCGGCGTGGCGGTCGCCTGCGCCTCGCCGAGCGCGGCGACGGTGGCCTGCAGCAAAGATGTACCTTCGGACAGGTGGTTCTTCAGCTGGAGAGCGGCCCCCAGGTTGCCGCGCACGACGTGCACGGTCGGATGTCCGGGCCCGAGGAGGCGCTCGCCGAGCGGCAGCGCGCTGCCGTAGTAGTTCGCGGCGTCGGTCGCGTTGCCGAGGAACGCCGCGAGGAAGCCGAGGTTATTGTACGTGTACGCGTTGAGCACCGTGTCGTGGCGGCCTGCCGCCGTGCGCGCGGCGACGGCCGCGAGCATGTGCTGGCGCGCGGCCGCGTAGTCGCCGGCCATCATGTATACCGCGCCGAGGTTGTTCTCGAACTCGGCGGACAGCTCGACGTCGTCGCGGACGCGGACGTGCAGCGCCTGCGCCAGCTCGAGGTCCCGCAGCGCCTCGGCCGGCTGGTTCATGCGGGCGGCGCGGAGGAACATCCGCTTCGACGCCGCCTGCGCGGCGGTGCGGGCGTCGTCGGCGGCGAGCGCCGTCCACAGCGCCTGGCCGAACGACGCGTCGGCGGCCGAGAAGTCGCCGGCCTCCATCTGCAAGCTGCCCTCGCGCAGCATCAGCTCGCCGCGCAGCGGCGGGTAGTCGATCGCCTGCGCCTCCTCGGACACGGCCGCGATCGTCGCCAGCCCGGCGTGGTAGCGGCCCGCGTGCTCCTGCACGGCCGCGCGCGCCAGCGTCTCGCGCACCGCCTGCACCCGCACGCGCGCGCGCGCGTCGTCGGGGGGCACGACGTCGGCGGTCAGCGCCGCGACGTCGCCGCAGCGCTCGATCGGCGGCAGGGTCGACACCGCCTGCATCGCCTTCTCCATCACCTCGGCGTCGGCCGAGGCCAGCGTGTCGACCAGGCCGGCGAAGCCGGCGCGGCGCTGGTCGAGGCAGGCGGTGCGGAGGTCGAACAGGTGGTCCGACTGGTGGCCCGAGGCGTGGGTCGCACACGCCTCGCCGCGCATGGCGATCCACGCGCTCGCGTAGGCCTCGAGCTGCGGCTGTACTTTGGACCAGGTGTCGGCGGCGTACGGCACGCCGGTCGCCGACATGGCCGAACGGACAGCCTCGCTGCGCTCGCCGCTCCACACGGCGGCGAGCTCGTCGGCGGCGCCGCTGCAGATCGGCGCCGCCGCTGCCGGCTGCTGCAGCGCGGCCGCGCCGAAGCCGGCGACGCCGACGAACCCGGCGAACGCGGTCGAGGCGAACAGGCGCCGGCGCCGGGCCTCGGGGTCGCGCTCGAGCTCGGCCAGCAGCTCGGCCATCGACGCGAAGCGGCGGTCGACGGCGACCGACAGCCCGCGCTGCAGGGCCCGGAAGATCCGCGCCGGCACCTTCGCGCCCGCCGGCGGCGGCGCGACGCGGCCGAGGATCGCGTCGCCGATCAGGCTCGCCAGCGAGTCGGTCGAGAACGGGTGGCGCTTGTACACGCCCTCGTACAGCGAGATGCAGAACGCGAACTGATCGCTGGCGGCGCTGGCCGGCCGGCCCTCGTGCTGCTCCGGGGCCATGTACGCCGGCGTCCCCATGATCGCGCCGGTCTGCGTCAGCGGCACCATCAGCGCGTGCCCGGCCGACTCGCTGCGCTTCGCCGTGATCGCCAGCTCGTCGCTGTCGGCGTACCCGGCGGCGCGGGCGAGGCCGAAGTCGAGGACCTTGACCGCGCCGTCGTCGCCGACCAGCACGTTGTGCGGCTTGAAGTCGCGGTGGATGATGCCGGCCGCGTGCGCCGCCTGCAGGCCGCGGCCCGCCTGCACGAACACCGCGAGGACCTCGCGCCACGAGCGCTCGCGCCGGCGCATCCACGCGTCGAGGCTCATGCCGCGGACGAATTCCATCGCCACGAACACCTGGTCCTCGTAGTCGCCGACCTCGTGGACGGTGACGATGTTGGGGTGAGACAGGCGGGCCATCGCCTGGGCCTCGCGCATCAGTCGCTGGCGGCTGGTGTCGTCCTCGCGGGTGGCCTCGCCGCGCAGGACCTTGACGGCGACCTTGCGGTCGAGCTTGTCGTCGTAGGCGGTGTAGACGACGCCCATGCCGCCCTCGCCGAGGCGATCGAGCACGGTGAAGCGGCCGATCTTGATCGGCGCGCTGCGGCCGCGGAACAGCTTGCCCTTGATCAGGGCCTTCATCCGCAGCTCGTCGCCGCTGTCGGCCAGGCGCGGCATCGGCTTGTCGCCGCGCGGCGACTCCGAGTGGTGCGTCTCGAGCAGGCCGATGTCGTCGGCCGGCGGGCGCGAGCCCGCGGCCTCGTCGCCGGCGGTCGACTGGCCGATGCGGGTCTCCTCGAACGCGATCCTCGCCCGCGAGCGGGCCGGCGGGGCAGACAGGTGCCCGTCGTCCGAGATGGCCGTCTGCTCGAGGCTGATGTCCTTGTCGGCGGTCAAGAGCGGGACGCGGCGGAGCGGGACCATCTCCCCGTTTCAGTGACGGCCGGCCGCCCGGCAATTGCGCCGGACGTACGAGCGCGAGCAAAACGGCGCTCAGGGCCGAAACGGGCGCGAGCTCGGGAGCCCGACGGCGCCGCCCCCGATGATACTGCCTAGCGAGGCTTGAGGGCGGTGCGCAGATGCTGAGCCCAGCTGTCGAGGTCGGTCACCGTGCTTTGCAAGAGCTGAGGGGTGTCGGCGAGCGCGGCGAGCTGGGCCTCGAGCAGCTGCTTGGCCCGGCGGATCCGCGTGCGGGCGGTGCCCTCGGGGACCTCGAGCACGTCGGCGATCTCCTTGGCCGTCATCTGCTCCCAGTAATACAGCTCCAGGATGAGCTGCGACTCGAGCGGGATGTGCCGGAGCGCCTGCAGCAGCAGCCGGGTCTCCTGCGCTTGCGCCATGAGGGTCGTCGGCGTCGGGCCGAGGTCCTCGACCGAGTTCTCGTCGGGCTGGAAGCGTTCGCCGTCGCGCCGCTTGCCGCGGTAATGCTCGTACAGCACGTTGCGCGCGATACCGTACAGATAGCAGTGGAAGCTGGTGCCTTCGCGCATCCGCGACTTTGTTTCCAGCAAGATCAGGAACGTGCGCTGGATGAGGTCCGCGGCGCCGTCTCCGGCCTTCGAGCGGAAGAAGCGAGCGAGCCCCTCGTAGTAGTGCTCGAAGAGCTGCTCGCCGGCGTCCTCATCACCTCGGCGCCAGGACTCGAGGAGCTGCTGATCGTCAGGCATCGGCGTCAACATCATACCCCACCGTGAGTGGCCCGTCAGGTCCGGGCGGATCGCCAGTTTCGCCGCGTCCGCAAGCGCTGGCGCACGACATCGGCCTGTGGCCGGCAGGGGAAAAATTGTCGGCCGGCGCAATTGTTCGCGGGGCCCCGCTCACTTGTAAGGAAATCGCGAAAGCGACGCCCGAACCGGAGCCCATGATGTCCCGCACTCCCCTCTTCCTCGCCCTCGCCCTGTCCCTTTCGGCCGCTTCTGCCTGTGACGAGGCCATTGACAGCGAGTTCGGCGCCGAAGGCGAGCTCGAGTTCCGGCCGGGCGGCTTCGGCACCGGGGGCGTGCTGCTCAACACCAACGCGCTCGGCGATCACCCGCTGCACGAGCTCGACCGCAAGGGCAACCTGCACGAAAACGTCCAGCTGCTCGGCGTCTACCTCAAGCGCGTCTACAAGGGCCAGGTCACCTGGCTCAAGCTCGAGGAGCAGTGGTCCGAGAAGGGCCAGCTCCACGGCCGCATCAAGGACGTGATCTACAAGGGCGCGGACTTCGTCGGCTCGCGCTGGGAGGTCGCCACCTACGGCGGCGGCATCACCAAGCGCACGATGTACGTCCACTCGTACCGCTTCGACGACGCCGACGGCAATCACAAGTACGTGTTCGGGTACCCCAAGGACGCGACGTACGGGATGCACTTCTACACCAAGAAGTACCAGTACATCCAAGAGTCCTCGCTGCTGGCCGTCTGCGGCAACGACAACGGCGAGGGCCTCGAGGCGGTGGTCTACGAGGACCTGCACGTCGACATGAAGGACGGCTACGTCGACCACCAGGAGGGCCTCATCAACATCGCCTGTCTCGACGGCGGCATCGGCAAGGCCGCGCTGTGGGGCTACCGGCCGTGGGAGATCGGCTACTGGGAGTTCATGGGGGCGATCCGCACGATCCGCGCCGACTACTGCGGCGACGGCGACTCGTGGACCAAGTCGGGCACGGCGATCGAGCTCGAGGACAAGTGGGGCTTCAACCTGTTCGCCGACCCGCTGCTCCCGACCGAGGCGATCTTCGGGCCCAAGGGCGCCCATTGCGTCACCCGCCCGCGCCGCCCCGAATTCCAGCTCACCGGCGTGTCCTGCGACGGCTGGAAGCCGGTCGACTGCAAGGACGCCAAGCTCGGCGACTTCCAGGACGGCTACTACTGGACCAAGGCTCCCTGAGCTCGCGCCTCGCTCGGGGTGGCGACGCTCGCACGACATGTTCTCCAGGACATGTCCATTTATCTATATCGCGGTCTCGATGGACGATAATGGCTATCTGTGTCCATCGGGACAGGTTATTCGCGCGCTGCGGGCAGGCTGCCGGGACGCTGCTGCGGACGCGTCCCGGACAGGCTGTTCGTCGGCGCGTGGTCGCGCTCGCGCGGAGAGACATGGGAGGTGCCGCCAGCAGAACCGGTCGGCCTCGGGACGGAGCTCGTCCCTCGGGCCGGGCGCCGCGTGCGGCTGTCCTTCGGGCCATGTACTTGGATTCGCGGCCGAAGCCGCTTGCGCGGCCGCGGCGTGAACCTGTCCTTCGGGCCAGGTTTGAGCTCGCGGTCGTGACGCGCGGATGCCGCCGCGCGTGCGCGGTGGTGCGGCGCGGGCCTGGCTTTCGGGCCAGGTTTTGAGCGCGGGGCCCGAAGGGTCCCGGCCCGCGGGAGCAGCCTGTGCCCTCGGCTCAGCGCCGGCGCTGGCGCGCCAGCCAGGCGTCGACGCGGGCGCGCGCCTGCGGGTCGGCGTTGGGGTCGCGGGCGTAGTTCTCGCGGGCGCGGGTCGCCAGCTCGAGCGCGCGGGGGCGGTCGTCGAGGGCGCGGGCGAGCAGGAACTGGGCGTGGGCGCGGTCGCCGGGGGACACGTCGGCGGCGGCCTCCAGCAGCTTCACGGCCCGCTCGGCGTGCTCGGCGGCGGCGGGGTCGTGGACGCCGACCTCGACCTCGGCGAGGGCGATCAGCGCGAGGCCGACGTCGGGGTGGTCGGGCCCGAGCGCGCGGTCGAGGATCTGCAGCGCCCGCCGCAGCAGCGCCAGCGCCTCCAGCGGCCGCCCGCTGCGCGCGGTCGCGTCGCCGAGGTTGAGCAGGGTGGCGGCGACGTCGGGGTGGTCGGGCCCGAACGCCTTCTCGCGGATCTGCAGCGCCCGGCCGAGAGTGTCGAGCGCCTGCGTCAGCTTGCCGGCGGCCGCCTGCGCCTCGCCGAGGTTGTCGAGGGTGTGGCCGATGGTCGGGTCGTCGGGCGCCAGCGTCTTCTCGCGGATCTGCAGCGCCCGCTCGTAGAAGCGGATGCTCTCGGCCAGGCGGTCCTGCTTGGTGAAGTTGCGCAGCACGAACCCGAGGTTGGTCAGCGAGTAGGCCAGCTCCGGGTGCTCCGGCCCGAGCACGCGCTCCTGGATCGCCCGCGCCGCCTCGTAGTGCTCGTAGGCGCGGTCGAGGTCGCCGAGCACGATCTCGGCGTTGCCGAGGTTCATCAGCGCGCCGGCGGTGCGCGGGTGGTCGGGGCCCAGGGCGGCGCTGCGGATGGCGACGGCCCGGGCGTAGTGGTCGCGCGCGGCCCGGTAGTCGGCGGTCGCGTAGAACAGCGCGCCGAGGCTGGTCTCGGTGTTGCTGATGTCGGGGTGCTCCGGCCCGAGCACGCGGGTCCGCAGCGCCAGCGCCTGCTCGAGGTTGGCGCGCGCCTCGGCGTAGCGGCCGCGGGCGTAGTCGTTGTCGCCGAGGTCGTTGAGCGCCGAGGCGACGTCCGGGTGGTCCGGGCCGAGGGCCTCGCGCCGGATCGCCAGCGCCGACTGGTAGTGGCCGTCGGCGACCTCGAACTCGCCGCGCGCGTAGGCGGCCTTGCCGAGCATGGTGATCACGTTGGCCCGCTCGAGCTGGCGGGCGACGTCGCCGCCGTCCCCGAGCAGCTCGCGCGCGCGGCCGGCCAGCTCGGCGGCGTCGGCCGCGTCGCCCTGGTTGAGGCGGATTCGGGCCAGGGCGGTGAGGAACCTGGCCTGAAGGACAGGATCGGAGCCGTCCCAGGCGAGCGCCGCCTCGGCGGCCAGCCGCAGGCCGAGCGCGCGTTCGGCCTGGGCCTGGCGCCCGCCGATGCTGTCGACGAGCTGGACCCACGCCTCGGCGGCGGCCCGCGGGTGGCGGCCCTCGGCGGCCGCCCGGATCGCGTCGCTGTAGGCGGCCTCGGCCTCACGTGCCCTTCCGGACATGGCCTCGAGGTCACCCAGGGCGAGCAGGGCCTCGGCGAGCAGCGGCGCGTAGGCCAGGGCCCGCGCCTCGACCACCACCGCCTGCACCTGCGACAGGCCGGGGCCGTACTGGCCCGAGCGGGCCTCGGCGCGCGCGGCGTCGAGGCGCGAGCGCAGGGCCGAGGCCTCGGCGCGCACGGCCTCGGTCGGCGGGGGGACGACGCTCGAGGTCAGCTGCTCCTCGTCGTTGCAGGCGGACAGGTCGCCGAGGCCGGCGACCACGTTGACGGCGCGCTCGACCACCTGGCGGTCGGCCCGGGCCAGCACGTCGACGACGGAGCGCAGCTCGTTGAGGCGGCGGGCCAGGCAGGCGCTGCGCAGGCCGCCGAGCTCGTCGCCGACGGCGGCGCCGCCCTGCGCGGCCCGGCAGGCGACGATCTGGGTCGACGTCCAGGTCGCGGCGTAGAGGTCGAGCGCGGCCTCGACGCGGCGCCAGGTCTGGGCGGTGAAGGCCGGGTCGCCGGCGGCGGCGAAGGCGGCCTGGACCTGCTGCTTGCGCGCCGGGTCCCACACGCCCTGCAGCTGGTCGCGGGCCGCCTCGCACAGCGCGTCGCTGCGGGCCCGCAGCTGAGCCCAGCCGGCGGCGCCGAGGGCCACGGCCGCGGCGGCGCCGACGGCCAGCAGCCAGCGCCGCCGCTGCGAGCTGGGGTCGCGCGCGAGGTCGTCGAGCAGGGCGGCGATCGAGGGGTAGCGGTCGGCCGGGTCGACGGCCAGGCCGCGCAGCAAGATCTTGCGCAGCCACGGGGGCACGCGCGCGTACGACTCGCGCGGCGCCTCGGCGACCTCGCCGGACAGCACCGCGTTGGCGAGGGCGACCAGGCTGTCGCCCTGGAACGGCGGGGTGCCGTAGAGCGCCTCGTAGAGGGCGACGCAGAAGCTGAACTGGTCGGTGCGGGCGTCGGTGGCCTCGCCGAGGTGCTGCTCGGGGGACATGTACGCCGGCGTGCCGAGGATCGCGCCGACCTGAGTGAGCGCGGTGTTGAGGGAGACGGTGCCGCCGGTGGTCGGGCGCTCGGGGATCGGCCGCTCGCCGTCCTCGGTCTGCTTGGCGAGCCCGAAGTCGAGGACCTGCGCGCGGCCCTTGTCGGACACGAGCACGTTGTCGGGCTTGAAGTCGCGGTGGACGAGGCCGGCCTCGTGCGCGGCCTGCAGCCCGCGGCCGGCCTGGGTGAACACCGCGAGGACCTCCTGCCGGGTCCGCGGGCGGGCGCGCAGCCACTGCTTGAGCGTGCCGCCCTCGACGAACTCCATGGCGATGAAGATGCGCTCGTCGTACTTGCCGACGTCGTGCACGGCGACGACGTTGGGGTGGTGCAGGCGGGCCATCGCCTGGGCCTCGCGCAGCAGCCGCTCCTGGCCGTCGAGCTTGCTCTGGGTCGCGCCGCTGGCCGACACCGCCTCGGGGTGCAGCAGCTTGAGCGCGACCTTGCGGTCGAGCTGCGGGTCGTAGGCGGCGTAGACGACGCCCATGCCGCCGGAGCCGAGCGGGCTGAGGACCATGTAGCGGCCGATCAGCTGGCCGTGCTGGATCTGCCGGTCCCCGGCGCCCGAACGGCGATCGCCGACGAAGGTCTCGGCGCGGGTGTCGGCGAGGCTCGGCGGCCGCGTCGGTTGGGCCGGGCCGGCCAGCGTGCGGTCGAAGCTGACGCTCGCGGCCAGGGTCGGGCGGCTGGGCTCCTTGGACTCCAACGGGCCGGCAGTGTACCATCCCGGCCGCCGAGGACGCTTGAGCGAGGCGCAACAGCCCACCGCACCGCAGCTCGCTCCAGAAGCCGCCGGACGCGCGGTCCGCTGCGTGCTCGATGCCCTGGCCCTGCTCGCCGAGGTCGACGACGTCGCGACGACGCGGGCCGCGGTCGAGGCGCTGCAGCGGCGCCTCGGGCTCGTCGCCACCGGCGAGGTCACGCCCGCGCTGCTGCAGCGGGCGCAGGCCGCCGCGCAGGCGGTCCACGCCGACGCCCACGCCCGGGCCGCCGCCGCCGCGGAGACCGCGGCCGCGCTGTACGAGCAGATCGCCGGCGACCGCGAGCGCGAGATCGAGGCCATGCGGGCGCGTCACCCCGGACGATCGACCAGCCTCACCGAGGAGGAGGTCGGCGCGTCGCGCCTGGCCGAGGCCCGCAGCGCGCTCGAGGCGGCGAAGCACTGGCGCCGCGCCGCGGCCGGTCGCGCGGCGGCGCGGGGAGACGTCGCGGAAGGCCGCGAGGGCAGCGGGGCTGATTCGCTGCAGCAGGCCGCGGCCGCGCGAGAGGAGGTCGGCGAGGCTGATTCGCCGCGGCACGCCGCAGGGAGCCGTGAGGCGGCGCGGGGAGATGCCGCCGCGAACCGCGACGGAACCGGCGGGGCTGATTCGCCGCAGCAGGCGACAGGGAGCCGTGAGGCTGCGCGGGGAGATGTCGCCGCAAACTGCGAGGGCCCAGCGGTCGGGTCGCTCGGCCGCGCGGGGGTGGGGGCGGGGCTGCAGCTCGGCGAGGTTGTCGCGGCGGCTGGCCCGGTCGGCGGTCCCGAGCAGGCGCTGGTGTTCGCCGCGCGGGCGCGGGCCCGGGCGTGGCGGGCCGCGGAGGCGGCTGGCCCTTGGTTCAGGTCGGCGGCAGCCGGTCACCTCGCCGCCGGCGATCGCTTGCAGGGGTCGCGCGCGCTCGAGGGGGCGCTCAAGGCCGCGGCGCTGGTGGCCGAGGCCACCGCCCCGATCGAGCCATGGCCTTCCAGCCATGTCCTCGAGAGCATGTCCGAATAACCAGAATCGGCGCACCGCCGGGCTCGCCAGAGCGGGCCTCCGACGTGCGCGCGCTCGCGCCGCCGGCCTGCAAGGCCGCGGGAGCAGCCGTCCGCGACGGTGTAAACACGGTCGTTGTCCGTAAAACATACGCGGGCCCGGGCGCGTGCCGGGTCACGGTGGCGGGGGCGGGCGGAGGTAGGAAGTCGCTGGTTTTTTGGCATAAGATGCCGCCGATGCAGCACCTCCTCTCTCGGCGCATCGGGCCGGCGTCGTCGGCCGCGCTCGCGGCGGTCCTCGGCTGTTCGGCGGTCTCGAGCGTCGACTACGCGCCCTGCTCGAGCAGCGCCGACTGCCGCAGCGCCTTCGGGCTCGGGTACGCGTGCGGGGAGCAGCAGCTGTGCGAGCGGTCGGAGGGGTTCGAGCGCTGCGAAGAGGTGTTCCCGGTCGACCTGTTCGAGGCGCCGGACAAGTACCGCGACGTGATCGTGTTCGGCTCGCTGTTCGACCACACCGAGAGCACGGGGGACCGGGTCCTCGTCAATTCGGCGACGCTGGCGGTGATGGAGGCCAACATGAGCGGCCTCGGCGACCGCAGCTTCGCCATCGTCCACTGCGACTACCAGGAGAACCCGAAGATCGACGACCTCAGCGCCGAGGAGGCCGCGGTCGAGGCCGCCAAGTACCTCGTGGATCAGCTCGGTACGCCGGCGATCGTCGGCCCCGGCACCTCGGGCCTGGCCGAGGCCGTCTACAAGGAGCTGGCCAAGTCGGAGCGCGCCCAGCGGACGCTGATCGTCTCGCCGTCGGCGACCAGCCCCAGCCTCACCAGCATCGACACCGACAAGCCGGGGCTGTTCTGGCGCACCGCGCCGCCCGACTCGGTGCTGGGCGCCAAGCTGGCCCAGTTCATGGAGGACGAGGTCGTCACCAACGCCGTCGTCGTCTACGAGGGCAACACCTACGGCAAGGGCCTGGCGATCGAGCTGGAGAAGAACTTCGAGGACAAGATCGAGCTCGACGAGTACCAGGACCCGAGCCAGATCCCGACGAAGGTGGTCGAGATCGCCAACGCGAACGCGACGCCCGACAACTTCGCCATCGTCTTCATCGCCTCCGACGTCGCCCAGGTGACGAGCTTCCTCAATGCGGCCGGCGCCAACCCGTTCTACGCCGACCCCGAGGTCAAGATCTTCTTCGGCGACACCGCCTACAACGTCGACGTCATCACCCAGACCCAGAGCAAGGCCGCCCCGCTGTACCCCAACGTCCGCGGCGTGTTCCCCGGCGAGCCGACGGCCCGCGAGGTCTACAAGTTCTTCAACACCACCTACGACGCGACCTTCCCCGAGAAGGCGATGGACGCGTCGTACTCGTCGCACACCTACGACGCGACGTGGCTGGCGATCTACGGCGCAGCCTGGTCGTACTTCCAGAACGACCAGAAGGTCGAGGGCCCGGCGATGGCCGAAGGGCTGACGAAGATCAGCGCCGGCGAGACCTACGACATCGTGTCGACGACCTGGAACGGCATCAAGACGGCATTCAAGGCCAAGCGCAGCATCGACGTCCGCGGCGCCTCCGGCGAGCTGGACTACGACCCGACGACCGAGGAGACGACGGCGCCGGTGATCCGCTGGACCATCGTCCCCGACGGCGGCGGCTTCAAGTTCGACACGGTGATGGAGGAGATGTGAGCCGGACGGCGAGAACGTCCGCAATCGCTGGCTCCATCGCCGACGTGGTCGCACGGCGGAGGTCGGCGGCTGCGGGCGCGGTTTTTTTGCCGCGGGCTCGCCGACTCGGTTTCCTCGTGTAGGCTGAAGAGCGCCGGGAGCTGAAGGTGGCAGGTATCGAGACTCCGAAGACGATGGTCCGAACGTCGGCCTCCGGCATCGCCACGGCCATCAGCGACTCCGACCCCGGGCGCGGGCCGGGCATCGGCGCCGACCTCGTCGGCAGCCTGCTGCTCGGCCGCTACCAGGTGCTCGAGCGCATCGGCGACGGCGGCATGGGTGCGGTGTACCTGGCCGAGCACACCACGATCCTCAAGAAGTTCGCCATCAAGGTGCTGAGCGCGCAGTTGTCGCTGCGCGAGGACCACGTCGACCGCTTCATGCGCGAGGCACGGGCCGCCTCGATGATCAACCACCCGAACGTGGTCGAGATCACCGACTTCGGCAAGACGCCCGACGGCCAGCCGTTCTTCGTCATGGAGTACCTGCAGGGCCAGGACCTGGCGCAGGTGCTCGGCGAGGGCGCGCTGGCGTGGAAGCGGGTCCGGCCGATCCTGCTGCAGGTCTGCAGCGCGCTGCAGGCGGCGCACGAGCAGGGCATCGTGCACCGCGACATCAAGCCGGGCAACATCCTGCTCGTCAAGCGCGGGGCGGCCGTCGACCACGTCAAGGTGCTCGACTTCGGCATCGCCAAGGTCCAGAGCCACGATCCCGACGTCAAGGGCCTGACCCAGAGCGGCGTGGTCGTCGGCACCCCCGAGTACATGTCCCCCGAGCAAGGTTGGGGCCAGTCGGTCGACCACCGCGGCGACATCTACGCCCTCGGCGTGCTGGTCTACGAGCTGCTGACCGGCAAGCTCCCGTTCTCCGGCACCACCATGATGGAGGTGCTCAACCGCCACATGTTCGAGGTGCCCGACATCCGCCACCCGAACATCCCGGAGGAGGTCGGCGCGATCATCCTCAAGGCGATGCAGAAGGACCGCAGCCTGCGGTTCCAGTCGATGAACGAGATGGCCGCCGCGGTCGAGGCCGTCGGCACCGGCGCGAGCCCGGTCACCGTCGTCGACGAGGAGATCAAGACGCCCTGGGGCCCCGTCACCGCCCGCTTCAACGCGGTGCCCGCGGCCCAGCAGCGCAGCTGGGTGTGGCTCAGCGTGCTGTCGGCGGTGGTCGCCGTCGGCGCGGTCGTCTACGCGATGGTGCCCGTCGACGCCGGCCCGCCCCCGCCCGCGGCCGCGCCGGTGATCGTCCCGCCGACCCCGGCGGCCGCGCCGGTCGTCGAGCAGCCCAGGCCCGCCGCCCCCGAGGCCGACCGCGTCCGCTTCAAGATCTCCACCCCCGGCGTGCAGGCGCAGATCCTCGACGCCGCCGACCAGGGCCAGCTCGGCGTGACGAACGACCCCGACGGCATCGAGGTCGAGCGGTCGGAGGAGAAGCTGAACCTCCTCCTCCGCGCCCCCGGCTTCGAAGACCTGGTGATCGACATCGTCCCCAACCAGGACAAGTCCTTCGAGCGCCAGCTGGTCGCCAAGGCCGCGCCCGCGCCGACGCCCGCGCCCGCGCAGGCCCGGCCGAAGCCCGACAAGAAGCCGAACAAGCCGTCCGTCGAGGCCGCGGCGCCGGCGGCCGACGAGGGCGACGAAGAGATCAAGAACCCCTTTAATAAGAAGTAGAGTGAGCGGTCCGGAGGGACATGTCCTCCGGGTCATGTCTCTTGGGGCTTGTCGTCAAGAGCATGTCGTGAAGGACAGGCAGTGCCCTGGGCTTCGGACCGGTCGGGCGGCCCGCGCGCTGTCGGACGGCGATGGTGACGCCTGAACGACCTGGGGTCGGGAGCCGTAAGCCGGCGCGGTCGACAGCAAGCCCGACCGACGCCGTCCCCGCCCTTCGTTGAGACCCCGGCGTGCGCTCAGTCGAGACAGCCTCAGCCGCGGGCAGTGCGGGTGACGCAAGAAAGAGGCGTCAGGCGCGAGTCGGTGGCGTCAATCCCGCGCGTCAGCTCGGCTCGTCGCAAGCTGCTCGTGGTGCTCAGCGTCGCCGTCCTGCAGCCCTGGCGCGCAGCCCACCGCCGGGAGTCGTGGGCCATGCCGGCGTGAGCACGGTGCGAGCTCGCGGCGCGGCGCTCGCTGCTCGCCGGCGAGAGCTGTTGTCGTTTGCTTGTCGTTTGCCGAACCTCTGCCATTGGCGGGCGATGTTCACCAGTCTCTTCATGGTCCTCTTGCTCTCCGGGGCGCCCGCTTCCAGGTCCGCGCCGACCACACCGGAGGCGTTTCTCGACAGCCTTCGGGCGCCGATCACGTTCGAGAATGTCCGGCCTGTTAGCGCCGGCCAGGATCCGCGTGAATTCGCCGACGAAGGAGGCGTCGACTAACCGAAACGGCCGCCGAAGGCCGAATTGGAGGCGAGAAGGCCGGATCGCTACCGTTGAGTGACGCATCATGGTTACAGGTGTTCAGTGTGCGGAACACCTGGATGCGAGGATAGGCCATGGGGGCCACTTGCCGAAGCGCGCAGGAGGGGTCAAGGGCGGCCGTAGGCCGGCGACCGAAGGGAGCGCACCCTTGACCCCTCCGAGCACTTGGGCACGCTGGAGGCCGCCTACGCGCTCGCGCATCTCCCCGGCGAATTTCGTCGGCGAATTCACGCGGATCCTGGCCGGCGACAACACCGGCCCGTCGTGGAGCTCGGAGACGGTATTCACATCGAGCTCAGCTACGTACTGCCGGAGGTCGGTCCGATTTCCGTCGCCGCACACACGGACGACGGCGGAGCGGGGCTCGGGCGCGTCACGGTCGGCGAGACGGTCGTGGTCGAGTCGAAGTTCGCAGAGGGGTCGGTCGTCTGGAACACAGTGGACTTTTCGGCCTTCAGTCCTGCACAGGCTCATGCGGTCGCCGGCAGCGTCGTGCAGGTTTGGCACGAAGATGCGGTGACCGAGGCGTTCACGGTCATAACGGTCGACGACCGGGACCTCAAATGTAAGGTCGCGGGCTCGCTCGCGGGCGCCACTGCAGGCATCCTGGTCGGCGCCACCTGCGGGCTGTTTCTCAAGAGCCCCACAGGTTGTGGTAAGGCCGCCGGGACCGCGTTCGGGTACGCATCCTTCTACATCGCGGACAAGTGTAACGGCGCGCAGAATCATGGAGAGCGAGGAGGCCTTGGATCCGCATAAAATAGCCCCGTATCGGCCCCTGCCTCCGCAGCGGTGGGGTCTCCTGCCGACCGATCAATTTTGGTCTCACGCGGCGCTGACGCCCATCTCCCTCATCTTCTGGGCCGGTGCCGCAGTCTTCTTCACGTTCTTCGACCTCTTCGCCCTCGTGTGGTGGCAGCAGGCGCTCGCGTGGATGGTATTTTGGTGGGTCTGGGCCGGGTTGGTGGAGCGATTTACCAGGCGATTCTTGGCGAGCCGGCGGGTGCGGGCGCTCGCAAGTCCACGAACCGACATGCCGGTGGGCCTCGAGGAGGCAGCTGTCGAGGCGCCAACGGACGGACCTACGGCCCTCTCGGAGCCGCTCAGCGCGCCGTCCCAACCTCCTGTGACAGCACGAACGCCGGGGTCGAGGCTGGTGCTCGTGCAGCGGGCCGAGTCCTGGGAGCTCGCATACGAAAGGCTGTTCGGGCGCGGTGCCGGAGTCGCCCAGTTCGCGTTCAACCTCGCGTTCGGGCTTGCGATCTTCCACCCGAGCTGGTTCGTCAAGCTGCTGGGGATTCTGGCGTTCCTCGGTGCTGCGCGCGGTGTCGGGGCATGGGAACGCCGGCAGGCGATGACTGGCGAGCCGAAGCCCATTCCCGCCCTGCCGCCATTGCAAGCGGCGAGGCCTGGGAGGGGGTCGCGTGGAAGCGGAAGCTGAGCGCGAGCCCGGCGTCGCGCGGGCCGCCCCACGGGTGAGGCCCGCCTCGGCTCTTTCTCCTCGCTGTCGCCTTGACCGCGACGATGGCGAGCGCAGCGGGGACGACGATGGCGAAGCTGATGTCGGCCCCGAGGGCTTGACGTGACACCGCCCACAGCGCGCGCTAAGCTGAACGGGATGCGCCGCCTTGCGCTCGCCGCCCTCGCCGCCCTGTTCGCCTGCAACGACGGCGAGGGGCAGCAGTCGGGGTTCAGCACGAGCATCACGACGGCGCCGGTCGGGAGCACGACGAGCGGCGAGTCGCCCGTCGACTCGACGACGTCGACCGCGAGCAGCTCGGGCCCGGCGGCGAGCTCCGAGGCTTCCGGCGGCTCCACCGGCTCGATGAGCACGGGCAGCGGGCTCCCCGATCTCGGCCCGATCCCCGACGCCGGCGACGGCCCGCCGCCGGGGTGCAAGGGGAAGGTCGACCTCCTGTTCACGATCAGCAGCCATCCGACGATGGAGATCAAGCAAGCCCGGCTGAAGGCGAGCTTCCCGGGCTTCATCGCCACGCTCGAGAGCGCGTTCGCGGACTTCGACTATCACATCATGTCCTCGAACACGTCGGGGTTCTGGGGCTATCCGAGCTGCGTCGGCTGCAAGGACGTGTGCGCCGACCTGCCGGAGTACCCGTGCGGGACGTCGCCGGAGCCCTGCGACTCGATCCGCGGCGCGGGCGTGACGTACCCGCTCGGGGAGCACGCGAGCAACGAGCGCTGCGAGCTCGCCAGCGGCCTGCGCTACATCACCGCGGGGCAGCCGATGCTCGAGGAGGCGTTCACCTGCGTCGCGTCGATGGGGATCAACGGCGCCGATGGCGTCGCCGAGACCACGATGCTCGCGCTCGCCGATGAGCTCGACGGGCCCGGCGGGTGCAACGAGGGGTTCCTCCGCGATGACGCGCTGCTGGTCGTCGTCGCCATCCAGGACACGTACGACGAGGGCAGCGAAGGCACCGCAGAGGACTGGCGAGACGCGCTGGTCGAGGCGAAGGGAGGCGACGCCGACGCGGTCGTGCTCCTCGTGATCTCGACCGACATCGACGACCCGGTAGGGCTGTGCGGGTATGACCCAGGGGTCGAGCACGAGCTCCGGACGTGGACCGAACTCATGCAGCCGAACGCGTTGTTCGGGTCCATTTGCGCCGAGGGATACAGCGACTACTTCGCCGCCGCGGCGGAGATGATCAAGTCGCAGTGCGACGTGTTCGTGCCTCAGTGAGGCTAGGGGTAGAGGCGCAAGACGAAGGCTCGCGGCTGGAGCCCGTCGAACTCGCTGCCGACGCCGTACACGTAGCCCCACGCATCGAGCGCCAGGGCTGCAGCCTCGTCGGGTCCTTGACCGGGCCCGTTGCGGATCACCTCCCAGATCGGCGCACCGTCCGGCCCCGGGATGGCGAAGATCCACGCGTTCGCGTCGGTCTTCGGCTGCTGCAGCGACCCGGCGATGATGATCTTTCCTTCGCGGTCCTCGCCGACAGCGAGCCCGAAGGCGTCGTTCGCCGGAGTCGGCTCGAATCGCATCGCGAGCAACTCGCCCTCGGCCGAGAACCACCGCGTCAGCAGCTGGCGGATCGAATTCTTGTCGCGCCCCCACCCGGTCACGACGAACCCGCCCTCACGTAGCGAGCCCACGGCCATTCCGGAGTCCTCCTGCAGCAGTTCCCCCGGGGAAGTCCACTCGGCGAGCGGCTCACTGTCCAGGCTGTGACGCAAGACCACTGTTCGCCGGACGAGTTGATTGTCGAAGCCTGGCACCTCGCGCTCGCCGACCACGACGACCTCGTCGCCGACGACCGCCACGTCGCGCGCGACCTCGTCGCGCGTGTTGAACTTGTCCTCGACGCTCGGCGCGGCGAACGTCCGCTCGTGGAAGATCTCGGCGTCCGCCGCCGAGATCCACCACGCCTTGAGGTCGTGGGTGCCCGGGCTGACCTCGTTGGCGCCGGCGAGGATCAGCACGTCGTCGACGGCGGTCAGCGCGTGGACCGACGTCCCGAGCGCGCCGGTCCATGTCTGGCCCTTCAGCCCGCCGGATTTAATTTTCGTCACGGCCCATCGCGTCGAACCGCTGTCTGGAAGCGTCCAGGCCACGTATGCCACGTCGTCGCCGGCGACGGCGATCGCCGGGCCGCGACCGCCGCCGATCGCGGCGACCGGGCCGAGCTGGATCGGCTCGCCCTCCGGCTGTCCCTTCGAGCCGTCGATGCGCGTCGCCACTGCCACGAGCCCGTCGTTCGTCTCGAGGTAACCCGCGACGTCGATGCCGTTGCCGCGGAGGGCCGCGCCCGTAAACCCGTTGATCGGCCCCGGCTTCACGTAGGGCGGCCAGACGTCGGTGCCGCCGGGCTGGACGTCGATCACGAGCTCCTCCTCGCCCTCGCCGCTGACGCCGTCGGCCGCGTGCGCGACGGCGCGGAGCGTGTGCGTGCCGTCGCCCGGGGCCGTTTCAGAGGTCACGTCGAACACGTGGATCGGGTTCACCGGCGCCGCGCCGAGCACCAGCGGTATGTCCCCGTCCATGAAGATGTCGAACGACGCGACCGGACGCGACGTCCAGACCGAGACCAGCACCTGGCCGACCTCGGTCATCGGCGACAGGGAATTGACAAAGACCTCGACCTCGACCGGCTCCCCCTCGCCGTCGTCACCGGTCGTTCCGCTGTCGCTCGCGCTCTCGCCGTGCGTCACCGAGGGGGTGGTCGTCGTCGAGCCGGACGTCGTGCTCGCGTCGGCGCCCGTGCTCGCGTCGGCGCCCGTGCTCGCGTCGGGCGTCGTCGTCGTGTCGCCGGTCGAGCCGGTCGTCAGCGATGGCAGCGCGTGACCTGCCTGCGAGACCCGATCCCAGTCGAGAGTGCAACCGGCGAGGGCGGTCAGCAGACCGGGGGCGGCGGCGACGAGCGTGGGGCGGAACATCCCCGGCAAGGTAACATGCGCGATTTCGATCGTCGACGGGGAGGGCCTGAAGGGGCGAACGGAGGACGCAGGCGGGCAGCGATGCCTCGACGGGACGAAGGGGAAGGCCGCGGCGCCGGCGGAGGGCTGCGGGCCAGCGATGTCCGAGAAGGCGAGGTGGAGGGAAGGGCTGCGGGCGCGAAGGAAAGGCCGCGGGCCAGCGCGCCAGGAGCGGAGGTCGAGCCCCAGCGCTGCGCCGCGCGGGTCGCTCCATGGGGTGAGGCGAGCGAACTGCTCTTTCTGCTTGCACCACGGCCGACACCGTCGATATCGATCGCGGCGACGCTGGCGATAGCGAAGCTGATGTCGGCCCGAGTACGTACGTCTTCCGGACGGCGAAAAACGGCCGGGCGTTCGAGCCGGAGCCCGACAGGAGGAGTATGAACGGCCCGTCGTACTTCGAGACCCCGCTCGACCTAGCCGGCCAGCCTCACCCGGCCGCATGGCTCGCCAGGACTATGAATACGTGCGGCGCGGAACCGCAAATAGTTTCTGCATCGTCGAGCCCAAGGCAGGGCGCCACCTGACCTACGCGACGCCCAACCGCCCGGCGAAGCAGTTCACTCGGGCTCTCCGCAAGATAGCTCAACGATATCGTTCGGCGCGGACAATTCACCTCGTCATGGACAATCTCAAATACCCACCGTCAGAATTCGTTGTGCTCGGCCTTCGGCGATGATGCGAGGCGCGAGTGCAGTATGCTCCCAAGCACGGGATTTGGCTCAACCCTGCCGAGAACGAGGCGAGCCTGTGGTCACGTGAGTGCCTTGGGCGTCTCCGGATCGGCTCTCTCTCCGAACTGCGCCGCCGCACGTCCTTGTGGAACAAGGACGCCCACCGGCGACGGCGGAAGATCACTTGGCGGTTCACCAAGGAGCAAGCCCGAGCGGTGTTCAAAATCGTATCCGTCCGGAAGACTGCGTCGTGAATCGAGATCCTCGAGCAGCTACAAGGCCCCTCGAGGAGGATCGATGTCGAGGAAGCGTAACGACTTGAAGGAAGAGCGCGGCGCGGTCGTGCTGGCGCCGCAGCCGGTGAAGCGGGGTAGCTTCGCGTTGCTGGTACCGGACGACATGAAGTGGGAGGTTCGAGGCGTGAGCGGCGGCTACCGGATCGACTTCCGGCCGATGACACCGCAGGAGCGGGCGCGTCGGCTCCGGGAGTGGAGGCAGCTGTGACGGCGAGCAAGGTGGCGGATCCGGCGATCTGGGAGAAGCGGGTCGAGGCCCTCGAGGCGAGCGGGCGGAGCTGCCGGGAGTATGCGAAGCAGATCGGCGTCAACCCGCACACGCTGGCGGGCTGGCGGTGGAAGCTGCGGCAGCGAGCTCGGACGGGAGCGACGCCGGCGAGGCCCCGCGCAGCGGCGGGCGAGCGCGACTTCGTGGAGGTGACGAAACAGGTGGCAGCGGCGTTGGTGGCGGAGACCGGAGTCATCGAGGTCGAGCTCGGCGGTGCGGTGGTGCGGGTCCTCGGCGAGGTCGACGGCGAGATGCTCGCGCGGGTGCTCGGCGCGGTGGGAGGACGGCGCGGATGATCCCGAAGAACGTCCGCGTCTTCGTGTGCACCGAGCCGCAGGACATGCGGAGAGGATTCGATCGGCTGGCGCTGGCGGTGCGGGCGGAGATGGGCGACGATCCGCGGAGCGGCGCGGTCTTCGTGTTCCTGGGCCGGCGCGCCGATAGGCTCAAGCTGCTGTGGTGGGACCACAACGGCTTCGCGGTGCTGTACAAGCGACTGCACCGCGCGACGACGACGGCGCCGAAGGCCGCGAGCCCGTCGCAGCGCTCGATCGAGATCGACGAAAAGAGCCTCGGTGCGCTGCTGCGGGGCGTCCCGCGGCATCCAGGACGCGGGCGTGAAAACGCTCTTGACGTGGGCGCGCGAACGAGTAGTAAGGACGCGTGAGCGAGATCGAGCTCCTGCGCAGCGAACTCGAGAGCAAGGAGGGCGAACTGCTCGCGCTGCGCGAGGCGCTGTCGAAGGCGTCCTCGGACCGCGAGCAGTACCGGGCGCTCTACATGCAATTGCTCGAGCGCTGTCGGCTGCTCGAGAAGGGGATCGTCGTCGGGAAGAAGGCCGAGCGCTTCCAGGGCGACGAGGAGGCGCAGCTGTCGATGCGCCTCCTGGGCATGCTGCTCGGCCCGGACGAAGCCGAGGCGAGCGCGGACGAGGATAACCTCGACGACGCGCTGGCCGAGGAGCTCGACGGAGACGAGGACGACGAGGCGAGCACGACCCGCCCCACGGATGCGTGTGAGCCGCGGCGGCGCCGTCGCGGGCGGCGCAAGCTGCCGGAGGCGCTGCCGCGCGTCGAGGTCGAGGTCCTGCCGCCGGAGGTGCTGCTGGAGGGCCTCGAGAACTTCGAGCGGATCGGCGAGGTCGTCAGCGAGACCGTCGAGCGCCGGCCGGGCGCGATGGTGGTCGCGCGAATCGTGCGGCCGAAGTTTGTCCGCAAGAATGCTCCGGCGAGCGAGTCGATCGAGACCCAGCTGGCCGATGAGACACCCGAAACCCCTCCCGTGGTGATCGCGCCGCCGCCGGACAAGCCGATCGAGCGCGGGCTGGCCGGACCCGGGCTCCTGGCCCACACGATCGTGCTGCGCTGGGGCGATCACAATCCCGCCCACCGCCAGGAGGCGATCCACGCCCGCGAGGGCCTGCCGCTGTCGCGTCAGACGATCTGCAGCTGGCACCAGCAGCTCGCCGACCTGGTCGAGCCGCTCGTCGACGCGATGATGGCCGACGCCTTCCTGTCGCCGTACGTCTGCGTCGACGCGACCGGGGTGCTCGTGCAGGCGCCCGAGCAGTGTCAGCGCGCCCACTTCTGGGTGCTCGTCGCCCCGGGCCGGCATGTGCTGTATCGATTCTCGCCGAGGCACGACAGCGAGGCCGTCGATCGCCTGCTCGCCGGTTACAAGGGCTATCTCGTCTCCGACGCCGCGACCGTCTACGACCACCTCTTCCGCGACGGCGCCGTCGTCGAGGTCGCGTGCTGGGCTCACTGCAGGCGCTACTTCTTCAAGGCGCTGGGCACTGAGCCGGAGCTCGCCAGGCACGCGCTCGGGCTGATCCGCAAGCTCTTCAAGGTCGAAGAGAAGCTGGCCGACGAGAGCCGCAAGCGGCGCGAGTCGGTCCGCCGGAAGCTGTCCGCGCCGATCGTCGACGAATTCTTCGCGTGGTGCGCCCACCAATGCGAGGTCGCCCTCGACGGCTCGCCGCTCGCCGCAGCCCTGACCTACGCCACCAACCAGAAGGCCGCGCTGCGGCGCTTCCTCGACGACGGCCGTCTCCCCCTCCACAACAACATCTCCGAGCGCGCGCTGCGGCGCGAGGCCGTCGGTCGCAAAAACTGGCTCTTCGTCGGCAGCGACGACGGGGCGCGGGCCAACACGCTCTTCGTGTCCCTGCTGGCCAGCTGCCAGATGCACGGCATCGAGCCCCTCGGCTACCTCCGCGACCTCCTGTGCCTGCTGCCCTCCTGGCCGCGCCCCCGCGTCCTCGAGCTCGCCCCCGCCTCCTGGCAGGAAACGCTCAAGCAGCCAGAGGCTCAGCAGCTCCTCGCCGCCAACGTCTTCCGCCGTATCGCCCTCGGCGAGCATCCGACCGCGATGTAGCCCAGGTGCTCGAGGCCGAGCCAGACGCAGTCTGTCGGACGATTACTCAAAATCGACCAGATCACTACGTCGCGGTCGGATCACTAGGGCCTGTTTGGTAAATCAACATGAGGGATAAGCTGACGAATTGCGTGATCTGCCGCACTGAGGCGTTTCTTGAATTACGTTGGCAGAAGACGGCCTATGCTGGAAAATAGAACGTATGATCTCACGGTTCCGCTGGTTCTTTACCCGTCGTATGCTCGCTTTCGTGACAATCTCGCTGACCGCAGTGTCGTGTGATGGTTGTGATGGATGCTCTTTGAGTTGGGGATCCGATTCGGATACTGGTAATGCCTTTACGGCCAAGTGGCTGAGTTGCAATGGAAATCAGCTCTGCGTGCCGAGTTTGTGCGGTTATGGAGGAGGGTACACCGAGGAGGATCTCTGTGCGTGGCACTATTTCGGTGAATACCCGCACTCAATCCCTGGTGGATGGAACGCTGAATACGGCGCGGCCTGCGATTGGTATAACGATCCTCAAATTATCACGCCATGCGAACAAAACCCTAGCCCTCCACCCTTGCCAAGCGACAACCCCACGACCAGTGACGGGGACAGCGAGACCGGGAGCGGCGAGACTGGAGGTCCCGAGGAGTCGGGAACCTGGTACTGCAAGTGGGATGAGATGCTTGAAGTCGGTGCGAAGGACATGTGCTTCTATTTCATGAAGACCGACGAGATGAATGATCCGGTGAAGCGCGCGGAGGCTCTCGGCGATCCTGTGAATCACCGCAGGTGCTGGCAGGAAGGGGGAACGGCAATTCCATGCGGAATGGGTACGAAAGAGCAAGCTAAGATGGAGTGTGCAACGGACTGCACGCAAGAGCGCGATAACCGCGAAGATGGTCTGCTTTCTGATGAGAGCGTGATCCCCGAAGAAGGTACTGAAACTCATGATACATGGGACTGCAGCACCGTCTTCTTCGAAGAGCAGGTCCACTTCCATGATCCGAGCGACGGGAAGCCGTTCTGCAATTACGTTATGCCCGTGTGGGGCGGTGACTCGTCGATCAAGAGCTTCACGGCGACACTTAGTGTTGCCGGTTCGGATGGAGGAAGTTCGTCACAGACTGGTCTCCAGGGCTACCTGGCCATGAAGACAGAGAATTGCACTGTGACGAAGTGCGATCTCGTGATCGATGCCATGGAAATGCATAGTATGCCGGTGATCGGCATCTACACCGACGCGGCTGGCGCGCAGTACTCGTATGAGATTTGGGGCGCGGACTTCCAGCTCGCCGAGGAACTCCGGGGTGAGTATTACCTTGAGCGAGGTACCGTGACATTCCCCCTGGACTCGGCTGTTCTACGAGGCTGGGCGGAGGGTGCGAGTATCCTCGACGTTCCGGTTCCCGATGTCGGGCCCCTGCTGTCCATGATTCAAGTCGAACAGCTCTCCGGTACGCTCCGAGACGGCGTCTTGTCGCTCACGATGGGCTACACTCACGACGGGACTCTTGGAGTGCTGTCCTTGGTGACCAACTGACGGGGTGCGGAACTCGCGCCCGGGCGGAGTGGTACAAGTTTTTCGATGCAGAAACGGACACGTCTCCTCGCTGTCGCTCTGGTGACGGCCTGCCATGAGCAGGTGCCTCAGACGGAGGTCGTCCATGGCGAACTCGTCGACTATCACTACAGCCTGGAGCTCGAGCTCTGCGGAGGAACCGTCGCGGTGTACGACGCGACGGCGCGACGCGCCGCCGAGTTGCTCGATCTGTCGGTCGAGGGCCTGAAGCAGGTCGCATACTACTGGCTGACGGCGGTCGACTACGCGGCGGTTTGGGCCGAAGATCCGTTCTGCGCCGCTGCGCTCGGATGTGCGGTGGGGCTGCGCTCTGCCGGGCACGGATCGATGACGCCGCACGAGGTCGTGCACACCATTGCGAACCAACTGAACGCCCCGGCAGCACCGTTCCTCGCCGAGGGCTTCGCGGAGGCCGTCATCGACGGCCCGATAGAGGTCGGCGACCCTCGTCCTTACATGACGCTCGACCGCATCGGAATCACGGACGGCGCCGGCTATCCGGTGGCGTCGCGGTTCGTCAGGTATCTCCTGCAAAGCCACGGCGCGGAGCGCTTCGCGGCGCTGTACCGGGGCGTGCCAGGAGCACCCGACCTCGCCGACTGGGACAGGGCCGTGCGTGCGAGCTACGGCGTGTCGCTCGATGCGTTGGTCGAGGAGTACCTGGCGGCGACGGAGTGCCCTTCCCAACCCCCGTCCTTGCCGCGGCTGGAGTGCGACGCGCCGGCGCTGATGGCCGACCTCGCCGGGAATTTCGCCTGGACGAGCTCGTTGAGTTGCGAAGACCCAGAGGTCGTGGGCGGGATGCAGCCCCCAGGTGAGCCGATCGTCTTCGGAGAGACCCATCTGGAGCTGCGACGGACGATCGAGATCACCGAAGCCGGCGAGTACGAGATCGCGGTGGTGACGCCAGAAGGTGAGGGGACGCGTGGACAGGCTCTCATCGCGGAGTGCGATGGCTGCGCCTGGCTGCGCGGCTACGACGCGGTGCTCGAAGGGTCGATGACGGAGACGCACTGGCTCGAGCCGGGACGGTACTCCGTCGTCCTGCGCGGGTTCATCGAGGCGGAGACGGTGGAGTTTCGCGCGACGCGGCGGTGAGGATTCGTCGGGAGCTCGTCTGTACCCGAGCGGACGAAGCCGTCGAAGAACCTAGAAGCGGAAGCCGAGCGAGAGGCCGGCGCCGCGCGGGCCGCCCCACGGGGCGAGGCGGGCGGTCGCCTGCTCTTTCTTCTTGCGCGACGCCTTGACGGCGACGATGGCGATCACGGCGATCGCGGCGGCGCCGGCGATTGCGAAGCTGATGTCGGCCCCGAGCGCGCGCGACTTCTGGGCGGCGAGGAAGGGCTCGGCGTCGACGCCGCAGAAGGTCTGGCCGCCCGATTCGCTGCAGTGCCCGAGGGCTTGGTTGCGCTGGCTCTGGGCGCTGACGCCGAAGCCGATGCCGAGGCCGAGGCCGACCGCGGCGACGGCGGTGAGGGCGGCGGCGGCGGGGCCGAACACGCGGTCTTTCTTCGGCTCGGGCTCGGGCTCGGGCTGGATCACGGGCGGCGGCGGGGCGGACTTTGGCTCGGCCTGCCTGGCCTCCTGCTCCTGCCGCTCGCGCTCGGCCCGGGCCCTGTCCTCCTGCTCGCGGAGGCGCTGGTCGAGGTTCTGGATCCGCCGACCCAGCAGCTCGCGCTCCTTGTCCGGCGCGAAGGCCCGGTACTGGTCGAGGTACTTGCGGGCGTTGGCGAAGTCGCCGAGCTTTTCGTAGGAGTTGCCGATGTTGTAGATGATTTCGGGCAGCTTCGACAGCTCGTAGCTCTCCTGGAACGCCAGGATCGCGGCCTCGTACGAGCCCTCCTTGAACAGCTGACGGCCGTTGAGGAACAGCTCCTCGGCCCGCTTCAGCGTGGCGTCCTCGGCCGAGGCCGCCGGGGCCGCCGCGCTGCCGCTGTCGGCGGCGGGCTTCGTCGCCGGCGAGGCGGGCGCGACCATTGCGACGCTGACGAGGGCGGACACCAGGAGCTGCATCGACATGGGGGCGCCCGATAGTAGAGGCGCCAAGCCGCGCTTGGCAAGCCGGAGGCCCGCCGCGAGCGGGCGGACGGCGGCTCACGCCATGGTGACCGGATGGACCCGGCTGCGGACCACCGAGTCGAACTCGTGGCTGAGCCGTGGGTCGCTCTGGATCAGCTCGAGGAACTGGCGGCGCTGCAGGGTCAGGAGGATGCACGGGGTGAGCGTGCGGATCGTCGCGTTGCGTGGGGCGTCGCGCAGGAGCGCGACCTCGCCGAAGTGGTCGCCCTCCTGCAGGGCGGCGATCTGCTGGTCGCTGCCGTCGTCCTGACGCTTGAGCACGGCGACCTTGCCGCGGGCGACGATGTAGAACTTCTCCACCGTGGTGTCGCCCTCGACGATGACGGAGCGGCCCTCGCTGACGCGCTCGCTGAGGAAGGAGCGGGCGACCGCGGCGAGCATCGTGTCGGACAGGGTGCTGAGGATCGGGATCGCGCGCAGGCGCTCCGGCTCGACCTCGGCCCGCGTGCCGTCCTCGCTCACGACCAGGCCCTGCTGCTTGTTCCACAGCCGGCGGTACAGGCCGTCGACCGCGAGCAGCTCGCGCTGGTTGCCCTGCTCGACCAGGCGGCCCTTGTCGAACACGAGGATCAGGTCGGCGTGGCGCGTCGAGGCCAGGCGGTGCGTCACGCCGATCACCGTGCGGTCGCGGCCGAGCCGCTCGAGCGTGGCGTTGATCGCCGCCTCGGTGGTCGGGTCGAGCGCCGACGTCGCCTCGTCGAGCAGCAAGATCTGCGGGTCGCGGAGGATCGCCCGGGCGATCGCCACGCGCTGGCGCTGGCCGCCCGACAGCCGGCTGCCGCGCTCGCCGACCACCGTGTTGTAGCCCTCCGGCAGGCTGGCGATGAGGTCGTGGATCTCCGCCGCGCGCGCCGCCGCCTCGACCTCCTCGTCGGTGGCCGCGAGCCGGCCCATGCGGATGTTCTCGCGGACCGTCGTGTTGAACAGGAAGCTGTCCTGGAACACGATGCCGAGCTGGCCGCGCAGCGAGTCGAACGAGGCGCCGCGGATGTCGGCGCCGTCGAACGCGACCACGCCGCGGTCGGGGTCGTAGAAGCGGGCCAGCAGGCCGAGCACGGTGCTCTTGCCCGAGCCGCTGGCGCCGACGATCGCCACCGTGGTGCCGCGCGGGATCTTCAGGCTCACGCGGTCGAGGTTCCGGTGCTCGCCGGTGTACGAGAACGACACGGCCTCGAAGGTGATCGCCTCGCGCAGCGGCGCGAGGGCCACCGCGCCGGGCTTCTCCTGCACCTGCGGGCGCGCGCGCAGCAATTCTTGGATGCGCTTGATCCCGCCGGCGGCCATCAGCAGCGGCGGCATCACCCGCGTCAGCGCGGTGACGTAGGTGCTGAGGTAGCCGAGCAGGATGTTGAACGCGACCAGCGAGCCGAGCGACAGCTCGCCGTGGAAGGTCTTGACCGCGCCGAAGCCGAACACGGCGATCTGCAGCAGCAAGAAGGTGAGGTTGGGGGTGCGCTCGACCAGGTAGGTGGTGAGGTTGAAGCGCACGCCGATGCGGTAGAGCGAGCGCAGCTTGTAGCGGAACCGGCTGGTCTGCTCGGGCGCGAGCTGGAAGGCGCGCACGACCGCGTGGGCGCCGAGGTTCTCCTGCACGGTGCTGGCGATCTGGGCCTCCTCGTGGCGCACGAGGTAGCTGTCGCGCTCGGCCCGGGGCCCGAGCACCTGCGGGCCGAGGGTCGCGAGCGGCAGGCCGATCAGCGTCAGCAGGGCGAGCTGCCACGAGAAGATGAACAGCAGGGTGGCGATCGTGGTGACGCCGAGGATGCCGAGGATCGTCTCGGGGATGGCGAGGATGACCGCGTTCTGCACCGCGCCGAGGTCGGTCGAGAAGCGGGCGAGGATGTCGCCGACCTGCATGCGCGTGTAGAAGTCGTGCGACAGCCGCTGCAGGTGCTCGAACATCCGCAGGCGGAGGTCGTTCATCACCGCGGTGCCGAGGCGGGCGTAGAGGTAGTCGCGCATCACCGCGACGCCGGCGGCGACGACCACGGCGACCAGCAGGGCGACGAGGATCGTGTACAGCAGCGCCTGGTCGTGCTTGGCGATCGCCTCGTCGATGACGTACTGGAAGCTGAGGCTGAACAGGACGTTGAACGCGAGGTCGATCAGCAGCCCCACCAGGAGCAGCGACACCTCGAAGCGGTAGGGCCGGAGGTATTCGAGCAGGTGGCGCAGGGCGCTGAGCATGGGCGCGATTTCGGGCGACCGGCCGCGGCCGGACCTGCATGGTCGCCCACCGGCGCTTGCACGTGCAAGCTGCGGCGCGCCCGAGGTCGCCTCGCCGCCGTTGACGGCCCCCGCGGCCTGTCGTACTGCTCGCCACCCATGCGCGACGAAGAGCGACCCCTGTGGCCCGGACGCGCGGCGCCGGCGGCGAGCGCCGAGCGTGCGCGTCGCTTCGGCATGGACCCGCGCCCGTTCGGGCGGACCGGCCTGCACGTCGCGCCGGTCGGCTTCGGCGCCTACCGCGTCCACGTCGAGTCGGCGCTGCACCGCCAGGCCTTCGAGGAGGCGGTGCGCGCCGGCGTCAACCTCGTCGACACCAGCGCGAACTACGGCGACGGCGGCAGCGAGATCCTCATCGGTCAGGTCCTGCGCGAGCTGTTCGAAGCGCGCGTCGCCGGCCGCGAAGACGTCGTGGTCATCACCAAGGCCGGGTACCTCCAGGGCACCGCGCTCGAGCTCGCCCACGAGCGACAGCAGCCGTACCCGGACGTCGTCCGCTACCAGGACAGCTGCTGGCACTGCCTGCACCCCGAGTTCCTCGCCGACCAGCTGGCGCTCAGCCGCCAGCGCCTCGGGCTGCAGACGATCGACGTGTTCCTGCTGCACAACCCCGAGTACTTCTTCATCGACCGCGAGAACCGCGCCGGCGAGGTCACCGCCGAGGACCGCGAGGAGTTCGACCGCCGCCTGCGCGAGGCCTTCGCGTTCCTCGAGCAGGCGGTGCTGCGCGGCGAGATCGCCTGGTACGGCGTGTCGTCGAACAACTTCGTCGAGCCGCCGGACAGCGGCCAGTACGTCTCGCTCGGCCGCGCGCTGGCGCTCGCGCGCGAGGTCGGCGGGGCGCTGCACCACTTCGCCGTCGCCGAGCTGCCGCTCAACCTCTACGAGCTCGGCGCGCTGACGGAGGCGCAGCCCGACGGGTCGCCGTCGGCGCTGGCGCTGGCCCGCCGCGAGGGCCTGGCGCTGCTCGCCAACCGCCCGCTCAACGCGTTCGTCGACGAGGGCGAGGGCCCGCACATGATCCGCCTGGCCGATGCGCCAGGTCCCAAAGACCAGCCGAGAGATCCGCTGCCGATTTTGCGCGCGCTGCAGCGGCTCGAGGGCGAGTGGTCGCGCGGCCTGGGCGCGCGGCTGGCCGCCGAGTACGGCGACGGCATCCGCGAGCTCTTGCGCTGGGGCAGCGAGCTGGAGGCCGGGCTCGGGCAGATCCGCGACCTCGGGCACTGGCTGCACCTGCGCAACAACGTGATCTCGGCCCACTGCGCGCAGATCGAGGCCAGCCTGACGAGCGACCTCGACCCGGCGCTGCTGCCCGAGTTCCGCGCGTTCTGGGACGACTACGGGCAGCAGATGCTGGCCGCGCTCGACGCCATCGAGGACGACTTCCGCGCCCGCGCCCAGGCCCTCACCGACGCGATCGGCGACCGCCTCGTCGCCGCGACGCCGGCCGCGTGGCGCGGGCTGCCGCTGTCGCGCCGCGCCGTGCTGACGCTGCTGGCGCTGCCGGTCACGTGCGTGCTGGTCGGCATGCGCCGCCCGGCCTACGTCCACGACATGGCGTCGCTCGGGATGGTCCGCCCGAAGCCGGGCATCGGCCCCGGCAAGGTCGACGCCGACGCGCTGGTCGCCGCGTTCCGCCGCCGCGCGCAGCATTGATTCGCGCGCACTTGCGAGCGCCGCGCGCCGGGGCCTACACTTTCGCCCGGTCGTCGTTCGATGCGGATCCATCGGCTGCAGCTCGAGAACTTCCGCGGCTTCGCGGCGCTGGAGCTCGACCTGTCGCACGGCCGCACGACCGCGCTGGTGGGAGTCAACGGGTCCGGCAAGACGTCGGTGCTCGACGCGGTGGCCTACCTGCTCGCGCTCGCGGTGGCCCGCACCGGGCTCGGCGACGACGCCTCGCGCCTGACGCTGGCCGACGTGCGCGCCGGCGCCGAGCGCTGCGTGGTCCACGGCGAGTTCGTGTGGACGCCGCCGGCGACGGCCGCGAAGGACGAGCTGTTCGCCGATCTCGAGCCGGGCGAGCAGGCGTTCGTGCTGCGCCACGAGCTCGCGCACCGCTGGGACCGCTGGACGCACGCGCAGCCGGACACGCCGCAGACGGCGAGCTGGGCGGCGCGCTGGCACGACGCGCTGGCCCGCGGGGTCGTGCTCGACGCGCCGATGCTGGCGACCTACTCGCACGAGCGCTACGTCGAGGCCGAGGAGGACCCGGCCCGCGGCGAGCTGCCGTCGGGCCCGGCCAGCCTCTACGTCGACCACACGTGGTCGCGCGGGGCCCGGCGCGAGGACTTCTTGCGGTGGTTTCTGCTGCGCGAAGACCTCGAGAACGAGCTCATCCGCGAGCGACGCGACCACGTCGACCCGCAGCTCGCGGCGGTGCGGCGGGCGATCCTCTCGTTCTTGCCCGACTGGACCGACCTGCGGTTCCGTCGTCGGCCGACGCGCGAGCCCGGCGCGGCCCACATCGACTTCGTGGTCGGCCGCCGCCCGGCGCTGATCCTGCGCAAGGGCGGCACGCAGCTGGCGTTCTCGCAGCTGTCGGGCGGCGAGCAGGGTCTGCTCGTGCTGGTCGGCGACATCGCCCGCCGGCTGGCGATCACCCACCCGAACCTCGCCGATCCGCTGCAGGGCCGCGGCATCGTCCTCATCGACGAGGTCGAGCTGCACCTGCACCCGCAGTGGCAGCGCACGCTGCTCCCCGACCTCGAGCGCACGTTCCCCAACCTGCAGTTCATCGTCACCACCCACTCGCCGCAGGTGCTGTCGCTGGTGCCGCGCGAGCAGGTCAAGCTGCTGCGCGACTTCCGGCTGGTCGACGAGCCGCCGCACACGCTCGGGCGCGACAGCAACGCGATCCTCTACGACGTGATGGGCGTCGATACGTACCCGCCGTTCTCGGCCGCGAAGGTCCGCGCGGTCGCCCGGCTTATCGACGAGGAGCGCTGGCCCGAGGCCCGGGCGGCGCTGGCCGAGCTCGTCGAGGACTTCGGCCCGCACGACGCCGAGGTGGTCCGCCTCGGCAGCATGATGGCGTTCCTCGGCGAAGACGACGACGAGGCCGGGGGATGAAGAACATCCAGAAGGGCCGCGAGCCGCCGGCGCTGACCCAGCACCGCCTGGCCGGCGGCAGCTTCGAGGACCCCGGCCCGTGGAAGCACGAGCTGCGGCGCGCCCTGCTGCGCGAGCAGGGCGCGATCTGTTGCTACTGCATGAACCGCATCGAGCTCGACTCGCTGCGCATCGAGCACCTGCGGCCGCAGCACGAGCACCGCGCGCAGCAGCTCACGCACCGCAACCTGCTGGCCGCCTGTCCCGGAGGACAGGACAATCCGACGCACGAGCAGCGCGACATCCGCCACTGCGACGTGCGCAAGGGCGCCAACCCGCTGGTGCTCGATCCGGTCGCCGGCGTCGAGCACCGCGTCCGCTACGGCTTCGTCGAGGGCCGGATCTTCGGCGCCGACCCCGAGGCCGACCGCGACCTCGACCAGGTGCTCGGCCTCAACGCGCCGCACCTCCGCCAGCTGCGCCGCCGCGTGGTCGAGGGCCTCATCGCCCGCCTGCGCAAGAAGTACAGCGACAAGACCTGGTCCCGCGCCGCGCTCGAGCGGGAGATCGCCCGCTGGTCGAGCCGCGACGGCCACGAGTTCCGCCCGTTCTGCCAGGTCGCGGTCGAGTTCCTGCGCAAACAGCTGCGGAAGGCCCGGACATGAGCCGGCGCGGGGCCGGTCGTCGCCCATGCGAGCGCCGGGCGCGGACACGAAAGCGAGCGGAGGGACGATCGCCGGGCGCACGCGTGGCGGTGGCGGGATGAACGAGGCTGCGGGCGGAGGAGTGACGGGCGTACGCGTCGCGGTGGCGGGAATGACGGCGACCGGGAGCGGGGGAGTGACGGGGGCGGGCGTTGCGATGCCGGCCGCGACGCGGGTCTGCTCGTCGAGCGGCGCGGGCGAACACGGCGCTCGCAGCGTGCCGCGAGCGCGGGCCCGGCGAGGCGGTTGCGCCGGCGAAATTGTCGCGCATGCAAGCACCCGGGACGAGCCAATGACGCGACGCGCGGGTGAAGCGACGGCGAGGAGCAGGGCATGACGGGGCTGGGTTCGGCGGCGGCGACGGCGGTGCGGTTCGGGCTCGGCGGGCGTGTGGGCGCCACGGGGCCGCGACCGACGGGCGAGCTGGTGCTCTACGAGTTCGAGGCGTGCCCGTTCTGCCGCAAGGTCCGCGAGGCGCTGGTGTGGCTCGACCTCGACGTGTCGATGCGGCCGTGCCCGCCCCGCGGGACGCGCTTTCGCCCGGAGCACGGGCCGCCGTACCCGATGCTCGTCGACGACGGCCAGGTCATCCGCGAGTCGTCGGTGATCGTGCGCCACCTCGTCGACCGCTACGGCGACGGTCATGTCCCGCTGCCCTTGCGGCTCGGCCCGCTGACGACGGTGTCGAGCGGCATCGCCTCGCTGGCGCTGCCGCGAGTGCGGGCGATCGCGTCCGAGGCGCCGGCGCAGCCGCTCGAGCTGTTCGCCGACGAGACCTCGGCGGAGGCGCGGCAGATCCGTCAATGGCTGTGCGCCCGCGAGATCGGCTATCGCTGGCGCACCTGCGGCCGCGGCAGCGCCAAGCTCGCCGAGCTGGCCGAGCGCACCGGTCGCGCCGAGCTGCCCGCGCTGCTCGACCCCAACGTCGACGCCGATCTCCGCGACGCCGGGGCGGCCGTGGCCCACCTGCAGCGGACCTACGGCCGCTGACGCGCGCGGCGAGTAGATTTTCTCGCGCGCCGGGCCGACGACGCCCGCGCACCGGGGTGGCCTCCGCTGACGAGCGGCGGCGGCCGCGATAAGGTGACGGCGATGCCCTTCGACAGCCCCAAGGTCCCGGCGCTGTGTGCGGCGGAGCTGCCTGCCAACTTCCGCGCGATCGCCGAGCTCGACGACGGCTGGCGCGAGCAGAGGCCGGGCTTTCGCCTCGAGGACCTGCGGGCCCGCGGCGAGGCGTTCGCCCGCCGCTTCCGCAGCGACGGCCCGGTCCGCGGCTTCCGCACGCTCGACCTGCTGCCGTTCCCGTACCCGGTCGCGTTCGCCTTCTGGCAGGCCCCGCCGACGCGGGCGAAGTACCTCCTGATGCGCAACCGCTGCAACCTGATCGAGTTCGAGGACTGGAGCGGCCAGGTGCGCACGATCTTCGTCAACCCGAGCGAGGCCGACCTGTCCGCGCGGGCAGGTTTCTTCGACCAGCTGCGCCGCGACCTCGTGCCGTTCTTCCCGCCCGAGCTGCTGCAGCGGGCCGACGGGCCGGCCGCGCTGGCGCGCAAGCGGCTCGGCGTCGACCCGGCCAAGATCGACTACGTCACCTTCGACCACCTCCACGTGCAGGACCTGCGGCGCGGCCTGGTCGGCGAGGGCGGGCGGCCGCCGCTCTATCCGAACGCCAAGCTGATCGTCAATCGCCGGGAGATCGAGACGTTGCAGGCGCTGCACCCGCTGCAGCGGCCGTGGTGGATCGAGGAGGCGCTCGACGGCGTGCCGGCCGAGAAGATCATCGCCGTCGAGGGCTCGGTGTGGCTCGGCAAGGGGCTCGCGCTGGTGTGGACGCCGGGGCACACGCTCGGCAACCACTCGATCGTGTTCCACGCGGCCGGCCGCGGCGTGTTCGCCGTCTCGGAGAACGGCGTCTGCCCCGAGAGCTACCTCCCGCGCGCCTCCGGCCTCCGCAGCCTGCGCGAGCACGCCGCCAAGTACGGCGCCGAGGTCGTCCTCAACGGCAACGCGCTCGAGAGCAGCATGTCGCAGTACACCTCGATGGTGCTCGAGAAGTCGATCGCCGACCGCGGCGACGCCGGCGGGGAGCTCCCCAACATCTACTGCTCGTCGCCCTTCATCCGCTCGCCTCTGGCCTGGGGCATCGGGCCCCGCTACACCGTGGCGCCGATCGACACCGGCGCGCTCACCCAGTCGCTGGCCTGAAGAACATGTCGTGAGGGACACATGGCAAGCCTGCAGAGCCACCTCCTCTACCAGATGATCCGCTACTGGCGCCGCCGCCACCCGATCGGCGAGATCGGGCCGGACAGCTACAAGGGCGTGCGCAAGACCATCGAGCGCGGGGTCAAGCAGGGCCGCCTGCCGCCCGGCGTGTACCTCGAGCCCACGCACGCCGGCGGCGTCCCGGGCGAGTGGATCCACGCCGTCGGGGCCCGCGCCGACAAGGTGCTGCTCTACCTGCACGGCGGCGGCTACGTCGCCGGCTCGCCCGCCTCGCACCGGGCCCTGACGGCCGCGCTGAGCCGTGAGGCCCGCGTCCGCGTGCTCGCGCTCGACTACCGCCTCGCCCCCGAGCACCCGTACCCGGCCGCGCTCGACGACGCCGCGGCGGCCTACGCATGGCTCTTGGACCAGGGCTATTCGGCCAGGTCGATCGCCGTCGGCGGCGACTCGGCCGGCGGCGGCCTGACCGCCGCCACCCTGGTGCGCCTGCGCGACAGCGGGGTGACGCTGCCGGCGGCCGCGTTCATGCTGTCGCCGTGGGCCGACCTCGCGGGCACGGGGGAGTCGGTGCGCACGCGGGCGGCCCTCGACCCGATGCTCGGCGGCGACCTGGCGGCGTTCGCCCGCTATTACGTCGGCCCCGACGGCGACCCGCGGCACCCGCTGATCTCGCCGATCCACGCCGACATGCGCGGGCTGCCGCCGATCCTGATCCAGGTCGGCACCCGCGAGGTCCTGCACGACGACGCGACCCGCCTGGCCGAGCGCGTGCGGGCCGGGCAGGGCCGGGTCGAGCTCGAGGTGTGGGACGACATGATCCACGTGTTCCAGGTGTTCCCGAGCCTGTTGCCCGAGGCGCGGCGGGCGATCCGGCGGATCGGCGAGTTCCTGCGGGCCGAGCTCGCCTGAGGTCGACGGCGCGGCGCGGGCGCGTGGTACGCTCGCGCGCGCGTGGTCGCGGCCGACCAGGACAAGTTCGTCTCGAGCTCGCACCGGCTCGGCGAGGCCACCTACACGCTGGTGCAGGGCGACGGTCTGCGGTGGATGGCGGCGCGGCCGGAGCGGTCGATCCACGCGATCGTCACCGACCCGCCGTACGGGCTCAAGGAGTACACCGCGCGCGAGACCGCCAAGCTGCGCAGCGGCCACGGCGGGGTGTGGCGGATCCCCCCGGCCCTGGGCGGCAGCACGCGCAGCCCCCTGCCGCGCTTCACCGTGCTGTCGAGCGACGAGCGCGACGCCCTGGAGCGGTTCTTTGTCGACTTCGCCGCCCAGGCGATGCGCGTGCTGGTCCCGGGCGCGCACGTGTTCATCGCCGGCAACCCGCTGCTGTCGCACCTGGTGTACGGGCCGTTCCTCGCCGCCGGGTTCGAGAAGCGGGCGGAGATCATCCGCCTGGTCCAGACCTTGCGCGGCGGCGACCGGCCGAAGAACGCCCACGAGGAGTTCGCCGACGTCACGGTGATGCCGCGCTCCGCGTGGGAGCCGTGGGGGCTGTTCCGCAAGCCGTGCGAGGGTCGGGTCCAGGACAACCTGCGCCGGTGGGGCACCGGCGGGTTGCGGCGGATCTCCGCCGACCAGCCGTTCGCCGACGTCATCGCCTCCGCCCCGACCCGGCCCGAGGAGCGCGCCCTCTCGCCGCACCCCTCGCTCAAGCCGCAGGCGCTGATGCGGCAGCTCGTGCGCGCCGCGCTGCCGCTCGGTCGCGGGGTGGTGCTCGACCCGTTCATGGGCGGCGGCTCGACGATCGCGGCCGCGGTCGCGGTCGGCTACGAGAGCGTGGGGGTGGAGCTCGACCCGGAGTTCTTCGCCGCCGCGGCCGCCGGGATCCCCCGCCTCGCCGTGCTCACGCCGGCGCCCCCGCGGCGGAGCCGGGCGCGCGACAGCTCCTCCGAGGACATGTCCTGAAGGGCATGTGCAGGAGGACAGGCCGCACCCCCGCCGACGGCCTCGCGGCGGAGCCGGGCCTGCGAGGATGGCTCCGAGGACAGGTGCCGAGGGACATGACACCACCTCGAGCGCCACGACGCGGCGCGCCCCGCCGGCCCACGCCACCTCCCGCGACGGCTCCGCGAGCGGCGAGACGGGCGACCATGCATGCGCGGCGGCCTGCTCGCGCCCGAACCGCCGCGGCTCAAGGCACGGCGCTGGCGCCGCCGTCGAAATTGATCGCCGCGCCGGTGATGAAGGCGGCGCGGGCCGACGACAGGAACGCGATGAGGTCGGCGGCCTCCTCGGCCTCGCCGACGCGGCCGAGGGGCACTCCACGCTGGCGGGCCATGTCGGCGTAGTAGCGGTCGCGGTCGAGGGTGGGGTTGCGCTTCTTGTCGTGCTGGGCGCTCTTGACCAGGCCGATGAGCACGGCGTTGACGCGGATCTGGTCGGGCGCGAGCTCCTTCGACAGCGCCTTGGTGAGGGCGAGGCCGGCGGCGCGGCTGACGGTCGAGGGCATCGAGCCGGCGGCCGGCTGGCGGGCGCCGATGTTGAGCAGGTTGACGATGCTGCCGCCGCCGACCTTGCGCATGTGCGGGATGGCGAGGCGGATGAGGCGCAGCGCGGCGAACAGCTTGAGGTCGAGGTCGTCCTGCCAGGCGTCGTCGGTGAGCGACTCGAACGCGGCGGCGGCCGAGGTGCCGGCGTTGTTGACGAGGACGTCGATGCGGCCGAGGCGGGCGATGACGCCGTCGACGAGGCGCATGACGTCGGCCGGCTCGCGCACGTCGACCGGCATGGCGAGCACTTCGGTACCTGTCTCGGCGGACAGGTCGTGCATCGCCTTGGCGAGCACGTCGGCCCGGCGGGCGCAGATGACGACGCGCGCGCCGGCGAGGGCGAGCGCGCGGGCGGTGGCGCGCCCGATGCCCTCGCTGCCGCCGGTGACGATCGCGACTTTGTGCTGGAGACCGAGGTCCATGGCGCGAGGACGTAGCACGATTCGCGCGCGCGCGTCACAGCGGTCACAGCGGGGCCTCCGGGGGCAGCGGGGCCTCGGGGAGGAGCCCGAGGGCCAGCATGGAGGTGCAGCCGCCGTCGGTGACGATCAGGTGGTCGACGACGGGGATGCCCATCAGCCAGCCGCACTCGACCAGGCGGTGGGTGAGGCCGACGTCGCTCTCGCTGGGGTTCGGCTCGCCGCTGGGGTGGTTGTGGACGAGGATCACCGAGTGCGCGCCGGCCTGGGTGAGCGGACGGAACACCTCGCGCGGGTGGACCTGGACGTGGGCGACGCTGCCGAGCCCGACCTCCTTGATCAGGCGGATCCGCCGCCGGCTGTCGAGGCCGAGGATCATGAACACCTCCTGCGAGCGGCCGCGCAGGTGGGCATGGACGAACCGGCGCACGTCGTCGGAGCCGCGCACCGCCGCCTCGACCGGCAGTTGGAGCTGACCGATCCGCCGCGCCAGCTCGACCGCCGCGCACACAGCGGTGGCCGAGGCCTCGCCGATGCCCGGCGACTCGGCCAGCTGGTGCGGCAGCCCGCGCATCAGCCCCGACAGCCCGCCGAGCCGCTGCAGCAGCGCCAGCGCCCGCTGCTCGGCCCGCCCGCCGCCGAGCAGCAGCGCGACCAGCTCGACGTTGCTCAGCACCGCCGGCCCGAACGCGTACATGCGCTCGCGCGGGCGCTCGATCGCCCGCGCCCGCGCGCCGGCCTCGGGGTCGTCGTCGCCGCAGTTCTCACCGCTCCCTTGAGACATGTCCCAAGGGACTTCAAGCCGCGTGCCAGCGAGAAGCCGCAGGACGACGCGCGCCCGCGCCCCGGAGGTGTCCCGCCCGCTGGCCGGGCGTCCCGCCGGCTGGACGTCGCGGCGATCGGGTCGGAGCGCCCGGGTGCCTCAAGAGACATGCTCGTCGGGGAGGCCGCCCACCTCCGCCCGCGCGGAGCCGACGACCACCGGGGCGGCAGCGGAGATGGCCCGCCGGCGTCGGAGCGCCATTCGGGCCGCGAAGGGCACGCGGAGGCCGAGAACGCCGGGACCGTGCTACAGCGGCGCGACCCAGGCGGACGGACCGGAGCAGAGGCGAATGCGCCGCGGGAGGCGAGCGAGTCGAGCTGCCGAGATCTCGCTATGTCTCTTTGGACATGCCGGTTCAGTCATGCTCGCTCGGACATGCCCTCCTGGACATGTCCCGGCGTTCTCACGAGCTCGTCTCGGCGGCCAGCTCGCGCCCGCGGGCGACGAGGTCGTCGGTGAGGCGGTACATGGCGTCGATCAGGCGCTCGACGCGGGCGATCCGCTCGCTCTCGCTGACCTGGGTGGCGACGCCCTCGAGCTCGCGGGCGAGGGCGAGCAGCTCGCCGGCGCTGAACATCGCCGCGGTGCCGGCGGCGCGGTGGGCGGCCTGGCGCATCACCTCGGGGTCGTTCGGGGCCGACGAGCGCAGCACCTCGGCCAGCTTGGGCGCCTCTTCGCGGGCCATCTCGATCATGCGCAGCAGGGTGGTGCGCGAGCCGGCGACGCGCTTGATGACGGCGTCCCAGTCGTCGACGGCGCCGTTGGGGCGCTGGCCGATGGTGGCGAGCACGGCCTGCAGGTCGGCGATCTGGACCGGCTTGGTGAGGAAGCCGTCCATGCCGCGCTCGAGGCTGTGGAGGCGGTCGGACTCGGTCGCGCGGGCGGTCATCGCCACGATCGGGACGGCGCGCACGCGCGGGTCGGCGTGCTTGCGGATCGCCGCCGCCGCCTCCCAGCCGTCCATGCCGGGCATCTGCACGTCCATCAGCACCAGGTCGAAGCGGGTCGACTCGACGGCGGCGAGCGCCGCGTGGCCGTCGTGCACGACCGCGACCTCGTGGCCGGCGCCGCGCAGCATCTCGGCCGCGACCAATTGATTGATCGGGTGGTCCTCGGCCAGCAGCACGCGCAGTCGCCGGCCCGCGGGCGACAGCTTGGCCGGCGGCGTGCGCGACTCGGGCCGCGGGGTCTCGCGCGCGCACGGCAGCTCGACCTCGAACGAGAACGTGCTGCCGACGCCGACCTTGCTGTCGACCGCGATCGCGCCGCCCATCAGGCGCACCAGGCGGTCGGCGATCGTCAGGCCGAGGCCGGTGCCGCCGAAGCGGCGCGTGGTCGAGGCGTCGCCCTGCTCGAAGGGGACGAAGATCGCCGACAGCCGCTCGGGGGCGATGCCGATGCCGGTGTCGCGCACGGCGAAGCGCAGGCGGGCCCGCTCGCCGGTCACCTGCGCGCCGACCTCGACCTGGACCTCGCCGTGCGAGGTGAACTTGATCGCGTTGCCGATCAGGTTGACCAGCACCTGGCGCAGGCGGTCGGGGTCGCCGACCAGCCAGCGCGGGACCTCGGGCGCGAGCGCGGCGGCGAACCGCAGGCCCTGCTCCTCGGCGCGCGGGCGCAGGGCGTCGACGGTGCGCTGCATGGTCGCGTGCAGGTCGAACGGGACCGGCGCGAGCGCCAGCTTGCCGGCCTCGATCTTGGTGACGTCGAGCAGGTCGTTGATGACGGCGAGCAGCGAGCGCGCCGAGTCCTGGATCACGCGCAGGCGCTCGCGCGCCGGCGGCGGCGGGTCGTCGAGCAGCGCCAGCTCGACCATGCCGAGGATCCCGTTCATCGGCGTGCGGATCTCGTGGCTCACGTGGGCGAGGAACTCGCTCTTGGCCCGGCTCGCCGCCTCGGCCGCGCGCACCGCCTGGCGCAGCGCGTCCTCCTGCCGCCGGCGCGCGCTGATGTCGGTCTGCGTGCCCATCAGCCGCAGCGGCCGCCCGCTGGCGTCGCGCGCGACCACCCGCCCGCGCCCGAGCACCCACCGGTGGCCGCCCTTGGCGGTGCGCGCCCGGTACTCGCAGTGGAACGTGGGTGCCTCTCCGGACATGTGCTTTCGGACAGCCTCGTGGAAGGCCTCGCGGTCGTCGGGGTGGACCGCGTGGGCCAGCTCGGCCTCGGAGTAGGTGTGGCTGGTGTTGTCGCGGCCGCGGGTGAAGAACACGGTGCCGGCGGTCAGGTCCCAGTCCCACAGCTCGTCGCCCGCGGCCTCGAGGGCCATGTTGAGGCGCTGCTCGCTGTTGCGCAGCTGGACCTCGCTGCGCTTGCGCTTGGTGATGTCGCGGGTGGTGATGGCGACGCCGTCGCCGATCCGCACGGCCTGGTGGCGCAGCCACTCGACCCCGGGGAGCAGCTCCGAGTCGACGCGGATGTCCTCGTCGAGCGCCTCGCCGGTGGCGATCACCCGCTCGTACTTGGCGAGGAACGGCGCCATCCGCCGCGGGCCGGCGAACTCCGACACGCGCATGCCGATCAGCTTCTCGCGCGGGCGGTTCATCAGGCGGGTCGTGCCCGGGTTGACCTCGACGATCACGAGGTCGAACCGGCCGTCTTCGCCGACGACCCGCTCGGTGACGACGATCGAGTCGGTGCTCGCCAGCAGGGCGCCGCGCAGGCGGTTGGCCAGCCGCTCGTGCTCGGCCTGGGCCAGCCGCGTGGCGGTGACGTCGCGGAGGATGCCGACGTAGCCGATGACCTCGCCGGTGGTCTCGCGCAGCGGCGACGTCACGACCTCGACGTAGGCGCGGGTGCCGTCGGCGCGGGGGATCGTCGACGAGTGGTCGTCGGAGCCGTACTCGCGGGCGCGCAGCGTGTACGTGTCGAGCTTTGTGGCCGGGCGCCCGAACTCCTGCGACAGCTCGCGGATCCGCTCGGCCACCTCGTCGGGGTCGCTCGGCAGGGTGTCGAAGTGGCGGCCCAGCGCGTCCTCGGCGGCGATGCCGTAGATCCGCTCGGCCCCGCGGTTGAAGCGGACGATCCGGCCGGTGATGTCGACCGCGATCAGCCCGACCGAGGTGGCGCTGGCCAAAATGCCGCCGATCTGCCCGTGCACGCGCGCCATCTCGCACTGCAGCGAGACCCACGCGCTCTCCCCGTCGCGGGCCCGGTGCATGCGCACGTGCAGCTCGAGCCGGTGACCGTGCTGCGTCAGCATCTGCGTGTGGCCGCGGACGTCGGCCTCGCCGGCGAACACCCGGGCCAAAAGGCCGCGCAGCTTGTCGCGGTACTCGGGCGCGGCGGCCGCCACCAGGCTGGCCGTTGCGACCTGTTCTTCAGACCAGCCGAGCGCCTCGCGGAGCGCGCGGCTACAGGCGAGGATGCGACCGTCGGCGGCCACGGCCGCGAACTTTTCGTCGCTGTCCTCGAGGAGGTCGCTGAGCGATGGCGGCATCCTGGAGTGGAGCCATGACAGCACGGCGGCGCGGCGCCGGCAACCGCCCATGAGGGGGCGCACGCGGGCTCTGTCGCCGCCGCGTCGACGCACGCGGCCCCGCTGTCGCTTCGCCGCGGGATCTCGCAAATCGCGCGTGGTATGGTTGCGAGCCGTGACCTCGACCCGCCTGGTCCTCGCGCTCGCCCTCGCACCTGCCGTCGCGGCAGGCGGCGCGCTCCTCCTCCCCGGCTGCGGCGGCGACCCGTCGACCGCCGTTCCACAGCGGCCCGCCGGCGACCCCACGCCGACGGCCGGCGCGACTTCGGTCCCGGCCACGCCGGCGCGCACCGCCACCGCGCCGTCCAACGGCTTCGGCGACGGCATCGCCTGGCGCGGGCTCGAGGAGGGCTTCCGCGAGGCCGCGAGCCTCGGCCGGCCGATCATGCTGGTCGTCCACGCGTCGTGGTGCTCGCAGTGCAAGGCGCTGCGGCCCGCGTTCTCCGACCCGGCGCTGGTGGCCCTGTCCGACCGCTTCGTCATGATCAACGTCGACCAGGACCTCGAGCCGTCGAGCCAGCAATACGGCCCCGACGGCCGCTACGTCCCGCGCGTGCTGTTCTTCGACCCCGCGGGCGAGCTCGACCGCGAACTGCTCAACGCCTCGCGCCGCCGCTACAAGTACTACTATTCGCCGCACGACGACCTCGTCGGCGCGATGCGTCAAGCCCTCGAACGCCATGCCAAGTCCTGAGCCCCGGAACGTGCGTCGCTTCGCTCGCCGCGGTGCCGCCGGGTTCGCGCTGCTCGGCGCGCTCGCGCTGCGCCCCGCCGCCGCCGCGCGGCCCGACATCATGCCGGTGGAGGACGTGCGCCCCGGCATGAAGGGCCACGCGGTCACCGTGTTCTCCGGCACCGGCACCGACCGCTTCGAGATCGAGGTCATCGACGTCATCCGCGACTACCTGCCGCGCCAGGACGCGATCCTGTTCCGCTCCTCCGACCCGCGGATGGTCCACTCCGGCATCGTCGGCGGCATGAGCGGCAGCCCGATCTTCATCGACGGCAAGCTGGTCGGCGCGCTCGCCTACGGCTACCGCTTCAACAAGGACCCGATCGGCGGCATCACCCCGATCAGCAACATGTTCGCCGTCGGCGACCTGCCCTTTCGGCCAGACGTGCTGCCGCACAACAAGGTCCGCGGGATCGCCCGGGCCGGCGCGGCCGGCTGGGCCGACGCGATGCTCGGCCTCGACACCACGCCGCTGCCGCAGCGGCGCCGCCCCGACGACCTGACGCCGCAGGGCGGCCTGGCGCCGATCGGCGCGCCGATGTCGGTGAGCGGCCTCGGGGCGGAGGCGACCCGCTTCCTCGCCGACACCCTCGGCCTCGTGCCGGCGCGCGGCGGCAGCGGCGGCACGGCCGTCGGCGACGCCAAGTCGGCGCCGGCCAAGACCTGGCAGGGCGGCGACTCGGTGTCGGTGGTGCTGATCCGCGGCGACAACGCGGTCGCGCCCAACGGCACGGTGACGTGGGTCGGCGGCAAGCAGGGCGAGAAGCTGCTCGCGTTCGGCCACGAGATGCTCGGCGCCGGCCCGAGCAACCTGCCGATCGCCGACGCCCGCGTCCACGTGATCATCCCCAGCGTCGAGCGCTCGGTGAAGCTGTCGAGCGCGCTGCACGTGCGCGGCTCGATGATCCAGGACCGCCAGGCGGCGATCTCGCTGCGCACGGACGTCAGCGCGCCGATGATCCCGGTGACCACCGAGCTGCGCGCGCCGGAGCCCGACATGCCGCCGCGCGTCTACCACAGCGAGGTGGCGCTCGGCGTCGACCTCACCCCGGCGCTGGCCGCCAGCCTGCTGGTCGACGCGCTCGGCGAGGGCGCGGCCGACGGCACCGAGGTGGTCGCCGAGATCGTCCACCAGATCGACGTCACCACGAGCAAGGGTCCGCGCACCGTCACCGTCAAGCACGAGGAGTTCTTCCCGGCCGGCGTCGACGCGCGCGCGCTCGGCCGCGGCCGCGGGGCGCTGATCATGGCGGCGCTGCTCAACAACGACTTCGAGGTCGCCAAGCTGCGAGGCGTCCGCCAGACCGCGACCCTGCGCTACGACAGCCCGGTCGAGATCCTCGAGTCGGTCCGCCTCGCCGACGCCGACGTCCACGCCGGCGACCTCGTGACCCTCGAGCTGCGCCTCCGCGACTACCGCGGCGCCGTCCGCACCGAGACGCTGGCGCTGCGCGTGCCCGACGACGCCGCCGAGCAGGACATCCAGATCGAGGTCACCGGCGGCGACAACGCTCGCCCGCCGCGGCCGATGCCGGACTCGCTCGACGACCTGATCGACACGCTGCAGGACACCTACCCGGCGCGCAGCCTGGTCGCCACGATCTACCGCGAGGCCGAGGGCCTCTCGACCCGCCACGGGCTTCTGCCCGAGCTGCCGGCCAGCGTGCTCGAGAGCCTCGCGCACACCGGCAGCACCACCTCGGCGGTCCGCTTCAAGCAGATGGCGCGGCGGGTGATCCCGCGCCCGGCGCTGATCGAGGGCGAGCACACCCTCAAGCTCAGCGTCAAGCCGAAGCGCAAGTTCGCCGCGCCGGATCCCGATTGAACCGTCCAGCCTCGACCATGACTGTCCGTTCGCGCATGTCCTTTCGTACATATGTGCCGCTCGCGGCGCTGCTCGCCCTCGCGCCCGCGAGCGCCGGGGCCGGCGGCACGCGCAGCTTCCACCTCGGCGACTTCGACGACTTCGACGCCGGCGAGGCCGAGGGCGCGGCGATCGAGGGCTCGGGCAAGGTCACGGTCGGCCTTCTGCCGGCGCGCGGCGAGGTGAAGGGCGCGGCGAGCGTGTTCTCGTGCGTCGCCGACCCGAAGGACAAGGGCGCGGCCTACCTCGGCACGGCCGACCGCTCGGGGGTGCAGCGGATCAAGCTGACCACCCCGAGCAAGGCCGGCGCGGCCGAGCCGGCGGCGAGCAAGCTGGCCGAGCTGCCCGGCGCGGTGGTGTCGGCGATGACGACGCTGCCCGGCGGCGACCTGCTGGCGGCGACGTTGCCCGGCGGCACGATCCACCGCATCGACGCCAAGGGCAAGGTCAGCGAGTTCGCCAAGCTGCAGGTCGAGCAGATCTGGGCCCTCGTGCCGCACGAGGGGCGCCTGTACGTCGGGACAGGTCCGAAGGGCGAGCTGTTCTCGCTCGACCTGAACGGCAAGGACCCGAAGGTCGTGCTCGACTCCGACGAGAAGGACATCCTCGCGGTGCTGCCGGTCGGCAAGGACGTGGTGGTCGGCACCTCGCCCGGGGCCAAGGTGCTGCAGGTCGGCCCGGCCAGCGACGGCGTGCTGGTCCACGACTTCGCCGGCGACGAGGTCCGCGCGCTCGCGCTGGTCGACGGCGGCCTGGTCGCGGCGGTCAACGACTTCACCGACCGCGGCCTGTCGTCGGTGCAGGCGCTGACGAAGAACCTCAACCGCACCAGCCTGGTCGGCCAGCCGGCCGAGGGCAGCCTCGACGCGACGTCGGGCGGCGGCGGGGCGCAGTCGTCGGCCGACCTGTTCTTCGTCGCGCTGGGCGCCAAGCGCGACCTGGCCCGCGCGTCCGAGGCGACCTGGGAGTCGTGGCTGCACAAGGACAAGCAGTACTTCACCGGCCTGCTCGCCGGCGCCAAGGGCTCCGAGGTGCTGGTGTCGGCGTCGCAGCAGGGCAAGGTCTACCGCGTCCGCGGCCGCCGCGACGTCGCCACCGTCGCCGACCTCGACGAGCGCCAGGCGACCGCGCTGTGCCGCCTCGGCGACGGCGCGGTGCTGGCCGCCACCGGCGACGGCGCCGGCGCCTACCGGCTCGCGGCGGCGCCTGCCCAAAAGGCCAGGTACCGGACGAAGGTGCTCGACGCCAAGCAGCCGTCGACCTTCGGCGCGGTCTACCTGCGCGGCAAGGGCGTGACGCTGCGCGCCCGCAGCGGCCCGAGCGAGGAGCCCGACAAGCGCTGGAGCGAGTGGAAGCCGGTCACGCTCAAGAAGGAGGGCGACGCCCTGGCGGGCGCGCTGGCGCTGCCGACCCGCCGCTTCGTCGAGCTCGAGGTGACGCTGGCCGACGGCGGCGAGCTGCGCGACGTGCAGCTGTTCTACGCGCCCGAGAACCTGGCGCCGCTGGTCGCGGGCGTCGACGTCGCCCGGCCCGAGTTCGAGCTCGGCGACGACGACGAGCCCGAGGGCAAGCTGACGATCAAGTGGAAGGCCGAGGCGCGCGACGACGACGACCTGGTCTACGAGGTCCGCGTGCGCCCCGAGGGCACCGGCGACAAGGAGTGGATCTCCCTCAGCGGCGCCGAGCCGGTGACGAAGAAAGAGTACAAGTGGGACCTCGACAGCGTGCCCGACGGCGTCTACGAGGCCCAGATCATCGCCAGCGACGAGCCGAGCAACGGCATCGCCCGCGCCGCCCGTGACGAGGTCGTGTCGGCCCCGTTCGTGGTCGACCACAGGCGCCCGGCCATCGACGGCGTCAAGGTCAGCGGCCTCTCGATCACCGGCACCGCCAGCGACGAGGGCGGCCAGATCCACGACGTCGCCTTCAGCGTCGACGGCGGCCCGTTCCGCGCCGCCAGCCCCAGCGACGGCCTGTTCGACACCGGCCGTGAGGGCTTTCAGCTGACCCTCCCCGAGCCGCTCGCCCCCGGTCGCCACCGCGTGGTCCTGCGCGCCCGCGACGCGTTCGGCAACATCGGCTCGCACGCGGTCATCGCCGACAAGTGACGGTCGACTGTCCTCGGGGACAGGTCGCCGGCGCGGCGCCTGTCCTCACGGACAGGTCGCCGATGCACCGCGTCACGACGCCAGCAGCGCGAGCGCCTGCTTGCGGGCGTTGGCGCGGACCGACTTGCTCAGGGCCGGGTCGTCGGTCGCGCGGGCGAGGACCATGCTGCCGACGCACAGCGTCACGATCAGCTGGACGCGGGTGTCGGCGTCCGGGCAGCAGTCGGGCAGCGCGCGGCGGAGCACCGCCGCCATGCTGCGGAGCACCGCCGTGTAGGCCCGCTGCGGCCCGGGGCCGGCGCGCACGACGTCGGACGGCAGCGCGTACAGCGGGCAGTGCTGGTCGGTGTCCTCGAGCACCTCGTCGCTGAGGTAGCGCTCGATCAGCATGCGCGCCAGCTTCGGCGCCTCGGGCGGCGGGCGCCGCGACTGCGCCAGCCGCAGCGCGAACGGGTTGCAGTCGACGTAGCTGCCGACGGCCTCGGCGTACAGCGCGGCCTTGCTGGGGAAGTGATTATAGAAGCCGCCGCGGGTCAGCTTGGCGCGGGCCATGATCTGGTCGATCGAGACCGGCTCGAACCCGTGGCGGTTGAACAGCTCGCGCGCGGCCATGACGATGCGCTCGCGCGTGCGGGCCTTGTGCTCGGCGGTGTAGGGCATCGCGGGGTCCCTCGTCTCGTGTAGCACGCTCGAGAATATGTTCTTGAACATATTTAGTCGCGGGCTACGTTGCCTTGCGAGCGGACGATACGAGCCGCTCTGGAGGATGATCATGCAGATCTACTGGTTCAAGGCACAGGCGCCGCGCCGGGTCGTGGCGCTGGCGAAGCACCTCGGGATCGCGGCCGAGTTCGTCGAGATCGATCTGGTCGGCGGCGGCCTCAAGCAGCCGACGTACGCCAGGCTCAACCCCAACATGAAGGCGCCGACCCTGGTCGACGGCGAGTTCGTGCTGTGGGAGTCGTCGGCGATCATGGCCCACCTGTGCATCCAGGCGGGCTCCGACATGTGGCCCGCGCACGCGCCGGCCGAGCAGGTCGAGGTGCTGCGCTGGCTCGGCTGGAACGACTGCCACTGGTCGGAGGCCGTGGGGCCGTTCTACTTCGAGCACATCATCAAGCCGTCGTTCGGGTTCGGCGAGCCCGACCGCGCGGCGCTGCAGTCGAAGGTCGACAACCTGCACCGCTTCGCCCGGGTGCTCGACCGGCACCTCGAGGGGCGAGAATTCGTCGCCTGCGGGCGGCTGACGATCGCGGACTTTCATCTGGCGTCGATGGCGACCGACTGGCGCGCGTCGGAGATGCCGCTCGCGGACTTCGGCAACGTCGTGCGGTGGCTCGATCGCCTGCAGCGCGTGCCGGCGTGGGCCGACCCGTGGCCGCAGCAGCGGGCCGCGGCGTAGCGGGCCCGAAAGCACGAAGGGCCGCGGCGGTGCGCCGCGGCCCCTCTGGGCTGTCCTTGCAGACAGGTGCTCAGGCCTTCTTCTTGTCGCTCTTCTTGGCCTCGGCCTTCGGGGCCTTCTCGGCCTGCTTGGCCTTGCGGGTGAGGCTCTGGTGGAGGTCGACGAGGCTGGGCACGCTGAACTTGGCGAGCGCGGCCTTGTAGTCCTTGTCCTTGGCCTGGCCCTTGAGCTCGGCGATCTTGTCGACGATGGCCTGGACGCCGCCGAGCTTCTTGGCCTTCTCACCGACCTCGACGAGGCGGAGGAGCTTGCTGTTGGCGACGTACTTCAGGCGCTTCTTGAAGTCCTCGGCCGACTCGCCGGCGAAGGAGCTGGGCAGGAGCTCGACCACGCGGGCGACGAGCTGGTCCTTGGAACCGAAGAGCTTCTTGACGTGTTGCAGGGGTGTGGTCTTGGGCATTGCGATCCGCCTCGATGTTCGCCGCCATGAGCAGCTACGAAGGGGGTTGTCCCGGGCCTGACCTGTGTGCGACGGGCCCGAAAAGGAGCGGCCCTCTCGACGCGGGGTCGAGAGGGCCGGGACTCTTTAGAGGATCCACGGCCGCGGCGCAAGCGCGCGGCAGCGCGGCTCAGTGCGCGGGCGCGGCCGGCGGGGCGCCCTCGGCCGGGGCAGCCGGCGGCGGGGCGGCGGCCGGGTCAGCCGCGGGCGGGGGGATGGCCGGCTCGGCCGGGGACGGGGCACCGCCGCCGACGAGGCCGCCGAGACCGCCGGCCTTCTCCTGGAGGGTCTTGAGGTCGCTGGCGCTCAGCGAGATCTCGAAGCTGAGGAGGGTGTCCTTGGCGTCGATCTTGACGGTGTCGGCGACCGTGGCGGGCAGGCCGACCATCGCCAGGCCCATCTTCGCCATCGGCAGCGCCTCGTCGGCCTTCTTCTTGAGGCCCGAGGCCTGCTCGGCCGAGCCGAGGCCGGCGGCGAGCTTGACGCCGAGGCCGTCGCTCAGGTCGATCGAGCCCGAGAAGTCCTTCACGTCGACCTGACCCTGCGCCTTCGCCATGCCGGCGAGCTGCTCGGGGGCGACGCCCGCGAACCAGATGTGGCGGCTCTGGTCGGCGCGGGTGAACAGATCCTTGTGCGGACCATCGACGGCGGCCTTGCCCTTGCCGTCGACCAGATCCTTGACCGCGGCGGCCCACGGCTTGCTGGCGATCACGATGGTGCCGGCGTCGACGATGTAGCCGGTGCCCTCGCCGTCATCCAGCTTGATCGTCTTCTTGCCGCCCTCGTCGACGATCGTGAACGACTTGCCGTTGTTCTTCTCCTTCGCTTTGCCGGCGATGCAAGTCAGGTTCTTCTCGTCGCCGATCCCCGCGCCCGTCACCACGACCGCGACGCCGTCCTTCGCGTCGGTCCCGATCAGGACGGAGTTGATCGCCTTCTCGGGGTCGAGGTTGCAGGCCTTCGCTGCTTCCACAACTTCCTTGTAGCCGGCCTGCGACTCGGCGACGGCCTTGTTGTCGGCGTACAGCTTGCTCTTCAGCAAGCCGCCGACGTCGATGCCGGCCATGATGGTGGCTTGCTCGGGGATGAGCTTGCCGCCGGAGGCGCTGGCTCCGCCCTTGCAGGCGGGAATAGCGAGGAGCGCAGTGGCAGCGAGGGTCGTGAGGATCGTCCGCTTCATAGCGGGGCACTAATACGCCACGAAATTTAATCGATCAACCAAAATAACCCGGGTACAGGCCGGGTGAGGATGTGTCTTTCCGCCTGTCGGCACATAGTGATCCAATCTGCCCAATTCTGCAGCGCGGCCGTACGCTGCAGCGGAACCAACGGCCGCTCGGGGGCCTGGTCGGAGCTCGCACATGGCGTGGAAACGCTTCGTTTTCAAGGATCAAACGGTGTTCGTCCGCGTCCTCGCGTCCGGCAAGCCCATCGTTCATCGCGGCCGGATCGAGATGCGCTACCGCCTGGGCGCGAGCAAATCGTATCGCGCCACACCCGATAATCTCCTCGAGATCCCGGACGATACCGAGATCCTCTCCGACGACGCCTTCTCGGGGACTCCAACCCCCGTCGCGACGGTTCAGGTCGTTCGCGAGGAGCCGACCCGGCCGCCGACCGACGCGACCATCATCATCCACACCGACGGCGCCTGCAGCGGCAACCCCGGCCCGGCCGGCATCGGCGTGCTGATCGAGCGCGGCGACGAGGCGATCGAACACAGCGAGTTCATCGGCGAGGGCACCAACAACGTCGCCGAGCTGACGGCCATCCTGCGCGCGCTCGAGATGCTGCGCCCCGAGGACAGGGACGCCCACGTCCTCCTCTACACCGACAGCGGCTGGAGCCTCGGCGTGCTGGTCGGCGGCTGGAAGGCCAAGGCCAACGTCGAGCTCATCCAGCAGATCAAGGACAAGCTGGCCGAGTTCACCGGCGTCGAGCTGCTCAAGGTCCGCGGCCACGCCGGCCAGTCGGGCAACGAGGAGGCCGACGCGCTGGCGACCATGGCCGTCCGCCGCGAGGACTCTAGGACCCGAACGCGGCGGCGATCGAAGTCGCCCCTCCCCGCCGTTTGATCAGCTCGCGCAGGCGCGCGAGCCGCTGCTCGAGCGGGGTCCGCAGCTCGGGCTGCCGCTTGCGCAGCGCGGGATCGATCGGGTCGCTGTCGGGGTCGGCGAGGTCGAGCGCGTGCAGCTCGAGGTGCAGCGAGGGCAGCCGCAGCGCCTCGCGGTAGAGCGGGCCGCCGCGCAGCACGAAGGTCCCGACCATCGGCAAGCGCAGCAGCGGGCTGACGCTGATCGGCACCTCCCACAGGCCGACGTCCGAGCGGTAGTACGGGTGCGTCGGCCCGACGAAGCTCCTCAGCCCGCGCGCCCGCGACTGCGACCGCCGCCCGCGCACGCGGATCCACGCCATCGCCGCCAGCTTGGCCGCATAGTACGGCAGCGACGGCAACAGCGAGCTGTCGTAGCGGTAGCCGAGCGCGCCGACCTGCTGCAGCAGCAGCTCGTCGTGGCTGTAACCCGGCGCGCGGAAGCCCCGCGGCTCGACGCCGAGCTTGCGCAGGAGCTCGTCGCAGCGCCGCAGGTCGCGATAAACCTGTCCGGAAGGCCAGTCGACCAGATCGTAGGCGTGGCTGTAACTGTGGTTGGCGAGCTCGTGGCCCGACTGCGCGGCCAGGGTGAGCAGCGCGGCGCCGTGGCCGGGGCCGTTCATGTCGCGCTCGAGGTCGCGGCCGACCACGAAGAAGGTGGCGCGCGCGCCGGTCTCGCCGAACAGCCGGAGGAAGCGCGGCAGGCAGCGCCCCAGCACCACGTCGGCCTGCTCGGGCGTCGGCGGCGCAAGGCCGTGGATCGCGTGGTAGCAGGCGAGGTCGTCGAGGTCGACGCTGAGGATCGTGCCGCGCAGCTCGGTCGTCATCACCGCTCCTTCGCGCCGCGCCCGAGGTGGATCGCGGCCATCAGGCGCGCCAGGTTCTTCAGCACCCGCGGCACCCGCCGCGCCAGGTGGATCGACGGCGCGCGCTTCTCTTCCAGCTCGACCGGGATCTCGGTGATCGCCACGCCGTCGCGCTGGGCCCGGATCACCAGCTCCGAGGCGAACACGTCGTGACCGACGATGCAGCGCGCGACCACCGGCAAGAGCGCCGCGCGCCGGAACGCCTTGAGGCCGTGCGTGTCGGTGCCGCGGTAGCCGAGCGTGACCCGCAAGAGGCCGTTGTAGGCCCGCGTGGCCGCGCGCCGGCCGAGCGGCCGACGATCGTGCGCCCCCGGCATCGCCTTCGAGCCGACCACGAGGTCGGCCGCGCCGGCGCGCAGCAGCGCCAGCGCGCGCCGGTGGAAGTCGAGGTCGCACAGGTCGATCTCCTCGCACAGCACGAACTCGCCGGCCGCCTGCTCGATCGCCATGCGCAGCGCGGCGCCGTAGTTCGGCGAGGGGCACGAGAACCATTTCACCCGCGGGTCGAGGGCGGCGAGCTCGGCCGCGATCTCGCGGGTGCGGTCGCGGCTGCCGTTCTCGGCCAGCCACAGCTCGAACTGAAGGCCCTCGGCGTCGAGGCCGCGGACCAGCCCCTGCACGCTGTCGCGGAGGATCGCCTCCTCGTTGTAGACGGGGATGACGACGCTGACCTCGGGCCCCGCGGTCGACTCGCTCATCGCGGCTCCTGTCCGGCTAGCCGCGCGGCCGCCCACTCGCTGGCGGCGCGCCCGGCCAGCAGACAATCCTCCATGCTGTTGTAGATCCACCCGCCGTAGCGGCCGCAGCTGTGGATGCCCTGTCCTTCGAGCCAGCCGAGGACCGCGGCGCGGGCGGCGGCGTAGGCGGCGTCGAACACGACGTAGGCGTGCTCGACCACGCGGACCTCGACGAAGCGGACGTCCTCGGCCGCGCGCAGCGCCCCGACCTCGACCAAGCCGGCGTAGACGCCGGCGAGGTCGATCGGACCTGTCCGCTCGTTCAGCTCGACGTACAGCCCGCTGCAGCCGGCCGGGGCCATGCGCGGGGCGGCGTTCGAGTAGACGCCGACGCGGAAGAAGGGCAGGCGCGGCTCGGGCACGTAGACCCAGTGATAGTCGCACGGCGCGGGCGCGCCGACGGCGATGTCGAGGTAGCGCCAGCGGACGTGGCGCAGGGCGCCGGCGGCGTCGCGAATCTCCGCCGGGGCCGCGGCGATCCGGCGCACCAGCTCGGGCAGGGGGATGGTCGAGACGAGGGCGTCGTAGCTGCGCCAGTCGGCCTCGGCGCCGAGCTTGATCCGCCGGCCGACGACGTCGACCTCGTCGATGTCGCTGCCGAGCCGCAGCTCGACCTCGGGCCGGCGGGCGAGCCCCGCGCGCATTCGCTCCGGCACCGCGTCGATGCCCCCGGCCGTCGGGACGAGGAAGCTGGCGTTGTAGCCGAGGCCCTCCTGCGACAGGCCGATGGCCCCGCCGATCACCTGCGCGGTGTCGGGGATCGGGATGTAGCGCGAGACCCAATCGGCGGTCAGCCGCTCGAGGTGCTCGCCCCACAACTTGCGGTTGTACGGGACGAAGAAGTGCTTGGCGATCCCGGCGCCGAAGCGGGCCTCGGCGAAGCCGACGAAGGTCTGCGGCTCCGGCGCGCCCCTCGCCGCCTGCTCGCGCGCCGCCACGTAGCCGACCAGGCACTCCTGCACCACCTCGAGCGGGAGCCCGTGCAAATTGGCCTGGAACGGGTAGGGCAGCTGCACGCCGTGGCTGTGGATGCAGGTGCGGCGCGCCACGGTGGCGAGCTCGCCGGGCTGAAACAGGCCCTCGACCAGCGCCTTTATCGACGGGTCGCGCAGGTGCAGCCAGTGCCCGGTGACGTCGAAGGTGAAGCCGTCGCGGCGATGGCTGCGGGCGTGGCCGCCGACGCGAGCCTCGCGCTCGACCAGCAGCACCGGGCCGCGCGCGTGCCAGGCCGCCGAGAGCCCGGTCAGGCCGGCTCCCAGCACCACGAGCGGCGTTCGCGGGGGCGATGACATCGGCCGCTCTTGTAGCAGGTCCGGGCCGGCGGCGCCTCGCACTCGGCGATGGACACGCGGATCTGCGGGCGGCACACTCAGCTCGTCCATGGAGCTCCAGAGTCTCGGCAAGTTCCGTCTGGTCCGGCCGCTCGCGGTGCGCAGCTCGGTGTTCCACCTGTTCCTCGCGCGCCACGAGGACGACCCGGAGGCGGCGCCGCCGGCCTACGTCGTCAAGCTGCTGCCGTCGGGCTCGGGCCCCGAGCACGCGATCCTGGCCGCCCAATTCGAGCACGAGATCCGCCTGTATCAGGCGTTCAATCACCCGGGGATCCCGAGCGCCCACGCCGAGGGCGCGCAGAACGGCGTGCGCTATCTCGTCCTCGACGCGATCGACGGCTGCGACCTCGCCGTGCTGCTCGGCCACGACGTCGGCAGCCCGCGCGGCCTCAGCAAGGAGATCGCGGTCTACATCATGGGCCAGCTGGCCGACGCGCTCCACCACGTCCACACCGCCGAGGCCGAGGACAAGGGCAAGCTGGTCGAGCTCAATGTGGTCCACCGCGACATCTGCCCGGCCAACGTGCTGCTGTCGCGCACCGGCCAGGTCATGCTGGCCGACTACAACTCCGCGACCAGCATCTGGCTGGCCCGCGAGAGCGACATGTCCCAGGCCGGCTCGAAGGCCTACATGGCCCCCGAGCGGGTGGTCGGGACCGCGGCGGCGACTGTCTCTTCGGACATCTTCGGCCTGGCCGTGATGCTGTGGGAGATGCTGAAGGGCCAGCGCTGCTTCAAGGCCGACGACGACCTCAAGACGATGGACGCGATCGTCAAGTTCGACGCCGGCCACCCGAGCCGCCGCCTGCCCGGGCTGTCGACCAAGCTGGCCGAGATCGTGCGCAAGAACCTCGACCGCGACCCGGCCCGCCGCTACGCCAACGCGTACCAGGTGCTGCAGCGGCTGGCCCAGTGCCCCGAGGCGGCCGCCGCCGAGCGCGCGCAGCAGGAGCTGGGGGCGCTGGTGGTCGAGGCCAGCGCCAAGGCCATGGCCTGACAGACATGTCCGCAAGGCCAGGCACCGGCGACCCGCGGCCGGCGCAGGCCGGGGCGGAGGCGCGCGACGCGGCGACGCGCGACCCCGCGGAGCGCGATGCGTCGGCGCGAGATCGCGGACGCGACGAGGCGGGCCGTCGAGCGGCCGGCGACGCAGCGGCGGCGAGGCCCGCGGGAGGCGACAGCGAGGCGCAAAATGGCGGCGGCGGACGCGACGAGGCGGGCCGTCATGGCGCCGACCTGCGCGCGCTGGTGAAGGCGGAGGCGCCGGTGCTGCTCCCGCTGGCGGTGGCGGTGCTGGCCGCGACGTCGTACTTCTCGGGCCCGCCGGCGTGGAATCAGAACTCGCGCCTGGCGCTGACGCGCGCGCTGGTCGAGCAGGGCACGACGATCATCGACGACTACCACGCGACCACCGGCGACAAGAGCCGGCGCGACGGCCACTTCTACAGCGACAAGGCGCCGGGCGCCTCGCTGCTGGCGGTGCCGGCCTACGCGCTCTATTACGGCGCGAGCCGCCTGGTCGGCGCCGAGGCGCCCGACGTCCGCCTGGTCCCGCTCGACCCCCGCGACCCCAACCGCGACCCCGCGGCCCGCCGCCCCGGCGACCGCCTGGCCTACAACCAGGCTTACCGCACCGCGCTCTACGTCAGCCGCGTCGGCTCGGTCGGCGTGTTCGCGGTGCTCGGGGCGGTCGCGCTCTACCTGCTGGCCCTGCGCCGCCTCGGCGACCGCGCCGGCGCGCTGCTGCTGACGGCCGCGTACGCGCTGGCGACGCCGGCGCTGATCTACGGCTCGGCGTTCTACGGCCACCAGCTGTGCGCCGACCTGCTCCTGCTCGGGTTCGCCGGCATCCTCCTGGGACATGGCGAGAAGTACATGGCTTTCGGGACAGGCATGTGCCTCGGCCTGGCGGTGCTGTGCGAGTACCCGGCCGCCGTGCCGGTCGCGCTGCTGTGGCTGTTCGCCCTGCTGCGCCGCGGCCCCCGCTTCGCCGCCGTGGCCGCGCTCGGCGGCGCCCCGGCGGCCGTGGCCCTCGCGGTCTACCACACGGTCGCATTCGGCGGCCCGCTCAAGACCGGCTACGACTTCGTCTACCTGGCCGAGTTCGCCGAGGGCATGCGCGTCAACTACGGCATCCACGCGCCCGACCCGGCGGTGCTGCTCGAGCTGCTGTTCGGCGCCTACCGCGGGCTGTTCTACCTCGCGCCGGTGCTGCTGTTGGCGCCCTGGGGCCTGGCGTGCGAGCTGCGCGGCTGGCCGCCTGGCCCGGAGAGCAGGTCTCAAGAGACATGGTCGGTGAGACAGATCGCCTGCGTGTGCCTGGGCGTGGTCGGCTTCTACCTGGCGCTCAACGCCGGCTATTACATGTGGGACGGCGGCGCGGCGATCGGCCCGCGCCATTGCGTGCCGATGCTGCCGTTCCTGGCGCTGGCGCTGGCCCCGGCGATCCGCGTGGTCCCGCGGGCGGTGGTCGGCCTGGCGCTGATCTCGGGCGCGTTCACCCTGCTGCTGGCCGCCGCGGCCCCCGAGGCGCCGCAGTTCGGCGACCCGCTGTGGGGCCACGCGTGGCCGCGGATCTGGGCGACCGACACCGGCTACGCCGGCCCCGCCAACCTCGGCCGCATGCTCGGCCTGCCGGGCCCGCTCAGCCTGGTGCCGCTGCTGCTGGTGCTGGCCTGGTGCTACGCGCAGGCGCGACCGCACCTGCGCGCATGAACCGGCACGAACGGCTCCTTGCCTGCTCAGCCTGGCGCCACTCTTCCTGGTGCCGGCATGGTGCCTCGCGCAGGCGCGACTCGCTTGCGGTCGTCGAGGCGGTGCGAGCGACCCCTTCGCCGGCTCGACCCGTCGCTGCGGACAGGGCCAGGCTCGAGAGGCGCCGCCCGCGTGATGCTGCGAGGCGACTCGGTGCTCTCGTCGGCGAGGAGCAGTGACCCGATCCTCGCGACCCGTGTCGGCGAGGTGTCGCTCGGTCGGAGCGACGGGGCGCGATGCAGGCGACGGTCGCGGAAGCGGGCGTGATTTGCGGTAGTTTCCGGGCGAGGTCCAGCATGCCCAACCTGCTCGTCAACATCGATGTCCCCGACGTCTCCGCGGCCGAGGCGTTTTATGTGCGCGCGTTCGGCTTCACGGCCGGTCGCAGGTTCGGCCGCGAGGCGGTCGAGCTGCTCGGGGCGGGTGTCCCTTTGTACCTGCTGCGAAAGCCAGCCGGCACCCCGGCCTCGGAGGTCGGCCCGGCGCTGCGCGACTACGGGCGTCACTGGACTCCGGTCCACCTCGACGTCGTGGTCGAGGCGCTCGAGCCGGCGGTCGCGCGGGCGCAGGCCGAGGGAGCCACGGTCGAGGGGCCGATCCGCGACGCCGTGTGGGGCCGCATGGCGCTGCTCGCCGACCCGTGGGGCCACGGCGTGTGCCTCTTGCAGTTCAAGGGCCGCGGCTACGACGAGCTGTTGCGCTCGACGTGAGCGGCGACTCGCTGCATGTCCCGAGGGACAGGCCGACGATTGGCGGTCCGTCGATTCCGCTCGCTCCGAGGCATCATCGCCGGGGGAGAGTTCGGGCGCGTCACGTTCGACGGAGCACGTCGTGCCTGGCCCCAAGGCGAAAAGGGCCTGTCCCGTCGGACAGGCCCTGCGAATGCGCGAAGCGGCGCGGCTCAGGCCGCGGAGGGCCGCTCGCCCCAGGCCAGGGGGTCGCGGGCGAGCCGCGGCGCGGTCGGGGCGTCGGCGACGGCGAGCAGCGCGGCGAGCATCTCGGTCGCGCTCTGGTAGCGCTCGGCGGGGTCGGCGGCGACGGACTTGAGGATGACCGCCTCGAAGGCGTCGGGGATCTCCACGGCCGGCGCGGCCTGGCGGAGGGCGATCGGGCCGCTGGCGGGGCGGCGCGGGACGAACAGGCTGCCGCCCGAGTACGGCATCTTGTCGGTGAGCAGGCGGAACATCAGCACGCCGAGGGCGAAGATGTCGACGCGGTGGTCGTACGGGCCGCCGCGCAGCTGCTCCTGCGGCATGTAGCCGGGCGTGCCGATGACCGGGCCGGAGCGCCGGCGTCCCTCGCCCTCGCGCCCAGCCCGGCCGCCGAAGCTCGACACGCCGAAGTCGAGCACCTTGATGAAATCGTCGGTGCCGCCGCGGGAGATCCGGAAGCAGTTGCCGGGCTTGATGTCGCAGTGGACCACGCCGCGCGCGTGGGCGTCGACCAGCGCCTGGCACACCTGGGTGCCGATCGACAGCACGCGCCGCCAGTCGAGCGGGCCGTCGTTCGCCAGCGTGGCCGCGAGGTCCTCGCCGTCGAGGCACTCCATCACCATGTACACCAGCTCGCTGTCGTCGCGGACCAGCTCGATGATGTCGATGATGTGTTCGCTGCGCAGCGCCGCGGCGGCGCGCGCCTCGTGGGTGAAACGCGCGACGGTGTCGGCGTCGGACAGGCCGGGGTCGAGGACCTTGACGGCGACGCGCCGTCGCAGCTCGAGGTGTTCGGCCTCGTAGATGGTGGCGCCGCTGCCGCCGTGACCGAGACGGCGGAGCAGCTTGTAACGGCCGCCTAAGACGCGACCGGTGAGGTCGACCGAAGCGCGGCGGCTACATGGGGCGCGCGGCGCGTCGGGTTCGCGATCTCGCTTGGGTTCATGCATTCGGGGGGTGAACAAGACTAACCACGCCTCGCTCGAGGCGGCAATGTCTTCGGGACAGATCGACCGATCGCGAGCCGCGACCTCGATGCGCCGACGATCCCCAAGCGAGTTCGCGGAGATCCACAGCGACTGTGCATAAGGGTGCGAGGCGGCGCGCGAACGTGCGCGCAAGCCCGGGGGCCGCTGCGTCGCGCGCCCACGCACATGGTCTTTGCGACATGTACAAAAATACCGGCGCTGCGGCCGCCCGAAGGCCCCGTCGATGCGCCGACGGCGGGCTCGGCGGTCCTGCTCGCGCGCGTCGTCGCGCATGTTCTTCAGGACATGTCCGTCGGCGCCGCGGCGGTCAGCGGGCTCGGCCGCGCGCGTCGCCGCACATGTCCTTCGGGGCATGTGACAGCGATCGGTGGATGCCGATCGGGCGACGTACGAGGCGGCGGACTTGCGCGTCGACTCACGCGGTCTTCGGGACAGGTCCGTCGGTCGCGGCGAACACGCGGACGCCCGCGCCCGTGCAGGCGCGAGGGCGACGGACGCTGCAGCGAACGGGCTCAGCCGGTCAGCAGCTTCGGCATGTCCTCGCCGGCCAGCGGGAAGCGAGCGGTGACCTCGGCGGTGTCGATGCCGGCGAGCTTGCGCAGGGCGAGGTGGATGCTCTCGGGCGTGAGCTTTTTGCCCTTGCCGACGGCCAGGCTCGACGGGTCGACGAGGGCGCCGTATTGCTCGGCGTCGGTGGCCCCGACCACGCGGTTCCCCTGGACGCCCTTGCCCATCATCATGACGCTGGTGACCGGCCAGTGGTCCTTGCCGGCGTACTCGTTGTCGCCGTTGTAGCCGGGGCCGCGGGCGAAGTCGGAGCCGATGACCACCGTCAGCTTGTCGGCGATGCCGGCCGCCTCGGCCTCCTGCATGAAGAAGTCGACGCCGGCGAGCAGCTTGGCCAGCTGCAGCACGTGGTCGCGGTCGTGGTTGCCGTGGGTGTCGAAGCCGCCGAGGTTGAGGTTGGCAGCCACGGCCATCTTGGCCTTGAAGGCGGCGACGGCGAACTGGCTCTGCTGCATGAAGCCCTGCAGGTCGCCGAGCTGGTAGCCGGGCAGCGTGGCCGGCTCGGCCGGCAGCGTGAGGCCCTTCAGCAGCTTCTCGCCGCCGCGCGACAAGAACAGCTCGTTCATCGCCGCCTTGGTGCGAGGCAGGCGAGCGGCGGCCATCTGCGCCTCGAGCCGCGCGGTCTGGGCCTTGCGGATCCGCTCCATCGTCTTGTCCGAGTGGAACTTGTCGGTCTCGGGGTCGTTCGGGTCGGCGAGGTTGGGGTTGGCGATCTTCTTGACCGCGTCGACGCTGCTGATCCGCGTCAGCGGGATCAGGCCCTCGGTGGCGTCGAAGCCGCCGGCGCTGACGTACGCGAACGTGCTCTCGGGCGCCCGTGCGGCCGCCACCAGGGCGCCGAACGACGGGAAGCCCTCCGGCAGGCGACCGCTCCAGGTCGCCCGCGCGCCGGCGTCGTGGTTGTTGGTCGCCATGTCGACGCCGTTGAGCACGAGCAGCCGGCTGGCGTACTTGGTGAAGAAGTCGGTGTTCGACATCAGGTACGCGACCTCGGCCTCCTCGAGGCCGAGCGCGACCGGGTCGAGGCCGATCGGCGCGTAGCTGATGTTGCCCTGCGTGGCCGCGGCGGAGTACAGGCGGTTCAGCGGGCCCTGCTCCTTCGGGTCGCACAGGTACACCGGGTCCCAGCCGCCCGAGGCGCTGATCAGCACGAAGTAGGGGCCCTCGTACGGCTCGGCGTCGGCGAGGGCGCGGCGCACCCCCAGCGGCGCGGCGACGGCGAGCCCGGTCATGGCGGCGATCTTCAAGAAGTTGCGGCGATCCATGGTGGTAGCTCCTTCGTCGTCGGCGATCACTCGTAGAGGAACTTGTAGTCCGACAGCATGTACGTCATCACCGCCATCCACGCGCGGATCGTGTAGTTCTTGTCGGTCTCGATCTTCTCGGCCTCGGGCAGGTCGACGTTGGTGTTGGGGTCGACCCGGGCCTGGCACCACCAGCTCAGCCACTCGTTCTCGGCCCCGCTGGCGACGTTGGCCGCGCCGTCCTTCCATGTCTCGAGGAACAGGTCGTACGCCCGATCGACCTCGGGGTCGTCGGCCGCCAGCTCCTCGCCGAGGATGCGCTGGTACAGGTGGACGATGTTGGCCTTGATCGCGGCGATGTTGTCGGGCACCTCGGCGCCGTTGTCGGACAGCGGGACGGTGTCGAGCGTGACCTCGGGGAACAGCCTCCGCTTGTCGGCCGCGCGCGAGAAGTCGTAGGCCGTGACGGCGCAGGCGACCTCGTTGGCCATGCGCCCGGCGACCGCGCCCATGATGCCGTTCATGCTCGGCAGCCGCTGGGTGATGCTGTCGGAGTCGATGCCGCCGTAGAGGATCCGGTAGTCGGTGGTCAGCCAGTCCTCGAGGTCCCAGCCGCGGATCCACCGGATCCCGGTGGTCGCGTGGATCTTGTTCGCCAGCAGCTCGGGCGTCGACAGCCGGCCGTGACCGACGACCGCGAGCTCCTCGCTCTCGGCCTCGGACAGCTCGACCTCGTCGAGCGAGAGCCCGCGGAAGTACGGGCTCATGACGACGCCGACGATCACCGTCTTGAGGTTGTAGTCGTCGGCCACGAATTCCTCGCCGATCCGGCGGAACAGTGCGTCCTGGGCCTCCCAGGCGTTCAGCTTGGCGCCGTACAGCGGGTCCGAGGCGTCGGCCGGGAACAGCAGCGGCTCGGTGCCGGTCAGCGCGCGGAACACGGTGTGGACGGTCGAGATGACGAACCGCGGGTCCTTGACGAGCCGCGCGGCCAGCCACTCGAGCGACTTGGGGAACTCGGACTTCGGGATGTCCTCGCCGTCGAAGCCGGGCGCGAACATCTCCGGGAACCACTCGCGGTCGGTCAGGACCTCCATGTCGTAGTCGTCGTAGTTCTGGAACGCGCCGGCCACCGGGTCGATGAGCTGGTGGCAGAAGTTGCACTGCTTGTCGTCGCGCGTCGGATTGCTGTAGGCCTCCGACAGCGACGGGTCGATCGGCCGCTCGCCGATCCGCAGCACGTCGGTGGCGAGGAACAGCTTGTAGGTCATCCGCGCGCGGTGACGGTTGCGGTTGGTCGGCGTGGTCGGGAAGCGGTTGAGGAACATCGGCGAGCTGAGGACGCCGGCGTGCGGCAGCGTCTTCTTGCCGCCGCGCACGGTGAACAGCTTGGCCTCCTTGAACTCGCGCGGGTCGGTGGGGTCGGCGAAGCCGAGCTCGACGTCGTAGAGCTGGGCCGAGAACGGGTTCAGCACCGTGTAGTCGGCGGTGAGGATCTCGGTGAAGGGCCGGTCGTTGCGGACGATGTAGTTGATGAGGTCGATCGGCTCGCGCGCGGCGGCGCGGTTGACCTGCTCGCGCAGCTCGTCCTGGCCCTCGAGGCCCTCCCACCACGCGCCGGCGTTCGGGAAGTCCTCGGCGTTGAGGATGTTGACCGCGAAGCCGGTGTACACGAGGTAGCGGTCGGTCAGCAGGAGGTCGTTGAAGATGTCGCCGAGGCGGTCGTAAAAGCCGTCCTCCTCGAGCACGCCGCGGATCGTCTCGGCCAGCGCCTCTTCGCCGGCCGCGGCCTCCTTGAGCTCCTCGGCGGTCGGCAGCCGACCCGCGAGGTGCAGCGTGGCCTTGCGCAGGGTCTCCTCGGGGCTCATCAGCTCGACGGCGTCGAGGTCGGCGCCGTCGCTGCCGGGGCACTCGCGCGGGGCCTCGAGCTGGGCCAGCAAGCTCTCGAGGATCCGGTACTCCTCGCTGCCGGCCTTGATCACCTCGCCGCCGCCGTGCTTGGTCGTGGCGGTCGGCTTGGCCAGCAGCGCCGAGAGGTCGTCGTAGCTGACGGAGGCGTTCTCGGTCACCGCGGCCAGGTTGGCGTCGAGGAAGCCGGGGTAGGACGCCGGCAGCAGGCGGAACTCGGCGCCCTGCTCCTCGGCGATGCCGGCCGGCCCGTGACAGGTGATGCAGGTCTTGCCGAGGACCTTGGGCCACACTTCGTTGGCGAAGTACTCGCGGGTCGAGACGCAGCTGTCGCCGTCGCCGTCGACGCCGCCGTCTTTGCAAGCTCCGAGCACACCGGCGGCGATGCCGGCGACGCCGAGGGCCAGGAGCGTTGGCGCAGCGCGCCGCTTGCCAGTCGAGGTCATACGAAGCCTCCCCCACGCACGGGGCACGGTCGCAAGGTATCGCGGGGCCGGCGATCGCAGCAAGCGTGACGAGCGGGGGCGAGCGCCCTCGCGGCGCGCGGGCCGGTACTCAGGAGGCGCGAGGGGTCGCAGTTCCGCGCACGATCGGCGGCTGGTCGTACGGCCACGTGCGAGCAGACGCGGGGCTCGTGCGCGAGGGCGCGACGACCTCCCCACCTGCGCTCAATCCCCCAGCTTGATCTTCTGCGCGTCGGCGAATTCGACGGTGGTGCCGACCGCGAGGAGGTCGATCAGGGCGTTGCCGAGAGCGAAGACGCCGCTGCCGGGAGTCATCGCCCTGCTGCGTCGACAGGCCCGAGAGGTCGGCCGATCCGGGCCGCGAGCAGAGCGCGGTGAAGTCGACGGCGGTCACAACTCGATGCGGGCCGTCTCGTCCATCCGCAGCGGGGTCTTGCGCGGGCGCCAGGAGCCGCTGTCGCGCACGCCGCGGTAGCTGACGGGGACGGTGACGGTGAAGGTGGAGCCGACGCCTGGCGTGGAGGTGACCTCGACCTCGCCGCCCATGAGGCGACAGAAGCGGCGGGTGATGGCGAGGCCGAGGCCGGTGCCGGTGGTCCGGCGGGCCGACGGATCGACGACCTGCGTGAACGGCTCGAACAGGGTGGCGAGCGCCGACTCGGCGATGCCGCGGCCGGTGTCGCGGACGGTGAACACCAGGCAGATGATGTTCTCGGCGCTGCGCTGCCCCAGGCTCAGCACGATCTCGCCGTCCTCGGTGAACTTGGCGGCGTTGCCGAGCAGGTTGAGCAGCACCTGGCGCAGCTTGTGGCGGTCGCTGTACATCGGCGCCGGGTCTTGATCGATCTGCAGCGCCAGCTTGTTGCGGTTCGCCGCCACCAGCGGGCGCACCGTGTCGACCACCTCGCGCGCGAGCTTGGCGGCGTCGAACTCCTCGAGCACCATGTCCATCTTGCCGGCCTCGATCTTCGACAGGTCGAGGAGCTCGTTGATGATCGTCAGCAGGTGCTGGGCCGCCTGGACGATGTTGTCGGCGTCGCGCGCGTAGCCGTCGTGGCCGTGCTCGCGGGCTTGCTCGTGCAACATCTCGCCGTAGCCGATGATCGCCGACAGCGGCGTGCGCAGCTCGTGGCTCATGTGCGCGAGGAAGGTGCTCTTGGCCCGACTGGCGGCCTGGGCGAGGTCGCTGGCGGCGCTCAGCTCGCGGTTCAGCGCCTGCAGGCGGCGCTCCTGTTCGCTGCGCTCGGCGACCTCGGCCTGCAGGCGGCGGGTCTGCTGCTCCTGCGCGCGCAGGAGGGCGCCGACCTGGTCGGCCATGAGCTCGAAGCGGCGCGCGAGGGCGTCGAGCTCGTCGCCGCCGCGGCTGGTGGCGCGCGGGTCGTCGCCGGTGAAGTGGGCCATGGCGGTGGCGAGGCGGGCGATCGGCGCGGCGAGGCGGCGGCTGAGGGCGAACGCGCCGAGGCTGGCGAGCGCGGCGACGAGGAGGGTGATCCACTGGACGCGGCGCGCGTGCTCGGCGGTGACGGCGTCGAGGTCGGCGGCGTCGCGCACGAGCGCGAGCGTCCAGTCGGCGCCGGCGATCCGCGCGACCGCGGCGAGGCGGCCGTCGCCGAGGCGCGCGACGGCGGTGTCCTCGGTCGCCGCGCGCGGCAGCGGCAACTTGTGGCCGGCGGTGGCGACCGGGGGGAGCGCGGGGTAACCGGGGACGACCGCGGCGAGGTCGCCCGGACCGAACAGCAGCCGGTCCTCGCGGTCGCGCAGGACCACGGCGACGCCGGTGGCGGCCGCCACCTCGGCGCTCCACTCCTGCACGAGGCCGGGCCGCAGGGCGACGGCGAGGACGCACTCGCCGTCGACGGGCGCCGCCAGCACGAGGACGTCGCGACCCTCGCCGTCGACGGCGAACGCGACCGCTGCGGGCGGCGGAGCGGCGAGCGGGAACTCGCCGAGGCCGAGCACGCGCTGGCCGACGGCGCCCCACAGCCCGGCGGCGCGGACCGGCGAGTCGGGGCTCCCGGTCCAGCGCCGCAGCTGCAGCGCCAGCGCCTCGCGGGGGTCGGCCGCGCCGGCGCAGGCGGCCCGGGCCTCGTCTTCGCCGGCGAGCGCGCGCAGCGAGGCCTGTTGCGCGGCGAGGAAGCCGTCCCACGCGCCGGCCGAGCGAGCTGCCCGATCGGACATGTCCGAAAGCGCGGCCTCGAGGTCGCTCGCGGCCAGGCGCAGGTGGGCGTCGACGCGGACGACGAACAGCGGGGCGAGGGCGACCAGGAGGGTGACGAGGGTGAGCTTGACCTTGAGCGAGTAGCGGGAGAAGCCGCGGACGGCCAGCACGCCGGCGACGAGCAGCGCGCCGACGCAGGCGAGGTCGCGCAGCGGGCCGCCCGGGGTGTCGAGGGCGCGGGTCGGCAGCGGCGCCAGCTCGAGCGCGCCGAGAGCGAGGGCGCCGAACACGGCGACGACGGTCCACAGGTCGACGCGCGCCGGGGCGACCACCCGCGGCGCGGTGGCGAGGATCAGGAACGCGGCGGCGCAGGCGAGCACGAGCAGCGGCAGGGCGACGAGCAGGCCGGTGCCGGCGAGGGCGACGAGGATGGCGACGTAGCCGTGCTCGAGCGCGCGGCCCGGATCGACGCGGGCGCGGCGGAGGCCGAGGCCGCAGGTGACGACGAACAGCGACGCGAGGCCGAGGCCGGCCAGGTGTTGCCAGGCGTGACGCACCGGCAGCAGCGCGACCTCGGCGACGATGAGCACGCCGCCGCACGCGGTCAGCCAGGCGAGGATCCCCCGGGCGAGTGCGACCCGTCGCTCGTGCTCTCGGTCGATCCCCATCCCGCGCGTCGTCTACAGACTACACCTCGCGCGCGCCGTCGGGTCCGCGACGCCGCAAGCTCCGGAGCGGAGGTGCGAGCGCTCTGCACGAGAGGACGCGCCGGTGGGCGCGGGTCCCCGCATGCAGGCAGGAGTGAGATGTCCGAAGGGACAGGTACCGCGCTCACCGGCTGGCGTAGGCCCGCAGGGCCTCGTAGGCCAGGCGTTCGCCGCGGAGCTCGCCGTCGGCGACTCCCTCCATGTTGCTGGCGGCCCACTCGCGACGGGCGGTCACGTCGCCGGCGAGCTCGCGGGCGACCATGCCAGAGATCGCGCGCATGCCCTTGCTGAGCAGCTTGCTGCGCTTGGCGTCGAGCTCGTCGAGGCGGGCGCGCAGGCGGGCGGGGTCGCGCGCCTGGAGGGCGTCGAGGGCGTCGAGGAAGGCGACGACCTCGGCGGGGGCGTGGTGGTCGCGGGCGGTGTCTTGCACCTCCTTCCACCAGGCGACGTCGTCGAGCCGGAGATGCGGCACGAGGTTGATGTAGACGCCGTAGGTGGTCTCGACCCAGGCGTTCCAGTCGTCGATGCCGGCGGTGATCCGGCGCTGCTCGTCGATCCACTGGTTCATCGTCGTGAGGCTGATGTCCTCGGCGAAGCGCAGGGTCGGGTCGGCGTGGAAGCGCAGCAGCGCGACCGCGGTCTCGGCCTCCTCGAACACGTGCGGGTCGCGGCGGTCGCCGATGCCCTTGGCCGGGTAGGGCCGGCGTTCGATGCCGCCGAGCACCTCGAGCAGCGGCGCCGGGGTCCAGCGGATCCGGTGGAGGAAGCCGGCCGAGTCCTTGAGGAAGCGGGCCTTCTCGGCGCCGGTGTCGAGCAGCGGCATGGCGTCGGAGTTGGCCGGGCGACCGGCGAGGAACGGGTGCAGCATGCGGCGGTTGGCGACGATGAGGTTGTCGACCTGGCCGATGTCGTGGACGCCGAGCAGCTCCAGCTCCGGCTTCATCGGCTGCCACGCGAGCGGGAGGTCGCTGAGCCGCCCGAGCTCGCCGTCGGCGACCGAGAGGATGACCCAGTCGCTGGAGCCGACGCGGAGGATCTGGTAGTCGCTGAACTCCTGGTCGAGGGCGGCGAGGACGGTCAGCAGGAGCTCGTCGCTGAGCTCGTAGCCCTGCAGCCACTGGGCGAGGATCCCGCCCGGCTTCAGGTAGCGCTTGGCCTCGCGGTAGAACTCGACCGTGAACAGGCTCGAGACGCCGCTGACCCACGGGTTGGTCGGCTCCGAGACGATGATGTCGAACTGCCGCGCGGCCCCGGCGAAGTAGGCCTTGGCGTCGTCGAACCAGAAGTGATTGCGCGGGTCGTCGTAGGCGCGCGCGTTGGCCGGGTAGAAGTTGCGCGAGCCCGTCACCATCTCGCGCTCGATCTCGATGGTGTCGAGGCGCTGCAGCGCCGGCGAGCCGAGCAGCACGTGCGCCGTCACCCCCGAGCCGAAGCCGATCAGCGCGACGTCGGTCGCCTCGGGCCTGGCCATCAAGGGCAGCAGGCCGACGAGCACCTGGTTGGGCTCGTCGCCGGCGAAGTCGGGGCCGAGCTCGGGGTCGCGGTCCTTGGGGTAACGGTTGAGCACGACCGAGGCGTCGGGCTTGCCGTTGGTGTAGATGACGCGGTACTCGCGTTCGTCGGTGAGGCGGATGACCGAGACCGAGGCGGTGCGGCCGTCGACGTAGGACAGCAGCTCGAAGCCCTCGGGCAGGCGGGTGCGGCCGTTGCGGAACACGGTGGCCGACAGGACCATCGGGTCGATCTTGACGACGAACAGGCCGAACGCGAGGGTGAGGAGCGAGCTGCCGGCGGCGATCCGACCGAAGCTGCGGATCTTGGCCGGGTTCTTGGCCCGGCGGGCGTCGCCGAACACGAGCGCGAGGCCGAGGGCGACGTCGACGGCGGCGCCGAGGACGATGACGCGCTGCAGACCGATGAGCGGCATGAGCACGAGGCCGGCGAGCACGGCCCCGGCGATCGCGCCGAAGGTGTTGAAGCCGTAGACGCGGCCGATGACGCCCTCGGGCTGGCCGCGGCGCAGCAGCACGTGGGTGATGAGCGGCAGGGTCATGCCGGCGCAGAAGGTCGCCGGGAACATGATGAGCAGGCACAGCGCGTAGCGGAGGACGTTGAACTGCTGCCACAGCGCCTCGGTGCGGGCGCCCTGCGCGTCGACCAAGAGCCAGCCGATCGCCTCGACCGCCCATTGATAGGCCGGCAAGGTCGCGATCGCGGCGACGCCCATGATCAGCTGGACGATGCCGAGCACCAGCTCGGGCCGCTTGAACCGGTCCATCCGCTTGCGCACCCATAGCCCGCCGATCGCCAGGCCGAACACGAACGCCGACAGCATGACCTCGAACGAGTGGGTCGCGCTGCCGATGATCATCGACAGCAGGCGGATCCACCCGATCTCGTACATGAAGGAGGACAGACCGGTCCCGAAGGCCACGAGCAGCAGCAGCTTGACGAGGTCGTCGGTGCCGGCCGACACCGCGGTGTCCTCGGTGATCGGCGGGTGCTCGCGGCGGTGGGCGAAGGCGATCGCGGCGATGACGATGTTGAGCCCGGCGGCGCAGGCGAGGGTGCCCGGCAGGCCGAAATTGGCGACCAGGACGAAGCCCGACAGCAGGGCCCCGAGCGCGGCGCCGAGGCTGTTGGTGAAGTAGAGGAAGCTGAGGATCTCGCCGGAGCGCTCGGGGTCGCGGCGGAGGATGCCGGCGCTCATCAGCGGGAAGGTCATGCCCAGCAGCACGCACGGCGGGAGGATCAAGAGGCCGGCGACGCTCCACTTGATCAGGTCGACGGCGAAGCCGCCGCCGAGCCCGGGGAACACGTGGTCGTAGCACACGCGCATCGCCAGCTCGCTGAGCCACGGGAACGCCAGCGCGTACAGGCCGATGCCGCCCTCGATCAGGCCGTACGCGCGCACCGGCCGGCGCACGCCCGCGAGCTTGCGCGAGGCGAGCAGCGAGCCGAGCGCCATGCCGCCCATGAACAGGCTGAGCACGAGGACCTGGGCGGTGGCGGCGCTGCCGACGAACTGCTTGATGTAGCGCGACCAGATCGACTCGTAGATGAGGCCGCTGATGCCTGACAGGAAGAAGAGGAGGAAGAGCGGGGCGTAGCGGGCCATGGGCCGGGCGAGAGTACCCCAGCGGCCGGGCGCCGTGTTCGCCCGCGCGCCCGGGACTCACGAGCGCTTGTCGGCGTACTCGAAGTAGCCCTTCTGCCAGTCGCCGTCGTCGAAGCTGCCGTCGCCGTCGGGGTCGCAGAAGCCGCCCGGCGCGGTCGGAGGGCAGCCCGGGGTGCTCGGCGGCCAGTGACAGACGTTGTTGAAGTTGGGGTCGCCGTCCTTGCACGCGCACGGGGTGCACAGCGCCTCGCAGTCGGCCTTGCACGAGCCGCAGGTCTCGGCGCCGTTGCACGTGCCGTCGCCGCACGCCGGCGGGCACGCGCCGCAGTCCTGCGGGCAGCTGTCGCGGTCGTCGAGGCCGACGTCGCAGGTGCCGTCGCCGCACGCGGGAGCACAGGCGTCGCGGTCGGCGGGGCAGCTCATGCAGTCCTCGCCGGGGCCGCAGGTGCCGTCGTCGCAACCGGCGGGGCAGTCGCCGCGGTCGACGGGGCAGCTCAGGCAGTCCTCGCGGCCGGGCGTGCAGGTCTCGTCGCCGCAGGCCACCCCGCACGGGCCGCAATCACCCGCGCAGTTGAAGCAGTTCTCGCGCGGCATGTCGCACGTGCCGTCGCCGCAGTACGGCGCGCACTCGCAGTCGCTCGCGCAGGCCAGGCAGTCCTCGGCGCCGACGCACATGCCGTCGCCGCAGACCGCCTCGCAGCCGCGCCGCAGTCTTCGGGACATGTCTCGCAGGACTCGCCGCCGTCGCAGCTGCCGTCGCCGCAGGCGCCGCCGCCGGTGATGGGCGCCGTCGTGCCGGTGCCGGTGCCGGTGCCGTCGCTCGCGGCGGTGATCGTCGCGGTCGTCACCCCCGGCGTGCTGCCGAACCCGGACGAGCTCTCACCCTCGGCGCAGGCGGGAGCGACGACGAGGAGGAGCAGGGCGAGGCGAGCGCGCATGCTCCCCACGGTAGAGGAGCGTCACGGGCCCTGCACGACCCACGCGTGGCCGTCGGTGGCGACCTCGCGCTTCCAGATCGGCACGTCCTGCTTGAGCCGCTCGATCGCCGCGCGACAGGCCGCGAACGCCTCCGCGCGGTGCGGCGCGGAGGCGGCCACGATCACCGCGCTGTCGCCGATCTGCAGGGTCCCGAGGCGGTGGTGGATCGCCACCCTCACCCCGGGGGTCTCGGCCTCCACCGCGGCGCCGATCTGCTGCATCACGCGCAGCGCCATCGGCTCGTAGGCCTCGTACTCGAGGCGCGCGATGTCGTGGCCGCGGCTCTTGTCGCGCACGTTGCCGACGAAGATGTCGATGCCGCCCGCGCCGGCGTGCGCGACCGCGGCGACGACGTCGGCCAGCGAGAGCGGGCGGCCCTTGATCAATTGATAGGCCGCGGGCCCGTCGTGGCCGCCGCTGACCGGCGGGATGACGGCGACCTCGCTGCCCTCGGCGATCACGTGGTCGGCGGCGACGAACTCGTGGTCGACGGCGACGCGGCAGACCGAGAGGCTGGCCGAAAGCTCAGGCCAGTCGCGGGCGAGTGCGGCGAGCAGGTCGCGGACGCGCGCCCCGACGGGCAGCTCGAGGTCGACGCTGTCGCGGCGGAGGCGCTCGCGGAGGCCCGCGAAGAGCAGGACGCGCAGGTGCATGCGCCGGCAGTGTACTGCCCCGCGGCGGGGCGCCTTCCAGATCGCGCGGGGCAGATCAAATTTCGCGCCGCGACCGGCGAGGCGGGGCCGATGCTCCACGAATTCGACGCTGTCGCGTAGGCGGATATCCTACATCCGAGCTCGTTGATCCCATCGAGATCACCGCGAACTCGTAACCTCGACACCGATGCCTATGATGCCGCTCGCCCCGAGAGACTCGACCGCATCCGACCTGCGTGGTCGTCCAGCGCCTGCAGGGCGCTCTGCCGCGATGAAGTCCAACCGCTCCGCCACCGCCCCCGCGCTCCGCCTCGTCGACGCCGAGTCTCCGGCGGAGGAAGTCGCCGCCGAGCCGAGCGTGCGCGGCGCCCGGGACGCCGACGAGGACGATGTCGACGTCGATGTCGGCGGCGAGTTCGGCGACGACACCGAGGAGGCGCTGACGGCGGCGGCGGAGCGCGCGGCGGCCGGCGAGCTCGACCCGGCGACGGAGGATGCGCTGCGCCAGTGGCTGCAGCGGCGGCTGTCGGCCTACCTGAAGGCGGGCCATCGGGCGCGCATCATCTTCACCGACAACGTCCACACGATGCTGTCCGTCAAGCGCGGGCAGGGCGTCTACACCTTGCGCATGCACCGAATGTTCGCGGCGGCTCCGCCGGCGGTGCTGCGGGCGGTCGCCCGCTACGCGCAGTCGCAGGACCGCGACGCGGGGGCGCTGCTGCGCCGCTACATCGACGGCAACGAGCACCTGATCCGCGACGCCGAGAAGCCGCGGGCGCAGCAGCTCGACACCCAGGGCGCGCACTTCAACCTGCAGGAGCTGTTCGACGACCTCAACGCCCGCTACTTCGGCGGAACCATCGAGGCCAAGATCACCTGGGGCCCGCGGACCCGCCGCAAGCCCGGGCGCGAGTCGATCAAGCTCGGCAGCTACTCGATCGAGGAGCGGCTCATCCGCGTGCATCCGGTGCTCGACGCCGCCGACGTCCCGCGCTTCTTCGTCGAGTGGATCATCTACCATGAGATGCTTCACGAGGTGCACGACATGCCGATCGTCGACGGGCGCCGGGTCTATCACACGCCCGAGTTCCGCCGCGCAGAGGCGCTCTTCGACCGCTACGCCGAGGCGGTGCTGTGGGAGCGGACGCAGGTGCACAAGCTGCTCGACCGCTAGCGAGCGCGAGCCTCGACCGCCGCGCGTAGGTGCCTGCGCGCGCCCGTGAACCGGCCTGCGCGCCCGCGTGCGCGCGAGGGACGTGACGACCTGGGCGGCTGCGAGTATCTTGCAGGCCCTATGTCGAACCCCCGTTCCAACCGCGGCAAGGACGCCCTCGAGTTCCACGCGAAGGGCCGCCCCGGCAAGATCCAGGTCGTCCCGACCAAGCCGCTCACGACCCAGCGCGACCTGTCGCTCGCGTACTCGCCGGGGGTCGCCGAGCCGTGCATGGAGATCTTCAAGGACCCGGCCGAGGTCTACAAGTACACGGCGCGCGGCAACCTGGTGGCCGTCATCTCCGACGGCACCGCGGTGCTCGGCCTCGGCGACATCGGCCCGCTGGCGAGCAAGCCGGTGATGGAGGGCAAGGGCGTCCTCTTCAAGAAGTTCGCCGACATCGACGTGTTCGACCTCGAGGTCAAGGCGACCAGCCCCGACCAGTTCATCGAGTGCGTGGCGGCGCTCGAGCCGACCTTCGGCGGCATCAACCTCGAGGACATCAAGGCGCCGGAGTGCTTCTACATCGAGGAGAAGCTCAAGCAGCGCATGAACATCCCGGTGTTCCACGACGACCAGCACGGCACCGCGATCATCAGCGGCGCGGCGCTGCTCAACGCCGTGGTGATCCAGAAGAAGACGATCGCCGAGCTCAAGGTGGTCGTCAGCGGCGCCGGGGCGTCGGCGATCGCCTGCGCCAAGTTCTACGTCAGCCTCGGCGTCAAGCTCGAGAACATCATCATGTGCGACTCGAAGGGCGTGCTGTCGCACAAGCGCAAGCTCGAGGCCGGCGACCCGAAGCTCGAGTGGGTGCGTGAGACCGAGGCGGTGACCCTGGCCGACGCGCTGGTCGGCGCCGACCTGCTGCTCGGGCTGTCGCGCGCCGGCCTGGTGACGCCGGAGATGCTGCTGACGATGGCGCCGCGGCCGATCATCTTCGCGCTCGCCAACCCCGACCCGGAGATCGACTACCCGACGGCCAAGGCGACCCGCCCCGACGCGATCGTCGCCACGGGGCGCAGCGACTACAACAACCAGGTCAACAACGTGCTCGGCTTCCCGTTCATCTTCCGCGGGGCGCTCGACGTGCGGGCGACGCAGATCAACGAGGCGATGAAGGTGGCCGCCGCGCACGCGCTGGCCGAGCTGGCGCGCAAGGACGTGCCGCAGGTCGTCAGCGCCGCCTACGGCGAGGAGTTCCACTTCGGGCCCGAGTACATCATCCCCAAGCCGTTCGACCCGCGCGTGCTCCACTGGGTCGCGCCGGCGGTGGCGAAGGCGGCGATGGACACCGGGGTGGCGCAGATCCAGCTCGAGCTCGACGCCTACGTCGAGCGCCTGCAGGGCCTGCTCGGCGGCTCGACGGCGGTGATGCGCAAGTTCGTGCGGATGGCCGCCAGCGCGCCGAAGAAGGTCGTGTTCCCCGAGGGCGACGACCCGCGGATCCTCAAGGCCTGCTCGATCATCACCGAGGAGCAGATCGCCCGCCCGATCCTGCTCGGCGATCCGGAGCGCATCAAGCAGATCATCCGCGACCAGGACATCGACCTGCTCGAGGGCAGCTACGAGATCGTCGACCCGCGCGAGGACGCCGACGCGGCCGCCTACGCCGAGCTGCTGCACCGCCGCCGCGAGCGCAAGGGCGTCACCGCCGAGCTGTCGCGCCTGCTGATGCGCGAGCGCAACCACTTCGGGATGATGATGGTCGCCGAGCGCCGCGTCGACGGCATCGTCACCGGCCTCAACTTCTCGTACCCCGACACCATCCGCCCGGCGCTGCAGATCATCGGCATCCGCCCCGGGGCGCGGAAGATCTGCGGCATGTACCTCATGCTCCACAAGGGCGGCATGCTGTTCTTCGGCGACACCACCGTGAACCTCGACTTCGACGCGACCACCCTGGCCGACGTCGCCGAAATGGTGGCCGACGCAGCGGGCACGTTCGGCGTCACACCACGGGTGGCGATGCTCAGCTTCAGCAACTTCGGCTCGGTCCGCGACCCCCGCTCGACGATGGTCGCCGACGCGACCGAGCTGCTCCGCCGCCGCCGCCCCGACCTCGAGGTCGAGGGCGAGATGCAGGCCAACGTCGCCGTCGACTACGCGCTGATGCAGAGCATCTTCCCGTCGACGCAGCTGACCGGCCCGGCCAACGTGCTCATCTTCCCCAACCTCGAGGCCGGCAACGTCGCCTACAAGCTGATGCGCGAGCTCGGGGGGGTCCCGGCCGTCGGCCCGGTGCTGCTCGGCATGGCCCGCCCGGTGACGGTGCTCGAGCGCGACTGCTCGGTCGACAACATCGTCCACATGACGGCGCTGACGGTCGTCGCGGCCCAGAAGGAAGAGGCGCAGAGCGGCGCTTCGCCCGCGCTGGTGTGAGCGGGCCGGCGGCGGCCGCCGGACCCAAAAGCAGCGGCCGCTCGGGGGACCGAGCGGCCTCGACGAGGCGCGCCGGCGCTGCCCGGCGCGGGAGCCGGTTCAGACGAGCTCGGGCAGGCTGGGCGCCGCGGCGGGCTTCTCGCCGTCGTGCTCGGCGTGCCAGCGCTTCATCTTGCGCTTGATGACCTCTTTTTTGATCGTGCCGACGAGGTCGATCATCAGCTTGCCGGTGAGGTGGTCGTGCTCGTGCTGCAGGGCGCGACCGAGGAGGCCGTCGCCGTCGACCTCGACCACGTTGCCCTCGAGGTCGCGGGCGCGGACCTTGGCCCAGCGCGGCCGCTTGATCTCGACGTACACGCCCGGGAAGCTCAGGCAGCCCTCTTCGGCGACCGCGAGGCCCTTGCCGGTCTCGACCAGCTCGGGGTTGATGAAGACGAGCGGGGGGCTGTTGTCGTCGCCGCCCGCGGGCACCTTGCCGTCGAGGACGAAGATCCGCTCGAGCCGCCCGACCTGGATCGCGGCGATGCCGGCGGCGTTGAGCGAGTACATCGTATCGATCAGGTCGCGGACGAGTTGACGGATGTCGTCGGTGATCTCGCCGACGTCGAAGGTCGTCTCGCGCAGCCGCTGGTCGGGATACTTGACGATGTCGAGGACTGCCATAACCTGTGCGTTGGCTCCGCCGATATTGTAAGCCGGCGCGCCGGCCGAGCAAAGTCCTCGTGCTACAGGTGAGCGCCGCGCCATGAAGCAGCCTTCGCTCGTGTTCGTCTGCCAGAACTTGCGCGACCCTGACGCGATCCAGGGCAGCTGCATGCGTCGTGGCAGCAAAGACGTGCTCGACCGCCTCAAGCAGCTCCGCGTCGAGCTCGGTCTCAAGACGCAGCTGCGCGTGATGGGTTGCACGTGCCTCGGTCCGTGTGAGTCAGGGGTCACCGTGTTGGTGGTCGACGACAAGGGCGGCGCGACGTACTACGGGCGTATGGACGTGGCGACGGCCGACGCGCTCATGCGCGAGCATGTGCTCGCCGGCGAACCCGGCGAGGCGCTGCGGCGCCACCGCCTGCCCAAGGACAACCTGCTCGACCTGTCGGCGCTCGAGGGGCATGAGGATCCCGACGCACAGGCGGCGGAGGAGAAGAACCCATGAGCGTCACTGTGGAGCAAGTGCTGGCCGCGCTGTCGGGCGTGAAGGACCCGGCGACCGGCCGCGAGATCGTCGCCGACCAGGTCTCGGACGTCCGCATCGACGCCGCGGGCGAGGCGACGTTCAGGATCGACCTGATCTCGCCCGGTTTCCCGCTGCGCGACGCCCTCGAGGCGTCGGTGCGCGCGGCGCTCGCCGCTCGCAACCTCCGCGGCACGATCGAGTGGGGCCTCAAGGTGCCGCAGAAGCCGGCGCGCCAGGACCTGAACCGCCTGCCGACGGTGAAGAACATCCTCGCCGTCGCGGCCGGCAAGGGCGGCGTCGGCAAGAGCACCGTCAGCGTCAACGTGGCGACGGCGCTGCACCGCCTCGGCGCCAAGGTGGCGATCCTCGACGCCGACATCTACGGGCCCAGCGTGCCCAAGATGCTCGGCACGCCCGAGCGCGAGACGTCGACCACGCTCGCCGGCGACCGCATCAGCCCCGCGCTGTACCGCGGGATCCCGGTGATGAGCGTCGCCTTCTTCGTCGAGCCCGGCAACGCGGTGGTCTGGCGCGGGCCGATGATCCACAAGCTGCTCAAGCAGTTCCTCGAGGACGTCGACTGGGGCGAGATCGACTACTTGATCGTCGACCTGCCCCCGGGGACAGGTGACGCCCAGCTCTCGCTCGCCCAGCTGATCCCGATCACCGGCTCGATCATGGTCACGACCCCGCAGGAGGTCGCGCTCATCGACGTCCGCCGCGCGGTCAACATGTTTAATAAACTCGAGGTCCCGGTCGTCGGGGTGGTCGAGAACATGAGCTACTACGTGTGCCCGTCCTGCGGCCATCACGACGCGATCTTCGCCAGCGGCGGCGGGGCCGCCCTGGCCCGCGAGCTCGGCGTCGAGCTGCTCGGCCAGGTGCCCATCGACAACAAGGTGTCCTACGGCGGCGAGTCCGGCGTGCCGGTGGTGGAGGGCGCGCCCGCCAGCGAACAGGCCAAGGCCCTCACCAGCGTGGCCGCCCGCGCGGCGCTGGCCCTCAGCAAGCTCAGCGCGACCGGGCCGAAGCGCAGCAGCCTGCTGCGCACGGTGACCTGAGCGGCGGCGGCGGCCCGAGCGAGCAGCAGGCGGCGCCTGACTCCTGCGGCAGCCGGAGATCGCCGCGGCTCGCCGGGTGCAAGCGAGGCAGATTCCGGTTCGGACATGCCGATCAGGGCATGTCGCAGCGGACATGTCGCATGGAACATGTCCGCTGGAGCAGCCTAGTTGAGCAGGATCGACGCCTCGGTGGTCTCGCCGAGGCGGCGCAGCAGCGCGGCGGTGCGGTCGACGAGGAAGCTGAGGCGGTCCTCGGGGGTCTCGGCGGCCAAACTCTGCTGCTGCAGGTCGACGAGCTGGCGCCGGGCGGCGGCGGAGGCGACGTCGTGGCCGCCCATGAGCTCGAGGCTGGGGAGGAAGGCGGTGAGCGCGTAGAGGAGGATCCGCGGGTCGGGCAGGGCGAGCAGCGAGCTGAGCGCGTCGCCGTCGTCGCCGGACAGCCGGGCCAGCCGCTCGATCTGCGAGCGCAGCAGCAGCAGCGTCGACTTGTCGTACACCGGCGGCTCGGGCAGCGCCACGGCCTCGACCTGGCGGAAGAGGTTGGTCATCGGCAGCTCGCGCACGAGTTGCACCCGGCCGAGGCCCTCGAGGCGGATCAGTCGCCGGCCGTCGGGCAGCCGCAGGTGAAACACCAGCTTGCCGAGCCCGAACACCGGTTCGAAGGCGGGACGGCGGTCCACGGTCCGTTCGCCGCGCGGCCGCAGCAGCGGCACGCCGATGTGCTGGCCCTCATTCAACGCGTGGTCGACGAGCTGCAGGTAGCGCGGCTCGAACACGTTGAGCGGCAGCACCATACCGGGCAGGAGGACGACGTTCGGCAGCGGGAAGATCGGCAACGCCGCCAGAACTTCGGGCAGCGGTGTGGACCTGGCCGTGAGCATGGGCGACGCTGCTTTATACCCCGCGTGCTGCCGGCCGCCACCAGTCCGCGGGCCGACAGGCCGGCCCGGGCACAAACGCGCAGGAATTGCTCTAGCGGCTCCGGCCGCTCGCTTCGATCGCCTCGGGCAGCCAATTGACCAGCCCGATCCGCGTGGCCGCCCATGGGTCCGCAGAGCTCCAGGTGTCAGGAAAGTCGACCCGGCTGAGCGAACCGTGGGCCTGCTCGAAGCGCGAGTAGCCGGCCGGCCCGAGGCCCGCTGCGCAAGCAAGGACGACGCGGTTGACGGTGTTGTGGGCGACGACGGCGATCGCTGGGGGCGGGCTGCGACGCGGCTCGTCCGGAGCTCGCAGGTGGCGAGCGACGAGCGCGGTGATGCAGGGGACGACCCGTCCGGCGAGGTCGCGGACGCTCTCTCCGCCGGGGAAGCGATGGTCGAGGAGGTCGTCGTAACCCACGCTGGCGAGCTCGGGCACTCGTGCGCGTCCGTCGCGGAAGGCCACACGCTCGAGCACGCCGAGGTTCATCTCGCGGAGCGCGGGCAGGGCCAGCGGCGCAGGATGCTCAGGTCGGGCGGCGGCGATCCGCGCGGCGCCGATCGTGGCCCGCTCGAGGTCGGAGCTGTAGATCGCCCGCAGCGGGACGTCGGCCAGCGCCTGGGCGACCGCTTCGGCCTGCCGGAGGCCGCGGGCCGACAGCCCGACGTCGGCGTGCCCGATGAACATGTCCGAATTGACAGGCTCGCCGTGGCGGACGAGATAGAGGCGGAGCCCGGTCACGCGAACAGCTGGGCCTGCAAGTCGGGCCGCCCTGACAGCTCGCCGCGCACCGAGCTGGTGACGACCTCGGCGCCGTGCTTGTTGTCGGGGATGCTGAGGCAGGTGTGGCGCCCACGCATGACGCAGCCGGCCCCGCGCGCGCCGAGGTGCTCGACCAACGCGTCGACGACGTCGTTGCAGGCGCGCTCTTGCAGGGTGAGGCGGCGCGTGAAACAGGCGACGAGATCGGCGAGCCGCCCGAAGCCCGCGAGCTTGGCGGCGGGGAGATAGGCGACGGTGGCCGTGCCGGTGTAGGGGAGCAAGTGGTGCGGGCAGAGCCCGTGAAAGGGGATCCCGCGCACCACGACGAGCGCCGATTCACCCTCGCCCTCGACCGGGTCGCCGAGGATCTTGGCCGGGTCCATGTCGAAGCCGGACAAGAACTCCTGCGACCAGACGCGCGCGACTCGACTCGGCGTGCTCGTGAAGTCTTTGTGCTGGCGGTCGAGCCCGCAGGCGTCGAGGAGCGACGCGATCGCCTGCTCGAGAGCCATCTGGCGGTCGCTCACCGCGGGCTGTGGTTCAGCGCGCTTGGGAGTGGGCACGTCGTCTCGATATACCCGGTCCGCGTGGACGGGGCACGTGCGCTAGCCTTCGCCGCGCCAGGTCAGGCGGAAGCCTCGCGGCAGCTCGGCCGGCTCCGGCAGGCGCGTGCAGCCGAGGCAGCACGCGCGGTCAGGGGCCGCCTGGGTGCAGTCGCGGCACACCGCGAGGGCCTGGCGAGTCCCCTCGAGGTCGGCGCGCAGGCGCGTGAGCACGTCGAGCTTGCGCTCGAGCTCGCCGAGCCGCGCGCTCAGGGTTCGGTCGAGCCGCTGGCACGCCTCGCGGTCGTTGGTGGCGGTGCCGCGAGTCGCGAGCAGCTCGGCGATCTCCTCGAGCGACCAGCCGGCCTCGCGCAGGGCGACGATGAAGTTGAGACGGTCGAGCTCGTCGGGCGAAAACGCGCGGTGCCCCCCTCGCGTCCGCGTGGCCCGCAGTAACCCCTCACGCTCATAAAACCGCACGGTTCGCGGTGTGCAGCCGCTTCCGGCCAGCATGTCCTTCAAACTGAGCGTCCGTTCCATCCCCGACATGGTAAAACCGTACGCATTACCTATCGTAACAGTCAATATTGCGAGAGGGTTTGTCGGTGGCGCCGGCGCGTGAGATCGGTAGGCTCTGCGCGTCATGGAAGACTCTGAGCAGGTGGCGCCGATCGCGCTGGTCACGGGCGCGGCTGTCCGCGTGGGACGGGCGATCCTCACCAGGCTGGCGGGCGCGGGCTATCGCGTGTGGTTGCACTATCACCGGAGCGAGGCCGCGGCGGCCGAGCTGGCCGAGGAGCTGGGGGCGAGGTGCGTCGGCACGATCCAGGCCGATCTCGCGGCGGAGCCGGCGCGAGCGGCTCTCGCCGTGCGGGTGCTCGACCCGCAGGGGCCCGCCGGGGGCCGGTTGGACCTGCTGGTCAACAGCGCGGCGAGCTTCGAGCGCGGCGAGTTCACGGCCCGCAGCGACGACGATCTCCGGCGCGTGCTCGAGGTGAACCTGGTGGCGCCGCTGTCGCTGGTGCGGGCGCTGGCGCCGGCGTTGACCGCGGCGCGCGGGGCGGTGGTCAACATCCTCGACGTCGCGGGGCTGCAGCCGTGGCGGGGCTACCTCGATCACTGCACCGCCAAGGCTGCGCTGCTGATGGCGACGAAGGCGCTGGCGATCGAGCTGGCGCCGGCGGTGCGGGTCAACGGCGTCGCCCCCGGCACCGTCGCCTGGCCGGAAGAGGGGGATCCGCGGTTCGCCGAGGGGTCGGAGATCCGCGCGCGGATTATGCGCGCGATCCCGCTCCGGCGGATCGGCACGCCGGAAGACGTGGCCGAGACCGTGCTGTTTCTGGCCCGCAGCGCCTTCGTCAGCGGGCAAGTCATCGCCGTCGACGGCGGGCGGTCGGCCGCCGGCGGGGTCGCCGGCGGGTGAACCACGGCCAGGCGGGCCGCTTGACCGCCGCCGCGGGATCTCCTATCCATTGCGGCCTTCACCATGGCCCGCCAAACCGACGAAGAGTTCTCCGACTACAACCAGCGCCGCGAGCCGCTCCCGAACCCCGCCACCACCGTGAACGATCATCGGCCGGTGACGGGCCGCCCGCTGGAGGTCAAGGTCGACGAGCGCGGCGTCGAGCGGGCGATCCGCAAGCTCCGCCGCCTGATGGCCAGCGAGGGCGTGCTCCGCGAGATCAAGCGCCGCCGCCACTACGAGAAGCCGAGCGTCAAGATGAAGCGCAAGCTCCGTGAGGCCGAGCGCCGCCGCAAGCGTCGCCAGCGCAAGCGGCCGATGATGCGCGGCGAGGCCTAGCAGTCCTTTCGGACATGTCCATGCGGCTGCGTCTGGTCGCCGCCCGGCGCGATGACGGTGTCCCGAGGGACATGTCCGAACATGCATGTACCGCCCCCGGCCTGATCGCGCTGCGCTGCGTGTTCGGCGTCGGCGATCCGCACGGGGGCGCGGTGTTCTGCCCGGTCTACACCGTGGCGCTGCCGGTCGGTCAGCCCGGGGCGCTCGACGACGACGACATCCACGAGTTCGCGGCCGCCGACCTGCTCGCCGATCTCCAGCGCCGGGCGACGCGCCGCGGCTGGTCGATGCGCGTCGAGGTCGAGGTCGAGCAGACCGCCGCCGACGCGGCCGGCTGCGACGTCTACGCCCAGGGCCCGGAGGAGGTGACTGCGCTGCAGCTGCTCGCGCAGGCGGACGCGCCGGGCGGAGGGAGGCGGCTGACCTTTGGGACAGGTCTTGCCCACGCGCCGGAGGCGGTGGTGCGCCTGGCCGGTCCGTACGTGGTGCAGCACGCCGCGAGCCCGCCGACTGCGATCGCGCCGGGGCTGGCGTGTACCTTCGAGCTCGGTTTCACCGAGTACGAGTTCGAGGCCTGAGGCGTGGCGAGTCGGAGACGACGGCCGCGGTGGCTCGGCCCCGTGCTGGTGCTCGCGCTGGTGCTGGCGTGGTCGCTCGTGGGCGAGCCCTTGCGCCGCTGGTGGGGGTTGCCCGGGGAGGGCGCCGCGCCGGGCAGGTCCGCGGACCAGCTGCGGGTGGCCACCTGGAACCTGCGCAACTTCCCCGAAGAGGGGCACGACCTCGCACGCCTGGCCGCTCGCTTGCCGGCGCTCGCCGCCGACGTGATCGCGGTGCAGGAGATCCACGACGCCGAACAACTGAAGCAGTCGATGCCCGGCTGGGAGCTGGTGCTGTCGGCGACCGGCGGGCGCAACGACCAGCGGCTCGGCTTCCTCTACGACCCGGCCGTGTTCGAGCTGATCGGCGCGCCGCGAGAGCACGAGCCGCTGACGATGGGCGGTCAAGTGCGGCCTGGCCTTTCGGGCTACTTGCGAGCCCGCGGCGGGGGGCCCGACTTCCACGTGCTGGTGGTGCACCTCAAGGCGCGCGACGAGGGCTACGCGCTGCGTCGCTCGCAGTGGGAGGTGCTGGCCGGGATCGTCGAGGAGATCGCGCGGGATGACGACGATGTCATCGTCCTCGGCGATTTCAACGCCACAGGGCCTACCCGGGGCGGGCCCGACGAGGAGCTGCAGGCCCTCGATGCGCGGCTCGGCGCAGTCGGTCTGCAGCGAGTGGTCAACAGCTCAGGCTGCTCGGCCTACTGGGATGGGGGCCGGCGCGATGCCTGGCACGAACCATCCTTGCTCGACCTGGTGTGGGTCCGCGGGCGCCTCGCCGCCGAGGTCGAGAAGGTACACGCCGAACCACTCCTACACTGCGCGCGTCATGCCTGCCGGCCTTTCCGCTCGACCCCGACCCATCCCGAGCGCGACTACGCCGACCTGAGCGACCACTGCCCGGTCATCTTCGACTTCGAGCGCGGTCCCGACGACGACCCCTGATACAGAAGTTGGGTCCGCGTCGGTTTCGCGCGCGGACATTGCTGGCGCACGGCGAGGAGCATGGTAAACCCGCCCGGCCCGGCTGAAGATTTGCGCGGTCGCGCAGTCCAAGGGCACCATCGGCTTCCATGTCTGGTCCTGTCTTCGCGAGCGAACCTTGCAAAGCTAACCTCCCTCCCCTGGGCGGTCAATTTGCAGTTCGTGACGAGCCCGGCGCAGTGCCTTTTTGCTGCGCCCGGGCTCGTTCCCTTTTAAAGGGGCTTTGCAGGGTCCTTCGGTCATGGGACCATCTCGACCGTCTGACGCGGGTTGCGCCTGCACCCGCCCCCATGCGGCGAGAATTCCGTGGAAACCACCGACGAGTTCATCGCAGAGCTTGGTAAGGAGCAAAGTGAAGATCATGATCACGAATCGAATGGGATCCTTTGGGTTGATCGCCGGCGGCCTCATTGCCGGTCTGTCGCTCACCGCTACGCAGGGCTGCGACGAGGTCGGTAACCTCGCGGAGCAGTGCGGTCTCGTCTGCGACAGCGAGGCGTTCGTCAACGGCAAGTTCAACGTCTCCGGCATCGCCGAGATCGACTCGTTCTTCAGCGCGACGCTCGATGTCTCCGGGGCGATCAACGCCACTGCCGCCGACATCCAGGCCGAGGTCGCCGCGCTCTACGGGCTCGTCGGCGCCGAGGTCGGCGGTGACTTCAAGGCAGCGCTCCAGGCCAAGCTGCAGGCGTACATCGACGTCGAGGCGGGTCTGAAGATCAAGGCCGAGCCGGCGCGCTGCGAGGCGCAGCTCGACATCGCCGCCAAGGCGGCCGCCGAGTGCGATGTCGACGCGAAGCCCGGCTCGATCGAGGCCAAGTGCGAGGGCTCCTGCGCGATCGATGCCAGCGCCCAGGCCGACTGCCACGCGGCCGGCGGTCTGACCTGCGAGGGTCAGGCGCCCAACCTGGAGTGCGAGGGCACCTGCAAGGGCTCCTGCGAGTTCACTGCGGCGGCGGCCTGCGACGGCACTTGCAGCGGTCGTTGCGACGGCCAGGACAACTTCGAGGGTCGTTGCGGCGGCATGTGCGAGGGCACCTGCGATCTCGGCGCGGGCGGCACCTGCGAGGGCAAGTGCACCGGCTCGTGCGAGTACACCCCGCCGAGCGGCTCTTGCGACGCGTCGGCCGAGGCCCGCTGCTCGGCGTCCGCCGAGGCGAACGTCGAGTGCAAGGGCAGCTGCACCGGCAAGGCGACCCCGCCCGAGGTGTCGGCCGAGTGCAAGGCGACCGTCGAGGCCAAGGCCGAGGCGAGCGTCCAGTGCTACCCGCCGTCGCTGACCGTGGACTACGTCTTCAACGCCGAGGCCGGTGGCAACGCCGACCTGCGCGCCGAGTTCAAGGGCTTCATCAACAACTTCAAGATCCGCTACGCGGCGCTCCTGGCCGCCGTGGCGCGCGCCGAGGGCCTGATCGATGTCAGCGCCACGCTCGGCGACGCCGGCGTGTCCGCCATCAACTCGGCCGCGGGCACGCTCAAGGCCTCGGGCGACCTCAAGGCGTCGATCGGCGCCGCTTGTGCGATCGGCCTGCTGCCGGACGCGGCCAAGCTGCTCACCGACTCGGCCGGCCGTCTCAGCGCGCAGCTGCAGGCCGCCGGCTCGATCAGCGCCGCGGTCGTCGCCAACTGATCACGCGGCATTCGCAGCCCGCGAGGGCCGTCCGGCGTCGCCGGGCGGCCCTCGGTTATTGGTGGGCTCGATGCGCTCCGGGGCGCTCGCCGCTATCGTGAGGAGAATGCGTCGAGTCGTCCTGGTCCTCGGAACGTTCGCGCTCGCCTGTCAGCCGGGCGGCGGGGTCGAGAGCACGATCGACAGCGCCGTCGATACGACCGCGGCGATGACGACGTCGGGCACGTCGAGCACGACGACGTCGACGCTGCCGACGACCGGAGCGGAGACCGGCACGAGCACCACGGGGACGAGCTCGACCAGCACCACGCAGGAGACGTCGAGCAGCTCGAGCAGCGGGACGACCGGCGAGCACGAGGTGCCTCCCGGGAGCACGATCCCGGTCGGCGACGGCGACTACTTCTTGCTGGGCGCCAACTATCCGTGGCTGAACTACGGCGGGGACTTCGGCGGCAACAACTGGGGCACCTATGGCGTGCATACCGAGCAGGCCGAGGTCGGGGCGCACTTCGACGCGATGCGGGGATACGGGCTCCGCGTCGCGCGGTGGTTCGTGTTCACCGACGGGCGCGCGGGGATCTCGTTCACCGGCGACGGCACACCGACCGGCCTCGGCGAACATGTTTTCATGGACATGCAAGAAGCCGTGGCGATCGCGCGGGCGCGTGGCATCTACCTGGTGCCGGTGCTGCTCGACTTCCACTGGATGTTCTGGGCCCAGCAGAACAACGGAGTACAGACGGGCGGGCGCAGCGACACGCTGAAGGACCCGGCCAAGCGGGCGGCGCTGGTCGAGGCAGTGATCGTGCCGCTCTTGCAGGCGTTCGCCGACGAGCCGGCGATCCTGGCGTGGGAGATCATGAACGAGCCGGAGTGGTCGATCTCCGACCTGCCGGCCGCGTCCCCGGACGGCGGGGCCGATGCCGTCCCGCTGGCGGACTTCTACGCGTTCGCGGCCGCGGTCGCCGACGCGGTGCATGCCCACACGTCGTCGTACGTGACGCTGGGGTCGGCGTCGCTCAAGTGGTACCGGGTGTGGACGCCCGAGTTCGCGGCCTCGCACGGGCTGCCGCCGCTGGCGCTCGACTTCTACCAGACGCACTACTACCCGTGGATGGACGGGCAGATGTGGAGCGGCGATCCGGAGCTGGGGACGGTGCAGTTCTCGCCGATGGTGCAGACGTACGCCGACCTCGGGCTCGACCGGCCGATGGTGGTGGGCGAGTTCATCGCCTCCGACCAGGCGGCCGCGCGGCTCGACGTGCTGCTCGCCAACGGCTACGCGGGCGCGTGGCCGTGGAGCCTGACGAGCGATTACTCCCTCGACGGCGCCGGCATGAAGACGTGGGCCGACGCCCACGCGGCGCTGGTCGGGTTGCCGCCGCTCTGACCCGGGCCGTCGCGCGGCGCACATGTACCCGCGTTCGCGCGGGGCGTGGTGCTCGCCGCGGAACCTCGCCCGGGCGAGGTTGTCTGAGGCCCCGTATGCCACGCCTCGACCGCCGTGCTCGCGCGACCGCGCACTCGTTGAAATCGAAAGACATGTCGTTTAGAACATGTCGCAATGGACTGGCAGTGAAGAGCGGCGCAGCGGCGGCGCTGGCCTCGCTGGCGCTGGCCTGTACGGCCAATCCGGGCAAGCCGGAGGCGACGGCGACGACGATGGCGTTGCCGAGCAAGGGCGTGAAGCTCACCGACGACGGGGCGACACGGCGGTCGCCGGTGTCGCTGACGGCGTCGGACGGCACCGGGCTCAAGCTGGTGAGCTTCAAGGCGCGCGGCGTGGTCGAGGAGCCGCTGGCGTTCACCGAGCTGCACCTCGTGTTCGAGAACCCGAACGACCGCCAGATCGAGGGCCGCTTCGAGATCGACATGCCGCCGGGCGCGGCGATCTCTCGCTTCGCCATGAAGATCCACGACCGCTGGCAGGAGGGCGAGGTGGTCGAGCGGCAGGCGGCGCGGGTCGCCTACGAGGACTTCCTGCACAAGCGGCAGGACCCGGCGCTGCTCGAGAACAAGGCCGGCAACTCGTTCAGCGCGCGCGTGTTCCCGATCGGCCCGCGCGAGCGCAAGGAGCTGATCGTCTCGTACTCGCAGGAGCTGCCCAGCTCGGCCGAGCCGTACCGGCTGATGCTGCGCGGGCTGCCCGAGCTCGACGAGCTCGACGCCAGCGTGATCCTGCGCGAGCCCGGCGGCGCGGCGGCGCCGACCAACCTGGGCGGCGCGGCGGTCAAGACCAGCGTCATCGAGATCAAGAAGAAGTACCTGCCGGAGCGCGATCTCGAGGTCCGCTCGGACCGCCCGGCGATGGTGATGGGCCTGCGCCACGACAACCTCGTGGTCGCGCGCGTGGCCCCGGTCGGCGACATGCCGGCGGTGCCGATCGGCGCGCTCACGGTGCTGTTCGACACCAGCGCGTCGCGGGCGCTCGGGTTCGAACGCCAGCTGCGGCGGCTCGCGGATGTCCTGAAGAGCATGCGCGAACAGACAGGCGATGACTTCCCGCTGCGCGTGGTGTGCTTCGACCAGGCGACCGAGAAGGTCTACGACGGCCCGGTCAGCGGGTTCGGCCAGGCGCAGCTCGAGCGGATCGCGTCGCGGCGGGCGCTGGGCGCGTCGGATCTGGCCGGCGCGCTGGCCTCGCTGGCCGCGGACGCGGGCGGGTCGCGCCGGCTGCTGGTGTTCTCCGACGGCATCACGACCGCCGGTTCGGCCGAGCACGCGGCCCTGCGCCACGCCAGCAAGGCGCTCGCGGCCGCCGGGTTCGAGCGGGCCGACGCGATCGTGGACGGCGGGATCCAGGACACTGCCACGCTCAAAGCGCTGACCACCGCCGACCTGCCGAGCGACGGCGTGGTGATGGACGCTCGCCTGCCGCTCGAGACGATCGCCCACAAGCTCGGCAGCGCGACGCTGCCGGCGATGAAGGTGACGGTGCCCGGAGCCGCGTGGGTGTGGCCGGACACGATCGAGGGCGCGCAGCCGGGCGACGAGATGCTGGTCTACGCCGACCTGCCGGCCGAGGCGGCGATGCGGGTGGTAATCGAGGGCCAGGACCGGATCGAGGCCGAGGTGCCGACGACGGCGGTCGAGCGGCCGCTGCTCGAGCGGGCGTGGGTGCGAGCGCAGGTCGAGCGGCTGCAGGCGCAGCGCTCGAGCCTGCCGGAGGCCGACACGGCGGCGCGGGCGGGGCTGCAGAAGACGATCGTCGAGCTGTCGACCAAGTACCGCGTGCTCAGCGACTTCACGGCGCTGCTGGTGCTCGAGTCGGAGTGGGACTACCAGCGCTTCAACATCGACCGCAACGCGCTGGTTGACATCTTGACGGTGGGCGCCACCGGGGTCGAGCGGTACAACCGCAAGTCGGCGCCGGCGAAGCTGCCCGACGCCGGCACGCTGGTCCGCCGCGAGCCGCGGGAGGAGTTCAAGGCGCCAGCCGAGCCGCAGCGCGACGCGATCCCGATGATGGCGCGCAACTTCGACCCGGAGATGGCGCAGCGGCAGGCGGGGATCCTCGGGGTCATGTCCCAAGAGGCAGGTCACTTCCTGGCCAGCCCGTACGGCGGGGCGTTCGCGGTCGGCAACGACGACGCCGACGTGTGGGGCGGGTTGACGGGCACCGAGGTCGGCGAGGCGTACGGGGTCGGCGGGCTCGGGCTCGTCGGCACCGGCCGCGGCGGCGGCGGCACGGGCGAGGGCACGATCGGCCTCGGCAACACGGGGCTCATCGGCAAGGGCGGCGGCGGCGGCGCAGGCTCGGGCTACGGGCGAGGTGCGGGCGCCGGCTTCGGCGGCCGCGGCATGCGGGTGCCGACGGTGCGCCAGGCCAAGGCCGAGGTGCAGGGGGCGCTCGACAAGGACATCATCCGCCGGATCGTCCGCGCCCACATCAACGAGATCCGCTACTGCTACAACCAGGCGCTGGCGCGCGACCCGGGGGCCAAGGGGCGGGTGGCGATTCAGTTCGTCATCGGCGGCACCGGCAAGGTGCCCACGGCGGTGGTGGCCGAGAGCACGATGCGCGACGCAGCGGTGGGGAGCTGCATGGCCCAGGCGGTGCGCCGCTGGACCTTCCCCAAGCCGCAGGGCGGCGGGTCGGTCACGGTCACCTACCCGTTCGTGCTCGAGCCCGGCGGCAATGTGCCGGCCGACTACACGCCGCCGCCGCCGCCGACGCCCGAGGAGCTGGCGCGGCAGCGAGCCGAGGAAGAGGCGTGGCAGACCCGCATGCGCGAGCAGGAGGCGCAGCGGCTGGCCGAGCAGCAGGAGGCCGAGCGCACCGCGAACAGCCCGTACACCGGCAAGTTCTTCGACGTCGCCAAGAAGCTGCGCGACAAGGACGCGCGCGGGGCCGTCGCGCTGGCGCTGGAGTGGCACGAGCAGGACCCGGGCGACGTGCTGGCGCTGATCGCCCTCGGCGAGGCGGCCGAGACCGCAGGCGACGCGAACACGGCTGCGCGCGCCTACGGGTCGATCATCGACCTGTTCCCGTCGCGCGCCGACCTGCGGCGCTACGTCGGCGCGCGGCTCGAGCGGCTCGGCGAGGCGGGCTCGACGCTGGCGGTCGACACCTTCGCCAAGGCGGTCGAGTCACGGCCCGATCACCCGTCGAGCCACCGGCTGTACGCCTACGCGCTGCTCAAGGCGGGCAAGCACAAGGAGGCGTTCGAGGCGATCAAGGCCGGAGCGACGCGGACGTACCCGTGGGGCCGCTTCGCGGGGGTCGACCAGATCTTGCGCGAGGACCTGGGCCTGATCGCGGCGGCGTGGATCAAGGCCGACCCGTCGGTGGCGTTCACGGTGCGGGCGACGCTCGACGGCCTCAACGTCGCGCTGCCGAGCAAGCCGTCGACGCGGTTCGTGATCAACTGGGAGACGGACGCCAACGACGTCGACTTCCACGTCCACGACGGCCGCAAGGACCACGCGTTCTACGCCCAGAAGCGGCTGCCGAGCGGCGGCCAGCTGTACGCCGACGTGACGACCGGCTACGGGCCGGAGTGCTTCACGATCGAGGGCGAGCCGCAGGCGTTCCCGTACAAGCTCGAGGCCCACTACTTCAGCCGCGGACCGATGGGCTACGGCATGGGGAAGCTGCAGATCGTCCAGCACGACGGCAAGGGCGCGCTGAAGTTCGAGGAGCGGCCGTTCGTCATCATGAAGGACCGCGCCTACGTCGACCTCGGCACGTTCGACAAGCCGCTGTGATTCTGCAGAAGTTGGAAAGAGCATGGCGCCGAGGGCATGTCCTCGGCGCCATGTCTTTTGTGCCATGCCCATTCGGACATGGCAGGCAGCCCGCTCAGTCCTTGCCGGCCGGGTACATCGAGTCGATCAGGGCCTTGTAGCGCTTGGAGACCTCCTTGCGCTTGACCTTGAAGGACGCGGTGAGCATGCCGTTGTCGACCGTGAACTCCTCGGGGGCGATCCGGAAGTACTTGAGCGACTCGAACGAGGCCAGGCCCTGGTTGACCTCGTCGAGGTAGCCCTGGACCTCCTTCTGGACCGCGTCGCTGTTGATGTCGGCGGGGTTGCCGGTGCGCTGCGACCAGGCGGCGAGCTTCTCCTTGTCGACGGTGACGAGGACGACGCAGTACTTGCGACCGTCGCCGATGACGACCGCCTCGCTGAGGATCGGCTTGGTCTTGAGCAGGGCCTCGATCTTCTGCGGGGCGACGTACTTGCCGCCGCTGGTCTTGATTAGGTCCTTCTTGCGGTCGGTGATCCGCAGGTGCATGTCCTCGTCGAACTCGCCGATGTCGCCGGTGTGGAACCAGCCGTCGCTGTCCCACGCCTCGGCGGTGGCGTCGGGCCGGTTGAGGTAGCCGGACACGACGTTGGGGCCCTTGGCGAGGATCTCGCCGTCCTCGGCGAGGCGCAGCGAGACGCCCTTGATCGCCGGACCGACGGTGCCGATCTTCCAGTTGTTCGGGCGGTTGGTGGTGAGGCCCGGGCAGGTCTCGGTGAGGCCGTAGGCCTCGCAGACGTTGAGGCCGAGGGCGATGAAGAACTCGCCGACCTCCTTGGGCAGCGGCGCCGAGCCGGACAGCAGCACGTGCATGCGGTCCATGCCGAGCTTGGCCTTGAGCTTGGAGAACACCAGCTTCTCGGCCAGGGCGGCCTTGACGCTCAGCGCCAACGGCAGCGGCTTGTTCTTCTGCCGGTAGGGGATGGTCGCCTTGCCGACCCCGAGCGCCCAGTGGAAGATCTTCTGCCGCAGGGGCGGGCTCGAGGAGACCGTGGTCATGATCTTGCCGTAGACGCGCTCGTACACCCGCGGGGCCGCCGGCAGGAAGCCGGGGCGCGACAGGCCGAGGTCCTCGGCGACGGTGGCGATCGACGACAGGACGATCTTGCAGCGGAAGAAGGCGCCGCCGAACTCGACCAGGCGGCCGAACGAGTGCGCCAGCGGCAGGAACAGGAACGCGCCGCCGACCCGCGCCTTGTCGCTGAACATGCCGACCTCCTCGACGTTCTCGAGCATGCTCAGCATGTTGTCGTGGGTCTGGATGACGCCCTTCGGCGGGCCCGTGGTGCCGGAGGTGTACGTGTACGTGGCGACGTCCGAGCGCTGGATCGACTGCATCCGCTTGTCGCGCTCGCCCTTCGTCTCGGCCAGCGCGGCGCGGCCGCGGGCCTCGACGTCGGCCAGGCTCTCCCAGTCGGCCGCGGGGGCGATGCCGGTCGGGTCGAGGACGATGAAGCGCTTCAGCTTGACGGCGTCGGCCGGGTACTCGACCTCGAAGAACGTGAAGCCGCGCTGGGCCGCGCGCACCTTGTCGAGCATCTCCTTGTTCTCGACCACCAGCAGCTCGGCCTTGGTGTCGGCGTGGATGTAGCCGATCTCGGGCGGCAGCAGGCTGACGTAGATCGGCACGGTACGATAGCCGAGCGACAAGAGCGCCCAGTCGGTCAGGATCCACTCGAGGCGAGTGTTGGCCATGATCGTGACGCAGGTGCCGGGCGTGGGCGTGTGGCCGCCCTTCAAGATCCCGGAGGCGATCGCCTCGACGCGATCGGCGGCCTCCCCGAAGGGGACGTCGACGAAGGCACCGCCCTGACGGACGCAATAACCCGGACTCTGGCCCTCGGAGCGGGCGCGGTCGAAGAACATCTGAGCGAGGTGTGTGTCAGCCATGATCGAGGCGCTCCAACGTGGCACCTCTTGTAGCGAAGGCTCGCACGCCTGTCCAGGCGCCTTCCCGGCGGAGTTTCCCGGGCCTTCCGGGCGTGGACGCGCGGGAACCTCGTTCGCGGGCCCGCCCGGCGTATCCGCGCAAACGACGTTCACGGACCGACCGTCCTGTCTGAAGGGACATGTCCCCAGGGCACGGGCGAGCGGCCGCGCCGGCTCGCTCGAGTCCGCCTCGCAAAGCGCGCGGCGAGCGACCGCGGGCCGCACCGACAATGACCCGCGCGCGCGCGGAGGTCAGCGAGCCACGCCGACGACGCGCCAGTCGCCGAAGCGTCGCTCGAGGATCAGGATGAAGGGCTCACCGCGGACCTTGCTGACGGCGTAGTTGCGGCCGAGGCCCTCCTGCACGCCGGCGGGGACGCTGCCGAAGCGCTTGCGCAGGCCGGAGGCGGTGAACACCTCGGCGGCTCCGGGCGCGCCGCTGCCGGCCTCGTCGAGCATGGCCTGGAGGACACCTTGCAGCTCCTCGCGCGTGCGGGCGACGACCTGGTCGCCGATGACGAACGGCAGGCTGGCGCGCGCGGCCAGCTTGGCGGCGTCGCGAGCGGCGAACACCTTGAGCCAGGCGTTGGCGGCGTGCGCGGCCTCGGCGTCGGGCTGGTCGCCGGTGCCCTGCTCGGGCGGCTCGGCGTGGTTGTGGCCGTCGCCCTCACCGTGCTCGTGGTTGTGCCCGCCGGGCGCGGCGGGGCCCTCGGGACCGGACGGCCCGGGCGCGGCCGGGCCCATCTGGCGGGCGAGTCGACGCGAGGCCATCGCCTCCGACTCCGAGCTGGCCGGACGGACAGCTCGGTTCGGATCGGGCCGCTCGCCCTGGCCGGCGTTGTCGAGGATGAACGGCTCGGCGCCGAAGGTGCCGCAGGCTCGTTCGTCGCGGTGAAACGCCCAGTGGATGTAGACCTTGCCGTTGCCGCTCAAGATCTCGCGCGGCGGCTGCGGGTAGGGCCCGGCGTTGCGCACGACCTCGCGCGCGGCCCCGTCGAACTGCATGTTGCCGGAGTAGCGGACGGTCCGCAGCTTGTCGAGCGAGCCGTCGCTGTTGAGCACGATCTCGACGCGCGTCCACAGGTCGGGCTTGTTGAGCGCGTTGCCGCGGCCCATCGTGTCGAGCTGCTCGAGGAAGCCGAACGCCCACTTGTCGTGGATCGTCCGGTGCATCGTGGCGATGAACTGGGCGAACGGGTGCTTGCGCGAGCGCAGCGCGGTCTGGTTGCCCGGCCGCACCTCGGGGACCATGTTCTCGAGCGGCGATTGATAGAGCTCGCGCGCCTCCTCCCAGATGCCCTTCTTCTTCGACTGGCGCTGGGAGATCAGGTCCTTCTTCTCGGCGATGTCGCGCCCGAACAGCGCGTTCATCTCGTTGGCCGACAACCTGAACCGAAGGACAGGTGATTTGGTGTCCGCGGAGCCGGCCTGTTGCTTGTTCCGCTGCATGACCGCGGCGGCGGCCTTCTGGTCGGGGGCGAGCTCGCCGGACGCGGCCGCGTCGGCGGCGGCCTCGTGCTTGAGCATCTCGGGCGAGTGCTCGCGCGGGGCCAGGTCGCGCATCGACAGCAGGCTCTTGGCCTTGGGGTCGTTCTGCTCGGGGATCTTGGTCTCCGGGCTCTGCTGGACCTTCGGGGCCTCCTGCGCGAGCTGGCTCTTCTGCTCGCGCGTCTCGGCGATCTTGTCCTCGGCCGCCATGCCCTTGGTCGGCTCGTTGCTCGGCTCCTGCTGCGAGGCCTTGGCCTGCTCGGCGTCCTTCTGCAGGTTGGTGATCTCGGCCCGGGTCTCCTCGGTGACGTCGCGGTTGATGTTCGACAGGTAGTGCGCGTCGTCGGGAGACTCCTTCTCGTCCTTCTCCTCGAGCTGCTCGACCATCTTGAGCTGCAGCAGCTCGAAGTCGATCTTCTCCTTCGGCTGCTCCTGCTCGGGCGGCTTCTCCTCTTCCTTCTTCTTCTCCTCGGGCTTCGGCTCCTCGACCGGGAGCGGCTCGGGCGGCTTCTCGAGCTCCTTCTCTTTCTTCTTCTTCTCGCGCTCTTTCTTCGGCTCCGGCGGCTCGGGGTCGTCGAGCTCCGCGAGCGGGTCGATCGGCTCCTTGTCGTCCACCAGCGCGACGATCACCTCGGTCTCGCACTTGCCGTCGACGATCGTGTGCACGAGGCCGTCGTAGAGTTGATTCGCGTCGCCCGACAGCGCCTTCTCGAGCAGGTCGACGCCGCGCTCGTAGCCGTTGACGCAGGCGGGCTTGCGGGCGACCGGGAGCGACGCGGCCCGGTCGCCGGAGCGGATCAGCACGAGCAGGCTGGTGCTCACCGCCGCGACGTTGAGGCCCGCGGAGAACAGGAAGCAGCCGAGGAGCGCGAGGGGCCCGGCGCCCCGACGACGCCGAGTGCGGTCCCCAGGCGCGAGAGCGCCAGGTGTGGGCGGCCGCGGCACGGGCAACACTGTAGCGGAAATCTACCGTCAGGGCTCGCTGCCGCCGTTGCTTGCACTCACGGCGGCGTCAGCGGCCGAGACCGCCGGCCGACTAGTGGAGGCTGCGGTAGACGCCGATCACCTTGCCGACCAACTCGAAGGCGCGATGATCGCCGCGGTGGACGTAGATCGGCTGCATCGCCGCGTTGCCGGGCTGCAGGCGGATCTTGTCGCCCTCGGGGTAGTAACGCTTGCACGTCACTTCGCCCTCAATCATCGCCACGACGATCTCGCCCCGCTCGGCGGTCGCCTGGCGACGGACGAACACGTAGTCGCCGTCGAAGATTCCATCCTCGATCATGCTCTCGCCGTGGACGACGAGGCCGAACACCTCGCGCGGCTGATTGCCGTGGAGGAAGAACTGGTCGACGCTGATCCGGTTGGTGACGTTCTCGTCGGCCAGGATCGGCTGGCCCGCGGCCACGCGCCCGAGGATCGGGATCTCCGTGGTGCGAACCCGCGCCGTGCTCTCGGGCGCATCCACCGGTCGCAGCGCGCGGCTCTTGAGCTCCTCGCGGACCAGGTACCCCTTGCGCTCGAGCGCCTTGAGGTGGTCGTTGACGCCGTTGGTCGAGCGGATCCCCATGTGCTCGCCGATTTCGCGCAGCGTGGGCGGGTACCCGTTCGCATCCAGACAGGAGGAGATGAAGTCGAGCGCTTGCTGCTGGCGGTGGGTGAGCTGGGGTTTCACGGGGAGAGCCTCCTGCGGCGGCTGCGGAGATCACGCCTTCGGCACTGAACGGTGTATACAAACAATTTGCTCAGGTCAAGCTATGCGGAACTGCGAAAGGCCGCGGCATGCCCCGGGCGACAGAGCCCGCTGAAGCCTGAAATTTGCCCGCCGAAGCGGCCCCCGCGACCCTCGTGGCATGGGTCCGGATCTCGACAGGCGACAGGGGCGAAGGGACCGCCGCGATCCTTCGCGGCCGGCGATCGCGCCCGGCGTGGAGCGGCGGGTCAATCAGGGCTGCCGGCGACGCCTGCCGGAGCCGCGCTGGCGCCAGTGGCCCTCGATCCTCGCCGCGGCCGTGCTCGGCGTGGCGGCGGCCGTGGCGCTGCAAGGGCTGCAGGCCGACGCCTCCGTGGTCGCGCCGGCGCCCGTGCAGGAGACCGCCGTTCCGGCGCCGGTGGTCGCGGTCAAGGCGTCGCCGATCTCTCTGACCGAGGCGCAGCGCCTGCATGACGAGGCCGCGGCGCTGACCCCCGCCGGAGTGGCCTTCGACGAGTCCGCCCACGCGACCTGGTTGCCGCGGATCGGGCGTCTGGAGGCAGCAGCCGCCGATCCGGGCCTGTCGCCGGAGATCCGCGAGGAGCTCGTGGCGACGCTCGAGGCGCTGGCGAAGGTCGGCCTCGGCGGAAGGCGGCCTTAGACCTCCGAACCTCCTGGGAGGTTTCGGTTGTTTGCTGCTTTCTGTGCTAGCGTGAGGGCTGGAGGTCCGCTCATGAGATCGCTTCAGCTTTGGTCGGTATCTGTCGCCGTGGTCGCCTTCGGCGCATGTGGCGACAAGTCCGGGATGATGACGGCGACCGGCGCGTCCGGACAGACCGGCGACACGCCCGACTCCGAGGGCGACGACACCGAAGTGCCCGAGGACACGACCGGGCCGGGAGCGACCTCGACCCCGGACGAGACCGAGGGCAGCACCAGCCCCACGAGCGGGCCGGCGAACCCGACCAGCACCTCGGACGGCGAGACCTCCACCAGCGCCGGCTTCATCGTCCCGCCCGACGGCGGGATCAGCGGGCAGTGCGACCCGCGGGTGCAAGACTGTCCCGAAGGACAGAAGTGTACGGCGGTCGCGCCGGCCGAGGGCGAGCCGTGGGGCGTCAACACGTGCGTCGAGATCAAGGGCGACGGCGCGGTCGGCGACCCGTGCGACGTCGAGGACGGCAAGTACACCGGCGTCGACAACTGCGCGCTCGGCAACATCTGCCTGCTGACCGACGACGAGGGCCAGGACGGCGTGTGCGTCGAGTTCTGCGACACCAACGACGCGTGCCCCGACACGCCGACGGCCAACTGCGTGGTCTACAACGACGGGTCGCTGCCGATCTGCCTCGGCGCCTGCGACCCGCTGGTGCAGGACTGTCCCGAAGGACAGGGCTGCTACAACTCGGCCGGCGACCTGTTCGTGTGCTTCAAGGAGCCGACGATGGCCGGCGAGGGCGAGCCGGGCGACGAGTGCCAGTACATCAATCAGTGTCAGAAGGGCGGCTTCTGCGCGGCGACGACCGCGGTCGCCAACTGCCCGCCGATGTCGGCCGGCTGCTGCACCCCGTTCTGCCCGGTCAGCGGCGGCAACGGGCCGTGCCAGGCGGGCGAGGAATGCACGCCGTTCTTCGAGATGGGGATGGCTCCGCCCTCGTATGAGGATGTCGGGGTCTGCGTGATCCCCGCGTAATCTCGCGCCCGCGCCCGAAGCGCCTGGGGCGTGAATGCAGGGGCCCGCGTCAGGTCGACCGGGTCCTAGCTGCTACGCTGGCGGACATGCGGCTCCTCGTAAATGCCATCATCACCGGCTTCGGGCTCAAGCTCGGGGCCGACATCTACAAGGCGGTCAAGAAGAAGCTCGGGCTCCCCGACGACGACGGCGACAACAAGGTCGTGCCGGTCGACCCCGCGGCGCAGAGCTGAGGCTACCGCTCATTCTTTGGCGGTCCGGGAGCCCGACGGCGCCTGTGGCGTCGGCGGGGCCCCGGGCTGCGACTGCTGCGACTGCTGCGACTGCGGCGGCGCAGAGGGCTGTTCCTTGGCCCGCTGCGTCGCTTTTTCGGCCTTGATCGCTGGCTTGAGCTGGCCTTCGGGGTCGATCGAGAAGCGGATCTCGGCCTTCACGTCGATCACGAGGCCGGCGATGACCCGCTGCATCAGATCGACGGTGTCCATGCCGTCGAGGAACTGCCGGACCTCGGCGCTGATCATCCGGACGACCTCGTTCTTGGTCGCCTGGGTCACCCCGGTCACGATCTCCTTGCCCTTGCCGATCGCGCCGTCGGGGTCCAAGAGGCCAGCGAGGCCCTCGCCGATCTTGCGGCGGAAACTGGTCGAGGTGAACCCGAGACGGTCGTCGCGGGGTGGCACATCGTCGTCCTCGGGGTCGCGCATGGGGTCACAGTAGCGCTCCCGCACACGCGTGGCCATCCGTCCCGAGGTGCGCCCACGCGTCCCGGAGGTCCTTCCGCCGGCCGCGCCAGACTTGTGGCGCCAGGGCCGCCGGCGGGGGACTTTCCAACGGCCGCGGGAATGTGTTATCTGCCATCCGGCGTTCTGGCCCCAGAAGACGGGGGCCCGGCGCCTTCAGGCCGCAGGACCGCGAAATCGCCGAAATTCCCGGTCTGAAAATCCCCCCGCTCCAGCTTGATTTATGGGCCCGGTGCCCGGATCTCCTTGCCTTGCGAACCTTGGACTGAGTCTCGAGAGATTGTCCTACATCTCCCACTTTTTCCGACCTCGCCCGATTCCGTGATAAGTCCTGAGCACACGACTGCAAGGACTGGAGCAACAAGGTTCATGACCGCTTACCTCGGAAACATCTGTGCCGCCCTCGTCACAATCGGTCTGCTCGTCGGTACCCTCCGCTTCTCCCGGCGCGTAAGCGGCTAAGCTGGCGATGGCCAGGCCTCCGCAGCGCTCCGATCCGTTCGGCGCCTTCTTGGCCTCGCAAGCGCTGTGGCGCGAGGCCGCGCAGGGCGGCGAGCACGCCGAGCTGTCGCTGCAGGACATCAACGAGATCCAGCTGCTGCTGCGCGGACAGTCGGTCATCGACTGGCACCGCCTGGCCCTGAGCTCCGACGAAGACGTGCGCCGCCTGCTGGCGCTCAACGGGCTCGACCTCGGCGACCCACGCGACGAGGCCCGCCTCGCCGACCTCCGCCAGCAAGCCGTCCGCTACATCAGCGACGTGCTCAAGCTGCGCCTCGACGACACCATCGCCGACAAGGTGCCGTGGGTGCAGCTGCCGCGGATCGCCTCGGGCAAGGCCAGCGCGCACCAGCGCCAGGCCTGCACGCTGCTCAAGGTGATGCACATCCTGTATCACCTCGAGGCGCGCGAGATGCGGGCGTCGCTGGCGATCTCCGACTCGGAGATCTTCTCGCTGGTCGAGGAGAGCGTGACCCGCATGTTCGACGAGCTGCGCACCGCCGGTGTGCCGGTGGTCGAGTTCTCGTGGTCGCGCAAGTCGAAGGAGTCGCAGCTGACCAAGCTGCTGCTGAAGAAAGAGACGAACGCGGCGCGCGTGTTCGACCGCCTGCGCTTCCGCCTGATCGTCCGCGACCCGGCCGACCTGGTGCCGACGCTGCGGATCATGCTGCACCGCTGCATCCCGTTCAACTACGTGGTGCCCGACCAGACGGTCAATACGCTGATCGACCTCAACAGCCTCAAGGTCCTCGGCGCCGACGCGAACTTCGACACCGACGCCGCCAACCGGCCTCAGCCAGGCCCCAACGAGTTCTCCGGCAAGAGCTTCCACGTGCTCAACTTCGTCGCCGACCTGCCGGTCCGCGTCGACGCGCTGCTGCCCCACGACCACGACGAACGCCGCGGCCGCGTGGTGTTCGTGCTCGCCGAATTCCAGGTGATGGACAAGCGCACCGCCGAGGCCAACGAGCAGGGCGAGAGCTCTCACGCGGAGTACAAGCGCCGGCAGCACCAGCACGTCCGCATGCGCCTGCTCCGCGAGCCCCGCGACGGATAGGCGCGATCTCGCCGACTTGTGGGCGTCGGCGGCGCCGTCTACCGTCGATCCTGCAATGCAGGAGCGCCGTCGTCGTCGTCGCCGAGTGTGGCTGTGGGTGCTGCTGGTGGCGGTCGCGCTGCTGCTGTGGTGCCGCCGCGAGGCGCCGCTGGTGCTCGGCACGTTCAACATCCAGACGTTCCCGCACGAGAAGACCCTCGACGAGGCAGTCGCGGCGGCGATCGCCGAGCTAGACGCCGACGCGTTCGCGGTGCAGGAGATCCGCGATCCCGGGAGGTTCTACGCGACGCTGGACCGCGCCAGCGCGCTGACCGGGCGGCGATACGCGGCGGTGTTGACGAATTCGTGCCGGGACAACCGGAAGGGACGGCTGAACGTCGGGGTAGTGTACGACGCGGCGCGGCTCGAGCTGAAGGACCACCGGTCTCTGAGCAAGGGCGATGTCTGTCCCACGGGGCAGGCGCCTGCGCTGCTCGCGTCGCTCCGCACAGGCGCGGGGCGGACGTTCTCGCTGGTGTCGGTGCACTTCGACTCGGGCGGCGAGGAGCAGCAGTTCGAGCGTCGCAAGCAGCAGTGGCGGTGGTTGACGTCGATCTTGCCGGCGCTGCGCGAGGAGTTCGGGGATGTCGTGGTCGCCGGCGACTTCAACACGACGGGGTACCTCGACCAGGACGGCGCCGAACGGCGCTTCATCGACGACATGGTCGGACGCCACGCGCTGCAGCTACCGACCGGCGCCCTGGGGTGCTCGGAGTACTGGCGGCCGAACAGCAAGGTGCGGCGCTGGGAGGCGAGCCTGCTCGATCACTTCCTCGGCTCGAAGGACATGTCCTTCGGGACACCCGTGGTGCTCGGCATGTGCGCGGCGCTGGCGTGCGAGACGCAGACCACCGAGCCGCCCAAGTTGCGCTCGGTGTCGGACCACTGCCCGGTGCGCATCGCGCTGCGGAAGTGAGGCGTGGCGCTCGCGCCACGCGTCGCGGCTCACCACTTCACGACGTCGCAGGTCGGGTCGAGCTCGGGCGCGTCGGCTTGCGGGAGGCTGATCTCGAGCGTCTGGTCGCCGCTGCGGATGGTGTAGTTGCCGGGCTCGAGGCCGCCGACGATGCAGGCGACCGACAGGGTCAGGCAGGTGTCGCAGGGGCCGCTGCGCTGGGTGTAGACGCCGCCGGCGTGGAGGTTGATCGTGCTGCCCTGGCGGTCGACCTCGCAGTTGGCGTTGAAGTCCTTGGGGCAGGCCATGCAGTCGTCGAGGACGACCACGACCTCGAGCTCGTCGCCGGCGGCGAACGAGGCGAGGGCGGGGGCGTCGACGCAGATCTCGCCTTCGCTGTAGTTGTGCTGCTCGGCGCAGGCCGGGGCGAACACCAGGAGGAGGGGGACGAGCCGGGCGTATCGCATGGGGTCAGTATGGCAGATCGGTGGGGGGCCGGCGGGCGCGCGGGCGCTCAGGGCAGCTGGCTGGCCCGGGTGACGCAGTTCCGGCCGTTGTGCTTGCAGTGGTAGAGGGCCTGGTCGGCGCGCTCGATGAGCTCGGCGGTGGCGTGGCCGTCGGTCGGGTACTCGGCGACGCCCATGGAGATCGTGACGGCGAACGGGCCCTGGTCGCTGGTCATGGTCTGGGCGGCGACCTCCTCGCGCAGCTTGTTGGCGAAGATGGCCGCGCCCTCGGCGTCGGTGTCGGGCAGGACGAGCACGAACTCCTCGCCGCCGTAGCGGGCGACGATGTCGACCTTGCGCGCGCGGCCGGCGAACACCGCGGCGACCCGCTTGAGCACGGCGTCGCCGATCGGGTGGCCGTAGGTGTCGTTGACCTTCTTGAAGTGGTCGATGTCGGTGAGGATCAGCGAGAAGTTGCGACCTGTCCGTTCGGCCAGGGCGTGGATCTGCGCCAGGCGCTCCTGGAAGGCGCGGTGGTTGGTGAGGCCGGTGAGGCCGTCGGTGGTGGCGCGCTCCTCCATGGCCCGGTACATGCGCGCGTTCTGCAGGCCGACGCTGAGCTGGTGCGAGAGGACGCGGAGGATCTCGCGGGTCGCCCGCGGGAACTGGCGCTCGCGCGCGGCGGCGAGGGTGAGGGTGCCGAGGACCTTCTCGCCGTGCAGGAGCGGCAGCACCAGCACGCTCTGGGCCGGGCGCAGGCGGGTGTGGACGTCGAAGACGACGGTCTCGGGCTCGACGCGCTCGTCGGCGGCCGGCATGAAGTGGCGGTTCTTGGTCGCCATGGCGACGAGGCCGGAGCCGTGCTCGAACACGCGGTCGCGCAGCGACTCGGCGATGCTCCGCCAGCCGTCGCCATGGGTCGGGTCGCGGTCGCCGGGGACGTCGACGGCGAGCACCCGGTGGGCCTCGGCGTGCTCGTCGTAGGTCGAGATCGCGGCGAGGTCGTACGGCGCGATCGCGCGGATCGCCTCGAAGCTCTTGCCGTACAGCGCCTCGAGCCCGAGCGCGCCGCTCAGCAGCTCGCTCGCGCGGTACAGCTGCTCGTGCTCGTAGCGGCTGCGCATCGCGGTGATGAAGGCCCGCTCGTGGTCGACGGTGCGCAGCACGTGCTGCGCCGCGGCGGCCAGCTTGTCCTGCTCGGCGGCGGTGAACGGCTTGGCGTCGATGCGGTCGGCGCACAAGACCCCGAGCAGCCGCTCGCCCCGGACCAGCGGCACTGCGCACAGGTCGGTGACCGCCACCGGCGCGCCGTAGTACGGCGGAAGATGCTTTTCGGACATGTTCTTGAGGACAAGCGTCCTCGGGTTGCGCAACAGCCCGGCCAGCACGCCGGGGCTGGCCAGCTCGGGCGCGCTCACCAGCGCGGTCGCGGCGGAGGCGGCGCGCTTGAGCACGAGCTCCTCCTCGGACATCCACAGCAGGGCGCAGGTGTGCAGCTCGAGGTCGCCGCGGATGAGCTCGAGGCTGAACGCGACCTGCTCGTGGATCGCGTGGACGGCCGACTGGGTCAGCTGCGCCTCCTCGGCGTCCCGGCTCTTGCGCGGCGCGGCGGCGGCGACCAGGCGGAAGTCGCGGGCCTCCTGACGGATGTGCGACAGCTCGTCGGCCAGCCGCTGGGCGTGCTCGCCGCGCAGGCGCCGGACCAGGGCGCCGAGGATCAGCAGGTTGCCGGCGGCGAAGAAGGCGATATAGCTGAGGTGGAAGGCGATCTTGGCCCCGGAGTCATGTCCCGAAGACCAGCCGACCGCGACCTCGAGCAAGGCGATCGAGGCCAGCCACACGCCGGCGATCCAGCGGGCGCGGTGGAGCAGCAGCAGGAACGAGGCGAGGGCGTAGACCAGCGGGTGCGCCGGGCTGGCGAGGCCGCCGGTGACGGCGATCAGCAGGTAGGTGCCGGTGATGATGAGGAGGCCGAGCTCGAGCTCGTGGGCCTGCGAGTAGGTGGCGGCGTTCGGCCGCAGCTCGCGGGCCAGCGCGCGCACGAGGGTGGCGGCGAAGACCGCCAGCGAGGCGGCCAGCGCCGGGCTGCCCTCGTCGAAGGCGGTCGGCGTGGCGGCGCCCACGGCCAGCACCAGCCAGGTGGCGAGCAGGACGAGGAGGCTCCAGCGCTCGCGGGCGCGGAGGCGGAGGCCGTGGAGGGTGCGGGCGAGCGTGGTCATGGCTTGGTCTTGTCGTCGCGGCGGATCTCGAACACCACCTCACCTGGCCGGATCAGGTTGAGGTCCTCGCGGGCGATCCGGGCGACCTCTTCGGGGTCGCGCTTGAGGGCGGCGATCTCGGCCCGCAGGGCCTCGATGTCGGCCTGTAGCCGCTCGTTGCCGCGACGCAGCGCGGCGTGTTCCTTCTCCACGCGCGCGAGGTCCTCGGCGCTCCCGCCGGTGGCGACGTGCTGCGGCAGGTAGGCGATCGCGAACGCGAGCAGCGCGGCGAGCAGGATCCGGTTGACCCATTGCATGGGGAGCGGGCCGACCTTGGCCGGGGTGATCGATCGGGGCAAAAATTCGGCGAGAGCGGCCGGCCGAGTGCGCGATGCTGCGCGCCTGTGCAGTGGCGGACGACTGTCACCGACGACGAAGAGGACGGCGGGCGGGCGACGCGAAGAGGATCGCGGGCGAGCGGCGGCCCCCGCGAGCCATGTGCTGTCGCCGGCAGGGGTTCGGGGGAGCTGAGGCGCAGTCTGTTTTGTCAGCGCGGGCTGCCCCGCACGCTGGTGCCGACCGACCTGCGCCGGGCGCTGCATGACGATGAGCGGAGCCCGTGCTGGGCCGGACGGCACCCGACGCGGCCCTGGCGAGGTGTCGGGCGCGAGCTCCGAGGCTCGGCGCCCGGACGTGAGCGCGCCGGACGCGGTGGCGGTCCCTGATCTACCCGAGATGTCCGGGAGAACATGTTCCGAGCGACAGCTCGACCCGGAAGATCTTGGCGCGCGCCTCAGGCTGTCCCGCGGGACATGTCTTAAATTTTTAAAACAGACTCAGTGGCGGTGGAGGATGCCGAGCTTCTCGATGCCGCACAGCTTGGCGACGTCCATCGCCTGGACGACCTTCTCGTGGCGGGTGTTCTGGTCGGCCTTGATGTTGACCGTCGACACCTGCTTGTCCTTGGCGGCGTTGCACAGGCGCATCTGCAGCTCGCGGTCGTCGACGACGACGCGGTCGACCTCGAAGCGGCCGTCCTCGCTGATCTCGACCACCAGGGCCTTGGCCTCGCTGGCGGGCTCGTTGCTCGAGGCCTTGGGCAGCTTGACCTTGAAGGCGCTGTCGGTGTTGAAGGTCGCGGTCAGCAGGAAGAAGATGAGCAGCTGGAAGGTGACGTCGATGAGCGGCGTCAGGTCGACCAGGCCGCCGCCGCTGCCCGGGCGCCTGCGCCCGGTCTTGCCGCGGAAGTTCACGGCGTCACCTCGGGGGCGACGGGCTTGGGCTCGGTGACGGGGGGGCGGGCCTTGGCCGCGCGGCGGCCGTCCTCGAGCAGGTTGACGATCGCCATCGCGTCCTCCTCCATCTCGAGCACCAGCTTGTTGGTGCGGTCGAGCAGCACGCGGTAGAGGAGCAGCATCGGGATCGCCACGGTGAGGCCGTAGGCGGTGGTGATGAGCGCCTGCCAGATGCCCTGGGCGAAGGTGTCGGGGCCGACCGCGCCGGAGGCGTAGGCCTCGACGAAGTTGCGGAAGACCTGGATCATGCCGACGACGGTGCCGAGGAGGCCGAGCAGCGGCGAGATCGTGGCGACGGTGCCGACGATCTCGACGTTGCGGTCCATGTGGGCGATCTCGCGGGCGCCCACCTCCTCGACGGCCTCCTTGATGTCGGCCCGGCTGGTGCTGTGCTCGAACGCGCGGAGCGCGGAGGCGATGATCAGGGCGATCGACGACCCGTTCTCCTCGCACAGGAGCAGCGCCTCGTTGACCTTGCCCTTGGCGACGAGCGCGCGGATGCGGTCGACGAAGGCCCGGGGCAGCACCTTCGAGCGCTGGGTCGACCACAGCCGCTCGAAGAAGATGCCGACCCCCACGATCGAGGCGGCCAAGATGGCCCACATCAGGGGCCCGCCCTGTTGGAAGAGTTCCTTGAGATCCATCGAGAGTTCGCCCGGTCGGAGAGCCTCGCCGCGGCGGCAGGCCCGTGAGTGTTCGGATGCAGGCCCAAGCCGCAGGGCTCGGCCGGGGGTGAAAGATCCGCCGGGAGCGGATTGAAGCGGTGTACTCTCTGCCCCCGGCCCCTCGCAACCTGTCGGCGCGGCCGCCGTGCGAGTGCGCTCACGTGCGCGGGCTTGACGAGCCGGGGGCATCGCTGTTAGACACTCCGCCCACCAAACGAGCGGGGGCGTAGCTCAGCTGGGAGAGCATTGCGCTGGCAGCGCAAAGGTCAGGGGTTCGAACCCCCTCGCCTCCACCGCCGCGGGAACCCAAACCCGCACCAACACGAGACCGAGCCGGCATCACTGCCCGCTCGGTCTCGGTCTTTTCGGGTCCGCGATCTCGAGGTCCCCGGCTTGCACCGTCGCAAGCCGCGGGCCTTCGCGCTCGGACGTCGCGGCCGCGCTCGCAGCCGCGTGCGCTGGGCCTGCGAAAAACGCTGCGCCCGGCCTGCAGGCGCGGTGCGAAAGGGCTTTCAGCTTGAACGCCGCGGCGCGGATGGCACCATGCCCGGCGATGACCAAGCGCGCCGCCATTCTGGGTTCGGGCCACTACGTGCCGACGCGGGTCGTGACCAATGACGACCTGGCGAAGTTGATGCCGACCAGCGACGAGTGGATCCACCAGCGCACGGGGATCCGCGAGCGCCGCTTCATCGAGCGCACCGGCATCGGCGCCAGCGACCTGGCGCTGCCGGCGGCGAAGATGGCGCTCGAGCAGGCGGGCCGCGACGTGAAGGACGTCGACGCGGTGATCTTCGCCACCCTCAGCCCCGACGTGAACTTCCCCGGCTCGGGCTGCTTCCTCACCCACAAGCTCGGCATCCCCGGCGTGCCCGCGCTCGACGTGCGCAACCAGTGCTCGGGCTTCCTCTACAGCCTGTCGGTGGCCGACGCGTGGGTCCGCGCCGGCGTGTACAAGAACGTGCTCATCGCCGGCGCCGAGGTCCACTCGACCGGGATGGAGTTCAACGAGCGCGGCCGCGACGTCGCGGTCCTGTTCGGCGACGGCGCCGGCTGCGTGCTGGTCGGCGAGGCCACCCGCGACGGCCAGGGCGTCCACAACGTCGAGCTCCACGCCGACGGCGTCGGCGCCCAGGAGCTGTGGGTCGAGGCCCCGGCCAGCATGTACATCCCGCGCCTGACGCCCGAGATGCTCGAGGAGGGCCGCCACTTCCCGCGCATGAACGGCAAGCAGGTGTTCCGCTGGGCGACCGAGAAGATGCCGGAGGTGGCCCACTCGGTGGTCCGCCGCGCCGGTCTGACGATGGCCGACATCGACATGTTCGTGCCGCACCAGGCCAACATGCGCATCAACCAAATGGTCGCCGCCAAGCTCGGGATCCCCGAAGACCGCGTCGTCCACAACATCGAGCGCTACGGCAACACCACCGCCGCGACCATCCCGATCGGCATCAGCGAGTCGTGGCGCGAGGGCAAGATCGGCCCGGGCTCGCGCGTGCTGATGGCCGCCTTCGGCGCCGGCTTCACCTGGGCCGGCGCAGTCGCTGTCCTCTAGGACATGTCGCAGGGGACAGCATGACGACCGAGGTCAGGGCGCTGGGGCCGGGCGAGGCGGGGCTGCTGGAGCGGGTCGCCGACGACGTGTTCGACGACCCGATCGTGCCGGCGCGCGCGCGCGAGTTCCTGGCCGACCCGCACCACCACCTCGTGGTCGCCATCGAGGACGACGTGGTCGTCGGCATGGTCTCGGCGATCGACTACCTCCACCCCGACAAGGCCGACCCGGAGCTGTGGATCAACGAGGTCGGCGTGGCCTCGTCGCACCGCGGGCGCGGGCTCGGCCAGGCGCTGCTGCAGGCGACGCTGGCGCTGGGCCGCGAGCTCGGCTGCCGCGTGGCGTGGGTGGCGACCGATCGCTCGAACACCCCGGCGATGCGCCTGTACGCGGCCGCGGGCGGGGCGGAGGAGCCGCAGGAGACGGTGCTGTTCACGTTCCGCCTCGAGTGAGGCGTGCGCGGGCCGACGAGAGCGCGTGGAACGCTGTCTCCATGGGCCCAGGTGCCGCTTGCAACGCGTTGCAGAGGGCCCCGGGCCGCTTGCGGGCAGATCGCGCGGGTGATACCAAGCATGCGGAGAACGCGGACACAGGTCCGCGCAGCGCATGCGCAAGCCGCAAGACGACCTGGTCTTCATCGATGAGCGAGGCGTGGCGCAGCCGCACGGCGAGCACGCGGGCGAGCAGATGCGCGCCCGCGCGGGCGCGTACCGGCTGATGCCGACGCCGAACCACGTGGTGTTCATGCGCTACACCGGCCAGGACGGCCGGCGCGACGAGGAGGACGGCGCGATCGTCCGCCTGGCCGGCGAGATCACGCACCCCGGCACGATGTGCGACGTCATCGCGCTTATCGCCCAGGCCAACTGGCGCGGCGAGCTGACGGTCCGCGACGGCGAGCACGTGCGCAGCATCTTCATCGACTCCGGCAACGCGGTGTGCGCCACCAGCGACGTCGACGAGGAGCGGTTCGGCAAGATCATGTACCGCTTCGGCGCGATCGACGAGTTCCAGCTGCGCCACACGCTCGACAAGCAGAAGGAGAGCGGCCTGCGCTTCGGCGACATGGCGGTCGAGCTCGGGATCTCGAACCACTCGCAGGTCTATCAATACCTCGGCAAGCAGGCCGAGGAGATCGTCCTGGCGTCGATGCAGGTCAGCGACGGGATGTTCTGCTTCCTCGACGGCTTCGACGACGAGGCGATCCCGTTCCACCACTCGCTCAACCTCAACAACCTGCTGATGGACGGGGTCACGCGCATGGACGAGATGCGCTACTTCCGCCAGCGGGTGCCGAGCGGCGACTACGTGCCCGACCGCGTCGAGGGCCGCACCGACCCGCCCAAGGAGTTCCGCGCGATCTACGACGCGATCGACGGCGTGCTCAGCGTGATCGAGCTCGGCCGCGTGCTCGGCCTCGGCGAGTTCCAGACCACCAAGCAGCTGTTCCAGCTGATCCAGTCGAAGCACGTGACGATGCAGAAGCCGCGCATGCGCGGCGGGCCGCTCGAGGTGGTCGAGACCGCAAACGCGGTGCTGCAGCAGATCCACCAGGAGGCCGACTCCGGCGGCAAGGGCACCATCCTGCGCAACAACCTGGCCAGCTTCGTCGACCCGACCTACGAGCAGCTGTTCTCGCGCGCCGGCCCGGCCGAGAAGGGCGCGTTCGAGGCCCAGCGCGTGGTCGACAACGCGAGGATCCTGTTCGCCGGCGCCAACATCGAGCGCCAGCTCAAGGAGCTGCTGTACGACTACGTCAGCTTCGCGCTGTTCACGGCCGGCAGCCTGGTGCGCCGCTCGAAGGACCAGAGCCTGAGCAAGCAGGTCGAGCCGCTGATGAGCCGGCTGCGGCCGATCGGGTGACGGTGAGCCGCGCGAACGGGACGGCGACGACCAGGCCCCCCTCGGGGATGTTCCGCGGGCTCGGACTCGTGGCCACCACCGCGCTCGTGGTCGGCAACATGATCGGCTCGGGGATCTACGTGATCCCGTCGAGCCTGGCCGAGACCGCCGGCCCGCTGGGGCTGGTCGCGTGGGCGATCAACGCGGCCGGTTACCTGTGCCTCACCGCGGTGTTCGCCGACCTCGGCGGCGCGTATCCGGTCTCGGGCGGGCTGCAGGCGTTCGCGCGCAGGGCCTTCGGCGACCTCGTCGGGCTCGAGGTCGGGTTCCTCTACTGGCTGTGCGCGGTGATCGGCAACGCCGCGTTCCTCACCGCCTTCGTCGGCTACCTCGCGGTGCTGTGGCCGGCCGCCGGCGACCCGTGGACGGCCTTCGTCGTCAGCCAGGCGCTGCTGTGGGGGCTGACGCTGACGAACGCCATCGGGGTGCGCGCCGGCGGGGCGGTCCAGGTCGTCACGGTGATCTGCAAGCTGGCGCCGCTGGTGGTGCTCAGCGTGGCGCTGTGGCCGCTGGCGTCGCTCGAGAACGTCGAGCCGTTCGCGCCGAAGGGCTGGGGCTCGCTGCTGCCGGCGGTGTCGCTGGTGTCGTGGTTGTTCGTCGGCATGGAGTCGGTCACCGTGCCGGCCGAGGAGATCGTCGGGGCCGGTCGCACGATCCGGAAGTCGGTCTACATCGGTTTCCTCATGACCAGCGCGGTCTACCTGCTGGTCCTCGGCTCGCTCAGCCTGGCCGTGCCCGCCGAGCTGCTGGCCGAGAGCGCCAGCCCGCTCGCCGACGTCGCGGCGCATCACTTCGGGCCGACGGCGGCGACGCTGGTCACGGTCGGCGCGCTGGTGTCGGTGGCGGGGATCTTGAACGGCTGGGTGCTGGTCACCAGCCGCATGGCCCACGCGACCGCGCGCGACGGGCTGGGGCCGCGCGCGCTGGCCGTGCTGCACCCGCGCTTCGGCACGCCGGTCCGCGCGCTGGTGCTCACGGCGGTGCTGTCGGGCGCGCTGGTCGGGCTCTACTTCAGCGGCTCGACGCTCGAGATCTACAACTTCATCGCCCTGCTCTCGACCGCCACCGCGCTGGTCGCCATCGGGGCGGCCTGCGCGGCCCAGCTGGCGCTGCTGCGGCGCGAACCCGACCGCTTCACGCCGCACCAGCGCCGCCGCGGACCCTGGACCGCGTCCGTGGGCCTGGCCGTGGTCGCCCTGATGATCGCCGGCTCCGGGGCGACGATCGTCGCCCTCACCGCCGGCTGCTTGCTGCTGCCGTTGCCGTATTATCTCCTGGCGCTGCGCCGGCGATCCGACACGCCTGCGCCTTGAGACAGGAACTTACGAACATGTGTGGTGAGACATGTTGAGACGGACAGACCCGAAGGCGGTCACCTCGGAAGCGCTGCTGACGATGCCGATCCACGAGCGTCTGGTCAAGCTCAACTGGCTCGGACAGCTGTGGACCGCCCCCGACGGCACGCCGCTCTTGCCGGTCGAGTTCGTCGGCCGCCAGGGCCGCACGGTCCAGCTCGTCGACGTGCGCGAGGCCGAGGAGCTGACCGGCCCGCTCGGCTACGTGCCCGGCAGCGTGTGGCTGCCGCTGGCCCGCATCCACGAGGCCGCGAGCCGCTGGCCCGCCGGCACGCCGGTGGTGCTGGTGTCGCGCCACGGCGGGCCGCGAGCGGCTCAGGCCGCGCAGGCGCTCGAGCGCCTCGGCATGGAGTTCGTGGCGGTGATGGACGGCGGGATCACGGCGTGGCGCAAGTTCGGGTTCGCGACCATGCGCGACGACGCGATCCTCCGCCAGACCGAGGTGCCCGCGCCGGCGCCGGTCGAGATCGAGACGGCGCCGGGGCCGCTGACGCAGGCGCAGATCGAGGCCCACATCGGCGACGCGCAGCGGGTCCGATGGGTCAAGATGGCGGCGCTGATGCTGCACAGCAAGACGTCGTGCGTCGACGGCCGCGACGACCACGCGGTGGTCGGCACGCCGGGCGGCGACGCGGGCGAGTTCCTGCTGGCCCTGGCGGCGGTCGAGCGCGTGACCGGCCAGCCGGTCCCGCTCGAGCGGATCGGCGCGCTGCTCGAGGGCTACGTCGAGACGTTCGGCCACTTCTACATCCACTCCGACACCATCGCCGGCAACAACCTGATCCGGGCGATGCGGGCCGACCCTGCGCTTTCGGACAGGTTGCCGCCGACCAGCTCGGGGCCCAAGGAGTGGCGCGCGTTCCTCAACAGCCCGCCCGAGGCGCTCCGGCCGCTGGTGCTCGAGCACATGATCGCGCCCGGCAACCTCGGCTGCGGCCACCTGCGCCTGATGCTGCAGCACCCCGAGCGCTACATGATCCGCCGCCCGCTGGTGGAGGCGTTCCTGCGCGCGCTGTTCTCGATGCGCTGGAACGGGATGGTCGAGCTCGACCTGGTGATCCTCGGCGGCGGCCACGAAGAAGGCGCGGTCGTCAACGTCCGCCTCGAGCAGGGCGTGTGGGCGTTCACCCGCGTGCCGCTGATCTCCCCGGCCTGCGGCACGGCGGGCGTGCAGATGTTCGTCAACCACCCGCAGGTGGCCGACTTCATGCGCGAGCAAGTGGCGCGCTACTTCACGACCCACCCGGAGCTGTTGCCGCTCGGAGAGGCGGAGTACGGGATCCTCCGCAAGGACATCCGCCGGCTGGCGGAGATCCAGCAAGCAGCGACACTGTCGGTGCTGGCGAAGGGGCTGCCGGTGTTCGACGTGGTGTTCCGCAACGCGCGCGAATTCACGGTCAAGGCGGCGGGCGTGGTCGGCTGAGCGCGCCGGTCCGATCGCGGTCCCTGGGACCGGCCCGGACGGTGCGACACGCTGGAGGCATGCGACTCAAGAACTTCGTTCCGGTGCTGCTGCTGGCGGGCGCGTGCGGGCCGGGGACGCCCCAGGACGGCGAGACCGACGGGTCGTCGTCGAGCTCGACGTCGGGCGGGCCTTCGACCTCCGACACGCCGACGACGACCGATGCGCCGCCGACGACCGGCGATGATGGGACATGTCCGAACGGTCAGCCGGAGCTGGCGCCGCTGTGGTCGCGGACGATCGAGCAGGAGCCGGACGGGGAGAAGTTCGTCGTCGGGCCGCCGCTGGTCCTGAGCGACGGCCGGATCGCCGTGCCGGCGCGGGCGCGCCTCGACGAGTCGACGTTCGCGGCCGCCGTGGCGTGGTTCTCGCCCGAGGGGGAGCCGCTCGGGTGGAAGGTGGGCGAGCTGCAGACGCTGCAGCAATTCTTCGTGACCGCCGCGGCGGTGGGCGCCGACGACACGGTGGTGGTGATCGGCACGGGCAGCGACGGCGAGCAGCCGCTGCCGTTCATCGGCCGCTTCGACGCGGGCGCGCCGGAGCTGACGCGCTCGGGGCTAGAGGCGGCGGTCATGACCTGGCCGGCGGCGATGGTGCTGCACGCGGACGACACGGCGGTGCTGCTCGGCGCGGGCGGGCAGCTGGCGCGCGTCGACGTCGACACCGGGCAGACGCTGTGGGCGCAGGAGGTGCCGGGCTCGCCCGCGAGCCCGGGCGGGTCCCTGGCGCTCGGGCCGGCGGGGGAGATCGTGGCCGCCGTGGGGATATGGCCCAACAACGAGGATCCGGGGATGATGGTGGCGCGCGCCGACGCGGCGGGGACGCTGGTGTGGATCCGCGACCTGTTCGAGCCGGGGCCGACTTCGGGCGAGCTGGCCGACCTGGTGGTGACGCCCGACGGGCAGGCGATCGTGCTGCGCCGGTGGTGGACGCCGGAGGAGAAGATCACGGCGACCAGCCTGGCGCTGGAGGACGGGGCGACGCTGTGGGACGTGGACGCGGTGGCCGTGACCCCGGCGGGGTCGCCGGAGCTCTTGCGGGCCCGCGCCGAGGCCGACGCGCTGCTGCTGCCGATCGCCCGCCGAGCGGGCGACGAGGGGCCGCTGACGGTCGAGCTGCACCGCCTGTCGCTGGCCGGGCAGGTCGTCGACGTCACGCCGCTGCCGCTCGCGGGGCGCGAGACGGGCCGGCCGCGGGTGAACGTCACGCGCGGGCGGTGCGGCGAGCTGGTGCTGCTGCATGAAGAGCTCGTGCCGTGGCTGGGCTCGTTCGCGCCGTGAGGCGCTCGTCGGCGTCGATCATCGAGCACGGCCGCGCGCGTCGATGCTCATGATGTCCGATGGGACATGTCCAGCCGCTCGCGGCGTCGCCACAGCCGTCGGGAGGACAGGTTCCGATGGGCATGGACGGAGGCGGACGGCAGGTGTGGTCGGCCGAGCCGTGATGGCTGCTCGACCGCGGCGTTGCTCATGATGTCCGAGAAGACATGTCCTGAGAGGCGCGCGGCGGTTCCCGGCCGCGGGCGAGCCGAGTCGCGCCGGGCAGGCTCACTGCAGGCGGCGCGGGCCGAGGGCGCGGTGCTCGTCGCTGCCCCAGCAGGTGACGTTGCCGGTCGCCTGCAGGGCGCACGAGTGGTTGGCGCCGAGGGCGAGGTCGACGGCGCCCGTGAGGCCTGGGACCGGGGTCGGGCGCGGGCGCGAGGCGTTGCCGCCGTCGACCTGTCCGTTGCGACCTGCTCCCCAGCACAGGACCTTTTCGCCCTGTATTTTGGCGCAGGTGTGCGCGCCGCCGGCGGCGAGCTCGAGCGGGCCGGTGAGGCCGGCGACGGCGACGGGGCTGCGCTGGGCGAAGACGCCGGTCTTGCCGTCGCCGAGCTGGCCGTCCTGGTTGTGACCCCAGCAGACCACGCCGCCGGTCTTGCGGCGGGCGCAGTTGTGCTTGGCGCCGGCGACCAGGTCGACGGCGTCGGCGAGGCCGGGGACGGGCTTGGGGGTCGAGCGGCCGGCGTGGAGCCCGTCGCCGAGCTGACCCTCGGTGTTGCGGCCCCAGCAGAGCACGGTGCCGGCGTCGGTGCGGGCGCAGGTGTGGGCCTCGCCGGCGGCGAGCTGGACCACGCGGCTGGTCGAAGGGACCGCCACGAGGCGGGCCGAGCGGTCGGCCTGGGTGCCGAGCTGGCCGTTCTCGCCGAGGCCCCAGCAGACCGCGCCGCCGGCCTTGCGGCGGGCGCACGCGTGCGCTCCGCCAGCGACGATCTCGACGGCGTCGGTCAGCCCGGCGACCGCCACCGGGCTGGTGCTGCGGGCGCCCGGGCGCGCGCCGGCGCCGTCGCCGAGCTGGCCGTCCTCGTTGTTGCCCCAACACAGCACCTGCCCGCCCGGCTTGCGCGCGCACGTGAAGTTGCCGCCGGCTGCCACTTCGGACATGCCCGAAAGACCAGGTACGAGCGCGGCCCGCGGGAGGTCCGCGCGGCCGCCGTCACCGAGCTGGCCGTCGCTGTTCTTGCCCCAACAGGCGACCGCGCCGGACTTGCGGCGGACACAGCTGTGCTCGCCGTGCGCGGAGACGGCGACGGCCGGGTCCGCTGGCGGAGGCGCCGGCTGCTGCGGCTGGGGGGACGGCGGAGGCTTCGGCTGCGGGGTCGGCGGAGCCTGCGTGGGTGGGCGCGGCGGAGGCTTGTAGCCGCCATCGCACGCAGCGAGGGCGAGGACGAGGAGCGCGACGCGCGGGCGGAGACGCATGGGGCCGCAGGGTAGACCATCCTGGTGGCACCGCGTCAGCCGAGCGCGTGTCAAAATGACAAACGAAAATATTTGGGAATAGGGCGCAGGGGGGTCCTGGCCAGCTTACAGGCCGGATCGAGGTTGGCCCGGGCGTTGCACAACCGAGGGCATGGCTACCAAGCAGGAGAAAAAAGAGGCGAACGAGTCGACGGTCGTGGTCGTGGGTGGACACGGGGGGATGTCGAGCCGCTATCGCGAGGTCGCGCAGCGCTTCGGCTGCTCGCTCCGGCACTTCGAGCAGCGGATCCCCCCGGGCGTGCGCCACGGGGCCGGCAAGATCGCCCTCGTCGTCGTGATGGTCGGCATGGTCTCGCACGCGCTCCGCGATCAGATCAAAGAGCTCGTCACCGACGACACCAAGGTGGTGTACCTGCGCACGGCGTCGGTCTCGGCGCTGCGGGCCGCGGTCGAGCAGAACGCTTCGTGAGCGCGCCGGCGACCGGCGACGTGCGTCGTACGGGGTCGCGGTGAAACACGGCGTCGACCGTTCGGGTCGATGGCAGAAGGCGCGTGGTGTCAAATTCTTGGAGACGCGAGGGTGTGTGGATCGTGCCAGTAGCGGCGACGACGGAACCTTGCATGAGCGGCGATCGGCCGAGAAGCGGCGATTGGCCGGTGAAGCGGGCGAGGTGAGCCGCGGGCGCGGGAGCGCCGGGTGGGTTTGACGCGGGCGGCCGTCGCGAGGTGAAGTGGCGGGGTATGCGTGAGACCTCGCGGACGTGGAAGCGACTGGGACTGCAACTCGGGATCCTCGCCGGAGCCGGGCTGGCGCTTGTGGGCGGCTTGGAACCATCGCACGCCGCCCCTGTCTGCGTCGAGGAGGGTCAGTGTACCTTCGTCAAGCCGGTCTTCCTGATCGCGCTCGACTACTCGACGGCGATGAACGAGATGTTCGACGCCGACGAGACGCGCTGGCAGCGGGCGGTCGCGGCGGTGCAGGCGATCGTCGACGGCGACAACGGCTACATCCAGGGCAACAGCATGCTGGCGTTGATGCGCTTCGGGCACGACCCCGACGCCGATCAGCCGGGGACGACGATCGCCGGCGACGCGAGCGGGTTGGTCGACGGGCAGAAGGTCGACGTGCCCTGGTACGACGCGCTCGACCCGGAGAAGGCGTACTTCCAGTGCAACGGTGAGGCGATCAAGACGACCCTCGCCGCGGTGCCGCCGCCGCTCGCGGGGGCGCCGACGGGGATCGGAGCGTGGACGGCGGGGGCGCTGGCGCGAGCGGAGGCGCTGTTCGCCACGGCGCAGGCGGACCACCCGAGCGAGGTCGGTCCGTTCGTGCGCGTGCCGGCTTTGATCGTGATCACGCAGGGCGAGTGGACCGACGCGGAGAACACCCAGGTGCTGCAGCCGCCGGCGGCCGATCCGGCGCCTGTCGCTCTGGACATGTGGAACAACAAGGCGATCCCGACCTACGTGCTGTCGGTCGGCGACGCCGCGGGGACGGCGGAGGCCAACGAGCTCGCGGTCGCCGGCGGGACCGGGCAGGCGGTGGTCGAGTCGTCGCTGATCGGCGAGGCGCTGAAGGCGGAGATCCAGGACATCATCAACCTGATCGACCCGCCGATCTGCACGCCGGCGTGGCCGCGGGTGATGTTCATCCTCGACGGTTCGTCGTCGATGCTCAACGTGATGGGCGACAGCGTCCACGGGGCGATGGGGCAGACGCGCTGGGACCTGCTGCGCACGGGCGGGATCGACCTGGCGCTGCAGACCGGGACGCCGCTGCTGAACGGCTCGCCGCTCGAGATGTGGACGCTCGTCGGCGCGGCGGTGTTCGGCGACGACTCGCCGGCCGAGCAGAAGCTCCTCGTCGACTACGCGCCGTGTCGCTCCGGGGTGCTCCACTGGGCGCTCAACCCTCAGACCTCGTGCGAGGCGCCCGGGTGCGTCGATCCGTGGGACGGGCCGCCGATCACGTGGACCTTCAAGACCGACGAGGTCGAGTTTCCGGGGCCGACGACGCCGGTGCAGAGCCACGTGCCGCGCTGCGAGCTCGACGCGCAGAAGCCGGATGCCTGCACGGGATCGGGGGCGTTCGTCCACCTCGGGCTCGAGCTCGTGCAGGGCCACCTGGCCGAGGCCAAGGCCGCCTGCATGGCCGTCGACGCGCCGATCCCCTGCACCGCGGAGACGAAGTTCTACAACGTGCTGATCATGGACGGTACGTATGATTCGGACGACGCGGCGGTCCAGGCCTCGCTCGAGCAGATGGTCACCGACGGGGTGCGCACGTACGTCGTCGGGCTCGGCGAGCTGGCCGAGTCGCAGGAGGCGGTCGAGCAGCTGACGATGATGGCGGTTTGGGGCTCGGGCGGTTCGCTCGACTTCTTCCCCGCGGGCGACTCGCAGGTCGAGCTGCAGGCAGCGCTCGCGGCGATCTTCGAGCACATGTTCGAAGAGGTGACGCAAATGGAAATTGATCCGTGCTGCGAGGGGTTCTTATGCGGGCTCGACGGCGGCGACGAGGTCGGCGAGCCCGACCCGCTGCCGGACCCGAGTGATTCGGAGGGCAGCTCGTCGACGACGGGGGACGAGCCGGGCACGACCGGAGCGCCGGCGACGTCGACGACGACGACGGACGGGTCGACGACCTCGGCAAGCTCGACCACGGACGGCTCGACGGCCACGGCGACCAGCGGGGCGACGACGGGCTCGCCGACGACGGACGCACCGACGACGGCGGCGCCGACGACGGACGCGCCGACGACGGGCGCGCCGACGACGGGCGGACAGCCGGGAACGAGCGCTCCCGGCGAGAGCGGCGACGAGCCGACCGGGACCGACACCGACGGCGGCGCGCCCGGCGGCGACGGCCAGGCGGGCTGTGGGTGCACGAGCGGGGCCGAGGGCGAGGGGACGCTGGCGTCGCTCGTCGGCCTGGGCCTGCTCGGGATGGGGCGACGGCGCCGACGCGCGTAGGATGTCCGAACGGGCAGGTCCGAACGCGGCGGCTCGGATGTCCGAAGAGACGGGCGGGGCGAGCGGACGGGGCGCTCGCTGCTTCGCTCCGGTGTGCCTCGGGCCGGGCGTGGGCGTCTCCTCCTCGCCGCCGGGAGCGCCGGCGAGGCTCGCCCGTGGCGTCCCGGGACCGCTCGCTCCGCCGCGGCCATCGGATGTCCGGACGGACAGGTGAGGTTCGCCGTCGAGTGTCTGTCCCATGGGTCAGGTGGAGCGGGCGCAGCAGCCTGCTTCGCAGGTGCGATCGCGCGGACATGGCGTAAGGGGCATGCCGAGGCGCTGGCGCGGCCGGTCCCACGGGCGGAGGCCGCGCCCGCGACCGCAGGGCCGGGCGCGAGCGCGGCGGTGATCGGGGCGAAGGCGGGCTCGGGCTCGCGGGCTCGCGCGGGGGCGGGCTCGTGCTACCCGGCTGGCTGCGCGGGCACCGGCCAAACGGCGAGGCGACGGCGGAGCCCGCGAGCGAGGAGCCGGCATGGCACGGAGTGCAGAGATCGGAGCGCTGTTGTGGCTGACGACCTGCGTCGTCACCCCGGGCGAGCAGACGGCGGGGACCGAGGCGGACTGGGACCGGCCGGTGAAGCCGCCGAGCGACGCGGAGGCGGCCGCGGGGCGCAGCGCCTGCAAGTACCAGCCGGGCGCGCTGCCGGCGGAGACGCAGGGCGAGTCGTACCCGAGCGGGGAGCAGATCCCGATCGATCACATCGTCGTGCTGATGCAGGAGAACCGCTCGTTCGACCACTATTTTCAGATGCTGCCGGTGCGCGGGCAACCGGAGGCCGACGTGGCGCCGGTCGACTTCTCGAACCCCGGGCCCGACGGCGCGCCGGTGGCGATCTATCACCAGACGCAGCCCTGCTTCGGCAACACCAATCATTCGTGGGACGCGGTCCACGAGCAGATCGCCGGCGGCAAGATGGACGGGTTCGTCAGCACCAACGAGGGCAAGGGCGACGACGTGATCGACGAGACGCTCCGCGGCGAGCGGGCGATGGGCTACTACGACGAGCCGGACCTGCCGTTCTACTACTGGCTGGCCAACGAGTTCGCGCTCGGCGACCGCTACTTCGGCTCGGTGCCCGGACCGACGTGGCCGAACCGGATGTACCTCTACGCCGGTTCGTCGTACGGCCGCACCGTCAACGTCAACTTCAAGCCGGACGCGACGATCTTCGACCACCTGGTGACCCGCGGGGTCAGCTTCCGCGTGTACTTCAGCGACACGGGCGGGCTCGGCGGTTTTTTGACGGGTTTGCTGCCCGAGCCGGGCACGCAGCGGCAGCCGATCGCGCAGTTCTTCGCCGACGCGGCGGCGGGCGAGCTGCCGGCGGTGTCGTTCGTCAACGCGACGTTCGACGCGCCGGAGTCGAAGGCGACGTGGGAGCACCCGCCGTCGGTGGCGCAGCTCGGGCAGCTGTTCGTGGCCCGGGTGGTCGACGCGCTGCTGAAGAGCCCGAACTGGCCGCGCTCGGCGCTGTTCTTCGCCTACGACGAGCACGGCGGGTTGTTCGACCACGTACCGCCGCCGGCCGCCTGCCCGCCCGACGCCCACCTGCCGGAGCTGCAGCCGCACGACCAGCCGGGCCGCTTCGACCACCTCGGGCCGCGCGTGCCGTTCATCGTCGTGTCACCGTTCGCGAAGAAGCATCACGTCAGCCACGAGGTCTACGACCACACGTCGATCCTCCGCTTCATCGAGGCCCGCTTCGTCCTGCCGGCCCTGACCGCCCGCGACGCCAACGCGCTGGCGCCGTGGGACATGTTCGACTTCTCCGCCCCGCCGCACGAGACGCCGCCGCAGGTGACGCTGCCGCAGGTCGACGCCGAGGCGGTGGCCCGCTGCGCCGAGCTCTACCCGGAGCAGCCTTGAGGGCGAGGATGGCCTTTTGGACATGAAAGAAAGGGCATGACCCGAAAGTCATGTCCATCGGGCCTCAGAGGGTGGTCTGGACGCAGTAGAGGCGGGCGACGTTGTTGCACGGGATGGTGCCGTCGTCCGTCCAGGTGACGCCGGTCGCGGTGATCGTGCCCTTGCGCCCGTTGCCCAGGCCGGTCAACCAGTCCTCGCACATCTCGGACGCGTTGGACTTCAGGCCGTCGGCCTGGGTGCCGGTCCAGGCGATGGGGGTGTCGGCGACGGTCTGGCCGTTCTCGTCGACGTCGATCGGCGCCTGCATCTCCGACACGATGTCGAGGAGGTCCGTGTAGTCGTTGGCGACGACCACGCCGTCGAGGCGCATGTACGGGACGGAGGCCTCGTCGAGGCGGTCGGCCGCGCTGACCGTGCTGGTGCTGAGCCAGGCGACGAACTTGCGCCCGATCAGCAGGTCGTTGAGGCCGGCCGCCTGCGCGCACAGCTCGTCGGCGCCGGACAGCCCGCCGACCAGGCTGCCCTGCACGAGGTCGCTGGTGACGAACACGTAGCGCTGCTTGAAGGTGCAGTCGTCGTTGCAGTCGGTGCCGCCGTCGCACTGCTCGCCGCAGGTGGGGCAGATCAGCTCGTCGCCGCAGGCGGCGGGCCGACACTCGAGGGTGCATGAGGCGTCGTCGGCGTTGTCGGGCCCGGCGTCGCAGGTCTCGCTCTTGGCGTGGACGAAGCCGTCGCCGCAGACGGCGTTGGTGCAGCTGTCGAGGCAGTTGTCGCTGTTGTCGGTGTTGCCGTCGTCGCACTCCTCGCCGTCGTCGACGTTGCCGTCGCCGCAGCCGGGCGGCGGCGGGGCGGTGCTGGTGATCGGGTCGGTGCTGGTGACCGGCTCCGTGGTCGGGTCGGTCTGCGACGGCAGCGTGGTCGGCGGGGTGGTGGTGCCGGTCGAGGTCGAGGTCGAGGTCGGGTCGGTGCTGGTCTCACCGGCGTCGCTGGTGGTCGGGCCGGTCGAGCCGGTCGAGCCGGCGCCGGTGGGGTTGAAGCAGCCGGGGAGCAGGAGCAGAGGCAGCGCGACGCCGAGCCGCGGGACGGAGGGCAGCACGCGCCGAGTCTAGGCGCTCGGCGCGTGCCTGCCCAGGGCGGCGCAGGCACGCGTCCGCGCGAATTTTCACGGGTGCGGCGACGCTCAGCCGACCGGGCTGCAGTCCTTGATCTGGATCGCGTCGCTGTTGTTGTTCTCGAAGCACTCGAGGGCGAACTCGCCGCCCTGGCCGTCGTCGTCGACGACCACGGTGACGGTGCCGTCGACCGTGTCGTCGATGGCGCACGAGACGTCGCGGCACTCCTCGACCGGCACCGGCTCGGCCGTGTAGGCCACGCACAGCACCATGCCGTCGGCCGGGTCTCCGAGGTAGAAGGTCGCGGGCAAGTTGGCGCCCACGGCCTTCTTGCCGCGGTTGCAGACTGTACTCGTCAGGATCACCTTGCCGTCCTTGCCCATGCAGCTCTGGTCGCCCAGCTTGCCGGTGATGTCGGGCAGCGCGGCCGGCGGGGTGTCGCCCTGGCGGTTCTGGCGGTAGTTGTTCAGGTCGGGCTGGGTGAAGTTGGGCAGCCACTGCGAGGTGGCCGGGATGCCGCCGTCGTCGTCGACGTTGGTGACCGAGTAGGCGTGCTGGTTCCACAGCGGGCGCGAGGAGGCCCAGCGGTCGAGCCTGTCCCGAAGGACACGTAGGCCGGTGAGGCCGACGCCCGGCGGGTGGACGGCGCGGCAGACGTTGCCGGCGCCCGGGGTGCCGTCGAGCGGCGCGGTGCAGGCGTGGCCGGCGACGCACTGGGTGTCGTCGCTGCAGCGGCAGAAGCCGGCGTCGCAGATGAACGGCTCGCCGCACTCCTCGCCGGTCTCGCAGCGCAGGCCGCGGTGGATCGGGTCGATGTCGGGGCAGACGACGCCGCAGTTGTCGTTCGAGCCGACCAGGATCTCGGTGTTCTGGTCGTAGTCGGGGTCGCCGACCACGGGGTTTTCGTACCAGGTGCACGAGGTGCGGAAGGTCGAGTAGAGGACCTCGCCGGTGGCGCCCTCGTAGACGCGGAGGAAGCACTCGTCGGCGTAGACGGCCTCTGCGGCGCCGTCGCCCTCGAAGTCGAAGATCGACGAGCCGGTGTTCTGCGACGAGGCGTCCTGCGACGGCTGCGACCAGCGGATCCACGGGGCCACGCAGCCGGGCGCCATCGCGTCCTTGCAGTCGAGGTCGTAGATGCTGAAGGCCTTGCCGCCGGCGCTGGCGATCTCGGGGTAGCCGTCGTTGTCGAAGTCACCGATGGTCGGCGGGCCGCCGCTGCCGAGGTCGGTGGTGGCGGTGAAGATCAGCTGGCCCTCGAGGGTGTACAGCTCGACCACGCCGCCGGTGACGGTGACGATCTCGGCGCGGCCGTCGAGCGCGGCGGCGTTGAAGCTGGCCGGGTCGGCGCCGGGGGTGCCGAAGTCGGCGAAGCCGTAGTGCGAGCCGCCGTCGGGGTCGCCGGGGTAGGCCATGACCCAGGTGTTGGTGCCGACGTCCCAGCGCCACACGCCGGCGCCGATCAGCTCGGCGGCGCCGTCCTGGTCGAGGTCGCCGATCACCGAGAAGCGGTTGGCGCCGGCGCCGGCGATGACCTGGCCGGGGTTGAGGCGCGTGCCGGTGGCGCCGTCGTAGACCTCGCTGCCGGTGATGACCTCGGCGACGCCGTCGTCGTCGAGGTCGTGCAGCGCGGGGCCGTCCCAGCGGGTGACCATGCTGAAGTCGGTGCCGGTGGCGACCCACTTGGTGACGTACTTCTGGAGCGCGGCGTCCCAGCCGAAGGCGATCGTGCCGGACACGGCGCGGTGGGTGACGATCTCGGCCAGGCCGTCGCCGTCGATGTCGCCGATCGTCGGCGGGCTGGCGGCGATGATGCGGTTGGCCGGGTCGTCGATCGTCTCGAGCAGCTCGCAGGTGGTGCCGTCGAGGACGCGGATGACGCCGTAGTAGTTGGGGTCGGAGCCCCAGCCGGACGGCTCACCGCCGTCGGTGTAGTTGTAGGTGACGATGACGATCTCGGCCTGCGGGAACTCGACGTTGGCGCCGTGCGGGAGGTCGAAGATCAGCGGGGTCGTGAGCACGGACTTGTGATTGGGGTACGGGTCGCCGTCGGGCGGGGCGGTCCACTCGCACTGCACGGCCGGCTCGAACAGGCCGATGGTGACGTCGCCGACGCACTCGTCGTTGCTCCACTGGTTGGGGTCGAAGCCGTAGGGGATGCACACCGGGGGGCTCTCGCCGACCGGGAGGCAGCCGTCGACGCAGCAGTAGGTGTCGCCGCTGCAGTCGTCGTCGGTCTGACACTCGCCGTCGGTCGGGGCACACTCGCCGCCGGCGCACACGAGGCCGGGCTTGCACTCCGCGCTGACGCCACACGGCTCGCCCGCCTCGCCCGTGCCCTGGCCGCCGGTGGTGGTGCTCGTGGTCGGGTCGGTGGTGGTCGGCGCGGTGGTGCCGGTCGACGGGTCGGTGGTGCCGGTCGGCTCGGTCAGCCCCGGCGTCGTCGAGGTCGGGAGCGTGGCGGTGCCGTCGTCGGCCGGTCGCCCGCTGTCGCCGCAACCGGCGAGCGCGAGGACGAGCGTGCAAGGCAAGGCATAGGCGCGTTTCATCGGAGGACCATCGCCCGGCCGCGCGCGAGCGTCAAGCGGACACGCGGATGACCGAAGAGACAGGTGACGGGCCGGCGATGCGAAGTCGCGGACGCACCGTGATGCGCGCGCGTCGCTCTTTGGCCGACATTTGCGGGCGGCGAGCAGGGCGCGTGCGGCGGCGACGGCGGTGCGCTATCGTGCCCCGGTCGATGACGCCCGCCGGCAAGCTCGCGCTGCTCGCATCGCTGTACCTGGCGCAGGGGATGCCGTACGGGTTCTTCTCGCAGTTTTTGCCAGCGATGCTGCGCGAGCAGGGCGTGTCGCTCGAGGGCGTCGGGCTGGCGTCGCTGCTGGCGCTGCCGTGGGCGCTGAAGTTCGCGTGGGCGCCGCTGGTCGACCGCCACGGGCTCGACCGCTTCGGCCGTCGCCGCAGCTGGATCGTGCCGCTGCAGGTGCTCACGGTGATCACGCTGCTGGCGCTGGCGACGGTCGACCCGACGGTCGACCTGCAGGCGCTGGTGGTCGGGGTGCTGGCGCTCAACTTCCTGGCGTCGACGCAGGACATCGCCACCGACGGGCTGGCGGTGACGATCCTGACACCCGCCGAGCGCGGGCTCGGCAACGGGGTGCAGGTCGCGGCCTATCGCCTGGGGATGATCCTGTGCGGCGGGGTGCTGCTGATCCTGTATCCGTGGCTCGGCTGGACCCGCGTGTGCCAGTGCATGGCCGGGGCGATCGCGCTCACGACGCTGCCGATCGCGGCGTTCCGCGGCGAGCCGCGGCCGGAGCAGGGCGAGCGCCCGGGGCTGGCGGCGTTCACCGAGTTCTTCCGCCGCCCGGGGGTCGGCTCGTGGCTGGCCGCGATCGCGGCGTTCAAGCTCGGCGAGGCGTTCGGGGTCGGGATGCTGCGCCCGTTCTTCATCGACCTGGGCCTCGGCCTGGCCGACATCGGCTGGCTGACCGGCACGGCGGGGTTCCTCGCCAGCCTGGTCGGGGCGATGGTCGGGGGGGCGTTCGTCGCCAGCTACGGCCGCTACCGCTGCCTGTTCGTGTTCGCGGCGGTGCAGGCGCTGGCGGTCGCGTCGTACGCGATCCCGGCCGCCGGCGTGCGGGACGGCTGGGTGCTCTACGCGCTGTGCACGTTCGAACATTTTTCCAGCGGGATGGCCACGGCGGCGCTGTTCACGATGATGATGGACGCGGCCCGCCCGCACACCGCCGGCACCGACTACACGATCCAGGCCAGCGTGGTGGTGCTGGCGACCGGCCTCGGCGCGTCGCTGTCGGGCTTCTCTGCCGCCGAGCTCGGCTACGCCCAGCACTTCCTGCTCGCGGCGGTGCTGTGCGTGATCGGGGTGCTGCCTGCGGTGCAGCACCACGGGCGGGTCCGCCGCGGCGAGACCGAGCTGGCGAACGTGCCGTGAGCCGGGCTGGGCTGGGCCGTACGATGCGGTCGCGCTTCACGGGGCAGTACGGGCGACCACCGGCCGGTGTCGCCCGCATCTGCACGCACCGCTGGCCTATCGCGCGGCGCCCGGGCGGAGCGATCGCCGGGATGGTTTTCAGGGCATGTTCGAGAAGGCATGTCGCGAGGGACATGCGAGCGGGTGACGGCGAGCTCGGCGGTGGGGCCGCTCCTCGGCGCCGCGCGGGCGCCCGCGGGCGTAACGCCACCCGCCGCCGGCGAGCGCGCTTCCCCGGACGTGCTCACGGCCGAGATCGCAGCAGCCGCCTGGCGCGCCATCGCCGGCCGCGCCGGGCGCGAAAATAATTGAGCCGTCGCCGGTCGTTCCCACGACCTCCTGCACATGCGTCTCGCGCCGCGCTCCCTCGCCCTCGTCCTCGCCCTCACGGGTTGTGACCCCTGGATCCCCGGTCCGATCACCGGCGGCTCGTCCGGGTCGGGCCCGCCCGTGACTTCGACCGCCGGCACCGACTCCGACACCTCCGCCGATCCGACGCTCACCGCGACCGACAGCGGCGGCACGGCCGGCGACACCTGCACGACCTGCGACAGCGCCACCGAGGCGGTCTTCGTCATCCCGCCCGAGCCGCCGCCCGCGTGCGACGTCTACGCGCAGGACTGTCCGAGCGGCTTCAAGTGCTCCGCCGAGGGGCCGCCTCCGCTCGACTACCAGAGCATCACCTGCTCGCCGATCGTCGCCGAGCCCGATCAGGCCGGCGAAGCGTGCCAGGTGCTGGTCCAGGGCCACTTCGGCCCCGACACCTGCGACGTCGGCCTGTTCTGCGACGAGGTCGATCCGCAGACCGGCACCGGCACCTGCGCGGTGATCTGCCAGGGCAGCTCGCACCAGCCGATCTGCGGCGCCGACGAGGAGTGCTTCGGCTACCACCAGATGCCGCTGTGCGTCCCGCACTGCGACCCGCTGCTGCAGGACTGCCCGGCGGGGGACAGCTGTCAGTACGCCGGCGTCGACTTCGTGTGCCTGGACGTGGATGGCCTGCCCGCCAATCAGCTGTTCGAGGGCTGCGGCGGCGACTGGCGCTGCGCGCCGGGGCTGAGCTGCGAGGGCGGCGAGGTGGCCGAGGAGTGCTTTATCGGCGAGGGCGGCGAGGGGCCGGGGTGCTGCTCGCCCTACTGCGACCTGAGCGACCCCGTGTGCCCGGGCGCAGGTCAGCAGTGCCGGGCCTACTACGCACCCGGCAAGGCCCCGGCGGGCCTGGAGCACGTCGGCGTGTGCGCGCTGCCGTGAAGGTTTCATCGAGGTGTCGCCGGTACGGCGGACAGCTCGGGCTCGAGGGCCTTGCGGGCTGTATCAGCGGACATGCCCTCATGGGCATGTCGGCCGATACATGACGCACAAGACATGTCCTAAGGCGCGGGGGGGTCGGCGGGCCTGGCTGGCTTGCTCGCGGGCTCGGCGGGCTTGCTCGCGGGCTTGGCGGGCTTGGCGGGCTTGGCCTTGCCGGGGGCGGGCAGGACGACGTCGATCACGTGGAGGACGCCGTTGGTGGCCTGGATGTCGGCGCGGACCAGCTCGGGCAGGGGCGGCAGCGGGGCGCCGGCCAGGGTGGTGACGGCGGGGGCGGCGTCTCGGGGGCGGCCGGCTCGGCGGCGCCCGGCTCGGCCGCGGGAGCGACCGCCGAGGGGTAGGCCTTGCCGGGCAACGGCGGACCGGCGACGACGTGGTGCTGCAGGAGGGCAGCGAGCTTCTTCTTGTTCTTGAGCAGGCGGTCGAGCTCGCCCTTGGGGAGGGCGGCGAAGGCCTTGTCGCTGGGGGCGAAGATCGTGAAGGGGCCAGGGCCCTGCAGGGTCTCGCGCAGGCCGGCGACGTCGACGGCCGACAGGAAGGTGGTGAGGCCGCCCGCCTCGCTGGCGGTCGCCAGCAGGTCGAGCGTGGGCGCGGGCGGGGCCTCCGGCTCGGGCGGGGCCTCGGGCTGCGGCTCCGGGGCGATCTCGGCGGCCACCGCCGGCGGCTCGGGCGGCGGGGTGTCGACCGGCGGCGGCGCAGTCTCGCCGCTGCGGGTGCAGGCCAGCGCGAGGGCGACGAACAGGGCGGGGGCGAAGCGGCGAGGCGACATCGTCGAGCGGTTTTGACGCGCGGCGGCGGCGTTGTCAAAGGGGCGGCGCTCGAAACGCGAGGCCCGCGCGCGCCGGGCACGGGGGCGTGAGGGCGCTGCTGCGCGGGCGGTCAGGCGGCGCGCGCCAGGGCCAGCGAGGTCACGGCGGAAAGGATGCGAGCGGAGCCGGGGCGAGCGAAGGCCCGCGAGATCACGGCGGACGATGCGAGCGGAACCGGGGCGAGCGAAGCGCCGCGTGATCAGGGCGGGACGATGCGAGCGGAGCCGGGGCGAGCGAAGGGTCGCTGCGGAAGTTTCGACCGGAGCGCGAGCGCCAGGCGATGCAGTCCGTCGCCGGGGCGAGGCGCGTCGGCGCGGCGTCATGGGCTCGAGGACATGCCGTCAACGACATGTTCCTGATGACATGTCCTTCTGGGCATGTCCTCAAGAAGGCCGTCACTCGCCGGTGTTCGGGTCGAGCGGGCAGAGGGTGTGGATCAGCTCGTGGAAGCGCTCCTTGGCGGTCGGGGCGACGTGGCCGCCGCGGGCGACCAGGGGCTCGCGCATGGCCTCGGACGCGAGGCCGCCGACGATCCACGGGGTCGCGCCGCAGGCCTCGGCGTAGCCGTCGAGGAGGGCGTGCAGGCGGTCGGGCGCGGGGGCGATGGTGGCGGACAGGCCGACGATGTCGGGGCGGAGCTGCTCGATCGTGTGGCGCACGGCCTCGGGCGGGGTGCGGGCGCCGAGGACGATCGACTTGACGCTCCACGTGGCCAGGCGCATGCCCACGCCGTAGAGCGGGCCGGTGTGCTCCTCGTCGGCGAAGCAGGCCAGGACGACCTGGCGGCGCGCGTGCTCGGGCTGCACGAGGCGCAGCAGGAAGCGCATGGTGTTGCCGAGGATCTCGGCGGCCAGGTGCTCCTGCGCGACGCTGATGCTGCCCCGGGCCCAGCGCTCGCCGATCTGCACCAGCGCCGGGCTGAACACGCGCTCGAACAGGGTGACGGCGGGGCCGAGGAACAGCGAGCTCTTCACCGCGGCCTCGATGCGGTCGGGGTCGAAGTGGTCGACGGCCTCGAGGATCCGCTGGACGGCGAGCTCGTCGTTGTCGGCCTCGACGCGCGCGGCGACGGCGGCCTCGTCGTCGGTGGCGAGCACGGTGCGCGCGGCTTCGGACGGCGCCATGCCCGCGTCGCACAGCTCGCGGACGCGGCGGATCCGCTCGACGTCGCGGTCGCTGTAGAGACGGTAGGCCGACGACGAGCGGCGCGGGGCGGGGAGGCCGTAGCGCCGCTCCCACGCGCGGAGTGTGGCCGCCGACACACCGGTCATCTCGGCCACCGACTGGATGCGATATCGTCCGGTACTCACGGCGTCCAAGGCCAGGAAGGTTTAGACCTTGCGGAAGGTTGCTCGCAACTCTTCGCAAAGTTTGTATACTGCGATCCAGGGCGCCCTGCAACCGCTTGCGGCGCCATCCTCTGCCTGCGATCGTGGTCCCTCATGCTGGCACAAAGCCTGAACACGTTCATCCTCGCGCTCACCGCCGTCGCCGCCGCGCCGGCCGAGACCGACGCCGAGCTGTCGATCCGCATGAGCGGGTTCCGGAGCGACGACGGGCAGGTGCTGGTCGCCGTTTTCCGCGGCGCCGAGGGCTTCCCGGGCGACCCGGGCAAGGCGTGGAAGACGGCAGTGGCCAGAGTGACCCGGGGCCAGGCGCGGGTCGACCTGGCGGTGCCCACCGGCGAGTACGCGTTCGCCGTCGTCCACGACGAGAACGGCAACAACGCGATGGATACGAACTGGGTGGGGATCCCCAAGGAAGGGTTCGCGGCCTCGAACAACGCCAAGGGCCGGTTCGGGCCGCCGAAGTACCGCGACGCGAAGTTCCGCGTCGGCGCCGACGGGGCGATCCAGCGGGTGGTGATCCAGTACTTTTAAAATGGCACCGGGCCCGCGGCGGGCTGGATGGTGGAGCGGCCGAGCCGCGCTTCGCGGTCAGCGGGGGCGTCGGCGACACGGCGCCTTCATGGACGGGAAGCGACGCGGAATCGGTGCGAGGAGTCAGCGGGGGCCGTAGGCGTGGAGGGTCGGGGCGAGGCCCTCGCTGACGGTGTAGTAGGCGCGGCCGTCGGGGGCGAAGGCGATCGCCTCGCCCTGGCGCTCGAGGGCGAGGGCGAGGTCGCAGTCGGGGCCGCGGAAGGCCTCGGCGAGCGGGCGGGACGGGTCGCGGCGCCACACCCGGGCGGCGAGGTAGGTGCGCAGGGCGACCAGGGTGCCGTCGCGGCTGACGGCGCCGCCGGTGACGAGGCCGAGCACGCCGAGCTCGCCGGCGGCGCTCAGCTCGCCGGAGGTCAGCGGGGCGGCGGCGCAGAACACGGCCGAGCCGCCGCGGCCCTTGGTGACGATGCACATGTCCCCGCGGACAGGGTCGACGAGCAAGGCCTCGGCGTCGTGGGCCTGGCCGCCCGGGTAGGTGAAGACCAGCCGCTCGACGCCCGACAGGCGGCGCTCGGCCGGCGCGGCGGCGAGGTCGACGGCCGGCTCGGCGACGCGGTAGACGACGACCTCGCGCCGCTTCCGCTGGTTGTCGCCGATGTCGCCGACGTAGAGGGCGTCGCGGCCGTCCTTGCCTGGCCCGAGGGCCATGTCCTCCCAGTCATGGACCGCGGCGCCGTCGAGCCGCCAGCGGCCGAGGTAGCGCGCGCCGTCGACGGCGAACGCGTAGACCAGCGGGCCGCCGGCGTCGGAGTCGTTGTGGGTCCACAGCACGCCGGGGTTCTGCCGGCTGGCCGCCAGACCCGAGGCCTCGACGATCTCCGGCGGCGCCAGGGCGCCCGGGCTGGCGGCGAGCGTGAACTCGGGGCACTCGGCGGCGGGGGTATCCGGGGCGGGGACAGGGGGCGGCGCGCCGGGGCTGTCGGATGGGACAGGGCTCGAAGAGCATGCTCCGAAAGACAGGATGGCAGCGAGGGCCGCGCCGGGCGAGCGGCGCGAGGTGCCGGCGGACGCGCGCGGGTCGGCCCGGCTGCCCGAGAGAGCATGTCCTGCCGGACATACCTTTATAAACATGTCCTTCGGGGCAGGCTGAGCGGGGCGGGCGGTGGCCCGCGGGCTCATGTCTGCGGTCCCGAGGTGCGGTTCAAGGTGCGGAGGATCTCCTCGATGCGGACCACGAACTCGTTGGCGCTCTGGGGGCGCAGGGCGGGGTCCGTGTGGAGGCAGTCGTCGACCAGCTCGCTCAGGCGGCGCGGCATGCCGGGCAGCTTGCTGGCGAGCGCGGGCGCGGGGCGGGACACCTTGGCCTTCATCAGCGCCTGCGCGTTGCCGGAGAAGGGGGTCTCGCCGACGAGGGCCTCGAACAGCATCACGCCCATGGCGTAGATGTCGAACAGCGGGCTGGCGGGCTTGCCCAGGACCTGCTCGGGGGCCATGTACTCGGGCGTGGCGACGAAGGCGCCGGGGTTCTGCTTGCGCGCCTCGGCCTCGGCCCAGGCGGCGATGCCGAAGTCGAGCACCTGCACGGCTTCGCCGTCGCCGTCGGGCAGCGGCACGAGCATGATGTTCTCGGCCTTGAGGTCGCGGTGGACCTGGCCGGCGTTGTGAGCGGCGCGCACGGCCCGGGCGACGTCGCGGAGGATCCGCGCGGCCCGCAGGACCGGCAGGTAGCGCCGCTCGGAAATCTCCTCGAAGAGGCTGCGGCCGACCAGCAGCTCGGTGACGAGGAACAGCCGGCCGTCGGCCAGGCGGCCGCCGTCGAACACCTGCGCGATGTTGGGGTGCGAGGTGTCGCTGGCGGCGCGGGCCATGCGGCGGAAGCGGTCGACGTCCTCCTCGCCGCGCACGAGGCTCTTCCACTGCGGGCTGAGCACGCGCACGGCGCAGCGGCTGCCCATCTGGATGTGCTCGCCGCGGTACAGGTCGCCGAAGTTGGCCGGACCGATGAACTCGAGCACGCGGAAGTAGGTCGCGACGAGGGTGCCCGCTTCGAGGGTGTCCTCTTCGTCCTGCACCAGGCTCTGCACCGGGCTCCAGGCTACCACGGGGCCCGTCGCAGGCGGGAAAACTCCGCGCAGGAGGGGGCGGGGCGGGCGCCGCGGACGGGTAACCCCTACCTTGGGACAGGTCGAGCCCGCCGGGCCAGGGACACCGCGAATCGGCGATCTTCCGGGTGCGCACGGCCCGGGGTTTGTTCACGCGGCCGGCCTCGGCGATCACGGCGATCGGCCCCTGCCGCGTCGGGGCCGACACCTGCCTCACGATGCGCGACGCATGCTGCGGCGGGCGCTCGTGGCACACTGACGGCGATGCGCGAGCTGGCCCCGGAGGACGAGATCTACGCCCGGATCGGCGAGGAGGGCTTTGCGCGGCTGGTCGCGGCCTTTTACCGCCGTGTGTTCGATGACGACATCCTGGGGCCGATGTACCCGCGCCACGACATGGCCGGCGCCGAGGCCCGCCTGCGCGACTTCCTGGTCGGCCGATTCGGCGGCCCGCAGCGCTACATCGCGCAGCGGGGCCATCCGCGGCTGCGGGCCAGGCACATGCCGTTCAAGCTCGACCTGCGCGCCCGCGATCGCTGGGTCGCGCTGATGGAGGCCGCCCTCGCCGAGGTCCAGCTCGAGCCGGGGTCGGCGGCGACGCTGCGGGGGTTCTTCGCCGACACCGCGACTTTTTTGATGAACAGCGGGTAGCCGCGGGTGCGTCGGCGTGGACCGGCGGCGCCGCCGGTCCGACGGGTCGGCGACGCTCCTGACATGGCTTCAGCGACATGGACTTCGGGGCATGTCGAGCGGGACATGACCCGAAGGCCAGCGGATCAGGGCCGCGGCGGCAGGCCGGGGAACTCGACGCCGAACACGACGACGGCGTAGAGGAGGTCCTGGCCGGGCAGGGCGGTGAGGCTGTGGCTGCTGCCGGGGGCGCGGTAGCTGCTGCCGCCGGCGCGGACGACGGTGCCGTCGTCCTCGACGAAGCCGCCCTGCAGCACCAGCACGTGCTCGTCGCCGAGGTGGTTGTGGTGCGGGAAGTGGGCGCCGGCGGCGACGCGGACGAACCCGACGTCGGCCCCGACGGTGGCCGGGCCGCCCTCGAGGTGGAACAGCTCGACGTCCGGCAGCACGCGCTCCCACACGTCGGGGCGCGCGAGGCTGACGAGCAGCTGGCGGACGCGCTCCTGGGCGAGGTCGAGGAGGCGCGAGAGGCGGGCGACGAACGGGCTGAAGCGGGCCTCGGGCGCGGCGGCGGCGGCGAGCAGGCGGGCCCGCATGTCGGCGGGCGCGGGGACCGGCCGCAAGGCGAGCGAGAGGGCGGTGAAGGCCTCGGCGACGGCGATGTCCGGCGTGTCGTCCTCGGCTGCCCAAAGGGGCATGTCCTTCAGGTCATCTTCCTGCAGGGTCGCAGGGCCGCGCCGGTCCGGCGGGTGTTCGCGGTCGCGGCCGGTCATCGGTCCCCCCCGTCTTCAGCATGAAGGGCGGCGCGCAGCTTGGCGAGGCCGGCGGCGGTCCGCGACTTGACGGTGCCGACCGGAACGGCGAGCCGCTCGGCGATCTCGGTCGCCGACAGGCCGTCGAAGTAGGCCAGCTCGAGCACTTGGCGCTGCGCCGAGGGCAGCTCGAGCAGTGCGCGGCGCACGCGATCGTGGTCGAGGCGCTGGCCCGGCTCGTCGCCGCCGGCCTGACCGAGGTCGTCGAGGTCGCGGTCCTCGAGCGTCTCGACGCGGAAGCGACCGGCCCGGCGGCAGCGGTCGAGGGCCCGGCTGCGCAGCCGGACGAGCAGCCAGGTGCGCACGCTGCCGCGCCCGGGGTCGTAGTCGGCGCACTTCTGCCAGACCTCCATGAGCACGTCGTGCACGAGGTCCTCGGCCTCGCGGCGGTTGCCGAGGATCCGGATCGCCGTGGCCAGCAGCAGCCCGACGTAGCGGTCGTGCAGGTCGCCGAGCGAGTCGGTGTCGCCGCACGCCATGGCGGCGAGGATCTCGACGTCGCTGCGCTCGCTTCGCGGGCCCGAAGGGCCGGGGGGCGAGCTTGGGCCCAGCCGTGACACGGGTGCTGGACTATATGCTCGGGCGTATGTGTGCGCGTCAAGCATGGCGAGCGTGCGAGGTCGTCACGCTCTTACGCCTGTCCGGGGCGCCCGGATCGGTCCTGACCGGCCTCGGGCGCGACGCCGCGGGCGCGCAGCTCGGCCCAGACCTCGTCGCGGTCGACGTGCACGAGGATCGCGATCACGTCGCCCGGCCGGGCCCACTCCAGGCCGCGACGGATCGCCGCGACCTCGCTCTCGACGCGCTCGCACGCGATCCCGAGCCCGGCGAAGCTGTGCTCGAGCAGCGCCGGGACCTCGCCCGGGGCCCGTCCGCGCAGGTAGTGCTCGAGGTCGCGGGTCAGCACGAGGTCGGGCCCCAGCGAGGCGACCGCGCGGGCGATGTCGCGGATGTCGTCGTCGCGGCGGTCGCCGGCGATGCCGAGGCTGACGAGTAGCCGCGCGCCGGCGCGGATCTGCGCCAGCAGCGGCGCCAGCCCGGCGATGCCTGCGGGGTTGTGGGCGAAGTCGAGGAACAGCTTGGCGTGGTCGAGCCGGACCAGCTGCGCGCGGCCGGGGTTGTCGACGAAGCTGCGCAGGCCCGCGGCGATGGCGGGGTCGGGCAGGCCCAGCGCGGCGGCCAGCGCGGCGGCGGCCAGCGCGTTGGCGACGTTGTGCGTGGCGGCCCCGCCGAAGCAGAACGGCAGCTCGTCGAGCGCCACCACCGCGACGTCGGGCTCGCCGCCGCGGCCGCGCGTGAGCTGGCCCGCGGCCGAGACGAACCACACCTCGCCGCCGGCCGCCCGGTGGCGCACGAGCTGCGGGTGCTGCGGGTCGCGCGAGAACCACACGACCGGCGCCGGGAACGCGGCCGCCGGCAGGTCGAGCAGCGGGTTCGGCTGCGGCGTGGCCGAAGAGACAGGTGATGCGGATGCCTCCTTGGGCATGTTCGAAAGAACCTGTGCGGAGGGCAAGGTGCTCGAGGACATGCCCGAAGGGGCAGGCACGGCGATCGGGGCGTCGGCGCCGAGGACGATGCGGCCGTGGGGGGCGACCACGCGGGTGACGACGGCCTTGACGCGGGCCATGGCGGCGAGGTCGTCGATGCCGTGCTCGCCGAGGTGGTCGGCGGAGACGTTGGTGATGCAGGCGGCGTCGCAGCGGTCGACGGCGAGGCCGCGGCGGAGGATCCCGCCGCGGGCGACCTCGAGCACGGCGAGGGTGACCCGCGGGTCGCGGAGGACGATCCGCGCCGCGCCGGGGCCGGTCCAGTCGCCGGTCTCGACCACCTGCTCGGCGACGGCGAGGCCGTCGGTGGAGGTGTTGCCGGGGACGTGCCCCGCGGTGCGGGCGATCCGGGCCAGCAGGCGCGCGGTGGTGGTCTTGCCGTTGGTGCCGGTGATCAGGGCGACGGGGATCGGCCGCAAACTGTCCCAGGGGACATCCGCCGGCGCGGGCGCGAGGGCCCGCGGCCAGGTGCGCGAGCGGGCGCCCTCGCCGAGCGAGAGGTGGTCGTCGTCGAGCAGCAGCGGCACGCCGCGGGCCTCGGCGGCGGCGTGCAGGGCCGAGAGCACGGGCAGGCGCTCGCGCTCGCGGGCGGCGAGGAGGGTCGGCGCCAGCTCGTCGAGCTCGCGCGCAGGCTCGCCGGCGAGGGCCCGCTGGGCGCACTCGACGGCCCACTCGGTGACGTCGACGGCGACGTACAGCGCGTCGGCCGGGGCCGGGAACACCAGCGCGGCGCCGCGATCGCCGGTCCATCGCCGCACCGCCGGCGGCGCGTCCCAGCCGAGCAGGCGGGCCGCGCGGGCGACGGCGTCCTGCCAGACGGCGATGGCCCGCGCGACGTCGTCGCCGGCCTCGAACTCGACCTCGGCGATCGCGCCCGGGCCGTCCAGGTCGAGGTTGACCCCGGTCAGCCGGCGGGCGTCGAGGAGGCGCATGCTGCGGTCCCTCCGGTCAGGTCAGTCCTCGATCCCGGCGTCGCGGGCGAGGCGGACGCCGCGGGCGTCCTCGACCACCCCGGCCGGGGCGGGGTGGGCCTCGAGCGGGCGGTCGTCGTTGACCGGGCCGGTCAGGCCGGCGGGCTGGCCGGCGAGGTGGCCGGTGGGGTTGCTCGGCAGGCCGACGGCGAGCTGGCCGACGCTCGAGGTGGCGGTGGCGCGGTTCGCCGGGGCGAACCGGTCCTCGCGGAAGCGGACGATCTGCTTCCAGCAGCGCGAGATGTTGTCGCCGAAGATCAGCAGCAGGTCGCCCTGGTCGCAGGCCGCCAGCGCGGCGTCGATCGAGCGCTGCTCGTCGAGGATGATCTGGATCTTCTCCTCGGCGACGCCGGCCTGCAAAAGGCCCGCGCGCAGGAGGTCGGCGACCTCGCCGGAGGCGCGGCCGCGCAGGCCGTCGTCCTGGCGGATGATGAACCGGTCGAACGCCGGGGCGGCGTGGCGGGCGATCTCGGCGATGTCCGCGTCGCGCCGGTCGCCGGGGGCCGCGAGCACGCAGACCCGCTTGCCCTTGACGTCGAGCCGCGACACCAGGCTGGCCATGGCCCGCACCGCCGCCGGGTTGTGGCCGTAGTCGAGGATGACCTTGAACGGCAGCTCCTCGAACACGTTGAGCCGGCCGGGCGCCTGGAAGTAGGTGCTGTCGAAGGTGCGCAGGCCCTGGCGGATGTTCTCGAGCTTGACGCCCATGGCGTAGGCGACGCAGGTGGCGAACATCGCGTTCTGCACGTTGTGCAGCGCCTTGCCCTCGAGGGTGGCGGGGATCAGGTGCGTCCACAGCAGCGGGATGTGCGAGCCGCGGTCGTAGACGGTGATCATGTCGCCGTTGATGCCCTCCTCGAGCACGACCGCGAGGCCGCCGGCGCGGATGTGCCGGCGCACGAGGTCGTGCTTGGGGCTCATCGTGACGTAGCCGATCCGCGTGGCCTGGGTGTAGTCGGCCATGCGCAGGCAGTGCTCGTCGTCGGCGTTGAGGACGGCGCAGTCGCGCGCGACCTCGACGACGATCCGCTTGAGCTCGGCGAGCTGGTCGAGGGTGTCGATGCCGCCGAGGCCGAGGTGGTCGGAGCTGACGTTGAGGACGGCGCCGACGTTGCAGGCGCGGTAGCCCATGCCGGCGCGCAGCAAACCGCCGCGCGCGGTCTCGAGGACGGCGAGGTCGACCAGCGGGTCGCGCAGGACCATCTGCGCGGCGACCGGGCCGGTCATGTCGCCGACGACGGTGCGCTCGCCGTCGATGTAGACGCCGTCGGTGGTGCACAGGCCGACGGTGGCGCCCGACATCTTGTGGATGTGGGCGATCATGCGGCAGACGGTGGTCTTGCCGTTGGTGCCGGTGACGGCGGCGATCGGGATCCGGCTCGGCGTGCCCGGCGGGAACAGCATGTCCATGACCGGGCCGGCGACGTCGCGCGGGGTGCCCTCGGTCGGGGCGACGTGCATGCGGAAGCCCGGGGCGGCGTTGACCTCGCAGATCCCGCCGCCGACCTCGCGGTAGCTGCGGGTGATGTCGGGGGTGATGAAGTCGATGCCGCAGATGTCGAGGCCGATCGCCTTGGCCGCCCGCACCGCCATCTCGCGGTTGTCGTGGTGGCACACGTCGGTCAGGTCGATCGCGGTGCCGCCGGTGCTGAGGTTGCCGGTGCTGCGCAGGTACACGACCTCGCCGGCGGCGGGGACGGTGTCGGCGGTGTAGCCCTTGAGCTCGAGCAGGCGGCGCGCCTGGTAGTCGAGCTCGATGCGGGTCAGCACCTTCTCGTGGCCGATGCCGCGCCGCGGGTCGCTGTTCACCTGCTCGATCAGCTGGGCGATCGTCCGCTCGCCGTCGCCGACGACGTGGCCCGGGACCCGCTTGGCGACGGCGATCAGCTCGCCGGCGACGACGAGCATGCGGTGGTCGAAGCCGGGGATGTAGGTCTCGACGATGACGCTGTTGGAGTGCTCCTGCGCCTTGTCGAAGGCGGCCCGCACGGCGGCCTCGTTCTGCAGGTCGATCGAGACGCCGCGGCCGTGGTTGGCGTCGAGCGGCTTGACGACGACGGGGTAGCCGAGGCGATTCGCGGCCGCGACGGCGCGGTCGGCGTTGCGCACGAGGTGCTGGCGCGGGACCGGCAGGCCGAGGTCGCCGAGGATCTTGTTGGTCTCCTCCTTGTCGCTGGCGATCTCGACGGCGATGTGCCGCGTCTCGGAGGTGACGGTCGCGCGGATCCGCTTCTGATAGCGGCCGTGGCCGAACTGCACGAGCGACTGATCGTTGAGGCGGATCCACGGGATGTCGCGCCGCTCGGCCGCCCGCACCAGCGAGGCGGTCGACGGGCCGAACTGGCGCTTCTGGGCGAACGCGATCAGGTCCTCGAGCCGCGACTTGAAGTCGAAGCCGTCGGGCACGCTCTTGCGACCCTCGAAGCCGTCGGGCAGGAGCGAGTGCAGGAGGTCGAGCGCGAGGTCGCTGGCGGCCTCGCCGACGCGCTCCTCCTCGTACTCGTAGACGACGTAGTACTGGCCGGTGGCGCCGGTGCTGCGGGTCTTGCCGAAGCTGACCTTGGCGCCGGTGAGGACCTGGATCTCGATGGCGACGTGCTCGAGCACGTGGCCGAGCCAGGTGCCGCTGTCCTCGCGCAGGCGGCGGACGAACCCGCCCGCGTCGCCGTACGAGCAGGTGTGCTGCTGCAGGCTCGGCAGCGCCTCGAGCAGCCCGTCGACGAAGCCCGGGATCGTCGCGCTCGGCCACTGCTCCAGCTCGCCGAGGTCGATGTTCATCCGGATGACCGGGAAGTGGGCGTAGAGGTTGGGACCGCGGTAGACGCGACGCTCGAGGATCTGCATGATGTCCCTTGGGTCAGGTTGTCGGAGTCGCCGGAGGCGGGGGTCGGAACGTCGCGAGGCGGAAGGGGGTCAGTCGTCGTCGTCGGGCGGCGGCAGCGGCGGGACGGCCTCGCGGGTGACGAAGTTGTAGCGCGCGCCCTTGGTGAGGATATGCAGCTTGATGCCGGTCAAACAGATGGGTTGACCGGGTTTCGCGAAGGCCATCGACGAGTGCTCGAGGTTGGCGACGTCCACCAGGGTGATGGCGCCGGCGCCGTCGACGTGCATGACGTCGTCCGGGCCGAGGAAGGCGGCGGTGTCTTCGTCGAGGCCGATGCCGACGGCGAAGGGGTTGAAGGCGAGGACCGACAGCAGTCTGCCCAGCCGGTCGCGCTGGCGGAAGTGCTGGTCGATGACGACGCGGTTGGTCAGGCCGAAGCCCGGCGCCAGCGATGCGAGGCCCGCTTTGGGGGTCGCGCCCCCCTGGCCGAAGGCGATCATGTGCTCCGAGAGGATGGCGGCGCCGGCGGACGTGCCGCCGACGGTGACGCCGCGGGCGTTGAGGCGACGGATGCTCTTGGCGACCGGCGTGCCGCCGAGGATCGTGCTGAGCTGGAGCTGGTTGCCGCCGGTGAAGAACACGCCGGTGGCCTGCTCGAGGACGCCGAGCCAGTCCTCGCGCTCGGCGTCGGCGCGGTGCTCGAACGGCAAGGCGCGAGCGCTGTGGGCGCCCAGCTGGCGGAAGATCTTCTCGTAGCGAGCGCCCGTGTCGGGCAGGCGAGAGGCGGTGGGAATGACGATGATCCGGGCGCCCGCGCCGCCGCTGACCTCGACGAAGCGGCGGAGGATGACCGGGTCCTGCTCCTTCTCTTCAGCGCCGCCGACGGGGACGATCCACCCGCGGGTGTGGTGCTCTTCGATGCGTGCTGGGCTCACGAGGCAGACCTCTCGAAGGGCCCGCATACCACTGTTTGACCGCCCTGGATCAGCCATCGGCCCCGCGCGATCACGCCGGCGATGTGACCGTGGTCGTCGAGGGCGACGAGGTCCGCGTCGGCCCCCGCGGCGAGCCTGCCCTTGTGCCCGAGGCGCAGGAGGTCGGCGACGTTGGTGGTGAAGATCGGCAGGACGGTGGCGAGCTCCTGCCCGCGCGCGAGCAGCTCGGTCAGGGTGTCGCTGAGGGTGGTCGGCCGCCCGATGTCCATGGCGCAGATGTGCCCGTGGGCGTCGAACACCGGCATGCAGCCGGCCCCGTCGGAAGAACATGTGAGCCGGCTTACCGGCAAGCCCTGCGCGATCCAGCGGTCGATCGCGTCGGCGGCGTAGAGGCTGTCCCCGGGGTCATCTTCGGGCGGGAAGGCGGTGACGTCGACGGTGCAGCCGCGCGCGACCAGCTCGCCGGCCTCGACGAACAGCCGGCGGTTGCGGTTGACGTGGGTCGGGTGGAACACCCGCGGCGGCAGCTCGCTCACGTCGAGGGCCCGTCGCACGAGGTCGAGGCCGCGCAGACCGTCGCCCATGTGCAAGTGCACGATGCCGGCCTTGCCCGCCATCATGCCGCCGACGTGGACGTCGGCGGCGACCCGCAGCAGCTCGTCGAGGGTCGGCTGCGACGAGCGGTGGTCGGACAGGGCGAGCTCGCCGACGCCGATGATCGGGTCGACGAACACGAGGTCGCGGCGCACGCTGCCCGTGAGCGTGGGCACCGGGAGCTCGTAGCTGCCGGTGTAGCAGTAGGCCGACAGGCCCTCGTCGCGCAGGCCGAGGGTGCGGGCGACGAGGTCGGCGACGGTGCGGGTGGTGCCGTCGGTGCCGAGGACGCCGACGACGGTGGTGATGCCGGCGCGCGAGAGCTGGCTCAGGGTGACCGGCGGGACGCGGGTGCTCGGGCCGGCCTCGCCGCCGCCGCCGATCAGGTGGACGTGGGCGTCGAGGAGGCCGGGGATCAGGCGGTGGCCGCGGAGGTCGTGGACGCGGCACAGCTCGGACGGCAGGGTCGGCAGGTCAGGCGCGATCGCGGCGATCTTGCCGGCGGCGAGCAGGACGTCGCATACGCCGAGCGGGGCCGGGGCGAACACCTCGGCGCCCCGCAAGAGCTGCAGCGTCGGCGCCGGGCTGGCTGAAGGGACATGTCCGGAAGCGCCAGGGAGGCCCGCCATCGGCCCGCGAGTCTAGCCGAGCTCGCCAGGGGCGGGAAGCCGCGGCGGCGCACGAAAGGGGGCCGGCAGGGGGAGTTCGCAGGCCCGGGCCCGCAGGTGGGGGCGGGCCGAGGCCGTGCGGGAAGGGAGGGGTCCGACGAGCCGTGTCTGAAGCGAAGAGGCGTGCCCGAGCGGGCGTGGTTGAAAGGGCGTGCCCGAAGCCGGACGGGACGGGCTCGAAGCGCGAAGGGGTGCACGAAGCCGGAAGGGACGTGCTGGGAGCGGGAAGGACGGGCCCGGAGCCGGAAGGGGCGTGCTCGGAGCGAAAGGGGGTGAACGAAGCCGGAAGGGACGTGCTGGGAGCGGGAAGGGACGTGCCCGGAGCCGGAAGGGGCGTGCTCGGAGCCGGAAGGGACGTGTTGGGAGCGGAAAAAAAGACGGGCTCGGAGCCCGGAAGGGGCGTGCTCGGATCGAAGGGGGGTGCACGAAGCCGGAAGGACGTGCTGGGAGCGGGAAGGGCCCGGAGCCGGAACGAGCGTGTCCAGATGGACATGTCCGCATGGGCCTGCTTGAATGGACAGGCTCGAACGGACATGCCCGAACGGACATGCCCCCAAGCGGCGGGTGCAGCGGGCCGGAGCTCAGGGGCTCGGGGCCGGGGCCTTCACGACCGGGCCGAAGTCGGTCTTGTCGGCCGAGGCCACTTCCTCGCAGGTGCCGTCGGTGTAGACGGTCGACGGGGCGCCCTGCAGGTACATGGTGCCGCAGCCGCCGTTGCCGTAGGCCTTGTCGGGGTCGCAACGGACGCAGCGCCAGCCGCTGCTGGTGCCGCTGCCGCGGTTGCACACGAACGATTCGTCGCAGAAGTACGAGCGGCAGTGCTGGTCGAGCACGTCGAAGCCGCGCACGGCGCTGTTGCCGGCGACCGCGGCGACGCCCTTGGGCGCGCACACCTGGACCTCGCCCTGCTCGGGGTTGTCGGCGTCGCCGATCAGCGACTCGTAGGTGCGGAGCTCGAGGCCCTCGTTGCAGGCGCTGCCGTTGGGCGGGCAGCCGGCGCTGCCGTACAGCTCCTGGGCGCACGAGTAGGCGCTCGCCTGGGCGAGCGCGTCGTTGTAGGTCTTGGACACCGGGATGCTGTCGTCGTTGGCGTAGGGCGCGGGGTTGCAGCTCACGTCCTCCTTGTCGAGGACGCTGCAGACCTTGTTGTCCTGGCTCTGGGTGAAGCCGCCGCCGCCGCCGCCGGCCGCGGCGCAGCGCGACTGCCCGCGCTTGTCGGCCAGCGCGTCCGCCAGCGGGACGTCGCAGTCGTCCGGGTTGTCGCAGCGGAACACGCCGTCGCCGTCGGGGTTCATGATGAAGTTGCAGCCGAGCGAGGCGACCACGGCGAACAGGGCGGAGGCGACGAGCGAGCGGATGGGCATGAGCGGTGTGCGGCCTTAGACGGGTGCGCCCGCCGAGGATACGGAGGGGGGCGGAGGAGCGCAAGCCGGGATCTGGACCTCGAAGGCGGTGCCCGCGGGGCCGGTGGCGGCCACGCGGACGCTGCCCTCGTGGTCCTGGACGAGCTGCTGGACGATCGACAGCCCGAGGCCGGTACCCTGCGGTTTGGCCGTGAAGAACGCCTCGAACACCTTGTCGACGTCGGCGACGGGCAGGCCGGGGCCGTTGTCCTCGATGCTGACGCGCACCACGCCGCCGCCCTGGCGCAGGCGCACGGCGATCCTCGGGGTCCGCGCGAGGTCCGAGGCGAGATCGCCGAGGTCGCTCACGTCGCCACCGGCGCGGCCGCCGACCAGCGCCTCCCGGGCGTTGCGCAGCAGGTTCATGAAGGCCTGCCGCAGCTGCCCGGCGTCGCCCAGCACCCACGCCGGCCCGGGGACGTCGACCTCGACCTCGATGCCCGCGCCGGCCAGCTCCTCGCCCATGAAGTCGAGCAAGCTGTGGAGCTCGGCCGCGAGGTCGGTCGGCACGCGCTCCGGCGGCTTGCGGCGGGCCAGCCCGAGGTAGTCCTCCGTGATCGCGGTGAGCCGATCGATCTCCGCGGTGATCTTGCGCAAGAGTTGTTGCGCCTCGGGGCTGGCGGAGGCGATCTCGTCGTCGAGCAGCTCGACGTTGAGGGCCACGCTCGACAGCGGGTTGCGGATCTCGTGCGTCACCTGGGCCGCGAGCTGGCCCACGGCGGCCAGGCGCTCGCCCCGGATCAGCCGGCGCTCGCGCTCCTGCAGCGCCTCCGCCATGTGGTTGAACTCGAGCGCGAGGCGCCCGACCTCGTCGCCGCGCAAGGCCCCGGGGGCGGCGACCCGCTGGGCCCAGTCGCCCTCGCCGAGCTGGCGCACGCTGGCCGCCAGCCGCCGCAGCGGCCGCAGCGTCCAGATCACGCCGAGGGCGGCCAAGAGCGCCATGACGGCGGTGGCGGCGGCGAGCAGGGCGATGGTCCGCTCGGTTTCGCGCTCGCGCTCGCTGACCTGGATCTGGAGGTCGATGATCGCGCGCGAGACCTGCTCGTCGAGGCGACGGAACAGCTCGCTGATCTCGTTCTGCGTGCGCACGTCCGCCAGCGCCTCGGCCGGGTTCTGATTGGCGGCGGCGGCGGCCAGGTCCTCGAGGCGGCTCAGGACCTCGCGGAACTCGCGGAGCGTGCGGACGGCTTCTTCGCCGCCGAGCCGCTCGGGGTGGGCGATCGCGCTGTCGAGCACCGAGCGGGCCTGCTGGACCTGTTCGGCGCGCATCTCGAGGGCCTCGGCGAGCAGCGCCTCGGTGCCGGGAGACAGGCGCTGGGCCTCGCTGCTGCGCCGCTCGGCGTGGGTGCTGATGCGGACCGACTGGCGATAGGCGGTGGTGAGGTCCTGGTTGAACTTGACGTAGATGATGGTGAGGAGGTCGAAGCTGACCTTGAGGGCGCGCAGCTCGCGGATGATGAGCAGCGAGGTGACGCCGCTGGTGATGACCACGAGGACCACGAGCGCGGTGATCCGCGCGGCGAGGCTGTGGCGCAGGCGCAGAGGCGGAGCAGGCGGTGGGGGGAGCCCGGGCGGCACGCGCGGCGATGATGCCGCGTCGGCGCGGCCGGCAAAACCGGCAAGGCGACGGGATGGCCCGGGTCGGTGAGAAAAACCGTGCGCGCGGTCCGGCGGTCGCGGCCGTCCGCAAGGGCCTGATGACGCGGGCCTCTTCCCTGGCGACGCATCCCGTGCGACGTTTGGGCCCCGATGTCGCCCCGCCCGCGCCGACTGTCCCCGCCTGCGACCGCCCTGTCGCTGGCGCTCGCCCTGTCGCTCAGCCTGCCCACGACCGCGGCCGCCGCGCCGGTGGCGGGCAAGGGCTCGGTCCTCACGCTGGAGGGCGACGATCCCGCCAAGGCGGTGGCGCTGACGAAGGCGCTGCAGGCCGAGTTCGCGGCGCGCGGGGTCGGGGGCGGGCGCGACATGTCGCTGTCGGAGCTCAAGCTGACGATGGGCTGCGACGAGCCGCCGTCGCCGAAGTGCCTGGCCGAGGGCGGGCGCACGCTCGGGGTCGACAACATGGTCTACGGGTCGCTGGCGAAGAGCGGCGGCGGGTACGTGGTCCAGCTCAACCTGCTCGACGTCGGCGGGGCGAGCGTGAAGGAGTCGGTGACCGCGGAGTACCCGGCGGCGGCGCTCGAGGCGGGGCAGGTGCAGGCGACCGCGAAGGACCTGGTCGGGCGGGTGCTCGGGGCCGAGAAGACCGAGGCGCCGGCGCCGGCCGTGACGGAGCCCGAGCCCGAGCCGCAGCCGGAGGCGGGCAAGTCGAAGCTGGTGTGGGGCCGCTACAAGGACCAGCCGAAGTGGAAGAAGGCCGGCCTGGCGGCCTCGGCGACCGTCGCCGTGCTGGCGTTCGGCGCCGGCATCGGCCTGTTCATGGCGTGGCGCAAGCCGAACGGGCCGGTGTTCAAGAAGATGCTGCAGCTCGCCGAAGACTCGTACGACAACAACAACCCCGACGACAACGTGCCCTACGGCGAGGGCGAGAACATCTGCCAGAACGCCCGCGCCCCGCTCGGCGACGGCGTGACCAACGCCGCGGTCGCCAACCAGTGCACGCGCGGCGAGAACATGGCCAAGGCGACCACCGGCATGCTCGTGCTCGGCGGCGTCGCCCTCGCCTCGACGATCGCCTTCACCACGCTGATGTTCGTCCACCGCGAGTCGCCCGGCCTCGCCAAGCTGCGCCAGCGCGGCTTCAACTTCGGCGCCGCGCCGACGTTCACCGGCGGGGTGATGTTCGGCGGCGGCATGCGCTTCTGATCGCCGGCGCCGGCCGGCGCGCCGGTGTCGACAATCGCCTGGGACGGCGCCGCGCGTTCGCGGTCGCCGCATTTAAAAATGATGATAGTTGACGGGGCGGCGAGGTCGTGTTATTCCGGCCGAGTCATGCTTCGCGCCACCACCATGCTCCAGTCGCAGCTCGCGCTCTCGCAGCCGCAGCTCCTGGACTTGTCGTGCGCCTGAGGCGGCGGCTCCGGGCGAGCTGCAGGACGTGCTCTGACCGGGTGGCAGACCCGGTCTGCGAGGCTTTCGGCGCCTGAGCGCCGAGGCTCGGCGTAGGCCGCGATCGCGCAGGCGATCGGCGGCGGCGCGCCGGGACCTCGCATTGTTTCCAATGCGTCGTATGTCCCTAGGGACATGCGACGCATTGGCCTGACGAGACCATCGGGTGCAAACCCCGAGGGGATCTCATTGCGTCGTGCCTGGGAGGACCAGGAGAAAATCGAGTATGTCATGAGCATCAAGCCCCACCTGAATTGCGGGACGATCGGCCACGTCGATCACGGCAAGACCACCCTCACCGCGGCCCTGACCCGCGTCTGCGCCGCGCACTTCGGCTCGAAGGCGCGGGCCTTCGAGGACATCGATAACGCCCCCGAGGAGCGGGAGCGCGGGATCACGATCAACGCCGCGCACGTCGAGTACGAGACGGCGAGCCGCCACTACGCGCACATCGACTGCCCGGGGCACGCCGACTACGTCAAGAACATGATCACGGGCGCGTCGCAGATGGACGCGGCGATCCTGCTGGTGGACGCCAGCCAGGGGCCGCAGCCGCAGACCCGCGAGCACATCCTCCTGGCCCGCCAGGTGGGCGTGCGCCAGATGGTCGTGTTCCTCAACAAGGTCGACGTCGCCGACCCCGAGATGCTCGAGCTGGTCGAGCTCGAGGTCACCGAGATGCTCGAGCGCCAGGGGTACCATGGCATCCCGTTCGTGCGCGGGTCGGCCCTGCAGGCGCTGCGGGGCGAGGACGAGCGATCGATCCTCGCGCTGCTCGCCGAGCTCGACCGCATGACCCTGCCCGAGCGCGACGTCGCCGGGCCGTTCCTCATGCCGATCGAGGGGGTCTGCACGATCGCCGGCCGCGGCACCGTGGTGACCGGCCGCGTCGAACGCGGGACGCTGACCGTCGGGACGACGATCCAGGTGGTCGGTCGCGTCGACGGCCGCCCGCTCGAGGCGGTGGTCACGGGGATCCAGATGTTCCACAAGAACATCCCGGAGGCCCGCGCGGGGCTCAACGTCGGCCTGCTGCTGCGCGGGGTGGACCGCGACCAGGTCGAGCGCGGGCAGGTGGTGATCGCGCCCGATTCGATGCGGCCTCACTCGTCGGGAACGGCGGAGATCTTCACGCTCACCGAGAAGGAGGGCGGCCGCCGCACCGGCTTCGGCACGGGCTACGCGCCGCAGTTCTTCTTCGGCGCCTGCGACGCGACGGCGATCCTCGACGTCGGCGCGCTCGGCTCGGTGACCCCGGGCGACCGCGCGACGGTGCGCTTCAAGCTCGTCAAGCCGGTGGCGTTCGAGCCGGGCATGAAGTTCGCCATCCGCGAGGGCGGCAAGACCGTCGGCGCCGGGGTGGTCCTGGCGGCTGAGTGAGTCGAACCTCGATCGATAAAAACAAGCGCGCGCCGGCCGGTTCGTCGAACCGGCCGGCGCTTCTTTTCTCAGGAGGAGGGGCGATCAGAGAGTGTCTTCGGTCTCGCCGGCGTCGCCCTCGTCCTCGGGGTGCGGGACCTCGTCCTCGGGCTCGCCCTCGTCCTCGGGCTCGCCCTCGTCCTCGGGGTCGGGAGCGTCCTCGCCCTCGGGGTCCGGCGCGCCGTCGTCGTCCTGATCGTCCTGGTCCCCGGGATCTTCGGGGTCGGGGGTGCCGTCGGTGTCGTCGTCGCCGTCCTCGGGGTCGGGGGCGCCGTCGTTGTCGTCGTCGCCGTCCTCGGCGTCGTCGGCGTCGTCGCTGTCCTCGTCGTCCGGGGTGCCGTCGTTGTCGTCGTCATCGTCGTCGTGGTCGTCGATGCCGTCGTCGTCGACGTCGTCCTGGTCGTCGTCGTCGTCGTCGTCGATGCCGTCGTCGTCGTCGTCCTTGTCCTTGTCGTCGTCGACGCCGTCGTTGTCGTCGTCCTTGTCGTCGGGATCTGCGATGCCGTCGCCGTCGCGATCGAACACGGAGCCGTTCACAGTGACGTCACAGCCGGGGAGGCCGAGCGAGAGGGTGGTGAGCAGTACGAGGGGCAGGGAGCGGATCAACATGAAGCGTGCGTCCTTCGCTGCTGAAGTCCCCGGCCCGGCGTCGCTGTTACAGGCGACGAGAAAGAAGATCGACGCGCGCCTCGGGGCCGCGCGTCGAAGTCGCAGGCAGGCAGGCGTCAGTAGCCGCGGTAGGACGGCGGCGGCGGCGCATAGCGGTTGGGGAACGGATCGGCGGTGTCGCGGCGGAACAGATCGTCGTGACCGGCCTCGCGGAAGAAGGCGACGCCGATGACGCCGATGTTGCGCGGCTTGCCCATCTGCGCCGCGTAGCCGCCGTCGGTGTCGCTGAAGCGGAAGGCGGCGACGGTGTCGTCGGAGGTCCGCCAGCCGTCGATGGCGAAGCTGGTGTACGGGGCGATGACGTAGCCGCGCTTGTGGAAGTCGGCCTCGCCGCCGTCGAGGACGTCGAGGCCGTCGACCGAGGCGACGACCTCGAGGCGCTGGGCAGTGTGATTCTCGACGCCGATCGTGTAGCGCGCGCCGATCTCTCCGATCGCGTACACGTCGCCGCCGACCTGCGCGGCCGACAGCGGCGCGCCGTACTCGTCGCGCAGGGTGACGCTGACGGCGTCGCTCTGCTGGATCGCCGGGAACAGGTGCGGCGAGCCGGTCTTGTGCTGGGCGATCTGCTGCACCCCGGCGGCGTCGTTGTAGCGCAGGCTGAGCACCAGATCGGGGTTGTAGGGGTCGGCGCGCTCGAAGCGGGTGCCACGCACCGAGCTCGAGCGTTGCTCGCCGTAGGCGGTGCCGAGGCCGCGCGACCGCTCGCGCTCGGCGATGTCGCCGCTCACGCTGGCCTCGCCGCCGCCCGGGGCCATGGGCGGGGCCGCGTCGGCGGTGGAGGCGGAGACTTCGAACTGGGGGCCGCTCGCGGGCGTGTAGCCGGCCGTCTCGGGGGCGTTCAGGCGGGCGACGTCGGGGTGCTTGGTGCAAGCGGCGAGGGCGGCGACGGAGGCGAGGAGGAGCGAGGCGACGACGGTGGAGCGGGGCATGGCGTTCGTCCGGTTGCGCGACCCGAACGCGGGCAAGCGGGCGCGCTTACACCGGCGTGGGCGGGCGAAGCTGCGCGGGCGGAGGGGCGAGGTCTGCGGAGAGCGACGGGCCCTGGACGGACCGGCGTCGAGGCGAACGACGCCGAGCGAGAGCTCGCTGTCCCGAAGGCAAGTCGAGGAGACAAACTAGCGATGCCGAGGGCGCGTTGACATGTCCCGAAGGACATCCTGCGCGGCTACGCGTCCTCGGGGTGGATGTCGGCCCACTCGAGGTCGAAGCGTTGCAGGTATTTTCTCAGGCGGTCGGCGTCGTTGCTCGAGCGCTTGCGCAGGCGGGAGGCGGCGAACAGGGTGCGGCCGGCGTCGGACAGGCTGCGGGCGGCCGCGCACACGCGCACGACCTCCGCGAGCTGGACGCGGTCGAAGGGGTCGACCTCGGCCAGGCGTTCGCGGCCGAGCAGGCGCGTGAGCAGGTCGTCGCCGGTGTTGACCGGCGTGCTCGACCAGGCGGCGCGCAGGCGGGCGATCTCCGCCTCGACCTCGCGCACGCCGATCCGTCCGCCGGGCGCGAGCGTGGCCATGCGCTCGATGGCGGCGGCGAGATCGCGGAAGTTGCCCGACCACACGGCGTCGGCGGCGGTGGCGAACTTCACGAAGGCGGCCCGGGCCTGGCCGTAGAAGCTGGCCTTGCGGCCATGTCTTTGCGACCAGCGCTCGAGCTCGTAGTCGAGGTTGGGCTCGATGTCCTCGCGACGCTCGCGCAGGCCGGGCAGGCGGAACGACCACAGATCGATGCGGGCCAGCAGGTCCTCGCGGAAGCGGCCGGCGACGACGTCGGCCCGAAGGTCGCGGTTGGTGCCGGCGACCAGCTGGAACTCGCTGCGGACCTCGCGGTCGCTGCCGACCGGGAGGAACACGCGGTCCTCGATCGCGCGCAGCAGCATCGCCTGCTCGTCGAGGCCGAGCTCGCCGATCTCGTCGAGGAAGAGGAGGCCGCCGTCGGCCAGCTTGAGCACGCCGGCGCGGTCGCGGACGGCGCCGGTGAAGGCGCCGCGGACGTGGCCGAACAGCGCCGACATGGCCGCGTCGCCGCGCAGGGTGGCGCAATTGAGCTCGACGAAGGTGCCGCGGATCTGGTGGCGGTTCTGCTTGAGCTCGAAGATCTTGCGGGCCAGCCGGGTCTTGCCGGCGCCGGTCGGGCCGGTCAGGAGGATCGGCGCCCGCGTCACCCCGGCGACTTGCTCGATCTGCGTGATGAGCTCGTTGAAGGCGGCGTTGCGGGTGGCGATCCCGGCCTTGAGGAAGGACTCGCCGGCGCGGGCGTCCTCGGCGAAGCGAGCGGCGATCGGGGCGTAGCGGGCGAGGTCGAGGTCGATGATCGCGTGGCCGCCCGGGTCGCCTTGGTCGCGGCGGGCCGGCGGGATCGTCTGCAGCAAACGGCCGGGCAGGTAGCGCGACTCGGTCAGCAGGAACAGGCAGATCTGCTGCACGTGCGTGCCGGTGGTGATGTGCACCAGGTAGTCCTCGTCGTCCGGGCGGAACGGATAGGCCCGCACGAAGTCGAGGAGGCCGGCGTAGACCTCCTCGAAGGCCCACGGATCGGCGAAGTCGAGGGTGTGGAGGCGCACCCGCGTCTCCGGCGAGACCTGGGCGATGTCGGCGGTGACGGCCTCCGCCAGCTCGGTGTGGGCGTTGCCGTGGATGAGCTCCAGCCGGTCGACGATGAGGTCGTCGTGCCGGCAGAGGTCGACGGTGGGCCGCCAGCGGTCCCAGCGGTTGCGTCCGCCGATGTCCATCTGGGAGCCGAGGATCCCCAGGACGACGGTGGGCCTCCGCATATGGCGCCCAACCTATCAGAGATTATAGGTTCGGATAGAAAATTGTGCTGGCCAACCCTCGGCGGCCTTCGGTAAGATCTTGAAACTTACTCGTTATTCCCTGAGTCACGGCCGCCAGGCACGTTCTCTGCGATACCGGGCTTCAGGAGAACGCCGATGTCCAACCGTGACGCGCAAAACTACGAGGTCCATCAACCCAAGGGCGGGGTCCCGATCAAGCGGTGGACCCGCGGGGTGCAGGTCGAAGAGGACGCGATCGCGCAGCTCGAGCGGATCGCGCAGATGCCGTTCATCCACCGCTGGGTGGCGGCGATGCCGGATGTGCACCTCGGCATCGGCGCGACGGTCGGCAGCGTGGTCCCGACCGTCGGTGCGGTGATCCCGGCGGCCGTCGGCGTCGACATCGGCTGCGGGATGATGGCGGTCGAGACCAGCCTCAAGGCGTCGGACCTGCCGGACAACTTGAGCGAGGTGCGTTCTGCGATCGAGAAGGCCGTGCCGCACGGGCGCACCACCAACCACGGCCGCGACAAGGGCGCGTGGCATACGCCGCCGGCGCCGGTGGTGACGGTGTGGAAGCAGCTCGAGCGGCGCTTCGACGCGATCGTCGACAAGCACAAGGCGATCGAGAAGAGCAACACGGCGGTCCACCTCGGCACGCTCGGGACCGGCAACCACTTCATCGAGGTCTGCCTCGACGAGCGCGACCAGGTGTGGTTCATGCTCCACTCGGGCTCGCGCGGGGTCGGGAACCGCATCGGCTCGCACTTCATCGCCCTCGCGAAGGAGGAGATGAAGCGGTACTTCGTCAACCTGCCCGACCAGAACCTGGCGTACCTGTCCGAAGGTACCAAGTACTTCGACGACTACGTCGAGGCGGTCGAGTGGGCCCAGGACTTCGCGCGGCACAACCGCGAGCTGATGATGCAGGCGACGATCAAGGCGGTCGCCGGCTGCAAGGGCATCCCGCCGTTCACGTTCGGGGCGACGGCGGTCAACTGCCACCACAACTACGTCGCGCGCGAGCACCACTACGGCAAGGACGTGCTCGTGACCCGCAAGGGGGCGGTGCGGGCCCGCACGGGCGACCTGGGGATCATCCCGGGCAGCATGGGGACCCGCTCGTACATCGTCCGCGGCAAGGGCAACGCCGAGAGCTTCCACTCGTGCAGCCACGGGGCGGGGCGGGCGATGTCGCGGACCGAGGCGCGCAAGCGGTTCACGGTGGCCGACCACCGCAAGGCGACCGCCGGCGTCGAGTGCCGCAAGGACGAGGACGTGATCGACGAGACGCCGATGGCGTACAAGGACATCGACGCGGTGATGGAGGCGCAGCGCGACCTGGTCGAGGTCGTCCACACGCTGCGCCAGGTCGTCTGCGTGAAGGGATAGGATGCAGGCGCCGAAGGACGCGATCGTGATCGATGGCTCGGAGGGCGAGGGCGGAGGCCAGATCCTCCGCACCTCGCTGGCCCTGTCGCTCATCACGGGGCGACCCTTCCACCTGGTCAAGCTGCGGGCGCGCCGGCACAAGCCAGGGCTGCTCCGCCAGCACCTCACGGCCGTGCGCGCGGCCACCAGCGTCGGCGCGGCCAAGGTCCAGGGCGACGCGCTCGGCTCGCAGGAGCTGGTCTTTCAGCCAGGTCCGGTCAAGCACGGCGACTACTCGTTCTCGGTCGGCAGCGCCGGCAGCGTGACGCTGGTGCTGCAGACGGTGATCTGGCCGCTGCTGCACGCGCCCGGCACGTCGAACCTCAGCTTCGAGGGCGGGACGCACAACCCGATGGCGCCGCCGTTCGAGTTCATCGCCGAGGTGTTCCTGCCGCTGCTGCGCCGCATGGGCGCGCAGGTGCAGGCGAACCTCGACCGCGTCGGCTTCTACCCGGCCGGCGGCGGCCGCTTCACCGCCAAGGTCACCGGCGGCGAGCCGCTGCAGCCGCTGCACTGGCACGACCGCGGCCAGGTGGTCCGCCGCCAGGCGCGGGCGATCTACGCCAACCTGCCGAAGTCGATCGCCGACCGCGAGCTGCGGGCGGTGCAGAACCTGCTCGGATGGGAGCGCTCCGAGCTGCGCGCGATCGAGGTCGAGAGCGCCGGGCCCGGCAACGCGCTGCTGCTGTCCGTCGAGTTCGAGCACGGCAGCGAGCTGTTCTCCGCGTTCGGCGAGAAGCGGATCTCCGCCGAGCAGGTCGCCGCCCGCGTGGTCAAGGAGCTCGGCGAACACCTCGGCTCGGAGGCGCCCGTCGGCCCGCACCTCGCCGACCAGCTGCTCATCCCGCTGGCGCTCGCCGGCGGCGGCAGCTTCCGCTCGCACGCGCTGACGCAGCACACGCTGACGAACATGGAGATCGTCGGGCGCTTCCTGCCGGTGAAGTTCGAGGTGACCGACGCGCCCGCCGGCACCCGCCGCGTGGCCGTCGCGCCGCGCTGAGCAGGCGAGTCCCGCGGCGCTTCGATGCGAGCGGCGAGGCTCCTCGCGAGGAGCGCGCACGCGCCCGCGAGGACGAGCGATGCGCGGCGCCCACCTGCGAGGACGCGGTGATGCTTGGTCGAACTTCGCGCTCGCCTGTCGGTCGTCGTCGGGCGCGAAGGCACGTGGCGCCTGCGGTGGCAGCGCCGATTTGAGGCCGCAGAGACATGTCGAAAAGAGCATGTCTTACGAAACATGTTCGTGCGGCCATGGCTCCGCCGAGGCCCGCGAGATCGACCGCAGGCCGTCTCGTGAGCGCGGGCGCAGGGCCTGCTGCGCCCCAATTTTTCTTGACCGACCGGTCTGGTACCACTATCTTGACTGGGTGGTCCAGAATTTCTACGCTCAAGAAAGCGCCCGTCCGCGGGCCTACTACCAGCACTTACAGACGATGCCTCGCATCAAGGAGTTCGAACCCGAGGAGGCGCTCGATCGCGCGCTCGATCTGTTCTGGCGGCGCGGCTACGAGGGGACCTCGTTGCGGGACCTGCTCGAGCACATGGAGATCTCGCGGCAGAGCCTCTACGACACGTTCGGCGACAAGCGCTCGCTGTTTTTGAAGGTGCTCGCCCGCTACGAGGCGCTGGCGGTCGAGGGCATGCTCGACACGCTGACGCGGACGGGTTGGAGCCGGCCGATCGAGCGGCCGCTGACGGCGCTGGTGGCGATCCGCGGGTTCTTCGAGCTGTTCCTGGCCGAGGTCGTGCTCGACCGCGACCGCGGCTCGTGCCTGATGGCGAACACGGCGATCGAGGTCGGGCCGGCGGACCCGGAGATCCAGGCGGTCGTGCGCGCCTACTTCGTGCGCGTCGAGGACGCCCTGCACGCCGCGCTGGCGCGGGCCCACGAGGCCGGGGAGCTGCCGGCCGGCAGCGAGCCGCGGGCGCTGGCCCGCCACCTGGTCAACACGCTCTACGGACTCGGCATCATGAGCCGCTCGGGGGCCTCGCGCGCGGCGCTGCGGCAGATGCTGGACGTCGGCCTGTCCGTGCTGGCCGCTTGAGCGGCCGCCGATAGTCGGTCGGAGCGTTCGGGACGGTATGTCCCGAAGGACATGTTGTAGTCGTTGCGTTGAAAACTGGAGTCCGTCCGGGCTGGACCCGGGGAGGGATGATCATGCCGTTTGTGAACTACGCGGCCAAGGAGATCAACCTGAAGCTCGTGTATTACGGGCCAGGTCTGTCCGGCAAGACCGAGAACGCGAGGTGGATCCACCGCAAGAACGACCCGTCGCGGCGCGGGGCGCTGCTGCACCTCAACACCGACAGTGAGCGCACCCTGTTCTTCGACTTCATGCCGCTGACGCTCGGGACCATCGGCGGGTTTCGCCTGCGCGTCCACGTGTACACGGTGCCGGGGCAGATCCACTACGCGGCCACGCGCAAGCTGGTGATGCGCTCGGCCGACGGGGTGGTGTTCGTGGCCGACTCGCAGGAGACGCGCATGGAGGCCAACTGCGAGAGCCTCGACAACCTGCACCGCGACGTCGCCGAGCACCGGCTCGAGCTCGGCGACGCCTACATCATGCAGTACAACAAGCGCGACACGCCGGCCGCGCTCCCGGTGGCGGAGCTGCGGGCGGCGCTCAACCCCGCGGGGTGGCCGGAGTTCGAGGCGGTGGCGATCCGGGGGGACGGGGTGTTCGACACGCTGCGCGCGGTGACGCGGCTGGCGGTCGCGCAGCTGCAGGCGCCGCGGGCCGCCGGGCAGTGACGGCGGCCCGCGACGAGGTTCAGCCGGGGGTGAAGGTGTCGCAGGCCTGGTCGACGATGGCGATGCCGTTGCTGAAGAACGGGCCGTAGTCGGCGGCGCAGATGCTGCCGATCGCGCCGTGGGTGAACTTGCTGACGAAGTCCTGCAGCCGCGGCGCCGGCCCGCCGGCGAGGGCCTCCATGTCGGGGGCCATGTTGGGATCGCAGCCGCCGCCGGTCATGTTGCCGTCGCCGACCAGGCCGAGCACGACGACCGAATCGGCGTTGCCGCCCTTGGCCGCGACCAGCGCGTCGTACCACTCCTGCGGCCCGCCGGGCGAGCCGGTGCCGCCGTTCTCGTTGGTGTCGTCCTTGTCGGACACGAACACCACGACCAGCAGCGCGTCGCTGCGCAGGAAGCCCTCGTCACAGCCGCCGACGCCGTTCATCGCCGGGCTGACCGCCTCGGTCGCGGCGAACATCGGCCGCTTGTCGTTCTGCGTCTGGTACTGGCCGACCGCGGCCGCGCAGCCGAAGGTGGCGTGGAGGTCGGGCTGGCTGTCGAGCATGTAGCGGCGGCCGTCGGCGATGTTGCAGAAGGTGCCCGAGTTGCTGTAGTCGCGACCCGCGCCGTACTGCGAGGCGCACTCGCTGATCTGCAGGCCCGCGCAGGCGAGGCCGTTGCACGTCTCGGCGTTGCCGCCCTCGCAGGTGTTGGCACAACAGAGCGGGGCCGGGCCGCAGAAGCACTTGCCGCCGCCCAGGCACTGGCTGGTGTTGGACAGCGCCTTGCCGTCGTCGGCGCCCACGGCCATGACGTGCGTGTCCTGCATGCCGAGCGTCGACTTGATGCCGTCGTAGAAGGCCGGGAAGGCGGCGACGAGGCCCTCCTGCTCGGACTTCATGGTCGTGTCGTTGTCGATGACGAACAGCAGGTCGACCTTCTGGCAGCCGGTCGCGGGCACGCCGGTAGTGCCGTCGACCCCGGTCGTCTCGGGCGGCGTCGAGGTGTCCGAGCCGCCGGCGCTCGCAGCCCCGGAGCCGCCGCCCGAGTCGTCGGGCGGATCCGCCGAAGTGTCGGCCGGCTCGTCGCCGGTGTCGACGGCCCCGGTCGCCGGCGGGGCGACCGTGACGGCGCTGGCCGTGGTGTCGGTGTCGGATTCCACCCCCGGCGATTCCTTGTCGACGCAGGCGGCGAGGGCCGAGGCGCACATCAGCCACCCGCCAAGAACGGTCTTCGTAGTGCGAGTCATGTCCAACTATTTAGCCCCGGCCGTGCGAACAGATGACCGGCGCGTGGGTGCCATCACCGGCGGCGGCAATCATCATACACGGTGGTACCCGCAATAACGATGTTCAGGGGGCTGGTTCGGGCGAAAGGGCGGATCCGGCGATTGTCGTGAGGCGTGACGACCATCATCGACGGATCCGCGCACGGTATGATCATTGGAGCCGCCGCGCGCGCCCGCGGCGAGCGGGGCGCCGGACGTCGTCCGCCCTCGAGCCGGCGGGGCGCGCGGCGCGAGGGCGGGCGGAGGAGGAGCGGCGGAGCGACGCGTCGCGGCGGCGCGACCGCTCAGCCGACCGGGACGAAGGTGTCGCAGGCGGTGTCGATGACGCTGACGGCCTCGAGGAAGAAGGGGGTGTAGTCGGCGGAGCAGACGCTGCCGATCACGCCGCCGGAGAACATCTCGACGAACGATTGCAGGCGCGGGGCCGCCTCGCCGCCGTCCTCGTCGGGGTCCCACACGGGCGGGCACAGGCCGCCGGGGAGGTTGCTGTCGCCGACCAGGCCGAGGACCACGGCCGCGTCCGGGACGCCGTGCTTGGCGGCGACGACCGCCTCGTACCACCCGGCCGGCTCGCCGGGCGAGCCCTCGCCGACGTCGACGTTGTCGTCCTCCTCGTCGGTGATGATGACGAGCACGAGGACCGCGTCGTCGCGCAAAAAACCCTCGTTGCAGCCGCCGGGCCCGTTCTGCACGTCGCCGAGGGCGGCCAGCGCGGCCTGGATCGGCCGCTCGTCGCCGCTGCCGAACGCGCCGATGCCGGCGGTGCAGGCGAAGGTCGAGACCAGGTCCGGCTGCGACTGCAGCATGTAGCGGCGGCCGTCGGCGATCGGGCAGGCGGTGCCGTACTGGTCGAACACGCGGCCGCTGCCGTACTGGAACTCGCAGGCGTCGATGCTGACCTGGTCGCACGGGGCGCCGTTGCAGGTCGTGCCCTTGAAGATCGTGTCGCACACGTCCTGGCAGCAGGTCGGCGCGGGGGCGCAGATGCACTTCTGGAAGTCGCAGTCCTGGTCGCCGTTGCCGGGGTCGCCGTCGTCGGTCGAGATCGCCATGATGTGGTAGTCGTCGGCCTCGAGGGTGTCCTCGATCGCGGCGATGAAGCCGGGGAACGAGGCGATGAGGCTGCTCTGCTCGTCGGCCATCGAGTTGGAGTTGTCGATGACGAACAGGAAGTCGACCTTGTCGCAGCCGCGCGGCCCGAGGCCGTCGTCGCCGCTGCTGCTGTCGCCGCCGGCGCCGGGCAGGTCGAGCTTGTCGCCCGCGCCGCTGCTCGCGCTCCCTTCCTCTCCTTCGGTGAAGATGCCCGGCGGCAGGCTCACCGAGGTCGGGTTCTGGTGCGGTGGGGCGCCGTCCGTGTGCTGTCCACCCTGTCCGTCATTGTCGGTACACGCGACCACGAGCGTCCACGCGAACCACAGGTGGACAGGATGCGACATCGAGCGAGCCATGCCGATTCCTTAGCGCCGTCTCGGCGCCGAGGACCGTGGATGGCGTCACAGCTCAGCGCGTCGCCTCGAGGTAGCGCTGCTCGAGCGAGCGCCCCTTGCCGACGCCGGAGATGCGCGCGCCCTGGGCGAGCAGCTCGCGCAGCACGGCGGCGATGACGTCCTCGGCGGCCCGGTTCGGACCTGGCTGAAAGGACACGCGGAGCACCCGGCGCTGCGGCTCCCACTCGACCGCGACGTCGCCGAGGTGCGCGCGCACCTCGGCGATCGGCTCCGGGCCCGGCGCGAGCACCACGAACACCTCGGCGTCCTGCGCCGTGAGGGCCGACACCGCCCCCGCCTCAAGCGTCTGGCCCTGCTCGATGAAGGCCGCCTCGTCGCAGATCGCCTCGAGCTCCTGCAGGTTGTGCGACGAGACGACGATCGTGCGCTGGCCGCGGTGGCCGCGGATCGCCTCGCGCAGGTCGTGGGCGTGGCGCGGGTCGAGCCCCGCGGTCGGCTCGTCGAGGAGGATCAGCTCCGGGTCGCCGAGGAAGGCCTGCGCGACCCCGACCCGCTTGACCTGCCCGTGCGACAGCGTGCCGGCGCGCCGCCCGGCCAGCTCGCCCAGGTCGACGATGGCCAGCACGCGGTCGGCCTCGCGACGAGCTGTCTCCGGGGACATGCCCTGAAGGCGGGCCAAAAAGGTCAAGTGCTCGCGCACGGTCAGCTCGCGCCCGAGCATCGCGTCCTGCGGCAGGGCCGCCAGCCGGCCCTTGAAGCGCATGACGTCGGGCGGGCCGTCGAGCACGGTGACGGTGCCCTGGTCGGCGCGGAGGAAGCCGCACACGACCGAGAAGAGGGTGGTCTTGCCGGCGCCGTTGGGGCCGATGAGGGCGAAGATCGAGCCGCGAGGGACGCGGAGGTCGACGCCGCGGAGGGCGTGTACGGCGCCGAAGCGCTTGTGGACGGCGGCGAGCGCGAGCGCGGGGGCGGTCACAGGTCCCTCCGACGGAACACCTGAAAGCCGATCCAGCTGTAGCCGGCGCACAGGGCGGCGCAGCCGGCGGCGTTCATCAACCTGTGCAAAAGGTCAGGGTGGAAGAACTGCGTCTTGTAGGCGAACGGGGTCAACCATCGCAGCAGCGACAGGGGGTCGGGGGCGAACACCGCCCAGATCCCGAGGACCCACAGCGCGAACAGGAAGACGATCGCCAGGGCGCGCGCGGCCCCGGGCCCGCGCACCAGCTGCGAGGCGCAGGCGACCGGGCCGAGCACCGCGAACGCGAACAGGGCCAGGATCGGCCAGGCGCGCAGGAGGGCGAGGAAGGTGTCGAGGACGTCGAAGCGCGGCAGGTAGGCGCCGCCGATCGCGAGCACGGGGATCATGCCGAGGCCGGCGATCAACGCGACCAGCAGCACCTGCGACAGCAGCTTGCCGAGGACGAACGCGCCGCGGCTGGTCCGCAGGGCGACGAACCGGACGGTGCGCAGGTGGAGGTCGCCGGCGACGAGGTCGTAGCTGGTGAGCGCGATCAGCCACGGCAAGGCGCCGAGCGAGAACCACGCGAACACGAGCACCATCGGCGGGTAGGTCGCCAGGTGACCGGCGATCTGCGGATCGCCGCCGGCGATGACGTAGAGGAGACCGGTGTAGCCGGCGCTCTGCGCGGCCCCGGCGGCGGCCGCCGCGGCGACCTTGTCACCGGTGTCGGCCATGCCGCCGATGACCTCGGAGGTCGCCTGCTGGGCGAGCCGGACGACCTCGACGTAGACGTAGCTCGTGATCGAGGCGACGAGCAGATAGAGGAGCGCGAGGACGAGGGCGCGGCGGGTCCGAATCGATTCGCGGAGGTCGAAGCCGGCGATCAACCAGGCGTCGCGCAAGAAAGTGGAGGAGGTGGCCACGCCGAGGCCCAGCGTACCCGAGGTCGCCGGCCGCGAGAAGTATGGCAGCGCCGCAGACCGCGGGGCGAGGCGCGTCGTTGACCCGATCATGACTCGCCCCCGCTATCGTCCTCGTGGTCCCAGCGCCCTCTATCTGCTCGGGGTTTTGCTCGTCGGCGGCTCGCTTGCCGCCCTCTCCTCGCTGGTCGCTCCCGACGCGGCCGCGGCCGCTGTCGAGGTGCGATGAAGGCCCAGGTCGGTGCGGGATCTCGGCCCGCCCTGGCCGGGCGACCGCGGTGGTCGGCCGCGCGCATGGGCGAGGCGCGATCGGGGGCCCGGCCGATCTCCGTTCTGTCCTTTGGGACAGATGATGGTGGAACGCCAGCGCGTCGCCGGTGAGCGTGCGCTCTCTCGCGGCGGTGGCGAGGCGGCGCCTCTTGGTGGTGACGGTGGGGACGCGGGACAGAGGTGTCCCCGAAGACATGTTCTCTGGGACAGCATCGGAGAGCAGGGAGTATCGCTCGACGGCCCAGCGCGGGTCGGCGGCGACGGCCTCGCGGCCCCCATGGCGCCGACGAAGCGACGCGCGCGCTCGGCCGGGGCGGGCGGGTGGAGCCGCTCGGGCCGCGGTCGGTCCGCGGCACGAGCCGCGGCGGGCGACGGCCTCGTCGCAGTGCGCCTGCAGCGACGCGGGCGGGACCTGATCCGCGAGGATGGGCGACTCGCGGCGGCGTGTCGCTCCACCACGGCGCGCCGCCGAGGCCGAGCAGCGCCGCGACGGCGATCGCGACGAGGCCATCCGGCCAGCGATGCCCGCTGCCGGGGCGGGCGTCGAGCCGCCTTGACGGTCGCCGGCCCGAGGGCCTAGACAGGAGGCGCATGACCAATCGGAACGGCAGGAGCGAGGGTCGGTCGCGGATCTTGTGGTTTCTGCCGATCGGGCTCGGGGTCGCCGGTCTGGCCTGGGCGACATGTCTGAAAGGACAGGAAGAGGCGCTGGCGGACGAGCCGGCGGTGCCGCCCACCGTCGCGCCCGTCGCCGCGGTGCCGACCACGCCGGCGGTGGTGATCGACCCGCGGACGCTGGCGAAGGCCGCGATCGCCGGGACCGTGCGCGACGACAAGGGCCAGCCGATCGCGGGCGCGCAGGTGTGTGCGATCGCGGCGTCCGGGCTGCTCGACGCGCGCGACACCTTCACGCCGCCGTGCGTCGCCAGCGAGCGCGACGGGCACTACCGGATCGAGGGGCTGTGGGCGGTGCGGCACTCGGTGAGCGCGTCGGCGCCGGGGCACGTGCCGGCCTTCTACACCCGCGGCGACCGACCGGCGAACCTCGACATGGTCAGCCTCCAGCCGGGCGGCGAGGTGCTGGGCATCGACATCACGCTGCGCGGCGGGGGCGTGGAGGTTCAGGGCGTCGTCAAGGACCTGAGCGGCGGGGCGGTCGAGGGTGCGATCGTCAGCGCGGGCGGGACGTTCGCGGGCACGGGCATGGCGTTCGCCACCTCGGGCGCGGAGGGGACGTTCTCGCTGTGGGTGGCGCCGGGGCAGCCGCAGGTGTTCGCGCGCGCCGACGGCTACGCGCCTGGCAGCGAGCGCGGGGCGGCGCCGGGGCACCGGTTCGAGCTGTATCTGACGCCCGAGTCGGTGCTGGTCGGCAAGGTGGTGCGCGCGAGCGACGGCTCGCCGGTCGAGGGCGCGAAGGTCACGGCGGAGCGCGGCGATACGTTCTTCGGCGGCGGCGGCGGGGTATCGATCACCGACGCCGGCGGCAACTTCCGCCTCGCTCAATTGTCGCCCGGCGCGTACAAGCCGAGCGTGACGGCCGACGACGCGTTCGGCATGGCGGCGGAGCAGGTGGTGCTCGGGCTCGGCGAGACGTCGGCGGCGATCGTGATCGAGGCCCACCCGGCGACCACGGTGGCCGGCGCGGTGGTGGTGACGCCGGGCGGCGCGTCCTGTCCGCAGGGACAGGTGAGCCTGCGCGGCGGGGGCGAGCGCGACTTCGCGGCGGAGATCGAGGCCGACGGGCGGGTGCGCATCCCGGGCCTCCTGCCGGGCACCTACGAGGTGACGGTGCGCTGCGAGCGGTTCGTGTCGGCCGCGAAGTACCCGCCGGTGGTGGTCGCCGACGAGCCGATCGAGGACCTGCGGTGGGACGTGGCGCCGGGGCGGGCGATCCGCGGCACCGTGACGACGGCCAAGGGCGAGCCGGCGGCGGGGATCAGCCTGATGGCGCGGGTCAAGGTCGAGGCCGGGGAGACGGCCCCGCGCGCGAGCGGCTCGGCGTACGTCGACTCCGACGGGCGCGGGCGCTTCGAACTCGCGGGGCTCTTGCCCGGCAAGTACGAGCTGCGCGCGTTCGCCAAGGGCAACAACCGGTCGACCCCGGACAAGCCGCTGGAAGTGACCTTATCCGAAGGACAGGACCTCGAGGACATCCGTGTCGCGCTGCCGGCGTCAGGGCAGGTCCGCGGCAAGCTCCGCGACGTCCACGGCAACCCGGTGGCGCGGGCGCAGGTGTCGCTGCAGGCGGCGGGGCGGCGCGCGTCGGCGATGACGGGCGACGACGGCTCGTTCCACGTGCCGGAGGCGGCGGCCGGCGAGTACCGGGTGTCGGCCACGCGCGACGGGGTCAAGCTGCGCGCGCCCGGGACCGGCGACGACGACGTGCAGGGGGTGAAGCTGACGGTCGAGGCCGACGCGGTGGCGACGGTCGAGCTGGTGGTCGAGACCGGCAACGGGAAGATCGTCGGGGTCGTGCGCGACGAGGGCGGCGGGCCGGTCGGCGACGCGTTCGTCGAGGCGACGCGCGAGTCGGAGAGCGCGCGGGGGCCCGGCGGGGCGCTGCCGCGGTTCTTCGCGCTGAACGACCGGCCGCACCTGACCGACCCCGAGGGCCGCTTCGCCATCGAGGAGCTGTTCCCCGGCAAGTACACGGTCCGCGCGTTCCGCCGCGGCGGCGGAGAGACGACCGTCGAGCACGTGGCGCTCGGCGCCGAGGTGACGCTGACGATCGCGCCGACGGGCCGGCTCGCCGGGACGGTGGCGGTCAAGGGCGGCGGCACGCCGCAGGAGTTCTCGGCGACGCTGAGCGACCCGACCACCGGCTACCAGCGCACCGACCGGTTCTTTCGGACAGGTGGCGCGTGGAGCTTCGGCGAGCTGCCGCCGGGCAACTACAAGCTGTCGATCAGCGCGCCGGAGGGCACGCAGGACACCGAGGTGTCTCTCGGGTCAGGTGAGGAGCGGGCCGGGCTGCAGATCGAGCTGGCGGCGAAGGTCAAGCTGCGCGGGACGGTGGTCGATCTCGAGGGGGCGCCGGTGGTCGGCGCGGCGGTGCGGGTCAGCCAGGGCCGCGGGTACTCGTTCGGCGACAGCGACGCGCCGCGCACCGACGCCCAGGGTCGCTTCGAGGTCGAGGGGGCGCCGGTCGGGCTGGTGACGGTGCTGATCGCGGCGCCGCGCAACGCGGCGGTGGAGTACAGCCAGACGGCGATGACGACCACGATCGCCGGGGGACCCGAGGTCGAGCTGCCGCCGATCCGGGTCGCCAAGCAGCGGCTCAAGGCCGGCGAGGCGAGCGGGGACCTCGGCTACGCGATCAAGCTCGGGGCGCCGGCGGCCGACCCGGCGCAGCGCAAGTTCGAGGTCGCGCTGGTGCGGCCCGGTTCGCCGGCGGCGGCGGCCGGCCTGCAAGCGGGCGACGTGATCGTCAGCGTCGACGGCGAGGACGTGACCGGCGAACGGCGCTACCTGTACGAGCAGCTGACGCGCGTGCCGGTCGGCACGACGCTGCGCCTCGGGCTGGCCCGCGGGGTGACGGTGGAGCTCACCGCCGCGGCGCCGCCGTGAACGCGCGCCGCGGCCCGACGCGGCGGGCGATAATGTTCGCCCGCCGTTTGCGCACTTCCCACCGCCAGGGGTTTCGGGCACATCTGCGGAGGTGGCCTTCGCCTGGAACGATGCAGACGCGGACGTCTATCAGGTAGACGGCACCGAGCTGCTGCTGTGGCGCCCGGCCGAGCGGTTCCTCATCACCAGGCTCAAGGGCCAGGCGACGCTCGCGGCGCTGCAATTCTACACCGGCCGGGCCGAGCGCGAGATGAGCCTCGGCCGCCTGACGGTGTTCCACGAGTGGGCCGAGATGACCGGCTACGAGCCGGCCGCGCGCGACGAGCTCAAGCGGTGGGGCAAGCAGCGCAACGACGCGTTCGACCACGTCGAGTACCTGGTCCGCTCGAAGGTGGTGGCGATGCTGATCTCGGTGGCCGCGCTGACGCTCGGCCGCGACCTGCACGCGACCACCGACGAGGTGCAGTTCCTCGCGGATCTGTTCCAAGCGCTCGAGCGGCGCGGGGTGTGAGTCGCATGGGACATGTCGATGGCGACATGTCCCATGCGACATCCGGTCACTGCGGGATGACGTCGAGGTCGAGGCCGCCGGGGTACCAGTAGCTGCCGTAGTTGAGCACCCCGTACACGCTGATGCCGACCTTCTGGTCGGCGGTGACGCTGTGGCTGCCGCCGGTGCCGTTGTTGAGCGGGACGTGGGCGAGGCTGAAGCCGGTGGCGCCGATGGCGGTGAAGTTGCCGACGGCGGCGCCGTCGACCTGGACGCTCGCGCCGGTGGGCGCGAGGATGTCGACGAAGTTGGCGCTCCAGCCGGGCTGGGCGTACATCAGGTAGTTCGAGCGGAACTGGGCCGTCGGCACCGCGAGGACCATGGCCGGGTCGGAGGTGCCGTAGCCGGCGTCCTGGCCGACCATGTACTCGGCGACGAGGATCTTCTTGTCGGCGGAGACGACGAACTTGGCGACGGTGGTCGGGATCTCGACGAAGTCGCCGGCGTTGGCGAGGACCTTGGCCACCGGCTGGTCGGGGTCGAAGGTGAGGGTGGTGTTGGCCTCGGAGGCGATGATGCGGACGATGACCGCCTTCTCGGCGTTGCCGCCGGCCTGGGACGGCGGGACGACGATGTACTCCTTGGCCAGCGCCTCGATCGGGAACATCGACTCCTCGAGGTGATCGCAGGCGGTGATGCCGATCGGGACCTGCGTGCACTCGTGGCCGCCGAACACCTGCACCGGCTTGTCGGCGGTGACGATCGCGCCGGTCTCGTCGCCGCCGCTGGCCGAGGCGACCTGAAGGACGTCGCCCTCGTTGAGCACGACGACGCCGTTGCCCTGGCCGTCGACGCCGCCGCCGGCCTGGGTCGGCGTGCCGCCCTTCGGGGCCTTGAGGGTGACGGTGGTGTTGTCGTAGCGCGCGGTGACGGCGTAGAAGCCGCCGTAGCCGAAGCCGTTCCAGAACGGCCACGAGGCGACCAGATAGTTGCCGGTCCAGGTGTTGACCGGCAGGAGCAGCGAGGCGTCGTTGGTGACGTCGGCGTTGAGCGGGTTGAACTGATAGACCGTGACCGGCTGGGTCGAGCGCAGGCGGTAGGCGCCGTCGGCCACGTGGACGGTGGGCCCGGTGCCGGTCGAGAGCTCGGAGACCCACGGCAGCTGGATGATCTTGACGCTGTTGGCCGGGACGGTGTCCATGACCACGGTGTTGGCCCCGCGCGTGACGGTGATGCTGGCCGGGCTCGCGGTGGTGTTGGCGACGCCGACGGCGTACGGGTTGCCCATGAAGCCGTCGAGCTGCTGCAGCGCGGTCGGGTAGTAGTCGCAGCCGATGTACGACAGGCCGAGGTCGGCGCAGGCGCCCAGGCACTGGCCGCTGCCGGGGTCGCACGCGAGGCCCTGCACCGGGTCGCACTCGAGCTGGTCCTCCCAGCCGCTGCCGTCCGGCAGGCACACCTGCGAGACCTGACCGACGCACTGGGTCGAGCCCGGCACGCAAACGACGCAGCCGAGCGGCTCGGCGCAGGCCATCGCGCACGGGGTCTCCGACTTGAAGCCGCCCATGCCGTCGCACACCTTGGCGGTGTTGCCGTCACACTCGATCTGGTCTTCGGGACAGGGACCTTCGCCGGTGGAGGTGGTGTCCGGGCCGTCGGTGGTCGAGCCGATCGTGGTGGTGGTCGAGGTCGGCAGGGTGGTGATCGAGTCGACCCCGTCGGTGGTCCCGGTGCTGTCGCTGTCGCCGACGGTGCCGGCGTCGGTCGAGGTGCCGGTGCTCGTCGGCGTGTCGGTGGTGCTCGCGGTCGTCGACGGGTTGACCGTCGGGTTGCCGGTCGGCTGCGTGGCCGAGGCCGAGTCGAGACGGCCGCCGTCGTCGCTGCAGGCGGCGAGTGGGAGCGCGACACCAAGAGTAAGCAAGCTGCGAGTTGTCCAGACCATGGTGTCCGCCATACCACGAGCCCGCGCGCGTGGGGGCGGTGTCGCAGCGACGCGACGCGCGGCGCACGGGCGCGCGTCGCCTGGATGACGCGCTCGCAACACGACGCGCGTCCTTCGATCGACGACCGCGAAACCCCCGGTGAGATGAAGTCCGCTTCACTGGTTTCACCGGCGGTGGACACGCGGCGGCGCGCGCCCGTGCGAGAACGCGCAGTGGCCACGGACGCGGGCAGAAGTGCCCGTGTCCGATGTTCTAGGTTCTGTGCTAAGTGGTCGGTTCGCACCCGCGAGGACGCACCCCATGAACCTCCGACCGCTCGGCTCCACCGGTCTCCAAGTGTCCTGCATCGGCCTCGGCGGCATGCCGCTCTCGCTCGAAGGCAGGCCGGCCAAGTCGGAGGCGATCAAGGTGATCCACGCGTCGCTGCGCGCCGGCGTGACGCTGATCGACACCGCCGACGTGTACTGCCTCGACCAGGCCGAGATCGGCCACAACGAGAAGCTGATCGCGGCGGCGCTCGAGCAGTGGCAAGACCCGGAGTCGGTGGTGGTGGCGACCAAGGGCGGGCTGACTCGACCCGGCGGCGCATGGGTCACCGACGCCCACCCCCGCCGCCTCAAGGCCGCCTGCGAAGCCAGCCTCAAGGCGCTCAAGGTCCCGGCGATCACGCTGTATCAGCTGCACGCGGTCGACGACGTGGTCCCGCTCGAAGACAGCGTCGGGGCGCTCGCCGAGCTGCGCCGCGCCGGCAAGATCATGCACATCGGCCTGTCCAACGTGACAGCCGCGCAGATCCGCCGCGCCCAGCAAGTGGCGCCGATCGTCAGCGTGCAGAACCGCTGCGGCGTGCTCGACCGCCGCGACTTCAGCAACGGGGTGATCTCGCTGTGCGAGGCGGAGAAGATCGCCTACCTCGCCTACAGCCCGGTCGGCGGCTCCCGCGGCAAGCACCGCGTGGCCGACGATCCGACGCTCCGCCGCGTCGCCGCCGACCACGGCGTGTCCCCGTTCCAGATCGCGCTCGCGTGGCTCCTGGCCCGCTCACCGGTGATCATCCCGATCCCGGGGGCGAGCAAGATCACCAGCGCGATCGACAGCGCGGCGGCTGGAGCGCTGACGCTCTCGAGCGACGACCTCGCCGCGCTGGAGCACGCGTTCCCGGTGGCGCAGGTGTCCACGTCGGCGGCACGCGCGGTCTGAGGACCCCTTTACGACGTTTTGCGGCGTGATACGGTCGCCGCGCATGACTCAAGGTCCCGATCTCGATGGGCGACTGGCGCTGTTCCAGGCGGTGGCCGACTCGATGCCGTGGGCGATGTTCTGGAAGGATCGCGACTCGCGATACCTCGGCGGCAATCAGGCGATGGCGAAGCTGTGCGGCCTGTCCTCCCCGCAGGACCTGGTGGGGCTCAGCGACACGGACCTGTGGTGGCGAGACAACGCCGCCGAGTACCGCGCCGACGACCTCGACGTGATCGAGTCGGGCGAGCAGCGGCTCTACGTGCGCCTGGCGTTCCCCAGCGAGAACGGCGGCACGGTGTGGATCGATCGCCACCGCATCCCGCTGCGCGACCCGAGCGGGGCGATCATCGGGGTGATCGGGTGGTTCGAAGACGTGACCGCCAAGAAGCTGGCCGAGGACGCCGAGGCGCAGGCGCAGCTCGAGGCGACGCTCGAGATGGCGACGCCGCTCCTGCCGGTGGCCGACGGCGTGCTGGTGATGCCGCTGATCGGCAAGCTCGACGCCCAGCGGGCGACGCAGATGATTGACACCCTGCTCGCCGGGGTGACGCAGCACCGCGCCCACACGGCGATCCTCGACGTCACCGGCGTGCGCCGCATGGACACCACGGCGATCGAGGCGCTCGCCAGGGCGGCCGCGGGCGTGCGCCTGCTCGGCGCGGCGGCCGTGGTGACCGGCGTCGGCCCGGCGGTGGCGCAGGCGATCGTGCGCCTCGGCGTCGACTTCGGCCAGGTCACCGTGCTCGGCGACCTCAAGGCCGGGGTGGCCCACGCGCTGGCCTCGGCACAAAAACGCGGCGCCTGAGGGCGCTGGCCCGGGCGTCCGGGCCCGCCGGCGCCGCGAGGGCGCGGGCGTGGTAGCCTGTCGCCCCGTCCATGCACGCGCTGTGGTTCATGATCCTGGCTCTGGCGGTGCTGGCGATCGCCTACCGCTACTACTCGGCGTTCCTGGCGGCCAAGGTGCTGGCCCTCGACGACGCCCGCCGCACGCCGGCCCACGAGCGCAACGACGGCCAGAACTACCACCCGACGTCGCGCTGGGTGCTGTTCGGCCACCACTTCGCGGCGATCACCGGCGCCGGCCCGCTGGTCGGGCCGGTGCTCGCGGCTCAGTTCGGCTTTCTGCCCGGGTACTCGTGGATCTTGATCGGCGTGGTCCTCGGCGGGGCGGTCCACGACCTGGTGATGCTGACGGCGTCGGTCCGCCGCGGCGGCCGCTCGCTCGCCGAGATCGCCCGCGACGAGCTCGGCCCCGGGGTCGGCGCGGTCGCCGGCGTGGCGATCCTGTTCATCGTCGTCATCGCCCTCGCCGGCCTCGGCCGCGTGGTCGTCGGCGCCCTGGCCGAGAGCGCCTGGGGCGTGTTCACCATCGGCGCGTCGATCCCGATCGCGCTGGCGATGGGCCTGTTCATCTACAAGGTCCGCGGCGGCAGCTCGCAAGGGGTCCGCGAGGCGACCGCGGTCGGGGTGCTATTATTATTACTGTGCGTGGTGTTCGGCAAGCAGGTCCAGGACTCGAGCCTCGGGCAGCTGCTGCAACTGTCCGAGACGACGATCACGCTGCTGATCGCCGCCTACGGGTTCGTCGCCAGCGTGCTGCCGGTGTGGATGCTGCTGTGCCCGCGCGATTACCTCTCGTCGTACATGAAGATCGGGACGATCGCGCTCCTGGTGCTGGGGATCGTGCTGGTCAACCCGGTGATCGAGATGCCGCTCGTCAACGCGGTCGGGGCCGGGACGATCGCGGTCGACGGCGAGGTGTTCCCGGCGGTGGTCCGCGGCTCGCTGTTCCCGTTCGTGTTCATCACGATCGCCTGCGGGGCGATCTCGGGCTTCCACGCGCTGATCGCCTCGGGCACCACGCCGAAGATGATCGACAAGGAGTCCGACATCCGCCCGATCGGCTACGGGGCGATGCTGATGGAGGGGCTGGTCGGCATCACCGCGCTGCTGGCCGCCACCGCGCTGCCGCCCGCGGACTACTTCGCGATCAACACCGACCCGAAGATCGCGGTGGTCGCCGACGCGAAGGGCGGGCTGGCGCCGTCGCGCGAGGCCCTGGCGGCGCTCGACCCGGTGATGACGGCGGACGATCGGCGGCGGCTCGGTCTTGCCGAGGGGCAGTCGGCGACGACGGCGGCCGACAAGACGCTCAAGCTGTCGGAGGTGCTGCGCCTGTCCAATGGGTCACTCGCAGCGCTCGGCTACCACGCCGACCCGGGCTCGGTCCACGCGTCGGAGCTGAGCGCCGCCGACTTCAAGCGCCTCGGGGTCAAGGTCGAGGACCTGCCGACGCTGGCCGAGGCGACCGACGAGGTGATCGCGGCGCGCACGGGCGGAGCGGTGTCGCTGGCGGTCGGGATGGCGCGGGTGTTCTCCGGCCTGCCCGGCATGCGCACGCTGCTCGACTATTGGTACCACTTCGCGATCATGTTCGAGGCGTTGTTCATCCTGACGACGATCGACACGGGGACGCGGGTGGGCCGGTTCCTGCTGCAGGAGTTCTTGGGGCGGTTTTCCCGCAAGCTCGGCGACCCGTCGTGGGTCCCGGGGGCGGTGCTGTCGTCGCTGGTGATCGTGGCCGGGTGGAGCTACTTCATCCTGACCGGATCGATCGCCACGATCTGGCCGATGTTCGGCATCGCCAATCAGCTGCTGGCGTCGGTGGCGCTGGCGGTCGGGACGACGATCGTGCTCAAGGAGGGCCGCCGCCCGGCCTACGCGTGGGTGACGCTCGGGCCGCTGCTGTTCGTCGGTACGACGACGCTGACGGCCGGCTTCCGCTCCCTGGCGGAAGTCTACGTGCCGATGACCCGCGACCCGGCGACCGCGACGATGGGGGTGGTCAACACGGCGGTGACCGGGACGCTGCTCGCCTGCGTGCTGGCGATCGTGGCGATGAGCGCCCGCAAGTGGCGGGAGATCTTGCACGCCCGGGCGGTCGCGTGAATTCAGGACATGCTTGATCGGGCATGTGCGAAGGGGCATGGTCGATAGACCATGGCGTTTCGGTCACCTCGATCCCAGGGCCCGTAGCAGCCACCGCTCGCGCTCGCCCGGCGGGCCCCAGGTGTCCTCGAGCCGGCAGAGGAGGACGGCCGGCGCCGGGACGCCGCAGCGGGCGTAGGCCGCGAGCTTGTGGTGGCCGTCGAGCACCACCGCGATGAGGAGCTGCTCGTCGCACTCGCCGCGCAGCGTGCGGCGATCGAGCCAGGCGAGCAGGAGGCACGCGGGTCGGGCGCCGGCGCGGATCGCCTGCTCGTAAGCGGCGACGGTCGCCTCGTCGAGCGCGGCGAGCGGCTGGGTGGGCATGAGCACGCCGAACGTCGGCGGTTCGGTCGACAGCGGCTCGCGGACTTGAAAATGTTCGGTGTCGGGCCACGGCCACCCGACCTCGACGGTGTCGGGATCCTCGGCGCTTCGATACGACTCCCGCCGTGACCACCACGACCGCTCGGGAGCGGTGACCCGCTCGACGTCGAACTCGCCGCGCACGGCGAGCCAGTGACCGGTCCGGAGGGTCGTGAGCAGCGGCGACATCGCCGTGAGCCAGTCGAGCGACAGCACCGGGACGGCGGCGAGGGCGTCGCGGACCGCACCGGCGACGACGGCCGCGCGCTCGGGGGGCCAGCCGGCGAGGCGCATGTGGGCCTCGCAGGTGTCGCAGTACGAGCCGAGCTGGTAGACGGGCCGGCCGGCGATCGTCAGCGCCACGTCCCAGCGCAGCCACGACGAGAAGGGCGCCGGCGGGTCGAAGCGCACGCGCGCGACCCCGAGGCCGTTCACCACGTTGAAGCGGAGCTGGTGCGGACCAGAGGTCGTGACCTGCTCGAGGCGCGGGGCGGGTCGGGGCCGCGTGAGCTCGAAGTCGGCCCAGCCGCCGCGGATGTTCGCGCTCGCTTGCGCGAGGCTCTCGGGGTACAGCGGCAGCAGCGGCTCCCAGCCGACGAGCAGGCCGAGACCGTGGTGGAACTCGTAGACGACCTCGTCGGGCGCCGTGCGCAGCCACTCGAGCAAGCCCGGCGCGGCTGCGGGATCGCCGAGCAGCTCGAGCGCGGCCACGATGGCGCACTGCGCCTTGACCGGGACGTCCGGCAAGCGGGCCAGAAGCGTCGCCACGTGATCGCGCGCGCCGAGGCGGCCGAGCGCGAGCGCGGCCGCGTAGGGGGATGCGTCGAGGTGACGGGCGACGACCGGCGCGAGCCGGGGATCGCCGAGGCAACCGACCGCTTCGAGGACGACCTCGAAATCGCGGCGCGCTTGCTCGGCGGCTCGCTGCGAGACCTTGCGCCTGGGCGAGACCGCGAGCATGTCGGTCGCGGACGCGAGGACGCGCTCGAGGAGCGCGCCGGGGACCTTGGAGCCTCGCTCTGCGAGCGCGCGCAGCACGGCCGCGTGGTGGTCGCGGAAGGAGTCGTCGAACCACTCGACGAGCAGCTGCTCGGCCGCGTCGCCGGGCAGCCGCTGGAGCAGCGCGATCAAGTCGGCGCGATGGGCCGGGGTGTCAGCGCAGCGGCCGTAGCAGCTTCTCGAGGCCGTTGGTCTTGATCTCGAGGGTCAACGCGAGCTGCCGGCCGAGCTTGCCCGGCGGGAAGCCCTGGCGCGAGAACCACACCAGGTACGGCTCGGGCAGGTCGAGCAGCGCGACGCCCTGGTACTTGCCGAACGGCATGCGCGCGTCGATGAGGGCCTGCAGCGCCTCGGGGTCGAGCTGGAGCTCCGCCACGCGCGCAGGGTAGCGCAGGATCGAGGCGGGCGCAGCAGCGCCGTGGGCGCCGCCGACCTCGGGGTCGCGCGGACGCACGTGCTCGCGGGGCATGTCCGCACAAACATGCCCAAACAAGCAGGTCCGAACGGGCATGCTCGGACGGACATGCCCCGAGGGACAGGAGCTGCAGCGCGCTCAGTAGCCCAGGGCGCGGCGGTAGAGGTCGAGGTAGCGGGCGGCGCTGCGGCGCCAGCTGAAGTCTTCCTGCATGCCGCGGCGGACGATCTGCTGCCACACCGGGCGGTTGTGGTAGAGCGCGATCGTGCGGCCGAGGGCCCAGGCGAGCGCGGAGGCGTCGATGTCGTTGAAGAGGACGCCGGTGGCGAGGCCGGCGCTCAGGGTGTCGGGGGTGGTGTCGACGACGCTGTCGGCCAGACCGCCGGTGCGGCGCACGACCGGGACGGTGCCGTAGCGCAGGCCGTACATCTGGGTGAGGCCGCACGGCTCGGTGCGCGAGGGGATGATGATGGCGTCGCCGCCCGCCTGCATGCGGTGGGCGAGCGGCTCGTCGTAGCCGCCGCGGTAGGCGACGCGGCCGGGGTTCAGGCGGGCGGCCTGCTGGAAGCCGTCGACCAGGCGCTCCTCGCCGGAGCCGAGGACGGCGAGCTGGCCGCCGCGCTCGAGGATCGACCGTCCGGCGCTGAGCAGCAGGTCGAGCCCCTTCATGGTCACGAGCCGGCTGACGACCACGAACAAGGGCGCGTCGGGATCGGGGTGAAGCCCCAATTCCAGCTGCAGCGCGCGCTTGCCGATCCGCTTGCCCGTGAGGTCGTCGGCGTTGTACGGCGCGGGCAGGTGCGGGTCGGTGGCGGGGTTCCAGACGTCGGTGTCGATGCCGTTGAGGATCCCGTAGAGGTCGGCGTCGCGCCGCCGCAACAGGCCGTGCAGGCCGTGGCCGTAGGTCTCGGTCTGGATCTGCCCGGCGTAGGTCGGGCTGACGGTGGTGATCTTGTCGCTGTACCAGAGGCCGGCCTTGAGGAAGCCGAGGTGGCCGTGGAACTCGAGGCCGTGGATGTCGAGCATCCAGCCGGGCAAGCGCAGCGCGCCCATGGTGTCGGCCCGGAAGACGCCCTGGTAGGCGAGGTTGTGGATGGTGGTGATCGTCGCCACGCGCTGCTGCGGCGGCATCAAGGCGACGTAGGCCGGGGCCAGGCCCGACTGCCAGTCGTGGCCGTGGATCAGCTCGGGCCGCCAGCGGTCGCCGCCCTCGGGCCCGGCGAGCCAGGCCGCGGCGTGGCACAGGGCGCCGAAGCGCAGGTGGTTGTCGCCGAAGTCGCGCCCGTGCTGGTCGACGTAGGGGTTACCTGGCCGATTGTACAGGTGGGGCGCGTCGAGCACGAGCAGCTCGAGCCGACCGACCCGGCCGTACATCAGCTTGGCCGGGCCGCCGCCGACGAGGCCGTGCAGCTCGACCTCGCGGCCGCGCGCGTGCAGGCCGGCGAGCACCTTGGGGTAGCCGGGCACGAGGACGCGGACGTCGACGCCGAGCTCGGCGAGCGCGATCGGCAAGGCGCCGACGACGTCGGCCAGGCCGCCGGTCTTGACCAGGGGATAAACTTCGGAGGCGACGAACAGGACGCGCATGCGGGGCACTCGCTAGAGGCGGTCGATCATCTCACGCGTGATCAGGGTGACGCCGCCGCTGGTGCGGAAGAACCGGCGCGCGTCCTCTTGCGGGTCCTCGCCGACCACCAGGCCCTCGGGGATCTCGACGCCGCGGTCGACGACGACCTTGGTCAGCCGCGCGCTGCGGTTGATCACCACGTCGGGCAAGACCACCGCGCCCTCGAGCTTCGAGTAGGAGTTGCAGCGGACGTTCGAGAACAGCAGGCTCCGCCGCACGAGCGAGCCGGAGATGATGCACCCGCCCGAGACCATGCTGCCGAGACACATGCCGCGCCGGTTGTCCTCGTCGTGGACGAACTTGGCCGGCGGGAGCTGCTCCTGGTACGTCCAGATCCGCCACTGCGGGTCGTAGAGGTCGAGCGGCGGGATGATGTTGGTGAGGTCGATGTTGGCCTCCCAGTAGGCGTCGACGGTGCCGACGTCGCGCCAATAGGGCGTGCCGCCGGCCTCGGTGACGACGCAGCTCTCCTGGAAGCGGTGGGCGAACACGCTGGCCCGCCCCTGCACGAGATAAGGGATGATGTCCTTGCCGAAGTCGTGGTTCGAGTTCGGATCCTCGGCGTCGCGGCGCAGCTGCTCGAACAGGAAGTTGCCGTTGAACACGTAGATGCCCATGCTCGCCAGCGACAGCTCCGGGTTGCCCGGGATGTGCGGCGGGTCGGCAGGCTTCTCGACGAACCGCACCACCCGCCCGCTCGGGTCGACCGCCATGACCCCGAACGCGCTCGCCTCCTTGCGCGGGACCTCGAAGCAGGCGACGGTCACGTCGGCGCCGCGGGTCACGTGCTGCCACAGCATCTTGCCGTAGTCCATCTTGTAGATGTGGTCGCCGGCGAGGATGATGACGTGCGACGGCCGCAGGCTCTGGAAGATGTCGAGGTTCTGCCACACGGCGTCGGCCGTGCCGCGGTACCAGTTCTCCTCGTTGAGCCGCTGCTGGGCCGGCAAGAGGTCGACGAACTCGTCCATCTCGCCGCGCAGGAAGCTCCAGCCGCGCTGCAGGTGGCGCAGGAGGCTGTGCGACTTGTACTGCGTCAGCACGGAGATCTTGCGGAAACCCGAGTTGATCGCGTTCGACAGCGCGAAGTCGATGATGCGGAACTTGCCGCCGAAATAGACGGCCGGCTTGGCCCGACGATCGGTCAGCGCGGAGAGGCGGCTGCCGCGCCCCCCGGCCAATACGAGAGTCAGCGCCGTTCGGGTCAGTTCACGGAGACGCGGCTCGAAGACCATATCAGGCCCTCCTTCACGTCATGTACCACCGGCGGGCCCGCGAGATCAACATCGCCGCGGTCCGGCCGGCCGCATGACCACCGGGCGCTGCAGTGCGGCGTCACAGCCAGTGCCGCCGCCGGAACCAGAGGATGAGGCCGGCGGCGGTGACCGCCATCAAGCCCAGGGCGAACGGGTAACCGAAGGTCCACCGCAGCTCCGGCATGATGTCGAAGTTCATGCCGTAAATGCCGGCGATGAAGGTCAGGGGCAGCATGACGGTCGAGATCTGCGTCAGGACCTTCATGATCTCGTTGGTCTTGTTGGCCGAGACCGACAGATAGGCCTCGACCGCCGCCTGCACGCCCTCGCGGTTGGCCTCAGAGATGTCGGCGACGCGCACGAAGTGGTCGTAGATGTCGCGGAAGAAGGCGATGCTCTCGCGCGGGATCAGGTCGATGTGACCGCGCGCGAGCGACTCCAAGATCAGTCGCTGGTGACCGGTGATCCGGCGCAGGCGGTTGATGGTCTTCTTGGCGTCGAGCACGAGCTCGAGGTGCTCCGGCTCGGGCCGGTGGATGATGAGGTCCTCGAGCACGTCCAGCCGGGCGCCGATCTTGTCCATGACCGGCAGGTAATTGTCGACGAGCCGGTCGAGCAGACGGTGCAGCACGCGCACGGAGATCCACGGGCGATGACAGGGGTCGCACACGTCGCGGTGGAGCTCGCTGACCGACCGCAGGGGATTGTCCGAGTGGTGGGTGACGACGTAACGCGGGCCGGCGAAGATGTCGAGCTCGAGGGTGTTGACGACGAAGCCGTTGTCGAGGTCGAGGCTGTGGAAGTCGACGCCGTGGACGATCAAAAACACGTAGTCGTCGTAGACGTCGAGCTTGGGGTGGCCGTAGTCGTGGAGCATGTCCTCGATGGCCAGCGGGTGGAAGTGGAACACCTCCGAGAGCACGCGCGCCTCCTCGTCGGTCGGGTCCTGGAGGTCGAGCCAGATCGTGACGTCGGGCTCCGCCAACAGCCGCGAGACGGCCCCGAGGTCGGTCTCGTTCCAGTGCCCGCGCGTCGGGTGAAAGGCGTGCAGCGTGAACACCCGCCGAGGGTACCACGCGCGCCGCGAGCCTCACCCGCGCGATCGGACGTCGGCGCGCGCCTGCTCCGCCAGCGCGAGCTCGACCGCGAGCCCGCCCGTCTTCGTGCTCAGCACCGGCTGCAGCGGGACGCCGACGGTGACCCGCAGGTCGGGCGGGCACAACAGGGCGGTGCGCCAGGCGGGGAACCTGTCCCGGAGGACGTGCCCGATGTGCGCGTAGAGGTCGCGCAAGGTCCGGGCGCGGCCGACCCGCACGCCGTAGGGCGGGTTGGTCAGCAGCAGGCCGCGCGCGCTGAACGGCTCGCAGGCGGCGAACGGGCGCACGGAGAAGGCGATCGCGCCGTCGACCCCGGCCCGCTGGGCGTTGGCGCGCGCCGCCGCGACCGCGCCCTCGTCGCGATCGCTGGCGACGATCGGCGCGTAGGGACATGGCTCTCGAGACAGGTTCGCCGCGGCCTTGCGCAGGGCCGGGTAGGCGGCGGCGAGCGCCGGCCAGCGGGCGCACGAGAAGTCGCGCAGGGCCCCCGCGGGCCTGCCGTGGGCGATGAGGGCGGCCTCGATGGCGATCGTGCCGGAGCCGCAAAAGGGGTCGAGCAGCGGCTCGCCGGGGCGCCAGTCGGCGGCGGCGAGCAAGGCGGCGGCGAGGGTCGGCCGCAGCGGGGCCTTGGCGGTGGCGAGCCGGTAGCCGCGGCGGTGCAGCGGGTCGCCGGAGCTGTCGACGCTGACGGTGCAGCGGTCGCGCTCGAGGCGGACCACCAGCAGCACGGTGGAATGCGAGGAGCTGGCCTCGGGGCCATCTTCGCCGTCGTCGTGCGGGTGCGCGAGCTCGACGTGGCTGCCGAGGCGCGCGGCGACGGCGAGGTGGACGCGCTCGGCGATCGCGCCGGTGTGGTAGAGGCGCGACTTGTGGGCGGTGGCGCGCACCGCCAGGCGGACCGGCGCGTGCGGCGGAAACAGGTCCTCCCACGGGATGTCGACCAACCGCTTCGACAGCACCGGGAAGTTGACGGCGGGGAACTCGGCCAGGCGCACGAGCACGCGCGTGGCTGTCCGTAAGTGCAGGTTGGCCGCGACCAGCGCCGCCCAGTCGCCGCGGAAGCCGACGCCGCCGGGCACGACCCGCCCGGGGCCGAGGCCGAGCCCGTCGAGCTCGGCGGCGACCAGCGGCTCCAGCCCGGGCAGGGCCACGGCGAACAGCTCGCGCATCAGGCCCAGTCTAGCGCGACTGCGACGTCGATCACAACGCGGCGACCACGAAGGTGAAGTCGCAGGTCGCTGCCCCCGCCGCGCCGAGCCCCCCTCACTTGAAGTTCTGCACCATCCACAGGTTGCCGCCGCCGACGTCGGCGAAGCCGCAGGCGACCATGGTGTACTGCTCGCTCGACATGTTGAGGTAGTGCCCGTGCATCTGGAAGTCCTCGCCCGGACCCTCGGCCCACATCTGCTCGAGACAGCCCGGCAGCGACCGCTCCGCCGGGCTCGGCCAGCCAGGGCACTCGTTCTGGGCGAACTCGCCGCACATGCCGAAGGCGCCGTGGGGGGTGCCGCTCTGGCCGTCGGCCGCGGCCTCGGCGTCGGAGCAGCTCTCGGCGTCGGTCCACCGCTGGTACGGCGGCAGCCCCAGCGTGCCCCGGTACATGTTGATGATGTCGACGCAGAGCTGCCGGGCCTGCTCGTACGGGTCGCCCGGGTCGCCGGTGGTGCTGGTGGCCGAGCTCGGATCGCCGGTCGGCCCGGCTGAGGGATCGCCGGTCGGCCCGGCCGACGGATCGGCCCCGGTGGTGGTGGCGCTGGTGCCGGTCGGATCGGGCGGGTCGCCGTCCGAGGTGGTGGCGGAGTCGTTGCCGGTGCCGTTCATCGAGGCGGTGCCGGGCCCGTCGGTGCTCGGGACCGCGGTGAGGCCATCGAGCGGATCCTTGCCGTCGGAGCAAGCGGCGAGACACAGCGGCGCGAGCAGGACCAGCGAGACGTAATTGCGCATGACGGCCTCCGTAAGGCGAGAGCGAACCTACCAGGCGCGGGCTGTGGCCGCGCGGGGGAGCGGGTGTACAAGCCGGAAGCCTCGCGGCCCCGATCGAGGCCCCGTGCGCGAGCGTGCTCGAGCCTGACGTGCGGCCATGTCGCGTCCGCGAACGACTACATTCGGCGCGTGTTCGACGTGGTCGCCGTGTTCTTCGGATTCGAGCTGTTCCTCTGCTGCTGATCGGCCTCCTCGCGCAGGACCGGCCGCCGAGGCCGAGCAAGACCAGCGAGGCGCAGCTCGACGCCGACATCGTGGTGCCGGAGATGCTGCGGTCGCTGCTGATCGCCAAGGCCCCGTGCGAGGTCGTCGTCGACCCGGCGAATCCGAAGCGCGGCTGCATCACGGCACCCCGGTCGACCTCGGGTCGCTCGACTCGCGCTGGTGCGCGGACCGTCGGCTCGCCGCAGATCGGCGCACTCCGGGACAAGTCGTGGAGGCGCGTTCGCAGGCGTCGCGCGGTGAAGCGGGCAGGCGAATTGCGAGGCTGGCGAGCTCTGGCGGGCCCGCGAGCGGACGCGCGCGGCGCGCGGCCGGAGGTGTGCGCCGTGGCAAGCGCGTGACCCGGGCGGGATGTGGCGAGGCGGGGGCGTCATGGCATGATGCGCGCCATGTCGCTTCCGCCTCTTCGTCGCGCCAAGATCGTCTGCACGATCGGTCCCTCGAGCCAGGACCAGATCGGCGCGCTCATCTCGGCCGGCATGAACGTCGCCCGCCTCAACTTCTCGCACGGGTCGTACGAGGACCACACGCGGGTGTTCCAGACGATCCGCAGCGAGGCGTCGGCGCGCGACATCGCGGTGGCGGTGCTCGCCGACCTGCAGGGGCCGAAGATCCGCGTCGGCAAGATCCCCGCGCCCGGGTTCGAGCTCAAGGTCAACGACGAGTTCATCCTCAGCGTCGACCCCGAGAGCAAGGTCGAGCCGGGCCGCGTGACGGTCGACTACCCGCACCTGGCCGGCGAGGTGAAGCCGGGCGACCGCATCCTGATGGACGACGGGGCGCTCGAGCTGCGCGTGACCGGCGTCGAGGGGGCCGACATCAAGACGTCGGTGGTGACCGGCGGGATGCTGACGTCGCGCAAGGGCGTCAACCTGCCGGGGGTCCACCTGTCGCTGCCGTCGATGACGGAGAAGGACAAGGAGGACCTGCGGTTCGCGCTCGAGCTCGGCGTCGACCTGGTGGCGATCTCGTTCGTGCGCCAGCCGGAGGACGTGCTGGCGGTGCGGACGATGATGGAGGAGTTCGGGCGGGTGGTGCCGATCGTGGCCAAGATCGAGAAGCCCGAGGCGGTGACCAACCTGAAGTCGATCCTCGAGGTGTCGAACGGGATCATGATCGCCCGCGGCGACCTCGGGGTGGAGATCGGGCCCGAGGAGGTGCCGGTGATCCAGAAGCAGGGCATCGAGCTGGCCAACCGCGTCGGCAAGCTGGTGATCACGGCGACGCAGATGCTCGACTCGATGATCCGCAACCCGCGGCCGACCCGCGCCGAGGCGTCCGACGTCGCCAACGCGGTGCTCGACGGCTCGGACGCGGTGATGCTGTCCGGAGAGACAGCCTCGGGCGCGTACCCGCTGCAGGCCGTCCACACGATGGACAAGATCGTCCGCTCGATCGAACGCCAGGAGCGCTACTGGCGGGAGCCGTCCGACCTCGACCTCGGCCACTCGACCAACGCGATCGCCCGCGCCGCCGTGGTCTGCTGCAAGTCGCTGCCCGACACCAAGGCGATCGTGACGTACACGGTGTCCGGCGGGATCGCCCGCCTCGTCAGCGACTACCGCCCGCGCGTCCCGATCTTCGCCTTCACGCCCAACCCGGCGACCTACCAGGCGCTCGCGGTCTACTGGGGCGTGGTCCCGGTGCTGTTCACGGTGTCGAGCCCCCATGGCAACAGCATCTTCGTCGACATCGACAGGCTCATCCTGAGCCGCGGGATGCTGGCGCGCGGAGACCGCATCGTGATCACCCTCGGTTACCCGGTGAAAGATCACAAGTCCGTGAACCTCCTCAAGCTCCACGTGGTCGGGGAGAGCTTGCCTCCCCCGCCGAACATGTGATACACAGCGCCTCCCCTTGGGCGAGCCCTGGGGGGAGGCCAGCAAGCCACGCGAAGGTGGCGGAATTGGTAGACGCGCTAGACTAAGGATCTAGTGGGGTAACCTGTGAGGGTTCGAGTCCCTCCCTTCGCACCACGCCGAGGATGCTCTCCTCGGCGTTTTGATTTGGTCCTGCGGCCGCCGTCGCGGCCCTCCGGGACCCCCTCGGGACCGGAGCGGCTCGCGCCGCCCGCGAGCCGGCACGGGCGGAGGCAATCGCGCCTCACGCGGGGCGGGGAGTTTGCCGGGCTCGCGGGCGGCAGGGTCGGGCTATAACCGGGCGGCATGACAGCGTCCGCCATCTCCACGGTCGCCGTGATCGGCGCCGGCACCATGGGCCACGGGATCGCCCAGGTCGCCGCCGCCGCCGGCTTCGAGACCCGCCTCTACGACGTCCGCGCCGACCTGGTCGAGGCCGGTCTGACGAAGGTCCGCGCCAACCTCGACGGCGGGGTGGCCAAGGGCAAGGTCACCGAGGCCCAGCGGACGGCCACGCTGGCGGCCCTGCGCGGCGAGACCGACCTCCAGGCGGCCGTCACCGGCGCCGACCTCGTGGTCGAGGCGATCCCGGAGAAGCTGGCGCTGAAACAGGAGCTGTTCACGAAGGTGGCGGCGCACGTGGCGAGCACGGCGGTCCTGGCGACCAACACGAGCTCGCTCAGCGTGACGGCGATCGCGGCCGAACTGCCGGGCCCGGAGCGGGTGATCGGGACGCACTTCTTCAACCCGGTCCACGTGATGAAGCTGCTCGAGATCGTGGTCGGGCAAAAGACCGCGCCCGAGGTGCTGGCGAGCGTGCAGGCCTGGGGCGCGAAGCTCGGCAAGGACTGCATCGTGGTCCGCGACTCGCCCGGCTTCGCGACCAGCCGGCTCGGGCTGGTGATCGGCCTCGAGGCGATCCGCATGGTCGAGGAGCAGGTGGCGTCGGCGGAGGACATCGACAAGGCGATGTGCCTCGGCTACGGCTTCCCGATGGGCCCGCTCAAGCTGACCGACCTGGTCGGCCTCGACGTGCGCCTCAACATCGCCGAGTACCTGGCGGCCAACCTGCAACACGGCGACCACTTCCGCCCGCCGGCGCTGCTCCGCGAGATGGTCGCGGCCGGCAAGCTCGGCAAGAAGTCGGGCGAAGGTTTTTACAAGTGGTGAGCGGCGCGCGCTCGTGAGCGCGGGCGACCGCCGCGAGTGGTGAAGCGGCGGTCGCGGTCGCGAGCACGCGACCGTTCGCTGCGCGAGCGGGGGGTGAAGCGGCGGTCGCGGTCGCGGGCGCGGGGCCACGACCGTTCGCTGCGCGAGCGGTTGGCGGAGGCCGAGGTCGCGGTCGGGACCGCGACCGTTCGCGCCGCGGTTGCGACCGTTCGCGGGGATGACCGGCATGGACGGCCCCGGCGCGGGCGTATGAGCGAGCGCAGGAGGCGCTCGCATGTGGAGCCCGTGGAGACGACATTTCGAGGACAATGCGCGCCGGCCGTTGCCGGCGATCGCCGCCGAGGGTGTGCCGGAGGCCTGGCGCGCGCCGCTCGTCCGGTCGCTGGCGATCTTCCAGGTCGGTGAGAGCGGGGAAGGACGGATCGTGCGAGAGGTCGAGCGCTCGCGCCTGGCCGGGATCGACGCCGACTACCGCGCGGCGCTGAAGCTGTTCGTGAAGGAGGAGGGCCGGCACGCGCGGATCCTGGCGGCCATGGTCCGCGCGCTCGGCGGTTCGCTGCGCCGCACGACCTGGACCGACCACCTGTTCGTCGGCGGCCGCCGGCTGCTCGGGCTGCGGCTCAAGTTGCTGGTCCTGCTGGCCGCGGAGGTCATCGGCATCAGCTTCTACGGGCTGCTGGCCGAGCGTTTGCAAAATGACTGTCCGATCGGCCAGGCGCTGCGGGAGATCTGCGGCGACGAGGAGGCCCACCTCGAGTTCCATGCGGCGTTCTTCCGCGGGCAGACGACGTCGCCGTGGCGGCGGGCGGTCTTCAGCGCGGCGTGGTTCTCTGTCGCGGCTGCGGCCTGCGCGGTGGTGCTGGTCGATCACCGGCCGACGCTGCGAGCGCTGGCGATCGAGGGCGCGCCGCGGCGCCTGTGGGGGCTGGTCACGACGGTGCGCCGGCGGGTGTGCGGCGGCGAGGTCGTCGCGCCCGCGGACGCCCGTGCTAGCGTGACGGCGTGAGCCAGACAGACTTCGAGCGGGTCTACTCGCGCGCGCCGTGGGAGCAGCAGGTCGGCTACTGCCGCGCGTTGCGAGCAGGCGACATGGTGTTCGTGACCGGCACGGCGCCGATCGACGAGGAAGGCAAGGTGTTCGCGCCGGGCGACGCGTACGCGCAGGCGCGGCGCTGCCTCGAGCTGATCGAGCGGGCGCTGCGGCCGTTCGGGACCGACCGCACGCGGGTCGCCCGGACGCGGATGTTCGTCACCGACATCGACCGCTGGGCCGAGTACGGGCGCGCCCACGCCGAATTCTTCGGGGAGCACCGACCGACGACGACGATGGTCGAGGTGCGGCGGCTGATCGACCCGGCGATGCTGATCGAGATCGAGGCGGACGTGGTCGCGCCGCTTGAATAAAGCATGTTCGTAAGGGCATGCTCGAGAGGGCATGTCTTATCGGGCATGTCTCCCGAATCTTGTCTGGCGCTCGGCAGGCTCTCGACGAGCCCCGCGGGACGAGGCGGACGTCGCGGTGGGAATGGCACCGCCGGGCGATGCGCGCGGCGAGGAAGCAGGCGAAGGTCGCGAGGCCGGGCAGGGTCGAACCAGCTCCGGGCACGCGACGCGTCTGCATCGCGCGGAGGTCGAGCGCGCCGCCGAACAGCCGCAACGGGCCGGCGCTCACGCGTCCGCGGATCGCCACCCGTGGGTCGGGCCGAGCGGCGGCAGGACGGCTCGGGTCTTGCGCCCGGCGCGTCGCAGCGCGGCGGTCAGGGCTTCGGCGATCGCGTCCCAGTCGCCGGCCGCTGGATCACGCTTGTCGGCACGCGCGCGCGCGAGTTCGCCAGCGCAGGCGGGGCGAGCTCGCGGGCGCGGGCGCGCGGCGGGGCGAATCCGCGACGATGGCTCTTGGGACAGGTGAATTCCATCTGGTCGTGGCCTGCGGGCCGGCGTATCGTCGCGCCGATGCGCACTTCGACTCGCTTGCTCCCGGTGACGATGTTCCTCTTGCTCGCGGCCTGCGGCGACGACGGCGGCACCACGGCGACGCAGGGGGGCGCCAGCCAGACCGGCGCGACCATGACGGGCGCGTCGATGACGATGCCGACGACCGGGGGCAGCGACACCGCCACCGGGACCGACACCGAGCAGGGCACCGGCACCGACAGCGCCACCAGCGAGCCGACGACGTCGACGACGTCGACCACGAGCACGACGGGGGGGAGCGAGACGACCGGGACGTCGATGCCGAGCAGCGAGAGCGACGGGACCACGGGGGCCAAGTTCGACGTCGGCGAGGACACCGAGACGACGACGAACACGACCGGCAACCCGGTCGACGTGTGCAAGGCGACCGACGACGACATGGGCGGGGTCGGCGACTGCACGATGGAGGCGCCGCCCGACGCGTTCGAGCCCGACATCCAGTGGAGCTGGAACGGGCCCGGGCTGGAGAAGGAGTCGCTGGTGACGCCGCTCGTGGCCAACCTGACCGACGACAACGGCGACGGCGAGATCGACCTGTGCGACACGCCGGACGTGATCGTGATGGTGACCCAGTTCCCGAACGACGGTCACATCTACGTGCTCGACGGCGCGACCGGCACGCAGCACTTCATGATCCCGGTCGCGCTGACGTGGTCGATCAACCCGGCGATCGGCGACATCGACAACGACGGGCTGCCCGAGATCGTCGCCGCCACCGGGCCGGGCTTCAGCGGGCCGTCGGCCGCGATCGCGTTCGAGCACGACGGCACCGTCAAGTGGCAGAACAACACCGGCATCCCGCACAGCCAGGGCGGCGCGATCACCCTCGCCGACCTCGACAACGACGGCGACGTCGAGATCAGCATGGACAAGCTGATCATCGACCACAACGGTCAGACGGTGGTGACCTTGCCCGAGAACGGGTTCGCCGAGAACTTCACCACGGTCGCGGCCGACCTCGACGGCGACGGCGACCTCGAGATCGTGATCGGCGCCAACGCGTACCACCACGACGGCTCGGTCTACTACCAGAACCCGAACCTCGAGCGAGGCTTCGCCCAGGTCGCCAACCTCGACGCCGACCCGGAGCCGGAGATCATGGTCAACAGCAGCAGCGGGCTCACGCTGCTCGAGCACACCGGCGCGGTGAAGTACCAAAATCAGAAGCCCGGCGGCGGGGTGTCGTGGTTCCGGCCCGGCACGGTCCACGACTTCGACGGCGACAAGGTGTCGGAGGTGGCGACCAGCGCCTCGAACTCGTACGTGATGTTCGAGGGCGACCTGACGGTCAACTGGCTCGCGCCGGTGCAGGACGCCAGCGGCTGGGCGGCGGGCACCGCGTTCGACTTCGACGGCAACGGCGTCGCCGAGGCGATGTACGCCGACGAGACCAACCTCTACGTGTTCGACGGCGACGGCCAGCCGCTGCTCAACGTGCCGCGGAGCGCCCGCACGCTGGCCGAGTACCCGGTGGTCGCCGACGTCGACAACGACGGCTCGGCGGAGATTGTGGTGGTCTCGGACGCGGGCTTTGGCGGCAACCAGACGGCGCCGACGGTGCAGGTGATCCGCGACGTCGAGGACCGGTGGATCCAGCCGCGACGGATCTGGAACCAGCACACGTATCACGTCACGAACGTGCGCGAGGACGGCAAGATCCCGCAGTTCGAAAAGCCGTGGTGGCAGTCGCTCAATACGTTCCGCACCAACTCGCAGATCGAGGGCGGCGAGATCTGCATCCCGCCGCAGTAGGCGGGTCCCTTCGAGGGCTCTGCGGCCGCGCGGGGCGCAGGGCGGTGGGTCGAGGCGCGCGACGCATCGACCCGGTGGGTGCTGTCATCGAGACTTCAGCAGCGTGATGGGCACCGGTCGCGCGGTGCCGGCGCCCATGCACCCTCGTCGAGTCCAACAATGAGGAAGAGCCGCCCGGCCGACGTGGCCGACGACTGCGGGGGCGGCGTTCGGTCCGGGCACGGATCGTGCAAGTGGACCTACTCGTCCCGCAGGGCCGATGCGAGGTCTGTCCAGAGATCCTCGACGTTCTCGATCCCAACGCTCAATCTGAGGAGCGAGGGGGGCAAGTGCTCCTGGCCAGGAACGCCTGCACGACGCTCCATCGTCGACTCGACGGCACCCAAGCTGGTGGCGTGGTGGATGAGCCTGACCCGCGAACACACCGCTTCGGCCGCGGCAGCATCGCCGCGAATGTCGAACGAGATGATGGTGCCGAAGCCTTTCAACTGAGAACGTGCGACCGCGTAGGTCGGGTGACTGGTGAGTCCCGGGTACCGGGTACGGGTGACCCGAGGATGTGCTTGCAGGCGCTCCGCGAGGATCATCGCGTTGGTCTGCGCTCGCTCGAGCCTCAACGCCATCGTTCGTGCGCCACGTACGGCGAGGAACGACTCAAGTGCGCCGGGCGTGGCGCCGTTCAACTCACGAGAGCGCTGAAGGGCAGCACGCAGGTCGGCACGCTTCACGGTGACCACCCCAGAGAGGAGGTCTGAATGTCCCCCGATGAACTTGGTTGCCGACTGAAAAGAGACATCAGCGCCCAGGTCGAGCGGCCGCTGATTCAGGGAGGTCGCTAACGTATTGTCGACTGCTACCAGGGCAGTGGGCTTTCGCGCGGCCGAACAGATGGCGCGCACGTCGGCCACGGCCAGCAACGGATTGGATGGAGACTCCAGCCAGACGAGGTCTGCGTCCGCACAGGCCCGTTTCCACGCTTCCGTATCGTCGACCGCCAATCTGCGGACGCTCCAGAGGCCCTTTTGCCTCCCCTGCTCCGCGAGCCCGACCACGCCCGCATAGCAATCGTCCGGGAGAACGACCTGTGATCCGACCGGCAGTTGGTCGAAGACAGCGGCGATGCCGGCCATGCCCGAGGCGAACGCGACGGCATGACCTCCGTCCAAGAGCCCGACTACCTCCTCCAGCGCTTCCCACGTGGGTGTGCCGTCGTCTCGTGAGTAGGCACGCTCGGCTCCGAGAAAGGAATTCGAGGCCGGAACGGGCGGCTGGTTGAGCGGCGCCCCAGGGCGTCGGTCGCGTCCTGCCGCGACGAGCAGCGTGTCGGCGGACGAGATTCCCGAGAGAGGCAGGTCCGTGCTCATGTTCACGAATATACCGCGGTCGTCAGGGCGTGCGACCGCTGCCGTGGTCGCCACGCCCAGGCTGCCGCGCGACAGTCGTCGGGCGAGCCGGTGGTACGCTGGAACGTGGGCGGGAGCCGCGCCGGGCTGTGCTTCACGAGGCCGCGGTCTCGGCCCATCCTCCTCGCCTTCGGGCCTGCCTGCGGCTGCGCGCTTCGTGACGGCGACACGTCGCCGTTCACCCTGTCGTTGCATCTTCGACGAGCTACACCTCTTCGCCCCCGACGCCGAGCCATCTGTCCTTCGGGGGCATCCTTGTGCAGTCGCACCCGAGTACCCGAACCCACGGCCTCGACTTCTTCTTCATCGACGCGTCCGAAGATGACGCTACCTGGCGCGACACGCTCGGAGCGGGACGGCAGGCGACCTCATCGCCGCGTCCGGCAAGTTCGAGGAGCCGTGATGACAGTCGCGCAACACGTTCTGCACCCCCTCGCAGATCGAGGGCGGCGAGCTCTGCGTCCCGCCGAAGGGCGCGCGAAAACAGCTTGGGCGGGTTTGCGCGCCGGCGTGCGAGGTGGCGGCGACCGCCCCTGACCGCCGGAGGTTTCGCCAGGCCGAACGCGACCGCAGTGCGACAAATCATGCGCCGGAGGCTGCGTCGGGTCGAACGATCGGCGGCTCGTAGTACTACATAGAACGTGCACCACTCTTATCTTCGTCTGCTTGCATTAGGGCCCTTCTCCAAGACGACGACTCGACTCGGAAGCCTCGGATGCTGGATCTTCGCGCTCGCCGGCTGTCCCGGGGGCGGCGTCACGACCACCGAGGGGGGCGACCCGACGGACTCGGACGGCGGGTCGACTTCGCTGTCCTCGTCCACGTCGGGCGGCGCGTCCGCCACGGCCGAGCCGACCGGCAGCTCGACCGCGGGCGTCTCGACCACCAGCACCACGACGGAGGGCGACCCGACGGCCGGCACCACGACCGAGGGCGTCTCGATCACCGGCACCACGACCGAGGGCGTCTCGACCGACACCACGACGGACGGCACGACGACGGACGGCACGACGACGACGGACGGCACGACGACGACGGACGGCACGACGACGACGGACGGCACGACGACGACGGACGGCACGACGACCGACGGGGAGAGCGTCGTGCGCGCAGTCAAGCTGGGGCGCTTGATCGATCCGCTGGACGGCAGCGTGCTCGAGCCCGCGATCGTGATCGTGCATGACGACCGGGTCGTCGCCATCGAGACCGACGAAGCCCAGATCCCCCCCGGCGCCGAGATCATCGACTGGTCGGCCTACAGCGGCGTCCCCGGGCTCGTCGACGCGCACACTCACTTCTCCTACCAGACCGACGACGCGCCCGGCACCGACCCGTGGTCGCGGCGGTGGTATCTCGTCAACAATGAGCCGGCGGTCGTGGACACGCTGGCGCGCCAGGCGGCGGAGAAGACGGTCAAGCTCGGCGTGACCACGGCGATCGACAAGGGTGCCGGCGTCGGGACGCCCATCCTCTCCAAGATGCGCGACGACAGCGCCGCGGGAAAACTCGTCGGCCCGCGGATCTACACCGCGGGCAGAGGCATCAGCGGACCCGTGCCCTCGATCCAGCACATCAAAGACCGGATCCAACAGAACGTGGCGGAGGGCGCCGATTTGATCAAGCTGTACGCCGACAGCTGCAGCGATGACACGCTCACCTGTACGCCGAACTTCACCTTCGAGCAGCTGAAGGCCGCGGTCGACGAGGCGCACCTGCACGGCAAGCCGATCGCCATCCACGCGTACCACGCGGACACCGCGAAGCTGGTGATCATGGCCGGGCCGGACGCGATGGAGCACCCCGAGGGCCTCGACGCCGTCGACTTCATGGACATGATCGCCCTGGGGATCACCTACGTCCCGACGATCGATCACAACCGCTATTACCGGGACAACCTCGACTACTTCAAGTACGACCCCGGGATGAAGGCAGAGTTCGACGAATACATCGCGCTGAACCTCGCCACCACCAACCTGGCCCACCTCGCGGGCGTCAAGATCGCGATGGGCTCGGACGCGGTGTTTACCGGGTTCGGCGAGAACAAGGGCGAGCTCGAGTGGTTCATCGACGCCGGTATGACCCCGCTCGAAGCGCTGCGCGCGGCGACGATCCACGGCGCGGAGAGCATCGGCGTCGATGACGAGGTCGGGCGCGTCGCGGTCGGCTACTTCGCCGACATCGTCGCGGTCGACGGCGACCCGCTGACCGACATCGACGTGCTGCTCCACAAGGTCCATGGCGTCATGAAGGGCGGCGAGCTCGTCTTGCCCTGATGCCCGCACGAGGTCGGGTGGGTCCGCGTCGAGCGCACCGCACGCCGCGCGGGGCCCCCGGTGTCGCGGTTGCCCGGGGTTTCACGGCGTGCTAGGCAGCCCGCTCGCATGACCCGCGGACTCGACCAGCGCCAGGGCGATGCGTTGACGCGGCCGTTCGCGCTCGGGCGGGCCAGGGTGCTGGCCGTCGGCATCGACGATTACGACCGGGACTGCGGCTTCGAGCCGCTGACGACCGGCAGGAACGACGCGTTCGGGTTCGCCGACTGCTTCCGCGACCTCCCGCAGCTCGGCGCCGATCCGGGGGCCGTCAAGGCGCTGGTGTCGCGCAGGGGGCCGATGCCGTCGCGCGGCGAGATCGTCAAGGCATTGCGCGAGCTCGCCAGGTCGAGCGCCGCGGACGAGCGCCTCGTCTTCTACTTCAGCGGCCACGGGCACCGGCTCGCCGGCGACGCGGACAGCTACCTGGTGCCGCAGGACGCGTTCGCGGACGACGACCCGACCTGCCTGGTCTCCTTCTCGATGATCGCGGAGATCTTGCGCAGCGCACCGGCCGAGCAAAAGCTGGCTATCCTCGACGTCCGCCTGGGCGGGTCGAGTCGCGCGCGCGCGCCCGTCTCGCGCGAGGCCTTCGACGCGTCGCTGCAGAGCATCCGAGGCGTGACGGTGCTCGCCTCGTTGGCCGAGGACGTCCCGTCGACGACGAGGTCGCCGAACCCGCAGCACAGCCTGTTCACCGCGCTGTTGCTCCCGGCGTTGCGCGGCGAGGAGCCGGGGGCGCTCGACGAGCGCAGGTTGACGGTGTCGAGCCTGTACGGCTTTCTGTCGGCGCAGACCGAGCGGTGGGGCAGATCGAGGGGGTCGACGCAGCGGCCGGTGTTGCACGGGTCGAGCCGCGCGACGATGGTGCTGGCGGATTTCAGCGGGCCGGTCCTCAGCGCGGACGGGCTGGCGATCGACGGCAGGCTGTTCGACGCGGTCGAGCTGTCGGTCGGTTCGCGGCAAGTGGCGGTCAAGGACATCTTGACGGAGCTGTCGCGCACCCATTATTCGCAGTCGTACCTCGAGGCGCGGGCGAACGCGGCGCTCGGCGGGTATCTGCAGGAGGAGCTCGGGCGCACGGTCAGCCGGCTGCGCGCGCGCTTCAAGTGGGCGTCGTCGGCGGTGTCGGTCGAGGGCTGCGGCCTCGCGTTCCCCGACGGCCACTACAGCGTCAGCTACGAGGCGACGGAGAAGACGCGCGGGGTGCTCGTCGAACACCTGTCGCTGCAGCCGGCGTGGCTGGACGCGCCGGGCCTCGTGTTCGACCTGCTCGAGTGTCTGAACCTCCACCCCGATCGCATCACCTTCGCGCTCCGTGAGGGCTGCGCGCCGGTTCGCTGCGTCCCGCAGCTCGAGGCCCGCGGCTGGGCGATCACGTCGGAGCTGCCGCACCGGGTCGAGGCGGCGCACGGCGATTGCTCGCTGATCCTGGAGAAGCAGGCGCTGACGCTGGTCGACCTGCCGCTGCGCGAGATGTTCACGGAGACGCCGAACCCCGAGGCCGTCCGCAAGGCCGCGGCCGCGCTCGCGGTGTTCAGCGGAGGGTAGCGTGCAGGATGATCCTGGGCCGCGTCACATCCCGGCGAGGAGCTTCGCCTTCATCGCCTCGAACTCGACGTCGGAGATGCTGCCGCCATGGCGCAGCTGCTGCAACTGTTGCAACTGCACCATCAGCGCTGCCGCACCGGGACCGACCCCTGCCGTCGCGCCAACCGGGTGAGCCGTGACGCCGCCGGCTCTGGCGCGGGCCTCTTCCATCTCGCGCACGCGACGTTTCTCGCGCCACTCCTGCTCGCGCTCCTGGCAGATGCGATAGAGCCCGAAAGCCTGCGCCGAGGGCAAGCCCGCCACGAAAAAATCGCCGCGGCTGGTATGGGCGAGGAACTCACAGCCCTGCGACTCGGCGAACGCCTTCTCCTTCACTTGCGCGTCGAGCAGGTCCTGCCACTGAGCGTCGCGCATCGTGAAGCCGCCGAACAGCCCGCGCTTGAGCAGGATGAGGCGCTGGTTGGTGGCGACGACGATCTGCCGGCGGGACAGCGAGAAATAGGCCATGAACGCCAGCTGTACGACGGCGCAGATCATGACCTCGCCCGAGGTGAGGAGGCTCGGGATCCTTGCGAGCGCCGCGGCGATCCTGGGGTGTTGGGATGTCGTGTGCTGGGTGCTGACGAGCTGGTTCATGAGGTGCCTCCTTGCGCTGGCGCGCCTGTCAAATCCGTCCAAGCGCAGGTGCGCACCGCGAGGGCGTCCGATCACCTCCCGTCGAGCCGGAAGCGGGGTTTTTTCTCACACGCGGCGGCGTGATCAGTGGACCCTCGTGCTCGATCGAGGCCTCGTCTGACCTGAAAGACAGCTCAGGGGGCCGCGCGTCTGCCGCGGGCGGTCTTTGCCCGCTGGCGGGCTCGACGGCGGCCCGGCGCGGCCCGTCGCGTCGGTCGGTGGGGCCGCGAAACCGCAAAACGTCGTGGAACGCGGACGCGTTCGGCGGCATACAGGGCGCATGCTTACCCAGCTTCCGAACGAATTTTCCGGGCGGGCCCGCGGTCGCCTCGGTGCCCTGCTGCTCGGCCTGGTCGCGTCCGCGTGCGCCCCGAAGGCTGCGCCGGCCGAGCAGGTGCCCGATTCGCCGCCGCCGGTCAGCGAGCCGCCGAAGCCGGCGCCGGCCACGGCGGGCGGCGAGGGGGGCGAATGCAAGGTCGACGCCGACTGCGTCCCGGCCTCGTGCTGCCACCCCGCCAGCTGCGTGCCGGCGGCGCAGAAGCCCGACTGCACCGACGTGATGTGCACGATGCAGTGCGCGCCCAACACCCTCGACTGCGGGGGCCACTGCGCGTGCGAGGCGGGCAGCTGCAAGGCGATCTTCGCCAGTCCGTGAGGACATGTCCTTTCGGACAGTTCCGCATCTCCGCGCCGGCGTGACCGGGGGTGCAAATCGAGGCGGGTCGTGGTGAACTGCGGCCCGTGCTCGAGGCGCTCAGCATCGATCAGCTCCGCACCCTGCGCGCCGTCGCCGAGGCCGGCAGCTTCACCGCGGCGGCGCGCAAGCTCGGGCGGGTGCAGGCGGCGGTCAGTCAGTCGATCCAGCGGCTCGAGAGTCAGCTCGACCTGAAACTGTTCGACCGGACAGGTCGGGTGCCGACGCTGACCGAGCACGGCGCGGCCCTGGTCGCGGCGGCGGAGAAGATCCACGAGGACGTCGAAGCGGTCGAGGCCCTGGTCGCGCGGCTCAAGCGGGGCGAGGAGACCCGGCTGTCGCTGGTGGTCGACGCGATGTTCCCGAACGCGGCGTTGGTCGGCTTCGCCCGCGAGTTCGCGGCGGCGCATCCGGCGGTGGAATTGACGATCGCCACCGAGATGCTCGACGCGGTGACGGCGATGGTGCGCGACCGCCGGGCGACGCTCGGGATCGCCGGCACCGACGCCGACCTCGCGGGGCTCGAGCAGCGCCACCTCGCCGAGCTGCGGATGATCGCCGTCGCGGCGCCGTCGCACCCGCTGGCCGCGATCGCGGGGCCAATCGAGGACGCGGCGCTCTCGTCGGCGGTGCAGATCGTGCTGAGCGAGCGCGCGCCCGACGGGCGCGGCTCGGCCGATCGCGGGGTGCTGTCGACGCGGACGTGGCGGGTGGCCGACCTGTCGACCAAGCACGCGCTGATCGTCGGTGGGCTCGGCTGGGGCTACGAGCCGGAGCACCTGGTGCGCGAGGCGCTGGCGCGCGGCGAGCTGGTGGCGCTGAGGTTGATGGCGTGGGGTACGGCGGCGCCGCTGCGGCAGCTCTCGCTGGTGCGACGCAAGCGCTCGGCGCTCGGGCCGGTCGCGACGTGGGCGGTCGGTCGCCTGACGGACCTGTGCCGCCTGGCGCTGCGCGAGGCGACGCAGGCCTCGACATGAAGCGGCGATCGATCGTTCGACTCGCCGCGCGAAGATGTCCAGATCTTCGCGTGACCATGCGTGACACTGTCAGGCGCGTGGTGCGGGCGCGATGTCACCGCGCGATGCTTCGTCTCGGCGTCCATGGGATCGCCGCTCTGGAGCGCTTGGGCCGCGAATTCGCGGCATCACCTCGGGTGATGGCGACCATCATGCGCGCGCCAGTTTCGCCGGCGGAAGCGCGAGCCCATGCTCGCCGGCGATGGATACGACGATCACCACTCCCACCCTTTCGGCCTTCGAATCCACGGGGCGAGCCCGCCGCGTGGAGGGCGTCCACCGCGGCGGCCCGATGCACTGGGTCGGCGACGGCTTTCACGTGCGCGGGGTGTTCCCGAGCCGCAGCCTGCCGATGGAGCGGACCAGCCCGTTCTTGCTGCTCGACCATCACCCGCGCCAGCACTATCCGGCGCTGTCGCAGGGGCGACGCGGGGTGGGCTGGCACCCGCACCGCGGGTTCGAGACGGTCAGCCTGGCGTGGGAAGGCACGATCGCGCACCGCGACACGGCAGGGCACTCGGGGATCATCGGGCCGGGCGATGTGCAGTGGATGACGGCGGCGTCGGGGGTCTTGCACGAAGAATATCAGGAGCAAGAGTTCTCTCGCCGCGGCGGGGCGGTCCGTCTGTTGCAACTATGGGTCAACCTGCCGGCGCGGCTGAAGATGAGCGCGCCGGGCTATCAGCCGATCACGGCGAGCGAGATCCCGAACGTCGCGCTCGCCGAGGACGCGGGCCAGGTGCGGGTGATCGCCGGCGCGTTCGCGGGGGCTCGCGGACCGGCACGCACGCACACGCCGATCACCCTGCTCGACGTCGAGCTGCGGGCGAAGCACCGCGTGCGCGTGCCGCTGCCGGAGCACCACAACGCGCTGGTGCTGGTCGAGTCGGGCCACGCGAAGTCGGGCAGCGAGCACGCCCGCGACGGCGAGCTGTTCGTGTTCGAGAACAGCGGGTCGTTCGTCGAGCTGGTCGCCAAGGAGGACGCGCACCTGGTGGTCATGGCCGGCGAGCCGATCGACGAGCCGATCGCGTCGTACGGGCCGTTCGTGATGAACACCCGCAGCGAGCTGGCGGCCGCGATCCGCGACTTCGAGCTCGGCAAGTTCGGCCCGGTGCCGGCTTGACCGTGTTCGTGGCGCCGGCTGGCACCGCCTGATGGGGTGAACGGCGGCGCGGGGGTTGCGGCGCTGCCGCAGCCTGTCTATGCTCGAGGCACTAAGGATAGGTGGTGACCTCGTGCAAATATATCGTCGATTCGTCCTCGTCGCCTGCTTGACCCTGGGCCTGTGGGCGCGGCCGGACCCGGTCGAAGCGCGCAGCTGCGCGAGCTGGGGCTGGGGTACCGACTATGGCAGCGCAATGTTTTTTGATGGTCAGGTCGCGGTGCCGGTCGACGTGTTGCCGTGGATGGTGATGCGGTGCGCGGACATCGAGGCGGCGGTGCCCGACGATTGCGCGCTGGTGGCCGGTGACACGCGGATCGAGGTGACCGTCGAGCTGCGGGGGGCGAGCGTGTGCGAGTCGGAGGAGGCCGAGACCTTCGACGTCGTCGCCCAGTTCGTCCCGGCCGAGCCGCTGGCGCCGGGGGAAATTTACGAGCTCGATTGCGGCGCGTTCGCCGAATACGCGGAGGACAGCAGGAGCCCCGGGACGCTCCATGTGCGCGCGGACGACGAGCCGGCGGCCCCACCCGTGGCGCTCGGCGAGCTGGAGGCGCGCGAGGTGCGTTCCGAGCCGCAGAGCTGCGGGCTCACGGGCTTTGCGACCTGCGAAATCCCCGATTACATCGCTCTCTCGATCGACTTTTCGGCCGAGTATTTCCGCCAGGGCGGGTACGTGGAGGCGGCCTACGCCGACGGCCAGCTCGTGGCGGTGTCGGGGTCCGACCCCGACCTGGAGGCGAAGATTCCGCCGGGGCCGGGGCCCATCGCGCTCACGCCCGTGGCCGCCGACGGGACGCGCGGCCCGACGGTGATGCTCGACGAGGCCGACATCGCGCCCGACCTCGACGGGGGCAGCGGCTGCACGGTCGGCTCCGGCGGGATCGCGCCGGCCTTGTGGCTGCTCGGGCCGCTGGCGTGGTCGTTCCGGCGGCGGCGGCGGTAGCTGACCCGAAGAACATGTCCATCCGGACATTCCCCGGCGACGGGAAGGTCGCAGCGGGAGCGGCCTTTGCGCGGATGCAGGTTCCTGCGCCGGCCCGCTTGGCGACATGTCTTTCAGGACAGGCCGAGGCGGCGGCGCAGGCGGCGGGCGGCCTGGCGGGAGATCGGGACGACGTCGCCGCCGAGCATGCGCGCGTTGTAGCCGCCGGTGTCGAGCGGATCGAGGCGCTCGATCTTCTCGAGGTTGACGAGCGCGCGCCGATGGACGCGCTCGAACGCGGCGGCCGGCAACCTGTCCTCGAGGTCCTGCAGGCTCTGGTCGGTGAGCAAGGTGCGGCCGTCGAGGTGGAGGGTGACGAGCGCGCCGTCGAACACGGCGTGCGTGAGGACCTGCGGGTCGACGAGGATGATGCCCTCGCGGGTGGTCACCGGCAGGCGCACCAGCTCGCGCGCGCCGCCGCGCTGCGGGCCCAAGCGCTGGCGGGCCCGCTCGAGCGCCCGGTGCAGCCGCACGGCCTCGATCGGCTTCAAGAGATAATCGACGACGCCGAGGTCGAAGGCGTCGACGGCGTGGTCGTCGTAAGCGGTGGTGAAGATGACGTACGGCCCGTCGTCGCCGAGCAGGGCCGCCGTCTCGAGGCCGGTGAGCCCGGGCATGCGGATGTCGAGCAGGACCACGTCGACGTCGGCGTCGGGCTCGCGCAGCCGCGCCAGCGCGGCCTGCCCGGCGTCGCACTCGCCCACGAGCTCGACGCCGGGCAGGTCGGCGAGCAGGCGGACCAGCCGGCGGCGGGCCAGCTCCTCGTCGTCGACCACGAGGATCCGTAGAGTGGTCATCGGGACATGTCCTTCAAGCCATGCGATTCAGGTGACCACCGCGGGCGCGGGGCCGGGGGGGATGGTGACGACGGCGCGGGTGCCGTGGTCGGCGGGGCCGATGACGAGGCCGGCGCGGCCGTCGTAGGCGAGGTCGAGGCGGCGGCGGGCCATGTGCAGGCCCTCGCCGCCGGGGCGCGGGCCGGTGAACGGGCCGGGGTTGTCGATCACGACCTCGAGGCCGGATGTCCCCGAGGACAGGTGAATGCGGACCGGCCCGCGGTGGCCGGCGGCCGGGCCGTGCTTGATCGCGTTCTCGGCCAGCGGCAGCAGCAAGAGCGGCGGGACCAGCACGTCGCCGGGGTCGCCGTCGACGCTGCAGTCGAAGCGGCCGGGGTCGCGCACGGCGTGGAGGGCGAACAGGTCGCGGCAGAGGTCGAGCTCGCGGCGCAGCGGCCAGGCGGGCAGGCGCACGCCGTCGAGGATCGTGCGCAGCATGGCGGACAGGCGCAGGACGGCCCGCTCGGCGACCTCGCCGTCGGTGCGGCACCACTCGGCGATCGCGTTGAGGGTGTTGAAGAGGAAGTGCGGGTCGAGGTGGCTGCGGAGGGCGAGCAAGTGGGCGCGCTCGGCCTCGCGGGCGAGCGCCTCGGCGCGGGCGCGCTCGCGGGCGAGGCTGGCCTCGAGGTCGATGTCGCGGCCCAGACCCCAGCCGCCGACGAGGAACAGGGCGAGGGCGACCAGCAGGCTGGCGTCCTCGGTGAGGAAGGTGCGACCGACGCCGAACAGGGCCGGCAAGACGATGCCGAGGACGGCGACGACGGCGGCGCCGACGAGGCCGTAGACGGCGAGGCCGGGCCAGCCGCGCGGGGCGGTGACGCGCCACAGCCACGGGGCGACGAGCGCGAAGACGAGGCACATCGCCAGGCCGACGACGACGGCGCCCGGGTCGCGCGCGGGCGAGTAGCGGTGCTGGGCGACGACCAGCGGGATGCTGACGAGGACGATCGGGACGAGCCGCCGGGGAGCGAGCAGGGCCTGCAGCGTGGAGGCGATCAGGGCCATGAGAGGTGGCGGGGGCGGCCGATCGGGAGGGTGGTGCGGAGGGCGCCGCGGCGCTTGCCGACGATGTTCATCCAGGCGGTGCGCAGCAGCAGCCGGAGGTCGAGGAATGCGCTGCGACGCTCAGCGTAGGCGGCGTCGAGCGCGGCGGTCAAGGCTGACCCTTGGGCCAGGCAGACCTGCGCCAGGCCGGTGAGGCCCGGCGGGACGTCGAAGCGGCGCGCGAACGGCGGGTGCTCGGCGACCAGCCGCTCGGCGTCAGCGGGCGTGAGCGGGCGCGGACCGACGAGGCTCATGTCGCCGCGCAGGACGTTGACGAGCAATTGCGGCAGCTCGTCGAGGCCGCGCTGGCGCAGGAACCGGCCGAAGCGGGTCGGCCTCCGCGCGGCGGGGTCGGGCTCGCAGGTCATGGTGCGCAGCTTGACGATGAAGAAGAGCCGCCGAGACCGGCCGACGCGCGGCTGGGTGAAGAAGATCGGCCGGCCGTCGCAGAGCCACACGCCGCAGGCGAGGGCGCCGACGGCGAGGGCGAACAGCGGGACCAGCGGGAGCAGCAGCGCGAGGTCGAAGGCGCGCTTGCGGGCGAGGGCGTTCATCGCAAGTCCTCCAGGGCGGCGAGATCGAGCAGCGGCAAGAAGGCAGCCGGGGCGAGGGCGAGCGGCGCGAAGGCGAAGACGAAGTTCGCGGCGGCGAAGGCGAGGTGGAGGAGGTCGGTCATCGGGGGCTCGACGCGCAAGGTGGCACGCCGACATCCCGGCGGAGACGCCCGGGCGGGCGAACGGTCGCGGGCGGCGGTCGAGCGGTCGCGGTCGGGCCGCGGGCGTGCGATGGGCGAGACCGGCCGCGCGGCTCAGGGATCGCCGAGGCGGGCCTGACAGACCAGGCCGGCGGCGGGCATGCTGCAGGCGAAGTCGTTGAAGGCGCCGGTGAGGGCCTCGCCGAGCTCGATGCAGTTCTCGCGCGGACACCCGGGGTCTTCGAGGAGCTCGGTCGTGCAGAGCGGGAAGCACTCGGCGTTGTCGGGCGCACCGTCGCGCCACGGCAAGTAGGTGACGGGCGCGCCGTCGAGGGCGACCCAGTCGGTCGCGTCGGGGTTGGTGGTGCATTCGTCCCACAACGCCTCGCGGCGGTGGAGGCCGGTCCAGAAGCGCAGCTCGGCCGGCACCTCGCCGAGGTGGTCGAAGATCCGGTCGCGCACGAAGGCCAGCTCGGTGGCGTTCTCCGGGTGGACGAGGTGGACCGCGGCGCCGAACTGCTGGCAGAAGGCCTCGGCGGCGGTGAACGCCAGCGACTCGCTGCACACCCAGGAGACGGCGCCGCCGAACTCCGACAGGCTGCAGGTGCCGCAGGCGAGGTTGTCCGCGGAGTACTCGTCGACGAGGCCGTCGCAGTCGTCGTCGACGCCCATGTTGCACAGCTCGGCGGCGCCGGGGTTGATCTCGAACACGAGGTCGTCGCAGTCGCCGGCGCTGTCGACGGCGCCGGCCGGCGCGTCGCAGGCGACGGCGACCGGCTCGCCGGCGCCGAAGCCGTCGCCGTCGCCGTCGAGGTACCAGCTCTTCGGAGGCTGTCCCATGGGACAGCCTCCGGTGGTGGTCGCGTCGGTGGTGGTGACCTCGGTCGGGGTGCTCGTGCTCGTGCTCGTGCTCGTCGAGGAGGTGGCCGTGTCGAGCGAGGTCGAGGTCGAGGTCGTCGAGGCGGCGTCGGAGGTGGAGGTCGGTCCGCCGGTGGACAGCTGCGGCGTCGTGTCGGAGAAGCAGCCCGCGAGGACGCAGAGCGCGAGGACGACGCCGGCGACGGGGCGCATGCGACGAGGATAGCACGCGCCCGGACGGTGGTCGGAAGGACAGGTGGCGCCGGGAGGTAGACCGTCCGCGGCGCATCCATCTCCGAGCGGGTCACATTCGCCGAGGATGCTCGCGTGACCTCACTGCATGCGGCCGAGACCATGTCTCGAAAGACAGGTGAGCCGAGGCCGCGCTCGGCGCAGCGTCGCCAGCAGCAGGGAAAATTGAGAGATATTAAAGATCTTCGTGGCCGGCGACTTCGCGTTCGAGCTCGAACACGTGGGGGTCGTCGACGGCGAGCTCGCGCAGGGCGGCGGCGAGGCGGACCAGGTACTCGCGGTTCTTCCCGCTGGGGCCGCGGCTGCCGGCGATCTGGCGGGCGATCGCGGCGACCGGGGCCGGGCCGAGCCAGTTGGGGTTGTCGGGCGCGGCGACGTAGGTGAGGGCGCTGACCTCGCGCGGGGCGTCGCCCAGCACCTGGACCGACAGCTCGAGGCGCGTGTAGCCGCCCTGCTCGCGGACGTCGAGGGTGTGCAGGACGGCGGCGACGTCGGCCGGGGCGACGCGATAAGCGACGCCGCCGCAGACGGCCGCGGCGCTGGGGACGAGGGTGACGACGCGGCCAGGGGCCTCGGGCACGCCGCGGTGGTCGGTCGAGCCCTGGTAGAAGCGGCGCTCGTAGCCGGTCGCGCGGGCGGGCAGGCGCTCGGCGTAGGGGATCGCCGGCCGCCAGATCAGCGAGCCGTAGCCGAACAACCACAGGGATGTCTGATCGGTCATGGCGAGAGAGACAGGTCCTTGAAGACAGGGTGCTCGGGTCATGTCGAGAGGCGCGGCGGGCGACGGCCGGCCCACGGGCGGGCGCGCTCGAGCTCGCCGGCGAGGCGGAACAGGGTCGCCTCGTCGCCCCAGCGGCCGACGAAGTGGACGCCGATCGGCAGGCCGGAGGGGCTCCAGTGCAGCGGCACCGACATGGCCGGCTGACCGGTGACGTTGAACACGGGGGTCCACGGCAGGTAGGCGTAGACCTGGTCGGCGCTGGGGTCGTAGGCCATGAGGCGGCGCAGCAGGCCGCCGGCGCGGGCGCGGCCGAGGAGCTTCATCAGCGAGGCCGAGAGGCCCTGCGGGCCGAGGGTGCCGAGCGGCGCGGGCGGCTGGGCCAGCGTGGGGGTGACGAGCACGTCGTAGTCGGCGAAGAACGGCCCGACCTTCAGCGCCGCGTGCTGCAGCTGGCGCTTGGCGGCCACGAAGTCGGCGGCCCCGAGGGCGCGGCCGATCTGGCCCAAAGTCCAGGTGACGAACTCGAACTCGCTCGCCCGCGGGCGGCGGCCGGTCAGCCGCGCGGCCTCGTCGATGTCGGCCGCGACCTCGCCGCAGAGGACGGCGAAGAAGGCGCGCGAGAACGCCGGGCCGTCGACCCCGGGCGCGGCCTCGTCGACGTGGTGGCCGAGGTCCTGCAGCAGGGCGGCGGCGGACGTCAGCGCGGCGGCGCAGTCGGGGTGGACCTGGCCGCCGAGCATCGGCTTGCTGGTGACGGCGATCCGCAGCCTGCTCGGGGGCGTCGAGACCTCGGCGAGGTAGGGCCGCGCCGGCGGCGGCGGATGGTACGGAGCGCCATGTTCCGGAGAACATGTCGCATCGAGCAGGGCGGCGCTGTCGCGGACCGAGCGGGTCAGCGCGTGGAGGACGGCGAAGCCCTGCCAGCCCTCGGCGCGCTCGGGGCCGAGCGGGGTGCGGCCGCGCGTGGGTTTGAGGCCGAACAGGCCGCAGCAGGAGGCGGGGATCCGGATCGAGCCGCCGCCGTCGCTGCCGCTGGCGAGCGGGACGATGCGGGCGGCCACCGCCGCGCCCGAGCCGCCGCTGCTGCCGCCGGCCGAGCGCGTCGGGTCCCACGGGTTCTTGCACGGGCCGTGGGCCAGGGTCTCGACCGTCGGCACGATGCCGAACTCGGAGGTCGCCGACTTGGCCACCGGGACCAGGCCCGCGGCCCGGTAGCGGCGCACGATCTCCGAGTCGGCGGACGACACGTGCCCGCGCAAAAACCGGCTGCCCGACTGCAGCGGCGCGCCCTCGGCCCCCGACACCAGGTCCTTGAGCAGCGTCGGCACGCCGCGGAACGGCCCTTCGGGCAATGGCCCGCGGGCCAGCTCGCGGGCGCGCTCGTACATCGGCGCGACGACGGCGCCGAGCGCGACGCCGTCGGTCTCGCAGCGGCGGATGGCCTCTTCCACCAGCTCGAGCGGCGAGACCTCGCCCGCGCGCACGAGGGCGGCGAGGGCGAGGCCGTCGAGGTCTTCGTACTCGGCGATCATGCGCCGAGCATAGCGGGGTTCAGGGCACGTTGGCAGCGCCGGGGGTCGGGTTGGCCGACAGCTTCCAGTCGGTGGCGGCGTTGTTGGTGTCGTTGCCGTTGGGCAGGCGCACGAGCGAGGCCACGTCGACGTTCGAGTCCTGGATGTTCATCGGCAGGACGGTGCCCTCGACCAGGCTGACGGCGCCGACCATCGGGATGGTGACGGTCGTGATCGCGCCCTCGTAGGACAGGGCGTCGATCAGGGTGCCGTTGCCGATGTCGACGAGCGCGAGGCCGTCGGGGGCGCCGTTCTGGATCTGGTCGGTGGCCCCGTTGGTGTTGACCTTCAGGACGTCCGGCTGGACGGTGAAGGCGGCCGGCGCGACGATGAGGTACTGGCCGGGGTTGATCGTGCCGGCGGCGTCGAGCTTGATGGTCGCATAGACGGTGTTGTTCGAGCCGTTGACGAACACCAGCGAGTGGTTGGCGAGGTCGATCGGCGCCGCCGTGTTGTTGAGGATCTCGACGAACTCGTTGTTGGTGTCGGTGCCGACGGCGTCGTAGTCGACCTCGTTGATGATGAGGCCGGGCATCGGGCAGGCGCCGCAGTCGGGGCCGCCGCAGTCGATGCCGGTCTCCTGGCCGTTCTGGATGCCGTCCTCGCAGGAGATGCCGACGCACACGTTGTTGGTGCAGTTGTTGTCGGCGCAGTCGTCGTTGGTCTCGCAGGCGAGGCCGTCGCCGCACGGGTCGCAGTCGGGGCCGCCGCAGTCGACGTCGGTCTCGCCGGCGTTCTTGGTGTTGTCCGTGCAGGTGGCCGGCGAGCACACGCTGTTCTCGCAGACGCCGCTCTCGCAGTCGTTGCCGCTGTTGCAGGTGTCGCCGTCGAGGCACTTGTCGCAGGTGAGGCCGCCGCAGTCGACGTCGGACTCCTCGCCGTTGGTGACCTGGTCCTCGCAGGTGGCGGCGACGCAGACCTCGTCGGTGCAGACCTTCGACACGCAGTCCTCGGGGACGAGGCAGGCCAGGTCGTCGGCGCAGGCGGGGCACTCGGAGCCGCCGCAGTCGACGTCGGTCTCCTCGTTGTTCTGCACGCCGTCCAGGCAGCCCACCGGCGGCAGGCCGCAGGTGTTCTCGTTGCAGCTGCCGCTGGCGCAGTCGGTGTCCTCGACGCAGGCGCCGCCGTCGGCGCAGGGCGAGCAGGTCGGGCCGCCGCAGTCGGTGTCGGTCTCGCCGCCGTTCTTCTCGCCGTCGGCGCACTGGTCGGGCGCTTCGGTGGTCGAGGTCGTCTCGGTGGTGCCGTCGGTCGTGGTGTCGGTCGTGGCGTCGGTCGTGGTGTCGGTCGTCGTCGTGTCGGTGGTCGACGTCGTGTCGGTCGTATCGGTGGAGGTCGTCGAGGTCACCGGCTCGGTGGTGGTCGGCTCGATGGTGGTCGTCGAGGTCGTGGTCGGGCCCTCGGTCGTCGAGGTGGTCGGCTCGCTGGTCGGACCCACGGTGGTGGTGTCGTCGGTGGTCGACGTGCTGGTCGTCGACGTGTCGGTGTCACTGTCAGTGTCGGCCGGGGCAGGGTTGCTGCACGCGGGCAGGACGAGGAGCGCGAATCCAAGACGATACGAGAGCTTCGACATGGCCGGGAGGGTAGCGGAAAGCCGAGCGCGGCGGCGCGGCCGCGGCGGCGCGACGAGGCGAGCTTTCTCCGCCTCACACGCCTGCAAGGGCGAGCTCGTCTGGCCACCCGCGGACGACCGACCGCCGTGGCCCCAGGCCGGTCCGGTGGCGGACAGGTGACGCGACGGCGGCGATCGGCTGCGGCACGCGGCCGGACGCGCCGCTCACGGCACGAACAGCTTCTCGAGCCGCATCCCGCCAGGATAGGCGTAGGCCGAGGTCTTGTCGCCGGGGCCGGCGGGGTTGTAGCCGACCACGTTGATGCCGAACGGCTCGGCCGAGGCCGCCACGTAGGTGGCCGCGGCGCCGCCGCTCGCCAGCGGGACGTCGGCGATCTGGAAGTTGTCGGCGCCGGCGAAGTTGGCCAGCTTCCAGCCGACCACGACCTGGCCGTCGATCGTGACGTCCGCGCCGCCGGTGCGACGCACGACCTGGACGAAGTTGGCCTCGTAGTCGGCTCCCGTGACGAACACGTAGCGATCGCGCCACTGCTCGGCGGCGATCATCTGCACCATCGCCGGGTCGCCGATCCCGCCGGCGGCCTTGTTGCCGGCCAGGTATTGCACCGGGAGGATCGGCGCGTCGTTGAGGCCGACGAATAGCAGGGTGACGCCGAAGTCGACCTCGAACTCGCGGAAGTCGCCGCGCTCGGCGATCGTCACGAACTGAGTGTTGCCGGGGTCGGCGGTGCTGGCGACGCCGATCGTGACGTCGTCGTCGCCGGCGAAGACGCGCCAGTATTGCTTCTCGCTGCCGGAGCGCGGCGGCGAGGGCGGGGCGACGTAGGTGCTGCCCCAGTACTCGAGCGGGATCATCTGCTCCTGGAGGTGGTTGCACCACCCGGAGCCGAACGGCACGTAGGCGCACTCGGTCGCGCCCATGACCCAGATGTTCTTGTCGGCGCTGACGAGGGTGCCGGAGACGTCGTGGTGCGGGTAGTCGGTGTCGCCGATCGGCGAGGAGGCGGCGACCTGCAGCACGTCGAAGCGCCGCATGAGCTTGGTGCCGGTGCCGCCCGGCTCGACCGGGTCGAACTGGTTGCCGAGGCCGGCGGTGCGGCGGCGCGGCTTCCAGGTGACGGTGGTGTCGTCCTCGAGGGCGATGACGGTGAAGTAGCTGGGGCGGCCGTTGACGGCGTCGGGCTCGTCGGCGTCGACGAACGGCGGCCACGAGGCGATCACGTAGTCCTTGCGCAGCCAGCGGACCGGCAGCAGCATCGAGGCGTCGTTGCTGGCCTCGTTGGCGAGCGGCGAGTGCAGGTAGGCGGCGACGGGGCGGTCGCTGACGAGGCGGAACACGCCGCCGTTGCGGAAGTTGGTGAAGGCGAGCGGGTCGACGGTGATGTCGAACACGTGCGACTCGCCGGGCGCGAGGATCACCGGGTCGAGGACCGGCTGCTCGGCGAAGTCGTTGGTCGGCGTGAAGTAGAGCTGGACGGCGGCGAGCTCGACCGGGTCGGTGTTGCCGACGATCAGCGCGTCGGTGTCGTCGGGGCCGTTGAAGCTGGCCATGCGGATCGCCAGGAACTCGCAGCCGATCGAGGTCGGGTCGTCGTCGCTGTCGCACGGGCCGACGCAGCTGGCCGCGCCGAGGTCCTCGACGCACTCGTGGGCGCACGCGAGGGGCTCCCACGCGGCGCCGGTGTCCTTGCAGGTCTGCAGCACGTTCGGCTGCTCGGGGTCGCAGCGCGTCTGCCCGGGCAGGCACAGCGGCACGAAGCCGGTCGTCGGGTCGGCCCCGCTCGTGGTCGTGGTCGCCGGCTCGCCGGTGGCCGGCGCCGTCGTGCCGGCGCCGTCGGTGTCGGCGGGGAGCAGGTCAGGGCAGGCCGCGAGCAGCACGAGCGCGCCGACGAGCGCGCGGGGACGGAGGAGCTGGGACATGGCGTAATCCAATCATAAGGATGAGGACCTGGCCCGAAGGCCAGGTGCAAAGGGGCAGGTGCAAACAGACAGCCGCGGCCGGGTCGGCCGCGGGCGGCTCACGGGTCGTAGATCTTCTTGAGGTTCATGCCGCCGGGGTAGGCGTAGGCGGAGCTCGGGATGCCGGGCTGGTAGCCGAGGACGACGATGTTGAAGGGGTCGGCCGACTCGGCGACGTAGCTGCGGGCCTCGGCGCCGTCGGCGAGCTGGTAGTCGGCGACCTCCCACTGGTTGTCGGCGCCGGTGCCGTTGATCAGGTACCAGCCGGTGACCGGCTGGCCGTTGATCGTGACGTCGGCGGCGCCCTTCTTGCGGATCACCTGGGCGTAGTTGAGGTCGTAGCCGATGCCGGTGACGACGACGTAGCGGTTCAGCCACTGCTCGACGGCGATCATCTGGTACATGGCGGGGTCGCCGATGTTGTCGGCCGCCTTGCCGCCCGTCAGGTACTGCACCGGCAGGATCGGCCCGGTCGCGGTGAAGATCAGGCTGACGCCGTGCGGGACCTCGATCTCCTTCCAGTCGCCGCGCTTGACCAGGGTGATCGGCGGGATCTTGACGCCGGCGTCGTTGGTCTCGACCGTGATCGTGACGCCGTCCTTGCCGGCGTAGACCCGCCAGTAGTGCTTCTCCATCGCCCGCGACGGCGAGTGAGGGCCGACGTACTTCTTGCCCCAGTACTCGAGCGGGATCATCTGCTCCTGCAAGTGGTTGCAGTAGCCGGTGTCGAACGGCACGAAGGCGCACTCGGTGGCGCCCATGACCCAGATCTTCTTGTTCGCGGTGACGACCGTGCCCGACAGGTCGTGGGTGATCATGTCCATGTTGGTGGCCGACGACGAGCCGATCTGCAGCACGTCGAAGCGGTTGAGCGTGATCCGGCCGGTCTCGCCGGCCGGGACCGCGGGGATGAGGACGCCCTGGGCGGCGGTGTCGCGCGGGGCCACCCACTCGACGTTGGTGTTGTCCTCGACCGCGATGACGTTGAAGTAGCTCGGGCGGCCGTTGATCTCGTCGGGCTTGTCGGGGTCGGCGAAGCCGGGGTACGAGGCGATGACGTAGTCCTGGCGCAGGGTCGGCGTCGGCAGCAGCATCGACGAGTCGTTGCTGGCGGTGTTGTTGAGCGCCGAGTGGAGGTAGGCGGTGACCGGGACGTCGCTCTCGACGCGGAACACGCCGCCGGTGCGGAAGGCGGTGTAGCCCTGCAGCGTGTCGTTGACGACGTCGAAGATGTGCGACTCGCCGGGGCCGAGCAGCACCGGCTCGAACAGCGGCTCCTCGGTGAAGCTGTTGTTCGGCGTGAAGTAGAGCTGGACCTGGGCGGTGCGCGCGGTGTCGGTGTTGCCGACGATGAGGACGTCCTTGTCGGTGTCCTCGAAGTTGAAGCTGTTCATGCGGATGGCGAGGAACTCGCAGCCGACCGAGGTCGGGTTGTCGATCTTCTCGCACGGGCCGACGCACAGGGCGGTGCCCTTGTCGAAGTCCTCGACGCACTCCTCCTGCCCGGTGCAGGGCAGCGACTCCCAGGACAGGCCGGTGTCCTTGCACTCCTGGACCACTCCGGGGTTCAGCGGGTCGCAGCGCTGGGTGCCCGGGTAGCACTCGAGCATGAAGCCGGTGGTGGTGAGGTCCGGGTTGGTGGTCGGCGGCGGGCCGCTCGTGGTCGTCGTCGTCGTGTCGCTGTCGACGCCGGCGGTGGTGTTGTCCAGGAGGCCGGGGCAACCGGTCAAGAAGGTGGCGGCGGCGAGCGGGGCGAGGACCGCGGCGAGGGGGGCTTGGTGGAGGTGTCGCATCGCTTACGTTCAGGGGAAGGAGAAGACGAGCACGCCGCGCGCGGCGGGTCAGCCGCCCTCGGCGGCGAGGACCAGGAAGTCGAGCAGGATGTCGATCTTCTTGTCGGTGACCGTGAGGCCGGTGGCGTCGAAGATGATGTTCTGGCCGTCGACCGCGAGCTCGTTGTAGTTGACGGTGATGCCGATCTGGTCGGCCAGGCTGTTCTTGAAGTGGTCGACGAGGCCCTTGTTCTCCTCGACGAGGTCCATGTTGTCCTCGTACAGCTCGCCGACGCCCTGGCCGCCCTCGAGCACGCGCAGCTCGTCGGTCGGGGTGACGGTGATGCGGTCCTGGATGCCGTCCGAGTCCTGGAGGTCGAGGCGCAGTACGCTGACGGCGTTGGCGTAGCCGCAGTAGTCGCCCTTGGTGCGCCACACGCGGAAGGTGACGTCGAGGTCGGTGGCGCCGATGGCGTTCTTGCCGAGGCCGGTCAGGGTGATGCCCTGCGCGCCGTCGGGGTCGGGCTCGCCCTCGTCGTCGTAGCGGCGCGGGATGACGCCCTCGGCGAGCATGCGCTCGGCCATGCCGAGCAGCAGGCCGGGGTGCATCTGCACCGCCATCATCGCGTCGCCCTCGAGCGCCTGGCCGACCTCGAGCGCGACGGCCTTGGGCAGGTCGAGGTTGGTCTGCATGCCTAACGAGATGACGCCGGTCTCGGGGAAGATGGCGAACTGCTTGGCCGCGACCTTGACCGAGTTGGTGCCGATCGTCCACGGCTCGAACTTCATCAGCTGGACCGGCTCGGACTGGGCCCGGATCAGCTCCGTCATCTTGATCTCGAGCGCCTTCTCGAACTCCGGGTACTCGGCGGTGATGAAGCCCATCGCCGTCATCGTCAGGTCGAGGATCGTCAGCTGGTCGTAGGCGGCGACCAGAGCGCTGGTGTCGCCCTCGACCTGCTCGAGCCGCAGCGGGATGCTGATCTTCGACTTGCCGGTGCCGGCGAGCTGCGAGGTGCCGCCGTCGGTGAGCGCCTGGACCGCGAAGTCGACGGCGAAGATGACGCAGCGGCTGCACTTGTCGAGCTCGCTGGTCAGCTCGACCTCGGTCTTCTTCGGGACGATCTGCAGGTTGAGGCCGAACAGCGTCAGGTCGCCGCCGGCGACCGGGTTGGTGTCGCTGGTGATGCCCTTGAGCAGCTCGGCGATGCCGTTCTCGGAGATCACGAGCGCCATCGGGAAGCTGGCCTTGTCCGGGATCGCGTCGAGCAGGACGCCCTCGCGCGCGACGGTGGCCTCGAAGCCGTCCTGGTGATCGCTGCAGTCGAGCTCCTGCTGCTCCCCGCGGACGCACGACTCGAGGTCGCAGGCGGCGCACATGGCGAGGACGTAAGCGAGGCCGGTGGAGGCGAAGCGTCGATGGCTCATGTCAGAAGTTCCTTAAGGCAGGCGGGCTCGGGAGGCGAGTTTTGCCCGCGCGCGTGGGGGTAGGGCGAGCGCGTGCAGGCGTCGGCGCAGCGGCCGTATGGCCCCAGGAGGCCCTGGGCTCCTCATTTTGGCACCTTTTCTCCGCGAGTGACAAGCGAGGCGAGTCCGCGCGCATTCGCAGTCTACGGCCGGGGCCGATGACACTCGTGTCAGAGCGGTGTGGTCCGGACGACACAGGGCGTTCAGGAACATTTGGTCGCCATGGCCGCCGCTGGTATGGTGCCGGAGATGACCCGGGCGCACCCCCCCCTGCACCTCTCGGTTCGGGCCCTCGCGTGGGCTGCGGCCGCGGCGCTCGCCGGCGCGGCCTGCAACTCGGACGACCGCGAGCAGTTCCCCGGCTCGACGTCGGGGACCACCGAGGTCGACCCGACGATGGTGCCGGTGTTCACCACCGCCGAGCCGATGGAGACGACGATGGTGCCGGAGCCGCCGCCGTCGGAGACGACCTGCCGCATGGCGATCTTCTGCGCCGTCCAGTGCGCGATCAACATCCCCGACCCGACGCCGCCCGAGTACAACTGGCAGGCGTGCTTCTTCGAGGACGAGTGCCTCGGGTCGCTCAACTACGTCGAGTGGCTCAAGCTGTTCGACCTGACCGAGTGCGTGGTCGGGGTCTGCTCCGCGGACCCAGTGTGCATGGACGGGGGCGACAGCGGTATGTGCAACGCCTGCTACATTCAAAAGCTCGGCGCCACCAATCCGCCCACGCCGGAGTGCGTGGACCAGGCGAACGCGTGCAAGTAGGGCCCCGCATTCGCCCGTGCCTCGCACACCGCACTCGCCCGGCAGCGCCCGCCGGCCGCTCGCTCGAGGGCTCGTATGACCTGGTCCTCGGGACAGGTCGCCGAACTCCGCCCCCTGAGCCCCATTTTCTCCCGCTTTTCCTGTAACCTGGTCGCTGTACCCTTCTCGGCCGCCGCATGACCCTGAATTCCAAGCCTCGCACCGCTGCTCTGATCCCCGCCGGCGTGCTGCTCTTCGCGGCCGCAACCTCGCCGGAGGCCTTCGCGGCCGCGCAGGAGCCCGCGGCGCCGAAGACCGAGGCGGCGCCGGCGACCGAGGCGGCGCCGGCCGGTGAGGCGAGCGCGCCGCCGGCCGAGGCGAGCGCGCCGCCGGCCGAGGCGACGCCGGCGCCGACCCCCGCGAGCGCGGGTACGCAGGCGAGCGCGAGTGCGGGCGGGGGCAAGGCGGAGGTCAAGGCCGGGGCGTCTGTCCCGAAGGCCAGAAAGTCGGGCCGGCGCGAGGCGCCCGACGGCGTGATCCTCGACGAGAAGACGGGGAAGGTCAAAGACACGCGCAAGTGGATCCACCGCTACTCGCCGGAGCGCCACCTGTTCGAGCTCGGGATCTTCGGCGGTCTCAACCTGCCGCCCGACGATCACGATCTTTACAAGCCGGTGCCGGGCCGGCCCGACGAACACAAGGCGCTGTGGCGCCTGGGCCCGGCGGTCGGCGCCCGCCTCGGCTACTTCCCGCTGCGGATCTTCGGCATCGAGGCCGAGTTCTCGGCGGTGCCGACGTTCGTCCGCAACGTCCACAACAGCCCGGCGTTCGTCTACGGCCTGCGCGGCAGCGCGGTGCTGCAGCTGCCGTACCGCGTCACGCCGTTCCTGCTCGGCGGCTACGGCATGCTCGGCATCAGCTCGCCGGGCAACGGCCTCGGCAGCGACGTCGACCCGGCCGGCCACTGGGGCGGCGGCCTCAAGATCTTCATCTCGCGCATGGCGGCGTTCCGCATCGACGCGCGCCACATCGTCTCGGCCAAGGCGGCCAAGCCGGCGCCGGCGTTCACCAGCCACGCGCAGGTGACCGTCGGCTTCAGCCTGGTGCTCGGGCGCGTGCGGCCGCAGCCGGCCCCGAAGGACCTCGACTGGGACAAGGACGGTGTCCAGAACGACGTCGACAAGTGCCCCAAGCTGGCCGGCGACCCGCCCGACGGCTGCCCGTCGATCGACTCCGACAACGACACGTTCCTCGACAAGGTCGACAAGTGCCCGTTCGAGGCCGGCGTGGCGCCCGACGGCTGCCCGCCGCCCGACACCGACAAGGACGGCATCATCGACGCCGACGACCAGTGCCCGACCGAGCCGTGGCCCGAGGCGCCCGGCTGCCCGCCGCCGCCCGACGCCGACGGCGACAAGATCATCGACAAGGACGACAAGTGCCCGATGCACCCGGAGTCGTACAACGGCTTCGAGGACGCCGACGGCTGCCCGGACAAGCTGCCCGAGAAGGCCAAGGAGTGGGACCGCCGCCCGCTCGAGGGCATCAACTTCGAGACCCGCTCCGACAAGATCAAGAAGGGCTCGGAGAAGACGCTCGACGTGGCCGTCGGGGTGCTCAAGGAGTTCCCGAGCCTCAAGATCGAGATCCAGGGCCACACCGACGACGTCGGCGGGCGCGAGTTCAACCTCGACCTGTCGCAGCGCCGCGCCGACTCGGTCAAGCGCTACCTGGTCGAGCACGGCATCGAGGAGTCGCGCATCAAGACGACCGGCTTCGGCCCGGACAAGCCGATCGACCCGGCCAAGACGTCCAAGGCCCGCGCCAAGAACCGCCGCATCGAGTTCAAGGTGCTCATCGACCGGCCCGAGGGCGCGGCCTCGAGCGACGACGGCGACGCGCCGGCGCCCGCGGCCCCGGCGCCCGCGGCCGGCGGCAAGTAGCCTGGCCCCCGGGACAGGTCCTGCCGGGCCGCTCGCCCCTGGCGAGCGCCGGCCGGGCGCGCTCCGCGAATCACCTCGCTGTCTCGCGGGACAGGTCCCGGGGAGCCCTCGCGCGGCCGGCCGCGGACTCGCGGGTCGGCGCCGGCGCGCCCGGCCGTCACGGCGGTTCAGGGCGCTGCGAGCGTGCGAGCCGTGAGCGGGCGTCGGGCGACCCGGGCGCTGCGCGTGGGCCGCTCAAGACCTGTCTTCGAGGGCATGTTTTTATAAACATGTCTCCCCCGGCATGCCCATGCGAACATGTTCAAAAGGTCACGGGTCGCGGTGGACCGTGGCGGGCGAGAAGGCCGGCAGGCACACGGCGATGTACTCGGCGCCCTCCTCGCCGGGCGTGCTGTAGCGGACGTGCTCGCCGCCGCGGACCAGCACCGCCTGGCCGGCGCCCACGTCGAGGGTGCCGCCGTCGTGCTCGACCCGCAGAGTGCCGCGCAGGACCAGCGAATACTCGTCGAATTCGGGCCTCTGGCCGCGCTCTCGCCAGCCTGCGGGCGAGCGCATGTGGGCGATGCTGACGGCGGTGGCGTGGGTGTTGACGCGGCCGACGTACTCGTCGATGAGCTTGGGCGGTTCGCCGTCGGCGACGACGCGCGTGGGCTGGGCGATGAGCTTGGGCATGGGGGGAGGTTACCCGGAGGGCCGCGCGCCAGATGTCGTCCGCAGGCCCCAGACCGCGCGTCGCGGATGACGAGGGCTTGAGGCGAGCGCGCGGCGGAGGTTAAGGTCGGAGCATGCTCAGTTCGCTTCGCCTCTCGGCGGTGGTGCTCGCGGTGCTCGTCGCTGGTTGTTACTCGGGGATCGGCGCCGACGAGACGGCGCCGATCTCCGGCTCGACCGACGGCGGCAGCAGCGACCCGGGGGGCGGCAGCGACGCCACCGACGGGGGCGGTGGTTCGATCTCTGGCGCGCTCACCGATCCCGGCACGACCACGGACGACGACGCCACCACCTCGCCCGCGCTGACCACCGGCGGCCCGACCGCCACCGGTACCACCGAGCCGGACGTGACCACCGCGCCGGACGTGACCACCGGTCCGGACCCCGGCACCACGAACGATCCCTCCGGCGGCACCGCCGACCCCGGCACGACGTCGACGTCCACCACGGGCGAGCCTGCGAACCCCGACGTCCCCGACGGCGTGTCCTACTGCGAGCCGGCGAAGGGCTGGGATCCCGCATGGGCGCAGCTCGAGGAGGACGTCCTGGCGCTGGTCAATCAAAGGCGGGCGGAGGGCGCGAACTGCGGCGCGGAGGGCAACTTCGGGCCCGCGGGCCCGCTGACGATGGACCCGGCGCTGCGGTGCGCGGCGCGCATGCACTCCAAGGACATGAACGACCGCGGCTTCTTCGACCACACCAACCCGGACGGCGAGCCGCCGTGGGACCGGATGGGCAAGGCGGGTTACGGCAACTACAGCAACGCCGGCGAGAACATCGCCGGCGGGTCGCCCGACGCGGCCGGAACGATGGACCAGTGGATGAACAGCGCCGGCCACTGCGCCAACATCATGAACCCCGAGTTCGAGCACATCGGCGTCGGGTACTACCCCGGCGGTCAGTGGGGCCACCTGTGGACGCAAGTGTTCGGGGCGAAGTAGCGCGCGCGTAGCATTTTTGCCGCGCGTCCGGCTACCATGTCCGCCGTCCGGGCATGCCGAACCTCGTGAGCGCGAGCTTTTCCCGCCTCCTCGATCTTTCGAGCGATTGGCTCGCCATCCTCGGCCCCGCGGGCGAGCTGCAGGCGGCCAACGTCGGCCTGCGCCAGCTGTTCGGCGGTCCGCCGCTCGGCATGTTGTTCGTCGAACTGCTGCGTCCGGTGGACCAGCCGGCGTGGATCGAGGCCTGGCGGCGGGCCTGCGCCGGCGAGACGGCGCGCGTGGTCTGTCGCCCGCGGGCCGGCGAGCTGGCTGTCGCATGGACCATGGTCCAAGAGCCGGGTTGCGAAGAGGTGTGCGTGGTCGGTCGCCCGGCCGAGGACCCGCGCGCGCTGCAGGGCGAGGTGCTGCGCAGCGTGGTCGCCAACGTGCCGATCGTGCTGTTCGCCACCGACGCCCGCGGGGCGCTGCTGCTGCTCGAGGGGCGCGGGCTGCAGGCGCTGGGGCTCGAGCCGCGCGGCTACCTCGGCGAGCCGGTGTACGAGGTGTTCGCCGGCCTGCCGGCGCTGCTCGACGGGGTGCGGCGGGCGCTCAAGGGCCTGAGCCTGCGCGGGGTGTTCGAGTTCACCGACCGCCACTTCGAGACCTGGACGGCGCCGTTCCACGACGCGCACGGGACCCAGCTCGGGGCGATCGGGGTGGCGACCGACATCAGCGAGAGCGTGCGCTCGGAGCGGCGGCTGCGCGAGCTCAACGAGAAGCTCGAGGTGGCCCGCGACGAGGCGATCGAGGCCAGCCGGGCCAAGAGCGCCTTCCTGGCCAACATGAGCCACGAGCTGCGGACGCCGCTCAACGCGATCATCGGCTACTCGGAGATCGTGCTCGAGGAGCTGCGCGGGCATCGCGACCAGGTCGCGGTCGACGTGCAGAAGATCCACGGCGCCGGCAACCACCTGCTCGGGATCATCAGCGACATCCTCGACCTGTCGAAGATCGAGGCCGGCCGCATGGAGCTGCACATCGAGACGTTCTCGGTGCAGGGCATGCTGAGCGACGTGTGCAACACGGCGCAGCGGCTGATGGCCCAGAACAACAACGCGTTCGACCTGCACATCGCCGAGGACCTCGGCGACATGACGGCCGACCTGACCAAGGTGCGGCAGGTGCTGTTCAACCTGCTCAGCAACGCGGCCAAGTTCACCGAGCGCGGGCGCATCGCCCTCGAGGTGCGGCGGCTGCCGAGCGCCGCGGCGGAGGCCGGCGAGCCGCGCGACCCCAGCCAGGACTGGTTCGAGTTCGTGGTCGCCGACAACGGCATCGGCATGTCGGCGGAGCAGACGAACCGGCTGTTCCAGACGTTTTATCAGGGCGACTCGTCGACGACCCGCAAGTACGGCGGCACCGGCCTCGGGCTGGCGATCAGCCGCCGGTTCTGCCAGATGATGGCCGGCGAGATCGCGGTCGAGAGCATCCCGGGCACCGGCTCGACGTTCCGCGTGCGCCTGCCGGCGCGGGTGATCGGCTCGAGCCTGCCGGCGGAGGAGGGCTCGCGCGAGCCGAGCCTGCCGATCGGGCCGCGCAGCGAGGCGGCGCCGCAGGCGATGCTGGTCATCGACGACGACCCCAACGTCTACGACCTGATGGAGCGGATCTTGAGCCGCGAGGGGCTCGAGGTCTACGGCGCCGCGACCGGCAAGGAGGGCCTGGCGCTGGCCAAGCGGCTCAAGCCGGTGGTGATCGCGCTCGACATCATGATGCCCGGGATGGACGGCTGGGCGGTGCTGCAGGCGATCCGCGCCGACCCGGACCTCAAGGGCACGGCGGTGGTGGTGGTCAGCATGCTCGACGAGAAGCCGCTCGGGCTGGCGCTCGGGGCCGACGACTACCTGACCAAGCCGCTGCGCCGTGAGCAGCTGGTGGCCAGCATCCAGCGGCTGGTGCCGGTGCGCGACGGCTACATCCTGGTGGTCGAGGACGACGAGGGCCTGCGCGAGCTGCTGCAGCGCACGCTGCTCGAGGAGGGCTGGTCGGTGCGGGTGGCCAGCACCGGACCTCAGGCGCTCGAGATGATCGAGAAGAGCCGCCCGGGCCTGATCCTGCTCGACCTGAAGATCCCCGAGCTCGACGGCTACGAGGTGCTGCAGCGGATCCGCAGCCGCCCCGAGTTCGTGCGCGTGCCCGTGGCGGTGATGGCGGCCCAGGAGCTGGCCCGCGACGACTGGGAGCGCCTCGGCGGCCGCGTCGAGCAGGTGATTCAGAAGGGGATGTACTCCCGCAACCGCCTGATGCGGGAGATCCGCCGCCTCGCGGCGCACTTCGTCCGGCGCTGAGGTGGCGCTCGAGGCATGTCTTGGAGGGCATGCCCTCATGGACATGCTCGACCGGGCATGTGCCAAAGATCAGGCGCCGGACAGCTCGCGGGCGCAGGCGGCCCGGCGCTCGGGCGTGAGGTCGGGGGCGAGCTCGAGCTGCTGCAGCGGGAGCTCCCGCTCGCCCTCGGGCTTGAAACGGATGACGCGCTCGCGCTCGCCGTCGCGGACGCGGAGGACGTAAGGCACGGTCGAGTCGCCGAGTACGCCGGCCTCGCGTTCGACGATCGCCATGCCGTCGCGCAGGCCGGCGCGCCAGGCGGCGGAGCCCTCGCGCAGGCCGGTGACGACGCGGCCGGCGGCGGCGGTGGCGTCGACGTCCCAGCCGCGCTCGAACTCGCGGCGGACGCTGTCGACGACGCGGACGCACGGGCCGAACACGTCGGCCGGCAGCTCGATGGCGACGCCCTGGTCGACGAAGCGCGCGAGGTCGGCGGCGAGGTCGGGGCCGCCGAGCTCGCGGTAGACCGGCGGGAACACGCCGGCGGCGTCGGGGGCGAGCTTGACGGGGGAGGCCTTCACCTTGGCGCGCATGGCCTTGAGGACATCGTCGAGGTCGCGCGCGCCGGCGGTGGCCTGGCGCAGCCGCTGCTCCCAGATCGCGGCGAGCAGGGGGCCGCGGCGGTAGGGCAGGCGGCTCACGGCGTGGTCGTTCCAGTAGTCGGCGACGATCCGCGCGTTGGGCTCGTCGCGCACCGGCGAGGTCCAGTACTCGAGGAGGGCCCCGTTCCAGGCGGTGACGAAGTCCTCGAGGCTGTAGAGGCCGGCGCGCAGGAGCAGGCGCCAGGTGAAGAACTCGGTGAAGCCCTCGGCGAACCACTTGCCGGCGCCCTCGGCGGGGCCATCGGCCTGGCCGCCGAGCTGGCGGGCGTTCCAGGTGTGGAAGTACTCGTGGGCGAGGAGGTGGCGCAGGTCGGCGATCGAGGCGTTCTCGGCGACGGTGAGGGTGAAGGCGTCGGAGCGGCCGGTGCCGCCGTAGGTCATGCTGCCGTCGATCTTCTTCTGCGGCGCGAGGGTGATCAAGAACGGGGCGTCCTCGTCGCCCCAGAACTCGCGCTGGGCGGCGATGACGGCCAGCGAGAGGTCGAAGAAGGCGTCGTGGCCGAAGTCGTAGTCGCCGAGGATGGCGACGCGGACCTGGCCGTGGGCGCGGGTGTCGAGGTCGGGGCCGCCGATGACGATGCTCTCGAGGACGTCGCCGACGACGCCGGGACGGGCGCCGGCGAGGTGCTCGAGGTCGCTGGCGAATCGAAAGGCCGGCGGGGCGTCGCGCCAGGTGAAGGTCGCGGGGTCGTCCTCGCGGCCCTCGGGGTAGGCGAACAGGGCCTCGCCGAACACGTCGAACCAGGTGGGCCGGATGATCGGCAGAAACGGCTGGCCGTCCTCGGCGGTCGGGTCGCGGTCGAAGCCGCTGACGACGCGGTAGCGGACGACCAGCGGGGCGTCCGGGGCGGCGGTGAGCCGGCGGATGGAGGGATCGGCGTCGTCGGCGACGGTGGCGCCCTCGACGGTGAAGTCGCGGAGGAGGGTCCACAGCTCGCGCGCGGTGCCCCAGTGGTCGGGCAGCTTGAGGCGCGTGAGGCCGTCGGCGTCGCCGCGCAGGCGCACCTCGACCTGCAGGGCGACGAGGGCGTCCTGCTCGAACACCGGCGAGAGGGCGTAGGCGACGGGCTCGGGCGCAGGCGCAGGGGCGGCTGCAGGCTGCCGGTCGGGGGCGGGGGCAGGAGCCGGGCACGAAGCCGTGCAGGCGGCGGCGAGGGCGAGGAACGAGAGGCGAGCGAGCGAGCGCGGGCGAGGCAAGGCGGGACAGTAACGGGGCCGCGCGGGCGACTCAAGCGGTGAGGGACGCGGGTGGCTGCCGGTGCGGCGGGGGCGACGGGGTCGACATGGTGTTGTGATTGCCGTAGAGCGGGCCGCGCGGGGCTGCGGTGAAAATGCGTCGAGCGGACAATCGTAGGAGTTGACGCGCCGGCGAGTCGGTGGTACCTCATTCGCATCATGCCCGGTCCCGCCAACATCGCACCGTCGCCGCGCGCGCGCTTTCAGCCGCGGCTGGCGACGTCGCCGTGTTGTTGTCGGCCCTGAGGCGGCGGCTCGGTTCGAGCTGCAGGCACAATTCACCCCGCGAGGGGACTTCGGCCCGTGGGCCGGGTGGCGCGCCCCGTGGACGGCATGTCCGCGATTCGCCCCGCCCGTCGACTCGACGCATTCGCAGGTGCGCAGCGTCGATTCATCCATGGTCGCGTGATTCACATCAGCGCGTCTTCGCGGCTGGGTGCATTCGCGTATCGCCGAATCGAGCTTCAGGTCCCGTGTCCGAGTGGTCAGGTGCCCGCCTGCAAAGCGGGTCAGTCGGGTTCGAATCCCGACGGGACCTCTTGCGTGAGTCAGAGAAGTCGGTCCCGTGTCCGAGCGGCTCGTGCTGCCTGGCGTAGCTCGCCAGAATTTTCGAGACCGGCTTGGCGAGCTCGACATGTGGCCTAGGCGCGGCCCTGCGGTCGCCCATCGTTCGCGCGCCGACTCAATCCAGCATGTAGAAGATCAGCCCCAGCGCGACGAGCACCAGCCCGAGCGTAGGCAGGACAAGCAGGGCCCATGCCACGTCGCTCTCGATGAAGGCCGCGATGGCACCGAGGAGTGCCAGCGCGGTGAACAGGATGAACAGGCCGGTGATGAACACGCCGACTGCCGCCAGGCCGCCGTCTCCACCGCTGCTGTCGAGCACGGCCGACAGCGTGATCGAGCCGTGGACGAACACGAGCAAAACAGCCAGTGGAAGCACCTTCCTGGGGTACGGTGGCGGAGGGTCCGGCAGGCCCGAGGGGTTCATCAAGCGACTGAACCATAACACCCTCGCTCGCCGGCGCCACGAACGCGTTCCGCGGCCGCCGGCTCGCTCGATGCCGGCTACGGGAAGCCGGGTACCCCCCTCTCGGAAGCCCCCGCCAGCGTTTGAAAGCTTCCGGCAGAGGACAGCTCCGTCGGTGGCCGCTTGCAGAGCGGATCAGTCGGGTTCGAGCCTCGACGGGAATTGAAGGTTGGGCTGTCCCGCGTCGGAGCGGCGGGCGCAGGGCCTTCAGCCGCTTCATGGGAGTTTCACCGAAACAGCGAGAACGGCCCGGGCCACTTGCGCCGCAGGCGCCTCGTGCTCGGCCGCAAACGACTTCGCCGCCACGCTGACGGCAGCGGGCGGCGAGGTCGAGGCGGGAAAACCGCTCAGAGGGTGATTCCGTTGCCGGCGCAGGCGCTGTAGACGGCGCTGCGGCGAGCGCCGGTGAGCTGGTCGGCTGCGGATTTGGCGTTGTCGGCGTTGCCGGCCTTGCAGGCCGAGACGCCCATGAGCTCGATCGCCTCCTGCGTGCGCGCGAGGGTATTGGCCTGCTTGGCGAGGCTGTAGGCGAGCGGGTGGTTGCCCTGCTGCGCGGCCTGGCGAGCGCGCTCGAGGGCGTCCTTGGCCTTGGTCGCGTTGTCCTCGGCGGCGGGCTTGGGCGCGGGCGCGGGCGTGGGGCTGGTGGCGGCCGGCGTGGGCGCGGGGCCGGGGAGCGAGGTGCCGGCCTCGGCGGCCTTCTTGTAGGCCTCTTCCTGGGCCTTCTTGGCCTCCATGTGCTTGCGGACCTGATCGAACAGATCCTCCTCCTCCTCCTCGGGCTCGGCGGCCTTGGTGCGCTTCTTCTTCTTCTTCTTCGGCTCCTCGGCCTCGACGTCGGGCGGCGGGGGCTCGGGGTCAGGCGGCGGGGCGACGATCGGGACCGGATCGGGCGGCGGAGGCTCGACCTTGGTCGGGGTCGGCGGCGGCTCGGCCTTGACCTGCGGGGCGGGCTTCGGCTCGACCTTGGCCGGGGGCGGCGTGACGGAACGGTTGCCCTGCGGGGCGATCTCGGGCTCGGTCTGGATGTACGCGGCCGCGCCCGCGGCCAGCGCGGCGCCGAGGCCGACGATCGCCACCCACGGGGTCTTGCGCTTCGGCAGCTCGGCGATGATCGACTCGGTCGGCCGCAGCTCGGCGCTCGAGGTCAGGCGCTCGCCCGACTGCGACTGCCGCAGCGCGGCGGCCCGCAGCGCCTCGGGGTGCACGTCCGCGGCCGCGACCCGGCGGGCGCTGACCGAGGCGGTCGGCTGGATCTCCTCTGGCTGAGAGGACAGGGCCGAAGGGACAGCCACGATCTCGGCGGCCGGGGCTCGCGCGCGGGCCGAGTCGGCTGGCGCCGCAGCGCGAGCCGAGTCGGCGGGGGCGGGGGCGCGGAGCGAATCGGCCGGCACCGGGGCGCGCATCGACTCGCTCGCCGCGGCGCGGGCCGAGTCGCCGGGCGCCGGCATCCGCACGATCTCGGCGGGGCGCGGGGCCTCGGCGGGCCTGTCCGAAGGGGCAGGTGGGGGCGGCGCCGCGGCGACCACCGCGGGGGCCGGCTCCGGGGCGGGTGCCGGCGGGGGCGGCGGCTCGGCGGCGACGGGCGCAGGCGTGACGGGAGCGGCGGCGAGGGGCGCGGGAGCGACGGGCGCAGGAGCGACGGGCGCGGGGGCGACGGGCGCGGGGGCGACGGGCGCGGGGGCGACGGGCGCAGGCGTGACGGGCGCGGCAGCCGGGGGCGGTGGCGAGGCGGCGACCGCAGGCGCGGGGGCGACGGGCGCGGGGGCGGCGGGCGCAGGGGCGACGGGCTCGGCAGCGCCAGACGCAGCCGCGACGGACGCAGCCGCGACAGACGCAGCCGCGACCGGCGCAGCAGCGGGCGCGGCGGCGACGGCGGCGACGGCGGCCTGTTCAGCGGCCGCAGGCGCAGCGGCCGGCGGCGGCGGCTCAGCCGCGACGGGCTCGGGCGCGGATGCGGGGGGTGCGGGCGGAGGCGGGGGCGTCTCGGCAGCGGCGGCTTTCTCGGCTGTCCCTTCGGACATGGCCGGAGAGACAGGCGCCGCGGCGACCGGCTCGGACGGCCGGCGCGGCGAGGGGATCAGCGTCGGCACCGCGATCGACGGCGGGCGGCGCGGGCCGACCGGCGGCGGCGGGGCGATCGAGGTCGGCGGGGCTGGAGGCGGCGCCGGGGGGGTGGCGGGGGCGTCGATCAGCCCGCGCATCACCACCGACGGGGCGATCTTCGCCGGCGCGGCGTTGGGGCGCGGCGGCGACTCCTCGACCACGGCCCCTGCGGCGGCCGCCGAGCTGACCGGAGGGACAGGTGCGGACAGGTTGTCCGAAGAGACAGGTAGCGACGAGGCCAGCGGCTTGGCCGGGGCCGGCGGCGGCGGGGGCGGCGAGGGGGCCGGGGCCGGCTCGGCGGGCGCGGCGGCAGCGGTCGTCGCGGCGACGGTGGCCACCGGCGTGCCGGGCTCGTCGGCGGGGATGGCCGACAGCGCGGCGGCGAAGGCCTCCATGCTCGGGTGGCGATCGGCGGGCGACTTGGCCAGCGCCTTGAGCACGACCTCCTCGACCGCGGCCGGGATCTCGGCGTCGGGCGCGGCCTGCCGCAGCGGCGTGGGCGCGGCGTGGAGGTGCTGCGCGACCAGGCGGATCGGGTTGGTGTCGTTGAACGGCAGCTTCCCGGTCAAAAGCTCGTAGGCGATGATGCCGAGCGAGTAGACGTCGGTGCGGATGTCGATCGGCTCGCCGCAGCCCTGCTCGGGCGCGGCGTAGCGGGCCATCTGCGCCCCGACCTCGCCGGCGCCGGGGCCGAGGTTGGCGGCGATGTGCTCGAACACCGCCGTGCTCACGATCTTGATCGCCTCGTTCTTCGGCCGGTTGCGGACCGCGTAGCAGTGCTGCGCCTGCAGCGTGCCGAGGACGATGCCCCGCTCGTGCAGCGCCTGCAGCAGCTGGCTCAGGCGGATGAAGAGGTGGCGGGCGCGTGACCACGGCAGCCGCCCGCCTCGCTCGAGCATCGCCGACAGATGATCACCGTCGAGGAAGTCGGTGACGATGAAGAGCTCGCCCTCGAGGGTCATGCCGACGTCGAAGGCGTCGACGAGGTTGACCAGCGCGTCGGGCTGCTGCTGCTGGATCTTGACGTTGCGGTCGATGCGAGCGCGGATCCGCGAGACCAAGGCAGGGTTCTGCGCGAGGCTCGGGACGAGGATCCGGACCGCCACCGGGCGGTTCATCAAGAGGTCGTCGGCGCGGTAGACCGCGCCGGTCGAACCCTGACCGATGGATTGGGTGATCCGGTAGCGGTTGGCCAGCAGCACGCCGAGAAGCGCAGAACGAGGCTTCCACGCGGCGACATCGCCAGCCTGCTCGAGAAGGGGCGCCATGGAGCACTAACATACCGAGTTCTGTGGGCCCCGACGACTGGGCCTTGCACCCGACCTCGCGGTTTCGATGTGCGATCGAGCGCGCACCCTCCGGGCCGGCGCGGTCCAGGCCGACGCGAGCCGCGCGGGGGGGGGTGGGGGACAAGGGCCGCACCACCCCGGGTGCGAGGCAGGCTCACCTGTCCGTGGGAACAACTTTCGTCAGGTGGTCCGGGCTCCACAGGCCCTCGCTGCGGGCGACGAAGGCGGCGGCGACGTGGTCGCCGAGGACGTTCACGGCGGTGCGCGCCATGTCGAGGATCCGATCGATGCCGATGATGACGGCGATCCCCTCGCCAGGGACGCCGAACATCGTCAGCATGCCGACCAGGAGGGGGATCGATCCGCCCGGGACGGCGGCGGCGCCGACCGAGGTGAGCACCGCCAGGGCGATGACGACGGCCATCTGGCCGAGGCTGAGCGTCACCCCGAACACCTGGCACAGGAAGATCACCGTGATGCCCTCGAACAGGGCGGTGCCGTTCATGCACATGGTGGCGCCGAGCGGATAGACGAAGCCGCAGATCCGCGGCGGTATGCCGAGGTTTTGCTGGCCGACGAGGAGGTTGGTCGGCAGGGTGGCGCTGCTCGAGGAGGTCGAGAACGCGGTGACCAGGGCGGCGCGGATCCTGGAGAAGAAGACCCGCGGGCCGACGCCGACGAGGCCGCGGATCACGAGGCCCATGGTGCCGACGGCGTGCAGCGCGAGGGCGAACAGGACCAGGCCGACGTAGACGCCGAGCGGCGCCAGCAGGGCGAAGCCGAACAGGGCGGTGACGCCGAAGATCAGGCCGGCCACGCCGTACGGCGCGAGCTTCATGGCGATGTCGACGACGGCCGAGATGACGTCGGCGAGCGCCTCGAGGAAGCCGATCATCGTCTTCTGCCGGTCCTCGCGGATCAGGGTGATGCCGGCGCCGAACATCAGGCCGAAGAAGATCACGCCGAGCATGTCGCCGTCGACGGCCGACTTGAGCGGGTTGCGGGTGACGATGCCGACGAAGGTCTCGACGCCGAAGGAGGTCGGGGCGGGCGGCGGGCCGCTGGTGCGCGCGTATTGAGCGACGAGCTCGTCGCGCACCGCCGGCGAGACGTAGGCGCCGGGGTCGACGACGCTGACGAGGAAGAGGCCGAGAGCGGAGGCGAGCGCGGTGGTGGTGAGGAAGAAGGCGAGGGTCTTGATGCCCATGCGCCCGGCGCGGCGGATGTCGCCGACGCCGGCGACGCCGAGGGCGATCGAGGCGAACACCAGCGGCATCACCACCATCGACAACATGCGCAGGAAGACCTGCCCGATCGGTCCGGCGACGTACTTCAGCGCGAGCTGGACGACGGCATGGTCGGCGCCGAGCCCGAGGTTGGCGCCGAGGCCGAGGGCCGCGCCGACCGCGAGGCCGAGCAAGATCCGGGTGTGCAGCGGCATGTGGCGCGCATGGTAGGACATGCGGACCCATCCGCGCGCACACGGGCGCGATTCGTCGACGCGGGCGGCGGGAGAGCCGCCGCGGCGCGGGCGGGCGCGGGCCGGAGGCGGTCCCGCCGCGCGCTCAGCCCGGCGCGATCTCCTTCAGCGCCATGCCGCCCGGGTAGGCGTACGAGGCGCCCTGGGCCTCGCCGACGACGATGACGCCGAAGGTGGTGGTCTTGGCCGAGGCGGTGTTCGTGCCCGGCTTGCAGTCGGCCTCGCCGGGGTTGATGTTGACGACGGCGGTGAGGTACTGCGTGCCGGCGATCTGCTCCCAGTGGTCCTCGGGCACCAGGCCGCCGAGGCAGCCGAGCTCGACGTTGTTGTTCATGGCCTTGCGGACGAGGCGGACGTTGTCGTTGGCGTACGAGCTGTCGACCAGGAACACGTAGTCGCCGAGCCACTGCTCGGTCGGGACCATCAGGACCATCGACGGGTCGCCGGGGTTGCCGTCGGCCGGCACGCCGGGGGCCTCGGAGCCGTACATGTAGCCGGCGACGAGGATCGGGTTGTTGGCCTGGATGCGGAAGTCGCCGCTGGCGTTGAACTCGATGAAGCCGCCGGCGGGGATGGTCTGGGTCGCCTCTTCCAGGCCCTCGGGCTTGGGCGTGAAGGTGACGGTGGCGCCGGTCTCGCGCGCGAGCACCCGCCAGAACATGTCCTCGGTGCCGCGCGGGGGGCTGCGCAGGGCGACGTACTCGATGCCCCACGTGTCGACCGGGAAGATCTGCTCCTCGAGGTGGTCGCAGAAGGTGACCGTCTTGTTCGGCACCTGCCCGCACGAGTGGCCGCCGAACACCGCGACCGGCTTGTCGGCGACGATCTCCGAGCCGGTGGTGTCGCCGGCGATCGTCTGCAGCTGGACGTAGTCGTAGCGGTCGAGCGTGATCTCGGTGGCGACGCCCGCGAGCATCGCCGGCAGGCCGTTTTGACCGCCGGCGACGCTGACGGTCGGCTTGATCGAGATCGTGGTGTCGTCGGCGGTGGCGACCACGACCAGCGAGGAGCCGCTGCCGAGGCCCTCGCCCCACGCGAGGTGGAAGTAGCGGGTGCCGAGCGCGTGGGTCGGGAGCAGCAGCGAGGCGTCGGTGGTGAAGGCGAGCGCGCCGCCGAGCGGGTTGAACTGGGTGGCGACGATCGGCAGGTCGGAGACGACGCGGAAGGCCCGGCCGGGGGCGATGCCGGAGCCGGTGAAGCCGGCGTCGCCGGGGTAGAAGCCGGTCTGGTTGTTGCTGCTGCCCGACAGCAGGAAGGTCCGGACCTGGCGCGGGGCGATCACGCCGGTCAAGAGCTTTTGCTCGGCGCCGTTCTTGTTGCCGTCGAAGATCTCGACGTTGACCGACTCGGTGGCGCTCGGGTTGGAGACCGCGACGGCGTAGACGAAGGCGTCGCGCGGCGGGACGTTGGCCATGTCGACCGCCCAGAACTCGCAGCCCAGGCTCGACTGCCGCTTGGCCACCACGGCGCAGGCCGGCTGGCAGGCGCCCATGTCGGGGTCGCACAGCTCGTCGCCGTCGCACGGCTCGGGGGGGTCGAAGCCGGTGCCGTACTCGTTGCAGGTCTGGCGGGTGTTCTGGTCGGTGCAGGTGTGCTCGCCGGGGGTGCAGATGATGGCGCTGCAGCCCCCGGCCTCCGCGTCACACGCCTGGTCTTCGGGACATGTGATTTGCTTGGGCTCGAGGCAGTCGCAGGTCTCGAGCGTCATCGCGTCGATGCAGGTCGGCGGGGCGACGCAGTCGCACGGCTGGCACGACTTGGCGCCGCTCTCGCAGCCGAAGCCGGCGGGGCAGGGGTCGGGGACCCAGCTGCCGCCGGCGCAGATCTGGTGCTGCTCGCCGTCGCAGCGCTCGTCGGCGCCGTCGCAGCCGGACTCCGTGGTGGTCGGCTCGCTGGTCGGGCCGGCGGTGCTCGTGCTGGTCGAGGGGCCGGTGGTGTCGGTCGGGCTGCTGCCGCTGCTCGCGGTGGTGGCCGTCGTCTCGCTCTCGGTCTCGGCCGGGGTGCTCGGCCCCGGACAGCCGGCGAGGGCGAGGGCCAGGGTCGGACAGGCGAGCCGGCGTAAGATCATGGTCCGATGGTGCCGCGGGTCCCACGGCCCGACAAGATCCAGGCGGACGCCCCAAGGTCCGCGCATGCGCCCGGGATCGGCCCGAGCCCGCGTATGTCCTTGTGGACAGGCCCACCGGGGGCCGGCTAAATTGGCGAAGTGGCGGCCGGCAGGCGAGGACGGCGTTGCGCGGCGGGGGTCTTGCTGGCGGCCTGCGAGGTCGCGACGCCCAGCGACCACGTCTTGCCGCTCGACGAGGCGGGGCCCGAGCTCTCACCTTGTGTGCCGACGGAGGCTGCGTTTTTCCGCGCGGGGCTCGAGCCGATGCCGCGCGAGCCGAGCGCCGAGCTGAGGTGCGAGGTGCAGGCGATGCGCGGTGACCCGGGGTCTCGGGTCCTCGAGCTCGCGTGCGCCGAGGAGCCGGCGCGGCTGTACGTCGAGGCCGACCCGGCGCCGCCGGACGACGGGTTCGCGGCGGGCCAGGAGCTGCGGATCCGCTCGATCGTGGCGCCGGGCGAGGCGGTCAGCGACCCGGACGTGTGGTTGCGGGTCGAGGACGCGGGCGGGGCGCTGCTGCTGGCGGCGGCCGTCGGCGCGCGCGTCGATCCGCCGGAGGGCGGCGGGTGGGCCGCGCCGTTCGCGTGGCGCGAGGCGGCCAGCACCTGCATGGTCGAAGAGACAGCTTGCGGGGAGTCCCGGCGCGGCGCGCTGGACCTGCAGCTCTCGGGCGGCGCGCCGCTCCGCCTGTACGATGGGACATCTTCGGCCGCCGGGGACGAAGGGGCGTTTATGGCCTACGTCGAGGCGGCCCGGGCCGACCTGCCGGGGTCCGGATGTCCCCGGGAGTTCGTGTTCGGACTCATCGCGGCGCGCTGACGTCGCGGGGCGAAAACGCTTGGGCGGATCCGAGCCGGTTTGGTAGGTTGCCTGGGGTGACGGTCGTCGATCGCTACAAGCACGGGAGCTTCTGCTGGGCCGAGCTCGGCAGTCCGGAGCCCGCGGTGACGACGCGGTTCTACAGCGGGCTGTTCGACCTCGGGATCCACCACGGCAAGGGCTACACGATCCTGACCCGGCGCGGGCGCGACGTGGTCGCCATCCACCGCATGCGCGCCGACGAGGTCGAGCGCGGCGAGGTGCCGCAGTGGGTGCCGTTCGTCAACGTCGACGCGATCGACCGCGCGGTCGCGCGGGTCGAGCCGCGCGGCGGGCAGGTGATCGTGCCGCCGCGGGAGGTGTACGACTCGGGCCGCATGGCGGTGCTGACGGACCCGAGCGGGGCGCGGCTGGCGTTGTGGCAGGCGGTCCACCACGCCGGCGCCGGGCTCATCGACGAGCCGTCGACGATGTGCTGGTGGGAGCTCAACACGCGCGACGCGGACGAGGCCGGCGTCTTCTACAGCGACGTCATCGGTTGGCGGCGGGCCGAGCGGGCGGTGGAGTCGACGCGCTACACCGACTTCTTCGTCGGCGAGCGCAAGGTCGGCGGGATGCTGCAGATGACGGAGGCGTGGGGCTCGATGCCGTCGCACTGGATGACGTACTTCCGGGTCGAGGACTGCGACGAGAGCGCGGCACTCGCGGCGCGGCTCGGCGGCGCGATTGTGGTCGCGCCGAGCGACATCCCGCCGGTCGGCCGCTTCGCGGTGGTGAGCGACCCGCACGGGGGCATCTTCTCAATTGTCGCCTACGGCCAGGCGGGTCGCGGCCCCACGCCCTGAGCGGGGGTTGACCGCGATCGCCCGCAGCGAGTAGCGTCCACCGCGATGATCCGCGCCCGCGGCATCCGCAAGAGCTACCGCCTCGCCGGCGCGCGGTCGGGCGAGCTGCCGGTGCTCCGCGGCGTCGACTTCGACGTGGCCGACGGCGAGTTCGCGGCGGTGATCGGGCGCTCGGGCAGCGGCAAGAGCACGCTGCTGGCGCTGCTCGGCGGGCTCGACAGCGACTACTCCGGCGAGCTCCAGGTCGCGGGCAAGGAGCTGCGCACGCTGTCGGACGCCGAGCTCAGCGCCTACCGCAACACCACCATCGGCTTCGTGTTCCAGGCGTTCCACCTGCTCGATCACCTGAGCTGCGAGGACAACGTCGCCCTGCCGGCGCTGTTCCGCGTCAACGGCAAGGAGAGCAAGGACGCGCGGCTGGCCCGCGCGCGCGAGCTGATGGAGACGGTCGGCATCGCCGACAAGATCGGCACGCGGCCGGGCACGCTGTCGGGCGGGCAGAAGCAGCGGCTGGCGATCGCGCGGGCGCTCTACCACAAGCCACAGCTGCTGATCTGCGACGAGCCGACCGGCAACCTCGACAGCGCCTCGGCGGCCGCCATCATCGCGCTGTTCCGCAAGCTGCGCGACGAGTCGGGGGTGACGCTGACGATCGTGACGCACGACCCGACGATCGCGGCGGCCGCCGACCGGGTGATCGAGATCAAGGACGGCGTGGTCGAGCTGGTGCCGGGCCCCGGCGCCGAGGAGGTGCGACCGTGAGCAGCCTCGGTGCGATCGTCCGCGGCAACCTGCGCAACAACGCGGTCCACTTCGCGCTGGCGTCGGTCGGCGTGATCGTCGGCATCGCCGCGTTCGCGTTCTTTTTGGCCCTCGGCGCCGGCGTGCGCCAGGTCGTGCTCGGCAAGATCTTCCCGCTCGACCAGCTCGAGGTGATCGCCAAGTCGATGACGCTCGACGTCGGCCCCGTCAGCCTCGGGCTCGCCAGCGACGTGCTCGACGAGGCGGCGGCGCAGCAGCTGCGCGGGGTCCCGGGGGTGCGCGGGGTCTACCCGAAGATGAAGCTGACGGCCCCGGCGATCGGGCTCGGCGGCAAGGAGATCATCGGCAACGACATCCGCACCGAGCTGATCATCGACGGCGTCGACCCGGCGCTGGTGCAGGGCGAGTTCTCCGGCTCGGAGCAGTTCCGCGCGGTGCCCGAGCCGCCGGCGGCGCCGACGGCCTGCGCCGACGACTCGGCTTGCCCGAAGGACATGTACTGCGGGCGGCCGTACCAGGGCGGGCCGGGCAAGGTGTGCCGCGACTACGTGCCGGTGATCGCGTCGCCGCACATGCTCGAGATCTACAACGGCTCGCTGCGCCGGGCCTACAACCTGCCGCGGCTCAACCCGGACTTCCTGATCGGCGTGTCGCTCGAGATGCGGGTCGGGGCGTCGATGGTGCAGGCGGCCGAGAAGGACCAGCTGCTGTTCGAGCGGCTCAAGCTGGTCGGCTTCTCCGACAAGGCGGTGCCGCTGGGGGTGACGATGCCGCTGTCGCAGGTGGCGCGCTACAACGTCCACTTCGGCACGCCGGAGGCGGCGACCCGCTACCACTCGATCATCATCAAGATCGAGAGCAAGGACCAGGTCGCGGCGGTGGCCAAGGCGATCGAGGAGCTCGGCTTCGAGGTCACCGACGGCGGCGCCGAGCAGGCCGGCTTCCTCATCAGCGTGTTCGTGCTGGTGTTCAGCCTGCTGTCGACGATCATCGTCGGCATCGCCGCGGTCAACATCATGCACGTGTTCTTCATGCTGGTGTACGAGCGCCAGCGGGAGATCGGGATCATGCGCGCGGTCGGGGCCCGCCGCTCCGACATCCAGCGCATCATCCTCGGCGAGGCCGCGTGCGTCGGCCTGCTGGCGGGGGCGATCGGCGTCGGCCTGGCGTACGCGGCCAGCCGCGTGTTCGACTACATCTCGGCGCAGCACCTGCCCGACTTCCCCTACAAGCCCGAGACCTACTTCGCGTTCAGCGTCGACCTCGTGGCGCTGGCGCTCGGCTTCGCCGCCGGCTTCTGTGTCCTCGGCGCCTGGCTGCCGGCCCGCAGGGCCGCGCGCATGGACCCAGCGGCGGTCCTCACCGGCCGATGACGTGGCGCGCCGCGGCGTGGCGTCTCGCCACAGCGCGGCGGCGCGATGGCGCGCCGGGGTGCAAGGGCTTGGGATCGCTGGCGAAACCGGCCCGCGGCGGGTGGAATGTTCTCCGCTAGAGGGGCGGCATGACGCGCTTCGCCCCGCTGTTCGCCCTGTCCGCCGCCCTGGCCACCGGCTGTTTCTTCACCGACGAGGACACGCCCTTCATCGAGGCCGACGACGTCCGGCTCGAGCTGCCGGAGTCGATCGCGGCGCGCGAGGGTGGGCAGGTCCGCGGCGCCCTGCACATCGGCGTCGAGTCCACGGCCGACCATGTCAACCGCTGGGTGACCGTGCTGGTCGAGCACTGCGCGCGCGTGATCGCCTACCTCGACGACGTGCAGCCGAACGAGCGCGACGGCGACACCCGCATCTACGGGCCGTACGCCGACACCGAGGGCCGCGATCTGGCCTGGCTGGTCCGCGTCGAGACGATCGAGGACGGCTCGAACTACGAGATCTACGTCGGCGGCCGCGACGCCGAGACCCAGGCCGAGATGGCGCTGCTGCTGGCGGGCGACCTGCACAAGGACGACACCAAGCGCAGCGGCGGCTTCAAGATGGACTTCGACGTGGTCGAGAAGCACCCCGAGATGAAGGGGCCCGACGCCGACATGAGCGTGCTCGGCGGGCTGGTGGCCGTCTCCTTCGAGCGCGACGTCGAGACCGAGGAGAAGCGCATCGACCTCGACTTCCAGGCCGTCCGCTTCGAGTACCTCGGCTACCTCGACGACGACGTGTTCTACAGCGACGACAAGTACAGCTACACGCGCGACGCCGAGGGCGGGGGCAGCTTCGACCTGACGCTGTACGGCGAGTGGGACGACTACGGCTGGAGCGGGCCGGAGCGCGAGAAGGCCAGCGTGCAGGCGGCCTGGGACGGCGACGGCAACGGCCGGGCGCGCGGCAGCATCCTCGAGGTCGAGGGCGTCGGCGACTTGAAGCACGGCGATTTGTTTCTCGACGAGTGCCAGGGCAGCGACGGCTTCCTCACGTGGCGTTCGCTCAACGAGCCCTATGCGCTCGAAGCGCCCGGCTACGGCTTCGGCGACCCGAAGTCCTGCGTGATCCCGGCGAGCGCGCTCGACGGGCTCTGAGCGAGGGCGCCCGCGACCGGGCCGGAGTCGGCGTGGACGGCGAATTTTAGCCGATCTCGCGGCCCGGCCTGGTCCTTTTAAAAGGCGCAGTATACTGGCTCTACAGTCATGAGTGCGACGCGTCTGAAGAGTCTCGGCAAGCTGGTGGTCCTCATCGGCCTGCCCGTCGCCTTCGTCGTCGGCCTGTTCGGCGCCGGCGTCTACGTCGGGCACGGGCACCGGACGGCGATCCTCTCGTTCGAGCGCGACTGGCTCGGCCTCGACGTGACGGTCCCCGGCGAACCGGCCAAGCCCAGGTCCGAGACGGCCAAGCCGGAGCCGAAGCCCGAGCCGACGCCGACGACCACGCCGGAGCCGCCGAAGCCGGAGCCGCCGAAGCCGGAGCCGCCGAAGCCGGAGCCGACGACGAAGCCGGAGCCGAAGCCGGTCGAGACGCCGACGCCGAAGCCGGTCGAGGCGCCGCCGACGACCGCGGCCGCGCTCCCGGTGGCGGTCGCCGAGCCGGCGCCGCTGCCCCCCGAGCTGCAGGCCCGCCTCGCCGAGCCGCTCAAGATCCGCGTCAAGGTGGTGGTCGACAACGAGGTGTTCGACCGCCGCAGCGACTGGATCGACTACGCCGAGCGCCACGTCCGCTGGGCCTCGCAGGTGCTCCTCCGCGAGCTCGGCGTCGAGCTCGAGCTGCGCGGGGTGGTGGCCTGGCCGACGACCTGGTCTTCCGGACAGGAGGCGTTCGTCGTCCTCGGCGCGGTCGACACCGACGGCGCCGACCTGGTGATCGGCCTCGGCGGCCGCACGATCCGCACGCCGGTGCAGGCCGGCCCGACCACCGACAAGCGCCAGGCCAGCAGCGCGATCGCGTTCAGCTCCGACCCGACGTCGCCCGCGCCGCACCTGCGCAGCCTGCTGCGCGCGGTCACCCAGGCGATGGGCAGCGACCCGATCGCCGCCGACGCCGACCCGATCGCGTTCTCGGCCGAGGAGCGACGGATCCTGCTCGAGCGCAAGCACCTGCCCTTCATCCCCGAAATCGAGGACATGCCCCCGCCCGCGCCGCCGGCCGACGACACCGTCGCGCCCGAAGGAGACAACTGAGATGGCCGCCCCCGCCCGCGCCCCCCAAAACAGCCCCAAGCGGCAGGAACCCCCGGCCGGCCCGCCGGCCAAGCGCGAGGAAGAGGAGGCGCCGCCGTCCCGGCTGGCGTGGTTCATCGGCTGGGTCGGCGTGCCCGGCCTCGTGTTCGGCGGGATCTTCGGCGGCGGCGTGCTGGTCGGCGCCCACTACCCCGACGGCTGGATCGCCTGGGCCGTCACCGGCCTCGCCGGGCTGCTCGGCGGCTGAGCGCCGCTCGCCGGGCCCGTGACGGGCCCTGCGCGAAAGGACATGCTCGATCGAGCATGTCCTTCTGCGCAGGCTCGAAAGGACATGCTCGAACGGGCATGTCCTCAGGAGAAGCCTCAGCAGGGCGCGAGGATCCGGCCGGTCTCGACGCGCATCGCCTCGCGGTAGCGCTGCAGCTCGGCCTCGATGTCGGCGGCGCTGCCGCCCCGGGCGGTGACGAGGCGGGTGGCGACCTCGCGGGCGACGCTGGCGCCGAGGCCCTCGTCGGTGAGGGCGAGGGGGATCCGCCGGCGCATGATGTCCTCGAGGTGCACGGCGCCCTCGTGGGTGATGGCGTGCTCGACCTCCGCCCAGCAGTACGGCAGGTCGTGGATGATGCGGGCGCCGAGCCGCGGGTCGGCGTGGATCTGCGAGTACAGCTGGCGCGCGAGCGGGCCGTGCCGCTGGGCGAGATCGGCCAGGCGGGGGTCGTGCAGCTCCTCGGCCGAGAGCGGCAGGCCGGCCACCAGCGGGTGGCGATGGGTCTGGCAGCGACCGATCCCGGCCGGGAGCTGGCCGCGTTGCCGCAACCGGCGGACCACGCGGTCGACCGTCTCCTCGGCCATCGAGCGGTAGGTCGTCAGCTTGCCGCCGACCACGGCGATCACGCCCTCGGCGGTCTCGAGGATCCGGTGGGTGCGGGAGATCTCGGCCGTCGGGTCGCCGGACGCGGCATGCTCGTCGCGCACCAGCGGCCGCACCCCCGACCAGGCGCTGACGATGCGGTCCTGGCCGAGCACCGCGCGCGGCAAGACCTTGCCGATCAAGGCGAACAGCTCGCCGGTGTCGGCCGGGGTGACGCCGGAGGCGGCCGGGTCGCCGTCGTAGGCGGTGTCGGTGGTGCCGAGGTAGGTCCGCGGGCCCCACGGGACGACGAACAGGATCCGCCGCTCCTTCTGGGCCTGGACCACGAGGGGCTGGCGGACCGGGACGTCGGCGGCGCGCAGGACGAGGTGGATGCCGCGCGAGAGGGCCAGCAGGTGGGCCCCGGCGACCCCGAGCAGCCGCTCCGACGTCCACGGCCCGGCGGCGACGACGACGCTGCGCGCGCGCACGCGGAGGTCGCCGTCAAGTTCGACGACCTGGACTTCGCCCTCGCGGCGGATGGCGACCACGGGCGCGTAGGTGAGGACCTGCGCGCCGTGGCGGCGAGCGTCCTGCAAGGTGGCGAGGGTGAGGCGGGCGTCGTCGGTGACCGCGTCCTCGTAGGTGACCGCGCCACGGAGGCCCTCTTCGCGGAGCAGCGGCTCGAGCGCGCGGGCGGCGGCGGGGCGCAGCACGCGGTGGCCGTGGCTGCGGTAGAGGCTGAGAGCGTCGTAGAGCGACAGCCCGATCCGCAGCTTCCACAGCGGCAGGCGGTCGCCGCGGTAGGCGGGGAACAGGAAGCGCGCCGGCTGAACGATGTGCCCGGCGATCTTGTAGAGCAGCCGCCGCTCGCGCAGCGCCTCGTAGACGAGGCCGAGCTCGCCCTGCTCGAGGTAGCGGACGCCGCCGTGGATCAGTCGGCTCGAGCGCGAGGAGGTCCCGAAGGCCAGGTCGCGCGCTTCGACGACGAGGACTCGCAGGCCGCGGAGGGCGGCGTCGCGGGCGACCCCCGCGCCGGCGATCCCGGCCCCCACGACGACGAGGTCCCATTCGGGCTCGGCTCGGCCGCGCCCCTCGGCGTCGGCTCGCCGCAAGCGTTCCCAAAGCGAGCGGATCTCGGCCGGGCCCCACGGCGGCGGCGACTCTTGTACTGGCAGGACATCGGCGCGATGGTTGCGCCGCACGGCGGGCATTTGTGACACTCTGCCCAAGCCTACCGCGACCCCCCGGAGACCTCGATGGCCTCTTACACGCTCCACATCCAGTACGTCGACCGCCCAGCGGAGACCCGGACGATCACCCAGCCCAAAGTCCTCATCGGCCGAGACGCCGGTGACATCGTCCTCCACGACAGCCAGGTCTCGGGCCGCCACGCGGAGATCCTCTGGGACGGCGCGACCCTCCGCTTTACCGACCTCGGCTCGACCAACGGCAGCTTCCTGCTCCAGGGCCAGCGGGTCGCCAACCTCGAGCTGACCCCGGGCATCGCCCTCCGCGTCGGCAACTCGCTCATCACCGTGCAGAGCATCGACGGCCTCGGGTCGAGCGGCGCCGGCAAGGGCCGCACCGTGATCGCCGCCCCGGGCATGGTCCCCGGCTTCCCGGCGCCGATGAAGCCGGCCCCGGCGCGCCCGCCCGGCCCGGTGATGCCGGCCCCGCCGGCGCCCGCAAGCGGGCCCCAGCCGGGGAATTTTGCCTTTGCGCCGACCGCGCAGCACCCGGGGCCGCTGCTCCGGCCGGCGTCCGCGGGCCTCGCGCCGGGCGCTCCGGGCGGCTTCGCGGCCGCACCGCCGCAGCCGATGCCGGCGCCGATGGCCCCGCCGATGCCGGGAGGCGCCCCCGCGCCGTTCCCCGCGCCGACGCCGCCGGGCGGGTTCCCGGCCCAGGCGCCGACGGGCGGGTTCGGGGCGCCGCCGCAGTCCGGCGGGTTCCCGGCCCAGCCGCAGGCCGGCGGGTTCGGGGCGCCGCCGCAGTCCGGCGGGTTCCCGGCCCAGCCGCAGGCCGGCGGGTTCGGGGCGCCGCCGCAGTCCGGCGGGTTCCCGGCCCAGCCGCAGTCCGCGATCGCCACCCCGCCGCAGGCCGTGCCGACGCCGGTCTCGCAGCCCGTGCCGGCCGCCCCGCCAGGGCCGCCGGTGTTGGTGCCCGAGTCCGCCGTCCCCGACACGCCGCCGGCGGGCGAGCCCGCGGCCGTCGGCCCGGCGGGCGGCGACCTCGTCTCGCAGGTCAAGTTCATCCTCGGCGAGGGCTGGAAGGTGTTCCAGCCGGTCGCCGCGCCCGCGGTCGCGACCGTCGGCGCGGTGCTGATCCCGATCGGTCTGCTCGCGCAGCTCGGCCTGATGATCTTGCCGCTCAGCATCGCCGCGCTGCTGGCGACCTTGCTGTCGCTGGTGCAGCTCGCGGCGATGGTCATCCTCATGCCCGCGCTCGGCCGCTTCATGCTGAGCAGCTACCTGGGTCAGCCGATCTCGATCCAGGCGGCCGTGCAGGAGTCGATCGCCAGGGTCGCCGACGTCGCCGTCAACTGCTTCATCCCCGGCATCGTGTTCGGGGTGTTCGCGGCGCCGATTTATTACGTCGAGGACAAGAAGATCGGCGCGGTGATCGGGCGCAACTTCAACCTGCTCGGCAAGGAGCTGGTGCCGATCCTCGCCTCGGTGTTCGGCGCCGCCCTGGCGGTCGGCATCGGCATGACGATCGTCAGCATCATCTTCGGCTTCTTGCCGCTCGGCGGGATCTTGAGCAGCATCCTCGTCAACGGCGTGACCGCGTTCCTGGTCGCGTTCTTCTCGGCGCTGAGCGTGTGGCTGTACTTCTGGGTCCGGCGCAAGCACGAGGGCGGCGACCCCGAGAGCGAGGCGCGCGCGCGCCTCGGCGGGGCCGCGAGCGCCCTCCCGAGCGCGTGAGCCTGCGCGTCGCCGGCGTGACGGCGAGCTGAAGTGGCACCTGGCCTTTCCGCCAGGTGCCACTTCGTCTTCGCGCCTGCGGGCGGTCGAGTCGCACGACGCATGCGCCACGTCACGCGGTTCGTTCGCGCCCGCTGCGCTGCGACTTGGCGCTCGTCTGCGGTCGGTTTACCCCAGCGCCGTTCTCGCCTAGGCTTTGCCACGCGCATGGACATGCCGACGCTCAGCAAGAACCTCCGCTTCGATCTCCGCGACCTGCCGCGGTTCCCGAGCCTGACCCCGGAGCTGCTGCGGCTGGCCTATCAGGAGATGCTGATCGCCCGCTGCCACGTCGAGCGGGTGGTCCAGGAGTGCGCCAAGGGCACCATCAAGTTCGCGATCTGGGGCTCGGGCGAGGAGCTGCACGGGGCGGCGGAGGCGATCGCGTACGCCGAGGTCGTCAACCCGGAGGCGTTCGGCATCTGCGCCCATTACCGCTCGGCTGGTCTTTTGGCCATGTGGTCGCGGCTGCGCGGCTACCAGGACTTCCACCTCGACCACATGCGGCAGCAGCTGTGCAAGGCGACCGACCCGTGGACGGGCGGGCGGCTGATGACGGCGCACTTCAACGACCTGCGGTTCAACACCTTGCCGGTGCAGAGCGCGCTCGGCATGCAGTTCGGCAAGGCCGTCGGCTACGCCCAGGGGCTGCGGCGCAAGGGCCACGACGACGGGCTGGTGGTCGCGGTGGTCGGCGACGGCACCACCGCCGAGAGCGACATGCACGAGGGCATGACGGGCGCCTCGATCCTGCGCCTGCCGGTGCTGCTGACGATCACCGACAACAACGTCGCCATCAGCGTGCGGCCCGAGGACGGCCGCGGGATCCGCAGCTTCGAGCACTACGCCGCCGCGTTCGGCTTCGCCTACTTCGAGTGCGACGGCAACGACTTCCTCGGCTGCTACGAGACCGCCCGCGCGGCCGCGGAGTACTGCAAGGAGCAGCAGGCGCCGGCGCTGATGTGGGTCAAGAACCTGTCGCGCCTCAACAACCACAGCTCGGCGGCCGACTTCACGTTCGAGTTCGACAGCTACGACCCGCTGATCGACTTCGGCGAGGCGCTGGTGCAGGCGGGCGTGCTGGCGCCGCACGAGATCCTGCGCCGCAACGCGATCACCGAGGGCAAGGACTACTTCCGCCGCCACGACTGGGGCACGCTGGCCAAGGCGGCCGACGACTACGTGGTCGAGACGATGGCGATCTGCGCCACCGAGCCGGAGCCGACCTACGAGTCTGTCCTTTCGGACATCCGCGCGCCGTTCCCGGCGGTCGAGGAGGCGCCGCCGGAGAACCGGCCGACGGCGATCTCGATCAACGGCGCGATCCGCTCGGCGCTGCAGGCGATCCTCAAGGCCAACCCGATGTCGTGGGTGTACGGCCAGGACGTCGGCAAGAAGGGCGGCGTGATGGTCGCGACCAAGGGCCTGTACGAGCGCTTCCCCGACCAGGTCCGCGACGCGCCGATCAACGAGCCGCTGATCCTCGGCACCGCGTTCGGGTTCGCCCTGCACAAGGGCGCGACGGCGATCCCGGAGATCCAGTTCTCCGACTACTCGCTCAACACGCTGCACTGGCTGGTGCTGCTCGGCAACCAGCGCTGGCAGTCGGCGGGCACGGTCGACGTCAACGTCATCTTGCGCCTGCCGGTCGAGCCGCTGCACGGCGGGTCGGTCTACCACTCGATGTGCATGGAGGGCTTCTACGCCTCGATCCCGGGCATCACGATCGTCGCGCCGACGACCTCGCGCGACATGTACGGCCTGCTCCGCAGCGCGGCCGAGTACCCGGGGCCGGTGCTGGTGTTCGAGTCGAAGGGCCTCTACCGCATGACGCTGGGCGACGCGTTCCCCGGCGAGCCGACCGACCCCAAGGAGATCGCGGCGCTCAAGCGCAGCATCGGCTTCGGCGGCCACATCCCCGACCTGCCCGACGACTTCCGCGTGCCGCTCGGCAAGGCCGCGCTGCGCCGCCCGGGCAAGGACATCACGGTCGTCACCTGGGGCCGCTGCACCCTGTTCTGCGGCGAGGCGGTGCAGAAGCTCGCGGCCGAGGGCGTCGACGTCGAGCTCATCGACCTGCGCACGATCGTGCCCTACGACAGCGAGGCCGTGCTGGCCAGCGTGCGCAAGACCGGCCGCCTGCTGGTCGTCCACGAGGACCGCGTGTTCGCCAGCCTGGGCCGCGAGATCCAGGGGGCGGTGCAGGAGGCGATGGCCGGCGAGAACGTGATCACCCGCGTGCTCGGCCAGGACCCCAGCCCCGGCATCCCGTCGCCGATCGAGATCGAGGAGCAGATCGTGGTCAGCCCCGAGAAGGTCCACGCGGCTGTCCTCGAGGTCATGTCGATCCGCCGGGTCGCTCCTGCCCGGCCTGCGGCCGACTCTGCCGCGCCGGCCCGGCCCGCGCGCGGCGGCGCGGACGTGTTCGCGCGCCCGCAGATCTTGTGGACGCCGAGCCGTAACTCGGTCACCTGATGCACGAATTCGCGGTCCTCGACGAGCTCAAGGTCGGCGGCCTCACCTTGCGCGGGATCACCCGCGGCGGGGTCGAGACCTGTCTCATGGTACCTGAACTCGGGGTCATGTTCGACGTCGGCATGTGCCCGCCCGGCGCGCTCAAGTTCGACACGATCCTGGTCTCGCACGGGCACGCCGACCACCTCGGCGGGGTCGGCTACCTGGTGTCGCAGCGCCAGCTGATGCGCGCGCCGCCGCCGGCGATCCACGTGCCGCAGGAGGTCCACGAGCCGCTGACGCGGATCCTCCGCGGCTGGGCCGAAATCGAGGGCTTCGACCTGCAGTGGCAGCTGCACGGGCACGCGCCCGGCGAGCGCTTCTCCCTGGGGGGCGGGTTGGCCCGCGGGTGCGCGGCGCACTGCCTGCGGACGACCCACCGCGTGCCGTCGCTCGGGTGGATCGTCGAGCGCACGACCAGCCGCTTGAAGCCGGAGTACGTCGGCCTGCCGGGGCCGGAGATCGCCGCGTTGCGGCGGAGCGGCGCCGACGTGCTCGACGCCCACACCGAGCCGCTGATCTGCGTCACCGGCGACACGCAGATCGAGTTCTTCCAGCAGCACGAGCTGGTGCGCCGCTGCCGGGTGCTGGTCCATGAGGTCACGAGCTGGACCGCCGAGCGGGACGTCGCGCAGACGCGCCGGTGGGGCCACACGCACCTCGACGAGCTGGTCGCCGAGTCGGAGCGGTTCACCGGCGAGGCGCTGGTGCTGGTCCACCGCAGCATGCGCCACAGCCGGGCCGAGGCCGAGCGGCTGGCGCGCGAGCGGTTCCCCGCGGGGGTGCGCGACCGCGTGGTCGTGTTCGGTAACTGAATTGGGGGACAGGGAGTAAAGGACATGGCCGAAGGGACACATGACGACGCGGCGGCCGACGTCCTGATCCTCGGGGCCAGCTTCGCGGGGATCGAGCTGGTCCACCAGCTGCGCCGCAGCGCGCGCGGGCGGGGGCTGAAGATCACGGTGGTCGACCGCCAGGCCGAGCACCCGTACATCCCGCTGGTGCAGGAGCGGCTGGTCGGGCGCATCGACCCGGGCAAGGCGGTGCTGCCGACGCGGCGCTGCGTCGAGCAGAAGGCGGCCGCGCGCTACGTGGTCGGCGACGTCGTCGAGCTCGACCCCGACCGCAAGGAGGTCGTGCTGGCCTCGGGCCAGCGGCTGCGCGGGCGCTTCATCGTCGTCGCGCTCGGCTCCGTGCTGGCGCCGCCGGCCGGCATCGAGGGGGCGGAGCGGTTCGTCGACTACAAGTTCGAGGGCGAGTTCGCCTCCGCGGCCGACCGGCTGGCCGCCCTGCTGGGCCCGGACGGCGAGGCGACGCGGCGGGTGAGCAGCGGCGACGGGCCCTACCGCGAGGGCGAGGCCAGCGGCCCGGCCGGCGAGCGGCCGGAGATCGTCGTCGTCGGCGGCGGGATCTCCGGCGTCGAGCTCGCCGGCGAGCTCGCCCGCCTCGCGCGCGTGCGACCGGCCGGCTGGCGCGCGCCGAAGGTCACCCTGGTCCACTCGGGCGCGCGCCTGGTGCCGAACCTGTGCGAGCGCGCCGGTCGCAAGGCCGAGCGCCACCTGCGGGCCCAGGGCGTCGAGCTGCGGCTGAACACGCGGCTGACGCGCCTGGCCGCCGGGACAGCTTCGGTCCGGCCGGTCGGGCCCGGCGGGGACGCGACGGATGTCCCTTGCGACATGGCCTTCTGGTCCGGTGGCGTGCGGCCGGCGCCGGTGCTGGCGAAGCTGCCGCTGCCGCGCACCGCCGCCGGCTGGCTGGCGGTCGGGCCGACGCTGCAGTGCTTCGCCACGCCGAAGCCGACCCGGCCGGACATCTTCGCCATCGGCGACGCGGCGCGGGTGCAGAGCGCGACCGGCGAGTGGCCGACGATGCAGCGGGCGATCGAGTGCCTGTGGCAGGCGTGGCTGACCGCGGACAACCTGACGCGGCTGGCCCGCGAGGCGCCCGACTACCCGCACGGGGTGCCGCCGCTGCGCCCGCACAAGCTGCGCGAGGACTTTCCCCACGGGGTCAGCATCGGCGACAAGTCGCTGGTCGTGTACGGCCGGCTGGTGGTCGACTTCGCGGCCGTCAACATCTGGTTCCGCCGGTTCCTGATGCGGCAGTACATCCGCCGCTACAGCTGAGCGGTGTGGCGACGTGCTCTGTAGAGCATGTCCGAACGACCATGTAGCTGCGACGGGAGGGCGCCGCCGATCCGCGTCCGACGCGGAAGGCGAGCTTCGGTGGTACGGTCGCGGGATGGGAAGAGCGCTCGTGAGCCCGGAGATTCGCGCGGCGGCTGGCTGGCTGAGCCTCGCGCTGGCGTGCGCGCGCGCAGGCGAGCCCGCGCGCACCGAGGCGCCGCCGACCGAGGCGCGGCTGGAGAGGAAGACGGAGATCGTCGAGCCGGTCGGCGTCGATCCGTCGCTGCTGGTCAGCGCCGAGCTCACGCCGGGCGACGTCGAGGCGAAGTGCCACGCGCCCGAATACCTCGCGCGCTGCCTGCAGGCGCGCGCGCACCCGCAGGTGCGCTTCACCTGGACCCTCGTGTTCGACGAGTACCGGACGGACGAGCGCGGCGATCAGGTCGCGTACACCGAGGCCGAGCAGCTGGCGCGACGGCGGCGGGTGATGGACCGCTTGCAGGCCGACGGGGCGCGGGAGATCCACACCTACTCCAAGCTATGGAGTGTGCTGGTGGTGGCGACCCATCCGCAGGTGCGCGGGGCGATGGCGCTGCCGGAGGTCCGCATGGTCTCGGTGAGCTGCGCCGACGACGACCGCGAGTTCTGCGACTGCGGGCGCCTGCGGGTCGATCAGTGTCGGGCGCACGCGTTCTGCGGCGAGGTCCACGGGTATCCCCACTGCCGCGAGCCCCTGACCCTCGCGGGCTGCACGCGCGCCGAGGGGTGCACCGACTCGATGAGCCGGGCCCGCGACCCGCGCGGCGTGATGTGGCAGTTCCGCAGCGGCTGCTACCCCGACCAGCCGGGCTGGGAGCCGCTCGGCTCGGCGATCGATATGGTCACGGGCGAGCCGCGTTGCCCGGGCGGCTGATCGCGGCGCGGGAGTGACATGTCTTCGAGGGCATCATGAAACTCACCTGTCCATGAGAACAGGCTTGTTCGGCCATGCCCTCCGAGATATGCCACGCCGCAGGCGACTGCGCTCCGCCTGATGTGGCCCTCGCGACATGTTTTAAAAGGCATGGGCGATGGGGACCGGCGCGGTCAGCTGCGGCGCGCACGGCGGTGCGCGGGGGGAATCGGCGAATCTACGCGAAACTGCGAGCACGAGGGGTCGAGACCTCGCGCGCGCCGGCGATTGCGGTAAATGGCAGAAGGCGCGGCGCGAACGACGAATGCGGTGTCGCCCGGAGGCCGCGCCGCGGGGCCGCGATCCGGCGCTCTACCGGGGTTTTACGGCGGTTTCGTGAGCGTTGCACGATTGCTCGCAGTCGGCGGCGCCGCTAGACGTGGCCACATGCAGCGGTCTGCCCTCTTTCTCCTGGTCTTCACAATCGCGTGCAACGGCGGCGGGACGTCGTCGGGCACGGACTCCGACACCGCCTCGTCCACCGGGTCCGGTACCGGCGCCGGTACCGGCAGCACCACCGGGGACGACCCGACGACGAGCACCTCGACGTCGACGGGCACGAGTCAGGCCTCGACCACGACGAGCGACGGGCCGACCACCGCGAGCGGACCGACCTCGACCACGACGAGCACGACCGGCGTGGACACGACCGGCGTGGACACGACCGAGGGCACCACCGACGAGCCGGGCGACGCGATCTACGATCCCGCAGAGGACGGGCCGTGGCAGTTCGGCGAGCTCGCCGCGGAGCTCGACGTCGACGGCGAGGCGATCGGGGTGACCGCCTACTATCCGACGCAGGGGCCCGAGGGCGGGCCGTATCCGGTGGTGACGCTCGCCCACGGCTTCAACCTGCCGCCGACGCAGTACACGAGCTACGCCACCCGGCTCGCCTCGCACGGCTACGTCGTCCTCAACGTCGACCACGCCGGCTACATCTTCGGCGCCGTCGACCACGTCGCCAACGCCAACCAGGTGCTGGCCGCGCTCGACTGGGCGGCCGAGCATCCTGTCCTCGGGGACATCTCCGACGTCGACAACGTCGGCGCCACCGGTCACTCGCTGGGCGGCAAGATCTCCGTGCTCGCGGCCATGTACGACGCCCGCGTCAAGGCCTCGCTCACCCTCGACCCCGTCGACGGCGCCAACATGTGCCCGAACATGCAGGCGTGCCCCGACGTCAGCGGGATGCTGCCGATCGCCATCCCGCTCGGCTTCCTCGGCGAGACCCTCGACACCGCAGGCTTCATGGCCTGCGCGCCGGCGGCCGAGAATTTCACGACGTTCTACGCCGAGGCGAGCGCGCCGGCCCTGCAGGTCACCGTCCACGGCGCCAACCACATGAGCTTCCTCGACGACGTGGGGTCGTGCGGGATCACCTGCTCGTTCTGCCAGCAGCCCACGCTCGACAACGCGGTCGTCAATGACGTCGCGCGCGCCTACGTGGTCGCGTACTACGGGCGATGGCTGCGCGGCAACGCCGGCTACGACACCTACCTGACCGGCGCCGAGGCGCAGCAGCGCTACGTCGACATGGGGCTGGTGACGATCGCGGAGAAGTGACCTCCGGTCGCGACGAAGGGCGAGGCCGCGGCGCGGCTCGCCCTCGTCGCTGTCCCATGAGACCTGCCCGGAACGGCAGGTCCTTCGGGTCAGGTCCCGCTGAACTGCACGTCCTCGAACACGAGGGTCGGGGCGCGCAGGCTCGAGTACGGGTAGGGGTCGTCGCCGACGACGGCGAGCTTGGCGAACAGGGCGGCGAGGTTGCCGGTGACGTTCATCTCGCCGATCGGGGCGCCGATCTTGCCGCCCTTGATCTGGTGGCCGCGGAGGCCGAGCGAGAAGTCGCCGGTGGTCGGGTCGCTGTTGCCGCCGAGCCACGAGGTGACGTAGATGCCGTCCTGGACGTCGGCGATGAGGGCGGCCAGCGGCTTGTTGCCGAGGCCGAGCACGCGGTTGCTGGCCGAGCCGGTGGTCGGGGCCATGCCGAGCTTTTTGCCGTAATAGGTGTCGACGTAGTAGTTGCGGACCACGCCCGCCTCGATGAGCGGCATGCGCTTGGCCGAGATGCCCTCGCCGTCGAAGTGGCGCGAGCTCAGGCCGCGCGGCAGCAGCGGGTCGTCGGTGATCGTCAGCTTGTCGCCGAACACCTTCTGGCCCTGCTTGCCGGCCAGGTAGGAGCGGCCCTGCTGGATCGACGCGGCCGACAGCGGCGACAGGGCGCGCGAGATCAGCGAGACCGCGGCCTCGGGGTCGACGACCATCGTCGTGCGCACCGTCGGGCCCTTGGTGCTGCCGAGGCGGTCGATCGCCCGGCGCAGCGCCAGCGCGGCCACGGCCGCCGGCTCGGGCAGGCCGGACAGGAACCGGCCGACGGCGTGGGCCGAGCCCTCGGGGCGCTTGTCCTCGCCCTCGCGCACCGTCGCGGTGCAGGCGTAGCCGACGTAGCTGCCCTCCCAGGAGCCGTCGAAGCCGTTGCTGCTGGCGGCGGCGCCCTGCGACTCGCCGCTGAACAGGTTGCTCTCGGCCGAGATGACGCGCGCGTCGGAGTGGGCCTTGGCGTCCATCTCGGCGCACCAGGCCTCGCGCTGCTCGCGGGTCAGCTTGGCGACGGACGGGTCGACGCGCTCGAGGTCGGCGGTGGGGCGGTCCTTGAACAGCGCGGGGTCGGGGATCACGCGGTAGGGGTCGGGCTGGAGCACGCGGGTCAGCGCGACCGCCTCCTTGATGAAGCCGGCCAGGCGGTCGGGCCGCAGGTCGGTGGTGCTGTGCGACGAGTAGCGGCCGTCGACGTAGAGGCTGATGCCGAGGCCGCGGGAGGTGCTCTCTTCGACCTTCTCGACCTTGCCGTCACGGTAGACGAGGGACACCGAGCGGTCGCGCGAGACAGCGGCCCAGGCGTCCTGGGCGCCGGCCTTCTTGGCCAGCTCGATAGCGGTGCGGGCGCTCTGCTGCAGGTCAGACATTCTCGCCTCCGACGGTCATCTTCGAGACCAGGGTGGTGGGCAGGCCCTGCGACACGGGCACGCTCTGGCCGTCCTTGCCGCAGGTCCAGCCGCCGAAGTCGAGCTTGCAGTCGTTGGCCACCATGGTGACGTTGCGCAGCGCCTCGGGGCCGTTGCCGATGATGTTGATGTCCTTGATCGGGGCGGTGATCTTGCCGTCCTCGATCAGCCAGCCGTTCTTGATGTAGAAGGTGAAGTCGCCGGCGCCGATCTGGACCTGACCGTTGGTGAAGGTCTCGGCGATGATGCCCTTCTTGACCGAGGCGATGATCTCCTCGCGCGTGTGCGGGCCGTTCTCCATGTACGTGCTGCGCATGCGCGGCATCGGCGAGTGGCGGAACGACTCGCGCCGGCCCGAGCCGGTCGCCTTCACCTTGTAGTGCTTGGCGCTGATGCTGTCGTGCAGGTACGACGCCATCACGCCGTGGTCGACCAGCACCGTCTTCTCGACCGGGTTGCCCTCGTCGTCGACGTTGAGCGCGCCGCGCTCGCCCGGCTGGGTCGCGTCGTCGACGATCGTGACGAAGTCCGGCGCGACCTTCTTGCCGATCATGCTGGCGTAGATGCTGGTGTTCTTGCGGTTGAAGTCGGCCTCCATGCCGTGGCCGATCGCCTCGTGCAGGAGGATGCCGCTGGCGCCGGCCGCCAGCACCACCGGCATCTCGCCGGCCGGCGGGCGCTTGGCGTCGAACAGCACCATCGTGCGCGACACGGCCTCCTTGGCCAGGAACTCGAGCCGCTCGTCGGTGTACCAGTCGAAGCCGTGGCGCCCGGCCAGGTTGGCGCTGTTGCTCTGGGTGACGTCGCCCTTCTTGGCGGTCAGCATGCACCAAAGCCGCGTCATCGGCCGGACGTCGGTGTGGATGTTGCCGTGCATGTCGGCGATGAGCACGAGCTCCTCGCCGTCGGCCCAGCTGACCGTGACCTTGTGGATCGCCGGGTCGCCCTTGCGCGCGAGCGCGGCCAGCTGCTCGATGCGCGGCAGCTTCTGCACCGTCTGCACCTCAGCCCACGGCTGGCTCAAAGTGTAGAAGTTGGTCGAGCGCGAGCGCTGCTTGAACTCGACCGGGGCGTGCGCCGCGCCGCCGTGGGCGATGCCCGCCGCCGTGCGCGCGGCCGCCAGCATCGCCTCGAGCGAGAGGTCCTCGGTGAACGCGTAGCCGGTCTGGTCGCCGACCACCACCCGCAGGCCGACGCCCTGGTCGATCGAGGAGCTGGCGCGGCTGATGATGCCGTCCTCCATCGTGATCGAGTTGTCGCGGCTGTACTGGAAGTAGAGGTCGGCAGCGTCGGCGCCGCGCGCCGTCAGTTCGCTCATGACGCGCGCGATCGTGGGCTTGTCGACGGAGAACCACGCGAGGTGGTCGGCGAGGGGGGCTTGTTCACCGGGGATCATGGTGGTGCTCCCGGCCTTTGTGGTCCCTCGGCAGCCGCCGAGCAAGCCCGGGAGCCCGAGGCCGAGGGTCGATAGGGCCGCGAACGAGCGGCGAGAGAGGGTCTGGGACATGAAGGGCTCCGCGTGGTGCTGGGGTGCTTGGAAACAAAGAACGGGCGTGAGGTTTCGCGGCGATGAAAGGATGTGGCCGGTGGGCGTAAATCATTCGGCCCAGTGCCGCGCGACCCGGCTGTCGACGACGATCGGCACCGAAGTCACGACCTCGGCCATGGCCTCCTGCATCACCCGCTGGACCAGCGCCCGGGCCGCCTCGCCGTGCTCCTCGGGGACCTCGGCCAGGTATTCGTCGTGGACGCAGAGGATCCCCCGGCCCCCGAGCTCGGCGAGGGCCGGATGCAGGGCGATCATGGCCTTTTTGAAGCCCTCGGCGGCGGTGCCCTGGACGGGGATGTTGAGGGCGGCGTTGAAGCTGAACTTGCCGGCGGGGAAGCGCTTGCGCCGGCCGAGCGCGGTGCGGACGGTCAGGTCTTCGCGGGCGCTGCGGGGCTGCAGGGCCGAGACCTTGCGGTGCCAGGCGGCGATGCCGGGGAAGGTGGCGAAGAAGGCCTCGCGGGCGCGCTCGGCGGCGGCGAGGTCGAGGACGAGGCCGTAGTTGGCCTCGGCGTACTCCTGGAAGCGCCGCGCGCCCATGCCGAACAAGAACCCGAAGTTGACGGCCTTGGCGAGCTTGCGCTCGTGGGCGGTGACCTCGGCCTCGGGCTTGCGTGCGAGGGTCGCCGCGGTCGCGCGGTGCGGGTCGCGGCCGGCGTGGAACACGTCCCGCATGGCCGCGCACGGCGCCAGGTGGGCCGCCACGCGCAGCTCGATCTGCGCGTAGTCGGCGATCACCAGCACGTTGCCCGGCTCGGCGCGGAAGCACGAGCGCAGGCCCGGGGCGGTGTGCTCCGACGGGACCTGCTGCAGGTTGGGCTGGCTGCAGGCGAACCGGCCCGAGTCGGTCGCCAGCGGGTGCAGGTGCGGGCGCATGCGGCTGTCGTCGCCGAGGTGCTCGCGCGGCCAGTGGGCGTAGGTCGAGATCAACTTCTCGAGCTGGGCCCGGCGCTCCGGGGCCTCGGTGACCTGCAGCTCGGCGCGCCAGCCGTCGGCGATCGCGGTCCAGCGCGGGCCGTCGACGCCGACGCCGGCGGCCTCCATGGCGACCACCGCGGGCAGGAGCTTGCACTCGAGCTCGTAGGCCCGCGACAGGCCGTGGGCTCGCAGCTCGGGGGTGAGGACGCGGAGCAGCGCGGGCGCGGCGGCGGCGGCGGCGGCCACGACCTCGAGGCGCGACCAGGCCGGAAGGACCTGTCCCGAGAGCCATTCGCCGGGCAAGGCGGCGCCGAGGTGGCGCCGGCTCAGGGCGGCGATCTCGAGCTCGTCGTGGCGGGCGATCACCCCCTCGGCGAGGAGGGTGGCGGCGGTCCGCGTGCAGCCGACCCGCGCGACCGCCAGGCCGAGGCCGGCGAGGGCGGTGAGGTGGAACTGGGCGTCGGGGAAGACGACGTAGGGCGCGTGCGGGCCGGCGAGCACGGGCGCGAGCTGCCGCAGGTCGGACGGCGAGAAGCAGTTGCAGTGGACGACGAAGGTGCGGCCCTCGGCGGCGAGCGCGAGCAGGTCGACGCGGACGCGCCGCGGGTCGCTGGCGGACTCGCGCGGCAGGTCGGGGTGCGGCGCGGCGAGGACGACGGCGACGCCGAGCACCGGGCTGCCGACGAGCGAGTCGACGGCGCGGCGCAGGCCTGCGGCGTCGAGCACGTCCTCGCTGGCGATCGCGGTCACGGCCCGCCAGTGTAGCGCGAGCGAGGGCGCGCTTCGACGGTGAACGGGCTGCGGCGGCGCGAACGAAGATCGGGGCGGTCGGCGAGCGCGCGAGCGAGGTGCGAGCGCGCCGAGGTTCACGAGGTCGCCGCGGGGCGACGTGAGGACGCGACGGTGGACGCGATCTCGGCGCGTCGAGGTTGCGCGGGCGTCGGTGCGACGTGACGCAGCGAGTGGAGGACGCGAGGTCGTCGGAGTGACTCCGTCGCGTCACTCCTCGCGCGGGGCTCACGGCATCGGCGGGGGCATGCCGCCGCCGCCCTAAGTCTGGCAGGACGGCTGGTCGAGCGACGCGCGGATGGCGATCACCTTCGACGCGAGCATGGCGCCGTCGGGCATGCGGGCGACGGTGAGGAGGTAGTTGGTCTTGTCGTCCTCGCCGCCGATGATGTTGTCGGTCTCGTTGGTGGTGTCGGGCTGGCCGAACTCGCTGTACTCGGGGTGGTCGGCGAAGATCTCGGCGTTGAGGTCGTCGCTGAAGAACAGCTGCGAGGTGGCGTACAGCGCGTCGTCGAGGTACACGCGGAAGTGGATGTGGATCGCGCGGCCGCCGTACCAGCCGGGGAAGCAGGTGTCGAAGTCGACGCGGCCGTCGCTGCCGGTCGTCTGCGTGCCGCGGAAGTAGAGGTGGTTCTCGGCGTCGGGGTCGTCGCCGTAGCAGAACGCCCCGCTCGGCGTCACGCCCGAGTACACGCCCGTGCGCTGGGTGTGCCAGATCTCCACCTTCGCGTTCGCCAGCGGCTCGCACGTGTCCGCCGCGACGATCCGCAGCGCGAGGCGGACCGGCAGGCCGGACCAACCCTCGCTCACGTCCTGGCGCTCGATCGCGTCGGCCGTGCAGGGGCCCGCGGTGGTCTCGCACATCAGCGCGCACTCCGTGACGCCGCCGGCGAACGGGTCGGGGTAGCAGTGCTTCATCGTCATCGCCGCGGTGCCGCCGGTCGCCCACGCGGTCGCGTCGCCGCAGGCGGCGCCGGTGGTGGCGCCGGTCGGGTCGTCGCCGGTGGTGCTGTTGTCGGTGGTCTCGGCGCCGGTGGTGAGGCCGCTCGTGGAGGTCGGACCGGTGGTCGAGTCGGTGGTGCCCGTCGTGGTGGTGGCGTCGCCGTCGGTGGTGCCGGTGGTGGTGTCGGTGTCGCCGCTGCTGGAGTCTCCGCAGGCGGCCAGGACCGCCGCTGCTGCGCCGCCGAGGGCGCCGAGCGCGAATTCGCGCCGGGTGGGACGTCGAAGGATGGATGGCGCTGTCATGGTGCTTGCTCCCTCGTCGAGGATCGTAGGCGAGGGATCTTAAGCAAATGTTGCAGGTCGCGGGTGAACACCAAGCGGAGTCGTGCAGGCGGCTCACGCGGGGCGGCGTTGCGCGCGGCGGGCGGATCGAGAACCACAGAGGCGTGGCGGAGCGCGTGCTGATCATCGAGGACGATCGCGAGCTGGGGCGGCAGATCGTGATGCACCTGCGCCGGGCGGGCGACGATCCGACCTGGTGGACGGAGGGGCGGACGAGCGCGCCCGAGGGCGCGGCCCGTCGTCGTGCTGGTGCTGTTCGACGCGGTCGCCCGCCACCGCGCGGCCGAGGAGGCGCTGTCCGGCTACGCGCAGGTCGAGCTCGACGGCGCGGTGCCCGAGTCGCCGCTGCGGGTCGACGCCGATGTCACATTGCTCGAGCAGGCGGTCGGCAACGTCGTCTACAACGCGATCCGTCACAACCGTGCGGGCGGGCACGTGGCGGTGCTGCTCGAAGGTCTCGCCGGCGACAGGTTCCGCTTGCGGGTGGTCGACGACGGCCCGGGTGTGCCCGCGGACGAGCTGGCGCGGCTGGTCGAACGCGGGTTTCGCAGCGACGCCGCGCAGGCGGGCGCCGGACGGACAGGGGCTCGGGCTGCACATCGCGGCCCGCGTCGCCGCGCTGCACGGGCTCGAGCTGGTGTTCGACAGTTCGGCGGGCGGCGGGCTGCAGGTCGATTTCATCGGCCCTCGCATATGCGCAGAGGTTGCTGATTCCACGCAGTAGGCGCACTTGTGAGCTAGATCCCGGCGTGTGCGCCGTTGCGCTTGTGGACAGGTGTGCGGGGCCCTCGCGCGTGGCGAAGCTCGCAGCGATGGCCGCGAGTTGGGCGCGATTGCGGCGAAGATCCGCGCCTCTGTGCCCCCGAGCGGGGTTTTCGACTACACCTTGTCGGCTATGGAGAGCAGCGTGACGAGCCCGATCAAATTGCCCGTGGTGACGACCACCACGGCGGCTCCCGGCGGCGAGCCGGTGCCGGCCCTCAAACCGCCGGTCGACCCGGCCTCGCTCGTCCACCGGCAGCTCCTCGGCGGCGATTTTTGGCGCAAGATCCCCGCGTATCGCGACATCGACGAGGCCACGTTCCTCGACCACAAGTGGCAGGCCAAGCACACCATCACGCGGCCCGACAAGCTGCTCGAGGCGGTGCAAGAGCTGGTCTCGCCGGAGTTCATCGCCGACGTGCGCGACGGGTTCCACCGCTCGCCGATGAGCCTGCGGGTGTCGCCGTATCTGCTGAGCCTCATCGACTGGTCCAATCCGGTCGCCGACCCGCTGCGTCGGCAGTTCATCCCGATGGGCTCGCGGCTGCTGCCCGACCACCCCAAGCTCGACCTCGACTCGCTGCACGAGCAGGCCGACGCGCCGGTGCCGGGGCTGACCCACCGCTACCCCGACAAGGCGCTGTTCCTGGCGCTCGACACCTGCCCGGTGTACTGCCGGTTCTGCACCCGCAGCTACGCGGTCGGCATCGACACCGACCAGGTCGAGAAGGTGCACCTGCGGCCGACGCAGGACCGCTGGGAGCGGGCCTTCGCGTACGTGGCGTCGCGGCCGGAGCTCGAGGACATCGTCATCAGCGGCGGCGACGCGTACAACCTGCGGGCCGAGCACATCGAGGCGATCGGCAACCGGCTGCTGGACATGCCCAACATCCGGCGCATGCGCTTCGCGACCAAGGGCCCGGCCGTGATGCCGCAGAAGATCCTCACCGACGACGCGTGGTTCTCGGCGCTGGTCGGCGTGGTCGAGCGCGGGCGCAAGCTGCACAAAGAGGTGGTGCTGCACACGCACTTCAACCACCCGTCGGAGCTGACCGAGATCACCCAGCGGGCGATGAACCGGCTGTTCTCGGCCGGCGTGTTCGTGCGCAACCAGTCGGTGCTGCAGCGCGGCGTCAACGACACGCCCGAGGCGATGCGCCTGCTGATCAAGCGCATGAGCTACCTGAACGTCCACGCGTACTACGTGTACGTGCACGATCTGGTGAAGGGCGTCGAGGACCTGCGCACCACCGTCGATACGGCGATCGAGCTCGAGAAGCAGGTCCGCGGCCTGACGGCCGGCTTCAACACGCCGACGTTCGTGGTCGACGCGCCCGGCGGCGGCGGCAAGCGCGACTGCCACTCGTTCGAGCACTACAACCGCGAGACGGGCATCAGCGTGTACCGCAGCCCCAACGTCAACGCGGACGCGCACTACCTGTACTTCGACCCGATCCACCTGCTCCCCGAGGCCGGCCAGAAGCGCTGGGCCGACCCCGCGGAGCACGACGTGATGGTGCGCGAGGCGATCGCGGCGGCGCGGGACCGCCGGCGCTGAGACGGCGAGGTGAGCCATGCCGCGGTCACGGCCGCGGCATGCGCTCGCGAAATGAGGCGGCGGCGGCATCGAGTGGTTCGCGGGCATGGACTCGCGAATGCGGCGAGGTCGGGGCGACGGGCGGGCGATGCTGTTTCGCGGTGCTGCTTACCGGCAGCGATCGGATGCTTCGAGGGCCGTGGGAACCGTCGCATCGCTACGGCTGGTTCGACCTCGAAGACAGGGGGCCGCGACACGACCGGCATCTCGGGCGCCGAATCGAGGGAGCCGTTCGTGCCGACGCCCGGCCGTCGTTTCGGCGAGGCGAGCGCCGTGAGATCGGACGCGCGAGCTCCCTGAAATGGGGCCTCGCCGGCGCGAGCGTCACGGGGCCTGCGGGCGCGTCGGTGAGGCGCGGCCGCGTGTTGCTCACGGAATGGGACCTCGAGGGCGCGAGCGTCACGGGAGCCTGCGGGCGCGTCGGTGAGGCGCGGCCGCGTGTTGCTCACGGAAGGGGACCTCGAGGGCGCGAGCGTCACGGGAGCCTGCGGGCGCGTCCGTGAGGCGCGGCGTGATGCTCACTGGCACGGGGGCCACGCCGGCGGCACGAGCCTGGGGGCGCGCCCGTGAGGCCTGGCCGGGAGATGCTCCAAAATGGTGCCCCCGCCGGCGCTCGCGTCGCGGGCACGTCCGTGGGGCGCTGCGGCGCGAGGCTCACTGGAGCGGGGCGCGGAGGTTTCACTGCGCGCTGCGACGCGGCGCGATGCGACAGGACGTCGCACGCGAGGTCCTCTGCAGGCGTGCGCAGCGGCGGGGCTCCGCAGACGCGGCGGTCGGGAGTCGCTCAGGGGGACTCGGGATCGCCCGGAACTTCGCGGAAGAGGCGGTCGCGCAGGCGATGCTGGATCTGGCGGGCGCGGACGCCCGAAAAGTGGTTCGCGTGGCGACGGAAGAGCTGGCGCAGCGGGTCGACCTCGGGCGGGGGCGAGGTCCGTGACGACAGCTCCGGTGCAGACACCTCGCGCGGAGGTGTGGTGTCTGCATGGGTGCGCGTGGGCTTGATGGGGGGCATGACGGCCGTCCTGTCGTTGCCTTATGTAGTGATGGCCACGCCCATAAGGATCTGTCTTTCTGAAAATAATCGCGTTCACGCGCTGTAACGGCGCGGACATCTGCAGGTCCAGCGGGCTCTAGCGGGGTTCACGCGTGACCGTTCTGCCATGGCCTTCCGGCCATGTCGATGGTTTGCACAGGGGGCTTTTGCGGGCCTGCGCCTGCAGGTTCCTCGGATGTGGCACGCGGGTCGACGAGGCGGCTACGATGCGTGCAGTGGACGACGAGCGCGAGCTGCTGAGGCGGTGGCGAGAGGGAGACCTCACGGCCGGCAATGCGTTGTTCGAACGCCACTTCGACGGGCTGTACCGCTTCTTCGCCGGCAAGGTGTCGCGCGACGTCGAAGACCTGATCCAGCAGACGATGCTCGCGTGCGTCGAGGGGCGCGACCGGATCGCCGGCGAGTCGACGAGCAGCGTGCGGGCGTACCTCTTCGGCACCGCTCGCAACGTGCTCTACGCGCATTACCGCAGGCACCTGCACGAGCGCTTCGACGCGGTCCACACGTCGCTCGAAGACCTCGGACCGAGCCCGAGCCGGCTGGTCGACGAGGCGGTGGCGGCCCGCCTGCTGGCCGCGGCGCTGCGGCGGATCCCCCTCGACCTGCAGATCTTGCTCGAGCTCCACTACTGGGAGCACATGAGCCACAGCGAGCTGGCCGCGGCCCTCGGGGTGACGCTCGGATCGGTCAAGGGCAAGCTCCAGGCCGCCAAGGCGCAGCTGCGCCGCCACATGGCCGACCTCGCGGCCGGCGACGCGCTCGCCGAGCTGCCGGCGGTCGACCTCGACCTCGACCGGTGGGTCGCCGCGCTGCCGAGCCTGGCCTGGGAAGTGCAAGAAGACAGGTCGTGAAGGACATGGCCTCGTGAGCATGTTCTGATGAACATGTCTATCGTGACAGGTGATAGAGGGCAGGTGCGACGGTCGCGGCCCAGCGGCTCGGGTCGCGCACGCCGCAGCGGGTGAGGGCCAGCTCGGCGGCCGCGGGGGGGCGGCCGAGCAGGAGGTCGTGGCCGTGGCGGACGGCGGCGGCGAGGGCGGGCATGTTGCCGCCGGTGAAGCGGTCGGCGGCGCGCTGCAGCAGGTCGGCGGCCGGGCGGCGGCGGAGCGCGGCGATCTGGGCGCGGATCAGGTCCTCGGCGGCGTGGGCCAGCTCGATGCGCTCGCGGGCGAGGGCCGCGGCGTCGGCGGCGGCGGCCCTGATCAAGCGGTGCTGGCCGGCGCGAGCGGCGGCCAGGGCCGCGCCGGCGCGCAGGCGGTGGGCGTCGATCCGCGGGATCTGCATGCGCATCAGCTGCGAGCGGACGAGCGCGGGCCAGGCCCGCTCGACCCGCGCCCAGGCGTCGCGGCCGCGGCCGTCGTAGAGGTCGCAGTCGACCTCGACCCCGAGCGCGAGCCAGTGCTGGAACGAGAAGCCCTCGTATGGCCACAAGGACAGGGCCTTGCGGACAGCCGCGCGCGCGCGCGCGGGCTCGCCGGCGGCCAGGGCGGCGTGGGCGGTGTAGAGGATCGCGACCACGAGGGCGAAGCGGTCGCCGATGTCCTCGGCCTCGTGCTGCCACGACTCGGCGCGGGCGCGCAGCGCGGCGAAGTCGCCGAGCATGAGGTGGGCGTGCATCGCCATGGCGTGGGCGATCGCCCGCTCCCAGTGGACGTCGACGCAGCGGGCGCGCAGGAGGTCGGCGCCGGTCTCGACGCCGCTGAGGGCGCGGCGCCACTGGCCGTTGTTGAGGGCGGCGACGCCGGTGAGGATCGTGGTGAGGCCGGTGAGGTGGGGGTCGGACAGGCGGGTGGCGAGGCCGCGGGCGAGGGCCAGCTCGCGGGCGGCGGCGCTGGCCCGGCGCGGGTCGGGGGCGTTGATGTCGACGATCGTGAGGTAGGCGGCGGCGCGGGCGATCCGCCGCGGCTCGCCGCTGGCGAGGGCGAGGCGGAGGCCCTGGGCCGAGATCGCGGCGGCGCGGATCGGGTCGATGAAGCCGAGGCCCTTGCCGGCGGACCAGCAGAGATCGATGCGCAGGCGCAGCTCGGCGGGGACGTCGGCGGCGGCGACCGGCTCGCGCGCGGCCCGGCGGCGGGCGATCGCCAGGCGCGCGAGCTCGCCGACCAGGCGCAAGGCGGTGCCGGCCGAGGTGGCCGGGAACGGCAGGCCGAGCTCGTGCGCCAGCGGGCCGAGCACGCGCAGGCCGGCGTCGACGCGGCCGGACACGAGGTATTGCTCGACGGCGCGGCCGCGCAGCTCGAGCTCCTGCAGGCGGTCCGGGGCCAGCGCGGCGGCGGTGAGGTAGACGGGGGCGGCCTCGGCGCAGCGGCCGGCGTGGACCAGCGCGTCGGCGCGGGCGAGCGTGTACTTGAGGACATGTTCCGGCGGATATGTCCCCCAGGACAGGGCGCTCTCGTACAGGGCGGCGGCCCGGGCGAACGCGAGGGCGGCGGCGGCCCGCTCGGCGGCGCGGAGGGCCCAGCGGCTGGCCTGGGGCAGGTCGTCGGCGCCGTGGAAGTGGAGCACGAGCTCGTCGGGGTCGGGGTCGGGGCCGGCCGCGAGGGCGAGGGCGAGGGCGCGGTGATGGGCGCGGCGGTCGTCGGCGCCGAGGCGGTGCAGCACGACCTCGCGCACGCGGTCGTGGTAGGTCTCGACGCTGTCGCCCTCGCCGCACGGGCGGACCAGCCGGCGCGCGCCGAGGACCGCCAGCGCGGCGCCGTCGAGCACCCGCGCGGCGGCGGCCCCGAGCTCGCGGGGCAGGGCGAGGTCGCGGCGCAACGGGCGGCCGGCGACGGCCAGGCGCTCGAGCGCGAGCCGCTCGCCCGGCTCGAGCGCGGCGACCTCGGCCTGCAGCGCGCCGTCGAGCGAGGTCGCGACCCCCTCGGCGCTGCCGCCCAGGCGCTGCGCCATGGCCTCGATGAACAGCGGGCTGCCCTGCGACTCGCGGGCGATCGCGGCGGCCAGGCGCTGGCGCAGGCCGGGGTCGTCGCCGCGACCGGGCCCTTCGGCCAGGATGGTGGCGGCCATGCGCTCGGCCTCGGCGGGCCCGAGCGGGGCGAGCTCGACCTCGTGGATCTCGCAGGCCAGGGGGGCGGCGTCGAGCTCGGCGAAGAACGGCGAGCCGGGCCGGGCGTCGCTGCGCACGCTGGCGGCGACGACGACCGGCGGCGGGTCGGGCGGGGCCAGCAGCTCGCCGAGCAGCCGCGCGGAGTCGGCGTCGCCCCACTGGAGGTCGTCGATCGCCAGCACGAGCGGCCGCGCGCCCGCGAGCTCGCCGAGCAGCCGCCGCAGCGCCGCGACCGCCCGCCGCCGGGTCTCGCGCGGGGCGGCTCCGGCCGGCTCGCCCCCGCCGACGGCGCCGACCACCCGGTGCAGCGCCGGGAACACGCGCCGGAGATCGGCTGCCTCTTCGGATATGCACGTAAAGACATGTTTTGGAGAACATGTCTCGAGGTGCTGGGCGAGCGCCTCGACCACCCCGTCGAGCGCCTTGTAGGGGACCGACTCGCCGGCGTAGCAGCGGCCGTGGAGGACCAGGGCGCCGCGGCGGTCGCGGAGGTCGGCGGCGACGCGGGCCAGCAGCGCCGACTTGCCGGCGCCCGAGGGGCCGACCAGCAGCAGCAGCGCCGGGGGCCGCTCCAGGGCGCTGCTGCAGGCGGCCAGCTCGCCCGCGCGGCCGACGAACACCGGCGAGGGCGGGGGCGGAGCGTCGAGGCCGAGGCGCAGCAGCAGGTCGCGCCCGCTCGGGCGGGCGCTCGGGTTCTCGGCCAGGAGGTCGCGGCAGAGCCCCTGCAAGTCGCCCGGGACGCCGTCGAGCGGGGTCGGGCCCGGCGGGACGCGCGGGCGCCGGCCGGCGAGCGCCTCGTAGAGCATCACGCCGACGGCGAACCAGTCGCTGGCCGGCGACGGCGGGCCGCCGGCCAGCAGCTCGGGGGCGAGGTAGCCGGCGGTCCCGGCCAGGCCCTCGTGACCGCCGTCGGCCAGCCGCGCGAGCCCGAAATCGACGATCTTGAGCTTGCCCTCGCGGGTGACGAGCACGTTCGACGGCTTGAGGTCGCGGTGCAGCAGGCCGGCGCGGTGCAGGGCGTAGACGCCGGAGGCGAGCTGGCCCAGCGCGGCGCGGATGACGGCCTCGGGGGCCCGCTCGCCGCCCGGGCGCAGGTGCGCCAGCCAGCTGTCCCCGGGGACATATTCCATGGCGATGTACCACTCGCAGCGCGCCTGATCGAGGGCCAGCTCGTAGACGGCGACGAGGTTGGCGTGGCCGACGTCGACGACGTTGCGGAACTCTTTCTTGAGCCGGGCGATCGCCGCGGGGTCGGGCCTCCGCAGCGTCTTGAGCGCGACCTGCTGGCCGCCGGGGCCTCGGCCCTCGTGGACCACGCCCATCGCGCCGTGCCCGATCTCTCGCAGCACCGTGTAGGGCCCGAGCGGCGGGACCTCCACGGCCGCGCCGAACAGCTGGGCCGCCAGGCGGGCGCGCGTGTGCTCCGCGGGCGCCTCGCGCGGCCGCGGAGGCACGGCCGCGGCGAATTGCGCCGCGAAGGAGTCGCCGTCGGGGGCGTCCGCCGGAGCATCCTTGTGCACGGGGGGTCCCGCGAGATTGCCAAAGCCGAGCGGGCGCGACAATGGCCCAGTCCCCCTGGTCGGGGTTCCCGGGCTATGTCACCATCGCTTTCGCCATGGCGATCAGCAACATGATGCGGGGTGAAGTCGAGGGCGGCTACGAATCCGAAGGCGACCCCAACAGCGAGGCCTACTGGACCGAGCGCGGGATGAAGCGCCCCCAGGTGGTGTGGGAGCGCCTCACCGCGAGCAACAACATCGAGACCTATCGGACCCGCGTGCCCGGCGGCTGGCTGGTGCTGATCTGCCAGGAGTACCGCGACACCGGCGGCGCGCTCTTCTACCCCGATCCGGCGCACCGCTGGGACGGCACCGGCTTCCACGGCTGAGCGCCTCGCAGCCGGGGAATCGCCGCGCGCGCCGGGGCGTAGAGCCGGGGTGCGTCGCCTCCTCCCGGCCGTGTTCGCCCTCGCGCTGCTGCCCGCCGGGGCGCGCGCCGACCCCGATGGCTTCGCGGCGGCGGCCCGGTCGCTCGCCGCCGACGTCGACACCGGGCCGCTGACGAACGGGCTGCACTACTTCGCCTCCAACGAGCGCGACCTCGACCTCGTCGCCGACGCGGTGCAGGACCTCGGCGAGGTCGTGGTCGCGGTGGCGGCCGACCCCGGCTACATCCTCGCGGCCTGGGCCGACGCCCGCGCGCTGGTGCTGATCGACCTCGATCCCGCGATCGTGGCGCTGCACCGGATCTACGCCGCGTTCTTCGCCGCCGCGCCGGGGCCGGCCGAGTTCTCGCGGCTGTGGACGCCCGCGGGCGAGGCCGAGGCGCTGGCGCTGGTCGAGGCCGCCGGCGGCGCGGCGCTGGTCGAGACGTTCGTCGCCGCGCGCCCGGCGGTGGCCCGCCGCTTCGCCGAGCTCGAACGCCACATGGCGAGCAAGGGCCGCGCATGGCTGCTGTCGGACCCGCGGCTGTACGCCCGCGTGGCCGGGCTGGTGCGCGCGGGCCGGGTGATCGCGCTGCGCGGCGACTTCACCCGCGCCGGTACGGTCCGCGCGGTCGGGGAGGCGCTGCGGGCCGCGGACCTGCGCGTCGGCCTCTTGTACCTGTCGAACATCGAGCAGTACTTCCTGTACACGCCCGAGTTCCGCGCGAACGTGCAGGGGCTGCCGCTCGCGGGCGGGCAGGTGCTGCGCACGCTGCCGGGCCGGCCTGCCGGCTTCGAGTACATCCTGCAGCAGGGCGCCGACTTCCAGGCGTGGGCGCAGAACCCGAAAGTGCGCTCGGTCTACCGGATCCGCGGCTTCAAGAAAGGGGAGCACCTGGTCAGCCGGCGCGTCCACGTGGTCGACCCCTCGCGCGCGCGGCCGTGAGCTGGTATCGACGGGGGGGTGGCGATCGCCGCGCTCGACGTCGATTACCGCCCGGACGCGGCGGTGACCGCTTGCGTGCTCTTCGAGACATGGTCCGAAGAACATGTCCTTTCGAGCTTCACGGTGACGGGCCCGCCCGCCGCCGAGTACGCGCCCGGGGCGTTCTACACGCGCGAGCTGCCGTGCCTGCTGGCGGCCCTGGCCCGCTGCCCGGCGCGGCCGGCGACGATCGTGGTCGACGGCCACGTGTGGCTCGGGCCCGACCGGCCCGGCCTGGGCGTCCACCTGTACCGCGCGCTCGGCGAGGCGGCCCCCGTGGTCGGGGTGGCCAAGAACCCGTTCCGCGGGGCGCCGGCCCGCGAGGTGCTGCGCGGCGACAGCCGCCGGCCGCTGTTCGTCACCGCCATCGGCATGCGCGCCGACGAGGCGGCCGCGCACGTGCGAACGATGCACGGACCGCACCGGGTGCCGACGCTGCTGCGGCTGGTCGATCAATTGTGCCGCCGGGCGTGAGCCGAAGGCCAGGCAGCGTCCGTGCCATCGCGCGATGAGCCTGCGGCTGATGATTGTGCCTCCGTCGCGCGGAGTGCGATGAGCGGTTGCGGGGGGCTCTGATAGATGCACGACTTCGGAGGCCGCGGCCCCGGCACTTCAACCGATGAGGGTCCGGTAGCGGGTGATGGCAGCCTTGCACGACTCGGCGCAGGCCTTACAGGCCGGGTGCTTGGCCTCGTGCTTGCGACACTCGGCCTCGCAGCGCTCGCCCGCCGCCAGCGCGACGCGAGCCTGGGCGGCGAGCTGCTCGGCGGGCCCGGCCGCGAGGGCCAGCAAGGCCCGGGTGACGGCCAGCATCTCGTAGGCCGAGCGGGCGCAGGCGGCCATGCTGGTGTCGCCCTGGCCGAGCAGCACGAAGCAGTGCTGGACGCAGACCTCGCCCGTCTTGAGGCAGTCGGCCGCGACCGCGAGGGTGGCGTCGTCACCCGCGTGATGGCCGGCGTGACCGGCATGACCGGCGTGCGGGTCGGCGGCCGGGGTGGTCGAGGGCGCCGGAGCCGGGGGCGGCGTGGTGGTCTTGCCCGGCGTCTTGGCCGGCGGCGGCGGCAGCTCGTCGGGCGCGCTGCTGCACGCGGTGGTGGCGAGGACGGCAGGGGGCCCGAGGACGAATTCGCGGCGTTGCATGCGAGCGCGACTATATGGGCGATCGCGCGGTGGCGGCAATGCGCGCCGGGAACGACGGGCCGGCGCGGCCGGGAAACTCCGTTAGACGGACGGGATCGCGGCGGTCGGCGGGAACGAGCGGCCGAGGTCCGAGGGGGGCCGAGAGCGCAGCGAACAAGATGGTTTAAAAAACATGTCCTGATGAACATGTGGATGAATCGGCCGCCGCGCGCGGCGGCAGGCGAGGACGCAGGTCGGGCGACGAAGCGGTCGGGGGAACCTGGGCGCGTGACCGGGACGAGGAGCAGGTCGCGTCGTGGCGGCCGTCGCCGGCGAAGCGGTCGGGCCTGCGTGGGCGCCAGTTTAGGACGAGGCTCAGGTCGCGCCGTGACGGCCGGCGCCGGCGGCGAAGCGGCGGGCGCCGGCGATCGACTCGCGGGCGATCACGTCGGCGCCGCCGCGGCCCTCGGCGAGCAGGGCTTCCTCGAGGGACATGTCCCATTGACCATAGGCCGAGCGGCGGTCGACCTGCAGGCACTCCTGCGGGAAGGCGGCGATCTCGGCGGCCAGGGCCTCGGCGGCGGCGCGGGCCCGGCCGGGCGGGACGAGGCGGTTGACGAGGCCGATCGCCAGCGCCTCGTCGGCCTGGACCGGCCGGCCGGTGAGGATCAGATCGAGCGCGCGGCCCATGCCGACCAACCGCGGCAGGCGCACGGTGCCGCCGTCGATCAGCGGGACGCCGAAGCGGCGGCAGAACACGCCGAACACGGCGTCGTCGTCGGCCACCCGCAGGTCGCACCACAGCGCGAGCTCGAGGCCGCCGGCGACCGCGTAACCGCTGACGGCGGCGATCACCGGCTTGCGCAAGAGCAGCCGCGTCGGCCCCATCGGCGCCGGCCGCCCGAGCGGGTCGGCCGGCGCGTCGAGGTGGAGCTGGTTGCTCGCCTCGCCGCTGGCGAGGGCCTTGAGGTCGGCGCCGCCGCAGAAGTGCCCGCCCTCGCCCCACAACACGGCCACGCGCGCGTCAGGGTCGGCGTCGAAGTCGCGGAAGGCCCGCTCGAGCGCGGCGGCGGTCGGACCGTCGACCGCGTTGCGCCGCTCGGGGCGGGCGAGGATGACGGTGGTGACGGGGCCGCTGCGCTCGGTTCGGACGGACATGCCGCGAGGATAGACGAGAACGCGGCGAGCGGGGGACGACGCGCCGGGACGGCCGAGCGCTGCTCATGGACATGTCCGCGAGGACATGGGGCCTCGGGCGCGTGGACCGCGGCAGGGGCGGGAGAGCTGCTTTTCGGGACATGTCCGCGGGGACAGCTCGATGTCACCACGCCGCGGCGATGGTGACGCCGCCGTCGGCGACGAGGACCTGGCCGGTGATGAACGAGCCGGCGGGGGAGCACAGCAAGGCGGCGAGCGGGGCGATGTCGTCAGGGTCGCCGATCCGCCCGAGCGGGGTGCGGCGCTCGACCATCTGCTTGAGGTCGGGGTTCTGCCACAGGGCGCGGGCGAAGTCGGTCTTGACGAGGCCGGGGGCGATGGCGTTGACGCGGACGTTGTGCGGGCCGTACTCGACGGCGAGGCTGCGCACGAGCTGCATGTCGGCGGCCTTGGACATGTTGTAGGCGCCGATCAGCGGGTCGCCGCGCAGGCCGCCGATGCTCGAGATCATGAGGATCGCGCCGTCGCGCCGCTCGATCATCCCGGGGGCCACGCGCTTGGCCAGCCACAGGTTGGACAGCACGTTGTTGTGCATGATCTTGTGGAAGACCTCGTCGGCGAGGCCGTCGAGCGAGCCGAAGTAGGGGTTGGTGGCGGCGTTGCAGACCAGGATGTCGACCTTGCCCCACTCGGCCAGGGTGCGGTCGACGAGCGCGTCGACCTGGGCCTTCTCCGAGATGTTGCAGGGGACCGCGATCGCCTGCCCGCCGGCGCCGCGGATCGCCTCGGCGACCTCGTCGCACGGGGTCGGCTTGCGGCTCGAGATGACCACGCGCGCGCCGGCCCGGGCCAGGTGCTCGGCGATCGCCCGCCCGATCCCGCGGCTCGAACCGGTGACGATCGCTACCTTGTCGCTGAGGTCGATGATGGGCTTCCCGAACATGGCGCGGCCCAGCGTCGCAAACGTCCGGCCGCGCGGGCAAGCCGCCGGGGCGTGAGGTCGGGCCGCGTAGGATCGGCCGGGCGCCTACTCGTTCGCGGTGCCGCTGTTCAACGGCCTCCTGCGTCGACAGGCCGGCCTGGACGCGAAGCCGCCTCGCGCGGCCAAGCGCAGCGCGAAGCGGGGCAAGCGGGCCGGGCGTCAGGAGGTGGCGGTCGGGACATGTCCGTGAGGACATGCTCTGAATCGTCGCCGCCACCCGCGGTGACCGCCCGCCGAGCGCCATTGCAGCGGCGCAGCCGGGCAGCGAGGAGCAGCGCGCAAGGGGCCGCCCCTCGAAGCAAGGATTACGACGATCACTTGCTGCGGGCGCGGCAGCGGCGGTTGCCCTCTTCGCAGAGGAAGCGGACGTGCATGTGGTTCGAGTGGCCGCGCCAGTGCTGGATCTTCGCGTGCGGGCTCTCGGGCGTCTTCGGGTACTCGAACAGGGCGGCGAGCTGCTCCGGCGGGAGGTGCTTCTGGGCCTCCTTGTGCAGCAGCTTCTGCAGCTTCTTGGCGATGTAGATCGTCTGGACCTGGCCGGTCTCGAGCAGCTCCTGGACCAGGGCCCAGTTCTTCTCGGCGTCGAAGTTGCGGACGTTCATGTACTTCCAGCGGTGCTCGCCGTCGTCGATGCCGCGGAAGATGTAGCCGATGTCAATGTCGCGGCCCGAGCGGTGCGAGCGGTGCGGGGGCACGCGGCCGCCGGTGCGCCGCGCGAGCTCGCCGACGCGGATCTTCGGGCCGTCCGGGTAGCGCTCGCCGAAGTCCTCGAAGGCCTCGACCAATGCGTGGATCGTGTTGACGGTGCCGTAGGTGCGGGGCCGGTGGGTGCGCAGGCGCCAACCTGGCCCTTCGGGCAGGGGCATGCCGTTGCGCAGCTTGCCGCGGTTGGGCGAGCCGATCGACAGCGGCGGGTGCTCGGGGTCGTGGCGGTAGACCAGCAGCTTGGTGCCCTCGCTGACCGGAGCCTCCGGATCCAGCGCCGGGTTGAGCTCGCTGAGCTGTGCGGCCTTGATGCCCCAGGCGATGGCGAGCGCGTCGAGCGACATGTTCTCGTGCGCGGTCCAGAACACCTCGCGCAGCCGCTCGTCCGCGAGCGCGACGGGTGTGTCCTCGATCTCGGACGGGTCGCCGGCGATCGCGGGGGCCTCGGGCCCCGAATGTGCATTCGCAGGGTCCGCGGAATCCGCCGTGACCGGAATCGCGAGTGGGATATCGTCGGCCGGGGCGCGCGCCGGTGGGATTGTCGATGCGGGGAGATCGGCCCCCGCGGCGAGCACCGATTGCACCGGCATCGGCGCATTCTCTTTCGCCGGTACGGCGACGCAAGTGACGAGACCGAGGCCTGCGCCGAGCGCGGCAAACAGCGTCAAGCGCTGCGCCGGGGTCCGTGGAGAGAGCTTATCCGCTGCGTCACGCATCGATGGGTCTCCCTGCAGATCCCCGCAGAGGCTGCTGCGGGGAGTTGGCAGTCTATGGAGGAAGCGTCGGGGGGCGCAACCCCTCGGCGAGACGCAAATCAAGTTTTCGGCGGACGGCGCGCCCGCCGATCGGCGAAATCGAGTTCAGGCCGGCCGAGTTCGCGCAGCGAGCGTATTGCCCGACACGGGCTTGTGGCCTTCGAGACCCACGACTGTCAGTTCACGTCCCTCGTGTTCCATGTCGCGCGCGAGCTCGTGCAGACGCTCCATCACGGTGTGGTCGACGAGCCGCGTGGCATGCAGGTCGACGACGATGTCGCGCGGCGCCGGCACGCGATCGATGGCGCGTTTGAGGCCGATGTAGTTGCTGAAGATCGCGGCCTTGCGAGCGGTGATGCGAGTCGTGTTCGCGCCGTCGTCGCGGACCTCGAGGTCGGGCTTGAACAGCGCGCTCAGCGGGGCGCCGCGGGCGATGTGCAGCAGCAGCTTGGTGAAGATGCCGGCGAAGATGCCGAGCAGCAGGTCCTCGCCGACGGTGACGGCGATGGTGACGAGGAACACCAGCAGCTGGTCCTTGCCGACCTGCGCGGTGTGGACGAACTCGCGCGGGTGCGCCAGGCGGAAGCCGGTGAACACCAGCATCGCCGCCAGCGCGGCCTTGGGGATCATGTGGATGAGCCCGGGCGCGAGGACGACGAAGCCGAGCAGGAAGGCGCCGTGGAAGAAGTTGGCCCAGCGGGTCTTGGCGCCGTTGTTGATGTTGGCCGAGGAGCGCACGATCTCCGAGATCATCGGCAGGCCGCCGATCATGCCGGCCGCGGTGTTGCCGACGCCGACGGCCAGGAGGTCGCGGTTGAAGTCCGACTTGCGCTTGTAAGGATCGAGGGTGTCGACCGCCTTGGCGCTGGCCACCGACTCGATGCTGCCGACCAGCGCGAAGGCGATGATCCACTTGATCGAGGTCCAGCTGGCGAGCAGCGAGAAGTCGGGGAAGGTGACCATCCCGAGCAAATTGTCGAGCCGGTTGACCAGCATGGTCGGCGCGAGGTGATACTCGTGGCCGGCGAAGCGGTAGTTGTGCTCGTGGTCGAGGTCGAAGTAGATGCCGAGCGGGATGCTGAGCAGCAGCACGACCAGCGGCGCGGGGATCTTGCGCACCAGCGGGTGCCGCAGGCGCGGCATGATGACGAGGATCGCCAGGCTCAGCAGGCCGATGAGCGCGATCTCGGGGTTGTTGTCGATGAACCGCTGCGGCAGCTCGGCGAGCTGGCCGAGCGGCGTCTTGGCCGTCGGGTCGACGCCGACCATGACGTGCATCTGCTTCGAGGCGATGATGATGCCGATCGCGGCCAACATGCCGTGGACCGCCGCCGACGGGAAGAAGTCGGCCATGACGCCGGCGCGGATCAGGCCGAAGACGATCTGGATGACGCCGGCGGCGACGATTACCGCGAGGGCGTACTGATAGCCGAGCGTCGGCGGGACGCCCCGGCTCAGCTCCTCGATGCAGCCCAGCGCGATGACGATGAGACCCGCGGCCGGCCCCTTGATCGTGACCCTCGCGCCCATGAACAAACTGACGACCAGGCCGCCGATGATCGCCGTGAAAATGCCGGCGACCGGCGGGAACCCGCTGGCCATCGAGATCCCCAGCGACAACGGGAGCGCGATCAAAAAGACGAGGAAGCCGGCCACCAGGTCCGACTGCAGGTTCTGACGCAGGCCGGCGAGCCCGTCGGCGGGGACGTTGCGGTTGCTCATTGCGAGACCTCGGAAGCTGTCCTTGGAGCCATGTCCCACAAGACAGACGGCGCGGTACGCCGTTCGTCCGGGGACCCGAGGCTCAGCCTAGTCGAGAGGAGAAGCGCGGTTCAAGAGAGCGGAGACAGGCTTCATCCGCGGGGGCCGAGCGACGGCCAGCAATTCGCGGCCTGAAGGCCGCAACGGGCGAAAGTTCATGAACCGCGCTTCATCATGAAGGTTCTTTCACCGGTTCGACAGCGGTGACCTGCGCCGCGAAGGCCCCGCGCGCGAGCTCCACGCGGACGGGGTCGCCGGCGGCGACCTGGGCGACGTCGGTGACGACGCCCGCGTCCGTGCTGACGACGGCGAAGCCGCGCTGCAGCACGGCGAGCGGGCTGAGGGCGTTCAGCGCCGCGGCCGCGCGAGCGAGGCGCAGGCGCGCAGGCTGAGCGAGCACGCGGGCGCGCTCACGCAGGGCGAGCTCGGCGGCGAGGAGGCGGCGACGGGCGCGGTCGAGCCGTTGGCGCGGGTGCTGGGCGAGCAGCCGCGCGTGCAGGGCGGCGAGCAGGCGGCGATCGCGGGCGAGGCGGGCGCGCGGGTGCTGGTTGCCGAGGCGCGCGAGCAGGGCGTCGAGGCGGCGTCGGGGGGCGAGGACCAGGCGATGGCCGGCGGCGGCGAGGCGACGGGTGAGCAGCTCGAGGCGGCCGCGCTCGTCGAGGACGCGGCGCTTGGTGGCGAGGACGAGGCGGCGCTCGACGTGATGGAGGCGCGAGAGGTAGCCGTCGCGGTCGGGGACCACCAGCTCGGCGGCGTGCGACGGGGTGGCGGCGCGGAGGTCGGCGACGAAGTCGCAGATCGTGATGTCGACCTCGTGCCCGACGGCGGACACGACGGGCACCGGGCAGGCGGCCACGGCCCGCGCGAGGCCCTCGTCGTTGAAGGCCCACAGGTCCTCCTGGGCCCCGCCGCCGCGGCCGAGGATGATCACGTCGACGCCCGGCCGCCGCTGCAGCCGCAGCAGCGCGCGCACCAGGCTGAAGGCGGCGTCCTCGCCCTGCACCTGCGCGGGGGAGAGGAGGATCCGCACCGGGCAGCGCCGCCGCGCGACCTTGAGGATGTCGTGGATCGCGGCGCCGCTGGCCGAGGTGACGACGCCGACGACCCGCGGCCACGCGGGCACCGGCCGCTTGCGCTCGCGCGCGAACAGGCCCTCGGCCGCCAGCTTGGCCTTGAGCTGCTCGAGCTGCTGCATGCGGGCGCCGAGCCCGGCCGGCTCGGCGCGCTCGGCGTACAGCTGGAACTTGCCCTGCGCGGCGTAGATGCCGAGGCGGCCGTAGACGCGGAACATCTGGCCGTCGGCCAGGCGATGGCGCAGGCGCGCGAGGGCGCTGCGCCACATCGCCACCGGCAGGACGGCGTGGCTGTCGCGCAGCGTGAAGTAGGCGTGGCCGCTGTTGACGAGCCGCAGGTTGGTGATCTCGCCCTCGACCCACAGCGGCGGGAACTGCTGCTCGATGCTGCGGTGGGCGCGGTTGACCAGCTCGCTGACGGCGAAGACGTGCGGGGCGACGGGGGCCATGCGCGGACGAGGCTAGCAGAGCCCCGTCCGCGCGGGCGGCGTCACACGCAGTCGTCGCCGTCGGTGCCCGGGTCGCACAGGTCGGGCTCGTCGCACACGCCGTCGTTCTTCCACTGGCACTCGCCGCAGTCGTCCCAGTCGGTGCCCTCGGGGCACTCGCCGCCCTGGTCGACCTCCTCGCACACGCCGTTGTTCGGGGTGGCGCAGCAGTCGGCCGCGTCGCTGCCCGGCTCGCACAGGTTCGGCTCGTCGCACTCGCCGTCGTTGGTCCACGGGCACACGCCGCAGTCGTACGGGTCCGAACCGACGGGGCATTCGCCGCCCTCCGAGGGCTCCTCGCACACGCCGTTCTTCGGGGTGGCGCAGCAGTCGTCGCCGTCGCTGCCGACGGGGCAGTCACCCGGCTCGTCGCAGGTGCCGTCGTTGGCGGTCGGACACACGCCGCAGTCGTACGGGTCGGTGCCGTCAGGGCACTGACCGCCCTGCGACATCTCCTCGCACACGCCGTTCTGCGGGGTGGCGCAGCAGTCGTTGGTGTCGGTGCCCTCGGGGCAGTAAGTGCCCTCGTCGCACTCGCCGTCGTCGGGCCAGGCACAGTAGCCGCAGTCCCAGTGGTCGGAGCCCTTGGAGCAGGTGCCGCCGGGGAAGTCGTGCTCCTCGCAGACGCCGTTCAGCTTGGTGGCGCAGCAGTCGAACGGATCGGTGCCCTCGGCGCACGCGCCACCCTCGTCGCACTCGCCGTCGCCCTCCCAATTGCACAGACCGGTGACGTCGGGACACTCGCCCAGGAAGCACGGCGCGCCGCTGTTGCAGGCGCCGTTGAGGCAGACACACAGCGCCTCGCCCGGGGTACAGGCGGGCTCGCCGGTGGTGTCGGTGGTGGTGTCGGTGGTGGTGTCGGTGGTGGTGTCGGTCGTCGTGTCGGTGGTGGTGTCGGTCGTCGTGCCGGTGGTCGTCGAATCAGTCGACGTGGTGCTCGGATCGGTCGCGGTGCCCGGGTCGGTGGTCGAGGTGGTGGTGCCGGTGATCGGATCGGTGGTCGAGGTGGTGGTCGTCGAGGTGACCGGATCGGTGGTCGACGTGGAGGTCGGATCGTCGGTGGTGGTGCTCGTCGGCTTGTCGGTCGTCGTCGGCGGCGTGCCGGTCGAGGTGTCGGTGCCGGTCGAGGTGTCCGTGCCGGTGCTCGGCTCGGTGGTCAGCGTCTCGGTGCCCGCCGACGGGTCGGAACAGCCCGAGCTCGCAAGCAGGAGGAACAGCGCAGGAGAGGTGAAGCGTCGTATCCGCATGGCCGGAAGCTATCACGCGATATCGCGCGATGACCATGCGAATAGAGCGCAGGGTGAGCCTGGGGCGTCCTCGGTGACTACCCGAGATGTGCCGACTCGCCGGGTACCCGACAGGTCGGTGGTACATGGCGCAAGCAATACGTCATAGGTTCGATGGGACATGTCCCCCAGGACCGGCGCCCGAGCGCGCGGAGCTGGTGATGTATCGCCGGCGCCGCGCGGCGACGCTGCTGCAGGCCGGGCAACTGCTGCGCTTCGGGCTGGTGAACACGAACCGCGTGACGCAGTCCTGGAGCCGGCACGTGAGCGAGAGGTCCTGCGCGGCGGGGCGATTCACCTGGGGCGCGCGAGCGCGTCTCACCCGGGGTCGACGGGCCGCGCAGGGTGTGGGCCGCCATGACCGTGGCGGGCGCTGCCGCCGAGATCGATCGCGGGCCGCCGTGGTCCACGCGCTCGCGCGCGACGCTCGGAGGCCGCGGTTTTGTCGGCCCCGCTGAACCACCGCCGCGCGGAGCAGGCCGGGGCGGTCCGCCGGCTGCACCTGCGCCTCGCGCGACGGGCTCGCCGCGCCGAGGACCACATGGTCTTTCGGACATGTCACGAGCGGACGTGGTCGAGGATGGACATGGCTGCATGCCCCTATATCCATTCCGCCGCAGCCCCGCGAGCAGACCGGCAGACGCCGAGAATGGCGGGTTCGTGGCGGCGGGCGGCGGGCTGCCCTGAAAGACGTGACACCGGACGTGCGGCAGAGCGCGGCGGTCACCAGACCTGCAGCTCGCCGACGACCGCGAACTCGTGCGGGCCGGCGAACACGCGCACCCCGTGCTCGCCGGTCTCGCCCTCGGGGACCGTGATCTTATAATTGGCGCTCTCGGTCCGGCGCATGCCGATCACCACCTCGTGCGGGCCGGGCACGATCTCGAGCGTCGGCACGTGGACGCGGAAGCGGTGCAGCAGGTAGTCGCCGGGGCGCCAGTACTGCGGCGGGTAGATGTTCTCGACCAGGTCGTGCGGCATCGGGTTGACGCGCGACAGCCGGCCCTGCTGCAGGCGCACGGTGATCTTGCTGCCGCTCGGCATGGCCTTGAGCGGGCGCAGGACCACGCGCAGCTCGACGTCGCGGCCGCGCACGACCGGCTCGTCCCACTCCCACGCGATCACCTCGACGAGGTCGTCGAAGCGCAGCAGCGTCTGGTGGGCCAGCGCCGGCGGCTCGTCGAACAGGACCCGGCGGATCGGGTTCACGTCGGTCTCGCCGGGCGGCAGGGTGTTGGCGACCAGCAGGACGTCGCGGTTGCTGGCGTCGAGGACGTACAGCGGGAAGCCGGCCGCGCGGGCGGTCTGGTGCAGGGCGGCCAGCTCGCTGGTGCGGATCAGCGCCGCCGCGGGGGTCGGCTGCTTCAGCGCGGTGGCGAGCGCGTCGCGGGTGGCGAGCGGGACCCGCCGGTCGGCCGCGGGCCCGTAGAGGTCGAGGCCGGGGTCGGTGACCCGGTGGACGCCGATCGTCGGCGGCAGCGCGCCGGCCTCGGCCCACGCGGCCCAGCGCGACAGCGGGCGCAGCAGCGAGAACTGCTCGCTGGTCCGCGGCAGCAGGTCGCGGCCGTAGCTCCACGCCTGGCGGCCGAGGCAGGCGACCATGACCGCGGCCGGCAGCCAGGGCGGGAGGCGGGTCCGCAGCAGGTATAGCCTTCGGGACATGCGCGAAGCGCCCTGTCCTCCGGGACCTGGCGCGGAGAACATGGCTGAAAGCACCAGCGCGACCGCGGCCCCGCCGGCGAGGCCGGCCAGCAGGTCGGCGGCGCCGAGGTCGGCGGCGGGGTAGTTGTGCTCGCCGCGCGCGGGCACGAGGGCGGCGCCGATCCGGCTCGGGGTGCGGCGGGCGTCCTTGGCGAAGATCCAGCAGCCGGCGAGGGCGAGCACGAGGGCGAGCCGCCGCGCCGCCGCGGGGGTGCGCGGGGAGACGAGGCGGGCGAAGGCGGCCGCGGCGAGGACGGCCGCCGGCGCCGTCAGGGGCACGGCCCGCGCGCCGTACAGCAGCGAGGAGGCGCTGACCAGCGCGAGCCCGACGGCGAACCACAGCGCCGGCCAGCGCGCCCGCCCGGGCTGCAGCAGGCCGAGCAGCACCAGCGGCAGCCACGGGAACAGCTGGTAGCCGCAGTCCTCGAGCGCGGCGTGGAAGCCCCGCACGTGCGGCCGCTCGCGCAGCGCGAGGTCCTTGGCCGCGCCGAGCGCGGGGATGTAGCCGTCCCCCTGGTGGTACGCCAGCCACCCGGCCACCCCGGCGGCCGCCAGCGCCCCGGCGACCAGCACCAGCCGCAGCGGGCGCTGCAGGGCGGATGGCGGCGGGGACAGGTCCCTTGGGGCAGGTGAGACCCGCGCGGCGGAGGCGAGGGCGAAGGCTGGCGCAGGGGACGGGTCCGAAGAGGCAGGTGACGGGAGGTCGGGGGAGGAGGACGGGCCGGCTGGCGCGGAGGACAGGTCGGGGGAGCCGGCGGGCGGGGAGGCCGGCGCGGAGGCGGAGCCGGCGGAGGCCGCCGGCGCGGAGAGGTCGGCGGAGGCGGCGGGCGGGGAGGCCGGCGCGGAGGCGGAGCCGGCGGAGGCCGCCGGCGCGGAGAGGTCGGCGGAGGCGGCGGGCGAGGGCGCCGACGAGCCTGCTCCTTCGGGCATGCTCCCTGCGCCATGTCCCGAAGACAACGCCCTTTCGGACATGCGCGAAGGGGCAGGTCCCCACAGCGCCGCCGCGGCCAGCGGCAGGACCACGCCGAGCCACAGCCCCGAGGCGGTGGCGGCGAGGGCGAGGGCGGCGGCGCCGGCGGCGGCGAGGGCGAGGCCGCGGGCGAGGCGGGGGCTGGCGAGGGCGGCGGCGAGGAGCAGCGCGGCGGCGGTGGAGGTCAGCTCGCCGACGGGGTCGCCGACGGCGAGGCGGCCCTGGGTGAGCGACAGCGGGAAGGCGAGGGCGAAGGCGCCGGCGAGCAGGGCGATCGTGGCGGAGAAGCCGAGCGCGCGGGCGAGGCCGGCGGCGAGCGCGACGAGGAGGCAGGTGGCGATCGCGCCGGGCAGGCGGATAGCCGCCGGGTCGCCGGTGAGCGCGAGCGCCTGCGTCCGCAGGGCGTCGGGCAGCCACGGGCTGCGCTCCAGGCCCGAGAGCGCGGCGCCGAGGGCCGCCTGGGCGCGCTGCAGCGCCCCGATCTCGCCTTGCGACCACAAGCCGTGCGCGCCGTGACCGGGGACCAGCACCAGCGCCGCGACGGCGCCGGCGACCAGCCCGAGCGGCCACGGGCCGGGGCCGGCTTCGGGGCGCGCGGGTCGGCGCTCGGGCGGGGCGAGGGACAAGGCGCCGGAGTGTACTCGTTTTCTCCGCGGCTCCACGGCCAGCAGACGCCCCGCCGCGGGCGCCCCCGGGTGTATTTCGAGTATCCTCCGGCCCATGCTGTCTCGCTTGCTCTCGAAGCGCCGGTTCGCCGCGGCGCTGGCGCTCGGTCTCTTGCTGGTCGACCCGGCGACCACGTCGGCGGCCCCGGGGGCCGAGGCGGCGGCCAAGAAGCTCGACGCGTTCGTCTACAAGGTCGCGATGGACGACCCGCACCGCCACGAATTCCAGGTCGAGCTCAGCTTCTCCGACCTGCCCGGCGAGGTCACCGACCTGCAGCTGCCGCGCTGGAACCCGGGCGCCTATCGGGTCACCGAGGCCCACCGCAACGTCCGCGGCATGGTCGCCGAGACGGCAGGCGGCAAGCCGATCCCCGTCGTCAAGGTCGACGAGATCACCTGGCGCGTGACCCACGGCGGCCAGCCGTTCAAGGTCCGCTACCGCGTCTACCGCGGCAGCTACAGCGGCATCGGCGGCGCCTTCCTCGACGACGAGTTCGGCTTCTTCAACGGCGTGTACCTGTTCCCCTACGCCGTCGGCCACAAGGACCGCCCGATCGAGCTGCGCGTCGAGGGCCTCCCGGGCGCGCAGGTGGTGTGTGCGCTGCCGCGCGCGGGCAGCGGCGGCAAGGCGTTCAAGGCCAACGACTACGACATGCTGGTCGACGCGCCGGTCCACGTCGGCAAGGTCGACACCATCAACTTCAAGGCCGGCAAGGTCCAGTTCCACGTCGCCCTGCAGGGCATCGGCAACTACAGCGACAAGAAGCTCGCCGCCGATCTGACCAAGATCGCCGACACCACCTACGCGATCTTCGGCGGCGAGGAGGGCGTGCCGTTCACCGACTACACGTACATCCTGCACCTGCGGCCCGGCGGTCGCAGCGGGCTCGAGCACCGCAACTCGACCGCGATCGGGCTCGAGCCGTGGATCTTCGGCGACCCCGCGGCCTACCGCAAATTCCTCAACACCGCGGCCCACGAGTTCTTCCACGCCTGGAACGTCAAGCGCATCCGCCCCGGCGTGCTCGGCCCGTTCGCCTACGAGCGCGAGGTCCACACCAGCATGCTGTGGTTCTCGGAGGGCTTCACCAGCTACTACGCGTGGGTGATCCTGGCCCGCGCCGGCCTGGCCAGCGAGGCCGAGGCGATGGAGGCGCTCGGCGAGCAGATCAAGCGCCTGCAGGAGTCGCCGGGGCGCAAGCTGATGACGGTCGAGCAGGCCTCGTGGGAGGCCTGGCTGCGGCCCGACGACGGCAGCAACAGCTACGTCGACTACTACAACAAGGGCATGCTGATCGCCCTCGCGCTCGACCTCGAGCTGCGGCGGATCTCCGGCGGCCAGCGCAGCCTCGACACCGTCATGCGCGAGCTCTACGGCCGCTGGAAGAACACCGGCGCCGGCATCTCGCCGACCGAGCTCGAGGCGACCTTCGTCGCCGCCGGCGGGGGCGCGGGCGCCGAGATCAGCGAGCTGTTCCGCAAGTACGTCCACGGCTTCGACGAGATCGAGTTCGGCAAGCACCTGCGCCTGGCCGGCTACAAGGTGGACATGGTCCAAGAGACAGGTGGCGACCTCGAGCTGGTGTTCGCCGAGCAGAGCGACAAGGGCGCGCTGATCGAGCTGGTGCGCCAGGGCGGCGCCGGCGACAAGGCCGGGCTGGCCAACGGCGACGTGCTGGTCGCCATCGACGGCCTCAAGATCGCCGGCGCGGCCGAGGCCAAGCGGCAGATCAAGGCGATGGCGGGCAACTCGCGCCACACGCTGACGATCCAGCGCGGGGCGCGGATGATCGAGCGCACCGCGGTGCCCTCGACCGGCGGACCGGTCACCTACAAGATCGCCCTCGACCCGGGCGCCACCTACGAACAGATGGTCTTGCGCCAGGCCTGGCTCGGCTACACCGCGCCGGCCCCGGCGAGCGGTAACAGCACCCTGCGCGACGCGGCGCTCAAGCTGTTCAACCAGGACCCGACCCTCGGCGCCGAGCCCGAGGACGGCTCGGTGGTGGTGGTGCCGGCGGGCGGCAAGAAGAAGACGAAGAAGCCGGCGGCGAAGAAGCCGGCCAAGCCGCCCGCCAAGTGACGGCCGCCCGCGGCGAGCTCGCCGGTTGCGCGGGCGGCAAGTTCGATCACACCCCTGGGGCGATGCGCCTTCACGCATGCCTCGTGCCCTGCGCGTGCCTGGCGGCGGCGCTCGTCGCCTGTCGCCGCGCGCCGGAGCCGGAGGAGCAGCAGCAGCAGGCGCAGGCACCGGTGACCATCGCGCCGGCCGAGCCCGGTCGGCTGCTTCCGCCGGAGCAGTTCGACGCGATCACCAATCCGCTCGACCGCTCGCGGGCGATGTTCGCGGAGGCGGCGAAGGTGATGCTCCACCCGCGCTGCACCAACTGTCATCCGGCCGGCGACACCCCGCTGCAGGGCGACGACGCCCGGATCCACGACCCGCCGGTGGTGCGCGGTCCGGCCGACGAGGGCGTGCCGGGGCTTTTGTGCACGTCGTGTCATCAGGACGCCAACCTCGAGCTGGCCCGCGTGCCGGGCGCGCCGAAGTGGCACCTGGCGCCGATCGAGATGGCGTGGGTCGGGCTCACCCCGGCCGCGCTGTGCGAGCAGATCAAAGATCCGCAGCGCAACGGCGGCAAGACGCTGGCGCAGATCGTCGAGCACTCGGCGCACGACGAGCTGGTCGCGTGGGGCTGGGAGCCCGGCCACGGGCGCGCGCCGGCCCCGGGCACGCAGGCGCAATTCGGGGCGCTGATGGCCGCGTGGGTCGCCGACGGCGCGGCCTGCCCGGTCGCGGAGGGGCCATGACGATCACCTTGCACGTCAACGGGAAGCCGCACGTCCTCGACATCGACCCGCAGATGCCCCTGCTGTGGGCGCTGCGCGACCACGTCGGCCTCACCGGCACCAAGTACGGCTGCGGCCAGGCGCTGTGCGGCGCGTGCGTGGTCCACCTCGACGGCGAGGCGGTGCGCTCGTGCGTGACGCCGGTGCGCCGGGCCGATGGCCGCGCGGTGACGACGATCGAGGGCCTCTCGCCCGACGGCTCGCACCCGCTGCAAAAAGCGTGGGTCGAGCTGGCGGTGCCGCAGTGCGGCTTCTGCCAGGCCGGCCAGATCATGACCGCGGCGGCGCTGCTGGCCAAGAACCCGAGCCCGTCCGACGAGGACATCGACACCTCGCTGGCGGGCAACCTGTGCCGCTGCGGGACGTATCTGCGGATCCGCACCGCCGTCAAGCAAGCGGCAGCGGCCGGCGGCAAGGAGAAGTGAGGCGATGTCCCGGCCGCCGATCCGCCTGCTCCGCCGCAGCTTCATCGCCGGCCTCGGCGGCGCGCTCACCGGGCTCGCGCTCGGCTCGTTCGCCCGCGCCGCGCCGACGCTGCCGTCGCCGGTCGACCCGGCGGCCAAGGCGGCCGCCGCGGCCGACGGCGCGGGGCTGCGGCCCAACCTGTTCGTCCACGTCACGCCGAGCGGCGCGGTCCAGATCGTGTGCGCCCGCTCGGAGATGGGGCAGGGCGTGCGCAGCTCGTTGCCGGTGCTGATCGCCGACGAGCTCGGCGCCGACATGGGCAGGGTCGAGGTCGTGCAGGCCCCCGGCGACGCGGCCTACGGCGACCAGAACACCGACGGCTCGCACAGCGTGCGCGGCTTCTACGACGCGCTGCGCAAGCTCGGGGCGTGCGCGCGGATGATGCTGATCGCGGCCGCGGCCAGGCAGTGGAGGGTCGCGCCGGCGACCTGCGTGGCCCACGACCACGCCGTCCACCACGAGGCCAGCGGGCGCTCGCTCGGGTTCGGCGAGCTGGCGATCGCGGCCGCGAAGCTGCCTGTCCCGAAGAACATTTTACTGCGGCCCAAGGCCGAGCTGCTGCACGTCGGCAAGGAGCTGCCGCTGCTCGACGGCCCGGCGATGGTCGACGGCAGCGCGATCTACGGGGCGGACGTCCTGATCCCCGGGATGCGGACGGCGGTGATCGCCCGCCCGCCGGTGGTCGGCGGCCGGGCCACGGCGCACGACCCCATCAAGGCGCTGGCGGTGCCCGGCGTGCGCGCGGTCGTGCCGCTGCCGGCGCCCACGCCCCCGTTCGCGTTCCAGCCGCTCGGCGGGATCGCGGTGGTGGCCGACGACACCTGGTCGGCGCTGCGAGGGCGCGCCCAGCTCGAGATCATCTGGGCCCCCGGCGACAACGGCGAGTACGACTCGGAGGACTACCGCAAGACGCTGCTCGCCGCCGTCGGCCTGCCCGGCGTCGTCGTCCGCGAGGTCGGCGACGTCACCGCGGGGCTGGCGGGCGCGGCCAGACAGGTCGAGGCGGTGTACCACGTGCCGCACCTGGCCCACGCGACGATGGAGCCGCCGGCCGCGGTGGCCAGGTTCGACGGCCAGACCTGCGAGGTGTGGGCCACGACCCAGAACCCGCAGGCCTCGCGCAAGTCGGTGGCCAAGGCGCTGGGGCTCGACGAGGAGAACGTCACCGTCCACGTGACGCTGCTCGGCGGCGGCTTCGGCCGCAAGTCGAAGCCGGACTACGTGGTCGAGGCGGCGCTGCTGGCCCGGGCGACCGGCGCCCCGGTGCGGGTGCAGTGGACGCGCGAGGACGACATCCAGCACGACTACTATCACACCGTCAGCACCCAGCGGCTGGTGGCCGGGCTCGACGCGCAGGGCAAGGTGGTCGCCTGGGAGCACCGCACCGCCTTCCCGCCGATCGGCTCGACCTTCAGCGACACCGGTCTGTCGGCGCCGGGCGAGCTGCAGCAGGGCGTGCTCGACGTGCCGCTGGCGATCCCCAACGTGCGCGCCGAGAACTGCGAGGCGCGGGCGCACGCGCGGATCGGCTGGCTGCGCTCGGTGGCCAACATCTACCACGCGTTCGCGGTCCAGAGCTTCATCGCCGAGATCGCCGCGGCCCGGGGCACCGATCCGCGCGACACGCTGCTCGAGATCGTCGGTCCGCCGCGGATCGTCACGCTGCAGGAGCTCGGGGTCGAGTCGCTGCCGAACTACGACCAATCGCTGGACGAGCACCCAATCGACACCGCGCGTCACCGCCGGGTGATCGAGCGCGTCACCGAGCTGGCCGACTGGGACAACCGGCAGAAGAACGGCCGCGCGCTCGGCCTCGCGGTCCACCGCAGCTTCCTCACCTACGTCGCCGTGGTCGTCAGCGTGGTGCACGGGCCCGACGGCAAGATCCGCGTCGACGAGGTGTGGAGCTGCCTCGACGCCGGCACCCTCGTCAATCGCGAGCGCGTCGTCTCGCAGTTCGAGGGCGCGGTGATCTTCGCCCTCAGCCACGCGCTGTACGGCGAGATCACGATGCAGCAGGGCGCGACCGTGCAGAGCAACTTCCGCGACTTCCGACTGATGCGCCTCCCCGAGGCGCCGCGGAAGATCCACGTCGAGATCGTCGCCGACGACGGTCCGCCCTGCGGCGTCGGCGAGCCGGGCGTGCCCCCCGTGGCCCCGGCGCTGGCCAACGCGATCTTCGCCCTCACCGGCCAGCGCGTGCGCGACCTGCCGATCGCGCGGACCCTCAAGGTATAGCCCGCGCCGCGTCGCCGACGACGCGCCCGGCGAGCGCATGCGCGACCTGCGAACGCTGACCCGGCGGTCGGGTGGTTTGGCCGCCGTGCGGGCCGGTCCCGCGGGTATCCTGCCGCCATGCCGAATTACGCCCGCGCGCTGGTCCTCGCTCTCCTCGTCCCTGCCTGCGGCGACGACGGCACGGCCAGCACCGGCAGCACCGGCGACAGCACGACGGGCGATCCGAGCACCTCGTTCGTCAGCGCGACGACCAGCACGACCACGACGGGCGTGCCGACGACCACCGACGGGCCGACGACCACCGACCCGGTCACCGGCACGACGACGACGACCGACACGACGACCACGACGAGCGACACGACGACCGCGACGGGCGACACGACGACGACGTCGACGAGCGACACGACGTCGACGAGCGACACGACCACCACGACGGGCGACACGACGACCACGAGCGAGACGACCACCTCGACCGGCGACACCACGACGACCGACACCAGCACCACCGGGCCTGGCGAGGCGTGCGGCGACGGCGAGCTCGATCCGGGCGAGGCGTGCGACGACGGCAACGACGTCGACGACGACGCGTGCACCAACGGCTGTCAGCTCCCGCAGTGCGGCGACGGCATCGTCCAGGCCGGCGAGGGCGAGGCGTGCGACGACGGCATGTTCAACGCCGACGAGGCGGCCTGCACGCTCGCCTGCGCGGCCGCCAAGTGCGGCGACGGCCTCGTGTGGTCGGGCATGGAGGCGTGCGACGACGGCAACATGGTCGACGACGACGCTTGCGCCAATGATTGCACCGCCGCGACGTGCGACGACGGCCAGCAGAACGGCGGCGAGACCGGGGTCGACTGCGGCGGCCCGGACTGCGACGCGTGCGAGTTCGTGCTGCTGCTCGGCGGCAACGCCGGCGCGATGATCGGCGGCCACTTCGACGGCGCGGCCTGGGCGGTGAGCGACATCGCGGCGCCGACGGTCGACGGCCTCGACATCGCCGTCACCAGCGACGACCTCGGCGTCGGCGTGTTCCGCTACACCAAGATCGGCGACCCCGCCGACAACCAGCTGCGCTACGTCACCTGGCAGGCCGGCGCCTGGTCGGCGCCGGCGCAGATCGGCGCCGACACGACCCGCGCCGCGCCGACGATCAGCGCCGCCGGGACCGGCGCGCACGCGGTGTTCCACGGCGACAACTTCCAGCACTACTACGCGCGCTTCACCGGCGGCGCGTGGAACCCGACGGCCGAGATGGTCGGCAGCTTCGGGCCCGGCCCGGGCAGCGTCGCCACCCTCGGCAGCGACGCCCTGTTCGTCTTCCACGACGGCGGGCAGAACAACCAGCTGTTCGCGCGCCGGCGCGCCGGCGCCTGGCAGGCGCAGCAGCTGGTCGACGGCGAGAGCCAGGCCTTCGACCGTCAACCGGCCGTCGTCACCCTCACCGACGAGCGGGTGCTCGCCGTGCACGCCGTCAACAACGGTGGGCAGCTGCGCTTCGGCATTTTCAATAATGGCGCGTGGTCGGCCCCCGCCCCGGTCTCCGGTGCCCAGACCTCCGCGCCGCCGGCCCTCGCCCCGCTGCCCGGCGGCGCCGCGGCGCTGGCCTTCCGCGGCCTCGACGGTCAGCTCTACGTCGCGCTCTACACCGGCGGCGCCTGGCAACCCGCGGCGACGGTGCTGCAGCCGAGCCCGACGATCCACGGCGCCCCGGCCCTGGCCGCCGGCGTCGGCGACGCCGACCTCGAGCTGGTCTACCTCGACGGCCAGGCCCACACGCCCCGCCACACCCGCCGCGTCGGCGGCAGCTGGTGGGCGCCGACGATCGTCAGCAACACCGCGCTCGAGCGGGTGGCCGTCGCCCGCTCGCAGTGACCGCGCCGCGCAGGCCCACCCGAGCGACAAGACCTTTGAAACATGTCCTCATGGTCATTCCCTGAAGGACATGTCTCGAAGATCTACCACATCGGCCACTTCGCGCCCCTGAGCAGCTCGATCAGCCCCTCGAGGCTGTCCGCCTCGAGCACCACCGGGTCGCCGGGCTCGCTGAGGTCCTCCGCGTTCTCCGGCATGAAGTAGCCGCGCTCTTGCAAAAAGGCGTCGGCCCGGGCCCGGTCGAGGACCAGCGGGCGCACGCGCCAGCGGCCGTCTTCGACCACCACGGCGTGGCTGAAGTGATGGCCGCCGAAGCGGACCTGCGCGCCGGCGGTCAGCGGCGCGGAGCGGCGGAGGCGGGCGATGAAGTGGTCGAGGGGCTCGAGCGGGCGGGGTGCCATTTTTCTTTGAAAGATGGTCGGCGATCGGCGGGCCCGCGTCGATTGGCCCGCCGGGAGCAACAATGTGTTGCCGGCGGCACATCTACTTCGCTGGCGGGCTCGTCATTACGCTGAACCAATGAGCGAGCTCCTTTATACCCCGATCGTGCTCGGCGACCTCGAGCTGAAGAACCGCGTCGTCATGGCCCCGATGACGCGCAACCGCGCGCCCGGCAACCTCGCCAACGAGCTGATGGCGACCTACTACGGCCAGCGCAGCGAGGCGGGGCTCATCATCACCGAGGGCACCGCCCCCGCGGCCGACGGCCTCGGTTATGCGCGGATCCCCGGCCTCTTCACCCCCGAGCACGCCCGCGGCTGGCGCGGCGTCACCGAGGCGGTGCACGCCGGCGGCGCCAAGATCTTCGTCCAGCTCATGCACACCGGGCGCGTCGGTCACCCGCTCAACCTGCCGCCGGGCGCCGAGGTGCGCGGGCCCTCGCCGGTCGCGCTCGCGGGCGCGATGTACACCGACCAGGAGGGGCCGCAGCCGCACCCGGTGCCGCGCGAGCTGAGCGAGGCCGACATCGCCGCCGCGATCGAGGGCTTCGCGCGCTCGGCCGGGCTCGCGCGCGAGGCCGGCTTCGACGGGGTCGAGCTGCACGGCGCCAACGGCTATCTCATCGACCAATTTTTGAACAGCGCGAGCAACCACCGCCGCGACGGGTGGGGCGGGACGGTCGAGGGCCGGGCGCGCTTCGCCCTCGAGGTGGCGCGCGCGACGGTCTCGCGGATCGGCGCGGGCAGAGTGGGGATCCGCCTGTCCCCGCACGGCACGTTCAACGGGATGGCGGTCGACCCCGAGCTCGACGCCGTGTTCGTCCACCTGGTGCGCGGGCTGTCGGCGCTGGGGCTCGCGTACGTGCACCTGGTCGACTTCGGCGGCAAGGTGGTGCCGGCCGACCTGCAGGCGGAGATCCGGAAGAACTTCCGCGGCCGGCTGATCCTCTCCGGCGAATACGACGCGGCCCGCGCGGAGGCCGACCTGGCCGCCGGGCGCGGCGACCTGATCGCCTTCGGCCGGCCGTTCATCGCCAACCCGCGCCTGGTCTCGCGCCTGCGCGCCGGCCTGCCGCTGGCCCAGGGCGACCCGTCGACGTTCTACACGCCGGGCGCCCGCGGGTACACCGACTACTCGCTCGAGTGAGCCGCGGGGGGACGAGGCATGGGTCATGTTCGGAAGGACATGCCCATGCGAGCATGCTCCTCGCGACATGCTCTCGAGAACATGCCCCCTTTGAAGAAGGGTCCCGCGGGCCGGCCTCAGCGGAAGTCGGTGAGGTGGCGGCGGCTGCGGCCGCGGGTGCTGTTGGCCTGTTCGTCCTCGCGCTGGCAGGTGGCGCAGAGGGTGGCGGTGGGGACCAGCAGCAGGCGGCGCTGGGCGATCGGCTCGTCGCAGGCCTCGCAGATGCCGAACTCCTCCGGGTCGTCGGCCATGCGGCGGAGCGCCTGGTCGATGGCGGCGAGGGCCTCGACGCGGGCGCGGTTGCGGTTCGAGGCGATGACCTGCGTCATCTCCGTCAGCGGCGCCGCGTCCTCGTCGGGCTTGGTCGCCACCTCTTGCTGCTCGAACTCCACCGGCACGTCGCCGCCCTGCAGCAGTTCGGCGCGGCGTTGCAAGAGGAGCGCCCGCATCGGCCCGAGCTCGTCCGGCTTCATCGCCGCCGCAGGATACTCGAGGCCCGGCGCGCGGGCGAGTCGCGCCGGCTGCCGCGGGCTTGGGGGCGCCCTGGAACTGGTGTAGGGTGCGGCGCATGTACGCGCGCCCGTCCCACCACGCAACCTCGCACCGCCTCCGCACCGCGCTCGCGTGCGGGCTCTGCACCTTGCTCGCCTGCGGTGAGCCCGGCGAGGCCGCGCCGAAGGGCGGCGACAAGGCCGAGAAGGCGGGCGCCAAGGACGGCAAGGCCGGCGACGCCAGGGCGCCCGAGACGGCGGCGGACGCGAAGGCCGAGCCGGCCGAGGAGTACGCGTGGGAGCTGCCGCAGGGCATGCGCGCGCCCGAGGTGCCGGCCGACAACCCGATGACCGCCGCCAAGGTCGAGCTCGGCCACAAGCTGTTCATGGACAAGCGACTCAGCGTCGACGGCACGCGCAGCTGCTACAGCTGCCACCAGAACGAGCTCGGCAACGCCGACGGGCGGGCCAAGGCGCTCGGCCCCGGGGACAAGGAGCTGGCGCGCAACACCCCGACGATCTGGAACGTCGCCTATCACACCGCCTTGTACTGGGACGGCCGCGCGGCCACGCTCGAGAAGCAGGCGCTCGGCGCGTGGAAGGGCGGCAACATGGGCGTCGGCGAGGACAAGCTCGCGGCCAAGGCGGCCGAGATCGGCGCGCTGCCGGAGTACAAGGCCGAGTTCACCCGCGTGTTCGGGCTGAAGGACGGCGACCCGGTGCTGCCCGAGCACGTCGCCAAGGCGCTGTCGGCCTACGAGCGCACGCTCCTGTGCGGCGGCACGGCGTGGGACAAGAACACCATGAACGAGGCGCAGCAGCGCGGCTGGGAGCTGTTCCGCGGCAAGGGGGCGTGCACCACCTGTCACGCCGGCGACAACTTCAGCGACGACCTCTATCACAAGATGGGCGTCGGCCTGTCCGACGCCGGTGAGGGCCCCGACAAGGGCCGCATGGACGCGTCGAAAGATCCGGCCGACATGTACAAGTTCCGCACCCCCACCCTGCGCAACGTGACGCGGACTGCGCCGTACTTCCACGACGGCAGCGTGGCGGACCTCCGCACCGCCGTGGCGACCATGGCCCGCGGACCGAAGCGCGCCGACCTCGATCCCAACTACGCCGACCGCGGCCTCACCGACGCGGAGATCGACGACCTCGTGGCCTTCCTCGGCGCGCTCGAATGCCCGGGCTCGCTGGCGACGATCGGCGACCAGTCGGTCCCGGGCATCACCAGCCCGGCTCAGCCCGCCGCGTCAGCGCCGGCGAAGTGACGTGCTAGGATTTCACCATGCAGGTCGACATCTATTACTGCGTGCGCTGAAACTACCTGCCCCAAGCCACCGGTCTGGTGGCCGAACTGCAGGCTCGCTTCGGCGACAAGGTCGAGTGCAAGGTCCACCGCGGCGATCGGGGCGTGTTCGACGTCCTCGTCGACGGTCAGCGGATCTTCAGCAAGGACGAGCTGGGTCGCTTCCCCAAGCGCGGCGAGGTCGTCGATTTGATCGCCCCGCGCCTCGGCGGCAAGTCGCGCTGAGCTTCGGCGGCGACGACCCGCGCGGATGGTCGTGGAGCTGCTGGATCCAGGCCCTCGGGGCCGATTCGAGATTTACGGCAATCGATGCGTGAAAAGAGCGCACACGACGGGCGGGCGCGCGCTTGCACGGCGCGGGGACGCGCCGTAATCATGAGACATGTCATCGGCTGCGTCGCGTTCGGCTGTCGTCGTCGTGCTCGTGTCGGGGTGCAGTAGCTACGATCCGGGCGTCGGCGGCAGCGACGACGCCGGGGTCGAGCTGACCGAAGGGGCAGGTTCGTCGGACGACGGCGGCGACCCCGACTCCGGCGGCCCGGGGCCGAACGCCTGCGACGACGTCTGCGAGGACGGCGCCGCGATGTGCGACGGCGACGGCGTGGCCCGCTGCGCCGCCGGCGAGGACGGCTGCCGCGCGTGGGTGCCTGAAGGGCCATGTCCGGAAGGACAGGTGTGCAGCGACGGCGTCTGCGCCGCGAGCGCCGGGTTCGCGCGCCAGCCGGCGGCCTGGGCGGTGCCCGTCGGCGGGCGCGCGGGCGAGGGTTTCGCCGCGCCGACGGGCGAGGCGGCCGCGGTCGGCGACGACGTCTGGACGCTGCTCGACCTCGACGGCGACGGCGCGCTCGACCTCGTGCGCACGGCGGCGGCGTATCCGGCCGGCGACGGGTTCACCACCCGGACCAAGGGCTTCCCGCTGGCGCCGTTCTGGGAGGTCCACCGCGGGGGCGGCAGCGACGGCTTCGCGGCCGCGCCCGCGGCCTGGCTGCTGCCGGTCGGGGTCGGCCTCGCGGGCCGCGGTTTGGTCGCGGCGGCGGGCGAGGCGGTCGAGGTCGGCGACCTCGTGTGGGCGACGCGCGACGTCGACGGCGACGGTCGCCCCGACCTGGTCGTCACCGGCGAGCGCACGGGCAAGGCCGACGTCGTCCCGCTCGGCTGGCCCGACGCGCCGCGCTGGGACGTCTATTTGAACGACGGCGCCCGCTTCGCCGCCGAGCCGCAGGCGTGGGCGCTGCCGCAGGGCAACGACGCCGGCTTCTTCCACCACGCCGACGGCGCCCCGCTGACCCCGAACGCCCCGGCCTGGTCGCTGCTCGACCTCGACGGCGACGGCTGGAGCGACCTCGTGGTCACCGGGCGCGTCAGCGCGAAGCGTCACGTCTCACCTGGCTTTCCGGACAGCCCGTTCTGGGAGGTCCACCGCGGCGGCGCGACGGGCTTCGACGCCCCGCTGACGGTGTGGGCGGTGCCCCCGGGCGGCGGCGCCAAGACCGGGTTCGCGAGCCTGAGCGGCGTCGCCGAGAGCGCCGGCGACCAGGCGTGGGCGCTGCTCGACCTCGACGGCGACCGTCGCCGCGAGCTCGTGGTCACCGGCCAGCTCGACGACGTCGCCGCCGGTCCGGCCGCGCTGACGATCGACGGCGGGCAGGGCTGGGCCGTCTATCCGGCCGGCGCCAGCGGCTTCGAGCTGTCCCCGAGGACAGTCGCGCTGCCGACCGCCGGCGGCGGCACCGGCGAGCGCGGTTACTACGCCGTCAGCGGCGGCCAGGACGGCGCCGGCATGTCGAGCGCGCCGTACGACGCCACCGGCTGGGAGCTGCTCGACCTCGACGGCGACGGCCGGCTCGACCTCGTCGTCACCAACGCGGCGCGGGAGATCGCCGGCGGCGTGTACAAGCGCGAGGCGCTCGGCGGCGCCGAGCCGTACTGGGACGTGTACTTCGGGACAGGTGAGGGCTTCGTCGCCGCGACCCGCTGGCCGACCCCGAGCGGCGGCTACCTCGGCCGCGGGTTCCTGTGGGGCCGCGGCCAGGCCGCCGTGCCCGAGAACGAGGGCACCGTGCTGTGGCACACCGGCGACCTCGACGGTGACGGCCGCCCCGAGCTCGTCGTCACCGGCCTGGCCGCGCCCAACGGCGACGGCGCGCCGTGGAGCTGGCACGTGCCGGGCCTGGCCGAGAACAGCCCGCGCTGGCGCGTCTACCGGTCGGCGCGGCCGTAGCTGACGATTCCCCCCGCGCGCTCACCGGCCCGGCTCGGTGAAGGTCGCGGCGCGCCAGTCGACGAGCACGAGGCCTCGCGCCCGCGCGAGCGCCGCGGATGCCCGGGCGGTTTCCCCTTGCCGGCCTGGCCGAGGCGAGCCACGGGGCGCGGGAGGGGCGGTCGAGGGCTCGTTCTCCGCCGTGCGCGCCGCGCAGGCGCAGCCCCCGTCCACGCCCGCACGCGAGGTCCGCCCCGCGGCCGCGGTATCCTCCCGGCGATGACGACGGCGAGCGGCGGGCCGGTGGCGGCGCAGTGTTTCGGGGTGCTCGGCGATCCGGTCGCGCACTCGCGCTCGCCGGCGATGCACGCCGCCGCGTTCGCGGCGCTCGGCCTGCCGCACCGCTACCTCGCGTTCCACGTCACCCCCGACCGCCTGGCCGAGGCCGTGCGCGGCGCCCGGGCGCTCGGCTTCGGCGGGCTCAACCTCACCGTGCCGCACAAGCAGGCCGCGCTGGCGCTGTGCGACGCCCTCGCCCCCGAGGCGCAGCGCATCGGCGCCGTCAACACGATCGTGTTCGAGGGCGGCGCGATCGTCGGTCACAACACCGACGGTCGGGGCTTCGCGGCGGCCGTCCGCCAGCTGTCCTCCGAATATGTCCTGAAAGCCATGGTCCTAGGGTCAGGCGGCGCCGCGCGGGCGGTGGTCGACGCGATCGCCAGCGAGCTGCTCGGTCCCCGAGGACATGTCCGATGGGTCAGCCGCGACCCGGCCGCGCTGGCGGCCGAGCTGCCGGCGGGCGGGCCCGTCGTCGCCGCCGGCTGGGGCGAGGCGAGCGGCGGCGAGGCGGTCGACCTGCTGGTGAACTGCACCACCGTCGGCATGGCCCACGGGCCGTCGGCCTTCCCGGTGCCGGCGGACGCGCTGGTCGCCGGCCTCGCGCCCGGGGCGCGGGTGGTCGACATCGTCTACCCGCGGCCGGCCGGCGGCCTGCTCGACCTCGCCGAGGCGGCCGGCGCCCTGGTCCAGGACGGCCTCGAGATGCTGCTGTGGCAGGGCGTGTTCGCCGAGGCGCTGTGGCTCGGGCGGGCCCTCGGGCCCGACGTCGTCGCCGCGATGCGGGCGGCGCTGCGCTGAATCGCCGAGCGCGGGTGAATCACCGATCGGTCCGCGCCCGGGCGGCGGCCTGGGATGAGTCCTGCGGGCGAATCGCCGATCGGTCACCGGGCGGCTCGGCGGTCCGGGTGGGGTCTGCGGGCGAATCGGCGATCGGTCCGCGGAGCCGGGCCGGCGGCCTGGGATGGAGGCGTGCGGGCGAATCGCCGATCCGTCCCCGGCTGCTCGGCGGTCCGGATGGAGGCGTGCGGGCGAATCGCCGATCCGTCCCCGGGCTGCTCGGCGGCCCGGAATGGGGGCGTGCGGGCGAATCGCCGATCCGTCCCCGGGCTGCTCGGCGGTCCGGGATGGAGGCCTGCGGGCGAATTGCCGATCCGTCCCGATCGCGGCTCGGTGCGGGTTGCAGACCAATCCCTCGATCTGTCCCGAAGGACCGATCGCCGGCGCCGGGTGCGGTCGGGGACGAATCGCCGGATCTGTCCCGGAGGACCGATCGGCTGCGCCGGGCGAAATCAACGGATCTGTCCCGGAGGACCGGCGCCGGGCGGCGGGGTTCGACTGCTGCGCCGATCGCCGATCTGTCCCCGAGGACCGATCCACGCCGCAGCGGCGCCTGGATGGCCGCTGGCGGGCCAATCACGACCTGTCCCCGAGGACCGGCTCCCGATCTGCATGCGTGGATCGGCGGTTGGCCCGCAATCGTGGCACCGGGGTCGGCAGGCCCGAAAATTTGCGCCGTCTCTCGGGCTCGGGCATGGTCGCCGCGCCTGCTGCGCTCCTCGAACCTGGCCGATCGATCTGGTGCTGCGATCGGGCCTGAAAACCTGATCACCTTTTCTGTCCGCGAGGACAGCCGCCTCGGCGCGCCTCGGAGCTGTCGACGCGTCCGATCTCCCTGAAAAACGATCGGCCGCGATCGCGTGTGATCGAGGCCGTCGAGCCGGACTCGCAGGCGGCGGGCCCGGCCGCACGTTCGGAAGGCAAAATCTGTCCCATGAGACACATCGGTCGGCCCCCCGCGGGGCCGGCCGTACGCCCGAATTGACGATCTCCGCGGTGAATTCGCCGCCGCTCGGGCGCCTGGGCCGGGTTTGTGTGGGTATGAGCTAGACCTACATGGGCCTACATACCTTCGCGAAGAACACAAATTTTTTGCAATGGGCGATCGCCTCGGATAAGTGCGTAGTTCGAGAAGCGAAGCACATGACCGTCAGGCCAGGAGCCCGACGGGAAAGTGGGCAGGCAGTATGGCGCAGTTCGAACTCGAGGAAGTCGTTCAACAGGCGAAGATCAAGGTCATCGGCGTCGGCGGGGCGGGAGGCAACGCCGTCAATACGATGATCACGAACAAGGTCGAGGGCGTCGAGTTCTACACGGCGAACACCGACGTGCAGGCGCTCGAGAAGAGCATGGCCCCGACGGTGATCCAGCTCGGCAAGGACGTGACTCGCGGGCTCGGGGCGGGCGCCAACCCCGAGAAGGGCCGCGAGGCCGCGCTCGAGAGCGTGGACGAGATCGCCGAGGCGCTGCGCGGGGCCGACATGGTGTTCGTGACGGCGGGCATGGGCGGCGGCACCGGCACGGGCGCGGCGCCGATCATCGCCCAGATCGCGCGCGAGATGGGCGCGCTGACCGTCGGCGTCGTCACCAAGCCGTTCCGCTTCGAGGGCAAGCGCCGCCTGCGGTTCGCCGAGCAGGGCATCGAGAAGCTCGAGAAGGCCGTCGACACCCTGATCACGATCCCGAACGACCGCCTGCTGCAGGTCACCTCCTCGAACACCAGCCTGCTCGACAGCTTCCGCCTGGCCGACGAGGTGCTGCAGCACGCGACCCAGGGCGTGTCCGACCTCATCACCGTGCCCGGCATCATCAACGTCGACTTCGCCGACGTGCGCACGATCATGTCCGGTCAGGGCCGCGCGCTGATGGGCATGGGCATCGGCCACGACGAGGGCCGCGCGCTGCAGGCGGCCCAGCAGGCGATCAGCTCGCCGCTGCTCGAGGACGTCACGATCCACGGCGCCCAGGGCATCCTGATCAACATCACCGCCGGTCCCGACCTCAAGCTGCACGAGGTCGAGGAGGCCGCCTCGCTCATCCAGGAGGCCGCCCACGAGGACTGCAACATCATCTTCGGCGCGGTCATCGACCACAACATGGGCGACGCGCTGCGCATCACCGTCATCGCCACCGGCTTCGACCGTCACGCGCCGGCCGAGGAGGAGCTCGAGCAGGTCATCCGCTCGACCATGTCGACCGCGCCGGGCAAGCGCCGCTCGCAGGTGCAGGTCCCGTTCGGCATGCCGAGCCCGCAGCCGGTGCAGCAGAACCCGATGTTCGCCGCCGTCCCGCCGCAGCCGCCGCCGCAGCCGCAGCAGAGCTCCAGCAGCCTGCGCCAGTCGATGGTCGAGCGCATGAGCGTCCACGAGCGCGGCGCCTCGGTGCCTGTCCCTTCGGCCAGCTCGTCGAGCATGACCCGCTCGGGCGTGATCGGCCAGCCGAGCGCCCCGCAGGTCCACCCGCCGGTGCATCCTCAGGCGCACCCGCAGCAGCAGGTCCACCCGCAGCAGCAGGTCCACCCGCAGCAGCAGATCCACCAGGGCGTGCGCCAGTCGCAGCGCCTCGAGCCGCCCGCGGTCGGCAGCGACCCGAGCGAGATCCCGGCGTTCCTGCGCCGCCGCGACGAGAACGGCTTCATCCGCTGAGGCCGGCCTGAGTGCCTGACGCGAGGGACATGCTCGAAAGAGCATGTCCCTCGGTGCTTTCGGGCGCCGAGCGCCACCGGCAGGCGGCCCGGCTCGACAGCTCGCGCCGAGCCGCTTCGCCGCGCCGAGCCCCGGGCCGTCACGGCGCGAAGGGGGCCGCGAGGTGAAGGCGGCGCAGACCGGCGCCCGCCCGCTCGGCCGGCCTGCGAACGGCAAAAGGGACATGCCCGAGCGGGCATGTCCCTTCGCACAGCTCCTGCTACCGCCGGGCTACCACGGCAGCCGGTCGCGCATGTGGAAGAAGCCGCCGGTCGGGCCGTCCGCGGGCAGGGTGGCCAGCCACACGCTGGTCTTCGCGCCGTCTTCGACCTCCATCGGCGCCTGCTCGCCGCCGAGGTCGGTCTTGACCCAGCCTGGGTGGGCGGAGTTGACCTTGACGGGCGTGTCGCGGAGCTCGTGGGCGAGGTGGATCGTGTACTGGTTGACGGCGGCCTTCGAGGAGTCGTAGGCGACCGACTTCATGGCGTAGATCGGCGACGACGGGTCGGCGTGCAGGGTCAGCGAGCCGAGGATGCTGCTGACGTTGACGATCCGGCCGGCCTCGCTCTTGCGGATCAGCGGCAGGAACGCCTGCGTCACCGCGACCAGGCCGAACACGTTGGCCTCGAAGGTGCCGCGCCACTGCTCGAGGGTGGTCTGGCTGGTGGTCGTGCCCCACGGCTCGAGGGCGACGCCGGCGTTGTTGATCAGCGTGTCGAGCTTGCCGTGGCGGGCGCCGACCTGCTCGGCCGCGCGGGCGATCGAGGCGGCGTCGGTGACGTCGAGCGCGACCGCCTCGGCGCCGAGCCCCTCGCGGGCGAGCTGGGCGACCGCGGCCTCGGCCTTGGCCCCGTCGCGCGCCGCGACGAGGACCGTGTGACCCTCGCGCGCCAGCTGTCGCGCGCTCTCGAAGCCGATGCCCTTGTTCGCCCCGGTGATCAGGATGATTCGCTTGCTCATGTCGTCGTCCTCGGCCGCCATGGTGCGGCCGCGGCGGAGTTGCAGCAAGCGCATCGTTTTCATGATAGGATGCACGGCGTGCAACTGCAGGGGGTGGACCTCAACCTGCTCGTCGCCCTCGAGGCGCTGCTCAGCGAGCGGAGCGTGACCCGGGCGGGCGTGCGGCTGGGGTTGACCGCGTCGGCCACCAGCCACGCGCTGGCGCGCCTGCGCGCGACCTTCGGCGACGAGCTGCTGGTCCGCACCCGCGGCGGGATGATCCCCACCGCCCGCGGCGAACAGCTGCTCGTGCCGCTGCGGGCCGCCCTGCGCGACGTCGGGGCGCTCTTGAGCAACACGGCCCGCTTCGACCCCAGGACCAGCCGCCGCGAGTTCGTGCTCGCCAGCACCGACTACATCGAGGCCGTGCTGCTGCCGCCGCTGCTCGCCCGCGTGTCGGCGGCGGCGCCCGGGGTCCAGCTGCGCGTCCGCCCGCTCGAGCTCAGCGACGTGGCGGCGCCGCTCGAGTCCGGCGCGATCACCGTCGCCCTCGGGGTGGTGTTCGACGCCAGCCCCGGTCTGCAGCAGCAGGCGCTCTTCTCCGAGGAGATGGTGCTCGTGTGTCGCAAGGGCCACCCGGCGGTGCGGCGCACCATCGACCTGGCGACCTACCTGCGCCTGCGCCACGTGTTGGTCAGCGTGCGCGGCGGGTCGCAGAGCGTGGTCGACGACCAGCTGGCCGAGCTCGGGCACGCGCGGCAGATCGCGCTGGTCGTGCCGCACTTCCTGGCCGCGCCGCTGATCGTCGCCAGCTCCGACCTCGTGCTGACGACGCCGGCGCGGCTGGTGCGTCGGCTCGGCCCGGCCCTCGAGCTGCGGACGCTGGCGCCGCCGCTGGCGGTCCCGGGCTTCACGGTGCGGCAGGTGTGGCACGAGCGCCACCAGGACGACCCCGGCCACCTGTGGCTGCGCCAGCAGATCTTCGCCGCCGCCAAGACGCTGGCGACGAGTAAAGATCCTTCTCGATGCTGAGCCGCGAACAAGTCGACGAATTCCGCGAGCAGGGTTACGTGGTGTTGCCGAGCCTGGTCGGCGCCGACGCGCTGGCGTCGATCCGCGCCGCGGCGCTGGCGATCGTCGACCGCTTCGACCCCGAGGCCGAGCGCACCGTGTTCACCACGAAGGACCGCGACGCCGGCCGCGACGACGTGTTCTTCGCCTCGGCCGAGGGCGTGCGCTGCTTCCTCGAGGAGGGTGCGCTGGATCCCGAGGGCCGCCTGCGGTGCCCGCCGCGGCTGGCGATCAACAAGATCGGCCACGCGCTCCACGACCTCGTGCCGGAGTTCCGCGCGTTCTGCCGCCAGCCGCGCTTCGGCGCGCTGCTGCGCGACCTCGGCTACGCGGCGCCGGTGCTGTGGCAGACGATGTTTATTTTCAAACAGCCGCGGATCGGCGGCGAGGTTCGCTGGCATCAGGACGCGACGTATTTGATCTGCGAGCCGGCGTGCGTGACCGGCCTGTGGGTGGCGCTGGAGGACGCGCACCGCGACAACGGCTGCCTGTGGGTGCAGCCCGGCGGCCACCGCACGCCGCTGCGCGAGCGCTACGAGGTCGACTGGCGCACCCGCACCGGCACGCTGCGCACGCTCGACGCCACGCCTTGGCCGGGGCCCGACGAGGCGGTCGCGCTCGAGGTGCCCGCGGGCACGGTGGTGGTGTTCCACGACCACCTGCCGCACCGCAGCTCGCACAACCACTCGGCGGCGTCGCGCCACGCGTTCACGATGCACGTGGCCGAGAAGGGCGCGGCGTGGGCGGAGCGCAACTGGCTGCAGCGGCCGCGGCTGGGGGACTTCGCGCTGTAGCGCCGCAGCCGCTCGACATCCCTCAGAAACGAGCTCTGAGGACAGCTGAAAGAAATGTCCGAGGATACTCGGGTTCATGGTTCATTGACATCGCTTTGCGTGTCTCTGTACCCTCGGCCGCGATGCGTAGGTCTTTGATCCCTCTCCTTCTCGCTGCTGCGGCGGTATCCTGCTCACAAGTCTCCGAGACAAGAATGGTATTTGCTGCGCCCCGCGACTCGAACTGTCCGCTCGAGTTCATCCAGGCCGATCTGGAGAAGATGCGGCCGGGCGGCGAATGGGAGATCCTCGGTTATGTGACGATCGGCAAGGTCGGGAAGATGGACCCGCTGGACGAGAAGTTCCGCAAGATGGTCCGCCCCCGCGCCTGCAAGATGGGGGGCGAGGCGATCACTGTGATGACCTCGGCGACCAACAGTACCGCGCTCAGCACGGGCTCGGGCACGGTGTACGGCGTGCTCCGCCGGCCGCCGAGCGGCGGTCAGGCGCCGCAATCGTTCTGAAGGTGAGTTTCCGGCCGCTCCGCGCAGGCCGAGGACCTCGATGTGAATGATGCGAGCGCGGTCGGTCCGTGTCTCGCTCGTCTGCGGGGACAGGTCGCGCGACCGTGGCGTGCGCGGGTTATCGACCTGTCTTTCGCGCCAGGTCGAGCCGCAGCCGGCCGCGCGCGCAGCCGCGCCGCGGGCGCGCGCTTGCGCGGATGTTCAGTCCCACATGGCGCCGAATTCTTGCCCCCACATGGGGCGCCTGATAGTCGCCAGGCTCGCTCCCTTCGCCATGGGTCTCTTCACCAACAGCCCTCGCGCGAACTCCGCGCCGGCGCGCAAGCAGAACCGACGGGTGCAGCAGGCGCGGCCGCGGCCGATGCCGGCGCCCACGCCGGTCGCGCGCAAGCCGGCGGTGACGGCGAGCCGGGCGGGCGTGCGGGTCAATCGCCGCGTCGACGCGCCGCGGGCGGGGGCCAAGCCGGCGGTGCACGAGCCGCGCGCGGGCCTGAAGAATCTGGTCGCCGCGGTCCCGCGGGTGGGGGCGCGCGGGCGTCGGCTCTTCAGCCTCGCCGCGCGCCTGGCGATCGCCGTGACCCTGGCGTGGGGCGTGCTGCTGGCGGTCCAGGCCGGCTACCAGTACGTGACCACCTCGGCCCGCTTCGAGGCCAAGTCGCTGGTCTACCAGGCGACGCCACATGTCCCGGTGGACAGGCTGCAGACGCTGCTCGGGCTCGAGCCGGGCACCAACATCCTCGCCGTCGACACCGACGCGCTGCAGGCCAAGATCGCCGCCGAGCCGTGGGTCAAGCGCGCCAGCGTGCAGCGCTCGCTGCCCGACACGCTGATCGTCGAGGTCGAGGAGCACGAGGCGGCGGCGGCGCTGCTGTCGGGCTACTTCTACCTGATCGACCGCGACGGCGTGCCGTTCAAGCGGCTCGAGGAGGGCGAGCGCGGCGAGCTGCCGGTGATCACCGGCGTCGACCGCGAGCAGCTGGTCGCCGGCGACCCGCGGGCCCAGGCGGCGATCCGCCGCGGCCTCGAGGCGCTGACGGCCTACCAGCAGGCCCCGCGGCCGCGGCTGTCGGAGGTCCACGTCGACGAGGGCGGGTCGGTCGCGCTGTACACCGCCAAGACCGGCGCGGCGCTGCGGCTCGGCCGCGGCGAGGTCGAGCCCAAGCTGGCCCGCTTCGACGCCCTGCGCGCGGCCCTGGGCGAGCGCGCCGAGCAGCTCGCGGTGGTCCACCTCGACCTCGACGCCGCCCCCGGCGCGCCCGAGCGGGTGGTCGCCAGCTTCCTCGACGCCGAGGCCGAGGCGGCGGTGCTGGCCCGCGGCGCCGGGGCGCACAAGCCTGTCTCCAAGGACATTGCCCAAGAGCCAGCCGCCCCGGGGCCGCCGCCGGCGGGCCCGGCCAGGCCGGCCAAGGGCAAGAGCAAGAAGAAGAAGGCCGTCTCCGGCAACAAATTTGCTTCCGGGATCCCGAAGTACGACTAGGAACGAGTCATGGCAGAAGTCGGAGAAGTGATCGTCGGACTCGACATCGGCACGACCAAGGTCGCCGCGATCATCGGCGAGGTGACCGAGAGCGGGGTCGACATCATCGGCGTCGGGACCTGTCCGTCGGAGGGGCTGCGCCAGGGCGTGGTGGTCAACATCGAGGCGACCACCAACAGCATCGCCCAGGCGATCCAGGAGGCCGAGCAGATGGCGGCCGTCGAGGTCCAGTCGGTGTTCGTCGGCATCGCCGGCGGTCACATCCGCGGCTTTAGCAGCCTCGGCCAGGTCAGCATGCGCAACCGCGAGGTCACCGAGGCCGACGTCGCGCGGGTGATCGAGCAGGCCAAGGCGGTCAACATCCCGCTCGACCGCCAGATCATCCACACCCTGCCGCTCGAGTACATGATCGACGGCCAGGGCCAGATCAAGGACCCGATCGGCATGAGCGGCGTGCGCATGGAGGTCCGCGCCCACGTCATCACCGCCGCCACGACCAGCGTCCAGAACATCATCAAGTGCTGTAACCGCGCCGGCCTCGACGTCGTCGAGGTCGTGCTCCAGCCGCTGGCCTCGGCGATCAGCGTGCTCCACGAGGACGAGCGCGAGCTCGGCGTCGTGCTCATCGACATCGGCGGCGGCACCACCGACCTGACCATCTACTCCGAGGGCACCAACGTGTTCACCTCGGTCATCGTCATGGGCGGCCACCGGATCACCCAGGACGTCGCCCACGGCCTGCACACCAGCGTCGCCGAGGCCGAGGCGATCAAGCGCCGCCACGGCTGCGCGCTCGTCAGCATGATCGAGGGCGACGCGACCGTCGAGGTGGCCGGCGTCGGCCCGCGCCCGCCGCGGGTGTTCCCCCGCCGCTTCCTCGGCGAGGTGATCGAGCCGCGCGTCGAGGAGATCCTGCTGATGGCCCAGGAGGAGCTGCTGAAGTCCGGGATGATGGAGATGGCCGGCTCGGGCATCGTCCTCACCGGCGGCGGCTCGCAGATGGAGGGCATGGTCGAGATCGTCGAGGACGTGTTCCAGATGCCGGTCCGCCGCGGCGTGCCGGTCCACGGGGCCAGCTTCGGCCGCGGCCAGCCGTCGCTGACCGAGGGCGGGTTCGCCCAGGTCATCCAGGACCCCAAGTTCTCGACCGGCGTCGGCCTCGTGCTCTACGGCGCCTCCCACCAGCCGATGGCCGCCGTCGAGGTCCAGCCGCCCCGCGGCGAGCGCCGCCCCGGCCTCGGCAAGCGCTTCGTCGGCTGGATGCGCGACATGTTTTAAAAGGCATGCTCGAAGGAGCATGCGCAGAAGGGCATGTCCCCGGGGACATGCCCTTCAGTACATGGCGACGACGAAGGTGGCCAGGCCGGCGCCGAGGAGGATCACGAGCCCGGCGGTGAGGTCGAGGCCGCGGTCGCCGGGCGGGCCGCGCTGCGGGTCGATGACCTTGGCGTAGGCGCGGACGCGGTGGTAGCCGATGATGGCGACGATGCTGCCGGTGATCAGCAGGGCGGCGCCGGTCCAGCGCGACTGGCCGGCGGCGCGGACCTGGTCGTGGGTGGCCCGGCCGAGGGTGTCGAGGAACACGCCGAGCCGCGCGACCATCAGGCCGAAGCCCATCAGCGCGACCGCGGTGCGCAGCCACGCGAGCAGCGTGCGCTCGTTGGCGAGGCGGGCCTGCAGCAGCGCAGGCTGGACCTTGTCGTCGGGCATGGCGCGGGGAGCTTAGCGCCGCGTCACGAGCGTGCCACGCCCGAGTCACGGGACCGCGACACGGCGGATCGCGCTGCGATCCGCCGGTTCCGTCCGCGCGGCGCGGACGAGCTCGCTGGCGGGTCCTCGCCTCAGTACGTCACGCGCACGCCGAGGACCGGCAAGATCGGCACGCCGATGACCGCGCGCTGGTCGGAGAAGTCGTAGTTGTAGAGCACGCCCTCGGGGTTCTGGCGGTTGTACAGGTTCTGCACGTCGAGGTACGCCGCCACCATCGCCCGCTTGTAGACCCAGGTGCGATCGACGCGGATGTCGAGCTGGTGGAACACCGGCAGGCGGGCGCTGTTGAACGGCCCGTCGAGCGGGCGGATGCCGATGCCCTCTTCGATCTGCGCCCCGATCCGCGGCGTGTACGGCAGGCCCGTGACGACGCGGAAGCGGCCGGCGATCGTCCACCGCCGCGGCAGCTTGTAGCCGAGCAGCAGCACGAGGTTGTGCCGCTGGTCGAAGTCGGCCGGCAGGTCGGGCCGCGGCGTCTTCCACGTGGCGAAGCCGAGCTTCGAGTTCATGAAGGTGTAGGCGACCCAGCCGAACAGGCGGGCCGTCAGGTCGTGGCGCAGCATCGCCTCGACGCCGTAGGTCTCGGTGACGATGTCGGGCACCATCCCGCTGCCCGCCGGGCGCGGCAGGTTGTCGCGCACGTGGCGGTAGAAGACGGTGCCGTCGAAGCCGAGGGTGCTGGTGATGTCGACGTGGAGGTTGGCGCTGAGCTGGGAGGCCCGGGCGGCGCCGACGCGGCCGTGGGGGTCGAACTCGAGCCGCGCGTCGAGGTAGCGCAGCGCGCCGGGCAGGACCAGCGGGCTGTAGCCGGCGATCGAGGTGGTGCCGCCGTAGGGGTTCTCCGAGTTGGAGATGAAGCCCGAGGTCTCCTCGTACTTGCGCTGGCTGGCCTGCGAGTAGAGGCCGGCGCCGAACTGCAGGGTCACGCGGTCGTGGGCGACGACGCGGGCCAGCACGCGCGGGTCGACCGCGAACGCGGCGTTCTCCTTGCCGGTGAACAGGTTGACGCGCAGGCCCGGGAACAGGGTGAAGCGGCCGCCGCCGATCTGCGACGACACGTACACGCCGGTGGTCGACACGACCCCGCGGTCGCTGGTGTCGTAGTTCTCGGAGTCCGGCGGCGCCCACTGCGACGGCTCGACGTGCGTGCGGGTGGTGTAGCGATCGACCTGCGTGTCGAGGCCGAGCGTCAGCAGGAACCGCCGCGACGGGCGGGCGGTCAGCTCGGCGCGCAGCAGGCCGACGACGTCGCTGCGCCGGCGGTACAGCTCGCTCGTCTCGAACACGGTGCGGTCGAGCCGCATCGCCGGCGCGAGCAAGAAGTCCCAGGTGCCGTGGCGCTTGCGGTAGCTGAGGTCGAAGCGGTGAAAGCCGGCGCGCAGGGCGAAGTTCGAGCCGGGGCTGTAGTTCGAGTCGGGGTAGCGGATGTCGTCGGTGGCGCCGAGGATCCGCGCGGTGAGGCTGCCGCCGCGCCCGACCGGGTGGTCGAAGATCAGCTGATAATCGTGGTAGCGCGGGCGGATGAACTCGTCGCCGCGGACGTCCGAGGGCAGGGCCCGGAGCACGAGGTCGAGGTAGCCGCGCTGGGCCGCCATCAGGAACGAGCCCTTGCCGAGCGGGCCCTCGACCAGGCCGCCGACCGAGGTGATGTCGAGCTTGGCGTGGCCGTGCAGGCCGTCGCGCCGGCCGACCCGCGGGGTCATGGTGACCACGCCGGCGACGGCGTTGCCGTAATGGCTGGAGAAGCTGCCGGGGATGTACTGCAGGTCCTGCAGGACGCCGGTCTGGACCACGCTGGCGAGGCCGGGCACGTGGAAGGCGCGCGGCAGCGGGTGCTCGCCGAAGAACACCTGCGATTGATTGGGGGTCGCGCCGCGCAGCACGAGCAGGCCGAGGCCGCCGGGGGCGCGCGCCACTCCGGGCAGGTTCTGCAGCGCGCGCAGCGGGTCGCCCTGGCTGCCCGGCAAGCCCTGGATCTCGTCGGGCGCGAGGCGGGCGCTGTACGGGCTCGGCCGCACGGTCCGCTCCTGCTGGACGATCGTGCGATAGCTGCCGGTGCCCACGGGTTGCAGGTAGATCACCGGCGGCTTGCGCCGGCGCCAGAAGGGGGCGGTGGTCGGCTGCTCGAGGCGCTGATGCTCGGCGGCGACGACCGTGAGGATGAAGTCCTGCGCCGGCAGGTCGGTGAGGATGAACCGGCCGTCCTCGCCCGACACGGCCTCGCGCGTCCACGCCGGCCCGCGGCGGGCGGTGGCGAAGACCTTGGCGCCGGCGACGGGGGTGCGCTCGCCGGCGCTGCGCAAGCTGCCCTGGACGGTCGCCCGCGCGGCGCGCTCGCCGGCCGCGGGCGCGGCCTTCGGCGCCGCCGGAGCGGCGGCGAGGACGACGAGGAGGATCGCCGCGATCATGGGCTCTTGCCGGCGAAGTGCAGGCGGGCCAGGCCCACGCCGGCGCGATCGTCACGGGCCAGGACGTACATCGTCATCGGCTCGGGGTGGTCGGACACGACCCACTCGATGTCGGCCGCGGGGTCCCAGCGGCTGGGCGCGTCGAACTGATCGACGATCGCGGTGAGATGGACCTCGAAGCGGACCTCCTCGCGGCCGTGCCTCAGGTCCGGCGGCTCGGGGCCGTCGGCGTCGGGGTCGATGAGGTCGACGTAGTCCTGCGCGCCGCCGGCGACGAGCAGCGGCAGGACGATGACGCGCTCGCCCGGCTCGACGAACACGGTGTCCTCGGGCTCGGCGAGGACCTCGATCCGCTCGGCGTCCCGCTCGCGCGACACGCGGAAGCCGATGATGTCGGGGTGGGTGTCGGGCGCCTGGAGGACGAACTCGAGCGGCAGCTCGCCGAGCTCCGGGGCGAACGGCAACACGGCCCACAGCGGCCCGGGCACGTGGATGTCGCGGCCGATGAGGCACTGCTCGAGGCCGGCGTGCGGGCTGGTGCGGTAGCGCTCGAGGCAGGTGGCGGACGGGACGTCGGCGGTGCGGCTGCCGATCGCCAGCAGCGACAGGCCGGCGAACTGGTAGCCGAGATTGAGGGTGAAGGCGCCGCCGAAGCCGAAGCGGATCTTGTGGCCCTCGCCGAGCCGGCAGGCCCACGGGACGTCGAACGGCAGCGGCTGCGGGCAGTCGAGGAGCCCGTGGCCGCGGTTGTAGAACGCCTCGATGCAGCCCGGGCGGGTGCATGCCAGCCAGATCGGCGGCTGCACCTCGGTGTCCTCGGCGGCGGCGACCATCCACTCGACCTCGACGGTGTCGAGCGGCAAGGCCGAGGCGCGCTGCTGGCCGGGCGGCACCGCGAGCAGCGTCGAATAGCCGCCGGGCTCGACGACGGTCATGCGCGTGCCGAGCAACCTCGCGTCCTGAATCCACCAATAGGGCTCGAAGGGGATGCAGGCGGCGCCGCACAGGATCGCGGCGCCCAGAGCCAGGGTGCGCATGCAGACCTCACCCTACTCGACGAGGCTCCCGTATGCCACCACGGCGGCTTTGCGCGCTTCTCGCGGCGCGTCAGTCCCAGCGGTCGAGCTTGTAGACGAGGCGCACGCCGCCCTTGCCGGCGACGCGGAAGGTGTAGTCCCAGGTGGTGCCCTTCTGCAGGCAGATCCCGCACGCCTCGGCGTCGTCCTTGCCCTCGACGACGGCGCTCTTGGCGTAAGCCTCGAGGGTGCTGCGGATCTCGTGGTACTCGCTCTTGAGGAACGAAGGGAAAAAGCCGGCGCCGCCGCTGTATTCGAGGTCCTTCGCGCCCTTGAGGATGAAGATGACCTTTTGGCCATGATGCGGGAACTTGGCCGCGTCGCCCCACATCGACGGCTGGTAGGTGACGGCCGTGACCGGGTGGAACTGCCCGGGCTTGAGGTTCCACCGCGCCGGCGCGGAGCCGTTGACGTAGAGGTACCAGGTGACCGGATTGCGCGCGCCCTCGCGGTCCCACTGCACGATCGGCGGCGCGTCGGGGTTCTTGGCGGTCACCAGCCCGAGGTACGAATCGGGCCGGTCGGGGACCAGGAACTCGAGCCCCTCGGCGGTCGGCAGGACGGTGCGCGAGAACTTGTCCCACGTCATCACGGTCGGCGGGACGTCGTGCCACGTGGTCGCGGAGGCCCGCTCGCGCAGGTGCGAGAAGACGCCCCGCTCCTCGCGCGCGGGCTTCTCCGGCGCCGGCGCCGGCACCCACAGCGGGACGATGTCGGACAGGCGCGCGAACCGCCGCTCGAGCGAGCCCGCCGCCCTGAGCTTGGCGACGATCTCCTCGGCGCGCGCGATGTTGCCGGCGCTCGGCGCGGCCGTCGGCCGCTGATAGGCGAGCGGGTGCATCTTGGCGTCGAAGCGGGCCTTGACCGCGTCGAACGACAGCCCCGCGGCGAGGTCCTCGAGCAGGGTGCCGATCATCGTGCTGCGCACCCGCGCGAACCCGACGGGCGCGCTCGCGACGGCCTGCCACACGAGGTTGTCGCGCGCGCGCTGGTTGGCGGTGGCCGCCAGCCGCTCGTGCAGCGCGAGCAACCACGCGGCGACGCTGATGCACACCTCGGAGCGGTAGAGCTTGTCGGTGGTGAGGAGCGCGTGGGCGTGCCGCACCAGCTCGAGCGGGAACTCGGCGAGGCCGCGCAGGAGGGTGTCGCGGTCGACGCGTCGCTCGGCGGCCGCCTGCGAGGCGGTGCGCACCGGCGATTCGGGGTAGAGCTGCGCCGCCGCCGGCTCGAGCGAGAGGTGCCACCAATCGCCGGTGCGCGGCTGGCCCCATTGCGGCCGCGACGACAGGAACACGCCCTCGATCGGCGCGCGCGTGACGGCCTGCGCGAGCGCCGTGACGGCCGCGACGTAAGGCGGAGGCACGCTCGACGGATCCCACAGCACCGAGACGAGCTCGCCGTCGTCGCCGACCCGCACGAGCCCGCCGTACCGCTCGAAGAACCGGCGACAGGCGGCGCAATCGTGCCACTGTCGCAGGTGCTCCGGGACGGCCGCGAGGAAGGTGGCCCACAGCTCGCCGGCCGAGCTGAGGAACAGCGGCACGCGGCCCGCCGCCGTCGCGGCCGCGAAGCGCTCCCTCACGGCGGCGAGCAACCTCCGTCCGTCCTCCTCGCGCTGAATGTCGGAAGCAGTGGTGGCGGCGGTCGGAACAGACATGGTGACGCCAGTCGAAGGTACGCGAAAACACAGGCGCCGAGGGGCGCGGGGAAGCGCGCAGGAACGCCCGGGACGGGCGTGCGCGCGCGGCGCGGGCGGAGCGGCGCTCGCGCTCGCGCGGGGAAAGCGAGGCAGGCGCCAGTTCGCGCGGCCGAAGCCGGAAGCCGGCGCATTGCTGGCAGATCGCATATCGATGCGGCGAGACGCGGCCGAGATTGATGCGACCGCATGAATGAGCCCGATTTACGGCGGACATCCGCGGGAAATCGGCGCGCGACGCCCGCTGCCAATACATTGACATTCTGCCAATGGGATAACCCGATCGCCGCCGCCGGCCCGGGGCTCTGCTAATGCAACGGCGAACCAGGACCGGGCCCGTCACCCACGGGCCTCGTGTACCCCACCCCCGAGGATCTGCCGATGCCGTTCACCCTCCCCGAACTGCCCTACGCCAAGGACGCGCTCGCCCCCCACATCAGCGCCGAGACGCTGGAGTACCACCACGGCAAGCACCACGCCGCGTACGTCAACAACCTGAACAAGCTGCTCGACGGCAAGCCCGAGGCCGAGCTGTCGCTCGAAGAGATCATCCTGCGCAGCGACGGCGGGGTGTTCAACAACGCGGCGCAGGTCTGGAACCACACGTTCTACTGGCACAGCATGCGGCCGAACGGCGGCGGGCGCCCGACGGGCGAGCTGGCCGAGGCGATCGCGCGCGACTTCGGCTCGTTCGAGCGCTTCCGCGAGGAGTTCGCCAACGCCGCGACGACGCAGTTCGGCTCGGGCTGGGCCTGGCTGGTGGTCCAGAACGGCAAGCTCGCGGTCACCAAGACCGGCAACGCCGACCTGCCGCTCAAGCACGGCCAGACGGCGCTGCTGACCATCGACGTGTGGGAGCACGCCTATTACATCGACTACCGCAACGCGCGGCCGAAGTACATCGACACGTTCCTCGACCACCTGGTCAACTGGGACTTCGTCGCCGGCAACCTCCGCGGGCGCTGAGCCGGCATCGCCGTCGATGACGCGCGCGGCGAGGCGGGCGATTGCCGCCCGTCGCGCTGCGTGAAGGTGTCTTGCCGGATTTCCGGGGGGTCGAGCCCGCCGTCGAGGTCGTGCGCGTGGCCGTGCATGCCGCACCCGAGGTTCCGCGGGCCCGGCGAATCGACGTCCGCTCGTGGTTTGTTGCCGTCGATGTAGAAACAGACGCCCTGCACTCGCAAGACGCGTCACCGCAATGTCCGTGTCGATTGCGAATCGAGTGAGCCGGAGCAGGCGATTCGCGGGGGGTATTCCTCGGCGCTCGCACCGATCGTCCCGAGAGCCGGGCACGCACTGCGACGTCGCGTCGCTCGACAGCGAGGCGCGGCTGTGCTGACCTTCGCGCCATGAAGCTCCCGTTCTCGCCCGAACACAATCCACCCGGCGCCGTGATCGGCGATTTTCGCGTGCAGGCCGTGCTGCAGCGCCTGCACGGCGCGGCGGCCGGGCAGCGGCTGCAGATCGTCCGTCGCTTCGTGCCGGCGCTGCTGCGCGGCTCGCTGTTGCGGCGGCGCGCGAGCGCGGCGGAGATGTCCGAGCTCGCCAAGGACCTGTATTTGCCGCTGTCGCCCGAGCAGGGCGCGATGTGCTACCTCGTCGCGCGAGCGCTCGGCGCCCGCAGGATCGTGGAGTTCGGCACGTCGTTCGGGATCTCGACGATCTACTTCGCCGCGGCGGTGCGGGACAACGGCGGAGGGCTCGTGATCGGCACCGAGCTCGTGCCCGAGAAGGTCGCGCAGGCGCGCGCGAACCTCCGGGAGGCCGGGCTCGAGGCGTTCGCGGAGATCCGCGAGGGCGACGCGCTGCAGACGCTGCAGGGGCCGCTGGGCACGATCGACATGGTGCTGCTCGACGGCTGGAAGGACCTGTACCTGCCGGTCATCCGCATGCTCGGCCCGCAGGTCCGTCCCGGCGGCGTGGTCATCGGGGACAACATCTTCACGTTCAAGCGGGACCTCGCGCCGTACGTCGCGTACATGCAAGACCCCGCCAACGGCTTCCGCTCGTCGACGCTCCACCTCGCCGACGGCACCGAATTCTCGGTCCGCGTGTAACCTCGAAGCCTTGGAGGCTGCGCCGAGTCCGGCGCGGCCTGGCCCGCCCGAGCTGCCCATCCCCGAGGCCGTGGCCGCCTCTCCCTTCTGCCTTCACGCTGAGCCGATACCCTGCTGGCTGCCGGGACACGCCTCGAGCGAGGCGACCGGCGTCCAGGCGCGCAGCGGCGTGCCCCGGGCCCGGCAGCCTCTGCAGGCGCGGAGCACGAGCGCCGCAGGTGGCTCGGCATGCGGGGCCGCGGGGCTGCGGGAATGTTGGCGGAACGTAACCGGGAGCCCTGCTCGAAGCCGCGCAATCGCCCTGGAACGGGCCCCGGAGGGGTGTTGCGGGCCTCGCCGGCGGGGCGGCCGGGGGCGACTGTAAAGCGACGGTAATCCGGCGTGCACGGGGTCGGGGGGCGACGAATACCAACATGCGAGCCGGGGTCCTGACCCGCGCGGCGATGGCCGCCCCCGGCACGAGGAGACACACCATGACACGCATCACCAAGGCCGCCTTCCTGTCCCTTTCCCTCCTGTTCGTCGCCTGCGACAAGGAGGAGACCGAGGAGCCCGCCGAGCAGGAGCTCGCGGCGGTCGAAGGCGGGCACCACAAGGGCGGCTTCATGGCCAAGTTCGACGCCGATGGCGACGGCGCGCTCTCCCGCGAGGAGGTCAAGGGCCACCGCTTCGAGGCCAAGTTCGCCGAGCTCGACGCCGACGGCGACGGCAAGCTGACCCGCGAGGAGCTCAAGGCGATCAAGGGCCACCGCGGCCGCGGCGGGCACAAGGACCCGGAGGAGCGCGCGAACAAGCTGCTGGCCAAGTTCGACGCCAACAGCGACGGCGCGCTGTCCCGCGACGAGGTCACCGCGGGCCCGCTGGCCGAGAAGTTCGCCGAGGCCGACGCCGACAGCGACGGCAAGCTCAGCCGCGATGAACTGAAGGCGCTGAAGGGCCGCGGCAAGCACGGCGGCGGGCCCAAGGACCCGGCCGAGCGCGCGGCGATGATGATGGCCAAGCTCGACGTGAACAGCGACAACGCGCTGACGGCCGACGAGGTGGCCGGGCATCACAAGCTGGCCGAGAAGTTCGCCGAGGCCGACAACAACAGCGACGGCAAGCTGAGCCGCGAGGAGCTGGTCGCGTTCAAGCAGGCCCACCACGGCGACAAGCACCGCGGCCCGCGCGGCGAATGAGCGGACCCCCTGCGAAGCCGGGTCAGGCACGCGCCGCTGCCCTCACGGGCGGCGGCGCTTCGCCGTTTCAGGGACGGCCGGCGCGGCCCTGGAGCCCGTTCGACGCGACGCGAGAGCGCGCGCTGTCTCATGATCGGCGCCTGAGCTGTTCAGGGCGGCTGACTCGGCAGTGTGCCTCGGGGAAGCGAACACGGAGGCGCAGCCGTCTCATGATGGGCGGTGCTTCGCGGCGTCGCGGCGGCTGGCTCGGCCGGGCCGTGGGGCGATTGTGCCGCCCAGCGCGGAGGCGCCGCGGTCTCATGATCGGCGGCGCCTGTCTTCTCAGGACGGTCGGCGCCAGGTGGCGATTGGGACATGTCCAGAAGACCCTGTCCCATCGGGCATGTCCTTCGATAGAGCTTCGGCGACGGCCCGGCGAGCGGCGTCGACCTCGGCGAGGATCGCCCGGGCGTGGGCGAGGAAGCGCTCGCCGGCGGGCAGGAGGCGGACGCCGCGCGGGGTGCGGTCGAACAGGCGGGTGCCGAGCTCGTCCTCGAGCTGGCGGATCTGCCGGGTCACGGGCGGCTGGGACACGTGCAGCCGCTGCGCCGCGCGGCCGACGTGCTGCTCCTCGGCGACGGCGACGAAGTAGCTGATCTGGGTCAGGCTCACGCGCCCAGGCTACGCGCCGGCGGCCGCGCGAGGCAAGTGCGCGGCAGCGCCGGCGACCGGGAGCGCCGCGAACTCGCGGCAGCGTCAACAGACCAGGGAGCGCCGCGCGCTCGCGGCAGCGCCGGCAGACCAGGGAGCGCCGCGCGCTCGCGCATGGGTGTCGGCGAATCAGAAAGCGCCGCGCGCTCGCGCATCGGTGACGGCGGAGCAGGGAGCGCCGCGCGCTCGCGCACCGGTGTCGGCGGATCCGGGAGCGCCGCGCGCACGCGCGTCAGCGCCGGCGGACCACGGGGACGCCGCCCCTGGGGCCGATGGTGGCCGCGCGCACGCCCGTGCGGGCCGGCGCGGCGGCGAGCTCGAGCTCGAACTCGAGGACCAGGGTCGACAGCACGACCTTCATCTCGTGGAGCGCGAAGGCGGCGCCGAGGCAGCGCCGCGCGCCGCCGCCGAACGGCAGGTACTCGTGCGGCGGGGGGTGCTTGCCGTCGAGGAAGCGCTGCGGGCGGAAGGCCATGGCCTCCGGGTAGCGCTCCTCGCGGAGGTGGGCGAGCAACAAGCAGGCGCCCAGGCCGGTGCCGGCCGGCAGGAGGTAGCCGCCGAGCTCGAACGGCCGCAGCAGCTTGCGCGAGACCATCGGGATCAACGGGTGCAGCCGCAAGGTCTCGGCGCACACGGCGTCGAGCAGCGGCGACTGGGCGAGGCGGTCGGGATCGCCGGCGAAGGGCCCCAGCTCCTCGCGCAGGCGGCCGAGCAGCTCGGGTCGCCGCAGCAGCTCGTCGACCGCCCACGCCAGCGCGGTGGCGGTGGTCTCGTGGCCGGCGATCACCATCGTGAACAGCTGCTCGACGATCTCCTGCTCGTCCATGGCGGCGCCGGACTCGTCGCGCGCGGCGACCAGCAGGCTCAAGATGTCGTCGCCCGGACGGGCCGGGTCGCGGGCGGCGATCTCCTGGCGCAGGAGCTCGTGGACGCCGCCGAGCAGCCGGCGAAACCGGGCCCACGGACCGAACCCGCCGAACTCGCGCTGCAGGGCGCGGAAGGTGGCGATCAGCGGGCCGAACGCGGCGATCGTGTCGCGCACGCCGCGGGCGCAGGCGGCCATTCGTTCGCCGGTGGAGACGCCGAAGATCGTGCGGATGATGACGTCGAGCGAGATGTCCCGAAAGACATCTTCGATGGGGACCCGGCGGTCGCGCGGCACGGCGGCCAGGTGGGTCCGCGCGCTGTCCCGCATGGCGGCGCCGTAGGCCCGCATGCGCGCGCCGTGGAAGGGCGGCTGCATCAGCTTGCGCGCGCGCCGGTGCGCGGCGCCGTGCTGCAGGAGGACCGAGCCGCGCCCGAGCACCGGGGCCATGGCGTCGGCGGCGAACGGGGCGAAGGTGTCCGGCTCGGCGGAGAAGATGGCGCGAACGGCCTCGGGTGCGCTGGCGACCACGAGCGCGTCGCCGAGGCTCGACAGGGTGAAGAGGTCGCCGTATCGCCGACCCAGGTCGAGGATCGATCCGACCGGGTCGCGCAAGTATCGAAGGGTCTGCCGGATCGCGCCCCTCGGCCCGGGCGGGAGTCGATGCGTGGGCTCGTTCATCGGCATGCACGAGTGTGCCCGCGGGCGGAGGTTCCCGCGAGGGAGCATGCAGGGCGACGCGCGGGCTCGTCGTGGCATTCGCTGCGGTCAATCCCCGCAGGAGAACGCGGTTCGCGAGCGCCGAGCGCGATACCCAAATGGTATTGGACCGGCCGCGGCGGTCCGGCGCAGATTCGCGGCATGTCGGTGACGATCTACGGGCCGCGCGAGATCGCGGCGATCGAGCGCGCGGGGGCGGCGGCGGCGGGGACCCTGGCGTACGTGGCGGAGCGGCTGCGCGCGGGGGTGACGACGGCGCAGATCGACGCGTGGGTGCGCGAGGACACGGCGCGGCGGGGCGGGCGGCCGAGCCAGCTCGGCTATCGCGGGGCGGGGCCGGGGCCGTTTCCGGCGAGCGTGTGTACCAGCCGCAACGAGGTGGTGTGCCACGGGGTGCCGCGGGCCGACGTGGTGCTCGCCGACGGCGATATCGTCAACGTCGACGTGACCACCGAGCTCGACGGGTTCCACGGCGACACGTCGGCGACGTTCTGCATCGGCGCGGTGTCGGAGGAGGCGAAGCGGCTGGTGGCGGCCACGCGGGCGGCCCGCGACGCCGGGATCGCGGCGGTGCGGCCGGGGGCGCGGCTCGGCGACATCGGGGCGGCGATCGTCGAGGTCGCGCGGCGGGGCGGCTACGGGGTGGTCAGCGACTTCGGCGGCCACGGGATCGGCCGCCACATGCACGAGCCGCCCCACGTCGCCCACGTCGGCCGCCCCGGCACGGGGCTGCGCCTGCGCGAGGGGATGGTGTTCACGATCGAGCCGATGCTGACCCTCGGGTCGCCGGAGGTCGAGGTGTTGAAAGATGGCTGGACGGTGGTCACCGCCGATCGCAAGTGGAGCGCCCAGTTCGAACACACGGTGTGCGTGACCGCCGACGGGGCGCGCGTGCTCACCTGAGGCGACGGGCGGACGAAGGCCCGCGGGGCGAGCAGGGCGAAGCGGACATGTCCGCGAGGACAGCCCGGGCCCCGCGGGGCGGCCGGTGAGCGGGGCGAAGGGGACATGTCCCCGAGGACAGCCTCTGCGCACAAGGCCGGCGCGCAGGGTGAAGAGGGCATGTCCCGGACGACAGCTCCTTGCGCTCGGCGCGCATGTCGCAGAGGACATGTCCCGAGGACAGCCTCTTGCGCTCGGCGCGCAGAACGCAGAGGGCAGAGGGCAGAGGGCATGTCCCCGAGGACAGCCGACTGCGCCGGCGCAGCGAGCAGGGGACATGTCCCGGAGGACAGCCTCTCCCGCTCAACCCTGGGTGCGCAGGGCGGTGAGGTCCTTCGTCAGGTTCTTCTGGTGGGCCTCGAGGGTGCCGCCGCCGATCTCGAGCAGCTTGGCGTCGCGCCACAGGCGCTCGACGGGGAACTCCTTGCAGTAGCCGGCGCCGCCCATGACCTGCATCGCGTAGTCGGCGACCTGCTTGCCGACCGGGGCGGCGAACAGCTTGGCGGCGTCCGAGCCGACGCGGTTGCGGACGTCGGGGCCGATGTCGCGGGCGACGTTGTAGACCAGGCACTTGGCGGCCTCGGTCATCGCGTAGCCGTCGGCGAGGTAGCGCTGGATCTGCCCGAAGCGGTTGATGCTCTGGCGGAACGCGTGGCGCTCCTCGGCGTAGCGGACCATGATGTCGACGCAGCGGTCGGCGATGCCGACGCTCATCGCCGCCAGGGTGAGGCGCTCGATCTCGAGGTTGCGCATCATGTGCGTGAGGCCGCTGCCGACCTCGCCGAGGACGTTGGCGCCGGGCACCTTGCAGTCCTCGAACACCAGCTCGGACATGGTCGAGGCGCGCATGCCGAGCTTGTCGATGTGATTGCTGGTGCGGAAGCCGGGGCAGTCGCGGTCGACGACGAACGCGGTGATCCGGCCCTCGACCTTGGCGTAGACGAGGAAGCAGTGGCCCTCGCAGCCGTTGGTGATGTAGGTCTTGCTGCCGTTCAGGACCCAGTCGTCGCCGTCGCGCACGGCGGTGGTGCTCATGCCGAGCACGTCGGTGCCGGCGCCCGGCTCCGTCATGCCCATGCCGGCGACCCACTCGCCCGTCAGCACGCGCGGCAGATAGCGCGACCGCTGCTCGGGGTTCGAGCAGTGGTAGAAGTTGTTGACGAACAGCATCGAGTGGGCCAGGTACGCCAGGGTGAAGCCGGGGTCGTACTTGGCGAGCTCGTGATGGACGATGACGGCCGCGAGGGCGTCCATGCCGGCGCCGCCGTCGGCCTCGGGGATGGTGATGCCGAGCAGGCCGAGGTCGCCGAGGCGACGGAACAGCGGGACGTTGAGCTCACCCTTGTGGTCGTGCAGGGCGGCCTGCGGCTCGACTTCGCGCGCGGCGAAGTCGGCGACCATCTGCCGCAGCATGCGGTGCTCTTCCGTGGGGTTGAACAGCAGGTCCGAGGCGAGTCGCTCCATGTCGAAGCAAAGGGTGGCACCGCTCGGCGCCGGCGCAGAAGCCCGCCGGGCGTGCGATGGCTCATCGCTGCGGCTGCTCACCGGGTTCGGGAGTCGCGCCGCCGGGCGCCTGGCGCAGCGGTTCGACCAGTTTGGCCCGCACGTAGGCCTCGTAGTCGGCGCGCATCGGCAGCTCGAGGTCGGGGGAGATCCGCGGCCGGTCGTCGGCGTCGCGGGTCCACGCGAGCCCGACGCCGCGGCGCTGCCACAGCGGGAGCTCGGCGAAGGGGGTGCCGGCGCGGAACAGCAGCTCGTGACGCGCGTCGGGCCCGAGCCCGGCGAGCGCGGCGGTCGCTTCGCCCTCGCTGCGGCCGGCGGCGCGCAAGGCCCAGTAACAGTGCATGTTGAGGCAATTGCGGGCGGCGTCGTCGGCTCGCCAGCGGAAGTAGTCGACCACGCGATCGACGTCGGGCAGCTCGGCGACGCGGCAATCGAAGCACACGAGCTCGCCGAGCAGCAGGCTGAACCTGGCGCTCGCCTCGCCGGCGAGGATCGAGTGGTATTTGCGCAGCAAGCGGCCGAACGCGCGCTCGCGCGGGTGGAACAGCAGCGAGATCTCGTCGCTCTGCGTGTAGGCGTAAACGACCTGAAAGCCGCACTGCATGAGGTGGCGGGCCGTGTCGATCATCAGGTCGCGCACGCGGACATCGAACGGGCGCGCGAGGTCCGGCAGGCGCTCCTTCGTGAGCTGGCCGAAGCCGCGGCCGTCGAGCCGCGCGACCATGTGAAAGCCCGGCGGGACGCGGCGGTCGCTGGCGGTCTCGAACGGCCGCAGCCGGCCGGCGAGGTCGTCGGACTTCATGGCGCGACCTCCTCGCTCGCCCGGGCATCGTCGTCGCGCCAGGCCTCGATCACGAACTCGCCGGCGTCGTCGATGTACACGTAATGGAGGGCGTCGAAGCCCTCGTCGCGGCGCGGCGGGACCAGACGCGCGGCGGTGCCGAGGACGCCGCGGTCGGGCACGCGCTGGGCGTCGGGCCGCCGGGCGTTGCGCGCCAGCGCCGGGGCGACGCGCGACTGGAAGTAGTAGCCGACGACGACGAAGCCGGCGGCCCGCGCCGGGGCGATGTAGCGGGCGCGCTCGGCGGGGGTCGGGCTGGTGTTGTCGATCACGACCGACTGGCCGCAGCGCAGGCAGGCGTCGAACAGGGTGGCCTCGCGGTGGCGCGTGCGCACGAGGTCGAGGCCGATGCGGAGGTGGCTGTGGAACAGCGTGCGCTGGAAGAAGGTGCTCTTGCCGGCAGCCTGGATCCCGCAAAAGATCACGAGCTCGGGCGGCGGGGCGGCGGTCACGAGGCGGGCCTCCGGTCGGTGCTCTCGAAGATCTTGTCGGCCGACCCCTCGATGAAGCCGCGGAACTGCCGGCCGTCGGGGCCGGGCCAGCGGCGCGCGAACTCGTAATAGCAGGCCGGCACGGCGAAGGTGCCGTCGGTGAACGCGACGTCGACGACGTCGGCGACGGTCGAGGACTGCTCGAGGCCCTGCGCGGGCGAGCCCTTGATCTCGCCGCCGGCGGTGTTGAGGCGCAGGCCGTGGGCCACGAGGAACTCGTCGAGGGCGGCGAGGTCGCTCAGGCGCGCGAGCGCGTGGCACGCGACGGTGAAGTGGTTGGCCCGCCAGCCGAACGCGGCCAGCCAGGCGGCGTACTCGCTCTCGCGCCGCAGCGCCTCGACGTCGGCGTGGGCGACCTGCCACGGCCGGCCGCGCGCGCACAGGTCGGGCGCGGCGAACATGTCCTCGGGGACCTGGGCGAGGAGACTTCGGACCATGTCCTGAAAGCCAGGTGAGAATCGGTCGAGGACGAGCTCGCTGACGAAGACGAGCGGGAGGTGGGGGTCGTCGTGGGCGAAGTGGCGGGCGACGAGCCGCTTCTCGGCGAAGCGGTACGCGCCGGCGGCGCGGTAGCCGGCGCGCACGAACGGGCGCGCGAGGACGTCGATGTCGCAGCGTGAATCCCCCCAGGTGCGCAGGGCGAGGTGGTCGTGGACGACGTGCTCGCCGGCCTCTGCCAGGAGCGCGTCGATCCGCTCGACCTGCGGGTTCAGGGCGGCGTAGTCGCGCCTCAGGCGCTCGAGGAGGTCGTGGAGCTCCACGGGCGCCAGGATAGCGCTTGCGGCGGCGGCGCGGACGCGCCAAAGTTCGCGTGCGTGGATTTCCGTTCGTTCAAGCTCCATCGACCCGATCGTCACGTGCGCGCGGTGGTCGTCGGCGCGCGCGGCGAGCAGGCCCGCGACCTCGAGGGCGAGGCCTATGCGCGCGTCGAGGCGGTCGCCGAGCCGATGTGGGCGGCGCTGGGGCGCCACGCGGGCGCCCCCGTGCGCGCGGTCGCGGTCGACGCGTTCGCCCGTCACGCGACGCTGTCGCTGGCCGACCCGGCCCGCCCGGGGCTGCGGCTGACGCCCGCCGAGTTCGAGGCGTTCGTCGACGTGATCGCCCCGGTGGCCCGGGCGATCCGCGCCGAGCTGTTCGTGCGCACGCCCGACGTCGCCGGCGCCGGGCCGGGCGAGGCGAGGTTCTGGGACCCGTTGTTCGCCGCGGACGCCGGCGGCTGGGAGCTCGGGCGGGCCGCGCCGCCGCTCGTGGCATGGTTCTCGGAACATGTCCCGAAGGGCATGCAGGCGCTGGTGCCCGGCTGCGGCCGCGGGCACGAGGCGCGCCTGCTGGCGGCGCTCGAGGCGACGGTGACGGCGATCGACCTGTCGCCGACGGCGATCGCGCAGGCGCAGGCGATGACGCCGCCGGGCCTGGCGATCACGTTCGCGGTGCAGGATCTGTTCACGCGCATCGGTCAGCGGCCGGCGTTCGACCTGGTGGTCGAGCACACCTGCTTCTGCGCGATCGACCCGGCCCGCCGCGACGACTACGTGACGGCGGTGGCCGACTCGCTGCGACCCGGGGGCATGCTCGTCGGCCTGTTCTACGCCCACGGCCGCACCGGCGGGCCGCCGTTCACGACCGACCGCGCCGAGGTCGAGCGCCGGTTCGCGCCGCGCTTCGCCATCGAGCAGCTCGAGGTGGCGCAGGGATCGACGCTGATCCGCCACCGCCAGGAGCTGTTCGCGGTGATGCGCCGGCGGTGAGGCGCGACAGGCGATTTCGCGCCCCGGGCTCCGCCGGAGCAATGGCGGGACTTGCCAGGTGCGGCGATTGCTGGCGATGGTGCGCCATGTCCAGCCGCCCGCAGTATCTCCTGTGCCTGCTCCTGTTCGCCGCGTGCGGTGAGACCGGCGGCACGACGACCGCCGCCTCGACCGGCACCGACACGACAAACTCCTCGACCGGCCCGGCGACGACCGGCACCGGCGAGACGCCGACCACCGGCGACGCGTCGAGCAGCACGAGCGACGCGTCGAGCAGCAGCACGAGCGACGCGTCGAGCAGCAGCACGACCGGCAGCGGGGAAGACCTCGAGATGCAGGCCGAGGACTTCACCTGCATCCTCGAGTGGGAGAAGGTCCGCAAGTTCCGCATCACCAATTTGCTCGGCCACATGGACGAGGCCCTCGAGGTGGCCAACAGCCCGACCGGCGGGGTCTATCCGGTCGGTACGGTGATCCAGCTGATCCCCGGCGAGGCGATGGTCAAGCGCGCGGCCGGCTGGGCCCCGGACAACTCGGACTGGGAGTTCTTCGCGCTCGAGGTCTCGGCCGAGGGCACGACGATCATGGCGCGCGGGACCCAGGACGTCGTCAACGGCTTCGGCGGCAACTGCTTCGATTGCCACGCCAAGGCGGCGCCGCAGTGGGACCGGATCTGCGAGGAAGGCCACGGCTGCGACCCGCTGCCGATCACGCCCGAGCAGATCGAGATGGTGCAGATGGCAGACCCGCGCTGCCAGTGACGCGCGTGTCGGCGCGCAGCGGGAGCGCGCACGCTCCCGCTTCTGCTGGCGATGGGAGCTAGCGGCCCGCCGCCATCTCGCCGTGGAGGATCATGCAGGTGCTGGCGAGGCGGGCGACGAGGCTCTGCTTGTCGTCGACGACGTCGCACTCGATGTAGCAGATCGTGCGGGTGCGCTTGACGATCCGCGCGTTGGCGGTGAGCCGCTGGTTCCACACCGGTTTGAAGAAGTTGGCCTTGAGCTCGAGGGTGGTGAACGATTCGCCGCGCTCGAGGATCGAGCCGACCGCGGTGCCCATGGCGAGGTCGGCGAGGTCGCAGAGGATGCCGCCGTGGAGGGTGCCCATCGGGTTGGCGTGGCGCTCGGGGTCGACCTGCAATTCGGCGACGGCGACGCCGTCCTCGGCGCTGAGCATGCGAATGCCGACGAGGCGGGCGATCGGCGGAGGCGGGAGCTCCCCGGCCATCACCCGCGCGAACCATTCGCGCGGGTGAATGACCGGGGCGTCGCTCTTCGGGGGGGGCTGGGTGGCAGTCGAAGACATGACGGTGTGCTTTTGAGGGGTCAGACGCGCTCGACGATGACGGCGATGCCCTGGCCGCCGCCGATGCACATGGTGACGAGGCCGGTGACGAGGTCGCGGCGCTCGAGCTCGTCGACGACGGTGCCGAGCAGCATGGCCCCGGTGGCCCCGAGCGGGTGGCCGAGGGCGATCGCGCCGCCGTTGACGTTGACGCGCTCGGGGTCGACGCCGAGGCTGCGGGTCGTCTCGAGCACGACGGCCGCGAACGCCTCGTTGATCTCCCACAGGTCGATGTCGCCGACCTGCATGCCGACCTGCTTCAGCGCCTTGCGCGACACCGGCGCCGGCGCGGTGAGCATGAGCACCGGATCGCTGCCGATCGTGGCGATGCTCTTGATCACGGCCCGCGGCCTCAGACCGTGGGCTCGCGCGAACTCCTCCGAGCCGATCAGCACGGCGGCGGCGCCGTCGGTCAGCGGGCTCGAGTTGCCGGCGGTGTGCAAGTGCTCGATGCGCGCCGTGTCGGGGAATTGGGCCAGCGCGATCTGGTCGAGCGTGCGGCCGTCGGGCGTGACGGCCGTGTTGCCCAATTCGACGAACGACGGGGCGAGCCTGGCCAAACCGGCGAGGCTCGTGTCGGGTCGGACCAATTCGTCGCGCGCGAGCACGACCTGACCGGTGGCCGGATCGACGACCGGGACGAGGGCGCGGGTGAAGCGGCCCTGCTCCACGGCGATCGTGGCCTTGCGGTGCGAGTCGGCGGCGAAGGCGTCGAGCTGCTGGCGGGTGAAGCCCTCGCGGGTGGCGATCAGATCGGCGCTGATGCCCTGGGGGATCTGGAACACCCGCTCGCGTAGGCGAAGGTTTTGGCCGTCCTGGCCGCCGCCGTCGCTGCCCATCGGCACGCGCGACATGCTCTCGACGCCGCCGGCGACGATCAATTGTTGAAAGCCCGAGGCGGCGCCGAAGGCCGCCATGGCGACGGCCTGCAGGCCTGAACCGCAGAAGCGGTTGAGGGAGACGCCGCTGACCTCTTGCGGCCAGCCGGCGGCCAGCACGGCGTTGCGGGCGATGTTGGCGCCCTGCTCGCCGACCTGCGACACGCTGCCGACGACCACGTCGTCGACCTCGGCGGCGGTGATGCCGGCGCGCGCGACCAGGCCGTTCAAGGCCTGTGCGAGGAGCTCTTGCGGGTGAACGGCGCTGAGGCTGCCCTTGCCGGCCTTGCCGCGACCGCGGGGGGTGCGAACAGCGTCGAGGATGATTGCCTTGCCCATGAAACATGTCCTCCGGGACTCATCGTTGCGAAAACGCCTGGCGCGCGAAGTCGCGGCAGGACTTGAGGATCTCGTCGGAGACGGGGGTGCCCTTGAGGGCGCGCGCGAGGCTGAGGCCGCCGTACATGAGGGCGAGCAGCGCGAGCGCGCGCTGGCGGCTCGGGGCCGATCGGTCGGCGATGCATTCGGCGAGCGCGTCGGCGTAATCGCCGAGCTCGTGGGCGAGGCCCTCGCGCACGGGTTCGCCGGCCTGGGCGACGTCGGCGACGACGGCCGGCAGCGGGCAGCCCTCGCCGGGGTTGTCCCGGTGGCTGCGCGAGAGGTAGCGGCGGACCACGTACGAGACCGCCTCGACGCCGCGCTGCTTGCCGGCGCCGGCGACCAGGTTGCTCCACAGCTCGCGCAGAGACTGCCGCAGCGAGGCGGACACCAGCGCCTCCTTGGATTCGAAGTGGGCGTAGAAGCCGCCGACCGTGAGCCCGGCGCCCTTCATCACCTCGGCCACGCTGGCCCCATCGATGCCGCGCTCGCGCAGCAGGCGGGTCGCCGAGGCGAGGATGTCTTGCCGGGTGCGCTCTTTCTGTTCGGTTCGGACGGTCACCGCGGGGCCTCCTGGCGGCGAGGTTGGGATGATGGGCGTAATATGACGGGCGTCATCCGAGATGTCAAGCCGCGGGGCGCCCGGACCGCCTGTGCGCCGGCCCGGATGTAGGCGCGGGGTGTACTCGGAGGACCCCCGCGGCACGCGGGGCGGCGACGGATCACGGGTGCGCGGCGCCGTTTCGTCACGGGGCGGGGGGGAGGCGATTGGCTTGCGGCGCGGGTCTCATCGCATAGAACCTGCGAGGTTCGTCGTCATGCGCGTCGCATTGGGCATTGCCTGCGTCCTGTCGTCGCTGTCCGCGTGCGGTCGGCTGGCGCCGCCGAAGGGCAGCGCCGGGGTCGACGAGAGCGCGGCGAGCGCTCCCGATCCGGAGTCTTTTTACAGGGTGACGCGCCGCGACGACCGCGCGTGCGAGGGGCTCGTGTGCGGCGGCTTCTCCGCCCGGCGCGTCGATCATGACACCGCCGTATGTGGTGACGGCTCGCGGCGGCGGGAGTGCTGGATCGGCGTGATCGATCTGTCGGCGCTCGGGCTCGAGGCCGGGCGTGAGCAGGAGCTGCGCGCCGCCGTCGAGGACGGGCGGGCCCTGGTTCGCGGCACGCTCGCGCGGCCGGGCGCGCTGATCGTCAGCGAGGGTTGGTTCGGGCGTACGGGGGCCGAGCCGAGCGGCACCTTCTACCGCCTGAACGGGATCTACGCCGGCTGCGAGCGCGAGCCGTGTCCGCTGGCGCACGCGTATCGGCTCAATTCAGGGTGGGACACGGTGATCGCGGGGCTCGACCTCACGGGTACGGGGGTGTCGCCGGCCGTCGAGGCGCTGACGCGGCGGGCGATGCACGCCACGCCCGACGGGGTATTGGTGGCAGGGACGACGCGGCTCGTCCGCGGGCCGAACGGCAGCATGCAGGAATTGGTGGCGAGCGAGATCTACACGCGGGCGATCCCTGCGGGCGGGGTCGCCTGCGCGGGTGGCATGTGCGCGCCGGGGGAATTCTGTCAGACGCCGCCGGGACAGTGCGACGCGATCGATCGCGGCACCTGCAGCGGGCCGGTCGGGGCGCACACCGTCGAGTTCGCGCCCGTGTGCGGCTGCGACGGCAAGACGTATTCGAACGACGGGGCGCGCTGGCTCGGCCGCACGGGGCGAGCCCACGAGGGCGCGTGCAAGCTGCCGCCGGCGCCGAAGCCGAAGGGCTCGCGCGGCGAGGGCTCGCGGTGAGATGACCGCTGCTCGAGCGGTTCGATCGGGCAGGTCCGGGGCTTCCGACTCCGAGCGAGCGCTCGACCTGCCGCGGCGGGGTGCGAGGCGGATGTCCCGAAGGACATGCCGGGCTCGGCCTCGGGCCTCGGGCCGCGGTGCGGGAGGCGAGGGCGGATGTCCCGAAGGACATGCCGGACGCCGCGGCGCTCGGCCCCGGGCAGCGGCTCGGTCGCGCGGCGCGGCGCGGCCTCCCGCCGGGCGCGGGGCGGGAGGGGACGGGCTGGCGGCCGGCGGGGCCGGCGATATGCAGGCTGTCCCGAGGGACATGTCGGTGACATGCGTCCGGGGCTGGTCGGCGGGCGACCGCGCGTGTGAATGCTCGCGGGCGTCCGCGCTCGCGCGGCGCGATCCGACGTCAGCGGTCGATCGCGGGACATTCACGTGACATGTTTGTGAGGACATGTCACGGCGGCCATGTGACCGGCGGGGTCGAGGTGTGGGCCGAGGGCGGCGGTGTGGGCCGAGCGTCGCGCGGCGGGGCGGCGGATCGCGGGAGCGATGCCTCGTTACGTCACGAGCGGTCGCGGCGCCGGGGCTGTTGCATCACGGGTCTCTTGGCATAAAAACTCCCGCGCCTCCGGCCGAGGCCCTTCATCACCATGCGTCATTCATCGTTCGTCTTGTTGGCCTGTGCCTCTGTTTTGTCGCTCTCCCCCGCGTGCGACAGCCCCGCGCCGAAGAACCCCGAAGAGGGGCTGGATCACGATCAGAGCGGGCCCAGCGCCGCCGAGCAGGAGACGTTCTACGTGGTGACCCGTCGCGACGTCCGCAAGTGCGCGGCCCCGGCGTGCGGCGGCTTCTACGTCCAGCGCGTCAATCAGGACACCACCACCTGCGCCGACGGCAAGGCGGCCAAGGAGTGCTATGTCGGCACCGTCGACCTGGCGGCGCTGAAGCTCGACGCGAACGCTCAGAACGAGTTTCTGGCCGCGTTCGCCGACGGGCACGCGCTGGTCCGCGCGACGATCGGGCGCGAGGCCGATCCGAACTTCGCCGACGTCGGGGTGCTGCAGGTCCGCGAGGGCTGGACCGGGCGCGCGGGGAAGCAGCCGAACGGGAGCTTTTACCGGCTGCGCGGGATCCATGCCAAGTGCTCCGCCCTTCCGTGCCCGATGGCGCACGCGTTCCGCCTCAACACCGGCGCGGACTGGCTGGTCGCCGGCGTCGACTTCGCGGCCAGCGGCGCGCCGCAGGAGGCCCAGGACGCCGCCAGCCAGGCGATGTACGAGACGCCCGAGGGGATCCTCGCCGCGGCCACGCCGTCGGAGGTGACGGGCCCGAACGGGACGATGAAGGCGCTGGTGACCAGCGAGTTCTACACCCGCGCGGGCGGAGCGGCCCCGGCCGCCAATCCGGAGTGCGGGGGGATCCGCGGGCTCTCGTGCGGCGACGGCCAGTTCTGCGACCCGAGCCAGTGCGGCGGCGCCGACATCGGCGGGACCTGCCGGGCCAAGCCCGAGGCCTGCACGTTCGACTACAACCCGGTGTGCGGCTGCGACGGCAAGACCTACGGCAACGACTGCGCGCGTCAGTCGGCCGGGGTCGGGCTCGCGCATCCGGGCGAGTGCGAGAAGAAGTGAGCTGTCTTGAGGGACATGTCCTGCGATGGGCCCGGCGGCGGCGAGCTTCGCCGGGTTCGAGGCCGCTCGCGTGACCGATTGAGCGTATGCTCCTCAGGACATGTCCTCAGGCGCAGGCGCGGAGGACGGTGCCGAAGCGCTCGCGGCCGAGCTCGGGCGCGAGCGCGCCGCCTTGCCAGGCGGTGCGGCCGGCGATCAGGACGCGGCGGACGGCGGCGTCGTTGCGGCGCACCAGGCGGCGCAGCTCGCTGAACGGGCCGCCGACGGCGGGCGGGGCGACGGGCTGCTCGTGGAGGGCGTCGAGGCGGTCGTCGAGGGCCTCGGGGTCGACGACGACGAGGTCGGCGCGGGCGCCGGGGGCGAGGCGGCCGGCGTCGAGGCCGAACCATCGCGCGAGCTCGCCGGTGACGCGGTGGACGGCGCGCTCGGGGCTCATGATCGGGCGGCCGCGCGCGGCCGCGGCCCGGACCATTCGCAACAGGCGCAGCGGGAAATTGTAATAGGCCATGTTGCGCAGGTGCGCGCCGGCGTCGGAGAAGCCGATCTGGGCGTAGGGGTGGCGGACGATCCACTCGAGCCGGTCGGGGCGGTCGTTGGCGACGATCGTCTGCCAGCGCAGGGCGGTGCCGTGCTCGGCGACGAGGTCGAGGAGGGTGTCGATCGGGTCGCCGCCGCGCGCCGCGGCGACCTCGGCGAACGACTTGCCGACGAGCTGGTCCTCGGGACATGCGAGGATCCGGGTGCGCCGGAGATCGCGGTGATAGGCGCGGCCGCGCAGGCGATCGCGCCACTGGCGGCGGAACCGCCGGCGGTAGGCGGGATCGCGCAGCAGGGCGGCGCGGGCGGCGGGCTCCTCGAGGTGGAGCGCCTCGGTGCCGGCGCCGAACTCCTCGAACACCGGGACCTCGATGCCGTCGACCCACATGTCGAACGGGTTGGGCAGGGCCTGGAACCGCAGGTCGCCGCCCAGTAGGTGATTGACGAGTCGGGTCAATACGCCGGCGACGCGGTGGACGCCGCGGGCGGGCGGGGCGTCCATCATGGCGATCAGGGTGGTCTTGAGGGCGGCGCGGGCGATGCCGGTGCTGAGGGCGGCGAACAGCAATACGTTGAGTTTGGTCGACACGTCGGGCACGCCCTGGAGCACGCGGCCGCGCGCGCGCAGGACGGCGGCGAGGGCCCGATACTCGGACCACGAGGCGAACACCGAGGGGGTCGGCCGGCTGCGGAATTGCTGGCCGTCCATCTTGTCCCACGGCAGCGTGTTGATCGACAGGCCGAGGAAGCCGGCGTCGAGGGCCTCCTGCAGCAGCGCCTTCATGCGCGCGAGCTCGCCGGGGCGCGGGGCGACGCGCGCGTCGAGGCTGCGCCCGAGGCCCATCGCGGCGGCGCGGATCGCCGAGTGGCCGAGCAATGCGGCGACGTGCGGCCCGAGCGGGAGGCGCTCCAGGTGCTGCAAATAGCCTGCCGGCCCGTCCCAGTCCTTGACGCGGGCCAGCATCGGCGCGACGCAGGCGCGCGGGATGCCCTCGACGCGGCAGAACATGTCGGCCAGCTCGTCCGGATCGCCGATCGCCAGGCTCAGGCCGCAGCTGCCGAGGAACACGGCGGTGACCCCATGGCGCACGGATTCGCCGAGCGCCGGCCATAGCTCGAGCTCGGCGTCGTAATGGGTGTGGATGTCGATGAAGCCGGGGGTGACCCAGCAGCCGCGGACGTCGACCTGCTCGACCTCCTCGCCGACGGCCGAGTCCGGTGGCAGGAGGGCCGCGACCGCGCCGGCGTCGACCAATACGTCGAGCGCGCGGGCCGGGTTACCGAGGCCGTCGAACACGATACCGCCGCGGAGGACCTGGGGACGCGGGCGCATGGCTCAGCGTAACAGGCGGCGCGGGGGCCGGACAGCGCGCGGGGGCCGCGACTGCGGGGATGCCTCGAGAGACAGGTGAATGTACAGCGGAGAATTTACCGAGGAGCGAATCGTGCGAGGCACGACGGCCGCGACTGGGTGCTGGGGGCGACGGCGTGTGCGTGCTCGCGGTGATGACCAGGGTTTTTTCTCGGCCCGTTGCGCGTGCGGGCCCGGAACGGCCGGGGTGCTCTCTCTCGCGCGGCCTGCCAGCTACTGAGACATCGGGGCCGCGGCTTCGGCGGAGGCGGTGAAGACCTGATAGACCGTGTCGGGGCCTTCACCGTCGCGGCGGATGGCGCCGGCCTTGACCAGGCGATTGAGCACGGCCCGCAGGTCGTCGGGCTGCAGGCCGACGCGCGGGCGCAGGTCCTTGGCCCGGATCGGCTCGCCGGTGGTGCGCAGGGCGTTCATGACCAGGGTGTCGGGATCGAAGCGATTGTGCTGGGCGAGCGTGCGATTCATGGCGCTGCGCACGACATCGACATTGCTGCGATCGGCGATCGGCGCGATCTCGAGCTGGGCCGGCTCGGGCCGCGGGCGCCGCGGCGGGGCCTCGCTGCGCGCCGCCCTGGGCGTTTGATTGGCGGTCGGCGGTTCGGGGCGGGCCTCGGGCTCGGGCGGCTCGATGGCCCGAGCGGCGGCGACAGCGGCGGCCTCGGCCTCGGCGAGGCCGCCGGCGGAGACCGGCGATTGCGGAGCGGACACCGGCCGCAATCGCGGGCGGGGCGGCGCCGGCGAATCGACGGACTTGTCGGCGACGCGCCCGCCGGCGCGGCGCGAGCTCCTGGCGGGGGCGGCCGGCCGGGTGACCTCCGGGGCCGCGGTGCCGCCGAGCAGGGAGGACACCGGGAGGGCGCCGACGCTGCGTGCGGCGGGGCTGGTGAGGATCTCGCCGAGCTCGCGCAGGGTGAGCGTGGGTAGTTCGTCCTGAATGAGCTGCAAGAACACCCGACGCTCGTGGTCCATCAGGGAGTCCCACAGCTGGCGTTGAATCTGCTCGAACGTGGTCACACTCCGAGGTTACACGATCCGTGTAGAAACATCCATCGCAATCGTACGAGACAGTGATGCCGATGGCCGTCCGCGACAGTGATGCCGATGGCCGCCGCCGGACACTTGCGGCGAGCATGTGTCCGCTGCTGTGCGATCGACCAGGCGAGGCCGTCCACGCGCTGCAGCGAATCGGCCGCCGCGCGTGTGTCCGCGAATGACTTTATTGTGGTCAACAGCCCATTCGTCCATTGCCGCGCCGCATTGCCGGCGCGGTTCCGCCCGGGGCGAGGTATGACGATTGCCGACCTGCGATCAGAAGGCGGTCCGCTCGAGCTCGAAGTCGGCGAACGCCCACGCGTCGAGGTAGTCCCGCTCGGCCTTCCGCGCGGCCGACTTCTTCTTTTGCGCCGCCAGCGACTTCCACAGGCCGAAGTAGGCCCACCCGTTGTTGGGGTTCTTCGCCAGGTCGGCGCGGTAGACGGCCTCGGCCTCGCGCGCGCGCCCGGCGTCGAGGAGAGCGGCGCCGAGGTAGTGACGGACCGGATAGAACCAATCGGCGGGCTCGTTGTAGGCGAGGGTGTCGGCGAGCGTAACGGCCCGCTCCCACCGCGCGATCGTCTCCGGCGAGCGCTCGGCCTGGGCGGCGCGGGCCTCGACGATGTCGGCCGCGAGCTGCAGCACCCGCCTGCCCTGATTGAGGCCGGCGAGTTGGTCCTCCGGCAGCCGGCGCATGATGTCGCGGATCTGCATCGCCTCGGCGTAGGCGGCCTCGACCTCGTCGGTCGCCGCCAGCGCCATGCCCCGCGCGTGGTGCCACAACGCGACCAGGGTCTGATGTTTCGGGTCGGGCTTGGAGGCGCCGAACACCTCGTCCCACCGGCCGAAGCGGACCATCACCAAGAGCGGCTCGGACAGGAAGAAGTCCATGCCCGGCATGCCGCACACGACGTCCCGCGGCATGTGCTCGGCCGATTTGCGCGCGGCCTCGAGCGACTCGGCGCTGCGGCCCTGCATCGAGGCGGCGTAGGCGAGGAAGCCGTAATTGTGGGCGAGGTAGAGCGGATAATAGCCGATCGGCTCGACGCGGGCGAGGTAGCGCGCATCGACCTGCACCGCGCGCCGGTTGGCCTCGGCGGCGTCGCCGTAGCGGCCGACCCGCTGATAGATGTGGGCGGGCATGTGGACCATGTGACCGGCCCCCGGCATCAGCGCGGCCAGCCGCTCGGCGGCGGCGACGGCCCGCTCCGGCCGCGGCGAGGCCTCGACCGCGTGGATGTAGAAGTGATTGGCGCCAGGGTGCGACTCGTCGCGCGCGAGCACCGATTCGAGGGTCTCGACGATCTCCAGCGTCCCCGGCGCGGCGACCCCGTCGTTGCTCCAAAGCCGCCACGGGTTGACGTTCATCAGCGCCTCGGCAAAAAGTGCCTGGACGTCGAGGTCGTCGGGGAAGCGCCTGGCGACGTCGCGCATCTCAACGGCGTAGACCCGGTTGTAGGCCTCCATCTCGGTCGGTGGCGCGTACTCCGAGCCCTTGAACCGCCGCGCCAGCGCGGCCACCAGCGCGGCCTCCACCGGCTGCCCGTATTGCGCGTGCTCCTGCGCCCGCGTGACCGCGTCCCAGGCGGCGTGCGCCCGGTCGGGCAGCATCGGGATGTTGTAATTGGGGCCGAGCGCGTAGGCGACCCCCCACAGGCACATCGCGCAGCTCGGGTCGAGCTCGACGGCGCGGGCGAACGAGCGCGCGGCCTCGTCGTGGTTGAATCCATAGAGGAGGTTCAGGCCCTGGTCGAAGAAGGCCTGCGCCTGTGGTGATTGCGTGGTGACCGGCCGCTCGTGGTCGCCGAGGTCGCCGAACAGCACCGCGCCCCGCGCCAGCGACTTCAAGGTCCACGACTCGCCGCCCGCCGGGTCGCTCGCGCCGCCCGTGGCCGCCAGCCCCGCACCGCCGCCCGGCGGAGCGGTCGCAGGGTCGCCGCCCTGCCGGCCGCACGCGCACAGGACCACGACGGCGATCGTTCGCACTCGGGACATGACAGTCTCCGCCACTCAAGGTACTGCGAGTCGCAGACGGCGCCCGAGAGGTCGCTCGACCCGCTGCAGGCGCTCGCCGCAGCGCGCCCGAAGGCCGGATCGGGCAGGCCGCGGCCGCCGCGAGCGCCTCCTGCGGGGGACGCGCTCGGCGCGGGGTGACTGGTTCTTTCAGGGGACTGTAGCGGTCCCAGCGTAGCCGATGGACCGTGCTGCGCAGCACGCTGCGTGACAAGGCCGCAGCCGAAGGACGGCTCGCGCAGCGGACCTTCATCAGTGGCTGCAGCAGTCGCAGCGGTGGCCGATGCGAGGGAAAGGGGCGTCACGAACGGCTCGCCCGTCGCCGACAAACGAACGGAGGTTCGCACGAGCGACCGGACGGCGGGCCGTCGGCCTCGACGGCGCGGCGGGCGAATGCCGGCAAAGGGACGGTGAATCGCCGGCACCTCGCGGCGAATCCCAGGTTCGCGCTCCGGCGGCCCGCGGCGCTCCGGGGACCTCGGCGCTGTCAGTTTCAGCCGCGAAGGGGGTGCATGGAATCGTCGCCGGCCGTGACGCCGGTGCGGGTCTTTAAAAAAGATGGAGCCTTCCTCGTCGGTGCCCCCTGTCGTCAATCACGAACGCCGTGATCGCGGCTCTTCGGGTATCGCATGTCCATGCGGCCGGCCCCGAGGTCGCCGGGACCGATTGTCGCGTCGCCGCGTCGCGCTCAGGGGACGGGCCGCGGGCCGCCGACGCGCGGGGGCGCGAGGGCGCCCGACACCAGCCCGGGGAGCAGGTGATCGCGCAGCTCGACCAGCGCACGCGACTCCTGCCGGGCGTGGTCGATGCGCGCCAGCAGCGGGCGCGTCACCTCGGCGAAGGCGTCGCGCAGGCGCTCGGGCGGGAGGGCGATCGTGTGGTCGAGCACGGCGTCGCGCGGCAGCGCCAGCACGGTGGTGCCGGCCGCGAACCCGGCCGCGCGCGCGCGGAACTCGGGCTGCTGGAGGGCGAAGTAGACGAACTCGCGCCAGTCCTCGCGGCCGGGCAAAAACCGCACGGCGAAGGCGTGGTGCGAGAACAGCATCGGACTTTCGCCCAGGTCCGGGACCCGCAGCGGCGCGCCGAGCAGCTCGCGCCGCTGGGTCAGGTCGGTGTTGGCGATCAGCAGGTCGCCGGGGACGACCATGTGCCGCGCCTGGTGCCGGCCGCCGTAGCGCCGCGGGAAGTCGTCGGCGTCGAGCTCGGGCCGCGCGCCGAAGTCACCGAGGCCGAGCAGGCGCATGCCGCTGTCGCCGAGCAGCTCGCCCCGGTACGACAGGCCCTTGTCGAGGTCGAACAGCTCGCCGAGACGCACGACCTTCCAGTCGCGCGGCGCGGACAGCTCGACGAATTGCGCGCGGAAGCGGGCGCCCGCGATCTCGGCCAGAGTGCCGCACAGGCGGTCGTTCAGCTCGATCTTGTCGTCGAGGGCCCCGAGCGCGTCGACGATCGCCTGCTGCCGGCGCGGCGGCGGCAAGACGATGGGGATCCGCACCAGCGCCGACTTGGTGAGGATCGGCTGGGCCGAACCACCGGCGGCGGCCTGCAGCTCGCGCTGGCGCGACCGCAGGTCATAATAGACATAGCGCGGACAATTGGGCGGGTCGACCACGAGCGCGGCGAGCTGTTGATTGATGGCAGCCTCGACGCCGGTGCAGGCGGTCTTGCCGAGGTCGGCGCCGATGCAGGTCAGAAGGACGCTGCCCTTCGGCACCCGCGAGGCGCCGATCATGCGGGCGCCGAGCTCGGTGAGCGTGCGAGCGGCGCAGTCGATGGTGCGCCGGCCGTCGAGGTCGGTGGGGGTGATGAAGGGGACCGGGCCGCCGAAGTGGGCGGGGTCGTCGGCCGGCGGGGTGCCGCCGATGACGATCCGACCGAGCGCGCCGAGGGTGCTGAGGCGTCGCTCGCCCGCGGGGCCGTTCGCGGGCGCGAGGGCGGCGTTGGCGAGCAGCTCGATGGTGCTTGCGTGTTGGTCAGTCACGGTCGAGCTCCCGGACGAGGTCGCGGAGCTTGCGATCGAGCTCGGCGGCGGTGACGAGCTGGGCGTCGAGCGCCCCGACGAGCCGACGCATCCGCTCGGCGTACGGCTCGGCGGGCGTCGGCTCGGCGGCGGTGCCGACGTAGCGCCCCGGCGTGAGCACGAACTCCTGCCGGGCGATCTCGGCCAGGTCGACGGCCCGCGAGAAGCCGGGGACGCTGACCGGCCGCCTCGCTGCGTCGGGCCCGGCCGCGACCTCCGGGTCGCCGCGCCAGGCGCGATAGGTGCCGGCGATCGCGTCGATGTCGGCCCGCGTCAGCTCGCGCATGGTGCGGGTGATCATGGTGCCGAGGTTGCGCGCGTCGACGAAGAGGACCTCGCCCCGGCGGTCGCGGCCGTCGCCGCCGCGCTTGTCGTCGGCGAAGATCCACAGACACGCCGGGATCGAGGTGGCATAGAAGAGCTGCGACGGCAGGGCGACCACGCAGTCGAGCTTGTCGGCCTCGACGATCGCCCGGCGGATGTCGCCCTCGCCCGAGCGGCGCGAGCTGAGGCTGCCGCACGCCAGCACGACGCCGGCCACCCCGCGCGGCGCGAGGTGGTAAAGGACGTGCTGGACCCACGCGAAGTTGGCGCAGCGCGACGGCGGCAGGCCGTAGCGCCAGCGCGGATCTCTCGACTCCGGCTCGCCCCACGCGCTGGCGTTGAACGGCGGGTTGGCGAGGATGTAGTCGGCGCGCAGGTCGGGGTGGAGGTCGCGGCGCAAGGTGTCGCCGGGGCCGGGCCCGAGGTCGCCCTGCAGGTCGCGCAGCGCGAGGTTCATCTTCGCCAGCCGCCAGGTGGTCGGGTTCGACTCCTGTCCGAAGAGACAGATGTCGGGGCGGGCGCTGTGCACGAACATGCCGCCGCTGCCGCAGCACGGGTCGTAGACCCGGCCGGCCCGCGGCGCGAGCATGGCGACGAGCAGCTGGACGACGCCGCGCGGGGTGTAGAACTGGCCGCCCTTGCGGCCCTCGGCGCTGGCGAACTCGGCGAGGAAGTACTCGTAGATCCGCCCGAGCAGGTCGCGGTCGCCGGCGATGTCGACGCTGCCGACGAGGCCGACCAGCTCCTTGAGACAGGCGGGGTCGAGGCCCGAGCGCTCGTAGCGGGGGCTGAGCACGCCGCGCAGCGAGACGTCGGTGCGCTCGATCGCGAGCAGCGCGGCGTCGAGGCGCGCGCCCAGGTCGGGGCTGTTGCTCACGGCCGCCAGCGCCGGCCAGCTATTCGAGGCCCAGCGCAAGAACACCAGCCCGAGCACGATGTGCTTGTACGCCGCGGCGTCGAGGTGATGCCGGAGCTTGTTCGCCGCGAGCCAGAGCTGGCGCTCGAGGGTCGTGTCGTCGCGGCGCGCTCGCGGAAGCATTCGCAGCGAGGATACGCGATTCCGAACGCGGGAGGAGCGCAATCGCGCATGAGGCAGAACACGCGCGAACGGCCGCGGACGCCGGCTCCGCTGGGGTGAACCTTGCCGATGCAACGACCAGAGCGGGTGTTCAGGTCGCGGCCGGACCACGGGCCTGAGCCCCACGTACGCGCGCTTCTGCGGGCTCGCGTCGGCGATCGCGGAGGCGGCCCCCGCGAGCAAATCATGTGAACGAGCATACATGCGCGGCAATCACCGGCGTGGTGGACATTGGTCATTCGAAGGCGCGAAAAACAGGGATCCTCATTGCGATCCGACGAGCGTGATCGCCGCGCACCGACGCGCGTGATCACCGCGCACCGACGCGCGTGATCGCCGCGCGGTCCGAGCTCCGCGCGGTCCGACGAGCGTGATCGCCGCACGCCCGACGCGGTCCGAGCCGGCGATCGAGCGCGGAGGGGCGGCGCCAGCCCCGCATTTTCGCGTGAGGCGATGCCGGCGGCAGCGGCCCGGAAATCCCCTCATGCGAATGGAGCCGGCGCGGGGGTCGCCCTGATGCGAATCGGCGCCTGACCCGCCGTTTTGATGCTCCCTTGATGGCGCTTTGTGACGCCGATCGCATGAACGGACCATGGCGAAAAAGATGGTCATCGCGGTGGGGCTATTCCTTGCGGCCTGCGGCCAGGGCGGGAACGCGGATACGGCGACTTTGAGCGACAGCGGTACGACGATTGGTCCGAACGCGGAGTCGACCTCCGGGACGGCGTCAGACCTACCTACTTCGGGGGCGACGGATTCACAGGGGCTCACGACCTCGGGGGAGGGCACGGATTCGATGAGCGACTCCGCGAGCGACAGCGTGTCGGCGACGGACAGCGCGAGCGCGTCGAACAGCGGCGCTTCCAACAGCGCGAGCGCGACGGACAGCGCGACGGACGGCGGGGGCGGTTCGAACAGCGCGAGCGCGACGGACAGCGCGACGGACGGCGGGGGCGGTTCGAACAGCGCGAGCGCGACGGACAGCGCGACGGACGGCGGGGGCGGTTCGAACAGCGCGAGCGCGACGGACGGCGCGAGCGCGACGGACGGCGGGGGCGGTTCGAACAGCGCGAGCGCGACGGACGGCGCGAGCGCGTCGAACGGCGATTCGAACAGCGATTCGGACGGCGGCTCCGACAGCGCGTCGGACGGCGCGAGCGACACGAGCGAGCCGCTGGGCTGCACGCCGCGGGCGTGTGAATTCGACGGCCAGGTCCACCAGTGCGGCGATTGCGACGACAACGACGGCGACGGCGCGTTCGACTGCGCCGACGCCGAGTGCTTCGGGCCGTGCGACGACAGCGAAGAGGAGTTCGGCTCGCCCCTCGAGGACAAGGACCCCTGCAAGCAGGACTGCTACTTCGACGGCAACGCCGGCCAGGGCGGCAGCGATTGCCAGTGGAACCTCAAGTGCGACCCGCTCGAGCCGGGCGGCCCGCTCTGCAGCTACAACCCGAGCCTCGACCCCGACGACCCCGACGACGCGACCGACGACTACGGCAAGTGCGTCGACGGCGACCGCGACAACTGCGCCGGCAGCTGCGTGGCGCCCAACGGGTGCGACTGCTTCGGCTGCTGCACGATCGACGGCGTCGATCGCTTCATCGGCAGCCCCGGCTGCAAGGCCGACGACCTGGCGGCCTGCAATCCGTGCACCAAGCAGGACGAGCTGTGCGGCAATACCTGCGAGGACGGCGAGACCTGCTACCCCGAGGTCGAACCGTCGCAGTGCTGAACTTGCCGCGGTGAATCGCGCGAACGGGCGCCGGGGCCAGCGTCCGCGGTGATTGTCTCCACGGACATGGCCGATGAAACATGTCCGATGAGACGCAGGGCGCCGCGCGCGAGAGACCCGGCGCTCAGCCGCCGGGGATCCGCAGCGACAACAGGTGCTCGAGGAGGGCGCTCTGCTCGGCCGGCGTGAAGCCGGCGCCAGGGTCGACCCAGAACTCGTGGCCGACGCCGCGCACGTGCAGCTCCCAGCGCGCGGTGTCGGCGTGGTTGGCCGCGATCACGCGGGCCCGCAGCTCGCGATCGACGAGCGCGCGCAGGCTTGCGCGCGGGTCGAGCGGGACGCCGCGGGCGCGGAGGTTGCCGACACCGACGACGCTCTCGCCCGGGCCGACGGCGACGCCGCCGTCGTGCAAGTACGGGGCGCTCCACCACAAGCCGACGAGGCCGGGGATCTTGTAACCACTCTGGCCATTGGCGCGCGCGGGGTCGGTGCCGACGCGGGCGTGCGGCAGCACGGACTGGGTGGTGTAGGCCGGACCGGCGTGACAGCGCTCGCAGCCGGCGCGGGCGAACACCTCGCGCCCGCGCGCCGCGGCGGCGGCGTCGACGACGACCTCGGGCGGGCGCAACGCGTCCTGCCACGCGGCCATGGCCACGATCCGCTCCCACTCGGGCGGCTCGACGTACGGCGCGCTGACGGCGTGCAAGGCGGTGGGCCCGTTGATGTAGAGCGCGAGGCCGGACAGCGGCCCCGCGCGCGAGGAGCCGGTCCAGCCGTACGGCGCCTCCTCGTGGACGAAGACGTCGGGGATCCGCGTCGGGTTGGCGGCGCCGTCGAGGGTGGCGTCGAAGCTGCCCGGTGGCCAGGCCGCCAGCGTGCGATCGACGGCCGCCTCGACCGCGGCGGGATCGGGCCCGGGCGCGGCGCCGGTGTGCGGGCGGAAGGCGGCGCTGTTCGGCGCGAGCGCGAGCAGCAGGCCGGCCTGCAAGTCGCTGTTGGCGGCGCCATGGATCACCTGCCGCGTCTCCGGGTCGACGGTCGAGTGACACAGCGCGCAGGTGATGCCGACGCGGAGCTCGTAGCGCGTCATGTGGACGACCACGCCGAGCGGCAAGAACGAGCCGGCGGCGACGTCGAGGCCGGTGCCGAGCTTGCTGCCCTTGGCGTAGGTCACCCCGCCGATCGTGACGTCCTCGCTGAGCTCGATCTCGAGGTTGGTGGTGCCGGCGCCGCGCAGCTGGAACAGGGCCCGCGCGGCCGGCCAGGTCCGCAGCGGGCCGCGCAGCACGCCCATCACGTCGCTGAAGAACACCTCGTTGCCGAAGTCCTCGCCGTAGAAGTCGCGCCGGCCGCGAGCGAGGTCGGCGGCGTCGACCGCGGCCGCGGCGACCTCGTGGTTGAGCGAGGCCTTGTCGCTCGGGCGCGAGGCGCACGACCACGGGACGAGCCCCACCAGCGTGACCGCAACGGCGAGCGCGATGGCGGCGACGACGACGGGCCGGCGCCACCGCGGCCGCCGGACGTGAAATACGCGAACTGCTGCGGCCATGACACCTCCCTTCCCGTCGCCTGTCCCCGGGGACTGGTGACGTACGGTAGAACCATGGAGCAGGCCCCCGGGCGTTCAACCACACCGGGCCAGGCGTAGAAGCCGCCCCGTGCGAGCGCGGAGGATCTTCGCGGGAGATGTACGCGTCGCGACGAGACGCGGAGCTCGAGGATCGCGGCGCGGCCTCCGCCCGCGCAGGGCCTCGCCGCGAGCCCTCCGCCGCGAGCAGGCCCGCGCTCCGGAGCCCTCAGCGCCGCTGCAAGGTGGCCCGCATGCCGCCCGCGGGGCGCAGCGTGATCGAGAATTGCGGGCGCGGACGATCGGCGGCGCGGACGAACGGGCGCCAGCGGCGGGCGAGCGTGGCGAGCACGAGCACGAGCTCGAGCATGGCGAAGTTGTTGCCGATGCACAGGCGCGGGCCGCCGCCGAACGGGAAGTAGGCGAAGCGGGGGATCCGTCGCGCCAGGTCGGCGTCCCACCGCTCGGGCTCGAACGAGTCGGGCCGCGGGAAGTACCTCGGGTCGCGGTGGGCCGCCCACTGGAACATCCACAGCTGGGCGCCGCGCGGGACGGCGACGCCGCCGAGCTCGAGGTCCTCGAGCGCCTCGCGGCCGATGCTCCACGCCGGCGGGTACAGCCGCATGCTCTCGTGCGCGACCCAGTCGGTGTACCGCAGCGCCGGCACGTCGGCGAGCGTCGGCGCCCGGTCGCCCAGCACGTGGTCGAGCTCGGCGCGCAGCTTGTCCCACGCGGCCGGGTGCTGCGACAGAAGCATCCACGTCCACGACAGCGCCAGCGCGGTGGTCTCGTGGCCGGCGACGAACAGGATGAAGGCCTCGTCGCGCAGCTGCTCGTCGGTCATCTGCCCGCCCTCGTCGTCGCGCGCCCGCAGCAGCATCGACAGCAGGTCGCCCTCGTCGCGGCCGCTGGCGCGCCGGGCGGCGATGATGCCGCGGATGGCGCCGTCGATGCGCCCGCGCGCCTCGTGGAAGCGGCGGTTCTTCGGCAGCGGCACGCGGGCGAGCCACGGCAAGAAGGCGTAGGTGTAGTCGGAGAAGCGCTCCATGATGACGTCGAGCGCGCCGCCGATGGTGTCGGCGATGGCCCGGTCGACGCCGGTGGAGAACAGGGTGTCGGCGACGATGTCGAGGGTGAGCCGCATCATCGCCGCGTGGATGTCGAGCACCTGTCCTTCGCGCCAGGTCGAGGCGAGGCGCTCGGCGTGCTCGACCATCACCGCGCCGTAGGCGGCGATCCGCTCGCGGTGGAAGGCGGGCTGGGCGAGTCGCCGTTGGCGGCGCCAGAAGTCGCCGTCGCTGACGAGCAGGCCGTTGCCGGTGACGAGCGAGAGCTCGCGGGTGAAGCGGTCCTTGATGAAGAGCTTGCTGCGGCCGACCAGGACCTCGTCGATGAGCTCGGGGTCGGAGACGAGGTAGGGCGAGAACCAGGGCATGACGACCTGGTGGATCGGCGCGACCGCGGTCTGCCGGGCGATGAACTGCTCGGGCCGAAAGGCCAGGTGCAGCATGTTGCCGGGGCCCTGCAGCCGCCGGGGGAGCGGGATGTCGAGCATACGCGGCAGCGACGATAGCGGAGAGATCTCGACGCGTCCACGCGAGGCCCCCGAACCTCGCGTCGGGCCGCGCCGAACGCAGGTCCGACGCCCGCGTCGGGTATGGTCTCGAGGCCATGTGCGGACGACCGTCCGCGCCCGCCCGCGCGCCGCGCTCGTCGCCACGCGGGGCGTTTGGACATAGGATGCCGCCATGGACCCACTCCACGCCGCGTCCCTCGCGTGCCTCGGCGCCGCCACCCTGTGCTGGCTGCTCGGCGTTCTCACCCGCGAGTACTCGTGGGTCGACCGCCTGTGGTCGATCCTCCCGCCCGCGTACGTCGCATGGTTCGCGTCGCACTCGCACGCCGGCGCGCCGCGCCTGACGGTGATGACGATCCTCGCGGCGCTGTGGGGCGCGCGGCTGACCTACAACTTCGCGCGCAAGGGCGGCTATGCGCCCGGCGGCGAGGACTACCGCTGGGTCGAGCTGCGCCGCCGCCTGCCCCCGCCGCTCTTCGCGGTGTTCGCCCTGGTGTTCATCGCGTTCTTCCAGAACATCCTGCTGCTGCTCCTGGCGGTGCCGGCTTATGTGGCCGCGTCGCCGACGGCGGCGCCGTGGGGCTCGCTCGACACGCTGGCGACGATCGTGTTCCTGCTGCTGCTCGCGGGCGAGACGATCGCCGACCAGCAGCAGTGGCGGTTCCAGAACGCCAAGCGGGCCCGCGGCGACGCCTACGGGCCGAAGTTCCTGACCCGCGGGTTGTTCCGCTACTCCCGCCACCCGAACTTCTTCTGCGAGGTGTCGATGTGGTGGGCCTTCTACGCGTTCTCGGTCGCGTCGGGGGCCGGCCTCGTCAACCCGGCGATCGTCGGCCCGGTGCTGCTGACGCTGCTGTTCCACGGCTCGACGACGTTCACGGAGCAGCTGTCGCGCGCGAAGTATCCGACCTACGCCGACTATCAGCGGACCACGTCGCGGCTGATCCCGTGGTTCCCGCGCCGATGAGCGCGCGCGGGGGCGGCCGCCGCGGCGGCCGGACCGGGGCGCCGGCGCCGATCGATCACGCGGTGTGATCCGTCGCCGCGAGCGCGCGCCGCGTGTGTGCGTCACGGTCGCGCGCGGTGGACTGCGAGCAAGGTTGTGCTCGCCCGGAGGTCCACCCATGCGCGCGCCCACCTTCGCGTCCGTCCTGTGCCTCGCATGCCACGCCGGCCAGAGCAGCAGCAGCGGCCTCAGCGTCGGCAGCGCCACCGCGGCGCCGCCCCGGCCCGCGAGCGGGACGAGCGAGGCCGAGACGACCGGCGCCGAGGCTTCGAGCAGCGGGACGTCGGAGGTGGTGACTTCGACGTCCTCTTCCAGCGCGACGACGGCGGCGGTGAAGTTCGACCTCGGCGCGCAGCCCGACCTCGGCGTGCCGGTCGGCTGCCAGAGCGGCGACCTCGAGTTCAGCTTCATATGGATCGCCAACTCGCCCGAGGGGACCGTGTCGAAGATCGACACGAAGACGCGGCTGGAGGTCGGACGCTACCGCACGGGCCCGGAGGTCGGACCTGACCCTTCGCGCACGTCGGTCAACCTGCGCGGGGACGTGGCGGTGGTCAACCGCGCGGGCAGCATCACCAAGATCGTGGCCCGCGCCGCCGATTGCGTCGACCACGACGGCAGCGGGACGATCGAGACGTCGTCGGGCGCGAGCGACGTGCTGCCGTGGGGGCAGGACGAATGTGTGGTGTGGAACACGCCGCTGCGGTTCGCGTCGCGCCCGGCGGCCTGGACGTCGGGCACGCCGGTGATCGACCGCGACGGTTGCACGGCGCACGTCGACCCGGAGGTGTGGACCAGCGCTCCCGACGCGCTCGGCAACGCGACGGTGTACCTGCTGCGCGGGGCGGACGGGACGATCGTGGCGTCGACGACGCTGCCCGGGGTCGACGGCGGGTTCGGCATCTACGGCGGAGCGGTCGACGCGAACAACGACTTCTGGGGCGCGGCGTGGTCGACCGGGCCGCTGGTCCACGTGCGTCGCGACGACCTGAGCCACGAGCTGATCGCGGTGCCCGACCCGCAGCAGTCGTTCTTCACGGTGTACGGCTTCACCATCGATCACGCCGGCCGGGCGTGGGTCGGCGGCCAGGGCTCGCTGCAGCGCTACGACCCGAGCACCGCGACGTGGACGAGCGTGGCGCTGCCGCCGGCGTACACGTCGCTGAGCCGCGGGATGCAGGAGGACGCCAGCGGCCAGCTGTGGGTGGCGGCGCTGTCACAAGGGATCTTGCGCGTGGACACGGACTCGGCGAGCTTCGTCGAATTGATCGACGCGTCGATGCTGGTGGGCCTGAAGTACCCGGCGGGGATCAGCGTGGACGTCGACGGGCAGGTGTGGATGGTCGACACCGAGGCCAACGGGGCGCACGTGGTCGACCCCGAGACGCACGCGGTGACGTTCGTCGGCGGGCTGGTGGGGCCCTATACGTATTCCGACATGACGGGGTGGGCGCTCAAGAACGTGGTCGGCGCGCCGGAAGGATGAAGGCCGTCGGCGCGAGCGCGCGAGGACGGCGAGCTTGCCGAGTCCCTCGCGCACGTCGACTGGTCGAAGCTCACGCCCCCGTCGCGGTCACAAGCCTCGGCAACCATCGTGTCGAATGCCAGTGCCGCGGCGTTCACGGCGAAGCGGGCGATCAACAAGCGCTGGGGCGACGCCCGAGTGATCATTGTGCTGGTGGTCGGGAACCGCGGTCGCCGGCTCGTGGACGCTCCGAGACTTCGCGCGCTCTTGCAGGCTGTCCAGCACCCGTGAGTTTTCTGGCGGCGCTTCAGCCCGTCGTGTCCGATCTCGGTCGGTTTCGCTGCGGACCTGCAGGTCCTGGAATCTCCACGTGCCGACCGCCCGCCATGCTTCTCCCGCGCTGTTCCACGTGCTCACCCTGTGCGTCGCCTGTCCGCCGGCGGCCGGCGACCCGAATACGGCCACCGACCCGCAGGCGACTGGCACCGACGGCATGAGCACGACGCAGCAGTCGCCGACCGGGACCGCCGCGACCGCGACCTCCAGCTCGACCGACGACGCGCCGCTTCCCACGACCACCGGCCCGGCGCCCACCTGTCCTGACGGCGACCTCGACGACGGCGAGGTCTGCGACGACGGCAACACCATCGACGGCGACGGTTGCAACAACGACTGCGCCCCCTCGGGCGAGCTGCTGTTCGAGCACCGACCGCCCACCGACGGCACCGACGAGGTGCGCAGCATCGCCGTCGCCCCTGACGGCACCATCGTCGTCGGCGGCGTGGCCCCTGGCCTCCTCCGGTGGGTCGCCCGCTTCGACGCCCAGCTGACGCCGCTCGCCTCGCACCCGCTCCTGCCGGACAGCACGGGCCACGTCCTCGGCGTCGCCGTCGACGAGTCGGCGATCTACGCCGCCGGTGGCTTCGACGGCGGCAGCGACGGCCGCGACGCGTGGGTCGCGCGGCTCTCGCCCGACGGCGCCATCGAATGGGAGGACACCCTCAGCAGCGGCTTCGGCGACGAATACTTCACGCAGGCCGCGCTCGTCGGCGACGGCCTCGTGGTCGCCGGATTCGGCCGAGACGCGGACGCGCTCTCGACCCTGTTCGCGCGCCGCTACGCCCCCGACGGCGCCGTGAAGTGGACCGCCGGTCACCCGCTCGGCGTCGATCAGAAAGTCTATCCGCTCGGGCCCGGCCTCGGGGTCACCGCGGACGCCGTCGTCACCGGCTACTCGCGACCCGAGGGCGACCAGTTCCCCGAGTTCCTGGCCGCCTTCTCGCCCGGCGACGGCGCCCCGCTGTGGGCCCAAGCGCTCCCGACCGGCAACGGGGTCGTCAACGCGATCGCCCCCAACGCGGCCGGCCTCGTGCTCGCCGGCCCGCAGGGCTTCGAATTCCTGGGCGTCCAGCAGGTCGGCCCCACCGGCGAGCCACTGTGGTCGAGCCAGGAGTGCACCGGCTCCAATGCCCGCGACGTCGCCGTCGACAGCCGGGGCGACATCGTCGTCATCGGCGACGGCGACGGCGCGACCTCCAAGAGCATCCGCCTGTGCAAGTTCTCCCCCGACGGCCAGCTGCGGTGGGGCAAGGACATCGACGGCGGCAACGGCCTCGACCTCGGGTACGCCGTCGCAATCGACGCCGCCGACCGCATCATCGCCGGCGGCACCATGGCCGACGAGACCATCGTCGGCGACGTCTGGCTGGCCATCTTCAGCCCGTGACCCGTCTATCGCCGACCGCGCCGGCGGCCTTCGCCTATGCCCGCTAGGACATGTTCTTGAAGACATGTTCCGTTGCACCTGTTGCGCACGGCCGCCTTTATCGCCGGCCGAGCCTGCTGACCGCATCGTTCAATGTCTATGAGGACATGCTCCTCGAGACATGGTCCATCGCGCCGCCCCGTCGCTCGCCACGCGACGCGCAGCGGTGCGCCGCGCGTCGTCGCTCGACGCGCCGCGGGTCCGAACGCGGTCCGATCGTCGGTCGACCTGGCCGCGGGAATCGTGAGCCGCCGCGATCGGCTCACGCGGCTGCAAGGCAATGAACCACCTTCATGACCGCCACCCGCGCCGCTTGCTCGCCGCCGTGCTCGGCCAAGATCCTGTCGGCGCTGAACCATCCCATCATCCCGCGGATTTGTCCGGCTTCAGGTCGCGCTGAATCGCGCCCGCCGCGTGCAGGACATGCAGGGCGGGCGAGACCTGCGCGCCGAAACGTGCCACGTCGCGCCACGGCAACGGGCCTTGAGCGAGCCGTTGCGACAGCGTCTCACCCTCGAGGTCCTCGAGACCAGGTAGAGCTGGCCGTCCGCGGTCTCCCCGAACGCGATCGCGCGGACGATGTGCTCGCACTGGACGTTGCTCAGGACCTGGGGCCTCGAGTTCGAAGCGGCGCCGCGCCGATGCACCTTCGCGGCGCAGAGTCTTGATCGCCACGTGACACTTGCGCGTCCTGTCCTTTGTCAGGAACACGTGGGCCATGCCGCCCTTGGCCAGCCGGCGGACGAGCTGGTAGCGGCCGTCGAGCACCTCGCCGATGACGTCGGCTCCGACTTCCTTGTGGCTTTGGTGGGCCGCTTTGATGGCCCCGAGCCGGACCGAACCCAACGTGCTTGGCGAGCGGAGTTCGCTGAGTGTCGTTACAGAGCGTCGCACACATGGGAACCGAACGACGCGATCATGCAGGCGCTCACCGAAGCGATCAGCAGCAAACGCGGGCCGCAGCGGCGGAAGACTCGGACGACTTGATCAGCGCTGCCAGGAAGGAGCTCAAGCATGGACCCGAAGCAGGGCGGAGCCGTCAAGAAACTGCTGGCCTCCCCCGCTCCGTGCTTTCTACGAGGTCGGGACGGCTGCTTCGAAGGACCGCGCGACGATCCAGACGACGCCTGCCCTTGATGCGGTGGAAGCCGCGCTGCAGCTCGTGGAGGGCGGCGCCCATCCAGCGCTGGATCATCGAGCCGCCGCGCCAGCGCTTCACGCGACCGGCGAGCCGCCGGATGCCGGCCTTCAAGGCGGAGTGATCCGGGCGACACGGCCGCGGGGCCGCGCCGGACGTCGACAGCGCGGCCCTGCGGCGATCGAGCGAGCGCCCGAGGTCACTCGAACTCGATGCGCCAGCTGTCGATGCGGCGATCTCCGGCGGGGAGCGGCCCGAACTCCGACGCGACCTTCAGCGTCCACTCGACGCCCTGCCCGACGGCATCCCCGTCGAGCTGCCCGAGCCGCCCTTGGCCGAGCACCTCGGGCTCGGCTGAGACCGTCCTACACATTCCTCTGTCCCCAGAAGCAGGTGGTGACACTGATTCGCCGTCGATCCCGGGGTCGATCTGCAGCCCGTCGACGAGGCCGCAGAGAACAGCGCCGACCCGCCGCCAGCGGCCGAGGGCGCGGATGAGATCCTCGCAGGACGGGTTGAGCGATCTCCTCCTGCAGTCGGCGCGTCGTTGCTCCGACACAGATACGGCGCCCGGCAGGGGCGGGCGACGCGCGCTCTTGTCTGGCGTTTTTCTTTAGAATCCGGGACCGTATGGCAAATACCACACGACGAACCTTCGTTAGCGCAGCAGGGCTCCTCCTGGCCCTCCCGGGGCTGAACTGTGGCGGAGGATCCTCCGGCGGCAGCAGCGGCACCGGCGGCAGCAGCGGCACCGGAGGCAGCAGCGGCACCGGTGGCAGCAGCGGCACCGATGGCAGCAGCGGCACCGATGGCAGCAGCGGCCCCGATGGCAGCACTGGCTCGGACGGCAGCAGCAGCTCCGGCGTTCCCACCAGCTCCGACGGCAGCACCGGCAGCACCGGCAGCACCGACAGCGAGGGCAGCACCGGCGCCCTGCCGGGCCGGACGCCCGCATGGCTCGAGGGCGCGCCGCTCAACGAGTGGATTCCGATCCCCGGCACCTCGGGAGCAGGCGGCGCTGCCATCGATGCCTTCAGCAGCTTCGCGCTCCGCCAGGACACCAGCGAGCTGTTCTGCCTGTGCTGCGGCGGGCACAGCGACAGCTCCGACAACAGGGTCACGAGCATCAACCTGATGGATGACGCGCCCGTCTGGGTGCTACGCCATGCGCCTTCGGCGGCGGAAGATGTGCTGGTCGACCAGCCCTACAACGCCGATGGACTGCCCAGCTCGCGCCACACGTACAGGCACAACTTCTGGGTGCCCCAGCTGAATCGACTGATGATGATCGGCTGCCGTGGCACGTGGCCCAACGCTCACCATTACTTCACGGTCGACGGCTTCGATCCCGACACCAACACCTGGGATGCGGCCGGCACCTGGCCGTCAATCCTGGACAACGGAGGCTTCGGCCAGGTGCGTGACGGCCTGGGCGGCATCTGGACCACCGGATTCCGCCGCTTCGATCCGGCCACCAAGGCCTGGAGCAATCCTGGGATCACCGGCGCGGCTTCAATCAACGTCCGCACCCCGGTCGCCTACGACTCCGCGCGCGACCAGCTCTTCTGCATGCAGTGGGCAGACGGCTTCGCCGCCGGCACGCTCCAGGTGAACGCCTCACGCCTCCTCCTGAGCGGCACCACGCGCGAGGCCATCAGCTTCAGCCCGGCCTCGAGCGAGGCCTACGCGCAATTCGAGGCCGACAAGCCGGGGTGGGCCGGCATGGACTACGACACCGTCAATGACAAGTTTCTGTTCTACGACGGCCGCGCGAACATCGGGCCGGGCCGCATGTACTGGATCACGCCGAGCGACGGCACGACTTGGGACATGGAGATCGCCAGCTTCGTGTTGCCGGCCACCAGCGCGGGCGGGCTCAATGGCAAGATCGCCTATGTGCCCGCGCTCAGAGGCTTCGTGCTGATGCCGAGCAGTGCCGACGGCCTGTTCTTCCTGCGGACGGCCTGACCCGCGGACCGCGGGCGCCTGCAACACGGGTGAGTCCGCTCTCATGCTCCCGCGCGCGCTCCCCCTGGTCATCACAGACCCCTTGCTAGACTGCGCGCATGGTGCGTCCTGACGACGCGGACGAGCGCGACCCCGAAGGGGGCGGCTCGGCCGCGTCATGCTGCACCGTTCCAGCGGGTGAGAGTCCCGCCCGGGTAGGCGCCGGAGCGCCCGGTAGCAGGCCCCAGGTGCGAGGAGAGATCCTCGCGGCCCGAGCGGGGCGTCAAGAGCCTCTACGGAGGGAGCAAGAACGCGGGCCGCAACATCAAGTGAAGCCTGCAGCCTCGACAGAGAAACAATGGAGGAGCCGAGCCGCTCATGTCACGGTGAAGGCCACGTCCACCGCGCAGTCATCCGGATCAGAAAGCGCGGTGGATCCTCCCGGGGTACGGGGCGCAGCACGCGTTCAAGGAGCGATGCGGAACAGGAGAGGCCCGTCTGCACGGCCCATGTCGGGGCAAGGCGGCTCGTATCAGCCGAAGGCGAAGTCGAGCGCTGTGCAGCGGGAGTCCGAGGGGGTCGTAGTACCGGCGATGGCGGCGCAGAACAACGCCGTCGGAGGGAAGGGCCCCTGGGGTGGTCGTGTCGGAGAAGAAGGTAAGCGCGAGGGCATGGCCTGCAGGACAGGTCCCAACAACCCCATGCGGCGCAGGCCGCGTGACAAAGTGCGAGAACTTCGACGCCGACTGTGGGCCGCAGCCAAGCGGCAACCGGGTAGACGCTTCCATGCGCTGTACGACCGCATCTTCAGGCGTGACGTCCTGGAAGAAGCGTGGAAGCGGGTGAAGAGGAACAGGGGGTCAGCGGGCGTCGATACCCAGACGCTGGCCGAGGTGGAAGAGCTCGGCGTCGATCGCTTCCTCGAAGCGATCGCCGACGACCTCAAGGCGGGGACATACCGACCGAGCGCGGTCATGCGGCGGTACATCCCGAAGGCGGACGGGAAGGAGCGGCCGCTGGGGATCCCGACAGTCCGGGACCGAGTGGTGCAGATGGCGGCGAAGCTGGTGCTGGAGCCGATCTTCGAGGCGGACTTCCTTCCGTGCTCGTACGGCTTTCGGCCGAAGCGCAGCGCGACGCAGGCGCTCGAGCGCCTGCGCGTCCTGGGAGCACGCGGTGGAAACCACGTGCTCGACGCCGACATCCGCGACTACTTCGGCAGCATCGATCACGAGCGACTGATAAAGCTCGTCGAGATGCGGATCTCGGATCGAAGGGTCCTCGAGCTGGTGCGGCAGTGGCTCGAAGCCGGCGTGATGGAAGACGGCGAAGTGACGGCGATGCTCTCGGGGACACCCCAGGGCGGCGTGATCTCGCCGCTGCTGTCGAACATCGACCTCGCTGTCCTCGACAAGCTGTGGCGACGACGGCACGCCCACCTGGGCGAGCTCGTGCGCGACTGCGACGACTTCGTGATCCTGTGCAGGACCAGGAAGGCGTGCGAGGGAGCCGAGAGCAGGGTCCGCGAGATCCTGCGACGGCTGGAGCTGCATCCCGAGAAGACGAGGCGAGTCGAGCTGCGCTGGGGACGGCAAGGCTTCGACTTCCTCGGCTGTCACCTGCGCAAGCGCATGTCTGGGCCGATCTGGGAGAGAGAACACCGCAGGGTGTACTTCCTCCAGCGCTGGCCCTCGGCGCGCAGCATGACGCGGGTGCGGCAGCGCGTGAAGGAACTGACCGGTCGTAACCGCAACGGAGTCAAGGATGTGCGGGTGATCATCCGCGACATCGACCCGGTGCTGCGCGGCTGGGGCAACTACTTCCGCACAGGGAATGCATATGCGAAGTTCAACCAAATCGACACCTCCGTGTGGCAGCGGCTCCACAGCTTCATGGTGAAGCGTAAGGGCCGGCATCTTCACGCGGGTGAAGCCGAAGTCTGGACTCGCACCTTCTTCCACAACCACGGTCTCCACCGCCTGCGTGGCACCGTGAAGTACCCGGAGGCCGCGTAATGCGACGGCCCGAGAGACCACCCGTAAGCCGTGTGCGGGAGATCCGCCCGCACGGTTTGAACGGGGGTCCTGTCAATCTCCGCGCGGGAGACCGCGCTTGATAAGAAAGGATCTACCAATGATCAAGTCGGCGCTGGTATCGGTCGTGTCGTCGCTGCTCGTGGCTCTCGCGGCCTGCAGTCCCGCCGTCACCGAGGGCCTCGGGACTCTCAGCGACAGCACTACCGACGATGCAGTCGGTACTTCGACTTCGACCTCGACCTCGACCTCCGACACCACCGTGGTCCCGACCACCGGTGAGCCGACCACCGGCGAGGTCGGCCCGCCGCCGGTCGACTACGTCATCATCGCCGCCGATCCGCTGGCCGACGCCGCCGCCGGCTTCGGCGAGCACCGGAGCGCCGGCGGGCACACCGTCGCGCTCCTGCGCATGAGCGAGATCCTGGCCGACGGCGGCGACCCGGTGGAGGCGATCCGCGAGCGCCTGCGGGGTTACCACGCCGCGCGCGACCCCGAGCGGCCGCTGTTCGTCCTGCTCGTCGGCGACGCCGAGCCGGGCGGCTCGGTCGACGCCGGCACCGTCCCGCTCGGCGAGGTCGTCCAGGTGCTGGAGATCGAGCCGCCGATGGCGATCCCCACCGACCACCTCTATGCCGACCTCGACGACGACGACCTCACCGACCTCGCGGTCGGCCGGATCGCCACCAACGACCCCGCCGCAGTCACGGCCGCGCTGGACAAGACCATTCGCCACGAGCAAGTCCGCAGCCTCGGTCCACACAATCGGCGCATCAACATGTTCGCCAGCGCTCTCGGCCAGGGCGCCCTGGTCGACAGCCTGGTCGAGAAGCTCGTCAATACCGCGCTCGACGAGATCCCCTACGACTTCGACATCACGATGACGTACGGCCTACAGAGCTCGCCCTACGTCTACGTCCCCGAGCAGTTCAGCGACAAGGTCGTCGAGCGATTCCTCGAGGGCTCGTTGATGGTGACCTACATCGGCCACGGCAGCGCCACCAGCTTCCCCCCGCTCGAGTGGAACGGCCAGCTCCACCCGCTGCTCGACGCGGACGCGCTCGCCGACCTGGCAATCGCCGGGCGCAGCCCGATCGTCACCCTGATCGCCTGCGCCATGGGCTCCTTCGCCGGCGCGGGCGACAGCGTCGCCGCCGCCTTGCTCGCCTCTGCCAACGGCCCGGTCGCCGTGCTCTCCTCGACCGAGACCTCGTACGTCTACCCCAACACCATCTTCATCCGGGAGCTCGGCCTCGTCATGACCGCCGAGCGTCCGGCCACCGTCGGCGAGGCGTTCATGCGCGCGAAGCAGCGCGTCATGACCCAGGTCGACGGCTTCCGCGCCCAGATCGACAATGCGTTCGGCCTCTCGCTGTCCGACGCCGACATGGACGCGCTGCGTCGCAGCCACCTGCACCTCTACACCCTGTTCGGCGACCCGGCGCTGATCATCGGCTACCCGGCGCCGGCCACCGTCAGCGTCGCTCCCGCCACCGCCGCGCCGGGTGGCAGCGTCGAGGTCGACATCCTCGCATCGGGCCTCGCCGACGGCCAGGCGCACGTCACCCTGGAGACCGTGCGCTCGAAAATCCTCGGCGAGCTCGTCCCTGTCCCGCCCGACGACGATCCCCAGCGCGACGCCGTGATCGCTGCCAACTACGAGGTCGCCAACGACAAGGTCGTCCTCGGCGCCGAGGCCTCGCTGGTCGACGGCGCGGCGCAGGCCACCCTCACGCTGCCGGCCGACCTGCCCCCGGGCCGCTACTATGTCAAGGTCCGCGCCGACGACGGCAGTGCCGAGGCAATCGGATCCGTGGAGCTGGGCGTGAACGACTGAGCGCCCGCCGCCAGGAAGAGGCGGTTCACACGGCAGCGCAGCGCCGGCGGAACAATCTCGCTACCGCACGGGCCCGGAGGTCGGACCTGACCCTTCGCGCACGTCGGTTAACCTGCGCGGGGACGTGGCGGTGGTCAACCGCGCGGGCAGCATCACCAAGATCGTGGCCCGCGCCGCCGATTGCGTCGACCACGACGACAGCGGGACGATCGAGACGTCGTTGGGGGCGAGCGACGTGCTGCCGTGGGGGCAGGACGAATGTGTGGTGTGGAACACGCCGCTGCGGTTCGCGTCGCGCCCGGCGGCCTGGACGTCGGGCACGCCGGTGATCGACCGCGACGGTTGCACGGCGCACGTCGACCCGGAGGTGTGGACCAGCGCTCCCGACGCGCTCGGCAACGCGACGGTGTACCTGCTGCGCGGGGCGGACGGGACGATCGTGGCGTCGACGACGCTGCCCGGGGTCGACGGCGGGTTCGGCATCTACGGCGGAGCGGTCGATTGATCGACGCGTCGATGCTGGTGAACCTGAAGTACCCGGCGGGGATCAGCGTGGACGTCGACGGGCAGGTGTGGATGGTCGATACCGAGGCCAACGGGGCGCGCGTGGTCGACCCCGAGACGCACGCGGTGACGTTCGTCGGCGGGCTGGTGGGGCCCTATACGTACTCCGACATGACGGGCTGGGCGCTGAAGAACGTGGTCGGCGCGCCGGAAGGGTGAGCCCGTCCCGGTCCGGGCGGCGCCCGACGCCCGCGGGCTCGGCGGGCGGCCCAGGTCGCCGAGCTCGCGGGGGAGGGGCCGGCGCGTGGCCCATGCTCTCGAGGCCGTCGGCGAGCTGGAATGATTCGACCCCGTCGACCCTTCGAGCTCCTCGAGACGGGTGACCGCGGGTCGCCGGGATGAATACGCTCGCGTCAACAGTCCGAGACGCGCAGGCCGGTGAACCAGGCGACGTCCGCGAGCGCCGCGCAGGCGATTCGGCGACCGGCCGGCGAATCGAGGTAGTCTCGTATCGACCGCGAGACCTCGGCGAGCGAGCCCTGGCCGGCGAGCGCGCGCAGCCGGCTCGCGGCGGTCTCGTCGTCCGCGACGGCGAACGCCGCGAGCCGGCCGGCCTGCGACAGGAGCGGATCGGGGGGCAAGGCCGCGGCCCCGTGGATGGCGGTGCAGGTGAAGATCTCGACGGGCGCGTCTTTTGAGAATTGGACCGGCCAGACGTAGGCCGCGAGGTAGGGGAAGAACTCGGCCCAGCGAAACGTGATCGATGGGGGCTCGTCGGGACGCGGGCAATCGACGCAGACGAGGCCGCGGGCGGCGAGCTCGCGGTCCAGCGCCCGCCAGGCGGCGTCGGAGAGCAGGCGGTCGGACCACACGGCGGCGTCGGCGAGGTGCTCGACTGCGCCGGGGGACCGCGAGGCTGGGTCGCCGCTGCGCCGGTAGAAGTGGTCGTAGGCGGGTTCGGCGAGGATCGCCAGCGGGCGCAGGCGACGGGCGGCAGCCCGGACGAGGGCCTCAAGGCCCCCGGACGCCGGCGCGGGCTCGCAGGTCGCATCGAAGAGGAGCAAGCTCCACTGCCGCACCTCCGGCTCCCAGCGCGCGCAGGTGTGGCGATCGAGCGCGGCCCGCAGCGCGGCCTGGGTGAGCGGCGCGGCGGGGGAGCGGCCGGCGCACGCGGGCGAGAGGATGGCGCCGGCGAGGAAGAGTCGGGCCGCGAACGACATGCGGAGACGGGGAGACTCTGCGACGCGCCGGTCTATTGCCGAGCTCCTCGCGGATCGAGCGCCTCATCATCGCGAAGATCCTCGAGGCGCTGTCCGAGGCCAAGGATCGCGCCGAGTTCGTCCGGCTGTTCCTGCGCGTCGCCTCCAACCTGTGAGGAACGACCGGGAGGGCGGTCGTGGGCCCGCGATCGCGTGTTGCGGCGGCTGTCGCTCGCCAGCTTCGCCTGGTTGTACGGCCATGACGCCGAGCGCGTGCCGCTCGGGTCCATGCAGGTCGTTTCGGACAGGCTGCAAAGGGCATGTGCTCCCAGTCGTCGAGCACTTCCCCGTAGACGCGCGGCCCACCGGCGGTGATGCGGGTGAGCGCGGCGGCGAGATGGGTCTTGCCGTCCTGCACGTGGCCGATCACGCCGACCGCGAGGACCGGCAGGCGCGGCGGGGCGGTCGGGGCCATCGCGGGCAGGGTATCACGGGCGCGGGGCGAGCGGCGAGGAGGCGCGCGAGGTGTGCTTCAGGACATGACTCGTAAGCCATGTTTGAAAGGTCATGCCGTGATTCGCCTCAGTCGCGGCTCGGCAGGGCGATCGTGTAGAACTCGATCCACCGGCTGATCTGCTTGCGGTCGCGCTCGTAGTGGCGGGCGGTCGCGCGGATGCTCCACTCGTGCTCCTCGAGCACGCGCAGCAGCTCCTCGCGCGGCGGGCGGGGGCGATAGTGGCGGGTCTCCCTGACGGCGGGCGCAGGCTCGTCGGCTGCGCTCGGCGGCGGGGGCGGTGAGGCGGCGGGCGTCGGGGCGCTCAGCCACGCCGGCAGCTGGCCGGGGCGGATCGGGGCGGTCAGGCTGCCGCAGTCCATCACCAGGCGGTGCAGGCCGCGGAGGTTCTCGGGCCAGGCGTGGAGCAGCACGGCCTCGGCGGCGCTGGTCGACAGCGCGGCGGCGAAGGTGCCGGGCCCGGGGGCGAACAGGCGGTCGAGCCAGTCGAGCAGGTCGGCCCGGCGCTCGCGCAGGGGCGGCACGCGCAGCTCGGCGAGGGCGAGGCGGGCGTAGAGGTCGCGGCGGAACCGGCCGGCCTCGACCTCGCGGCCGAGGTCGCGGTTGGTGACGCCGACGACCCGCACGTCGACGTTCTGGGCCCGCGACGAGCCGACCGGGATGACCTCGCCGTACTCGATCGCGCGCAGCAGCTTGGGCTGGAGCTCGAGCGGCAGCTCGCCGAGCTCGTCGAGCACGAGGGTGCCGCCCTCGGCGGCGCGGAACAGGCCGCTGGCGCGCTGGCTGGCGCCGGTGAACGCCCCGCGGTCGTGGCCGAACAGCTGGCTCTCGATCAACGTCGGGCTGAGGGCGGCGCAGTTGGCCACGATCAGCTCGCCGCGGCGCTTGCTGAGCCGGTGGAGCTCGGCGGCGATCCGCTCCTTCCCGGTGCCGGTCTCGCCGATCACCAGCGCCGGGCTGCGCTGGCCGGCGACCCGCAGCACAGCGCTGCGCAGCGCCGCGATCGCCAGCGAGTCGCCCGGGATCGCGGCGCGATCGACCTCGGGCGGATCGACGCGCCCGCGCGGGTCCTGGGCCGCCTCGTACACCAGCAGGACGTCGCCTATGCGGATGACCGCGCCGTGATTGAGGGCGCGCGGCAGCTCGCTTATCGCCTGTCCTTGCAGACAGGTGCCGTTGCGCGACTGCAGGTCGCGCAGCCAGTGGGCGCCGCGGTCGAAGCGGAGCTCGGCGTGGACCCGCGACAGGGTCGGGTGGGCGAGGGCGAGGCCGTTCGGACCCGGCGGCTGGCGGCCGAGGGTGATCGTCCCGGAGCCGAGGTCGATGCTGCGCCGGAGCTCGGGCGGGTGGACGAGCGCCAGCCGGGCGGCGCCGGTGGAACTCCGTTCGGGCGCGACCTCGGCCGTGCGCGAGCGCTCCAGTGTCACATCGTCGTCGGGGCGCTGGCGCGATACCATGGGACAACCCGGTGTCCCCGGGGACAACCGCGATGTTGTCTCATGCGCCCTCGCGGGGTCAACCAGGGCAAATCCGCCCGGTCGCGCGTAAGCTCGGAGATCGACTGAGGAAGTGCGGGTGGAACGAGCGGTGCTCTCAGGTCCGTCGAGGCTCACGACGGAGATGGATTTCATGAAAATGCGTATGATTACGGTGATTTGTTCGATCGGGATGACGGCCGCGGCTTGTCCGAGCGCGCCCGAGAGCGACGACGAGCTCGAGTACCGCGACACGGCGTGCCCCAACTGCGGGGGGAACGGCTCGAATTCGGCCAACGCCAACGGCTATCCGATCGACCAGCTCAACCTGTACGGGTGGCCCAACGACGCGGGCGTCACGGTGACGGGGATCAAGAGCCCGGTCGGCACCACGTACGCGCTGCGCACCGCGGGACAGGAGCTGGCGGCGTGGGACACCGCGACCGACACGTTCGTGGCCGTGGGCGAGGACCTCGTCGGCTGGACGATCAAGCTGCACGAGGAGAAGGCGGGGACGATCGACATCGAGGTCGTCGACCACGACATGCTCGAGTCGTGGGCGACGGACGGCCCCGACGTGTCGGCCTACGTGCTCGCGTACCACAACCCGGACAATCCCGGCGAGCTGTACTCGATCTGCCCGGACCCGGAGGAGGACGGGGACGACGTGATCAAGGCGACCATCGTCCGCGGCGAGCTGTACGACGACGAGACGAAGGACATCACCGTGAACGGCGAGTGGATCACGATCGCCTGCGAGGAGAACGCGGTGTTCAAGATGAAGCTGCTCGGCTACAGCCCCGACCTGGACTTCCCCGGGCTGACCGACCCCGCGCCGCTGGAGAACCGCCAGGCGACGATCCGCATGATCACCGCCGATTACTGCGGCGGCGGCCACTCGTTCACCCTCACCGGCACCCACGTCGGCTGGGAGAACGACGCGGGGACGGTGACGTCGGCGTACGGGTCGGCGTGGGCGGACGTCGAGGCGCTGTGGAACGAAGACGGCGCGATCTGCCTCAGCAACCCGCGATACACGACGCTGGGCGTGGTCCAGAACCTGTGCAACCTGCCGCTCTGCACGCCGCAGATGGCGGCGACGGTGCCCCACGAGTGGACGACCTACAAGGCGCCCTGAACTGTCCGAAAGTACAGGCACGGCGGCGAGCGCGACGGCGAAGAGGAGGCGGAGTCGTGAACATGCGTATGCTTACGGTTGTTTGTTCGCTCGGGGTGATGGCGATCGGCGGGGCTTGTGCCGGCGAGGAGGACGGCGAGCCGGAGTTCCGCGACACCGGCTGCCCCAACTGCGGGGGGAACGGCTCGAATTCGGCGCACGCCAACCTGTACCCGATCGACACGCTCAACCTGCTCGGCGAGCCCAACGAGGCCGGTGTCCGGGTGCTCGGGGTCGAGGACCCGCTCGGCACCCTGTACGCGCTGCGCACGGTGGGCGACGAGCTGGCGGCGTGGGACCTCATGGCCGACACGCCGCTGGCCGTGGGCGACGAGCTGGTCGGGTGGACGATCAAGCTGTACATCGCCGAGCCCGCCGAGGAGCTCGACATCGAGATCCTCAAGCGCGAGGGCGAGCTCGATTCGTATGTCGAAGCGGCCCCGCCGATCTCCGGCTACGCCCTCGCCTACCACCATTCGGCCAATTACACCGAGCTCTACTCGGTGTGCCCGGACTTCCAGGACGACGGCCCGGACGTGGTCGCCACGACCATCATCCGCGGCGAGCTCTACGAGGAGGGCAGCAAGCAGGTCACGGTGAGCCCGGACTGGATCACGATCGCCTGCCGCGGCAACGCGGTCTTCAAGATGAAGCAGATGGGCTACGGCCCCAATCAGAACTTCCCGGGGCAGAGCGCGCCGGCGTCGCCGCGCCAGCGCCAGGCGACGATCCGCATGATCACCGCCGACTACTGCGGCGACGGCACCTCGTTCACGGCCGACGGCACGGCGCTCGACTGGCAGAACCTGGCGGAGACGCTGGCCCCCCACGAACCGCCTTCGTGGTCCGACGTCGAGGCGCTGTGGGACGAGGACGGCGCGCTCTGCCTGAGCAACCCGCGGCTGGCGACGCTCGCCGATGTGGCGGCCCATTGCACCCTGCCGGCCTGCACGGCGGAGATGCAGGCGACGGCGCACGAGTGGACGACCTGGCGCGTGCCCGGAGATGTCTGAAAGTGCAGGTCGGATCGTGAGCGCCCACGTCGACATCACCCGCACCGGCGAGCGCCGCAGCCCGGCGACGCCGTCGCCCGGCGGGGCGCCGTCGCCGATCGCCGATACCGAGGCCTCGAACCGCACGGCGCAGGCCAGCGACGCGGGGATGCAGCGCGCGGTGCCGACGTCGGGCCGCGTCGGCCGCTATGTGGTGATCGACCGGCTCGGCGCCGGCGGCATGGGGGTGGTGCTGGCGGCCTACGACCCGGAGCTCGACCGCCGCGTCGCGCTCAAGCTGCTGGCCGCCGGGCCCGAGTCCAGCGTCCGCCTGCTGCGCGAGGCCCAGGCGCTCGCCCGGCTGTCACACCCGAACGTGGTGCAGATCCACGACGTCGGCGTGCACGAGGGGCAGGTGTTCCTGGCGATGGAGCTGGTCGCGGGCCAGACGCTGCGCGCGTGGCTGGAGGCCGGGCCGCGGCCGTGGCGGACGATCGTGCGGGTGTTCGTCGAGGCCGGGCGCGGGCTGGCGGCGGCGCACGCGGCGGGGATCGTGCACCGCGACTTCAAGCCCGACAACGTGCTGATCGGCGGCGACGGGCGGGCGCGGGTCGCCGACTTCGGGCTGGCGCGGCAGCTCGGCGGCGAAGAGGCTGCGGCAGCGAAGGACCCGGCGGCGACGGCACCCGGCGCGTTCGCGGTGCCGCTGACGCAGAGCGGGGCGCTGCTCGGGACGCCGGCGTACATGTCGCCGGAGCAGTTCGAGGGCGGCCGCGCCGACGCGCGCAGCGACCTGTTCGCGTTCTGCGTGGCGCTGTACGAGGCGCTCTACGGCCGCCGCCCGTTCCGCGCCGACGACCTGGGGACGCTGCTCGCCGACATGCGCGCGGGCAAAGTCGCCGAGCCGCCGGCGGCGAGCCCGGTGCCGCGGGCGATGTTCGAGCAGCTGCGGCGCGGCCTGGCCTACGCGCCGGCGGACCGGCCGGCGAGCGTCGAGCGGCTGCTCGCCGACCTCACGCACGACCGCGGGGCGCGGCGCCGGCGGTGGCTGCTCGCGGGGGCCTGGTCGCGCTCGGCGGGGGCGCGGCCGCGGCGGCGCTGACGTGGGTGGCGCCGACCGGCGAGGCGGCCTGCAGCGGCGCGGAGGCAGGGCTGACCGAGCTGTGGAACGACGAGGTCGAGGCGGGGCTGGCGAGCTCGCTGGCCGAGGTCGTGCGCGCGCCGGGGCAGCGCGCGCGGGTGAGCGAGGGGCTGCAGCGCTACGCCGACGCGTGGTCGGACGCGCGCCGCGAGGCCTGCCTCGACCACCGCCGCGGCGACGATTCGGAGGCGGTCCACGAGCTCCGCCGCCGCTGCCTCGACCGCCGCCGCAGCGCCTTCGAGGGGGCCGTGCGGTTGGCCCGCGCCGCCCGGCCCGGCGACGACGTCGTCCGCGCGGTGGCCGGCTTGCCGGCGATCGCCGACTGCGCCAGGGTGGATGCGCTGCTGGCCGCGCCCGCCCGCGACCCGAAGCGCGCGCGCGAGGCGGCGGCGGTCGAGCAGCGCCTCGACGGCGCGCGCACGCTCGCCGACGCCGGTCGCCTCGACGACGCGGCGCGCGAGATCGCCGGGGCGCAGGCCGACGCCGAGGCGCTCGCGGCGCGCGGGCTAATCGGGCAGGCGCGCCTGGCCGCGGCGCGGGTGGCCATGGTCCGCAGCGCCTGGCCCGAGGCCGTGAGCGCGCTGCGGCTCGCCCTCGCCGACGCGCTGGCGGCCGGCGACGAGCCGACGGCCGCCGAGGTGGTCGCCCGCCTCGTCTACGCGCGGGCGCAGACCGGTGACGAGCGGCCGGAGGTGATCCTCGCCGACGTGCCGGTGGCGCAGGTGCTGGTCGATCGCCAGGGCCCGCACGCGTTCGCCCGCCGCCGTCTGTTGGCCAACCTCGCCTACGTGCACGTGGCGGCCGGCGACCTGGCGACGGCGCGGGCGACCATCGCCGAGGCGACCGCCGATCTCGCGTCGGTGGTCGACGCCGACCCGTTCGAGTCGGCCAACTTCCTGCGCGGGTCCGCGGTCCTCGCCGACGATCCGGCGCGCCGGCGCGACGGGTTCACGCGGGCCGAGGCGATCCTCCGCGAGCTGCTCGGCGAGGACCACCCCGACCTGCTCGGCCTCCGCCTGTACCGCGGCCGCACCGCGCTCGACTTGACGGAGGCCGACGCGCAGCTCGCCGACGCCTGCGCCGGCTACGCCCGCGTGTTCGCCCCGAGCGCGCGGCTCGGCCCGTCGTGCGCCGATTGTGGCCTCCTGCGCGGCGGCATCGCCCGCGAGCGCGGCGACGTCGCCGCCGCCCTGGCGCGCTACGCCGAGGCGGAGACCTGCGACGCCGGGGCGCCGCAGGCCGAGATCGACCGGGCCGACCTCGCGGCGCGCCGGCAGCTCGCGCGGGCCCACGTCGCGCTGCTCGGCGGCGAGTTCGCGCCGGCGATCGCGGCCGGCGAGCGAGCCTCCGCATTGTGGGCGCCGTACGCCACCGCCGAGCGGCCCTGGCTCGAGCTGCAGCGCGCCGAGGCCTGGCTGGTGAAGGGCGAGGCGGAGCTCGGCCGCGGCGACCGGGAGGCCGCGCGGGCGCTGCTGGGCCGCGCGCACGAGGTGTTCGCGCGCCTGGCGGAGCGGCAGATCGACGCGCTGCCGCGGTTTCATCGCGCGCGGGCGGCCGCGCTGCTGGCCGAGCTCGAGTGGGCCGACCCGGCCGGCCGGGCTCGCGCGCGCGAGCTGGCGAGCGAGGCGCGGGCGTTCCACGCCGGCCGCGGCGAGGCCGGTGCGGCCCGCGTCGCCGCCCTCGACGCGTGGCTGGCCGCGCACGCGCCGTGAGGCTCGAACCGCGATTGCGAATATGTCCGGAGGGACATGTATGATAAATTGAATCGCACGAGACGCGAATCAGCGCAGGGTGATTCGCGTCTCGTGCGCGGTCCGGGTCGACCGGACGGGGGCTCAATTGGTCTTGCGGATGATGAGGATCGGGTCGAGCACGATCCGCTTGCCGAACCGCGGCTCGGCGTCGATCGTGACCTCGATGCGCCACGAGTAGTCGGTGGTCAGCGTGGCCGGGAACGTGGCGGTGTACACCCCGGCGCTGCCGGTGAACGAGACCGACGGCGCGCTGCCGATCGGGATGGCGGTGACGCCGGTGACCTCGGGGGCGCCGTTCGACGAGTCGACGGTGCACTGGACCGAGCTGGCGGTGGTGGTGGCGGTCACCTCGTCGCGCGGGTTCATCTGCGGCGGCGACGCGGCCGCGGCGTCGGACTCGAGCAAGAGCACATAGCCGGAGCTGTCGGTCGCCTCGGTGAAGAGCACGGGAATCGTCGATGTGTAGTTCGCCATCGCGGCGGGACTCTATAGCAAGTGCGCGGGGCCGGGCTACCGCGCGGCGTCCACGGCGTGCCCGCCGGGGGCGCAAGACCATTCGCGTGATACCGCCCTCGCGAGGCCCTTGTCACGCCGCGGGCCCCGTGTTACCGGCTCTCTGCAGGAGAATCGCACGCTTCGAGGCGGTGACGTGGAGGACACCACCCGCGAGAGCAAGCCGCTCGTCGACCGCGACACGGTCGACGTCGAGGCGCCGTCGCTCGTCGAGCCGCCGCCCGAGGAGGACGAGCCGCGGACGATCGGCCGCTACCGCGTGATCGGCCGGATCGGCGCCGGCGGCATGGGGACGGTCTATGCCGCGCACGACCCGATGCTCGGGCGCGAGGTGGCGATCAAGCTGGCGCGCGTCGACGGGCCGGGGTCGTTCGAGAGCCGGCTGTTGCGCGAGGCCAGGCTGCTGGCGCAGGTCCGTCACCCCAACGTGGTGGAGATCCACGAGATCGGGAAATTCCGCGGCCAGATCTTCATCGTGATGGCGCGGATCCACGGGCAGACGTTGCGCGCGTGGCAGCGCGAGCAGCCGCGGCCGTGGCGGGAGACGGTCGCCAAGTACGTGGCCGCGGCCCGCGGGCTGCAGGCGGCCCACGCGGCCGGCCTGGTCCACCGCGACTTCAAGGCCGACAACGTGCTGGTCGGCGACGACGGCCGCGTGTACGTGGTCGACTTCGGCCTGGCCCGCCCGACCGGCGTCGCCGTCGACGTCGCCGGCGAGGCGCCGCCGGCCGCCACGCCGATCGCCTCGCCGTCGCTCGATTCGCCGCTGACGCGGACCGGGGCGGTGGTCGGCACGCCCGCTTACATGGCGCCGGAGCAGCGCGCCGGTCGACCGCCCGACGTCCGCAGCGACATCTACAGCTTCTGCGTGTCGCTGTACGAGGCGCTGCACGGGCAGCGCCCGGAGTACCGCAGCGACCCGACGGCGACGCGGCCGCGCCGGCGCGAGGTGCCGCGGCGGATCGACCGGGCCCTGGCGCGCGGGTTGGCGCCGGCGGCCTCGCAGCGCTACGCGACGTTCGAGCCGCTGGTCGCCGCGCTCGAGCGCGACCCGGCGCGCTGGTGGCGGGGCGTGGCGGTGGCGGTGGTGCTGCTGGTGACGGGCGGGTTCGCCGGCCTGATGGCGTCCGAGGGCGAGGGGCCGCGGGCGGCCTCGTGCGCGGCGGCGACGCGGGGCATCGACGGCGCGTGGGGGGCTCCGCAGCGCGAGGCGCTGGCCGCCAGCTTCGCCGCGCCCGGCGAGTACGCGCGCGCGCTCGGCCGGCGCGTCACGGCGGCGCTCGACGAGTACGCCGACGCGTGGCGAGCCGCGCGCCTGCGGGCCTGCGAGGCGACGGCCGAGCTGTCCGCGGACACGGCGGCGCGGGTCCACCGGCAGGTCGCGTGCCTGGAGCGCGCGGCCCAGGCGCTCGGCCGCGCGGCCGAGCTGCTGGCGTTCGCCGGCGGCGCGGACGCGGAGCAGGCGATGGGCGTGGTCGAGGCGTTGCCGGCGATCGACGGCTGTCGCACCGCGGGTGATTTCGAAGACATGTCCGAGGAGACAGGTCTCGTCGACGCCCTGCGGCGGGCGCTGATCGCCGCTCGGGCCCAGGCGGCCGCCGGCGAGCGGCGCGAGGCGCTGCGGCTGGCGGAGCAGGTGCGGGCGCGGGCGCAGGCGGTCGGCGACCCGGGGCTTTTGGCCGACGCGTCGTTGACGGTCGGGCGCATGCGGGCCGAGGACGGCGAGATCGCGGCGGCCGAGAGCGACCTGCTCGCGGCGATCGACGTCGCCGAGGCGCACGGGCTCGACGACACCACGGCGAGCGGATGGGTCGCGCTGGCCACGGTGGCGGCGCGCCTGCACGTCGACCCCGAGCGCCTGCGCGAGCGGGCCCGCCGGGCCCAGGCGCTGCTCGACCGGATCGGCGACAGCGGGCCGCGCCGGGCCACCCTGCTCAACGCGCTCGGGGTCGCGGCCGTGGCCGAGGGGCGCCCCGCCGAGGCGGTCCGGCTCCACCGCGAGGCCCACGAGCGGCTGCGCTTCAGCGGCGGCCCGCTGCTCGAGTCGATCCGCACGCTGCAGAGCCTGGCCAACGCGCTCGGCGCCCTCGGCCGCCACGACGAGGCGCTGGCGCGCTTCGCCGAGGCGCAGCAGCTGTGCGCGCAGCACCTGTCGCCGCGGCACCCGCAGCGGGCCCGCGTGGCCCACGACCTCGGGGCGTTGCTGCTACAGACCGATCCGGCGCGGGCGCGCGAGCTGCTCGACGAGGCGCTGGCGATCTGGACCGACACCTACGGCTCGGTCTGCGTCGAGTGCGGGCGGGCCCACTCGTCGCTGATGGGCCAGGCGAGCGCGGCGGGCGAGCTCGGTCGCGCCGAGCACCACGCCCGCCGGGCGCTGGCGATCTACCGCCAGGTGCTGCCGGCCGACCACCCCGATCTGGCCGCCGCGCTGGTCAACCTCGGGGCGGTGCTCCACTGGCGGGGCGACTTCGCCGGGGCGGTGCCGGCCTACGGCGAGGCGCTGCGGCTGCAGGAGCGGATCTTGCCCGAAGGACACCTGCACCGCGCGATCACCGAGGGCAACCTCGGCGAGAGCTTGGTGGCGCTGCAGCGCCACGCCGAGGCGCTGCAGCGGTTCGCGTCCGCCGAGCCGGTCGCCCGCGCCGCCGGCCAGCCCGGCGAGGAGCTGCTGCTGCTGCTCCTGCGCAACAAGGCGAAGGCGCTGCAGGGCACCGGCGAGGTCGCGGCCGCCAGAGTCGCGCTCGAGCAGGCGCGCGCGCTGCTGAAGCGCGACCCGGGGCGCGCGCAGGAGTACGCCGAGGTCGAGCAGGCGCTGGCGCAGCTCGGGCCGCAGTTCCGCGCGGGGTAGATGTGCCTTCAGATGTCCTGGAAGACATGGTTTGAGGGATATGGGACGCACGACGAAAGGGCGCCCGGGCGAATCATAATATGTCCTTGAGGACATGTGATGAATGGAGCACGACGGGCCCTCGGTGCTGTCCAGGCCAGGTCATTCATTCATGAAATGTCCTTTCGGACATTTTTTCAGAAGGAGACGCCGGCGCGGCTCAGGGCTCGCTGTAGCCGAGCACGCGGGCGCGGAGCTGGCCGCGGGCGGGCTCGGTCTGCAGGGTCGAGGCGCCGGCGCGGCTCGAGCGGCGGGGCACCTCGGGCAGGGTGAGCTCGGTGCGTTCGACCGGCGCGCCGTCGCGGACCAGGGTGACCTCGACGTGGACGTCGACGACGGTGCGGTCGCCGTGGTTGGTGACGGTCACCGGGACCACGAAGTGCGGCGGCTCGACGTCCTCGGAGCGCGAGGCGTCGCCGATCGTGATCCCGAGCCGCGCCGGTCGGTCCTCGTGGCGCACCGCCTGGACGATCAGGTAGCCGACGATCCCGAGCACCAGCGCGAGGCCGACGGCGAACACGGTCCATTCGAGCCAATTTTTGCGGATGGTCATCGCGCTTGGAGGAGCAGGCGCCCGGCGGACGCGCCGATGGCGGTGGGGAGGCCGAGGACGATCACCTGCGCGAGGCAGGCGCGCAGGTCGCAGCCGGCGAAGCGGTCGAAGAACCACAGCAGCGCGACCGAGGCGACGATGGCGGCGACGTAGCTGGCGAGCGAGCCGCTGAGCACGGCGACCCGCGCCCTGCCGCCGGGGCGGGAGGTGTTGACGAAGTCGCTGAAGTGGAGGACGAGCGCGCCGACGGCCAGGGTGACGCCGGTGAGGCCGAGCAGGGCCCATTCGGGCAGCGTGCCGCCGATCTCGGGGATCTCCTCGGTCGGGGCGATGTTGGCGGCGACCAGCACGGCGCCGCACAGCGACAGCGCCATCTGCCCGACGAAGCTCAGGTCGCCGCGCTCGCCGGCCATGCCGCTGTCTTCGTCGTCGCCGCCGCCGAGCTGGGCGGTGCCGACCGACACGCCGATCGCCACCGCCAGCCCGCCGACCAGCACCTTGCCGAGGATCTCCGGCCCCGCCATGTCGGCGCCGATCCGCCCCAGCAGGACCAGCAGCGCGGCCGAGAGCAGCAGCCCGAGGCCGAGCTCCTCGACCGAGTCGAGCACGACCTCGAGCGGGCTCGCGTCCTGTCGCAGCCCGACGTAGCGGTTGTAGCCGAGCAGCAGCACGAACACGCCGCCCAGGCCGAGCAGCAAGCGCTCGGGCGGGAGCAGCTCGCCGGCGCGCCAGATCTCCCCCGTGTACAGCAGCGGCAGGCTGAACAGCAGGCCGCCGGCGATCCCGCGCCCGTACTCCTGCAGCGACTGCGCGACCGGGTGCCCGCGCCTGCGAGCGCTCGCGCGCGAGCGCGGGGGCTCGAGGTCGTCGGTCGGCGCGGCGGTCATGCCTGGCCCCTTCTAACACGTCGGCGCCGCGCGCGAGCGCGGGTGACCCGCGGCCGGCGCGGAGTTCGAGCTCCGGCCTCGGTCCGAACTCGCGTGGGCGCGCCAGCGCGCGGCGTCGGCGCTGCGATCGCGGCCGACGACTCATCGCATTGGCGTCCGGCCAATGCACGCACCCGGGCCGTCAGCGCGGCGCCGCGTCCGCGCCCGGCTTGCGCAGGCGCAGCACGTAATTCTCGGTCAGCTCCGCGACCGCCTCCTCACGCACGAGCTCGAAGCCGTCGGCGAGCAGCTCGGCGAGGAACACCTCCTTGCCGGCGCGGACGTGGTCGAGCATCGCCTGGCTGGTCTTGCCGGGGATCCGCTCGAGCTCGACGAGCACCAGCTCGCCGCCCGGGCGCAGGGCGGCGCGCAGCGATCGCATCATGCTGCGCGGGTACTCGAAGTGATGATAGGCGTCGCACATGAACACGAGGTCGACCGAGTCGGGCGGCAGCGGGGTGCCGTCCTCGGGCGTCACCAGCGTCTCGACGTTGCCGAGCCCCGCCGCGCGCGCGTCGGCGGCGATGCCGGCGAGCAGGCCGCGGTTGATGTCGAGCGCGTAGACCTTGCCGCCCGGGCCGACCGCGCGCGCCAGCAGCAAGGTGAGGAAGCCCGAGCCGGCGCCGACGTCGGCGACGACGGCCCCGGGCCGGGCGGCGACGACCTCGACCACGCGCTCGCGCTGGACCCAGATCTCCCGCGACTCGGACTCGAGCCGCCGCACCAGCCGCCGGGTGTCGCGCCCGCGCCAGTCGTCGTTGATGCCCGGCTTGACGCTGACCTCGAGCGCGCTCGCGGTCGCGACGGCGTCGCTGCCCGCGGGCGCAGCGACCGGGGCGGCGGCCGTCGCGGGCTGCGGAGCGCCGGCGCGGGCGACGGGGGCGGCGCAGGCGCACAGCAGGAGCAGCGGGAGGGCGGGGGCGAGGCGCACGGCGGCAGTCTACAACGCCAGCGCGGGCGAGGGAATGGCCGCGCGCGAGGCCGCGAGTCGGGGATGATCTGGCTTTCGAGGCATGTCCGTTCAGACAGGCAAGGTCGACGACGCCAGGGTCGGGCGAGGGAAGGGCCGTGCGGGGGGTCGTGGGTCCCGGATGATATGGTTTTTGGGGCATGTCCGTCCGGACATGAAGAAAGAGACCCCGACGAGCGCCGTGGGTGACGTGTCCTCACGGTCATGTCAAGAAAGACGGGGTACGAGCGGGCCGTGGCCTGGATGTCGCATCCAACATGTCTGATAGGACAGTACACCGCGCAGGAGCCGAGCCGCATCCGCACGGCATTCGTGCCGCTCCAGCCGATCGCCGTGCTCGGCCGCGCGCGAGTGTCCGGAGGCCGCGGCGCGCCGCGCCGAGGCGGGCGAGGGCCCAGGCCAGCGGGCGCGGGGCTTCGGGCAGGCCGCAAGCGCGGCGCACCGGCGGATCGAGCAGGGCATACAGGGCGAGCGGCCGACGGCGGTCCACTGCGGGAGGAGCCGCAGCATCGCCGCCAGCGCGCCCTGGGCGACGACGCGGTTGGACTCGGCGGGGTGGCGGTGCCTCGCCTCGTAAATTCGGGCCAGCTCGACCATCGCCGCGAAGCTGTCGGGGATCTCGCAAATGCCCATACGCCGGCCGACACCGCCTCAGAACCGGCACGCGGCCTCGCGCTCGGCGGGGAGCAGGGGGCGCCGGCCGTAGCGCTCGATCACCCGCGCCGGCTCGGTGACGAAGGTGGTGAGGACGTACAACATGTCGTCGTTGGCGAGGCGGTGGCGGGCGTGCGCGGCGTTGATGCGCGCGAGCGCGGCGGCGCCACACGGGCCGTCGGGGCCGTCTTCCACCAGGACGCTGAGCAGGTCGGCGGTGCGCCCCAGGCGGCTCGTCGGCGTGTGCGTCCACCGGCCGGTGCCGGCGAGGAGCGCCGAGAGCTGCGGGATCGCAACACCCGGAACAGGGCGAGCGCCGCGCCCAGGCGGACCTCCGCGGCAAACTCGCGGAAGAAGACCCGACGTATGATCGCCAGGTGATCGCGCGCGTCGTCGATCCGCGGCGCGCGCGGGCGGCGGGTCAACAAGTCGAGGAGGTCGCTCGGCCACGGACGGGCCCCGCAGGCGCGCGCGACGAGGGCGGCGAGCGATCGTCCCCCGGGTGCGCGGCGGGGGGCAGCCAACCCGAGTTGCACGCGTCATGCCACGCGAGCTTCCGGCGCCGGCGCGGCTCGTCGGGCTGGCTGCGTCGCGGCTCAGCGGAAACTGCCGGCAGAGCCGGCCGGGCCACTGCGGACCTGCGGTGAGCGAGAGCGGCTGGGCTGCGATGCCGCGATTCTCGAGAGCGGCCGGGTGCTCGCTTCAACTGCGGACGAGTTCGGCGTCGCAGCCGGCAAGGCGGGCACGGCTTCTCACCGCTCGTAGCAAGCCCGCCGCCGGCGCCGGGGCGGAGTGGCTCGGGGGCCAGGTCGTCGCGCCCCGTGGGCATGCCCAAGGACATGCCCATGGGAGCCCCACACCTGGCGAGCCTCGTCGCGGAGGGGTCGCGGCAGCCTCACGCGTGGCGGGTTGCGACATGTCCCCAAGGACATGCCACGGGGACCCCACCCCGGCAAGCGCCGGACGCCGGCGAGGTCGCGGGAGCCTCACGCGGGGCGCGTCATGTCCCGGAGGACAGGCCCATAGGTGCGCCCCGCCCCGGCGAGCGCCGTCGCCGGGCTCTGGGCGAGCAGATGCAGGCGCGGGCCGCCAGCGCGTCGGCCGTAGCGGGGGCGGCCGGCGCGGCGGACCTGCAGGCCGATCTCGTCGCGCAGACGCATTATGTACATGGTCATGAAGCCATGCTCCAAAGGTCATGCTAATCGCAGCCGGCGGTACAGCTCGGCAACCACCGCGTCGACGAACTCGGCGTGGAGGTCGAGCGCCGAGCCGGCGGGGAACAGCGCGGCGACCTCAGCGTGGACCGCCCGCCGCGCGGCCTCCATCGCCGCCGCGCAGGCGCGCGCCGCCGGGCCCGCCAGCAGCAGCTCGCGGATCGCGTCGAGGCTGCCGGGCAGCTCGGCGCGCAGGCGCTGCAGCTCGGCCTGCTCGGCCGCGCGGGCGCGGGCGGCGAAGCAGGCCAGCGGGAAGCTCGGGGCGTCGCGCTCGCGGTCGCACCTGCGCGGCCCCACGAACAGGTCGTGGAGGTCGTCGTCGATCTGGCGGATCTCCGCTGTCGCCTCGCCGATCCGGCAATACGCCGCGACGCGCTCGGGCTCGCAGCCGGCGGCGACCGCCGCCAGTTCGGCCGACAGCGCGAACCCGGACGACTTGTCGGCGTTGTGGGCGCGGACACTGGCCTCGCCGCCGGTGATCGTGCCCCCGAGCTCGCGGTGCCGGGCCGCCACGGCCCGCAGCGAGTGACGTCGCAGCGACAGCCGCGCGGCCTCGGCCCTACCGGCCGGGACCGCCGCGGCGAGGGTGTCGAGCGCGACCATGGTCAGCGCGAGCGCGGCGTTGTCGGCGACGCGCGCGCGCCGGGGGCCCCCCGGAGCAGCGAGGTCGTGTTCCGAGCCGTCGTCGAACAGCCGGAGGGCCCTATGATAAAGGGTGCAGCCGGCCGCGAGGTCGACGTTCGCCTTGCCGCACTCGCACAGCCCAACGAGCAGCGGCAGGGCCGCGGGATCGGCCATCAGGCTGACCTCGCCGGCCCGCGCCCGGGCGAAGAACGCAAGGAGCAGCTCGCTCTGGGCCGGATCGAGCAGCGGGTCCCGGACGACCTCGTCGCACTTGCGGTGAACGGCGGCGACGGCGCTGGCGAGCGTCTCATGCATGGCGAACTCATCCGCAGGGCTGAATCTCAAGGCGGGGATCATGCGAATCACGGGATCGTGCGATAGCGTGATTGATCATCGTGCGATCGTAAGACAGCGTGATCATGCGATGTCGGAATAGCAGGACAGCCAGCCGAGCTGGGGTCCCGACCGCAGACAGGCGAGCGTCACCCCTGGCAGGCAGGCTCGCGGAGCTCGCGGTGGCCGGGCCGGCGACGCCGTCGGACACGCACGTCATTTCGCCGGGAGTACGAAATAACTGAGGATCGCCTCGCCCGGGTCGGAGATCTGGACGGGCGGGCCGATCTCAGGCGACAGCTTCACCATGTAGAGCGGGCCGTAATGACCGTCAGAGCTCGCGCCCCCGAAGAAGACCAGGGTGCCGTCGGCCGAGAACCGTCCGCCGTTGTTGCCGTCGATGCCGTCGGGCAACGCGCTCGAGAGGTTGACGGGCGGGAGCGGCACCTCGCCGTCGAAGTTGACGAGGAACACGTCGTGGCGATCGGGCCCATCGGCCTCCGTCCGGCGACCGTACAGCACGCGCGTGCCGTCGCTCGTGGCGTCGCACAGGTAGCCCGGCACCGACTCGCCCGCGGCCAGCGGCCCGTTGAGCTTGTGGGCCTCGCCGGGCGGATCGAGGCTGGCCCGGTACAGGTCGTCCGCGCCGTCCTCGGTCTGGCGCGCGAGGTAGAGGGCGTGCGTCGGATCGGCGAGCACCATGGCGGACTCGACCGAGCCGGTCAGCGGCAGCGACCCGCTCACCTGCTGGGGCGGCGCGTCGGGGGTCTTGGTGTCGGCCATGTAGAGCCGCGTGGTCCCCGGCGCGCCGAAATCGGTGAGGTAGAGGACCCGCTTGTCGGAGATCCACTGCAGGTGCTTCCAGAAGGTATTCGACGGTGCGCCCGTGTTGAGCTGCACCATCGGTCCCGCGGACGTCCCGTCGATGCTGACGTGGAACAGGTCGCCCCAATCGCCGGAAGAGACGTGCATCACGATGTCCTTCTCATCGTCGGACCACAGAGACTTCTTCGCTTCCACCGGCGGGATCAGCTCCACCAGCGGACCGGGCGGGTCGATGCTGACGTCCCTCGCCATCAGGCGACCGTCCTCGAAGCCGAAGTACATCGTCTTCTCGTCGAGCGAGGGGGCGCTGCCGCCGTTCGCGTCGAGGGTGAACGTATGCAGCAGGACGGGGGCGTCGGGCGTCGCGAGATCGACCTGCAGCACGTCCTCGGCGTCGACGCCCTTTTCCTGGGTCCTGTACCAGATCCGTCCGCTCGCGCCCATGGCGATGATCTTGGCGGGGTAGCTGTTGCGGCCGAGCGGCGGATCGAACAGCTGAAGCGCACACTCCCCCGTGGGCCCGATTTCGCAGAAATAATAGATGTCGGCGTAGCTGCCGGGCGGGTGGGTGAGCGCGAGCAGGTACCTGTCCTGGCGCGAGAAGAAGGTGTCGCCGACCCGATCGACCTCCGGCGGCAGCGCGACCTCGTGCGAGGTCGAGGACTCCGTGTCGACCAGCCACAGGCGCGGCGCGTCGAACGGCCCCGTGAAGTACGGCTGCCAGCGGTGCTCGAGGACGAAGAGCGGGGCGTTAGCCAGGGGGGTCGGGGGGTCGAGGACCGTGACGGGCGACATCGGGACGCCGTCGACGATGTCGATCGAGCGCACGGCCGATGCGCTGTTCGGCACTCCGTCAGGGGTGTAGGGGTGGTAGAGGACGCGGGTCAGTGTCTCGGTCGGGCCGCCGGTGGTCGATTCGCCGGTGGTCGTGGTGGTCGGCTCACCGGTGGTCGACTCGCCGGTGGTCCCGGTGGCGGTCTCAGAGGTCGACGTCGTCCCGGACGTGCTCGACGGCGCCGGTTCGCTCGCGGTCTCCGCGGGCTCCTGCCCCGGACCGGGACACGCCGCCAGCGTCAGCCACAAGGTCAGCGGATAGGAGCGTCGTGCAGCGTGCGCGACCGCTGCGAGCCGGGTCGGGCGGAGCTCCGAACCGAGGTTATCTTCGTGGGTCTTCGACATGCCCGCCCTTCAGCAAGAGCTATGCCACCGCGTCGGAGAGGCGATGATTGCCCTGGCGAGCGACGGTGGCCGAAGGCGACCAGCCCGCGCGAGGACTGTCCCATGGGCGTCCCATGGGACAGTTCGTGCGGTTCGGCTCGCCCACCGCGACGAGGCGCTGTCGCGGCCAGGACGCGGCCGGCTAGCCGGAGGGAAGGGCTGCGATTCGCCGGGTGGCCACTGAGGGCATTCGGCCCGGGTCACACCGTTCGCCGGCGACCTCGTCGCATTCGACGGACTCCACTCGCGGTCGCGGGGGGCACCCATCGCGGTACCTCGCGCGAGCGTTCGCGTCGCCAGCTGCATCTTGCTGCTCGCGTCAGGCCAGGAAGCCGCCGTCGACCGCGAGGGTCGTGCCGGTGACGTAGGACGCGTCGTCGGAGGCCAGCCACAGCACGGCGCGGGCGATCTCCTCGGGCGCGGCGAGGCGACCGAGGGGGACGCGCTGGGCCATGACTTCGGGGTGGCCGCCGGTGAAGCGGTCGAGCATCGGCGTGGCGACCGGGCCCGGGGCGACGGCGTTGACGCGGATCTTGTGCGGCGCGAGCTCGAGCGCGGCCGAGCGGGTGAGGCCCTCGACGGCGAACTTGGTCGCGGCGTAGACGCTCGCGCCCGGCATGCCGCGCAGGCCGGCGACCGAGCTGAGGTTGACGATCGCGCCGCCGGGCCCGCGCATGAGCGCCGGGACTTCGGCCCGCAGCGCCCGCCACACGCCCTTCACGTTGGTGTCGAAGGCGCGGTCGAGGGCCGCCTCGTCGCCGCCGTCGATCGGCCCCGTGACCTCGACCCCGGCGTTGTTGACGGCGACGTCGAGGCGATCGAAGCGGGCCAGGCCGGCGGCCACGAGCGCCTCGAGGCTGCCCGGCGCGGTGACGTCGGTGGCGACGAACAGCGCCGCGCCGCCGCGCCCGCGCAGCTCCTCCGCCAGCGCCTCGCCGGCGGCCGCGTCGCGGCTGCCGAGCACGAGCCTGGCCCCCGCGGCGGCGAACGCCCGCGCCGTCGCGCGGCCGATGCCCGAAGTGATGCCGGTGATGAGTACGACCTTGTCGGTGAAATTCGTCATGGTGGGTTGCCTCGCTGTGTGCGGCAGAACATGACGGCAAGCGGCCGCGCGCAGTAGACCCGACGGGCTCAAGGAGCTCTTGCGTCGCGCGCAACAATCGGAAAAGCTCGCCGCATGGACCTCCTGAGCCAGATGGCGACGTTCGTGCGGATCGTGGAGGGCGGCAGCCTGGCGGCCGCGGCGAGGCGCCTGCGCCTGTCGACGCCGGCGATCAGCCGCCAGCTCCGCGCGCTCGAGGAGGAGCTCGGGGCGACGCTGGTGCTGCGGACGACGCGGCGCTTGACGGTGACGGAGGTGGGTCGGGCGTACTACGAGCGCTGCGTCCAGATCTTGCGGGAGGTCGAGGAGGCGCAGGCGGCGGCGCGCCGCCGCGACGCGGTCGAGGGCCGGCTGGTGGTAACGGCGTCGGTGACGTTCGGCGGGCTGCGGGTGGCGCCGACGCTGCCGGCGCTGCTGGCCGCGCACCCGCGCCTGCGCGTCGATCTGCGCCTCGAAGACCGCCTCACCGATCTGGTCGGCGACGGCATCGACGTGGCGATCCGCGCGACCACGCTGCTGCCCCCGAGCTCCGACGCGCTGATCGCCGTGCCGCTGCTCACCGTGCCCCGCGTCGCCGTGGCCGCGCCGAGCTACCTGCGCCGCCGCGGCGAGCCGAAGGAGCCGGCCGCGCTGGCCCGCCACGACGCGCTGGTCCAGGTGTTCGGCTCCGGCGCGCCGGCGACCCGCTGGCGGTTCACCCGCCCGCCGCGCGAGGAGACGGTCGCGGTGCGCGAGGTGCTGGCCTGCAACGTGCTGGCGGTGCTGCGCGACGCCGCCGTCGCCGGCGTCGGGGTGGCGCTGCTGCCCGACTGGCTGGTCGCGCCCGAGCTGGCCGCCGGCAAGCTGCGGGCGATCTTGCCGCAGTGGACCACGGCGGGCGCGTCGGTGGCCGCGCTCTACCGCGTCGAGCTGCGCGGGGCGCCGCGGGTGCGCGCGTTCGTCGAGCACCTCCGCCGCGCGCTGGCGTGACGAGGATGGCATGTGAAACATGTCCTGTTGGACATGTTCTGCCCTGCTGAAAATGCGGCGCCGCCACCTGATCAAAGGGACATGCCCGTGAGCGCATGTCCTTCGAGCGTCGAGCTCGACGCGGCGCTGCCGGCCCCCGCGGCGAGCCGGCGCGGCGGGGGGCACATCTGTCCCGAGGGACAGGCATGCCGGCTCGCGGCGGCGATCAGTCGAACGCGGCCACGAACAGGTGCTCGCCGTCTTCGGCCAGCACGGTCCCGGCGAGGTAGTACTTCCCGGCCTCGTCGATGGCGACCGCGCGGGCCGTCGTGCCGACCTCGCAGAAGTACCCCCCGTCGCCGTCGAAGTTCGCCTTGTGCCGCATCACCAGGGTGATCGGCTCACCGTTCAGCAGCCCGGTGGAGGCCAGGACGCTCTGTCCCGCCTCGTTCGCGGCGAGGGCCTGGACCCGGTTGCCGACGATGTCGGGGGTCTCGATGTCGACGAACGCGAGCACCGAGCCGTCGGGCCCCAGGCGTTCGAGCCGGGTGGTCGGCGTGTTTCGGTTCACCACGGTCACGTTGCCCTGCTCGTCGATGTCGGCGAGCGCCGAGGGGTCCGACGGGAACGGGTGCTCCCACAGCACGCTCGCGTCGGGCGCGAGGGCGAGGACGGCGCCTTGCGGGCCGTGGCGCACGGCGACGGCGACGCCGGCGGCGTTCATGGCGAACACCTCGGTGAACGGCTTGTCGACGATCTCCTGGTCCCACACGACGGCGCCGGCGGCGTCGTAACGTTCGACGCGGTCGAGCTGCTCGTCGCTGACGAGCGTCGTGCCGTCGGGGGCGACCGTCACGTGGCCGGCGAAGTCGTCGATGTCGGGCGCGGGGCCGCGATCGATCTCCCACAGCAGCGCCCCGGCCACGTCGAACTTGCGCAGCCCCTTGCGGCCGGCGACCTCGTCGCGGAACGACACGTAGAGGTTGTCGGCCGCGTCGATGCCGCCCCAGCCCCACGGCGGGGCCGGATCGATCTGGCCGACCAGGTTGCCGCCCGCGTCGAAGTCGAGGACCGACCAGGTGCTCGTCACGCGCAGGTGCCCGCGCGAGTCGACGCGGGCGTGCGCCGGCACGCTCGGCGCTGGATCGACGTAATTCCACAGGGCGTCCTCGCAGGGGAACTGCGGGAGGTCGGGGTCCGGCATCCAGGAGGTGTCGCTGGTGTCGGTCTGACCGTCGGTGTCGACGCCGCCCGTCGCCTCCGTCGGCGAGGTGGGGTCGGTGACGCTCGAGTCGGTCGGGTTGGTGAGCTCGGTGGCGCTCGAGTCGGTCGGGCTCGTGGTGCCGGGGATGCCCGTGCTCGGCCCGGTGTCGGCGGCGCTCGACTCCGAGGCGCTGTCTCCGGTCGAGTCGCCGCCGGTCTCGCCGGCTGCTCCGGGGCCACAGCCCGCCAGCAGCCCGGCCACGCTCCACAGTGTGATGCTTCGGCCCATAACGTAAGTCATCGATGAAGGATGCCCGAAGCCGGCGAGGGCCGCCAGGGCGTCGTGGCGGCCCCGCGTGCGTGTCTCCACGACGCCGGTGTCGCGGCGCGGAGGTGGGAGGCGCAGCGGGCGCGATCTCCGAATGTCATCATATGTCCTCTGGGACATGTCATCGACGCCTGCAAGAGTGCATCGGCCCGGCTGCGAATGATGCCACCGCCGCGTGGAGGCGACCGCGGCCAAGCGCCGGCAGGGCCCGGGCGGGGCGTGATCGCGCGCCGGCGCCGCGGCGCCGGCAGATGCACAGGCGGCCGCGCAGCAACGGATTCGCGCGCCTTGAGGGGCTTCGGCCCCATCTGATAGCGTGCTGCGCCGTGAACCGCCTCGCCCCTCCGTGTCTCGTGGTCGCCGTGTCCTGTTGGCTCGCCTGTGCCACCGGCGAAGATCCGACGACGGGGTTCGGGTCGATGCCGGCGACGGCGACGATGACCGCGCCGACGACGATGAGCGCGACGACGGACGTGTCGACGAGCGCGCCGACCAGCGGCCCGGGCGACGACATGGGCGGCGGCGCGACCGAGCCGCCGATGCCGGAGTGCGGCGACGGCAAGGTCGAGGGCGACGAGGAGTGCGACCTCGGCGGCGACAACGACGACGCCGGCGAGTGCACGGCCGGCTGCAAGCTCGCGGTGTGCGGCGACGGGCTGGTGCAGGCGGGGGTCGAGGCGTGCGACGACGGCAACGGCGACGACAGTGACGACTGCACCGGCGCGTGCGTGGCGGCCGGCTGCGGCGACGGGATCGTCGGGCCGGGCGAGGCGTGCGACGACGGCAACATGACCGATACCGACGACTGCACCAACGCCTGCGCGCTGGCAGCCTGCGGCGACGGGATCGTCGGGCCGGGCGAGGCGTGCGACGACGGCAACGGCGACGACGCCGACGCCTGCACGGCGATGTGCAAGAGCGCCACCTGCGGCGACGGGGCGCTGCAGCCCAGCGAGGAGTGCGACGACGGCAACCAGGTCGACACCGACGCCTGCCTCAACACCTGCTTGAATGCGGAGTGCGGCGACGGGGCGGTGCAGGCCGGGGTCGAGGAGTGCGACGACGCCAACCTCGGCAACCTCGACGCCTGCACGGTCGAGTGCAAGACCTCGACCTGCAGCGACGGCATCCAGAGCGGCAGCGAGACCGACATCGACTGCGGCGGGTCGTGCAAGACCTGCAACAAGGGCAAGAACTGCGCGGTCGACACCGACTGCTCGACCGGGGCCTGCGTCAACGGCTCGTGCAACCTGCCGACGAACTGCAAGCAGCTCAAGAGCGGTTTGCCGAGCACGCCGAACGGGGTCTACCAGATCGACGTCGACGGCGACGGCCCGCGCATGCCGTTCGACGTGTACTGCGAGATGACGATCGACGGCGGCGGCTGGACGCTGGTCGGCCGCTCGCGCAACACCCCGAGCGCGCCCGGCTGCGCCGACACCGACGGCGGCGGCAGCTTCGGCTGGCGCGCGGCCCAGGGCTCGCTGGCCGACGACGGCAACGCCTACTCGCTCGACGTCGCCGGCAAGGGCCTCCAGTTCACGCAGGTGCTGTTCGGCGACCACGCCGGCAGCAAGGCGTTCGCCGGCACGATCTACCGCCACACCGTGGTCGCCAACTTCGTCGACGTCCACCAGAACACGCACTACTACATCGGCGAGCCGACGGCGATCCAGGGCGCCTGCCCGACCGGCGCGTCGATGCTGGCGTGGATGGGCTTCACCAGCAACGTCGACACGTTCCACATGCGCGACGTCGACGGCAACGGCTTCGGCCTGACCGGCAGCGGCTGGCGCACGTGCTACGACACCTGCGTCGGCGGCGACCTCAACGGCAAGCCGGGGCAGATCTTCGTCCGCTGAGAGGGGGGGCGCGGTCGCCGGTGATGTCCCAGACGGCGCCTCGGGACATGTTTGACAGGGCATGTCCACAAGGGCATGCGGAGCGCCGGAGGGTCGGCGCAGCGCCGCGTCGACGGCGCCGGCGCCGGCGAAGTGGACGACGAAGCACCACGGGACGCGCATGCGGGCGCGGCCCTGCGGCAGGGCTGCGACCTGCCAGAAGCGCCGCCGCCAGGCGCTCGGCGGGCAGCCGATTCGCTCGGCGAACAGGGCGCTGAACGAGCCGAGGCTGGCGAAGCCGACCTCGAAGCAGGCCTCGGTGACCGAGGCGACGGCGGCCGCCAGCAGCGCCTTGGCCCGCTCGATGCGCAGGCGGGTGAGGTCCTTGGTGCGGCGTGACGCCGAAGGCCTCCTTGTAGCGGCGCAGGAGGTGGAACTGCGACAGCCCGGCCTGGCGCCAGCTCGGCCTGGCGCGGCGCGGCGGCCGGGTCGGCGTGGAGGCGGTCGCGCAGCGCGACCAGCCGGCGGAACACGTCGTCGGGCGGGAGCGGCCGCATGCGTGGATGCTGGGCCCGTCGGCGCGGTTTCGCAAGATCGAAGAAGCGTCCGCAGGCGAGGCCTGGCAGCCTCTCCGCACCATGATCCAACGCCTGTCTCACACCACCATCTACGTCCTCGATCAGGACCGGGCCCGCGCGTTCTACACCGAGAAGCTCGGGTTCGAGGTCCGTCACGACGAGCGCATGGGCGAGTTCCGCTGGCTCACCGTCGGTCCCAAAGGCCAGCCGACCTCGAGCTGGTGCTGATGCCGCTGAGGCCGTCGCCGATGATGGACGAGGCGACGGTGGCGACCGTCCGCGGCCTCGTAGCGAAGGGCTGCTTCGGCGGCGGGGTGTTCGAAACCGCCGACTGCAAGCGCACCTACGACTCCGGCAACCGGTGCTCGCTGACGCAGCGCTCCCGCCGAGGCGCCGCAGATCTCGCAAGGCCGCATGAGTCCGCTGCGTGGCCCGGAAAAAGTTTCACGGGCTGCGACCTGCGGCCGCGGACCGCAGCGCTCGAGACGCGCGGCCGCGGCTGGCGGTCGCTATTCCAGGGGTGACGCGGCGCTCGCGGGGCGGGCAGGTGCGGAAGCTCCAGGTGCGCCGCGGCCGCGAACGCCTCGCGGCGCGCGGCGCTCCCGGGGGGGCACCTGCTAAGCTCGCGTCCGTGTCCAGGCCGCTTCACGAGGTCGATCCGACCCTGCGCGGCGACGAGGTCCCGCACGAGACGCCGCGCGGGGAGCTCTACGCCAACCGCTACCGGATCGAAGCCCTCGCCGGGCGCGGCGGGATGGGGGCCGTGTACCGCGCGGTCGACGTGCTGGTCGGCGACGTGGTCGCGCTCAAGGTGCTCGGCAAGTCGGTGACGCCGAAGCAGCTCGAGGGCTTCCGCCGCGAGGTCCGCCTGGCCCGCCGGATCAGCCACCCCAACGTGGCCCGCACCCACGACATGGGCGAGCACGACGGCGTGCCGTTCTTGATCATGGAGTTCGTCGAGGGCAGCACGCTGCAGGAGCTGATCCGCGACGAATCGGGGGGCTCGGGCCTGGCCCCGGCCCGCGCGGCCCGCATCGCCCTGTCGGTGTGCGAGGCGCTGACGGCGGCCCACGCGGCCGGGGTGGTCCACCGCGACCTCAAGCCGGCCAACATCCTGCTCGAGGTCGAGGGCCGCGTGGTCCTCACCGACTTCGGCATCGCCCGCCCGCTCGACGGCCAGCATACGCAGGGACTGCTCGGCACGCCGGTCTACATGGCCCCGGAGCAGGTCGCCGGCGCGCCGGTCGACGCCCGCACCGACCTCTACGCCGTCGGCCTGGTGCTGTTCGAGATGCTGACCGGCCGCCTGCCGTTCGCCGGCGACACCGCGTTCGCGGCGGCGCTGGCCCGCCTGTCCGAGCCGCCGCTCGACCTGCTGGCGGTCCGGCCCGACGCGCCCGCGCCGCTGGCCGAGCTGGTGCGGCAGTGCCTGTCCCAAGAGCCAGGTCAGCGCCCGGCCAGCGCCGCGGCCATCGCCGAGCGCCTGCGGTCGTGGCTGATCGGCAGCGGCGAGACGATCTCGAGCGGCGCCGGTCCGCTGGCGACGCTGGCGACAGGGCGCCACCACCCCAACGCGACCACGCCGACCAGCGCGCTGACGCCGCCGATGGTCGCGGTGCTGCCGCTGCGCTACCAGGGCCCGCCGGCGACGGCGTACCTCGGCGAGACGCTGACCGACGCGGTGATCGACGTGCTGTCGCAGACCGGCGGGATGCGGGTGCTCGGCAGCGGGGCGACGGCCCGCTACCGCGACGCCCGTGACCCGCGAGCGGTGGGCACCGAGCTCGGCGCGGCGATGGTGGTCGACGCGACGCTGCAGGTGACGCCGACGCTGCTGCGCGTGCAGGCGCGGCTGGTCGAGGTCCAGACCGGGCTGCAGGTCTACAACGAGCGCTTCGAGGCCCGCGCCGACGACCTGCTCGAGGCGCAGGAGATCGTCAGCAAGAAGATCGCCGAGGGCCTGCGCGTCGAGCTGACGACCTACGCCCACCGCCGCACCGGCACGCCCGAGGCGATCGCGCTGTACCGCCGGGCCCGCCGCAAGATCCTCGGCAGCTACGTGGTCGGCCCCGACGGGGCGATCGAGCTGCTCGAGGAGGCGCTGCAGGCGGCGCCGATGTTCCGCCCGGCGATCGCCAGCTACGCGGTCGCCTGCGCGCGCGCGTGGTTCTTCGGCGACCGCCACGGCGCGCCGCGCGACTTCGCGGCGCTGTCGCGGCAGGCGGTGACCCGCGCGCTCGAGCTGGCGCCCGACCTCGCCGAGTCGCACTTCGCCCGCGGGATGTACGAGGTCCAGGTCGGCGAGTGGCGCGACGCGGTCAAGGCGTTCGTCAAGGCGCTCGAGCTGGCGCCGACCTACGCCCACGCCCACGAGTACCTGTCGCAGCTGCAGTGCGAGGCCGGCAACATCGAGGACGGGGTCAGTCGCGCCCGCCTGGCCGCGTCGCTCGAGCCGAGCCTGCTGCAGGCCTACGCCCACGTGGCCCGCGTCCACGCGCTCCGCCGCGACCTCGGCGCGCTGCACGAGTTCATCGACAAGCTCGAGCATCAGCCGCACTTCCATTTCCAGGCCCTCATCACCCGCGTGCGCGTGGCCGGCTGGTTCGGCGACCTCGACACCGTGCGGACCTGCCTCGAGCGCTCGCGCGCGACGACCCAGGGCGACCGCGAGAACGCGGTCAGCTTCTTCGCCCACGGGGTGCTCGGCGACTATTCGCGCGAGGAGATGCTGGCCGGCCTCGAGGAGTTCTTCAAGGCCGGCCCGAGCCCGCGCATGTACACGTCGACCTGTCAGGTCGGCGCCGAGATCATGGCCCTCCGCGGCTTCCACGACGACTGCCTGACCCTCATCGAGCGCGCCTGCGACGCCCGCCTCATCGACCTCGAGTGGCTCGACCTGTGCCCGGCGCTGGCGTCGGTCCGCTCCGACCCGCGCTTCTTCAAGGTCCGGCGCACCGTGGCGCAGCGCGTCGAGGCGATGTGGATCGTATGAAGAATTGTTGAGCGGGGCGTGCCCTGAAGGGCATGGTTTCCGGGGCATGCGCGAAAGCGCATGCCCCGTGAGCATGATCGAACGGACATGCTTGAAGGGGCAGGTGCTCAGGGCCTGCGCTTTCCGGCGGCCCGGGGAGCGACCGCGGCCGGGCTCGCGCGCTCAGCCGGCGCTCGGGCCCGGCGGGGCGGCGAGGCGGAAGAAGCGGAAGCCGCCGCCGCCGCGCCAGCCGGTGGCCGCGGTGGCGCCGCTCCGGTCCTCGCCGTCGACGACGGCGCGCAGGCGCGGCAGGCAGTGGGTCTCGGCGTGCGGGCCGAGCTCGACGGCCAGCCAGCGGCGCCGCATCTTGTGGGCGACCGCGGCGGTGGTGCCGGAGCCGGCGAAGCAGTCGAGCACGAGGTCGCCGGGGGCGGTGGCGACGTCGAGGCAGCGCTTGAGCAGCAGCTCGGGCTTTTTGCCGTGCGAGAACTCGACCCCGCCCTCCTTGTGCAGGTTGTTGGGCAAGAGGTCGTCCCAGATCGTCGACAGCGCCTGGGCGGTGACCCGCCGGCCGTCGACCTCGCGCACCTTGGCGGAATAAAAGATCAGCTGCTCGCCGCCGAGGAAGTACATGTCCTCGCGGCCAGGTCGCTCGGCGCGCAGGACCACCCCGGGCTCGGCGGCCGAGCGGACCAGCACCTGCCGCGCCGGCTCGCCGACGTCGCGGGCGGCGATCCGCGCGGTGCGGACGACCCGGTGCGGCGACTCCAGCACGAAGGCCTCGAGCTCGGCCTCGTGGGCGCCGCCCCGCACGCGCCCCGGGTCGAGGCCGCGCGCCCGCGCGAACGCCTGGCGCAGCGGGATCAGCCGCCAGCGCTCCGGCGGGTCGTCGATGTTGTCGATCCACCGGGTGTAGCGAGCGTCGCGCCCGGTCGCGGCGTGGACCTTGCCGGCCCGCCAGGCGCCGCGCCGGCGGGCGTAGACGACGATGAAGCTGGCGGTGCTGACGAACCCGGCGTTGACCGCCTTCGGCCCCGAGACCGAGCTCTGCTTGAAGGTGATGACGGCGATCCGGTTGGCCCGCCCGAACACCTCGTCGGCGACGGTGATCAGGTAGGCGAGCTCGTTGTCGTCGATGTGGACGAACAGGGTGCCCGAGTCGGTGAGCAGGCGGTGGAGGAGCTGCAGGCGCCGGCGCATCAGCGCCAGCCAGCGCCCGTGCTCGAGGCCGTCATCGTAGTGCGCGAACACCTGGCCGGTGTTGTACGGCGGGTCGATGTACACGCATTGCACCCGCCCGGCGAACTCCGGCTCGAGCGCGCGCAACACCGCGAGGTTGTCGCCGCGGATCAGCCGATTGTCGAACAGGTCGTCCGGGCCCGCCTGCGCGGCCCGGTGGCCCAGCGCGAGGTCCTCCAGCAACACCGGCGTGGCCGCGTCGCCGTCGGCCTCGAGGAGCTGCGGTCGGCCGCGTGCAGGCATCGCGCGCGCGAGGGTAGCATCGTGCGTCGGGGGCGGCGCACCCGTGGGCGTCGTTGGTCGTGGAGCGCATGACCCTTCGGACAGGAGCTCCATGCCAGGCTCATGGAGCCGGGTGGGGACACGAGGCGGGGGCGCACAGCCGCCGCGTCTGCGCGTGCGGGGCGTGCGCCGGCGGAGGCCGGGCTCGCGCCCGGCATGGCCGGCGGGCGGATGCGTTTACTCGGGGGCGGGGTTGATGCATCTTCGCGACAGATGCAGCGGCTGGTGGACGCGTTTCGGGCCCGGATGAACGACAACGTGGCGGCGTCCGCGGCCCGGATCCGGGCGGCCAAGCTGCCGTTCTACGAGGGCCTCACCGACGCGCAGCTGTCGGCCACGCTGGCCCGCGCGTTCGAGGCCGCGGCCCTCGACGTCGCGCGCGGCGAGCCGCACGCGCTGCTGCAGCGCATGCGAGAGATCGGCATCGTCCGCTCGCAGATCGGGGTCGCGGTGATGGACGTCGTCACGGGCCTCAACCTCGGGTTTCAAGCGGTCTCCGACGACTTCGCGGCGATCTACCCCGACGACCTCGAGCTCCGCCTCGGCTGGGAGCAAGCGCGGGCGAAGATCGCCTACGCCGGCGCGGCGATGCTGGCCGACACGTACCTCGAGGCCCGCGAGGCGGTGGTGCGGGCGCAGTCGGAGGCGCTGGTGCGGCTGTCGCTGCGGGTGCTGCCGCTGTACCCGGGGGTGGTGGTGCTGCCGCTGCTCGGCGAGCTCGGGGCGGAGCGCGCGCAGCAGATCACCGAGGCGCTGCTGGCGGCGGTGGCCCATCACTCGGCGAGCTATGCGTTGATCGATCTGTCGGGCGTGCCCAGCCTCGACACCGACGACGCGGTGCAGCTTTTGGCCCGCGCGACGCAGGCGATCGAGCTGCTCGGCGCGACGCCGATCCTGGTCGGGATCCAGCCGGCCGTGGCGCAGTCGATGAGCGCCCGCGCGGTGTCGGTCCGCGCGCCGACGCTGGCCGACCTGGCGAGCGGGCTGCGCCACGCGCTGCGCGGCCTCGGGGTCGAGCTCAAGCAGACGCGCTGAGACCACCGACGCGCTGCGCGGCCTCGGGGTCGAGCTCAAGCAGACGCGCTGAGACCACCGCCACGCGCTGCGCGGCCTCGGGGTCGAGCTCAAGCAGACGCGCTGAGAAGACCTGTCCCCGAGGACATGTCACTTCGCGCGCTCGGGCCGCGCGGAGGCGTCGGCGAGCGCGGCGAGCAGGCGGTCGGGGGTGAGCGGGAGGTCGCGCAGGCGGACGCCGATCGCGTGGTGGACGGCGCTGGCGATCGCAGGCGCGACGCCGGTGATGCCGATCTCGCCGACCCCGCGGCAGCCGATCGTGTTGAAGGCGAGGTCGGGGACGTCTTCGAGCCAGTCGACGTCGATCTCGGGGACGTCGGCGTGGGTGGGCAGCAGATAGCCGGCGAGGTCGGCGTGGACGGGCAAGCCGTGCATGGGGTCGTGGACGAGCTGCTCGAGCAAGGCCTGGCCGATGCCGAACACGATCCCGCCGATCAACTGACTGCGGGTGGTGGTGGCGTCGACGACCTGGCCGACGTCGTAGACGCCGACAACGCGGGTGACGCGGATCCGGCCGAGCTCGGGGGCGACGCGGACCTCGACGAAGACGGCGCCGAACGAGTGATGGGCGCGCGCGTCGTCGTGGACGGCGTCGGTGGTGCCGACGGCCTCGACCTGGTCGAGGCCCGCGCGGCTCAGCAATTCGTGCCAGTCGGCCGATTCGTCGGGGGCGCGGCGGAACGCGAGCAGTCGCCGGCGCAGCTGGACGCACGCGGCGCGGGCGGCGGGGGCGGTGCTGGCGGTGAGGTTCGAGCCGCCGGTCACCGGGCACGGGGGCAAGCGCGTGTCGCCGAGCTCGACGGTGATCCACTCGAGCGGCAGGTCGAGGGCGTCGGCGACGACGACGGCGAGCATGGTGTACATGCCGGTGCCGAGGTCGGCGCCGGCGGTCGAGACGGTGGCGTGGATGCGCCCGCGCTCGCGGTCGAGGCGCACGCTCACGCTGGCGGGGTCGCGGTTGCCGGGGTAGGTGGCCGTGGCCATGCCCCAGCCGAGCCAGGCGTCGCCGTCGCGCATGCTGCGAGGTCGCAGGTCGCGGCGCGCCCAGCCGAATCGCTCGGCGCCCTGCTCATAGCATTCGCGCAGGTGCTCGCTGGCGTGGGGCTTGCCGGTGTGGGCGTCGCGACTGCTGTGATTGCGCAGGCGCAGGGCCAGCGGGTCGAGGTGCAGCGCGCAGGCGAGTTCGTCGAGCGCGCCCTCGAGGGCCCACAGGCCGGTGGCCTCGCCGGGGGCGCGCATCCAGCCGGGCTTGGCCAGGTGCAGCGGGACGACGTCGTGGACGGCCTCGTAATGGGGGCAGGCGTAGAGCATGCGGGTGACGCCGCTGGTCGGCTCGTAGAAGGGGTCGAGGTCGGCGACGCCGCGGTCGGTCGCGCAGTGGCTGCGGGTGTGGTGGCGCAGCGCGAGCAGCCGGCCGTCGCGCTCGGCGGCGAGCTGGATCCGCTGGCGCGTGGCGGCCCGCGGGCCCACGGCGGTGAGCACCTCGGAGGATCGCAGCACGGCCTTGACCGGGCGCTGGAGGCGGCGCGCGGCGACGGCGGCCAGCAGGACGTGGGCGGCGGTGAAGACCTTGGCGCCGAAGCTGCCGCCGACGAACGGCGCGTGGACGCGGACGCGCTCGCGCGGCAGGCCGAAGGCGCGGGCGAGCACCGCCTGATCGCCGCGGACCCATTGCGTCGTGTCGTGGACGACGAGGTCGTGGTCGACCCAGTGCGCGACCGCGGCGTGCGGCTCGAGCGGGCAGGGGTGCTGGATCGGCGTCGAGTAGACGACGTCGAGCGTGACCGGGGCGGCGCGCAGGGCGGCGGCGCAGTCGCCCCGGCGCGGCGCGTCGGCGAGGCGGGTGGCGTCGGCGTCGTCGATGTCGACCACGAACGGGGCCGGCTCGTAGCGGACGTCGACCAGCGAGGCGGCGTGGGCGGCCTCCTCCGGCGATTCGGCGACGACCATGGCGACGATCTGCCCGCGGTAGTGGACGCGATCGTCGGCGAGCGGGGGGCGGGGGTCGGCGGTGAGGCCGTCGCCGTCGCCGTTGGGGAGGTCGCCGAGCGGGCCGCGATTGAGGTGGGTGAGGACGAGGAGGACGCCGCCGGCCTGCTCGGCGCGGGCGGTGTCGACGCCGAGGACGCGGCCGCTGGCGATCGTGCTGCCGACGAGGGCGGCGTGGGCGAGGCCCGGGAGCACGACGTCGGCGGCGTAGCGGGCCTGGCCGGTGACCTTGCTGCGGGCGTCGATGCGATCGGCGAAACCGCCGATCCGTGGGCTCGTGGTCGACAAAGGCGCGGACTCCTGCGAATGGCGTCACCCGGGGCGGATCGCCAGCTCGGTCAGGGCGCGGGTGATGACGTGGCGGGCGAGCTCGATCTTGAAGCCGTTGTGGGCGCCGGCGACGGCGTCGGCGAGCGCGAGGTCGGCGGCCGCGCGGAAGGCCGCCGGCTCGGCTCGCTTGCCGCGCAAGGACTGCTCGGCGGCGCTGCAGCGCCACGGCCGGGTGGCGACGCCGCCGAGGGCGATCCGGGCGTCGCGGACGAGGCCGCGCTCGACGTCGAGGGCGACCGCGGCGGCGGCGAGGGCAAAATCATAGCTGGCCCGGTCGCGCACCTTGAAGTAATGCGAGCGGCGCGCGAGCGCCAGGTCGGGCAGTTCGAAGTGAGTGACGAGCTCGCCGTGGTCGAGGATCGTCTCGCGCTCCGGGGTGTCGCCGGGCAGGCGGTGAAACCCGTCGAACGGCAGGCGACGCGCGCCGCCGTCGCCGCGGCGGGTGTAAATAATGGCATCGAGGATCGCCAGGGCGGTGGCGAGGTCGGAGGGGAACACGGCGATGCAACGCGGGCTGGTGCCGAGGACCGCGGCGTCGCGGTCCCAGCCGGTCCTGGCCGCGCAGCCGCTGCCGGGGACGCGCTTGTTGCAGGCGCTGTGCGGGTCGCGATAATAGGGGCAGCGCGTGCGCTGGAGGACGTTGCCGGCGACGGTCGACATGTTGCGCAATTGCGGCGACATGCCGGACTGCAGCGCCTCGCCGACGACCGGCCAGCGGGCGCGGATCTCCGGGTGCTCGGCCAGCTGGGCGTTGCGCACGCAGGCGCCGATCCGGGCCCGGCGGTCGTCGAGCTCGATGTCGCCGAGCGGCAGGCGGTGGACGTCGACGAGGGTGTCGGGCGCGAGCACGCCGAGCTTCATCAGGTCGACGACGGTGGTGCCGCCGGCGAGGAACATCGCCGCCGGGGTGGCGTGGACGGCGGCCGCCGCGTCGGCGACGCTGACGCCCTCGACGTAGGTGAACGGCCTCATGTGCGCACCCGACGGATCGCGGCGAGGATGTTGGGGTAGGCGCCGCAGCGGCACAGGTTGCCGCTCATGCGCTCGCGGATGCTCGCGTCGCTGAGCTCGCGCCGGTGCTCGACCTCGCCGAGCAGCGCCGCCGCCGACATGATCTGTCCCGCGGTGCAAAAGCCGCACTGCAGCGCGTCGCACTCGATGAAGGCGAGCTGCAGCGGGTGGAGGTGGACGCCGAGCGCGAGGCCCTCGATCGTCATGACCTCGCGGCCCTGCTGGGCCACCGCCAGCGCGAGGCACGACAGCACGCGCCGGCCGTCGACGTGGACGGTGCAGGCGCCGCACTGGCCGTGGTCGCAGCCTTTCTTGGCGCCGGTGAGGCCGAGGTGGTCGCGCAGAGCGTCGAGCAAGGTGGTGCGCGGGTCGAGGTCGAGCTCGTGGCGCTCGCCGTTGACGGTCAGCCGGACCATGCCTCAGCCCGCCCGGGGGAAGCGCGCGGCGAGGGTCATGGCCGCGAGCAAGGAGTCGAAGTCGAACGGGCCCTCGTGGCGGATGCCGTTGATGAAGAAGGTCGGGGTGCCGGCGACGCCGCTGATGGCGCCGCTGTGCCGGTCGCTGCGGATCTTCTCGAGGTGGCGGTGAGCCTGCAGGTCGGCGACGAAGCGCTGCATGTCGAGGCCGAGCTGCTCGGCGTAACGCCCGAGGTGCGGGACCTCGAGCGCGTGCTGGTTCTCGTACAGGAGGTCGTGCATCTCCCAGTACTTGCCCTGGGCGCCGGCGGCCTCGGCGGCCTCGGCGGCGATCTGGGCGTTCGGGTGAGCGCCGACGAGCGGGAAGTTGCGGAAGCCGAAGCAGAGCTGGTCGCCGAGGGCCCGCTCGAGCGCGCGGATGACGATCTGCGCCTGGCCGCAGAAGGGGCACTCGAAGTCGCCGAACTCGACGAGGTGGATCGGACGCGCGAGCTCGCCGCGCAGGTGGTCGCGCGGGCCGAGCGGCGGTTTGAGGGTGCTCATGACCGGTCTCCTTGCTGCGGCCGCGGCCGCGACGAAGATCTGCCCAGGTCGCCGAGCGCGGCGAGGATGCCGTCGGCGCCCGGGTTGACGCCCATCGGGGCGAGGTCGCTCCACGCGATCCGGCCCTCGCCGTCGACGACGAACAGCGCCCGGCCGCTGACGCCCTCGGCGTCGTCGTAGCAGCCGTACTTGCGCGCCACGTCGCCCTTCGGCTCGAAGTCGGACAGCAGCGGGAAGCTCAGCTTGCGGTCGCGCGCGAAGGCGAGGTGACACCACACGCCGTCGCACGAGATGCCGAGCAGCTGGGCCCCGTGGGCCCGGAACTCGTCGATGATCTCGCTGTAGACGGCCATCTGGTCGCTGCACACGGGGCTCCAGTCGGCCGGGTAGAAGGCGAGCACCACCGGCTTGCCGCGGAAGTCCGACAGCGCGAGCCGCTGGTCGGGCGTGGCCTTGAGGGCGAACTCCGGGGCCGTGGCGCCGGGCTGAAGAATGGACGACGGTCCCACGCGCCAAGGCTGGCCCGAGGGTCCTGGCTGTCAATCACTCGAGCGAGGCTCCTCGCCCCGCCGCCCGCATTCCATCCATCGCCGATCGATCGCCTGGGGCCGCTCGCCGCAGGCGCGAGGCCGGCGCCCGGGTCCGCCGAGCATGACCGAACGAGCAGAGGGCCACGAGCGACGGACCCTGACGTTCGACGACCTCTTCGAGAGCGAGGCTCGGCTTGTCGCGGGCAGGCATGACCTGCACCTTGAGCCGCAAGGGACAATGTTGGGAGGACGCGGTCCGCCAGTGTCGCTACGCGTGGATCGGCTACTCCGACTCCAATCTCCTACGAGGAGAGCTTCCACGCCGGGCGGGCGTCACCCGTGGCTTCACCGCTATGCTTGTCGGCGTCGCTTCTCGACGAGCAGCCAGGCCAGATCGGCGCGGTCTTGCAGCTCTTTGGCCGAGCCTGGCTCACGGTGACGTACCGACTCCTGCTTCGCGGCGATGAGGGTGGAAAGCCCGAGCACCGGTACCTCGACGTCGGCGATCCTCGCCAGGATGCTCTCGGCCCAGGCGCGATCGAAGTCGACGCCGACGATCTGGGTGTGCACGTCGATCCGGTCCGGCTCGACTCCCATGAAAAAACCAGTCCCGGGCTTGGACAGCTCCTCCGGAGTCACGCCGAAGTACTCCAGCGATACGTCCGCGAACTCGCGGATCGCCGACGCCAGCCGGCGAGCGTTCGACAGCTCGGGTTCGATCAAGACATCGATGTCGCCGGTCGCGCGCACGAGCCCATGCGCCGCGAGGGCGTGGGCCCCAACGACGACGTGCCTAACGCCGGCCGCCGATAAGGCGGTCAGAAAGTCCCGAACGTCGCTCTCCGCCATCGCTGCCTCGCTGGGAGATCGCATAGACCCGGCGGCTCAGCTCGCGCATGAGAGCGATCCGCTGGGTGGGCGTCATGTCTCGGTAAGCGTCGTGCGTGTCGGGAAACGCGCCCGAATCGGCGACGCGACCGCCGATGAGCCGGGACGAGGGGACCTGCTTCGTCGCCACTGAGCGGAACATAGCCGGCACCGACGCAGGCGGCCAGTGCGGGGCGAACGCCACGAGCGATTTCGGGCGCCTCTCCTGAGCGGGCTTGAGCGGGCTCAGGGGACGATGGTGCGCAGGCTGTCGACGGCGTGGACCGGGGCCATGTCGCCGGCCATGAGGTGGGCGATGGCGCCGTAGACGAGGCGCTGCTGGGCGACCATGGACTTGCCGGCGAACTCGGAGGAGACGACGACGATGGTGTAGTGGCCGCCGCCGCCCGAGACCTGGACGTCGTCGGCGGAGATCTTGGCGAGGATGGCCTCGCGGATCGCGTCGATGACGGAGCCCTGGAAGTTGGTCGGGTGATGACTCATGGGCCGGTGTTATACCGCCTCGCCGGCGATCTTGACCTCGAGCTCGAGCTGGACGCCGGTCTCGGCCCGCACGCGCTCGCGCACGAGCTCGATCAGCGCCAGGAGGTCGGCGGCGCGCGCCTCGGGCACGCCGGGCCCGGGGCGCTCGACGACCAGCCAGTTGGCGTGCACCGGGCTGACGACGGCGGCGCCGACCCGCGTGCCCTTGAGGCCGACCGACTCGATGATCCGCCCGGCGAAGTCGCCCGGCGGGTTCTTGAAGGTGCTGCCGTTGTTGGCCACGCCGGTCGGCTCGCGCTGGCGCCGACGCTCGCGCAGGCCGGCGACGTCGGCCTCGATCTCGGCGCGCGGGCGCGGCCAGCAGCGCAGCTCGGCGCCGACGACGATCTCGTCCGGCGGCAGCTCGGAGCCGCGGTAGCGGAAGCCGCACTCGGCGTGCTCGCGGGTCCGCGCGCGGCCGTCGCGGTGCAGGCTGTGGACGCGAGTGACGACCCTGGTGAACTCGCCGAGGTAGGTGCCGGCGTTCATGATGAGACCGCCGCCGACGCTGCCGGGCACGCCGCCGAGGAACTCGAGGCCCCCGAGCTCCCAGGCGGTGACGTGCTGCAGCAGGCGCCCGGTGGTCGCGCCGGCCTCGACGTCGACGCGGGTGAGGTCGGCGGGGTCGGGCCGCTCGACCCGGTTCATGCGCGCGAGGTTGATGACGACGCCGCGGATGCCGGCGTCGCGGACGAGCAGGTTGGAGCCGCCGCCGACGAAGCTGACGCCGATCGACCGCGCGTGACAGGCGGCGAGCAGCGCCTGCAGGGCGCGGGCGTCGGCCGGCCTGGCCCAGAGGTCAGCCGGGCCGCCGAGCCGCAGGGTGGTGTGGCGGGCCATCGGCTCGTCGGGGCGCAGCTCGAGCGCGCCCGGCGGGAGGTCGAGGTCGCCGAGCTCGGCGAGGAGCCGCTGCCCGCGGGTGAGGCTCATGGCGGTCACGCCCGCGTGGCGCCGCCGGGCTCGCCGGCGGCGAGGGTGCGCGGGCCGTCGAGGTGGGCCGCCAGCTCGCGGCTGACGTGGGTGACGCTGCCGGCGCCGAGGGTGATGATCAGGTCTCCGGGACATGACTCTCGGGCCAGGTACTCGGAGAGGCCGGCGACCGGCTTGTGGAGGACGACCGGGCGGTCGGGCCGGCGCGCGCGCACGGCGGCCTCGAGCGCCTCGACGGTGGCGCCGGCGATCGGCGGCTCGCCGGCGGGGTAGATGTCGGTGAGGACGACGAGGTCGGCGGCGTCGAGGCTGGCGGCGAAGCCGTCGAGGTGGGCGCGCACGCGGGTGTAGCGGTGGGCCTGGAACACGGCGACGAGGCGCCGGTCGGGGTAGCTGGTGCGCGCGCCGGCGAGGGTGGCCCGCACCTCGGTCGGGTGGTGGCCGTAGTCGTCGACGACCATGACGCCGCCCGCGGTGCCGCGCACGGTGAAGCGCCGCTGCACGCCGTCGAAGCCGGCCAGCGCGTTGGCGACGGCCGCGAGCTGCAGCTCGTGGAACTCGCACACGGCGATGGTGGCGAGCGCGTTGAGCACGTTGTGCACGCCCGGCATGTGCAGCGTGAACGGGCCGAGGTCGCGGCCCTGGCCGACCACGCGGAAGTGGGCGGTCGGGCCGTCGTGCACGACGTCGACCGCGCGGTAGTCGGCCGCCGGCGAGAAGCCGTAGGTGACGTAGCGCTTCGACAGCCGCGGCAAGATCGCCGCGGCGTTGGGGTCGTCGAGGCAGACCACGCACAGGCCGTAGAACGGGACCCGGTTGGCGAACCCGACGAAGGCGTCCTGCAGCCGCTCCATGCTGCCGTAGTGGTCCATGTGCTCGTCGTCGATGTTGGTGACGACGGCGACCGTCGGCGTGAGCAAAAGGAAGCTGCCGTCGCTCTCGTCGGCCTCGGCGACCAATAGGTTGCCGCGCCCGTTCTTGGCGTTGCTGCCGAGCGCGTTGAGCTTGCCGCCGATCACGACGGTCGGGTCGAGGCCGGCCGCGTGCAGGGCGGTGGCGACGAGGCTGGTGGTGGTGGTCTTGCCGTGCGAGCCGGCGATGACGACGCCCTGCTTGAGCCGCATCAGCTCGGCCAGCATCTCGGCCCGCGGAATCACTGGAATCTTGCGCGACCGGGCGGCGACGACCTCGGGGTTGTCAGGCCGCACCGCGGACGAGATGACGACGACGTCGGCGTCCCCGAGGTGCGCCTCGTCGTGCCCGCGGTGGACCACCGCGCCGCGCTCGCTCAGCCGCCGGGTGGTCTCGCTCTCGGCCAGATCGGTGCCGGTGACGCGGTAGCCGAGGTCCAGCAGGATCTCGGCGATCCCGCTCATCCCGATCCCGCCGATGCCGACGAAGTGGATGTGGGTGTCGCTCTTGCGGAACATGCGGGGGAACGCTGGCCGGCGAGTGTACTGGTTCGCCGGTAAAAGGACACGAAAAGACCCCGCTGGCGGCGGGAGGCGCGCGGGGCCGCCAGAGCTTCAACGTGTCGACGGAGGTGGGTTATTTCCGGCGCGGACGGCAGCAGACGGGCATCTACGCCACGAGGCGATCCGAAGCACTCTTCCAGGGGGGTCCGCGTCGTTCCAGGTGGCGGCGGGAGCGGTGGAGCCGCTCGCCAGCGCCTCGACGGCCAGCTCGGCCATCTTCAGCGCGTGGACGTGGAGGTCGTAGGCCCCGGTCGTTCTCTCGAGCGCATGCCGCGCGAGGTGCTGCAAGGCTCGAAGAGGAAGACCCCTCTCGGTCAGGTGGGCGAGGCGGGAGTGCCGCACGCGATGCAGCCCGCTGGAACGGAGACCAGCGTCCGAACCTTCGCCCGGGGCGGCACGACCCGGGTGGCGCGCAGCTTCAGCGCTCGCAGTTCTTGAAGGCTGCTGCGAACCGCGGCGTGAGAGGCACTTCTCCGTCTTCGCCCTGGGGCGGCGGTCACGTTCCGTGAATGCGAGACTGCGCCGGAGCCGCGGTCCGGTGGAGGATCGGTCGTGCTGCACCTGTCCGAAAGGACACAGATGTCGCATTCGCGAAGGCCGCGCTCGAGGCGGCGCGGTGGTTTGATGAAGCCGCGGTGGATCGCCGGCTCGGCGCGCTCATGCTCTTGATTCACGATCTCGCCCTGCTCGCAAAATTTCGCGGGGTCATGTCTCACAGGACAGCGACAGGTAGGGATTCGCGCCTCGTTGTCGCTCTTCTCGACGGTTTGGTCGCTCATGCGCTTGATTCACGATCTCGCCCTGCTCTCTCAATTTCGCGGGGCCGTGGCTCACAGGATTTTGCCGGGCAGGGCGTGTCTCTTCACGGCCGTAGGCCGTCGCTGTCCTCGAACCGTGGGCCCCCGAGCCCGTGATTCCGCACGCGCTCGGGCAGGGGATGGGGGCACGCACGGCGTTGGCATCGGTGGAATCCGCGGCCGAATTCCGCGAGGGTCGGCTCTCGGGTCTGAACGCCTCTTCAGCGGGTCGTTACGATGAATGATGGGCAGGACCACGGTGCGGGATACGGGTGGGGCCCATCGGTCTGCGTAGACTGCGCTCGTTGCGCTCGTACGAGCGCTCGCCGATACTGGATACCCCCATGAATGCGCCATCTCCGGGCTTCGAGAATGTCCTGCCGGGATGGTGCCTACTGATGATCGCCGGCCTCGTATTGGCGCTCGTCGTCGTGTATCGGGACCTCGTGCGCCGCGCCTGGCTGACGACCGAAGATCCGCGGGCTCTCGGCGCGCTGCGGGTGGCCTTCGGCCTCTGCTTCCTCCTCGGTGTCCTCGAGATCGCCGCGGACGCCACGTGGTTCTTCAGCGACGAGGGGATGTTCCTCCGCGAGGGCGCGCGCGAACGCTTCGCCGGCGCGGCGCTGGCGGGTCATCGGCAGGGGGAAGGGTTCGCCGACGCGGCGGCGGTGTGGCTCTACTTGACCAGCGGGCGCGTCTCGCCGCTGCACTTCTGGGACTCGCCGTTCGTGGTCTGGGCGCACGTGACGGCGCTGCTGGCTGCGATCGTCGGATTCACCGTGGGGCTGCGTACCCGGCTGTGCGGGTGGCTCGGCCTCGTGCTGTTCCAGATGCTGCTCGCCCGCAACAACACATTCGCGGCTGGCGATCAGGTGTACGGCTCGGTGATCTTCTTGCTGTGCGTCAGCCGCTGCGGGCACGCCTACAGCCTCGACAATTGGCTGCGGTGCCGCCGGTTGCGGCGTCGCGGGGAGCTCAGCGAGCCGGGTGGCCCCGGGGGCGGCGCCGGCGCCGACCCGTCGCCGTCGCACCCGCGCGGCCTCGCGGCGATCTACCGCAGGATCCCCGCCTGGCCGCGGCTGCTGATCGTCGCCCAACTGGCGGTGATCTACGGCATCAACGGGCTGAACAAGTCCGGGTCCGGCTGGTGGGACGGCACCGCGGTGTTCTACGCGATGCAGCACCACCCGTTCGCTCGCTTCGATTCGCGGCCGCTGCTGGTCGCGCTCGGCTCCCCGACCCTCTGGGTGATGACGCAGGTCGTGCACCTCTGGGAGAAGCTGTTTCCGCTGATGGCGCTCGGGCTGGTCCTCGGGTTCGCGGCGCGAGCGCAGCTGCCTCCGCCCCGGGCGGGCCGCTTCCTGTGGCTGGCGCTCGGTCTGGCCGTGCTTGCTTTCTTGTGGAGCGCCGTGCCGTTCGAGCTCGGGAAAGAGGCGACCGCGGAGGCGATCGCCGGCGCTCGCTCCTGGCTGCTGATCGTCGGCTCGCTGAGCCTCGTTTCGCTATGGTTCACATACCCCCGACTGCGAAATGGCGAATTCGCGTTGCGCTGGCGCGGGCGCGCCATCGTCGTCGACCGCGCGTTCCTGAGTCGGACCCTCTTCGGCCGCTGGTTATGGTTGGGGGTGGGCCTGGGGTTCCACGCCAGCCTGGTGGCCCTGATGAACCTCGGGGGGTTCCCGCTCGCCACCCTGGCGCTCTACATCGCCTGTTTCGACGGTCGGACCGTCGCCGCGGCGGCGAGCCGGCTCCGTCTGTCGCGTGGGCCCGTCATTCCGACCGAAGACCCGTCCCTGCGGCACCTTCGCCGGCCGGGAGGGGTGCTTTCGGGTCGAGTGCTGGGGAGCGTGGTCGCGCTCGTCGTCGGCGGCGCGGTCGTGCTCGCGTCGGGCGGCCCCCTGGAGGTCTGGTACGCGTGCCTGGTGGGCGCCGCCGGGCTGTCGCTGTTCGCGGCGATGCGCCGGTCCGCCGCGAACTCGGAGCCGACCGAGCCGCTCTGGGCGTACGGCCCCGTCGGACGCGTGCTGGTCGGCGGCCTGTGTGGATTGCATCTGGTGGCGATCCTCGTCACCGCATTGCCGTCGCGCCCCAGCTTGGCGGCCTTCCGCGCCGAGGCGCGGGCGCGCGTCGCGTGGTGGCTCGCGTTTACGGGGACATCGCAGGCGTGGGTCATGTTCACGCCGACCCCGCCTCGGTCGGTCGGCGCCATCCATACCCACGTGATCGACGCCGAGGGTCGCGAGTACGACATGCGCACGGCGCTTTACCTCCCGGAGCACCTGCGACCATTCGAGGTCTGGCCCGATCGCGAGCGCAAGATCGAGGTCGTGATGCTCGGTAGCCGCTCCGAGCTGGCCGTGTGGCAGGCGCGTGCGTGGTGCCGCCGATTCGCCCGCGAGCACGACGGGGTCACCCCCCTGGAGGTCCGCCTGAGCCGCCAGATCGCCCCGATCGAGCCCATCGAGGCCGAGGTGGTCGCGGGAGGCCCGAGCGCTCGCTTTTGGGCCAACGCGCGCCCCCCCGAGCTCGTGGCCATGGTCCACTGCCACGACGAGCCGCACGGTCAACTCCCGGATCAGGTCCGCGCCAGGCACGGGTTGCCCGCGCTCGACACTCCGCTGAAGCCGCTCCCCAAGCTCGCCTCCGATGATTGGCCGGCCGTGCGGGCCGCGAAGCCGCTCGGGTGGCCCCTTACGGAATGGCTCGCGCTGCTCGCCTGCGGAGTCGGCCTATTATCCTGGCGTCGCAGATCGAGGAAAACAGAAGAACGGACTTGACAGCTCAGCTCGGTGTGTGACAAAGGCGCTCGCCTGCTCATCCATAGGCGAGCGCACGCCCTTCCCCGGCGAAGTCGGTACAAATTCATGCGTGGTTGTTGGAGGGGAGCGTGAATGGCACGTGCGCACGCCGACCTTCTCTCGCCTCGCCACGCCCGCGCTCGTGCTCATCGAGGCGCTGCTGCCGATCGCCGCCTGGTTCTCCGAGACCCGGCTCATCGCGGTCGCGCTCGGCGTCGCCTTCCACGTCCCGCTCGGCTGGTCGCTGTCCATTCAAATGTTCGGGCCGATCATGATCGCCTGTTGGCTGGTGTTCCTGTCGCCGACCACCTCGATCGTGAGCGAGCAGGCCGCGACGGTCGGTCCCGCCCCGGTCGCGCTGATCGTCGTCTTCCTCCTGTTCGCCCTGTTCTGGGAAGGCTCCGCGTGTCACGTCCCAGCCTGGTCGATCTGGGGGCGCTCAACGAGCTCGACCTCGAACGCTGGTGCGAGCGGACGTCACTCTCGCCGACCATCGAGCGCGCCGCCGACGGATCGATCGAGGTCCGAGTGCGGGGCGAGACGCGACCGCTGCCCCCCTGGCTCGTCGACGAGGCCCACGTGCTGCTCTCGCAGCAGGCACCGTTCCGGGCGGCCACCCTCGCTTACGCCTGTAGCCCGCAAGAATTTCTCCTGCTGGTCAAGAGCTTCGTGCTGTTGAAACTACTCCGCGTGACAGGGGAGCCCTGAGCTCGCCGCGCGGCCCAGCGGCGAACTGCTGGACTACACGGCATGCGCGGCGAGTGAGCTCGATCCCCCGCGAGGGCGAGGTGTCGGCGCGCAGCGACTCGCGCAGCAGGTCGAGCGCGCGGTGGTTGTCGGTCTCGTCGGCGAGCGAGGTGCCGAGGGAAGCCGGAGTGGCGCGGCTTGAGCACGAAGCAGTCGCGCTCTGCGGGGCGAGCTTGTCGGCGAGCGCGGCGCCGGGGGAGTCGCGGTCGTAGTCGGAGACACGAGTCACCTCAAGAGTCGCGGGCCGTTTCCCGGGCGTCTCCAAGACCGGCCCGTTTCGCCCTATTTGTCCGTGTCTGGCGGGGAATCGCGGCCCGCGCGAACCCTCGCGGAGCGCCGATTCCGGGCCAGGAAACGCGGGGGCGTTCTGCGAGGGGGCTTGGGTTATTTCGGGCGCGGACATGCTATAGGAGCGCCGTGCTCGATCTCGCGCGTCGCCTCGCCACGCTCCTCGAACCCTGGTTTCTCCAGCACCAGCGCGACCTTTCGTGGCGGCGCACCCGCGACCCGTACGCGATCTGGGTCAGCGAGATCATGCTGCAACAGACGCGGGTCGAGACCGTGGAGACGTACTACGGGAAATTCCTCGAGCGCTTCCCGGACGTCGGCACGCTCGCGGCGGCGGACGAGTCGGAGGTGCTCGCGGCGTGGAGCGGGCTCGGCTATTACCGCCGCGCGCGCCTGCTGCACGCGGGGGCGCGCCACGTCGCCGAGTTGCACGGCGGCAAGGTGCCCGATGATCCTGATGTGTTGCGCAAGATCCCCGGGATCGGGCGCTACACCGCCGGCGCCATCGCCTCGATCGCGTTCGACCGGCCGACGGCGCTGGTCGACGGCAACGTGGCCCGCGTGCTGTCGCGGCTGCAGGCGATCGAGGACCCGAAGCTGCAGGACGCGGGCGCGCCGGGGCACTGGACGATGGCGCAGCAGATCGTGCAAGCCGGGCAGCCGCGGGTGCTGGCCCAGGCGTTGATGGAGCTCGGCGCGACGGTGTGCACGCCGGTCGCTCCCCGCTGCGAAGGTTGTCCGGCCCGCAGCGAGTGCCAGGCGCTGGCGAAGGGGCTGCAGACGACGATCCCGGCGCCCAAGCAGCGCGCGCCGTCCCCCCGCGACGACCTGTGGGCGGTGGCGGTCCGCCGCAACGGCCGCGTGCTGCTCGAGCAGCGCGCGCACGAGGGCCTGCTGGCCGGGATGTGGTGCCTGCCGCTCATCGAACGCAAGATCACCGACCGCGCCGGGGCGCCGCCGCGGGCGATCGCGGAGGTCACCGGGGTGAAGGTGAAGTCGGTCGAGGCGCTCGCCGAACCGGTCAAGCACGTGTTCACCCACCGCGTGTGGATGCTGTGGCCGTGCCGCGGCGAGGCGGCGGTCGTCGACGTGTCCCACATGGCAGGCTATGAAGACGGCCCGGGCCGGATGTGGATCGCGCCGGGCGAGCGACCGCGCGGGGGGATTCCGAAGGTGACCGAGAAGGTGCTCGAGCGGCTCGGGTATTGATATAGCGCCGTCGCGGGTCGCTATGATGAATCGTGAGCTCCGATCATTGCGCCTCGGCGACGAGGCGCGGCAGCTTGACGACGAACACCGAGCCGGCGCCGGGGGCGCTGGTGACGCTGATGTGGCCGCCCATCGCCTCCGAGACGTGGCGGGCGACCCATAGGCCGAGGCCGAGGCCGCCGTAGTGGCGCTCGGACACGGCGCGTTCGAAGCGCTGGAAGATCCGGGCCTGGTCGTTGGCCGAGATGCCGATCCCGCGGTCGCGGACCGACAGCGTGATCGTCTCGTCGTCCTGCGTCAGCTCGAGCTCGATCGGCTTGCCGCCGCCGTACTTCATGGCGTTGGCGAGCAGGTTGCTGACGATCTGCTCGAAGCGAGTGCGGTCGGTGCGGCCGGAGGCGTAGAGCGGGGCGGTGAGGTGGATCTCGCAGCCGGCGCGGGCGAGCGGCTCGGTGAAGTGCTCGACGGTGGCGCGCAGGAGCTCGGCGTAGTCGACGTCCTCGACCTCGATCTTGAGGCGGCCGCCGGTGATCCGCGAGACGTCGAGCAGCTCCTCGATGAGGCGGTGGAGGCGGTCGGCCTGGCGCTGGATGACGCCGAGCTTGGGCAGGCAGGAGGTGGCGGAGAACTCGCCGTCGCCGCGGGCGCGGCGGATCAGGCGGTCGACCTGGAGGACGATCGGGGTCAGCGGGGTGCGCAGCTCGTGCGAGGCGACGGCGATGAACTCCTCGCGCTTGGCCAGGGCGAGCTCCATCTCGGTGTAGAGGCGGGCGCTCTCGATCGCCTGGGCGGCGCGCAGCGCCAGCTCGTCGATCAGCGACAGCTCGTCGGGGCCGAGCGCGCGGCCGTGCGTGGCGAGCATCAGGACGCCGAGCGGGCGGCCGCGGGCGACCAGCGGGACGAGGGCGATCGCGCGGTAGCGCAGGCGCGGGGCCAAGTAAGCGTCGGTCTCGGGGACGCCGGGCAGCGCCAGCAGCGGGGCGTCGGGCCGCGCGGACGACAGCCGGACCTCGTCGCGCTGCAGGACTTCGAGCAGCGGACAGTCGCCGACCAGCGGCTGGCGCCGGCGCAGGTCGAGGTAGCGCGCCTCGAGCTCGGGGTCGCCGGCGGCGACGCTGACCCGCCGCGCGACCCCGAACCGGCCGTCCTCGTCGAGCTGCTCGACGGCGGCGAAGTCGGCCAGCTCCGGGACGAGGCGGTGGACGAACTCGACCAGCGCGGCGTGGACGTCGCGCTGCGAGACCAGCAGCTTGCCGGCCTCGGCGAGGATGACGGCGCGCCGGCGGGCCCGCTGCTCGTCGCCGAGCAGGCGCTCGCGCTCGGCGTCGGCGCGCTTGCGGTCGCTGATGTCGAAGAAGGAGGTGACGACCGCGTACGGGGCCGCCGAGCCGGCGTGGTAGAGCGGCTGCGAGTTGACGGAGACCCAGGCGAGGGCGCCGTCGGGGCGGTAGATGCCCATGATGACGCCGACCTGCGGCTCACCTGTCCTCAAGGTCAGGACGGCGGGCCAGCTCTCGAGCGGGAACGGGCTGCCGTCCTCGTGGATGGCGCGCAACGAGCTAACGAGGCCGATCGAATCGCGGAGCTGGGAGCGGCAGCGGCCGAGGATCCGCTCGGCGCTGGCGTTGCAGGTGACGACCTGGCCGGCGACGTCGACGACGACGATGCCCTCGGCGAGGGTGGCGACCAGCGACCGGTAGCGCTCCTCCTCGCGCCGCAGGGCCTCCTCGGCCTGCTTGCGGGCGGTGATGTCGACGACGCCGCCCATCATCTTGACGACGCGGCCGCGGTCGTCCCTGACCGGCTTGCCCCGGACGAGCAGCCAGGCGATCTCGCCGCCCGGCTTGATGATGCGGTACTCGAAGTCGACGAAGTCCTCGACGCTGGCGACCTCGCGGGCGTGGGCGGCCAGGCCCGCGCGGTCCTCGGGGTGGAGGGTGTCGAAGAGGTCGGCGAAGTTGCGCGGGACCTGCTCGGGGGCGAGGCCGTGGAGCTGGCGCATGACCTCGTTCCACACGACGGTGTCGCTGTCGAGGTGCCACTCCCACAGGCCGAGGCCGCTGGCGGCGACGGCGAGGGCGAGCTGCTCCCGGCTCTGGCGCAGCTCGGTTTCCATCGCCACCCGCTTGCTGATGTCGTGGGCGATCAGCAGCACGGCGACGACCTCGCCGCCCTCGCAGACGGCGCCGACCCGCGACTCGTAGCGGGTGGGCTGGCCGTGCGCGCCGGTGCCGACGCACTCGTAGCTCTGCGGCTGGCCGGTGGCGACGACGCGCTCCAGCGAGGCGCGCGCGACCGCGTGCGACTCCGGCTCGATGTACTCGAACATGCTGCGGCCGACCGCCTCGGTCATCGAGGTGCCGGCGGCGGTCCGGTTCATGTGACGGATGACGCCGTCCGGCGACAGCAGGAGCACGAACTCCGGCGCGTTCTCCAGCAGGGCGAACAGCAGCGGCGCCAGGCGCTCGAGGTCGGCGAAATTGAAGCCGCGGTGGGCGATGGCGCCGGGGGAGGTCATGGCCTCCCTTCGACTATGGGCCGCGCGGGTGGGCGCCACCGGCGGGCGACGCAGCAGCCCGGGCCCGAGCGCGCGGCCGTCGTCGCGGCCGCTCCGCGAAGGCCGGCGGACCGGCCGCCCCCGGCGTCAGCGCATCTTCTTGACGAAGGCGGCGACGGCGTCGATCTCCTCGGGCTTCATCTTGGCGGCGAACGCCTTCATCATCGTGCCCGGGATGCCGGCCTTGATCGCCCGGGCGACCGAGGCCTTGCCGTGCTTCTTCTGCCAGTTCTTGTCGGTCATGTCCGGGATGCCCTTGCTCTTGAGCCCCGGCTTGCCCTTGCCGCTGACGTCGTGGCACGCGGCGCAGTGCTTGACGTAGAGCCCGCGGGCGTCGATCGCCTTGGCGGCCGGCTTGGGCTTGGCGGCCGGCGCGGCGGGGGCCGCGGGCGGGGCGTCGTCGAGGACCACGTCGGGCTCGGCGGCGGGCGGCGGGACGTCCGCCGGGGTCGGCTTGCTGTCCGAGGGGACAGGCTTGCTGTCCGAAGGGGCAGGCGGTGCGCTGGCGACGGCGACGGCCGCCTGGACCTCGGCGCCGACGGCCGCGCCGAGCGTGGCCGGGGCGGTGGCGACCTCGTTCGGCGCGTACTTGCGGACCATGAAGGCGTAGCAGAGGTCGAGCTCGCCGGCGGGGGCGGTCATGCCGTTGTCGGCGACCATGCGCTCGATGACCTCCTTGACCTCGCGGGCGGAGGTGGGCGGCTTCTTGTCGACCTCGGCGAGCTCGTGGCACTCGCTGCAGCGGGTCTCGAACGCCTTCTGCGCGGCGGCGGCGTCGTAGGCGGGCGCCGGCGCGGCCGGGTCGACGGGGGCGATCGCCTGCTGCTGCTTGAGCCTCTGCTCGCGCTGCTGGCGGGCCGAGCGCTGGAGGTCGCCGGTGATGGCGATGAGGTACGCGGTGACGTCGTAGAGCTCGCGCTCGGTCAGCGGGTCGTCGAAGGTCGGCTTGTCGGCCATGCGCTCGACGGTGCGCCACCAGCCGGCCGGCGCGCGCGGCTGGACGAGGACGGTCTTGAGGTCGTGGCAGACGACGCACTTGGTGGCGAGGATCTCCCGCCCGTGGCGCAGCGCCTCGACGGTGGTGAGGTCGGCGAGCGGGGCGTCGGCGGGCATCTCGGCCAGCGGCAGCAGGCGGGCGACGCGGGCCCGGTTCTCGACGCTGTAGACGCCGCCGCCGACCTGGCCGCGGGCCAGGCCGAACTCCCGCAGGGCGCTCGGGACCGACAGGCCGAGCAGCAGCACCGCGCAGCCGAGCACCGCGGTGGCGAGCGGCGGGACCCAGTCCTGCAGGTGGCGGAACACGCGGTAGAAGGTGAGCTCGACGATGAGCAGCACGCCGAGCAAAAACCCGAGGCTGACGTGGACGGCCGAGCGCGGCGGCAGCTCGACCTGGTAGTTCCACAGCCGCGGGACCATGACGATCATCATCACCACGTAGAGCGCGGTGAAGACGACCTTGAAGATGTCGTGCAGCCGCACGAGGTGCAGCGGCGCCTTGGACATGCCCGGTTGATGCCCGTCCGGCCAGCCCCACAGCTTGAACATCAAGAAGAGGGAGGCGAAGCCCGAGATCAGGAACAAGAGTCCGAGGGTGACGCTCGCTGCGATTTCCATGGCCGTCCTGGCGCTCGCGACCGTATCGCAAGTCGCGCGGGCCAGCCAGAGCGCGGTTGACCCGCGCGCGCGGTGTCGGTACACAAGGTCGGGTGGCGGAAGGCCCCACGCCGTCTCGCGCCGACCCCGCGGCCGCGCGGCCGCGCGTCGAACTGCTGGCCGAGCTGCCCGACATCACGGTCACGCGTCACGTGTGCCACGCGGGGCCCCGCGACCGCCCGTTCCCGGAGCAGCACCGGCAGGCGTCGCTGGCGTTCGTGCTCGCCGGCAGCTTCTGTTACCGCTGCCGCGATCGCACCCACGCGCTGGTGGCCGGGTCGGTGCTGCTCGGCGAGGTCGACGAGGCGTTCGTCTGTTCGCACGAGCACGGGGTCGGCGACGTGTGCCTGAGCCTCGCGCTGTCGGAGTCGCTGCTGGCGGCGGCCGCGTCGGCCCACGCGGCCCCGGGCCGGCTGTTCGCGGCCCCGGCGCTGGCCCCGCGTCCGCGGATCTCCGCGCTCGCGCGGGCCCTCGCCGCCGCGACCGACTCGCGCGACCGGACCCGCGCGCCCGAAATCGAGGCGCTGGCGCTGGCGCTGACGGCCGAGGTGCTCGGCGAGCTGTCCCTTCAGACAGGTTCGCCCCGGTCGCCGCGGCCGGGCGCGAGCGCGAGCGACCGCGAGCGGGCGGTCGCCGGGGCGCGCTTCATCGCCGAGCGCGCGACGGAGCCGCTGCTGCTGAGGGACGTGGCGGGCCACGTCGGCCTGAGCCCGTTCCACTTCCTGCGGCTGTTCCGCGCGGTGTTCGGGGTGACGCCGCACCAGTACCTCGTGCGCACGCGGGTCGAGCGGGCCGCGGCCCGGCTGTGCGAGAGCGAGGTGCCGGTCACCGAGCTGGCGTTCGAGGTCGGCTTCGGCGACCTGTCGAACTTCGTGCGCACGTTCCATCGCCTGGTCGGGCTGTCGCCGGGCCGCTGGCGGCAGCGGCACCACATTCGCAAGATCCGCCAAGTCTAGGCCCCGGGTCCCCGGCTACACCGGGCCCATGCTCGACCACCTGAACCTGAACGTCCGCGATCTCCCCCGCAGCGCCGGCTTCTACGCGGCCGCCCTGGCCCCGCTCGGGGCCGTGACAATTCACGAGGACGCCTCCACCGCCGGCATCGGCCTGCCGGGCGCGCCGCAGCTGTGGCTCGCCCCGACCGGCGAGGTCCAGCCGATCCACCTGGCCTTCCGCGCGAAGAGCCGGGAGGAGGTGCGCCGGTTTCACGCGGCGGCGCTGGCCGCCGGCGCCCGCGACAACGGCGAGCCGGGGCTGCGGACCCACTACCACCCGAACTACTACGCGGCGTTCGTCACCGACCCCGACGGCCACAACATCGAGGCGGTCTGCCACACGCCCGAGTGAGGATGACCGTTCGGACATGTCTTGAAAAGCATGGCCGTACGAACTCGTGAGGCGGCTGCGGGCGGGGTCGTGGGAGGGGGGCGGCGGGGATGAGGCGCGCGGCTGCGCCTCGTGCCGGACGGGGCTGCCGGCGAGGTGCACCGTCCTCGGGACGGACGGGATGACGGCGAGGCTGACGACCGCTCGCGCCGGCGCGAGGTCGTCGACGAGGCCGCCTGCCCGTTCAGCCCCGGCGGGGCCGGCCGGGCAGCGAGGTCTGCCGCGCGCGCCGGGCACGAGGTCCGCGGCCGTCCGCGGGTTCGGCAGCGGCGCCGCGGGGCGGCCTGCGCTTTCAGGCATGTCCGAAGAGACATGTGCGGCGGCGGCCCCGACGCGCCTGCGGACCCGAGAGCGACGAGCGCCGCCCGGGGTCCGGGCGGCGCTCGGGCTGGCGCGCGTGGCAGGAGTCGAACCTGCGACCTTTGGCTTCGGAGGCCAACGCTCTATCCAACTGAGCTACACACGCAAGTTGGGGACGGGATCTCTACCCCAGGAGGTCACGGCTTGCAAGCCCCTCGCCGGGTGCGCGGGCGCCGGGTCCACGCCGGCCGCGCCCGTGGCCGCGGCCTTGGGCCCTGGCTTCGGGGTGGTACACTGGTCGTCGATGCGCCCCGCGTTCGCGCTGCTCCTCCCGCTCGCCGTGTTCGGCTCCACCCTCCTGGAGGGCCTCGACCGGGCCTTCGGCGGCCTCGACCGCCTGCGGGAGATCTTCCGTCGCGCCCAGGAGCTGCTGGTGCTCGGCGGGGTGGCCCTCGCGCTGCTCGGCAGCCTGGTGTTCATCGCCTCGTGGGCGCTGTCCCACGCCCGCCGGGCGAGCGACCACTCGCGGCCGTGGCTGTCCCGCGCGGTCCTCGCGCTTGCCTACGTGCCGCTGCTCCTGACGGTCGTCGCCGCCGCCGGTCTGTTCGTCCCCGGGCTGGCCCCGTTCATCCTCAAGGCGTTCGCCCTGGCGGTGGCGATCGCGGCCGTGGTCTGGTGCCTCGCCCTCGGCCTGCTGATCGCCGGCGGCTCGCGCCGCGACCTCGCCCGCGGCCGCCGGGCGATCGTCCTCGCCGGCACGCCGTGGTACTGCCTCGTCGTCTACATGGCGACGTTCCTGTGAGGTGGGCCGATCGGTCGGCCGGCTGAACGAGGGGGGCCAGCCCGAGTCTCGCGGCTGGCGACGGCTCGCGGACGAGCGCGGACGAGGCGCGCGGCCCGGCCCGGTCCGCTATGCTGCCCGCACGGAGTCCTGTGATGCGGACGATGCGTGGGGTGGCCGGGTGGTGCTGGGCGATCCTCGGGCTGGCGTGCGAGCCGTCGACGTCGGGAGACACGACGGGCTCGACCGGTGCGAGCACGAGCTCGAGCACGAGCACGAGCGGCGCGACGAGCACGAGCACGAGCGAGGACGGGCCGACCGCGTCGAGCTCCACCCGCGGAGGCGTCACCACCGGGCCGGACACGACGGGGGAGCCCACGAGCACGAGCACGACGTCCTCGACCGGGGACGCGACCACGGCGACCGAGGAATGCATCGTCGATCCGTCGCAAAACCTGTGCTCCGCAGGTTGCGATTTGTTCCGGGACTGCTGCAAGTGCGGCGACACCACGGCGCTGCCCAAGGACCTCGGGACCTGCGTCGTGCCGACCGGGATCGTGGCAGCGGCATGTCACTCGGAGATCTTGTCGGTCCGGCTCGACGGCGCGTCGCTGGCGGAGGGCGAGGTCGATTGCAGCGAGCCCAATGTAATGTGGGTGCAATACGAGCAGGGCGGCGATTACGTCGTCGAGCTGTGCGGGGACGCGTGCGCGGCCTACCTCGGGGGGTCGATCGGCGAGCTGGTGATGGAGGTGTTCTGCGAGGCCGCGTAGGCTGACCGAGGGTCACGCGAGCGGCCCGTGCCGGCGTCTTCACGACAGCTCGCCGGCGCGCGCTCGAGTCCAAATTCGGACCACCCGGTGTCCACGTGTCGCCATCACGGCGCGGCCGAGCCCGCTAACCTGAGGAGCGATGGACGGACGACGCGTTGTTCTTCTGGGTGCGATCTTGCTGGTTGGTTGCGACACGCGGGCCGAGGGCCGGACCACGGCCGCGCCCGACCCGGCAGCGGTCGCTTCGGCGCCGACGGTCGCGCCGACGCCGGCGGCAGCGGCGGCGACGGCGGCGAGCGCGGCCGAGCTCGACCCGAGCCGGGGGACGGAGATCGGGGCGGTCTACGAGGCCTTCCTGACGCCGCACCAGGAGGGCGACGAGGAGGAGAACACGCCGGCGACCACGCCCAAGCAGTTCCGCTCGAGCACGCCGTCCCAGAGCCGGGCCGCGCGCGAGGCGGCCGGCCACCGGGCACACGGGCAGGTCCGCTTTACCAATGACTTCAGCCGGGCGTTCGTCGACGTCAAGATCGAGGGGATCGATCCGAAGACGATCAACATGTTCCACATCCATTGCGGCAGGCCCGGGATCCTCGGCCCGATCCTCGTCGACTTCGCCCACGCCACCGACCTGCCGAGCAACCTGGCCGACGGGGTGTTCTCGGTGGAGATCCGCAACGAGCACCTCACCAAGACCGTCGAGCACGCGCACGGCCTGATCGGGGCGTTTACTTCGGGTTGCGTGATCCCGAGCCCGTCGCTCGGCAGCGTCGCGCCCGTGAAGGTGTCGACCGTGGCCGGCATGGCGCAGCTGGCCCGCGACGGGGAGCTTTACTTCAATCTGCACACCACCGGGCAGACGTACTTCGGCGACATCCGCGGGCAGATCCACCCGGCCGCGCCGCGCTGAGCGGTGATGGCTCGCAGCCCGCCAGGGCGCCGTGCGTTTCGAGCGTCACGAACGGATGGGTCAAGGGCGGCCTCGCCGACGAGGCCGCCTTCATGTCGATCCGCGAAGCGGCTGGTTCGGTGTGGCCGCGAGCTCGCGCAGGTGCGGGGCGAGGAGCTCCCTGCGGCCGGCGGTCCCGCGCTCCGCAGCGAGTGGGCGGATGCAGCGAAAGGCGCCGACCCGCACCTGCGACACCTCGCAGAGCCCGAGTCTGCGTGGCGTCGGACCGCCGGGCCTGCCCGCGGAGCGCATCTCCCGCTCACGCTCGAGGATGCCGGCCGACAGGCCGGGGTGGACCGTTCGTTCGTCGTGAGGGACCATCGCGACGCCGAGCCAGGCGAGCGGCAATGCTCGCCGCACGAGGCCCGGCGCTCTCACTTACGGTACGGACATGAACTACTTTTTGCTTTCTTCGAAAATGATGCGAGCGACCGCGACGGCGCTCGCGCTGATGGTGATGGGCTGCGGAGACGCCGGCGGCGCGAGCGAGACGAGCGCGTCGAGCAGCGAGACCGACCCGACGACGAGCGACGACCCGAGCACGAGCACCGGCGTCGACACGACGGGCGTGCCGACCACGAGCGACGCGACCGGCGAGACGACCACCGGCACGACCGAGGCCAGCACGACCACCGGCGCCGCTCCGGGCGACGGCCTGTTCGTCGTCGCGGTCGGCGAGCAGGGATCGATCTTGCACTGCAGCGAGGACGCGTGCGAGAGCATGAGCTCGCCGGTCGAGTCCGAGCTCGACGACGTGGTCGTGCTCGCGGCCGATCGGGCGTTCGCGGTCGGCTCGGCGGGGGTCGTGCTCGCCTGGGACGGCGCGGCGTGGACGGCGATGGACGCGCCGACCGAGGCGAACCTCAGCGCGGTGGCGGCGCTCGACGACCAGACGCTGTTCGTCGGCGGCTCGGACGGGACCATGCTCCGCTGGGACGGAGCGACGTGGTCCGAGGTCGAGCACCCGGTGCAGGGCGCGAGCGGGCAGACCGTCCACGAGATCGCCTTCGCCGGTCCCGACTTCGGGCTCGCGGTGGTCAGCTCGTTCTCGGAGCTGGGCCAGTCGAGCATCCTTCGCTGGGACGGCGCGTCGTGGACGAGCGAGCGCGAGGGCATGGACAACATGCTCAGCAGCCTGGCCGTGGCCTCGCCCGCGGTCGCGGCCGCAGGCGGGCACGCGCCGACGCCCGACGAGCCGCTCAACCTGCTCACGCGCGACGGTCAGGCGACGTGGACGCGGGTCGAGGACATCGAGGAGCGCAACTTCGTCACCGGCGCGTCGTTCGCGTCGGAGAGCTTCGGGATGGCGGTGACCGATTTGTCGTTCGGGCCCCGCCCGCCCGTCCTTGCGCTGTGGGACGGCGCCACGTGGACGACGCAGGACGTGCAAGAGCCGCACACCGCCGTGCACCTCGTCGACGCCGAGCTCGGCTTCCTGGTCGGCTGGGGCGACGACGACGGGGCGTTCGTGCAGCGCTGGAAGGCAGGCGAGCTGAAGCGGCTGCCGACCGACAGCTCGGCGACGGCGCTGTGGGGCGTCGACGGCATCCGCCTGCCGTGAGCTCGATCGCCTGTCCCCTCGGACAGTCGACGTGTTCGATGGGACAGGCGGCTGTTTCGCCTCAGAGGCGGGCGGCAAAATGTTCGTAGGCGCGGCGCAGGTCGGCCTCGCGGTCGCAGCGGTCGAACGGCGGGACGTAGGGGCCCTGGGCGTCGCGGGCCCACTCGGGCAAGGCGTCGCCGGCGCCCGCCGCGGCGATCTGCTGCCACCGGCGGCGATGCAGGCCGAGGTCGGCGAGGAGGATGTTGTCGGAGAAGACGACCTTGCCGCGGCGGTCGTACCAGGTGCCGCGCTCGTTCTGCTGCAGCACGGCGAATTGCAGGCGGTAGATCGCCAGCAGCTCGGGGAGGGACAGACCCAGCGCCAGCGCGGCGAGGACGTCGAGCTCGACCAGCGCCTGCCGGCGCGCGAACGGGTTGCGCAGGGGAGTGTCGGCGGTCCAGCGCGGGCCGAGGGCGGCGAACGAGGGCAGCCGCGGGTCGGCCAGGGCGAAGCCGTCGCGGCGGAACTCGTCGACGAACAAATCATGCCACAGCCCGGCGTAATGCTCGGTGAGGCAGTTGAGCAGCAATGCGCGCAGGACGATCGCGGCCCGCCCGAAGGCGGGCAGCGGCAGGAACTTGATCACGTCGTTGCTGAGGTTCGACTTGCCGGTGATCTTGAGCCAGAAGTCGTAGGGCAGGGCGGCGGTGAGGCCGGCGAAGTGGACCATGGTGGCGTCGTCGCGGCAGGCGAGGCTGACGCTGGCGCCGATGTGGGCCGGCCCCGGCGGGAGGACGGCGGCGATCAGGGTCCGCTCGCCGGAGGGCGACAGCATCTTGCGGGCGATCCACCGGTGGCGGGCGGCGAGCGGGGCGTCGCGCCAGCGCGGGCTGCGGGCGGCGTATTCGTCGGCGTCGCAGGCGGGCAGGTAATTGGTGCGCGGGAGGAAGTCGGGGGCGATCGCGGCGAGGTCGATCGTGGTGTAATCCATGTGGCTGCGACAGGCCTCGTTGGGGTCGCGGGCGAACGGGGTGGCGACGTAGTAATGCGGGCCGGAGACGATCCACTGCGCGAGGTCGTCGGGCCGGCGGGTGGCGCGGCGGATCGTGCCGTCCTGCTGCTGATAGGTCTCGTGAAAGTGCTCGCTGACGGTGTAGTCGTCGGCGAGGTCGAGCATGCGCCGCGGGGCGGCGGCGAACTTGCGCAGGATGTCCAGGAGCGTGGCGCTGTGGACGATCGGCAGGCGCGCCTCGGCGACCGGAGTGTCGGGCGCGTCGAACACGGCGCGGAACAGGGCGAGCGCGTCGGCGTCGACGCGGACGAGGCGGTCGCGGTGGCCGCGGAGGTCCCACTCGCCGTCGTCGCCCTTGATCCCCGGGACGTCGCCGCTGCCGTCGTGCACGAGTGACTCGTCGATGGTGCGCGGGTGGAGCAGGTTGGCGAGGTAGCGGAACTCGGGGAGGTCGCGCCGGCCGGCGCAGATCGTGAACGCGTACGGGCGGGTGTGCAGGACGTCCGGGAACAGCATCAGCTTGTTCTGGAAGCGGGCGGCGAAGCGCAGGCGGTGGTGCAGCTCGGCGCGCAACGGGCCGCCGGCGGGGTCGTCGAACACACCTGTCTGATGGAACAGGCCGACGACGGCGCGCGGGCCGGCGAGCGACCAGGCGCGCACGAGGAAGGCCTTGTACAAGTTGGAGGCGGTGCCGCCGAGGAGGGCGTAGAGGCGGCTGTTCAGGAAGTTGCGGGTGCCGATGTTCGTGGTCAGCTCGCGCATGTAGAGGCTGCGCGCGGCGGGGTCGGCGAGGAGGCGCTGGCGCTCGGCGGGCGAGATGCTCGTGGCCGATCTGTCGATGCCGAGGCGCGGCTGCAGGTCGGCGAGGACGCTGGCCTCCTCCCACACGACTTTGGTCCACGGCGGGTTGCCGAGGACGATGTCCATGCCGCCCGCGGCGAAGACCTCGGGGAAGGCGACCTCCCAGTGGAAGAAGCGCTGCTCGTCGGCGACGCGCCGCACGACGGCGAGCGCGGGGCGATCGGCGGCGCGGTCGAGGTCGCCGGTGGCGAGGAGGTGCTCGACGTCGGCGAGCCATTGCTCGCGGGTCGGCAACGCGTCGACCTGGTCGATGGGCCAGAACCACAGGGCGCACCAGTAATCCATGACCGCGGCGAGCTTGCGGCCGGGGGCGTCGGGGCGGGCGAGCGCGCGGACGAAGGCGTCGGCGGATTCAGGGGTGTGGAGGGGGTCCGATGATTCGGCGGGCTGGCCCCACAGCGCGAGCGGCCGGCGAAGGGCCTGCAGCGCGGCGCTGCGCTCGTCGAGGTGGGCGCGCCACAGGGCGTCGAGGTGGGAAGAGATGGTCGACAGGCGCTCGTGCTCGCGCGAAACGTCGAGCGCGAGGACTTGCCGGCGCCAGGTCTGGATCCGGGCGACGGCAGACGGCGCGAGCGACTTGAGCGGCCGGTCCTCGTCGAAGCCGACCATGCCGGGGTCGGCGACGAGGAAGTGATAGACGCTGCCCTGCGGGCGCGCGGCGGTCAGCGGAATCGCGGCCGGCTCGCCGCGGGCGTCGCCCCGGCGCGCGAGCTCGTCGGCGGTGAAGACGGCCCGCCGCGCGCCGATCAGGCTGTTGCCGACCGCGATCCGCAGGCCGAGGTTCGGGGCGACGGCGCCGGCGTGGAGGACGCCCAGCCACAGCGAGACCTTGCCGAGCTCGGCGGCCAGCGGGTCGAGGTCGACGCCGTAACAATTGTGGACGGCGAAGTGGTACTTCACCCGCTGGCGCTCGTGGACGTACTGCGCGGCGGCGATCGTGCGGCCGAGCTCGGCCTGCTTGCGCGCGAGGTAGGCGTCGGCGAGCTGGTCGATCGCCTCGTGGAGGAAGGCGCCGGAGCCCATCGCCGGCTCGCAGATCGTCCAGCGGAGGATCTCGTCGGCGCTGGCGCCGGGCAGGCGCTCGGCGAGGGTGTGGCGGGTGAGGCAGCGGGTCAGGACCTCGGGCGTATAATAAGAGGCGCTCTTCTCCCGCTCGCGGCCCGCCAAGCGATAGAGGAACTTGCCGCGCGGGTGGAGCCGCGGCTCGCCGTCGTCGCCGCGGACGATCTCGTCCTCCGAATAGGCGGAGAGCTGCGAGCGCCCGACGAACCAGGTGCGGGCGTCGTCGTCACGGTCGGCGGCGGCCCGGACCTCATATACGTCCTCGCGGGCGACGAAGCCGGTGAAGCCGAGCAGGCCCTCGTAGACGGCGCCGAGCTGGTTGATGCCGAGCTGGGCGTAGGAGATCCGTGCCGCCCGCTGCTTGCCCTGCGGACGCGAGAGCGACAATCGCCGCAGGACGTCCTGCAGGACGTGATTGCGCAGACGGGCGGCCGACAGCAAAGGGGTGCGCGCGGGGTCGAACAGCTCGCTGCGCAGGCCGGACCGGGCGAAGCCGGCGGAGTGAGGTGAATGCGGAGAATCAGCGGGATCGGGATGGCCGTCCTGAATTAGGCGAAACAGGACCTTCAGCGAGGCGTCGAGGTAATGACCGTCGCGCTCGGCGGGAGTGTCGAGGGGGACTTGCTCGAGGTCGCGCAGGGCCGCGAGCGAGTAGCCGCGGCGATGGGCGTCGGTGGGCATCGACGCGACGCCGAGCTCGGCGCCGCGGGCCTCGACGTAGAACAGGAAGAGCAGGCGATAGAGAAAGACCACGCATTCGCGCGCGAGCAGGTCGGCGAATTCGCGGTGCTCGATGATCGAGCGGTCGGCGTGACGGTAGTGATGCACGGCCTCGTCGGCGATCTGCTCGATCGCCTCGCGGGCGCCGCGCCTGAGGTCGGCCGAGACGGCAGAGGCGTGGCGGTCGGGGTGCTGCCGGCGTGCCGGCGCCGGGTCGAGCCGGTATTCGAGGCCCACGGCGCCGCGGCGGCCGAGGTACGGCCGCGCCTCGAGCTGCAGGCGGCCGCGCCGGCAATGCGGGGAGTGGCCGAGGACGAGGTCCGAGTCCTCGGGCCGCAGCGCCTCGATCGCGTCGAGGCTGTCGAGGAACACGGCCTCTCGGTCGCGCACGAGCGGCGAGAGGCCGACGACGTGAAACTCGGCCGCCCCGGCAGCGGTGGTCCGAACGGCGCGCACCAGCCATTCCTCGTCGCGGATCACGACGCGCGCGCCGACGACGTGGGTGCGAGGCTGGGTCATGCGACGGATCGCATCAGGCGCAGGGTAGCGAGGATGAATCGACGGTCCAAGCCGCGCGTGCTGCGCTCGGGCGAAAACGCGCGAGTCGCCGGGCGGCAAACTCTGCATATTCGGCCCGGGCGAACGGCGGTGATGATGGACGCGCGGTGTTGCGCCTTGGACCGATCGATATCATTTTTTATGAGATGATGCGGCCTCGCGCGGTGGTTCTCTCGCTCGGATTGGCGGCGGTCGAGCGATTCGTCGCTGCCGATTCGGCGGAGCCGCCGCCGCCGTTCGAGCCGTCGCCGCCGTCGTTCGAGCCGCCGCGGCGGCCGGCCCCGATCCCTCCGCCGACTCCGATCCCGCCGCTGCCGGAGGCGCCCGAGCCGGCGCCGCCGCCGAAGCTGCTGCCGCTGAAACCACCCGTGTCGCCGCCGCGGCCGCTGCCGACGATTCCGCCGCCGCCGACGATTCCGCCGAGCCCGCCCGTCGTGCTGCCGAGGTGAGGCGGCGCTGCGCGGTGCGAGCCGCTCGCCCGCCGCGGTCCGCGTCGGTGCATGGACATGCTCCTTCGGACAGGTCTTCAGTTGCGCGGGCGCCTCGGGCGGCGCTCGCGTGGGCGAGCGACCGGGAGCGGCCAGCGGCCCTGCGGGCGAGCTTCGCCTGTCGACATTCGCGGCGAGGCGGCTGGCGAGCGGCCGAGCGCGACGCACGAGGTGTGCCCAGTGTTCGGGCTGCCGCCGCTCATAGGAGCTTCATTGGAGAGCGGACGGCGCCGATGAGGACGGCGACGATCGCGGTCAGCAGGCGAGCTCGCGGGTCATGTCTTCGAGGTTTGCGGGGGGCCGGATGTCCTGAAGTTCATGTGGTGATTCGGGGCTCGCGCTCAGCCGGGGAGTAACCGCAGGGGCGCGGTGACGGGGCCGCGGACGGTCATGGTGCGGTTGTAGGCGATCGGGCCGGGCAGGCGCTCGGCGCGGGCGAAGCGGCGGACGAGGGCGTCCAGGGCGATCTGGGCCTCCATGCGCGCGAGGGCGGCGCCGAGGCAGAAGTGGACGCCGTGGCCGAAGTTCACCGCGCCCGAGGCGCCGCGGTCGAGGTCGAAGCGGTCGGGGTCGGCGAAGCGCCGCTCGTCGCGGCCGGCGGAGCCGACCAATGCGAGCACCAGCGCGCCGGCGGGAATGGTGACACCGGCGAGGGGGACGTCGCAGGTGGTGAAGCGCGGCAGCGATTGACTGGGGCCGTCGAAGCGCAGCATCTCCTCGACGAAGGCGGGGATCGCGGCCGGTTCGCTGCGCAAGCGGGCCCACAGATCGGGGCGCGCGGCCAGGAACAGGGCCGAGGTGGCGATCAGGTGGGTGGTGGTCTCGAGCCCGCCGAGCAGGACGGCGACCATGAACTCGAGGATCTCGGCGTCGCCGAGGCGCTGGCCGTCGAGCTCGGCGCGCGTCAGTTCGCTGACGGTGTCGTCGATCGGGGCGCGGCGACGGTCGGCGATCACGGCGCGCAAATAGGCGGACAGCTCGGCGATGGTGGTCTTCACGCGGGCGGCGTGGGCGGCGTCGAGCGGCTCGGGGGTGACCGAGAGGAAGTCGTCGGCCCACTGCTTGAACCGGGGTCCGAGCGACTCGTCGAGCCCGAGCAGGGTGGCGATCACGTAGGCCGGCAGCGGGGCGGCGAAGGTGGAGACGAGCTCGACGTCGCCGCCGAGGTCGGTGAGCAGGGCGTCGGCGCGGGCGCGGATGGCCGGTTCGAGGCGGGCGACGGCGCGCGGGCCGAGGGAGCGGCTGGCGAGCGCGCGCAGGCGGGCGTGGCCCGGACCGTCCAGGGCGAGGATCGAGTGCGCGAGCGGGTTGTAGCCGAGCCAGGGCGGCTCCCACACGGCGCGGAAGCCCTGCGAGGAGAAGCGGACGGGGTCGCGGAGGACGGCCATGATGTCGTCGTGCCGGCTGACGAGCCACATGCCGCCGGGCTCGGCGAAACAGACGGGGAGGTCGCGCCGGAGGCGAGCGTAGTGAGGGTAGGGATCGGCGCGCACTTCCGGGGCGAGGATGTCGATGCTGGTTCGCATACGCCGCCACTCGCAGGGGGCGTGCCAGCCAGCGAGTCCGCCGACTTGCACGAGCGAGGCGGCGCGGTCCGGTCAGCTCGACCGGTCGCGCTCGGTCACAATGACCGGACCATGCGAGCCGAGGACCTCCACATCGACACGCTCCTGGCCGCCGACGCGGAGGTCGGCGCGCTGCACTTCGCCGGACACCGCGCGGTGATCGTCGACGCGGCGGCCCTGGGCGCGCTGCGCCGCGAGCTGATGGCCACGCTCGGACCCGCGGAGGCGCGGGCGATGCTGACCCGCTTCGGCCACGTGCAGGGCTGGCGGGCCGCGGAGGCGCTGCGCGGCCGCTTCGAGTGGGACAGCGAGCACGCGATCCGCGACGCCGGCGGGCGGGTCGGCATCCTGCAAGGGATGCTGCGGTTGATGCCGGGCACGGGGCCGATGACGCCGGAGGGCGCGACGGTCGGCGATTCGTACGAGGCCGAGCAGCACCTGCTGCACTGCGGGAAGGCCGAGGCCCCCGTGTGCTGGACGCTGGCAGGGTTCGCCAGCGGGTACCTCAGCTGCGTCGAGCAGCGCGAGATCGTGGTGGTCGAAGATCGCTGCGTCGCCTGCGGGGACGCGACGTGCCGCTTCCTCGCGCGCCCCCGCGAGGCGTGGGGCGAGCCGGCGCCGTCGCGGGACCCGGCGCTCGCGGAAGAGGCGTGGGAGACGCGCAGCCCGGCGATGCGGCGGGTGCTCGAGCTGGCGCGGCGGGCAGCGGCGGTCGACAGCAACGTGCTTCTGGGCGGCGCCAGCGGCACGGGCAAGGACCGGCTGGCGCGCTTCATCCACGCGCGATCGAGCCGCGCGCAGGCGCCGTTTCTGGCGCTGCACTGCGGGGCGATCCCCGAGCCGCTGCTGGAGAGCGAGCTGTTCGGGCACGCGCGCGGGGCGTTCACCGGGGCGACGCGCGACCGCGTGGGGATGCTCGAGGCGGCCGGGCGCGGGACGCTGTTCCTCGACGAGGTCGGCGAGATGTCGCCGGCGATGCAGGTCAAGCTGCTGCGCGCGCTGCAGCAGCGCGAGCTGCGGCGGGTCGGCGAGAACCATGCGCGGCCGATCCACGCGCGCGTGATCGCGGCGACCCATCGCGACCTCGCAGCAGCGGTGGAGGAGGGCAGCTTCCGCCGCGATCTTTATTATCGGCTGCGGGTGATCGAGCTGCGGCTGCCGTCGCTGGCGGAGCGGCGCGAGGACATCTTGCCGCTGGCGCGGACGCTGCTGGCGGCGGCGTGCGCGAAGGTGGGGCGAAATAAGATGTCCCTCGGGGCGGGTGCGGAGGAGCGCCTGCTGGGCCACGCGTGGCCCGGCAACGTGCGCGAGCTGGAGAACGCGATGGAGCGGGCGGCGGCGCTGGGCGCCGGCCCGACGGTGGAGGCGAGCGATCTGCCCGACGACATCGGTTCGAGGCCGCGGGCGAGCGGCGGGTCGCTGCAGCAGCTCGAGCGGGCGGCGATCGCGGCGGCGCTCGAGCGCCACGGAGGGCATCAGCAGCGCGCGGCGGCGGAGCTCGGGATCAGCCCGTCGACGCTGTACCGCCGGCTGCGGCGCGGAGGGTGAGAGGCGGGACCACCGGCGAAGGCCGGCGCTCGCGAATGGATGTCTCATGAGACATGTCTTTTCGGCCAGCACGATGAGCCTGCGCGCCGGCGCTCGACGGTGGGCCCGGCGGTGTGCTAGAGGTTGGCCATGCGCCGGCAGCTCGCGGTCGTGGGGGCGCTCGCTTGCTTCGTCACGCCCTCGCTCGCGCGGGCGACGTGCCTGACGCGTTGCGACGTGCGCCTGGTGTTCGAGGATTGCACGAGCCCCGAGGACGGGGCGTGGCCGGCGGAGCTGCCCGTCGGGCTGGTGATGGTCTGCGGGGACGCTCGCCACTCGCCGGATGATGCGCTGGCGGCGAGAGAGCCGGACGCGGGCGGATGCGTGGCGTCGGTGCCGGCGACGCAGATCGAGCTGCGCTCGGTGAAGAGCGACGGTCGGACGATGGAGCCGATGCAAGCGGCCTTCACCGAGAAGGGCACATGTCTCGGGTGGCCCCGGCTCGAGCTCGAGCAGCCGCTGCCCCCCGGGACGTACCAGGTAGTCCAGCCGACGGGTCTTCAGCTCCGCGTGTCCGACGAGGTGAGCGCCGAGGCCGTGAAGCGCGGGCCGCCGGTGGCGCTGTCGTGCTACCAGTGCTGGGGCGGCGGGCCGCCGGAGGAGCCGCAGGTGTTGCCGCCGCCGCCGCTGGTCCGCAGCCGGTCGGGGTGCGAGGTCGGGGCGGCCGGGGCTTCCGGGGCGGCGGCGATCGGCGGGCTCGCGCTGCTGCTGGGACGACGGCGGCGACGCGTCCGCGGCTGAGCAGGCGCCGGACCGCGAGGTGCTACCTGGCCCTCGGGACAGGCACCGCCTACAGCCGGTCCGGTCGCCGACACCGAGCTCCGGCGATGGTCGTCGACGCGCTGCGCCCGGCTCCGACCTCCCGCGCGCCTTGGCCGAGGACCGCCGGCATCGGCGGCGTCGAACGCATGACCGCGAGCGCGACGGGTCGAGCTCGGCGTCGAGAGCTGCGGCGGTGCATGATTCGACTTCGGCGACGTCGGGGGCGCCAGCGGCCGCCGCAGTCGCCGCGTCTTCACCGCCAAGGCGCGGTCAGACCGGGCGACGAGGCATGCTCGTGTGAATGACTTGGAGGACATGTTCATCGGAGCATTTCCGAATGAACATGTCCTTTTAAACGTTTCAGTCGTCGGCGGGGACCGCGTAGCCGGTGAAGGTGATCCAGGTGGGGGCGTGGTCGCTGGTGCCTTCGAGGCCGCGGACCCAGCGGTCGACGCCGGCATCGAGGAGGCGCGGGGCGAGCTCGGGGTTGAGGAGGAGGTGGTCGATGCGGAGGCCGGCGTCGCGCTGCCAGTGCTGGCGAAAATAGTCCCAGAACGTGAACATCGGCTCGTCGGGGTGGAGGTGGCGCAGGCTGTCGAGCCAGCCCTGCGACAGCAGCCGGGTGTAGCGGGCGCGGCTCTCGGGCTGCAGCAGCGCGTCCTTGCGCCACGACTTCGGGCTGTAGATGTCGAAGTCGGTCGGCACGACGTTGAAGTCGCCGGCGAGGACGGCGGGGATGCCGGCGTTGCACAGGGTGGCGGCGTGGGCGATCAGGCGGTCGAACCAGGCCAGCTTGTAGTCGAACTTGGGGCCCGGCTGCGGGTTGCCGTTGGGCAGGTAGAGGCAGCCGACGAGCACGCCGTGGACCGCGGCCTCGAGGTAGCGGCTCTGGGTGTCGTCGGGGTCGCCCGGCAGGCCGCGCCGGCTCTCGAGCGGCATGCCGTCCCGCGCGAGGATCGCCACGCCGTTCCACGAGCGCTGGCCGTGCCACAGCGCGCCGTAGCCGGCCTTGCGCAGCTCGGCGACCGGGAAGTCGGCGTCGACGGCCTTGAGCTCCTGCAGGCAGACGATGTCGGGCTGCTCCCTGGCGAGCCACTGCAGCAAGATCGGCAGGCGCGTGCGGATGCCGTTGATGTTGTAGGTGGCGAGCTTCAGCGCGGGCATCGAGGTGGCCCAGCTTGACCGCCGTCCCGCCGGGTGGCAACCGGCCTCGACCGACGGGCGATTGCGCGCGCGAGCGCCCGACCTCGTGCGCTCGCCGCGATTTTCCGCATGCCCGTGAGGACATGCCCCCGAGGACATGTGCCCCGGGGCGCTCAGTCGAGCTCGGGCAGGCCGGCGGGGCGGGCCGGGGCCGGGCCCTTGGGGCCGCGGGACTGGGCCAGCGCCACGCGGTGCTGGATCTCCGTCAGCTCCGGGAGCAGCGCGCGGTTGGTCGCGTTGAGGTCGCGCAGCAGCGACTCGGGGAACGGCTTCTGCGCGGCCACGCCGGCGTAGAGGTCGTCGAACACGCGGGCCAGGGCCGGCGGGACGCTGTCGGAGCTGGGGCGGGTCTGGGTGCGGAAGGCCGGCTGGATCGTCGGCAGGGCGGCGGCCAGGTCGCCGCGGCCGAGCCAGGCGAGCACGCCGGTGAGGGTGCCGACGGGGTCGTCGAGGACCTGGTCGTAGGTCATCAGGCGGGCCGGGTAGCGGCGCAGGCTGATGTCGCGCACGAGGGCGAAGTTCTCCATCCACCACTCGTAGGCCGGGGGGAAGTAGGCGTTGTCCTCGGGGACAGGTTGGCCGGCGGCGGCCAGGCCCTCGCGCTCGAGCGCGTAGAGGCGGAGGATCGAGGCCTCGTACTCGCGCCACTCGCGGACGTTGGCGATCAGATGGGTGATGTAGGCGCGCTCGCTGCGGATGACGCCGGGGACGAACACCTTGACGACGTAGCCCTCGACGTGCTCGGGCAGGAAGTACTCGCCGGTGACCGGGTGCGGGTTGGTGCGGAAGTAGATGCCGTGGCGGAGGATCGACTCGTAGAAGCCGGCCGGGTTGGCCTGGTGGAGGGCCGGGGTGAAGCCGCGCGGGAACGCCTCGCCGAGCACGGGGAAGCCGGCGGCCCGCAGGACCTGCATCCACATCGAGGTGCCGCTGCGCTTGGTGCCGGAGACGAACAGCATGGGCGCCTCAGAGGTCGTTGCCGGTCTCCGGGCAGAACTGCTCGACGAACTCGTACTGGACCGCGCAGAAGAACGGCTGGTTGAACTCCTGCGCGATCTGGCGGCACTCGAGCGCCGAGATGCAGGAATAGAACTCCTCGAACGCGTCGCCGCACGCGGGGCCGTCGATCTCCTGGCCCTTCTCGATGGCGGCCTCGCAGTCGGCGATCACCGCCTCGACGAATCGGGCGTACTGCGGGTAGCACTCGACGTACACGCCGCCGTATTGCTGGCACACGTCGCGGTCGGGGCCGGGGCCGGTGGTGGTCGTCACGTCGGTGGTGCTCGCGTCGGTGCCGGTGGTGGTGGTCGTCGTCGTGGCCGGTTCCGTGGTGGTCGAGGTGGTGGTGGTGTCGACGGCGCCGGTGGTCGTGGTGGTGCCGGTGGCGTCGGCCTCGGTGGTGGTGCCGGGGTCGACGGCGCCGGTGGTGGCGTCGGTGGTGCCGCCGGTCGACTCGCCCGGTCCGCTGCCGCTCCCGCGCGGGCCCTCGTCGTTGAAGCAGGCCGTCGAGAGGCCGCCGAGCGACATCAGGAAGGTCAGGTTGCGCAAGCGGTGGACGTCCATCGCCGGGTCATCGTAGTCGAGTTGCGGCGCGGCCGCGAGTGCGCGCGTGGGTGCGCGCGGCGGTCGTGGACGCGTTCGCGGCGGTCCTGCGGGCGAATCGGCCGGCCACGGGACCGCAGCGCCGCCGCGGCCCGGGAGCCCCGCATCGGCTCACGCGTGCCGGCGGGGTCGGGGGATGGATGGCTCAAAGGACAGGTGGCCGAAGGTCGAGGTCGGTCGGAGGCGTTCGTGTGCGACCGATCTCGCAAGCGATGGGTCACGGGGCGGCGCCGGGGCGTGACCGGATTGAAGAGCTCCGGGCCGCCCGGGCGACGAGCGTGGCCAGATCGACGCCGCCCTGGCGATGGCGGCCGTCGAGGTTCCAGCGGGCGCGCCGGCGGTGAAGCGCGCGGCGAGGAGGATACCCGGTCGCGCGCGGCGGTCTTCGATCGACGCGAGCTCACCGGGACGCCGCCGACGACGCCGAACGGGCCGCGGGGGCTACGGTGCGGGCGCACGGACGTGTTCTACCGCGAGTGGCTGGCGCGTGATGGCTCGGCGCGCACATGAGACTTGGAGACATGTCTGAATGAGCATGTCTTCAGAGTCATGTACGAGGATTGTGCGCGGCCCGTGCGGGGCGGAGATCTTACGAACCCGTGGTCACGCGGGCGGCGGTGCTCTTTTCATCAAAATCGTCGGCGGACGAAACCGGGCGAGGGTCGCCGGTGATCACGCCGAGCAATTCGTCCCACAGGCGCTCGGGGGCGCCGGCGCGGAAGGGGCCGAAGTGGCCGACGCGGCGGAGGCCGAGGTCGGCGGGGGCGATCACGCGGTGCGTCGATTGGGCCCGGCTGTACCAGCCGCGCAGGGCGGCGGCGGCCCGGGCGGGGGCGTAGCTGTCGTCGGTGAAGTCGTAGAACCACATCGGCGCGGTGACGCGGTGGAAGAAAGTCGACTCGGTGCCGAGGGCGCCGCGGACGTAATCGGGGGTGTCGCACCACTGGGCCCACTGGCGGACGACGCCGGCCGGGAGGTCCTCGCCGAGGCCGAGGCGGCCGGGGACGTAGCCGAACAAGGCGGCGATCACGTTGGTGGCGATGCCGAGGCGGACCTTGAAGCTCTGGCGCTGGCCGCTCGGATACAGCGACATGTCGCCCGAGCCGGCGGCGACGACGAGGATGCCGGCGAGGTCGAGGCCGCGCGCGGTGAGGCCGAAGGCCTGGCCGCCGAAGCTGTGGCCGAGACCCCAGACCGGGAGGTCGGGGAAGCGCTCGCGCGCGAAGTCGATCGCGGCGGCGGCGTCGAGGCGGGCCCAGTCGAGCAGGACGGCCGGGTCCTTGCGCAGCGGGACCGAGCGCGAACCGCCGACGCCGCGGTAGTCGAAGGTCAAAACGGCGATGTCGCGCTCGGCCAGCCACGCGGCCAGCGGGGCGTAGTAGCGGCGCGGGACGCCGAGCGCCCCGAGCACGACCAGGACGGCCTGCGGGGCCTCGCGCGGGGCGTGCAACGTGGCGGTCAGCGGGCGCCCGTCGAGGGCGTTGAGGGTGAAGTCTTCCGATGGCATGCGTACCTCCGGGTCCCGCTCACCGTACGGGCTACCAGCGCCTGCGCCAACGCAGTATGATGCAGTTGCCAACTGCATCCATGCAGCACCTCCTCGACTGGCGCGACCTCCGGATCGCCCTCGCGCTCGCCCGCCACGTCTCGCTCGGCGAGGCCGGCAGGGCGCTGCGGCTCGACCCGACCACGATCAGCCGCCGGATCACCGCGCTCGAGGCGACCGTGGGCGGGGCCCTGTTCGTGCGCGACGCCGAGGGCTGGCGGCTGACGGAGGCCGGACGGCGGGTGGTGGAGGCGGCCGGGCGCATGGCCACCGAGGTGCGCGAGCTCGCCCGCGACCTCGAGGCGGCGTCCGAGCGGGCCGTGGGGACGGTGCGGCTGACGACGCTCGACTACATCGCGTCGTCGTTCCTGGCGCCGAAGCTGCCGCTGCTGCGCGAGCGCCACCCCGAGCTGGTGCTCGACCTGCGCTGCACCGAGCAGGTGCTCGACCTGACGGCAGGGCAGGCCGACGTGGCGCTGCGGGTGATCCGGCCGACCGAGGCGGGGATGCGGGTACGACGATTGGCGCAGGTGCCCCTCGGATTGTATGGACTGCGCAGCTACGTCGAACGCCACGGGCTCGACCCGTTGCCGCCGGCGGCCGAGGCCGACCTGGTGATGCTCGGGCCGCCCGACAGCCGATTGCCGGAGATGCGGTGGATGCGGGCCCTGGTGCCGCGCGGGCGCGTGGCGGCGGCGACGGGCAGCGTGCCGACGTCGTACGCGCTGGTGCGGGCCGGGGTCGGGCTCGGGGTGCTGACGTTGGCGGCCGCGGAGGGGCACCCGGAATTGGTGCGGCTCGACCGCGACGCGCCGCCGCTCGAGCGCGCGCTGTGGCGGGTGGTGCCGGAGGCGCTGGCCGATGCGCCGAAGATCCGCGCGGTCGTCGACTGGCTCGACGAGATCGCCGAGGCCGCGCTCGACCAGCCGCTGGCGTGATTCGGCGCGCGCGGGGAATGTCCATACTGCGCGGCGCTCGGCGAGCGCTCGCTCCATGATGCTGTCCGAAGGGTCATGTCGCGAGCAGCGCCTTGAGGGCGTCGAGGTGGTCGGCGTCCGCGGGGGTCTTGTCGCGGCGCCAGCGGAGGATCCGCGGGAAGCGGACGGCGACGCCGGACTTGTGGCGGCGCGAGCGGGCGATGCCCTCGAAGCCGATCTCGAACACCAGCTCGGGGGTGACGGCGCGGACCGGGCCGAAGCGCTCGAGCGTGTGCGCGCGGACGAAGCGGTCGACCTCGGCCAGCTCGGCGTCGGTGAGGCCGGAGTAGGCCTTGCAAAACGGGACGAGGGCGCCCTCGTCCCACACGGCGAAGGTGTAGTCGGTGAACAGGCTGGCGCGGCGGCCCGAGCCCGACTGGGCGTAGACCAGCACGGCGTCGACGGCCAGCGGGTCGAGCTTCCACTTCCACCAGTCGCCGCGCACGCGGCCGACGCCGTACGGGGCGGCGCGGCGCTTGAGCATCAGGCCCTCGACGTTGCGGGCGCGGCTGCCCTGGCGCAGACCGGCGAGCTCTTGCCAGGTCGGGGCGGCGACGACGGGCGACAGGCGCAGGACGTCGCCGACGAGCGGGGCCAGCAATGGCTCGAGGATCTGCCGGCGCTCGCTCAGCGGGCGCTCGCGGATGTCGCGGCCGAACGCCTCGAGCACGTCGAAGGCGAGGAAGGTGACGGGGACCTCGGCGAGGATCGTGCGCGACAGGTTTTTGCGGCCGATCCGCCGCTGCAGCTCGGCGAACGGGAGGATGTCGGGGCCGCGCCACGGCAAGATCTCGCCGTCCAGAGCTGTCCCTTCGGGCAGGCGACCGGCGACCGGGGCGAGCTCGGGGAAGCGCTCGCCGATCAGCTCCTCGCCGCGCGACCACACGAACAGCTGGCCGCCGCGGCGGACGATCTGGGCGCGGATCCCGTCGAACTTCCACTCGGCCTGCCAGGCGTCGCGCTCGCCGAGCTCGGCCGGGTCGCCCTCGAGCGGGTGCGCGAGCAAGAACGGGTAGGGCCGCGAGGTGGCGGGCTGATCGGACTCGGCGGCGACGAGGCCGCGGAACTGCGCGGCCGAGGGCTGCCAGGCGCCCATGAGCCGGTGGGCGACGGTGGCCGGGGCGAGCTCGCCGAGCTCGGCGAGGGCGGCGATGACGAGCCGCTGCGAGACGCCGACGCGGAAGGCCCCGGTGATCAGCTTGTGGAAGACGAGCCGCTCGTTGCGGTCGAGCTCGTCCCAGGCGGTCCGCAGGTCGGCCTTCTGCGCGGCCTCGTCCTTGCCGGCGAGCGGGAGCAGGCGGTCTTCGACCCACCGGTGCAGCGGCAGGGTGGTGGTGCGCGTCGGCGGCGGGAGCAGCAGGGCGGCCGTCTCGGCGAGGTCGCCGACGGCCTCGTGACACTCGTCGAACAGCCACTCGGACACGCCGGCGGCCTCGCTGACCCACGCCCGCAGCTTGCGGGTCGAGACGGCCTGCCGCGGCTTGCGGCCGATGAGGAAATAGACGGCCCAGGCGGCGTCCTCCGGCGGGACCGCGGCGAGGTAGGCGCGGATCGCCGCGACCTTCTCGCTCGTGCGGGTGGTCTCGTCGAGCGCGGCGTACAGCGCGGCGAAGGGCCTCATGGCGCGGCTCCGGCGGAGGTGGGAACGGTCGTGTCCGCGGCGACACGGGCATCGGAGGGCGCGCGGCGAGAGTCTGTCTCGTGGGACATGTGCGAAGAGGCATGAAATGGGACGAGGCGCGCCGTGAGGGTCATGCCGTCGGCTCCTCGTCGTCGGGTGATTCGGGCATGTCCGAAAGGTCAGGCGGCATGGCCTCCTCGTCGTCGGGTGCTTCGGGAATGTCCGAGAGGTCAGGCATCGAGACTGACTCGTCGGGCATGTCTGAATGGACATGTACGTTGGACAACTCGTCGCCGCCTGCTTCGCCGACGAAGCGGGTCGCGAGCGGGTGGGCGTCGAGGCCGCGCTCGCGCAGGTGGCGGGCCATCGCCTGGGCGTAGCCGTGGGTGAGGAACACCCGCTCGGCGCCGGTGCCGGCGATCGCCCCGAGCAGCTCGTTCCAGTCGGCGTGGTCGGACAGGACGAAGCCGCGGTCGACGACCTTGCGGCGGCGGGTGCCGCGGATCTGCATCCACCCGGAGGCGAAGCCGCGGACCGGACGCTTGAACCGGCGGGTCCACGGGGTGCCCTGGGCCGAGGGCGGGGCGAGGATCAGGGCGCGCTCGAAGTCGACGCCGCGGGCCGCCTCGAGCACCGGCGGGGCGGCGGGCAAGGGGACGCCGGCGGCGCGGTAGACGGCGGCGCAGCGCTCGACGGCGCCGTGGACGTAGATCGGGCCGAGCTCCGGGTCGAGGCCGGCGAGCAGGCGCTGGGCCTTGCCGAGCGCGTAACACAGGAGCAGCGAGGTGCGGCCGGCCTGTTGGTTGGCGCGCCACCAGGCGGCGACGTCCTGCATGGTCGCGGCCGGCGGGGCCCAGCGGAAGATCGGCAGACCGAAGGTCGACTCGCTGATGAAGCAGTGACAGCGCACCGATTCGAACGGGGCGCAGGTCGGGTCGGGGCCGAGCTTGTAATCGCCGGACACGACCCAGACCTCGCCGTGGTGCTCGAGCCGGACCTGGGCCGAGCCGAGGATGTGCCCGGCCGGGTGCAGCGAGACGCCGACGCCGCGGTGGACGATCGGGGCGCCGTAGGCCAGCGGCTGGATGTCGGCGCTCTCGCCGACGCGCAGGGCCAGGAGCCCGCGGCCGGGCGCGGCCGTGAGGTAATGTTCACACTCGGCGACGGCGTGGTCGCCGTGAGCGTGGGTGATGACGGCCCGCTCGACCGGCTGCCACGGATCGATGTAGAAATCGCCGGCCCGGCAGTAGAGGCCGCGGTCGGTGAGTTCGACGAGAGGGTCGCGCATCGCGGCGCGAGCCAGCGTAGCGCGCGTGGCCGGGGGGGCTCGCTGGGGCCGCCGGGACGGGCTTGATTTCGCGCGGCGGGGCAGGATGAGGTGGAGCGGCGGCGAACGCGTGGCGGGCTCGGCCTTTTCGGGGTGCCCGGAGGGACAGGTCGAGTGGATGTCCGGAGGGACATGTATCGAAGACCGAGCGGTGACCGCGGGGGCAATAGGGGGATGAGGATGCTCCAAGGGACAGGTGATGCGCCGACGAGCGCACTTGCAGGCCAGCGAGAGCACGCCGGTGTCGCATGGCCGAGGTCCGGTCCGTACGCGCGCTCGGGGAGCACGCGCTCGCGGAGGGCTCGCCCCGGATGGTTTCCGGGACATGTCGTCGGCGCGGCCGCGCGCCGCTCAGAAGATGTCGTATTCGGCGTGGTCGAGCTCGCCGACGAAGGTGGCGAGGCAATCCTCGTAGACGGTGGTGGCGACCCACACGTGGCCGAGCCAGGTCTGCTGCCGGTGATAGCCGCCGGCGTAGATCGTGGCCTGGAACCGGCGCTGGCCGTCGAGGTCGAGCCAGTAGAGGTAGATGTCGCCGGCGCTGTGATTGGTGACGCCGAACGAGGTCGGCTCCGTCTCGCGCGGCGAGGCCCGCTCCTCGGGGCAGACGAAGTAGGCCAGGGCGGGCGCCGCGGCCAGGAGCACCGCGGAGGCGAGGGCGCACGACAGATGCAGGGTTCGCGTCACGGGGACACCTCGGTCGGCACGGTCTGGGCCGAGGGCCGGCCGGGCGGGCCGCATGGCCGTGAAGAGGGCCGAAGCCGGGGAGCCGAGGCGCCGGCGCGAGGGCGCGCGAGGCCGCCGCGGGGGGCGCCCCGGGGCGAACCGCGAGGCCGCCGGCGCGGCTGGATCGGAAGCGTTGCCGCGTCGTCGGCGCCGGGAGTAGCGCGCGGCGAATGCTCGATCGAGCGGCGCTCGCCGATGGGGGGAGTTTCACCGCCGCTCGCATCGATTCTTGCGGTGGGTCGCGGCGGCGCGCCGAAGCTGTCGCGGCGCGCGATCCAGTCGGGCGACAAACACCGAGCGGGGCCGTGGATGCGCGAGCAGGTGGCGGAGCTCGCTCGATGCGATCGCCGCGGCGCGATGAGGCGGGCCTGCGCGGCGACGCTCGAGTGAGGTGCGGGCTCAGGGCGACGGGGGCGCGGCGTTCTGCGGTTCGCCGGGCGGGGGCGCGGGGGCGTCGCTGGCGGGGGCGTCGCCCTCGGGGACCGGGCACGGGGCGAATTCACAATTGGGGCCGATGCGGCCGACAGTGCTGCCGTCGGGGCAGACCTTCGCCTCCTTGGTGCAGGCCTTCGGGCCGTCGGGGTTCTCGGCGGGCGGGTTCGACTTGCCGGCGCAGGCGCCGACGAGGCCGGCGGCGAGGAGGAGGAGCGTGCGGGCGGTGTTCATGGTGCGACGGGAAGATGCCGCGTTTGCGGGCCGGGTGGTAGGCGCTTTCCGGGAAGGGATCGCGGATGAGGCCGGCGAAGCGGGGGGCCGAGGCGATGCACCGAGCGCTCATGGCAGGGCGCGCGTCCGCGGGCGCCGGGTGGCAGGGTGAGGGTGGTGGGGCATGTCCCGAGGGATATGCTTTAAGGGACATGTTCGGGAGCGCGGGCGGTGAGGCGTGGGGGCGAGCGGTATGCGCTCGGGGACATGTCGGGCGAGGATGGAGCGCATGTCTCTCGGGACATGGCAGGTCATGAAGCGCGGACGAAAGGTGGATCGGTATTATGCCCCCCGGAACATGTTTGTATGAACATGTCCCAGAATATGGTCGGTGCGGTGGCGGCGGAGCATGGTCGCAGGCGCCTGCGCGGACGACGAGCAGGACGTCGCGGAGGTCGGTCCGCGGTCGAGTCGGGCCGGACTCTCCGGCGTGCCGAAGTCCGGCCGAACACGGCGCTCAGGGCGAGGGCGGGGCGGCGTTCTGCGGCTCGCCGGGGGCGGGGCGGGGGCGTCGCTCGCGGGGGCGTCGCTCGCGGGGCCCGGGCAGGGCGCGAATTCACAATTGGGGCCGGTGCGGCCGACGGCGCTGCCGTCGGGGCAGAGCTTGGCCTCCATGGTGCAGGCCTTCTGGCCGTCGGGGTTGTCGGCGGGCGGCGGGTTCGACTTGCCGGCGCAGGCCGCGAAAAGCCCGGCGAGGGTGAGGAGGAGGGCGCGAGAGGTGGGCATGACCGGGAAAGCATGCCGCGATCGCGGGCCCGAGGGGTAGGGGGTTTTCGCGGACGAGGCCGCTGCAATGATCGCAGCCACGAATGTTGCGATCACGGCAGACGGCCGCGCTGGGCGGCGTCGCAGCGGGACAGCAGGGTCGCGTCCTCGAGGGCGTGAGCGATCGTGCGGGCGCGGGCGAGGGCGTCTTCGGCCTCGGCGGTGCCGGCCGCGACGCGTACGACCATGAGGAGGGCCATGGCGCGCAGGCGGACGTGGCCGGCGTCGCCGGCGTGGCGGGCGGCGAGGCGGGCGTGCTCCAGCGCGGCGGCGAGGTCTCCGTGGCGAAAGCGGGCGTAGGCGAGGCCGTTGGCGCGGCGGCTGCGGGCGAACGGGTGGGTGGTCGTGGTGTCGGGCAGGGCGAAGTGCAGGGCCTCGGCCTCGTCGATGCGGCCGGCGTGGTTGAGGGCGTGGCTGACCTGGCCGACGTAGCGGGCGCGCAGGCAGTCGGCGTCGGGGCCGGTGAGCGCTCGCAGGAGCTCGGGCACGGGCGCGAGCGCGGTCGAGACGGACGTCGGTCGGGCCCGGCTGTCGAGCAACGATTCGCCGAGGGCCAGCTCGATCTGCGCGGCCGCGTCGTCGGCGGCGAGCTGCTTGGCGGTGCCGAGGTGCGTCGCGGCCTCGGCGGGCTGACGCGCGCGCAGGGCCAGAGTGGCGCGCGCGAGCGACAGCCACAGGCGACCGGCACGGCTCTCGCTGGTCGGCGGCCGGTCCCACAGCTGGACGAGGTCGGTACACAGCGGGACCGGCAGGTCGACGAAGCGCGAGTGATAGCTGCCCATGAAGCGCAGGCGCGCGTCGACGCCGGCGGGCAGGCCGAAGGTCCGCAGCAGGCGGTCGCCCCACTTGCCGCCGGGCAGGCTGCCGCGCAGGCGCAGGCGCCGGAGGGCGCGGGTGATGCTGTCGACGTCCTCGCGCCAGCCGTGGAGCGCGGCCATCCGCTCGGCGACGGCGGCGAGCGAGCCGTGCTCCTCGACCAGACCGTCGAGATAGACGCCCCAGGTGGGTTGTCCGGAATTTTGTCCTCGCGCGGCCACGAGGCTCCCTTTATACCCGGACGCGACGCGGCGACGGAATTCGGCGGCGCGGTCTCGATGTTCAGGCGCGCGTCGGTCGACCGGCGGCGCGGGGCGGCGGCGAGCGCATCGGCGCGCGCCCGGAGGAGAAATTGTCATGCAGTCCACGCTCATCATCGGCGACATCCACGGCTGTCACGCCGAATTGCTCGACCTCCTCGATCGCGCGGCGATCGGCGACGACGACCTGGTGGTCAGCGTCGGCGACCTCGTCGATCGCGGGCCCGACCCGGCGGCGGTGGTCGAGCTGTTCCGCCGGCGCCCGCGCTCGCTGGCGCTGTGCGGCAACCACGAGCGCAAGCACGTCCGCGGGGTGCTGTCGTATTCGCAGCAGGTGACGAAGCTGCAGCTCGGGGCCGATTACGAGGACCACGTGCGCTGGATGGCGACGCTGCCGTACCACTGGGAGCGCGAGGACGTGCGGGTGGTCCACTGGGGGCTCTATCCGGGGGTGCCGCTCGACGAGGTGCCGGAGGACGTGCGCGCGGGCACGACGTCGGGCGATGCGCGGCTGCGCGAGCGCTGCGGCGATCGGCCCTGGTACGAGTTTTATGAGGACGACAAGCCGGTGGTGTTCGGGCACTCGGTGATCGGGCCGGAGCCGCTGGTGCTGCGCGACCGGATCTTCGGCCTCGACACCGGGGTGTGCCACGGGATGCGGCTGACGGGCCTTCTGCTGCCGCAGTTCAAGATCGTGTCGGTGCCGGCGCGCGCCGATCACTGGGAGCGAGTGCGCGGCGAGTGGCAGGCGCCGGTGCTGCGCACGCTGCCGTGGCAGACGATGACGTTCGAGCAGATCGAGAAGAAGATCCGCTCGCTCCGCGACCCCGAGCTCGATTCGTCGGTGCTCGACCGCGTGCAGGGGTGGGTGACGACGCTGCGCGGGGCGCTGCCGCCGCTGCGCGAGCGCCTCGACGCGGAGGTGGCCAGGATCGCCGAGGCCGCGGGGGAGGAGTTCGGGCGGGCGGCGGCGGCTCATCCGGCCGGGTCGTGGCTGCTGCGCCGGCGCGCGGGCAAGCTGTCGCCGGAGCACCTCGGCTGCTCGTCGCCGCAGCAACTGCTGGCGCTGGCCTCCGCGCTCGGGGTGACGCTGCCCGCCGATCCGGTGTGACGGCGAAACAAAGGACGCGCGCCCGGGCCAGCACCCGGGCGCGCGGCGCATTCGGGTCGCGAATGGTTCAATAAGCAGCTGTCCGAGGAGACATGTTCTATGAATGCGCGGGTCAGCCACTCGTGCCCCTGGTGTCATGACGCCAGGCTGCTCGCATTCCATGTATTTCGGGCATGTCCTCGAGGTCTAGCTGTCGATGTCGCGGGCGCGGAGGACGAGGACGCGGACGTCGCCCTGGTCGCCGAGGGGGGCGAACTTGAGGCCTTGCGCGTCGCCGATGTCGGCGACGAGGTCGTCAGGGCCGAGGCGGCCGTCGGCCGGGCCGCCGCCGGGGCCCCGGTCGACGGCGAGCACGACGATGTGGTCCCACGGGCGCGGGAGGGCGGCGCTGCCGAGGTAGTCGAGGGCGAGGATGTCGCCGGGGCGAGGGACGTACACGGCGGGGTCGAGGGCCTCGCCGCGAGCGTGGACCGCGAGCGGGGCGGTGACACGCTGCAGCGAGCGGACCAGGCCGCCGACGCTCGAATAGGCGAGGTCCCCGCGGCCGGCGCGGCGCAGGCCGGCGACGATGAGGTCGGCACAATCGGTGCCGACGCGGCGCTCGGCCTGGCTGCGCGCACCGACGCCAGCGCTGCCGAACACGTAGGGGACGTTGAAGTAGGAGGTGAGCCAGCCGAACAGGCCTTCGCCGCTGCGCACGCTGTAACGGAACACGTCGTCGCCGATCTGCCCGCGTGGGGCGTCGTCGACGTCGGGGGTGGCGCGCGCGACGGCGTCGGGGCCGGTGACGGTGGCGGCGAGGCGCATGGTGCCGAGGTCGCGGTACTCGGGCAGGCGCGCGTCGGCGAGGGCGGGGTCGCTGGGCCGGGCGTCGCCCACGGTGAGGGTCCAGCGGTCGTCGCCGGCGGGCAGGGCGGTCTCGAAGTACTCGAGGCGGTCGTAGCCGAGCCAGCGGCCGTGCGTGGGGCCGAACACGACGGCGTTGGCGTAGAGGGCGACGGCGGCGTTGGGGGCCGGGGTGGTGACGTGCTGCATGCGCGGCTCGACGCGGCGCCAGCGGACCTGTACTTCGGGACAGCCGGCGGCGGACCACGAGACGTGCCGGGCGGCGCCGGTGTCGGCGAACAGCACGGGCTTGCCGTCGAGGCGGCCGGGGGCGACGAGGTAGACGTCGATGGCTTCGCCGCGGCGGACGTCGAGCTCGCCGGCGAGGACGTCGCTGCCGGCGACGCGGCCGAGGAGCACCGGCGGGCCGGTCAACTCGCAGCGCGCGGCGTGGGCGAGCCGGGGCGCGGCGAGGAGGACGGCGAGCAGCGCGAGCGAGGTCGACCGTGAGAGCATCGAAAGCAGCGTGACGGCCGCGCGGGCGCTCGGCAAGCGCGCCTTCGAATGGCGCTCGTGAGCGCGCGTGCCATGCTTCTCGAACGATGACGGCGGCCGCGGACATGCGCCGGGGAACCGGCGAGATCTTCACGCGACGGTGGAACGATCCCGCGCAGCGCGGCGACGGGACGCGGATTCTGGTGTGCCGCTACCGGCCCCGCGGGGTCCGGCGCGAGGAGGAGACGTGGGACGAGTGGATCAAGGAGGTGAGCCCGAGCCCGGCGCTGCTGGCGGCGTTCCACGGCAAGGAGCAGCCGCCGATCAGCGATCGCATGTTCCGCCGCCGCTTCTCCAGCGAGATGCGCAAGGAGCCGGCGCGCTCGCAGGTGCGGGCGCTGGCCGAGCGGGTAACGGCCGGCGAGACGATCACGCTGCTGTGCTCGAGCGCGTGCGTCGACGAGCGCCGCTGCCACCGCACGATGCTGCGGGAGCTGTTGCTCGCGGAGACGGAGTGAGGTCGAGATGGCGGGGTGAGTGAGATCGGGAGAGCGGGCGCGACGGAGCGTCGAGTGATGCTGTTCAAAGAGACAGGTGATGCGGGATCGCTCGGTGGGGGTGGCGGCTGCTCGAAGGGACAGGTGGCGAGCGCGAGCAGGTCGCTCGGCGGGGCGACGCTCGCGGCGGAGGCTGCGCGAGAGCCGGGTCCACGCGCCCCATGCGCTGGCGACGGCGGCGACGGTGATGTACGCCGAGACCTGTCACAAGCTGCGGCGCGACGCGATCGACGTGATTCACGCGGGCTCGCGCGCAGCCGTGACGGCGCGCGCGGGCGAGGAGCGGTGGGACCGGCTGGTCGAGGCGTACTTCCGCGAGCGACCGGCGCGGTGCTTCGAGCTCAACGAGGACGCGGCCGGGTTCGGAGGGTTCGTGGCGGCGCAGGGGGAGCTGCCGCGGTGGATTGGCGAGCTGGCGGCGCTCGAGTGGGCGACGTGGCGGGCCGAGAGCGCGCCCGATGAATTTTTAAAGGAGAATGACGGCTCGGAGGGGCCGTTGCGGGTGGCCCGGTCGGTGGTGGTGCTGCGCGGGGCGTGGGACGTCGCCGGCTGGCTGGCCGAGGAGGCGTGGGCGGAGGAGTCGCCCGCGGGCGCGAGCGCGGTGGTGGTGTGGCGCGACCGCGAGCTCGACGCGTGCCGGGCGACGCCGACCGAGGAGGAGCTGGCGGCCATCGAGGCGGCGCTGTCCGGCGCGCCCGGGCCGTGGGGAGCCGACGAGGTGGTGAGCGATCTGCACGCGGCGGGGATCTTCGTCGGCGCGCCGGAGGAGGCGATGCGCGAAGAGACATGCTCTTCGTGACATGTGCAAGCAGACATGTCCTTGTCGGCATGTCCGGAGGGCCAGGCCACTTCAGCGGGCGCGGGCCTCGGCGACCTGGCGACCGCCGGGGAGCTGGAGCTGGGCGGCGAGCTGGAGCGCGGGCGGGTACTCGGGGCCGAACGCGAGGGCGCGGGCGCTGCTGCGGCGGGCGGCGTCGACGTCGCCGAGGCGCAGCTCGATCTCCCCGCGCGTCGTCCAGAGGTGCGGGTCGTCGCGGTCGTAGCGGAGCGCCAGGTCGATCTGCTGCAGCGCGCGACCCAGGTCGGGCGGGTCGGCGTCGAGCGCCAGCTGGGCCTGCATGTAGGCCGCGTACGCGCGGTGGTCGACGGGCGGGGTGCTGACCAGGGTCTTGTCGATGTAGTGCAGGGTCCGCGAGCTCGGGCCGGCCTGCGCGCACGCGCTGACGAGCGCGAGGGCGAGGATGGCGCGGGGCGGGGACATGCGGAGAGCTTGACACATTTCGCGCCGGGGCGGGTTCACGAGGGCGCTTGGGAGGCCCGCGAGGCCGCCGGTGGGAAGAGCTCGGCGCGTCGCCGGACGCGCTCGCCATGGCGTCGTGGGGCACGAGGTGGACGGGCGCCGGCCGGTTGGCGCCAGCGCGATCGGCGTCAGCCTCGCGGGTGAGTCACCGCGCGCTCGCCCGGGCGCTGGCTCGGAGGAGCTCTCCGTCGCGGCCGGGTGTTCGGCGCGACGACAGGCGGCCGCGGCGATCGTGCGGGCCGCAGGAGTCGGCGACGCGCGACACAGGGGGGTGCGGGGACGGCGGAGCGACGCAGGGTGCGCGGGTTGGATCTTGCTTCGAGCGGGCGAGGGCCTGTCCTTCGGGGCAGGCCTGCCGACACGCGATCGCGGCGATCGTGGGGACGCAGGGGGGGCGGGAGGCTCGTGCTTCGCGCGGGCGAGGGCCTGTCCTTCAGGGCAGATCAGTCGCGGCCGCTCACAGCGGGATGTTGCCGTGCTTGCGGCGCGGGTTCTCCTGGCGCTTGTTCTTCAGCAGGGCGAAGGCGCGGGAGACGTGGCGGCGGGTGTCCTCGGGGCGGATGACCTGGTCGATGAAGCCGAGCTCGGCGGCCTTGTAGGGGTTGGCGAACAGGTCGCGGTAGTTGTTGAGGAGCTCGGTGCGCTGGGCGGCGGGGTTCTTGGCCTCGACGAGCTCGCGGCGGTAGATGATGTTGACGGCCCCCTCGGCGCCCATGACGGCGATCTCGGCGGTCGGGTAGGCGAGGTTCACGTCGGCGCGGATGTGCTTGCTGGCCATGACGTCGTAGGCGCCGCCGTAGGCCTTGCGGGTGACGAGGGTGACCTTGGGGACGGTGGCCTCGACGAAGGCGTAGAGCAGCTTGGCGCCGTGGCGGATGATGCCGTTGAACTCCTGGTCGGTGCCGGGGAGGAAGCCGGGGACGTCGACGAGGGTCCACAGCGGGATGTTGAAGGCGTCGCACATGCGGACGAACCGGGCGGCCTTCACCGAGGCGTTGATGTCGAGGCAGCCGGCGAGGACGAGCGGCTGGTTGGCGACGACGCCGATGCTGCGGCCGTCGATGCGGCAGAAGCCGATCACCATGTTGCGGGCGAAGTGCTCCTGCACCTCGAGGAAGTTGCCGTCGTCGGCGACGGCGCGGATGATCGTGCGGATGTCGTAGGGGCGCGAGGCGTCGACGGGGACGAAGTCGGCCAGCTCGGGGGTGGCGCGGTTCGGGTCGTCGGCGGTGGGGCGGTGCGGCGGGTCCTCCATGTTGTTGGAGGGCAGGTAGCCGAGCAGCTCGCGCGTCATCGCGGCGGCGGCGGCCTCGCTGGGGCAGGCGAAGTGGGCCACGCCGCTCTTCTCGTTGTGGGTGGCGGCGCCGCCGAGCGCCTCCTTCGTCACCTCTTCGTGGGTGACGGTCTTGATGACGTCGGGCCCGGTGATGAACATGTACGAGCTCTGCTCGACCATCAGCACGAGGTCGGTGAGCGCGGGCGAGTAGACGGCCCCGCCGGCGCACGGGCCGAGGATCAGCGACAACTGCGGGACCACGCCCGAGGCCAGGACGTTGCGCTTGAAGATCTCGGCGTAACCGGCGAGCGAGGCGACGCCCTCCTGGATCCGCGCGCCGCCGCTGTCGTTGAGGCCGATGACCGGCGCACCGACGGTGGTGGCCATGTCCATGACCTTGCAGATCTTCATGGCGTGGGCCCAGCCGAGGCTGCCGCCGAAGACGGGCGCCTGCTGGGCGAACACGAACACCGGGCGGCCCTCGACGGTGCCGTGGCCGGTGACGACGCCGTCGCCGTAGACCTTCTTGCCCGGCATGTCGAAGTCGGGGCACTGGTGGGTGACGAAGCGGTCGAGCTCGACGAAGCTGCCGGGATCGAGCAGGAGCTCGATGCGCTCGTGGGCGGTCTGACGGCCGCTCTTGTGCAGGCGCTCGACGGCCGCGGCGGCGCCCTTCTCGGCCACCGCCAGGTCCTTGTCGCCGCCGGCCACGAGGTTGGGACCGGCGTAGCTGTCGGCGAGCCGCTCGCGGTGTTCGAGGGCTGCGCGCGGGTCGGGGGTGCTCGGCCGCTTGGGTGCGTCGGACATGGCGGGGCGGAAAATAGCAGGAATCGCGGCGGGCTCGCGCGCGGATGTGCTATGCGCGCTGCATGCGAGAAGAGCGCAAGAGCACCCCCAAGGCGGCTGCGCGGTGGCTGGCGGCCTGCCTCGCGGGCTGTGGCGGCGGCGGCGGCGACGAGGCGGCCCCGAGCAAGCCTCAGGGCCCGACGATCGAGTACCGCTGCAGCATCCAGGTGGCGAAGAAGTCGACCGGCGAGTTCACCGGCAAGGGCAACGGCGAGGACCCGGCCAGGGCCGACGAGGCGGCGTGGACGGACGTGTGCGCCAAGCTGCCGGAGGCCGAGCGCCCGACCTGCCGCGACGAGACGAAGTGGTCGGTGTCGAAGTCGTCGATGTCGGCCGGCGGCGGCGGGCCGACGACGCACTCGACGACGCTGACGCTGGTGGCGATCGCGCCGCTGTTCGAGGGCGAGGCGTCCTCGGCGACCAGCAGCGACGAGGCGTGCAAGGCGGCGCTGGCCGACGCCTGTACCAAGGCCGGCTCGCCCGGCGATTGCCTGAGCGCCGGCTTCGAGAAGAAGGGCGAGGCGCGGAGCAAGAAGACGCAGATGAGCAAGAATTAACGGGCGGCGAGATCGCCTCAGCCGAGCGTGCCCTTGGTCGAGGGCACGCCGACGTACGGGTCCGCGGCGCAGGCCTGACGCAGCGCGCGGGCGAGGCCCTTGAAGCTGGCCTCGACCAGGTGGTGGGCGTTGCCCCCCTCGCGCTGGTGGATGTGCAGGTTCATCCGCGCCTGCACGGCGAAGGCCTGGTAGAACTCCCGCACGAGGTCGCAGTCGAAGCTGCCGATCCGCTTGCCGGCGACGCCGGGCAGGTCGTAGACGAGGTAGGGACGGCCGCCGAGGTCGAGGGCGACGTCGACCAGGACCTCGTCCATGCACAGCGAGAAGTGGCCGTAGCGGAAGATGCCGATCCGCGCGCCGAGGGCCCGATCGAACGCGCTGCCGAGCACGAGGCCGACGTCCTCGACGGTGTGGTGGTCGTCGATGTGCGTGTCGCCGCGGGCCCGGACCTCGAGCTGCATGGCGCCGTGCCGCGCGAGCGCCTCGAGCATGTGCGACAGGAACGGCACCGGCGTGTCGATGTGATGGCGCGCGGGCGCGTCGCACGGCAGCGTCAGATCGACGGTGATCTGGGTCTCGCGGGTGACTCGCTCGACGCGGGCGGTGCGGACTGGGTTCACGGGGCCTCGCTTACATCCGGGTCTCGGGCACGAACACGATGTCACCTGGCCGCAAGACCAGGTCTTCGGCGCGGCCGTCGACGATCGCGGTGAGGGAGATCTCGAAGGTCACGGTCTCGTCGCCGCGACCGGTGCGGCGCGTCAGCTTGACCCGCGCCGGCGCAGCGAACGGGGTGAGGCCGCCGGCCAGCGAGACCGCCTGCACGAGCGTGAGGCCGTCGCGCCAGCCGAGCGAGCCGGCCTCGTTGACCTGACCGAGGATGCTGATCTCCCGGTTGCCGCGCTCCTTGATCTGGACGACCACGTGCGGGTGGTTGAGGTAGCCGTCGGCGAGCTTGGCCTCGAGCTGGCGGGCGACCTCGTCCTTGGTGAGGCCGGTGACGGCCACGCCGCCGACCATCGGGAAGTCGATCGTGCCGTCCTCGGCGACCGCGTAGGTGCCGTTGAAGCGGTCCTCGTCGAACACGCGGATGTCGAGCTCGTCGCCGGGGCGCAGGCCGGCGCTCGGGGCGATCACCGGCGCCTCGACGCGGGCGTTGCCGCGGTCGCAAGCTGTCCCGAAGGACAGGGAGAGAGCGAGGCCGGGGCCGAGCCAGGAGTGCCTGCTGCGTGGACGGGCGGACATGAGCAGACGCCGCGGACGGCTAGAATCTCACGGCGCCGAGGACCATGGCAACATGCTTGGCGAAGCCGCCGAAGTCGGTCAGACCGCCGGGGTAGTGGGCGATGAAGTCGGTGCGGTCGACGATCATGTCGTAGCGGGCGCCGACGACGAACAGGCGGCCGAACGGCTGTTCCACTCTGGCGCTGAGGGCGAGCAGGGTGTCGGAGCGGACGAACCCGGGCGCGTTCTCGTACGACTCGATGCGGGTCTCGCGGCCGGGGATCGGGAGGCCGGCGTAGCGGCGGCCGACGACCGAGAAGCCGAGCTCGGCGTACATCTTCCAGCGGAAGGTGTGTAGGCCGCCGATCCGGCCGGCGATGTCGTGGAAGTAGTTGCCGAACAGCGAGTCGCTGAACTGGCGATCGATCTGGGCGAAGAACTGGGTGCGCAGGGTCGGGTAGTAGGCCGCCCGCACGCCGCCGATGAAGCCGCGGAAGTTGGGGCCGTTCTCGTCGTCGTAGTAGAGCCCGGCGCCGTAGCCGGCCATGGCGTCGAGGGTCCAGCGCTTGGCGATCTGGCCGCGGAAGCCGAGGTAGACGCGGTGGGCGTTGTTGTCCTCGTTGCAGTCAGGATCGGTGTTGGCGTTGCAGCTGAAGTAATAGGTGTGGCCAAACGAGTAGTTGACGAGGATCGCGGAGCGCGGGGCGACCCGCCACTTGACCTCGGCGGCGGCGCCGTGGATGTAGCGGTCGCCGCTGTAGACGTCGGGCGCCTCGAAGAACAGGACCTCGTTGAGGTAGTTGGCGCCGACGCTGAAGCGGCCGCCGCCGGGCCGGTAGATGAAGCCGAGCGAGAGGCGATGGTCGATGCGGTTGTAGTTGTAGCCGACGCCGGCGTCGTAGTTGCGCGGGTCGGCGAAGCGCGAGAAGAACTCGGTGAGGTTGAAGCTGAAGCGCCGGCCGGGGGCGATCACGAAGTGCGCGTTGAGGTCGACGCTGAAGCGAGGGAGACGCCGGATCTCCTCGGCGCGGGCCATGAAGGCGCGGTAGCCCGCGGTCAGCCGGATGTTGTAGTCGATCTTGCGATCTTGCTGCGCCTCGACCTCGCTCTGCAGCACGCCGTCGCGGACCTCGCGGTTGCCGATGCCGAGCCAGGCCACCGGCATGACGACGGCCGCCGGTCTGACCCCGCCGTGGTCGCCCTTGCGGTTCCAGAACACGTTGCTGTCGCCGCCGACCATCAGCGCGAAGCCGGGGTGGAACGTCGATCGCGGGCCGAGCTTGATGCCTGCGCCGTCCTCGGTGCGGGGCACTCCGCCGATGAGGTTGCCGGTGGCGTTCGAGCCCGCTGCATGCGCGACCCGGAGGAAGAGGGCCGTGCAGATCGTCCCCACGGCGACGAGGCAGTGGAGCGCCCACCTGGGGGCTGGCTGGTTAAGTCGACGCAAGGGGAAGGCGAGAGGCTACAGCCTAGCGAATCTCAGCCCAGAGGCGAGAATTGTGAGCGCCAAGTCCGAACCACGAGCGTCGTGTGGGTTGTCCGCTGTGCCGGGCCTTTCGGCGAGACAGACCGACGCGCGTGTGGCCAGTCGCTCGGGAGACCGCGGGGCGGGCGAGGTCAAATCACGGGGCTGGCGACAGGCGGACGCGGGTCGATGCGCGGCGGCAAGCGCTGGATGCCGGGGCTCGACGACGTCGGGTCGTTCGGGATGACGGTCTTCGGCTGATTGGCGGTGTTCTGGGCGTCGCTGCGCTTCTGCTCCTGATCGCCCTGACACGCTCGGGCCTGGCCGACGAGGCCGGAGATGCGCTCGGCGGCCTCGCCCAGCTTCTCGCCGGCGAAGGCGCGGCTCTGCCCATCGGCCGCGGAATCTTGCAGGACCAAGAGCTCGCCGGTCGCCACCTCGAGCACGAGCTCGGCGCGGTCGTGCTTGTCCTGGACGCACGCGGTGCGGCCCATGTCGCCGCTTTGCCGGGCGCGGGTGAGGAGCGTGCCGAGTTCGGTCATGCCGCGTTCGATGCTGCCGCGCGCGCTGCCGACTGCGGCCGAGGTGATCGGCGACGGTGCGGCCGCGGCTGCCGCGGGATTCGGCGCGGCGGCGTCGGCGGCGAACGGGTCGGCGGCGGCTGGGGTCGATGCAGCAGCGCCCGCGTCGGGCGACGCGGGCGCAGGAGCGGGGCTGGCCGAAGGGGCAGCTCCGACGGGGCTCGCCGCGAGCAACGTGGCGGACCCCCAGACAAGGACGACGCGCTTGGAAAACGTGCTCATGACCCTCCAGAAAATACCACGGAGAAGGTCACGTCCGAAGCCTGCTCGGCCCCTGGTGTGGTGGGGAATCGCCACCCCTTGATCTTGGCGACAGTGCACGTCTGTACACCACCATCCTGGAGGGTGTCGTCGTTGATCCGGACGTCGGTGACGGTGCCCATGACACTGATGGTGATCGTGTAGGAGATCTTGCCAGCCAGGCCAGGATTGGTCTGCAACGCCTTGTTATAACAAGCCTGTAGCGCGCCGGTGCGCTGGCGGATCGTGGCTTGCACGGCCTTTTTGTCGGCGTCGCCGTAGACATCGGCGCCGGAGCTCTTCACCGAGGAGTTGATCTTCCGCTCCTTCTTCTCGAGCTCGGCGAGCTCCGGGCCCTGGGCCTCGAAGCCCTTGGTGGCGACGATCGCCCCCTGCGCGCTGATGCCCTCGCCGCCGGGGACGAACGGGCTGACGACCGTGCCGTCGGGCAGGACGGTGGCGGTCATGCCGGCGGCGAACAGCTCGCCGAGGTTGTTCTCGGTGCTCTGGATGACGTCGAACACGGTGCCCGGGCCGTCGCCGCCGTAGGTGCCGAGGACCCGCGCGATGCCGACGCCGCGCGCCTTGTCCATCGCCTCCTTGGAGTAGGTCTTCTGGGTGATCACGGGCTTGTCGATCACCTTCACCTCCTCCTTCGGCGTCAGCTTCTCGTCCTCCTTGGCGAGCACCTCCTCCTCGTCGTCCTTCTTCTCCTCCTCGGGCTCCTTCTTCTTCGGCTTCTCGAGGTTCATCACCCGCAAGAAGCGCTCGTCGATCTCCGGCTCGATCGCGTAGTCGATGTGCTTGTTCGAGGCCCAGATGAAGTAAGGCCCGAACAACATGAACGCGGCCATCAGCGTGGCCATGTCGGAGCGCGTCCACATGTTGGACGGACGCGCCTTGAACTCGACCGGGAACGGCGGCTTCGGCGGGACGGGCTGCGGCGCCGCGAACTGAAACAGCAGCGTGGTCTCGCCGATGTCGAGCTTGCCGCGCGCGCTCGGGTCGAGCACCACCCGCACGCTGCGCGCCCGCGGGTCCTCGCGCAGGCGCTTGCGCCACAGCTGGCCGAGGTTGACCGAGCGGCCGCGCATGACGAGCTGGCCGCCCACGCGCGGCGGCAGGTCGAGCACGTAGCGGCCCTCCTGCACGATGAACAGGACGTGGCGCTTCGGCACGGCGGCGCCGAAGCAGAGCAGCTGATTGTCGACGTCGGTGCCGGCGGTCACCGCCTCGGCTGCGCTCTGATGCAGCTCGTCGCAGACCAGGCCGTCGACGATCGAGGCGATCCGCAAAACCTTGGACCGGGCAACCACGCGTGGAAAGTCTAGCGGATGTAGTTGATTTGTGGTGCTCGCGCCAATTTTCCTGAGCCCTCCCGCGATCGGACCTGGGGACAAGGCCGCTCGACCGCCGACGCGCGCGACGTCGCTGCGACTTCACGCGCCGCGATGACGGATTCCGCAGGCGGCGGCCAAGCGGCGATATGGCCCGTTCGCGAGCAAAAACGAAGGGCCGGCGCCTCCCGCAGGAGTGCCGGCCCTCGTCCAGGCTCGAGCTCGATCAGCCCTTCCGGATCACGCAGAACGAGTACTCGGAGAACTCGGCGCGGCCCGTCGTGTACATGACGTCGACGAGGACGCTGAACTTGAGGTCCTGGTCGCCGACCAGGATCACGCGGCCGGTCCACGGCTTGTTCTGTCGCTCGGCCAGCTGCTTGGCCTTGTCGACCTCCTCGGCGAGCTGGTCGTACAGCGGCCCGATCAGGTGGTTCTGCACCTGCGACGGGTCGATGTCGCCGTCGGGCGTCATCGTCACGATCTTCTTGCTGTCGAACGTGATGCCGCGGGTGGTGACGAAGATCGGGATGCCGTCCTGGATCGGCGCGTCGGCCGTGGACATCGGGATCTTCTGGCCCGCGGTCGGGTTGATGACGATCGGGTCGGACGCGTAGCTCTTCAGCAGGTACACCACGAGAATGGACACGATGTCCATCAGCGAGGTGATGCCGAGGTTGGCCTTCTCTTCCGGCTTGTTCCGGCGAGCTGCGGCCTTCTCCTTCTTCTTGGCGAGGAATGCCTCTTGCTCGGGGGTCATCAGCTCGCACCCCCTTCCACGATCGGCTGCCAGAACAGGCACTCGTCGGGGATCTTCTCGCCCTTGAGGGCCTTGGCGATCTTGCACTGCCGCCCCGCCAGCGCGTCCATCGTCATGATGATGGTCTGCATCGGGATGTTGGCCTCGGCGCTGATCGTGACGACCTGCTCGTTCGGGAACAGCTGCTTGTAGCCCTTCGCCTTGGCCTCGAGCTGGGCGTAGTCGTAGCGCTCATAGTCGGTGAGCGGCGCGCCCTGCTTGGCGAGACCGATCGTCGGGGCCTTCGAGTCTTGCGACTTGCCGGCCTCGGCGCCCTCCTGCTGACCATCCGCGCTGACGCGGAAGCCGTCCTCCATGACGAAGACCTTGAGGTTGAGCGGCTTCTCGTCCTTCTTCTCCTGCTCGTCCTTCTGCTGGGCAGCTGCCGCGAACTTCGGCGGCGAGACGTTGATCGAGGCCATCTGGGCGAATTCCATCGCCATCAGCAGCGCCGGGATCATCAGGAACATGACGTTCATGACCGGCAACAGGTTCGCCTCGATTTCTTCTTCCTGGAACTGTTTACGTGCCATCGCTCACCTCCTTTCTTTCGCTCGGGTGGAGATTGGTCGTGCGGTCGGCTCGCTGGCTGTCTCCAAGGACATGGCCCGAGGAACAGCCATCGCGCCGAGCCGCGTTACCCCTGACGCACCCGCGCGGCGAGGAGGTTCTCGAGCTTGACCGCGTACAGGTCGACCTCGTCCGCGATCTTCTTGGCCAGGCCCTGGATGAAGACCTGCGCCGAGAGCAGCGGGATCGCCACCATGAGGCCGAAGCCGGTGGTGTTGATGGCGATCGAGATGCCCTTCGCGAGCGCCTGCGACCGCTGGTCGGCGGCCGCCACGGCCACCGCGGTGAAGGCGTCGATCATGCCGAAGATCGTGCCGAGCAGACCGAGCAGGGTGGCGATGTTCGCGACCGCCGCGATCATCGAGATGCGCTTGGTGATCGCCGGCGAGACCTCGAGCATCGCCTCCTCGATCGCCGCCGCGATGTCCGACTCGCTCTTGTTGGCGCGCGTCAGACCCGCCTTCATCACGCGGGCCAGCGCGGCCTTGTCAGCCGCGTTGCACAGCTTGATGGCGCGGTCGATGTTGTTCGCCATCACCAGCTTTTGAATCTGGTTGAAGAACTGCGCGCCGTTGATGTTGAAGCGGAAGAACAAGAAAATGAAGCGCTCGATCATGACGCCGGCGCCCAGCACGGCGCAGACGGCGATGGGGTGCATCCAGACGCCGCCTTCCTGGTAAAACTGCGCAAAATCCATGGCCGCTTATCCTCCTCAGAGACCGGGGTGTGAGTCCCGACTGTGTCGCTCGTCGACCGGGTTCATCCCGGCTGTGGTGGTGGTTGTTGGGTTCGGACTCGGGTGCGGGAGCTTTCGCGCGCGGAGAGCGCCCGACCCGCGTGGTTTTCTCAGGCCCGCAGGCGCCTGAAGCTTTTTCAGGGTCGATTAGAACAAAGGATCCCAGACACTTTCAAGCACCAGCGGCGTCATGGTCGCGTCGAGACGCGCCCAGTCGTAGTCGGTGGACGAGCGCCGCAGCACGTAGAACGCGCTCGGCTTCTCCAACTGGCCCTCGACGAGGAACTCGTCGTCGAGCGAGATCACCTTCTTGCCGCCGGGGTTGGTGGTGGTGGTGGACGTGCGACCGGCCGGCTCGGGAGCCTTCGCCGGGGCCTTGGTCGCCTTGGCGCCCGGCCCTGATGCGGGCGCCGGTGGGGGTGCAGCAGCAGCCAGGGCCGGAGCCGAGACCGGTGCCAGCACGAACAGGAAGACGAGCAGCCGCCACATCCGCGCGCGGCTCATGCCCAGATGCGGGCGAGCGGCGGCAGAACGGCGTGAGCGGAGCACGACCGCGTTATACAGTGAACGCCGCGGAGAATTCCACCAACGAGTTTTCGGCGTACCCCGGGCCGAACGCGCGGTGCTGGGGTGAGAGGCGGAGCAGCGGAGGGCCGGGCGGATGGCGTGCACGACCACGAGGCCCGTCGATTCGCCGGCCGTCGTCTCGCTGCGGGGCTCCGTCACCACGGTGGACGGCAAACGGGCGGGGCGGAGCGGCGGTCTCGGACGGCGACACCGGTTCGCGAATTTTTTCCGGCGGCCGGAGATCACTCCCGCCGAATTTCTCATGGGGCGCTGGCGCCCCCGCTGCCGCCCGGTTTCTGGGTGGGCGAAGCCGCACTGCCCGGCTTCTGGGCCGACGGCGGGGTGGCGGCGCCGGGTTTGGCCGTGGGCGGCGGAGGACCGGCGTTCCCGCCGGGTTTGGCGGTGGCGGGAGGGGTCGCGGGCGGGGGAGCGGCCGGCTTGGCGGCGGGTGGTGGACTGGCAGAAGGCGGAGGCGCGGCTGCGCCCGGTTTGGCGGCGGCCGGCGGGGCGGACGGCGGGGCGTGGCCGAGCCTGGCGGGCCGGGAGTCGGGGCGGGAGAGGTGGAGCCAGGGCCGGCGGGCGGCGGCGCGGCGCCTGGCTTGGCGGTCGCGGGCGGGGTCGCGGGAGCGGTGCCGCCGGGCTTGGCGGTGGCAGGCGGGGTGGCAGCAGCACCGCCCGGGCCGGCGGCTGGCGGAGCGGTGCCGGGTTTGGCCGCTGCAGCGCCGGTCGGCGAGGGTGGTGAACCGGCAGGCGGCGTCGCGGCGGGTCCGGCAGCGGGGCCGCCGGATGTCGCGGAGGCGGCCGGATCGGCCGGCTTCGCGGAGCTGTCCTTGGGGCCAGGTGAGGCGGGTCCCGCGGCCGGGGTGGCGTCGCCGTTCGGCTGGCTGTCCTTGAGGCCAGGTGCGCTCGGGGCTCCGGGAGCGCCCGGTGAGCTGTCCTTGGAGGCAGGTGGGGCCTTGCCCTCGCGCTCGAGGCGCCGCTTCTCGCGCTCGAGGCCCTTCTTGGCCAGGTCGATGTAGAGGTCGGCCTGGGCGATGCTCACCGACTCCTTGCCCGGAGTAGAACGAGGTTTATTGGCGCCGGTCTCGCGTTTCACGCGGGCGAGATCGTCCGTGAAGCGATCTCCCTTGGCGGCGGCGGCGCCACCGCCGGCGAGGGCGAGGTCGCGGTACTTGCCGAGGTGGATCAGCGCGCGCTGCAGGCGGGTCGTGACGTCGAGGCCGGGGAACTCGGGCGCGTCGAGGTAGAGGACGCCGAGGTCGAAGTGGGCGTCGGGGTAGTCGGCGCGCAGGCGGAGCGCGGTCTGATAGGCCTTCTCGGCGCCGACGACGTCGCCGAGGGCCCGCAGCGCGCTGCCGTGGTTGAGGTGGGCCTTGAAGAAGTTGGGGTCGAGCTTCAGCGCGTAGACGAAGCACTCGGCGGCGGTCTTGAAGTTGCCGGTGCGGAGGTACTGCGCGCCGAGGTTGTTCCACGCGGTGGCGTTGCCGGCGTCGGTCTCGGCGGCCTTGCGGAACGACTGCGTGGCGAGGGTCTGCTTGTCGGCGGCCAGGTAGGCGAAGCCCTTGAGGTTGTAGGCGCGCGAGGTCTCCTCCGGGGTGATGACCTTGGCGTCGACGGCGAGCGCGGAGCTGGTGACGGTCTGGGTCAGCTCGTGCTTGCCCTGCTTGAGGAAGGCCTCGGCCATGACGAGCATGGCGTCGACGTTCTGCTCGTGGATCCGCAGGGCCTCGCGCGACAGGTCGAGGGCGCGGGCGAGGTCGCCCTGGCGCAGCGCCTGCCCGGCCTGCTGGCTCTGCTGGTGCGAGGCGGCCAGCTTGCGCCGCTCCTCCTCGGGGTCGCGGTCGCGGTTCTTCTTGGCCGGCGGCTTGTCGCCGGCGGCGGCCTCGGCCGGCTGCTCGACCGCCTCGGGCTGCCAGCTCGCGTCGGGCTCGGTGGCGGCGGTCTTGTCCGGGGGCTTGGCCTCGCCGGCCGGCTTGTCGCAGGCGAGCGCCAGGGTGAGGCTCAAGAGACAGGCGCGAACGGACATGTCCCGAAGCGCAGTCATCGACGCCGGTCCTCCACCTGCAGGTCGACGCTGGCGTCGTGCAGCAGCGGGTACTGGTCGGGCTTGTAGATGTTCATGCGCTCGAGGGCTTTCTTGGTCCACTCGCTGGCGACGCCGTACTCCTTGCCGCGCTTGATCGTCTCTTCGTACAGCTGGATCGCCTTGGCCTCGAACTTGCCCGCCTCGGTCTCGACGATGTCCTTGTAGGCGAACCAGGGCTCGCTGTACTCCTTGAGCTCGCGCGGGACCGGGGCCTCGCGGATCTTGATCGCGGTCACCTCGAAGGCGTAGCCGCGGCGGAACATCGCCGCCAGCACCCACTCGATCCGGCGGTACGGGAACACGGAGTCGTAGGACTTGCTGGCGGCGACGACCTTGTCGAACAGCACCTTGGCGCTGTCGGCGAACTTCTTGCCGGTGCCGGTCAGCTTGAAATCGAGCAGGTCGGACAGGCTGTACTCCGACAGCAGGAACTGCGCCTCGGACGGGAAGTCGGCGGCGTCGGAGGCGGCCTGCAGGCCGCGGGCGGTGTAGAGCGCGACGCACTCGCGGTAGGCCGTCTCGGCGCCCTTGCGGTCGCCGCGGGCCGCCCGGGCCTCGCCGATCCGCAGGTGGGCCTCGACCGACTTGGCGGCCTGCGTCGGGTCGGCGCCGAATTTGGCGAGGAAGGCGGCGAAGGCGGTCTCGGCGGCCTTGTGGTCGTCGGTCTTGCCGAGCACCAGCGCGGCGCGGAAGCTGGCGTCGGCGGCCTCCTTGGGGTCAGGGGTCTGGGCGGCGTAGCGGACGAACAGGTCCGACGACTTCCTGTACTGCTGGAGGTTGTCGAGCAGGTCGGCGGCGTTCTTGAGCGCGAGCAGGCGGTGCTCGCTGGCCTTGTAGCGCTCGTCCTGGGCGAGCACGAGGTAGCTGGCGACGGCGTCGTCGAACTCGAAGAAGCGCACGTGGTTGAGGCCCGAGCGCAGCAGCGCGTCGTCGGCGAACTCGCTGTCGGGGTACTGCTTGTAGATGCGCTCGTAGGTCTTCGAGGCGCTGCCGAAGCGGCCGATCTTCTCGTAGGCGACGGCGGCGTTGTTGAGCGCGCGGTCGGCGTTGGGGTCCTTCGGGGCCTGGTCGACCAGCGCGGTGTAGCGGTCGGCGGCGGCCTCGAACTCGCCGGCCTCGAACAGCTGGTTGGCCTCCTGGAAGCGGACCGCGTTGCCGAGGGTCTTGAGGTCGCCGGCGAACTTCTCGCTCTGCTCGGCGTCGCCGCAGCCCTTCTGCAGCAGCTTCTCGGTCCACTCCTGCGCGGCCTTGAGGTCGCCGCGGATGACCTTGCCGTCGATGATCGAGAAGCCGGCGTTGATGGCGACGTTCTCGCCGCAGTAGTCGTCGATGACGCGGGTGAAGCGGACCTCGGCCTCGTCCCAGTGGAAGTAGCGCTGGCTGATCGCGCCTGACTTGAAGGCCAGGCTGCCGGCGGCCTTGGCGTCGGGCTTGATGGCGACCAGCTTGTCGTAGGCGGCCTGCAGCGCCAGCAAGGCCTCGGGGATCGGCTTGGGGTCGAACGGCGGCTTGACCGCGTCCTGCTTCGGCATGTCCGGCAGGGTCAGCTTTCCGGCCTTCTGCTCGTCCTCGACGTAGGCCTCGAGCGAGAACACCACGCCCTCGGCGGCGTCGACCTGGCGGCTGGCGGCGGTGTTGCTGTCGCGCACGGTGATGTACTCGCGCGCGGCCTCGAGGTACTGGCCGCTGTAGTAGAGGCTCTCGGCGTAGTCGTAGCGGTACTGATAAGAGGAAGGCGTGTCGGGGTAACGCAGGAGGTAGGCGGCGTAGGCGGCGGCGGCCTTCTTGTACTCCTCCTCGGCCCGCGGGTCGCCGGCGGCCCGCAAGCTCTGGGCGTAGGCGTGGCGCTCGACCGCGCTGGCGACCAGGGCCTCCTCGACGAGCTTCATCGCCGCGTCGATCGCCTCGGTGTCGGCTTCGTTGGCGTAGAACCACGGGGTGCCGCGCAGGTAGTTGTTGGCGAGGGCGTCGCGGGCGGTGCGGGCGCCGTTCTTGTCGCCGAGCGCGACCTGGGCGTCGAGGATCTTCTTCTGCAGCAGCGGCGCGGCGGCGGCGGTCGGCCAGCGGGCGAGGGCGGCGTCCCAGATCTTGATGGCGAGCTTGAAGTCGGTCTGGAACGCGTAGAGGTCGCCGAGGGCGGCGTAGATCTCGGGGACGTGCTTCTCGCCGCCGCGGGCCTTGTAGTCGCGCTCGAGGCGGGCGAAGCCGACCGCCGGGTCGGGGTTGCCGTCGAGGTCCCAGTCGTCCTCGATGTAACACTTGGCGATGTAGCGGATGGCGTCGTCGCGCAGCGCCATCGCCGAGTCGTCGCCGGCGGCCTTCATGCTCTCGGCCAGGCGCACGTACTCGTCGAGGCGGGCGGCGGCGCCGGGGAAGTCGCGCTGGAGGTAGAGGGTCCAGGCGATCCGGATCGTCGCCTCGTCGAAGTAGGGGCCCTGGGTGTCGCGCGCGGCCTCGGTGTAGGCCTCGAGCGCGGGGCGCATCTCGTCGAGGTCGTAGTGGATCTCGCCGATCCGCAGCCAGGTCTCGGCGACGTACTTGCTGCCCGGCTTGCGCGGGTTGCAGCCGTTGTAGTCGCCGGCGCGGAAGTTCCTGGCCGGGACGACGCCGCTGCCATCGGGGCCGGGGACGGCGTAGCGATCGGCGCACACCAGCGCGAGCATGGTCTGCCGGCTCTCGTCGAACCGCTCCTCCTCGAAGCGGAGGATCGCCATCAAGTACAGGGCGGCGTCGGCGTGGACATAGCCGGGGAAGCGGGCGTTGAGGTCGTGCAGCAGGGCGACGCTCTTCGAGTAGTCGACCTTCGGCGGCTCGGGCGGGACGTCGGTCTTCTTCTTGTCTTTGCGATCCTCGAACGCGAGCAGGGCTTTCTCGTAGTCGGCCTCGGCGCGGGCGAACCGCTCGTTGTCGGCCTCGAAGTGGAGCTCGGCCAGGCGGAACAGGATCTCCGGGGTCCAGCTCGGGTCGGACGGGTTCTGCTTGAGGAAGCCGTCGTAGCGGGCGATCGCGGCCTCGCGCAGCTGCAGGGCCTTGGCCTTGTGGGCGGCGATCTCGCCGTCGAGCTGCTTCTGCAGCTTGCCGCGGCCGCGCTCGGCCTCGACGACGGTGACGATCGCCAGGGTGTCGGCGGCGACGGCGGCGGCGCGGCGGTAGCGGGCGAAGATCGCCTCGAGGTCGGCCAGCGCCTTGTCGTCCTCGGGGGTCTTGGGCAGGCGCGCCGGGGGGACGGAGAGGGCGCGGCGGTCGACCGCGCCGGTCGGCTCGCGCGCGACGCCCGAGCCCGGCTCGCCGAGGATGCCCTGCCAGCCCGTCGGCGACGGCAGCTCGCCGCGCGGCAGGGCGGCGGCGGGCGCGGATGTCGCAAGGGACAGGGCCCAGAGGGCAGGTGCCAAGAGCCATGGCCGGAGGGACAGGCGCTTCACTCGCTGTCCTCCAGCGCCTCGGTGACGGCGCGGTCGATGTTCTTGACGCTGCGGTCGCGGGTGCGCTCGAGCTCGCGGGCCAGCTCGAGCTCGGCCTCCTTGGTGGCCCAGGCGACGTCGAGCAGGCCGACGTCGGCGCGGATCGTCCAGTAGCGCAGGTCGGCGGCGACGTCGCGGATGCCGGCGTGGACGGCCTCGGCGGCGGTGACGTCGGCGCGCGGGCGCAGGGCCTCGAGCTCGTCGCGGTAGCGGGTGAGGTTGTCGCGCTCCTCCTTGAGGACGACGACGGCGCGGGCGAGGCGGGCCTGGGCGGCGGCGCCGAGGCGCTTGCGGGCGGCGTCGAGGCGGATCAGCAGGCGCTGGCGGCGTTGCCACTGCTCGCGCACGCCCTCGCCGCCGCCGCCGGGCCACAGGTTGCCGACGAGGACGTTGTGGGCGGCGATGGCGTCGCGGCGGGTGCCGGGCAGCGGGTCGGTGAAGCGCAGGGTGGCGCGGGCGGTCTGCAGGCCGCGGTGGGCGGCTTCGAGGCTGTCCTCGAGCGCGCCGAGCTCGCTGCGCAGGGCCGCGGCCTCCTGAAAGAACGGGTCGGGCGAGCCGCGGCGCGACGACTCGCGGTGGGCGTACTCGAGGCCGTGGAGGCGCGCGCGCAAGGCGGTGGTCTCGGCGCGGGCGGCGGCCAGCGGGTCGGCGAGGTCGCTGACGCGGCGCAAGTGCTTCGACGGGCGCTCGAACAGGGCGTCGACGGTGCGGCGCATCTCGGCCGCGGCGCCGCCGGGGCTGCGGCCGACGGCGGTCAGCAGCGCCTCGCCGGCCTCGCCGAGGTCGCGGGCGGCGCGGTCGAGGGCCTGCCAGTGGGCGCCGAGGTCGGTAAACAGCAGCGCGCGCTCGGGCGAGGCGGCGGCGATCTCCATGCGCTCGAGCAGCGCCATCGTCTCGCGCAGCAGGTGCTCGGTCTCACCTGTCTCTCGGGCCAGGCGCTCGGCCTGCACCGCGCGCGGCAGGTTGCGCGCCAGCGGGATGGCGGCGCGCGGGACCAGGGTGTCGAGGCTGAAGTGGCGCGGGTCGGAGCGGATGACGGCGCCGACGTAGTCGAGGGCGTCGCTGCCGACGGCCAGGGCCGGCGCGACCGCCTTGTACTGGTCGTCGAAGTGGCGGCGCAGGGCGGCGAACTCGTCCTCGGCGGCCTTCCAGTTGCGGCGGCGGATCTGCAGCTTGCCGCGCAGCGACTTGGCCTCGGCCGCGGCGGCGCTGTGGGGGGTCTCGCGCAGCAGCTGGTCGAGCGCGGCCAGGGCGGCCTCGTGGCGGTCGGCGCGGAGCAGGGTCCAGGCGATCTCGTACAGCGCCGAGGCGTACAGCGGCGAGGCGCGGCCGATCGAGCGGTACGACAGCAGCGCGCCGTCGTAGTCGCCGCGGTCGTGGAAGATCCGCGCGCGGGCCATCCACGCGAGCTCGCGGATCTCCTGCTCCGCCGCGCCGGGCAGGCTGCGGGTGGCGACGATCCGGTCGAAGCGGACGATCGCGTCGTCGAGGCGGCCGAGCGCGGCCGCGGCGGCGCCGGCGACGTAGGTCGCGCGCAGCAGGCTGCGCCAGGCCGGCGCGGATGTCCCGAGAGGCAGGTCGGCGGGGACGAGGCCGTCGAGCTCGACCAGCGCCTCGCCGTACTCCTTCGACAGGAACAGGAAGCGGCCCCAGGCGTAGCGGAGCTCGGGGATCCGCTGGTCGGGCGGGACGGCGGCGACCCATCCGCGCAGGCGGGTGACGTCGAGCGCGCTGAGCTCGCTGCCGGGGCCGCGGTCGGCGTCGAGGCCGACCGACTGCATGCGCGCGCGCAGCTCGGGCATGACCGACAGGCCCTGCTTGCGCGCGTGGCCGCGGGCGCGGGCGGGCGCGGCGAGCTCGAGCAGGCGGGCGACGCTGCGCTGGTGGAGGCGGCGGGCCTCGGGGCCGGCGTCGGCGAGGGTGAGCGAGAAGCACTCGCTGGCCCACCGGCGCATGCGCAGCTGCAGCAGCGCCTCGCCGAGGTAGTAGCGGGCCTGCACGGCCGCCGGGGTGCCGGGGGCGTTCTCCAGCAGGTCGAGGAAGACGATCGCGGCGCCCTCGGCGTCCCCGCCCTCGAGCTGGACCTGGCCTGCGACCAGGCGCTCGGCCAGGTCGGACGCGCTCGGGCCCGCGGGGGTGGCGGTCACCTGCTCGGCGGCCTTGATCGCGTCCTCGGCGTCGCTGAGCAGGCGGGCGGCGTCGCCGCTCGGGGCGGCGTCGGCGGCGGGCGCCGGGACGCGCGGGCCGGGGGCGGCGAGCACGGGGGAGCGCAGGGACATGCCGGAAGGGACAGGTACGACGAGACCTGCTCTTACGGGCATGTTCCATGGCGCAGCCGATGCCGCCGCGGGGGCGAGCAGGGCACAGGCCAGGGCCAGGCGGGCGAGCGCGCGCGACATGGGGTCACTACTTGGCGGGCGCGGCCGCGGCGGGCTCGGCCTTGGGCGCGGCCGCGGCGGCGCCGTCCTGACCGACGACCTGGAACTCGACGGCCGGGCGGTCCTTCATCTCGGTGGTGAGGTTGCCGCGCTCGTAGCCCTTGCTGACCAGCTTGAAGCTGCCGCCCTCGGTGACGTTGAAGGTGTAAGTCTGCGGCGACTTGAAGGTGTAGCCGCGCAGGTAGGTGAAGACGCCGTAGCCCTGGCCCTGGTAGGTGAGCTCGACGCGGGCCTCGTGCGGGCCGGGCGGCAAGGTGCCGTCGAACACGAGGATCTCGTCCTCCGCGTCGAGGCCGCCCGAGTCGTCGCTGCGGGCGAAGATCTGCGCGCCGTCGAGGGTGTAGACGATCCGCACCAGGCGGAAGCCGACGCCCATGAGGTTGCGGTGGGCCAGGACGACGCGACCGCCGGCGGCGACGCCCGCCATGACCGTGTCCCGAAGGACAGCCAGCCGCGCCTTGCTGCGGAAGATCTTGTCCTTGAGGCTGTTGACCTCGGCCTCGATGCCGTCGAGCCGGTCGCCGTAGAGGTCCGAGGTCCGCGCGCTCGCGGCCGGGTCCTCGCCGAGCAGACCGCCCTCGCTCTTGGCCGGGGTGGGCGTCTGCGCCGTCGGCTGGGCCGGGGCCGGATCGGCAGACGCAGGCGCCGCGGCCGGAGCGGCCGGAGCGGCCTCCTTGGGCCTCTTCGCGGCAGGAGCGGCGTGGGCCGACATGCCCGCGCCGGCGAGGGCGAGGATCAGGGCTGCTACGGAGAGCCGGCGCGACGGCGAGGCGACCATCACAGACAGGCTACCAAGGCGCGTAATTCTGAGCCAGTCGGGAGACAATTCGCGGGGCTCCAAGGGTGCGTGCAGGGAGAGGGCGAGATCGAACCAGCGGCGACCGCGCGCGTAGATCGTGCTGGGGCCACGAACCAATCGCTCGGTTCCTTGGTGTAAGTGGCCAGTCCGCGGCGGTCCTGCTGAACTGGAGCGATGGACGAAGGAGTCGAGTTGGATGGACCGGATCGCCGACCCAGGCCGCGCTCGAGGCGGCCCTCGGCGAGATGACGCGCGTGCGCGTGTGGCCGGGGCGAGACATCGGCAGCGCCGACGTGCTGCCCGCGGAGCTGGAGGATGCGGCCGAGCTCGACGCGCTGCGCGAGGCGCTGCAGATCGTCGAGGGCCCGGCCAGGAGCTGCTCATGTACCGGCGGACCGGAGAGCGAGACGTTCGCCGCCGACGGCCGCCCCATCGCGTCGCTGACGATGCATATGCGCGTGAAGTTGCGCACCGCGCCGTGGGACGGCGACGCTCCGCTCCGCGACCCCGCGACGGTGTAGCGCTGGCTGCCGACGACCGCGCCCGTTGCCGGCTCGGGGTGTTCTTGGTCTTTCGGACATGAGCGAAAGGACATGCTCGAAGGGGCATGCCTCAAAAGATGTCCGAACGACGCAGCGCGACCGCGGCATGGGGCCGGGGTCGCGCTGCGGGGGCTCGGTCTTTTGTACGTGAGCGAAAGGACATGCTCCAAGGGGCATGCTTCAAAAATGCATGGCCGAAACGACGAAGCGCGACCGCGGCACGGGGGCCGGGGTCGCGCTGCGAGCGGGAGCCGCGGTGGCTCAGTGGGCGGCGGCGGCCGCGAGGGCCTCGGCGCGGTCGGTGCGCTCCCAGGTGAAGTCGGGCTCGGTGCGGCCGAAGTGGCCGTAGGCGGCGGTCTGGGCGTAGATCGGGCGCAGGAGGTCGAGCTCCTTGATCAGCTTGGCCGGGCGGGCGTCGAAGTGGGCCTCGACGATCTGGGCCAGCTTCTCGTCCGCGAGCTTGCCGGTGCCGAAGGTGTCGACGGCGATGCTGACGGGGCGGGCGACGCCGATCGCGTAGGCGAGCTGGACCTCGGCGCGGCTGCACAGGCGCGAGGCGACCAGGTTCTTGGCGATGTAGCGGGCGTAGTAGGCGGCGCTGCGGTCGACCTTCGACGGGTCCTTGCCCGAGAAGGCGCCGCCGCCGTGGCGGCCCATGCCGCCGTAGGTGTCGACGATGATCTTGCGGCCGGTGAGGCCGCTGTCGCCCATCGGACCGCCGACGACGAAGCGGCCGGTCGGGTTGATGTGGAACTTGGTGCGGGCGTCGAGCAGGTTGGCCGGGACGACCTTCTTGATCACGCTCTCCATCACGTACTCGCGCAGGTTGGCCTGCGAGACCTCGGCGCTGTGCTGCGTGCTGATGACGACGGTGTCGACGCGGACCGGGCGGCCGTTGTCGTACTCGACGGTGACCTGGCTCTTGCCGTCGGGGCGCAGGAAGCTGTTCTTGTCGGCGCGGCGGGCCTCGGTCAGCTGACGGGTCAGCTTGTGCGCGAGGCTGATCGGCAGCGGCATCAGCTCGTCGGTCTCGGTGCAGGCGTAGCCGAACATCATGCCCTGGTCGCCGGCGCCCTGCTCCTTCTCGGCGCCCTCGTCGACGCCCATGGCGATGTCGGGGCTCTGACCCTCGATGGCCACCAGCACGCCGCAGCTGTCGGCGTCGAAGCCCATGTCCGAGCTCGTGTAGCCGATCGTGCGGACGGTGGCGCGGACGATCCGCGGGATGTCGACGTAGGTGCTGGTGGTGATCTCGCCGGCGACGTTCACGTAGCCCGTCTTCACCAGCGACTCACAAGCGACGCGCGCGCGGGGGTCCTGGGCGAGGATCGCGTCCAAGATCGAGTCGCTGATCTTGTCGCACATCTTGTCGGGGTGACCTTCGGTGACGGACTCACTGGTGAACAGTCGGCTTGCCATTTTGACTCTCGGTGGCGGGAACGGCGGTTGACGTAAGGATTGGCACCCGCGGGCGCGGCGCGAGCATATGCGCGCCTTTTGCGCAGGGCAAGCGCTTTGCGGCCCTTTCGCGGCGATCTCACGCGGGCCAAACCCGCCGATCACGCGGGCCGCTGCCAACCCTCACACGCGCGCACGAGGGCGTCATGGTGCAGCAGGCGGCGCCGCTGGCATGCCCCAGGGCGTCGGCTCGGGCACGAGGCGCAGGTTCAGCGTGAAGGCCGGGTCGCGTTCGCTGTCGGGCGGCAACTCGACGAACAAGTAGGGCGCGATGCCGGCGGCGCGGCGGGCCGCGAGGCGATCGATCACGACCCGCGCGGGCGCGCCGATGCCGGCCGCGCAGGCCACTTCGTCGGTCGCAAGGCAGCCGGGCGTGCGCACGGCGAGGCCGACGTCCGGACGGCTGACCGTGATCTCGAGCGCCCGCGCCGGCGGCACGGCCGGCAGATCGAGCTGCAAGACCCGCTCGCGCAGGCCGGCGCCGCCGCACGAGTGGGCGTGCGCGTCGGTCTGCGGCAAGGCCGGGTCGACGACCAGCGCGGCCTCGCCGGCGTCGCCGAGCACCACCGGCGTGCGCAGGGCGGTGCTGCAGGTGTCGGCCGGCAAGGTCGTACACGCGGGCGGCTCGCCGGGGGCGCTGGTCATGCACAGGGTGCCGGCGACGCAGCGCCCGCGCGAGGCCGGCTCGCACACCTCGCCGGCGTCGAGGACCCGGGTCAGGCCGATCTCGAGGTCGAAGCTCAGCGGGTCGGGGTCGTCCTCGGGGGCTGGCTTTTGTTTCAGGTCCGAAAAGACAGTCGGGTCGATGCCGACGGCGAGGCGCAGGACGGTGCCGCCGGCGAGGTCGCGCAGCTCGAGCGGAGCGTCGGCGGCGCAGGCGATCTCGCGCCCGCCGAGGCAGTCGTCAGGGGCGAACGAGAGCCGCGGGACGAAGCCGACGCCGCGGGCCGCGACGCGCAGGTCGGCCCGCACCGGGACCTCGACGCGGAGGAACCCGTCGGCCCCGCCGCCCCCGCAGACGCCGCCGGTCGCGTCGTCGGGCTTCATCGCCCGCAGGTTGCCGCGGTAGCGCCCGTGCGACACGAGCAGGGCGTCGGGGCACGCGTCGGCGGGCGCGGGCGCCTCGGCCCACACGCCGCTGGTGCTGCTGTCCTCGCCGCCGCTGCCCTCGGTCGTCTCCGCGCCCGGCGCGGTGCAGCCGGCGTGCGCGAGCGTGAGCGCGAGCCCGAGCCCGACCCGGACACGGGCAGGCGCGAGGACGCGAGCTGTGCGGTGCGCGGCGGGCGACATCTGCGCAGCAGGCAGGATAACCAAGAACCGGGCGAGTTTCACTTCCGTCAGGGCCGTGAGCGCTGTACCTTGCGAGCCATGCGAGACCTCGGCTTTCGCACGCTCGACCTCCGCGGCGGGGGTAGAGCCGAGGACCAGACGACCTGGCGGGGCCTCTGCTCCCGCGCGGCAGGGCTCGAAGGCGAGGCCGATGCGGCCGCGCGCGCAATCATCGCCGACGTGCGGGCGCGCGGCGACGCGGCGGTCTGCGAGCTGACGAGCCGCTTCGAGCAGCGCACGCTGACGCCCGAGCAGTTCGAGATCTCCCGCGAGGCGCGGGCGGAGGCGGCCGCGCGCGTGTCGCCCGACCTGCGCGCCGCCCTCGTCACCGCGGCCCACGGGATCCGCGTGTTCCACGAGACGCAGGTCCACGGCCACACCGGGCTCGAGATCGAAGATGTCTCTTTGTACAGCCGCGTCGCGCCGCTGCGCCGCGTCGCCGTGTATGCGCCCGGCGGCACCGCGGCCTACCCGTCGTCGGTGCTGATGGCCGGGATCCCGGCCAAGGTCGCGGGGGTGCCCGAGGTGATCCTGGTGACGCCGCGGGCGCCCGACGTGGTGCTGCTGGCGGCCGAGATCGCCGAGGTCGACCGCGTGTTCCAGATCGGCGGGGCGCAGGCGATCGCCGCGCTGGCGCTCGGGACGGCGACGGTGCCCCGCGTCGACAAGATCGTCGGGCCCGGCAACGCCTACGTCACCGCGGCCAAGCGCCAGGTGTTCGGGCTGTGTGCGATCGACGGGATCGCCGGGCCGAGCGAGATCGTGGTCGTCGCCGACGCGGCCGCCGACCCCGAGCTGGTCGCGGCCGACCTGATCGCCCAGGCCGAGCACGACGTGCTCGCGTGCGCGATCCTCATCACCGACAGCGAGCCGCTGGTGCCGGCCGTGATCGCGGCGCTGACCCGCCAGCTCGGCGACCTGCCGCGGGCCGAGATCGCGTCGCAGGCGCTGCGCGAGCACGGGGCGGCGGTGCTGGTCGACGACGTCGCGGCGATGGTCGCGGCCGTCAACGACTACGCGCCCGAGCACGTCGAGCTGCTGCTGGCCGACGCCGAGGCGGTGGCGCCCCAGATCGTCACGGCGGGGGCGATCTTCGTCGGGGCGTTCACGCCCGAGGCAGCCGGCGACTACACCGCCGGCCCCAGCCACGTGCTCCCGACGGCCGGCGCGGCCCGCTTCGCCTCGCCGCTCGGGGTGTGGGACTTCGTCAAGCACACCAGCGTGCTGCGGCTCGGCCGCGTCGCGCTGGCCGCCCAGGCGCCGGCGATCGCCCGCCTCGCCCGCGCCGAAGGGCTCGAGGGCCACGCACGCGCGGCCGAGCTGCGCCTGCGCGAAACGACATGGTTTTTAAGACATGACGCGGAGGACATGTTCATGACGACATCTGACTGGACTCGCCACCTGCGGCCCGCGCTCGCGGGACTCGACGTGTACGACATCGAGCCGGTGCCGGTGAAGGCGCGTCTGGCGGCGAACGAGCTGGCCGAGCCGTGGCCGATGGAAGTGGTGCAGGAGATCGGCAAGCGGGTGGCCCAGCTCGAGCTGAACCGCTACCCCGACACGTCCGGGCGCAAGCTGCGGGCGCTGCTGGCCCAGCGCCACGGGGTCGAGCCGGAGGCGGTGGTGATCGGCAGCGGCAGCGACGAGATCATCGGCTTCCTGCTGACCGCGCTGGGCGGCCGGCCGAGCGAGCCGAGCTTCATCGTCGTGCCGACGCCGACCTTCCAGATGTACGGCCACGCGGCTCGCTGCCGCGGGATCGGCGTGCTCGAGGTGCCGCTCACCGAGGAGCTCGAGCTCGACGAGCCGCTGATGCACGAGGCGCTCGACGTCGCCACCGGCGCGGCGCTGTGCTTCCTGGCCCGGCCGAACAACCCGACCAGCAGCCTGTGGGACGCGGCGGTGATCGAGCGGCTGATCGCGCAGCACCCGACGACGGTGTTCGTGCTCGACGAGGCCTACATCTCGTACGCGCCGGGGGCGACGCTGTGGCGCCAGGGCCTGCCCGACAACGTGGTGTACATGTCGACGCTGTCGAAGATCGGGCTGGCGGCGCTGCGCGTCGGCTACTGCGTGGCCCCGCCGGCGCTGCGCCGCCCGCTCAACGTGGTCCGCAACCCGTACAACGTGTCGGCCACCAGCCAGGCGATCGCCGAGCTGGTGCTGACCAAGTTCGAGAGCGTGCAGAAGGCGATGCTGACCCGCAGCCTCGCGGCCCGCCAGAAGCTGGTCGGGATGCTCGGCAAGATCCCCAAGGCCAGGGTGTTCCCCGCCCACGCCAACTTCGCGGTGGTCCGCCTCGACCCGCCCGGCGAGGCCACCCGCGTCGCCGAGGCCCTCGCCCAGCGCGGGATCCTCGTCAAGGACGCCTCGGCCCTGCCGCGCCTGGCCGGCTGCCTGCGCGTCGGCGTCGGCACGAACGCCGAGCTCGACCTGCTCGGCAAGGCGCTCGCCGAGGTGATCCCCGGCTACGGCGCGGCGACGAGCTGAGCCGGTCTCTCCAAGACATGTGCGCGGGGACATGCTTGTTCGGGCATGTCCCTTGGCGCATGACCGATCGAACATGCCGGATCGGTCAGTCCGGAGCCGGTCCGCGCGGCAGCAGGCAGTGGAAGCTGGTGGTCGCGCCGGGGGTGCTCTCGACCCACATGCGGCCGCCGTGGGCCTCGACGATGCCGCGCGAGATGTAGAGGCCGAGCCCGAGCCCGGGGACGGGGCCCTCGCGGGCCTCGCGGGTGCGGGCGAACCGACAGAACAGCGAGCGCTGCTGGTCGGGGGCGATGCCGGCCCCGTGGTTGGTGACGACGAGCTCGACGGCGTCGTCGCGCGGGCCGACGTCGACGCGGACCTCCCGGCCCGGCTCGCCGTACTTCACGGCGTTGGACAGCAAGTTGTCGAGGACCTGCTGGATCCGGTCGGGGTCGACCCACGCCGGTTGCGGGCCCTCGGCGACCACCCGTATCGGCGCGCCGGGCAGGGTCTCGCGCGCCTGCTCGACCGCGCCGGCGGCCAGGGCGGCGAGGTCGACGCGGCGCGGCTGGACGGTCAGGCGGCGCGACTCGATGCGCGAGGCGTCGAGCAGGTCGTCGATCATGCGGCCGAGGCGGCGGCTGGCGGTCTTGATCCGCTCGAGGCCGCGGCGGGCCCGCTCGGGGGCGGCGTCCGGGAGGCCGCGCAGCAGGCCCTCGACGGCCAGCTCGATGACCGCGACCGGCTGCCGCAGGTCGTGGGCGACGACGGAGGTCCACTCCTCGCGCAGGCGCTCGAGCTCCTTGAGGGCGGTGATGTCCTGGAACACGATGGCGGCGCCGGCCGGCTCGCCGACGGTGACGAGCGGGGTGGCGCTGACGAGCACCGGCAAGGCGCGGCCGTCGGGGCCGACGATGACGTACTCGACGCCGACCAGGGTCTCGCCCCTGAGCGCGCGGTTGGCCGGGGTGCGATCGAACGGGACCGGCGCGCCGGAGGGCTCGCGGACGTCGTACAGGCGGTCCTCGGGGTGGCCGACGAGCCCCGAGCGGCGCGCGAGCGCGGCGGCGACGCGGTTGCGCAGGACGATGGTGCTCTCGCTGTCGACGACGATGACGCCCTCCGGCAGCTGGTCGATGACGGCCTGCAGCCACGCGCGCTGGAACGCCTCGCCGACGTAGCGGGTGGCGATCTCGATCGCCGCGCCGGCGCGGGCGGCCAGCAGCTCGATGAGCCGCTGGTCCTGGACCGAGAATTCGTCGGCGCCGATCTTGTCGGCGAGGAAGAAGTTGCCGACCGGGCGGCCGTGGAAGCGGATCGGGACGCCGAGGAAGCTGCGCATGTCCGGATGGCCAGGCGGGAACCCGCCGAAGGCGGCGTGCCGGCGGAGGTCGCGGGTGCGGATGATGCGGTTGTCGCGGGCGACGACGCCGAGCAGACCGACCGGCCGCGGGTTGCGAGGGATCTGGCGGGCGACTTCTTCGGGCATGCCGAGGGCGATCCACGGGTCGAAGGGGACGGCGGGGTCGGTGCCGATGCCGAGCCCGACGTAGCGCGCGTCGGTCAGCGTCTGGGCCTGGCGCGCGATGACCTGCAGGACGGTGGCGAGGTCGGAGCGCGGCAGGTCGGCGACGGCCTCGGACACGGCCGCGGCGGCGCGCGTGAGGTCCTCGAGCTCGGCGCGGAGCCGGCGCTCGACGTCGTGGGCCCGCCGCAGCGCCTCGTCGGCGCGCTTGCGCAGGGTGATGTCCTGCATGGTGCCGATGCCGCGCAGCGGCAGGCCGGCGCCGTCGAAGTCGACCTCGGCGCGCTCGCGGATCCACTTCACCTCGCCGGCGACGACGATCCGGTGCTCGACGTCGAAGGGGGCGCCGGCCAGCGCGCCCCGCCAGGCGCGGTCGACGTCGGCGCGGTCGTCCGGGTGCAGCAGGTCGAGGAAGCCGCCGTAGGTGAGCGACGTCCCGTGCGGGACGCCGAAGAGCCGGTAGCACTCGTCGCTCCAGTGCACCTCGTCGCGCCGCAGGTCGAGCTGCCAGCTGCCGACGCCGGCGACCGACTGGGCGCGATCGAGGTCAGACTGCCGCTCGCGCAGGGCCTCCTCGACCCGCCGGCGCGCGGAGACGTCGCGGACGAACGCCTGCCAGCGGCCGTTCGTGAGCCGGGTGGCGCGGATCTCGACCGGCAGCTCGGTGCCGTCCTTGCGCCGCACGCTCGACTCGAGCGCGCCGGACAGGCCCCACAGATCCTCGATGCGATCGCTGTCGTCGGTGTGGAGCAGCTCGAGCAAGGTCAGGCCGAGCAGCTCGCCGCGCGAGTAGCCGAGCATGTGACAGGCGGCCGGGTTGGCCTCGGTGAGGCGCCCGGCGTCATCGGCGATGAGGATGCCGTCGGGCGCCTGCTCGACCAGCGAGGTGGCGAGGTCCCGCGTCGCCGCGGCGACGTCGCGCTCGGCCCGTCGCAGGCGCTCGTGGAAGACGCTGAAGGCGACGCCCATGCCGATGAACACGGACATCGGGACGAGCATGGCAGGGGTGTGCTTGACGAGCTGCTGCGCCGGCGGGACGAAGAACCACCACACCAGGACGGCCGACAGCGCGGTGCTGGTCAGGCCGGCGCGAAGGCCCGCGAGCGCGGCGGCGAAGAAGATCGCGGGGTAGAAGAAGAGGAACCAGGTGCTCGGGACGAGGCGCCACAGCAGCGACTGGACGGCGAGCGCGAGGAACGGGAGCGACAGCGAGACGAGCAGGCGCAGCTGCGATCCCCCCGCAGCGAGCGGGACGGCCACGCGGGCCAGCGCTGTCGCGGACCGGCGGAGGGGACCGCCAGAGGCGGCGGGCGCGTCGCCCCGCCTGCTGTCGTGCTCGTCGGCGACGACGCGACTCGCCATGCGTCAAGGTGTGAACCCTGTCGCCGGCAAGCGCCCGGACAGCGATGCGCGCGCGCACAAACCGACGTTCGGCGGCCGCGACGCCGGCCGTTGCGGAGCCAAGGGCGTCGCTCGAGCGGACGCAGGGCTGGCACCTGTCGGCCGCGAACGGTTCGCGAGGCGCCGGCGCCGGGGTCCGAGACGCGGACGCTCGCCGAGCCCGGCGTTCGGCTGCGTCCGCAACCCCCGCGAGCGCGCCGGTTCGTCCGCCCCCGGCAACACCCGCGCGGGTCGGGACGAGCCCTGCCCGCGGAGGCGTAGGTCCGAATGGACATGGCTCTCGGAGCATGTCCCCAAAGACTCACGCAGGCGGGACGTTCAACGGCGACGGCGGCGCAGCGGGCCGAGGAGGAACGAGTAGAGGGCGATGCCGGCGAGGCCGAGGCCGGACACGCCGGCGAGCCACTTGGGGTAGTTGGTGTGCGGGCGGCCGGCGACGGTGTACCACTCGTCGCCGTCCTTCGGGAGCTCGACGGCCGCGAACGTGTAGTCCTCGTCGAAGTCCTCGGCGCACACGTAGAGGTAGCGCGTGTGGCCGGTGATGTCGGTGGCCTCGACGTGGCACGGGCCGTAGGTCTGGTGCATGCTCGTGCTGACGTGGTCCTCGGGGGTGAAGGCCGCCATGATCACGGCCAGGCTGGTGAAGTAGAGGACCACCGCGGCGTGGAGGATCCGGTCGGCGCGGCGCGGCTCGGCCGGCGCGGCCTGCTTGCTGCCGCGCCAGATCAGGAGGCCGTAGACGGCGATCACGGTGACGAGGCCGACAGGTCCCGGGACGCCGCCGTCGAGCTGCTGGAGGACGTTGAGCTGCAGCATCATCAGCAGCGTGCTGAGGCCGCACACCAGCGCGAGGCCCTTGGCGACCGTCTTGCCGGCGACGGCAGGGTCGCGGTCGGTGGCCTTGCCGAGCAGCCACGAGAAGGCGGCGACGAAGGTGATGACCCACATGGTGCTGCCGATCGGGGCGCCGAGGATTCGGCTGGCGATCGGGGCGTCGCTGTCGTGCCAGGTCCACCACAGGAACTTGGCGCCGGTGATGTCGTAGGGGGCATAGAACAGGCTGCCGGCCAGGCCGGTGAGGGCGGCGCGGGCCAGCGGCGGCAGGCCGAGGCGCCACACCGACACCGTCGGGAAGTACATGAAGCAGACGTAGACGCAGGGGATGTACAGCGGCAGGCGCGGGGTGATCATGATCGTGCCCTGCGCCTGCCAGAAGTTGTCGACCAGCGGCAGGGCCATGAAGATCATGTCGTTGGCGGTGCCGGCCAGCAGCGCGCCGAACCACGCGAGCAGGTGCTTGCGCCGCTCGGCGCCCTGCTTCCACGCGTGCGTGAAGGCCAGCGCGGCGCAGGCGTAGAACAAATACTCGCCGAGCAGGAACGACGGCATGACCGCCCACTGGTCGGCGGGGCTGGAGAAGGTGTGCCAGGGGAGGTGCGGGGCGAGGTCCCAGGGGGCGTGCATGCGGGGCCGATCGGGGCGATGAGGGGCGGACGAGGTCGTCGGGGTGGGATGGGCGGCGAGGTCGTCGACGTCGCAGGATCATTTGTAGCTGACGAAGTCGTCGTCGCTGCTGCCGCCGGAGCCCCTTCCGCCGTAGACGTCGGCGCCGTAGCGGCGGTTCTTGCGGCGGAGGGTGCCGTGGAGGCGGTCCCACAGCAGCAGGCACTGGCCGAAGTTGCAGTGGAAGTGGGCGTGGTGGTCGTCGTGGAAGGTGGTCGGGCCCTGCCACGGCCAGCGCGAGCTCAGCTTCACGCCCGAGTGGTCGATGATGTTGAAGACGAGGATGTAGACGAAGACGGCGATCGCCGTGAGGTAGTAGATCGGCAGGAAGAACATCGGGACGAAGGTGACGGCCTGGAAGGTCAGGAACTCGACCGGGTGCATCGCCGTGACGACGAACGGGGTGGTGGCGACGTAGCGGTGGTGCCACGAGTGGACCTGGCGGAACACCAGCTTGTGGTGCATCGCCCGGTGGGCGTAGTAGGCCAGCAGGTCGACCAGCAGGAAGAAGGCGACGCTGCTGAACAGAAACCACGCCCAGCCGCGCTCGGCGAAGTCGAAGTAGAGGCCGGTCGGCAGGCCGCGGCCTATGCCCCAGATGAAGGTGCCCGACAGGAGGCCGCCGACCGTCATGTTCATGGTCGTCAGCCGCATCGCCTGCCGCTGCTGCTCGGGCCGGAGCCAGCGCTTCGGCTGGCACTTCCAGGTCTCGGGCTCGTGGCGGCGGAGGACGTAGTAGCGGACGTGGTAGTAGCCGGCGACGCCCCAGACGATGACGAGGCCGCCGACGATCGACCAGAACACGAGGACGAGCCAGCGCAGGAACTCGTCCATGTTCACACCGCGGCGTCGAGGGGGAACAGGCGCTGCATCTTCATCGCCAGGCGCACGGGGCCGCGCAGCCGGCCGCGGCCGGTCGAGAAGGCGCGAGCGCCGTTGAGCTCGCCGTTGATCATGAGCAGGTAGTCGTCGGCCGACATCTCGATGGTGATCGTCGGCGCGGGGTGGGTGCCGGCGACCCGCTGCACGTTGCCGTCCTTGATCTCGGCGAAGTAGGCGCAGGCCTTGTCGCCGGTGAGCACCCACTGGATGACGGCCTGCAGGTCGCCGGCGGCGGCCGGGTTGAAGCGCCGCTCGAGCGTCTCGAAGTAGTCGCCGACCGAGGCGAACTTGCCGACGGCGGCGGCGGCGGGCCGCGGCTTGCGCGGGCCGAGGTCGATCAGGTGGGCGTCGAGGCCGCCGTCGTTGTTGTTGTGGCCGTTATTGCCGGCGCCGTTGCTGTTGGCGGCCGGGGCCTGGGCCAGGGTCCGCAGCCAGCCCTTGAGCTTGGCGAGCGCGGTGGTCGGCGCGGCGGCTGCGGGCGCGGCGGCGGCGGTCGGCTGGGCCGCGGCGGCCTCGGGGTAGTCGTAGAACTGGCGGCACCAGCGGCGGTAGCGACCGATCGGGCCGTCGCCGCCGGCGAGCATCGGCTTGTCGAGGTAGGCCTTGTTCTCCCAGATCGGGAAGTCCTTGGGGAAGTCGACCAAGAACGCCTTGTAGAAGATGTCCTCGATCTCGCGGGTGTAGTCCTCGTCCGGCATCATCTTGATGTTGCTGACGCCGAAGATCGCGATCGTGTCCTCGTCGATCGGGGTCGGGTAGATCCGCTGGCGCGTGCGCATGTCCGAGGTCAGCACCGTCGTCGACGAGACGATGTGGCCGATGCCGTACAGCTTGACGTCGAGCTCGACGTCGTTGAACTCGTCCGGCATGTCGATCGGCGCGCCCGAGGCCTCCATGTGGAGGACGACGCGCATGAAGTGGCCCTCCTGCTCGACCGAGAGCACGTCGGTGCGGCCGACGTGGTGGACCGGGCCGAGGTGCGAGCAGTCGACGGTGTTCTCGGCGACCTCCTGCGGGTGCGAGCGCACGACCCACCGCACGGTCTTGTTGCCGGTCCAGCCCTCCTCCTCGAGCACCGGGACCTCGTAGGTCGGCGCCTCGCCCCGGGGGCAGTACCAGGCCAGGATCACGCCGTTCTGCTCGCGGATGTGCCAGGTCTTCACCGCGGCCTTCGGCGGGATCTTCGGCGCGTACGGCACGTCGACGCACACGCCGTCGGGCCGAAAGCCCCAGTCGTGGAACGGGCAGCGCAGGCACTCGCCCTTGACGTGGCCGCCGCCGAGGTGCGCGCCGAGGTGCGGGCAGGTCTTGTCGACCGCCGACAGCACGCCCGACTCGGTGCGGAACACGACGATGTCCTGCCCGAAGTAACGGAGGGTCTTGACCTGCCCGGGAGCGACGTCCTCAGGGAAGCCGATGACGAACCAACCACGCGGAAACGAAGGGAAAGGAAAACGAGCGCCCACGGCCGCACACGGTACCGGTGCGCGTCTCGCGAATCAACGAGGGGAGGCTCGAGGTATGGCTCGTGGGCCCGGGCCCCCAAGGGCGAGTCGATAACTGCCGCCACGGCACGTTTCGATACGCCGCTCCGGCTCCCGGCGCCCGGGAGCGCCGCCGCACATGTACAAAGGGCCAGGTCCCGAAAGACCTGGCCCAAAGATCATGGCTGAAGAGACCGGCTCGGGGCCGGGGCGCTCAGGCGCGGAGCCAGCGGGCGAGCGGGCGGGCGAACGTGAGGGGCACGAGCAGCATCAGCGAGGCGAGCAGGGCGAAGCCGGGGCCGTGGAGGATCAGGCTGCCGCTCGGGGTGGTGAGGAAGTAGCCGTGCGTGGGCGCGCCGAACAGGCCGAGGCCGTCGCCGAGGGCGATCGCGCCCGCGCCGGCCGCCGCCAGCAGGCCCCACGTGCGCGCGCGGATCAGGCCGACCAGGCCGGCGACCCCGAGGCCGAGCGCCGCCAGGTGCAGCAAATCTTGCCGCGGGGCGAGGGTGAAGAGGATGAGGAAGGGCAGCGACATGCCCGCCGACTTGATCGCCCGCCGCAGGAGGATCAGCGACTCCTCCTGGAAGTTGTAGCGCTCGACGCAGGCCTCGCTCCGCTCGTAGCGGGCCGCCATGCCCTCGCCGCCGAGGAACAGCGCCACCAGCACGTGCGAGATGCCGAACACCAGGAGCGACGGCTCGGGCCCGGTCTGCGGCAGCGCCAGCAGCGAGAACGCCCCGAACTGGCCGAGGCCGATGGCAAACCACCGGGCCCAGAACCACTCGGCGGCGACGCCGACGAAGGCCACCCCGTAGACCGCGGCCAGCGCGGCGTAGCAGGCGTACAGGTCCTCCGGGCCCACCAGGGCGACGAGCAGGAAATTCCAGAAGTAGAGGCTCAGCAGGAGGAGGGAGATCGCGCGTCGGATGCCGAGAAACATGGTGGAGTGTCGCAAAGCCTACGCCCGCCAGGGGGCCCGCGCAACGACGGCGGAGGCCGCGCGGACCGCCCCAGCCGGCCGAGCCGCCGGCTGGCCCCAGGCCGGCCTCGGCCGGGCCTCGCCGAGCTGTCTCTTCGGACATGTGCGCGGCGCGGGCGCGCGGCCGCGCAGGTCGCGAGGGGACTTTGAACCGCCGAGATCGTTGGGCCGCGCGACCCCGGCGGGCGACGGTGGCGGTGCGGCTCGCCTCGGTGGTGCCCGGGAGGGGTCCGGCTCGGGGAGATCCACGCGCCGCCATCCGACGAGGGCGGACGCTCGCGTGGAGGTCATGGCATGGCCTTCGAGACATGTCCGGAGATCCATGTGACAGCGACCCGAAAACGGCGAAAGGCCGCGCCGGTGGTCCGGCGCGGCCTTCGCGGGGCGGCCGGGCTCACTGGCAGGAGAGGTGGACGTCGATCACCTCGCCGACGCGCTCGCGGCCGAGGGCGTCGCGGTAGGTGAAGGCGGCCCGCTCGATCTCGCAGTTGGAGCGGCCGTCGCAGCGGGCGTCGTTGCGGTAGGTCAGGCCGATGGCGACGATGCCGGCGGAGGTGACGGGGGTCAGCTCCCACGAGGTGGAGCGGCGGTCGGCGTCGTGGTCGGCCCACAGGAGCAGGCGGGCGAAGCCGGGGTCGCTGGCGGAGATCTTGCCGTCGCGGTCCTGGTCGAGCTCGGCGAGGGCGGTGAAGCCGTTGTCGGCCAGGCCGCCGCTGCGCAGGACGGTGGCGCTGCCGAACAGCTCGCGGCCGGCCTCGATCGCGCCGGAGCCGTCGCGGTCGAAGGCGAGCCACGGGGTGGTGGCGGTCGGCCAGTCGGTGGCGCCGCAGGCCGGGCCGAGGTCGAAGCTGGCCGCGGTGCTGTGGTAGCGCACCGGGTCGGCGCCGAAGTTGAAGACGAGCGGGGTGGTGGTGCCGCCGTCGTCGCAGTAGTCGACCCACTCGGGCTCGCCGTCGGCCCGCAGCTCGCAGGTCAGGCAGCCCTGCTCCTCGCCCGGCTGACACACGGGCGCGGCCAGGCACGGGCCCCAGAAGAACTTGGGGTCCAGATGGCCGAAGTCGGTGGCGCAGAACTGGGTGCCGCCCTCGCAGGCGCGCGCGTCTCCGACGATCTCCGGGGTGCAGGGCGTCTCCTCGGCGGCCTCGGTGGTGGTGCCGGGGACCTCGCCGTCGGTGCCGGTCTCGCTCTCGCCGGCGGTGCCCTCGGTCGGATCTTCGGGGCTCGCGGTGCTGGTGCCCTCGGTGCCGTCGGTGCCGTCCGTGCCCTCGCTGGCATGGATGTCGCCCGTCTCGTCGCCCGGCTCGGGCTTGCTGTCACAGGCGATCAGGGCGGGGGTGAGCAGGAGCGAGGCGAAGGTGAGGACGGTGCGGGTCAGCATGCCCGACCCGGAAAGCGAGGCTCGTGCCACGGCGAGATCATTGAGAAATTGATGCGGTGCCGGGCCGCAGCCGCTCGCGGCGTGACAGGGCTGTCGTGCGCGCAGTGCAGGACCGCGGCGGGCATGACGCCGAGGCCGCGGTCGACCGAGGAAGCGCCGAGAGTCAACGCTTGATCGGCAAGAGGGCGCGCAGGCGAGGGTCGCGGAGGTAGAGGCCGGCCCAGGCGATGGCGCCGAGGATGACGGGGAAGAGGATGTTGCCGAGCGTGTCGCCCATGCGCGCGTGGACGTCGACGGCGCCGCCGAGATATCCGGTGACGAGGATCGCGCCGAGGACGCTGGTCGCAGGGAGGGCGTAGAGGATCGTGACGATGAGCTCGACGATGCCGATCTTCAGCAGCGCGCCGTCGGGGTAGCCCATCGCCTTGAAGCCGGCGACGGCCTCGGGGTTCGAGGTCAGCTTGGCCGACGCGCTGAAGAGCAGCATGAGGACCGGGAGGACGGAGAGGCCGATGCCGACGCGCCGCGGCCAGGGGTTGGGGGCTTGGGACTCTGTCATGGCCCAAGGAGCTTGACCAGCCGCAGCCGGCCGCACAAGAAGGCACACGCGTGTGACCACCCGGCTCAGGGCTCGATATCCGGCAGCTCACCGCCCTGAACGACGACGAAGCCCGGCGGCAGCTCCAAACCGTTGATCGCGCGGCGGACCGCGTCGCCGTCGGCGGCGCTGCGCAGGCGAACTTCGACGGCGACGGTCGGGACACGATCGATTCGCTCGAGGGGACCGCCGGAGGAGGCCTGCACGCGGACGAGGTCGCTCACGGGGATCGGGCCGGCCGGCGCGGCGACGTGGAGCTGGCGCACCAGCTGGTCGATGGGACCTGTTCGATCGAGCATGTCGATGTCGACGGCGAGGTCGGGCTCGGGGCGCAGCCCGCCGGGAGGCGGCGGGCCGTCGACGGTGAGGGGACCGCCGGCGAGGCGGACGGCCGTGACGGCGGCGTCGACCGAGACGCCGCGGGCCGCCAGCTCGTCGCGGCGCAGCTCGACCCGGAGCGACCCGGGGCCGGGCGCCCGGACCCGCAGGCCGGTGACCCCGGGCAGGCCGGCGAGGCGCTCGGCGAGGCGCCGCGCCAGCCCGGCGCGGAGGTCCGGGTCCGGCCCCTGCACGTGAAGGCTCAGGGCGTGGTCGGCGTGGGCCCGCGGGGCGAGGACGGCGACCTGCGAGGTTCCTGCGCATTGCGACAGGGCGTTTCGGACATGTCCGATGGGGAAGGTGGTGGAGAGGCCGACGAGCAGACGGACGCGCGCGTGCGGCTCGCCCGGGGCGGGGTCGGCGACGGTGAGGGCCCAGGCCGGCAGGTCGGGCACGGCGGCGAGGCAGGTGGCGAGGCTGCTGCCGAGGTCGTCGCGGGGCGGCAGGGCGGCGGCGAGGATGGCGAGCTCGGTGTCTTCGGGGATCGCGTCGGCGAAGAAGTCGGCGGTCGGCGAGACGAGGTCGACGGCGTGCGGGCGGGCGCGGGCGGCGACGTCGAGCGGCTCGGCGCCGGTCTGGGTGAAGGCGGTGACGAGGGCGACGGGCCCGCGCGCGGTGTAGGCGCGACAGGGGGGCGGGCGCAGGTCCTTCTGCAGCGCGGCGACGTCGCGCAGCTGCAAGGAGGCGCCGAGGGGGACGGCGGCGAGGCGCTCGAACAGGGGCGCGGGGTCGGGGTCGGCGAGGGCGGCGGTGACGGCGGCGACGAGCCCGTCGATCGCGACGCCGGCGAGCCGGGTGCGATCGAGGACGACGGCGAGGCGCGGCTCGCCGACGCCGCAGCGGTCGACCCGGCCGACGCCCGCCGTGCGCTCGAGGGCGGTACGCACGGGGTCGGCGAACTCGCGGCGGGTGGCGATCGCCAGCGCCGGCACGACGCCGTCGAGGCGGTGGATCACGGGGTGCTCGGCGGCGGCCGGGAGGTGCGAGGCGACGCCGGTGAGGACGTCGTGCACGGCCTCGAGCGCGCCGGCGTGGCCGAGGGTGGCGACGACGTCGACGCGGCCGTCGTCGCTGCGGGTGTGGAGCTGCCGGACGGCCGGGAGCCGCGCCAGGGCCTCCTCGACCGGAACGGCGACCTCGGCCTCGAGCTCGCCGGCGTCGCCCGGGCAGGCCACGCCGACGCGGACCTGCACGGGCGGCGGCGGGGGCGCGGCCGGCCGGGCGTCGGCCGGGGCGGCGGCGGGGCGGTGCAGGCGGCGAGGGACAGGATGACCGAGAGGACAGGGCCGAAGCGACAGGGCCTTCGCGCCATGTCCATACGGTCAGCCCTCGACGGCCTCGTCGGTGATGGCGAGGCCGCGGTCGATGACGGCGAAGCCCTCGCGCAGCTCGGCCTCGGTGATCGACAGCGGCGGGTTGCACATCAGGGTCCACCAGTGCGAGATGGTGAAGAGGCCCTCTTGCTTGAAGAAGGCCATCATGCGGTCGATGGCCGGGTGCGAGCCGTTGTAGGGGGCCATGCGGGTGCCCTGGCGGTCCTTCTGCAGCTCGATGGCGCCGAACAGGCCGATGGCCCGAAAGTCGCGGACGCTGGGGTGGCGGGCCTTGAGCGCCGCCATCTCGGCGAGCATGACGTGCTGCATGCGGGCGGCGTTGCCGACCATGTCCTCCTCGAGCATGACGTCGAGGACGGCCTCGGCGACGGCGAGGCAGAACGGGTGGGCGTTGTAGGTGAGGCCGCCCCAGAACACGTTGTCGCGGAAGTGAGCGGCGATCTTGTCGGTCACGCCCATGGCCCCGAGCGGGACGTACGACGAGGTGAGGCCCTTGGCCATGGTGAGGATGTCGGGCTGGGCGCCGAAGTGCTCGAAGGCGAACAGCTTGCCGGTGCGGCCGAAGCCGCACATGACCTCGTCGCACACGAGGAGGATGCCGTACTTGTCGAGCAGGGCGCGCAGGCCGGGCAGCCAGCCGGCGGGCGGCGGCTGGATGCCGTTGGTGCCGATGACGGTCTCGACGAACATCGCCGCGATCGTGTGCGGGCCCTCGTACTGGATGACCTCCTCGAGGTAGCGCAGGTGGTTCGCGGTGCGCTCGGCGTCGGTGGTGCCGAAGGAGAAGTCGTAGGGGATCGGGTCCATCACGCGGATGAAGCCGGACGCGCCGGGCTCGTTGGCCCAGCGGCGCGGGTCGCCCGTCATCTGCATGGCGGCGTGGGTGGCCCCGTGGTAGCTGCGGTAGCGGCTGAGGATCTTGTGCCGCCCGGTGTAGAGGCGCGCGGCCTTGATCGCGTTCTCGTTGGCCTCGGCGCCGCCGAGCGTGAAGAAGAACGAGTTGATGTCGCCGGGCACCAGCTCGGCCAGGCGCTTGCCCAGGCGCGCGCGCACCGGGGTGGCCGCGCTCGGAGCGGCGAACAGCATGTGGCCGTCGATCGCCTCCTTCATCCGCGCCAGCACCTTCGGGTGGCTGTGGCCGATGTTGACGCTCATGAGCTGGCTGTTGAAGTCGAGGTAGCGCTTGCCCTCGGGGGTGTAGAGGTACACCCCCTCGGCCCGCTCGAACGCGAGCGGCTGCAGCGGGCCGCTCTTCGACCACGACCACATGGTGTGTTGCTTGCAGAGTTCGACGATGGTGCGGCTGTCCATGGCGGGGTCCTCGCTCGGCGGTTCGGAGGGTCTTTGAGACATGTCCCTCAGGACATCCAGGTGGCGTCCTTGCTGAGCTGCCAGCGGGTGGTCAGCTTGCGCGCGCGGGTCCAGAAGCGCAGGCCGTCCCAGCCGGTCAGGTCGCCGGCGCCGAACAGCGACTGGTTCCAGCCGCCGAACGAGAACGGCTCGCGCGGGACGGGCACGCCGATGTTGACGCCGCACATGCCGGCCTCGAAGCGCTCGACGCAGTAGCGGGCGACGGCGCCGCTCTGGGTGAAGATCGAGGCGGCGTTGCCGTAGGCGCTGGCGTTCTCGATGGCGAGCGCCTCGTCGACGGTGCGCGCGCGGACGATCGAGAGGACGGGGCCGAAGATCTCCTCGCAGCCGGCCGGCATGTCGGGCTTGACGTGGTCGAGGATCGTCGGCCCGACCCAGTGGCCGACCCCGCCGGGGCCCTTGGCGCCGCGGCCGTCGAGCAGGACCTTGGCCCCGCGCCGCTCGGCGTCGGCGATGTAGTTGCTGATCCGCTCGACCGCGCCGCCGTGGATGACGGGGCCCATGTCCTCGCCGAGGCGCAGCTTCCGGGCGTGGGCGACGATGGCGTCGATGATCGGGTCGACATCGCCGACGGCGATCATCAGCGAGGCGGCCATGCAGCGCTGGCCGGCGCAGCCGTAGGCGGAGGCGACGACGGTGGTGCTGGTCAGCTCGAGGTCGGCGTCGGGGACGACGAGGAGGTGGTTCTTGGCCCCGCCGAGGCACAGGGCCCGCTTGCCGGCGGCGGCGCTGCGGGAGTAGACGGCCCTGGCGACGCGGGTGCTGCCGACGAAGCCGACGGCCTTGATGTCGGGGTGGTCGGCGATCGCCTCGACCGCGGCCTGGCCGCCGTTGACGGTGTTGAACACGCCGGCGGGCAGACCTGCCTCTCGGAGCAGGTCGGCGAGCTTCATCGCGCCGTAGGGGACGACCTCGGACGGCTTCAGGATGAAGGTGTTCCCCGAGACCAGCGCCTGCGGCAGCATCCACAGCGGGACCATGACCGGGAAGTTGAACGGGACGATGCCGGCGCACACGCCGAGCGGCTCGTAGGTGATGCTGCAGTTGATGCCCCGGCTGACGTCGAGCTGCTCGCCGGCGACCATGTTCTGCAGGCTGATGCCGTACTCGAGGCACTCGATGCCCTTGAGCACGTCGGCCCGCGCCTCGCCGATGACCTTGCCGTTCTCGTGCGAGACCAGCCACGCGAGCTCCTCGAGGTCGCGCTCGAGCAGGCTCTTGAGGCGGAACAGGACCTGGACCCGCTCCTTGATCGGGGTGTCGCGCCAGCCGGGGAAGGCGGCCCTGGCGGCCTCGACGGCGCGGGCGACGTCGGCGGCGCCGGACATGGTGACCTGGCCGAAGGACTTGCCGTGGCGCGGGTTGTCGACCGGCAGGCTGTCGCCGGCGGCGGAGGGGGTCCATTCGCCGCCGATCCAGTTGTTGCACGGGACGTAGGGCGTGAAGTCGTAGCTGCGGGCAGGGAAGCGCAGGTCGTTCGTCATGGCGCGGTTCAAGCTGAGGGATATCCCAGGCAGCGCCGCGGCGAAAGGGGGCCCGGCCACGCGGGGGCGCCCAGAACGCAGATCTGCGCGGCAATTCGCGGTGCGGGTGCCGCGGGCCGGGGCGGCGCGGCGAAAATTTGCACACACGGCGGGCGCGGCGGCGCGGAGCGTTCGCGCGGCCGGCGGCCGGTTCGCCGCGGCGAACGACGAGCGGTGGAGCTCCAGGCGGGGCTAAGCGATGGGTGGAGGACGGGCTGCTGCGGCGACGAGCGGGGAGCGAGGCGGAGCTGCGCGAGGGGTGAAAGAGGACCGCGGCGTGGCCGAGGGCGCGCGGGTGGTGGCGTCGCGAGGAACGGGGATGGCCGAGGCGGGAGCGCGTCGCAAGGGCAGGGCTCGATGCGGCGAGGCTCGTGTGCGGAGGACGAGCTGCGACGCGCGGCCGAGGGCGCGCGGGTGGTCGCGTCGAGGGAACAGCGGGCGTCCGGCAGGGCATGCGGGCGCGCGCGGGGCGTCGGCGTCGAAGGATGAAGAAGATGTCCCGTGAGACAGGTCGGCGCTCGCGGGTCGTCGGGCACGGCCCGTCCTCGCGTGCGAGCGTCGGGTGAGGCCCGGGGCGAAGGCCGTGCGACGACGGGGTTTGCATGAGGCGAGCAAGGCGATGGCTCGCACGCTTCGCGCGTGATCGAGCCCCGCGCTCGACGGCCCTGGGCTATGGTCGATGCATGGTTGCGCGGCTTCGGATCCTCACGCTCACCTCGTGCGCCCTCGCGACCTGCGGCGACCCCGGGCGCCCGGAAGGCGGGGCATCGGCGACGACGACGGCGTCGACGACCGCCGGCAATTCGAGCACGACCGTCGACGCGCCGACGTCGAGCTCGACGACGGGCGAGCCGACCGGCACCGGCACGAGCGCGTCGACGACGTCGACGAGCGAGGCGCCGACCGGGACCTCGGCGGTGACGACGACGACGACCGTCACGAGCACGACCGACCCGTCGACCGGCACGACCGAGCCGAACTTCTGCGACCCGCAGGCGGTGACCGACACGACGGCGTTCACCTACGTCAAGAAATTCGACACGGGGATCCCCGACAAGGTGCTGCAGGCGTCGTTCTACAACGGCGACGCCGACGAGGTGGTGATCATGTCGTTCAGCGGCAAGGCGCGCCGCTTCACCGCCGACGGGACGCCGAAAGGGGAGGTGTTCGACGTGCCGGCCGAGGCGCTGCCGCAGCTCGATGGGGCGACCTACGACGCGAAGCTGCAGCGCGGGCTGCTAATCAACCAGAGCTGTGTCCTCAACGAGGTCGACCCGGTGACCCTCGCGGTGCTCGAGCCGCCGCAGCAGCTCGGCTTCGGCATGAGCATCTGCGCCGGGCTGGCCCTCGGCCTCGACGACAACCTCTACATCGCCAGCTACGGGACCGACGAGCTGGTGGTGCTGTCGCGCGACGGCATGAGCGAGATCCGCCGCGTCGACATGCCGGGGCAGGTCGGCCTGACCGGGTTCGACGGGATCGCGCTGATCGCCGGCAGCGAGAATTTTTTGGTGATGAGCACCGCCCCCGATGCCCGTGCGGCGGTCATCGACCCGCTCGGCGGCGTGATCGCCCCGGCGACCAAGCTCGGCCTCGCCGAGGCGCCGCTGCTCGGCGGGGCGCCGATGCTGCCCGACGCGGTCCTCACGCTGTGCGGCAACGGCCACGCCTGGCTGTGCGAGGCGTACGACGCGACCTGCTTCGACTACGCGCCCGACGACGGCGACAAGGACGCGTGCGGCTGCCTGATCCCGCAGTGAATGGTCGAAGGGACAGGTCTTATAACCCATGTGCGGACGCGGTGGGGTCGGCGCACCGGTTCGAGGGTGCCGGGGGGCGCCGGCCGCTCGCTCGCATCAGGTGTCGTGAAGGACATGTCGAAGGGGACAGTGTGGGGTCGAGTGCTCGCGGGGGGCGGCCGGTGGCGCCCGCGCAGACGCGGAGCGGCGCGAGGAGGCGCGAGCGGGAGGGCGCCCGGCGAGGCGGGCGCGAGGGCGAGGGCCCCGGTGGGCTGCCCGGGTCAGGTTGTCGGCATGTCGATCTGCAGGTCCGTTGTCGCGGTGGCGATGCTCGCGGTCGGTTCGCCCTCGGCCCAGGCCGCGCCCGCTCCGGCGCTCCCGTCCGCGGCATTGCCGAGCCCGCCGGCGTCCGACGCCGAGCTGCTCGGGGTGCTGGCGGCGATCCACGCGATCAACCGCGAGGCCGCCGCGCCGGCGCGCGAGCGCGGGACGGATCGACGGATGCGGGCGCTGGCCGAGACGATCACGCGCCACGCGGCCGCCGGACAGCGGCGCCTGGCCGCGCTGAGCGTGCTGCTCGAGCAGCGCGCGGTGGGCGGCGACACGACCGACGGGCTGCGCTTCGCGGCCCGGCGAGCGTTCCCCGCGCCGACGTCGCGGGCCCGCGGGCGAGAGTTCGACGACGCCTGGCTCGAAGGACAGATCGAGACGCTGACGCTGGTGATCGACGCGATCAACAACAAGTCGCGGCCGTACGCGCGGGCGCCGGCGCTGCAGCAGGAGCTGGTCGTGGTGGTGGAGCAGGCGGCCGCCGATCTGTTCGCGGCCGAGGCCCTGCGCGCGGCGCTGGCGAGGCCGACGAGCTGAGGGGCTCGTGAGGCGCTCGGCTGTGATGGACGCGGGTGAAGCGGGGGCGATCGTGCGATGCCGGCCGCGGACGCGACTGCATGCTGCGTCGTTCCCTCTCACCCCGAGGAGAATGTCATGACCCTGTCGAGCAAGCTCTCGCCGGCCGGGCTGTGCGCCGCGGCGCTCGTCGCTCCCGCTCGCTCCGGCGGCGGCGGGCCGGGGCTCCGCTCACGGGATTTCGAGCGGTGCGAAGCGACGATGCAGTCGACGGCGCGGCGAATCACCACAGCCCGTCACTCGGCCGGGTCTCCTGCAGCGTGATGTCGAAGTCACCGCTCGCGGGCACGAACTCGTTCGGGTGGTCCGGGTTGATGTCGACGTCCTCCGACAGCTCGATCGGGGTGTGGATGATCTGCTCGGTGTCGACGGCGACCTGGCCGGCCCGGGCGTGATCGTAGTGACCCCAGGTGCGGGACCAGCGGTACGCGCCCGTGGCGTCGAGGGCGCCCATTCCTTCGTCGCCGCCAATCGCGTGACTGGCCCCAAGGACAGGTGCGGTGGCGCGCGCTTCGGGCCATGGACGGGCCATCGATTCTCACGAGGAGCGGAAAGGCTGCGGGGGAGTCTGTCACCGGTCTCCCCCATGCAATGGGGGATGCAAGCCTCAGGTTGGAACGTCTAAGTCAGTTGACTTTTAAGGCGGATGACTTAGTCTCTCCGCGGGCGAGGACAGGCCCGCAAACGCTCCCATGCACGCCAACGACGGAAGGCAGGTCCTGGAGTGAACGCGGCCGGAGGCGCGCGCTGCGGGGGGAAACGGCCTCGACCCAGCCGACGCGGGCATGCACCGTCGCCGGGTTGGTGGGCGCGCGCGTCGGAGGGCGGCCGGCGGCCGTCGTCGCCCTGCGGTGATTACGCTGACGGGCGCGCGCGATGTCGCCCGAGTCCGAATCGAGTGGCCGACGAATCATGCAGGTGTCCGTAATCCGCAATGCCGGTACGGGCCCCGTTCGATGCGAAAGGATGTGGAGCGATGAATGCGACGAAGAAGGGTGAGGCCTCGTTCTCGCCGGAGGCGCTGAGGGACAAGTATCGGCTCGAGCGCGAGAAGCGGCTGCGTGCCGACGGGAGCGCGCAGTACGTCGATTTCAGCGGCGTATACGCGGATTTCGACAAGGATCCGTACGTCGAGCCCGGCTTCACCCGCCCGGCCGTGCGCGAGAAGACCGAGGTGGTGATCGTCGGCGGCGGCTTCGGCGGCATGTTGGCGGCGACGCGGCTGCGCCAGGCGGGGGTCGATTCCATCCGCATCGTCGAGAAGGGGGGCGACTTCGGCGGCACCTGGTACTGGAACCGCTATCCCGGCGCGGCGTGCGACGTCGAGTCGTACATCTACATGCCGCTGCTCGAGGAGACCGGCTACATCCCGACGGAGAAGTACGCCAAGGCGACCGAGATCTTCGCCCATTGCCAGCGCATCGGCCGGCAGTTCGATCTGTACCGGGCGGCGCTGTTCCAGACCTCGGTCGCGGGCATGGACTGGGACGACGACGCGCGGCGATGGATCGTCACGACCGACCGCGGCGACCGGCTCGCGGCGCGGTTCGTGATCATCGCGGGCGGCGTGCTCCACAAGGCGAAGCTGCCCGGGATCCCCGGGATCGAGACCTTCAAGGGCCACAGCTTCCACACGAGCCGATGGGACTATGCCTATACCGGCGGCGGGCCCATGGGTGGGTTGGACCGGCTCGCCGACAAGCGCGTGGGCATCATCGGCACGGGCGCGACGGCGGTCCAGGCGATCCCGCACCTCGGCGCGTCGGCCAAGCAGTTGTACGTGTTTCAGCGCACGCCTTCGAGCATCGGCGCGCGCAACAATCAGCCGACCGACGAGGCGTGGGTGAAGACGCTGCGGCCCGGCTGGCAGCACGAGCGCATCGTCAACTTCTCCGCGATCGTGTCGGGTCGCCCGCAGGAGGTCGACCTGGTGCGCGACGGGTGGACGTACATCTTCGAGGACGACGGCAGCGCGCGCGCGACGACGCCGGAGGAGGCGGCGCAGCAGCGCTTGTTGTCCGACTTCCGCAAGATGGAGGAGATCCGAGCGCGGGTGGACGCGCTCGTGAAGGACCCGGCGACGGCCGAGGCGCTCAAGCCGTACTACTACCAGCTTTGCAAGCGGCCCTGCTTCCACGACGAATACCTGGACACGTTCAACCGCCCCAACGTCCAGCTCGTCGACACCGAGGGCAAGGGGGTCGAGCGGATCACGCCCACCGGCGTGGTCGTCAAGGGCAAGGAGTACCCGGTCGACTGCCTGATCTACGCCTCGGGCTTCGAGGTCTCGAGCGAGTACACGCGCCGGCTGGGCTTCGACATCCGCGGGCGGGGCGGGAAGTCGCTGCGCGACAGCTGGGCCGAAGGCGCGTCGACGCTCCACGGGATGCACAGCCGCGGCTACCCGAACCTGCTGATGTTCAGCACGACGCAGAGCGGCTGGGCGATCAACTTCGTCCACATCCTCGACGAGCAAGCGAAGCACGCGGCCTACATCATCGAGCAGTGCCGAGAGCGCGGCATCGAGACGATCGAGGCGACGGAGCAGGCGCAGCAGCAGTGGTGGGAGGTGATCCTCGGCACCCTCGCCAGGGGCGTCGGCTTCGGCGGGCCCGAATGCACGCCCGGCTACTACAACAACGAGGGAGCGGCCTTCGGGCCGCGGGAGATCCGCATGGCCGGCTACGCCGGCGGGACCCTCGAGTTCATCCAGATCCTCCACGATTGGCGCAACAGCGGCGATCTCGCGGGCCTGGAAGTGACGCGGGCAGCGGCCACCCCCAACATGTGAATCTTTCGCGCCCCCCGGAGGACCTCATGCGTCGATTGCTCTGCACATCCCTGATCGCCGGCGTCTTGCTGGGCAGCAGCGGCCAGGCCCTGGCCGCGTCTCCACCCGCGTACCGCCAGGAGGTGGTGGTCGCCGGTTCGCCCTTCCAGGGCGTCCACGGTTTGGTCGTCGCCGACAGCGGGCATCTGCTGGCGGGCAACCTGCTGGGCCAGTCGGTCCACTCCATCGATCTGAGCAGCGGCGCGGTGTCCACCCTGGTGGGTCCGCCGCGGGGCGGCGCGGACGATTTGACCGTCGGGCCCGATGGCTCGCTCTACTGGACCGGCTTCTTCTCCGGCCAGTTGATGCGGCGCTCGCCGAAAGGCGAGACGCGGGTCATCGCCCGAGATCTGCCGGGCCTCAACTCGCTGGCGTTCCGCCGCGACGGCCGGCTCTACGTCACGCAGCTCGGCCGGGGCGACGCGCTGTGGGAAGTCGACCCGCGCGGCGAGAAGAAGCCGCGGCAGATCCTCGCGGGGCCCGGGTTCCTCAACGGCTTCGAGTTCGGCCCGGACGATCGATTGTACGGGCCGCTGCTGCTCAAGGGGCAGGTCGTGCGGGTGGACGTGGACACGGGGAAGATCGAGGTGGTGGCGGGGGGCTTCATGATGCCCACCGCGGTCAACTTCGATGCGAGCCGGGAGCACCTCTTCGTCGTCGACGCGGTGCGCGGCGAGCTGGTGCGCGTCCGCGTCGCCACGGGCGAGAAGAAGGTGGTCGCGCAGCTTCCCACCGGGCTCGACAACCTGGCGGTCGGGCCCGATGATCGGGTCTATGTGTCGAACATGGTGGATAACGACATTCGCGTGGTGAACCCCGCGGACGGCTCGGTGCGGTCGGTGGTCGCGGCGCGCCTGAGCGCGCCGTCGGGCCTCGCGGTCGCGCCGGACGACGCGGACGAGCAGCTCTACGTCGCCGACGTGTACGCGCTGCGGCGCGTGGGCGGGCGCGACGGCAAGATCGCCCAGACGACGCGGGTGCTGTCGACGCCGATGGTGTTCCCGATGCACGTCAGCCTCGGTCCGAAGCACGTGGTGCTCAGCAGCGCGTATCTCGGCAGCTTGCAGGTGCTCGACCGGGCCACCGGCGCGATCTTGCGGACGATCCCGAACGCGAACGGGGTGCAGGGGGCGCTCGAGCTGGCCGATGGGACCTTGCTCGTCGCCGAGGCCACCACGGGCCGTCTGGTAAAGATCGACACCGCCGAGCCCGCGGGGGTCACGGTGCTCACCGAGGGCCTGAAGGGGCCGGTGGGGCTGGTGGCGGACGTCGCGGGGCAGGAGCCGGGGGTGTACGTCACCGAGGTGCGCTCGGGGCGGGTGACGCGGGTGCGCCTGTCGGACGGGGCGAAGCGGACGGTGGCGAAGGGCCTGCGGGCGCCCGAGGGCATCGCCCGCCATCCCGACGGGGGACTCATCGTCGCGGAGGTGGGCCGCAAGCGGCTGGTCCGCATCGATCCGGCGACAGGACGCTCCACGGTGCTGGCGAGCAAGCTGCGGATCGGCCTGCCGGAGAGCGAAGGGTTGCCGCCGGGCTATCTGCCGACGGGGGTCGCCGTGGGCCGCTCGGGGACCATCTACGTGTCGTCCGATCTCGACAGCGCGCTGTACCGGTTCGTCCCCGTGCCCTGAGCGACCTCAGTGCACGTCGCGCTCGAGGGCGGCCGCGAGCGCACGGAGGAGGGCGCCGCCGTCGCCGCGCCACGCGCTGCCGTGCATGCAGGCGAGCGTGGTCGGCTGCGTGCTGGCCAGCCGCTCGAGGATCGCGTCCTGGCGGCGGCCGTGCGCGAAGTAGTCCATCTCGGCGCGAAAGGCCTCGCTCGGCCCGAGGATGTCGCCCTCGGTGAGGGGGACATCGCTGCCGCCGGCCTGGGTGAACAGGTCGCCGCACAGCAAGGTCCGGGTCTCGCGCTCGAACAGGTAGCCGCACTCCCAGCCGTGCGGCACGTGAGGAGCGTCGAGCCAGGTGACGCTGCGCCGGCCGAGCGTCAGCGATTCGCCGTCGGCGAGCGCGCGCGGGGGACGATCGGCGAGGTCGGTCATCGAGACCAGCGCCGCGACCTTGCTGCACAGCGGCGAGGCCTGCGGCGCCACGGACAGGAGATGGTTGAGCGCCCCGCACTCGTCGGCCTCGACGTGGGAGAAGCCGATCCAGCGCAGCCGCGCGAGCGGGATCACCCGGGCGATCGCCGCGCGCACGCTGTCGAACAGGCCGCGCGGGCCGGTGTGAAACAGCAGCGGCTCGTCATCGACGATCAGGTATTGATTGAAGTTGAACCCGGGCACCTTGGTGTTCAGCCGGTAGATCCCTTCGGCCACCTCGTCGACTCGCGTCTCCATCGCGCACCTCCGCGGCCATTGTAGCGCGACCGCGGGGCGCCTCGCGCGCGCCGCATGCGGTGCGACGGACGGCGCTGCGAGGCCTGATGTCGGACAGGCACGGACGCGAGCCGTCGCCGCGTCACGCCGTCACGCTGTCGGTGACGGCGCCTCGGGCCGCACGACGGTGCGGGCGCGCCAGAGCTGGCGGACCGTCGCGTCGAACTCGAGGGGAGGGCGGCGCATCACCTCGGGCTTGTAGAAGGCGACGAGGTCGACCAGGTCGCCGTGGCCGGAGAGTCTGTCCTCCTCGAGGGTCACGGCGCCCCAGCGGCGGACGAGCCCGTGCACGTTGCGGCTCTTGCGTACGGCGCCCGTCATCGCCGCGGCGGGAGATTCGAGGAAACGCGCGAGGCACAGGCCCAGGATGACGTCCTTCGAGGAGAAGCCGGGGGCGGCGCGGCGGGCGTCCGGGTGGACCGTGAAGTTGCTGTTGATCATCACGAGGGCGCCGTCGCGGGCGAGCGCGGTGAGGGCTCGATCGGACCAGTTGTGGAAGTACGAGTCGGCCCGGGCGAACGGGTGCTCGAGGTCCACCGGGGTCATGAAGCTCAGCGCCACGCACTGCTCGCCGAGGAAGAGCGCGCACACCTCTTGCTGGCGGGTGAAGGCGTCGGAGTGCAGCGGTCCTTGCTTGCCGAGCTCGCGGAAGGCCTCGCTCCACGTCTCGTACCAGCAGCGATAGGCGGCGGCGTACAGGTCGGCGCCGGAGCGCTCGGGGCGAGCGCCGGGGAGCAGCACACAATGGGCGTCGGTCATGACATTTCCTCCGCGGCGATCGGGGCGGCAGGGGCAGCGGGGGAGACCCGTCAACAGGAGGCCAGGCGCCTCGTCGGCGCCTCGACGGTCGACATGCCGAGCGCGAGGGCGAGCGCGTCGGCGAGGAACTGGTCGTAGGCGGCGAGCGCCTCGGAGCCGGTCGCCACCAGGTCGTCCAGCGCGCCGGGGCGCTGCCGCAGGAATTGATCGAGCTTCCTCGCGTTGAACTTCGTGTGCCCGACGTCCAGCTCGACGTGGTCCTGGACGAAGCTCAGACAGCGCTTCACCTCGTCCCCGAGGTCGGCGACGCAGCGGGCGATGAAGCCGGGGCCGTACGTCACCGAGAGCCGCTCGATCTCGTACTCGATGGCGATCTGCGCGTACGGCGCGGGCCCGGCGATGACGTCCTCGTGTACTTGCACATAGCGCCGGACGCCGGGCGTGGGCGGGTGAGCGAGCAGGGTCTCGACCGCGGGGACGGGGCGGCCCGCCTGGCTGCGCCGCGCCGCGAGCGAGCGGGTGTCGTCCACCATCATCGCGTCGTGCCCGGCCTCGTGGCGGGCGTGGGCAACCAGAGCGGTGCCGAGGTCGTGCAAGCCGGCGGCGAGGCATCGCTCGCCGGCGCGGCGGATCCACCCCTCGACCGGGGCGGTCATTTGCACGCCGAGGGCGCAGAAGCAGAGGAGGAACAGCTCGAGCTGGTCGGGGGACAGCTCGCCGCCGATCACCCGCGTCACCCACTCGCCGCGGGCGAAGCGGGCGCGGGCCGGCTGCACGCATTCTTCGTAGAGTTCGAGGCTACCGGACATAGAAGGGTTGCTCATGCCTATTCGCCTTGTATCACGGCGCGGCGGATGGATTGAACACACGGCGAAATGCCGTGATTCGAGGAGCGGTGGATCGAGCGGCAGCGCCTCTGCGCTCGCCTGGACAGTCGACGCCGGCCCGCGATCAATTGCGCGGCGTTCGAAAAAAGCACCGAGGCGCGACTACGGGAGGTGACGGGCCGCGCGCATAGGTTCGGCGCGAACGCGCTGTCAGTACGGGACCGGCCCGGTCGAGGCCGGCGTCTGGTCGTCGCCGATGAGCTCCTCGTGCCCGAGCCCGAGCCTGCCGAGCGCGGCTCCGCCCCAGCAACGCAGCGTGCCGGCGGTCAACAGGGCGCAATTGTGGCTGTTGCCGCTGGCCACCTGCGTGACCGGCCCGCCGTCGAGGCGGTGACCCGTGCGACCGGACCGCCGACGTCGACCGGCGGCGGCATCTCCCCCGGCTCGTCGCCGCGAGGCGGGTGGCGCCGCGAAGCGCGATCGGGGCGATCGCTCGCCTCGACGCGATGACGCACGAAGAGCGCTGGCGGCTGTTCTCGCGCGACCCGTCGCTGCTGCGCACGGGCCTGCAGCGTCGCCCGCTCGACTCGCGACGTGGGTCCGCGCCTCGCAGACCGGCTCACCGCCGCTGAGGCTGACGAGGCGAGGAGCAGCAGCTCGCGGCCGTCGGGGCGCCCCTCGAGACGGAGCTCGTCGCGGTCGCGAAGGCTGCCCGACCCGAGGTCCAAGCCGATCGCCGCTTCGAGGCCCCGCCGCACGAGCCAAGCCGCGGGGCAACCCCTGCGGTAAATCCAGTGAAGCTTCCTGCCTCCGTCCCTCGAGTCCACCCGGCCCGAATCACCGCCGTCGAGGCGCCGACCGGCTCCGGCGAATCGCATACCCCGAATCGTGATCGCAGGCCGGTACACCCGAGCTCGCTCGAATGCGCGGACCTCGTCTTCGAGCCCCCGGTCGCGTGGTGCCGGGACCCCGGCCCTGGGCCCCGGAGCTCTGCCCGGCTCGCCGACCGCGACTGTCATGAATCGCCAGCGGGCCCAGCGGGCCGCGACGCCGATCTCCGAAGCGATTGCGCATGCACCGCCCGCAGCCTCACGACCTGCACCTCACGAATTTCCCCGCCCCGCGCCCTTCAGGACCCATCCCGCGGGGCGACGCGGCGAGCCAGAGCCGCAGCCTCGGCGCCTCCTCGCGACTCCGAGCAATGTCGGCTTCACACCACAGCCCTCGCGATTGCCCGCATGGAGACACGGCCGCCCGAACGCCCGTCGCGCGGCGCGAGACCTGCTTTTCACGCGGCCCGGCGCCGATCGGGGGCAGACTGCGACGAATGGGGTGTACGCTCCCCCGTTTAACGCCGCCGGGCGCGACCGCGGAGTCTGCGCCTGGACGGCGCTAAAACGCCGCTACTGCGCGGAGAACACCGGTTCGAACCCCACGCCGAATGTGAGCCGGGCCACCGTTGTCGTTTGCCCGGGCCTCCCGGGGCACCCATCCTAAGCCCATCAATGGCCCGCCGGATACGCCGCGGGAATTCGCCGGACCCGTCGATCCTATCAATGTCGACGGCGCCGGCGAGGAGAAGGGATTCACATGTCACGTACCATTTCCACCGTCCTCACCGTCTTCGCGTTCTCTGCCACCGCGAGCGCGGTCACACCGGCCAACGCCCTGATCGACCTGTGCCTGCTCGGCTGTGGCGGCGGCGGCATCGACATCGACCTCGACCTCGACCTCGGCGCCTGCTTCGACATCGACCTCGACCTCGGCGCCGATTGCGGCGTCGTCGTCGACGGCGACGCCGCGCTCTACTGCAACCCGCTCAGCGTGGAGGCGATCTGCGTCGCCGAGCTCGGCCTCGACGCCGACCTCGAGGTGTTCGCCAAGTGCCTCGCCGAGGTGACGGCCCACTGCGAGGCAGAGATCGAGGCCGGCGGCGCGCTGTTCTGCGACGGCCTGTTCGTCGGGGCCGACATCTGCCTCGGCGGCCTGCTCGGCGTCGACCTCGACCTCGACGCGGCGCTCGACGTCGACCTCGGCGTCGACCTTGAGCTCGACGCCTGCATCGACCTCGATTTCGACCTCGACGTCGAGTGCGAGGTGGCGCTGGGCCTGGAGTGCGTGGCGAAGTGCAAGCCCCTCGCGGTCGAGGCCGCCTGCATCGCCGAGCTCGGCCTCGACGCCGACCTGCACGCCTTCGCCGCCTGCGAGGCCGAGCTCATCGCCCAGTGCTACGCCGCCTGCGAGCTCGACGGGGCGCTGTTCTGCGACCCCGACCTCTACGTCGGCGGGTCCGGCTGCCTGTGACGCCGAGATCCTCGTCGTGACGCTCGCCTCGGAGGAACCTCCGAGGTCGCCAGCCGGCGCCGCGTCGGGCTCCATCATGACATGACCTCCCCCGCGTGGGCCCGACCAGCCGATGGCCCTGGTCATGCAGGGCCGGGAGAACAACATGCGGTCCAAGGTCTGGACGCTCGATGCCCTCCCTCCCGAGGCCATCACCGTGCTGGACGCCTTCAACCGGCTCGTCCTCGAGGCCTACGCGAGCCCAGTCCGGGTCGTGACCGGCGCCGCGCGATGGCTGGCCTCGAACTTTTCTGCCCGGGAGCCGCTGCGCCTCGAGTTCACCCTGCACAGCAAGGGGACCGAGACGATCGCCATCCAGGACCCGATGGCGCCGCAGCCGCTCGAGTCGCTGCTGCAGCTGATGGTCGCACGGGTCATCCTGCCGCCGGGTCGAGCGCCGCGTGCGACGGCCGCCAACATCATGCCGACCTCGCTCAGCCGGCTCGACCTTCCTCGCGGCAGCGCCGTCCAGCCAGGCCAGTCTCTCGCGCTCGCACCGGGCGAGGAAGTGCGATTTGGTGTGACGTGCTCGATGTATCTCTCGCCAGGAGAATATCAAGCCGTGTTGTTACTCAACACCGGTGGGGGCCCGAGCTCGTCCAAAGAACATTTTTCCGGCATTCTAGCATTAGAACTGCCTCAAATTCTTATTGTTCATTGATAGCTTCGATCCGGGAAGTACTCCAGCGCCAGTGCTGAGGGCATTGGCCAGGCGACCAAACCCGTCAACAACTCGCAGGGCAACCCGTCATCCCAGTTGCCGCCCTTGGTGCAGGCGCAGCTGGGCGACCCTGGGGCACAGTCCTCGGCGCAGAAACCGAGCTCGCAACATGCCTCGCATGCAGTATGCGAACCGTTGAGCGCTGGCGGTCCCAAGGGGAAGGGCCCCCGTGGGTTCGCAAAGGCCGCGCGGTTGCGTACAGGACGGGAGACGTGCTCGACTGGGTGCGCCAGGAGACGCGGGGGCTGGCGAAGCAGCCCGCCCCTTGAACAGCAAGACCGAGCCGAGAGAAGTGACCGCCTGCCCCTACAGCAAAGACAGGACTCGCTGGCAGGTGGCTATCCCTTTCGTGGATCCGCGCACCGGAGAGCCTGATCGTGTCCGGCGCGTCGCCCCGAAGGACAAGGTGACGATGGAGGATGCAAGACGATGGGGGGAAGGGGAGCGCCTGAGGAGCGTGACGGAGCTCGCGAAGGGCTCCGCAGCGACGGCGCGAAAGGAGGAACTGAAGTCCAAGCCTGAAGCGAAGCAGAGCCCGACCGTCCTCGCGGCGTGGGCCGAATTCATCGCCCGCCATGTCCACAAGCGGAAGCTCCAGACACAGAAGAGCTACCGTTCCCCCGAGAACTACATCCTTCGCGTCCTCGGAGCCGTCCCGCTCGATCAAGTCGATGCGGGCTGCTTCGAGAAGATTGGTGAGCGCGCCGGCCTCCAGTGGAAGGACATCAAGTCGAGCTCCATGTGGATCTGCCGCAACGTCACGACCGGTGTCCTCCAGGACAGCACCAAGTCGGGCGAGGATGCGGAGGTCCCGCTCACCCCCAGACTCGTCCAGGCGCTTCAAGCGCTGAAGATGGAAGACCTGGATCGTACGTGGGTTCTCCCTCGGCGCACCAAGCGCGAACCTGAGCCTGGAGGCACCCACAGCGACGACCGCTACCTCCCACGCATCGTCACCACCCTCGAGGCTGACGCTGGTCTCCCGGCTCATGGACCCCCCAGGATCCGTCACTCCAGGTTGACTCACCTGGCGGAGAAGGGCCTGCCTCTGAGGGCCTTGCAGCACCTGGCGCGGCACGCGAACGAGGAGACCCCGCGCGGTACTACATCCACGTGGACAAGATGGAGATGGCGGCGATGGCGGTGGACGCGATCACCGCCATGACCGAGCCGCCCCAGCCGCCGTCTGGAAACGGCTTGGAAACGAAACGCAAAAAGCCCCGGGTTGCCCTTGTAGCGTGAGCTACGGGGGTAGTGAAGTTTAAGGGAAAAGTTTCGCGTTCTCGGGCCGCGCGGGTAGCGTGGGCGCCCGACGTCGCCGGCAACCGATGCTCTTCGTCAGCTTCGACTTCCTGCTCTTCATCGTCCCCGTGCTCCTGATCTCGTGGGGGCTGTCGCACGTGCCGGTGCTGCGGGTGCTGTTCCTGATCGCGGCCAGCTACTTCTTCTACATGGCCGGGCCGGAGACGGACCCGCTGCAGCCGCCGTGGTACTTCGTCGGGCTGCTGCTGCTGTCGACGGTGCTCGACTACGTGTGCTCGCGCCAGATCTGGCAGCAGCGCGCGGCCTTCGACAGCAAGGACCCGCGGACGAAGGCGGCCGCGGCCCGCACGCGCAACTTCTGGCTCGGCGTCAGCCTGGTCGGCAACCTCGGGCTGCTCGGCTACTTCAAGTACACCAACTTCTTCCTCGGCGTGTTCTCCGACGTCGCCCACGCGCTGGGGATGTCGGTGGTGGTGCCGCACCTCGAGCTGCTGCTGCCGATCGGCATCAGCTTCTACACGTTCCAGACGCTGAGCTACACGATCGACGTGTGGCGCGGGCGGCTGACGCCGGAGCCGAACTTCCGCAAGTTCGCGCTGTTCGTGGTGTTCTTCCCGCAGCTGGTGGCGGGGCCGATCGTCCGCGCGCACGAGTTCCTGCCGCAGCTGCACCGCCCGCCGCGCCTGTCGGCCGAGGCGATGACGCGCGGGATGTACCGCGTGATGATCGGCGTGGCGAAGAAGGCGATCCTCGGCGACTGGATCGCGTCGCAGTTCACCGACGCGGTGTTCAACGCGCCCGAGAACTACACGTCGCTCGAGATCCTGCTGTCGCTGTACGCGTTCACGCTGCAGCTCTACGCCGACTTCAGCGGCTACACGGACATCGCCATCGGCGTGGCGCTGATGCTCGGCTTCGTGCTGCCGGAGAACTTCGAGCGGCCGTACCAGGCCAGGAACCTCGGCGAGTTCTGGCGCCGCTGGCACATGACGCTGTCGACCTGGCTGCGCGACTACGTGTTCTTCCCGCTCGGCGGCAGCAAGGGCTCGCCCGGGCGGGTCTACTTCAACCTGTGGCTGACGATGTTCCTGGTCGGCATGTGGCACGGGGCCAGCTGGAACTTCGTGCTGTACTCGAACATCCACGCGCTGGCGATGGTGTTCAACCGCTGGAACCGGCTGCGGCGGCGCGGAGCGGCGACGGCGAAGACGCGGGCGATGTGGGTCACGGGCATGCTGCTGCTGTTCGGCGCGGTCTACGGGCTGTCGACGGCGGTGCTGCAGCTCGGCCAGCCGGAGAGCCTGGGCCTGGCCGGCTTCGCGGTGGCGATGTTCCTGATCGTGGCCCGCCTGCCGGAGACCGGCACGGCCTGGAACACGGCGCTCCACGTGCTGCTGACGTTCCACTTCACGGTGCTGTCGCGGGTGTTCTTCCGCGCCGACGACCTCGACACCTCGCGCAAGATGATCGCCGGGCTGCTCCGCTTCGACGCCCACGGGATCCGCGAGGGCCTGATCACGCCGGCGGTGTGGGCGGTGCTGCTGTTCGGGCTCGGCTACCACCTGCTGACGCCGAAGGGCCTGGTCGACCGCGAGACGTACGCGGTGTTCCGCCGCCTGCCGGGGCCGGTGATCGGGCTCTCGCTGGCGCTGATGGGCCTCGTGGTCTACCTGCTGCTGTCCAGCGGGCCGCGCGCCAACATCTACTTCCAGTTCTGAGGGGCATGACAAGGTGACCAGCAGGGCCATGGCGGCGGACGAACACGAGGGGCTCCTCGACGGCGAGGAGCGCAAGGTCAAGGTCGACCTCACGCGCGACGAGGAGGCCGGCGGGAGCTACCCGCCCGGGACCTTCCGCAAGGTGATCGGGGCGATGGTCGGGCTCGGGCTGGCGATCGGGCTGACCTACGCCGTGCCGGCGCCGCAGGTCGCGGCGGAGGCGGCGAAGGAGAGCGCGGTCGCCTCGGCGCTGACGACCTGCATGGAGTCCGCGCCCGGGCTCGCGGGCCTGAGCTGCCTGCACCTGGTGCGGCCGTGGACGCTCGAGACCGACCCGGACACCGGCGAGTTCAAGTACGTGCCGTTCTGGAACCTGATCGGCCGCGAGCTGCTGGGGATGGGCCAGGCGGCCGAGGTCGCCGACGCGGAGGCCAAGGAGGCGGTCGCGGTGGCCCGCGAGGAGGCCGAGAAGGCGGAGGTCGAGGAGTTCAAGGAGGTCGAGGTCCGCGCGACGCCGGTGCAGGAGGACGAGAAGGTGCCGCCGCTCGCCCCGCACGAGGACGACGCGCAGCCGGTCGAGGTGCCGCTCGAGCGGCCCGAGGCGCTCGACCGCTTCTACGCGGCGCTGACCCGCACGCACCTCGGCCTGCCGGGGGCGATCACGCGGGCGATGCACTACGGCGATTCGGCGATCGGCAACGACGGGATCACCGGGGCGATCCGCAGCAAGCTGCAGGCCCGCTTCGGCGACGCGGGCCACGGCTTCCACCTGCTCGGCCAGCCCAACGCCAGCTACCGCCACCAGGGCGTGCGCTTCGACGAGAAGAGCCCCTGGCAACATTGCTTCATCATCTTCGACTGCAAGAAGGACGGCTATTACGGGGTCGGCGGGACGACCTTCGAGTCGGCCGGCGGCGCGGAGATCCGGCTGTCGACGGCGCAGAAGGGGCCGATGGGCCGCAAGGTGGCCCGCTACGAGGTGTGGTACGCGGGGCTGCCGAAGGGCGGCAAGCTGCGGCTCAGGCTCGACGACCAGGAGCCGGTCGAGCTCGACACCGCGGCCGAGCAGCTCGAAGACCGCTGGCACGTGATCGAGACCGACGACGGCGAACACACGCTGTCGGTCCGCGCGGCCGGCGGCGGCAAGGTCCGCGCCTACGGGGTGGCGATGGAGCGCACGGTGCCCGGCGTGGTCTACGACGAGATGAGCCAGATCGGCGCGCTCACCCGCCGCATGCTCAACTTCGACGCCGAGCACCTGCAGCGCCAGATCTCCCGCCGCGACCCCGACCTGCTCGTGCTCATGTTCGGCGGCAACGACATGAACACGCAGGGCACGATGGAGAAGTACAAGGCCGAGTACTCGGCGGTGATCCAGCTGTTCCGCAAGGCCGACCCGCTGCTGCCGTGCCTGGTGATGGCGCCGCTCGACCACGGCGAGCGCGACGGCTCGGGCAAGATCGTGACGCGGCCGATCGTGACGAAGCTGGTCCAGGCCCAGCGCGAGGTGGCCCAGACCGAGGGCTGCGCCTTCTTCGACACCTACGAGGCGATGGGCGGCTCGGGCTCGATGGGCCGGTGGGTCCGCTCGTCGCCGGCGCTCGGCGCCGGCGATCTGTCGCACCTGACCCATCACGGCCACAAAGTGGTGGGCGCAATGCTGTACCGTTCGCTGATGCAGGGGTACGTCGATTATCGCAAGCGCGTCGCCGGAACGCCGGTCAAGGCGCTGGCCGAGAATTGACGAAGACGAGGCGCGCTCGATTTCGCGCGCTCGGCTCCGCGTGAAGCTTGGTACAGTCGCCGCGTGCGAACGACGGTGACGTGGGGCGTCGCGCTGGTCGTGGAGCCGACGTCGTCGGCGCGCCCGGCCGGTGAGGATCAGCCCCGCGGAGGGCCGCTGGTGCGCACGCTCGAGGTCGGTCCGGTCGGTCCGGGCGACCTCCCGATCGCGACCCTCGCCCAGCCCTGAGAGCCCCCATGTCCGCACGCCAGCACCACTTCTCGTTCGCCAAGAAAGTCATCCCGGCGGAGACGTTCCGCGCGCCCGACCGCATGTTCGCCGAGCTGACGGGGCCGCAGCGCGAGGCGTTCCTGTTCTTCCTGTGGACCGAGTCGGGCAAGGGGCTGGCCGAGGCGCTGCCGCACGTGGGGCTGGCGCCGGGCGGGCTCGAGATGGCGAAGCTCGACGTCGTCGGGCACGTGAAGTCGGGCGTCGTCGAGGTGGTGGTGATCTCGATGCCGCCGGCGCTCAACGCCAACGAGGCGATGTTCCTGGCGCTGGTGCGGCGAGCGGGCGAGCCGAGCGTGTTCTTCTACGAGCGCTGCGCCGACCTCGGCACCGGGACGGTGCACGCGAAGGAGGCGGTGCTGGCGGAGACGCGGCCCGACGGCAGCCGCAGCAACTACGGGTTCCACGAGGGCCTCGACCTGCAGGCGTTCAAGACCCAGCTCGAGAAGATCCTGGGTGTCTCGCTGGCTGGCCTCGAGAACAGCCTCGAGCCGGTGACGGCGTCGACGTTCGTGGCCGCCGGCGGGGCGCGCACGAGCAGCGGGCGGTCGACGATCCGCCGCCCGCCCGAGCCGAAGGGGCCGAAGCACGGCGGGCTGCTCGAGCAATTGCTGCTGGTGCGCGTGTGCCTGCCGCTGATGATGTTCGCGCTGGCCTACACGGTGCCGTCGCTCGGCTATCAGCTTTGGCCGGTGGTCGGGCCGCTGTACACGCTGCTGTCGGTGGTGATCGGGATCTCGCTGCTCGTGTTCCTGTACAAGGTGTACGCCGCGAATCGCGACAAGGCGCCGTTCGGGCCGGGGATGGCGGTGGCCGGGTGGATCATCCCGGGGGCGAACTTCTTCATGCCGCCGCTGATCGTCCGCGGGGCCTACAAGGCGGTGGTCGGCGCCGGCGCGGGCCTGATGGTGCTGGTGTGGTGGCTGGCGTGGCTGGTGCAGATCGGCAACGAGATGATGCGCGGGATGCAGGCGCAGCTCACTCGCGCCGAGGGCAGCGACTGGTACATGTCGTTCCCGGCGGGCGGCGGGTTCCACCTGCCCGAGCCGGCGGCCGACTTCTACATCATGACGAGCTCGGGCATCGGCGGGCTGTTGGTGGTCGTCGCGGCCTACGGGATCTTGTGGCACCTGGTGCGGACGATCCGCGCCAAGATGTGACAGCGACCGGGCTCGCCCCTGGCGGCCGCCGTGCCCGAGCCCGTCGTCGCGCTCGATGAGCGGCCCGTCGTACTACGAATAGGTGCCTCCCAACCTGCGAGGTTCCTTTTGCATCGTCGAGCCCGAGGTCAGGGCGTCGGCTGACGCAGGTTTCGTCCCCGGTCGATCGCGGACGGCGACGATCGCCGCATCAGGCTCGCGCTCGTCCTCGCGCCCCACGGGCGCCCGCTGCGGCCTCGCCCGCCGCGACGCGCCGCCACCCGCAATTGACCCGCGTTCGTCAGTCACTCCTCGCTCGGGGCCCTCGTCGGTCGCGTCTCGCGGAGCGGCGGCGCCCGTCACTCCCTCTTTTGCCGCGAACCACAGACCATGAGTTATTCTGCCGTCTCCGAGCACTGGCGCGCGTTCACGTGCGCCGTCGTCACCACCCTCGGCCTCACCGGCTGTCCCCAGTCCGGCGACGAGGTCGACACCGACTCCGCCGATCCGGCGAGCAGCGCCGGCGATGACGCCACCGCGACCGTCGGGGCGCCGGCGACGACCGACGACCCGACGACGACCGCCGGCGACTTCATGACGACCGCCGACGACCCCGATACGACCACCATGGGCGTCGTCTCGACCTCGACCGGAGATCCCTCGTCCACCGGCGAGCCGTCCACGATGGGCGATGACACCACCACGACCGCCGGCGGCGACACCACCACGGCCGGCGACGACACCACGGTCGGCGACGACACCACGGTCGGCGACGACACCACGGCCGGCGACGACACCACGGCCGGCGACGACACGACCGACGGCGGCGACACCACCGGCGACCCGCAGGAGCCGCCGCCGCCGGGGCCGCCCGAGGTCGCGTGTTTCTGGGCCGACGGGAACCCGGACCTGGCGACGCCCGGCGCTCCGAATTCGCTGGCGGTGGCCGACTTCGACGGCGACGGACACGACGACATCGCCGTCTTCCTGACCGAAAATTCGATCACGCCGTCCCCCTACGGCGTCGGCGTCTACCACGGCCTCGGCGACGGCACCTTCGCCGAGGCGGCGCTGTATGCGACGGGCGGCGCGCTGCCGAATACCCGGGGCGCCTGGACGCTCGCCGCGGCCGACCTCGACGACGACGGCGCGCCCGACATCATCAGCACCGACTGGCAGAACCAGGCGATCCACATCTTCTTCAACCAGGGCGACGGGAGCTTCGGCGCGCCGGTCGACTACCCGAGCCTCTTCAAGCCCACCTCGGTGGTCGCCGCCGATCTCGACGGCGACAGCGACCTCGACCTCGCCACCCTGCACACCATGGGCGAGGTGCTCGTCCAGCGCAACCTCGGCGGCGGCGGTTTTGACGCCGGCATCACCCACGACAGCGGCAGCCAGGCGGTACTCACTCGCCCGTTCGTCGCCGGCGACACCGACAACGACGGCGATCTCGACCTCGTCGTCCCCGACTACGACTTCCACGTCGTCCACATCCTGGCCAACAGCGGCGCGGGCGAGTTCCTCGCGCCGAAGATCGTCGCCGTCGGCAAGCGGCCGAGCTCGATCCAGGTCGCCGACTTCGACGAGGACGGCAAGTCCGACCTCGTCCTCGGCCACGGGAACTCGCGGGTCGGCGTGGCGCGCGGCACCGGCGGCGGCGGGTTCGCGACCGAGACCGAGCTCGAGCTCGACAACTACTTCTCGGACAGCAACAACATCATCACCGCCGACCTCGACGGCGACGGCCACCTCGACATCGCCTCGACCAACCCCGACGTCGGCTTCGTCCACGTCGTCCGCGGCCTCGGCGACGGCACGCTCGTCCACCACTTCCAGACCCGCTTCCCCCGCGCGCCGCTCTCCCTCGCCGCCTCCGACGCCGACGGCGACGGCCGCCTCGACCTCCTGTTCGCCAACCTGCGCGACACCAGCATCAGCGTGCTCCTCCAATCGGCGGACGGGGTGTTCGGGTCGCTGCCGCCGCGCGTCGACGACGCCCCGGCTCACCGGCCCCACGTCGCCGACCTCACCGGCGACGGCGTCCTCGACGTCCTCGTGACGGCGCCCGGCAAGGCGCGCCTGCTGGTCGGTGCCGGGGGCGGCGCGTTCACGTTCGCGGAGGAGTGGAGCCTCGCCGCGAGCTTCGAATACACGAAGCTCGCCGACCTCGACGGCGACGGCCTCCCCGAGCTGACGTACGCCGGCTACGACGGCATCGGCGTGATCCACCCGCTCGGCCGCGGCGCCTTCGAGCTCGCGACTCATCCGACGGCCCAGAGCGCTCATTGGCTCGAGCTCGCCGACTTCGACGGCGACGGCCGCCTCGACGCCGTGACCACTTCGAACAACCAGGTCATGGTCCGGCTCGGGCAGCCGGGCGGCGGCTTCGGCCCGGGGACCGACTTCCCCGCGCTCGGCGCGCTGTACGACCTCGAGGTCGCCGACTTCGACGACGACGGCCGACCGGACCTGCTCACGCACACGGGCGGCAACAATCCGCATCACGTCCGGGTGCACCTCAACGACGGCGACGGCGGGTTCGTCCCGTCGCTGGTCCTCGCCGAAGATTTCCTGCGCGGGGCCTCGGCGCACGACTTCGACGGCGACGGCCGCACCGACGTTGCGATCGTAGATTCCTACGACCTGCAGATCTGGCTCGGTCAAGGCAACGGCCAGTTCCAGCTCGACGCGAGCTACCCGGCAGGACCGACCAACCCCGACCGGGTCCTCTCCTTCGACCTCGACGGCGACGGGGTCCTCGACCTGCTCACGCCCGACCTCAAGAACTCCAACATGGGCGTGCTGCGCGGCCTCGGCGGCGGCAAATTCGCCCCCGTCGATCGCTACTACACGCACACGGGATCGATGAACATCGAGACCATCGACCTCGACGAGGATGGTGACCTCGACCTGTTCTTCGCCGGCACCGCCCTCGCCACCATGATCAACGACGGCGACGGCACGCTCTCGCCGGGTGTCTCGTTCCCGATCTCGTGGACCCGCGGCGCCACCGTGGCCGAGCTCGACGGCGACGGCCGCCCCGACATCCTCGTCGCCTCCGACTCCGGCACCCACCTGCTCCGCGGCGCCTGCCCCTAGCCCCGAAGGAAGCGCTCCGCGAGCGCCCCGGGGCGACTGCGGAGCGGCTCGATCGTATCGGTAACCAACTCGCTGGAACACCGAAGCCGATCGACGGTGCCCAAGGGTCCAGGCTCGAGCTCGGTTCGAGATCGAGGAGGTCACCAGGCCGCGAGCGCGGCTAGTCGCGGCTGAAGCGGCGCCACAGGGCGAAGCCGACGCCGAGGCCGAGCAGGAGCAGGATGCCCAGCGGGATCCGGTAGAGCAGCGGCTTGCCGAGGTCGTCGACCTTGACGCCGAGCAGACCGGCCGCGTCCTCGGGGGTCAGCTCCCACACGTTGTCGCCGTGGTAGAGGCAATACTTGCCGTCCCAGGTCCAGAGGTCGAGCCAGAACACGCCGAAGTGACTGTAGAGATAGCCTACCTTGACCTCGTAGCCGGTGGTCTCGTCGGCGAACTTCTTGGCCTCGCCGGTCAGGTCGTCGTAATGAAGGACGCTCTCGCCGTGGGTGATAAGGACGATACCCTTGGCGTGAGCCTCGCTCGCGGTGAGAGCGACGCCCGCGAGCGCGAGCGCGGGGAGTGAAACAGACAGCAGTGGGCGCATTCGGACCTCCGCCGCGATGCTCCCAGCGCGCCCTGTGGCTGTCAAACCGCGAGGGGGGTGGCGATCGGTGCGAGCGGCGGAGGGTCGCGGCGAGAACGAGGTTCGCGGCGCGAGTCGAGGCGAGGGCCGGAATTTTCGTGAAGGCCGGCGGGAGATCGGGCTGCGGCGAGCGCTGGCGCAAAAGATCAGGGGGCCGCGTCGTACGGGATGTCGAGCGCGACGGCGTCGGGGTCGCGGAAGCTGAAGTGCCACCATTCCTTGTCGTACGGGACAAAGCCCTGCGCCTGCATGGCGCGACGCAACAGCCGGCGATGGGCGAGCGCGTCGCCGGCGGCCCGCGCGTAGTGACTGGCCGGCCCGAGGTGGTCCCAGGCGGTGCCCATGTCGAGCGGCTCGCAGGTGCCGGCGCGCGCGAGGCCGAGGTCGACGGTGTCGCCGCGGTTGTGACCGGAGCGCCGGGCGATGTAGCCGTCGTCGACGAGCTGCCGCCGACCGCTGCGCTCGGCCCACTCGACCATGGCGAGGCTGGCCCGCGCCGGGCGATAAGCGTCGTAGACGAGGAGGGTGAGGCCCTCGGCGCTCACGGCGGCCTGCACCCGCGCGAGCGCGTCGGCCGGGCGCCGCCGCAGCCACGCGCCCGGGGCCGCGTAGCCGGGCAAGACGGCGCCGGTGAAGTTGTCGGCGGTGGCGTAGCGGACGTCGAAGCAGGCGTCGGGCAGCTCGGCGCGCAGGTCGACCAGGCCGGGCGGGGGCGGGACAGGCGAGCTGGCTTTCGGGGCAGGTGGGGGCGCATCGCGCGGACGGCTGTCCCCGGGGACATGGGATGAGGCTGCGGGGCCGGGCGTGACGGCGGCCGCAGGGACGTCCGCGGGGGGAGAGCGGCTGTCCCCGGGGACAGTCGATGTCTCGGCGGGGCGGTGCGCGGGCGCGGCGGCCGGGCCGGGGGCAGAGGCGCTTGCGCGGTCCGCCTGGCTGTCCTCGGGGACATGCGGCTGGTCGCCGGGCGCGGGGCGGGGAGACGGACTGTTTTTTGGAACAGAGAACGTCCCGGCGTCGTGCGAGGCCGCGGTGAGGGCAGAGGCGCCTGCGGGAGGCGCCGGGCTGTCCTCGGGGACATAGGGTCGGTGGCCGGGCGCGATGGCCTCGGGGCTCGGGGCCGTGCTGTCCCTGGGGACATGGGTTGTGTCCGCGGGGACAGGCGGAGGCGCGGCGCAGGCGACGGCGAGAAGGACGAGGCCCGGGCGCGACCACCCGGCGAGGGCGCGGAGCGGGGCGAGCGTCACGGGCGGCGGCCGGCGCATGTCAGAGGCCGCGGAGGAGGCGGGTGGCGCCGATCGGGTCGACGGCGGCGGCGGCGAGGGCCCCGCCCATCATGGCGCCGATGACCCCGACGGTGGCGACCTCGCTGCCGGCGAAGAAGAGGCCGGGGATCTTGCTGCGAGGACGCAGGTAGGGGTTGGCGAACCGCTCGGGGGTCGGGAGGAGGCCGTAGATCGAGCCCTGGATCGGCCGCACGAAGGTGTCGGTCGACAGGGGGGTCGAGAGTTCGACGTGGTCGACCATGGGCCGCAAGCCCGGCAGCTTTTTCAAGAATTGGCCGAGCAGGTGATCCTGCAGAACCTTCTTGAATTGATCGTAGTCGCCGCCGCGGCGCTTCCAGCGGGTGCCGAGCCAGCCGGAGAAGCGGTCCCACGGGACGAAGGTGACGACCTCGCCGGTGTGCCGCTGCTCGGGGCCCGGGTCGTAGGCGGGGTCCTTGAGCGAGGGGAAGCTGCAGTACAGCACCGGGGCGTCCGGGATCCGCTCGGGGTCGGCGATGTCCCAGGCGTCGATCTCGGTGTCCCACGTGTCGTAGTACCATTGATTGTAGGCACCGGCCCCGGCGGAGCGGATGTCGCCCTTGAAGCCGAGGTAGAGGCAGACGTGGGCCGGGGCCGGCGGCAGGGCGCGGACGCTGGCGGCCCAGCGGGTGTCCGCGACCTCGCGCGGCAACAGCCGCTGCACCGTCGACGAGATGCCCGCGGCGCTGATCACCCGGCGGGCGCGCAGCTCCTCGCCGTCGCGCAGGCGCACCCCGACCGCGGCCCCGTCCGCGAGCAAGATCTGCTCGACGTCGGCGGAGATCCGCGTGTAACCGCCGGCGTCCGCGACGGCCTGCAGCAGCTCGCGGGCGATCGCCGAGGAGCCGCCGACGGGGTAATAGCCGCCCCACTGGAAGTGCTTGGTGACGAGCGCCTGGATCGCCAGAGAAGCGCGGCTCGGGGTGGCGCCGTGATAGCCCCACTGGGCGGCGAGGACGGTCTTGAGCCGGGGGTCGTCGGTGAGCCGGTCGAGCGCGTGCCTGGCGGTCTCGCCGAAGGCGCGGCGGGCTGTCCTTGTGAACATGTCCATGAAGACATGTGCGGAGGGCGGGGCGAGGCGGGCCAGGTAGTACGAGCGCATGGCCGCCGAGACCTCGCGGACGCGGGCGAAGTAGGCGTCGACGGCGTCCCGCTCGGCCGGGAACGTGTCGTGCAAGAGGGCGCGAAAGGCCTGCGGGTTGTCGGGGAAGCCGAGCTGGAGGCCGTCGGGGAAGACGAAGGCGTCGTAGACGGGACCGAGCGAGGCCCACTGCAGCCGGCGCCCGGTCAGCGCGGCGAGCAGCCGCCCGGGCATGCTGCGCTCGGTGACCTCGCCGACGGCGTGGACGCCGACGTCCCAGTGGTACTTGCCGCGCTTGAAGCTGTGCGTGAACCCGCCCGGGACGTAGTGCTGCTCGAGCACGAGGACGCGCTGGCCCAGCGCGGCGAGCATGGCGGCGCAGGTCATGCCGCCCATGCCGGAGCCGATGACGATGCTGTCCCAAAGTGCAGGTGCGGCGAAGCCGGACGGGAAGCTCTTCGACCAGGGGTGACGCACAGGGCGGTCGGACATGCGCGCCCAGCATACAGCGCGCGGCGGCCGCGGTGGCGGAAGGGCGCGGAACGGCGGCAGAGGCCGCCAGACGAGAGATCCAGCGAGGCCCGCGGCGGCGCCCGCAGCGACGCCGGCGAGCGCGACGGTACGAGGGCGAAGGACGCGGCCTGTGCGGGCGATCGCGCGATCTCGAGGGCGCGCCGGCCCGATCGGTCCCACGCTCGAGGCGAGGAGGACACACGCGATGACCCCGCTCGTCCTGTTGCTCCTGCTGTTCGTCGGCTTCGGCCTGTTCGGGGCGTTCAGCGACCGTGCCTATCGCGCGGAGGCGCTGCGGCGCGGCCGCGAGGAGCGCCGCACGACGCTCAAGGACTTCGTGGTGCCGGTGGTGCCGGTGCGCCACCGCTGGCTGCGGCCGCGGACCCACCGCGGGTGAGGCGGCGCCCCGGGAGGCGCCGCCGACCTGCGATGCCGGCGACTCGGGCCGAGCCGAGCTCGGCGTCAGCGCCCGGGCCGCGCTCCAGCGCTGCCCCGCGGAGCGGTCCCGGCAGGCAGCGCTCCAGAGCGCGGAGCCGTCGCGTCGCGGAGTCGCCCGGACCCTCGCGCGAGGCCCTCGCGCCGGGTGGCTGGCCGAGCTGCTCGGCGCCGGCCACCCGGGCCAAAGCGCGCCTCGGCCAGGTCGTGACATGCCCAAGAGGTAATGTCCATACGGACATGTTTAAAAGTTCATGTTTGATAGCGCATGTCTCATCGTACTCCCCGCCGGGCGGCCTCGGGAGCGTCGATTCATCGCCCTGGCGCGCTCAACCGGGCGGGACGACGACGCCGCAGGCGCACTTGATCGAGACCTGGACCTCGCCGTTCTGGATGGCGTCGCAGGCGTCGCCGACCAACTCGACCTCGCCGGGGTTGTTGAGCTGCCAGCCGTCGTCGTCGCCGAACGGGACGACCTCGCCGTTGACGTAGACGGTGCACTGATCCTCGCCGCCCTCGGAGACGGTGCCGTCGAGGGTGAGCTTGCAGTCGCGGACGCCGTCGACGATGTCGGCGAACGCGTCGGCGAGCGCCTGCGCGTCGTCGGCCTTGTAGAACGGGGCGTCGGGGTCGCCGTTGCCGACGCCGGCGCCGGCGTTGGCGACGTCCTGCAGGTGCTGGTCGCTGACCTCGTTGCCGACGCTGATCACGTAGGTGCGCACGCCCTGGGCGAACGCGGCGGCGGCGGCCTCGACCGACTCCTCCTGGCCGTTCTGCGGGTTGGGCTCGGCGCAGGTGTCGGGCTCGCCGTCGGTGGCGAGGACGATGATCTTGGTGCCCTCGGAGGGGTCCATGACGAGGGTCGGCGTGACGGCGGCGATCGATTCGCCGGTCGGGGTCTCGTCCTCGGGCTGGCTGGCCTCCCAGGTGGCGGCGATGGCCTCGTAGTTGTCGAGCGCGGGCGGGGTCTCGGTGATGACGGGACACTCGCGGCCGCCCTGGTCGCCCTCGAAGCTGGTGTAGAGCGCCATGCCGAAGCGGACCTGGCCCTCGAGCTGGGGCACGAGGCCGTCGTCCGGGTCGAGCAGGGCGTTGTAGACGGCCTCCCAGCGGTCGGTGTCGCCGAACTGGGTGGTCATGCTGCCGGATTGATCGATGAGCAGCAGGACGGTGGGGATCTGCGGCTCGAAGGTGACGTCGGCGTCGGCACACACGCTGGTGTCGCTGCCGGCGTCGCTGTCGGTCTCGCTGCCGGGGCCGCCGCCGATGTCGAACTTGATCGCCTCGTCGGTGGTCGAGCCGGTGGTGGTCGGCCCGGTCTCGGTCGTCGTGACGCTGGTGAGCCCCGGAATGCCGGTGCTGCTGCCGGTATCGGTGTCGGTCCCCGGGGTGCCACCGACGCCGCCGCATCCGGCCAGCGCCGCGACCATTGCCCACATTGTCCCGCATGAAATGCTAATTCGCGCAAGCATCGGTGCAAGCATAGTGAGGTCGACGCGGCGCGCTAGCCGGATTGTACCTGCCGCTTTCCTGGTCCTCCGACGGGGTTCACGAGCCCTCGCTCGAGATCGATGGTGATGAGGGCGCGTATAGCCCGCAGTCACGCGCGCAGATCATGCCACACGGGGCCGGCATCGCCGGGGGCGATGCAATGCTCGATCGGGCCCGAATCACCGTATCGCGGCATTCCCGGGGATAAAGGGCGCGGCCGCGACCTGCGGCGCGTCGGTGCGAGCGCGAGCGAGGATGGGCTCGCGCGTCCGCGTGGGCGGGGTCGGGGATTCGTCCTGTCGTGCGCGGCCGACAAGCAATGCGGCAAGGCGGCGACGGATCGCGAGGGCGCTCGGATTGCTGCCGATGTCGCGCCGACGCGGGATGATCCGCGCGCTGCGATCGCAGCGGCGAGGCGCGTCGTCCCTGGCCCGGCGGGGTCTTTCGCGGACCGGCGCGCGGCCTAGCCCGGGTGGCGCAGGCCCTTGCGGTGGATCAGGCGCGCCAGGGGGCCGCGCGGCGGGACGGACCACAGCGGCTCCTCGGCGGCGCCGTGGTGGTGAAGAATTTGATTGGCGGCGAGGATGCCGGTGCTGGCGGCCCGCTCCATCAGCGCGGTCGGGAACGGGGTGTGGACGAAGTCGCCAGCGAGGTAGAGGGTCGGGTCGGGGGTGTCGACGCGGAGGCGCTGCGGATGGGTGCCGGGGCGGAAGGCCGGGCAGTCCTGGCGCAGCAGGAAGCGCTCGTCGAGCGTCTTGACGCCGCGCGTCTCGGGGTAGAGCTCGTGGAGGGCGCGCAGCAGGTCGGCCTTGATCGCCTCCTCGCCGAGCTCGTCGGGCAGGGCGTAGGCGTGCAGCTCGACGACGCTGCCGCCGGTGCGCGCGGCCCAGTCGCGGCTCTCGTCCTCGAACAAGGGATAGAGCGAGATGTTGTCGACGAGGCCGAGGCCGGTGGTGCCGACGAACGCGGCCCGGCCCGGCGCAGGCGGCCGGTCGAGCCACAGCCGCCACACGGCGAAGCGGGCGGTGACGGACTGGGCCGCGACCTGCTCGCGCCAGCAGTGGCCGGCGCCGGGGTCCTCCGGGGCGGCGCCCCGCGGGTGTCCGAGCCCGGGCGACTCGGCGACGAGCTGCTGCAGGCCGGGGACGCTGGCGGCGAGGATGCAGGCGTCGACGTCGTAAACCTGTCCTTTGGAGCTGGTGACGCGATGGCGGCCGTCGGCCGTGCGCGCGAAGTGGACGGCGCCCTCGGCGAGGCGCAGGCGGACGCCGCGGCGCTCGAGCACGGCCGCCATCGGCCGCCAGATCGCGGTGGAGAACGGGCCGCCGGCGACGTCGAAGACGATGCCCTCCGGGTTGCCGACGAAGTAGAAGTGAAACATCATCAGCAGCTCGGCGGCGCTGAACTCCTGCTCCGGGTTGAAGAAGGAGTGGGCGAACACATCGAACAGCATCTGCCGCGCGCGCGGCGGGAAGCCGAGGCGGTCGAGGAAGCTGCGCGCGTCCTGGCGGTCGAACTGGGCGTAGGTGGCGAGCGGGTCGTAGGCCATGATCGCCCGCCCGCAGGTGTCGTCGACCCGCAAGGCGTCGCGCCAGGTCATGGTGCTGCTGCGCCGGATGAGGCTGACGAGGTTCCAGATCGGCAGCTTCGGCAGGCCGGCGAACGACTCGCGCAGGCCGTCGGGCCCGAGCAGCGGGTAGTCGTCGACCGGGCGCAGAAAGCCGAGCTCGGGGTCGATGCGCCGCAGCCAGGCGCGCAAATTGTAGTACTGGCGGAAGAAGGCGTGAAAGCCCCGCTCCATCTCGAACTGGCTGCCGTCGGCGAGGGTCTCCGTCCACGCGCCGGCGCGGCCGCCGAGGAAGGTCTCGGGCTCGAGCACGGTGACGCGCGCGCCTCGCTCGCTCAAGACGGTGGCCGCCGCGAGGCCGGCGATCCCGCCGCCGACGACGAGGACGTCGAGCGGCCGCGGCAGGGCGACCGGGGCGCGCCGGTCAGGGGTGTTGGCGAGTCGGCGGGAGATTCCCAGCATGGCGTGACGAGGTGGGGGCGATGCGCCGTGCCTCGGCGGCGAGGCCGCGGCGCGGCGTTGGTAGAGGTGTCTCTCGGGACAGGGACGATGAATGTCCCCGGGGACAGGTGATGCGGGGCGGAGGTGTCGGTCGCGTGTGTCCTCGGGGACAGGTGATGGGAGGCGGAGGATGTCCTGAGGGACAGGTGGGGCGCCCGCGTCGGGGCGCTCCCGCGCCCGCGAAGAGGCGGCCGCGCTCAGGTATGGCTCAGGCGGGGCGCCGGGCCAGGAAGGTGTGGACGATGCCCTCCTGCCAGCCGTCCATGGTGGCCTCCTGGGTGTCGCAGAAGCCGGCCGCCTGCAGGCGGCGCTGGAAGGCGGCGGCGCCGTCGAAGGCGTTCACGCTGCGGCGCAGGTAGCGGTAGATGTTCGAGCCCGGCGAGGTGACGAGGCCGGCGGGGATGATGATGCCGAGGCACACCGCGTTCCACACCAGGTGGGCCCGCAGCGAGTCGCGCACGCTGTACTCGTGGAAGCAGATTACGCCGCCGGGCTTGAGCAGCGGCAAGAGGCGGCGCAGACACAGGTCCGGGTCCGGCATGTTGCGGATCCCGTACGCCATCAAGATGCCGTCGAACGGCCCCGTCGCGCCGTACGTGGCCGGATCCATGGCGTCGCCCTGCAGGAAGCGGACGCCGGTGAGCTCGCGCTTCTTGCGGGCCTGGTCGAGCATGCCGACCGAGGCGTCGAGGCCGGTGATCCGCGCGCGCGGGTAGGTGCGCACCAGCGCGAGGGTGGAGAGACCTGTCCCACAGCACAGGTCCAAAAGGTCAGCATCCTCCGGCATCCGCATGCGCTCGGCGCTGCGCTCGAGGTGCCGGTGGTAGCCGGGGTTCATGCCGGTGAGGAGGTCGTAGCGGGCGGCGACGCGGTCGAAGGCGTGGGGGACGGCCTGCTTCTGCGCGCGCAGGGTCGGCGGCGGTCGAGTCATGGCGTGGGCTCGGGTGAGGTCGAGAGTCTCGCGCGAGGATCGGGCGCGAGCGAGGGCGAATGCGCGGGCCGGGGATCGAGGCCGGCGGCCTCGCCGGACCGGGGTGGCCGGAATGCAGGTGCGGGGCCGGGTGACCGGCGACGGCGCAGCCGCTGCGCCGCGGCCGAGGCGGCGCGATGGGTCGCAGGGCGGACGCGGAAGCAGGGGGACGGCGCAGGTCGCCGGGCGGTCGGCCGCGGGCACGCGCGAGGGGCGAGCGGGGCCGGGCGAGGACCGAGGGCGGCGGTCGGCGCAGGTCGCCGGGCGGTCGGCCGCGGACACGTGCAAGGGGCGAGTCGGGCCGGCCGAGGACCGAAGGCGGCGGTCGGCCGCGGGCACGCGCGAGGGGCGAGCCGGGCGGGGCGAGGACCGAAGGCGGCGGTCGGCCGCGGGCACGCGCGAGGGGCGAGCCGGGCGGGGCGAGGACCGAGGGCGGCGGTCGGCCGCGGGCACGCGCGAGGGGCGAGCCGGGCGGGGCGAGGACCGAGGGCGGCGGTCGGCGCAAGTCGCCGGGCGGTCGGCCGCGGGCACGCGCGAGGGGCGAGCCGGGCGGGGCGAGGACCGAGGGCGGCGGTCGGCGCAAGTCGCCGCACGGTCGGCCGCGGGCACGCGCGTGGGGCGAGCCGGGCCGGGCGAGGACCGAGGGCGGCGGTCGGGGACGGCTCAGGTCGCCGCACGGTCGGCCGCGGGCACGTGCGAGGACCGAGGGCGGCGGTCGGCGCAAACTTCAGGGTGGTCGGCCGGTCGGCACACGAGGGGCGATCCACGGCAGGGCGAGGCCGGAGGCGCCGATTTGTACGGTGGGCGCCGGTCACGAGTGGAGGCTGGCGGCGAGGGGGGGCGGGGCGGCGAGGAGCTGCTCGGACCAGCGGCGGAGGTGGGCGAGGAGGTCGTTGCGGCCGGCACAGGCGGGGATCCGGCCGGCCGCCTGGTCGACGAGCTCGTTGAGGTGGCCGGTGGCGCCGTCGAGGCCCAGCTCGCGCACGGCGGAGGGCCGGTGATGCGCGCGGTCCTGGCCGACCGGCTTGCCGAGCAGCTCGGGCCGACCGTAGGCGTCGCGGATGTCGTCGGCGATCTGGTAGGCCTCGCCGAGCCGATAGCCGAGCCCGGTCCACTGCAAAGGATCGCCGCCGCCGGTCATGGCCCCGGCGATGACGGCCGCCTCGAACAGAGCGCCGGTCTTGGCCCGGTGGTAGCGGCCGAGGTCGTCGAGGCCGGCCTCCGACTCCCAACCCTGGCCGGCGACGATGCCCGAGGGCCCGCCGACGCCGCGCGCGACCACCCGCAAGAGCCCGGGCAAGAGGTGCGGGTGCGGGCCGCCGGCCCGCGCGAGGGCGTCGAAGGCGAGGACGATGAGGGCGTTGCCGGCCAGGATCGCCAGCTCCTCGCCGAACGCGGCGTGCACGGTGGGATGGCCGCGCCGCACGGCCGCGTCGTCGAAGCACGGCAAATCGTCGTAGACCAGCGAGGCGCAGTGCAGCAGCTCGATCGCCGCCGCGGCCGCGTCCGCCAGGGCCGGGTGCGCGCCGCCGCATGCCTCGGCCACCGCCAAACAGAACTCGGGACGAAATCGCGCCCCGCCCGGGAAGACGGCATGACGCATCGCGTCCCCCAGCCGCGGCGGACAGGGAGCGGCGGTCGCCTGGTCGAGGCAGCTCTTCAGGGCTCGGTCGATGCGCCGTCGGGACTCCATGGCCGCTGCTCAGCCCCCCCAGGGCCGCCTACAGATCAGTGATAGGCGCAAAAGTGTGCCTGCGTGTTCAAGGATTGTCAATGAAACGACCAATCTTTGGACAAAGACTTGAAACCTGGAGTGGTCGCGATAATTTGGCGACAGTCATGGTGGTGGCGAAGCACAACCCCCGCGTAGTGGTGATCGGCGGCGGGGCCGGAGGTCTGGCGGCGGCCCTGGATTGCGCCCGCCGCGGGGCCACGGTGCTGCTCCTCGAGCGCGGGCCGGAGGTCGGCGGCAAGGTGCGCCAGGAGCGGGTCGGAGGCCAGCCGATCGACGCAGGGCCGACCGTGCTGACGATGCGCTGGGTGTTCGAGGCGCTGTTCGCCGATGCGGACGCGGCGCTGGCGGAGCACGTGGCGCTGCAACCCTTGACGGTGCTGGCGCGGCACGCGTGGCAGGACGGCGAGCGGCTCGACCTGTACGCCGACCGCGAGGCCACGGCGGCGGCCATCACCCGCTTCGCCTCGGCGGCCGATGCCTCCGGGTACCTCGCGTTCTGCCGCCACACAGAGGCGATCTACCAGAAAGTCCAGGGTCCGTTCATCCGCACGGCGCAGCCGACGTTGGCCACCCTGGTCGGCTCGCTCGGCCTCCGCGGGCTGCCGGGCGCCCTCGGCCTCGACTTCCACCGGACGATGTGGAAGGCCCTCGGCGATTTCTTCCAGGACCCGCGGCTGCGCCAGCTGTTCGGCCGCTACGCGACCTACTACGGCTCGAGCCCGTTCGAGGCCCCGGCCACGCTCAACCTGATCGCCCATGTCGAGCAGGCCGGCGTGTGGGCGCCCGCCGGCGGGATGGCGGCGCTGACCGGGGCGATCGCCGCGCTGGCCCGCCGCCACGGGGCGGAGATCCGCTGCGGGGCCGAGGTCGCCGCGATCGAGGCCGACTCGCGGGTGCGGGCGGTCCGGCTGGCGTCCGGGGAGCGCGTGCCGGCCGACGCGGTGATCTTCGCCGGCGACCTGGCGGCGCTGGGCGGCGGGCTGCTCGGCCCGGCGGCGGCCCGGGCCGTGAAGGCGCCGCCGAAGGCCCGCCGCTCGCTGTCGGCGGTGACGTGGTGCCTGCGCGGCCGAACCGAGGGCTGGCCGCTGGCCTATCACAACGTACTGTTCTCGCGGGACTACGCGGCCGAGTTCGCGGCCCTGATGGACCGCGGGGCGCTGCCGGCCGAGCCGACCGTCTACGTGTGTGCGCCGGATCGCCAGGCCGATCCCGCGCCGGCCGGCCCGGAGCGCCTGTTCGTCCTGGTGAACGCGCCGCCGCGCGGCGGCGAAGGGTGGCTCACGGCGAGGGAGATCGAGGCATGCGAACGAGCGACATGGCGAGTGATCGAGCGCTGCGGGCTGTCGATGGCGCCGGCGGAGCCGCCGCGGGTGACGACGCCCGACGACTTCGCGGCGAGGTTCCCCGGCTCGGGCGGGGGGCTGTACGGGACGGCGACGCGGGGCCTGCTGGACGCGCTGGGGCGGCCGACGGCGACCACGAAGCTGCCGGGGCTGTACGTGGCCGGGGGCAGCGTGCATCCGGGGGCGGGGGTGCCGATGGCGACGCTGAGCGGCCGGTTCGCCGCGGCGTCGGCGTGCGCGGGCCTCTGTTCGACCGGGTGGTCCCTCCGGGCGGCTACGGCTGGTGGTACCTCGACGCGCTCAGCGACGACGGCCGCCACGGGCTGACGATCATCGCCTTCGTCGGCAGCGTGTTCTCGCCGTACTACGCCAGAGCCCGCGCCAAGGCGCCGGCCGGGGCGGCCGACCCGATGGCCCACTGCGCGATCAACGTCGCGCTCTACGGGCCCGGGATCGACGCGTGGGTGTTCACCGAGTACGGCGCCAGCGAGGTCGAGCGCGGGCCGGACCGGCTGCAGGTCGGCCGCAGCTCGATGGCCTGGGAGGGCGACTGCCTGGTGATCCGCTTCGACGAGCGCACGGCGGTGCTCGGCCAGCGGGTGACCGGGACGGTGCGCCTGTACCCGTCGGCGTTCCCCGACCGCCCGGAGGTGCTCGACGCCCGCGGCCGCCACACGTGGTTCCCCGCGGCCCCGCACGCGCACGTGGTGGCCGAGCTGTCGGCCCCGGCGCTGACGCTGCGCGGGACCGGCTACCACGACGCGAACTTCGGCGAGGAGCCGCTCGAGGCGGCCTTCTTCGACTGGAGCTGGTCGCGCGCGGCGCTGTCCGACCGCACGGTGGTGCTGTACGACGCCCACCGCCGCGACGGCAGCCAGCTGCAGCTCGGGCGGGTGTTCCACGCCGACGGCGGCGTCGAGCCGCTCGCCGCCGCGCACGCGATGCAGCTCGGCCGCACGCGCTGGTGGATCCCCCGCTCCACCCGGACCGACGGCGCCCCGGCCACGGTGATCCGCACGCTCGAGGACACGCCGTTCTACGCGCGCACCCAGGTCGCCACCCGCGTCGGCGAGGTGCCGGTGCGGGCGGTCCACGAGTCGCTGTCGCTGTCGCGCTTCTGCTCGCCGCTGGTCCAGACGATGCTGCCGTTCCGGATCCGCCGGGTGAGCTGAAGGACATGTCCTCAAGGGTATGACCGATCGGGCATGCCCCTCGAGTCATGTCCTGGCGATCATGTCCGAGCGGCGGCGGAGCGGGCGCAGGCCGAACACGGCGGCGACGACGAGGGCGACGCCGGCGACCGCGGGGAACATGAGCGCGGCGAAGTAGGGGAAGAAGTAGACCGTGGGCGAGGGGACCGGGAAGCCGAGGCGCCAGCCGAGCACCAGCGGGTGGGCGGCGGCCAGCACCGCGCCGAGCAGCAAGATCGCCGCGAGGTCGAGCATCAGGGCGCAGCGATCGCGGCGCAAGAGCCAGTGGACCAGCGCCGCGAGGGCGGTCCAGCAGACGCCCATGGTCAGGGTGAAGCCGATGAAGTCGCCGCGCCCGGCGACCGAGCTGAGGTCGAAGCTGCCGCGCAGGCCGACCTGCAGGGCGTAGGTGACGGCCCCGAACATGGCGACGAAGCCGAGCCCGAACAGGGCGGCGCTGCGGGCCTCGCCCTGCTGCTCGCGCCGGCGGTGGAGGTGGAGCTGCAGCAGGCACACCAGCGCCAGCGCGGCGACCAGCACCCGCGCGCCGCTGCGGTGGCGGGCGCGGTGGGCCGCGTAGAAGGCGTCCCAGCTGCCCTGGCTGTCCGGCAGCCACGCGCGCACGGCGTCCTCGTTGGCGCGGCGGAACCGCTCGACGGCGGCGCGGCGGTCGGCGAGGTACGCCGCGGGGAAGACGGCCGGGTCGGCGATGTCCCACAAGACGTCGAGGTCGTCGTCGCCGGCGCGCATGTGGGCCGGGAACGGCAGGCCGAGCAGCAGCGCCAGCGACGGGGCGACTGTGGTGATTCGCAAATGACCGTACTCCGGGTCGCGGCGGACGCCGAGGCCCGCGTGGCAGGTCATGACATTGGCGATCGGCTCCTGCGCGCCGCCGTGGCCGCCGCGTAGCGAGTGCCCGTGGTCGGCGGTGACGATCACCAGGTCCTGCGCGAAGTCGAGGGTGCGCAAAAGGCCGGTGAGCTCGCGATCGGCGCGCGCGACCGCGTCGGCGTACTCGCGCGAGGCGGACCCGAACTCGTGGCCGGCCTCGTCGACGTAGAGCGGGTGGACGAGCTGGAGGTCGCCCGGCGGGACGGCGGCGAAGTAGTCGGCCTCGAGCGGGAGGACCTCGAAGCGGGTGAAGCCGCCGGGGAACAGCTGCTGCCACCACGTCACCTCGCTGACGCCGGCGACCGACAGGCCGGCGGCGCGGGCCAGGTCCCACGCCGACTGGGCGAACAGCGGCGCCTCGTCGTCGTTGCCGCGGGCGCCGGTGCGGTCCTGCTCGAGGCCGGTGGAGATCGTGGCGTAGACCGGGCGCGACATCGACGGGATGCCGACGGCGGTCTTGCGACACTGGCCGTGCTCGCGCAGGAGCGCGATCGCGCCCATCGCCTTCGCGGCCTCGTGACCGAGCCCGTCGATCACCACCAGGACGCTGCGGCGCGGTCTACGCGGCAGCTCGGTCGCGGCGATCGCGTCGTCGACCTGGACCGCGAAGAAGCCGGTGTCGTGCGACGAGAGCCGCGCGGAATAGGTGACGCCCAGCAGCAGCGGGACGCCCAGGCCGAGCGCGCTGCAGACGAGGAGGAGCACCAGGCATTGCCGGACGGTCATGTCGCGATCAGAGCATAGACCGTGCGGAGCGCACACGCGAATGCCGACATACGAGGAGCGCGCCGGCCCGGCGTGGCCTGGCGATTGCTGGCACCGCTCGTCGCCGCGGCCTCGGCCTGCGCGCCGACCTGGAAGGCGCCGCTCGTGGTCGACAGCCGCGAGGTCGCGCGGGCGATGCACGACCCGGCCGACGTCGCGACCGACTTCGACCCGGCCAGCGTGCCGGTGTTCGACCCGCCGCAGAAGCTCCGGCCGTGCTGCGCTTTCGGCCAGGATCTGCGGGCGGAGGTCGGGCCGGTGCCGGTGCCGCTGTACAAGAACGAGAACATCCGCGGGCCGGAGGACATCGGGCCGCACGGCTACGACAAGGGCGACGCGACGCGCGAGCGCAACGGGCTCGTGTACACCTGCCGCGGCGGCTTCCTCGACATCGCCCACGTGCGCGACACGGCCGACCGCACGCTCTTCTTGACGCTGCAGCTGGTGCGACGATTGCCGGACGAGGCGACCGTCGATTGGCCGGAGGAGGGCACGAAGCGGCGGGTGGTGGTGAAGGCGCTGCCGCCCGGGCTGCTCGAGCGCCACGGCCGGTGGAAGACGGCGGTGACGCTGGCGAGCTGGGCGGTCTATCAAATTTCGACGTGGCACGAGGTGGTCACGTGGTACGGCTTCGAGAGCGTGCCGGGGGTGTCGGAGCGGCTGTCGTCGTTCTCGCCCGAGGACGTGTACTCGAACGTGCTCGGCATCAACCTCGCGGCCGGGCTGATCCTCGACGGCGAGATCCGCTCGCGCGAGGAGTACGACGTGGCGATGCAGGCGTGGATCCGCGAGGCCCTGCGGCGCCTCGGGGCGCTGCCGAGGGACGGCGCGCGGGCGGCGATGCAGGCGGTCGACGGGCTGTGGTGGGACTCGCGCAAGCGCATGCCCGACTTCACGCTGGTGACGCGGCGGTATATCCATACCGAGTCGCCGATCCCGGCCTGGCTGGTCCAGGACCCCGCGGTCCGCAGGGCCTGCGAGGGCCAGCCGCCGCCGCTGCCGCTGGTCATCGACCATCGCCTCGGCGACCGCGAGATCTCCGAGCTCGCCGCCGTCGAGTTCGAGTTCGGCACCTGGCTGCCCAAGAACTTTCCGCTGCCGATCGCCGAGGGCACCACGCTCACCCAGGCCGACATCCCGGCGATCGCGGCGGCCATCCGCCAGGAGGGCGCGCAGGTGTTCGGCCCGGACTTCGACGAGCCCGGGGCGGGGCGGGCCGACGAGCCGCCGGGGAAGGGCGAGAAGGAAAAAATTGTGCGGCGCGCCGTGACGGGTCGGCGCCGACCGGCGACTACCCCGGCGGGACCGTGACGCCCGAGTCGCGCCGGCGCCACGCACACTATCCACACGCGACGTATCCCCTCGGCCCGCTCGGGTTCGCTGCTTCAGGTCGTCACCCGGCCTCGAAGCTTTTTTAATCATCGGCTCATCGGCGCGGGTCCGCGGCGCGTCCGGTGACGGCGGGCCGGTCTTCGGCGAGGCTGACCGCATGTCGGCGCGCGCGAGTGCTCTGGGCTTCGTCGGCTTCGCGCTGGCGGCCTGCGTGGCCGCCGGGGTGACGGGGCCGCGGCCGCGGATGGCGATCACGGTCGAGCCGGGCGCCTCGGAGGCCAGTGGCGGGGTGGTGCTCGGGGTGGTGAGGGACATGCGGACGAACGAGCCGGTGCTGGACCGCATCGTGTACCTGCGCTGCTCCTGTCTGCCCGAGGAGCGGATCGGCGTCAGCGACGCGCGCGGGGTCTACGTCATCCGCGGGCTGCCGCCGGGCGAGTACACGATCGCCGCGCTGTACGAGCGCGAGGAGGCGCGGTTCGTGCTGCCGTCGGGCTCGCGGGCGCGGGCGGACCTGTACATCGACCCGCGCGGGAACATCGGCTGAGCGCCGACGGCGCGAGACAGGCCCGGGTCGTTCGGGTTATCCTCGCCGGACGTGCTCACGGCCGCGCCCTGCGACAACAAGGTGTTCGAGAGGACAGGCCTCTCCAGACATGTTGCTAGGGACATGGTTATCGGGGCATGTCTCCTGGTGCTGGTCGTTCCGGGGATCGCCGGGGCCCACCAGGTCGGGCTGTCGCGCGGGGTGTACACCGTCGACGGGGCGGCGGTCGCAGTCGAGCTGACGTTCGCGCGCGGCGAGCTGCGGGCGCTGGCGCCGGGGCTCGACGCCGACGGCGACGGGACGCTGAGCGAGGGCGAGCTGGCGGCCGACGGCGCGGCGCTGGGGCCGGTGGTCGCGGGGGTCGGGCTGGCGGCCGGGGGCGAGCCGTGCGTCGGGGCGGCGACGCGGGCGTGGCTGACGGAGGAGGACGGGGCCTCGCTGGCGCTGCGCTTCGAGTGCCCGCGCGCGACCACGGCGCTGACGCTGACGTGGTCGCTGTTCGACCGGCTGTCGCCCGGGCACCGGCACCTGGCGCAGTTCCAGCGGCCCGGAGCTGGCCCCGAGGACATCTTCGCCGAGCCGGTGCTGCAGGCGCGCGCGCCGGCGGCGACGGTCGCGGTCGAGGGCGACAGGGGCGAGGCGCCGGCGCGGCCGGTGTCGGCGTACTTCGAGCTCGGGGTCGAGCACATCCTGATCGGGACCGACCACCTGGTGTTCCTGCTCGGGCTGGTGGTGGTCGGCGGCCGCCTGCGCTCGCTGGTGGCGGTGATCACGGCGTTCACGCTCGGCCACTCGCTGAGCCTCGCGCTGGCGACGCTGGGGATCTGGACGCCGAGCGGGGCTTGGGTCGAGCCGGCCATCGCGCTGTCGATCGCGTACGTCGGGGTCGAAAACTTCTTCGTCCCCGACGCGGCCGGGCGCTGGCGGATCACGCTGCCGTTTGGGTTCGTCCACGGGTTCGGGTTCGCCGGGGTGCTGGCCGAGCTCGGGCTGCCGGCCGGCGAGGTCGGACCGGCGCTGCTGCTGTTCAACCTCGGGGTCGAGGCCGGACAGCTCGCGGTGCTGGCGCTGGTGCTGCCGGTGTTGCTGGCGCTGGGGCGCTGGGAGCCGTACCGCCGGCTGCACGGGGCGAAGTGGATCTCGGGGGCGATCGTGCTCGCGGGGCTGTGGTGGTTCTTCGAGCGGGTGCTCGGCGGCTGAGCGCGAGCGGGCGCGAGCGGTGAAGCGCCGGTCGCGGCGCGGGCGCGGTGGGTGACGAAAATTTTTTAGCGGGCGCGGAGATCAAGAGCCCGGGTGGCGGCACTTGGCGGTCGCACCCACGGAGTTCGTCATGCCGCCCTTCACCGCCCGCCCCCAAGTCCCCGCCTCCCACGTCGCCTGCATCGCCCGCCTCGGCGAGGTTGAGCCCGCGAGCTCGCCGAGCACCCCGGCGCGCCGCAGCGCCTCGGCCGGTCCGAGGCGGCTCACGGCCCTGTCGCTCGGGCCCTGGCTCCTGCTCGCCTGTCCCTCGGAGCAGACGACGACCACCGACTCCGGCATCGACCCCGAGCCGTCCACGACGACCACGACCTCGGGCGCGAGCGAGCCGGACGTCACGACGACCACCAGCGCGGACACGCCGACCACCGCCGAACCGACGACCGCGGCGCCGACGTCGACGAGCACCGGCCCCGCCCCGGCCGTCTGCGGCGACGGCGTCGTCGCCGGGAGCGAGAGCTGCGACGACGGCAACGACGAACTCGACGACGGCTGCGACAAGAATTGTGAGAGGACGGCCGCGGTGCTGTGGACCTACACGCACAGCGGGGCGGCGGGCGAGTACGACGGGGTCGCGGCCGTCGCCGTCGACCCGACCGGCAAGATCGTCCTCGCCGGCAGAGAGGGCGTCAGCGCGACCGACAGCGACATGCTGCTCATCGCCCTCGACCCCGACGGCACCGAGCTGTGGAAGAGGACGTACCCCGACCCGAACGGGCTGCCCAACGTGTTTTACGCGGTGGTCCTCGGCGACGACGGCACCATCTACGCGGCAGGCACCGAGGAGCAGGCGAAGGACATGGCGGCGCCCGTGGTGCGCTCGTTCGACGCGGACGGCAACGAGGGCTGGACGTTCATCGAACCGCCCGCCAGCATGATCGGGGCGTCGATCTCGGGCCTCGTGCTGGCGGACGGCAAGCTCTACTCGGCCGGCGCCGAGGACCTGACGGCCGACGAGACGCAGCTGGTCCTGCGTCGCCACGACCTCGCCACGGGCGAGGCCGACTGGACGGCGGTGACGCAGGCCGAGCACGCGCGCGCGCTCGGCTTCGGGGTCGTGAAGATTGCAGGCGGCGTGGTGGTGGCCGGGCTCGTGTACGCCGAGGACAACTCGACGCGGCCGCTGCTCGTGACCGTCGACGACGCCGGGACGATCGTCGGCACCGAGGTCGAGGAGCACCCCGGCGGCACGTGGTTCGACGCCGAGGCGATCGGCGCCGGCGGCGACATCGCCCTGGTCGGGCGCCGGCAGCCGGAGGGCGTGACCGGCTACGACTTTGCGGTGCGGCGCGTCGGGCCCGACCTGGCGGAGCAATGGACCGACATCCACGACCACGAATTTTTGTACGGCACCGGCAACGGGGTCGCCGTGGGCCCCGACGAGCAGATCCTCGCGGTCGGCTTCCACGTCGCGCCGACGCAATTCAACGACGTGTTCGGCGCCCTCTACGCGGGAGACGGCGCCCGGCTGTGGACGCACACCTACAACAACGAGGACATCGACCTCTACGACGAGGCGAGCGACGCCGCCTGGGGCCCGGGCTTTTGGGTCGTCGCCGGGCAGTCGGTGGTGCTCGGCGAAGCGGCGAACGTATGGGTGCGCGCCTTCAAGGCGGAGTGACCGCGCGATCCTGCGGCTCATCCGGCGCCGCGACGGCGAGGATCGCCCGCTGCTGCATGCTACTGCTGCGCCCGCGCGTAGTGACTCGGAGCCTGGCCGACGTGGCGGCTGAAGGCGGTGCTGAAGGTGCTCGCGGAGGCGTAGCCGACGCGCTCGGCGACCTCGGCGAGCGCGAGGTCCTGGCGTCGCAGCAGATCTTTCGCCATGGCCATGCGCCAGGCGAGCAAATACTCCATCGGCGGCAGGCCGACGGCCCGCGTGAAGCGCTCGAAGAACGCCGAGCGCGACAGCGCGGCGGTCTTCGCCAATTGGGCCACCGTCCACGGGCGGGCGAACTGGCCGTGGATCTGCCGCAGCGCCGGCGCGAGGCGAGCGTCGGCGAGGCCGCGCAGCAGGCCCGGGGGCGTGTCCTCGCCCGGGGTCGACCGCAGCGCCTCGATCAGCAGCAGCTCGACGAGCCGCGTCAGCACGAGGTCGCGGCCCGCCCGCCGCTGGCCGGCCTCGTCGCCGACGAGCCGCACGAGCAGCGAGAGCCGCTCCACGCCGCGCACGTGCACGACCGCGGGCAGCAGCGACACCAGCAGCTGCGCGTCGGGCGAGTCGAACACGAAGTAGCCGCCGAGCAGGCGCACGTCGGGCCGGCCGCCCCGCGTGCCGTGGCGGACCTCCGCGGTCGGCGCGGGCGTCAGCTTGGGGTCGATGCGCTCGGGCGTCGCCGGCTCGAAGCCCGACATGGTGAAGCCCGGCGTGGCCGGCAGCAGCAGGAAGTCGCCGGCCTCGAGGGTGAGGGGCCGGTAGCCGTCGACGGCGAGGCGACAGCGGCCCTCCAGCACGGTGCAGAAGCTCGGCTGGCCGAATTCGGCGTAGCGCACGGCCCAGCGACCGGCGCCGCTGATCGGCTTCGAGAACACGGCGCGCGGCTGGAGCAGGGCGATGACTTGCGAGAGAGGGTCGTGCATGTCTGGACGCTCGCCAATGAAACGTGGACTTGTTGCGATAGAGCGTCCGGCATCGAGCCGCTACAGTCAACGCCATGAAGACGGTACTCATCACTGGTTGCTCCTCCGGCTACGGCCTCGAGACCGCGCGTCACTTCCACGCCCAGGGCTGGAACGTGGTCGCCACCATGCGAACGCCGCGCGAAGACGTGCTGCCCCGGTCGGAGCGGCTGCGCGTGCTGGCGCTCGACGTGACGCAGCCCGACAGCATCGCGGCCGCGCTGGCCGCGAGCGGGCCCGTCGACGTGCTGGTCAACAACGCCGGCGTCGGGGCGCTCGGCGCCTTCGAGGCGACGCCGATGGCGCTGGCGCGCCAGGTGTTCGAGACCAACACCTTCGGGGTGATGGCGATGACGCAGGCGGTGCTGCCGCGGATGCGGGCGCGGCGGTCGGGCGTGATCGTCAACGTGACGTCGAGCGTGACGCTCGCGCCGATGCCGCTGGTGGCGGTGTACACCGCCAGCAAGACGGCGATCCAGGGGTTCACCGCCTCGCTCGCGCACGAGCTCGCGGAATTCGACGTGCGCGTCAAGCTGGTCGAGCCGGGCTACGGGCCGACCACGCGCTTCGCCAGCAACGGGCCGAACCCGGCCGCGCTGATCCCCGAGGCCTACGCGCCGTTCGCCGAGCGCGTGTTCGCGGCGTTCACCCGGCCGGCGGCGGTGACGACCGAGGCCGACGTCGCCGAGGTGGTGTTCCGCGCGGCCAACGACACGTCCGGGCAGCTGCGCTTCCCCGCGGGCCCGGACGCGGTGGCGCTGGCCGCCGCCGGCGCGAGCGCGGGGTGAGCCGGGTGTCCTCGGGGACAGCTCGAGCGAGAGCCGGACCCGCCCGCGCTCGCCGGGTCGCGCGCGGAGGGAGCGCGGGGCGGGTGTCCCTCGGGGCAGCTCGGCGGCCTCACGAAAAATGTCTCGAGGGACAGGTCACGCGTGGCCGGCGGTCGAGCCGGCGAGGGGCGCGCCGGGTGCCTCAGGCTGCGAGGAGGTGCGCGCCAGGCCTGCGGGGGCGGGGCTTTCGCGGCGGGGCGAGCCGCGATAGGGTGAGGTCATGGCGACGCTGACCCTGCCCGACGGCGAGCTTTATTACGAGGTGCACGGCAGCGGGCCGCCGCTCGTGTTCGCGCACGGGCTCGGGGGCGGTTTTTTGTCGTGGTGGCAGCAGGTGCCGCACTTCCGCCGGCGGTTCAGCTGCGTGGTGTTCTCGCACCGCGGCTTCGCGCCGTCGAAGGACGCGTCGGGGCAGGGGCCGCGCAAGTTCGTCGACGACCTCGACGCGCTGCTGCAGCACCTGCACGTCACCGACGTGCGCCTGGTCGGGCAGTCGATGGGCGGGTGGACCTGCCTCGGCTACGCGCTGCGGCGGCCCGAGAAGGTGCGGGCGCTGGTGATGGCCTGTACGACGGGACAGGTGACGACGCCGGAGATCGACGCGGCGATCAACCGGCTGCGCGGGCGGGCCACGGCGGCGTTCATGAAGGGGGTCCACCCGGCGGCCGGCGAGCGGATGGTGCGCGAGCAGCCGGCGATGCACGAGCTCTACCGCGGGATGGACATCCTCGGCGCCGCCGACAAGCGGGCGATCCGCGACGTCCTGCTGGGGATGCGGACGGTGACCGCCCGCGACCTCGAGGGCTTCGAGGTGCCGACGCTGTGCCTGACGGCCGACGAGGACTTCGTGTGCGCGCCGGACTCGGTGGCCCACCTGGCGCGCATGCTGGTCGGCGGCCGCTTCATCAAGGTGCCGGAGACCGGGCACTCGATCTACTGGGAGCGCCCGGCCCTGTTCAACCAGCTGGTCGACGAGTTCCTCGACTCGGTCGAGTGAGGATCACTGGACGCGGCGGATGACCCGGTTGGCGCTGTCGAGCACGAACAGCGAGCGGCTCGGGTCGTGGTAGGCGAGCGCGAACGGGCCGTTGAAGCGGGCCTCGGTGCCGACGCCCTCGAGGTAGGCGCCGGGGCAGACCATGTCGCCGCCGCAGTGCTGGCCGGCGAGGGTCGAGACCTCGCGGGTGGCGAGGATGCCCTGGCGGACGGTGTGCTGGGCGAACTCGCCGAAGTAGAGGCTGGCGCCGTCGCTGGCGAGGCCGCGCGGCCGGTGGATCGCGGCCGCGGCGCCGACGCCGTCGACGTAGCCGGCGCCGCCGTTGCCGGCGAAGGTGCCGACGTGGCCGGTGACGGTGTTGAAGCTGCGCAGCGCGAAGCCGTTGGTGTCGGCGACGTAGAGCATGCCGCTGTTGTCGGAGGTGAGGTAGCGCGGGCTGACGAAGCGCGCCGCGTCGCCGACGCCGTCGTCGCTGCCGGTCTCGTAGGCGAGGCCGGCGAGGGTGACGACCTCCTGCGCCGCGGGGTCGAAGCGGCGCAGCACGGCGGCGCTGGCGTCGACCATGTAGACGTGGCCGGCGTAGTAGGTGAGGCCGCGGTTGTCGTCGAAGGTGGCGGCCTCGCCGACGCCGTCGGCGACGCCGGTCATGCCGTTGCCGGCGACGGTGGTGACCGCGAACGGCGGGGTCAGGCTGACGGCGCGCAGGCGCTTGTTCATGCCGTCGCTGACCCATAGCGTCTTGCCGTCGGTGGCGATGGCGTCGAGGCCGGCGAAGCGGGCGTCGAGGCCGTCGGGGGCGTCGACGTAGCCGCTCATGCCGGTGTTCGAGCCGGCGATCGTCTCGACCTCGGCGGTGGCGAGGTCGATCCGGCGGATGCAGTTGTTCTGGGCGTCGGCGAGGTAGAGGTGGGTGAGGTCGACGGCGAGGCCGCCGGTGCCGGAGATCCGCGCTTCGCCGCCGACGCCGTCCTTGAGGCCGAGCTGGCCCTCGCTGCCGACGAACAGCGAGGTGGTGTTGGCGAGGTTGCAGGTCGGGTTGCAGGCGTCGCCGTTGTCGAGGTTCGCGTCGTCGCAGACCTCGAGCACGGCGTTTGTCATGCCGTCGCCGCAGCCGCCGCCGGGGGGCTCGAGCTGGCAATTCGGGCCGCAGCCGTCGTCGGGGTCGAGGCCGGCGTCGTCGCACTCCTCGCCCTGATCGAGGTCGAGCACGCCGTCGCCGCAGGCGGCCCCGGCCTCGACCTGGCAGGTCGCGCTGCAGCCGTCGCCGTCGCTGGCGTTGCCGTCGTCGCACTGCTCGCCGTCGGGGTAGTCGACGACGCTGTCGCCGCAACCGGCGGCGGTGCAGTCGGTGCGGCAGGCGCCCGGCTCGAGGTCGCTGTTGTCGGGGCCGTCGTCGCAGGCCTCGTCGCACTCGACCACGCCGTCGCCGCACTCGCTCCGGCAGGCGGGCATGGTGGTGCTGGTGCCGTCGGTGGTGCCGGTCGTCGTGGTGCCGGTCGGCGGGTCGAGGGTGGTGAGGCCGGTGTCGGTGCTCGTGGTGGTGGTCGGGTCGGTGGCGGTGGTCCCGGTCGGGTCGCCGGTGATCGTGTCGGTCGTGGTCGCGGTCGAGCCGTCGCTGGCAGTCTCGGTGTCGGCGGCCGGCGGGAGGGCGCAGGCGAACACCAGGCTCAGCAGGCCGAGGGCGGTCGGTCTCAAGCTGTGGGGGCGATGCATCGCCTCAGGGTAGGGCCCGGAGCCCGCGGCTGACAACGTGGTCGGGCGAAGTTTTCCGCGGGGCTTCTCGCCGGCAAACCTGGCAAGATGGCGGGGTGCGGAGCCGGGGTCGTACCTGCGCGCTGGCCGGGTCGGCGGCCTGCTGGCTGGCCTGCTCGCGCCCGGAGGCGCCGCCCCAGCCGGTGGTCGCAGCGGTCGAGGAGGATGTCCCGAAGGCCATGCCTGAAAAGGCATGGCTGAAGGGTCAGCTACACCTCCACACCGACAACTCGGGCGACAGCGCGACGCCGGCCGCGGCGGCGCTGCGGTGGTACGAGGCGCACGGGTTCGACTTCGCGGTGGTGACCGACCACAACTTCGTGACGGCGCCGGCCCACGAGGGGCGCATGCTGGTGGCGCCCGGGATCGAGCTGACGCAGAACGTCGAGCGCTGCGAGCCGCCGCCCGAGCCGGGGCTCGCGTGCCTGCTGCACGTCAACGCGCTGTTCGTGGCGGAGGCGCGGGCGGGGCGGTTCCGGTTCCCGCCGCCCGGCTCGCCGCGGCGCGACGAGCTGTTCGCGCGGGCGCTGCGGGCGAGCGAGGAGCTCGGCGGGGTGGCGATGCTGAACCACCCGAACTTCCACTACGCGGCCGACGCGGGGCTGCTGACGGCGCTGTCGCGGTCGGGGCTGCGGCTGTTCGAGCTGGCCAACGAGGCGATCGACTCGAACAACGCCGGCGACGCGGGGCACCCGTCGACGGAGGCGCTGTGGGACGCGGCGCTGACGCGCGGGGCGCGGCTGTTCGCGGTCGCGACCGACGACGCGCACCACTACGACGACGCGCCTGCCGTGACGGCCCGCGGCGAGACGGCGTACACCGGCGACCGCGGGTTCGTGGTGGTGCACGCGACCCGCGATCTGCCGGCGATCCGCGCGGCCCTGCTGGCGGGGGAGTTCTACGCGTCGACGGGGTTGTCGCTGCGCTCGGTGGCGCGCGAGGGCGCGGCGCTGACGGTCGAGGCGGCCCAGGCGGGGGTGACGATCGAGTTCGTCGGGGCCGGCGGCGAGGTGCTGCGGACGGTCGCCGGGCCGCGCGCGACGATGACGCTGGCCGAGACGGCCGGGCCGTACCTGCGCGCCCGCGTGCGCGCGGCCGACGGGCGCAGGGCGTGGACGCAGCCGATCTGGCGCGAGTGAGCCCGGGGCCCGGTGTCCGGGTGACGACGACCCGGCGTGCCGCCGGAGCGACGAGGTCAGGCGGGCCCGTCGCGAGCGAGCCGGGGCCCGAAGGGCCGGGTGACGACGACCCGGCGTGCCGCCGGAGCGGCGAGGTCAGGCGGGCCCGTCGCGAGCGAGATGGCGCGAGAGACATGTCGTGAGGGACATGTCTTCGCCGAGGCCGCGGGCCTGGCAAGCAGTCTTCAAGGTCATGTCGCGCAGAACATGTCCTAACGGTCGTCCGAGGCGGGGTCAGCGGGCGCCGATGTGGGCGGCGAGCTCGGGGTGCGAGCAGCTGGTGCCGGTGAAGTGGGCCGCGACGGCGCCGACGGTGAGGGCCGCGGCGGCGCCGAGCGAGGCGGCGAGGACCAGCGAGGAGCGGCGCTGGCCGCGGGCGGCGAGGTCCTCGAGGTGGGCGACGAGGATGTCCATGTCGGGCCAGCGGTCGTCGGCGTCGAGGGCGAGGCCGCGGACGATGCACTGATAGAGGGCGCGCGGGACCTGCTGGGTGAACGGCGGCGGCTGGGTCGGCGGGCCGGCGAGGACGTTGTCGATCAGCGTGCGCAGGGTCGGACCGACGAACGGCCGCTCGCCGAACAGACACTCGTAGGCGGTGACGCAGAAGGCGAACTGGTCGGAGCGCGCGCAGGCCGGAGCGGCCCGCAGCTGCTCCGGGGCCATGTACGCGGGGGTGCCGACCAGGACGTTGGTCTCGGTGTCGGTCAGGCGGAACTTGCCGACCAAAGTCTCGGCGGAGAAGCCCTGCGGGCGGGCGACGCTGAAGTCGACGACGCGGACGCGGCCGTCGTCGCCGACGAGGATGTTGTCGGGCTTGATGTCGCGATGGATGACGCCGCCGCGGTGCGCGGCCGCCAGCCCGCGCCCGGCCTGGATCAGCAGCGGCAGGACCTCCCGCCAGCCGCGCGGGGCGTCGCAGAACTGACGCAGGGTCGGCCCCTCGACGAACTCCATGGTGAGGAAGACGCGGTCGCCGACGACGCCGACGTCGTGGACGGCGACGATGTTGGGGTGCGAGAGGCGGGCGATCGCCTGGGCCTCGCGCAGCAGCCGGGCGTCGCCGGTCGAGACCAGGTGGGCGGTCTTCTTGCCGGTCGGGTAGAGGACCTTGACGGCGACGGGCCGCTGCAGGCGGGGGTCGTAGGCCCGGTAGACGACCCCCATGCTGCCGCTGCCCAGCTTGCCGAGGAGCGAGTAGCGACCGAGGGCGTCGGCCGGGGTGCCGAACAGCTCGCGCTCCGCGGGGCTCAAGGTGCGCCGGGTGGTGCACAGGTCCTCGAGGTCGTCCGGGAGAGAGGCGTCCATGCCGATGTCGATAGCGCGGGTGATCATGGTGCAGCTGTCTCTCGGGGCAGGCGCGCGGCGAGCGTGAGGATCGTCGGTGCAGGCCGCCGCGGTGCGACCGCGGGTGCAGCGGGCTCCCCGGCGATCCGCGATCCAACGCACCAAAAAATCATCAAGTCGGACGGCCGACGCGAACGCCTGTCCGGCTCGAGGCCGCGCCGCCGGCGCCACGCCGGCCTGCGCTCCTTCGCCCGGAAAACCGGCGCCGGAGGGGCGCAGGAGCGCCGGCGATGCGAACGGCGTCACATAAACTTCGGGACAGGTGATGGCGCCGGCCGACGGCGCGGATCGAGGTTCCCGGGACCCAGGCGCGCCCGCGGCGGGGCGCAAAGGGGCGCGGGAGCGCGGGCGGTGCGCGCGACGTCACATGGACTTCGGAACAGGTGCAAGCGCGAGGCCCGGGCCGGGCACGCGCCGCGGAGGCGTGCGAGGGCGCGGGGGATGCGGGCAGGAGCACATGACCTCGGGGACATGTGTACGCGAGCCGATGCGCGAGGCAGGCAAGCGTTCGCAGACGGACGGCCTCTGCGGAGCGGCCGGCGCGGCGGCGGTGCGGGCGGGGTCACATGTCTTCGGGGACAGGAGGCGGCGCGAGGGCGACGAAGGGGCAATAGAACCGCGATCGCCGGCGAGCGGGTCGCGGGCGGCGGAGGTGCGGGCGGGGTCACAGCACTTCGGGACAGGTGGCGCGCGCCTCGGGCTCGCTCGCGGGCGGCGAACAGCAAGGGGCGGCGCCGACAGGTCGCGCGTCGAGGGTGCGCGACGTGGACGTGGCCGGTGGCGGCCGCGATCCCGCGGGCCGCGCTCCGGCGGCCCGCGCCCCCGCTTTCGTCGCGCGGGCGCGGACCGGCGTGCGCACGACGGTGCGGAACATGTCTTTCGGGACATGATCTTTTTTGCATGTTCTCTGTGGGTGTGCCGAAGCGCTCTCGCGCGGGTGCTCTCGAGCTTCCCGGGGCGCCGCTCATGGCGCGCCGAGCTCGACGCTGGCGCGGCTGCGCGAGACCTCGTGGATCTCGAGCCTGGCGACGTACTCGTCGAGGCCGAGGGCCCGCAGGGCGGTGGGAGAGAACGCGCGGAACAGCACGCGCGCCTCCACAGACAGCGGCCCCCGGTCGGTGCTCGCGGTCGGGACGCGGAGCTCGAACACCCGCTCGCCCAGCGGTTCGATGGCGTTCGAGACGTGCCGGGCCGCGCGCCAGGGGAAGAGGACCCGCTCGCCGCGCGCGTCGACGAGAACGGAGCCGAGCGCGAGCAGCCCGGGTGCGGCAGCCGTCCCCGCGCCGACAGAGCCGCCCGGCTCGCCGCGCTCGTCGAGGGTCCCGGTGGCGAACACGACGCGGCCGTCGCCGTCGCGGACGACGACCTCGAGCCAGACCTGGCGGTTGAAGGTCGAGCCGGTGGGGAAATTGTGGGCCGAGATGTGGTTCTCGACGGTGATGGAGAGGTCGACCACGTCGCCGGCGCGGACCGACGGGGCGGTCGCAATGCTGACCCGCGCCGCGCTCCCCAGCAGCCGCTCGACCTCCGCGCGCAACGAAGCTTCCTCGTCGGGGTCGAGGAAGCCGTCCAGGAGCGGGACGCCGGCGCCGACCCAGGTGTGCCGGTGGAGCGTACGCGTGGGGCCGCCGGCCACCGCCTGACCCTGGTAGCGCGGCATGTGGCAGTCTTGACATTGCACGCCGGCGGCCGCCGCGGGCGACTTTTGCCATTCGGCGTACGGGCGTTCCAGCTCGAGGCCGCTCACCTCGCGGAGATCGTGGCAACCGGCGCAGAATTCCGCGGTCCCGTGGAGCGGCGAGAACTGCGACTCGTGGAACGAGCTGACCTGCGGCGCGGGGATCGTGCCGCGCATCGGCCCTTCGGGGTCGAGCACGTGACCGCTGTTGTACGGGCGGACCAGCGACGCCACCTTGTGGCAGCTCTCGCAGGTCACGCCCTCGAGCGAGATCGCCTGCAGGTCCGCGAACGCGAAGCCCGGCTCGATGTCGCCGCCGCGGGTCCCGATCGGGGTGTGGCACTGCAAGCAGAACTTGTCCTGCTTGCCGCCATAATTCTCCTGCCGGACCGCGACGAACGCGCGAAACACGGGGTCGATCATCGCATAGGCGTGCCCCGACCCGACCCACTCGGCGTAATGAGTCGCGTGGCAAACACCGCAGTCCTCCGCGGAGGCGAAGTCGTCGAGCGCGACCGTGGGCGTCCGGGGCATCGACAGCGCGTCGAACAGGGCACCGTCCGCGCCGCTCGAGCCGCCGCCGTCGCCGCAGGCCAACGGAATCAGAGTCAGGATCGAGCGGAGTGGTTTCATGGGACCGGGGGCCCGACGCCGAGCTCGACGCCGAACTGGCAGAATGATTGCACCCAGGTCTAGCACCCGCCAATTCGCGGGCAACGGACGCGCCATGCGCCGGTGAGGGGTGCCACGGCGCGCCATTCGCTCGGCGCGCTCAATATGTCCTGAAGGACATTCGACGGGTCCGCGAGCCGCTGCGCGCGACATCCGGCGGATACGACCCGCGGCCAGATCGGGGCGCGACATGTTTCTTCGGACATGTCTCGGACGACGCGTGAATGCGAACCTCCGATCAATGTCATGAGCGCTCATTCGGACGTCAGGACGGCGCGAACCCACGAATGGCGCCCCGCCGCCCGGTGGCCGCCGGACCCGCCTCTCGCAGCCGCACCGCCCCAGCCCGCCCCCCGACAAGGTCGCCGGTGTCCATACCGACCGCCGCTCGCTGGTGGCGTGCACCAGGATCGCGGTCCCCGCCCGGTGAAGCCGGCGCCCCCCGATGACGCGAGAATGCCCCCGATGCGCGGACGGGCGAATCATCGCGCGGTCGACAGACCCGCGTCTCCGGCCGCTTCGTCTTGGAGATCGCCGTGGGCGTGGGTGAGGCGCGGGCGATCGGTGTGGTCGAGGTGGGAATTGCTCCGAATGGATCTCCTCCTCGCATATCTTCGCAGGGTATCGTGCGGGACGACCCTCATTGGTCGTGGGATCGGACGAGCCCCGCCGTGGCCGGGCCAGCGGAGCCGGATCCACGTGCGAGACAGGGGGCGCCGGTCGAGCTCCGCTCCCTCGCGGCTCGCCATCCGCAGGGAAGCGGCGCCGAGGGGCCGAGAAAGCGGGGCTGGGTGCACCGCGACCGTCGAGCTCCGCTCACTCGCAGCCGGTCACCAGCAGGGGCGTGGCGCCGACGGGGGCCGGGGCGTCGGCGAGGCGGGCGGCGTCGCATGCACTTCGGGACAGGTACCAGCGCTCGCCGCCGAGGTCGATGCCGCCGGCGTCGACCCGGGTGACGCCGCGGGTGACGAGGCAGCTGCTGGCGCGGACGACGTCGGTGCGCTGGCCGTCGAGCTCGACGCGGCGGAACTCGGCGGGGCCCTGGAGGGTGACGTAGCCGGGGCCGACCTCGTAGGCGTAGGTGCGGACGAAGCGGCCGCGCTCGTCGCGACCGCGGTGCTCGAGGCGACCGTGACCGGCGGTGCGCTCGGGCCGGTTGCGCCAGCGGTCGCACACGAGGGCGCCGTCGGGGCCGCGGCGGAGGTGATGGACGGCGCGGGCGCGGTGGAGCCGGGCGGCGGGGTCGGGGGCGTCGCGCGGGGGCGGGCGCTCCAGGCGGGCGCGCGTGGCCGGGTCGGCGAGGGCGCCGGCGCAGCCGACGGTGCGCAGCTCGTCGGGCCCGGGCGGGTCGTCGGCGAAGCCGGCGGCGGCGCAGGCGTCCTCGCTGAAGAAGAAGCGCTCGCGGGCGGCGAGGATCAGCCGCCGGGCGCTGCCGGCCGGGCCGCCGAGGGCGATGCCGGTGAAGACGCAGGTCAAGGCGCGGCCGACGGCCTTCTGCGTGCCCGGCGGGGCGGCGACCGGGAGCTCGTGCTCGGGAGCGGTGAGGGTGAGGTGGCCCTCGGCCAGGCGATAGGCGAGCTGGATCGTGGGTGACCCGAGGGACATGGCGTTCGGGACAGGCTCGGGCGGGGCGGAGGCGGGGCTGTCCTCGAGGACAGGCGGGAGGAGGGGCCAGGCGAGCAGGGCGGCGGGGGCTATGTCCTCGGAGACAGGCGAGGGGCGGGGCGAGGCGAGCAGGGCGGCGGGGGGGATGTCCTCGGGGACAGGTGAGAGGCGGGGCGAGGCGAGCAGGGCGGCGGGGGAGATGTCCTCGGGGACAGGTGAGAGGCGGGGCGAGGCGAGCAGGGCGCTCGGCTGTATGTCCTCGGGGACAGGCGGGCGCGGCGCCGAGGCGAGCTCGGGCCGCGCGGGCGGCGCGCCGGGGTCGCTGTCTGCGGGGACAGGTTGTGCGAGGTCCGGGCGGTCCGCCGGCCTCGGAGGCGCGGGCGGGCCCGAGCTGTCCGCGGGGACAGGCGGCGGCGCGACCAGGACGAGGCGGCCGCGCTCGGGGTCGCCGACGTCGGGGACGAGCCGCCAGGGCTCGCAGCGGTAGCCGTCCGGGCCGGGCAGGCGCCACCACAGCAGGCCGCCGGCGCGGGCGTGATCGACCAGGCGCGCCTGCTGCTCGGCGGTCAGCGGCTCGCCGGCGACGCGGACCTCGCGCTCGTCGCCGTCGTCGCCGCGCGGCCCGCCGAGGCGCGCGCAGGCGAGGACAGCCGCGAGCGCGAGGAGGACGACCCGCATGCCGGCGAAGGGTGCCCGCAAACGGCGGCGGAGGGCAACGCGCCGCGGGGACCGGATCGAACCCGCGAGGCGCGAAATCGCGCCGCCTGCCATTGCCTCGGCGGGCCGCCCCGGCCATCATCCGGCCGCCATGCCGTGGAGCCGCGAAGACATGGCCGCGCGTGCGGCCCGGGAGCTGAGCCCGGGCAGCGTGGTCAACCTGGGGATCGGGATCCCGACGCTGATCCCCAACTACCTGCCGCCCGATTCGGGGATCTTGCTGCACTCGGAGAACGGGCTGCTCGGGATGGGCCCGTTCCCCTACGACGACGAGGTCGACGCGCAGGTGATCAACGCCGGCAAACAGACGGTGACGATCGTGCCCGGCGGCTCGACGTTCGACTCGGCGCTGAGCTTCGCGATGATCCGCGGCGGCCACGTCGATGTCGCGGTGCTCGGGGCGATGCAGGTCGCCGAGAACGGCGACCTCGCCAACTGGATGGTGCCGGGACAAAAGGTGGCCGGGATCGGCGGGGCGATGGACCTCGCCACCGGCGCGCGCAAGGTGATCGCGGTGATGACCCACACCGACCGCGACGGCGGCGCGAAGCTGGTCCGCCGCTGTACGTTGCCGCTCACGGCGATGCGCTGCGTGGACCTGGTGATCACCGACCTCGGGGTGATCGCGGTCGAGGACGGCGGCTTCCGCCTGGTCGAGCGCGCACCCGGGGTGACGGTCGAGGCGATCGTCGCCGCCACCGCGGCCCCGCTGCTGGTCGACGAGGCCGGTCGCGCGTCCGCCTGACCTTTGGGACAGTTGTGGGTAACACGGCGAGATGTGCGTTTTCTGACCCGCGGGGCGGAACGCCCGGCGGAACATGTTCGGAGCTTCACTTGCGCTGGCGAGCACGACGTTCCTATCATCCCGGGATGCCTCGCCCGGAGAGTCGCCCGACCTGGACGGCGCGCCTGTGCGGCGCGGTCCTGGCCCCCTGCGTCGCTCTCGCGCCGCTGTCCGTCCGCGCCGAGCCGCCGGCCCCGACGGTGCTCGAAGAGGCCCGGCAGCAGGTGAAGGCCGGCGAGGACGAGGCGGCGATGCAGGCGCTGAGCGAGGTGATCGCGCTCGACACCTCGAACGTGAAGGCCTACCAGCTGCGCGCGGACGTGGCCGGGCGGCTCGCCACCAAGTACGGGCCGGGCGCGGCGTTCCACGCGCTGCGCGCCAACGACCTCGAGCACGTGCTGGCGCTGAGCCCGGACCCGGCGCACGACGGCGCGACGATGCGCCAGCTGCAGGCGGCCCACGCCGACGCGACGCGGGCGGCCAAGCAGGAGCAGCGGCGGCGCAAGCTGCTGCCGGCGGCGATGAGCCTCGGGGTCATCGGCGGCGGCCTCACGCTGGCGTCGACGGTGCTGGTGATCCTCGCCAACACCAACGTCGGCAACGAGGACAGCAAGCACGTGATGAACGTGTACTCGGGCACGTTCCTCGGCATCGGCGTCGGCCTGGTGGTCACCGCGATCGCGTTCGGGGTGGCGGCCCGCAAGCAGTACGCCCGCGACGAGCGGGCCCGGGCGCTGTTCGAGCCCCGCTACGCGCGGCGGGGGATCCCCCAGTTCGGCGGCGGGGGGCTCGTCCTCCGCTTCTAGAAGGCTCCGGCGATGCGCGCTGCCCCGGTCCGCCTGCTCGCCCTGCTCGCCGCGGCGCCGCTGCTCGTGGCGACCAATCGCTGCGGCGTCTACATCGAGCAGACCGAGAACCTGCAGTTCTTCGAGAAGGTCACGCGGGTCGCGTTCGACGTCCACCACGGCAGCATCACCGGGACGATGTACCCGCGGCCGTCGATCTACATCAAGCGCCACACGTCGGGGTTCGACGCGGGGGTCGGCGAGTTCGGCCAGGCGGTCGAGGGCGACGAGCTGCAGCTCACCGGTCACTGCGCGATCGCCCACGAGTGCTGGTACGACCACATGATCGAGGCGCCGCCCGGGACGGCGCTCCGCTTCACGTTCCGCGACGGCTACATCGAGCTCAGCGAGTTCGACGCGGAGATCGAGGCCGAGGTCGGGGTCGGCCGCTTCGTCGGCTGGGCGATCGCGGCGCCGATCGTCGATCTGTCTTATGAGACAGGTGACGTGACGATCGAGTTCGCGGCGGCCCCCGAGCAGGTGACGATCGCGGTCGGCACGGGCGACGTGACGCTGACGCTGCCGGCCGGGCCGTACCGCTGCGAGGTGGCGCCGGCGGCGAAGATCGCGGGCGTCACCTGCGACGACGCGGCGGCGGCGGTGCTGGACATCACGGTCGAGACCGGGACGGTGACGCTCCGCGGGGTGTGAGCCGGGCGCACCCCGCCGCGTGAAACCGCAGGGGAACGTGGTCCGGGTCGCCGCAAGGAGGCGCCCGAGTTGCGTCGGCAAGGAGTTTTGGCGAACTTCGCGCGTGATGTCCCGTCTGCATCCCGCCGGTCCGTGGCTCCTGTGCCTGCTCGCCGCCTGCAACGACGCGCCCGCGGGGAGCGCCTCGGGGACGACGAGCGCGACGAGCGTGACAGGCACGCCGGGGCCGGCGACGACGGGCGAGGAGGCGACGGCGACGGCGCCGACGAGCGGCGCGTCGTCGACGACGTCGAGCGAAAGCGCGACGGAGCCGGCGACGACGACCTCGTCGTCGACCACCCGCGGCGACGCGGCCTGCACCTGCACGCCGGGCGACCTCGGCGAATGCGAGGGCGAGCAGATCCTGGTGTGCCAGGCCGACTGCGTGTCGTTCGCGCCGCAGCCGTGCGGGCCGGGCGAGGCGTGCACGGATGGAGTGTGCTCGGCCGGGGTGTGCCCGCCCGGCAGCGTCCAGTGCGTCGACGACGAGTCGTACCAGCAGTGCGACGCGAACGGCAGCGGCTACGAGCCTCCGGTCGCGTGCGGCCCGACCGAGGCGTGCGCGGGCGACCAGTGCTTCTCGCTGTGCGAGCTGGCGGAGGCGACGCCGAGCACCGTCGGCTGCTCGTTCTTCGCCAACCGCATGGACAACTACTACGCGGAGGAGAACGACTCGGTGGTGGTCGGCAACCCGCACGCGAGCAAGACGGCGACGGTGCGGCTGTTCCTGGCGCCGACCGGGCAGAACGTGGAGGTGCCTCAGGGCGCGCCGGTGACGATCGCGCCGGGCAAGACGCACACGTTCACGCTGGCGAACCCGCCGATCGACAAGGTGTCGGCGCTGCGGGTCGGCGGGGCCTACCGGATCGACAGCGACGTGCCGGTGGTGGCGTACCAGCACTCGCCGATCGGGGCGCAGGCGACCAATGACGCGTCGATGCTGTTCCCCGAGCACGCGCTGCAGGCGAGCTACGTGGTGGCGTCGTACCGCCAGACGCAGGAGGAGTCGCCGAGTTACTTCAACGTGATCGCGATCGCCGACGGGACGACGGTGACGTGGACGCCGCCGGTCACCACGAGCGCCGGGGCCGGGGTGCCGCAGGTGTTCGCCGGCCAGACCGGCACGGTGACGATGAACCGCTTCGATACGCTGCAGGTGATCGCGCCCGAGCCGAACGGCGACCTGTCGGGGACGATCGTCAGCGCCGACCGACCGATCTGGGTCGTCGGCGCGGTCGAGTGCGCCAACGTGCCGAGCAGCGACGTGTCGTACTGCGACCACGTCGAGGAGCAGATGCTGCCGCTGGCGTACTGGGGGGTCGAGTACGTCGGCGCCCACGCGCCGGCCCGCAGCCAGGAGAAGCACTACTGGCGGGTGTACGGCGGCGAGGACGGGACGACGGTGACGACCGACCCGCCGCTGCCGGGCACGCCCCTCGCGCTCAACCGCGGCGAATGGAAGGAGCTGGTGGTGCCGACCGGGACCAGCGTGGTGTTCGCGGGCGACAAGCCGTTCTTGCCGGTGCAATACCTCGAGAGCCAGGACGGCGGCGCCGGCACCGGCGACCCGGCGATGGTGCAGGCGATCCCGGTCGAGCAATTCCTCGAGCGCTACGCGTTCGCCACCGGCACCGGCTATGCACAACACTTCGCGCAGATCGTCCGGGTGCAGGGCGGCCCCGCGGTGTTCGTCGACGGGGCGATGGTCGCCGGCTACTACGCCATCGGCGGCTACGAGGTCGCCGACTGGCCGATCGCCGAGGGCGCCCATTTGGCCGAGAGCTCCGAGCCGTTCGGGATCATCAACTATGGCTACACCGAGGTGACGTCGTACGCGTACCCGGGCGGGACCCGGCTCGAGGTGATCAACCCGCAGTGAGCGGACCGGGCGGCGACGGTCGAGTCTGCTCGTCGCAGGCGAGCGAACCGCGACGGGCCGGGCCGCTGATCGGCCGCGGCGTCATGGCGCGCGGCGGCCCGGCGGCGTCGTTGCAGCGCGCGGACCAGGGCACGAAGCGCCGGAAATGGCGAGCGCGGGCGGCGGTCGAGCCCGCACCCCGGGGCGCGGCGGGCGGGGAGGCGAATCGTGGCTGGGTCTGCTGGACGAGGTCGGGGATTGCGTCACGTTCAGGGCAAAGGAAGGGTCCCCCATGCTCTGTGAATCGCTCTCGACCGCGTGGTGGTCGCTGCTGCTGCGCGGCATCCTGGCGCTGCTGTTCGGCTGTCTGACGCTGGCCGCGCCCGGCATCTCCTTGATCGCGCTGACGGTGTGGTTCGCGGTGTTCGTGCTGATCGACGGCGTGTTCCTCATCGCCGGCGCGTTCGCGGGGCGCAAGGAGAACGAGCACTGGTGGCTGATGCTGCTCGAGGGCCTGTGCGGGGCGGCGTTCGGCCTGCTCGCGCTGCGCGTGCCGGGGATCACGACCCTGGTGCTGCTGATGTACATCGCCGCGTTCGCGATCATCACCGGGGTGCTCCGCATCGTCATGGCGATCCGCCTGCGCAAGGAGATCGAGGGCGAATGGTGGCTGGCGCTCAGCGGCCTCGCCGGCGTGCTGTTCGGCGTGCTGATGATGACGATGCCCGGCGCCGGCGCGCTGGCGATGATGGTGTACATCGGCGTGTGGGCGCTGTTCGTCGGCTTCGCGCTGATCTTCCTGGCCTTCCGCGTGCGCCGGATCGGCCGCGCCGGCGGCGCCTGGCGCGGCGGCCAGCCGCTGCCCGCGCACTGAGGTCCAGCCCTCGCTAGCGACGGCGGCGGCGGCGGAGGCCGGTGAGGCCGAGGACGCCGAGCAGGGCCACGGCCGAGAGCGGGCGCGGCTCGGCGCTGCAGAAGCAGTCGTCGCTCGAGGCCGAGGCGCCGGACTCGTAGCCGAACAGCTCCATCGTGTCGGGGTTCGGGCGGTCTTCCTTCTTGCCGACCCACTCGACGGCGTCGGCGAGGTCCTTCGCGGGCTGCCAGCGGACGCCGGCGGCGTGGCCGGCGTCGGTGCGGGCGACCGCGAGGGCCTGGTCGGGGCCGAGGAGCAGGTCGACGCGGGCGGTCGGGAGGTCGACGGCGGGGGCGAAGGTCCACCACAGCGACCTGGCCGAAAGGTCATGCGTCGCCGCGTGCACGAAGGCCAGCTCGCCGGCGCCGGGCGGCGGGGCGTCGTCCTCGAGGGGCAGCGAGCGGACCACGCCGGCGAGGTAGACCGCGCCGAAGCGATCGGCGGCAATCGCCGTGGGCTGCAGCTCGGCCGCGCCCTCGGGCGCGAGCAGGTACTGGCCGAGCAGGTGCCGGCCGTCGTCGCCGCCCAGGCGGGCGTACCAGGCGTGCGGGCCGCTGGCGCTGTCGGGGTCGGTGGCGCCGTCGAACACGGCCAGGCGCGCGGGGGCGCCGTTCGGCTCGTGGCGGAACAGGTCGTCGCCGGCCCCGTCGACGGCGGCGGCGACGAGGAGGTCGCCGCCCTCGCGCGCGAGCGCGACGACGCGGGTGCTCGTCAGCGCCTCGCAGCGGGCCCAGCGGTTCGCCGCGTGGGCCTCGCCGTAGGCCTGCCACTGCGGCGCGCCGGCGAGGTCGGTGGCGACCACGCGGGCGACGGTGAGCGGCTCGTCGCAGGCGACGGCGTCGGCGTGGCCGCCGGCGATCACGAGCCGACGCGCCGGGTCGTACGCGAGGCTGGTCCAAGTGCCATGTCCGAGAGACCATGTCTGTTGGACCAGGCCGTCGGCGACCACGAGGACGCGGCCGGCGACGAGGACGAGGGCGCGGCCGGGGTCGGCGGCGAGCAGCGCCTGCGGGGCCGCGGGCAGCGGGGCGGTCCAGCGGGCGCGGCCGTCGGCGGCGAACAGGCTGACGCTGCGGTCGTCGGCGGCCAAGAGCTCGCCGTCGGCGGTGCCGGCGAGGGCGCGTGGAGCCGGCGGGGCCGCGCGATCGAGCAGGCCGGGATCGCCGGCGAGCAGCGCCGGCAAGCCGGGCGCGAGGCGCTCGAGGCCGCCGTCGCCGTCCTGCAGCAGGAGCGGCGCGCCAGCGCGCGCCGGGGCGGCGAGGCCGAGGAGGAGGGCGGCGAGACAGACGCGGCAGGCGAGGCGGGTCATGGGTTGTCTCCGGGCGCTCAGCTCGCGTGGACGGTGAGGTCGCCGTGGGCGATGCTGACGGTCAGGGTGGCGGCGGCGCCGTCGTCGCAGGTGATGCCGTCGAGGGTCTGTTCGCCGTCTTCCACCGTGAAGTCGCAGCGGTAGGGGCCGGCGGGCAGGTCGAGGTCGACCGCACCGTCGTCGACGGTGACGACCACCGAGGTCGGCGCGGCGGCGAAGGTGAGGGTCGCGCCGCCCTCGCCGACCTCGACGGTGGTGTTCGGGCCGGTGATCTCGTGGATCAGGACCTCGCCGATCTCGACCGCCACGGTGACGTCGGCGTCGGGGGCGCCGATGTCGACGTCGACGTCGGTGACGTCGAGCTCGATCGCCGTGCCGAGCGGGAGCTCGAAGTTCATGTCGTCGAGGCACTCGGTCTCCTCGCGACAGTCGAAGTGGGCGAACAGGGTGTCGTCCTCGACCCAGTGCTCCTGGCGGCCGAGGCTGATCTGGAAGCCGAACACGTGCTCCCAGATCCGCACGCCGTTGCGGGCGAAGGTGATCGTCTTGACGGTGCCGCGCTCGTTCGTCACGTGCAGCCTGGCGACCGGCTCGAGCACGATGTCGATCTCGTTGTAGTCGAGGATGCTGCCGCAGGTGCCGGGCTTGAAGCCGAGCCCGAGCAGCAGCGGGAGCGCGAGGGCGAGGCCGAAGGAGCGACGGGCGGACATGGTCAGACGCCGGTGACGGTGAGCGCGCCGTCGTCGACGGTGACGTCGAGGACGGCGTCGGCGGCGGGGTCGCAGGTGACGCCCTCGACGGCCGGAGCCTGCGGGGCGGTGAATTCGCAGCGGTAGCTGCCGGTGGGGACGACGAGGGCGACGTCGCCGGCGGTCGACCGCAGGGTGACGCGCTCGGGCCGGGCGACCAGCTCGACGTCGATGTCACCTGTCCCGAGGGACACTTCGACGACGGGGCCCGCGAGCTGCACGCCGTAAAAGCCGCCCTCGTCGATCTCGGCGGTGAGCTCGCGGTCGACGTAGCCGATCTCGACGTAGCCGAGCTTCATGCGCAGCGCGACGCTGACGCCGGTCGAGAACTCGAGCATGTGATCGTACCAGCAGCGGTCGTCGGTCTTGCAGGCGGCGGTGATCACCAGCACGCCGTCGTCGACGCCGGCGTCGGCCGGGCCGAACTCCTTGTCGAAGCCGGAGGTGTGGCGCTTCATCGTCGCGTCCGGCCGCGGCCAGGCGACGAAGGTCAGGCTGCCGCGGTCGACGTCGAGGTCGATGTGGTCGAACGGCTCGACGTACTTGAAGCCCTCGGTAAACTCGTAATAGATGCCCTTGCCGCAGCCGCCCGCGGCGCAGGCGAGCGCCAGCGCCGTGGCCCTCAACGTGAGAGGAGACGCGAGAGATCGGGGTCCCTCGGTCGCGCCGCGGACCATCAGAACCCCTCCGTGGCCTCGATCCGCCCGGACGCCGCCAGCACGGCGACCTCGGCGAGCATGACGGACTCGATCAGGTCGACGTGCGTCAGCTCGAGCTCGACGCGGGCCTTGATGGCGTCGGCGAGGTCGCGGAACTCGACCTGGCCGCTGCGGAAGGCGTCCTCCGACATCCGGCGCAGCTCGGTGAACTGCGAGGAGACGTCGCGCTCGTAGTCGTCGAGGATCGCCCGTTGATTGCCGAGCCGCCGCACCGCCCGGGCCAGCTCGGCGCGGGCCTCGGCGACGGTCGCGTCCTTGTCGAGCTGGGCCCGCTTGCTGGCGGCGCGGGCGCGGGCCAAAAGACCCTGCCCCCAGTCGAACATCGGGATCGGGACGGTGATGCCGACCGAGGTCGAGGCGCTGAAGTAGTTCTGGATGACGACGGTGCCGGCGGTGATCGACGGCACCGGCCAGGCCTCGCGCTTGGCCATGTCGATGTTGCGGTTGGCGAACGCCTCCTGCCGGCGCGCGAGGTCGATGTCCGGCCGCGCCCGCAAGGCGTCGGGCCAGGTCCGCTCGAAGTCGGGCGCGAGCCCGAGCGGCTTGAACGCGCCGACGGCCTCGGGCTGCCACATCGGGTCGCCGACCAACACGGCGAGCCGGCCGGCGGTGTCGTCGGTCTCGGCGGCGAGCTCGGCCCGGCGGGTCCGCCACGACGAGCGGTCGATGGTGGCCCACACCTGGTCGTACTTGCTCTGCACGCCGGCGCCGCGGCGGGCCTCGACCAGCGTCTGCAGCTGCTCGAGCTCGGCGAGCACGTTGTCGAGCAGGGCGAGCCGGGCCTGGTCGGCCTGCAGCTCGACGAACAGGTTGCGAGCCTCGACCGCGAGGGTCTCGTACTCGTTCTCGACGGTGCCCTTGGCGACCTCGACGCCGGCGTTGGCCGCCTTCATCCGCATTCGCCGCTGGCCGGCGATCAGGATCGGGAAGGTGAGGTTGGCGTAGTAGGTGCCGACGCCGTTCTGGTTGAAGCCGCTGTTGAGGTAGAGGATCGCGAAGTTGAGGATCGGGTTCGGCAACACCCGCGCCGCCCGGGCCTCCGACTCGGCGACCTCGATCTCCGCCTGCGCCGCCTGGTAGCGCGGGCTGCGAGACTTGAGCAGCTCGAACAGCTGCGGCAGCGTGACCTGGTCGGGCGCCGGCCGGTAGCGCTGGACGATCGTCGGCGGCAGCGGGGGAATCTCGCCGGGCGGGGTCGGGGGCGCGGTCTCCGTCTCGACCTGCGTCGGCAGGCGCGGCGGGATCGGGGCCGAGTGCGTCGTCTGCCGCACCGACGGCGGCGGCGCGCTCTTCTGGGGCGGCGTGGTCTTCGGCGGCGTCAGCTTGACCGGCGGGCGCGGCTGCGGCTGCACCGGCGGCACCGGGCCCCGCGGGTTGGGGACCCCGAACGCCTGGAGCTGGATCGCCACGAAGAACGCTGTGAAGGCCGTGAGCGGGGCGTTCAAGGATGTCCTCGAGTCGGGAGCATATCCCCGTCATCCGGGGCGGGGGCCGCTTGTCGTGTGAGAAAGCTGCAGATCACCGGGGGGATGAACAGGGCCACGAACAGGGTGGTGACCATGCCGCCGCGAACGGCTTCTGCGTCTCGCTGCCCATGCCGGTCGAGACGGCCATCGGCATGAGGCCCAGCATCGCCAGCAGCGCGGTCATCAGCAGCGCGCGGAAGCGGGAGGTGGCGTGTCGATGACGGCCCGCAAGGCGCCGACGCCCTCGCCGCGCAGGCGGTCGATGGCGCTGACGACGAGCAAGCCGGCGAGCGACACCTGCCCGAGCAGGGCGATGAAGCTGACGGCGGCGCTGACCGACAGGGCGATGCCGGTGAACCACAAGGCGAAGATCCCGCCGGTCAGCGCGAACGGGACGCACAGCATCACCAGCACGGCGCTGACGCCGGACTGCAAGGCGCCGTAGAGCAGCCCCAGGACGATGAGCAGGGCGATCGGGACGATCACCTTGAGCCGCGCCATGGCCCGGTGAACCGGACGAGCAAGACGATCGTCCGCGCCTCGCTGGGCAAGGGTAAGAAAGGATCGCGGACGACGCCGTCTCCCCAGCGCGGCGCTGAACTACTTAACCAATGCTCGAAGTCGAGGCGGTCGTCACCCGGCCCTGATCGAGGACCGGCACGCCGCTCGCGCCTATACCCTGGCGGGGCCGCAAGCGCTCACGTTCACCGGCGCCGGGCGGCATGGACACCAGAAAAACCTGGCGCGGCGAGGCTCCGCACGATGGGCCCGTACACGAGGGGGGTCTCGAAACCAGCGGCCGCGCGTCGTGCTCGAGATCAGCGCACACTCGCCGGCGATCGAGCGCGACCTCGCGGCCTTGCTGGATTGGCTCCGACGCGAGACCGCCGTCACGGTCGACGACGACGGCGAGCCGAGCCGTTGGTGAGCCGTCGGCGAGGCCGTGGAGACCCTCGCCGGGGTAGAGGCCGGCGACGCCGGGCCCGGGCGCAGCGGCGATGTCGCCGAGGGCTCCGTAGCCGTCGCCGACCACAGCCCAGCATGCCGAAGCACCCGCTTGGCCAGCGAGCCGCCTGCGGCTGGACTTCCGGACTGATGCGGCCGTGTGAGCCGCTCGCCCAGCGCGGGATACGGGCGTGGTCGCGGCGAAGCTGCGCTTGGCGACACCGCTCTGCGCAACGCCTTCAACAAGGACCGCTACGAGGAAGGGCTGACCTTGCGTCTCATGGACCTTCTCGCCGAGCTTACCTACGGTGACATCGATACGCTCTCGCTTGCGCAGAAGAACCCAGTGATTTTGAAAGATACAAGGGCGACTCCCCCGGATAGTGCGCCCAGCTGGGGCTATTGCCTAAGCCGGGCAGTCTCCAGGAGGACCACGCAAAGCGATTGGAATCCCGCGGCCTTGCCGTCGGAAGAAATGTTGTTGGAGACTACGCTCCAAGCCTGGCCGCGCGGGTTCCCACCATGAATGTCAGGGGGCTGCTGGTTTCCACCGAGCTCGGCGACCGCCTTCTCGAGCTCGTAGCCGAGAAAGAGGCCAGCCTCGTGCCGAAGTAGTCTTGTGAGCGTCGAGCCGACCGAGCACCTGGGCGGCCTGGAAGGCTGGGCCGACCGCGATCGCAAGCTCGAGGCAGCCCGCGAGCTCCGCTGCGCCGAGAACCGGACCACCTCAATACACCATCGGCGCGCGCATCGACCACTACAATCCCACCGGCTTCACAGCGCGATCGGCTCCGTCAGCCTCCGCGACAAACTCCTCGGCCACGAGACCCCCTTGTCGAGGGTTCGGTGCAGCGCTCGATCTTGCCTTGGTCGCGGACACAGCGCTGCGCGGGCGAGCAAGACGATCGTCCGCGCCTCTCTGGGCAAGGGTAAGGAGCGGTCGCGGATGACGCCGTTTGCCCGAGGCCCTGGCCTGGCGGCGACGCGATTGTCGTCGTAATTTCCGACATCATGTTGAAAAATAAGCCGATTGGGGAGTTCGTCGCGGGCGATCCCGCAGCTCGGGATGCCAGGAGGTCGCCGAAGCGGCCCTCTCACGTCGCGCCCTCCGCCGCGATCGAGCGGCCGCGGCGATCGCCCTTGTAATTTTTGACATCGTGTCGAAAAATAGGTCCGCGCCTCGATAGCGAGCGACGCGACAACACGAGGAGGAGATAGACGATGAGGCTACAGCTTGTCCCCGACAATGACGCAGAGGCGGCCCTGCTGGCGCGCGGCGAGGTCCCCGAGCCCTTCTACGCGACGTGGATGGGTCTGGCGTGCAGCCACGCCCTGATCGCAGCGGTCGAGCTCGGCCTGTTCGACCGGCTCGCCGAAGGGTCGCGCACGGCGAGCGAGCTGGCGGAGACGGTCAGCCGCGACGTCCACGGGCTGACCGTGTTGCTCGAGGCCCTCGCGGGGTTCGAGGTGCTGGCGCGCGAGGGAGAGCGCTTCGCGCTGACGCCGATGGCGATGCGATGGCTGGTCCAGGGCTCGCCGGCGTGCTTGACCTGGTCGATCTCGCTGGGCGTCGACATCGACCGCCAGCTGGCCCACCTGGTGCCCGCGCTGCGCTCGGGGGTGGAGGGTTTTCACAAGTCCGGCGATGTCGACTGCTGGGCGCGCTATCTGGCGCTGCTGAACGGCAGCGCGGCGTACGGCGCCCTCGCGCTGGTGGAAGCGCTCGAGTTTGCGACGCCGCCCGGGCGCATGCTCGATGTCGCGGGCGGACCGGGGCGCTACAGCGCGGCGCTGTGCGGCAGGTACCCCGAGCTGACGAGCGACATCTACGAGCTGCCGGAGCCGGCGCGCGAGGGTGCGGCGCGGCTGCAGCAGGAGGGGCTGGCAGGCCGCGTCCGCTACCACGTCGGCGACGTCTTCGAGCGGCGCTGGCCGGAGGGTGAGTACGACCTCGTGCTGGTGTCGCATTTCCTGCACTGCCTGCGCGAGCAGCAGGCGCGCGAGGTGGTGCGACGCGCCGCGAAGGCGCTGCGACCCGGCGGGCTTCTGGTGATCCACGACGTGTACTGCCCCGACCCGCAGGAGCCGCTGCGCGCCGACGCGGCGACGTTCTCGCTGGTGTACTACGCGACGACCGGCGGGCGCACCTGGCCGCCGTCGACCTACGCGAGCTGGGCGGCCGCTGCCGGGCTCGCGGAGTTCCGCTGGCGTCGTGTGTCCCTGAGCGGCGTGTTGTGCGAGTCGACGCGTCCGCCGGACGGAGGCCCAGGCGTCGTCGACTGACGCGACGTGTGGAGCGCGCCCGCCCTCCGCTGCTCGCTCGCTTCGACGCGGACTTACACGCGTCGTCGGCTTGCAGGATTGATTGAGCCGCTCCGACGAATCTTCCGCGCACATCCGCGCGTATTAAAGATGCAACGCTCATCCGACGCACACGCCAACGTACTTGCTCGCGCCGAGCCCGGCTTCGACGGTCCACGGGTCTCAGGCGCACCGCATGCACTGACCCTTGAGCAAGATCTCGGAGACGTGGTTCACGACCGACTTGAGGGAACCGGGCGCAGGAGTGAGCTTGACCCGCACCTGTGCGAGGCAGGTGATTTCGCCGCACTCGATGCAGACGAAGTGCGGGTGCTCGCTCTGCGTCTCCGTGTCCTGGCCGCGCAGTTCGAACCGCCACACGTTGTCACCTACGTTTACCCGGCTCACGAGACCCGCGCCCTCGAGGTCGATCAAGTTGCGGTAGATCGTGGCCGCGTCGAACTCGCGATCGGCGAGCGCCTCGACCAGCTCGCCGTGGCTGAGCGGCCTGCGGCGGGTCTGGAAGTGCTGCAGCACGGCCACACGCGGCCCCGTGCAGCGCAAGCCGGCCCCGCGCAGGAGGTCGCGCACAGCGTCCAGGGAGGTAAATTTCGAAGGGGCCATCTTCACGGCAGGTTTCGCGGCGACGACTGGTCGCAGCCGTCGGCATGTGGTTCTGCGACGACGCGCTTGACAGCGCGCGTCGGCCTCGAATAGGGTCGCCCACATGCAAACGTATTGCAAGAAGATTCTCGGCGCGGCGGCGCCCGCCGCGGCCCTCGTGGCGACCCTTGCTGCCGTCGCCTGTGAGGATCACGGCGACGATCACGACCACGATCACGACCACGACCACGAAAACGAGGTGATCTCCCAGGTCGAGCTGACCTTTACGCCGACCGCCGGTGGCGCGCCGCTCGTGTTCAAGTTCGACGATCCGGACGGCGACGGAGGGGCTTCCGGGACGGCCGAGCGCATCGAGCTCGCGTCGGGCGTGGAGTACACGCTTGCCGTGCGCTTCCAGAATTCGCTCGTGGACCCGGCCGAGGATCTCACCGGGGAGATCGAGGCCGAGGCGGAGGACCACTTCGTGTTCGTGGTCGGCGACGTGGCCGGGCCTGCGTCGTCGGCTCCGACCGCGCTCGTCACCCACGCCTACGCGGATGTCGAGTCGGACTACGGCACGAACGCGGTCGGCGAGGATCTGCCGGTCGGGCTCGTCAACACGATCACTGGCAATACCGCCGGTACCGGCAAGTTCCGCGTGATCCTGCGCCACCTCCCCGAGGTGAACGAACAGCCGCAGAAGACCGGCGAGCTGCCCGCGGATCTGGCCGCGGGACGCGACCTCCCGGGCAGCGTCGACGTCGACGTCTCGTTCGTCCTCGTCGTATCTTGAGGCGCGCGCTTGGCCGCGGAACTCGTCGCACTCCTCTTCCACCTGAGCCTCTCCGACCCCGCCGCGCCGCTGCCTGCACCCGAGCAGCCGGCGCCGGCGGCCGGTTGTTCGGTGGCGTGGGTCGCGTCGGTCGTGGAGTCGGGCACCGGCGAGGGCCTGGCGGATGCGCGGCTCGAGCTGCGCGCACCCGGCCGGAGCGCGCCGATCCACGCGCGGACCGACGAGCAGGGCCGGGTCCGCGTCGACGGCCGGTGCTCAGCACGCGCTACCGCGATTACACCAGCCTGCTGCGCTACTCCGCCGACGAGGCGGGCTCTGGCTTTCAGCTCCACTTCGCGGTCGACTTCGACGAGCCTAGTCGCCGGTAATCAACGCGTCGTCACGATCCTCGCCCGAGGAGTCGGAGCCGTCGTCCGCTCCCTCGCTCGAGCTCGAAGAGGCTGGTCCATCGAGCCCGGGCAGCTCTCCGATCGCGCACGGGCCGACGTTGTCGGGATCGAGATCCCGTCCGTAGCGACAACTCTCCCCGCACCAGGGACACCCGATGCCGCCTCCGGTGTGGCACATGCCCGGATCCACTGCCGCGTCGCACTGCGTCGCAGCGACGAGCAGCGCGAGCAGGCACAACCGAAGCGAGAACCGCACGTTCGATCCGTACCAGCCATCACGCCTCTGCGCCAGATGCACGTGCTCGCCAGAGCGCTGGGCCGGCTAGGGCAACCGCCATAGCGCGACCCCGCCGACCGCGTCGGTCGCCAGGAACTCGCGGCCGCCGCCCGTCCATGAGATTACCGAGATGTCGCCCTCGTGCGCGCCGACGCCGACGAGCGGTGCGATGGCGTTCGCGAGGTCCCACGCGCGCACGCTGCCGTTCGCGGCGCCCGAGGCGAGCAGGAGACCGCGTGGCGCGAAGGCGACGGCACCGACGAGGGCGTCGTCGCCGGGAAGCTGGATCGGCTCACTCCCCTCCGGTCCGCGACCGCGAAATTCCCAGACGATCACGTCCGGCTCGCCGCTGGTGGCCAGCATCGACGAGCGCGAGTCCCAGGCAAGCGACTTCACCTTCGATGCGTAGCCGCCCATGCGCGAGTCCTCACCGCTGGCGAGTCGCCAGAGATGGACAGACGCGTCCTGTTCGCCGGAGGCGACGACGCGGCCGTCGGGGCTCCACGCGAGCGAGATCATCGAACCCTTCCACGCGAGCTTGCGGACGACCTTGCCGGTCCGGGCGGTCCAGATCGTGACACCGCCGTAGTGCGACGTAGCGATCCGCTCGCCGGCGCGGTTCCACGCGAGGCCGGTGACGGTGCTCGGGTGCGGCCCGAGGCGGGCGACCGTCGCTCCGCTTGGCCGGACGATTTGCACGATCCGACCCGATGCGATCGCCAGGTACTCGCCGTCCGGGCTCCAGCTCAGGTGCTCGACCCACGCGGCGTCGTCTGCCAGATCGAGGCGCAGCGCGCCGTCGTCGTTCCACACGCGCGCATGGCCGTCCTGCCCGGCGGTCGCCAGCAGCGCGAGGTGGGGGTGCCATGCAAGCGCCAGAACCCCGCCAGCGTGGGCATCTCTGGCCCATCGGACAGCTCCATCGTCTGCGGCGAACACTGTGATCCGGCCTGACGCAGACGCGACGGCAGCGCCGGCCTGGGATAGATCCGCGGCTGTAGCGAAGTCGTCGACCCACGTACGCCAGCGGGCATCGAGCCGCGGGAGCGAGGGGGGACGCGACGCGCTCACCGAACGCATCCCCACAGGCCGGCATGCAGTTCGGCGCGATCGAGGTTGCGGCCGATGAAGACGACCTGGTTGATCCGCGGGTCGTCGACCCACGGCCGGCCGGGCCGGCCGTCGAACAGCATGTGGACCCCGTGGAACACGTAGCGGCAGTCGTCGCCGCCGAGGTCGACGATCCCCTTCATCCGGAAGATGTCGGCGCCCTGCTCGCGCAGCAGCTTGCTGAGCCATGCGTTGATTCGGTCGGGGTCGAGGGAGCCCTCGACGAGGAGGCCGACCGAGGTGATCGCGGCGTCGTGCTCGTGGCCGGGATCGTAAAGCCGGTCGAGGAGCGGCGCGACGGTCCGGCCCTGGCCGTCCCGCAGCGAGAGGTCGAACTCCGCCGGCTGGTGCTCGGTGAACAGCGCGTAGAGGCCCGGCTCCGCCACCCGCAGGCCGAAACGATTGGGGCCGGCGGGCGGCAGCATCAGCTTGTAGAGCCGCCCGCTCGCCTGCAGCTCGTAGCCCGGGAGCACCGACGCGGCCGGCTCGGCGAAGCGCCGGACCGCCTGCTCCTGGGCGGCGGCGAGCGCCTCGGCGTCGGCGCGCGCGACCGGCAGGGCCACGAGCTTCATCGACGCATCGGGGCCGTCGTGCAGCTCGAGCGTGTGCGCGTCCGCGGAGAGCTGGACGATCGCGCCCCACTCGAACGGGTACTCCGGCTCGAGGAACGTCGGCTTGACCTCGAGCGCGCGCGCGAGGTCGAAGCCGCCGACGTTCAGCACCGCGTCGATGTCGACCGCGGCCTGCCGGGCTCGGACGATCCGCGCCATCGCGTTCATCCCGCGGATCCGCTGCTCGAGCCGGTCCAGGTGCTCGGGCTCGACGAGGTCAATCTTGTTGACGATGACGACGTCGGCGAAGGCGATCTGCTGCCGGCACTCGTCGATGTCGTCGAGATGTAGGTGGACGTGATGGGCGTCGACGAGGGTGACGATGCCGTCGAGGCGGACCTGCTCGCGCAGCTCGTCGTCGACGAAGAAGGTCTGGGCGACCGGGCCCGGGTCGGCGAGCCCGGTCGTCTCGACCAGGATGTGGTCGAAGCGGTCGCGCCGCCGCATCAGCCCGTTGATGATCCGGATCAGGTCGCCGCGCACGGTGCAGCAGATGCAGCCGTTGTTCATCTCGAAGATCTCCTCGTCGACCCCGACGACGAGCGCGTGGTCGATGCCGATCTCGCCGAACTCGTTCTCGATCACGGCGATCCTCCGGCCGTGACGCTCGGTGAGGATCCGGTTGAGGAGGGTGGTCTTGCCGGCCCCGAGGAAGCCGGTGAGGACGGTGACCGGGACGCGAGTATCGCTGGGCATGCGCGGTTTCCGCTGTACCACTCATGCAACCAGATTGCAATAATTTTCAGATGTCTCTTGCAATCCTGTTGCAAGAGTGGAAGCATGGTCGCGCATGTCCGACCTTGTCGAGGTCGTCGCGGTTGCCGGTCCCCGTGGGCCGATCCGGGAGCCGCTGCGCGCCCGCCTTCTCGCCGGCGGAGCCGCGGGCGAGGCCGTGGCGCTATGCACCGACGACCCGGCATGGGGCATGGGTTGCGAGTGCTGCGAGCTCCGCGGGGCGCTGCTCGCCGCCGTCACCCGGATCGTCGCGGACCCGGCGGTGCGGCGGCTTCTCATCGACGTCGGCGACGGGACCGAGCTCGGAGAGGTGGTCTCGGTGCTCCGGTCGCCGATGCTGTCGCGCGTCCTCGAGTTCGTCGGCACGGTGGGGCTCGTGCGTGAAGAGGAGCTTTCGCGCGCGAGCGCTGCGCGACCGCTCGTCCGGCTGAGGCGCGCCGGGTTGATCCTCGTCCAGGGCAGGGCTCCGTTCGTCACCCGCGTCCGCGAGGAGTGCCAGGAAGCGCGTGTCTTGCCGATCGACGACAGCCTCGAGGTCGTCGCGCGAGTCTTGTCCGGCGGCAGCTGCGGCGGCGGGCACGAGGTCGTGCGCAGCCGGCCCGTCCGGCTCGCGGGGCTGGAGGCGTGGCTCGACGCCCTGCCCGACGAGGTCGTCCGGGTCGACGGCGACGCGCTCGTCCTCGAATGGCCGTCGCGACGCGCCGTCGTGCGCAAGCTCGGCGGTCGCTCCGAGATCCGCTCGCTCCCGCGCGACGGGCTGGCGGAGACGCGGCTCTGGGCCGTCTCCACGCGGGACGGCGTCGCGCTCAAGGAACTATGACGCAAGAGACGCTCGATCCTCGCCTCCCCGTCACCGTGCTGTCCGGCTTCCTCGGCGCGGGCAAGACGACGCTGTTACGCCACCTCCTGACCAATCGAGAGGGCCTCCGTATCGCGCTCATCGTCAATGACATGAGCGAGATCAACATCGACGCCGAGCTGGTGCGGCAGGGCGACGCACAGCTACGGCGCGTCGACGCCCGCCTGGTCGAGCTGTCGAACGGCTGCATCTGCTGCACGCTGCGTGAGGACCTGCTCGTCGAGATCGCCCGCCTCGCCCGCGAGGGTCGCTTCGATCACCTCGTCGTCGAGTCGACCGGGATCTCCGAGCCGATGCCGGTGGCCGAGACCTTCACGTTCGAGGACGCACAGGGCCAGCGGCTCGACGCCGTCGCGCGCATCGACACCATGGTCACCGTCGTCGACGCGGCCGGCTTCCTCGCCCACTACCGCAGCCCGGACTCGCTCCAGGCGCGCGGGCTCGCCGTGGGTGAGGGCGACGAGCGGTTGCTGGTCGACCTGCTGGTCGAGCAGGTCGAGTTCGCCGACGTGCTCGTCATCAACAAGACCGACCTCGTCGACGCCGAGACCCTCGGCCGGCTGCGCGCGCTGCTGCGCCGCCTCAACCCCGGCGCCGTCGTGATCGCCGCGGAGCGCGGCCGAATCGCGGTGCGCGAGGTCCTCGGCGCGCGACGCTTCGATCCGGAGCGCGCCGCTCGGGCCCGCGGGTGGCTGGCCCAGCCGCGAGAACTGGTCAAGTCCGAGTCGCAGGAGTACGGGATCGGCTCGTTCGTGTACAGCGCCCGCCGGCCGTTCCACCCCCAGCGCCTGTATGAATTCATCACCAATCGCCTGCGCGGCGTGCTGCGCTCCAAGGGCTTCGTGTGGCTGGCGACCCGCGAGGGCTGCGGGCAGTGGTCGCACGCGGGCGTCGCCTGCACGCTCGGCGCGGCGGGCCCCTGGTGGGCGGACCTGCCCGAAGATGCATGGCCGAAAGACCAGGACGAGCGAAACGAGATCGCGTCGGTGTGGGACCCCGACGTCGGCGATCGCCGGCAGGAGCTGGTGTTCATCGGGCAGCGGCTCGACGAGGTCCGCCTGCGGGCGGCGCTCGACAACTGCCTGCTCACCCCGACCGAGTTCGCCGCGGGGCCGATGACCTGGCGACGCTTTCCCGATCCGTTCGGCGCCTGGGACGCGCCGGGGGAGTGACGCATGCTCGACTGGTTGATCGTCGGCGGCGGCGTCCACGGCACCGCGATCTGTGTGCAACTCCTGAAGCGGGGACGGGTGTCGCGCGACCGGATTCGCGTGCTCGATCCGCACGACGAGCCGCTGGCCCGCTGGCACGCCTTCGCCCGCAACACCGGGATGCCGTTCCTGCGCTCGCCGGTGGTGCATCACCTCGACGTCCAGCCGGCGGCGCTGCATTACTTCGCGGAGACCGAGGCGCCGGAGGCCCGGTTCACGCGGCCGTATCGGCGCCCCTCGGTCGAGCTGTTCCGCCGTCACTGCGAGGCCGTGATGGAGCGCAACGACCTGCGCGCGCTGCGGTCGCGCGCGACGGCGCTCCAGGTGCGAGCACGCGAGGGCGGGCTCGCGGTCGAGACCGACGCCGGCGTGCTCACGGCGGCGCGTGCTGCTCGCGCCGGGGGCCGGCGACCAACCGTACTGGCCGAGCTGGGCGCGGGCGATCCGCGGCGAGTGCGGAGGCGTCATCGATCACGTGTTCGATCCCGGGTGGGAGCTCGGGACCTTCGTTCCGTCGGGCCGCACGGTCGTGGTGGGCGGCGGGATCACGGCGGCGCAGGTGGCCCTCGCCCTCGCTCGTCGGCACAGCGGAGCCGTCGCGCTGCTAATGCGTCATGCACCGCGGGTGCATCAGTTCGACAGCGACGTCTGCTGGCTCGGCGAGCAATGCCTGCGGCACTTCCGGCGCACGGACGACATGCGTCATCGCCGGGACATCCTCCGCAGGGTGCGCCACAGGGGTTCGATGCCGCCGGACGTGTACCGGCAGCTCCGCAAGGCGTTGACGCAGGGAACGGTTTGCATGATCGAGGCGGAGGTCGAGCGGGCGACCGCCGATCCGCTGGGACGTGGGATCTTGCTGCACTGCGCCGGACAGCCGCCGATCCCTGCGGACCATGTGCTTCTGGCGACCGGGTTCGATCCGCGGCGCCCCGGCGGTGAGCTCGTCGATCGAGCCGTCGTGGAGCTCGACCTGCCCGTCGCGCCTTGTGGCTACCCGGTCGTCGACGGCCGACTCGAGTGGGGCCGGGGCCTTCACGTCACGGGCCCGCTGGCAGAGCTGGAGATCGGCCCGGTCGCGCGCAACATCATCGGCGCCCGGTACGCGGCGCTGCGACTGGTGGAGGCGCCGTGACGCCCGGCGCATCGAGAGCCGAAGCCGTAACCTCCGTTGCATCCATATCGTGCAAAGTCGCAATTAAACTTGCTCTTGCAATCTTGTTGCAATATTTGTCGAAGGACCAGAGGCACCCATGCGTCGCATCAGGAACGATCTCCGAAGCATCACCGCGTTCATCTTCATCAGCACCCTGGGGCTCGGCGCCGCCTGTGCCAACGACGACGCGGAGCAGGCCTGCGGGGGCAACGGGGAGCTCCACGGGGATCACTGCCACTGCGACCCGGGCTACGTGCTCTCGAAGGACGAGCAGAACTGCTTGCCGGCCGGGACGGGGGGCGCCGACAGCTCCGACGCTGACACCGCCGAACCGACCGGGACGGACACGATGGGGGCGGACACGACGGGGACGGACAGCGCGGGGACGGACGGCGAGGGGACGGACAGCGACGCCGAGGAGGCCCTGATGTTCACGCCGGGGGAGGTCCGCGCCTTCACGGAGGTCGTGGATACGAAGCGGGTATGGGTGCTCGAGGCGATCGAGGACACCCGCGTGCTCAACCTCGAAATCTATGAAGCATTCGGCGGGCCGACGACACCGACGAGCGTCCCGCTGACCGCGGAGGAGACGAATTATGCGACCTGCGGGACCTGCCTGCTTTTCCGCGACGGGTGTGAGACGCACGACGATCATTTCCACTGCGGGCGCACGTGGATGCCCGAGGTCGGCGGGACCATCACGCTGACCGCGCTGGGGACGAGCGCTGGCTCCCTGTTCGCGGGCGAGATCGAAGGCGTGACCCTGAGGGAGGTCACGATCGCCGAGGATTTCACCACGACGCCGGTCCCCGGGGGCGAGACGATCGTGCTGGAGACGTGGAGCTTCGAGGCCACGCTCGCCTCGGAGGGCAGCGGCGAGGCCGAGTGCGGGGGGCACGGGCACGAGCACGACGGCCACTGCCACTGCGACCCCGGCTACATGCCGGATCCGCAAGATCCGCTCCATTGCATCCCCGTGTGTTGTCGCCGGTCAGGATCCGCGTGAATCCGCCGGCGAGATGCGCGTTCTCGGGACGAAATGGCCGTCAATGCCTGAATTCGGCCTGGATAACCCCGACCGTTGCCCTTGAGTGACGCATCAGGGTTACAGGTGTTCAGCAGACGGAACACCTGATTTCGGGGAGAGGCCATTGGTGCCACTGGCCGGAGCGCGCAGGAGGGGTCAAGGGCGGCCGTAGGCCGGCGACCGAAGGGAGCGCACCCTTGACCCCTCCGAGCACTCCGGCACGCTGGCGGGCCGCCTACGCGTTCGCGCATCTCACCGGTCGAATTCCGTCGGCGGATTCACGCGGATCCTGACCGGCGACAACACCCGTGTGATCGCTTCGAGCAGGCGCAGCCTGGGCGCGATTGTTCAGGCCGCTTTGCTCCCCGTCCGATTCGTCGTCAAGGGACCGCTCCACGCGAAGCGGGCTTGACCGCGCCGAGACGGAGCTCGGCAGGGTCCCCCGTGCATTGCAGGTGCGCGGTGCCGAGGACGAGGTCGCAGCTCGCAGCGCGAGTGAGACGAAACGTGACCGCGAGCAGCCGGGTCGGGCCACTCCCCGGCTCGAGCGAGATCTCGAGCCCCGCTCCCGTCAGCACGTCACCCGCGCCCCGGGCTTCATGGCCGAACGCGAGCAGGCCGTCGACGATGGTCTGGCGCGCAGCGGGATCGACGCCCAGGCGCACGCCGACGATGTCCGCGAGCAAGCGATCGCGGCGGAACCTGGGCCGCAAGAAGTCGCTGCGGGCGATGGCTCCCGGGTCGGTCCCCTGCGGATCGAGCCAGTGGGCGACGATGGAGAAACATCTTCGGCGTCGGCCTCGGCGACGCGTCGAGCGACGAACGGACGGAGCTTGCGCTCGAGCTCGCGCCACGCGCCGCGCATCTCCATCGTGATCATGTCGAGCGACCTCCCACGGGCGTCACGGTGATTGGGATGCCGCCAAAGCTCCGGGGGACCCAGCCCAAGATCTGCACCTCGTCACTGCCTCGACGTCGTCGTCCACCGCGCGCCAAAGAAACCTGCCCGCGCCCCCGGCCGTCCGCGCGTGTCCCCTGCGACAGTCCCGACTGTCTCATGTGGCACCCGGGCGGCGACGCAGCGCATGATCTGGAGAAACGGCCGCTCCGCGCCGCCGCGCGTGGGAGCGGCCCGACCGACTGCACGGCACGAGACTTGCTGGCGTGACGATGCTAGCGAAGACGGCCACCTGCCCATGCACCGCGCCGTCCACGTCCGTGTGCGCTCCCATCCTCGGGAGCTTCGCCCTCGATGGAACAGGAGATGAACACTATGCAATCGAACCGCACCCCGACCCACCTTCGGATGCTCCGTCTGGCGAGCGCGGCTTGCCTCTCGCTCGCCGGCTGCCTGGACGACGCGCCGCCGCGCGACGACGCGGAGCAGGAATTCGCAGAACAACCGCAGCCCGACGAAGCCAACGCGCGGAGCGAGAGCAGCGCGCCGCCCGGGGGCCTCGTCGTTCGCATCGAGCCCGGCTGCGCGGTGGACGAGTGCTCGCTCGCCGCGCTGAGCGTGACGGTCGAGAGTTCCGCGACGACGACGCGCAGATCTCGGTGTCTCTGTCGGGGCGCGGCCTCGACGGCCGCGTGGCCAGCCGACGGATCGACGGCCTGAGAGACGGCAAGTTCACGCTGGCGGCGAGATCGAGCCGGACGTTCCGGGTCGCCGCCGCGGACATGCCGATCCAGAGCGTCGGTACCCTCTCGAGCCTATACGCCTCGGCGGCCGTCGAGGGTCCCGACGGGACGATCACCTCGGTGTCCCCGCCGGTGTACGCCGAACACGAGGCGACCTACGACGTCGTGAAGACGTACTCGCCGACGGCGGCCAGCGCCCGCGCCGCGAAGATACCCGCCGACGAGCTCATGGCGCTGCGCGGGCGGGTCTTCGACGGCCAGGCTCTCGTCGACCTGCAGGAGCTGCCGCCGCAAGGCGGCGACGGCTTCCGCCTCGGCGGCGGCGCAACGATCCTGGACCCGGTCGATCCCGCGCGCTCGCTCCGCGCTCCCGACCTGCCGTCCGAGACGAGCCCACGCTCGGGCCCCTATTCGGTGAAGGTCTGCTTCACGCTCAACGCCATCTACCAGGACGCGGGGTTCGGCGAGGACGTCGACGCGCTGCCGCCGGGGCCGGATGACTACCCCGCCACCCAGCCCGTGCCGGCCTCGTATTTGTACGCCACCCTGAAGCAGGATCAGACCGCGCTGTGGAGCGGCTGGCTCGATGCGTCTGGATGCGCCCCGACCAAGCTGCTCCAGTCCGGTACCTACTCGCTTGTGGTGCAGAGCCGCCTGTCGCGGGACATCGGCGCCGACGCGCCCGCCATGCATGAGGTGATGCTGCACAGCGGCGAAGGCGACTACCTCGTCGGGTGGGCGCGGACCTTCCTCGTGTTCGGGAGCGGCACGCTGCACCTGACGCCCACCACGTGGGACCACGCGATGAACGTCGCGGCGGTCAACGCCCGCATCTTCTCGCAGACCGAACACCTCCTCGACGGCGTCACGAACACGATTTACGTCAACAAGGGCTGCGACTCGCTCGCTCCGACCGATTCATGCGCGGCGCCCGCGGCGCACGAGGTGTACCTCGGCACCTACAGCGACACCCAGCCCTCCGACGCGATGTCCAAGTTCGTCGTTGCCCAGGAGCACGGCCACCTCCTCGAGTGGAAGGGCTACAGCCCGCTCGGGGACGAGTACGACGGCGGAGACGATCCCGCGGAGCCGCTCTGCCGGTGCGATCACGTGACGACCTCGAACCAGACCCATTGCATGCAGTCTCGGGAGCTGTACGGCGCGGGATACAAGGAGGGATTCGCCCACTTCTTCGCCGCCCGGCTCTACAACGAACGCGACGGGGTTGGCTGCACGTTCGTATATTACAAGCAGTTCGCGACGGAGTCCCTCGGCGTGATCCAGCCGCCGCTGGCCCTGAACTGCGGCTTCGCCTACGGCTACCGCGATCATCAATGCACGCCGCCGGCCACGGGCGGAGACGCCACCGCCGTCGAGCTCGACTTCATGCGCTTCCTGTGGAACCTCCACAGCTCGGGCCAGGACCGGCTGTCGCTCACCGAGATGATCGACATCTTCGTATACGCCAAGTCGGCGATCGGGATCCCGGTCTTCACGTGGGACAGCATCGTCAACAGTGCCACCATGAAGCTGGGAGCCGGGGCCAAGCTCACGAACCTCATCACCCTTGGGAGCTTGCACGGGGTCGACGACGACTACGGCCTGTAGCGCAGCGAGCCGCGGCCGCCGGCAACCTAGTGCTCCGACCGTAGCGTAGCGATCAAAAACCTTGCGCGAATTTGCGCTCTGTCCGAGATTCTGATCTACGGGTGCCATGAGGCGGAAGAAGCCACGACCCCGGTTCCCCGGACTCAAGCTCAAGGACGAGGATCGAGAGCTCCTGCGGCGAAAGGCCCGGGAGCGGCAAACGGAGCGGACCTGGAAGCGAATACGCATGCTGCAGATGTTGGACGAGGGGAAGTCGCTGGCGGCGACGGCGGCAGCGGTTGGATCGGCGGTCCCATCCGTTCGGCGGGTTGGAGAGCGGTATCTCGCCGCGGGCGTCGAAGTCGCGCTCAAGGACGCGAAGCGGCCGATCCCGCCGCGGAAGCTCGACGCTCGGCAAGAAGCGGCGATCGTCGCCATGGTCTGCGGGCCACCTCCCGAAGGACGCGCTCGGTGGACAATCATGCTCATCGTCGAGGAGTGCATGAAACGCAAGCTCGTCGAGCAAGTCGGCCGGGAGACGATCCGGGTGTTGTTGAAGAACCACGCGCTCAAGCCGTGGCGGGAAAAAAATGTGGTGCGTTCCCCAGATCGACGAGGAGTACGTCGCACGGATGGACGACGTCCTCGACACCCTGGCGCAACCAGCCGACGCGTCGGAGCCGGTCGTCGCCCTGGATGAACGACCGGTCGTACTTCGAGACCCCGCTCGACCTGGCCGGCCAGCCTCACCTGGCCGCATGGCTCGCCAGGACTATGAATACGTGCGGCGCGGAACCGCAAATGTCTTCTGCATCGTCGAGCCCAAGGCAGGACGCCACCTGACCTACGCGACGCCCAACCGCACGGCGAAGCAGTTCGCTCGGGCTCTCCGCAAGATAGCCCAACGATATCGTTCGGCGCGGACGATTCACCTCGTCATGGACAACCTCAATACCCACCGCCAGAACTCGTTGTGCATGGCCTTCGGCGATGATGCGGGGCGCGAGCTATGGAGCCGCTTTACCGTGCACTATACTCCCAAGCACGGGAGTTGGCTCAACCCTGCTGAGAACGAGGCGAGCTTATGGTCACGTGAATGCCTTGGACGTCTCCGGATCGGCTCTCTCACCGAACTGCGCCGTCGCACGTCCTTGTGGAACAAGGACGCCCACCGGCGCCGGCGGAAGATCACTTGGCGGTTCACCAAGGAGCAAGCCCGAGCGATGTTCAAACTCGACCAGATCACTACGTCGCGGTCGGAGCACTAAATTTGATCCAGACTGACCCGATTCGTCACCCGCTACAACATGCTGACGAGATGGAGGTGAATCGCGCAGTGAATTTTTGGCACTTGTTTTTGCTTATGGGATGCCAGTATATCCGGCAATGGGTCGCTCTGGGCGTCATGGCTCGCTGCTTTCTTCACTCCGTCGTCGCGAAATCGGTCGAGGCTGGGGCCCTGGGGGCGGCGACCAGGCCACCGCTCGCCCCCCGTTCACCCCCGCCATGGTAACGCCATGGCAACGGCGGTCGCCGAGGGCTCCCCCGTAACCCCATGAGATCTTCGAGATCGGCGGTGCGCCAGGATGGTGCGCGGGCTTACGGGGGGCGTTGTGTTCGCGGTGATTCCAGGGCTCGCGTCGCTCGCCGAGGTGGACGTCCTCGCCCTGGCCGCCGTGCCAGCGATCAGCGCCGCAGGCGGGGGATCAGGCGCTCCGCGGGCCCGCTGGACGTGCTGCTCGCCCACCACCCGATCGCCGCGACGTCCGGAGGGCGGCCATGCCGGCGGCCACATCGAGGCCGCCTGGCGCCACGTCGTCGTTGACGACCGCGCGCCCGTCCGGCCACACTGCGCGCGTGGATCTCGACCGCCTCGAAATACAGCTCAAGGGAATCGCTGGCGAGGACCTCATTGCGTTGCGAGCGCAGCTGCTGGCCGCGCTGCAGGCCTGCGCCGCCGACTCGCTGGCCGGACGCGCGATGAGGATCGAGTACGACGACGACGCCGAGCAGTTCTCGATCTTCGAGTACGTGCTCGTGACGCCGGACAACGTCGCTGCCGCGCAGGCCTTCTGCTGCGACCTCGAGCCCGGCGAAGAGATCGGCTGCGACCTCTGGACCCCGTCGCCAGAGTACACGGTGATGGGGATCGACCTCGAATCGTGGCGGCGCTTCCGGGTGAGCGCGCACGAGGCCTTTCGCCGCATCGTGGCCGAGTTTCGCGCGAGTGCGAGGCCAAGACGAGCCCGAGGCTCGATCCCACGGCGTGAATGATGGGGCCGTCCGCAGCGCGGACTCGGTCGAGACGCGCGGCGCGCGGCGCCACGGCGACGACCTCACGCGTCTGCCCGCGAGTAGAGGGCGAGACCACCGAGGCCAGCGACGATGAAGCGGTCGAGCGATGGCGGCGCGGCGAGCTGCTTCGGCTCGGTCATGCGGCGAGCCGCTCCCGCGACCTCGCGCCGGCAAGCTCGGTCCAGTGGAAGGGCGACCGTGAAATGCGGGGTACCCTCAGTACCATCTCACGCTGGACGAGCAACTCTATCTCCTCTCGCGGCGCGGACTGGGGGGCGGATATACCCGATATCGGGACTCACGCATCCATGTCGGAGTAGGTCGACGGACGCCACGCTCAACCCTACCGCTTGGTGTTTGCAGAACGAGGTTTGGCGCGGTCTAGCACACAGGATGTGACGGGAATCGGTCGCCGTGACTCCCCACGACAACCCCTCACCGAGCTTCGATAAGGGAAGCGATAGGGGAGCGTCGTGGGGCTCGCACTCAAGCCGACTGCCTTCGTCGCCGGAGGGCCAGCAGCACGATGCTCCACCAGGCGGCGGAGGCCGGAGTCGTCGTGCAGCCGCATCCACCGTCGTCGACAGCGTCGTTGCCGCCAGCGGTGTCGCTGGCGCCGGCGGTGTCGCTGGCGCCGGCGCCTGTGCTCGTCATCGCCCCGCCGGTGCCGGCGCTCCCCGTCGGCTCGTCCCCGCTCGTGTTGCTCCCGCCCGTCACGACATCGCCGGTCTCGGAGCTGCCGCCGCTGCTGCTGCTCTCGGAACCTCCGCCCATGAAGCACGAGGCCGGGACCTCGCCGGTGACGGCGCCGCCGCCCACCCGCCAGCCCTCGCGCCCGAATTCCACGCGCACCGCGTACGTCGGGTCGTCCGGCGTGAGGACGATCGGGCGCTCGTGCGTCGCCGCGAATTCCGTATCCCAGGTCCCGTCGTAGTCGTCGTCCCAGCGGAAGGTCGGCGACGGCCAGTCGACGTCGAGTACGCGCACCACCGCGGTGCACGTCCCATCGCCCTCCTGCAATTCGACGTCGAGGCCGCGGGTGACGAAATCGGGCCGTGCCGGGGGGTCCGCGTCGTAGAGCGCCTGGTACGCCCGGAGCTTGCCATAGCCCCAGCCGTCGTCCGGGAAGTCGACGACGTCGACGAACTCGTCGACGCCGGCGCTCGCGCGCAGACGGTCGCGGATCTGCGCGCTCGTCAGCCCCGGTTCGGCTTCGAGCAGCTGCGCGACCGCGGCCACGACGACCGGCGCGGCCCCACTGGTCCCGCCCGGCATGGTGTAGTACACCGAGGAGTCAGGCTTGTCGGGCGAAGGCTCGGGCCCATAGGCGTCCCGCGGCGCCGCGATGTCGATCGTCCGACCGCCGTCGATGCGCGGCCCCCGACTCGACCAGGGGCCGAGCTCCCCGGCCGGTACCGTCCACGGCTCCTGGAACTCGTAGCCGCCAACGCTGACGCAGCTGTTCGCGGTCGCAGGGACGCAGATCGTGGTCGTCGGGTCTGGCGCCGGCTGCAGGAAGCGCGTGAACGTGTCCCAGAACGTCATCGGATCGCGGAGGTACGCGTGCACGGTGACGGGCTCCGCCGAGCCGTGCGTGCACTCCAGGGTCCACGCTCCGACGCCGGGGTGCTGCGCGATCGTCGACGTCACCTCCATGAACAGGAGGGAAGTGCCGCCGAGGCTGTTGAACCGTTCGACCGCGACGTTGTTCGTTCCGAACGCCTGGACCGTGTTCGGGACGAGCGCGTGCTCCTGCTCCTGAGGGTTGCGCAACACACATTGGAGCTCGGCGACGGGGTCACGCCAGTGCAACGTGATACGGAAGAACGTGAGCGGACCGGCCGGGACCAAGAATTGGAACGCGGCCGGCATCGCCGATGTCTGCGCGTGCCTCTCGGACGCGGCGAGATTGCCCGCGGTGCACACGTGGACAACCCCTGCGTCACTCGACTCGTCGATCGCCGCCTCGGCAAGCAACGAGCCGTCGAGCTCGTGGCCGCTGTAGGTGTTGTACTCGTGGAGCACGACGTCGACGGCCTCTTCCTGGATGCCCCACGCGTAGGTCTCGATGTAGTCCGCCCAGCCGGACCACGTGAGCCGGGACCCCATGACGATGTCGACGTCGCCGGCCAGCCCCCGGTGCGAGCGGAACAGGCGGTCCTGCCCGCCGGCGAGGATCCCCACCGTCGTGGTGCCGTGCCAGGCGGTGTTATAGGAGAACGCGGGCATCTCGATGAGATCGACGCCGCGGCGCCACACCTCCTCGCCCTGGCGAAAAGCGGCGATCTTCGAGGTCGACAGGAGGAGGACACGCTCGTGAACGTCGATCGTTCCGTCGCCGTTCGCGTCGTCGGGCAGGTACATCGGTTCGCCGTAGCCCGGAGTCGACTCGTCGAACCCGACGCCACGGTCGCGGAGACCGTTGCCGTCGAGGTCGAGATAGAGGTAGTCGACCGACGGGTCGAAGGCCCCGTCCGCGGGGGCCCCCGTGGTCGTGTTGGCGTGGTCGAGCAACGCGATCACCTCGTGCCCCTCGATCTCGAGGTCGGCGTTCAAGTCGATCCCGTCGACGCCCGGTGTGAGAATTTCGTCGCCGTCGACATCGATCCACGGATGGGCCCCGCCGTCAGCGCGGAAGAAGTGAGGGTGGAACAGATCGATCGTCTCGTCCAGGCTCATCACCTTGATTCCGCGGCCGGTGGGCCCGTCGAGCGGCATCGGGCCGTGCGCCTCGACGGCCCACGTCCCCGCCTCGGTGCCCGTGGTATGCGTGGGCGCACCGACGTCCGGCGCGCCGACCTGGACCTCCCATCCCATCGCCGTGAGCATGGCGAGCGCGTTCGCCGGAGCGTCGACGGGGTAGATCGTTCCGACGTGGCGCGGTCGACCGTCATGACCGCGGCGAAAGCGGATGCCCGCGGCCTCGAGCGCCGGTACGGCCCACGACGGATCGCGCAGCCGAATCAGGGCAGCGATGACCCTGCCAGGCGCGCGACGGACGGCGCAGTCAAGGCTCGGACAGTCCATCGCAAAGGCCGGAGCCGCCGACGGGACATCGGTTGCATTCAACTTCGAGAGCGTGATGAGACTCTGCAGAATCAACAACAACATGACCGCACCTGCTATTACGGCGAGCGCTCAGGGCGCCCGAAAGGACAATTGGAACGGGCGAGGATGGCCCCGGTCGTGCCGGAGGACCCGCTCCGGGATCGTGCTCGGCGAGCCGCTACCCGGCGCAGAGGACAACCGTGTATTCGCCGTCGGTGTACTCCGAGCCCTCCACGCGCACGGTGATCTCCTCTGCAGTGAGGGCGACGATCTCGATGGCCCCCTCGACCGCGAACGGGCCGTTGCTCTCACAGGGCGAGTCGACGGAGCTCTGCGACCACAGCTCGGCGTCGAGGTCCGCCGGCGCGTACGAGCCCGGCTGCTGCTCGTCGGGGTTCAGCACGAAGGTCAGCTCCCGGTAGGCTTCGGGGCCACACTCCGGGAAGCCGTACGGCTCGCCACAGGTCCGCGTGAAGTTGGTGATGTCGATCAGGATGTCGTCGGGATTCCCGGGCGGGGGGTCGCCGAACGGAGGGGCGGGTTTCTCGGCGCGGAGGAAGGCGATCGCCGACGGCGTAGAGTCGGCCGGCGCCGCGTCGCTCGTGCCGTCCGTCGCGGAGCTGGAGCCGCTCGTGCCGTCCGTCGCGGAGCCGCTCGTGTCATCCGTCGCCGAGCTGCCGGTGCCCGTGTACTCGCCGAGGTTGCCGTTCGGCGGTTCGCAGCCGGCCGCGCCGAGGACGGCGGTCACGAGCAGAGAGAAGGAGGGGCCGACGATTCGATGATGAGGGAAGGCCATGGCCGTTATTTCCCGGCTCCGTGCAGATCTGTGACGGGAATTGTTTTTTCGACCGCTCGCCTGAGCGCGCCCCGGCGGAACCACGGCGCTGTGTGAGCGGGTAGATCCGGGCCAGCGGGCCGAGCTGGTGACGTGGCCGCCTCATCCAACGATGCAGACATGCCTGACGTCGCCCGCGGAGGCGGGCAACGCGCCGATCGCCCCGTCATGCGCGTTAGCGAGCGCTCTGCTACACTCTGTCGGATGCACCTCATGCGCAAAGCGATGCTCGCGGGTACCGCGACAGCCGTTTGCGTGTAAGCCTTCTCGTCCTTGCCGGCATGATGTGGCTCGCCGGTTGTCCCCTGCCGTGCCCGCGCGCGGGGGGTGGCCCGAGCTGAAGGGCGAAGGGCCGTCCCTACCGCGATCGAGAGTCGGCCCAGCAGTCCTATACCGGGGCAGCGCCCGCACCCGTCTCCTCTTCGCCCTCATCCGCCGTCTTCCCGGGGCTGGCGGGCGGCACGGCGGTTGGGCAAGCGGCTGGCGTCGGGGCCCATGGACCGCCCTTCGCCTGCACCCGCGGCAGCATCTTGCTCCCTCGCGCGAACCCTTGCCGCCCCAACGGTGGGGGTTCTTGCCGACCGAGCAATTCTGGAACCTCGCATCGTTCACCCCGATCGCGTTCGTGTTCTGGCTGCCTCTCGGATTTTTCTATGAATGGATCCTGACCCTCGGATGGCCGTGGTGGCACAACGGGCTTGCGTTCATGGTCCTCGCCACCGTCTGGTCTGGATTGGTCGAGCGAGGGAGCCGAAAATATCTCGCACGGCGACGCTTACGTGCGCTGACCGAAGGGACACTCGATGAGGTGCAGCTCGTCTCGTCATCGGCCGAGCTCGTCCCGTCATCGGCCGAGCTCGTCCCGCAGAAGATGCCGGTCGTCGCCACGCGTGGATTCTGGCACTACGCCTTCGCTAGGCTGTTCGGCCGAGCGAGAGGCGTCGCCTTCAAGCTCTACGAGTTCGTGATCTTCATGGCGTTCTTCTACCCCTCCGCGCTGGTGTGGGTCGGGACATTTTCACTGCTGGTCGTCACCTCGCTCTCCCTGGGTGCATGGCAGCGCCGGCTGCTGCGCCGGGAGCTTGAGGCCGGTACGCAGCCGGGGCCGGCGCTCGAGGAGGCGCCCGGGTCACGCGCCTCGCCGCCTCGCCATAGTGCGTAGGCGCGGCGGCGGAGGCCGGCATTCTCTTCGTGCTCTGCCGCTCCGGCGGTCTCGGTGTCAGGGGACGGCCAGACGGATCCTGGTGGGTTCACCAACTCGTATCCACGGCACGGCACGGCAGTTAGCCGCCGTCCTCGGCAGCGTCAAGGGTCGGCTTCGCCGAAACTCTAACGGGTTCAAGCCCTTGACCCTGCCTCCGGGCGACGGCATTTGTCATGTAAGCCGCTGTGAAATTTGGTGGATCGGACGATCCGTTTGGGTGTCCCGAGCGACCCGTTTGGGTGTCCCCTGACAGTCTCGGCGATGTCAACGACGTGGAAGCCGAGGACCTACGCGCCACCTGCAGCGCGCGCGGACCTGCGCTCCTCGCCCGGGTTCATACGGGTCCAACTCGCTCTATAGCGAGCGCCCTGGACGATGGCCCGCCCTGTTCTCGGCCGGGGGGCCACGCCTGTCGCCCGCTCACCGCGCTCCGAAATGAAAAGTGCGGCCGTCCGCTGGACAATGCTGGCCTTGGGTTCATGTTGATTCATGGAGGATTGACAGATGAAAAGGTACGCAGCTCTTGAAGGCGCTTTCGTTCGTGACCGGATTTGCTGGTGCTCCGTGCATTGCCTCGGCAGAGCCCGGCGACGAGTTCGGCTTGATGAACGCAGATGAGGTCGAGTCAACTGGGGACTGGACGGAGGACCGGCGCGCTGGAGATCATCACGGAGGCACCGGTGGGATGTGGTTCGCGATGTGGTGTGCCCCTGGTGACGTCGCTGTTGGACTCCTCGGCAGGTCTGGAGACGTCGTCGACCGAATCGCCCTCCGCTGCGCGGACGTCTTGGATAACGGTGCGCTAGGCTCACGGTACACGGCCGCGAATGTGGGGGGCAACGGCGGCTTCGACTTCGCGCTCGGGACCCGACGGTGAGCTCGTCGTCGGCGGCGGCTTCAGCGGCGACCTCGACCTCGGTGCCGGACCGCTGGTCGGCGACCACAGCCTGTTCGTCCACCGCCTCAGCCCCTGAGCGCAGAAGGCGGCGACGCCTGGGCCCCTGTTCCCCTTGAGATGGGCGAGCGGGAGGGCGGCGCACGAAGCCGCCCGGCCTGGCGTCGACACGGGGCAGCGCGCATCGGACCGCCACGGCGTGCAGGCCAAGACTCGCCCCCGAGGCAGAAGCGCAGGTGCGACGGGTCCATGCCGGTGCGTATGCGGCGGATCGACGCGTCAGAGGCCGTGCCCTTAGTGGAGCCGGTCCGGCTTCTCGAGCTCAACGGTCGCTGTTGCTGCAATGTCGTAAGCGTCCGATAGACCCCGTCGTGACCCGCTCGTCGGCCACGGGCTACAAGCGGCCCAAGGTCGGCGAGCGAGACCGTGCGGAAGACATCGACGGTGAGGCCCTGCTGAGCGTGCTCTTGCTGGAGGGGCTGCTCTCCGGAAACCGGGACGATGCGGCTCGCGGGCCAGGAGACGAGCAGGCAGAAGTTGCGCAAGTAGACCCAGGGTTCGATGCCGCTACGTCGGGCCTTGAGCACCAGCGCGGCCGTGGACCGTCGGATCGCCCAGATCGAGTCAAATTTGCCCGTGACCGGGATCGCCGGTACCCTCCGCTCATGAGGATTCCACGCGCGGTCCTGTCCCTGCTCCTCCTATTCGGCTGCGATGCCTCCGATCTCGCCGGCGCGGTCCAGACCTGCGAGGAGGACGCGGCGTCAAACCGCACTGCCGGCGAGATGGCGCGCGACTTCCTCACCTTCGTCGAGGGCGCACCCGCGCTCGACGCCTATCAACGCTATCTCGTGGCAATGGCGCGCGAGCTCGACGGGTCCAGGCCCTTCGTGTGGCCCAAGATTGACTGCGAGGGGAGCCACGACGGTTCCCAGTGCTGGAGCGTGACCTGCACCTGTCACAACGTCCGCTCGTGCAATATGCTCGCGGAATGGTGTAATGCCGTCGAGGCGGAGGAGCACGGCATGTCCTGCACGCGCGCGGAGAGCCGCGGCTGCGAGAAATAGCCCGGCTCGCAGGCGCCGTACCCCGGTCGTCGGCCAAGGCTATCCAGGCCCTGGTGACGCTAGCGCGGCGGTCGCTACCCGCCGGCGTCGATTCACATCACCGTGATGCAGGCGCCGACGTACCCGTCCTGCGGCGGCTCGATCCCGCCCACATACTGGCAGATCTTGCTGCCCGGGCACGGATCCGGATCATGCTGAGCGTTACACATCTGTGTGCAACAAGATTCCGAGGCCTCGGGGTCACATTCAGCCACGGCGATCACCGGCACGCACATCAGGCCGGCCGCACACGCTGCGATCCCGTCCTGGACGCAGGCCTCGTAGGCCCCGGGAAGGCCGTCCTGCGGTGGCAGACACTGCGGCGACGATTCGATCACGAAGCACTGATTGCCGCCGTCGCAGCCGGCGTGGCTCAGTGGATTGCAGTTGTTGCCGCTGCAGTCGGGCTCGCAGTCGGGCTGCCCGTCACACACCTCGTCGTCGTCGACGAGGCCGTCGCCGCAATTGGCGGTTCGGCAGTCGCCGTTGATACAGGCCTGCCCGGGCGCGCAGTCGCTGTCCTCCGCGCAGAGATAGCAGGCGGGCTCGTCGGGGTTGGCGTCGTGCATCTCCTCCCAGCCGTGGACGCAGGCCTGGATGCACTGCTCGATCGATTCGGGCGGTCCGTCCCAGCAGGTGCCTTCGGGGCCGATGCTGGCCTGCGCCGTGGGCTGTTCGGCCGGACTGACGACGGCGAGGCAGTCGAGGTAGTGATCGCAGGCCTCGCGCGTCGGCGCCGGACCGCCGGTGGTCGGATCGGCGTCGGTGCCGCCGATGCCGGTGGCCCCATCGGTCCCGTTGCCGTTGGAATTCCCGCCGTCGCCCGAGACGTTTGTGGAGCTCTCGTCATTGGACGCGCCCGACCCGTGGGTTTCGAGCGGGTCGCTGTCGCTACATGCAGTCGTCATGAGGATGAGCGTCGCTGCAGCGGATTGCCAACGAGATATGTGCATCACGCCGGATGGTATCGGCGCCGCGGACGGCGTTCAAGTCGCGCCCAGCGGGGGACATCCGCCCCACGGGGCTCAGTAGCGAGCGCCGGCTGTGGGGCTCGCCACACGTCGGGCCGCTGTCAGGTCCCGAGGCCACCGGAACGTTGTATGCCGTGGCAGCGCGCCTGCCGCCCCGGAGGGGCAGAAAATTTCACCGGCGCAGTGACACGCACCGCCGCGAGGGGTGTTATGGGTCGACACCATGAAGACCTCGCTGACGTCCATGAGATTACCCTCTATCGCCTGGATGACGGCGCTGCTGCTGTGTGCGTGCACGGAGCTGGATACTCCGCTCCTCGAGCGCGTCGTGCGGATCGCGCCGGACGCCGCCGAAGTCGACGAGTTTCTCGGTTGCAAGGGGGGGGGCGTGCTCAACACCACCGGTGGCGACGGGTGGGCGCTGCGCATCGAGCGTGAGTGGGACGGTGAGTGGTCGACTCGGTACCGCGTGTTCGCGATCACGGACGAGGGGGAGAAGACGGCCGTGCTCGTCGACCATACCATCGACGAGGATTTCCTCGCCGGCGAGGACGAGCTCGTGCTGCCGTTCTCGGCGCGAGGGGTGAGCTACGAGCTGCGGGTGAGCGTCGACGGCGACGGACAATTCGATTGCGGTTAGCGGCCGACAAGACCGGTTCTTCTGGTTGAGCCACGACTTCGCCAACAACCAGGGCACGTCCAACATCTTCGCGCATCCGCTCGACTTCGAGGCGGACGGCGGCGAGATCATCTTCTCGCTCCCGAACGGGATGCAGGGGTACATGATCGTCGACGCCGCCGGCAGCCGCTGGCTGGCCGTCACCGGGCTCGGCCCCGATGGCAATCACCTGTGGGTCATGGAGGTGCGACCTGTTCGGCTGCACGCTCGCGGGCGGCTGCACGCGTTGACGGGGCCACGTCGCAGGACGTACCGTGACGCATGCTCCGTCATGAACCTTCGGGAGGCGGTGGCGTTGGCGGCGCTTGTGTGCGGGTGCACGAGACACCAGCAGGCAAAGGCGCAGGCACAGGCACAAGAGCCGGCGTCAGTGCCGGTGCCAGTGCAGGAACAAGAGCCGGAGCCGGTGCCGGGACGGATCACATGCCGGATCGATGGGAGCCGGCTGGAGACGACGCTGTCTCGCTGGGCGGGGCGACCTCGACGATGATGCGACCAGCGCGGTGAGGTCAATGAACTGACCAGAGTCTGTTCGAGGCGCCGCTCAGTGGGCATGTCGTATCAGGGCGGGGGTCTACGACGCGGCGAGGCCGCTCGGAGGACCTCCAAATTGCGAGCGAAGAACGCATTGATGACCCGTTGCGGCTCGCGCTCGTAGATCGCTGTCGACGCCGGCCGAAATCCGAGGCGCAGCGCCGATGAGGCGTCAACGGTCAGCGGATGAGGATCAAGCAGCGCGTCAAGTTTTCGGCGAACGCTGGCGGGTCGGGTAAAGGGAGCGTGGCCGCCAAAAAGGTGAGCGCTGAGAGGTAGCGACTCTCAGCGCTCGGTGTCGTAGCCAGCCGTACCCCAAAAGGACAGCCAACAAAGAAGCGACGGCAGGAGGGTACGGCGAGGGCTCGGGGAAGTCCAGCGGAGTGCGTGGCCGGGCACGTGGTCGATCGAGGACGAGAGCCAGCGACTGTTCAACTGCGGGAGGTGCCGGCGGCAGGTTTCGGTGTGCCGGGCCTGCGACCGCGGGCAGCGGTACTGCGGGAAGGACTGCGCGGCCCAGCAGCGGCTTGTGTCGGTGCGGGCGGCGAGGCGGCGGTACGCGCGGAGCATGCACGGCCGGCGGATGCACGCGAGGGCCGAGGCGAGGCGGCGCGCCGAGCGGCGGATGAAGATCGTGATGGATCACGGTCTAGCCACATCGGAGCCGGCGCCGATGCTCGACGAGCAGGTGGCCGAGGCCGGCGTGGTGCTGGTCGCCATCTGCGGAGACGAGGACGATCGTGAGTCAATCGAGATGGAGAGCCCTGCTGCGGGTCTGCGAGCCGGACCTGCAGATCCTGGTGATCGACGGCGAGGGGGATCGGCTGAAGGCCCGGCTGCCGCTGCACAGCGAGCACCCGCGGGCGCTGATGACGGTGCTGGAGGGGCTGGCGATGTGGCAGGGCCAGCGGCTCGGCGCTGTGCAGTATGTGGACGCGAGGGGTCCGGATTACATCGACTGGGCGTTTCCCAACGCGGATCTTCGCGGGCACCGCAGCCCGCTCGTGGATTTTTCCACGCGGGTGCACGGCGGCGCACGGAGACGGATCCGCGGCGTCGGTGACTTCCGGCAGCTGCGCCTTCTCGGAGGTGACGTGTGAAGACGCGGCCCGAAACCGAGGCGGAGATCGCCCGCCTGCATCACGCGGAGGGCTGGCCGATCGGGACGATCGCCGAGCAGCTCGGCGTGCACACGAGCGTCGTGACGCGCGTGCTCGGCCAGGCCGGCGTGGTGCCGGCGGTGACGATGCCGCGACCGTCGAAGGCCGACCCGTACCTGCCATTCATCCGCGAAACGCTGGAGAGGTACCCGCGGCTGCGCGCGAGCCGGCTGCTGCAGATGGTGCAGGCACGCGGGTACACGGGGAAGTGCTCGCGCTTCCGCGAGATCGTCGCGACGATGCGGCCGCGGCCGAAGGCCGAAGCGTACCTGCGCCTTGCGACCTTGCCCGGAGAACAGGGGCAGGTCGACTGGGCGCACTTCGGCAAGCTGCGGGTCGGCCGGGCGGAGCGGCCGCTGATGGCCTTCGTCATGGTGCTGAGCTGGTCGCGGATGATGCACCTGCACTTCTTCCTCGACGCGCGGATGCCGAGCTTCCTGCGCGGCCACCAGCTGGCCTTCGAGACATTCGGCGGCGTGCCGCGCGAGCTCCTGTACGACAACCTCAAGAGCGCGGTGCTCGAGCGCGTCGGCGACGCGATCCGCTTCAACGAGACGCTGCTGCGGCTGGCCGGTCATTACCGATTCGCGCCCAAGCCGTGCGCGCCGGCGCGGGGCAACGAGAAGGGGCGCGTGGAGCGGCGGATCCGCTACATCCGCGACAACTTCTTCGCCGCGCGCACGTACGCCGATCTGGACGACCTCAATGTCCAGGCCGCCGACTGGTGCGCGCGGATCGCTGCCGCGCGCCCGTGCCCGGAGGATCGCGCGCGGACGGTCGGCGATGCCTTCGCCGAGGAGCGGGCGCGGCTGATGCCGCTGTCCGAGACGCGCTTTCCGTGCGACGAGGTCGTGCCCGTGCACGTCGGCAAGACGCCGTACGTGCGCTTCGACCTCAACGACTACTCGGTGCCGCACACCCACGTGCGCCGGCAGCTCGCGGTGGTCGCCGACCCGGACACCGTGCGGATCGTCGACGGCACCGCTGTCGTCGCTACGCACGCGCGTGCCTGGGGCCGCGACGAACGCGTCGAGGATCCCGCGCACATCGAGGCGCTCATCGCCGACAAGCGCGCCGCGCATCATCACCGCGGCATGGACCGCCTGCAGCACGCCGCGCCGCACAGCCGCGGCTTCCTGCATCGCTGCGCCGAGCGCGGGCAGAACCTCGGCAACGTGACCTGGCAGCTCGGGCGTCTGCTCGACCAGTACGGCGCCGCGGAGCTCGACGCCGCGCTCGCCGAGGCCAACGCCCGCGAGCTCGTCCATCCGCCGAGCGTGCGCCAGCTGCTCGAAAGGCGGCGCGCCGACGAAGGGCGGCCCGCGCCGCTGTCCGCCGAGGTACCCACGAACCCGCGGCTGCGCGACGTCGTCGTGAGGCCGCACGCGCTCGACCTGTACGACCGGCTGCGTCCGAAGGATGAGGAGGGTGACGATGGCTCTCGCACCTGACGATGCCCTGCGAAGGCGCGCTCTGGGTCTCGGCCTGCATGGCTTGTACGCACGCTGGGATGAGGTCGTCCGCGAGCCGTGGCTGCGCACCGTCCTCGACATCGAGGAGCACGAGCGAAAGCGTCGCAGCCTCGAGCGCCGCATGCTCGCCGCCAAGCTGACCGCGATGAAGCCGATCGCCGACTACGACTGGAAGCACCCGAAGCTCGACCGCGCCCTCGTCGACGAACTCTTCGAGCTCGGCTTCATCCGCGAAGCCGTCAACGTCGTCTTCCTCGGCCCCAACGGCGTCGGCAAGACCATGCTCGCGCAAAACCTCGCCCACCACGCCGTCCTGCAGGGCTACACCGCCCGCTTCACGACCGCCTCCGCGATGCTCGGTGACCTCGCCGCGCAGGACGGCGCCGCCGCGCTGCGCCGTCGCCTGCACCGTTACGTCAAGCCCGCGCTGCTCGTCGTCGACGAGCTCGGCTACCTGCCCTACAGCAACCGCTACGCCGACCTGCTCTTCGAGGTCGTCTCCCAGCGATACACCAAGGCGCCGGTCGTGATCACCACCAATCGGCCCTTCAGCGAGTGGGCCGCCGTCTTCCACAGCGCCTCCTGCGTCGGCACCCTCCTCGATCGCCTCTGCCACAAGGTCGAGATCGTCGAGATCGCCGGCGAATCCTGGCGCCTCAAGGAAGCCAACGAACGCACCTCCCGTCGCCGTAGCCGTCCGCCAAAACCCCCAGGCTGACCGCCCGCAGCCAGCTCCCGCATCACGTCCACGCCGGCGCTGTGCGCCGGCGATTTGCGTCGGCGTCCGACACCGGCGCTACCCACCGGCGCCGGACACCGGCGCTACGCTGCGGATCGTGGCCGGCGACAACAATCGCGAGGAGGGGGCGCAATAGCTCGGCGATTCCCTTGTCGAGCACGAGGTGTTCGCCATCGGCTGTGCGGGTGACGAGGCCGACGCCCTCCAGGCTCCCAGAGCCGGCGTGGGTGACGCGTATGACGAACGCGCTGCTCGCGTGGACGTCGTCGAGCGACCAAGCGCGATCGGGCTGCCTCGCCATGAGCAGCAGGACCTCGAGCGCTTCGATCCGGCGTACGCCGCGCTCCACGAGGTGGAGGATTGCGTCCGTGACAGGATCCGCCACTTTCTTCAAAGCCTCATGACACGTGGGCAGCGCTGCGAGGGAAAGAGCCGCGTGGTCTTGGAGGTCACGAGCCCACCGACCCGCCGATCCCATGGGCGAGCACGGAGGCGAGCGCGGTCAACAAGACCACGGTCATCGCGTAGCGTCGCCAGTGCTCCAGAGTGGCGGGCTCGCCGCTGGCCGTCTTTCCGGCCCAGCGCATGATATCGACCCTTCGAGCGACGATCGTCAGTGCGACGGTGAGCCAGACGACGCCGTCGAGCACCGAGGGGAACTCCTCCCCGTTCATGGAGATCACCGCCAGCGACGCGTAGACAATCGCGTTGCCGATGAGCATCCAAAACAGTCGGAGTGCGCAGCCCGCCGGAGCAGGTGCGTGGTCGGGGATATTCTGTTGTTGCACGGGTTCGCCTCCGCAGCCGCACACGGCGGCATGCGAAATGGCGGCCCGACCATTTCAACACTCACTCGACAATTAAGTGAGCTAAATCCTGCTCCCGACGAACCGAACGCCGGTGCACCCTTGCCTGAGAACTATATCGTGGGAGCCGCGACGGCTGACAAGAAAAAATTGTGCAGTGTCTTTCGTGTATGCATCGTCGGGCAGTGATGCTCGAGGCCGCTGGCGCGGCCAGACCTTGGGCGCCAAGGCCGCAGCGGGCTCAGGCATCATGCTGCCACCGGTGGGTCTCGCCACGCGCCGAGCGCCGAGTCCAACCCCTGGCCCTCGCCAGCCCTTCGCGCCTTGCTACTCGAGCGCTTGCGCACCCTCAGTCACTAGAATAGGAAGCGAGGGCGTGGACGCTTGCGTGTCCGCGCGGGGACCGGAACGCAGGAGCGCGCGGGGAGTGGCTCCCGTCAGCGCCTTGAACTCGGTGATGAGGTGGGACTGGTCGTAATAGCCGGTTGCCACCGCGATGGCGCCCCAGTCGGACGTGGTGGCTCGCCGCCACGCCCGCACCGCGCGCTGGAACCGTACGAGGCGCGCGAACTCCTTGGGGCCGAGGCCGACCACCTCCTCGAAGGCCCGGCGAAGGTGCCGGGTGCTGATATCCAGCGCGCGCGCGAGGGCGTCGACGCGCGGCAGCTCCGGCGCCTGGGTGACGAGCCGGACGGCGCGCCGCACGAGATACGCGCTCGCAGGCTCGAACACCTCACCGTCCTGGAGGCGTTTCGTGAGCGCTTCTTCGACGATGTCGACCCTCGCGGCCACCGTGGGGGCCTCCGCGAGCCTCTCGCACAGGCGCCGGCAGTCGCCGCCCCAGAGCGAGTCGAGGGGCACGACGCGATCGGTGAGCTCGGACATCGGCACGCCGAAGAACGGGTAGGCGCCCCCGGGCTTGAAGCGGACGATGAGCGTCCGCGGCGGCACGAGGTCGGCGGGCTTTCGCAGCGCGCTCAAGCGTGTGCCGATGGCGTGGATGGACGAGAAGCGGACCACCAGATCCACCTGACCGTCCGGCAGCCGAACGTGCGAGCCCCCGTCGGGTCCGCCCGAGGCAACCCGGAACTGTATTGGCTCAGCGTGAATGCAACCGAGGGAGGTGCGGCTTACGGACTTGCGGGTGGGCAGGTCTGGTTGGGATGATGGTGGGTTTGGTGTCGGCGAGCAAGTTCTCGGCGTTGACGGCGGAGCTCTCGAGCGGCCTCGAGTTTGCGGTCGCGTTCGACGAAGATCGCAGCTTCGCGGCCGGCGAGCTTGTCGACCGGCGCAATGTAGCCGATGGCACTGTGGAGGCGGCGGGCGTTGTAGTGCTCGACGAAGTCGGCGGTGACGCGACGGGCCTCGTCGATCGTCGATGGCGCTGCGGGCCGTAAGGCCGTGGACTTGAAGGTTTTGTGCCAGCGTTCGAGCTTGCCGTTGGACTGCGGGTAGCCGGGTGAGATCCGGACGTGGGTCATGCCGGCGACGCGGATGAACTCCTTGAAATCGCGGGCGATGAACTGGGGGCCGTTGTCGGTGACGATGCGGGGCCGCGCCCCGGGGAACAGCTCCCGGGCGCGCTGCAGGATGCACTCGACGTCTCGTTCGGTCATCGACTCGCGGAGATCCCAGTGGACGATGTAACGGCTGTAGCCGTCGAGCACGCTGCACAGGTAGTAGAACGTGCCGGCGAGGTTGATGTAGGCGATGTCGACGTGCCAGTGGCGGTGCGGGCCGTCAGGCTGCTGGAAGCCAGTGCCCTTCTTCGAAGGACCGCGCTGCCAGCGATCGAGGCGGCCAGCGGCGCTCAGGACTCGGTAGACGGTCGCCGGGCTGACGGCGACGATGTCCTGGTCGAGCATCATGTAGGTCAGCCGTCGGTAGCCCTCGAGTGGGTGCTTGTCGAAGAAGTCGAGGATCGCCTGGCGCTCGGCGTCGAGGATCCAGTGGTCGCGCGGGATCTTCCCGTTGTGCTCGTTGGCCTTGCCGTACCGCTCGCGCCAGCGCGTCAGCTGCGACCGCTGGATCCCCAGCCACCCCGCGAAGCGGGCCGGCGCCAGCTCGGTCTTCTCCGACCAGTCGGTGACGAAGTCGATCACCTCGTCCCGCGTCTCATGGGGCACCCAGCGGCCGTTCAGAGCTCCCCAAGCTCTTTTTTTAGGTCAACCAGCGCCTCCGACAGCTCGGCGATCACCGCGTCCTTCTTGACCAGCTTCGCCTCGAGGTGCTCCACCTTCTCGCCGAGCTCGCGCTTGACCGTCTCCGCCGGCGTCGTGCGAGATTCGACGAACACCTGCGGCGCGCGCTCAAATAGCGCCCGCTGCCAGCCGTAGAACACGCTGGGCTGCAGCTTGTACTTCTCGCACAGGTCCGACACGGGCACCTTGTCGAGGTGGTGCTCTCGCAGGATCTTGGATTTCTGCTCGGGGGTGAAGTGTCGGCGTTCTTGCTTCTTCATGCGGGCCTCCTGGCCACGCCTCTCCTCTACCAAAACTCAGGCCCGTTGCGGGCCAGCCGAGGCAGTACAGAACGACTCCACGAAGCGCGACAGCTCGCGCCTCGGCTCGAGGTGGATGGCCGAGACAGTCACGGCCCAAGCATGGGGCATCGCTGCAGCGGCTTCAACCCGCAGCGGCGTGGGCCTGCCCGCGGATGGCCGATTTCTCCAATCGCTCCCCACCGGGCACGTCTACTTTGAGGCGCATGAAAATCACACATGCCCGTCGCGTCCGGGCGGGGAGCTGACCATGCGGGTTCATCACCTCAACTGCGGAACTCTGTGCCCCGCCAGCGCGCGCTTCGTCCTGGGAGAGGGGAGCCTTTTCGCGCGCGCCCAGCTCGTGTGCCACTGCCTGGTGCTGGAGACGGAGCAGGGCCTCGTCCTGGTCGACACGGGGCTTGGCACGCACGACATCCAGGATCCGCGCCGCCTGGGACCTGGGTTCATCCGGCGCAACGCGCCCCGGCTCGATCCGCGAGAGACCGCCGTGGCTCAGGTCGAGCGGCTAGGTTTCAAGCGCGAAGATGTGCGCCACATCATTCCCACGCACCTGGACCTCGATCATGTCGGCGGCCTGTCGGACTTCCCCGCCGCCGAGGTGCACGTCTTCCGCGACGAGTTCGCGGCGGCGATGCAACCCGTCGGCCGCAGCAAGAAGTTCGGCTATCGGCCGCAGCAGTGGGCGCACGGGCCGCGCTGGACCCCCCATGCGGTGAACGGCGAGCGCTGGTTCGGCTTCGAGGCCGTGCGCCCACTCCCGGGCCTCGGCGACGACGTGCTGCTCGTGCCGCTCGTGGGCCACTCGGAAGGGCACTGCGGGATCGCGGTGAAGACGGACGGTGGCTGGCTGCTCCACGCGGGAGACGCGTATTTCAACCACCGAGAGATCGACCCGGTGGCGCCCCGCAGCCCGTTCGGACTGGCACTCTTCCAGCGACTCCGGTCAGCGGACAACGCGGCCCGCGTCGCCAACCAGGGCCGCCTGCGAGAGCTCGTTCGCGACCACTCGCGTGACGTGAGCGTATTCTCCTCGCACTGCGCGACCGAGTTCCGACGCCATGCGGCGAGCCACCCCGTCGCCCGGCTGGCCTCGAGTCTGGTGAGCTGACGGGGGCTATCTTCTGTCGGTTGCACGCCTCGGGGAGCAGCTCGGCGACGCGCCGCTGTGCAGGGAGATCGCCATCGGCCGCTCCCCGAGCCATTCGATGTCACCGGGCTGTTCTTCGGCGCGACCCAGCCCGGGCCGTTCGCGCCTGAGCTCGACGACATCGGGGCGGACGGGCCGAACCTCCACATTCGACATCAAGGCCCGTCGCTCGGCGCTGCGGCGGAGGCTGCGGGTGACTGAACCCCTCAACGTGCGACGCTGTCAACGAGCTCGTTCAAGAGTTGCGCGACCTGTTCGGCGTGTTCTCGCCGCGTGAGCAGCGACATGTGGCTCGCCCCCTCGATCGTCACGTGCCTGCCGTGCTTGGAGAGGCCCGCCATCTCCGCGTGCAACTGGTGATTCAGCGCGAGGATGTCGGCGGTCATTCCTTCCATCGGCTCCGTCCCGCTGACGACGACGACCGGCCGTTCGCCGAGGGAGATGTTGGACCGCGCGGCGGCCATGGTCGTGTCCCAGGCGGCGAACTCCTTCTGCGAGGCTCGCACGTGCGTCGCCGCCGAGGTGAACATGCACCCGGCTCGGTAGTCGTCGGCGGGCAACCCAGCGTGGAGTCGTCCGAGCGGGTTTGCCAACCGCAGGAGGCCGACGTACGTCAGCTCCGCGGCGACCGACAGCACCCTGACGACGCGCTCGTGCGCCTCGCGGGCCTCGGGCGGGAACCGTTCCAGCTGATCGGGGTGTGACGGCTCGATGAAGCCGAGCGCGACCACGTCGTCGGGGTAATGGGTGGCGAAGATCCGGATCAGCGGGCCTCCGAGCGAGTGGCCGACGAGGACATACGGTCCGTGCTCACCGGCGTTCCGCAGGAGCGTGTGCAGACGCCTGGCCGCGGCGACGCCGTCGTGAGGGGTTGCATCTTCGCTCCAACCGAGCCCGGCGCGGTCGTACGAGCAGACGCGGGTGTGTTCGGCCACCTTCGGCTGGATCCACGCCCACGCCTGGGCGAAGCCGAACGCCCCGGCTTCGAGGATGACGGTCGGCCCGCCCTCGCCAGTGCAGTAAAGGTGCATCGAGACATTGTTCACGGTGACGTGGCGGCCAGGCGCATGCACGGCGTGGCGATCCAGCGCTTGTCCGATCTGCTGGTAACTCGCGCCGAGCAGCGCGAGCCCCGCGAGCACCATCAGGGTGCCGAAAAAGAGCTTTCGGAGCCGGTGGAAGAGCGAGGACGCAAGGGCCATGACTTCCGAACAAGCATGCAGAATGGAAGGGCGCCGATCGAGACGCGGCGCCCGGCGGCTTGCGGAGCGGCGCCGTTGTTAACGGCTCTTTATCTGACTTCGGAGACAGGTGAGAGAGCGAGGCGCCAGTACTTCAGCCCTCCAGGCTTGCCGTGGGAGGCGCGCTCCGTGCCAGCTCGACGCAAAAACAGTCCCCGCCTCGATGCTGCACTCGACGTCGAGCGTGTCCCCGTGTGCAGAGACAATCTCTCGCACGGGTCGAAGAGATCTGCAGGCGCGCGCGCGGACGATCCAGATGGCGATGAATCCGCACCCCGCCGGTCAGATTGACCTCAACGTGCCGCTCGAGGTCGGGGTGGAGCGGCGCGGGCTGCAGCACAAGTACCGCCCGACGGCGCTGTTCTTCCCGGCGCAGGGTCAGACCTGCCACGCGTACTGCACCTACTGCTTCCGCTGGGCCCAGTTCGTCGGCCTCGACGACCTCAAGTTCGCGGCCCGCGAGGCCGAGACGCTGGTCGACTACCTCGCGCGCCACCGCGAGGTCAGCGACGTGCTGTTCACCGGCGGCGACCCGCTGGTCATGCGCGCGAGCGTGCTGCGGCGCTACGTCGAGCCGCTCCTGCGCGCCGACCTGCCGCACCTCGCCCACATCCGCTTCGGCACCAAGGCGCTGGCCTACTGGCCGGCGCGGCTCCTCACCGATCCGGACGCCGCCGCGCGCGGGTCCGCCTGAACATGCTCGCCGACGCACCCGCGGACGCGTGAGGCTCCGCAAGGCGTATCTCCTGGGTGCGCTCCCAGGCGCCGATGGAGACCTGTCTTTTTAGACATGCAAGCGCGCGGCGGCGTACTCGTCGCCGCGCTCGCCCGTCGACCGCCGCCGCAGGGCGCCCCCCGCTCGCCTCGCCTCGCCAGCTCAGCCGGCCGCAGGGTCGGCGACCTGTTCATGCCTCGCGGACGGGGCTTCGGGTGGGCGTGCTGAGAGCGCGAGCACGAGGACGGGTAGGCACATGGACGCGAATATGATGAGGGCAGGCAGGTAGGAGCGCGTGAGCTCGAAGCTGACGCCCGTCACCAGCGTGCCGAGGCCGGTGCCGATGACCGCGATGCGGGTCACCGAGCTGCGGATCGCCCCGTGGTGGCGCCTGCCGAAGTAACGCGCGAGTGCCGTGGAGGCGCAGGCGGCGACGGTCGAATTGCCGACGCCCAGCGAAACAATGGCGAGGACTGCCGTGAACCGCGACGAGACGACCGCAAAGGACAGGCTCGACAGCGCGAGCACAGCCATGGCGACGGGGAGCAGCCGACGCGGGCTCACCCGGTCGGCAAGCATGCCGGCAGGCAGGGCCCAGGCACCCATGATGCCACTCCACGCGCTGACGGCGACGGCGGCGTCGGCCGGCGTGAGAGCGCGTTCAGCGAGGATTGGCTGGATGTCGAAGATCATCGCGGTGCCGATCAGCGGTGGAACGAAGGTGGCGGCGACCAGCGTCCAGTAGGAGCGCGTGCGCATGGCCTCGGCCAGGGTGAAGCCAGGCTCCGAGGACAGCGCGGCCGCTCCGGCGGTCGCAGCCTCCGGTGCAGGTCGATCGCCGTCAAGCGCATGGCCGACGTCTTCCGGGCGGTTCTTGACCAATAGGTACGCGGCCGGGATCACGGCGACGGCGATCATCACGCCGAACAGGCCGTAGGTCTGCCGCCAGCCGATGGTTTCGATCAGGTACAGCGCGAGCTGCGGCGCCAGCACCCACACGCCGAACACCGCGACCTGCATGACGCCGTGGATCGATCCGAGGCGCCGGTGGAACCACATCGCTAGCGCGTGCTGGCTGACCACTGACAACGTGCCAGCGGTGAACAATCGGAGCGCGAAGAAGCCGAGAAACACGGTCAGCAAATTGACGGCGCTGCTCATGACGAGGCACGCGAGGCCAGCGGCCGCGCCCGACACGGCGAGCATGTGGCGGGGCCCGAGCCGGTCCGTCCACTGGCCGATCACGACCAGCGGCAGGGCCGCGGTCAGCGTGGCGAGCGTATAGGCGCCGTTGAGCGCCAATTCGCCGATGTCGAACGTCGCACGGAGCGGGGCGTTGAGCTGCGAGAGCAGGAAGGTCTGTCCCGGCGCCGAGGCGATCGATGCCACCGCGGCGACGGCGACGACGGTGTAGCCTGGGAACCAGCGAATCGACGGTGCGTCGGGCACTCGCGAGACTATAGATGGCCTCGCTCCGGTTCACCATGCGCGGGAGCGGTGATGGTCCTCGCGCCGGTCCTTCGGGTCTCGCTGCAGCGGCCATGCTCGACCGCTCGAAGCGCGAGTCGCGGAGAGTCCTCGCCGTCGAAGTCCATAGCGACGTCTTGTCGCACCTTCAGCGGGTTGCCGCCTCGCGCGCGCAAGCGATGCACGAGGTCGCCGCGGGATCGAGCTCGAGCCGCGCTGCCGCAATCTCCTCGCCACACCCCACGCACTCGCCGTACTCCCCGCGCTCGAGCCGCAGCAGCGCCGCGTCGATGCGTTGCAGCTCGACCACGCGCTTGCGTTCGGCGGCCTGCGCGAGGGCCTGGTGCTGCATCGCGTCGACGCGCGAGAGCCGACCGACGCTCTGCTGGTCGAGCTCGACCGGACGGCGCGTCTTGAGCGACAGCTCGCTCGCACGCTCGAGCTCGGCCCTGCGCGTGAGCAGGCGGTTGCGGGCCTCGGCCGAATGGAGCGGCGTCACGGTCCGGTCCTCCAGCCCCTCAGCGAGCTGCCTCGCGCAGCGCCTCGGCTCGGTCCGTCCGCTCCCGGGTAAAGCCGGGCTCGGTGCGCCCGAAGTGCCCGTAAGCGGCGGTCTGGCAGTAAATTGGCGCAGCAGGTCGAGCTCGCGGGCATCGCCGCCGCCGCTGAGGCAATGGGTGTGTGCCCGCGCCGAGCAAGGCGTGGCGACGGCGGTGCGGTGGATCGAGCAGATCGTTGGCGCATCGATGCGCCGCGGGTGAATCGCGCCCGCCGGCCTCGACTCCGTGCTCGCCGGTCGGCGCGCAGCGCGATCGTCAACTCCATCTTGACCTTTGCGGGCGAGCAGTTCGAGGTCGATGCGGGAGATGCCGCGTTGTTGGCTTCCATAAGCTGTTCCGATGCACTTCACGCGGCAGCCAATTGCCGCACGAGTCGCTGCCGTGCGCGATTCAGCCGTACCGACACGTTCTGCTCCGAGATGCCGAGCGCCGCGGCGATTTCGGCGCAGGTCTTGCCCTCGAGCCGCAGTACCAGCGTCGACTCCAGGCTTTCAGGCAGCCGCGCGAGCGCTCGCTCGAGCCGGGCGCGATCGTCGATCTCGCTCAGCCACGACTCAATGCACGCGCTCGGATCGTCGAGCTCGCCGACGAGCGGATCGACCTGTGCGCGACCTCGTCGGCGCAGGTAGCGATAGCAGCAGTACCGCGCCACCCGCAGGACGAACGTTTTAAGCGACGACTCGCCGCGAAAGCCCGGCAGCGCCTGCCACGGGGCGAGCGAGATGTCTTGCTCGAGATCTTCCCGCTCGCAGCGGCCGCGGGTGTAGCGACCGGCCATGCGCGAAATGCCGGCGCTGTGGTGCTCGATCAGCTCGGCCCAGCGTCGCCGACGCTCCCGCAATTCGTCGCCGCGCTCGTCCTCCTCCTCCACCCCGCCTGGGGTCGAGCGGACCGTCCCTCCGGGTCCCACGCCGCGGGCGTTGCTGCCGCGGTAGCCGGATAGTCCTCCGGTCAGCCGCCCGTCGATGCTCCACAGCAATCCGGCGAGCGCGCGCATCTGGTCGAGCGGGGCCTGCTCGTTGAGCAACAGCTCGCGGACGGCGTCGGCCTCCACGCCGAGGCCCGCGAGCTGCTCACGCTCGCCCGGCGAGAGTCGCTCGACGCTGCGCAGCCATTCCCAAATTTCGCGCGTCGCTTCGATCTGCGCGCCGAATTTGTCCACGCCGACGAACGAGCTCCAGAAGCTCGGCCCCTCGGCGGCACCGGCCGACGGCCAGGTCGCGGCCAGTTTATGGTGACGATGGAGTTCGTGTGCCAGTTGACGCGTCTGCCGGGCCAGGTCCGCGAGCCCCGGGGACAGGCCGATCAGCTCCAGCGGCCGCTCCGGCACAGCTGCGAGCGAGCGGGTTCCGGCGCGGGCGTCGAACATGCGGACGGCCAGGCGCACTCCGGACACGAGCATCGGCACGGCCCGCAACGTCGGCAGGGCGACCAGACCGATCACCCCGAGGGTGATCATGATCCACAGAACCGAGGTGCCGAGCAGTTCGGTCATGCGCCCTGTCTGGTGCCGAGGCCCGCAGAAACCTTACAGGTGCTCGGCCGGATTTCGCGTGCGGGTTCGCCGCGAGGCTGACGGCGCCCGGCGGAGAGAGGCCCTCGATCGCCGGCGCTCAGCCCGCCCCGGTGCGAGTCTGCTGGAAGCGGAACACCGTGCTGATGATCCAAAGCGGAAACGTGCCCAGCAACGACCAGGCTAGCGGGATCACCATCAGTCCCAGCACGCGGAGGGCCGGCTCCAGAACCTTGTCCGGAGGCACGGTCCGCAGCACCGCGCTGGCCTCGATCGCCGCGAACGCCACCCCGAGCACGCCGAGACCCGAGCAGGCGAGCAGGGCGCGATCGCAGACCAGCAGCCAGGCCGACGCGCGCCCCGCCTCGTGGCCGCGAGTGCGTCCGTGCAAGATTAGCGCGGCCGCAGCCACGCCGAGGCCGAGACTCACGAAGTGGGTGAACGGGACGCCGTTGCCGTAGAAGTCGAAGAAGTCGCTCATGTGTAGCCTCCGCAGTCACTGGTGTCGCGGCGACTGCGAACCTTACACGGGTGACGTCGTCTGCCGAGCTCGGCGGACCATCCGCTCGCCGTCGACGAGCACGCCGATGCCCTCGACGTGCCCTCCACGATGCCCGGGCGGCGGCGAACTCGAGCGAGACCTTCGAGCCCTCGTGGACGAGCTGCCGGGGGTGAGGCCGGTGATCGCGGCGTCGATGCCGACATACACGGGGGCCCGGCGCAGAACACCTCGGCGACCACCCACAGCGCCTCGGGGTTGCCGATCTCGAGCAGCGGGTCGCCGCCGGGCTCGACCTGCGCGCCGACGGTGGTCATGCGGCGGAGGATCGTGCCGGCGATCGGGGCGGTGACGGTGACCATGCCGCCGGAGTTGGGGCCCAGCCTGCTGACGGCCTTCTGCGCGTGGGCCAGCGCGGCCTTCGACTCGGCGAGCCGGTGCTTGGCGGCGATCCGCTCGACCTCGCGGCCGACGCCGGTCCTGGCCATCTCCTCCTGGCGGGTCACGGCGTCGTGGGCGGCGTCGACCTCGATGCGGGCGCGCGCGAGGTCCATCGCGTACTCCGAGGCCTCGGGGCTGGCGATGGTGACGAGCGGCGCGCCGGCCTCGAATTTCTCGCCGGCCTCGACCAGCAGCTTGATGACGCGGCCAGGGGCGGGAGCGCCGACGGTGGAGACGGGCCGTCGCGGAAGGCGACCCGCGCGGGCGCCCGGATCGCCGCGTGCTCGGGCTCGAGGACCGCCTGCTCGATCTTCACGTACGCCTGCGACCGCTCGGGCACCGTGACGTGGCGGATGTCGGGGTCGGCCAGCGGAGCGCCCGGGGTCTGCTCGACGGCCGCGGCGGTGGTCGGAGCGGCCGGCGAACAGGCGAGCAGGAGGAGCGTCGCCAAGGGGAGGGAGGCGTTAACCAGGCGTTTCACGGGGTGGCAGGCTAGGCCGGTGATTTGCCCGCGGCCGATGAAATAGCCGAAATGGATGGCGCGATCTCGGCCTCGTGGCGCGGATGGCGCGGGAGGTGTTGGGTTTCTCTCGCTCGCCGGAGGCGACCGCGGACACGGGGGTCGGGGTAGGCTGCCCTCGTCCATGGGCCGCCTGCTCTCGCATCTGGTCGCCGTGTCGCTGGCGTGCTCGCTGGCGACGCCGGTGCGGGCGTCGGAGCCGGCGACGGTGCCGGGGGGCCCCACGGCGGCGGCCGAGCCCGCGGTCCTCGCGTCGGAGGACCGACCGGCCGAGGTCCCGACGGCGCCGACCGAGACGGCGGCGTACGAGCACGAGGAGGTCCAGCAGGCCTACGCGCGGGCCGAGCAGGCGCTCGCGGCCGGGCAGTTCGACGAGGCGCTGACGGAGCTGAACTTCGTGCTGGCGGCGGCGCCGGGCTGGGCCTCGGCCTACCGCCTGCGGGCGCAGGTCTACGGCCGGCTGTCGGCGGCTCATGCCCCGAGCGCGGCGTTCTTGCGGGCCGAGGCGCAGGACCTGGCGTACGTCGTCGAGCTCGAGCCGACGGTGGAGGACCGCCTGGCGCTGGAGCGGCGGATCGACGCGCTGTACGCCCAGGCCAGCGAGGCCTCCCAGGTCGAGTCGCGGCGCCGACGGCTGCGCGCGCCGGCGATGGTGCTCACCGCGCTCGGCATCGCCGGCGTCGCTGCCGGCGCGCTGCTCATCGGGATCACCCCGTCGGACAAGCCGACCGCGTTCGGCCACCGCGACAACGACATCGGCGGAGCGGTCGCGCTCGGGACCGGCGTGGCGCTGTCGATCACCGCGGCGATCCTCGGCGGCCTGGCGCTGCGCCAGACCCGGCGCGATCAGGCGGTGACCCACTACTACGAGCTGGCGGCGCGGCGCCGCGTCGAGTGGACCGGCGGGCCGCTGCTCACCCGCGCCGGCGGCGGGCTGCAGCTCGGGCTGCGCTTCTGAGCTGTTCCTCGCGACAGGTTTTAAGAGAAATGTCCTCGGGGACATCAAGCGGGTCGCCGGAGACCGGCGACCCCCGTGATGGACCATGGGAGCCGCCCGCGCGCGTCACCGGGGGGCGGGCACGGCGGCCGGCTTGCCGTCGACGGTGAGGCGACCGTACTGATCGGCGAGGGTGTCGCGCTTGGCGCCGAAGATGCCCGCCAGGGTGAAGGACAGCATCCACACGAACAGGCCGGCGAAGACGGCGACCACGACGATCTGGAGGATCCCGGTGGTCGTGGCGATCGGCGGCCTGGACGCTTCGAGTTCCCACTTGTTGTCAGAGATTTCGGCGGTGGACATGGTTCTCACTCCCGGCGAAGGCGAGGGCACCCGAGGTTGCGCGAGCTTCGGGAGGGCACAAGCACGCCGGCAGCGAGCGCTCGTCCGCGGCCGTGAACGACGTTGTGTTTGTCTCCCGTCGGTCCTGCGGTCCTACCGCCGGTCGAGCGCGGCGAGGTTGTGATGCGCGCGACATTTTCATCTCGCGGCGCCGCCCGGCGCGGCTCGTCGCGCGGGCGAGCGCGACCTCGATGCTGTCGACGGCCCGGAGCGGGCTGGGCCGGGGAGCTCGCGTCCTGCTCTCCGCGAGCCTTCGCGACCTGTCCTAAAGGTCATGTAGAGCGGCCGGGGCGGTGGCCGATCCGCCTCGGACCCTTCGCTGGCTTCTGGGACATGTCACGGCGCGGGGCGCCGAGATGTCACGAAGGACAGGTCGTGAAGCGCGGCTGCGTCGGCTCGCGGCGTAGGTCTGTCGTCGGCGACAGGTCCGCGCGGCGCGAGCCGACTCGCGCGGCGTCGGGGTCGCCGCGCCGACCGCGAGGGCGCGTGGAGGGGCGTGTGGGCGGCTCGCCGCTCGGGGGAGGCGCGGCGGCTCGCGGGCTCGTCTGCCTGGGCCGGCGAGGCGGCGCTCGGCTGCGGGCGCTCCTCGGTCCGGCAGCGGGTCGGGCCGCGGACCTTCGTCCGCGGGCGAGATCTGCGCCCCGGCGGAGGGTCGTTGTGTGTGCAGAAGTCGGGCCCAGGTCTCGCCGGTACGCGGTTCTACGGCGGGTCGCTCTGCTCCTCGCGGGCGGCCGTGAGCACGGCTGCCGCGCCAGCCGGGGCCCAGTCACCCGAGGCCTCGCATCGTCCATTTGAACGTTGTTCCAGAGGTTGGCCGGGGGCGGGGCGGCCGCACCGGTTGACCCTTGTACGCGGCGGTCGCCTCGCCGACACTTCCTGCGCCCGCGACTGCGGGATCAAGGAGTGACTATTTCATGGGTCTGCTGTCCAAACTGACCGGCAAAGTGACGCCGCAGAAGAAGCCCACCGACGACGCCCTGCTCCTCCACGGGATGCTGCTGATGTGCGGCGCCGACGGGAGCTTCGACGAGGCCGAGCTGCCCACCGTCGAGAGCTACTTCGCCCAGCTGCCCGAGTTCGAGGGCAAGGATTTCGGCGAGGTGTACCAGGAGGCGGTGAAGATCCTGAAGCGCTTCCCCTCGCTCAAGGACTCGGTCAAGGCGCTCGGCGATCTGTCGTCGCAGCTGGTCAAGAACAAGGCGTACCTGCTGGCGGCCGACATCGCGATGTCGAGCGGCGACGTCGACGAGGCCGAGGACGCGATGCTCGAGGCGATGCAGCGCGTGCTCAACGTCGAGGACAGCCTGGCGACCAAGATCCTCGAGGTGTTGACGCTCAAGTATGCCCGCGCGTGAGAGCGTGAGCGGGTAGCGTGGCGCGCCGACCCGGTGCCGCTCGGCGGTCCGGGGCGGCGCGCGCCGTTCGTGCAGACAGGTGCGACGCGAGAGGTGAAGTGATGCGCATTGATCCGCGGCAGTTCCAGGTCCGGCGCGAGCAGCAGCTGCGCGACGAGGTGATGCAGGACTTTGGGGTGAAGAAGGCCCTGGCCAAGCTCCGCGAGTGGCGCGGCGGCAAGGGCTACGGTTACCGGCGCAACCTGCTGAGCTCGACGCTGCGGCTGACGCGGTCGATGTCGCCGGAGATCGCCGACACCGTGGCGCAGTGCAAGGAGATGCTCGGCTACGACTCGCCGGTCGAGGTCTACGTGACCCCCGAGCACCAGTTCAACGCGACCTGCTACCGCGAGGTCAAGGGCCCGACGATCTTGACGCTGTCGAGCCGGCTGCTCGAGGCGTTCACGCCGGCCGAGCTGCGGTTCGTGATCGGCCACGAGCTCGGGCACGCGGTGTTCGACCACTACGGCCTGCCGATGCCGATCACGGCGACGGTCGAGGAGCTGGGGATCCCGTTCGTCTCGCGGCCGACGTCGCTGCGGCTGTACGCGTGGTGCCGCAGCGCCGAGCTGTCGGCCGACCGCATCGGCCTGCTGTGCGCGGGCGACCCGGAGGCGGCGGCCAGCGGCTTCTTCAAGCTCGCCAGCGGCATGGCCAGCGAGCGGGTGCGGCCCGACCTGGCGACCTTCGCCCGCCAGGTCGAGAGCCTGGCCTCGGCCCCGGAGGCGCGCGAGAAGGAGTACGACGAGGACACCCTCGACTGCTTCAGCACGCACCCGTACAACCCTGTGCGGGTGCGCGCGGTGTGGGCGTTCAGCCGCTCGGAGCCGTACCTCGAGGCGCTCGGCCGCAGCACCGACAGCGCGTGGCAGCTCGAGGACGTCGAGCAGGTGATCGAGCGCGACCTGCAGCTGATGGAGCCGTCGTACCTCGAGGAGAAGAACCAGACGTCGGACACGCTGCGGCGGCTGCTCTACACCGCGGGCCTGGCGGTCGCGGCCGCGTCGGGCGGGGTCGAGCCGGCCGAGCTCGAGGCGCTCGGGCGACTGCTCGGCTCGGACCACGCCGACGAGCCGACCGACATCCCCAAGCTGCTCGGCGACCTCGACGGGCGGATCCAGGCCGCGCTCGAGGTGCCGCTGCGCAACCGCGCCCAGCTCGTGCAGCACCTGACGATCGTCGCCGCCGCCGACGGCTCGGTCAGCGAGGAAGAGCTGCACGTGATGGAGGACATCGCCCGCCGGCTCGAGGTCGGCGCGCAGGTGGTGCATCAGACCATCCGCGGGGCGATGCACCCGATCGATTGACGCGCCAGCGGCTCCGCGGCGCGCCGGCGCGCCGCGGGCCCGTGCCTCACTCGAGGCGGATCGTCACCCAGTCGAAGTGCTGCCACTCCGAGACCGTGAGCTCCTCGTTCTGGCAGTCGGGCCCGTGGATGTGCGAGCGCAGGTTGTGGAACAGGTGCGCCTTGCCGTTGACGTCGAGCTCGAGCTTCTGGCCCTCGGGGACCGAGTGGTTCGGCACCTCGAAGGTGTAGACGTCGGGGTCGGGGGCCGGGCCGCAGCAGCCGTTACAGGCGCCGCAGACGCCGGTCGGATGGAAGCCGAGCTGGAACGGCACCTCGGGTCCGAACATCGACCGGCCGAAGCTGCCCACAAGGACAGGAGCGCCCTGGGTGACGGCGAAGGCGGAGACCGTGCACTTGTCGGCGTCGGGGTGGACGGAGAAGCGGAGCTTGACGCACTGATCGTCGCCCACCGGGGTGGCGGCCAGGGACATCGGGAAGGCGAAGCCGTCGTCGGGGAGGTTGATCGAGGGGCAGTCCTCGTCTTCGTGGATCTTGACGCTGCCGGGGATGACCTCGAGCTTGCCGGCGTACTCCTTCCCCGCCCAGCCCATGCACTCGCCCGTGCTCGGCTGCACGTTCCCGGGCAAGACCTGCAGCGGGAGCTGCGGGCCGATGAAGTCGATGAAGCCGCACGGCACGGGGTCGGTGTCGATGCCGCTCGAGTCGGTGGTGGACGCGGTCATCGGCTGCGGGTCGGTGGTGCTCGTGGTCGCGTCGGTGGTGGTGGTCGAGCCGGCCGACGGGTCGGTGGTGACGTCGCTGTCGCTGACGTTCGCGGTGGTGGCCTGGTCGGTGGTGGCCTGGTCGGTGGTGGCGCTCGTCGATGTCGGGTCGCTGGTCGCGCTGGTCGCCGCGCTCGTCGTGCTCGTCGGTCGGGTCGGGTCGCCGCTCGTGTTGCCGCTCGCGCTGCCGACCTCGGTGTCGGTCACGAAGAAGGCCGGGTTGTCGAGGGTGCAGGCCGAGACACACAGCAGTAAGCCAATCGGACGCATGCGAGCACTCTAGCCGGGCCGCCCCCGGCGGTCAGCCCTGGCCGGTGCAGGCGGCCCCGAAGCGCAGACCTCGGGCCGGCCCCGTGGCCGAGCGCCCCCGCGCGCTGCGCCCGGGGCGCGCCGGCGCGCGAGGGCTGGATGTCTCGAAGGACAGGTCAGCGTCGAGGGCGAGGGGATGTCCCGAGAGACATGTGCGCGGTCGACGAGGCGCCGAGGAGGGGAGGTCGCGGCCCGAGGCGGCTCGGCTGCTCCGAGCCCGCCGTGGTCGAGGGATGGAACGGACAGAGCGGGCTCGGCCGTTCGCGGCGAGCGGTACACCTGTCCGCGACGCCGGCTCGGGCTCGCCCGGCCGCGAGAGCCCCCGCGACGCGGTCGGGGAGCGGAGAGACCGGTGGTGGCGAGTCGTGAAGGCCGCTAGAGCCCTCGCAGACCGGGTCTCGGGGAGCGGTCGGGGATCGGCTCGTGAGGCCGGTCGTGCGAGCTGCGAGCCCATGTCCGCGGCGCTCCTCGGGAGCTCCAGGTCGGGTGCGAGCTGCGGCGCTCCGGCTCCAGCTCGACGGCTCGGCGCCGTCAAGGGCGCTCCGCGGTGCTGGCCGCAGCTCCGCGGACCCGTGAGTCGGGACAGGGACGACCTGGCTCGCGGCGCCCGTCGAGTCGCCCGGCGAAGAGCTACGGCGTTGCAGCGGGGCCGGCGGCTTCTGGGCGCTTTTCCGGGGCCGGCGGGCCTGGTACACCTCGGCGGCGATGAAGGATGTCGCCAGCCCCCGCGCGACGGCGAACGATCTCGAGCAGCACCGCGCCGCGCTCACCGGCCACTGTTACCGCATGCTCGGCTCGGCCGCCGAGGCCGACGACGCCGTGCAAGAGACGCTGGTGCGGGCCTGGCGGGCGCTCGACCGCTTCGAGGGCCGGTCGTCGCTGCGCACCTGGCTGTACCGGATCGCCACGCGCGTGTGCCTCGACGCGCTGAGCCGGCGCTCGCGGCGGGCGCGGCCGATGGAGCTCGGGCCGATGGGCACGGTCGACGACGTGCTGGTGTCGCTGCCCGGCGAGCAGTGGGTCGAGCCGATCCCCGACGCCCAGGCGCTGCCGGCCGACGCCGACCCGTACGAGCGCGCCAGCCTGCGCGAGAGCATCCGCCTGGCCTTCGTGGCGGCGCTGCAGCACCTGCCGCCGAAGCAGCGGGCGGTGCTGCTGCTCACCGAGGTGCTCGGCTGGCCGGCGGCCGAGGTCGCGGGCAGCCTCGAGACGTCGGTGGCGGCGGTGAACAGCGCGCTGCAGCGGGCCCGCGCGACGCTGGCGAGCCGCGGCGTCGGCCCCGGGCGCGCGCCGCTGTCGGCCTCGCAATCGCAGCTGCTCGAGCGGTTCGTCGACGCGTTCGAGCGCTACGACATCGACGCGCTGACGAACCTGCTCCACCAGGACGCGACGCTGTCGATGCCGCCGTACTCGCTGTGGCTGCGCGGGTTGCCGACGATCCGCACCTGGCTGTCGGGGCGCGGCGCCGGCTGCCGGGGGTCGCGGCTCGTCCCCACGGCGGCCTCGGGCTCGCTGGCGTTCGGGCAGTATCGGCCGGATCCCGCGGGCGGCCACAAGGCGTGGGCGCTCATCGTGCTCGAGACGGCCGGCGACCAGATCGTCGGCCTCAATTCGTTCCTCGACACGGCGGCGTTGTTCCCGCGCTTCGGGCTGCCGCCGGCGCTCGAGCCCTGAGCGGACCGCGCCGGAATTTTCGATTTTTTAAACTTTTTTGCGAGCGACCGATGAGTCCACGGAGCGACCGCGGTCTTCTGTCTCAGAACCTTCAAGGAGGAACCACCATGGCAGTCACCCACTCTCGCAAGCTGTTCGTCAACCTGCCCGTCCGCGAGCTCAAGCGCACCGTCGACTTCTTCACCAAGCTCGGGTTTTCCTTCAACCCGCAGTTCACCGACGAGAGGGCGACCTGCATGATCGTCAGCGAAGAGGCCTTCTTCATGCTGATGACCGAGGACCGCTTCAAGGAGTTCACGTCGCGGGAGATCTGCGACACCCGCACGCACCTGGAGGGTCTGTTCGCGCTGTCGGCCAGCAGCCGCGCCGAGGTCGATCACCTGGTGAAGACCGCGATCGAGAACGGCGGGAGCGCGATCGGCGAGCCGAAGGACTACGGGTTCATGTACTACCGCTCGTTCTACGACCTCGACGGGCATCACTGGGAGGTGCTGTTCATGGAGCCGAGCCACGTGCAATCGTGAGCGCGAGCGCGAGCCGGGCGCTCGCGGAGGCGCCCGGCTCGAGCTGCGCCAGCCGATGGCTGCGGCCGGTCGCCTCGCAGCGCCCGATCAGAACCGGATCTCGAGCCCGCCCGGCGCCAGCGACATCTTCCAGCGGCGCAGCGGCTTGCGGTGAGCCCCCCACGCCGTGCCGACGCCCGTGAGCGCGACCACCCCGGCGCCGAGCAGGGCGCCCTCGGCGATGAGGAGGAAGAGGACGGCCATCTCCGCCGAGACCGGAGCGTTGCAGGAGTCCGGTTCGGAGCATTGGCCGGGCTCGTGCGTGGCCGCGAAGATCCCGTAGGTCGCCGGCATGCTCAGCAACATGATGCCGGCGAAGGCGCCGACGCCGATGGTCGCTGCGCGCAATTGTCGATCGCGCTCGATCCACCCCGGATCGAGCCGCGGATCGGTCGGCGGCCAGTCCCGCACCACCGGCGGCGCCTCCCAGCCGCGCACGCGGTACACGGCCCACGCCGTCCCGACGCCGACCAGGGCCGCCAGCGTGAGCCCGCCGATCACCGCGGTGGCGCGCGCGCCGGCGTCGGTCTTCACGGCTGCCCCTTCGGTCATGTACGAGCCGATCAGAAAGCCGCCCGAGGCGAGGAACGCGGCGCCGCTGACCGCCCCGAGGCCGATCGTCGCGCTGCGGAATCGGCGGTCGCGCGTGTTCCACCAGTCGCGCGGATCCTCCGGGTCGACGATCCATTTTGAATCCGGGATCGACCTCGGCAACGGCGAAGGACCCTCCGCCGACCCTCCGTCCAGGGGAGCCGCGAGGGGCGGAGGCAAAGCGGGCCCAGGCGCGAGCTCGGGGGTCGCCGGTCGGGACTCGGCCGCCGCGCCAACGAAGCGGATGAATCCGGGGAAAGCTCGGCCCCGGCCGGCGCGCTGCCCGAAGTCGATGAAGATGCATCTTGGGACAGGTCGCCTGGGCCGCCGGGCGGGGCGGGCGAGTCGCCCGGCGAAATCGTCGCAGCAGAACCATTGCGCGGGTCCGACGCGCCGCCGGGCAGAATCGGTGGAGATGAACTTCGGGACAGGTCCGGCGCGCGCGAGGTCGATCGATAGAAATCTTGGGTCAGGTCCGATCGAGCAGGTACGCCTCTCGCGGGCGTCGACGGCTCCCGGGTCCGCCCGGCGTTCGCGCGGGGCCCCTGGACCGGCGGCGCGGCGAGAGCGAGGGCGAGCACGATCGCCGGGGACTTCACGAGGCCCCAGCGTAGCACGACGTATTCGGCGACACGCCCGCACCCAGGGCACGGGGCCGCGAATCACGGCCGGGAGGCCAGGAGCGCCGCGCGGATCTCGGCGGGCAGCGGGGCCTTCACGCCGGCGTCGTAGTCGAAGCTGACGATGCGACCCTCGCCCTCGGCGGCGATACGGTCGAGGCGCTCGCTGACGACCCGATAGCGCATGGTGAAGCGATCGTCGCCGATGTCCTCGGCCCGGGCGCCGAGGATGACGGTGTCCGGGTAGGTGAGCGGCGCCTTGAACACGCAGGAGGTCGAGGCCAGGATCGGGCCGACGCCGCCGGTGTGGCCGCCCCGGGTCCAGCCGATCGCTTCGAAGAAGGCGATCCGCACCGACTCGAACCAGCGGAAATAGACGACGTTGTTGACGTGCGCGAACATGTCCTGGTCGCCCCACGCGACCGGCCAGCGGCGGACGACGGGGAATTCGGCGAAACGGGCGTCGGCGGTCATCGCCGCGACGATAGCCAAGGCTCGCGCGAATGCCCAGGCGCGCGGCGCCGTGAGCGAGTGGGACGCCTCGACCTCGGCGGCGATCGAGCGAGCCCACCGGTCACTCGCGGGCGACGGCCCAATCCCATCACCGGGGCGCCCGGACGATCAGCAGTCGGTGTCTCTCGGGGACGGCTCCGGCGGAGCGATGAAGGGGATCGGGTAGTCGTCTTCGGCGCCGTTCGGCGGCGGTTTCTCGGCGGGAGGAGCTTTGTCGCCGGCGGACTCGCTCACCGGCGCGACGCTCGCGGCGGGCGGGACGACGGCTTGCTCGACGGCGGAGGGGGCCGGCGCGGGGGCGGCGTCCTCCTCCTCGGTCTCGCAGGCGGCGAGGGTTCCGGCGCCGGCGAGGGCGCCGAGCACGAGGGCGAGGCAGAGGCCGCGCGAGCAGGACGGAATGGGGGCAGTGGGATCGACGAGGCGTTCGACGCGAGACACGAGGGTTCCTCCGGTGGCAGACAGGGCGGGCCGGATCGCCGAGCGATCGGCGGCGAGGCGGGTGAGGGCGTGGACGTAGGGGACGAGCGCGTCGGGGCGGGCGAGCACGGCGGCGTCGCAGCAGCACTCGCGCTCGTGGCGGATCTGGCGCGACAGCCAACGCGCGGCGGGGTGAAAGAACAGCGCGACGTCGACGAGGCTCTGGGCCCAGCCCCAGGCGATGTCGGCGCGGCGGACGTGGGCGAGCTCGTGGACGAGCAGCCACTCGAGGTCGTCGCCGGGCCAGGCGGTGAGGGCCGCGGCCGGCAAGGCGCACAGCGGGCGGCGCCAGCCGAGCACGGTGGGGACGCCGACGTCCGGCGAGATCGCCAGGTCGACCGGGCCGGCGTACGCGAGCTGCTCGCGCGCGCGTGCGAGGAGGCGTTCGGCGTGGGCGGCGGGCAGAGGTCGGGCGCGCTGCCGTAGCCGGCCGAGGTGCGCGGAGGCGACGGCCAGGCCGAGCAGGCCCCAGGCGACGCCCCCGGCCCAGAGGAGGCCGATCCACGGGGTCGCGGGCGCGAGCGAATAGGCCGAAGCGGCCGCGACGGCGCCGGGGTCGACGAGGCCGGGTGAGACCGCGGCGGGATCGGCCGCGAGGCGCGGGTAGAGGGCGCACAGCAGCGCGCCGGGCACGACCGCGAGCAGGGCCGCGAGGGCGACGGCGTAGCGCTCGCGCGACCGCGAGGCGCCGAGGCGCCGCAGGGCGATGGCGGCGACGGCGGCCGCGGCGACGCCGAGCCACGCGGCGTGAAGGACGACGACGCCGAGGAAGGCCAGCGCGGCGGTCATGGTTCGCCCTTTCGTTCGAGCCGCGCCAGCAGCTCGCGCAGCTGCGCCAGCTCGTCGGCGCTGGCCGGCCGCTCCGCGAGCGCGCGCATGACGAGGCGAGAGGTCGAGCCGGCGAAGGCCTTGTCGAGCAGGTCGCGCACGAGCGACCCCTGAGTCTCGGCCTCGGCCTGCGCCGGGGCGTAGATGTGACTGCGCGCGGACTCGTCGCGGGTGACGAGCCCCTTGTCGGTCATGATCTGCAGGAGCTTGAGGACGGTGGTGTAGTTGACGGGCCGCTCGGCCTGCAGCGCCTCGAACACGGTGCGCACGGTGGCCGGCCCGGTCGACCACAGCACCCGCAAGATCGACAGCTCGGCGTCGGTCGGTCGAGGCGGCGGAGACATCGCTCGAGAAGATGTACGATGGCTTTCGTAGTGTCAACGAAAAGTTTCGTACTTCTCCGGCGCGAAAACGCTCTCTGGCTGCAGAGGCTCCCACGGCGGGGTTTAAAGGTCGGGCGCGAGCTGCGCGGGCCGCCGAGCGCCGGCGAGGCTGGTCTGAAGGACAGATCGTGGGGCCAGGTCCTGGTCGCGCGCGCGCCCACGCCCCCACGAAACTCGGCGTCGAGCGAAAATCGGCGAACGGAAGCGGGGCGCCGCGGGCACACACGCCGCATGCTCCCCACCGCTTGACGTATCTCCTGTCCCTGGCGCTCGCGCCGCTCGCCGGCTGCGGGTCGAACGAACACTGCATCGGCGACTGCGAGTCGCAAACCACTTCGTCCGACACGGCCGGGCCCGCGACGAGCACCGAGGGGGGCACGTCGACGACGGCGAACGGCGGGACGACGACGGTCGAGGCGGCCACGGCCGACACGCCGACGACGAGCACCACGGGTGGCACGAGCACCACGGCCGGGGACATCACGACCACCGGGGCCGAGGGGTCCCTATCGTGCCGCGATGGCGCGCAGTGCATGGTTCACTGCCTGATCCAGGTCCCAAACCCGGCCCCACCCGGCTACGACGTGAACGAGTGTCTCTTCACCAACTGCCTCGACGAGCTGTCGCAGGCGGAGATGCTCAAGCTGCAAGACCTGCAGGAGTGCGCCGAGAGCACCTGCGGGTCGATGTTCGACTGCGCGGCCGACGAAGACGACTGCGAGGCGTGCGTATTGCAGATCTTGGGCAGCACGAACCCGCCGCCCGCGGGCGAGTGCGAGGCGCTGGCGAAGGCCTGCCAATGAGCCGGCGCTGACGGCTCGGGCCAACCTCCCCGAGGAAGCGATGCAAAAATGGACATGCCCACAGAGCATGTCCTTCAAGACATGTCGCTTCGAGCATGCCCAAACGTTCAGTTCGCGGCGACCGTGGCGAGCTCGCCCTCGACGTGGACGTCGCAGCCGGTGCGGCTGCGGACCTCGTCGAGCGTGTGGCCCGGGGCGATCTCGGCGAGGACCAGGCCCTTGGGGCCGATCTTGAAGTAGCCGAGGTCGGTGACGACCTCGTGGACGACGCCCTTGCCGGTGAGCGGGAGGGCGCAGGTCTTGACCAGCTTGGGCTCGCCGTCCTTGTTGTTGTGCTCCATGCAGACGATGACGCGGCGGGCGCCGGCGACGAGGTCCATGGCGCCGCCCATGCCCTTGACCTTCTTGCCGGGGATCATCCAGTTGGCGAGGTCGCCGCGCTCGCTGACCTCCATCGCCCCGAGCACGCAGAGGTCGATGTGGCCGCCGCGGATCATGGCGAAGCTGTCGTGGCTGCCGAAGAACGAGGCGCCGGCCTGGAAGGTGATGGTCTGCTTGCCGGCGTTGATCAGGTCGGGGTCGACCTCGTCCTCGCGCGGGAACGGGCCCATGCCCAGAAGGCCGTTCTCGCTGTGGAGCACGACGTCGATCCCGGCCGGGATGTAGTTGGCGACGAGGGTCGGCATGCCGATGCCGAGGTTGACGTAGTAGCCGTCGCGAAGCTCTCGGGCGACGCGCTGGACGATCTGCTCGCGGGACAGTGGCATGGCGTGGTTTCCGGGGTGGAGGGTATCAGCAGGTGGCGATCAGGCGGAGAAGTCGAGGAGCAGCGGCGGCGGGTCGCCGAGCTCGGACAGCGCGAGCCGCGGCAGGCGGGCGGCGAGGGCCTCGTCGGCGGGGTCGGGCCGGGCGGCGGGGTCGGTCGCGCGCGGGGCCTCGGCGGCGACCACCCGCACGGGCGTGGTCCCGCGGTCGAGCCGCGCCCACGCGCGCGCGCCGGCGGCGGTGAGCACCAGCGGGCGCTGCAACCTGTCCACGAGGACATGTGCCGCCGGGGCGTCGCTGGCCTGGCACAGGCGCAGCACCTCGGCGGCGAAGGCGAGGGCGAGGCCGCAGTCGTAGCGGCACGGCTCGAAGGTGACGAGGCGCAGGTGCTGGCGCAGCAGCAGGTTGTTGAGGCGCCAATCGGGCCTGGCGACGAAGGCGTCCCGGGCGGCGACGTAGTCCTCGTGGACGCTGTCGCGGTCGCCCGCGCGCAGCTTGCCGGGGCCGCGGAGGATCCGCGCGGTGAAGGCGTCGACGCAGCAGCGCGGGTAGCCGAGTCGACGGCCGAGCTCGCCGGCGTAGTAGGCCTTGTCGCGCGGCGGCAAGTGCGTGGCGAGCAGCGGGCGCTCGGCGGCGCGGGCGGCGGCGGCGGCCTCCGGGTCGCGGGCGACGTACACCAGGGTGTGCTCGTGGCGGTGGACGCCGACCGGGCCGCGCGCGGTGACGACGGCCGCGCCCATGGCCTGGAAGCGGCCCGCGATCGCGCTGGCCTCGAGCGCGGTCGCGGCGATCCGGATCGCCGGCTTGAGGCCCGCGGCGAGCGCGAGCCACTCGACGTCGATGCGCTGGTGGCCGCCGTGCATCTGTCTGTTCGGACCTGGCGGAAAGGTCAGGCGCTCCGGGTGGTCCGGAACTCGATCGGCTTGGCGTAGCGCTCGCCCCGGATGATGCGCTGGACGTAGATGCCGGGGGTGTGGACGTGGTCGGGGTCGAGCGCGCCGGCCGGCACGAGCTCCTCGACCTCGGCGATCGTGACCTTGGCGGCCGTGGCCATGGCCTGGTTGAAGTTGTTGGCGGTGCGGCGGAACACCAGGTTGCCGTGGGTGTCGCCCTTCCACGCCTTGACGATGGCGAAGTCGGCCTTGAGCGGGGTCTCGAGCACGTACCAGCGGCCGTCGATCTCGCGCACCTCCTTGCCCTCGGCGATCGGGGTGCCGTAGCCGGTCGGCGTGTAGAAGCCGCCGATGCCGGCCCCGCCGGCGCGGATCCGTTCGGCCAGGGTGCCCTGCGGGACCAGCGTGACCTTGAGCTTGCCCGACAGATAGAGCTTCTCGAAGGTCTTGTTCTCGCCGACGTACGAGGCGGTGATGCTGCGGACCTGCCCGGCCTCGAGCAGGATGCCGAGGCCGACGCCGTCGACGCCGCAGTTGTTGCTGATGAGGTCGATGTCGCGGACGCCCTTGCGATGGATCGCCTGGATCAAGTTCTCGGGGTTGCCGCACAGGCCGAAGCCGCCGCTCATGAGGGTGATGCCGTCACGCAGGTCGGCGACGGCCGCGTCGGCGCTGGGGTAGGTCTTGTCCATGGCGCGGCGATTGTCGGGCGGTGTGGGGCCCGAGGCAAGCGCGCCGTCGCCGGCACATGTGAGCCGGCGCAGCGGGCTCCTCACCGGGGGCGCGCCAGAGCCCCGTAACCGCCGGAGAACGGCCGGGACGACCGCGCCGCGCGACCCGCGGGGCGGCTCGCTGCCCCCGCCTGGTGGGCCCGGCGGCCTGTGGTAGAGGAGTGACCATGGCTTCCCATACATGGTTCTCCGGCGCCCTTACGGCGATCTTCCTGCTCTCGCTCCCGGCCTGCGGCGACTCGACGGCGACGACGACCGCGACCACCGTGGCGACCACCGAGTCGTCCGGCCCGAACACCGGGACCGAGACGTCGACCGACACGACGACGACCACCACCACGGCGACGACCGAGGCGGTGACGACGACGGGGCCGACGACGGGTCCGACGACGTCGACGACGTCGGCGCCCGAGACGTCGACCGGGCCGCTGACGACCGGCGAGACCACCGCCGTGTCGGCGACGACGAGCGAGACCGGCGGCGAGACGACCAGCGCGGTGACGACCGAGACCGGCGGCGAGACGACGACCACGACCACCAGCGAGACCACCGACGAGACCACCGGCGAGCCGATGGGCGCGACCTGCGAGCAGGACAGCGACTGCCAGGTCTACACCGACTGCTGCACCTGCGACGTGCTCGCCGCCGGCGAACAGCCGCCCGCCTGCGACATCCTCGAGTGCTTCGTCGACGTGTGCTCGACCTACGACCTCACCCCGCAGCCCCCCGTGTGCCGCTTCGGCCGCTGCACCTTCGCCGAGGTCACCTGCAACCCGACCGCGGTGACCTGCAAGTCGCAGCCGCCCAACTGCCCCCTGGGCACGCTGCCGAGCGTCGCCGGCGACTGCTGGTCCGGCAAGTGTACGCCGGTCGAGGCCTGCAACTGGGCCCCCGACTGCGCGACCTGCAAGACCGACCCCACCGACCCGCTGGTGTGCGTGCTCAAGGGTCAAAAGGGCGCTTACCACGTGTGTGAGCCGAAGCCGGTCGCCTGCGGCGACGCGCCCGAGATCGACTGCACGTGCGGCCAGGAGATCTGCGACGCCTCGCCGCCCCACACCACGTGCAACGATCTGACGCCGGGCATCGAGTGCGCGTGCCCGTTCTGCTGAGGGCGGAGCGCGCCCCTCGCTGCATCACGACTCGCCCGCCGGCGGCGCCTCGCCCGGCGCCGACGCGGGCGGAGCTGCCGGGTTGGCGGGCGGCGGAGGCGAGCCGGGCGGCGCGGCGGGGAAGTGCTCGGTGATGAAGGCGATCGAGCGATCGAGGACGTGGCCCATGGCGAGGCCGGACGCGAGCGCGGAGCTGGCGATGAGCTCGCGGTTGGCGATGTCGAGCTTGCTGGCGACCTGGTAGACGAAGATCGCGCCCAGCGGGGCGAACGCGACGGCGAGGAAGTGGTCGCGGAGATGGTTGATCTCGTTGTCGATCTTGGCCTCGGGGATCTCGTCGAGGAGGAACCGGGTGACCATGATGCCGGCGCCGAGGGGTGGCGAACATGATGACCTATACCGGGGCCCCGAGCGCCCCCAGCACGAGGACGAGGATGACGAGGGGCGGCATGCCGGCCCGCAGCAGCTCGACGAGGCGAGGATGAACGTTCATGGCGTGCCGGGGGGGCGCGAGGCGATCAATCGATCCCGAGCCGTTCCTTCAACGACTGCGGGAGGGTGAGGCGGTGCACCGGCGCGTACGGGTCGCGCGTGGTGCAGAAGTCCCACGTGGTGTTGAAGTAGCCCTTGTCGCTCCTGCTCTTGCCCCACTCCTGGGCGCTGTCGACCTGCTTGGCGGGGTCGCGGAAGTTGAGCGAGCCGTCGGCGTAGATCTTGACCGCGTCCCTGCGGTTCTTGAGGACGCGGGCGATGAGCCGCGCGACGTCGGGCAAGAGGCCGATCACGGCGGACGCGGCGAGGCCCCCGTTGGGCAGCATCCTCACCAGCGGGAGCAGCGCGTCGACGAGCGCCTGGCCCTGCCCCTCGCCCTCGAAGAGGCTGTCCAGCAGCGTGGCGGTGTCGCGGGAGCGGCTGTGGTCGCGGATGAAAAAGGAGGTGAGCGAGACGGACTCGAGGTCCTTGCTGGGGAAGGAGGCCAGCAGCAGGCCGTCGCCGTCGTACTGGTGGATCCGGTCGGGGCGGCCGGCGACGTTCTCGCGCTGGACGCGGAAGGACATCGGGCTGATGTACATCTGGCAGCGACATTCGTCGTCGGCGCCGGCCTTGCCGTCCCGCGGCACGACGCTCGCGCTGGCGAAGGTGGCGACGTATCCGTGCATCACCTCGAGGGTCGCGCGGTCGAACATGATTTCGTTGAGATAGATCTGGAGCGTGTTGTGCGACATGACAATCCTGGAGGCGGCCCGACCGCTCCGTCGACGAGACGGAGTCGGTCGGCCGCGCCGATCCATGAGTGACAGTCGGGCAAGGGGCCGTCACGCGGGGCGTCGATTTTTCGACCGGCGTGCGCCCCACGGTTCGGTGAACGCTATCGGTGCACGCGGACCTTCATCTTCAGGGCGATCGGCGGCTCGAGCTCGCCGAGCGTCCAGCGGTAGGTCTCGGCGCTGGTGAGGGCGGGGACGTCGAACGTGATGGTCGTCGTCCCGTCGCCGCCGGTCGTCCACGAATAGTCGCCCGGGTGGGACGGGTCTTCCCGCGGGCGCGTCATGACCTCCGAGAGCCAGTAGGCGGGATCGTCGGGGGACAGATGGATGGTGACCGTCGCCGCGGTGGTCTCGGTGGCCTCGCAGAGGTAAATGAGCTCGGTCGGGTAGGTCGGGAGGTGGCCGTAGCCGCCGGACGTGAAGTTCAGCGCGAGCGGGGAGCCGCTCGGGGGCTGGTGGGGCAGGTTGGCTCCGGTCGCGTCCTTCAATAGCCAGGTCGTCGCCATGATGTCGTCCTTTCGCTCACGTTTCGCTGCGTTCGGCTCGTCTCGTGGGCGGCGCGCGCCACGAGAGCCGCGGGATAGTGACGCCGGCGCCGCGAACCGTCACGGCGGCGGAAGCGGCCGACCACGCGCGAAGAATTTCGGCGTGCGCGCGTGACGGCCCGGCGAATGGTCGTCACTAACCCGGCCGGAGGGGAGCATGGCGGAAGAGCGATTCGTGGGGGCGAGGTTCTCGCTGGAGAAATTGATGCAGGACTATCGGGGGAAGCCGCTGCCCGAGCTCGAGGCGGAGAGGTTCAAGGACGCGCTCGTCGCCGGCCGGCTGGATCATCGAATGGATCCCAACGTCCACCCGATCGATCCCGAGAACCTGAGCATCCCGACCTTCAACGGTTCGTTCGCCGCGCCGCCGTCGGGCAAGTGGGCCGCGGTGCTGGCGGGCGCGCAGTCGCGCATCGAGCCGGCGATCGCCGGCGTCGGGAGGTTCGAGCTCGCCGGTCCGCCGCACATCGAGAACCTGGGGACGGCGTGGCTGGTGAGACCGGACGTGATCGCCACGGCGAGTCACCTGGGGCATTATTTCCGCGAGCTGCAGACGCTCGGCAAGAGCGAGCTGTTCGTCGATTTCGTGGCGGAGAAGGGGTCGACGCGGTCCCACGAGTTCAAGGTGACGCAGCTGCTCGGCGTGTCCGAAACGCTACACGTCGCGTTCCTGAAGATCGACGTGACGCGCCGCGCGGCGGTGCCCCCCGCGGGGCTCGTGAAATTCGCCGGAGAGCCGCGGAAGGATCAGGCCGTGTGCCTCATCGGGTATCCGGCCGAGCGGACCGCGTTCTACCCGGAAGACTGGGCCGCAAAGATCTTCGGCGAGATCTTCGACGTCAAGCGAGTCGCGCCCGGTCGGCTGCACAAGGTCACTGCCGACGAGCTGTGGCACGATTGTTCGACGCTCGGCGGCAGCTCGGGTTCGCTGCTGGTCGACGCGGGCACCGGCGAGGCGGTCGGTCTCCATTACGGCGGGGTGTGCAGCGGCGATGGCCCGCTCTGTCAGTACAACTTGGCGGCGCCGGCTCCGGCGATCCGGGCGTTCATGGACAGTCTTCACATTTGAGGCCTCAGCGCGAGAGCGCCAGATGATCGCGCAGGCCGGCAGCCCACCGATCCAGGCCCGACAGCGTGCTGTGGAGGTTCTCGTGGTCGGACTCGAGCTGCTGGATGAGCTGCTCGAGCTGCCGCTTGGCCTTTCGCAGCCGGCTGCGCGCCGTGTCTTCGGGGACGTCCAGCAGCACGCCGAGCTCCCCGCCCGTCATCTGCTCCCAATAATACAATTCGAGGATGATCTGGGATGCGAGCGGGAGACGACGCAGGGCGTGGAGGAGGAGCTTCTCCTCCGAGCGCCGCGCCAGCAGAGAGAGCGGGCTGGCGCCGAGCTCGATGGCGGACGTCTGCTCGAGGTCGAGCGGCGCCGTGCCTCGCACCTTGGTCCGCAAGAACTCTCGCAGGATGTTATGGGCGATCCCGAACAGATAGGTGCGAAATGACGAGTCCTCGCGGAACCGTTCCCGGCCCTCGACGCAGGCGACGAAGGTCCGCTGGACCAGGTCCTCGACCCCGAAGTCGACCTTGTTGCGGAAGAAGCGGCGGATGCTGTCGAAGTGGCGCTTGAAGAGGTCGTTGCCGGCGCGACGGTCCCCCGAACGCCAGGCCTGGAGCAGCTCGACGTCGCTCATCATGACTTCACCATATCACGGATCGTCGCGACACGACACGGCGTATACTGCGGCCGGGTTTGCGATGGACAGCGAGCCGACCAGTTCGCGGATGTACAGTCCGCCGACTCGCGACCTCGAGGGCGAGGCGATGAGCCGCAGGATCGCGTGGCGTCTCTTCGGCGAGGCGCCGGAGACCGTCAAGATCGGCCGGTTTCGCGTCGGCGAGACGCTCGGTCACGGTGGTATGGGCGTGGTATATGCGGCGGACGACGAGCAGCTGGATCGCAGGGTCGCGCTCAAGGTGATCCGTCCGGAGGTGGTCGCGGAGGCGCCGGGCGAGCAGGGCCGGCTGCTCCGCGAGGCCCGGGCGCTGGCGAGGCTGTCGCACCCGAACGTGGTCCAGGTCTACGAGGTCGGTGAACACGAGGGAGGCGTCTTCATCGTCATGGAGCTGGTGCCGGGCACGACGCTGGCGCACTGGCTCGCCGGCGCCCCCAGGCCGCTCGAGGACATCCTCCGGCGCTTCGTCGAGGCCGCGCACGGGCTCGAGGCGGCGCATCGGGCCGGGGTCGTGCATCGCGACTTCAAGCCCGCGAACGCGCTGGTCGGCGAGGACGGTCGGGTGCGGCTCGTCGACTTCGGGCTCGCGCGCGGCGATCGGTTCGCCGAGCGCACGAGCACGACGGCCAGCGGAGGCGACGAGTCGCTCTCGCCTGCCGCGGCGACCACGGGCTCGCTGGCCGGGACGCCCGCGTACATGTCGCCCGAGCAGATGGTCGGTTCGGCGTGCGACGCCCGCAGCGACCAGTTCTCGTTCTGCGTCGCTCTGTACGAGGCGATTCACGGCAGCCGTCCGTATACCGTCGAGGAGCTATTCGATTGGGCGCAGATTGGGGGCCGCGCGCCGGCCCTGCCGCACGCGACGAAGATGCCGCGCTGGTTGCGTCGATTGTTGACGCGAGGTCTCGCGCTCCAGCCTGCGGACCGCTACCCGGCGATGGCTCGGCTGATCGCCGAGATCGAGGGCGCGCTCGGGCGGCGGAGGCGGATGCGGATGTTTGCGATCGGGGCACCGGCGATGCTCGCGGCGGCCGCGGCCGGAAATCTACTGAGTCCGGCGGCCGCAGAGCCCGTCGGCTGCCCGACGCCGGAGGCGGCGCTGGTCGGCGTGTGGGACGATACGAGCCGCGCCGCCGTCGAGGCGGCGTTCGCCGCGAGCGCCGCTCCGTTCGCGTCGACCGCCCGCGAGCGGGTCGTCGAGGCGCTCGACGTTTACGCGAACGCGTGGGCGCGGGCCCGTCACGACGCGTGTGAATCGTCGGTGACGCCGGGGGACCGATCGAGGCCGCGGCTCGAGGGGAGGGTCCAATGTCTCGCGGCGGCGCGCGACGCTCTGGTGAATCTGGTCGCGCAACTGTCGGTGAACGATGCCGGGGTCGCAGCGGAGGCCGAGGCGCTGGTGGCCGGGTTGCCGGATCCGCAGCGCTGTCGCCTCACGTGGACGACCACGGCGACGCCCCCCGCCGCGGAGGTGTCCGCGCTCGCTTCACGCGCGAGCGTGCTCGAGGCGACGAAGCAGGGGCGGGAGGCGGTGGCGGCGATCGAGCTCGCGCTCCAGGCGAGCATCCGCGTGGGCGACCGGAGCGCGGAGGCCGATCTGTTGCTGTCGCTGGGGCGCCTGCGGAGCCGCCTCCTGCGCCAGCCGTACCTCGCCCGTCAAGCGCTGCACGCCGCCTACGATCGCGCCGCCAGGGCCGGTCGGTCGGACCTGCTGTGGAAGATCTGGAGCGAGCTGGCGCTGGTGGACGGCTTCGAGCTGGGTGACACGGATGGTGCAGAGGTGTGGCTCGAGCACGCGTACAGCACCGTGGTCGATGCGGCAGATCCAACGGTGAGCGCGACGTTGCAGTCGGTCCGGGCCCAGCTGCTCGACTTGCAGCCCGAGCGCGCGCAGGAGGCGGTGGCGCTCCGCCGGGCGGTGATTCGCGCGCTGAGCGGGCTGCACCCCGCGGACCATCCGCACCTCGTCGTGGCCCGCGAGGCGTTGGCGAGCAGCCTCGGTCGTGCCGGGGCGGCCGAGGAGCGGCTCGTGTTGCGACGGGCGCTGTGCGAGGAGCTCACGATTCGTCATGGTGCCGAGCACCCGTGGGTCGCGCGTTGCGAGCTCGACCTCGGCATCGACGCGGTCGAAGATCAGCGCCATGCAGAGGCGGTCGCCCCGCTCGAGCACGCTCGCGCGATCCTCTCCGCCGCCTATGGGCCGCACAGCGTGCGCGTGGCGACGGCGGAGCTCATGCTGGCCGAGACGGACCGCGCGTCCGGAGCGCTGGAGAGCGCGGAGCGCCGGGCTCGCTGGGCGTTGGCGGTGTACACGAGGGAGCTGCCGCGCGGCCATCCGGATCGCGTGGCGGCGCTGCTGGTGCTCGCGGATGTCCATCTCGCCAGCGGCGATGTCGCGCGAATGCTCGAGATCAACGAGGAGCTGCTGCGGCTTCACGACGAGCAGCGGACGATGGCGAGCGTCGATGTGCCGGGGGTGCTGACGAACATCGGCGAATGCCTGTGCGATCTGGGCCGCTGCCACGAGGCGTTGCCCTACTTCGCGCGGCTGTCGGCCCTCTACGTGGAAGAGCCCCCGGAGGAGGCGGTCTTGCGCGCCTTTCCGGCGCTGGGCATGGGCCGCGTGCACCTGGCCCGCGGGGCGCCGGCGCTGGCCATCCCGTTTCTGGAGGAGGCGCTGTCGATCTTCGCCTCGAACCAACGCACGCGGATCGGTATGGAGGCCGCGTACGCCCAGGCCGCGCGCGGGCTGGCGGAGGCGGTCGAGCAGGTAGGGGGCGAGCCTCGCCGGGTGCGCGAGCTGCGACGATTGGCGGACAAGCTCGTGGCGGAGCCCGGTTAGCCGGCGTCGGGTACGTTAGGGGGTCGGGCGGTGGCCGATCGCAGGTGTTCGCGGACCGCCGCCCGAGGCGGGCCGGTGCTAGGAGGAGCCGCCGCCGGGGGAGCTCGGGAGGACGTGCTTGAGGACGAAGGCGCCGACCGGGCCGAAGTCGTCCCAGTTGCTCTGGGTGGCGCCGCAGCTCGGCATGCTGCTCCAGCCGGGGAGGTTGGCGTTGCCGCCAGGCGGGTCGTAGAGTCGATGGACGCCGCTCGGGAAGTTGGCGTTGGTGTAATAGCAATTGGCGCCGCGCGGATTGCCGAGCGAATCGACGTCCTTGTAGACCGATTCGAGGACGAACTGCCAGCTGCCGAGGATCGGCGGCGGGGGGAGGTAGGCGCTGGTGGTCTGGTCGAACCACGGTGGGTCGTGCCGGAAGTCTTTGAAATAGACGGGCGTGCCGAGCTCGGTCCGCGACTCGCCGTCGTAGAAGGCCCGGTAGGCGTTGGCGAGGGCGGTGTAGTTGTCGAGGCCGTAGCTGCGCTCGCCGGGGGCGTTGGCGTCGACGTACGAGTTGGGGGTGACGGCCAGGAACTCCTGCGGCTTGGAGAAGGCCTGCCCCTGGCAAGCGATCACCGAGGTGGACGGGATCTCGACGTGGAAGGGGCCGAGCCCGAAGCCGTCCTCGAGCCAGGCGGCCTCGTCGTCGAAGACGAGCTCGGCGTACTGCAGGATGAGCGCCTCGCCGCTCTCCTCGTCGGAGACGGGGCAGATCGAGTAGTAGGTGCCGCTCCACGGGTTGGCCCCCGTCGTGGGAGGGACGCTGGCCGGGCTGCCCTCGGACGGGAAGCTGGCCGTCGGCGGTATGGCCTTGGTGGCGATCGTGTACTTCCACGCGTCGAAGGTCGAGGTGGGCGAGCTCTTCGTGACGCCCTTGATCCACATCGGGATGGTCTGCACCGTCACGGGGTCGACCGAGTAATCGGTGATGGTGAGGGCGAAGAAGACCTGCTGCCCCTGATCAATCGCTTCGAGCGTGTTGGTGGCCGAGTCGTAGGCGTACAGCCGGCCCTCGGCGGTCGGCACCAGGAAGTCGAAGGACATCCAGGTGTTGTTGGCGCGCTGGAACATCCCCGAGCTCCAGCGCGAGTAGGTCGAGACGCCCGCGAAGGGCGTGTTCGACGAATGGTTCCTCCTGGTGCGGATGTTGGAGAACGGGTAATTGCCGACGTACGGGGAGTTCGTGGTGCATTCGGGGGGGAGGCACTCGCGGAAGGAGACAGGAGCGTCCGCCCAACCGCCCCCGTCGTCCGCCGCGAGGTCGTCGTCGCAGGCGCCGGCGGTGGCCGCGAGAGAGATGTTCAGGGCAAGGAGGGCCTTGATCGAGGGTCGCATGATGGGTCGTCTCGTCGCTGGAGTTCTGGTTCGGCCCCGGCCCGGATGATCCGGGGCCCCGGTGGTTATGCGGTTTATGTGAGGAGTAAGGATTGGTCCAGAACTAAATTTCTCCCGGAACCAAGTTCTCTCGCACGTAGCGGCTCGCACGCGAGCGAGTGGCGGCGTCGCGCCCGGCCGCCACCCGATGCGTCCGTGTGTGCGAAAAAAGCACAATTGCTAGGTGTGCGGGTCACTGCGCACCGCGCTCGGACCCGCTTCGGACGTCATGCGGCGCACGGTGCTCTCTATACGATCGAACTCACACGATTGATGTCACGGACGGACGAGGATCCGGCCAATCGATCCTTTTGTCGCGAAACTGACCCTCGCGCGATCTCCGGCCGGGCGATCGCCGCGGAGGAGGCGTCGGGCCGCAGTTGGAGACGGGTAGCGCCGAGCGAGGACAGCGGGTGCGCGGCGCGAAGGGGCGGAGGTCAGGAACCGCTGTTGCCGCCGGAAAGGATGTGCTTGATCACGAAGGCGCCGACCGGGCCGAAGTCGTCCCAACTGCTCTGGGTGGCGCCGCAGCTCTGCATGCTGCTCCACCCGGGGAGGGCGGCGTTGCTGCCGGGCGGGTCGTAGAGGCGGTGGACGCCGGCCGGGAAGTTGGCGTCGGTGTAATAGCAATTGGCGCCGAGCGAATCGCCGTCACTGTACACCGATTCGAGGACGAACTGCCAGCTGCCGACGAGCGGCGGCGCGGGCAGGTAGGCGCTGGTGGTCTGGTCGAACCACGGGGGACTGTGCGCGAAGTCTTTGAAGTAGACGGCCGTGTCGAGCTCGGTCCGCGCATCACCGGCGTAGAAGGCCCGGTAGGCGTTGGCGAGGGCGTTGTAATTGGCGAGGCCGTAGCTCCGCTGGCCGGGTTCGTCGGCGTCGACGTACGAATTGGGGGTGACGCCCAGGAACTCCTGAGGTTGGAGAAGGCGTGGCCCTGGCAGGCGAGCACCGCGGTGGAAGGATCTTGAGGGTCGTGAGGTCCGAGCGCGAGGCCGTCCTCGAGCCAGGCGGCCTCGCCGTCGAGGTTGAGGGCGACGTTCTGCAGGAACAGCGCCTCGCCGCTCTCTTCTGCCGAGACCGGGCAGATCGAGTAGTAGGTGCCGCTCCACGGGTTGGGGCCGTTCGCGGGCGGGAGCGCGGATGGGCTGCCCTCGGACGGAAAGTCGCTCGCAAGAGGGAGGGCCTTCGCGGCGATCGTATACTTCCACGCGTCGAAGGTCGGCAGGACCTGATTCGACGATGCGCTCTTGATCCACAACGGAATCACATGGGTCGACGAATCGGAGGCGTCGGTGAGCGTCAGCATGAGGAACGCCTGGAGGCCCTCGTCGATGGCCTCGGTGGTCTGAGACGCCGAGTCATGAGCGAGCAGCCGGCCTTCCGCGGTCGGGATCAAGAAATCGAAGCTAGCCAACCTGCGCTCCAGTGCGAGCCGTCCGCGGAGCCGACGAGGGGGGACGGCGCCGAGATGCCCTCCCGGGTCCTGATGTTCGCGAAGGGGGCGCTCCCCACGTAGGGATTTCCCACGTACGGGGAGTTGCCGCTGGTGCAACTGGGGGCGACGCAGCGGAAGGATACGGGATCGTCCGCCCAACCGCCGGCGTCTTCGGCCGCGAGGTCGTCGCCGCAGGCGCCGGCTGTCGTCACGAGGGAGATGCTCAGGGCAAGAAAGGCCTTGGTCGAGGTTCGCATCATGAGTCTTTTATTTGGGGGAGTTCCAGAATGGGCCCGGCCCGGATGAGCCCGGGTCCCGGTGGTATGCGGTTTATGGGGGCCGTGAGGATTGGTCCGGAGCCGAATGGAGCTCGAGACCTGGTTCCCGCAGCACGTAGCGACTCCATGCGCGCGAAAGCGCTCGCCGACGCTCGGCTTTGACCCGATGCTGACTCTGGCTGCGGAAGAACCCCACGACGCGCAGCGCGAGCAAGCAATTCGGCGCCGGTGCATGCGCGCGATGGCGCTCACGGTTGTGGGCGCCGAACATCGCGCCGGAGTCCCAGGGACTGCCGACTGCCCTCGAAAAGCGCAGCACGCGGTCGGACCTCGACGGGTTCTTCCGAAGAGCCATGCCGATTCGACCAGAGATGCCAATTTCAGCGACCTGCATGGAATGCCACGGGCAGACGTGGGACCGGAAATCGCGCGCGGCGCGAAAAACGGGCGTCAGGAGCCGCCGTTGCCGCCGGGGAGGACGTGCTTGAGGACGAAGGCGCCGACCGGGCCGAAGTCGTCCCAGCTGCTCTGGGTGGCGCCGCAGCTCCCATGCTGCTCCAGCCGAGGAGGTTGGCGTTGCTGCCCGGCGGGTCGTAGAACGGTGGACGCCAGCCGGGAAGTTGGCGTCGGTATAATAGCAACTGGCGCCAAGCGGATTGCCGAGCGAATCAATGTCCTTGTACGCCGATTCGAGGGCGAACTGCCAGCCGCCGACGATTGGGGGCCGTCCTCGAGCCAGGCAGCCTCGCCGTCGAAGAAGAGCTCGGCGTACTGCAGGATGAGCGCCTCGCCGGTCTCGTCGTCGGAGACGGGGTAAATCGAGTGGTAAACGCCGCCCCACGGGGTGGGGCGGGAGCGCGGGCGGAGTACTGTCCGGGCTGCCCACCGCGGGGAAGTCGGCCGACGGCGGCGTTGCCTTGGCGCCGATCGTGTATCTCTCCACGCGTTGAAGCCGGGGACCGGGAAGCTCGACGAGGCGGCCTTGATACAGCGGGTCGTGGGTCTCCGTCCACGAGGTGACGGTGTGATCGCTGATCGTGCAGGTTCGTCTCTTGTTAAGGCTCTCGTTCGGTCCCGAACCGGTGAAGGGAGATCCGGGGTTCATGGCGGTTGAGTGGTTATAGCGGTAGTACCGATTGGTTCAGGACCAATCTGTCACCGGATCTGAGTTTTCCTCGCTCGCAGCGCGCGCACGCGGGAAGGTCGCGGCGTCGCGCTCGGCCGTCACCCGATGCGGTCCACGTGTGAGAAAGAAGCATAAGCACCGGTGCGTGCAGTTCCGCACCGGGCCTCGGACCAGGGCCGGACCTCGCGCCGAACGGCAGAGCGCGTCTATGATCGAATTCACGCGATTGACGCCACGGATCGACGAGAACCCAGTCAATGACTCCCCGGACGCGCAATTGAATTCTGGCGCGCGGTCACTGGCCGGGGAGCAGGGCGCCATGGCGTTCCACCCCTCGTCCCTCGCCGCGACCGCGCGCTCCGACGCGGCCGAAGTGACGCCGGCGTCCGGGCGCGTGGATACGACCGAAGGCAACCGGGCGACGCCGATGTCGGCGCCGCCCCGCTCGGCCGGCGATCCGCTCGGCAAGCTGCTGGTGAAGCGGGCGCTCTTCCCCCGCAGGTCGCAGCCCGTGCGGCTCGGGCGGTTCACGGTGCTGGGGCTCATCGGCCACGGCGGGATGGGCGTGGTGTACGCCTGCTACGACGACCAGCTCGACCGCAAGGTCGCCGTCAAGGTCCTGCACCGCGAGGTCGTCCGTGAGCAGGACAACGCGCGCAAGCGGCTGCTGCGCGAGGCCCAGGCGATGGCCCGGCTGTCGCACCCCAACATCGTCACCGTCCACGAGGTCGGGCAGGTCGACGACACGCTCTACGTGGCGATGGAGTTCGTCCGCGGCGTCACGCTGGAGGCGTGGGTCCAGCAGTCGCGCCCGTGGCGGCAGATCCTGGCGGTGTATCTGCAGGCCGGTCGGGGCCTCGCGGCGGCGCATCGGGCCGGGCTCGTCCACCGCGACTTCAAGCCGCAGAACGCGATGGTCGGCGAGGACGGGCGGGTCAAGGTCCTCGACTTCGGCCTCGCCCGCCTGCACGACGAGGACCTCGGCGAGGAGGGGCCGGGCGGGGCGTCGGTGCGGCCGGAGAGCGCGCTGCTGAGGCGGCCGCTGACCCGCACCGGCGTGATCCTCGGGACCCCGGGTTACATGTCGCCGGAGCAGCACCTCGGCCTGCGCGGGACCGCCGAGAGCGATCAGTTCAGCTTCTGCGTCTCGCTGTACCAGAGCCTGTACGGCGAGTGGCCGTTCTCCACCGAATCGTTCCAGGCGCTGCGCGAGGACGCGGTGCATGGCCGCGTGGCGCCGCCGCCCGCGGGCAGCCCGGTGCCGGCGCGGGTGTTCAAGGCGCTCCGCCGTGGCTTGAGGGCCGAGCCCGGGGCTCGCTTCGCGTCGATGACGGCGCTGCTGGCGGAGCTCGAGCGCGACCCCGCCGTGACCTACCGGCGCGTCGCTGCGCTGGCTGCAACGGCCGTGATCGCCGGGGCGGGCGGGGTGATCGCGACCATGGGGAACAGCGGGTTCGAGCGGTGTCCGGACGCGCGGGCGGAGCTCGCGGGCATCTGGGACGAGGGGCGCGCAGCGGAGGTCGGCGCGGCGGTGCGGGCCGTGGCGCCGACGCGGGCCGGGGAGACCCTCGCGCTGATCGAGCCGCAGCTCGGGCGCTACGCGGCCACCTGGGTGCAGCTGCGCAACGATGCCTGTCGTGCGCACGCCGGCGGGCGGCGGGCGGCGCACGTGTTCGATCTACAGACCTCGTGCCTCGATCAGCGGCGGGCTGCCCTCGACGCGACCGTCGACGCCTTCGCGCTCGCCGAGGCGACGAACCTCGACGATCTGGTCCAGACGGTCGCAGGGTTGCCTCCGCTCGCGGCCTGTGCCGACGTCGAGGCGTTGACGGCCGCGATCCCGCCGCCCGCAGATCCGCTGCTGCGCGCGCGGGTGCAGCAGCACCGCGAGACCCTCGCGCGCGCCGAGGTCCAGGAGCACACGGCGCAGAGCCGCCTCGGGCTCCAGCTGGTCGAGAGCGTGCTCGCCGACGCGAAGGCGACCACTTACGAGCCGCTGCTGGCGGAGGCGTATCTGCGCAAGGGGAGCCTGCAGGTGCGCGACGGGGCGTCGGCGGCGGCGTTGCAATCGTTCGACGCGGCGCTGTGGGCGGCGATCAGCTCGGGCCACGCGTCCGCCGCGGCGTTGACGAGCTCGCGGCGCGGGCACCTCCTAGCCTATCAGCTCGGGCGACCCGACCAGGCCCAGGCCCAGCTGCGATTGATCGCGGCGCTGAACCGAGTGGTCGCGGACGACGTCGAGATCTACGGCGAGTTCCTCAACGTCGCCGGGGCCATTCACGCCCACGCTGGGAATTGGAGCGCTGCCGGGGCGCGGTGGCAGGAGGCCGTCGCGCGACACGAGGAGCATGGCCGGCTAGAAACTCCTCTCGGCATCAACATGTTGTTCAATATCGGCGCGCAGCTGCTGATCGTAGGGCAATACGAGGAGGCGGCGGCGAGCTTTCGCCGCGTGATCGACCTTTCAGAGCGCTTTTCCGGCCCGAATCATCCCGACCGCGCCATGTACGAGAGCATGCTCGCCTACGCCTTGACAGGCCTCGGTCGGACCCGCGAGGCGCTGGCGCGCATGCGGGAACTGGAGGTCCGTCTCTCCGGCAGCGAGAACAAGGTCACGCGACTGACCATCCTGCTCGGCCTCGGCCAGGCCGAGCTCGCATTGAACGACGGCCGTGCGGCGCTGCAGCACCTCGTCGGCGCGCAACAGGCAAGCCCCGAGAAGTTTTCGAGGCGCGAGTGGGCCGTGCTCATGTGCGCAGCAGCGCTAGCGAGAGACGTGTCGGCGATGGAGAAGGCGCGTGACCAGGCGCTCGCGGGGATCGACGAGCACACGGACGTCCGCGGCCTGACGTACCACGAAGTTTTCGTCGCGCACGGGCGAGCGCTGGCGTCGCTGGGCCGGTTGCGCGAGGCGCTGGAGCCGCTGGAGCGGGCCCGGTCGGTGCTCGTCGGGTCGGACGACCCGGTGCATGTCGCCCGGCGCGGGCGGCTCGCGCTCGAGCTCGGCCGGGTCCGCGGGCGGCTCGGCGAGCACGAGGTCGCCGAACGCGAGTTGCGGGCGGCGCTCGCGGAATTCGAGGCGGTGCTGTCCCCGCGCAACCTCGAGCTCGCCGACGCGATGCTGGCCCTCGGTGAACTCGCGCTCGCGCAGGGGCGGCGCGACGAGGCCGGGCAGTGGGCGAGCCGGGCGGAGGCGATCTACGCCGCGACCGCCGAGCCCGAGCACGCGCCGTGGCTGCAGGCGCGGGCCTTGCTCGCGCGGGCTCGTTGATCGCGGCAGCAGGGCTCGAGACGGTGGGCCGCCAGGGTAAGCTGAAGGCCAAGGCATCATTGCTCGAATGGACATGTCTGATTCGGCATGTCCTGATAGACAGATCATCGGAGTCGATGACACAGCTCTTCGCACGGCCGCGCTCGCCGATCGCCTCCGTCACAGCCCGAAGGGGTAGGTCTCGGGCAGCTCCGGGCTCGGGCGGCGCTCGACCTGGAGCGGCGAGACGGCGTCGGTCTCGTCGAACCAGATGTACTCGTCGAACTGCAGCGGCAGGCTGGCGTGGAAGTAGTGGCTCATGCGCTCGGAGTCGGGCCGGTAGATCACGCCGATGGCCCGCTCGAGCCGCGGCTGCATCAGCTCGTCGCGGACCTCGGCCCGCCGGGGCGCGCGCAGGGGCAGGAGGAACGCGGGCACCTGGGAGTCGTGGCACAGGCGCTCGTAGCTGCCCGGGAGGGACGGGCGCACGCGCATGCGCTGCATCGGCCCGCCCCAGTCGGAGGCGGCGGCGACGGTGCCGTGATCGGTGCCGAAGCCGACGGCGTAGACGGCGTCGCCGAAGTGCTCGCGGCACAGCTGGCCGACGTTGAGCTCGCCGCGGACGCTCATCTCGGTGGCCTCGGCGTTGCCGAGGTGCGAGTTGTGCTCCCAGACGATGCCGCGGGCGTCGGGCCCGTGGTAGCCGAGGAGCGCCAGCAGGGTGTCGAACATGTGCGTGTCTCGCAGGTTCCACGAGGCGGCGGAGCCGTAGTACATCGCCCGGTAGTAGCGCTCGGCGTTGGTCACGACGTGGGCGTTCTGGGCGGCGTCGAAGAAGGCCTCGCCGTCCCGACCGGCGTACTCGAGGCGCCGCTCGAGCATGTCGCGGAGCATGGCCACCACGGCCGCCTCGGAGCTGGCGTGGCGGCCGACCAGCACCGCCTGGCCGTAGGCGGCCGGGTCCTCCTGCCACGGGGTCAGCATGCCGTAGCGCGCGCGGGCCACCCGCGCCGCGTCGGGGTCGACCTCGTCGAGGTAGGCGAGCACGTGGGCGATCGACGTGAACATGCTGTAGAGGTCGAGCCCGTAGAACCCGGCCCGCTGCGCGCGCTCGCGGCGGCCGAGGTTGTGGGTGCGCAGCCACTCGACGAACTCGCTGACCTCCTCGTTGCGCCACATCCAGGTCGGGAAGCGGGAGAAGGGCGTGAACTCGACGCGCGAGCGCGGCCCGTCGGTGACGTAGTTGTGGATCCGCATGGCGTCGGGCCAGTCGGCCTCGACGGCGACGAAATCGAAGCCGCAGCGCTCGATGAGCGCCCGCGACAGCCGCGCGCGCAGGCGATAGAACTCGCTGGTGCCGTGCGTGGCCTCGCCGAGGAGGACCAGGCGGGCGTCGCCGATCCGATCGATCAGCGCGTCGAGGGAGTGCGCGTCCAGGTCGTGCAACGGCTCGCCGGCCTCGCGGATCAACTTGGGGACGGCGCGGTCGTCGAGCGGTCGCGCCGGGGCGCGCACGAGCCCGCCCTCCTCGGGCCAGCCCTGCTCGCCGATCAGCGGCACGAAGCGCACCGGGCCGAGCGAGTCCTCGTGCAAGTGACCGTCCGCCTCCCGGGTGACGCGCACCAGCGTCTGCGCGCGCTCGCCCGCGCTTACCGGCATGACCAGGCGGCCGCCCGGCGCGAGCTGGTCGAGCAGCGCGCGCGGGACCTCGGGCCCGCCGGCGGCCACGGCGATCGCGTCGTACGGGGCGTGCTCGGGCCACCCGAGCGTGCCGTCGCCGCAGCGGACGTGGACGTTGGTGAAGCCGAGCCGCGAGAGCCGCTCGCTGGCGCTGTCGGCGAGCGACTCGAGCCGCTCGACGGTGTAGACCTCGCCGGCGAGGCGGCCCAGCACCGCGGCCGCGTAGCCGGAGCCGGTCCCCACTTCGAGCACGCGCTCGCCGCCCTGGAGGTCGAGCGCGTCGACCGTCAGGGCGACGATGTACGGCTGCGAGATGGTCTGACCGCCGCCGATCGGCAGCGGCTCGTCCTCGTGGGCGAACTCGGCGAGCTCTTCCGGGACGAACTCGGCCCGCGGGACGCTGCGAAAGGCCGCGAGCACGCGCTCGTCGGTGATGCCCCGGCCGGCCAGTTGCAGATCGATCCACTCGTCGCGCGTGTCCATGACGTCGCGAACATACCCGCGGTCGCGCCCGGGTCGAGCGCACCGAGCCGTGGCGGCGCATCGGTGTGGAGCGGTCGGACTCAGCCGAAGGAGTCGCTGGAGATCGCGGGCGATCGGCGAATCCACGGGCGCTCCCGACCGGCCTCGGGCGGCGGCGGGCCGGCGAAACGAGCGGGCGACGTCGGCCAGGAGCAAGCGCCTCGGCCCAGTCGCGGCGGGGCGCACGCGATGGCTCCGGGGCGCGCGACGGCGGCCTGGATTCATCACCGGGCGCGCGAACGGGGCGCCATCGCCACGCCTGAGGTTGCAGCCGGCGCCCGCGGTCGGGCATCGACATGAGGAGCGAGGGAGGACCGGTGAGCAGACCCGACAGAGAGGAGGCGGCCGTCGAGCTGATGCTGCAGTTCGCGGCGCGGACGGGGGTGACCTCGGACCGGCCGCCGCGGCGGTACCTGTGGACCGACGCGTTCGCGGTCTGCAACCTGCTCGGGCTGGCCCGCGCGTGGAGCTCCGCGCCGCTGCACGACGTCGCGGTGCGCCTGGTCGATCAGGTCCACCACGTGCTCGGGCGCCATCGGCCCGACGACCCGCGGGCGGGGCGGTGGCTCAGCGGCCTGTCCCTCGAGGCAGGTGAGGAACACCCGACGCGCGGGGGGCTGCGGATCGGCAAGCCGCTGCCCGAGCGCGGGCCCGACGCGCCGTTCGACCCCGACGCCGAGTGGGAGCGCGACGGGCAGTACTATCATTACCTGACGAAATGGATGCACGCGCTCGACCAACTGTCCCGCGTCACCGGCGACCGGCGCGGCAACCGACTGGCGCGCGAGCTGGCCGCGGCCGCCCACGCCGGGTTCACGTACGCGCCCAGGCCCGGCGCGCGCAAGCGGATGCACTGGAAGATGAGCATCGACCTGAGCCGTCCGCTGGTGCCGTCGATGGGCCACCACGACCCGCTCGACGGGCTCGTCACCTATCTTCAGCTCCGCGCCGGTCGCGGCGACGCGGCCGAGGGCCCCGACCTCGCGGCGGAGATCGCAGAGATGACGGCGATCGCCGACGGGCTCGATTGGACCACCCACGATCCGCTGGGGCTCGGCGGGCTGATGACCGACGCGTATCGCCTCGACCGGCTGATCCGCCAGGGCGCCGGCGGCGAGGCGCTGCTGGCACCGGTGCTCGCGGCGGCCAGCGCCGGCGCGGCGGCGTACCTGCGCCCGGGGCGGCTCGAGCAGCCGGCGAGTCGCCGCCTGGCGTTCCGCGAGCTGGGGCTGGCGATCGGCCTGCACGCGCTCGAACGGCTCGACGCGGCGGTGCGCCGCGACCCGGGACCGTACGCGGCGATGCCGGCGGCGCGCCGCGACCTCGAGCGGCTGGCGACGTTCTCGCCGTGGATCGAGGTCATCGAGTCGTTCTGGTCGCAGCCCGAGCACCGCCGCAGCCCGACTTGGCTGGGGCACCGCGACATCAACGAGGTCATGCTGGCGACCAGCCTGGCGCCCGCGGGCTACCTGTCGCTCGGCGACGAGCCGAGCGCGCCGCCGCTGAAGGCGACCGGGACGCGCGGCTGAGGCGGCAGCGGCGAAGCACGTCAGTGCGAGGATTCACCGGCGTCAGCGCCGTCGGGGCCCCAGGCCAGGTGCAGGCGATCGTAGCCGAAGAACAGGATGACCCGCGCGCGCTCGAGCGGCGCCCCGGGGCGGAGGCGCAGGTCGGGCAGGCGCGCCAGCAGCCGCTCGATGCCGACGCGGAGCTCGAGCCGGGCCAGCGCGGCGCCGAGGCAGAAGTGAATGCCGCGGCCGAACGCGAAGTGACGGTCGGCGTTGGGGCGCTGCGGGTCGAAGCGATCGGGCTCGGGGAACAGGGCCTCGTCGCGGTTGGCGGCGGCGAGCAACAATTGCAGGGAGCTGTCGGCCGGGATCGTCACGCCGCCGACGGTGACCTCGCCGGTGGTCTGGCGCTGGTTGAACAGCAGCGGCGTCTCGTAGCGCAGCACCTCCTCGATGAACCCGGGCAAAAGTCCAAAGTCGGCGCGCACGGCCGCGAGGTCGGCGGGTCGTTGCATGAGCAGCGCCAGAGCGTTGCTCATGGCGAACATCGTCGTCTCGTGGCCGCCGACGATGAGCTGCATCGGCACGGCCACCAGCTCGTGCTCGCTCAGGCGATCGCCGTCGTCGAGCCGGGCCTGGATCAGCACCGACAGCAGGTCGTCGCCGGGACGCGCCCGCCGCTCGGCGATGACGCTCGCAAAATACTCCTGGAACGCGAGCAGGCCGTGCGCCGACTCGACCAGGCGCTCGATCGGCTCGACGCACCAGATCAGCCGCAACCAGTCGCCCGACCAGCGCTTGAGCCGGTCGATGTCGCCGCGCGGCATGCCGAGCATGTCGCCGATGACCATCGCCGTGAACGGGAACGCGAACCGCTGCGCGACGTCGACGTGGCCTTCGGCGTAAAACCCGTCGATCAGCTCGTCGGCCAGCCGCCGCATCGCCGGCTCGCGCGCGACGATGCTCTGCGGGGCGAAGCCCTTGACCAGCAGGCTGCGCATGCGGGTGTGGTCGGGCGGGTCGGTGGTCAGCAGCGTCGGCAGCCAGGGGGCCTCGCCGGCGAACACGTCGAGCACCTCGGGCGGGAGCTCCTTGTGGGCGCTCATGATGTACTTCGAGGAGAACCGCGCCGGGTCGCGATAGATCGCCTGGATGTCGTCGGGTCGGGTGATGAACCAGCTGTTGAGCGGAGCGTTGAAGAACGCCGCGGTCGCGCGGCGAGCCGCGGCGTAGAACGGGTACGGGTCGGCCATCTGCGCGAAGTCGAACGGGTTGTGGGCCGCGAGCGCGGCGGGGTCGATCGGCTCCGATTCACGCATGCGCGAAGGTCCTCCAGCCTCAGGGTCGCACGCGGCCGCGAAGCGGGAGAATCGGTGCCGACCCGATGCTTGCGAGCCCGGGGATGCACTGCAGACAATCGCAGGACGAGGCGCGTCTGCAGCCGGAGGTCGGCGAACGACGGCGATGCATTCTCGCGATGCGACGGGCCCGGGCGGCCGCGACCCCGCGCCGGCCATGCTCCTTGATGTCCGCCGCGGCCTGGGTTAGACGCGCCGCATGCGAACGCGCGCGGCCTCGCGAACCCTGGCGCTCCTCGTGAGCACGACCGTCCTGCTGGCCGTGGCGGAGGTGCGCGCGGCCGACCGCGGGGCGTTCATCTGGGACGGCGAGTACTGGGGCTTCGACTACGCGGCGTTCGAGCAGGGCCTGGCCTCCGGCGGGGCGGACCCGGTCGAGCGCGCGCCGCAGCTGCCGGCCGACCTGTCGGCGTACAACCTGGTGATCGTCGTGCTGCCCTCGACCGCGCCGGGCCCGGCCGAGGTCGGCGCGCTGACCGAGTTCGTCGACCGCGGCGGGGCGCTGATGCTGGTGTCCGACTACGGCGGCTACTCGCCCGAGCCCTCGGGGATCTTCAACGATGTGCTCTTGCCCGAGTTCGGCGTCGAGGCGCGCTTCGCCTCGGGCACGTCGTACGCCTGCTCCGACGCGGCGATCCTTCACCCGCACCCGCTGACGACCGGGCTCACGGTGTTCCACTCGAGCGCGCCCGACTTCGTGGTCCCCGGACCGTCCACGCAGGTGGTGGTGGAGACGCCGGACAGCGAGCCGTTCCTCGGCGTCGAGCGCAACGTGATCCTGCTCGCCGATTCGAACCCGATCAACACGGCGATCTGCTTGCCCGAGGAGACGAACATCCCGTTCTTCGCCAACCTGCCCGCGTTCGCCTGCGACGTCGACGGCGACGGGGTCGCCAACGCCTCGTGCGACGGCGACGATCCGGACGACCTCGATCCCGCCGTCACCGAGCCCGGGCAGGAGAGCACCGGCGGCGAGACCACCGGCAGCGGGACCACCGGCGACGCGACCTCCGGTGAGACCGGCGACGCGACGGGCGACACGACGGGCGACGAGCCGACGGGCGGCGAGCCGACGGGCGGCGCCGGTTCGAGCACCGCCCCGACGAGCGCCGATCCGACCGACGGCCCCGAGCCGACCTCCGCCGGCAGCGCGACCACTTCGAGCTCCATCGACGAGGAGAGCGGCTGCGGCTGCCGCGGCGCCGGCGACGGCCGCTCCGGCGGGTGGCTCGTGCTGCTCGGGCTCGCGCTGCGCCGTCGACGGCAGTGACGCGCCGGAGGTGAGGCGAGCGCGGGTCCGACGCCGCGCGGCGGACGGGAGCCTACCCGAGCGCGACATGTCCCGAGGGACAGTCTGTCGCGGGCGCCATCGTCACGCGGACATCACGGTCCCTGGGTGCGGTGTCGTGTGGGAGCGGTGAGGACCGCGAGCGCGGCGGCGCCGTCGACGGGGGACGGCGCCGCATTCTCAGGATGTCTTTTGAAGCATGTCGGAAGGGACATGCATTGATTGGCGAGCCGGGCGCGTCCGGGCTCAGCCCGGGATCACGCAGATCCCGACGTCGGCGAAGGCCGGCGGCGGTTCGCCGCCCACGCCCTCGTAGAACGACACGCACTCGGCGCCCTCACCGGTGCACTGCGGATCGGTGAGGTCGCAGAACGAGAGGCAGCACGCGCTGATGTTCTGATCGCACTCGAGCGCCGACTCCGAGCCCCAGCACAGCAGGCCCGGGTCGCACACGTTGCTGAACTGGCACGGGTCGAACTCCTGGCCCTCCTCGAACGAGTACTCGGCCAGGCACACGAACCGCTGGCCGTTGCTGGCCCAGTCGGGCAAGCAGCCCTGGCCGGACGGGCAGTCCTGCAGCAGCGGGTCGCAGCCCTGCAGGCAGACGTGGGCGATGCCGGGGACCCAGAACACGCAGATGTCGTCCGAGCCCGGGCAGTCGTAGGTGTCCTCGTTGCCGGTGCACAGGGCGACGCACTGGCCGGTGTTGTCGTCGTGGTTGATGTTCCAGCAGGCGAGGCCGTAGTCGCAGTCGTCGACGCCGGTCCACCAGCCGCCCTCGACCTTGCACGGGTCGCCGACCTTGCCGGGGTTCTGGACCACCGGCGTGCACATGTTGCCGGTGAACGCGGGCTCGCCCTCGGGCGCGAAGGCCATGCACTTGTAGCCGTCCGGACAGTCCTGCTGCCACGGGTCGCACATCGACGCCTCGCCGTCCGTCACGCTGGTCGACTCTTCGTCGGTCGTGCTGCCGGTCGTCGAGCCGCTGGAGGTCGGGGTGACGGTGTCCGAGCTGCTGGTGTCGCCGGAAGAGGTCGACGGGTCCGTCGTCGGGGTGCCGGTGGCCTTGGAAGTGGAATCGGAGCAGCCGCCGAGCAGGGCGGCGCAGAACACGGGGATCAATCGGGCGAGCTTATGCATCATTTCCTCCGAGGTATGGGCAAGTCATTCGTGATGGCGATCTCGACCAGCTCGAGACCGGCGCGCAGCGTAGCAAGCCGAGGTCGATCCGCTCGTCGCGATCGCCCGGCAGGGCTCGGCACGGGAGTGTCTTCGGTCATGGCCGGTCGCGGTCGATCCCGTCACGAGAAAGCACGAGTGCTGGAGTCAGCGTCGGACTCCTCGGGAGGAGTGCCGCTCGCGGGCCGATCGATCCCGGGTTTTTTTCGGCGATCGCAAACGAACACGACGCGGCGCGCTGATATCCTCGGGCGCTACCCCATGCCGTGGATCGCCCATTACACCGCTCCCGTCGCCCATTTGCCCGCGGCCCCGCGCTCGCCCGCGCTGCGCGTGTTCGCCGGCAAGCCGCACGCGCTGGCGTTCCTCGCTGACGGCTCGCTGGTCATCGGCACGAGCCTGGGAGTCACCCTGCACGACCCCGCGGCGCCCACGCCGCCGCGCGCGGTCGTCGAGGGCATCGGCGGGGTCGAATGGATGGTCGCGCACCCCGACGGCGAATCGGTGGTGGCGGCGGTGCGCGAGCCGCAAGGCCGCGCCGTGGTGCGCGTGTGGCCGGGCTCGGGGCGCGTGGTGAAGCTGGTGGCGGGGCCGATCCCGGGTTACCAGTTCTCCGGGGCGCTCGCGCCCGATGGCGCGCACCTTTACTGGTTCCGGTTCGGCCCGCCGCGGGTGCTCTGCACCGTCGACGCGCTGACCGGCGCCACCGTCCGCGAGCTCGAGCTGCCGCAAGAGGCGACCGGCTCGCTGGCGGTCCGCCGCGACGGCGCGGTGTACATGAAGGGCAAGAACATGCTGGTCATCCACGCCGACGGCCGGGTCGAGCCGCGCGCCGACAGCCCGTTCTTCATCGCGCCCGAGCCGCTGTTCGTCGTCGACGACGGCGGCCTGGTCGGCACTCGCGGACAGCGGGTCGGGTTCAAGGACGGCGCCTTCGTCCATGACCGCGAGGTGTGGTCGCGCGCGCACGAAGGGACCCTCTCCCACGACCGCAGCCGCCTGACCTTTCACGGCAGCCTGTGCGACGTGCAGGTGTGGGACGTCGCGGCCGCGCGCACGGTCTTCGCGGTCGAGCAGCCGAGCACGATCGGCCTGCTGCCGGGCTGGCGCGGCCAGTCGGCGGCCTCCAGCGCGGCGCACGTGGCCGCGATCGACTTCAGCGACGCGGGGGTGACGATCTGGCAGATCGACCGCCCCGAGCAGCCGATCGCCAGGTCGACGGGCTACAGCCGCGGGCTGCAGCGAGTGATGGTCCACGGCAGCGCGCTGACGGTGCAGATCACCCAGTCGGCGAACTACATGGAGTCGGTGAAGGAGATCGAGCTGGCGACCGGGGCCACACGGATGCTCGCGCGCACCAACGTCCGCGACGTCGCCCGCACACGGGACGGTCAGCGGCTGCTGGTCCTGCACGAGCAAGGTCCGATGAATCCGCTCGCGGTCGCGGTGCTCGACGCGGCCGGCGAACCGCTCGAGTCGCTCGAGGTCCAGCGCGGCGCCGGCGAAGTGACGGTGGCGCCGAACGGGGTGACGTGGGGCGTCATCACCCACAGCTACCCCGCCCAGCTCCACGCCGAGCCGACCTGCTACGCGCAGTGGCGCGCGTTCGGGGCGACGAAGTGGGCCAAGAACGTCAAGCTCAAGGGTCGCTTCATGGGGCTGGCGCTGGCCGACACGGCGGCGGCGGTGATGGTCGACGATCAACTCGAGGTCGTCGGCGTCCCGAAGGGGAAGACGCTGCTGTCGACGCCGATCGCCAAGGGCGGCCGAGGGGTGGCGCTCAGCCCCGACGGGACGTTCGTCGCGGTGGGCACGTTCGCCGGGCCGCGGCTGGTCCGGCTCGCCACCGGGGCGGTGACCGAGCTGACGCCCGAGCTCCCGGGCGAGCAGAGCCACGTGTGCAGCCTGTGCTTCACCGAGGAGTGGTTGTTCGTCGGCTACGAGTCGGGCGCGATCACCCAGCACCGCGTGCCCACCGGCGAGCAGGTGGCGGCGCTCCACGGCCACACCGACGAGGTGCTGGCGCTGACGTGGGCCGACGGCGCGCTGTGGAGCGCGTCGGAGGACGGCACGGTCGTGCGCTGGGGCGAGCTCGGGTGAGCGATGGAGCTGTCCCGAGGGACATGTGCGGGCACGGCGCGGCGCGGCGCGGCGCGGCGTATCCCGACCCGGGCGTGACCGGCCGCCGGATCGCGCTGCTGCTGGCCGCCGCCCTCGCGTGCGAGTCGCCCGCGCGGCCCTGCCCGGCCGGGACCACCGCCGACGAGGCGCGCGCGGCCCGGCTGACGACTTGCGGGCGCTGACGAGTCTGTCGGGGGTCGCGGCGCTCGAGTCGGCGCGCGGGGCCCGGCGACTGCGGCGGCCCGGCCAGCCGTGTGGCATCCTGAGCGCGAGCCATGAGCGGGGCGACGGACCTGGACGGCTGCATCGAGCGGATCCTGGAGAACCTCGACGGCGTCGCGCGCACGCGGATCGCCGATGAGCACCGGCGCTGGTTCGCGGCGGCGATGCTGCGCAACCTCTACCACCTGGGTCTCGCGTGCGCGCGCGAGCCGGCGCGTCGGCGCGAGGCGTCCACCCGCCTGGCGCCGGTGTGGCGGCACTTCGCCGACGAGGGCATGTTCGAACTGCAGTGGTTCGCGGGCCGTCAGGCCTCGTCGGCGCTGCGCGAGGCCGAGGGGTGGCCAGGGCCGTGTCGCGGCCGCTCGGCGCTGGCGTTCTTCATCGAGCTGGCGGACGCGGCGCTCGAGTTCGAGTCGTTGATGGTCGATCTCGCGGCTCTCGACGAGGACCTGCGGGAGCTGGCGGACCGCGAGGGGTACCTGCGCGACGAGGAGATCGACGCCGGCGTCCCGCCGACGCACTGGTGGTGGTGGGCGCCGCGCGGCCGCGGCGGCGCGACGTGACGGACGGAGCGAGCGCGGCGCCGGGCGTCCTCGTTCATCTGTCTCTTCAAGCATGTGATTTCGAACATGTCCAGGAGGACAGGCTCACGATGATTCGCTCGGCGCGTGGCCCCTGCGGACCAGTCACCACGGGCGCCGGGTCCGTCTCGTCGGGCGGCCGCCGGGGCGCGCCGTGACGGTCGCGAGGTCGCGGACACGACTGGAAGGCGGGCTCACCCGCCGTCGAGGTCGTGGGCGTGGGCGTGGAACACCTTGGCCAGGTCCTTGAGGCCGACCGGCTTGGTGAGGTGGTGGTCGAAGCCGGCGGCGAAGGTGGCCTCGCGATCGGCCTCGAGCCCGTAGCCGGTCAGCGCGACGAGGATCGGCGGCCGCTCGCTCGACTGGCGCGCCCGTACCCGCCGCGCCACCTCGTGGCCGTCGAAGCCGGGCAGGCCGATGTCGATCAGGGCGATCCGCGGGGCGAACTGCAAGATCCGCTCGACCCCCGTCGGGCCGTCGGCCGCCTCCTCGACCTCGTGGCCCGACAGCTCCAGCAGCTTGCGCAGCATCTCGCGCCCGTCCTTGTTGTCCTCGACGACCACGATCCGCTGCGGCGGCACCTTGGTGCGCGCGAGCTTCGGGGCCGGGCGCGCCTCGGCGCTGGCGGTGTAGCGCGGTAGCCGGACGAGCAGGCGGGTGCCCTGGTGCTCGCCCTGGCTGAAGGCCTCGACCGAGCCGTGGTGGAGCTCGACGAGCTGGCGCACGAGGGTGAGGCCGAGGCCGAGGCCGCCCTCGGCGCGGTGGGCGTCGCGGTGGCCCTGGACGAACAGATCGAAGGCGGTGCGCAGGAGCTCGGGGCTCATGCCGATGCCGCTGTCGGTGATCTCGAGCGAGACCACGTCGTCGGACGCGTCGACGTGGATGGCGATCGTGCCGTCGACCGGGGTGAACTTGAGGGCGTTGCCGATCAGGTTGTCGAGGATCTGCCGCACCCGCTGCGGGTCGGCCTGGACCAGCGCAAAGCGGGTGTCGCAGGTGACGGTGTGGTGGACGAACTTGCCGGCGGTGCGCAGCGAGGCGACGTGCTCGCGGGTGAGCTCGCCGAGGTCGACGGTCTGGAGGTCGAGGCGGATCTTGCCGGCGACGACGCGGCCGACCTCGAGCAGGTCGTCGACCAGGTGCTTCAGGTGTGTGGCCTGCTGGGCGATGATGGCCCGCGCCCGCGCCGACTCGGACGGCTCTTGCTCGAGCACGTCGAGCGCCACGGTGATGACGTTCAGCGGGTTGCGCAGCTCGTGGCCGAGCATGGCCAAAAATTCGTCCTTGGCCCGGTTGGCGCGCTGGAGGTCGAGGAAGAGCTGGGCCCGCTCGCGCTCGGCGCGGGCGTTCTCGGTGATGTCGCGGGCGATCTTCGAGGCGCCGATGATCCGCCCGGTGCGGTCCTTGATCGGCGAGATCGTCAGCGAGATGGCGACGAGCTGGCCGTCCTTGCGCCGCCGCACCGTCTCGAAGTGATCGACGAGCTGGCCGGCCCGGATCTTGGACAGCACCATCTTCTCCTCTTCGATCCGGTCCTCGGGGATGATGAGGGTCACCGGCCGGCCGATCGCCTCGGCCGCCGTGTAACCGAAGATCCGCTCGGCCGCCGCGTTCCACGAGGTGATCGTGCCGTCGAGCGTCTTGCTGACGATCGCGTCGTGCGAGTTGTCGACGATCGCGGCCAGACGGGCGCGCGATGCCTCCAACTGCTCGAGCTGATCCATACTGCTGGGATCGTCCATGCTGATCGTCAGTGTCGTAGGTCCCGCGGCGGCCTGCAACGTCGGCGACTGCTGCCACCGCGGCATCGCACACGTGCGCAAGTCCTCGCAGGGATGGAGGACGAACCGCGCTTCGGGTTCACGGCGCTGCACCTTCGGACAGGTCGCGGAGCCGCGGCGCGTCGCTCTGGCTGAGGCCGGTCGCGCCGTCCGCGTCCCCTCCGCACGTACGCGGGCGGACGCGGCGCCGACCGGCGCCCACGCGGCCCCGACGCCGCGCGGCTGCGCGGCGGCGGCGAGGCGAGCGCAGGTGTCCGAAGAGACATGCTCGTGCTCGCTGTCACATTCGCGGTGACCGCGGCGAGAGCGTTGCCCAGGCACAGCATCTGAAGACGGACGCGATCCAGCGGCCCGGACGGCGGAGCTCGAGCCGCACGACGGCTCGCGGCTGCGCGAAGGCGATCCGCGGGCGCGTCCGGACGTCGTCTTGCGAAGTCGGGGTCCGTGGAGAGCACGCCGAGCGGCCGCAGCCGGTGGCGGCCCTGGCGCGGCGAGGATGCAGGCCGACGCCGCGAGGCCGAGTCGGCGCATCCGTCCAGGAGAGCGGCGCCGAACGCAGCGCGGGCGAGTGCTCCGGTGACCCGTGGGCCGACCGCCTCGCCTCGCTGGGATGTCGCCGTTTGGCTCGGCGCGGCCAGGCCGGGCGTGCGGCGCACGGGCGAATGCGCGATCGGGGGCGCGGCCGCGCCCGTGGTGGAAGCGGTCCCGGCTGCGATATTTTACTTTCGAGAGAGAGAGATTGGTGACCGAGACGACGCTCGCCGATCCGTTCCGGCCCTTCGTCGTCGACGTCGACGACGGGACGCGGCTGGTGCTGTCGTGCGGACGGAGCCGCGCCGACTGGACGCTGCGCGTCTGCCTGTACCTGCTGGTGCTGCTGATCGTCGGCCTGGAGGTGCTGATCGTGTACGCGGTGTGCACGCGCTACGACGACATCACCGACTTGCTCAACGGGGTGTCGTTCGGCGTCGTGCTGTACATCCTGCTGCGGGTGGTGCTGTTCGCGTTCCACATCGAGGGGCCGCGGCGGATCGTGGCAGTCCGCGGCGAGCTGGCGCTGGACTACCGCGGGGCGGTGCGCAAGCACTGCGAGCCCGTGTTCGGGCCGGTGGCGATCGTCGCGCGCACGACCGAGACGGTGTCGGAGCAGGGCGACGTCCGCTGGCTCGCGCTCGAGGTGCGGACGCACGCCCGGACCCTCGCTCTCGGGTCGCTGTACCTCGATCCGCACGCCGAGCCGACGCGCGAGGCGGCCGCGCGAGCCGCAGCGGCGACGCTGGCGGCCCGGCTCGGGGTGCCGCTCGAGCTCGACGTGCCAGCGACGCCTCGCGGCGAGCCGGGCGGGTGAGGCGAATCGACGCGCGCGCTCGACGTGGGCGCGGCAGGTCGCGCTGGCGTTTCGGGGCGATGGTCGTCGACGACTGCTCGGCGTGCGGGGCGGCGTCATCGGCCGGTCGAAGCGGGGCCGGGCGCCGCAGAGATGGCCGACATGACTCTTGGGACATGTACATGCACACGCGGAACGAGGAGGAGGCTCGGATGAAGACGAGGAGGACAGGGCGAGCGGGCGTGGCGCTGGACACCGGCGCCGCACAGCGCCGCACGGCGCCGACGCTCGCCGCGCGCCGCGACGCGACGTGAGTCGGCGACGACTTCGGCGAACGCGCGAAAATCACCCGTACAGGCCCCCACTACCGTGAAATTCACCGCAGTGGCGGCGCGGACGGGAGCGCGGAGCTTCACGCGCCGCTCGCGTCTGTGCCATATTGCGCCGCCGACGATGCCGGACCGGCAGTCTTCCCTTTCGTCTCGAGCCCACGCCGCGCACCGCCTGCGCGAGCGACTGCCGGCGTTCGTCGAGCTGTTCGACGGCGCCGAGCTGCTGGTGGAAGAGCTGGCCGAGTTGCTCGAGGCGACCGACGAGGCGGCCCCGGCCGACGCCGCGAGCGGGCACGGAGCGGCCCGCGCGCGCGAGGACACGGGGCCCGAGGCGCTGGCCCGCGAGTTCGCGGCGCTCCGCCGGGCGGTCGGGGGACACCTCGATCCGGGCGACCGCGAGGGTGAGGTCGGCGAGGCGCTGCACGAGCTGCTCGACCGCCAGTACGCGGCCGGGATGGCGGGGCTGCTGCGGGAGCGCGAGGCGCAACTGCTGGAGATGGTGGCCCACGACATCAGCAACCCGCTGATGAACATCTGCCTGTGCCGCGACTACCTCGCCGGGCTCAGCGGCGGCTCGCCGGAGCAGGAGATGGTGACCGAGATGCTGGAGAGCGCGTCGCAACGCCTGCAGGACGTCACGCGCGGGCTGCACGAGGTGGCCGACCTGCGCGGGAGCCCGGAGCTGCTCGAGCGGCGACCGCTCGACGTGGCCCTGCTGGTGACCGAGGCGGTGGGCCGGTCGGCATCCTCGGCGACGGCGCGAAAGGTGCGGATCGATCAATTCCTGCAGCTTTCCGGGGCGTCGGTCCTGGGCGACCACGAGCGCCTGGTCCGGGCCGTCGGCAGCGCGCTGCAGTCGGCGCTGCGAGCCGCCGGCGGAGACCGCGTGGTGACGCTGCGCGGCGAGGTGTCCGGCGGCGAGGTCGTGCTGCGCGTGAGCAACGTGATCACCGACCTCGGCCGTCCGTCGCTGGCCCGCCGCCGGACCACGACCGAGCTGTTCGTCGCCCGCAGCATCGTCGAAGCCCACGGCGGCCGGCTCTGGCACGAACCGTCGCTCACCGGCGGCGGCACGGCCCTCGCCATCGGCCTGCCCGTCGCGCTCGAGCCGAGCGCGTGAAGACGTCGAAGGCCCGACCGCGGAGCCGCGGGGCACCTGTCCTTAAAGACATGCGCCGGCGAGGCCGGGGACGCGGTGCGCTGGAGCGACGGCCGCTTCGAGGGCTGTCTCTTCGGTCACGTGGGACCGGAGCCTGTCCCTGCGGGGTGTTTCACGGCGCAGTGGGCCGTGCTGTCCTTGCGGACAGGGCTTTGCGCACAGAAAGCAAAGCTGGCCGAAGGGTCAGGCTTCGACTTCGCCGGCCTGCGGCGGGCCCAGCAGCGCCTTGAGCTTGGCGAGGCCGACCGGCTTGATCAGGTGGGCGTGGAAGCCGCTGGCCTGCGAGCGCTGGCGGTCCTCGGCGCGGCCATAGCCGGTGAGGGCGATGAAGCGGGTGTCGGCGAACTCGGGGCGGGCGCGCAGGTCGGCGACCACCCCGTAGCCGTCGAGCAGCGGCAGGCCGATGTCGCACAGCACGAGCTGCGGCATGAACGCGAGCGCGGTGGCGATCCCGCTCGGGCCGTCGGCGGCGGTCTGGACCTTGTGACCGAGCATGCCGAGCAGGGCCGCCAGCAGCTCGGCGGCGTCGCGGTTGTCGTCGATGACGAGCACGCGCAGGCTCGGGCCGGTGCCGGTCGGCTTGTCGACGCGCGGCGCCTCCTGGCCGACGCGCCCGCCGTCCCACAGCGGCAGCCGGACCACGAACTCGCTGCCGAGCCCGGGGCCGTCGCTGTGCGCCTCGACCTGGCCGCCGTGGATGGTGACCAGCCGCTTGACGAGCGCCAGGCCGATGCCGAGGCCGCCCTGCGAGCGGTCGAGCGAGCGGTGGACCTGCGTGAACAGGTCGAACACCTCGGCCAGCATCTCCTGCGGGATGCCGATCCCGCTGTCGCGCACGCGGACGACGGCGCGGCCGCCCTCGCTCTCGAGGCGCACGCCGATCTCGCCGCCGCTCTCGGTGTACTTGGCGGCGTTGTTGACGAGGTTGCCGATGACCTGGGCGATCCGGGTCGGATCGGCCCGCACCCACACGGGGTCGGGCGGGCAGGCGAACGTGAGGCGGTGGCGCTTGGCGTCGACCGCCGGGCGGCTGGTCTCGATGCCGCGCAGCACCGCGGCGCCGAGGTCGATGCGCTCCATCTGCAGCTGGATCTTGCCGGTGTTGATCCGCGACACCTCGAGCAGGTCGTCGACCAGCCTGGTGAGCTGCTGGACCTGCCGCTCGATGACGTCGCGGCACTGGTTGACCAGCGGGTCGTCGAGCGCCTGCAGGTTCATGATCTCGAGCGACGACTGGATCGGCGACAGCGGGTTGCGCAGCTCGTGAGCCAACATCGCCAGGAACTCGTCCTTGCGGCGGTCGGCGGCCTGCAGCTCGCTGGCGCGGCGCCGCAGCTCGTCCTCGGCCGCGCGCAAGGAGGTGATGTCGGTCAGCGTGATCACCACCCCGAGCCGCTCGCCGCCGGCGACCACCAGCGGACCCGCGCCCAGCATCAGGTCGGCGCGCTTGCCCCCCGGCCGGTCGCAGCAGACCTCGAGGCCGCGCAGCGGCTCGCCGCGCCACACGGTGTCGAGGTCGACGCGCGCGCGCGGGTCGTCGTGGCGCGTCAGCGCGAACACGCGGTCGAACCGCTGGAACAGCGGGTTGGTGCCGCACAGGTCGTGCGCGGCCCGGCTCGCGCGCAGGACGATGCCCTCGTTGTCGCACACGACCACGGCGTCGGCGACCTGCTCGAGGATCGCCCGCGCGGTCGCCTCGTCGGCGATCAGCCGCTCGCGCCGCTTCTGCTCGCTGAGGTCGACGACGAGCAGGCACACGCCGGCGACGCCCTCGTGCAGCGCCCGCACGCCGAGGACGATCGGCAGGCGCTCGCCGTCGGCCCGCCGCAGCATCACCTCGCGCTCGGTCAGCGCGGCCAATCCGTCGCGCAGCAGCCCCTCGAACACCGGCAGGCCCGGCGGGTCGATGTGCTGCTGCAGCGGCTGGCCCAGCACCTCCTGCCGCTCGCACCGCAACAGGCGCGTGAGGTGGTTGTTGCAGGCGAGCACGACGCCGTCGATCGTCAGCGCCGCGGCCGCGTGGTGCATCTGCTCGACGAGCAGCCGGTACGGCTTGTCGGCCGCGTCGAGCGTGAACACCCGCGGCGGCTCGGGGTCCTCGGCGTCGCTGATCACGAGGGCGTCGACCTCGCCGCCCTGGATCGCGCGGATCGTCTCCTGGGCCTCGGCCAGGCGGAGACGCAGCTCTTCGAGCTCCCGTTGCGCGGCGGCGAGGGCGTCGCTCACGGCTTCACCCCCGCGGCGCGAAGCTGACTGAAGAGACGGGTACGCGCGGGCGCGGCGAGGCGACCTCGTCGCGCCTGAGCGACGGGACGGGCGCGATCGACGGCGAGGACGGCGGTCGAGCGGTTCGTCATGGCGTGCTCGCTGGCACGAGCTGCAGGCCGATCAGCGCCTTCTCGACGTTCGAGAGGTCGCCGATGACGCGGCGGATCGGGTCGGGCAGCTTGCGGACGAGCGTCGGGATGGCGACGATCTCGTCCTGCTTGGCCAGCTTCGGGTGCTTGTGCAGGTCGATGACCTCGATCCTGTAGCGGCCCGCCAGGTGCTCCTCGCAGATCCGCCGGAGGTTCTGCAGCGCCTGCATCGACTTCGGTGTCTGGCCGGCGACGTACAGCCGCAGCTCCCAGACCTCGGGGTCATCCGACCCCGCGGTGTTCTCGTGCTCGCTGTTCATGCCGTCTCCTCCTGTTCGTGGTCGATGTCGGCGCGCCGGCTCGCTGCCATGCCGACGCGGTCGGCCGTCAGGCGGCGGTCGACGGCCTCTTCGGCGGAGAGCAGCAGCTCGAGCTCGAGCTCCTCGCTCTCCGCCTCGGCGCGCAGGGCCGCGATCTGGGCCGCGAGCGCCTGGCGCTTGCGGTCGATCTCCCGCCGCTTGCGCGCGATCGCCTGACGCCGCGCCTCGGCGGCCTCGCGCTCCCTGGCCTCCTGCGCCAGCCGCATCGAGCCGGTCAGCACGCCCTCGGGGCCGACGTAGACGTCGCGGAGTTCGACGCCGTGGCTCGTCAGCAGGAACTCGCGGACCTGGTTGGAGTGGGGGGTGCCGCGCGACTTCAGCACGTAGAGGCCGCGGTTGCGCTCGCCGCCGAGCTCGACGTCGCGCAGCAGGATCCACGTGTCGATCAGCGACGAGATGTTCTGCTCGGTCGCCTCGACCAGCTTGGCCCCGCCGCTGACCAGGCTGACGAACACCGCGGTGGTCTGGCGGCTCTTGAGGAAGTCGACCAGCCGCAGCAGCATCGAGTGGGCCTCGCCCGCGGTGCCGACCGCGATAAAGTTGCTGATCGGGTCGATGATCACCATCCGGGGGTCGAAGGCCCGGATGTGCTTGAACATGGTGGCCAGGTGCATCTCGAGCCCGTGGAAGGTCGGGCGGGTCGAGACGAAGTGGAGCATCCCGTTGTCGAGCCAGGGCCCGAGGTCGAGACCGATCGACCGCATGTTGCGGAGCACCTGCTGCGGCGACTCCTCGAACGAGTAGTAGAGGCAGCGCTCGCCGCGGCGGCAGCACGCGGCGGCCATGTGGGCGGCGATGCTCGACTTGCCGGTGCCGGCGGCGCCCGACAGCAGCACGCTGCTGCCGCGGTACACGCCGCCGGCGAGCATGGTGTCGAGGCGCTCGATGCCGGTCGACACGCGCTCGGTCGGGGCGACGTGGTCGAGCCGGAGCGAGCTCAGCGGGAGCACCGAGAAGCCGTCGCTGTCGATGAGGAACGGGTACTCGTTGGTGCCGTGGGTGGTGCCGCGATACTTGATGATCCGCAGCCGCCGGGTCGACACCTGCTCGTGCATGCGGTGGTCGAGCTGGATCACGCAGTCCGACACGTACTCCTCGAGGCCGTGGCGGGTGAGGGTGCCGTCGCCGCGCTCGGCGGTGATGACCGCGGTGACGCCCCGGTCCTTGAGCCAGCGGAACAGCCGCCGCAGCTCGGAGCGCAGGATCGCCTCGTTGTCGAAGCCGCCGAACAGGGTCTCGAGCGTGTCGAGCACGACCCGCCTGGCCCCGACGGTGTCGATCGCCAGGCCCAGCCGGATGAACAGGCCCTCGAGGTCGAACTCGCCGGCCTCCTCAAACTCGCTGCGGTCGACGTGGATGTGCTCGACCACCAGCTTGTCGCGCGCGGCCAGGTCCTCGAGGTCGAAGCCGAGCGAGCGCACGTTGGCGGTCAGGTCGTCGGCGGTCTCCTCGAAGGCGAAGAACACGCCCGGCTCGTCGAATTCGGTGGCGCCGCGGACCAGGAACTCCATCGCCATCAGGGTCTTGCCGCAGCCGGCGCTACCGCAGACGAGCGTCGGGCGGCCGCGCGGGAGCCCGCCCCCGGTGATGTCGTCGAGGCCGTGGATCCCCGTGGGCGCCTTGGGGATGCTGGCGCGGTCGCTGGCAGTGCTTCCGGTCATGTGCGGCGTGCCGAGCGCAAGGTCGGCAACGGCCAGTTTAGGGCGAGCGGCGTGCGAGCGGCAACCTCGAAAGCTCGAGGACCGAGCTCGGCTACGTCACGCGTCCGTACGGTCGGGGACGGCGCCGTAATTTTTTGGTCGGCGAGCTCAGGGACGGCGGGCACCGATGGTGCTCGCGCCGCCGTGCGCGAGCGGGGCGGCGAGCTTCGTGTCCGCAGGTCAGGCGTCCGCGGGCGGGCGCGAAGCGGCCGCGATCGGGGCGGCGCCGACGGGCGCAGCGAGACGCAAAATGACGCGAGCCGGTCGCCCGCGTGGGGGTGACCGGCTCGTGGTCGAGGTCATGAGGGGCTCGAGGCAATCACATCAGCTGGCGGCGCGCGAACTCCGAGCGGAGCTTGCGCAGCGCCTGCTCCTGCAGCTGACGGATGCGCTCGCGCGACAGCGAGTAGTTGGCGCCGATCTCCTTGAGGGTGAGCTCGGGCTCGCCGTCCATGCCGACGCGCTTGCGGAGGATGTCGGCCTCCATCGGCGACAGCTTCTCGAACACCTCGAGCAGCGCGTCCTGCAGCAGCGCCGAGTCCATCAGCTCGTACGGCGCGGCCTGGCTGGAATCGACGAGGGTGTCGGCGAGGGTGCTCTCGCCGTCGCGGGTGGCCGGCAGCGACAGGCTCAGCGGCTGGTCGATCAGCGACCAGCTCATCCGCTGGATCCGCTCCATGCTGATGCCGGTGGCCGACGACAGCTCCTCGTCGGTCGGGCTGCGGCCGTACATCACCTCGTACTCGCGGCGGGCGCGGTTGACCTTCTTGCAGGCGTCGATCATGTGCAGCGGCAGGCGGACGCTGCGGTCGGTGTCGACGATCGCGCGGGTGATGGCGTAGCGGATCCACCAGGCGGCGTAGGTGGCGAAGCGGCAGCCGCGGGAGGGGTCGAAGCGATCGACGGCCTTCATCAGGCCGATGTTGCCGTCCTGGATGAGGTCCTGCAGCGGGATCGCGCTGCGGGCGAAGCGGCGGGCGATGGCGACGACGAGGCGCAGGTTGCTGCGCACGAACGCGTTCTTGGCCAGCATCACCGCGTTGTGGGCCTTGCGGGCGGCGGTGACGTAGCGGACGAAGGGGGCGCTGTCGCGGTAGGGCGGCTTGACCTTCATGTTGGTGGCGACGTTGCGGTCGCCCTCGAGGCCGCTGAGGTCGGCGAGGATCGAGTCGGCGACGACGCTGTCGACGTCGGCGAACACCAGGCGCTCGATCAGGGCGTTGCGCGCGGCGTTGAAGGCCTCCTCGTGGCTCTTCAGCACGCGGTCGCGGAGCGCCCGCGAGGTCTTCTCGACCGCCTCGAGCAGGGCCGGCGGGACCGCCTCGGCCGACAGGCGCTCGGCGATCAGGGCGCAGATCGCCGACACGAACGGCGGGTAGCTCAGGAAGGCGACCCACATCGCCTTGCGCAGCTCGACCAGGCGCGTGGCCGCAGCCATCTCCTCGTCCTTCCCCATCACCGTGACATCGGCCAGCTCGCGGAAGTACCGCGCGGTCGTCGCACCACCCATCGGCGCCGCAGTGAAGGTGCAATCATTCCCGGAGTTGGTGATTCGATTGAGCATTGTGGACCCCTCGTCTGACCTCCAATAGATTCGCAATGATCAGATAAAGAGGACGTAAAGAAGTGGGCTCATCCGCATCAAAATCCCGTAAAGAACAGCGTTAACTGCGGCATATGCGCGGTTTTTCTTCGACTTTACTCGACTTTGTCCGACTGAGACCGCGTTTCGTGGCGACCAAAAATAGGGCTAAAACCGAATTTATTATCAGGTAAAACCTTAAAAAACATGCTGCGATTGCGTTCGAAAGGCATGACTCGGGTGACCGAGATCGCGGTGACCGTCGGCGTGTCTGCACATTTTCGAATCGCGGTTCCCCGCGGGGGGCGAATCATCGGACCGGCGCGAAGGCCTCGGAGGGGCGAAAAAGGGGGTCCCCGAGCCCGTTTCGGGCCGATGGCCGTCGCGGGAGCCTGGTCCGGCGGACGCAGCCCGGAGCGACCCGCGCACGGCTCCCGCGGCTGCCGGCTCGATCCCGGGCGACGCGCGGTCGCGGACGCGACGCGATCGCTCTCGCGGCGGGGGCGCGGCGCGACCCGGGCTGCGCGTCGCAGCCCCCGGCGCGGCGCATCGCTCGCCCTGGGACGACGGTGATGCGCCGCGGCGTCGTCATCGCTCCTCGTGGCCGACGCTGATGCGCCGCGAGGTCGCGGCGGCGTGGCGTCGCTCGCCTCGCTCGCCCGTGACGCTCGCGCTACGCGGGTACGCGGCGCGGCAGGTGGACGTGCATCAGGTTGCCGCCGGCGTCGCTCGACTCGAAGGCGATCGTGCCGCCGTGGGCGAGCACCAGCTGGCGGGTGACGAACAGGCCGAGGCCGAGGGCGCGGGCGCCGTGGCGGCGGGTGGGGTCGATGCGGCGGAGCGGCTCGAACACCGAGTCGCGCACGCTCTCGGGGACGGCGGGGCCGTGGTTGTGGACCGTCAGCTCGACGGCGTCGGGCGCGTCGCCGACGGCGCGCACCGTGATCGCGGCGCCGGGCGTGCCGTGGTCGACGGCGTTGCCGAGCAGGATCGTGACGACCTGCAGCAGGCGATCGAAGTCCCAGGTGCCGCGCAGGTCGCCGACGGCGTCGAAGCGGACCCGCGCCTTGCCGTTCGGCAGCTCCTCGATCGCCTGCTCGACGATCTCCCGCAGGTCGGCGGCGACCGGGTTGACGGCGATGCCGTGGCCGAGCCGGACCTGCGTCAGGTCGAGCAGCTGTTCGATCAGCCGACCCATGCGCTCGCCGCTGGCGAGCACGCGCTCGAGCGGGGTGCGGACCGGCTCCTCGCGCGCGCGCAGGAGGGCCAGCTGGGCCGAGACCATCATCGCGTTCAGCGGGTTGCGCAGGTCGTGCCCGAGGATCCCCAGCATCATCTCGCGGAAGGCCTCGACGTCCTTGCGCTTGTGGATGTCGGCGGCGACGCCGACCCACTCGAGCCGCTCGCCGCGCGCGTCGGTCACCGGCGTCGCGCGCAGCAGCGTCCAGGCGTGCTGACCGTCGGGGCGCGGCAGGCGGGCCTCGACCTCCCACCCGGCGCCGGCGGCGACGGCGGCACGCACGGCCGCCTCGACGCGCTCGCGGTCGTCGGGGTGAATGCCGGCGAGCACGCCGTGCCCCTGCCACTGCTCGCGGCTGACGCCCGTCAGGGCGCGGAAGCTCGGCGAGTCCTCGAGCGGGCGGGCGCCGTCGGCCGCCAGGCGCCACACGGTCTGCCCGGTCGCCTGCGCCAGGGCGGCGAAGCGGCGCTCGGCGGTGCGGGTGTCGTCGTCAGCGGTGCGGCTCATGGCGGCTCCTCATCGGCGCTCCACCAGCTTGAGCAGCGCGTCGCGCAGCGCGCCGAGGTCGATCGGCTTGCGCAGGACGATCGCGCCGCCCGCCTGGACGCGGCGCTCGGCGGTCACGAGCAGCACGGGGATCGGCGCCAGGCGAGGGTCGCGGGCCTTGGCCTCGCGGAACTCCTGGCCGCCCATGCGCGGCATCTTGAGGTCGAGGACGATGACGGCCGGCAGCGGCGTCGCGGGGGCCGCGAGCAGCTCGAACGCCTCGACGCCGTCGGCGGCGGCCAGCACGCCGTAGCCCTGGTCGACCAGGAAGTCGCGCAGCGACTCGCGGACCACCTCGTCGTCGTCGACGACCAGCACGTAGTCCTTCGGCGTCGCCGTCGCCGGGTTCTGCCCCGGCGTCTCCGAGCGGCGCTGGCCCTCGGCCAGCATCCACTTGTCGACCTCCGACAGCTTCAGCTTCCACAGCTTGCCGATCTTCTGCGCCGGCAGCCCGCGGCGCTCGATCCAGCGGTAGATCGAATCCTTGCGCACCCCGAGATGCGCCGCGACCTCGTCGATGGAGGCCCATGGCTCCGAGCGCGGATCGTCATCGCGGGGAGGGCGAGGCGGTGCGGCCATGCGCAAGATTGCTACCTCGGAGACGGAATTCCCTCAATAGTCGTGAAAACACGGTATTGAAGTGCGCTAATGACGCGGGCGCGGCCGCGCCGGGCTCGGGACGGGCGGACGGACGTCCGAGGCTGTCCCAGAAGACAGGAACGATGGTCTGTCTTTCAGGACAGGCCGCGCCGGCGGGCGCGGCCGCGGACCGCGGCTAACCGACGCTCTTGCGGCCGGCGGTGCGGTGCTGGTCCATCAGGCGGGTCAGCTTGGCGAAGTTGACCGGCTTGACCAGGTGGGCGTCGAACCCGGACTGCTGCGTCCGCGTGCGCACGTCCTCCTGGCCCCAACCGGTGACCGCGATCAAGAGAACGTCTTCGGCCCACGGCTGCGAGCGGATCCACGAGGCGGCGCCGAAGCCGTCGAGCTTCGGCATGCCGAGGTCGAGGAACACGACCTCGGGGCGGAAACGATCGGCGACGTCGATGCCCTGCTGGCCGTCGTAGGCGGTCTCGACGATGTTCCCCGACACCTTGAGCAGGCCGGCGAGGCTGAGGGCGGCGTCGACGTTGTCGTCGACCACGAGCACCCGGCGGGCCGTGGTGCTGGCGCGCGGGCGGCCTGGGCGGCCGGGAGCGGCCCGGCGGCGGCCTCGCGGCGGAGGAGCGGCAGCTTGACGGTGAACTCGCTGCCCTTGCCCGGGCCGTCGCTGTGGGCGGCGACCGAACCGCCGTGCAGCTCGACCAGGCGGCGGACCAGCGCCAAACCGATGCCGAGGCCGCCCTGGGCCTGGTGCATGGTGCGGTCGACCTGTGTGAACAGCTCGAACACCTTCGGCAGCATCTCGCCGGAGATCCCGGTGCCCGAGTCGGCGACGCGGATCAGCACCTGCGCGTCGGCGGCAGCGAGCTCGACGGTCAGGCGGATCTGCCCGCCCTCCGGGGTGTACTTGGCGGCGTTGTTGAGCAGGTTGCCGACGACCTGGGTCAGGCGCGTGCGGTCGCCCTCGATCCAGATCGGCTCCTCGGGCGTGCGGACGGCGATCTGGTGGCGGCGCGCGTCGATCAGCGGGCGGGTCGTCTCGAGCGCGCGGCTTATCACCGCCGCGACCTCGAGCGGGGCGCTCTGCAGCTTGATCTTGCCCTGGGTGATCCGCGAGACGTCGAGCAGGTCGTCGACGAGGCGGTGCAGCTGCTCGGTCTGGCGCTCGATCACGTCGCGGCACCAGCGGATCTCCGGGTCGTCGATCTCCTTGACGCCCATCAGCTCGACGGCGCTGTGGATCGGGGCCAGCGGGTTGCGCAGCTCGTGGGCGAGCATGGCGAGGAACTCGTCCTTCTGGCGGTCGGCCTCGCGCAGCTGCTCGTGGGTGCGCCGCAGCGCCTCCTCGGCCCGCTGGCGCTCGGCGACCTCGGCGGCGAGCGTGCGGTTGGCCTCGGCGAGGCCGGCGTTGGCCCGCTCGAGCACCGCGTTCAGCTGCTCGAGCTCGCGGGTCTTCTCGGCCTGCAGGTTGGTGTTGGCCAGCGCGAGCTGGGCGTTGGCCTGCTCGAGCGAGCGGTTGGCCCGCACCAGCTCCTGGCGCTTGAGGTGCAGCTCGACCAGCACCGAGACCTTGCTGCGCAGGATCTCGGGCACGATCGGGACGTAGACGTAGTCGACCGCGCCGAGCTCGTAGCCGCGGAGGGCGTCGAGGTCGGTGATGTTGTGGCCGGTGACGAAGATGATCGGCGTCCGCTCGAACCGCGGGTGCTGGTGGATCATCGCCGCGGTCTCGAAGCCGTCCATCTCGGGCATGCTGACGTCGAGGAGGATGACGGCGAACTCCTCCCGGAGCAGCTTCTGCAGCGCCTCGACGCCGGAGGACGCGCGCACCAGGTTCTGCTCGAGCGGCGCGAGGATGGCCTCGTAGCTGAGCAGCCGGGCCGGCTGGTCGTCGACGAGGAGGATGTTGACTCGGTCGCGCGCGGTCATGACGACGCCTCCGTCACCTGTGGAGCCAGATCCGCAGCAGGGACAGCAACTGCTCGGTGTTGACCGGCTTGGCGATGTAGTCGGACGCGCCGGCCTCGAGGCACTTCTCGCGGTCGCCCTTCATCGCCTTGGCGGTGAGGGCGATCATGGGCAGGCGCCGGAGCCCGGGGTCTTTGCGGATCCGCCGCATCGTCTCGTAGCCGTCCATCTCGGGCATCATGATGTCCACGAGGGCCAGCGCCAAATCCGGGGTGGATTTGACGATGTCGATCGCCTCCTGGCCGGTCGACGCGCTGATGACGCGCATGCCCTGCCGCTCGAGCAGGGACGACAGGGCGAAGATGTTGCGCACGTCATCGTCGACGACGAGGACCCGCTTGTTGACGAGGACCTCGTTGTTGTCGTGGAGCCGCTCGATCATCCGCTGCTTGTGGGGCGGCAGGGCGGTGATGTCGCGGTGGAGCACCAGCGCCGTCTCGTCGAGCAGGCGCTCCGGCGACTGCACGTCCTTGAGGACGATGCTCTTGGCGACCTTGCGCAGCTGGGCCTCCTCGGCCGGCGACAGCTCCTTGCCGGTGAACACGACGACCGGCAGGTCGCGCATCGACGGCTCGTGCTGCAGGCGGGACAGCAGCTCGAAGCCGGACATGTCGGGCAGGCGCAGGTCGAGGACCACGCAGTCGAACGGGCGCTCGCGCAGGGCGACGAGGGCGGCCGAGCCGCTGTCGACGGCGGTGATCCGGACGTCCTCGTGGCCGAGCAGCTCGGACAGGCTGCGGCGCTCGACCGGGTCGTCCTCGACGATCAGCAGCTCGCGCGGCTTCTTGTTGGCGAACCGCTTCATGCGGTCGAACGCGGCGGCCAGGCTGTCGCGCGACAGCGGCTTGTTGAGGTAGGTGAAGGCCCCGCGCTCGAGCACGTGCTGGCGCTCGTCGTCGAGCGTCAAGATCTGCACCGGGATGTGCCGGGTCGCCGCGTTCTGCTTGAGCTGGCTCAGCACCGCCCAGCCGTGGACGTCGGGCAGGAAGATGTCGAGCGAGATCGCGGTCGGGCGGTACTGGACCGCCAGGTTGATCGCGTCGGCGCCGCGCAGGGTGACGAGGCCCTTGAAGCCGCGCTCGCGCGCCACCTCGAGCAGGAGGTGGGCGAAGTGCGGGTCGTCCTCGACGATGAGCAGCGAGGGGTCGCCGGGCAGCAGCCCGTCGCGGTCGTCGATGATCTGGTCGGGCCGCGCGGGCACGGTGCTCGCCGGCGCGGTCAGGGCGCTGTGCTGCGGCTTCTGCGGGGCCTTGGCGGCGGCCGGGCCCTGGTACTGCAGCGGCAGGTACAGCGTGAAGGTGCTGCCGCTGCCGACCACGCTGTGCAGCTTGATCTCGCCGCCGAGCAGGCTGGCGAGCTCGCGGCTGATCGCCAGGCCGAGGCCGGTGCCGCCGTACTTGCGGGCGGTGCCGGCGTCGGCCTGCTGGAACGCCTCGAAGATGATGCGCTGCTTCTCCGGCGGGATGCCGATGCCGGTGTCGCTGACCGAGAACGAGACCACGCCCGGCGCGCTGCTGAGGACCGGGTGCTCGGCGGTCCAGCCGCCGGAGACGAGCTTGACCTCGAGGCGGACGCCGCCGCGCTCGGTGAACTTGAAGGCGTTGGACAGCAGGTTCTTCAGCACCTGCAGCAGGCGCTTGGGGTCGGTGGTGATCGCCCGGCCGATGTTGGGGGCGAAGTCGGTGGTGAGGGTGAGGCCGCGGTTCTCGGCCTCGTGGCGGAAGTTGCGCTCGACGGTGTCGCGCAGGCTGGAGAACGGCAGCTCCTCGGAGTCGACGGTGACGGTGCCCGACTCGATCTTCGACAGGTCGAGGATGTCGCTGATCAGGTTGAGCAGGTCGGTGCCGGCCGCGTGGATCGTCTTGGCGAACTCGACCTCGCGCTCGCTGAGGTTGTGCTCGATGTTGTCGGCGAGCTGCTGGCCGAGGATGAGGATGCTGTTGAGCGGCGTGCGCAGCTCGTGCGACATGTTGGCGAGGAACTCGGACTTGTAGCGCGAGGTCAGCGCCAGCTCGGCGGCTTTCTCTTCGAGCGCGCGGCGGGCCTGCTCGATCTCCTGGTTCTTGCGCTCGACCTCCGCGTTCTGCTCGGCGAGCAGCTTGGCCTTCTGCGCCAGCTCCTCGTTGGTCTGCTGCAGCTCCTTCTGCTGCGCCTGCAGCTCGCCGGCGAGCTGCTGCGACTGCTGCAGCAGGCCCTCGGTGCGCATGGTCGCCTCGATGGTGTTGATGACGATGCCGATGCTGCCGGTGAGCTGCTCGAGGAAGGCCAGGTGCGAGGCCGTGAACTCGCGCAGCGAGGCGAGCTCGATCACCGCCTTGACCTGGCCCTCGAACAGCACCGGCAGGACGATCACCGTGCGCGGGCGGGCGGTCAGGAGCCCGGAGCTGATGACCACCGACTCGTCGGTCACCTGCGACAGCAGGATCCGCTGGCGCTCGAACGCGCACTGGCCGACCAACCCCTCGCCGACGGCGTACTGGCGCGGGTTCTTGGGGTCGCGCGCGTCGGCGTAGCTGGCGAGCTGGGTCAGCACGGCCTCGCCGTTCAGGCCGTCCATCACGTACATCACGCCCTGCTGGGCGTCGATCAGCGGCACCAGCTCGGACAGCAGGCGCTGGCCGACCGTGATGAGGTCGCGCTGGCCCTGCATCATGCGCGTGAAGCTGGCGAGGTTGGTCTTGAGCCAGCCCTGCTCGTTGTTGCGCTCCGTGGTGGCGCGCAGGTTGTCGATCATCGCGTTGATGTTGTCCTTGAGGTCGGCGACCTCGCCGCGGGCGTCGACCTGGATCGAGCGGGTCAGGTCGCCCTTGGTCACGGCGGTGGCCACCTCGGCGATGGCGCGCACCTGGGTGGTGAGGTTGGCCGCCAGCAGGTTGACGTTGGCGGTGAGGTCCTTCCAGGTGCCGGCGGCGCCGGGCACGTTGGCCTGGCCGCCGAGGCGGCCCTCGACGCCGACCTCGCGCGCGACCGAGGTGACCTGGTCGGCGAAGATGGCGAGCGTGCCGGTCATGTTGTTGATCGTGGTCGCCAGCGCCGCGACCTCGCCCTTGGCCTCGACCGTGAGCTCCTGCCGCAGGTCGCCGTTGGCCACCGCGGTCACGACCTTGACGATGCCGCGCACCTGGTTGGTCAGGTTGGCGGCCATGACGTTGACGTTGTCGGTGAGGTCCTTCCAGGTGCCGGCGACGCCCTTGACCTGGGCCTGACCGCCGAGCTTGCCCTCGGTGCCGACCTCGCGGGCGACGCGGGTCACCTCGGCCGCGAACGCGTTGAGCTGGTCGACCATCGTGTTGATGGTGTCCTTGAGCTGGAGGATCTCGCCCTTGACGTCGACGGTGATCTTCTTCGACAGGTCGCCGCGGGCGATCGCGGTCGTGACCTCGGCGATGTTGCGGACCTGCGAGGTCAGGTTCGACGCCATCGAGTTGACGTTGTCGGTCAGGCCCTTCCACGCGCCGGCGACGCCCGGCACCTGGGCCTGGCCGCCGAGGATGCCCTCGGTGCCGACCTCGCGGGCGACGCGGGTCACCTCGGCGGCGAAGCCGTTGAGCTGGTCGACCATCGTGTTGATGGTGTTCTTGAGCTCGAGGATCTCGCCCTCGACGTCGACGGTGATCTTGCGCGAGAGGTCGCCGCGGGCGACGGCGGTGGTGACCTCGGCGATGTTGCGGACCTGCGAGGTCAGGTTCGACGCCATCGAGTTGACGTTGTCGGTCAGGTCCTTCCAGGTGCCGGCGATCCCGGGCACCTGGGCCTGGCCGCCGAGCTTGCCCTCGGTGCCGACCTCGCGGGCGACGCGGGTCACCTCGGCGGCGAAGCCGTTGAGCTGGTCGACCATCGTGTTGATGGTGTTCTTGAGCTCGAGGATCTCGCCCTTGACGTCGACGGTGATCTTGCGCGAGAGGTCGCCGGTGGCGACGGCGGTGGTGACCTCGGCGATGTTACGCACCTGCGAGGTGAGGTTCGAGGCCATCGCGTTGACCGAGTCGGTGAGGTCCTTCCAGGTGCCGGCGACGCCGGGGACCTGGGCCTGACCGCCGAGCTTGCCCTCCGAGCCGACCTCGCGGGCGACGCGGGTCACCTCCGAGGCGAAGCCGTTGAGCTGGTCGACCATGACGTTGATGGTGTTCTTGAGCTCGAGGATCTCGCCCTTGACGTCGACGGTGATCTTGCGCGAGAGGTCGCCGCGGGCGACGGCGGTGGTGACCTCGGCGATGTTGCGGACCTGCGAGGTCAGGTTCGACGCCATCGAGTTGACGTTGTCGGTGAGGTCCTTCCAGGTGCCGGCGACGCCGGGGACCTGGGCCTGACCGCCGAGGTTGCCCTCGGTGCCGACCTCGCGGGCGACGCGGGTCACCTCGGCGGCGAAGCCGTTGAGCTGGTCGACCATCGTGTTGATGGTGTTCTTGAGCTCGAGGATCTCGCCCTTGACGTCGACGGTGATCTTCCTGGACAGGTCGCCGCGGGCGACGGCGGTGGTCACGTCGGCGATGTTGCGCACCTGCGAGGTGAGGTTCGACGCCATCGCGTTGACGTTGTCGGTGAGGTCCTTCCAGGTGCCGCCGGCGCCCTTGACCTGGGCCTGGCCGCCGAGCTTGCCCTCGGTGCCGACCTCGCGGGCGACGCGGGTCACCTCGGCGGCGAAGCCGTTGAGCTGGTCGACCATCGTGTTGATGGTGTTCTTGAGCTCGAGGATCTCGCCCTTGACGTCGACGGTGATCTTGCGCGAGAGGTCGCCGCGGGCGACGGCGGTGGTGACCTCGGCGATGTTGCGGACCTGCGAGGTGAGGTTCGAGGCGAGGCCGTTGACGTTGTCGGTGAGGTCCTTCCAGGTGCCGGCGACGCCGGGGACCTGGGCCTGGCCGCCGAGCTTGCCCTCGGTGCCGACCTCGCGAGCGACGCGCGTCACCTCCGAGGCGAACGAGCGCAGCTGCTCGACCATCGTGTTCAGCGTCTCCTTGAGCTGGAGGATCTCGCCGCGGACGTCGACCGTGATCTTCCTGGACAGGTCGCCGCCGGCGATCGCCGTCGCCACCTCGGCGATGTTGCGGACCTGCGCGGTCAGGTTCGACGCCATCGAGTTGACGTTGTCGGTGAGGTCCTTCCAGGTGCCGGCGACGCCGGGGACCTGGGCCTGACCGCCGAGCTTGCCCTCGGTGCCGACCTCGCGGGCGACGCGGGTCACCTCGGCGGCGAAGCCGTTGAGCTGGTCGACCATCGTGTTGATGGTGTTCTTGAGCTCGAGGATCTCGCCCTTGACGTCGACGGTGATCTTGCGCGAGAGGTCGCCGCGGGCGACGGCGGTGGTGACCTCGGCGATGTTGCGCACCTGCGAGGTCAGGTTCAGCGCCATCGCGTTGACCGAGTCGGTGAGGTCCTTCCACGTGCCGGCGACGCCCGGCACGATCGCCTGACCGCCGAGCTTGCCCTCGGAGCCGACCTCGCGGGCGACGCGCGTCACCTCGGAGGCGAACGAGCGCAGCTGGTCGACCATGGTGTTGATCGCCTCCTTGAGCTGGAGGATCTCGCCGCGGACGTCGACGGTGATCTTGCGCGAGAGGTCGCCGCTGGCGACGGCGATCGTCACCTCGGCGATGTTGCGCACCTGGGCGGTCAGGTTGCCCGCCATCGAGTTGACGTTGTCGGTCAGGTCCTTCCACACGCCCGACAAGCCGGCGACCTGGGCCTGGCCGCCGAGCTTGCCGTCGGTGCCGACCTCGCGAGCGACGCGCGTCACCTCGCTGGTGAACACGCTCATCTGGTCGATCATCGTGTTGACGATCGTGGCGGAGCGTAAGAATTCGCCCTGCAGCGGCCGACCCTCGACGTCGAGCCGCATGGTCTGGGTCAGGTCGCCCTTGGCGACGGCGCCGATCGCCCGGCTCACCTCGGCCGTCGGCCACAGGAGGTCGTCGATCAGGGTGTTGACGGAGTCCTCCATCTCGCCCCAGGCGCCGGCTCGGTTGTGCCCCCGCACCCGCTGGCGCGTCTGGCCGCGCTTGCCCACGACCTCGCCGATCCGCTCGAGCTCCCCGGCCATGACCCGATTGGCGACGATGATCTGGTTGACGGTGTCGGCGATCTTGCCGCCCAGACCGGTCCAATCGCCCGGGAGCTCGGCCGAGAAGTCGCCGTCGCGCACGGCTTGCAGCACACGCAAGAGCTGTCGCTGCTCGGGGGTGCCGATGCCCGTCAGTCCAGCGCCGCTGTCGGTCGTGTCCGTGGTGGTCATACGTCGCGCTCTCCTCGGCGGCGACCCGAAGGCCCCTGCCTCCCCGGAGGATACGCAGCTTTCGCACGCGCCGTCCCCTCGATCATGACGGAAGTGAAAGGCGCGGCTGCCGCGATGCCACGCGAAAACTTGGGAAAATCCGCGAGTTACCGGAGGCGCGAGACGATCGCGCTCACCGCCGAGCCGACCGCGAAGGCGCGCCTCGTCGGCGACGGCGACGTCGTGTTCGCACACATCGGCAGGGGCAGGTCGTGGATGGGGGGCGGCGGTCGTGAGCTCGGATCATGAGGTGTTTTTGGGGACATGTTTCAAGGGGCATGTCAGGCGGGCGGCGACGAAACGCGGCGCGGGCGGGTGAGCCCGCGGCGACGGTCGCGCGCTCGCCAGGGGCGGGCCGGTTTTCCCGGGGCGGCGGCGACCCCTCCACGCTCGCGGGTTGTGTGTAGGCCCTGTCCAGGGTTGGGTCCTGGCGGAGGCGGGGGTCGGCGACGCGCCGACGGCAGGCAGGGCCGCCGAGGCCGGCGAAGGCTGTCCAGGCGGCGCTCGCGGCGGGACGGGCGAGCGAGCCTCCGGCGTGCGAGGATGGGTGTAGCCCCTGTTCAGAGTTGCGATCGCCGGAGCGGCCGCCCGCACGCGCGGCCGCGCCCGCGCGTCACTGCGAGATCGCGGCGGGGTCCATCCAAAACACCTCGAAGGGGTGGCCGTCGGGGTCGAGGAAGCTCCAGCCGTACGTGAAGCCGTGGTCCTGCGAGGGCATCGCCGGGGCGCCGCCGGTCGCGAGCGCGCGCGACGAGGCGGTCGACCTGCTCGCGGCTCTCGACCGAGAAGGCGTAGAGGCCGCCGGGTCCTCGAATCGAAGGTGGGCCGGTTCGTGAAGTCGCGGAAGCGCTTCTCGGTCAACAGCATGAAGTGGGGGTCCTCGCCGACGAGCATGCAGGTCTCGGTCTCGGCGGGGAACGCGGGTTGAAGGCGAAGCCGAGGCCTCCAAAAAGGCGACCGAGCGCGCGAGGTCGCGGACGGGGAGGTTGACGAACAGCTTGCGGCCAGGGTGCGTGGGGGTGGTGGTCAGGGTGGGGCTCCTTGCGGGTTCGATTGCATGGCGGTCGAGCGCGCTCGCTCGAGCCTGTCGGCCAGCGACGGGGCGACGGTTCTCCTCGGCGAGGCCGCCGGGCCCGAAGGCGCTGGCCGAGCGCCGTTCCCCGGCCGCGAGCTCGCCCGCGCGTCCGCTGGCGCAGGCGCGTTGACAGGGCGCGCGCGCGGCCCGTAGCGTGAGGCATGCGCTTGAGTTCGAGTCGGGGGGCCGCCGTGGTTCTGGCCGCGGCGCTGGGGTGCGGCAGCGACCAGACTGGCGCGACCGATTCGGACACGGACACGGGCACCGGCACCGGGACGACCGGCGAGGCGATCACCCTGGCCGAGTTCTTCGACCTGGCCGAAGAGACATATTGTGGGTGGGCGGTCCGCTGCGGGGCGTTCGCCGAGGCGGCGGACTGCCGGGCGGTCGAGTTCTTCGAGACGGTCTACCCGCCGCGGCTGCTGGCGGAGGCGCGGCTCGACTACGGCGAGACCGGGCAGGCGGTCGAGTACCTGCTGGCGAGCGAGGCGGCGGGGCGATTGGTGTTCGACGCCGAGGCGGCGGCGAGCTGCCTGGCCTACGTCGAGGCCCGCGGCTGCGCGCTGCCGGGCGCGTACGCGGCCGAGGAGGCCGAACTGGCCGGGCAGGCGGCCTGCAACGCGATCTTGCGCGGGACGATGGTGGAGAACGGGCCGTGCCTGCTGTCGGTCGAGTGCGCGCCGCAGGAGGCGGCGACGATGGTGTGCGGCTTCGACCCGAGCTGCAGCGAGGCGTGCTGCCTCGGCGGCTGCCGCCGGCTGGCCTCGCTGTCGATCGGCACGCCGTGCAACGGCAACAGCCGCTGCCAGGAGGGCAGCTTCTGCGGCCGCGACGCGAACACCGGGATGTTCACGGTCTGCACGGCGAAGCAGCCGGTCGGCGCGGCCTGCCTCGGCTCCGACGAGTGCGACGCCGAGGGCTACTGCGACTTCAACACCGGCGAGTGCCGGGCGCTGGCCGGCGAGGGCGAGCCGTGCTCCGACTTCGGCGACGGCGGCTGCCGGCCGGGGCTCTACTGCGCCGACCCGGGCTACCTCGGCAACGGCCGCTGCTACGCCTTCGCGCCGCTCGGCGGGGCCTGCCTCGCGGACTGGTACCTCGGCTGCAGCGCGCTCGGCTCGGTCTGCGACCCGCAGGGCGAGCAGTGCGTGGTCGCGCCCGGGCCGGGCGAGTCGTGCGCGGACAGGCCGTGCGGCCTGACCAGCAGCTGCGAGTGGTACTCGCAGGAGTGCGTGGCCCTGGCCCGCGAGGGCGAGCCGTGCGGCGACAGCATCCGCTGCGCCGGGGCGCTCCAGTGCGACGGCTGGGACCCGGCCTCGGCCCGCTGCCGGGCGCCCGAGGTCACCGGCGTGTGCGCGGTGCCGGGCGAGGACGAGCTGCCTCAAGGAACATAACGCTTAGGACATGTCTTGGAGGACATTATGAGGAAGACGAGCTCCGGGTTGGTGCTGTGGTTCGGCGCGGCGGCGGCGGGGTGCGCCCAGTCGGCGACGCCGGAGAACTTCGCCGGCGAGTACGAGGAGGCGCTGTGCGCCTGGTCGAGCGGCTGCTCGGTGTTCCAGTCGCGCGGGCAGTGCCGCGACGCCCTGGTGTGGGACACGAGCGGGCGCTTCCAGTACCTGCTCGCGGCGCTGGAGGCCGATCGGGTGACGTTCGACGCCGAGGCGGCCGAGGCCTGCCTCGAGCAGGTGAGCGCGCTGGCGTGCGAGGCCGATCTGCTCGACCGGGTGCTGTTCAGCGTCGGGCCGGCGGCGGCGCCGGAGGTGTGCCGCGAGGTGTTCGTCGGCAAGGTCCGCAACTACGACCCGTGCCTCAACTCGGAGGAGTGCGCCGGCGATGCGGTGTGCGGGTTCCCGCCGGGCGGCTGCCCGGAGGGGATGTGCTGCGCCGGCGCCTGCCGGGTGCTCGACACCGGGGCAGGGCCGAAGATCGGCGACCCGTGCAACGGCTCGGACTGCGAAGACGACGCGTTCTGCGCCCGCGACCCCAACACGTTCCTGTTCACGGTCTGCACCGCGCGCCGCGAGGCCGGCGAAGGCTGCTCCGACGACACGGGCTCGTGCGCCGAGGGGCTGTACTGCGACTTCAACAACTTCACCTGCAAGAAGGAGGTCGAGCGCGGGGGCGACTGCAGCTCCGGCGAGACCTGCGCCGAGGGCCTGCGGTGCTACCACGACGGTGACGACGGGCGCACCTGCCGGGCGCTGCCGAACGAGGGCGAGAGCTGCTCGCCCAGCAACTACCCGCCCTGCGCCCGCTTCGACAACTACTGCGACGCGTCGAACCGGTGCGTCAAGAAGCCCGGCCCCGGCGAGGCCTGCCCCGACTGGGAGTGCCTGCCCTACGCCGAGTGCCAGCCGAACGCGGGCGCGCAGGTCTGCATCCTCCGCGGCAGCGAGGGCTCGAGCTGCGGCGCGGACACGGGCTACATCCAGTGCATCGGCCACCTGCAGTGCGGCGAGGGCGACCGCTGCGCGCCGCCCGACCCCGAGCCGGTGTGCGACGTGCCCGAGTGAGGCGGGCGGCCGCGCGAGCGGCTGGATGCCCAAAGGGACAGGATAAGATGTCCCGAGAGACAGGCCGCCGCGCGGGGCTCGACAGCCGCGGCCTGCCCCGGGGGACAGGCTCAGATGAACTTGAACACCAGGCTGAACGAGGTGATCGTGTCGAGCTTCTTGATGCCCGGCAGCGGGGCGTTGTCGTAGCGGAGGGTGAAGCTGGTGGCGAAGGCGAAGCGCTTGCCGAGGGCGGTGGTCAGGGCGATGTCCCAGTTGACCCACGACTTGCTGCGCGCCTTGCCGCCGTCGGTCTCGACCGGGTTCGAGCGGAACGGCGCGAACGCCTGGATGTACTCGATGCCGGTGGTGAACGTGACGTACTCGGACAGCAGGTTGCTGTAGCCGAGGAAGACGCGGCCCGAGTGGGTGGCGACGCTCGGGCGGGCGGCGCAGGTCGGCATCGCCGAGGTGGTGTTCGGCACGTCGAGCACCAGGGAGGTGCCGGCCGGGCACTGCGTGTTGTCGGCGCCGCGGCGGACCCGCCGCTGGTCGTACAGGAAGTCGTAGCCGATCTCGGCCCACAGGCGGTGCTTGGGCTGGTTGACGATGTAGAACGCGAAGCCCGGGTCGACGCGCATGCGCATGTTGAGCCCGAGAAACGGGTCGAAGCGGGCCGTCAACATGGTGAAGAACGTGACCCGCGGGTGGAAATAGACGTCGTAGCGGACGCGGCCCTGGACGTTGCCGGCGGTCAGCTGGCCGTCGCGCGAGCCGTCCATCTGGCGGATCGAGGCCTGCGCGTAGTTGCCGACCAACTGCGCCTGGAACTCGTGGATCTTGCGGCGGATCCGGAACCGGCCGCCGCCGGTCAGCGCCGCCGAGCGGGCGTTGCCCGAGGTGAACAGGCCGCCCGCGGAGATCTCCGCCTCGGTCGCGTCCATCGGCTCGCTGGTGACGGAGGTGGCGAACTTGGTGTCGTCGATGTTGGCGGCGCCGTTGCTGGCCGGGGCCTGGGCGCCCACGGTGCCGGTCGTCTTCACCGTCGAGGCGGCGGTGCCAGCAGGGGGCGGGGGCGGTTCGGGGGCCGGCTCGCTCTCCTCGGCGGGGGCTGGCGCGGCGGGCGGTTTGGCGGTGGGCGACTGGGCCGCGACGTCGCCCGCGGCTGCGAGCACGAGGGCGAACGCGACGAACGAGGAACAACGGGCGGGCGACGGCATGGTGGAATCGGCGCGGCCCTTTGTGACACCGATCGCGCTTCCAGCCAACTTCCCGTGCAGCCGAGATGAGCCCCCGGCGGGCCGGGACCGCGGGTCAGGTGCGCCAGATCATGGCGGCATCGGCGGTTCCCCGAAGGGCCGCGACGGCGGCCGCGTAGTCGCGGCCGAACTGCGGGCTGCGCAGGACCCCGGTGCCCGAGACGAAGGCGTCGGCCCCGTCGGCGGCGACGTCGGCGATGGTGTCGACCGTGATGCCGCCGTCGACCTCGATCCGGGTCGGCAAACCGGCGGCGGCGATCATGGCCCGCAGCTCGCGGATCTTCGGCCGCACGGCCGGGATGAACTGCTGGCCGCCGAAGCCCGGGTTGACGCTCATGACCAGCACGACGTCGCACAGGTCGAGCACGTGGACCAGCGCCGACACGGGGGTGTGCGGGTTGAGGCTGACGCCGGCCAGCACGCGGTCGCCCGACTTGCGCGAGAGGCCGCGGATCTGCTGCAGGTTGCGGTGCAGGTGGCGGCAGGCCTCGACGTGGACGGTGATGATGTCGGCCCCGGCGTCGGCGAAGGCGCCGACGTAGCGCTCGGGCTCCTCGATCATCAAGTGACAGTCGAGCACGCGCGAGGTGTGCGGCCGCAACGCGGAGACCACCAGCGGGCCGATCGTGAGGTTGGGGACGAACCGGCCGTCCATCACGTCGACGTGCATCCAGTCGGCCCCGGCCCGGTCGAGCGCGACGACCTCCTCGCCCAGGCGGGAGAAGTCGGCGCTGAGCAGCGAGGGGGCGATCACCGGCGCGTGGCGTTCGGACGGGGCAGTATGTTGGGACATGTCTCTCCGGGCATGTGCGGCCGACCGGCCCGCGCCGGAGTGGTAGCACAGTCGGGCGGGCGTGGGTAAACTGCCCGGGTGTGCGAAGGCCCCAGGTCGCTCGAGCCCCGGCCCGGATGGGGCGCGGTGGTCCGCGGCCACGTGCTCGCCGTCGACGGAGTCAGCCTGCTCACGGCCCTGTCGAGCGAGAGGAGGAACCCCCTGCCCGGCCGAGTCCTCGCCCGAGCCGCAGGCGGTGCGCTCGGCCACGGGTTCTGGCGCGGCGACAGGCCGATCCCGGCGGCGGCCGCGCTGCTGCTGCTGACGCTCGCGCGCCCGGGATCGCCGGCATGAACGAGGCCGCGCGGGCGCACGAACGCGGGCTCGACCCGGTCCGGCGCAAGCGCGACGGGGTGTTCTACACGCCGGCGCCGCTGGTGGCCCGGCTGGTCGACGACGCGCTCGGGCGGGCGCTGGCGGCCGCGCCGGCGGCGGCGACGGTGCGCGTGGTCGACCCGGCCTGCGGCGCGGGGGCGTTCCTGGTCGCGGCCGGGAGGGCGCTGCTGGCCCGGGGCGAGCAGATGGCCCGAGAGACAGGTCGCGAGTGGGGGCCGGCGGACCGGCTCGCGCTGCTGCGCGCGTCGATCTTCGGCGTCGACGTCGACCCGGCGGCGATCGAGCTGGCGCGCGCGGCGGTGGCGGAGCTGGCCGGAGCTGTCCCGGAGGACATGTCGGAGAACATCAAGGTCGGCAACGCGCTGCTCGGGGCCGACGCGCCGGTCGAGGCGGGCCGGCCGTTCGTGTGGGCGGAAGAGTTCCCGGCGGCGGCCGAAGGCTTCGACGCGGTGCTCGGCAACCCGCCGTTCGTCGACGCCGAGGCGATGACGCGCCACCACGCGGCGCTGCGCCGCTACTGCGCCGGCAGCTACGCGGCGGCGCGCGGCAACTGGGACCTGTTCTGCGTGTTCGTCGAGCTCGCGCTGCGGCTGTGCGCGCCGGGCGGGCATTTGGCGCTGGTGGTGCCCAACAAGCTGGCCTCGGCCGACTACGCCGCGGCGGCGCGCCGGCTGCTGACGCGCGAGGCCCGGGTGCTGGCGCTGTACGACCTCAGCGGCGCGCCGCCGTTCGCGGCGGGGGTGTACCCGCTGGCGTTCGTGGCCCGCCGCGGGGCCGGCGAGGGGCAGCCCGTGACGCTCACGCGCGGGGCCGGCGAATGTGTGGAGATGTCCCTCGGGACAGGTCTGTCCGCGGGGCCGTGGCCGATCTCCGGGCGCGGCGACGCCGCCTGCGTCGCCCACATGCGCGCGGTCGGCAAGCCGCTCGGCGGGCTGGCCCAGGTGTGGGGCGCGGCCACCGTCGCCGAGGCCTACGCGATCGCCGAGCTGATCGTCGAGGGCGAGGCCGGGCTGCGGGTGGTCAACAGCGGGACGATCGACCGCTGCGCCGAGCTGTGGGGCAAGACGCCGCTGCGCTACCTCGGGCGCAGCTTCCTCCGCCCGGTGATCGCCGCGCCCGAGCGGCTGCCGCCGCGCCGCCTGGCCCAGGCGCGCACGCCGAAGCTGATCGTGGCCGGCATGACGCGCACGCTCGAGGCGATGATCGACGCCCGCGGCGAGATCCTGGCCGGGAAGTCGACGACGATCTGCTGGTGGCCCGCGGACCTGCGGGTGCTGGCGGCGATCGTCCACAGCCGGGCGATGGACGACTACTACCAGCACGTCCACGGCGGCGACCGCCTGGCCCGCGGCTACCTGCGGATCGGGCCCCGCCAGCTGCGCGGGCTGCCGATCCCGCCGCCGGACGCGTGGGACGCCGAGATCGTCGCGCAGATCGCGACGCTCGTCGACCGCTGGACCGCCGGCGACGCCTCGGTCGCGCCCGCCCTCGACGCGCTGGTCGACGCGCTCTACGGGCTGGCGTGAGCGGGAGACGGACCGGTTTCCAGTCGGCTGCGGCTCGCCACGGCCGTCGCGCGGGCCCGGCCGGTCACACGAGGAGCTTGTCGCGGATGTCCTTCAGCCGGTCGTCGGTCGGCTGCGGCTCGGAGGGCGGGACGTTGCGGCCGCGCTGCACGGCGGGCCGCTCGCCGATGTCGCGGAGCCAGCGCTGGAGGTGGTCGAGGCCGTCGACGCTGACGCCCGCCCAGTCGTGGCCGCGGACCCACGGCCAGGTCGCCATGTCGGCGATCGAGTAGTCGCCGGCGAGGTACTCGACCTCGGCGAGCCGCCTGTCGAGCACCTCGAACAGGCGCCGGACCTCGCGCTGGTAGCGGCCGATGGCGTAGGGGATCTTCTCCGGCGCGTAGCGGAAGAACACGTTGGCCTGGCCCATCATCGGGCCGACGCCGCCCATCTGGAACATGAGCCACTGGATCACGCGGCTGCGCCCGCGCACGTCGGCGGGCAGGAACTGACCTGTCTTCTCGGCCAGGTAGATGAGGATCGCCCCCGACTCGAACACGGCGAAGTCGCCGGCGTCGCGGTCGACGATCGCGGGGATCCGGCCGTTCGGGTTGATGGCGAGGAACTCCGGCTGCTTCTGGTCGCCGCGGGTGAGCGAGAGCGCGTGGACCTCGTAGGGGAGGCCCATCTCCTCGAGCGCGATCGAGACCTTGTGCCCGTTGGGCGTGGCTGCGGTGTAGAGGTCGATCATCGCCATGCTGTAGCAGATGCGCCCGGCCATCCGACAGGACCGGCGACAAATCCAGCGCGCCGGCGGCGAACCCGCCGCATGCCGCAGGTCAGGTGCGACGTCGCAGGCCCGGGAGGAGCGACGACGTCACCGGCGATCGGGCGGCCGCCGAGGGGTAAAGAATTTGCCTACCAGCGGCGGTGATGTCTTAAAAGACATGCACGATGGGGCATGTCCTCGGGGGCATGGACGTCACGGCCCGACGTGGCCGGCCTTGCCCGCCAGCAAATCGGCGAACCAGTCGACGAAGCGGACGTTCTGCACGTAGGTGGCGGAGAACCGGTAGTCCAGCGTCCACACGTGGTCGCCGCTGTCGATGAAGTAGGTGCTCCACACGCCGGCGGGCTCGTTGACGTGGTTGTCGCGCAGGTCGACGAGGCCGGCCTCGAAGTCGCCGGCGGGGACGTTGATGGTCTTCGGCATGCACTCGTCCTCGCCGTAGCCGAAGAAGAAGCGGATCGTCACGTCCTGCGTCGAGGAGACCAGGCCGAGGCGCTGCTTCGGGTGCTTCTCGCCGAGGTAGCGGGCGAGGTTGACGAGGCCGCCGCCTTCGCTCGGGTAGCAGTCGTCGCAGTCGACCGGCAGGGCGTCCTCGAGGCCCCACAGGTCGCTCCACTGCTGCTGCAGGCACGGCGCGAGCACGTCGTTGGCGAGCGGCGGGCCGGAGTCGTCGAGCAGGGTGACGCGCGCGTCGGGGAAGGCGCGGGCGATCCGGTCGTAGTGGATGCCGGCGCCGAAGCCCCCGGCGCTGGTGCCGGTGACGAGCACGTTGGGCGCGGCCGCGAAGGTCGGGACGATCCGGTCGAGGAAGGCGGTGACGTTGCGGTAGCCGACGAACTGCTGCAGGCCGTCGACGCCGGGCACCTCGACGTCGGTGCGGTTGCCGGCATGGACGTCGCCGGTGCAGTACGGGATGTAGACGAAGTTCCAGTCGTGGACCGGGTTGTCGGCCCACTCGCTGTCGAAGATCCCGTAACCGTTGAGCAGGAACCCCCAGGTGTCGCCCACGTCGGCAGGGTTGTTGGCGCAGGTCAGGGCGTTGAAGCAGGCGCCGCCGCCCTGGAAGGAGACGACGAGGCCCGGGCCCTTGCCGTAGCGCAGCCAGATCCCCGCCGAGCTGCCGTCGCGGCACTGAGAGTCGTTGAAAGGGATCCAGTTCCAGCGGCCGAATTCGTCCCACGGCAGCTTCTGGCCGTCGAACACCTCGGGCTCGGGCACGACCTCGTCGCCGGAGGTCGTGCTGCCGCTGCTCGTCGAGTCGGTGGTGGTCGGCCCGCTCGTGCCCGGGTCCTCGGGCACTCCGGTGGTGCCCGTGGTCGAGGTGGTCGTGGTGTCGTCCGGGTCGCCGGTGGTGGTGCCGCCGGTGGTCGGCTCGCCCTCGCTGCCGGCGACCGGCTCGGAGCAGGCCGCGACCTGCATCGACAACATGAGCGACGAAAGAAGGAAGATACGCGACGGGGTGTCCATAATTATAGACGGCGCTCGGAGCAGGCGACCTGGAACAGCGCGAGCCAGGAGACGGGATAGCAGAGCCATCGGCGAGTTGCGAGGCTCACGGCGTGAGCCCCACGCGTGCGCGCTCGCGCAGGTGCGAGGCGACCGGACGAGGCATGACGAAGCACACCTCGCCGGTCATGACGGACGGGCGTGGGAGGTCGGGTGATAACCTGTCCTGAAGGGCATGTCGTTGCGAGCGGGGAGCCGGCTGGTACGGACACCTGGGGGCGAGGCGGCGGCGGGCGGAGCCGCGCGAGGCCAGGGCGGGGCCAACTTGCGGATCGCGGGGCGGACGTCGCGGTGCTCGCCTCCCGCGCGCTCGCCCGGGGCGCCCGACGGGCAGGGTCCGCGCGCGCGCGGTCGAAGAGGTCGCTCCGGCGTGGTCGGCTCGTGGTCACGGATGGGCCCCACCGAACAGTGCCCGGCGCGGGTCAAACAATTGTCGGGCCGGCGGGGCGGGCGCTTCGCCGGCCGACCGCCGCGGGCCGCCGCTCACGCGTCGGGGTAGCACGAGAAGCTGACGTAGAAGCGCCCGGCCGCCGACACGAAATAAACGGCTTCTTCGTCGTAGTAGTGGTGGGTGCGCCGGCATTCGGGCTCGAGGTCGCGGGGGATCTCGAGCTTACGGAGGAGCTTCCGCGCGGACGGGTCGAACGTGGCGACCGACTTCTTGCGCCCGCCCGAGAGGTACAGGGCCAGCTCGGATCCGTGGGGAAACACGGCGAGGGGCGACTTGCCGGCGAGGTCCACGGCGACGAAGGAGCGGCTGGCCGGATCGATCTCGAGGAGCCTCGTCTCCTCGACGAGGCCGATGCCGTAGAGCTTGTCGCCGACGAGCGCGAAGTCGTCGAGGAAGCTGCGCACCGCGGCGAGCTCGAACGGTTCGGGGAGGAGCGGGTGGGCCGGCTCGACGGCGACGGTCGACCCGGAGCCAGGGCTTTTGAAGGGCGGTTCGACGCGCTTGAGCAGGCCCGCGGGCCGCGGGGTCTTCACGAACTCGACGGTCGTCGGCGTCTCGGCCTTGCCGGCGCGCACGACCCAGGTCTTGCGATCGCGCGACAGCAGGGTGGTCGTCTTGTCGCCTTCGAGGTCGATGACGTGTACGCCGCAGAACGGGCCCCCTTCTTCGGCCTCGAGGCAGCCGACCTTGGTCGGCAACTGATAGCGGTCGGGGCCTGCCAGCCAGGTCGCCGGTGCGGCCGGGGCAGGAGCGGCGGGGGGTCGGCGACGGGGGCGGAGCCGGAGGCGCGGGCGGGGTCGGCGGCGCGGGCGGGGCAGCAGGCGCAGGGGGGGCGACGGGCTTGGTGTCGACGGGCTTGGTGTCGGGGGCGGCCTCCTGCGCTCGCAAGGTGCAAGCGAGCGCGATCGAGGCGACGAGGAGGATGGTCCGCATGCTCCGCTCATACGTGGACATCCGGGGGGCGAACAAGCGGGAAACGAGAGCGATGGCGGGCGATTGCGACCCGGTCTCGCGGAGGCGCGCCGGCGAGCCGGTGGCGCGCCCCAAGTCGGCCGCGGGGCCCGAGACGCGGGCGCCGCTTCCGGCAGGCACCGACGCCGGACCGCGCGCGGAGTTGCGGCGGAGGTCGGTGCGCTGATTCAGACGAGATGTCTTTGTGGACAGGTTGCGTAATCGGCCGACCGCGGGCGGCGTGCGGTGGCGAGGCAGAGCCCCTCGACGATGCCCCGGTTCGCTCGATTCGGGCGCCTGCGGGGACGTGGCACTGTCACCGCGGATGTTCGTGAGCGCGGTGACGGTGCGCCGCGATGGCGGCGCAGCCGTCACGCGTCGCGGACGATGGTCTTGAAGCGGCGCAGGTAGTCGACGAAGCGGTCGCTGATCGCCAGGTCGTGGAGCTGGGCGGGCGTCAGCGGGCCGCGCTCGGGCTGGTACGACGGATCGGCGGCGTGCCGCGGCCAGTCGGGGTTCAGGATCGCAACCTTGCCGAGCGCGACGAAGTCGGCCCCGCGCTCCAGCTCGGCCTCGGCCTCGGCCCGGGTCCAGATGTTGCCGGCGACGACGAGCTGCACGTCCTTCGGCAAGGCGGCGCGGAACAGCGGGACGGCGTGCTGGTCGGGCCGCTTGGCGGTGTTCTTCCGGGTGTCCCACAGCGAGACGTGGAGGAAGTCGACGCCGTCCTCGGCCAGCCAGGCGGCGAGCTGCAGCGATTCGTCGAGGTCGAGGCCGCGGGCGTGGCCGAAATCCTCGGGGGAGATCCGCGCGCCGACGAGGAAGTCTTGGGGGGTGGCGGCGCGGACGCGGCGGGCGATGGTGCGAATGAGGCGAGCGCGATTGGCGAAGGAGCCGCCCCATTCGTCGGTGCGCTGATTCATGACGCGGCTGAGGAATTGGCCGAGGAGATAGCCGTGGGCGCCGTGCAGCTCGACGCCGTGAAAGCCGGCGGCGGCGGTGCGACGGGCGGCCTGCTCGAAGGCGTCGATCGCGGCCTCGATGTCGCGCACCTCGGCGGCCCGCGGGACCTCGAAGTCGGGCCGCGCCTCGGTGAAGCTGCTGGCGCTCCACGGCTGCCGACCGGTCAGGCGCGACGGCGAACGCACGCCGCCGTGGTAGAGCTGGACCAGGCCGAGCGCGCCGGCCTGCCCGATCCGGGCGGCCAGCTCGCGCAGCCGCGGGAGCTGATGATCGCCCCACACGCCGAGCTGCCCGTCAAAACCCTGGCCGTCCTCGGAGACATGCGCGGCGCAGGTCTCGATCACGCCGAAGCCGCCCGCGGCCCGCCGCTCGAGCCACCGCTGCTCCTCGGGCGAGAGGACGCCGTCGTGGTTGCTCTGCTGGTTAGTCAGCGGGGCGAGCCAGACGCGGTTGCGCGCGACGAGGCCGTTGCGCAGGCGAATCGGAGAGAGGAGGGCGCCGCTCATGTCGGCGGTTAGAACATCGATGCGGGGCGAACCGACGCGGCGGAGGCGGATGAGGCCGTGACAAAAATCGCGGGAGCGTGCAGCTGCGGCCCGCGAGGACGTAAGGGGTTTGCCGACACGCGGAAGGATGGTTGCGCTGCAAGGGCGCCGTTGCGTCGGGTGGGTCCATCGAGGCCGCGCTCGTGGAGCTCGACGGTCCAGCCCATGCTGCGCTTCGAGGCGTCCGGTGGGCCCGCGCCGGGGCTCACGGGCGGAGCACGATCTTGAGCGCGTTGTCCTCCTTGCGGTCGAACAGGCGGTAGGCCTCGGCCGCCTCGTCGAGGCGCATGCGGTGCGAGATGACGAAGGTCGGGTCGAGCTCGCCGAGCTCGATCCGCCGCAGCAGGTCCCGCCAGTAGCTCTGCACGTGCACCTGGGCGCCGCGGACGATGAGCCCCTTCTCCATCATCGCGCCGACCGGGAGGTGATTGGCGTAGCCGAAGTAGTCGCCGACGATCGCCAGCCGCCCGCCCTTGCGCAAGGAGCGGATCGCCTCGGTCAGCGTGTCGATCGCGTCCGTCTCGAGCTTGAGCGCCCGCTCGACCTTGTGCAGCAGCGTCTTGGGGTAGCGGAACCCGACGGCCTCGATCGCGACGTCGGGGCCGCGGCCGCGCGTCAGCTCGCGGAGCGTGCTCATGACGTCGTCCTCCGCGAGGTCGATCGCCTCCGACCCGAGCGCCTGGCGGGCGACGTTGAGCCGGTATTTGACGCGGTCGATGGCGATGACGCGCTCCGCCCCGCGGACGCGGGCCCAGGCCTGCGCCATCAGGCCCACCGGCCCGCAGCCCCACACCGCCACGGTGTCCCCGGGCTGCACCGCGCCGAGCTCGTTGGCGTGCCAGCCGGTCGAGACGATGTCCGACAGGAACAGCACCTGCTCGTCGGACAGGGTCGGCGGGACCGGGAGGCAGTTGACGTCGGCGAAGGGGACGCGGATGAACTCGGCCTGGCCGCCGTCGTAGCCGCCGGTGAGGTGCGAGTAGCCGAAGATGCCGGCGGTGCAATGGCCGTACAGCGCCTCCATGACCTCGCTCGGGTTCGTCACGTCGCACAGGCTGTACAGGCCGGCCTGGCAATAGGCACAGTTGCCCTCGGCGATGACCGCGGAGACGACGACGCGGTCGCCGCTGCGGACGCTCTGCACGGCGGGCCCGGCCTCCTCGACGATCCCCATGCACTCGTGCCCGAGCACGTCGCCGACGCGCATGCCGGGGACGCTGTGATGATAAAGGTGGAGGTCGGAGCCGCAGATCGTGGTGGCGGTGACGCGGACGATGACGTCGTGGTCCTCGCCCAGCACCGGCCGCGGCCGCTCGACCACCCGCACGTCCTGGGCGCCGTGCCACTCGAGCGCCTTCATCATGGTCGACGGCGCCTGCTCCGCGAACTGCTGGGCCCGGGGGATCTCGGGGTTGTCGTCGTTGTTCATGGGGTCCTTTCGTCGGGAGCGAGCGGGCTGCCGAGGTCGCAGGGACTGGGCATTTCCATGAGCGCTCCACGATTCGATGCAGCGGGCTCGGCCCGCGTGCGAGGCGGCCGTCGGATCCTCGGCTGTCTATGGCGCGAACAGGAGCGCTCGCAACCCGCGATCGTCGAGCGCACGGGCGACGAGCGGCGCGAGCGGGCGCGCTGGTTGTCGGCGTCGCGTCGTTTGCTATCGTCGCAGCGTATGATGGCCGCCGTTCGAATCGTCGCGCTCGCCGCCCTCGGGGTCGCGTGCAAGGGCTCGCCGGACCACCTCCAGAGCCGGCAGGAGGAGGAGCTGCTGGCGCGAGGGATCGACACGCGGGTCTCGACGTACAAGGACCCGCAGCCGCCGAAGACGTCGCCGACGCCCGGGGTCGGAGCGGCGGAGGCGGAGCCGGCGCAGGACGCGACGTCCGGGGTGCGGATCAGCGGCCGGACCCGCAACGAGGAAATTCCCGGGCTGCGATTCCGCGTACCGGTCGAATGGAGCAGGTCGTCCGCGCCGCAGACGACGTTCGTCATCCCTGGGCCCGGAGGCGACGCCGAGCTCGTGGTCTATCGCTTCGGCGACGATGACGAATCGCTGGCCAAGTTCCTCGAGTGGCGCGCGCAGTTCTCCCAGGCGGAGGGCCGGCCGCGGAACGGGGCCAGCGAAGTGCAGGCGATGGTGCGGGGGCCGCTCCGGCTCACGCTGGTGGACATGCCGGCGAGCGCGGCCGAGCGGGTCCTCCCGGGGCGAGAGCGGCGCCTCGACGCCGATGCGCGGCTCCTGGGGGTCATCGTCGAGGGCGGCCAGCAGCACGCGTTCCTCGCGGCGATCGGGCCGGCGGCGACCATGGCGCTGTGGGAGCAGGCGTTCGCCGACTTCGCCACGACGTTCGTCATGGACTTCCCGCCGTGAACCTGGCCGGCGCGACCGGCCGTGGGGAGCGTCGCTCAGCCCGGGTCGCCGGCGAGGCGGCGCTCGAGCTCGGGCCAGTCGGCGAAGAACCACACGCTGTCGCCGCGGTTGGCCTCGCGCACGTAATCGCGGAGGGCGTCGCTGTCGATGAGGGCGAGCGAGAGGTCGCCGAGGAGGACGAGGCGGCGCTGGTAGATGACGAACTTCTGCGTGAACTCGCCGGCCATGCGGGTGCGCAGGACCAGGAAGTCGGAGTGCAGGCGGGCGACGGGGATGACGACGGTGTCGGCGCCGCTGCCGGAGGCGTCGCCGATGAGCTGGATGGCGTCGTCGACGGTGCCGATGCTGGGGCCCGTGTCGGGCAGGACGAGGATCTGGGTCGCACCGATCTGGCGGAGCTGGGGGGCGGTCACCGGCGCATGATGCCTGGAGCAGGCGACGACGTCGCGTCGGCCCGCGCGTGCGAATCCGCGCGATGCTCGTACCCCCATCGGACCCGCCGCGCGAAACCGCCGGACCGCGGCTATGGTGGAGGCATGTTGCGTCGCGTGGTCGTGGGCCTGGCGCTGTGGAGCGGGTGCAGCGAGCGGCCGCCGGGAGCGCCCGGGGAGAGTACGAGCGAGGACTCGACGACGACGACGACGACGGGTGCGGGAGACCCCGCGACCGCGAGCGCGACGAGCGAGGAGCCGGCGCCGACGAGCGGGCCGTACCTGCCGGAGGGGTTGTTCGCGTGCCTCGACAACCAATCGTGCTCGCGCTGGGACTGCGCGGGCGGCTGCGAGCAGCCTGGCCCCGAGGGCATGTGCGCGCTGGGTGCCCTGTACGACCGCGCGACCGGGGTGATCGAGGTGGCCCGGTGCGACGGGCCGTGCGCGCTGCACCGGCTGATCCCCCGCGGCGCGGGGACCGACGAGGTGCGCTGGCAGTGGCGCTCGCAGACGAAGCCGCCCGGCTACGCGGAGATCGTCGACTGCATGCTGCAGCCGCGCGATTTCTTCGAGGCGTGCCTGATCGCGTTCACGCCGGAGTGCGCCGACCCGGCGGCGTGGGTCAAGGACTGCCAGCCGACCGGCGAGGTGTGCTTCGATTAGTGAGATGTTCTTCGCGACATGCCCTGAGAGACATGTCCGTCGAGGCGAGCGCCCCCTCAGTTGAGCGCGACGGGGGTGTCGGAGTCGCGGATCAGGTCGCCGGCGGTGAGGTCGGGGGCGGCGCGCTCGTTCTCCCACTCGAGCAGGCCGAGGGCGGCGTAGTGGGGGCGGACGCGGTCGGTGAGCAGGCCGATGCGCTTGAGGTTGGGGACCAGCCGGCGGAACATGGTCTTGCGGAAGTTCTGCATGTACGTCGAGCTGAGGATCAGCTCGTCCCACTGCTTGCGCGTCAGCGCGTGGGCGTAGAACTCGTCGTAGAACTCGTGGGCGAGGAAGCGGTTGCGCATCAGCACCGCGACCTCGAAGGCCCAGTCCTCGCGCTCGCGGCGGTCGGTCTCGGGGAGCTGATGATAGAAGTCGCGCAGCGACAGCACGCCGTAGTGGACGTGGCGGGCCTCGTCGGTGATGACGTACTTGAGCAGCTCGCGCAGCAGCGGCTCGCGGCTGGTCTGGCGCAGGGTGCCGAACGCGGCCAGGGCCAGGCCCTCGACCATGATCTGCATGCCGAGGAACTTGAGGTCCCAGCGGCCGTCGGTCATCAGCGCGTCGATGAGGGTGAACAGGTTGTCGTTGACGGTGTAGAGCTTGCCGAGCTTGTCGTTGAGGTAGCGGTAGAAGACCTCGACGTGGCGGCCCTCGTCGACCACCTGGGTGCTGCCGTAGAGCTTGCCGTCGACCCAGTGGACGGCCTCGGTGACCTGACAGGCGGCGAACAGCGCGCCCTGCTCGCCGTGGAGGAACTGCGACAGCATCCACGCCAGCAGCGCGTGGCGCTGGATCTGCTGGCCCCGCGGGTCGAGCTTGCGATAGGCCGGGATGCTCGGCAGCGGCGACAATTGCTCGGGGAACAGCTCGCGGCGCGGGTCGAACGGGTCGACGTCGATCGACCAGTCGAGGTCGGTGGTCGCGTTCCACTGCGAGGTCTTGGCGATCTCGTACAGCCGCGACATCTCGGGCTGGGTCCGCTGATACGTCCAGTCGAAGTGGGCCTTGTGATTGGCCTGCATCTCGCTGGTGCTGCTGCGCCCGCCGTGGAGCACGAGCCCGCGGATCGCCGGGCCCAGGAGGTTCAGCGCCACCTTGACGTTGCCGCTGCGTAGGACCTTCTGTAAGACCGTGCTGGGGTTGTACGCGCTGGCCTGGTTGAGGAGCTCCTTGACGTGCATCGTTACTCTCCGCTGTTGTTCGAGAAGAAGAGCGCGCGGGCGAGGACCCGCGCGTGGACCTGGTCGCCCCACAGGGCGCTCTTGAACTCGCGGGCCGACGTGCGCAGCACGAGGTCGCTGGCGATCTGCAAGATCGCCGCGCGCACCGGCAGGTCGGCGCGGATGAAGCGACGGCCCTCGATGCGGGCGAACCGCTCGGTCAGGTCGAGCAGCGGCACGACCTGCTCGAGCAGGACGACGCGCCCGGGACCCTGCCCGTCGAGCAGCTCCCACACGAGGATCCGCGCCAGCTCAGGGTGCTCCTCGAGGAAGTTGGTGTACGTGTCGATGATGGCGTCGAAGCGCTCGGAGAAGCTCGAGGGCTGCAGCATCGCCTCGGTCAGCGCGGCGCCCAGGCGCTGGAAGGTGCGCCGCACGACCGCGTTGTAGAGCAGCTCCTTCGAGGGAAAGTGATAGAGGAGCGAGGGCCGCCGGATGCCCGCGGCGGCGGCGATGTCCTCGAGCCGGGCGCCGCGGAATCCGTGCTGCGCGAACACGGCGTCGGCGGCGTCGAGCAGCCGCTCGGGCGTGGCCGTGGTGTTGCTCCCTGCTGCCGGTCGACCCATCGCCCTCGACCATATCTACTCCTGAGTAGATATGCAAGCACGCTTGTCCGGGCCGGCGTTCGCGATCACGCTTGGGCCGACTTCGGAGGACAAATCCATGCGCGGACACGGAATTCAGGCGCTCGCGGTCGTGCTCTCGGGGCTTTTGGCCGGCTGCGGCGACTCGCCGGCGAGCAAGCGCGCGGCCGAGGAGACGAAGGAGGCGATCGACGCGGCCGCCCAGGCGGCCAAGGCGGCCGGGGAGAAGGTCCGCGTCGGCGCCGAGAAGGCGGTCGACGTGGTCGAGTCGGGCGCGAAGGTGGCCGGGGAGAAGATCGAGGTCGGGGCCGAGGACGCGGCGAGGCGGATCCAGCAGGGCGCCGACCGGGTCGAGCAGGGCGCGCGCGAGGCCGTCGAGAAGGGCAAGGCCGAGCTCCACGAGCTCAAAGACGCGGCCAAGGCCGGGGTGGAGGCCGCGAACGCGGAGCTCGAGAAAGACAAGACGAGCGAGAAGAAGTGATGGGGCGGGTCCGCACCTGGGTCACGGGGCTGCTGGCGCTGAACGGCACGCCGCAAGGAGTGGCCGGAGGGTTCGCCCTCGGGGTCGGGCTGTCGCTGATCCCGATCCCGTTCGCGGGGATGCTGATCGCCCTGGCCCTGGCGCCGCTGCTCAAGGTCAACATCCCGGCGACGTACCTCGGCACGGCGGTCGTGAACCCGGTGACCGGGGCGGTGTTCTACGCCGGCGAGCTGTACCTCGGGCTGGCGCTGATGGGCCGCCCGCTGCCCTCCTGGGCCGAATTGCGGGCGCTCGACGCGGCCGGCTGGTGGGACCTGTTCACGTCGATGCTCGGGCCGTTCGCGCTCGGGGCGGCGGTGGCCATCCCGACGATCGCGGGGCTGTCTTACACGCTCGTGTACCTGGCGGTCCGCCAGTGGCGGCGGACGCACGCGGCGGCGAAGGACGGGTGACGGACGGGCGGGCTCGACACGCCGACGCTGCACGGGCTGTGGCGGACGCCGCCGTACCTGCACGACGGCTCGGCGGCGACGCTGTTCGAGGTGACCCGCGCCAAGAACCCGGGCGACCTGCACGGGGGCACGAGCGCGCTCGACGACGAGGAGCGCGCCGCGCTGGTGGCGTATCTGCTCGGTCTCGACGGACAGGTCGACTGACGCCCGCGCGCACGGGCGCGCCGCGGCAGCCGCGGCCGATAGCCCCGGCAGGCCCGGCGACGCGGCCGTAGGGGCCCAAGGCCGCGGCGGCGGCCGGAGGCTCGCGCGCCGAGGCCCGTGGCTATGGTGTCCGGTCGCAGGCCGCCCATGCACCGCGCGCCTGCGTACATGTTCGAAAGGACACATCATGGACACTGAACGCGCGAAACAAAAGTATGACCGCCTGTCGAAGGACGAGGCTGCCCTCCTGATCATCGACCACCAGTCGGGCCTGTTCCAGCTGGTCCACGACAACTCCCCCGTCGTGTTCGAGCAGAACGTCTGCGCTCTGGCCGACATCGCCAAGCTGTTCAAGCTACCGGTCGTCGTCACCACCAGCAAGGAGGACGGCCCCAACGGGCCGCTGATGCCCGTGCTGCGCGAGCGCCTGCCGAAGACGCAGATCATCCGCCGCGAGGGCGAGATCAACGCCTGGGACAACAACGAGTTCGTCAAGGCGGTCAAGAAGACCGGCCGCAAGCAGCTCATCATCGCCGGCATCACGACCGACGTGTGCGTCGCGTTCGCGGCCCTGTCGGCGATCGAGGCCGGCTACAAGGTCTACGTCGTGACCGACGCGTCCGGCTCGCTGTGCCTCAGCTCGACCGGGCCGGCGATCGCCCGTATGGTCATGGCCGGGGCCCAGCCGATGTCGTGGTTCGCGGTCGCGTCGGAGCTGTTGCGCGACTGGCGAGACGACGAGAGCGGCGGATTCAAGAAGCTGATGACCGAGCACGTGCCCAACTACAGGCACCTGATCGACTCGCACGAGACGAAGAAGCAGGAAGACTGAGCGCCGCGCGACCCCGGGCAGGTGCCGCCCCCCGGCGCCTGTCCCGGGGGACATGGTCGCGCGGTCACACGCGCGGCCAGCCGCCCGAGCTGCCGGCGGCGATCGGGTAGCGGTCGCCGCTGCCCTCGTACTCGGCGCGCAGCGGCTCGAGCAGGTCCTTGACGACGACCCGCAGGGTGTCCATCACGCCGACCCCCTGGGTGGCGACGGCCTGGATCGTCGGCAGACCGTTGGGGTTGATCGCCTCGTCGAGGGCCTCCAGCGTCGACAGCACGATCGGGTGCGAATGCGCCGACTCGGGCAGCCGCAGCGCGGGGCCCTCGACGAGGTCGCGCTTGTTGTACTGCAGCACCATCGGCATGACCGCGCTGTCGACCCCGAGGTCGTCGAGCAGCGTCAGCAGCTGCTGCATCGACTCGACGTTGTCCTCGAACCGCACCAGCTCGCCGCCCTCCTCCTGAGTGTCGGCGACGAACACGACGGCGTCGACGCCCTTCAGCACCAGCTTGCGCGAGACCGGACTCAGCACCGGGCCAGACACGGTGACGAGGTGGAGCCGCACGCGGTAACGATCGGCGATCCGCGGCAAGGTGTCCGGGGCGAAGTCGAACGACAGCATCGGCTCGACGCCCGCGATCTCGTCGAGCCGCCCGCGCAGGGCCGGCCGGGTCTTGCGGTGGATCGTGCGGATGTTCGTCGACTTGCCGGCCAGAGCAGGCCCGAAGTAGACGACCTTGACGCCGATCTCGCCGGCCTTGGTGTTGATGAAGGACACCGACCATGAATTGTCGGAAATCCGGGCAGAACAGGCAAGGGGGCAGCGTGTGCGTGCTTTGCGCGGTTTCGCACAGGGCCCGCCGTCCGCGTCCTGATGGCCGATCGCGGACGGTCCGTCGGGCGCGGGCGCGAGGTCGGCGGAATCGCAAGCCGGCAAGGGCTGCGCACGGCCGCCTGCAAGCGGTGTCGGTCGGCGATACGCGGTGATACGCGGTGGCCGGGCGGCGGACACCGGCTGTCCGGCTTCGGCCAGCCCCGGCGCGGCCCCGATGCCGGGCCAGCTCGACGAGCTGCGGCCGCCGACGATCGCGGAGCCATTGCGCTGTGCGGCCAAACCGTCCGATGCCGAATGCATGCACGTGCAGCCCGACCACGATTCGGCGCACCTCCAGCGGTCCCCATGAATGAGGGTGATTATTGAAGAGTTGCTCGCGGAGGCGGAGCAGACGGCGATCGGTTGCCGTCGTAGATCCCGCAATCGATCGACATCGGAACACTCAAAGAGAATTTTAGAACGAAGTCGGCGCGCCGGCGGGGGCCTGGTCGCTCTCGAACACCATGGCCTGGCCGTGGCCCAGCGGGATCGCCCACACCTCGCGCGCGCCGGCCTCGTAGCCCTGCCGCAGCCCGGCGGGGTCGCAGCAGGCGAGCACCCAGGCGAGCCCCGGCGGCAGGTCGGCCGCCAGGCGGTCGACGATGTAGTCGTGGATGCTCGGCCACACGCCGCGGAAGGCCCGCTCCGCGGCCGCGAGGACGCTCGCGTCGGTGGTCTTGAGGGCCAGCACCAGGCGCTCGCGGAAGTCCAGCGGCGCCCCGCTCGGCGGCGGCTCGACCACCTCGACGTCGATCTCTACCTCGAGCATCGCGCCCCCTTCGAGAGCGTGGGAGGCCGGGGTGCGGGGCTGGAGCGGAGATATGCGGCGAAATGGCGGTTGATCATACCGACCTCCCGATTCGGATGAGGAATGTAGAAAGGGGCGCGGCCGCGAGCAACCCGAAATTTTGGTATACGGGCACACAAATCGCCGTGTCGGTGATTGCGCAGGGGCGGCCCGGAGCGCCGGCGGTGCTGCGGTCTTCCGACCCCGGTGATGGTTCGGGAGCGGCCGCGGGGCAATGCGGCGAGCGCTGCTCGGGGGGGCGCGCCGGGCCTGCGGGGCTCCCCCGTGTTACGATCGGGCGGATGGTGCCCGGCCGCCTGCTCGTCGCCGCTTGCCTGCTGGCCGCCTGCAGCGAGCCCGGCGGGGCGCGGCCCGCGGCGCCCGCCGACCCGGTGACGCCGGCCGGCGAGGTCGGGGCCGGGCCGGCGGAGGCGAACCCGCCGACGTCCTGCGCCGGCGAGCGCGACGAGGCGGCGGCGCTGCGCTGCTGGGTCCGGCTGCTGGCGGGGCCCGGGTGCGCCGGACGCGACAACGGCAGCCCGGGCGGGGCGGCGGCGCGGGCGGCGATCGTCGCCGGGCTGCAGGCGTACGGCCTCGAGGTGGCCGGAGAGACAGGTACTTTCGAGCAGCCGCTGCCGCGCGGCGCCAACGTGCTGGCGCGGGTGCCGGGGCGCGACCCGGCGCGGGCCGGCGAGCACGTGGTGCTGGCGGCCCACTACGACCACCTCGGCGAGCTCGGCGGCGTGGTCTATCCCGGCGCTGACGACAACGCCAGCGGGGTGGCGGTCGCGCTCGCGGTGGCGAGGCGGCTCCTCGCCGACCCGCCGGCGCGCAGCGTGCTGCTGGCGGCCTTCGACGCCGAGGAGCCGCCCGACTACCGCACGCCGGCGATGGGCTCGAACTACTTCGTCGCGCACCCGACGATCGCGCGCGAGCAGCTGGTCGCGGTGGTCTGCCTCGACCTGCTCGGCGGCGATCTGTGGCCGGGGTATCGCTCGCCGCTGTACGTGATGGGCCGCGAGACGTTCGCGCGGCCGCCCGTGCCGGCGCTGGCCGACGACCCGCGGCTGCCGGTGCGGGCGATGCACCTGCGCCTGGTCGAAGATCTGCCGCACGGGCGGCAGGCGTTCAGCGATCACGGGGCGTTCTTTGCCGGCGAGATCCCCTCGCTGTTCGTCTCGACCGGGCGCTCGCCGCATTATCACCAGCCGAGCGACGCGCCCGACACCTTGCAGTACGACAAGCTGCTGGCGGCGGTCTCCGCTGTCGAGGCGCACGTACGTGTCCTCGCGGACATGCCCGATCGGCCAGCTTGGGGGCGCGACCAGCCGGTGCGGGCCGCCGACGCTGCGGTGCTCGCCGAGCTGCTGGCGGCGGGGCTCGGCGAGGGCGGGGGGCCCGGGACCGACGAATTCGCCGGGCTGGCGCGGGCGCGCCTGCAGGCCGACCTGGCGCGGGCGCGGGCGCTCGCGTCGGCGGGCCACGAGCCGAGCGAGGCGGAGGCGCGCGAGATCGTGCAGATCAGCCTGCGCGCGCAGTGCCTGCTCGCGGTCGACAGCGAGATGCCGCCGGCCGCGTGCCTGCTGCTGTGATCCCGGGGCCCTGGAGGCAGATTCGCTGCCTCGCAATTGCGGGATGTCCCGCGGCGACGGCTGTGGTACGCAGGCGAGGCTTTGATTGCCGCCGACGAGAGCGTGTCGAACGAAATTCTCGAGGCCGATCCGGGCTGCGCGGTGTCGATGGCGATGCGCCGAGGTCGGGTGGCCTCCCGCGGGGTCGCGCGCGGGCCCGGGTATGTGCATTCGGCGGGGCGCGCCTCGGGGTCTTCGCGGGCGCTGCGTGGGTGGCTCGTCCTGTTGGCGCTCGTCCTGGTCGGCTGCGGGAGCGCCCGGTTGCCGCGGGCGGCGCGAGGGCCGGAGGGCTCGTGGCAGAGCTTCGCCAACGGCCTGCGGCTGTACGTGGCGCCCGATCCGTCCGCCGAGCTGGTGCGGGTCCACATGCGGGTGCGCGCGGGGGGCCGCAACGAGACGCGGGCGCAGGCCGGGCTGGCGCACTTCAGCGAGCACGTGGCGTTCGTGCGGACGCTGGCCGACGGGCGGACGATGCTGGCGGCGCTGGGGGAGGAGGCGCTGGCGTACGACGGGACGACCGGCGCCGACTCGGTCGACTTCATGGCGACGACCGTGGCCGCGCACCTGCCGACGGTGCTGGGGCTGTTCGCGTCGGCGCTGGACGGGTCGTGCGAGGTCCGCCCCGAGGTGTTCACGCGCGAGCGCAACGTCGTGCTGAGCGAGCTCGAGTCGCGCATGCGCGGGTCGGTCGGCGCGTACGATGAATTGCTCGCCAGCATCTATTCGCCGGACCACCCGTATGGTCACGTGCTCGGCGGCACGCCGGAGACGGTGTCGGCGCTGACGGCGAAGGACGTGTGTGATTATTTGCGGGGCCGCTTCACGCCGGGCAACACGTCGATCGTGATCACCGGCGGCGTGACCGAGGCGGGCGCGCTGGCGGCCGCCGAGGCGACGCTGAAGCCGCTCGCGCCGCGAGCGACGCTGCCGGAGGTCGCGGTGCCGCCGGTGACCCCCGCCGGCGGGCGCAAGACGCTGGCGGGGCTGCCCGGCGGGTGGGGCAGCGCGCTGGTGCTGCACCTCCCGCCGGCGGACAGCGAGGACGGACGGCTCGCCGCGATCCTCGCAGAAGCGGTCGAACGCGAGGTCCGCGATCAGGTCGGCGCGCAAGGGCGGATCTCGGGCCTCGAGGTGCATCGCCTCGGCGGCCGCGCTGCGCCCGCGGTGGTCTTCATCGCCACCGGGGTGCAGGCCGAGGTGCGGGCGTTCGCCGAGGAGACCCTGGCGCACGCGGTCGCCGACGTGCGAGGCGATGCGGCCGACAAGCAGAAGGTCGAGGCGCTGCGGCGCCGGCTGCGGATCGCGGCGGCGACGCGGTACGAACGCCTCGACGCGCGAGCCGAGCGCCTGGTCGAGGCCGCGGACGGGTCGCGGCACGGGACGCTGGCGACCGACCTGCGGGCGATCGACGCGCTCACGCCGGCCGCGCTGACGCGGGTGGCGACGCAGGTGCTGGCCCCGCAGCGCATGCAGGTGTTCGAGCTCGAGCCGTCGTCGACGCGGGCGGGGACGGGGGTCACCGCGGTGGCGCCGCTGACCGACGACGCCCACCCCGTCACCGCCCGGCCCGACGTCGCGGCCAGGTTGCTCCGCGAGATCCCCGCGACGAACCGCAGCAGCCGCTACACTCTGGACAATGGCCTGACGGTGGTGCTCGCGCCGTCGTCGAGCCCGCTGGTCGATGTGCGCCTGGTGATCCAGGCCGGGGCCATCGATGCCCCCGATCACCCGCTGCTGCCCGCGGTGGCGGCGGCGATGCTGACTCCGCCGAAGAAGGGCCCGCACGCCAAGGAGGCGGCGAAGATGACGGCCGGCGGGGCCGAGAAGGACGTGCTCTTCAACCTCGACCAGACCATCTTCAAGGCGGGCGGGCTGGCGAGCGAGACCGATCGTGTGCTGCGCGGGCTGGCGGCGTGGGTGATCGCCGGGGGCTACGACTTCACCGATCGCGCGGCGATCGTCGGCAGGATGTACCGCGAGATGGACCAACAGCGCGTCGCCGAGTCGATGCGGCGGAAACTCGCGCGAGGGGCCCTCGATCACTGCGTCGAGCCGATGCTCCTGGCCGGCGAGCCCGACGACTTCAGCGACGCGGCGATCGCCGCCTTCCGCGAGCGGCACTTCCGCGCCGGGCGGGCCGCGCTGATCGTCACCGGCGGGTTCGACGAGGCGGTCGCGCGGGCCCACGTGAAGGCGGCGTTCGGCGGCCGGCAAGCCCCGTGGGGCCAGAGCGCACCCGCGCTGGCGCGCCCGCGTCGGCCGGCTCCGAACGTGGCGACGAAGGTCCTGCACATGGAGCTGCCGACGACGAATGCGCAGATCGGGGTGCTGCTCGGGTTCGTGGTGCCGAGCGAGCTGCGCGGCGAGCCCGGGACCGTGTCGCTGGTGCGGCAGCTGCTCGAAGACGCGGTCGACGGCGTGCGTCAGCGGCTCGGGGTCACCTACGGCTTCAGCGTCACCCGCGAGGCGCTGTGCGACGCCGAGGTGGTGCTGATCGGCGGCGAAATCGACGCGGCGCACCTCGACGCGGGAATCGCCGAACTGCGGCAGACGCTCTCGCGCCTGCGCACGCCCGAGGGGGTGGCGGCCGGGCTGGCGGCGGCGCAGCGGCCGGTCGCCGCGCGCATCCTGGCCGGGGGCTCCGACAGCGCCGCGCTCGCCGAGCGCCTGATCTACACCGTCGCGCACGGCCTGCCGCTCGACCATGACCGCGGTGAGGCGCGCGAGGTGGTGGAGGCCAAGGCCGACGCGATCGCCGAGCTGATGACCCGGTTGCTGGGGCCGGGCAGCCTGTTCGCGGTCTGCATCGGCGAGTCGACCGCGAGCTGCGAATCGCTGAGCTCGCTGTGAGCGCGGAGGCTGCATTCGCGCGGTTGGCAGCCGGCGCGAAGCCTGGCATACGCGAGAGGTGCACTGTCACGGAATGATGGGCTTCATGGCGTTCGCGGCCGTCCTCGCCGGCTGCGTCGATACGACCCGGCGGTGATGGTGTTCGGCGGCTTCGACCCGGCGCACCCATGCGCGCGCGGGCCGGCGGGGCTCGACTACGAGGCCAGCGCGGCGTGCGGCCAGCCGACCGCGTGCGCCGGCACAACATCACCTGCGGGGCGGCCAACCCGTGCCGCGAGGGCGCCGACGACTGCGGCCGGGTCGAGTGCGGGGCCATGAGCGGCGGCGCCTTGACCCCGACGGCGCACCGCAAGATCGTCAGCTGCCCGGCGGGGACCCATCCGTGCGGCAAGGACGTGCCGCACCCGTCGATCACCTGCTTCGCCAACGGCGACGACCCCGACTTCTTCCTGGTGTACCCGTTCGGCGCCTACCTGTACTGGGCGCAGAACAGCACGACCAAGCACTGGCTGCACTACGGCGACCGCGTGCAGTCCTATTATCATACCCGCGACGCGCAGGGCGTGCTGTGGGACTTCGTCGAGGTGATCGAGAGCGGGGCGCCGACGCTGACGCCGCCGAGGGACGGCGGGGGGGCCGGCGGCGGCTGCCCGGCGCAGGATCCGGGCGCGTGCGCGCCGTGCCAGCACGGCGGCACGTGTGGATGAATTCAGGAGGTGTTTCCCAAGCCTGAATGAGCCGCGCGGTCGGGGCGCTGCGACCCTAGGCCGGCGGCGGCAAAGCTGCTATGGACCGGGCATGAAGAGCTTCACCGACAAGGTCGCGGCGATCACGGGCGCGGGCTCGGGCATGGGCCGCACGCTGGCGCTGGCGCTGGCGCGCCGCGGCTGCCACCTGGCGCTGTCCGACGTCAACGAGGTCGGCCTGGGCGAGACCGCGGCGCTGCTGCGAGACGCTCGCGTCAAGGTGACGACCCAGCGCGTCGACGTGGCCGACCGCGAGGCGATCTACGCGTGGGCCGATCAGGTGGTGCGCGAGCACGGCAAGGCCAACCTGATCTTCAACAACGCCGGCGTCGGGCTCGGGGCCACGGTCGAGGGCATGCGCCTGGAAGACTTCGAGTGGCTGATGAACATCAACTTCTGGGGCGTGGTCCACGGCACCCGCGCGTTCCTGCCCCACCTCAAGGCGGCCGGCGAGGGCCACGTGGTCAACACGTCGTCGGTGTTCGGCCTCATCGGCGTGCCGTCGCAGTCGGCCTACAACGCCGCCAAGTTCGCGGTCCGCGGCTTCACCGAGTCGCTGCGCCAGGAGCTCGACATCCTCCGCTGCGGCGTCTCGGCCACCAGCGTGCACCCCGGCGGGATCAAGACCAACATCGCCCGCGCCGGCCGGGTCGACCCCAGCATCGCCTCGCTCGGCGCCGACCCGGCGAACGCCAACCTCAAGTTCGAGAAGAACTTCATCACCACCGCCGAGTCGGCGGCCGAGACGATCCTCCGCGGGGTCGAGAAGAACAAGCGCCGCGTGCTCGTCGGCCCCGACGCGCACTTCATCGATGCGATGGCACGGCTGCTGCCCTCGCTGTATCAGCGGCTGATGGTGGCGGTGGCGCGCAAGCACATCTGAGCGGCCCAGCCGCGACGCGTGACCGTCGTCCGCGACGGGTGCGTCGCGCCGCCGTCACGCATGGCCCGGCGACCCGTCCAGCCCGCCGGCGATGGCGGCGGGTCGATCGTCGTCGCGGAGCGAGTGGTGGTTCACGCTCGCGACGGTCGACCCGGAGCCGGTGTTGCTGCTCGCCGGGGTGCACGGGCTCGCCGTGCTGCCCGACGACGAGCCGGACTTCTTCGCCCCGCTGACGCTGACCCACGACGGCAGCGAATGCGGGCAGGCGACCGACTGCGACGACCCGTGGGACCCGCTGCGCGTCGAAATGTCCCAGGGCGGGCCGGTGGTGCCGGTCACGCACAAGACCCGCACTGACGTCGGCGACTACCGCGTGGTCGTCAACCTCGCCGGCCGCTTCCGCGACCTCCACGACATGGCCGACCATTGCAACGAATGGACGGACCCGGTCCCTCAGGATTTCCACATGATGATGATTCATCGCGGCGATTGACGCGTGAGGACCAGTCCGGAGGCGCCCCGCCCCGCGACGCCGACGAGCCGGAGCCGCGGGCCCCTCGCCCGGGCTGCCGCGAGATAGTGACAGCTACCCGATGGGCCGCACAGTCAAGAGCGGGCCAGTGAAGCGTGGCGTGGAGCTTCGAGACGGTGCTGACCTCGGAGAGCGGCGGCGAAACCGAGTGCGGGGGGGCACGGCCACCCACACGAAGACCTGTGCCACTGCGACCCCGGCTGTATGACCGACCCGCAAGATCCACTCCATTGCATCCCCGTGTAAGCCGCTCCCGCTCCCGAGCGGACGCCGCATCGAACGTCGTGATCTGTGTTTCAAGGTCCGACGAGTGAGACAAGGCCGATGGGTCGTCACGGCACCGCTCGGCTCGGAGCGGGCTGTGCCGGTCCGAGGCGGAGCTCGGCGCGGTCCCCCATGCATTGCAGGTGCGCGACGCCGAGGACGAGGTCGCAGCTCGCGGCGCGCGTGAGACGGAACGTGACTGTGAGCAGACGGGTCGGGCCGTTCTCTGGCTGGAGCGAGATTTCGAGCCCCGCTTCCGTCAGCACCTCGCCCCCGCCCTGAGCCTCGTAGCCGAGCGCGAGCAGGCCGTCGGTGATCGTCTGCCGCGCGGCGGGATCGACGCCCAGGCGCACGCCGATGATGTCCGCGAGCAAGCGATCGCCGCGGGACCGTGGCCGCAAGAAGTCGCTGCGGGCGATGGCTCGCGGGCCGGCGCTGCGGGGATCGAGCCAGTGGGCGAAGCCTGGCGCGTACTCCGAGGCCCACACGGCGAGCCCGTCGACGAGCGGCGCGCGCGGGCCCGTGGTCTGCTTCCACGGGATCGGCACCGGCCCGGCGAAGTCGACGTAGTCGCTGGAGAAGAAGGGCCGCAAGCCGGCGGCTCGCAGCGAGGCGAACACCCGCGGCAGCGATCCCGGCACTTCTACCCCGAAACCAAGCCCGATCTGCCCGACGGGCTCGCCGAAGTGGTTTTGCGGCCCCATCAGCTCGAGGTAGGTCTCGGCGCCGCGGACGTAGAGCACGTCGGCGTCGGGACCGACCGGGCGGAAGTGTGGCAGTCCTGCGTCGACGGCCGCGAATTCCTCGAGCAGGAAGCGAGAGGTGCGGAGCGCGGCGTGCGTCTCGGCGTCGAGCACGACGTAGAGATGGTCGAGAGGCACCGGCGGTAGCCGATGCCGGCGGAAGAAGCGGTCGATCGCGTCGAGCACGTCGGTGCGATGCGACCCCAGAGCGTGACCGTCCCGGAGCTCCAGCAGTTCGCCGTGCATCGTCGCAAAGCGTCGCGCCTGAGCGATGTCCAGGCGGCGATCGTCGGAGCCGTGGATCAGCAGCGTCGGGGCCGCGAGCTCGCTCGCCCATCGCAACGGACTTCGGGCGCGGAGCGCCGCCTCTCGATCGGCGTCGAAGTCCGGGATCCCGGCGCGGAGCGTCGACTCGAGCTCGGGGCGTGCCGCGAGCACCGCCTGCATGTCGAACAGCCCGCTCGTGATGGCGACGGCGGCGACGTCCCGTCGCTCGCGCGCCAGCTGGAGCGCGTTCACCGCCCCGCGGGAGACGCCCCACACGAGCCAGCCGTCGCTCTCCGCGTCGGGCTGCAGCGCCGAATGCTCGATCCACGCCGTGATGCGCTCGTTCTCTGCGCCGCCGAGCTCGTCGCTCGCCGCGGGAGACCCGTACTCCGGGGCGAGCACGAGGTACCCGCGTTCGGCGAGGCCCGCGAGCTCGACGAGGTCGCCGAAGCGCAGTCGGTCTTGCTGCTCGAGGCCGTCGCGGAGAAATACGACCACCGGCCAGCGCGTGCCCGGAACTGGGCGCGGGCGCAACACGTGACCTCCGTCGGGGAACGCCAGACACCGCCCATCCCCCGCTTGGAGGGCGACGAAGGCCGGCTCGGGATAGGCGGCCTCGAGCTGCGCTCGCGTCGGCGCCGCATCGAGCGGGTCCGCGGGCTCGGTCGCGAGCGAGTCGATGAACGCGTCGTACGAGGCGAACGGCACCGCGCAGGCGAGCGGCGGCGGGCCGGCCGCTGGTGGAAGCTCGAGCGCGCGATGGTGGGAGTCCGGCTCGATCGCCGGCGTGTCCGCGGCCCCGCAGGCGACGAGCTGCGCGAGCGCGGCTGCCATGCCTCGCCACGCCCACGTCCTTCGCCGCGGCGGCGTCGCCTCGCCGGTGCTCATCGAGTGACCTGCATCAGGGCGTGTCGCGGCGAGCATCGGCCGGAGCCGTCGTCGAACCAGGTGCGGACGAGGGAGAGCACGCCGGGCTTGTCGTCGCCGATGAAGGTGGCCCGCAGCTCGGAGTAACGCGCGAGCACGGGGGCCGCCCGGGCGCGGAGGGCCACGTCGTCGTCGTTGTCCTGGTGACCGACGGGCACCGCGTAGACGAAGCGCCCCTCGGCGGACTCGAAGGTCGGGATGTGGATGAATTCGCGCTCGACGAATTCGCCGGTCATGGCCTCGTGCTCCGCGGCCTCGGCGAAGAAATCGACGGCGTGTTCCGGGTAGCCGAACAAATGGCCGTAGCCGCGGAAGCGCCGGGTCGTGGGATCGGCGTCGACGGCGTCGACGATGGCGAGCGGCGGTGCGTCCGCGGCCACGCCGATGGCGGCGAACAGATCGGCGAAGAGCTCGACGGTCTCCCGCACGCGCGGGACGTGGAAGACGACGCCGTCGGCGTAGGCGACGCCGTCGAAGGTCGCGTGGAACACCTGGACGCTCGCGGTCAGCTCGGGGGTGCAGGTGAACGCGGCCACGATCGTGCGCAGCGCGTCCAGCTCGGGGGGCGCCGGCTCGGCCGCCGGATAGCTGAGCTCGGCGAAGCCCGAGCTCATCGGCTTGATGTCGGCCGCGATGGTGTAGAGAGCCTCCCGGTCGAGCGCGAGCAGCAGCAGCTCCTCGGCCTGGGCGCGCAGCTCGTCCGGCAACCGCTCGAGCGGGAAGCACTCGGAGCACGCGACGATCGGCGGCTCGGGGAGGTCGCCGCTGGTGTCGGTCGCGCCCGCGTCATCGCCGGTGACGGTCGGCGCGGCGTCCGTCGACATGTCGCCGGTCGTCGTCGCGGCCTCGGTGGTGCCGGCGGTGGCCGTCTCCCCGGGATGGGTATCGGCGCCGCAGCTCGCGGCGAACCCCGCGAAGATCCACGGCAACCACCACGGTGGTACGCATGCTTCACGCATGATGTCGCTCCTTCACGCGCCGCGCACGCCGAGCCCGAGCAGCGCGGTCTGCTGATAGCGGATCTCTCCGCCCCCCAGGCGGTCGCGCAGATCCCCGACGACGCGGACCGCGAGGCGCTCGCGGGCGTCGGCCGCCATGCCGTTCAAGAGCGGCGCGAGCAGCACGTTGGCGCGCGCGTGAACGGCCCAGAACGCGTCGACGTCCGCGGCGAAGAACTCGTGTGCGACCCGCGAGACCTCGATCCGCTCGAAACCGGCCTCCGCGAGCGCGTCGTGCATCGCCTCCGGCGTGGCGAGCGGCAGCTCGAGCGGCGGGCCCCCCGGCCCGGCCAGCGCCGCGCGGAGGCACTCGGAGAGGACGACCGGCGGCGTCCCGGGATCGAGCGGGGCCCAGGACCCGATTACCGCTCGCCCTCCCGGCCGGAGGACGCGCCGGAGCTCGCGCAGGCCGAGCGCGCGGTCGGGGAAGAAGATCAGCCCGAACATCGAGAACGCGGCGTCGAACTCCGCGTCCGCGTACGGCAGCGCCTGCCCGTCGCCGACCACGGCCTCGACGTTGCCGAGCCCCCTCCCCTTCGCCTCGGCCCGGAGCCGCTCGATCATCACCGGCGAGAAGTCGAGGGCCGAGACGTGACCGACTTCCGCGGCTACGAGAAACGCGAGGGTGCCGGGGCCCGCGGCGACGTCGAGCACGCGCGCGTCTCGGTCCGGGCGCGCGAGCCCGACGGCCGCCCGGGCGTAGCGAGCGAGCACGGGGGCGAAGAGATCGGTGTAGCCGGCCTCGACGCTGTCCCAGGCGGTCGGCTGGTGAAAGGCGGCAGGAGAGGTCATCGCGTGACGTTCCTTCGGGAAAGAGGTCGAGCGTGCGTGCTTCAGGCCGACACGGGGGCCGGCTCGGCGCGCATCTCGGGGGACGGGTCTTCCGACAGCGGCAGCTCGCCGCGGGGCGGAGTCTCCCCGCGCTCGACCGTGACACAGATGCAATGACATTGCAAGAGCAATCTCATCTTGAAAAACTGGTCGGGGCCCTTGCCCGGGCAGAAACCACCTGACATCCCTACCGTGTCGAAGCGAGACGGAGTCGGACCATGCTGCGTGCCGAGGCGCTGACGAAGCGATACGAAGAAGTGGAGGCGCTCACGGGCCTCGAGCTGGAGGTGCGGCCCGGCGAGGTGTATTGCCTGCTCGGCCCGAACGGGGCGGGCAAGAGCACGACGATGAACCTGTTCCTCGGCTTCGCCGCGCCGACCGCCGGTCGCGCGTGGGTGTGCGGCCTCGACGTGCAGCATCACCTGATCGAGAGCAAGCGGCACCTCGCGTACATCCCCGAGCAGGTCCACCTCTATCCGCACCTGAGCGGGGCGGAGAACCTCGAGTACTTCGCGGGGCTCGGCGGCAGCGCGGTGTCGGGGCCGGAGATCGCGGCCTTGCTCGAGCGGGTGGGGCTGCCTGCGGCGGCGCATCACCGCCGCAGCGGCGAGTACTCCAAGGGGATGCGGCAGAAGGTCGGGCTGGCGATCGCGGTCGCCAAGCGGGCCCGCGCCCTGCTCCTCGACGAGCCGACCTCCGGCCTCGACCCGCGCGCGTCGTTCGAGTTCTCGCGGCTCGTGCGGTCGATGTGCGACGAGGGCGTCGCCGTCTTGATGGCCACGCACGACCTCTTCCGCGCCCGCGACCTGGCGAGCCGGATCGGCATCATGTCCGCCGGCCGTCTGGTGTGGGAGGGCGGCAGCGGCGACCTCGCAGGCGAGGACCTCGAGCGCGTCTATCTCGAGCACGTACGCCGCGCCGCGGAGGAGGCGGCGGCATGATCGGCCGGATCGTGCGGCACGAGCTGCGCTCCGCCCGGCGCGACGGCCGGATCCGCACGGTGCTCCTGCTCACCCTCGCCTTGCTCGCGGTCGCGGTGATCGCCGGCGCGACGAACGTGCGCGCCCTGCAGGCGCAGCGCGAGGAGGCGGCGGCGCTGGAGCGGGCCAACTGGCTCGCGCAGGGCCCGAAGAACCCCCACGCGGCGGCGCACTTCGGGCAATACGCGTTCAAGCCCATCTCGGGGCTCGCGCTGTTCGACCGCGGGGTCGACCGCTACCTCGGGAGCGCCGTGTGGCTCGAGGCGCACCGCAGGAACACGCTCGTGCACCGCCCCGCCGACGACGCGCCCGCAGTCCAGCGCTTCGGAGATCTGTCGGCCGCGAACATCTTGCAATGGATCGGCCCGCTGCTCGCGCTGCTCCTGACCTTCGCGGCGATCGCCGGCGAACGCGAGCGCGGCACGCTCCGCCTGCTCGTGAGCCAGGGCGTCCGGCCGCAGGCGCTCGTGCTCGGCAAGCTCGCCGCGGCGATGCTGGTGCTCGCGCCGCTGGTGCTCGCGGCGCTGCTGGCGGCGGCGACGCTCGCGGGCGCGACCGAGCTGCCGCGCGTCGGCTTGCTCGCGCTCGGCTACGGCCTCTACCTCGGCTGCTTCGCCGCGCTCAACCTGGCGATCTCGGCGCGCGCGCGCAGCTCGAGCGCCGCGCTGGTCGGCTCGCTCGCGCTGTGGGTCGTCGCGGTGGTCGCGGTCCCGAGGATCGCCGCCGACATCGCGGCCTGGGCCCATCCGACCCCGTCCGAGCACGACTTCTTCGCCCAGGTCGCGCGCGACATCAAGCTCGGAATCAACGGACATGACCCCAGGGACAGCCGCACCGAGGCGCTCAAGGCCGAGCTGCTCGCCCGGTACGACGTGAAGACGGTCGAGGAGCTGCCGGTCAACTTCGCCGGGGTCGCGCTGCAGGCCGGTGAGGAGTACGGCGACCGCGTCTACGACCGTCGCTACGGCGAGCTGCACGCGATCCACCGGCGTCAGGCGGAGGTCCGGCTGGCGCTGGCGCTCCTGTCGCCGCGGCTCGCGCTGCAACCGCTGTCGGCCGCGCTGTGCGGCACCGACCTCGCGGCTCACCGCGAGTTCGCTGCGGCGGCGGAGGAGCACCGACGAGCGCTCGTCCGCCGCCTCAACGAGGACGTCGCGCAGCACCCGGGCGCGAGCCCCTTCGAATACCTCGCCGGGCCCGAGCTGTGGCGCGAGCTGGGTGAGCTCCGCCAAGACGACGCCGACCCACCGCCCGCGGATCTGCGCGGCCTTGCGATCCTCGGCGCGCTGTTCCTCCTGGCGACGTCGCTGGCGCTCGCGTCGGCGCGGCGCCTCCACGTCGACCCCTGAACCCGGAGAGCCTCGTGCGGCCCTCGCTCCTTCGATCTCAGCTCCGCCTCCTGCTCCGCGAGCCGACGTTGCGACTCGGCGCGCTCGTGCTGCTCCTCTGCTTCGGGTACGCGCTCGCCCGCGGTCGCGCGTGGGCGCTCGCGGACGCGGAGCAGCTCGCTCGCGTGCAGCACGACGTCGACGCAGAGGTCGGGAAGAAGCGGGAGGAGGTCGCGGACGTCGAGGCCGGCCGCGTGCGCGCCGAGGAGCGGCCCTTCGCCGGCAGCCCGCTCGATTACAAGGTCGCGGCAGCGCTGCCGCCAGGGCCCCTCGCCGCGCTCGCCACGGGGCAGCGCGACCTCGCGGCCAGCGTCACCCAGGTCACGCCATGGGGCCGCAGCGACGCGCTCCTTACCCGCCAATCGCTCGCCGACCCGGAGCAGCTCCAGGCGGGCACCTTCGACGCGGCGTTCGTCGTCGTGTACCTGCTGCCGCTGCTCGTCATCGGTCTGACCTTCGATCTGCTGGCGGGTGAGCGCGAGCGCGGCACCTTGCGGCTCGTCCTCTCGCAGCCGATCTCCCCGGCGGGCTTCTTGCTGGCCAAGCTCGCGGCGCGGCTCGTCGTGATCCTCGCGCTGCTCGGGCTGTTCGGCGTCGCTGCAGCCGCGGCTCTCGGGACGGGCGTCACCGCTGGGTTGCTCGCGTGGATCGCGGTCGCAGCGGTCTACGCGCTGTTCTGGTCCGCGCTGGCCTTCGCCGTGAACACCCGCGGTCGCAGCTCGGCCGCCAACGCGATGACCCTCGCCGGCGCGTGGGTGTCGCTGGTGCTGGTGTTGCCGGCGGCGATCAACACGGTCGTCGAGCAGGCGCTCCCGCTGCCCTCGCGGATGGTGCTGATCGGAGAGCTCCGAGCCGCCGAGAATCGGGCTGCGGCGTGGATCCACGACCACCCGGAGCTCACCGGCGACGACGTGTTCGCCTGGGCGCGCGCCCACTACCGGGTCCAGCGCGCCGTCGAAGAAGAGACGGCCCCGCGCTTCGCGGCCTTCGCCGCGCGACTCGAGGCGCGCACGGAGCTCGTGCGCGCCTCGTCATGGGTATCCCCGCCGGTCCTCGTCCACGAGGCGCTGAGCGAGCTCGCTGGAACGGGGCCAGCCCGCCACGCGGCCTTCGGCGCGCAGGTGCTGGCGTTCGTCGACTCGCTGCGCGGGGAGATGGCGCCGCGGCTGTACGCCGGGCGACGGCTGACAGCCGGCGAGTACGACGCGCTCCCCCGGTTCACGTTCGTCGAGGAGGAGCCCGCGCAGGTCGCCGTCCGGCTGGTGCCGCCGCTCGGGCTGCTCGTCGTCGCCTCCGCGGGCCTGCTGCTCTGGGGAGTCCTTCGCCTGCGGCGTGGAGAGCCGCCGGTGCGCGGACCGAAGGTCGGATGACTCCGGTCGATGGAGTCATCCTCGCAGGCAGAGGTCGCGACGCGTCCGTGGTGGTCGCAGTGGCCTGATCGCTCTTACCGACCGGCCCGAGGAGCCGAGCCACACGCTGACCGCGGTGGCGGAGCAGGAGAGAAGGGCCATGCCCGCGGTCGGGTTCCCTGCGAATAGCCGCCTGCCGCGGCGCATGACGGCTCAGAAGACCGGCGGAGATTCGAGGTTGTCCTCTTCGATCTCGTCTTGATCAATGCGGAGATGGTTCCCCTCGGAACACCCGGATGAAGCAATCAATCCTTGCGCCGTGCATGAAAAGCCCGAGGCACGGCCGTTAGTTGAAGTTTGCAGCGATCGAAGCGAGCCCATGGTCCCGCGAGTGCCTCGAGCGCTTCCGGATGCCCATCGGCAAAACCCGCAAAATCACCTGGCGGTTCACCCAAGGGCGTGATCGATCGCTGTTCGAGCTCGAGCAGAGCACGACGCCTCGGTGGCGACTGGCGACGAGCGAACCGGACGCGGCCGGCCGGAGAGAATTTCGATTTCTTGCTCGAGTGCCGCGATCGTTGCGGTCGCGGTGGCCACTGGTACATTGAGACGACCTGCAAGGTCGCGGTGATGAGAGCCTCGCGTGATTACGAGCGCGAGGGCGAGAACGGACCATGTCGCAATTGCCGATCCATAGCGCACGAGTAGAACGCCGGAGCTCCCATGCTCTCGTACCGGCGGATGTACTCGGGCTCGTCGCGTGCCCGCACCGCGACACCGTCGAGGTGTCTTCCGACGGGGCCACCGACACCGCCACGGAGGCGAACTGCGTGGAACCGTCCGGCGACGGCATCGTCGTGAAGCGCGGGCGAAGGACATCCTCTGAAGGAGCGCCCCGGCCGGCGTGGAGCTTCGCCTCAGCAGGGCCGGAGAGCGGTCCAGTGCATGCGCGCGGGTGCGGCACCTTTACCGAGGCCTCCCGCGGGCGGCGATCGCACCTGTGGAACGTGGAGGGACGGCCGTGAGGACCGCCGGCGAGATGCACGAGCTGGTGCTTCATGCGGAGCGAGCCCTCCTGCGTCACCCGGGCGTGACGGGCGTGGGATTCGGGTGGAAGGAGACGGGCGGCGAGGTGACTGAATCTCCCGCGCTGCGAGTTTATGTGCGCAGGAAAGTCCCCCGCTGCGAGCTCCGGCGGGCCGAGATCATCCCCGAGCGGCTGGCGGGCCTCACCACCGACGTGCTGCCGGCGCGCATCGGCGTACCCACCGTCGACCTCGAATCAGGGCTCCGCCCCGCGCTCACGTCCGGCCTCGCCATCACCAATTTAAAGGCATGGGTGGACCGACCGGCTCCGGGGCCTGAGGGCGCCGGGCTCGGCACGCTCGGCTTCTTCGCCAGCGAGCGCGGACCGGACGGGCGCACGACTCCACTGCTGGTATCGAACCGGCACGTGTTGCTCGCGCACGGGGCGCGGCGCGGCGACTTCGTCTACCAGCCCGAATACACCCGCCGAGATGGAGTCTGCGTATTCCAGGCGGACAGCCTCGAGCCGGTCGCTACGATCGCCGACGAGGGCTGCGCAGACAATTACACGTATGGATACCCCGGTGAGGCGGCGCAGGCGTACTTCATCGATTGCGCGACCGCGCGGTTGTTGACGGAGCACGGCGTCCACGCGACCCCCCAGCTGCCCCCGCCCGGCGTCCGCGGAGTCGCCGCGGTGAAGGGGATCGCGCGCGTCCACCCGCTGGACGTGATCGACGGCCGGTCGCCGCGGGTCTACAAAATTGGCCAGGCCAGCGGGATCACCGTCGGCAGGGTCGTCGACGTGGCCGCGCCGATCGCCACGGCGCGAGGCGAGCAGCGGCTCCGCAACCTGATCATCCGCGACGACCGGCCCGCCGCCGGGCGCACCGGCGACTTCGTCGCGGCCGGCGACTCGGGCGCGTTGATCGTACACGAGCGCGGCGCCGCGGTCGGCCTGCTGTGGGGAATGAGCGATGGTCGCTCGCCCGAGGCCTACGCCTGCCACATTCATCCGCTGCTCCACCGGCTCGGTGTGACGCTGCTGAAGCGCGAACCGCCCTGGCGCCGCGCCGCGGCCCCTCGCTCCGGGCCGCTCCGCTCCACAAAAGACAAACACAAAGGGGCCTCATGACGCTGACTCAAGTTCAACTGGTCACAAAGCAACACGAGCTGAGTAAGAAACTGAAGGAGAAACACAATTCTGCGGACCCCCTACATCCGTACATCCTCGGCGTCGGATTCGGCCTCAAAGAGACCAACGGGGAGGTGGACGATCCGCCGCAGGTCGCGTACCGGGTCTATTTCAACTCCACCTGCACGAACATTGGTGGAGAGATCACGGTGCCTTTCGGTGTATCTCTCGAGCTTCCGTACCCCCCCATCTGCACGATCAACGTCGCGGCTATGCACCTGGTCCCTGCCAACGTCAAGGTGGTCCAGGGTTCGCAGCATGACGTGCTCGTCAGCGGGGTCGAAATCCACAGCGGACGCGGTTCTGCGGATCATGGGCTCGGCCCCGGGACTCTGGGCTTCTTCGCCACCCTGGACTCGCTCACGGGTCAGGAGAAGTTCAAGAACGTCCTCGCGGTGACCTGTAAACACGTATTGATCGAGAAGCCCTTCGTCCCCAACGGGCCCGACAAGAAAGTGTACGGACCGGGCGATGAGGCGTGGCACTTCTTGAAATCGATCGCCGAGATCCTCGACAAGAGCTACAGAAGCTCTCGATTATTTCGCTATGACGACGACCCCGGCACCAGCAGCGACACGTACCCCTATTTCATGGACGTTGCGGCCGCCAGACTGAACGTCGAGAAGGAGACCACGTGCTGCAAGTCCCTGTGCGCCGGTGAAAAGACCAGGTTCGACAACGCGGTGCAGCACCTCTCCGGTGGCATCACGAACCATTCCCGCGTGAAGCACATTGATCTAATCGAGTGGGAGGAGGGCAACCCCAAACCCAAGCCCAAGCTCTACAATGTGCTCAAGTCTGGAAACAAGACCGGCCTCACCGAGGGCAGGGTGATCGACGTGATGGCGCCCTATCTGTATGACAACGTGATCGTCATTGAATCGACCAGCAAGGACGCCAACAACAAGCTCTTGAACTTCGCCGACGAGGGCGACTCCGGCGCCGCCTTGTTGAACGCCCAGCACGAGATCGTGGGCATGGTGTTCTCAATCGACGCGACCACCCAGACCCGGGCTTACGCGTCCCACATCCACCCCGTCCTGGCCTGGCTGAAGGCCACGCCCGTGTCCAACGCCAACCTGGTCCCCGGCAGCGATACGCTGGAAGATACGCCGTTCGCGATCGACGACCCGGGCGCGGGTCACGCCGCGCGCCTGCGGGCCGCGTTCCTCGGATCCACCGACGGGCGCCTCATCGCCGACATCCTGCTGACGCACCGGAGCGAGATCCTCCACCTCGTCAACACCAACCGACGGGTCACGGTGGCCTGGCACCGCCACAAGGGCCCCGGGTTCGTCAATCACCTGGTGAAGAACGTGCGCGACCCGAACCACCCGATCCCGCAGGAAATCGACGGTGTGACCCGCGAGGCGCTGATCCGGACCATGGCCCGCGTACTCGCCGAACACGGCAGCGCGGCGCTGGCGGAGGTCGCGACGAATTATCTCGACACGGCGCTGGAGTACGCCCGGCGCTTCGACAGCCTGCATGAGCTCGCCGACGGGCTCAAGAAAGAGGAGCGAGCGTGAGCAACGCAGACGGCACCCTCGAGCTCGTGCTCGTGGCGATCACTGAGGCGCTCGACAGGCTCACGCGCCAATTGGCGCCCGGGCACGCGAGCACGCTGTTCGCCGCGCTCGAGATCCCAATCACCGGGGCACAGGCGAGCGCACTCCTGCAGGGGCCGCTCAAGTCGCTGATCGGCGGCCTGCGCGACGCCGTCCAGCGCGCAGCGGAGCTCAGCGACGCCATCGAGGACGAGGACGTGGGCAAGATCGCCTCCGCCGGCGTCGGCCTGATCGCCAAGCTCGCGGACGTGATCGCGGCCCTCGAGGCCCTCGACTCGCTGCAAGGGCTCGACGTCGATCCGGCCATCCTCGCCAAGCTCCCCGAGCGCATGTTCAACTATGCGATCGTCGAGTACCTCCACCAGTTCCGCGGCGTCAACGAGGGGCTGGAGCTGCTCGGCATGCTCGAGCGGCAAGAGCACACGGGCCCCGACAATATCCCGTACGAGACGTTCAAGTTCCACCTCGCCCGCCTTGGCCAATGGCTCAAGTCGCCGGCGGCTGTCCTGAATACCCTGTACGGCTGGGGCAACGCAACCTTCGATCACGCCGAATTGCTGGGACATCTCGAGCGCCTCCTGGCCTCGCGCGGCGCCCCGGTGCTGCTCGTCACGGGCGGCGCGGTCCCCAAGCTCGACGTCGTCGACTTCGAGCTCGAGCCGGTCGACGCCGGCGCCGTGGAAGGGCTTGCCATTCGTCTGAAGGCCGACCAGGTCGCCGCCGAGCACGTGTGGACCAGCGAGGACTGGAGCGCCCGGCTCGCCGTCGACATGAGCCTGCCGAACCTGACCGAGCTCATTCTCTCCCCGGACGGCGGGCTCCGCATCGTCCCGCCGGCGTCCGGCACCTACGATGGTGCGATCGAGCTGAAGATCGCCGCCGATCGCAGCCAGGCCGCCGAGCCGTACGTCCTCCTCGGCCAGCCGGGCGGGAGCCGGCTCACCCTGCGCCGATTCGAGCTCACCGCCGGCGCCGGTTTCGAGTGGGACGCCGGCGAGGCGAGCGGCGAGCTCCGCATCGGCGGCGGCCTCGTCGGTGGAGAGCTCGTGATCGCCCTCGAGCAGGCCGACGGTTTTTTGGGCAAGATCCTGTCCGGCGTCCACGTCGAGTCGCAGTTCGACCTCGGCTTCACCGCCTCGTCCGAGCACGGCATCACCTTCACCGGCAGCAGCGCGCTGGAGATCAAGCTGCCGCTGCACCTCGCCCTCGGGCCGGTCGAGCTCAATGCGCTCACTTTCTCGGTCGGCATCAAGGGCAATCAATTTCCCACGAGCATCGGCGCCGACATCAAGGCCGCGCTCGGGCCGCTCGAGGCGGTCGTCGAGGACATCGGGCTCAAGATCGACCTGTCGCTCAAGGACGACCGCAGCGGCAACGCCGGGCCGCTGGACCTCGCGCTCGGCTTCAAGCCGCCGAAGGGCGTCGGCCTCAGTTTGGACGCGGGCGTCGCCAAGGGCGGCGGCTACCTGTTCTTCGACTTCGCGCGCGAGGAGTACGGCGGGGCCCTCGAGATCTCGGTGCTCGAGCTCGTCACGGTGAAGGCGGTCGGGCTCATCACCACCAAGATGCCGGACGGCTCCAAGGGGTTCTCGCTGCTGATCCTGATCAGCGCCGAGTTCACCCCGATCCAGCTCGGCTTCGGCTTCACGTTGAACGGCGTCGGCGGTCTGTTCGGTTACAACCGCCGGATGATGCTCGACGCGCTGCGCGGCGGGATCCGCACCGGCGCCATCAACAGCGTGCTGTTCCCGAAGGACGTCGTCAAGAACGCGCCGAAGATCATCAGCGACCTCAAGTCCTTCTTCCCCGCGCACGACGGCAAGTTCGTCGTCGGGCCGATGGCGAAGATCGGCTGGGGCACGCCCACGCTGATCTCGCTCACGCTCGGGCTCTTCATCGAGATCCCGGGCAACGTCGCCATCGCCGGCATCCTCGCGCTCAACCTGCCGGACGAGGCCGCGGCGCTGATCGTCATCAAGGTCGCCTTCATCGGCACGCTCGACTTCGACAAGAAGATGTTCGCCTTCGACGCGAGCCTTTACGAGTCGAGGATCCTGTTCATCACGCTCGAGGGCGACATGGCGGTGCGCCTGACGTGGGGGGACAACCCGCAGTTCCTCCTGTCGGTCGGCGGGTTCCATCCGACCTACGAACCGCCGCCGCTGGCGCTGCCGTCGCTGCGACGGATCACCTATTCGATCCTGGACACCTCCTGGGCCCGGATCCGGATGGAGTCCTACTTCGCGATCACCTCCAACACGGTGCAGTTCGGCTCGCGCTCCGAGGCGTTCTTCGGCTTCGACGACTTCAACGTCTCCGGCCACCTCGGCTACGACGTCCTGCTGCAGTTCTCGCCGTTCTACTTCGTCGCGGGGGTCTCGGGCGGGTTCTGCCTCGAGGTGTTCGGCTTCGACGTCTTGACGATCCACCTCAAGGCCTCGCTCGAGGGGCCGTCGCCGTGGCGGATCAAGGGCAGGGGCAGCGTCTCGATCCTGTTCTGGGACATCGAGGTCGACTTCGACGAGACCTGGGGAGAGGCGAAGAACACCGCGCTGCCCGGCATCGACGTCATGCAACTGTTCGCGGGCGAGGTCGGCAAGGACGCCAACTGGAAGGCGCTCGCGCCCAAAACGAAGAACCTGCTGGTGTCGCTGCGCAAGCTCGAACCCGGCCCCCTGGTCTTGCATCCGGCGGGCAAGCTCGTGATGAGCCAGCGCGCGGTCCCGCTCGGCTTCACCCTGGACAGGGTAGGGAACCGCCAGCCGGAGGGCGTCCATCGCGTCGAGATCACCGCGGCGACCACCGGTTCGACCGTTCACGGCCTGTCGCCGGTGACCGAGCAATTCGCACCCGGCCAGTTCCAGACCATGACCGACGCCGAGAAGCTGTCGCGCCCGTCGTACGAACCGATGAACGGCGGCGTGGTCATCGACATCGGCGACGGCGCGCTCAAGTCCGGCAAGAAGACCGTTCGCACGATCGCCTACGAGACGACGATCATCGACAAGGCGCCGGCCAAGCCGCCGAACAACGCCCTGCAACCGATCCCCGGGGCCCTGTTCCATACGCTCCTCGGCGGCGCGTCGGTCGCCCGCTCGCAGCTGTCGAACCGTAAAAAGAGCCAGATGCAGCCCCACGCCGAGAAGATCGCGGTGGCCGCGGAGGGGTTCACCGTCGCGTCCACGCAGGACAACACGCCGCACGGCGGCGCGGCCTCCTTCACCAGCCACGCCATGGCCACCGATCACATGAAGCAGGCGCTCGCCGGTGACCCGGCGCTGAAGGGCTCGTTGCACGTGATCCCCAACTACGAGGTAAAAGCGTCGTGAGCGCGGAAGACCCCACCTATTCGTTCCTGTCCTGGCTACGGACCGGGATCGCCAACAGCATCACGTCCGTCGCCCCGGGGGCCACCCGCGCGACGATCGCGGTCGATCTGACGGCGACCGGGACCGGCCCGGCAGGCCCCGTTCAGCAGACGATCCCCCGATCCGTGGGCCTCTACGGCCCCGGTGACATCGTCGGCATCGACAAGAAGGCGATCATCAAGGTCGAGCCTCGTCACTGGACGGTCGGCTTCGAGCCCAATTACCTGCCGTACGTCGAGTTCTACGACGAGGACTTTCCGTGGCGCTACACGCCGGCCGCGCCTGCCTCGCCGGAGAGGCTCTCGCCGTGGCTCGCGCTCGTGGCCCTGACGGAGGACGAGTTCCAGGACGGCAAGAACATGCAGGGGCGGCCGCTGCCCTTCATCGAGCTCACCGCCGCCGCCGACCTGAGCAAGGTGTTCCCGCCCGCCGCGCAGCTGTGGGCGTGGGCCCACGTGCATGTCAACGAAGATGTCCCCGAGGCCAGCCTCGAAGCCGCGCTCGAGGCCAACCCCGATCGGGCCTACTCGCGGATCTTGTGCCCGCGTCGCCTCGAGCCGGACACGACCTACCACGCGTTCCTGGTCCCGGCGTTCGAGACCGGGAGGCGCGCCGGGCTGGGTCTGGACGTCGGGGGTGCGACCAGCGCGACCCAGTCGGCGTGGGCACCGGGCCGGAGCGAGGTCCCGAACCACTACCCCTATTATCATCGCTTCCGCTTCCGCACCGGGGCGCTCGGCGACTTCGAGCAATTGGTCAAGCTGCTCCAGCCCCAGCCGGTGGACAAGCGCGTCGGCGTGCGCGACATGGACGTCAACCACCCGGGCTCGGGCCTGCCCGCGATCGACCTCCCGGAGGGGCTCGCGGGCGTGCTCAAGCTCGGCGGCGCCCTGCGCGTGCCGCTGGACAGCCTCGGGGGCGACGACCAGGACGAGGTGCTCGCGTACGACCTGTGGGACGAGAATCCGTATCCGCACCCGTTCCAGCAGGCGATGGCGGCCCGGCTGAACCTCGCCGACGAATACCAGGAACAGGCGCCGGCCGGCGATCCGGTCGTCACCTCGCCGCTGTACGGCCGCTGGCACGCGCTCACCCGCCGCGTCGAGCCGGACAATACTTCCGACCCGACCTCCAGGAATTGGGTGCATGAGCTCAACCTCGATCCGCGCTTTCGCGTCGCGGCCGGGCTCGGGACCAGGGTCATCCAGAAGGGCCAGGAAGAGTACATGACCGCCGCCTGGGAGCAGGTCGGCGAGGTCATCGCCGCCAACAACCAGCTCCGGCTGGCGCAGGTCGCCCAGAGCGTATCGACGTGCCTCTACGACAAGCACATCGCCTCGCTCGCCACGACCGACGCGTTCCTGCTGACCGCGCCGGTACACCGGCGCGTCCTCTCCGCCGGAGTGACCGTGCATAAGCGGGTCGCGGACAGCGTGGTGCCGTCGGCGGTCACCTCCGCGCAATTCCGCCGGCTGACCCGCCCCGGCGCGACGATCATGAAGCGGCTCGGCCTCGGCAGCGCTGCGTCCGCGATCGTCGAGGCGATCAACGCCGGGACGATCCCGGCGGCGCCGGCGAAACCGCGACCGGACGGCGCCGGCACGCTCGCGGACGTCGCCGGCCACCTCGATGTGGTGAATGTGCCGAAGCCCCAGATCGAGACCCTCGACGAGCGACAGACGCCCAAGCAGATCGAGGAGATCGAGCCGTCGCCGGAGTACCCGGGGGGGGACGACGCGCGCAAGGCTTTCGGCCAGGCCCTGGTCGACGTCTATACGTACACGTCGGTCGAGTTCAAGGTCCCGGAAAAATCACCGCTCGACCTCGCCGGGGTCGTCGCGTCCACGCTGGAGGCCCTCGATCCCGCGACCTCCATCCCCAAGCGGACGCAGCAGACCGTGCAGCTCCCGGCGTGGGTGCAGGCCGACATGGTCGAGACATTCGCGCCGGTGATGGCCTATCCGGTCTTCGACCTGCCGATGTACAAGCCGCTGAGTGAGCTGTCCGCCGAGCTGTTCCTGCCGCAGATCCACCTGATCCCGCAGAACAGCCTCACGCTCCTGGAGACCAACCAGAAGTTCGTCGAGGCCTACATGGTCGGCCTCAACCACGAGATGGGCCGCGAGCTGCTGTGGCGCGAGTTCCCGTGCGACCAGCGCGGCAGCTACTTCCGGCAGTTCTGGGACGTCGGCAGCGTCTTGCCCGATTCGGCCGAGGAGGCCGAGCGGGAGGCGCTCCGCGACATCCCGAAGATCCACCAGTGGTCGAAGCTCTCGGAGCTCGGCGAGCACAACCACCGCGAGGCCGGCGGCGACGCGGCGCAGATCGTGCTCGTCGTCCGCGGCGAGCTCCTCAAGCGCTACCCGACCGCGGTCCTCTACGCGCAGAAGGCGGTGTGGCACCAGAAACCGGGCGGCGGGTACGAGCGCCGGCTCGATCCGTCGCCCGGCGCCGTCCGAGTCCCGCTGTTCGAGGCCAAGGTCGATCCGGACATCTATTTCCTCGGGTTCGACCTCACCGCGGCGGACGCGGCGGGCGACCCCGATCCGCTCCAGGGGGACGCCGGCTGGTTCTTCGTCATCCAGGAGCGCCCCGGCGAGCCGCGCTTCGGCCTCGACGAAGCGGAGGGCTCGCCGCCTCTGCCCCAGACCTGGAACGACCTCGCCTGGGCCCACCTGGGCACGCCGTCCGGGGCGTCGATCGATCTCAGCCAGACCTCGATCGCGCTCGCCAATCCCGGCAGTGAGGACGCCCAGGCGTCCTGGGGCGCCAATACGAACTCCGCCGAGCTTGCCTACATTCTCTATCAGGTCCCCGTGCTCGTCGCCGTGCATGCTTCCCGCATGCTCCCCTGACAACCGACAAGAAGACCGAGCGAAATCATATGACTACCTACCAGGATACTCGAGCCCAGCTCGCGGCCCAGCGCGCCGCGCATGCGCAGCTCGCCGCGCAGCAGGCGGCGCGCCGGGAGCAGCTCAAAGAGGTCAAGCGCCGACTCGCCTCGATTGGCCGGTCCCGCGACGTCAATGACCCGGTCTGGGCGACCCAGCACGCCGCCCTCGAGCAGCAGGCGACGGTGCTCCAGACCGAGATCGACGCGAACCGGGTGCAGCTCGCGCAGCTCCGGGGCGCGGCCTCCTCGCTGCAGCAAGCGCTCGCCGCGTACTGGGATCCGGCGGCGGAGATCCAGCAGCTCGCCGACGACTACCCGATCTTGCTGTTCCCGCTGCGGCTCGAGACGCGATTCAAGGAGGTGATCGTCAATAACGTCACCAAGAAGCAGCTCTGGGTCCGCGTCTACCCCGACGAGTGCCAAATCGACGCGTTCGAGGAGCTGCTGTCGGCGGCCGAGGTCGCCAGCGGGCGGGCGTTCTGGACCGAGATGTGGAAGGCCGGCGGCGTCGAGGCGCAGGAGCGCGGGGCCTGGCGGGCCCTGGTCGCCTCGCACGGATCCGGGCGGGCCGAGTGGATCGTGAAGCGCTACGCGCCGACGAACCTGGCCGCGAAGCCCGTGAAGGCGAACCCCGAGGACGTGGTGCTCGTCGTGCTCCCGGCAGTGACGCTGGCCGCGACCCAGGAGGCCGCCGCCTGCACCTTCTGGGAGGCGTTCTGGAAGGCCGACGGCGACGCCGCGATGCAGGCGCAGGCCCTCGCTGCGCTGGCTGGCGCCGTCCAGGATCCGACGGTGGTCGACACGATCCTGACGTCCTTCATGCCGGAGAACCTCGACCAGGAGCCGCCGGGAGGGCTGGCGCGCGCGAGCGTCCATGTGAAGTGCGCCAAGCTCCTGCTCGCGCCGCCCGCGGCCGCCCGCGAGACGTCGTGGTCGCAGGCGCCGAAGGCCTGGGCGCTGCCGGATCGGTTCGTCCTGATGGCCTACAACAACGACGTGGAGGTCAAGCGGGTGGTCGGCAACGTCGTCGCCGACGGCCTCGCCGTCGGCCCCGACCGCTCGCTGCCGTCGGCGGAGCAGCTCCACGCGCAGCAGGACGAGCTCGTCCTCAACGAGGACCTGCGCTGGACGGTGGACTTCGAGCGCGCGGTCGACGTCGGCATGGGGTTCAAGGTCGACCTCGACACCTCGCTGGGCGAAGACGTCAACGGTTTCGAGCGGCTGGTCGTGCTCGGCGTGCGCTTCTCGGCCGATCACGCGGAGGGCAAGACGCTGCTCGAGACCCTGCTCGTGCACCACCACCACAGCAAGCGCGGCTTCAGCCTCGTCCCCCAGGGCAGCCCCACCAACAACACCGAGGGCGACGGTGCGGCCTACTCCTGGGCGGACGACGCCGACGCCTCGTTCGACGTGGTTTTGAAAAGCAAGGAGGCGTTCGTCGAGACCGCCGAGCCGTTCGTGCGCAGCGACGGCGAGTGGCTCGCGCGGTACCTCGGCATCGCCACGGCCGGCCTGAAGAGCGTCCCGCACGCGAACGGCCGCGACCAGGCCGAGGCGCGGGCGATGAACACTGCCCTGTGGACCGCGACGCTCGGCTACTTCATGGAGGAGATGATGCCGCCGGTGTTCTCCGACGGCCTCGTCGAGGCCACGCGGCGGTTCTTCCTCCGCCACGTCTCGGGCCGCGGGCCGCTCCCCGCGGTGCGCGTCGGTCGGCAGCCGTACGGCATCTTGCCGGCGATGGCGTTCTCGCAGTACCAGCCCTCGGGCGACGGGCCCGCCCCGCTGACCCAGAGCTATCTGGTGAAGCTCCACGGCGTGCTGTCGAAGATGGACGTCCACTGGGACACGCTGTCGCAGCTCGCGGCGCACGTCGGCGCCCCCGGGGACGCGCACAAGACCCTGCTCGACGTCCTCGGGCTGCACCCCGGCTCGGTGGAGTACCACCAGCGCTATGCGCAGAGCCTGGAGATGGCCTTCGAGCGCTTGAAGTGGCAATTCGGCGGCGGCAACTGGAGCGCGCTGTACGACGCGGGCAACCTCCACAAGGCGTTCCTGAACAACCCGTTCGGCTTCTCCGATCCGAACGCGCGCCCGCCGATCGTCGACCGGTTCTTCTTCGAGGGCAGCGTGCTCCTCCAGGGGCCCGTGGTCGACGACGTGCCGCTGTCCGAGACCGCGCCGCTCCGGCGCAACTACATCGAATGGCTCGCCGATGCGAAGTTCGACGCGATCCGCCTCAACGACTTCGACGGGGCCGCGGCGCCGACCGCGTTGCTGTACCTGATGCTGCGCCACGCGCTCATGCTGGGCTACTGGGAGGCAGCCATCCGCCTGCTCCACCAGTACAACCTGGTCGACCCCGCGATCGCCCGCAGGGAGCCCGCGTTCCTGCACATGCAGCCGATCCTCTCGAGCGTGGAGGCGCTGCAGAACAAGCTGGTCCAGCTCTACCGGGTGGAGAAGGCCGTCACCGGCGACGACTCGCCGCTCGTGGAGTTCATCGAGCGCGCGTACCCGGAAGGCGAGTGGGGGGCCGACCTCGCCGAGATGCTCAGCGCGCTGCATGTCCTCGAGGACACGCCCACCGCGCGGCTCGAGCGGCTTCTCGCAGAGCACGTCGACTGCGCGAGCTACCGCCTCGACGCGTGGAAGACGGGGCTCGCGGCCGTGCGGCGCGAGCAGATGCTCGGCCAGGGCCAGACGGGCATCTACCTCGGCGCGTACGGTTGGCTCGAGGGCGTGAAGCCCAGGGCGCAGCAGCTCGCGCCCGCGACGCTCACGCCGGACCAGAGCGCCATCTTCGCCAAGCCCGGGCAGGCGCCCCTGGTGGAGGACAGCGGAAACGGCGGCTACATCCACGCGCCGTCCATCAACCACGCGGCCACCGCGGCGATCCTGAAGAACGCGTACATGGTACATGCCTCGGACGCGAGCCCGGAGGCGCAGCAGCGGATGGCGGTGAACCTGTCGTCGGAGCGGGTGCGCCGGGCCCTGGCGCTGCTCGAGGGCATTCGCAACGGTCAGAGCCTCGCCGCGCTGCTCGGCTACCGGTTCGAGCGCGGCCTGCACGACGGGCACGGGCTCGCCGAGGTCGACCAGTTCATTGCTTCGCTCCGGCAACAGTTCCCGCTGGTCGCCGACAAGTTGAACTCGACGAAGTCGGACGGGCAGCAGGAGATCGATCTGCTCGAGGCCCGCAACGTGGTCGACGGCCTGCGCCTCGTCGAGCACGTGCGCGCCAGCGGAAAGCTGTACCCGACCCCCTCGTCGCCCGCGGAGACGGCGATCAACGCCGAGGTCGACGCGCTGCTCGATCTGCACGACGCGGTCTCGGACCTCCTGATGGCCGAGAGCGTGTACCAGGTGGTCCAGGGCAACTTCGAGCGCTCCGCGGCGAACACCGCGGCGTTCAGCAAGGGCAAGCATCCGCCCGAGCCGGAGGTGGTGAGGACGCCGCGGAGCGGCACCACGCTGACCCACCGCGTGGTGCTGCACCTCGATCCGGCCGCCGCCCCCCCCGCCAGCGCGACGCCTCGGGCCGTGGCAGAGGCGCCCCTGAACGCGTGGCTGTCGGCGCGGCTGCCCGATCCCGCCATCATCGCCTGCCAGGTCACGTACACCGCGCTGTCGCTGGTCGAGACGCACACGATCATCACCCTGAGCGATCTGGGCCTCTCGGCGATCGATCTCATCCACCTCAACCTGGACCTCGAGCAGGCGATGACCGAGCTCGACGACCGGATCGAACAGTTCCTCCGCTACCACGGCGCGCACCCGGCTTACCCCATCCGGATCCACTACGCCCAGCCCGTCGTCGACAACGCGACGTTCTTCGAGCTCGCGCCGCTGATCGCGAGTCTGCGGAGCCTCGCGCTCAAGAGCCGCGCCCTCGGGCCCACCGACGTCGGTCTGCCCACCGAGACGGTGGCCGCCGGGGTCACCTACGACTTCGCCGAGCTGGCGGCGCGGATCAATGCTGCCGCCGCGGTGCTGGACGCGCGGAGGACGACGCTGCTCGCGCTCGCCGCGGATCCGGCCGACCTCGACGACTACGTCCACGCGGTCACCGACGCGCTCCTCGGCGCCGCGTTGCACGGGGTCCCCAACACGGGCACCGGCGACATTCACAGCGCCGTGCGCTCGATCTTCCAGGCCGTCGTCGCCAAGGTCAGCGGGCTCGTCGCGCGCTGGGACGACAAGGCCGCCGAGTACGCCGCGAAGATCGCGACCTTCTCGCCGCTGGCGACCGACGAGGAGCAATTCGCCGTGCTCCTCGCGACCGAGGGGACGATCGCGTCGACCACCACCGTGGACCTCCCGGCGCAACCGCTCGACTTCAAGACCGCCGTCGAGGCGAAGAAGGCGCTGTTCGACGCGAGCCTGGCCCAGTGGAAGGGTCTCTTGACGGCAGGGCCCGCGGAGCTGGTCGACTACGTCGCGGCCGTCGAGGCTCAGGCGCTGCTCGCGGCGCAGTACGACGCGACCCCGCTCGACATCGACGAGCAGAAGGCCGCCATGATCGCGCTGCGCGCGGACCTCGTCGCGCGCGTCGAGGGCCTCGCCGAGGAGCTCGCGACTCGGCTCGCCAGCGCCGCCGTCGGGCTCGCCGAGGCGGCGGCGATCGACCACCCCGAGGGGCGGGTGCGGCGGATGCTCGAGGCGGCCAGTTTGGTGCTCGGCGACGAAATCAAGCTGCTGCCCCGCTTCACCCTGTCGCCGGCCCGCGGCATCGAGCTCGAGAATTGCCTGGCGGGCGCCCCGGCGCTGCTCGACTACCTGAGCACCACACGCAATCGGCGATTCCCGGTGGACGACTGGTTGTACGGGGTCGCGCGCGTGCGAGAGAAGCTGCTCCACTGGGAGAACGCGGTCACCCTCGCCGAGGCGTTCACCGGCGACGCCGTCGAGCTCACGGCGCTGCAGCTCCCCTATCGGACGGACGATCACTGGCTCGGGCTCGAGATCCCGCACGGGTACGCCCCGACGGGCGACCGGCTGCTGTACACCGCGCATTTCGCCGGCCCGTTCCACAAGGCCTCGCCGCAGTGCGGCCTCTTGCTCGACGAATGGACAGAGGTCATCCCGGCGAAGGAGCAGGTGACCGGCGTGACGTTCCACTTCGACCGACCGCGCGCCGCACCGCCCCAGGCCATGCTGCTGGTGGTCCCGCCGGTGTTGACGGGGACCTGGCACTGGCAGCACGTGGTCGGAGCGCTGCACGAGACGCTCGCGGCCGCGAAGCGGCGCGCCGTGGAGCCCGACCAGGTAGGCAATCTGGGCTACGGCCAGTTCTTGCCGGCGACGATGATGGCGACCACTTTGTATCAAGTGACCATCGCCACGAATATCGCATTCAACAACGGTATTTACGATCGATTCGGAGGCTGATGCGATGAAAGGACAGTATGTCGTCACCGACGTGGAAGCGGTGGTCAAACCCACTCGACCCACCATCGTCATGTGGAACCGGCTCGAGGGCAGGCCGCGGACCGCAAACTTCGATCGCGCGCTCAAGGCCGAGGTGCGCGACGCCCTGTGGATGCTGACGAGGCAGTGGCAGACGGGGGAGTATCAGGGGGAGGACGCCGGCTGGCCCGTCTTCGCCAAGATCCACATGCACACCACGCCGCTGACGAAGTACCGGCCCGAGGGCGGCGCGCCCGAGGCGCTGCCCCTGGCCACCCCGCTCGAGGCGAAGGTGGAGCAGCTGCCGATCCAGTGGAGCGCGAGCGGGCAGAAGATGCACCTTGACGTGCGCGCGCAGATCGGCCGGCAGTGGCGCAGGATGCTCTCCTCCGCCGGCCTCGGCGCCTACGAGGTCCAGTTTCGTGAGAAGTACCGATTCGAGGTGCCGACCGCGGACGCCGCGTCGGCCCCCGTGTCCGCGCACCGGGGCGCCGTGCAGCAGTACACCGCTCTGGCCGGGCGGTGCATCGACGGCGGGGAGCTCTACCTCTACTTGGTCGGGCAATCGGGAGCGCCGCGAGCGTCGGATGGCATCACCACCGGATCCGCCGTCGACAAAACCGCGCTCGACGAGCTCGGCGACGAGCTCGTCGAGTGGTTCGCGTCGATCTACCGCGCCCCCGCGGCGCAGTCCGCGTGGAAGCCGTCGTCCCTCGAGTACGCGTTCGCCTGCTCGGTGCAGAAGAAAGGGGCGGAGAAGGTGCTCTCCGCCGACGAGTACGCCCACGGACACCTCGACTGGTACGCGTTCGACCACGACCCGGGCGAGCCCGGCTTCGGCTCGCTGCCCGAGCTCCTGCCCCCCGAGAATCCGGTCACGCGCTCCTTCATCCCGACCCCGGTGGCGTTCGAGGGGATGCCCGACACGCGCTGGTGGGCGCTCGAGGACCGCAAGACCGACTTCGGCGACGTCAAGCCGTCGACGACGGATCTCGCGCAGCTCCTGCTGATCGAGTTCGGGCTGGTGTACGCCAACGATTGGTTCCTCGTGCCGTTCCGCCTGCCGGCGGGCACCCTCGCCGAGGTCGAGGGGATGGCGGTGACCAACTCGTTCGGCGAGCGGTTTTGGATCAAGGCCGCGGGCCAGGGCAACGATCAGAGCTGGCACCGCTGGAATATGTACACCCTGAGCGTCAAGGGCGACGACCCGGTCCAGGCCGACACGAGCCTGCTCCTGCCGCCATGCACGTCCCCGTCGCAGGAGGGCCGCCCGCTCGAGGACGTGCATCTCGTGCGCGACGAGATGGCCAACATGGTATGGGCGATCGAGGCCGTGATCCCCGGCGTCACCGGCCAGGGCCAGTCGGGCAGCGAGGCCGCGGAGGAGACGGCGAAGTACCACCGCGGCCGGATCGGCGCGTCGGAGCCGGCAGCCGCGGAAGACTACGCGGCCGCGATCAGCTACCGGGCGATGACCTCCGTGCCCGAGCACTGGATCCCGTTCGTCCCCGTGCATGTGCCCGGCTCCAACCGCGAGGTCCAGCTACAGCGCAGCCGCATGCCGCGGACGATCGCGGGCGATCCGGCGCCGGAGCCGGCGCTGATCGAGCCCCGGACCGGGCTCCTGCGCCCCGGCCTCGACGGCGGCCCGGTGGCCAAGTTCTTCGTCCACGAGGAGGAGGTCCCCCGCGCGGGCATCCGCGTCACGAAGTCGTTTCAGCGCACCCGCGCGACCAACGGCGAGGCCCACGTGTGGCTCGGCGTCCGCAAGCAGGTCGGTCGCGGCGAGCGATCGAGCGGGCTATCGTTCGACGACATCGTCGACGTGGAGAAGACCGAGTGAGCTCGCCACGCGCTGACCGCGGTGGTGACGCAGGAGAGAAGGGCCATGTCCCCGCCGCGGGCACAAATCAGCCGCGGGCCCACATCAGCGCCATCACGAGCGCGACCTCGACGAAGTTGCCGACCCCGTGGGCGACGATCGGCGCCAGCAAGCTGCGCGACTGCTCCATCAGCCACACATAGACGAGGCCCCACGCGAATGCATAGATCTGCTGCGCGATCGCCTGGTGCAGCGGGTGGTACTGGAAGCTCTCGTAGTGGGCCACGCCGAACAGCAGCGCGACGATCACCCCGGCGACGGGGACCTCGAAGCGGCCGGCGCGGACGCGGCCCGGAACGAGCACGACCAGCATGCCGACCAGGAGCCCGCGGAAGACCGTCTCCTCGCCGAGCCCCGTCGTGATCATCGCCAGCAGCCAGCCTGCGACGATCGGCGGATCGAGCGAGTAGCCGCCGTCCGGAGCGACGCCCGCCAGCAGCGCCGGCCAATGATCGGCGACCAGCATCACCAGCCCCATGACCACGCCGATCGCCGCGGCGAGGCCGACCATGCTTCGGCCCGGCGGCCAGCGCAGGTGCGCGTCAGCCCGTGGCAGCAGGCGGCCCATCACGGCGATGCCGAGCAGGCCGCACAGGCCCTGCAGCATGATCGCCGTGAAGACCAGCATCCCGAGGTCGTCGGCCCACCCGGCCGGGCCGACCTCGAGGAACAGCCAGCGCACCAGCTCGCGGGCGGGCACCAGGCACAGCTGCATGATCAGCGCGGCCAGGAGGATCGGCCACAAGCGCAGACGCAGGCCGGAGAACGCGAGGAACGCGTGTGGGGCACGAGCGGCGGTCATGCCCGGCAGAGTGCATGCTCACCCGGCGGCGGTCTTGAACGAATGTTGCAGCCCGACGCGCCGCCACTCGCCCGGCGTGCGGCCGGTCAGCGCCCGGATGTCGCGGGTCATGTGCGCCTGATCGGCGAAGCCGGCGGCCGCGGCGATCGTCGCCAGCGGTTCGTCGCTTTCGACGACCCGCCACCAGGCCCGGCGCGCGCGCGCCTCGACGCGGTAGCGGGCCGGCGCGACGGCGTAGAGCGCGTGGAACCACCGCCACGCGGTCGCTCGCGAGACCCGGTGCGCGGCGGCCCAGTCGCCGACTCCCGGCGCGTCGGGAGCCGACAGCGACGCCGCCAGCTCGTCGGGCAGGTCGGCCAGGCCCCGCGCGCCCGGCAGCAGGTGCGCGCACAGCAGCGCGCCGGCGGCCTCGAGGTCGACCTCGGCGTGGCGGCAACGCGACGGCCTCGCAGGCCCTACTCCCGCAGCAGCGCGAGGATCGACTCGCGGTTCCGCTCCTGGAGTACAGCAAGGGCGAGCGGGCTGAGGAGGACAAAAAGACGTCGGCGCGTCGGAAGTGTCCAAAATCAGTCCGTCCGTGCGTCATGAGGTGTCGCGTCGGCCGCGGCGTGCGCGTACATCACGCTCCGGCACACGGATCGACTTGTCGAAGAATTGTGCATCGGCGGTGAATTGATCGGTCGCCTGCTTCTACTCCGGGAGCGTGCCGATGAGCGCGGCGACGAGCCGGGGCGTGCTGCCCCGCGCTGGCCGGCTCACCACCCAACCACGAAGAGACGACCATGCCCAATACCAAGACCATGTTCACCTTGCTCGCCCTCCTCGCGCCGCTCGGCTGCGACGACGCCGTCACCGACGACGCCGACGCGGTCGCGCTCGAGGGCGCCGACGACCTCGAGCACCACGACGCCGACGCCGCCGAGCGCCCGGCGCTCAGGTTCTATGTCAACGGCGAGCCCGCCCCGGAGCGGCTCATCGCCACGGTCGAGGCCCGATGCCAACACCACCCTCTACTTCATCAAGGGCAGCCCGGACGCGGAGGGACGCTTCGGCGTCGACGTGGCGATGCTCGGGCGTGGCCCCGGGCCCGACTACAGCGCGCTGCTCGCGGACAACCAGGCGACGCCGCTCGAGCTGTACATGGCCGTCCGCGGCGACGAGCGGCCCGTCCCGGCCGATCTGGAGCTCGCCCACGCGTGGGAGGTCGAGCGGTCGCGGCCCGGGGATACGGCGCCGCGCCGGCTGGCCGTGCCGACCCTGGACCCTCAATTCGCGTACGGCCCGAGCGATTACACCTGCCTGTCGTGGTCGAACTTCCAGCAGTACATGAGCACGCGCTTCCCCAACGATAGTGGCCGGGACTTGACCCTGGCCTCGTCCACGGCCGTGAGCGGCGGCAACGTCTGGACCGACCCTTACCAGTACGACAGCAAGGCCGACCTGGTCGCGTGCAATTACATGACCATCAGCAACGATCCGGGCTATACTGATTTGATCATCGCCAACGTTTGCTATTGGGACGGTCCGGGCCCGGCAGGCATCGAGGTCGGTTGCCTCGAAGGCGACCTGCACAACGGCTGGTACGTCCGCGAGATTTACAGCCGGAGCCCGGGCACCCGATACTACATCACGGTCGATCCGGTCGGCGCCACGCCGCTCCAGAGCTTCATGGGCATCCTCAAGGCCAACCTCTGAATCCAGCAAGCCACGCGAGCACAAACCCGGATTCAATCACTCCCCACACGCAGAAGCGCGGGGCTCGCGACGCTCGCCTCAGGCGGGCGCAGCGCGACGGAGTGGGACGCAGGCGGGTGGGGCGCAGGCAACCGCGCGCAGGCGCCCCCGTCCGCTGAACGAGCGATATCTGTCTCACAAGACAGAATCTGTCCGAAGAAACAGGGCGCCGAGCACGTTGCCTGGGAGGGCCCCGCCGTAAGCGAGGGACCCGCTCCGCCGCGCTGCGCCCGCCGTCACGACGCTCTCCGAGCCCCGCGCCCCCGGACCCGCGACGTCCCGCGCCCCGCGACGTCGCGCCCCTACGGGCAAGCGACGATCACTCCGGATCGCATGCCCCGTCGCAGAACGTCTCGACGATCCCTTCGCGGAAGAACTTGTTCATCGAAGCGTTGGCCGCCTCGAGCTTGCGCGACCCCCCGTGAGGGTCGTCGCCCTCGCTCATCGGCACATGGATGGTCGGCTCCGGCGGCAGCCCGACGGGCGTCGTATCCGCTGTCGCGGCGGCGCAGGTGACACCTGCCCGCTTGACCCTGTCGACGTCCCGGGCCTCGATCTCTGCCCATGCCACGCGCTCCTCGGCGTCCGCGAACGGCCCGCTCGCCAACAGCTCACGGGTCAGCTCGAGGGCCCTCGCGGCGGATGAAGCGCTGCTCACCACCGTCTATCCCGGGCTCAGCCCCGAAGACTTCGCGGACCTGCAGGCCGGCGAGATCGTCGAGGTCGTGCAATGGGTGCCTCCCAGCGACGAAGAACGTATCCGTCCGGAAGACTGCGTCGTGAATCGAGATCCTCGAGCAGCTACAAGGCCCCTCGAGGAGGATCGATGTCGAGGAAGCGTAACGACTTGAAGGAAGAGCGCGGCGCGGTCGTGCTGGCGCCGCAGCCGGTGAAGCGGGGTAGCTTCGCGTTGCTGGTACCGGACGACATGAAGTGGGAGGTTCGAGGCGTGAGCGGCGGCTACCGGATCGACTTCCGGCCGATGACACCGCAGGAGCGGGCGCGTCGGCTCCGGGAGTGGAGGCAGCTGTGACGGCGAGCAAGGTGGCGGATCCGGCGATCTGGGAGAAGCGGGTCGAGGCCCTCGAGGCGAGCGGGCGGAGCTGCCGGGAGTATGCGAAGCAGATCGGCGTCAACCCGCACACGCTGGCGGGCTGGCGGTGGAAGCTGCGGCAGCGAGCTCGGACGGGAGCGACGCCGGCGAGGCCCCGCGCAGCGGCGGGCGAGCGCGACTTCGTGGAGGTGACGAAACAGGTGGCAGCGGCGTTGGTGGCGGAGACCGGAGTCATCGAGGTCGAGCTCGGCGGTGCGGTGGTGCGGGTCCGCGGCGAGGTCGACGGCGAGATGCTCGCGCGGGTGCTCGGCGCGGTGGGAGGACGGCGCGGATGATCCCGAAGAACGTCCGCGTCTTCGTGTGCACCGAGCCGCAGGACATGCGGAGAGGATTCGATCGGCTGGCGCTGGCGGTGCGGGCGGAGATGGGCGACGATCCGCGGAGCGGCGCGGTCTTCGTGTTCCTGGGCCGGCGCGCCGATAGGCTCAAGCTGCTGTGGTGGGACCACAACGGCTTCGCGGTGCTGTACAAGCGACTGCACCGCGCGACGACGACGGCGCCGAAGGCCGCGAGCCCGTCGCAGCGCTCGATCGAGATCGACGAAAAGAGCCTCGGTGCGCTGCTGCGGGGCGTCCCGCGGCATCCAGGACGCGGGCGTGAAAACGCTCTTGACGTGGGCGCGCGAACGAGTAGTAAGGACGCGTGAGCGAGATCGAGCTCCTGCGCAGCGAACTCGAGAGCAAGGAGGGCGAACTGCTCGCGCTGCGCGAGGCGCTGTCGAAGGCGTCCTCGGACCGCGAGCAGTACCGGGCGCTCTACATGCAATTGCTCGAGCGCTGTCGGCTGCTCGAGAAGGGGATCGTCGTCGGGAAGAAGGCCGAGCGCTTCCAGGGCGACGAGGAGGCGCAGCTGTCGATGCGCCTCCTGGGCATGCTGCTCGGCCCGGACGAAGCCGAGGCGAGCGCGGACGAGGATAACCTCGACGACGCGCTGGCCGAGGAGCTCGACGGAGACGAGGACGACGAGGCGAGCACGACCCGCCCCACGGATGCGTGTGAGCCGCGGCGGCGCCGTCGCGGGCGGCGCAAGCTGCCGGAGGCGCTGCCGCGCGTCGAGGTCGAGGTCCTGCCGCCGGAGGTGCTGCTGGAGGGCCTCGAGAACTTCGAGCGGATCGGCGAGGTCGTCAGCGAGACCGTCGAGCGCCGGCCGGGCGCGATGGTGGTCGCGCGAATCGTGCGGCCGAAGTTTGTCCGCAAGAATGCTCCGGCGAGCGAGTCGATCGAGACCCAGCTGGCCGATGAGACACCCGAAACCCCTCCCGTGGTGATCGCGCCGCCGCCGGACAAGCCGATCGAGCGCGGGCTGGCCGGACCCGGGCTCCTGGCCCACACGATCGTGCTGCGCTGGGGCGATCACATGCCCGCCCACCGCCAGGAGGCGATCCACGCCCGCGAGGGCCTGCCGCTGTCGCGTCAGACGATCTGCAGCTGGCACCAGCAGCTCGCCGACCTGGTCGAGCCGCTCGTCGACGCGATGATGGCCGACGCCTTCCTGTCGCCGTACGTCTGCGTCGACGCGACCGGGGTGCTCGTGCAGGCGCCCGAGCAGTGTCAGCGCGCCCACTTCTGGGTGCTCGTCGCCCCGGGCCGGCATGTGCTGTATCGATTCTCGCCGAGGCACGACAGCGAGGCCGTCGATCGCCTGCTCGCCGGTTACAAGGGCTATCTCGTCTCCGACGCCGCGACCGTCTACGACCACCTCTTCCGCGACGGCGCCGTCGTCGAGGTCGCGTGCTGGGCTCACTGCAGGCGCTACTTCTTCAAGGCGCTGGGCACTGAGCCGGAGCTCGCCAGGCACGCGCTCGGGCTGATCCGCAAGCTCTTCAAGGTCGAAGAGAAGCTGGCCGACGAGAGCCGCAAGCGGCGCGAGTCGGTCCGCCGGAAGCTGTCCGCGCCGATCGTCGACGAATTCTTCGCGTGGTGCGCCCAGCAAGCCGAGGTCGCCCTCGACGGCTCGCCGCTCGCCGCAGCCCTGACCTACGCCACCAACCAGAAGGCCGCGCTGCGGCGCTTCCTGGACGACGGCCGTCTGCCCCTCCACAACAACATCTCCGAGCGCGCGCTGCGGCGCGAGGCGGTCGGTCGCAAAAACTGGCTCTTCGTCGGCAGCGACGACGGCGCCCGCGCCAACACGCTCTTCGTGTCCCTGCTGGCTAGCTGCCAGATGCACGGCATCGAGCCCCTCGGCTACCTCCGCGACCTCCTGTGCCTGCTGCCCTCCTGGCCGCGCCCCCGCGTCCTCGAGCTCGCCCCCGCCTCCTGGCAGGAAACGCTCAAGCAGCCAGAGGCTCAGCAGCTCCTCGCCGCCAACGTCTTCCGCCGTATCGCCCTCGGCGAGCATCCGACCGCGATGTAGCCCAGGTGCTCGAGGCCGAGCCAGACGCAGTCTGTCGGACGATTACCGAAGAACAGAAGGCGCTGGACGCCCTCGCGGAGCAGATGAAGGGCCAGGGAGATTGACCATGCACGAACTTCGCAAACGCTCGGGCCTTTGCGCCCGGTATCGCCGAATCTGTACGCTCGCGGCACCTGCCGTCGTCGCGGTGCTCATGGCCGCCGCGCCCCGCCTCGCCCTCGCTGTCGAGCACAAGCTCTGCCTGCGCTGGCGGGTCCAGGCGATCGACCTCAGCGCCGGCACCCACGTCCCGACCACCGCGACCCAGTGGCCCGCGCGAGGCGTGCGCGTGCAGGTCACGCCCACCGGCGGTGGTGCGATCATCGCCGCCGGCCGCACCGACCTCACCAACGCCTGCTTCACCTTCCAGGTCTTCGGCCTCCCCGGAGACCCCACCCCCCCACCATCACCCGCAACGTACGTGTCTACTACGACGCCCGCGTCGGAACCCCGGCCGCCGGTGAGACCCTTGGACGCATCCAGGTGCGGGGATTTTTCCAAAAGGTTGAGGATGACAACGACACCGACGTGAGTATCCTGATCCAGAACGTTGGATTTCAGCTCAATTTCCACGACGGAACATACGCGGCCACCGCCACGCCGACCACATTCACTCACGATAGCGCTCGCGCTCGCCGCCTGCACCGACCCCGCCGCGAGCGACACCAAAACCACCAGCGAGTCGTCCTCGGGGTCCAGCGCGACCGGCACCTCGTCCGAGGGCAGCTCGACACCCACCGACGTCGGCACGGGGCCCGACTCCACGACCGTCGACATCACCTCCGGGGGCGACTCGCAGGCTGAGACCAGCGGGAGCACCTCGCAGGCCGAGACCAGCGAGAGCACCTCGCAGGCCGAGACCAGCGAGAGCACCTCGACGACCTCGACGGGGGAGGGGACGACGGAGGACCCGACCGAGACCGGCGGCGAGGATCCCTTCAAGGTCGGCATCGCCCTGAAGCAGCTGTGCAGGAACGATCCGTCCTCCATGTGCGGCGTGACGCCGGACGACGAGCTGGTCTGCTGGGGACTTGTCGATTCTCCGTTCTTCAAGGTCCCGCCTGGCAAGGTGAAGTCCGTCAGCCCGCAGTGCTTCTACGCGGTGCTCGAGAGCGGCGAGCTGCACCGCATCCGGGACTTCCCGTCGGAGCCCCTGGACCTGCCCGGGGGGCCCTTCGTGTTCGCCGGGGGCGAATATCCCTACGGCTGCGCGATGGCGGCGAACAACGAGGTGACGTGCTGGGTGGCCGAGGGGTACACGGCGATCGAGACGCCGCCGCCGGGTCCGTACGTGGCCCTCGAAGACGCCCGCGAGGGGAACTGCCAGATGTGCGGGCTCCGGGGCGACGGCTCGCTCGTGTGCTGGAGGAGGCCGGTCAAGGGCGGCTGGGGGGAGAACTGCGGCGGCGGCGTCTGGAACGGAGCCGCCGAGGGGACGTACACGAAGTTCATCGGCAGCACCTTCCAGTCGGTCAGGCTGATGAACGACAAGGGCCAACTCGTCTGGTTCGAGCCCGGCTCCGAGGGAAGCCTCTATGTCGCGCCGCTGTTCGCGTCGGGGGGCTTCGCGGAGGCCGACGCCCTCGTGGGTCTGCGGCAGAGCGGCGAGCTCCTGTACTTCGAGAAGGGCATGGGCGACGGCGTCCCCATTCTCCCCGGCGCCTACACGACCTTTCGCGGCGCTCACAACGGCGGCTGCGCGATCCGGCAGTCGGACTCGCGCGTCGTCTGCTGGGGCGAGGGAGAGTACGGACAGTTCGACCCGCCGACGGAGTGAACCTTCGCACAGCGCGCCGCGGCCCGCGACCCGACAATCGGGGGGCGGGTTCGCGGTTCGGGGCGAGGCTCGCGTGGACGACGCTCCGTCGCTACCGCGCGGCCGTCGGTGTTGCTCCGGCTAGGCGGTTCCTCGAGCGCAGCGGGGGCGCGAGGGCAAGCGCTGCGTCGAACCGCCCGGCGTTGAGCGCGACCTCGGCCTCCATCGCGGCGAACCAATCGGCGGTAGCCACGGAGAACGCCCGGCCACCCCGGGCTATTGCACGGCAGCGGCCCAGTCAGATCGGGTCTGGAAGCGGCCGATTCCACTTCCAAGATTAGCGAGCTGGGCGAGCGCTTGAACACCGTTCTGCCGAACGCCAACGTCAACTCTTGGTGAAATCATGCACGGGCAGCGCTAGCAGCCCGAGGTAGAAGTCGGTGAGACGAAATCGCTCATGCGTATCTCGAGTGAGCGACGTGCTCTGGAAGTCGAGCTCCCGGTAGGGAGTGCCGCGAATGGCGGTCAAGAAGCGCTCCGAGCCACCGCAGAAGCGTGAGGACAGCCACGAGCACGGCAGAAAGCGCGGCCCGAAGGCCCTGGAGGGCCCTCGGTTTCCCGATTCCGTGGACCTTTCGCATGATCAAGCTCAGGTTGAATCCGGCGGCGTGGATGACCAGCCGCTTGAGGATATTGTCGTGACCGCGGACGTGGACCCTGCGCATTCCGCCGGAGTCGAGCATGTGCGCGAAGGGCCGTTCGACCAGCTCGCTGCGCTTCTTCTGCAGTTCCTTGCTCTTGCCTCGCTTCACGCGGCGGCGGTTCCGGTGCACCGCCTCACGCTCGGCCTGCTTGTCCTTCCACCGCCGGCGACCACGCGCGGGCTCCGGGATGTAGCTGCGTACGTCGACCTCCTCGAGGCTCGTGAGCACGTCGTTGCTGTGGTAGCCCTTGTCGGCGACGACCTCCTCGACGCGCTCGGCGATCTGCTCCCTGGCCTTCTCCGAGCCCTCTTGGCGCACCTCCGCGAGATTGGCGTCGGCGACCTCCAGCGTCTTCTCGATGGTCTTCGTGTCGCCCGCAGCGCCGCCGTGCACCGTCACGCCGACGATGGCGCCGGTCTCGAGGTCGACCGCCTGCTCGTGCTTGTGCGCGAGGTGGGTGCTGCCGTCCTTCATCTTCATGATCTGCGCCTCGGGATCGTGCGGGTGTACCCACTCGTCGTTCGAGCCCTTCTTCGGCCGCTTGCGGTCCAGCCGCGCCAGGTCCTCGCGCGTCGGTTCCTCGATCCCCTCGGCCTTCGCCAGGTCGGTCAAGTACTCCTTGTACGCGCGTCCGTCGTCGCGGCGCACGATCGATCGCAGCGCCGCGTTCGCCTCAAGTGTCGTTGCGTCGATCCCGAGCGTCTTGCCGCGCAACAGGCCATGCTCGGCGACCAGCTCCAGCACCCGCGTGAACACCCGCTCGTGCACGTCGGTGCTCAGCCGACGCCGCGTCCGCGAGATCGTCGAGTGATCCGGCGGCTGCTTCTCCAGGCCGAGCCCCAAAAACCGCCGCAGACTCAGCGAGTCGGCGACCCGCCAGGCGATGCCCCGCTCGCTGCCGATCCCCTCGAAGTAGCCGATCAGCAAGCAGCGGAAGTACACCCCCGGCGCGAGGCCCGGTCGTCCCATCACCTCGGCGTAGAACGGCTCGCACTGCTTCTCCGCGAAACGGTCGAAGCCGTGCTTCCGGAGCAGCTTGTCGAGCGCCTCGTAGAACGGGTGCCCGAGCCCCTGCAACTTGTCATACGTGATGAACAGCGTCGGCTGCTCCCCGTTGTCGTGCCCCATGGCCATGGCAAAGCCACTTTATCAGCTTTCATCGCAGAGCGCGATACCGCGCGCCGCTCCGCTGCTCGCGAGGTTCCTCGCGGCGTGGTTGCCGCGACTTTCACCACGGGCTGCTAGACCCCTCCACGGGACCGTTCACAGTGGGACGTCTCGAAAAGAGCCAAATTCGCGACGAAATCGAGACGGAGTTCCGTGACGACCGGGAGATCGCGCCGCCGCGCATCCGGGTTTCTATGCCACCCTGGCCCCCTTTCCGGCCCAAGCCTCGGAGCCGGATGCCGTTCGGCCGTCGAGACAAGCGGCGTGGGACGGAGACGAGCAAGTTCGGGCGGCGGGCGACTTCAAGCTCGCGGCTCCGCTCGCTTCGACGCGGCGGTGCAGGTCGCTCGCGCACTCGCCTGCCTGGGCTTCGAGCATTCAACACGACGAGCAGCGCATCGAACTGGGACTGTTCCTTCGGCGTCGGTCCCCACGAAGCCATGCACGGGCCGCGACTGAAGATTCAAGGCAGCCGCGTGCCGGCGACGACGGCTCGGTGATCGCGGTCGAGGACGAGGGCGCGGACGATTGAGCCCGGCTCGCGGTGGGCCGGTCACGCGACGGTCGTCCGGCGGTGACTCGCCGGACGGGCCGCCTGGGCCTGATACACCCGCGATCGTGCGGTTCGCTCCGCGGAGTGATAGGCTGTGGAAAAGATGATGCGCTGTTCCTGGCTCGTGATAGCGATGGTGTTGCTCGATGGCTGCAGCCCCGGGTCTGCGAAGAGCACGGACGGCGAACCCACGAGCAGTGACGCGGGCAGTGACGCGAGCAGCACGACGCCGACGTCCGGCGGCACGCCCGACCTACCGGCGAGCTCCTGCGGCGACGGCGTCGTCGATTCGGGCGAAGCCTGCGACGACGGCAACGGCGGTTGTGACGCGTGCACCGATGCGTGCACGCCGGGCGTCGATCCGGAGCTCGACTGGAGCGTGCCGCTTGCGCCCATCGTCGAGGTCCGGGGCTTCGACCTGACGCAGCAGCAGCGCGCGTGGGTGGTGGGGACGACGAACGACGAGGCGATCGTGCTGCAACGGATCGAGGTCGACGGCTCGATGGAGAGCTTCGACCTCACCGCGCTCGCGGGCTTCGCGGAGATCGTCGCGTTCCACGTCAACGGCGTCACGGGCGAGGCCGGCGTGCTCGGCCTGCTGCCGGACAAGACACTGAAGCTCGCGCGCGCGGGCGGCGACGGACCGATCGGCGAGCCGCTGACGATCGCAACGAGCGTAGCGACGGAGCTGATGGCGATAACGTCGGTGGGCGTCACCTTTGTGGAGGGCGTGGAGGGCGGGACCGCGACCACGCTGGCGTGGACGGGGGAACAGTTGGTGTCCTTCGCCAGCGCGACGGCCAGCTTCGTCGACGCCGTCGGTGACCGGCTGGTGATCGGCACCCACCTCGTCACGCTCGTCGATGCCGACGGCGAGAATCGGGTCGAGACGATGTGCTGGGGCCAACGCCTGACGACCAGCGGGACTCACGTGGTGCGCGACGACTCGGATCTGTCGTCGGGAGACCTGGCGATGGAGAGCTGCGAGCTGGCGAGCGGCGCGCTCGTGTCGGAGGTCATCGCCACCGGCGTTGGCGGGTTCGAGGTGGGGCCCATCGCCGACGTTGTCGACGCGGCACCCAACGGCAACCCGCTGGGCGTGTGGTCGGTGTGCCACGGCGAGGGCAGCGTGATGGGCTGCGAGGTGCCACGCACACGCGGCTTCGGTGGGCCAAGCGATCCGGAGGCGATCGAGATCGACGAGTGCGACGAGCCGAGGCATGCCCGGCTCGGCAGCGACCGCGGGATCTACATGGTCCGCCACGACCGCACGACCGCCGCACTGTCGCTGGTCCGCCGGGGCACGCTGCCCCTCGCCCCGCCCTGGGGTTGAGGCCGCAGCGCCAGCGGGAAGTTGAGCCTCCATGAAACCGCCGGTTCCACTCCCGCTATGGGCTAGCAGCCCGTGGTGAAAGTCGCGGCAACCACGCCGCGAGGAACCTCGCGAGCAGCGGAGCGGCGCGCGGTATCGCGCTCTGCGATGAAAGCTGATAAAGTGGCTCTGCCATGGCCATGGGGCACGACAACGGGGAGCAGCCGACGCTGTTCATCACGTATGACAAGTTGCAGGGGCTCGGGCACCCGTTCTACGAGGCGCTCGACAAGCTGCTCCGGAAGCACGGCTTCGACCGTTTCGCGGAGAAGCAGTGCGAGCCGTTCTACGCCGAGGTGATGGGACGACCTGGGCCTCGCGCCGGGGGTGTACTTCCGCTGCTTGCTGATTGGCTACTTCGAGGGGATCGGCAGCGAGCGGGGCATCGCCTAGTCCGGATTTCTCACCACGGGAAGGAATTCCGGCCGCACTTCCCGAGTTCGAGCGGGTGTGAAACGATTGCTGACCACCCAGGGGTACGGCCGGAACACGACAAGGTGTATCCGCACCGAGTTCGATTTTCAACCGGCCGGGCGGAGGCGTGTCGAGGCCGCCTTCGACGCCGGGCGGGTCAGCTCGGACGGCGGCCTGCTGTTGCTGCGCGAGCTGACCAAGAGTTCAGGTGTGTTTCGGGACTTCGCGGCCTGCTTTCGGGACCACCGCGACCCGAGCCGGGTCGAGCACACCGTCGAGGAACTGCTCGCGCAGCGCGTGCTGGGCCTGCTGTGTGGTTACGAGGACCTGAACGACCACGACGTGCTCCGCGACGATGCCTTGCTCGCGCTGGCGATAGGCAAGGCCGATCCGACCGGCGAGCAGCGCAAGCGGGTGCGCGACCGGGGCCATGCGCTGGCGGGCAAGAGCACGCTGAACCGCCTGGAGCTGGCGAAGCCCACGGTGGCCGGCGACGAGCGCTACAAGAAGATCAGCTACGACGACCACGGGATTCAGCGCCTCTTCGTCGACACCTTCCTGGCCGCGCACGATCGGCCGCCCGCCGAGATCGTCCTCGATCTCGACGCGACGGACGACCCCGTACACGGCAAGCAGGAGGGTCGCTTCTTCCATGGCTTCTACGACAGCTACTGCTACCTGCCGCTGTACGTCTTCTGCGGCGACTTCATCCTTGGCGCCGCGCTGAACACCGCCGACAAGCAGCCAGTCAGCGGCGCGGTCGAGGAGCTCGAGAGGATCGTCAGTCAGATCCTCGCTCGCTGGCCGGCCGTCCGGATCATCGTGCGCGGCGATTCCGGCTTCTGCCGCGACGAGGTCATGCGCTGGTGCGAGGACAACGGCCTCTTCTTCGTCCTCGGCCTGCAGAAGAACTCGCGCCTGATCGCCGAGATCGAGGACGAGATGACGCAGGCCCGCACCACCTCCGAGCAGACCGGCAAGGAAGCACGCGTCTTCAAGGACTTTCGCTACGAGACCAACCGGACGTGGTCGCGAGAGCGCCGGGTGGTCGGCAAGGCCGAGTACACGACGGACAAGGAGAATCCGCGCTTCGTCGCCACCAACCTCTCGCATGACGAGTACGACGCGCGCTCGCTCTACGAGGACCTCTACTGCGCTCGCGGAGACATGGAGAACAGGATCAAGGAGCAGCAACTCGGCCTCTTCGCCGACCGCACCAGCGCCCACACGCTGCGCGCCAACCAGCTCCGCCTGTGGCTCTCGTCCGTCGCCTACATGATCCTCAACGAGCTCCGCCGACTCGCCCTCGCCGGCACCGAGCTCGCCCACGCCCAGGTCTCCACGATCCGCACGCGGCTGCTCAAGATCGGCGCCATCGTCACCGCCTCGGTCCGCAGGATCCGCGTCTCCCTAAGCTCAGTCTTCCCACTCCAGCACGTGTGGTGGCGCGTCCTCGAGAACCTCCACCGTCATCACGTCATGAGACGCTGACGGCCCTCGCCGTCCGTCACACAATGGTGCGCTGCGCTGCGCGCCGGGATTCGTCTGTCCTTATGCGCAGGTCACCCAAAACGCGTAGCCGGCTTTGTAATCCCTCTTACAGCTCGATCTCGCGCCAGCCCCGGGCGTAACGAGCGCGGCCTCGCGGCTCACGTCGACGGCGTCCAACAACCTCCCGCCAAGCCGCTTGACAGCCGCTTGCCGGGCCCCACCTATCCGTGGTGAGAAATCCGGACTAGCGGGTCGCCGACTCGCTGAGTCTGCGGCGGTTTTTGGGGCTCGGCCTGGAGAAGCAGCCGCCGGATCACTCGACGATCTCGCGGACGCGGCGTCGGCTGAGCACCGACGTGCACGAGCGGGTGTTCACGCGGGTGCTGGAGCTGGTCGCCGAGCATGGCCTGTTGCGCGGCAAGACGCTCGGGATCGACGCAACGACACTTGAGGCGAACGCGGCGCTGCGATCGATCGTGCGCCGCGACGACGGACGCGCGTACAAGGAGTACTTGACCGACCTGGCGAAGGCCGAGGGGATCGAGGAACCGACGCGCGAGGACCTGGCGCGGCTGGACCGCAAGCGGCCGAAGAAGGGCTCGAACGACGAGTGGGTACACCCGCACGATCCCGAGGCGCAGATCATGAAGATGAAGGACGGCAGCACCCACCTCGCGCACAAGCACGAGCAGGCGGTCGACCTCGAGACCGGCGCCATCGTCGGCGTGACGGTGCACGGCGGCGCTGCGGGCGACACGAAGACCATCGAGAAGACGCTGGAGGTCGCCGACGCCAATCTCGCGGAGGTGCGCCAAGAGGGCTCGGAGAAGGCCAGGGAGCAGATCGCCGAGCGCGTCGAGGAGGTCGTCGCCGACAAGGGCTACCACAGCAACGACGTGCTCACGAGCCTCGAGGAGGTCGACGTACGCAGCTACATCCCGGAGCCCGCGCGTGGTCGCCGGCGGTGGAAGGACAAGCAGGCCGAGCGTGAGGCGGTGCACCGGAACCGCCGCCGCGTGAAGCGAGGCAAGAGCAAGGAACTGCAGAAGAAGCGCAGCGAGCTGGTCGAACGGCCCTTCGCGCACATGCTCGACTCCGGCGGAATGCGCAGGGTCCACGTCCGCGGTCACGACAATATCCTCAAGCGGCTGGTCATCCACGCCGCCGGATTCAACCTGGGCTTGATCATGCGAAAGGTCCACGGAATCGGGAAACCGAGGGCCCTCCAGGGCCTTCGGGCCGCGCTTTCTGCCGTGCTCGTGGCTGTCCTCACGCTTCTGCGGTGGCTCGGAGCGCTTCTTGACCGCCATTCGCGGCACTCCCTACCGGGAGCTCGACTTCCAGAGCACGTCGCTCACTCGAGATACGCATGAGCGATTTCGTCTCACCGACTTCTACCTCGGGCTGCTAGGACAGGACGCCGGGCGCCCTCGCGGGGCAAACGCCGCCGTCGTGCGGCGCCCGACCGCCGACGCAGCGACCCCGGTCAGCGGAAGTACACCGGGTTGGTCAGCGCGAGCGGTGCAGCTCGGCGCGCACGAACTCACCCGGACGCACGCGCAGCCGCAATCGCACCACCGCGTCGGGGCCGGGGAGGGTGCGCGTGAACAGCTCGCCGGCCGGGCCGAGCAGGCGGACGCGAGCCCCGGCGCCGGCGAGCACGCGCAGCTGCAGCTCGACCTCCGCGCGGCCCGCGAGGTCGACGGTGTCGCCCGGCCGGGCATCGCCGTCGACCGTGAGCACGACCCCGCGGGCGGGCGAGCTGGCGCAGCTCGCCCGCGTGGTCCTCGACGAGGCGGTCGTGGGCGTCCCCGCGTGGGGCGAGGACGAGCGCTTCCAGGGGCTCGTGCCGCTCCCGATCCTCAGGTACACCTCGCCGCTGCTCCAGATCGCGCCCGACGACCCGAAGACGACGCTCGCGCTGCTCGAGGCGATGGATTCGTACGAGCGCGACCAATTGCCTCGCCACGTCCCGCCGCAGTCGCGGCGCGAGACCGACGAACGCATCGAGCTGCTCGGCCGGCCAGCCCGCGAGCGCGCGCACCCGGTCGCCGCTGTCGAGCGGGTGCTGACCGCCCAGCTCGCGGCCGAGGTCGCAATCGGCCCCCAGGCAGATCGCGTTCTTCTTCAGGCTGCTAGCCAGTTTTACCGCTGGATCATCCGGTCGTGAGTACATCGACCGTCACGGCGTCAGTCGCCGCGCGAGCGCAGTGTGGAACTGATCGGCGTGATCACGCTCGCGCATAGCGTCTGCCCGCTGACCAGCACGTCCACGCGCGTCGTCGAGCGCCGAAAAAATTCTCGAGCCCACGAACCACTCCGGCACCTGCCCTCACCTGTATCTTCGAAGCCGGCGCCCGCGCGTCCAGCAGAGGACCGGGGTCGTCTTCACACAAGCGTCTGCAAGCGGTAGCAACCGCGGGAGAGTGACATGGCCAAAGTATCAGGTGTGACTGCTGTCCTCGAACCGTCCTCGAATGGCAAACTGTTGTACCTTCCGTTCGCCATTGTGAAGCCGATCCACGAGGATTTCGGCGGCGGAATGATCAATTTCATGCTGGAGCTCCGCTACAAGGCGGAGGCGGGTGCGCCGACCTCGCTGGTGGCGAACACGCTCAAGGTGTGGTTCCCGGGCACGGAGCTCGCGATTAACACCTACCTCCTGAAAGATGGCAAGGACCTGGAGGAAGCGAAGAAGCGCACGCTCGCGGACGGGCGCTCGCTGAGCATCTTCCTCGACGAGCAGGTGCGCACGGGGGTCGCCGATCCCGGGCGCGGCTCGATTCGGATCCCGATCACGCCGGCGCCGGCCTCGATCCGCATCGAGGTGGTCTTCGACGGCTTCGACCCGGTCGTCTTCAACTTTCCGCTGCAGGCGCACGCCAATCCGACATCCGACGGCAGCTACGCCTTCCCCTTCAAGGCCAAGGACCTGCCGGAGAAGTGCTACATCTTTGCCGATGCGGCGCACTTCCCCGACCGTGGCCAGCACTGGGGCTACGACTTCGGCGGCTACATCTGGAACGGATCGAAATTCGTGCACAATACCGGTCCAGAGAACGAGGACTATCCGATCTTCGGCCTTCCAGTCTACGCCGGCGCGGACGGTGTCGTGCTCAAGGCCGACGATAGCTGGCCCGATCATCCCCGGGTTCCGCTGCGAAGGATCCTCCGCACCGGCGTCGAGCGCGGGCCGGTCGGCGTCGTCTCGGTGGCGGCCTTCAGCCCCAACCGCATCTTCACTGCCGTGACCGATGAGGACGGACAGGTGCTGGTGCTGTCCTTCGCGTCATCGGGCGATGCGCAGACTTTGAGCTACCTCGGCAAGTCTCAGCCCGGTCTGCCCTTCGCCGGCGACACGCTGTCGGCCACGGCGCTGACGGCCACGAAGCTCGTGGTCGCAGGTGCTGCGAACGGCGCCGCCTTCGTGTCGCTGTATTCGGTCAGCGCTGACGGCGTCCAGGTCACCTGCAGCAGCACGATCACGCTGCCGGGGACCGCATCGATCAAGATCGACCGGTACTCGGAGACACAGTTCGTGATGGCGCGTCAGCCCGTCAGCGGCAACCTCGAGGTCTCGCTCTGGGAGCTCGCGCCGGGTTTGGGCCAAAAACCCTCCTTCGCGGTCAGCGCGGGCGGGGCCACGTCGCTCTTCGATCTCGCGGTGCTCGACACGGGGCGCGTCGTCACCGCGCTGCAGACGGGTGCCAGCAAGCTCAAGCTCGTCGTCTGGAACGTCGCCCGTGACGACAAGAACAAGGTCACGGCGCTCACCCGCGGCAAGGACTGCGAGGTCGACACCGCGGTGAATCAAATCGCGGTGGCGGCGACGCGCGACGCCGGCCGCGTCTTGGTCGGCGTGCGCAACGGCGAGGGCAAGCTCGGCGCCTACTACTTCCAGATCGACGCCAAGTCGGGCGAGGTAGCTCTGCTCGGCAGCGAGATCAGCGGGCCGATCAGCCGCGTCGCGCTGGCGCGCTTCAAGCGCGGGCAGACGGCGATGGCCGTGATCGGCAGCACCGACGAGCTCAAGCTCATCGGCTACGAGATCCGCGAATCGGACAACAAGTGGAACCTCCTGCGCACCGCGGACTACGTCGATCCCGGCGGCGCCATCACCGCGCTCGACATCGCGCGCATCGTCCCCAATGACGGCGAGAACAACATCGAGACCTGCGCGGTGGCGGTGCGCACCTCGTCGGGCAAGCTCAAGCTGATCCTCTGGCGCCAGCCCCTGGGAAATAGCGTCCGCCTGCTGTGCGGAGACGAGTGCGTGACATACGCGCACTTGCAGCAAAAGTCGATCCCCGAGACGCTCAAACCCGGGGTGTTCGTGAAGAAGGGGGACCTGATCGGCAAGGCCGGTTTTTCGGGCTCCACCGGAGGGCCGCACCTTCATGTCCATTGCGTGAAGGTCGACATCGACGCGCGCACGCTCACCCGTGAGCACTTCGCGGCGATCCAGAACGGCACCTACGAGGTCTCGGGCTCGCCGCGTCCCATGCTCTTTCACGGTATCAGCGCGCTGGCGACCGAGCTCCTCGGCACCCCAGGCTGGGAGAAGGGGCCGTTCATCGCGGTCGACGACAGGGGCTTCTATTTCACCAGGGTGGCGATCTATCCGCTGAAATAGCGGCAGCGGTATCGAGGGCCCGCCGCCGAACTGTGCGGACGCCGGTGCCGGTACCGACCTCCACGGGACGCGCCACGAGGTCGACCTGGACGCTGCCGAGGACGGCGCGCCCAGGAGCACGGGACGACCGCGGTACGCCTTGACCGTCCCGCTGACATCGAGCCGGCTCGCGCTGCTCGCATGGGCCGTGAACGGGTCCGCCGCGAGCGCGGCGACGTCGACACGGCTGGCGCCGCTGACATCGACCCGGCGGAGCGCCGGGACGAACACCGTGACGACGAGCTCTTGCTCGGTGCGCAGCGACTTGCCGCTCGGCAGCTCGACGATCAGGCGCTTGCCGTCGACGCGGGTGACGACCCGCGGGACGCGGTTGTCGTCGCCGCTCAGCGACGACACCGAGCACGCCTTCGACGGGCTGCTTGAAGAGAAAGGTTACTGCACGCACCGTACTCGGGCAGGTCGCCGCAACCTAAGAGGAAGCGCCTGTCCTCTGGTTCACGTCGAGCGCTCCCCGACGAGCGTGATGTCGTCCGCCGCTCGGACTTGCCCGTCTCCGTTCCCACTCCGTTTGTCTCGTCGGTCCGGCGGCCGGCGGCTTGAAAGCTTGGTCAAGCGGGGGGTCCAGGGTGGCTTGGAAGCCCTGATGCGCGACGGCGCGATCTCCCGGTTGTCTCGAAAATTCGTCTCGATTTCGTCGCGGAATCGAGATTCCGCGTCAGTTGGGCCCAAAGCCGGGCTTCTGCTCAGTGGTGGCCGCCGGTGGCCGTTTGGTGGCCATGGCAGCGTAGAAGGCGGCCGCCTTCTCGGCGTGGGTGTCCTCGTCCACGTGGATGTATCGCGCGGTGGTCGACACGTGCGCGTGGCGGGCTTGCCCCTGGATGAGGGTCAAGGGGGCGTTGTGCTCGCCCATGACCGACACGCCTGTGTGCTTGAACTTGTGGGGCGACCACACAGGGACCTCGGCACGCCGCTGGACCTTCCGCATCATCGTCTGGATCGTGCTCCGGGTGTGCTGCCTCCCGGACCGATGGACGAGGACAAGGTCGCCCTTCCGCTCGAGCGAGCGCAGGGCGGCGACGAGACGAGGGCTCATGCCGACCGACTTGGGCTTGGACTTCTTCTTCTGGTGCTTCGGGCGCCATGCCTGACCGCCGCTGATGTTGTGACGGACGGTGATCCTCGAGCGCTCGAGATCCACGTCCGTCCAGCGGAGAGCGCAGACCTCGGACACCCGCAGGAGCCCGTCCAGCATGAGCAGGAGCGCGGCCAGGTGTTCGGGCCCGATCTTCTCGGCGGCCTCGACCATCCGATTGGCCTGGTCTTCGGAGTAGCGGGGCGTCTCCTCGGGATCGGCCCCTCCCTCCTCGGGATGGATGGTCGGCAAGTCGTCCACATCGACGATGTCGAGGCGGGCGGCGTATGCGAGCATGGTCCTTGCCAGTCCGAGGACAGTATTCCGGGATCCCCGCTTCGGCAGCTTCTGGACCTGCTTCCGCAAGGCCCGGACTTCCTCGCGCCCGATCTTATCGAGCGGGAGATCGGCGAGGACAGGGGCGATGTACCTCGTCCATTTCTTCGCGTAGTCCTGGCGCGTGCCAGGGGCGAGTCTCGTGAAGTAATCCCCTTCCATGTGTTCGGTCCAAAACTCGCCGACCGTCATCACGGACGACGGGGAGACCTGGGAGCGTTCTTTCTTGGGTTCGGGCTTGGGTTCGGACTTCTCCTCTCTCAGGACCCCCTGCGGCGCGACCATGTGTTCGCGCAGCAGGTCGCCCAAGATCGAGTGACCCCATGCGATCGCGGCATCCTTGTCCCGGATGTGCGCGGGCGCGGTCTTCCGCGGACGGTTCCTCTTGCCGTTCACGGAGGGAAGCTCGAAGGTCACTTGCATCTTGTGCTTGTCGCGGGGGTGAGGGCGGACAGTGATTTTCACGGCGGGGAGGGCCTTCTCCGAACGCCGCGGGTTCTCCGCCAACCACTTACGCACGGATTCGCGCGTCCATGCAACCCGTCCCGCGATTTCAAGCGGCGGGGGCAGCCTCCCTCGTGCGAGGGCCGCACGCACCGCACGCTCGGTTCTACCCAAGAATTCGGCCAGATCCGCGACGTAGAGGATCCGCGGAAGATCGTCGTCAGAGCCGTTCGTGCCGCGACGAGATCTCCCACCCCCGGTCAATCGCGGAATCGCGGGAGATGCACGTCTCCCCATTCCCATTTCCCACCTCCTGCTTGTCGCACGACGATCCGCCCGTCGAACTTGCAACCACCCTCAATACGATGCCGCCCCCTTGGGCGGCTGCGCATCTATCGTGCGCCGAGCGAGCTCGACTTCGTGGCCAGACCCACCGCACCGTTGCTCAGCGCTCCCTCGAGCGCCGGAGCGAGCGCGGCGCCCATGCTGGACAGCCCGTGCCCCGCGAGGCGCAGTGTCGTCAGCCGGACCGGATAGCCGGCCCCCTGGAAGGCTCGCGCCGTCGCCTGCCCAGCGCTGTATGGGATCACGGGGTCGCGCAGTCCGTGGGCGGCCTCGATCCGCACCTGTCGAGTCGGGCGCGGTGGCTTGAAGCTCGCCGGTAGCGCACCCGACATGGCGACGACCCGATCGACGCGGCCGCTGGTCGCCAGCCACCAGGCGATGTGCGCGCCCTGGCTGTAGCCGACGACGATCCGCTCCGTGTAGAGGCGCTGTGTGGCGATCTGGTCCAGCACCGTCACGATCTCGGACGCTGTCCGCGAGACGTCGGTGATGAAGGCCGCCGCGTTGTCCTTGTAGCGGGCGCGGAACCACTGGAACCCGTTGCCGCTCGCCAGGCCGCCACGCAGGAAGACGAGCCGCATGGGCCGGTTGGAGAGCACGTACGGCGCGAGCTGCGTCTCGTCGGCGCCCACGCCGTGCAGGACCAGCACAAGCGGCACCTTGGTTCGAGCGTCGCCGCCTCCGAACAGCCGCTCGACCGCGACGCGACCCGGGATCACGAGCGGGACCTGAGAGTCCGGCTCGCTGGCGAACAGCGTCTCTCGCACGGCCTGGCGCTTGAGCCAGATCCCCGCGCCAACTACACCCGCCGCAGCGAGCCCGCCAACAACCACGCGCTTCATCGTCCACCCCTCTACTTGAAGTCCTTGTCCACCTGCACGATCACGTGCGCGTCGATCGCCCCGTCATCGACGTCGTCCTGGGCGTCGTCCGGTCCCCGCTCAGACGTCGCCGACACCGCGGCGAGGCTGAGAACGAGCCCCGCCGCGAAGCCACGATGCAGCGCCGTGATCGGACCCATCGAGACCGTGTGCGTGTCGGCGATGCCGGCCCACCGCGCTCGCGGGTGTAGTGTCGCCGTGAGCGTCCAGGGCTGGACGGTCACGACGTAGATGTTCTCGACGGCGCCGGCCATGCGCAGGATCTCGTCCATCGCGGCCCGGACATCGGAGACGTACTCGAGCACGCACGCGACGTAGACCACGGCCGAGTCGCTGGCGATTCGGTGGACGGGGCCGCGCTCGAGCTCCGCTGGCGACACGATCGGGATCCGCCGCATGTGGAAGACTTCGGGATAGTGCCGGCCCATTTCGTAAACGCGCAGGGCCTTGGTGAGTGAGCCCTCGTGCTCGGGCAGCACGACCACGAAGCGGCGCCGCTCCACGCGGGCTCGCTCGGCCGCCGCCGCGAACAGGGCTCGCCGCCGTTCCCACCGCGACCACGCGGCCATGGACTCGGCCAGCACCACACCGCCGAGGCCGAGTCGCGCGAGCGTCCGTGTGTTGTTAGCGACCATCGCCAGTCCTCCAGAGGCGCGGCGCCTGCCGCGGAATGAATGAGGCAAGCCAACTGAGCCAGCCTCGGGCGGTTGGCAGGGACTGCTCGCGCGCGACGAGACGCAGCGCCGCGGACACGAGCTCGAGCGCGTCAGGTTCGGCGCCAGCGTACGCGCCGCGCCGCACCGCGACCGCGAACCAGTCGCCGCCCTGGCGGACCAACTCGACCTCTGGCGCCGCAACCCGATCGTTCAGTTCGGGATCCTCGGAGCGGGTGTCGAGCTCGACGTATCGGGTCACGAGGTACCGGTCCGCACTGAGGCGTTCCACGCGGACCGTCGGGCCGCCGTCGTCGGCGCTTCCGATCTCGTGAGCCACCGATCCGGAACGCGTCACCGGGCCGTGCAGGCCGGCGCGGAGCGACGCCGGATCCGCAAGTTCGGCCGTGAGCAGGTCCAAGATCGCCTTGCTCTGCCGGTCCAGCGGTCGCTTGTGGAGGCGGGCGATCTGCATGAGCATCTCCTTCACCGTCCCGCGCTCTCACTTCCACGTGGGCGTCAGGCTCTTCATGCCCTCGACCACGGCCTTGAGGCCGGGCCAGCGGGACGCGTCCGGGGGCGGGAGGTCGGTGATCTTGAGGCCCAGCTCCGCCAGGTCCTCGTCCATGCGGCCCTTCACGGCCTGAAAGAGCTTGCCGGCCGGGTCCTTCTTCAGCTCGTTGGGGCTCGCCCAGCCGAGGCGGACGCGATAGTTGTCCTCGGGCGCCGGCGTGCCGCTGGCGAACACGGTCGGGTAGAAGGTCACGATCCGCTGGTAGTACTTCGCGGCGCAGATCGCCGCGACGATCGGGTCCTCGACGATCGTGTAGTCGGCGTCGAGGTAGGGCATGAAGTCCTCGTCGAGCCCTGTCCACGCGACGTAGGGAGCGAGCGCGCCGAACAGCCCGCCGGAGCCCGCGCCTGCCAGCGACGTGGCGAACTTCGGTGTCGGGTTGCCGCGGTCGGGCCCCGCCTCGATCGCCCGTTTGGACGCGGCGGTCTCGACGGCGGTCAGGTTGCGCGCCTTGCGGTTCCAGCCGGCTTCTCGGTTGGCAACGACCGACAGAAAGAGGCGCAGCGGCATGCGCGAGACTTTCTCGATCTCGGTGAGCAACGAGCGGAACTCGGCCCCGCGGGACGTCGTGCCCCAGTAGTTCGGGTCGGTCGCCGGCGGGGCGCCCTGCGTGGGCGTGCCCCCGCCGCTCTGGGGCGGTGTGGCCTGCGTCTGCCCGCTGCCGTTCGGTGGGGGTGCTCCCTGGCCCTGACCGCTTCCGTTCGGAAGGGGCGTGCTCCCCTCGCCCGCGGCGAGCGCTTGGCGTTGGCGCCACCAGTGGTAGCCGTAGATCGCCGCGCCCCCGAGCGCGAGCAGGCCGCCAGTCGCGACCACCGGCGTCATGCCCGTGTTCGGGGCGAAGGGCGCGGGCACTGACGTCCTGGGCGCCTGCGGGGCCGCGGGTGCGGCCGTGGGTTCGTTGACGACCACGCGCGGCCCACCCGTGCGCGGTCCAGTGGGGGTGGACGAGCCGTCGTCCTTGATCTCGCCGCTTACGGTCGTGTTGTTCTTCGCACCGTTGCCGTTCGCCATACGCCCTCCACCTGCCTCTCAGGACTTGTCACGCAGCAGGTAAATCCCGCCAACCACCACGGCGCCGACGCTCACCACGCCGGCGCCGATCATCACCGCCTTGCCAAGGCCCTCGCCGACAGAGCCGAAGAGCCCGCCGAGGCCCTTGCCGAGTCCGCCGACGCCCTCGCCGACGCCCTGACCGACCGTCTCGACCACGCCGAACACGCGGTCGGCCACTGCCGCACCGGTGTGGCCGACCTGCTCGAGCCGCGCCGCGAGCCAGGTCGACCACTGCTTGTTGTCGTCCGCGACGCGCTTGCTGATCTCCTCGTAGCGGTCGACCCATGCTCCGACCGGGAAGCTCCGCGCGACGAGCGACGGGATCAACGGGTCCGTGTCGAGCAGCAGCTCCGAGCGGGCGCCCCACTCCCGCGGGGCGTTCATGAGGAACGCCAGGACGTCGTCCTTGCGCGAATGCGTGAGCAGCTCGCCGAGGAAGAGGTTGACCTCGCCGCGAAACGACCGGCCCGCCGCGTCGGCGGCGGCTGCTGCGGTGGCGCCGTGCTGCTGCGCTCGCGCCACGTACTCGTCGCGCTTATGCCGGAGCAACTCCCACAGCTTTTGCCGCTCGGCGCGGTAGTTCGTGGTCTGCGGGAGCGTCTCCATCTCCAGCAGGCCGGGCGGATCGGCGTGCGTCGTCATGCCTCAGCTCCCCGCGAACACCCACTGTTCGCTGTTGTTCATGAGGATCCCGCTGCGCGTGACCGCCTGCGCGTTGACGCCGGCGCCAAACGTCTCGCCCGCAGCGGGCAAGATCGTCGGGACGCCGCCCCCCTTGCGGGTGAACGTCATGACCGCGTCGGTCGGCACTGTGGCGAGCGGCGGCAGGTTGACGCTGCCGGCGGCGTTGTCGTTGTAGATGACGTGGAGAGTCCCGGTCCAGGCGGCGAGCGTGGCGTTCGCCATCACCTGAGCGACACGCACCCCGGTGGTGTTGGCGCGGCTGATCGTCGACTCCGCCCACTGACAGCATGTCCGTCACGTCTTGATCCTCTGCGACTGGATCAAGGCTCTGCAGGATACGGCTGAGCCAGCTTGCGCGAAAGCGCTCATGTGCTCTTGCAGAGCATGCCCACGCCGATCTCTGTCGACCTTCGGATCCGCATTGTTGAGGCCCGCGTACAGGACGGGCAGACCTACGAGCAACTCGCCGAGCGCTTCCACGTGGGACGGGCGACCGTCGATCGAGTGCTGCGCCTCCAGCGAGAGACCGGTTCGGTCGAGCCCAAGCCGCACGGGGGCGGAGTGGAGCGGCGGATCACGGCCCGGGAGCAAGATTTGATCGTGGAGCTGGTGCGGGCGCGGCCTGACGCGACGCTCGCCGAGTTGTGCTTCGCGCTGCAAGTACGGGCCGGGGTCCAGGTCAGTCGTTCCACCATGTGCCGCGAGCTTCAGGAGCTCGGCTTCACGAGGAAAAAAAAGGCTCTTCAGGGTTGAGGGTGGCGTAGGTTGCGCGCGAAATCGCGCCGTGATATCGTGCGCGAAATGGCAGAGACCGAACTCTACGCCCGAATTCTCGGTATCGAGGCTCCCTGGAGAGTTGCTGCGGTGAAGCTGCAGCTCGGGCAGGGGCAGATCGTCATCGAGGTCGAGCACGACCCCGATGTGCCGACGACGTGCCCGGAGTGTGGCCAGGCTGTTCCCCGTCACGATACGCGGACTCGCCGATGGCGGCACCTCGATACGTGTCAGTATCGGACGATCATCGAAGCCGGCGTACCGCGGACGTCGTGCCCGAAGCACGGTACGCTCACGATGCGCGTCTCGTGGGCGGACGGTAGCGCTCGGCTCACCGCGCTGTTCGAGGCGCTGGTGATCGACTGGCTCCGCGATGCGCCGATTGCAGTGGTCGCGGAGCGCCTCGGGCTCTCGTGGGATCAGGTCGCCGGCGTCCAGGAGCGTGCAGTACAACGCGGACTCGAGCGCCGCGAGGTCGCGCTGCCGGAGATGCTCGCCGTCGACGAGACCTCCTTCCAGCGGCGCCACGAGTACGTCACGATCGTGCATGACCCGAAGTCCGCCAGCAAGCGGGTCATCCACGTCGCCGACGGACGCGGCAAGGGGGCCCTCAAGAGCTTCCTGAGCGGCTTTTCGCGCCCAGAGAGGGCTGCGGTCTCCGTGGTCGTCATGGACATGCACGAGCCCTACATTCAAGCTGTCCGCGAGGCCATCCCCGATGGCGACGCGAAGATCGCCTTCGACAAGTACCACGTCGCCGCGCGCCTCGGTCAAGCCGTCGACCACGTGCGACGCGAGGAACACCGCGCTCTCCACGGCCTCGGCGACAACCGGCTCAAGGGCACCAAGTACCTCTGGCTGCGCAACCCCGAACGGATGAGCAAGGAGGTCTGGGACGACTTCGAGGCGCTGCGGACGAGCTCGCTGCGGACGGCCCGCGCGTGGGCGCTCAAGGAGGCGGCGATGGAGGTCTGGGAGCACACCTCGCCGAGCAACATGCGGGACCAATGGGGCATGTGGTACGATTGGGCTATCCGCTCTCGCCTGGAGCCGATGAAGGCCGCCGCGCGCATGGTCAAAAATCACCTCGGCGGCATCATCCATGCAGCCACCGAACGGATCACCAACGCCTCTGCCGAGGGCCTTAACTCGGTCATCCAGAAGCTCAAGTACGTCGCCCGCGGCTTCCGTAACCGCGACCGCTTCCGAGCTGCGATCTACTTCCACCTCGGCGGCCTCGACCTCTATCCTGCCGGGATCACGCGCTGAGTCAGCGGTATCCACCACAAACCCTGAAGAGCCAAAAAAAATCGCTGGTTCCCCGAGAGCAGTGCACGGCCGCAGTCGTGGCGATGCGCGACGCCTTCGTCGCGCAGATGCAGTCCTGCGACCCCGAGCGCCTGATCTTCCTGGACGAGTCCGGCTCGCACATCTCGATGACCCGCGCTCGAGCGTGGGCACCGCGAGGAAAGCGTGCCCATGGCGTCGTGCCACGGAATCGCGGCCGTGTGACGACGATGCTCGGCGCGCTGTCGATCGACGGCATCGAGGCGATGATGACCGTCGAGGGCGGCACGACGGCCAAGGTCTTCCTCGAGTTCATCGACAAGCATCTGGCGCCGAAGCTCCGTCCGGGCGACATCGTGGTGATGGACAACCTCGGTGCCCATCACGCGACAGGCGTCCGTGAGCGCATCGAGGCGCGCGACGCGACGGTCGTCTACCAGCCGCCGTACTCGCCCGACCTCAATCCCATCGAGCTCGCCTGGTCGAAGATCAAGACCGCCCTTCGCGGCCTCGGGGCCCGAACCGGCCCACTCCTCAAGGCCGCGATTTCCGCCGTTGCGGCTCTCGTCACCCCAACCGATGCGGCCGGTTGGTTCAAACACTGCGGCGTCAGCACGCCTCAAGGCGTATGAAACCTGCTGTGATACAGGCGGGAGCCGAGCTCGTTCGTGCCGCCGATGCTTTCGACCAGCATCTCGAGCTTCACGAGGGCCTGCGGCGGCGTGAGGATGCGGAGGGCGTCGCTCGGCCGCACCAGCGTCAGGCGGGTGTTCCCCGCGTAGGGGGTGAACTGAGCGCGCACCTGCATCGGAGCGCCGGTTCGGACCTCGAAGACCGACTGCGCGTTCAGGATGTCGGTCGTCAGCAGGTTCGCGTGGAGCAGGTACGGATCGCCCGCAGGAACCTGTCCCCAGAGACCGGCGGGCAGGATGCCCGCTGGCGCCGTCAGCTCGGCCTCGTTCCAGCCCTCCACCAGCCGGAACGTCGGCGGTTGCGTGACCGGGGTCTGGCCGTCGAAGCCGCCCCGGATGACGAGCTTGATCTTGTTCATCGCCGGCTCCTACTTGTCGCCCCCGCCCTTGCACCCGCGCTGGCACGCACGACCGGCCGCGCACGAGGAGCAGCACTTGATCGCGTTCGCGTGCTCGACGTGCAGGCGGATGTTCTCGATCTGGTTCGCGTTGCCGAGGTGCGAGATCCGAACGCGCAGGCGGTTGTTCCCGCCGATGCAGCAGTGCTCGCCCATCGCGAGCGGGATCGGCAGCTTGCCCTCGCCGATCACGGTGTTGTCGTTATTGTAGATCTCGCTGCCGTACTGGATCGCATCGAGAGGCTCCCTGTCGACGAACCACTCGATCCGGATGTCGTCGTGGTTGTTGGCGTTATTGGCGAGCCGGTAGCGCAACACGTAGCAACCGGTCGGCCACGGCGGATGGGCGGCCTGCGACAGCACGACCGACGAGCCCGGCGCGACCGGGATCTGGCCCTCGACCACCTGATCGATGTTGGTACGGCCGCCGCGGTAAAAGCGAATCGTCGTGATCCGCGAGTAGATCAGGCCCTCGCACCCATTCGTCGGCACGCCAGTGCTGCACGCGGCCAGCTCGATCTGTCCAGCCGGTAGCACAGCAGTGCTGCCCAACCGCGCCAGATTCTTGGCGATCTGCTCGCCGAGGTATTCCATCTTCTCTCGCGTCTCCGTGTCGATCATCGCTTTCTCCTTAACGGCGCCGTCCGAACAGCGCGTCCATCTCTTCGTTGACATCACGCTCACGCTCGGCGGCCGGCGACGTGCCGAACACCGCGGCGAGCACCACATCGGTCATGTCCGCCGACGTTGAGCCGGGCGCCGCGGCCGTCGCGGCCGTGCCCGACGCCGCGCTACGCGGAGTCTCCGTCCGGGCCATGCGCTCGCGCATCGAGGGCGCGCTCGCGGCGTTCAGGGTCTCGACCGACACCGCGAGGCGCTGGCCGACGCGCGTGGCCAGTGTGCCCGCCGGGAGCATCAGGCCCACCTGCACGCCGCCGGGTGCCTGGCCCTCCACGAAGACCATGGTCCCGGAGGGCTCCACGGTCGTGATCTCGAGTTCTAGTCGCAGTGCTGCCATGGTCTACGCCTCCAACATCCGATCCTCTTCGAGCTGGTCCCAGAACGTGAAATGCACGTTGGACAGCAGCAGCGACGCGCCGCCGACAGCGAGGCCCGCCTTGACCACGAAGCGCTGCCGGGTCAGGTATGCCGCGCCCGTGAGCGCGATGCTCACGACGACGGGCACCGACCGCCACCGGCCGCGCAGGACATGGTGCCCGGCCCAGCCGGCGAGAATGCCGAGGCCGACCGCGCCGGCGACGATCCCCACGTCGCGCACGCCGCAGATACAGAAGTATTGGGTCATCTGGTCGCGCGTCTCCGAGAGACTGCTGACCGCGTCTTTGTTCTCGACGTCCGTCATGCTCCCTCCCTCACGGCCACCGGGGCCGGCGAATTCAGCGCGCTGGCGGCGAGCGCGAGCCGGGTGGCGAGCGTCGTCGCCAGCCGCGGTGAGCTCCTGTCCGAATCTGCAAGTCGACCTCGTACGCGTCGCGCCCTGGCCACGCGCGGCGCCTCGGCGGGATCGATCGGCGTCGCCACATCCGTGCAGCTCCGCGGGGTTCGCTTCGAGGCCGGGGTGTCGCCGGGTTGGACGATGCCAGCACCCACGGCCTGGGCCGCGCTCGGAGCGACCTCGGGGACGGCCGGCTCACGTGGCCGCAGCTCGACTTGCTCATGCGCCGCGGTTTCAACCTTGCCCGCGGGATCGAGGGGGACCGCCGGCTCACGCGGCCGAAGCTCGACGTCCGCGCGCCTCACGGGTGAAGCCGGCGCGGTCGAGGCGCGACGTCGTCGACGGCTCTCACCCTCCTGTCGCGACCGCTCGACGCGACGGATCCCCATGAGATTCGGCCCCGAGAACGTGGTCGTTGCGATGAACGTGCCCGCGTCCGTCTCTACCTTGATTGTCGGGGGAGTCGCGGGCGGCGCGGGGGCTGCCCACCAGCCCGGCATGGTGGCGTTCGTGCGCGGGTTCTCCGGGCTCGCGGCGGGCTCCTTCGCAGCGCGGCCCTTGTCCTCCCACCACGGGTTCTCCTTCTTCGAGTCCGCAGAGGGTCCCGCGCTGTCGCCAAATGGGTAGTCGTCCACGATTCCCCAGATAAGGCCGCGCAGGATTGCCCAGATCACGTCTAACAGCAGGTTTCATACGCCTTGAGGCGTGCTGACGCCGCAGTGTTTGAACCAACCGGCCGCATCGGTTGGGGTGACGAGAGCCGCAACGGCGGAAATCGCGGCCTTGAGGAGTGGGCCGGTTCGGGCCCCGAGGCCGCGAAGGGCGGTCTTGATCTTCGACCAGGCGAGCTCGATGGGATTGAGGTCGGGCGAGTACGGCGGCTGGTAGACGACCGTCGCGTCGCGCGCCTCGATGCGCTCACGGACGCCTGTCGCGTGATGGGCACCGAGGTTGTCCATCACCACGATGTCGCCCGGACGGAGCTTCGGCGCCAGATGCTTGTCGATGAACTCGAGGAAGACCTTGGCCGTCGTGCCGCCCTCGACGGTCATCATCGCCTCGATGCCGTCGATCGACAGCGCGCCGAGCATCGTCGTCACACGGCCGCGATTCCGTGGCACGACGCCATGGGCACGCTTTCCTCGCGGTGCCCACGCTCGAGCGCGGGTCATCGAGATGTGCGAGCCGGACTCGTCCAGGAAGATCAGGCGCTCCGGGTCGCAGGACTGCATCTGCGCGACGAAGGCGTCGCGCATCGCCACGACTGCGGCCGTGCACTGCTCTCGGGGAACCAGCGATTTTTTTTCCTCGTGAAGCCGAGCTCCTGAAGCTCGCGGCACATGGTGGAACGACTGACCTGGACCCCGGCCCGTACTTGCAGCGCGAAGCACAACTCGGCGAGCGTCGCGTCAGGCCGCGCCCGCACCAGCTCCACGATCAAATCTTGCTCCCGGGCCGTGATCCGCCGCTCCACTCCGCCCCCGTGCGGCTTGGGCTCGACCGAACCGGTCTCTCGCTGGAGGCGCAGCACTCGATCGACGGTCGCCCGTCCCACGTGGAAGCGCTCGGCGAGTTGCTCGTAGGTCTGCCCGTCCTGTACGCGGGCCTCAACAATGCGGATCCGAAGGTCGACAGAGATCGGCGTGGGCATGCTCTGCAAGAGCACATGAGCGCTTTCGCGCAAGCTGGCTCAGCCGTATCCTGCAGAGCCTTGATCCAGTCGCAGAGGATCAAGACGTGACGGACATGCTGTAACACCTTCACGAGGAGGCACCGTAGCACGCTTCATCGAGAGTCAATACGCGGCCCGAGAGAATTTGGCTCTTCAGGGTTTGTGGTGGATACCGCTGACTCAGCGCGTGATCCCGGCAGGATAGAGGTCGAGGCCGCCGAGGTGGAAGTAGATCGCAGCTCGGAAGCGGTCGCGGTTACGGAAGCCGCGGGCGACGTACTTGAGCTTCTGGATGACCGAGTTAAGGCCCTCGGCAGAGGCGTTGGTGATCCGTTCGGTGGCTGCATGGATGATGCCGCCGAGGTGATTTTTGACCATGCGCGCGGCGGCCTTCATCGGCTCCAGGCGAGAGCGGATAGCCCAATCGTACCACATGCCCCATTGGTCCCGCATGTTGCTCGGCGAGGTGTGCTCCCAGACCTCCATCGCCGCCTCCTTGAGCGCCCACGCGCGGGCCGTCCGCAGCGAGCTCGTCCGCAGCGCCTCGAAGTCGTCCCAGACCTCCTTGCTCATCCGTTCGGGGTTGCGCAGCCAGAGGTACTTGGTGCCCTTGAGCCGGTTGTCGCCGAGGCCGTGGAGAGCGCGGTGTTCCTCGCGTCGCACGTGGTCGACGGCTTGACCGAGGCGCGCGGCGACGTGGTACTTGTCGAAGGCGATCTTCGCGTCGCCATCGGGGATGGCCTCGCGGACAGCTTGAATGTAGGGCTCGTGCATGTCCATGACGACCACGGAGACCGCAGCCCTCTCTGGGCGCGAAAAGCCGCTCAGGAAGCCCTTGAGGGCCCCCTTGCCGCGTCCGTCGGCGACGTGGATGACCCGCTTGCTGGCGGACTTCGGGTCATGCACGATCGTGACGTACTCGTGGCGCCGCTGGAAGGAGGTCTCGTCGACGGCGAGCATCTCCGGCAGCGCGACCTCGCGGCGCTCGAGTCCGCGTTGTACTGCACGCTCCTGGACGCCGGCGACCTGATCCCACGAGAGCCCGAGGCGCTCCGCGACCACTGCAATCGGCGCATCGCGGAGCCAGTCGATCACGAGCGCCTCGAACAGCGCGGTGAGCCGAGCGCTACCGTCCGCCCATGAGACGCGCATCGTGAGCGTACCGTGCTTCGGGCACGACGTCCGCGGTACGCCGGCTTCGATGATCGTCCGATACTGACACGTATCGAGGTGCCGCCATCGGCGAGTCCGCGTATCGTGACGGGGAACAGCCTGGCCACACTCCGGGCACGTCGTCGGCACATCGGGGTCGTGCTCGACCTCGATGACGATCTGCCCCTGCCCGAGCTGCAGCTTCACCGCAGCAACTCTCCAGGGAGCCTCGATACCGAGAATTCGGGCGTAGAGTTCGGTCTCTGCCATTTCGCGCACGATATCACGGCGCGATTTCGCGCGCAACCTACGCCACCCTCAACCCTGAAGAGCCGAGAATTTCTCCTGGCGCGCCAGCGGCCATTAGGAGCGTCATTGACCCCTGCTCGGTGGCCGGGCGCGAGGTCGGCCGAATTGCTGGCACTTAAGATATCACCGCTATTTCTGGTGCTGTCCTTTAAGACATCACAATCGATCTCTTGGACATCATTATGGGCCAAGCAGCTCGTTTGGTCTCTTCGCCTGGCGCGGGGGCAATTCTGCGTCTGCCTTGTAAGGCATGTGCGGCGGCCGCGTGGCAGGGAGCGATCTCGAGATCGTCTTTCTGCGTGCATTGGCGTGCCTCCCTATGTATGCTGCGAAATATGGTGGGTATGGAGGATGGCGGGGTTAAAGAGGATGGTTCGGGCGAACGTCATCGGTACCGGATCTGCGAGCTGATGGAGGCGAGCGGCAAGGGCCGACCGAAGCGGATCGAGCTCAACCTTCGCCATCAGCCGCGACCCGGCGCGCGTGACGTTGACCAACCTGCGCCTCGAGAGCGACGGTGACGCACTCACGTTCATGGCATCGGATGGCTACCGCGCCGCGCTCGTCAGCACGCCCGGGAGTGGGGCCCGCCAGCTCGACGGCTTCCAGATCGACGGGGCCGCCGCGGAACGCATCGAGACCTTGCTCGAGCAGCACCTCTCGCTTGTCCGGCCGCGCGGTCGAGGAGGGGCGCGGCCGGTGCCGCTCGTGCAGGTCCTCGCGGCACCAGCGAGTGGCGAGCGGGCGAAGATGCTGGTGTTCCGCTCGGAGCTGTTCACCTTCGCCGCGGCCCACGTCGCCGCTGGGTTCCCGCCGATCCGCAAGGCCATCCCCCATGCCGACGCGCTTGGGGGGCTCGCCGTCGTTGCTGCGCGCGAGCTCGTGGACGCGTTCGCGGCCATCGGTCGAGCCAAGGACATCGCGGTCCTCGAGTTCAGGGACGGTCTCCAGGTCACGAACCAGGCGAAGAAGGGCCAGCCTAACCTGCGCTTCACCGTCCGCGACGCGTTCGTGAGCGGGCCGCCGCGGCACTTCATCATGGACCCCGCCCTCATGGGGCCCGCGCTCGCCGCTGCGACCAGCGACGAGCGAGCGTACATCGGGCTCGCGTTCCAGTCGAACGACCAGTTCCCCCCGCTCGTGATCACCCGCTGGCCCGCCTCGGAGCGGCCACGCGACCGCCGGGAGGCACTCGCCAAAATCCACGCGGAAGTACGCGGCCAGAACCTCGCCGTCATCATGCCCAGGCGGGAATGACCCGGAGGACAGCAATGCTCGACCGAACCCTTCTCACCCTCGGCGCCTTCCGCCTCGACACGGTCGTGCTCGGTCCTGGCGAGTCCTCCGTGGAGGTGCTCGAGCACCGCGCGATCGCGGTGGTCCTGGTCTCGGGCCGGGCCAGGTGCAACGGCGTCGACCTCACGCCCTGGCGCTCGATGACCGTGCGGGCGAGCTGCTGCCTCGAGGCTGTCGGGCCCTGCATCGTCGCCCGTGTCGCAGTCGACGGTCCCGACGCGGTCCACCTGGGGGAGAGGGCGTGATGCCGGCGCACCACAACAGGGCCGCCAGTGGCCGTCCTCGGGCCAGACATGGTAAGGAGCGAACATGCGCAACGCCCCCATGATCGCCCTGTCCGCCCTCTGCTTCCTCTTCGGCTGCAAGAACCCCGGCGGCGACGACTCGACGTCGTCGTCCACAGGTGGCGGGGATCAATGCACCGAGGGCTTCGAGGGAGGGCCCGAGGTGGACCCGAGTTACCCCGCGTGCGGGTGCCTACCCGAGCGGTGCGAAGACGGTGGCGGCTGTATCCCCTCCGGCTTCCCCGTCTGGACGTCCAGCGTGTGTTTGCCGAAGTGCTCGACCGACACGGATTGCCCTCCGATGTCTGGCAAGCCTGCCACGTGTTCGATCAACGGGTACTGCGAGGTTGCTTGCGTCTTCGGCACGGACTCTTGCCCGGCGGACTACGTCTGCTCGGAGAGCAACCTTTGCCAGGTGGATCTACGAGGAGACTAGCAATGGTAGCGCTCAAGATCGGGACTTCAGAGCATGAGCTTGTGTTCGGCAAGGTCCTCGACTCATTCGCGTTTTTCGACTCGGCGATGCCCTCCCACCAGGAGCTCCAGAATGCTTGGAGCGACCCATCGATCCGTGCCGCCCTGGGCATCGACCAAGCGGCGCAAATCCTGGCCAAACAGACCATGGATCTGCGGCAGGGAGGGCGCATGCTCCTCTACGACCTGGCATCCAATTTCGGCACCCAGGCGGGGAAGCTCGTCAACTTCCCGACCGATCTACTGTCCGGCCTGCGCGCGACAATCCAGAGCTCGCCGATCGCGTCGTCGCTCTCCGAGGCGGACGTGCTTGAGGTCTTCAACGGCGAGGACGCCGCCGCGAAGGTGAAGGCCGGCGCTGCTGTGGCTCTCGGCGTGGGCCTCGCCGCTGTGGGCACTGCCATCCCCGTCGTCGGCCAGATCGGCGCGGCCGTGGTCGCGCTCGGCAAGGCGATCCACTCGATCCTCGACGCGCAGAAGAAGACGCTCAACCAGAAGGAGGCGGCCGTCCGCGAGGCGTTGTACCAGACCTTCCCCCCGCTCCAGACCGCGGACAGCGTCACGGACAGCGGCCTCGTGCAGAACCACTTGCGTTCGATCCTGGTCACGCAGGACTGGACCCCCGTGTTCCTGCCGCGGTTCCAGGGTGAGTGGGTCGGCATCGAGCGCGATAAGGGCTTCGCGTTCGCGCCGGGCAAGAAGACCAAGTGGAGCGACGAGTTTGGCGGCGACCAGGCCGAGGCGTTCGTCCCGAGCGGCGGCGTCGGCCTGATCCCGGGTACGTCGATCCTGACGTCGGTGATCCAGGTGAACCTGGACCCGCGAGGCCACGCGTTCAGCAACTTCCTCAAAGGGGGCGACGACCCGCGGGGTCCCATGACTGCCGCCAACCCCATGAGCGGCGCGCAGTACGTGATCGACACCGGGTCCTTCTACCCCGCGACGGCGCGCCTCGGCGCGCTCGCGTGGGAGTGGGCGACGCGGACGGGTTCGCCGTACCTCTACCGGCTCGACGTGCCGCGCATGCATGCGGCGTGGAAGGCTTACTGCGACGCGGGAATCGACTACCTCCGGGAGCGCGTCTTCCCCTGGTACGCCAAATTCCTCAAGGCCAAGGCGGATGGCAACGCCGACAACATGAACCTCGAGGGTTTCTTCGGCAGCGCCGTGTACTACGGCGTCGGCTCTTGGGCCTGCCGGCAGTCCGGCGGCACCAACCTCAAGCCGGTCTTCACGAAGTATCCGATCCCCTCCGGCCGCTACCGTCAGCAGATCAAGGCGGCCAACCTCTACCCGGGCAGCGCTCACTCGGGCGCGTTCCTGCCGATCCTGAGTGAGCCGAGCAAGGGCTTCCAGGACTGCATGGGGACCATCTACTACCGGAACCCCGCGATTCGCGACGTGCTCAACAAGCTGCAAGAGCGGCAGCGGTCGGACCTGCACCGCACGCTGGTCTGCGCCTACGTCCGCCACACCGACGCCGCGTTCGTGGGGGACGAGAACAAGGCCCTGCTCGACCTGCTCAAGAAGCAGCGCGCGCTGCTGCTGACCAGCGACGATCGCTTCTACGTCAACATGCTCGACGTGCCCGAGGGCGAGACCCATGAGGGCCAGGACTGGCGTGGTCTTCTCCTCAAATCCGGTGTGCCCGCGCTGCCGAACAACGTCTCGGGCTCCAAGAACCTCCGCCTCAGCGAGAGCGAGCCCGGCGATCCGCCGGAGCTGCCTCCCCTCAAGATCGGGGACCCGGTCCCACCTGCGTGGAAACCGAAGGTCGCAACCTTTGTACCCGGGGCACTGGACCACGTGGGCCAGGACGACGAGTCTGGGCGCGGCCAGGGCGGGGCCGTTGCCCCTGGTCCCGACTGGCGCGACCTCGCGGCCGGAGCCGCCGCGTTCGGCGGCCTGTTCGCCGCCGGGTGGGCCATCAGCAAGCGCTGGAGCCGCAAATCCATCCTGGAGTAACGGCAGTTTTCGTTTGGGCCGGCCTCGAGGGGGGGGGCTGCAGATGGGCACATAGGTCGCCAAGGTGCTCGGCCGGAACGACCCGAACAAGGTCGGCCGCAAGCTCCTCCGCGCCCTTGGGGAGGATGACGACCATCGTAACTGACCGGCGGTCTTCCGCTGGCTACGGCTTGTCGCTCCCAGGCGTCCAGGAACGCTCATTCATAGCCCGCGCCAACTGCGCCTTCTCTGTCTGGGCTTCGCCAGGCGACACGAACGCAGCGATCGCTCCGAAGAAGCTCGATTGCAGGTCCGGGCAGCGGCGAACGCTGCGAATCCCAGCTTGTGCCGGATCTGCGCCTGGAGTAGCATGCGCAATGCTTTTCTGGCGTCCCAACGCATTGCATTGTCTGTCCGGCGCGATCTCGGTGCTGCTGCTGATCGTCGCCTGTTCGAATGACTCGGACCCACTCGACAGCGTATCCGCGAGCGGTCAGGCGACCGCGGCCACGGCGAATTCGTCCAGCCAGGGGCCAACTGGTGCCCCTTCGAGCGAGGGGGACCCGAGCACCGAGCCTACCGGGTCCGGGAGCACGATGGAGAGCGCGACGGAAAGCGCGACGGGGATGTCGGAGACCGATGGTCCGACCTCCGGCGGGCCGGACACCGGCGGAGTCTCGCAGGTGTCGTGCGAGCGCTATCTGAACTGTATCGCGGCAACCGATCCTGCGGCGCTGCCGGCCGCCCAGATGGGCTTCGGCCCCGATGCGCCATGTTGGCAAGGGTCGCCCGAGACGGCCGAGCAGTGCCTAAATGCTTGTCAGACGGGCCTCAAGTCGGCGCACATGGTGTATCCGGACGAGCCCGCGTGCTTCCTCTGCGACGACGACACGGACTGCGGCGCCGAGGAGCAGTGCCAGGCCGGTACTTGCAAGTTCGTTGGCTGTGGCGACGGCATCGTCAGCGACGACGAAGTCTGCGACGGCCCGAGCTGCCCGGACTGCCACGCGCCCGGGCTGTGCAATCCGCTTTCCCATGCCGGCTGCGAGGCGAGCGAGCAGTGCTTGCGCATCGAGAACGAATTCCAGTGTGCGAACATGCCGAACGCGCCCGGATATCACGAAGAATGTACTTACGACGTTGCGTGCGGGGCGGGGCTCGTCTGTACGATCTTCGACCCGGTCTGCGGCGAGTGCTGTAATAAGCTGTGCAGGACCGACGGGACGGCCAATTGCGATTGCAGCCCGTTCGATCCGCCCTACGAGTACGTCGGCGTCTGCCAGAGCGAGTGACGCCGCTCGCGTCCGCGAGCTAGCGAGCGTGCGTCGACGAGCGGCCGATCGACTCTCCATCGGTCTCGTCTGCATGCCGAGACCTCACGACACTCCGCCCCCTCCCATCACGATGGGGCACGGCGAGCATGTACCTCCAGAAGCCAGAGGCTCAGCAGCGGCGGCCACTACCAGCAGGCGGGAGTCACCGGAACGCTCGAGGAGCGCGAGTAAGCGTCCGGCGAGCTGCGTCGTGACGCGGGCCGGCCGGGGACCTACAAGGGGTCTCGGAAGCGTACGTAGGAGACGTGACCGCCGTCGAGCTCGTCCGCCATGAACTTGAGGGCCGCATCCGCGAGCACGCGGACGCGATCGACAAGCTGACCGCCGAGCGCGAGCGGTACAAGAAGCTCTACATGGACTTGCTCGTCGTCGGCAAGAAGGCCGAGCGCTTCACCGCCGGCGACGTCCCCCAGCTCGCGCTGCAGATCCTCGAGATGATGCTCGCCGGCCGCGACGTCGTCGTCGAGGAGGTCGAGGAAGAGGTCGAGCTCGACGACGCCGAGGAAGAAGACGCCGACGACGCCGAGGTCGATCGCCCTGCGCCCGGCCGGCGGCGCTCTCGCGGCCGCCGGCCGCTGCCCGAGAACCTCCCGCGGGTCGAGATCGAGGTGCTGCCGCCCGAGGTCGTGCGCGAGGGCCGGCAACCTTCGTGGCGAACACCACCGCGAGGTGAGAGCCGCCCGCCAGGCGAGACACCGACCTGGTGGCTGGAGCCGCGGCTCCGGCGGCCTGTTCGCGGCGGGGTGGGCGATCAGCAAGCGCTGGGGTCGCCAGTCGACGGCCCGGATGATCATTGTGTTGGTGGTTGGGAACCGCGGTCGCCGGCTCGTGGACGCTCCGCGCGCCGTGGGCTACCTTTGGAGCATGTGGCCATGGTCCCGGCCTCTCCTCGCCCTCAGTCTCACGCTCGCCTGCCAGCCGTCGCAGACCGACACGTCACCGTTTACCACTGCGCCGGCGAGCCCAGCGACATCCGACTCGACCACCACTTCCTCGAGTGGCGGATCGAGCTCCACGACGGACGGCGAGCTGTCGACCGGCTCCGGCAGCGGCGGCGCGAGCACCGGCGGGACGACGCTCATCCTCGACGTCGGTAGCGGCGACGACCTCGGCCCGCTCCAGCCCGAGGGCTGCAAGGGGAAGATCGACTTCCTCTTCGTTATCTCTCGCTTCGACTTCATGGACGCGGTTCAGGCGCAGCTCGCCGACGCGGTCCCGAAGTTCCTCGATACGATCCAGACTAAGTTCGCCGAGTTCGACTACCACATCATGGTCGTCAAGGGCGATCCGCTGTGGGGCTCCTTGGCCTGCAATGCGGAGTGCCCGGGTCCCTTCACGGATTGTCAGGCCCCAGACGAGTACGCCTGCGAGATGGTCGGGAAGGTCCCCGAGTGCGACACGACCTGGGGCGCGGGCGCGGTGTTCAACGCCGGCGAGAACGCCCCCAACAAGCCCTGCGAGATCGCAGATGGCCGCCGCTACCTGACGCGGGAAACGCCTGACCTGCCCGAGAGCTTCGCCTGCATCGCCCAGGTAGGCACGGACGGCGGTGACCTGCTCGGGGAGGCGCTGGTCCACGCGGTGCGCCCGGAGTTGAACGGCCCCGGCGGTTGCAACGAGGGCTTTCTCCGCGACGATGCGCTCCTCGTCGTCACCCTCGCCTCCGTCACCGGCGACTTCAGTTCCGAGGGCACTCCGGCCGAGTGGGCGCAGGCGGTGATCGACGCCAAGCTCGGCGACGAGGGGTCGGTGGTGATGTTCGGCATCGGTCCCACGAAGATCGCTGGCGAGTGCTGGAGTAATCCGGATCTGGGCCAGTACGACCGGGACTGTGACCTCGTGTCGCGGTTCCAGTACTCGCACTGGATCAGCCGGAACGATCCGGACTACGGGCCCGGGTTTGATATCGCCACCGATCTCGTCGAGACCGCCTGCTCGAAGTTCATCCCGCAGTAGGTCCCCGACTCCCGGCGAACCTCGCCGCTCTCAGGGCTCGACGAACGCGAACGCCGGATAGCCACCCGTGCCGAGGCCGGCGCCGACCACGACGTCTGGGGTGGCCGCGACCGCGAACGCGACATGCAGGCCGGCCTGCTTCCCTTTGACGAACGTCCACGCGGGGCCGTAGGTGTGGGGCACGTAACCCTGAAGGAGAAACTGCGTCGTGTTGCCGGTGCCATGGGCTCCGGCGATGACGGCGTAGCCTGCGGGGCTCCACGTGAGGTCGAACGGCACCGAGACCTCGGCGGGCAGCGTCACCTGCCATACGACGCCACCGCCGGGCTCGTAGAGCCGCAGCTCCGGCTCGGGGTCGCACGCGTCGGCGCAGGTGTAGAGCCCAACGACGGCACGGCCCTGATCGTCGATCACCAGTGTGCTCGCGCCTCCCTGTGTCGTGTTGCCCGGCCCGAGGCCTGAGACGATCCAGTGCGGCTCGCCGCCCTGGCCGTCGAGCTCGACCATGAACGGACGCTTGCGCCACGTCGGGGGATCGGTCTCCTCGTGCGGCCCATACACTTCGCCGACGAGGACCAACTGGTCGCCCCGGAATGTGCAGTCCATTACAGTCTCGTCGAACACGTGCCACTCCGGGGTCGGGCGGTAGTCGAGCTCACTCGACGGCCCGTTGAGCGTCCAGACCCGCCCGTCGATCTTGTCCATCAGCCCCGGCGATGGGTCCGTGCCACAGACCACCCGCTTGCCGTTCGTGTCGCGGGCGAGCGCGCGGGCGACCTCGTCCTTTTCGCCCGTGCGAAGGACGGTCGGCGCCGCCTGGCCCCACACCATCGTCGCCAGGCGCCAGCGCGGTCCGTCGCCGCCCGTGACCGTGACGAGCAGATCGATCGTGTCGCCGACGATCTCGATGTCGACCGCGGTGCAGGGGTACTCCGGGAACAGGACCTGCACGTCGGCGCCGCTGTAGCTCCCGTCGAGGTTGCGGCGGTGCGCGTAGCAGTGCGGGGTGTTGTTCCCGTCGAACACGGTGCCGAGGCCGACGATCGCGTCGTCGCCGAGGACGGCGAGCGCGTCGACCTGGCCGAGGCCGTCGTCCGGGACCACGTCCCACAAGATCTCGGAGCCGGCCTCCGGGAGCGCCACGGTGTAGTAACCGATCTCGGGCGTCCCCTCGGTTCCTTCCTGCCGCGGCACGAAGCTCGCCTCATGTGTCCCATTGGACAGGCCGCTGAGGATCTCGATCGCACCGTGGAAGTGCACGTCGGGACCCTTGGTCAGCTCGACCGACTCGAATCCGGGGCGATCCATGCGGACGTGGTCCGCGTCCTCGGCAACGACCTCGACGTCGATGATCCCGACCTGCTCGAGCGGTTCGGGCGTGAACATCACCGACAGCACGGACGGCACCACCGGGTCACCCGTCGTGCTGGGCGCCGCCGTCGTCGTGGTCGTGGTCGTCACCTCGCCGGCGCTGGTGACGGTCTGGACCTCGCCGGTCGGCAGCATCGGATCGCCCCCGGTGCTCACGGCGGTCGAGCCGGATGAAGCAGGGCACAGGTCGTAGTCGGCGCAGTGCGCGACCTCCGGGATCGGGCAACCAGCGAGGCAGAACGGGGCGAGCAGCGTCAGGAAGCGGGAGAGCGTGGACATCGGGGCCTCGGTAGAGCACGTCAGAAGCGAGCGCGGAGGACGAGGCCCCCGGGTGCGGGCAGGAGAGCGGCGCGGGACGTCGCACGCGAGAGGCGCTTTGCGCCGACGCCGGTCAGCACGGCACCGACGACGAGAGCGCTCCCGCCGATGACAGCGGTAGCGAGCATCGGCGCCTGCAGCCGATGATAGTCACGGGCGAGAGCGGCGCTCTGGTCGGCCACCGTGTCGGGGCCGACGGGGCCGTTCGCTTCGTACAGAGCGTCGGCCTCGCGCCAGATGTCGAGCATGCGGCCGCCCAGGACGCCGGCGGCGGTGGCGAGACCAACACCGACGCCGAGGGTCACGCCTCCGGCGATCAGCAGTTCGCGGCCTCGCCCCAGCGCGGTCGACCGGGCTGAAGGGGGGCGCCCCTTCACCGGCAGCAGTGCATCGACGTTGGGTTCACCCGCTTGCGGCCATGGCGGCTGGCTCGCTGCGGCGAGTGACCCGGCGGGGGACCCGCTGGCAGAGGAATCTGTCGTTGCGACGGGGGTTCCGGCGGGCGTCGTGTCCGACGTCGCGGCGGCGCAGGTGACACCTGCCCGCTTGACCCTGTCGACGTCCCGGGCCTCGATCTCTGTCCATGCCGCGCGCTCCTCGGCGTCCGCGAACGGCCCGCTTGCCAACAGCTCGCGGGTCAGCTCGAGAGCGTGGCAGAGGTGTTCGCCCTCGCCGGTCGCTCCGTGCAGGGCGATGAGGCTAGCGTGCGCGCCGTGAAGTGCGTCCGGGCGGTGGACGCTCGGGTCAGCGGCCAGCTCGCGGAAGAGGTCGAGCGCCTTGCGGAAGTCTCCGGCGTTGAAGGCCGCGTCGGCCGCCTGCTGTGATGGCGGCGCGAGCATCGTCAGGGCGAGCGTGAGGCGCATCAGCATGGCGGGCTGCTACGTAGCATCAAAGAAGACGTGGCGGCGGGGGGTCTCGGCGTGAACGTGAAGGCCGACGAGTGCGTCGCGGATACACCGCGCGTGCAGCGAGTCGGACGGGACGTTGCTGAACTCGGCAGGCTCACCGGGCGCCAGAATCACGACGACGCGGCGAGGTTTGGCCCCGGCAGCGTCGAGGCACCTGCGCGCGCGCGTCTCGGCGTCGTGCATGCGGGCCTCCCAGGTCCCGGCGGGTGTCGGGGTTTGGGCAGGCGGCGGTTTGCGCGGCCGCGCCGTGTTCGTCGGCGCGACGCTCTCCTGATGACTCGTGCGGGGCTGTGTCTCGCCGCTCTGCGAGGCCGCGGGCTCGGGCTCCGCGGCGGTCGGGCGCTCCGCGATCGGGGCCACGTCAAGCGCAGGCGTGGACGCACTGGACGTCGCTTCGCGGATCGAGGAGGTCAGAGTCTCTAATTCCTTGCGTTCAATTGGTGCGACCGACGTTTCGTCGCGTGACACGACGGCGAGCGGGATCATCACCGCCGTGGCGATGGTGATCGTCAGCGCCAGCAGAGCGAAGAGGCGCCTCGAGTGGGATGACGTGGTCGGTGCTGCCGCTGTCGGGGCCTGTGCCGCCGTCTGAGTCGCCACGGACGAGGATGATGGTCCCGCCGCTGTCGGGGGCGACGCTGTTGGCCCCACGCTCGGAAGGGGTTCCGCCGGTTGCATTGCGGCCGGCTGGCTTGCGGCGGTCGACGTTGTCGCAGCAGGCGTCGGTGTCTCCTCACGCTCCGCGGTCAGCTCCGCCTCGAGTTCGGCCTGCTCGTCAGCCAGGGCAATCTCGATCGCGGCGAGCGTCGGCCGAGCGCCCGGCGAGGGGTTCAGCATGGACAGCAGCAGGCGCTCGAGGCCACGGGAGCATGCCGGACACACCCTGCGCGGCGAGATCGCCTCGCCGCCATCTGCGGGAAACGGGCGCAGGCCGGTGAGCAGGCGGTACAGCAGCAGCCCGAGCGCGTACACGTCACTGGCGGCGGTGAACGCCCCGCCGGAGCGCACCTCCGGAGCCGCGTAGTCCATGCGGTGCAACGGCTTCTCCTTCGCCGGCTCCACGCGATCTTCGGGTGGGGTCGCCCAGCGCTCCGTGAGGCGCGCGTAGAAATCGGGCGACACCTGCGCCTGGTCGAAGTCGAATAGCCACGCCCTGGGCGTCTCCCCCCGCTCGATCAGGACATTGCCGGCATGCAGGTCGCGGTAGACGAGGCCGGCGGCGTGCGTGGCAGCGAGCGCGCCCGCGAGCTGGCGACCGATCGTGATCACCTCGTCCACGCGCAGGTGCTTGTCGGGGCGGACCAGGTCCGTCGCGGGCACGCCGGAGCACAGCTCTGTCACGAAGAAGTGCTCCGTGCCGTCCTCGCCGCAGTGGAGGATCCGCGGGATGTTGGGGTGGTGCAGCGCCGACAGGATCTTGGCCGCCCGCAGGAATCGGATCACGTCATCCTCGCCCGGGTCGGCGCTGCGCAGCACCTTGAGGGCGACCTCGCGTGACAGCCGGCGATCCGAGGCGCGATGGACGATCGCGCTGGCGCCGACGCCGATGACCTGGAGCTTGTCGTAGCAGCCGCCGAACAGGCGCCTCGGCGCTGGCGTCGCCGGGAACATGGCGAGGATCGCCTCGAGTCCGCGACGAATATGATCCACGGACGGAAGGCGGTCGCCGGCGTCCGGCTCGAGCGCCGCGCGGAGCAGCCGGGACAGATCTTCGGGCGCGTCGCTGCCCGGCACCACCTCGTGGATCGATCGCAGCCTGGTCATGCGCGGCAAGAGCTGCGTGCAGAGCTGGTAGAGCGTCGTCCCCAGCGAGAACACGTCCAGGCTCGGCGTGGCGTCGCAGTGCCCCGCCTCGGGCGGCAGATACTCGGGCGTGCCGATCCGGTGGCCGAGTTGAGACTTGAGTCGCGGCGACATCTGCGAGGCGAAGCGCGCATTCTGAGCCTCGTGAAAGGGAGCGCCGACGCTGGCGAGGCCGAGATCGATCACCTTCGCGACCGATCGATCGGCGCCGATCGCGATCATGATGTTGTCCGGCTTCAGGTCACGGTGGATCACGCCCGCTGCGTGCAGGACATGCAGGGCGGTCGAAATCTGCACGCCGAACCGTGCCACGTCGCGCCACGGCAGCGGGCCTTGAGCGAGCCGCTGCGACAGCGTCTCGCCCTCGAGGTACTCGAGCGCCAGGTAGAGCTGGCCGTCCGCAGTCTCCCCGAACGCGATCGCGCGGACGATGTACTCGCACTGGATGTTGCTCAGGACTTGGGCCTCGAGCTCGAAGCGGCGCCGCGCCGATGCGCTGGCGCGGTGCAGGATCTTGATCGCCACATGGCACTTGCGCGTCCGGTCCTTCGCCAGGAACACATGGGCCATGCCGCCCTTGGCCAGCCGGCGGACGACCTGGTAGCGGCCGTCGATCACCTCGCCGATGAAGTCGGCCCCGACCTCCTTGTGCTCGGACCAAGTCCGTCCGCTGGGCGAGGGGGTTGGAGAGGTCCGCCCGTGGGGCGAGGGGGTTGGAGAGCTCTCCATCGTCGCGTCCTTCCGTCGCCCCTGAGGCTGCCACAAGCCGTTCACTCCAGGTTGGTTGACATAGCCTGAACATACCATCATGTATGTGTGGCCTTCTCGTGCAACGGGAGGTGGTCTTGCAACCAGCGCACGACTGTGTCGGCGAGCAGGCCGCGGCCGGCGAGCCCGCGCTCGATCGGTCGCTCGGACGTCTCGAGGGTGTTCGGTCACCTCGCGGACAAACTTCGGCCGCACGATGCGCGTCACAAACAGCGACCCGGCAGGCGCTCGAGCACCTCGCTGACCTCCTCGCCGATCCGCATAAACGCGTCGAGTTCATCGAGCTCGACGTCGATCGGCAGGATCTCGACCTCGACGCGCGTCAGGCGCTCGGGTAACGGCCTTCGCCCCGCCGGCGACAGCTACGTCGCTGCGAAGTAGCCGTCGTCACCGCTGCGGTGCTGGCTGGCGGAGTCCCGCCGCGCCATCGGACGTTTCACGACGGGGCATCCGGGACTGGAGGTGGCACCGCACCGTCTGTGTGAAGCAGACCGACCTGCGCAGCTTATGTCGACGCATATGAACGTCATGCATCCTGCCACCCATCGCTACACCATGCAATGGCGTCACCGCATTAAATGCGCTCGCAAACGCTTTCGCTGCCGCGCGCTTGCTTTTTCAACGCGCCAATGCAACGACTGACGAATGCCACGTCTCCAAGCCCACCCCTCGTACCTCGCTCTCGCCCTCGCCGTTGCCGCCTGCGACCCGATGACGGAGGGCAAGGAGCCCGACAGCGCGCCCTCCGGATTTGCCAACCTCGACGAGACGCCCGGCGTGGACGCCTGGGTTCACTTTACCAACCCCGATTCTCCGCCGTATCCAACGCAAAAGGGGCCGAAGAAGAAATTCGAGAAGGACCAAAACGAGCTTGGAGAGGATCCAACCATCCTCTTGGAGATCGAACGCCTCATCGCCAGCACCCAAGAATTCCACGACCAGGTGCCGCAGACAATCCGCGGCGCGATCTACAGTTTCGACCTCCCGCGCTTCCTAAAAGCTTTCCAGAAGGCGGAAGAATCGAACAAGATTGACATTCGCCTCGTACACGACGGGCACGACCAATATGACCATAAAAAAAAGGAGCACGCTGCCGCCCAGGCCCTGCACAGGCTTCTGCGTAACAAACATCACTTCTGCGGAAACGGCACGGATGGCGAGAACAAGGACGAGGGAGATTACAGCTACAATGGATGTATCGCATCACACCATGCCGGTTCCATGCACAGCAAGTTCTTCACGTTCAGCAAAGCCAAGGACCCTGACGGGCTGCCCCGTTCGCACGTGGTGTGGATCAGTTCGGCGAACCTCACCAAACAGACAGGCGGCAATTCGTTCAACACCGCCATCACAATCTACGGCAACCAGGAGCTCTACAAATTCTTCAATGACTATTTTCTTGACCTTGAACTCGGAAGCGACTTCGCCGACGATGAGCCGGACGACGGCAACGACTACTATGTCCCGAACGGCAATGGGCATTTCGAAAGCGGCCCGGTCGGGGTGTACATCTCCCCGGAAATTGACAGCGACTTGGTCCTCAATCAGTTGAAACTAATTTCCCCCGATAACTTGTGCCGAGTGCATGTGGCGCAGATGGCCGTTAGCAATGATCGACACGCCCTCGTCAAAAGATTAAAGGAGCTTGCAGAAGGTGGGTGCAAGATCCGCGTCGTCGCTGGAAGCATCGGCAAGGTCTCACTGGCCACGCTCGACGCGGCCGAGATCCCGCGCAGGGTCAACAACGTACATGACAAAAACGTCTTGATCTACGCAAAGTTCGCTGGATCCGAGATGCCCCGGTACATTGTCCTCACCGGTTCGCACAATTGGACCGGTCCGGCAAAATTCCGCAACGATGAGATCCTTCTGCGCCTGGAGTCCAAGGCGCTGTACGAGGCATTCCTCCAGCACTTCAATGACGCATTTGACGCGGGAGACAAGTGCCCCGACCTTGACGAAGCTTGCCAGAAGGTCGTCGATCCCTACAGTCAGGGTGACTGACCGACATAGTGCCTATTCCGGCCATCGCGATCACCCCGATGGTCGTGCCGGCGCTTGAGCTCCTCGTCACCTCGCCCGCGACGCTCTGGGTCATCGCGCCCGCCGGGACTGCGCTGCTCGACAGGGTGCCGGCCTGGATGTCGGCGAGGGCGACGTCGACGATGTGATCTTCGCCGAGGTGTTCGGCGAGCCGATCGAGGCGGCGATGGCCGACTTCGCCGACTACCCGATCTGCAGCAGCGGAGCAACCGCATGGGCTTCGAATTGCCCGATATCATCCGCTTCACCCGCATCAAGTCCATCAACGCGGGGACCCCGCTCGCGCGTACTGTTGCGCGCCCAGCCGCGCCGGCTCGCCGCGTCGCCCTGGTGATCGGGGCGAGCAGCGCCTCCGTCGACGGGGTCGCGCTGCTCGTGGGCGGGGTGGGGCCCGCGCCCGAGCACGCTCGCAAGTGCGATGTTCAGCCGCGCGACGCGGATCCGCGCTGACCGTCGTGCCCTGGCTTGTGCGACACTCGTTCTGGGGGGATCACGTGGGGAAGATCGGGCGCAACGAGTCTTGCCCGTGCGGCAGCGGGAGGAAGTACAAGAGGTGCTGCCTCCTGAAGCGTCCTACCCGGGCTACGGCGGTGGCGCACGCCTCGGCCCAGGCGCGGCTCAGGGCGCTCCTCGCGGAGCCGCGGTTCAACGCGATCGACGACGCCCTACATGAGGTCTTCTACGGGCCTGCGGGGGTGTACATCGAGCATGACGGATCGGTCAGCGAGTGCCTGCTGGCAACCGATACGTTCAAGAGCTGGGTGGTGTTCGACGTCCCGCGTGAGGATGGTTCGTTCCGCGTGGATGAACTCTTGCGCGGGCCGAACGTGCTCCCGCCGGAAGAGCGCCGGTACTTGTTGATGATGCGGGCCACGGTGATGCGCCTGTACGAGGTCGTCGACGTCGAGCCGGGGTACACGATCACGGTCCGCGACGTCCTCGACGGCCGCGAGGTCTTCGTCTACGAGACCGTCTTCTCGTTGGAGGTGCAGCGCGGAGACCTTGTCGCGGCGCGTGTCATCCAGGTCGGTCCCTCGGGCCTCCCGGAGATCAACGGCGGCTTCCTCCCACAGCACGACGTGCCGAGGGACCGGCAACGCGCCGAGTTGGTCGAGCACCTCGCCGCGTTGAGGCGAGAGCGCCCGCAAGCATCGGACACGGACTTGCTCAAGACCTTGCCGCCCTTCTTCTACCGCCGGTGGCAAGCGTGGCGCGAAGCGCAGCTCGGACCGCCGGTCCCGCAGAAACTTCGGGTCATCGACTCGGCCGCCGCACGGCGGGAGGCCGACCGCGACGCGGAGGAGCTGCACCTCGAGCGGCACTTCGCACGTTGGCTCGATGAGCCGGAACCGACACTGAACGGGCTCACTCCGCTCCAGGCGGCGCGCGAGGAGGACCTGCGCCCGCGGCTCGTCGAGAGCCTGCGCGAACTCGAGGACAGGTACAAGGTCGCGCTGCGGCGGCAAGAGCCGGCCTACGATCCCTCGTGGTTGTGGCAGCAACTCGACCTCCGCGACGAGGATGAGGAGGCGGAGAGGCTACGGCATCCGCCACCGCTGGGCCACGAGATGCTCGAGGCCGGCTTCCCTGGTCTCAAGGAGGCGGTCGCCGCGATCGTCGGGCGGATCGGCGGCGAGGAGAAGGACCGGATGCAGCGGACCTACTCGCGCGACGACCTTGCCCGTGACCCGGCGTATCGCCGCTATGTGCTGGACGGTGGTATCAGCGAGGCCCTCAGGAGGGGTGACGCCGCGCCCACGGACATGGCCGAGCAGTTCGCCATCCCGCTCGAGCTCTGCTGCAACTTCGAGCTTCACCTGCGCAAGGTTTTCTGGGTCGACGAGCGCCTGAGCTGGACGCTCGGGGTCGTCGACTCGAGAGTCGCCGGAGACATGCTCCGCGTGCCGTTCCCGGCCTTCGCGCTGGTGTTCACCGACCGCCACGCGCTCGGGCTCGCCGAGCGTCTGGTCTCCCGGATGTCGGATGACGCTCGCTGGCGCGGCGTGTTGCGCGTCGTGACCGTCTACGTGATCGAATTCCCCCACAGCGCCGACCGCCGGTGCGTCCGCCTCTTCTTCGCGTGCGACGCCCTCGACCTTCGCGGGCCGTATCTCATCCAGCGCGATCTCTGGATCGAGTCCGGGGCGTCGCTCGACACCATCGTCCATGACCCGGGCCCGGGCACCCAGAACCTCGAGGATCCGCTGTTCTGTTGCGCCCCGCTCGAGGGCCTGCTCCGCCTCGTGATCAACGCCCTCCTGCACGCGACCAGCGCCGAGTCCGAGTCACAGCGCCGCGAGCCTCCCGCGAAGCGAGCCGAGGCGCGACCACGAGGACCAGCCCGACACTACTCGTCCGAGACGATCCACTTCCTGCCGGGCAAGATCGACATCTCCCTACTGCGGCGGATCCAGCAGGTGATCCGAGGAGGCGGCGGTGAACTGCTGCACCGATCCCTGGTTCGCGGACACTTCCGCGGGCCTCATCCGGCTTGGAAGGATCAGCGCATCAAGTTCATCGAGCCGTACTGGCGTGGGCCGCCCGACTCCAGCATCGTCGAGCGGCCGTACCGCCTGAAGCCGTAGAGACTTGACGATCGAGCCCTCGGAGTTCGTACTGGTGGCGTCGGCGTGTTGGGTCCTTGTGACGCCTGTCGGGCCGGCTCGGCAGCGACGGGTACGAGAACGAGAACGCTCCTTGAGGGCGCGCGGTTCCGCTGGCAAAGTCACCCGGTCGATGGCCGAGGTTCACACCGCCTGGGGGCTTGAGTCGCCTCGCACCTCGCTAGTACAGCCGGCCCGAAGTTCTCCAGGGGTCGTCGCGGTTGAGCCGCGTCCACAAGAATCCGGCCGCTGCGGACGGTCAGCCCCGCGGCAGCGTCAGCGGCCGCGCTGACTTCGGTACCGCGTCCATCCCCTCGACGATCACCTCGACCTTGCGTGCCCGCAGCTCGCCCAGCACCGCGGACTTCGCCTGGCCGCCCGCCAGCAGCAGCCTGGCCCACCGGAGCGCCGGCAGCTGCAGCAACGGCTGCAGGTCCGCGTCGGTCGCCAAGGTCAGCTTCTTGAGCCCCGCAAGCCCCTCGATCCCGGCGAGCGAGTGCACGTAGAACGTGTCGTCCTCGCCATGCCACAGCGGCCACACCTGGTGCTGCACCTTGTGCCCGCCGCCCTCCCACCACAGCTCCGCGATCTTCGCGAGCGCCTGGTCCGGCACCGCGAGCGACACAAGCGCTTGCAGCGTCTTCGTGTTGACGCGGTCCTGGCTGGTCGCCTTCGGGATCTTCGCCAGGTCGAGCTTCCGCGCCTTGCTCAGCGTCTCGACGACGGCGAGCCGGAGCGCGGGGTCCCGCAGCGCTTCGAACTTGCTCATGCCCACCACGATGCCCGCGGCGCCCGTTCGCGGCAAGCCGCCCTCGGCCTCCCAGATGAGGGGCCGCGCCTCCGCAGCGGGACCGAGGCGGTGGTGTCTAGGCCGATCGGCCGCGCTACCCCACCCCATCATCGTCGACGCGGTCATGGCGGTCTGAGCCGCGACCCTGACCGAGCCAAACGGCGAGCAGTGCAGTCGTACCTGGTGACTCTCGGCCGGCCTTGCGGCGGGAACACGGCCACCTCGACCACTACAGCCCGCCATGGTGCTCGTGTTGAGCCTTTTCCTCAGCGTCGTGGCGACGACGTTCCTTGCGGGCAACCTGGCTGGTGTCTGGACGGGGAGTGGCGTCGACGTTCTCGTCGTGGATCGCGACCCGCTTGGCCGCGTCAATCACCTCGTCCAGTTCCCGCGCAGAACCGCACTGTCAGGCGACCGGACGCGAACGGGGTCGACAGCATCGAGGTGCTCGAGTGTGACGAGGAGCGAGCGCTGGGGCCCGAGAACGAGAAGGGCCCGCCCCAAGAGGCTTCTGGCCTGGTGGCCGTGTGGTGGCCAAACCCGGAGGATCCTGGTTCACCCTGGACCCACGCGTGACACCCGCGCTCCCTCTCGAAACACCCGTTTGCTGGAGAATCCGCGGCTTTCGGCGAGCGGGGGTGTTTCTGAGGGATCGCGTGTCGGCCCCGGCGTCACGTCTCGTTCTACGAGGAGACCCTCGGCTACCTCGGCACCGTCCAGACGCGGGGTCCGCTCGCCGCCGGCGCCTCCGAGCTCGTGAAGTTCAACTTCCCCACCGACCAGGTGCTCGGTGGCGTTGTTGGCCTCCTTGCACTCGTTGAGGGCGCCCTTCTTCTCCATGTCCTCGTCGACGACGGCGTAGATGACGGACGGGACCTCGCCTGTCCGCAGCCGGTCGAACGCCGAGGGATCGGCGCCGCGTCCGATCGCTTATCGTCGTGGTGAGCGCTGGCGGCCAGGGTGCAGCGCTTCGCGGACGAAATCGACGAAGACGCGGATCTTCGGGGCCAGGAAGCGGCCGCCGCGGTGGAGGAGGTAGAGGCTCGGACCCGGCGCGATGTATCCGGGGAAGAGATGAGTGAGGCGCTGCTCGTCGAGCTCACGCTGCACGCTCGGCCGGGGGAGGATGGCGACGCCGGCGCCCGCGAGCAGCAGTTCCTTCGTGAAGGCGATGCTCGAGCTAGCGAAGAAGACCGGCAACCGGAGAGAGACCGTCTCGTCGCTGGCCCGGCGGACGAGCGTGAGTGTCGTCGGCGCCGCGGTGTCCCCCATGCCGATGAAACGATGCGTCGCGAGGTCGTGAATGCGGCGCGGGGCCGGTCGGGCCGCGAGGTAGGACGGCGAAGCGACCAGGATGCGCTCGAGCGGCGCGTCGCCGACCCGGACCGCGACGAGGGACGAGTCGGCGAGGGCCGTGGACGCACGGAGCGCGACATCGAAGTGCTCGGCCTCCAGATCGACGAGCCGGGAGGCCAGACTCACCGCGACGACGACCTGCGGATACTGCTCCGCGAAGCGCAGAAACACCGGGGCGAGCGCCGCGTCGAGGCCAGGCACGGCGGCCACACGGAGCTGGCCCGACGGTTCGGCTTCTCGGCCGTACACAGTCGTCGCGTTCGCATCTCCGAGGAGCTCGAGGATGGCGCCGACGCGCGCCCGATACCCGGCGCCGTCCGCCGTCATCTCGACGAGCCGCGAGGATCGGCGAAGCAGCTCCGTACCGAGCACCGATTCGAGCCGGGAGATGCGGCGGCTCACCGTCGCCTTGCTCTCCTGCATCACCTTCGCCGCGGCGGTCAGCGAGCGCAGGTCGCACACGAGGGCGAAAGCACGGAGATCGCGCACGTCGTCGACGAGCGTCGCGTAATCGGAGCCGGGGAGCTTGCCGGGAGCCATCGCGAGAGCCTAGGCGAATCGTTGCAAGGCTTGCAACGACCGGTTTCCAAACGAGCGCTCGATCGCCGCGCGGCCTCGAAGTAATCAATCTCCGAGGAAGGCAGGAGATTTCATGTCGAAGCAGCTCGAAGGCAAGGTCGCCATCGTCACGGGGGGAAGTAGCGGCATCGGTCTGGCGATCGCGCGTCGTTTCAGGGACGAGGGCGCCCACGTGTTCATCACCGGACGACGCGCCGATGAGCTCGAGACGGCCCGCGCCGCGCTCGGGGCGGACGTGACGGCCGTGCAAGGCGATGTCTCGAACAGCGAGGACGTCGACCGGCTCTACGCCACGGCGCGCTCCGAGCGCGGAAGGGTCGACATCGTGGTGACCAACGCCGGCATCGTCGAGCAGGCGCCCCTCTCCGACGCGACGGCGGCGCACTACGAGAAGATGTTCGACGTGAACGTGCGGGGCACGTTGCTCACGGTGCAGAAGGCCCTGCCGCTCCTGGCGGAAGGCGGCGCCATCGTACTCGTCTCCTCGTGCATGAACGTAAAGGGCTACGCCGGGCACAGCGCCTACAACGCCACGAAGGCCGCGGTTCGCTCGTTCGCGCGAACGTGGGCGGCGGAGCTCAAGGACCGTGGAATCCGCGTGAACTGCCTCAGCCCGGGGCCGATCGATACGCCGATCATCGAGCTACAGACCGGTTCGGAGGACGCCGCCGCCGAGTTCCGGCGCACCGCCGCCAGGATGGTGCCGCTCGGCCGGCTGGGCCGACCCACGGAGATCGCGTCGGCCGCCCTCTTTCTCGCGTCCAGCGAGAGCAGCTTCGCCACCGGCATCGATCTGGTCATCGACGGTGGGATGACCCAGCTCTGACCGGACGGGCGGTGAGGACCCGCTCGACACCCGCAGCTTCGCCGCGAGAACGGCGAGCCAGTCGATCGTCGAGGACGACGAACAAGGTGCCGATCACGCTCGAAAGCTTCAACCTCGCCGCGGCAGAACGGCTCATCTGCGAGCAGGCACTGCTGCAGGCCGGCTCGATCGTCCACGCGGCCAAGCTGCTCGGCGTCACCTCGGGCCGAAGGCTCGGTCGTTCCCGAGGACTCCTCCGGGGTCGTGGAACACGGCACGTGTGCAAGGGGGGCAGCCATTGCCGGCGTTGACACGCGTGGGTCGTTCACAGCCGACCCCCGTATGAGCGGCGCGCAGTACGTGATCGACACCGCCTACGTCCTCTACACATCAGGCTCGACCGGGCGACCGAAGGGCGTGGCCATGACGCACGGTCCGCTCGCCAACCTCACCGGGTCCGCGCTCGCGTGGGCTTGGGGCGGAGCAACGCAGAGCCGTCCAGCGAATCGGCCGGCTCCCTCGCTCTCTTCGCCACCTCGCCGTCGACGGGTAACATGGCGCCCATGACCACGCCGGAGCACTGCCTCGTCTTCCTCGCCACGCTGCTCGTCGCATGCGCCGGTCCACCACCGAGCAGCGTGCGACCGCCGCCCGCGGACACGACGACTGACCCGCTGCCGTGCGTCGGCCGCTCCCGTCGCTCCCGCGAACACGACCCCACGCTCGGCACCATTCACGTCCGCACCTGGTGCGAGTGGGACCACGTAATCGTCGAGCGCCGCGGCTCGGCGTGGGCGGAGCACTGCCTCGTCGAACGTGAGCACGCCCTGACGATGTGGGACGCCACCCGTCGCGACCAGGTCGCGGCCGTCCTCGCCGCACTGCCCGGTCGCGCCGCGAGTTCCCTGCAGCCCGCGCCACCCCCGGACCCGCAGCCCCCACCCGAGGAGCTATTGGTCCCGATGATCCAGACGAGCTGTCCGTGCCCGCGTGCAGGCGACTCCCGCGGCGAACACTGCTGGGACCACCCGTGCGATCCGCCCCGACTGCCGGACCCCACGCCGACGAGCCCGACCCCCTGTTGACGACGGCGTAGATCCGCGTAAATCCAGCGGCAGAAATCAGCGGCGAAAATCGGCGGCAGAAAACGCCGGCGAGGCCGGCGTCGAGCGAGGGTGACCGTGGCGGCTCAGGATTTGCGACGAGAGCGCCTGGCGGCTCTGCGGGTCGTGTTGCGTTCGACGGTCTCCTTGTTCCGGTAGGATTCGGCGTCGATGGTGAGGACCTCGGCGTTGTGGCACAGGCGGTCGATGACGGCGACGATGCTGGTCGCGCTCGGAAACACCTCCTGCCACTCGCTGAAGATCCGGTTGGTGGTTACGATTGTCGAGAGTCGTTGGTATCGCTGGCTGACCACCTGGAAGAGCAGATCGGCGTAGCCTTGCCCATAGGACATGTAGCCGACCTCGTCCACGACGAGGAGCGCGGGAGAGGTGTAGCGGCGGAGGCGCTTCCGCAGGCGCGTGGTGTCGGGCTGGGCCGCGAGATCGCCGAGCATCTGGGCGGCCTCGACGACGCGGACGGTGTGGCCGGCCCGGATCGCGCGGTGGGCGAGGTTGCGGGCGATCATCGTCTTACCGACGCCGCCCGAGCCGATCAGGACGACGTTGGTGTGCTCGCGGAGGAAGTCGAGCTCGAAGAGAGCCTCGATCGCCTCGCGGTCGATCTTCCGCGGGTGCGTCCAATCGAAGTCGGCGATCGGCTTAAAGGCGCCGATCTTGGCGCCCTCGAGGCGACGCGCGAGGCTGCGTCGACAGCGTTCGTCCTCTTCGGCCTCGATGAGCGGGCGCAGCCACGGCTCGGCCTCGATGGCGTGCCAGCGGGCGAGCAGGCCGTAGAGCCCGAGCGCGGCGGCGCGCTCGCGCAGCGTCGCGTCAGGTGTCTTCGTCGCCATCGTCGTTCTCCTCGGCGGTGAGCGCGTCGTAGGTGCGGAGGTCGTGCGGGCGCACGACGATCGCGCGCAGGCGCGTCGGGAGCTCCGGCGCCTCCCGGTGTCCTGGCGGGGCGAGCTGCTCAATCGCCTTGCGCAGCGCCGGGATGTATAGCAACTCGCGTGCGAGCGCGTCGTCGATGGCCTGCTCCAAGAGACAGGCGCCGTGGGCGTCGAGGAGCTCCTCGAGCTGACGGGTGGCGCGGGCGAGCGGCTCGCCGCGCTCGGCGAGGGCGCGCAGGAAGTCCTGGCTCCGCGGGACCGCGCGCCGCAGGCGATCGAGCTCCCGATGTGTCCGGGCGCCGGTCTTTTCGGACCACAGCGCGTCGATGTGCGACCTGTCCTCGAGGACCTCGCCGGCGCCGTAGCAGCGGGCGTGCTCGGCGATCACGTGCGTCCCGTCGACGACGCGCACGCGCTCGGCGTCGGCGACGACGACGAGCTCCTTGCAGACGTGGGTGTGCGGGATCGAGTAGTCGTTGCGATCGAAGCGCACGTACGGGGTCTTGCCGGCGCGCACGGGCTGCTGCTCGGCGCACGGAAACGGCTCGCCGGACGCCACCAGCAGCAAGGGGCGCTCCTCGGCGAAGGCGCTTTCGACCGTGCGGGCGCGGTCGTCGGGCCACAGTCTTTGCATGGCGAGGGTCTGGCAGAATGCGAGCACCTGCGCGTTGAGGTCGTCGAGGCCGACGAAAGTGCGGCCGGCGAAGAATGCGTCGCGCAGGTAGCGAATCGCGCGTTCGACACGACCCTTCTCGTTTCCCCTCCTCGGCGCGACCGGCCTGGGTTCATAGCGGTAGTGCCCCGCGAACTCGACGAGCGTCGGGTGGAGGCGGATCGCGTCGCCCTGTCGCTCGAGCACCGCGCTCTTCAGGTTGTCGTAGAGCACGACCCGCGCGGCGCCGCCGAAGTACGCGAATGCATGCACATGGCCAGCGAGGAAGCTCGGCATCCGCGCGTCGTAGAAGAAGCGCACGAACAGCGCGCGCGACCAGCTCAGCACCATGACGAAGGCCATCAGCTTGCGCGTCGCCCGGCCGACCTGGACCTTGCCGAAGTCGGCCCAGTCCACTTGGGCCTGTTCTCCGGGCAAGGTCGCAAGGCGCAGGTACGCCTCGGCCCGGCGGGGTCGCAGCTCGCGGACCACCTCGCGCAGCCGCGAGATCTGGCCGGTGTAGCCGCGCGTGCGGACCATCTGCAGGATCCGCGTCGCGCGCAGCTTCGGGTACTTCTCGAGCGTCTCGCGGATGAAGGCGCGGTACGGATCCACCTTCGTCCGCCGCTTCGGCGCCGGCAGCTTCACGCCGTTGTGCTGGAGGATCCTGCGCACCGTGCCGTGGTGCAGGCCGAGCTGCGCGGCGATCGTGCCGATCCGCCAGCCCTCGGCGTGAAACAGCCGCAGGACATTCGCCCGAGTCAAGGCCGACGTCGTCACTTCTCACCTCCGGTCAGATCGAGATCCCACTGCACGGTCGACGGCGGCCGTGGTCGTCGGAGACGGAGGACAAGACGCAAGGGAGCGAGCTCGTAAGCGTGCACCAGCGGGCTCCCGGGATCATCCAGAGTCGCGCCGAAGAGTCCCAGACCCGTGAGCCCAGACGAATCGCAGCTGCCGTCCACACACACAGCAACGCGCAGCGCATCCCCCTGCCACAGCGCGAGGCCCTCGAGCAGCGCCACCAGCGCCCGCGGATGGGAGGGCCGCGGCAGGATCGCCCGCAGCAGCTCCTGCCCCCGCGCTTGCAGCCTCAGCTCGATCGTCGTCGGTCGCGGCCTCAGCCTCATCGACCATGTCCCGATGTTCATGCGATGAATCTCCTTCTGACGCGGTCACCAGCTCCACGCTGATCGATCCCGCGTCCCGGTAGTCATCGCCGTCTCCGCCGTCCTGCGGGAGACACTGCTCCGTCACTTTCTTCGCCCGCTGCGCCGTTCGATACTTCGCCTGTCGCTGAGCGTGCTTGCGCCGACCCTTCCTCGACTGCTGATACCGTCGATTCGACGCCCGTTGCCTCCGCAGCCGCCCCTGCCTGGCGCAGCCCGGCCCGCAGTAGCGCCGCCCGCACCAGCACGCGTCGCACACCCACGTCGCGCTCCCGCACGCTCCACAGCGCAGCGGGATCCCCCTCGGCTCCCGCGGCTCGTTCGGCTCTCGATCGACGACACCTCCGTGCCGGTCCCCGTTGCGGATCCCACCGTCCTGTGGCAGCCTTCACGCGACCTGTCTCTTCGACAATGTCGCTGGGGGAGGTTGTTGGGGGACGCCGGAGAGCGCCAACTCTTGATCCCGGCGTCCCCGTTTTTTTTTCCGGCGCCTCCCCGCTACCCGGCCTCGCCACGCGGCGCCAATCTCCGGACACGCCTCCGGCCCGGCTACGCTCGACCAGAAATTCTTGTGATCTGGCCTACAAGCCTGCGGCCCGTCGAGTTTCTACCAAAACCATTTCGTCGCCTCGCCGCTGGATTTACGCAGATCGAGATCGTCGCTGACACCCCCGACCAGCCCCTCGTCCCGAACCTCGTCCAGCTCGCGCCCCGCTGTTCGACCGTCCTGTACTGACAGATGGTCGCTGCGGCCTCCTGGTCCAGGATGGCGACCGCGAGGGCTCCGATGCCCGGGCCAGTGCTCCGCAAAAATCTGGCTGTTGATCGTGCACGGGCCGCCCCGCGAGGCTCCCGGGTTGGTGGCCGTGTGGTGGCCAAACCCGGAGGATCCTGGTTCACTCCGGACCTACGCGTGACACCCGCGATCCCTCTTGAAACACCCGACTGATGGAGAATCCGCGGCTTTCGGCGAGCGGGGGTGTTTCTGAGGGAGCGCGTGTCGATTTCGTCGCGAAATTGGCTCTTTTCGAGACCTCCCACCGTAAACGGGCCCGCACGGGGGCCTAGCGCTGCTTGTGCATGATTTCACCAAAATTTCCCACGGACTCCTGTCTGGAGCTCCCTCCTGGGCCTGAATCCAGGTCGAAGTGGAACCGGCGTTTCAGATGCACGGTTTCGACCTCTTGACAGGCGAACCAAGGTTGCTCCACTGGCGCCGCTGAGATTGCCCGCCGCGGGCGAGCGGATTCACGTCCGACGCTTGACATACGTTCCGGCGTCCGCGGAAGGGTCCTCCCGCTCATGACGGCCATTGTCCGCCGCCACGGCGTCCCCGTAGCCTCGAGAGCAGGTTTGCAGTGCGCGCACCGGCAGGGGGCTTGCATCGAGCGCCGCGCCGATGGAGAACGATGTCGCGGTACCGCCCCCGCTGCCTCTGCCATGACCGACCTACCACGATCTCACCTCATCGAGGGTGCAGCCAAGCGTGCCTACCTCGCGCTCATCGCCGCCGAGCGCGGTTCGGACGTCGTTGCGACGCCGGAGATCGTCGTGTCCTTCGACGCCGAGGCCGTCGCGGGCGTGGAGCGGGAGCTCGGGCTGCGCTTCGATCCGGCCATCTTGCTCCTGTTCAGCGACGCCGACGTCTTCGGCATGTATGATCTCGATCTGGCGCAGCTTCCCTCCCTCCGGGACGAGGCGGCGGAGGCTGGCGTGCCGGCGTCGCTCGTGCCGTTGGGCCGCGATGGACATGAATGGATCTGCGTCGAGCGACGCGCGGCGGCGGCGCGGATCGTCGTGTACCCGGATGACGACCAGAGCCGGACGTCGCTGCCCGTGGCCGACTGGCTGGACGAGGTCGTGGAGCGGCACCTCCATGGGTCGGAGCCGACGGACGCCGAGCGCCGGGCGCTCGAAGCGTGGATGGCGAAGGCCACGCTCGAAGTCCGCCTGGCGGCTGCGGAGCGCACGCCGCGGAGCCCCTACCGCGTGAAGCATCCCAAGTTCGGAGAGGGCGTCGTCCAGCGCGAAGAGCAGAGCGGCGCTGATACAAAGCTGGAGATCGACTTCGGCGAAGCCGGCGTGCGTGTCCTGCTGAGCCGCTTCGTGGAGCGGCTACCGTAGCGAGCGCCCGTAACAGCCCGAGGTCCCACGCGAGGGCCGCAAGGCCGACCCGCCCCGCATTGGCGTCCTTGCGGGCCAGACGGGCCTTCAGCCGCTCGTTCTCCGCGAGCAGCTCCTGCTCCCGGCTGGTCTCGACGCGCTTGCGAGATTCCCCGAAGGCCGCCGCGCCGTGCTCGAACAGGTGACGCTGCCAGCCGTAAAAGACGCTCGGCTGCTGGTCCGGACAAAAAAACTGTTGGGGAGCCCTGACGGACCGCTGGGTTCCCCACGACAAGCGCGACCAGGTCGTCGACTTCGTGCGCAGGCTGTCCGAAAAGACAGAGGTGCCGACCGTGAATCCCGAGCACGATTACCAGAGCGGGCACGGCCTGCGCGGAGTCGTCGGGACCGTTGTCAGCGCGGCCGCGACCGGCGGCGGAGCAGCAGCGCGGCGAGCAGGGCCGGGAGACCGCTCGCACCGGGGGCGCCGTGGCAGCCGCAGCCGGTGTCGCCGATGTTCTCGCCGGGGTCGGGGGCGCCGCCGGAGCTGTCCTCCGGGATACGATTCTCGCCGCGGGCGCGGTCGCCCTCGGGTGGTTCGTGCTGGGGCTCAACATGCTCGGGGACGACTCCGCGCGTAATCGTCACTGGTCTACGATCATGGGGAGGCCCCGGCGCGCCGCATCCTGGAGCGCTGTGCGGAGCGTCTCGACGGCGCTCGCCGCCCTTGCCGACCACGGCCTGTTCGACAGCTCCTTCAGCGCCCGCGGGGTCGATCCCACTCGCCGCACGAAAGGCGAGGTCATCTCGATCGTCGCGGCGAAGTCGCATGGAAGCAGGAGCGTCGTTCCCAGATGCAGCATTGCCGAGGGCCCGGTGCCGAAGATGCCGAAGAGGCCGCGCTTCTTGGGTCGCGCCGCATCCTCCAGCAGAGCCTCGTACGACCCCGGGTCGACGCGGTGGAAGGCGGGCTCCGCGACGGAGCTCTCGTCCCACGATGCGTCTCCGATCTCGGGAAGGGCGCGCAGGTCGCCGAGCAGCATTTCCAGGATGGCCTCGCGTCGGGCGGATGCGTCCGCACCGCCGAATGGAGTGTCTTGGGGGATCTGTCGCATGCCGTGAGGCCCGATCAGCGAGTAAGGCAAGCCCGCGTCCCACGCGATGCGCATCGCGGGCGAGATGAAGTCACCAGCGATGTAGCGGCTGAGCGGCATCACCATGAACTCGATGGCCATGCCCAGCCTCTTCGACGACCATGGCCGCTTTGTCAAGCACCTTCGCCACGGCCTCGCCTCGCCGCGCAAACCGGCATTGCAAGGCTGGTACGCCCGTCCGGATAGAGGTCCGCGCGGAAGACGGACGCGTCGTGTTCGAGGTGAACAACCGGGGCCCGGGGCTACGCGGCTCCTACGACGAGGCACGCGACCTCGTCGCGCAGACCTTCGATCGCAGCCGCGCAGGCTGAGGCGCGGACATTGAACTTCGGCGGGATTGAGGGCCTGCACGGCATCGATCTGCGCCCAGAGCTGCGCCTCCTGGCGGAAGCGCTGGACGGCGACCGGATTGCCGTCGTGATCGACGTGCAGCACCGCCCGTGGTGGGCGTCGATCGCCAGCACTGAAGGTGTCGAGCTCTTCGCCGAAGCTGAGGCGATCGAGGAGCCCCATGAGCGCGGCATCGCGGCTGAGAAGATCCTGCGGGCTCTCGAGGATCGGCTTCGAGAGAAGCTGCGTTAGCCCATCGTGCAAGACGACAAGACCCGGTCGTCGATCCGAGGGCCGGGGACCGCCAGGCCGGGACCAGCTTCGCCCGCCGGCTCCTGCCGGTCGCGCGCCGGGTGACACGGGCGCTCCTCGGCTCCGGCACCGACGCCGACGACGTCTCGCAGTCCGCCCTCATCGAGCTGCTCGAGTCGGCACGCACCTACACCTGCCAGGGGCTGCTCGAGGTGTGGGCCCGCCGGATCACCGTCTGTGTCACCCTGCGCTGGCTCCGTCGCGGGCGCCGGCTGGCCGTCGTCACCCACGACGAGGAGGACCCCGGGAGCGCGAGAAGGACCAGGCGTTCCTCCGCGAGCGCGGGCTGAGCACCCCCTTCGTGCCGAGCGCCAACGTCTGCGACCCTGGCCTCGCCTGTCTCGCACCCGACCTCGCGACGGAGTGCGACCCGAGGGCGCCCGGCTGCTGCCTCCCGTTCTGCGACATCGATCTCCCGAACACCTGCCCGGGCCACGCGCGGCAGGCGGCGTGTCAGGGACCGACTTCAGCATCTCCGTCGGCTGATCACAGCCTGCCCGGCATCACGACGAAGCTCAACTACTCGGGCATCGACGTCGTCTCGCCGATCATCGTCAAGGACATGGAGGGCAAGGATGTCCACGCGGAGGCCCTGGGCGAGCGAGGCCGCCAGCTCGGGCCGTCCGGCGGCGACGCAGCGGTCGGGTTGGCGTCTACTACTCTTCGCAGACGATGGCGTTGTTGAACGTGCCGGCGAGGCTCTTTGCCGCGGCGCTCGCCGCGGGGAGAGAAATGGTGCCCGACATCGCCGCGTCGCTCGTCTTCGTGAACGTCACGACGACCCCCCGTATGCCGCCGCTATGGACGGGCGGCTGCCCGGACTTCGTGACGTGGATCTCGCCCCGGATGTCCATAAGCGTCTTCACGTCCTTCGGGCGCGCGGGACTCTTGCCGGAGACGGGGACGAAGACGGAGCTCTTCTCGATCTCCTCTTTGTAGTTGGCGCACGTGAGCTTCGCGCCCACCGGCCCATTGTGGAGCATGACGGAGTAGTCGTACTCCGCCCCGTCCTTGTAGAACGCCACGACCGGCGTCCCCGAAAGCTGCACGGACGCGGGATCCAACTTCACGTACTGATGGTCCGGTTTGACTTCGAAGACGACGGAGCTGCTCGTTTCCGCGGTCGATTGGACGACGGAGCCGCTCGGTTCCGCGGTCGATTGGACGACGGAGCTGCTCGGTTCCGCGGTCGATTTGGAGCAGCCGGCCACCGTCATGGCAGCGGCGGCAAGGACGGGGGAGCGAAGGAGGAAGTGTCTCGACATGGTGGGCTTCAGATCGCCTGGGCTCTTCGCTGGGGCGCGGTTCGCGGGTGGTGAGGGGATGGACGAGCCACGGCGCCAGACGTGGACAGGCTGTCTCACCGCAAGGACGCAGCGAGGGGCTCGACCGTCTCACCAAATTGTTGGGCCCTGAACCTATTGCCCCGACTCATCCCCGCCGTGGGTCTGGCGGAGGAGCTTTGGCAGCGTTCCGTAGAGGTTCGAGGCGACGAGCCGCATCAGCTGGCCGAGCTCCTCGGCCGGAAGGCCGAGCGAGGTCATCAGCCGGGTGCGGGTCCGATTCACCAGATCGGCCCGGGCCTCGGCGAGCCAGCGCGCGGCGGTCGCGCGCGACACGCGGTAGAACGTACCGATCTCCTCGAGCGTGAGCTGATCGATGATCTGAAGGCGGAGCAGCGTACGACTCCGCTTGCTGAGCTCGGCGAGGGCCGCCGCGAACGCACGCTTGAACTCGTCGCGGTAGCTGGTCTTGAGGAACGCGAGCGCCTGATCGTCGCCTTCGTCTGCGATCGCCTCAAGAGTCTCGTCCTCGATAGCGAGCTCCTGGCGCTTGCGCCCGAGGCTGATGGCGGTGCGCACGGCGGAGCTCCGCAGCCATGCCGCGAGGGCGCCTTGACCACCAAACCCTGCGAGCTTCCTCGAATCGCCCACGACGAGCTTCATCAGCAGCTCCTGCACGACGTCCTCGACGGAGAGGTGGCCGCCAAGCCGGGCGACCACGCGTGTGGTCGCGGTGCGGGTCAGCCGCTCGAGAATAGCCAGCGCTGGCTTGTCCCCCGCGAGGCACGCACCCACGAGGTAGACGTCGGACACCGCGAGCTGCGCGAACCCGGCGACGAGGTCGGGCTCGCTGTCAAGCCACGGCGCGAGGGCGTCGAGCCAGAGCTCGTGGCGGATCGCCAGCTCCGGCCACTTCGTGCGCGTCGCCGTGATGGCGGCCTCGAGCTGGGCGGCGAGCTCGGTGACATTACCGGGAGCGAGCGTGTGCCCGGTACGCGCGGCGAGCTGGAGGGCGAGCGTACGCATGGTCAGCGCGACCACCGCTGGAGTTGAGCGTGCAGGACAGCTCGGATCGCCGCGTGCGGCTCGCCCTCGCGGTCGGCGAGCGCAGCCATCGCCTTGTGGGCGAGCGCGACGGCGCGACGGCGATCGCCACCGCGGGCCTCGATGTCGGCCAGGATCGCCCACGCGTGGGCGCGCTCCGGCGGCTCGGCGTGCGCGCGCGTCCAGGCGGCCAGCGCCTGCTCGGCGGCGGTTCGCGCCTCGGCATCACGGCCAACATCGCGCGCGCGCGACCAAAGTGACGCTCGGCGTCCTCGATATCGCCGTTCTCACGCTCGAGAATCGCCAGGTCGTGGAGCGTTCGGCCGACCTCGGGATGCTGTGGCCCGAGCGCCGCCTCCTCGATCTCGAGCGCACGACGGAGCTCGACGGCACCCTCGGCGATCCGTTCGCTCTTGCCGAGCGCCGAGCCGAGGGAGCCGATGGCGCTGGCGAGGGCGAGGCGACGAGCCGGATCACGTGCGGCCGCGACCGCGAGCCGCGCGATCACGCGCCGATAGTGCACGATCGCCTCATCGGTTCGCCCGAGCTGGAGTAGCGCGTCGGCGCGCACGATCTCGATGCGCTCGCTACGGGGGAGCCCGCGCGCGGCGAACGCCTCGACCGCATCGCAGACGCCGAGCGCGTCCGCGGCGCGGTGGTCGTCGATCAGGGCCGCGGCCTCGACGAGCAGTGCTCCAGCGAGCAGGTCGTCTTCTCGCGCGTTGCTCGCCGCGCGGGCTGCCGCGATCGCATGGTCGCGCGCCGCGGTTCGCGCGTGCACATCGAGCTCGACCCTGGCGACCGCCAGCATCGCCAGGGCCTTGGGCGCCAGCTCGGTCGAGCGCTCGGCCTGCGCGAGCACCGCAGGCGCGTGAACCCTCGCTTCCTCCCATCGCCCGGACCGCTGGAGTGCGTCGACCATCGCGGTGGACGCGAGCAGCGAGGCCGATGCCGGGGAGGTTGTGGTGCGCGCCTCGACGCACTCGGCCGGGCTGGGCAGGGCGGCAGCGGCGGCGGTCGCGTGATCGACGACGCTGGCGTCGGCCTTCTCCCACACGGCGAGCTGTGCGCGGAGCTCTCCGAGCTGTCGATCGAGGCAGCTTACCCGCGCGGCTCGCGCCGCCCCTGCCGTGCAGGCGGAACGTCGCTGGAGCCGCCACGCATCGGTCCAGTGCGCGATCAGCGAGGTGATCGAGGTGAGCGTGGCCGCGCTGCGCTCAGGCGCGACCGCCGCGAACTGTCGCGCGAAAGCCGCCCGCGCGTCCGTGTTCCACACGGTATCGACGAGCTGATCGCCGCACGGCGCTTCATGCTGCGCTGAGGGGGCGAGCAGCCCCATGCCGATCACGATCACCGCGCCGATCGCGGCCGCGACCATCAACGTCACCATTCGACGAGTGCTCGAGCGCGGCTAAAAGGTTCGCACGGACGTGGGGGGCCAGGGGAGAGCCGAGGAGGGGGTGATGAAGCGCACATCCATGCGCGGGCAGTCGGGGCCGGCGTCTCCCGATCGCCTCGAGAGCCGGGGGCAGCCCGGATCGACCGCGCCCGGAGTGCCCGCAAGCTGTACCGCCGCCACCGCGCCCGTCCCCGCGACCTCCGAAGCGCGCGTTCTCCCCATCCGCTATGTCGACCCCCCGGCACCTTCTCCGGCAGCTTCTCGACAGGCAGCGCGGGCCGCGACCTCCAGCGTCGTCCATGAGACAGGTTCAGGGGCCCAACAATTTGGTGAGACGGTCGAGCCCCTCGATGCGTCCTTGCGGTGAGACAGCCTGGTCCATGTCTGGCGCCGTGGCTCGTCCATCCCCTCACCACCATGTCGAGCCTCCTTCGCCCCAGCCATCCACGAGTCCTCTCTCTCTTGTGGGTCCTCGGCCTCTCTAGCCACGGATGCGGCGGGGCTCGCCCCGACGACGGCGCAGAGGGCGACGGCACGGCCGCAAGCTCGACGCAGGGCTCGACGAGCACTGGGGCGACCGTCCCGACGGGGGGCGGTACCTTCGACCCAGGCACCACCGACCCGGGCACCACCGACCCGACGACGACCGCCCCAGTGACCGCGACGGCGAGCTCGAGCGGCAGCGATAGCGACACCGGCAGTTCAACCGGTGACCCGCCCTGTGCGCAGGGCACCATCGTCTGCGACGGCGAAGTCGCCAAGGTCTGCGACGGCGCGGGCGGCTTCGAGAGTGAGGAGACCTGCCCGAGCGACTGCGCCCCGGACCTCGGCTGCGTCGCGTGCGTCCCCGGTGAGGGCGTATGCGACGGCAACGTCGCCTCGAAGTGCGACGCCGAGGGCAGCGGCTGGGTCGACAGCTTCTGCGACGACGTCCAGGGCCTCACCTGCGACGCCGGCGAGTGCGTCGGTGCGTGCGCCCCGGCCTCGCTCGGCGCCAGCCACCTCGGCTGCGAGTTCTACTCGGTCGTCACGCCGAGCGCCGTCCAGACGGCCTTCACCTTCGCGGTCGCCGTCTCGAACCTCTCCGCCGAGGACGCCGATGTCACGATCACCCGCGGCGCGGACCCGGTCGTCGACATCCTCGTCCCCGCGAACAGCAGCGAGGTGATCCCGCTGCCGTGGGTCCTCGAGCTCAAGGGCATCAGTGCGAGCCAGATCGTCGCCGACGGCGCCTATCGGATCCGCTCGACACGCCCGGTCGCGGTGCATCAGTACACCCCGCTCGAGTACAAGAAGCAGGGCCTGCAGAGCGCCTTCAACGAGGCCTCGCTGCTGATGCCGAGCAATGCCTACGGGACCGACACAGTAGCGATCGCCCGCAACACCCTCAACGCCAACCCCGGCGTCTACGTCGTCGTTGCCCGCGAGGACGGCACCACGATCAACGTCACCCCTTCGGCGACCGGCGGCATCATCAAGGCCGGCGGGGGCATCGCCGCCGACGGCACCGGCATGGCGGTCCTCGACGCGGGCGACGTCTTGCAGGTGATGTCCGGCGTCGGCGGCGGCGAGCCGGACATGCCCGACAAGGCCGACATCACCGGCACCCGCGTCGCCTCCGACAAGCCGGTGATGGTCCTCGGCGCCCACAACTGCACGTATGTCCCGTTCGACGCCTGCTGCTGCGACCCGCTCGTGGAGCTCAACCTCCCGACCGCGAACCTCGCCAGGGACTACCTCGTCACCACCCCGCTGGTGAAGGCAGCGAACCAGACCCCGGTCGTCAAGGCGCGGATGGTCCGTATCGTCGCCACCGCCGACGCTACCACCCTGACCTACGACCCGCCGCAGGACGGCGCCCCGGCGGCGCTCGCCAAGGCCGGCGACTTTGCCGAGCTCCAGACCGACGAAAACTTCAAGGTCTCCGCGAACTTCAAGATCGCCGTCAGCGAGTACCTCCTCAGCCAGGAAGCCGGGGGCGGCGGCGCGGGCGACCCGGCGATGACGATCGCCGTCCCGATCGAGCAGTACCGCAGCAGCTACGCGTTCCACGCCCCGACCAACTACGAGAGCAACTTCGTCAACATCATCGCCCCGACCGGGGCCGAGGTCGTCCTCGACGGCCAACCCGTCGCCGACTTCCAGGCGATCGGCGCCACCGGCTTCTCCGTCGCCCGCGTCCTGCTCGCCAACGACGGCGACGGCGACCACACCCTGACCGGCGACGCCCCCTTCGGCGTCCAGGTCTACGGCTACGGCCAGTACGTCAGCTACGCGTATCCCGGCGGCCTCGACCTCGACGTCATCCCGCCGTGACCGCCGCCGGGCAGCGCGTCATCGCAGAGAAGCCCTCGCCGTCATCGCTGTGACGGCTCGCCGAGCGGCGGCGGCGCAATCTGCCAGCTGACAAATCCAAGCCCGGTCACGGGCACGTGAATGAGCAGGAACACGCCGAGCCCGAAATTCACCCCGCCCCGGCCGAGCTACCGAGCAACGGGAACCGCGAGGGCGAAGAACAGCTCGCGCACGCCGAGTCCGCCGATCGCGATCGGCACCGCCCCGAGCACCCCCGAGATCGCCAGTAGGAACACGACGTCGACGAACGACAGCCCAAGGTCGAGCGCCACCGCGACCGTGTACGCCTGCGCGTAGTGCAGCATTGCTAGTACTACTTGATCAGCTCCGCGACGGCCCTTTCGACGGGCCACAATCCGCTCTTCCATGTTTTCCGACTCCGTCCCGCGGGACGGGCTCGATTAGCGTTGACTGTCGGATTCTCGAACCGTTACGTTGCGCGCGATGACACTGACCTGGACCCCCGCGACACGACGAAAGCTGCACGGAGCCCGCAACCATCTTCCCGACGATCCGGAAACCGACGATCCGGAAACGGCCCCTCCGTACGTCGCTTGGGAGATTCTCGCTACGTCCTGGTCCATACGGACCAAGGAAGAGACGCAGATCGGCAATCGCGTGCTGCGTCCGACCGCGTTCCGGGCGGAGCGCGAGCCGCTGCGGTCGCGCCTCGCGGCGGTGCTCGAAGAGCTCGAGCGCGACGACCCGCCGGAGGATCTCGACGTCATCAAAGAGCTGCTTCGTGCGTTCGTCCTCGAGCGCACCCGCACTGACAACCGCAGAGAGTCGCTCCAGACGTGGCGGGTCGGTCGTGGCAGCGGGCTCGTCGACCTCTGGGCGGGGACGAAGGGGCTCGCGTTCTGCCTCGACGTGCTGACGAGCCCCGGGCAGTTCACGGCGCTCGACACCGACGACGACTCGGGCGGGATCCTGTTCGATCTCGTCGAGCCGATCGAGGGCGACACGTGGGAACTCTACACGGGCGCGGACACTGTGACGGACCCGTTCTGGTGGGCGCTGCGCGCGTGGGTCTCCGGGTTGTCCGAGGACGCGTTCGCTCGCCAACTCGCCGAGGCCCGGCCCCTCCTCGCGCGGCTGCGGGACCGATCTCCGGGAGTCCGCGCTCGTGTCGCGTTCGCGCTCTCTCGTGACCCGTCGATCGCCGAAGAGCTGAAAGCCGACCTGATGCGGGAAGAGGTCGAGGGGACAGGCGATGCAGTGGTATGGCTCTACCCGTCGTTGCGGGACGCGAAGTCCGTGCTCGAGTTCATCGATGCCATCTTCGGCACCGAGCCGCCGTGGCCGGCCCTCTGGCTGTCGTTCGATGTCGTCGAGGCCTACGGCGCGGAGGCAGCCGAGCTCCTGCGCCGCACCGTCGGGCACCGGCCGGCGGACTTCGAGGTCGATGACCGTGCAGCGCTCGCGTTCCTCGAGCAGCAGGGCAGGTAAGCCGGTCGCGTGTGCGGACGCTCGGCTGCACTTCCCCCAAGTCGGGCGGCGGGCCCATGTCGGGCGCCGCGCTGTCCTCCGCACCGCCCTCCGACGTCGAGCTCGACCGATTCGCGGCGAAGCACGTCATGGCTTGAATTGCATCGGCGGTAGGTTGCCGCCGCCGCCGCCGCCCTTACCCCCATCTTTCTCCCCCACAAAGGCGCTCAAATCGGCATTCCGCTCACGTCCTTCGCGGACTGGGCGCAAGCACATCTGACGGCACGATAGCACCAGATCGGCTCTGGACGTTCGCTGAATCGGGGCGCCCTCGCGCCGGTCGACGGGCGTCAACGGCTCGGACGAATTCACCGTCGCGGAGGGGCGACCGTCGGCTGTTCCACCGCTTCATGTCCTGCCTGTGCCGCTGACGTCGACGAGAACCAGGGTCGGGAGCGACGCTCGACGACGCGGACGCGGTCGACGACGCGCCCGGGGACGTCCTGCCCGTCGTCGGCGGCCTGATACGATCGCGGGCGTCGCCACAGCGGCGCTGTCGCCACCGGCAGCGCCGCCGTCCGCAGCGCCGCGATGCCCGCCAGCATCGCGTCGACCACCGCCGCCACCAGCACCTCGCCCTTCGCCCGCGTGGCCAGCGCCGGGTCGCTTCACGTCCCCGTCGGCGAGTATGTCTCCTCGCTGGCGGGACTGGCGCCCCTGGGCACCCAGCACGCCCTCGACGGCTGCGTGAAGAGACAGGTTACTGCACGCCGCGTTCGGGCAAGTCGTCGGCGGCGCAAGAGGAGCCGCCTGTCCTCTGGCTCATGTCGAGCGCTTGACCCTGGCCATCCACCGAGTGTCCACCAGCGAGCGTGATGTCGCCCGTCGCTCGAACGTGCCCGCTTCGTCCCTACTCCGCTTGTCTCGACGGCCCGGCGACCGGCGACCTGAAAGCTTGGTCAAGCGGGGGGTCTAGGGTGCTTGGAAGGCCCTGATGCGCGACGGCGCGATCTCCCGGTTGTCTCAAAAATTCGTCTCGATTTCGTCTCGAATTTGGCTCTTTTCGAGACGCCTTACCGTAAACGGGCCCGTAGGGGGATCTAGCGCCGCGTGCACATGACTTCACCAACATCAACGGCTCTGCGTCGGAGTGCTGATCGGCGGAACGATCACCTACCTCGGCGTCGTCGACACCGTCGCGGAAGTGCGCCTGCGCAGCGGCGGCGGCATCGTCGAGGCCGACGTGCTCGACACGCGGGTGATGACGTCGCGCAACATGGGGACCACGTATGAGGTCCAGTACGCGTTCACGCTCCCGGGCGCAGCGGAGACGTACACACTCCGCGACGGGACCGGCCGCGACGGCCTGTGGACGGCGCTGCCCGAGGACGACTGGCACGCCGCCCGCGCGTCGAGGAAGGTCGCGGTGCGCTACCTGCCAGAAGACCCGTGGGTGAGCCGCCCGGTGAACGCCGGCGCCTCGCCGCTCGGCGACCCGATCGCCGGGCTCGTCCTCGGTCTGCTGATATCGGTGCCTCCCTGCTCATGCTCGTCCGGGCCCTCCGCCGCACCCGCCAGGGCCGCACGCGGCGGAATGACGACGCCGACCTCGACGTAGCCAGGAGCCCGTCCGTCAGCGCCCCGGGCGAGGGGGCGCGCATGATGCGGGCGAGCTCGGTGTGGAGGAGGCGGTCGATCTTCAGTGCGCGGTACCTCCGTGGCCTGATGGCTCCGTGCCGTCGATGGCCTTGAGTACACGGCCTTGGGCGTCGAGCAGTTCGATTCGGGGGTGGCCGGCGTCGTCGACGGCAAGCCGTATGCGTGGGTGACCATCGCGGTCCGCGATCACCAACTCGGCGACTCCGTCGGCGTGGCGGCCGAGGAACAGGCGCTCTTCGCCCCATTGCATGCGCACCTCTTCGATCTTCGCGTCGCGGGCGGGGCCCGGCGGCATGGCCTTCGCGGCATCGAGGAGCCGGTGATACTCGGAGCCGCTGAGCTTGTGCTCCCAAACGCGGAATCCCGCTTCAAGCTTGCCGTTCTCCTCGTCGTAGGTCATCCCGATGATTTGATCGCCACGATACTGGTCGAACTTCAATCCAGCGGCCGCTACGTACTTCCCATCCGGTTCGGTCTTGCTGTCGAAATAGAGGCCGCCGTTCTCGTCGCCACGATCGTTGAAAAAGATCATGCTATTGAAGGGGAGCCCGTGGCGTTCGAGTTCCTTGCCGTCCAGAACGGGGTTGGGCACGCGCGCGCGATTGGCCAGCACGTACCCCGCCTTGCCATCGGGCTCGACGATATCGAGCCGTTCTACCGCGAGTCGAGCAATATGCTGCTGCTCGCGGCAGCGCAAAACGGTGACCGCGAGGGCGATCGTGACCACGGTGGATGCGAGCGCGTAAATCTTGAGGAGCCGGATATCGCGCGCCAAGGCATGTTCGTTCGCCATGATAGCGAGAATATAGCCGGAACTCCGACCTGAGCGCTCTTCCCAGGGGCCCGAAGGTAGCCCGTCCGACCCCGCGCTGCGAGTGGACGCGTGGTACGGGCCGTGGTGTTCGCGGAGTCGACGCTGGTCGGCCGGCTCGGACAGCGTCGAGGCTAGTGCTCCGACCGCGACGTAGAGATCTGGTCGAGTTTGAACACCGCTCGGGCTTGCTCCTTGGTGAACCGCCAAGTGATCTTCCGCCGTCGCCGGTGGGCGTCCTTGTTCCACAAGGACGTGCGACGGCGCAATTCGGTGAGAGAGCCGATCCGGAGACGTCCAAGGCATTCACGTGACCACAAGCTCGCCTCGTTCTCAGCAGGGTTGAGCCAACTCCCGTGCTTGGGAGTATAGTGCACGGTAAAGCGGCTCCATAGCTCGCGCCCCGCATCATCGCCGAAGGCCATGCACAACGAGTTCTGGCGGTGGGTATTGAGGTTGTCCATGACGAGGTGAATCGTCCGCGCCGAACGATATCGTTGGGCTATCTTGCGGAGAGCCCGAGCGAACTGCTTCGCCGTGCGGTTGGGCGTCGCGTAGGTCAGGTGGCGTCCTGCCTTGGGCTCGACGATGCAGAAGACATTTGCGGTTCCGCGCCGCACGTATTCATAGTCCTGGCGAGCCATGCGGCCAGGTGAGGCTGGCCGGCCAGGTCGAGCGGGGTCTCGAAGTACGACCGGTCGTTCATCCAGGGCGACGACCGGCTCCGACGCGTCGGCTGGTTGCGCCAGGGTGTCGAGGACGTCGTCCATCCGTGCGACGTACTCCTCGTCGATCTGGGGAACGCACCACATTTTTTTCCCGCCACGGCTTGAGCGCGTGGTTCTTCAACAACACCCGGATCGTCTCCCGGCCGACTTGCTCGACGAGCTTGCGTTTCATGCACTCCTCGACGATGAGCATGATCGTCCACCGAGCGCGTCCTTCGGGAGGTGGCCCGCAGACCATGGCGACGATCGCCGCTTCTTGCCGAGCGTCGAGCTTCCGCGGCGGGATCGGCCGCTTCGCGTCCTTGAGCGCGACTTCGACGCCCGCGGCGAGATACCGCTCTCCAACCCGCCGAACGGATGGGACCGCCGATCCAACCGCTGCCGCCGTCGCCGCCAGCGACTTCCCCTCGTCCAACATCTGCAGCATGCGTATTCGCTTCCAGGTCCGCTCCGTTTGCCGCTCCCGAGCCTTTCGCCGCAGGAGCTCTCGATCCTCGTCCTTGAGCTTGAGTCCGGGGAACCGGGGTCGTGGCTTCTTCCGCCTCATGGCACCCGTAGATCAGAATCTCGGACAGAGCGCAAATTCGCGCATGGTTTTTGATCGCTACGCTACGGTCGGAGCACTAGTGCGGTGTCCACCGCACGCGTGGTGCCGTGGACAACTCCCGCCCAGCGTGAGAGCGTCCTGCATGGGGCCCTCGCCGCGACGGCGCACCTCCGGAGCGACGTCGGGTGTTCACCCGCTCTCGAGCGCCCGCTGCAGCCTTTCGAGCGCCGCGTCGCTCACTCCGTCCGCGAGCGCGATCAGCTCCGTGCCGATCGCGTCCATCGTCGCGATCACATCCGCGACATCGTATGGGTCCCACGTCAGGATCGCCATCGACCGCGCCTGGGCGAACGCCAGCGCGTGTACGGCCGCCAGCAGCGCCTCGGCGGCCCCGCGGGCGGCCGCTCGCGCGTCCTCGTGCAACCCCTCGCGCACGGCCCGGCGATACCGTCAGGAACGATCCCCCCGCGTCACCCTCCTCGGCGAAGAAGACGTGCTCCCCGGTCCTCGCATCGAAGCCCCCGACCAGCCCGGACGTCGTGTAGACCGCCACGCGCTCGTCCGGCATGACGGTCAGATCTTCGAATGCCCCTCGCGCCCCCGCGACGCTGAAGCGGCGCCGCCCCGACGGCAGCTCGATCCCGGTGATCGCCCTCGCGCACATGATCAGCGCGAACGACCCGTCGCGCGCGACCAGGAGCTTTCCGCACCTCTCCGTCACCCCCTCGAGCGGCGTCGACGTCCCTGTGGACACATCAACCAGCGACCGCGCCCCGTCGTGCGGCCCGACGACCGCGAACACCCGCTCGCCCGACCTCCCCAGACAGTCGACCACCTCCGGCTCGACCGGCAGCGTCGACAGGCAGCGCCCGTCCGCGAGCGACCACACCCTGATCGTTTGATCTCGCCCCGCCGTGACCAACCGATCCCCGACGACCTCGACTGCTCCGATCGAGCGCGTGTGCCCCGTGAGCGTCGTCTCCGGCCACAGCCCGTCGAGTCCGACCCGCTCGAGCCGACGCGCGAGCGCCCTTGCGAACTCCATCGCCTTCGGGTGACGCCGGGCGATCTGCCGCGCCTCTCGCCACCGCCCGAGCGCCCGCGCCGCATCGCCCTGCGCGAGCGCCTCCGCAGCCCCGCCCAGCAGCTCGGCGAACCGCGACCTGTCCCATGACGCGAGCTCCGGCGCACGCGACCACGGCGCGCGCGTGCTTCGTCGCACACCGCCAGCGTTGCACCCCGCCCCCCTCGCGGGACAGCAGCAGCAGCGCCTCGCCCTGCTCGACGACCGACTCGATCCACGCGTATCCGCCGACCACCGACACGCTCTGCCCGCTCGCGAGGTCCCACAACGCGAGCGACCTGTCTCGCCGTTGATACAGCACGAACCGCCCCGACGGCGAGATCCGCAGGTATGTGGTGCTGTCAATGTCGTCCTGGAGGAACCGGCGGCGCGCTCCGGTCGAGCCGTCGAACGCCTGCAGCGTCCTGTCGTGGCCCGCGGTGACGATCGTCGTCCCGTCGCGCGACACACGAACATCATGGATGTCGGCGCAGTGCCCTGTCCGCGCGCAGCGGCGCTTTCCGCTGGCGACATCGATCACCTCGAGCGCCCGCGCTGCCTTCTGCCGCAGCACCAGCGAGCGCCCGTCCGCCGCGACCACGAACACCTCGCCCGGCCGCTGCCAGCGGCGCGCCCTCGCCTCGACGTCCCATGCCTCACAGCCCTCCCACGTCCCTGCGACCGCGACCGTCCCCGACGCCGACAACCACGCCTCCGTGAACACGCGCTCTCCCTGCCATCGGGCGACCGGCTCCCCTCGCTTCGTCTCCCACACCGACAGTATCCGCCCGCTCGCGGTCAGCAACCGGCCGCCATCGGCCGACAGCGCGATCGCGGCGATCTCCTCCTCGTGGATCGGCGCGCACCGCCGCTTCACTGCCGCAACGTCGAACACCGCCACACGCCGGTCCTTTGTCGCCGCCGCCGCGACGCGTCCGTCCGGCGTCAGCGCGATCGCCGTCGCCTCCGCGCCGGTCACCGGCAGCGGAACGAGCGGCCTCTTTCCGTCCCAGCGATACAGCGACCCCATCGCCTCCAGGCACACCGCCACCGTGCCATCGTCCGCCGTTCTTACAACATGGACCGTCCCCATCCGTTGCGAGGCGAGCAGCGTGACCGGCGGCTCCTGCGGCACCCGCCCGGTCGCCCGCGCCACCAATCCTCGGAGCAGCCCCCGCGCCTGCTCCGCCGCGTGACCCGGCACCCCGCGCTCGCCGTGCACCCACCCGAGGAATCGGCGCGCCTCCTCCTGGGCATCCCCTTGTCCGTCATCCCGCATCGCCTCGAGCGTCGCCACGAACACCGCCTCGCTCGTGCGTCCCTGTCGCCATTGCAGCAGCCCCAGGTTATAGCGCGCATGCGTGTGCAGCGGGTCGAGCCAAAGCGCGCGAACGAGCGCCTGCTCCCCTTCCGCCGCGCGCCCCGCCTCGAGCAGCGCGACCGCCTCGTTGTTGTACGCATCGACGCTGTTCGGGCCCTCTCCACCGACCCCGGGCGTCTGCTCCTGCTTTTGCATCGCCGCGCTCGCGTGGTGATGATGGCAGCTTCGCAGGCGACCGTCGACCTGTCGACGCTGCCACCACGCGACCGGAACCGCCGCTCCGGTTCCGGCTCGCCGTGAGCGACTCGACGGCGACCGTGTCGTCGAGCAGGCGCAGCTCGGCGGCGACGATCGCCGCCCGTCCTTGCCCCACGCCGGACCTCTGCCCCGACGAGGCGGAGACCGTGTCGTTCCGGGGCCGGCGACGCCCGCGGAGGCCCGCGCGCGTCCGCGCCGACGCGCTCGCGCGACCCGCCTGGCTCATGCGTCCGCCGGAGCTGGTCGACCTCGGCCCGCTGCGCGCGTGCTCGCTCTGGGCGGAGGTGAGGGCGCGACGGGTCTCGTCGATCTGGAGGCTGTACCAGGTGGCGTGGCCGTGCGGGCGCGGTGTTCAACGTCGGCGAGAACGCCCCGAACAAGCCCTGCGAGCTCGTGGACGGCCGCCGCTACTTGACGCGAGACACGCCTGACATGCCCGAGAGCTTCGCCTGCATGGCGAAGGTCGGAACGGATGGCGGCGGCGCGTCGATGCGGGTCAGGCGGCGCTGGGCCATGACCGCGGCCAGGGCCTGATCGCGGCTGTGCAGGTTGAGCGCGAGGACCTCGCGGTGCACGGTCTCGAGCGGAGGCGGCCGGCAGCCCACCACCGCGGCGGCGAGCAGCACCAGCCCGAGCCGCCAGCGCGGTTCATGGTTGTCCATGCGACCCCTGTCCTCGCGCATCACCGCCCTTGGTCCTTCAAAACCCTTCGCGCCCGATCGCCTTCTGCAGCATCTCCACCCCGCGCTGCGGCCCGCCGCCCAGGTCCTGCGGCATCGCTCGCAGGAGCTCGAGCGCCGCCGTCCACAGCCCGCGCGCCTGGCAGGCCTCCAGCAGCGGCTGGCTGCGATACGAGCGCTTGCCCTTGCTGATCGCCATATAGGCGCGGTGCGCCCCCGCGAGGTCGCCGTGCTCGGCCATGACCCCGCTGACCTCCTGCAGCGTGATGTCCGGGTAGCTCTCGTCGCGCGCCAGCTCGATCGCCCGGTCGAGCAGCGTCGCGCTGACTTCCGTCAGCCCGCCGCGCGACGCCAGCGCCGCCAGCAGCTGGATCGACTTGCGGTCCTTCGACAGCTCCTCGCGGGCGCGCGTGAACCACTCCTTCCATTCGCGGCGGGCCGGGTCGAGCGCGGCCAGCACGCCCACGCGCACCTCGAACCGCTCCCACTCCGCCTGCTTCTCGAGCTTCTCCGCCACCTCGAGCTTCCCGAGCAGCGCCGCCGCGCCGGCGAGGTTGCGGAAGAACTCCCCGCGGCCCTCCTTGCGCAGCTTGGGCGCCGCCTTGGCGATCTTCTCGAGGTGCCCCTTCGCCAGCACCGGGGCCGCGCGCGCCAGCGCCAGCAAGAAAGCGGCGCAGCCGGTGTGCTTCGGCGCCAGCTCGTCGCCTGCCATCGCCTCCGCGCGCGCCGGCTCGCCCGCGGCCGCGATCGCCTCCACCAGCTTCACGTGCGCCGACCAGGTCGAGAACCCGTCGAACTCGTCGAGCCACGCGCGCGCCGCGTCCCACTCCTTCAGGGCCACCAGCCGCTGCATCCCGCGCTCGACCAGCACGTCATCGTTGTGGGCGCCGCGCGCCTTCATCTTCGTCATCAGGTACTTGAGCTCGGCCGCCGAGGCGCGCGGGCAGATCACCGAGAACGCGGGCCGCGTCTCGGTCCACGACGGCTCCTTCTCGCCGTCGGCCAGCACGTCGATGGCGTCGCGGATCCGTCCGACCGCCGCCAGCGCTTCCGCGACCACGCGCCGGTTCTCGCCCGCGTTCGTCTCCGGGTCGGCCGAGGCGATCGCCGCCTTCAGCAATTCCTCGCCGTGCGCCTGCTCGCCGAGCAGCACCCAGCCCGCGCCGATCATCGCCTTCGGCGGCGCCGGCGAGCGCTCCTTGGCCTCCTTCTTCGTCAGCAGCTTCTCGGCCTCGCGCAGCCAGCGGCGCAGCGTCCCCGTCTGCACGTCGGTCAACGGCGGCCCGGCCTGCCGCCACGCCAGCGCCGCCACCACCGCCTCCGCGTGGGCCCGGGCCGCTTGCCACGGGTTCTTCCACGCCTTCCAGTTGCCGCGGCCCTCGATCGCCTCCGCCGCGCGATCGAACAATCCCAGCACCATCAACGGCTCAACCAGCTTTCGCCGGTAGTTGTTGCCGTGATGGGCGTCGTCGAGCACCTGCAAGCCCTGCTCGGCGAACGCCGCCAGGTCGTCGATCGAACCTCCGGGCGGCGGCCACTTCGCCTTGGTCGCGCGCGCCGGCGCGGCCGCCTTGCCCTTCTTCGCGAACTTGCGCTTGAACGCCGCCGGCGCCGCCGGATCGGTCGCCGCCGACGCCGGGTCGGGCCACACCTTCGCCTCGCCCCAGCGCCACGGCCACGCCCACTTGCGCCCGACCACCCACGCGATCTTGGCGTCGACCTCGGCCTCCGTCGCGCTCGCCTCCGGCGGACCGATGACCACGCCCTCCGGCAACGCCACCGCCACGCGTTCGCCGTCGAGCGGGAACGCCGGGTTCCAGTCCCACGTCGACCCGTAGTCGTCGCCGTCCGTCATCAGCGGGCTCTCGCCGCTGGCCTCGATCGCCGGGTGGAAGCGGCCGATCTCCGCCCCGTCGCGCTCGCGCAGGAACGCCAGCCCCTTGGACGTGTGGCTAACCAGCACCCCGTCGCCGTACGCCACCCCGCCGCTCGGCTCCTCGATGTCGAGCAGCAGCGCCGGCTTGTCGCCGAGCTCCCAGATCTGCAGCCGCCCGCGGGCCGAGATGGCCGCCGCGCGGCCGTCGGGTCGCCACGAGAAGCCGTACCGCTCGCCCTCGTCCTCGTCCTCGCCCGCCTTCAGCGCCGGCACGTCGGGGCTGTAGCGGTACTCGCCGCGGTCGTAGATGAAGATCCCCGGCTCCGCACCCCACTTGTTCCCGGGGTGAACGATCGCCGCCAGCCGCGACCCGTCGCGCGAATAGATCAGCGACTCCGCGCCCACGTGCATCGGCAACTTCCCGTTCGGCAGGCCCGTGCTCGCGTCGTAATAGACGATCCCCGCCGGGTGCATCGCGAACTCGCTGCCGTCGGGCGAGAACGACACCGGCGGATGGGCCTTCTGCTCCCACAGGATCTTCCCCGTCTTCGCGTCGAGCGCGAACAGCTGCGACCCCCCGTCGTAGCCGACGATGCGATCGGGGTGCGACCAGTCGATGTCCGCGAGCGGCCGCAGTCGCGGCTCGGAGTTCGGATCGTTCGGGTCGGCGCGGCCGGCCGACTCGCACCAGCGCGGCTGCGGGCGCCGGCCGACCAGCGGCACGATCGCCCCGAGTGCCAGGTTCGGGCCCCAGCAGGCGATGTAGACGTCGCGGCTGTTCGGCGACCACGCCCACGACGGCGGCCGGCTCCACCCGTCGGTCACGTAGGCGCACGAATCGGGCTCGCCCGTCTGCGCGAACGGGTCGAAGCTGCCGACCCCGTTGGTGTCGAACGCCAGACCGACGCGCTTGCCGTCCGGGCGCCACTGAATGCAACCGCCGTAGTCGGGCGAGCCGACGCCGCCGCGGATCCGCAGCAAGTTCACGCAGCGCCCGGCGCGGACGTCCCAGATCTGCAGCACCCCGCCGCGGTCGTAGTCGTCGCCGACCCACGACCCGGTGGCGAAGAAGCGGCCGTCGGGCGACAGGTCCGTCCATTCGACCTCGACGTCGTGGCCGTGCGCGTGGCCCAGCGCCGCGTGCGGCCGCAGGCGCGCAGTCGCGGCGCGGTGGGCGGCGGTGATCCCGTGCGCCGCCTCGTGGGCGTAAAGCGCCTCACGCAGCGGCGGCAGGTCGCGGTCGGCCTCGAACTCGTCCCACGGCAGCGCCTCGATCGCGGCCGCCAGCGCCGGCCCGGCCTTCTGCGGGTCGAGCCCCGCGAACCCCGTCGTCACCGCGCCCGCCGGCGCCGCCGGTGAGGACGACGGTCTTGCCGCGGACATCGATGGGCATAGCCCATCACTACACGTTTTCGCGCGCCCGGTCCATCGCCGCGCGCGGCCCCAGGCTCGACGGCGCCCGGCCCCCTGACTTCAATCGATGGGGAACAGGCACGTCACGGCAGCCCACTACAATGGCGACAACGACCGGGACCTTCACCCCCCGCTCGCGCTCCTCGGGCCTGGATCGTCACCCACAGCTTCGGACTTGCCAGCGCCCGCCCTCGAAGGCGCGTCGCCCAGACGTAGACATTGCCATCCATCCACCCCATATGTTCGTCCTTCCCGATCATACTCCGCATCGACCGCGACGCCTTCGTCAGCACATCGATCTCTGCCAGCGTCGTCACCAGCTCGCAATGCATGTAGAGCGCCGCCAGCCCCAACCGGAACACGCCAGAGCACATTACGACGACCCCTGGGTGATGCACCGTCGGCCTGGGCGTCAACGGGGTCCAGGACGCCGGCGAGCTCGGCATCGACTGCGGCGGCGCTGGGGCCCGAGAGCGAGCACGGGGCCCGCTCCAGGAGGCTCCTGGGTTGGTGGCCCGCGTGGTGGCCGGAACCGGAGGATCCTGGTTCACTCCGGACCCACGCGTGACACCCGCGATCCCTCTCGAAACACCCGTTTGCTGGAGACCGCGGTTTTCGGCGAGCGGGGGTGTTTCTGAGGTCGCGCGTGTCGATTTCGTCGCGAATTTGGCTCTTTTCGAGGCGTCCTGCCGTGGACGGGCCCGTAGGGGGGCCTAGCGCTACCTGTGCACGATTTCACCGAAGTCTCTTTGCCCTCCGTCCGTCCGGGCGCTCTTTGGGCTCTAAATCTTCATCGGCGTGGAACCGCGTTTCCGTCGAGCGTTATCGAGCTCTTGCCAGACGGCATCGACCGCGCAGAGGGCCACGCCGATGCCAACGACCGCGTAGGCAGGCCGGGTTCCCGGCGGCCTTCGCCGCACTGGCCGCGGTGGGCGTACTGGCGACGTTGTTCTTCGCCGCCTGCGTGCGCGAGCCGCCGCTGCGACCCCCGTGCGCTGGCGCGCCGGAGACTGTGAGCTGCGGCGATTGACCATAGGCGTGGCCCCGTGGGAAGTAGGTCGGCGATGTCCTGGCGCCCGGATACGTGTGGGATCTTCATCCTCGTCTCGTTTGCTGCGTGCATGCGGCGACCGGCGCCGGAGCCCCCGCCGGTCCAGCCCGTCGACGAGCCGTTATGCGCGGCGAGCCTCAAGCTCGCGCACGCCTGCACCGGCGCACAATCCGACCTCGTGATGTGCTCCGTGTTCACGGCCTCCGCCGCGACCTCCGAGATCACCAACAACACCGATCGCGACCTCGTGTTCGCCACGGGCATGATGATCGTCGATGGGCGCGGCGAGGAGCTTCTCCCCCCGGTCCTCGGCCCCGAGGTCCGGGTTCCCGCCCGGTCCACCACTCGGCCGTGGCAGATCGCCATGCCGCGACTGCCGGACGGGTACGTTCGCATCGAGGTTATGGTCCTGGGGACGAGCGCCGATGGCGGACACGAGCCCTCCACCAGCAGCGAGGGCCTGCTCCGGGTGCGCGGCGGGCAGATCGAGGTCCTCGAGTTCCACGAGTGGTACGAGGCGACGGCCTCCATGAACGTATATGAGGCCCTGCCCGGCCAACCGGACGTGGTGCTCGAGGGGCCGACCCCGGGCGAGCGGCTGTATGAGCAGTTGCGGGCGCAGGCCAAGCGATTCGCCACGCCGTGATCCGTCCCCGAGCTCCTCGACCAGCTCGCCCGCTTGGTCGCTGAGGCCCGTCTCGACCCGCTCGCCAGCCACGCAGCGCCGTCGTGTCTCCGACCGCGGGCCACCCGTGGTAAAGTGGCGAGCATCCATGTCGAGCGGACGTGCAATGCGTCGCCTCCAGATCGGGGAGCGCACGTTCCTGTGGCGGGTGAGCCATCGGCACCGCGTGCGGGGCGACGATGAAGTCGAACGCTGCGCCGAGGTGTTCCGGGCCTACGAAGACGGATGTCGTCGCGGGCCGCTGGAGCTGGCGTTCGCCGAGGGCGATGGACGAGGCGCCGGTTATCCGCAGTCGGGTGAGGTGTGGCAGCGCGGCGGAGGCGGAGCGCGATCGCTCGATCTGCACCGCCCGCGGATGGCGCGGGCGATCATCGAGCTGGCGCTCCAGCGCGGCTGGGCCCCCGCAGAGCGGGCGTTGCTGGTCGACGGGTGGGAGTGGTTCGACGCCCTCGAGCGAGAAATGAATGAGGTGCCAGGCGGGGCCGCGACATGAACGGTCGGCGTCGTCGAACACGAGGTCGGTCTTCTTCGAGACCGAGCTGCTCACCTTCGCACCGCGGGCCGTCCGCCCGGCCTCGGCGACCGCGCGGCTCACCCGCGCGAAGGTCCGGTGAGGACGAGGGTCCTCCCTCGGACGTCCATGTGCCGAGTGTGCATGACGCGGGTCCGCGCGACGCGCGCCGTCACCGCGAGATCTCGCCGCCGACCCGTTGTGTGCACCGGGACCGACCGCGAGCGACTTGCCGCGCGGGATGAACTCGCCCTCGATGCCCTGGAGGTATTCGCCAGGGTCCGCCTTTCGGTGGATCGACCGGACCGGGGACACTGATCGCCTGATTGCGGGTGTCGTCGCCTTCGCGGCCACCATCGTCGCCCTCGCAGGCGAGAGTCAGCAGTGGGAGCAGCAAGAGAAGGCGCGTCGATGGTCGCAGCCAGCGGCGTTGCAGGTCGTGGAACTCATAGCGCATGCGGGCCGCATGTCCGCATCTTCGCTGCGCCGCAACATTCATCTCCGTTAATGGGCGTTTATCCGCGGCCAACGCCAAGCGCGGCATCTTGCACCGCAAAACACTGCGCCCTGCGTGTGCAGGTGGCCCGAGTGACGGCGAGCGTGCGACCCCAGGCACGCGCGCGGGCGGCCAGCCCGGCGTGGGTGCTCGTGGCCTCAGTGTCGCCGAGGGGCGCGAAATCGTCGGATGAACGTTGTTCGCGCTCATGCGGTCCGGCGTTGCCGGAGTTATGTTGCAGCGCAAAAGAAATCGCTTGACCATCCCCGGGCCCCGCGACTAACGTCCCCGCCCGTCCAAACAATGAGGAGAAGTGTCATGCGGTGTTTGCTGTCCTCGCTGTCGCACCTGTTCATAGCGCTCTCTGGCCTGGGCTTGGCGGTTTCCGCCGGCTGCGCAGCCTCGCCCGACGATGCGAGCGACGTCGACGAGGCCGACGGCGGGAGCGACGCGGGCGACGCCGTGCCCATCGCCAGGAGCTTGCTCGATCCGGGGGAGGCCGTCCCTGCGCCGTTCGACGGATACTTCGATCCGCCGGCCGACGACGTGTACAAGGATGATTATCGGGTGGTCGGCCAGCTCACGCCGCCGTCGTGGTCTTGGGGGAAGATCGAGCTACTCGAGGGGCTCCAGGCCTACCGCACCGAGGGCTACAATCTGCGGACGCAGAAACTTCGCTGGCAGGATACCTACGAGGACAGCACCTATCCGCTGCAGACCTACTTCGGCGCGCTGAACCAGCAGCTCGTGGACGGATTCAACCTTCATTACAAGAGCGCGTGCGCCGGGAAGGTGGGCTCGAAGTCGGCGCCGTCGTGCTCGTCCGTCGGGCCGACCCGGCCGGAGGCCCGTTTCGTGCTGCTGCAGCACGGGCCGAAGACCGGCAAGGATGCCTGCGATCCCGGGGAGGTGCCCGTGCTGCTCGTGCATGGGGCGCTGCAGAACGGCAACGTGTGGCTCTTCCCGGGCGGGCGCGACGGGTACGGCGACGCGTACCCGGGCACCACGCAGAAGACCGGCTTTGTGCAGGCGCTGGAGGCGACCGGTCGATGCACGTATGCGATCACCTTCGGCAACTTCCACGGCGACAATTACAGCCAGGCCACCAACGTGGCGAACGCGATCGACCGGATCAAGGAGCTCACCGGGCAGCCGAAGGTCGACGTGATCGCTTGGAGCAAGGGGGTGCTGTCCGTCGATCTCTACGCCGGCGACGTCGCCGCGTGGGACGACTTCGGGCCGAAGCACTTCGAGCGGCTGGCGGCGGAGCAGGCGAAGCGCGTGCCGGCGTTCCGCAAGGACGTGCGCGTCTACGTACCGCTGTCGGGCCCGCACCTGGGCATCGACCTCAATTTTCGCCACCCGTACGACGATCTGCTGATCTACAGCACGCTCGAGAACGCGCCGATCGGCCAGGGGCCGGTGACGTGGGGGTGGATGAGCGCGCTCCAGTGCGTCAACTGGGGCTACGGCGGGAGCCCGCTGTACCCCAACCAGTTCGCGCAGTCGGTGTGCGACGGCCGCGGCGGCACGTGGCCGGACTTCTTCTCGCGGATCTACAGCTCGAACATCACCGGGCTCGACGCGGAGGGGCGGCCTGTCTCTTCGAGCAGCCTCGAGGCGCTCAACGCGGCGAACGGGGCGAGCCAGTTCAGCTTCGACAAGTACAACCTGGCGATGTGGGGCTCGGTGGACGAGCACGGGAAGCACGTCTCGGCGTACCTCGGCCAGCTGCAGGCGGCGTATGACTTGCGCCCGTATTACCCGATCCCCGACCGCCAGAGCGACGGCGAGGACTGGTCGGAGCTCGACACCGACGAGACCAAGTGGCGCACGTGGATGTCGTACAAGCTCACGTACCTGTTCGGGGGCTACCTCGACGACGACGACGGTCACATCATGTGCCGCGAGGCGGCGTTCGATCCGGCCGACTCGCCCTGCCAGGCGCAGCACGTCTATTACGACCCGGAGAACGCGGACGACTACTCGTGGGGGTACGCGACGTATCGCCTGATGGACGGGATCGGCATTCGGGCCGTGATGGAGATCGGCGGCAACTTCATCGAGCGGCTCCGTCACCATGGCCTCAGCAGCGAGCTCGACTTCCTGTACGTGGTCCACGGCACTACGGGCGGCGCTGGCGCCCCGTTCGAGATCGACGGCATGAGCTGCCCGACCTGCGAGGTGCATGGCGACGGCGTGCTATTCGATGTCAGCGTGGCAGCGCGCGATCAGCTCACTCAGGGCTGGTCGGACGCCGACAAGGCCGCGCGCTCACGGCAAGAAGGCGTGCCCTTCGGGCACCTCGAGGTCGGCGTCACACCCGAGGTGTGGAACAAGATCATCAGCCAGCTCGACGCGGTGAAGTGACCGTAGAAGGCGGGCCTGGCGCGCTGTCGCCGTGCTGCCGCACCCGCTCGACGCCCCGCGCCGCCGGCGCCAGCACGAGCAGGAAGATGCCCTTGAGGACACCCGGACCTCGTCCCTGCGCACTCCTCTTGGAAGTGGAATGGCCGGTTCCAGACCCGGCGCAGCGTGCCCGCATCACCCGCGCAGCACATATAACGGCCGACCAAGGGTGCTCGCGGCAGGCCCATAGCGAATGGTCTCGGGACAGACTGCCACCGATGGGAGGTCTCGAAGTCGTCTCGCGCGCGCCTCGGTCCCGGCCCTGCGTCGTTGACATCCGCGGCGGTCCTCTGGTCGCCGGGCCAGCGCTGCGAGCAACCCTATCAGGAGGTCGCGGGCAGCGCGGCGAGAATCGGGTCGAGCAGCTCACGGCCGCGCAGGGCGTCGCGCCAGCGGCCGGGGATCGCGGCGAGGCCATCGCGCAGGCCGGCGATGGCTGCTGTGGTGTCGGTGTCGTCGCCGAGAGCGACCGCGGCCTTGACGACGGCCTCGTAGGAGCCTGCCTCGAGAACCATGCGGGCCGAGCGGAGGCTGTCGACGACGTAGCCCGAGCCGCGGCCGAGCGGCGGATTGTCAGGTCGAATGTGGAACTCTAGCTCGGCGTCGGGCTCGGTGGCGAGGTGCGCTCGCAGGCGCGTGACCGCCGAGGTCCACGGCACCGGCTCGCCGCGCAGGACGCCGCGGGCCCACAGGCAGTACAGCGCGCAGCACAGCTGCGAGCGTAGGTGAGGGTGAGTGACGCAGGAGGACAGCCGCGCGTCGTCCGCTACGAACTCGATGTCCTCAACGCGAAGCAGACCGGCCCCCCGATCGTTCACGGCTCAGCGGGCGCGGCCCTCGGTCAAGCGACCGTACTTTTTCAGCGCCGCCCGCAGGCGCGCGTGCGGGAGGGCGTGGGCCGTCGAGCCGCGGACGCCGGTCATCGTCTCGGCGGCGGTCAACGCGTTGACGATCGCCTCCTCTGTCGCCTGCACGGTGGCAGTCAGCAGCGGGTCGAGCGCGTCGTTCGGCACGAACGCGGCGCGGGCCAGGCCGTCCTTGGCGGCCGCTGCGTCGGCGTTGGCGGTCGACAGCGCCAGGAAGATGTCGCCCGAGGAGTTGTGGGCGGTCCCGCCGACGCGGCCGATCCCGAGCGGCACCCGTCGGGCGAGGCGCTTGAGCTGGTGCGGGAGCAGCGGCGCGTCGGTCGCGACGATGACGATGATCGAGCCGTCGCGAGCGTCGGGCTCGCCGCGGACCGGGAGCAGGTCGGCGATCTCGCGACCGACCGGGACGCCGGCGATGACCAACTCGTCGCGCTGGCCGTAGTTGGCCTGGACGAGCACGCCGACGGTATGGCCGCCCGCGTCGACCGACAGCCGGCGCGACGCAGTGCCGATGCCGCCCTTGAATTGATAGGCCATCATGCCGGTGCCGCCGCCGACGTTGCCCTCGGCGACCGGCCCCGACGCGGCGCTGTCGAGCGCCGCGAACGCGTGCTCGCGGGTGACGTGGAACCCGTCGACGTCGTTGAGGAAGCCGTCGTACGTCTCGCCGACGACCGGCAGGCCGAGCTCCCACGCCGCATCGGTGCCGGGGAAGCGGGCGATGCCCCACGCGACGATCGCGTCGCGCACGACACCGACGCTGTTGGTGTTGGTCAAGAGGACCGGCCCGCCGAGCAAGCCGCCCTCCTCGATCCACGTCGTGCCCGTCATCTCGCCGTTGCCGTTGAGCGCGAACCACCCGGCGAAGGCCGGCACGATCGACCGCTTGCCCCGCGGGAGGATCGCGGTCACGCCGGTGCGCACTGCGTGGTCGCCGGCGCCGGCGATGATCGTGGCGTGGCCGACCTCGAGGCCGGCCACGTCGGTGATCGCGTTGTGCGGCCCCGGGGTACCGTCGAACGGCACGCCGAGCGCGCGCGCCCGGGTGCCATGCTGCCGCTCCTCGGTCGCCGTCGCTCCGGCCGGCGCGGCGTGGACCGCACGCGGGCGACAGCCGAGCAGCGCCACGACGAGCAGCAGCGCCGCGGTCATCGCATGTCCGGACGCGAGCGTCCTCGTGGGCGTGCGATCGAGCGCGTCACGCCCCGGGGCAGCGCCGCAGGCGCGGCCGGCCGTCGTGGAGGGGAAGTCCTTGTGCCTTTGTCCCATAACTCGAGCCAGTAGACGCGGACTGTCCCTGAGGCGAGGATGCGCCGAGCCGAGTCCTTCTCGCGCTCGACGATAGCCGAGGTCGTCCCGAAACCCAATTACGGTCGAGTCACCCGGGTTGGGCCGCGGCTTCCGGCGTAGCGGCGCCCGAATGCATCTCCTGAGGTTTCCGACGGTCGTCGGCCTTGCTGGCGGCCATGGCCGCGCTGGCGTTTCCCGGACTCGCGGTCGCGTGCTCGGGGCCGGGCGCAGGGAGACGATTCTCCACGCGGAGCAGCTGGGCCTGGTCTTGCGGTTCACCACGTTGGAGCTCGCGGGCGAATCGGCCTTCATCCCCGAATGCGCGCCCGTGGCCGGCGTAAGCAGTGGCCGCTGCTCCTGCTGGCGGTCCTTCACTCGGGCTGGTGGATGAGCGCTCGCTCCGGGAATTGCGGCCAGACGCTGATCCTGGGCTCCGCCAGTCGGCCGTGAACTCGTCACGAGCGAGTTCGGTGCTGGAGCTCGCCCCGTCTGCGGTGGCGCCAGCCTCAGCTGCGCTTGGCCGCAGCATCGACGACCTCGTCCGCCAGCTCGTGGGCATCCCTCGCTGCCGGCTCGCGCGCCTCGACAACGAGCGGCGGTTCGCCGACGAGATCGCGCAGCAGCGGGCGCTCACCCACAAGAGCCTCGCCGACGTCGACCTGCTCCGTCGCAGCGTCACGACCACCCAACTCCTGGACGGCTTCGCGCGGCAGAGAGCGGAGGTCACTCGGGCTGTAGCGCGACTGCATCTCGAGTGCGTCGGTGTCTCCGTTTCTGTGCCGCGGGGCACGGGTCTGACGAGCATCGAGGGGGCAGGAAGACGAGGATCGAGCGATGGACGAGCGGGACGAGCGTGAAAAGCAGGCGGTCTGCGGCTGCTACTTCAGCGGGCTGCCCGGCCGCGGCCTGACACGACGCGCGACGGCGCGGAGCGAAGTGAGCGTGGCGTCGCCGACGGCGCCGGTCAGGCGCCGCGGTGTTCGCCCGACCGCTCGGTTCAATCGTCGTCGGCGCGGGTGAGGCCGACGGCGACGCCGTCGCGGCGCGGGTCGGCGACGCCGACGTAGGTGTCGCCGTCGATGGCGATGAGGCCGACGTCGCCGACCTCGCGCGGCTCGTCGCGGAAGCGGTGGCCGATCGATTCGAGCTCGGCGCGGACCTCCGGCGAGAGGCCGAGCTCCCAGCGGGCCTTCTCGCTGCAGACGGCGCTGTAGACCCGCGGCTTGGCGATCGCGTGCTCGATGTCGAGGCCGTACTCGAGCAGGTCGAGCAAGACCTGGGCGACGGCGCCGATGATCCGCGGGCCGCCGGGCGAGCCGACGACGTAGACGGGCTCGCCGCCGTGGAACACGAGGGTCGGCGCCATGCTGCTGAGCGGGCGCTTGTTCGGCGCCGGCGAGTTGGGCCGCCCGGGCAGCGGGTCGAAGTCGGTCAGCTCGTTGTTGAGGAAGAAGCCGTAGCCCGGCAGCAGGCGACCGGTCCCGTAGTGCTGCTCGATGGTGACGGTGAAGGTGACGAGGTTGCCCCAGCGGTCGGCGACGTTGACGTGGGTGGTCTGCGGGTCGCCGCCGAGCAGCTCGGCGGGCGCGGGCGCGGGCGGGTTGGCGGCGAGCGGGCCCGGCGGCACCGGGCAGGTGTTGTCGTCGAAGTCGATCAGGGCGGCGCGCTGCTTGATGTACTTGGGGGCGAGCCAGCCCGGCGGGATGTCGACGAACTCGGGGTCGCCGAGGTAGGCGTTGCGGTCGGCGAACGCGAGGTGCATCGCCTTCATCACCAGGTGGTAGCGCAGGCTGGAGTCGTACGCGTACTGGCCGGGATCGAGCCGCTCGAGGATCTCGAGGAATTGCAGCACCGTGAGCCCGCCGCCGCTGGGCGGCGCGGTGGTGACGATCTCGTAGTCGCCGTACTGGCCGCGCACCGGCTCGTCGATGGTGAGCTTGTATTGAGCGAGGTCGGACATCTTCATGCCGCCGCCGGCGGCCTTGACCTCGGCGACGAAGGCCTCGCCGATCGGCCCGTCGTAGAAGGCGTCGATGCCGTCCTCGGCGATGAGCCGCAAGGTGTCGGCGAGCTCGGGCTGGACGAGCAGGTCGCCGATCGCCAGCGGCTGGCCGCCGGGCAAGAAGAGGGCGCTCGCGGCTGGGTTGGCGGCCAAAACGCCCTGGTGCTCGCGCAGGCTGGCGGCCATGAGTCGGCTGACGATCACGCCGTCCTCGGCGAGCGCGATCGAGGGGGCGATCAGGTCGGCGAGCGTGCGGGTGCCGAACTCGGCCCGCGCGTACTCGGCCCCGGCCAGCGCGCCCGGCACCCCGACGGCGACGCCGAGAGTGCGCCGCTTGGCGAACGGGATCGGCTCGCCGTTCTTCTTCAAGAACATCTTCGGCTTGGCGCTGGCGGGGGCGCGCTCGCGGCTGTCGATGACGGTGACCGCGTCGGCGGAGGCGTCGTAGATCATCATGAAGCCGCCGCCGCCGATGCCGGAGAAGCCGGGCTCGGCGACGCCGAGCGCGAACTGGATGGCGACCGCCGCGTCGACGGCGTTGCCGCCGCTGGCCAGGATCTCGGCGCCGACCCGCGCGGCCTCGTTGTTCGAAGAGACGACCATGCCGTCCTCGCCGCCGACGATCGGCCCGATCGCGGTCGCGAACTCCGCGGCCGCTGCGTCGGTCGAGGCCAGCGCGAGGGCGCCGAGCATGGTCAGCATCAACAGGGGCATTTCAGGGCGTGCGCGCATGCGTGCTCCGATCCGGCCGCTCGCCGGCGATGGGGAAGATCGCGGAGCGCAGGAGCATGGCACGCGACGCATCGGCGGCAACCGAATCTCGGCGCGCGGCGGCGCGCGACCGGGACGAGGGGCGGGGAGGTGACGACCACGAATGACGCCGACGCCGACGAGGGGCCGGGGGAGCAGGCGACTGCCACGAATGGCGTCGACGCCGGTGAGAGGGCCGGGGCGAGGGCGACTGCCACGAATGGGCGCGGCGACGGGCGGGCGAGCCGTCCGCGCGGGGGCGGGCGGGCGACCGCGAGTCATGGGGCGCAGTGAGGTGCGGGCGAGTCGCCCGCTCGGGGGCGAGCGAACGACTGCCACGAATGGGGAGCGGTGACGGGCGTCCGCCCGCCGCGGGCGACTGCTACGAATGACGCCGGCGCCGGCGCAGCAGGCCTGCGAGGGCGAGCAGGGCGAGCGGTCCGCCGGCGGACGCATCGCTGCGGCAGCCGCAGCCGCCGTCGTCGTCGGTGGCGGGCGAGGTGTCGGTGGCGCTGCTGCCGTCGGTGCCCGCTTGCGTGGTGGCGCCGCCGGTCGGCTCGCCGCTCGACGTCTCGCTGTCCGTCCCGCCCGGATCTGCGGTCGTCGGGCCGCCGGTCGGATCGCCGGAGTCGCTGGTGGTGGGATCGCCGGTGGTGGGATCGCCGGTGGGATCGCCGGTCGGGTCGCCCGTGGTCTCGCCGCCGCTGCTGCCGCCGGGGACCGGCAGGCCGCCGTTGCAGCCGTCGCCGTCGTACTCGATCGCGCCGATGTCGGGCGCGCCGTCGTCGCGATCGTTGCCGCAGTAATCGTCGGTGACCTCGGGCACGGCGAGGCCGAGGTCGACGAAGGCGGCGCCGTCGACGAGGGTGAAGTCCTGCGCGGCGGGGTCGGCGAACCAGGCGGCGAACTGGTCGAGGGTGGCCTCGACGACGTTGCTCTGCTTGTCGGTGACGGCGCCGTCGCGGTCGCGGATCTTGCCCATCAGCAGGTTGTTGTGGACGACGCCGGTGGTCTCGGCGAAGCGCATGTCGATGCCGGTGGTGTTGTAGAGGGTGTTGTTGAAGATCTTCGAGTCGGCGCCGGCGTTGATGTAGATGCCGACGTCGGCCGGGCAGTTGAGGATCAGGTTGTTGCGCACGATGCCCCGCTCGTGCTCCGGCTTGCACGCCCCGTCCTCGCAGATCATGTCGGGGCTCGAGCCGCCGCCGCCGAGCGACAGGCCGAGGCGGATCTGGCCGCTGTGGAGCAGCTCGCACACCACGAGGTTGCGCTCGATGAGCCCGTCCTTCGAGTGGCCCTTGAGGAAGGCGGCGTAGCTGATGTTGTCGCCGCCGCCCTTGGCGTGGTCGTGGATGAAGTTGCCGCGGAGGATCCACCGCTGGCCGCCGACGACGTCGATCGGGGTGACGGGGTTGCTGGTGTCGCGCGGCGCCTCGTTGAAGAACTCGTTGTACTCGACGACGACGTCGTCGGGGTGCTCGTAGGCGTTGTTGGGCCCGATCGGCTCGCCGTTGCCCTTGATCATGGCGTTGAAGCCGTGCAGGCGGTTGCCGACGATGTGGGTGTTGCTGGCGGCGCCGGTGATGTGGAAGGCGTGCTCGCAGTCGCTGTCGGCGGCGCAGATGCCCTCGATGTCGAGGCCCTCGAAGCGCCAGTAGGGGGCGCGCACGTGGAAGCCCTCGAGCGAGTCGAGGCGCAGCTTGGCCGCGCCCGGCTCGGCGGCGCGGACGACGATCGGGGCGTCGGCGGTGCCGGGGGTCTCGCAGGCGATCTTGCCCTGGTGCACCTCGTACTCGCCGGCGGCGAGGACGATGGTGTCGCCGGGCTGAGCGGCGGCGATGGCAGCGAGGAGGGCGTCGACATCGGTCACCGGCACCTCGGCGGCGTGAGCCGTGGCGCTGGCGAGGGCGATGGCGAGAGACGAGGTCGCGATCAGCAACGGACGATGCATGGCGGCGACGGTAACACCGCCGGTCGGCGCGGCGGCGTGCGCACGGCGATGCGCGCGAACTCGAGTGCCGCACGCACGCGCGGGCGCGGGCGCGCGGCTCGAGAGACCCCTTGCGTCCGCGGGCGTCGCTGCCTAGCCTGCGGGTCCCCGCAGCGCGGTCTGCGGCGGGTCGGTCATGGCGAAGCAGCGCGACAAGCAGGGGCTCCGGCCGGTGCAGGACGTGGTCGGGCGGCTCCGCTTCGACGCGACGTTCGACGTGCGAAGGTTCGTGGTCGGCTACGAGGAGCGCTTCGCCGGCGTGCGCGAGGCGCCGCTCGCCGACTTCTTCGCCGGCGACAACGAGATCCCGTGGCACCGGATCTTCTTCATCAAGGCCGGCGAGCTGATCGTGTGGGATCGCCGGTCCCGCATCGACCTGGTCTTCGGGTCAGGTGACAGCCCGGCCCCCGATCACGCGGCGATCGCCCGCGCGTGCGCGCCGGCCCCGGTCGCCGCGCCGACGCCGACGCCGACGCGGCGCAGCAAGGCGCGGACCGGCCCGGCGCTGTTCGTGACCCGGCCGTGCTTCCGCTTCGACCCGCTCCGCGGGGCCTGGCTGCCGGTGGCGACGGCGGGGCTGCACGAGGCGCGCGTCGAGGCGCTGCAGGTCGCGACCTACAACGTGCTGTTCGACCTGTACGAGCCCGAGCAGCTCTACAGCGAGGCGCGCGCGCCGGTGTGCAGCGAGCTGCTGCGCGAGCGCGACGCCGACATCATCGCCCTGCAGGAGGTGACGCCGCGGCTGTGGGCCGAGCTGCTGGCGGCTCCGTGGCTGCGCGCGGGCTACTACGTGTCCGAAGGGCCAGACGCCGAGGGGCTGCAGCCGTACGGGCAGGTGCTGCTGTCGCGCTGGCCGCTGGCGCTCGAGCTGCACGAGTTCTCGGCGCGCAAGCGGCTGGTGGTCGGGCGGCTGTCGCTCGCGGGCCGGCGGCTGGCGGTCGCCGCGGTCCACCTGACGAGCAACCGCAAGGCCGACGCGGACGACCGCCGCGCCGAACAATTGGCGGTGCTGGTCGAGCGGCTCGGCCGCGCCGACGTCGACGACGCGCTGGTGCTCGGCGACCTCAACTTCGGCGACGGCGAGGAGGACCAGCAGCTCGCGCGCGCGGGCCTGGTCGACGTGTGGCGCGAGGTCCACCCGCACCACCCGGGCTTCACGTTCGACCCGCAGGCCAACCCGCTGGCGGCGCTGGCGACCCGCACCGGCAAGGCGGCCCGGTTCGACCGCGCGCTGCTGCGCTCGCCGGCGGGGGCGCTGGCGCCGATCGACGCCGCGCTGTTCGGCGACAAGCCCTTCGGGACAGGTCCCGGGGGACAGGAGCTGTTCGCGTCGGATCACTTCGGCGTGTGCGCGCTGTTGCAGGTGGTCGCCGACGCCGACGCGGCCGCGCGCCGGGCCCGGCTGGCCGCGGCGAGCCCGGTCCACCGCAGCGCGCTGGTGGTGATCCCGCCGGCGCAGGCGTGGCCGCCGATCGAGGCGATCCGCGCCGAGCACGACCCGAGCCACGGGCGCTGGATGCCGCACATCAACCTGGTGTACGGGTTCGTGCCCGAGGCGCTGTTCGCCGACGCGGCGGCGGCGTTGACGACGGCGCTGCGCGGGCTGTTGCCGCTGCGCATCGCGCTGAAGGCGGTGCGCCGGTTCGACCACCGCGGCAGCACGACGGTGTGGCTCGAGCCGGTGAGCGACCCGCCCGGGGCGCTGATGGCCCTGCAGGCGGCCGCGGCGGCGCTGTTCCCTCTGTGCGACGAGCAGTCGTCGCGCGGGCCGGGGTTTTTGCCGCACCTGACGATCGCCAAGCTGACGGGCAGCGAGGCGGAGATCGCGGCCGCGATCGCGCGCTGGCAGGCGAGCTGGCGCCCGCTGGAATTCACGGTGGAGGCGGTGCACCTGATCAGTCGCCGCGAAGACGAGCCGTTTGCGATCCGCGCGACCGTGCCGACCTGCCCTGAAGAGCAGGCGGACGCGGAGGAGCCGGGCGGGAGCTTGCCGCCGTTCGGCCGCTGGCCGTCGCCGGCGCACGAGCGGGTGACGGAGGCGTTCGCGCGGGCGACCGCGGCGGTGCGCGCAGGCTCGCAGCTCCACGTGGTCGGCTCGGCGCGGCTCGGGGTGGCGCAGCCCGACGGGGACCTCGATCTGGTGTGGGCCGGCGAGGACGGGCTCGACCGCGAGGCGCTGTTCGCCGCGGTGACGGAGCGCCTGGCCGCGGCCGGCGAGCTGCACGAGGTGCGCACGGTGAAGAGCGCGGGCCTGCCTGTCCTGAAGTGCAGGTTCGAGGGGATCGCGGTCGACCTGCAGTACGCCGGGCTGCCGGCGCCGCTGCAGGCGCGGGCGCTCGGGTCGCTGCGGCCGGACGAGCTGGCGACGCTCGACGAGGCCAGCCGGCGCGCGGCGCTCGGCTGCGTCGACGCCGACGCGCTGGTGCTCCTGGTCGGCGACTACTACGATTCGACGGTGTTCCGCGAGACGCTGGCGCGGGTGCGCCGGTGGGCCCGCGCGCGCCAGCTCGACGCCGGGGCGTGGGGGCTGCTCGGCGGCTACACGTGGGCGATCGTGACGGCGTGGGCGATGCGCGCGGCCGGCGAGGCGGGCGTGGCCGCCGAGCCGGAGGCGCTGCTGCGGCACTTCTTCATGCTGCTGGCGGCGCGCACGCCGGGAGCGCCGATCGCGTTCGCCCCGCCGCCGGAGCCGAGGGGCGGGCGCAAGCCGCCGTGGCCGATCTGGACGCCGACGCCGCCGCCGTTCAACTCGGCGCGCCACGTGACGCGCTCGACGCTGGCGCTGCTGCACGCGGAGCTGCGCCGCGGGCACGCGCTGGCCAGCGCGGGCGATCCGGCCGTCGTCGCGGCGGTCGACCCGGCAGGGCATCCGCGGCGGGTCGAGCTGACGCTGGTCGGGGTCGCCGAGGCGCCGGCGCGGTGCGTCGGCTGGCTCGAAGGACATGTGATGGGATTGCTGCTCGCGCTCGAGGACGCCGGGGCGCGGGTGCGGCCGTACCCGCGGCCGCTGGGCGCGGGCGCGGCGCGCTGGGCGATCGGGCTCGAGGGCGGGGAGTCGCCGGCGATCGAGGCGGCGTCGGCGGCGTTCGCGGCCTCGTTCGCGGCGTGGGCGGAGCGGCCGGAGGGCGCCGAGCTGCAGGTGCGGCTCGTCGAGTGAGCCCGGTTCCGCCGGGCTCTCCGCTCGCGGCTCTGGGCGTGGTGACGCGAGCGGCGAGCGGCGAGCGGAGCTCGGGCTCGGGGCGGCGACGACCGGCAGCAGCGGTCGCGCGGAGCTGTCCCGAAGGCCGGGTGACGCGAAGAGCCGCCTGTCCTCGGGGACATGCCCGTCGCGGGCCGCTCCGCGGGTCTGCGGGCGCGAGGGTCGCAAGGTCGACCGTTCCGTTCGAGGCGGTGCTCTGCCGGAGAGCGCCGCCGAGTGAATGTCCGCATGGACATGGTTTTATAAACATGTCTATGAAGACATGGATGACATCAAGATGGCTCGCGCGGCTGTCCAGTGCACGGCAGCCGCGCGAGGCAGGGTTCACGGCGCGTTGGCGGCGCCCGGGGTCGAGGTGGCGACGAACTTCCAGTCGACGCCCATCTGGTCGGTGTCGATGCCGTTGGGGATCCGGCTCAGCGAGCCGGCGCCGCCGTCGATGAGGTTGGCCGGCACGCCCTCGACGAGGTTGAAGGGGCCGACGCCCATGAAGGTCACGCCGTTGATCTCGCCGGTATAGGACAGGGCGTCGATGTACTGCTTGCTCGGCACGTGGAGCAGCGCCACGCCGTCGGGGGAGCCGTTCTGCAAGAGGTTGCTCGTCACGTTGGCGGTCAGCTTGAGCTGGCCTCCGGGGACGGCCGTGTCGCCCCAGATGACGACGAGGTACTGGCCCGCGGCGAGGGTGGGGAACGACGCGCCGAGGTCGACCGGCATGTAGCTCTGTTTGTTCGAGCCGTTGACCGGCACCAGCCAGTGCCCGGCGAGGCTCACCGGGCCGCTCGAGACGTTCAAGATCTCGACGAACTCGGCGGTGTCGGTGCCCGGCTGGTCGTAGTCGACCTCGTTGATCACCAGGCACTGCTTCGGGCAGGGGCCGCCGCAGTCGACGCCGAGCTCGCCGGCGTTCGGGATGCCGTTGACGCACAGGCCGAGCGTGCACGTGTTGGTGCAGGCGTCGTCGTTGTCGGCGTTGGCGTCGTCGCACTCCTCGTGGCCGGCCCAGACGATGCCGTCGCCGCAGGTGGCGGGCTTGCACGCGTCGGTGCAGGCGTCGGTGGCGACGGTGTTGTCGTCGTCGCACTGCTCGACGCCGGCGTGGAGCAGGCCGTCGCCGCAGGTGGCGTCGAGGCACTCGAGCACGCAGGCGTCGGTGTCGTCGGTGTTGCCGTCGTCGCACTGCTCGACGCCGACGTGGAGGATGTTGTCGTGGCAGGCGGCGGGCTGGCAGGTGGCGAGGCAGGCGTCGCTGCTCGACAGGTTGCCGTCGTCGCAGGCCTCGCCGTCGCCGGCCTGGACGAAGCCGTCGCCGCAGGCGGGCAGGGTGCAGGTCAGGGTGCAGGCGCCGGTGTTGGCGTTGGCGTCGCCGAGGTCGCACGCCTCGCCGGGCTGCTTGATGCCGTCGCCGCAGGTGGCCGGCTTGCAGGCGCTGGTGCAGGCGTCGTCGTCCTTGGTGTTGCCGTCGTCGCAGCCCTCGCCGGGGCCCTGGTCGCCGTCGCCGCAGACGTTGGCGAGGCAGCCGGCCTTGCAGGCCTTGCCGGGGCCGTTGTTGGCGCCGTCGTCGCACTGCTCGACGTCGGCGTGGACGAGGCCGTCGCCGCACGAGGCGTCGGCGCAGGCGAGGGTGCAGGCGCCGCTGTCGCTGTTCTGCGGGCCGAGGTCGCAGCCCTCGCCCTCGCTCGGCTGCTCGAAGCCGTCGCCGCAGGCGGGCAGCGTGCACAGGTCGGTGCAGCCGTCGTCGTTGTCGCCGTTCTGGCCGTCGTCGCAGGCCTCGCCGGGGTCGAGCACGCTGTTGCCGCAGGCCTCGAGCTTGCAAGTCGCGGAGCAGCCGTCGCCGGGATCGAGGTTGCCGTCGTCGCAGGCCTCGTCGGGGCCCTGGTCGCCGTCGCCGCAGACGTTGAGCTGGCAGTCGGCCTTGCAGGCCTTGCCGGGGCCGTTGTCGCCGCCGTTGTCGCACTGTTCGAGGCCGTCGCCGGTGTCGAAGACGTGGCCGTCGCCGCACACGGCGAGCTTGCATGCGCTGGTGCAGGCGGCGGCATCGGCGTTGTCGGGGCCGTCGTCGCACTCCTCGCCGGCGCCGGTCTGCAGGTGGCCGTCGCTGCAGGCGGCGAGGGTGCAGGTCTCGGTGCATTCGTCGGTGCTGTCGGTGTCGCCGTCGTCGCACTCCTCGGTCGGGCCGACGATCGCGTCGCCGCACGAGGCGAGCGCGCACATGTTGTTGCACTCGTCGTCGTCGACGTCGTCGCCGTCGTCGCAGCCCTCGCCGGGGCCCTTGGCCCCGTCGCCGCAGACGTTGTCGGTGCAGTCGGCCTTGCAGCTGTTGCCGTCGGCGTTGTCGGCACCGTCGTCGCACTCCTCGCGCGGGCCGGCGTCGCCGTCGCCGCAGACGTTGAGGACGCAGGCGGCGTTGCAGGCCTCGCCCGGGCCGTTGTCGGCCCCGTCGTCGCACTGCTCGCCGGCGTCGAGCGTGCCGTCGCCGCACACGCCGTCGCCGCCGGTGTCGGTGTCGCCGGTCGTGGTCGTGGTGGCGGTGTCCGTCGACGTCTCGGTGGTGCTCGTCGTCGTCGAGGTGGTGGGGACGGTGGTGGTCGGCGGGGTCGTGGTCTGGGCGTCGGTGGTGGTCTCGGTGCCGCTGGTGCTGCCGGCGGTGTCGGTCTCGGTGCCGCTCGTGGACGGCGTATTCGGGCAGGCCGCCAGCCACAGGCATCCAGCCAGGCCGAGGCTCCGGCGCAGCGGCGCCGATGGACGTGAAACACTGGCAGCGACGATTCGAGCGCGATGCATCGCGCGGACGCTACCACGAGCGACGCGCACGGCCGGCGGCGCGAGGAGGACGGCGATCGCAGGCGGCGGACTCTCGCCGCGCTCGCGCGACCATGGCGTCGCGACGCGTTCGCGAGCCGAGCATGCGGTGCGGTGGGCTGCGGGATCTCGACGTGTGGCGCGTGAGGTCGCGGCGCGTGCGGCGGCGGGATGATCCGGCCCCGCGAAATGTCGTGTCGGCGGTGCGAGATCGAGGAGGTCTTCGCCGGCGGGTGGAGGCGCTGGCGGGGGTCGGCGAGCCTCGGCGTGGACGTCGGCAGCGGTGGCGAGCTGGGGCGAAGCGGGGCGAGTGCGGCGGTCTGCGTCGCGCTCGACGTTCGCAGCGGGTGCGGAGACTCGCGCCATTGCGCCGAATCGTGAGCGAACTCAGGGCGGGCCGGGTTCGTGAGGTGGTCTTTCGGACAGGTAACCGAAAAAAATGCGAGCGCGAATCGGTGCGGCGAAATGGTGGCAGCACGGGCTGTGGGTATTGCGACCCGAGTGGCTACGGTGTTCTCGGCGGGCGAGGGATGGCGTGCGCGGCGATCGTGGCCTGCGGCGCGCGATGGCGTGCGTGCGCGCCGTTCGCGTCGGCCGACGAGGGGGCTGGTCGGCGGGGGCCCGCGCTGTTGCTCGCAGGCCGCGAGTCGGGGGCTGCGGGCGCTGTCCGCACCCGCCGGTGCGGTCGCAATCGCGGACGCAAGGATCTGGGAACAGGGGCGGGCGAGTCGAAACATTGCCGGGGCCTCGCGCGGCTGCGAGCCCGGCGGCGCTGCGGCCGGTGTCGAGGGCCGCGCCGGCCCCGCGTGACTCGAGTATCATTCGCCGCGGTTGCGGTAGCAGGGGGCCGGCGGGTCGCGGGCGTCGTTTTGGCAGATGGAACCGCGGTCATGCGGCCAATGGCGGTACGAAATCGAGTGGGCGGCACAGCGGAAGGACGACCATGGAATCGAGCCACGTGAAATTCAGCGTCTCGCAACTGACGGCCCAGGCGGTCGTCTTCGCCGTCGTCCAGCGGGCGGGCGCGCTCGGGGTGCCGCGATCGGTGGCCGTGCTCGACGAGAGCGGGGTGGTGGTGGCGCTGTGTCGCATGGCGGGAGCGCCGCTGGTCAGCGTCGAGGTGGCGCAGAGCAAGGCCTTCACCGCGCTGTTCGGGCCGGCGCCGCCGAGCGAGGTGCTCCCGCCGGGCGTGTCGCGGTTGCCGCGGCTCGGGGCGGTCGGGGCCGGGCTGCCGATCGTGGTCGAGGGGCGGCAGATCGGGGCGATCGGGGTCAGCGGGGGGGACGGGCGAGCAGGACCTCGAATGCGCGCGGGCCGGGCTCGCGGCGGTGCATGAGTCGGCGGCATCCCGGGGGCACGCGGGCGGAGCGCTCGGGGAGCGTCGAGCCGGCGTGGACGGGCGCTGAGGGCGCTCCTGCGGTCGGGGTGCGGCGCGCCGTCGACGCGGAAGAGCCCGCTCGAGCGGCCTCCGGGTGACGTGCGGCCCGCGCGGGTCCGGGCGATGCCTCGACGGTGAAGAAGCGCCGCGATGCGCCCATGGGGCGATGTCGACGAGGTCGCCCTCGCCGTACGAATGATCATAGACGGGGTTATGCGTCGGCGACGCCTCGTCGCTCGACCGCGGCGGCGTCGTGCTGCTGCGAGAGGCGGCAGAGGACGCGGCGCTCGGACGCTGCGCGTCTGCACCGGCAGCGGCATCTTGCATGCTTACCCGCGAGTAAGCTCCTCACTTTTCCGTGCGCTCTTGCGGCCGGCGACGGCCTCTTTAAATAGTGGGACATGCAATCGATGTCCCTCGAACAATCGCGGCTGGTCTCGGGCGGCGCTCCGAACGGCCTGCTCGATCTGCGGTCTCAGTTCACGCTGCAGGGTGGCTCCACCTCCCGCTCGGAGGTCGGCTGATGTCGTTCGATCTCGAGCTGACGGGTCGCCGCGTGCTCGTCACCGGCGGAACCAAGGGCATCGGCGGCGCCGTGGTCACGGCGCTGCGCCAGGCGGGCGCGCGCGTGGTCGCGACGGCGCGTACGGTCCCGACCGAGGCGCCGGGCGGGGTCCACTACATCGCCGCGGACGCGACCACGCCGGCGGGCTGCGAGACGATCGCCCGCGGGGCGCTGGAGCTCCTCGGCGGCATCGACGTCATCGTCCACGTGCTGGGCGGCTCGAGCGCCCCGGGCGGCGGCTTCGCGGCGCTCGACGACCAGGAGTGGCAAAAGGAGCTCGACCTCAACCTGATGCCCGCGGTGCGCCTCGACCGCGCGCTCGTGCCGACGATGCTCGCGCAGCGTGCGGGCGTGATCGTCCACGTGACCTCGATCCAGCACGAGCTGCCGCTGCCCGAGTCGACGACGGCGTACGCCGCGGCGAAGGCGGCCCTGTCGACGTACAGCAAGGCGCTCGCCAAGGAGGTCGCTTCCAGGGGCGTGCGCGTGGTCCGGGTGTCGCCGGGATGGGTGGAGACCGAGGCCTCGGTGCGGCTGGCCGAGCGGCTGGCCGCCGAAGCCGGCACCGACTACGAGGGCGGCCAGAAGATTATCATGGACTCGCTCGGCGGGATCCCGCTGGGGAGGCCCGCGCAGCCGCGCGAGGTCGCGGACCTGATCGCGTTCCTGGTGTCGCCCCGGGCGGCCGCCATCACCGGCACCGAATACGTCATCGACGGCGGCACGGTGCCCACGGCGTGAGGCTGTCGCCAGGACATGTCCTCAGGGCCAGGCGACGCGGCCCTGGCGCTCGAACCACCAGTAGAGGCCGCAGATGACCATCGAGTTGATCACGGTGTCGCCGACCTGGGGGCGCAGGTCGGCGGGGCTGCACAGGACGATCTCGATGTCCTCGCCCTCGTCGAAGGCGGTTCGCCGGTGCGGCGGCAGCCCTCGGCGAGGACGGTGAAGCAGCGGTTGCCCTGGAACGCGGCGTTGGGGGCGACCTCGCCGAGGCGGACGATCGAGGCGGCGGAGTAACCTGTCTCTTCGAGCAGCTCGCGCGCGGCCGCCTGCTCCGGCGTCTCGCCCGGCTCGATCGCGCCGGCCGGCAGCTCGAGCTCGAAGCGGCGGGTGCCGTGCCGCCACTGGCGGACCAGCACGAGCTGACCCTCGGGGGTGAGGGCGACGAGGTTGACCCAGTCGGGCGCGTCGAGGGTGACGTACGGCCGCAGGCTGCCGGTGCGCGGGTGCTCGGCCTCGATCTCCTGCAGGCGGAAGATCGGGGTGGTCGCCAGCTCGCGGGTGGCGCCGTAACGAAAGGGCTTCAACGTGGTCACGCGGGTGCTCCGCGGCCGACGTTGGCACGTGGGCCGCGGAGCGCCGCGGCGGGCGATGCCGCGAGGCGCGATCACGCGGCCGAGGCGTCGCCGCGCAGGCGCGCGCCGAGGTGGCGGATCGAGTCCCAGGCCATGTAGGCGTAGCCGAGCAGCCACGGCAGGTTGGGCGCGTAGAACAGGAAGAACGTGTAGGGCGACTGGTAGCGCATGTCGGGGTAGCCGGTGACGTGCGCGGCCCAGAAGTAGAGCACCACCGAGTAGGCGAGGTACGAGCCGACGACGAGCTGGAGGATGTGGCGGTAGTACGCGCGCTGGACGATGGCCCACACCAGCCAGATGTTGACGATCTGGGTGACGAACACGTTGATCTGCTCGAGGCCGATCGCCATCGGCGTGACGCGGTCGTAGTAGGCCCGGTCGGCGTCGCCGTAGATCTGGAACAGCCTGGCGAACAGCTCGTGGTCGGCGCGGGCGACCAAGCTGTCGTTGTAGACGATCCAGTAGAGCTCGAGCGAGAAGGCGATGCAGACGAAGAACGCCAGCAGGCCGATGATGACGCGATCGCTCGTGGACATTTTGTCGGGCGTGGACATGGCGCGCGGAGTCTAGAGGCCCGGCGCGCGCGGTGTTGCCGGCCGGATCACACCGCGAGCCGCGGGGCGCCCCGAGGGCCGGCGCGGCGGATCGCCGAGGGCCCGATCGCGGCGTCGCGACGCGACAGCACGGAAGGCTGCCGCTGCGCGGCGAGCAGGTCGTACGCGGCGCGGCGCGACAGGTGCGAAGTGGTCCGCGGCGATCGCGGGGGCCTGCCCGCTGCACGGCGGCGGTGCGGCCTTGACCGCGACGCGCAGGCGTGATGCGGGTCAGCGCGGGCGAGCGACGTAGGTGACGTCGGAGATCGAGTCGGACAGCGCCAGGTAGCGCTCGGCGAACCGGGCGTCGACGTGGAGGGTGCCGCGGCCGGTGGCGGCGTTGTAGAAGCTGCTCTCGACCCGCGCCTCCTCGGTCTCGCCCGGCAGGCGGACGAAGCCCTCGATGAGGAACTGACCGCCGTGTTCGGCCTCGCGCTTCAAGCCCGTGACGCGCACCACCAGGGCCGCGCCGGGCTTCTCGCCGTAGAGCTCGACGGTGCCGCCCGCGGGCAGGTCGAGCAGCTGCTCGGTGCTGGGATTGGCCGGGTTGGCGGGGTTGTTGACGATGTCGATCGACTGCGTGGCCATGCGGCCGATGGTAGCAGCGGCCGGCGGCGGTCGGCGACGGCGCACCGGTGTCGGCGGATCCGCGCGCGCTCGCCGGGGGCTATGATGGACAGGTGGTCGCCGTCCGCCCCGAGGAGTTCTTCCAGCTGCCGCTCTACTTCGACCTCGGCGCGACGCTGCTGTTCGGCCTCAGCGGCGCGCTGCTGGCCGCGCGCCGCGGCTACGACCCGGTGGGGCTGTTCGTGGTCGCGCTGGCGACCGGCGTCGGCGGCGGGCTCTTGCGCGACGGGCTGTTCCTGCAGCAGGGCCCGCCGGTGTGCGTGCAGGACTCGCGCTACTTGCTGGTGGTGCTGATCGCCAGCGTGGTCGGCTACTTCTTCGCGGCGGCGCTCGACCGGATCCGCGGGCTCCTGTTCGTGGTCGACGCGATCGGCCTCGGCACCTACGCGGTGGTCGGGGTGCAGAAGTCGCTGGCGCTCGGGCTCGGCGTCGGCGCGGCGAGCTTCATCGGCGTGATCAATGCCGTCGGCGGCGGCCTTCTGCGCGACGTGCTGGTGCGCGAGGAGCCGTTCCTGTTCAAGCCCGGCGAGTACTACGCATTGGTGGCAGGCGCCGGCGCGGCGCTGTTCTGCCTGCTGACGGTGGCGCTCGAGTGGCGGCCGCCGCGAGCGGCGGGGGTGGCGATCGCGGCGACGTTCGCGCTGCGGGTGGTGTCGCATCGCCTCGGCTGGGTGACGCCGCCGGCGCGCACGGGGCCGCACCCGCGCGTGCAGGCGCCGCTGCGGCAAGACAAGGATGGAGCGAGCGGCCGGTGAATCGTCGTCGTCGGGGCCGACGCGCTGCCCTCATTGCGGGATCGGCGGCGGCGGCTCGAAGCCCTGGACGATGTAGATCCGGTCCTGCCCGGCGCCCCAGGTCAGGAACATGAAGTCGCCGGTGAGCGGCTCGAAGTAGGCGCCCCACGGGCTCGGGAAGTCGAGGTAAAAGTCCTTGCGCGACTCCGGCAGCGGGTCGCCCTGGTCGTCGACCCGGTAGACGCCGACGGTGCCGGCCGACCACTCGGAGACGATCAGGTGGTCGACCTCGAACCCGGGCGAGCCCTTGGGCACGTAGGCGAAGCCGCCGGGGCCGAACGGGAGCGCGGCGGTCTGCTGGGCGTTGGCGAGGGTGAAGGTGTCGCCATTGGCGGTGCGGTCGAGGTGATACCATTTGCCGCCCGGCCAGGTGATCGTGCGCATGCCGCCGGCGTCGACGAAGCCGGGGGGGACGAAGCCGAGGCCGCTGACGGAGTTCTCGACGCCGAGCGCGGCCATGTCGGTGGTGACGGCGGGGGCCATCTGCCCGGGCAGCAATTGGCCGATCTGGTTGATCGGCCAGGCGGTGTAGAACATCAGGCCGGACTCGACCAGGGCCAGGTTGGCGTCGACGTAGGGGGTGTCGGCGACGAGCTGGGCGACGCCCTTGAAGTTGACGATGTGGTCGCAATTGCCGCGCACGACCTCGATCGCCCACACCTTGCCGGTCGCGGTCTCGGAGTCGCCGGCGACCAGGAGGAGGTTCGGGTCCTCGTTGGAGATCACGCAGCCGCCGAGCCGCGAGTCGGTGGGGATCCCCGGGACCTGGCCGAGCTCGTAGGTCTTGTAAAATTCGGCGAACTCCGGCGCGAGCACGACGTCGGGGCCGGCGGGGATCGGCGGCTCGTCGCTGCAATCGACCGGGCCGCCGGTGGTGGTGCCGGGATTGCCGGTGGTGGTGGTGGTCGAATCGCCGGTGGTGAGATGGGTGGTGGTGCCGGGCTCGCCGGTGGTCGTGGTCGTGGTCGCAGGGTCGTCGGTGGCGCTGACGGCGGTGGTCGCCGTCGTGCCGGTCGGCGGCTCGGCGGTGGTCGAACCGACGCTCGCCGTGGTCTCGCTCGGGCCGGTGGTCTCGCCGGCGGTGCCGCCGGTCGGGTCGCTGCTGTCGGTCGTCATCGTGCCCTGATTGCCAGGACAGGCGGCGACGGCGAACCCCGCCACTACCACTGCGATCGTCGTTTCCCTCTGCATCGCCCGCGAGTCTACGCGAGCACCGGCGCAGGGCCGCCTATTTGCACATAAATGGGGGATTCACGGCAATTTGGCGCGTTGTGGTCTCGACCCCCCAGGATGGCCGCGGGGCCGGCGGAGCTCGCGTCATCGACCGCTCCGCGGGGTGTGGCCGCGGCCGCGGTGTTGACATTGCCGGCCGCGAATGCGTGGAGCACGAGCGGGCGTCGGGCCGCGTCGCAAGCGGACAGGTGTCACGCGAGCCGAGCCGCCGCTCACCGTCGATCGCGGGGCGCGCACGGCGACGGCGCGCCGCGGGCTCGCACGTCGGTAGGCCCGCGCCCGCCGACGCGTCGCACGCGAGCGCCGCGGCGATCGCGACGCACGGACGAGGCAGGCGCGAGGGCGCAAGCGAGCGCCGGGGCGACGCGTGAGCGCGTGTGCGGGCGCGGCAGATTCATCGCTGCGGCGCCGGTATCCGCTGGGCGCCGAGCGACATACAAGGACTGCATCGGCGCTGCCACGAGATTTTCGTTGACGTGGCCGCGGACCTGGTCTTTTCATGGCGGGGTGCGCCGCAAGGGTCGCTGTCTCCGCTTCGATGTCATGCTCTTTTCGCTCGCGCTCGCGGGCTGTCACAAGGAGTCGACGCAGGCGCCGTCCGGCGACGAGTCGTGCTCGGGCGCGCGGTGCGTCGAGCAGGCCGAAGCGGCGATGTTCTACAAGGATTACGACAACGCGCGCGAGCCGTTGACGGCGGTGTGCGAGCGCAACGACGGGTTCCAGTGCTTCCGCCTGGCCGAGCTGTACCAGACCGGGCGCGGCGGGCCGGTCGACCTGGCGAAGGCGGCAGAGGTGTACGAGAAGTCGTGCGCGGCCGAGTACCCGGAGGCGTGCGAGCGCCGGGCGGACATGGCGCGCGACGGGACGGGCACGCCGCAGATCGAGCTCGAGTACGCGATCAAGGCGTGTGACGGCGGGCGGTCGGCGGCGTGTACGCGGGCGGGCCTGCAGCTGAGCGCCGGCCGCGGGGTCGAGGCCGATCCGGTGCAGGCCATCGAGCTGATGCAGAAGGGCTGCAAGCTCGGCGACATCGACGGCTGCACCGGCGTCGGCGACCTGCTGTTCGCGCAGGACTCGGCCGACGCCAAGATGCGCGGGGTGTCGGCGTACATCAACGCGTGCGTCGGTCACAGCGCGTACGGCTGCTTCAAGGCCGCCATCGCGTTCCACGAGGGCACCGGCACCAAGCGCGACGTCGCCAGGGCGGAGCAGCACTTCGCCAAGGCGTGCGAGTGGCAGTTCGACGACGCCTGTCACGCGGTCAAGCAGCTGACCGAGGCCGCGGGCAAGCCGGTCGAGCTCGAGCTGACGACGAAGGCGGCCGAGCTGGGCGCGGGCGGGCTGCAGACGCGCGACCTGGCGTGCCGCATGGTCGCGCAGGGCGAGCCGGCGCTGGCGAAGGTGGTCGCCGGGGTGGCGAAGAGCAAGGAGTCGCTCGACTCGTGCGCGAAGGAAGGCGCGGCGATCGCCGTGAGGTGGGAGTTCGAGAACGGCAAGCTGCTGCAGGCCAAGGTGGTCGGCAAGGCGCCGAAGAAGTTGAAGGAGTGCGTGGCCTACGTGCTGCGCAAGAAGGCGAAATACTCGCACTCGGGCACCTGCTCGGCGGTGCTCCTGCTCGGCGACCCCGACGGCGCGGCCAAGGCCCTGGCCGCGCGGGCGAGCGCGCCGGCCGACGACGGCCGGGTCCACGTCCGCATGAGCGCCGAGGACGAGGAGTAGCGCGCGCAGGAAATCGCGCGTCGCGGCTGCGGACGAGCCCGGTTGCGGCGCACGCGCCGGCGCGGTAGGGTCGGGCCATGATTGGCTTGCGACACCGCGCATTCGCGGCCGCGCTCTCGCTGCATTGCATTGCGACGAGCCCGGCCTGCTCCGACACCGACAAGGGCACCGACACCGACGCGACGACGACGCCCGGGACGACCGACGCGACGACGACGACCGGCGACGGCACCGACGCGACGACCTCGCCCGGGACGACCACGCCGACCACCACCGGCGGGACCGGCGACCCCGACTACCGCCGCGAGTGCCAGCCCGGCGACTTCGTGTGCGACGACCTCGGCTGCGAGGACGTGACGATCCCCGACGAGTGCTACAAGCCGTGTACGCCCGACGGCGAGGTCGGCGGGGTCGACAGCGAATGCGACGAGCCGGAGCGGCCGTTCTGCAGCCAGGTCGGCCTGGCCGAGGGCGGCGACTTCTCCTGCAATTCGTGCGTCCACATCTGCACGGCGGAGTCGGAGAACTGGTGCGACTTCGCGGCCGACGCGTGCCAGTAGATTCGCGCGACCTCGATTGCCCGGTCGCGCGATTGGTGTGAGCCCGCGGCCGATCGGCGCGACCCATGGGGCGTCATCGCCGGGGCGTGAGTGAGCTGTCCTGAGGGACAGCTGGCGAGTCGGCGAATGTCGAGGCCCGCGGCCCACGCTGGGGTGCGTCGGCGTCGCTGGCGTCCGCGGAGGTCACGGGCGGATCCGCGTGCGAGGCCTCGGCGACCCCATGGATCGCCGGATAGCGCCCGGCGGCGTGCTCGGCCATGGTGCTCGGGTGCGGCGAGGCGGCGTGGCGCGGGGCGTGGTGGCGGCGGCGATCGTCGTCGGCGGTTGCGGCGACCCGGCGGGCGCGGACTCGGCGAGCGAGGCGACCGCGGAGACGGCGAGCGACCCCGGCGGGACCACGCTGCCGACCACGGGGTCGAGCGAGGGCGAGGCGCCGACCGGGACGGGCACCACCGGCGAGCCGCTCGGCCCGTGCGAGCAGGCGCATCCGGGCGAGCAGGTGTTCCGCCGGCTCACGCACAGCGAGTTCAACGCGACGGTGATCGACCTGTTCGGCGCCGAGGTGGTGAAGAGTCCGGCGGCGCGGCTGGCCTACGAGGGCGACAGCAACGGCTTCACCAATGACGTCGCGCTGCTGACGGTCTCGTGGCAGCACGTCTATACGTACCTCGGCGCGGCGGAGGCGATCGCCGCCGAAGTGGTGGCGGCGCTGCCGCAGCTGGTGCCGTGCGCGGGCGATCCGGCGGCGGACCGCGCGTGCGCGGGCGAATTCGTCGACGCGTACGCGCCGCGGGCGTACCGGCGGCCGCTGGCGGACGGCGAGCGCGAGGCGCTGCTGGCCAGCTACGACGACGCGATCGCGGAGGGCGAGGGGTTCGCCGAGGGCGTCGAATTGGTGGTGATGCGAATGCTGCAATCGCCGCAGTTCCTCTACCGCGTCGAGCTCGGCGCCGGCCCGCACGACGGCGCGGCCGACCGCCTCACGCCGTACGAGACGGCGGCGCGGCTGTCGTATCTGCTGTGGGGGTCGATGCCCGACGACGAGCTGTTCGCGGCCGCCGAGCAGGGCCTGCTGGCGACGCCCGAGGAGCTGGCGGCCCAGGCCGAGCGCATGCTGCAGCACCCGCACGCGCGCCGGCGGGTGCGCCAGCTCCACCGCGAATGGCTGCACCTCGGGGCGGTGCGCGGGGTCCAGCGCGACGGCGGGCTGTTCCCCGGCTTCGATGGCCTGAAGGACATGTTGATCGCGCAGGCCGAGCGGTTCGCCGAGCTCGTGCTGTTCGACGCCGAGGCGGCCGACCTGCGGACCCTGCTGACGGCCCCGTACGCGCTGCTCAACGCCGACCTGGCGCCGCTCTACGGCGTCGACGCGGCGGCGGCGGGGCTGATGGCGGAGGACGGCGATCCGCAGACCGACGAGTTCGAGGTGACGCCGCTCGACCCGACGCAGCGGGCGGGGATGTTCACCCACGCGGCGATCCTCGGCGCGCTGGCCAAGCCGAACGCGCCGGCGCCGGTGCTGCGCGGCAAGTTCGTGATCGAGCGCCTGCTGTGCGGGCAGACGCCGCCGCCGCCGCCCGACATCGTCATGCAGCCGCCGGCGGACGACCTCGGCGACACGACGCGCGCGCGCTGGGAGGCGCTGACCGAGGCCGACGGCACGACGTGCGCGGGCTGCCACGCGAGCATCAACGCGCCGGGGCACGCGTTCGGCCACTACAGCGCGATCGGCGGGTGGATGGCCGACGAGGGCGGGGCGGCGATCGACGCCTCGGGCAGCCTGGCGGGTCAGGGGATCGACGGCGAGTTCGCCGACGCGGTCGAGATGATGCACCTGCTGGCCGACGCGCCGGCGGTGCGGGCGTGCGTGCTGAAGCAGTACTTCCGCCACGCGTACGGCCGCAGCGCCGGCGCCGGGCAGGACGCGTGCACGATGGACGAACTGACGGCGCGGTTCGACGGGTCGGACGGCGACCTGCGCGATCTGCTGATCGCGCTGACGCAGACCGACGCGTTCCGGTTCCGGCCGCGGGCAGGAGGCAATTGATGGCGAGTGGTCGCATCAGTCGACGCGCGGCGCTGCGCGGGGCCGCGGGGGCGGTGATCGCCCTGCCGCTGCTCGAGGCGATGGGCTGCGACGATCCCCCCGGCGGCGCGCCGGGGGCCCGCAGCGGCCGCGCCGCTCCGCCGCGGCGCTTCCTCGCCACCTACATCCCCAACGGCATGGCGCCGGCCCAGTGGTGGCCGAGCAACGTGCAGAGCGAGACCCAGTTCGACCTGAGCCCGAGCCTGGCGCCGTTCGCGGCGGTGCGCGACGAGATGATCGTGCTGCGCGGGATCACCCTGGCGTCGGCGCTCCTGGGCGTCCAGGACGGCCACCGCGAGGGCAGCATGGCGCTGCTCACGGGCAGCAAGATCGGCCCCGAGTGGCGGGTCGACAACGATTCGCTCGACATCCACCTGGCGAACCAGCTCGGCGCGGCGACCCGGCTGCCGGCGCTGCAGCTCGGGGCCGTGGGCGGGTGGGCCAATCACGGCAGCCTGTCGCACTTCAAGCACGGCGGCGGGCCCGATCGCCTGGTCCAGCCGCTCGACGTGTTCGCGCAGTTGTTCGGCGACCCGGGCCTCGACCCGGCCGAGCTGGCGCGGCTGATCAAGCGGCGCAAGAGCGTGCTCGACCGGGTGGCGTCGGACTACGAGGCGCTGTCGCCGAAGATCGGCGGCGCGGACAAGCAGCGCATCGACGCCCACCTCGAGGCGATCCGCACCGTCGAGCTGACGATCGGCAAGGAGGTCGTGTGCGACCCGCCGGACCCGGGCGCGCTGCCGCCGATCGCGGACAACGATTTGACGCCGTGGTTCGACGCGATGACGCAGCTGATCGTGCTCGCGTTCCAGTGCGACATCACGCGGGTGATCACGCTGACCTTCCGCAACGGCGGCGGCGGGTCGAGCTACTTCCCGTGGCTCGGGCTCTCGTTCGACGGCGAGCCCGACTACGGCTACCGCGAGCACCACGAGATCTCCCACTTCTGGGAGGACTTCACCGACGTCGGCAACGGCGAGAGCAAGGCCGGCAACTTCCTGGCGATCCTCGACTGGCACCTCCAGCAGCTCGCCAAGCTGGTGGGCGCGCTCAAGGCCGCGCCCGACGCCGAGGGGTCGGTGCTCGACCACACGGCGGTGCTGCACGGCTCCGAGCACAGCTGGGCCCACGACAAGAACGACATGCCGTTCCTGCTGTTCGGCCGCGCCGGCGGGGCGTTCAAGCCCGGGCGCTACCTGCAGTACGGCGGGGTCCCGCACAACCAGCTGCTGGTCGCGGTGATGAACGCGATGGGTGTCCCCGGGGACAGCTTCGGCGAGCCGTCGCTCAACGCCGGGCCGCTGCCGGGGCTCGGCTGAGCGCGGGGCGGGAGGCGAAAGGGACATGTCGCATGCGACATGTCCCCGGAGGCACTCACCGTCGACCGCTACCGGCGGCGGCGGCGGCTCGTGATGCCCAGCACGGCGAGGCCGGTCAGCAGCGCCGCAGGGCCGCCGCCGGCGTCGTTGCGGCAGCCGCAGCCGCCGTCGTCGTCGCCGGCCGAGCCGGTGGCGCTGTCGGTGTCGGTGGCGTCGCCGCCGGTCGCGTCGGTCGTGCCGATGCCGCCCTCGGTGGTCGGCGCGGGGCCGCCGGTCGCGGTCTCGCCGTCGCTGGTGTCGCCGGCGGTGGTGGGGTCGTTCGTCGTCGGGCCGCCCGAGGTCGGGTCGTCGGTGGTCGGGCCGCCCGAGGTCGGGCCGTCGGAGCTCGTGCCCGGGTCGGGCTCGGTGGTCGAGTCGTCGCCGGTGGTCGAGTCGTCGCCGGTGGTCGAGTCGTCGCCGGTGGTGCCCTCGTCGACGCCGAACTCGTAGGCGCCGATGTCGGGCGCGCCGACGACCGGGCGGGCCTCGGTCTGGGTCGGGTGGAGGTACTGCGAATCGGGGATCAGCAGGGCGTCGAGGACCTCGCCGGCGTCGATCCCGGGCGCGCCGTCCAGCAGGTGGTAATCGTAGCCGGCGCGGTCGACGAGGCCGGCGTCCTCGGTCTGGAGGTTGCCGAGGTCGACGATCTTGGTGTTGGGGTCGCCGGTCTTGATCGGCGTGCCGGGGCCGACGAACAGGTTGTTGTAGACGTTGACCTCGGTGCCGGCCTTGGCCTCGACGAACACCGCGGCGGGCGCGCCGTCGTTGACGAACGTGTTGTGGCTGACGAACAGGCGCAGGTCGGGGTTGGTGCCGCCCTCGCCCTTGTAGAAGACGATGCGGTACTTGTTCTCCGCCTTCGGCCCCTTCTGGATCAGGTTGCCGATCACGTAGGAGAGGCCGCCCTGCGGCAGGTCGATCAGCGCCGAGCCGGTGCCGTCGGCCTCCTCCATCAGGCGGTTGTAGACGATGTGGTTCTCGAGCGCGCGCGACTTGACCGCGTGGCCCGACTTGACGTGGTGCGAGTAGTTGCCGCGGAACACGAACTTCGGCGCGACGCCGATGTAGACGTTGTGCTCGTAGCCGGCCTCGCCGTTGTAGGCGAACTCGGAGTACTCGATCGTCATCGCCCCGTCGCCGGCGAGGATGCCGTTCTGGTTGTCGTGGAAGTAGCAGTTGCGGACGGTGAGGTCGGTGCCCTGGGCGCGGATGCCGGCGCCGTTGTTGCCGTCGCCCTCGCTGATCTTCGAGCCCGAGAACTCGAGGTTCTCGACGGTGACCGGGCCGACGCCGGCCTCGACGACGAAGATGCCCTTCTTGTTGGGCGGCGGCACGGTGGCCCGCAGGTGCGGCCGCGAGTCGCCGACGCCGCGGATGGTCAGGTCGCCGACCTTGATCGACGAGATGTCGTCGACGTACTCGCCCGGATCGATCTCGATGACGTCGCCGCTCTTGGCCGCCGCGACCGCGTCCTTCACGGTCTTGTACTGCTTGTCGGCGCCCACGGTCAGCGTGGCGGCCAGCGCCAGCGACGGCGCGAGCAGGCCGAATGCCGCGGCGAAGCCGGCGGCGGTCGAGAGGTGCGCGTAATTGAAAGTCGTACGCATGCGGTCAATCTCCGGCCCTTCGTGTGCCCGTCCCGTCGGCCGACGTCAAGGGTCTCCCCGTTCGGAGAACGTGCGCCGCTCGCGGCCTGGGGCCCTTTCTGAGGCTTTCCCGGCCCCAGGTGCGGGCGGCGAGGGACTATCGGCAGGGGCGCGTTCGCCATGTCCCAAGAGACATCTCAGATGTCCCCGGGGACATCTGTCCGCAGCGCTCAATCCGCGCCGTACATCGCGCGCCAGACCGGCTCGAAGACGTACAGGTCGCCGTCCTTGGGCGACGAGCCGCCGGCCTGGGTCGAGCCGTGGCCGTCGCCGGTGGGGGCGGAGGTGACGAGGCGGTGCGAATCCATGTAGGGCGGGGCGGCGCCGTCGACCACGAACGGCTCGCCGGGCAGCATCATGTCGGCGAAGCTCTGCAGGTGGCCGGGGTGCTGCTGGTCGCCGGTGTGGGTGAAGGCCCAGAAGCGGTCGATCGGGGTCAGCGGGTCGCCCCCCAGCCAGGCCTGGTCGCTGTCGAGCGGGCCCGACAGCATGACCACGCGCTCGACCGCGCGGTTCATGCCGATCACGCCCGAGCTGCTGGCGCCGTGGGAGATCCCCGAGATCACGATCTCCGACCAGCGCGGCTCGCCGTCCTCGATGAAGTACTGCCAATCGCCGCCGGGGTGCAGCGCCTGCAGGTGCTCGAGCATCTTGACCACCCGCGTCTCGATGCTGTCGGGCGGCGGGATGTCGATGAATTCGTGGTGGTCGACGCCCTCGAACGCCTCGAGGCGGCAGCCGCCGATGTCGTCGCCGCAGTTGCCGACGCCGTAGTCGCTGACGTAGCACGGGTGGATCACGTGGAAGCCCATGCGCGCGAGCACCACGCCGTGCGCCTGCGAGCCGCAGGTGGTCGGCGCGCCGGCGCCGTGCAGGTACACGACCAGCCGGCCCTGCAGCGGCACGGTGGTGTCGAGCTCGGCGAGCTGGGTGCCGAGCGCGAGCGAGGCCTCGGGGTCGGCCTCGTTCGGCTTGAACGAGAACTCGTAGAGCTGCGGGTCGGACACGTCGACGTTCGGCCCGCTCGGCATCGCCTCGGTGGTGGTGGTGGTGTCGTCGCCGGTGGTGGTGACGGTGCCGGTGGTCGTCGGCTCGACGGTGGTCGTCGGCGAGGTCGAGGTCGAGGAGGTCGAGGTGGTGTCGGCGGCGGTGGTGGTGTCGTCGCCGGTGGTCGCGGTCTGGGTGCCCGTGGTGTCCGGAGTGGAGGACGTGGTCGAGGTCGAGGTCGTGTCGGTGGCGGTGTCGACGGGCTCACTGCTGCACGCGGCGAGCAGCGCCGCCGCGCAGATCGATCGCGTGCGTGGCATGCGGCGAATATGCCAGAGACGGCCGCGCACGGGTGCGCGGCGATCGTCGTGGTCTCACCGAGCGCGCGGCCGTGCGATCGTCACGCCGCAATTGCATACATCGGGCTGGTGCGGCCGAGGCCGCCGTGCAGGTCGCGCACGCGCTCGAGCCACGCGACCACGGGATCGTCGCGCTCGAGCAGCGGCAGCGTCGCCACCGAGGCGACCCACTGCAAGAGCCCCGCGGCGATGTAGTCGGCGTACCCCGGACGATCGCCGGTGATGTACTGCTGGCCCTGGACGGTGAAGTTGAGGCGCAGCGGGTTCAAGGCCGCGCGCACGTCGCCGAGCCGCTCCTCGCGCCCCGCCGCTGCGGCCTCGAGGCTACGGCCGAGCCACTTCTCGCGGCTCTCGCGGAAGTACGCGCGATCCTCGGGCCGCGCGTGATCATGGATGTCGAGCGCGAGCATCGGCATGAGCAGCGGCACGAGGGAGCCGAACAGCCACGCCTCGGTGAATCGACAGAGCGCGCGCTCGGCTGGCCCTTCGAACAGGCGCGGCCGATCGGGGTAGCGGGCGTCGAGGTAGTCGGCGATGGCCCACGAGTCGCCGACGAGGTGGCCGTCGTCGTCGAGGATCGGCACGGTCCGGTGCGCGCCGCCGTAGAGCCGCGGGATGTCGAGGAAGCCCTGCGGGCGCGCCTCGAACTCGAGGCCCTTGTGGGCCAGGGCGTACTTGCTCCGCCAGCAATAAGGGCTGGGGCGGCGATCGTCGAGACACGCGAGGTCGTGGAGGATTCGTGGCACGGCGCAGGCGATGGTGGCGGAAGCCGCGACCGCGGACAAGCGATCGCGGCGCCGGCCTCGCCGGGCGAACGCGCGCGCTCCGGGGGGCTGCGGGCCTGGCCGTGCGCGCGCCCGTCGACGGCGTTTGCGTCGCGGCCGGGCGGCGCGCCGACGGTGTTCCGCTACCCTGGCCGGACGATGCTGACGCGCTCGCAGCAGGCGCATGTGCTGGCCGAGCGGCTGGAGCGCGACCGGCAGGCGATCATCGACCGCTGGCTGAACCGCGTCCAGGCGCGCCGGCTGGCCGGTCGGTCGATGCCGACGCCGGAGCTGGTCGACAACCTGCCGGCGTTCCTGGACCAACTGGCCGCGGCGCTGCGGCGCGGGGCGTCCGACGACGAGCGCGCCGGGGGCGACGCGCCGACGCCGACGACGCAGGAGGCCCGCGAGCACGGGACGCAGCGCTACCGCCACGGCCTCGACATCCGCGCGGTCGTCGACGAGTACGCGAGCCTCCTCGATGTCCTGTTCGACCTGTTCGCGGAGACCGAGCCGAGCCTCGACGTCGACAACTCGCGGGTGCTGGTCCACGCGGTCTCGACGGGGTTGGCCGCCGCGGTCGACCAATTCTCGCGCGAGCGCGAGGCCGACGTGGAGGCGGCCCAGGAGGCGCTGCTGAAGGCGCGCGAATACGAGCGACAGCTGATCGGGGTGGTGTCGCACGATCTGCGCAATCCGCTGGCCGTCATCGTCCATTGTGCAGAGCTGATCCACCGGACCCCGCATTTGGCCGGATCGGTGTGCCGCCCGCTCGGCCGCCTGCGGAGCAGCGCCGAGCGGGCGTTGCGGCTGATCGGCGACCTGCTCGACTTCACGCAGGAGCGCAATCAGGGGCGGATCCCCGTCAAGCCCGCCGCCGCCGACTTGCGGCTGCTGCTGCGACAGGTGATCGACGAGGCGACGCTGATTCATCCGTGCCGCGCGGTCGAGCGCGCGGGGCCGGACGTGCGGATGCTCGGCTGGTGGGACCCCGACCGGATCGCGCAGGTGCTGACGAACCTGCTGGACAACGCGTTCAAGTTCAGCCCGCCTGATTCAGTGGTGCGGGTCGCGTGGGACATGACCGACGACGAAGCGAAGGTGTCGGTGCACAATTGGGGCGACCCGATCCCGCCGGAGCGGCTCGGCTCGGTGTTCGAGCCGTTCCAGCGCGCCGACCCGGACGCGAACGCGCGGGTGTCGCTGGGGCTCGGTCTGCACATTTCGCGGCAGATCGCGCTGGCCCACCGCGGCAACCTGACCGTCGAGTCGTCGGCGGAGGCCGGCACGTGCTTCACGCTGACGCTGCCGCGCTCGTGCTCGCGGGGTGAGGCGGGCTGAGACGCGGGCCGCTTCGGCGCGCGCCGTGAGCGTCAGCCCCAGACCTCGGCGAGCGGGCCCTCCGCGACCCGCGTCGCCGGGTCGCTGTGGCCGAAGTCGTCGGTCGGCAGGCCGGCGCCGTGGAGCAGCGAGTTGAACAGGTTGGACGTCTGGCGATTGTTCTCGTGGCCGCTCTTCGGGTAGGTGACGCTGCGGCCGTCGGTCTTGAAGCCCATGTTGTTGCCGCCGAGCAGCAGCATGGCCCACTCCTCGGAGTTCGAGTGGTGCTTCTCGCCGTTGTCGGACATGTAGAGGAGCAGGGTGTTGTCGAGCATGGTGCCGCCCTGCTCGGGGTGGGCTGCGAGGGTCCGGGCCATGCGCGCCATCTCGGCGACGCCGCGGCTCGTGACCTCGTGGAGCACCTCGTAGAACGCGGGGCTCTCGCCGTGGCGGAGGTCGTGGCCGCCGAGCATCTGCTGGCCGGGGTAGAGGTCGACGAGGCTCGGATATTGCAGCGACCAGTAGTAGCTGCCGGCGCCGAACGAGATGACGGCGACATTGGTCAATCCGGCGAGCAGCGAGGCGGTGGCGATGTCGGCCTGCAGGCGCAATTGCTCGAGCGGGTCGTCCGATTGATAGGGGTCGGGGTCGGCCTCGCCGGGCCCGAGCGGCTTGACGGCCTGCAGCGCGCCCTTCATGCCGAGGATCTGGTCGTTGCGGGCGAGCATGGTCAGCAGCGAGGCCTCGTAGGTCTCGAGCTTGGCCCGCCCGCGCTTCGAGCCGCTGAAGGTCTTGAGCTCGCGGGTCACGTCCTCGAGCGCGAACTCCAGCAATTGCTTGCGGGTCTCGAACTCCTCGCCGGCCTGGCCGGAGGCGACCGAGCCGAACAGCGAGGCGAACGCGGCCGCGGGGCTGAGCAGCAGCGGGGCCGGCTTGCCGGCGTCGAAGGCACAGCTGACGTAATTGAGCGGGGTCGTGGCCGCGCCGACGCCGATGCGGATGGCGTCGAACGGGGTGTTGCCGCGGACCTCGGGGATCGCCGACAGCACGCTCTCGATCGTCGGGCCGGCCGGGCCGCCGGCGGCCCGCGAGGCGCTGAGCGCCCCGAAGTCGGTCGAGTGGCCGCCGCCGAGGTAGGTGGCCGACAAGCCGAGCACCAGGCAGGCGCGCTCGACCAGCGAGATGTCGTCGTCGACGCCGGCGAGCGCGCCGAGCGAGCGCGCCTCGGCGAGCGGCGCGGCCGGGACGACGACCGGATCGTCGTGGCCGTAGTCGCGGCTGCTCTCGATCGGCTTGCCGGCGTGGCCCGCGAGCGTCTCGAGCGTCAACGGGTCGCGCACGCAATCCGGGCGGATGCCGTTGCCCTCGAGGAAGATGACGATGCGCCGCGGGTCGCCGTCGGCCGCGCGGCTGCGCCGGCCGGTCAGGGCGGCGCCGCCGAACAGGCCGGCGCCGGTGAGAAGGCCCGCGGTGGTGAGGAAGTCACGACGCGTGAACATGGTAGGTCTCCTGGTCGTCGCCGCTCACTCGGGCACGCGGTACTGGAAGCTGTCGCTGTTGAACAGGGCGATCAGCAGCTCGGTGAACGAGCCGCCGCTCTCGTCGTAGGCGGTCTCCATCGCCACCAGGGTGCAGCCGTCGTGCATCGTCTCCTCGCGGCCGGCGAAGAAGCGGAAGGCCTGGCGCATGAAGCAGCGCTTGGCGTACTTCGAGCCGGCGAGGCGGACGCTGAGGTCGATGGCGCTGGTGACCGCGCCGTCGAGCTCGGGCGCCGGCATGTTGGCGAGCACGCTGGTGCCGTTCGGCGGGCCGCCGTGATCCTCGACGCGGAGGAACCCGGCGTGGTTGTAGATCTCGAACGGATAGCCGAGCGGGTTCATCATCTGGTGGCAACCGTTGCAGTACGGGTCGGCGTCGATCTGCTCGGAGATCCGCTGGCGCGCCGACTGCTCGCGCGACTCCTCGGACAGCATGGCGTCGACGTTGAGCGGCAGGTCGGGGATGTTCTGGCACAGCAGCTCCTCGCGGATCCACTTGCCGCGGTGGACCAGGTTGGGGTCGTTCTCGAACGACAGCGAGTGCGCGCCGAGCCACGCCGGGTGGGTGAGCACGCCGGCGCGCTCGTTCTCCGGCAGCTCCTTCCAGCGCGCCTCGCGGGTCTGCGGGGTGACGCCCTGGACGTTGTAGACGCGGTTCATCTCGGCGGTCGACTTCCAGATCGAGCTCTCGCCCTCCTGATAGCCCTCGGTGGCCGGGGTGTAGAACAGGCGCGAGGTCAGCAATTGTCTGTAGACGTCCTGGTCGCCGGCGACGATCCGCGCGATCATGTCGTCGAGCTGGGTGACGAGCGTGTTCTCGTAGCCGTAGATGCCGGAGATCGTATTCTCGTAGCTGAACTCGACGGCGGTGCCCATCCACCCGGAGGTCTTGGCGACCTCGACCTTCGGCGGCTTGTCGGCCAGGCCGCCGTAGCCGAGCCACTCGCGGAAGAACGCGCGCACGCCGGTGGCCATCCAGTACTCGCCCTGGTTCTCCCACCAGCGCCCGTCGTGCGGCTCGAACAGGAGGTCGCGGCGCTCCTCGTCGAGGCCGCCGATGTGCGCGCGGACGAGGGTGGCGACGACGTCGGGGTCCTTGATCGTGCCGTCGGCGGCGGCGTCGAGGAAGTCGCCGAGGTCGCCGTCGAGGTCGCCCTTGGTGAAGCCGGCCTCGTAGGTGCGGTTGACGCTCGGGACCCCGGCCGGGGCGCGCGTCAGCGCGTAGGCGATCGCCTGCGCCAGCTCCCAGTCGCCGAGCCGCAGGCGGCCGTGCTCGTCGGGCTGGCCCTCGCCGAGCTCGGGCCGGTACAGCGCGGCGGTGGTCATCCACGCGGCCGCGGCGATCCGCTTGATCGTCGCCGGGCGCGACTCGACGCCGGCCTCGGCCGCGAGCACCGACTGGGCGAACTCGCGGAGCGCCGCGAATTGCTCGTCGCTGGCGGGGCGGTAGACCGCGCCGAATTCGAGGTAGCGGCGGACGAAGTAATCGACGCACTCCGGCGTGGGCGCGGCGTCGGCGAGGAAGCACTGGCACTCGGGATCTTCGATCACGGTGCGCACGCGGCCGACGTCCCATTTGCCGATCGTCCACGAGGTGCCCGAGCCGCCGACGACGTCGAGGTAGAGCGAGAGGACGCTGGGGTCGAGCGCCTCGTCGTCGCTGTAGGTCGAGTAGCGGTGGGCGGCCCGCGGGTACAGCGGGTTGTTGGCGAGGTCGGTGCCGGACCAGGTGCCGACGCTCCGCGTCCACTCGTCCCGGTCGATCAGGCGGAGGTCGGCCGGCGGCAGGGCGGGGCGGTCGTCGCAGGTGAACAGGGCGTTCTGATCGAGCGCGTTGCCGGACGGCTCGCCGGGGGGCTCGCCGGTGTCGCCGGTGTCGCCGGTGTCACCCGTCGCGCCGGTGTCGCTCGAGGTCGGCCCGGGGCCGCTGGCGCTGGTGGTCGGGACGTCGGTGCCGGTGGCGGCGCCGGTGGCCGCGTCGCCGGTGGTGCTCGGGTCGCCCTGCGTGGCGACATCGCCGCCCTGCGGGCAGCCGAGCGCGACGAGCACCGGCAAGAGCAGCGAGCGCTGGATCGTCGACATGCGGGGCACGATGGCGACGTTATCACGCGAGCCCGCGCGCACACGGCAGGACGCGGGGCCGGGCCGGGAGTTTTGCCGAGGGTGGCGATTCCCGTGGGCGAGATGCCTAGGGCGTCGCCGCGCGACGGCCATGGAAATGACGACCCCTGCGCGCAAGCCACTGCTCACATTGCGGCGCGGCTGCGCGCGCGACGTTCGAACTGTGATGATACGTGTTACAGCGAGTGACGTGAATGAGGTCCGCAGATCGACGCATTCCTGGACGTCCCTCGGCGCGGCGCCGTGAACGGGGCTTCGCAATCTGCCCGCGGAGGGCATGTGCGCCGCAGTGCGGGCTCGAGAGCGCGCGCCGCCGTGGTGACTTCGCGCAAGGGTCGACCGCAACGGCGGGCACGTCGCTGCGCCGGCCTCGGTTATCGTCCCCGCCGCACCATGGAAGAGACCGCGACCGTCGCCAGCCTACGCGCCGAGAACGATGATCTGCGGGCCCGCATCGCCCGGCTCGAGCGCGAGGCCGCCGAGACGCAGCGGGCGACCGAGGAGCGGCTGAAGCTGGCGGCGGCGCTCGAGATCCTCTACCGCGGGTTGCCCGACCTGTTCTTCCAGCTGCGCCTCGACGGCACGATCACGCACTTTCTCGCCAGCCCGTCGACCCCGCTGTACGTGCCGCCCGAGTTCTTCATCGGCAAGCGCATGCAGGACGTGCTGCCGCCCGAGGTCGGCGCGCAGTTCGAGGCGACGTTTGCGACCGCGGCGGGCCCGACGGGCAAGGCTCGCCTCGAGTACCCGCTCGAGATGGGCGGCACGATCGAGTGGTTCGAGGCGCGGGTGATCCGGGTCGGCGAGGACGGCCTCGTCAAGGTCGTCCGCAACATCACCGAGCAGCGGCGTGACCGCGAGGCGGTGCTGCGCCTCAACGCGGAGCTCGAGGCCCGCGTGGCCGAGCGGACGGCGGCGCTCGAGGCGGCGGCGGCCGAGCACGTGGCGCTGCAGCAGCAGGTGATCGAGGCCCAGCGGGCGACGCTGCTGGCGCTGTCGACCCCGCTGGTGCCGATCGCCCGCCACGTGGTCGCGGTGCCGCTGGTCGGCGACGTCGACGCGGAGCGCGCGGGCCGCCTGCTCGAGGCGATCCTCGAGGGGGTGCAGGCGCGGCGGGCCGCGTTCGTGCTGCTCGACGTCACCGGGGTGCCGCGGGTCGACGAGGTGGCGGCGCGGGCGCTGGCGGACGTGACCCGCGCGGTGCGGCTGCTCGGCGCGGAGCTGGTGCTCACGGGTATCAAGCCGGAGGTGGCGCGCGTGCTCGTCGAGCTCGGGGCCGACTTCGGCGGGGCGCAGACGCTGCCCAGCCTCGAGCACGGGATCGCGTACGCGATGCAGTCGGCGGCGACGCGCAAAAAACGATAGCGGGGCGATTCGTCGGACCGGTGAATCCTCGGTCGGGTCGGATGCCGGCAAAAGCCGTGGTGCGGTGAATGATCGCAGACCGGCGAGGGTTCAGCGAGGTGCGGGCGGGCGTGATGATTGTTCGCGGGGGCGCGGCGAGGGCGTGAACGCGGACCCATAGCACGGCCGGCGGCGCGTGCAAGGGCCGGGCGCGCGCCGGCGAGGTGCGTGCGGAGGTCGGCACCGCGACGCAGGAAAGGCGGGGAATACTCCCAGGAGCGGCCGGGTTGGACGGCCATGCTTCGAGAGCCTCGTGGATGGGTGCATCGTTCGGCCGCGCCGTGGGTCGTCGGTGTGGGAATGTTCGCGGCGACGGGCCAGGCGCTCGCGGTCGATGAATCGTTCGACGTACGGGTGCGCTACGCGATCCTCGACGAGCAAGGCGAACGGCTGCGGACGCTCGACGGCGAGGACGTCGAGCGCTTCGTCAATCGCGCCCGCTGCGAGTGCGGCACGCCGATCCAGGCGGAGCTTCAGACCGAAGGCGCGGTGGGATCGGCGGAGCGGACGATCCTCGGGCTCCTCGGCAATCGTTGCGCCGGGCGCGAGGCGGCGGAGGGGCGCCACGGGCTGTGTAGCCTGCTGTTCGAGGAGCCGGCGGCGGCGTTCCGGGCCGGGTTCTCGGCGCTGTTCCACCCGGCGTTCCTCGGCAGCTACGTCGCTTCCACGCAGCGCGAGGCGGGGTCGTCGTACACGGCGCTGGCGCGCGGCTGCGAGGGCGAGGGCGAGGGCGGGGTGTGGGTGTGCGACCCGCAGGCCGACGGGGCAGAGGGCTGTCAGGCGGATGACTTCGTGTACGACGCCGAGGCGGCGGGCGAGCTGCTGCGCTACGACTTCGAGCCGCCGTACGAGCTGCCGTACGACCTGAGGGCCGAGCCGCGCTGGGGCGGCGTGCAGCTCCGCTGGAGCTTGCCCGATTCGCAGGACATCGCCGGCTTCCGCGTGCTGTGCGAGACGGAGTGGCAATACTCGGCGGAGCTCGAGTTCCCGGCGCCGGCGCGCGACGCGGCGGCGGACGGGACGACTTACTATACGGTCGACAGCGTGTGCGGCGGGCAGCCCCAATCGCTGGTCAAGGTCGCCGAGGACGGCCTCGGTATCTGCGGCGACGGTCGCGTCGATCCGGGCGAGGAGTGCGACGAGGGCTACCAGAACTCCGACGCGGGCCTGTGTAGCGACGCTTGCGAGCTGTGCGTGAGCCCGCAGATGCAGCGGCTCGACTGGAGCCGGGTGTGCAGCGACTTCATCGCTCCCGACCAGACGTCGGTGTTCATCGACGGGCTCATCCCCGGCGTGACGTACCACTTCGCGCTGGTCGCTCACGACGCGGCCGGCAACGCGCGGGCGCTGGGGCGGCTGGCCTCGGCCACGGTGGACGATTCGGGGTACTACGGCGGGGGCGCCGGCGGCGGGAGTTTTTGCAGCGTGAGTTCAGAAGGACAGGTCTCTTGGGTCATGTCCTTGGGGCTCTGTAGCTTGCTCGGGTGGCTCCGGCGGCGGCGGTCGATCGAGCTCGAGCTTCGCCGCGGGACGCTCTAGGGTCGCATCGTCCGCGAGTCCGGGCCCGGGACCGCGACGAGACGACGCCTTGCAGGGCGAGCGGCGCCGCTGCGACTCGGCGGGGCGGTCGCGTCGGTGAATTCGACGTGAACGGGCCGTCGGCGCCCGAAACGCGGCGGAGGCGAGGCGAGGCGGGTATTGCGCGTGAACCGGCCCGCGGGCCGCAGGGCCCTGTCGCGTCCGCTCCGCCGGGCCGATCGTGCTCATCCAGCCGCTCGCGTCCCCGCGACGCGTCGGGCCCGGTCGACCGAGCGTGCTCCAGCATTACGTTTGCCGCGTGGCCGCGCACGAAGCAGGCAAGGTCGTCGCTGCTCGTTATCGCCTCGAGCGCGTCTTGGCGCAAGGAGGCATGGGGAGCATCTGGATCGCCCGCCACCTCCAGCTCGACGTCGACGTCGCGGTCAAATTCATGGCGCCCGAGCTCGCCGATTCGGCCGAGCTGCGCAGCCGCTTCGAGCGCGAGGCCAAGGCCGCGGCGATGCTGAAGAGCCCGCACGCGGTGCAGGTCCACGACTACGGCATCGACGACGGCACTCCTTATATCGTGATGGAGCTGCTCGAGGGCGAGGACCTGGCGACCCGGCTGTCGCGCGAGCGGCGACTGTCGCTCGCGGCGACGCGGCGGATCGTCGAGGACGTGGGCAAGGCGCTGCGCCGGGCGCACGAGATCGGCCTCATCCACCGCGACATGAAGCCGGCCAACATCTTCCTGGTGCGCCAGGCCGGCGACGAGGTGGTGAAGATCCTCGACTTCGGGATCGCCAAGTCGACGGGCGTCATCGACGGCGACCCGCCGACCCAGGTCGACGCGGTGCTCGGCTCGCCGCGATACATGAGCCCGGAGCAGATCCGCAGCAGCGCCCAGGTCGATCATCGCACCGACCTGTGGTCGCTCGGCGTCATCGCCTTTCGCTGCCTCACCGGCCGGCTGCCGTTCCGCGACGGGGAGATCGGCGACGTGTTCGTGTCGATCTGCACCGCGCCGATCCCCCGCGCCTCGGAGGTCGCGCCCGACCTCGGCCCCGAGGTCGATCGTTTCTTCGAGCGCGCGCTGGCCCGGCCGGTCGAGCAGCGGTTCCAGAGCGCGGCCGAGCTGGTCGAGGCGTTCGCGGCCCTGCCGGGGACCGGCGCGCCGGCGGTCGAAGCCGCCGGCGAGCGTGCGCGCGAGGCGAGCCGCAGCCGCGCCGCGCGGGCAGGGGCGCGCGCGGCGGAATTCCTGCCGACGTTGCCCGCGAGCGGCACGCTGGCGGATGCGCCCGCGCGAGCGCTCGACAGTCGCCTGCGGACCGCGCTGCTGGCCGTCGGGGGAATCACGGCAATCGGGCTGGTGGTCGCCCTGTATCGGTGGAGCCCGACTCCGCCCACCGTGCCTCCGGCGGCGGAGGAAGTGGCGACTCCGGCGGCTCCAGCGCCTCCGACGCCATTGCCTGCACCCGCGATTCCCGATTCGACGCAGTTTCCTCCGCAGTCCGCTCCGCCACAGCCTCCGCCCGCCGCTGCGGCGAAGCCGGCGCAGTCGCCTCATCCGTCGCGGCGTACGGGCGCCGCGCGGCCGGACCGAAGCGATGATCTCCTCAAGCCCATGTGATTCGATGCGGCGGCGGGCGACGGCAGCGCCCACGTCGACGCGCCGACCGTTCGCCGCCGGCAGCTTCAGCGGGGTGGCCTGCTTCACGACGCTGCACCACGTGCCGTCACCGCGCTGCAGGACCGGTCGTTCGCCGCGGCGCTGCGGGTGCTCCGTCCGGGGGGCACGTTCGCCGGCGCCGACAGCATGAAGAGCGCGGGTTTCCGCCTGCTGCACCTGTTCGACGCGATGGTCCTCGTCGACCCCCGAATTGCCGCGGCGGCTCGCCGCCGTCGGCTTCGTCGACGTCGCCGTCGAGGCCGAGCCGGGCCGTTCGTTCAAGTTCCGGGCGCGCCGCCCGGAGTGAGGGGCGGCGGGCGCCCGCGGCATGTCCTTGTGGACATGTGTGATGATTCAACGCGGCGGCGCCGCGGGGCGTTCGCCGCCGGCGGCCAGGTGCTGCGCCAGCGCGTCCGCCAGCGCGACGAGCCGGGTCTGGGCCTGGGGGTCCGACTCGTTGGCGAGCAGGACGATGCCGAGCTCGCGCGCGGGGTGGAGGACGAGGTAGCTGCTGAAGCCGAAGGTGCCGCCGGTGTGCCAGATCGTCCGCGACCCCTCGGGCCCGCGATCGACGTGCCAGTGGAGGCCGACTGCGTCGCCCTCGGCCTCGACCGTGACGCGGTGGCTCAGCGCGACCGCGTCACGCGTCTCGTCGAGCTGGACCGCGACGAACTTGAGCATGTCCGCGGTGGTCGAGGTCAGACCGCCGGCGGTCCGGAGGTCCTGCATGTCCATGTACGGCATCACGCGCCCCGCCTGGTCGTAGCCGGTCGCCAGCGCCGCGGGCGACTGGTCGCCGTGAAACGCGGTGTGCTCCATGCCCAGCGGGCCGAGCACGTGTTGGCGCAGCAGCGAGTCGTAGGGCTGGTCGTAGACGCGCTCGAGGATGAGCGCCAGCAGCTGGGCCGCGACGTTGGAGTGCCTGGGGCGGGCGCCCGGCGCCGCGCGCAGCTGGACCCGGTGGAGGTCGCGGTAAAACTGGTCGCGGTCGTAGTCGCGGTGCAGGGCGACGAGCGCGGCGGGGATGGCCTCGGGGCGCAGGTCCTCGAACAGCTCCGGTCGGTCCGGCAGCCAGTTGGGCAGCTCCGAGGTGAGATTGGCGAGGTGGACGACGCGGATGGGTTGCCCGTCGTATTCGAGGTTGGGATAGGCCGCGGGCAAATATGCGCGGATGTCGTCGTCCAGCCGCAGCTTCTTGTCATGCACCGCCCGGGCGAGCAGCGCGCTGGTGAAGACCTTGGTGAGCGAGCCGATCTCGTAGACGGTCCGCGACGTCGTCGGGGCGCCGGTGGCCCGATTCATGACGCCGAAGTCGTAGCACTCGACCGCGCCGGCGCGGTGGATGCCGATCGACACGCCGACGCTCGGCGGGGCCTGCACGAACGCCGCGCCGAGGGCGAGGATCGCCGGATCGGCGCCGACCGGGCACGCGCCCGCGGTCGTCTCGGGCGCGCGCGACGGGCTGCCGCCGCGGCAGGCGAGGAGCAGCAGAGGAACGGCCGCGAGGGCTGCGAGGCGCATGCGCGGCGCCGGTTCTACCCCAAAACGTCGTGTGGGGTCCGCGCCGTGATCGATGCATACGCGTGCGTGCGCCGGTCGTGAGGACGCGCAGGCCGCGGGCGGTCGACGGGTCCGGCGCTCCGTATGCTGCACATGTCGTCGGCCCGGCCGGTCCGTGCCGGCCGGCTCGTGCGCCGGGTGTGGTGATTCGCCCGTCAGCGCTCGGTGAGGCGGCGGCCGGCCTCGCTGGCGGCGTAGATCTCGGGGCGGGCCGATTGCATCACCCCGTCGGGGATGAGGCCCATCGCCGAGGTGCCGGGGTGGAGCTCGAACGCGTCCTCGTCGACCTGGAGGCGCTCGCGCAGGTCGATGGTGGCGAGCGAGTGCCAGCCGTCGCCGAGCGCCTCGGCCTGCAGCTCGAGGCGCAGGGTCGCCTTCTTCTTGCTGACGGCGAGCTCGAGCCGCTGGTTGCGATCGGCGCCGGCGGGGGACGGCTGGAGCGGGACCAGGCGCAGGTAGACGCGGCCGAGGTCGTCGAGGCGGTAGGGGAGGATCGAATGATAGGTGTTGTCGAGGAAGTCGCCGGTGTCGGTGGCGAACGTCGAGACCGGCATGCGTAGCACCGTGGTCGCGGTGACGAACGAGAGGTCCTGGTCGCCGGGCAAGAGGTGCAGGGTGGTCTCGTCGTTGCCGCGGACGCGCAGCGACACGCCGAGCAGGTCGGGGCGGCGGCGGCCCTGCGGCCAGCGCCACAGCGCGCCCGACAGGCGGACCAGCGCGGTCCCGCCGAGGCGCTTGGCGAGCGGCTTGAGCGCGGCGTGGTGCGCGTCGGGCTGAACCTCGGCCCGGTAGAGCACGCCGTCGGGATGGAAGATCCGGTCGCGGCGGACCGCGCTGGCGACGAACGCGAGGGGGGCCATCGCCACGCCGAGGACTCGTCCGATATAGTTCTGGATGCTCATGACTTCCTCCGGCAAAACATGATGCGGTGGCGATTGTCGCGCCCGTGCGCGCAGGATCGCCCTGACGCCCGGGCGGGCGGAGAACCGCGGCCGACGCGGAGATGTTGCCCGTCGTCTTGATGCAGTCGTCGACGCGGCGCGGCGCGGTGCGGAGGATCCGCAACCCGCGCGCCCGGGCCGCCCGCGTCGCTGACGGGCCTCGGCGAAATCGCGCCCCGGGAGCCGCGAGGTCCGGGCGCTGGCGGGGACATGGGCGGCTCACTGGTTGTTCGCCGGGGGCACGGGTCGCGCTGGTTCGGCCGCGCCGCTCGAGGCTCCGTCGGCGATGCGGCTGAACCGTCTGGTCATGTCTTTGCGGACATGTCGATGGAGTCCATGGCCCGCACCCCGGCGAACCTCGCCGTGGCCTCCGGGGTCTCGAGCCTGCATAGCGCGTCGTGCGCGTGCGCCGGCGCGGGCGAGCGGTGACAGTGCCGGCCGCGCCGCGTATGCTGGGCCGCGCTTATCCTTGCCGGGCAAGTCGTCATGAAGGCCGCTGTTCTGCTGCTGGGCTGTTCTCTCGTCGCGTGCAAGCTGGTGTCCGATCTGGGGCACGAGCGCGAGCCGGCGATCGTCACCTCCACGCTGGTGCTCGCCTCCGACGGGCAGGAGCGCGAGCTGGGCGACGAGCGGGCGGTCTGGGCCGACGACCCGACGGCGTCGTGCGAGGTCGACGGGACCGACAATGAGCACACCGGGGCGTATAACCGCAGCTTCGCGTTCGCCATGGCCGCCGACGAGCGCGACCCGGTGGCGTTCGGCGTCGCCATCGAATTGAACGAGCGCGGCGTGTGGCAAAGCGACATCGGCCTGTACGCGCAGGGCCAGGACGCGTGGGTCCCGGCCGACGATTGTCTGCTGGAGCTGGGCGAGTGGGACTACGAGGCGCGGTTCTTCGCGTTCAGCGTCGACTGCACGTTCACCCGCGAAGGGGCGGCCGACATCGTCGTGGTGGGTGACCTGCGGGCCGAGCGGTGCTTCGATCGCAGCGCGACGTCGATCGAGCTCGCCAAGTCGATCGTCGCCGAGGGCGCCCAGGCGGCGCTCGAGCTCGGGCGGGCGCTGGTCGAGGATCCGGCGGGCTTCGCCAAGACGATCGCGCTGCTGCCGCTGTACGCGGCGGGCGGTCACTGACGGCCGCAGGAGCCCTCGACCGGGCGAGTGGCGGCCAGCAGGGACGCGGCGCTCGGGCCACGCGGGTGGCGACGAACGGGCGCGCGTCGGCTCAGGGCGCGGCCCGGCGGACGGGACGAGGCTCGTCGCGGCTCGCCAGCTCGGGCCGCACCGGGTCGCTCCTCGCCGATCGACGTCCCGACTCTGGTACCTTCGCCGGCGATGTCCCTGTTCGGCGGCAAGGAGATCGCGGCGCTGCAGCAGCAACTGAACGAGCTGCGGGGCGCGCTCGCGGCGGCGCAGCGGCGCTCGGGCGAGCTCGAGGCGGAGCTCGCGGGGTTGCGGAGCAGCCACGACGCGGCGGTCCGGCGCGCGTACGAGCTGCAGGCCGAGCTGGCGCGCGCCGAGGAGCGCGCGAGCACCTGCGCCGCGCGGCTCGATCGCCTGCGCGCAGGGACGCGTCCGGGCGTGGGGGGTGCGTCCGCGCCGTCGCCCGCGTTCGAGGTGATCGAGGACGCCGAGCCGGACGAACGCGTGGTCCGCGGGCGCTACGAGATCGAGGGCCGGGAGCGGCACCTGCAGGCGGTCGAGCGGGTGCTGCAGATCGCCGCGAGCGCCGGTGAGGTCGGCGCTTCGGTGTACATCGAGGTGCTCGTCGACGGCGACGGCGCAGCGCAGCTGGTGGCGCGGCGCGACGGGCGAGCCCTGCGGCTGTCGGCGGCCGAGACGCGGGCGTGGCTGCTCGGGCAGGAAGAGGCGCTGGCGGAGGTCGAGGATATTCGCCACGACGGTGTGCTGCGCGTCGAGCTGACCTGAGCGACGCGGCTGCGACCGCCTCGGCGGTGGTCCTATGATTCTCTCAATGTTCAGAGTGCCGATGGCTGCGTCGGCTCGGCCGCGAGCGCGGCGGCCACGTGGCGCAGCTTGTCGGGGTTGCGGACGATGTAGATGGCGGCGATCCGGCCGTCCTTCAGCTCGAGCGCGGTGGTCTGCAACACGCGGCCGCGATCGATGCTGGCGTAGCCGGGCAGGCCGTCGATCACCAGCGGGCGCAGCAGGACCGGCAGCTCGGTGAACTTGCGCCGCAGGCCGCGGTAGAGCCGGAGCACCCGCGCGAGGCCGCGGATCGGGTTGCGGAACGCGAGCACCCGGCCGCCGCCGTCGGCGTGGATCACGACGTCCTCGGCGAGCATCGCCTGCAGCGCCTGCAGGTCGCCGTCGCGCGAGGCGACGAAGAAGGCCTGGGCGATCCGGTCGGCCTCGGCCGGCTCGACGCGGTAGCGCGGGCGGGCCGCCTGGACGTGCTTGCGCGCGCGGGCGGCCAGCTGGCGGACCGCGGCGGCGTCGCGGTCGAGGGTGCTGGCGACCTCGCCGAGCGCGACGCCGAAGACGTCGTGCAGGAGGAACGCGGCCCGCTCGAGCGGCGACAGGCGCTCGAGCGCCAGCATCAAGGTGAGGGTCAGGTCGTCGGCAGGGTCCGACTCCGGCGCGAGCAACGGCTCGGGCAGCCAGTCGCCGACGTAGGTCTCGCGCCGGGCTCGCGCCGACTTCATGCGATCGAGGCAGAGCCGGGCGACGATCCGCCGGAGGTAGGCGGCGGGGGCGTCGACCGGGGCGTCGACCTTGCGCCAGCGCAGCCAGGCGTCCTGCACGACGTCCTCGGCCTCGGCGACGGAGCCGAGCATGCGATACGCGAGGCGCTGCAGCCGGGGCCGCTGCGCCTCGAAGGCGGCCATCGCGTCGTCAGCGAGCTGCACTCGGCGGGTCCACCGGGTGGGGCGCGCGGAAGCCGACCTGCAGCCGGTTCCACACGTTGATCGCGCCGATCAGCAGCGTCAGCTGGACCTGCTCGGCCTCGCTGAACTGGGCCTTGACCAGCTCGTAGTCGCTGTCGGGCGCGCCGGTGTCGGCGAGGCGCGTGAGGGCCTCGGTCCAGGCCAGCGCCGCCCGCTCGCGCGGGGTGTACAGGGTCGACTCGCGCCACGCGTTGAGCATGTAGAGCCGCATCTCGGTCTCGCCCTCCTTGCGCGCGTCGGTGGCGTGCATGTGGATGCAGAAGGCGCAGCCGTTGATCTGCGAGGCCCGCAGCTTCACCAGGTGCATCAGGCTCTGCTCGAGGCCGCTCGACTTGAAGCTCGCCTCGAGCGCCATCATCGCCTTGGTACCCTCGGGCGCGAGTTTGAACGGATTGCTCTGCAGTCGTGGGGTCGTCATGTTCGTCTCCTGCGTGCTCGCTGCACGCTCACGGGACAAGACGAGGCGGCGAGTGCCGGTTGTGACATGGCCGAAAATTTTTTTCGACGTGGCCGGCCTGCGGCCCGCGGGGCCGGGTCTTACGGGCGCGGGTCGGACGCGAAAGCAGGCCCGGCGCGAGCGGCGGGCGCCGGGTCATGACGAACCGCACGGCCGGACCGGGGCGGGCGGGGCGCGAACAGCGAGCCCGCGAAGCCGAGGCGGATCTCGCCGCCGGTCGCCGTCTCGTTGCCCGAGACGTCGTCGACGTCGCAGGCGGCGAGGACGACGTTCACGCCTTCTCGCGCTCGTCCTCGACTTCGCAAGCGACGAGGACGACGCTCACCCTTGCGCGCTCGCCTCCTTCGCGGTGCGCCGCAGATGCGCCTCCGCCCAGGTCCTGAATTCGGTGGTCGCAAGCCCGCGGGCGCGCGCGTGCTCCGGACGGGCGGGGCTGTCGACGACGTTCATCCGCTGCTGCGAGACGACGAAGGGCCGCCAGAGCCCCTGGGCGAGCGCCTCCTCCGCGGTGAGCGAGGGCGCCTCGATCGGCGTGCCGAGCACCTCCGAGAGGACCGCCGCGATCTCCCGCATCGACAGCCGGTCTCCCGCCAGCTCCAGCTCGACCCCGTTCCAGGCCACCGGATCCGAGAAGGCGGCGGCCGCCGCCGCCCCGATGTCCTGCACCGCCACCATCGAGAGCACCGTGTCCGGCGCGAGCATCGTCAGCAGCCGGTCCTCGACGAAGTTCTTGAACAAGAACGACGGCCGCACGAAGTTCTCCATGAAGAACGACGGCCTCAGCAAGGTGAACGAGCGGAACCCGGCGGCGCGCACGAGATCTTCGATGTACGCCTTGCTGTCCCAGTAGTGGACGTTCGACTCCGGCGTGCCCCAGCCCGGCTGTCGGCGCTGGTACTCGCCCGCGCCCGAGACGGACGTGTGCACGAGCTGCGGCACGCCCGCTGCCCGCGCTGCGTCGACGAGGTTCTTCCCCTGCCGCCGCTCGTCGTCGCCTTCGAGGTTTTTCAAGTTCGGCATCTGCACCGAGAACACGCCGCGGGCGCCGGCGCAGGCGGCCCGCAGCGACGCGGGTTCGTCGAGGTCGCCGCGCACCAGGGTCGCGCCGAGCTCGCGCAGCGCCCGGGCCCCTGCCGCCTCCACGTCGCGCACCAGCGCGCGCACCGGGGCCCCGCGAGCGAGCAGGGCCCGCGCGACGGCGCCGCCCTGCCTGCCGGTCGCGCCCGTGACGAGGACCGGGTCGGTCGGCGCCGCCCCCATGGCGAGGATCGAATCGGATGTGGTTGCAATGCTCATTGGCAAGTCATACGCCCCGCGGTATGGACGATCGATGGCTCGCCGTCCAAATCTCGTATCCAAGACGCCAGAACTGCTGGACCTGCAGGACCCCCGCGGCGACGCCCTCGCCGACGTGCTGAGCGTGTCCCTGCTCCCGAACGCCCTGTTCAAGTGCCTCGAGGCCCGCTCGCCCTGGGGCCTGCGCGTCCCGCAGCGCGACCGCGCCGTCTTCTACCTGATCGCCCGCGGGCACGCTATGTTGGAGGTCGACGGCGAGCCGCCGCGCCGCCTCGCCGGCGGGGACGTCGTCTTCATCCCGCACGGCACGGCGCACGTCCTCCGCGCCGAAGGGGCGCGGCAGCTGTTCGTGGTCCACGACGGTCCCTGCTGCGCGACCCAAGGCGCGGCCCGGATCGGCGGCGACGGAGCGCTCACCATCCTGCTCACGGGCTTCTTCTCCTACACCGGCGGCGTGCGACCCGTCCTGCTCGCGCGCGTCCCCGCGGTCGCGGTGCTGTCCTCGTCCGGCGGCGCGCCGCGGCCGTGGAGCGCGGCCACGATCGACCTCATGCTCGCCGAGATCGCGTCGCCCGGGCCCGCCAGCACCCTCGTCCTCCAGCGCCTCGCCGACGTCCTGTTCGTGCAGGTGCTCCGCCACCTGCCGACCCACGAGGGCTGCGGCCTGGTCGAGGCGCTCTCCGACCCCCACGTGCATCAGGCATTGAACCTCATGCACACCCGCGTCAACGAGCCGTGGACGGTCGCCCGGCTCGCGGCGCTCGTCGGTCTGTCCCGCTCCGGCTTCGCCCAGCGCTTCACGCAGGTCGTCGGTGACCCGCCGCTCCAGTACCTCGCCCGCTGGCGGATGGCCCGCGCCGCCGAGCTGCTGCGCGAGACCGACGATACGATCGCCCGGATCGCCGAGCGCGTCGGCTACGAGAGCGTGCCGTCCTTCAGCAAGGCGTTCAAGCGCTGGCAGGGCCGGAGCCCGACGCACCACCGCGCTCTTCAAGGGTAGGTCGGACGGCGTGAGCGCCGGGAGGTCATTGACATGTCCCGAGAGACATGTCGCGACGCAGAGGGTCGAGCGTCGGCGTCGCCGCGGCAGCTCGGCCGTTGCGCCGCGCTCGGCGACCACCGCAAGAATCGGCGCAGCCGCCGCCGAGTCGAGCGCGCGACGGACTCGCGGCTGGGTACATCCGCAGGCCCGTGCATTCGACTACTGTGATATGTTCTTGAGGATATGATCAGAAGGACATGTCTTAACGGCCACTCGGAGTGGGGCGGCGACCGTCCAACCTCGGCTCGATCATCCGGCGCCGCGGCGATCGGGCCGGGCGGAGACGACCGAGCTCGGGGTGATCGTTCATCGCCCGGGGTTCTCGCGCAGGCGCTCTCGGGCCTCGACGAGGAGGTGAAAGCGCAGCTCGACCTCCCTGATCGGCTCGAAGCGTGAGGTCGGGGTCGGGGTGGTGAAGAGCAGGTCGCCCCGCGCGTGCAGCGTCTGTGACGCGCCCGCGCCGTCGCGCAGCGTCACGCGCTCGGGCCGGGCCTCGACCACCTCCCACGCGCACGCGCGCGCGGTCCAGCGCTTGCGCCGGCGCAGGTGCTCGCCGCAGCGGCCGTCCGCGAGCACGACGATGCGGTCGAGGCCGCAGAGCACGATCGAGGCGCCGACGCGGATCCCGGAGAGCTCGCCGCCGAGGAACCACGCGCCCGCCGGATCGCGGCCGAGGGTGTACTGCTCCGTCCAGCGCCGTTCGCCCGGGTCCGCGCGAGCGGCCCCGCCGATTTCACAGCGACGCGCGCCCTGTTCGCCGGACCCGCGGCTCCGACTGTGCTCGCGCAGTCGCTCCGCCGCCCGTGTCGTCGGCTCGACCCACTTCGCCCTCGACGAGGCCGAGCTCGCGCTGTCCGTCGCGCCTGCCTCGGCGGGAAGGGCCATGGGCCCGCCGTCGACCTCATGCTTGCCGAGATCGCGTCTCCCGGCCCGCCAGCAGCTCGTCCTCCAGCGCCTCGCCGACAACCTGTTCGTGCAGGTGCTCCGCCACCTGGCCACCCACGAGGGCTGCGGGCTGGTCGAGGCGCTCTCCGATCGCGTCGGCGCTCCTCGTCTCAACGAGGGCGAGGCGATGATTGTTCCGTCCCCCGAGCATCCAAGAGACTGGGCCTGCGGTTGTCCGCCAGGTGTCAAAAGACCGGGAGATACGTCTCCTCCGCCGCATCGGCCGCGATCGTCGGTACTGCTTTCGAGCAGTGCCAGAACAATCTTGTTGTCCAATGCGCGGGTGAGGATGGCATCGATCCCTACTCCTTCACTGGCGTTCCGACGAACAGTCCATGCACGGAGGTCTGACAGCAGGTCCATGCCGTCTCGATCCTCTGCGACTGGATCAAGACGGCCCCGACCACGTCCGAGGTAGCTTTTGCGGCGCCGCGCGCAGGACGTGCAGACCTACGAGCAGCGCGCCGAGAGCTTCGGCGTGGGACGAGCGACGGTGGATCGAATGCTGCGTCTCGCGCGAGAGACAGGCTCGGTCGAGTCCAGGCCACACGCATCGGTCATGGCGTCTCCGGCCAGGGCGACGCGAGCGGCGTCGCGCGCCCGCCAGGCGCTCCGCGGTCCGCCGCTCGCTGTTACGGCGCCGTGCGTCGGAGCGCGGAGCGGGCGTCGCAGCGACGTTTGCGGTAAGGTAGGGCATGCTCGGGACCCGAACGCACCTCGTCACCGTCGCCGGCGTGTTCGCGGGGGTCCTGGGGGCGTGCCCGTCGGCCGAGACGACCGCCCCGCCAAGCGCGCCGGAACGGGTGTCGGCGGTGCCGAAGGTCCCGCCGAGCGCGCCGGAACCGACGCCGGCGGAGAGCCCGGTCCCCGCGGACGGACCCGAGGCGCGGCTGCGGCAGGTGCAGCACGAGGTCGGCGAGAAACTGCTCGCGCTCGGCGTCACGTCGATGTCGACGATCGAGGCCGGTCGCGTCCGCCTGGAGATCACCGATCGCAAGGCCCTCGACGCCGCGCTGGCCGCGGAAAACTACGTGCTGCCGCCCGAGGTGGACGTCGTGGCGGTCTACGAGCCGGTCGGCGACCGCCCGCCGTTCCCGGTCAACCCCGACCCCACGATCTTCTTCCCGCAGTTTCGCATGCGCAGCCCGATGATGATGACCGCGCTCCTGGAGGGCACGCTGAGCGTCGTCGACGGCTGCCTGCGCGTCACCCGGGGCGACGGCTCGCCCGGGCACGTCGTGATCTGGCAGCCCGACCATTACCTCCACCGCAAGGGCAAACGGCGCGTGATGCTCGACCGCGAGGGCAAGATCGTCGCGCGGGTCGGCGAGCACATCGCCATGAGCGGCGGCCTCGCCTCGCCCGAGGGCGTCGACGCCCGGTTCCTCAAGCAGCCGATCCCCGCCCGCTGCAAGGGCCCGTACTTCGAGATGGGCGCTCTCATGGCGTCGCCGTGACGCGGGGAACCCGGCGAGGCCGGTGCCGCTCGGCGCGTCCGCGGGTGAGAGGTGCGGGTCGGACATGTACATCCGGACATGTCCTTCGGGGCTAGCCGGCTTGCCCGGTCTCAGGGCGTGGCCGCAGGCAAGCCGAATTCGTGGCGGATGAGGGCCTCGAACGCGCGGGAGGGCAGCAGGCGGCGGCCCCAGGCGGCATAGGTCGCCTTGCCGCCGACGCGGAGGCGGAACGGAGGGCGCGGGCTCGACACGGCGGCGACGACGGCCGCGGCGATCCGCTCGGGGCTCGCGCCGCGATCGATCTGCCCGCGGATGATCGCCTCGACGTGCGCGCGCCCCTGATCGTAGACGGCCATCGGCGTGCGTGGGCGCGACATCGCGATCGCCGTGCGATGCGCGGCCGGCTCGATCAGGGACACGGCGACGCCGAACGGCGCGAGCTCGACGCGCAGCGCCTCGCTGTAGCCGGCGAGCGCGTGCTTGCTGGCGGCGTAGACGCCGTGGAACGGCACGCCGACGAAGCCGGACAGCGAGCCGATGTTGACGATGTGGCCTCGCCGACGCCCTCGCATCATCGGCAGCAGCGCCGAGACGACGCGCATGACGCCGAACACATTGGTTTCGAACAGCGCGCGCGCCTCGTCGGCGCCGGTCTCCTCGCAGGCGCCGACCATCGCCCGGCCGGCGTTGTTGACGAGGACGTCGAGGGCGCCGGCGCGGCGCGACAGCTCGGCCGCGCAGGCGGACACGGAGGCGTCGTCGTCGACGTCGAGCGTCAACATCGCGACGCCGGGGGGGCCGGCGTTGTCGTGGCGGCTGGTGCCGAACACGCGCCAGCCGCGACGGACGAGCGCGCTCGCCGTGACAGCGCCGACGCCGGAAGAGGCGCCGGTGACGAGGGCGACAGGGGTGGGTGATCGATCGAGGGTCATCCGAGTTCTCCACGCGCGAGCGAACGTCGCGCCGATGCGCTGAGGATGCGGCCGACGCCCGGCGGTGACGACTCAGTTCGCGGCCCGGTGGCGATGGCCTCGCAGCGGCCCGTGGAGGCTCACGGGAGGACGCGCGGCGCGCCGGTCGATCGATGGTTTATTTTCTCGCGGGTCGGTCGCGGCGGCGCGCGTGCTAAGGTCGGCGCTCGATGCCACCCCGCGATCGGACCCGCCGGCGCGTGACGCCGCGACAGGACCGCGCGCGCGCCAGCGTCGACGCGATCCTCGTCGCGGCAGAGCAGGTGCTGGCCGAGGTCGGCTTCGCCCGCGCGACGACCGGCCGGATCGCCGCGCGCGCCGGGGTCAACGTGGCGCTCGTCTACCGCTACTTTGCCGGCAAGGAGGCGATCGTGGGGGCGCTGGTCGAGCGCGGCGCCGAACGGACCCTGCGCGCCGTGCAGGACGCGCTGGTCGAGCACGCCTCGGCGCCGCTGGCCGAGGCGGTGCGGGCCCTGGTGCGCGCGCTGGTGCTGACGCCCGGCCTGCCGCAGGCGCTGCACCGCGAGCTGGTCGAGCACGTCGACGTCACCCGCCGCCGTCCGGCGATCCACGCCCTGCGAGCCCGCGCGAGCGCGCTGTTCGGCGAGTTCCTGGCCCGCCGGGCCGGGGAGCTGCGCCCGCACGCGGACTCGGAGGCGCTGCGCTTCGTGCTCGACCACGCGGTCGAGGGAGCGGCCCACGCGGCCGCGTTCTACCGCCCGGAGGGGCTCGACGTCGCCCGAGCCGTCGACGCGCTCGCGGAGCTGGTGCTGCGCGTGCTGGTCACCGAGCCGGCGTCGGGGGGCTGACGGTGCGCGAGCGCGACAGCTTCGCCCGGCGTGACAGGTCGGTCGGTCCGCCGTCCCTCCGGAGGTCGCGGCGGTGCATCGATTGCAGCGAGGCGCGCCGCGGGTCGCAGGAGAGACTGCAGGGAGCCGCGCCGTGCGAGCGCGAGGCGGTCGGGGGCGACGCGCTTCACAGCGCGACGTAGTTCCAGTCACATGTCTCGAGGACCAGGTCGACGAACGCGCGGACCTTGGCCGGGACGAGGCGGGCGCTCGGGTAGACGAGGTGGATCGGCTGGGGCGGCGGCTCGAACTCGGCCAGCACGACGGCGAGGCGGCCGGCGCGGACGGAGGCCGCGACCTGGTAGGCGAGCGCCATGGTCAGGCCGCCGCCGCGCTCGGCGTGGCTGATCGTCGCGTCGGCGCTGTTGGTCGCCAGCACCGGGCGCAGGGCGACCGTCCGCGGGCGGCCGTCGACGACGAAGCGCCACTCGGGCGTGGGGTCGAGGCCGGTGAACTGGGCGACGGGGTGGTCGGCGAGCTCGTCCGGGGTGCGCGGCGGCGGTCGACTTGCGAGGTAGGCGGGCGCGGCGACGACGACGCGCCGCGTGGCGCCGACCCGGCGCGCGTGCAGGCTCGAGTCGGACAGCGCGCCGATCCGCACCGCCACGTCGACGCCGTCCTCGACGAGGTTGATGTTGCGGTCGGAGAGGGTGAGCTCGGCGACGACGCCGGGGTGGCGCGCGAGGTAGTCCGACAGCACCGGGGCCACGGCGAGCCGGCCGAACAGGTTGGAGGCGGCGACGACGAGGCGCCCGGTCGGCTCGCCGTGCTCGGCCTGGGCGGCGGCCTCGGCCTCGTCGAGGTCGCTCAAGATCCGCCGCGCCCGCTCGAGGTAGCGCGCGCCGGCGTCGGTGAGGCTGACCGACCGGGTGGTGCGCTGCAGCAGGCGCGTCGTCAGCCGCTCCTCGAGCGCGGCCACCAGGCGGGTGACCGCCGAGGGCGAGAGCCCCAGCTCGCGCGCCGCGGGGGCGAAGCCGCGCAGCTCGGCGACGGCGACGAAGGCGGCCATGGCGTCGAACCGGTCCACGGCGATTATTGCAGCACGCGCAATGGTGAAGTGTCAATCTGCCGGATTGTTGCCGTGGATGGGGCGGCCCATGCTCGCGGCGTCTCCACGGAGCCACGCCATGACGCGAAATCGCACCCTCAAGCTCTACCGCCACCCGCTGTCCGGGCACGCCCACCGGGTCCAGCTGTTCCTGTCGCTGCTCGGCCTGCCGGTCGAGCTCGTCGACGTCGACCTGCGGGCCGGGGCGCAGCGGCAGCCGCAGTTCCTCGCGCTCAACCGGTTCGGCCAGGTGCCGGTGCTCGACGACGACGGCACGATCGTCGCCGACTCGAACGCGATCCTGGTGTACCTGGCGCGCAAGCACGGCGGCGAGGCGTGGTCGCCGAGCGACCCGGTCGGGGCGGCGGCGGTGCAGCGCTGGCTGTCGGTCGCGGCCGGGCCGCTGGCGTCCGGGCCGGCGGCGGCGCGCCTGGTCACCGTGTTCGGCGCGAAGTTCGACGCCGCCGAGGTGATCGCTCGCGCCCACGCGCTGCTGCGGGTGATGGACGCCGAGCTGGCCGGCCGCGACTTCCTCGCCGGCGACCGGGCGACGATCGCCGACGTCGCCTGCTACGCGTACGTGGCCCACGCGCCCGAGGGCAACGTGTCGCTCGCGGAGTACGCGGCGGTCCGCGCGTGGCTGGCCCGCGTCGAGGCGCTGCGGGGGTTCGTGCCGATGCAGGCGAGCGCGGTCGGGCTGGCGCGCGGGTGAGGCTCCGACGCGGAGGACGAACATGACGACGAGCGAGCGACATCGCGGTCCGTGGCACGCGGGCGAGGTGCGGCTGCAGGCGCGGCTCGGGGTCGCGGAGCGCATGGCCGAGATCGGCGGGCGCGTGATCCGTGACTTCATGCCGGACCAGCACCGGGCGTTCTACGCGCAATTGCCGTTCCTCGTGCTCGGCGCGGTCGACGAGGCCGGGACGCCGTGGGCGACGCTCGTCGAGGGCGCGCCGGGGTTCGCTCGCTCGCCCGATCCGCGGACGCTGCGGGTCGACGCATTGCCGGGGCAGGGCGATCCGGCGGACGTCGGCATCGCCGTCGGGGCGGCGATCGGATGCCTCGGGATCGAGCTGCCCACGCGCCGCCGGAACCGCGTCAACGGCCGGGTGCGAGCGCGCGACGACGAGGGCTTCACGCTGGCGGCCCAGTGGTCGTTCGGCAACTGTCCGCAGTACATCCAGACGCGCACGCCGATGGAAACCGGCGGCGAGGCGGCGCCGGCCGAGCGCACGGCGGGGCTCGACGAGGCGGCGCGCGCGGCGATCGCGGCGGCCGACACGTTCTTCGTCGCCAGCTACGTCGACGAGGACGGCGACCCGGCCCGCCGCGGGGTCGACGTGTCGCACCGCGGCGGCCGCCCGGGCTTCGTGCGCGTCGACGGCGAGGTGCTGACGATCCCCGACTTCGCCGGCAACCTGTTCTTCAACACGCTGGGCAACCTGCTGGTCAACCCGCGAGCGGGGCTCCTGTTCGTCGACTTCGCCCGCGGCGACCTGCTGCAGGTCACCGGCCCGACCGAGCAGGTGTTCGCGGGCGAGGAGCTGGCGCGGTTCGAGGGCGCCGAGCGGCTGTGGCGCGTGACGGCGCAGCAGGTGGTGCGCCGCCGCGGGGCGCTGCGGTCGCGCTGGCAGTTCGAGCAGTTCTCGCCGCGATCGCTGGCGACCGGGTCGTGGGCCGAGCCGACGATAGGAGATGTCTGAAAGGACATGCGATCCCTCGGGGGAGAGCCCGAGGGCTCGCGATCGCGCTGCGAGCCGCGCGGTTCGATTCGCCGCGAGCGAGCCTTGCGCGGCGAGACTGTGTATCCTGCTCGCCCGCAATGCCCCGCGTCCTCGCGCTCCGCCACGCGCTCGTGTGCGTCCTGTTCGGGCTCGCCGGCTGCACGCGCGGCTGCGACGTGCTGGGGACGCCGGCCGAGCCGTGCGACGACGACGGCGACTGCGACGCCCCCGAGACTTGCTACCGGGGCTACTGCGCGAGCCCGGGCTACGTCTCGTTCGCCCGCGCGTGCCAGGCCGCGCCGGGCTGCCGCGAGCAGGGCAAGTGCGGGGCGTTGCGGGTGCGCAGCTTCCTCGGCGCCGACAACAGCCTCGAGTGCGCGGCGGTCGACGAGGCCGACTGCCGCGCCGCGCAGCGCTGCGCGACCCACGGCACGTGCTCGCTGTCCGACGGCTGGTGCGTCGCCGCCAGCGACGAGGAGTGCGCCGCCTCGCAGCGCTGCCCGACGCACGAGGAGTGCAGCGCCGAGCACGGCGCGTGCGTGCGCCGCTGGCCCGAATGCCCGCCGTTCTCCCCGCCGCCGGGCGCGCCCAATTGGTATCACCCGAGCACCGACGCGGTCGTCGACCTGCGAACGGTCGGCGGGCCGTGGCAGCCGGGCGCCCTCGATGCCGGCGTGATCGCGTGCGAGGTCCGGCTCGCGCAGGCCGGCCGCAGTCGGGTGCGCCTCGGCGGGCGCTGCCAGGACGGCCCCCGGGTCCGCAGCGCGGAGCCGGCGACGTTCTTGCTGTCCGGCGTGCGCCTGGCCCCGGGCGACGAGCTGGCGGTGGTGGTGCAGGCGTTCGACGACCGGAGCTCCGCGGCCACCGACTCGTTCGTCAAGGCGAAGTACGCCGGCGCGTCGCCGTTCGCAGGGGGCGCCGGCGACGAGGCGCTCGTCTGCCACGTCGTCGCCCGCGAGGCCGCGCTCGCGCTCGTCGCCGACGCGCTGGCGCAGGCCGACAGCGAGCTCGCGGCGGTGCAAGCGTTCCGCCCGCGCAACTTCGGCACGCCGCCGCTCGCGGAGGCGCGCGGGGCGATCGCCGAGGCCGCGCTGTGGCTCGGCTGGGCCGACGCCGAGGTCCGCGCGCGGCTGCAGCGGATGGTCGCCATCGAACAGGCGTGGAACGGGCACCTGGTCGCGTGGCTCACCGAGCTGCGCAAGGAGGCCACGTCCCCCGACGGGACCGCCCGCGCGGACAAGCTGTCGATTCAGGTCACGGGCCGGGTGTGCGGGGCGGAGCTGGCGGCCCGCCGCGGGGACGCTCGCCCGACCGAGGCGTCGACCTGCGGGCTCGAGCTCACCGTCACCAACCGCGGCAAGAAGCCGCAGCAATTCACGACGGAGTACTTCCCGCAGATGGAGTGGTTGGCCGTCATCGGCGGGGTCGCCCAGCGCGGCGACGTGGAGGTGGTGGGCGGCGAGCGCTCGGTCGAGCTGCCGGCCCGCGGCTCGGCGGCGTTCGTGCTGACCGGGAGGGACAGGGATCTCCCGCCGGTGGCGAGCGACGCCGGCGACTTTTCGCTGCTGCGCGGTCGCATCACGGCGAGCGAGTGGATCACGCTGCGCGCCGAGCCGAGCTCCGCAGCGGGGACGAAGGCCGCGAAGTAGGGCCGACGAAGCTGCTCACGGCGCGCTCGCCGGCGGTGGCCGGCGCGTGATCGCCAGGTCTCGCAATGCTGTCGCTGGTCGCGCCGTGGCAGTCCCACGGACCGGCGAGGCCCCCGCGAGGGGCCGCGGGGGCAAGAGCGGGCCGGGGCGGCGTGAACGAACGATCGCGAGCGAATCGCCGTCGCCACGGCCCGCCGATGGGGCGACATTCCCGTCGATGCCGGCACCGCCGGGAATGCGGGCATCGGCGAGGCCGTCGCCGCCGGTGCTTCTCACGAGCGGCGATGCCGGCACCGCCGGACCGCCGCCCGCCGGTGACGACAATCAATATTCGCACCTCGAAGAAGAGTCGGCACCACGGGGACGGCTGCGCGAGGCCGCCTCGTCGCTCACGCCGGGAACGCCTCGGCCACGCTGGCGGCGATCCGCGCGTGGGCCTCGTCGCGCAGCGGCTCGCCGTGGGCGCTGATCAGGTGGCGGAACGGCAGCGCGAGCAGCCGGGCGAAGTCTTCGGAGCTCGGCTGGCAGGCGTGGCGCCACGTCGCCGGGACGTTGGCGGGGCGGATGAAGCCCTGGGCGACGAACCTCTGGCCGCACTCGGGCGAGAAGAAGCGGTCGACCTCGGTCCAGTTCTGGATCGCGTCGCAGGTGATGAGGATCCCGCCCTCGCGCGCGAGCAGGACCGCGGCCTCGGGGAAGCGGGCCGAGGTGAACTCGAACACCCGGCCGTCGGCGAGCGGGAACGGGCCGCCCACCGCGAGCTCCCGCCCGGTCGCGCGCCCGTCGGCGTGGGTCACGGCGGGCAGGGCCCACAGCGTCGCGCCGTAGCGGTCGCAGTAGAACGGGTCGTCGCGGCCATGGAACGCCCCGAGCCGGACGACGTGGCGGACCTGCCCGAGCTGCTCGAGCGCGGCCAGCCCGTCGTCGTCGAGGCGCACCGTGTTCAGCAGGGTGAGCGCCCCGTCCTCGCGGACGACGGTCATCGTCCGGCTGGTCTGAAAGTCGACGCCGGCGTGGACTGTCCGGTTGGTGCCGACGACGAAGAACACCTCGGGGAACGCAACCTGCAGCGCCCCGTGCGGCCATGCTGGGCTGTACTCGAACATCGATGGTTACCTCGCGGCGAAGGTTGACGCGCCCGGTCACGCGCCGTCAACCGGCTCGTGACCGGATCCCCCATTTTAAATTTGCCGGGGAGGGCGTCGCCGATTCACGCGACGACGCCTCGAATGGGGTACCACCGGTTCGGTGCGGGTGCAAGTGCTGGATCGACGCTGTCACGCGGACATGCATCGATTCCGCGTCGCAGCTGACGACACCTGCGAATCGCAGCGTCTCGCGGAGGGACCGTCAACCCTCGATGTCCGGAGAGTCGTAGGCGACCCCCCAGCCGAACGATTCGCCGTAGCAGGAGGGGCAGATACCCGACCAGAACGGGTGCAGGCGGCCACGGAACCGCGCGCCGCCGAGCGGGGCGCTGTAGAAGGTGTACGCGCTCTTCGCGTAACCGGCCCCGCACGCGGTCCCCCACACCTTGGCCTCGATCTTCACGGTCAATACCGACGTCCAGGATCCGCTGACCAGCTTGTCGACGTAGAAATTGCGATCGTCGTAGGCGTTGGAGGTGCACGTGTTGGGCGGCGTGAAGGTCCCCTGGTCCGCCGCGCATACGCCGAGCCAGATCTCGGTGTTGTACGCGGTCCCGGGGTAGAAGGTGACGTAGTCGTTGTCCTCCTCCTGGACGCGGAAGTCGGCCCCATGCACCTCACTCACCGGGTTGAGGTCGTTCGCCCACGCGACGGGCCAGTCGATCGCGTTGCAGATGCTGTGTCCGTCGTGGTAGCCGTCCAGCTCGAGGTCGTAAACGCTCGCGGCGGGCGCGGAGGGGGCCTTGAAGGCGCGAGGGCCGGTCTCGACCAGGCGATGATGGTGAGCCGCGAGTCGCTCGCGCGCGGCGTCGTTCTTCCCGTCGGCGGCGAGGTACAGCTCCAGCGGCGTGGCCTCCTCGTCGCGGATCATCCGCGCCATCCACGACGGCTGGGCGGGATCGCGACCTTCAAGGAGGCCGATGTCGCCGTCGCCGACGTCGATGAAGTGGAGGATGGAGCCGTCGGCGAGCTCGACGGTGTCGAGCACGGCGCCGCTCGCCAGGGCGCCGCTCGTCGGCTCGTCGGCCATCTCGGCGGCCGCGATCGCGTCGTCCTCGGCGATCGACTCGGGGGCTTCGAGGTCGCAGCCGGCCAGCCCAAAGGCGACGGCGCCGAGACCGAACAGGTGCGCGAAAGATCCGTGTCTGTGCATGAGTAATCCGTTTCTTCTCGTGGGGTTGGTTCGCCGGCGACGTGCCGTGCCGACCAGCGGCGACCATGAGCAAATGTCGGGCCAGCAGAGCTCCCTTGATTCGCCGCCGCGGAGCGCCTCGATGGAGCGACGGTCGGTGGCCCGGCCCCATGGGACAATCCGGCTGCGCACGCGTTGGCCCCTGGGGTTGCGCGCGCAGGCGTGGGTCGGAGGCAAACTTCGTGGTTCAGGCCGCGCGCGACCGTCGGCCGCGGCCGCCCCGACGCGAACCGTGCGCGCTCTTCTTCGCCGTGATGATGATTTGCCGCCGGGGCTCGCCGCGGTCCGCGAGGTCGCGGTACCGGCCTGGCGCGGCATCATCACGTCGGAGACGATGAGATGCCGCGGCGAGCCGGAGGTCCGTCGCCATGGAAACGACGCGGCCTGGAGATCGGCAGGAAAGTACGCAGCATGCTTCGCGCTGGGGCTCGCGGTTCGCGGTCGGCAGGTGGTCGTCATGCGCCGTCTCGCCGCGGAGATCGGCGGCACGAAGGCGCCGCGAGGGCGCCCGATCGCCTGCGGGGCACGAGCTCCAGCGCGGGGCCTCGGGGCCGCGCATCCGGGAGCGCCTGGCCTGCGTCGGACCCTGACCTGCCGAGTTCGTGCGTCGGCGCGGGGATGGAGAGCGGGCGCGCTCGCGGTCGTGTTCGTCGCGCTCGTGGCGCGGTGGCGTTCGTGGCTTGGCGGACCGCGGGCTCGTTGGCACTCTCGGGCTCCGCATGCGCACGCTGGTCCTCTCTCTCTGCCTCGCCGCGGCGGCCTGCGGCACCGACCCCGGCGTTGCGACCGACGAGCCGGACGAGACCGGCGCCGCGGCGGCGAGCGAGACCGGCGCGCCGGTGACGGCCACCGAGGCGCCGGCGACGACGGCCGAGCCGCCGGTCGGGTCGACCACCGACGGCGAGGGGACCTGCGGGGACGGGCTGGTGCAGTCGCCCGAGACCTGCGACTTCGGGGACCTCAACGCCGACGACGGCCCCTGCACCCTCGCGTGTCAGTTCGCCCGCTGCGGCGACGGCCTGGTGTACGCCGGCGTCGAGGTGTGCGACGACGCCAACCTCATCGAGTCCGACGGCTGCCCCAACGACTGCGTCCCCGGCGGCTGCGGCAACGGCCACGTCGAGCCCGACGAGGCCTGCGACGACGGCAACGACAGCGACGAGGACGCCTGCCTCGGCACCTGCGAGGCGGCCCGCTGCGGCGACGGCTTCGTGCACGCGGGCGTCGAAGAGTGCGACGACGGCGACGACGACGACAACGACCTGTGTACGACCGCCTGCGTGCCGCCGAGCTGCTCGGACGGGGTCGCCAACGGCTACGAGCCGGACGTCGACTGCGGCGGGCCGCACTGCGCCAAGTGCTCGCTCGGCGAGAAGTGCTTCAACAACCAGGACTGCGACCAGGCGGTGTGCAAGCAGATGCAGTGCGTGCCGCCGATGCCGCTGATGCCGCCCGACTGCGCGCCGGCGACGGTCAGCGCGACGCAGGCGTGGCAGGCCGTGGCCGGCTCGTGCAACTGCCACGGCAAGGGCGTCGGCACCAGCCTGATCTTCAAGGACGGCCCCAGCTTCCGCGACAGCATGGTCGGGGTGCCGTCGACGATGGCGACGATCGACATCGTCACCGCGGGTGACGTCGATCGCAGCTATCTGCTGTTCAAGCTGCTCAATCAGCAGACCAATGTGGTGGGCGGCGGCGGCAACCCGATGCCGATCGGCAAGGTCCTGACCGAGAACCAGCTCTGCACGGTGATCGAGTGGGTCCGCAGCGGGGCGAATTGACGGCGCGCCCGCGCTGACGCGCGAGCGCCGGCGGCCGGGGCGGCTCCTCGATGCCGGAGAGGTCCGAAAGAGCCTCCGCAGGCCCGGCGCGAGCGCGCGAATTCGTCGCGGTTGCGGGCGCAGGCGGACGGTGAAACCCTCGGCGCATGACGAACGCTCCGCGGGCGGGTGCTGCTCGAGCCATCACGGGGGCCCTCGGGCTCGTGCTCGCGGGCTCCGCCAGGGAGGCGGCCGCCGATGGGGTGCCGTACGACGCGGAGAAGTACGGCGAGGCCAAGACGAGCATCGAGGTCCACGGGGTGGCGGCGCTCGGCGACGTGGTGCTGGTCGTGTACCCGTACCCGTGCGAGGTGTCGGGGGCGTTCGAGCGCTTCGAGGAGGCGCTGAAGGAGCGGCCGGACGCGAGGCTCGCGGTCGCCCTCGACGACACGGTCGAGACGCGCGGGTACCTCGTCGTCGGCGAGGGCGAGCGCTTCGAGAGCACGACCAATCACGAGGGGCCGTACGCCATCTGCTACTTCTTCGGGCTGCCGAGGGCGGCGTTCCCGGCGGAGGGCGGGGCGATCGCTCGCCTCGACGCGATGACGCACGAGGAGCGCTGGCGGCTGTTCTCGCGCGATCCGTCGGTGGTGCGCACCGGCGTCGCGCTGGCGATGGACGGGGTGGTCAAGCTGAACACGGAGCGCTCGCGGGTGGTGACGTACGAGGCGCGACGCGACGGCGCCGGGCTGGCGATCGAGGAAGTGCGCTGGACGTGGGGCAGCGGGCGCGTGCAAGACCCGCGGAGGCCGTCGCGCCGCGACGTGAAGGTGATCGATCCGTATGAAGATGACGGCCGGGTAGAGGAGCAGGAGGCGAAGTACTTCGCGGGCAGCCTGATCGGGGCGCCCTGGGGCGCGGAGGCGCCGGCGAAAGCCGGGGCGGTCGTGGTCGAGGGGAAGGCGGCGGGCGAGGGTAAGGCGAGCGAGGGGAAGGCGAGCGAGGGGAAGGGCGTCGAAGTCGCGAGCGCTGGGCCGGCGGTCAGGTCCGAGGCGGGCGAGTCGGCGATCGACTTCAGGCTGATCTATGGCGGAGCGTGCCTGTTCGTCGCGGCAGGGGCGGGGATGATGTTGCGGCGGCGGCGGTAGCGGGCGCAGCTGGCCGGGCGAAGGCTCGGTGCATGCCGTGCGGATCGGCCAAGCGAAAAAATCAGGGTCCGTTCAGGGGGCTGTTGTTGCGGCGGAGTCGGGGGGGTCGTTCGGGCCAGCGGGCAGCGCATGTCGTGCGGAGCGCCGCGCCGAGATGATTCGTGGTTCGTTCGGCGGGGCTGTCGTGATGGTGTGGCGGGGGAGTTGTTCCGGCGGAGGCTCGGCGAGCGGAGCGTGGAGTTGAAATGACCGTAGTGCGTTCGGCGGGAGCGCGCTGTCGCGATGGGGGTGGTGGCGGGCGGAGCTGCTCGGGCGAACGCCCGGGAATGCCGTGGGAAGCGCCGAGCGGAGACGTTCGTCGCCAATCCCGCGGAGCCGGGCTGTCGTCGGGGGCCGGCGAGCGGGCTGCATTGTTCCATGCGCGCCGGCGGTGGAGCCTCAGCCGGGCAGGCAGATCCCGCCGGCGCAGTAGCAGCATTCGCCGCAACCGCCGTTGTCGACGCAATCGACGCACAGGCCCATCGCGTCGCATTGATCCGCGAGACCGTTGCAGAGGCTGCCGACGGGGGCATTTTTAAAAGTGCACTGGCCGTCGACGCAGGCGGGCAGCTTGCATTCGCCGTCGTTATTCGGGCAGTCCATGTCGCTGAAGCACTCCGGCTCGAGCGTGGTCGCGGCGGTGGATTCCTGGCTGGTCGTCGAGCCGGTGGCGGTCGAGGTCGTGGTGGCGTCGGTGGTGGAGGTCGACGTGCTGGTGGAGGTCGACGTGCCGGTGGTCGGGTCGCCGGTCAGGGTCGGCGAGGATGTCGTGCTGGTCGTCGAGGTGGCGGGATCGGGGCCGGTGCCGGGCGCGGTGGACGGTTCGGTCGTCGCGGTGGTGGTGGTCCCGCCGGGAGCCGTGGTAGTGCCCGTGGTGGGCGAGGTGCCTTCGGGGGCGAAGCAGGCCGCGAGGAGGGCGACAGGAAGGAGTCTCGCTCGGGGACGAATGCAACGCACGAGGCGAGCGTAACACGCCGAAGAGCGGCGGCCGCGACGCCGCGCGTGCGTCCTCGAGGCGCGCACGGCCGCGTCGGGGTCTCCGCACGACTGCGCACATTGGGCCTCGGGCAGTGGGGTCACCCTCGCAGTGACTCCAGCGGGCACGCGGTGGCGCCTTTTGCTGCAAGGATGCGTCGCGTGCTCGTCGCGACGGCAGGAGGGCGCGAGCGCCGGGCCGCCGGTGCATCGGCTCGATTCACTTCCGGGGACGCTCCGGGGCGCTCTCGGCAGCAAGGTTGGGCGAGCGAGGCGAGCGACGACGGATGCTCGCGCGCTCACGAGACGAACGCGTCAGGGAATGCCGGTCTCGCGCGTGAGCTCGTGTCCCTCATGGTTGACAGCCCCTGGCGATCACGCGAAAAACCCGCGACCGATGGCCCGGCAAGATCCCGCAGTCCTCGCCTTGCTGCCCCTGTTCAAGTTCCATGATTCGTCGGCGGAGGGATTGGCCCGGCTGGTCGAGGGCGTCACCGCCCTCGGCAGCGACGGCTTGCCGGCCCTGCGTCGCGCCGCTCGCGGCAGCAAGCAGCGCGCGCGCCGGCGGGTCGACGTGCTCCTCGCGCTCGGCGACGCCGAGCCCGGCGGTGCGGCCGATGCCGAGGTCCGCGAGCTCCTGAGCGTGCATGACGACGTGCGCGACTGGCTGGTGCAGGGCATGAAGACGCGGGCGCGGTTCATCCCCGAGCTCCGGGCGATCGCCCGCGACGGCGACGACCCCCAGTGGGCGTGGGCCGTCGACGGGCTCGGCGAGCTCGGCGACCGTGACGGCGTCGAGATCCTCATGGCGCATACGGCAGGCCGGGACACGCCCTTCGTGCTGCTCGACGCGCTGCGCAAGCTCAAGGACCCGATCGCCGCCCTGGTGTTCGAGCCCAACCTGACGCACCCCGAGACGCGCACGCGGGTGTACGCGCTGTGGGGCCTCGCCGCCCTCGGCCACGAGGCGCCGATCGCCGGGCTCGTCGCGCTGCTCGACGACCCGGAGGTGCGGACCGCGACCTCGTACGCGCCGGGCGAGTCGCGCCGCGCGGCGCAGGCCCTGTGCGACCTGTTCGGCTGGCCGTTCGAATGGAAGCCGGAGGCGGTGGAGGCGACCCGCACGCGGGTCCGGGCCCGCTTCACGCCCGCGTATCTGGCCGCCTGCGCGGAGGCGCTGGCGCGTGGACACTTCGACCTGCCCAGGGACGATCCCCGGCGCTCGCCCGGGCACCGATGAGGCCGGGCGAGGTCGCCGTCCATCGGACGGATGAAGCTTCAGAGCCTCGACCGCGCGCGACCGCCGGCTCGGCGCCGCGAGGATCGACTGTGCATATTCGGATTCGACGGCCCGGCCGCGGAGCGGCCGATGCCTCGTCGGTCGCCCGCGATGGCTCGGGCCGGCCGGTGCGCCGCGCTTCGATCGACGGCGCACCGGCAGCGAGGCGCGCTCACTGCGGCGCGCCGCAGAAGTCCTTCGGCTTGGCCCAGGCGACCATGTTCACCCAGAAGTCCTGGACGTCGGCGTAGCCCTGCCAGTCGCTGTCGAAGGTGATCCACTCGTCGCCCCACACGATCACGCGGCCGCCGTTCATGTCGGTCTGGTGGGCGATACCCGCGTTGGCCGCCTGCACGGTGGCGAACACCTCCGAGGTGCCCTGGTTCTCGACGTCGACCGGCTGGATGCCGCCGGCGAAGTTGACGTCGACGATGCCCATGGAGATCGGGTGGTCGGGGTCGAAGGTCGGGATGACCCCGTCGCCGAAGTAGCCGCCCTCGTAGGCCAGGCCGAACGGCGCGAGCGCCGAGTTGGCCCGGTCGCGCTCGGGGGCCGGGTTGAGGTTGTCGAAGTTGTAGCCGATGAGGGTGATCATCCCGCGGCCGTCCTCCTTGACGAAGGCCTCGAGCGCGGCGGCCTCGTCGGCGCTGAGCGCCCGCTCGATGCGGTCGATCAGCACGAGGTCGTAGTTGGCGAGGAACGCCGGCGTGACGACGCCGGGGTTGTTGACCAGCTTGGTGCGGACGACCGAGGAGCCCTGCTCCTCGAGCCAGGCCTGGAAGTCCGAGCTCGGCGCGTAGCCGACGTCGCCGAGGATGCCGATGCTCAGGCAGTCGCAGATGCCGTCGCCGCCGGCGTCGATGTTGTCGACGTTCGAGTCGCAGTCGTTGTCGATGTTGTCGCAGGTGACCTCGACGTCCTCGGTCGGCACGCAGTCGGGCGGGTCGTCGGTGGTGCTCGAGGTGTCCGTGCTCGTCCCGGTCGTGGTGGTGGTGGTGCCGTCGGTCGTGGTGGTGCCGTCGGTCGTGGTGGTCGTCGTGCCGTCGGTGGTGGTGGCCGTGCCGTCGGTCGTGGTCGTCTCGCTCGGGTCGACGGGCTCCGTGGTGCCGTCGGTCGTCGAGGTCGGCGTGGTGGTGCTGGTGGTGGTGGTGCCGGTCTCGGAGGCCGACTCGCCGCTCGTGCTCGTGGGGGGCGTGACGGTGGTGTCGGTCGTCGTCTGCGCGTCGGTCTCGCTCGCGTCGCTCGACGAGCTGGTCGCGCCGTCGGTGACCCCGGCCGAGTCGTTCCCGCCCGGGTTACAGGCGATCATCATCAGGCCGAAGCTCGTCATCACTCGCACAAGGACAGTCTCGAGATTGCTACCTAGCATGGGGGGCCAGGATAGCGGGCAGCGCCGAGCGACGCCACCATGATTGGTTCACCGGCGGCCCCGGCGCCCGACGAGCCGCGTGCAGGCGGTGATGGTTTTGGGGTGGGTGGAGGTGCGGACGAGGGTACGTCGAATGTTGAAAAGCTCTCGTACTCACGCGAGCAAACCACCGACGGATCGGCAGGGTGTCGGGGCCGGCGTCGGGCCAGCGGCCAACATTCGCCAGTTCCAAGCGCGGCTCGACGAGGCGACGTGGGTGGACGCACGCGCTCTCGACCGCGGCGACGCGGCGCGTGAGCAGCCGCTGATTGAGAACGTGCTTCTTCGCGTGTACGTTGGTGCGCGGTCTCGGCCGAACGAGAACGGAGACAGCCGTATTTCACCCGGCTGAGTATTCCTTTTCTCTTTTTTGCAGAGAGAGATATGGGGTGAACGATAACATGGCTGTTCTTCCCTCGATTCGGGGAGGGCGTGAACGCATTCCTCCATCGAGGTAACTCCCTCGTCGAGCAGAAATTGCGTGTACCGCCGGGGCGCCGTACCCGGCGCCGGCCCGGCGCCGGGCCGGCGAGCGCAATGGGCGGCCGGCTCGCAGGGGCTCCGGAGGCCGGACAGTCGACCGCGTGAGGCGTGGCGCCGACCCGGCCGCTGCATCGGTCGCCCGCCGAAGCCTGACGTGGTGCGGCGAAATACGGAGGATTGACGGGACGGGCCGAGGGCGGACAGGCCGAATCGTCGGACCCGGGCGAATCGAGTCACCACCGAAGGCCCGCTCGCCGGCCGGCGCTCCGTTGAAGAGTCTTCAGCAGGTGAGGCGCCCGGTCGCCGAGGTGGATGGCGAGGTCCGCGGGCACATCGTCGGATGGCGCTGTCGTTATCGCCGTGGCGGCGAGATCGCCGGCGGTGCGGACGTGCGGCACAGCGGTGCGGAGATCTTCGGCGCGACGAGGTCGAATCGACCGGGGCGATGGTCTTGTTCACGCCCGCAGGACGAGACCACGAGCTCCCGGGCTGCGCGGATGGACTGGCGGCGATCGGCGGTCCAAGCCGGAGGCGGTCACGGGCGGATGGTCTTCGTCCATGCCCGCGAGGGGCGAGACGACGAGGACCGGACGGCCGCGGTCACGGGCGGATGTTCTTGTTCATGCGGAAGAAGTTGTCCGGGTCGTGGGTGCGCTTGAGGTCGACGAGGCGGCGGTACTTGGCGGCGCCGAAGGCCTCGGCGATCCGCTCGGGCGGCTCGTCGTCGATGTAGTTCGGGTAGGTGCCGCCGAGGGCGAACGGGCGGAGGGCCTGCCACGCACCGGCGGTCCAGGCGAGGTGGCGCTCGCTGTCGGCGAGGTCCTTCCAGGTCGACTGGAACAGGCCGAAGTAGGGGGCGTCGCGGCGCGGGAACGCGGTCGCATCCTCGGAGACGCGGGCGATGGCGCCGCCGAGGTGCAGCAGCTCGAAGCCGCACATCGCCGAGGGGACGCGCCGCAGCTGGTCCTCGACGGCGGCGATGGCCGCGTCGGACAGCTCGCCGAAGAACTCCGAGCGCATGCACTGGCGGTAGCCGTAGACGGCCGCGGGCCCGCCGTCGAACATGCTCTGCAGCGTCGTGTAGGGCACCTCGCGCACCATCTCGGACGTCGGCGGGCCGAAGCGGCGCAGCGGCGCGAACGCCTGCTCGGCGGCGGCGAGCGGGCCGTTGTAGGTGGCGACGATGATGACGCCGAGGACGCCGCGCATCTCGGCAGGGACCGTCGGCATGTTCGGCATCTCGGTGCAGAGGAACACGCTGCACATCTCGTCCGGCTCGCCGGCGGCGCTGACCTGGAACGCCCGCAGCGCGTCGGCGAAGCGCTCGGCCGGGTGCATGAACACGCCGACGACGAGCCGCTCGACCGGGTGCAGGCGCAGCTCGAGGCCGGTGACGACGCCGAAATTGCCGCCGCCGCCGCGTAGGCCCCAAAACAGCTCGGGGCGCTCGTCGGCGCTGGCGGTGATGGCCTGGCCGTCGGCGGTCACGAGGTCGACCGAGAGGATGTTGTCGATGGTGAGGCCGTGCTGGCGCATCAGCCAGCCGAGCCCGCCCCCCAGAGCGACGCCGACGACGCCGGTCTTCGAGCACTGCCCGCCGGTGGTGGCGAGCCCGAACGCCTGCGTCTCGCGGTCGAGCTCGTTCCAGTTCAGCCCGGCCTGGGCGTACACGGTCCGGCGCGCCGGGTCGACGCGCACGCCCTTCATCCCCGACATGTCGAGGACGAGGCCGCGGTCGCACACGGCGTTGCCGGCGACGTCGTGCCCGCCGCCGCGGACCGCGACGAGCAGGCCGCGGGCGCGGGCGAAGCGGACGGCGGCGACGACGTCGGCGACGCCGGTGCAGCGGGCGATCAGGGCCGGACGCCGATCGATGCGGGCGTTCCACACGGCGCGGGCGGCGTCGTAGCGCGCGTGCCCGGGCTCGACGAGCTCGCCGCGAAATTCGGCCTTGAAAGCGGTGAGCGCGGCGGGATCGAGGCGAGAGTCGTCGTGCATGAGCGGGCGGGATGGTGCTCGGTGGTTCAATGAGGAGCGCGTCGCCGCGGCGAGAGCGGCCGGTGCTCCGGTGATGGAAACAGGGTCGCATAAATCGCGACGAGAGAGGTCGGGCGGGGTGTCGCGCGGTGGTTCAAAGAGGAGCGCGTGGCCGCCGGCGAGAGCCGCCGGGCGGATGGTGCGCAGGGGTTCGGATCGATCGCAGACCGCAGCGAGAGCGGTCGGGCGGCGCTCAGCCGTTCAACCACCGCGGTGAGAGAGGTCGGGCCCCGGACGGCTTCAGTACTCGCAAGAAAAGCGCAGGGCCGCGGTGAGAAAGGCCGGGTGGGATGGTGCTCGGTGGTTCCGAGCACCGCAGTGAGAGGACGGGCAGGATCGTGGTCGGCGCTGCCGGGAGGGGCAGCGCCGAGAGCGTCGGCAGGAGGGGGGTTCAGCGCTGCAAGTAGGGTCGCATCGCTGCGGCGAGGCGCGCCACGTTGTCGCCCTTCATGATCGAGAAATGGTCGCCGGGGATCTCGTGCGCCTCGGTGCCGGCGGCGTAGGGTTCCCAGCCGAGCGCGCCGGTGAGGGCGCGCTCGCGTTCGACCAGGAAGCTGGCCGGGTCGCGGGCGCGGAACTGCAGCAGCGGGCCCGGGTAGGGGCGCGGCTCGTAGCGGCACCAGATCCGGATGTTGTCGGACAGGAGCATCAGCAGCTCCTCGAGCTGGCGGACGTCGACGATGTCCGGGGCCGCGTGGGATTGCTGGATCCGGGCGAACAGCGCGGAGATCCGCGCCTCCGGCGGCAGGGCCTCGAGCGCCGCCGTCTCGGCCGGGTCGAGCTCGGCGCCCCCGAGCTCGGCGGAGAACACCCGGAAGGCGCGGGCCTCGACCGCGGCGGCGACGTCGCGGAAGTGCGTCGGCGCGGGGCTGTCGATCAGCAGCGGGAGGACGCTCTGGCCCGCGGCGCGCAGCTGGGAGGCGATCTCGAAGGCGACGGCGCCGCCGAATGACCAGCCGGCGATCCGGTAGGGCCCCTCGGGCTGGACGGCGCGGAGGCGCTCGAGATAGGCGCGGGCGATCGCCTCGATGCTGCCGGCCCGGGCCTTGCGCTCCTCGGCCGCGAAGGCGCGGAGGCCGAAGACCGCCTGGTCGAGCTGCAGGTGGCCGGCCAGCTCGGCGTAGCTGTACACGTGGCCGCCGACGGCGTGCACGAGGAACAGCGGCTGCGCCGTCCCGCCGCCGCGGAGCTGGACGAGGTTGTCCGCGGGGGCGACCTCGACCTGCGGCCCGGCGGCGGCGCGCCGTTGCTCGTCGATCCATTCGCTGAGCTGGGCGATCGTCGGCCGCTCGAGCAGGGCGTGCGAGTCGAAGCGGACCGCGAACGCGGCGCGCAGCCGGGTCAGCAAACCGACGGCGATCAGCGAGTCGCCGCCGAGAGCGAAGAAGTTGGCGTGCACGTCCTCGCACGGGAGGCCGAGGGCCTGCTGCCACAGCGCGGCGATGGCCCGCTCCTGGTCCGAGCGCGGCGGGGTGGCGGCGCGGCCGGGGGCGCTCGCGCGGGTGCCGGGGCGGAGCTCGGCCGGATGGCCGAGGGTCGGCGCGAGGCCGGCGGGGTGGGCCTGGGCGGCGATCAGGACGTGGTCGGTGGCGGCGCGCTCGTCCTCCTCCTCGGGGAGCACGCGGGCGCAGCGGAAGCCCTGAGCCGCGAACAGGGCCTGCCAGCCGGCGGCCGGCAGGACGGGCGAGTCGGGCCGCAGGTCGGTGTCGGTGGACGACCACCAGCCCTCCTCGAGGCCCCACAGCGCGGTGTGCCAGGTCGCCAGGCGGGTGACCTCGACGGCGACGAGGAGGCCGTTCTCGTGCAGCACGTGGCGCAGGCCGGCGAGGCTGTGCGCGAGGTCGCGGGCGACGTGCAGGGCGTCGAGGCCGAGGATGATGTCGAAGTAGCCGCGCGGGTAGCCCTGGTGGATCGGGTCCTCGTCGAGGTCGAGCCGGCTGAAGCGCATGAAGTCGAGGGCCTCCTCGCGGGCCCGCTCCTCGGCCTTGAGGGTGAAGTAGCGGCTGATGTCGGTGAACCAGTACTCGACGTCGAGGCCGTCGAGCAGCGGCGCGAGCTCCCAGGTGAGCCGGCCCTGGCCGCCGCCGAACTCGAGGATCCGCAGCGGCGCCCCGCCGGCGCTGCGGACGGCGCGGAGCACGAGGTCGCGGACCATGCGGATGTACACCTCCGGGTGCGAGGTGCGGAGCAGCAGCTCCTCGGCCGGACGCACGAGCGCGTAGGAGCCGTCGGGGTGGAGCACGGCGGTGTTGTCGATCTCGCCGCGCAGCGCCGGGCCGTAGTGGGCCCCGCAGTGCTCGGCGAGCGCGAGGAGCGGCGCGGCGTCGGGGTGACGGGCGGCGAACCGACGCGCGAGGACGTCGGGCTCGGCCAGCTCGCGGGCGCCGGGCAGCAGCTCGATCGCGTCGCCGTCGCGCCGGAGCGCGCCCTCCTGTTCGAGCGAGCGGAGGAAGAAGTCGGCGCAGCGCGTGAACTTGGCGGTCACGCCGAGGCGGGCCAAGAGCTCGTCGCGATGGAAGCTGGTGCGGCCGTCTGTCCCGTGGAACAGGTAGGCGTAGAGCTGGCTGGCGCACACGCGGTCGAGGTCGGCGACCAGGGCGGCGTCGTCGTCGGTGACGCGGGCGGCGTCGCGGAGGCGTCGCAGCCGGGGGGCCAGCTCGTCGGCGGCCCGGGCGAGGTCGAGGGCGAGCCGCCGGTCGCTCGGCGGGGCGCCGTCGGCCCGCGGCCCGGCGTAGACGTGCCGGGTCCGCGCGAACGGGTAGGTCGGCAACGGCACGCGCTTGCGCGCCTCGCCGGCCGCCAGCGCGGCGCCGTCGAGCTCGACGCCGGCGCACCACAGGCGGCCGACGGCGGCGAGCAGCGCCTCGGCGTCGTCGTCGAAGACGCCGGGCTGCGCCATCGTGGGTACGACGAGCCGTTCGCCGGAGAATATGGTCGAAAAAACATGTTGTGAATGACGTGTCGAATCAGACATGTCCAATGAGGCATTCGATGCGATGCCTGCGATCGGCGCGGCGATCCGCTCGCCGCGGGCGGCGGCGTGCGGGTGGCGCGAGGCGAGCTTGGTCAAGGTGACGCCGGGTCCGACCTCGATGAACACGCGGCTCGGGTCGGCGAGCAGGGTCGTGAGGCCGTCGGCGAAGCGCACCGTGCCGCGCAGGTGGCGGGCCCAGTAGCCCGGGTCGCGGGCCTCCTCGGCGGTCATGAAGCGGCCGGTGAGGTTGGAGATGATCGGGATCCGCGGCGCCTCGAAGGTCAGCGCGGCGGCCCGCTCATGCATGCGGCCGAGGAACGGCTCGACGAGCGAGGAGTGGGCGGCGGTGGCGATCGCCAGGCGGGTGACGTCCCGACCCTCGCGCACGAGCGCGGCCTCGAGGTCGCGCAGGGCCTGGCGCGTGCCGGACACGACGCACACCTCGGGGCCGTTGACGGCGGCGAGGGAGATGTCGGCGCCGAGCCGCGGGGTCAGCTCGGCCTCGGAGATCCGCACGATCAGGGTCTCGGCGTCAGGGGGCAGGGCCTCGTAGATCCGCCCGCGCTCGGCGATCAGCGCCGCCGCGCCGGCGAGCGAGAGGACCCCGGCGACGTGGGCCGCGGCGTACTCGCCGAGGCTGTGGCCGGTGACCGCGGCCGGACGGATCGCCCACGACTGCAGCAGCTCGGCCAGCGCGACCTCGGTCGAGAAGATCACGGCGAGGTTCTCGCGCGGGCGCAGCATCTGCTCGGCCGCGGCGGCCCGGGCGTCGCCCGGGGGGAACAGCAGGGCGCGGATGTCGAGCCCCAGCTCGGCCTGGAAGGCGTCGGCGCAGCGATCGAGGGCGGCGCGGTAGACCGGCTCGCTGCGGTAGAGCTCGCGCCCCATGTCGAGCTGCTGCGAGCCGCCGCCGGGGAACATGAACACCACCGGCGGGGGCGCGGCCGCGGCCACGCCGTCGGCGGTGAAGCCGACGCGGCCGTCCTTCGTGACGAGCACGCGGCGGTGGGCCATCGCCATCCGGCCGACGCGCAGGGTGTGGGCGACGTCGGCGAGGTTCAGCCCGGGCGTAGCTTGCAAGTGCACGGAGAGGCGCTCGGCGCTGGTCGCCAGGGCGGCCTCGGTGCGCGCGGACAGGGTGAGGAGCTGGCAGCGGCGCGACGAGGTCGACGAGGTCCGGGTCGGCGCCTCCTCGAGGACGACGTGGGCGTTGGTACCGCCGACCCCGAATGCGCTCACCCCGGCGCGCCGGGGGGTGGCCTGGCGCGGCCACGGCAGCGGCGACGCCGGCACGAAGAACGGGCTCTGCTCGAGCGCGAGCTCCGGGTTGGGGCGGCGGAAGTGCAGGGTCGGCGGGACCAACTCGTGCTGCAGCGCGAGCGTGGCCTTGATCAGGCCGGTCACGCCGGCGGCGGCCCCGAGGTGGCCGACGTTGCCCTTGACCGAGCCGAGCGCGGTGACGCCGACGGCGTCGGTGTGCCGGCGGAACACCCGGGTCAGCGCCGCGACCTCGATCGGGTCGCCGAGGCGCGTGCCGGTCCCGTGAGCCTCGACGTAGCCGACGCTGGCCGGGTCGACGTCGGCGGCCGCGAGCGCGCGGGCGATCGTCTCGGCCTGGCCGTCGACGCCGGGCGCGGTGTAGCCGACCTTGCGGGCGCCGTCGTTGCCGACGGCCGAGCCGCGGATGACGGCGTGGATCGTGTCGCCCTCGGCGAGCGCGTCGGCGAGGCGGCGCAGGACCACCACGGCGACGCCGCTGCCGTTGACGGTGCCGGCGGCGTCGGCGTCGAACGGGCGGCAGTGGCCGTCGGGCGACACCAACGAGCCCTCCTCGTGGACGTGGCCGACCCGCGACGGCGGGTGGATCGCGGCCCCGCCGGCCAGCGCCAGCTCGCACTCGCCGGCGAGCAGGCTGCGGCAGGCGAGGTGAACGGCGACCAGCGACGTCGAGCAGGCCGACAGGACCGTGAGCGCCGGGCCGCGCAGGCCGAGCTTGTAGGCGGTGCGCGTGGTCAGGCCGTCGGCCATGTTGGCGCCGGCGACCCGGTAGTACTCGCTGGCCAGCGGCCCGCCGCGGAAGCCGATCCGCTCCATCCAGTAGTTCGGGGCGTCGCAGCCGGCGAACACGCCGACGGCGCCGGGGTGGCCGGTCGGGCGGTGGCCGGCGTGCTCCAGCGCCGCCCACGCGCACTCGAGGAACACGCGGTGCTGCGGGTCCATCAGCGCGGCGTCGCCGGGGCTCGTGGCGAACAGCTCGGCGTCGAAGGCGAAGGCGTCGTCGAGGACGCCGCTCGCGGGCACGAGGCCCGGCGTGGCGGCGACGCCGAGGGCGCGCAGGGTCGCCTCGTCGGCGACGGTGATCGACTCGACGCCGGCGCGCAGGTTGGCCCAGAAGGCGGCGACGTCGGCCGCGCCCGGGAAGCGACCGGCCATGCCGACGATGGCGACGGCGTCGTCGGCGTGCTCGCGGCGCGCCGGCGCTTCGGGGCGCGCGGGCGCTTCGGCGGCGCCGCGGAGGTGGGCCGCGAGGCTGCGGATCGTCGGGTGCTGGAACAGCTCGACGATCGGGACGTCGCGGCCGAGCTGGGTGCGGATCGCCGCGCGCACCTGGGCGAGCAGCAGCGAGTGGCCGCCGAGCTCGAAGAACGGGTCGTCGAGGCCGACCTCGTCGAGGCCGAGGAGGCGGCGCCAGATCGCCGCCAGGGTCGCCTCGACGTCGGTGGTCGCCGACGCGGGGGCTTCGGCCCGCTGCGGCGTCGCGGGGGCCGGCAGGGCGCGGCGGTCGAGCTTGCCGTGCGGCGTGCGCGGCAGGGCGTCGAGCTGGACGAACGCGGCCGGGATCATGGCCTCGTGCAGCCGCCCGGCGAGGTGGCGCCGCAGCGCCGGGGCGAGGTCGCCGAGCTGGCGGGTCCGCGGCGGCTCGTGGACCAGCGACTCGCGCGGGCGCGCGGCGCTCGGCCGGGCGCGGTGCCAGGCGCGCGGCCGCTGCGGGTCGGCGTCCGCCTCGAACAGGACGTCCATGGCCGCGGGGCCATGTCCTTGCGACCAGGTGATGCGGACGGCCCAGCCGTGCCGCTCGCCGAGCTCCCACAGCGCCTCGGGCTCGATCGCGGGCCGGCGCGTGCGGGCGAGCAGGGCGGCGAAGGTCTCGCCGACGGGCGCGGGCTCCTGCAGCGCCGCGGCGGCGCGGGCGTCGTCGGCCACGCGCGCGTTGGGGACGCCGAGCAGCTCGAGCGAGCCGACGTCGCGGGCGGCGAGGCGGCGCTCGAGCGCGGCGAGGTCGTCGAGGTCGGTCCACGCGAGCGTGCACGCCGGCTCGACCGCGGGCGGCGGCTCGCCGACGAACAGCGCGGCGTCGTAACGGTAGCGCGTCATCTCGTCGTCGCCGCGGCCGCGCTTGAGCCAGACCTCGACGTGGCCGACGCGCGGGAGGTCGTCGCCGACGGTGAAGAAGTACGCCGGGTCGACGCACAGCTCCTCGTCGTGGGCGACGGCGCGACGGACCCGCTCGGCGATCGCGGCGGCCGGCGTGTCCGCGTTGGCGCGGGCCCGCTCGACCGAGGTGCGGAAGGCCGCCAGCAGCGGCAGGCTGCGCACGTCGCCGACGAACACGACGCCGCCGGCGGCGACGGAGCGGACCGCGCCAACCAGCACGCGGCGCAGGTAGGCCTCGTGCGGGAAGTACTGCGCGATCGAGTTGAGGACCACGAGGTCGACGCTGTCGGCGGCGACGCCGGCGAAGTCGTCGGCCTCGCGGCGCTGCAGGGTCACGTGCGCCAGCGCGGGGGTCAGCGCCGGGGCGATCGCGTCGAGGGCCCGCTGCGAGAAGTCGGTGCCGAGGTAGGTCGCGCAGGCGGGCGCGAGCGGGAGCAGCAACAGGCCGGTGCCGCAGCCGATCTCCCACACCCGCGCGGGGCGGAACGCCAGCAATCGCTCGACCGTGCGGTCCCGCCAGGTGCGCATGACCGCGGGGTCGTAGGCCGCGCCGGTGTAGCTGCTGTTCCAGCCGACGATGTCGAAGCCCGGCACGGCGGTCCGCTCGCGCCCGTAGGTCTCGTCGTAGAGCGCGCGCCAGGCCGACACGTGCTCCTCGTGGGCATCACCCGCGGGGTCGGCGTCGACCTCGGCGCGGGTGAAGTAGGCGACCAGTCGCCGGGTCGCGGGCCCGTCCTCGGTCGCGACCACGGCGACGTCGCGGACGGCCGGGTGCTCGCGCAGGGCGGCCTCGATCTCGCCGGGCTCGATGCGGACGCCGCGGATCTTGACCTGCTCGTCGAGCCGGCCGAGGAACTCGAGCTCGCCGCCGTCGCGCCAGCGGACCAGGTCGCCGCTGCGGTACAGCCGGGCGCCCGGGGCGGAGGGGTCGGGGATGAAGCGCTCGGCGGTCAAATCGGGGCGGCCGAGGTAGCCGCGGGCGACGCCGACGCCGCCGATGTGCAGCTCGCCGGGGACGCCGGCGGGGACCGCCTGGCCGTGGGCGTCGAGGACGAGCACGCGGGCGCCGGCGATCGGGCGGCCGAGGGCCGGCTCGCGCGCGACCTCGCCGGGGGCGAGCGGCGCGACGAGGCCCGAGGTGGTGACCACGGTGGCCTCGGTCGGGCCGTAGTTGTTGACCAGCGCGAACGGCAGGCCGGGGCCGGGTCGTCCGCGCAGGCGGTCGCCGCCGGTCAGCAGGACGCGGAGGGCGCAGCGCGCCGGCCACTGCAGGCGCAGCAGCTCCTCGGCGATCGCCGTCGGCTGGAACGAGATCGTGATCGCCTGGCCGATCAGCCAGTCGCGCAGATCCTCGGGCGAGAGCCGCAGCGTCGCCGCCGGCACGGCCAGGCTGGCCCCGTTGCACAGGTACGGCCAGATCTCCCACACCGACGCGTCGAAGCCGGGGCTAGCCACCAGCGTCGCCCGGGCGGCCGGACCGACCTCGAAGCGGCGCGTGTGCCAGGCGACGAGGTTGGCGAGGCCGCGGTGCTCGACCAGCACGCCCTTCGGCCGGCCGGTCGAGCCGGAGGTGTAGACGACGTAGGCGAGGTCACCGGGGCCGGTGCGCCGCGGCGGGGCAGCGTCGGCGCCTTCGAGGTCGTCGGCGAGCCGGAGCACGCGCCCCGCGTAGCCGGGCAGCTCGACGCGCGGACCGGCGAGCAGCACCGGCGCGCCGGCGTCGGCGAGGATGTGAGCCAGCCGCTCGGCGCCGCCCTCGGGGTCGAGCGGGACGTAGGCGGCGCCGGCCTTCCAGGCGGCGAGCAGCGCGACCAGGAGCTCGGGCGAGCGCTCCATGCACACGCCGACGCGGGTGTCCGCGGCGACGCCGAGCGCGCGGAGGCGATGCGCGAGGTGGTTGGCGCGGCGGTCGAGCTGGCGGTACGTCAGCGAGCGCGCGCCGGCGGTGACGGCGAGCGCGTCGGGGGTCCGCGCGGCCTGGGCTTCGAAAAGGTCGAGGGCGGTGCGTGCATCTGCATCGACCGCAGGGCCGGCGCCCCACGTCGCGACGAGCCGGCGCTCGTCGCCCGTGAGCATCGGCAGCGCCGACACGCGGCGGGCCGGGTCGGCCGCCATCGCGGCGAGCAGGGCGGTCAGGTGGCCGACCATGCGCTCGATCGTCGCGCGCTCGAAGCGGTCGGTGCTGTACTCGAAGATCCCCGCGACCCCGCCGGCGCTCTCCCACGAGTAGAACGAGAGGTCGAAGATCGCCTTGCGGGCGTCGGCGGCGAGGTGCTGCGAGGTCAGCCCGCGCAGCTGCAGGCTGCGGCCGGCGGGCGGCTGCGGGGCGAACGCGACCTGGACGACGGGGTTGTAGCCGGCGTCGCGCGCGGGCCGGAGCTCGTGGACGAGCCGCTCGAACGGCAGGGCGTCGTGGTCGTAGGCGGCGAGGCAGACCTGGCGGACGCGCTCGAGCAGCTCGGCGACGGTCGGGTCGCCGGCGAGGTCGACGCGGATCGCCAGGGTGTTGACGAAGAAGCCCATGGTCCGCTCGAGCTCGACGCGGTCGCGGTTGGCGCTGGGCATGCCGATCACGAGGTCGTCGACGCGGGCGTGGCGGTGCAGCAGCGCGGCGTAGGCGGCCAGCAGGGTCATCGTCAGGGTCATGCCCTGGCGCCCGCCGAGGTCGCGCAGCGCTCGCGTGAGCGCCGGCGGCAGCTCGAAGGTCACGGCGGCGCCCTCGAAGCTCTGGACGGGCGGGCGCGGGCGGTCGCCCGGGAGGTCGAGCAGCGGCGGCGCGCCGTGCAGGGCCTGCTTCCAGAAGCCGAGCAGCGGCGCGGTCGCGTCGTCGGTCGCGCGCTCGCGCTGCCAGGCGGCGAAGTCGGCGTACTGCACGGTCAGCGCGGGCAGGCCGGCGGGCACGCCCTGCGAGAATTCGGCGTAGAGCGCCGCGACCTCGCGGAACGCCAGCTCGGTCGACCAGCCGTCCATCGTCAGGTGGTGGAAGTGCAGCCACAACACCTGATCCTCGGGGCCGAGCCTCAGCAGCCCGGCGCGGAACAGCGGGCCGCGCTCGAGGTCGAACAGGCGCTGGGCCTCGGCGTCGAGCTGGGCCCGGACCTCGGCCTCGCGCTCCGCCGGCGCGAGGTGCTGGAGGTCGGTGACGGCCAGGCGGAACGAGCCCTCCTCGTCGACGCGCTGCACCGGTCGCCCGTCGATCTCCGCGTAGGTGGTCCGCAAGATCTCGTGGCGCTCGACCAGCGCGCGCAGGCTGCGGTCGATCGCCGCCACGTCGAGCGCGCCGGTCAGGCGATAGGCGTACATGCAATTGTACGCCCGGCTCTGCGGGGCGAAGCGGTTGAGGAACCACAGCCGCTCCTGCCCGAACGACAGCGGCAGCGGCCGGTCGCGCGGGGCCCTGGCGATCGCGCCCTCGACGTTCGGGGCGCTGCGGGCCCGTCGCATCAGGACCGCCAGCTCGGCGACGGTCGAGCGGCCGAAGAACTCCTGGAACCGGACCTCGACGCCGAACACCGCGCGCAGGCGCGAGAACAGCTGGACGGCGTGCAGCGAGTGACCGCCGAGGGCGAAGAAGTCGTCGTGGACGCCGACCTGCGGCTGGCCGAGCAGCTCGCGCCAGATGTCGGCGAGCGACTCCTCGAGCTCGGAGCGCGGGGCCACGAACTCGCGACCCGCCGCCAGCCGGCGCGCGTCGAGGGCGGGCAGGGCGGCGCGGTCGAGCTTGCCGTTCGGGGTGTACGGCAGCGCGTCCAGGACCACGAACTCGGCGGGGACCATGTACTCGGGCAGGCGCTGGGCCAGCGCGCCGCGGAGCGTCCGCGCGATCGCGTCGTCGCTGCCGTCGGCGGCGACGTAGGCGACCAGGCGCCGGTCCCCGGCGACCTCGACGGCGATCACCGCGGCCTGGCGCACGCCCGGCTGCTCGGCGAGCGCGGCCTCGATCTCGCCGAGCTCGACGCGGAACCCGCGGATCTTGAGCTGCTGGTCGATGCGGCCGTGGAACTCGAGCCGGCCGTCGTGGCGCAGCCGGCCGAGGTCGCCGGTGCGGTACATCCGCGCGTCGCCGCCCGGCGCGAACGGGTCGCGGAGGAAGCGTTCGGCGGTGAGCTCGGGGCGGCGGTGATAGCCGCGACCGACGCCGGCGCCGGCGATCCAGATCTCGCCGCACACGCCGGGCGGGACCGGCTCGCGGTGGGCGTCGAGGACGTAGACAGCGACCCGCGCGATCGGCCGGCCGATCGGGATCGCGGCGCCCGCGGCCGGCGCGTCGGCGACGCGGCACCACGTGGCGCACACGGTCGCCTCGGTCGGGCCATAGCCGTTGATCAGGTGCCGCGGCGGGCCGCCTTCGAGCACCCGGCGGACGGCCTCGGGGTCGAGCACGTCGCCGCCGCATACCAGCGTCTTCAGCGGCGCGAACGCCCCCGGCACCGCGCGCGCGACCGCGGCGAACAGCGCCGGCGTGAGGAGCATGAAGCCGAACGACTCCTCGGCGATCGCCCGCGCCAGGCGAGTCGGCTCGAGCGCGGTCTCTCGCGCGACGCCGACCAGCTCCGCGCCGTGCAGCAGGGCGCTCCAGATCTCCATGGTCGCGGCGTCGAACGAGGCGTTGGCCGTCTGGGCCACGCGGTCGGACGGATCGATCTGCAGGTAGTCGGTGTCGACCAGCAAATTGATGACGTTGCGATGCGTGACGCAGGCGCCCTTGGGCTGGCCGGTCGAGCCGGAGGTGTAGATCGCGTAGGCGAGGTTGTCGGGGCCCTCGCCCGCGAGCGGCGCGACCGCGTGCTCGGGCTCGGCGGCCAGCCGGTCCCGGTCGGCGTCGAAGGCCACGACCTCCACGCCGGGCTCGGGCAGCCAATCGATGCAGTCCGAGGTGGCGAGCAGCACCGACACCCCGGAGTCGGCGAGCATGAAGGCGAGGCGCGGGGCCGGGTGCGTCGGGTCGAAGGGCACGTAGGCGCCGCCGGCCTTGAGCACCGCGAGCATGGCGACGATCATGTCGACCGAGCGCTCCATGCACACGCCGACGAGCACGTCGGGGCCGACGCCGCGCCGGCGCAGCAGGTGGGCGACCTGGTTGCTGCGGCGATCGAGCTCGCCGTAGGTGAGGCGGCGGTCGGCGAAGCGCACCGCCGGCGCGGCCGGGTCGCGGCGCGCGTGGGCCTCGACGCGGGCGTGCAGGCAAGCGGGCCCGCGGGGCGCGGGGGCGTCGCGGGCGTCGAGCGCTCGCAGCACGCGGCGGCGCTCGCCCCGGGGCAGCAGCGGCTGGCGCGAGACCGGGGCGTCCGGGTCCTCGAGGGCGCCGCGCAGCAGCACCTCCCACTGGGCGAGCAGCCCGGCCGCGGCGGCCGGGTCGAACAGGTCGCGGTTGTACTCGATGCGGAGCGCGAGGCCGTCGCCGCCCGCGAGCGGCTGGGCGGTCACGACCAGGTCGTAGGCGACGTGGCGCAGGTCGACGTCGACCGGGGTGAGCGTGACGCCTGCCCGCTTGCGCGGGGCGGCGGCCGGCGGCCGCACGTGGAAGAGGACCTGGAACAGCGGGGTCCGGCTCGGGTCGCGCGCCGGCGCGAGCCGCTCGACGACCGACTTGAACGACACGTCGCCGTGGCGCCGGCCGTCCTGCACGGTGCGGTGGAGCTGGCGGACGACCTCGTGGAACGCCGGGTCGCCGGCGAACCGGCCGCGGAACACCACCGGGTTGCCGAAGTAGCCGATCGCGCGAGCAAACCGCGGGTCGTCGCGGCCGGCCAGCGGCGCGCCGACGAGGATGTCGTCCTGCCGGCTGTGACGATGCAGCACGGCCTGCAGCCCGGCGAGCAGGAGCACGTAGAGGTCGGTGTCCGCCGCCGCGGCGAAGCCGACCAGCGCGCGCGTCAACTCGCCGTCGAGCACGCGCGCCTCGCCGGCGCCGGTGAACGTCTGCACCGCCGGTCGCGGCCGGTCCGTCGCCAACGCCAGCGCCGCCGGGGCCCCGGCGAGCTCCTCGGCCCAGTACTCGAGCTGCGCCTCGGCCCGCGCGCGCGCCTCCGCGGTGAGCTGCGTCCGCGCGTGGTCGCGGTACTGCGCCTCGCGCCGCGGCAGCGCCCCGCCGTGATAGCCGGCGAACAGCTCGGCGAAGAACAGCTCGAGGCTGGCGTCGCCGTCGGAGATCAGGTGGTGCATGACCACGACGAGCAGGTGACGACGCCCGTGGAGCGTGAAGAGGGTCGCGCGGAACAGCGGGCCGCGCTCGAGATCGAAGGGGAGCGCGGCCTCGTCGGCGGCGGCCGCGAGCGCGTCGCCGTCGCTCGCAGGTTGGAGGTCGGTGCCGAGCGCGACCTGGCGGAGCGTGACCTCCGCCGCGGGCCAGACGAGCTGCGCCGGCCGCCCGTCGCGCTCGCCGATCGTGGTTCGCAGCACCTCGTGACGCGCCACGATCTGCGCGACCGCGTCGCCCAGCCGCGACGCGTCGACGTCGCCGTCGAGCCAGGCACCGCCGCGCTCGTGGAAGGCGGGCACGGAGCCGTGCAGTCGGGCGAGGAGCCACATCCGCTCCTGTTCCAGCGAGATCGGTGCAATCGTCGGTTCAATCATGGCAGTCGGGTTCTTCGTGAAAGGACGAGGCGGAGCGCGGGCGTGCGAACGGCGCGCTCATGACGCGGCGGGCCGGCTCGGCGCGCGCGGTCGTGTGCGTTGTAACCAGCTGTTTTTGTTAATCTTAACGATGATACATGAGGCTTTGCCGGCGGCGCAATCCGGGCCGGCCCCCCGGCGATCGGACGAGGTCATGACGGGGCGACGAGAACATCGGGTCGTGTCCGACACGACGTCGCACTCTGCACATTCGCGCCCCGGCGCCGATGTCCGCACCGGAGTTCGCTCGAGACCCGGGACGAAGACCCCCGCGCGTGCCGGGCGCATTGTCATGACCGTCGCGGGGTCGTCGCGCGATCGCGGGTGCGAGGGTGAATTTGCGGAGGTCGCGGCTCAGCATGTCGCCTGCTTCGATGGCGACAGGGCATCCCGCGGCCGTGGACCGGCGACGCTTCGTCCCTGCGGCCAGCCCTCGGCCGGCTCCCCGCTTCAGCAACGAGCGTGCCACCCGGGCGCGAACCGAATCGCGGGCGAGGTGGGCGTGGGACCGGCCTTTCGCGCCGGCCGAGCGCAAGCCCCATGGGACAGCGCGCCGCGAGCCCCTGGGACATCGCTCGCACCCAGCCGCCGTCGCAGACTGCGACGCCGCCGGCCCTCCCCGCCGATCTGGCGGCGAAACACGACCTGTCTCTGGCGCCATGTCGAAATCGACGAATTGTCCCGCGTCCGCGCGCTCGGCGACGCCCGCTGGAGCCGTGGAGCTGCGGTGATGAGGGGACCGCCGGCGATGGATCGGTCGACGAGCGCCCGCGTCGGGCGCACGCCTTCATCGGCGCAAGTGTGACGGAGCGCTCGCATCGGGCTCACCCCGGCGCGATGTCATAAGCCGCCCTCCGCGCGCGGGAGGCCGCGTCACACGACGCGCTCGCCGCGTCGAACGTGACGCGCGCTCGCATCGCCTCACCCGGGCGAGCGCGACGCGAAGGTCGTCGCGTCGACGAGCGAGCCGTCGATGCGGCGCAGCTGCGGGCTCGGCTTGACCCGCGCGAGGGTTCCGTGGTCTCGTCCGCGCCGCCCCTCGGGCTCGCATGCGTCGCCGCCCCCGCCCTGTCCCGCTGGCCTGCCTGCTGGCCTGCCTGTGCGGCTGCGCGGGGCCGCGGCCTCGGGCGCCGGCACAGCCGGCGGAGCTCGTGATCGGCCGCTCGATCACGATCGACTCGCGGGTGCTCGGCGAGACGCGGCGGGTCAATGTCTACACCCCGCCCGGCCACGAGAGCCAGCCGCTGCCGGTGCTCTACATGCCGGACGGCGGCATGAACGAAGATTTTCACCACATCACCGGGATCGTCCAGGTCTCGACGATGAACGGCACGATGCGGCCGTTCCTGGTGGTGGGCATCGAGAACACCGAGCGCCGCCGCGACCTCACCGGGCCGACGACCGATCCGGAGGACCGCAAGATCGCCCCGCGCGTCGGTGGATCGGCCGAATTCCGCCGGTTCATCCGCGAGGAGCTGATGCCGGAGATCCAGCAGCGCTATCCGACCACCGAGGAGACGGCGATCGTCGGCGAGTCGCTGGCGGGGCTGTTCGCGCTCGAGACGTTTCTCCGCGAGCCCGACCTGTTCGACATCTACATCGCCATCGACCCGAGCGCCTGGTGGGATCGCGGGTCGCTCGCGCGCGAGGCGGCGGCTCGCCTGCAGCAGCCCGGGCAGCCGCCGCGGACCCTGTATTTGGCGACCTCCGACGAGCAGGACATGCAGCAGCACGTGCAGGTCGTCGTCGACGCCCTGCGCCAGGTCGATCCGCCGGGCGTGCGCTGGCACTACCAGCCGATGCCGGAAGAGCGCCACGGCACGATCTTCCACGCCGCAGCGCTGCGAGCCTTCCGCACGGTCCTCGCGCCCGCGGCCGGGGGCGCGAAGCCGGGCGAACCAACGTCACCGTAGACCGCGCGACGATCCTCGCCGCGGCCGGCGTGCTCTCGCCGCGCGACGTCTGCCCGGCACCGGATGCTGCGCCGCGGTGGTCCTGCGAACATCGAGGTCTCCTCGCTCGTGAGGGCGGCGAGGCGCTCGAGCGCTCCCCCCGCACGACCTCTGCGTCGCGCACAGGATGTTGCGCGTGCAAGGGTCCGACGCTCACCGCGTGCTCGCGCCGCGGCGCGACCGGGGCGGCGGAGTCGAGCACTGTTCGAGGATCCCGCAGATCGCCGACAGCTCCGCGGGCGTGTGGGCCGCGAAGCCGAAGCGAAACGCCGCGACGTCGCCGTGCGCGAGGTGGACCGAGCCCGGGGCGAGGACGAGGCCCCGCGCCCGCGCGCGGGTCACCAGGTCGTCGATGCGCGCCGGGCCGTTTCGCCGGACCCACAGCGCGAGGCCGCCGCTCGGGCGCTCGCACGCGAAGCTCGCCGACAGCGTCGGGCTCGCCGCCAACAGCCCGAGCAGGTGGTCTCTGCGCTGCATGTAGAGCTGCCGCGCGCGCCGGGCGTGGCGCTGCAGCTCGCCGTCCTCGATGAGCTCGGCGATGGCGCGCTCGAGCACGACGTCGCCCTGACGATCGAGGCTCTCGCGGGTCGCTCGCAGGCGCGCGACGATCGGCGCGCCGGCGATGACGTACCCGAGCCGCACCGCCGGGGCCAGCAGCTTCGACAGCGAGGCGACGTAGACGAACGGCGGGCCGTCCGGGGACGACGTGGCCGCCAGCGGCAGGAGCGGCGTGCCGTCGAAGTGGTACTCGTAATCGTAGTCGTCCTCGATCACGAAGGCCCCGTGCTTCTCGCAGATCCGGCGCAGGTGCATGCGCCGCTCGGGCGCCAGCGCGACCGTCGTCGGGTACTGATGATGCGGGGTGACGTAGACCGCCTTGAGCCGCCCGCGCAGCTTCCTGGCCGCGGTCTCGAGGGCGTCGGTGCACAGGCCGTGCGCGTCGACGTCGACGTGCACCACCGAGGCGCCGGCCAGCTCGAACGCGCGCCAGGCCGGCGCGTAGCCGGGGTGCTCGACCGCGACGACGTCGCCGGGCTTCAGCAGCGCGAGCGCGAGCAAACTGAGGGCGCCCTGGCTGCCGTGGGTGAGCACCACCTCTTCGCTCGTGCACGACAGGCCGCGGGCCTGGTTGACGAAGCCGGCGAGGACCTCGCGCAGCACGGGGTCGCCGGCAGGGTCGCCGTAGCCCTGCCTGGCCGAACGGACATAGGCGCGGAAGGCCCGCCGCTGCGCCCGGGCGAGCGCGTCCACCGGGGCGATCCGCGCGTCCGGGATCCCGTCGCTCACGCGGGTCAGCGTGGGCTCGCGCGGGGCGGCCCGCGGGGCCTGCGAGCGGCGCGCCTCCGCGTCGCCGACCGGGAACCGCGGCAGGTGGAGGGCCACGCGGACCCCTCGCGCCGGCAGGGCCTCGAGCCACCCCTGCGCCACCAGCTCGTCGACGGCCGCGACCACCACCTTGCGGTTGACGCCCACCTGGGCCGCCAACGTGCGGCTGCCGGGCAGGAACGAGCCGGGCGCCAGGCGTCCGCGCTGGATCTCCGCCACCAGCGCCCGCGCCAGCACGGTCTGGCGCGGCACCGCAGCCGTCCTGTCGAGCCCGAGGTCGAAGCGCCACGGCCGTCGATCTGGACCCCTCGCTATGTTGGTTCTGGCTCCTGCCACGGGTCCAGTGTCGCGCTACCTCCTTCCTCGCGCAAGCCGGCGGCTGGCCGGCCGTGAAAGCGGAGAGACGATGACGCACAAGTTCCACTCGGCAGACTTCGACAAGACACCACCCCGGCCGCGGGTCGTGATGCCCGAACGGCTCGCCCACCCCGCCGTCGAGGCGGCCGGGCATCACGGCGACTACTCGAAGGCGAGGAAGCACCCGGTCTTCTTCGTCGACCTGCCGTCGCACGCGATCAGCATGACGATCGGCTGGCTCGACGTCGGGCAGTCCTCCAACCGCCACCGCCACACCTACGAGACCGTGATCTACATCCTCGAGGGCGAGGGTTATTCGTACATCGGCGGCCGGCGCGTCGAATGGCGGCAGGGCGACGCCGTGTACGTGCCCGTGTGGGCCTGGCACAACCACGTCAACACCGGCAGCGGCCGGGCGCGCTACCTCGCCTGCGAGAACGCGCCGATGCTGCAGAACATGGGCGGCGTGGCCCTGCGCGAGGAGGTGCCCGACCGCGGCGACCAGCTGTTCGACGCCCACCACGAGGCCGAGGGAGGTGGCCGATGAACGCGTCGCTGCGGGGGATCGTCGCCTATCCCATCACGCCGTTCACGGACGCCGGTCGCGTCGACGAGCGCCTGCTCGCGCGGATCGTCGACGACATGCTGGCAGCAGGGGTGCACGCGCTCGCGCCGCTCGGCAGCACCGGCGTGCTCCCGTACCTGTCCGACGACGAGCGCGAGGCGGTCGCCGAGACGGTGGTGAAGCGGGTCGCCGGGCGCGTGCCGACGCTGGTCGGCGTCTCGGCCCTCACCACCGAGCGGACCGTGCATCACGCCCGCCACGCCGAGCGGGTCGGCGCCAGCGCGGTGATGATCATCCCGATGAGCTACTGGAAGCTCACCGACGCCGAGATCGTGGCCCACTTCGACCGCGTGGCGCGGGCGATCTCGATCCCCATCGCGGTCTACAACAACCCGGCGACCGGCGGCCTCGACCTCGCTCCCGACACGCTCGCCCGGCTGCTGCAGATCGCCAACGTCACCATGGTCAAGGAGAGCACCGGCGACGTGCATCGCATGCACCGCCTCGTGCAGCTGTGCGGCGAGGACGTCGCGTTCTACAACGGCAGCAATCCGCTCGCGCTCGCGGCCCTGGTCGCCGGGGCGCGCGGCTGGTGCACCGCCGCCCCGCACGTGATCCCGCGCCTCAACCTCGAGCTGTACGAGGCGGTGACGCGCGGCGATCTCGCCGGCGCCCGGCGGTCCTTCTACCGGCAGCTGCCGTTCCTGCAATTCATCGTCGCCCACGGGCTGCCGCGCGCGATCGCGGCGGCGCTCGAGCTGTGCGGCACGCCGGTCGGGCCGCTGCGCGCGCCGCTGCGGCCGCTCGAGCCGGAGCGCGTCGCGGAGCTGCGGCGGATCCTCGTCGACCTCGGCGTCCTGCCGGCGGCGTGACCGCGACGCCCGGTCGGCGATAGACTGACGCGGTGACCGATCCGGCGAGCACGCACGGCGGCGGGAATCTCGCGGTCCCGCGGCGGATCCTCGGCTTTGCGCCCGACGCCGCCGACGCGTGGATCGTCCACCTCGATTGTGGGCACCGCCGGCACGTCCGGCACCGCCCGCCGCTGTCCGACTATCCGTGGCTCGGCGACCCGGCTGCGCGCGCGGCCCGGGTCGGCGCGCCGATCGAGTGCGGTCGCTGCGGGCGCGGCGAGCTGCCCGACGGCGCGGCCGCGTATCGCACGACCGACGCGTTCGACGAGACGACCCTCCCGGCCGGCCTGCGCCGCGAGCATACGCTCCGCGCCGGTCGCTGGGGACGGGTCGAGGTGCTCGCGGGTCGGCTGCGCTTCGTGATGCCGGCGCTGGCCGTCGACCGCGAGCTCGCGGCCGGCGAGCACGCGATCCTCCCGCCCGAGCTGCCGCACCACGTCGAGCCGCTCGGGCCGGTGCGCATGCGGGTGGTGTTCCTGCGCGCCCCGGCGCCCGACCTCCCGCGCGAGTCGTGAGCGCGGTCCGCGTGCGTCGATTCTGCGCATGGCCGATTGGACATGCGCGATCGATCATGGCATGAAGCAGCCGGGGGTGCCGCCGCACATGAGGTCGCCGGCGACCACCTGCACGAGGGTGGTGTCGCACAGGGTGACGGCGTCGAGCTCGGCCTGGGCCGACAGCGGGTTGCCGGTCAGGCCCAGGGCGCCGCAGGCGGCATCGTCGACGAGCCAGTCGGCCGCCAGCAGCGGGGCGATCGAGGTGATCTGATTGTTGCCGAGGCTGAAGGAGCCCGGCGTCGGCCAGGTGGCGACCGGCGCGACGTCGGCGATCTGGCAGTCGGAGGCGGACAGCTCGTGGATCGGCAGGCCGGTCAGCGACGAGAGATCGGCGATCGCGGTGAAGCGGATGTGGAGGCTCCGCAGCGCGCTCATGCCCGCGAGCGGAGCCAGGTCGGTGATCGCGGTCTTGTCGAGCAAGAGCTCCTCCATGGCGACGAGGCCCGCGAGCGGCGCGAGGTCGGCGACGGCCGTCTTCCTGGCGTCGAGGAGGCGCAGCGTGGTGAGGTCGGCGAGCGGCGAGAGGTCGGTGACGGGCGCGCCCTCGAGGTGCAGCGCCGCGAGCGTGGCGAGGCCCGCGAGCGGGGAGAGGTCGGTGACGGGCGTGCCCTCGAGGTGCAGCTCCTCGAGCGCGGCGAGGCCGGAGAGCGGCGAGAGGTCGGTGACGGGCGTGGCGTCGAGCACGAGCCGCTGCAGCGCGGTGAGGCCCGCGAGCGGCGCGAGGTCGGTGTACGTGCCGCCCTGGAGCTCGAGGTCCTGCAGCGCGGTGAGGCCCGCGAGCACGGCCAGCGAGGTGACGCCGGAGCCGTGCAGGCGGAGGTTCTCGAGCTTGGTGAGCGCGGCGAGCGGCGCGACCCCGGCGTCGCCGAGCTCGGCGTAGCCGATCAAGCCGAGGGCGGTAAGGCCGGTGGCGCACTCGAGCCCGCCGAGGTCGACGATCGGCCCCGTGTGCAGCTTTTGCATCCCCAGCTCCGGCAGCGCGGCCAGGACGTCGCCGGGGATCGGCCCCTCGGGGATGTCGAGCACCGAGCGCACCTTGGCCTCGAGGTTGGCGTCGGCGAACTCGACGACGGCGCAGGCGGGCGCGCCGGTGGTCGTGTCCGGACCGGTCACGGCCGACGGGTCGGGCGTCGTGAGGACGTCGTCGGTGGCCGAGGTCGAGGTCGAGGTCGCGTCGTCGGTGGTCGAGGTCGAGGTCGAGGTCGCGTCGACGGTGGTCGAGCCGGTGGTCGGCGCGGAGGTCGAGCCGTGGGTCGACGCCGTGGTGCTCGCGTCGTCGACCGTGGTGCCCGGCTCGCCGGCGGTGCTGCCGTCGCCGGTGGTGGGCTCGGCGGGCGCGGGGCCGCAGGCGGCGAGGAGGGCGACGAGACCTGCACGGGGCACGCGGGCGGGCATACCCCCCCACCGTGCCATGGGCCGGCGGGCGCGGGCGAGGGGCGCCCCGTGCCCACTGTCGCGATGACCGGGCGACGGATCGCGGGCGCAGTGGACACGGGCTGCGTCGGTGTCGGTGAGGACCTGTCCCAAGGGCCATGCGGAGGGCGAAAACGCACGCGCGGGCCTGCGCGTCGCGCTCGTGAGGCGGCGGCGCCCGCCGCGAGCGCCGTGATTGTTGGTACATGGTCGAAAGAGCAGGTTTGCCCGGCTCACAGCCCGCCGGCGACCTTGACCACCGCGCCGGAGACGTAGGACGCGCGGTCGGACAGCAGCCACAGGATCGCCTCGGCGACCTCGTCGGCGGCGGCCACGCGGCGCAGCGGGGCGATCCGGGCGATCATCGCCGGTCGGTCGGGGTTGCCGGAGCGGGCGTGGATCTCGGTGTCGGTGGTGCCGGGCTGGACGGCGTTGACGCGGATCCCGAGCGGGCCGACCTCGCGGGCGACGCCGATCGTGAAGGTCTCGAGCGCCGCCTTCGACGCGGCGTAATGCACGTACTCGCCGGGGCTGCCGGTGACGGCGGCGATCGACGACACGTTGACGATGGCGCCGCCGCGCCCGCCTCGTTCGGTCGACATGCGGCGGATCGCCTGCTGGGTGCAGAAGATCGCGCCGGCGACGTTGACGGCGAGCACGCCGTGGACCGCCGCGGCCGCGACGTCCTCGACCCGCGCCGCCGCGCCGATGATCCCGGCGTTGTTGACCAGATGCGTGATCGCGCCGAGGTCGCGCTCGCAGGCGACGAACAGGCGCTCGACGTCCGCGGGCGCGGCGACGTCGGCCTGCACCGCGATCGCCTCGACGCCGCAGGCCCTGCAGTCGGCGACGACCTCGCGGGCGCGGGCCTCGTCGGCGACGTAGTTGATGCAGACGCGATAACCCGCGCGCGCGGCGAGCCGCGCGGTCGCGGCTCCGATGCCGCGGCCGCCGCCGGTGATCAGGATGGTGCGGGGTGCATCGTTCGTCATGCGAGAGCGATACACCCGTCGCGCGAGTCGACGCCAGCCGAAAGCGGCGAGACCGGCGCCTCGGGGATCGGCGGGCGCCTCGGCTGGGAGAGTTCCCGTTCCCGCGCGGCCCGATTCGGAGTACGTTGCGCGCGGTAACCCGAGAGCTTCCGCCATGAACTACTTCGAGAGCCCGTTCCGGGGCAAGCTGCTGGCCGAGCAGGTCACCAACCCCAACATCGTCGCCGGCCGCTTCAGCTACTACTCCGGCTATTACCACGGCCATTCGTTCGACGACTGCGCGCTGTATTTGATGCCGGACCGCACCGACGTCGACAAGCTGATCATCGGCAGCTTCTGCTCGATCGGCACCGGCGCCGCGTTCGTCATGGCCGGCAATCAGGGCCACCGCCACGACTGGGTGTCCAGCTTCCCGTTCTTCTACATGCCCGAGGTGCCGGCCTTCGCCGGGGCGCGCGACGCGTTTCAGCCGGCCGGCGACACGGTGATCGGCAACGACGTGTGGATCGGCGCCGAGGCGATGTTCATGCCGGGCGTGCGGGTCGGCCACGGCGCGGTGATCGGCAGCCGGGCGCTCGTCACCCGCGACGTGGAGCCGTACACGATCGTCGGCGGGAACCCGGCGAGGCCGATCCGCAAGCGCTTCTCGGACCCGGAGATCGCCATGCTGCTGGAGATGGCGTGGTGGGATTGGCCGCTGGAGCGGATCCACGAGGCCATGCCGCTGCTGTGCTCGAGCGACATCGCGGGGCTCTACCACATGTGGCAAGGGTTCGCGTCGAGCCCCGGCAGCGACGCCGAGGGATGATCGGCGGCCGCGACGGCGGGCGGCCGTCGCGGTCCGCAGGTCGGACGCGCACCGGGCCAGCAGCCCCCCGGGCGTCGGCCGAGAGTCGTCGCGCGGCCTCAGCCCGCGAGGTCGCGGGCGTCGCGCTCCGCGAGCACGAGACCGAGCTCCGGTTCCAGTCGGTGGCTCGCCGCAACGCGAGGAACGCCGAATCGACCGCTACAGCCATCGACGAGCTCTTGGGCGCGAGCGCCGGGGAGCGAGGGCAGGGCGTCCGCGGGCGTCCTCGTGCCGTTGCATCGACGCACCATGGAGGTGCGCCGATGTTGCGTTGTCGCTCTCGTGAACGCGGCGTAGCCTGGTCGTCGGGACGACCTCGCGCTGTCGGCGGGGCCGCGTGAGCGATCCGGGGAGCAGACGCATGACCGCCTTGCAGGTCCGCAAAGTGCAGTTCGACTTCGACGGCGACGTCCCGTTCCTGTGGAACCGGCACAACCCCGCGTTCTCGCTGGTGACGAACCTGATCAGCGTCATCGCCGTCGCCTTCGAGAAATACATCGTGCAGGCGGTGCGGCAGGTGATGCCGCAGATCGCCGATCCGGCGGTCGCCGCCGAGGCGGACGCGTTCCTGCGGCAGGAGGCCCAGCACGCGCGGGTCCACCGGCTGCACCTGAAGGCGCTGATCCGCAAGTACCCGGGCCTGCAACAGATGCTCGACCAGGCGATCGGCTGCTTCGACGAGCTCTACGAGGCCCGGTCGCTGAAGTATCACCTCGCCTACATCGCCGACCTCGAGGCCACGTTCACGCCGACGTTCAAGCTGCTGCTCGACAACGAGGAGCGGCTGTTCCGGCCCGGCGACGAGCGGGTCGCGTCGATGCTGCTGTGGCACTTCGTCGAGGAGGTCGAGCACCGCAGCTCGGCGCTGATCGTCTACCGGGCGATCGGCGGCGGCGAGGCCTATCGCCTCGCCGTGCTGCCGTCGGTGGTCCTGCACATGAACCGGGTGCTGGGGGTGATCGTCGCCGGCTTCAACGCCCACGTCCCGCTCGCGGACCGCGAGATCGACGCGCGCGTGCTCCTGCCGACCTTTCAGCTGCGCCACAAGCTCCGCTCGCTGTTCGGCCGCGAGCGGGGCCCCCTGCCCGACGGCTTCGCGGGCGTGCCCGCGAGCGAGCGCCGGACGGCGTCGCTGCGGATCTTGCGGTCGCAGATGCCGAACCATGACCCGGAGGACCAGCCGCTGCCGGTGTTCGCCGCGCAGTGGCTCGAGCGTTACGAGCGCGGGGAGGACGTCGTCCGCTGGTACTCGTCGGAGCTGGCGCGCTGACGCGTGGGCGAACGCGGGGCTCGCACGCGCGGTTCAGAGGTCGCCGCACCCGTTGAGGTTGTCGTAGAGGAACATGTTGCCCTTGAAGCCGTTCGCCTGCATCAAGGCGTACGCCATCTCGGCGTTGCCGCACCACAGCTTCTTGTTGTGGGTGAAGTAGAGGGTGTTCTTGGGCAGGCACCCGGCGACGTCGAGGACGTCGACGAGGTTGGGGTTGTACTCGAAGCGGAGCTCGCCGTGGATGGTGGTCGAGCCGAGCCCCGCGAGGGTCTCGATCCCGTTGCCCTCGACGCGCATGCTGTAGCCGACGAAGCTCAGCGCCCCGAGCCCCTTCAGGTCCTTGAGGGCAGGGTTGCCCTCGAGCCGGAAGTAGCCGAACCCCTGGGGCGTGGCGCCGACCGAGACCAGGTTGCCGAGCGCGTGCAGGTCGGCGAGCTGCGTGTTGTGCTCGATGAGGAGCTGGCCGCCGACCTCTTCGAGGCTGTCGAGGCCGTCCAGGCTCGTCAGCCCGGTCTCACTGATCGTGAGATCGCCCCCGACCCGCTGCAGGCATTGCAGGCCGGCCAGGCTCGCCAGGCCGGGCGCGTGGATCGTCAGGTCGCCCGTGATCTCCTTGTAAGCGGCGAGCGCGTCGACGTCGAGCGAGTTCTCGATCGAGTAGGACCCCTGCAGGACCTGCAGGTCGGGCGCGCAGTCGATCGGTTCGCCCGTGGTGCCGGTGCTCGTCTCGTCGGTGGTGCTCCCCGAGCTCGTCTCACCGGTGGTGTTTTCGGACGTCGTCTCACCGGTGGTGGTGGTCGCATCTTCGGTGGTGGTGCCGGCGGTCGTATCTTCGGTGGTGGTGCCGGTGGTCGTATCTTCGGTGGTGGTGGTCGTATCTCCGGTGGTGGTGCCGGTCTCGGAGTCCGTCGCCAGCGGCGAGGTCGACTCCTCGGGGGTGCCGGTCGTCGTCGTGCCGGTCGGCTCGGTGGTCTCGGGCTCCGGCTCGTCCTCGGTCGTGGAGGTCGAGCCGGTGGGGTCGGCGGTCGCCGTCGTCGCCGTCGTGTCGCCCGGACTCTCGCCGGGGCAGGCCGCGAATAGCCCGAGGCCCACGAGCAGCATGAGGGAGTCGAGGTGAAGGTCGAGCCGCTTCGGCAACGACAGGACAGGCCGCCTGGTCATATGAATCTCCGGGGGAAAGAGGGATAGCGCCCCGCGTCGCGGTCGAGGAGGGCTTGGCCGCGGGTGGACTTGCAGAGGTTAATTGCCGCCCGAACGCCGATCCGTCACGCGCAGATGACGCGATGCCCGGGCAGGGGGTCGGACGCCGATCGGACTCCCACAGGTGCTCCGGCGCACCACCGAGCGCCCTGGGCCGGCGCGGTCGTTCTTGAGTATGAATTTTCGGACATGTCCCCATAGACATACGCGCCGCGGGGGCGCTCAGCGCCGGCGGAAGGACGCGAGGAGCGTGTCGGCCTGGTCCGCGCGGATCTTGAGCATCGCTGGCACCCGCTCGACGGAGGAGGCTGCGACACCGGTGAGCGTAACCGAGAGCGCGACGACAGAGGATCGGGGTCGTCCGTGACCGCGAGCGGCGGCGCGGCGCGCCCGCGCAATGCATGACGGGCCGTCGTGAGCCGGACGCCCCGGCCCGGTGCGTCGACGCGCGCCGACGGAGAGGTCTTCCGCGGGACCTCTGCGCATCGCGGGCTCGTCGGCGCGAGCGTCAGCGGTCGGCCGCGACCAGGACGAACATCGGCCGCTCGCGCTCCTCCGCCAGCTCGGGCCGGGCGGCGACCTGCGCGTCGGTGGGGCTCCACTCCTCGACGTGGACGATCCGGAAGCCGGCCCGCACGAACAGGTTGAGGGTCGTCCCCAGCGTGCGGTGCTGCTTGACGACGCCCTCGGCGAGCCAGTTCGTGACCCGCGGGCCCTCGACGAGGTACCGGTCGAGCGGCCAGAACCGCCGACCCTCCGCGTCGACTCGCCAGCCCGGGCGACTCGGCGCGGTGTAGATCGGGTGCTCGGCCGAGACCACCAGGCGGCCGCCCGGCGCCAGCGCGGCGTGGACCCGGGCCAGCAGCCCGGCGAGGTCCACCACGTAATGCAGGGCCAGCGCGCTGTGGGCCAAATCGAAGCACGACGCCGGGAGATCGAGCTGCTCGAGGTCGGCGCGGCGGTACTCGATCGCCGGGTCGCCGGTGTCCGCCCGGGCGCGCGCCAGCATGTTCTCCGAGCGGTCGAGGCCGAGCACCCGCGCCGCGCCGTGCTCGCGGGCCCAGCGGCTGAACCAGCCGAAGCCGCAGCCGAGGTCGAGGACTCGCAGCCCCGCGAGCGGAGGCAGCAGCTCCCGCAACGCCGGCCACTCCGGCGCGCCGTCGAGGCCGTCGACGGAGCGTCCGAGCCGGCTGTAGCCGGCGAAGAATTGCGGGTCGTCGTAGATGTTCTGCGTCATGCGGCGGATGGCGTGTAGCACATCAGGGGGCCGAGATCCTTCAGCAGGGCGATGCAGGTCCCATGGTCGTTCGAACATGTTCATAGGAATGGATCGCATCGCCGGCGCGATCGCGTGTCCTTCAGACCATGTCCCGAGGGGGTCGCTTGACGGCTCGTGCTGTGGCATGTAATTTCGCCGAGGACCCGGAGGGTTCCAGCGAATGTCGCTCCTGACAGACGAGGCGCCGCTCGTGAGGAGCGCCGAGGCCGCGGAGATCGACCGCCTGGCCCGCCTCTGGTACGACGGCTGGCAGGACGCCCACGCGGCGATCTTGCCGGCGGAGCTGGCCCGATACCGCACCCTCGAGAGCTTCCGCGAGCGGCTGCAGGCGGCGCTCTCGACGGTCAGGGTGATCGACGGCCGCGAGGGGCTCGCGGGGCTCTGCATGATCAAGGGCGACGAGCTGTACCAGCTCTACGTCGCCGCGCACGCCCGCGGTACCGGGATCGCGGCCGCCCTGATCGCCGACGCGGAGGCCCGGCTGACCGCGGCCGGCGTGGCGCTCGCCTGGCTCGCCTGCGCGATCGGCAACGAGCGCGCGGCGAGGTTCTACGAGAAATGCGGGTGGCGCGGCGCCGGCAACAGGACAATTCCGCTGGACACGCCGAGCGGGGTGTTCCCGCTCGAGGTGTGGCGATACGAGAAGCGGCTGCGCCCGTAGGCGGGGGTCCCGGCGACCGTTCAGTTCGCCACGTGCGCGCGAACTGCGGGCGACCTCCCCGCAAAATCGAAGGCATCAGGGGGAAGCTGCGCGTTCGGTCGCTCTTCCGCGAGCGACAGCCCAGATCAGCGACGGCTCGTGCGCGCAGACCAGTTCGCGGCGAGCGCATGGGGAATTTCCGTTCGTGATCGCCGCACTGCCGACTCAAGCCCCAGACGGTGGCAGCATTTGGGGGGTGGCGAACCCACCATCACCTCTCTCGCCTTTCGCCGAATTGCGCTAAGCTGGACGGGTGCCGGGCCGCGGTGTCCGGCAAATCGCAAGGAGCGCACCCATGAACAAAGCCACACTCACCGCCCTCTTCCTGGCCTGCTTCGGGCTGGGAGCGCTGCTCTCCTCCCCCTCGGTGGAGGCGGCGAGCAACTGCACCTACTACAGCGACGCCGGCCGCACCACGGTCGTGGGCCAGTACGGCTACGATTGCTGCAACAACAAGATCGCCTGGGGCACCAAGACCCAGCATTCGAGCTGCGGCGCCTGCTTCATCTGCTACCCGCCTCCGCCGAATCCGTGAGGACAGGGCGGCGGGCCGCGTGCCGCCGCCTCCCGCCGCGCTGCGATCCGCGGCGGCGAGCCCGCGACCGGATGTCCTCCGGTCGCGGGCCAGGTCGGTGGTCCTTCACAGTGTCATGGCGCGCAGCCGGTCGCCGATCGACCGAGAGCGACGTGTTTGCAGGTCGGGAGAGAGGCTCTCCACGCGGACGGCGGCAGAAACAAGCAGCGCGGATGAGCCAGCCGGATCCGGTGTACATCGTCAGGGCGCCTGCCGCCGCCGCCGAACCCCGGCGCATGATCGGGGGCGCCGAGGTCGCGCGACGTAACCTGGTCGCGGTACAGTTGCTCGACATGGCCGTCTCGACCTGTCGCGGCTTCGGCCTCCTCCTCGCGCTCGGGGCGCTGGCGCTCGGCTGCAAGCCTGGGCCCGGTGACCCGGCGGGCGGCAGCACGGACAGCGCGGGCAGCACGGGCAGCACCTCGAGCACGACCGTGGGGGAAGACGGAACCAGCGGCGGGATGGTGCCGAATCACCTCTTTGGCACCTTTCATTCCCAGTCCTACACCGCCGGGCAAAAGTGGGAATCAGAGGTCGATGGCGGGATCCACTTGATTTGGTGGGGTAATGTCCTGATCGATCCGGACGGGACCATGGCGTATGAAGAGTACGCCTGTGGTCAACTGGTCGAGATACAGTCTTTCTCCTGGGTGATCGACGGAGACGCCATTCGCGTCGTCTCTGCGGATGGGGTCCCGTTCAAATATGCCGGGTCCGAGGTCGTCGAAGTCGAGATCGAACCGTCGGGCGTCTGCGGGGAGATCCTCATCTCGTCATTGACCCCGGCCGGCCATTCTCATACGGAAACTTGGGTTTTGGGGCATCTCTGCCCGGTCAACCCGGACCAACAGTCCTGCGACTTCGAGTTCGCCTGGTGCGAGGGCCCGCCCGAGCCGGTCGACGGGACCTGTTGAAGCGCGGCGGGTTCGGGCGGGGTGGGGGTCGGACGCGGGCCGGTGATCTGGGCGGGCGCGGAGCAGGCGAGCGAGGACGGGGGCGAGCATGGAGAGGAAGGGCGCGCGCGACGCAAGGGTCGACGATCCGGACGCGGCGCCGGCCGCCGCACGCGACCGTTCGCCGGGACGGAGAGCGCGCGGGGTGACGCGCAAGAACGGTCAAACGTCGCGGCGGCGGTGGACATACAGTCCGCTACCCGGCCGGGCCAAGAGCTCCCGCGACCGGGACGACCGCGACCACGGGCGTACGCCCGCACCGAACAGGAGGCTTGCATGAGACTCGCCGATGGCATCGATCTCCCGCTCACCGAGGAGCTGGCGAGGAACGTCGGCCCTGCCGGCATCGACATCGCCTACCAGCGCCTCGGCGACCCGGCCGGGCCGCCGGTGCTGCTGATCATGGGAATGGCCGCACAGCTGATCCACTGGCCCGATTCGTTCTGCCAGGAGCTCGCCGGCCACGGCCTGCACCTGATCCGCTTCGACAACCGCGACGCGGGCCGCTCCACGCACCTCACGAACGCGCCCGCGCCGAACCTGCCGGCCGTGCTCGCGGGGGACCTGTCGACCGTCAGCTACACGCTGAGCGACATGGCCGCCGACACGGTCGGCCTGCTGGACGTCCTCGGCATCGACAGCGCGCACGTGGTCGGTGCGTCGATGGGCGGGGCGATCGCGCAGACCGTCGCCATCGAGCATCCCGCACGCGTCCGCTCGTTGACGGCGATCATGTCGACCACGGGCGACGCGAGCGTCGGCCAGGCCGCCCCCGAAGTGCTGTCCGTCCTGTTCGCCGGACCGCCGGGAAACACGCGCGACGAGGTGGTCGCCCACGCGCTCCGGGTGTTCCGCGCCGCGGGCTCGAGCGGCTTCGACACGGACGAGGCCGAGCTCGCCGCGCGCGCCGGTCTGGCCTTCGACCGCGGTCACGACCCGCTCGGGATCGCCCGCCAGGCGGTCGCCTCGGTGGCCTCCGGCGATCGCACCGCTCGCCTCGCCGCGATCGCGGCGCCGACCCTCGTCATTCATGGCCTCGCCGATCGCCTGTGCGACGCGAGCGGAGGTCGCGCGATCGCCGCGGCCATCCCGGGGGCCGAGCTCTGGCTGGTCGAAGGGCAAGGCCACGACCTGCCGCCGGCGCTGCGGCCGGAGCTGGCGCGCCGGATCGCCGCGCACGTGCGGCGCGCTGAGGCCGGTCGTATCCGCAGTTTTCGTGCGAGCGCTCCAGGCGTCCAGTGACTGAAGGGGACGCCGCTCTTTACCGGGGCTCGCACGCCAACGCGAAGAGCTGCGCCACCTGATGTGCCCCGAATCGGGGCGGCGCGCCCGGGCGCGATTTCGCTCCCAACTTCTGGTGCTTCAGCCCGGTAGCACCAAAGCGTCGAGGCAGCACCCGCTCGAGCTCACGCATGGGCCATCGCGGAGGTCGCAATTCTTCGTAGCCGTCCGGCAACTTCGACCGCCATGAGAATGTTTTCCTGTTGTCTCCTCGGCTCCGTGCCTTTGCTGCTTGCGCTCATCGGCGGGTGTCGCGAGGACGATCCTTCCGACGGGAGCGACACCGACGCCGGGACGAGCAGCGGCGAGGAGCCGCTCTCTCTCCCCGCGGTGGGCGTCCTGGGGGACTGGTGCCCTAGCAATCAACCCAGCACGACCCTCAGCGTAAACATCGGCGTGGAACGGACGTGCGAAGAGACGATCGGGGAGGGTCCGGTCGTCAAGTACGACGTCGCGGGCCACAGCATCGACATGCTGAAGGCTGGTCAATCATGGAGCTCTGAGCAAGACTCGCTCGAGGTGTGGTGGGTCCCCGGCAGTATCGGCGGCGATATCCTCGCGGTGAGCGGCTCGCTCGAGGTTCTCTCGGTCTCGGAATCGCAGGCCGTTTTCCGCTACGAGTTCGTCAGAGACGACGGCCAGCCTTACGCCGGCGAGGCGACCGTGCTGATCTGTCGGCCCGATCCCCCCGGTTGTTCGTGATCTCGCTGATCGATCAGCCACGCGCAAGGTCCAGGACCACGGCATGCAAAGCGTCCGAGGATGCGTCGCTGTCGTTCGGTGACGAGGATCTTGGGGGCCGTCCGTTCCATGACGGTCTTCCGGCTGAACAAGCACCCCGGGGCGCGATTTCGCTCCAAACTTCTGTCGTTTCCAGCCCGGCAGCACTGGGCGGCGAGCCGGTCGCTGCCCATCATCGCTCTCGCTGAACGAGAGGAGCTGCGGTGTCCGAACAGCTCTCCGCATACGAGCAGCAGCGAGTGGCCTACGCCCAGGCGCACCTGGCGGCGCTCGCGTTCATCGATCGACACCTGTTCGAGCCGCTGGATCTCGAGCGCGTCGCCCGGGCGGCCGGTTACTCGCCCTGGGAGTTCTCGCGCCGGTTCGCCCGCATGCAGGGCGAGAGCGTGATGGCCTACGTGCGCGGGCGACGGCTCGAGACGGCGGCCGCGCGGCTCGTCGCCGATCCGCAGGCGCGGCTCATCGAGCTGGCGCTCGAGTGCGGGTTCACCTCGCAGGCCGCGTTCACCCGCGCGTTCACGCGGGCGTTCGGCGAGGCGCCGGGCCGGCTGCGGCGGAGCGTCGACGGAGCGTCGATGCTGCGCCGCCGTCGCGCGGCGCCGGGCACGAGGGCGCCGGTGCTCGCCGAGCGGATCGAGCAATTGCCGGAGCTCGCGCTCGTGGGCCTGTCCGGGCGCTTCTCGCCGGCGAACTACGTCGAATTCGCGGCGCTGTGGGAGCGGCAGGTGGCGCTGCGGCAGGCGGCCGGCCGCAGCCGCCGGGACGAGAGCTTCGGGGTGTTCTCGCATCGCGAGCCGGGCGGGGCCTTCGAGTTCGTCGCCGCGTCGCGGGCCTGGGCCGACGTCGCGCCGGCGCCGCTCGAGCGCGTGACGCTCCCGGCGGGGCGTTACCTGGTATTCCGGCATCACATGCACGAGGGGTCGATGCTCCCGCAGATGAACGCGGCGCAGGAGTCGATCGGCCGCGCGCGGCACCGCGTGGGAGCCACCTGGGACTTCGAGCACTATCCGGCGAACTTCGGCGAGGTGCGGTGGATCGATCATTATCTGCCGCTCGAAGCCGACATGCGCCGCGTCGCCCGCCCGGCCCCTGGCCGGCGGGCGGGCGACGCGCCTCACCGCGAATGGACGCGGTAGGTCGCTGCGTTCGTGTCAGTGCCCCGTCAACGGGATCGACGCGGCGGGGTGGGCCAGATCGTCGAGGTGCGCCACGTTGACGCGATCGCGGGCGATCGAGAACACCCAGTCCTCCATGAACACCGAGCGCTTGACCTTCGAGTTGGAGTCCGTCCACCAATTGCTGCACTTGCCGCTATACGTGTTCGGCGTCTCGGGCTCCTCGTGCGGGACGCCGCCCAGCGGGACGAAGCCGCCGTCCACGGTCACGCGGTAGACCAAGAGCCCGCTGAAGGTCATGAGGTCCCCGTATTGACCGCCCTGGCCGCCCTGACAGATGGTCATCGGCACCGCGAGCAGGTCGCGGGCCTTGAAGTAGGTGAACGCCAGGTGATCGGTGGCCGCGTCCGAGGTCGAACCGCGGGTGCCGATCACCTCCTTGTCGAGCACGTGGGGGTTCGCCAGATCGGTCACGTCGATGACCTGCAGCTGGATGCCCTGGAACCACGCGAAGTCGCCCTGATCGTCGGCGTCGTAGCCCATCGTCAGCAGGTGGTCCTCGTCCATGAGGTGCATGTACGTCGAGAAGCCCGGGATCTTGAGCTCGCCCTTGACGCTCGGCGCGCCAGGGTCGGAGAGGTCGAGCACGAACAGCGGGTCGGTCTTTTTGAAGGTCACCACGAAGCCGATGTCGCCGCGGAAGCGCACCGAGCGGATGTCCTCGGTCGGGGCGAGGTTGTCGACCCGGCCGAGCTCCACCAGCTCGTTCCCGTGCTCGCTCAGGATCGAGACGGTGCTGTGGACCTTCTCGTCCGGCAGGTATCCGGTGGTGGTGGCGATCCGCAGCGCGCCGTGCCGCTCGTCCATCGCGAACTGGTTGAGGACCCGACCCTTGACCACGCCGCTGGCGGCGTATTCCGCGGCGGCCCCGCCCGGTTCGAGCGCGAACTTGTGGATGGTGGTCGCCTGCTCGACGCCTTCCTCGAGCTCGGAGAACCAGGCGGCGTTCGGGTCGCGCTCGTGCCTCACCGCGACGTAGAACGAGTCCTTCGAGCCGTACACCGCGCCGGGGCGGCTCATGATCGTGCGGGCGGCCATGGGGGCCTCCTCGCCGATGGCGAAGGACACCAGCGACAGGAAACCGCGGGCGTCGCCGGTCTGCGCCAGGTACACGTCGTCGCAGTCCGACAGCGGGCCCTGCGTCACCTTCAGCCCGCCGCCCTTGACGTAGCGGGTGTCGCGGACCGACGGCAAGAGCCCGGACACCGGGGTCTTCTCGATGAGCTTCAGGTTGGCGAGGCGCACCTCCTCGAACAGCTCTTGCACCTCGTACGGCGTGAAGCCGTGGTCCTTCAGCCCGCAACCCACCGGCGGCAGCTCGTCTGGCCAGTAGGACAGGTTCGAGACGTCGAACTCGGGGAACACCACCGCGGTGTGGACGTCCCGCTCGATTCGGCGAGAGTTGAGGTACGAGCCGTTGAACACCAGCTCGCGCTTGAGGCGAGGCTTGGCGCGATCGGCGAGGTCCAGCACGGTGATCTGCAGCTTGCGCCCGTCGCCGGCGAACTCGCAATCGTAGCCGTACGTACACTCGCTGTCCAAGTCGACGGCGCCGCCGCCGGACCAGGGGTCGCCGAGCGACGGCTGGGCCGACTCGTCGAGGGAGGAGTAGATGACCGCCGTGTCCGCGTAGACGTACATCCGCCGCGGGGTGCCCTGGATCGGGAAAGAGGACAGCGCGTGCGCCTCGGCGGCGGGCCAGGCGTCGAGCACCCGGAAGCGACCGTCGGCGAGGACGTACAGGTAGCCGCCGTCGTTCTTCACGAAGTCGGCCTCGTCGACGTCGGCGACCTGCGTGTTGGTCTCCGAGTACTCGCTGGCGGTCGCGTCGGCCTCTTCCTCCTCTTCTTCTTCCTCCTCCTCCTCTTCCTCTTCGCCGTATTGCTCGCAGGAGTGAGTGGCCGCGAGCAGGGCCTCGTCCAGGTTGGCCTGCAGGCGCGTCTCCATGGCGTGGACGAGCCTGCCTTTCAGGTTGGCCGCGACGTCCTCGCACGAATCGGCGCGGACGAGCTCGGGCGAGGCGCCGTCGCGCTCCTGCCCGCCGGCCTCCTCGCTCGGCGCGTCCTCGCCGGACGCCTCGTCCGCGGGCGGCTGCCAGGCGCAGCCGAGCGGCCACGCCGCCAGGGACGTCAGGGTGAGCACGGTGATCCCTCGTGATATTCGCATCTTGAGCCTCCTCCTGCTGTGCACAGACCGGGAATGCGGGCAGGCCCGGCGAGGCGCCCGCCCGCGGGTTCGCAATCGACAGCGCCCGGCAGCGGTCGAGTGCGCCTCGGTGAAATCGCCACCGCCCGGCGGCGCCTCACTCGACAATCGCGGGTTCGTCCTCCTCCTCGGACCCGCCGTCGGCCTCCTCGTCCGCGAGCCCGGCGAGGCGCCCCGCGCGGCCCAGGGCCCCGAGGCGCTCGGCCAGCGGCGGCTCGGGCAGCTCGACGAGGACGCCGTCGGGCAACCGATCGACCATGAACACGTAGGCGTTCATGGCGTGGCAGACCGAATCGGTGCGCACGTAGCGTTCTCGCGTGTTCCAGAACAGGCCGCCGCGGGCGGTGTCCGGGTCCCGGGCCACGAACGAGTTCTCCGGGAAATACGTGTACTGCATCAGCAGGCGGAACAGCAGGACGACGGCGCCGCGGTATCGGGCGCAGCCGTCGAGGTCGCCGCCCGGACAGTCGAGGTAGAGCTCGGACAGGACCTCGGCCAGCCAGCCGTTGCCGCTGCTCGACAGCGAGGCCTGCCAGCGGCCGTGACGGTAGACGTCGGCGGGGTCGTCGATCTGCTGCGCGAGCAGCTCGTCCGCGCAATCGAACACGGTCCGGCGAATCGTCGCATCGTCGCTGGCGCGCGCGAAGTCGAACAGAGACAGGATCACCCACGAGCTCGAGATCGGGTTGGGCGCGCGATAGTCGTCGCCGAGGTAACAGCCCTCGCTCGCGACCCTGGCGGTGAGGCGCCCGGCGGTCCGCGCGGCGGCGTCGAGGTACGGCTCCTCACCGGTCGCTTCGTACAGGCGCGACAGCGCCGAGAGCACCTGGCCGGAGTAGAGCATCGACTCGCCGTCCGTCACGCTCCACGCGCCGTGCGCATCGAGGCGCAGCTCGGAGGCCACGCGGCCTTCGGGGCCCTGCATGGTCAATAGCCAATCCGCGGCCAGACGGGCGGCGTCGAGGTACGCGGCATCCCCGGTGAGGGCGTGCAGATCGATCAAGGTGAAGATCGACTTGGAGGCGGTGCCGACGACGAACCGCGGCTCGCGCTCCTGCCGGCCGAGGTCCAGCGAGTAGTGAAACGCGCCGTGGCCGGGCTGGTCCGGAGCGACGCGCTGCATCGACAGCAGGAACCCGGCGGCGCGCTCGATCGGCTGGCGCAGGCTCTCGTCGTGGTCGCGGGCGTAAATTGCGAGCAGCGTGTAGAGGGTGGACGCGGTGTAGATCGTGTGCAGTCGGTCTTCGAAGCCGTCGGTGGGGGCGTGGTAGTACTTGTGAACGCCGCCGAGCTCGGGATCCATCACGCGCAGGAGGTAGGCCTTGCCCTCGTCGATGCGCCGGCGCAGCATGGCCCGGTCGAGCACGCGCACGGGCACGAGGCCGCTGGCCAGCTCGACGCCCTGGCCCTCGTGCTCCACCAGCGAATACTCGTAGTCGGTCAGCTCGACGGCGAAGCGCGCCTCGGCCAGGCGCGAGCGAGCCGGACCGGAGGCGGCGAGGGCCCGCAGGGTGGCGTCCCGCAGGGCCACGCACAGCTCGTCGGCGGCCGCGGTCCCGCGGCCCACGACCGCACCTCGGTCGTACATCGAGACGGCGACGTGGAGCGGCTGCGCCGCGGTCCGCGGCAAGGTGCAGGGGACGTCCGAGTCGCCGGCAGCCACCTCGCGCACGAAGGCGACCGCGCGGTCGCGAAAGGCGGCATTGTCGAGCCCGTCGCCCGGCTCGGCGGCGCCGTCCCGCTCGCCCGGGTCCGGCTGGCAGGCCACGGCCGGGAGCGCGGCGATCGCCAGCCACGTCGCAATCGCGGTCGACCGCACGCGCGCGGCCGGATGTTCGACGTCCTTGCAATCGACCAAAATGCGTTCTCGCGGCGGCACTTCCGGCCTCGCTTCCAAGGTAGAGCCCGCAGACCCACGCAAACTATTCACCGGCGTGGGACGGCAGGGAGTAGACAGCGTTGATTTGCATGCTAGCGCCGGCCGCCGATGCGACAAGCAGGCGGCAGGTGCGACCCCGGAGCAGCCGACAGCGATCACATGGAGCGGGCACGGCCGCGCGTGGGCCGGGCCCCGGCGGCGATGCACGCGGGGCGCGCCCCGAGCCGAGCGCGTCGAGGCGCCCACGCAGCGGTCAGGGCGCCAGGCTCGGCGTCCGCGGGCCGTGGCGACGGAGCGGCCGAGCGAGCGCGAGAGCCGTGCGCGCGGTCGCGACGGACACCGCCGCCCACGAACCCGGCGGGCTTGACGAGGCCGGCGGTCGCTCGGCACGCTGGGTGCGCCCGTGGCGAGCTCCTCCTCTGATTCGATCCGCATGTACCTGGTGTTGATGGCCGCGATCGGGCCGGCGCTCGTCGCGTGGCGCGTGGCCGACACGATCGACTGGGGGCCGTGGTTCGTGCTCCTCGCCGCCGGCACGGTGGTCGCGGCGTTCGTCTGGCGCACGCCGCCGATGACCCGGGCGCGCGCGGCGGGCTTCTGGTTCGTCGCCATCGCGCCGCCGCTGTGGGTGCTGGCGGCCGGGCTGCTCGCCAACGCGTTCCTCGGCGGCGGGCCGCTGGAGCGCCACCCGTCCGAGGTGCTGCGCGAGGCGAGGGCGCGCAAGGGGGCGGACGCGCTGGTGTTCCGCGACTACCGACAGCGCAGCGACGAGCTCGAGGTCTCGCGCCTGAACCCGCATTTGGTCGGCCTGGCCGTCGGCGATCGCGTGGTCCTCGTCGTGCGCCCGGGCCTGTTCGGCTGGCCGCGCCTGGCGGGGATCGAGAAGGGCGCGCCGGCGGAGTAGCCGCGCGGGCGGCGAGCGTGCGACGGCCGCGGCGGGGTGGTCGCCGGCGCATGAAGTGCCATCAATGTCCCAAGGGACATTTTTTGCGACGGCCGCGAGCGAGCGACGGTCGTCGGGCGGAGGCGACCTCCCAGCGCCGAGGAGAAACTTCTCCGTCCGCAACTTCGCGGTGACGCGATGCGGTCGCCGCTGGCGAGAGGTCGGCCGTAGGCGGGCCGCCCCGAGTGGGAACCACGCGCCCCCGAGCGAAGCCGCGTCGGACTCGCCGCATCCGCGATCGCGGCCCGGCAGACTGCCCTGCGCCGACCCGACTCGTCGCAGCGCCGCCTTGCGCCGGCGCTGCGCACCTTCGGCGGATGCAATCCCCGCGCGACTTGATTCGCATCGGCCGATGTTTCCTCTCCGGCCTGACAACGACACGAGGCGCGCCCGGCGGGCGACGCTGATCGCCGTGACGCTCCTCGGCTCGGCCGCGGCTGCGTGCGGCGGTTCGACCCCGGGAGACGAGACGGGCAGCGGCTCCGACACCAGCGGGGGCACCACCGCCGAAGTAACGACCGCCGACACCGGCGGCGCGAACGGCACGGCGGACACGAGCACGAGCTCCACCGGGACGACCTCCGAACCCACGACCTCGACCACCGCGGCGAGCACGGAGGCCACCACGGTCGGGACCACGGCCACGACCACGACCACCGACGCGACCAGCGGGACGTCCGGGTCGACCACCGGCGACTCGCCCGCCTGCGTGCTCGCCGAGAGCGGGCCCATCGTCGTCGACGCCGACGACCAGGTGATCGAAAACCTGCACGTCGTGTCGACCCGCGGCCCGGCGATCACGGTCGAGGGGCACGCCGGAGTCACGATCCGCAACGTGTGGATCGAGCACGCGGGCGGCCCGGGGATCGCGATCGGGGCCGGCGCGGACGACGTCCACATCGAGAACGTCGCCATCGAGCACACCGGCGCGCCCGCCGAGGGACAAAACCCGTCGGACGGCCTCAACAACATCGAGTGCTACGGGTCGGCCCGCCCGGTCGTCAGCAACGCCCGCCTGGTCCGCGGCTCGAGCGGCATTTACCTCGTGGAATGCCCGGACGCGGACCTGAGCTTCCTCGAGGGCCACGACTTCCGCGGCCCGTTCCCGCGCGGGCAGCTCGTGCAGTTCGACAAGTCGAACGGCGGGGTGCTCGAAGATTTTTCAGTGATCAATCCCCAGGCCACCTCGTGGCCCGAGGACAACGTCAACATCTACCAGTCGGTCGATGTCGAGATCCGCCGCGGCATGATCGACGGCAACAACTCGCCGTCCGGGGTGGGGGTGATCTTCGACGGCGACCTGGCGCTCGGCGTCGTCGAGGACGTCGACGCGATCCGGATGGGCAACGGCTGCTTCTCGGACTACGCCGGGAGCGACGGCGTGGTGTTTCGTCGCACCCGCTGCCGCGAGAACATCTGCGAGGACCAGGGCCGCGGCCTGCCCCTGTCCAACGCGCTGATGTGGGCCGGTCACCCCGGATACACCAAGATCCGCCTCGAAGACTCGCATTACTTCGCGTCGTGCAACGGCAACCTGGTGTGGCCGGACGAGTCGTTCGAGGTGCTCGAGCTCGAGGAGCTCGACTTCACGATGCGCGAGCCGATCGTCGTCCAATTGTGCTGGGAGTGAGCGACGCTCGTGTCGGGCGATGTACGCGGCCGACACGAGGCAAAGGGCAGTCACGAGGGACGAGCGACGAGGGCGACGGACGCGGGCGATGCCTCGAGCGAGGAGGCGAGCTCGTCGTCATCGGGAAGCGCCTGGACGCAGGCCCAGGGAAGCGGGCGGTCCGGTGCGTCGCACGAACGCTTGCCATCGTCGCCGCTCCTCCCGTAGAACACGTTTCGCTGCGTCATCACTGATGTCCAAACTCGGCATTCACCCCTCGACCGAGCTCCGGGAGATTCGATGAAGAAGACGGCGAAGGCGAAATCATCCGCGTCGAAGACCGCACCCGCCAAGAAGGCGTCGGCGAAGAAAGCCACGACCAGGGCGGCGAAGAGATCGGCGGCGAAGAAATCGGCGGCGAAGAAGACGACGGCGAAGAAGGCCGCGAAGAAGACGGCCGCGAAGAAATCGACGGCGAAGAAGGCCGCGAAGAAGACGGCCGCGAAGAAGACGGCCGCGAAGAAGGGCTCGTGGGATCGCGGCGAGCATGTCGAGTCGCTGCGCCGGATCATGGCTGACCACTGGGAATTCGTGGACGCCTGGTTCGCGGACTCCGACCCGGAGCCTGACCGACGGCCGGAGCCGCCCCGGGCGCCCAAGGACGCCAGCGCCGCGCTGGCCCGCTGGGAAAAGGAGTACGGGGAGGCGTTCGAGGATTGCTTGCAGGCGCACTTCGCCGGCGGTCTCGCGCATCCGAGCCGGAGCTTCATGGAATACACGCTGCTCGAGCTGCCGCAGGCGTACGACCGGTGGAGCGGCCTCAACGACCTCGTCGACCAGGGCGTGTTCAAGGAGGCCAAGCCGCGCGCGCTCGCGGAGGACCAGGACAGCATCCGCTTCGTGTGGTGGAGCCGCGGCTTCATCCCCGTCGCCGAGGACGGCGGCGGCAACCTGATGTGCGCCGACCTGGACCCGGGACCGGGCGGCACCAGGGGCCAGATCATCAAGTGGGAGAAGACCGAGGGCCCGCTCGGCCCCCTCGCCGAAAACATCGGCGCGTACCTCGTCGACTACCGCAACTCCCTCGAGGACGGCTCGCTCGCGTTCGACGAGTCGGGGTTCCTCGAGCGCCGGAAGGTGCGCAAGAAGGGCTCGAAGACGCAGGAGGAGCTGTTCGCCGCCGTCGAGGCCGGCGACGCGGCGACGGTGTCTCGCCTGCTCGCGGCCGACAAGACGCTGCTCGAGGTCCGCAACCAGTACGACGAGCCGCTGATCATCCCGGCGATGCAGAAGAAGCACACCGAGGTCGTGCGGGCCTTTCTCGACGCCGGCGTCGACGCCAACACCCGCGGGCCGTCCGGCTCGCGCATCCTCGATTATGCGCTGAGCGCCCAAGCGGCCGGCACCGTGGCGCTCCTGCTCGAGCGCGGGGCCATCCCGCTGCTGGACGGCAAGTACGGCGCGCCCGAGAGCATCATCGCGTCCATGCTCAGCAGCGCGACCTTCTCGGACCACGCGCCCGAGGCCGACTACCTGTCGATGCTCGAGAGCCTGCTCCGCGCCGGCGCGGACCCCAACGTCGCGTGGTACGGGGAGACGCCGCTGATGAAGGCCGCGCAGTTCGGCAGCATGGCGCTGGTGAAGCGGCTGCTCGCGGCCGGCGCCAGCGTCGACGCGGTCGACGACAAGGGCAAGACCGCCGCCGGGCACGCGCGGTCGCGTCGCCGCAAGGAGGTCGCGGCCTTCCTCGACAGCCTCGCGGCTCGCTGACGCTCACCCGCGCAGGCCGCTCGAGCGACCGCGCGCAGGGGCGTGCGTGCGCGCGGCGCCGACTGGCGCTCGCCCACCTCGCCGACGCGCGCGCCCGTCACTGCCGCGATCGCGGCGCATGAATCTGCAGACCACCCGCGGCGCGCTCGTGCTGGGGGCCGTGAGCACCGCCGCGCCGCGCCCTTGACAGCACCCGCGAGGATCGGTGTTCCTGAGCTTCAGGGGGCGACGATTCATGCGAGGAACGGAGGCCGAGATGGACAGGACAGGCGTACGAGGAGCGGTTCGGCGAGCCGTCGCCGCGGCGCTCGTGCTCGGCGCGGCGGGGGCGAGCTGCACTTCGCAGCCGGCGACGAGCGGCACGGACACGCAGGCGAGCACCGGCGGCGACTCCGGCAGCTCCAGCGGCAGCGAGGGCACCACCAGCTCCGGGACCTCCTCCGCGACGACGGACGCCCCCACGAGCAGCACGAGCAGCGGGCCCGGCCCGGGCAGCAGCGACACCGGGACCACGGGCACCACCGGCGAGGCGACCGGCACCGGCAGTACCTCCATTTCCGACACGAGCACGTCCACCGGCGAGCCGGATCTGGGCCCGTGCCCGCCGGGGAAGTACCTCATTTGCGAGAGCTTCGACGACACCGAGGTGGGCGCGATCCCGCAGGGCTGGGTCCGCCACGGCGACCCGATCGCCGTCGCCGACGACGCGGCGGTGAGCGGGTCGCACTCGCTGAAGATGGGCCCGATCCCGGTGTGGGAGCGACGGATCTACCACGACGCGGCCGCGCTCGGCAGCGGACACTGGGGCCGGGTCCGCTACAAGGTGGCGCTCCCGGTGCCGGACGCGTTCGTCCATTCGACGATCGTGGCCCTCTACGGCAAGGGCCCGACGACCGGCGACCAGGAGGTCCGCGTCGTCGACACCGTGAAGGAGGACGCCGACGGCTGGAACAACGACGGCAACGGCAATCACTTCCAGTACCTCTACAATGTGCAGCCCAACGGCCCCGAGTTCGGCAAGGGCAGCGACTACGACTGGAAATTCGACGACCAGTGGCACTGCGCAGAGTGGCACATCGACGGGCCGACGCAGAGCTACGACTTCTACATCGACGGGGCGATCGTCGAGCAGATCAGCATCGCCAACGGGCCGGGCAATTACGCCGGCTCGGAGATCCCCGACGCCTTCAGCGAGGTGCGCATCGGCTGGGTCAACTACCAGGAGTCGCCCCCGGGCTTCACGGCGTGGATCGACGACGTCGCGCTCGACGACGAGCGGATCGGCTGCCAGGACTGACGGGCACGCGGGGCAGGCCGAGCTCGGCCTGCCCTGCGCGGAGCGCTCCGCTCAGGCCCGGGCGATCTGGACGAGGACGTCGTGGAGCCGGTCGGGCTGGGAGAAGAACGGCGAATGATCGGTGTAGAGCTCGTGGACCGCCTCGCACGGCATCGCCAGGACCATCGATCGCTGCGCCGCGGGGGTGATCGCCCGATCCTTCGCGCACGAGATGTAGAATCGCCGCACGCTGCCGTAGCCGGCGGCGGTCAGGGCGAGCGGCGTCGTGAACGGCGCGAGCGGGTTCGGCTTGAGCAGCGAGCGCGCGCGGTCGACGACCTCGCGCTCGCAATCGGCGTAGAAGATGTCCGCGACGGCGTCGCGGTTGACGTCGACGACGCCCTCCTCGGACCGGACGATCAGGTTCGGGGTCGCCAGCGAGTCGGCGTCCTTCAACGCGACGTCGAGCAACGTCGCGCCGTTCGGCAGCAGGAACGCCGTCAGGTAGACGAGCTTCTCGATCTTCGCCGGCCGCGCCTCGGCGACCATCGACACGACGGCGCCGCCCATGCTGTGCCCGACCAGCACGACCGGCCCGTCGATTGCGTCGAGCGCTGCGACCACGCGGGCGGCGTAATGGGCGAGCGTCACCGAGGCCGGCGCCGTCTCGTCGGCGCCGTGGGAGGGGAGGTCGAGCGGGGTCACGCGGTGCCCGTCGTCCGCCAGCAGCCGCGCCGTCGTCGCCCAGCACCACGCGCCGTGCCACGCCCCGTGTACCAGCACAAAGTGCTTCGACTCGCCGCTCGCTCTTTCGCCGCGCTCGTAGGATTTCATCACGTGTGCCTCATGCTCGATCGCTGGATCGCGTCTGTCGCACCGTAGTTGTGACGCTCGCTCACTGTCAATCCTCGCAGATTGCGGAGCGTCGTCGCGGACATATGTGCGGCGCACGGTCGAGCGCCGGACGTCCGTCGAAGGCCGCGCTCGGGAATGCACATGGCGTCGTCGTGCGGCGATGCCGGGGTGGTCTCGGCCCGCTCGGCGTCCGACGCGTGGGGTCGTCGATCGCAGCGAGGACCGCATCTGCGGCCCGATCGACCGCGACTGGCAGATCGCCAGGGCTTTGCTCCCTCGGCGTGGGCTGCCAGCGTTCATAAGATTTGGCCCGATCTGGATGAAGGCCGCGGGACCTATGAAGGCCGGCGTCCGCGCTCGCGCCCGAGCTCGCTCGGCGGGCAGCGTGAGGACACTGGCACTTGCCTGCGATCGCGCCGCCGTCTCACCCCGGCGCGTCGCGCTCCGCGCCGCCTTCGGCTCGCGCCTGCGTGCGCGACGGTTCGCGCCGCGGCCAGCGCGTCGGTTCGACGGTGCCGTCCTCGCAGACGGCGGTGCGGTGATCGCTGCCATGATTGCAGATCCGCGGCGTCCGGATCGACCGGCCCTGCGACGTCGCGGGCGGCGAGTCGAGGTCGGCCGGCGGCGGAAGTTCTCGTCGCCGACGCAGGATCACGGCATCGGGGACGAAAGATGCGCCGAGGCGACTCGACATGTTAGAAAACCTGCTGTTACCATGCCGGGCTCCCTTCTGAGCCGAGCCAGAGGTCGCCAATGTCCACCCGCGCCCCGAATCAGTCCTCCGAGGAGTACCTCGCCGCCGTGACCGTCGGGGAGCGGGTGCCTCACAACGGGCAGATCACCCTGATGGCCCCCGATCCGCAGTGGCCCGTCATGTTCGCCGAGGAGCAGGCCCGGCTGTCCGCCGTCCTCGGTGACCGCGCCCTGGTGCTGGAACACGTCGGCTCGACCTCCGTTCCCGGGCTGCCCGCCAAACCGATCATCGACATCCTGCTCGTCGTGCCCGATTCGAGCGACGAACCCGCCTACGTCCCGGACCTCGAAGCCGCCGGCTACGTCCTGCGCATCCGCGAGCCCGAATGGCACCAGCACCGCCTGCTCAGAGGCCCCGACCACCCCATCCATCTCCACGTCTTCTCTTCAGGCTGCCCGGAGATTGCGCGAATGCTCGGCTTCCGCGATCACCTCCGGGCCCATCCCGCCGCCCGCGATCGTTACGCCCAGGTCAAGCGCGAGCTCGCGGCCCGGACCTGGGCCCATGTCCAGCACTACGCCGACGCCAAGACCGACGTCATCGAAGCGATCCTGACGGAGGCCGGAGCGAAGCAGGGTCCAGGACTGCCGTGAGTCGGGCAGCGGCGGCGGCGTGGGCGGCCTGTTCCCATCACGAGCGCAGACGTTGACGTGCGGCGGCTGCAGGCCGGTCGGGCGCGCGGCAGGGCTTGCCCGCTGCGCTACAATGAGCGGGTGCCGCAGATCCAGCGTCCCCGGCAGTCCAGCCCCTCGTCGCCGCCGGCGGCCTCGACGGCGTCGATGTCCGCGAGCCCGACGCGTGCGCGCAGCGAGGATTGCGGGGCCGACCTGGGGAAGACCGACGCGGTCGCGGCGCCGCTGGAGGAGTGAGGCGATGATTCGTGCGTGGTCGATCGGGTTGATGTGTGTGGTCGGGAGCTGCAGCACCGGGACGGCCGCGAGCGAGGAGCCGCGCGCGCCGGCGGGCGTGGTGGCCGTCGACGCGTTGCTGCGCGCGCCGGCCGACCCGCAGCGCGTGATCGTCGATGTCCGCCCGGCCGAGGCCTACGCCGGCGGGCACATCCCCGGGGCGGTCCACCTCGACGTCAAGAAGCTGCGCGCCGAGGTCGACGGGGTGCCCGAACAGCTGGCGCCGCGGGCGGCGATCGAGGCGGCGATGGCGGAGCTCGGGGTCGAGCTCGGCGACGAGGTCGTGGTCGTCGACGAGCGTACGAGCCCGCCGGCGGCCCGTGTGGTGTGGACGCTGCGGTGGTTCGGCCACGCCGCCGACAAGGTCCAGGTGCTCGACGGCGGTCACGCGGCCTGGGTCGCGGCCGGGGGCGCGCAGACCGGCGAGGTGCCGACAGTCGCGACCGGTGAGGGGGCCCGGCTCGGCGAGGAGCAGCCGCAGCTCGGCGTCGACGCCGCGTGGATCGCCGCGCACCTGCACGACCCCGCGGTTTTGCTGCTCGACGTGCGCAGCGACGACGAGTGGGAGGCCGGACGGATCCCCGGGGCCTGGCACGTGCCCTGGCAGTCCGCCGTGACCGACGACGGCCGCCTCAAGGAGCCGCAGGCGCTGCGCGAGCTGTACGCCCGCGCCCTCGACAGCGAGACGGTGGTCGTCTACTGCAAGTCGGGCATGCGCGCGAGCCTGAGCTGGCTGGTGCTGCAGGTGCTGGGGCACGCCGACGCGCGCGTGTACGACGGCTCGTGGAACGAGTGGGGCGCGCGGCCGGATCTGCCGAAAGAGACGGGGTGAGGCCGCCGCTGGCGGCTTCGGCGTGTGACGCGAGCGGTCGCGGGCCGCCCGGGATGCGGGACCCGGTCGCGCGACTCAAGGGTGGCTGGCGCGATCGGGCTCGGCCGCTGTCTCAGGGGGCATGTCCTCGGGGACATGCCGCGATGCGACCTGCCGGATCACGCGGGCTGCTGCGGCTTACTGAACCACAGGGCGTTGACGATCAGCCAGCGCTCGCCGAAGCGGCCCATATGAAAATAGTCGACGAACCACGGGGTCTCGACGCGGACCACGGCGGCGGTGCCGGTCACGTCGAGCACGCGCACCGAGCGGTTCCACTGCTCCTTCGGCGTCTTGAGCGCGCCCTGGCGGGTCAGCTCGATGAGCTCGTCGGCGCTCATGCGCCGCAGCGGGAAGACCTCGCGCGAGGTCGGCCCGGCGCCGGCGACGGCCCGCTTGGCCAGGTCCGGGTGCAGCGCCCGCGCGACCCGGGCCGGATCGCCCTCGAGCTGGCCGTCGACGTAGTCGTAAGCGACGGCCTCGATCGCCGCGCGCGTCCTGGCGTCGATGGGGGCGGACGTCGCCGCCGGCGGCGGCGCGGCGGGCTGGGGCGCGGCGGTCGAGGTGAGGAACAGGGCGAGGGCGAGGGCGAGGGACGGCATGGCGCGATGTCGAAGGCCGAAATGCTAGCCGAGTCGCACCGGCGGCGCCGCGTGACGGCCCGACGATGGCCCATCGTTCGGCGAGAAGGCGGCGGCCCGTTCGCTGCGCGGGCCTCGCGCGCGCGGCGAAGGCTGCGAGGAATTCTCGCGCTCTGGTGAAACTTTCGCTGCGGGTCTCAATCCGGAGACCTGTCCTCGACGCCAGGAGGACGCGCCGCGAGGCGCTCGCGCGCGCGAATCGTCACAGGGTGGACTGGTTCGGGGGCCGTGCGTCGCGGGCTATCGCCGGGACCGTCGATTGCGCTCCTGTCGAATCGGACATGTTCTCGAGGTCATGTCGAGAACCGGCCCCGCGCGGGGCGCCATCGCCATCCTGTCCTTCGAGACATGTCTCTCACGGCAAGGCGCCGCCGGCGGCCGCGCGGGCGACGGCGCGGTCGCGTCGGCGGGCTCGTACCTCGCGGGCGATGCGTTCGGGCAAGAAGCTCAGGGTGATCGCCAGCAGCATCAGCGACGCGGGCAGCAGGAACACCAGGAACTCGAAGCGGTGGGCGAGCGGGACGGTCACCGCGGCGCCGGCGGCGAAGGCGGCGATCTTGCCGGCGCGCAGGGCGGCGTGGCGCTTGGCCAGCGCGAGCGCCTCGTCCTTGGAGAAGAACAGCTCGGCCAGGTGGATGCCGAGGTCGGTCGCGGGGCCGGTGAGGTGGGTGGTGCGGACCAGGAGGCCGGTGCTGGTGGCGATGGCGGCGTTCTGCAGGCCCATGGCGAAGCTGAGGATCGACAGCAGCAGGAAGTCGACCGGCTGGGTGACCGCGCCGCCGAACGTGCCGAGCAGCCCGAAGTGCCCGCCCACCGCGGTGAACAGCACCAGGCAGAAGGCGATCCACAGCGGCACGCCGAACAGCGGCCGCTTGCCCGCGTGGGCGCGCCCGTTGATGAGCAGGCCCGAGAGCATCGCCCCGCCGATGAAGCAGCCGAGCACGAGCGCGAACTCGAGGAACGGCATCAAGTGGACGACCTCCACGCCCAGCCGGGTGACGGTCCCTGTCACGTGTGTCACGTAGGTCTGGCAGGCCAGCAGCGCGGAGGCGTTCACGGCGCCGGCGGCGAAGGTGAACATCAGCCAGCTCGGGGCGTGCCGGGGCGAGAAGATCGATTCGGGTCGGTAGAGCGTCAGCATCGGCCTTGATCGCGTCTGTCGAATGCGGAGAGGCTATTTCGGTCCGCAGGCGCGACATGCCCCCATTGGGGCCGTGCGCCTGCTGCTCGTCGTCATAGTATAGTCGCGACACGATGAAAATCATCCCGCGATGGAAGAGCGCGGTCGGTATCGGTACACCTCCCCTCGCCATCGAGGGTGTCGGTGCGCGCCGGAGAGGTCCTCCGCGGCCCCCTGGTGCTGCACGGTGGGACCTACGAGGTGGCGGTCGAGCGCGTCCGGGTCCACTTCGACGAGCAGCACCTCACCCCACGCTGCCCAGCGCCGCGGCGCCGCCCGACCGCGAGAGCCGCCGCCGGGTGGCCGCCACGGAGCTGCCCCCGGAGCGCCGGTGCTGCGCAGCGGCGAGCGGCTGGTGCGAGAATTGGCGCTGCCGTTGCCCCGGAGCTCGAACCGAGCGAGGGGCCGCGAGCCTACGCGCTCCTGGCCGAGTCGCCGATCGCCGGCTTCGATTCGCGGGCGGAGCTGCCGCTGGAGATGATGTCCTGACCGCCGCGCTTCCGCCGCGAGCTGGAGAGAGGTCCGGCATCGACGCGGCGGGCGAGGGCGCCACGATGTGAGCGAGCGCAGATCGGCAGGGAGGATTGGAGGCGAGCCTCCGCGGGTGGTACGACGAATCCGTGTGCGCGGCGGAGGACGCGCTGGGGATCGGGTCGGTCGCGAATCATCGCCGGACCCGCGCCCACGGGGCCGTGAGGTGACGCGAATGACAGCCGGGAATGTGTGGCCATCGTTGCATCGCCGTCAGCGTGTCAGGGCCGTCATCGTTGCGGTGCCGTCATTCGCCCGGCCGCCGCTGCCGTGATTCTGTCCGGCCCGACAGCTCGCTCCGGCCGGGGCGTCCCGAGGTCAGGGGCCGGCAAAGGCGCGGGTCCGATACGAGGTGGTGGACTTCGCCGGCGGGTCGTCGTGCGAGCCGCGCGGAGGTCGGTGCCGGCCCGGAGCGCGGGGTCCGGCCGACCCGGCGCAGGGATCGACCAGGACGGCACGAGCGTGCAAGAACCCGCCGATGCTCCTGGCTAGATTCGGTCGGCGAGCGAGCCGCCTCGCGTGCGGCTCGCCAGGAGATGCCATGACTACCCGTAAAGCCGGCCTCGAGGCGTTGCTCACCCCCGACAATTGCGTCCTCGTGCTGATCGACCATCAGCCGTTCCAGTTCGCCAACCTGCACAGCCACGACCCGACGATGATCATCAACAACGTCGTCGCGCTGGCGAAGACGGCCAAGACCTTCGGCGTGCCGACGATCCTGACCACGGTGCTCGAGGAGCGCGGCGGCTACCTGATCAAGGGGCTGCAGGACGTGTTCCCCGAGCAGAAGCCGATCGACCGCACGTTCATCAACACCTGGGAGGACAAGCGGGTGGTGGACGCGGTCGAGGCGACCGGCCGCAAGAAGATCGTGATGGCGGCGCTGTGGACCGAGATCTGCCTGGCGATGCCGGCGATCCACGCGCTCGGGGAGGGCTACGAGGTCTACATCGTGACCGACGCGTCGGGCGGGGTGTCGCTCGAGGCCCACGAGATGGCGGTGCGCCGCATGATCCAGGCCGGCGCGGTGCCGATCACGTGGATGGTGTTCGGCTCCGAGCTCCAGCGCGACTGGGCGCGCGAGGTGAGCGTGCCGGCCCTCGCCGAGCACTTGATGACCCACGGCGGCGGCACCGGCGTGGCGTTCGCGTGGGAGATGCAGCTCCTCCGCACGGGCGGCCGCGGCCAGGCGTAGGCGCGGCCGAGGCTCGCGGTCGCTGCTGCGTGGCGGCGGCCGCCGGCGGTCACGGCTCGCGCCGACCTCGCCCGTGCACCCGGCGCCACGCGGCCGGGGTGGCGCCGACGACCCGACGAAACACGCGGGTCAGGTGCGACTGATCGCCGAAGCCGAGCTGCAGCGCGAGGTCGGCGAGCGAGACGTCGGCCCGCAGCAAGAGCTGCTGGGCCCGCTCGACGCGCGCGTGGAGCTGCCAGCGATACGGCGGCACGCCGGTCGAGGCCTTGAACGCGCGGCTGAAGTGCGCCTGCGACATGCCGGCGAGCGCTGCGAGCTCGCGCAAGCCGACCGGGGCCGACAGGTGCTCCAGCATGTATGCACAGACCTCGCGGAGCTGCCGCGGCGACAGGCCGCCCTTCGGCGAGGCGGGTGCGCGCGCGCGGACGGCTCGCAGGTACTCGACGACGAGCGCGAGCACGAGGCTCTCGCCGTAGAGCTGGCCGAACTCGCCGCCGCCGACGACCTCGGCCGAGAGGAGCTCGGCGAGGGCGAAGATCCGCTCGTTCGACAGCCATAGCCGCGGCGCGAGGTCGACGTCGTCGCGCAGCGGCTCGCCGAGGCGGGTCGACAGGTCGGCGGAATCGAACGACAGCGCCAGCTCGTGGCTGTACGAGATCCGGTCGCTGTAGCCCCATATGGGCATTCCCGCGGGGGTCAGGGCGAGGAAGCGGGCGCCGGGGTTGCGCGTGACCCCCGGCTTCCCGGGCGCGTGCCGGCCCTCGCAGTGCCCGCCCACCTGCTGCAGGAGGACGCCGAGCCGGGAGCGCGACCCGGTCAGGTCGAGGACGACGCGACCCTCGCCGGCGCTGTAGACGTCGATCGCGGCGACCTCGACGCCGCTCCAGACCTTCCGCACGGCACGGATCGCGCGAATACCCTCGCTGGCGGGGGGCTTGCCGGGCACGGCGGCCATCTTAGGCCAAACCCGTCCGGCGCGCGGGCCGGGCAGGAGGGCGCCGATTCGTCCCTCTTATGCCAAACCGGTCCGCCGCGGGTCGTCGGGCCGCGGGCGCACCCCTGCGTCGTGCCGGGCGCAGGCACATCCGCGCTCGCGGCTCCGACCCGCGTTCTTCGGGCGATTGGCCGGCGCGGAGTCGCGCGGAGGGACCGGCGGGGGAAAAAACGCGGCCGTCATGAACCGGCGAGGCACGAGCGGAACCACGAGGAGGAACGCCACGACGACACGCCGGCGCCAGGCCACTCGAGCGAGCGCAGGCGTGCCCATGCCGGATCTGCGGGCGCGACCGTTCGGGCTCGCGCCGGTGCCGACGAGCCGCGTCGTCGTGGTGCTCCTGCCGCCAGGCAGCAACCCCGAAGAAACCGTGCGCCGGCGCGACGCCGGGAAAGACGTGAGCCATGCCGATCGAATCGACAGATGCCATCAAAGGCGCTCCCCTGCCCATCGAGTTCGTGATCGAGCCGTTCGAGGACGGCAAGGTCCGTTGCCTCCGTGTCGCCCCACCGACCAATAAGGAGCCCGAGCGGGCGAAGCTCCATTTCTGGTCGTGGATCGACAACAACACCGCCAAGACCTTCACGTTGAAGGCGATCGAGGTGTCGTTCCCGGGGAGCGCGCAGGCGTCGAAGACGTTCCAGCGCGCCCTGAAGCTCGGGCCCGGCAGGACCCGCGTGCAGCTCGCGCCCGACGAGTGGGTCGCGCTGCAGGACATCCCCTCCACCGTCAAGGTCACCCTGCTGTTCGAGGGAGGCGAGCCGCCGGTCTTCCGCGTCTGGCCGCTCGCCGCCCACAACGTGTCGTACTCGTTCTTCGTCCGCCCCGAAGCCGACCCCGAGCTCGGCGAGTGCGTGCTCCTGCGCGAGCACGGCGGCGAGACCCAGTACTTCGGTCATGACGTGAACGTGCTCGGCTGGAGGGCCGACGGTACGCTCTCGTCGTACCGGACCGATCGGAAGCAGAACGACGACTACTTCGGCTGGGGACGCCCCGTTTATGCCATGGCCGACGGCGTCGTCGTGCACGCCCAGGACGACAGCGAGGACAACCTGGAGGCCGGCAATCGGACCTTCTACGCCAAGGACGGCGAGTTCTTCAGCGCCTACGAGATCGACGCCGTCGCGGTCGCGAGCCTCGCCGACGACAAGGAAGCGCTGTCCCGCATGCTGGTGGCGGTCGTGACGGAGGCGAACGTCATGCGTCTCATCGCCCTCGAGCAGACGAAGGACGGCGACAAGCTGAGCCTCCTCGCCGACGTGCCCGGCGGGCCGGCCGACCAGGTCTCGGTCGCGCGGCTGAGCAAGACCACCGCCGTCACGGCGTCGCTGCGCGGCGCGAGCGCGAGGCTGCAGCTGTGGCAACTGCCCGCAGGCAGCGCGGCCCTGACGGCGCAGGGCAGCATGAACCTGCCCGGCGTGGCCGAGGTGAAGGTCGTCGGGCTCAAGCCGAACCGGGCGCTGGTGGTGGCGCGCACGGCGTCGCAGAAGATGACGGTCCAGGTGTGGGGCATCCACGACGGCCAGTTCTCGGCCGCACCGATGGCCTCGGCGACCGACGTCTGCGCAGGAGCCTTCGACGTGCTGGCGGTCGAGGAGGGGGCGCGCGCGGTGACGGCGGCGCGCCAGCCCGGCGGCCAGCTCAAGGTCATCGTGTGGGAGTTCAAGCCCGACATCATCGCCGGGGTGCTGATCGAGCGCGAGGGCCAGGCCGTGGCGGGCGAGGTCTCGGAGGTGTCCCTCTCGGCGATGGAGAAGGACGACCTGGTGAGCACGGCGGTGCGCCGACAGGCGGACGGCGCGCTCGAGCTCATCACCTGGCAGCTCGGCGCGGCGGGGCAGATCGTGCAGCGCGGCAGCGTCGCGCTGGGGGACGGCGAGGGCGTCCAGGCGGCCGGCAACTTCCACAAATCGTCGGTGGCCACCGCGTTCCGGACGAAGGCCGGGACGCTGCGGATCCTGTCCCACGGCGTCGAGCAGGACGGCGCGACCGGGCCGGTGACGTACACGCTCCCCAACGTCCAGGACCGCGGACCCGTCGGGCCGATCGCCATCGACATCGTCCCGACCCAGATGCGAACCCTCGTGACGGCGGTGCGCGAGGCGACCGGGCGGCTCGCGGTCGCGCTGTGGCAACACACGGACAACAACTGCGTGTGGATCCTGCACGGCGAGGAGGTCGTGCAATACGCCCACCTCAAGCACGGCTCGGTCCCCAAGGCGCTGCTGACGGGGAAATATCCGGCGGTGAAGCGGGGAGACCCGATCGGCGCGATCGGCAATTCGGGCGCGTCCGGCGGGCCCCACTTGCACATTCACGCCCAGCGGATCCTGCCCAAGTTCACGAACGATCTGGACGGGCTGCGGGACAAGATCGTGGCCGCCGACGCGCGGGGCATCGGCCCGTTCCGGCCGCTGCAGTTCCACGGGGTGCAGGGGATGAAGCACGCCGGCGTGAAGCAGGGCGTGGCCCAGACCAACCCGCTGAGCCCGTTCTCGGGGCACGGCGCGGCCTTCGACGCCTACGTCGTATGGCCGTGGATCGGCGCTCACCCCAATTGCGGCGCGCTCTGCGGCAAGATCGGGCAGATCGCGGACGAGATCGCCACGCTGGAGGGCGACTTGCAACTCGAGCCCGCCCCGAGCCCGGGGCAGAAAGCCGCGATCTACGCCCAGATGGGGAAGCTCAAGAGCCAGCTGGCGCAGCTCAAGGCGAAGGCGCTGGCGCTCGGCTGCAGCTGCAGCGCGTGAGGGCGGGTCGCCTGTCGCAATGCTCGTCTGTCCCGGTCGACCTCGCCGCGGGGACCGTCGGGGCTGTCGGGCAGACGGCGCCGCCGGGTCGAGACCGCTCGTAGCTGTCCTCAAGGCCAGAACGTGCGATCACAGGGTCGCCCGCTGCCGCAGCCACGCGCGCAGCTCGGGCCCGCTCGGCGGCAGGATGTCGCTGAACTCGAGCTCCTCGCCGCTGCGGGTGCGCAGGGCCACGCCTCCGGGGGTGCGCGCGAGCGTCGGGTGCTCGCGCCCGACCGAGCCGGGGTAAATCGGCGCGTGCGTCCCGCTGGCAGGGTCGACGATCTCGAGCCCGCCGTCCTCGCCGAGGACCACCAGCGTGCGCTCGTCGAGGAACGCGAAGTCCCAGCCCGGCACGTCGCCGGTGCGCTCCGGCGCGTCGGGCCGGTCGAGCGACCAGCGCAGCAGCACCTCGCCGTCGAGCACCGCGACCGCCTGGCCCGAGGGGCTGTAGCGGATCACCGTTCCGAGCTCCGCGACTTCGCCGGCCACCGCGCCCGCCAGCTTCGTCTGCGCGCCGCTGCCGATGTCGAGGAGCGTCACCGCCGGCTCGCCGCGGCGGTACAGCGCCAGCGTCGCGCCCTCGGGCGCCAGCGCCAGCGCGGCGCGCTCGAGTCGGCGTGGATTGGCCGGTCGCGCCGGGATCAACGTCCGCGGCGTCCCCGCGCGGTCGATCGCCGTGACCGCGCCGCTCGAGCCGAGCGCCACCAGCACGCTGCTGTCGGGCGTGTAGTCGAGGAAGCGGTGGAAATCGACCCCCGCGAGCTCGCGCGGCGGCGCGGCCGGGTCGGTCCACTCGCGCAGCGTCCCGTCGGCGAAGCCGAGCGCGGAGCGGCTGCGATCGGGGGCGAACGCGCCGTCAGACAGCCAGTGCGGCGGAGTATCGAGCATGGCCGAACGGCCATGTCCGAAGAAGCAGCCCCCGCCTTCACCGTCGACCACCAGCGCCCGGCCGTCGTCGGCGACCGCGCCGACCACCCGCGTCGGCGTCCATGGCCCGCACGCCTCCGGCAGCAGCTCCTCGCCCGTCGCCTGGCCGATCCGCGTCACGCGGCCCTCCTCCTGGCGCACCACCCACGCGCGGTTGGGCGACCAGTCGGCGCTCGCGTCGCTCGACCCGGGCCGGACCGCGCGCACCGACGCCTGCGCCGGTTCGACGCGCGCCAGGCCCTCGGCACGGCGCAGCAGAAGCGTCCCGGCGTCGATCATCGGCGCCTCGCGCAGCGTCTGCGCCTGCGCGAACACCCGCGCGCCCGTGGCCACGTCGACCACCTCCAGCGCCTGGTCGACGCTCCACCACACCAGGTCGCCGTCGCGACTGGTCGTCGGGATGGCGACGATCGAGGACTCGCTGGACATAGCCCTGCGGACATATCGCGTCCAGCGATTGTGACCTTCGAGGTCCTCGGCCCAGGCGGTCGAGCTTCCGGCGATCATTCCGATGAACACCAGCGCGTCGCGGGCCGGGGCCACGAACTCCGCGTCGACGACCCGAGCCGGGCCGCCGCGCCGCCACACGAACGCCTTGCGCGCATGCCCCGGCCCCTGCTCGCGGTCGAGGCACAGGAGCGCGAAGGCGCGGCCGTCCGGCGTCCAACCATCGGTCCCGAGCGACGCGGCCTCGCCCGGCAATTCCGCGGCCTCGATCGCGCCGGTCTCGCGGTCCCACATCACCAGGGTCCGCTCGTCGCGCACGCCCGCGAGCATGCGCCCGTCCGGGCTCGGCTGGACCTGCTTCAGCCCCTGCACGGCCGCCGGCGCGTCGGGCCCCGGCAACGGCGCGGCTGTCCCCCTGGACAGATCGATCTGCGCCGCCGGCACGTCCAGTTTCGGCGTCCCCACCAGCGATGCGCCGCCCGGCGTCATGCGCCAGCGGTAGAACACGGCCGGCTTGTCGAGCTTCACCGCCACCTGCGCCGGCCCGGGCGCGCCCGGGCGGTGGACCGCGATCGCCGTCTCTCCCCCGTCGACCACGCGCACCGCCGCCCAGGTCGTCCGGTCGGGTGTCGCCACCAAAATGCCGCCCCCGCCGATCCGCTCGCCGTGGACCTGTCCCGAAGGCCATCTCCAGAGCTCCTCGCTCGTCGCCGCCAGCCATGTCCCGTCGGCCAGGCGCAGCGCGTCGCTGATGCGCCCCTTCGGCCCGGTCATCCACCCGCCGAGGCCGAGCTGCGCGTACGCGGCCGTCGCCAGCGCCCGCACCGCGTTGTCGCGGGCCGGATCGGGTTCGACCTGCGCCAGCGCCCCGAACACCCGCGTTGGATCGACGTCGAGCGCCAGCCGAGCCTGAGACATCAGCAGCGCCTGCGCGCGCTCTGCCGCGAGCTGCCGCGCCGACTCGGCCTCCGTCGCGCGCAGCTCCGCTTCCATTCGGCGCTCCTCCGCCACGTCCCGCGCCTGCCGCACGCGCACCTGCGACATCGCGTTCACGCCCGCCAGGATGACTGCGGCTGCGAGCCCGACCGTCGCCACCGCCCGGTGCCGCCGCCACCACAGCCGCGTCAATTCCCCCAGCGAGTAGTCGTGGGCGACGACCGCCTGCCCGGCGGCGAAGCGCCGCAGATCGTCGGCCAGCGCCTCTGCCGAGGGGTAGCGCCGATCTGGCGTCTGGGACATGGCCTTTTCGACCACCGCCACCAGCGCCGCCGGCACCTGCGGCGCCAGCTCGGCCAGCGGGCGGGGCTGCGCTCGCACCACGTCGTGCATCAGCTGGGCTGAGCGGCGGTCGTGGAACGGCGGCACCCCGGCCAACAGGTGGTAGAGCGTCGCCCCGAGCGCGTACACGTCGCTGCGGGCGTCGACCGGCTCGCCGCGGGCCTGCTCGGGCGGCATGTAGCGCAGCGTCCCCAGCAGCGAGCCCGCCTCCGTCATGTCCGACGCAGTGCCCGGGTCGTCGCCGGCGAGGTTGTCATCCGATGACCCTGGGGACAGGTCCTTGGCCAGCCCCCAGTCGATCACCACCGCCTCGCCGAGTTCGCCGATCAGGATGTTGGCCGGCTTCACGTCGCGGTGCACGATCGCCTGCCGGTGCGCGTACGCCAGCGCCTCGGCCGCCGTGACCACGTGGCGCAGCAGCTTCACCCGCGCGTCGAGGGCGTCGCCGCACTGGGCGATCCGCTGCTCGAGCGAGGAACCGTCGACCAGCTTCATGCACAGGAACGGTCGCCCCGCCGCGTCGCGCCCGAGGTCGTAGAGCGGCACGATGCCCGGGTGCTGCAGCCGGGCCATGATCGCCGCCTCGCGGACGAAGCGGCGCACCGCCCGGTCGTCGAACCGCAGCAGCTCCTTGACGGCGATGCGCCGGCCGAGCTTGCGGTCGACGGCCCACCGGACCGACCCGAGCCCGCCGCGGGCGAACACCTCGCCGAAGCGGTAGCGCTCGCCGGTCGGCTCCTCCTCGTGGCGTGCCTCCCAGTCGCCCTGCAGTCCGAGCCAGGATATCTGCTGCGACTTCACGGCGTCGGTGCTGCCGCTCGGCACGGCGTCGGCGCTGCCGCTCGGCGCGGTGGCTCCGAACTGCGACACGGCAGCGATCAGCCGGGCCTGCGCGCGGGCCAGGAGCTCGGGGTCGGGACCAGGTTGCGTGGGGAACGGTGACGCCATCGCTGGACGAGTGATGGTTCGCGGGGGTTTGATCGATGAGAAAAAATCAGCGCCGCCCGGGCGCGCGTCCGCGCGGCGCCGGCGCATGCAGGCGGCAAAGTCGCTGCGGGCACGGGGTCGCGGCGGGCCGGAGCTGTGGGCCGTGGCCTCACTCGAGCGCGCGCGCGAACGCCCGCACCCGCTCGCGGAACCAGGTGAGGGCCGGGTGGCGGGCGATTCGCCGGTGCCAGACCATCGCCACGGTGAAGCCGGGCACGGGGACGGGGGGCTCGAGCAGTTGCAGGCGGTCGGCGCGGTCGCGGGCGAGCCGTTCGGGGACCAGCGCGGCCATGTCCGAGCGGGCGACGAGCTCGGGCACCATCAGGAACGAGGGCACCGAGAGGACGACGCGCCGCTCGCGACCGTGGAGGGCGAGCGCGGCGTCGGTGGGACCGGTGAAGCCGCCGCCGCGCGGGCTGACGACCACGTGGTCGAGCGCGCACAGCAGGTCGAGGTCGATCGCGCCGGTCACCCGCGGGTGGTCCTTGCGGACGATGACGACGTAGCGCTCGTCGAGGACCTTGCGGCTGCGCAGCAGCTCGGGCGCGGTCTCGGGGGTGATGAAGGCGAGGTCGACCTCGCCGCGCTCGGCCTGGCCGGCGAGCTGGGCGGCGTCGAGGCTGCGCCAGGCGAGCCGCACGCCCGGGGCCTCGCAACGCAGGCGAAAGGCGAGCGGCATCAGCAGGGCGTATTGCATGTAGTCGGAGGCGGCGACGGAGATCGTCAGCCGGGCGGTGGCGGGGTCGAAGCTCCGGCCGGCGGCGAGCACGGCGCGCACGCCCTCGAGCGCCTCGTGCAGCGGCGCCTGCAGCTCGAGCGCGCGCGCGGTCGGGGTCATGCCGCGCTGGGCGGGGATCAGCAGCGGATCGCCGAGGAGGTCGCGCAGCCGCTGCAGCTGGGCCGACAGCGCCGGCTGGCTGAGGTGCAGGCGCCGCGCGGCCCGGGTGACGTTGCGCTCGGCGAGCAGGACGTCGAGCGCGACGAGCAGGTTGAGGTCGAGGCGGCTGCTATCCACCGCGGTGATAGCAGCACACAAGGCCGGCGATTTCAACGCGACGGCGGCCGGACTCAAGATCGGTGGCGTCCACCCCGGCGCGCGACGCCCGGTGGTCCCCCTCCCGAAGGACATGCCATGAAGATCCTCATCGTCTACGCGCACCCCGAGCCGCGCTCGCTCAACGGGTCACTCCGCGATCGCATGGTCGCGACCCTCACCGCCCAGGGGCACGAGGTGCTGGTCTCCGATCTCTACGCGCAGGGCTGGAAGGCCGCGCTCGACGGCGCCGACTTCCCGGCCGAGCCCGCGGGCGCGCCGCTCGACGTCATCGAGGCGTCGCACCGCGCGTTCGCCGAGGGGACGCAAACCGCCGACGTGGCCGAGGAGCAGCGGCGGCTGCTGTGGGCCGACGCGGTCATCCTGCAGTTCCCGCTGTGGTGGTTCTCGATGCCCGCGATCATGAAGGGCTGGGTGGAGCGGGTGTACGCGCACGGCTTCGCCTACGGGGTCGGCGAGCACTCGGACCGTCGCTGGGGCGACCGCTACGGCGAGGGGGTGTTCGCGGGCAAGCGGGCGATGCTGGTGGTGACGACCGGCGGCTGGGCCGAGCACTATCTCGAGCGCGGGATCAACGGGCCGATCGACGACCTGCTGTTCCCCATCCAGCACGGGATCCTGTTCTATCCCGGCTTCTCGGTGCTCGAGCCGTTCGTGGTCTACCGCGCCGGCAAGATGGACGCGGCGCGCTTTCAGAGCGTGGCGGCCGACCTCGACCAGCGGCTCCTGAATTTGTTCGACGAGCGGCCGATCGCGTACCGCATGCAGAACGGCGGGGACTACGAGATCCCGTCGATGACGCTGAAAGAGGGGCTCGAGCGCGCGGGGCAGCAGGGGTTCCGGCTGCACCGGAGCTGAGGGCTCGCCTCGCCGCCGGCATGGCGAGTTTGCGCGACCTCGTCCGGCGAGAGATGTTCTCGTAATCGCTTGAAGAGGGCGGCTGCCGGGCCGTCGAGACCGCGGCGCTCGGCCGGCGGTTGACACGAGGGCGCGGAGTTGTTCTCGTGACTTCGCATGCCCGCTCTCCGCCGAACCGTGCCCGCCGTCGTCTCCGCTGCGCTGCTCGCCTGCATTCCCGAAAAGGGCGGGACCACCGGCGAGACGACGACGCCGGCCACCGACGCCACGACCGGCGCCACGACCGGCGCCACGACCGGCGCCACGACCGACGTCGATCCGCCGACCACCGGCGGGACGACGCAACCGGCGGCGACGGACAGCGAGAGCACCACCACCGCCGCGGGCACCTCGACCGGCAGTGACTCCTCCGGCAGCGAGACCACCACCGGCTCGGAGACGAGCTCGGGCACGAGCGGCGACACGACCGACACCGGCAACGAACCGGTGCTGTGCGAGGGCACGAGCATGTCGTCGCTGCCCGGGGTGACGATCGTGTTCCCGCCGCAGCCGTGCACGTTCACGGTGGCCGAGGCGCAGAGCGGCGTGGTCTTCCACTACGAGGTCCACGTCGAGGCCGAGCTGCCGGACGTGCTGCGCTACCGCCAGGACGCCGGCGATTGCGACGAGCCGGGCCCGAGCGGCCTCATCGTCGCGCCGCAGATCTCCGGCATGGGCCAGGCCTACTGCTTTTGCAACCAGGGCCTGTGCCCCGGCCTCGACATCCCGCCGACCACCCTGCAGCCGGGCGTCTACCCCGGCGACCTCGAGTGGAAAGGCTTCAACTGGCAGGGCCCCCACGTCGACCTCGGGCCGCCCTTCCCGCCCGGCGAGTACGTCGTCCAGGAGCGCGCGATCGGCTCGTTCAAGAGCGAGGGCGCCGACGTCGACTACGAGGTGCTCGCGCAGCTCCCGATCACGCTGCTGCCTTGAGCCGATGCGGGGCGTTTCTTCACCTCGGCCGACTTGGTACTCGCCCCGATTCAACGACAAGAGCTCCCGTAAGAGCGCCTGTCTGCGGCGTCAGTCGAGGCCGCTCCTGGCTACGTGCTGCGAGAAATCCGCATCCGAAGCACCCCGACGCTCAACGTGGTCACAAGCTCTTCGGCGAGCTGTGCGATCGAGACGGATGCACCCCGCAGCTCGACCGTGCCGAAGCACTGCCGCTGGCCGCGGGGGGACGACGAACCAGACGACCAGCAGGGCGCCGAGCACGGGTGATCACGACAACCTCCAGATCGCCCGGGGCCGCGGCCTCGTCGTGCGCCTCGACGTGAACACCGGCGCGGCGCTCGGCCCGGCGGCGCTCGCCGAGCCGGTGAACGCGTCGCGCGGCGAAGTGGTGAGTTCACGAGATCGGCGAGGCGTACGTCGCTCGAATGAACGACGTGCTCGGGACCCTGGCCCAGCCGGCCGACGTGTCCGAGCCCGTCGTCGCGGGTCGCCGACCTCGATGGCTTGCGGCGCTCCCTGTCTCCGTGATAACCCGGAAGAGGCAGCGCACTCTGCCTTCTCATTCATGGCCAGGCCGCGGGAGCGAAAGGTCGTCCAGGGTGGTCCCTTCGCAGGGATGGAGGCCGAGCTCCTCGCGCCGGAGGGGGACGGCTGGCGCGTGCGGGTGGTGATGCTCGACCGTCCCTTCGAGACCGTGGTGCCCGGCGTGCACCTCGGTCTGGAACCGGCCCCGCCGCCCTCCGTCCGGATCCGGGCGATCGAGCTGCCGTGGGACCCCGCGCTGCTGTTCACCTCGCCCGACGCCGTCTTCGACCCACCCGGCGCAGTCGCGGTCCGACCGGGGCCCGCGTTGCTCCTGACGAGCGGACGGATCGTCGGCTTCGACCCGACCAACGCGGCGTTTCTCGCCGAGGACTACGCGCCTTACGAACGCTCCGTCGCTCCGGGCCTGTATCCTTCGTGGGTCTGTGTGGACGGGGGCACCGGGAACGTATGCGCGGTGAAGCACCGCTTCGCCGATCGACCGGTCGCGCGCTGGAGCGTCGCCGGCGTCGCCCTCGAGGAGCATCTGCGGATCGCGTCGCGCTTCAACACTCCGCCCGCGGAGCCGTTCGCCTACGAGTGCCGGGGCTTCGCAGCGTTCGTCGACGCGGACGCGAGGACGTGGATCCGCGAGCACGTGGACGCCCTTCGAGGTGCCGTCCTGGAGGCGATGGTGGGTGCCCCTGCCGACAGGACGGCGCGCGCGCCCGACCAGGTCCTGCGGCCCAGCGACGACGACCTCGGCCCGGAGTTGCTGGTGCTCAGGGCGCACGACGGCCGCCCCTGTCGCGCATGGTGGGGCGAGGACGACGACGGCAACCCGGTCGCGCTCGTGGCCGATCTGTACAGTCGCGGCTACCACCGCGCACGTGCGCGCCGGACCGCGCGCGCGCGTGCGAGCCGCCAGTGAGCGCTGCGAGGGCGCCGATCCTCGTGCTCGCGGCGGCCGACGTGGTGACGCAAGAGGCGCCGGCGGAGGTCGAGGCGAGCGCGCCGACGGGGCCGCCGCCGGCGAAGCAGGCGGCGCGCGGCAGCGCGGCCGGGGGCAACGTCGCCGCGAGCGGCGAGGAAGCGCCCGAGCCGGGGTGCCTCAAAGAACATGGTAGATAGGACATGTCCCATCAGACACTCTTATGAACACCCCGGCGACCGGAGTCCGCGGCGCGCGGACGAGCGCAAGGCCGCGGTGATGCGGCCTTGCGTGTGCCTCACGCGGCCGGGCCGAGGCGGACGGGCAGGTGGCTGAGCTTGCGCAGGAAGGCGTGGCTCTCGAAGGTCGGCGGGCCGGCGAGGGCGAGCTCGGGGTAGCGCGTGACGAGCGAGAGGACGGCGGTCTGGCTCATCATGCGGCCGAGCGAGGCGCCGGCGCAGAAGTGCGGGCCGCTGCCGAAGGCGATGCTCTGGGCCTGGCTGCGGCCGATGTCGAAGCGGTCGGGGTCGGGGAACACGTCGGGGTCGCGCAGGGCCGAGCCGACCAGGCCGATGACCATCTCGCCGCGGCGGATCTGCCGGCCGCCGAGCTCGAGGTCCTCGAGCGGGAAGCGCGGGACGCCGCCCTTGCCGAAGTGGTCGAAGCGCAAAACCTCGTCGACGGCGCCGCGGACGAGGCCGGGGTCGGCGCGCAGGCGGGCGAGCTGGTCGGGGTGGCGCAGGAGGTCGAGGACGGCGAAGCTGACGAGCTGGACGGCGGTGTCGGTGCCGGCGGTGATCATGCTGCCGGCGAGGGCGACGAGCTCGTCGCGGGTGAGCCGCTCGCCGGCCTCCTCGGCCTCGATCCAGGCGGTGAGCAGGCCCGGCTCGTGATCGCGGCGGCGCTCCTCGATGACCTCGTTGAGCATGTCGAGGCCGGCGGGGATCGGGGCGATGGTGGCGGCGAACTCGTCGGGCGAGAGGGCGACGCTGATCGAGTCGATGAGGGCGAGGCCGAACCGACGAAAGGTCTCCTCGTGGCGCTCGGGGATCTGCAGCATCCGGCCGATGACGCGCAGGGGGATCCGCTCGGAGAACTCGCGGGCGATGTCGACGTCGTCGCGGCCGGCGAGGCGATCGAGGACGTCGCCGACGATGGCGTCGACGTCGCGCTGGAGGCCGACGAGCGTCCGCGGGCTCATCGCCGGGGCGACGAGCCGGCGGATCCGCTGGTGGTCGACCTCGGGCAGGCGGAAGAGGCTGTTCTTCATCAGGGCCTGGTAGGCGGTCGGCTGCGCGCCGGCGGGCGGCGGGCTGGCGAACTCCCAGTGGCTGTCGTCGAGGCTGAACCGGCGGTCGCGCAGGACGGTGACGACGTCGTGGTAGCGGCTGACGACCCAGATCCGCGCGGGCTCCCAGCGGTACACCGGGGCCTGCTCGCGCAGCAGGCGATAGGTCGGGTACGGGTCGGCGATGAAGCCGAGGTCGCTGGGGTCGAAGACGAACGGTGCGGCGGTGGTGGCAGTCACGGGAGCTCCTGGGCGCGAGGCGCGGACAACAGACGCGAGAGCCGCGCGAGCAGGTCGGCCCGGGCGGTGTGGAGGAAGAAGTGGCCGCCGGGGAGGACGTCGAGGCTGAAGCTGCGCCCGGCGTGGACTGCCCAGGCCGCGACCTGCGCGGGCGGGACGCCGCGGTCGTCGCTGCCGGCGAAGGCGTGGAGCGGCAGCTCGAGCGGCGGCTCCTGGCGGTGGGCGTAGGTCTCGAGGACGGTGAAGTCGGCGCGCAGGACGGGGAGCATCAGGGCCCGCAGCTCGGGATCGGCGAGGGCGTCGTCGAGGACGCCGTGGCGCTGCTGCAGGGTGGCGACGAATTCGTGGTCGCCGAGGCGGTGCAGCGGGCTCGCGGGATCGGGCAGGTGCGGGCCGCGGAAGGCGGACACGCACAGGCGCTCGGGCAGCGGGCCGCGGCGGCGGCGAAGGGCGCGGGTCCACTCGAAGGCGAGCAGGGCGCCCATGCTGTGGCCGAAGAAGGCGAAGGGTCGGTCGAGCAGCGGGGCGGCAGCGGCGTCGAGGGCGGCGACGAGCGGCTCGACGGCGGTGAAGGCGGGCTCGACGAGGCGAAAGGCGCGACCCGGGAGCTGGACGGCGCAGACCTCGACGTCGGGCGGAAGACCTGCCGGCCAGGCGTGAAAGACGTGACCGGCAGCGCCGGCGTGGCCGAAGCAGAACAGGCGCAGGCGCGCGCCGGGGAGCGGGCGCGGGCTGTGGAACCAGAGCGCGGTGGGATCGCGGGCGGTCACGTGGCGGTCCTTTCGGGCGAGGCGAGGCGAGCGAGGAAATGGTTGGAGGGGGTGCGGTCGCGGGCGATCACGGAGAGGTCGCTTCGGGCGAGGCGAGCGAGGAAATGGTTGGAGGGGGTGCGGTCGCGGGCGATCATGGGAGGTCGCTTCGGGCGAGGCGAGCGAAGAAATGGTTGGAGGGGGTGCGGTCGCGGGCGATCATGGGAGGTCGCTTCGGGCGAGGCGAGCGAAGAAATGGTTGGAGGGGGTGCGGTCGCGGGCGATCATGGGGAGGCGGGCGATCACGCGGGGGTCCCTTCGAGGCGCGCGAGGAGGCAGGCGGCGAGGGCCCGGATGCTCGGGTGCTGCCAGACGAGCGAGGCGGCGATCTGCAGGCCGAGGCCGGCGCGCAGGGCGTCGCGCAGCTCGACGACCATGAGCGAGTCGAGGCCGAGGTCGGCGAACTCGCCGTCGACGGCGATCCGCTCGGGGTCGATGCGCAGGACGTCGGCGAGGAGGCCGACGAGGTGCTGCTCGAGCAGGCGCGGGCGCTCGTCGGCGGGGGCGGCGAGGAGGCGTACGCGGAGGTCGCCGCCGGCGGGGGCGGCGGTGGCGTGGAGGCGGACGCCTTCGAGCTCGGCGACCGGGTCGCCGTGCTCGTCGAGGATGACGAGGTCGCCGAGGACGACGCCGGGGTCGGCGGGGCGAAGACTGATATGACTCCAGAGACAGGTGCCGTGCGGGCGCGCGAGCAGGCGGACGCGGTCGATGCCGCCGCCGACGAGGGCGACCGGGGCGTCACCGGGGAGCACGGCGGCGGCGAGGACGTGGACGCAGGCGTCCATGACGGCCGGGTGCAGCGAGGTCAGGGCGCCAGGGGAGAGCGCGGGAGGGGCGACGACCCGCGCGAGCAGCTGCCGGTCGCCGCGCCACAGGCGATCGACGCCGCGGAAGGCGGGGCCGAAGCTGCTGCCGCCGGCTTCCAGGCGGGCGTAGAAGGCGACGAGGTCGATCGGCTCGCGGCAGGTCTCGCGCAGCTCGGCGAGCGAGGGAGCCCCGGGCTGGGAGGAGGCTGCGGGGGCCGCATGGACGCTGGCGGGGTGCGAGGATTGGGCAGGCGCGAGGTCGGCGGGGCGCGAGGGGCTGCGGGCGAGGTGCGGTGATCGGGCGAGCGCGAGGTCGGCGGGGCGCGAGGGGCCGCGGGCGAGGTGGGGTGATGGGGCGAGCGCGAGGTCGGCGGGGCGCGAGGGGCCGCGGGCGAGGTGGGGTGATTCGGCGAGCGCGAGGTCGGCGGGGCGCGAGGGGCCGCCGGCGAGGTGGGGTGATGGGGAGGGCGCGAGGTCGGCGGGGCGCGAGGGGCCGCGGGCGGGGTGGGGTGATTCGGCGGGCGCGAGGTCGGCGGGGCGCGAGGGGGCTGCGGCGGCCGGGCAGTCGCTCGTGAGGTGCAAGGATTCGCGGCGGTCGTCGAGGTCGGTGGAAGCGCTCGCGGGGCGAGCGTCTGCGCTGGCGAAGTGTGGTGATTCGGCGGGATTCGTGGCACCCGGGGATTCGACGGTGGCCGAGAGGTGGCGGGTCCACGGGTCGCGCGAACCGTGCGGACGGCTGGCGATCGTGATGCGCCAGCGGCCGTCGCCCTCGGGCACGAGCGAGGTCTGGAGCGCGCGGGCGGCGTCGTCGGTGAGGACGAGCGGGGCGGCGTGGTGGAGGTCGCTCAGGTGGAGCGGGGCGGCGGCGCCCGGCCCGAGGTCGAGGGCCTCGGCGGTGGCGGCGGCGACGAGGTCGAGGAGGACGGCGCCCGAGGCGACGGGGAGGTCGTGGACGCGATGGTCCCGCAAATAGGGGCTCTTCCGCGGATCGACCTCGCCGCGCCAGAGATGGCCGCCGGGCGGGTCGGCGAGATCGAGGTGCTCGCCGAGGCCCGCGGGCGCGGGCGCTGCCGCGGGGGCGCGACGCGGGGCGTAGTCGATCCAGTGGCGCTCGCGCTGCCAGGGATAGGTGGGCAGGGCCACGAATCGGCCCGCGGGCGCGTGCTGCTGCCAATCGATGGGGTAGCCGCGCGTGTGGAGGACGCCGAGGGCGGCGCGCAGGGCGGTGGGCTCGTCGAGGCCGCTGCGCAGGCTGGCGAGGGCGAGGTGCCCGGGGCCGGCGGCGCGCAGGGCGAGGTCGACGAAGCCGAGGAGGCTCGGGCGCGGGCCGATCTCGAGGAAGAGGCTGAAACCGTCGGCGAGGAGGCGAGCGATCGCGTCGGCGAAGCGCACGGGGGCGCGGAGGTTGTTGACCCAGTGGGCGGCGGTCAGGCGGGCGGAATCGAGGGGGCAGCCGCTGACGGTCGAGTAGAGCGGGACGCCGCCGGCGGTCGGCTCGAGGCCGCGGAGCGACTGCGCCAGCGGAGCGCACAGAGGGTCCATGTGCGGGCTGTGAAAGGCGATGTCGACCTTGAGGCGGCGAGCGTCGACGTGGTCGGCGGCGAGGCGCTCGAGGAGGAGGTCGAGGTCGGCGGCAGGGCCGGAGACGACGGTGGCGGCAGGGGCGTTGTGAGCGGCGACGACGAGCCGGCCGGCGAACTCGGCGAGGCGCGGGACGAGTTGCTCGGGGGCGAGGTCGACGACGGCCATGGCCCCGCGAGCGCGCGGGTCGGCGAGCAGGCGGCTGCGGGCGCAGACGATCCGGGCGGCGTCGTCGAGGCGGAGGGCGCCGGCGACGTGGGCCGCGGCGATCTCCCCGAGGCTGTGGCCGACGACGGCGTCGGGCCGGACGCCCCACGACTGCCACAAGGCGGCGAGGGCGACCTCGACGGCGAAGAGGGTCGGCTGGAAGACGTCGACGCGGGTCAGCAGATCGTCGTCGGCGAGGGCGGCCCGCACGTCGATGTCGCCGTGGCGCCGCACGGCGTCGGCTGCGTCGGCGAAGGCGCGGGCGAACACGGGCTCCTCGGCGAGGAGCTGGCGGCCGACGCCGGCACACCGGGTGCCCATGCCGGGGAAGACGAAGGCGAGCCGCGGCCGGCCGCCGGGACGCACGTGACCGTCGGCGACGGCGCGGTGCTCGCGACCGGCGAGCCAGGCGTCGAGGCCGGCCCGCAGCTCGCCGGCGTCGCGGCCGGCGATGGCGAGCCGGTGCGAATGATGGGTGCGCCGGCGGGCGGCGGTGTGGACGAGGTCGCGCAGGGCGGAGGCGTCCGGGAGGCGATCGAGCCGGTCCCGCACGCGCTCGGCGAGCTGGCGCAGCGCGCCCGGAGCGCGGGCCGACAGCGGCAACAGCAGGACGGGGTCGGCGGCGGGGCGATGCGCGGAGTCATCGCGGCCCGGGTGCGCATCCTGGAAATGCGGCGAGTTCGACGCGAGGGCGCCCGGCGCGGGCGGGGCATGACGGGGGGCGAGCGGCTGCGCGGGGCCGGGGGACGGCGAATGTCGAGTGGCGAAGTGGGGTGATTGCGGCGAGTCCGACGCGAGGGCGCCCGGCGCGGGCGGGGCATGACGGGGGCGAGCGGCTGCGCGGGGCCGGGGGACGGCGAATGTCGAGTGGCGAAGTGGGGTGATTGCGGCGAGTTCGACGCGAGGGCGCCCGGCGCGGGCGGGGCATGACGGGGGGCGAGCGGCTGGGCGGGGCCGGGGGACGGCGAATGTCGAGTGTCGAAGCGGGGTGATTGCGGGGAGTCCGACGCGAGGGCGCTCGATGCGGGCGGTGGATCAGCGGGGGAGGTCGAATCGCGGGGGGGTTCCTCGATCAGGACGTGGGCGTTGCTGCCGCTGAAGCCGAAGGCGGAGATGCCGGCGATCCGCGGGGCAGGGCCGGGCTCCCACGGGGTCGCCTCGGCGGCGACCACCAGCGGAGTGTCCTGTAAAGAAATGCGCGGGTTGAGGGTCTCGAAGTTGAGGTTCTTCGGGATCTGCCGGTGATGCAGGGCGAGGACCGCCTTTATCAATCCGGCGACCCCGGCGGCGGCCTCGAGGTGGCCGGTGCAGGTCTTGAGCGCGCCGAGGCGGCACAGCGAGCCGTCGTCGCGCGGCCGGCCGTACACGGCCTTGAGCGCCTCGATCTCGATCGGGTCGCCGAGAGGCGTGCCGGTGCCGTGGGTCTCGATGTAGGCGACCTGCTCGGGGGCAAGGCCGGCGCGGGCGAGGGCGTCGCGCAGGAGGGCCTGCTGCGAGAGGACGTTGGGGGCGGTGAGGCCGGTGGAGCGGCCGTCCTGGTTGATGGCGCTGCCGCGCACGAGGGCCCAGATCCGGTCGCCGTCGCGGCGGGCGTCGGCGAGGCGCTTGAGGACGACGACGCCGCAGCCCTCGCCGCGCACGAAGCCGTCGGCGGCGGCGTCGAAGGTGCGGCAGCGGCCGCTCGGCGAGAGGGCCTGGGCCTGCGCGAGCATGTGGGTGGCGACGGGCGAGAGGATCAGGTTGACGCCGCCGGCGAGGGCGAGGTCGCACTGGCGATCGCGCAGGCTGTCGCAGGCGAGGTGGACGGCGGTGAGCGACGAGGAGCAGGCGGTGTCGACGGCGACGCACGGGCCCTGAAGGCCGAGCAGATAGGAGAGCCGGCCGGCAGCGAAGCACTGGCTGTTGCCGGTGAGAGAATAGACGTCGAGGTCGGTCGGCTCGCCGGCGAGGACGCGCTGCTGATAGTCGAGGGTGGTGAGGCCGACGAAGACGCCGGTGCGGCTGCCGCTCAACGCCGGCTGAGGCTGACCGGCGTCCTCGAGCGCCTCCCAGGCGACCTCGAGCAAGAGGCGCTGCTGCGGGTCGAGGACGGCGGCCTCGCGCGGAGAGATGCCAAAGAAGCCGGCGTCGAAGCAATCGACGTGATCGAGAAAGCCGGCCCACCGGGTGGCCGGCGCAGCCTGCAGCGCCGGATCGAACGGCCAGCGCGCCTCGGGCAGCTCGCGCACGAGGTCGACGCCCCCCTGCAGGACGCGCCAGAACTCGTCAGGGCTGTCGGCGCCGCCAGGGAAGCGGCAGCCGATCCCGACGATCGCCAGCGGCTCGCGGACGTCCTGCTCGCGGGCCGCCAGCGCAGCCCGCAGCTCGGCGACCTTCTCGAGCGATCTTTTTAATAAGGTTCGAAAGTCAGGGGTCGAGGGGTCGCTCATGGCGGTCCGTGGCTAGGGTGCTCGGGGCGGGGGCGGAGCGGCAGAGGCCGCGATGGGGAAGGTGTTCCGAGGGACAGGTCGGGTGCCGGCGCGGCGAGCAAGGAGTTTGGTAATGTGTCTCTCGGGACAGGTCGGGGAAGAGCCTTGTCATGGGCCCCGAGGGGCAGGTCGTGTGCGAGCCTTCGGCGGGGTGCTGGGGCCCCTGGGGGTTGTTTCGAGAAGCGTGCAGCGGAGAGGGCTCTCGCTTTGTGTTCTGGGGGACATGTCCCTTCAAAAATGTCGGGAAGGTCATGTGAGAAGTTGCTCGCCGAGCTCGAGCAGCTCCTGATCGGACAGAGCGTCGAGGTCGAGGGCGGGGGCCTGGGCGGGGGCGGGAGCGGGGGCGGGGCGTCCCAGCCGAGGCGTTCGCCGAGGTGGCGGGCGAGGTCCTGGACGGTCGGCCAGGTCCAGATCAGGGTGGCCGAGAGGGTGAGGCCGAGGCCGGCCTCGAGGCGGTTGCGCAGCTCGAGGCCGAGCAAGCTGTCGAAGCCGAGCTGGCGGAACGGCAGCTCGCGGTCGACCCGCGCCGGGTCGATGCGCACGATCTCCGCGACCTGGGCGGTGATGAAGCGGTCGAGCGCGGCGCGGCGGCCGGCCAGGTCGCCGTCCTGCAGGGCGGCGCGCAGGGCCTGCGTGGCAGGGGCCGCGGGGCGAGTCCGCGGGCCGCGGCGCAGCAGCGGGGCGAGCACGGTCGAGGCGGCCCGCTGCGGATAGAACTCGAGCCACTGCTGCGAGTCGAGGAGGGCCACGCCGAGCTGCGAGCGGCCGCTGGCGATCGCTTCAAAAAGGATCGCGGCGCCGTCGTCGGGATGGATGTCGCCGACGCCGCGCGACGACAGGCGAGCGCCGGCGTCGGCGACGCGGCCCATGCCGACGCCGGAGAACAGGCCCCAGTCGATGCTGGTGGCCGGCAGGCCGAGGCGGCGGCGATGGTGGGCGAGGGCGTCGAGGGCGGCGTTGGCGGCGACGTAGTTGGCGAGGCCGGGGGCGCCGAGGACGGCGCTGACGGAGGAGTAGAGGACGAAGAAGTCGAGCGGGCGCTCGCCGGTGAGGCGGTGGAGGTTCCAGGCGCCGTACAGCTTGGGGGCGAGGACGGTGCGCAGGCGATCGAGGCTCTGGCCGGCGATGAGGCCGTCGTCGAGGACGCCGGCGGCGTGGAGGATGCCGCGCAGGGGCGGCAGGTCGGCGTCGAGTCGGGCGAGCGCGGCGGCGAGGGCGTCGGGGTCGGCGACGTCGACGCGGACGTGCTCGACGCGGGCGCCCTTTTGGGCGAGCGCGGCGAGGGCGTCGAGCTGGGCAGGATCGGGGGCGCTGCGGCCGAGGAGGGCGAGATGACGGGCGCCGCGATCGACGAGCCAGCCGGCGGCGAGCAGGCCGAGGCCGCCGAGGCCGCCGGTGATCAGGTAGGTGGCGTCGCTGCGGATCGGCGGCGGCTCGGCGGGCGGGAGCTCGACGGGGACGACGCGCGCGAGGTGGCGGCCGGCGCCGCGCAGGGCGACCTCCTCCTCGGGGTCGTCGGCGCACAGCTCGTCGACGAGGGCGGCCACGGTGGCGCGGTCGCCGTCGAGGTCGACCCGCTTGCACCGCAGCTCGGGGTGCTCGAACGGGACGGTGCGACCGAGGCCCCACAGGGGGGCGTGGGTGAGGTCGATCGAGGCGGCGTCGGGGAGGGCGGCGAGGTTCTGCGTGACGAACCACAGCCGCGGCGGATCGCGCCAGCCGAGGCGGGCGAGGGCCTGGACGGCGTGGAGGCCGAGGCCGTAGCCGCGGGCCTGGGCGGCGTCGAACGCGGCGAGTTCGTCGTGGAGGCCGACGCGGGTGCCACAGGTGACGTCGAGGGCGGCGAGGTCCTCGCGGGAGCCGACGCTGCGGTCATCGGCGGCGTCGAGGACGGCGCGGGCGGGAGGCGCGGACGCTTCGCCGGTGAGGGCGCCGAGGTGAATGAGGCCGCGCAGCGGGAGGCCTTCGCGGCGCTGCGCGAGCGCCTGGACGAGCGCGTCGGCGGAGGCGGCGAGCTGCGGCGGGAGCTGCTCGCAGACCTGATCGCGGGCGCGCAGGCCGGCGACGAGGGCGTCGGCGAGCGGGCCCGGGTCGGCGAGGAGCAGCCAGCGACCGGGACGCGCCGGGCCGGTGGCCGCAGGAGCGCGCTGCCACTCCGGGGCCATGGAGGGGATCGCAGGGCGCGGGGCGTGGCGCGCTCGCACGGCGGCGAGGTCGATGCGGCGCAGCTGCAGGCCGAGGGCGGACAGCAAGAGGCCGCCGTGCGGATCGTGGAGGTCGACGTCGGCGACGAAGCCGTCGGCGTCGGTGTGGCGCACGCGCACGTGGCTGTGGGCGACCCGGCCGGGGCGGGCGTGGAGGACGAGCCGCTCGATGCCGGCGAGCACGCGCGGGCCGGCGGCCCGATCGACGTCGCCGTGGGCCGCGAGCAGCACCTGGAAGGCGGCGTCGAGCAGGACGGGGTGCGGAGCGGCGTCGCAGGTCACGCCTTCCGGGACGGAGAGCTCGCCGAGCGCCTCGCCGGCGCCCGCCCACACGCGACGCACGGCCTGAAACGCGGGGCCGTAGGCGAGGCCGACGGCGGCGAGCTCTTTGTAATAGTCGGGGCCGTCGATGGCGGGGCGGGCTCGGAGGGCGGCGAGTGGGTCGAGAACCGAGCGCGCGGAGGGGCTGGCCGGAGAGACATGTCCTTCCGGACTGATCGGGGAGACGGCAGTGCGGGCCGCGGGCGTGTCGTGGCTGGTCGAATGGACATGTCCTTCCGGGCTGGTCGAGAAGCCGGCCGCGACGGCCGCGGGCGTGTCGTGGCTGGTCGAATGGACACGTCCTGGCGGGCTGGTCGGGGAGACGGCCGCGACGGCCGCGGGTATGCCAGGGATGGTCGAAGGGACATGTCCTGGCGAATTGGTCGGGGAGACGGCCGCGACGGCCGCGGGCCGGTCGTTGCTGGTCGAAGGGACATGTCCTGGCGTGCTGGTGCGTGCGCCAGCCCCGGGGGCGGCCGGAGTGGTCGGAGGGACATGTCCGAACGAGCTGGCCGGCAGCTCGCGGGGGCGGAGGGCGGCGGTGACGTGGACCTGCCAGGCGTCGTCGCCGGCGGGGCTGGCGATCTGGACGGTGAAGCCGTCGGGGTCGGCGCGCAGGACGGTCTGCAGCTGCACGCTGCCGCCGTCGGGGACGATCGCGGGGCTGTGGAGGGCGAGGTCGACGAGGGCGTGGGCGCCGGCGCCGACGGCCTCGGCGGCGGCGAGGGCCATGGCGATGAACTCGGCGCCGGGGACGAGGACGAGGTCGCCGAGGCGGTGGTCGGCGAGGTAGGGGGCGGCGGCGAGGTCGAGGCTGCGCTCCCAGAACCAGGTGCGGTCGAGCGAGGAGCGCAGGGCGCCGCCGAGCAGCGGGTGGGCGCCGTGGACCCGACCGACCGCGCCGCTGCGGGCCGGGGCGATCCAGTGGCGCGTGCGCTGCCACGGGTAGCGCGGCAGCGGGAGCGGGCGGCCGCGTCGCGCGTACAGCTCGGCCCACTCGACCGGGAAGCCGCGGGTGTAGAGGGCGCCGAGCGCGGTGAGGAGGACGGCGCGCTCGTCCTGGTCGCGCCGGCCGCTGACGACGGCGAGGTCGGACCGACCCCGCTCGTGGACCATCGACTCGACGAACGGCAAGAGGACCGGGTGCGGGGCGACCTCGACGAACACGGCCTCGCCGCCGACGAGCAGGCGATCGATCGCGGCGGCGAACTGGACCGGCTCGCGGAGGTTGCGGACCCAGTACTCGGGGCCGAGCTCGCGGCCGGCGACGTCGCGGAGGTCGACGGTGGAGGTCATCGGCACGCGCGCGGGCTTCGGCGCGAGGCCGTGCAGGGCGCCGAGCAGCGGGGCGCGCAGCGGGTCGACCTGCGGGCTGTGCGAGGCGACGTCGACCTTGACCTTGCGGCAGAACACGCCGTCACCGGCGAGCTCGCCGAGGATCTGCTCGAGCGCGTCGGGGTCGCCCGAGAGCACGGTGCTGCGCGGGCTGTTGCTGACGGCGATCGAGACGCGGTCCTCGCGGCCGCGCAGGCGCTCGCGCGCGGCGGCCTGCGACAGCTCGACGACGGCCATGGCGCCGCGCCCGCCGAGCGGGCGCATCAGTCGGCTGCGCACGCAGACGATCCGCGCGGCGTCGTCGAGGTCGAGGACGCCGGCGACGTGGGCCGCGGCGATCTCGCCCATGCTGTGACCGACGACGGCGTCGGGGACGACGGCCCAGGCGCGCCACTGAGCGGCGAGCGCGACCTGGACGGCGAACAGGACCGGCTGCAGGTGATCGATGCGGCCGAGCCAGGCGGCCTCGTCGGACCGGAGGGCGGCGATCGGCGAGAAGCCGGCGTGGCGCTGGACGGCGGCGTCGACGGCCTGCAGCGCGGCGCGGAAGGCCGGCTCGCGGGCGAGCAGTCGGCGGCCCATGCCGGCCCACTGGGAGCCCTGGCCGGGGAACACGAACACGACCCGCGGGCGGGCGCCGGCGTCGCGGCGGCCGGACTCGTCGAGGCTGGACTCGAGGCGCGCGAGCTCGGCGTCGAGCTCGGCGCAGTCGCGGCCGACCGCCGCGAGCCGCCACGGGTGATGGGCCCGACGCACACCTGCCCCCTGGGCCAGGTCGACGAGGTCGTCGTCGGCCCCGGGCTCGGCCAGCCGCGCCCGCCAGGCGCCGACGAGGGCCCGCAGGGCCTGCGGGTCGCGGGCCGAGAGCGGGAGCAAGACGGCGTCGGGGGGGTCGGCGCGGGTCGCATCGCGGAGCGCAGGAGCGGCAGCCGGCGAATCGCGGAGCGCCGGGTCGCGGGGCGACGCGTCGTGGAGCGGCGAATCGCGGAGCGCAGGAGAATCGCGGAGCGCCGGGTCGCGGGGCGACGCGTCGTGGAGCGGCGAATCGCGGAGCGCAGGATCGGTGTGCGACGAATCGCGGGGCGACGAATCAGGGTGCGACGCATCCGCGGAGGCAGGAGGGCGAGGCGCCGCGTCGCGGCGCTGCGATGATTCGCGGCGCGGGGCGACGCGCGCGACGGCGGGGGCCTCTTCCACGATGACGTGGGCGTTGGTGCCGCCGATCCCGAACGAGCTGATGCCGGCGCGGCGCGGCTCCTGGCCTTCGGGCCAGGCGGCCAGCGCGGCGTTGACGTGGAGGGCGCTGCCGGTGAGATCGATCTCCGGGTTGAGCTTGTTGAAGAACAAGCTCGGGGGGAGCTGGCGGTGGCGCAGGGCCAGGACGGTCTTGATCAAACTGGCGACGCCGGCGGCCGACTCGAGGTGGCCGATGTTGGGCTTGACCGAGCCGACGGCGATCCGGCGCGGCGGCTTCACGTCGCGGAACACGGTAGAGAGGGCGGCGAACTCGATCGGGTCGCCGAGGGGGGTGCCGGTGCCGTGGGCCTCGATGTACTGAATCGAGGCCGGGTCGACGCCGGCGACGCCGAGGGCCTCGCCGATCACCCGCGCCTGACCGGCCTGGCTCGGGGCGGTGAAGCCGACCTTGTGGGCGCCGTCGTTGCCGACGGCCGAGCCGCGGAGGACGGCGTGGATCGGGTCGCCGGCGGCCAGGGCGTCCTCGAGGCGGCGCAGGACCACGACGCCGCAGCCGTTGCCGAAGATCGTGCCGCGGGCGTCGGCGTCGAAGGCCCGGCAGCGGCCGTCGGGCGCGAACAGGGCCCCGGGCTCGTAGAGGTAGCCGGCGCGGTGCGGCAGGCGGATCGTGACGCCGCCGGCGAGGGCCAGGTCGCACTCGCGGTCGAGCAGGGCGGTGCTCGCCAGGTGCACGGCCACCAGCGAGGTCGAGCAGGCGGTCTGGACGGCGACGCACGGGCCGCGCAGGTCGAGCAAATAGGCCAGGCGGGTGGCGAGGTAGTCCTTGTCGTTGCCCATGAAGGCCTGGAACCACCCCGGCCAGCCCTGCGCCGCCGGGGCGCCGCGCAGGTTCTCGGCGTAGTAGGTGCTCATGGTCGAGCCGGCGTAGACCCCGATCGCGCCGGCGAAGCGCGCGGGGTCGCAGCCGGCGTCCTCGAGCGCCTCCCAGGCGCACTCGAGGAACAGCCGCTGCTGCGGGTCCATCAGCTCGGCCTCGCGGGCGCTGACGCCGAAGAAGCCGGCGTCGAACGACTCGATGTCCCCGAGGACAGGTCGCGCGCGCACGTACTCGGGCCGGGCGGCCAGCGCCGGGTCGACGCCCGCGGCCCGCAGGTCGTCGTCGCCGAGGCGGGCGACCGACTCGACGCCGTCCCGCAGGTTGCGCCAGAAGGTGTCGAGGTCGGGTGCGCCGGGGAAGCGCCCGGCCATGCCGACGATGGCGATCGCGTGCTCGGGGATGTCAGACATCGCTGCCTCGGTGGTCGTGGCGACGGCCTTGCGGGGCCAGATGAGGGTGGGCGCGGGGCCGCGTGAGGGGCCGGGCCGCGGTCGAGCTCGTGGCGTCGGCGCGCGCCGGGACGGCGGTGACGCGGAGGTCGTGCGTGAGCGGGAGCGCGTCAGGCATGGTCGCCTCCGCGGCCGCCGCGGCGCGCTCGCGCGGCCAGGCGGGCCTCGACGCGGCCCTGGGCCTGTTGGTGGATCTGCGCCGCGGCCTCGTCGGCGGCGCCGAGCTCGAGCTGGCCGGCCAGCACGCGCACGGTGGCGGCGCGGAACAGGGTGGTGACGGTGACCTGGCAGCCGAGCTCGGCGCGCAGGCGGCCGGCGATCCGCACCAGGTGGACCGAGGTGGCGCCGAGCTCGAAGAAGTTCTGGTCGCGCTCGAGGCGATCGACGCGCAGGACGTCGGCGACGATCGCGGCGACGCGCTCCTCGAGGCCGCTGGCGGCCGGCGCGGGGGCGTCGGTGTCGGCGACGCTGCGGGCGGCCAGGGCCTTGCGGTCGAGCTTGCCGTTGGCGGTGCGCGGCAGGGCGTCGACGAGGACGTAGGTGGCCGGGACCATGGCCTCGGGCAGGCGCGTGCGCAGCCAGGCGCGCAGGGCCGTGGGGCCGAGCGGGCCGGCCTGCGGGGGCGCGGGGTGGACGTCGGGCAGGCCGCCGACGTGGCTGTGGAGGACGACGTGGCCGTCGTCGAGGGCCAGCGGGCCGCGCACAGCGGCGTCGTCGAGGCCGCCGATCGGGCACAGGCCGAGGCCGTGCCGGGCGGCGGCCAGCATGAGGAGCTGGCTGGCGTAGCCGGCCTCGAGCAGGCAGAAGTCGCGGGCCTGGGCGCCGTAGAGCGGCTCGATCGCCCGCCGCTGGCCGACGAGGAGCAGCGAGAAGGCGGCGGCCGTGAACGCGGGGCGGTTGACGGGCGCGTGGATGCCGGCGTCGGGGAGGTCGTCGCCGAGGCGCACGAGGCGGTGCTCGACCGGGTCGTAGTGGTAGGCGCCGCCGTCCAGGCCCTCGACGCGACCTGGCTTGACGAACATGTACACCTGGACAGGGTAGAGGCTGCCGGCCGAGGGGTAGCCGCGGCGGGTCAGGTCGCCCTCCCGGTGGGCGCGCAGGCCGGCGAGGAGGCCGGCGAGGGCGGCCAGCGGGACCGGGTCGGGGCGGAAGCTGCGGTGGCTGCGGCGGGCGGCGACGAGGGCGGCCAGCGGGTCGCCGTCGGCGCCGGGCAGGGCGACGGCGGGGCGGCCGGCGAGGTCGCTGCGCAGCTCGTGGTGACGCAGCTTGAACTCGAGCTTGGCGGCCGGGTCGTCGAGCGAGGGGTCGGCGCCGTGCGGGCGCGGGGCGTCGGCTTCGGGCTCGGCCTCGGCCTCGTGCGGGACGACGAAGGCGACGAGGTGACGCGCGCCGCCCGGCTCGCCCCTGGCGATCACGGCGCAGGCGCGGACCTGCGGGTGCCGCCCGAGCTCGGCCTCGATCTCCTCGAGCTCGATGCGGACGCCGCCGACCTTGACCTGGTTGTCGGCGCGGCCGAGGAACTCGATGTTGCCGTCGGGGAGCCAGCGCCCGAGGTCGCCGCTGCGATAGAGGCGCTCGCCGGTGACGGGGTGGACGACGAAGGCCGCGGCGGTGCGGGCCTCGTCGCGCCAGTAGCCGCGGGCCAGGCCGGCGCCGCCGATCCAGAGCTCGCCGGGGACGTGCGTGGGGCACGGGCGCAGGGCGGCGTCGAGGACGTGGTAGCGGCTGTTGGTCAGCGGCTTGCCGTAAGGGATGCTGCGCCAGGCCGGGTCGACGGCGCCGATCGGGTACCAGATGTCCCAGATCGTGGTCTCGGTCGGGCCGCCGGAGGCGACCATGGCGACGCGCGGGAGGTGGGCGCGCAGGCGGTCGGGCAGGCCGACGGGGATCCAGTCGCCGGCGAGGATGACCCACCGCAGGGCCTCGGGGACGTCGCCGGGGCTGTGCTCGAGGTGCTCGACGAGCATCTCGAGGAAGGCGGGCACCGAGTTCCACAGGCTGACCCGCTCGCGCCGCATCAGCGCGGTCCAGTGGGCCGGGTCGCGCACGCTCGCGGCGTCGGGCACGACGATCGTGGCGCCGGCCGCGAGCACGCCGAAGATGTCCCACACCGAGAGGTCGTGGTGCAGGGCCGTCAGCGCGAGGCAGCGGTCGTCGGGGCCGACGCCGGCGCGCTGGTTGACGTCGAGCATGCGGTTCACGACGCTGCGCTGCTCGATCATCACGCCCTTGGGCTGACCGGTCGAGCCGGAGGTGTAGAGCACGTAGGCGAGGTCGCCCGGGCGCTGCGCCGGGGCCAGCGGGGCGTCGTCCTCGCGGGCGAAGTCGTCGCCGTCGACGCGCAGGCGCTGGACGTCCGCCGGCCACTCGAGGCGGGCGTCGAGGTGCGACTGCGTCAGCACCAGCTTCACCTCGGCGTGGGCGAGCAGCCAGTGGAGGCGCGCCGGCGGGACCGACGGGTCGATCGGGACGTAGGCGGCGCCAGCCATGTGGATGCCGAGCGCGGCGACGACCTGCTCCCAGCCCTTCTCCATCACGATCGCCACGAGCGCGTCCGGCACGGCCCCGAGCGCGCGCAGGCGGTTGCCGACCTGGCAGGCGCGGCGGTGCAGCTCGGCGTAGGTCAGGGTGCGGCCGCCGGCGATCACGGCCGGGTGGTCGGGCCGGCGCGGGACCTGGGCCTCGAACAGGCGGTGCAGCAGGACGTCGGGGATCGCCGCCTCGGTCCGGTTGGCCGCCTCGTACCTGGCCAATTGGTCAGGTGGCGTCAGCAGCAGCGGGCCGCGCCAGGCCTGCTCGTCGTCGGCGAGGCGGCGCAGCAGGCGGCAGTGGGCGGCCAGCATGTCGTCGACCATGCCGGGCGGGAACAGGCCCTCGACCGCGTCCCAGGTCAGGCGCAGGCCCTCGGCGTCCTCGTGGACCTGGTAGTCGAGCCACACCTGCGGGGTCTGGGTGAGGATGAACTCGACGCTGCCGAGCCGCCCCAGCGCGGTGTACAGCGGGGCGAAGCCCTTGGCGCCGAGGTTCAGCATGTTGGTGAAGACGATCGGCATGATCGCGCCGGCGTACTGCTGGCGGACCCGCGCCAGCTCGCGCAGGACCTCGATGCCGCTGACCTCGTGGTGCTCGAGGTCGTGCCAGAGCTGCTGCTGGATCGCCCGGGCGCGGGCCTCGAATTCGGCGTGGGCCGAGCCCTCGACGCCGAGCAGGATCATCGAGGTGAAGTCGCCGAGGATCGCGTCGACCTGCGGGTGCACCGGCAGGCGGTTGAACAGGGTGACGTTGAGGGTGAAGTCGGGGCCCTTGCCCCACGCGGCCAGGACCTCGGCGTAGGCGGCGGCGAGCACCGAGGAGACGGTCAGGTCGCGGGCGGTCGCGGCGGCCTTGAGCCGCTCCCACGTCGCGCGCTCGACCTTCGCGGTCTTGTGGACGAAGCGGGTGCGCCCCCGCGGGCCGCCGGCGGTGACCAGCTCCGGCGCGGGCGGGAGCTGCGGGACGCGCTGCTTCCAGTAGGCGAGCGACTGCTGGTAGGCCGGCGACTTGCGCAGCTCGAGCTCGGCGAGCACGTAGTCGCGGTAGCTCAGCTCGAGCGGCTCGAGCGCGGTGGTCGGGTCGAAGTAGACGCGGGTCCACTCGTCGAGCAGCAGCATGAGGCTGCCGCCGTCCATGTTGACGAGGTCGACGCTGAGGTGCAGGCGCGTGGCGCCGTCGGGCAGCAGGGAGGCGCGGATCTCGAAGGCCGGCCAGCGGTCGTTCGGCAGCACCTGGTGCGACAGCTCGTCGCGCACGGCGGCCAGGGCGGCGTCGACCTCGGCGGCCGCGCGCGCGCGCAGGTCGGCGACGGTGAAGCGATAGTCGGGGACCTGCTCGAGGATCCGCTGGCGGCCGTCGGCGGCGACGACCGAGTGCAGCATGTCGTGGCGCCGCACCATGCGGTTCCACGCCGCCTCGAGGCGCGGCAGGTCGATGCTCTTGCCGTCGACCTCGACGTAGAAGTGGATCGAGACGTCGCCCTGGTCGAACTCCGACATGCGGCCGACCCAGTAGGCCTGCTGGATGTCGGTCAGCGGGAACGGCTCGTGGCGGGCGGCGAGGTCGGGGGTGACGCGGGGGACGGCCGGCTGGGCGTCGGCCCGGACGTCGCGGCGCAGCAGGGCCAGGATCGCGGGCTTGTGCTGCTGGAGCTGCTCGCGCAGCCACGGGGTCAGCGCGCCGCGAGGCGCCCGCACGGTGAGGTCGTCGCCGTCGGCGGCGAGGCGGATGTTCTGCTGCGCCAGTTCGTTGAGGAGCTGTGTCACGTTCATAAGCGGGTCACTTCCCATTCCTCGGCGGCCCCGGCCGTGTCGCCGCGGTCGCGCATCGCCTCGACGAGGCGCTCTTCGGTCCATCGCTCGCCGAGCTCGCGGCCGAGCTGGCGCAGCGTCGTCCCCTGCAGGAACGACACCACCGGCAGCCGGACGCCGAGCCGCGCGTGGACCCGGTTCTTCAGCTCGATCGCCATCAGCGAGTCGACCCCGTGGTGCTTCAGCGGGGCGTCGTGATCGATCTGCGTGGGGGACAGGCGCAGCACTTGAGCGACCTGGTCGCGCAGGAACTGCTCGCACAGGCGCGCGCGCTCGGGCGGGGCCGCGGCCGCCAGCGCGGCCTGCAGATCGGGGTTGGGCTCGGTTTCGGCGATCTGCTCGCGCAGGCGCGCGAACAGGCCGCTCGTAACGATCTGCGGGTGGTACTCGAGCCAGCGCGCGGGGTCGAAGGCGGCCACGCCGAGCTGCAGCTCGCCGGCGGCGAGCAGGCGGCCGAGCAGCGGGCCGCTGGTCGACGGGTCGAGCGAGGCCATGCCCCGCTCGGCCAGGCGGGCGCCGCGGTCGGCTCGCGCCGCCGCCAGGCCGACCTCGGCGAAGGCGCCCCAGTGGATCGCCAGCGCCGGCAGGCCCGACGCGCGGCGGTGGACCGCGAGGGCGTCGACGAAGGCGTTGGCGGCGGCGTAGTTGGCCTGGCCCGGCGAGCCGAACAGCGACGAGGCCGAGGAGTAGAGGACGAAGAAGTCGAGCGGCAGGTCGCGCGTGGCCTGGTGGAGGTTCCAGGCGCCGCGGACCTTGGGCCCGAACACGCTGCGCAGGCGCTCGCGGTCCTGGTCGACGACGAGGCCGTCGTGGAGGACGCCGGCGGCGTGGATCACCCCGGCGAGCGGCGGAAGGTGCAGCTGCATCGACGCGAGCACGCGCGCGAGCTCGGCCGGGTCGGCGACGTCGGCCCGCTCGACCACGACCTGCGCGCCGGCCTCCGCGAGCGCGGCGATCGCCGCGACCTGGACGTCGCTGCCGACGCCGCTGCGGCCGACGAGGACGAGGTGGCGCGCGCCCGACTGCACCAGCCAGCGCGCGGCCTCGAGGCCGAGGCCGCCGAGGCCGCCGGTGAGCAGGTAGGTCGCGTCGGGGCGGGCGGTGATGCCGAGCGGAGGAGGCAACGGGCGCGGGACGATGCGGGCGACGCGACGGCCATCCGGGCGCAGGGCGACCTCGTCGTCGTCGCGGTCCGCGAGCAGCTCGCTCGCGAGATCGTCGAGGCCGTCGACCGGGACGTCGACGCGGGTGCAGCGGAGCTCGGGGTGCTCGTAGGCGACGGTGCGGCCGAGGCCCCACGCCATCGCGGCGGGGACGTCGAGCGGGAGTGATTCGCCGCCGACGTCCTGGGCCTGCCGCGTGACGAGCCACAGCCGCGGCGGAGCGTCGCGGCCGACCAGCGCCTTGATCGTGTCGAGGGCGCCGAGCCAGCCGCGCTCGCCGAGGTCGCTCGCGTGCCGCGGGAAGAGGCAGACGACGCCGCGGGCGGGCTCGGCGAGGGCGGGGCCGAGGTCGGCGGCGAGGCGATCGAGCGCGACGGCGGTGACGCGCTGGCGGCGACGCGCGAGCGCGGCGGTCAGCGGCGCGAGGTCGTCGGGGTCGGCGACGACGAGCCAGCGATCGGGTGCGGCCTGGGCGAGGCCGTGGGGCGCAGCGGAGGCGCGAGCGTCGCTCGGCGCGGTCGGCTCCCAGGCGACGGCGAACGCGGCCGGCTGGGCCTTCGCCTCGAGGCGCTGGACCCGGAGGCCGACGATCTCGGCGATGACTTCGCCGCCGGCCGTGAGCAGCTCGATGTCGGCGGTCGCGAACTCGCCGGCGCCGTCGCGCAGGCGGACGTGGCTCGTCAGGGCGGCGCCGGGGCGCGCGTGCAGGCGGACCCGCTCGACGGCGATCGGCAGGGCCGGGCCGCCGGCGCGCAGGCCGTCGGGCAAGGCGGCGAGGATCGTGTGAAGGCCGGCGTCGAGGAGGGCCGGGTGGATCCGGTGGCGCTCGGCGGTCGCCGCGAGCGCGGGCGAGAGGCGCAGCTCGGCCAGCGCCTCGCCGGGGCCGTGGACGAGCGACTGGACGCCGCGGAAGGCCGGGCCGTAGTCGAGGCCCTGGCGCGCGAGCATTTTGTAGAAGGCGTCGCCGGTCAGTGACTCGCGGCAGCGGGCGCGGATCTCGGCGAGGTCGCGGGTGATCGGCGGCGCGCCGTCGCAGCGGGTCGCGCGGGCGGTGGCGTGGATCGTCCAGGGGGCGTCGCCGGTGCGGCTGGCGAGCTGGATGGTGGCGCTGTCGGCTTCGGTGGTGACGGCGAGCTGGACCTGGCGCGGGTGCTCGGCGAGCACCAGCGCGGTGGAGAACGCGACGTCGGCGAGCCGGCATGGACCTGTCCCGAGGGACATCTCGGCGGCGGCCAGGGCCATCTCGAGGGTGGCGGCGCCGGGCAGCACCGTCGCGCCCTGGACCTTGTGGTCGGCGAGCCAGGGCGGGTCGTCGGCGGCCAGGTCGGTCTGCCAGAACTGCGTCGGCGTGGCGAGCGAGGCGGCGAAGCGGGACCCGAGCAGCGGGTGCTCGCGGCGGGCCTCGCCGGCGCGCGGGCGCTTGCGGGCGCTCGGCAGCCAGTGGCGCTGGCGCTGCCACGGATAGCGCGGCAAGGCCACGTGCGGGGCCTTGCCGGGCCACAGGCGGGCCCAGGCGACCGGGTGGCCGTGGACGTGCATCGCCGCCAGGCCGGCGAGCAGCGCGGCGCGCTCGTCCTGGTCGCGGCGCAGGCTCGCCAGCGCCAGGGCCGGGCCGTCGCCGGGCTCGCGCGCGTGGGCCTCGGCGGCCATCGCCGACAGGAAGGGCAGCACGACCGGGTGCGGGCTGACCTCGAGCAGGACGTCGTGACCGTCGCCGAGGAGGCGCTCGATCACCGGGGCGAAGCGGACCGGGTCGCGCAGGTTCTTCCACCAGTAGGCGGGGTCGAGCTCGGCGCCGTGGATCCGCTCGCCGGTGACGGTCGAGTGCAGCGGCACCGTCCCGGCCCGCGGGCGGATGCCGGCGAGGGCGCGCAGGAGGTCGTCGCGCAGCGGGTCGACCATCGGGCTGTGCGAGGCGACGTCGACCTTGACGCGCCGGCAGAACACCTCGCGCGCCTGCCACTCGGCGAGGCGGGCGTCGATCGCCGCGGGGTCGCCGGCGATCACGGTCGAGCGCGGGCCGTTGAGCGCGGCGACGGTGACGCGGCCGCCGTGGCGGGCCAGGGCGAGGGCGACGTCGGCGGCGGCGAGCTCGACCGCGGCCATCGCCCCCTGCCCGCCGAGGCGGCGCATCAGGCGGCTGCGCTCGCAGATCACCTGGGCCGCGTCGTCGAGGCTCAGCGCCCCGGCGACGCAGGCGGCCGCGACCTCGCCCATGCTGTGGCCGACGACGACGTCGGGCTCGACGCCCCACGCGCGCCACAGGGCCGCCAGGGCGACCGAGACGGCGAACAGGGTCGGCTGGACGACGTCGATCGAGGTCAGCGCCGGCGCGGCGGGATCGCCGGCGAGCACCTGCGACGGCGACCAGCCGGTGAACCGCCGCACGGCGACGTCGACCTCGGCCAGGGCGGCGCGGAACGCCGGCTCCTTGGCGAGCAGCTGCCGGCCCATGCCGGGCCACTGCGAGCCCTGGCCGGGGAACACGAACACGATCCGCGAGCGGGCGCGGACGCGGGCGCGGGCGACGTGGCAGTCGGCGTGGGCGTCGCCGTCGGCGAAGCTGCGCAGGCGGGCGGCGAGCTCGTGGTGGCTGGCGCCGACGACCGCGAGGCGGTGCTCGTGATGATCGCGGCGGCGGGCCGCGGCCGCGGCGACGGCGGCCAGCGGCGGGGCGCCGTCGGCCTGCAGCAGGGTCGCGAAGGCGCGCGCCTGGGCCTGCAGGGCCTGCGGGTTGCGGGCCGAGACGACGAGGAGCTGGGCCCGCGGGTCGTTCGCCGGAGCGACGGGCGCGGCGGGCGGCTCGGCGAGGACGACGTGGGCGTTGATGCCGCTGAGGCCGAACGCGCTGACGCCGGCGATCCGCGGCCGGCCCTCGTCGGGCCACGCGGTCGGCTCGGTCGGCACGGTCATCGCGTGGCTGTCCCACGGGACATGTTGGTTGCGGGCCTTGAGCGTCGGGTGGGGCGGGAACTCGCGCCGCGCGAGCACCAGCGCCGCCTTGACGAGGCCGGCGATCCCGGCGGCGGCGTCGAGGTGGCCGATGTTGGCCTTGAGCGCGCCGAGCCGCAGCGGGGCGGCCGGGTCGCGGCCGCGGCCGAGGGCGGCGGCGATCGCCCGCGTCTCGATCAGGTCGCCGAGCTCGGTGCCGGTGCCGTGGGCCTCGTGGTAGCCGACCTGGCGCGGCTCGACGCCGGCGTCGACCAGCGCGGCGCGGACCAGGGCCTCCTGGGCGGCGCCGCTCGGGACCGTGAGGCCGCCGCTGGCGCCGTCGTGGTTGATCGCCGAGCCGCGGATGACGGCGACGATCCGGTCGCCGTCGCGCTCGGCGTCGGCGAGGCGGCGCAGCACGATCATCGCCGCCCCCTCGCCGCGGCCGAGGCCGTCGGCGCCGGCGTCGAAGGTCTTGCACAAACCGTCGGCCGCCATCACCCGCGACTTCGAGAGGGCGATCGTCAGCTCGGGCGTGATCACCAGGCTGACGCCGCCGGCCAGGGCGAGGTCGCACTCGCCGGCCCGCAGGCTGCGGCAGGCCTGATGCACGGCCACCAGCGAGGAGGAGCAGGCGGTGTCGATCGCCAGGCACGGGCCCTGCAGACCGAGCAGGTAGGCGATCCGGCCCGGCGCGAACGACATCTCGTTGCCGGTCAACCAGTAGGTGTCGATCGCGGCCGGGTCGCCGTCGGCCAGCAGCTTGCCGTACTCGCTGCTCATGATGCCGGCGAACACGCCGGTGCGCGTGCCGGCCAGCGAGGCGGCGGCCACGCCGGCGTCCTCGAGCGCCTCCCAGGCGACCTCGGCGAGCAGGCGGTGCTGCGGGTCGATGCGCTCGGCCTCCCGCGGCGAGACGCCGAAGAAGGCGGCGTCGAAGCCGGCGACGTCGCGCAAGAAGTGGCCGTAGCGGCTGGCGACCTTGCCCGGCGCGGTCGGGTCGGGGTCGTGGTGGGCGGCGATGTCCCAGCGCTCGGCCGGGACCTCGACGCGGGTGGTGCCGCCGGCGCGGAGGAGCTGCCACAGCGCGTCGGTGTCGTCGATGCCGCCGGGCAAGCGGCAGCCGACGCCGACGATCGCGATCGGCTCGCCGCGGCCGCGCTCGAGCTCGTCGACGCGGGCCTGCAGCCGCTCGAGCGCGAGGAGGGCCTGCTTGAGCGGGGACAGGTCGGATGCGGTCATGGCAGGTACCTCCGGAGGTGCTCGAGCCGGCGCGCCAGCTCGGCCTCGGCCTCGACCTCGGTGAGCGCGGCGACCTCGCGGGCGCGGGCGTCGACCGGCGGCTCGGCGGCGACCGCGGGGAAGGCGGCGGCGAGCAGGCGCTCGGCGAGGGCGTCGAGGCGCGGGTGATCGAACAACAGGGTCGGGGGCAGGTCGCAGGCGAGCTCGCGCTGGAAGCGGGTCCGCAGGGCGAGGGCGGTCAGGGAGCTGACGCCGAGGTCGAACAGGCGGGCGTGCGGGGCGATCGCAAGGTCGTCGGGCAGCTCGAGGGCGGCGCGCAGGGCCTGCTCGACGTGGCGCTGCAGGCGAGCGCGGCGCAGGCCGGGCGGGACGTCGCGCAGGGCGGCGAGCAGGGCGCCGGCGCCCGGGTCGGGGGGGACGGAAGGGGCGGCCGTGGCGGCGTTCGAATCAATTTTTCCGGATTTTTCTGATTCTGCGTCCAGAAGCGGCGGTTCGGTGAGCCACTCGAGCCACATGCGCTCGCGCTGCCACGGGTAGGTCGGCAGCGAGACGCAGCGGCCGGCCGGAGCGACGGCGCGCCAGTCGACGGCCTCGCCGGCGAGGTAGGCGGCGGCCAGGCGGCGCAGCTCGGCGAGCTGGGCATCCTCGGAGCTCGCGGGGGCGATGCTCGGTTCGGCGGTGCTCGCCTCGCCCGCGAGCCAGCGCTCCAGCGCGTCGGCCAGCGCGGGGGCCGAGTCGCCGACCACCGCCACGCGATGCGCGTGGTGGCTGCGCAGGACCGCGGCGGTGAAGCAGACGTCGCGCAGGGCGGCGGGGTCGTCGCGATCGAGCCGGCGGAGCACGGCGATCATGCCGACGGCGACGGCTCGCAGGGCCCGCGGGTCGCGGGCCGACAGCGGCAGCACCCGCGGCCCGGGCGCGACCGGCAGCGCCTCGCCCGGCTCGGCGCTGGCGAGCACCGCGTGCGCGTTGACGCCGCTGAAGGACGTCGTGGTCACGGCGGCCAGGCGCGGCCGCTCGCGCGCCGGCCACGCGGTCAGCTCGGTCTGCGCGGCCAGGCCCAGGCCGGCGAGGTCGATCGCAGGATTGACGCGCCGAAGGTGCAGCGTCGGCGGCAGCTCGGCGTGGTGCAGGGCGAGGCAGACCTTGATGACGCTGGCGATCCCGGCGGCCGGCTCGAGGTTGCCGAGGTTGGTCTTGACCGAGCCGACGGCACACGGCCGCGAGCGCGCCGCGCCGCCGAGGGCCTGACCGAGCGCGGCGGTCTCGGTGGCGTCGCCCTGCGGGAAGCCGGTCCCGTGCAGCTCGACGTAGTCGACGTCGGCGGGGTCGACCGCGGCGCGGGCGAGGGCGTCGCGGATCGCGGCCGTCTGGGCCTCGGCCCGCGGGGCCATGATCCACGGGCCGCGCCCGTTGTGGTTGATCGCGACCCCGCGGACGAACGCGTACACGCGGTCGCTGGCGACGAGCTGCGAGCGCAGCTTGAGCACCACCAGGCCGGCACCCTCGCCGCGGACGAAGCCGTCGCCGTCGGCGTCGAGCGCCCGACACAGGCCTCGGGCCGACAGCACGCCGGCCTTCGACATGATGATCGCGCTGTCGGGCGCGAGGATCAGGTTGACCCCGCCGGCCAGCGCGAGCGTGCTGTCGCCGCTCCACAGGCTCTGGCAGGCCTGGTGCAGCGCGACCAGCGAGGCGGAGCAGGTGGCGTCGAGGGCGACGCTGGGGCCGCGCAGGTCGAAGGTGTAGGAGATCCGGTTGGCGGCGAAGGCCAGCGGCGTGCCGGCGGCGGCGTAGCCGTCGAGGCGGTCGCGGTCGCGCGACTGCATGCGCGCGTAGTCGTTCCAGGTCGCGCCGACGAACACGCCGGTGCGGCTGCCGGCCACCGCCTCGAGCGGGAGGCCGGCGTCCTCGAGCGCCTCCCACGCGACCTCGAGCAAGAGCCGGTGCTGCGGGTCGATCGCCCGGGCCTCGCGCGGGGACAGCCGCAGGGCCCGCCAGTCGACGCCGTCGACGGCCGGCAGGAAGCCGCCGCTGCGGCACAGGGTGCGCCCCGGCCGCTGCGGGTCGGCGTCGTACAGCGCCGCCGCGTCCCAGCGCGACGGCGGGACGTCGACGATCGCGTGCCGGCCGGCGCGCAGCAACTGCCAGTAGGCGGCGGGGTCGGGGGCGCCGGGGAAGCGGCAGCCGATGCCGACGACGGCGACGGGCTCGAGGACGGGCGTGGCCATGACGGTCTCCGCGCGGGCGCTCAGAACACCTCGGAGAACGCCGACGACGTCAACGAGCCGAGGTACTTGTGCCAGATGTGCTGGTCGTTGCGCTCGACCTCGCGGACGATCCGCCGCATCTCGGTCAGCACGGCCGGCTCGTCCTCGTCGTACATGTCGCCCTGCAGCAGCTTGAGCACGTCGATGCGGTGCCGCGGGTCCTGCACGAACGCGGTGAACAGCACGTTGAGGCGGTAGTAGAGGTTGATGAAGTGGTACCAGTTGCGGGTGCCGCGGCGCATCAGCGTCTCGAAGGTGCGGAAGCGGTCGTGGCGGAAGTCGCCGTGCTCGGCGGCGGCGAGGATGTCGTGCGAGATCAGCCGGCCGCTGTTGAGGGCGATGCTGACGCCGCTCGAGAAGATCGGGTCGACGAAGCGCGCCGCGTCGCCGACGAGGGCGAACCCGTCGCCGCAGATCTCCCGCATCGCGTAGCTGTAGTCGCCCTCCTCCTTGAGCGGCGTGACCTGCTGGGCCGCGCGCAAGCCCTCGTACAGCTCGGGGCGGCTCTGCAGGCACTCCCAGAAGAACTGCTCGCGGTCCTGCCGGCTCTTGGCGAAGTTCGCCTTCTGGGTGACGACGCCGATGCTGGTGACGGTCTCGGTGATCGGGATCTGCCACACCCAGGTGTTGGTCAGCGGCAGGAAGTGGATGAAGATGTACTCGGGCTGGCCGCGGCCGTGGGACAGGCGGGTGCGGTCGTAGCCCTCGAACCAGGTGTGCAGGGCGTATTGATTGAAGACCGGGTCGAGCACCTTGAGCTTGAGCTGGTTGCCGAGCAGGGTGTGCCGGCCGCTGGCGTCGATCACCATGCGCACGCGGGTGCGGATGTCCTGCTGGCCGAGCTTGAAGTGGACCGCCGGCTGGGTCGGGTCGGACAGGTCGACGCCGCGCACCCGCACGCCCTCGTAGACCTCGGCGCCGAGCTGGTGCGCGTGCTGCAGCAGCATCAGGTCGAACTTGGCCCGGTCGACGTGGAAGGTGTAGTTGCGGTCGACGCCGGCCTGCTCGCGCTCCTCGAAGCGGATGTCGACGTGGCAGTCGGCCGACAGGCCCTCGAACTGCATGGCGTAGACCGGCGCGCGGTCGGCCGACGTCCAGGCCGCGCCGTACTTCTTGGGGAAGCCGGCCTTCTCGAGCGTGTCGAGGAAGCCGATCTCCTTGAACACCCGCGTCGCCGCCGGCACCAGGCTCTCGCCCACGTGCGGCCGCGGGAACAGCTCGCGCTCGAAGATGACGCACTTGAGGCCCGCGCGCGCCAGGTACGAGGCGGTGGCCGTCCCGGCCGGCCCGCCGCCGATGATCCCGATATCAAAATCCACGTTCGACATTGACGATTCGCTCCACTGCAGACAAAAAGACTCTCCGGCCCCGCCGCGGGTGCGGCGGTGCGATTGCGGCGACCAGGCCCGGCGCAGGTCAGCCCTTCAGCGAGGCCACCAATGCGGTCAGCGCGCGCAGGTCCTTGAAGTGCTCGGCCGTGACCGACTCGAGCGGCACGACCACGCCGAAGTGCTCGCGCACGAAGCCGAGGAGGCGGGCGATCTCCAGCGAATTGAAGACGCCCCACTCGAGCAGCGGCGTGTCGGCGTCGAGGCCGATGTCCTTGCCGTCGAGGATCTCGCGGGCGACGTATTGTTTGAGGGTTTGTTCGATAGCGACGGACGTGCTCATGGCTGCTCTCCCTGAGATGAAGACGAGGCCGCCGCGAGCCGCGCCAGCGCGAGGCGGTCGACCTTGCCGTTGCCGGTCCGCGGCAAGGCGGCGATCGGCGTGAAATCATCGATGATCATGTATCTCGGCAGTCGCTCGGCGCAGTGGCGCTTGAGGCCGAGCAGCGACAGCTCGGCCGGCGGGGCGACGACGACGAAGGCGTGGAGGCGGGCGTCGATGCCGACGCCGCGCACCGCGACCGCGACCTCGCGGATGTCGGGGTGCTGCAGCAGCGCGGCCTCGATGTCGCCGAGCTCGACGCGGTGGCCGCGGATCTTCACCATGTGATCGCGGCGGCCGACGTACGTGTATTCGCCGCCGTCGTCGACGCGGACGATGTCGCCGGTGGCGTACGGCCCGCGCTGGGGCGGCTGCCCCCAATAGCCGAGCATGACCGTCGGGCCGGCGACCATGAGCTCGCCTTCCTCGCCCGGACCTGCGCGCTCGCCGTCGGCGCGGACCGCCCACACCTCGTCGCCCGAGCAGGCGCGGCCGATCGGGACCGGCGCGGTGCGATCGTCGGCCAGCGCCGTGACCTCGTGGAAGGTGCAGACATTGGTCTCGGTCGGGCCGTAGAGGTTGAAGAGGCGCGCCTCGGGGAAGCCGCGGCGGAGTCGGCGCAGCGGCTTGACCGGGAACGGCTCGCCGGCGAACAGGATCGCCCGCAGCGTCGGCGCGGCGGCGGCGTCGAGCGCCCCCTCTTCCATCATCAGCGCGAGCGCCGACGGCACCGAGTACCACACGCTGATCCGGTGACTCTGGACGAATTCCACCAGCCTGCGCGGGGCGTACGACAGACCCTCGGGCACCAGCGCGACCGCGCCGCCGGCGAGGAACGCGACGTAGAGGTCGAGCACCGACAGGTCGAAGTGGAACGGCGCGTGGTTGGCGAAGCGGTCGGAGGCGTCGGCGGCGATCGCCTCGGCCGCCCATGCGACGAAGGCGAGCGCGTTGCGGTGGCTGATGCACACGCCCTTGGGGCGGCCGGTCGAGCCCGACGTATAGAGGATGTAGGCCAGGTCGTCCGGCCCGCGAGCCGGGGGCGGCAGCGAATCGGCGGACAGGCGCAGCACCTCGTCCCAGTCGGCGTCGACGTGCAGCACCGCGAGCTCCGGCGGCGCGCCGGCGGACGCGAGCGCGCCCCGGCGGGCCTCGGTGGTCACGACGCAGCGCATCTCGCAGTCGCCGAGGATGCCGGCGATCCGGGGCGCGGGGCTCAGCGGGTCGAGCGGGACGTAGACGGCGCCGAGGCGCAGGCACGCCTGCATCACGGCGACGCCGCGGCCCGCCTTCTCGAGCCACAGCCCCACGCGGTCGCCGGCGGCCACGCCGCGCCGCGCGAGCGCGCGGGCCAGGCGATTGGCGAGCGCGTCGAGCTCGCCGTAGGTCAGGGTCGCGTCCGGGCCGATCACGGCCGGCGCCGCCGCGTCGCGGCGGGCTGATTCGATCACGAGGTCGGCGAGCAGCATCGTCACAGCCCCATTTCACGCGCGACGAGGTCGCGCTGGATCTCCGACGTGCCCGAGAACAGGGTCGCCGGCACGCTGTCGCGCAGCATGTGTTCGACGTTGTAATCGGCGGCGAAGCCGATCCCGCCGTGCAGCTGGATCGCGTCGAGGCTCGACTGGCGGGCGGCCTCGCTGATCGCCAGCTTCGCCAGCGAGACCTCTGCGACGGCCGGCTGGCCGCGGTCGCGCAGCCAGCAGGCGCGGTAGAGGAGGAGGCGGGCCGCCTCGAGCCGCAGCTTCATCTCGACCAGGCGGTGCGCGACGGCCTGGTGCTTGCCGATCGGCTTGCCGCCTTGCCGGCGGGTGCGCGCGTACTCGACGGTCTGGGCGAGCTGGCGCTCGAGCATGCCGACGTAGCCGGCGAACAGGCACGAGCGCTCCCATTGCATCGAGGCCTGGAAGATCGCGCCGCCCTGGCCCTCGCGGCCGAGCCGGCGGCTCGCCGGGACGCGGCAGCCCTCGAGGTAGAGCGAGCAGGCGGGCGAGCTCTTGAGGCCCATCTTCGCCAGCGGCTCGCCGAGGCGCAGGCCGGGGGTGTCGCGCGCGACCACGAATGCGGTGATCCCGAGGTAGCCGTGCTTGCGGTTCATCGTCGCGTAGACGACGAACTCGTCGGCGACCGGGCCGTTGGTGACGTAGCTCTTCGCGCCGTCGAGGACGTAGACCTCTCCGTCCCGGCGCGCTTCGGTGCGCAGGGCGAACGCGTCGGAGCCGGCCTCGCCCTCGGTGATCGCGTTGGCGCCGATCGCCGCGCCGCGCGCGAGCCCCGGCAGCAGCGCGGCCTTCAGCGCCTCGTCGCCGTATTCGACGATCGGCATCACGGCCGCGAACAAGTGGGCGGCCGCGGAGAAGACCAGGCCGACGTCCTCGCAGCCGCGCCCGAATGCCTCGACCACGCGCGCGGTGGTCAGCGCGTCCAATCCGAGCCCGCCGTAGGCCTCGGGGACGCAGAGCCCCATCAGCCCGAACTCCGCGCAAATGTCCCAATGGGTGCGGTCAAAAGCGTGATCGGCCCAGACGCGGCTGGCGCCGGCGAAGTGCCGCTGGGCGAGCTCGAGGGCCCGGCGATACAACTCGTCTTGCGATTCCGACCATTGAAAGTCCATACGGCACCCAGGTTTAATTCACGCGCTGGCGCGTGCCACGCAGCAATGGTGTGCGCGGCGGGGCTGGAATATACACAGGCGAGAACCACCAGCAAGGCCTTAATTCGCGCGATGCGTCGCGGGTTCGTGGGGCTTTAAAACGACATGATCACAACATCGGCCCGCGCTTGACTTGGTTGAATGCGGCTGATAACCACACCGCCGCTGGAGGTACATTTGGAACACGCGATCGATTCCGACGTCGCCGAGGCGATCGATATGGCCACGGAGGCGGGACAGGCGGCGTACACCCGCTCGTTCCTGCCGCGCTACGACTTTCTCGTCCTGAACCTCAACAACAACCTGCTGTGGCGCTGCCCGACGGCGCGCATGCTGGAACACTACGACGCGCACGTCACGGACCGTCACCTGGACGCCGGGGTCGGGTCGGGGTACTTCCTCGATCATTGCCGCTTCCCCGGGGCCTCCCCGCATATCGCGCTCGTCGACCTCAACCCCAACACCCTGCTGTTCGTGCGCGAGCGGATCCGCCGCTACGCCGACGTCACGCTGTACCGCCGCAACATCCTCAAGCCGCTGCGGATCGCCGAGAAGTTCGACTCGATCGGCCTCAGCTACCTCCTGCACTGCCTCCCGGGCCTCATCGAGGACAAGGCCGTCACCGTGTTCGACCACGTGAAGGAGTGCCTGAACCCCGGCGGGGTGGTGTTCGGCTCGACGCTGCTCTACGACCTCGCCATGAAGCACTTCTTCGCCCGCCTGGCCCTCGACGTCTATCAACGCTCCGGCGCGATGTCGAATCGCTGGGACACGCTCCCGGGCCTGGAAGCCGCGCTGAAGCGCAGCTTCTCCCGCTACGAGCTGCACACCGTCGGCTGCACCGCGTTCTTCTCCGGACGCGTGTGACACTGCCGTGAATGCCCCGATCGCCGCGGCGCGCCGGTGGTGCGCCGCGGCGATTCGCGTGCGGCGGCGGCCGCGCGAATCGGACGCGGTGTATCGATTGCCGACCGCCGCGATTCGTCGCTGCGACGAATCGGGGGCGCCGCCCGCGGGCGCGAGATCGGGCCGCGGCGTCGTCAGGTCCGGCGAATCGAGGGGATCCCCGGATTCGTGTCGAAGCTTTGTCCGATCGATCGGTCGATCGACGGCGGACGAACGCTCCGCGGCCGGGGCGCCGGCGAGGCCCGCGCGGGGGCCCCGACTGCCGGCATTCGGGGCGTTCGCGCCGTCGGCGTCGCCCCGGTTCCGTCGGCTCCGGCCCCCATGATTCGCCGGGGTCCCGGGATGTCCGGACAATCGTACGGCGCGTCGACCTCGTGGGACTGGTCCGGCAGGGGCGGTGAATGGTTCGAGGATAAAGGATGCACGCGGGCTCTCTCGCAGTGGACCGGTCACCGACCGCGGGCGGTCGCGGCCCGGCCGCTCGTCTGGTCTTCCACCGGGGAGTGACCGACCGTTCGAAAACAATTGCGGGGGTCGGCGAATTTCAGCGACCGGGAAGGCTCGTCGCAAAAGCGCGCCCCACGGCCGAGGGCGCCGAGTCCGCGAGCTCGCGCGCGTCCGCGACGGGCACGTCCTCGCCCGGCGCGCGCGGACGCAGCGTGGCTGGCCGATGGGACAGGTCGCCGCGGCGCGAGCAAGTCCGCGCCGCGGGGCTCACGCGCGTTGTCCCGGCCCGGGCCCGCGGTGACCGTCGGCGGCCGAGGTCCATGCAACAAGGAAGAACGAGCTCCGGGACGCGCCGACGGTCCCCTGCGGTGTGGGCCGTCCCGATGTGCCTGCTCCTGGTGATCGGCGGCGTCGTGCTGGGGGTGGGGCTGCAGAAAGGCGGGTTTCTGACGCTCACCGACGTCGGCGAGCTGCAGGACCTCCAGTTCGCGCAGACGAGCCTGATGCCGCTCGACGCGCGCAAGATCGTGTGGCAGCGGCAACAAGCACGGCACCCGCGGAAACTCGACTCGGTGTCCATCGACAGCTGCGCCGACGGCGTGGGCGCGGTGCTGAAGGTCCCGAAGGAAGCGGGCAAGGGCGTCGGCTTCCGCATGCGGCGCTCGTCGCCGAACGAGCGCTTCCAGATCCTGGTCGAAGGAGGATGTGCCGTTCCCCGACCTGGTGGCGGCGCTGCAGGCGATCGTGCCGACCATCGCGGCCGAGTACCCGGCGAAGGTGCAGGCGAACCGCGCCGACGTGGCCGCGTCCTGGGCGTACCAGGAGAAGGCGCGACAAGAGGAGGCCGACCGCCGGGCCCAGGCGCCCGCCTCGTACCCGACGAAGTGACGGCGACGCCGCGCGTCGCGCCCCGAGCGTTGATTCGCGCCGCGTTCGCCCGCCTGTTCGATGCATGCCGGCGATCGGCGAGGACGCGCCCCGCGTGGCGGCGCAGGACCGCGAGCGACCGTGTCGGCGCAGCAGCTCGCTCGCGTCCGCACGATCGCGGGGCGACCGCTCGCGCCCGTCGACGTGCCGTCGCGTCACTGCGCGCGGCGACGAAGGTCGACGCCGTTGCAACCGCCGAAGGTCCGCATCTGCCCACGAATCCCGCATGCGTGGCTCTTCGCCCCCATCAAGTCTTTCCGGTAAGGACGAGGGTGGAGGTGAAGATGCGATCGAGGGAGCTGTGGATAGTCTCGGCGGCGTTGTCGGCGATGTTGGCGGGCTGTAGCGACGACGGCACTGCGGGCACGGCGGGGCTCACGTCGTCCGGCACGGACGCGACGACCGGGCCGACGTCGACCGGCACGCCGGAGACGACGGACACGCCGACGACCGGGACGCCGACGACCGGCGGGACGATCAGCGGGACGACCGACGAGACGACGACGACGACGACGACCGGCGAGACGACGACGACGACCGGCGAGACGTCGACCGGGACGACCGACGACACCATGGGCGTGTCGACCGACACCACCGGGACGACCGCGCCGGTCTGCGCCGACCCGATGGCGATGTGCGGCGACGACTGCGTGGACCCGCTGAGCGACCTGCAGCACTGCGGCGGCTGCGACCAGCCGTGCGCGCCGGGCGAGATGTGCGCCGAGGGCAATTGCGTGATCACGTGCGAGGCGCCGCTGCAGGCGTGCGCGATGACCTGCGTCGACATCCAGACCGACGCGCAGCACTGCGGCGGCTGCGATCAGCCGTGCGGGGTCTGCGAGGCGTGCGGCGAGGGCACCTGCGCGCCGCTGGCGGCCCCACCGGCGCCGGCGGCGATCGTCGGGGCGACGGAGGGCTGCGCCAAGGCGGCGCTCGAGCTCGGCGTCGAGCCGGTGATGGGGGCGACGTCGTACACGTGGACGGTGCCGCCCGGCGCGACGGTGACGATGGGCCAGGGCACCGAGGCGGTCACGGTGACGCTCGGGGCCGAGAGCGGGCAGGTGTGCGTGAGCGCGAGCGACGACTGCAGCGCGTCGGCCGAGGTGTGCGTCGACGTGACGGTCACGGGCGGCGCTCCCGGCTCGCAGACGTTCGCGTTCACCGGCGCGCCGCAGATGTTCACGGTGCCCGAGTGCGTGTCGACCATCACCGTCGAGCTGTGGGGCGCGCAGGGCGGCGGGGCGCTGTGCTGCGACAACACGACCCAGGACGACGGCGGCAAGGGCGGCTACGTCAAGGCCGACCTCGCGGTGAGCCCGGGCGACGTGATCCACACGTACGTCGGCGGCAAGGGCATGACGCAGGGCCCCGCCGGCTGGAACGGCGGCGGCCTCGGCGGCCAGTGGGGCGCGGGCGGCGGCGGCGGCTCGGACGTGCGGATCGGCGGCCAGGCGATCGAGCACCGCGTGCTGGTGGCCGGCGGCGGCGGCGGCGGCAACTGCGGCTGCCCCGAGCACGGGGCCGGCGGCGACGGCGGGGCGCTGATCGGCGACGCGGGCTCCGACGGCGGGGGCGGGTTCACGCCCGGCGGCGGCGGGACGCAGGCGGCCGGCGGGGCGGCGGGCGCCAACCCGGGGGCGATGGGCGCGCTGTTCACCGGCGGCGGCGCCAACGGCGGCTCGTACCACGTCGGCGGCGGCGGCGGCGGTTACTACGGCGGCGGCGGAGCCTACGCCTCGGGCGGCGGCGGCGGCTCGTCGTACTTCGGCGACGCGGCCAACGCGTCGACGACGAAGGGGCTGCGCAGCGGCGACGGGGAGATCAAGATCTCCTGGTGAGCGGGTGCCTCCGCGGGCTTCGAGACATGTCCTGAAGAGAATGTTTTAAAGAACATTTCCGGAAGGAGATGTCTCGAAGCGCTTGCGCCGCGTCAGCGCGGCAGGCGTTCCAGAGCCTGGGCGAGCGCGGGGTCGTCCGGCACGGCGATCCCGAACTCGTCGGCGAGGACGCGGCGCAGCTCCGCGGTGCTCTCGAGGGCGCGGCGCTCGGTCTCGCCGCCGAGGTGGTGGACGGCGAAGTCGCGGCCTCGCAGCGCGAGCCGGCGATCGGGGAGGGCGCGCGCGGCGATCAGCCCGGTGCGGAAGTGCGAGCCCGGGTGGGTCGAGAGGAAGTAGTTGGTGACCTCGTAGTCGGGCTGGAACTGCTCCTGCAGGTCGAAGCGGTACAGCGAGCCCCACTCGCCGCGGACGAGCGCCTGCATGCGGAAGTAGCCGCCCTCCTCGACCAGCCGGAACGGCTCGTGCGGGGTCGACTGCTCGACGTCGCCGACGAGCCGGAGGACGCCGGTCAGGGTCAGCCCGCCGAAGCCGACGTCGACGATGTGCGGCCCGCCGTCGAGGTCGACGTGCAACAGCATGTGACTGCGCGGGGTGATCCGGCCCTCGGGTTGATTCCAGATCACCCGCGCCGCCAGCCCGCGGACCTGGAAGCCGAGCGCGCGCAGGACGTGCGACAAGAGCAGGTTGTGCTCGAAGCAGTAGCCGCCGCGGCCGTCGCGGACGAGCTTGCGCTCGAGCCCGGCGAGGTCGAGCGCCGGCGTGCGCCCGACCAGCGGGTCGAGGTTTTCGAACGGGATCGCGGCCGCGTGGGCCCGGACGATCGCGGCCAGCGTGGCGTACGTCGGCGCCGTCGACCCGTGGTGGTCGATGCGCTGGAAGTATGCGGGGAGATCGATCTCGGCGGTCACGGGCTCGAATGTACGCCCGAACCCGTCGGCGCGGAAAGCCGACCGCCGCGAGCGGGCCGCAGCGCGCAAGGCGGCGTCGCGCGAGACGCCCCGGTCGCCGACCGCGTGCCTCACGACCGCGCCCGGCGGGGCGTCGCAGCGAGCCGTGGACTGGATCGGCGGGCTGACGCCGAGCTCGCGGCCGATGTCGAGCACGATGTGGGCTCGTCGCCCGGTTCGAGCCGCAGCGAGGGGACCGGACTGAACCACTCGAACCGCCGGAGCGGCGCGCGGACCCACTGTCACAATCGCGGCGGGTGTCGAGGTCGTCGGCCAGCGAGGTTGTCGCGCGCGGCACCTGCTCGAGGCCTCGCGCACCCAGCCGGCGATTGTGCTGGGCAGGTCGTCGCGTTTCGTGTTCTCCTGCGCGAGGAGGTGACTCATGAAGAGGCTCTTGTTTGCCACGGTCCTGGCGAGCGCCTGTGCGGATACCGGCGATCCGCTGGCCACCAACCCGACGCCGGGCCCGAGCGGCACCGACGTCGGCCCGACGAGCCACGGCTCGGCGCACACCGACGCCGACGAGGCGAGCACGAGCGGCAGCTCGAGCGGCGGCGCCGTGACGACCACGACCGGTCCGACCGGCAGCAGCGGCGCCGGCGAGCCGACGACGACGATGGACGATGAGAGCAGCTCGAGCTCGGGCGCGGCGATGTGTCTGCCGGCGACCACGCCGTGCACCGACGGCGCGGAGTGCTGCGCCGGCCTCGAGTGCGGCACCACGAGCCTCGGGCAGGTGTGCTGCGGGGGCGAGGGGATCGGCTGCAACACCCCGAACGGCGAGGACTGCTGCGGCGCCCTGCTGTGCATCGCCGGCGTGTGCGGCTACGACGTCGACGCCGGCTGCGAGCCCCCGTGTACGGCCCCGCCGGCGCTGCTGATCGAGAAGCAGCGGCTGGCCACCATCGGCGGCTCGTTCCTCGGCATCTGCGGCGACGCCAATCACACCTACGGCTTTCACGTGCCGGCCGCCAACCTGCCGGCGGACGACTATTCGCTGGAGGGCCCGGCCAACGTGCCGGTGTGCGAGTGGCACGCGGCGGCGATCGACATCGGCATGGACTGGCCGGCCTCGCGCGACTGGCTCAAGTGGTTGATCGCGGGCATCGCCAGCGACGAGATCCAGGGCATCGCCGAGGTGATCGGCTCGTACGACGGCGTCGACGTCCGCTACTGGTCGGACTCGTCCGGGTGGAGCATCGACGGCGTCGCGTATCAGGGCAGCGGCCACGACACCTGGACGCACGTGTCCGTGTATCGCTCGACGACGCTCGAGGACCACGGCATCCTCGCCGGCTGGACCGCCAACGGCGGGCCGTGACCGCCCGCGGCGCGCGCGAGGGGAAATCACAGCAGGAGCGGCGGCCGGGGGGCGCGTCGATTCATGCGACGCGCTCCCCGGCGCCGGGTCGCGCCGGTCGCCCCGGCGTGTCCGAGCGGCAGCGCCGCGAGTCAAGGGATAGTCCTGAGCGAACGAGCGGGGTCGAGCGGCCCCCGGCCGTGAGCCGAGGAAATGGAGGCAGTCGAGGAGCCGGCGGCGGCGAGCCGCGCCTGCGGCGAAACTCGCGTGTGTTCGCGTTTTCGCCGCGGGAGAGGCGGATTTCGTCGACGACCGCAAGGGAAAGTACTGGCTTTCAATCACGTGGCCGGCGGCGGCTTTTGCGCTGCGGGTGCGCAGCGCCGGAATGCCGCGCGGGGTGGTTCTCGGCCCGGGCGGCCTCTGCAACGCCGGTTCGCGTCCGCTGCCGCGAATCGCGGCGCAGTCGATATTTTCGCGGATCGTGGCTCGGCGGACTTGCCCGCCTCGCGTTTCCGCTCACGATGCCCGCGAGCCCACCGAACGAAGGTCGGCGACGCGAAACGCAGTACGGCGAATGAGACGCGCTGCCATCAATCGCGCCGTCCCGTTCGGGGACGACACGACGAGCCACCGACGGCTCGACGTGGTCAACACCAAGCACGGAAAGCGAGACAGACGTCATGGCTAACAACAGCGACAACAAGAACCAGAACCGCGACCAGGACCAGAACCGCGGCGGCGGTCGCGGCTTCGCCGGCATGGACGAGGACAAGCAGCGGGAGATCGCCAGCATGGGCGGTCGCGCGGCCCACGAGAAGGGCACCGCGCACGAGTTCACGTCCGAGGAGGCGCGCGAGGCCGGTCGCAAGGGCGGCGAGGCCGTGAGCCAGGACCGCGAGCACATGGCCGAGATCGGGGCCAAGGGCGGTCAGGCTTCGCACGGCGGCGGGCAGAACCAGCGCCGCGACGAGGGCACCCGCAGCGAGCGCAGCGAGGACGACCCGCGTGGCTCCCGCTCGCAGGGCGGGCAGAACCAGGGCCAGGGCGGCCGCAACGAGCGGCGCTAAATGCCGCGCCGCACCCGACGGTCGCGCTCGTCCCGGCATCCGGGGCGAGCGCCCGCTTGTACGACGGAGCGCCGGCTGGTTCGCCCGTGAGGCTGAGGCCTCGCCGCACCGCGCTCGCGGAATCGACGGCAGCAGCGTATTCGGCGGTGACAGGGCCCGCGCACCGGAGGGAGGTGCCGAGGGGCGCCGGTCCCAGCGCTGCGCCGCGCGAGGAGCCGTTGCCAGCGACGGGCGGCCCGGGCTACGCTCGGTGCGCCGCCGACGCGGCGGTCCGAGCTCACGAGTCCACCATGCGTTCGCGAACAGCCTCTTGTTCCTGCGGTCAGCTGCGCATCGAAGTCCACGGCGAACCCCTCGGGGTCGGCGTGTGTCACTGTCTGGCCTGTCAGCGGCGGACCGGCAGCGTCTTCGCCGCGCTGGCCGCCTTCGCCGCGCCCTACGAGGTGTTCGGCACTGCCACCGAGTACGTCCGCGTCGGCGATCAGGGCGGCCGATTCAACTTCCGGTTCTGCCCCGTGTGCGGCTCGACGGTGTTTCACACCGAAGAGGGCGGCGAACAATCGTCGGTGGCCGTGGCCGTCGGCGCGTTCGCCGATCCGAGCTTCCCCCCGCCCGAGGACTCGGTCTATGATTGCCGGCGACACTCGTGGGTGCAATTGCCGCCGGGCGTGACGACGTTCGCCAAGGACCCGCCCTGATCGCGCCGGGAGCCGCAGGCGATCCGGCGACCTCGCGGGCGATCCGCGACGCCGGGGCGGATGGATGAGCTGAAGCGTATGCGCGGAGGAGACGCCTCGCAGCCGCCGGGTCGAGGCGGAGCGCGCGACGGGCGAGCAGACAGTCAAGACATTCCGGAGACGGTGAGCCGTCGAGAGCGCGCCGGCGAGGATGGCGGCGAGCGCGAGGGAGGCACCCGGTCGTGCCAGCAGGTGAAACCCGTTACAGCGCGGTGCGACGATTTCACGCACAGGCGCGCGCGGCCCTCGAATGTCCGAACGGGTGACCGATGCGAGGGGTCGATTTCTCCCGGCGGATCATCGAGGTCTCGCGCGCACCCCGTCCGACACGCGGGGCCGCAGGGGCGATGTCGGGAGCGAACGAGGCGGTCCTATCAATCGGCGGTCGGCGCGCGAATGCGTAGTCGGCGCCGGCGACGCCGAAATTTTGCCACCAGTGCAAATTATGACTTGACAAGTCGGAGCCACCAATGAAATGTGGCAACGTGCGAGCGGCCACAACAGGTCGCGCTGCGATAGTTCGATCGCTGTCTCGATCGCGCGAGGCGTGCAGGCAATGCGCGCTCGCCGGCGAATGACGCGCCTCGATCCGGGGCCGTCGTCCACCCCGACACCGGAAGGAACACCATGACTGAACCAGAGCACAAGCGCGCGCGATACTATCGGGTCTCGGCCGCGAATTGGCCGATCGAGAAGTACTTGCTGTGCGACAGCGCGCGGGAGGCGGCCGAGGAGTTCGCGGCGATGTTCGACCTCGGCGACCTGTTCGACCAGGTCGAGATCACGGTGTCGCTGGCCGGCGCGGGCGCCAGGCGGCAAACGCAGCAGTTCACGGTCCGCGCCTCGCACACGCGCGTGTACGAGGCGGTGTGGGGGCAAAACGTGAGCGAGCCGGAGCCGGAGGAGATCCTGGAATTCGAGGAGGCGGAGGAGATCCGCGACGTCAGGCTCGAGGACTCGGACGACGACGACGAGGAGGAAGAGTTCGGCGAATGGCTGCAGCTCGAGGGGTCCGAGCCGTTCTCGCAGCCGGCGCCGGCGGTCGCGGAGGTCGAGGCGGACGAGCCGCCCTGGCATGCGGCGCCGGAGGTCGTGGAGATCGAGGCGGACGAGCCGTCCTGGCGTGCGGCGCCGGAGATCGCGGCGGACGAGGCGGACGAGGAGCCGACGGTGATCAAGCTCCTCGTCGCCGCCAACGAGACCGAGCCGCCGCCCGACGACGAGCCCGACGACAGCTCGAGCTCCGGGCTGCGGCGCTTCGCCGGGCGAGCGACCCGCGGCTACGGCACCCTCGTCAAGGGGCTGTTCGGGCGCCGGCGCGGACGAGCCGCGTGAGCGCCGGGCCTTGCCCGGAGGAGCGCGCTCGCGGGCGTCATGCCCCGTCATGCAGCGCAGCGCGTGCGGACGTCGATTCGTAACAGTCGTGATCGCGCCGGCGCAGTCTCGGCGCCGGCCGTGCGGTGACGCGGGCGAATCACACGACTCGCCGATGCACCGATCGAGGCCGCGAAGGGCGGCTTACCGGGCGGTCATCGCATTCGTCGCAGTCCGGAATTCGCGGTCGACGGGGGAATGACGGTCCGTCACCCCGCCGGGCGGGTCGAATGGTCAGAGGCTTCGAGCAGCGCGGCGAGCCGGCGGAGCTCCGGATCGCGCGACTGCGAATCGTGCGCGACGGGGCGAAAGGCCCAGCCGTGCTCGGGCGGCCGGCCGAGGCGGGCGAGCGCCCGCGGCAGCGAATCGGGGCGGGCGTCGTGGGCTCGCGCGGCCGCGAGGCGGGCGTCGACGAGGGTGCGGGCGCGGGCGAGGTCGTCGCGGGCGGCCGCGAAGTCGCCGAGCGCGTGGTGCGTGAGGCCGAGCAGGGCGACGGTCGCCAGGCGCGACGCGTGGTCCGGACCCACCAGGGCCTCGCGCTCGCGCAGGGCCTCGCGCAGGCTGGCCTCGGCGTCGCGCGGGCGGCCTCCGGCCAGGGCGAGGCGGGCCTCCTCGACGTGGACGTCGGCGAGGGCCAGGCGGGCGAGGCCGTGGCTGGCGGCCAGACCCTCGCGGGCGCGCGCGAGCTCGCGGGCGGCCCCGGCCGGGTCGCCCTGGCTCGCCAGCAGGCGGCCGCGGGCGAGCGCGAGCGCCGGGGCGAAGCGGTCGTCGAGTTCGGCAGTCGCTTTGGACATGTCCTCGAGGACATCCAGCTCGCGCGCCGCGCCGTCGCGGTCGCCGCGGGCCAGGCGGAGCTCGACGAAGGCGAGCTGCAGCCAGCCGCGGCGATGGTGCGCGGCCGGCTCGGCGGTGCCCTGCAGGACGGCGCGCGCGGCCCCGAGGGCCTCCTCGGCGCGATCTTCCAGGCCGAGGCCGAGGTAGGCCCGGGCCAGGACGAGCGCGAGGTCGAGGACGACGGCCGGGCGCGCAGCGTGGACGGCGGCGATCGCCAGGCCGTGGCGGGCGGCGTCCTCGGCGAGCTCGAGCTCGCCGAGCTCGGCCCAGGCCCCGGCGGCGACGGTGAGCGGCGCCAGCATCTCGCGGGCAAAGCCGGCCTCGATGCCGATCGACTCCGAGCGCCACCAGGGCCCGTCCGCGGGGTCCATGGTCGCGCGGCGCACGAGCGCGGCGAGGTCGAGGCCGGGCGGGTCGTCGTGGCCCTCGAGCAGCGCGAGGTGGTGCCGGCGCGGCGCCCCGGTGGCGGCGCCGCGGACGATCTGCAGGTCGAGCGCGGCGAACTCGTCGACCGGCAGCTTGCGCGACGCGGCCGTGGCGGCGAAAAACGCCGCCTCGAGGGCCTGCCAGGCGCCGCGCCGGTCGCCGCCGGCGAATCGCACGCGGGCGAGCGCCCCGCGGCCGGCGAGCGCGAGCGCGGCCTCGTCGGCGGTGGCGGTGGCCACGGCTTCGGTGAAGCGCTGCTCGGCGGCCGCGAGGTCTCCGGCGGCGGCGGCCTGCTCGCCGCGCAGCAGCAGGGTGCGGACGGCCTGCTCGTGGCGCTGCACCTCGGGGTCGTCGGACCAGGTGGTGGCGACGAGGTGGTCGGGGTCGAGGCAACGCTCGGGGCGCGAGCCGTAGAAGAAGCGACGGTCGGGCCGAGGCCCGGTCGCCTCGCCGGCGACGGCGAGGTTGGTGGCGAGGTCGCGGCGAGCGGCGTCGAAGCAGCGCTGCATCTGTCCTTGCAGCCAGGTCGCATCGGCCACCCGGGCGGGCGGGCGGACGCAGCCCTCGATCCGGCGGTCTCGCCAGCGCTCGGCCTCGTCCTCGATCTCTTGGCCCGCGCGCTCGAGCTCGCGGCCCAGCGGCCGCGCGGCGGTGATGCCCCGCGCGCGCAGGACGGCCGCGCGGGCCTCGGGGCGCCACACCTCGGCGAGCTCGGCGTCGGCCGCCGCCTCGCAGGCGCGCCGGTGGCGGTGCTGCTGGGCGAGCGGGACGACGAGGCCGAGGGCGAGCGCGCCGAGGCCGAGGCAGGCGCCGGCGAACCACCGGCGACGGGCGCGGTCGCGGTCGCGGCCGAGCTCGGCGAGCAGGACCGTCATGGACGGCCAGCGGGCGGCGGGGTCGCGGGCGAGGCCGCGGACGACCACGGCGTGCAGCCACGCGGGCACCTGCGAGCCGGCCGGCGGCTCGACGGGGCGGCCGCGCTGGAGCGCCTGGTAGAGGTCGCGCAGCGTCGGGCCGTCGAACGGGCGCACGCCGTACAGCGCCTCGAACAGGGCGACGCAGAAGCTGAACTGGTCGCTGCGCGCGTCGTGGACGTGCTCGTGGAACTGCTCGGGGGCCATGTACGCCGGCGTGCCGACGACCCCGCCGGTCTGCGTCAGGGCGGTCAGCGGCTGGTGGCCCGCGAAGCCGGCCGTACGCGCGTCGGCGGCCTCGCCGAGCGAGCGGGCCAGGCCGAAGTCGAACACGCGGGCCCGCCCGTCGTCGCCGAGGACGACGTTGCCGGGCTTGAAGTCGCGGTGGACGAGGCCGGCGGCGTGCACGGCCTGAAGCCCGCGACCCGCGTCGATCAGCACCGCCAGCACCTCCCGCCACGGCCGCGGGCGCGCGCGCAGCCAGGCGTGCAGCGTCTGCCCGGGCACGTACTCCATGGCGACGAAGGCGCGACCGCCGGCGACCCCGACCTCGAACACCTGGACGACGTTGGGATGCGACAGCCGGGCCAGCGCGTGGGCCTCGCGTTGCAGCCGCGGCCCGTACTGCTCCTCGTGCAGCAGCTTGAGCGCGACCTGCCGCCCGAGGCGCTCGTCGTCGGCGAGGTAGACCGTGCCCATGCTGCCCTGCCCGAGGCGGCGGCAGATCCGGTAGGGGCCGACGCGCACCGCCTCGGCGGGCCGGTCGAACAGCTCGGCGGCGAGGGCGGCCTTGTGGACCCGGTGCTCCGGGTCGCTCGCGAGCTCGGGCCGCGGCAGGCGAGGCGCGGGCCCGGGGTCGTGCTCGCCGGTCGCGTCGCGCGGGTCGTGGGCGGTCACGTCCGCCATCTCGAGGTGAAGTCGCTGCTGGGAAGTCGCTGCCAAAGCCATCTCGGTCTCCGGCGCGGTGGTTCCGCGAGCAGGCCGGCTTGCTTAAGGTCGCGGCGATTTTTTTTCACCGCCGGCCAGGGCGCGGCCGCGCTCATCGCCCGGCCCCGCGCACGTGCGCGCGCACGGCGGCGATCCACCGCTCGAGCCCGGCGAGCGTGCTCTCGACGAGGTTGGGCGACCGGGCGGCGGCGGCGAGGCTCTCCTCGAGCAGCTGCCGGCCGCGTCGCACCCGCGAGCGGGCCGTGCCCGGCGGCAGCCCCAGCGCCGCGGCGATCTCGTCGGTCGTCATGCTCTCCCAGTAGTGCAGCTCGAGCACGACCTGATAGTCGAGCGGCAGGCGCTGCAGCGCGGCCAGGAGCAGCCGCAGCTCCTGCCCCGAGGCGGCGTGCTGGCTCGGCGACGGCTGCCAGTCGGCGACCGAGAGCTGCTCGAAGTCGACGACCGCGCGCTCGCCGACGCGGCCGCGGTAATGGCGGCACAGCTGGCGGTAAGCGATGCCGAACAGCCAGCTGCGGAACTCGCCGTCGCCGCGGAAGGCCGCCAGGCCCTCGATGCAGCCGAGGAAGGTCCGCTGGATCAGGTCGCGGGCGACGTCGCCGTCGACCTTGTTGAAGAAGAAGCGGGCGACGGGCTCGTAGTAGCGGTCGAACAGCGCGTGGCCGGCCGCGCGGTCGCCCTCGCGCCAGGCGTCGACGAGCTCGCGGTCGGAGGCCGGATCCACCAGCGACGAGAGTAGAGGTTCGCCGCCGCCCGTCAACCGCGCAGGTTGGCCGGATCCGGGCGACAGTTGGCGTCTTCGCCGCTGGCCCGCGCCCGGCCCCGCGGGCACGCTGGCGGCGATGTCCCACGAGTGTACCGTTCAGGACGCGGCCCTCGCGGTCGCGGTCGCCTTCGCGTTCGTGCTGCTGGCCTCGCGCCTGCGCGAGCCGACGCGCCGCCAGTTCATGGCGATCTTCGTCGCCGGCGCGGGCGCGGCCTACCTCGGCGGCGGGCTCGGCGGGTGGGAGTTCGCGTACACCGCGGCCGCCACCTACGTCGCCTTCCGCGGGCTGGCGTCGTACCGCTGGATCGCCGCGGCCTGGCTGATGCACGTCGGCTGGGACGTCGCGCATCACCTGTGGGGCCGGCCGATCGTGCCGTTCGTGCCGACGTCGTCGGCCCAGTGCGCCGTCGCCGACTCGCTGCTGGCGGTGTGGTTCTATTACGGGGCGCCGACGCTGGGGCCGCGGCGGTGATTCGACGGATGTCCGGAGGGACATGTAATGTGTTCTTTTAGACATGTCCTCTCGCGCATGCGCGGAGGCTTCCCGGCGGCGGCGACATCGGCGATGCTGAGGCGATGGCGGACGGCCGGCAGGAGACGGGCATCCTCGCGACGCTGGCGCTGCTGATCGGCGGCGGCTGCCTGCTGGTGGCGCTGCTCAGCGCGATCAACGTGGCGTTCGCGCTCGAGCTGAAGCTGCAGGTGTACGGCACGGACACCGCGCTGCCGCGCGACTGGGACGGGGTCGTCGGGCTGGCGGCCGTCGGGGTGTTGATCGCCGGGCTGACGCTGTTCGGCGGGCTGGTGCGGCGGAAATTCGCGGCGGCGAAGGGGCGGCCGCTGGTGCGCGCGGGCATCCTCGCCGGCGCGGCGCTGCTGCTGGCGGCGGCGTTCCGCGGGCTGCAGATCCTGGCGCTCACGCACACCTACGGCAGCATGCTGGCCTACTACGCGACCGACGGCGACCTCGACGACGTCCGCGCCGAGCTGGCCAAAGGGCCAGATCGGGCGGCGCTCGACCAGGCGGTCGGACGCGCGGCCCAGTACGACAACCACGAATCGCTGGCGCTGCTGCTCGCCGCGGGGGCCGACATGCGCGACTCGACCCGCGCGCCCTCGCATCGCCGCTGCGCGCTGGTCGGCCGCAGCCTGGCGTTCGTGCGCACGGCGCTGGCCCACGGGGTCACGCCCGACGCCTGCCCGAACGGCGAGACGGCCGTGTGGGAGGCGGTGCAGCGCGGCACGAGCGACGCGGAGGCGGCCGAGATCGTGGCGCTGCTGGTCGCGGCCGGCTGGTCGGCCACCGCGACGCCGTCCCACGACCGGCGGACGGCGGCCGAGATCGCGGCGGCGAAGCAGTGGACCCGCACCAGCGCGGCCCTCGCCTCCCCGTGACGCGCGAGGCCGCGTGCGAGGAGATCCACGAGGGGCCCCGCCGAGGCGCGCCCGCGCGTCCGCGTCGTCGCCGCGAGCAGGCGCGGACGCAGGTCGGGGCGGGCCCGCTCCCGCGGGTTCCCCCAGAGTCACGGCGCCGCGTCGCCTCGGCCCGCGGCCGCGGATGTCTTTTCAAACCTGTCCGATCAGTCATGCGACGGGGGCGGGCGTCCGCCGCGCGCGCTCGCATGCGCGCGCGGGGGCGGGGCCGCGAGGCCGGTGCCGTCTGGTCCGCGGCCCCGCCCGCCTGCTATCGTCGCAGTCCGCCGGGCCGGTGAGGCGCGGCGTCGCGCGCGACGGGGGGATCGAGCAGGCCGATGAATTCCACGAGCCAGGGGTCGGGCCCGAGAGCGCCGCGCCGCGGGTTGCTGGCGCGGCTGTCGACGGGGGGGCAGCGGATCGGCGAGCTCGAGTCGATCGTGACGCACCTGCAGGAGCTGCTGAACACGCGCTGCGGCGAGTCGTTGTCGGCGCCCGACTTCGGCATCGTCGACTTCGCCGACGTCGTCCACAACTTCCCCGAGGCGACGCAGGTGCTGCAGCAGAGCATCCGCGCGACGATCCTCAAGTACGAGCCGCGCCTGCGCAACGTCTCGGTCCACCCGGTCCCGAGCGGCGACACGCTGATGATCGCGTTCGAGGTGTCGGCGCGGCTGGCCAGCGGGGCCCAGCGCGGGGTGTTCCGCGTGCGCACCGAGATGACGTCGACCGGCAAGATCCAGGTCTCGGGGCGGTGAGGCGGCGATGAGCTTTTCGCACTACTACAAGAGCGAGCTCGCGTTCATCACCGAGATGGCGCGCGCGTTCGCCGAGGCCAACCCGGCCACCGCCGGCCTGCTCAAGGAGCGCAGCAGCGACCCCGACGTCGAGCGGCTGATCGAGGCGTTCGCGTTCCAGGCCGCCGGCATCCGCGCGCGCATGGACGCGGTGGCGCCGAGCATCGTCCACGGGCTCGCCGAGCTGCTGCTGCCGCACTACCTGCGGCCGCTGCCGGCGGCGACGATCGTCGAGTTCCAGCCCAACATGCGGGCGCTGCGGAACCGCCACCGGGTGGCCAAGGGGCGGGTGCTGCAGTCACGCCTGGTCGAAGGGACAGCCTGCAAGTTCCGCACGTGCTGGGACGTCGACCTCGCGCCGGTCGAGGTGGTCGACGCGTCGCTCGACGACTCGGTGGCGGCCCGCCCGGCGATCAAGATCACGCTGCGGCTGTCGGAGACCGGCAAGGGCGTGCTGGCCGAGTGCGAGCGGCTGCGGTTCTTCCTCCACCACCGCGAGCCGTCGCTGCCGGCGACGCTGATGATGTGGCTGTCGCGTCACTTCACCGGCGCGACCGCCAAGACCGGCGAGGGCGAGGGGGGCACGGTCCAGCTCGGGGCCAAGGCGGTCGAGCTGGTCGGGCTGTCGCGCGACACCGCGGTGTTCCCGTGGCCCGACACCGCGCCGACCGGCTACCGCGCGATCCTCGAGTACTTCACGCTGCCGGAGAAGTACCACTTCTTCGACCTGCTCGGGCTCGAGAAGGTCAAGCTGACCACCAACGAGCTGACGCTGCGCCTCGAGTTCGAGCGCCCGCCGCCGCTGCCGACCCAGGTCGGCAAGGACACGTTCCGCCTCCACTGCACGCCGGCCGTCAACCTGTTCGAGGTCGCGGCCGAGCCGGTGCAGTACTCGCCGCTCGAGCGCGAGCACCTGCTGCGGGCCGACGGCGTCGACCCGCGCCACATGGAGGTCTACGAGGTCCGCGGCGTGACCGGGGTCGGCCGCGCGACCAACACGCGGCGCCAGTTCCTGCCGTTCTACCGCTTCACCCACGCCGGCGCGGCCCGCTCGACGCCGCACTACTCGCTGCGCCGGGTCGAGGCGATCGACGACGGGGTCGACACGTACATCACCCTCGACGAGCCGGCCGGGTCGGCGCCGACGCAGGAGGAGTCGGTGTCGATCGAGCTGGTGTGCACCAACCGCGGCCTGCCGCGCGAGCTGCAGCCGGGCCAGATCACCGAGACCACCCCGGGCGCGATGTTCCGCGGCTACGAGAACATCACCCAGGTGACCGCGCCGATCCGCGTGCCGCTCGGCTCCGAGGCGCTGTGGCGCATGCTGTCGCACCTGGCGATCGGCCAGCGCGGCCTGGTGGAGGTCGAGGCGCTGCGCGCGTTGCTCGGCCTCTACAACCTCCAGGGCCTCGGCAACGTGCAGATCGGCCGCGGCAACGAGCGCCAGATCGAGTCGGTGCGCCGGCTGCAGCGCGAGACGGTGACGCGGCTGGTCTACGGCATCCCGATCCGGGCGGTCCGCACCCGCATCGAGCTCGACGAGACCGGCTTCCCCTCGGCCGGCAACGCGTTCGTGTTCGGCGCGGTGCTCAACGCCCTGTTCGGCTCGCTCGTCAGCCTCAACGCGGCCAGCGAGGTCGTCATCACCCTGGTCCCCTCCAAGGCGGAGTTCGCGTGGCCCGTGCAGATCGGCCTGTGAAGGAGACGGCGGAGTCGTGGGCCGAGCGCCTGGCCGAAGCGCCAGGCGTGGTCGACTTCTTCACCGCCGTCGACGTGCTGACCGCCGCCACCGGCGGCGGCGAGCTCGGGGCCGGCGAGCGCTTCCAGGACGAGCGGGTGCTGCTCGGCCACTCGCCGGGGCTCGGGTTCTTGCGCGCGGAGGTCGAGTCGGTGAAGCTCGAGCGCGGCCCCGACGGCCTGCGCGCCCGCCTGGTCGCCGACTTCTTCGGCCTCACCGGCGCGGCCACGCCGCTGCCGTTGCACATGGCCGAAGAGGCAGATCGCGACGACGACCACGGCGAGGTCGTGCGCGGGGTGCTCGGCCTGTTCCACCACCGCCTGCTCAGCCTGCTGTACCGCGGGGTGCGCCAGCTCGACTACCCGGGCGGCTTCCGCGAGGACGGCAAGGACCCGTGGACGCTGCGCGTGCTGGCGCTGCTCGGGGTCGGCGAGCGGGCGCGGGCGCTGTCGGTCGGCCAGGTGCTGCGCCTGGCGCCGGTGCTGGCCTCGGGCGTGCGCTCGCCGCAGATGCTCGAGGCGGCGCTGCGGATCGCCCTCGACGACTGCCTCGGGACGGCGACGATCCGCTGCGAGCCGTTCACCGGCGAGTGGATGCCGATCGACCCGGCCGAGTGGTCGCGCCTCGGCGGGGCCACGGCCGGCGTCGGCGCGACGGCGGTGCTCGGCACCAGCGTGATGCACCGCTCCGGCGCGGCGCGGGTGGTCGTCGGCCCGCTGTCGGGCGACAACTACAAGGAGTTCACGCCCGGCGGCCGCGCCTACGAGCGCGCCGCGGAGGTGCTCGATACCTTCCTCGACGAGCCGCTCCACCTCGACATGATCCTCGAGATCCAGGACATGACGTACCCGCCGGCCCGCCTCGGCGAGCGCCGGCTGGCCGACGATCTGTGGCTGGCCCGCAGCAAGCAAGCCGGCCTCACCACCCGCATGGCGGTGCCGATGGGCAAGCGGCGCGAGGGGGCGGCGTGATCAAAGGACAGGTCCCGAAGTTCAGCCTGGTCGTCACCGTGATCGACACCGAGGAGCACCGGCAGAAGCGCCACGAGTTCCAGCGCGCCCCGGTGCGGATCGGCCGCGACCCCGGCAACGAGCTCCACCTGCCGTACAAGTTCGTGTCGTCGTGGCACGCGGTCGCCAAGTTCGACGCCCGCGGGGCCCGCGTCGAGGACCTCGGCGGCGCCAACGGCCTCACCGTCGACGGCCAGCGCGTCGCCTCCGGCGGCCGCGTCGAGGTCCGCGGCCGCGTGAAGATCAGCATCGGCCCGGTCGAGCTGCTGTTCGAGCACAAGGTCGAGGGCGCCCAGCAGCAACAACAGCAGGACGGCCCGCCCGACCTGCTCGAAGAGCCAGCTCCGCGCGGCGCCCGTCCCCGCGGGTCCGCGCCCGGGCCGACGCCGCCGGACGAGCTGCACATGCGCGACCGCCGGTCGGCGCAGGGCGAGCTCGGCGACGGCGACGAGCCGCCGTCGCTGCTCGTCGAGGGCGGCACGCAGCAGATGAACCTGTCGCGGCTGCACCAGGCGATCCTGCGCCTCCGGCCGATGTACGAGAAGCTCCGCGAGGGCCACGCGGCCTGGGACGCGGCGTTCTCGGCGGCGATGGCCGAGCTGTCGACGGGGCGCGACCGCGGCGAGGCGCTGCTCCTGCAGCGCGAGTTCCCGCCCCTGTCCTTCGGGTCAGGTGACGGCCCGGCCGCGCTCGACCAGGGCGGCGCCGAGTTCTACCAGCAGGCCGAGCTCGGCGCGGTCGCCCAGGCCGCCGAGCAGGTGCTCGAGGGTCTGCGCGCGCCCGGCAACGTCGACGAGACCCGCCGCTTCCTCGAGCGCTGCGTCGCCGCGCTGCGGGCCTTCGCGGTCGCCACCGTCGAGCTGCAGGAGCTGATGCACCGCCAGGGCAGCGAGCTCGGGGTGCGCATCGAGGGCGAGGACAACCCGCTGCTGATCGCCGAGTCGGAGGCCGACCTGCTGCGCTACCTGCTCGACTGGCGCGCCACCCGCGAGGAGCGGGCGCACCAGCTGGCGGAGGTGTTCGCGGCGGCGATGGCCCACCTGCGCGGGGCGCTGCGCGGGGCGGTCGGCGGCGGGCAAAAGGTCGGCGAGACGCTGTCGCCGCGGGAGATCGAGCGCTCGGTGACGGCGACCTGGCCGACCCGCGCGGGCGCGCTGTGGCGCCGCTTCGAGGAGCGCTACGAGTCGGTGTTCGGCGACGGCGACGAGGGCCTCGGCCGGGTGTTCCGCAGCGCGGCCGGGCGAGCGATCCGCGAGGAGCTGGCGCGCGCGGGGATCCGCGTGCAGTCGAACGAAGACGCCGAGGAGGACGAAGATGCGTAGGTCGATGATGACGATGTTCGCCGGGACGGCGCTGCTCCTCGCCGCCGGCGCCTGCAAGCCGAAGGAGCGCGACCTGCCGATCTGCCCGTCGATGGTGGCGGCCGAGCGCGCCAGCGAGGCCGACACCCAGACCCTGCCGGTCGACGTGTGGTACTCGGTGCTGGTCCGCAACTTCAACCGCATGGCGATGGAGCCGCCCGACGAGCCGCGCGAGTGCAGCGGCCGGCCGATCGCGGTGACCTGGCCCGAGAACCTCAAGGACGACCCGCGGGCCGCCGCGCGCCCGCTCGACAAGCGCCGCCTCACCGACGCCGACGTCACGTTCACGCAGGGCGAGGACGGCGCGCTGCTGGTGTGGGCGCGGATCCAGGACCTCGGCAACGGCGACGCGCTCGGCCCGGTCGCGCTGGTCCGGTGGGTCGAGCGCGGCCTCGAGGTCCGCGGGATCGGCAGCGTCCAGGCCCCCGCCCAGCGCGCCCGCCTGCGCCTGGAGCCGCTCGGCGAGGACGCGAAGGTGCTGGTGGTCGAGAGCGAGACCTGTCCCAAAGAGCAGGGCACGAACAAGCCGTGCTCGCGCGAGGCCCAGCTGCTGCCGCTGGTCGAGCAGCGCTTCGTCAGCGCGCCGATGATCGAGGACGGCGTCGACATCGGCCCGGCCCGCTTCCTCCTGTCCGACCACTTCGAGCTGACGCTCAAGGACGGGTGGATCCGCCGCTACGACCTGGTCCGCATGCTCAAGTTCGAGAAGGGCGTGCCGATCGTCGACGAGACGATCCGCAGCAAGGACTGCGACCCCAAGAACACCGCGACGCCCTGCGAGGAGCGCATCGACGCCGCCGAGAAGCGCCCGCTGGTGTTCAAAGACGGGGTGTTCATCGCCCCCCGCAGCGCCTGGACCCGCACCCGGCTCGAGAACATGACGCAGGTGCCCGCCGGCGATTAGGCAGAGGGCAGGCGATTCGCGTTGGGGCACCCAACGCGGGTCCGCGTGGCAACGCAACGCGGGCGGGTGGGCCGGCGTGGTGCATGCGTGCTCCACTCCTGTGGCCCTGACGGGCGCAGGAGGCGGATGTGCCGCGGGCTCGCGCAAACATCGATACTGGCAGATGGCGCCGCCGTCCTCCGTGGGCGACGCCGAGGCCGTGCTCTGTCATCGGCGGCGACGGACACGCGCCGGGGAGAGGACGGGCCCAGCGGCATACGCTGCTCGGGGTCCTTGGATTCGTCCTGGCCTGCGGCGACGAGATGGCGCCATCGTCGTTCCCACATTGCGGCGACGGTATCCCGGTCGACGGCGAGGTCTGTCTCAAGGTCGAGCGGAAGCCGGCGGCATTCGGCGCAGGAGTGCTCGTCGCGGGCGATTTCGATGGAGACGGTGCGCGTGACTACTACGCCGACGGCGGCGGGCTCGGCGGTCGTTATTTGTTGGCACAGGAGCGCGCCAGGTCGTGGGATCTGCTGCACCAGGGGGATTTCCTCGGTGAGGATGGCCTCGATCACTCGGTCTACCGCGCGAGCGGGCGGGACTTCGACGGCGACGGCTTCACCGACCTGCTGGCGTTCATGCAGTACGAGTACTGGTCGTACGACGTCACGTCGGCCGCGTTCGGCGGCATCGTGCCGCACACACGCCCCGAGTACCGGTTCGACTACGAGCTGTCGCTCTTCTGGGAGTACGACATCGAGTTCGACGAGCCGGAGAACCGGTTCGACGGCGGGTTCGCCGACTTCGACGGCGACGGGGCGACGGAGCTGGTGTTCGCGCCCAACCTCCACCGAGCTTACGTGTTCCGCGTGAAGCCGGACTCGCCGCCGGGGCAGCTCTTCGAGCTCGACCAAGAGCTCGACCTCCGGCCGTTCGCGGCGCAGGACAACATTGTCACCGTGGTGGTCGATCTCGACGGCGATGGGCGCGACGACCTCGTGCTCGTCGATGGGTTCGGGCGCGTGTGGTCGATGCGAAGCGATGCGCAGGGAGTGCTCTCACCGGGGACGCTGACCGACGCGCCGGTGTTGCCGTCGATGGCGGCGACGGTGCTGGCGCAGGACGTCGATCGCGACGGGGTCGTCGACCTCGTCGGCGCGGCGACCACGTTCGTCGCCGGGGAGGGGCAGCAGCCAGGGGAGTTCGCCGTCGCGCGCGGCGAGACCGGCGGCGCCTTCACCCCGATCGCCGCCTGGACCGACGCAGGCCCGACGCAGACGAATTCGCCGTTCGGCCCGCCCGTCTACTACGTCCACCTCGTGCTGCTCGACCTCGACGCGAGCGGCTACCCGGCTCTCGTGTACGCGCTGCCGCAGGCGCGCAAGCTGGTGGTGCATCCGCAGGTCGGTCGCACGCGCGGGGCCGAGGCGGTCGAGTTTCCGCTCGACCTCGAGCCCGCGGGGATCTTCGCCGACAAGCAGGAGGACGGCACGGTCGATCTGCTGGTCTCGCTGTGGCTCGACGACAACGGCACCGAGGACGACGCGTCGGACGACCGCGGGCCGTTCATCGAGCGCTACCGCGTCGACCCCTGACGGGGTGCGCGACCGGCAGGGGCGCCGAGCGACGCGGCGTGGTGGCCGTCGATGCGGCCGCTCCGTCCACGCTCGCTGCATCGGCGCGGGGAGCGGGTCGTGGAGCATCGGTGTCCCTTCGAACATGTCGAAAAGGACACGCACCAGGCTGGAGAACACCGGACCGCCGGGGACGGTCGGGGAGGGCAGCAGCGGCGCGGGGATTCGCTCGGCCGCGACGGCGAGGCGAACGGCGCGTCATCGACGAACTGCGGTTCGCCGCGTGGCCGGGACGGGCGGTTCGGCGAGGGAGCAGATCTGTCGCGCGAGGTTCGCCGCGGGCAGCTGTCCGGGCCGTTGCGGACGCGCGGGCACCCGACTCGACGGTCAGGCGACCGCGCGGGCCGGGTGCGAGCTGTCCTCGCGGACAGGTTCAGTCCGCGCCGCCGGCGCGCTCGACGGCGGAGCGGGTCGGGCGGTAGGTGTCCTTGCGGATCTGCAGGTCGATGGTGAGGACCTTGCCGGACTTGCGGACCACGGCGAACACCTCGTTGGCCTCGGCGAGCGAGCGCTGCTTGGTGTAGCGCAGCTGGTTGCGCTTGAAGGTGTTGCGGCGGTAGCTGATCGGCTCGTCGTACTTCTCGCGGTCGGGGACCTTGATGAGGGTGTAGCGATCGAGCTCGGTCTGGGCGAAGGCGTAGCTGCAGGCGGTGTCTTCGCACTCGTTGTCGAAGCTGACCCACAGCACCGGCATGCCGTTCTGCTCGGTGGTGGCGACCACCTTGCCGGGGGTGTTCTTGCCGATGATGCGCTCGAGCGGGCGGTAGGCGCCGCGCTCGGTGATCTTGCGCTTGGTGACGTCGTAGCTCTGATTGACCGACGACTCGCGGTAGATCGAGATGAGCTTCTTGTTGGGGACCACGCGCAGGGTCTTGAGCTCGGAGTCCTTCTCTTTGATGCGTCCGAGCTCGCCGGGAGTGAGATCGAGCCGGCGAGCGCATGCGCTCACGCTCAGAGCCGTGAGGAGGAGCACCGCGAGGGGTCGACACCAGGCGAGCTTGCCTCGAAGGTCGGAGTTCGAAGGCGCCCGCAGATTCATGTGCCGCTCCACCTGGCTCATGGGTACCATAGGCCTTACCTTCCCGCCCGACTCGAGTCAATCATGTCGAGCAGACCGCCGCGCGCGCGCGGGAGCAACCTCTGATGATCCGCGTCACGATCCGCCGCCAAGACTCCAGCCAGGACGAGGTCCACGAGTTCACGCTGCCGCAGATCACGGTCGGTCGCGTCGACCGCAACCACGTGGTGTTGCCGAACAACCGCGTGTCGAGCGTCCACGCCCGCGTGATCGAGAACGAAGAGGGCATCGTGCTGGTCGACAACAACTCGACCAACGGCACCTTCGTCAACGGCGAGATGGTGCGCGGACCGGTGGTCCTCGCGCCGCACGACGCCGTCGACATCGGCGTGTTCACGCTCCACTTCGAGCGGGCCGAGGAGGGCCACGAGGTCCAGGAGTCGTACTCGGCGGGCCCCGACTTCGAGGACCCGCAGGCGTACGGCGAGCCGCCGGCCGAGTACGACGAGTTCCATGGCGGACCGGAGCCGATCGGCGAGCCGCCGGATCTGCTGCTCGGCTCGGCGGAGCCGACGCCCGCCGATCCGATCGCGGCGCAGGACGTGCCCGTGCGCGTGGTCGAGCAGGTCGGCCCGCCGGGCAGCGGCTCGTTCCGGATCTCGCCGGAGCCGGCCGCCGACGTGCCGGCCCGCCCCTACGGCGCGGATATGCGCCGCACGGCCGTGGCCCCGCGCCGCACCGAGCCCGACCCGGAGCCGCCGCGCACGCTCGACGACGCGCTCGCGCTGGCGTTCCGCCAGACGTCGGAGGCGCTGCTCGGCGAGCCCCCGGGGCCGCAGGCGCGGGTCCGCGCGCTCGCGGCCGCGCGCGAGATCGTCGAGCGCACGCTGACGATGGCCGACCCGCGTCAGCGCCGGCAGTGGATCGACTGGCTGGCGCAGGAGGTCGCGGGCACCGGTCCCCTCGACGACATCCTCGCCGACCCCGCGGTGTCGGAGGTGCTGGTCGCCGGCGCGAGTCACATCGAGGTCCGCCGCGGCGAGCAGCGCTCGCGCCACCCGGCCCGCTTCTCGTGCGAGCAGGCGGTGAACCTGGCGCTCGAGCGGCTGATCGGCACCCGCACCACCGCGACCGCGCCGATCGTCGACGGCGTCACCGAGGCAGGCGTGGCCGTCCACGCCGTCGGGCGACCGATCGCCGCCGCCGGCCCGATCCTCGTGCTGACCCGCGCGGCGGGCGACACGCTGTCGCTGTCGCAGCTCGGCGAGCGCAAGACGCTGTCGCCCGCGGCCGCCGAGATGCTGGCGGCGGCGCTGCGGCAGCGCCTCAATTTCCTTGTGTGCGCATCGACCCGCGCCGACGCGAGCGCGCTGCTCGGGGCGATGGCGATGGAGCTGCCCGGCGACGCACGAGTGGTCGTGGTCCACCGCGGCCCGGTGGCGGCGGCGCTGGCGAGCCGGGCGATCGTCCTCGACGCGGGCCGCGACGCCTCGGCGGCGGTGCGCAGCGCGGCGCGGATGCGACCCGACTTCCTGTTCGTGCAGGACGTCGGCGGGGTCGAGGTCGCGGAGCTGTGCGCGACGGCGAGGCGCCCCGGCGGCGCGACGATCGCGGCGCTGGCGGCCGACAACGTCGAGGTCGGGCTCGAGCGGATGCAGGCGACGCTGGCGCTGACGTCGGCGGGCGCCGATCCGACGCACCTGCGGGCCTACGTCGCGGGCTGCTTCGACGTGGTGGTGGCGCTGCGTCGCTCGCTGTCGGGGCGCGATATCGTCGCGCAGGTGGCCGAGCTGCGCCGCGGCGATCTCGTCGAGCTGTTCGCGCGCGCCGACGACGAGTCGCCGCTGCAGTCGACCGGTGTCACGCCCACGCTGGTGTGATGCGCGAGCGCCCGTGCGACCCCGTGAGCGGCAACGAGCACGGCGAATCGTTCTGCTAGAGCTGCGGCGGTTTCTGCTACCTTCGCCGCTGTGACAGGGCGCGAGGGAAGGGTGCCGTCGGCGGTCGTGTGGCCCGCGGCGCTGGTGTTGGCCGCGGCGGCGTTCGGCTGCCGGGCCGGTGACGAGTCGAAGCCGCCGTGCGAGGCGCAGCCGGCCGTACAGGCGCTGATCCAGGTGTCGGACGTCGTCAACGTCGGCGAGGGCGGCGAGTCGTGGCCGACGACGCTGGTGGTGTACCAGCTGAAGGGCATCACCAGCCTCGACCAGCCGCTCGACCCTGACGCGATCGCGACCGAGGGCGAGAAGGTGTTCGGCGACGAGTTCGTCGACAAGCGCGAGCTGGTCGCCTACCCGTCGACGGCCGACAAGCTGACGCGCGACAAGATGACGATCGCGCTCAAGCCGAACACCACGCACCTGGTCGTGGTGGCCCAGTTCCGCGAGAAGATCGGCTCGGCCTGGTACACCTCGATGGCGGTGCCGCCGAACACCCGCGACGACCAGTGCGCCGCCGTGGCCGAGGACGAGGAGCCGACGCTGCCGTGCCTGTACGTCTCGCTCGAGCGCAGCGAGCTGTCCGGCGGGGCGTTCGCGCCGTCGGGCTTCGAGCTGTCGACCTTCGAGACCGTGTGCGCGGCGCCGTCGACCGCCAAGAAGAAGCCGAAGAAGAAGAAAAAGAAGGCCGAGGTGCCCAAGGTGCCCAAGACGCCGCAGGTGCCGAAGACCCCGACGACTCCGACGACCCCGTCGGCCCCGAGCGCCCCGTCGGCGCCGAGCATGCCGTCGAAGCCGACGGCGCCGACCGCCCCGAAGCTGCCCGGACGCTAGGACTGAGAGGATTACGCGATGCTGAGCGGACGACCCGTGTGGAACGAGGGGATGCTGCTGTGCCCGCAGCACATGCAGCAGCAGGACCTGTATCACGAGCAGAACCTGGCGGCGCGGCTGGGGGCGATGACCGCGCTGTCCTGGGGCGTCGCGGCGATCTCGTTCGACGCCGGCGCGATCAAGGCGGGCCAGCTGGCGCTGACCTCCTTCCGCGGCGTCCTGCCCGACGGGACCGCCGTGATGTTCGAGGCGACCAGCCAGAGCCGCCCGGCGAGCCGCCCGATCGGGCCGGCGTTCCCGCCGAGCATGCGCTCGGTCGAGGTGTTCCTGGCCCTGCCGACCCTGCGCGAGGGCGTGGCCAACTACGCCGGCGCCGAGGTCACCGCGGGGCTGCAGCGCTACAAGACGGTCACGCGCAACGTGTTCGACCTGACGCTGGCCCGCAGCGAGCGCGAGCTGCAGTTCAGCGAGCCGAACCTGGTGCTGCTGTTCGGCAGCGAGCCGCGCGACGACTACGCGGCGATCAAGGTCGCCGAGATCGTGCGCGACGAGACCGGCGGCTTCCGCCTCAACGACGAGTACATCCCGCCGTGCCTGGCGATCGGCGCCGCGCCGGCGCTGCTCGCCTCGCTGCAGGACCTGCTCAGCCTGTCGGTGACCAAGCGGCGCCGCCTCGCCGAGGAGCGGCGCACCCGCGACGGCGTGCGCATCGAGTTCAACGCCCAGGACATCACCCGCTACTTGTTCCTGCAGACCTTGAGCGGCGCGATCCCGGTGCTCAAGCACTTCAGCGAGGCGCCGGCGACCTCGCCGTGGCCGGTGTACGTCGAGCTGTCGCGGCTGTGCGGCGCGCTGATGACGTTCTCCTCCGAGGGCGACCCGGCCGAGCTGCCGGCGTTCCAGTACAACGACCTGCAGAGCGCGTTCGGCAAGCTGACCAGCGAGATCAAGCGCCTGCTCGGCCTCGTGATCCAGGAGGCGTTCGTGACGGTGCCGCTGCGGGCCCGCCAGGACAACTCGTGGATCGGCGAGCTGCGCGACGACCGGCTGCAGCGCTGCACGCAGTGGGTGCTGGCGGTCGAGGCCGAGGGCGAGCAGCAGCAGGTCGCCAACGAGGTGCCGGAGCTGGCCAAGATCGCCAGCTGGAAGCGCATCCCGCTGGTCGTCAAGAACAACGTGCTCGGCGTGCCGCTGAAGACGGCCCACCGCCCGCCGCCGGAGATCCCGATCCGCCCGCGGCAGGTCTACTTCATGGTGACCACCGACGACCCGCACTGGCGCGAGATCCTCAACGAGCGGACCATCGCCATCTACATCAAGCCGCCCTACGACCCGCGGCGGGCCAAGGTCACGCTGATGGGGATCTTGGCGCGGGAGGACTAGCGCATGCACCGGATCTACGAGGTGACGCGGGTCTGCTTCGACCACGCGCTCCTGCTGCAGCAGCCCGAGGGCGTCACCGACGTGGCGACGCTCCACCGCAGCGCGGTCGACCAGGTCGAGGCGACCGAGGCCGCGGCGCGCAAGGCCGGGTTCGGGGCCGAGAACGCCCGGCTCATCAAGTACGCGCTGGTCGCCTTCATCGACGAGGTCGCCCAGGCCACGCCGGGGCCGGTCGCCGACTTCTGGGTCGACCACCTGCTGCAGCGCGACTACTTCAACGAGGTCCGGGCCGGCGAGAACTTCTTCGTCCACCTCGAGAAGCTGCTCGGCGCCCGCCGCGACGACGAGGACGCGCTCGACGTGCTGCAGGTGTACGCGACCTGCCTGTTCCTCGGGTTCCGCGGCAAGTACGTCGCGCGCTCGAACGAGCGGGGCTTCGACGAATTGTGCCGCCGCGTCGGCGACAAGCTGAAGGACCGGCTCGCGCTCGAGGACGGCCTGCCGCCCCCGGCCGAGGCCGAGTGGAAGCGTCCGGGTCGCACCAGTAACCTCGCGGTCTGGATCGGCGCGATCGCGCTGCTGTTCTCGGTCGCGCTGCTGTGCGGCTACGAGAGCGAGCTGTCCGAGGACGCCGAGGCGCTGGCTGGTCGGCTGCAGGAGGGCGTGCCGTGAAGGGGATGATCTACGTCCTGACGATCGCCGGCGCGGCGATCGCCGCGATGGTCGCCGCGGTCCGCTACCTCAAGCTGCCGCAGGAGTACGTGTGGTGGACGGCGGCGCTGATGGCGGTCGTCGTCATCATCGCCGGCATCGTCACGTTCATCAATTTCCTGCGCGCCAAGAAGGCGGCGGTCGACAAGGCCAACCCGAAGGCCAGCCAGGAGCAGCTCGACTTCGCCAACCGGCTGCGCGACGTCGCGGCCACGCTGAAGCACGTCGATCGCCACCAGCGGTCGACCGCGCCGGCGCGGCCGCGCCTCGTCAGCGCCCGCCTCGACGCGCCGTGGGTGGCGGTGCTCGGCCTGCAGGGCCACGGCAAGACGCGCCTGCTCGGCGCGCCGCACCCGAAGCGCCTGCCGGAGTACGACCACAACGGCCCGGTCAAGGGCGCCGACGCCAGCGCCGCCCCGGAGGACCGCCCGCGGCTGTTCAGCGCGCCGGGCCAGGCGGTGTTCGTCGAGGTCCCGCACGCGCTCGCGCACCGCGAGGACCTGCGCAAGTCGTGGCTCGCGGAGCTCAAGCTGCTGAGCAAGCGCGACCAGCCGCTGCACGCGATCGTGCTGTGCGTCGCCGCCGACGACCTCGTCACCGCGCCCGACCCGATCGCCCGCGCCGGCGAGATCGGCGACCTGCTCGCCGCGGAGGTCTCCGACCTGGTGACGAACCTGCAGGTCCACGTGCCGGTGTTCCTGGTCGTCACCCGCCTCGACCGCCTGTCGGGCTTCGGCGACGTGCTCGGCGCGTTCGAGACCCTGAGCGCGCCGCTCGGCTTCGAGCTGCCCGACGGCCGCAGCGAGGAGCTCGCGGTCAAGGAGCTGCGCTCGCGCTTCGACGCGCTGGCCGGCTGGCTCGACCGCCGCGCGCTGCGCCTGCTCAGCCGCTTCCGCGAGCCCGACCCGCCGCGCCAGGGCCGGATCTACACCCTCGTGCAGCAGATCGCCGGCATGCAGGAGCCGCTGGCCGCCATCGCCCAGCGCGTGCTCGCGGCCCGCGGCGGCGACCCGGTGCGCCTGCGCGGCGTGTTCCTCACCAGCGCGATGCAGGACGGCGAGCCGGTCGTCGACGCCGTCCTCGAGAACCTGGCCAAAAAGACACGCGGCAGCTTCACCCCGGCCGCGCCCGACCCGGCGCCGAGCAGGCGGATCTTCGCCGAGGAGCTGATCGGCACGCACGTGCTGCGCGCCGGCGGCCTGGCGCGCCGGACCACCCGCGCGCTGCAGCGGTCGGCGATCAAGCGGATCGCCGTCGGCGCGTCGCTCGGCATGGTCGGCCTGTACGTCGCGCTCGACTCGGCCGGCGCGGCCGGCCGCAACCGCGAGCTCAACCAGCAGACCGCCGACGCCAGCGCCGCGGCGGCGGCCGAGCTCGGCGGACGCCGGCGGGTCCCGGTCGAGAGCGGCAAGATCGTGCCGCTGCGCGAGCTCCTGGCCCGCTGGGAGGACGAGAGCGGCGACGACCGCGACGAGGTGCGGGAGTGGGGCCTGTTCCGCGACGAGGTCGTGCCGCCGCTGCGCAGCTTCTACAAGGACGCGATGTTCGCCGGCGTGACCTCGACCCTGCGCGACAAGGCCGAGGCGGAGCTGCGCGACTTCGCGGCCCGCTTCGAGTCGCCGGAGCTGATCCCCGACATCGAGGACCGGATCCGCAACCGCCTGTCGCTGCGGTTCTACCTGCTCGTCACCGGCGACAAGAAGAGCTACGAGATGCAGCCGATCTCGCAGGAGTCGAAGTTCCTGCGCGAGACGCTGCGGATCCGCTGGTCGGGCAGCGCGCGCACGCAGGTCGGCACCGCCGAGTACGCGGCGATCGAGCGCGCGGTCGACAAGTACATCGACCTCGCGCAGGACAGCGACTTCAACCTGCCGCGCGACCCGCTGCTGATCGAGCAGGCGCAGGAGATCCTCAAGCGCGAGGACTCGGTGCGGGCCGAGGTCGAGAAGATCGTCGACGAGGTCAACGGCATCCAGGAGCTGTCGAAGGTCAACCTGCGCACGCTGACCGGCCTGCCGGACCTCGAGAACGACGGCACCGAGGTGCGGGCGGCGTTCACGATCGAGGGCTGGGCCTACGTCAAGCGCGAGCTGGCGAGCGCGCTCGAGGCCGACTCGTGGGTGCTCGGGCTCGACCAGGCGCAGGCCAGCCAGCGCCAGCGCCGGCGCGGCGCCGAGATGCGGACCGAGTACTTCAAGATGTACACGGAGGAGTGGCGCCGCTTCATCCAGCGCACGCGGATCGCCCCTCCGACCAGCCTCGACGAGGGCAAGCGGCTGATGGGCGAGCTGGTCAAGGGCCCGCGCCTGCCGCTGTGGCGGGTGTTCGCCGAGCTCAAGCGCCACACCGAGATCGCCGACGACTACGACTACGGCGACAACAAGTCGCTGCTCGCCCTGCTGAGCAAGGACAAGGACAAGAACACCGGCGGGCTGGTCAAGGCCGACGCGGTGCGCAAGGAGTTCGCGCGCCTGGTGATCTTCGGCGTCGCCCCCGAGGGCAAGGAGGGCACCGCCGGGCTCGACCAGTACCACGGGCGGCTCAAGGAGCTGCGCGACGCGATCGGCAAGGCGCTCGAGAACAAGGAGGAGGAGAAGGCGCTGGTCGAGCAGCTGCGCGGCGCGATCGACTTCACCAAGTCGCTGGTGCAGGACGCCGAGCTCGACACCTGGACCGCGGGCACGACCAAGCTGCTGGTCACGCCGCTCGAGGAGCTGCTGCGCATGCTGGTCCGCGACCAGGGCACCGGCGCGGTGGCCGACTGGTGCGCGCGCATCGTCGACCCGATGTACGAGCGCTTCGACGGCCGCTACCCGTTCGCCGCCGACTCGCGCAGCGACGCGGCCGTCGCCGACTTCGAGGAGTTCTTCCACCCCGAGAACGGCTTCATCCGCAAGGCCCGCGAGGAGCTGTTGTCCGGCTACGTGGTGCTCGAGGGCAACACCGTCGAGCTGCGCGACCGCGGCCGCAACGACGGGCCCAAGCTCGACCCCGGCGTGATCCGCTTCCTCAACCGCGCCCAGGACATCGGCACGGTGTTCTTCCAGAACGAGGAGCTGCGCGTCGACTTCGAGCTCATCCTCGCCTGCAACCCGCAGGTCAGCAAGGTCGAGGTCACCGTCGAGGGCAAGAAGATCGAGTTCGCGTGCGGCAACGAGAAGCCGACGCTCATGCGCTGGCCCGGCAAGGAGGAGCACGGCGCGTCGCTCAAGGCCTACGGCCGCCAGACCAACAAGGTGCTGGCGATGTCCGGCGAGTGGGGCCTGTTCGAGCTGCTCGAGAAGCCGCCGTCGACGGTGCCCGAGTTCAAGGGCGACGAGGTCGTCAACTTCCGCTTCGACATGACCTCGTACAACCTCGGCGTGCTCGACGTGCGCGTGCGGCCGCGCCGGGTCCGCGGCGGCACCGCGTTCTTCGGCCTGCCGAACGGCAGCAAGCAGTTCCTGTCGCTGGTCCGCGCCGCCGACGTGCTGCCGCCCAAGCGGCTGTTCACCAACATGGCGCCCTGCGGAGGCAGCTGACCTTGGCGACGGTGCTCGAAGCGCTGCTCGAGGGCGTGCCCGAGAGCGACCGCCCCAGGGTCCGCCGCGGGCTCAAGACGGTGCTCGCCGGCCTGGCCCGCACGGCGGCCTGGCGCGCGCCGGAGCTGGTCGACGCGGTCCACGTCGACAGCATGATCGCCGAGCTCGACCGCCGCCTGAGCGCCCAGCTCGACCTCATCCTGCACCACCCGAACGTGCAGGCGCTCGAGGCGGCGTGGCGCGGGCTGCGGTTCGTGGTCGAGCACGTGCGCGAGGGCGACAACACGTTCATCGAGCTGGTCAGCGTGACGAAGCAGGAGCTCGCCGACGACTTCGCCGACGCGCCGGAGATCCCCCAGTCGGGGCTGTACCGCCTGGTGTACTCGAGCGCCTACGCGACCTTCGGCGGCAAGCCGTACGGGCTGATCTGCGCCGACTACGACTTCGGCCCGGGCGCCGAGGACCTCGGGCTCCTGCGCCAGTGCGCCGCGGTGGCGGCGATGGCTCACTCGCCGTTCATCGCCAACGCCGCGGCCGGCTTCTTCGGCCTCGAGTGTCTCGACCAGATGCCGCGCGTCCGCGACCTGCGGGCGATCCTCGGCGGCCCGCGCTACCGCCTGTGGCACTCGTTCCGCGACACCGAGGACGCGCGCTACGTCGGCCTGTGCCTGCCGCGGTTCTTGCTGCGCGTGCCGTACCGCGTCGACGGCGACCCGTTCATGCCGCTGCGCTACCGCGAACGCGTCGAGGACGACCACGAGCACTACCTGTGGGGCCGGGCCTCGTTCGCGTTCGCGGTGCGGGCGATCGACAGCTTCGCGCGCACGCGCTGGTGCGTGTACATCATCGGCTCGCGCGCCGGCGGGATGATCGAGGGGCTGACGCAGATCGGCTTCCCGTCGATGCCGGGCCTCGCGCCGCGCTGCCCGTTCGAGTGCCTGATCACCAGCCGCATCGAGCACATGCTCAGCGAGGAGGGCTTCATCGCCCTCGTCTACGACCGCGCGTCGGGCGGGGCGATGATCCACTCGGCCTCGTCGACCCAGCGGCCGCGCAAGTACGCCGACACCGAGGAGGGCCGCGCGGCCCAGGCCTCGGAGCGGCTCGGCGCCCAGCTGCCGTACATGTTCCTGGTGTGCCGGCTGTCGCACTACATCAAGCGCGTGCAGAGCGAGCGGCTCGGCCAGTGGGACAGCCGCCAGACCCTGCAGAAAGAGCTGACCGACTGGCTGCGCGGCTTCGTGTCCGACGTCGAGAACCCGCACTGGGAGACGCGGGCGAGGAAGCCGCTGCGCAAGGCCTCGATCAAGGTCGAGTCGGTCGAGGGGCAGACCGGCTGGTACCGCTGTCAATTGCTGCTGCAGCCGCACCTCACGCACAACAGCGCCTCGTTCACGCTGTCGCTGCTCGGGCGGCTGGAGAAGAGCACGGGCTCGCGCGAGTGAGCCGAGGGGAATAGGAGGGAGCCGTGGCGATCGCCGAGGTGTTCATCAAGGAGGCCGAGGCCCTGCTCGCGCCGATCTCCGCCGCCGAGCCCGGCGGCAAGAACCCCAGCACCGACGAGCGCTACCAGGAGCTGCGGGTCGAGGTCGACAAGGAGAACTCGCCGATCGGCGAGGCCGTCGGCTGGGCGCGCGTCGAGAGCCTCGGCCGCGAGATCCTCGGCAAGGTCGCCAAGGACCTCCTCGTCGCCGCCTACACCGCCTTCGCCCTGCACAAGACCCGCGGGATCCACGGCCTCGCCGTCGGCGTCCTCGTCGTCGACGGCCTGTTCGACCGCTTCTGGGACACGATGTACCCGCCGGTCGCCCGCCTCAAGGGCCGCGGCACCGCGCTCAAGTGGCTGCTCGAGCACGCCGCCGCGGCGCTGCAGAGCTACACGCCGCAGGTCTCCGACCGCGCGGCGATCACCGCCCTCGTCACCGCCAGCAAGCAGCTCCGCGGCCGCGCGCGCGACAAGCTCGGCGACCACGTGCCCTCCTTCAAGGAGTGGACCGACCTGCTCGAGAGCATCCAGGCGACCCTGCCGCCCGAGCCCAAGGCCGAGCCGCAGCCCGAAGCGCCTTCGGGACAGGTCGCTCCGGACATGTCCCAACAGGCAGCCGCCGCGCCGGCCGCTGCGGCCGCGCCGGCGCCCGCGGCCGCGGCGACCCCTGCGGCGCCGCCGGCCGCGCCGGCCGCCGCGCCCGAGCCGCCGCCGGCGCCGGCCAAGCCGACCCCGAAGGACATCGCCGGGCCGTGGCTGGCGCCGATCGCCGGCGCCAACCCGGCCGGGCGCGACCCGACCGAGTCGAGCGAGTACCAGGCGATCCTCGCCGAGATCGACAAGCTGCAGTCGCCGACCGGCGGGGCGATCGACTGGGCGGCGATCGTGCAGAACGCCGACACCGTGCTGAAGACGCAGGCGAAGGACCTGCGGGTGGTGTGCCACCAGGCGCTGGCGCGGTTCAAGACGCGGCGCATCGACGGGCTCGCGCTCGGCCTGGCGATCCTCGCCGAGGTCGCCGACGCGTTCTGGGACACCGCGTTCCCGCCGGCGGCCCGCCTGCGCGGCCGGGCGGGGGCGCTGCGCGGCATGCTCGAGCAGGTCGAGCCCGAGCTGGGCGCGTGGCAGCCGAAGCCGAACGAGCGCGCGGCGCTCGAGCAGCTCAAGGACAGCGCGACGCGGCTGCAACAGGTGACGCGCGCCCGCTACGCCGACCAGGCGCCCAACCTGCGCCCGCTGCTGCAGTCGATCGATCAGCTCTTGCTGACGATCCCCGCGCCCGAGCCGCCCAAGCCGGCCGCACCGCCGCCGCCGCCGCCGAAGGTCGAGGCCCGCCGCCGCCGCCGCCGCAGGCCGCACCGCCGCCTCCGCCTCCGCCTCCGCCGCAGCAGGCTGCGCCGCCGCCTGTCCCTCAGGCCAGCCCGCCGAAGCCGGCGGTGGTGGTCGAGCCGCCCAAGACCGTCGCCGCCGCGCCGACCGCCGACCTCGCCGCGGTCGACAGGTTCCTGCGCGGCACCGGCGAGGAGCTGGTCAAGCTGGCGCACGCGCTGCGTCGGGCCAAGACCAGCGACGCGCTGGCCTACCGCCTGCTGCGCTCGGGCCTGTGGATCTACATCGCCGCGCCGCCGCCGATCCGCCCCGACGGCAACACGGCGATCAACGGCCTGCCCGAGGGCGAGCGCAACCGCCTCGAGGCGCTGATGAACGCCGGCAAGTGGGCCGAGCTGGTCGAGAACAGCGAGTCGCTGCTGCCGATGAACCGGTTCACGCTCGACCTCCACCGCTACAGCATCGAGGCGCTGAAGCACCTCGGCCCGGACCACGACGCGGCGCTGCGCGGCCTTCTGGCCGAGGTCGGCGCCCTGCTGACGCGCCTGCCGAAGATCTTCGAGCTCAAGGACAACTCGGGCGCGCCGATGTGCAGCGACGCGACCCGGGCGCTGCTCGAGCGCGAGGCGCTCGGCGGCGGCGGTGGTGGCGGCGGTGCGGCGGCGGCCCCGGCTGCGGGCGGGCCGGCGCAGATCGTGATCGCCGCTCCGGTGGCCAGCGGGATCGACGACGCCGCGATCGCGCAGATCAAGGGCCTGCTCCGCGGCAAGCGCGAGGAGGGCCTGCGCCTCGGGGCCGTGCGCGTGCAGTCGGCCGTGGGCGGGCGGTCCCGCTTCCTCCGTCGCGTCGAGCTGGCCGAGGCCTGCCTCGACGGCGGCGAGCTCGGGCTGGCGCGCTCGCTGTTCGCGGGGCTGGTCGGGGAGATCGACGGGCAGCACCTCGACGCGTGGGAGCCGGAGCTGGCGGCCCGCTGCCTCGAGGGCCACGTCCGCAGCGCGCCGAAGGGCCAGCCGGCCGAGAAGGCCGCCGTCGACGCGGCGCTGGCCCGCCTCGCCGGCCTCGATCCGGTGCGCGCGGCCGCGCTGGTGCCGAAGAGCTGAGTCACGAGATGCCCTGGGGGACATGTGACATGTCCTTCCGAGCAGGCGCCGGTCGGCGGGCCGACGGCATGTCGCAGGGGACATGCCCTGGGGGACATGTCGATGGGACCCGCCGTCACAGCCGCAGGGCCAGGGTGACCTTCTGCGGCGACGCGAGCGCGGGGAAGCGGGCGCGCTCGGCCGCCTCCTCGATGCAGTTGCCGAGGTCCGAGCCGCGGGCCGGCTTGTGGGCGGTCGCGCTGGTGACCTTGCCGCTGGTGCCGACCTCGACGTCGACCTTGTAGGTGGTGCCGGGGATCCCCAGCTCCGAGCACGCCCGCAGCGCGCCCGACAGCCCGGCCGCGGCGGCCTTGATCTCGGCGTCGCCGAGCGCGGCCAGCGGCGCCTTGCTCGCGGGCGCCTTGGCGGCCGCGGACGGCTTCGGCTCCTTCTCCTTCTTCTTGGCGAGCGTGCCCGCCGGCTCGGGCGAGGCCGGCGGTGGGGTGTCCTCGGGGACAGGTTGAGCCACCGGCGTCGGCTCGGGCGTCGGGGGCGCGGGCGGGGTCGCGGGGGCGGGCGGCTCGGCCGCGGGCGCGGCGGCCAGCGACGGGGCTGGCTGTTCGGGCATGTCCTGCGGGGCAGGTGGGCGGACGGCCAGGAACACCGCGACGCCGACGACGGCGGCCAGACCGACGGCGGCGAGCGCCGGACCGAGGAGCCGGCGCGGCGGCGGGGCCTGGACCATCTCGAAGTGGATGTCGAACGCCCCGGCGGCGTCGATCTCGCGGATCGCCGCCGCCAGCTCGTCGGCGGTCTGGAACCGATCCTCGGGCCGCTTGGCCAGGCAGCGCAGGATCACCGCCTCCTGGCGCTCGCTGACCGGGTGGCTCGGGTCGACCTCGCTCGGCCGCGGCGGCGGCTGGTGCATGTGCATGCTCAGCACCGCCATGAACGCCTTGGCGCGGAACGGCAGGCGGCCGGTGAACATGCGGAACATCAGCACGCCCATCGCGTAGATGTCGGAGCGGCCGTCGAGCGGCTCCTCCTGGGCCTGCTCGGGCGACATGTACTCGGGCGTGCCGAGCAGCACGCCGGTCTGGGTCATCTCGTCGCCGGCGTCGCTGATGATCTTGGCGATGCCGAAGTCGAGCACCTTGACCAGCTCCTGGTCGCCCTGGCGGATCAGGTAGATGTTGTCGGGCTTGAGGTCGCGGTGGACCAGGCCGTGCGCGTGCGCGGCCGACAGCGCGGCGCACACCTGCAGGAGGATGTCGCGGGCGCGCTCCCACGGCAGCACGCGCTCGCGCTTGAGCACCGACTTGAGGTCCTCGCCCTCGAGGTACTCCATGACGAAGAACGGCGCGCCGTGGTCGGTCTTGCCGAAGTCGGTGATGTCGACGATGTTCGAGTGGCGGACCCGCGACGACGTCCGCGCCTCCTGCATGAAGCGATCGGCGATCTCCGGCTTGTCCTGCAGGTGGGCGTTGAGGGTCTTGATCGCGACCTTGCGGCCGATGTCCATGTGCTCGGCGAGGTAGACCTCGCCCATGCCGCCCTTGCCGAGGCGGTGATGCACGCGGTAGCGGTCGGCGAGCACCTCGCCCTCGTGAATGGTCGCCGGCGCCGGTACGGGCGGGTGGCTGAAGCTCGAGGAGTTCGAGCCCGACATCCGCGTCGGCGTGTCGGTCCCGGCCAGCGCGGCTGCCTGCGGCGGCGGGGTCGGCCCGGCGAGCTCGACGACGGGCTCGGGGACCTCGGCGTCGGGCTCCGGCGCGGGGGCAGCGTCGACGGCGGGCTGCGCGGGAGCGGAGACGACGGGCGCCGGCGCGGGCGTGGAGGGAGCGGAGAGGACGGGCGCCGGCGCGGGAGCGGCGAGGGTGGACGGCGCGGGAGCGGAGAGGACGGGCGTCGCGGGAGCGGAGAGGACGGGCGTCGTGGCGAGAGCAGAGGCGAACGGCGCGGGAGCGGGGACGACGGGCTTCGGCGCGGGAGCGGAGACGGCGGATGCGGGCGCGGAGACGACGGGCGTCGCGGGAGCGGAGACGACGGGCTTCGGCGCGGGCGCGGAGACGGCGGATGCGGGCGCGGAGACGACGGGCGTCGCGGGAGCGGAGACGACGGGTTTCGGCGCGGGAGCGGCGACGACGGGCGTCGGCACGGGAGCGGCGACGACGGGCTTCGGCGCGGGAGCGGAGACGACGGGCGGGGGCGCGGGGAGCTTGAGGCCCGGCGGGGCAGCCTGGACGGCGGGCGGGGGCGCGGGGAGCTTGATCGCCGGGGGCGCGGGGAGCTTGAGGCCCGGCGGGGCGGCAGGCTGGACGGTCGGCGGCGCGGAGCGCTTGAGGGCCGTGGGCGGGGCGCGGGGAGCTTGGCAGCGGGCGGGGGCGCGGCGGCGGGCTCGATCTCGGGCTCGACCTCGACGTCCGGCTGGGGCTGCTCCTCGGCACTCACGTCGGCCACGATACCGCAACACCAGCCCGCGGCGGTCACGCCCCGCAAGCGGCGCGCAGCTCGGCGCGGATCTCCTGCATCAGCGGCACGTACGCGCTGCCCCCCGGCACCACGTTGCACAGCGTGTCGATCGCGTAACGGTCCGGGGGCAGCGACTGGATGAAAGCGCGCAGCTTGGGGGTCGTCTCGGTGCCGAATCCGTCTTCGTTCTGGCTCGGGTCCCAGGCGCAGGCCGGCTCGCCCGTCTTGGGGTCGCCGAGCAGGCCGATCATGTAGAGGTCGTCGATCCCGGTCGGCTTGATGTTGATCAGCGAGCCGGCCCAGAAGCTTTCGAAGATCTCTTCGGAGCCGTCGTGGCCCTGGGCGTCGTTGTTGTCGTCGTCCTCGTCGGCCAGCAGGATCATCGTGAGGAACGCATCGGGGCGGTAAAAGCCCTGGTTGCAGCCCATGTTGAGCGTCGGGTCGAGCGCGCCGAACAGGGCGTCGACCGGCCGCTCGTCGGGGTCGCCCTCGGCGCCGATGTTGAACAGGCACTCGAGCGTCAGCGGCATGTCGAGGTCGGGCATGGTCGCGTAGGGCAGGCCCTCCGAGAACATGCACGGGTTGCCGTCGTCGTCGGCGCTGACGAGCGCGCCGAGCTTCTGGCACTCGGGCGGGTTGCTGGCGTAGGGGCCGGAGGTGACCACGCCGAGGTGGATGCTGCAGGCCTGGCGCAGCTCGGGGATCATCTCGTTGCCGAACGTGGAGATGAAGTCGAGCAGGATGAGGGTCTTGATCAGCATGCTCGGCGAGTTGTCGGCGACGAACAGGATGTCGAGGTCCTTGCACCGGCCGATCCCGCAGCCGCCCCCCGTGGTCTCGTCCTCGCCGGTGGACGTGCTCGTCACCGGCGTCAGCGTCGTGTCGGTCGTCGCCGTGGTCGTCGTCGACGTCGGCGGGGCAGCCGTCGCGTCGCTCGTGGTCGTCGTCGTGGTCGGCGTGGCGGTCGTCGTCGACGTCGGGCTCGTCTGCGCCGAGGGTCCGCCGCACACGCCCGCCTCGCAGCGCAGGCTCGGGCCGCAGTCGCTGTCGGCGGTGCAGGGCTGGCCGGACAGGAAACCGCCGGTGAAGCAGGCGCTGAGCGCGAGCGCCCAGGCGACGAGGAGCGGGCGCGCCATCGCCTGGCAGTATCGGCGAGGACGTGCCGGCGGTGCAACGCCGCCAACCTGTCCCATGCGACACGGGGCATGACAAACTGCCGATCGGGCGCGCGGAACTGCGCCTTGTGGCCTCGGGGGCCGGCGGCATATGATCGCGGCCCTTCATGGCGATGGCGACGCACGGGCGGCGATGGTTGTCCGCGGGGCTCGCGGCGGCGCTGGCCGCCCTGCCGGCGGCGCCCGAGGTCCGCGCCGCCGCCCCGGCGAAGGCGAAGGCGGGCGACGAGCTCAACGCCAAGATCAGCGCGCTCGCGCAGGAGGCGCAGACGCGCTTCGAGACGGCCGACTACGCCGGCGCGATCGAGCTGTGGACGCAGGCCTACGCCGCGCTGCCGAACGAGCCGGCGTACGACAAGCGGCGCAACGTGCTGGCCTACCAGATCGCCCAGGCGTGCGTCGAGGCCTACGAGCTCGACCCGCAGCTCGTGTACCTCCGCAAGGCCGAGCGGCTGTTCGACAACTACCTGAAGACGATCAGCGCCAAGGACAAGAACACCACTGCGAAGGTGCAGAGCACGCTCGACGAGCTGCGCGAGAAGATCCGGGTCGCCGAGGAGCGCGAGGCGGCCGACAAGCAGGCCGCGGCCGAGGCCGCGGAGGCGCGCGGCGAGGGCGGCCCCGGGCCCCACGTTGCGGCGCAGAAAGCGAGCGAGGCGCGCGAGGCCGAGGCCCGCGCGGTCGCCGAGCGCGAGGCCAAACGCGCGCGTCGCCTCACCATCGCCGGTGGGGCGCTCACCGGCGCCGGCGCGATCGTCCTCGGGGTGATGGCCTACGGCCTCGCCCGCGGCGCCCGCGTCGACCGCGACGGCGAGGCCGCCAAGGCCGACGGCGTCACCGACCCCGCCGTCTACCGCGACCTGCTCGACCAGGGCACCGCCGCCAACACCCTGGCGATCGCCACCGCGGTGGCCGGCGGCGTGCTGGTCGTCACCGGCATCGGCCTGCTCGGCGCCGGCGCGGCCGGCCAGCAGCGGGCCCGCCGCGACCTCGGCCTGGCCCCGACCTGGCTGCGCGGCGGGGCCGGAGTGGTGCTTCAGGGCAGGTTCTAAAGGACATGTCGCCCGGAGCATGCCTGTTCGGGCATGTCCTCGAGAGCTCGTGGAGGCGAACGGGCCCCCGCCCGCATGACCGACCGCCCGGACGGGAACGCGCGCTGCCCCACGCGCTCATGCGCGCCCGGCTGAAACGGCATGTGCTTTCGGACCGACGCACCGCGAGGCGCGGCTGCTCTCGCGGGGGCGCCGGAGCGGCCGCCGGGCCCGTGGATCCACGTGTCCATGGGAGCATGTCCGAAAGGGCATGTGCTTGGGGCGAGGCGCGGGGCGGCTCACAGGCGGCGGCGGGGGCGGCCGACGCGGCCGCCGGGCTGGGACACGCGGCGGGCCAGCTCGCTCATGAAGGCGTCGTCGGCGAGGTCGGGGTTGCGCTCGTGCAGGTGGGCGAGGAAGGCCTCGATGTCGGGCTTGTCGCTGCCCTGCTGCAGCCCCTGCATCACCCCGAGCAGCATGCGTTCGCTGCGGAGGCGCTCCTCGTCGAGGCGGCGGCGGAGGAGGATCGCCCGGCCGAACAGGATCGCCAGCACCAGCACCACCACGCCGAGCGCCCAGGCGATGATCGTGCTGAGCTGCATGCCCCGGTGGAGCAGGGCCTCGAGGCGGGTCCAGAAGTCGGCCTGGAACGCGTCGGCGCGCTCGCGGAAGCGCAGCTCCTCGAGGCCGTCGTGGCCGCCGATGATGATCTGGTGCGTCACCTCGCGCGCGACCAGGCCGAACGCCGGGGTCAGCTCGTCGGCGAGCGCCCGGCGCAGGCCCGGCGCGACGTCGCGGGCGATCATGGTCCGCAAGCTCGGGCCGAGCTCGTCCTCGATCACCGCGCGCAGGGCCGGGCCGACCTGGTGGCGCAGGCCGCGACCGGCCGACTCCATCAGCCCGTCGACCGTCGACTGCGTCAGCGACTGCGCCAGCGCGCGCATGTCCTGACGTGTCTCCGGGGACAGGCCGGCGCCCAGCACCTGCTGGACCGCGCTGCGGGCGGCCTCGGCCGCGGCGGGCCCGAGGTCCGACCGCAAACTGCGCGCGGCGGCGGCCGAGACCGCCTCGATGTAGCGGGCCGAGGCCTGGCGCAGCTCGGCCTGGCGCGCGTCGTCGGTCATCGACTCGACGACGCCGTCGACCAGCGTCTTGCTGAGCTCGCGGGCCGCGTGCTGCACCTGCGGGTCGAGCATCAACCGCTCGATGCGGCGCTGCGACTCGGGGTTCTCGAAGAAGCCGACGCCCTCGTCGAGCGCGGCCGGGACGGTGCGACGCGTGAGGTTTTCGGCGCTGAGGCAGCCGCAGAGCAGGAGGCCGAGGAGGAAGCCGATGCGAGCGCGCATCCCTCGTTCATGCGCGAGGCGACGCCCCGGCGTCCGCGAACTGCGACGGGACGGGCGCGCGGGTCGGAGGCGCGCGCGCCCGTCAGCGCGGGGGCGTCCGGGCGAGGTCGCCGCTCAACCCTTGCCCTCGGTCTGCGGCTTCTTCCCGCGCCGGCGGATCTCGCGCGGATCGTCGGAGTCGAAGCCGAGATCGCGGTGGCCGTCCGGCTGGGCGTCGCGGTTGGGCTGCAGGTGGCGCGGCCGGACCTCATCGGGATCGCCGCCCTGGTGGCCCTTCTGGCCGTCCTCGCGGTTGCGCGGCGTGTCGCTCGGGTTGACCTGGTTCAGGCCGGTGTTCGGCCCGCCGCGGTCGCGATCGGTGTCGTCGTGAGAGGGTTTGAATCGCTTGTGCGGGTCCATGCCCGAACCGTGACGTGGGCGGGTGGGGAGTCAAGGCGCGCGCCGGAGGCGAGCGGACAACGACGAAGCGTCGGTCTGGTGTTGCCCGCGGGCCGGGGGATCTGCCCTGGCGGCCTGATGCATGGATACCCGCTCTCAGGAGCGGTTGTGATAGCTTGCGGCCGATGGTTTCCACGCGTCGGTTGGTAGGGGGCATGTTCGCGTTCATCGGGCTCGTCGGCTGCGGAGACGACGGGCGAGCCACGGCCTCGGCGACGGCCGGACAGTCGGAGGGCACGGCCTCGACGCCGGGCACGGCCACCGAGCCGACGAGCGGCACCGGCAGCGCGACGCAGGCGACGACCGAGGACACCGGCACTGCCTCGAACTCGGCCAGCGAGGCGACGACGACGACCGCGCCGACCACCACGCAGGACGTGACGATCACCGGCACCACCGGCCCGACCACGAGCACCTCGACCGGCCCCGACCTCACCACGACCGGCCCCGACACGACCACCACCGGCGACCCGTGCGGCGGCGGGGGCGGGCGCGGCGGCTTCGACTTCAGCTACTTGTGGGTGGCGAACACCTCGCAGGGCAGCATCTCGAAGGTCAACACGAACACGCTGATCGAGGAGGGGCGCTACTACGCCGACCCCAACCCGGCGGGCGCCAGCTCGTCGCGCACGTCGGTCAACATCGACGGCCACTTCGTCGTGGTGTCGAACCGGGCCTCGTACAGCGTGACCAAGTTCGCGGCCGACAAGGGCGACTGCGTCGACAAGAACGGCGACGGCGTGATCACCACCTCGGCCAACAAGGACGACCTCCTGCCGTGGGGCAGCGACGAGTGCATGCTGTGGAACACGCCGGTCAGCCCGGCCCCGTTCGGCTACAACGGCGGCCCGCGCGGGACCGCGTGGGCCCCCGGCGAATTCAACCCGGCGACCTGCAAGTACGAGGACCAGAAGGTGTGGGTCGGCTGGCTCGACGCGCCGACGCACGCGATCATCGGCCGCTTCGACGGCGTCACCGGGGTGCAGGACGCGACCATCCCGCTCGACGGCTGGACCAGCCAGATCTCGCCGTACGGCGCCGCGGCCGACGGCAACGGCTACGTGTGGTTCATCAACGTCTATCAGGAGCTGGTCCGCATCGACACCGAGACGCTCGAGGTCAAGCGCTACCCGGGCGAGGGCATCCAGTTCTACGGCATGACCGTCGACGGCAAGGGCAACGTGTGGTTCGGGCCGTACAACAACGGCAACGTGGCGATGTTCGACGCCCAGACCGAGACGTTCCACCAGATCCCCAACTCCGCCGAGAACCACCGCGGGATCGCCGTCGACGCGAACGGCATGGCGTGGGTCGCCGCCAACGCCGGCGGCACGCACGGCTGCGGCCTCAACCAAATCGACACCAACACGATGACGGCGGTCCAGTTCCACACCTTCGAGCAGTGCTCGACCCCGGTCGGCGTCAGCATCGACGTCGAGGGCTTCGTGTGGATGGTCGACTACGGCGGCTGGGCCTACCGCATCGACCCCAACACCTACGCCAAGACCCAGGTGCTCATCGCCGGCGACCACTACACCTATTCGGACATGACCGGCGGCGGCCTGTTCAACGCCGTCATGCCGGGCTAGGCGCGCGAGGCGCCCTCGAGCGCAGGTCCTGACGCCCAAGCGCTTCGCCGAATCATTCGCCCCGGAGCATCAGCGGGTCCTCGCTCCACCAGAAGCCTGCGCGGCCGACCTCGTGCAGCAGCACGACCACGCCGGGGAGGTCGCCGTCGGTGCCCAGGCTGAACTCGTAGCGCAGATCGATCCACGGATCGGGCTCGCGCTCCTCGGGTTCGGCCTCGTTCGTCGGCTCTCCGTCGGCCACCTCGAGGCAGCGGACCCGGATGTGGTAATCGCCGACCTCCTGCCATTCGAACGCGCTGCGGAGCACGCCGGAGCCGGACCGCCATTCCATCGCGCCGGTGTGGTCGGGCTCGATGGTCCACACCTGGTTCATGAAGGGGAAGCTCCCGAGCGCCTGTCTCCACTCGCCGACCGGCGCGCTGCGGAACCGCTGGCGATAGCGCTCGAGCCTGGGCTCGCTCATGCGTCGAGGATAGCGCGAGCGCTTCGCTCTCGACCCCGTCGCGGACGACGTCTTCCGGGCGGCGACGGTGGGGCCGTCGCACCGCAGGCCGGGTCCGAACACCCGTAGCAGGTCGCCGGCGATGTCACCGCAATTTTTCCGCAGTCGACGGGTACTCCCCGCGCATGAGCCTCTCCCACCATCCCCGGCTGCGGTCGCTGGCGCTGACCGGCGCGTTCTTGTTGACCGCGTGTCCCTCCGACGGGACCACGACCACCGACTCCGCGCCGACCACCAGCACCGGCGGCGTCGACTCGACGAGCGGCACCGGCGGTGACTCGACCACGACCGTCGCCGACGAGCCGACCGGGACCACGGGCGAGCCGACGAGCACCGGCGAGCCGCCGACGAGCACGACGAGCACGACCGGCACGACCGGCGAGGATGAGGTGATCCCCGTGCCGCCGGCCTGCGAGGACCCGGGGCCGACGTGCATGGACCCGATCACGAAGTGCAAGCTCGACCAGGACCGCGACGGCTTCGTCTTCGAGTGCGACAACGCGCCGGACCTCCCCAACCCCGGGCAAGAAGACATCGACGGCGACGGCTTCGGCGACGTCGCCGACCTGTGCCCCGTGCTGGCGAAGGACGACAACTTCGGCGACGCCGACCGCGACGGCGTCGGCGACGAGTGTGACGTGTGCTCGCGGTCCCCCGGCGTCTACAACAAGCAGGTCGCGTCGGTGCCGTTCTACATGCGAGCGCGCCGCAACCCGGCGCAGGCCGACAGCGACCGCGACGGCGTCGGCGACAGCTGCGACAACTGCGTGCGCGTCGCCAACTGCGAGGGCTACGGCGACGGCCCCGGGCTCGCGCCGCACGTGGTCGGGCAGCCGACCGACGTGCAGGCGCCCGGCTGTCAGGACGACGCCGACGTCGACCTGATCGGCGACGCCTGCGAGGGCATGATGGTCCCCGGCGCCGCCGGTCCGGTCGGCTTCCTCGACGGCGACGACTTCGATCAGGACGGGCTCGCCAACCTCGTCGACGGCTGCCCGCGCCAGCCGGTCGAGCGGCGCGCGTGCGCCGGCGACGACGACTGCTCGAGCGGCGCGACCTGCAGCGCGGCGCAGATCTGCAACCACGCCGATCACGACGGCGACGCGATCGGCGACGCGTGCGACAACTGCCCGTGGACCGCGAACCCGGAGCAGCTCGACGAGAACGTCGACGACGACCCCGACCTCGACTTCATCGGCGCGGCCTGCGAGCAGCAGGCGGATTGCGTCGACCACGACAACCCGCGCCCGTTCGCGTTCTACGACGTCAGCGTCAACGGCTACTGCTGCGTGACGACCTACAACGGCCAACCGCTGGTCGACCCCGACGGCGAGCCGATCGACGTCGCCGATCTGCCGCCGCTGCCGCCCGGCGTGCTCGAGCTGCCGCCCGGCTGCGAGGAGGCGCTCGCCCACAGCGAGGACGGCAAGGCGCACAAGATGAAAGCCTGCCACGTCGACGCGCCGACCGACCTCTGGCAGTACTTGTGCCTGATGCCGGCCTGGGACCATGAGTTCGACGGGGTCCCCGACGGCTGCGACCTGTGCCCGTACGCGTACGACCCGAGCAACGCGATCTACGTCGACGCCGAGATGAAGGAGTGGCCCAACTTCGGCAAGTACTGCCAGGGCGACTACAGCGCGGACAACCTCGACCCGGCCAACATGTGCATGCCGTGAGCGCTGCCGTCCGGCGATTGATCCGCGTGCCCAAGCGTGATAGTGATTCACATGCATGTATGAATGAACATGTCGTCATGGACATGTTTTTTGAATCATGCGACCGCGGGCGTCCCGGCCGGAATGGACGCTCCACGTCGCGTGAGGTCTGACGGGCGACGATGACCTGAAGCGAGCTCACGGCTGCGCTGCTCCCCACGCGGGCAGCGCTGGGATCCAGGATGCAGAGCTCGCTGGGCGGAGGAGCGGGTGACCTCGCCGTGACGCTCGTGCAGCCGCTCGCGCTCGCGCGCAGGGGAGCGTGCCGATCGCTGCACCGCGCGCCACCGGGGCGTCGCGCGTGCGCCGCAGACGACGGGGCGGAGGCGGGCTGCCGGCGCAAATCGACCGAGGATCGGGGGCTCGCTGCTTCACCTCGAAGGCGGCGTGGCCAGCCGGAAGCATCGTATCCTCGTTCGTTCGCCCTGAATGTCGCAGATCGGCGAACCACGGCGGCCGCGGCCCAGGAGGGCGCGCGGGGCCGGGGGATGCCGCGTCCGGGTGCCGCCCGACCCCAGTTGCCGCCGGCGTGATGGTGAATCACGGTACAAGGACCGCGATCGGACGATCGAGTCGAACGTGAATCAGACCCCGATGAAACGGGGTCCCAGGTCGCGCGATCGCGGAGTCCATGCAGCGGACAGCGCGTTCGCCGGGGCCTGAGGCCGAGGAGGAGCCCGCGGTAAGCGCGTGACGTACCGCGCGGGCCGGGCAGCCTCGTCGCCGTGATCCGTTCTCTCCCTCAGATCACATACAGCTGGTTATTTCTCCGCCGACGACGAAAGGTCGCCATGAAGAACAAGGTCCTGCTGTCCATCGCCGCCGCGCTCCCCGTCCTCGCCTCGTGTGACATCCCCCTGCCGGAGCAGTACGCCCTGGCGAGCTCGAGCTCGCTGCCCGAGGGGATCGCCTACGACGAGTGGACGTACTCCTTCTTCGCCACCGCGATCAACGGCGGCGAGATCACCCGGATCTCCGGGCTCGGGCAGGAGCAGGTGTTCCACGCGTCGGACGACCCGATGGTGTCGTTCAGCGGGGCGCACGTCGACGGCGAGCGCCGCCTCCTGTGGGTCTGTCAGGTCGACGTCAAGACGGACCCGGTCCCGAACTCGAAGGTCGTCGCGTTCGACATCGACGAGGCCGCGCTGGTGCGCAGCATCGACCTCGGCGAGCCGTCGTTCTGCAACGACCTGACGACGGACGAGGACGGGGCGGTCTACGCCACCGACTCGGCCCTGCCGAACATCTACCGGATCGGCGAGGACGACGAGCTCGAGGTGTTCGCCACCAGCCCACAATTCGCGCCCGGCGGGGCGATCGGGCTCAACGGCCTCGACATCGCGCCCGGCGGCGAGGACCTGCTGGTCGTCAAGACGATGCCACCGGCGCTGTACCGGGTGTCGCTCGCCGACCCGACGGACATCGCCGAGGTGACGTTCTCCGGCGACCCGTTCGCCGTCCCCGGCGACCCACGGTTCCCGGGCCCGGACGGGCTCGAGTTCCTCGGCGACGAGCTCTACGTGATCTACGACGGGGGCGTGCAGCAGCTGACGTTCTCCGGCGACGACCACACGCAAGCGGAGGTGCGCACGACGACCTCGGTGCCGACCGGCCTCACCAGCGCGACGGTCGCGGAAGGGCGCCTCTACCTGATCGACAGCGAGGTCTACCGCGTGCTGTACATGTTCCAGCCGCCGGAGCTGCCGTTCAAGATCCTCCACCTCGACGCGTCGCTGTTCGCTGCGATGTGACCTCGGCCGTCGCCGCGATGCCTGAAACGGACCGCCGGGTCGCGCCGAGGCTGTCCCCGGGGACAGGTCTCGGAGGTCAGCCCGGCGGGTTGAACTCTTCGCAGGTCTGGTCGATGGCGTTGATGGCCTGGAGGAAGAAGGGGGCGTAGTCGGCCTCGCAGACGGAGCCGGAGATCCCGTGTGCGCCCCACATTTCGATGAATTCCTGCCAGTGGGCGCCCTGGACCGCGTTGGGGTCGTTGCCGGTCGTGCAGCCGAGCTCGGGGTGGGGGATGAGTCCGAGCACGACGACGGCGTTCTCGTCGCCGTTCTTGGCGGCGACGATCGAGGCCTTCCAGTCGGCGGGGGTGCCCTGGTCGGGGTCGTTGGGGTCGTCGCTGATGAAGGTGATGACGAGGATCGCGTCGTCGCGGAGGAAGCCGCCGTTGCACCCCATCGGGTAGTTGAGGTTCTCGCTGATGGCCTCCTGGATCGCGTTCATCGGCCGCTCGGAGGCGCTGCCGGCGGTGCCGACCTTGGCGACGCAGGCGAAGGTCCCGTACAGGTCGGGCTGGTCGGGCAGCATGTAGCGGTTGCCGCCGGTCACGTTGCACTTGAAGTTGCTGGCGAAGGAGCCGACCGGGTGGAGCACGCCGGCGCCGCGGATCGTGTCGCAGGGGTCGAGCGGGGTGGTGCAGGCGTGGTAGTTCGCCTCGGCGCAGAACTTGACGTAATCGGGGTCGTTCTGGTCGCACGGCTGCGCGCAGCGCCCGTTGGCGTCGGTGTCGACGACCATGATGTGGTAGTCGGTGACGTCGACGAGCGCGGTCTTGATGGCGTCGATGAAGCCGGGGAAGCTGGCGATCAGCGCGTCCTGGTTGTCCTCCATGCTGGTCGAGTTGTCGATCACGAACAGGAAGTCGACCTTCTTGCAACCGGCAGGCTCGCCGGTGGTATTGCCGCCGAGGTCGCTGGCGCCGAGGTCGAACTTGGCGCCGTCCGACACGCCCGAGGCGTTCGACGCGGAGGAGGAGGTGGTCGGGTCGCTGGTGCCGGTGGTGGTGCCCGTGGCGGTGGGCGTGACGTCGCCGGTGCTGGTCGCGTCGGTGGTGGTGGTGACGGGCACCGTGGTGGCGCCGGTGACCTGGGTCGTCGCGCTCGTGTTCCCGCGCCCGACGTCGTCTCCGCAGGCGGCAAGCACGGTCATCGCGATCGCAGACAGAGTGGCAATGGAGCGAGACATGGCGGCGAACATAACACCGGCCGCAGGCCCGAGTGCAGGCGCCTGCACGGGCCTGGGAGGCGGGAGCTCGCCATGGAGGGGACCCTGATCGCGGCGCGCCAATGGGTCGACGCATGGCGTGCCCGCATGCTTTACGCGATCGGCCGGTCCGCCCCGACAGTGCTCGTATTGCGGTCTCCGACGCACTGCTCGGAGCCGGGCCCCTCTCTCGAAGGATCCGCGGCTGGCCGATGCGGCGGGCGCGAGAGAATCGTCGCAGGCGCACACCCGATCGCAGCAGAGCTCGCTGCAATCGTCATCCTCGGCGCCGCGCCGTCACGTCGGTCGATCGCGGTCGATCGCAATGGCTCGATGGCTCGGCCCGTCCATGCCCTGTCGCTGCTTGACCCCGCCTCACCGAGGACCGACGGCGGGCATGGGGGCGGCGGACCGCCTCAATGCGTCGGAGGGCGCGAGCGTCGGGCCGGACGGTGGCGCGCGGCCAACCACACGTCGACCTCGGCCAGGGACTTGCCCGCTCTGGCATCGGCGGCGAAGGTGGGCCGGGCCGCGCGGGCCAGCTCGACCGCGCGTCGCGACTGCCCCAGCGCCGCGAGGACCTTGGCCAGCTCGAACTGCGCGTCGGCCAGCAGGAGCGGATCGCCCGCGGCGCCGCGCGTGAGCGCCTCCGCGAGCGCGGCGCGGGCCGGCTCGAGCTCGCCGCGGGCGTGACGCACCACGCCGAGCACGAGCAGCGACTCGGTCAGCAGCGGGCTGTCGGCGCCGTGCGCCCGCCGCAACACCGCGAGCGCCTGCTCGCAGGCGGAGGCGGCGGGGTCGAGCGCGTGCAGCAACAACAGCGTGCGGCAGCGGGTGAGCTGCGTCTGGGCGCTCTCCGGGTTGTCGGCACCGAGGGCCGCCTCGAGGTCGGCGACGGCCCGGTCGGCCTTGGCGAGCGCGAGTCGTCCGAGGCGCTCGCGCTCGCCGGGAGCGTCTGCCGCCTCGGCCTGATTGAGGACGCTGTTGGCCCAATCTCTCAGGAAGGACGCGGTCGTCGGATGGTGCTCGCCGTGCAGCCGAATCGCCATCTCGTGGGTGCGCCGCTGGTAGTCGTCGGCGGCCTCCCACGCGCCCAGCTGCTGGGTGCTCGCGCCGAGGAAGCTCAAGGTCGCCATGGTCGCGTCGTGATCGCCGACCAGGGTCCGGTCCCAGACGGCGAGGGCGCGCTCGAGACGGTCGCGCGCCCCGGCGGCGTCGCCCTTGTAGAGCAGGGCCTGTCCCTCGACCCGCGCCAGCTCGCCCGCGAGGATCGGCATCTGCAACCGCTCGACGAGCGGCCGGGCTCGCGCGGCGTAGGCCAGCGCCGCGTCGGGATCCCAGAACCCGACGCCGAGCAGCCCGACCAGGTTGACCAGCACCATGGCCCGGCGCGTGTCGTCGCCGGACGCCTCGGCGAGCTCGACCGCGGCCTCGTACCGGGCGCGTGCGCCCGCGAGATCACCGGCCGTCATGAGCAGGTTGGCCTCGTTGCTCAGCGCGGTGGCGGCGAGCGGGAGGTAGCCGACCCGCCGCGCGGTCGCCTCGATCGCCCGCACCGACGCCAGCGCGGCGTCGAGTCGACCGTCGTCGGCCGTGGCCATGGCGGCGCGGAGCTCCCGGCGCGCGCGCGCGACCTCCTCGCGCACCGCGGGATCGGGGCTCGGCAACAGCGAGATCGGTGCATCGGCGGCGCACCGCTCCGGCGACGTGAGCTGATACGACAGCCACTCGACCTGCTGCAGGACAGCGCGCTCCGTATGATCGACGGTGGCGAAGTACTCGCCGAGCTCGTCGTATCCCTCCTCGAGGCACGCGATCCGGCGCGCCGCGATCGCCCGGTCCTCGCCCGCGTCGCGGCAGAGGTCCGTGCGCATCTCGATCCAGCGGCGGGCGTGCTCGTCGAGGCGAGCCTCCATTCGATCGCTGAGGAGCTCGCCCCGCGCGAAGCCGGCGCGGGCGACGGCCGCGCGCAGCCGCTGCTTCTGTGCGGGGTTCCACAGCCCGTCCATGCGCGCTCGCGGCTCGTCGCACGGATCGACCGCGTTCACGAACGGCGGGTCCGGTGCGCCGGGGAGCGCCCACGCGACCGCCAGGGCGACGAAGGCCCCGAAGGCGAGGAGCCCGGCGACGCGCGGCCACCGGCGCTCGGTCGCGGCCGCCAGCGCGGCCACCAGCGCATCCATCGATGGGTAGCGATCCGCGGGCTGCTCGGCGAGGCCGCGGCGAACGATCCGCTCGAGCCGGCGAGGGACCCGTCCGAGGCACTCCTTCAAGGTCAGGCAGAGCGCGTACTGATCGCTCGCCGCGGTCGGCTCGCCGCCGGCACGCAGCTCGGGCGCCAGGTATCCCGGCGTACCGGCCCTGCCGCTCTCGGGGCTCGTCGGCCAGATCGGCGCGCCCGGATCCGTCGTCGCCCGGGCCAGCCCGAAGTCGGTGACCTGAACGCTGCCGTCCTCGCCGACCAGGATGTTGTCCGGCTTGATGTCGCGGTGGAGCACGCCGGCCCGGTGCGAGGCGGCGAGACCGCGGGCCGCGCCGAGACACAGCGTCGCGACCTCGCGCCAGTCGGGCCGCTTGCGCGCGCAGTGCTCCCGCAGCGTGCTGCCGCGGACGAGCGCCATCGCCACGAACAGCTCGTCGCCCGACTCGCCGGCGTCGAACACGGTGAGGACATTCGGATGCGACAGCCTGGCCATCGCTCGCGCCTCGCGCAGCAGCCGCTCGCGATCGGCCGGGCGGACGTCGAGCGCATGGATGAGCTTGACCGCGACGTCGCGGTCGAGGACGGGGTCGTGCGCGCGATAGACGAGGCCCATCCCGCCCGAGCCGAGGAGATCGGCGAGGGTGTAACGACCGATCACCACGCCGGTCATCGGGTCCGCGCTCCGGTCGCCCTCGCGGCGGACGCCCACCTGTCCGCGCGCCAGCCCGGCGACCAGCACGCGACAGTCGGTACACGCCTCGAGGTGAGCGTCGACGGCGGCGCGCTCGACCGCGCCCAGATCGCCCTCGAGATACGCGGCGATCGTCTCTTCTTCCGGACAGTCGTCCAACGCGCGCAATGTCATCGAGGTCGACGCGACGAGTCAACCGTCGCCGAGGCCGCAGTGTTGACCTGCGCGAAGTCGGAGATCTAGCATCGCGGCGCGGGTGAACGACCTGGTCGACTCGGTTCTCGCGCAGGCGCGCGTCGCGTGGCCGGGGACGGCCTGGCAGCGCGAGGACATCGCGCGCCTGCTGACCGGCGTGGACCCCCAGCTCTGGTCCGAGCCGTCCGCCGCGGACCGCCGCGCCGAGCTCCTCCTCGCCTGGGCCTGTCTGCTCGGCGACCGCGACGCCATTCGCCACGCCGAGGCCCGCTACATCCGCGACGTCGTGCCGAACCTCCGGGCGCTCGACCTCGCCGGAGCCGAGCTCGACGAGGTGGTCCAGACCCTGCGCGTCGCGCTGCTGATCGGCGCGCCCGGGGGTGCGCCGAAGCTCGCGCGCTACACCGGGCGCGGCGCGCTCGGAGGCTTCGTGCGGACCGTCGCGGTCCGGCTGGCGCTCGATCGCAAGCGCGCGCGGCAACCTCCGGATCTCGGCGAGCTGGCCCGGCGACTCATCACACCGCTGAGCGATCCGGACGTCGACTATCAGAAGGAGCTGTACACGGTGCGCTTCACCGAGGCGCTCGAGGCCGCGTGGGCGAAGCTGCCGATGGCCGAGCGGCTGCTCCTCCGCTACCACCTGCTCGATCAGGTCGGCATCGACGAGCTCGCGGTCATCTACCGGATCCACCGCTCGACGGCGGCGCGCCGCTGCGCGTCGGCCCGCCTGCGACTGGTCGCGGCCACCCGGGCGGAGCTCGGTCGCGCCATTGGGGTGAGCACGCGCACGGTCGACAGCATCCTCCGCCTGATCGCCACCCGCCTGGATGCCGGCCCCGAGCCGCTGCCCGTCGAACCGGCCTGATCGGACCGCGCGCGAGCCCGGATGCTCGCGCGTGTTTTTTCGCCGCGACTCCGGAGCCCGGTCTCCGTCTGGTCGGCGAACCCGTCCCAAAGAAGGCCACCTCATGCGTATCCATTTGCTCTCGTTGCTCGCCCTCTCCCTCATCAGCTCCGCGCCGGCCTGCAACGACGACGGCGACAACAACGCCGGAACCGACAGCGACAGTGACAGCGGCGGCGGCGAAGGCTGCGACGGCCCCATCACCGATTGCCCCCTCGCCGAGCTCTCGGAGGAGCAGCAGGCCACCTACTGCGACACGCTCCTGGCCGCGATCGACGACGAGCCCGGCACGCAGTACACGTGCGAGGCCGACGGCACGTACCTGACGGTCAACACGGCGGCCGAATGCCGCGCCAACGAGGTCTCGGCCGACTGCCCGATCACCGTCGGCGATCTCATCGACTGCTACAAGGCGGCCAAGGACGACGCCTGCGCCGCCTTCGCGGAGGACGGCACCTGCGGCCCCGTGTTCAGCCAGGGCGCGTCCTGCGTCTGATCACCTGCGGCGCAGCAGCGACGCCGCAACGGAGAGGACGATCCGCGCGGCGTGGATCGTCCGCGCGCCACGTGCCGGGATCCCATCGTCGTCGTCTTCGCCGTCGACGGGCGCGTCCGGCGAAGTCGAAGCCGCTCGTTGGTGCATTCATCCGCTGGTGCGATCCGCAGACCGCGGCCGCGTGCTGCTGGGCCCACGAGGCCGGGGTCGTTCACCGTGACGTGGAGCCGAACTGCCGGGCCTCAGCTGCCGCAGCCGGTGTCGGCCCACAAGCCGCAGTGGACGACGACGACACCGTCGTCGGCCAGCTCGACCTTTTCGAACTGCTCCATGTAGCATCGGCTGAACGCGCACGACATCATGGTGGCGGGGTCGCACTCGAGCGGGGCCGCGAAGCAGCTCGCGCATTCCTGCGGGATCGCCTTGCACTGGGTGTCTGCGCATTCGGGCTGGTCGGCGGGCTGCCAATAGCAGTACTCGCCCTCCGCGCACGAGCCGCACGGGTTGGCGCCGCCCGGCTCGATCCCACCGGTGGTGGTGGTCGTCGTGCTCGTCGAGTCGGTGGTCGTGTCGGTCGTGGTCGTCGTCGAGGGATCAGACGGCGATGACTCGGACGCGGTCATGCCGGTGGTCGTCGTCGTGCTCGAGAGGCCGTTCGTGGGGTCGGTGGTGGTGTCCGCTTTGCCGTTGGTCTCGTCGTCGGACCCCGTGTAATCGCCCAGGTCACCGTTCGGGGTGCAGGCCCCCGCGCCGAGCAGCAGGGCAGACAATGTGAGGATGATGTGGGTGGAGTGGGTACGTGTCATGGAAGGCCAGGAGTCAAGAGTTGCCGGTTATTTCCCGGCTCACCGCAGATCCGTGAGCCCGGCGTAGTCCTTGTGGTGGTAGCGACCTTCTGCCCCATGTTGTCGACATGGCCAGTCCTCGTCCGAGGATGCCCAACCGCTCGCCTTGTCACCCAGGCTGCGCGCTTCCACGCCCACGCGCTGGCCTCGCGATTTTCTCGCGGGTCGAGGTCACGTTTCCGGGGGCTCGCTCGTCAGGTCGGCGAATGAGCCGCGGCGACACGCTGCGGCCGTCAAGGAGACCTGTCATGCAAGCTCGAATGAAAAATCCCGTGTTTCTCGTGCCCGAGGCGCTGCCGCTGCTGCAGGCCCTCGGCAAGGCGACTGGCAAGGGGCTGCCGGCATCGACCATCCAGCTCGTGCACCTGCGCGCCAGTCAGATCAACGGCTGCGGCGCCTGCGTCGACATCCATGCCCGCGAGCTCAAGCAGCATGGCGAGAGCGACGTGCGCCTGTTCGGCGTCGCGGCGTGGCGCGACACGCCGTTCTTCAGCGAGGCCGAGCGGGCCGCGCTCGCGCTCACCGAGGCGCTCACGCGGATCAGCGATCGTCCGGACGCGGTGACCGACGAGATCTGGGCCGAGGCGGCGAAGCACTACGACGAGCAGCAGCTGGCCGTCCTGGTCCTGAACATCGCGCAGATCAACCTGTTCAACCGCCTGAACGTGGCGGTGAGGCAGGTCGCGCTCGGCCGCGCCTGGACCGCGGACGACCTGAAGGCGGCGGGCTGAGGCGCCGCGCGACTGGAGCGGCTGGAGCGGCTGGTCGAGGTGCTTGACGTGCTCGTCGACCTCGACCAACTCCTCCTCGCCGAGATGGATCGAGGGCCGCGGCCGTCGACGAGTCCTTGGCACGCTGCTGGCCGCTCCTGTTTCCATGAGGAGCCGGCAGCGCCATGGTCCTGCGAATCGCGGCCGTCGGGCCGCCGAAATTCAGGAGCAGGCACAGATCGGGCCTGTTTGCCCATGAGGTTGCTTGCGCCCAATGCAAGGTCGAGCACCGCAATTCTCATGCTGACGCATTTCGCGTTCGCACTGTGGTGCATGATCATGTCGTTCCCCGTGAACGGCGCTCATCACGGCTTCGTCGGTCCAGCCCATTCGGTCGGGCTGACCATCGAACAGCCCGCGGAGGCGCTGCAGCGCCCGGCGGACCAGCATGGTGAATTTCAAGGACGGCAGGCCCATCGCCTTCGCCGACCTCCTGGTCACGCGGGTCGCCGCCAGGTCAGGCAGGAGCTCGACGGCCTCGATCCCGCTGCCGGGGAGGGCTTGCGCTCGGCGCTGTGGACCGTGCTGATCTTCGCCGTCGAGTACGTGGCCGGAGCGGCCCTGTGTCGATTGACCGGCCGCTGCCCGTTGCGCGAAGGACGTTGGGTCACGACCCCCCTGCGGAGCCGCGTCTGAGCAGTGGCGCGAGCCCGATCCACCTGCCTCGCCCGATGTCAGGCCCAGGGGGCCGGAGTGGGAGGCGTTCCGAGCGGGCTACTCCGGGATGTTCGGGATGAACTTGAGGTCGGCCCCGCCGGGGTACCAGTAGCTGGTGTACTGCCCGTAGCCGTAGACCTGGATGCCGAACTCCTGGTCGCCGGTCAGGGCGTGGGTGCCGTCGCCGGCGTTCGAGAGCTGGGCGCGGATGACCCCGTAGCCGGTGTTGCCGATCGGGGTCGGCGCGGGCAGGGGCATGCCGTCGAGGGTGATGTTCGCGCCGACCGGCGCGGTGACGTTGACGAACGAGCTCTCGTAGTTGACCGGGGCGTGGAACAGGTAGTTGGTGCGGTACTGCTTGAGCGGCACCGCGATCGTCATCGCCGGGTCGCCGGTCATGCCGCCCGCCTGCTGGCCCTGCATGTATTCGGCGACGACGACCTTGGCGCTGGCGGTGATCATGAAGTCCTTGTCGGTGGCCGCGATCTCGAAGTAGTCGCCGGGGTTGGCGAGGGTCGTCGGCGCGCCGTCCTGCGGCGGCTCGTAGCTGATGGTGGTCCCCGCCTCGGTGGCGATCACCCGGACCATGCGCGGCTTGATGAACGGCTCCTGGTTGAGTGGCTTCACGAACGGGGTGGTGACGAGGTACTCCCGGGCGAGGCTCTCGTACGGGAGCATCGACTCCTCGAGGTGGTCGCAGGCCTCGACGTCGAACGGGATATAGGTGCAGAAGTGGGTCGCGATCACGTGGACCGGCTTGTCGGCGGTGACGTGGGTGCCGGTGAGGTCGGCGATGTCGGGCATGCCGGGCTCGCCGCCGCCGTGCCCCGAGAGGACCTGCAGGACGTCGCCCTCGTCGAGCGTGACGACGCCGGTGCCGTCGGCCGCGATCCCGCCGCCGGGGTTGACGATCTTGCCGGTCGCCGACGGGGTCACCGTCACCTGGGTGCCGTCCTGGCTGGCGACCACGGCGTAACCGCCGGGGTTCCAGCCGCCGTGGGTGTTGCGGATCGCCACCCAGTAGTCGGCGCTCCAGGCGTTGACCGGCACCAGCAGCGAGGCGTCGTTGGTCATCGAATATTCGTCGCCGATGAGCAAGGTCGTCCCCGACGGCGCCTACCGGGTGCGTTCGTGCCGTCGGTCGCCGAGGTCTCGGTGCGGTGGTGGTCGTGAACGCCGGTTCGGTGGTTGGAACGCCGACGGTGTCCGTCTCCGCGGTGGATGTCCCATCGGACATGCTCGTCGGGGCAGGATCTCCGCCTGACGATTCGTCCGAGGTGGTGCCGCTCGTCGTCCCGGGCGACGGGCCACAGCCCGAGGCGAGGGCGATCGACAGGGAGACCAGGCAGAAGGTGCGCATGCGCGGGAGCATACGCGGTTCGCCATCGACGAGCGGGACGGCCTCGACCGCAGCGACCGCGAGTCGCCCGACGCGACGGCTTCGAGGTCGACCCGATGCCGCCGTGTCGGCGCGACGATGCGCCGCTCGAATCGACCGAGGGCGCACGCCGCTCGTCCGGCTCCGGACGAACGCTCAGCCGCCGGTGAGGGCGTCGAGGTGCGCGAGGAGCTCGCTGGTCCGCGCATCGCCCGGATCGAGGCGAGCATCGAGCCGCCGGAGGAGCCGCCGACTCTCGCGGGTGAGCGCCTCGCGGGCCCGCTCCGCGTGCGCCGCGTCGCGGCCGATCGTGGCGACCGCCCAGTCGAGGAGCTGCAGCTCCTCCTCCCCGCGTTCGCCGAGGCTGGCGAGCGCGCGCCCGAATTCCGGCGTGGCCCGCAGCGCGGCGGCGTTCGCCGATTCGGGGGCACGCGCGAGCGTGAGGAGGATATTGGTGATACCGATCCGGCGGAGCTCGGCCGCCCAGACCGCGCCGAACTCCGACGAATCACGCGCGGCCCGGTGCCCGGCGGCGGTGACCAGCGCCCGCGTCTCGTCGGCGCGGCTGCCGAGAGCCGGCCAGATCTCGTGGGCCAGGTGGTAGGCGGCGCCGGCCTCGAGGGCCCGCTCGGCGCCGTCGAAGTTGCTCTGCGTCTCGAGGTAGGTCCCGCGCAGCAAGGTGGCTGCCGCCAGGGTCGGCCCGTGCCGGCGCCGGTCGAGCTTGGCGATCCGCAGATCGAGCCGACCGAGGAGCGTGCTCAGGGTGGTCTGCGTGAGTTCGTCGTCGTCGCCGCGGAGGTGGCGCTCGCGGGCGACGACCGCGTCGCTGCTGTCGAGGCTCTCGAGCCGCTCGACTCGGGCGAGGAGCTCGCGCAGCGCGTCGACATCCTCGGCGAGGTCGAACCAGCTGCCCTCGCTCTCGTAGGGATCGGGGCCGCGCGGGGCGAGGATCGCGGTCTGGCGGTATAGATCGAGCGCGCGCTGGACCAGCGGCTCCTCGCGCACGCGCCGGTTCAAGGCGGTGCGCGTCCGTCCGCGCGCCAGCGCCGCGAGCACGTCCTTCGCCTCGCTCTGGCCGAGCGGCAGGCGCTGGATGTCGACCCACGCGGAGGCGAGGGTCACGGCCGCCAGCACGTCGACGGCGCCGGCGAGGTTGCTGACGACCACGGCGCTGTCGGGGGCGAGGCGGCGGCTCTTCTCGAGCACGCGGACGGCTTCGTCGAGCATGCGGCGCTCGCCGGTGCAGTGATAGCGCTGGAGCATCGTCACCGCGGCATTGTTGGCGGAGCTGCCCTGGGTCTCGGCCTCGGCGAGGTACCCCTCGAGGACCTCGGCGAGCTTGCGATCGGCCTGCGCCCACGCTCCCTTGGTCATCAACTCCTCGGCCTCGATCGAGGCGAGCTTGCGGCGAACCCCGGGGTTCGTGAGGTCGGAGCGCTCGACCCATGTCCGCTGCTCCTCGAGCGTGGTGGCGAGGAGCGAGCGCAGCATCGCCGCGCCCTCGCGGATCGGCGACGATGCCGCGGCGTACACCTTCTCGCTGAGCGAGCGCGCGCGCTCGTTCATCCCGAGGCCGCGATAGGCGTGCGCGACCTCGAGGGCGATCGCCTGGTCGTCGGCGGCGAGGAGCGAGGCGAATTCACGATCGCCCTCGTCTCGCTTGCCGAGGCGGTGATAGACCTCGCCGAGCCCGAGGTGATAGCTCGGCACGCCCTCGGCCTCGGCCTGGATCGAGAGGAACGTCTGCTCGGCGGCGTTGAGCGCGGCAGCGCGGGCCTCGCCCTCGAGGCCGCCCGCGCGCTGGAGCTGGATGGTCCCCAGCAGGAGCGCCACCGGCACGACCTCGGCGGCGGCGGTGTAGGCGGCGAGGAGCGGCTTGAGCTCCCAGCTCTCGGCGAGCTGCTGCTCGAGCCATTGCGTGAAGATCACCGCCTGCTCCGGTTCGGGCGCGCGGTCCAGGCGCTGCGCCAGATCGGGCGGGAGATCGCCGGCGCGGGCGCGGTCGACGAAGCGCTGGGTCTCCTCGGTGCGGGCCTCGACGTAGGCCGCGCGCGCGTCCTCGAAGGCCGGGAGCCGATCGATCAGGACCCGGCGGAGCAGCGACTCGGCCTCGTCGACGCGGCCGAGCTCGGACCACACGCTGGCGAGCGCGACCTGACCGTCGAGGACGAGGCGGCCCGGCCCTCCGAAAGCCGTCAGCGTCGCGCTCGCCCCCTCCAGGTCGCCGGCGCCGCGCTGCGCCTGGGCGAGCGCGACCGCGATCGCCTGGTCGCCGGGGGCAGCGCCGAGGGCCGCGCGGAGCGCCTCGACGTCGCCGCCGGCGAGGAGCTCGGCGCGTCCGGGCTCGGTGAGGCTCCCGCGGGCGGCCCGGAGGCGCTCGGAGGCCCGCGCCACGGCGGCGTCGAGGCTGCCGAGACCCCGCGCGGCGCCGAGCCAGGTCTCGATCGCGTCCGCGAGCTCGAGCCACTGCGAGGGCCCGTCGTCGAGGCGGTCGATCAGCGCGGCGGCGGCGGTGACGGCCTGCGGATCGTCGGCGCTGGCGGCGTAGATCCGGATCGCCCGCAGCGGCCACGCGTCGGCGATCCGGCCGGCGAGCGCGAGCCGCAGCGCCCGCTGACGGCCGGCCAGCCGCTCGCTCTCCGCACCGTCGACCAGGCGGCGCGCGTCGGTGAGGAGGCGGATCTGGGCGTCCACGGCCTCGTCCGAGTCCTCGCCGAGCTGGGCGGCGAGCGCCTCGATCCGGGCGACCATCGGCTGCGTGCCGCGCTCCCCGCGAACCGACCGCGGGAGCGCCTCGAACCGGCGAATGACCCGCTTGAGCCGCGGGACCTCGGCGACCGTGAGCGGCTCCGCGAGGTCGGCGGTGGCGAGACGCACGATCGCCTCGATCGCCGGCAACGCGGTGTCGATGCCGGCCTCGGGGAACTCGGCGAGGGCGGCCTCGTAGCGGCCCAGGAGCGCCTCCCGCTCGGCGCCAGGCTCCTCGCGCTGGATCTCCGCGATCGCGGTGGCCAGCCGATAGTCGGGGGAGCCGAAATAGCGGCTCGCCGCGACCGAGAGCGCCGCCACCAGGAGCGAGGCGAGGAAGAGCCAGCGCCAGGTCCTCGTCGCCCGCGAGAGCGGCTCGCGGTGGAGGATGTAATAACCGCCCTCGTCCGCGGCCGCGACCCGATAGGCGTCGATTGGGACGAGCGGGACAAAGAGGAACGTCGCGTAGCGGGTCGTCACATAGGTGCCGTCGCTCCGGACGTCGCGCTGGCCGTAGACCCGGACGCCGCAACCGTTGAAGGTGAATAGGACGGGCGCACGCTTGAGCGGCTCCGGCGCGTCGACGATGACCCGGGCCGAGGCGACGAGCGTCGGCAGCAGCGAAAGGCCGCTGAGCTTGCGCGCGAGGAGCCGGGCCTCGTCGCGTCGCTGGTGACGCACGAGCCACCACGCGCGGATGAGCTGGGTGAAGTTCTCGAGGTCGCGGACGCCCTCGGCCGCGAGCGCGCCGGCCTCGGTTCCTGCGCCGAGCCGCGCCGCGGCGGTCACCGTCGCCATCGCGGCCTCGTGGTCGCGGGCGGCGCAGAGGAGGCCCGCGGCGTCCCCCAGCACGTCGGCGCAGAACTGGCGAACACGTGCGGCCTCCGGGTCGGCCGCGACGGCGAGCGCAGCGTCGGCGGCGGGCAAGATTTCGTCACGGACGAGGCGACGGACCTCGTCGAGCTGTCGGTCGTGGGCGCCCCAATCGTGGCGGAGCGGTGAGGGATCGAGGTCGTCGGCGCGGACGACCTCGGCCAACCTCCCGACGCTGGCGAGGAGCGCCTCGAGCCGAGGATCTATGGTGTTCGAACTTTCATGGCGATCCATGTCGTGCCTCCAGGCGATGCGGCGCAAGGGCCGCGTTCGCCAGCCGCGGAGTGTCGCACGATCCCGTGGCTCGGGGCGCCGCTCGGCGTGGGCGAAGGCCGCGGATTGTTTCCGGGTCGGCCCGCCCGGGGAGAGAGACTCGCAGGCGCGTCCACGCGCGGCAGCGGAGACGGCTCCAGCCGTACGACGTTCCAAGCGGCGACGGGCGGCGTCGCGACGCACCCGACCTCGAGGGGTGACCAGGCCGCCCGGAAGTCGAGGACGGACGCGGATGGGAAGTCGGAGGAGCGAGGCGTCTGGCGCGGGTGGATCGCTGCCGGCGTGACGGCGCTGCCCGAACATCGGAACACGTGCGCGACCATGCGGCGGCGGTGGACCAGGACGAGCAGGAAGGTCGGCCCACGTGCTGCTCCCGGCGGACGATCGGCATTGGTGCCGTCATTTTGCGGATCGCCGGGCGTGCGCCTGCGCTTCGCGGCCGCGAGCCCGTCGAGCTCGCGGCCGCGGGGAGCCGTCGACGCGCTCGCGGGTCAGCGATCGCGGCGGGAGCGGCGGCGCAGCGCCGCCAGGATCAGCAGCGGCGCGAACTGCAGCGCCGCGGGCCCGCGCTCGCCGTCGGCCGAGCAGCCGCAACCGTCCTCGCCGCTCGGCTGTTCGTCGCTCGTGTCGCTCGCGCCGGTGGCGGACGAGTCGTCGTCGCTGCCCGTGTCGTCCCCGGTCGTCGTCGGCGACGGGTCGTCGCACTCGCCGTCGTCGTCGATCCACTGCGGGAACGGACCGTCGACGATGCCCGCGAACTCGAAGTTGTCGAGGTCCCAGCCGTGTCCGCCGGTGGTCGGGTTGGTGCCGACGCGGAAGCGCAGCTGCACCGTCTCGCCGGCGAACGACGTCCCGAAGTCGAGCGAGACCGGGTCGCGCTGCGGGTACGAGGGGTTGAAGCCGACCACGCCGCCTTCGCCGAACAGCGGGTTCAGCCCGCCGAGGATCGGCGCGGTGTACGGGCTCGTCTTCACGTGTGCCGCGACGTCTTCCCACGTCACTCCGCCGTCGCGCGAGATCTCGATCACCCCGCCGTCCACGAAGGTCAGCATCGGATCGACCCGCACCTCGAACGCGTGCATGTGCTCGAAGCCGACGACGAACGGTTGATCGGGCGAGACCTTCAGCGGCGGCGAGGCGAGCCAGGTGTCGCTCACGGTGTTGGAGCTCGTGGCGTGCCAGATCGTGCCGGAGGTCGCCGACGGCACGCGCGACCACACGGCCTCGCCGCCGGTCCCGCCGATCGTCCACAGCGTGGCGGCGGACTCGACGTCGTCGACGCTCCCGCCCGCCGGCGTGCGGTCGGCGTCGAGCGCCGTCGGCAGGAGCAGGTCGGTGCTCGCCTCGCAACCTCCGGGGGTGTTGAGGCGCACGGTGAGCGTCAGCGGCGTCGCGCCGCTCGCGGCCGCGAGCTGGGCGTCGAAGCTGACCTCGACCTCCGCGAGCGGGCCGACCTCGGGGACGGCGATCGACTTGTCTGGCCCGAGGGACAAGTTGTCCGGCGCGCCGAGCACCTCGAGGGTGGCGCCGGTCAGCGGTGCCGCGCCGTAGTTGCGCACGGTGACGGTCAGCCGCCCCGACTCCTCGGCGTCGAGCAGCCCGTCGCCGTCGCACGAGTCGACCGCGTCGTCGAGGCTGGCGGCGACGAGCGCCCCCTGCGGGCGGACCTCGAAGTCCTCGACCACGCCGACGAGGTCCTCCGAGTCGTGCGGCGGCGAGACGGCGCAGGTGCCGGCGCCCCGGCGCGCGAACGCCTGCGCGGCGGTGACGAAGTCGTCGACGCTGTGCTGCCCGATCGCGGTGAGGAGCGCGTCTCGCTGCTCCGTGTAGGTCGGCTGGGTCGGCGCGAGCATCATGCCGGCGACGACGTAGTCCGACATCCGCCGGCGGACCGCGTCGAACTCGAGGTCGCCCGCGTGGAGCTCGTGCAGCGCGACGTAGACCTCCCACATCATGGTCGCCCACACCTCGCCGGCGTTGTGGACCCCCGAATTGGGCGACGTGCTCGCCTGCCTCGGCGCGCTGTCGGGCAGCGGCTCGCCGTCCTGGATGTGCCGGAAGGTCAGCGGATTCTTGCTCGTGTCGGTCGAATAGGTGAACCGCCGCAGGCCGAACCAGGGCCCCCCGGCGGGGGCGATGTAGCTGGCGTGGCCGTAGGCGCCGGCCAGGTCGTCGTCTGGCCGCAGGGCCAGGTGGAGGGCGATGAAGTCGCTCCAGCCCTCGCTCTGGGCCAGGCTCTGCAGGTTACCGGCGGCCACGAGGCGGTGGTGGATGTAATGCCCGTACTCGTGGGCGATGACGAGGTTGTCGAGCGCGACGTCGCGGTCGGGCGTGGTCAGCCCGCTCAGGTCCGCGACCAGCGGCCCGTTCAGCAGCGCGGCCTTGAGCGTCGCGCCGTCCTCCATCGACAGGCCGACGGTGGGGATCTGCGGGTTCGGGGCGCCGACCTCCCGGCCCGGCCGGAACGAGCCCTCGCCGGGCTTGTTGTTGACGAGGATGACGCCGGCCGCGCCGGCCGCGAGCGCGGTCTCGGCCTTGGGGACGAAGATGCAACCGCCGCCGCGGTCGATCAGCACGATCTTGCCGGCGACGTCGTTGACGAGCGGCTGGCAGGCGTCCGACGGCGTGCCGACGCCGTCGTCCGCGAGCACGAGCTCGGCGGAGAAGTCGAAGACCTTCGGCCCGAACACCGCGGGCTTGACGGTGAACGACGCGCCCAGCTCGGGGACGGTGAGGCCGGCGGTGTAGCTCTTCGGGCTGAACAGGGCCAGCTCCATCCACGGCGACTCGCCGTCGAAGGGCGTGTGCATCGTCGCGCGGTCGCGCTTCTCCGCGTACGCGGCGTCCTGCACCTCCACGCGCATGCGATCGCCGTCGATCCCGCCGCGGCCGAAGTTGTCGAACTGGGCCGCGCCCGCGGCCTCCTTGAAGCCCGAATCGTACCACCAGTCGTGCAGCCAATTGGTGGTGTAGAACGCTTGCACGATCGCCGCCGTCGCCTGCACCTCGTTCGCCAGCGGCTCGCCGGCGGTGTCGAAGATATAGTCGAACACGCCGGGCGCGCTGACGCCGGCGCGGAACTCACCGCTGGCGGGCTGGAACCCGCTCGGGTCGTGAAAATCGACGTAGGCGTCCACGTGGTTGCCGTACGTCTGCGTCGCGTCGGCCGGCAGCCACGGGTCGGCCTTGTCGTCGGGGTTGTGATTGAAGCCCTCCATCGTCACGAGGTTGGGCTCGACGAACTGCTGCGTCTGGTCCTCGGGATTGGGGGCGTCGAACGGGTACGGCGTGAAGTCCTCGGTCGGACCGTCGAGCGGGCGACCGTCGTCGTCGATGAACCCGCGGTACTGGAAGCCCGCGTGCGCGGTGGCTTCGCGGTGCCAGAGCACGCGGCCGTCGTCGGCGGCGATCACGTATTGATGGACGGCGGACTCGGGCTGCTCCCTGGTGAAGGACTGCACCTCGACGAGGTACGCCGGCGCCAGCGCGTCGCCGACGGGGATGTACACCGGCTTCACGCGCGCGGGCCGGCGCAGCTCGAGCCCGCCGGTCTCGCGGGTCCCCAGCACGAAGCGCTCGAAGTCGTCCGAACGCGGCGTATCGTCGGCGACGAACCAATTCGGCTCGACGGCCATGCCGTGGACCTCGCGCAGCGCGGCGGCGATCGCCGCGGTCTTCGCCGGCGCCGACGGGACGAGCGGGGCCGCGACGCCGGCCGGATGCGGGCTGCCGGAGATGGCCACGAGTCGGTGCGAGCGATCGAGCAGGACCTTGATGTCGTTGCCGAACAACTCGATGCCGCCGACGCTCTGGCGCAGCGCCACGAGCACGCCGCCGCGGCCGACGTCGTGCGTGAACAGGGCACGGGTGGCAGCCAGCGCCTCGCGCGAGACGCCGTACGCCTGGCGCTGCTGCTCGAGGTGCAGCCTGGCCGCCTGTTCGGCGCTGCTCGCCGGCGGCGGCGGGCCGTCGGCCGCGAGCAACAGCGAGGGCACGCCGCGCGCGGGGTGCCGCGCCGCCACGAGAGCCCGGTACGGGGCCTCCTGAGGCGCGGGTGCGGCGCGGGTCGCTGCAGCGAATGGGACGTTCGGACCGACGGCGTGCGCGTCGACTCCCCTCGGGGCGATCGCCAGGACAGCGGAGAACAAACAGGTGCGAAGACAAATGGTTGGATACATAGGGGTGCTCAGGAAGCGTCGACCTTCCCGCCCGTGGATCATGCCGGCGTTCCGAGACCTTTCTCGGCCGTCCCGGGCGACGGCCCGATGGTTTCGTGCGCAGCCCAGATTTTTCTCGCGCGCACGCGCCAGCGCAGAACTCACCGCTCCGCGCTACGGCATCAAGGCGCGGCGGGCCGCGGTCGTGACGATCTGCTCGATGCCTGTCCGATGGGACAGGTAACTCGGCGGCGTGCTGCCGGGCGCGAGGGCCAGGGCCGTGAGCTCGCACGGCTTCACGAGCAAGTCCGCTCGCTCGATTCATGCCGCCACTGCACCGACGTGGAGCGTGGCTCTTTTCGTCGCAGGAGGCGCACCCGCAGGGCGGCGCGGCGACCCCGGAGTGTGCTACCCTGGCGGGGTGTCAAGCGACATCCGACGAAGACTCTGCGTGCCGGCGCTCCTTGCGGTGTCGGCCGTGGCCGCGGCACCGGCCTGTAGCGACGACGAGAAGATGACGGCGCCGACGACGACGACGGCGGCGACGACGACGGACGCGACCGACAGCACGACGACAGGGACGAGCTCCGGCACGACGATGGACCCGACCATGGCGACGATGGTCACCGGGACGGACACCGGCGCGGTGCCCGATTGCCAGACGATCGAGGATCAACCGACCTGCGAGGCGACGCCGCTGTGCATGTGGCCGCCGGAGGAGTCGGAGTGCATGCTCGATTGCAGGCAGATCGACGACGAGGCCGTCTGCATGGCGACGCAGGAGTTCTGCACGTGGATCGACGGCAAGTGCGAAATGCTGATCATATGATAGCATCCCCGGCGGCCCGGTCGGGCTGCGAGACCATCTCCACCTATCTCGGCACCGCGTGCTGCGGCGGCACGTCCTGGTCGTGCTCCACCTGCTCACCGCCCGAGCGGCCGACCTCGCTGATGGCGTCGGGTCGGCAGGTCCTCGGCGTCGCCCGAACGCCGCGTCTCCCGCCGTGGTTCCCGGCGGCCTCTTGCTGACGCATAACGGCAGTGGCCGGAGATCATGTTGGGGGCTACGACGTCGACTCTGCCGACAGCCTGCGCGCGGTGCTCGAGCTCGACGGACACGACGTCGCCGTCGTCTACCGCGGGCGCGCGGCGCGCGAGAAGGCGCGGTCTTCCGTCCGGACATCGTGTTGTGCGACATCGGTTTGCCCGACATGGACGGTGATGCGGTGGCCCGGGCGCTGCGCGCCGACGAGGAGCTCCGGCGTTCCACCCTCGTCGCCCCGACCGGCTACGCGCAGCCCGATGACGCGACCATGGCCAGGTCGGCCGGCTTCGACGCCCACCTGGCGAAGCCCGTCAGCATGGAGGCGCTCGAGCAGGTCCTCGCCGGCGTCCCCAGGACGACCGCGGCGAGTAGGTGCATGAACCAGGGTCCCTGCCTCGGAAACGCTTCGCGCGGGCTCGCGTCCAGGCGGTCGTCGAGGGCATGACGGGCCTGGCGTCCTGTGGGGTGGCGAGCAGGGCTCACGATGGGGTCACGAAGACATCCCACGCGTGCGTGAGCAGCGGGGCCGGGGCGTCGGTGGGAACCTGCGCGGCGAACAGGACGTGACAGCTCCGTGCGCGTCGAGGGTCGCGGCCTCCACGGGCTGCTCCGTGGCGTCGCGGCGAGGCGCGTCGCTGGGCCGGCCAAGGCGCGGACCCGAGGCGCGAATTCGGGTTCGCACGAGTGACGTGTGCTTCGCCGAGGACGTGGGAGGTTGCGCACCTGCGGCCGACGGGTGAAACCGCCGCCGGTCGTCGATCCTGTGCCCAAGCACTCTTCGACGACGCGCGCCCTCATCCTCACTCTCCTCGTCCCTGTCGCGTGCGGTGACGACGCTGCCGAGCCGACCGTCTCCGCGACGCAGGTGTCGACGGTGACCAACCAGACGACCCTCGACACGACGGGTTCGACGGGCGTCACGACCGACGCGACGACCGACAGCCCGACGACGGGGATGACCGGGACGTCGGCGTCCAGCAGCGGGCCGACGACGACCAGCGCGACCACGACGGACACGACCACCACCACGACCGCGACCACGAGCCCGCTGACCGACAGCGACAGCGACACCGCCGACACCACCGACACCACCGGCGCGAACTGCTCGTGCCAGCCCGGCGAGACCCAGGGCTGCGACCCCGGCGGCCTCTTGACCTGCAAGGACGACTGTAGCGGCTTCGAGCCGGTGCCCTGCCCCAATGGACAGTCATGCGTCGGCGACCAGTGCACCGCGAAGCTGTGCAACCCCGGCCAGACGGTGTGCGAGGGCCTCGACGCCGAGAAGACTTGCAACGCCCAAGGCGACGGTTTCGAGCCGCCGGTGGCGTGCGGCGCGACGCAGGAGTGCTCGATCGGCGGCTGCACGGAGCTGTGCGAGCTGATCAAGAGCGACCCGAGCAGCGTCGGCTGCGTGTTCCGCGGCAACAAGATGCAGAACTTCGCCGAGGAGCCGACGGCGATCACCGTGGGCAACGTGTCGAAGACCAAGACCGCGACGGTGGCGATGTACTTCTACAGCGGCGGCGCCGAGCAGATGGTCGCCGGCCCGATCCAGGTCCCGCCCGGCCAGAGCGCGAAGTTCGACCTGACGATGCCGCCGCAGCCGGGCACCGGCAGCACCCTCCGCGTCGACTCGACCTTCAAGGTCGTCAGCAACGTGCCCGTGGTCGCCTACCAGCACTCGCCGATCGAGGCCGAGGCGCACAACGACTCGTCGATGCTGCTGCCCGACCACGCGCAGCAGAAGAACTACATCATCGCCGCGTTCACCCCGAGCCTGGGCGCCGGCCAGCCGGCCTACTTCAACGTGATCGGCGTCGAGGACGGCACGGTGGTGACGTGGACGCCGCCGACGCCGACGCTGGCCGGCGGCGGCGTGCCCGCGGTCGCCGCCAACCAGACCGGGATGATCACCGTCAACGACTACGACCTGCTGCAGGTCAGCGGCGGCGCCAACGACGTGTCCGGCACGATCGTGACGCTGTCGAAGCCGGGCTGGGTGGTCGGCGCGGTCCAGTGCGTCAACATTCCGGCCAACGTGACGTTCTGCGACCACATCGAGGAGCAGATGATCCCGATCGAGTACTGGGGCCTGAAGTACGTCGGCGCCCACGCGCCCAAGCGCGGCAGCGAGGACTACTGGTGGCGCGTGTATGCCAGCGAGGACAACACGACGATCACCACCGAGCCGCTGCAGCCCGGCTTCCCGGTCACGCTCGACAAGGGCAAGTTCTATCAATTCAGCACGCAGTCGAGCTTCATCTTCACCGGCGACAAGCCGTTCATGCCGGTGCAATACCTCGAGGGTCAGGACGGCGGCGCCGGCACCGGCGACCCCGCGTCGTATCAAATGGTGCCGGTGGAGCAGTTCCTCGACCGCTACGTGTTCGTCACCGGCATCGGCTACAACCCCAATTACGTGCAGGTGGTCCGCGACGTCGGCGCGCCCGACGTGCTCGTCGACGGGGTGGTGGTGTCCGGCTATTACACGGTCGGCGACTACGAGGTGGCCGACTGGAAGATCGGCGAAGGCACTCACCTGGCCGAAAGCGCGGCGCCGTTCGGGATCTACCAGGTCGGCTACACCGCGGTGACGTCCTACGCGTACCCCGGCGGGCTCCGCCTCAAGGTCATCAATCCGCAGTGAACGGCCCGCCACGAACGGCCGGCCTCGCGGCGCCGGCCGCTTCGCGCGTGAGGAGCCATCTCGAACGTAGCGTGGACAATTGTGATGATGTCCATGGCTTAGCCCGCTCCCCCAAATGCCCCCAATCCGCAAACCGCCGCGGATCTCCACTTTGGGGGCCTTCTGGGAGAGCGGGCGAGGGCGCGGATTGCGGCGGGTGGCCTCGGGTTGCCCCAAAAGTTGCCCAAAAACAGCTTCGGGTACCCATGATTGTTCTCGCTCGGCGTGCCGAGTCAGCGCAGCTCGAGCTCGAGGTTGTCGACGGCTGGGTCGTCGGCCGACAAGCTGGCAGATGACCTCCCGGAGGTCGAACTCCACCAGCGCGCCGGGCGGGCCTCTTCGCGTGGACAAACTCGCTCTGCGTCATGCAAGGCCAGGCCCACGACGGGATGCAGAACCCGAGGAATCCGAGCTCGGCAGAAGTTCAAGACGAGAAAGAAGATCCTGATAGGGGACGCAGGTGCGGCCAGCTTCGCACGCGTCGGGTGCACCAAGGTCACAGAGCGGCTGGCAGCACCCCTCGTCCTCGGGCAACGTTTCGCAAGCGGGGTCGAATTCCTTGGCGACACAGGCAAGTCCGCGCTCACAGTTGACGCCTGGGCCCGATCCATACGAGGAGCCGACGCCAGCCCCCTTTGGAAGATCGGAGCAAGACACCTCAATGACAGGGTCCGGGTTGCCCCCGTAGTTCAGGTAGCAGCCTTCGCCTGCAGGGCAAGGGTAATGCGAGAGCGGGTTGCATTCCTGCGGACCCTGCTCGACGAGGCGGGCGACGGCGAGGGTCGGCGGCGGGGCGCGCTCGACGACGGCCTCGAAGATGGGATCTTGCTGGGGCTTGCGGCCGAGGATGCTGGTCAGGCGCGAGCGCTCGCCGAGGGTGGCGAGGCGGAAGTTTGGGAACTTGCGCTCGATGCGAGCGGTGGCCGGCGCGAGGACGTGCAACGCCCAGTTGTCGAAGCGCTGCATGTGCATGGTGCCGGGCTCGCCCCAGAAGGCGTCGACGATCGGGGTGGCGGCCGGGGTGATCCGCAGGCTGTCGGGGTAGACGAGGCCGAGGTCGCGGAGCGGGACGAGGTACGCGCCGAGGCCGCTCAGCTCGCTCTGGCGAGAAATCAGCGGGTAATCGCGCGGGAGCGGCTTTTCGCCGGAGAACCAGGCCTTGCTGACGCCACGAGCGCCGCGCATGGCGTCGGGGTGTCCACGGCCGAGTGAACCGTTGCGCGATTCGAGGGTGGCGAGCGCCCATAGCCGCTCCCAGCGTTCGAACAGCCGACGGCGCTCGTCATCGTCGTCGGGCAGGCCGTATTCCTTGAGAGCGCGCTCGGCGAGATCGAGGCCGTAGAGGACGACGGCGAAGTACTGGGCCTGACCGCTGCGGGTGGTGAGCGCCGGGAGGAGAAAATAGCCGACCTGCTGGCCGAGGTAGTCGAGCGCGAGCGGGTCTTCGAGGACGAACTCGGACTCGCCAGGGAGTGGGGCGGCCCAGAGCAGGACCTCGGCAGGGCGCGCGAGGGGGACGAGGGCGATCATGACGCGAATAGATCAACACAGGAAGGCGTGCTCCACAAGGAGGCCTGCCCTGTGAACGGCGCGGTCGCCGGCTTGAACGGGTGGCGCCGGGCGGGCAGATCGTACAGATCACTCCAAAAATCAGGGTCGAGTTCCCACGACGAATCGCGGTCGTCAACCTCTTCGTCGACGGCGCGTCCGTCCGCGACGAGTTCGTCCTCGTCGTACTCTCCCGGAGTTCGTGTCCATCGGCGTCTCTTAGTTGGCTACGAACCGTGCCATCCGGCTGAAGCGCCGCACAGGCGAGCTAGTGCTCCGACCGCGACGTAGAGATCTGGTCGAGTTTGAACACCGCTCGGGCTTGCTCCTTGGTGAACCGCCAAGTGATCTTCCGCCGTCGCCGGTGGGCGTCCTTGTTCCACAAGGACGTGCGACGGCGCAATTCGGTGAGAGAGCCGATCCGGAGACGTCCAAGGCATTCACGTGACCACAAGCTCGCCTCGTTCTCAGCAGGGTTGAGCCAACTCCCGTGCTTGGGAGTATAGTGCACGGTAAAGCGGCTCCATAGCTCGCGCCCCGCATCATCGCCGAAGGCCATGCACAACGAGTTCTGGCGGTGGGTATTGAGGTTGTCCATGACGAGGTGAATCGTCCACGCCGAACGATATCGTTGGGCTATCTTGCGGAGAGCCCGAGCGAACTGCTTCGCCGTGCGGTTGGGCGTCGCGTAGGTCAGGTGGCGTCCTGCCTTGGGCTCGACGATGCAGAAGACATTTGCGGTTCCGCGCCGCACGTATTCATAGTCCTGGCGAGCCATGCGGCCAGGTGAGGCTGGCCGGCCAGGTCGAGCGGGGTCTCGAAGTACGACCGGTCGTTCATCCAGGGCGACGACCGGCTCCGACGCGTCGGCTGGTTGCGCCAGGGTGTCGAGGACGTCGTCCATCCGTGCGACGTACTCCTCGTCGATCTGGGGAACGCACCACATTTTTTTCCCGCCACGGCTTGAGCGCGTGGTTCTTCAACAACACCCGGATCGTCTCCCGGCCGACTTGCTCGACGAGCTTGCGTTTCATGCACTCCTCGACGATGAGCATGATTGTCCACCGAGCGCGTCCTTCGGGAGGTGGCCCGCAGACCATGGCGACGATCGCCGCTTCTTGCCGAGCGTCGAGCTTCCGCGGCGGGATCGGCCGCTTCGCGTCCTTGAGCGCGACTTCGACGCCCGCGGCGAGATACCGCTCTCCAACCCGCCGAACGGATGGGACCGCCGATCCAACCGCTGCCGCCGTCGCCGCCAGCGACTTCCCCTCGTCCAACATCTGCAGCATGCGTATTCGCTTCCAGGTCCGCTCCGTTTGCCGCTCCCGAGCCTTTCGCCGCAGGAGCTCTCGATCCTCGTCCTTGAGCTTGAGTCCGGGGAACCGGGGTCGTGGCTTCTTCCGCCTCATGGCACCCGTAGATCAGAATCTCGGACAGAGCGCAAATTCGCGCATGGTTTTTGATCGCTACGCTACGGTCGGAGCACTAGTCCGGATTTCTCACCACGGATAGGTGGGGCCCGGCAAGCGGCTGTCAAGCGGCTTGGCGGGAGGTTGTTGGACGCCGTCGACGTGAGCCGCGAGGCCGCGCTCGTTACGCCCGGGGCTGGCGCGAGATCGAGCTGTAAGAGGGATTACAAAGCCGGCTACGCGTTTTGGGTGACCTGCGCATAAGGACAGACGAATCCCGGCGCGCAGCGCAGCGCACCATTGTGTGACGGACGGCGAGGGCCGTCAGCGTCTCATGACGTGATGACGGTGGAGGTTCTCGAGGACGCGCCACCACACGTGCTGGAGTGGGAAGACTGAGCTTAGGGAGACGCGGATCCTGCGGACCGAGGCGGTGACGATGGCGCCGATCTTGAGCAGCCGCGTGCGGATCGTGGAGACCTGGGCGTGGGCGAGCTCGGTGCCGGCGAGGGCGAGTCGGCGGAGCTCGTTGAGGATCATGTAGGCGACGGACGAGAGCCACAGGCGGAGCTGGTTGGCGCGCAGCGTGTGGGCGCTGGTGCGGTCGGCGAAGAGGCCGAGTTGCTGCTCCTTGATCCTGTTCTCCATGTCTCCGCGAGCGCAGTAGAGGTCCTCGTAGAGCGAGCGCGCGTCGTACTCGTCATGCGAGAGGTTGGTGGCGACGAAGCGCGGATTCTCCTTGTCCGTCGTGTACTCGGCCTTGCCGACCACCCGGCGCTCTCGCGACCACGTCCGGTTGGTCTCGTAGCGAAAGTCCTTGAAGACGCGTGCTTCCTTGCCGGTCTGCTCGGAGGTGGTGCGGGCCTGCGTCATCTCGTCCTCGATCTCGGCGATCAGGCGCGAGTTCTTCTGCAGGCCGAGGACGAAGAAGAGGCCGTTGTCCTCGCACCAGCGCATGACCTCGTCGCGGCAGAAGCCGGAATCGCCGCGCACGATGATCCGGACGGCCGGCCAGCGAGCGAGGATCTGACTGACGATCCTCTCGAGCTCCTCGACCGCGCCGCTGACTGGCTGCTTGTCGGCGGTGTTCAGCGCGGCGCCAAGGATGAAGTCGCCGCAGAAGACGTACAGCGGCAGGTAGCAGTAGCTGTCGTAGAAGCCATGGAAGAAGCGACCCTCCTGCTTGCCGTGTACGGGGTCGTCCGTCGCGTCGAGATCGAGGACGATCTCGGCGGGCGGCCGATCGTGCGCGGCCAGGAAGGTGTCGACGAAGAGGCGCTGAATCCCGTGGTCGTCGTAGCTGATCTTCTTGTAGCGCTCGTCGCCGGCCACCGTGGGCTTCGCCAGCTCCAGGCGGTTCAGCGTGCTCTTGCCCGCCAGCGCATGGCCCCGGTCGCGCACCCGCTTGCGCTGCTCGCCGGTCGGATCGGCCTTGCCTATCGCCAGCGCGAGCAAGGCATCGTCGCGGAGCACGTCGTGGTCGTTCAGGTCCTCGTAACCACACAGCAGGCCCAGCACGCGCTGCGCGAGCAGTTCCTCGACGGTGTGCTCGACCCGGCTCGGGTCGCGGTGGTCCCGAAAGCAGGCCGCGAAGTCCCGAAACACACCTGAACTCTTGGTCAGCTCGCGCAGCAACAGCAGGCCGCCGTCCGAGCTGACCCGCCCGGCGTCGAAGGCGGCCTCGACACGCCTCCGCCCGGCCGGTTGAAAATCGAACTCGGTGCGGATACACCTTGTCGTGTTCCGGCCGTACCCCTGGGTGGTCAGCAATCGTTTCACACCCGCTCGAACTCGGGAAGTGCGGCCGGAATTCCTTCCCGTGGTGAGAAATCCGGACTAGTCCGGATTTCTCACCACGGATGGGTGGGGGCCCGCCAAGCGCCTGTCAGGGGGCTTGGTGGAAGGGTGTTGGACGCCGTCGACGTGAGCCGGGAGGCGCGCTCGTTACGCCCACTGCTGGCGCGAGATCGAGCTGTTAGATGGATTACAAAGCCGGCTGCGCGTTTGGGGTGACCTGCGCATAAGGACAGACGAGCCCCGGCGCGCAGCGCGGCGCGCCCTTTGAGTGACGGATGTCGAGGCCGTCAGCGTCTCATGACGTGATGGCGGTGGAGGTTCTCGAGGACGCGCCACCACACGTGCTGGAGCGGGAAGACCGAGCTTAGGGAGACGCGGAGCCTGCGGACCGAGGCGGTGACGATGGCGCCGATCTTGAGCAGCCGCGTGCGGATCGTGGAGACCTGGGCGTGGGCGAGCTCGGTGCCGGCGAGGGCGATCCGGCGGAGCTCGTTGAGAATCATGTAGGCGACGGACGACAGCCACAGGCGGAGCTGGTTGGCGCGCAGCGTGTGGGCGCTGGTGCGGTCGGCGAAGAGGCCGAGCTGCTGCTCCTTGATCCGGTTCTCCATGTCCCCACGAGCGCAGTAGAGGTCCTCGTAGAGCGAGCGCGCGTCGTACTCGTCCTGCGAGAGGTTGGTGGCGACGAAGCGCGGATTCTCCTTGTCCGTCGTGTACTCGGCCTTGCCGACCACCCGGCGCTCTCGCGACCACGTCCGGTTGGTCTCGTAGCGAAAGTCCTTGAAGACGCGTGCTTCCTTGCCGGTCTGCTCGGAGGTGGTGCGGGCCTGCGTCATCTCGTCCTCGATCTCGGCGATCAGGCGCGAGTTCTTCTGCAGGCCGAGGACGAAGAAGAGGCCGTTGTCCTCGCACCAGCGCATGACCTCGTCGCGGCAGAAGCCGGAATCGCCGCGCACGATGATCCGGACGGCCGGCCAGCGAGCGAGGATCTGACTGACGATCCTCTCGAGCTCCTCGACCGCGCCGCTGACTGGCTGCTTGTCGGCGGTGTTCAGCGCGGCGCCAAGGATGAAGTCGCCGCAGGAGACGTACAGCGGCAGGTAGCAGTAGCTGTCGTAGAAGCCGTGGAAGAAGCGACCCTCCTGCTTGCCGTGTACGGGGTCGTCCGTCGCGTCGAGATCGAGGACGATCTCGGCGGGCGGCCGATCGTGCGCGGCCAGGAAGGTGTCGACGAAGAGGCGCTGGATGCCGTGGTCGTCGTAGCTGATCTTCTTGTAGCGCTCGTCGCCGGCCACCGTGGGCTTCGCCAGCTCCAGGCGGTTCAGCGTGCTCTTGCCCGCCAGCGCATGGCCCCGGTCGCGCACCCGCTTGCGCTGCTCGCCGGTCGGATCGGCCTTGCCTATCGCCAGCGCGAGCAAGGCATCGTCGCGGAGCACGTCGTGGTCGTTCAGGTCCTCGTAACCACACAGCAGGCCCAGCACGCGCTGCGCGAGCAATTCCTCGACGGTTTGCTCGATGCGGCTCGGGTCGCGGTGGTCCCGGAAGCAGGCCGCGAAGTCCCGAAACACACCTGAACTCTTGGTCAGCTCGCGCAGCAACAGCAGGCCGCCGTCCGAGCTGACCCGCCCGGCGTCGAAGGCGGCCTCGACACGCCTCCGCCCGGCCGGTTGAAAATCGAACTCGGTGCGGATACACCTTGTTGTTGTCGCCGGCCACGATCCGCAGCGTAGCGCCGGTGTCCGGCGCCGGTGGGTAGCGCCGGTGTCGGACGCCGACGCAAATCGCCGGCGCACAGCGCCGGCGTGGACGTGATGCGGGAGCTGGCTGCGGGCGGTCAGCCTGGGGGTTTTGGCGGACGGCTACGGCGACGGGAGGTGCGTTCGTTGGCTTCCTTGAGGCGCCAGGATTCGCCGGCGATCTCGACGATCTCGACCTTGTGGCAGAGGCGATCGAGGAGGGTGCCGACGCAGGAGGCGCTGTGGAAGACGGCGGCCCACTCGCTGAAGGGCCGATTGGTGGTGATCACGACCGGCGCCTTGGTGTATCGCTGGGAGACGACCTCGAAGAGCAGGTCGGCGTAGCGGTTGCTGTAGGGCAGGTAGCCGAGCTCGTCGACGACGAGCAGCGCGGGCTTGACGTAGCGGTGCAGGCGACGGCGCAGCGCGGCGGCGCCGTCCTGCGCGGCGAGGTCACCGAGCATCGCGGAGGCGGTCGTGAAGCGGGCGGTGTAGCCCTGCAGGACGGCGTGGTGGGCGAGGTTTTGCGCGAGCATGGTCTTGCCGACGCCGTTGGGGCCGAGGAAGACGACGTTGACGGCTTCGCGGATGAAGCCGAGCTCGAAGAGTTCGTCGACGAGGGCGCGGTCGAGCTTCGGGTGCTTCCAGTCGTAGTCGGCGATCGGCTTCATCGCGGTCAGCTTGGCGGCGAGCATGCGGCGCTCGAGGCTGCGACGCTTTCGCTCGTGCTCCTCGATGTCGAGGACGGTGCGCAGCCACGGCTCGCGGACGACCTCATCCCAGCGTGCGTACAAGCCATGCAGGCCGAGACCCAGAGCGCGCCTTCGCAGGGCATCGTCAGGTGCGAGAGCCATCGTCACCCTCCTCATCCTTCGGCCGCAGCCGGTCGTACAGGTCGAGCGCGTGCGGCCTCACGACGACGTCGCGCAGCCGCGGGTTCGTGGGTACCTCGGCGGACAGCGGCGCGGGCCGCCCCTCGTCGGCGCGTCGCCGCTCGAGCAGCTGGCGCACGCTCGGCGGATGGACGAGTTCGCGGGCGTTGGCCTCGGCGAGCGCGGCGTCGAGCTCCGCGGCGCCGTACTGGTCGAGCAGGCGCCCGAGCTGCCAGGTCACGTTGCCGAGGTTCTGCCCGCGCTCGGCGCAGCGATGCAGGAAGCCGCGGCTGTGCGGCGCGGCGTGCTGCAGGCGGTCCATGCCGCGGTGATGATGCGCGGCGCGCTTGTCGGCGACGAGCGTCTCGATGTGCACAGGATCCTCGACGCGTTCGTCGCGGCCCCACGCACGCGGGTGCGTGGCGAGGACGGCGGTCCCGTCGACGATCCGCACGGTGTCCGGATCGGCGACCACCGCGAGCTGCCGGCGCACGTGGGTGTGCGGCACCGAGTAGTCGTTGAGGTCGAAGCGCACGTACGGCGTCTTGCCGACGTGCACCGGCACGACCTCGTCGCACGCGAAGCGCGTCTCGGGCAGCGGCAGAAGCCGCGCCCGCTCCTCGGCGAAGACTTCGCCGACCGTCCGGGCGCGATCCTCCGGGCACGGGCGTGCGGCGGCGATCCGCGCGCACCAGTCGGCGGCCTGGGCGTTGAGGTCGTCGAGATCCTCGTAGGTGCGCGCGGCGAAGAAGTTGTCGCGGATGTAGCGGATCCGCCGCTCCACACGCCCCTTCTCGTTGCCCCGCGCCGGCGCGCAGGGCTTCGGCGCGAAGCGGTAGTGACCGGCTAGGCGCAGCAGCGTCTCGTTGAAGCGGATCGCGTCGCCGACCCGCTCCAGCACCGCGCTCTTGAGGTTGTCGTACAGGAGCTCGCGCGGCACGCCGCCGAATGTCTCGAAGGCCAGCTGATGCCCGCGCAGAAAGCTCGGCATGCGCGCGTCGAAGAAGAAGTGCAAGTACACCATCCGCGACCAGCTCAGGACCATGACGAAGGCCATCAGCGGGCGCTCGGCCCGACCGATGCGCAGCTTGCCGAAGTGCGCCCAGTCGACCTGCCCCTGTTCTCCGGGCAAGGTCGCAAGACGCAGGTACGCCTCGGCCTTCGGCCGCGGCCGGATCGACGCGACAATCTCGCGGAAGCGCGAGCACTTCCCCGTGTACCCGCGCGCCTGCACCATCTGCAGCAGCCGGCTCGCCCGCAGCCGCGGGTACTTCTCCAGCATCTCGCGGATAAAGGGCAGGTACGGGTCGACCTTCGACGGTCGCGGCATCGTCACCGCCGGCACCACGCCGGCCTGGCCGAGCACGCGCGTCACGACGCTCGTGTGCACGCCGAGCTGCTCGGCGATCGTCCCGATCGGCCAGCCCTCCGCGTGATGCAGGCGGACAATCTCCGCCTCGGTTTCGGGCCGCGTCTTCACACGTCACCTCCGAGAAGGCGCAGCTGCCGAAAGTCACCGACGCCGCGGATCCGTCTCCGCGCGCCGCCGTGCACCCGCGTAGAAAAATCCACGAGCGGGCTGCGGTGCCCGCGAAGATCGGCGTTGGGAAACGCCCAGTCGATGTAATCCGGACCCCTCGCGTCCACATACTGCACAGCGTCGAGCCGCTGGCCCTGCCACATCGCCAGCCCCTCCAGCACCGTCATCAGCGCCCGCGGGTGCTCGCTGTGCAGCGGCAGCCGGGCCTTCAGCCGATCCCCTTCGCCGTCGATCACCAGGATTTGCAGGTCCGGCTCGCAGATCCGCAGCAGCGCTCTCCATCTTGATTGACTCACGATCGTCCTCGTCTCCGCAGATGGCGACCAGCACCACGCCGGCCTCGGCCACCTGCTCGTCGAGCATCGGCGCCGGCTCCGATGTGGCTAGACCGTGATCCATCACGATCTTCATCCGCCGCTCGGCGCGCCGCCTCGCCTCGGCCCTCGCGTGCATCCGCCGGCCGTGCATGCTCCGCGCGTAACGCCGCCTCGCCGCCCGCACCGACGCAAGCCGCTGCTGGGCCGCGCAGTCCTTCCCGCAGTACCGCTGCCCGCGGTCGCAGGCCCGGCACACCGAAACCTGCCGCCGGCACCTCCCGCAGTTGAACAGTCGCTGGCTCTCGTCCTCGATCGACCACGTGCCCGGCCACGCACTCCGCTGGACTTCCCCGAGCCCTCGCCGTACCCTCCTGCCGTCGCTTCTTTGTTGGCTGTCCTTTGGGGTACGGCCGGCTACGACACCGAGCGCTGAGAGTCGCTACCTCTCAGCGCTCACCTTTTGGCGGCCGCGCTCCCTCTACCCGACCCGCCAGCGTTCGCCGAAAACTTGACGCGCTGCTTGATCCTCATCCGCTGACCGTTGACGCCTCATCGGCGCTGCGCCTCGGATTTCGGCCGGCGTCGACACTTGTCGTGTTCCGGCCGTACCCCTGGGTGGTCAGCAATCGTTTCACACCCGCTCGAACTCGGGAAGTGCGGCCGGAATTCCTTCCCGTGGTGAGAAATCCGGACTAGCCGCGGCTGGAGTTTGATAGACACCCATCGAGGACGGAATCCTGGGCCCCATGGCATGCGTTTCTCGATCACGCGACTGCGCGCGTCCGCGATCTGAAGGAGCGGGTAAAGCCAACGACTCACGAGCACCGTCTGTCCGGAGTCGGTGAGGAGCACCCGCCGTCTCTACAAGCTCCACGACGGCTTCAGCCGCGTGAAGCGTCGTCGGCCTTTGCACGCTTGCAGGCCCAACCACTACATATAACGAGCTCGACATACCCGATCAGGCGCGCGCCAAGGCCTTCAGCGCGCCCGCTCGGCGTCGCAGCGCCAGCTAACCCGGCCCGAGGATCTCCACGAAGAGCGCAGTGATGTTGTCCCGTCCGCCGCGCCGTCGGGCATGTCGAACAGCGGCGGGGGCGGCGGCTTGGATGTCGAGCTGAAACAGGCGCCGCAGGACCTTCTCGCGATCGAAGTATTCGTGCAAGCCGTCGGAGCACAGCAGCAGCCGGTCTCCTCGCGCGACCGGTACGGCGTAAATGTCGACCTCCAATTCGTCAGCCAGGCCGAGCGCTCGGGTGATAGGCGATCTTCGGCCGCGCGTATGCTCCGGCAATGCGAATCCTTGCTTGATCCGCAGGTTGAGCAGGGTGTGGTCTTCAGTAACCTGTCGGATTTCTGGGCCGCGCGCGTGATACACCCTCGAGTCCCCGACCTGTCCCACCACCGCGACCTCGCCGGCGACGAGGACGACCGAGGCCGTCGTACACATCCCTGCATATCGACCATCCACCTTCGCCATCGCGCGGAGCTTTTGAGAAGCGTCCTGCATCGCCGTGCGGACGACCCCTTCGATCTTCACGATGGCTTCGCTACCGACCCAGCTCGCGTTTTGCCCGGGCATCGAGGCGCCTCTCGCCTTGGTTTCATGCCAGATCCGCTCCCAGAGCACGGACACGGCCTCGCCAGCAGCGAGGCCCCCAAAGGGCCTTCCACCCACGCCATCGGCGACGATGAACAGGCCGAGGCGACCATCCGCCAGGAAGGCATCTTCGTTGATGGCGCGCAGCTTTCCCGGATCGGTCATGCCGAAGTGCGTGGTGTGCGCGACGGACCAGGCCGAGCCGAGCAACGCCGAAGCCTGCGGCCATCGGAGCGCTGAGTGCGCAGAGCCGGACACCGGCCCTGGAAGAGCCGGATCGTCGGCCTGGGGCAGCCCGTCGCCCGTGGGGAAGAGAGCGAGTTTTCGGCGGCGACGGCTCATGGGGCTCCGGCTTGGCGTGAGCGCGCATCCTCGCACAGCGCGCAGACGCTCACAAGGATCGGCGTGGCCTGGCAAGCGCATCATCGCACGGCGCGTTATCGCTCACAATTGTCGGCGGCAGACCCCTGGCTTGGCCACTCCGTGAGCTCCGCAGGAGTCGAACCGGGCGCGACGAGACAGCGGGCTCAACGGTTACGAAGGGGACGGCTCGCCTCGGCCGACGCCTCGCCGCCTTGGGCGGCCCGAACGGCCGGGCGTTGGCGCCGGCCGTCGTCGACAGGTGGCTGCGGCCGGCTGCAGCATCAGGCCGGCGTGCCGGTGACGTCGCCGCACGTCATACGGCATTCGTGCCTGACGATCCTCGCGGATCGCGGGCTCGATCCGCTGCGGCTGCAGGCCCACGCGCGGCACAAGCACTTCGCCACCACGGAGGATTATATTAAGCGCCTGCAGCAGCAGAAGCGAGCCAGGGAGGCCGCCGCGGTCTGGGACATCGGCATGCCCGGCCGCGGGACGACGAGGGCGCCGGTTCGTCGCGCGGCACCCGCGCTCGAGGTCGGCGCGTACGTGCCGCAAGCGGTCTCGCCTCTCGCGGACCGCTTGCCTGAAAACCATCTTAAAAAATTCAAACCCCGTGTAGCCCTACTTCAGCTCGAACGTGGCGTGGACGATGGTGATGATGTCCTTCTCGAGCGACGACGTATCGTTGTTGCCGTCCCACGAGCCCTGGGTGGAGTTGGCGGGGTTGACGTTGATGACGCCCATGTCGGCGGTGCGGAGGGCGCCGATTTCGGCGCCGCCGGCGGAGGCGACGATGTTTTCGGCGCGGGTCCGGGCGTCGCGCGAGGCCTCGGCGAGCATCTCGATCTTGACGTCGCCGAGCTTGGTGTAGAAGTACTCCGGCGCGTCCGAGCTGACGGTCACGCCCTGCTCGAGCAGCTCGGTGACCTCGCGCGACATCTTCTCCACCAGCGCGACGTCGTTGGAGCGGACCTTGATCTCCTGCACCGCGTCGTAGCCGGTGAGCACCTGCTTCTCGATGCGGCTGTCGCCGGTGCCGTGATACTGGGTCTCGTACGACGGGTCGACGCTGGCCGAGGACAGCCAGATCTGGTCCTTCGGCACGCCGCGCTGGATCAGGAACTCCTCGGTGCGCTTGGCGTTGTCGTGGAGCGCCCGATAGGCCTCGGTGCGGCCCTCGGCGCTGGCCTCGACGGTCGCGGTCCACTCGATGAAGTCGGAGACGATACGCTTCTTGGCCGACCCCGTGACCTGGATCGTGCGGACCTGCGGGCGTACGCGGACGCGCTCCCAGGTGCTGCTGGCGATGTACGTGGCGAGGACCAGCGCGACGCCGACGCCGAGGAGGCCGAAGGGTCGCAGATCGAGGGAGGCGGAGAGCTTGCTCGGTTCCATGCTGACGGCGCCCTACGTGCGAGGTACCGCCAAGATTCCACGCCGCCGATCTTTCAGGACATGTCCCAAGGATCCATCGCCGTGAGGTCGGACACGTCCCCTGCGGACCTCAGGGCTGCGCGGGCGAGAGGGCGGCGAGGCGGCGCTCGAGGCGGTCGAGTCGAGCCCGCAGCTCGTCGTTCTCGGCCTCGGCGGTGACGAGGCGGTGGTACAGGCCCTGGATCGCGGCCAGCGACACGCCGGCGGCGTCGAGCGGGAAGATCATGCGGTCGGTGTTCCACAGGCCGAACGCGGCCTTGAAGTCCTGCGCCATCGGACCGAGGTGGCGGACGTCGGGCGCGTCCTGTTTGTAGCGCCAGGTCGTGATGTCGAGCGCGACCACGCGGCTCAGGATGTCGCCGGAATCGACGGCTCGCAGGTCGGTCTTGGCGTTGCGATCGCTTATCGGGCAATTGTCGCTGCAGAACTCCTCGCCGGGCGGGACCGGCACGCCGGCGCAACAGGTGAGGCCGTCGCAGCACTGCTGACCGGCGTTGCACGGCTCGGTCTGCTTCGAGCAGGCGCCCCCGGTGCTGCTGGCGTCGCCGCTGGTCGGGCCGGTGGTCGCCCCGGTCGTGGCGCCCCCGGTCAACGTCGCGGTGGCGCTGGTCGAGCCGATCGAGGCGGTCGCGTCCTGCGTGCTGGAGTTGCTTGTGGTCGAGGTCGCCGAGGTCGTCGAGCTCGTCGTCGACTCGGTGTTCTTGTCGCCAAGAGCGCCGCAGGCGAGCAGGAGGGTGAGGGCGAGGGGGAGCCGAGGACGACGAAAAGACATCCCCCGAGGATGGAGCATCCCCGGGGGTGGATCTACCTCGTCGCCCGCGGACAAGCCCGGGCGAACGTCGTCAGGCGGGCAACGGATCGAAGGTGATGTCCCAGGCCTCGCCTTCCTTGCCGAGGCCGATCCGGACCTTGCTCGGCTGCTGGCCGGCGGCGAACGTCTCGAGCAGCTTGCGGCTGAGGACCGGCATGAGCGAGCCGCGGAGGATGTGGTCGACGTTGCGTGCGCCGGTCTCGGACTCGGTGCAGCGGGCGGCCATGGCGTCGTAGACCTCGGGCAGCACCTCGGCCTCGATCTTGTGGCTGTCCCACAGGCGCCTCCGCAGGCCCTTGAGCTTGAGCTCGGTGATCTCGCGCAGCACCGGCGGCGGCAGCGGCTGGAACGGCACGATCGACATGCGGGCCAGCAGCGCCGGCTTGAAGTGCTTCGACAGGGTCGGCCGGATCGCCTCGACCAACTCCTCGGGCGTGCGCGCGGTCAGGCCGTTGTCGGTCAGCTTCATGATCGCGTCCGAGGCCAGGTTGCTGGTGAGGATCACGATCGTGTTCTTGAAGTCGATGAGGCGGCCCTCGCCGTCCGACAGCATGCCCTTGTCGAACACCTGGTAGAACAGGTTCATGACGTCGAGGTCGGCCTTCTCGCACTCGTCGAGGAGGACCACCGAGTAGGGCCGCTGACGCACGGCCTCGGTCAGCACGCCGCCCTCGCCGTAGCCGACGTAGCCCGGCGGCGAGCCGATCAGGCGCGACACCGTGTGCTTCTCCTGGAACTCCGACATGTTGATCGTCGTCATGAAGCGCTCGCCGCCGTAGAGCAGGTCGGCGAGGGCGGTGGCGGTCTCGGTCTTGCCGACGCCGCTGGTGCCGACGAACAGCAGCACGCCGATCGGGGTGCTCGGGTTGCGGATGCCGGCGTGGGCGATCCGCAGCGTCTCCGACACGACCTTGACGGCGTTGGGCTGGCCCTTGACGCGCTCGGTGAGGGTGTCCTCGAGGCGCAGCAGGCTCTCCATCGCGTCGCGCTTCATGTTGCCGACGGGGATGCCGGTCCAGTTGGAGACGACGCGGGCGACCGCGTCGCTGTCGACCTCGGCGTGGATCAGGCGCTCCTCGCCGCCGGCGGCGACGAGCGCGGCGTCGGCGGCTCGCTTGGCCTCGCGGAGCTCTTCGGTGGCGGCCTCGCCGGCGGCGCGCAGGGCCTCGCGGGCCTTGTCGACGGCGACCAGCGCCTCCTTCTCCTCCTGCCAGCGCTTCTCGAGCGCGGCGCGCTCGTCCTCGCCGGCGCGCAGCTTGTCGCGCAGCTCGGAGAGGTGAGCCAGGTCGACGAGGTTGCCCTCGCGGTCCTCCCGCTCGAGCGCGCCGATCTCCCGCTTCAGCGCGGCGAGCTCCTGCTCCTGGCGCAGCATCGCCTCGGGCCGCGAGGCCTGCTCGATCTTCACCCGCGTCGAGGCCGTGTCGAGCAGGTCGACCGCCTTGTCGGGCAGCTGGCGGCCGGAGATGTAGCGGTGGCTGAGCTTGACGGCGGCGATCAGCGCCTCGTCGCGGATCGTCACGGTGTGGGTGCGCTCGTAGGTGTCCCGCAGGCCGCGGAGCATGACGAGGGCCTGCTCCTCGGACGGCTCGTCGACCTTGACCAACTGGAAGCGGCGGGCGAACGCGGCGTCCTTCTCGAAGTACTTCTTGTACTCGGACCAGGTGGTGGCGGCGATCGTGCGCAGCTCGCCGCGGGCGAGCGCGGGCTTGAGGATGTTGGTGGCGTCGTTGTCCTTGTTGCCGACGATGGTGTGGGCCTCGTCGATGAACAGGACGATCGGCTTCGGCGAGGACTTGACCTCCTCGATGACGGCCTTGAGGCGCTTCTCGAACTCGCCGCGCACGCCGGCGCCGGCCTGCATGAGGCCCATGTCGAGCTCGAGCAGCTCGACGTCGTGCAGCGAGGACGGGACGTCGCCCTCGATGATCGCGCGCGCGAGGCCCTCGACGAGCGCGGTCTTGCCGACGCCGGGCTCGCCGACGAGGATCGGGTTGTTCTTGCGCCGGCGGGTCAAGATCTCCACGAGCTGGCGGATCTCCTGGTGGCGACCGAACACCGGGTCGATCTTGCCCTCGCGGGCCTTCTGCGTGTACGAGGAGGTGAAGCGGCGCAGCGCCTGCTCGCCGGCGGCCACCGGGGTGGCGGCCGCCGCTCCGCCGCCGCTGGCCGCGGGAGCCGAGGCGGCGCGCACGGCCTCCTTCGAGCCGGCGGTGATGCCCTCGAGGTCCTTGCGCAGCGTCTCGAGGTCGATCGCGGCCAGCTCGGCCAGCGTCTCGGCGCTGTAGCGGTGGCCGCGGGCGCACCACTGCTGGATCAGGTGGCCGGTGCGGATCTCGGTGGCGCCGTACTGCAGCGAGGCGACGACCCACGCGTCCTCGAGCCACTGGAAGAGGGTCTCGGCGAATACGGGGCGGCCGGCGTTGCCGGTGCGCATGGTCTCGAGGACACGTTGCACGCGCTGGCGCAGGCGGGCGGCGTCCTGGTTGAAGTGCGAGAGGATCTTCGCCGCGTCGGTGTCTTCGCCGCTCAGGATCGCGGCGAGCAGGTGCTCCGGCACGATCTCGTAGTAGCGGGAGCTGGCGGCGTGGGACACCGCGGCCTCGAGCATCGAGGTGCAGGTCGGGTTGAGCCTTCGAACGATCGCTTTCGGGTCGACGCGCATGCGGGTCTCTCGCGGGGATGTTTGGGGATGGAGGGGGAGCGCTATAGTAGAAAGGCGGGCCGGCCAGGCGCGGAGACGAACTCTCGCGCCAGGCCGTTTTATGTGCAACGAACGCTGCTTACGCGCCGTCGCTGTTCGACCACGAGTCGACGAATTCGGCGCCCGTGGGGACGAAGATCCACGTGATGGTGTGGTAGACGATGCTCACCGTCTCGAGCGGCGGGGCCTTGGCCTCGGCCGGGTCGAGGGCGTTGGGCGAGAGGCGCTCGATCGAGTCGATGCGGCCGTTCTCCAGCTTGACGGTGAAGAACTGCTCCGTGGTGCCGTCGCCGCTCGGATTGGGGCGGAAGAACTTGAACTCGGCGTCGATTCTCTCGTTGCGGCACAGGGCCTTGGCGATCAGGGGCGAGCTCTTGTCGATGCGCTTCACGACGCGGATGGGCGCGTGGACGCGGCGACCGACGGCGGCGCGGCTGCCGTGCTCACGCGCGGTGCGGACGCTGTCTTGGAATTCGACGCACTCGATCGAGTTCTCGCGACCGAGCGAGGTCTGCGAGCTCTCGCCCTGGATGTCTTGGCCATTCGCTTTCAGGTACAGATGGACGGTCTCAGCCATGCGGGACACCTTATCAAAGGCCCCGCGGCCGGCTACGGGCGCAACCCCGGTATTTTCGCGCCTGCGCGGCCTCCAACGCGACTTTGGCTCGCACAATCGCGCAGGTTCGAAACCGCGCCAGGTGTCACTTTCGCGCGAGCTCAAGGCGAAGTCCGGAGCGCCCTTATCCGCGTTACGTCGGCGTCAGCGTGCGGTGATTTCGCGCGCGCGCGATCGCGGCGCTCGTCGCACGCTCTGGACGTCGGACGGCCGGCCGTTCTATGGTCCATGCCGCAGAGGTGCCGCTGTCTGGCGCACCGCGGGGACAGACGGGGCGAGGAAAACAGTAGTGTCCGCGAGGATGGTGCCTTCATGAGCAAGGGTAAAGAGGGATCGGTCGCGCCGAAGGAGCGCGTGAACATCACGTACAAGCCGGCCACGGACGGGGCTGCGGAGGAAGTCGAGCTCCCGCTCAAGATCCTCATGCTCGGCGACTTCACCGGGCGGCAGGACGACCGGCCGGTCGAGGAGCGCGTGCCCATCAACGTCGACAAGGACAACTTCGACAAGGTGATGGCGGCGCAGAAGCTCGAGACCTCGATCAGCGTGACCAACAAGCTGACCGACGGGGACCAGGGCGACCTCTCGCTGAACCTCAAGTTCGACACGCTGAAGGACTTCCGCCCCGAGGGGATCGTCGAGCAGGTGCCGGAGCTGAAGGAGCTGATGGAGCTGCGCAACGCGCTCACCGCTCTCAAGGGCCCGCTGGTCGGCGGCAACGTGCCGGAGTTCAAGAAGAAGCTCGTCGAGGCGCTGCGCGACCCGGACAAGCGCGCGCGGCTGATCAAGGAGCTGGGGATCGAGGACAAGCCGGGGTCGTGAGGCGCCCGCGACCGAATCGCAGAAGGAGTTTTAGGACATGACGGACACGAATTCCCAGACAGCCTCGCAGCGGCAGACCGAGGTGCAGGACTCGCTACTCGACTCGCTGCTGTCCGAGACCAAGCTCGGCCCGACCGACGGCGAGGCCTATGAGCTGGTCCGCCGCGGCACCCGCAAGCTGATGGACGATCTGCTGCGCTCGAACGAGGTCGCGCCGAAGATCGACAAGAGCCTCATCGACGAGATGATCGCCGACATCGACCGCCGCCTCACCGCGCAGGTCAACCAGATCCTCCACCACCCGCAGGTCCGCCAGCTCGAGTCGTCGTGGCGCGGCCTCAAGTACCTGGTCGACCAGATCGACTTCCGCGAGAACGTCCGCCTCGAGATCGTCAACGCGACCAAGGAAGACCTCCGAGTCGACTTCGAGGACGCCCCCGACATCACCAAGTCGGGCCTGTACAACACGATCTACCGCAACAACTTCGGCGTGTTCGGCGGCAAGCCCTACGGGGTGATCTGCTCGACCTACGACTTCGGCACCGGCACCGAGGACATCCAGCTGCTCAAGCAGTTCGCGGCCGTCGGCGCCATGGCGCACGCGCCGTTCCTCGGCAACGCCTCGCCGAAGATGTTCGGCGTGCAGTCGTTCACCGAGCTGCCCAAGCTCAAGGACCTGCAGGCGCTGTTCGAGGGCCCGCAGTACGCCAAGTGGAACAGCCTGCGCGAGACCGAGGACGCCCGCTACCTCGGCATGTGCATGCCGCGGTTCATGCTGCGCGCGCCGTACGGCAAGCGCGAGAGCGAGCTGTCGGTCAAGCAGTTCGACTTCACCGAGGAGGTGATCGACAACCACGACGCGTACCTGTGGGGCCCGGCGTCGCTGGCGATGGCCGCCAAGATCGCCGACAGCTTCGCCAAGTACCGCTGGTGCCCGAACATCATCGGCCCGCAGGGCGGCGGCGCGGTCTACAACCTGCCGCTCCACCAGTACGAGCAGGGCGGCGAGATCAAGAGCAAGATCCCGACCGAGGTCTCGCTCGACGACCGCCGCGAGTACGAGCTCGCCGAGCAGGGCTTCATCGGCTTGGTGTTCCGCAAGGACTCCGACAACGCGGCGTTCTTCTCCGCGAACTCGATCCAGCGGCCCAAGGTGTTCGCCAAGACCGCCGAGGGGCAGGCCGCGCAGACCAACTACATGCTCGGGACGCGCCTCCCGTACATGTTCGTGATCACGCGCCTCGCCCACTACATGAAGGTCCTGCAGCGCGAGCAGATCGGCACGTGGAAGAGCCGCGCCGACCTCGACCGCGAGCTGAACAACTGGATCCGCCAGTACGTGTCGGACATGCCCGATCCGCCGGCCGCCACGCGCTCGCGCAAGCCGCTGCGCAAGGCCAAGGTGATCGTCGAGGAGGTCGAGGGACAGGTCGGCTGGTACCGCTGCAACCTGGCCATCGAGCCGCACCTCAAGTTCGAGGGCGCCGAGTTCACCCTGTCGCTCGTCGGCAAGCTGGACAAGTCCTAGCCAGGTGGCAGTCACTTCGTCACATCGAGTCGGCGCCGTCGTCGGCGGCCGCTACCAGCTGCGCGAGTCCCTCGGAGGCGGGGGAGTCGGGCAGGTGTTCCGCGCCTGGGACACCCAGGGTCAGAGGGCCGTCGCGCTCAAGATCCTGGACCCCGGGCGCGCCGGCGACGACGCGCTCGACCGCTACGCCAAGCTGGTCGCGACCGCCGGTCGCGCCGGCCACTCCGGGCTCGTGCTGCCGCGCGGGCTCGGGCTGGCCTCGCGCAACCCGCCGATCGTGGTGATGGACTCTCTGACCGGCGACGACGTCGGCAAGCTGCGCGCGCGCCTCGGTCGCATGCCGTGGATGCGCGCGCTCGAGCTGTGCGGCCAGACGGCGGAGATCCTCCACGCGGTCTATTCGAGCACGCGGGCGGCACACCGCGATCTCAAGCCGAGCAACATCTTCGTCACGGATCGCGGCGAGGTGCGGGTCCTCGACTATGCGATCGCCGAGCTGGAGCTCGTCTCGAACGACAGCACGCGCGTCGACTCGGCGCTCGGCAGCAGCGTCGACTACCGCGCGCCCGAGCAGCTCGAGGGCCGGCCGACCGACGAGCGCACCGACGTGTTCGCGCTCGGGGTCGTGCTGTTCGAGCTGGTCAGCGGCCAGCTGCCGTTCCACGGCCAGTCCTATTACGAGGTCGCGCGCAAGATCATGGCCGAGCCGCCGCCCAGGCTCGCCGACGTCGCGCCCGACGCGGGCGTGCCGGTCGGCGTCGAGGGCCTCATCCGTCGCGCGCTCGGGAAGCAGCCCGAGGAGCGCTTCGCCGACCTCAAGGCGATGGCCGACGCGATCGCCCACGTGCGTCGCTTCCCCGGGATCACTCCCGGCGCGCCGGTGACCGCGGCGGGCACGATGATCGAGGTCCGCGGCCAGACGCCGCGCCCGTCCGGCACCGTCACCGAAGAGGACGACGAGGACGACACGACCACGACGTTGATGCCGAGCAAGCGGCCCGGCCGCACCGGCGCGAACCTGCTGCTGCAGAAGTCGCCCGTGCCGCAGAAGCCGACGACGCCGCCGGCCGAGCGCACCGTCATCGCGCCGAGCATGTCCCCGAGGACAGGCACCACCGGGCCCAACAACAACCTCGCCGCGCTCCGGCCGGCGAGCGCGACCGTCGTCGACCCGCAGGCGCCGGGGCGCACGATCGTCGCGCCGACCACCGGGGCCGGGCGCACCGTCGTGGCGCCGACCACCGGCGCGGGCGGGGACGAGGCGCCGGTCGACCGCACGGTCGTGTTCCGCACCGACAGCCACCCGGCCGTCGGCAGCGGCGGCACGGTGGTGCTCGGGCAGGGCAAGCCGCCCCCGAGCGAGTCGACGATGATCCTGCCCGACCCGTCGGCGCCGCGGGCCGAGTCGACGATGATCCTGCCCGACCAGGGCGGAGCGCCGGCGCGGCAGGACACGACGATGATCCTGCCCGACCCGAACATCCCGCAGGGCGAGACGACGATGGCGCTGCCCGACGCGGCCTCCGCGGTCTCGTCGCGCGCCCGCCCGGCCGAGGCCACCATGGCGCTCGACGGCCCGACCGCCGCCGCGGTGGCCAAGCGGCCGGCCGAGTGGTCGCTGCAGAAGACGCTGATCATCGTCAACGTCGCCTGCGGCCTGCTGATCATGATCGGCCTGCTCGTCATGCTGCTGGCCAACTGAGGAGGACTCCGTGGCCGACGGACCTGTCTTCAAGGTCATATCACCGGACGGCGACGAGCGCCGGGTCGCGTTCAAGGGCCCGGAGATGCAGGTCGGCAGCAGCGTCGACTCCAACCTCGTCCTCGGCGGCCACGGCGTGTCCGGCAAGCACTGCCGGATCTCCATGCGGGGCGACAAGCTCATCGTCACCGACCGCGGCTCGCGCAACGGCACCTACATCAACTCGCGCCGCTGCGTCGAGCCGACCGAGTTCGGCCCCGGCGACCGCCTCAGCGTCGGCGCCTACGTGCTCGAGATCGCCGACGACGACCGCGACCGGAAGATCGAGCAGAAGCTGAAATTCGAGCCGGTCGCGCTGGCCCGCGGCGAGGACGAGCAGCGGGCGGCGGAGCAGCGCCGGCTGGCCCGCTACGCCCGCGAGTGGGTCGACCACGGGCGGGCGCGGCGGCTGCTGCTGCACGGCCGCGACCTGGCGCTGGCCGAGGGTTGGATGGCCGTGCCGGCGCAGCGGGCCGAGGTCGAGGCCGAGCCGCTGCTGCGCGAGTTCGTCGGCGCGAGCATGCGGGCGCACATGATCCGCCGGGCCGTGCAGTTCACGACCGCGGGCGTGCTGCTCGGCGCGCTGGCGATCTTCCTGTTCAAGCGGCCCGAGGCGGCGCAGCCCGAGCCGCCGCCCGCGACGCCGACGGCGGCGGTCGACGATCAGGTGGTCGAGAGGACAGGTTATTCGGGACAGGCGGCGCGCGAGGAGTGGATCGAGCACCAGGTCAGCCCGGGCGAGACGTTCGAGGACATCGCCCGCTACTACGAGGTGTCGCCGGTGCTGCTGCAGCAGTGGAACGGCGGGGTGACGACGCTGGTGCCGGACATGAAGCTCAAGGTCCGCACGACGCGTCCGCCGCGGCCGCCGCTGGTCCAGGAGTACTACACGGTCGGCGAGGGCGAGGACTGGCTGGCGGTGGCCAACCTGTACAGCACGAGCGTCGACAAGCTGCGCCAGTTCAACCCGACGGCGCCCGACCGGCTCAAGGGCGGCGAGGAGCTGACGCTGTGGATCGACGCCGGTCAGTTCGGGGCCAAGACGCCGAACCCCGACGACCTGCCGATCTTCATCGTCCCCGAGGGCGCGAGCTCGGTCGGCGGCGTGACCAGCGGGACGCTCGTCAACCCGGTCCAGCTGCTGCCGTCGGCGCTGGCCGACGTCCGCTGCGCCTCGCACGCCTACGCGACCAACTACACGCTGTCGCAGCTGCTGCGCGGGCTCTCCGAGTTCCGCGCCCAGGGCTTCACCAACCAGGTCATGATCGCCGACCTCAGCCTCAAGGACGGCGGCGGCTACGGGCGTCACAAGTCGCATCAGTCAGGTCGCGACGCCGACATCTGGCTGCAGGTGAAGCGCAAGCGCTACCTCGACGGCTGCAAGAACTGCAGCACGACGAGCTGCCGGCCCGAGCCCGAGGAGGTCGACTGGCGCACGACGTGGCGGTTCATCCGCGCGCTGCACTCGACCGGCGCGGTCCAGGAGATCTTCCTGTCGCACTGGCTGCAAGAGGAGCTGCACAAGGCGGCGGTCGCCGAGGGCGAGACGCCGGCCGAGCTGAAGAAGCTGATCCAGTGGCCGCGGCCCAAGGGCACGCCGGCGCTGGTGATGCACTCGGACGGGCATATCCATCACATCCACGTCCGCTTCAAGTGCGACCCGACCGACACCGCGTGTAGCAACGCGAAGTGAGCCGGGCCCCCGCGAGCGGGCGCTACGAGACGCGCACGTGCGAGACCGCCGGCGCGACGAATGGTGGCGCTCTCCGGGTAGGCACATTCGCCGGGGATTGTGCGGACCGCGGACGGCGGGCTACTTGCCCTCGCACAGCGGCTCGATTGGCTCGCCGGGGTAGAGCGTGCTCCACTCGTCGTCGCTGAAGTCGCGGCCGACGGTGCGGCAGGCCAGCGCGATCAGGAGGTCGTGCTTGAGCGGCCAGACGCGCAGGGCCCCGTCGGCGCCGCTGCTGGCGAGCAGGCGGCCGGTGCCGTCGACGCGCATGGCGCTGACGGGACCGGCGTGGCCGGTGAGGGGGATCGATCGCACCTCGCCGCCACGGCTGAGGTCGTCGACGAGCCACAGCCGCAAGGTCTTGTCGGCGCTGGCGGACACCAGGAGCTCGCTGCCTGGCTCGAAGAACAGGGCGGTGATGGCCGTCTCGTGACCCTTGAGCGGCTTGCTCCGCTCGGTCATGTTCTTGAGGTCGGTCATGTTGATGACGCCGTCGTCGCTGCCGGTCGCCAGCCAGCGCTTGTCGGGGCTGAACGCCGCCGCGCGCACGCGCGAGTCGTGAGCCACGGCCGAGCGCTCGGGCAGCTCGGCGGTCTTGCCCTTGTCGACGGTGCGGAGGATCGCGCGGGCGTCGTCGCTGGTCGAGACCAGCAGGTCGCCGCCGCCGCTGAACGTCAGCGACAGCACCGACTTCTCGTGCTGCACGACCTGCTGCTCGCCGCCGTTGCCGGTCATCGGCCACAGCGTGACCCGGTTGTCGGCCGCCGCGACCGCGAAGTAGGGGCTGCTGGGCGACACGGCCAGCGCGGTGATCGAGCGGCCGAGCGCGACGCCTCGGGCCGGGCTGTCCTCGGGGCCGTCGCTCTTCATCGACCAGGTGTTGATCGCGCCGGAGAAGTCGGCGCTGACCAGCCAGCGGTTGTCCGGGCTGAAGGCGACGTGGCTGATGAGGTCGTCGTGCTGGGCGCGCTCGATCGGCTTGGGCTCGCGCTCGCTGCCGCTGAGGCTGTAGATGAGGAGCTGGCGCTCGACGCCGACGGCCGCCCACACACCGTCGGGGCTGACGGCCAGCGCCTGCGGGGCCTGCTCGAAGGTGCGCTCGAGGATCCGCCGCGGGGTGCCGCGGTTGTCGAGGCGCCAGGCGCGGAGGGCCTTGTCCTGGCCCAGCGAGACCATGCGGCCGCCGTCGCTGCTGAGGCCGAGGCCGGTGATCGGGCCGCGGTGATCGCTGAGCACCGCCAGCGCGCCGCCGGCGTCGGCGTTCTGCAGCGGCCACAGCCGCAAGGTGCCGTCGGCCGAGGCGGACAGCAGCGAGTTGCCGTCGTAGCTCGGCAGCACCGACTCGATGGTGTCGACGTGCTCGTCGAACACGACCACCGGCTGGGCCGAGGTGTGGCGCTGGGCGGCGTCCCACACGTAGATCTTGTTGTCCTGGGCGGCGACGGCGATCCGCCGCCCGGTCGGGTCGGCCGCCAGCGCCTTCGGCTCGGCCTGCAGGCCGCGCAGGCCGACGCGCAGCGGCTCGCTGCCCTCGCGCATCATCTGGTCGAGCTCGGTGACGATGAGCTGCTTGTCTGTCCCGAGGGACAGGACGGCGCGGGCGCCGGGGAGGAACGCGAGGTCGACGACCGCGCCGGTGTGGCTGGCGAGCGCGTCCTGCTGCGCGCGCGCGAGCGTGCGGACGCGCCAGCGCACGACCTGGCCGATGCTGTCGCCGACCACGACCTCGTCACCCTCGCCGTTGACGGCGAAGGCGGTGGCGTCGCCGCCGATGGCGAGGTTGAGCTGCTTGCCCTTCTTGCGCCCGTCCTGCAGGTCGGTGGCGATCGCCTGCTTGCCGCCGAACGAGTACAGGCGGCTGCCGCCGTCGCGGAACACGAGCTGCTCGATGGCCCCGCTGTGCTGCCGCAGCTCGCCGAGCTTGGCGCCGGCGTCGGTGCCGCGCATGTCCCACACGGTGACGTTGCCGCGGCGGTCGCCCGTGGCGAAGAACCGGCCGTCCTCGCTGAAGCTGATCGCGGTGACCGGGTCGCGGTGGCTCTCGAGCTGCCGGGTCAGCTTCGGCGCGGTGCGCTGCTGCAGGTCCCACAGGTCGACCGTGCCCTTGCCTGTCCCTACGGCCAGCCAGCGGCCCTCGGGCCCGAGCGCGGCGACCTTGCCGGCGCCGCTGCTCGAGGGCAGCGTCTTCGGCTGGGTGGCGCCGGTGCGGTCGTAGAGGATGACGGCGCCGGTGTCGTCGACGGTGACGACGTCGCGCTCGTCGCGGGCGACGTCGGCGTGGCGGATCGGCGAGGCGCCGCGGCCGATGACGCGGCTGCGCTGGCGCGAGAGGGCGATCCGCAGCGCCCGCTCGGCGTCCGACTGGCGCGCGCACGGGCCGTCGGCGGCGCTCACGGCCCGCGTGCCGGCGAGGATCGCCAGCTCGAGGTCGGTCTGCTCGGCTGCCTTTTGGGCCAGGAGGTTGGCGCGCTGCACCGCGGGGTTGTCGGGGGTGCATTGTCCGGCGCCGGCCTCGCGCCCGGCGGCGGCGTCCTTGAGCACGAGGTCGTCGTGCAGCACGTGCGCCGCCACGTTGCCGCCGATCAGCGCGACGGTCAGCGCCCCGGCGCGCAGGCCGAGGTCGCGGATCCGGTGGCGACGATCGCCGCGGCTGGCGTAGATGAACTCGCGGTGCAGCTCGGACGGGCGCGGCCGCAGCTTGCGGTCGCTGGCGGCCCAGGCCAGGCCGCGCTTCAGCAGCGGGCCGTGCAGCAGGAGCCCCTCGGGCTTGCCGAGGTCGCGCCAGCGCCGGGCCAGCGGATCGATCTGGCTGCGGCAGGCCTCGTTCTCGTCGTTGACCGGACCGGTCGGCTTGCCCTCCGGCTCGGGCGCGGCCGCCGGCTCGGGCTCGGGCTGGCGCAGGTTGACGCGGATGCTGCTGTCCGGAAGGCCAGCTTCGGGCTCGGGCGCCGGCCGCGGGGCCCTGGGCGCGGGCCTGGCCGGCTCCGGGGCGGGCCTGGCCTTCGGAGCAGGTTCGGGCGCGGCCGCCTTGGCCGGCCGGGGCGCCTGCTTGACGGCGCGCTGGGTGGTCTGGTCGTCCTCGGCCCGGGGCTGGACGCGCGCGGTGCCGCGGCTGCCGCCGGCACCTGCCTCTCCGACCAGGTAGATCTTGACCTTGCCGACCTCGATCTCGTCACCGGCCTTGATCGGGGTCTTGGCGGCGATCCGCTTGCCGTTGACCTTGGTGCCGTTGCGCGAGCCGAGGTCCTCGACGAAGTGCTGGCCGCGCTCTTGGCTCAGGCGGGCGTGCTGTCGCGAGGCGCCGTCCTCGAAGTTGAGCTGGAGGTCGTGCTCGGCCTCGCGGCCGACGACGACCACGTCCTTGGCGAAGCGGAGCTCTTTGCGCGGCTGTCCCTCGCGTTCGACGGCGATATGAAGCATGAGCCGCCCGGAGGATATCACCGCGGGCCGGCGCACCCGCGGGTGCGAATGCACGCACTCGCCGCAAGGCCGCCGTCCGCGCGCTCGTGGGGCGCCCTGCGCGATGTTGCTCTGCTATGTTTCCGCGCGTGCGCCGGCCGGGCCCGAAGAGTTCGCGCGAGGTGGCGGGGCTGCTGGCCGCGCGCTGCCGGGCGCTGCGCGACGCGCTGCGGACGGCCGTGGCCGCGCCGACGTCGCGGCTGCGCACGCTCGCGGACGAGTGGTCGCCGGCGGCCTGCGGCGGCGAAGCGGAGTTCGCCGAGGCGCTGGCGCAGACGATCGCGTACGGGCTGTGGACCGATCGGCTCGAACACCCCGAGGCGAGGTCGGAGGTCGCGGGGGCGTGCGCGCGCCTGGGAGCGACGCCGGGTCCGCTGCTGCGCGCGCTGCGAGCGGCGGCGGACCACCGCGCGGAGATCGGCGCGGCGCTGGGGGAGCTCGAGGCGACGGTGGCGGCGATCGAGGCGGACTCGCTGGCGGGGCTGCGCGAGGGCGAGGGGGCGTACTTCTACGAGGAGTTCCTGGCGGCGTACGACGAGCGGCTGCGGCGTGAAGCGGGGGCGTACTACACGCCGGCGGAGGTGGTGCATGCGCAAATCGTGGCAGTGCGCGAGCTGCTGGCGCGCGAGTTGGGCGCGCCGCTCGGGTTCGCGGCGCCCGAGGTGGTGGTGACCGATCCGGCGTGCGGCACCGGGGTGTACCCGCTGGCGATCGTGGCGGACGCGCTGCGGTGCGTGCGGGCGAGCGGAGGCGACGGCGCGGGGTGTGCGAGTCGACTGGCCGAGAACCTCGTCGCCCACGAGGTGCTGGCGGGGCCGTTCGCGGCGGCGCACGCTCGCGTCACTCGGGCGCTGCGAGCCGCGGGGGCGCGGTTGCCCGATGCAGGGGTGCGGGTGATGCTGCGCGATACGCTGGCGCGACCGGACGGCCGTGAGGTCGAGGCGGGACGCATTCGCGTCTGTATGGGCAATCCGCCGTACGACCGCCGCGAACTGACGGAGAGCGATCGAGGGGGGTGGATCCGCCACGGCGATCCGGGGCGCGGCGAGCGGGCGCTGATGGCCGATTTCTTGCCCGACGCCGCGGTCGGCAAGCACGCCAAGAATCTTTATAATGCCTATGTCTATTTCTGGCGGTGGGCGTTGTGGTGGAGCTGCGAGCAGGCAGGGCCGGGGCTCGTCTGCCTGATCACGCCGTCGAGCTACCTGCGCGGGCCGGGCTTCGCGGCGATGCGCCGACACCTGCGCGCGGTGCTCGACGCGCTGTGGATCATCGACCTCGGCGGCGACGCGCTCGGCCCTCGCCGCTCCGCCAACGTTTTTAACAAGATTCGGACGCCGGTGTGCATCGCGGTGGGGCTGCGCAGGGAGGGAGGGGACCGCTCGCGGCCGGCGGAGGTCTTTTATACACGGCTGGGGGATGGGCTCAGCCGCGAGCAGAAGTTGCGAGCGCTCGGGGGGCTGCAATCATTGCAGGAGCTCGCGTGGTCGCGCGCGCCGGACGGGTGGGAGGCGCCGTTCGTCCCCGGAGCCTCCGGCGACTACGGTCTTTGGCCGCGACTGGTCGACCTGTTCCCGTGGCAGCACGCGGGGGCGCAGTGGAAGCGGACGTGGCCGATCGCGGAGACGCCGGAGCTGCTCGAGCGGCGCTGGCGGGCGTTGCTGCGAGCGGAGGATCGCGCAGCCGCTTTTCGGGGGACGGAAGCGTGGACGATCGCGCGGCCGGGGATCGATCTGTTCGACGGGTCGCCGCTGCCGGCGCTGGCGTCGTTGGGGGCGGATGCTCCGACGCCCCGGGTCGAGCGGATCGCCTGGCGCTCGCTGGACCGCCGCTTCTGTTTGGCGGACGGACGCCTCGGCGATCGCCTGCGGCCGGCGCTGTGGCGGGCGCAAGGGCCGGCGCAGGTGTACCTGACGACGCTGCTGTCGAGCGGGCTGTCGCGCGGGCCTGCCGTGATGGCGTGCGCGGAGGTGCCCGACCTGCACCACTTCCGCGGGTCGTTCGGCGACAAGGGGGTGATCCCGCTGTGGCGCGATCGGGGGGCGACGCAGGCCAACGTGACGCGCGGCGTCCTCGATATTTTAAGAGACATGTTCTCGCGGACAGTGACGGCGCAGGAGCTGTTCGCGTACGTGTACGGCTGCCTGGGGCACCCGGGGTACGTCGAGGCGCTGCGCGAGGAGCTGGCGGAGCCGGGGCCCCGGGTGCCGCTGACGCGCGATGAGGAGTTGTTTTCGCGCTGCGCGGCTGTGGGGGCGGAGCTGCTGGGTCTGCACACGTTTCGCGCGCGGCTGCGCGATGGGTCGGCGCGCTGCGTGACTCCTGTGGGCGCGATGCCGGAGAAATTTTCGTACGCGGACGAGGTGCTCACGGTCGGCGATGGACGGTTCGCGCCGGTGTCGCCGGCAGTGTGGGGCTACGAGGTGTCGGGATTGAAAATTGTGCCGTCGTGGCTGAGCGGCCGGATGCTGCAGCCGCGCGGCCGCACGTCGTCGCCGCTCGATGCGCTGCGGCCGAGCGCGTGGTCGGAGGCGCTGACGCAGGAGCTGCTCGAGCTGTTGTGGGTGGTCGAGCGCTCGCTGGCGCTGCACCGCGTGCAGGCGGACATCTTCGGGCAGATCGTCGCGGGCGAACTGGTGTCGGGGAGCGAGCTGCCGGCGCCGGCGGAAGAGGAGCGGGCTGAACCGCGGACATAGTCCGAGGTCACGAGCCCTCGATGCTTAGCGAGGCGCGGTGAAAGTTGACGAATCGTCGCATGTCCGAAAAGGACTGACGTGTCAAAGCGGGGCGGTCCGCTGAAAACAATAGAGGTGGAGCAGTTGTGAGCAATCCGCGGGGTTGTTGGCCGGGGCGTCGCTCCAGGTCGTATTCGTGGCCCCGGCGACGCCCAAGCGGCCCAGGGTCTCGACGGCCGAGGAGGTCCAGCTGTCGCAGTGATCGGCGCCGATGCGGGTGCCGTTACGAAAGGTGTTGGACCAGACCGGCGCGGGGAGGTCCAGAGGGGTGCCGGTCTCGTCGATGCCGATCGCCGCCTGGAGCGGCAGGGTGGTCAGCTCGCCCCATCCGTGGGCGACGACCTCGCCCGTGGTCAGCTTGTAGTAACCGGAGTAGAGGGTGTCGAAGCGGTCGCTGGTGGCGGGATCGGCCGTCGCGTCGCTGAGCCATGCGCTCCACTCGACGTCCGGCGGGAGCGCGAGCGCCTGCGCGGCCTCCAAGCATTTGGCGTCGGCGCCGTCGAGGCCGCCGAGATCGCCGCTGTACGTCGCCGCGGTGGCGAAGACGATCCGCGGGGCGAGGCACTCGTTGGAGCAGTCGTCGTCGTCGAAGAGGTTGCCGTCGTCACACTCCTCGGCGCCGTTGCGGAGCTGGTCGCCGCAGCTCGGACCGGGGCCGCTGCAGTCGTCGCTGCAGTGGCCATAGGCGCCGTTCAGGACGCCGTCGTCGCAGAGCTCGTTGCCGGCCCAGACCTTGCCGTCGCCGCAGGTGGCCGGGACGCAGCCGCCGAGGCAGGCGTCCTCGTCGCTGGCGTTGCCGTCGTCGCAGAGCTCGCCGGGGGCCTGGGTGCCATCGCCGCAGACGGGGGTCTTGGTGCAGTCGCTCTGGCAGCCGTCGTCGTCGATGGTGTTGCCGTCGTCGCACTGCTCGTCAAGGTCGAGCTCGCCGTTGCCGCACTGGAATGATGGAGTGACGCTGCAGTCTTCCTCGCAGCCGTCGCCGGGGGTTCGGTTGCCGTCGTCGCAGGCCTCGCCAGGGTCGAGCTCGCCGTCGCCGCACGCGGGGGCGCCGGTCGCGGTCGTGGTGGCGTGGGGCGTGGATGCGGACGTCGTGACTTCGTCCGTGGTCGTGTCCGTTTGGCTCACACTGCCTTCCGGATTGTAGAAGCAGCCAGGAGTGGCGATGAAGGCGAGGAGAGCGACGGCGCGAAAGAGCATGGCACTCGTGGGGGGCGCGCTCTGCAAGCGCGCTCTGCAAGGTCCTGTTCGAAGGGGAACGGCCGGGCTTCAGTTCTGGACGCAGTAGAGGTGGTGCAGCGAATTGCAGTCCGCAACAATTCCCTCGTTCGTCCACATTGCGTCGGTGGCGTTCGGGTTACCCACGCTGCTGGTGCCGGTGTTCGAATCCCAGTTGTTGCAATGCGAGGCTGCGTCGAGCGAGAGAATCTTGCCGTCGGTCTTGGTGTTGGACCAGGCGAGAGCGTCTCCCGCCACTGGGTTACCCTGCTCGTCCCGATGGATGGGGTTCTGCAAGGTACCCGAGGTGAGGCCCGCCCAATCTCTGGCGACGAGGATGGGTTCCGGACCGGGGAGGATGTACCAGCCCATGAAGCTCGTATCCATGCGCACCGCCGCGGACTGAACGTCGTCGCTGAGCCAGGCGGTCCATTCCGCCGCTGGAAGTTCGGCCGCTGCCACGATGCAACGACTATCCGCACCGTTGAGCTTGTTGACGTCACCCTTGAAGATCTGCGAGGTGACGAATACGTAGCGGAAGGCGACGTTCTTGCACGCGTTGCACAGGTCGTCGCCGTCGGGGCTGCCGTCGTCGCACTCCTCTTGCGGGACCTGGACCTCGCTGTCGCCGCAGCGCGGGCCGAGCTGGCACTGGGTGGTGCAGCCGTCGTAGGCGGTGTCGCTGTTGTCGCCGCCGTTGTCGCAGGCCTCGACGCCCTCCTGAATCTGGCCGTCACCGCAGATCGCGGCTTTGCAGCTCGACAGGCACTCGTCGGTGTCGACGTCGTTGCCGTCGTCGCACTCTTCGGTGCCGGCGAGGATGACGCCGTCGCCGCACACGGCGTTCTTGCAGGTGTTGGTGCAGGCGTCGGTGTTGTCGTCGTTGCCGTCGTCGCACTCCTCGCCCTGATCCTTGACGTTGTCGCCGCAGGAGGCCGGGATCTCGGTCTCGGTGCAAGTTGTTCTCGCAGCCGTCCATCGGGACGTCGTTGCCGTCGTCGCACTCCTCGCCTTCGTCCACCACGTTGTTGCCGCACAGCTCGCCGGCAGTCTTGGTGCAGTCGACCTCGCAGCCGTCGCCCGGGGTGGCGTTGCCGTCGTCGCACTGCTCGCCGGGCTCGAGCTTGCTGTTGCCGCACGCGGGCTTGTCGCCGGTTGTAGTGGGAGTAAAATTGTCAGTCGTTTCGTCGCCGGTGGTCGTGCCGGGCTGGCTCAGGGTGCCTTCGGGATTGTAGAAGCAGCCGTGAGCAGCGAGGAAGGCGAGGAGCACGACGGAGCGAGAGGGCATAGGTCTCCTGGAGCCTGCGGATAGGCGCAGTCCCGAGCGGCGGAAGCTCCGAGGAGGCCGTAGTCAGCCCACCTGAGCTTCAGTTTTGGACGCAATAGAGGTGGTGCATGGAATTGCAGTCGACGACGGCGCCATTATTCGCCCACGTCGCATCGGCGGCGTTCGGGTTGCCGACGCTTCCGGTTCCGGCGTTCGAATCCCAATTGTTGCAGTGCGAGGCCGTGTCGAGCGAGAGGATCTTGCCGTCGGTCTTGGTGTTGGTCCAAACGAGGGCGTCGGCGGCGACCGGCGCGCCTGACTCATCGCGGTTGATCGGGTTCTGCAGCATTCCTGAGGTCAGGCCGGCCCAATCGCGCGCGACGAGGACGGGTTCAGGGCCAGGGAGAACGTACCAACCCACGAAAGTGTCATCCATCCGTGCGGAGGCAGACTGCTCCTCATCGCTAAGCCACGCCACCCATTTCGGGTTGTCGCCGGGAAGACTGGCGTTGTCAGCGGCCGAAGTGCACTTGATGTCCCCGCCGTTGAGCTTGTTTACGTCGCCCTTGTAGGTCAGCGAGGTGACGAAGACGTAGCGGAAGGGGACGTCCTTGCAGGCGTTGCACAGGTCGTCGCCGTCGGGGCTGCCGTCGTCGCACTCCTCCTCGGGGGCCTGGACCTCGCTGTCGCCGCAGTGCGGGCCGAGCTGGCACTGGGTGGTGCAGCCGTCGTAGGCGGTGTCGCTGTTGTCGCCGCCCTTGTCGCAGGCCTCGACGCCCTCCTGAATCTGGCCGTCGCCGCAGATCGCGGCTTTGCAGCTGGACAGGCACTCGTCGGTGTCGACGTCGTTGCCGTCGTCGCACTCTTCGGTGCCGGCGAGGATGACGCCGTCACCGCACACGGCGTTCTTGCAGGTGTTGGTGCAGGCGTCGGTGTTGTCGTCGTTGCCGTCGTCGCACTCGTCGTCGCCGTTGACCATGCCGTCGCCGCAGGAGGCCGGGATCTCGGTCTCGGTGCAGTTGTTCTCGCAGCCGTCCATCGGGACGTCGTTGCCGTCGTCGCACTCCTCGCCGTCGTCCACCACCTTGTTGCCGCACAGCTCGCCGGCAGTCTTGGTGCAGTCGACCTCGCAGCCGTCATCGGGGGTGGCGTTGCCGTCGTCGCACTGCTCGCCGGGCTCGAGCTTGCCGTTGCCGCAGGCGGGCTTGTCGTCCGTCGTCGCGGTCTCGGTCGACGGCTCCGTCGTGTCGGTCGTGTCGGTGGTGGTCTCGGTGACGACGCCGCCGGTCCCGGTCTCGACCTGGGTGAGATCTTTCAGGCAGCCGGCAGAGAGAAGGGCGAGGACGACGAGCGAGGAGCGGGCGAGCATGGCGGTGCGCTTGCGGACATGGTCGACGCTCGCGCCGCCGAGCGCAAGGGTGCGGCGAGGCGCGCAGGCAGATCTCGCAGAAACGGCGATCTCGAGGCCGCGAAATGCGGAGACGCGCCGGCGCGCTCGCTGGCGGGCCGACCGCGCCCGGCGTGGGCGCGCGATGCGGGTGGGGAGAGGATCCGGCGCGACAGCGGCTCACGTGTGGCGGCCGCAGATGGGCCACGAGCGGGGGGTCCAGTGAGCCTCGCGTGTGCAAGGGACGCGCTGCTCCCTCGCGGGGTGCGGACGGTAAGACACGTGGGACCTGCGCGGTCGAAAGAGCTCGAGACGGGCGCGCGCCCGAGACGCTGCCGGGGGGACGGTGACGGCGGGTTCGCGCGCGGGACCAGCGGACGAAGTGCCGGTCAAGGGCGGCGGCTCGAGCTGCTGTCGGGCGACGAGACGCGTCGCTGCCGAGGGGCTCGAGAGGATGCGCTCGAGTCGCTGTGGGACGCAGGACGATGCGCCCGCGTCGCTGTCGGCGGGAAGCGGGAGGATGGGCTCGAGTCGCTGTCGGGCCCAGGAGGATGGGCTCGAGTCGCTGCCGTCGCGCGGCGAGGCCCGCGAGTGGCTGCCGGAGGCGGATGCTGCGCGCCGTCCCGATGCGCGCGGGCGAGCCTGGCCGTTGAAGCAGGTGGGGCGCGATCGGGGCTGCGCTTCGCTTGGCCCGCGGGCCGGTGGGGCTTATACTCGCGGCCCGGCCGGGGAACGAGGGCGCATGCTGATCGTGCAAGGTGTCGCGCTGGCGATGGCGATGGTGACGGCGGAGGCGCCTGCGGCGTCGGCCTCGTCGAAGGAACAGCGGGTCGCGGCGGCGTACCAGCAGTTCGAGAAGCAGCGGCACGTCGAGGCGGCGCTCGAGTTCGAGGCGCTGTGGCGCGACTTCAAGGAGCCGCGGTTTCTGTTCAACGCGGCGGTCACCCGCTACACGGCCCGCCACTACGCGCACGCGGTGGCGTACCTCAACGAGTACCTGGCGCTGGCGGAGGTGCAGGGGGCCGACCGCGACGAGGCGAAGGCGCAGCTCGAGGTCGCGCGACGCGAGGTGGCGAGCGTGCAGGTCCGCGTGCAGGCCGACGGGGTCGCGGGGGCGCCGACGGTGACGGCGCGGTATGTCAGCGAGCTGGCGTCCGACCTGCGGCCGCAGCTGCCGGTGCCGGTGTCGCCGAGCGGCACGGCGCAGAGCGGGGTGATCCAGCTCGACCCGGGGACATGGGTAATCCGCGCCGAGGCGCCCGGGGCCGAGCCCGCCGAGACGCAGGTGAAGGTGGCCGCCGGCGCGCCGCTGACGGCCGAGCTGGCGCTCAAGCCGCTGCCCCCAGAGACAGGTCCCCAGGACCAGACGAAGCCGCCCGCCGACAAGCCGTTCGACGGGCGCAAGATCGGTCTGGCGACGATCGGGGTCGGCGGCGGATTGACGATCGTCGGCGCGGTCGTCACGGGAGTGGCGCAGGGCAAGGAGTTCGGGCCGGCGCTCGAGACCGACGCGGCCGCGTGCATGTCCTGGTCCGACCTGCAGGGCTGCTCGGCCGAGCTGCGCGCGGGCGCGACGCTGCGGGGAGCAGGCACGGGGGTGCTCGGCGCGGGCGTGGGCCTGATCGCCAGCGGCGCGGTGTGGTACGCCCGCACGGAGCGGGCGCGGAAGATCGCCTGGTACGTCGAGACCGGCGTCGGCGCGGCGGCCGTGGTCGGCGGCATCGTCGGGCTGGTGCTCGGCGCGAACAGCTTCAACGAGGTCAACGCGACGGCGCCGGCGACCTGGGCCGAGCTGCAAGGCGGGGTGAAGGGGCCGGCGACGACGTTCGCGGTGTCCTCGGCGGTGGCCGGGCTCGGCGCCGGGTTGGTGGCCGGCGCAGGCCTCGGGCTCGGGCTGTCGCGCGGGCGCACGTCGCAGTACGCGAAGGCGCTGCAGATCGGCGGCGGGCCGGGGCGCGGGGCGCTCGGGCTGACGCTCAGCGGGCGATTCTGAGGCCGCGAGCGAGCTGTCCTCGAGGACATGTCGCGCGGCTGGCGCGACGGTACGCAGAGGCGCTGCGGACCTGCGGCGGGCCGGGGCGCGGGGCGCTCGGGCTGACGCTCCGCGGGCGGTTCCGAGGCCGCGAGCGAGCTGGCCTCGAGGACATGTCGCGCGGCTGGCTCAACCGGTACGCAGAGGCGCTGCGGGTCGGCGGAGGGCCGGGGCGCGGTCCGGAGGCCGCGAGCGAGCTGGCCTCGAGGACATGTCGCGCGGCCGGCTCAAACGGTACGCAGAGGCGCTGCGGAGCGGCGGCGGACCGGGCGCGGGGCGCTCGGGCTGGCGTTCCGCGGGCCGGGCGAGGGGTCTTCTGGGGCATGCCACGCGCCTGCTCGATCGGGCATGTCTCGATAGACATGCTTCCATAAGCATGTCCTTGTGGACATGATCTATCGACCAGGCCTTACTTCAGGCCCTTGGCCTGGCAGGTGTGGCGGTCGCTGGCGTCGGGCTTGCAAACCAGGGGAGCGTCGCAGGGGCAGTCCTGGCAGCAGGTCTGGCTGCTCTCGCCGCGGGCGGGCTCGCAGACGCCGTTGCCGCAGGTCTTGGGGCCCTGGGGCTTCTCGACCTTGGTGGTGACGGGGGCGCCCTTGAGGCGGGAGCAGCGGCCGTCGCCGGCGCGGAACTGGCCCGGAGGACAGGCGTCGGCGGGGGCCTCGACGGGCGGGAGGACCGGGGACTCGACGGCGGGGCCGCGCTTCTTGAGCTCGCCGCAGTCCTCGGGGCTGTGGTGGGCCGCGGTGTTCTCCTTGCCCTCGCAGCGGCCGTTGCCGGGCCACGACTTCTTGCACCACGCGTCGGGCGAGTCGTCGGACAGCTCGGCGTGCAGCTGGTCGAGGTGCTTCTCGAGGTCCTCGAAGTCGGCCTCGGTGAGCTGCTCGAACTTGGCCCAGCGGACGCGGCGGTTGCAGTCGAGGACGAAGGTGACGGGCAGGTTGCCGCGGAACAGCTGGCGCGCCTGCTCGCCCTCCAGCACCTTGACGAACTTCTCGTCGTAGCTGCGGTCGGCCAGCTTGACGGCCGCGTACGGCATGACGTCGGCGAAGTCCTGGTAGGACTTGCGCGGGTCGGTGTTGTCCTTGAGCTGGACGGGGACGAACTTGACGGCGTCGCTCCACGTCTCGGCCTTGCGGGCGAACATGGCCTTGAAGTCAGGCATCTCGGCCTTGCACGGGCCGCACCAGGTCGCCCACAGGTTGACGACGTGGACCGCCTGCGACGGCAGGACCTCCTGCGCGCCGAAGCGGACCTCGACCGCGGGCTTGCTGGGGTCGCGGATCGCCTCGAGCTTGACCAGCATGGCCGGCGAGATCTGGGTCCCGAACTTGCCGACGTAGCCGCTGCGCGGCTGGTCCTGCGGCGGCGCGACCTCCTCGGGGTCGACGATCAGCGCGGTCTTGCTGTCGAGCACCCGCGTGGTGTCGACGCAGCCCTGCTTCTCGCGCTGGAGCACGCGCGCGAGCTGGCGCCGCACTTCGCCCTCCTTGAGCCAGATCAGCATGGCGAGGCCGCAGGCGAGGGTGGTCAGCATGACGTTGACGACCGCCCAGCGGACGTACAGCCGGGCCTTGGCCCGCGCGGGGTCCGTGTCCTTGAGGTCGAGGCGGGTCGGCTCGGACATGGTCGTTCGGTCAGGTCTTGGGCGCGTTGACCGGCTGGTTGATCGGCTGGTTGACCGGCGTGTTGACCGGCTGCGGGGCGGCCGGCGGCGGGCTCACCAGCGCCTCTTGGCAGCAGGGGCAGGCCTGCAGCTTGCCCTGCAGCAGGTCGCGGGTCTTGCCGAGGCGGAGCACGAGCAGGAGGGCGACCAGCAGGCTGACGCCGGCGATGAAGGTCGTCAGGATGGCGACCAGCTTGTAGGCGAGCAGGGGCGGCGTCGGGGCGCTGGACATGGCGGTTTCAGCCGGCGGACTCGTCGAGGATGGTCTTGGGCGGCTTGTACTCGGTGCCGTCGCAGGGGATCGGGACGACCAGGACGACGCGGTTGATGGCGTTGAACAGCTCGGTCCAGTCGCGCGAGCTCTGGTCCTTGAGGTCGATGGCGCCGTCGAGCAGGCTCTGCATGCGCTTCTGGTTGGTCTCGTCCCACGCGACCACCGGCGATGGGGTCTTGTCGCCCGGCTTGTCCTGGACGTCGAGGTAGCTCTTCTTGAACCGCTCGGGGTTCAGCGGCTTGGCGTCGCGCATGGCGAACGGCTGGATCGGGATCTGCTTGCGCTCGGTCTCCGCCAGGCCCTCGTTGACGATCTCGCCGATGATCTGGGTGACCATGTCCATGCGCCGCACGGCGAGGTCGTGGTTCTCCTGGCGGTCGCCGTCGGGCGAGGCGCGGCCGATCACGAACACCTGCTTGGCCTTCGACAGCTCCTCCTTGAAGCGGCGGATCTGCTGCTTGTAGTGCTCGCGCACCGTCTTGGTCGGCCAGTTGGTGCCCTTCTTCGGCAGGCCGGTCGGGTAATGGACCGAGAAGCGGCCGGGGAAGGCGGCGAGGATCAGGTCGAACTGCGGGTCGTCGATCGCCAGCTGCTCCCAGTCGGCCGGGGTGCACGAGCGGGTCGAGACGAGGTCGCCGAGGCTCTTGTCGCGGCTGGCGCACTTGTTCTGCAGGTTGCGCACCGCCTTGGCCAGCTCCTCGTTGCGGGCGCACTCGAGCGGGGCCCGCTCGAGCTTGCTCGGGTCCTGGCAGCGCATCTGGTGGCACACGAGCGGCATCTCGCAGTCGCAGTCGCGGCAGCTCTCGCCCTCGCCGCAGATCGCCAGGTCGTCGATCGGGGCGCACTTGTCACCCATGCAGTACTGCCCCGGCGGGCACTTGGCGGAGCCCTCGGGCGTGCTGGCGTCGCAGTCGGCCGCGGGCGCGGCCTCGGCGGTCTTGGCGGTCTCGCCGGCGGCCTGGGCGAGCAGCGGATCCTCGGTGCGGAAGATCGCCACGTAGGCGATGAGCAGCACCATGAGGGCCATGAAGCCGGTCAGCACCAGCAGGAGCTTGGTCGTCGTGTCGAACTCGGAGGCCATGAGTGCCGGCTCGGATCAGGGGGCCTTCACCATGCCGCGGACGATGTTGATGATCGCGCGGGCGGTGTAGTCGGACTGCAGATGGTTGACGGTGTCGAGGCGCGGGGCGCCGTTCTCGAGCGGGAACACGTAGCCGGTCGGGACCTTGTAGTCCTGCTCGACGGCGAACTTCTGGTGCGCGGTGATCCGCGCCGGCCCGTCCTTGTCGTTGTTGATGCACTGAAACAGCTCGTTGTCCCGGTCGTCCGGGTCGATCTCGAGGCCGATGTCGACGGCCTTGCTGGCGACCCGCTCCGGGCTGAACAAGGGGCCGCCGTTCGGGTCGGGGTCGGCCTGCAGCGCGAACAGGGCGGCGATCATGTCGAAGCCGGCGCCGGGGCGCAGCTTCTCGACGCACTCGGCGGCCTTGGCCGCGAGGCAGGCGCCGCCGTTGAAGGCGTCGGGGTGGTGCTTGGGGTAGCCGGCCGGGAAGGCCTCGGTGTCGCAGGCGGCGCGCGGGGTGTGGAACACGTAGACCCGCGTCGGCACGTCGAGCTCCTTGCTGCGGATCGCCCGGCCGACGTTGCGGAACTCGTTGGAGCAGTGCGGGCAGCTGAGGTCGAGGAACAGGGCGATGCCGACCTTGGGCTCGGCGGCGCCGGTGACGATCACGGTGGCCGGCAACGCGGCGGTCGGGGCGGCGCAGCCGGTCTGGGCGTCGACGAACCGGCGCGTGGCCTGGTAGCCGACCGACTGCACGCCGAGGCCGACGACGAACACGACGCCGGCGACGAACACGGCGTCGAGCAGGTCGGCCTGGCGCCGCGTGGTCAGCCGCTTCCACAGGTTGCGCGGGGCGCCGTGGACGGCGAACAGGGCGCACATCAACAGCAGGGCGCTGATGACGTAGAGCGACAGGCAGTAGGGGCAGGGGGCCTTGAGGACCAGGAAGGCGTAGCTGCCGTAGACGGCGCTGACGGCGATGTCGAACAGCGCCAGGCCGAGCAGCAGCGGGCGGGCCGCGCCGCGCAGGAAGCCGGAGCGGAGGAACAGGCCGCCGGCGACCACCGCGACGACCAAGTAGAACGCCGAGCCCCACAGCGAGATCGGCAGGCCGAGCAGGGTCGACCAACTGCTCTGCAGCGCGTCCTCGCACGACATGCCCCCGATCGCGCAGGCGCCCTTGGTCGAGGCGCACGGGGTGAAGGTCATGCGGAACTTCAGCACCGTGAGGTACGCGCCGACGCCGATGCCGAGCAGGCTGAGCAGCAGCGCCGCGCCGGCGCCGAAGCGGGCGATGCCCGGGGGCTTGTCTTGAGGTGTCGTGGAGGACATGTCCCGAAGACCTCTAAGGAGTGGGGGTCGACAGCGGCAGCTTCTCGAAGGTCGCCTTGCCGTTGTTGTAGGTGTACGCGAACGCGCCGCCGCGCGGGCTGGGGTCGAACGGGAACTGTTCGAACAGGCCGCGCACGCACTTCCGCACCGCGGCGTTGCTCGAGATGACCTTGATCTTGTGCGGCGGCATGCCCGACTTGCGGACCTCGATGCTGAACTTCAGCTTGGCCGTGCTCTGGCCGGCTTCGTCGAGGCAGGTCTGGAAGAACTTGTGCTGGTCGCGCAGCTCCTTCTCGGCGCTGCGGTAGCCGAAGTCGGGGTCGGGCTGGCCGGCGCCCGCGGGCGCCGGCGCGGCCGGCTCGGGCGGCTTGGGGTCGGCGGCCGGCGGGGCCTCGATCTTGGTCGGCTCGGGCGGGGCCTCGACCTTGGTGGCGGCGACCGGCGGCGGGGTCTCGACCTTGCTGTCCGCAGGGACAGGCGGAGCCTCGGCCTTGGTGTCCTCGGGGACAGGTGGGGTCTCGACCTTGGTCGGCTCGACGGGCGGAGGCGTGCTGTCCGCAGGGACAGGCGGCGGCTCGACCGGCGGCGGGTTGACGGGCGGCGGCGGCTCCTCGGCCTTGACCGGCTCGGGCTCGGGCAGGTCGTCGCCGGCGGCGGCAGCGGCCGCAGCAGCGGCGGCGACGTCGTTCGGGCCGGGCGCCGGGGCGGCGAGCCACGAGGCGAGGCCGAACACCAGCGCGAGCGACAGCAGGGTGCCGCCGCGCACGACGATGTCCTTGCCGGTGACCGGGCGCGGCGCGTCGGTGTCGAACTGCTGCGAGCGCGAGATTTCGTCGCCCACCACCGGCTCGCTCGAGTGAGTCGCCGACTCGGCGTCCTCGAGGGTCGGGGTGCCGAGCGGGGTGGCGCCCGGCCGCGGGGTGCCCTGCTGCGGCGTGGGGTTCGGCGCGGGCGTGCCGATCGGCGTGGTCCCGGGCCGCGAACGCTCGGGGATCGCCATCAGGAACGGCTGGCTCATGTGCCGCACGATCGGCGCGCCGACGACGGCCTCGAGCGACTCGAGCAGCGCCTGGCCGAACTCGTCGGCGGTCTGGTAGCGCTTGTCCGGGTCCTTCTCGAGCGTCTTCAGCAGGATGTCGTCGGCGATCTTCGGGATGTTGCGGTCGGGCGCGCGCTTGCTCGGAGGCTCGGGCGCGGTGTGCTTCTGGTGGTAGAGCAGGTCGAGGACGTTCTTGCTCGAGAACGGCGGCGTGCCGGTGATGAGCTTGTAGAGCGTCGCGCCCACGGCGTAGATGTCGGAGCGGGCGTCGGGCGAGGCGTTGGTGGCGATCAGCTCCGGCGCCATGTACTCCGGCGTGCCGAGCAACACGCCGTCCTGCGTCAGCTCCTGGCCGCTGTTGGTGTCCTTGGCGATGCCGAAGTCGATCAGCTTGATGTGATCGGGGTTGCGATCGAGGGTGACGCGGAAGCAGTTCTGCGGCTTGATGTCGCGGTGGAAGGTGCCCTTGGCGTGGGCCGAGCTGAGGCCGCTGCAGATCTGGATCGCCATGTTCGCCAGGCGCGGCCACGGCAGCGGGCCGTCGCGCTGGAGCAGGCGATCGAGGTCCTCGCCCTCGAGGTACTCCATGACGATGTACACCTGCCCCGAGGGGGTCTGGCCGACGTCGTAGGCGCGCACGACGTGGTTGCTCGTGATGTCCATCATCGCCCGCGCCTCGGCGAGGCAGCGCTGCTGCATGTCGGCCTTGCCCGACAGGCGCGGGTCGAGCAGCTTGATCGCCAACTTGCCGCCGGTGCGGGCGTGTGTGCCCCGGTACACCGTCGACATGCCACCTGACCCAAGGGGCTGCTCCAGCTTGTAGCGGCCGTCGATCACCGAGCCGGGGCCGAGCGGCGCCGGAGGCTGCTTGGCCGGGGCGGGCCGCGCCGCCGCGGCGACGCTGCCCGTCGACGCGGTGCCGGGCCGCGTGTTGCCCGTGGGCGCGGCGGTGCCGGGCCGCGTGTTGCCCGTGGGCGCGACGGTGCCGGGCCGCGTGTTGCCCGTGGGCGCGGCGGTGCCGGGCCGCGTGTTGCCCGTGGGCGCGACGGTGCCGGGCCGCGTGGGCGTGACGCCCGGCAAGGACGATGTTCCAGGCCGCGTCGGCGTGCGTGCGGGCGGCTTGGCCGGAGCCGGCGCCGGAGCCGGAGTTTCGGGCCTGCCGGCCAACGAGGTCGGCGGCTTGCCGGGCGCCCTCATCTCGCCGGTGCTGGCGGTGGCAGCGGGACGTGGCCGCGGCGCCGGTTTCGCAGGCGGCCTGGGATCGTTGGGCGGCATATCAGGGGTCCCATCTTACAGGACACTGAGGCGCGACGGCGACAACGGGGCGATTACTTGTGTGCGCCGCGCCGGCAAGATGTCCGAAAGGTCATGCCGCGCGGCGCGATCACGCTCGCGTCGCGCATGACGAAGGCGGGCGCGATCGCGCGATGCGGTCTGTCTTTTCGGACATGTCAACGCTGCTCCCGGCGATCTGCCGCACAACGGACGGGGACGCGCGGGAACTGGTGGGGGCCGGCCCGAGGGCCGGTCCGCGCCCGAGTCCGCGGGCGCGCCGAGGGGCTCGAACGCGGCGAAGCGATTGCGGCGAGATCCCGGCGAAGGCGCGAGATCGGCGCGTCGACGGTGCGCGGGCGGCGTCCGGGTGGATGTCCCGGAGGTCAGGTGCAGACGCTCGCGTCGGCAAAGCTCCGCGTCGCCGCCCGCTTCGCTCGCCCCACGACCTGCGTCGGACCGCGAGCGACACGCTGCCTCGGGTCGCTCGCGCGTGAGCGTGACGAGGAAGTCGCTCGTGAGCGACGCGGCATCAAGCGGCGTGCTCGGTGCGGGTGCCCGCGCTGTCGCGGCGACACGTGACAGCGGTCGACGCGGAGGAGCCGCGGGCTCGCAGATTGGAACATCGAGCGCGAGCGGACGCGACGTCCTCGCTCCTCGCAGGTCGGTGGCGGGCGCAGGCATCCGCTGGGGTGCGGGTGGTGATGTCCGAACCCGGCATCGCGGATTTCCTTGTCCGGGCGCGTACGTCCGCACGGCCGCGGGGAGATCCGCTCCGCGGCGCTGCACAGCGAGGCGTCGAGCGCGACCTCGCCGTCGTCCGACCAGGAGCTCGACGAGGAAGGGGTCGAGTGAGGGGACGACGAGCGGGCGAGGCCGCCGCCCGGCCGCCGCGATCGCTCGTCCGCACCGGACAAGGGACCGGGGGCCGGCGTGGCCGGCTGGCTGAAGGAGCAGATGATCTGTCCCGAGGGTCAGCCGGGGATCGGGTCCTCGTCGTCGGGGATCAGGCAGGCCGAGAGCTCGAAGAACATGAACACGAGCGCCTTCTCCTGCGGCGACAGGCCCTGGGTCTCGCAGCCGGTGGGGAACGGCTCGCCGATGTTGTCGCCGGACGAGACGTGGATGTCGCTGTCGACGACGCGGCCGCACTGCTGCTCGGCGGGGACGCCGACCGGGGCGTTGAAGGTGAAGTACTGCACCGTGTCCTCGGGCGAGTCGGTGTAGACCCACCGCGTCGAGGTCATCTCGTTGACCGAGTCGACGGTGTACTGGGCCTCCTTGATCTCCATCTCGCCGTGGACCTCCGAGCCGCCGACGTGCAACATCCAGTCGGCCAGGGCCATGCCCTTCGGGAAGGTGGTGTCGATCTTGCCGGTGACCGGGTTGGGCAGGTCGGGCTCGCTGACGAAGTCGGCGGTGCTCGGCCACGGGTCGGGGCCGCCCTCGAGCCAGATGTTGTGCCAGTGGGACAGGAAGATCCGCCCGCCCAGGCCGGCGTAGTCGACCAGGTTCTGGCGCATCGCGTTCGACTTGGCGCCGCCGTTCTGCCCGCCCTCGCAGGCCATCAGGACCATGTCGTACTTCTTGTAGGTGTCGAGGCTGCCCCACAGGTTGCTGGCGCTGCTGAAGTCGGCGCCGCCGTTGAGGTCGTTGCTGTACTGGTCGGCGCCGCCGTCGCCCTCGAAGAGGTTGACGCGGCCGCTGCCGTCCTCGGGGGTGAACTCGCTGTCGTCGATGCCGATCTTGCGCAGCAGGCACTCGAGCGGGTCGGCGCCGCCGGTGACCATGGCGATCTTCGGGAGGTGACCCTCGCTCTGGTTCCTCGGCAGGCGGGTGAGGTCGTAGGGGGCGAGGTTGTCGGCGCAGGCGACGACCTCGGGCAGCACGACCTCGCGGCGCCACTTGCCCACGCTGACGACCAGCGGGATGTCCTGGCCCGAGGGCACGCCGGTGAGGGTGAACTCGCCCTTGGTGTTGGTGAGGGTGGCGACGATCGGGTCGCCGGGCAGGCCGTCGCCGCAGGTGTCGCAGGTGACGCCCTCGACCACGGGATCGAGCGGGCCGGCGGGGACGTAGACGGTGATGTTGTAGAGCGGCAGGGTGCCCTCGGGCGCGAACACGATGCCCGAGAGCGTGGTCTTGTCGGGGTTGCCGTCGCACGGATCGATCTGGCACTCGAGGCCGATACACGGCGGCGCGGTCGTGCTGGTGTCGGTGTCGGTCGCCGTCGGGTCGGTCGTGGTGGTCGTCGAGGTCGAGGTCGGCGGCGTGACGGTGGTGCTCGTCGCGGTGGTGCCGGTCGGCTCGTCGGTGGTGCCCGTGTCGGTGGTGCCGGTCGAGGTGCCGGTGCCGGTGCTCGGGTCGAGGGTGATGCCGGTCGGGGCGGTCGAGGTCGGGGCGGTGTCGGTGCCGCTGGCCTGGGACGAGTCGCCGCAGGCGACGGTCATGAAGGTGGAAGCGAGGCAGGCGAAGGCGATGCGCTCGGCGCGTTGAGCCATGGGACTCTCCTATGGCGCCGATCCTACGCGATCCGCGGTGGCCTTGACCTCGGGCTTTCGGGTAGAAACTTCCGAGGATGCGAGCGAGCGCGACGATCGTGGCGATGCTGTGCGGGTGCGCCCGCGCGCACGGGACTGCGGTCGTCGTACCACCGCGGCAGCCCCCACCTTCGCGCGCGCCGCTCAGCGAGCGCGGCGACGTCGAGATCGGGCTCGGCGCGGCGACGGCCGCGGTCTCGGGGGCGCTCGTCGGCGTCGGTACGTACGAGGCGGTGCGCGCGGTTCGTGTGCGCTCCTACTGCGCCGATCCGGGGTCGGACCCGGAGCTCGACCCGACGATCGTCTGCACCGGTCCGCTCGGGGGCGACCCGTTCGTCGCGGCGGTCGTGTCGAGCTCGCTGTCGTTCGCGTTCGCGGTGCCGATCGCGGTCGCCAGCGGGTTCCTGCTGCGCCGCGGGATCGTCACGCGGCGCGCGTGGAAGGCGGCGCAATCGGTGGGTAAGCTGTCTGTTCGGCCATGGTCGAACGGACAGACGCATGTGGGGCTGACGTTCGGCCTGGCGTTCTGAGCCGCGGTCGGCGGCGTCACGGAGAGGTGACGACGACAGGGACGCGGCGGTCGCGGGGGCTACCGGGCGCGAGGAGGCGAGGCGTGGTCGTGCGCGTAAGCGCCGGCGCGATGAGGCGCCACGCTGCGGTCGCGGACTTCACCACCGGCGATGCGGCGCTGGCGTCCCTGGAGGGTGACGCGGCGACACGAGCGTCAACGCGGGCGCGACGAGTGCGACCCCGTGGGCGGGCGTCAGGGCGCGGAGGCGGGGACGACGGCGAGCGGCGGGGCGTCGGGGACCCCGGGCTCGGGCCTGGTGGGCTCGGCCGGGACGGCCTCGGGCGGCACCGTGGGGTCGGGCTGCGGGGCCTCGCGCGCGAGCACGGGGTCGCCGCCGGGCGCGGGCGTCGGCGCGCCGCCGTCGAAGTCGAACATCAACGCGTCGGCGAGGGCCATGCCCATGCGGGTGTAGCCGCGGCGGTTGAGGTGGAGGTGGTCGGACATCGCCATGGCGGGCTGAGCCGCGACCCAGTAGGCCATCGAGCCCTCGCCGCCCATGAACTGGACGGTGTCCCAGAAGGCGCAGCCAACCTCCTGGGCCAGCTCGCGCTGGGCGGCGACGATGTCGGCGACGCGCGGGCGCGGGCCGAGCGAGTTGTCAGGGCGCTTGAGCGGGAAGTCGCCGGGGCCGACGAGCACGCAGCTGGTGTCGGGCGAGGCCCGGCGCAGGCGCGCGAGGACCTCGCGGAGGTTGTTCTTGTAGACGCCGATCGGCTGGTCGTCGTCGACCGACTCGTTGCTGCCGTAGGCGAGGATGACGAGGTCGGGGTCGCGCCGCTTGTAGTTGTCGGCCCACACGAACTCGTCCCACTTGAGGTGGTTCGAGGCGCGCGTGCCGCCGATGCCGAGCGTGTCGACGACCACACCCTTCGCCTCGTTCTCGACGGTGACGCCGAACAGGCGCACCTCGCCGTCGCCGACCGGACGGATCTCGATCGCCTCGGGCGGGCCGGGGCGCTCGAAGCTGTGATAGCCGGGGCCGGGCTGCTTGGCCTTGGTGTCGACGGTGAACGCCTTCTTGCCGGCGAACAGCACCTGGAACTTGCCGCCGCCCGGCTGGCGCAGGAAGTAGAGGTCGTAGCGGCTGACCGCGGGCGGCTCGGCCTTGCGATCGAGCGGCGGATTAAAGGAGATCCGCGTCACGTCGCGCTTCTTGCTGGCCGAGGCGCTGGCGCCGAGCAGGCCGTAGTAACCGTCGTCACGCGCGTCCGAACGCTGGGCGTGCTCGACCTTCCAGCCGCGCGAGCTGTCGATCGTGCAGCCGAACGGCCGGGTGTACTTGCTCGGCTTGGCCAGCGGATAAAAGCCGAGGCCGCCGTCGCCGAAGCGCTTCTGCAGGTAGGCCCGCAGGTAGGTCGGGTAGATGTCGGCCGCGGTGTGCGAGGCGCCGTACACCAGCACGCGGACCTTGCCGTCCTCGTCGAGGCCCTGCTCGAGGCGGCGCAGGGCCTCGTGGAAGTGCCGCAGCGGGTCGTCGGCGCCGCGCTGGAGCAGGATGAACTGGCCGAGGGCGTTGCCGTTGATCGCCGGGGCGACGCCGGTGCCGGCCGGCCCGGTGCCCTCGCTGCCGGGCAGCGCGTCGAGGTTGCCGGGGCCCGCGCCGGGCATCATCGCGGCCTGGAGCTCGGTCCCCGCGGCGACGGGGATCACAGGGAAGGGTTGACCGGCGCTGTCCTCGAGCAAGGCCGCTCGCTCGCCGAGGATCGCTCGCTGAGCCCACAGCCGGGCGTCCCGCGCGGCGTCGGTGAGCGCGGGCGTGGGCCCCGGCGGCGGTACTTGCACCTGCACCGGCTCGGGCGCGCCGCCGGAGGTCGGCGCGGAATCGGGGGGCGGGACGGCCTGTGCTTGTTGCGCAGGCCCGGGCGTGACGCATCCGGGGCCACACGCGAGACCCAGGGATGCGACGACGGCTGCCGTTACGAGCCGCATGTTCACCGGCCTCACCCGGGAACATTGGCCGCTCGCGCGGAGGGAGTCAAATTTGCCGGAAACGAGCGCCCCGGGGGGGCTAGGAGGCTGCTGCGCGGAATCGCGCGAGCCGCCTCGGCCGCATTTCCGCGGCAGAAGCAGGGCTCTTGGAGCAGGCGAGGCCGCGGCCAGGTCCGTGGAAACGCCCAGCAGCGGTCGCGCATGCGGCTGCGAGAGCTCCCTGCCTCCCCGCGGCGACGAGAAATTTGTTGCGTTCGGGACCTGGTCCACGGTTAAAAGGCACGAGGGAGCATGTCGGCGGAACGTCACAAACCGGGGAGGCGGCCGTGTTGAGCCGGTCGTTCCGCTGGTTCGAAGCGTGCGCCGCGTTCGTCGAGTTCTTCTGTGCTGTTTGTCGTTGCCTGGTGACGGGTCCGCGTTACTTGCGTGAAACGTTGCGGGTGATGGACCTGCTGATCCGGCGCTGCTTGATCCCGGTGGGGCTCGCGGTCGCGCCGGTGGGCGCCGTGATCTCGCTGCAGGGCGCGGGGCTGTTCCGCATGTTCGGCGCCGAGAGCCTGCTGTCGTCGCTGCTGGCGACCGCGATCTTCCGCGAGTACAGCCCGGCGCTGGCGTCGGTGATGGTGGCGGCGCAGGCCGGCTCGTCGATCGCGGCGCGGATCGGGACGATGAAGGTACGCGGGCAGATCGACGCGCTGGCGGTGATGTCGGTCGACCCGATCCGCTACGTGGTGGTCCCGGGGCTCGTCGCCTGTGTCATCGTCACGCCGCTGCTCAGCGTGCTGACGACGCTGCTCGGGCTCGTCAGCGGGTGGTTCTTCGCGGTGCCGGTGATGGGCGTCGACCACGGGTCGTTCCTCGCCAACCTGTACGCGCAGGTGTCGCTGGTCGACCTGTGGGTCGGGCTCGGCAAGTGCATGGCCTTCGGGACAGCCGTGGGCCTGATCGCCGGCTTCCTCGGGCTGCGCACCAGCGGCGGCGCGACAGGGGTGGGCAAGGCGGCCAACGACACCGTGACGATGACGATCGTGCTGATCCTGGTCGCGGACTACTTCGTCAGCATGGTGCTGCTGAGGCTGGGGGTGTAGGCGTGGAGTTCCTGCACTTCGTCCGCCGCGCGCTCGTCGCCCAGTTCAACGGGCCGCCGCCGCGCGACGAGTTCGTGCGCCACGCGCTCGACGCCGGGGTCGGCAGCCTGCCGCTGCTCACGCTGCTGACGATCTTCGCCGGCATGAACCTGTCGGTGCAGGCCTACGGCACGTTCGTCCGCTTCGGCGGGCAGGACCTGCTCGGGCTGTTCTGCGGGGTCGGCGGGATCCGCGAGCTGTACCCGGTGATGGCGGCGGTGATCTGCGGCGCCCGCATCGGCGCGACGCTGGCGGCCAGCCTGGCCAACATGCAGATCAGCGAGCAGGTCGAGGCGCTCGAGGTGATGGCCGTCGACCCGATGCGCCTGCTGGTGGCGCCGCGGCTGTGGGCGGTGACGCTGATGCTGCCGCTGCTGTGCGGCTACGCCGACGTGGTCGGCCTGGCGGCGAGCTACTGGGCGGCGACCGAGCAGATGGGGGTCAACGGCGGGACCTTCATGGAGCAGGTCCGCGACATCGTCCACCTCGGCGACCTGGCCGCGGGGGTGTTCAAGGGCGTGGTGTTCGGCTGGCTGGTGGCGATCGTGTCCTGCTACCACGGCTACCGCGCGCTCAAGCGCGACGGCGCCGAGGGCGTCGGGGTGGCGACCAACCGCGCGATCGTCCACTCGGCGGTGCTGTGCATCGTCCTCAACATGTTCCTGTCGGCGCTGCTGTACGTGAGGTGATCATGGCCGAGCAGCAACCAGCGATCACGCTCGAGAAGGTCTGCAAGTCGTTCGGACCCAACCGCGTCCTGCACGAGGTGTCGCTGACGCTGCCGGCCGGGAAGATCATGGTGATGCTCGGGCCGTCGGGCACCGGCAAGTCGGTGCTGCTGCGCTGCCTGGTCGGATTGATGAAGCCGGACTCGGGCCGGATCTTCATCGAGGGCCAGGACATCACGGGGCTCGACGAGCGGCGCTCGGCCGGCCGCGAGCAGATGTTCGCGCTGCGCCGCAAGTTCGGCATGCTGTTCCAGGACGGGGCGCTGTTCGACGACATGTGCGTCGGCGACAACGTGGCGTTCCCGCTGCGCCAGCACGCGAAGCTGTCGGAGCGGGAGATCGCGGCGCGGGTGGCGGAGGACCTCGAGCGGGTCGGCCTGAAGAACGCGCAACGCAAGATGCCGGCGGAGCTGAGCGGCGGGATGCGCAAGCGGGTGGCGTTCGCCCGGGCGATCGCGCTGCGGCCGAAGATCGTGCTGTGCGACGAGCCGTCGTCGGGCCTCGACCCGGTGATGTCGGCGACGCTCGACGAGCTCATCCTCGACCTGCACCGCACGCTGGGCATGACGTTCGTGGTCATCAGCCACGACACCGCCGAGGCGCGCAAGATCGCCGACTACGTCGGGCTGCTTTACAAGGGCGAGCTGCAAGCGTTCGGGCTCAAGGACGAGGTGCTCCGCTCCAATCAACGGGCCATCAATCAGTTCTTCGAGCGATCCACGGAGGGGCCGATCCAGGTCCTGTGAGGTGAAGCCATGAATACGCGCTACCTAACCCTCGCAATCTTCGTCACGGTGACCCTGGCCGCGCTGGCCGGGCTGGCGTGGACGCTCGGCGCGTTACCGAAGGCAGGTCACCACTACCGCCTCCACCTCGACGACGCCGGCGGCCTGGTCGAGGGCAACGCGGTCCGCATCGCGGGGGTGCAGATCGGGCAGATCCAGAAGATCGGGATCGACGGCAACCGGGCGCTGCTCGAGCTGCGGATCAACCCCGATGTACCGATCTTCGCCGAGACGTGCGCGTCGCCGCAGATGAAGGGCCTGCTCGGCGAGAAGTTCTTGCATCTGCGCCAGCCGGGCAGCGGGACGCCGCTGCCTCCCGGGTCGGAGATCCCCTGCGTCGACCCGAGCGTCGACATCGGCGAGGCGCTCAACGCGATGAACGGGGTGGTCGAGGGCGACGAGGCGCTCTACGGCCACGTGGTCCGCATCGTCAAGCGCGTCGACACGCTCACAAAAGCGCTCGACGAGGGCGGCCTGCCCAGCGAGCGCCTCGACCGCATGCTCGGCGAGGTCGAGACGATGCTGACCGACGCGAAGGCGATGCTGGCCGAGAACCGCGAAGACCTGCGCGCGATCGTCAAGGCGACCCGATCGCACCTCGAGAACCCGAACGTGGGGCGGATCATCGACCGCGGCGCTTCGCTGGTGGCGCTGGTCGACCAGAAGGCGCCGGGGTTGCTGACGAAGGTCGACGGCCTGCTGACAGAGGGCTCGGAGATGCTGGCCAAGGGCGAAAAGCTCATCGACGCGGTCGACCCGGCCGAGGTCGAGACGATGGTGGCCGACGGCGGCGCGGCGCTGAAGAACCTGCGCAAGCTCAGCGAGGAGTTCCAGGGCGTCGGCAAGGCAGTGATGCCGATGATCAAGGACCTGGCGACGGTCGCTCACCGCGCTGCGGCGATCAACGAGCGGCTCATCCGCGACTTCTTCCAGGTCGAGGGCTTCCGCGTGCGCCTGGCGGTGCCGTACGGGGTGCGCGGGAAGCTGGCGAAGCTCGAGGAGTGAGACGCGCGGGCTGGCGGCGGGCGGTCGACGGGTCCCAGGACGCGTCGACCGTCTGATGCGCTTTCGGGACATGTTCGCCCGGACAGACTGTCCTCCGGACGGGTGCCCGCAGGACTCGCCCGCGCGCTCGCCACGAAGATGTCCACCGGGACATGGCTTCGTGGACAGGCCGCGCTGCCGGGCGTCAGCGCGGGCGGAGGCCGGTGCAGGCGGGGCCGGGGCCGAGGCGGCCGAGGGCGCCTTCGACCTCGTCGGCGAGCTGCTCCTTGCCGGGGTAGCGCTCGAGGTAGAGGGCGTAGGCGCAGCGGGCCTCGTCGGTGCGGGAGGCGGCCTTGAGGAGGCGGGCGAGGTCGAGCAGGGCGGCGCGGGCCGGCGGGCTGTCGGGGTGGGCGGTGACGAGGAAGTCGAGGACGCGGATGGCGGCGTCGCGGCGGCCGGCGGCCAGCAAGGCGTCGGCCTGGCGGGCGAGGTCGGACGGGCTGGCCTTCGGGTCAGGTGCGTCGTCCTCGGCGGGGGCGACGGCCAGCGGGGTGCGGGCCCCGTCCGGGGCGATCCACGTGGCCACGCCGGTGCGCAGCTCGGTCTCGGTGCGGGTGCCGGCGACGACGATGACGACCCGGCCCTGGGCGATCTCGACGGTGCCGCCGGCCGTCTCGACGCGCAGCAGCTCGGGGCCCGCGTGCGCGGCGACGGTGACGTCGTAGCGGCCGTCACCGAGCTCGACCTGCCACTCGCCGCGCACGCCGGCGGGCGGGCCCTCCTCGGCGACCACGCGCACGGCGGCGGCCAGCGCCGGGGCGGCGACGTGCGCGGCCTCGCTGCTGTTCGTTGCGACAGGTTCCAAGGCACCTGTCTTGGAGGACATGAACGAAGGGCGGGCCCAGACCAGCGCCACGGCGGCGGCGACCGCCAAACCGGCGCCGGCCCACAGGCGGCGACGGTCGCGGCGGCGGGCCTGGAAGCCGGCGAAGATCGCGTCGGAGCTGACCTTGAGGACAGGTGCGGGCGCGGACCGGGCGGCCTGGACCAGGCGCAGCAGCTCGGGCGAACGGACGGCGGGCTCGCCGTGGTCGGGAGGGCGAATCTCGGGGGTCATTCGTCCCTCCAGGGGATCCCCAGGGCCGCGCAGAGCAGCTGCTCGGCGCGGCGGGTGCGGTAAGAGACAGTGCTGATCGGGACGCCGAGAGCGGCCGACGCCTCGTGCAAATTCATGCCCTCGATCGCGCGGGCGACGAAGGATTCGCGCAGCTTGTCAGGCAACTCACCCAGGGCGCGATAGAGGCGCTCGCGCTGCTGCGTCGCCTCGAAGTCGGCCTCGGGGGTGGCCACGGGGTCGTCGCCGGCGCGGGCCGAGGCGATGTCCTCGCGGCGACGGCGGCGACGCTGCGAGTCCCACCAGTTGCGCACGCGGTTGGCGGCGATGGTGTAGAGCCAAGTGCCGAGCTGGGCGTCGCCGCGGAAGCGGCCGATCGCCGAGAAGGCGGAGATGAAGACCTCCTGGACCAGGTCGTCGACCGACGACGCGTCGCCGGTCATGCGGAACACCTGGCGAGCGACCCGATCCTTGTAGGCCTCGAAGATCGCGGCCTGGGCGGCCCGGTCGCCGTCCTGGGCGGCTGCCAGGACGGCAGCGCTCTCCACGTCCCTGACTGCGGCACGCGGCGTCATGGCCGGCCAGAGTGTAGCGGAGGTGAGCACGCAGCTATAGACCGTGTCGGTCGCCGCGAATCCAAGTCCGCTCAGCCGAAGATGACGCCGATGACGAGGCCGAGCATCCACTGCGCCGGGCCGCGCCGGAACCGCGCCCCGTGGCCCGCCACCGACCGCGACGGCGAGACGAGATCGACCCCCGTGCGGGCGCCGAGGAACACGCGCCGACCGCGGTATTGCAAGGTCGCGCCGATCTCCGTCGACGACGTCCAGTCGACGTCGTTGTGACGGAGATCGCGGACACGCGACCGCAGGGCGTGCGCGAGGACATGTCCTCCGAGCCAGATCTGCCGTTTGAGCAGCGAGGCGCCAGCGGCCAGTCCGCCGCCGAAGCGGAGGTGGAACACCGACACGTCCTCGGGCGCGGTGCCCCCGAAGCCGAGGCTGGCGATCGGTTGCAGGTGATCGCGCAGCAGCCAGGCGCCGCCCATCACGTCGGCGCCGCCCTCGACCGAGCCGGACCCGACCTCGATGCGCGGTCCGAGGCCGAGCCAACCTTGTAAAGGAGGCGGAGACGGGCGCAGGGGGGCGGGTGGAGGTGTCGCAGGCCTGTCCCCGCGCAGGGGGGGCGGGGCCTCATCCATGAGGAGGGTGAGGCTGGCGGCGAGTTCGCGGCTGCGGTCTTCGCGGGTGTCGCCGGCGAGGACCAGCCGGCGCGTGCGCGTGGCGCCGTCGGGGCCGCGGAGGCGGACGGCGAGTTCACGCTCGTGCGGGCCGCCGCGGACGCGGATCGTCCAGGTGTCGAGGTCGTCGCCGACGCGGGCGCGCAGGCCGGCCTCGGTGAGGCGACGGTCGACGGCGTCGGTGTGCAGCTCGAGCGGGGCCGCGGCGAGGGCGAGCCAGGCGACGACCGCGAGCTGAGGCGCCAGGGCCACTGGGTGCAGTGGTGCCAAAAATCGCGGCATTTGACCAGCGACGCGGCAGGCGCCGGCCGCACGCGGCAAGATCGCCGGCTCGCCGACGAGCCTCGGCGACGGTGGTGCGACGCGGGCTCGTCGCGAGCTCGCTGCGAGGCGTGAGGCAGAGCGGCGGGGCGTCGCGACGACTTCGAGGTCGACGCTCGCGGTATGCCGTGGACAGCGGCGAGCGCTCGCGGCACCCTCGCGCCGTGCCTGTCGACCGCGACCGCTGGAACGCCTGCCGCTTCGATCCTGCTTCGCCGGCGGGGCACTACGAGAGCTACTTCCAGCGGGCCAACCACCCGACGCGGCCGCTGGCGTGGTGGATCCGCTACACCGTGTTCTGTCCCAAAGGACAGCCGGAGCGGGCGGTCGGCGAGCTGTGGGCGATCTGGTTCGACGGCGAGCGCGGGGTCATCGCCGCGGCCAAGCAGACCGTGCCGTGGGAGCGCTGCGCGTTCGCCCGCGATCGCCTGGACGTGCGCGTCGGCGAGGCCACGCTCGACGCCCGCGGGCTGCGCGGGGCGGCGGCCGGGGCGGCGCACGCGTTCGCGTGGGAGCTGACGTACGAGAGCCCCGAGCCGCCGCTGCTGCTGCTGCCGGCCAACCTTTACGGCGGCGGGTTCCCCAAGGCAAAGTCGCTGGTCGGGTCGCCGAACGCGGTGTTCACCGGCACGGTCACGGTCGACGGCGAGGCGCACGCGATCGACGGGTGGGTCGGCAGCCAGTCGCACAACTGGGGCGCGCGCCACACCGACCGCTATGCGTGGGGCCAGGTGGCCGGCTTCGACGGCGCGCCGGACAGCTTCCTCGAGTGCGCGACGGCGCGGGTCAGGCTCGGGCCGCTGTGGACGCCGCCGATGACGCTGCTGGTGCTGCGCCACGAGGGCGAGCAGATCGCGCTCAACTCGCTGTGGCAGGCGGCGCGGGCCCGCGGCGAGGTGGCGGTCGGCGGCGCCGAGTTCGAGTGGCGGCTCTCGTCGCAGACGCGGGAGGTCGCGGTCGAGGCCCGGATCTGGGCCCCGCGGCAGGCCTTCGTCGGGCTGGCGTACGCGAACCCGCCCGGCGGGGTCAAGACCTGCCTCAACAGCAAGATCGCCCGCTGCGAGCTGCGCGTGCGCCGGCCGGGGCGGCCGCTGGTCGAGCTGCGCAGCGATCGCGCGGCCTTCGAGGTGCTGACCGACGAGGCCGGGCACGGGGTGACGGTGGTGGCCTGAAGGGCATGTTCGAAGGGACATGCTCATCCGAACATGCGCGAACGGGCATGCCCCGAAGAGCATGCCCGCGGCGGCGGCGGCTCACTGCGCGCGGGCGGCGGCGCGGCGGGCCAGGACCTGCTCCATCTTGGCCGGGTTGAAGATGTTGGCCCGCTTGTGGTGGTTGGCGTGCATGTAGAGGCCGAACCAGATGCGGTTGCCGAGCCAGTAGAGGCCGTGGTCGAGGTTGACCGGCTTGTAGTCGCCGGTCGGCGACTGGGCGTTGTGGGTGGCCCAGTTGAAGTGGGCGACGTGGACCCAGCCGACGGCCTGGGCGGGCAGCCACAGCATGAGGAAGGCCTCGGGGCCGAGCAGCAGCCAGAACGCGAGGTTGAGCGGGATCATGACCGAGAAGCTGAGGACGCTGCGCAGCTGCTCGCGCCGGCGCATCTCGGGGGTGTCGCCGAACTGGTCGTAGGCCTGGTTCTGCAGCTGCTTCTCGACGTTGACGAGCATCGTCCGGGCGAGGAAGCGCCAGAAGCTCGGCATCACGTGGTGCGGGTCGCGCTCGGGGTCGTCGGAGTAGCGGTGATGACGCTGGTGGATGATCTCCCACGAGGCGTAGCGGGTGATCACGAGGACGCCGGCGATCTCGCCGATCAGGCGGTTGATCGGCCGCGGGAAGTTGCCGTGGCAGCAGTTGTGGATGAAGACGTTGAGCAGGATGTGGACGTAGATGACGAGCGGCAGCAGGGCGAGGTACCACCCCTGCCACTCGACCAGCGGCCCCTGCCCGGTGGCGAGGATCCAGGCGTCGAGGGCGAGGAAGGCCAGCAGGTACGCCCCGTCGTACAGGAAGTAGAACCACGGGTTCCTGCGGTACTGGACCGAGGGCTGCGCGGTGAGCCACGTGGACAGGTTGGTGGCGATGCCGGTGTGAGCGGTCACGGTGCAGACGGGCGCGGACGGGCGCGGGGGCAGGGATATCACGCGCGCCGGGGCCCGTCGAGATTGTCCCCACGCGCGCGAAGATTGAGGCCGTCCCGCGCGCGCAGTATGGTGCCGCGGCGATGGCCTCTCAGGGCGAAGCCGCCGGTGCGAAGCCGGCTGCGCACGAGCGCGAGCGCGAGCGCGAGACCTGGCTCGTGCGCCATCCGACCGAGTGGCGGCAGGTCGGGATCGTCGGCGCGTACCTGGGCCTCCTCGGGCTGATGTACTTCGTGCCGGCGTGGCGCCACCCGCTGCCGTTCGTGCTGGCGTGCCTGCTGAGCTTCCTCAACGCGGTCGTGATCCACAATCACATGCACCGCGGGATCTTCCACTCGCACCGGCTCAACCTGATCTGGCGCAGCGTGCTGAGCTTCGGCGCGCTCTACCCGGCCTCGGCCAACGTCCCGGCGCACAACCTGGTGCACCACCACTTCGCCGACGACGGCCAGCCCGACTGGGCCGACCCGTCGCACGTGGCGTTCCGCTGGCACCTGCTCAACCTGATCCACTTCCCCAACATCGCCGGGCCCAACACGTTCGCGGGGGTCGGCCGCTGGGCCCAGGTGACGAAGCAGCAGGGGTTTACGCGCCAGTACACGACGGAGCTGGTCGTCGCGTTCGGGCTGACCGGGGCGGCGCTGCTCCACGACTTCTGGGGCGCGCTGCTGTTCATCGTCCTGCCGCAGCTGTACGGCGCGCGCTGCATCCTCCGCATCAACCTGATCCAGCACGACGCGACCGACCCGTCGAGCGAGTACAACCACTCGCGCAACTTCGTCGGCAAGTGGTTCAACTGGATCATGTGCAACAACGGCTACCACACGATCCACCACAACCGCGCCGGCCTGCACTGGAGCGAGCTGGCCGAGGCCCACCGCCGCGAGGTCGCGCCGCGCATCGAGCCGCGCCTCGACGAGCCGAGCATGGTGCTGTACCTGCTGCGCACGTTCCTGCTGCCGCGGCGCCGGCCGGTGATGCGGGTGCGCGACGGCGGTGAGGCGGAGCAGCTGGCGCGGGCCAGTCGGCGCGCGGCGGCCGAGCAGCAGGCGGCGCGCGAGCAGTCGGGGCCGGAAGGGGCGGCCGCGTGACCGGCTTCTCGGCGGCGCTGGCGTACGCGGCGCTGGCGATCTTCTGGCTCAACACGCTGCTGATCGCGGCGGCCGGCTGGGGCGAGTGCGCGCGGCTGGTGCGGCGCTGGGGCGCGCGGGCGCGGGTCGGCGTGGTGGTCGAAGGGACAGGTCCCGAGGGGCAGGTGGCGATCCACCGGGTGCGCCAGGTCGGCCGCTCGAAGGGCGACGCGGCGATCTGGTTCCACGACCGCGCGTACGAGGGCGAGGTGCTCGGCGGGGTGGTGGCGGTCGGGTCCGAGCGGGTCGGGCTGGCCGGCGGGACGGTGTGGGTCGGGCGGGCGCGGCAGCGGGCGGCGGCGGCCTGCCCGGGCGCGGAGGCGTTCGCGGCCGCGCGGCCGGCGGCGACCCGCGCGGCCGGGTGGACGCGCGCGGTCGAGGTGTCCATCGGGACAGGCGATCGGGTGTGGCTGTCCCAAGGGCCAGACGGCACGCTGATCGCCGACGCGGACCCGCGAGGGTGGCGGCGCAAGGCGGTGGGGCTGACGGCGGCGCTGGTGGCGGGGCTCGTGGGGGTCGCGGGTGTTTGCACCGCGCTGTGTCTGTGGCCGCCGGTGTTCGGGACGGTGAGCAAGCTGGGGGCGTTCGCGACGCTGGTGGTGTTCAACTTGTTCCAGCTGTTCGGCAAGCTGCACCACGAGGCGATCCAGCCGCCGGCGACGCTGGCGTTGCGCGGGGTCTGGCGCGCGCCCGCGTGAGGGCGCGGGTCCGCGACTGGCGCGGGGCGACGGGCGTCGAGTAGAGTGCGGCCGGTGTCGTTCGCGCGGTCGCAGGTCCTGATCGTCGTCCTCGCAGCCTCCGGTTGCTTCTCGCCGGCCGGGGTCGACGGCGGCGCGACGAGCAGCGAGACGAGCGCGGCGACGACCGAGGCGACGGCCGGGCCGGAGACGACGGAGGCCGGCACGAGCACGAGCACCGGCGCGGCGCCGACGACGGGGCCGACGGGGACGGTGACGTCGATGGCGACGACGACGACCGAGCCGGTGACGTCGACCGAGCCGCTGACGACGACGACGCCCGACACGACGACGACCGACGAGACGACGGGGACCGTCTGCGGCGACGGGACCGCCGATTTCCCGGTGGAGGAGTGCGACGACGGCAACGAGGTCGACGGCGACGGCTGCAGCGCCGGCTGCGAGCTCGAGCTGCCCGACAAGCAGAAGCGCTTCGTGTTCCTCACCAGCGCGACGTACAGCGGGCTCGAGGTGGGCAAGCTCGCAGAGGCCGACGCGCGCTGCAACGCGCTGGCGAAGGCCTCGGCGGTCCCGACGGTCAAGGATCGCAATTTCAAGGCGTGGCTGTCGGACGGCCGCGTAGCCGCGATCGACCGCATCAGCCCGTTCAGCGGCGAGTTCGTGCTGGTCACCGGCGTGCCGGTGGCGAACAACTCGACGGCGTTCACGACCGGCGGGCTGATGGCCATGATCAACGTGACCGAGACGGGCGCGCAGATCCCCTGGTTGATGCGGTCGTGCGGCGGGAGCAGCGACGGCGTGTGGACCGGCACCCACGTCGACGGCACGGCCGACGCGGCCAACTGCAACAATTGGCAGGCCGATCGAGGGCAGGGGTTGATGGGGGCCTTCGGCGCGGTCGACGGCAACTGGACCCAGTGCTCGCCGCGCAGCTGCGACAACCGCTTCCGGCTCTATTGCATCGAGAGCGAGTGAGCGCGCCGCCGCGGTCCGCGGCGGTGAAGTGCCTGCGGCAGTGATCCGCGGCGGGCGAGGGGCGAAATCGCACTGAACACTTGCCGATCTTGGCGCGCGTTCGCGCGCGGCTAGCCTGGGCGGCCATGCGCATCGGCCGAGCCGCGGGCTCCGGACAGGATTTCTGGGCGGTTCTGCCGGGCTACGGGCTGGTGCTGTGGGTGCTGGCGGCGGTGGTCTGCGCGCTGTTGCCGCTGCCGCGGTGGCTGGTCGACCTGCTGCTGACGCTGAGCCTCGCGGGCTCGGTGACGGCGCTGGTGGCGAGCGTGACGGTGCGGCGCAGCGCGGAGCTGCTGGGGTTCCCGCGGCTCATCCTGCTGATGACGCTGACGCGGATGGCGCTCAACGTGACGACGACGCGGCTGATCCTGCGCGACGCCGACGCGGGCGAGGTGATCGCGGCGTTCTCGACGCTGGTGATCCAGGGCGACCTGCTGGTCGGGGCGGTGGTGTTCGCGATCGTGACGGTGGTGCAGTTCGTGGTGGTGGCCCGCGGCGGCGAGCGGATCGCCGAGGTCGCGGCCCGCTTCGCGCTGGACGGCTTGCCAGGGCACCAGGCGGCGATCGAGGCCGACCTGCGGGCGGGAACGATCTCGGCGGCCGAGGCGTCGCGGCTGCGGGCCCGCCTGCGCGAGCGCTCCAACTTCTACGGGGCGATGGACGGGGCGGCGAAGTTCATCCGCGGCGACGCGATCCTCGGGGTGGTGCTCACGAGCATCAACGTGGTCGGGGGGGTGGCCGTCGGGCTGCGCGACGGGCTCGGGCTGATGCCGTCGCTCGAGCTGTACGGGCGGCTGGCGATCGGCGACGGCCTGCTGGCCCAGGTGCCGGCCCTGTTGGTCGGGCTCGCGGGGGCGCTGCTGGTGGCGCGGGTCGACCGCGAGGAGCCGACGACCCGCCGCGCGACGTGGTGGACCCCGGAGCTGCTGGCGGCCCCGGCGGGGCTCCTGGCCGGGCTGGCGCTGGCGCCGGGGATGCCGACGGCGGCGTTCGGCGCCACCGCGGCCGGGCTGGGGGCGCTGGCGTGGTGGACGCGGCGGCGGCGGAGTCGACCGGGGCGGCGAATTGTGGTCTGTCTCCCGGGACATGATGAAAAGGACATGCAGGCGCTGCGCCGGCCGCTGGCCGAGCTGCGCCGCCGCTGCAGCGAGGCGCTGGGCGTCGAGGTGCCGCCGATCGTGGCGACGGCGGGGCCGAGCTTCGCGGTGCGGCTCGGCGAGCGGGCGCTGAGCGCGCCGGAAGACCTGGGCGAGCGTGCGGAGGAGCCGGCCGCGCGCGCCGCGATCGACCTGGCCGACGAGACAGGAGAAGGGCGGCCGGGCGGCGGGACGCGAGAGGTCCGCCAGGACCCGACCGACCAGGAAGGGAGGAGCGCGGACACGCGGGCAGAGAGGGCGCGGAAGCTCCACCCGGTCGAGCGGGCAGGCCTGGAGCGGAGCGGAGGAGGGGGCGAAGCGGTCGTGGATGTTTTCAAGGACATGGTCGACCGCGCAGGTCCTCACGGACATGGCTGGGAGGACAGGGTCGTGACGGCGGTGTTTCGGGCGGTGATGCGCGGGGCGGAGGCGCTGGTCGACCTGGATACGATCGCGGCGGCGCTCGAGGCCCACCGCGCGCGCGAGCCGGCGGTCACGCGGGAGGCGCTGGCGGCGGTCGGGCCGGCCGAGCTGCTCGAGCTGACGCGCGGGCTGCTGCGCGAGCGGGTGCCGCTGCCGCAGTTCGCGGCGCTGCTCGACGCGGTCGCGTCCGAGCCGCTGCTGCGGCAAGCGAGCGAGCGGGGCCGCTGGCTGGCGGCGCTGCGCGAGCGGCTGGCGCCGCACTGGGTCCATGAAGTGGTAGCCGCGCACGCCCGCGTCGGCCCCGTGACGTGGACGCGGCCGGTGGGTGACGCGGAGGCGGCGCTGCTGTCCCGGGCGGTGCACGGCGAGCGGGGGCTGCGGCTGGGGCTCGACGCCCGTTCGCGGCAGGCGTGGCGCCGGCGCGCGCTGCAGAACGACGTTGTCGGCGGGAGGATCGAGGTTGGGCCGCCGCCGATCGTGGTCTGTTCGCCGCGGGCGCGGCCGGTGTTCGCGCTGCTGCTGGCCCGCGGAACGCCGCACGTGACGGTGCTGAGCACGGTGGAGCTGCAAGAGGCCGAGCTGCCGGTGCCCGGAGATCCGGACGGACCTCCGGCGCGGTGGTTCGAGGCGCCGGTGCAGCACGCGGGCGGCGCCTCACGCGGCCGGACGTTGCCGGGTGAGCGCGACACGGCGTAGCTTTCGCGGCCTATGGCCGGCAAGGCGACGCTCTACTGGGATTACATCAAGCTCGAGGAGCTGCTCTCGCTGCAGACGGGCGTCGAACCCGACGAGTCGGAGCTCGAGAACGACGAGGTGATGTTCATCACCATCCACCAGATCGACGAGCTGTGGTTCAAGCTGGCGATCCGCGAGCTGGTGCGGGTCCGCAACCTGTTCGCGCAGGAGAAGGTGCGCGAGCAGTCGCTGTCCGACGCGGTCCGCGGCATCCGCCGCACCGCCTTGCTGTTCGACCAGGTGGCGCATCACTTCCGCCTGATGGAGACGATGACGACCCGCGACTACCTCGGCTTCCGCGACAAGCTGAGCCCGGCGAGCGGGTTTCAGTCGGCGCAGCTGCGGGAGATCGAGATCCTGATGGGCCTGAAGGTGGACGACCGGATCCCGCTCGGCCACGACAACAGCTATCTGCGGGCGCTCCGCTACCCCGACGGGCGGCCGTCGCCGGCGTCGCAGCGGGTCGAGGCGCGGCTCAAGGACGTGCCGACGCTGCTCGAGGCGATCAACGAGTGGCTGCACCGCACGCCGATCCAGGGCTCGACGCCCGAGCAGGAGGGCGACACCGAGAACGTGCGCCGGTTCGTCGAGAACTACCTCAAGGCGCAGGCGATCGAGGCCGAGGAGGCGATGATCCTGGTCCGCGACTCGGCGCCCGGCGAGGCCGACCGGCGGCGGATCGAGGAGCGCTACAAGCAGGAGCGGATCAAGGCGCGCGAGTTCCTGCTGGCCGAGGAGGTGCCGGAGGAGGATCGCCCGCGGGTCGCCCGGGTGCGGGCGGCGCTGCTGTTCATCGAGAGCTACCGCGAGCTGCCGCTGCTGGCCTGGCCGCGCGAGGTGCTCGACGGGCTGGTCGAGCTCGAGCAGGCGTTCGTGATCTTCCGCCAGCGGCACGCGCGGATGGTCGAGCGGGTGATCGGCCGCCGCACCGGCACGGGCGGCTCGGCGGGCGTCGACTACCTCGAGCAGACGGCGCTGCGGTACCGGGTGTTCCGCGAGCTGTGGGCGGTGCGCACGCTGATGATCCGCAAGACCGCCCTGCCGCCGCTGCGCGGGCCCGACGTGTACGGCTTCGTCGCCAAGGAGTGATGCGATGCGCGGGCCGAAGGTGATCGTCGTCGGCGGCGGCACGATGGGCTCGGCGACCGCGTGGGCGCTGGCCGCCCGCGGGGCCGAGGTGACGGTGCTCGAGCGCTTCTCGCACGTCCACGAGTACGGCAGCCACTCCGGCTACACCCGCATCATCCGCGAGTCGTACCACGAGGGCGCCGGCTACGTGCCGCTGGTCCGCCGCGCCGACGCGCTGTGGCGGGCGCTCGGCGAGAAGGCCGGCGAGACGCTGCTGGTGCGCACCGGGATGGTCGAGTTCGGGCCGGAGGACGACCCCGACTACCAGGGCGCGATCGCGGCCTGCGTCTCGGCCGGGGTCGAGCACGAATTGATGGACGCGGCCGCGGCCCGCCGGCGCTTCCCGATCGCGGTGCCCGCAGGTTGGACGGCATGCTTCACGCCGTCGGGCGGTTACCTGCGCGTTGGGCCATGTCTCGAAGCTTTAAAACGAGAGGCCATGTCCCTCGGGGCAGCTTGGCGGACGGGCGCGAGGGTCCGCGAGGTCGCGCTCGGCGAGCGGCCGCGGGTGCTGCTCGACGACGGCGCGCTGCTGCCGGCCGACCAGGTGGTGGTGACGGCGGGGGCGTACCTGCCGGGGCTCTTGCCGGGGTTCATGCCGGGCAAGCTGAAGGTGCTGCGGCGGGTGCTCGCGTGGACGCGGCCCGACCCGGCCGAGATCGACCGGCTGGCGGCGATGCCGGTGTGGGCGTCGTTCGGGCCGGCGGGCTTCGTGTACGGGTTCCCGTACGGGCACGAGGGCGTGACCGGCTTCAAGCTGGCGTGTCACGTGCCGCCGCCGGAGGTCGGGGCGGCCGAGGCGGGGGTCGACCCCGAGCGAGTCGACCGCGCGATCCACCCGGCCGATCTCGCGCCGCTCGCCGCGTTCCTCGCCGAGTATTTGCCGGCGGGGCGGGGCGAGTTCGTCCACGCGACGGTCTGCCTCTACACCTGCACGCCGTCGACCGACTTCGTGATCGACCATGTCCCCGGGGACAGGCGGGCGTGGGTCGCCGGCGGGTTCTCCGGGCACGGCTTCAAGTTCGCGCCGGCGATCGGCGAGCTGGTGGCGGACGCGGTGCTCACGGGAGCGGCGCCCGAGGCCCTGCGGGCGTTCGCGCGCGCACGCCACGCGGGGTGATCGGCCCGCGGCGTGGGCGGACAAATCCGCGCCGCTCGCCGTCCGGGCCGCCGAAGCGCGCGGATGCGCGTCCGCGCCCGTTGCTGGCCTGCGGGGCTTTTGCCAGCATCGCGGGGCCAATGTCCGACCCAGCGTTCAGCGGGATCCCCGAGGCTCTGGCGACGGCCGTGCGTGCGGTCGACGTGCCGCACGATCTCCGGACGCTCTTCGAGCGGCTGGCCGTGCCGCTCGCGGTCGAGATCGAGGCGCCGGTCGAGGACGCGCCGCCGCTGGCGCTGCAGCTGCTGCGGCTCGCCGGCCACGGTTCGTCGCTGCGGCTGGTAGGGGCTCGCACGACCTCGAGCGGGCCGAGGGTGCGCTTCATCCATGGCATGAAGGACCTGGTCCTCGGAGCAGGCGAGCTCGCCGACGGGATCCCCGCGCTCGGGCGGCGGATCGCGCAGCGCCTGCTCGACGCCGACGAGGCCGCGGGGGCGCTCGAGCGCTTCGCGCGCGAATCGCCGCGGCAGGAGGCGCTGCGGCGGCTGACGCGGGCGATGCTCGAGACGGGCAGCATCGACCGACTGCGGACGATCCTGCTGATCGGGATGACCTCGGGGCTGGCCCTGGGGTTCAGCCGGGCGGCGCTGTTCGTGTACGACGAGGACGGGCGGGCGCTGGTCGGCGAGTCGGCGATCGGGCCGGCCGACGCGGCCGAGGCGGCGCGCGCGAGGGCGACGGAGTGGCCGGGGCTCGAGCCGCGGATCGCCGAGGTGGAGGCGACGGAGCCGCGCTACGAGAATTTCGTGCGCACGATCGCGGTCGACGTGACGGCCGACCCGCGCGACGAGATCGGGCAGGCGCTGGCGGCGAGGGGGCCGCTGCTCTTCTCCCGCGAGCGGCCGGTGAACCCGGCGCTGGCGGCCCTCGAGCCGCCGCGCGAGTTCCTGGTCGCGGCGATCCGCCTGCGCGACAAGGTGCTGGGGATCGTGGTCGCCGACGACCCGTACGGGGCCGCGCCGATCGACCCGCAGGCGCGCGAGTTCATCGGCTTCCTGCTCGACACCGCCGCGCTGGCGTCGGAGAACCTGCGGCTGCACGAGAGCGTGGAGACGCTGGCCCGCCACGACGAGCTGACCGGGCTGTTCAACCGCCGCGAGTTCGAGTCGCGCATGGCCGACGAGCAGTCACGGGCCCAGCGGCTCGGCTCGCAGTGCGCGCTGCTGCTGTTCGACGTCGACTACCTGCAGCGGGTCAACCTCGCCCGCGGGCACAAAGCCGGCGACGAGCTGCTGCAGTCGGTCGGGGTCCTGCTGCGCTCGACGCTGCGCTCGCACGACATCGTCGCCCGCCTCACCGGCGACGCGTTCGCGGTGCTGGTGACCGACACCAACCACGAGCAGGTGCTGGCGATCGCCCGCCGCGTCGGCTCGCTGGCCCTCGGCATGGGCGTGTCGCTCAGCGCCGGCGGCTCGCTGTGGCCGCGCGACAACCACGAGATGTCGGTGCTGTTCTCCGAGGCCGAGGCGGCGCTGATCGACGCTAAGCGCGGCGGCCGCGGCCGCGCGGTGATCGACGGCGACGAGGCGCCGATGCTGTTCACCCCGCCGGGCGACGACGACGCGCTCGATTGAGGCGGTCCGCAGCGACATGTCTCACGGGGCATGTCGGCGTCGCGGCGAGCAGGGCGGCGGAACGGGCCCGGGCGTGGAGCGGGGCGGTGGGAGACCGGGCGCCGTGGGCGGGCGCGCCGGCGGAGCGGCAGCTCGCGGACGGGACGGCACGCGAGGCCTCGCAAGGCGGTCGCGGGCGGTCGAGCGAGCTCCGGGGGAGCGAGCGCAGCGCACGCGCGGCGGGTGTCCTCGGGGACATGCCCGCGCGGACACGTGGATGCGCGTCGCCGGGCGGGCCGGGCAAAACCCTGGCGCGAGGGAGCGGCGGATGATCGTGGATTCTAGGACATGTTCTGGGGGACATGTCCGGGCGAGCGCGCGGCGAGGCCGGGTCCGCCTCCGGATCGCGGGGCGAGCGCGGCGCGGGAGGGCCGGCGGGTGGAAAAGGTCCTGAAGGACATGTCGAGGCGAGCGCGACGTGGAACGGCCGGGCAGAGCCCCGGCGCGGAGCGAGCGCGGCGCGAAGCCGCTGTCGTTATGGACATGTCTCCAGGGACATGTCGAGGCGAGCGCGGCGCGAGGCGGGACAGGAAGGGTCTCGCGGAGCGAGCGCGGCGCGCAGGGGGATGTCGGTATGTACATGTCACGGAGGACATGTCGAGGCGAGCGCGGCGCGAGCGGGGGGCGAGACGGCGGCTCGCGGAGCGAGCGCGGCGCGGACATAGCTGGCGCACGAGACATGTTTTAGGGGACATGTCGAGGAAGGCGGCGCAAGACCCCGGCGCGACGCGAGCGCGGCGCAGGTCCTGGCGCGCGGGGAGCCCGGCGAGCGAAGCGAGCGCGGCGCGTGGCGGGTCGATCGAACATGTTTTGAGGGACACGTCGGCGCGGACGCGGCGCGGAGCGAGCGCGGCGCGGGCTCGTCGACCGGCCCGCGGGCGAGGCGGGCGAACGACGCCGGCGGGGCGACGGCCGGCTGGCCGATCGGACATGTCAGGAAGCGCATGTCCTGGCGGGCGCGGCGAGGCAAAACCCTGGCCCGACGCGAGCGGCCGGCGACGGATCTTTTTAAGAATAATGTCCTTCAGGACATGCGGCAGGGGCATGTCCGGAGGCGCAGCCGCTCAGGCGTCGCAGCACTTCTTGTACTTCTTGCCGCTGCCGCACGGGCAGGGGTCGTTACGGCCGATCTTGGGGGCGGTGCGGACGTAGGGCGCGGGGCCGTGGTCGCAGTCGGGCCCGTGGACGTGGCCGTGGTGGTGATCGTGGTCGTGGTCGTGGTCGCAGTCGGGGCCGTGGACGTGCTCGTGGCCGGGCATGCGAGGGACTATGCGCGAGCGGGCCAGCGGGCGGCAAGGCGCACCGGCAGGGGTCCGGGGCGCCCCTCGGCGTGTGGCGTGGGGCATAGGCCGGCGTGCGGGCGGCGATCCGGACGCCCGGTCGTGACCCCGGCGCGGTCAGCGACCGAGGGTTTTGACGTCGAGCCAGCCGTTGGCGTGGGCCGCGATCACCACGGTTCCGTCCCAGCCCGTCCCGTAGATCGCGCGGTCGATCGTGCGGCGCTGGAAGATCTCGGTGACCTTGTCTTGATAGGCGCCGCGGAAGCCGACCATCGCCTGCAGGGGGGCGCGGCGGCCGCGGACGCCGTACTCCGGGTGCACGAGGTGCTCGAGCGCGACGATGTGCGGGTGGCCGTACTTGCGAGCGGTCCACGGAATATTCCGCTCGTACGGGCCCATCGAGATCACGGCCACGCGCGGGCTCATCAGGGCCATCTGGTAGTGAATGGTGGCGTTCTTACTGCCGTGGTGGCCGACCTGGTAGATGTCGACGTCGAGCAGCTCGGGCCGCTTCTCGTAGCGGTCGGCCAGCCGTGACAGGCCGATGAGCTCGAGGTCGCCGGTGAACAGCGCCGAGGCCTCGCCGTAGTCGACCCGGACGACGACGCTGTGGTTGTTGGGGTTGTCGCCGTAGGTGCTGACGTCGTGCGTGACGGTGCCCCACAGGGCGGTCAGCTTGGGGTCGGTCGAGGCGCGGGCGCAGCCGCCGATCGGGTCGATCACGGCGTTGTGCAGGCCGTCGGCGGGCACGTCGCCGGCGCCGACGGCGAGGTACTGGATGTTCTTGTCCGGGTGGCTGCGCAGCCAGGCGTGCACGGCCATCTGCTGGGTCGCGCCGGGGTCCTCGGTGCCGTCGTTGTGGCTGTGCGGGGCGTCGGCGCCGTTGTCGACCACGTTCTTGACGGTGTAGCGCTCGAGCACGCCGAGGGCGCCGCGGTTGTGGTCGATGTGCGGGTGAGTGACGAGCAGCAGGTCGAGGGTGCGGTTCAGATCGGCGCGGCGGGCGAAGAAGGCGTCGAGGTAGGCGTAGAGCGCGGCCTCGCCGTCGTACAGCTCGTTCTTCTCGCCGCCGGTGTCGATCAGCGCCGCGCCGCACGGGAACTCGAGCAACGTCGCGTCGCCCTGGCCGATGTCGATAAAGTGCAGCGTCATCGCGTCGGCCGGGTCGGTGCCGGGCGGGCGCGTGGTCGGGTCGCGGTCGGGCGCCCGCGGCGGGAGCGTCAGGCTCGGGTCGGGCTTGACCTCGATCGGCGGAGCCTCGTCGTGCGCACCGCAGGCGCACACGAGCACGGCGAGGGCGAGCACGCGGAGTCGCACGCGCGGATGATAGCAGCGCGGCGCAGGCCACGAACTCGTGGGCTGCGCCGCGTCGGGAGGGTGAAGTTGGCCCGGTGGGCTCGGGAACCAGACGGCCAGGGAGCGTCCGGTGGTGCTTGAGGACAGGTCACGCGACCTGTCGAAAGAGACACGTCAGACGTGATCGCCGCTCGGAGGGCGACTCGTTCCAGGTGCGCCCATCACGCACTCCGAGCGGAGGCGCGCGCCGAAAGGCCCGCGCAGTGGGGTCCAGAGGGCCCAGAGGGCCTCTGTCAGGCCGCCTCCGGTCGATCGAGCGGCGAGGGCTCGGAAGCGCCTCCCGAGGGCTGCTCGGTCGGCGCCTGCGGCGCTCGCGCGGTCGTGACCGGGCCGCGCTCCTTCTTGGCGAGGCGGCGGATCATCCGCCGGAGCGACTTGGCGATCGCGTGCCCGGTGGGCAACACGACGGCGACCGTGTCGCCGTGCTCCTTCTGGATGATCACCGTGTGCTGGCCGATGACGAGGCGGATGGTGTCCTCCCCGGTCTGGCCGAACAGCTGCAGCGAGGCATCGAGGACGGGCGACCAGCTGTCGACGCCCCGGAAAGCCCGTGGGTGGTTGGGTGAGTCGATCGTGACGGCGACGACGCCCGGGGCGGCCGCCAGGTGTTCGATGTTGGCAAAGAGGCTCATGGCTGTGTCTCCTGCGTCGAGCCGCGCTGGGCTGCGGGCGCCGCGCTCGACGTTCGGTCAACCATGGTCCGTCTTGGGGGACGGTGCCACCGGCGCCCTGCGGGCATGCATCACACTGAAGGTTTGTTGAGGGATGGCCGGACATCGTTCCAGGCCCCCCCTACACCCCGTAAAGCCTACCTTCCCCGGTTCGCCCGGGGGTCCCCAGGGGGTGGGGTCTAAAGACAACGACTCGAGTGGAGCATGCTCACCGAGCTCAAGCGGATGCGAGACTTCGCACGATCTCGAGGGCCTCGGCCACGTGCTTCTTGGGCCGGACCTGCGACGAGAACACGTGCCGCACCACGCCGCGACGGTCGATGATGAAGGTGACGCGCCCATCGATGAGGCCCAGCGTCTTCTTCACGCCGTAGCTGGCACGCACCGCCCCGCCGCGATCGCTGAGCAGGCGAAACGGCAGGTTGTGCTTGGCCGCGAACGCCTTGTGGGCCTCGACGCCGTCGCTGCTGATGCCCACGACCTCGGCGCCGGCGTCGGCGAACACGCTGTAGCTGTCGCGGAAGCTGCAGGCCTCGACGGTGCAGCCGGGCGTGTCGTCCTTGGGATAGAAGTAGAGGACGACACAGCGGTCCTTCAGGAGATCGGCGAGGGCGACGGTGCGGCCCTCCTGATCCTGCAGGCTGAAGTCGGGGGCGACGTCGCCGACGGCGATCGGGGTGCTGCGACTCATGCGCCCGCGAGTGTACCGCCGGCCGCGCAGGGCCGGAAGGGCCTGTAAACGGCGCGAATTTTCTCGTATCAGTGAAGGCCCATGCGCTGGGTTCGCCTGTCGCCGCTGTACTTCGTCGCCTCGACGGCGATGCTGGTGTGGCCGCTCTATCCGCTGCTGGGCGACCACATCGAGCCGCGCGTGCTCGGCGTGCCGTGGTCGCTGGCGTACGTGGTGCTGGTGATCCTCGCCAACACGGCGGTGTTGGTGGGGCTCTACCTGAGCCGGGCCGTCGACGACGTCGAGGCCGAGGACGAGCGCCGTGGCTGACATGGGCGCGGTCGCGCCGTACGCGGTGTTCGCCTACCTGGCGGCCTCGCTGGCGGTCGGCCTGTGGGCCGGCCGGCGCGGCTCGGGCGGCGCCGACGACTTCGTCACTGGCGAGCGCTCGTTCGGCCCGGTGCTGATGTACTTCGTCATGGGGGCGATGATCTTCAGCGCCTACGCGCTGCTCGGCACGCCGCAGCGGGTCATCAGCAAGGGCTCCGACGCGTTCTACATGCTGGCCTACGGGGCCGCGGCGTTCGTGCCGGTGTTCTACTTCGGGGCCCGCGTGCGCCGCATGGGCGCGCGCCTCGGGCTGGTGACGCAGGCGGAGCTGATCGGGGCCCGCTACGACAGCCGGCGGATCACCGCGGTGATGGGCGCGGCGTCGCTGCTGGCGTTCGTGCCGTACCTGGCGATCCAGTTCAAGGGCGCGGGCATCGTCATGCACCTCGCGCTCGGCTGGTCGCCGCTGGTCGGCGCGGCGGTGGTCTACGCGGTCGTCGCGATCTACGTGATGTTCGGCGGGATGCGCGGGGTCGGCTGGACCAACGTGCTGCAGGGCGTGGCCATGCTGGGGGTGGTGTGGTGGCTCGGGCTGGCGATCCCGGGCCAGCTGTTCGGCGGGGTGGCGCCGATGTTCGACCGCGTGATCGCCGAACACCCGGAGTACCTGACGCTGCCCGGGCCGCCGCCGGGGACGTCGTCGTTCCAGTACACGGCCGAGATCGTGATGTCGACGCTCGGGTTCGCGATGTGGCCGCAGGTGTTCATGAAGTGCTTCACGGCCCGCAGCGCGCGGGCGGTGCAGTACTCGGCGGTGACCTACCCGAGCTTCCTCGTGTTCCTGGTGCCGCTGCTGTTCCTCGGCTACGCGGCGCTGCTGTTGCCCGGGGCGCCGCGCGACGAGGGCGTGCTGCTGTGGCTCGTCAGCCGGCCCGAGATCGGCGGGCCGTGGGTGTTCGCCGCGTTCTGCACCGCGGTGCTGGCGGCGTCGATGTCGACCGGCGACTCCCTGCTGCACGGCGGGTCGTCGATCTTCGTCCGCGACGTGCTGGTCTCGGGGCTCGGGCTGCCGCTGTCGGAGCAGGCGCAGGCGCGGCTGATGCGGATCGGCGTGGTCGTGCTGTTCGCGCTCGGGCTGGTGATGCTGATCGTCGCCAGCAAGGTGTCGATCGTCGACCTGCTGCTCCTGGCCTACGCGGTGCCGGTGCAGTTCCTGCCGCCGGTGATGCTCGGCCTGTACTGGCGGCGGGCCAACCGCGTCGCCGCCGAGGCCGGTTTGTTCGTCGGGCTCGGGGTCGCGTTCGCGCTGTTCCTGGCCAAGATCCTGGCGCCGGGGCTGTACGCGTGGTGTAACCCGCTCGACCTGCAGATCGGCGCGGTCGCGCTGGTGCTCAACGCGATCACGATGTTCGTGCTGTCGCTGACGACCCCGCCCATGGCACAGTCCCACCTGCAACGCTTCGAGTTCCGCAGCCCATGATGTCCCGCGCGCTCCTCGTCGTCCCCCTGTGTCTGGCCGCCTGTGAGGCCACGAGCCGCCGCTTCGCCGCGCTCGACGCTCCGCCGCCCGCGCCGGTGGCCGTCGGCGAGGCCCGGCCGCTGTCGGAGCTGAAGAAGGTGACCGAGCTGTCCGAGACCGAGAAGGCCAAGCAGGCCAAGGAGATGCCCGAGTGCGGGCGCGGCAGCGGGCGCGACATCCACGGCGAGTGCGTGCCGATCGGGCTGTGGGAGACCGAGCACGTGCAGCGGGTCCAGATCCCCGGCGGCGTGTTCGTCATGGGCAACGTGCCCGACCACTTCAACTCGGCGCCGTCGCGCGAGCTGCCGGCGGTGCGCTGGTCGGGCAACCCGCCGCGGCACGAGGCGCTGCGCAGCTTCTGGATCGACCTCCACGAGGTCACCCGCGGGGCCTACGCGAGCTGCGTGGCGGCCGGCGCGTGCACGCCCGCGGTCTGTCCCGAAGGCCAGGCCGATCCGGCCAAGGACCTCCAGCCGGAGGTCGCCGACGCGCTGCCGCAGACCTGCGTCAGCCACCAGCAGGCCGAGGCCTACTGCCGCCACGCCGGCGGCCGCCTGCCCAGCGAGGCCGAGTGGGAGTACGCGGCCCGCGGGCCCGACGCCCGCGTGTACCCGTGGGGCAACCAGGTCAAGGACGACATCCCGCAGGGGCTCTATCCCGCAGGACATGTCCGACTGGACAGCTCGTACTTCGGCGTGCGCGGGATGGGCAGCGACGCGCTCGAGTGGGTCGCCGACACCTACGACGCCGACGCGGCGCTGCGCCCGTTCGTCAGCGAGGCGTTCCGCGCCGCCGACGGCCCGCTGGCGGTCGCCCGCGGGGTGTTCGAGCAGTCGGCGTTCTGCGGCGAGGACGCGGCCTGCAGGCCGCCCGCGGGTGAGCCGGTCCGCCACGTGTACAAGTACGGCAGCGTCGGCCAGCGCCGCGCCGCCCGCGAGACCCGGCCGCCGAAGTTCCCGGGGGTCGAGCTCGAGGGCTGGGACATCGCCGTCGCCGACCACCGCCTCGGGTTCCGCTGCGCCGCCGACCTGCGCGACGAGGACAAGCCGCTGCAGGTGCCGGCCGCGGTGGCGCCGATCCCGATCGTCCGCTCGGAAGGCTCGCTCGAGCTGTTCGGCGGGGTGGTCGAGGCGGTCAACCAGGAGGAGGCCCGCCGCTTCTGCGCGGCGCTGCGCGTGCCGTACGGCAGCGAGGCGCTGACGGGGTTCCGCCTGCCGCAGCTGCTCGAGATCCAGCAGCTGGCGGCCGTGTTCCGCGGCCCGGGGCCGTTCTGGGCCGAGGACGGGGCGGCGATCCAGATCGCCGACACCACGCCGCCCGAGCCGGACGCGCCGTGGCGCGAGCTGATGGTCGGCGGCGAGACGGCCCTGGCGGCCCGCTGCGTGCGCACGGTGCAGTGAGCGGCGGGTCGCTCCCGGTCCGACGAGGGGCCGGTTGCGGACGACGCGAACCGTTCGAGCGCCGCGCCGTGCCTGGTCCTCGCGATGGTACGGTGCGCGAGATGACCTTCGACGCTGCGCTGCTCCGCACGTCACTGCCCCGCTACTACAATGCCGCGCAGGTCGCCGAGGTGGCGGCGGGGCCGCTCAATCTCCATTCTGGGGCAGCAAGTTCAACGAGCTCGTCGCCGCGTACTTCGGCGGCATCGCGGGCGAGGAGCCGTGGACGTCGCTGGCCCCGTTGCTTCGCCGGATCCTGGGCGAGGCGCTGGCGACCGACGAGGCCGTCGAGGGGCTGCTGCCCCCGGACGCCGACTTCACGGCGAAGGACAAGGACAAGCCGATCAACGCCCTGCATCGCACCTACTCCGTCGCGTGCGGGTTGAAGACCAAGGCGCTGGTGGAGTGGATCGCTACCGGCGAGCGTCAGCCGCGGTGGTTCGAGCGGGCCTTCCGGATCTACTCTCGCGACTTCGCGCGCCAGTACGCGAAGAAGAAGCCGAGCCTGCAACACGGCGTCTATCCGCTGGTCCAGCTCGCCTGTGCGGCAGAGCGTGCGGCGGAGGCGAGCGAGATCCTGATGCGCGTCCTCCCCGACAAGAAGTTCGTGCCGGCCAAGGCGCGCAGGATCGCCGAGTTGGCGCTGTCGATGGCCGCCGACCCGCGGCCGCTGCGAGACCGCGCGGAGCGCTTCCTCCGCGCGAACGTGCGTGAGCGGATCGATCACGGCGGCTACGGCGACGTCGCGGAGTATACCTCTACGTCGCAAGCCTTGCCGGTCTCCCGGGCTCACCGGCGGAGCTCCTCGCGCGCGCGCCGAGCTTCGCTCGCCCGTGAGCGCTCGGCCGGCGGCCGCGGCCAGGCTGGCTCGGAGAGCATGTCCTCGAGCACAGGTCTGGATGCGCATGGCGCATCGAGCATGCCCTTTCGGACATGCCCGCTCAGCCGGTGTACTCGACGAACAGCGCGGTGATGTTGTCGCGGCCGCCGTTGATGTTGGCGTGGCGCACGGCGTCGCGGGCGGCGGGGGCGAGGTCGGCCGAGAACAGGCGGGCCAGGAGGCCCGGCTCGTCGAGGTACTCGTGCAGGCCGTCGCTGCACAGCAGCAGCTTGTCGCCGGGGGTCAGCTCGAGCTGGCGGACGTCGACCTCGACGAACTCGCGGTGGCCGACGGCGCGGGTGATCACGTGCTTGAGGTGCGACAGCTTGGCCGCCTCGGGCGTCATCGTGCCCTGGCGGATCTGCACGTTCACCAGCGTGTGGTCGTCGGTCAGCTGCACGTGCTCGCCGGCGTGCCAGAGGTAGACCCGCGAGTCGCCGACCCACGCCACCGTGGCGACGTGACCGGCGACCAGCACCACCGAGGCCGTCGTCGACATGCCCCTTCGGTCAGGGTCCATCTCGCCCATGGTGTGGACCATGTAGCAGGCGCTCTGGATCGCCCCGCGGAGCAGGGCGGCGAGGCGCTGGCGGGCCGCTTGATCGAGCTCGCCGCCGTGGCGGGCGATCTCGATGTCGGTCGCGTCGCCCTTGACGAAGTCGACGATGAACTCGACGGTCTCCTGGCTGGCGATCTCGCCGCGGGCCCGGCCGCCGACGCCGTCGCAGACGATGAAGAGGCCGAGCTGGGCGTCGGCGAGGAAGGCGTCCTCGTTGCGACTGCGCACCCGGCCGACGTCGGTGTAGCCGTAGTGACGCGTCCCCATGGCGACGGCGACCTTAGCACGGGCCGGTGGGAACGCGCCCGCGCTTGTTGTACCCTGGCGACGATCGACCTGGAGCGCCCATGACTCTGCCGCCCATCACGCTGCGGGGAAGCAGCCGGATCCTCGCCCTCGCCGGCCTCACGCTCGGCGGCTGCCTCGACCCGACCGCCGGCGGCGACGACGCTTCGGCGACGGCCGCGACCGCGACCGGCGGCGTCACCAATTCACCGGGCACGGCGGCGCCGACGTCCGACCCGCCGACCTCGACCACGACCCCGGGGACCGCGACCTCGCCGACGTCGACCGGCGAGCCGACGACCACCGACGGCACCACCGGCGACCCGCCGCCGGAGCCGCCCGACCTGTGGTGCCCCGACGGCCCGCAGGGCGGCTGCGCCGCGCAGCCCGACGCGCCGCTCGAGGCCGGCGCGGCGGTGCTGTCGATCCTGCCCCACTGCTGGGAGAAGTGGGTCGACGTCGACATGGACAACGCGTGGAAGCCGGCCGACGACATGCTGCTCGACTGCGGCTGCGACCAGAAGTGCCCCGGCGACCCCGGCTACACGGGGCCCGACATGGGCGAGGGCGACGGCGAGCTGCAGCCGCTGTTCATGGCCGGCTTCGGCCACGACCGCCCGGCCTACGGCGTCCGCGACGCGACGCACGGTTTGGTCGGCGCGGGCGACGGGCTGTGGGCGCGGGCGGTGGCGTTTCGCCAGGGCGAGTCGACGCTGGCGATCGTGGCGATCGACACCGTCGGCTACTTCAACAACGACGTCGAGGCGATCCGCGAGATGCTGCCGGCGCAGGACATCGACCTCGACTACCTGATCGTGCACGCGACGCACAACCACGAGGGCCCCGACACGATGGGCCTGTGGGGCGAGGACCTGTTCACCTCGGGCTACTCGCCGGAGTACCGCCAGCAGGTCCGCGAAACCATCGCCGAGGCGATCGTCGGCGCGTTCAAGGACATGCGCGAGGTCGCGTCGATGCGGGTCGGCGAGGTCGACGTGTCGACCTACCACCCGAAGGGCATGGCCAACCTGATCCGCGACTCGCGGGACCCGTGGATCGTCGACGAGACCATCTCGGCCGCCCACCTGATCGACACCGAGGGCATGCCGATCGCCACCCTCGTCAACTACGGCTGCCACCCGGAGACGCTGGCCGACGACAACTACCTGGTGACGTCCGACTTCGTCCACGCGCTGCGCCGCACCGTCGAGACCGGCTCGGAGTGGCAGACGGCGGCGGGCAAGCCGGGCCTCGGCGGGCCGGCGATCTACATCAACGGGGCCGTCGGCGGGATGATGACGACGCTCGGCGTCAACGTCGAGAACCCCGACGGCGAGACCTACCAGGCGGCGAGCTTCGAGAAGGCCGACTCGGTCGGGCAGATGCTCGGCGAGATGGCGCTCGACGCGGTGGCGATGGGCGAGGAGATCACGGGGCCGGCGCTGCGCTTCGCGGCCAAGCGGTTCCGCGCCGGGGTCCGCAACACCAACTTCAAGCTGATGTTCGACCAGAAGGTGCTCGAGCGGGAGGTGTTCAACGCCGACATGCCGGGCGAGGAGGAGATCGAGACCGAGATGGCGCTGGTCGAGCTCGGGCCGATCCAGATGCTCACGGTCCCCGGCGAGCTCTTGCCCGAGCTGGCGATCGGCGGCTACGACGGCTCGCACGTCAACGCCGACGGGGTGCCGCTGATCAAGCCCGACAACGTCAACCCGCCCGACCTCCGCGCGGCGCCGAAGGGGCCGTACCTCGAGGACCGCATGGGCCTCGTGTACCGCTGGATCGTCGGCCTCGGCAACGACGAGCTCGGCTACATCATCCCGGAGTACGACTTCGAGCTGGCCGAGACGATGCCGTGGATCAACGAGGCCGAGGGCAACCACTACGAGGAGACCAACTCGCTCGGGCCCGACATGGCCGCCCTCGTCGACCAGTTCGCCGACCTGCTGATTCACTGGTCGAAGTCGTGAGCCGGGCGGGCCGTCAGTCCTCGGCCAGGGCGACGAGGACGCCGCCGTGGCCGAAGCCGACGATGTCGAGGCGATCGTCGCCGTCGACGTCGGCCAGAGCGCGGACGTGGACGCCGACGCGCCAGCCCTGGTCGTAGCCGAAGTCGTCGAGCGCTCGCTGGGGCTCGCGGAAGCCGGTCTTCCTGGCGGTGGCGACGATCACCCCCGTCTGGCCGAAGCCGACGATGTCGTCGCGCTCGTCGCCGTCGATGTCGCCGAGCTGGCGCGGGTGACGGTCGACGCGCCAGCCCTGGTCGTCGCCGAAGTGGTCCAGGACCCGCTCGGGCTCGTCGAACTCGCCGCTGCGGCCCACGGCCAGCAAGGTGCCGGCCTCGCCGAAGCCGACGATGTCGGGCCGGCCGTCGCCGCCGACCTCGCCGAGCAGGCGGACGTGCTTGTCGATCCGCCAGCCCTGGTCGTAGCCGAAGTCCGACAGCCACATCTTCGGCTGGCCGAAGCGGTCCTCGCCGGCGCGGGCGACGTACACGCCGTCGTCGGCGAAGCCGATGATGTCGGCGCGGCCGTCGTCGTCGACGTCGCGGAGGAAGCGGGGGGTTCGCTCGACCCGCCAGCCCTGCTCGTAGCCGAATTCCGCCAGCCACAGCGCGGGCTCGCGGAACTTCGAGCCGGTCGAGGTGGCGACGTGGACGCCGCCGTTGCCGAAGCCGACGATGTCGGGCAGGTCGTCGTCGTCGACGTCGGCGAGGAAGCGCGGGTGGCGATCGACGCGCCAGCCGCGGACGATCGTGAACTCGTCGACCCACAGCTTGGGCGGCATGAACTTGCTGCCGGTCGACAGCGACACGAACACGCCGCCGTTGCCGAAGCCGACGATGTCGGCCCGGCCGTCGTCGTTCATGTCGAGGAGGAAGCGCGGGTGCTTGTCGATCCGCCAGCCGTTGCTGTACGAGTAGTTGTCGACCCACATCTCCGGCGCGTCGAAGCGTTCGCCGGTCGACAGGGCGACGACGACGCCCTGCTCGCCGAAGCCGACGACGTCGGCCCGATCGTCGCCGTCGACGTCGGCCAGGAGGCGCGGGTGCCTGTCGACGCGCCAGCCGCTGGTGACGCCGAAGTCGTCGGCCCAGAGCTCGGCCTCGGCGAAGCCGGCGGCGCGGACCTCCGGCGCGGCGGTGAGCGGCAACATCAGGCCGGCGAGCGCGCCGGCCACGGGCAACTTCCTCATGATCGAACCTCCTGGGGCGGCGATCGGGGGTGTCCGAAAGGACATGTCGATGATCGCGGGTGGGGGACGCGGTTTGTGCCGCCGGGCCGCGACCACGCAAGCGGCGGAGGCCGAGAGGCAGGGCGGGCGACGCGGGAACGGGCGTCGCGGCCGGGCTGCGCGCGCGCCGGGCCCGGCGAGGCGGGCTCGCGCGCGCGCGAAGGCCGTTGCTCAGGGCGCTCCCCGGGCCCGACGGGCGGGCCGGGGGCTGCCGGCGGCAGGATGACTGCGTCTCTCTCTCGACGCGGGCGCTCGCCCGTGTCGCGTGGCCGGCGCGACGCGAGCGGACCGGCGTACGCGGCGCGGCGCTCGTGGTAGGGTCCGCTCATGCGCGGCGCTTCGCTGTTCGGGTCGTTCGTGTTCGTCTCGTCGCTCGCCCTCGGGTCCTGCGGACCGCCGCCGCCTCCGGGCTACTGCGCCGGTCCGGTGTGCGGCTGCAGCGGCGGCGACAACTGCGTGCTCGACTGTCCGGCGGCCGGCTGCGACGCCGAGTGCCACGACGTCAGCAACTGCGACGCCGGCTGCGGCGACATGTGCAACCTGTCGTGTCACAACAACTCGAACTGCGACCTCGAGTGCGGCGACGCCTGCTCCGTCGACTGCGAGTCGGTGAGCAACTGCGAGGTGGCCTGCGGGGCCGACTGCGCGGTCGACTGCCGCAACCTGTCGAACTGCGACGTCGTGATGATCAGCGGCGAGGCCTCGTGCGAGGGCGTCGGTAGCTGCGAGATCCGCTGCGCCTTGCCCGACGGCAGCACCGAGCCGGCCTCGGACTGCGGCGACGGCCGCTTCAGCTGCCCGGTCGGCTCGTGCTGAGCCCCCGCGGCCGCGGAACGTCGTACAGGAGCGGCGACGCGATTGCGCGGTCAGGGTCGACCTGGGACACTCGGTTCATGTCGCAGACTTCGCGGGCCCTCACCGTGACCTTCGCCGCGGCCGTCGTCGCCGGCGCGTGCAACTTCCTGTCCTCGGGGGCAGGTCAGACGACGTCCAACCTCGCCAACGTGGCCGGCGGGATCGCCTGCCCGGCGCTCTCGAGCGGCGGCGACGCGCTCGGGGTGAAGTACACCGCCAAGGCCGAGCTCAACGCCAAGGTCGGGGCCTTCGTGCAGGCGGCCAAGGACCTGCAGCGGCTGGCGGTCCAGTGGGACGCCGAGGTCACCTCGGCCTGCCGCAAGATCGGCGCCGACATCGGCGTGAACCCGGCGGCGATGCAGCCGAACCAGAACGCGACGGCCTCGCAGGCCGCGTGCGGGGCGGTGGCGGCCAAGGTCCAGGGGTTGCTCAAGGGCGGGGTCAAGATCGAGGCCGACTACACCCCGCCGAAGTGCGAGGTCGACGCTTCGGCGCGGGCCCGCTGCGACGGCCGCTGCAAGGTCGAGGTCGACCCCGGCGAGATCGTCGCTCAGTGCACGCCGGCCAAGCTGTCCGGCCGCTGCCAGGGTACGTGCAAGGGCCAGTGCGACGGCCGCTGCTCGGGCCAGTGCCAGGGCAACTGCGCGGTGAAGGACGCCCAGGGCCGCTGCGCCGGCAAGTGCGAGGGCACGTGCACCGGCCAGTGCGACGCGACGTGCCACGCGTCGTGCCAGGGCACCTGGCAGGCGCCGAAGTGCGAGGGCCGCGTGACGCCGCCGAAGGTCGACGCCGACTGCAAGGCGAGCTGCGAGGCGAGCGTGAAGTTCTCGGCCCAGTGCTCGAAGCCGCGGCTCGAGGTCAAGACGTCGAGCAACGCGCAGGCGCTCGGCAAGCTGGTGGCGTCGCTGTCGGCCAACCTGCCGGTGCTGCTGACGGCGCAGATCAAGCTGGGGCGGGAGATCGCCGGCGAGGTGCAGACGCTGGTCCGCCTCGGCGGCGAGCTGCGCGGCAAGCTGCAGGGCGCCGGCGAGCAGGCGATCGCGTGCATCACGGCGTCGGCGTCGGCGGTGGCGACGGCGTCGGTCAGCATCAACGTGTCGTTCAAAGCCAGCGCGTCGGTCTCGGGGGCCGTCGGCGCGAGCGGCAAGGCCGGCTGAGTCTTTTTCGATGAGCGGCTGGCACTGGCTCGGGCTGTTTCTGGCCGGCGGCTGCGGGGTGTGCCTGCGGTTCGCGCTGGCGCTGCAGATCGATCGCTGGGCCGCGACCGCGCTGCCCCACGCCGGCACGCTGGGGGTCAACCTCATCGGCTGCCTGGCGATCGGGGTGCTGGCGCCGCTGCTGCCGCAGGGGCCCGCGCGCACGATCGCCACCGCCGGGCTGCTCGGCGGGTTCACGACCTACAGCGCGTTCGCGCTGCTGTCGGTCGAGCTGGCCGGCGAAGCCCGCTGGGCCCCGCTGGCCTGGCAGCTCGGGCTGCACGTCGGCGGGGGAGCGCTGATGGTGGCGCTCGGCGCACGCCTGGGCCGGCTGCTGGCCGCGGCGTGAGCGGGCAGGTTCGCCGGGTGTCCGCGACGGGCCGGCGCGCGGGGAGAGAGATGTCTTAAGGTTTATGTCCTCGGGGACATGCAGATCGTCGCGGTGGCTGAAGCGGCGTGAGCGCGGCGCCGGAGAAGGTCACGGCGAGCGGGACCCATTCGACGCGGACGGTGGCCGCGACCGGCGACGCTTGAGGTCGCTTGAAGCGACCTCGCCGCGCATCCCAGGACATCGACGCTTCGCTCCCGCGAGGTCGCTGCCGGGGCTGAGCCCGCCGGGGCCGTCGGACGAATTCGAGCGCCATCGCCGGCATGGCGGGATCGCGCGCCGCCCAAATCGGCGGCGATGGGCCTGTTTCTCCTTGAAATAAATTTGTACGTTGTATACTATACGTCGTACGCAAAAAGCGGCGAGAGCCGCCCATTTTTCTTTCAAGGAGGGGTCCGTGCAGATCACCGGCAGTGCGGTGTCGCTGACCGTCGACGATGTCGCCGCGTCGAGCGCGTTCTTCAGCAAACACCTGGGCTTTCGCGAGACGATGGCAGCCGACGGGTTCGCGTCGCTGCGCCGCGACGACGCGGGCGTGGATCTGGTGCTGCTGCGCCGCGGCATCGAGGTGCTGCCGCCGGAGCTCCGGGAACAGCGAGCGGCCGGGGTGATCGTCGCCTTCGTCGTCAAGGACCTCGAGGGCGAGGAGCGGCGGCTGCGGGCCGAGGGCGTGCCGATCACGATGCCGCTGCGCGAGGAGCCGTGGGGCGAGCGGCTGTTCATGATCACCGACCCCAACGGGGTGGTGATCGAGCTGGTCGAGTGGGCGACGGCGCCGGCGGCGTGAGCCTCAGCGCGGCGGCCGGGCCTGGTAGACCGGGACGCCCTTGCGGTAGGTGGCGAGCGGGCGCAGCGATCTCAATTCATCTGTCCGAACGGACAGGGGGTTGCGGTCGAGGATCACGAGGTCGGCGACGCGACCGACGGCGAGCTCGCCCCTGCGCTCGCCGTCGAACACCTGGTGAGCGCCGTTGCTGGTGAGCCCGCGGAGGCCGTCGAACACGGGGATCCGCTGGGTCGGGCCGAGGACCTTGTTGCTGCGGGTGGTGCGGCCCACGGCGCTGGCCAGCAGCAGCATCGGGTCGGCCGGGAGCGCCGGGGCGTCGGTCTGCAGGGTGAAGAGCAGCCCGCGGGCCAGCGCCGACGCGGCCGGGTCGAGCCGCGCGGCGCGGGCCGGACCGAGCGCGACGTCGCGGTACCAGTCGCCCCAGTAGAACAGGTGGGCGCTGGCGAACGAGGGCATCATCTGGAGCTCGCGCATGCGATCGAGCTGGTCCTCGCGCAGGGTCTGGGTTCGCAGCAGCACCGGGCGGCGATCGGCGGCGCGCCGCCGCTCGAGCACGCGCTCCCAGGCGTCGAGGTACTGGTCGGCCGCGGCGTCGCCGTCGGCGTGCGCGAGCACCTGCCAGCCCTGTTCGACCGCGAGCTCGAGGATCTGCTCGACCTCGGGGGCGGCCATGACAGCGGTGCCGCGCCAGCCGCGAGGCTTGCCCGGCGGCGGGGTGGCGTACGGCGTGCCGAGCCAGGCGGAGCGCGACTGCAGGCCGCCGTCGAGCACGAGCTCGATGCCGCCGAGCTTGACGCTGCGCTCCCAGGCGCCGAAGCGCTGGCCGACGAGGCGCTCGGCGTCGGCCACGCTGGTGACGACCGGATAGACGACGACGTCGACCTCGTGCTTGTTCGCGCGGGCGAGCCGGCGGTAGAGGTCGAGGTCGTCGGGGCCGGCGGCCGCGTCCTGCACGGTGGTGAAGCCGCGGCGCACGTACTGGCGCTCGGCCTGGACGAGCCGCGTGGCGAGCTCGTCGTCGCTCGGTCGCGGCAGCGCGCGCGTGACGAGGAAGACGGCGCTGTCGGCGAGGACGCCGCTCGGCTCGCGCGACCGGGGCCGACGACCGATCTGCCCGCCCGGGGGATCGGGGGTGTCGGCGATGATGCCGAGCAGGCGCAGCGCAGGAGTGTTGACGATCGCGACCGCGCCCGAGGCGTGATGGACGACGATCGGGTGCGTGGTGGAGACGGCGTCGAGGTCGTCGCGCACGAGCTGCCGCGCCTCGCGGAGGCGCGAATCATCGTAGTTCCAGCCGACCACCCATTGCCCGCCGGCGAGCTTGCGCCGCTTGATGTCGGCCCGCAAGACCCGCTGCAGGTCGGCGATCGAGCGGACAGTGCCGGTCGGCGGCGGCGCGAGCTGGACTTGCTCGCTGCGCAGGGCGACCGCGCCGAGGTGGCCGTGACCGTCGATGAAGCCGGGCAGGAGAGCCTTGCCGGCGAGGTCGATCTGTTCGGTGTCGGCGTCGGCGATCTTCAATATTTCGGCCCGCTCGCCGACGGCGACGATCTCTCCGCGGCGCACCGCGAGCGCCTCGGCGACGATCGGGTTGCCGGCCCCGTCGACGCGCATGGTGATCACCGGGCCGCCGAAGAAGATCCGGTCCGGGGCGGTCGCCGGCTCGGCAGATCGAGTCGGCGGCTGCGGCGTGCGGGTCGGCGGCCGCGTGCCGGGCGTGGTCGGCTTGCTCGGCGAGGCGGCGGCGGTCGTCGGTCGCGCCGGCTTGCCCTTGCTCGGCCGCGCCGGCTTGCCCGCCGTGGGCCGCCCGCGGCCCGGCTGCGGCCCGCTGCCGGAATGATAGCTGTAGCTGCAACAGAGCAGGGCGACGGTGATCGCGGTGATCGGGACGAGGCGATGCATCGACCGGGCCTCCGCTGCATCGATAGCACCCGCGTCACGGTCGTCGAGACGAGCGGACGGCCGCGCGGCTCCGAGTGGCATGATTCGGCCGTGCTCGGCCGTGACGGCGGGCGAGCCGAGCAGACGGCGGATCATGCCGAGTGGCATGATTCGGTCGTGCTCGACGTTCGGGACGGCGACGGCCTCGTGCGAGCGCGCGGGCGCGGGAGCTCGCAGCAATGGCCGGGCAGCCGGGAGAGATCGCAGGCGCCGTCGGGCTTCGCCGGGCCCAGGTGGCCTTTGCGCGCATGCTGAGGATCGCGCGCGTCTCCCCGGCGGGAGGTGGAGCGGCGGACCGAGCCGGGGGGCGGTGCCGCGAAAACGATGTTGGCCGCCCCTCGCGGAGCCGGCGCGCGGCAGCCCCGCGAATGCGCAGAGCGAACTCGTGCGGTTCGAATGCGCGATGTCCTCGCCGAGGGACGGCTTGCGGCCGCTCGATCGCTGCGATACCCAGGATCGCGTAGCAGGCGGAGGGACGAGGATGCCGGTGGAACTGGGCGAAGACGGCGCCGATGCGGCGCTGAGGACGGGCGGGCTGCAGAGCAATGGGATCGAGCTGAACGGAGTGCAGCCGAACGGGATCGAGCCGAACGGGATCGAACCGAACGGAGTGCAGCCGAATGGGATCGAGCCGAACGGGATCGAGCCGAACGGAGTGCAGCCGAATGGGATCGAACCAAACGGGATCGAACCGAACGGAATGCGGGTGAACGGGATCGAACCGAACGGCGTGCAGCCGAATGGGCTCGAACCGAACGGCATCGAGCCGAACGGGACGCGCTCGAACGGAGTGGAGGAGAACGGGGTCGAAGAGAACGGGATGCGCCAGAACGGGGTGGAGGAGAACGGGGTCGAAGAGAACGGGATGCGCTCGAACGGGCTCGAGCTCAACGGGCCAGGGGTGCAGGGCACGGGTGAGGAGGCGAAGATCCACGGGCGCGGATCCAACGCGATCGAGCCCAGCGGCGCGGCCACGCAGGGCGCCCGGGGACAGCGATTGCGCGCGCTGCGAATCAACGGGGTCCGCCTCGAGGCGGGGGCGAGCGGGCTGCGGGTCGACGCGATCGTGGTCAACGGGCTGAAGCTCGAGGCGAGCGGCGGGCTGGTGATCGAGGAGGTCGAGGTCGAGGCGCCGAAGCCGGTGATCTTGACGGCGCCGGCGCCGGCGCCCGACTTCGGGGCGGTGACGGTGTCGTCGATCGAGCTGCCCGACGGACGGCGCTTCGATTCCTGAGAAAGGTGGAGCGATGTTTCGGGCGGGGCTGCGAGGTGGAAGGTGGGGCCTGCTCGGCGTGGCGTTGCTGGCTGGCTGCGACGCGCCGGCGAGCGAACCGGCGCCGAAGGCGACGCTCGCGGCGCTGCCGGCGGACGAGCCCGCCACCAAGGCCGAGGTGGGCGCGGTGGCGGCCGGGGAGCGCGCCCCGACCGAGGCGCCGCCGGTGACGCAGGGCAGCCCGGCGTCGGCGGGGGCGCTGAAGGTCGAGATCGACAAGACGGCCTTCCGCATCACATTGCCCGACGGACATGTCCTTTCAGACAAGGAGATGATCGGCGTGGTCTTGACGGTGCGCGACGAGGACAGCGCGTGGCGGAAGGTCCGTGTCGAGAAGGTCGAGGTCGATCCGCGCGACCCCGAGTTCACGCTCTACGAGCTCTCGGTGCAGAACCCGCAGACCGGCGCGTGGGCGCCGATGTGCGCGCCGGGGCCGGACGGGCTGGCGCGGGCGATGCCGCTGGCGGGCACGTGGACGGGCGACGGGCGCCACGAGGCCGCGGAGGGGGCGTTCAACGTGACGTGTACGTCGGGGGCGATCGGCAAGTGCGTCCGCTTCGGCTACAAGCCGTGGGCGACGGCGCGCGACGGCAGCAACCTGTGGGATTATCATCAAGCCTGCGTGCGCATGGTGCGTGCGACTATTGCGGCGACGGCACGGCGTCGACGAAGAACGGGATGCTGATCAACATCGGCGACCGGCTGGGCATCCAGGAGGTCGACGAGGCGCCGGAGTTCGCGCTCGAGGCCGGCTGGGGGCCGGCAGGGGCGCTCTGCGTGCATCACCCGCGGGTGCCGGAGAACGCCACGCTGGCGCAGCTCGAGGCCAAATGCCCCGAGCGCCTGCGCGGGCGCACGGGCGCGGCGTGCACACGGGAGGCGTTCGCGGCCGACCCGCAGTATCGATTGTTCAACCTGTCGGTGCCGCCGAAGTAGGTCGACGACGGGCGGCGATCACCAGCCGGCGGGCAGGCGGAAGGCGTTCGTCATCCACGAGGTGCGGTCGCCCTCGAAGCTCAGCTCGGTGGTCGCGGTCATGACGGCCATGTGCGTGCCGTCGGGGCTGGTGAACACGAGGCCGCGGTCGAGGTCGTAGTTCCAGATGTAAGGGCGCCGGCGCAAACCCGGCTCGAGCGGCAACGGGGCCTGACCGTCGAGGGTGAGGTCGAGCTTGAAGGCCGCGCCCTTGCCCTCGTGGGCGCGCTCGCGGTCGCCGCCGAGGACCTCGAGGGTGGCGACGGCGGTCTTGCCGGAGGGCAAGAGGATCGCGTAGGCCCTGGTGCCGGGGCGTGTCGCGGCGGCCTGCTGCGGCTCGGTCGGCGCGAGCAGGTGGCCGAGCTCGATGCCGTGCGCTTGCAGCAAGGCGGTGCGCCGGGGCGCGAGGGCGGCCCGTAGATCGGGCGGGTCGCACGGCTCGGCGTCGGGGCTCTTGGGGCGCACCTCGACGTAGCCGCCGGGCACGAGCGTGTCGCTGTCGGCGTCGACGACGAACAGCCGCGCGGCGCCCTCGCAGGTGGCAGCGCCCGGACCGGCGTCGAAGGTCTCGAACGCGAAGTAGCGGCCGTCGCGCGACCAGCCCCAGACCGTGAGGTGATCGATCTGCTGGCGCGGGTCGCCCGGCTGCTCGAACGGGCCGCCCAGCGTCGCAGGCGACGGGCTGGAGGCGGCGGGGGCCGCCGCCTCGACGGCCGGGACCGCCGGTGCAGCGGCCGGAGGACCGCTCGGAGCGGTGCAGGCGCTGGCGAGCAAGACGGCGCAGGCGAGGCGGGACGGCATGGCCGAGGTTTACCTTTTGCGGGGGAGCGGCGCCAATTTCGAGCGAGGATGTCCCGAGAGACAGGTGCGTGCCGTGGCGCTCGACCGGACGAGCGGACGTGGCGAGCGGGGATGGAGATGTCCGATCGGACATGTGACGCGGCGCGGGCCGGCGCGTGACCTCGGGCGGCGATGCGCCCCCCGCGAGGGGACGGTGCGGGGGAGAGCGACGGGTCACCCGCGCTGGTGTCGCGAGCGGCTGACGCTCATCAGGATGCCGATGCCGAGCATCATCGCCAGGGCGTTGGAGCCGCCGACGCTGAAGAAGGGGATCGTGATGCCGGTGACGGGCAGGAGCTGGAGGACCATGCCGACGTTGATGACGACGTGGAAGAAGAACAGGGCGGAGACGCCGACGCACAGCAGGGCGCCGAAGCGGTCGCGGGCCTGGGAGGCGAGGCCGAGGCCCCACAGCACCAGGGCGACGAACATCACCAGGACCATGGCGGCGCCGAGGAAGCCCCACTCCTCGGCGTAGACGGCGAACGGGAAGTCGGTGTCGCCGTAGGGCAGGAAGTCGAGGGTGTTCTGGGTGCCCTGGCGGACGCCGCGGCCGAAGAAGCCGCCGTTGCCGACGCCGATCATGGCCTGGATGGTCTGGTAGCCCTCGTTGTCGGCGTAGGCCTCGGGGTTGAGCCACACGTCGATGCGCGAGCGCTGGTACTTGTGCATGAAGAAGGCCCAGCCGAGCATGAACAGGGTGACGCCCGTGGTCATCAGGGCGAGGATGCTCTTGAGGCTGAGCTCGGTGAGGGCGAGGATCGTCAGCGCGACCAGGCTGCAGATGATGCCGGTGCTGAGGTCGGGCTGGTTGACGATCAGCGCGACCGGCACGAGGAACATGATGAACGGGACGATCAGGTGCCGGACCTTGCGCGGGGCCTTGCTCGGCCGGTCGCTGAGGTAGCGCGCGAGCGCGGCGATCAGCAGGATCTTCATCAGCTCCGACGGCTGGAACTGGTAGTCGCCGAGCTCGAGCCAGCGGCGGGCCTCGTTGCGCATGACGCCGATCAGCGGGACGAGCCCGAGCAGGCCCAGCCCGAACAAGTAAGCCGCGTAGGCGAGCCGGTGCAGGACGCGGTAGTCGAGGGCGGCGACGATCGCGGCCGCGATCGTGCCGAGGCCGAGCCAGCGGATCTGGACCTGGATCTTGCCGCTCCAGTCGCCGGTGCCGGCGCTGTTGAGGTTGATCAGCGCGAGCGCGACGATGCCGGCGACGAGGGTGACGATCACCCAGTCGATGTTTTGCACGATCCGGCGGAACAGCGAGCGCGGGCGACCGATCGACGTCACGGCAGGACCTCCTTCGCGGCGTGCTTCTTCTTCGCGGCGTGCTTCTTCTTCGCGGCGTGCTTCCTGGTCGAAGGCTTGTCCGTGTTCTTCTTGCCGCCCGGCCGGCTCGGGCCCGGCGGCGGGCTGGTCTTGGTGACATGTCCGGAAGGACCTGTCTCTTCAGACTTGGGCGGGGGCGGCCCGAGCGGGCGGTCGCCGGGCAGGCGGGCGCCGGTGAGGGCGACGGTGCGGTCGGGCGCGGCGTTGCTGTCGCCGAGGACCTCCTGCTTGCCGCGCTGGCCGGGCAGCGGCGGGGGGACGCCGCCGGGGCGGCGCGGCTGGGGGGTCTCGGAGCGGCTGCCGAGGTAGCTCTCGATGACCTTCATGACGATCGGCGCGGCCGCGTCGGCACCGACGCCGCCGTGCTCGACGAAGGCGACGACGACGATCTTGGGCGCGTCGGCGGGGGCGTAGCCGGCGAACCAGGCGTGGTCCTGGGTGAAGTCGAAGCCGGGGATCGGGCCGGGCTTGGGGGTCTTGGTCTTCTTGTCGAGGGCGCCGACCTGGGCGGTGCCGGTCTTGCCGGCGACGACGACGCTGCCGAGCCGCTCGCTGTAGGCGGTGCCGAGCTCGTTGTTGACGACGCCGACGAGGCCGGCGTGGATCCGGTCGCGGTCGGCCGGGAGGACCGGCTCGAGGTCGCGGCGCACCTGCGGCTTGTTCTGCAGCACGAGCCGGCGGTCGGGGGTCTCGATGCGGTCGACGATGTAGGGGGTCATGACGCGGCCGCCGTTGGCGATCGCGGCGTACAGCACGGCGACCTGCAGCACGGTGGCGGTCACGTTGCCCTGGCCGATCGCGCTGTTGAGGCGGACGCCGCGCTGGTAGGTGCCCTCGCGCGCCTCGAACGCCTCGGTCGGGATGCGCCCCTTGGCCTCGCTGTTGATGCCGATGCCGGTCCGCTCGCCGAGGCCGAGCCGGCGCGCGAACAGCTCCATGCGCTCGAGGCTGAGGACGGTGTCGATCGCCAACGTGTAGAAGTAGACGTTGCACGACTGCACGATCGCCTGCTCGAGGTTGACCGGGCCGTGCTTGTGGGTGCACTTGAAGCGGCGACCGCCGTAGTTGACGTAGCCGTCGCAGGTGATCGTCTTCTCGGGGTCGAAGGTCGGGTCGTCGAGCGCGGCCAGGGCGGAGACGACCTTGTAGGTCGAGCCGGGGAAGTAGTGCTCCTGCACCGTGCGGTCGATGAAGGGCTTGAGCGGGCTCTCCGACCAGGCCTTGTACTGGTCGCGTCCGATCGGCTGCTGCCAGCGGTTGGGGTCGATCGCCGGGACGCTGAGCATGGCGACGATCCGGCCGGTGTCGGGCTCGATGGCGACGAGCGCCCCGGCGGGCTTGTCGGCGAACGCCTCGGCGGCGACGCGCTGCAGGTCGAGGTCGAGGGTGAGGTAGACGTCCTGGCCGGGGATCGGGTCCTCGTCGGGCGGCAGGGCGGCGAGCGCGTCGCGCGGCGGATCCTTGACCGGGTGGTGGTGCACGTCGACGACGCGCGAGCGCTTGCCGGGGCGGCCGCGCAGGTAGTTCTCCCACTGCCGCTCCATGCCGGTCTTGCCGACGCGGTCGCCCGGGCGGTACGAGCCGCCGGAGTTGGCGAGGCCCTCGGGGGTGATCTCGCCGACGTAGCCGGTGACGAAGGCGGTGAGCTCGCCGGCGGGGTAGAAGCGGCGGGCGGACTCGCGGATCTCGAGCCAGTCGCCGAGGGCGTCCTTGCGGGTCTGGATCCGCGCGAACTCCTGCCAGGTCAGGTTGCCGCGCACGGCGAACGGATAGATGCCCTCGTCGCGGTCGCGCCGGCGCACGATCGCGGCCACGAACTGCTCGCGGTCGGCGGCGTCGACGAAGTCGATCAGGTCGGCGAGCGCGTCGATCTGGGCGTCGGACAGCGGCACGCGCGAGCCGGTCTGCGTGCGCGCGTTCGGGTCGTCGGTCTCGACGATGACGCGCGGCCGCGGGGTGACGTAGAGGGTGTAGGCCGGGCGGTTCGAGGCCAGCGGCCGGCCCTGGGCGTCGAAGATCCGCCCGCGCAGCGCCGGGGCCTCGATCGTGTCGATGAAGTTGCGCTCGGCCCGGCGCACGTAGTGCTCGCCCTCGAGCACCTGCAGCTGGCACAGGCGGCCGAGCAGGACCAGGAACGCGAGCAGGACCACGAGCACCATCGCCTGCAGCCGGGGCCGCAGGGCGCGCAGGTCGTCGGGCTCGCGTAAGCTGGTCATGGGGTCATGTCCACTCGTTCATGTCCAATCGGACGGGTCGGATTCCTCGAGCGGGGGGCCGGCGTTGCGGGCCTGCAGCGGCGAGCGGCGGGCCGGGCGGGGGCGGCGGCCGAAGGCGCGGTCCCAGGCGCCGAGGGCCAGCTCGGCGAGGACGAACACGCCGGGGGCGGCGAGCACGGTGGCGAGGGCGTGCCAGCGGGCCTGCAAGAGGCCGGCGACCAGCGCCTCGGTCTCGACGCCGAGGCGCCGGCGGGCGCTGAAGAGCAGCGCGAAGGTGACGAGGTCGACCAGGGCGGCGGCGACCCCGGCCGCGAGGGCGCGGGCGATCGGGCCCTCGACGGCCAGCCGCCGGCTCGACCACACCAGGGCGCAGCACGACAGGCCGTAGGCCAGCGACAGGAGGCCGATGGGCGTCCCCTGGGCCATGTCCTCGAGGTAACCCAGGCTGACCGCGACCCAAAGGCCGCTCGGCAGCGACAGCTCGCGCCCGAACACGACGTGGGCGACCAGCGCGGCCGAGGTGGCCGGGAGCATGACCGTGAGCCCGAGCGTCTGCCCGAGGCCGCCGACGGCGGCCAGGAGCAGCCAGCCGAGGGCGATGTAGATCAGGGGGCGCATGGACCAGAGGACGTGGGGTCGCGCGGGGACGGGGAGGGTCGAACGTGTCCGGAGGGACAGGCCCGGAGCGAGGTCGCGGAGGGCATGTCCGATCGGTCATGTCCTGAGGGATAGCCCCGCTGCACGGGCTCCGCGGCGCCGGTCGCCGGGCGCGCTCGGACATGTCCTTGCGGACAGGTCGGGAGCGGGGCGGTGGCGATCGGGAGGAGCATGGTCTTCGGGTAGGTTACTGCAGCGGGCCGAGGCCGTGGGCGGCGGCGGGGGGCGGCTGGAGCCCTCGGGGTCGGGGGCGGGGGCGCTGGCGAGCACGACCCACACCATGTCGAGGCGGTCGAAGCGGACGGCGGGGACGACGTGGACGCGCTGCTGGGCGCCGACGACGTCGTCGACGCGGACGACCTGGCCGACCGGCTGGCCGCGGGGGAACAGCTCGTCGACGCCGGAGGTCTGGACCAGGTCGCCGACGCTGACGCCGAGATCGGCGGCGACGTGGACGACGCAGCGGTCCTCGCCGATGCCCTCGAGGATGCCAGGCGCGCGGGTGCTGGCGATCTCCACCGCGACCTTGCTGCGCGGGTCGGTGATCAGCATGACCTCGCTGTGGTCGTCGGCGGCGCGGTCGATGCGGCCGACCACGCCGGCGTCGGCGATCACGGCCATGCCGGGGCGGACGACCCGGTCGCCGCGGTCGAGCCGGAGCTTGACGACGCGGAAGAACGGCGACTGCTCGACGCCCGCGACCTCGGCGGCGATCATGTCCTCGGCGACCTTGTCGCGCATCTGCAGCGAACGCCGCAGCTCGCGGTTCTCTTCCTCGACCTGCTGCAGGCTGCGCAGGTCGAGCCGGAGCTTGCGGTTCTCGGCGGCGAGCGCCTCGTTGTCGTCCTGCAGGCGGGCCTGCAGCAGCCAGCGCTCGAAGAACCGGCCGGCGTTGCCGGCGGCGTAGCTGATCCCGGCCTCGAGCGGGGCGCCGACCTTGACGACCATGCGGTCGAAGCCGCTCAGCGCGCGCGGGTCCTGCAGGCTCGAGCGCAAAAGGAGCGCCGGGATCCCGAGCAGGACCGCGACCAGGACCGCGTTCTTGGCGCTGCGGAGGCCCGCCATCCTCCGGGACTCCTTACTGGAGCGCGACCTCGCGGAGGAGGTCGAGCTCGTCGAGGACCGCGCCGGTGCCGAGGACGACCGCGAACTCGGGCTCGTCGCACACGAAGCACGGCAGACCTGTCTCGTCGGACAGGAGGACGTCGAGGTTGCGCAGCTGCGAGCCGCCGCCGGTGAGGACGATGCCCTTGTCGACGATGTCGGCGCACAGCTCGGGCGGGGCGGCCTCGAGCACCAGGCGCACGGCCTCGACGATCGCGGCGACCGGCTCGCTCACGGCCTCGCGGATCTCCTCGCTGTCGACGACGATGGTCTTGGGGATCCCGCCGACCAAATCGCGGCCCTTGACCTCCATGGTCATGAAGTTGCGGGTCGGCGCGGCGGTGCCGATCTGGATCTTGATCCGCTCGGCGGTGCGCTCGCCGATCAGGAGGTTGTACTTGCGCTTGACGTGCCGGACGATCGCCTCGTCGATCTTGTCGCCGCCGACGCGGATGCTCTTGCAGGCGACGATGCCGGCGAGGGAGATCACCGCGACCTCGGCCGTGCCGCCGCCGATGTCGACGACCATGTTGCCGCCCGGCTCGGTGATCGGCAGGCCGGCGCCGATCGCCGCGGCCATCGGCTCCTCGATGAGGAACACCTCGCGCGCCCCGGCCGCCAGCGCCGAGTCCTTGACCGCCCGCTTCTCGACCTCGGTGATGCCCGAGGGCACGCAGATGACGATCCGCGGCTTGACCAGGGTCTGGCGGTTGTGGGCCCGGTTGATGAAGTGCCGCATCATCGCCTCGGTGACCTCGAAGTCGGCGATGACGCCGTCCTTCATCGGCCGGATGGCGGTGATGCTGCCGGGCGTGCGCCCCAGCATCTCCTTGGCCTCCTTGCCGACGGCGACGACCCGCTTGGTGCTGCCCTTCTTCTGCACGGCGACCACGCTGGGCTCGTGGGCGACGATCCCCCTGCCCTTGACGTACGTCAGGGTCGTGGCGGTCCCGAGGTCGATGGCCATGTCGTTGGAGAACAGGCCGTATACCCAGTCAAAGAGCATGCTGCGCGCGGCGTTCGGGTGTACCCGCCGAAGCAGTCGACGGCAAGTCAGCGGCGTTGTGCGGGAGGCTTGCGGCTTTTCTCACAATAGGCGGCCCGGCGGCGGCTTCGGGCCCTGGAGCGCGGAGCGCCGGCTCCGCGGCGGCCAACGCGGCGGCCCCCCGGCGTATTCCGCGGGCCCAAAGGCGGCCCGGAGTTTCCCGGGGGCCGTCTTACCGCTAGCTTCGCGGGGACATGACGGACGAGACGACCGCGGCCCCACGCGGCACCACGATGAAGACAGTCGGCGCATGGCTCCTGCTCGGGATGCTGGCGCTCGCCTTCGGCCTCAGCTTCGGCCTGCCGAGCGACGCGATCACTTGCGGCGTCGAGCCGCTGGCCAAGACCTACGGCACCAACGTGGTGGACGAGGACTTCCAGTACGAGTTCCGCGCCATCTCGCTGACCACGCGGATCCCCGAGGACCCCAAGATGCAGGAGATGCTGGGTCTGCGCGAGGAGGTGCTCGACGCGATCGTCGAGCGCCGCGTGCTCGGCGAGATCGGCCGGCGGATGGGCCTGGTGGCCGACCTCCGCGACGCCGAAGATCTCACGGCCGACGGCCATCTGATCGTGCTCGGCAAGACGTGGGACTGGCTGGCCGGCCAGGCGTTCAACTACGCCGCGTTCGAGCGCAACTGGCTGCCGCGCTTCGGCGTCGGCGAGCGCCGCTACCTCGAGTACCAGCGCGAGGAGGTGCTGGCCCGCACCGTGCGCGACGTGCTGGCGAGCGTGATCACCGTGTCCGAGGCCGAGGTCCGCAGCGCCTACGACCAGCGGCAGAACCAGCTGTCGCTGCGCTACGCCCGCTTCGAGGCCGGGCGCTTCGCCGACCTGGTCGACCCGTCGCGGGCCGACCTCGACAAGTACGTGGCCGAGCACAAGGACGAGCTGGTCAAGCAGTTCGAGTCGCAGGGCACGCGCTTCCTCAAGCTGCCGAAGCAGATCCGGCTGCGCTTCATCGAAGTCGAGAAGCCGCAGCCGCCGGCGGTCGACGCCGACAAGGCGACGCAGCAGCAGCACGCGACCGACCTGGCGGCGGCGCGGGCCAAGATCGACGCGGCGCTGGCCAAGCTGCAGGCCGGCGAGGACTTCCGCGCGGTGGCGCGGGCGACGTCGGAGGACGCGGACACGGCCCGCCGCGGCGGCGACTACGGGTGGGTGACGCTCGAGGGCACCGGCACCGGGCTCGATCCGGTGGTCGACGAGGCGGCGCGCAAGCTCGAGGTCGGCGCGCGCTCCGAGGTGGTCGAGAGCGACGAGGCCTTCTACATCGTCAAGGTCGAGGGCCAGCGCGAGGGCGACGTGCCGCAGGACGAGGCGATCCTCGACCTGGCCGAGGAGGCGCTGGCGCGCGAGCGCGGCAAGGCGCTGGCCAAGCAGGCCGCGGCCGAGGCGCTGCAGGCGCTCAAGGACGGGGCGACGATGACGCAGCTGTTCCGCTCGCCCGACGCGCTCGGCGGGCCGGCGGCCGGCGGCATCGACCAGCTCGAGATCCCGACCGACCCGCCCAAGGCGCCCAAGCCCGACGACAAGCCCGAGCTGCGCGTCACCGGCCTCTTCAGCAAGGAGAAGCCGATCCCCGGCCTCGGCGTGAACCCCGAGATCACCAAGGCCGCGTGGGCCGCCGACCCCAAGGCCGAGTTCATCGACCAGGTGTTCGAGACGCCCGACGGCTTCATCCTCGCCGCCGTCGAGCGCAAGGAGACGGCCACCGACGAGGGCTTCGCGGCCGCCCGCGCGGCGCTGTACCGCGAGCTGTCCGAGGCCAAGGCGGCCAAGGTCACGGCCCGCTACGCCTACCACACCTGCCTCGGCGACAAGGCCCGCGGCGACATCGTCCCCTACAGCGAGCGGGTGTCGCGGATGATGACCTACGACACCAAGGAAGCCTTCGACGAGAAGGGCAACCGGGTGCTGCGGCCGTACGTGATGTGCGACCGCGTCGGCAACCGCGGCGGCATGCTCAACCTGGCGGCGCTGACCGGCGGCGGCGGCCGCTAGCTGGCTGAAAGGACAGGTCGCAACGGCCATGGCGTCGGCGACCGGTCGGGACGGACAGGCGAGCGGCCTCGGCCTCCGCCTCGAGCTGGCCCAGGGGCCAGGCGGCCCGCGGGTCCGGCTGCACGCCGGCCCGGCCGACCTGGCGCCGGGCCTGCGCCTGGCCGCGCTGGTGGCCGAGCCGGTCGGCGAGGCCCGGCCGCGCTCGGCCGCGGCGCTGCGCGAGGGGCCCTGGCGCGCGCTCGAGGCCAGGCTCGAGGTGAGCGCGGCGGCGCTCGAGGGCGCGGCGCGGCAATTGTGCGGGGTGGCGATCGGGACCTGGCCGATCGGTCAGGTGGCCGTCGACGCGGTCGGCGAGTCGGTGGTGCTGACGCTGGCCGGGCCGCGCGACGACGGCTGGCCGGCGCTGGCGCAGATCGAGCTCGGGGTGGGAGTCGTGGACGGGGAGATCGCGGTGCGGGCCCGTCGCGTGTGGGCGACGGGGCCGCTGGCGCCGTCGGGGGCGGCGCTGTGGATGGCGGCGGCTCGCGGGCTGGCGCGCGGGCGCGAGGGGGTGGTGCGGCTGGACGGGGCGACGCTGCGGGTGACGCCGGAGTGGCTGCTGCGGCGGGCGTTCCGCGCGGCCGGGGCCGCCCCGCCGCGCTCGCGCGGGCTGCAGGTGACGCGCGTGCGCGGCGAGGGCCGCGGGCTGCGGGTGGTGCTCGCGGACGTGGCGCACGGGGCAGGTCCGGAAGGGCATGTGCGAAAGGGCATGCCAGAAGGGACATGGGCGCGAGGACATGCGCGCGAGGACATGTCCCTCGCGCCCGACGACCCGCTCGCCGAGCTGCGGGCGGCGCTGCGGGCGGGCGACCGCGCGGCGGCGCTGGCGGCCCTGGGCTACGCGCCGGCGCCGACGCACCCGGGGGCGCGCCGGCTGACGCGGGCGCTGGCGCAGGTGCAGGCCGAGCTGCTGCGCTTCCGCGACCCTGCGGGGGCGGCCGCGGCGGTGCGCGCGTGGCTGGCGGCGGCGCCGGACGATCCGGAGGCGTGGTGGCGGGTGACCGTGGCGCAGGCGCGCGCGGGCGAGGCGGAGGGGGTGGTCCGCGGGCTGGCGGCGCTCGAGCGGATGCCGGGCCCGCCGGCGGCGCGGCTGCGGCGGCGTGTGGCGCGGGCGCTGGTCGAGGCGGAGCAGCTCGGCGCGGGCGGGCGGGCGCGAGCTGTCCTCGAGGACATGTCCCTCGGCGCCGGGCCGGCGGCCCAGGCGGAGGCCTGGCGGGCGCTGGCGATCGCGCGGGCGGGCGACCCGCAGGCGGCGAGCGAGGCGGTCGAGGCGGCGGTGAGCGCGGCGCTGGCCGCGGCGGCGCGGTGCGAGCGAGCGTGGTGCGAGGCGGCCGAGCTGCACGCGCGGGTGGCCGCGGCCGGGCGCCGCTGCGGGCGCGACGTCGCGGAGGCGGAGCGCGCGGCCAGCGAGGTCGCCGAGGCGGCGCTGCGACTGGCGCGCGAGGGCCGGCTGCGGCAGCTCGGTGAGGCGATCGCGGGGCAGACCCGGCGCGCCGATCGCAAGCGGGTGCGCACGGAGCTGCAGGCGCGCGCGGCTCGCTCGCTCGACGCCGGCGCGATGCTGGCGCTGGCGGAGATGGTCGAAGAGACAGGTGAGCGGGGGCGGGCGCAGGCGCTGCGGCAGGTCGCAGGTTTTCTGCTGCCGGGGTGGGCGGTGGACTCGCGCGAGGGCGGCTCGGAGGGCCGGCTCGCCGGCTCGGGCGAGGCAGCGGGCGAGGGCGGCTCGGAGGGCCGGCCCGCCGGCACGGGCGAGGCCGCGCGTGGTGGGTCGCAGGCGCACGGCGAGGGGCGTGAGCCGGCAGGCGCGAGGGCGGGGAGCTCGACCGCGACGGAGCTCATGAGCGTGGAGCGCATCTCGGCCGGGCAGTCGCGCGCGGAGAAGTCGGAGCAGAGGTCGGTCGTCGACGCGTCGAGCGACACGTGGGGCGCGAGCGACGAGGGCGGGGAGCCGCGCGAGGCGATCCGTCGCAGCTTGCGCGAGCTGGTGGCGGCGACGGCGGGGATTCGCGCGGCGCGCGAGCTGACGTTGGTGGACCTGGAAGAGGCGGCGCGCGTGTCGGCGCTCGTCGAGCCGGAGGTGCAATGGTTGCGGGCGGCGACGGGGCTGCGATTGCCGGTCCGCGTCGGCCGCGGCGGGCCCGAGGGCGGCGTGGCGATCCGCAACGAGCGCGAGCCGGCGATCGTGGTGTACCCGGCGATCGTGCGCCAGGACCCGCGCGAGCGGCGGTTCCGCCTCGCGCTGGCGGCGGAGCTGGTCCGCGGCGGGCTGGCGATCGCGCTCGACCCCGCCGGCGCGTCGCTCCACGAATTGCTGGCGGCGCTGGCGTGGCTGGGCGAGCCGTCGCAGGTGCCGACCTTGCCGGGGGCGCAGACGATCGTGCGACTTTGGCAAAAGCGCGGGGTGACGCCGGAGCGATTCGCGTCGGAGCTGCGGGCGCGGCTCGCCGGGCAATTGCAAGGATGGCGGGCCGACGCGGCGAGCGTGACGCGGCTGGCGACGCTGCTGCGCGGCGATCACTGCGTGGCGGCGGCGCGCCTGGCTGCGGCCTTCGACGGGGCGCTGCTGGCGATCGGTCGCGACGCCCGCCTGCCGGCGCCGGTCGACGAGGCCGGCGCGCGCCGGGTGTGCGCGACGGACGAGGCGCAGCGGCTGTTCCGCGCCGCCGGGCTGTTCTTCGCCGCGGGAGATGAACATGGCTGAAGAGACAGATTGCTTCATCACCACGGCGCGCCTGCAGGTCCGCCGGTTCCGCGCCGAGGACGCGCCGACCCTCGTGGCCTACCGCGCCGACCCGGAGGTGGCGCGCTACCAGGGCTGGACGCAATTCGACGAGGCCGAGGCGCGCGAGTTCATCGCCGGGCTGCGCGCCAGCCGACCGGGGGTGCCGGGCGTGTGGTACCAGTTCGCGCTGGCGCTGCTGTCCGAAGGGACATTGATCGGTGACGTGGGGCTGCGCGTGACCGCCGGCGAGCCGACCACCGCCGACATCGGTTACACGCTGATGACGGCCCAGCAGGGCCGCGGGCTGGCCAGCGAGGCGGTCCGCGCGGTCTGCGAATACGCGTTCTCGCAGCTCGGGGTGCGGCGGATCCAGGCGACCGTCGACGACCGCAACGTGCGCTCGCTGGCGCTGGCGCGGCGCTTGGGAATGATCGAGGAGGCGGCGGTCGAGACGATCTGGCGCGGCGAGCCCTGCGTCGATCGCATCTTCGTGCTCACGCGCGGGTGAGGCGAGGGGATCGGCAGCCGACCGGTGCGCCGCCGGTGTTCTGGCTGCCGGGCGGCCCGGGCCTGAGCGTGCGCGGAGCGTTCGCGGCCAACGACAGGGGCAAGCTGCGGACCTGGCTCGAACTGCGCGCCGTCGCGGACCTGGTCGTGCTCGAGCAGCGCGGGGACTCGGTGCGCGGCGAGATGCTCACGGACACGCGCGAGGCGTGGCCGCAGGACCGGCCCGCCTCGGTCGAGGCGTCGGCCGAGAGCATGCGCGCGCGCGCCCGAGCGGCGGTGCATGCCAACCCCGACAAGGACCTGTCGGGCTACGACATCGCCGAGTTCGTGGCCGACGTCGACGACCTGCGCCGCGCGCTCGGCTACGAGAAGATCAGCCTGTTCGTCGGCAGCTTCGGCTCGCAGTGGGGCCTGGCGGTGATCCGGCTGCACCCGCAGATCGTCGCGCGGGCGGTGCTGTCGGGGGTGGAGCCGCCGGACAACGGCTACGACATGCCGTTCTATCTGCTCAGGACCGAGCCGGCCGCGAAGCAGGCAATTTTTAATTTTTGAAGAGCGGCCGCACGCCAGGGCTGCCGGCGGAGGTGGTCCTGCCGCCGCCGCGACCGCCGCGCTGAAAGTTGGACATGCTTGTCAGGACATGTCCGATAGTGCATGCCACTATTCGAACGCGTACCACCACAGCGGGACGGCGTCGCCCTCGCTCATCGTATAATAGCCGGAGGCGTCGGGGGCGATGGCGAGGGTCTCGCCCTGGAGCTCGATGGCGAGAGCGATCGGGCATGGCGCGCCGGCGAAGGCGTCGGCGATGGTGGCACCGGGCGGGCGCAGCCACAGGAACGCCTGGGCGTAGGTGCGGACGGCGATGAAGTCGCCGGCGGGCGAGATGTCGCCGCCGGTGGCGACGACGGCCGGGAACTGGACCGGCGCGACCTCCTCGAGGGTGTACGGGCCGCCCGCGGCGACCGGGCCAGGGAGGCGGAAGATCCGGGTCGGATCGCCCTTGGCCACGATCACCAGGTCGCCGGTCTGCGGGTCGACCATCAGCGTCTCGGCGTTGTGCGGCTCGTCCGGGTAGACCAGCTCGATCGCCTCGACGCCGCTCACGCTGACGGTCGCGCCGCCGGCGGCCGCGGCGTCGGGCTCGGGGACGCGGTAGACGGTGATCGAGGGCCGCACCTCGGGGTTGTCGCCGATGTCGCCGAAGTACAGCCATTCGCCCTCGGTAGGACCTGGCCCGGAGGACATGTCCTCCCAGTCGATCGCCACCGCGCCGTCGACCTCGAAGGTGCCGAGGCGCGCGCCGTCGCCGTCGACGGCGAAGAAGCGCGGGCCGTCGCCAGAGTCGTTGTGCAGCCAGAACACGCCGGGCTGGGCGCGGCTGGCGACCAGCCCGGAGGTCTCGTAGATCTGGTCGTCGGCGACGATGCCGACCTGCGCCGGCGGAGCGACGACGGGGCAGCGCGCGAGGCCGCCGGTGGTGGTGTCGTCGCCGGTGGTGGTGGTGGTCGAGGTGGTGAGGCCGCCGGCGGTCGTGGTGCTGGGGCCGTCGCTGGTGGTGAGCGGGGCGCCGGTGGTGACGGGGCCGGTGGTGGTCGTCGAGGTCGTGGTGGTGGCTTCGGCGGTGGTGCTGCTCGCAGACGCACCGGCGGGCCCGGCGTCGTGACAGGCGATCACGAGGGAAGCGGCGGCGAGGACGATGCGAGGGGGAGCCACGGGGAGCGAGGATAACATCGGCGGCCGGCGTGCTCGCGACGCGGCCGTCACACGCGGGGCGGCGGCTTTACCGAAAGTCCGCGAACGCCTACCATCGCCCGACGGAATTCGCGTGTCACGCGGTGGTGGTGCGCTCGCACGCGGTGAGCGAGGCGTGGCCGTGGCCGCACTGGATCGGGGCGCTGCCGACCGAAGAACGACGCGCCGACTTCGTGGCGCCGTCGACGTCGATCCACCCGTATCGACGCGGGGAATTCCTCCGCACGATCGCCCTGACGGGTGCGCTGGATCGACTCGAGGTCGGGACGGTGATGGCGGCGATCGCGTCGTTCGGGCGCGCCGGCGACGACGAGGTCGAGGCGTCGGCGGTGGCGGAGGTGCGGCGGATCCTCGACCTCGATCAGGTGACCGTCGGCGGGGGGATCGAGGTGACCGTCGAGGGGGTGGTGGTGGTGACGCCGCAGTGCTGCGCGGGGCTCGAGCAGTGGCGCGAGTGGCTCGCGTTCCTCGACGGCGGGCCGGAGCCGTGGGGCGGGCATGACCCGATGCTGCGAGTGACGCGGACGGCGTCGGGGTCGATCGCGTTCGGCTATGAGGATTCGGCCGAGTGTCTCGTGGCGCCGGAGCGGCTGCGCGCGGCGCTGGGGGCGGTGGAGGCGGAGTTGGCGGCATTCGCTGGGCTTTTGGCGGGGTGGGCCGAGGTGCACGTGCCGGGGCTCGCGGAGGCGCTGGTCGACAAGCTGGGGCGGGACCTGGCGCTGCGGCCTCCGCGCTGAGGTGGCGAGTCACCAGCCTTCCTGGACAGGGGCACGCCGGGTGGGGTGGGCGGTCGCCAGGCGGGCGTGGGCTTTCGCGGGGTTGGCCGCGGCGCGCGGCTTGGAAGGTGGAGGGCATGCATGCCTTCACCGCCAGCGCGCACACGTTCGTCGGTCGCCGCAAACACAACGAGGACGCTTATCTGCTCGACCCGGTGGAGGGGGTGTTCGCCGTGGCCGACGGCATGGGCGGCTACGCCGGCGGCGAGGTGGCGAGCCGGCTGGCGGTCGAGTCGCTGGCGGAGTTCTTTCAGCACGTGGCGGTCGACGCCGAGGCGACCTGGCCTTACGGGCTGGACCCGTCGCTGACCCTGGCGGAAAACCGCGTCGACGCGGCGATCCGCCTGGCGAACCGGCGGATCTGCGAGGGCCGCCAGGGCTCGCTGCGCGACATGGGCTCGACGATCGCGCTGGTGTCGCTGCTGGGGCGCTCGGCGATCGTGGCCCACCTCGGCGACAGCCGGGTGTACCGCCTGCGCGAAGAGACAGGTGGGCCGGTGCTCGCGCAGCTGACCCGCGATCACTCGCTGTACGAGCAATTGCGCGAGGGCGGGGTCGCGGTGCCGCCGCTGGCGGAGTTCGGGTACGCGAACGTGATCACGCGGGCGCTGGGGCCGCACGAGGAGGAGCGGCCGGAGCTGCACCGCGTCGAGCTGCGCGCCGGCGACCGTCTGCTGCTCTGCACCGACGGGCTGACGGGGCCGCTGCCGCCGGAGACGATCGCGGCGCTGCTGGGGGCCGGGCCGGTCGAGGAGGTGTGCGAGCGGCTGGTCCACGAGGCGTTCCTCGCCGGGTCGCGCGACAACATCACGGCGATCGTGATCGCGATGACGGGGTGAGGATGGGTGGTGGGAGAGCTGCTCGCGCTCGATCGGGTGTTCGATCGAGCATGCCCGGGAGGACATGCCTGGAAAGGCATGTTCAGATGGACATGTCCTCAGTCGTCGACGCCGCCGTCGGGCACGAGGCCGTGCTTGCGCAGGAGGGTGCGCAGGTGCTTGCGGTCGACCTCGGCGGTGCGGGCGGCGGCGGAGATGTTGCCGTCGCTGCGGGCGAGCAGGTCGCGCAGGTAGCTGCGCTCGAACGCGTGCAGCAGCCGCTGCTTGGCCTCGGCGTAGGGGAGGTCGGCGCGGACGCTGAGCTCGTCCTGGGCCGAGCTGTCCCCGGGGACATCCAGGCGGAGGTCGGCGAAGCGGCGGGCGGCGGGCGAGAGGGCGAGGGCGCGGTCGAGGGTGTTGCGCAGCTCGCGGACGTTGCCCGGCCAGTCGTGGGCGGCCAGGCGCGCGAGGCCGGGGCCGTCGATGTCGCCGGCCTCGAAGCCGCGCGCGGCCAGGAGGGCGCGGGCGGTCACGGCGAGGTCCTCGCGGCGGGCGCGCAGCGGCGGGAGGGCGACGCGGAGGACGCTGAGGCGATAGTAGAGGTCGGGGCGAAACGCGCCGGCGGCCACGGCGGCGGCCAGGTCGCGCTGGCTGGCGGCGACGACCCGGACGTCGACGGCGACCTCGTCGTCGCCGCCGACCGGGCGGACGGTGCGGGCCTCGAGCGCCCGCAGCAGGCGCGACTGCAATGCCAGCGGCAGGCTGTCGAGCTCGTCGAGGAAGAGGGTGCCGCCGTGGGCGCGGGCGAAGGCGCCGCGGCGGGCCTGCATCGCCCCGGTGAAGGCGCCCTTGACGTGGCCGAACAGCTCGCTCTCGACCAGCGACTCGGGCAGGGCGCCGCAGTCGAGCGCGACGAACGGGGCGCGGGCGCGGGCGCTGGCGCCGTGGATCGCCCGCGCCGCGACCTCCTTGCCGGTGCCGGTCTCGCCCTCGAGGAGGATGGCGACGTCGCTGGCGGCGGCCAGCTCGAGCACGGCGAACACCTCGCGCATGACGAGGCTCTCGCCGACCAGGTCGCCGAAGCGGCGGCTGCGACTCGGCTCGAGCGCCAGCGCCGCGGGCTCCGGCTGGATCCGCAAGGTCGTGTGGCCGACCCGCAGCACCGCGCCCGCGGGCACGGCGAGCCGGCCGACGGCGGCGCCCTGGTAGAGCGTGCCGTTCTTGCTGCCGAGGTCGGCGAGCAGGAACTGTCCTTCGGGACCTGTCTCGATGCGCAGGTGCTTCCGCGACACCCGCGGGTCGCGTAGCACGAGGTCGCACGCGAGGTCGGTGCCGACGACGACCGGGGCGCCGGCGATCGCGGCCGCGCGGCCCATGTCCGGGCCCTCGACGACGACCACCTGACAGCGCCCGGGGCGAGCGTCGCTGGCCGGGAAGTCGGGGTGGCCGAGGGCGACGGTGGCGACGGTCGAGCTCACGGGGGCAGCATAGCGGCCTTTTTGCCGCGAAAGAGCGGGCCGGCGGACGAGGAGACAGGGGGCGCGACATCGCGTAGTCTGGCTCCTCGTGAGCGAGCCGCTCCCCGCGACCCTCGGGCCGTATCGCGTCGTGCGCCGGATCGGCCAGGGCGGGATGGCGGAGGTGCTGCTCGGGCTGCGCTACGGGGCCAGCGGGTTCGAGAAGCAGGTGGCGCTCAAGCTGCTGCGCCCGGAGCACCGCGGCCGCGCGGAGATCGAGCGCCTGCTGATCGCGGAGGCGAAGATCGGGGCGCGCTTCAGCCACCCGGGCCTGGTCCACGTGCACGATCTCGGGCTGCACTTCGGGGCCTACTTCGTGGTCATGGACTTCGTCGACGGCGCCGACCTGGCGGCCCTGCTGGCCCGAAGGCCGCTGCCGCTGCCGCTGGCGTTGTGGCTGGCCGAGCAGGTGGCGCACGCGCTGGCCTACGTGCACGCGCTGACCGACGAGCTCGGGCGGCCGCTGGGGCTCGTCCACCGCGACGTGAGCCCGGGCAACATCCTGGTCTCGCGGACAGGTGACATCAAGCTGGCCGACTTCGGGATCGCCAAGGCGACGGCGCTGCGCGACATCACGTGGGGGCGGATGGTCAAGGGCAAGTTCGCGTACATGTCGCCCGAGCAGGTCGCCGGCGAGGCCGTGACCGCGGCCTCGGACCAGTTCGCGCTCGGGGTGACGCTGCACGAACTGCTGCTGGGCCGCCGGCCGTTCGACGGCCCCGGGCCGCTGGCGACGATGGAGAACATCCGCCGCATGCCGCTGCCCGACGACCCCGAGCTCGCGGCGCTGCCCAGCCCGCTGCCCGAGCTGCTCCGCCGCAGCATGGCCAAGCAACCCGCCGAGCGGTTCGTCGACCTCACGGAGCTGTCCCTGCGCCTGCACGCGGCGCGCCGCGGATTTCCACCCGTGGGTCCCGGCGATGTCGGCCGGTGGGTCCGCGAGGCCCTGGTCACCCCCGAGACTCCCGAGTCGCCGCCCGGCGGGCCCCCGACGCTGGGCCTCGACACGCAGGGTTGAGGCCGCGGCAATCCCCGGGGCACGCGCCGGAAAGCCTGCGGCGGCACATCGTCGCCCCCATCTGACAATCCCCGTCGGGTCGATGTTGTGACCTCGATCGCATTCGGGGCAGCGAGCGGCCTCCCACCCCGGGCGGCGTTGGATTAGCGTCCACGCATATGCGAAAGCCAAGAGTCATCGTCGTCGGCGCGGGTCCTGCGGGAGGCGCCTGTTCTCTATCGCTCGCTCGCACCGGCGCGTTCGAGGTGCTCGTGCTCGACAAGTCGCAGTACCCGCGCATCAAGGTGTGCGGCAGCGGGCTGTCGCCGCACGCGCTCGACGTGCTGGTCAAGCTCGGGCTGCGCGAGCGGTTCGCGCCGCAGCACGGGGTGATCGACACGATGCTGGTGCGCGGGCCGGAAGGCGGCGAGCAGAGCCTGCACGCGGGCATCGAGGCGTGGGTGGTGCCCCGCGTCGAGCTCGACCACGGGATCGTGCGCGCGGCGACCGAGCACGGCGCCGAGCTGCGCGAGGGCACGAAGGTGCTCGAGCTGCTGCGCGACCCGAGTGGCCAGGTCCGCGGGGTCAAGGCCGAGAGCGGCGAGATCGAGGCGGACCTGGTGGTGTGCGCCGACGGCTCGCCGTCGCGGTTCTCGCGCGACGAGCACCCGAAGACGACGATCCGCACGATCATGGGCTGGTGGCGCGGGACGCCCTACAACGGGCGCACGGCCCACATGGTGTGGGACCGCCGGCTGTCCGGCTATTACGCGTGGATGTTCCCCGAGCCCGGCGAGGTGGTGAACATCGGCCTGACGATCCCCGAGAACGCGCCCGAGGCCGGTCGCCTCAAGGCGCTGTTCCAGGAGCTGCTCGACGAACACTGGGGCGACGGGCTCCGCGACGCCGAGCAGGTCGGCAAGTGGATGGGCCACCCGGCGGTGATCACCAACCGCGTCGGGCCGGTCGCCGAGGCGCGCGCGGTCTGGGTCGGCGAGGCGGCTCGCCTGGTCTCGCCGGGCACGGTCGAGGGCATCGGCTTCGCGCTCGAGAGCGGCTGCATCGCGGCCGACGTGGTCACGCGCCATTTCCAGCGCGAGCGCGGGCTGTCGATGCTGGCGACCGCGAGCTACCGGGCGCGCCTGGCCGCGGCGATGCTGCCGAAGTTCTGGGCCGGCGAGGCGCTCGCCCGCGGGGTGCAGGTCCCGCAAGTGCGGCGGATGGCCGATCGCCTGGTCCACAGCCCGCTGGGCGCGTGGATCGATCGCACGATCTCGACGGTGCTCGGCGACAACCGCCGCGAGGTCGCCGCGCGCCAGGCGAGCTGACGCACGCGCGAAGAGAAGGCGACGCCCGCGAGCCGTGAGGTCCGCGGGCGTCGGCATGTCACGAGGAGAAAGTGGCGCGCGAGCCGGGCGGCGTGCGCCAAGACGGCGACGCCCGCGAGCCGTGAGGCCGCGGGCGTCGGAATGTCACGATGGAGAAGGTGGCGCCGCGACGCGGGCCGCGTGCGCGAGAAAGGGCGACGCCCACGAGCCTTGCGGCTCGCGGGCGTCGGTGGATGCACGGGGACGATCAGGGGGGGACGAAGTCACCCGTGCGGATTGAAAAATCTCGGCCTCACTCGGACTTCGCGACCGCGAAGGTGCGCAGCACCTCGCGGTGGAGCCGGTTGCTCTCGATCCGGTCGCGGACCTCGGAGGTCGCGGCCGCGACCGCGGGGAGGATGAGGCCGAAGAGGGCGATAAAAGCGAGTGCGTCCATGACAGGGGCTCCTTACTTGTCTCTTCGACTAGCGAAGCATGTGCCAGGTTTCGCGAACGTCAACGCTTCGAAATTACATGTGTTGTCACGAACGGCAGGAGAGGTGGCTACTCGAGTTGCTGGCGACCGCATCGGCCGTGGCCAGTGGGACAGACAACCACGAATTTCGAGAACGCCCGCGAGGCCGCTCGCAGCGCCGAACGAGGCGCTTCAGGTCGGTCGACGCGCGAGCCAGCGAGGGGCTCGCGACTCGTCGCGAATGTAAGCAGCCGTATGAACCAGGCCACCCCGCGGCGTCGACGTCGTCGCGGTCCGACACGTCGCGCGCGAGGCGATCACGCGCGGCTGTCGAGCGGCGCGAGCGGCGTCGTCGTCGATGTCGCGCGCTCATCGGCGGGCCCGCGCTGCGGCGAAGGGCGAGGCCGGCGTCGCGCGGGCGAAGGAACCCACTGTCACGACCCCGGGCGCGCGACCCGGTCGCCGGGGAGCGGTCAGGGAGATCGGCCGATGCTTGGGCCGCCGAGGGACATGCGCCGCGGCAAGTGGTCGGCCCGAGCCCGCGAAGGTCGACCCTCGCGCGCACCGGCGGAGCCGCAGTCGCCGCGTGGCCTTCGCCCGAACGGCGAGAATGCTCGTGGATCCACGCCGGCGGCCGTCTCCCGCAGGCGAGGCCGAGGGGCCCCGAACAGAGGTCCGGCGCCGGCCGGCGAGGGCGCGGGCCGGAAAACGGGCCTCCGGCGCCATGTCCGGGCCGGGCGAACCCTGGAGAAATTTCGCGCGCGACGGGCTTGTGATAAAAGGCAGGAATGCTCTCCCGTCTGCATACCTCCTTGCTTTCCTCGTTGATCCTGCTCGGCGCCGCGTGCGGCGACGACGGCAACACCTCGGCGACGGATACGTCGACGGGCACGACGGACACGCCGACGTCGACCGACCCGACGACCTCGACGACGACGGTGGACAACCCGACGACGACCACGACGACGACGGACGACACGACGACGACCACCACCACGGGGGAGCCGGAGACCACCACTCCGACGACGAGCACGACCACGGGGGTGATGCCGGGCGACTGCGACGCGCCGGCCGACGACGCCGACGAGGACGGCGACACGATCGCCAACAAGGACGACAACTGTCGCTGCGACGCCAACCCGAACCAGCTCGACTTCGACGGCAACAGCGTCGGCAACGTGTGCGACGCGCCGCTGACCTTCACCATCGCCGACGGCGCGCCGCCCGAGTTCAACACCCTGGCGACCAACGCGACCGCGTCGCAGCTCATCGCCATGTGCCAGTTCCCGGTCAACATGGTCGTGACCGGCGGCCAGGTCGAGGTCTCGCTCGACGACGAGGGCACGGGCAAGATCTACGCGGCCACCATCAACATCGCCGACACGCCGCAGCTCGAGTGCGACATCCCGTTCATCGTCAACGTCAAGCTGGTGATCAAGGACCTCGTGATCACCGGGCCCGATCCGTTCACGGTCGGCTTCCCGTTCACGGTCGACGACCACAACAGCGGGACGATCACGGGCATGATGGACATGATTCACAACATCATCGTCAACGGCATCATCGACGTGCAGGAGTCGTCGAACGAGATGCTGGCGATGCCGGGCGAGTCGCCGCTGGAGGACGTGCCGGGCTCGTTCCCCGCCGGCAACGTCACCGTCGCCGACGGCGGCGAGCAGGTTACGATCGACTTCGCCAACGGCAACCACGTCGTCTTCATGCAGACCACGAGGGGCGGCCTCGAGATCAAGCTGACCGGCCTCACCGGCAAGCTCCGTTTGCGCAAGTGAGCCCGCGTGCGCGCGGCCGAGGCGCGCGCTCGCCGGCCGTCAGGCGGCGGCGGTGACGTGTTAGGCTCGGGGTTCCTCATGGCCCAGCCGCCGAGCCCTGCGACCGTGCTCCAGCCGCCCGCAGGCGCGGGCGCGACCGCACCCGAACAGAAGATCAAACCCGTCGAGCGACTTCGGCGGGTTTTCTCGTACACGCGCCCGTACACCGGCCGGCTCGTCGCGGCGCTGGTGTGCCTCGTGATCGCCGCGGGGCTCGGGCTGGTGTACCCGTACTACTTCGGCGCGCTGGCCGAGGCGGCGTTCACCAACGCGGCCGCGGCCGACACCGAGGCGGCGTACCGCGAGCTCGGCGACAACACCGTGCTGCTGCTGGCGGTGTTCCTGGCGCAGGCGGTGTTCGTGTTCTTCCGCCATTACCTGATGACCTGGCTCGGCGAGCGGGTCGTCGCGGACCTGCGGATCGCGCTCTACCGCCACCTGGCGGTCATGCCGCAGAGCTTCTTCCACCGCACGCGCACCGGCGAGCTGCTGTCGCGGCTGTCCGACGACGTCACGCGCCTGCAGAGCACCGTCGGCCAGGACCTCAGCATCTTCCTGCGCAACGTGCTGACGCTGGTCGGCGGGATCGCGGTGCTGTTCTGGATGAACTGGAAGCTGACGGCGGCGATGCTGGCGGTGGTGCCGGCGTTGATGATCGCCGCCAACTACTGGAGCCGGATCATCCGCGAGCTCAGCCGCAAGGCCCAGGACGAGCTGGCGACCGCCAGCGGCGCGCTGCAGGAGGGGCTGGCGGCGATCGAGACGGTGCAGGCGTTCACGCGCGAGGAATTCGAGGTGCGGCGCTACGGCGGCGCGATCGAGTCGACCTTCGGGCTGTTCATCAAGCGGGCGATCGCCCGCAGCTGGTTCGCGGCGGTGATCAGCTTCTTCGCCTTCGCCGCGATCGCGGGGCTGTTCTGGCTCGGCGGCAGCATGGTGATCGAGGGCGAGATCACGGCCGCCGAGCTGACCAGTTTCATCTTCTACACGCTGATGGTGGCCGGCTCGGTCGGCGCGCTGGCCGAGCTGCTCGGCGGGCTGCAGTCGACCTTCGGCGCGACGGCGCGGATCTTCGAGATCCTCGACACCCCGCCCGACATCGCCGACCCGCCCGCGCCGGTGCCGAACCCCGTCGTGGCCGGCGAGATCCGCTTCGTCGGCGTCTCCTTCACCTACGGCGACCGCGACGTCGCCGTCGTCCGCGATATCGACCTGCACATTCGGCCAGGTGAGGTGTGCGCGCTGGTCGGCTCGTCGGGCTCGGGCAAGACGACGCTGGGCCGGCTGGTGCTGCGCTTCTGGGACCCGACGGCGGGGGCGATCCTGCTCGATGGCCACGACCTGCGGGCGCTGCGGCTCGAAGACCTGCGCGGGGCGATGGCGATGGTCTCGCAGGACCCGGTGCTGTTCAGCGGGACGATCCGCGACAACATCCGCTACGGGCGGCTCGACGCGACCGACGCGGAGATCGAGGCGGCGGCGCGGGCGGCCAACGCCGACGGGTTCATCCGCGAGTTCCCTCTCGGCTACGACACGGTGGTCGGCGAGCGCGGGGTCAAGTTGTCCGGCGGTCAGCGGCAGCGGGTGTCGATCGCGCGCGCGCTGCTGCGCGACCCCAAGGTGCTGATCCTCGACGAGGCGACCTCGGCGCTCGACGCCGAGAGCGAGCACCTGGTCCAGGGCGCGCTCGAGGTGCTGCAGCGCGGACGGACGACCCTGGTCATCGCCCACCGCCTCAGCACGATCCGCGACGCCGACCGGATCGTCGTCCTCGACCACGGCCGGATCGCCGAGACCGGGCGCCACGCCGAGCTCCTGGCGCGGGGCGGGGTCTACGCAAGATTGGTCGCCCGCCAGGCCGCCGCCGCCGCCGACAGCCCCGGCGAGGTCCCGGTCGGGCCGTAGCGCCTGGCCGGAGGCCTGTGCTACACCTCGCGGCCGCCATGGACGACAGCCAGAAACCGGACCTGATGGACAAGATCGTGTCGCTCTGCAAGCGACGAGGCTTCGTGTTCCAGAGCTCCGAGATCTACGGCGGGTTGCGCTCCGCCTACGACTACGGCCCGATGGGCGCGGAGCTGAAGCGCAACCTGATGAGCGAGTGGTGGCGCTTCATGGTCCACAGCCGCGAGGACGTGGTCGGCATCGACGCGTCGATCATCATGCGGCCGGAGGTGTGGCAGTCGAGCGGCCACCTCGCCAACTTCTCGGACCCGCTGGTCGACTGCAAGGTCTGCGGCGAGCGCTTCCGGGCCGACAAGGCCCCGCGCAAGGCCGAAGGCGAGGACGCGCCGATCACCCTCGGCGACAAGGGCCGGGCCAAGGCGGCGCAGGAGAAGCTGACCGAGGCGGGGGTCAAGCTGCAGCGCGACGGCAGCACGCTGACCGGCGCCAAGGCCGGCGCGGCCGGCTACGTGTGCCCGAACTGCGGCTCGCCGTTCATGAGCGACGAGCGCCGCTTCAACCTGATGTTCCGCACCAGCCTCGGCCCGGTCGACCCGATCGGCGACGTCGTCGACATCGTCCGCAAGGCGATGGCCGAGGGCGCCGACGACAAGGCGCTGCGGGCCAAGGTCGAGGGCGCGCTGGCGGCGTCGTCGGTGTACCTGCGGCCCGAGACGGCGCAGGCGATGTTCGTGCAGTTCCTGAACGTGCAGCAGAGCCTGTCGCTCAAGGTCCCGTTCGGCATCGCCCAGATGGGCAAGAGCTTCCGCAACGAGGTCACCGTCGAGCACTTCATCTTCCGCTCCTGCGAGTTCGAGCAGATGGAGTGCGAGTACTTCGTGCCGCCGGGCGAGGGCCCGAAGTACCTCGACTACTGGATGAACGAGCGCATGAAGTGGTGGCGGTCGATCGGCATCAAGGCCGACAACCTCCGCTTCCGCAAGCACGGCGACGACGAGCTCGCCCATTACTCCGACGGCTGCTACGACGTCGAGTACAAGTTCCCGTGGGGCTGGGACGAGCTCGAGGGCATCGCCAGCCGCACCGACTACGACCTCAAGGCCCACGCGGCCGGGTCCGGCAAGAAGCTGACCTACTTCGACCCCGAGGCCGTCGACCCCGAGACCGGCAAGCCCGGCCGCCACTACGTGCCGCACGTGGTCGAGCCGGCCGCCGGGGCCACGCGCGGGGTCCTGGCCGCGCTGTGCGACGCCTACGACGAGGAGCCCGGCGACGCCGACGGCAAGGGCGCGCGCACGGTGCTGCGCCTGCACCCGCGCCTGTCGCCGATCAAGGTCGGGGTGCTGCCGCTGGTCAAGAAGGACGGCATGCCGGAGGTCGCGCGCAAGGTGGTCGAGGCGTTCTTCGGCGCCGGCGTCAACGCCAAGTACGACGAGCAGCACGCGATCGGCCGCCGCTACGCCCGCCACGACGAGGTCGGCACGCCGTACTGCCTCACCGTCGACACGCAGACGCTGCAAGACGAGACGGTCACGATCCGCTACCGCGACGACCGCCGCCAGGAACGCATCAAGATCGCCGACGCGGTCGACACCGTCCGCAAGGCTCTGACGGAGACGCCATGAACACGCCCCGCATCGTCCACTGCAAGAAGCTGAAGCAGGACCTGCCGGCCCTGCCGTTCAAGCCGTTCCCCAACGAGTTCGGCCAGCTGCTCTACGACAACATCAGCCTGCAAGCGTGGCAGATGTGGATCCGCGAGTCGCCCAAGTTCATCAACACGTACCGCCTCGACCTGCAGTCGAAGGAGGGCCGCGACTTCCTCGAGAAGCAGATGCGGATCTTCTTCGGCTTCGAAGAGGGCGAGCTGGCCGACACGGCCTTCGTGCCGCGCGAGGGCTGACGCCGCGCGGGCGCGCGGCGGGTTGCGGACGCGCGCGGGCGAGCGGCGCGTCGCGGCGTCGCGTTCGTGCCGCCGGGCGGGTGACCTGGGTGCGGTGCCCTTCACCGGCAGCGACAACGGCGACGAGAGTACGCTCTTCCTCAGCGGCCACCTCGATGAGCACTCGGTCGCGGAATTCAAGGCGCTGACGGACGCACTGGTCGCCGAGGGGCGGCGTCACGTCGTCCTCGACATGTCCGGGCTGGAGAACATCGAGAGCGTGCGTTGGCCGCCATCGCCGCGGTTTACAGCACTCCCGCGAGGCCGGGGGACGTGATCGCAGCCTGCGCCCGGGACACGAAGGACGAGCGGGTCCAGTGCCAGCCCGCCAGCGAGGGCGGCTGGTCGTGCGATTGTGTCAAAAAGGGGGTCGTCGAGGCGCGTTGCTCGCCGGGGCTGACGGACCCGAACGCGGACGTGTGCCACCGGTTCAATTGCTGCCCGCGAGCGGCGTGAATCGTGGGTAATGTGAATTCGCGCAGTGATGTGATTCGCACCGCGCCGGACCACGAAATGCGCGGGGACTCAGCTCGGGCGTCGGGGCGGCAGCGGCGGGCGGTCGTCGCCGCTCGCGGCCCGGTCGAGCGCGCGCCAGGTGTGCGGGACCAGGGCGACCGCGAGCGAGCCGCCAGCGAGCGCGGCGATCACCAGGGCGCTGCGGCTCTCCGAGCTCGCCAGCGCGAGCAGCAGGGCGCAGGTGGCGGCGACCCACAGCGGGACGGTCCGCGCGAGCGACGGCGGCGGACGGGTGACGGCAGGCCGCGGCGGGCGAGGTGCCACGAGTCGCCGGCGGACGTGCCGTTCGACGAGGCCCATCAACAAAAATGGATAGAGGACGATGAGCAGCAGCAGCGGCGAGGACAGCGCCGGGTAACGCAGGACGACCCACTGGACGCCGATCGCCACCGGGACGGCGGTGGCGAGGACGAGCGGGAGGAGCAACCACTGGCGGCCGGCGTCGTTCCAGAACCACAAGGTGGGCAGCACGCCGAGCCGCTGCGGGCGATCGAGCAGGGATCGCGGGGCGGGGAGGTGGGTCATTGCTTGCCGTCGCCCGAGCAATCGCTCTTCCAGCACTTGAAGGCCGCCAGGCACTTGGCCCCGGAGGCGAGGCAGGCGGCGGTGAGCGGCTTCCAGAAATAGGCGGCCGCGCAGATGCCGATGGTGGCGCCGCAGTCCTTCTTCACGCTGCCCTTGTCGACGTCCTGGCACACGCTGGGCGGGAGCGCCAGGCTCAGCGCGGCCTGCAGGCCGGCCTCGTCGCGCTCGAGGCCGCTGTCCCACACGCCGGTGATGGCGTGGATCACGAAGTAGGCGTCGCGCCACGGGGTCGAGGCGATCAGCACGGGTTCGAGGGCGGCGTTGAGGGCGTCGGGGTCGCCGTCGACGAGCCAATCGCCGGTCGCCGGATCGAACTCGACCGCGGCCGCGGCGGCGCCGACTTCGGCGGTGTGACGCAGGCGGTGACTCGCGGCGTCCCAGCTCTGGTCGACGCGGCCGACGCCCGGAAATTCGCCGCGCACCGTCAGCGCCGCCGCGGACCATTCGACGCGGACGTGGGTGGCGTCGGGGGCGGCGAATGACATGAGCGCGCGATCGGCCGCACAGTCGGCCTGGAGCGTGTTCCCAACCCCGTCGAGGCCGGTGATGCCGCTCGCGCCCGGCGTCAGCACATAGCCGCGTGCGGCGGCGTGTTCGCTCCATTGCGCGAGCCAGGCGGCGCATGAATCAGGGGACGCCGCGGCGCCCGGCGAAGCGGCGGCGACGGCGACGAAGGACAGCCCGACGACGACCCCCGAGGTCGCGGCGAGCGAGCGGCGAGCCGTCCGCCCGCGACGAAGACCCGTGGATGCATCGGCCATGTCTCGAAGCTAATCCGGTCGCGGTGACCCGCCACGAACGACGCGCGGCGGGACAGGCGGCCGACGCCGTTCGCCTGTGAAAGCGAGGCGAAGATGGCCCGCCGACGCGAGCGAGCGGCGACGCCGAGGGCGGACGGTGAACGCGTGGGGCCTGCGCCGATTCGGGGAGGTCAGGCGAGCGAGCTGCCGACGTCGCAGCGGTCCTGTGATGAATGGTGAGGTGGGTGCAGTGAGCTGCTCCCGGGCGCATGCCGCGGCGGACGCCTCCTGCATGATCCGAAAGTCAGGCCTTCGGCGGCAGCAGATCGATCTGCACCACCTCGTCACGGCCCCGCGGCCCGCCGCGACGGCGGGTCGGACCTGTCCTGAAGGTCATGTCTTCTCGGGCGCGAGCAGGGCGGTGAGCAGCGGCAGCAGGTCGGTCTGCGTCACCTTCGCCAGGGGGTCGGGCGGCGAGCCGCGCCTGCGCTTCGCCCTTGTCCTGGGCCAATTTGAAAATCGCCGGCACGCCCACTTGCAACGTGGCCGCTCCGTCCGTCACCTCGCTGCGAGTCACCGCCAGGATTTCCGGCGATCCATCACCGTCGAGATCGCCGCGACGACCTCCTCGAGTAGGCCCGGCCGCATGGCCGTGGGCGACCCCGACGGGCCCTGCACCACCCCCAGGCGTCCGGCGGCGACCCCGACGAGCAACTCGAGCCGACGCTCAACCCGAGTCCGAGCGCGAGGGAGCCGGCGAGGATGCCGAGCCCCATCCGCAGGCCCTGCATCTGCCGAAAATCCGTCGCCAGCCGGTCGTGGAGCCGTCGCTGTTCACCCTGAAGCTTCTCCAGCCGCTCCTGAGTCTGCTGCAAGAACTCCTCGTCACGGGAGCGCCGGCCCGCGTGCGCGACCTACGGCGAATCGGAGCGCGGCCCCTCCGGGTCTCGTTGGCCGCGACATGGGCCTCCGCGTGTCGGTGCGCGCGACTCGACGCGGCCGACCGGCGCCGCGAGCGGGCGCGCGCCCGTCGCGGCCGTTGTTGTCCTCGTTCAGCCAGCCAGCTCGGACCACGGCACGAAGTCGATCTTGAACTTGTTGCCGGCGGTCGCGACGGCGAGGAAGTGTCCGGGCGCGACGGCCAGCCCGACCAGTTGGCCCGACGCGCGCGGCAGCACCCGGCGGACGCGCTTCGCCGCGCGGTGTTCTCGCGCGCCCGGCCGTGCGAGACTCCCGCGACCGTCGACCCGAACCGGCATGCCCCTGACCTTCCCTCGCACGCCGCCGCGGTCCTTCCCTTGCTGCACCTGCGCGGCGCCCGGCGCCTGCCCGCCAACGCGCTGGTCCTGGGTAGCACCGCGCCGGACCTCGTCTACCTCGTCGGCACGCTCGGCGCGGCCGCGCACCACCCCCGCGGGCTGCTCAGCTCCTGCCTGCCGGCCGGCCTCCTCGCGTTCCTCTACGTCGAGGCGCTGCTGCTGCCGGTCGTCGGCCCGTGGCTTGTCGCGTCGTCGCCGGCGCGCGCCCGCCCGACCCTCGCCCGCCTCCTCGGCCCGCGCCCCCTCCCTCGCACGTTCGGCGCCTGGCTGCTCGTGCTGCTCGCGCTGCTCGTCGGCGCCGCGACGCATCAGCTCTGGGACGGCTTCACCCACGCGTGGATGTGGCCGGCGCGGGCGCTGTATCCGACGACGACCGTCTCGCTGCTCGGTCACACGGTCCTGCTGTCGCGGGCGCTGCAGCATCTCTCGGGCGTGCTCGGCCTGGTCGTCGTGGTCGCGTACCTCCGCCGGGCCACGGCCCCCGCGCTCGCGGCGAGCGAGCCGGGCGAGCGCGCCGACGCGGCGCGGCGGCTGCTGGCCCTGCTCACGGTCCCGCTCGTCGCGGGCTGCGTCGCCGCGTTCATGCAGCTCCGCGACCCGCACCCGCTGCTCACCCGTGCGCTGTGGGACGCCGCGTGGTCGGCGACGGCGTGGTTCGCTCTGCTGCTCGGGCTCGAGTGCCTGGGCCTGCGTCTGTATCGCGCATCGCGGTAGGACGGCCCGCCCTCAATGTCCCAAGGCGCAGCGGCGCCTACCATTCGAGCCTCGCGCCCCTGGTACGACTTGATCTTCTGGACCACGCGCGCCCCCGCGAGGTCCCAGGACAGCCGTCGGAATTCGTCGCTCGCCGCGTTCCACCCCAGCCTGTGCCAGTCGGTGTCGCTGCTCGCGGACCTTCGCGTCCATGAGGTCCTGCTTCTCCTTGTTCGCCGAGCGAGCACCAAAGATCGCGGTGGCGAAGGCCGCCACGATCGCCCCGGGACGCCCGGGAGGGCGACAACCCGCCTCACAACGTCTGCGTCAGCTCGGCTTCGGAAGCCGTGACGCGCACGCTCGGCGGATCGCCCCCAGGACCGCCTGCGCGCCGATCATCGCCGCGACCGAGGCGAGACAGCCGACACCGCCGCGGACCGTGGGGTCGGTGGCCGCGCGCACCGACGCGAGCGCCGAGGTCGCGGGCTCGACGTCGACGCCGCCGACATCCAGGCGCTCGTCGTCGGCTGCCTGGCCATGCGACGCTCCGCCGGCGCTCACGACCCCGATCGCCTGCTCGCGGTCGTGCGCTGCGCGCGTGAGCGTCCGTCGTCCGGGCCGCCGACCCACCTGCCCGCTTGAGATCGCGCCGTGGACGGAGGGACCGCTGCCCTGGTCAGTCGACGCGGCGGCGCGTGCTACACACGTCCCGGTCTACCAAGGAGACGATCATGAACCTCTACGATCCCTTCGTGCCGCAGCTGATCAATACTCTGGGCCAGGCTCTCCAATGGCTCTCCAAGGCCCGGGTCCTTGCCGAGCAAAAGAAGTTCGACATCGACGTGCTCCTCGCAGCACGTCTTGCGCCGGATCAGTACCCGCTCGTGAGGCAGTTCCAGATCCTGAGCGACGGGGCCAAGTTCACGGCCGCGCGTCTCGCCGGGGTGACGCCGCCTGTCTTCGAGGACAACGAGAAGACCATCGAGGAGGTGCGCGTCCGCCTCGAGAAGACGATCGCGTGGCTGAAGACCCTCGAGCCCGCGCAATTCGAGGGCGCCGACACCCGGACCGTCACCCTGCCGTTCGCGCCGGGAAAGGGGCTCAAGGGCATCGACTTCCTGGCCAGGTTGGGCCTGCCGAACTTCTACTTCCACGCCACCACCGCCTACGCGATCCTCCGCCACAACGGCGTGGACGTGGGCAAGATGGACTTCCTCGGCGAGGTGCCGTTCTTCGACGTCTGACGTGGCTACGTCCACCGCCCTTGCTTGCCAGGCTAGGGCCGTCGAGACAGCGCCGCAGCGCATCCGGGCTCCTGTGTCGACCCGGAGCCCCCCGCCGGGCCGAGCCCTGAAGCCGGCCCCGCGGCGGCGCCGGGCGCACGATAAGATCACTGCCATGGTCACGCCTGCGCGGGGAACGTCACGGCCCCGGAGAGAATCAGCGCTCACATCGGAGGACTTGCTCGAGCAGCTCCTCTCGCTCGATCCCTGGGAGGCGACGCGCGCGGCGAAGGAGCTGCAGCGGCGCAAGGACTCCTCGGTCGCGCCGGCGCTGCCGAAGATCCTGGACGCCCGCTTGCGGATCTACCGGCGCTCGACGCAGAGCCAGAGCGAGTGCCACGCGGTGCTGGACACCCTGCAGGCTGCGGCGGCCCTCGGCGCTCTCTGCGGCGACGAGGCCGGGGCCGCGCTGTTCGCCAAGCTGAGCCGCCTCGCCTCCGTTCGCCAGCCGTGGAACATCGCCTGCGCCGCGGCGGAGCAGCTCGTGCGCTTCAAGTCGGAGCGCGCACGGGTGGAGCGTCGGTTGCTCGGTCTGCTCGCCGCCCTGCGCGAGACACCCGGCTACGAGGGGGCGAGGACGGTCGCCATCGCGGCCTTGAACGCGCTCGAGAAGATCGGCCGCCTCGCGCCGCTCGCCGAGCTGCGCGCCCGCGAACGATCGAAGCCGATCAAGGAGGCGCTCGACATCATGATGCGAAACCCCCGTCGCTCTGCGGCGAAGTGAGCGCGCCGCGCGCATCCAGTGTGCGGTCCGCGGCGGGCGTGTCCTGCACGTCGATCTCGTCCCGTGCGACGTGCCGCGGTCAGCCGGACCTGGGTCCCGTGCATATCGCCGTCGCCAGGCTGCGTGGGCTCGTCGGCGAGGTCGCCCCAGGTGACGAGGCCGAAGTCGACCACCCGCGCGCGGCCGATCTCCTCGCGGGTGAGCTCGCCCGCCGCCACGTGCGGCTCCGGCAGCCGCCGCCCCGGGGCGTCGCGGCGAGTCTCGACGAACCCGCCCGTGGGGCGGCGAGAACGGCGGCTGGGAGCTCGGCTTGAGCAGTCAGCCTCCGTCCCTCTGAGGCCACCGTGCCCAGGGGGATCACGGACAGCGGTTCCCGTCGCTCGAGAGCGCCCGCATCGCCGGACAGCTCTACGACGTCACCGCCTACCTGATCGCCATCACCGGCGACCTCCAGCGCTCGCCCCGGCAGCAGCGCGAGCAGGAGCTCAAGCAGCAGCGGCGATCGCCCCGCTGCCACGAGCTCGCCGAGGTCGACAAGAAGCCGCCCGCTGCCCACGAACACCCCGTCCTACCCGGCCGGCACCTCGGGCCTCACCAGAACTTCCACCACGGCTTGCTAGCGCTTCATCGGCACCTTCGTGGCCTTCGCAGACGGCGTGGCCTCGCCGGCGGCCTTGGCCTGCCGCTCCATCCTCGCGAGCAGGTCGCGATTCATGCCGTTGTTCTGCGCGAGCGCCAGACCATCCGCGCTTTGAAGGAGCTCACCTTCCGCGAGGAGCTGCTCGCATACTGCACGCGTGCGAGCGACGTCCCACGGAGGACGAGCCTCGGCGAGGTGACGTTCGATGTCGGAGCGGCTCATGAACCCGACGTCGGGAAGGAAGTACATCACACCGGCCCAATCGTCGTTGAGGTCGGGCTCGGCGGCGGGCTCGTTCGCCTCCTCGTCTCTGCGCTTCCGGGCGGCGCTCCGCAGGCGCTTCGACGAGGTCACTTTTCCGCCCTTGTCGACCGAGACGGTGATGACCGCATAATTGGCAGAAGCCGCTTCGACCAGGTCGAGATCGATTCCCTCGATATCCCGTTTGCGGAGGTGTTTCGCGAAAGCTGCAAGCCCGCGCTCGTCCCAAATCAGCTTCCAGCCCGGCCACACCCGCGCGACGTGCCTCAGGTACTTGGCGGGATCGCGATTCAGCGCGGCGGCGCATGCAGCGCTCTCTTCGTCGAGAGACTGCAGGTCGGCACCGACGTCGCCGAATCCCATCATGACCACCTCGTCGAAGTCGAGCAAGAAGCCAGCCTCGGCGAAGCCTGAAGGCATGAGCCCGCCGGCTTCCTCCAGTGCCTCCACCCACTTGCGCGAAGCCGCGGGCCCTTCTTGGAGCACGAGCGCGCATTCGAGCGCAGCCCACTGATCGGCGAAGACGCGCGCGACCCGATGCTCGATGACGACGAAGTTGGCGCGGTGACCCATGCGCCACGGATGCTAGTGCCGCGCGGTGGAATTTTCACGGGATTCCGGAGAGCATTCGTGACACGAGCTCCTGCTCCTGCTCGTGAACCTCCATCTTCACCTCGGCGAGTGCTGGAGGAGGTGAAGGAGCGGGAGCAGGTAGCGACGACTACTTGACGGTGAGGAGGGCGTAGAGGCGCTGGGCGACGGGGAGGCACCGGTGGATGTCAGCGACCTCGGCGTCCCGAGCAGCGTGGCGTAGCCGTCAGCACGCTCGACTACGCGCCGTCGTCGGCCTCGAGCTCGGCCCGCCGCCCACGGCTGCCCCCTCCCGGGGCACCGCCGACCTGCCACGCGGCCTCGACCTGGAGTCGTGCCTGTGGAGCTCCAGGCGTCCTGCTGTTCCGCTGACCGCGTGCCTCCCCGGGCGACGCGCTCGACCCCGTGCGGCCTCGTGGCCCTGCCGGGCGCGACTTCCCGTCGAGTTCGTGGAGTTCGTCATGACTTCACCGCGCGTTCGCCGCTCTCGAGACCGCAGGTCTCGTCGGGCGGTGCACACTGACTGCAGGTTTTTCGCGCCTTGAGGCTGCCACCCGGCCGAGGAGTGGCGCCGCGTTCGCAGCAGCCGCGGTCGCCTCGCACGCACAACGAACGGAGCTCGCGGAGCCTACGACCTGCAACGGTCGTCATACCCGAAGTAGTCGTCCTCGCCGTCGAACCTTGGTCAACCTTCGAGCAACGCCCGTCCGCTCGCGCCCAGTTGCGCCTCGCGGCAGAGCAGCACCCCGTGGGGCCCGCGCAGGTCGTCGAGGACGAGCGGCACCTGCGTCACCACCGGCCACGGCGCGCCGGCGGAGATCAGCGTGGCCAGCGGGAGGCCCGCATCACGGCGTCCAGCTTGGCGCGGTCGGTCGACTGGAACGGCGCGAGCGGATACATGCCGGTCACGGGCAGTTCTGCGAGGTGACGGTCTCGCCGGTGACCGGCACGCCGTCGTCGGGCACGTCCTCGAAGGACACGGCGATCGACTGGCAGAAGCCGCCGCCGCAATTCTCCTGGCGGGCGACGTGCGCGTGCGGGCCGGTCGACCAGCCGGTCGAGCCGGTCAGGCCGACGACGCTGCCGCGCGGGACGACCTGGCCGAGGCTGACCTGGACGGCGCTCAAATGCGCGTACACCGAGCCGGTGCCGTCACCATGCAGCAGCGTCACGTAATTGGTGTACGGGTTGCACTCCTGGCCGCCGCCGTTGTAGCAGGGGTCGCCCGGCTTGGTGTCGCCGTACAGGCTGCTGACCGTGCCGTCGGCGATCGCCACCAGCGGGGTGCCGGTCGCCAGCGAAAAATCGAACGCGTAGGCCGAGTTGCCCTGGTGGCTGAAGTCGCCGAAATTGCCCTGGGTGACGGTGGTGCTGGTGCCGCACTGCAGCGGCAGGAAGAAGCCGTCCTCGTCCGGCGGCCGCTGCTCGGGGATGCACTCGACGAAGCTGCCGAACACGTAGCCCTCGGGCCACGGGCCGTCGATCCGGTACCACGTGTCCTCGCCGTCGATGTTCTCGCCCTGGACGATCGCCAGGACGTCGTGGACCGAGCCGTTGGTCACGGTGCCGATCGCGGCCATCGCGGTCGACGGGGTCGGCCGGACGTTGAGCACGTCGTTCGGGGTGACGACGCGGATCTGCGGGCACGGGTCGAGCGGCTCGCCGGTGGTGCCCGTGGTGGTGCCGGGGTCGGTGGTCGAACCGGTCGTCGTCGGATCGAGGGTGGTGGTCGTCACCTCGCCCGGGTCGGTGGTGCCCTGCGTCGTGGTGGTCGACGTCGGCTCGGGCTGCCCGGTGGTGGTGGTCGTGTCGGGCTCGCCCCCGGTGGTGTCGCTGCTCTCGCCCGCGTTGGTGAAGAACGGCGAGCTCGCCGAGTCGGTCGCCTGCGGCTCGCCTCCGGTGGCGCATGCGGTGCTGAGGACGACGAGCGCGAGCCAGGGGCGCGGACGGACGTGCATCCTTCGGGGGTACTCGAAAGCGCGCACGAATTCAAGCCTCGCGCCCGCGCCGGCAGACGTCCGCGCGGGCTGCTGCGACCTGTATCCGAGGGCATGGTGATGCAGACATGCTCAAGGGAGCATGTCGTATCAAGCATGTCCGAAGGGAAAGACGCGGCTTTCAGTCGTTGGGCGGCTCGAACGAGAGCTGGGCCTGCCGCAGCTCGTCGCGCACGCCGGGGTAGGCGGGGGCGGGGGCCATGGCGACGACGTGGAAGGCGCGCAGGCCGAGGACGTAGATGGCGTAGTCGATCTCGAAGGCGCCCTCGGCCCCGGCCACGCTGGCGTGGAGGATCTGGCCGCTGACGTGGGTGCCGGCGAGCGGCTCGTCGGGGTGGAAGCTGGCGGTGGGCCAGCTGCTGCGCAGGCGCTCGGGCATCTGCTGCATCAGCGCCGCGGCGGTGGTCTCCTCGCCGAGCGGCTCGAGCACGACGGTGAGGTGGGCGTCGACGTCGGGCCGCAAGATCCACCGGTCGCTGTCGGGGTTCTGCTGCGCCAGCATCTCCGGCGAGGCGGCGATCCAGCGCTCGTTCGGCGCGGTGATGGCGTAGGGCGCGGCGGCGCCGACCACCCGCCCGGCCCCCTTCGGCAGGGCGGCGCTGGCGGGCAGGACGAACGACTCGAGCGCGGCGCGCAGCTCGGGCTCGACGGCGGCGAAGTTGTGCGCGCCGGTGAAGCCGATGAGCTGATAGGCCGAGCCGTAGGCGGTGACGAGGCCGGCGAGATAGTCGATGTGCTGGCCGTCGACGGTGGCGCGCATGCGCAGCAGCTTGCCGGTGTCGGGGTAGCCGGGCAGCGGGGCGGCGTCGAGCAGCTCGAAGTCGCTGGCGGCGCCGCGCATGTTGCCGACGACGGTGTCGACGAACGGGGCCAGCGGGACCATGGTGTCGGGCACGCGCTCGGCGATGATGAGGAGGTGCGCGTCGAGGTCGGGGCGGATCAGCCAGCGATCGGCGAGCGGGTTGTCCCGCCGGGCGGCCTCGTCGGTGCGCAAGAACCAGCGATCCGAGGGGGCGCGCAGGCGGTAGTCGACGAGCCCGCCGACGACCTCGCCCGCAGGCTCCCCGGCCAGCTCGCCGCGGGCGCTGAGCACGGCGCGGGCGATCGGGTTCTGGCCGGACAGGACGATGTAGACGCCGAGGCCCTCGAGCACGAGGTAGAAACCGAACAGCAGCGCGGCGAGGCCGATCCGCAGCCTCCTCGGGTGGCCGACGAGCAGCAGCAGGAACGCGACGCTGACCCCGACCTGCATGCCGGCGGCCAGCCAGTCGCCCGCGAACGCCCGCATCAGCGTGAACAGCAACAGGCCGAGGCCGACGCGGATGATGCTGAGCCCCACGGCGCCGGTGCTGCCGCTCACGAGGCTGACGCCGAGAGCGATGTCGATGAGCGCGGTGACCGGAAAGCTCGGGGTCAGCAGGTCGGGCTTGGCCTGCTCCGGCATCAGGAAGGTCTCGGCCAGGACCAGGACGGCGTTGACGATCATCAAGCCGCCGGCGATCCGCGGGCCGGTGGAGGCCTTGAGCCCGAGCGCGACCTCGTCGAATGGAGTGCCGGGAAGGTTCACGATCGCCAGCGTATCCGCCCGCCGCCAGGCCGACAAGCGCGGGTTCGCCCCGCACGCGCGCGGGCGCGGCACCAGGGGCGCGAACGCGAGGGCGAACGGGGACGATCAGGCGAACTGCGCTGCGGCCGAGGTGAGGCGGGTGCCCGGACCTCGCCGGATCGCGAGAGGGCCGGCAGATCGATGGCCGTGGAGCGCGATCACCACGTCGCTGATCTTGCGGCTGGGGGACGTGCACCGTCGGGCGCGGATGACGAGCTCAATCTCGAAGCCGCCGTCGTCGTGGAGGAGGGCGTGACTGTGACCGAGGAGGTCGACGCCGACGACGAGGTCGAGATCGCCGTCGGCGTCGAGGTCTTCGGCCTCGATCACGCAGGTGCTGTCGGGCTCTTCGAGGACCCGGCGCACTCGCTGAAGCCCGTGCCCTCGTCGTTGCGGAGGAGCTGATTCGGCTGGGTGGGCGACGGCGCCGCGGCTGTCGGCGAAGACGAGGTCGACGAAGCCGTGGCGTCGACCTCGTCTTCTGCGACACACTGCCGATGCCGGGCTGGATCGATCTGCCACAGCGCCGCCTCGGTGGCCGAGGGAATGGACGCGAAGATCTCGGCGAGCGGCGACGCGATACGACGACCTGCACCGTCGGTCGACGCGTCGATGAGGTCCCTCGAACGCGCAAGGATGTGCGGCGCTTGCGGGTCGCTCAAGAATCGAGGGAGGGCGAGTGCAGGGGGTGAATGCGAGTGCGACGGACGCCGGTCGAGCGGATCGCTCCGGTGCTGCGACCAAGGCCTACCTCGATCGCGGCGGCCCGACATCGGCGCGAGGAGCTGCGCCGAGCGGATCGCTCCGGCGGGAGTCATCGCCCTCGTGGGTGAGTGAACAGCGATCGGTGAAAGCCTCGTCGGCCGCCGGCTCGGGCCGAGTGCGAAGGCGAGGCTGCGACGCGAGCCCGCCGAAGATCCAGCGGGACACGTGCGACCGGCATGGCGGCTGTTGAAACGAGGTGGGGCGATTTCGCGCATGACGCGCGGGGACGCTTGGTGGCAAGCTCGGGGGTCGAAGCGGGGGATCGGCGGCGCGGCCGCTTGACGCCCTACTACACGTGTAGTACTACGGCTGTCGTTCATGAGCGAGTCACACCAACTCAGCGATCTGCAGCTCGGCCTGCTGCGGATCTTGTGGGACCGCGGCGAGGCGACCGCGACCGATGTCCACACGGCCTTGCTCGAGCAGGATCGCGAGCTGGCGCCGACCACGGTGTCGACGATGCTGTCGCGGCTCGAGAAGAAGGGCACGGTGACGCACCGCGTCGAGGGGCGACAGTTCATCTATCGCGCGCTCGTCAGCGAGGACGAGGTCCGGCGCTCGATGCTGTCGCGGGTGACCGATTACTTCTTCGGCGGCGACGTGTCGGCGCTCGTCAGCCACCTGGTCGAGGACAGGGACGTCGATCCGGACGACGTCGCGCGCCTCAAGCAGCTCCTGGCCCAGAGATCCGGCGACGCGGAGGACGACGATGCTTGACCCTGCAGCCTCTCTCGCCGGCCCGGCGGTCCACACGATGGTGAGCTGGCTGGGCACGTACTTCGTGCACAGCTCGGTGCTGATCGGCGGGGTGTGGGCCTTCACCCGCTTCCTCCCGCTCGACTCGCTGACCCGCAGCCTGTTGTGGAAGATGTCGCTGGTCGGCGGGCTGTTCACGGCGACGCTGCAGACGGGGCTCGGGGTGGAGCCGCTGCTGGGCAGCGTCCACGTCGAGGCCGGCTCGCTCGCGCCGGCCGAGGTGGCGCCGGCGCCGGCCACCGCGATCGCACCGCCGCCTCCGCAGGTCGTCGAGTTCGCGGCGCCGGTGATGAGGCCGCAGCTGCACGGTTGCGCCGGCTGCGAGCCGCAGGTGATGATGCTGTCCGACGAGGGCGTGACGGCGGTGTTCGCCGCGCCCGCGCACGTGCGGATCGAGCACGCGGCGCTCGTCGAGCCGGTGGCGATGATCGAGCCGGCGGTGTTCGCTGCGCCGGCGATCGTGCCGGCGATGGCTCCGCCGGGCCCGCCGGCCCCGCCGATCGCGGCTCCGGCGCCGCCGGTCGAGTCGCAGGCGGGGGTGGCGGCGTGGGTGTTCGCCGCGCTGTTCGGACTGGGGGCGACCGCCTCGCTCGGCCGGCTCGGGGTGACGGCGATCCGGCTGCGCCGCGGCCTCCGCGGGCGCACGCCGCTGCGCCAGGGGCCGCTGCGCGAGCGGCTGCAGCGGCTGATGGCGCACGTACGTGTCCCTCAGGACAGTGTCCGTTTGACCATGTCCGAACGGGTAGGTTCGCCGATGGCCCTGGCCAACCGCGAGATCGTGGTGCCCGCGCGGGCGCACGGGCTGGCGCCGCGCCAGCAGGAGGCGATGCTGGCCCACGAGCTGGCCCACGTGCTGCGCCGTGACCCGGCCTGGCAGGTGCTGGCGTCGGTGCTCGAGGCGGCGCTGTTCTTCCAGCCGCTCAACCGGGTGGCCCGCCGCGGGATGCAGGAGGCGGCCGAGGAGCTGTGTGACGACTGGGCGGTCCGCCACACCGGCTCGGGGCTGCACCTGGCGCGCTGCCTGACCGAGGTGGCGCAGTGGCCCGGGCGTTCGGACCTGGCCGGGAAGTTCGCCAGCCCGATGGCGGGCAAGAGCTCGCTGCTGGTGCGCCGGGTCGAGCGCCTGCTCGACGCCCGCGAGCGCGAGCGCGGCCGCTGGGCCCGGCGCTGGCGCGGGCTCCTGGGCGCGGCGCTGCTGGCGACGGTGGGCCTCGGCGCGCCGGGGCTGTCGCTGTCGGTCGCGCGCGCCGAGGTGCCCGAGCCGCCGGTGCCAGCCGATCCGCCGGAGCTGATGCCGGAGCCGGTGTTCGCGGCGATGCCCGCGGCGCCGACGACGGTGCTCGGCGTGGCTCCCACTCCGCCCGCGCCGCCGACGACGGTGCTCGGCGCCCCGCCGACGCCGCCGATGGCGGCGATGCCGGGCGTCGCACCGACGCCGCCCGCGCCCTCGGAGGCGGTCGACGGCTCGCCGACGGCGAAGCAGCGCCGCGCGGTGCGCAAGGCCGAGCGGCACGAGCGGAAGGCGGCCGAGCTGCGCGAGCAGGGGCAGCCGGGCTCGTCGGTCCAGGTGTTCGTGCCGACGCCGAACTACGTGCTGCGGGCGCCGGGCTTGCGCGTCGGGCCGCCGCCGCCGCCGCCTCCGCCGCACGCGGTCGGCCCCGTGCCGCCCGTACCGCCGACGCCGCCGGCGCCGCCAGCGCCGCCGGCGTACCGCTTCACGGTGGACGACGATGACGAGCACGACGACGACAGCTGTGCGGATGACCATGGCGCGTCGCGCCGGCACGTGGTCGTGGTGCCGCGGGTGCCGGAGAAGCTGCTGCGCGAGGGCGGGAAGGCGGCGGTCCAGGCCAAGGTGATCGACGCCAGGCAGCTCCGCGACCTCGAGCGCGCGGCGGCGGCGATCGCCAAGCAGGCGAGCAAGCTCGACGCGGCCAAGATCGAGGAGCTCAAGCGCCGCGCCGAGGCGCTGGCCCGCCGCGCGCCGGAGCTCAGCTCGCAGCAGCTCGCCGAGCTGACCGGGCGGGCCGAGAAGATCGCCGCCGAGGTCGAGCGCAAGGTGGAGCACCTCGACCTGTCCGGCCTCGCCGACGCGCTCGAACACCTCGACGTCGACGGCATCGCCGACGAGGTGGAGCGCGAGGTGGAGCGCTCGCTGCGAGCGTCCGCCCGCGAGCACGGCCGGGCCCAGGCCGAGGCGGAGCGCGAGCTGCGTCGCGCCGAGCGCGAGCGCCAGCGGGCGCTCGAGGACGCGCGGCGGGTCCAGCGTGAGGCCCAGCGCGAGGCGCTGAGCGAGCAGCGCCGCGTCGACCGCGAGCGCCTGCAGGTCGAGGCCGAGGGCCGCCGCGTCCAGGCCGAGGCCCGCCGCGCGGCCGAAGAGGCCAAGCGGGTCCAGAGGGCCCGCATCCGCGCCGGCGAGGCGGTCCGCCGCGAGGTCGACCTGGCGCTGCGCGACGGGGTGATCGACGCCGAGGAGCAGCGCCGGATCGAGGAGGCGGCCCGCAAGGCCGGCGGGTAGCGCGGTCGGGTGTGGTCCGAAGGACAGGCGCGAGAGGACAGGTCTGAAAGGACATGTGCTGGAGAGCCTGCTCTCCAGCGCATGTCCTTTGGGGCATTCTTCGCTACCCCGCTCAAAGCGGGGTGAGGACGGCGTGGCCGTGACCGGTGCGGACGCCGGGCTCGGTGAAGGCGTTGACGGGGATGCCGAGGTAGGACGAGCCGCCGCCGCTACCGCCGTGGGTGTTGCCCCGCGCCCCGGGGCCGCCGAAGCCGACGCCGCCGGGGCTGTCGAACGGCCGCGCGCGCCGGGCTTCGAGCATGTCGACATGCACATGTCCCTTGAGTCATGTTTGCAAAAAAGTTGTAACGCGGTTCGCAGCGCCGACGGGCGGAGCGGGGCGGTCGCCCGAGCATCACGTCGCCGGGTTCGAAGCCGTGGTGGACAGACACTTGCAGATGAATCGAGGGCTTCGGGCCGGCCGCGTCGCTGCCGCTGGCGATCGCCGCGCCGCTCGGCTTCGTCGTCGCCGACGGGGTGGCCTACGCGATCCACCGGGTGTCGCACGAGCACCCGCTGCTGTGGCGCATGCACGCGCTGCATCACTACCCGCGCGAGCTCTACGCGCTGATGTCGACGGTCAACGCGCCATTGCTGGTGTTCTTCTTCCGCACGCTGCCGGTGCTGGCGCTGGTGGCCTGCGGGTTCGCGCCGGACGTGATCTTCGCGTGCGCGATGTTCGACACGGCGCTCGGGCTGTCGTCGCACACCGGGGTCGACATGCGCAATCCGTGGCTGTCCCGATTTCGGAATACGCCGGAGGTGCATCGCTTGCACCACAGCGCCGATCCGGCGCAGATCGGCAACCACTCGCTGCTGCTGACGCTGTGGGACCACCTCGGCGGGACGTACGTGGCGCCGGGGCCGGCGGTGCCGACGCTGGGCCTGAGCCAGCCCGCGAGCATGCGGCGCACGTGGCTGGAGTTGTTGCTGCTGCGCCGGCCGTGAGCGCGCTTCACTGGACCGCTCCGCTCGAGCGGCGCCGAATCGTCGGGGCGCGGGGGCGCCGGTCGAGGTCGTATGACCGGATGGACATGTCGAAGTAGACATGCGCGGAAAAGCATGTCCTCATGGACAGCTACCGCAGGCCGGCTTCGATCTGGGCGAACAGCGCGCGCCATTGCTCGTGCTCGCCGCTCGGGCCGCTCATCGTCCACGCCGCCTGGCTCGAGACGTCGCGCTCGCCGTCGTAGAGGCGCGGGGCGGCGATCACGCGGGTGTGGCTTGGGTCGACGCGGACGAGCCGGAGGTCGTACTGGCGGTACAGCACGGCCGAGCTGGTGCCCTCGAGGCCGAGGCTGGCGCGCACGCCGTATTGCTTGCGGGCGGTGGTGATCCGGCCCTCGGCGGCGCCGACGAAGAGGAGCTGGTAGCCGAGCGCCGGCAGGGCGTCGCGGGCGGCGGCGAAGGTCGCCTCGTAGGGGGCGGCGAAGGTGCGGGTGCCGAACGACTGCTGCTCGCTCTCGGTGAGGTGCGTGCGGTGGCTGAGACAGCCGAGGAGCAGGACGGCGAGGAGCCACGGCGCGAGGCGCGAGAGGACCGACCAGGGCTGCACGCGGCGAGGGTCGCACGAGCGGGGGACGGGGAGAAGCTGGCGTGCCGCGGCCGGAGCAGGGGCGCTCGCGCTCGGTGAGGCGCGCTCGAGCGGGTCCGATCAGGGGCTCGAAGGCGGGGGAGGCGCGAGCGTCAGCCCTGGTGCGAGGGCTCGCGCCTGCTGCCCGCGAGGTGGGGGAGGCGAGAGCGTCAGCCCCGGTGCGACGGCTCGCGCCGAACGCGAGGGCGACGGCGCCGGATGCGAGGGCGTCGGGTGAGGCGAGAGGGTTCAGCCTCGGTGCGACGCCTCGCGCCGACCGCGGGGTCGACGGCGCAGGATGCGAGGGCTCGCGTTCAGCCGCTACCGACCGCCTCGGACAGGTTGTGCATCAACTTGGCCAGCACGCGCTTCGTCTCGGACTGGATGATCGCCTCGGGGACGGCGACGTTGGGCATCGTGCGAGTCCTGAACGTGACCGTCGAGCCGCCGGCGGCGGCGTCCTCGACCACCCACTCGTTCCAGTACTCGACGAAGTGCTCCGAGGCGACGAGCGTCTCTTTCCAGCCGTGCGCGGTGGGGCAGCGGCGCGTCTCGAGCTCGAAGGGCGAGAGCATGCCGCGGGTCTTGAGCTTGACGCGCTCGCAGCTGCCGTCGGGGGTGGCCTTGGCCGACACGGTGAAGGGCGAGAGGCCGTGCGAGCGCTCGGCGCTGCCGAGGACCTGGCGCACGGCGGCGGGCGCGGCGGCGAGGGTCATGCTGGCGACGACTTCGCCCTTGGCGGTGATCTTGGTGGAAACTTTCGGCGCCTCGGCGGCGGCGTCGGCGGTCGAAGCGGCCACGATCGCGGCCGCGGCGACGGCGGACAGCGCCCAGCGAGTCATACCGACGGGGAGGGTTGTCACGCGAGCGGCGGTCATCGAGCCCAAACTATAGCGCCGAATGTCTATTCCGGGCCCGGGCCCTGTGGCCGAGATCGAGGCCGGCGCGGATCTGCGCGGGCGGCGGACGCGGCTTGGGGGCCCGCGGGCCGGGTCTGAAGGAGCAAACTCAGGCGCCCGGAGCTGCAGCAGTTTGCGCGTGACGAGGGGAACTCCGGGGTTGAGGGTCGGATGCGAGTCCGTGGGCGATCTCAGCCGGCGCCGGTCAAGCGCCCGCGCAGCGCTGCGACCTGGTGCCGCCGCCACGCGTAGGCCTCGCCGGCCGCGGCGTACCAGCGGTCGGCCTCGTCGAGGTCGCGGAGCGCCCGAGCCTGCCCCTCCGGGTCGGGCGGCCCGGCGAGCGCGAGCTCGGCGTGGGCCACGCGGGCCCGCGCGAGCTGCTGGTCGCTGACGACGCTGCTCGCGGTGGCGGCGACCGCGACGAAGTCGTCGATCGCGCCCTGCAAGGCGGTGCGGGCGGCGGCGAGTTCGCCGCGGGCGCGCAGGTGGAGGCCGAGCAGCAGCAGCACGCCGGCCCGGCGCTCGCGCACCCACCAGGTGTCGTCGGCGAGGTCGCTCCGCAGGACGCCGCGCAGGCGGACGACGGCGTCGTCGTGCGCGCCGCGGACGAGGTCGAGGTGAGCCCGCACGACGATGTCCTCGACCAGAGTGGAGCGCGGGTCGATGAGGCCGAGAGCGCGGACCCGCAGGGCAGTGGCGGCATGCTCGTCGCCCGCCTCGTCGGCGTGATGGGCGAGGTGAACCAGGCAGCGGGCGCGCACCGGCGAGGCGCCGGGCGAGAACCGCTCGAGCGCGTCGCAACCGGGTCGCAGGAGGGCGTGCGCGACCCGGGGGTCGAGGGTGTAGAGGCTGACCAGCACCCGCAGCTCGATCGTCCGCGCGTGCGCCGGTCCGAGCTCGCGCTCGAGGATCGCCAGCGCCTCGCGCAGCGCGAGCTCGCGGGGCCCGGGCTCCTCGACGAGCATGGCGAGGTTGGTCAGCGTGTACGCGACCTCGACCCGCGCCGGCCCGGGCGCGGCGCGCTGGACCCCGAGCGCCTCGTCGAGCAAGCGGCGGGCCCGCTCGAGGTCGCCGGTCGAGCGGGCGAGCACGGCGGCGTTGTTGAGGAAGAGGCCGCGCAGGCGGTCGTGCGGCGGCAGGCGGGCGACCAGGGCTTCGGCCATCGGCAGCTCGGCCAGCCCGCGCTCGATGCCGCCGGCCTGGCGCCCGCGGACGAACACCAGCAGCGCGGCGGCCTCGGCGGCGATCTCGTCGGCGCCGGCGCGGACGGCGGTGAGCTGGGCGAGCTGCAGGCGGGCGGCGGCGTCGTCGGCGTCGTCGTGCAGGCGCAGCTCGCCGCGGCGCAGCAGGGCCTCGGCGAGGGTCGGCGCGTGGCCGATCGCCTCGGCCTCGCGCACGAGCGCGTCGGCCAGCGCCAGCGCGGCCGGGGTGCGGGCGACGCGGTCGAGGGCGGCGACCTTGACCAGGCCGTCGCGCACGGCGGCGACCCGCACGGCGGCCTCGGGGTCGCCGGGCGGCGGGACGGCGGCGTCGAGGGCGGCGACGTCGCTGCAGCGCGCCAGCGGCGGCAGGCCGCCGACGAGCTCGAGCGCGTGGAGCGAGACCTCGGGGTCGCGCTCGCCGAGCAAGGTGGCGGCCTCGACGAGGGCGGCCTTGCGCTCGGCGAGGCAGGCCATGCGGCGGTCGAACAGGTGATCGGACTGTTCGCCGCGGCGGTGGGTGAGGCAGGCCTCGTGGTGCTGCGCGGCCCAGGCGGAGGCGTAGGCGTCGAGGGTGGTGGCGACGCGCGGCCACACCTCGGCGGCGAAGGCCGGGCCGGCGGCGATGAAGTTGTCGGCGGCGGCTCGCCGCTGCGGCGCGTCCCAGGCGGCGGCGATGTCCGCGGCGCCGCCGCTGCAGTGGTCGAGGCCGGCCTCGTGGGCCTTGAAGGCGAAGAAGCTGGCGGTCGCGCCGAGGCCGGCGAACGCCAGCAGGACCCGCTGGCGCCTCATCCACCGCTGCAGCCGCTCGGCCAGAGTGTAGCTGTGGGCCGAGACCATGCGCCCGGCCTGGAACCGGCGCAGGTCCTCGGCGAAGTTGGCGGCGCTGGGGTAGCGCAGCTCGGGGCGGGCGGCGGTGGCCCGGTGGGCGATCGCCGCCAGCTCGCGCGGCACGCCCGGCACCCGCTCGCGCAGGTCTCCGAGGTCCGCCGCCATCACCCGGGCCGCCAGCGCCGGGCCGCTCGCCTCGGCGAACGGCGGGCACCCGGCCAGCACGTGGTAGAGCAGGGCGCCGAGGGCGTAGACGTCGCTGCGGGCGTCGACCGGCTCGCCGCGGGCCTGCTCGGGCGGCATGTAGCGCAGCGTGCCCACGATCGCCCCGACCTCGGTGAGATCCTCGTCGGTGCGGCTGCGCTGGCCCGAGCAAGTGGTCTGCTCGGCCTCGCTGTCGCCCGGCTGGGCGAGGTCCTTGGCCAGGCCCCAGTCGATGACCACGGTCTCGCCGAACCGGCCGATCAGCACGTTGGCCGGCTTGAGGTCGCGGTGGAGGACCTTCTGGTCGTGGGCGTAGGCGATCGCGTCGGCCACCGCGATCACGTGCTCGATCAGGCGCAGGCGCTCGCCGAGGTCGCGGGCCTGCCGGATCTTGGCGTCGAGGCTGGCGCCGTCGACCAGCTTCATGCAGTAGAACGGCTCGCCGGTGGCGCGCCGGCCGAGGTCGTACAGCGGGACGATGCTCGGGTGCTGCAGGCGGGCCGTGATCGCGGCCTCGCGGGCGAATCGGCGCTGGGCGTCGGGGCTGTCGCGCAGCAGCTCCTTGATCGCGACCACGCGGCCGAGCCGGCGATCGTGGGCGCGCCGGACCACCCCGAGGCCGCCGGCCGCGAACACCTCGCCGAACACGTAGCGGGTCTCGCCCGCGGACGGCGCCTCACTCGGCGGCCAGGGCGAGCGGCTGCGGCGGCGGGGCGGCGTCTCCAGGGTGGCGACGAGGGTCGGGTCCTGCGGTCCGACGACCTCGCAGCCCGGTCGCTCGTCCGGGTCGGCGGTCCTTCGAGACATGTCCCCCCGGACATGTCTTGCCAATGCCTGGTCGCCCGGCTCCACCGGCACCGCACGCACGCCGAACGTAATGGGCAAACCCGCCGCGCCGTGCAAGGCGCGCCGGCGCTCGAGAGCCGATCTGACAGCGTTCTCGAAGCGACGGCGGGCGGCTCACAGCGCGACCTGAAGTTGCAGGCGGACCAGGTCGCCGGCCCGATCGGCGGCGCCGCGGTCCCAGGTCCGGAAGTAGTCGAGCTGCAGCTTCAGGTTGTGGCCGGCGAAGTAATAATTGAGGCCGCCGCCGAGCTCGTTGCGGTCCGGCATCGAGGTCACGGAAAGTCCGCGGATCCCGCTGGTGCGCAGGGCCGGCTCGAGGCCGGTCCGGGGGATCAAGAACGCCGCCTGGGCCATCCAGCCGTGGCCGTTGCGCGCGGCCTCGACGGGCAGCGGGGCCCCCATGTCGTCGACCGCGTGGCCGGGGTTGCGCCGGCCCTGGCGCCACAGGAACGCGGCCTCGAGGCTGAAGCCGGCCCACTTGAACATCATGTCGGTGGTGAGGTTGTGATAGTTGGTGGTGCCGCCGTCGAGCGGCGGGCTGCCGAGCACCCCGCGGTTGTTGCGGGCGCGGTCGTTGAAGGCGTAGGCGAAGCCGAGGCTGAGCCTCGGTTTTCGCAGGCGGGCCTGGTCGCTGGCCTCGTAGTCGTCGAACAGGCCGAACGGCAGGAAGTCGACGCGCGCGGTGTACATCAGGCCGGGGTCGCTGAAGCGGTTCTGGTCGCGGCCGTCGCCCATGAAGACGCCCGCGTAGTAGCGCAGCTTGCCGAGCCCGCCGAGATCCTCGGAGCGGACGTCGAGGCCGATGTCGCGGTCGACGTTGAACTCGGCGTTGGCCAGCGAGCGGTCGATCAGCAGCGGGTTGATGTCGGCGATGTTGCGCTCGCGGGTGTACATGACCCGGTAGAGGCCGATCCGCAAGTTGGCGTCGCGCAGGCGGTCGAACACCACGTAGTTGTCGAGCAAGGGGCCCGAGCGGGCGACCCCGTCGACGAAATTGAGCTCGCGCGGGGCCACGGCCAGCTGCACGAAGTACTTGATCGACTTGCTGAACACGTTGCCGGACAGCACCAGGCGCAGGCGGCGGATCTCGAACGCGTGGTCGTAGGCCGCCCCGGCCTGGCGCCGGCCGCTGTACAGGAAGCCGGTCCGCAGGCTGAGCGACAGCGCGTAGCGGCCGTCCTTGCTCTTCACCTCGAGGCCCTTGCCCGGGGTGAACTTGAGCGGCCCGTCGCCCACGGTCGCCGGCGCGAGCAGCAGGTGCTCGCGCGCCGGCGGATAGAAACGGTCAGGGTCGGGCGGCGGAGCGCCGGGGGCGGACGGCGGCGGCGCCGGCGCGAGCGCGGCGAACAGGAGCAGATGGAGCATGGCGCGCGGGGCGAGGGGTAGCCCAGGACCGGCCCGGAAGACCAGGTCGGGCGATGTTCAGTATGCTGGAGAAGATCTACTATGGTAAACCCTCCTTCGCCATGCCGCTGTCTCGCCGCCGCTTCGCCGCCAGCCTCCCCGCCCTCGCCCTCGCCGGCGCGTGCCGCCCGCCCGGCGAGAACACCGGGGCGCTGCGGCTCGGTTACTTCCCCAACATCACCCACGGGACGGCGCTGGTCGGGGTCGAGCGCGGGCTGTTCCGCGAGGCGCTGGCCGGCCAGGGCACGGCGCTGGAGACGTTCACGTTCAACGCCGGGCCGGCGGCGATCGAGGCGCTGCTGTCGGGGGCGCTCGACGCCACGTACGTCGGCCCCAACCCGGCCGTCAACGCCTACGTCAAGTCGAAGGGCGAGGTGAAGGTGATCGCCGGCGCGGCCACGGGCGGGGCGTTCTTCGTCGTCCGCCCGGAGATCGGCGGGCCGGGCGACCTGCGCGGCAAGAAGGTCAGCACCCCGCAGCTCGGCGGCACCCAGGACGTGGCCCTTCGGACATGGCTCATCGGCCAGGGGTATAAAGTCGACGAGTTCGGCGGCGGCGACGTCAGCGTCACCCCGCAGGAGAACGCACAGACGCTCGAGAGCTTCCAGTCGGGCGAGATCGCCGGCGCCTGGGTGCCCGAGCCGTGGGCGACCCGGCTGATCCTCGAGGGCGGCGGCAAGGTGCTGGTCGACGAGCGCGACCTGTGGCCCGACCGCCGCTACACGACCACCGTCCTGCTGGCGCGCAAGGGCCAGATCGAGGCCCGCCGGCCGACGATCCTGGCGCTGCTGCGCGGCCACGCGGCCGCCAACGATTGGATCGCCGCGCACGCGAGCGAGGCGAAGGAGGTCGCCAACGCGGCGATCAAGAAGGTCACCGGGAAGGCCCTGGCGCCGGCGACGATCGACCGCGCGTGGCAGAACCTCGAGTTCACGTCGGACCCGGTGCCGTCGGCCCTGATCCGCAGCGCCGAGGACGCGCAGAAGCTCGGCTTCGTCAAGCTCGGGGGCGCCGACCTGCAGCAGCTGTTCGCGCCCGAGCTGATCGCCGAGGCAGAGAAGAGTTGAAGGCCCGGGCACGCTCAAGGCGGTCGACGACGCGACGGCCAAGGAGCGCGGCTACGCCGGGGTGTTCCACTTCCCGGAGCTCCCGCTGACCTGCACGGCCGGGACGCTGACGGGCACGACCAGCGCCGAGATCGAGCCCGCCGCGAAGTGATCCGCGGGCGCGTCGCGGCGCTCACACGCCGCCGCAGTCCTCCTCGCCCTCGACGCAGGTCGTCCGGTGGTCCAGCCGCGCCTGCCGGAGGCAGGCGAAGCGCTCCTCGATCACGGTGTTGCCGAGGCAACCGGCGAACACCTCCGGGGCCTTCAAGGTCACGACGTCCACGGCGTCGACGACCGTCTCGCACAGGTCCGCGACGCCGCCGGTGGTGTAGCGCGCGGCCCCGTCGCCGAACATCTCGAAGCGACCGAACTCGTCGAACTGGCCGCCGCCCGAGCGCCGGTTCCAGCTGATGCTCCCGACCTTGCGGTCGCGCAGGGCCGCGAGCGCGCAGTTCAGCGACAGCTCGAGCAGGGCGTCGTCCTGTCCGCCGGTGTCCTCGTCCTCGACGAGCACGGCGGTCTCGCACAATTGCACGCTGCACGGATCGCCCTCGGCGCAGTCACAGCCCGCGGCGTCGTGACGTCGCCCGTGGGCGTGCGCCGCCCGGCCGCGACTTCGAGGCGCCCGCTCGCCGGCGGGGGGCCGTCACGAAGCATTCAGGGCGGGCCCGCGGCGCGGCAAGTGGACGCGGAAGGTCGAGCCGCGGCCGGGGGCGCTGTCGACGTCGACCGCGCCCCCGTGGGCTTGCACGAGCTGCAACAGCACGTGGAGGCCGAGGCCGACCCCGGGGATGGCGTCGCGCGACAGGCCCACGCGCGAGAAGGGCTCGAAGATCCGCCGGACCTCGGCCTCGCTCATGCCGACGCCGTGATCGCGGACGGCGACGGTGGCGAGGTCGGCGGTGGCGGTCACGGAGATCTCGACCGGGCCGCCCTCGGGCGAGTATTTGACGGCGTTGCTGATCAGGTTGACGACGATCTGGGTCACCCGCAGCGGATCGCAGCGGACGAGGGTCGGCTCGGGCGGCAGGTCGAGGGCGAGCTGGTGGCGCGGGTAGCCGTCGAACAGCGCCGCCGACTCGCGCACCAGCTCGCGCAAATCGCTGTCGACCGGTCGCAGCTCGAGCTTGCCGGCCTCGATGCGGGCGATGTCGATGAAGTCGCCGACCATGCGCTCGAGGTGGCTGGTCTGGCGCGCGACGATGTCGAGGGTGCGACGCGTGCGGACGGCGGACTCGGGGTCGCGGGCCTGCGCGGCGAGGGCCAGGCGCAGCGCGGCGAGCGGGTTCTTGAGGTCGTGGGCGACGCCGCCGAGGAAGGTCATCTGGGCGGCGCGCTGGGCGGCGAGCACGTCGGCCATGGCGTTGAAGCGGCCGGCGATCTCGCGCAGCTCGTGCGGGCCGACCTCGTCGGCGCGGAGGTCCCGACGGCCGCGGGCGAACGCCTCCATGGTCGCGGCCAGGCCGATCAGCGGCCGGAACGCCCGCGTGCGCAGCCACCACGCCAGCAGCGCGGCCGCGGTCAGCAGGAAGGCGCCGCAGCCGAGGCCGATGCGGTTGGCGAGCCTGTCCCAATGGTCAGCCTGCTCGCGGGCGGCCAGCGACTGGGCGACGTTGACGGCGACGAACCGATCGGTGGCGTCGAGCGCGGCGGCCCGCAGGCGGGTCAGCTCGCCCGGGGCGATCCGGTGCTCGCGGGAGGCGTTGAGGTACAGATCGATGCGGTTGGCGGCCTCGAGCAAGGCCGCCGCCTCGTGGGCGGTGACGACGTAGTGCCCGGCCTGCTGCACGGTCTCGCGCAGGTCGCCGCGGAGGTGGCGGACGGTCTGGTCGTGCGGGCCGACCTGGGCCAGCAGGTCGAGCAAGAGCTCGATCTCCCGCGCCAGCCGCACGCTCTCGACCGAGGCCGCCAAGCTGTTGTTGGTCTGGTGAATGTAATGGGTCAAGAGCAGCAGCGCCGCCGTGACCGTGAGCGCCGCGCCGAGCACCACGAGGGTGACGGCCCACGAGAGCGTGCGCAGGCGGATGCCCCGGCCGGTCGGCATGGCAAGCCCCGGAGTGACGCAGGCCCGGGTCGGGCGCCGCGCGCACCGGCCGAGGCGGGGCGGAGCGCCCAGGAGCGGCCGTGGGTGGGCACGCACCGGGCAGCGGCGCGGGCGGCGTCGGCAGCTCCGAGACGCGCGGATGACATGGCTGAAAGGACATGTCCTCCGGGCCGGCGACGCCGAGAGCGCGCGTGTGGTAGGCTGGTCGCCAGGATTTTTGCATGCCGAAGCGCCTGACGACGACGATTCCGGGTGCCTTCGGAGAGCCGTTCCTGAGGTGGCTGGGCGCCGCGACCGAGGAGACATGGCGCCGGGTGGCGGAGCCGACGCTGGCGGACTACGAGGAGAACGGCGCGGGCGGCTGCCACTGGCGCCGCGGGACCCGGTGGACGGGAGGGCTGTCCGACGCCGAAGTGGAGCGGATCGAACAGCGCCACGAGGTCCGCTTCCCCGCCGACCATCGCCTGTTCCTGCGGGTGCTGCACGCGACCGAGCCGTGGATGCAAGGCGCGGGGTTCGGCGCCGACGACCGCATGGTGCCGTACGAAGCGCCGGGCTTCTACCACTGGCAGCGCGACGAGGCGGCGATCCGCGCCGCGTTCGCCGGAGTGATCGACGGGCTGGTGTTCGACGTCGAGGAGAACGCGCTGTGGCGCGACAGCTGGGGCCCGCGGCCCGGCGACGCGGACGAGCGCCGCGCCCGCGTGGCGGCGCTGGTGGGCCGGGCACCGCGGCTGTTGCCGATCTACGGCCATCGCTACGTGCTCGCCGAGGGCCCGACGCTGGTGCTGTCGGTGTGGCAGAGCGACATCATCGTCTACGGCCGGGACCTCCGCGACTATCTCTTGCACGAGCTGATCGACGTCGAGCACGAGCGACCCGCTCCCGTCGACACCGCCGCGATCCCGTTCTGGGGCGAGCTGATCGGCTGACGCCGGTCCTCGACGGTCTCGTCGATCGCCCCATCACGATGGGCCCGTCGCCTGCGGCGACCTTGCCGGCGCGATCGCGGGCCCGTACCCTCGCGCGCGAGGTCCCCCCGACAATGCCGGAACGTCCTGCCAATATCATCAATGTCGCCGATGTCCCCGAGGAGCGGTCGCTGCCCGGGGTGTACGAGGCGCCGTGGAAGCCGCTCACGCCGGCGACGACGCGGCCCGGCGCCCTCGGCGTCAATCAGGTACGGCTGCCCAAGGGGCGGACGACCTCCCCGTTCCATTACCACCTGCGCGAGGACGAGGCGTTCTTCATCCTCTCGGGCCGCGGGGTGCTGCGCTACGGCGACGCGCTGTACGACGTCGGCCCCGGCGATTGCATCTCGTGCCCCGCGGGCACCGGCGTGGGCCACCAGCTCGCCAACCCGTACGACGAAGACCTGGTGTACCTGGCGATCGGGCCCGACGACCCGCACGAGGTCTGCGTCTACCCGGACAGCGACAAGGTGATGGTCCGCGCGCTCAAGCAGGTCGGCTATCTGCACAGGGCGCCGTACCTCGACGGCGAGCCGGAGCAGCCGAAAATTTTTGCGATGATCGCCGCCCGCGAGCGCAGCGAGACCTCGGGCGGGAGGTGACTTGCGGGACAGGCCGGCGCGCGGCATCGTCCGGCCGGCTGCGCGGCCGGTCGGCCTGTCCGAAGAGACATGCCAGAGGCGCGGGGCGAGCGGGCGGGTGGTCGGTCCGACAGGACATGCCGGAGGCGTCATGTGGGCCATGTCCGACCGGACATATTGCGCGATCGCCCGGCGGGTGAGGCCGAGAACCTGCGCGGAAGGACATGTCCGTGCGGTCATGTCGCGGCCGCGGCGGCCCGGGCGCTGCTGCCGGCGACGGCGGGGGTCGACCTGTCCTTGCGAACATGTCTTCGCCTCGCGCGCCGTCTCCAGCGGCCTCCGGCAGCGACCAGGCCAGCGGCCGTCGCGGGCGCCGGCCGGTCTTCCGCGGCCCGCGCGGCGCGGCGGAGATCGTCCCCTCCACGGTCGGACCTGCGGAGCCGCCGCTGCGCCCCATCTGACGGACTCGACAGGGTCGTAGGGCGCGGCGAGCGAGCGACCCCAGCCGCGGGCGGATCGTCGCGCGCGCGAGGTTGCCGGTGTCGGGGCTTGGCCCACGCTTGCCGATCGAGGAGTCCACACATGCGCCAATCGTCAGCGTTCACCGTCGCGCTCTCACTATTTTCGCTATTGGGGCCGCTCGCCTGCTCGTCCTCGTCCAGCGGCGAGGAGGGCGCGGCGCTGGCGACCCTGGAGCCGCTGGGCGGCAGCGACGTGCGGGGGACCGTACAGTTCACCCGGGTCACGCCCAATCGCATGCGGGTCCGCGCGCAGTTTCAGGGGCTCACGCCCGGACTGCATGGATTCCACATTCATGAATTCGGCGACTGCTCGGCCGCCGACGGCAGCAGCGCCGGGGAGCACTTCAACCCCCAGAACAAGAAGCACGGCGGGCCGGGAGGGCCCGAGCACCACCTCGGCGACCTGGGCAACATCAAGGCCGACGCCGGGGGGCGGGCCGCGATCGCGATGACGACCGACGTGATCACGCTCGACACCGGGCCGCGCGGGGTCCTGGGCCGCTCGGTGATCGTCCACGCCGACCCCGACGATCTGTTGACCGACCCGGACGGCAACTCCGGGGCCCGACTGGCGTGTGGGGTGATTCGCGCGCTGTCGGGCACGACCCAGCCGATCCTTCCATAGCCGCAAGGAGGGCCCGCGATCCGGCCCGCCGTACCGGCACGTGGTCGTGACAATCGCGGGCGAAAAATTGCCGCGCCTCCGCCGGGCTGATGCACGGCGTTGATAGGCTCGGTGCATGGCGTTTCGGCGGAGCATGCGCGCTGGCATCTTCCTCGGTGGATACGTCTTCTCGGCGGCCTGTCACGTGGACATGCCCCCGGAGCTCGCCAACGCCGCACACGTGCCCTGCGGCAACGGCGAGCCGCGCGCGTGGGTGATGGCCCCCGAGCTCGAGGCCCTGAGCGCGCGCCTGGAGGCGGCCGGCTTCACGGTCGACCCGCTGCCGCTCGACCGGTCGCCGTGGGGCCTCGACGGCCTGATCGTGCTCGGCTCGGGCGCCAGCGAGCTGCCCGAATACGCCGAGTACATGCAGAGCTACGCCGACGACCTGTACTTCTTCGTCGACGAGGCCAACGTGTTGCTCGAGCTGGCGCAGTCGGCCGACGCCGAGGCGGTGCCGCCGTTCTTGCCGACGACCCACACGGCGCGGCGCGGCGCGGCCAAGCTGGTCGAGCTCGAGGTGCTGGACCCCGATCATCCGCTGCTCGCGGGCGTCGAGATCGACGGCGGCCGGCTGGCCTGGCGCGGCGAGCTCGGGCGCGACGCGTTCGTCGAGCAGGGCGGCTTCGAGGTGGTGCTGGCCGGGGCGGGCGACGGCTCGAACGGGGCCCTGCTCGAGGGCGCCTACGGCCAGGGGCGGATCGTGCTGGCCAGCCTGCCGCTCGACGCGCCGACGGGCTCGGACCTGCAGCAGGAGGCGTTCATCACCCACTTCTTCGCCAACCTCGCGACCCACGTCGAGGGCGTGTGCGTGCGTAAGACCTCGCCGATCAAGCCGACCCCGCCGCCGCAGTCGCTGCCGTTCACCGCCGGCTCGACGGTGTTCGCGGTGCTGCCCGACACCCAGGTGTACTCGCTCCGCTACCCCGGGGTGTTCGACGCCCAGACGTCGTGGATCGCCCGCAACGCCGAGGCGCTGAACATCGCTTACGCGTTCCACCTCGGCGACATCGTCAACAACAACACCGAGCTCGAGTGGCGGCGCGCCAGCGGCTCGATGAGCCTGCTCGACGGGATCGTGCCGTACGGGATCGTGCCCGGCAACCACGACTACGGGCCGTCCGGCGACGCGTCGACCCGCGACACGCTGATGAACGAGCACTTCGACTTCGAAGACGCGAAGCTGAACCCGAGCTTCGGCGGCGCCTTCGAGGAGGGCAAGCTCGACAACACCTATCATTTGTTCTCCGCCGGCGGCCACGAGTGGATCGCGATCATGCTGGAGTGGGGCCCGCGCGACGCGGTGATCGACTGGGCCAACGCGGTGATGGAGCAGCACCCCGACCGCCTCGGGATCTTCGTCACCCACGCGTACCTCAACAACAACGACCGCCGCTACGACCACAAGGACGCCTCGTTCCCGCAGGACTTCAACCCCCACGAGTACGACACGCCCGGCGGGGTCAACGACGGCGAGGAGCTGTGGCAGAAGCTGGTCCGCCGCCACCGCTTCGTGCTGACGCTGAACGGCCACGTGCTCGGCGACGGCACCGGCTACCTCGAGAGCGTCACCGACCGCGGCAACGTGGTGCACCAGATGCTCGCCAACTACCAGATGCGCGAGCTCGGCGGCGAGGGCTACCTGCGCCTGCTCGAGCTGCTGCCCGACGGCAAGACCATGCACGTGCGCAGCTACTCGCCGCTGTTCGACCGCTACCTGCTCGGCAGCGATCAGCAGTACACGATCGAGCTCGACGTCGAATGATCGCGCGTGTGGGCCCGCGACTGCCGGCGCCAGTCGACGCAGGCCCCGGGCTTGCCCACGCGGCCGCGCCCCGCCCGCGGGCGCAACCGCCCGCGGATCTTGTCTACGCTGCCCGGGCATGCGTACAGTTCCGCTCCTCACTGCTTCGACGCTGGTCCTGACCGCCGCGCCCGCGCTGGCGGCCGATACCCTGACGATCGTCGAGACCGTGCTCGACCGGCCGACGGTGGTGACGCTCGGCGTGCAGGTGCTGATCGGCGACGACGACGACCGCGACGCGGCGATCGAGCTGCGCTACCGGGCGATGGGCGAGGCCGAGTGGCAGGTCGGCGCGCCGCTCCACCGCGTGCGGCCGGAGGTGGTCAACCTGCAGGTGCCGCAGCAATTCGCCGGCAGCGTGTTCGACCTGCGGCCCGACACGACCTACGAGCTCGAGCTGCGCGCCGTCGACCCCGACGGCCTCGACGAGACGTGGACGGTGACGGCGACGACGCGGCCGGTGCCCGGCGACCCGGCGGCGCCCCACGTGATCCAGGTCAGCGACGCCGGCCAGCTCGGCGACGCGCTCGGGGCGGCCGAGCCCGGCGACGTCATCGAGCTGGCCGACGGCACCTATGGTGGCACCTGGTCGATCGACAGCAGCGGCACCGCCGACGACCCGATCGTCCTCCGCGGCGCCAGCACGGCCGGCACGATCCTCGACGGCGAGGGCGCCGGCGGCAACGTGATCGAGGTCTACGGCAGTCACGTGCACGTCGAGCGCCTGACGATCCGCAACGCCAACCGGGCGATCCGCTTCCAGACCGCCGGCGCCGAGGGCAACGTGGTCCGCCGCGTCCACATCGAGGACGTGAACCTCGGCATCGGCGCCCGCGAGGACCAACTCGACTTCTACATCTGCGACAACACGCTGAACGGGCCGCTGGCGTGGCCGAACGTCTACTCCGACGACGGCGGGGCCAACGCCAACGTCGACGGCATCGTCGTCCAGGGCTTCGGCCACGTCGTCTGCCACAACGAGCTGGTCGGCTGGGGCGACGCGATCAAGACGGCGCAGGACGGGGCGCGGGCGATCGACGTCTACGGCAACATCACCCGCTCGGCCTACGACAACGCGATCGAGCTCGACGGCTCGGCCGGCAACACACGGGCGTTCCGCAACCTGCTGCTGAACTCGTACGCGCCGCTCAGCTTCCAGCCGATCTTCGGCGGGCCGGCCTACGCCCTGCGCAACGTGGTCGTCAACGTCAAGGACGAGCAGACCAAGCTGCACGCCAACAGCAACACCGGCGAGACCGTCGGCGCGGTGATTCTCCACAACACCTTCGTCAGCCCGAACCGCGCCAACCAGGTCCTGACCACCGACACCGCGCACGACTTCCGCCTGGTCAACAACCTCTACGTCACCCGCGCCGAGCCCGAGAACGGCGAGACGGTGCTGCTCGGGCTGCCGATCGACAACGCGGAGATCGATTACAACGGCTACTGGCCCGACGGGCAGTTCGACTTCGACGCGGCCGGCGACTGGCCGGACTTCGCCAGCATGCAGGCCGCCGGGGTGTTCGAGGCCCACGGCACGCTGCTGACGGCGGACATCTTCGCCAGCGGCTACGTCGCGCCCACCAGTTACATGCCGGTCGTCGAGGAGGTCGACGTGAGCCTGTCCCAAAGTTCATTCGCGATCGACGCCGGCGCGCCGCTGACCGGCTTCGGCGGGTTCCTCGGCGCGGCCCCGGACCTCGGCGCGCTCGAGGCCGGCTGCGCGGCGCCGCATTACGGCCTGCGCCCCGAGGGCGTCGACGAGGTCACGCCGCCGCCGGCCTGCGGCGATTCGGGCGGCGACACGACCGACGGCGAGACGTCGGACGGCGAGACGACCGAGGGCCCCGATACCAGCGGGGGCCCGACGAGCGATGGTCCGACGAGCGGCAGCGATCCCACCGACGGGCCCGATCCGTCGGGCGGCGACTCCGGCCCGACCACGACCGCGACCACCGGTGACGGGCCGACCGGCGGGGGCTCGACGGACGCCACGGCGAACGACGGCTCGACCGATTCGGGCGCGACCGCCGGCTCGGACGGTTCGAACGATGGTTGTGGCTGCCGCGCGGCCTCGCGCCCGCCGGCGGTGATGCTCCTGGCCCTGCTCGCATTCGCCCGTCGCCGCCGGCGATGAGCGGACATGCACGAGCCCGCCATGTTCGGTATCGTCCCCGGCACCATGTCCGAGACGTACTACAAGATCATCGACGGTAAGAAGTACGACAAGCAGATGCTCGAGATCGCCGAGCAGACCACCGCCGGCAAGGGCGACGGCCGGATCTCCCTCGCCGACGCCCATCGCCTCATCGGCGCCGTCACCGACGGCGGCAAGTACACCGACATCGAGAAGGAGACGATGGCGTACATCCGCGAGAACTACAAGTTCACCGACGAGGCCGACTCGTGGTTCCGCGAGGAGATCCGCCGCTTCGCCGCCACCCGGGCCTGATCCCCCTTCAGAGCCCTGATTCGCAGCACCTGATCCACCGAGAGGATCGACGATGACGCGGGCGCCGGACCCCGGCCCGCGTCATCGGTTTGCAGCTTGAAGCTCTGCAGCGCCGGGAGCAAGGGGCGCAGATGTCGGCCCGCCCCTGGACGTCGAGGTGGCGGGAGTCCCCTTGCGGCTTCTGGAGCCCGTCCTGGGGCTCGTCAATTCGACGGCGGTGTCGTTTCCCTCTGATGTATTCCACGTCACCCTGTCTACCGGGGCTGTGAGGCCCGATGGCAATCGATCGATGATGTCGTCTTCGTCGTCGATCAGGTGAACGGGAGCGACTCTGCTGGAGTCCTCGCCCTAAATATCACGTACAGTACGGTCGACGCGGATGTGTCGGTGACCATTACCACTCAGTGAAGCCATGACGCACCGAAACTTCACGAGTGGACCGCGAAGCGTGGGAAGCTGGTGCTTTGTCATGTCGTGCCCTATCTTGGCGGGATGCGGAGACCCACCTCTCCCTCCGTTCGAGCCGCCGTCCGAGTCGCAGTATTCGACCGAGAAGCTGGAGGTCGCCAGCGATTTCCCGGCTGAGCTTTGTTCAGGGAACCTCGCGCTGATGGACGCACAGCTTCGCTGGCTGGAGCAGGAGGCAGGGCGAGAGCTGCGCGAACCGACGTGGCTCATGATGTACCCCGACGACGCGACGATCGACGCGTGTCTGGACCTTGAGAGCGAACCGGTGGCGGGATGTTGGGATGCGCCGGTCGTCCACACGACCTGGGGCGCGGCGTCTCATGAGCTCGGACATGCGTATGCGCATCCGGTGCGCGCCAGGCCGTTGAACCTGTTGCAAGAGGGTCTTGCGGAAGCCACGGAGGGGACCGTGCATGGCAGGATGCGCGGCTCGCGGGAGAAGCTGGGCGATTACCTGTTCGAACCCGTCGGGACGAACACCACGGTCTATGAGGCTGCCGGGCATTTCGTGCGCTGGCTCCTCGAAGAGTACGGAATGACGACGACGCTGGAGATGTACGCACGCACCAGGCCGGGGATGTCCGAGGCCGAGCTGTCTGCGGTCTGCGAGGATGTCCTGGGCGTCGCGCGCGAGGGGCTCCTTGCCGGTTACGTCACCGACGCCAAGGACTACTATCCCGGCGTGGGTCCGTTCGCGTGCGGCCAGGGCGCGGAGGCGCTCGAGTGGCACGAAGACGGGGTGAGCTGGGAGGGCGAGATGTCGTGCGACGACGGCCACTCGATCGGGCGCTACCTCGCGAACGGCGAGGTCGAGTTCTGGCGGCGCTGGCGGGTGGAGGTGCCGGTGACGGCGATGTACGAGGTCACGACGTCCGCCGACGGCGGCGCGATGACGCGTTGCCTCACCACGCCGATCGATGAGGCTTCTCTCCCCGCCATGGTCGACGGGCTCGAACACGACTGGTGGGGGTTCGGGCCGCTCTACCGGCCGCCCGGGATCGGGACGCAGGTGCCCCTCTTCCAGGCGCCGATCTTGCTCGAGGCGGGCGTGTACGACTTCTGGATTGCGGAGCGGACCGACGAGCACCTTCTCGGCGAGTATCCGCCTGCATCCATAATGTATGTCGAGGCGCACGGCGCTCGCCGGTTCGCCTCTCTGCGGGCCTGAACCCATCCAGGTACTCGTGCGAGCCCCTGATGACGAGCCAGTCGTGGCATTCGCGGCCGCGTCGTCTCGACTGTCACGAGCGGCCCGTCAGCTCGCGGCGGCGTCCTTCTGTTCGCCGCGAGCGTCGCGCTGGGCCGCGAGGCGGCGGCGGTAGAGGCTGTACCACAGCACGATCGCGCGGTCCGACGGCACGAACCGGCAGGCGTGCAGCGGCATCCCCGAGCGGGCGACGGCGCGCTGCTGGGCGAGGTCGTCGGGCTGGACCAGGCGCAGCTCGCTCCACACGGCCAGGCGCGCCAGCAGGCCGCCGATCACCGGGATGTCGAGGTGGTAGCGGAACACCAGCGCGGTGCGGGTCGCGTCGATCGGGGCCATCGCCACCAGCAGGCGGCCGCCGCGGAACTCGCCGAACACGAGCGCCGGGAACTTGCAGTTCAAGGTGATGCCGAGGCCGCTGCGGCCGTCCCACGGGCGGTCGTCGTCGCGCCGCAGGGTGCCGCCGCTGTGGACGATGTCGCCGTCGAGGCGCGCCTCGTAGGGGTCGAGGCGGTGGCCGAGGCCCGGCGTGACGCGGCGGTGGGCGAACGGGGTGTGGTGAATGTCGAGGTTGCTCTCGATCGCCAGCGGCAGCGGGACGTCCCACTCGAGCGCGCCGGTGGCGGTGTTCCAGCCCTCGCCGTCGGGCATGCCGGGCGGCCAGAACGGCTCCGGATACTCGTCGCGCGGGGCGCCCCACCACAGCCAGACGAAGCCGTGGGCCTCGCGGACGGGGTAGGTGCGGGCGGCGAGCTCGGCGGGGATTCGGAAGCCCTGGCCCTCGCAGGGGGCGGCGACGCAACGGCCGTCGGGGGCGAAGCGGAAGCCGTGGTAGGGGCACTGCAGGGCGCCGTCGACGACGCGGCCGGCGGCCAGGTCGGCGCCGCGGTGCGGGCAGGCGGCGTCGACGGCGGCGATCCGGCCGCCCGGGCCGCGGAACAGCGCGAGCGCGCGGCCGAAGCGGCGCAGCGCGAGCGCGCGAGTCCGCGGCACCGCGCGGGCGCGGGCGACCGCGTACCAGGCGTCCTCGATGTACTCGGCGTGGTCGCGGCGGATCTGGAACAGGGGTTCGTGGCGCATGCGTGGCTCCTCGCGGGCCGGTTATGCTGTGCGGGGCCCGGCCCGTCCTCAGGGTGGCGCGGCGGGTCCGGGGCCGCATTCATGCACCGCGCCAGATCGACTGACCGAGCGCGCCACCCGGCGACCGCGCCGACCATGGGCTCGCACCTCCCGGCCCGGCTGTTCGCGTTCGCCGTCGGGACGGGGCTGGCCGCCGACGACCTGCACGCGCGTACGGGCCTGGGCGCGGCGGCGCTGGCCGACCCCGACGGGCGCGTGCCCTTGCTCGGGGTGTACGCGCTGATCGAGGCGGTGTGCGAGCGGCTCGGGGACGTCGCCAGCCTGCGCTTCGTCGCGGCCTTCGACGCCGGCGACCTCGACGCGCTCGGCTTCCTGCTGGGCAGCAGCTCGGACCTCGCGGCGGCGCTCGATCGCTTCGTCGCGTTCCAGGCGCTGTACACCGAGGGCGAGCGGTACGAGGCGGTGGCGGTCGGCGACGACGCGGTGGCGCTGCGCTACCACCCGTTCGGCCCGCCCCGGCGCGCGCACGCGTGGATGGCCGAGGTCACCTTCCTCGACTTCCTGGTCAACGCGCCGCGCTGGCTCGGGCGCGAGCTGGCGGTGCGGGCGGTCCGGATGCGGCGCGGGCCGCCGGCCGACGCCGAGCTGCGGCGCGCGCTCGGGCCGGTCGAGTTCGGGGCGCTGTGCGACGAGCTGGTGCTGCCGCGCGCCGAGCTGACGCTGCGCATGCCCGGCGCGGACCCGGCGCTGCACGCGTTCTTCGAGCGGTTCGTCCGCGGGCAGCTCGCGCGGCTGCCGGCCGACGGCTCGGTGCGGGCGCGCGTGCGGCTGCAGGTGGCGCGGCGGCTGCACCGCGGCGCGCCGACGCTGCACGCGCTGGCGGACGAGCTCGGGCTGGCACCGCGGACCCTGCAGCGCAAGCTGCAGGCGGAGGGCGAGACGCTGGCCGGGCTGGTCGACGCGGTCCGCCGCGAGCGCGCGGCCGAGCTGCTCGCGGGCCCGCAGCCGCTGTCCGAGGTGTCGTACCTGCTCGGCTTCTCGGCCCCGAGCGCGTTCTTCCGGGCGTTCCGCCGCTGGACCGGCGAGACGCCGGAGGGCTACCGCGCGCGCGCGCGCGGCCAGAAGTGAACATGTCCTCGGGGACATGTCACCGGTCGCGCCGGGCCGCGGGGTGGAGGCGAGGATATGTCCTGAGGGACATGTCGAGGCGCGCGCGGGCTACCGGGTCGGCGCCAAACCGCGGGGGGGGAGATGAGGTATGTCCTCACGGGGTGCCGCTGTCGGGCCGGCTCCGGAGGCGACTGTGATAACATGTCTTCAGGGACATGTCGATGATCGCGCCGGGGTGCGGCTGCCGGTCGGCCCCGAGGGCCGCGCGGCGGAGGCGAGGAGATGTCCTGGGGACATGTCGGCGCTCGCGCTCTGCCGCCGGCAGAGGCGGCGCGGCGTGTGAATGTCGTTGGGGACAGACAGAACGATCAGTTGTAGATGAACGCGTCGTCGCCGTCGGTGACGGTGATGACGAGGATCGTGTCGGCCTTGACGGCGGGGTCGAGCCCTTCGTACGCGGTCAGCAGGCTCTCGAGGTGCATCGGCCCGTAGGCGACGACGCTCAGGATCTGCTTGACCCACGCGTCCTCGGGGGCGACGTTGGCGCTGCTGAGCTGGATGTCGCTGAGCTTGCCGTTCAGGATCGTCTCGGCCTGGCCGACCGTCCACGGCGCGTCCTTGGGGAAGCCGACCGCCCGCACCACGCTGACGCCGATCTTGAGGCCGTCGATCTCGGCCAGGAAGTCGGTCTTCTTGCCCATCGGGTCGGTGTAGACGATCGTCGCCTCGGTCTTGAGCAGCGCGGCCATCTCGCAGCGCGCGAGCACCTCGTAGGCGACGATCTCCGAGTACAGCGAGCCGGGGTTGAGGTTGCCCTCGTCGTAGATCTGCTGGCCGCCCGGGGTCAAAAGGTCGTAGTCGTAGCCGAGCACGCCGAAGTCGATCGCGCCGGTGAACACGAACGGGTCCGGCGATTCGAGCTCCATCAGGTCGATGAGCCCGCAGTCGCCCGAGATCACGCCGAGCTCGCCCGGCTCGCCGGTGGTGTCGCCGGTGGTGGTCGAGGTGTCGCCGGTGGTCGTGTCGCCGGTCGAGGTGCCGGTGGTGGTCGAGGTGTCGCCGGTGGTCGACGTCGAGGTCGTGGTGGTCGTCGTCGAGAGGTCGCCGGTGGTGAGGTCGCCGGTGGTCGTCGTGCTGCCGGTCGGGCCGACGCCGGTGTCGGTGAGCTCGCCGGTGGTGGTCGAGGTCGTCGTCGACGTCGGGTCTTCGGAGGTCGAGGTCGAGGTCGAGGTCGTGGGCGACGACGTCGCGGTCGTGTCCGCGGTGGTGCCAGGGCTCGTCTCGCCGGTGCTCGCCGCGTCGGAGGTCGTGATCCCGCCGTCGCCGCCGCAGGCCAGCAGCAGCGCCAGGAGCGACGAGGGACGGGCGAGCGGGCGGGCGAGCGCGGGCATCGACATCGCCGGCGACAGTATCAGGAGCGCGCGGCGGGGGCGCGGGCGCGCGGAGGCGTGCGCTCGCGCACCCGGCGTTCGCAGGGGTCGGCGCCGACCGGCGAACGAATCGGCCGGCTCGGGCATACCTGGCGACGAGGATGCCCGAGGTCCCGGACGAAGAGCTCGTGGTCGCGCTGCGCGGCGGGGAGCTGGCGGCCTTCGACCGGCTCTACGCGCGCTACGAGCGGCGCCTCTACGGCTACATCCGCCGGATCGTCGGCGAGTCCGCGGTCGCCGACGACCTGTTCCAGGACACTTTTTTAAAGGTGCTGCGCGATCGCAGCTACGACCCCGCGCGCGGGCGGTTCGCCCCGTGGTTGTTCGCGGTGGCCCGCAACGCCTGTCTCATGGCCCAGCGCAGCGAACGCAGCCACGCGTCGCTGCGCGAGCGGGCCGAGGCGCAGCTGCGGCCGGCCGAGGCGGCGCCGCCCGACGCCCGGCTCGGCGAGGCCGCACGCGTGCAGGCGGCCATGGCCGCGCTGCCCGAGGCGCAGCGCCAGCTCATCCTGCTCAAGCAGCTCGGCGAGCTCAGCTACCGCGAGATCGCCGGGCTCATGGGGGTCGCCGAGGGCACCATCAAATCGCGGCTGCACGCCGCCACCCAGGCGTTTCGCCGCCTGCTGACGGAGGGAGGCTCCGCCGATGAACTGTGAAGAGTGCGACGCGTCGCTGATCGACTACGCCTACGACGAATTGGCGCCCGAGCCGCGCCGCGCGGTGACGCGGCACCTGGCCGAATGCGCGGCCTGTGCCGTGGCGTACTGCCGCCTGCGCGCCGACCTCGACGGAGCTTTGCAGGCCGCCCACGAGGCGCCGCCGCCGGCCGTGCGCCAGCGCCTGCGGGCCGAGGTCGAACGCGCGTTCCGCCCGAGCTGGTGGCGGCGCGGCCTGGCGCTGGTGCAGCGCCCGGTGCCCGCGTACGCGGTGCTCGCGGCGCTGGTGCTGCCGGCGGCGCTGTGGCTGGTGCGCGCGTCGGGGCGCGACGACCCGGCGAGCGCGACGTCCCCGCGGGTGCGCGGCTACGACGCGGCCGCGCCGCCGCTGATCCACCGGCCCATTCTCTGATCGTCGCGCTTCGACGGGCGACCGGCCTTCGCCGCGCGCCCCCGCCGTTCGACGTCACTTCGCCAATGTACACACCTGACTCTGGAGACATGTGACCATGCGCAGACCGCTCTCGCTGTTGACCCTGGCCCTGTTCGCCTGCGACCCGGCGACCGACGACGTCGCGGAGGCGCCCGAGGAGGCGAACGTCGAGGCGCCGGCCCTGGCCGAGGCGCCGGCGCCCCCGCCGGCGGAGGCGCCCCACAAGCCGCAGACCGAGGCGATGCCCGACGCGGAGCAGGCGTTCGCCAAGGCGCGCCAGCTGATCGCCGAGCACTACGTCGATGCGACGATCGACGCCGGCGCGCTCTACACCGGCGCGGTCGAGGGCATGCTGGCGCGGCTCGGGCCGCCGACCCCGCACCCGATCAACGAGCTGCTGACGCCGCGCCAGCTGGCCGAGCTGCTGCACGGCACCGGCGGGACGATCGTCGGCGTCGGGGTGATGATCGAGCAGATCGCGGGGGTGCTGGTGATCCGCGACGTCGTGCCCGGCGGGCCGGCGGCCACGGCGGGGCTGCAGCGCGGCGATCGGATCCTCGAGATCGACGGCGCCGCGATCAAGGGCAAGCCGATGGTCGAGATCGTCGACCAGATCCGCGGCCCCGCCGGCACCGGCATCGACCTGTTCGTCCAGCGCGACACCGAGGAGTGGCACGAGAAGCTGGTGCGCCAGACGGTGGCGATCCCGAACGTCGAGTCGAAGCTGCTCGGCGACAAGGTCGGCTACCTGCGCCTGCGCGGGTTCGCCGAGACGACGCCGGCCGAGTTCGACGCGGGCGTGGAAGCGCTGCAGACCCAGGGCGCCGAGGCGCTGGTGCTCGACCTGCGGGCGTGCCCGGGCGGCCTGCTCGCGGCGGCGATCGCCGTCACCGGCTCGCTGCTGCGCGATGGCCAGGCGATCGTGACCACGACGATGCGCGGGGAGCCGGCCAAGGCGGCCGCGGCCCAGGGGGACGGCCGCTGGAAGGACCTGCCGCTGGCGGCGCTGATCGGGCCCGAGACGGCCTCGGGCGCGGAGATCTTGGCCGACGCGCTGGCGGCCCACAAGCGCGCGACCTTGATCGGCGCGCCGACGTTCGGCAAGGGCACGGTCGAGAGCATCCACGAGCTCGGCAACGGCTGGGCGATCAAGCTCAGCGCCGGCCGCTTCGTCGGCGCCGGCGGCGAGCCGCTGCCGGGCCGGGGGGTCAAGCCGCACCTGCCGGTGCCGGTCGCGGCCGAGGCCCAGCCCGACCCGCTCGAGGCGGTGCCCTCCGAGGCCGACGCGGCGCTGGCGGTGGCCAGGACCTGGCTCGAAGACCAGGTGAAGTGAATATGGCTCAGGGGGCATGTCTCCGAGGACATGTTCAGAAGGATGCGCCAGCGCCCGGGGCGGCCGGCTAGCCGCCGGCCGGCTCGCGGGTGAGCGCCGCGAGCTCAGGGCGGGCGCGGACGACGTCGCCGACCAATAGCGGCATCTCGCTCTCGGCCTGCGCCCGGTCGATCGCCTCGCGGGCGCGGGCGGGGTCGCCGGCGGCGGCGGCGAGCGAGGCGAGGTCGAGCCACAGCAGCCAGCGCTCCGCGGCCTGCGGCGCGTCGGGGGGGAGGTCGGCGGCGAGGACGAGCGCGCGCTCGAGGTCGGCGCGGGCCGGGGCCGGTTCGCCGGCGCGGAGGTAGGCGCGGGCGCGCCAGGTCAGCAGGTCGCAGGCGCGGGCGCGGCTGTCGGGGGACCCGGCCGCGGGCGCCAGCGTCTCGGCGTCGAAGCTGCCGAGCACGGCGAGCAGCGCGTCGCGGGCCCGCGGGTCGGCGAGGTGGTTGACCGCGGCGATGCGCCACAGCGCGTGGTTGGCGGCGAGGAAGCGCTCCGGGTCGAGCTCGCGCAGCAGCGGGCCGAGCAGCCCGGGCTGCGCGCGCAGCCAGGTCAGCAGGGCCGGCTCGAGCGGCCCGGGCGCGTCGAGCAGGCGGCCGAGCAGCGCGCGCGCCTCGGCGACGCGGCCGACCTGCAGCAGCGCGTGGGCGCGCCACACCTGCTCGGGCGGCGCGAGCGGGCCGAGCTGCTCGAAGCTCGCCAGCGCCGCGACCGCGTCGCCGCGGACGAGCGCGCTCGTCAGGCTCGCGCGCGCGGGGTCGGCCGGCGGCTCGTCGACGGCCCGGAAGCCGCGCAGGGTCACCTGGTGGAGCTCGGCGGTCAGCCACGACGGGTCCTCGTGGTACGTGCGCACCACCAGGCGATGACGGCCGGCGGGCGGGAGCTCGCCCGTCAGCGGCTCGCGCTGCGTGCGGGAGGTGCCGTCGGGCAGGGTCAGCTCGCACGCGATCTCGCCGAGCGCGGGGATCACCGACACGCGCATGGCCAGCCGGGTGGCGACGGCGGTGCTGCGCGGCGCGAGCGGGGGCTGCTGGAAGTCGGCCAGGCGCCGCTCGCCGAGGCCGCACATGAACACGCGCGCGACGTCGACGCCCCCGCGGCTGGTGCCGATCGTGTGCACGCCGACCCACGCCGTCGGCGCGCCCGAGGGCCCGGTGTCCGCGGGGACGAGCGCGACCTCGAAGCCGCTGCTCCACTCGGTCTCGTCGATGGTGAAGTCGGCGGCGAGCTCGATCAGCTCGCCGCGCCACTCGACCGGCAGCGAGGCGAGCGGGCCCGCGGTGTCGGCGGCGATCGCCAGGCTGCGCGCGCCGGGGCGGTGGCGCAGGCCGAGCGGCTCGTGGAGGGTCCACGCGGGCGCGAGCGGGCGGTCGAAGGCGAGGTCGACGCGCTCGCGGCCGACGGCGACGAGCGGCGCCCACCGCCGCGCGATCGCCAGGCGGACGTCGCCGGCGAGCGCGGGCAGGCGCCCGAGCGCGGCCAGGGTCTGCTGCGCGCCCTCGTAGTCGCCGAGGCGGAGCTGGGTCCGCATCGCCCCCTGCAGCGCGTCGGCGGCCAGCTCGGGGGCCTCGGCGGCGCTGCGGAACAGCGCCTGGGCCTCGCGCTCGCGGCCGGAGCGCTCGCGCAGCACGGCGGCGGTGTAGTAGGCCGTGGCCCGCGACGTCGGCCGCGAGGCGCGGTGGCCGAGGTCGGCGAACTCGCTGGCGGCGTCGTCGAGCAGGCCGAGGCCCTGCAGCGTCCGCGCGTGGCGCCAGGTCCGGTTCCAGGCCGGGTCGTCGAGCTCCGGCTCCTCCGGCGGCGCCGGCGGGTCCGGGACCTCGGCCAGCGTCTCGTCGCCGGCGCCGACGACCCACAGCCGCGTGCCGCCGTCGACCTCGGCGACGTTGGCGATCAGCTCGTCGGCGGGGTCGTCGTCGAGCTGCGCGAACGCGAGGACCTGCAGCTCGCCGAGCAGCACCGGCGTGAACGCGCCGTCCTCCTCTTGCAGGTACAAGAGGGTGTGCGTGCGGTCGGCGTGCGCGAACTCGAGGGCGATGTCGTCGCGGCCGTCGCCGTTGGCGTCGCCGACCTTCGGCGGCCACGAGTCGAAGCGGAAGACGCCGGCCGGCAGCGGGGGCGCGAGCAGGTCGCGCCGGACCAGGCGGTCGCCCTCCTGGGCGTAGATGTACACCCCCGCGGGGTCGCCGTAGGGCCGGTCGGGCGGGAACACCAGGGTGCTGGCGTCGACGTGCGCGTTGTGGGCGACCAAAAGGCGCGAGCCGTTGGCCCCGCGCAGCGGCGCGAGCCCGAGGACCATGCCGAGCTTGTCGCGCGCGACGGTCTGCAGCGTCCGCGTCGCCGGGTCGAGCCGGAGCAGGCGGACGTCGTAGGCGCGCCAGCTGTTGAAGCTCGCGGCCAGCTCGGTGCGGCCGTCGCCGTCGAGGTCGACCGGCACGAGCCCGCTCGGGATCGACTCGAGCGTGTCGCTCGCGGAGTAGACGACGCGGCGCTCCCACCGGCCGTCCGGGGTCGGCGTCAGCGAGATCAGCTCGCGCGCCGTACCTGTCCCGACGTACATCTCGCGGATCCCGTCGCCGTCGAGGTCGGCCGCGGCCATGGCCGTCGGGATCGCCTCGTCCCAGGTCAGCACGGGCGCGAGGGCGTCGGCGTCGGCGCGGTAGAGCGTGGCCTGCTGCCCGCTGGCGGAGCCGCGGCCGACCGCGTACAGCGGCGTGCCCGGGGCCACCTCGAGCTTCTTCGTGCCCGCGGCGGTCGCCAGCGCCTGCACCGGCGGCAGCCCGGGGGCGCGCGCGGCGATGTGGACCGCCCGCGGGTCGTCGTGCAGCGGCAGCACCAGCACGCGGTCGGCCTCGACGTACACCCGCTCGACGTCGCGGTAGCTCGTCGCGCCGGCGCCGACCAGCGCCTCGGCGAGGGCGCGCACGCTGGCCGGGCCGCCGCGGGCCAGCTCGGCGCGGGCGGCCGCGAAGTCGCGGCGGCCGAACGCGACGTCGCGGCGCAGCGCCGCGAGCTCGGGCGCGGCGCCGGGGTGCTCGCGGTCGAGCTGGCGGAACAGGCTGGCGAGCGCGTCCCAGTCGAGCCGGGCGCGGAACAGCTGCGCCAGGCCGACGAGCGCCGCGAGCTGCTCGTCGGGGGCCACGGCGCGCACGTAGGCCGAGGCGAAGGCGGTGCGGGCCGCGTCGCCGTCGCCGTCGTCGCGCCGGCGCACCGCCTCGTGCAGCCACGCGCGCGCGAGCGCCGGGGTGCCGTCGTGGCGCGGGTCGGCGACGAACGCCTCGAACGCGCGCGCCGCCGCGGCCGCGTCGCCGACGCCGCGCGCCTCGGCGATCCGCGCCTCGGTGGCCACCAGCGAGCGCTCGGCCGCCTCCTCGACCTGGCGGCGCAGCCACTGCTGCCGCAGCTCGACGGCCAGCAGCACGAACAGCACCGAGGCGAGCGCGCTGGCGACGGCCAGCCCGGCGACGCGGAGGCGCTGGCGCCGCGCCGCCAGCGGGTCGCTGGCGAGCTGGTCGAGCAGCTCCCCCATCGCCGGGAAGCGGTCCTCGGGCCGCCGCGACAGGCCGCGGCGCAGCACCGCCCACAGCCACGGGGGCACGCGCTCGCCCGGCTCGCGCGGGGCGCCGGCGAGGACCGCCTGGCGCAGCTCGGCGAACGTCTCGCCGGCGAACGGCCGCACCCCGCACAGCGCCTCGTAGAGCGCGGCGCAGAAGCTGAACTGGTCGGAGCGCGGGTCGGCGAGCCGGTCGGCGAATTGCTCGGGGGACATGTACGCCGGCGTCCCGAGGATCGTCCCGGCCGCGGTCAGCCGCACCTGCGTGCCCTGCAGGTCGACGCCGTCGGCGGGCGTGGGCTCGTCGTCGAGGTCGCCCCACGTGACCAGCCCGAAGTCGACCACCCGCGCGCGGCCGTCGTCGCCGACCAGCACGTTCTCGGGCTTGAAGTCGCGGTGGACCAGCCCCTGCGCGTGCGCGGCGGCGAGGCCTCGACCTGCCTGGACGAACATGTCCAGAAGTTCTCGTTGCGAGCCGCCGGCCTCGCGCCAGCGGGCCGTCCACGCCCGCAGGGTGCGGCCGGCGACGTACTCCATGGCGATGAAGATCCGCCCGGCCGACGCGCTGACCTCGAAGATCTGGACGACGTTGGGGTGCGACAGCTGGGCCAGCGCCTTGGCCTCGTGGAGGATCCGGCCGTGGGCGGTGCCGCCGCGCGAGTCGGTGCGCACGCGCTTGATGGCGACGCGGCGGTCGAGCTGCTCGTCGTAGGCGACGTAGACGACGCCCATCCCGCCCTGGCCGAGCACGCGCAGCAGGCGGTAGCGCCCGAGCCGGTCGCCGGGGGCGTCGGCCTCGGCGACGCGCGCCTGCTCGAGCCCGCCGTCCAGGCCCAGGTCGTCGTGCGTCGCCGCGAGCGTCATCGCCTGGGCCGACGAGGGCGTCGGGGCGGACAGGCCGGCCGCGCTCTGTTCGACGGTGATCGCCGCCGCCCTCGCGCTCCGCGCCTGTGCCTCGGAGATCGACACGCGGCCAGTATGCCAGCCTCGCTCGGGGTTCTCAGAGGACATCGCACCGCTCCATCGCGTGTCTGATCGGGTGGCACATCGCAACGACTCCTTCGGCGCGCGACCTCGTCCGAGGCGCGCACGGCCGTGACCTCGCCGCTCGAGAGCGGCGGGCATCCAACTGTCAGCTTCGATACGCGCCGCCGCGGCGGCGCTGTTTGCGAACTCCGCTTCGCGTGGACGCGTGTCCGCGTGAAGCCTCGCCTTACCGCTCGCTCAGGCCTCGTCCGGCGGTTTACTGTCGAGGTCGGCGCGGGCCTTGGCGCCGAGGCGCGACAGGCCGATGTTGTGATCGAGGAGCACCTTGCAGGGCACGGCGACCTCGCCGTCGGCGGTCTTGAGGACCACGCAGACGCCCAAGTAGCGGATGACCACGCCCTCGACGTCGCCGACGCGGATGGTGTCGCCGGGGCGGGCCAGCCGGCTGAGGAAGTGACCGGCGACGAGGTTGTGGAACGAGTGGCGCGAGCCGAGCGCGAACGCCAGGGCGATCGCGGCCGCGGTGATCGCCGCGAGCACGATCAGCAGCGTCTCGACCAGCGACGTCTCGAGCCCGGCCTGATCGCCGGCGACGATCACCGCCACCGTCATCACGCCGTAGTAGGCGAGGTTGCCGAGCAGCTCGGGGCGGTCGACGTCGCCGCGGCGCTGGCCGAAGCCGACGGCGGCGCGCCGGACCACGCCGGCGATGCCGGCGCCGACGCACAGCACGAGGCCGGCGGCGGCCAGGCGCGGCAGGAAGGCGATCAGCGCCGCGGCGCCCTCGGACAGCGCCTCGAGCCCGAGGATGTCGGCCGCGGCGGCGCCGGTGGCGAGCAGGCCGGCGGCCCACACGAGCCAGCCGGCGAGGTGGGCCACGCCCTTGCGGACGCCGATCGCGTACAGGAGCCGGGCCGCGCCGGCGCGCTCGGCCAGCGCGTCGAGCCCGGTCTTCTCGATCGCCCAGCGCGTCATCCGGCTGGCGATCGCCGACGCGACCAGGCCGCCGATCACGACGGCGACGAACAGCGCGGCCGTGGGCAGCAGCCGGCTGGCCTCTTGTGCAAGATCCTCGAACATCACTGGTCCTCCTCGTCGTCGTGTGAATCGTCGGTGGCCTTCGCGGTCAGCAGCGAGCCGGCGATGTTGCCGGTCTCCACCGCCACCGACGCGAGCAGGGCGACCGCGCTGGGCGGCCGCACCGCCTCGACCGCCGCGACCTGATCGATCTCGTGCTTGACGCGGTCCCCGAAGTCGGCCGCGAGCGACACGAGCTCCTCGCGCAGCACCTCGAAGACGCCGTGGATCCAGTCCGAATCAAGCTCGTCCGGTGTCGCCACGTCGACCTCCCCTCTTGTCGTACTCGCGCTGGAACTCGGCCCGCGCCCGCGTGAGCCGCATCTTCGCCGCCGATTCGCCGATCTCGAGCACCTCGGCGATCTCCTTGAGGGGGAGCTCCTCGACGAAGCGCAGCACCATGATCTCGCGGTAGGGGTAGGCCAGCTCGTCGAGGACCCGTTTGAGCAGGTCGCGCTCGCCGAGCTGGCCGGTCATCGTCTCGCCGGCGAGCGACATCGGCAGGCCGCTCTCCTCCTCGTAGCGGGCCCGGGCGCGCGAGTCGCGGCGGTGGTTGAAGGCCAGGCGGCGGGCGATGACGCGGAGCCAGCCGCGGAAGCGGGACCCGTCGCCGCAGCTCTCGATCGCCAGGAAGGCGCGGACGAACGCGTCCTGGGCCACGTCCTCGGCGTCGCTCTGGTTGCCGAGCAGGTGCGTCAGCAGGCGGACCAGCCACAGCTGGTGGCGATCGACGAGCGTCTCGAAGGCCAGCTGGCCCGGGATGCCGCGCTGGGCCGCCGCTCGCACCAGCGAGGCGTCGTCGGGCTCGGTCGTCATGAAATCGCCCTGGTGTCCCCCGGCGGCCCCGATTTCGCCCTGCGAGCGCGGCATGTCAAGCGCTCCGCCCGCCTTCGCGGCCGCCGCGCGGCGCCGCGTGACGGCCTCGCAGCGGGTCGCCGGGGCCCCGCGTGCGGGCCGATTCGGCGTCGCCCGGCCCGCCGACATCGGCGTCACCGGCCCGCGCGGCGCCCGGACGGCGAGGGCCGGCGGTCCGGCAGGGCCGCGCGATTTCCCGCACGGGGACGGGGAGGCCGCCATCGACGTCGCCGGCCGCGGCCGGGGGGTCGAGGTCAAGCGCCGGCGTGGAGCCGGCCGCGCCGCCGGCGGGCAGCGCTGCGCTGCGATGCGGCGGCGTGAGGTGCATCGACATGCTGGAGTCTCCGCATTCGAATCGGTGGGGAGAGGACGCGGGCTCACGCGGCGCGTCCCGCCGGATGGGTGCATGGGAAAAGACTCACCGCAGCGCGAGGCGTCGCGCCGCGGCCGAACCGGCGCGAGCGGCGTCGCCGTCGCGCGTCCGCGGGGGCGCGTCGAACTGTAAAGATTGAAGTCTCATGGCTCCGTCTCCATGGCCCGCACCGAGGGCCGGATCGACGCGACGGTGCGACGAGCGGCCCGCGCGCGGGCGCGGCGGGCGAACAGCGAAAAGAATGTGCCAGCGAACAGCGGCCGGCCGGGGCCGGCCTCATGTCCAAAAGGACATGTACTCACTTACGGGCGACGACGGCGGCGCTGAGGATCCCCTTGCCGCTGGGGCTCGCCGGGGCCGGATCTTTCTCGAGGGTGATCAGCACGGTGAACGCCGAGCTGGGCGAGCTCACCTCGAGCTGGCCGCGGCGGTTGTCCTCGTCGTAGGCCAGCGCGCCGGCCCGCACGGCCGGCAGATCGCCGGTCACGAGCCATACGACGAAGGCTGTGGCCTCGGTGTCGAGGCGGGACGGCGGCGCGAGGTTGGTGACGTCGAGCGTCACGGCGTAGGTGCCGGTCTTGTTCTTCTTCGCCACGATCTTGGCGTCGGAGCCGAGCGCGGGCGCGTGCGTGGGGGCCTGGACGGTGGTGGCGCAGGCGGCGGTCGAGAGGAGGAAAGCGGTGAAAAGCGGAGCGATGACGCGTTGCATGATCGGAAGTCAGTCGTCGAAGGGTCTGTCGTATTCACACGGCTCGAGGCGATGGGGTCACATGAAAAATCGAGGGTGCTGCGCGGCGAGGATGTGTGTCAACGCTCGTCCCGGGACGCGGGCCATGCGGTGCGCCCCGCGCCTCGCCGAGGCGAGGGGATGGGCGCGGTGAAGGGAGGGGCGCTGTATGAGCCGGGGACGGGCGTCGAGCCGCCTACCGTATGCACACGGCCCGGGCCCTGCGGGTCACAAAAAATTTTCACGCGGGTCGCGGGCGGGCGCGGGCGGGCGCCCGCCCACCGCGCTGCAGGCGGGCAGGCGCGCGCGGGTCTGCCGACGAGGGGGTCCGCGGCGCCCGGTCCGGCGAAACCCGCAGACATCGCCGGGAGACCGCGCAGGCCGGCTCGCGGAGCGCGGTGGGGGCGGGGACGAGCGGCAGCGCCCGGCCCCCCGGGCGTCGCGTGAGCACCCGAGCCGGCGCTCGCGCCCTGTGAAGGGGGTCGCCCTTCCACGCCGGGTTCGCGGCGGACCTCGAAGCGTACGGGCTCGTCGCGCGGCTGCCGAACCCGCGGCGAGCTGGCGCTCGCGGTGTGCACGGGCGCCGCCGGACGCCGTCCTCGAGCGAGCCATACGTCTGTCGCGTCGACTGGCGCCATTCGTCCCGAATTCGCGGATGCGAGGCGGCGAATCGCTTCGCCGCGGCGAAGGCTCGCCCGCGGGCGATTCGCAGGACCCCGCGCGCCCCGGCGCGCTCGGCCGCCGCGGAGCGTCGTGAGCGACATCCATCCGCTTCGTCGCCGCGACTGCGAACCCGTCGCACCTCCGTGGCGGCCGGGTGGGATGCCCCGAGGAACGAATTCCCATGCGCTCCACCACGATCGTGCCAATCGGCGTACGATGCACAATCTCGCATCTTCGAGAGCTGCACCGCGACGTCGACGCGACTCGAGCTCCAGGCCGAGGAAGCTCAGCGGGAAGTAGGCCGCCCGCAAGCCGCCCTCGAACGACGGCCGGCGCAGGGGCTCCTGCGGTGCGGTCGCCGGGTCGTAGAAATCGTGGTAGCGGCGAATGACGGAGTCGGTGTTGGAATCGCTGGCCGGACCGACGGAGTCGGTGACCGAATCCGAGCCGACTGAATCGGTCGCGGAGATCTGTCCCTCCGTGGGCGCGGTGCCCTGCGAGTCCGAGTTGGAGTCGGAGCCGCTCTGGCTGTGGCTCGCGGACGCGGACACGCTGGCGCTCGCGCTCGCGGCGTCGGTGGCGGATGCCGGGCCGGCGGAGCCGGCCGAGTCGGACGCCGAGTCGGTGGCGTCGCCGTCGATCCATCGGTCGCTATTGCAAGCGTAGCCGCTGATCATCAGCGAAGACGCCAACGCGAACAGGCGTATTTTATAGCGTCGCATGTCCATCGTTCGATCCTCCCACGCGCCGCGGCCAGGAGACGGCGCCTCTCACCATTCTCGCTTCCGACCCTCTCATGGCTCCGATCCTCGATCAAGCGCCGACCCAAAGCCAAGACCGACCGGATCCGCAGATGTGCCGGCCGCCACAACGGCGCAGATTCGGGCGGAGCGCCGCGATCATTGCCCGCCACCGCGTAACTGCCCTCGGCGCTCCGGCGCCCGCGCTCGGCCGTTCGGCGCAAGACGCGGCTCTCGGCGAGAGAGCGCCCTGGGAGCTCATCCGGTGGGGCGCTCTGCCAGTGTTCGCGCGGCGGCATACATTCCGGCCGGGAATCGTTTCTCGTTAACGGTGTCATCCATCGCCGCGACTTGAGAGTGACGCCGCGAGCGGGCTCGACAGTAGTTCGCCTGCACACAATGGAGTCGATGCAATCGCATGGACAAACTCTCGACGATCGTTGTATGTGACGGACACGGGCGCTCGCGCTCGCCGGGCCGAGGCGGCCGTGTCCGCGTCCGCGGCGTCGCGGACCGATGTGCGGACGAGCGACCGTTGCCCACAATGAGCCGGTGCGGTGGGACACCGGCGCTGGTGTTGAATTGTCCGACACGGACGGGCGCGGCGACGATCTCGCGCCGTCGAGACACGTGAATCGGAGTTCGCCGTCGGCGTCCGCGCATTGCGCTTGAACAATGTTCCATTGGCTGGTGAGAACGTGTTTCACCGCGGCGACGGGCCGTCGCGGCGGAGGAAATTCGCCTGCACGCGAGTTAGTGTGGAGATCCGCGGGCTCGTCGACGGTCGCTTGATCGGTTGGAGCGCGTCTTGTAAGACTCCGGTCCGCCGCCGGACGAAGTCGTCGTGGATTCACCTCACCGCCCGCTTCCCGGCGCCTGGGATCATTTCTCCGAGCTCGATTTGCACCGCCTCGATCTGGCGGCGCGGATCCTGGCGCGCAAGTCCGCGCGCTGTCAGTCGCGCGACCTGCTGGTCCAGGCAGGCGAGGAGATGGCGCGCTCGGCCGAAGAGGCCAGCGTCCTGACCGCGATCGCCGTGCTCATCCGCCTCAGCGCGGCGGCGGTGAGCTCGGCCGAGGCGTCGAACGAGGCGACGATCCGCGACCACGCGGCGCGGCTGCTCGAGGCGCTCGGGGATCCCGACGACGCCGCGCTGGTCCGGGGGTGGCTGCGCCACGTGCCGTGGCAGGGGGTCGGCATGACGACGCTGCGCCGGATCCGTCGCGCGCTGCAGCGCGGGCTGTCGGCCGGGACTCCCCGTGTGCCGGTGTCCGACATCGACGGATGGAGCGATTTGCTCGACGCGCTGGCGCGTACCCTCGCGGTGGAGCGAGATAACGAGGTCTGGCTCGACGCGGCCGAGGGCGTCACCGACCCAACCGCGCTGACGGGGCGAGCCGAGGCGACGCGGGCGCTGCTGGTCGAGGGCGCGGCGCTGGTCCGCGCCGGCGGCCCTGCCTCGACGCGCCGCAACGTGAGCTCGCAGTCGGGCCAGACGGTGCGGGTGTCGACGCGAATCGTGTCGGTCCAGCCGGGCGAGACGATCGGCCGCTTCACGGTGCTCGAACGCCTCGGCAGCGGCGCGATGGGGGCGGTCTATTCGGCCTACGACCCGGAGCTCGACCGCAAGATCGCGCTCAAGATCCTGCACACCCGCGGCCAGGACAACTCGGTCCGCGGCAACGCCCGCCTGCTGCGCGAGGCCCAGGCGATGGCCCGCCTGGCGCACCCCAACGTGGTCGTGGTCCACGACGTCGGCACGCACCGGCAGGACGTGTTCCTGGCGATGGAATTCATCCGCGGCAAGACGCTGCAGGCCTGGTCCGAGGAGCGCCCGCGGAGCTGGCAAGAAGTGGTGGCCGTGTACCGCCAGGCCGGCGCCGGGCTGGCCGCCGCGCACGCGGCCGGGCTGGTCCACCGCGACTTCAAACCCGCCAACGCGATGCTCGGCGAGGACGGGCGCGTGCGCGTGCTCGACTTCGGCCTGTGCGCCACCACCACCACGCGCATCGAGTCCAACCTGCGCGCCGGATCAGGCGCCGAGTTGCCGCTGTGGGTCGGCCGCGAGTTCGTCGGCACGCCGGCGTACATGTCGCCGGAACAGTTCCGCGCCGAAGCCGTGGGCGCGGCCTCCGATCAATTCAGCTTTTGCGTGGCCTTCTACGAGGCGCTCTACGGCCAGCGCCCGTTCGCCGGCGAGACGACCCAGAGCATCGCGCTGTCGGTGGGCTACGGCGAATTGCGGGCGCCGCCGGCCGGCGCCCACGTGCCGGCGTGGCTGCTCGCGGTGGTCGCCCGCGGCCTGCGCGTCGAGCCCGAGGCGCGCTGGCCTGCGATGGAAGAGCTGCTGCGAGCGCTCGACCGCAGCCGCACGCGCGTGCGGCCGACGCTGGTCGCGGCGACGCTGGCGGCCGTGCTGGCCGGCGGCGGCGGCTACCTGGCGGCCAAGCCGGCGCCGCCGGTCGACGAGACCTGCAACGGCTCGGGGCAGGAGATCGCGGCGATCTGGGGCGCGGGCGAGCGCGAGGAGATCGATCACCGCTTCGCAGGCCTCGGCCCGTACCACTCGACCGAGCTGTGGCCGCCGATCGCCGCGGCGCTCGACCACTACGCCGGGAGCTGGATGACGGCCCACAAGGAGGCGTGCCTGGCCCACCGCCGCGGCGAGAATTCGGAGGCGCTGCTCGATCAACGAATGGTGTGCCTGGCCCAGCGCAAGGCCGGTCTGCGCGAGGCGATCGCGGTGCTGCGCGCGGCCGACGGCGAGGTCGCGGCGCGCGGGCTCGAGATCATCCGCGGCCTCCTGCCGGTCGAGGATTGCGCCGACCTGCGCGCGCTGGCCAGCGAGGCGCCGCTGCCCGACGACCCGACGCTGCGGGCGGCGCTGGAGGAGCAGCGCGCGCGGCTCGAGCGGGTCGGCGCGCTCGACCGCGCAGGTCGCGAGGTCGCGGCGATCGAGCTGGCCGAAGAAGTGGTGGCCGCCGCCGAGGCCCGCCACTCGCGGCCGGGGCTGGCCGAGGCGCTGCTCGCCCGCGCCCGGCTGACGATTCACATGAACGGCCGCTGGGCCGACGACGAGGCGCTGCTGACCCGCGCCTACCTGACGGCCTTCGGGGCCGGGGTCGACGAGACGGCGCTCGAGGCGTTGGCGCTGCGGATCCACCGGCGCAGCCGCGAGCTCGGGCAGGCCGAGCAGACGCGCGAGGACATCGCGTTCGCCCGCGAATACGCGGCCCGCCTGCAGGGACCACCGCGGCTGTCGGGCCAGGTGCTTAACAACATGGGCTCGGCGCTGCTGGCGATCGGCGACCTGCACCAGGCGGAGGTCACGCTGCGCGAGGCGCTGGCGGTGCGGATGGCGGCCCTGGGCCCGCGCCACGTCGACGTCGGCTTCACGCTGAGCAACCTGGCGCTGGTGGTCTCCAACCCGGCCGAGCGCGAGACGCTGGTGCTGCGGGCGCTCGAGATCTTCGAGACCGAGCTCGGGCCGGCCCACCCGCACAGCGCGGTGATCCGGATCGTCGCCAGCGTCTCGCTGACCGACCCGCGCATGGCCGCCGAGGTGCTCGAGCGCGGCTGCTCGGTGCTCGAGCGGTTCGCCGCCGATCGCGTGGCCCAGCGCGCGATGTGCCAGGCCCACCTCGGCCAGCGCCACGAAGAGGCGGGCGAGCTGGCGGCGGCCCGCTCGGCCTGGCGCGAGGCGGCGGCGCTGGTGCGTCGACTCGCGCCGGACGACACCGCGTTGACGCGCCCGGAGGTGGCGCTGATCCGCGGATACGCGGCGCTGCGCCTCGGCCCGACCGGCGACGAGATCGCCGAGCTGCGGGCCGCCTTTGCGCCGTCGGGCGCGGGCGGCGAATGGTGGCTGGCGGTCCAGCAGGCCGAGCTGCACCTGTGCCTCGGCCTCAACCTGGCGGCCCGGGGCGAGCTCGCCGAGGCGCGCGAGCACCTGGAGGCGGCGGTCGCCGGGCTGGCGGCGATCACCGGCGCGGCGCAGGCGCGCGACGTGTCGCTGCCGCGGCTGCTCGCGCGGGCCCGCGTCGAGCTGGCGAGCGTACTGTTGGCGACTGGTCAGGACGCGGACGACAGGCAGCGCGCGCGGACCGAGCTCGACGCGGCCGAGCAGTGGTTCCGCGGGGCCGGCGACGCGTTCGCCTGGCGCCTGGCGGCGATCGAAGGCCTGCGCGCGAAGGCCCGGGGGCGCTGAACGGCGAATCATCGCTCAAGGTGCGAGCGGGGCTTGCACGCGGATTCAGCACAGATCATTGAGTCATGACATTTGTGCTTGACGGAGACGGACGCCGGGGGCTAGTGTCCGCTGCGTCGGGGCGGGGAGGTGGTCATGCGCGGTCCGGTTCTTTGCGGCACAATCGTGGGTGTGAGTGTATTGGCGAGCGGATGCGTGGAGGCGCCTTCGGACGAGGAATGGGGGGAGGAGGCGATCGCGTCGCGCGACGGCGGGTCGACGACCTGCCCGGTGTGGCGCTGCGGGTTCAACTCGGCGGAGGTCAACGGGCGGGCCATCCGCGAGCTCAACCTCGACGGGCTCCCCAACGCCGACGGGGTGCGGATCGTCGGCTTCGTCCCGCCGGCGCTGGGGCTGCTCAGCCTGCAGAAGTTCGAGCTCGACGTCGAGAAGGGCGCGCTCGTGGCCCGCTCGGCGGGCGGGACCACGCTGCGCGGCAGCCAGCTCGTCGGCGCGACGATCCTGGTCCAGCAGCCCGGCTCGCTGCTGCCGCTGCCGATCACGGTGCTCGGCCACCAGAAGATCGATTCATGGGCCGAGGGCGCGCCGCAGGTGTCCACCTATGCGCTGGTGTACCCCGATCTCGACGCGCTCGTCGGTGTGCGCAATGTGTGTACCGGCGACCTACTCGACGTCCTCACGAGCGCGGTCACCGTCATCGGCGGCGAGACCTACGACCTCGAGACGAAGACGATCCAGCCCGACAAGCCGCGCTGGTTGACGCTCGCCTGCGCCGGCTCGGCGGCGGCGAAGCTGCAATTGATGAATTACGGCCCGCAGTCCGACTTCGACGGCGCCGGCCACCCCGCCAGCCTGGAGCAGCGCCAGGCGACGCTGCGCATGATCACCGCCGATTACTGCGGCACCGGCCACAGCTATACGCAGAACGGCACGCCCCTCCACTGGGAGAACGCGGCCGGCACGGTGGTCAGCCCCGGTGAGCTCGGCGCGGTCGAGGCGGTCTGGTCGGCCGCCGGCGCGCTCTGCCTCGAGGCCCAGCGCCTCGCCGGCGCCGAGGTGGGCTGCGACCTGCCGGCCTGCGACGCGTTCTCGCTGGCGGAAGGCGAGTGGGTCACGTACGTACCGGGCGCGTGAGGCGGCGAGCCCGGGGCAGTAGAACGCGTTCTGCGGACGGGACCTTCGCGGATCCGCGCCACGAACCGGGTCGTGGCATGAATCTTCCGAGTGCCCGGCGGCCCGCAAATTCGCAGTACCCTCCGCCGGAGGCGAGGACCTCTTCGGCGGACTTGGTCCAGACGAACGGCCTGGGTTCGTCGTTGCCGTGCTCGAGGCCGAGAGCCTGCGCGTCGACGGCCTCGTGGTCGAGCTCGATGTCGCGTTCGCGATCCGGGCCGGCTGCGACACTCGGCCCGCGCTGGTGCGCGGGCCGAGGCAGCGGCTGACGGTGGCGCCGCGCGACTCCACGGGCACGCCGCGCAAGCAGCGTGCCTGACGACCACCTTCGGTCGAGTCGGTCGTCGTGGTCGGACTCTCTCACGCTGTTCGTGAGCGCGGGTGTCCGCTCAGGGGCCGGCGGTGGCGCGGATCCTCATCGCTGCGCGACGGAGCTCCACAGCGCCTCGCCGAAGCGCTCGCGCACGGCGTCGCCGATGCTCTCGTAGACCGCGCCGGCCACGTCGTACCGGAGGGTCTCGGCCAGGCGATAACGCAGGGCCTCGACGAGGTGTTCGGGGTTGATGCTTCCGCCGAGCGTCGTCTGTTCGGCGATGACGGACCGGAGGGCGCCGCCCAGCCGCTCGCGGAGGGTGTCCTCGATTCGCTGCTTGACGAGCGACTCGAGGCGCTCGCGCACCGCTTCGCCGACGCGCTCGCGGACGTTCTCGATGATCCGCTCGCGGAGCTGCTCCATCATGAAGCCGCCGTGCTGCCCGCCGAACTGCCCGCCGTACTGCCCGCCGAACTGGCCGCCGTACTGCCCGCCGCCGAACTGGCCGCCGTACTGCCCGCCGCCGAAATGGCCGCCGTACTGCCCGCCGCCGAACTGGCCGCCGTACTGCCCGCCGCCGAACTGGCCGCCGACGAACCGCTCGGCCACGGCCGAGCGGACCGCCTCGCGCAGGCGCTCGCGGACGACCTCTTCCACTCCGTCGCGGATGAGCTCGCGCAGGCGGTCCCGCATGCCCTCGCCCAGGCGCCGCTCGAACGTGTCGATCAGCTTGTCGCGGACGAGCATGACGATGACCTCGAAATCGCCACCCTTCGCCTTCGCCTGCGAGATGGCCGCGTTCAGCGCCTCCGGGAGCCGCTCGCGGAACGCCTGCTGCACGCGCTCACGGACCGTCTCGCGCAGCCGCTCGCGGGCCATGTTGACGATGTGCTCGCGGATCTCGGGCTCGATGCGCTCGCGGATCTTGAAGGCGATGTTGTCCGTCGCGTTCCAGTCGAGAAATTGCGCGGTCGGCCCCTCGCTGAGGGTCTCACGGATCGTGTTGTGCAGGCGCTCGCGGAGGGCCTCGCCGACGCGCTCGCGGAGGGCCTCGACGAGGCGTTCATGCACCATCTCACTGAAGCGCTCGCTCACTCGATTGGTGACGGTGTCGAGGTTCATGCCGCCCGGCGCGCCATGGCCTTCGAGGAAGGCGTTGCGGATCTCCTGACCCAGGCGCTGGCGCACGAGGTCACGGACGCGATCCTTCATCGCCTCCATCAGACGATTGTGAACTGCCTCGACCACCTTCTCGCGGATCGCCTCGCGGACCCGCTCGTGCATCAGCTCGCCGAGCTTCTCGAGCTGGCCCTCGGGGATCTGGCCGCCGAAGCCGCCGAACTGCTGCCCGAATCCGCCTTGCATCTGCTGCAAGGCGGCCTGGATCGCCTGGTTGAGCAGTTGCATCTCATTGTTGTCCATCTGCTGCTTTCCCATGTCTCCTCACTCCTCGGTCGTGTTCGTTGTGCTTCGGCTTCGACGTCTTGTCGGGGCATCGCTCGCGGCAATACGAGGGCGTCTCGCCGGCTCGTCGAGCCTGCGGATGCCTTCGCCGGTGCCGTGTGGTGATCGAGCGATGTGCCCGACGGGCAGTCCGTCGTGCGCGGTCATGCCTTTGGCCCATGACCGGCGCCGGTTAGATGGACCGGACTGAGCAGGCCGTCAAACACGGGCGAAAATGGGCTGAGCGCCGATATGGTCGCCGCCGATCGGACGCTACAAGATCGCGTCGTCCGTCCGGCCGAACGGGCCGTGCCGGTCGTGGTCACGCGACACGCCTCTGCTCATTGTTATCTCGCCGAACTGCGGATCGACGGGCGGCGCCGCTCCCTGGTCATCGGGTCGACGGAACAGCAATCGGCGTCGGCGCGCTCTCTCGGAGCATTCATCGATCGGGACCGCCTGTGCGCGCGCCCGAGCGTCGGCGCCGCGCAGAGCATCGATACGTGCGAGATGCCCCGATGATATGCGCAGCAGGCGCAGGCGCAGGAGGTCGACGGAGGCGGATGAACCGCGCAGAAACGCCCGGGGGGCCGACGACGACACGATGTCTCTTACGGTCTGCGCGCCGTGGAATCGGGTCGCGGGATCGGTCGACCTGGCCTCGAGCTCGAGGAGCGGCACTGAACGGTCCGCCCATGACTGTGCGGCCCATCGGGTAGCTGTCGCTGTTCGGATGTGACCTCCATGAAGCGACTGGGCCGCGCGGTGCTTCTCTTTGCCCTGGGGCGATGGCGCGGGGGCGATTCAGGGGAGCACGCAAAGTGACACTGCCTCGGACGAGCGGGGGCGGATTTCGGCGGCGTTCGCATCGTGCATGGTGACTCCGGCTCTCCACCCGCGGTCTCATGTTCGTGGGCAGACCTCGCGGTGGCGTCCATCGCCTTCGTCGCCGGCGGCGGCGGGGACGGCTGGTCCTATCAAACCGGCGGCGAGCCTCGCACAGTCTTCCGACAGACGCCCTCCTGCCATTCGCCGCGAACGCGAGACGTCGCCCGCTCGCGGCGGCGAGCGGGGCGGTGCGAGGCCGCGGAGCCGGCTCACTCGGCGGGCTGGGCCGGTTCGGGGCTCGCGGGCGGGGCGCCGGCGGGCGGATGGCTCGCCGCTGGGGCCGCGGCTGCGCGGACGCACGGGTTCTTCGGGCTCAGGCCTTCCTCGTCGCTCTCGACCTCGGTCTGGCGGCGCTGCTGGACCGCGCGGAGGACGATGCGGGCGCTCAGCAGGTCGGGCTGGGCGGCCAGGGCCTCGCGGGCGCAGCGCTCGGCGTCGAGGAACCATTCCTTGGTGAGGTAGAGCGAGGCCATGCTGCCGAGGCTGGGGCCGTAGTCGGGGACCTGGGCGAGGGCCCTGCGGTAGGACTGCTCGGCGGTCTTGAGGTCGCCGGCGGTCTGGGCGATCCGGCCGAGCATGTCCCACGAGGGGGCGCTGGCCGGGTCGCGCAGGTGGGCCCGCTCGAACCGGCCGCGCGCGTCCTCGGTGCTGCCGCGCTGCAGCAGGACGAAGGCGTCGCGCCACAGCTCGCGGGCCATCTCGCGCGCCCGGGCGTCGCCGCTGGCGCCGCGCTGCGGGGCCTCGAAGCCGGACACCTCGGCCAGCACGCGCACGCGCTGGCGAATCTGCTCGGCCGCGGCGGCGTCGAGGTCGGCGCGCAGGCGCTCGAGCTCGGGGCCGCGCGAGGCTGTCTCTTTGGACAGGGCCTTGAGGTCAGCCTCGACCACCGGCCGGGCGGCGGTCGCGGCGGCCAGCTCGGCGGTCAGCTCGGCGTGGCGCTGGACCAGGCCGGTGAGGCGGGCGCCGAGGCCGGGCAGCTCGGCGGCGACGGCGACGAAGTTGGTGAGGTCGGCGGGCTCGCCGTCGCGGCCGCGCGGGCTGAAGCGGGCCATCGTGGCGATGACGCCGCGGGTCGCCTGGACGTCGTCGGCGAGGCCGACGAAATCGACGTCGAGGGCGCGCGCCTGGGCCCGCAGGCGCTCGACGGCGTGGGCGCCCTCGGCCCGCGCCAGCGCCTGCTCGAGGTCCTCGCGGGTGCGGCTGGCGGCCGCGAGCTCGGCCTCGACCCCGGTCTTCTCGCCCTCGAGGCCGCGGTAGGTGTCGAGGGCCCACTGCACGCCGAAGTACCCGGCGACGCCGAGGCCGGCGAGGAGGAGCAGCAGCAGGGCGACCCGGCGGGCGCGGCGGCGGCGGCGCTGGCTGTCGAACCATACCGCGTTGGACAGGCGCATCGGCTCGAGCAGGCGGTCGTGGGCCAGCTCGTACCAGCGGGCGCCGAGGCGCTCCTCGGCGCGGATGAGCCGCTCGTGCTCGAGGCGGTCGACCAGCTTGTTGGAGAGGCCGCCGGTGTTGCGCTTGCCGCGGATCGCCGCGCTGCGGCCGCCCTCGGGGGTGAGCAGCTTGTCGCCGATGAAGCGGCGGATCTTCGCCTCCGCGCCCCAGCCGGCGCGGGCGCGGGCGATGCCGGCGTCGACGTAGCGGATCAGCGCCTCGTCGGGGTCGCGCGGCTTGGCCATCGCGCCGCTGCGGCCGCCGCGGCGCCACTTCTCGTCGCACGCGAGCTGCAGCTGCATCGGCTCGATGAACTCGCTGGGGACCAGCGCCAGCTTGCCGAAGGTGCGCACGCGCCGGTGGCCGAGGTCGGTCGCCAGCTTCTCGGCGTCGGCCCGCGAGAACATGCCGCCGGCCGCGTGGGTCATGACCTCGATCGCGGCCGGGCGGCGCAGCGGGTCGAGGCGGAAGCGGACGCGCAGGAGGTCGGGGAGGAGCGCGGCGTAGCGCTCGAGCTCGGCCAGCTGCTCCTCGCGGATCGCCAGGCAGATCCGCACCGGCCGCTCCTCGACCCCGCGCTCGGGCTTGGCGAGGCACTCGACCAACTCGTGCAGGAACGCCTCGCGCTGCTCCCACTGGGTGGTGTGGGTGGCGAACAGGTCCTCGAATTGATCGATGATCAGCGCGAGCGGGCGCTCGGGCCGCGGGTCCGGCATCGCCTCGAGGTACGAGGTGATCGTGTGCTTGACGACGCCGTCGATGTCGCCGTGGTGCCAGTGCATCAGCACGTTGGCGCTGTAGACGTTGCGCAGGTGGATCGGGTTGGTGCCCGGGGGCAAGAGGCCGCCGGGGCGCGCGATCGGCATGACCATGAAGCCGGCGCGCTCGAGCTCGGGGACCAGGCCGGCCGCCAGCAGCGAGGTCTTGCCGGCGCCGGTCGGGCCGTAGAGCACGGTGAGGCGGTTGGCGATCACCAGGGCCGCGAGGTCGCGGCGCTCGCCGGCGCGGCCGAAGAAGCGGTCGCGCTCGCCGGCCTCGTAGGGGCGGGGTCCGGGGAAGGGGCTCTGCGGGCCTGATTTGGGTGCGGACATGGACCTCCAGGGCGCTATTCGTGGTCGCGGAGCCAGCGCTCGCGCAGCTCCTGCAGGAACCCGAGCGGGGTCCCCCAGTACAGCTTGATGCGCTGCTCGCCGAAGTGACGCTCGAGGTAGTGGATCGCGGCGTCGTTGCCCTCGGGGCGGACGTGGACCGAGAGCGTGCCCTCCTGCAGGCCGCGGTAGTCGGCGCCGCCGAGGCTGCGGGCGAGGGCGCGGAAGTTGGCGTCGGTCAGCGGCTGGCCGATGAACAGCAGCGGGCCGCCGCGCAGCGCCCGATGGACCGTGGGCGGGACGATGTTCGGGTGGCGCGCGGTGGCGACGAACAGGTCGTAGTGGTCGGTCTCGGTCAGCACCAGCGACTGCGGGAAGGCGGCCTGGCCGAGCAGGTGGAACACGAACGGCTCGTCGGCCGAGGGCTGGTAGTGCGGGTCGGCCTCGAACGGGGTCTGCATCGCGGCCGAGCGCAGGGTCTCGTGCCAGCGACAGAAGTCGAGGCGCGGCTTCCGCGGCGTGCGCCGCTCGTCGCGGCGGAGCTGGGCCGCGCGCAGGGCTCGCGCGAGCAGGTCGTCGTAGCCGGTGGTGATGTACGTCGAGAACGGCAGCTCCGCGAGCAGCTGCAGCGCGTCGGCGCCGGGCTCGGCGGCCGCCGCGTCGGCCAGCGCCTTGGCCAGCTCCTCGCGCAGCCACCGGGGGCCCTTCTCGAGCTCGAGGTACTGGGCCACGCGCGGCAAGTTCCAGCGGTCCTCGAGCGGATACTGGTACTCGTCGGCCCACCGCATCGCCAGGTCGCCCGGCAGCGGCAGCCGACCGAGGGCGACGCCGGGCCCGAGGAAGGGCGTACACTCGCCTCGCTCGATCCGCGACAGAAGCTGGCTCCATTCGGCGTCGGTCAACTGCGAGGGCATGCTTCGGCTCCCGCGCCAACGGTACACGGACGCTCGCGGCGCCGCGAGTCCCCTGCCGGCCCCACGGGCCTCGGCCCGCCGAGGCCGGCGGAGGTCCCTCCGCCGACCGGGCGGCGGGGCGTTCGTGCTACGGTTGGCCGGTGCAGCGCGATTCGGGAGATCCGCCGCGAGCGGGGGCCGCTGGACCCGCGTCGGCGTCGGACCTGGCCCAAAATGCAGGTGCGCTGCGCCGCCTCGCCGACGCCGTGCCGCACCTGCTCTGGACCTTCGGCGGCGCCGGAGACCTCGAATTCGTCAACAAGGCCTGGTTCCGCTACGCCGGCGTGCCCGAGCAGCTGCCCCCGGTCGAGGTCATGGCCCGGGTGATCCACCCGGACGACCTGCAAGCGCTGGCGGCCCGTCACGCCGAGGCCCTGGGCAAGGGAGAACCCTATGAGTGCGAGCTCCGGGCCCGGCGCCGCGACGGCGACCTCCGGTGGCACCGCGCCCGCGTCGAGCCGGTCCGCCTGGCGGCGGGGCCGGTCGAGCGGTGGGTCGGCACGGCGACCGACATCCACGCGACCCGCCAGCGCGTCGCCCCGGGCCGGGAGCTGGCGTCGGCGCTGATGGCGTTCCACGGCGACGACGAGGTGCGGGCCCAGCTCGACGCGCTGTTCGAGGGCGCCTCGGTCGGCCTGGCGCTGCTCAACCGCGAGCTGCGCTACGTGCGGGTCAACCGGGCGCTGGCGGAGCTCAACGGCGCGTCGCCGGAGTCGCATCTGGGCCGCACGCCGGGCGAGATCTCGCCGCACCTGGCGGCGACGATGCCGCTGCTCGCCGAGGTGCTGCGCACCGGGGTGCCGTACGCCAGCGACCACTTCACGCTGCACGGCGAGCGCGTGTGGTACGTGTGCTTCTACCCGGTGCGCACGCGCGGGTCGGTCACCGGCGTGGCGGTGACCGTGTTCGAGCTGACCGAGCGCGTGCGGGCCGAGCAGGGCTACGAGCTGGTCAACCGCGCCACCAACGAGGCGCTGCGCGACTGGAACGTGAAGACCGGCGAGACCCGCTGGAACGCGGCGATCACGACCCGCTTCGGCTACCGCGCCGACGAGATCGCGGACGACATGAACTGGTGGCTCGCGCGGATCCACGTCGACGACCGCGAGCGGGTCGCCGCCGGGGTCGAGCGCGCGATTAAGGACGGCGCCGAGCGGTGGAGCGAGGAGTACCGGTTCGCCCGCAGCGACGGCAGCTTCGTCCGCGTGCTCGACCGCGGCTGGATCGCCCGCGACCTGGCCGGCCGGCCGACGCGCATGGTCGCGTCGATGTTCGACGTCAGCGAGCACCGGCGCGCCGAGACCGAGCTGACGGCGATCCTCGACGGCGCGCAGATCGGCTTCGCGGTGTTCGACCGCGAGCTCCGCTACCGCCGGATCAACCGCGCCCTGGCGGCGATCAACGACCTGCCGGTCGAGGTCCACCGCGGCCATCGCCTGTCCGAGGTGGTCCCGTCGATGGCGCCGCTGATCGAGCCGATGCTCGAGCGGGTCCGCGACCGCGGCGAGACGATCAGCGACGTCGAGGTGTCGGTGATGCTGCCGCAGCGCCGCGGGCTGCCGGGACACTTCCTCGTCAGCTACTACCCGTGGGTGCTCGAGGGCAACATCGAGGGCATCGTCGAGACGGTGCTCGACATCACCGGGCGCAAGCGGGCCGAGGAGGCGATGGCGCTGCTCGCCGAGGCCGGGCGGGTGCTGGCCGAGTCGCTCGACGGCGACGCGACGCTGGCCCGGGTGGTCGACCTGGTGGTGCCGAGCTTCGGCGACTGGTGCGTGATCCACCTGCGCCGCGACGACGGCTCGTTCGCGGTCCCGGCGGTGGCCCACATCGACCCGGCGATGCAGACCCGCCTGCGCGCCTACGTGGCCGCGCAGGGCCGCCTGCCGCTCGACCGCGACGGCGAGCACACCTACGCCCGGGTGATGGCGAGCGGGCGCTCGCTGTTCGTGCCGGAGACCGACGCGATCGTGGCGGGCATCGCCCGCGACGCCGAGCACCTCGAGGCCCTGGAGGGGCTGGCGGTGCGGTCGTCGGCGATCGTGCCGCTGCCGGTCCAGGGGGCGATCCTCGGCACCCTGTCGGTCGGCACGTGGAAGGGCTCGGGGCGGCTCTACGACCACCACGACCTCGCGCTGGCCGAGGAGCTCGGGCGCCGGATCGCCCTGGCCCTCGACAACGCCCGCCTGCTCGAGCTGTCCCGCCGCGAGCGCGCCCGCGTCGACGCGGCCAACCGCGCCAAGGACGAATTCCTCGCCATCGTCTCGCACGAGCTGCGCACGCCGCTGCAGGCGATCCTCGGCTGGTCGCGGGTGCTGCGGCGGAGCGGCCTGAACGAGGAGCAGCGGCAGAAGGCGATCGACGCCATCGACCGCAACGCGTCGGCGCAGGCGGGCCTGATCAAGGACCTGCTCGACACCACGCGCATCATCACCGGCAAGCTGCAGCTGCGGGTCGGCCCGGCCGAGCTGGTCCAGATCGCCGAGGCCGCGCTCGACATCGTCCGCCCGGCCGCCGAGGCGAAGGGCGTGCGCCTGGCCTTCTGGCCCGACCCGCCGGTGATCCCGCTGGTCTGCGACGCCGAGCGCGTGCAGCAGATCCTGTGGAACCTGCTGAGCAACGCGGTCAAGTTCACCGAGCGCGGCGGCAAGGTCGACCTCACGCTCGAGCTGACCGGGCGCAACCAGGTGGTCATCCACGTCAAGGACACCGGCCGCGGGATCGGGGCCGAGTTCTTGCCCCACATCTTCGACAAGTTCCGCCAGGAGGACTCGGGCACCACCCGCCAGCACGGCGGGCTCGGGCTCGGGCTGGCGATCGTGCGCCACCTGGTCGAGGGCCACGGCGGGACGATCACCGCCCACAGCGACGGGGTCGGCCAGGGCGCCGAGTTCGTGGTCCGCCTGCCGACCCGCGCCAGCCAGGCCGGCCGCGTCAGCGCGGTGGCCTCCGGCGCCGCCCCGGGCCCGGCCGTCGACGCGGCGCCGCGCGAGGCCGACCTGCGCGGGCTCAAGATCCTCATCGTCGACGACGAACGCGACGCGCGCGAGCTGGTGGCGGCGTTCCTCCAGCCGACCGGCGCCGTGGTGCTGACCGCCGAGAACGGCGAGCAGGCGCTGACGCTGGTCAACCAGCAGCGGCCCGACGTGATCGTGTCCGACATCGCCATGCCCGGCGAGGACGGCTACGACTGGATGCGCCGCCTGCGTCAGCGCCCGGTCGGCGACGGCGGGCGCACCCCGGCGCTGGCGCTGACCGCCTACGCCCGGCTCGAGGACCGCACCCGGGCGCTCCTCGCCGGCTATCAGAAGCACCTCGGCAAGCCGTGCGAGCCGTTCGACCTGGTCACGGCGATCTGCGAGCTCGCCGGCCGCGACGGGCGCTGAGCGGCGCCGGCGATCCGTCGCCGCGGTGGTGGAGCATCCGGCGGTCGAAGCATTCGGGGATGTCGAACGACTGGCGTCATGTCCGCCACGGCGACGCGCTCCGGCGGGTCGTCGTCCGGGCCGCTGTCGCTCTCGCCGGTCGAGGCGGCGGCGGCGGCGGCGTGGTGTCGGACGCGGAGTCGTCGGAGTCGGTGGATCGTCCGAGAGCTCCCTGGGGCCCGAGGCAGCCGCATGCGAGCAGGGCGGGGAGGGTGACGAGGATGCGATGGAGGGTCTGCGCGGTAATGTTATTATTCTCGAGGGGCCGTAGGGTCTATGGAGGATCGGGGGGCGGCATCAGGGGCCGGGCGTGAGGACGATCCGCGCCGCGAAATTGTGCTGCGAGAAATCGGCGAGATCGCACCCCGGCAAGTCGCGGTGGTTGAGGAGGGCAGTGCCGACGTTCAGCTCGTAGCGCGCAGGGGCGCCGAAGATCGCCCTGGACGGCGGGAGCACGGTGATCGCGTCGTCGGCCTGGCTGAACTCGACAGCCATCTTCTCGCGCGGCGACTCGCAGGTGGGCGTGATGGGGCACGCGCCTGCGCCGGCAGTCATGGTCCAGGGCGCGAAGAAGTCGGGGGCGCCCGCCGGTGCGAGGGTGACCGCCCGGACGCCGGCGAGCAGGAGCGTGGCCTCGCTGTCGGGCCGGCGCAGGGTGAACCACGTCTCGTAGCGGTTGCCGAGCGAGCGATAGTCGAACGCGACCTCGTCGCCGACGGCGAAGACCGGCGAGAGCCGGGCGTCGCCGAGAGCGATCCGCACGCCCTGGCCGGCACAGTCGAGGGAGAGGTGCGCCGGATCGAGCTGCAGGTCGGCGACCGCGCACGCGGCGGCGAAGTCGTCGGCGGCGAAGTCCGGGTCGAACACGACGTTGTGCCAGGCGGCGCTCAGATCTGTCCGCTCGGCGCACGCCGCTTCGCTCGCCGGCTCCGGCCCGTCTTGCCCGCCGCTCGAGGTGGGCGCGCCGCTGGTGGTGGTCCCCGCGCTCTCGGTGCTGTCCGCGGGGTCGCTGTCCGTATAGACGCCGAGGTCGCCGCGAGGCGGGGCGCAGGCCGGGACGGCGGTCGATAGGAGGATGAGGACGGCGAACCAATTGCGCGCGAGGACGGGGTCGATAGACATGCGTCGGGTGGTTTCCCGGACGCGTCGACTTCCGTGAGCCAGGTCGCGAAAATTCCCCGCGGGCCGGGGCTGGCGTCGCGCTAGTCTCCCGGCCGTGGGACCCCTCGTCCTCGCGCTCGTCGCCGCGCTGCCTGCGCAAGACGTCGACGTGACCTGGCGCGGCGATCCGCGCTGCACTCAACATGGCTTTCAGGACAGCCTCGCGCGCTACCTCGCCGGCGCCCACGAGTCGCGGCCGGTCCGCGTGACGGTCGACGTGCGCCGCGACGGCGACGGCCGCTGGACGGCGACGCTGGACCTGGAGGCCGCCGAGGGCCGCAGCAAGCGGACCCTGCGCGGCCGCTCGTGCGCGGAGATCGGCGACGCCGCGGCGTTCGTGACGGCGGTGGTGGTCGACCCCGGCGTGCTCACGCGCCCCGCCGAGGGGTCGATCGTGCCGGCGCCGGACGCCGCGCCGGCGGACGGATCTGTCCCGGGGGACATGTCATCGGAGACGTCCGCGGGGGACGCCGCGGCGAGCGCGGGCGACCTGACCCCGGGGACAGGTGGGTCCGAGGCCGCCGTACCGGTCGCGAGTGACGCGGCGTTCGTGACGGCCGGGAGCGAGTCCGCCCCGCCCGCCGAGATCGAGGCCCTGGGCCCCGCATCGGGCGCGGCCGACGAGGCTGTCCCTTCAGGCCTGTCCGAAAAGCCAGCCAAGAAGTCGGCGCGGCCGCGCGGGTTCGTGCGGGTCGCGGGCGGGCTCGAGGCGCTGGGGATGCCGCGGGTGGGGCCGGCGGTCGGGCTCGCGGCCGGGCTGGTGGGCCGGCGCTGGCGGGTCGAGGTGACGGGGCTGTACCGGGCGCCGACGACCGCGTACACGCAGATCGACCCGCAGGCGGGGGCGCGGGTGCGGCTGTGGGCCGTGGGCGCGCGCGGCTGCGGCGTGCCGCGGGCGGGGCAGGTCGAGTTTCCGCTGTGCGGCGGGCTCGAGGCCGGGCAGGCGATCGGCGCCGGGGTCGGGTTCGCGGGCGGGCGGACCGACCGGATCGCCTGGCTGGCCCTGGTGTTCGGGCCGGCCGTCGCGTGGGCGCCGCGGCCGTGGCTGGCGCTGTGGTTCGGCGCGGACGTCGGCGTGCCGCTGCTCGGCGGGACCTTCAGCGCGGCCGGGCTCGGGCGGATGTTCACGATCGCGCCGGTGTCGCTGCGGGCGGCCCTGGGGCTCGAATTCCGGTTCGGGCGCGGCGGGGCCGGCTGAGCTCACGGATCGGCGGCGAGCCGGGAAACCACCACGAGTCCGCCGTGAAGCCGACCGCCGCCCACGAACCCAGCCCCCGACCGAGGTCGACGCCGAAGCTCGAGCAGGTCTATCGCGACCACGCGGACTTCGTGTGGCGCCTGCTCCGCAACTTCGGGGTCGAGGGGGCCGGCCGCGACGACGCGTTCCACGAGGTGTTCCTGGTGGTTCACCGCCGCCTGGCCGATTACGACGGGCGCGCGAGCATCCCGTCGTGGCTGTTCGGGATCACCCGCAACGTCGTGCTGCACCACCGGCGCAGCCACGCCCGCCACCTCCGCCGGCTGACCGTCGCGCCCGAGCCGAGCGTCGGGCCGGCGCCCGACGAGGTGATCGCCGCGATCGAGGCGCGGGCGCTCGTCGATCGCTTCCTCGCCACCCTGTCCGAGGAGCACCGCCTGGTGTTCATGCTCGCCGAGCTCGAGGGCCTCAAGGTGCCCGAGATCGCCGAGCAGCTCGGCGTCAATCTCAACACCCTCTATTCCCGTCTCAACAGCGCGCGCAGGCGATTCGCCAGCTTCGTCGCCGGAGGTCGCGATGGATCCGCAGAGTCTCAATGAGCAGAAGTGCCGCGACGTCGTCGCCGCCTACCGCAGCGAGCGCATGCCCGCCGACGCGCGGGCGGCCGCGTGGGCCCGCCTGCAGGCGGCGATCGCCGAGGAGGACGAGGCGCCGGCGGTGCGGCCGGCGAGTCGCCGGCGCGACCTGATGTGGGGCGCGGTGCTGGTGGCGGCCGCGGTGCTGCTGCTCGTCGTCGGGGCGCGCGAGCGGCTGCTCCAGCGCGACACCGGCGACGCGGGCAGCCAGGCGGCCCACGACGCGGCGACGACCGACGCGAGCGCGGAGGCGAGGCATGTCTCTCGCGGCGCCGCATCGGCGCCGGGCGAGGCGCCGCCGGCCGCGCCGGAGCCCGCGCCGGCCGAGTCGACGCCGGAGCCGCAGCCGCGCGTGCAGACGCCACGAACTGCGGATGTCCCGAAGGACAGGTCCGCGCTGGACGCCGAGCTGGCGCTGCTGCGGCGCGCCCGCGAGGCCCTCGGCCGCGAGGACGCGGCCGCGGCGCTGACGTCGCTCGAGCAGCACGCGCGCGAGTTCCCGGCCGGCCACCTGGTCGAGGAGCGCATGCTGCTGCGCGCGCAGGCGGAGTGCGAGCTCGGCCGGCGCGCGGCCGCCCGGGCGACCGCGGCCGAGCTGATGCGGGCGTTCCCCGGCTCGCCGCACGCGAGTACGGTCGCGGGGCTGTGCGCCGAATGACGAGAGCACGCGCCGCGGTGGCGACGGGTGCTCCTGGGGTGATTCGCCGGCGGTGCTTCAGACGCCCTGGACCGACTGGGTGATCAGGCGGACCAGCAGCTTGTTGAGCAGCTCGACCTGGTACTCGCCGATGGTCGGCTCGAGGTGCTCGCCGCCGATCCCGCTGTGGCTGGTGAGGAACACGTAGGTGCCGCCGGTGGCGATGTCGATGAAGCGGAGGAAGAACTCGGTGCTCTTGTCGATGCCCGAGGAGGCGACGGGGATGATGCGCACGCCGGCGGCCGCGGCGTCGGTGACGCTCTCGTGGATCAGCGCCAGGTCCTGCGCGCCCTCGTGCGGCGGCGCGTCGAGGACCAGGAACGCCAGGCGCGACACCGCGGAGGGGCTCCAGTCGTGGTTGTGGATCGTCGAATCGAGCGCCTCGCTGACGGCCTCGGGGAAGTCGCCGCCGCCGTCGTAGTTCTGCGCGGCGAGGTCGGCCAGGGCGGCGTCGATGTCCTCGGTGAACGGGAACTCGCGCACGAGGTACGCGTCGCCGTGGTCGCGGTAGAAGTTGACGCTGAGGCGGATCTTGAACGACTGGCCGATGTTGTCGCGGATCTCCGCGATCACGTCGGCGAGCTCGACCTGCAGGTACTCGAGCTCGTCGCCCATCGAGCCGGTGGTGTCGATCATGAACAGCAGGTCGAGGACGTTCGCCGGGGCCTCGGCGCCGTCGAGGCTGGCGATCGCGGGGTCGCCGGCGAACGGCTGGGCGTCGGCGATCGAGACGGTCGAGTCGCCCGAGGTCACCTGAATCGTGAAGGGGCCCTCCGCGGGGGCGCCGAGCAGGCCGTTGAACAGCTCGGCCCGGCCGCGGACATCGGTGCGGGCGGTCCACACCGGCTGCTGGTCGCCCGCCAGCAGCACGACGTCGGCGTCGACCACCGGGACCTGGTCGGCGACCGCGACCACGGCGAAGCGCTGGCTGGTGTAGAGCTTCCACAGGTCCTGCATCGGCGCCCAGACCTCGTTGCCGAGCAGGCCGAGCCAGAAGTCCCAGTGGTCGAGGTCACGCCATTCGCCGGCCGTCAACTGCCCGGGGTCGATCGGCGCCTCGCCGCCCGTGTCACTGTCACTATCGCCGCCCGACTCGCCCGCGCCCGTGTCCCCGGCGCCGGTCGGATCGGCCCCGCTCGTGCCGGCGCCGGTGTCGCCCGGGCTGTCGGTGCCGCCGCCCGAATCGCCCGGATCCCAGCCGTCGCCCGTCTCGCCGCCACCGCTGCCGTCGCCCGAATTCGGCGAGCTCGCGTTCGTGGCGGTACCACCATAATCGCTGCCCGAATCGTCGCCACAGCCGACGGCCAGAGTCATGAGCGGAAGAGCGAGGAGAGCCAGACGCAGGGGACTACAGGCGCGAGAAGTCATAGGTCCCCCGAGATCTTCAAGAGGCGTGCCACGGGCTGGATGGAAGCAAGCCCCGGTTTCAGGCCGGCTCCGCGGGCGAGCCCGCGCATCCGCACGACACCCGCGTCATGGTCGCCTCGCCGATCACGGGCGCTCGCGTCCGCGGACTGGAGGTCGGGGAGGCGGCACCTTGGGATGAGTCCGATCATTCAGGGCACCGTGATGATGGGAATCGCGGCGCATGCCGGCGCTTCGCGTCGCGCCCGAACCCCGATGGTCAGCGCGATCATCGATCTCGGCGCGGTGAGGATCGAGATCCGCGGCCCGGTCGCGAACCTCGGCGTCCACTCGCACGCGGTCCTCGGCGGCGAGACCTCGTCGACGCCGCAAGGGTCGTTCGCTCGCGGCGCTGCGGGCCTGGCCGGCTCGCTGCAGGGCTCCTGCGGCCCTCCTGCTGCGTGCGCGAAAGCGAGCGGGCGACGCGCGGGCGTGGGCCTGATAGCATCCCGGCCGCTCATGAGCGCCTCGACGACCCCAGCCTCCGACCTGCAGACCCTCGATGCCGCCGCGGTGAAGGCCCGGCTGCCCTCGTTCACGGCCGACGAGCTCGAGGTGCTGATCCGGCGGGCCAACAAGGAGTACTGGGACGACCACGCGCCGACGCTGCCGGACACGCTGTACGACCAGCTCATCGAGCGGCTGAAGCGGGTGCGACCCGACGCGCCGGTGCTCGACGAGATGGGGCCGCAGGCGGCCGAGGCGCCGGCGATGGACGCCGAGGAGGCGCTGCAGCTGCCTCCCGAGCAGCGGTTCGGCGCGGCGGTCCGCCACCAGCGGCCGATGCTGTCGCTGGAGAAGTGCTACAACGAGACCGATCTGCAGAGCTGGGCCGGCAAGTTCAACGGCGAGATCCTGGTGATGCCGAAGATGGACGGCGTGGCCTGCAGCCTGCGCTACGACAAGAAGGGCAAGCTGGTGATGGCGGCCACCCGCGGCTCGGGCACCGAGGGCGAGGACGTGACGATGAACGCGCTCGAGGTGAAGGACATCCCGCGCACGGTCGCCTCCGGCGGGATCGAGCTCGAGATCCGCGGCGAGCTCTACATGAAGCTCAGCGACTTCGCCAAGTACAAGGGCGACTTCGCCAACCCGCGCAACCTGACGGCCGGGTCGATCAAGCAGAAGGAGCGCAAGAACACCCGCAACGCGCACCTGAGCTTCTTCGCCTACGACATCATCGGCCCCGAGTTCGACAGCGAGCGCGACAAGTTCGAGCTGCTGAAGAAGCTCGGGCTCGGCGGCATCGACCACGAGTTCGTCGACCGCGCCGGGCTGCAGGCCAGCTACGACCGCTGGGCCCGCAACCGACCGGAGCTCGATTACGAGATCGACGGGGTGGTCTACCGCACGGCCTCGGTCAAGGAGCAGAAGCGCCTCGGGCTCACGGGCCACCACCCGCGCTACGCGATCGCCTACAAGTTCCAGGGCGACTCGGGCGTGACCGACCTGCTCGACATCCTCTGGTCGGTCAGCCGCACCGGGGTCATCACGCCGGTGGCCATGCTCGAGCCGGTCGAGCTCAGCGGCGCGCGGATCGGCCGCGCCAGCCTGCACAACCTCAACATCTTCGAGTCGCTCGGCCTGACTCACAACTGCCGTGTCGAGGTGACCCGCCGCGGCGGCGTGATCCCCAACGTCGAGCGCGTGGTCGAGTCGGGCCCGGCGTCGCGCCCGTTCGACCTGCCGACGCAGTGCCCCGCGTGCGGCGGCCCGATCGAGCGCCGCAAGAAGCGCGACGGCGAGAACCTGTGGTGCGCCGAGCCGAAGAAGTGCGTGCAGGCCCGCCTCGGCGAGCTCGAGCACTTCGCCAAGGTGGTCGACCTGCAGGGCTTCGGCCCCAAGGTGATCGGCGCGGCGGTCGACGCCGAGCTGCTCAGCACGCCGGCCGACTACTACCGCCTGCGCGCGGTCGACCTGCAGGAGCTCGAGCGCCTCGGCGAGAAGAGCGCGCAGAACCTGATCGACCAGATCGAGGCGCACCGCGAGCTGCCGCTGGCGGTGTTCCTGCAAGCGCTGGGGATCGAGCACCTGGGCAAGCAGAACGCGCTGCTGCTGGCCGGCGAGTTCCGCACGCTCGAGCGGATCCGCGAGCTCACCCAGGCCGACCTCATGACGGTGCGCGGGATCAAGGACGCGATCGCCGACGCGATCGTCCGCGGCCTCGCGGCCCGGGCGGAGCTGATCGACGCGTTGCTCGAGTTCGTGACGGTGCTGCCCGGCGAGGCCGCGCCGGCCTCGGTCGAGGGCGCGGCGCTGTCCGGCAAGAGCTTCGTGTTCACCGGCACGCTCGAGGCGTTCACCCGCGAGGTCGCCCAGGCCCGCGTGCAAGCCCTCGGCGGCGAGGTGCCGTCCGGCGTGACGAAGGCGCTGTCCTACCTGGTGGTCGGCGCCGGCCGCGGCGCCAAGTCGAGCAAGCAGAAGAAGGCCGAAGAGCTGATCGCTGCCGGGGCGCCGCTGAAGATCCTCAGCGAGGCGGAGTTCCTCGAGATGGTCGGCTCGCTCGAGTGAGCGCGAGCAGAGACAGGGCTGGTGAAAGGGACATGTCCTTCAAAGCATGTCCCTCGTGACAGCGGGCGCGCTCGGGCGGGGCGTTGGAGGATAGGCCTGAAGGGACATGTCCCACGTGATGCGTGCGGACGTGGGTGGGCTCGAGTAAAATGCCGGTATGAGCGAGGACGCGGACGACAAGGAGCGGCGGATCGTCGAGGCGCGGCGCAAGCTGATGGAGCGCTGGGAGCAGCGCATGCGCGACACGCCGGCGCTGTCCGACGCGCGCCCGCAAGGCTCGGGCCCGCCGAACCGCCACGGGATGCCGAAGCTCCCGGTCGGCCAGACGGTGACGAAAAAGTGGCCGGTGCTCGACCTCGGCCGCAAGCCGATCGTCCCCAAGGACAAGTGGCAGCTCAAGATCGACGGCGCGGTCGAGCAGCCGCTGACGCTCGACTGGGCCGCCTTCATGGCCCTGCCGCAGACCACCGACACGAGCGACTTCCACTGCGTGACGTCGTGGTCCAAGATGGACATGACATGGGTCGGCGTGCGCTTCGCCGACCTGATGGCGCTGGTCCACCCGACCCCCGCCGCGGTCCACGTGATGTGCCACGGCTACGACGGCTATACGACGAACGTGGCGCTCGAGGAGGCGCTCAAGCCCGACGTGCTGCTGGCCCACACGGTCGACGGCCACGAGCTGCCCATCGAACACGGCGGGCCGGTCCGCATGATCACGCCGCAGCTGTACGCGTGGAAGGGCTCGAAGTGGATCAGCCGCATCGAACTGCTGACGCGCGAAAAGCTCGGGTTCTGGGAGATGAACGGTTACAGCTCGACTGCTCACCCTTGGCGGGACGACCGCTATAGCCGTCTCAGAGGGCTTTAGTGGGGTTTTGGCGTGATTGCCGCACCACGTTGCTGCGGCGGGTTGCGGGCGCCTGTGTCACAGTTGTGCCAACCGCGGTAATCCCGCACCGCGCCTTGACCAGCGCCTGCGTCGCTCGCTCCATGCTGTCCCCCGTGTCGTGGAGGTAGGCCTCGACGGTCGTCGCGAGCTGGCGGTGACCGAGCATCTTCTGCACGGCCACCACGTCCGCGCCGCCCTTCAGGGCCGAGGTCGCGCAGGTGTGGCGCAGCACGTGCGGGCCCTTCTGCGGCAGGCCGACGGCGGCCTGGGCACGCGCCAGTCGGTCGCGCACGCCTCCGCGGCTCAGGCGGCCGCCGAAGCGGCCTTCGAGGAGCGGAGCGGTGGGTGGCCGGCCCTCGACGAAAGGGCGCAGGGCGTCGACCAGGCGCTCGGTGAGGCCCACGGTCCGCGCCTCGCCGTTCTTCGGCGGGGTGATTTCCCCGTCGTCGTTCAAGGCCCGCTCGACCCTGAGCGTGCGGGCATCGAGGTTGACGTCGCGGACCTCGAGGCCGATGAGCTCACCGACCCACAAGGCCGCCTCTCCGCACACGAGCACGGTGGCTCGGTGCGCCGGGCTCAGCTTGGTCGCCGCGACGAGGAGCGCCTCGAACGTCGGATCGTCGTACGCCTTCGGCGTGGCGATCTTGCGCGACTTGACCTTCTCCAACTTCTCGGGCTGGGTGGGCCGGAGGCGGAGCACCCGGCAGCGCGCCAGCATGGTGGCGAACATGCTGATCGTCGTGTTGATCGTGGTCGCGTTGTACCCCCTGGACTGCATGTCCGAGCGGACACGGCTCGCTTCGAGCTCGCCGGCCTCGGCGACAGGAACGTCGCCGACGACTGCGATCACGTGAGCGAGCTTCGTCCGCTTGGCGGCGACGGTCGAGGCGGTGTTGCCCCGGCCGGCGCAGTCGGCGAGGTAGATCTCCATCGCCTCGCGGATGGTCTTCGGCCGCTGCTGCTCCGCCGCCCTGACCGGCTTCTCGGCAGCAGCCTTCCCCTCGGCGGCCTTTCCTTCTCGGCGCTGTGGGGGCGGCCTGCCGGCTTCGATCTCCCGGCGGACCTGCTCGCCCCATCGCAGAGCCGCCGACTTGCTGGTAACCGTGAATGGCGCGTTGTATCGGTAGCGCTCCGGCTTGAGCTTTCCCGGCGCCAGGGCCCAGATGACGACCTGGAGGCGTGGCGTTCGGGTGCCGTCCTTTCTTTCGTGCACGTGGACACTCATCTGCGCGTCTCTCTTCCGCGCAGCCCTCGACTTCGACCGGTAGCGTCCGGGGCGGCGCAGGTCAAGGGGCTCAGGCGAAGATCACGGCGAGCCAGTGCTCCACCACGTCTCGTCGCCAGCGCCGACCGAGCCCGGGGATCTTGATCGAGGCCGGTGCCTGGCCGCGGGCGACCATGTTGGCTATCTGCCGCGATGTCGTGCCCAGCAGCGTGGCAAGGTCGCGAGCCGTGAGAAGCAGTGGGGAAGGCGCCGTTCCTGCCAGGGGGCCGTGCTCCGACTCGGGCTGCAGGTTTCCGCTCTCTCTATCACCGGCCATATCCACAGCAACCTGACCGCGCCGAACACTGCGGCGACGCCGAGACGATGGAGGTCCGGGCAGGCGCGCCTCCCCGCTCGGGCTCACGTCGCCTATGTCCAAAGGAACAGGCCGTTGCTCGCTAGCTAGGAGCCAGCTACCGCCCCGCTCCAGGACCGCGGGCTACAACCCTGTGCAGGTCGTCCCTGTCTCCGGCGCGCGCCGGGTCGCCGTCTTCCGGGATGCCGCGTGCGCCCTGCTCGGCGACCACTCCGTCGTCTGCTGGGGCGAGGACGGCGCTCTGTTCGGCGCGGTTACACGGCCCAGTTCCTCGAGCCGCGCCCCGTCGTCAAGAACCGCGCGACTGAAACGCGGTTCCACCTCAACAAGGAATCAGGCCCAGCAGCGAGCCTATGCGGGCGTCTTGGAGGAATCTTGGTGAAGTGGTGCATAGGCCCAGCTAGGCCCCTCTACGGGCCCGAATTCGAGGGAGTGTCTCGAAATTTGCGCAAAACGCGACAAATCGAGACGCGATCCGTCGAAACACCCCCCGCTCGCCGAAAGCCGTGAATTCTCCATCGGACGGGTGTTTCGAGAGGGATCGCGAGTGTCACGCGCGGGTCCCAGGCGACTCGGAATCCTCCTGGTTTGGCGCCCCACACGGCCACCAACCGAGCGAGCGAGCGCACCGCCGGGATGCGCCTCGCGCGGGAATTGTGTGTATCATGACCGCGATGACAGGATCGCCGCGCTGCAAGTTAGCCTCGCTGACCCTCGCCGTGCTGTGCGCTTGCACGAGCCACGCACCCGCCCGCGCCAAGGTCGGCGCGAGCGCGAACGGGCCGAAGCGCGAGGTGACCGGGCCCGGCGAGCCGGCGGCCGCGCCTGTGCCCGAACCCGCCGCGCCGCCCATCGCGGACGGCGACCCCGGTCGCGCGGGGGCCCCGGTCCCGAGCAGCCCCACGGGGACGGCGAACCTGCAGGCCCGGATCCGACCGCGGTCGACCCCGAGCCGAAGGCCAACCTCGACGCGGGCGAGGGCCTGAAGATCCAGCTCGGCAAGGAGGGCGACCTGCGCGTCAGCGACGGGCACCGCAGCGCCCCGATCACCACCGGGGGGGATGTGGATGCGCTGAACAAGGTCACCAACTTGCCCGAAGGACAGGTCAAGATCCGGTTCGAGACCACCTGCGGCGAGGAGCGCGAGCTGGTGTTCACCCGCCCGGCCCTGCTGGCGCGGGTGGCCAACGCCGCGGGGCTGCGGGCCCACCGCAAGAAGGACTACGCGACCGCGGCCGCGGCGTTCGTCCGCGCGACCAAGCTCGACCCCGACTTCGACCTGGCGGCGACGAACCTCGCCTGCGCCCTCGCGCTCCAGGGCAAGACCGCCGAGGCGATCGCGGCCCTGAAGCCGTGGATCGCGCGCGAGCCGGTCAAGATGTATGCGAAGATCCTCGCCGACGACGAGCTCGCCGCGCTGCGCGAGGCCCCCGAGATCGTGGCCCTGCGCGCCGCGAAGCCGGGGACCGCGAAGCTCGCGGGCGACGTCGCGATCCCGGCCCCTGAGGTGTTCCACGCGCCGGAGCGCGGGCTGTTCGCGGCGGTCCGGCAGGAGCAGTCGTGGGGCTCGAGCGACGGGACGGCGCGGCTCGAGGTGTTCGACAGGACAGGTAAGCAGGCGGCGGAGCTCCTTCTCATCGACTGGGCTGACGCCGAGGACGGCGACTGCGGCGGGATCTGCGTGCGCACGGCCAGCCGGGCCCGGATCGACGGGCGGGTCGCCGTCGCCGATCGGCTCCTGCGCGACCTCGGGTTCGTCCCGCTGCCCGGCGCCGAGGTCGGCCAGACTATCGCCAGCGACGACGACGCGTCGAAGATGCGGTTCACCAAGGCGAAACTCGCGCTCGTGCTCCGCGAGGAGGTGCTCCACGTGATGCGCGGGGGCAAGTCCGTCGCCCGCCAGCCCGACGCGCTGCACCTCCTGACCTGGGCGGTGCACTCCGCGGAGCTCGGCGTCGTGGTCTACTCGAGCATCCGACCGGGCGCGGAGGGCTGCGAAGGCACCGATCCGACGGCGCTCGGGATCGTCGCCGTGCCGTGAGCGCGACCGGCCCGGCGCACGCATCGAACCGCCTCAACGTCGCGCCCGGGTTTGGCGGAAGAAATGCTCTACGTCCCCTACCTGCCAATGTCGTGTGAGACACGGGCCCCGCGAAATTTAGAGAGCAGGGCGAGTCCGTGAATCAAGAGCATGATCAACCAAATCATCAAGAGAAGCGGCAACGGGGAGCAATCGAGTAGGCGGGGCACCGCGGCGACGAGTCAGCAACGGTGTAGCGGCGTCGAAAATCTTGCTGCGCCGGCGGCAACGGCGTCGCTCATCAGGAGGGCCCTCCAAAGGAGCGGCAACGAGGAGCAATCGAGTGGGCCGGGCGAGAACGCGTCGAGGTCGTCGGATACCGACGCGAAGAGTCAGCAACGGTGTAGTCCCATCGAAATTATTGCTGCAGCTGCGACGACGCCGACGATCTTTGGGCCCGAGGCGCACGCGAGGGTGGAGTTCGGCCTGAACGTTGCCCCGATCGCGGAGCGCCCGACCGCCGCGGAGCCCGAGCTCGCGGCCTCGCAGAACGGCGACACACAGCTCCGCGCGAGTCGTCAGGAGAGCGTTGCGCCGAGTTCAGCAACTTCCCGTCCGACTCGCCGCACGCGCGGTGTATCCGCGACGCACTCGCCGGCCTCCACATCCGCGCCGAGAACCCCCGCCGCCACGTCTTCTTTGATGCTACGTAGGAGCCCGCCATGCTGATGCGCTTCACGCTTGCCCTGACGATGCTCGCGCCGCCATCACAGGAGGCGGCCGACGCGGCCTTTAACGCCGGAGACTTCCGCAAGGCCCTCGACCTCTTCCGCGAGCTGGCCGCTGACCCGAGCGTCCACCGCCCGGACGCACTTCACGGCGCGCACGCTAGCCTCATCGCCCTGCACGGAGCGACCGGCGAGGGCGAACACCTCTGCCACGCCCTTGAGCTGACCCGTGAGCTGTTGGCGAGCGGGCCGTTCGCGGACGCCGAGGAGCGCGCGGCATGGACAGAGATCGAGGCCCGGGACGTCGACAGGGTCAAGCGGGCAGGCGTCACCTGTGCCGCCGCGTCGGATACGACGCCCGCCGGAATCCCCGTCGCAACGGCAGATTCCCCTGCCGGCGGGTCCCCCGCCGGGTCACTCGCCGCAGCGATCCGGCCGCCAGGACCGCGGGCGGGTGAACCGGACGGGAGAACTTCGGGCCGGGTGTACGGCGTCGGTCTTGGTCTCACCGCCGCCGCCGGCGTCCTATTTCTCACCACGGGAAGGAATTCCGGCCGTACTTCCCGAGTTCGAGCGGGTGTGAAACGATTGCTGACCAGCCAGTAGCGGAAGAGTCGGGTAAGACCCCCGCTCAAACCGTGCGTGCGAAAATCCCGTATACGACTTGCGGGCTTCCTCTCGGGCCGACGCATGACGCGGCCTCCGGTGTTGCACGGTGCCCCGTCGTCGATGGAGACCGTGCTCCTGGCACGTGGCCTGCGCCGCGTGGGGTTGTTGGGACCTGTCCTGCAGGCCATGCCCTCGCGGGGCGTCGCTCAAGAGCTTGGGGCGCAAGTACGGGCCGGGGGCCCATGGAGAGCAACCGCGTCGCCGACACGAACAGCGTAGCGTTCCTCGCCGGACTCGGCGTTGCCGCTCGTCGGCTTCATGCGGCGTCCTCGGACGGAGGGCGTGTCTCGGTCCCCTTGCCCGGGGTGATGAAGATCAGCTGGGACGGGGCCTGCACCCGCACGCGGTGCCAGACACCCTGCGGTACGATGCATGTCTGAAAATCGCGCAGCTGCGCGACGCGATCTCCATCGGCCTCGTGGAAGACCACGTCGATGGCCCCCGAGAGCAGGATCAGGATCTCGTCGCCCGCGGGGTGCATCTCGCAGTGATCCGAGTCCTGTTCCAGGTGGAACAACCCGAGCAAGCGACCCTCCAGCAGGTCGTCGCGCTGCATGAGCGTCTCCCAGAAGTGTTCGTCGACATCGACGGCGGACGCACCGCCCAGGTTCGACAGGTGGACGTAAGTGCGCGCGAGGGTGAAGGCCGAGAGGTGTTTGGTGTCGGTCGTCATGCCGTCATCGTGCGGGTGCGGCCGTCGCGGGGATTGTAGAAATTTCACGGGCGACGAGCGGCACGTGCGTCGAGTCGACGTGCGACCGTGGCCGGTACGCCGTCGGGTTCATCCCCGAGAACTCGCGAAACTCGTGGATCAGGTGCGCCTGGTCGAAATAGCCGGACTCGACGGCCACCCTCGCCCAGTCGATCCGCCGCCCCTGGCTGGCGACGTCGAGCACGCGATGAAATCGGAGCACGCGGGCGAAACGTTTCGGCGTGAGCCCCACGATCTTCTGAAAATGACGGATGAAGCGCGCGGAGGTCATCCCGAGCTGCTTCGTCACCTGGGTCACGCCGATCCCGCGACCGAACGAGCTCACGGCGAACAGGACGGACGGATCGGGCTCCAGCGGCTTGATCGCCTGGGCGAGCAGCGCATCCTCGAAGGTCCGCAAGATCGCCTCCGTGTCGGCGGCCGCGAGCAACCGTTCGCGCAGGAGGGCCCCCGGACGGCCCCACAGCGCGTCGAGCTCGACGTGCGTCTCGGTCGCATCGGCCGGGGCAGCGAGGAAGGGAAACGCACCGCCGGGCCGAAAATTGATCCCGACGATGTCGCGCTGCTCGTCCGTGTCGATGGCCACGGACTTGGTGTGGGCGCCGCACACGATGGCGCCGCGCAGGCGATGAACGACCGCGTCGCCCTCGCCCGGGTACAAGCGCATCTCGTCCTCGTGCAGATTCACGAGGATCTGCATGGTGCCCGTGGGCAGGACGCGCTCGTACGCGTGGCCGAAACGGCCCCGGAAGCGCCATATCGAGGCGACGAACGGGGCGAGCGCGGGCGATGGCGAGCGGCTGACGAGCGGCATTCTCGACAGCAGGGTGCGACACACCGGCGGTGATCGCCAGGCCCGCGAGGCGGGCGTCGGCGTCGACGACAAGCAGGGGCTGCCCCGGAAGGGGCGTGGGCGGCTTGGAGCAGCGGTCAGGGTCGTCGGTTCGGCTGCGGACTCTCGACCGCGTGCTTACGTCGGCTACCGAACGGCGAGTACAACACGGCCGACCTCGTGCAGGGCACGGTGGCGGTGGTCCACAATTTCCCGGCGCGGTGACGGCGTAGGCGCCGGTGGGTCCCGCGCACCTGCTGGTCGCGGGTCGAGGCGCTGTTCCGCCACGATGTCCTCACCAGCAGTCGGAGTCCGTCATCGAGCCCGGCGCTCGGGGCGCCGGGCTCGGCCAGGACGCGTTCACCGGCCTCGTGTATGCGTCGATGTCGTCGCTCGAGGTCCTGGCCATCGAGCCGTTCACCGGGATCTTCGAGGTGTTCGCCACCATGCCCGACCAGGGGCGCGTCGCCGTCGCCCGCGCGGCAAGCTCGACTGCGTGCCCGCCGAGCCCCTGCAGCCGCAGAAGGGCCTGATCCAGCGCTGGGACTTGCCGGCGTCGATCGGACGGGCGACCGCGCGGCGACGGCGGCATTGAGATGTCTCACGGGACATGGCCCTCCGGGCATGGCGGAAGGGATATGCACGACCGGCGGACGGGGGCCGCGGGAACGGCGGACGAACGGGCGCTCGCGCCGACGGACCGGTGCCTGCGGGCGAGGCCCGCCGTCCCGGGAGGGTCGGGCCGTAGGGTCGACGCCGGCTGCGCGAGGTCGGGCGAGCGATAGGCGGGGCTCGGCCGGCGACCAGGCATCCACGCGCCGATCGAGCCCGGCGCTCCCGGGCGGGCGAGGGGCGCGGCACGAGGTGGCCAAGGCCGCTTGCGAGGCTGCGGGACCGCGTCATCTCTCGGGCTCGACGTCGTGCGAGGTCCTCATGGCCCACCACCTTCTCGTGTACGGAGCGTTCGGCTGGTGCGCGGAGATCCTCTGGACCGCGTTGTGCGCGCTGATCACCGGCGTGCGCGGCGATCTGGGCGACGACGTCGGGCCGCAGAAGCTGAGCCGCGAGCAGCGTCTGCGGCTGCTCGGACACACGTACCTGTGGATGTTCCCGCTGTACGGCGTGGGCGGGCTGGCGTTCGAGCGGATCCACGAGGCCATCCGAGCCTGGCCGTGGTACGGGCGCGGCGCGCTGTGGACCGTGCTGATCTTCGCCGTCGAGTACGTGGCCGGGGCGGCCCTGTGTCGATTGACCGGTCGCTGCCCGTGGGACTACAGCTATTCGCGATATCACCTCCACGGGCTGATCCGCTTCGACTACGTGCCGGTGTGGTTCGCGTTCGGGCTGGCGCTCGAGCGGGTCCACGACGCGATCGCGGCGATGTGAGCGGACGCGGGGGGCCCGAATGAATGGCGAGACCGCGTCCGACCGGGCGCGAGCGGCCCCAGGGGCCCGGGCGCGCGTGGACAGTCGTCGCGGCGGGGCACGCGACGGACCGCGCACGCGGGAACCCGAGGATCCTGCCGAAACGCGGTAATCGCCGCAAACGGCACGGCTGCGTGCATTCGCGGGATAACTCGCATTGCCCCACTCCGGCGGCCCGTGGGAGGCACGCGGGTCATGGTCGAGCTCGCTGCGCTTCTCCGAGCACCGCCACGCGGAGCGCGGCCGAGCCTGCTGTGATTATTCACCTCGGGACGAAAAAATCATGCAAATGGGGGAGTGTGCGAAACACGTTCTATATGTCTCAAAGAACACATCGCACATTGCGATCCCGCGCGTGGCCCGCGGCGGCGGTGTGATGTACCCTCGCGGCCATGCAACTCTCATTTCTTGTGAAGACGCCGGTGATTCCTCTGTTCGTGGCTCTGCTCGCGCCGCTCGGCTGCGGTGACGACAAGGGCGGCGACACGGAGACCGGCGTCGCTACGGATACGACCCAGGGCTCGGCGACCCAGGCGACCCAGACGATGGGCGGGACGGACGACACGGCGGGCACGGCCGGCACCGACACCACGCCCGGCACCGACACCACGCCCGGCACCGACACCGAGACCGTGCCGACGACCGCGGGCCCGACGACGGAGGACCCGACGGCGGGCGGCAACGGTCAGTTCTGCCAGGAGGAGTGCGCCGGGGATGCGGACTGCACGATCCAGGGCGTGGACATGGGTTTCACCTGCCAGAACAGCCGCTGCGTCGGCGCAGCCTCCACCTGCTCGACCGACACGCAGTGCAACGCGACCATCAGCGGGTGGGTGCTCGACTGCGCGGCCCAGGCGGACTGCATGATGGGCTACGCCTGCGTCGACATCGGCGACGGCGTCGGCAAGTGCGCCATCGTCCCGAGCGACATCATCATGTGCTCGACCCTGACGCAGGAAGAGATCATGGTCGACCCGATCGAGGGCGGGGCGCAGATCACCGTCTGCGGCAAGACCGGGGCCAAGTGCGACAACGGGGCCTGCTTCGACCCGTGCGAGGCCAACACCGATTGCCCGGCGCAGGGCGGCCACCCGGTGTGCAACACCGGCACCGGCCGCTGCGAGTGCGGCTCGGACGACGACTGCGCGGCGTCCGGCCTGCCCGGCTTCACCACCTGCAACAACGGCGTCTGCGGCTGCGCGCAGGACTCGGACTGCGCCGGCACGATGTACTCCGACAAGTGCTACGAGGGCGTCTGCGGCTGCTCGACGGTCGACGTGTGCCAGAACCCGCAGGCGTTCGACGGCACGATGAAGGTCTGCGAGGGCGTGTGAGCCCGGGGTCACCGGTCGGCGCGCCGTGAGGCCCGTCGACCGGCGGCCGGATCGATGGACGGGCACCGTGCATCGAGTGCCACGATTCGCGGCGATTCGCGGGTCGTGGCATTGGCAATTGCCGGCGGCCGGCCCGATTCACGCGCGGTAGAGCGGGAAGAACTGGAAGGCCCGCGGCCACTCGGCGCGCGGCTTGAAGGCGAGGGCCACCTCGGCGCCGCCGAGCGCGGACTCGGTGATCAGGACGAAGTCGCCGGCGGCTCTGGCGGCCGCGAACTCGGCGTCGCCGACCTTGCACACGGCCTTGCGGAACGGACCGGCGAGCCACTGCGCGACCTCGGGCTCGTCGCGGAAGCGCAGGTAGGCGGCCAGCGAGGCGTGGGCGCAGGCGACCATGGCGAACCCGAGCGGGACGTCGGCGCGGATCAGGATGTACATCTTCACGGATCGGTCCTCCGCGTGGCAGAGATGTTCGAAGGGACAGGTGCGCTCAGGGGCGCGCGCGCAGGTCGGCGGGCGGATCGGCGAGGCCGAACATGCAGCCGTTCTGCGTCAGCTCCATCGGCGCGGACAGGGGCATCGTCGCGTCGAAGCTGACGAGCTGGCCGCCGGCGTCGAGCTCGACGTGGACCTCGGCGGACAGGCCGTCGAGGACGGCGGGGTCGGGGAGCTCGTCGGGCGGGATGATCGGGACCACGCCGAGGACGCCGCCGAGGATGTCGTCGCAGCCGACGTAGTAGTAGACCTCGCCGCTGAAGAAGTGGCCGGCCGGGTTGATGTTGTAGCCCTCGACGTCGACGGTGAGGTCGAAGACGACCGAGTCGCCCGCCGGCTCGTAGCCGCCGAACTCGGGGTAGAGGCCGAACATCCACGAACCCTGGCCGCCGCACTCGAGCGGGAGGGTGACGCCCTCGGCGAGCTGGGCGTGCTCGAAGTCGTAGAGCTCGAGGAAGGGCGCGGGGGCGTCGACGTCGAAGCCCCAGCAGTACGCAGATTCACCGGTGGTGCTGCTCGTGGCGGTCGTGGTGGGGTCGCCGGTGGTCGGTGCGTCGGTGGTCGCGGCGGTGGTCGAGGTCGTCGACGAGGCGTCTTCGCCGGTGCCGGCGGTCGTGCTCGCGGCGTCGGTGGTGGTCGTGCTGCCGGAGGCGTCGGTGGTGCCGCCGTCGTGGGGGGTACACGCCGCGGCGGCGAGCAGGAGCAGGGCGTGCTGCAAGTTCAAGCGCATGCGGCATGGTACGCGCTCACGGGCCCGGGTGCTGGAGGATGACGCCGACGTGCGGCGGCATGCCGGCGAGGTTGCCCCCGACGGCGAAGCGCGGACCTTTGGCGAAGCCGAACGCGGCGTGGAGCAACAGGTGGGTCGGGCTCGGCTCGGGTTCGGGCTCGAGGCTGCCGGTCGTGATGCGCAAGATCTGGCCGCCCGAGCCGGTGACGAAGCCGGCGCCGTCGCTGTCGATCCACACGCCCGAGAGGCCGGGTCGATCGAGCGTGGCGCCGGTCCAATCTTGACCGTCCCACCAGGCGAGTCGCGCGTTCGCTCGCCCGCCGACGGCGAGGCGCGCGTGGGCCGGACCGCTGACGCTGATCAGGTCGGCGATCGAGCCGACGTCCTGCTGCGTCCACGCGGCGCCGTCGTACTGCAGGACGACGCCGAGGTCGCCCACGGCGGTGACGTCGGCGGCGCTCGTGCCGACGATTTTGAAGAGGGCGTGGCAGCCCTCGGGGAGCGGCGGGAGGGTCTCGGGCGACCAGGCGTCGCCGTTCCAGCGCAGCACGGAAGGAGCGCCGACGAAGCCGTCGCCGCCGACGCTCCAGATCGCGTCGGGCCCGGCGCCCCAGATCCCCCACAGCGGGACGTCGGCGCCGGTGGCGATCGTCGTCCAGGTGTCGCCGTCGCGCCGGATCGCCACGCCCGCCTCGCCCACGGCCCACAGCGCGTCGCCGACGCCCGCGAGCCAGTGGAGCCGCGTGGTCCCCGGCGGCAGCGCGAGCTCGGTCCAGGCGGCGCCGTCCCAGTGCAGCGCGAGGCCCTTCGAGGTCGGGCCGACGCCCTGGCCGCCGACGGCGATCACGTCGTCCGGCTGCGGGCCCCACACGCTGAAGAGCGCGCCCTTGTCGACGCCGGGCTCGAGCGCGACGGTCCAGCCTGCGGGTTCGCCGGTGGTCGGGGCGTCGGTGCTGGGATCGAGGGTGGTGGTCGCGGCGGTGGTCGTGCCGGTGCTGGTGCTGGTGCCGGTCGAGGTGGCGCTGGTCGCGGGGACCGAGGAGCAGGCGCCGAGCAGGAGCGCGGCGCAGGCGCGCGGACGGGCGAGCATGCGGGCGACTGTAGCGCGAGGAGCGGCGGACGGGCAGGGGAACGGTGCGCGGAGCGGCCGCGACTTCGCGCGCGGGCGGCCGCCAGACGGCATGTCGCAGCGGACATGTCCTGAAAAACATGTTGAGACGGCAGCAGGCCGGGAGGCCGCCGCGGCCTCGCGTCATCCCTCCGTGGTGTGTCGATGGAGTCGGGAGCGCGCGGGGCACTCGCCCGGCCCGGCTGCGAGGCCGCGTCAATCGGTGTTGCGGTGGATCAGGAGCTGCAAGGGGGTGCGCCCGGTGGCGGGCGGCAGGCCGAGGACGCAGGCGAGGCCGAGCGCGAGGTCGACGACGGCGATCAGCGCGACGATCTTGCCGGCGGTGGCGGGGAAGTCGAGGGCGAAGGTGAGGACGAAGAAGCTGAGGCGGCTGATCCCGCTCCAGTACGCGAACGTGCCGTAGCGGCGCAGGTCGCTGGCCGACAGCCACAGCACCAGCACGCTGAACAGGGCCAGCAGCGACGGCAGCCACAGCCAGAACGGCGAGGGCGGGGCCGCGATCCCGAGCAGCGGCAGGACCCCGGGGACCAGGAACGCGGCGATCATGCTCGCGTTGAAGAGGGCGCAGATCCGTACGAGCTTCTTCATGCGTGCGAGCCTGTTCATGCGTGGGCCTCCGCGTGCGACGTGCGCGTGGGCCACGATACCCCCGTCGCGCGCTTCGGGCCAGCGGGGCGCCGGAGCGACATGTCCTCGGGGACATGTCACGCCACGTTCACGGACGCAGGCGGGCCTCGGCGGACATGAGGCGGAGCAGCAGCTCGTCGCGGGCGGCGACGAGGGAGGCGCGGAGCTCGTCGCAGGCGCCGATCTTGGCGAAGTAGGGGGCGGTGAGGGCGTCGAAGGCGTCGCGCATCATCACCGGCGGGTACTCGATGACGAGGGTGCGCAGGTCCTTGAGGGTGATGTGGCCGAGGCCGGTGGTCTGCTTGGCGCGGGCGAAGGCGAGCAGCCGGGGCTTGAGGCTGCGCAGGAGGCCGAACATGTAGGCGCGGTCCTCGGGGCGCTTGGTGGCGACCTTGAAGATGTGCTGGTTGAGCCAGGCGGGGCCGCCGAAGTAGAGGAAGGTGTCGATCGAGGTGTCGGGGTTGCCGGACCACGAGAGTAATAGGTCGCCGCGGTCGATCCGGCGGCCGCCGTCGCGGTGGACGCAGTAGCGGGTCTGGCGGGTGATGCCTTGCTTGAGCTCGCCGATCTTGATGATCGGCAGGCCCTCGCCGGCGGGGCTGAAGTCGGTCAGGCCGAAGGCGCTGCCGTTCTGGAACTCGGCCAGCTCGGTCAGCGGGAGCAGGCGGTAGGCCAGCGGGAACCGGCGGTCGCCCTCGACGGTGAAGGCCGGCGCGAGTCGGCTGTAGAGCGCCTCGTCGACGGTGGGGTGGCGCAGGCCGTTCTCCTTGGCGGCCGTCGGTTCATGGTCGATGAACCATGTACGAAAGAGCAGCTCGACGAGCTGGACGAGGACGGCCCGCTGGTCGTCGCACAGGCTGATCCGGCGGTCGAGGGCCGAGAGGGCGCCGGCGATCGCCCGCTGCTCGGCGAGCGGCGGGAGCAGCAGCGGGGTCTGTCGCAGGGTGCTGAGGTTGGTGTGCGGGACGCCGGCGGCGATGGTCCAGTTCTCGACGTAGCGCTGGACCTCGGGCGAGCGGCACCAGTAATAGACGTACTCGGGGTCGGCGCGCGAAAGGTCGCAGGTCAGCTTCATCTGGCTCTGCGACAGCAGGAAGCGCCGCCACGGCAGGTCGTCGGGGACGAGGCCGACCTGCGAGACGGTGCCGCGCTGGGTGAAGATGACGTCGCCCGGGTAGGCCTGCGAGCGCCGCAGCGCGTCGGCCTTGCTCGGATGCACGAACACCAGCTCGTCGGGGTAAAACCGCCGCTCGCCGTGGCCGAGGTTGCAGCCGCGGATCACCGGCACGCCGTCCGGGTCGTCGACGTAGTCGGCCTGGGTGAGGTCGGAGCCGAACGGGCCGCCGGCGATCGCGTTGTCGCTGTCGGCCTTGATGGCGTCGAGGGTGCAGCGCACCCAGTGGGCCGGCACACTCACGGGACCTCGACCCGCGCCAGCGCGTCGGCGATCTCGCGGTCGAGCGCGGCGGCGCGGTCGAGCTGGTCGAGCAGCTCGCGGCGCAGCGCGGCGAACTGCTCGGAGAACGCCGGCGCGGCGTTGGCCGCCTCGGCCGGCCGCACGTGCCGCGTCGGCGCGAGGATGAACTCGTGCTCGGCGAGGGTCGGCAGGTCGACGGCGCGGCAGCGGCCGGGGACGTCGGCGTATGGCTTTTGCGACATGCTCTCCGCGACAGGTGCTCCGCGCCAGGCGTGGTAGAGGCCGGCGATCTCGGCCAGCTCCTCGGGGCGGAGGGCCAGGTGGGTGCGGTCGAGCATGGCGCCCATGTCGCGGGCGTCGATCATGAGGATCTTGCCGCGGCGGTCGCGGCCGCTGGCCTTGTCGCGGGCGAGCAGCCACAGACACACGGGGATCGCGGTGCTGTAGAACAGGCGGGCCGGCAGGGCGATGATGCCGTCGACGAGGTCGGCCTCGACGATCCGGCGCCGGATCTCGCCCTCGCGGCCGCCGACGGTCAACGAGCCGTTGGCGAGCACGAGGCCGGCCAGACCCTGCGGCGCAAGGTGGTAGAGGATGTGCTGCACCCACGCGAAGTTGGCGTTGGCGTCGGGCGGCAGGCCGAAGCAAAACCGCGGGTCGTCGGCCAGCGCGGTGGCTCCCCAGGCGCGAGCGTTGAACGGCGGGTTGGCGAGGATGTAGTCGGCCCGCAGGTCGGCGTGGAGGTCGCGCATGAAGCTGTCCGAAGGTTCGGCTCCGAGGTCGCCCTCGATGCCGCGGATGGCCAGGTTCATGCGGGCGAGCCGCCAGGTGGTCGGGTTCGACTCCTGGCCGACGATCTTGAGCTCGCCGCGGTGACCGCCGTGCTCCTCGAAGTAGCGCTCGCTCTGCACGAACATGCCGCCGGAGCCGCACGCGGGGTCGTAGATGGTGCCGCGCGTCGGCGCGAGCAGGGCGACCAGCAGACCGACGACGCTCGGCGGGGTGTAGAACTGACCGCCGTTGCGACCCTCGGCCGAGGCGAAGCAGGTGAGGAAGTATTCGTAGACGCGGCCGAGGACGTCGTGCGCCTTGCGGCCTTGCGACCCCAAATCGGGGATGTCGTCGAGGAGGTGCAGCAGCTCGCCGAGGCGCGCCGCCTCGAGGCCGGGGCGCTGGTAGATCTGCGGCAGGATCCCGCGGAGCGTCGGGTTCTGGGCCTCGATCGCGGCCATCGCCTGGTCGAGGTCGCGGCCGAGCAGCGGCGAGCGGGCCTTGCCCAGCAGCGTGTCCCAGCGCGCCGCCGCCGGCACCTTGAAGCCCCGCGTCGGCGGCGGCTTGGCGCCCGCGGCGCGCAGCGGCGGGCCGGCCTCGCCGACGAACTTGAGGAAGAGGAGGCCGAGCACGACGTGCTTGTATTCGGCCGCGTCCATGTTGTTGCGCAGGCGGTCGGCGGCCTGCCACAAGGTGGCCTCGAAGCCGAGCTCGCCGCGGGCCTGACTCTTGGCTCCGCGCCGCTTGGGCGGCGCCGCCGGTGCGCCCGCAGCGGGAGGCGCGGGGCCCCCGGAGCCGCAGGTGCGGGTGGGGGCGCCGGCGAGCGGCGCTCGATGAACAGGAGGCGGTCGATGAGGTCGGCCGGATCGCCGTACGCCTCGCGCAGGCCGACGAATTCGCAGACCTCGCGCAGCTCGAGGACACTGAGTCGCTCGAGGAAGCCGCGGAACTGATCGTAGCGGGCGGTGCAGAGGAGGTCGATGAGTTGGCCCCGCTGGCGCTGCGCGGGCTCGGGGATCTGGAGGACGCGGGCGAGCTCGATCAGGCGCGGCGTCTCCAGGGCCGCGAGGATCATTTCGTGGCGTGAGAAGAACATGAAGCGGGTGCCGTCCGGGGAGGGGGCGCGCCGGCGCCGGGCGCGGGGGCGTGACGCAGTTCGGGGCCGCAGGCCCGAAGGCCGTGGGGTAAAGGCCGTGGGGTTGTACGACATTTCGGCCCCGCTTGTGGCCCGGGCTGCAGGACCGTCCGCGCCGCGAGACCGGGCGCGGATTGACAGAGACAAGGATCGCGAGCAGCATCCGAAGTGAGGCGCCGCGCGCACGCGCGACAGAGCGAAGAGAGCGAATGGCGAGGAAATTATTTGTCGGTGGCCTGAGCTGGAACACGACCGACGAGGGGCTTCGAGCCGCATTTGGCCGCTTCGGCACGGTGACCGAGGCGAAGGTGGTGACGGACCGCGAGACCGGACGCTCGCGCGGCTTCGGCTTCGTCGCGTTCCAGAACCCGGCCGACAGCGAGTCGGCGATGCAAGCGATGGACGGCGCGACGCTCGACATGCGGCAGATCCGCGTCAGCGTCGCCGAGGACAAGCCCCGCGGGCCACGCCCCGACGGCCCGCCACGCTCGGCCGATGGCCCACGCCCCGGCGGACCCGGCCGCCCGTTCAACGACCGCGGCGCGCCCGACTCGCGGCCGCAGCCGCCCCGCGAGGCGCCCGCAGGCGATCGCGGGTTCTCGCCCCGCCCCGCCGGGCCCCCCGCTGGACAGGGGCGCCCGCCTCGCAACTTCGACTCGGGCCCGAGTTACGACCGCGGCGGCCCGCCCGCGCGTGGCTTCGCGTCCGCCCCGCCGCCTGGACCGGCACCGTCGGAGGGCCGCGGCCGACGCGACCGCGACCGCGACCGCGGACGCGACCGCGACGAGGGCGAAGGCCGGGCGAAGAAACGCGGCGGCCGCGGCCGACGCCGCCACGAGGACGGCGACGGCGACCTCGACATGGACTACTAGATCGCGGGCGTTGAACGCACGGCGGCGGTCGGCACGGCCGCCGTCGTCGCGAAGGGCGATCGATCGAGTTCGCCAGGACGCCGAAGCACGGTGGCTCGTCGGGTCGGCACGGCCGCGACGAGGCGCTTGCGAAAAGGCGTTCCCCCGCCGGACCGCGTACGACGAAGGATGGGGCCAGGGCGCGCGGGCGGTGAGCCGTCGGGACCACGAGGGGCGCGCCGGGCAAGCAGGCCGCGCGAAGGCAGGGCACGCGTACGACGAGCGACCGGCTGCGCGTGGCGGGTCTTGTGAAGGACGCCTGGGACAGGGCGCTTCGGACATGTCTTCGAAAACATGTCCAAAGGCGCATGGTCTTCAAAGCATGCTTTGAAAGCCATACCGCTTCGGGGCGCGCTGCGGGAGCCGAAAGCAGCGAGAGCGGAGCTGCGAGGCTCCGCTCTCGGGTGCACGAGCCGCGGTGGGGCTCAGCGCTTGCTGAACTGGAAGCGACGGCGGGCGCCGGCGCGGCCGTACTTCTTGCGCTCGACGGCGCGGGAGTCGCGGGTGAGGTAGCCGGCGCTCTTGAGGGCGCCGCGGACCTCGGGGTCGACCTGGAGGAGGGCGCGGGCGATGCCGAGACGGATCGCGCCGGCCTGGCCGGACAGACCGCCGCCGTTGGCCGTGGCCCACACGTCGTACTTCTCGCGGCTACCGGCGGCGACCAGGGGCTGCTCGATGAGCTTGAGGTTGGTCGGGCGGCAGAGGTAGCTGTCGGCCTCGCGGCGGTTGATCAGGATCTTGCCTTCGCCGGGGAACAGCCACACGCGGGCGACCGCGCTCTTGCGGCGGCCGGTGGCGTAGTACTTCATCGTGTCTTTGGCCATGAGACGAACCGTGGAATGAGACTGGAGTTCAGAACGGGAGCTTGTAGGGCTTGGGCTGCTGCGCCTGGTGGTTGTGCTCGGGCCCGGCGAACACCTTGAGCTTGCTCACGGTGGCGCGACCCAGCGGCGAGCGGGGAAGCATGCGGCGGACGGCGATCGTGATCAGCTCTTCCGGCTTCTTGGCGAGCAGGGTGCGCGCCGAGGCGGACTTCATGCCGCCGGGGAAGCCCGAGTTGAAGTAGTAAAACTTCTTGTCGAGCTTGTCGCCGGTGAGCTTGACCTTGTCGGCGTTGATGCAGACCACGAAGTCACCCACGTCGAGGTGCGGGGTGAACGTGGCCTTGTGCTTGCCGCGAAGGATGTTGGCGATCTGACTCGCAGCGCGGCCGACCGTGAGACCGGTGAGGTCGATCAGCAGCCAGTCGCGGCGGATATCGGCGGGATTGGGGTAGTGCGTACCCATGGGACGGGGATGGATACGCGAGCACCCCGGGGCTGTCAAGCGCGGGACGCGGCGTTGGCGTCGCCTGCGAGGCTTCCGGCGGGGACGCGGCGTGAGGTTCGGGCTCAGACTCACATGCCCGGCGGCGCCGGCGGACGGGCGATCTCTACCGGGGCCGCCGGCGCGGGGAGGGCTGGGCCCACGCCGGCGACTCGGCCATACTGGAGCCCGTGGTTTGCGGGCAGACTCCATTCCCTCGGCCCCGCGGGTCCGAAGGTCACGGCCCGGTGGGCCTGAAGGTGAGCTGAACGGCGTGACGGCGGCCCAATCCAGCTCCGGCGTGAAGATCTTGGTGGCCGACGATTCGCCGGGAGATCGCGCGGTGGCCCGCGCGGTGCTCACCGAGGCCGGCTTCGCCGTGGTCGAGGCGACCGACGGCCAGCAGGTGCTCGAGCTGTACAACCGGGAGCGCCCGGCGCTGGTCATGCTCGACGTGGTCATGCCCAAGATCGGCGGGCTCGAGGTGTGCCGGATCCTCAAGGCCAAGGCCAGCGGGTTCCTGCCGGTCCTCATGGTCAGCACCCGCAACTCGGTCAACGCCCGCGTCGAGGGCCTGCGCAGCGGCGCCGACGACTACCTCGGCAAGCCCTACAACCCCGAGGAGCTGCGCGCCCGCATCGACGTGCTGCTGCGGACGCGGGCGCAGTTCTCGCTCGGCGACGGCGCCGAGGGCGACGGGCCGCGGGCGCGGCGGGTCGAGCTGGCGCCGGAGGAGTTCCGCCGCCGCCTCCAGGAGGAGTTCGAGCGGGCCGAGCGCTACAGCGATCCGCTGGCCTGTCTGCGGGTCGAGGTCGACGAGGGCGGCGAGGGCGCGCGGCCGGCGGTCGAGCTGACGCCGGCGCTGCACGCGATCATCGAGGGCAACGTCCGCAAGATCGACCTCGTGCAGCGGACCGACGACCGCGGATTCTTGCTGATCTTGCCGAACACTCACTTCCCGGGGGCGCTGACGGTCGCCGAGCGGGTCGCGCGCGAGGCGAGGCGGCCGCTCCTCCACCCCTCGTCGGCCCGCGCCGCCGCAGCCGGCGGGTTCTCGGTGTCGATCGGGGTGTCGTTTTATCCCAACAAGGACACGCGCTCGCTGCAGGACCTGCTCGACCTGGTCGACGCGGCGCTCGAGCGGGCCCGGCGCGAGTCGGGCGGCAAGATCTGCCTGTTCCAGCACCAGGGCTACCTTTACTCGCCCGACGACTGATGTCGAAGCGTGTCCCCATCCCCGCGGTCCGCCGCGTCCTCCTTTATCCGCGCGACGGAGCGCGGGCGTTCGAGGCGACCCTCAACGCCACCCGCTGGCTGCGCGAGCACGCGGTCGCGGTCAAAGTGTGCGCGCTGACCGAGGGCGCGGGCGCCGAGGCGCTGCGGCGCGAGGGGGCCGAGGTCGTGCCGCACTGCGACGGGCTGGCCGAGGACTGCGACCTGGTGGTGGCGCTCGGCGGCGACGGCACGCTGCTGCGCGCCAGCCGGTGGGCGGCCGAGGCCGGGGTGCCGGTGCTGGGCATCAACCTCGGCGACCTCGGCTTCCTCACCGCGTACCAGGCGGAGCAGGGGGAGATCGGGCTGGCGGCGGCGGTCCACGGCGAGCTCGCGTGGGAGCCGCGGCTGCGCATGCAGGTCGAGCTGCAGCGCGGCGGCCGGGTGTTCCTGCGCGAGACGGCCTGCAACGACGCGTACATCAAGCACGGCGAGTTCCCGCGGCTCCTTTCGCTGGCGACCGACGTCGGCGGGCAGTTCATGGCCACGTACAAGGCCGACGGGCTGATCGTCTGCACGCCGATGGGCTCGACCGCCTACAACCTGGCGGCCGGCGGCCCGATCGTGGCCCCGTCGGCGACGGCCTTCACGATCACGCCGATCTGCCCGCACAGCCTCACGCACCGGCCCGTGGTCGTCGACGCCGCGTCGCTGATCGAGATCACCTACGAGGGCCCGGTCGAGGGCGGCGCCTTCCTGACGATCGACGGCCAGACCAGCGTGTCGCTCGAGCTCGGCGACCGCGTCGTCATCGACGCCGCGCCGGACCCGCTGCGCCTGTGCCCCCCGGAGTACAGCGTGTTCCGGGTCCTGGCCACCAAGCTGGGCTGGAGCGCCGGGATGGGCGGCCGGACGCGCTGACGCGCTGACGCGCGGCGGTGCGCATGCTATAGCGCCGTCGTGCTCAGCTACTTGCACATCCGCGGGCTCGCGCTGCTCGACGACGTCGCCCTCGAGCTGGGGCGCGGGATGAACGTCCTCACCGGCGAGACGGGCGCGGGCAAGTCGATCATCGTCGACGCGCTGGCGCTCCTGCGAGGGGCCCGCGGGCGGGCCGAGATCGTGCGCCAGGGGGCCGACGCGGCCCGGGCCAGCGCGCAGTTCGAGCTCGACGCCGGGGCGCTGCGGCGGCTGGCGCCGGCGCTCGACGAGCTGGGGATCGAGGAGGGCCGCGAGGCGCTGGTGCTCGAGCGCGTGGTCGGCCGCGCCGGCCGCGGGCGCTCGGTGGTCCAGTCCGTGCTCACCACCCAGGGGATGCTCGAGCGGGTCGGCGAGCAGCTGATCGACATCTGCAGCCAGCACGAGCACCACTCGCTGACGCACGTCGCCCGCCACATCGACCTGCTCGACGCCTACGCCGGCCTCGACGCCGAGGCGACGGCCTACGCCGAGCAGTACCGCGCGTGGCAGGCGGCGGCCCAGGCGGCGGCCGACCTGCGCCGGCGGGCGGCCGAAGGGGCGGCGCGCGCCGACTTCCTGCGCTTCCAGATCGAGGAGATCGAGCGCGTCAATCCGGAGCCCGGGGAGCTGGCGGCGCTGCGCCAGCGGGCGCTGCTGCTGCGCGACGCCCACCGCTGGACCGCGTTCGCCCGCCAGGCCCACGACGTGCTGTACGAGTCCGACGACGCGATCGCCGGCCGCCTGGCGATCCTGCTCGACGAGGCCCGCCGCGGCGCCGACAGCTCGCGCCTCCTGGGGGAGATCCAGGAGCAGTTGGTCGCGGCCCAGGTGGCGTGCGAGGAGGCGGCCGCGGCCGCGGCCCGGTTCGCCAACGAGATGTCCTTCGAGCCAGGTGATCTGGAGCAGGTCGAGGAGCGCCTGCACGAGCTCGAGACGCTGAAGCGCAAGCACGGCGGCGACCTCGAGGCGCTTCCGGCCAAGCTGACGGCGATGCGCGAGGAGCTGTCGCAGCTCGAGCACGCCGACTCGCACCTCGAGGCGCTCGACGCCCGCGAGCAGGAGCTGCTGGGCAAGTGCCTGCAGCGGGCGGGGCAGCTGCACGCGCGCCGGGCCGCGGCCGCCGAGGGGCTGGCGCGCGCGGTCGAGGCCGAGCTGGCGGCGCTGCACATCCCGCGGGCGCGCCTCGAGGCCAGGGTGGAGGAATTGCCGCCGGGGCAGCTCGGGCCGCGCGGGCTCGACCGGGTCGAATTCATGTTCTCGGCCAACCCGGGCGAGCCGGTCGCGCCGCTCAACCGGGTCGCCTCGGGCGGCGAGCTGTCGCGCGTGCTGCTGGCGATCAAGAGCGTGCTGTCGACCGGCGACAGCGTCACGACCTACGTGTTCGACGAGGTCGACGCCGGGGTCGGCGGCGCCGTGGCCGAGGCGATCGGCCGCCGCCTGTACGCGGCGTCGCGCCAGCGCCAGGTGCTCTGCATCACCCACCTGCCGCAGATCGCCGCGTTCGCCGACGCCCACTTCCGCGTCGAGAAGCACACCCAGGCCGGTCGCACGATCACCCGCGTGGTCAAGCTGACCGACGAGGAGCGCGTCGAAGAGCTGGCCCGCATGCTCGGCGGCTCGCGCGTGACCACCAGCGCCCGCGAACACGCCCACGCCCTGATCGCCGAGGCCCGCGCGACGCCGACCCGCAAGAAAGAGCCGCGCACCGGCCGGCGCGCTCAGGCGCAGTCCTGAGGGGCGGCGCGTGCTCGAGGACCTGTCCTCCGGGACATGCTTGGATGGGCATGTCCCCGCGGGCACGCCCGATCGAGCGGGCCCGCGGGCGTACGTCGAGCGCGCAGGTCCTCGCGCGGTGCCATGTGTCCCGAAGGATAGACCTTCACCGCGGGGGCGGGCTCGGGGCGACGGACGGGAGATGTCCCGAAGGACAGGGCGCTTCGCCCCGCGCCTCCGCGGAGGTCCCCGACCACGGGTTCGCATGCCCGGAAGGACATGTTTTCTCGGCCGCGCGGGGGGCTGCCGGGCGCGCTAGGGGGGGCCGCGCAGCTGCGTGTCCGCCCGGCCCTGATGGCGCGCTCGCGTCGGGTGCCAGGTCGGGCGCTCGCCGGGGCGCGATGTCTGGATGGGCATGTCCATAGAGACATGGCATAAGGGCCAGATCTCGCATTACGGCCGGGCCCGGGAGAGGGGCCGGCCGCGGGCGGCGATCTCCGTGTCCGCGCACCCCGATGTTGGGGCGGAAGCGGCCCGGATGATGTTCTAGAGCGGTCCACCGCGACCACTACGCGTGGGTGCCGAGCTGCTTCAGCCGCGCCGGCGACTGCGAGCGGGCGTTTGCGATCTTCAAGGACGACTTCATCGCCCAGCGCCTGCCCGACATGAAGGACAAGGCGCAGGCCGAGCAGATCGCCCGTCAGTCGTTCGAGGGCTTCCCGGGCAACAAGAAGTGCGCCACGAAGACCGCCGCGAAATGAGGTGACGATGCGCGCGCGACGGAGCTCCCTGGGGTCGATGTTGTTGTTGTTGTTGTTGTGGAGCTCCGTCGCCTGCGACGTCCGCCCGTCGCACGCCGAGGACAAGTGCCCGCCGTGCGAGTGCAAGTGCAACTGTGACGACAAGGTTGCGGCGGCGCCGGTGCAGCGTCGCCGCCCGGTCAGCCGCCGGTGCAGGCGACCCCGCCGGACCAGCCGGCCGGTCCGTACGCCCCGCAGACGGCCGAGATCGGCGAGCTCGTGGCCTCGGCCACGCGCAAGATGAACTTCGACGACGGCAAGGGCTGCCTCGCCGACCTCGACAAGATCCACGCCATCGACGCCAAGTACGACGCGCGCCTGGCCGTGACCCGCGGCATGTGCGAGATGCTGACCGGCCGCTGCCAGGAGGGCAAGCAGCGCATCGCGCGGTGGTACCAGGAAGAGACCAACATGCACCCCGAGCGGGCCACGGCCACCGCCGAGTCGCTGGCGTCGATGCGCTGCCGCGAGGGCGATTCGACCGACCGCGACCGCCTGCTGCGCGCCTACTTCGACCTGTTCGACGGCGCGTACATGAACAAGAAGACCGTCGCGAACTGCAAGGCGGCCCTCGACGTCGCCCGCGCGCTGATCCCCAAGGTCAAGCCGCAGGGGCCCGAGGACTCGCAGATCCGCGACAGCCCGCGCGCGCTGTTCCACACCGCCGCCACCTGCTTCGGCCGCGCCGGCGACTGCAAGACGGCGCTGGCGGTCTACCGCGAGTTCTATCCGAGCCTCGACACGGTCAAGGACCAGGCCACCCGCGACAAGATCATCCAGGACTCGTTCGACTCGTCGATCATCCACTGCGGGCCCAAGGCCAAGTCGCCCTGAGCCGAGCTGCACGCGGGCGCGAGCGGCACGAGCGGGCGCTCGGACATCGGCATGTACTTAAAAACATGTTTTTTAGAGCATGGCCAAGGGAGCATGTTATGCAGGACATGCTCTCGAGAGCAGCAAGCCCGCCGTCACAGCGAGACCTTGCGGCCGAGCGCCAGCTTGGGCTCGAAGGGGGTCGACAGCACCGCCTCGGCCAGGCACTTGCCGAGGGCGTCGTGCACGGAGGGCACCGAGCGGGTGACCTTGCCGTCGAGGCCGACGGCGTAGTCGATGACGATCTTCGGCCCGCCGACCGCGCCGTGGGCCTTGCGGCACTTCTGGGCCTTGCGCTCGACCTGCTTCAGCGGGTCGAGCGGCGCCGCGGGCTTGACGGCCTTCTTCTTCTCGACGGCGGGCGGGGGCGCGACCTCGGGCTCGAGCGGCGGGAGGGCCTCGTCGGCCGGCGGGGGCTCGGGTGCGGGCTCCGGCGGCGGCGGATCGAGCTCGGGTCGCGGCTCCGCCGGGGGCCGCGGCTCGGCCTTGGCGGGTGAAGGGGTTTCAGGCGACGCAGCGGGCGCGGCGACGGGAGGCGGCGGGGCGGTGACCGGCGGTGGAGGCGGCGCGTCGCCGCGGGTGAGCGCGAGGGCGACGGCGGCCGCGCCGAGCAGGCCGGCGCCGGCGAGCGCGAGCGACGGCCGCGAGCGCCGCGGCTGCGGGGGCGCGAACACGGCGGTGGGGCTGGTCTGCGTGCCCTCGCCGGGCGTGGCGGCGTCGTGCGACGCGGCGGTCACGGCCTCGCGCCGGCTCGAGTCCGTGTACGCGGGCTGGAGCGTCGGGGTCTGCGGCTCGCGCGGCGGACGAGCGGCGGCGACCGGCGCGAGCGCCGGGGCCTCGCGCTGCAGGAGGTCGGTCAGCGCCTGGCCGACCTCCTGCATCGACTGGAAGCGGTCACCTGGCTTTTTAGCCATGGCCTTGAGGACAATGGCGTCGAGCGCCGGCGAGATGCCGGCGGCCGGGGCGAGGCTCGACGGGGCCGGCGGCAGGGCCTCGCAGTGCTGCATGGCGACCTGGATCGGCTCGCCGGTGAACGGCACCCGGCCGGTCAGCAGCTTGAACAGCACCACCCCGAACGAGTAGATGTCGCTGCGGCGGTCGAGGTTGGCGTTGCGGATCTGCTCCGGCGACATGTAGCTCGGCGTGCCGAGGGTGACGCCGGTCTCGGTCAGCTCGGAGTTGTCCTCGGCGCGGGCGATGCCGAAGTCCAGCAGCTTGCAGATCTCCCCGCCGTCGCGGCGCCGGGCCAAGAACACGTTGGAGACCTTGAGGTCGCGGTGGATGAGGCCGCTGTCGTGGACGCAGGCGACGGCGTGGGCGATCTGGATCGCCCACACGCAGGCGTCGTGGGGCGAAAAGGGGTGCTCGGCGCGGCGGCGCAGGCGGGCGTCGAGGTCCTCGCCCTGCAGCAGCTCCATGGCGAAGAACACCAGCCCGGACGGCTCCTCGCCGAAGGAGTAGATGTCGACGATGTTGGGGTGGTCGAGCGAGGCGATCATCTGCGCCTCTCGCAGGAATCGCTCGACGCTGGTGCGGTCCTCGGCCAGCCTGGCGTGGAGGAGCTTCAGGGCGCAGCGACGCCTCAGCCGCATGTCCTCGCCGAGGTACACGTCGCCCATGCCGCCACGACCGAGCAGGCCGAGCACGCGGTAACGGTTCTCCAGCACCGTGCCGATCACCTGCGCGTCGCGGTCAGGCACCATTTCAGGCTGTCTACCACCGATGCGCGCGCGGCTTCAACGCGGGGCGCTCGCGAGGCGCAATAGTGCGCGGCGCGATCCCGAGGACGCATCGCCGCGGCCGCAGACGGGATGTGCTAGGTTTCGCGGCATGGTACGCGGTCGCGTGCGAGGGCGCAGCGGGAGGCTCTTCGCCTGGCCCCTCTGCGCGTCGCTGTCGCTCGGGCCGGTCGTGGCCACCGCGGCCCCCGCCCCCGCCGACGACCTGGTGGCGTTCGATCGCGGCTTCCGCGAGGGGCAGGAGCGGTTCAATCGCGGCGAGTACCTGGCGGCCGCGCGCACGTGGAGCGCCGCGGTCGAGCGCCTGCGCGAGTCGTCCGACAACAAGGACAACCGCGCCGCGGTCTACAGCTACATCGCCGACGGCGATCGCAAGTCGGTGCAGAACGGCGCCGGCATCGACATCGTGCGCGAGGGCCTGGCGGTGCTCGACGGCTACGCGGCGCAGTTCACCGCGGCCTATCCGGGCGAGCCGCTGCCGGCCCAGGTGGCCGAGACGCGCGACCAGTTCCGGGCCGCCAGCGACGCCGCCGTCGCGCCCGCGCCACCGCAGGACCCGCCGTCGCCGTCGTCGGGCTCGAGCGACCCCGTCGACGCGCCGGCGCCGGCCAAGCCGTGGCGAGGTCTGACGATCGGCGGCGGCGTGTCGCTCGGCCTCGGCCTGGCCAGCCTCGGCCTGTTCGCCGGCGGCTTCGTGCGCGCCCGCGAGGCGGAGCGGCAATACGACGACCCCGCCAACGCGTGTCCGCCGAGCGACCCGACCGGCGAGTGTGCGGAGATCGATCGCCGCGGCCGGTCGTCGTCGGCGATGGCCACGGTCGGCGTGATCCTGGCGCCGGCGCTGCTGGCCGCTGGCGCGGCGATGCTGGGGATCGGGCTGAGGCGCCGCGCCGCCGAGCGGTGGGCGGTGACTCCCACGTTCGGCCCGCGCTCGGCGGGGCTCTCGTGGGTGCTGCGGTTCTGACGCGAGCCGCTCGCGTCGCGGCGCGAGTGATGGGCCGGCCGGCTCGCGGGTCGCTGGATCGTCACGTCACCGGGCCTTCCACGTCCGGGCCCATCGACCGCGCGGGAGCGCGTCGAGGTCGCGGCTCCACGCCGCATCGCCGCGACTCGCGCGACCCAGGTCGTCGCGGTCGGCGATGGCCCGCGGCCGGCTGTGCTATCGTCGCCCTGTGCCGCGTTCGCTGACGCTCCCGATGGCCGCGCTCCTGCTGGCGCTCGCGCCGGCTCCGCGCGCGGCCGCGGCCGACGAGCCGGTGCTGGTCGAGTTCCACTTCACGCCGGTCCCGGGCGCCCAGATCGCGATCTGGCTCGAGGACGCGCAGGGCAAGTACGTCCAGGACGTAATGGTGACCCAGGCGGTCGGCAAGTACGGCATCGGCAACCGGCCGGGGATCTGGAACTTCCTGTCGAGCTGGCGCGCGCCGTACGGGCCGCGCACGTCGGTGCTGCCGGTGTGGGCCCACCGCCGCGGCAAGACGTACCCGAAGATCATCCTGCACGACGAGGATCCCGGCGACCTCGACTCGCTCGGCTTCCACGAGAACACCTCGTCGGACGAGCCGTACTTCTGCCGCCCGCTGTCGCCGCCCGAGCACGAGATCATCTCGGTCGACACGATGACCTGCCCGTCGCCCAAGGTGTTCAACTCGGACAAGGGGCAGTTCGACCCGGGCGGCGAGATCAGCTGGTACCCGCCGCGCAACGACATCCTCGGCTTCGACCCGTTGCTCGACGCCGAGGAGATCCAGACCTACGCGGAGCTCAACGACCTCGACGCGGTCACGGCCGCGACGCCGCCCGGCGAGCAGGCGGCGTTCGTGACGGTGCTGGTGCGGCCGGAGGCGATGGCCGAGCCGCCGCTCACCGCGTATCTCGAGATCAACCTCGAGGCCGACGAGAACGCCTCGTACAGCTTCGACCGCGAGACCGACCACTACGTCGACCCCGACCTCTCGGCCTACGGGGTCGAGTACCTCGGCCAGCCGGCGGTGGTCTACGCGGTGCCGTTCGACCCGCTCACCAAGGGCTTCCGCGGCACCTCCGAGTACGCCGGCTACGCCGACTGGAACGGCGCGACGGGCACGCTCCACCCGCCGGACGCGACCATCAGCACCGCGAACGGCAGCGGCGCCGATCGCCTCAAGGTGATGACCAAGAACGGCGAGACGTTCCGCTGGGGCGTCTACTCGCACGGCGGCCCGGGCGACGGCGGCACCACAGGCGACGGCGAGAGCGACAGCGACGGCGAGTCCGACGGCGTCACCGGGGCCGGCAGCACGACCGAGGACGATCCAGGCGACGGCTGGGGCACGTGCGCGCAGGTCCAGGCGCTGGCGCCGGTCGAGGACCTCGCGCTGGTGAGCGAGTCGTTCGACCGCGTGCAGGTCAGCTTCCGCCTGCCGCCGCCGGCCGACCCGACGATCGCGCTCAAGGAAGTCCAGGTGTACTCGATCGCCAGCAACGCGCCGCTGACGGAGGAGCTGCTCGGCGCGGCCCACCAGTCGACCTTCGCCGCCGGCGAGCTGAACACCACCGAGGGCCTGGTGTCGGTCGAGATCGGCGAGCTGTGGGGCGACTACACCTACCAGTTCGCGGTCCGCTACGAGGACGCATGCACCAACCGCAGCCCGCTGGTGACGGCGCAGATCACCACCGAGGCGCAGAAGTTCCAGACCGTCGACACGTTCTGCTTCCTCGCTACCGCCGCCTGGGGCGCGCCGTGGACGGCCCAGGTCGCGGCCCTGCGGACGTTCCGCGACGATTTTCTCAAGACTTCGCCGACCGGCGTCGACCTGATCCGCTTCTATTACGCCCACAGCCCGCCGCTCGCGCGGGTGATCGCCCGCGAGCCGCTGCTGCGCGGGTTGGCCCGGGTGGTGCTCCAGCCGGTCGCCGACGCGGCGCTGCTGGCGACGGCCGGCGGGTGAGCTTCGGGACATGTCCTGAAGAGCAGGCTGATCGAGAGCGAGGCGATGGCGCGTTCGTCTCGGCCGGGGCTGCTCCGCGGGATCCGTGGCGCCGTTCAGCGCGCGACCGGCGGGGCGCCGTCGCGGACCGCGTCGTCGAAGACCTCCCCGAGCAGGTCGGCGGCTTTCGGGTCGCCGCTGCGGACCGCGAGGATCAGGCGGGCGATCGGCTCGGCGATCGGCAGCACGTCGACGCGGCCGCTCGCGCGCTCGATCCGGAGCTCGAAGCGGTCGTCGGTCCGCTGCCAGAACGACCGGGCGTGGGCCTGGATCGTCTCGCCGAGGTACTGGGCCACGCGGCGGGCGACCTCCTCGAGCGCGCCCGGGGTGTTCGAGGCCAGCGTCTCGGCGATGACCGGCGCCAGCTTGGCGAGCGACTCGCGGCTGAAGTCGAGCTTCTGCCGCCAGAACATCAGCCGCGGCGGCATGAAGTGCTGCTCCAGCCAGCGTCCGGCCAGGTCGGCCTCGACGATGAACCTCTCGAGCAGGTCGTCGATCTCGTCGTCGTCCGTGTGCGCCATGGCCTCATCCCCTCGCCGGAGCATGCCACGACGTGTCGCAGTCGTGGCCCTCGGGAGGCTTGGTCTCGATCGCTTTTTGGAACGCCGAGTTGAGCGCGCCGAGCAGGTCGGGGGTGCCGAGCTCGAGCGGGCCGGCCGACATCAGCGAGGTCATCAACTTGTTGAGCCGCTGGTTGCGCGTCATGCCGGGTCGGACGCCCTGCTTGCCGACCAGGTGCGTCCAGTTCTGCGACCACCGCTGGTACGACCAGGGGGTCTTGCCCTCGGCGGCCTTCCTGGCGAGGTAGCGCTGCCACGACTGCGACCGGGCGACGGAGCTGGTCGCGTTCCACGAGCCGACGCGGGGCAGCTTGCCGGCCGCGGCCCCGCCCATCATGCCGAGGGTCAGCTCGATGCCGATCGCGGCGTACCCGGGGTCGACGCCGAGGGCGTTGCCGACGGCCGTGTTGATCGCCTTGTAGGTGCCGTAGTCCGACTGGTACAGCCCGACCGCGGCCAGCGAGCCGAGCGCCGACGCCGGGTAGACGGCGATCGTCGTCGCCGTCATGACGAACCCGAGGCGCGGCAGGATGAAGTCGAGCAGCCCCTTCTCCGTGCCCTTGACGCGGTGCTTGGGGCCGCCGACGAACACGTTCGGGGAGCCGGCGCCGACGATCGCGTCGCACAGCAGCTGGTCGCCGACCCGCGTGACCGGCGCGCAGTGGACGAGGACCGTGCCGCTGCCCTCGACGACCGCGGTCTCGCCGTGCGGGAAGACGATCGGCAACCAGCACGGTTCGACCTTGCGACCGACCGCGACGATGTGCCGGTTGTTGACATGCACGTCTTCGTAGCCCTGCGTCAGCGCGCCGGTCGTGATGTTCGAGCCGAAGGCGCGGGCGAGCAGCTCGCCGGCGATGCCGCCGCCGACCGCGCCGGCGGCGGCCAGGGCGATGAGGGCGGCGCCGCCGGTCGCGGCGGTCGCCACGGCGATCGCCACGACCGCGACGGCGCCGACCACCGCGCCGATGGCGAACCCGAGCAGCCCGGGGCTGTGCTCGATCGGATCGGTGACGCGTGCGACGGCTGCTCCGGTCATGTCACTTCACCGCCGGGGTGAATCGTGCGCCTTGCAGCACCGCCTCGAACGTCTCCTTGAACTCCGGCAGGCGGCGCAGCGCGGCCGACGTGATCACGCACGCGACCTGCCCGGGGGCGTACATCACGCTGGTGTGGGTCTGCCGGTAGACGACGCCCTGGGCCGTCCACGTGAACTCGATCTCGAGCGCCGGCTGTCCGCCGAGCCTGGTGTCGCGCCGCTCGATCAGCGCGAACCCCGGCAGCGTCCGCGCCAGCTCGATCATCAGCCCGTCGACGAAGCGCGGCAGCTTCGTCCGCGCGTCGGTCGATTCGACGCGCACGACGACGCTCGCGCCGTCTTCGCCCTCGTGGCCGTTGGTGAATGCGACGAGCGCCTTCTTGCCCCAAGTCTTCGGTATCGGCAGGAACATGCCCTCGCCGGCCGACATCTCCTCGAAGTCCTTCATCGTCTCGTCCGTCTTCATGTCTTCGCCGCCACCTGCGTCGCGTCGCGCGGAGGGGCGACGATATCAGCCCGACGCCGCGGAGTCATGCGCCACGGCTGAGCGCGCGATCGCGGGCGCGCCCGCACGAGCGTGCGCGCGATCGTTCGTCCGAAACTGATCATATTCGTGATTGAGCGTTCACGTTCGCCCGCGCGCACGTTTGACCTCGCGTCCGCGGCGGGTGTAACCTCCGAATGCGGAGCGCGCGCCCGCTCGAACTACGTATGACTGTCGATAATACCCGTCTCACCGTATTCGAGCTGAAGGTCGCGGGAACTCCCATGGGGGTCGTCCGATTCACCGGACGGGAGGCCATCTCGAGCCTGTTCGAGTTCCACGTCGAGGTCGCGGATCTGGACCTCGACCCCGAGACCCTGCTCGGGCAGCCGGCGCTGCTCGAGATCCGCGGCCTGGACGCGCCGCGGCTCGTCCACGGGGTCGTCATCGAGGCGGAGTACGTCGGGCAGACGCGGAGCCACCAGCTCTACGAGCTCACCATCGCGCCGCTGGCCCACCGGCTCGCCCTGCGCCAGGGCTGCCGCGTGTTCCAGGACAAGACGACCGAGCAGATCGTGACCGACGTGCTGGTCGCGGCCGGGATCCCGCGCGACTTCTTCACCTTCGATCTGACCGCCGAATACGGGCCGCGGAATTACTGCGTGCAATATCGCGAGAGCGACCTCGCGTTCGTCAGCCGGCTGCTCGAAGAGGACGGGATCTTCTTTTACTTCAAGCACGAGGAGGCGCGGCACGTGTGGGTGATGGCCGACCACGTGGAGGCGCACCTGCCGATCGAGGGCACGCCGACGCTCGACTTCAACCCGCCGATGGGCGCGGTCCAGGACCGCGAGCACATCCTCGAGTTCCGCTTCGGCGGGCGCCTGCGGCCCGGGAAGATGTCGCTGCGGGACTTCAACCTCCACCGGCCCGACCTCGGGCTCGAGGCCCAGGAGGCGGCCCGGGCGAACGCCGAGCTCGAGGTCTACGACTTCCCGGGCGAGTACCAGGAGCCCGGGCGCGGCGGCCCGCACCAGGGCCAGTTCCTGGCGAAGACGCGGCTCGAGGAGCTGCAGTCCGACCGCAGGTTCGGCTCCGGCGTGAGCGACAGCCCGCGCCTGTCGGCGGGGCGGACGATGACCCTGGCGGGCCACCCGAAGCACGAGCTCAACGCCGAGTACCGCATCGTCCAGGTCGAGCACACCGGCAGCCAGCCGCAGACGCTCGGCCAGGACGAGTCGGGCGCGACCTCGTATCGCAACCGCTTCACGGTGACCGAGCTGCGGCTGCCGTTCCGCCCGGCGCGGCGGACCCCGCGGCCGGTGATGCGCGGGGTGCAGACCGCGACCGTCGTCGGCCCCGAGGGCGAGGAGGTGCACACCGACGCGGAGGGCCGCGTGCGCGTGCACTTCCACTGGGACCGCGAGGGCCTGCACAACGAGACGAGCACGACGTGGGTCCGCGTCAGTCAGGCCTGGGCCGGCAACGGCTGGGGCGCGATGTTCCTGCCGCGGATCGGCCACGAGGTGCTCGTCGACTTCATCGAGGGCGACCCCGACCGGCCGATCGTCATCGGGCGGATCTACCACGGCGGCAACGACACCCCGTACCCGCTGCCGGCCGAGAAGACCAAGAGCACGATCAAGAGCGACAGCTCGCCGGGCGGGGGCGGCTTCAACGAGCTCCGCTTCGAGGATCGCAAGGGCTCCGAGGAGATCTTCCTCCACGCGCAGAAGGACTGGAACACGCAGATCCTCAACAACCTGACCGAGACCGTCGGCGTCGACTGCACCGAGTCGATCGGCCAAAACCGCACGGCGACGATCGGCACCAATGATTCGACCCTCGTGGGCGCGGTCCACACGGTGACGATCGCCCAGCCGTCGACGCCCCCGCCGACGGTCCCGGCGACCGGCACGACGATGCAGGACACGTTCTACAAGGTCACGAGCGGCGCGGCGCGGGTCGTCCTGAACGGGCCGGACGTGTTCATCATCGCCGAGGGCAGCATCTCGGTGTCGGCGGGCGCCAACCTCACCCTGGCCGCGGGCGGCAACATCAGCGTCCTCGCCGCGGAACAGCTTGTCCTCAACGGTAGGCTGGTGAAGATCAACTGCTGAGCGGCGAGCGCCCGTGCCCGAAGCCTTCGCACCCGCCGCCGGCCAACGCTTCGCCGGCCGCTTCGAGCTCAGCGCGCTCCTCCGCGGCAGCGGGCCCGCGCGCGTGTTCACGACCTCGGACGGGTCCGCCAGGCCGCTCGTGCTCGTGCTCTTCGATCCGGCCGCCTGCACCCCGACCGCGTGGTCGGAGCTGATGCGGGTCGTCACGGCGGCGACCGAGCGGGCGCTGCCGGGCGTCGTGCCGCTGCGCAACGTCCCGCCCGCGCCGCCCGACCCGCCGTTCTGCCTCGCCGACCCACCGGTCGGCTGGAGCTTCGATCGCCTGCGAAAGGGGGGTCCGCCGTCCTGGCAGAAGCAAGGCGCGCCGGCGTGGGAGCGGGCGCTCCGCCTCGGCGAGCGGGCGGCGGCGATCCTCGAGGCCGCCCACGCGGCGCTCGGGGTGCCGCACCGGGCCCTCGTCCCGCAGCGTCTCGTCGTCACCGAGGCCGACGAGCTGCTGATCCTCGACTTCGGCGTCGGCGAGCTCGAGCCGGTCGCCGGTCGAGCCGACGACTGCGGGTACCGGGCGCCCGAACAGGCCAACTCCCGCGGCGATGTCCGCAGCGACGTCTTCTCGCTCGCCTCCGTGCTGTTCGAGCTGATCGCGGGCGAGCGCCCGTCGCCGAAGCTGCCGCCGCGGCTGCGGTCGCTGGTCCCGGGGGTGCCGCGAGCGGTCGACGATCTGTTCGCCGAGGCGCTGGCGGTCGAGCCGTGGCAGCGCTACGCGGGCATGGGCGAGCTCCGGGAGGCCATGCGCGAGGCCCTCGGCCTCGGCCCCGCGCCCGCGGTCTCCCTGTCCGCGTCGGTGGTCCGATCCACGCCGCCGGCCGCCGAGGCGCCGCCGAACCACGCGGAGATCGATCTGTCGCGCAGCGACCTGCCGGTCTTGCCCGGATCCGCGAGCGCGCCTGCCCCCGCGAGCGCGACGCCGCCGAGCTCGGGCTCGATCGGTTCGTCGCCGCCGGGCAGGGTCGCAACGCCGACTGTCGAGCTGCCGGCGCCGCCGGGCCCTGCGCGCTCGATCGTGTCGGCGCCGCCGGGGGGAGTCACGACCCTGCCGCTCTGGGAGCCGCCGGCGTCGCCGAGCCCTGCGGGCTCGAGCGCGTCGACGCCGGGTAGGGTCGCATCGCCGACCCTCGAGCTGCCGCCGGCGCCGAGCCCTGCGGGCTCGAGCGTGTCGGCGGGCAGGGCGGCATCGCCGACCCTCGAGCTGCCGCCGGCGCCGAGCCCTGCGGGCGCGAGCGTGTCGTCGTCGGGCAGGATGGCATCGCCGACCCTCGAGCTGCCGCCGGCGCCGAGCCCTGCGGGCGCGAGCGGGTCGACGCCGGGCAGGATGGCATCGCCGACCCTCGAGCTGCCGCCGGCGCCGAGCCCTGCGGGCGCGAGCGTGTCGGCGGGCAGGGTGGCATCGCCGACCCTCGAGCTGCCGCCGGCGCCGAGCCCTGCGGGCGCGAGCGGGTCGACGCCGGGCGCCGTCGCACAGCCGTCCGCAGAGCCTTCGTCGCCGAGCCCTGCGCGCTCGAAGATGTCGGGGCCGCTGCGCGGGCCGCTCCTGCCGCCTCTGGAGCTGCCGCCCACGCGCTCGAACGCGTCGACGCCGCCGCGCGGGCCCATCCTGCCGCCCGTGGAACCGCTGCCCGTCCGGGCGATGCCGTCGTCGCCATCGACGAGCGTGGCCTCCGCGGCGAACAAGACGGAGATCGACTGGACGCGGCCACGCCCCGGGACGTCGTCGGCGAGCGCTCGCCCACTGCAGTACTCGAAGCTGTTGCAGCCGGACCCCGACGAGGTCGACGTCCTCGGGCCGCGGTCAAACCCGCCCGCCGCGAAGACGGAGGTCGTGCCGCAACCGCTCGTACAGGCGGCCTTCACCCCGGCGAAGACGGAGGTCGTGCCGCAACCGCTCGTACAGGCGGCCTTCACCCCCGCGAGGACGGAGGTCGTGCCGCAACCGCTCGTACAGGCTTCTGTCACCTCCGCCCGGACCGAGCACTTCCCGCGATCCCCGGCCGGCCCGGCCGAGGAGACGATCGAGCTCCCCTCGCAATCCATGGCGCGCCTGCGATTCGGGGACGAGAGCACCCACACACCGGCAGCGCATGCGGACCGGGCGGAGCATCCTGATGAGGACGAATCGGCGCCGGCGCATCGTCCCGCTCGGACCGAGATCTTCGTCAGCAACAGCGTGAGCGGGCGTGCCGAACGCACCGAGATCCTCGTCGGCGACGACGCGACTGCGGCTCGCTCCGAGCGCACCGAGATGTTGTCGCCGGGGCCGGCCTTCGCCGAGCCGCCGCACCTCGAACGCGGCGTCGAGGCCCAAAACGCGGCGGTCCGCTCCGCGCAGCCGACGTCTGCGCCGGCCGCCGCGCGCCAGCCGGCGCCGCGCGCCCCCGAGCCGGCGAAGGCGTCCGGGCCGCCGATCAAGCTGCTGCTCATCACCGTCAACGTGGTGTTGTTGGTGGTGATCGTGCTGGTCCTGGCGCTGCGCTGACGCCCGGTGCGGGTCTCCGCACGAGCGGAACAATCACCCTATGTCTTTCCGGACATGTCGAGACCGCGGCGCCTCGCATGAACCGGAGGACATGTCCTATGATAAATCAATAAAGGTCAGCGGCGGAACGGCAGCGCCTTGTACTGGGCGACCACGGCCTGCTGCTCGTGGACGACGGCGAGCAGGCGCTGCCAGCGGGCGTTGACGTCGGCGAGGGCGGCGACGCGGGTGGACATGGCGGCGTGGCTGGCCTCGACCGCCTCGAGCTGCATCGACGTGCGCGCGCCGGCCAGCCAGGCCACGGCGGGGGCCATCATCAGCATGAAGCTCATCCACAGCGACAGGCGGAAGTAGCCGCCGACGCCGGGGACCGCGGCGGCGCAGATCAGGGCGAACACCAGCGCGCTGACGCCGAGCAGCAGGGCGACGGGGCCGGCGATCTGGACCAGGCGGAGGACCGTCGGGGGCGGGGGCGGGCTGTCGCGGCGGGCGGCGACCAGGCGGACGGCGACCTGGCGCGAAGGACATGTACCTTGGGGCACCTGCTCGGCGTAGCACTGGGCGCTGACCACCGCCGAGAACTCGCCGCGCGACACCGACACGCGCACGCCCTCGACCAGGCCGTTCAGCTCGGTGGCCTCGGTGCGGAAGCCCTCCGAGGGCGGGAAATGCATCTGGCACGCGCTCTCGACGGTGTCGGCGACGCTGCGCACGAGCTCGCCGGCCTGCCGCACCGTCCATGCGGGCCGACGTACCGCCCACTGGTAGTTCAGGTCGCTCGTCCCCATGACAGATCTTTGTACTCGCAGGCGAACGCCCCGTCCACAGCGGGCGGCCCGGGCGCGAACGCGGCGGCGAACGGGACCGCGCGAGCAGGCGCGCCCGCGAACCGCGGCGACCCCGAGCGCCGGCGTTCAGGGCTGCAGGCCCAGCAGCGGGAACACCGCGGTGGGGCGCGATTTGCCCTTGAGGTGGACCGTGACCGGGGCGCCGACGGTCGCCGCGTCGCCGAGCAAGGTCCGCGTGGCCTCGGAGATCAGGACGTCGGAGCCGACTTCCTTACACGCCGATTCGATGCGGGTGGCGGTGTTGACCGAGTCGCCGATGAGCGTGTAGTCGAGCCGCTGCGGCGCGCCGATGTTGCCGGCGATCGCCTCGCCGGTGTGGACGCCGATGCCGATCCGCAGCGGCTGCAGACCCTCGGCCGCGAGCGCGTCGTTGAGCCGCGCGAGCCGGCGCTGCATGCCCAGGGCCGCGCGGGCCGCGGCGCGCGCGGACAGCTCGGGAGCGAGCCGGACCGGGGCGCCGAACACGACGAGGATCGCGTCACCGATGAACTTGTCGATGAGGCCGCCGTGCTCCATGCACTCCTCGACCATCTCGGTGAAGTAGCGGTTCAAGATCCGCACCACCTGCTTCGGCGGCATGTGCTCGACCAGCGGGGTGAAGCCGCGGATGTCGGCCATCAGGATCGTCGCCGTGACGAGCTCGCCGCCGAGCTCGAGGCCGCCCTGCAGCACCACGTCGCGGACCTGGCGGGTGACGTAGCGGGTGAAGGCGTCCTTGATGAAGTCGCGCTCCTCGAGCCCGCCGAGCATGCCGTTGACGGCGGCGCTGAGCTGGCCGACCTCGTCGCCGCCGATCGGCAGGGCCCGCCGCGACAGCTGGTCCGGCGTCAGCGTGCCGACCAGGTCGGTCAGCTCGCGCAGCGGGTCGGTGGTGTGGCGCGTGACCAGCAGGCAGCCCGAGAGGCTGACGAGCAGGCCGATCGCGGTGACCACGAGGATGTGCAGCGCCAGCGCCGTCGGCTCGTGGGCGGCCACCGCCGCGCTCGCGCCGCGATAGGCCAGAGTGCCCGAGATCACCGCGCCGGCGAGCTGCACGCCGACGATCACGATCGCCATCTTCGCCCCGAGGCCGAGGCGGACGATCCCGGGGCCGGTCACCGGCAGCATCGGGCTGCGGGCGATCAGGGCCCGGCGCAGCGGGCGGGTCGCGGCGTCGGTGTAGAGCCAGGCGAAGATCGCGTCGAGCACGGCGGCGAGCAGCCCGCCGACGGCGATGTGGAGGCCGAGCCACGCGTCGCCGGTGATGGCGATCATGATCGCGGCGGCGCTCAGGCTGACGGCGACCGCGGACAGGCCGATGAAGATCGACAGCCGCGCCGGCCACGACAGCGCCTGGCGCCAGGCGTCGAGGTCGACGCTGTCGCTCGGGCGGCGCAGCCACGGCTCCAGGCGGTCGACGAGGCGGCGGTGGCGGAGGTAGACGACGGCGATCGAGGCGGCGACGAGGCCGGCGAGGATGACGAGGAATTGCGGCAGCGCGCCCGGCGGGAAGACGGCGGCGAGGGTGATGTAATAGGCGCCGACGGCGGCGGCGGTCGAGCCGATGGCGATGGCGCCGGCGAACACGCGCAGCAGCCGGCCTGCAGGCGGCAGCGGCAGGTCGGGCCTGGGGACTGCGATCGGGCGGGTGAGCAGGCGCAGGCGGGGGGACGTGCCTGCGGGGTCGTGCGGCGGGTCGTTCACGCGGGCCTGAGCAGGGCGTCGTGGAATTCGCGGGCGAGGCGGAGCGGGTCGCCGGCGTCCTCGAAGATGTCGGAGGGCGTGACGACGGTGTCGGCGCCCATGTGCAGCGCCTCGCGGCCGCTCGCGGGGTCGAACTCGTCGGAGATGACGAGGTGGAGCCCGGGCACCTGCTTGAGCGCGGCGATGAGGCCCGGATCGATCGCCAGCGCCGGGTCCTCGTAGTCGAGCGCGAAGTAGCGGTAGCCGATCATCCGCGCGTAGGTGGCGTAGCCGAGGATGATCTTCGGCGACGGGACCAGGAACGCGTCGAAGTACCAGCGCGCGGTGCTGTTGCCCATGATGAAATAGGCCAGCGGGATGAAGTTGAGGCCGCGGCGGGCGACGTGCATCGCGGTGGCCACCGAGCCGGACCCGAACGGCCGCGCGTAGTGCGAGTTGGAGTTCATCACGTCGGGCAGCAGCACGACGTCGGCCGGCGCCAGCGCGTCGGGGCCGCTCGGGTAGAGCACGACCTGCAACCGGGTGTGCTCCTTGAGCTTCATCGTCAGCCCCGGCAGGTCGGCCGAGCCGGTGCCGCCCAGCAGCACCTGGCGGTAGCCGATCCGCTCGAGCTCCCGATAGAAGGCGAGGTCCGAGAAGCTGTCGGGGTCGAGCAGCGGGATGTAGCGCTCGAACACGAAATTGCGGTCCTGCTCCACGACTGGGCCTCCGGTCCTCCGGCCCGCTGGGCCTTGCGAGCCCCAGGGTAACGCAACCGCGGTCCGCGCGGATGTGCGAAAACGAGCGGCCTCGAGGTGGGGGCGTGGGTTCCCTCGCGCCCTGCGGCGCCACCGATCGTGACAGTGGGGTCGGCGACGGCGGACGGCAAATGTCGAGACCGGCGCGATTGTGGAGAGTGAGCGCGCGCGGTGCCGACAATCCTCGCGCGACGACGGATCGTCCCGGTCGACCACGGTCCCGACACGCGCGCTCGCTGCGGGGCGATCGACGAGGTCATGGGCACGATCGAGGACGCGCCCGCGAGCGGTGAGCGCAGGTTCACGGCCGGGATCGACGCGGAGCGGCGCGGCGCCACGTCAGCGCGAGCGCATCAAGGCTTCGAAGCTGGGAAACAGCGTGATCCCGATCTCGTAGTCCCAGTTGCACACGCCCCAGGGGCCCTTGCCGGGGTGCAAGAAGATGTACTCGTTGCCGTCGCCTTCCCCGATGAGGAGCGTCTCGCGCCCGAGGTCGACCCCCTTCAGCTCCGGGGCGTGGTCCTCCATGACCGAGTCCACGTCCGCTTTCGAAGCGTGCGACCACTGGATCTCTTCGACCGGCAGGAGGCTGGCCAGGCCGTTCGGGAACATCAAGCAGCCGTACCAGCCGTTGGAGACCGCGAGGAACGCCCGGTAGTCCGCCGGCAGCGACAGCCCCAGGCGCGCCTCTGCGGCGCGGAGCGCCTCCTCGGACGCCGGCGGGCGGCCGAGCCAGTGGTCCGCGATCACGCGCTCGTACACCTCCGGTTCCAGACAGAAGTCCGCCTCGTCTTGCGCCTCGTCGAGCAGGTTGTCGCTCAGTTCCCGCAAGAGCTTCTTCCAGTTCGCCGGCTTGGGCATGGGGCCCCATACCACGGGCGAGCCCGCGCGCTCAATGCTCTCTCGGCTGCGTCGGCGAGCCTCGCCGCGGGCCGGAGTCTGCGGCTCGGCCGGGTCGAAGCGGGTCACTCGACGCGGACGGACAGCTCGCGCCAGACGGCGGCCCCGCGATCGTCGCGGACCACGATCCAGAGCGTGTGATCGCCGGCCGTCTCGGGGGCGGTCCACGTGTTGTCGCTGAAGGCCTCGGGCTCGTCGGGCGAGCGACCGGTGCGCGCGGCGGTGTAGCGGCCGCCGGTGGCGTACCAGGCGACGCGGATCGCCTCGCGCGTCGTCACCAGCTCGAGGGTCGACGGGTCGAAGCGCAGGTAGGTCTCGGCGCCGCCGCAGCCGATCGGGCCGCCGCAGTCGCCGGGGCAGCTGTCGGCGGCCTCGTCGAGGGTGCACAGGCCGTCGCCGCACGTTGGTTGTTCGGGACATGTCTCCCAGACCAGGCGCAGCGGGAGCTCGTCGCCGGGGGCGACGGTCACGGCGACGCCGGGCTCGAGCGCGTCGCCGTCGCGCTCGAGGGCGACCACCGCGGGCGCGCGGTTGGGCCGGGCGCGGGTGCGGTACTCGGCGGATTGCTGCGGGTCGGCGCCGGCCAGGCCGCAGGTGATCCGCAATTGGAACAGGGTGAGGTCGGCGTCGTCGTCGCCGGCGGAGACCCGGAGCGGTTGATAGTAGCCGCCGGTGATGTCGGGATCGACGGGGCGCCCCGCCGGCTGGTCGCCCACCGCGGGCGGGGGCTCGGGGCCGAACAGGCGGCAGCCGTCCGCGGGGGCGGGCGCGGTGACGGCGAGACCTGTCCCGAGAGGCAGGATGGCGTCGCCGTCGCGCTCGAGGCAGGCGCGGCTGACCGGCCCGAGCTCGGCGAGCGGGCGGCGGGCGCCGCAGAAGGCCCACTCGAGCGGGCCGTCGACGAGGGTGCCGCCGGCGTCGACGTAGAGGGCCGACAGCGCGACCGGCTCGCCGGGGACGACCTCGGCCGGCTCGGCGCGGACGGCCAGGACGCGCGGCGCGTCGACGCGGGCGAGGTCGACAGCGAGGTCGGGGACGCACGCGAGCAGCGGGGCGGAGGCGAGGAGATGGCGCATGGGACCTGTCCTCAGGGGCAGCTCAAGGTCAGACGGCGGGCGGGGTCGGGGACGCGCGGAGCGTCGCGGTGAATGCCATGATATGTCTCTCAGGACATGTCATTGCGGTCAGAATTCCCACTGCAGCCCGAAGGCCGGCAGGACGGGGAAGCCGCGGATGTAGTCGCGGGCGGCGAAGTCCGGCGAATAGGCGATCTCCTCGGCGTTCTTGCGGTTCCAGGCGTTGAGCACCTCCAAGAAGACGTCGAGGTGGGTCCTGGCGATGGCGAAGCGCTTGCCGATCCGCAGGTCGAGCTGGACGAAGGCGGGGATCCGCGTCGAATTGTGGGCGCCGAACACCGGCTGGAAGCGGTCGAAGGTCGAATCGTGGTAGGCGCCGACGACGGGGGTGCGCGGGAAGCCGGTGGCGTAGCGGAACCGGCCGCTGATCTCGAAGCCGCGCGGCAAGGCGTAGGCGAGCACGGCGGTGAGGATGTGGGTCTGGTCGTAGTCGGACAGGCGCACCGGCGCGTCGGGGCCGTTCTGCCGCTCGGAGCGCATGAGGGTGTAGGCGACCCAGCCGAACAGGCCCTTGTACATCTCCTGCCGCAACAACAATTGGGCGCCGTAGGAGCGGCCGCTGCCGATCGGCGCCAGGGCCTGGCCGGGCAGCGGCGAGTCGACCGGGCTGCGCATCGCCAGGCGACCCGACCGGGTGAAGAAGCCGGTGACGTCGAGCGAGAGGGTCCTGGTGAATTGGACCGCGGCGCCGACGACGGTGTGCAGGGCGCGCGAGGTCGGCAGGCGCGGGTTGCCGAACACGGCCGAGAGATCTTCGACCGCGGGCATCTGGCGGTAGAGGCCGGCGGCGCCGCGCAATTGCACGCGCCAGTGCGGCTCGCCGACGACGGCGAAGCGCGGCTCGACGGCGAAGTCCTGCTCGAACAGGCCGACGGCCGGGGCGCCGCTGGCGGGCGGGTTGCGGCGGCTGACGCTGCGGGCGTATGGATCGACGCGCAGGCCGGGGAGGACGCGCAGCTTGCCTGACCAAAAGGACAGCTCGGCCTGGGCGTAGGGCGCGAGCCCGATCGTGGTGGTCTGCCAGTCGTCGCCGCCGATCTGGTCGGGCGGCGGCTGGCCGAACACGCGGATGTCGCCCTCGCGCGCGGGCAGGCCGAGCGAGCCGCGGCGCGCGAGCGAGGTGACGTTGACCTCGGCGTCGAGGCCGACGTCGAAGTGAAGCCAGCGGGCGGCGCGGATCCGCCGATTCGCCCGCACGCCGACCAGCCAGCTCGACGAGGCGAGCGAGGTGGCGACGTCGCCGTAGCTGCTGACCTGGCGGGCGCGGGTGTAGCCGACGAAGGGGGTGACGGTGAGGCTGCCGCCGTCGTCGTCGTCGCGGGTCCAGCGGGCGTAGACGCGGCCGAAGTCGAGGCGCCGCTGGTCGAGGACGGCGAGCGCCGGGTCGGCGCTGGGGATCCCGCGTGAGAACCGGTCGCCGCTGGCGAGGCCGACGATCTCGATGCGGTCGCGCGCCGAAGGTTTGATGGAGAGGCGCAGCTGGCCGTCGCCGTAGCGGGGGATCGGCAAGAAGGCGCGGGCCGACGGGTCGAGCAGCCGGTCGGCCCACAGCTTCAAATAGGAGGCGCGGGCGGCGAGGGCGAGGCGGACGCGCTCGCGCTTGTCGAGGGCGACGGAGACGACGGCCGAGGCGTCGAGGGTGTCGGCGGCGAGGCGGCCGCGCACGCGCTTGCCGTCGGGCGTGCGCGTGCCGACCGAGACCATGCCGCCGAGGCCGCGGCCGAACGCGGCGCCGTAACCTCCGGGCACCAGTTCGATGCTGTCGACCAGCATCGGGTGAATCACCGAGCGCAGGCCGCCCTCGTGGTAGAGGCGCGGGATCGGCACGCCGTCGACGTAGACGCGGGTGTCCTGCGGCGCGGCGCCCCACACGATCAATTGGCCCGAGCCCGCGGCGCTGCGGGCCACGCCGGGCAGGCTCTCGACCACGCGCAGGACGTCGCCGGAGGTGCCGGGGACCTTGCCGGCCTCCTCGGCGCGCACGGCGGTCGACACGACCTCGCGCCGCAACGGCGGGGCGACGACGACGATCTCGAGGTCGTCGCCGCTCGGCGCCTCGGGCTCGGGGTCGACCAGCGAGACCTCGTAGGCGAGGTCGTGCTCCTTGCCCGACTCGAGCTCCTCAGTGATCTCGAGCGCGGGCAGGCGCTCCCCGGCGAGGGTGACGGAGGCTGTCCCCGGGGGCAGGTCGGTGAACGCGAAGCGACCGGCGGCGTCGGTGACCGCGACCGCGGGCGCGGCCAGGCCGGGGGCGCTGACGGTGACGGTGACGCCCGCGACCGGGACCCCGGTGCCGCGGCGCTTGACCACGCCGTGGAAGGCGGCGGTGGTCGGGGCGGCGGACGCGAGCTCGAACTCGTAGCGGTACGCGATCTTGATCGCCGACGGCTTGCCGTCGATCTCGGCCGGGCTGAACCTGAACTTGCGGGCAGCCGCGACGGCGGCGGCGTCGAACGCCGGGCCGGCCGACTCGGTGACCTCGGCGCTCTCGACCGCGCCGGTCTCGTCGATGTGGAGGCGCAACACCACCGCGGCCTGGCGCCCGGCGGCCCGCTCGCTCTCGGGGTAGGTGGCCGGCACGAACTCGACCAGCTCGGGCGCGCGGGTCAGCTGCGGCGCCGGCGGGCCGTAGGCGCGGGCCGCGGCGCCGGCCGGGGCGAGCGCGACCAGGGCCGCGAGCAGCGCGAGGCCGGCTGATTTAAAATACATGTTCGAAAGGACAGCCATGCGCTCGCGGTCACAGCGTGAACTTGATCGAGATGGTGAGCGTGGTCGCGACCGGCTTGCCGCAGCGGGTCGCGGGCTCGAACCGGGCGGCCCTGGCGGCGACCTTGGCGGCGTCGTCGAGGTCGGGGTGGAGCGAGGCGAGCACGGTGACGCCGGTGACGCTGCCGTCGGCGGCGATCGCCAGTTGCACGCGGACCTTGCCCTCGATCCCGGCCGCCCGCGCGGCCTCGGTGTACTGCGGCTGCGGCAGCTCGAGCGGCTTCGGCTTGACCTCGGGCTCGGCGCACTCGTCGGCCCCGGCCTTCTTCGGCCTGGCGTCGAGCGAGCGGGTCCGGGTCTCGACCTTCTCGCGCTTGCCGCCGCCGCTGCCGCCGGGGTCGCCCTGCGGGACGGACAGACCGCCGGGGCCGCCGCCGTTCGACAGCTGCACGCCGAAGTCGGGCACGTCGGGCGCGGCCGGCGGGGCCGGGGGCGCGGGCTCGGGCGCGGGCCTGGGCTCGGCCTTCCTGGCCTTCGGGGCAGGTGGTGCGGGCGGCGGCGGGACCGCGGGCGCGGGCTCGGGCGGGGCCTCGGCGGCCGGCTCGGGCGGCGGCGGCTCGGGCTCGGGCGGTTTGGGCGGCTCGGGCGGCGGCTCGGGCGGGACCTCGGTGACCTTGATGACGATCGGCGGGGGCGGCGGGGGCTCGGGCCTGTCGACGTTGCGCACGCCCAGCCACAGCGCGCCGTGGAACAGCGCGCTGATGACGTAGACCGCGCGGGCCGGCAGGCGTCGCCGCTCGCTCATCGCGTCTTGCGCTCCACGTTGACGGCGAAGCTGGTGATGCCCTCGACGCGGGCGAGGTCGAGGACGTGGACGACGGCGCCGTGGTCGGCCCGCTCGTCGGCGCTGACGACCAGGGTCATGCCCTTGTCCTCGGCGTAGAGGCCGCGCAGGCGGGCGCTCAGCTCGGCCTCGCTGACCGGCTGCTTGTTGAGGTAGAGCGCGTGCGAATCGGTGATGGTGACGGCGGCGACCGTGGCGGTCTCGCCGTCGCTGGTCGCCGTCTTGGGCAGCTCGACCTTGAGCGTCTGCGACACGATGTAGGTCGCCGAGACCATCATGATCACGAGCAGCACCAGCATCACGTCGACCAGCGGCGTGACGTTGATGGCGGCGATCGGCGCGCGGCGGCGGCCGCCGGTGTCTGTCGTTCCGGCCATGTCCCTACGTTCCTCCGCTGCGGATCGGCTCCAGCGCGCGGCGGGCCGCGCGATCGGGCAGGCGCGCCAGGTTGTCGGGGTCGTGGGCCCCGGCCTCGGCGTGGGCCTCGGCCAGCTTGAGCCAGGCCGACAGCAGGCGCGCCAGCGACAGCACGCTGTTCTCGAGCTCGCCGGCCTTCTTCTGGGCGACGTTGAAGCCGATGACCGCGGGGATGGCGACGAAGATGCCGACGGCGGTGGCGACGAGGGCCTCGGAGATGCCGCTCATCACGTTGCCCATGGCGGCCTGGTCGCCGGTGCCGAGGTAGGAGAAGGCCTCGATGATGCCGAGCACGGTGCCGAACAGGCCGACGAACGGGGCGTTGTTGCCGATCGTGCCGAGCAGGACGGTGCCGCGGTCGAGGCCGGCGCGCTCGGAGGCGAGGCCGCTCTCGACGGCGTCGAGGAAGGCCGCGGCGCCGCCGTCCCGGAACAGCATGGCCTGGCGCAGGACCTCGGCCTCGACGGTCTTGCTGCCGGCCAGGGCGGCGTCGATGCGGGCATCGTCGCGGGCGGCGATGGCGGCGAGCAGGTCGCGGCGCAGCTTGTCGCCGCCGGCGCGGTTCTTGCGGAAGAACAGCCAGCGCTCGACCATCGCCGCGATCGACAGCACCGACAGCGCGAACAGCAAGTAGAGCACCCAGGTCGCGCCGAGCAGGGCGATCTTGATCAGTTCATCGACGACGTTCATAAGGCACGGTCCTCACGGTTGCTTGCTGGCCATCACGTAGAGCGGGGTTTGGCCGCCTCCCGTGGCCTGGAGGTCGACCAGCGCGCCGCCGGTGCGCGCGTCCTCGACGAGGGCGAAGGTGCCGTCGTCGCGCTCGACCCGGCGGTACACCGCGGCCGAGAACAGGGTGCCGGGTGCCCCGCAGGCGTCGAACAAGTCCGCGTAGATCAGATAGGTGCCGCGCGCCGGCGGCTCCTGGAACACCACCGATTCGCCGTTGCGGCCGTCGATCGCGCAGCCGGCGTTGCTGTCGCGCGAGAGCCGGCCGGTGGTGGGATCCTCGACGACGCCGGCCGGGACCTCGGTCTCGACCTTCTCGCCCGAGGTCGGCGTGGCGTGGGCGATCTTCTTGCCGCTCGGGGTCTCGACCACGAGGTCGAGGTCGACGTCCTGGTCCCACGCGAGCGTGATCACCAGCGCGGGCGGCGGGATGGTGGCGTCGCAGGCGTTGAGGTTGTCGGGCAGGCCGTCGTCGCGGATGCACACGTCGGCCTCGAAGGCGGGGCCGCGCCGGCCGGCCTCGTCGATCGCGGCCAGCAGCAGCTTGTGGACGCCGGGCGGGGCGCCGCCGCCGATGTCGTGGCGGAGCTGGAAGTCGCGCTCGCCGGGGAACATCGGGTTTTTGTCCTGGACCGGGCGCACCCACCAGCCGCTGCCGAGGCCGTCGAAGCGGACGGCGATCGCGTGGGCGTCTTCGGTGGTGCGGCCGGACAGCAGGCGATCGCGCTGACCGACGGTGAGGATGCCCGAGGAGGTGTCGAGCGAGGTGACCTTCGGGCCAGCTTCGACGAGCGGCGGCTCGTCGTCGAGCAGCTCGCCGTCGGGCACGCGGATCGGCTCGAACAGGCCGATCTGCTGCTCGACCTCGCCGGTGCAGGCGGCCGCGAGAACCAAGGCGAGCAGCGCTGCGCGCATTGTTTAAAACTCCCCCTGCAGGCGGACGATGAACTGGTCGTTCTTGAGGTCGGCCGGGACGCCGCGGCTGTCGCGGCCGAGCGCGTCGAGGACGGCGTCGTACTGGAACACCAGGCGGCCGCGCACGCCGGGGATCCAGTTCGGCGGCAGGAGGGCGCCGGCGATCGGGGAGATCGTGTGAATGGCGGCGGCCCTGGGCACGAACTCGCCGCGGCGGCGGTCGAGCAGGTCGGTGTTGGGGTCGTAATAATCGTAGCGCGCGCCGACCACGGCCCGGCCGAACAGCTCCTGGATCACGGCGACGTAGCCGTGGAGCTCGCGCAGGTCGGCGCCGACGACGACCGGGTCGGCGACGATGAGGTCGCGGTCGAGGTTGCTGGCGATCGTGCCCTCGGCGAGGATCTGCGTCCAGCCGGCCTTCGAGCGCAGGCCGACCTGGAAGTCGGCGCCGACGGCCCAGCGGCGGAAGTTGACCGACGGCGTGGCGGCCTGGCCGGGCACCGCGACCAGTTCGCCGGTGTCGATCGCGCCGTTCTCGTTGAGGTCGCTCCACTCGAGGCGGTTCTTGGTCGCCTCGCTGCCGCGGTGGAAACCTGTCCCGTAGAGCAGGCTGACGCCGCCGCTGACGGCGTGCTCGCCGGGGCGGGCGGCGAAGCCGAAGCGGCCGAGGTAGTCGGGGGCGCGGGTCGGGTCGGTGGTGTTGCGGGCGCCGGCGCGATCGTCGAGCGGGGCGCCGTTCATGACCGCGAGGTCGTAGCGGAACGCCGCGACGCCGCCGCGCACGCGCACGCCGACGTCGACGGGGCCGGGGAAGAACGCGAGCGAGCCGAGCGAGCGCTCCATGAACATCATCTCGCGCTGGCCGAGGCGCAGCTCGTGGCCGAACGGGGCCTCGGTGAGGCCGGCGGTGACCATCCAGTAGGGCGGCCGGGCGGCGTCGGGGTTGCGCCAGACGAAGCTGGCGTTGGCCTGGCGGACGCCGACGAACGGGCCGCGGGTGGTGCTGCCGTCGAGCTCGAAGTCGAAGGCGACCCATTTCCAGTCGCCGCTGACGCGCAGGCGGCCGCGGCGGACCATGAAGCGGTTCTGGTTGAGCGTCGCGCCGCCTTGCTGGATCTGGTCCTCCGACAGCTGGCTCCACTGGTATTGCGATTGGATGTAGCCCGACACGCGCACGCCCCACTGCGACACGCCGGCGCCGGGGCCGAAGCCGACGTGGGTCGGCGCGATCTCGGCGCGGCCGACGTCGCCGACGCGCACGAACGGGGTGCGCTGTTTGGCCTGGTGCTGCTCGGCCTTCTCGGCGGCGCGCGCTTTCTCGACCGTCTCGAGGCGAGTCTGCACGGCCGCGAGTTGCTCGCGCAGGAGGGCGATCTCGGGGTCGGGCTGCGCGGGGGCGGAGGGTTGCGATTCGACCCCGGGCGCGTCGACCGGCACGGCGTCGACGTCGGGCGGGGCGGGCGAGGTCGTCGATGCGGGTGGCTTATTCGCAGCCGTCGGCGGTGAAGAAATCGCGGGCGAGGTCTTGTTCGCAGTCGTCGGCGTCGTCGGAGCCGTCGAGGTCGTCGGCGTCGTCGGCCTGGGCGGCTGGGTCGCTGGAGAAGAGGTCGGCGCGGGCGCGTCGTCGTCGTCCTCGATCTCGATCGAGACCGAGGGCGCGGCGCTGGCGACGTGCGGGAGCGCCAGGACCAGCGCGCCGAGCCACGACAGGGGGCGGGGGTGAGGGGCGGTCACGGCAGCGGCGGCAGCGTCCCGTCCTCTTCGAGCAGCGGGAGGCGGTCCTTCGTGTTGGGGAAGGGCTCACAGGTCGCGTCGGTGCACGCGTTGAGGTGCTGCTTGTGGGTGGTGGGCGTGCAGCTCCAGCAGCCCTCGGGGGTCTCGCACTCGGCAGGGTCGCCGGTGGTGCCGGTGGTCGGGTCGGGCGGGTCGTCGGTGGTGGCGCCCTGAGTGGTCGAGGTCCCGGTCGGGTCGTCGGGGGTGGTGGTGCCGGGCTCGGTCGCGGTGGCGTTGCCGGTCGGCGTGGCGGAGGTCGCGGGGTCGTCGGTGTCGTCGCCGGGCGGCTCGACCTGCTCCGAAGAGCAGGCGCCGACGAGGCCGACGGCGAGCGCGAGGGCGCGGGCGGCGACGCGGGCGCGGACGGTGGGATGAGCGATGGGCATGGGACTCCTGGAGGCTTCGTGGGTGGCGCGAGGGACAGGTCGCAAGGGTCAGATCACCTCGCAGTACCCGTGGCGGCAGACGGGGGCGTCGGCGCCGCAGTCCCCGTCGCCGGCGCACGCCTGGCAGTCGGTCCCGCCGGCCGCCCGCGCCTCGAAGTAGCAGCCGCACGGCGCGTCGGGCTGGAAGCTGTAGAGGGGCCCGATCTCCTCGTCGCGCCACACCTGCATGGCGCACTGCGGGATGGTGCCGTTGTCGATGATGATGTCGAGCAGGGGCAGGCCGTCCGGCAGCGGCTCGGCGCCGGTGAAGAAGCCGACGAGGCGCCGGGTCTCGGGGTCGATGATCTCGCCGTCGCCGTCGACCGGGACGTAGAAGTTGTACGGGCTCCACAGGTCGTAGTGACCGTCGCGGACGTTGCGCTTGTCGAAGGCGGTCGCGGTCGAGTCGGGCCAGTAGGCGCAGCTCTGGTCGTAGGCCTGGTAGGCGAGCGTGTGGACGGTGTCGCGGTTGAGGTCGGCGACCTCGGTGCTGACGAAGCCGAGCGCGTTCTCGGGGTTCAGCGACTGGCCGACGCTCGAGATCATGGCCTGGTTCGTGCCGACGTCGATGCCCTTGAACTTGGTCGGCGGGATGCCGGCCCCGAGGGCGATGGCGATCAGGGCGGCCGAGGTGGCGTTGCGGCTGTACAGCTCGGCGTCGACGGTCCACGGGGCGACCTGGCCGAGCGCGGCGCCGAAGCCGTAGACGAAGTAGACCGCGGCGGCGCTGATGTTGGTCTGGCTCGAGTCGTTGGAGGCGATGAGGCTCCACGAGGTGATCGGGCCCGGGAACTCGGCGATGCCGTCGGGGATGGCGTCGACGCCCTCGCACAGGGTGCCCTTGACGCCGAGCATGCCGAAGTCCGGGTCGGCGCCGGTCAGCGGCAGGTCGCAGGTCTGCTCGGTGCCCTCGGCGTCCCAGTAGTTGGCGGTGCCGGTGATCTTGGTGCCGTCGACGAAGTAGGTGATGCCGAAGCAGGCGCCCGGGCTCTGGTAGACGAGGTCGATCGGGGCGTCGATGGCGTGCAGGGCCGCCGCGACCTTGGCCAGCAGCGGCTTGCTGGCGCTGCCGCCGATGCCGATGACGGGGTTCGGGAGATCCGCGCAGGGGGCGGCCAGGACCCCGCGGGGCGCGAGGGTCAGGCCGAGTGCGGCCGCCAGCGGGACGTACAAGGCGAGGCGAAGGGACATATTTGGTGGAGGAATCCATTAAAAAAGAAGGTGTGCAAGTTAAACTGAAACGACGGATCTGCGGCGCCATGGCGGATTTTTGCCGGCGAACAGCCGGAGGACGACGTGTCGTCAACGTCTCCCTCGACGGAGGATTCTTTCAAGGTGTCTGTGCGTTAATTTTAATGAAGGAGCGAAAACGCGCGAGAGGGCCGGAGCGAGGATGCCCGGAGAGACAGGTCTCGAGAGATAGGGTGATTGCGTCGGGTGTTCGCCGCCGGCGCGCCGAATGCAGTGAGCGCGCCGGACAATGGCGTGACGGTTCCGTCGGGTGAATCGACGGTACCGCCATACGCGGCGATCACCGGGTGACGAGCCGTCGGGAGGCCGCCTACACGCGGGCGTGATGGGATCACGCGGGGGCGGGCGCCGACGATGCGCATTCGCCGTCGGCGGCGAGCCCCGAGCCGCGCCCCCCGCAGGTCCGTCGGCGCGCCGAGGGCGAGAATCGGCGCAACACAGTGAATGCTGCGTGCCGACGGATTCACATAAGGAGCACGGTGTTCGCTCGCTCGGGGCCGTCCCGACGGCGCGGGCGATGGTTGCAGGCGACGGGCGCCCGTCTGCTCGACTCCTCTTCACACCCTGCGAACCTCGTCCTGTCGCCTCGCCCGACCCGTTCGGGGACGGCGGAGCATGCCTTGAACTGCTGCGTTCGGCTCAGGTGCGGTCGATGATGGCCGTCGTGTCGGCGTCCGGCGGGGTCGGGCCGGCGTCCCAAACCCCGAAGGCCGGCGCCTCGGGTCGCCCCAACGTTGTTGGCGAGAGCGAGTGACGGTTCGCCGGCATTCCGGGGAATAGGGGGTGCATGTCGAACCTTCAGAGAACTCGTGACCGCGCGCCGGCGCTCGCAGCGGACATGTTCCTCGCGAAGACGGCCCGGTTGAAACAAGCGACGGGGCTCGCCGAGTATCGAAGTTCGCCCACCGGCTCGTACGTGGTCTCGACCTCGTTCGTGGTCTGGTGCGCCGATCCTCGGTTCTACGGCGTGACCATCTGGGGTCGCCCGGGGGAGGCGGAGATCCGGCGGCTCTGCCAGTTCCTCGACGTGGAGGTGCGTCCGGAGGCCCTGCCGCACGCCTCGCTCGTCGATCTGCGCCGGCTCCACAGCGTCGATCCGCTGGCATTCGCGGCGTTCGCCGCCCACCTGCAAGCGCGCGCGCCGCTCTACCGCGAGCTCGTGACGTGCCAGGCGCGGGTCCGCCCGAACGGCCTCCCCGGCGCGATCGTGGCCGGCTTCGACAAGGTCGTCCGCCCCGCACACCCGGTCGCGGTCCTCGAGTCCCCCGGCGAGGCGCTCGCGTGGCTCGGCCGCAGCGATCGGTCGGACCTGATCGAGGAGCTCGAAGAGATCGTGGCCTCGGCCATGGGCGAGCTGAAGTACGTGCAGCGCCTGCGGCGGGTGCTGGTCCCGCCGCTGTCCGAGGTGACGCTGGAGAGCGCGGCGCGGCAGCTCGGACTGTCGACGCGAACGCTGCAGCGCCGGCTTCGAGACGAGGGGACGAGCTTTCAGGCGGAGCACGCCGCGGCGCAGGTGCGCGCGGCGCAGGCGCTGCTGCGGGACCCCGCGCTGACGCTGACGACGATCGCCCTCGAGGTGGGGGCAAGCTCGCTCGCCAACTTCAGCACGATGTTCCGGCGGCACACGGGCGAGGCGCCGAGCGAGTGGCGGAGGCGCGTGCGCGGAGCCCTGGGCGCGGGCCCGAGAGCGGCGCCGGCGGGCGCGATCGAGGCGGGTGCCGGCTCGATGGGAGGGGTCGGCAGGATCGAGGACCGCGCCGGCGGACGAGGCGCATGACCCACGACGCGGGGCGCTCGCTCATCGTGTGCCCGGACGTTCCTCGAACCACGAAGGAGCCGCTCGATCTTCGAGCTCGCAGCGCAAAGCGCCCCGCGCCGGGGTCGACCCGGCCACGGAGCGCTCGCCGCTCGGCTCGTAGCGAGCCTCAAACCTGCTGGTCGGTCTAGACGCCGCCGCTCCAGGGCACGTCGCACTTGATGCATTGCGTCAGGACCGAGCACGGGCCCGGCGTGATCTCGGGGTCCAGACACTGGATATTGGCTCTTTCGCACTGGCCCGTCGTGGGGGTCCACTGCTCGCAGGTCGCCAACGTGGGTCGGCTGGCGTCGACCAGGTCCTCGTCGGCCTCGAGGGAGGGGCGGCTTTCGCCGTCCTCGTCGTCGCTCTCGGCCGCCTCGGCCGCGACGAGGTTGTCGACGTCCTCGTCGTCGAGCTGGGCCTGCAGGGCCTCGACGTCGCTGTCGTCGGGCGAATCGCAGCCGGTGAAGGACGCGGCCGAGAGCATCAGGGCAAGGGCAGGAAGCATGGTTTTCATAAGTGAACGCTCCTCGCTCACGTCGATCCCGGGGGTCGCGTGAGCGCTGGTCGATGATTCCCCGTCGCGGCGAACGTAGCAGGCGTCTCACCGCGCCGACTTCTCGGATCCCGCCAATCGCTTCTCCGATCCCGCCATCGGCCCCCCTCGAGCTTCGACGGGGCGAGGTGCGAGGAGGGTTTCGCCGCCGCTCTGGCGGCGCAGAACGACGAATACATCGTTCCGACAGAATCGTATAAGGAGCGCTGCGAGCGCTCGCTCGGGGCCGTCCCGACGGCGCTGGCGCTGGTTTGCAGGCAACGGGCCGCGGCCGTGCTTGACTCCTATACGTATTCTGCGAATCTCGCCTTGTCGCCTCGCCCGAATCGTTCGGGGATGGCGGCGCATGCTGGAACTACTGGAGACTTGGAGGTGCCTATGCGTTTGGCTCAAGTGTGGTCGATGATGGCGGTCGTGTTGGCGTTCGGCGGGGTCGGTCTGGCGTCCCAGACGGCGTCGGCGCTCTGTTGCAGCGCGCCGATCTGCCAGCGGGAGGAGCCGCCGCCGCCGCTGTCGTGCTGGAACTGCGACCCCGAGTGCGTCGAGGAGGAGCAGATGTCGGTGATCCCCGAGCTGGTGTACGACGAGGTCGAGGGGCTCTGCTACGAGACCGACGGCGCGGAGGCGGTGCCCTGCGCGGGCGCCGATGCCGACGAGCGCTAGCCGCGTCGGTGAACCGATGGCGCGCGCGCGGCTGCGCCGGCCGTGTGCGCGCCGAGGCGCGACAATCGTGGCACGCGGGCGGCGCCTGAATCGTCGCACGTGGTCCGGCCGCGGTGAATCGGCGCGTCCGCGAGCGGTGCCCGCAGCGCCGCCGACAAGCTCGCCGTCCGCGTGCGCGGCGGACGGCGGGCGCCCGAGACTTGGCTTACTCCGGCGAATCCGCGGGTTCGTCGGAGCCTTTCGCCATTGGGTCGGCGTCCGAGCGCTCGGTGCGAATCATCGGACCGTCGGCGTCGAGCTGCGGGGGCAGGTCGCGGCGCGGAGGCCCAGGAAGAGGCGTACGGGCAGCCGTTGCTGGCGGCCTGTCCGGCCCGCGGGTCGTGGACGGCCGCGCTCGAGCTGTTGCGGGCGATGCCGCAGGACCTGAACGGCGGGCCGCAGCGCGGGCTGGCGATGTTGCTGAAGGCGACCGATCGCGACGGGTTTTCATAATGGTAAAGAAATATGAATGCCAATCATGGCACGGCGCGCTGCGCGGTGCGGTGATTCGCGGGCGAGCCGGGCGTCGCGGCCGGCTTCGTGTGCCCGATTCCGGGTCGCGGGTGATACGGGGTATGTCGTCATCCTCGGCGCATCGCCCGGAAGGAATGGATGCGCGTCACGGTGTCGACGCTCCGGGCGCTCCTGCGGAGCACCGGAGGGGTACCGGGACAAGGCGGATACGGCCCGGATTTCCCGGCCCGGGGCAGGGGCGGCCGCGTGGCCGTGGCGACGGGCTTGCCTGCGGAGGGCGGCTGTGCGAGCACAGCACGCCACGGAGCCGACGCGATGGGCAGTGATGTCTCGACGAAAATCATCATCTATAGCTCGGTCGACGGCCGGGTCCGCCTGACGACCAAGCAGGGGGTTACGTTCGACGCGCGGCTGCTCCGCTGGGAGTACGGCCCGAAGCGCGTGGCGGTGATCCAGCCGATCGGGTTCGCGGTGAGCTTCGGCGAGTTCGTGCCCGAGGTGCTGCGCGTGGCCATGAATCAGCTCGTCGAGGCCGGACGGGTCGAGGAGCCCGCGGCCGCGCCGGACGTCGAGAAGCTGCGCAAGGCGGTCGAGTGGCCGATCGAGCTCGCGCCGAAGACGACGGCGGCGGCGGTGAAGCGGGCCGAGGCGGCGCTGGCGGCGGCCGCGACGGGCGACGAGGCGAGAGCCGCGGTGCAGGCGGCGATCGAGGCCGGGGCCACGAAGGGGCTGGCCGTCGCGGTCCAGCGGCTGGGCGGCGAGGCCCGCAAGGAGCTCGCGCTCGCGGCGACGGAGGCCGGCGCGGGCGAGGTGCTGGCGGCGCTGCTCCCCGGCGCGGAGGTCGACCGGGACTGGCTGCTCGTGCGCGCGGCGGCGAAGGGCAAGCTGCACAGCGTGGCGACGCTGCTGACCGCCGGGGCGAACGTCCATGCCGCGGCGGCGCTCGAGCCGGGCGCGCAGTACTCGGCGGGCGAGGTGCGCTCGGTGCTTCATCACGCCGTGGCGCACGGGCACCGCAGCGTGGTCCGCCGGCTGCTCGCGGCCGGGGCGCGCGTGACGGACAGCGCCGCGCTGACCTGGGCGGTCGTCGGCGCGCCCGACGAGGTCACCTTCGAGCTGCTGATCGCGGCGGGGCTGGACGTGAATGCGCGCGACCGTCACGGCGATCCGCTGCTCCTGGCGCTCGGCCGCGACCGGCAGCACGCGATGCTCGCAGCGGCCATCGCGGCGGGGGCCGACGTGAACGCAAGCTACCCGGACGGGTCCACGTTGCTGCTGCACGCGATCGCGCTGGCGATGCAGAAGGACAACTCGACGTCCTTCATCCAGGACCTCTTGCGCGCGGGGGCCGACGCGAACGCGGGGCGTCTGAACGGGCGCAATCCCCTGGCGCTCGCGCGCGTGGTGCCCCACGATCCGGGGGCGAACCGCGGGGAGCGCTGGATCGCCGGGTGGCTCGAGGAGGCCGGCGCCGTCGCGGTCGAGGACGCCGACGCCGTCGCCGTCGCGCCGGAGAAGCCGCCGGAGAAGCCGGCGTGGCAGGCGCGGATCGACCAGACGCTGGCGCGCACGGGCCACTACGAGGTGGCGGGGATCCGCTTCACGCCGCAGCCGGGCGGGGTCCGGGCCGAGATGACGCAGGTGCGCGGGCCGGCGTGGGGCGGGCTCGGCAGCGACACGATCGCGGTCGTCCGCGCGAAGCTCGAGCACCTGGTCGGCCCGCCGCACGACCGCGGGGACGAGTACAAGTCGACGTTCGAGTACTGGTTCGCGGGCACGGTCGACGGCACGAGCCTGGCGCTGCGCGTGTGCGACTGGAAGGCGCACGAAGTCGCGGTGACGCTCGAGGTGCACCCCGACGCGGCGCTTCGCGAGCGCGTCGCGGCCGGGTTCCGCGAGCTGCTCACGATCTCACCGCTGGCGCCGTTCCGCGACCGCTTTCGCTATGACGACGAGGCCGGCCGCGTGTACCGCAGCGACGGGCGCACGGCCCTCGCCGAGCTGGCGAAGTCGCGGTGAGCGGCCCGGCACGGGCAACGCCGGTGAACGGTCGCAGCGTCGGCCGGGAGCCGCGGGATGTTCGTCGTGAGCGCTGATGCGAGCGACGCGCGGTGCGAGACGGCGACGCCGAGGTGAGGGCGCCTCGACCCGCTGGAGGCGCTGCGCGGCGGCTCCCGACGTGCACGCTGTGCTGCGCCCAGCGCTCTCACTGAGGTCGATGGGAGGGCGCTTGGGGCATGCGTGCCGGGTCGTGCGGTCGACGGATACCGCGCGTCACTTCGGCCGCTCGAGGGCCGCGAGTTCGGCCTCGATCTCCTCGTACGATCGCCGGTCGGTGTGCGAGAGATCGACCTCGATCGTGGGATCGTCGGGGAACTCCTCGTCGGTCAAGAAGCTGCGGTCGGCGACGTCCTCGCCGGTCGCCCATTGCCGGTGCTCGACGCAGTCGCCGCCGCGCTTGTGGTGGTGATGGCCGTCGACCGAATCGGTGGCCCACACGCCGTGGCCGCAGTCGTGCCCGAGCTTGTGGTGGTGGTGCCCCGCCGCGTCCGAGGTGGCCCACCAGCCGTGATTGCAGTTGCGGCCTCGCTTGTGGTGATGATGTCCCATGCTGCCTCCGACCCGCTAGCGTTGCGCAGGCCTTCGGCGCCGCACCTCGTCCCACCCGGTGGTCGTGACCGCGGTTACGGTCGAGGCGAGGAAATGCGCAGGCGGGCGCGGCGACCTGGTCGGTGCGACGATCGCTGCGAGCGTGGGCGTCAGCCGGGCAGCGGGGCGGGCACGCCGCCGGCGACGCGCTGTTCGAGCGGCGCGCTCGCGGTCTCCGCGGCCCAGCGGCGCGGGACGGTGAGCGTGAAGGTGGTGCCGACGCCGAGGGCGCTGTCGACGGTGATGGTGCCGCCGAGGAGCAGGACGATCTCGCGCGTGAGGGTGAGGCCGAGGCCGGTGCCGCCGGCGCGGCGCGTCGGCGAGTCGTCGACCTGCACGAAGGGCATGTAGACCCGCTCGAGGTCGTCCTCGGCGATGCCGATGCCGGTGTCGCGGACCTTGAACTCGAGGCGCGCCTCGCCGTCCTCGACGCGCTCGCGCACGGTGAGCTCGACGGCGCCGCGCTCGGTGAACTTGCAGGCGTTGCTGAGCAGGTTGAGCAGGGCCTGGCGCAGGCGCACCTCGTCGGTGAAGACGGTGCCCGAGGCGGAGCCGGTGAGGGTGAAGGTGTTGCGCTGGGCCGCGGCGAGCGGGGCGACGAGGCCGTGCAGGCGGGCGAGGAATTCGCCGAGGTCGAACCAGTCGGCCCGCACCTCGAGCTTGCCGACCTCGACCCTGGAGAGGTCGAGGATGTCGCTGATGATGGCGAGCAAATGATGACCGGCGCCGCGGATCTTGCCGAGGTCGGCGCGCACGGCCGGGTCGTCGGCGTCCTCCTGCAGCAGCTCGGAGAAGCCGATGATCGCGTTGAGCGGGGTGCGGAGCTCGTGCGACATGTTGGCCAGGAAGACGCTCTTGGCGCTGTTGGCCAGCTCGGCGCGCTCGCGGGCGGTCTTGAGGTCCTCGACGGCGCGGGCCTGGCGGCGGAACAGATCGCGGCTGCGGGTGGCGTCGATGAAGGCGGCGATCGCCGTCGTCACCAGCAAGGCGTCGAGGAGCATCAGCTTGCCGAAGTTGTGATACGGCCCCGCAGGGCTCGGCGGCACGAACACCAGCATGAGGGTGGTGAGCCCGAGGTTGAGGCCGAGGATCCACCAGATCAGCCGCGGCCGCAGGGCGAGGCCGGAGATGATCACGCCCAATGCCATGAACCAGATGCCGTCGTTCAGCTCGCGGAAGCGGAACAGGATGGCGACGGCGACGCTGGTGCTGAGGTTGGCGCTGACGAGGATGCCCGCGAGGTCGACCCACCCGCGCCGCGCCAGGACGGCGCCCAGCGCGTAGTTGGCGATCACCGAGGCGAGCACGACGAGGCTCATCGGCAGATCGCCGGCGGGGTCGGCGAGGACGATGGGTATGATCAAAAGGGCGGTGATCGCCGCGAAGGTGATGCACAGGGCGATGAACGAGCGCGCCCGACGCACCACGTCGTGATTTTGGCTGTGGACGGCGAAGATCCCCCGCAGCAGCGGCGATGATCCTGTGGAGGACGGGTCAGGCATGCCCGGACCCCCAGCGTGCCATGGAGCCTCGCGAGATGTCACGGACAACTGTCCGCGAGAGATGATGCAAATCGTAGGAGCCGCCGTCGAGACCGGTGGATGGATGGCAGGGGAGGTAAGCGGGCCGCGGTGCGTCGCCGACGCGCACGCACGACGCTCGCTTCGCCGCGGCGAATCGTCGGCCCGCGTCCGCAGAAGGCGATGAATCGTGGGTGGGCGGATGCGCGCGGGATTGCGGCGATCGGCCGCGCAATGGCACGAGCGCGATTCGCCGGTGCCACAAAAATAGCCTTTGGGACATGTCGATGCAATCGTCGGCGGCGGCTCTGGGCCCGCGCCGGCTCGACAGCCGTGGGCCCGTGGTGTCCGCCGCGCCGGCCGACTGACTGCCCCGCCCCTGCAGTTTATGAGCTGCAGCGCCGGCGTCCCCTGCTGCCGGGCCTACCTGGGTGCCGGCCCGCAGCCGGGGCGACGCAGGCGAGTTCCACGGCTGGCAGGTGTGGGCGCCCGGCGACCAGCTCTGGTGCGCCCCGCGGACCCTGCGAGGAGCAGGCCCCGGTCGCTCGAGCGAAGGCCGCTCCGGCGCGCTACCGTGGGCCGCGGCGCGCTCCCGCAAAGACGTGAAGCCACGGGCCCCCCAAGGTTGCGATCGGTGAGCATCAAGGGCACGACGGCGTCGGCCGTGGATATTGGTCCAGCGTGAATGACATCGAGGGAGGGGCGCTCTGGAGGTGGGCGCCCATGGGCGCCCATAGCAGCCCGAGGTAGAAGTCGGTGAGACGAAATCGCTCATGCGTATCTCGAGTGAGCGACGTGCTCTGGAAGTCGAGCTCCCGGTAGGGAGTGCCGCGAATGGCGGTCAAGAAGCGCTCCGAGCCACCGCAGAAGCGTGAGGACAGCCACGAGCACGGCAGAAAGCGCGGCCCGAAGGCCCTGGAGGGCCCTCGGTTTCCCGATTCCGTGGACCTTTCGCATGATCAAGCTCAGGTTGAATCCGGCGGCGTGGATGACCAGCCGCTTGAGGATATTGTCGTGACCGCGGACGTGGACCCTGCGCATTCCGCCGGAGTCGAGCATGTGCGCGAAGGGCCGTTCGACCAGCTCGCTGCGCTTCTTCTGCAGTTCCTTGCTCTTGCCTCGCTTCACGCGGCGGCGGTTCCGGTGCACCGCCTCACGCTCGGCCTGCTTGTCCTTCCACCGCCGGCGACCACGCGCGGGCTCCGGGATGTAGCTGCGTACGTCGACCTCCTCGAGGCTCGTGAGCACGTCGTTGCTGTGGTAGCCCTTGTCGGCGACGACCTCCTCGACGCGCTCGGCGATCTGCTCCCTGGCCTTCTCCGAGCCCTCTTGGCGCACCTCCGCGAGATTGGCGTCGGCGACCTCCAGCGTCTTCTCGATGGTCTTCGTGTCGCCCGCAGCGCCGCCGTGCACCGTCACGCCGACGATGGCGCCGGTCTCGAGGTCGACCGCCTGCTCGTGCTTGTGCGCGAGGTGGGTGCTGCCGTCCTTCATCTTCATGATCTGCGCCTCGGGATCGTGCGGGTGTACCCACTCGTCGTTCGAGCCCTTCTTCGGCCGCTTGCGGTCCAGCCGCGCCAGGTCCTCGCGCGTCGGTTCCTCGATCCCCTCGGCCTTCGCCAGGTCGGTCAAGTACTCCTTGTACGCGCGTCCGTCGTCGCGGCGCACGATCGATCGCAGCGCCGCGTTCGCCTCAAGTGTCGTTGCGTCGATCCCGAGCGTCTTGCCGCGCAACAGGCCATGCTCGGCGACCAGCTCCAGCACCCGCGTGAACACCCGCTCGTGCACGTCGGTGCTCAGCCGACGCCGCGTCCGCGAGATCGTCGAGTGATCCGGCGGCTGCTTCTCCAGGCCGAGCCCCAAAAACCGCCGCAGACTCAGCGAGTCGGCGACCCGCCAGGCGATGCCCCGCTCGCTGCCGATCCCCTCGAAGTAGCCGATCAGCAAGCAGCGGAAGTACACCCCCGGCGCGAGGCCCGGTCGTCCCATCACCTCGGCGTAGAACGGCTCGCACTGCTTCTCCGCGAAACGGTCGAAGCCGTGCTTCCGGAGCAGCTTGTCGAGCGCCTCGTAGAACGGGTGCCCGAGCCCCTGCAACTTGTCATACGTGATGAACAGCGTCGGCTGCTCCCCGTTGTCGTGCCCCATGGCCATGGCAAAGCCACTTTATCAGCTTTCATCGCAGAGCGCGATACCGCGCGCCGCTCCGCTGCTCGCGAGGTTCCTCGCGGCGTGGTTGCCGCGACTTTCACCACGGGCTGATAGGCGCCCGCCGTGGTCGCCGGAGCCAGTTTTTGCCGCTGAATCCCCCGATTGACTCCTGAATCCGGATGAGCGTCGCTTGCGAGGCAAGGAGGACTCCATGAAGAAAATCCTGACCATCGCCGCTCTGCTCACCGCGCTGACCGGGACCGCGTTCGCTGCGACCAACTACGATCTCACCATCGAGAAGCCCGCCGCGAAGGTGAACGTGAAGGCGGTCGCGGCGGTGAAGCTCACGGCCAAGGGCGTGTATCGCATCAACAGGGAGTTCCCGGCCAGGCTGTCGCTCACAGCGCCCGACGGCGTGACGCTGGACCGCACCAAGCTGATGGCCGCGGACGCCAAGATCACCGAGAAGGAGCTCAAGTTCGAGATCGGACTGACCGCCTCCACGGCCGGCAAGAAGACGATCACGGGTGAGCTCAGGGGCGCTGTGTGTAATGACGCAGATTGCATACCCTTTACCGAGAAGGTCAGCATCGAGGTCGGCGTCGCCGCCCAGTAGCGCGACGAGGTCCCAGCGTGCGGACCATCGCTCGGACCCGCGATCGAGCCGGCGAGGTCGTTCCGCGTCCCAGCCGTAGCGCGCCGCCGCCGAACGAGCTCGCCTGCCACGACATGTCGCCGGGAGCAGCAGCGCGGAACGTCCTCGCGCCGGCGGCTCGGGCCGCAGCGCGTGCCCACGGCCATCACGATCTTCCTCGCCCTCTTTCGACATTCGGCCTCCGAGGACCTCGTAGGCCCCCGGCGGCTCCTCGTCACGACGCAGATCGTCGGACACTTACGGCTCGGGGTGGCTGGGTTACACCGAGAAGCTCGCCTCGCTGTCGGGCCTGGCCGAGGTCACGAGCCTCGACGGGCTCCGGCTCGACGGCAACCTGGCGCTCGTCGTCTCTCGGGGCTCGGCGCGCTCGCGCAGGTCGCCGGTGACGTCGAGATCCTCGACAACGACCTGCTCGCCGACGTCTCGGGGCCTCGCCGCGCTCGCTGCCGTCGACGGCCGCCTCGTGGTGGTCGACAACGCGGCGCTCGAGCAGGCCGACGCCGAGGCGTGGGTCGCCCCGATCGCGGTCGGCGGAGCCGCGAGATCGGCGACCACAAGAACGGCGCGTCGCCGCACGATCCCTGACCGTGGCCCGAGGACGGCGAGTGCGACGAGGTCGGCGCCGGCCTGAACCTCTGCGTCGCCTACAGCGACGGCTTCGATGGCTGCCACGAGGCCTGCCGCTGACCTTTCGGGCATGTCGCGCGAGACATGCCCGAAAAGACGTTCGCGCTGCGTCGGCTGCGCTCGGGTCGCCGACGCGCGCGCGTCACTGGATGATCCGTCGCGGGGGCCGGTAGCCGGCCTTCGCGGCGGCGGTCTTGAGCGGCTTCGGCCGGCCGGTGGCGACCGGCTGCGCCTCCTGGAGGGCGAAGCTGAAGTCCGACGGCAAGGTGGTGCTGCCCGAGATCGTGGCGTACTGGTGGCAGTCGATGCACTTGCTGCGCTGGTCGTAGGTCTCGAGCACCGTGTTGGCGAGGTTCGAGTCGGGCGACGGGCTGTTGAACACCTGCGGCACGCCGACCGGCTGGCTCGATTGCTGCGGCGGGTTGGTGCTCCACTGCACGGCGACGACCTGGTAGTTGAGCCACACCGAATCGGGGTAGGCGGCGCGGATGGTCGACCAAGCGGTTTGGTTGACGGCCTGGGCGTCGCTGTCGAGCGGGGCCAGGCGGGTGACGCGGATCGGCGCCGGCGCCGGGCAGCCGTCGCCGATCCAGTACTGCGGCGGTTGGTTGGCGTCGCAGCCGACGGTGACGGTCGCCTGGTTTTTGTATTGACAGGCGGCGGGGACCTGGACGGTGCGCGGCTGACAGCTCGGGTCGTAGAAGTTCCAGACCTTCTGGGTCGTCGCGGCGTCGGCGGCGTCGGGGGCGTTGTCGACGTGCTCGAAGGTGGCCCACACCCAGGTCGGCTGGGCCTCGGTCTTGTGGATGATGTGCAGGCCGACGAGGGCGATCGTCAGCGCCTGGCACTTCTGCGTGGCCGGATCGACGACGACCGCCTGCGCCAGCTTGTAGCGGTTCCACTGGGCGTCGCTCGGGTTCGGGACCTCCACCCAGGCGGCCTTGAGCTCGAGGGCGCCGACCGCCGAGGGCTGGAAGGTGCCGATCGGCAGGGCCAGGGCGGTGCTCGGGTTCTTCTGATAATAGGCGGCCTGACCGTCGCGGTTGTAGAGCTGGTTCTGGACGATCGCGTCGTACTCGTCCTCGCTGACGCGGACCTCGTACCAGACGTTGTTGCCGCGGACGTCGCCGAGCCACGCCGGGGCGTTGCGCGGGGCGGCCTGCTGGCCGTCGCCGGACTCGAACTCGCTCGAGAATTTGGTCGAGGTGGTCAGCGGAACGACGGCGCGCGCGGCGGCGGCGGTCAGGCCGGCCTCGGCCAGGCACTCGGGGGTGATCGCCGGCGGGGTGCCCCACGGCGGCGGGGCGCTGCCGTCGGGCTGGAACAGCTGGTGGCTGCTCATGTAGCCCTGCCAGGCGACCGGGCCGGTGTCGCCCGGGTCGCCGAAGCCGGCGCCGCTGGCGACGGGCCAGTTGAGGGCGATGAACTCCTGCCAGCCGAAGCAGTTGGCGTCGCGGTCGTTGTTGTGCGGGTAGATGTCCGGCGGGACGGTGCCGTTCAACTGCAGCGGGACGGCGCACTGGTAGGCCGAGGCGCTCGCGCCGGCGGCGGTCGCCTTGGCGTCGGGCGCCTCGGCGGCGGGTGTCCCGGCGTCGGACGCCTTGGCGTCGGCCTGCTTCGGCGGCTGCTCGCGCGGCGCGGTGGCGGGTCCGGCGGGCTCCTGCCCGGCGCCGCAGGCGAGCGGGCCGAGCAGGGCGAGCAAGAATGGTCTCGAAGACATGGTCTTCAAACCATGTCCTTGGTGACAGGGTCGACGACGTTGAGCAGCGCCGGCATGGCGATGGTCGCCGTCTGGCCGGGGTTGCTGACGAGGGCGTCGCGCAGGCCGGGGGCGGCGTCGTCGTCGACGCTGACGTGGAGGTCGAGGGCGTAGCTGGTCGACGGGTAGGTGTTGCCGGGGATCGCGTAGGTCACCGCGCGCATCGGCCCGGCGGCGAGGACGTGGACGCCGGCGCCGAACGAGACGTTCGGGATCTGCGGCGGGTCGAGCAGGCCGGTGAGGACGAGGGTCAGGGACCGCCGTCGCGCGCCGGGCTCGATGTGCGGCGCGATCATGGTGCTGTTGCTGGCGAGGTTCATCGGCTGGCCGACCGGGTTGGCCACCGGGGTGGCGATCATGGCCTCGAACACGGGCGTGTTGAACAGCTGCAGCGCCTGGGCCTGCGAGACGGCCGGGCTGCCGGCGCACGCCTGTACGGCCGGGCCGGGCTTTTGCGGCAGGGCCATGGCGGCGATCTGCATGTTGAAGGTCTGGGCGATCTGGGCCGCCCACTGGACCTGGACGCCGTCGACCTGGAGGTCGCTGATCGTGAAGCCGAACGAGCGGGGGACCTCGAACACGGCGTGGAGGATGAAGTTGCCGGGGAGCTGGTTGCCGGCAGGATCGGTCAGCGACTGCTGCCCGCGCTTGACGGTCCAGAAGGTGCGGGGGTCGACGCCGCCCGGGGCGGTGATCCGGTTGAAGTTCGGGGTCTGGATGTAGAGGCCGGGCGGATTGGCCAGCGTCGCCTTGGCCGGCGAGATGGCGGGATTGGGCGGGGTGACGACGAGGTTGACGCTCTGGCCGATGTGCGGGTCGGAGTTGCGGCCGATCTGGCCGTACTGCGCGCAGCAGATCAAGGTGCTCGGGTTGGCGTTGCCGCTGGTGCGCGGGGTGGTGGCGGTCGAGCCGAGGCCGATCTCGGTCTGCAGCGTGTTGGGCGTGCTGGTCAGGTGCATCGCCCCGCCGGCGTCGGCGGTCGAGGCGGTGCCGCGGTTCCACTTGTTGAGCGGGTCGTAGGCGGGCCGGCCGGTCGAGGCGTCGATCACCGGGTTGCCGCTGGCGTCGCGCAGGTAAAGGTCCTCGAGCGCGATCTGCGGCTTGTCGAGGGTGCTGCGGTACAGCTCGACGACCCGCTGCGGGCTCACCATCCACAGCGTGTTCCAGTACTCCGGGTTCTCGCAGGTGAAGTCGATGCGGACGATCTGCCCCTGCGCGTTGCGGGTGATGCTCCACTCGCAATACTCGTCCTGCCAGCCGCGCGGGCCGTAGGGGCCGTAGGGCTTCTTGGTGGTGTCCGAGGGGTCGCACGGGTCGGCCGGGATCTGGCCGAAGGTCCGGCCCTTGGTGTCATAGCCGGTGTCGGCCAGCGACCACATGTCGGGGTTGGAGGTGTTCGGGAAGTAGTATTTGATCCGCCCCGGTACCGGCGACCAGACGATCTGCGCGTATTGCCCCTCGCTGATGTCGGTCGTGGTCGGATCGAAATACCAGGTCTGATCGCTGGAATTGGTGGCGGTCCACGGGTTGCCCGTGATCCCCTGGCGCGTGAACCCGCTCAAATTGGTGTTCCAGAGCTGGTTCATCCGATTCTGCAGCGCGGCGTCGGGGAAGTCGACCTGGCAGGCGGGGGTCTGAAAGGTGGTCCATTGGCTGGACTTCGCGGTGGTCATGACGGCTCCTGGGTTCGCGGTGGAGTGGTGGCAATCGGCGATAAGCGGCCTCGACGCGCCACTTTCGCCGATCGAGGCACGAGCCCGCCCTACACGCACGGCGGGCCGTGGTGCTGGCGGCGATCGAACTCGCACCCGCACCATACGCCGAAATCAATTCGCCATGCTTTAAAAAAGATGCGACGGCCGTATGCACCGAGTCGGTGAAGTGAAATGCGTAGAGTGCGAAATCGCCAAAGATGACCTTGTAAACAACCCGGACGCCGCGAAAATCGCCGGTGACGCGACGACCCCGGACGACGGTCAGGTCACCCGTTCCGCGCGGTCGTGAACGTTATCGGCGTTGCTCGATCCGCTCGAGCTCGCTTAACGGCATTCGCGGCGCGCGACGCGGCGCGACTCGGCGCCGGCGGGGGCGCGCGACGACCCGCGCGCTCACAGGAGATCTCGGGCGCCGAGGCGCGGGCCAATGCGACGAGGCGAGAATCAAGGAGGCGGCGAACGCCGGGCCCGGCGATGCGAAGCGGCTTGCGCAATGCGGCGAGCGCGATGGGAAGGGGACGATCGACGCGACGGGGCGAGCGTGGCGGCACGGCGGAGCCCGGCACGCGGAGGCCGCTCGCGGGCAGGCGCGGGGCGTCGCCGACGATGCCCCGATTCCGGGCCGGGGTGCGGCGGTCTGGCTGCGGGCCGAGGAGACATGCAGGGCACGAGCGCGGGAGCTCGGGGGATCGGTGCTCGCGCCGGCTCAGGGGGTCGGTGTGTTCGGGTGGTAACGCAGCTCGAGGGTCTGCGTCGGGCCGCTCGCGGGCGCGGCGGGCAGGGTGACGAAGAACAGGCGATCGTAGGCGCCGTCGGGGAGCGCGGGCTGGCCGCCCGCGTCGACGGTGTCGCGCACCTGGCCGCCGAGCGCGCCGATCAGCGCGGGCACGGTGTTCGAGTGGCCGGCGACGACGGCGACCGCTCCGGCCGGGAGCGCGCGGAGGGCCGCGACGAGCTCTTGCGGGGCGGCGGCGGGCAGGACGGTGATCTGCAGGTCGCTGGCGTCGGCGAGCGGGCGCAGGGTCGCCTGGGTGCGGCGATACTCGCTGGCGAACAGGTGGGTGACGCCGGCGCGGGCGAGCAGGTCGGCGAGCGCCTGCGCCCGCGCCTCACCGGCCGGACTGAGGCTCGGGTCGCGCGGGTCGTCGGCGGCTTTCTCGCCGTGGCGGACGAAGATCGCGGTCGTCAGCGCGACGGGGACGGCGGGTTCGTCGGCCGATGGCGGGGCCTCGGGGGCCGCTGCCGGCTTGCAGGCGGTCCAGGCCAGCGACAGCAGGCTCGCCAGGCCCAGCGAGGCGAACAGACGACGGGACGGCGGGGTGAGGCGAGGACGGGCGCGGCGCATGGTCGTCGACTCGGATGCCCGGAACGGCCGGGAGGTTTCGCGCGCGGGCTCCCGGCCGCGGCCGGCGTTCGGCAGCAGGGCCGGGCCTGGCCGGTGCCCCGGTGATCCGGTCCGCTCGCGCCGCTCATCGCTCCAAAGACCCGGGGACCGAGACCTGGTCGATCGGGCATGCCTGACAGGGGCGCCGTGATCGACGCATTCCCTCTGCTTTGTGCAAAGCCATGCGGTAATTCACCCGCCGGTGAAGCGGACCTGGGCGACGGCGCCGACGCGCAGGGTCGCGGGCTCGTCGCCGTGCAGGCGGGCCTCGGCGAAGATCAGCCGGGTGCCGACCTCGATCTCCGGGGCGATCGTGATCACCTCGCCGGCGACCTCGGGGCCGTCGGCGAAGCGGACGGTGACGGGAGCGCCGAGGCGCAGGGCCTGGCTGCGGGCCTCGGGGACGGCGAAGCGGAGCACGCGGGCGTCGGAGATCAGGCGGACCACCGGCTCGCCCGCGGTCAAGGTGGCGCCGGCGTCGACGTGGCGGCTGGCGATCACGCCGGCGAACGGGGCCCGCAGCTCGGCCTCGGCGATCCGCGCGGTGGCCTCCTCCATCTTGCTGCGCTGCTGCCACATCGAGGCCCCGGCCCCGCGCTTGCGCGCGGCCGCCAGCTTCTCGGCGTAGCGCTGCTCGCGGAGCTCGGCGCGCGAGACGTAGTCCTCGAGCTGCTCGACGTCGGCCCGCGCCATCCTGGCCCGCTCGAGCTCGAGCTCGAGCCGCTCGAGCTCGGCGCTCGAGGCCTTCCACGCGGCGGTCGCCACCGCCAGCTCGCTGCGATCGCCGCGCACGTCCATCTCGGCGACGACGTCGCCCTGGTTCACGTGGTCGCCGACCTCGAGGTCGAGCCGCGCGAGCCGCGAGAAGCCCGACGAGACCAGCACGACCTCGGCCTCGGGCACCAGCACGCCCACCATCGGCGCCGGGGCGGGCGCCGGGGCGGGCGCCGGGGCGGCGACGTGCTCGGCCGGCTCGGCGTCGGCCGGCGCGGGGGCCGGCTCGCTGCAGGCCGCCAGCAGGGCGGCGGCCAGCCAGGTCGCCACGCGTGCGCGGAGGGAGGAGGCGGACATGTCCGAAGGGACAGGCAGTGCGGCGCGCCGCGACGAGGCCGCTGCGGGGCGCGACGGGAGCGCTGCGCCGTAGGGCAGAGAAGACATGTCCGGAAGGACATGCCGAGCCGTCGCCCCGGGGTGCGGCGGGTCACCGCGTGGCGGATGGGACATGCCCGAAGAGACAGGCGGCGTGGCGTCGGCAGCGGGCTCGCTGCATGGCGCGAAGGACATGCCCGAACAGACATGGGCATTGCGACATGTCCTCGACGACATGCCCGAAGGCGCGCTCGACCGCGGCCGCGTCACGCCGCCCCCTTCTCGTACAGCCGGCGGTACTGCAGGCAGCGGCCGAGCAGCTCGTCGTGGCGGCCGGCGTCGACCAGGCGGGCCTGGTCCATCACCAGGATCACGTCGGCGGCGATCACGGTGCTGAGGCGGTGGGCGATGACGATCCGCGTGCAGCGCAGGGCCGCGAGGGAGCGCTGGATCGCCGCCTCGCTGATCGTGTCGAGGTTGCTGGTCGCCTCGTCGAGCAGCAAGATCGCGGGCTTGCCGGCCAGGGCGCGCGCGAGCGCGAGCCGCTGGCGCTGGCCGCCCGACAGCGAGGCGCCGCCGTCGGCCAGGATCGTCTCGTAACCCATCGGCAGGGCGGCGATCGCGTCGTGGATCGAGGCGGCGCGGGCGGCCTCGATCACCTCTTCCAGGGTCATGTCGGGGCGACCGAGGGCGATGTTGTCGCGGATCGACACGCCGAACAATTCGCCGCGCTGGGTGACGACGCCGAGCTGCTCGCGCACGCTGCGGAGGTCGAGGCCGGCGAGGTCGAGGCCGTCGTAGAGCACGCGGCCCTGCTGCGGGCGGTAGAGCCCGACCAGCAGCTTGGCGAGGGTCGACTTGCCGGCCCCGGAGGCGCCGACGACGGCGACGAACTGGCCGGGCTCGATGTCGACCGAGACGTCGACGACCGCCGGCGGGACGCTGTCGGCGTAGCGGAACGAGATCGCCTCGGTCTTGATCCGCCCCGACAGCTTCGGGGCGCGCTTGACCCGGGCGGGATCTTGCTCGGGCTCGGACTGCATGACGTCCTCGATGCGCTCGAGGTAGCTGCCGAGGAGCTGGAACTTGAGCGTGACCGCGACCAGCGCCGACAGCGGGCCGAGGAAGCCGGCGCCGAGCGCCGACAGGCCGAGCATCGCGCCGAGGCTGAGCTCGCCCGAGAGCACCAGCGTGGCGCCGGTGCCGAGGATCACGAGCGGCGCGGCCATGCTGAAGCTGCCGAGCAGCGCGCCGACCAGGGCGTCGAGCCGGCCGCGCCGCAGCGAGACGTTGAGCGCGTCGACGAACAGGTTGGACCAGCGGTCGACGGCGCGGAACTCGGCGCCCATGCTCTTCAGCGTCTCGATGCCGCCGAGCAGCTCGACCTCGTAGCTCGAGGTCTTGGCCTGCGCGGCCAGGCTCTCGCTCATCAGCTCGCGCTGGACCCGGCGCGTGGCCCAGTAGAGCGAGAGCTGGACGGCGCCGAGGAGGACGACGACGCCGCCCATCAGCGGGCTGGCCCAGAAGATGAGGACGAGGTAGAGGCTGACGAGGGTGCCGTCGAGCACCGCCGAGAGCGCGCCGGAGGTGAGGATCTCGCGGACCACGGCGTTGCTGCCGAGGCGCAGCATGAGGTCGCCCGTCGAGCGCCGCTGAAAGAAGGCGTAGGGCAGGTCGACGAGGTGGTCGAGGAAGCCGATCGTCATGTCGGCGTCGAGCAGGGTGCGCAGCTGGACGAGCAGGTTGGCCCGCACCCACGAGCTGATGAAGGTGAAGACGACCATCATCGCCAGGCCGCCGACCAGGACCTGCAGCAGGTCGAGGTCGCCGCGCGGGAGGATCCGGTCGACCAGCAAGGTGGTCATCAGCGGCAGCGCCAGCGCGAGCAGCTGGACCAGCACCGACATCAGCAGCGAGCGGGTCCACAGGGCGGGGTGGGCGAGGATCTTGGCGAGGTAGCGGCGCACGAGCGGCCGCCGCCGCCGCTCGGGCGCGAACGCCTCGCCCGGCTCGAGCAGGAGGGCGACGCCGGTGAAGGCCTGGTCGAACTCGGCGGGGCTGATCCGCCGGCGACCGTGGGCGGGATCGAGGATGGAGACCCCGCGCCGGTCGAGGCGGTCGAACACGACGAAGTGGTTGAACTCCCAGTGCAGGATGGCGCCGCGCGGGACGAGGCTCAGATCGTCGAGGTCCTCGACCTGGACGCCGCGCCCGCGCAGGCCGTAGCTGCGGGCGGTGCGGAGGATGCCGAGCGCGCTGACGCCGTTTTGGTCGGCGCCCATGGCGAGGCTCAGCTCGTCGAGGCCGACCTCGCGGCCGTAGTAGCGCAGCACCATCGCCAGGCAGGCCGCGCCGCAGTCGGCGGCCGTCATCTGCTGCACGTGCTCGAGCTGCCCGCGCGGCCCGGGCGCGCCGAGCCGGCGCAGCGCCGGAAAGCGGCGAGACAGCGCGCGGTCGGGCTCGGGCGAGGTGCTCATGGCGGGCCGCCGGATCTTAGAAGTGCTGCAGGGCCGGGACCAGCGTCTCCAGCAGCGTCGCCGAGCGCACCTTGGCCTCGAGCGTGCCCTGCATGCCGTCGTACACCCGGTACTCGGTGCCCTCGGCGACGAAGGTGTCCGACGGCAAGACGGTGACGACGACCACCACCGGGCCGGTCAGCGCCAGCGCGCCCTCGCGGTCGCGCCCGAGGTAGCGCATGGCCTCGGCCGGGCCGACGACCTCGTCGGCGACCGAGCGCACGACGACGTCCTGGCGGCTGTCGGGGAAGCCCTCGAGCGCGAGCGACAGGCGGGTGTCGGCGGCGCCGAGCAGCGGCCGGTAGTGGCCGGGGAACAGGCCGACGACCACGGTCTGCGCGGCGTCCTGCTCGATGGCGACGACCGCGTCGCCCGGCGCCAGCGCCTGGCCCGGGCGCACGCGCACGTCGGACACCACGCCGGGCTCCGGCGCGACCACCGAGCGCTCGGCCGCGCGCGCGCGCGCGAGCTGGAGCTGCCCGTCGAGCGCGGCCAGCCGCTCGCGCCGGCCGTCGTCGGCCGGGGCGCGCAGCAGCTCGACGAGCCGCTGCTCGTACTCCCGCTCGACGCGCGCGAGCTCGGCCTGCTGCGAGGCGTCGTCGAGGCGCACCAGCACCTCGCCGGCCTCGACGCGCTGGCCGAGGCGCACGCCGATGGCCTGCACGGTGCCCGACGCCGAGGTGGTGACGACCAGCCGGCCCTCGCGGCGGACCACCGCGCGGCCCTCGGCGTACTCGCCGACGCGCACGGTGGCGGCGAACACGAGGCCGGCGCCGACCAGCAAGATCGTCACGGTGACGGCCCAGCGCGTCCAGGTGGGGACGATGTGCAGCGGGTGCCCGGGCCGCGAGGCGCGGCGGTGGGCCTCGAGCGCCGCGCCGCGGAAGACGACGCGGCGCGCGGCCTGGTCGGCCGCCTCGTTGTTGCTGGGCTCGCTCACGGGGTCCTTCACGCGCCGCGCTGTGCCCGATGCGCGACGAGAGCGTCGCACAGCGGGCCGCCGATGTCGACGCCGGCGCGCGCCTCGAAGCCGAGGAACATCGCCGACGGGTTCAGCTCGAGGATCTTGTAGCGGCCGTGGCGGTCGGCCTTGATGTCCATGCCGGTGTAGCGCAGGCCGATGATCTCGGCCGCGCGCACGCACTCGCGCGCGACCGCGTCGTCGAGCGCGATCGGGTCGATGCGCTGCTCGTGCTGGCGGAAGTCGATCGCGTCGGTGACGATCCGCAGGGCGCACACGACCCGGCCGTCGATCACGTAGACGCGCACGTCGTCGCCCGGCAGCAGCTCCTGGAAGCACACCGGCGCGGCCCGGAGCTTGTCCAGCCGCTCGTCGCCGAGGTCCCTGGCCTCGACCTTGCGGGTCGCCGCGCCGCCGGCGACGGGCTTGTAGACGACCGCGCCCTGGACGTCGCAGAACCGCCGCACCGCCGCCGGGTCGTTGCTCCACAGCGTGGCCGGCACCGGCAGGCCGGCGGCCTGCAGCAGCGCGAGCTGGTACGGCTTGGTGATGTTGTGGCCGCTCGACGAGGGGTTGTAGAAGGCGGCGCCCTGGGCCTCCCAGCGCAGGAGGATCGCCGACAGCAGCGTCGCGCGCTCGCGGAACGCCAGGGTCGTGCGCCGCCAGTCCTCCTTCATCGCCTCGTCGGCGTCGACGCCGTAGGCGGCCGGGTTCTGGTAGAGGCTGCGCACGTACACGGCCGCCGGCCGGCCGACGCGCCGGCCCTCGATCACGACGTCCTCGGGCGCCTCGCCCAGCGCGATCGGCAGGTCCTCCGGGAACCGCTGGGCGTCGAGCACCACCGGCTCGCAGCCGCGGGCGCGCACCCCTTCGAAGACGGCGGCCGCGTGCGGGTCCGAGAGCGAGCCGACGATGACGATCGGTGAATCAGGCATGGAAAAAAATTTCAGGAGGGAAGAGGTTGCAGGTGCAAGCAGGGCGAGGCGCCGGGGGGCAGCGCGCTGCCCCCCGGCGTCAACGGGGGGTTACTCCTCGCCCAGCGCCTTCGTGGTCGCCTCCGGACCCTCCTCGCCGAGGGCGAGGGTGGTGACATCCGGGCCCTCCTCGCCGATGGCGAGCGTGGTCGGCTCCGGGCACTCCTCGCCGATCGCCTGCGTGGTGTAGATCGGGCCCTTGCCGCCGGTGACCTGGCCGAGGTCCTCGATGAACAGGTCCTTCAGCTGCTTCTTGCTCTTCTTGTCGTTCTTCTTCATGACGTTCTCTCTTCTATTGCGGGTAATGACCAAAGGAATGGTGGACGGACGCGCATTCGTCCGCGCGTACGAATGCGCTCACTCGGAGGCGCCATTCGCGCCACGAAGCGGTACTGAGAATGCACGATCCGCCGCGACAAGGCACCATTATTTTTTCATCGCCGAGTCCGCTCATAGTCACGCCGATCTCGAGCGATATTCGTGATCCGCCCGCAAGGACGGCGCAGCCCCGCCCCCAACGCTGTTCCGTGTGCGGCCCTAGGCCCCCACATGTGTGAAACTCGCGCGCATTCTCGGGACTGCGATGTGTGTATCTCCGCCCTCCGCGAGGAGGCCGCGCATTGCGCGACGAACGCGACCGGTGATTCCCCCGATCGCCGGCGATCACCCGATCGTCGAATCATGGCCGTGATCGAGGTCACCGCAATAAAAGCACGGCGCCGTGTCCGAGTCGGCCGGTCGGCGGACATAGCCAGGTACGCCGGCGCGATGCAGCGAAATGGTGTCCGAGCCGGACGACCGGCGGACATCGCGGCGATCGCCGCGCGGTGATCGGCGATCGGCGACAATGCAATCCGTCACAATCACCAGAGTGGCAGATTCGCCGGCGCTCGCCAGCGAACTCGGGTGTGCGGGCCAGCGACCCCGACCGCGGGCCGGCGCACCGTTCGACGATCGCGGGCTTCTGCGGCGGACGCGAGTCCGCTACGCTTTCGCCATGCCGAACAAGCACCTCCGCGCAGTCTTCGTCATCGCCGCATTCATGGCAGGTCCCGCCTGCGGCGCGCAGCAACCGACGGGGCCGGCCGCGGGCCCGTCGCGCGAGGGGGCGCCCGAGGCCGATCGCGGACCGGACCCGCGGGTGCAGGCGCTCGAGGAGGAGCTCTCCGCGGCCAAGCGCGAGCTCGACGCGCTGAAGACCGAGAGCGAGCAGCTCCGCAAGTCGGAGACCGAACTCAAGGCCAAGGCCGACGAGGCCGAGGCGCTGCAGAAGAAGCTGACCGAGGTGGTCGGCAAGTTCGGCGACGTGACCACCGAGGACGGGATGGTCCGCGTCGAGCTGGTCGACAAGATCCTGTTCCCCGTCGGCGAGGCCGACCTGACCGACAACGGCCGCGAGGTGCTGGCGCAGGTCGGCGCCGCCCTCAAGGACATCGAGGACAAGCAGGTGTGGGTTCAGGGGCACACCGACGACTCGCCGATCGTGATCCGCAAGCCCAAGAAGGGCGAGGACCCGAAGGCCAAGAAGGGCGACAAGAACGCCAAGGACGCCAAGGACGCCAAGGCCGACGCGAAAGCCGCGAAGGAGGAGGCGACCCCCGAGCCCAACGACGCGGTGCTGCCGTTCGTCACCAACTGGGAGCTGTCGGCCGCGCGCGCGCTGACCGTCGTCCACTACCTGCAGGACGAGGCGAAGATCGATCCGTCGCGCCTCGCGGCGGTGGCGTTCGGCCAGTACCGGCCGAGCAGCAAGTCGAAGGCGAAGAACCGCCGCATCGAGATCGTGCTGTACCCGCGGGCCAAGCTGGCGCCGAAGTGAGGCGGGCGCGGCGAGGCGCAGCGGCCGTGCGCGGTGCGAGGGGACCCGGGGCACGCAGGCCGCCGCACCGCCTGGTCGACTGGGCGCTGCGCGAGGCGCTGGGCGTGGTCCTCGATTCGCCGAGCGCCGACCAGGTGCCGGCCGCGGCGAAGGCCTGGTACGACCGCGCGGGTTGACCGCGTCGAGCGGGCGATCGCCGGCGCGAGCCGGCACGCGGGGCCGCCGGTCGATCGCGGCGGAGGTCGGGTCCGGTCCGACCCGCCGCTCGCCGACCCGGGCCGCGATGGGACCCGGTCGACGGAGGACTGTGCCCGGCGCCCCGTGCCGGCCGCGAGTCTGGTCGGCGCGGCGCACCGCTCGGCGAGCCGATGCTGGCCGCGGGTCGGATCGACCGAGGATTGCCCGGTTCGCCGCTCGGCGACCGCCGGCGGGTCGCGGGAGCCCATCGGTGCCGGCGGCGGGCCTGGTCGCCCGAGGAGCGCCGCCTCGTCGCTCGGCGACTCGTGCTGGCCGCCACGCGGCGGGTCGATGGGCCGCTGGCCCGACGGCGAGGTCGACCGCGCGAGCCGCGGCGGGGGAGAATCGCCGGACTGCGCCCCGCCTCGCGGACGCCGTTCGCCGGGCCGGGGGCGACTCTGCGCATGGGCTGGGGGCGGGGGCCGACGATCTGAAGCGGAAGCCCGCGAGTCGCGCGAGCGGGATGTCGCCGGCCGGCGTCGCCGACGAGCGCCAGGCGTGGCATGCTGGGAGCATGAAGGGCCGGTGCCTTCGGCTCGCGGCGCTGGCGGCGACGGTCCTGTCGCTGCCGGGCTGCCACGTGCCCATGGAGCCCGAGACCTCGCCTCCGCCGCCGCCGGCCAGCGCTTACGACGTGCTCGCCGACCGCTGCGACCGCGGCGACGGTCCGGCGTGCGTCGAGATGGCCGCGCAGTACCGCGAGCTCGGCGAGCTGCCGCTGGCGGCCGCGTACGCCCGCCGGGCCTGCGACCTGGCCAGCCCGTTCGGCTGCGCCGCGCTGGCCCGGGCGTTCGAGCGCGGCGAGGGGCTGCAGCGCGACCCGGCGGCGGCGACGTCGCTGTACGTCTCTGCCTGTCTCGGAGGACATGCCCCTTCGTGCATCTCGGCGGCGGCGGGCCTCGGCGAGCCGGACGCGGCCGAGTTCATGCGCCGGGGCTGCGGCGCGGAGCCGGTGCTGTGCCCGGCCCGCCGCGAGCCGGCGTTCGTCGGCGTCGACCCGCTCGACCAGGCCAACGTGGTCCTCGCCATGGCCGAGCGCCGGCTCGAGCTCGGCGACTGCTATCGCCGCTCGCTCGCGCGGCAGCTGACGCTGCACGGACGGGTGGCCCTCGAGATCGCCATCGCCGGCGACGGTCGCGCCCGCGCGGTGGCCATCCTCGAGAACATCCGCGAGGCGCCCGAGGTCGGCGCGTGCGTGGCCGACATCGCGGCCTCCACGCTGTACCCGCCGACGACGTCCGGCGAGATCGCCGTGGTCCCGTGGCGGGTGCTGTTCGAGCCGGGGCGGTGAGGATGCTCGATCGGGCATGCGCTGAAGAGCATGTCTGAAGGCGCAGGTCCGGCGGGTGGCCGGCGCAGCTCGCCGAGGGGGCATGCATCAGCCTCGGCCGCGGGCGGCATTGCTGCGAGGCGACGAAGAAGACCGCGGCGACCGGCCGCGCTGCGGCGGCCGGCTGCTCGGCGCATCGCGTGGGTGCTCGCCGATGACGAGCGAACAGCCGCGCAGCGGCGGGTCGACGCGTCGCGTCGATGCTCGCCGGAGAGGAGCGAACAGCCGCAGCGAGCCGGTCGTTCGCCGAGGGGACGAGCGGCTGGGCGAGCCTGGCGGGCTCCTCCGCGGACCTGGACGTGGCGACGCGCTCGATTCGCAGGGGGGCGTCTTCGTGACATGTCCTTGAAGGCATGTCATGCTATTCTCGGAGTCGCGCCGATGGAGGCATCATTCGCCGCGGCGGACGGCCGCTCGCGCGCCGCGATCGTGCGCCCCGCCACGGCCCCGCGCGGCCGCGCCCGCGCGGACGTGGGGCCGCGTCACACGCCGGACCGTCCGCGCTGGCGCGGGCTGCGATCGGCGATACGTTGGCCCGTGATGATTCGCCTGCGCTTCTCTTGCCTCGCAGCGCTGCTGGTGCCGGGCCCGACGCTGGTCGGCTGCGTGGTCGAAAAAGACCTCGACGTCGCGGGCGGGAGCGCGGGCGGGAGCGGCGTGCACCCCACGGGTTCGGCGGAGCCGGGGACCGGCGAGTCGACCCTCGCGGTCGGCAGCGGCTCGACCACCACCACCTCCGGGGGTCCCGACGATCCGCCGACGAGCGGGCCGACCGGCGACGTCGAGCCCGGGACCACGACCGCCGATCCGACGAGCACCACGACGAGCGACACGAGCGCCACGACGGGCGACGCGAGCACCACGACGGGCGACGACGCGCCGGCGGTGCTGGGCTTCGCCGCCGACATTCAGCCGATCTTCTCCGATTACTGCACCTGTCACGGCGACGGCCAGCCCGAGCCGGACCTGGGGATCGGTCGGGCCTACGACAGCATCGTCGGCGTGCCGGCGAGCGACGTGAAGGGGATGGCCCTGGTCGCGCCCGGGTCGCCCGAGGACAGCTACTTGTGGCACAAGGTCGCCGGCAGCCAGAGTCAGGTCGGCGGCGCGGGCAAGCGCATGCCGCCGAACGACGAGCTGCAGCCGGGAGACCTGGCGGCGATCGAACAATGGATCGCCGACGGCGCGCTGCCCTGACGCGAGGAGCGAGCCGCAATCGGGGCGAACGTGCTCCGCGGGGGGTGCAGGGCCGCGAGCTCGCGCGACGTGCCGCGTCGGTGCGCAGGGCCGCGAGCTCGCGCGGACCCTCGCCGTCCTCGCCTCAGCCGACTGCGCGACCGCCTCGACGCGCGGGTCATCGACCGGCCGGCGCGCGTCGTCGGTGGCCCGCGAGCGCCGCGCGCCCGCGTCTTCAAACAAGGGCCCGGGCGCGCCCAGCCCGCGGGCGGCGCTCACCCGGCGTCGTGCGCGTGATCCCGGGCCGCCCGGCTTGCGTTACCATCGCGGCCGATGCGAGGCGCAGTCCTGTTCAACGGCAACGCCGAGACCGTCGACGCCCTGGTGCAGACGGCGGCGCCGCTCTTGTTGTCGTCGCGGCACGAAGATCCCGCGGTCGCAAGCTCGCGGCGCGTCGTGCTCGTCACGGCCGCCTGGGGCGACGGGGAGCACGACGAGGCGCACGTCAAGCGGGCGCTCAACGGCATCGGCCTGCCGTCGCGGTTCGAGAACGGCTACGACACCAACCTCGTCAACCTCTCGCTGCTGCACGAGGTCCGCGGGCTGGCGCGCACCGCCCCGCGCCTGCTGGCCGCGTGGCACGAGGAGCGCCGGATCGCCGAGATGGCGCGGGCCTTCTACCTCGAGCACAACGCCCACCTGATCCAGCTGTTCCGCCGCACGCTGGCGGTCGCCAAGCGCGAGGACCCGTCGATCACGGTCGCCCGCCTGGCCGGCGACCAGGGCCATTACGGCACCGGCGGCAAGCTGCTGCGCTACACGCTGTCGCGCGAGCTGCGGCACGCGCTCGACACGCTCGAGGCGAACGACGACCACCTGGTGAGCCTGCTCGACCAGATCGAGCAGCGCACGTTCGACTCGGTGGGGCTGCACTACGACCCGGCCTGGCGCGCCGCCCAGCAGCGGCTGGAGCAGCGGATCCTGTCGGCCAACAGCATCATCGTGTTCGGCGGCCACCTCGACCTGCTGCTCGACGCGCTGCGGTTCTTCCGCCTGCGCGACGCGCTGGCGGAGGCGCTGCGCCGCGGCACGCAGCTGGTGGCGATGTCGGCCGGGGCGATGGTGCTGTGCGAGCGGGTCATCATCTACGACGACTTCGCCACCAAGCGCCGCGACTTCCAGCTCTACGACCGCGGCCTCGCGCTGGTCCGCGACATCCAGCTGTTCCCCCACTGCACCGAGCGGATCCAGACCGACGACCCCGACAACCTGGCTTACCTCGCGCGCCGCTTCCGGCACCACGCCTGCGTCGGCCTCAACCAGCGCTCGTTCCTGCTGTTCGAGCTCGGGCCGCACCGGGCCGCCAGCGTCGGCGAGGACGACTGCGTGATCGTGTTCGACCCCGAGGGCCGCAAGCTCAGCTACCACCGCGGCGAGATCATCCGCATGTGATCCACGGGGCCCGCGGGTCGACGACGGTCGGGTCCGCGGTCCGGCGTCGCAGCGACCGGGGCCGCCCGAAGGGACCTCGTCGAGGAGTCGTCGCACCGCCGAGGGCTCAGCGGGCCCGCGGGCGCGGCACGCGGGCCAGCCCGGCCAGGATCAGCAGCAGCGGGCCTGCGCCGTCGCCGGGCCGGTCGTCGCAGGCGCAGCTGAGGACGGCGTCGACGTCGTCGTCGTCGACGAGGTCGCCCGGCGACGGCTCGTCCTCCTCCATCTTTGTGTCGAGGCACACGCCGATCGACGCGTTGGGCGACGAGCAAAACTGTCCCAAAGGACAGTAGTTGCCGAGGCCGCGGCAGCCGTCGACGCAGAGGCCGGACAGGCACACCCGGCCGGAGAAGAACCCGCCGCACTCGCTGTCGAGCTGGCAGGGCGCGCAGGCGCCGTCGATCGTCCCGTCGCAGTCGTTGTCGAAGCCGTCGCACAGCTCGGGCAGGGGCAGGCCGGGGACGGCGTCGCAGACGACGCCGCCGAGGCCGTCGCACACCAGCGCGCCGACGGCGATGCACGCGCCGAGCCCGGCCGAGCAGGGGGCGCCGAGCGCGAAGTCCTCGTCGACGAGGAGGTCGCAGTCGTTGTCGAGGCCGTCGCACAGCTCGGGGCCCGCGAACTCGCACACGCAGGCGCTGGTCAGCGGGTCGCACGCCTCGAACGGGCCGCAGTCGAGGTCGTCCAGGCACTCGACGCAGACGTTCGGCACCGGGCCGAGGTCGCACAGCGGGAGCCCGAGCGGGCAGAGGCTGAACTCGTCGCACTCCTCGACCAGGAACTCGAGCGGCGGCAGGCCGAGCGCCGGCGGGGGGAACACCGCCAGCGGCGCGCCGAGCTCGCCCGCGGCCTCGACCGTGGCCTGGTGGGCGATGATGCCCTCGGCCGCGTCGTCGATGACGACCTGGAAGCGGACCACCGTCGACGCGCCGATCGCCAGCAGGCCGCCGGCCTTCTCGTCGGCGCCGACGCCGAGGCGGACCACGAGCTCGTCGTCGATGCACTCGCCCGCGTCGTCGAGCGCGACGTCCGACAGAAACCCCGGGACGGGTCCCTCGACGATCTCGAGCGTGCCGGGCACGAAGGTGACGCCGGACGGCAGCTCGTCGGTGAGGACGACCCCGACGGCCGCGTCGTTGCCGACGTTGGTGACCTCGATCGTGTACTCGATGAGGTCGCCCGGCACGCACGCGCCGCCGTCCAGGTCCTCCCAGGTCTCGACGATCGAGAGGTCGGGGGCGGCGGTGGTGATCGAGACGACCGCGGTGGCCAGCAGGACGGAGTCGGCGGCCGTCGTCACCGCCAGGGGCAGCAGGGTCTGGAGCGGGTCGAGCCGGTCGGAGATGTCGAGGATGTCGAGGTCGAGGCCCGAGGTGCTGGCCGCGAGGCCGGACAGGCGCGGCAGGTCGCCGGCGACCCACACCGGGAAGCCGAACGCTCCGCGGGTGCCGTTGAAGAAGTCGTCGACCGGGTTGAGCGCGTCGCCCAGCGGCAGGTCGGCGAGCAGCACCTGGTCGCCGAGGACGTCGTGGTCGCCGGCCAGGCCGACCACGCCGAGGGTGCCGCCGACGCCCACCTTGGGGATGACGAAGCCGTCGAACGCGGCCTCGCACGGCTGCTGCGGCAGCGCCCGGTCGAGGCCGTCGAGCACGCTGATGCTGCGCAGCGGGTCGGACGGCCGCTCGAACACCACCACCATCCACCACGCCGCGAACACCTCCTCGTCGAACAGGTGCGCCACCGGCCGCACCTCGACGCCGCCGACGCGGAACAGCCCCGGGCCGAGGTCGACCACCAGCTCGCTGACGTCGGCCGTGCACACGTAGCTGCCGTCGGCGCTGACGTAGCAGGCGTCGGCCGCCAGCTCGACGTCGAGGAAGCCGGGCCGCTCGAGCTCGACGTTGCTGTCGGCGCCGGCGACCTCGAGCTGCGCGCCCCAGTACAGGAACGCGTGCGTCGGCACGGCCCACGGCGGCAGCAGCAGCACCGCCGAGCTGCGCGCGTCGTCGGCGTCGATCGCCACGTGGGCCGCGGCCTTGCCGGCCAGCGGCGAGTCGGCCCGCCACAACACGTCGGCGGCGCCGTCGAGGGTGGCCGCACCGCAGTCGCCGACCGCCCCGACGAGCGGCGCCGGGGTCCCGGGCGAACAGTCGTGGGCGAGCGTGTTGCCCAGCAGCACGAAGTCGCCGCGCTGGACGATCTGCGCCCGCCGCAGCAGGGCCGCGCCGGCCGGGCGCGCGACCGGCAGGCCGAGGCCCAGCGCTGCGATGATCGTCACTCCCCACCGCCGCATCGGTTCTCCGTGGCGATATAATGTGGTCGGCGGGCCGGAGATTTCATGCGACCCGTCGCACATCTCGCGGGCCGCGCGGCGCGGCGGATCTGTTTGTCGAGACAGGTGATATTGGTGGCAGCGACGACGGCCGGCGCCTCGGGGCGCACATTGAACATACCGGCGCCCGAGGTGCGCCGCGCAGAATAGCCCGCGAATCGACCGGCGCGGCCACGCGCCGGCCCGCGCACGCCCGCGGGATCGGGCGCGGACCGGGCGACCGGCGGCGATTGGCGGCAGGCGGCAATCATCGGACCGCGCCCCGAGGCGGAGATCCGGCTCACCGCGCGGACGATCGTCCTCGCATTCGCTCGGGCCACGGACGAGGGCCGGCGATCGGGTCCGCCCCGCGAGCGTCGGCGTGAGACGAGGGCCCGCGGCGCGTCGGGCTCGTCGCGCGCGGGCCCGCGGCGCGCGACGGGTCGCGCGTGCGGCGATCGCGGGCCGAGCTCGGCGACGTGCGAGCGACGCCGGGCCGCGCTGCGCGGCCGTCCGCTGCGACGCGCGGCCCGGCCCGGGCGGGGGCTCGCGCGCGAACGCGCCCCGGCGTATGATGCCGCGCATGGCGAAGGCAGAGCGGCTCGTGCTGGTCGACGGCTCCTGGCTCATCTATCGGGCCTTCTTTGCGATCCCCGCCAACCTGCAGACCAAGACCGGCCTGCCGACCAACGCAATCTTCGGCTTCGCGACGATGTTCCGCAAGCTGTTCTCGGGGCGCATGCCGGAGCGTGGGGCGGTCGTGTTCGACTCGCCGGCGGCGACGTTTCGCGAGCTGAAGTACCCGCAGTACAAGGCGCAGCGGCCGTCGATGCCGGGCGAGCTCGCGCAGCAGCTGCCGGTCATCGACCGCCTGGTGGCGACCCATCGCTTCCCGCTGCTGCGTCAGCCCGGGTACGAGGCCGACGACATCATCGCCACGCTGGCGCGCAGGGGCGTCGAGGCCGGGCTCGAGGTCGTGATCGTCGCCGGCGACAAGGACCTGGCGCAGATGGTCGGCGACGGCATCCGCATGCAGGACACGATGCGCGACGTCACCTACGACGCCGAGCTGGTGCGCAAGAAGTGGGGCGTCCCGCCGGCGCGGATCCCCGACCTCCTGGCGCTGATGGGCGACACCGTCGACAACATCCCCGGCGTGCCCGGCATCGGCCAGAAGGGCGCCGCCGGGCTGCTCGAGAAGTACGGCTCGCTCGACGGCGTGTACGAGCACCTGGACGAGCTCAAGGGCAAGCAGAAGGCCGCGCTCGAGGAGCACCGCGAGGCCGTCAAGCTGTGGCGCCACCTCGCCACCGTCGACGACCGGGCCGAGCTCGTGGTCGGCGTCGACGACCTGCGCCTCACGCCGCCCGACCCCAGGGAGCTCGACGCGCTCTACCGTGAGCTCGAGTTCTTCTCGCTGCTGACCGGCGGCGGCGACGCCAAGGTCGGGGACGCGCCCGACATCGAGGTCGAGGTGCCGACCACCGTCGAGGCCGCGCGCGCGGCGATCGACGGGTTGCCGGCCGGGCAGGCGGTGGCGGTCGTGCCGCTGTTCGAGCCGCCGGCGCGGGTCCACCACGCGCACCTGGTCGGCGTCGCGCTGGCGACCGCGGGCCGCAAACCGCTCTACCTGGCCTTCCGCGGCGTCGGCGAGACGCTCGGCGACGGCGCGATCGAGCTGCTGCGCGGCCTCCTCGGCGACACGAGCCGGCCGAAGTACGTCCACGACGTCAAGCAGCTGGCGATCCTCGCCTGGCGGCACGGCCTCCGCCTCGGCGGCGAGCTGCTCGACACCATGGTCGCGTCGTTCCTCGTCGACCCCGTCAAGTGCATCCCGCACGGCCTCGACCAGGTCGCCCGCGAGTACGTGCAGCGATCGATCCCCGCGGTCACCACCTTGCTCAAGAGCGGCAAGTCGGCGCGGCCGCCGAGCGCGGTCGAGGTCGGCGCCGCCGCCGGCTACGCCGCCCAGCTGGCCGACGTCGTCCTCGCGCTCGGCCCGGTGCTGCAGCGGCGCCTCGGCGAGGCCGGGCAGGCGGCCCACTACGAGGCCGTCGAGCGCCCCCTGGCCTACGTGCTCGCCCGCATGGAGCTGGCCGGGATCCGCGTCGACCGCGACGACCTCGCGCGCATGGGCGAGGAGTTCCACCGGCGCAAGGCCGAGATCGAGGCCCGGATCTACGCGCTCGCCGGGCACGAGTTCAACATCGGCTCGACCAAGCAATTGGCCGACGTGCTGTTCGAGGAGCTCAAGCTGCCGGTGATCAAGAAGAACAAGACCGGCTATTCGACCGACGCCGAGGTGCTCGAGCGGCTCGCCCCGAAGCACGAGATCGCCCGCGAGATCCTGGCCCAGCGCGAGCTGGCCAAATTGATCAATACGTACACCGACGTGCTGCGCGACGCGATCGCCCCCGAGACCGGGCGCATCCACGCGACCTTCCAGCAGACCGTCGGCGTGTCGGGCCGGCTGATCTCCACCGACCCCGACCTGCAGCGCACGCCGGTGCGCACGCCCGAGGGGCAGCGGATTCGCCGGGCCTTCGTCGCGCCCGAGGGGCGGCGCATCATCTCCGCCGATTGGAGCCAGATCGAGCTGCGCGTGCTGGCCCACTTCAGCAAGGACCCGCGCCTCGTCGAGGCGTTCCGCGACAAGCTCGACCTCCACCGCCGCACCGCCGCGCTGCTGTTCCGCGTCGCCCCCGAGGCCGTGACCAAGGAGCAGCGCAACGTCGGCAAGACCGTCAACTTCGCCACGATCTACGGCCAGGGGGCCACCGCGCTCGGGCAGATCCTCGGTATCGCCCGCAAGGAGGCCCAGAGCTACATCGAGCAGTATTTTGAGTATTACGCCGGGGTCCGCGCCTGGCTCGACCGCACGATCGCCGAGGCCCACGGCAATGGCTACGTGACCACGCTGCTCGGCCGGCGCCGCTGGATCCCCGAGCTGACCAGCCGCAACGACACCGACCGCGCCGCCGGCGAGCGGATCGCCGCCAACACGCCGATCCAGGGCTCGGCGGCCGACCTTTGCAAATTGGCGATGCTGCAGATCGACCGCGAGCTGCCGGCCGCGGCCCCGGACGCGCGCATGCTGCTGCAGGTCCACGACGAGCTGGTGTTCGAGGTGCCGGAGGCCGAGGTGGCGGCGACGGTGGAGGTGGCGCGGCGGGCGATGGAGCAGCCGTACCCGCTCGACGTGCCGCTCGAGGTCGGCATCGGCGTCGGCCAGAGCTGGGGCGAGGCGCACTGATTTTCGGGCGCGCGGGAGCGGCGAGCGGACTCGCCGCGCCCGCAGACGCTGCCGATCGGCCGCTGCGAGCGCCGGAACGGCCGCTCTCGTGAGGGCGGCCCGCCTGCGTGTACCATCGGCTGGATGCACGTCGTCGACCTGTCCCATGGATCGCTCGAGGTCGCGGCGCTGCGCGACGTGCCGGCGCTCGAGCTGCGGGCCGACGATGTCGAGCCCGACGAGCTGGCGACGGCCCTCGCGGTGCTGCGCGACGCCCGGGGCCTCAAGGCGCTGCGCCTGCGCTCGCGCGTGCGCGCGCTGCCGCCGGCGCTGACGGAGCTGCGCGGGCTGCAGCAGCTCGAGCTGGTCGACGACGAGCTCCCGGGGCTGCCGGCCGCGATCGCCGAGCTGACGCGCCTGCGCAGCCTCCGGCTCGAGCTGTTCCACCTCGCCTCGCTGCCGCGCAGCATCACCGCGCTGACGCGGCTGCGCGAGCTGTACGTCGACTCGCACCACCTGGCCCGCCTGCCCGACGACCTCGGCGCGCTGCAGGAGCTGCGGGCGCTGACGCTGCTGCTGCGCCACGTGTACCTGCACGACTGGGAGCGCCCGGCCCACTTCGCCCCGCGCTTCGAGCCGTCGGTCGAGGCGCTGTTCCGGCTGCTGTCCGGGCTGCCGCGGCTGTCGTCGCTGACGCTCGGCGAGCCGGGCAGCTGCGGCTATCCGGAGAAGATTTTTAATAGATTGCCCGCGGAGCTCGGCGGCCTGCAGGCGCTCGAGGAGCTGACCTTGACCGCCGTCGCCCACCGCATGCCGATGCCGCACGGGATCGTGATGCCCGGGCTGCGGCGGCTCCGCGCGGGCCTGTACTGCTTCGACGCGACCGAGGACGAGCTGCGGGCGATGTTTCCCAACGCGGTGATCGGCCACGACGATCCGTGAGGATCGAGCCATGACGCCGGTCGGCCTCACTCGGGCAATTCGGGCCTTCGACAGAGGCGCCGCTCGACCGCACCGAGCCAGACGACATACACCATGACCATGCCGATGCCCCACAGCGGGCCCGTGGCAAATACGACGAGAGCGCCGAGTGACAGCTCCAGGCTGAGCCGTACGGCTCTTCCGAGGTTCCCGAAGTGGTGACGGAAGAAGGCTCGTTGAAACTCCTCCGTGGCGCAGAAGCCAAGAGGTTGATCCGGGCCGGCCTGAACCAAGGCCGTGGACTGTGCGGGTGCGGACTGTGCGGGTAACCGGGGCGGTCGTCGTCGGATGCGATCGCGCGTGAACCGCTCGATGAGGCCAGCAACAGGGAGCTGTGACAGACTATACACCCATATTTGCCACGCCGACAGACTGAACAGGCTGTCCAACAGCATGAGCGCGATGAAGGCCAAAGCCATCGCCCCCATACCCAGCGGGGTCCGAATCGCGATGTTCCAGAATTCACGGGTCGGCCAGAAACCCAGGTACTGGGCGGGGAAGGGCCGCTTCCCGTGGATGGAGAGTTCCATGCGGCCCTTCACCGTCTGTCCTTCTTGTTCTGGGCCTTGTCACACTTGTTCTTCACATAGGCCCCGGCGGCGAGCGCGGTCGTGGCGCCACAGGGACCGCAGCCGGTCACTGTGACGATGCCGACCGTGGCGGCCGCAAATGCTCCAGCGAGCCAACATTTCCATCGCTCTCCGTCCTCCCCGAGGCCCCCGAGCTCAAGGCCTTCATCCAACCAGAGCTGCACGGTGCTGGCGGCGATGCGGGCCGCGCGCTTCGGGGATGGGGATGTCGAGGAGTGACCGAGCTCGCCCGCGAACTCCCAATCGACGAACTGAAGGTCGACGAGCGGAGCGCGATCGATGCTCAATGCAGCCGTGCCGCTCCCGCTCGCATCGAGCCGCAACGCAATGCTCACCGGGCCGACGTCCGGCAGGTCATAGTCGATCCGGCCGGCGATCCCGTCCGTGAAGTTGAATGAGGCCGCGAGGTCGCGAATGTGGCTCGGCGACGTCAGTGCTTCAGCGAAGGCCGCCTCGACCTCATCGCAAGCCGACGTCGGGGCAGGCAAGGAGAGGAAGAGGAGGGCGATGGTCTGCATGAGCATCCTGGGACGATGAATGAGGTTACGTGACCTGCAAGGGGCGGGGCCCGCTCTCCTCGATACCGTCGCCAGCGGCGATTTTGCGTCTCCGGGGAGCTGGCGAGGCCCCCGCCCATGTCGCGCGCCTGGCCGCCAGGTGCGGTGACCTCGGCAGCGCGGCTGGCGAATCTGGCGAGCGAGCAGCCAGAGCTCCGCCGCGGGGAGCGCCGCGATGGGCGAGCGAGCTGCCCGATCCTGCGTCTCCGATGGTGCCCTGGCGCGGACTTGCCGGGGTGTGCCGACCGTCTAGGAAGCCCTTGAGGCCAGCGGCGCAGGGCCGGGCGGGCCCGCCAATCCGCGGGGACAGGTGCGAGTGCGCCCCCCGACTTGCCCTCTCTCGCCGTCGCGGCCTGCAACCGCGACGAGGGCCAGGACACCGGCTTCACGTGTGCGCGGGCCCGTAGCTGCCGCGGTGATCATTCCTCGAGGGACATGTGTGAAGATTCATAGAACATGTCCTGAAGGTCAGGTGCCAGGGTGCGTCGCCAGCCACGCGGACGCGCGGGCGAGGGCCGGCGCGTGGCCCAGCTCGCGCCAGTAGGTCTCGGCCGCGGTCGCCAGGCTGCGGGCGCGGGCGCGGTCCTGCTGTGATTGCCACAGCGCCTCGGCCAGCGCGAGCTGGACGTTCGCGCGCTCGTCGACCGCGGCCAGGGACAGGGCCCGCTCGAGCAGCGGGAGGGCCTGCGTCGGGCGGCCGGCGGCCAGCTCGAGCTCGGCGAGGCCGAGGAGCGACTCGGCGACGCTCGGGTGCAGCGGGCCGAGGGCCTGCTCCTGCAGCGCCAGCGCGCGCTCGTGGTGGAGCCGCGCCTCCTCGCGGCGGCCGAGGTCCCGCAGCGCGCGCCCGAGGCCGTTGAGGACCTCGGCCAAAAGGTGCGACTGGGGGCCGACCGCCTTCTCGCGCAGCGCCAGCGCCCGCTCGTGGGCCTCGCGCGCCTCGTCGAGGCGGCCGAGGCCTCCCAGCGCGTTGCCCAGGCCGTGGAGCATGCCGTTGGTGGCCGGATCGTCGGGCCCGACGGCCCGCTCGCGCAGCCCGAGGGCCCGCTCGTAGACGTCCCTGGCCTCTTCGTAGCGGCCGAGGGCCACCAGCGCGGCGCCGAGGTGGTTCAGCGAGAAGGCGTTGGCCGGGTGCTCGGGGCCCAGCACCTTCTCGCGCAGCGCCAGCGCCCGCGCGTCGGCCTGGCGCGCCTCCTCGTAGCGGCCGAGCCCGAGCAGGGCGCGGCCCAGGTTGGTGAGCGACAGGGCGGTGTGGGGGTGCTCCGGGCCGAGCGCCTGCTCGCGCAGCGCCAGCGCCTCCGCGTGCCGCTGGCGCGCCTCCTCGAAGCGGTCGAGGTTCGTGTACATCAGGCCCAGGGTGTTGTCGGCGTCGGCGCGGACGATCGGGTCGTCCGCCAGCTCCACCGCCGCCTCGAGCGCCAGCGACAGCTGCAGCGCCTCGTCGCCGCGGGCCTGGCGGCCGCCGACCACGAACAGCAGCTGACTCCACGACCGGGCCGCGAGCCGGGTGTCCTTGCCCCGCGCCGCCGCCACGATCGCCTGCCGCGCCAGCGCCTTCGCGCCCTCGTAGTCGCCGGTGGGCTCGCGCAGCTCGGCCATCGCGAGCAGCACCCGTGCGTGCAGCGGCGCGTAGCCCAGCGGCTCGACCTCGCGCAGCAGCGCCTCGCCGAGCGCCAGCCCCTCGGGGTACTTGCCGGCCTCGTACAGCGCCTCCAGCCGGTCTGCCTGGGCCTCCAGGGTTTCGACGCGCGCGCGCACCGTCGCGTCCTCCGGCGGCGGGACGGCGGCCGTGAGCGCGTCGGCGTCGGCGCAGAAGTCGAGCGAGGGCAGGGTCTTCACCGCCTGCACGGCCTGATCGACGAGGCCGCGATCGGGCCCGCTCGCCAGCAGCTCGGTCAGCGCCCGCAGGCGGCTGCGCCGGCGCTCCAGGCACGACTCGCGCAGCGCCGCGAGGCTGCCCGGCGGCGCCGCCGACGCCTGGGCCTCGCACACCTCGGTCCGCATCGTCACCCACGCGGCGGCGTAGTCGTCGAGCAGCGCCGCGGTCCGCCGGGCGGTGTCGGCCGCGTACGGCACGCCGGCGGCCGTCAGCGCCTGCGCGACGCGGGCCTTCGTGTCCGCGTCCCAGATGCCCGCGAGGTGCCGGTCCATGCGTCCGCAGCCGCGCTCGCGGTCGGCGAGCCAGCCCCACACGAGGAGCCCGCTCAGGACCGCGAGCAGCAGCGCCAGGCCGGCGGCCAGGGCCCGCCCGCGGCGCCGCGCCTGCGGGTCGTCGGCGAGCTCCGCCAGCAACACCTCCATCGACGCGGGGCGCCGGGACGGGTCGAAGGAGAGGCCGCTCGACACGGTGCGGGCGACCCACGCCGGGACGTCCGAGGCGGCCGGCAGCGGCTTGACCCGGCCGGCCACGTAGGCCTCCAGCAGCTCCGGGAGGGTCTTGCCGGCGACCGGGAACTGCCCGTACAGCGCCTCGTACAGCGCGACGCAGAACGAGAACACGTCGGTGTGGACATCCGCCGGCCGGCCCTCGAGCAGCAGCTCCGGCGCCATGTAGCGCGGCGTGCCGACCAGCGTGCCGGCGACGGTGAGGTCGTCGGCCGCGAGCGGGCCGCCGGACGACGTCCCCGCGTCGGCCGCGGCGGCGAGCGCCGGCGGCTCCGAGGGCCGGCTGTGGCGCGCCAGGCCGAAGTCGGTCACGCGCGCGCGGCCGTCCTTGCCGACCAGCACGTTGTCGGGCTTGAAGTCGCGGTGCACGAGCCCGGCGGCGTGGGCCGCCGCGAGCCCGCGCCCGGCCGCGAGGAAGGTCTCCAGCACCTGCCGCCAGGACCGAGGCTGCTCGGCGCACCACTCGCGCAGCGTCTGCCCCTCGACGTACTCCATGGCGATGAACAGCGCCCCGTCGGCCAGCGTGCCGGCGTCGTAGACCGCGACCACGTTCGGGTGGCTGAGCCGCGCCATCGCCTGCGCCTCGCGCACCAGGCGGGCCTGCTCCTCGCGCCCGCTCGAGCCGTCGGCGCGGTGCCGCAGCAGCTTGAGCGCCACGCGGCGGTCGAGCCGGGCGTCGTAGGCCGCCAGCACGAGGCCCATGCCGCCCTCGCCGAGGAAGCCGAGCACGGTGTAGCGCTCGGCCAGGCGCTGGCCGGGAGCGAGGGCCGCGGGCGTGAGGCGCTCGTCCGCCGAGGGCAGCGTGGGCCCCCCGGCGTCGAGGGTCTTCCGCATGGTCGTGGCGAGCCCCTCCGAACCGGAGGAAGGAGCCGCCTGCGGCGTTGGATCGCTCATCGGCGCGTCGAAACGCCAGTCTAGCCGACGGATCCGGCCGCGCGCGAGGCACCGCGCGGTCCGTCTCGACGGGCGAACTCGCGCCGGGGCCTCTCGCCGGTCCGCGCCCGCAGTCTGGTGATTCGCCGATGTCCGGTGAATGCGCGCACTGCCCATTGGTGGCAGTGCCTGGCCGCGCGCCGCAGCCGGCGTGCGGCCGAACGCGGCGCCGCCGCGCCGGATCGACGCGGCGGCCGATCGCCGGCGAGGAACCCGCCGGTCAGCCGGCGCTGCCCTGGACGTACTGGAATGCCGGCACCCCGCCGGCGGCCCACACGGCGACGATCTGCCCGGGCAGCTTCCACATGCTGTCCAGGTCGAGATCGGCGGTGCCGGAGAAGCCCTGCTCCAGGGCCACGAGCAGGCTCGTGAAGCCGAGGTTCAGCTGCTGCTGCGCCGCCGCCAGCCCGCTGCTGCCCGTCTGGGGGTAGGTGCGCAGCGGGCCGCCGCTCTTCAGCATCGCCTGGACCATGCGGAAGCGGGCGAAGTGGCTGACGCGATCTTCCAGGTCGCCGAGGTCCTCGGGGCGCAGGTCGGGGGCGATGAACGGCCCGCGGCTGCCCTCGCCCTGGCCGATGATGGCCTGGACGATCCGGTCGGCCTGCTTGCGCGCCGTGGCGCTGTCGCCGGCGATCACCGCGCTGAAGCCGGTGTAGTCGTCGTCGGGGTAGGACGGATCGGCGAACTCGCTCTTCTGCCGGTGCTCGGCCGCGGGGTCGTAGAGCTCGTCCCACAGCTGATCGAGGCCCTGCTCGATCGCTTTGTAGAACTGGCCGATCGAGTCGTAGACCGGCTGCGGCCCGTTCGGCGGCGGATCGATCTTCGGCTCGGGGGTCTCGATCGCCGCCAGCAGCGCCATCTGCGGGGCGTTGGCCGGCCCGAGCTGCACCGGCAGGTGCACCCCGATCCACGGCGGGAACCGGTCGTAGCGCGGGGCCCAATCGCCGGTGAACTTCGGCGCGTGGCCCCGCGCGGCGAACAGGGCGTTATACAGGTTCGCGGCCAGCTCGAGGTGCAGCATCTCCTGCACCGCGATCGAGTAGATGTTGTTGAACGCGAGCTGCTCGCGGCTGCGGTTGGGGTTCTTCGGGCTGCGCACCGGCGTCAGCGTCGGCGGGTGCTGGGCGTCCGACCCGGGGACCTGCAGCGAGTAGGCGGCCGTCAGGTAGAGCGGGATCGTCCACAGCTCGAGGTAGACGGCCTTCTGCAGGTGATCGAGCAAGGCTTCCCGGGTCCAGGAATCGTTACGCATTCGTGACTCCGATTCGACAGTCCAACTTCGAGGTCATGCACGGTATCACGGCATGACGGTGCCGTCAAAGGCGGCGCGCGTGACGAACACGCCGAAACGCTCGCTCCGGGCGCCCGCCCGCGCCCGCCCGGCGCCCGCGGGCACTGTACGTATTCGCTTGCGGCGGCGCGTTCTTGTGCGACGAATCCGGATTCACGCGTCCGGCCTTGCTGCCTGCGGCTCGCGCAAAAGGCCGCCGCAGCCCCGATTTCGGCGCATCGCCGGCTGCGCGTCGAGCATTCGCGACGGGGCTCACGGGCCCGGGTCCGTGGCCGCGGGCGCGGCGTACGTCGCGGCGTAGGCGTGGACGAGCGCGGCCAGGGTGGCGAAGTCGACCTTCAGGCCGTGGGCCGAGACGCACAGGCCGTCGGCGCCGAGCTTGCGATTGGGACCGCGGGTCCAGCGAGCGGTCCGCGTCAGGGGCAATCGCCGCTCGACCTCCGGCGCGACCGCGATCACGAGGAAGCTCTGGCCGTTGAAGGTCCAGGTGGAGAGCCGCTCGATCGCGGGCCAGGGGATGAACGCCCGCGCGACGCGGACGTCGCGGAGGCCCGCCGGCGAGATCGTGATCACCGCCTCCGGCGTGAACCATTGCCGCAGCACCACGACGGAGCAGGAGCCGAAGAACAGCGCGCCGACGATGCCGAGGCCGCGCACCACGGGGTCGCCCGCGAGCTCCGGGACGATCGGGACGACGAGCAGCAGCGAGAGCGAGGTCATCACCAGGCCGGCCGCGAGCACGCCGAACATCTTCAGCGGCGAGTGGAGGAGCTCGAGCGTGCGCGAGGTGTCCACGAATTCGTTCGACGAGGGCGCCGGCATGACCGATCCATGGTGGCTCGGGGGCCCGCGCGCGTCGAGCCGGCCCGCGCGATCACGGCATCGAGCAGGCGTAGAACGCCGTGAAAACGTCCTCGCAGCCGGCCACCACCGGGCGCTCGGCGTCGTCGCAGGTGAACGTCGGCTGCTCGCCGGCGCACGCCCGCAGGTCGGAGAACTCGGCCTTGCAAGCGCCGACCTTGCTGGCCTCGCAGCCGGCGACGCACTCCGCCTCGTCGGGCGGACCGCCGGCGCACATCGGCACGATCACGAAGTCGCAGATCGCGTCGCACTCGAGGCACGGCTCGGGGAACACCTCGATGCGGTGCCACATGCCCTCGCTGCAGGTCCACTTGTTACAGAACAGGCACTTGTCGGAGCAGTCGGTCGAGCACGAAGCGCCCTCGGTGGTGCAGGGGTCGCCCTCGAGCGGCGGGTCGTTCGGGTCGCACGCATCCTCGCCGCACTCGGGGCCGGGGATGTTCTCGAACGGCACCCACAAGCCGTCCTCGCACCGCGTGCCCATGAACGCCACGCACGGGTCGTCCTCGAATTGGCAGACCTCGTCCTGCGTCGTGCAGGGCGCGCCCGCGGGCGGCAGCATGCCCTCGCAGGCCACGGGCTGATCGCCGGTCGCGGCGGTGGTCGGCGCCGTGGGATCGGTGGCGGTCGCGTCGGTGGTGGTCGTCGCGGTGCCGGTGCTCGCGTCGGTGGTGGTCGTCGCGGTCGACGTCGAGGCGTCGGAGTCGGAGTCGCCGCTGCCACCGGGGCAGGCGGCGAGCGTGAGGAGGGCGGTGGACAGCAGGGTGAACCAAGCGAAGCGCATCCGCGGAAGATGCCCGAGCGATCGAGCCGGCACCAGGCTCCGGCGAGCGGGCGGTCCGTGAGGCGAGGCCGCGCGGGCGAAGGCGGCCGCGCACGCCCGGGTGCAGTAAGATGGTCCGTAGACCGCATGTCGTCCGCAGCCGACCCCATCCATGCCATCGACGCCGAACTGGCGTTTTCGCGGAGCGAGGATGTCTCGCTCGACGCGCGCGGCCTGCGACGCGCGCGGACGCTCGACCCGGACACGCGCGCCGACCCGCGCTCGTACGATCGGCGGACCTGTCGCGCCCACGATTGCTCGGCCCCGGGCGGCCTGCAGCCCGACCTGCGCGAGCACGGCTTTTCGCACATCGACCTGTCGCCGCGGCGCGAGCTGCAGGCCGCGCTCGAGCGGGTGCGCGTCGCCGGTCGCCTCGGCCCGGCCGACGTCGCCGAGCTGCGCCGCCACCTGCTCGGCCGCACGTTCGCGCTCCCGGGCGGCGAACGGCTGTGGCTGCTGTTCATCGCCCGCGAGGGGTTCTTCATGCGCCGCGCCGGCCCCAACGGGATCGCGCTGGCGCGCGAGCCCAACCCCGAGATGAACGAGCACGACGCGGCGGTGGCGGTCCACGCCGACCAGGACGTCGAGGGCACGCCGCTGCGCCAGCTGCTGCACGGGGCGGCGCCGTGGCTGTTCCGCCACGAATCACCGCACCGCCGCAATCGCCTGTCGCGTCTGGCATTGATCAATGTGTGGATCCCGCTCGACCAGGTGACGCGGCCGCTGGTGCTGATGGACCGCCGCTCGCTCGACCGAAAGAACCACCAGCTGCGCTACGGGCTCATCACCGACGCGATCCTCCGGCGCGGCGAGGACATGCGGGTCAACGACATCTGGACGTTCTTGCACGACGACGCGCAGCGCTGGCACTTCACGTCGGAGATGGACGCGAGCCGGGCCTACGTGTTCGAGACCCTCGCCACGCCGCACGGGTCGTTCATCCTGCCGGGCGAGGAGCGCGCCGAGGCCCGCTACCGCCAGCTCCACGAGGTCGTCGCCGCGGCGCGACGGGGCGACGCCGAGGCGGTGACGCGCGCCCTGGCGCTCGCGGACGACGGCCGCTGGCGCGCCCCCGCGACCGCCTCGCTGGCGCGCGCGATCGCGGCGATGGAAGCGCTGCTCGCCGAGGCCCGCGCCGATCCGTCGGCGCGGGTCAATTCGAACTGGTGCACCCGCGCGACGGCGGCCGCCGAGCGGGTGGTCCGCAAGTCGATCGAGATGCGGGCGGTGGCGCTGCTCTTGCCGCGGCTGTGGCCGCGCTCGCGTCGCGGCTAGCTCGCGTTCGGGATCGACGCCCCTGCACCGTCAGCCCGCGCTGATCGGCAGCGTCATCACCGGGGCCGAGGTCCTGACGTCGGTCGACAGCAGCTCGACCGTCTGGCTGAGGAACGAGAACGTCGACTTCGAGTCGAGGTCGGTGTCGTCGATGTACCACCAGCGCCCGCGGTACGACACCGCGACGAACGCGTCGGAGGGGCGGCGATCGGCGTGATGGACCCGCATGATCTTGCCGGTGACGCGGGTCCAGTCGAAGGCGGCGCCGTCGGCCCCCTGGGTCCGCGTGACCTTGCCGCGGCGGAGGTCGAGCTCGGGCGGGTCGACGCCCTGCGAGGCGTAGTACATCGCGGCGAGGAGCGACCGGGTCACGAGCGGCACCAGCGACGGATCGTTCGAGCGCAGCGTCGCGCCGAACAGCAGCGTCGTGGTCGGTTGCGGCAGGCCGAGCACGCGGGCCAGCTCGGCGACCTGCGGGTCCTCGGCGCGCGACGGGTCGATGTGAATGACGAGGACCGGGACGTCGCCGCGGCGAGTCTCGCCGAACTCGAGGTGACCGTCGCGCCACAGGTTGCGCAAGATCTCGCAGGCGCGGAAGAAGTCCTCGTACTGCGGCGCGTTGTCCGGCGTCGGCCCCGACGCGCGCGGGGCGTTGGGCAGCGGGCCGATGCGCTGGACGAACACCTTCAAGATCCGGTCGATCGCCCAGCCCGAGTGGTAGAGCAGCAGCAGGACCCGCGGCTCGATCGGGGTCATGAAGAGCTGCCCGAACCGGCTGCCGTGCAGCGGGGCGTAGGTGATCGTGGGCCGCTCGGTGTAGAGCACGCTGCCGCTCGGGGTCACGGTGTTGATGCCGCCGGCGTTGCCCGAGACCCCGGTGCCGAGCTCGAGCGACAGGCTGGTGGCGATGCTGGTCACCTCGAGGAACAGCGGCGGGTCGCGGTAGCGCAGGCGGACCAGGTTCAGCAGCAATTGCTCGGCGTCGGTCCGCTGCACGGTCTGGTTGTATTGCCCGCGGCCGTACTTCATGGACTGCGGCCCGACGGTCTGGCAGGCGATCAGGGCGAGCGAGAGGGCGAGGAGCCGGCGGGCGAGGGACACGGCGCGCGAGGGTAACGCGACGGTCGCCGGCTGGGTATCTGCGAAGCGACCGCGCGGCGATGGACCGGGCTGGGCCATGGCTTGCGAGCGCCGGGCTGAGCCGTTTTCCGGCGCACGAGAAGCCGAGTGAGCGGCGAGCTCACGGATGAGCCCGGCCGGGGTGTTCACAGCAGAACTCCGGGGCGCGGGGCGTATCGTGACCCCTTGTCGCTCTCCGGCTCGCGCTGGGAGTCTGGTGATTTTCGCGCGTCATGGACGCGGTTGGTGGGTACGGATTGTTCGTAGGCGGGCACGGGCGGTGAGAGTCCCATCATATGTCTTCAAGGACATGAGAACGTCGCGGTGAGGCCGTCGCGGGCAGTCTGCGCGACCGTTGGAGAGCGACAGCGGGTGAACGACGGTCAACAGCCCGGTCCTTGGCCAGGTCGGCGGGCATCCGTCGGGCGGGAGAGCGTGACGTCGGGCGAACGCGAATTCGTGGTCTCGGCCGGCGAATGTGGCAAATTGGTGCTTCTTCGCGGCGCGACGGATCGGCGCGGCATCGGGGCATCGCCGGTGGCGCGATTCGAACCTTCCGCGCGGACGGGAGCGAGCAGGATGAGGCGACGGATGTTCTTGCGAGGCGCGGGCGGGGTCGCGGTCGCGTTGCCGTTGCTCGAATCGCTGGTCGGGCGGCGGGGCACGGCGCGAGCGGCTGAGCCCGGTAACAGGCGGCTCGTCGTGTTCTTCACCTGCAACGGCGTCAACATGGAGACATTCTTTCCGCAGACGCCCGGCCCGCTGACCATGGAATCGCTGAAGGGGTCGGCGCTGGAGCCGCTGGCCGCATATCGCGACAGGCTGCTGATTCCGCGAGGTCTGCACATGGTGCCGAAGGGGTGGGGGCACGATCCCGGCACCGCGGGCAACGACCACGCCATGGGCATGGGTCACAAGCTCACCGCGCAGCCGCTCGATCCGGACACGCTGTATGCGACCGGCATCTCCGTCGATCAATTCGCGGCGGCGCAGCTCAATCAGGGCGGGCGACCGTCGCTGACGCTCTCGGTCGGGTGGCGGCACCCCGACCACCTCGGCCACATCTCGTACGCGGGCAGCGGCATGCCGGTGACGCCCGAGGGCAACCCGTGGCTGACGTACCAGGACCTCATGGGCCTGGGCGGGCTGTCCGAGCTGGAGAAGCTGCGGATCGCCACGCGACGGCAGAGCGTGCTCGACCTGGTCGAGGACGAGTTCAAGGCGCTCAAGGCAAGAGGGCTCGGCCACGCCGACGCGATGAAGCTCGAGATGCACGCCGACTCGATCCGCGACCTCGAGGTCGAGATGGCCGGCAACGGTTTGGTCGCCTGCGCCCTCGACCCGGCACGCGCGGCCGAGCTCGAGGCCGTCGACCCCGACTCGGTGCTGCTCGACGCGCAGTTCAAGGCGATCGGCCGCATGCAGCTCGACGTGCTGGCGATGGCGATCGCGTGCGGGGCGACGAACGTGGCGACGATCCAGTGGGCCTCGGGCTCGGGCGGCCCGATCTACCAGTGGGACGGGATGGACCACGAATACAACCACCACAAGCTGTCGCACGGCAACACCAAGGACGACGACAGCGGCGAGGAGGTGGTCGGGTACCGCGAGATGCTGTCGCAGATCGATCGCTGGCACGCGTCGCAGTTCGGGTACCTGCTCGATCGCCTGTCGGCCTACGAGGAGGGCGACGGCACGGTGCTCGACCGCTCGGCGGTGGTGTGGATGCACGAGCTGTCCGACGGCAAGATCCACTCCTACGTCGACCTGCCGACGGTGATCGCCGGCAGCGCCGGCGGCTACCTCAAGCAGGGGCACTACATCGACCTCGTCGCCGGGCAAGATCCGTGGGACCTGCGCTACCCGCACAACCGCCTGCTGGTCACGCTGCTCAACGCCGTCGGCTGCAGCGGCGACGCCGGGGCGCCGATCACCGAGTTCGGCCGCAAGGGGCTCGACGAGGGCGAGTACAGCGAGCTGCTGGCCTGATTGTGACGCCGTACGAGCCGACCCGTCGGCCGGTAAGGGACGCCCAGCTCGTCGACGTCGCAGGCGTAGCGCCCTCGCCGAATGCCGTCGCTCCCGCGAGCGCTGCGAACAACCGCGCGAGAGCGTCACGCTCCGGGAGCGGGCCCCCAGTGGCCCCGTGTCCCCGCAGGTGCCCCGGAGCGGCGAGGTCCTCGACCACCGGCTCCGCGCCGGGTGCTCGGCGGGCGTCTCCACTCGCTGTTGCCTCGAAACGATGGGGCGCGGTCGGCGCCACGATCTGCGCGCGATGATCGGGCCAGGGGTGCAATTGATCTACCGTGGACGGTCACCCGTCCCTTGCGAAACCTCCGCGCCTCGTCACGTCAGGCCGTCTCGGGTCGCTTCGCGTGTTCTTGCTGGCAATCGTCCGTGAAGCGCTCGGAATCAAGCCACGCCATCATCATGTCCCTTACCCGACAATTCGTCGCCAGTGAGACTGCCCACAACGTGCCCACCCACGGGCGGGGCGCGCCGCGGCCAACAGAGTTGGGCCTTCTGCGGCCAGTCGCACGACTTCAAACGTCATGAACAACACCACCCTGGATCTTCGTTGGATTTACCTCTCTACGCTGCTGCCCCTGCTGCTCGCCGGCTGCCCCGCGGAGCCCGGCCCGGCGATGGAGACCGACGGCTCGGCGACGACCGGGACGACGACGGACGAACCCACAGCCACGGCGCCGACGACCTCGACCGGTGATCCGCCCGTGGACCCCACCACGCCTACCACCGGTCTGGGTGAGGACACGACCACCGGCACGGTCGACACGACCGGCCCGGTCGACACGACGGACACGGTCGACACGACGGACACCGTCGACACGACGGACACGGTCGACACGACCGGCACGGTCGACACGACCGGCACGGTCGACACGACCAGCGGTTCCACCGACACGACCACCACGACGACCGACACGACCGAATCGAGCAGCTCGAGCGACGGGACGACCGCGGGAATCATGTGCGAGCCGGGGGCGACGCTCGTCTGCCCGTACTCGGGCCCGCCCGGGACGCTGGGGGTCGGCGCATGCAAGGCGGGGCAGCAGACCTGCGCCGAGGACGGCATGAGCTGGGGGCCGTGCGAGGGCGAGGTGACGCCGACGATCGAGGCTTGCCCCACGCCGGACATCGACGAGAATTGCGACGGCCTGACGCTCGGCGGGCCGGCGAGCGAGTGGGGGCTGGCGGCGGGCAGCACGGGCTACGACGCCGGATCGAGCGTGGCGATCGACAGCACCGGCGCGGTCGTCCTGGGGGCCGAGAGCGAGGCCGACCTCGACTTCGCGTGCGGGCCGCTGGCGGGCCAGGGGTTGCTCGACGCGATCCTCGCCAAGTTCAGCCCGGGCGGCGAACTGCTGTGGGTCAAGCGGATCGGCGACGACAAGCACCAGCGGATCTCCGCCGTAGCGATCGACAGCCAGGACAACATCGTCGTCACCGGCTACTGCGACGGCGCGGCCGACTGGGGCGGCGGGCCGCTGTCGGGCGGGGACGAGATGGACCTGCTGCTCGCCAAGTACGACGTTGCCGGCAATCACTTGTGGAGCCGCTGCTTTACCCACCACGGCAATCAGTGGAGCGGCAACCCGGTGGCGATCGGTCCGGGCGACGAGATCGTCACGGGGTGGGGGCTCTACGGCACCGTCAACTTCGGCGGCGCCGACCTGTTCGCCGCCGACGAGGACTTCGCGCTGGCGACGTTCACCCCCGACGGCGACCACGTGTGGAGCGCCAGCTTCGGCACCGACCACCTGGACTACGTGGTCGCGCTCGACGTCGACGACAGCGGCACGATCATCGCCGCGGGCGACACGCCCGAGGGCACGATCGACTTCGGGGGCGGTCCGCTGCCGGGCGGCACCTTCCTCGCCGCGTTCGACCTCGCGGGCCAGCACCGGTGGAGCCGCACCTTCCCGCACCAGATCGGCGCCCTGCGGCTGACGAACGTCAAGTTCGACCCTGACGGCCGCCCGGTCGTCACCGGCGTCTATTACGAAGATCAAGTGTTCGGCGACGCGGCCCTGCCGTTCCTCGGCGGCCTGCTCGACAACTCGTCGTTGATCAGCCAGTTCGACGCCGACGGCCAGCAGCTCTGGACCACGATCCACGGCAAACAGGGGACCGTGGAGCTCATGGGGCTGGCGATCGACGACACCGGCACGATCGCGCTGACCGGCAACTTCGAGGGCGACGCCGAGCTCGCCGGCGTGCCGCTGCAGGGCGGTCCGACAGAGCGGGGCTTCGCGGCCCGGCTCGCCGGCGATGGTACGTACATCGGCCACCGGGCGTTCGGCGGCGGCGGGGCGTTCTCGTACAGGGCGGCGAGCGACCCGCAGGGCGCGCTGGTCGTGACCGGCTGGTATGAGGAGCCGATCGACCTCGGCTGGGGCCTCACGCCTTACCTCGGCTCCCTCGATCTGTTCCTCGCGCGCTTCGAGCTGTGAGCCGACGGCCGCGTTTCGCTCGGGTGAGCTCGATTGCGTTGCGTGAACATCGAGCCGCTCGCACCTGCCCGGCGTTTCGATCTGCCGAGGCGAACGCGGCCCATGCGGGCCGGGCATTTCCGTGATCTTCTCGTCGGTCGAGAGGGCGGGGCTCCCGAGCTCTGCTCGATCACATTTGGGGAGCTCGGGTTCGCGCCATTCGTCACCGGCGAGCAACCAGGTCTGCGACCGCTCGCCCCGAACTTCAAGATGCGGACCGCCGGCGTCGTGCTCATGGGGGGCGCAGCCCTCGCTGTTTTTTAATTCTCGCCAGCGATCGTCGGCAGCCCGGCGATCACTGGACGAGCATATGCTCAAGACTACCAACGCATCGCTTATCCTCGCGTTCCTCTGTCCGGCGGCGTGCGTCGATTCCGACGCTGAATCGCCCGCCATCGCCGCGCGACCCGAGAGCGAGCGGCTCTCGCGTCCCGTCGTCGACGCCCGCCTGCAAGCCGCGCTCGATGAGGGCCGCGACGGCGCCGTCATCGAGCTCGACCTGCGCGTCGACGTGCCGCGGTTCGCTCCGCCGGAGCTGCCGCCGATGACGGCCACCATCGACGTCGCCGACGGCCTGCCGCGCTACACGCTCGACGGCCAGCCGGTCGACGAGGAGCGGCTGCGGGCCCGCACCGACGCCGATCGCCGGGCGATCGACGCCGGTCTGACGCGTCAGTTCGAGGCCCGTCGACGTCTGGTCGCCGCCGCGATCGCCGACGGCGGGGTCGAGGACGCGGTGGTCGAGCGCGGCGACACCTGGTTCCGCGTGCGGCTGCCGCGGGAGCGCGCGCAGGCGCTGCTGCGCGCGCTCGACGGCCGGCTCGAGTGGGCTCGCCTGGCCGACGACGGGCAGCAGCACACCGGTCTGCGCAACAATACGCACGACGGCAACCTCAACGGCAACGCCCTCGATGAAGGCGAGGACGGCGCGCTGGAGCGGATGGGCATCATCGACTTCGCGCACGCGTACGACATGCGCGGGCAGGGGATCGGCATCTGGCACAACGAGGGCTTCGCGCCCTGGCCGTACCGGCCCGAGCTGATGGACGCCGACATCGAGTACCTCTCGACCGGCCACTGGCAGCCGGTGCTCAACGGCGGCTCGTGCCGTTACGACGAAGAGTGCTGCTCCGGCCAGTGCACCGGCACGCTGCTGTTCAAGACGTGTTCGGGCAACGCCTGCTCGTGCGGCGTGGACCCGCAGGGCAACTGCATGGGCGCGCCGCGCGGGTTGGAGCACGCGACGCTCGTCGCCATGTGCGCCCACGCGGCCGCGCCCGACGCCACGATCTATCACACCACCACGACCTTGGAGGACTGCATGCTGCACAGCGCCGTCACCGCGCAGACGTCGCCGCCCGTGTACGTCGGCGCGCAGGCGTGGAGCTTCGTCAACAACGACGACACCAACGGCAGTTACAACGGCCTCGGCCACTGCATGGCGGAGTGGGACGACTACATCCGCACCTCGCGGATCGCTCACTTCTCCTATGCGGGCAACGATGAGGCGGTCCGCGTCTTCATGCCGGCGCGGGCCTACAACGTGATCGGCGTCGGACGCTACGACCATTACCTCGAGGACATGGTCGAGCCGTCGACGTTCCTCAACCCGACCACCGGGCTCGAGAAGCCCGAGATCCTCGCGCCCGGCACCAACCTCACGCTGGGGCCGGACGTGACGACCGGCGGGACGAGCCTGTCCGCGCCGCTCGCCGCCGGTTTCGCCGCCGATCTCATGAGCGGCTCCGCGTTTTTCCGCAACCAGCCGCAGGCGGTCAAGGCGTACATGATCGCGGGCGCCCACAACGTCAAGTACGGGCCCGGCTTCAGCTCGATCAACGCAGCGCGCGACGGCGCCGGGCGCATCGACTACCTCGATACGTACTTCTACCGCTCCGGCAAGGTGTGGAACGGCGGCAACGACGACTTCTTCGACGCGCAGGAGAAGATCGTCGAGACCTACACGCTGCAGGCGGGCAAACGCTATACCGTGGCGATCGCGTGGCTGGCCGACGGCGAGTGGGCGTCCTTCCAGACCCTCGATCCGTTCGGGCTCAACCTGCCGACGCTGAGCCAGCGACTCAAGCTGACCGTGTCGCGACCGGGGTACGGCAGCTGGAGCGAGTATGTCCCGGAGAACAACTTCCAGCGCGTCGACCTCGTCGTGCCCGCCGGCGGCACCGGGCCCTGGACCGTCACGATCGAGCGCATGTACAACGCCGGCGTCGACGGCGTCGACCTCGCGCTGACGGTCGGCGAGCACGACAACTGACGGGCGGCCGCCGCGGGCCCGATGCCGACGCTCCGGGCCCGCGTCCGCGCGTCACCACCAGTTCAGCTGGAAGCGCTGGGCGCCCGTGTCGTTGCAGTCGTAGTGCCACAGCTGCACCCCGTCGGCGGCGCTGCTGTTGGGCACGTCCATGCAGCGGCCCTTCATGCCGCGGAACGAGCCGTTCTTGTCGAGGCGCCACTTCTCGCTCTCGCCGCCGTCGCACTTCCAGATGTGGTGGCGGTCGCCGAGGTTGCCGTTGCCGCCCTCGATGTCGTAGCAATAGGCGGTGTTGCCGGCCGAGCGCAGCTGGCCCGCGCCGGTGTAGATCCACGCCTGGTTGGGGTCGCCATTGCACGACCACTGGATGATGTCGGTGCCGTTGGAGTAGGCGCCGTTCCACACGTCGACGCACTTGCTGCTGGCGTCGTTGACCATCTGGAACTGGACCGGCACCGAGCCGCGCAGGCCGACCAGCGGGAGCTTGTCGTCGAAGGTGTCGGCGCTGTCGCGGCTGATCATCGACGCGCCCCAGCCGATCGCGAGGTACATGCGCCAGAACTCGTCGTACTCGTAGTCGTTGCTCCACAGGTTCAGCAGCTGGCGGTTGGCGTCGGCGCGGGCGGCGATGCTGTCCCAGCCGGCGGGCGAGCCGACGTTGCCGCAGATCACCCACTTGTTGGTGTCGTACTCGTCGAAGTCGTTGGCGTTGCCCCACCAGTCGAAGTCGGCCGGGCTGTCGGCGTTGGGACAGACGAAGAAGTTGGCGTTGTAATGGTACCGGCGGACGTAGTTCTCCTGATAGTCGTTCTTGTCGCCCGTCGGCCCGCCCATGATGAGGACGATGACCTTGCCCTGCAGCGCGCTGAGGGACGGCCAGCCCTGGAAGTAAACGCCCTGGCGCAGGCTGTCGTAGCCGGTCCAGGCGCGCAGCTCGTTGGGCCGGTACAGCTTGCTGCCGAGCACCTCGGCCACCTGCGCGTGCAATTCGTCGTACTGCGCGTCGCCCCAGGCGTAGGGGCTGATCGCCTTGAGATCGATCTGCACCGTGATCGGCAGGTGGCCGGGGTTGTAGTCGCTCCAGTTGCGGATGTCGTGCAGACAGTCGCGCAGGTAGCCGCCCTGGCCCCAGCGACAGTTGTTTCCGGTGTCGCTGTCCAAGAAGTCGTGCTTGACCGGGAACTGCTTGACCCCGCCGACCTGCTTGTATTCATGAATGTCGAGCTCGAGCGCGTAGAAGCCGTCCCACAGGGCAAAGTCGAGGTTGGGGTATTTTTCGGTGTCGCCATAGGTGTTGTGCGGGCGGGCGAAGTACACGTCGTTGTAGGAGTCGCTCCACCAGTATTCGAGGGCGCTGGGGGCGTCGGCGAGGGCCGTGACGGGGGCGGCGGCGACGGCGAGGCCGGCGAGCAGGGCGAGCGAGCAGATCTTCGAGTGCGTCATAAGCATCCGGGTCAAGGGCGGTGGTGTGATGATTCAGCGGCGCTCCGCCGTCCGCACGCGGTCGTGCGCGGGCGGACGACTTCGCGGTGCTCGCCGGCGCGGCGATCCCATGCGACGGCGCGAGCGCGGCGAAGCGACGGAGCTTCGGGGCGTGCGGGCGGGCCTTCGCCCCCCGTACGTTGCAGTCGGGGGGTGAGTGTCGTCTGCCGCGCCCGCGGATCACGAGGCGGGCGCGGCGAGGGCAGCGCGAGCGCCCCGGGTGCCGGTGAGCACACGCAACGACGAGCTCCACGGGCCCGTGAAACCGCTGCGGACGCGTGAATTCGCGGCCCTCTCGCGGTTTCACGGCGCCGCGCGGGGCCGAAGCGAGGCAGCGCTCACGAGTGCTGAGCGTCGCTGCCGCGGCGCGCCTGGCGGTCGACGCGGGCCAGCAGCTCGTGGTCGTCGAGGCGGCGGGCGATCGCGAGGGCACGCGCGCGGGCGACGTCGCCGTCGGGCTGGCCCTGGATGCGGGCGACCAGCAGCAGGCCCATCGCCCGCAGGCGGGTGTAGCCGCCGTCGCCGGCGTGCTCGCAGGCTCGCAGGGCCAGGCGCAGGGCCTCGTCGGGGCGGCCGGCGCGGAGGCAGCCGAAGGCGAGGCCGGCGTCGCGGCGATAGCTGGCGAACGGGTGGACGTCGCTCGCGGGCAGCGACTCGAACAGCGCCAGCGCGGCGGCGTGCTCGCCGGCGCGGTTCAATTGATAGGCGCGCTGGTCGACGAGGCGCGCGCGGAAGCAGGCGGCGTCGGCGGGCTCCAGCGCGGCCGCGGCGAGCGTGCGCTCGATGGCGTCGAGGGCGGCGAGCACCGGCTGGCCGCGCTGGCTGGCCGCGTAGGCCTGGACCAGCGCGAGCTCGACGCGGGCGTCGTCGTGATCGGCGAGGCCGGCCAGCGCGGCGGTGGCCCGCGCCAGCTGCGCCTCCGCCTCCGCGAGCATGCGCGCCCGCAGCGCGCAGCTCGCGTGGCCGAGGTGCAGCCACACGCGCGCGCGCGAGGTCGACACCGGCGGCCGGTCCCACAGCCGCAGCTGGTCGCGGCACAGCGGCAGCGGCAGGTCGCCGAACGGGCTGTGATAGAGGCCCATCCAGCGCACGCGCGACTCGACCGGCGCGGGCACGCCGAACACCCGCAGGAGCCGCTGGCCCCACACCCCGCCGTCGAGCTGCCCGCGGCGCCGCAGCCGTCGCAGCGCGCGCTCGATCGAGGCCACGTCGTCGCCGGGGGCCTGCTCGATCAGCTTCCACGCGACCGCGGCGAGCGTGCCGTGCTGCTCGATCAGCGCCGCCAGCAGGTCGCCCCAGGTGAAGCCCGCGGCGTGTCCGGAATCTTGTCCGCCCTCGTCGGCCACGCCCGCACTATACCTGGCCGCGAAAGGAAGCTTTGCCGTTTGAGCAGCTCCAACGACCATGTCTGAAGCCATTGCCCGCTACCTCGTCGTCGACCTCGAGGCGACCTGCGACGACCTCGGGGCCCTGCCGCGCGAGGAGAGCGAGATCATCGAGATCGGCGCCGTCCTGGTCGACGGCGCCACGCTGGAGCCGATCGCCGAGTTCCAGTCCTTCGTCCGCCCCGTCGTCCACCCGCGGCTGTCGCCGTTCTGCACCGAGCTGACGACGATCACCCAGGCCGACGTGGCCCGCGCGCCGACGTTCCGCTTCGTCGCGCCCAAGCTGGCCGCGTTCGGGCAGGGCGCGCTGTTCTGCTCGTGGGGCGGCTACGACCGCAACCAGCTCGAGCGCGACGCCCGGCGCGCCGGCATCCGCTCGCCGCTGGGGCCGCGCCACCTGAACCTGAAGGAGGCGTTCGCCCGGGCCGCGGGCGAGGGCCAGAGCGGCACCTACGGCGCGCTGCGGCGCGTGGGGCTGAAGCCGACCGGCACGCACCACCGCGGGATCGACGACGCGCGGAACATCGCCCGCCTCTTGCCGTACGCGCTCGGTCGCGCGGCGATCGGCGCGCCACGCGAGCGGAGGCCGCGATGAGCCGCGACAAGCTGTGGATCATGGTCGACGTCGAGACGTCGGGGCCGATCCTCGGGCGTCACTCGCTGACCGAGCTCGGCGCGGTGGTCGGCTCGGCCGAGCGCGGGGTGATCGATCGCTTCGAGGTGCTGATCACGCCGCTCTCGGACGAGGTGATCACGAGCCGCGGCTCGTTCGCGCGGGCCCGCAGCTCGGGCCTCGCGCCCGCGGAGGCGATGCGCAGGTTCGCCGCCTGGACCCTGCCGCACCGCGAGCGTCGGGCCGGCTTCATCGCCCGCCCGGCCGCGTTCGACTGGCCGTGGATCGTCTGGTACGCCTGGACCTTCCTCGGCGAGAACCCGTTCGGCTTCAAGGCGGTGTGCGCATCGTCGTGGTTCGAGGCCCGCGGCCGCAGCTTCCGCGTCGACCTGCCCCACCGCGCGGTCGACGACGCCGACATCCAGCTGCGCCACTTCCTCGCCCACGCGTGAGGCGGGGTCGCGGCGAGCCCCTCGTGGTGGGTGCGCTCGTACCGAGGCAGGCCCTGCCCACGCGTCAGCGGGCGAATGGCATGTCGAAGAGGACATGTCCATGAAGACAGTTGTGGCGAGCGATCGCGGCGGCCACGGGCCGGGGGGATAGGGCCGCCGGGCCCGGGAGACGGCGTCAGGCGTGCCCGTCGCGCCTGGAACTGGCCGGAGCGGCGGCCCGGGTGGGCGACCTGGCCCGGAGGGCAGGTGAGCGTCGGCGGCGGCGAGGACGAGGACAGCCTGCTGGTGCGCCTCGGCGCCGGCGGCGAGGAGGAGGCGACGCGGCTCCACGACCTGTCCGCCGAGGATGACGAGGAGCGTCGCGCTCGCCACGACGCCCGCGGGCGACGTGTTCGCCCTCGCCAACGAGTTCACCCTCGGCCTCGGCAACCGGATGCGCCTCGACCGCTACGACGCCGGGTTCGAGCTGGTGTGGAGCGTCGAGGACGACGGCCTGTTCGAGGCGACCACGGCGCTGGCGGTCTCGCCGCTCGGGCGGGTCGCCGCCGCGGGGGTGCAGATCGCCGACGACGGGGCCGGCGAGACGGCGTGGTGGCTGCGCTCGTATGGATCGCCCTTGCCGTGCTGCGATATGTCCCGAAGGACATGGGATGAATGGACGCGAGCCGTTCGTGCGCGTCGGGCGATCCGGGGTGGTGCCGGCGGCTCGTCGGTCGGCGAAGCGATCCAGGCGCCTCAAAACGCGCGCGGTCCGTCGCCGATGGCCTCGCCGACGGCGTCCTTGAGGCTCGCGCGCACGGTGATGCCGGCCAGCTCGCCCGCCGACGCGGCCAGCGCGGCGGCGACCTCGGGGCGGACGCCGGTCAGCACGACGCGGGCGCCGAGCAGGCGGACGGCCTGCGCCGCCTTTGATAGTTTCGCGGCGGCGGCGACGTCGAGCTCGCCGACGCCGGTGACGTCGACGATCGCGACGCGCGCGCGCGCGGCCGCGACGCCCTGCAGGAGGGTGGCCTGCGCGTGTCCCAGGCGGGTCGCGTCGAGCCGGCCGATCAGCGGCATGACGAGGACGTCGTCGCGGATCGGGATCAGCGGCGTCGACAGCTGCAGCAGGGCCGCCTCGTGCTCGCGCAGGCGCTCTTGCTGGCGCAGGTTGTCGCGCAGGGCCTGCTCGTGGCGGACCTCGTCGGTGATCTCGCGGACCACGACGACGACGGTGTCGGCGGTCAGCGGCGAGGCGTTGGCGCTGAACCACAGCTCCTCGCCGCGGATCGTGCGGCTGTAGACGCTGTTGACGACGCGGTCCTCGGCGAGCGCGCGGCGGATGTCGGCGACGAAGGCGTCGGCGTGGCCGGGGGGCAGGACGTCGTGCATGGTCTTGCCGAGGAACTCGGGGGCGGGCTTGTAGCGGGCGCCGGGGGCGGTCTCCGGCAGGCGCAGGTAGCGGCCGTCGCGGTCGACGATCAGCACGGCGTCGGTCATCGCCGAGAACATGGCCCGCAGCTCGGCCTCGGAGGCGCGCAGGGCCAGGGCCTCGGCCTCGAGCTCGGCGACCCGTCGGCGCAGGCGCACGAGCTCGGCCTGCGGGGTCTCGGCGGCGTCGGTCATGGGCGCGGGGGACTGTAACGCAATCGCGCGGCCCGGCGACCCCAGCGCGCAGCGACTTGCTCGCGCGGGCGGCCCGGACCAAACCTCGCGCGCGTGCTCGACCTCGTCCTCGTCCTCGCGTTCGTCGCCTACTCGGTGAGCGCGGGCCTGCGGGCGCGGCGGCTGGCCTCGCGCGATCTCGGCGAGTTCTTCCTCGCCGGTCGCACCCTGCGCGGCTGGCAAGCGGGCGCGAGCATGGCGGCGACCCAGTTCGCCGCCGACACGCCGCTTTTGGTCACCGGGCTGGTCGCGGCCGGCGGGCTGTCGCGGCTGTGGCTGCTGTGGATCTACGGGCTGTCGTTCCTGCTGCTGGCGTACGTGTTCGCGGGGCCGTGGCGGCGCGCGCAGGTGCTGACCGACGCCGAGCTGGTCGAGCTGCGCTACGGCGGCCGCGGGGCGCTGGCGCTGCGCGCATGCAAGGCGCTCTACTACGGCGGGGTCCTGAACGGCGCGGCCCTGGCGATGGTCGTCGTCGGCGCGGTGCGCTTCACCGAGGTGTTCCTGCCGTGGCACGCGTGGCTGCCCGAGGCGTGGTTCTCGCCGGTGCTCGCGCTCGTGCGCGCGTTCGGCGGGCAGTTCGTCGCCATCGGCGGGGTCGCGCCCGACGTCGCCGGCGCCGACGCGCTGCTCAGCCTCGTGGCCCTGCTCGGGTTCACGGCGATGTACTCGCTGACGGGAGGCCTGCGCGCGGTGGTCGCGACCGACGTCGTCCAGCTCGCGATCATGCTGGTCGGCACGGCGCTGTACGCCGGGGCGGTGCTGGCGGCGGTGGGCGGCCCCGCGGACATCACCGCCGCGCTGGTGGCCCGCCACGGCGAGGCGCAGGCGAGTCAGTGGCTGTCTCTTTGGCCAGGTGACCAGGCCGGCCCGGCGCTGCTGGTGGTGCTGGTGCTGCCGTGGCTGTTCCAGGCCAGCGCCGACGGCACCGGCTACCTGGCCCAGCGCTGCATGGCCTGCAGCGACGAGGTCGAGGCCCGCCGCGCGGGGCGGGTGTTCGCGTGGCTGCAGATCGTGATCCGCAGCGTGCCGTGGGTGATCACCGCGCTCGGGCTGCTCGTGCTCCTGCCCCCGGGGCCAGGTCCGGTCGACGTCGCCGCGCGCGAGCAGACGTTCGTGCAGGGCATCGACCTGCTGCTGTCGCCGGGCGCGCGCGGGCTGATGCTGGTGGCGATGCTGGCGGCGCTGGCGTCGACGATCGACACGCACCTCAACTGGGGCGCGAGCTACTGGAGTCACGACGTCTACGGCCGGCTGTGGTGCGAGGCGCTGCGGAAGCGCAAACCATCGGGCCGCGAGCTGGTGTGGGTGGCGCGCCTGGCCAACGTGGCGCTCCTGCTGGTGGCGCTGATCCTGGCGGCGCGGATCGGGTCGATCCAGGCGGCCTGGCACGTCAGCCTGCTGTTCGGGGCCGGGATCGGCGCGGTGCTGATCCTGCGCTGGCTGTGGGAGCGCATCAACCTGTGGTGCGAGTTCGCGGCGATCGCCGTCAGCCTGGTGCTGGCGCCGGCGCTGCTCGCCGGGTCCGACGACGCGCACTGGCGCCTGGCGGTGATGGCGGCGGCGTCGACGGCGGTCACGACGATCGTGGCGCTCTGCACCTCGCCGGGCGATCCGGCGGCGCGGCTCGCGTTCTACCGCCGCGCCCGCCCGCTGGGCTTCTGGGGCCGCACGGCGGCCGCCGCCGGCGACGACCCGGCCACGCCGCGGCAGGCCCTGGTCCGCGCGCTCGGCCACGTGGTCCGCGACGGGCTGGCGCTGTACCTCGCGCTCTACGGGGCGATCCGGCTGCTGTTCCCGCTGCCCGGGGCCGGCCGCGCCGGCGCGATCGCGGCGCTGGCCGCCTCGGCCGCGCTGGTGCTGTGGTCGCGCGAGCGGCCGGTCGAGTGATTCGCGCGGCGCGACGCCGGCAGGGTGTCGAGCGTCCTATGTCTCGAGGGACATGCCGCGATTCCGGCGCAGCCGGGCGCGCCGATCGTCACATGTCTGAAAGAACATGCGATGATTCCCGACGGCGATGGTCAATGCCTGTCCCCGAGGACATGCGATGATTCACGGCGGGGGCGGCGCGACCGGCTGGGCGACGGCGGCGGTCGGGGCCTGGCGCGGCAGGTTGACGCGGAAGGTCGAGCCGACGTCGGGGGCGCTCTCGACGCTGACGGAGCCGCCCATGGCCTCGGCGACGTGGCGGGTGACCCACAGGCCGAGGCCGAAGCCGCCGTAGTGGCGCTCGGACACCGCGCGCTCGAAGCGCTGGAACACGCGGGCCTGATCCTTGGGCGAGATGCCGATCCCGCGGTCGCGCACCGACAGGAGGACGCTGTCGGGCTTGGCCGTGAGGCCGATGTCGATCGGCTTGCCGGCGCCGTACTTCATCGCGTTGGCCAGCAGGTTGCTGACGATCTGCTCGAGGCGGGCGCGATCCCAGCGCCCCTCGACCCGCGCCGGCATCTCGAGCCGGAGCGCGCAGCCGGCCCGCTCGAGCCGTTCGGCGAAGCCGTCGATGGTCTCGCGCACCAGCGCCACCAGGTCGAGGGCCTCGGGCTCGAGGCTGAAGCGCCCGCTGGTGATCTGCGAGACGTCGAGCAGCTCCTCGATCAGCCGGTGCAACCGCTCGGTCTGGCGCACGACCCGGTGGATCTTCGGCGCGGCGACGCTGGTCGCCAGCTCGCTGCGGCCCCGGCACAGCTGCTCGAGCCGCCCGAGCTGCAGCATCAGCGGGGTCAGCGGGGTGCGCAGCTCGTGCGAGGCGACGGCGATGAACTCGTCGCGCTTGTGCAGCGCGATCTGCATCTCGCCGTAGAGCCGCGCGACGTCGAGGGCCTGGGCGATCCGCAGCCCCAGCTCCTCGGCCAGGGCGAGGTCGTCGGCGTCGAAGGCCCGCGTGCGCGCGCCGAGGAGGAGGACGCCGAGCCGCTCCGTGCGGGCCGTCAGCGGCACCAGCACGGTCGAGCGGTAGCGCAGCCGCTCGGCCAGGCGCTCGCCTTTCGGCACGCCCGGCAGCACCGGCGTCTCGCCGTCGATCTCCACCACGGTGAACCGGACCTCGCCGTGGCGCACGAGCCCGAGCAGCTCGCCGTGGCCCTCGCCCAGCCGGCGCGACAGCTCGTGGTAGCGCGCCTCGAGCTCGGCGTCGTCGCCGGCGATGGCGACGGGGTGCGCCGGGCCGAACTTGCCGTGCTCGTCGAGCAGCTCGACGACGGCCAGGTCGGCGGCCTCCGGCACGAAGTGGCGGACGACCTCGTCGAGCGAGGCGATGACGTCGAGCGAGGCGGCGAGGAGCTTGCTCGTCTCGGACAGCAGGACGGCGCGCCGGCGAGCCGCGCGCTCGACCCGCAGCAGCCGCTCGTTCTCCGCCTCGGCGTGCTTGCGCGCGGTGATGTCGAAGAACGAGGTGACGACGGCGCTGGGCTGCTGCGGACCGGCGAGGTAGAGCGGCCGCGAGTTGACGGAGATCCAGGTGAGCTGGCCGTCGGGCTTGTGGACGCCCATGATCACCCCCGACTGCGGCTCGCCCGAGGCGAGGGTGGTGCTCGAGGGGTGGGTGTCGCCCGGGAACGGCGAGCCGTCCTCGTGGATCGTGCGCCAGCGCGGATCGAGGGAGGTCCGGCCCAGCATCTGGTCCTTCGTCAGCCCGAGCAGGCGCTCGGCGCTGGCGTTGCAGGTGTGGATCGTGCCGTCGCGGCTCTGCAGGACGATGCCCTCCTCGAGCGCGGCGATCGAGGTCCGGTAGCGCTCCTCGCTGACCCGTAGGGCCTCCTCGTTGCGCTTGCGCTCGCTGATGTCGAGCACGCCGCCGAGCAGCCGCGTGACCCGGCCGTCCTCGTCGCGCAGCGCCTTGCCGCGGGCGAGGACCCACACGAGGCCGCCGTCGGGCCGCACGACGCGGTACTCGATGTCCTGGAAGGTGCCGCTGGTCAGGCTGCCATGGACGTTGGCGTCGACGCGCGCGCGGTCGTCGGGGTGGATGCACTCGAGCACCCCGGTGTAGTCGGTGGGCGCGAGGCCGCGGCCGTGGATCCGGATCATCTCGTCGTCCCACACGAGCTCGCGCGTGCGCACGTCGAGGTGCCACAGCCCGAGGCCGGTGGCGGCGGCGGCGAACTCGAGGGTGTCCCGCTGCTCGCGCAGCCGCTGCTCCATCGCCACCCGCTCGGTGACGTCGCTGGCGATGAGCGTGAGGGCGACGACCCGCCCGTTGCGCTGCACCGGCCCGACGCGGGTCGCGTAGCGCCTCGGCTCGCCCGGCGTGACGCGGGCCAGCGCCTCGAAGAAGCCGGGCTCGCCGGTCTCGACGACCCGGCGAAAACAGGCGCGGGCCACCTCCTGCGACTCCGGCGCGAGGTACGAGAACACGCTGCGCCCGATCAAGCCGATCATCGCGTACCGCGGGTGCGTGCGGTTGATGAAGCGAATGATCCCCTCGGGCGAGATCATCGTCACATAATCCGGGCTGTTCTCGAGCAGGGAGAACAGGAACGGGGAGACGCGTTCGAGCTCCGTGAACACGGAGCAGGACGGTTCTGTCGCGCGGAGCGTGGACACGAGACCACCCCAACAATACCGAGCGCCCGGCCGGACTCGCACCCTAAAATAACGGTAAATCTCGCCGCCCTCGGCGCTCGACGTCGGGTGTATCGCCGTCCGCCCCCGGTCGCACGCGCACGCGCGGGGGCCGCCCGACGGCCCCGTCGCTCGCGCCGGATCAAGACCGGCTCAAGCGGGGTTCCCTCCGCGTTCGCGCGCGACGGCCGCCCGCTCGCGGCTGCAGACCATCGGACCGCTGAGCCGGCCGTACGCGCGGCGAATCACGAGATGTCCCGAGGGACAGATTGCCGCGAGGTCACAACCCGAGCTCGCTCAGGCCCGGGTGGTCGTCGGGCCGGCGTCCGAGCGGCCAGTGATACTTGCGGTCGGCGGGGGCGATCGGCAGGTCGTTGATGCTGGCGTAGCGGCGCACCATCAGCCCGTTCGCGTCGAACTCCCAGTTCTCGTTGCCGTAGCTGCGGAACCATTGCGCGGAGTCGTCGTGCCATTCGTAGGCGAAGCGCACGGCGATGCGGGCCCCGCCAAAGGTCCACAGCTCCTTGATCAGGCGGTAGTCGAGCTCCCGGGCCCACTTGCGCTGGAGGAACCGGCGCACCTCCTCGCGGCCGACCGGGAACTCGGCGCGGTTGCGCCAGCGGGTGTCCTCGGAGTAGGCCAGCACGACGCGGTCGGGGTCGCGGGTGTTCCACGCGTCCTCGGCCGCGCGGACCTTCTGGCGGGCGGTCTCCTCGGTGAACGGTGGCAGCGGCGGGCGAGCTTCGGGCATGGGCCCATGCTGTGCGGGTGATCGGTCCGTCTGTCAATCGGGAAGCGGCAGGCGGCCCCGGGCGCGGGGCGTCGCCGGCGGCGGGCGCGAACCGAGGGGCGCGCGCCCGGAGAGACGGCGCGCGGCCGGGAGGACATGTCTTCGTCAACATGTCCTCGCGAGCATGCCCGTTCGGGCATGCCCGGTGGACCATGCGGCCTCAGGGGCGATCGGCGCCGGCGAAGTCGGGGGCGCCCTCGACCGCGGTGCGCGGCTCGCCGTCGATGTCGACCGTCGGGTCGCCGATCTGCCACACGGCGGAGTGGTCGAGCAGGGCGGCGCCGGGCCCGAGGTGGTAGCTGCCGCCGGCGTAGTCGGCGAAGATGGACGCGAGGCTGTCGACGCCGATCGTGGTGATGTTCGGGCCGTCGAGGCCGGCCGCGGTGGTGACGGTGTCGGCGATCGTCAGCTCGACGTCGGGGCACTGGATCTCGCCGCCGACGCCGGCGAGGATCGAGTTGCGGATCGTCACCGACGCGGGGTCGAGGCAGTTCAGCACGCCCTTGCCGCTGGCGCCCTTGTCGACGACGGTGGTGTAGAGGAGGCGGAGCTTGCCGCCGCCGAGCGACTGCAGCGGGGCGCCGGTGAGGGTGTCGCCGAAGATGCTGTTCTCGGCGCCGACGATCCCGCCGATGTCGGAGGTGGCGCCGGCGTTGACGAGCCGGAAGCTCGAGCGCCGGACGGTGAGCTGGCAACGGACGGCGTGCAGGGCGGCGCCGGGGACGTCGAAGACGTTGACCTCGTCGAGCCAGACCTGGCCGCCGTCGCCGCAGCTGGCGACGCTGGGGGGCATGCCCTTGGTGACGTACAGCCGCGAGACGTACAGCTTGCTGTCGATCGGCTGGAGGTTGACGTCGTCGGCGACGCGGAACACGGCGTCGGCGGTCGGGACGGTGAACACCACGCCGGGCTCGCCGAGCAGGGCGATGCGCTTGCCGGAGACCGCGACGTGGACCGGCCGGGCCTGCACGCCGGGCTTGATGTAGACGATCTGGAACGGCTTCGGGTCGGCGACGGCGCGCTCTACCGCCTGTTCGACGGAGCAGCACTCGTTGCCGAGGACGCACTTGTCTCCCTCGGCGCACGGGACCCCGGGATCGACGTACCAGCGGCCGGTCGCGAGCTGCGGGAAGCAGGCGCCCACGTCGAGCTCGCAGGCGGTGTCGGGGCACTCGCCGTGGTCCCGGCACCCGCGGCAGGTCTGGGTGCGCGGATCGCAGATCGGCTGGATCGCGGGGCACTGGGTGTCGACGGTGCAGCCGACGCACTGACCGTCGGCGCAGGTCAAGGTGTCGCCGCAGTGCGCGTCCTCGACGCAGGTGACGCAGGTGTTTTGCTCGGGGTCGCAGTGCAGCGGGACGCCGCAGTGGTCGTCGACGGCGCAGGCGACACACTCGCCGCCGGCGTCGCAGTGCGGCTTGGCGGGGTCGAGGTCGGCGCAGGCGAGGCCGTGCGCGGCGAGGTCCTGGCAGCCGACGCAGCCGCCCCCGGCGCAATAGGGCGTCGGCGCCTGGCAGGCCGGGCACGGGCCGTCGCCGGTGTCGACGGCCGTGGTCTGGGTGGTGGGGTCGGTCGTCGTGGTGGTCGGCTCGCTCGTCGCGGTGGCCGGCGCGGCCGTCGGGTCGCTGTCCGTCGCGCTCGCGGGGCCGGTCGCGGCGGTCGAGTCGGTCGGCGCGGTGGGGTCGGCCGTCGCGTCGGTGGTCTGTCCGCTGGGATTGAAGCAGGCGCCGACGACGAGCGACGTCGCGGCGGCCCCCGCCAGGCTTCGCAATAATGTCAACATCGATAAACAATCCTCGTCATGGGTCGACGGCGAGAACGCTGCCGTCGACCGGTCTGTCGAGCCTCGCAATGGCGACCGGGGCCTCGCACCCCGGCGGCGAGAATATGCCAGCCGGCGGCCCGCTCCGGCGGAGAAGTCGTCTGCCTGCGAGCGCTAACTCACCGCGCCTCGCGGAAGTGTACGCTGGAGTCAACGTGCGACGAGAGGGTCTCGTCGGCATCGCCGACCGGCGCGAGCGGTCGTGCGATTGGCCGCGGGCGACTCCCCGCATTCCGCGAGGTGCAGGACCGCGTGACGCTGCCGGTCCACGTGATCGACGACGCGACGCGGCCGGCGAGTGCGAGCCGGGCGAGGCGACGCCGCGCTTCGAAGCGGGCGGCGGGCACATCGACACGAGCTCATTCCACCGCGGGCGGCCGCTTCATGGGGGCAGCGAGGACTGCAACACACCGCCGACGCCGAGCTTCGGCGCGCCGATCGAGTTCGCGCCGTCGTCGGCCGCGGCGGCCGAGTTCGACCTCCCCGCCGGCGCCCGCAGTTGCGTCCGCGTCGAGCGGCGACACGCCGCGTTGGCCCTCGACCGCGACGACGGGCAGGAGCTGTTCGCTCGGCCGCTGGCCTGTCCTTGGGGGCATGTCATCACAACGACTTTCCGGCGCCCGCCGAGATCGACCGCGATCCAGCCCCGACGCCGATCGCCGCACTGGCGCTTCGAGCTCGTCGAGATCGACCTGGGCCATTCGGCCCGCGACCGCGACGCGAACCGCGGATTCGCGCGGGTCCGGTTCGTCCAGCGCGCGCAGGGCCAGCGCCGCTCCGGCGAGGTCGTCGGCGTGCGCGCTGCGAGTGCGCGCGCGACCTCGCGCTCCGGCACCGACGCGGACGAACGACGCGCGCGACCACGCGTGCGCGCATTCGGCCGCGTCGAGCTCACGAGGGTCCGGTCGACCCCGACGACGGAGTTCGCGGCGGGGCGGCGCCTCGGGTCCAGTTGAGCCGCAGCTTGATGATGCGGCGCTTCATGGCGTGACGGGTGATACCGAGGAGTTTGGCGGCGCCGACGATGTTGCCGGCCCGCTCGAGCGCTTCGATGCAGAGGCGCCGCTCGGCGTTTTCGAGGTTGAAATCTTCAAGGATGAACTGAGGCATGCCGGGTTTGTAGCGCGCGACCGTGGTCTGGCGCGGATCAAGCCAGGCTGAATATCCGCGCGCGAGAGCGTGCGTCGTTGTGGTGACCGCGTCGTTCGAGCGATCCACGCCTGCGAACCGACGATTGCGGCGGACCGATCGAGTCCGCGGTCCGCCGCCGCGACGGGGAGGCGGGCGAGCCCGGCCGAGCACGCCAGAGGCGCGCCGAATCGCCGCAGTCGAGGACGCCGACCCGTTCGCAGGCAGGGCGCTCGCGGCGGAGCTCTTCCGGGCCGATCCTGCCGGACGGACGATCGGTGAATCGACGGCGCGGGCGCGAGTGATTGGCGGCTCGATCGGCCTCGCCGGCTCGGAGGGGCGAGGTCCGCGAGGGCGGGCCTCGCGAGGGCGTCGGAGGTCGACGGCGCCGGTCCGGTCGGGCTGTGGTGATTGGATTGTGGGCAGCGGGCGCCGGGCGAGGTCGGGGTCGGAATCACCGGTGCGGCTCGAACGGCCCGAAACGCGATTTCGCGCGCGTTCTCGGGTTGCGCCGTGCGCGCGGGTCACGGTGTGCATTGGTTGCGGATCGCTCGCATGTGCCTACATGCAACCGCTCCGCGTGCGCCGACGCGGAGGCTTTACCCGCTCGTGAGTTGGATCGTACCCTGTTCGTAGGAGGACGCTGATCGCCGGCCTGCCCGGCCGCGGTGATTGTCCGCAGACGGTACGGAGCACAATGATGGCAGGACAGGCCGCGTACACGCTGACGGAGAAGCTGCACGAAGGGGCAGGGGTCGTCATTCACCGGGCGATCCGCGCGCGAGACGGGGCGCGGGTGGTGCTCAAGATCGGCAAGGGCGGGGCGCTGGCGCCGGCGGTCCAGGGCGCGCTGCGCCACGAGTTCGCGGTGCTGCGCTCGATCGACCTCCCGGGCGTGATCAAGGCCCACGCGCTCGAGGCGATCGGGGACGAGCTGGCGCTCGTGCTCGCGGACTGCGGCGGCCGCTCGCTCGACGTGCTGTTCCAGGCCGGCGCGCTCGACCTGGCGACGGTGCTGGCGATCGGCGTCGAGGTGGCGGGGACGCTCGACCTGCTGCACCGCTATCCGCTGCTGCACCGCGACATCAAGCCGCACAACATCGTCTACGACCCGGCGACCCGCCGAGTGACGCTGATCGACTTCAGCCTGGCCGTCACCGCCGGCGAGGAGCCGCAGCGGGCCGCGACGGTGGAGCGCACCGCCGGCACGCTGGCGTACATGTCGCCCGAGCAGACCGGGCGGATGAACCGGCCGATCGACGCCCGCTCGGATCTCTATTCGCTGGGCGTGACGCTCTACGAGCTGCTGACCGGCGCGCTGCCGTTCGAGGTCGTCGACGCGATGGAGCTGGTCCACAGCCAGCTGGCGCGGGTGCCGGTGGCGCCGGCGGTGCGCTTCTCCGGGGTGCCGCAGGTGGTGTCCGACATCGTGATGAAGCTGCTGGCCAAGGCCGCGGAGGACCGCTACCAGAGCGCGGCCGGGCTCAAGGCCGACCTGCAGCGCTGCGCGGCGGAGCTGGCGGCCCGCGGCGCGATCGAACCGTTCGCGCTCGGCCACGCCGACCGGCCGTCGACGCCGCGGATCCCGCCGCGCCTGTACGGGCGCCAGCGCGAGATGGACGCGCTGCTCGAGGCCTTCGTGCAGGTCGCCGACGGCGGGGCGATGCTGCTATTGGTCCGCGGCTATTCGGGCGGCGGCAAGTCGGCGCTGGTGCATACATTGGCGGCGCCGGTGGCCCGCGGCGGCGGGTTCTTCGTCGAGGCCAAGTGCGATCAATACGACCGCGGGGTGCCCTACGCCCCGATCGCGCAGGTGTTCCGCGAGCTGTGCCGGACGCTGCTGGCAGCCCGCCCCGAGGCGCTCGAGGCGTGGCAGCGGGCGCTCTCGGCGGCGCTCGGCAGCAGCGGCAAGCTGCTCACCGACCTGATCCCCGAGCTCGAGCTGATCGTCGGGCCGCAGCCGGAGGTGCCGCGGCTCGGGCCGGCGGAGTCGCAGAACCGCTTCAACCTGGTCTTCACCGCGCTGCTGCGGACGTTCGCCGCCGCCGACCACCCGCTGGTGCTGTTCTTCGACGATTTGCAGTGGATCGATCCGGCGTCGCTGCGGCTGCTGCAGGAGATGCTGTTCGACGCCGAATGCGGGTACTTGCTGGTCCTCGGCGCCTACCGCGATCACGAGGTCGGCGCCGGGCACCCGCTGCCGGTCGCGCTGGCCGAGCTGCGCGCGGCCGGGGTCGAGCTGGGCGAGTTCCACCTCGGTCCGCTCGAGCTCGGCGACGTCGAGGAATTGCTGGCGGACACGCTGGTGATGCCGCGGCCGCAGGTGGCCGCGCTGGCGCGGATCGTCGCCGACAAGACCCACTGCAACCCGTTCTTCATCGGCCAGTTCTTGCTGATGCTGGCCGAGGAGCGCCTGCTGCGCTGGGACGCGGCCGGCTGCCGCTGGGTGTGGGACGACGCCGAGGTCGCGGCCTGCGACGTCACCGACAACGTGGTCGAGCTCGTGACCGGGAAGATCCGCCGGCTCGGCCCGGCCGCCCAGCGACTGCTGCAATTGGCGGCCTGCGTCGGCTACCGCTTCGCGTGGCGCACGCTGGCGGCGATCGCCGACGAGCCCGACGCCGGGGCGGCGCTCGGCGAGCTGGTGCGCGAGGGATTGGTGGTACCGCTGGCCGGCGGGGCGGAGAGCGAGGAGCAGCTGCGGTTCTTGCACGACCGCGTGCAGCAGGCCGCCGATTCGCTGCTGACGCCGGCGGCGCGGACGGCCGCGCACCTGCGGATCGGACGGCTGCTCCGCGATCGCCACGCGGCGGGGGTGCCCGACGAGGCGCTGTTCGAGGTGGTCGGCCACCTCGACGCCGCGCTGGCGCAGATCGCCGGCGAGGAGCGCGAGGCGCTGGCGCGGCTCAACCTGCGGGCGGGCCGGCGGGCCCGCGCGGCGGCGGCGTACCACGCGGCGCGGCAGTACTTCCAGGCCGGCTGCGAGTGCCTGCCGGCGGACGCGTGGTCGCATGATTACGCGCTGACGTTCGCGCTGCGGGTCGAGCTGGCCGAGTCCACGCATTTGTGCGGGGCGTTCGCCGAGGCCGACGCGCTGTTCGCCGAGGCGCTGGCGCACGCGCGGTCGCGCGGCGAGCGGGCGCAGGTGTACAACCTGCGGGTCCTGCTCTACGCGGCGATGGGCGACTTCGAGGGGGTGGTGGCGGCCGCCGCCGCGGCGCTGGCGATGTACGACGTGGTGCTGCCCGCCGACGGGCCGGCGCTGCAGGCGGCGATCGCGGCCGGGTTCGCGGCGGCGCAGGCCAACCTCGGCGAGCGGCAGATCGCGGCGCTGCTCGACGCGCCGCCGGTCCGCGACCCCGACGTGGCGACGGTGATGCAACTGCTGGCGTCGATGTCCGGGCCGGTGTTCGTCGGCAAGCCGTCGCTGTTCCCGTGGGTCGTGCTGCACATGGTCAACCTGTCGCTGCGGCACGGGGAGGTCGCCGGGTCCGACTACGCCTATTCCGTGTACGGCCTGATGCTGGCCGGGGTGGCCGGCGAGCTCGGCAAGGCCTACGAATTCGGCGAGCTCGGGGTCAAGCTCAACGAGCGCACCGGCGACGTGCACACCCGCTGCATGGTCCACTTCCTGTTCGGGACGTCGATCGTGTTCTACCGCCAGCCGTACGCGGCCGGCGAGGGGTACCGCGATTCGGCGCGGCGTGGGGCGCTGGAGGTCGGCAACTTCGCGTACGTGTCGTTCTACTGCCTGCAATCGGCCGCGCAGGCGCTGCTCGCCGACGCCGACATCCGCGGCGCGGCGGCCCGCTTCGACGACCTGACGGGGCTGCTGCGCAAGACTCGCGACGCGGCCTCGACGGCGGTGGTCGAGTTCATGCGGCGCATCGCCGTCAACCTCACCGGCGCGGCGCCGACGATCGCGCTGTCGGGCGACGGCTTCGACGAGGACGCGTTCGTCGGCCACATGCCGCAGGGCGGGCTGGTGCCGTGGCTGTACGCGATCGGCAAGCTGCGGCTGGCGTATCTGTACGGCGATTACGCCGAGGCGCAGGCGTTCGCGGCCCGGGCCCGCGCGCTGCAAGCCTCCGGCGCGGGCATGGGCCACAACTACGCGACGGAGCAGAGCCTGTACGCCGGGCTGACGGCGGCGGCGCAATTCGACGAGGCGGACGCGACGGAGCGGCCGGCGCTGGCGCAGGAGCTGGCGGAGTCGCGGGCGACGCTGCAGGGGTGGTCGACCAGCAACCCGGCCCAGTTCCTGCCGATCCAGCTGCTGCTCGACGCCGAGGCGGCGCGGCTCGCCGGGCGCGACGCGGAGGCCGCCGGGGGCTACGAGCAGGCGATCGCGGAGGCGCAGGCGCGCGGGTTCACGCTGCACGCGGCGCTGACCAGCGAATGCGCCGGGCGCTGGTACCTGCGCCGCGGGCGGCGTTCGCTGGCGACGGCGTATCTGCAGGACGCGCAGGCCGGGTTCATGCGCTGGGGAGCGACGGCGAAGGCGAATCAGCTGTCGGCCGCGTACGACGAGCTGTTCGCGCCGGCGCCGACGCGAGCGCCGCACGCGTCGGGCCGCACGACGACGACGACGCGGGTGCTGAACGGCAGCTCGCTCGACGTCGAGGGGCTGCTGCGCGCGGCCCAGGCGGTCGCGGGCGAGCTGGTGCTCGACCGTCTGCTCGATCGGTTGATGCGCATCGTGATGCTCCGCGCGGGCGCGCAGCGCGGCTTCTTGCTGGTGCCGCAGGACGAGTCGTGGGCGATCGCGGCGGAGATGCGGACGGCCCCCGACGAGGTCCACGTCGGTCACGAGCGCCCGATGACCGAGGACGCGGCGCTGGCGACGTCGGTGGTGCGATTCGTCGGCCGCAGCCGCGAGGGCCTGGTGCTGGCCGACGCGAGCGCGGAGCCGCGGTTCTCCCGCGATCCGTACGTCGCCCGCCACCAGCCGAAGTCGGTGCTGTGCCTGCCGCTGCTCCACCAGGGCCGGCTGTCGGGGGTGCTCTACGTCGAGAACAACGCGGCCCGCGACGCCTTCGTCGCCGAGCGCGTGGAGCTGCTGCAATTGCTGTCGGCACAGGCGGCGGCGGCGATCGAGAACGCGCGCCTGTACGCGAGCGTGCAGCAGGCCCACGAGCAATTGACGCGGGCCAACGAGCGGCTCGAGCTGCAGGTCGAGGCCCGCACGCGCGACCTGCAGGCGGCGATCGATCAGCTGCAGGCGGTCAACGCCGATCTGGCCCGCCAGGGCGAGGCGCTGCGCGAGGCCCACGCGCAGACGCAGCGCGAGATCGGGGAGCGCGAGCGCGCCGAACGCGAACGGGCGGCGGCGCAGGCGGAGATCCTCCGCGTCCAGGAGGAGCGCCTGGCCGACATGGCGGCGCCGCTCTTGCCGATCACGGAGACGATCGTGGTGATGCCGCTGATCGGCCTGATGGACGAGGCCCGCGCGAGCCAGGTGCTGGCGACGGCCCTCGAGGGCTCGGTCCGCACGCGCGCGCAGGTGGTGATCCTCGACATCACCGGGGTGCGCCAGCTCGACGCGTCGGCGGCCGCGATCCTGGTGCGCGCCGCGGCGGCGCTGCGCCTGGTCGGCGCGCAGGCGATCTTGACCGGAGTGCGGGCCGAGACGGCGCAGCTGCTGGTCCGCGACCAGGCGCCGCTCGACGGGCTGATCACGCTCGGGACGCTGCAGAGCGGGATGGCCCACGCGCTGGCGCAGACGCGCAGCGGGACGCGGACGCGGCGAGACGACGCGCCGAGCCGGTGAGCCGAGAAATTTTTCAAGAACGTGAATGTCCATGAGGGCAGGTCCCGTGGGACATGTCCTTGTGGCTGAACTGCATTCGTGGTCGAGCTCGCGGCGGCGAGACGGCGCTGCTTGTCCGGTACATGTTTTTTGGACAATGTCCTGCGAGACATGTCCTTGCATAGGGTGACGCGGACGGCCGCCTCCCTCGAGGCGACGGCGTCAGTGCCGGAGCCGTGCCGCTCGCCCATCTCGGGCCGACCGGCGAGCTGGTGCTCACGTGGGTGCGGCGAGGTGGCGCCCGGCTCCGGCGCTGCCCGCCGCGGACCCCTGCAGCCGAACCCGCTGGCTCGAGAGCGCTTGGCTCGTCGCGTGGGGCGACGATACATGACGACGACCATCGAAGCGGTGGCGAAGGGGGAGCGCGGCCTTCGTGGTCGGTCAATCGAGGTCACCGGCTAGGAAGGCGATCGGCGGGATTGTCGGGGCGGTGATCGTCGTCGGCAGGCTCGGGCGCTGAACCGGGCTCGACCGTGCGAGTCGCTTCGGGCTCGGTGGATGCGACCGGCGCGAACTCGTGCGCTTCATCCTGTGTGGGCGGCGAAGGGGCACCGATGAGTTTCCCGCGGCGCCCCGGTCCACCCCTCGGAACCGACGAAAAGAGGCGACGATGGACCGAACATCTCTGGAACGGAAGCAGAAGTTCTCGAAGACGCGGCTCGGCCGCATGCGGGCGGGGCTGGCCGGGTACGTCGAGCGCGGCGAGGTGCCGGGGCTGGTCGCCGTGGTGAGCCGCGGCGACGAGACCCACGTCGAGGTGATGGGCAACCTCGCGGTCGGGGGGCCGCCGGTGCGGCGCGACAGCATCTTTCGCATCAGCTCGATGACCAAGCCGGTCACGGCGGTGGCGACGATGATCCTGGTGGAGGAGTGCAAGCTGCGGCTCGACGACGCGGTCGACGCGTGGATGCCCGAGCTGGCCGAGCGGCGGGTGCTGCGGGCGATCGACGCGCCGGTCGAGGACACGGTGCCGGCGGAGCGGGCGATCACGGTCCGCGACCTGCTGACGTTCCGGCTCGGCTTCGGGATGGTGATGGCGATGCCGGGGACGTACCCGATCCAGCGCGCCGCCGCGGCGCTGGGGCTCGAGATGGGCCCGCCCGCGCCGGCGAAGGTGCCGCCGGGCGACGCGTGGCTGGCAAAATTCTCCACGCTGCCGCTGATGTACCAGCCGGGCGATCGCTGGCTCTACAACACCGGCTCCGACCTGCTGTCGATCTTGATCGAGCGCGCCTCGGGCCAGCCGTTCCCGGCGTTCCTGCGCGCGCGGATCTTCGAGCCGCTCGGGATGAAGGACACCGGGTTCTTCGTGCCGGAGGCGCAGATCGATCGCCTCGCCACGAGCTACTGGCCGCAGCCCGACGGCTCGCTGGCGGTGTACGACGAGAGCCGCGGCGGGCAGTGGAGCCGCCCGCCGGCGTTCGCGTCGGGCGCGGCGGGGCTGGTGTCGACGGCCGACGATTTTTCGGCGTTCGCGCGCATGCTGCTGGCCGGCGGGACCTACGGGGGCGAGCGGATCCTGTCGCGCCCGTCGGTCGAGCTGATGACGACCGATCACCTGACGCCGGCGCAAAAGGCCAGGTCGGGCTTCACGCCGGAGGACTTCGCCGCGAGCGGGTACGGCTTCGGCGTCTCGGTCGTGACCCGACGCGACCACGCGTATGCCCCCATCGGCCAGTACGGCTGGGACGGCGGGCTCGGCTCGGTGTGGCGCTCCGATCCGCAGGAGCACATGATCACGCTGCTGTTCACGCAACGCATGTGGTCCTCGCCGCAACCTCCGCCGGTGTGCCGCGACTTCTGGACGCTGGCGTATCAGGCGATCGACGATTGAGGGCGGGCGGCGCGCGACTCGGGCCGGCGGAGGAGCGCTCACCCGGCCTGCGGCGACCCGCCAGGCCTCGCCCGCGCGCGCCGCCGCCGGGCGATCCCTCCCACGACGGACCAGCCCACCCACCCGAGCGCGAGCAGGCCGGAGAGCGTCCCGACCGAGTCGCCGATGCGCGCGTAGAGCGTCGGCACGCGCCCCACCGGCAGCTCCGCGCGCAGCACCCGATCCTCCGTCGCGAAGTGGTCGAGCTCGCCGTACACGCGGCCGTAGCCGTCGACCGCCACCGACAGGCCCTGGTTCGCCTGCCGCACCATGCTGAAGCCCTGCTCCACCGCGCGGAACACCGCCTGTCGCATGTGCGGCCCGAGGATCCCGCGCCAGTCGCTCGCCGGCAGCAGGAGCAGCTCGAGCCCGCGGGACGTCGGGTCGGCGAAGTGCGCCGGGAAGTCCGCATCGAAGCAGATGGCGCCGCCCAGGTTGCCCACGTCCGTGTCGCGCAGCACCGGCACCTCCGGGCTGCCGGGAACGGAGTGGTCCGCTTCCCAGCCCGGGACCGGCCGGGCTTTCACGTAGCGCCAGGCCACGCTCCCGTCCGGCGTCATCAGCACGAGCTCGTTGCGCAGCATGCGTTCCGCCGCGGGGTCGAGGCTCGCCACCGCCATGCCGAGCCACACCCTCCGCTCGCGCGCCAGGGCGCTGCCGCGGGCCAGCAGGGCCGGCAATTGCTCGGCCAGCACCACCGCGTTGCCCTCGGACCAGAGGATGAGCGCCGCGCCACGCTCGGCCTCGCGCTCCGACAGGCGCAACAGCGCCTCGTTCACCGCGGCCGAGGCCTCGGCGAAGGCGCGCCAGTCTTCGTCCGCGAACGCCTCGCCCTGGATGAGCCGGGACAGCCCCGCCTCGCGCCCCGCGGCCACTTCGCCCGCCACGGTGATGCCGGCGACCCGCACGGGCTTGCCCACGCTCCCCGCCCGCGCGAGCCGCAGCGCGCCGAACGCGACGATCGCTGCGAGCACGCCCGCGAACACGGCGACGCCGCGCAGCACCCGGCGCCCGTCGTCGCGGTGCTCGCAGGCCCAGTTGGCCACGGAGGCGAACCACGTCAGCACGAAGGTCAGGCCCCACAGGCCCGTCACCGACACGAGCTGCACCAGCGCGGGCGCGCCGGCCTGGGTGTACGCCAGCGAGCCCCAGGTGCCGAAGGGGTTGCCGAGGCTGCTGAAGAACTCGAGCCCCGTCATCGCCGCCGGCAAAAAGAGCGTCCCCGCGAACGACGCCCGCGGCCCCACGACCAGCCGGTCCGCCAGGAACACCAGCGCCAGGAACAGCGCGCCGCCGAAGGCCATCCCGAAGCTGCCGGCGACGGACCCGGGGAACACCTCGAGGTTCGCCACGCCGGTGGCGAGCGTGTTGACGCAGAGCATGGCGGCGAAGCCGACCCCCGGCCGCTGCCGGCGGACGAAGTAGAGCATCAAGGCCCCCATCCACCAGCCGGGCAGCAGCGACGCTTCCGAGTTCAAGAGCATCGACATGCCGGCCCCGCCCGCCAGGGCGAGCCACGGCAGGAGCCGTCGCAGGGGTTCATCGCCCGTCCGCCTGCTGGGCCTCGAGCTTGGCCCACGACGCCGCGCGCCGGCTTCACCGCGCATCCTGTTTCCCCCTCTTCTTCTTCGCAGCCTGCGCGCGTGCCAGGCCCTGCAGCGTCGCTCGAGCCTCGTCGCACCAGCGCAGGTGCGCCTCGAGCCCGAGCAACCCCGCGCGGATCGACAGGTGCCAGTACGGCAGCTCCGGGTCGCCCTCGCGCTCGCGCCGGGCGTCCTCGTCGATGCGCCGCAGCGCGTCCAGCAGCCCCTCGGCCTCGGCCCGGCTGCGCTCGACGTGCGCCAGCGAGTCCTTCGGCCCGACCCGGGCGCCGAAGAAGAGCTTGAGCAGCAGCTCGTTGCGCTCCACGTGCGGCACCACCGGCCGGCGCAACCAGCCCGCGCACACCCGCCGCCCTTCCGTCGTGACCCGGTACACCTTGCGCACCCGCCCGCCCGGCGAACGCTCCTCCCGATCGAGCGCGATCAGCCCCTCGGCCTCCATCCGCTCCAGCGTCGGGTACAGGTTGCCGTAGCTCTCCTGCCAGAAGTGCCCCACCGTCTGCTCGATCGCCCGGCGCAGGCCGTAGCCGCTCATGGGCTTCCGGCACAGCATGCCCAGGACGGCGAACCGGCAGGTGTTCTCTCGCGCCATGGCGGACCTCTGCGCGCCTATATATCAGTCTGATAGACGTGCGCCAAGAGCCAGGAGGCCCCGGGGCGGGGCGACGCGCCGGCGCGCCCACCCGGGCCGGCTCCGCGCGTCGATCGATCAGTCTGATAGAAGCTCGCCGAGAGCCGGGCCGCGGGTGGCGCGACGCCCCGCCGGCGCTCGCGCCCGGGCCCGCTCCACGCGCGCTCGTGAGGGCTGTTCCGCGGCGCGTCGTCCCCATGACCGCGACGACCCGTTCACCCCGGCGAGGGCCGTCGAGTGCTTCCGCACCGGGGGCCGCAGGGGCCCGGGCGGTTCGACGCGGGGCCGGAAGGAGGCGCGACTGCGGCGGGGAAGGGCGGCAGCGTCCGCGGCGTGACCGCGATCGCGGCCGGGTCACCCCGACGAGCGGAGAATGATCATACCGGGCCCGCGCGGCGCAGGTTCACGGGGGGGCCAGCGGATCGGTGCACGTCCGCTTCTTGACGACCTTGCGCGGGCGCTGCACGTCGATCTCGACGGCTGTCGGCGCGATCGCGCCGAGCGAGCGGATCGAAGGCGGCTCGGGCGGCATCGGGTGGCCGCAGCTCTCGATGCAGGTGCCGCGCTTGACGATTCGCCGGATCTCGACCTCGGGGAGCACGACCGTGATCGACCAGCCGTCGCCGCGGCGGCGATAGCGGTGCTCGGCGGCGACGAGGCAGCCGCACGGCTCGTCGTACGCGCACTGCTGCTCGAGGAAGCCGAGCTCGTCGCTGCCCTCGCGGACGACGAGCCGCGGATCGACCTCGGAGACGCGCCAGCGCGGCGGCCCCGGCTCCTGGTCCGGGGGATAGTAGTCGTCGACGACCGGCGGGACGTCGCCGGCCGTCGCCTCGGCGACGGGATTTGCGATCGCGTCGGCGGACGCGTCGGCGCGGGCCTCCGGCCTGGCGTGGGTACACGCGCCCGCCGTGACCAGCGCGAGGATCAGCGCGCACCGGGGCCAGCGAGCGCGAGGCATGCGACGAGCGTAAGAGATCGTCGCGTCGATCGCCAGCGCCGGGCGTGGACTGATGCGCGCGCAGCCGCCGTTGACGGTCGCGTCGCGGATCGACGCGGTCGGCGAGGCGCGCGTCGGTCCGCTCCGACCGGGATGAGCCAATGGCGGCACCTCGACGCCGGCGGCCCGCTGCCGGCCTCGTCGCTCCGGAGGCTTCGAGTGACATGTTTTTTGAGACATGTCCATCGAGACATGTGACGGCGATGGGGACGTCCCGCGCGCGCCCGGGAGCTCGCCGAGGACGTCCCGGCGCGAGCTCGCACCGGCCGGCGTCCGCGTTTGCATCACGGAGCGGCTCACGTATCCTGCGGCGACCGCATGGGCCGGGCATCGCTCTCTCGCTGCAGGCCGGGGCTGTTGGCCCTGTGCATGGGCGTGAGCGCCCCGGCCGACGCGCGGGCCGCCGCGGTGCCGACGCTCGAGTGGGACGCGCCGGCGGGGTGCCCCGACGTCGCCGCGCTGAAGGCCGAGATCTCCCGTCACCTCGACCCCGTGGCCGAGGCGGCGGCGACGGGGAGCATCCGCGTGCAGGCGCGTCCGGGCGGCGCGGGCTGGCAGGTCGTCGTCGCCATCGCCACCGACGGGCGCACGCAGGAGCGCACGCTCGCGGTCGCCAGCTGCGACGCGGCGGTGCGCGCAGCGGCGTTCGTGATCGCCATCGCCGTCGACCCGGCGCAGCGCGAGCCCGAGGACGTCGTGCCCGCGCCGCCGGCCCCGGCGGCGCCGCCCCAGCCGCAGCCCGAGGCCGGGCCGGGGCCGAAGCCCGAGGCGACCGCCGAAGCCGAACCGACCGCCGCGACGGCCCTCGCGGAGGTCGAGCCGCTGCCCGCCAAGGCGCCGCCGGGCCCGCGCGCGCGCCGTCGTCGAGCGGTCCGCGGGCTCGTGTCCCTCGGTCCGGGCGTGCAGGCGGGGATGCTGCCGGTCGGGGCGGGCCTGGCCGCGGGGGCCGGGCTGGCGTGGCCGCGGGCGCGGCTGACCCTGGGCTACGCGCGGTGGTTCACGAGCGAGGTGCGGCGCGGGGGCGAGCGGCCGTACGGGGCGGAATTTTCGGTCCACGCCGGGCAGCTGCGCGGCGGTCCGGTGCTGCGCGCGGGGCCGCTGGAGCTGCCGCTGCACGCGGGGATCGAGCTGGGCGCGCTGCAGGCCGCGGGGAGCGGCGGCGAGCCCAACTACGAGGCGACGGTGCTGTGGGGGGCGGCGCTCGTCGGGGCCGGGCTGGCGTGGGCGCCGCGGGCGCTGCGAGGGTTCTTCGCGCTGGGCCTGCAGGCGGAGGCCGCGATCGCGCTGCGCCGCCCGCAGTTCGTGTTCGAGGGCGACGCCGAGGTCCTCCGCGTCGGCCCGGCGGGGTTCCGCGGGTTCTTGCAGGTCGAGGCGCGGTTCCCGTGAGCGATCGTGCGCCGGCGAAAAAATCGTGCGCCGGGGTTAATGCGATCGCTCGCCGGCGGAAAAGATCGACCCGGTGAGCAAGACGCTCGACACGCCCCTGACCTCGGCCGAGTTCGCGGCCGAGGTCGAGTGCGGCGCGCCGAGCCTGCGCGAGGTGTTCGCCCGCCACCTCGGGACGGTGTGGCGGATCGCCCGGGCCTTCGGCGTGCCGGCCGACGACGCCGACGACGTCGCCCAGGAGGTGTTCCTGGTCGTGCATCGGCGCCTGCACACGTTCCAGCCGTCGCGCTCGCTGCCCGCGTGGCTGTTCGGGATCACCCGCAACGTGGTGCTGATGCGCCGCCGCGCGCACACGCGCCGCGAACGGCGGCTGTCCGCGGTCGAGCCGCCGCTGCCGCCGCGCGAGCCCGAGGCGTCGTTCGAGCTGCGCCAGGCGGCCGCGTTCATGCAGGAGTTCCTCGACGGGCTCGACGAGGACAAGCGCATGGTGTTCCTGCTCGCCGACATCGAGGGGCTGACGGCGTCGGAGATCGCCGAGGCGCTCGAGATCCCGCTGGGCACGGTGTTCTCGCGGCTGCGGGCCGCGCGGCTCAAGCTCGAGCAATTCAGCCAGCGCCTGCGCGCTCGCTCCCTCCGGAGGCCGCATGACCGATGAACCGACGTCCCGCGCGCTGATCGCCGCGTACAAGGCCTGCGCGCGCCCGTCGGCCGCGGCGGAGGCGGAGCTGTGGGCGACGCTGGCCGCGGCCGAACGCGCCGACGCCCGCGACCCCGGCAGGCGGTCGCCGAGCCGGGCGCCCTGGCTGGCGCTGGCGGCCGGCTTGCTGCTGCTGGCGGCGTGGCAGCTCGACCTGGCCCGGATCTTCGCTTCAGGACATGTTTTGCAGGACATGCGAGATCTGGCCGCGTACGACGCGGCGGAGCCCGATCCGCTGGAGGCGCGGCCGCGTGAGGAGTCCGCGGGCGCGGTCCGCTGGCTCGAGACGGTGAAGCGCGAGGCAGAGACGCGGGCGAGCCCGGGGCGGCAGCGGGCCGCGGCCGGTCATGGTCGCGGCTCGCCGGCGCGAGCGAGCAGGGCCGCCGCGGACGAGCCGGGGCTCGCCGAGGGCGGGGACGGGGCGCCGGGCGCCGACGCGCGCGAGGGCCTCGCCGGCGACGGCGACCGCGTGCTCGCCGAGATGGCGCTGCTGCAGGAGGCCCGGGCGGCGCTGCGCGGCGGCCAGCCGGAGACGGCGCTGGCGCTGCTCGACCGCCACGCGGAGAGCTTCGCCGGCGGCAGCATGACGGAGGAGCGGCAGGCGCTGCGCGTGCTGGCGCTGTGCGCCGCCGGCGAGGTCGCGCGCGGGGCCGACGAGGCGGCCGCGTTCCTGCGCGCCCACCCGCGCTCGACCTACGCGGCGCGGGTCGCCGCTGCATGCCCCGAGGGACATGTTCAGAAAGACACCTCGGAGGATCGGTGAGGTCGGCGGCGCAGAATGTTTAATGAGGTGAGCGGCCGGCGGCGAATGTCTGCGCGAGGACCATGAGCATGCGAATCGTATCATCTCCATTCATCACACGCGCGGCGGGGCTCCTGCTCGGCGGGCTCGCGCTCGTCGCCTGCGACCCGAAGATCTTGCTCGGCGAATTCGGCGACACCCAGGGCTCGGGCAGCGGCGACAGCGAGGGGCAGAACTCCGACGCCGGCACCGAGGGGCAGAGCTCGGGCGGCAGCCAGGGCTCGGGCGGCACGGAGGGGCAGACCTCGAACGCGACCGAGGGGCAGAGCTCCGGCGGGGCCTCGAGCGAGTCGCAGACCGGCGGGGAGACCGGGGAGACCGGGGAGACCGGCGAGACCGGGACCATCACCGCGACCAACACCAGCGGCGACACGGGCGAGCCGGCGTGCGACCCATGGGCGCAGGACTGCCCGGCGGGCCAGAAGTGCGCGCCGTACGACGCCACCCCCGACGGCCCGACCTGGGAAAAGTGGCGCTGCGTCGACCTCGACCCGACGCCCGAGGAGGCCGGCGACCCGTGTCACGTCACCGGCGACTACAACAGCGGCGAGGACGACTGCGAGGCCGGGGCGGTGTGCTGGGACGCGGACCCGGTCACGTTCGAGGGCACCTGCGTCGCCCTGTGCGAGGGCTCGCCGGAGTCGCCGACCTGCGACGCCGGCAGCCACTGCGTCGTGCTCAACGACGGGGAGCTGAACATCTGCCTGCCCGACTGCGACCCGCTCGCGCAGGACTGCGCGGCCGGCGACACCTGCATCCCGTTCCCCGACTCCGACACGTTCATCTGCGTCCTCGACGCCAGCGGCGCCGAGGGCCAGGCGTTCGACGCCTGCGAGTACGCCAACGCCTGCGACCCGGGGCTGTTCTGCAGCACCGAGCTGGCCCTGGCCAGCGAGTGCGACCCGATGGCCCTGGGCTGCTGCATCCCGTTCTGCGACGTGAGCGCGGCCAACAGCTGCCCGGGGGTCGATCAGGAGTGCCTGCCGTGGTTCTCGCCGATGGAGACGCCGCCGCCGGGCCTGGAGAACCTGGGCCTCTGCGGCCTCCCGTGACGCCGCGGGCCGCTTGAGCTCCGCGGGGGCGCGCGGGTATCGTCGCGTCCCCGCGGAGGCGCATGTACACGCTCTATTACTCGCCCGGCTCGGCCAGCATGCTGGTCCACCTGCTCTTGCTCGAGATCGGCGCGCCGCACGAGCTGCGCCGCGTCGACCTCGACGCCGGAGCCCAGCGCGACCCGGCGTATTTGCGCCTCAACCCGGGCGGCGTGGTGCCGACGCTGATCGTCGACGGCGCGCCGCGGTGGGAGACCGCCGCGCTGGCGCTGCTGCTCGCCGAGCGCCACCCCGAGGCGAACCTGGCCCCGCCGCCGGGCTCGCCGGCGCGGGCCGACTACCTGCAATGGATGCTGTACCTCGCCAATTCGCTGCAGCCGGCGTTCCGCTGGTGGTTCTACCCCGAGGCCGAGGGCGTCGCGGCGGAGGCGGTGCTGGCGGCGGCGCGCCGGCGCATCGAGGCGGCCTGGGACCGCCTCGACGCCCACCTCGGCGCGGCCGGGCCGTACCTGCTCGGCGCGGAGGTCGGCGCGCCCGACCTGTACGCGACGATGCTGATGCGCTGGTCGCGGAAGATGCCGCGGCCGGCCACCGAATGGCCCCACCTGGCCGCGCTGGCCGGCCGCGTGAAGGCGCGGCCGAGCTGGCGCCGCCTGTACACGATCGAGGGCCTGACCGAGTGGGCGTGAGGCGGCACTCGGGACATGTCTGAAAGGACAGGGCGGTGCGCCGGGCCGCGGGCCGTCACATGTTTGAAGAGACATGTGACGTCGCTCGCGGCCCTGGGGCGAGGTGTTTGAAGACATGTCTCGAGGGCCAGGTCACTCGTCGAGGTCGGCGAGGTCGAGCCGGCTCAGCCGCTCGGGGTCGACGAGGGCGTCGATGGCGGCGATCCGGCCGCCCTGGACGATGAAGCTCATGACCGAGAACGGCCGGCCGTCGGGGGCGACGACGGCCCCGGCGGCGCCGTTGACCACGGCCGGGCGGACGAACGGGCTCATCGCGGCGAAGCCGAGCGAGTGCTCGGCCACCGCCCGCGGGCCGCGGGCGACCACCGAGACGTCGGCGCGCGCGGTGCCGCCGTCGGCGCGCAACACCACGTCGGGGGCGAGCAGGGCGACGAGGGCGCCGAGGTCGCCGGCGCGCGTGGCCGCGAAGAAGGCCGACACGACCTCGCGCTGACGCGCCAGGTCGGGGTCGGGCACGGGCGCCGCGTCGCGCACGCGCCGGCGCGCGCGGCTGGCGAGCTGGCGCGCGGCCTCGGGCGTACGCCCGACCAGCGCGGCGATGGCGTCGAACGACACGCCGAAGCTGTCGTGCAGCACGAACGCGAGCCGCTCGGCGGGCGCGAGCTCGTCGAGCACGACCAGCAGCGCGAGCCCGACGGACTCGGCCAGGAGCGCCTCGCGCTCCGGGTCGGCGCCGCCCTCGCGCTGCACGACCGGGTCGGGCACGTGCGGGCCGAGCGGCTCCTCGCGCCGGGTGCCGCGCGAGCGCAGCAGGTTGAGGCAGATCCGCGCGACCACGGTCGTGAGCCAGGCGCGCAGGTTGTCGACCGCGCTCGCGTCGGCGCGGCTCAGCCGCAACCACGCCTCCTGCACGGCGTCGTCGGCCTCGCTCAGCGAGCCGAGCATGCGATAGGCGACGCCTCGCAAATAGGTCCGATGCTCCTCGAAGCGGTAGGTCAGCCGGTCGCGCTCTTCCATCGGTCACGTCCCTCGGTCGCGGTGGGTCTGTCACCAAGGAGACCGCCGAAGCCGCGCCGACGTGACCACGAGGCCACGCGGACGGGGCCCGTTCGGCCGGAAAACGAGGAGGATTCAAGTGAGGACGCTCATGGTTCGTTACACGGTCCCGCCGGAGCACGCGCCGCAGGTCGACGCGGCGATCGAGCAGCTGTTCGCCGCGGTCCGCCGCCAGCAGCCCGCCGGGATCCGCTACTGGTACGGGCGCCTGGCCGACGGCGCGACCTACGTGGCGCTGCTCGAGCTCGACGAGGGCGTCGACAACCCGCTCCTGGCCCTGCCCGAGGCCAGGCAATTCCAGGCGGAGCTGCGGCGCTACGTGGCCGCGCCGCCGCCGGAGCCGGTGACGGTGCTCGGGTCGTACCGCTCGGCCTGAATGATAGGATATGTCCTGAGAGACATGTCGCCGAGGGAATGCTCGCACGGGCGGGGAGGGCCCGGACGGCTCCGCGCGTCGGCGGCGATTTCACGCCGGCGCGCGGCCGAGCGCGCGCAAAGGTGGTCCTCGTCGGCCGCGGCGGCGCGGGTAGAATTCGGGGCGGAGGAGGTCCCGATGAAGACGAAGAGCAAGGTCAAGGCCGGCACCAGCCATCACGGCTGAGCGACCCCGCCGAGCGCCCCGTTCGCGGGGCGCTCGGCGTGTCCGCGATTCGTCCGCGTCGCCGTCGTTCTGGCGCTCGCTCGGCCGGGTTCTGGACGCAGGTCAGGGGTCGAAGCGCAGGCGCAGGCGCTCGGGGCCGTGGACGTGCAAGGCCTGGCGCGGCGGCCACGGCTCGTCGTGGGCGAGGCGCAGGTTGGGCAATCGCAGCAGCAGGTCGGGCAGGGCGATCCGGGCCTCGAGCCGCGACAGCGGGGCGCCGATGCAGAAGTGCCCGCCGTGGCCGAAGGCGAGGTGCGGGTTGGGGTCGCGGGTGATGTCGAAGCGCCCGGGCGCGGTGAACACGGCCGGGTCGCGGTTGGCGGCGCCGAGCATCGGCAGGACCTGCTTGCCGGCGGGGATCGTGCGCCCATGCAGCGCGACGGCGCGACGCGTCACGCGGAACACGGCCTGCACCGGCGAGCGATGGCGAAGGACCTCCTCGATCGCCGGAGCCAGCAATTCGCGGCGGTGCAGCAGGAGCTCGCGCTGGTCGGGGTGGTCGATGAACGCGAGCACGGCGTTGCCGAGGAGGTTGGTGGTGGTCTCGTGGCCGGCGACCAGCAGCAGCTGGAAGAACCCGAGGATCTCCGCCAGCGACAGGCGCTCGCCGGCGATCTCGGCCGCCTGCAGGCCGGTGAGCAGGTCGTCGCGCGGGACGGCCCGCCGTTCGGCGAGCAGCACCTCCACATAGGCCCGCATCTCGTCGGTGACGGCCGCGTAGGCGCTCTGGGCCTGCTGGGCCGCGTCGCCGCCGGTGAGCGTGAGGCTGAGGCCGAGCATGACGTCGCTCCATCGCCGCAGCCGATCGTAGTCGTCGGTCGGGGCGCCGAGCATCTCGGCGATCACCATCAGCGGCAGCGGCAGGGCGTAGTCGGCGACGAGCTCGAGCTCGCCGCGCGCGACCACGCGATCGAGCAGGGCGCGCGAGAGCTCGCGGATCCGCGGCTCCAGGGCCGCCACCGCCCGGGCCGTGAAGGCGCGCATGATCAGCGCGCGCAGCCTGGCGTGGCGCGGAGGATCGCTGAAGATGAGCCAGTGCTCGACGCTCGAGCCAGGGGCGACGGCGGAGCCGAACGCCTCGTGGTCGGCGAGCGCGCGTTTTGCGCCGGCGTGGTCGAGGACCAGCCAGAGGTCGGTCGGCTCGACGTGATGCAGCGGCGAATCGCGGCGGAGCTGGTCGTAGAGCGGGTACGGGTCGCGGCGCATCGCGGGCGAGAAGAAGCTCATGCCGGGTCGTGTACGCTGTGCGGCGGTGAGGCGCTTGAACGAACCGCAGGTCGCGGGGGTGATCGCCGAGGCGTTTGCGATCCGGGCGTCGACGGCGACGCGCTCGTCGCTGCACGCGCAGCACGGGGCGGCGCTGTTCGTCGGGCTCGACGCGGACGTGGTGGTCGGCGAGCCCGGCCGTACGCCGATCGCGGGGCGGGCGGTGGTGGTTGCGCCCGATCGAGCGCACGCCGCCGTGAGCCCCGGGCCGACGCTCGGGATGCTGTTCGACCCCGAGCGGATGCCCCACGTCGCCGCGTTCGCGCGCGCCGGCGACGGGGCGTTCGCGCTGACGGGCCGCCTGGGCGCGCGCGTACGCGAGGCGGCGCTGGCCCAGCGGGCGGCGATCTTCGAGGCCTCGACGCTCGCGGGGATCGCCGAGGAGACCGCGGCGATGTTCGCTGCTTCGCGTGACAGAGACGTCGATCACGAGTGGCCGCGCCGGCTCGATCGCCGCGTCGCCGCGGTCGCGCGACGGCTCCGCGAGCCGCACGTCGATCACGGGCAGACGAGCCTTCGCGTCGACGTCGGCGACGCCCACCTGCGCGCGCTGTTCGCCCGCGACGTCGGGCTGCCGATGCGCACCTATCGCTTGTGGCACCGACTGCTGCGCGCGCTGCGGCGCCTGGCCGAGACGGACGCGACCGCGGCCGCGCACGCGGCAGGGTTCGCCGATCTGGCGCACTTCTCGCGCACTTGCCGGCGGATGCTCGGCTATACGCCGACGGTGCTGCGGCGCGGGGAATTGTCGACAGCCGCGAATGCGCCGAGCCTGCGGCCGGCGTGACGAGGACGTGCGGCCGGGGGCGGTGGAAATGATGGCAGCCGCGGAGGAGCCCGGCTCGCCGTCGGCGCGACGGTGCGGCCGCTGCGGTTTGGAGAAATGGCGGCACTCGTCGAGCGGCTTCGGGCGAGAAGGGGCGCCCGGCCTCGCGGCGGCGTGGCGTGCTGCGGCGCGAATTGACGGTACTCCGTGATTGGAGCGCGGGCTCGGGGGCGCGAGGCGAACTTCTCGAGGGGTTGTGATCTGATAGGACATGTCCTTTGGAACATTTGATCGCGCAGATCCACGCGGACGTGGCCGCCTCTCGAACGCGGGACCTGCCCTCGTGCGAGCGTGAGCATCGGGCAGGGCCCCAGTGGACAGGTCTTTTGGGACAGGTTGGCGCGCAGATCCACGCGGCGCGGACGACCTCGCGCGCCGCGGTCGCGTCGCTTCCTTGTTATCGTCCCGGCGCGAGGGCGATGACGGGGCGGGCAGACGAGGGCGGGGACGGCGGCGGCGGGCAGGGGCTCGCCGGGGGCGCTGCGTGCCCGGGGACGAGGGTCGGGGGGCGTTGGCGAGGGCCGGGGAGATGACGGGCTTCGGGACCGACTGCCTCGCGGAGCACACGCTCGACGCGCTGAGCGGCGGGCGGCTGTCGCCGGCGGAACAGGCCGCGGTGGCGCTGCACCTCGACGGCTGTGACGCATGCCGCGAGCTGCTGGCCGCGCTCGCGCGCGTGGACGAGCCGGAAACCAAGTCACGATCGCAGGATGCCGCGCTCGTGCGTGGGGACGCGGAAGATGGGCCGGGCACGTCGCCGGGGGTCGTCGCGCGGGTGGGAGCTTCGGCGGATGAGCGGCCCTCGTCGAGGTCCGTCGCGGGAATGAGAGCCTCGGAGGAGGGACAGGGCGCGACGGCAGGGCACGTCGCGCGCCGGCGGGCTGCGGAAGATGGGCAGCGCTCCGTCGCGGGCGTGGGAGCTTCGGAGGACGGGCGGGGCGCGTCGTCGGGGTTCGTCACGCGCGTGGGAGCCTCGGAGGATGGGCGGGGCGCCTCGTCGCGGTCCGTCGTGCACGCGCGCGGGGACGACTCGGAGGATGAGCCGCAGCCGGACGCGCGGGGCGGGGGGGCGCGGCCGCGGCTGCACGCCGGCGAGCGGGTCGGTCGCTACACCGTGCTGCACCTGGTCGGCGCCGGCGCGATGGGGAGCGTCTATGCCGCCTACGACCCCGAGCTCGATCGCCGCGTCGCGCTCAAGCTGGTCCATCATGGATTGCTGGCGGGGGCCGCGCGCGAGGCTGCGGCGGCGCGGCTGCTGCGGGAGGCGCAGGCGCTCGCAAGGTTGTCGGATCCGAACGTCATCACCGTGTTCGACGCCGGGCGCTTCGAGGGGCAGGTGTTCCTCGCCATGGAGTTCGTCGAGGGCGGCACGCTGCGGCAGTGGTTGGCGAGCGAGCGGCGGACGCCGGAGCAGATCGTGGCGATGTTCGTGGCGGCCGGGCGCGGGCTGGCGGCGCTGCACGGGGCGGGCCTCGTCCACCGCGACTTCAAGCCCGACAACGTGCTCGTCGGCGGCGACGGGCGGGTGCGGGTGTCGGACTTCGGGCTGGTGCGCGTGGCGGCGGCGGCGACGGTCAGCGTGGAGGAGACGTTCGACCCGGCGCGGCCGCTGCCGAGCGGCGGCGAGGCGATGACGCGCACGGGGGCGCTGCTCGGCACGCCGGCGTACATGGCCCCGGAGGTGTGGCAGGGGGCCCCGGCGGACGCGCGCAGCGATCAGTTCGCGTTCTGCGTCGCGCTGTACGAGGCGCTGCAGGGCGCGCGGCCGTTCACGCCGGCGGCGCTGGCCGGGGGGGCGCCGGGGCTGGTGCCGGCGCGGGACGATCGGATCCCCGCGGGCCTGCGCGCGCCGCTGGCGACCGGCCTGGCGCGCGCGCCGGAGCGGCGCCACGCGTCGATGACGGCGCTGCTCGACGCGCTGGGGGGCGGGCTGACGCGGGTGCGGCGGCGGCGGGCGGCGCTGCAGGTGGCGCTCGCGGGGCTGGGGGTCGCGCTGGCGGCGGGGGGCTGGCAGCAGGCGCGCGCGCGCGAGCTCGCGGGCCGGGTGGCGGCCTGCGCGGCCGCGGGGGCGCGGATCGACGAGGTGTGGGGCGAGGCGGCGCGGGCCGAGGTGGAGCGGTCGTTCCTGGCGACCGGCAAGGCGTTCGCGCCGGCGACCTTCGCCAAGACGGCGCCGTGGCTCGACCGCTGGGCCGCGGACTGGCGCGGCGCGGCGGAGGCGGCCTGTCGGGCGCACACGGTCGAGGCGAGCTGGGACGCCGAGCTGCGCGCGCGCGCCGAGGACTGCCTGGACGAGGCACGCGCGGGCTTCGTCGCGCTGGTCGACGAGCTGCGCGACGCCGACGCGGTGGTGCTGTCGCAGGCCACCAACGCCGCCGCCGAGCTGGCGCCGGCCTCGGCCTGCACGCAGCCGGCGGCGCTGCGCGAGCGGGCCGACGTGCCGCCGGGGCAGCGCAGCGCCGCCCGCGAGCTGCGGGTCCGGCTGGCCGGGGCGCGCTCGCTGCAGGCGGTGGGCGACTACGCGGCGGCGCTGGCGGCCGCGCGCGCGGCGGTCGGGGCGGCGCGGGCCTCGGGCCTGCCGGGGCTGGTCGCCGAGGCGGAGTTCCGGGCCGCCTGGTTGCACGAGAAGCGCGGCGAATTCGCGGCCGCGGAGGCGGGCCTGCTGCGCGCGCTGGCGGCCGCCGAGGAGGCGCGGGCGCGCGGGCTGGCGCTGGCGATCACGACCGACCTGGTCTACGTGGTCGGCTACGCGGCGGCGCGGACCGCCGAGGGGCGGGTGTGGGCCCGCTCGGCCCAGACCCAGCTGGCGCTGCACGCCGGGGCGTCGCCGCTCGAGGAGGCGCACCTCGACAGCCGGCTCGCGGCGGTCGACGACGTGGTCGGCGACTTCGCCGAGGCGGCGCGCCTGCACGCGCGCGCGCTGGCGGTGCGCGAGCGCGAGCTGGGCCCGTGGCACCCCGACGTCGCGCGCAGCCTGGTCGGCCTGGCGGCGGCCCGCCACGCGCTCGGCGAGCTCGCGGCCGCCAGCGACCTCTACGAGCGCGCGCTGGGCATCCAGGAGCGCGTGTTCGGGCCGGAGCACCCGGACGTCGCGCTGATCCTGCACAACCTCGCCGGCGTCCGCTACGGCGCGAAGGCGCTGGACGAGGCGGTCCGCCTGTACGAGCGCGCGCTGGCGATCTCCGAGCGCGCGCTCGGCCCGGACCACCCCGGCGTCGGCGAGACGCTGCACGACCTCGCGGTCACGCACCGGGCCCGCGGCGCGGTGGCCGAGTCGCTGCGCCTCCAGACCCGCGCGCTGGCGATCTACGAGCGCGCGCTCGGGCCCGACCACCCCCACGTGGCCAGCAGCCTCAACGGTCTGGCGCTGCTGCGCCTCGACATGGGCGCGCCGGACGAGGCCGAGCGGCTGTTCACGCGCGCGCTCGCGGTGTACGAGCGCGCGCTCGGGCCCGCTCACCTCGAGGTCGGCGCGGTCGTCTACAACCTCGCGCAGCTGCGCCGCGACGCCGGCGCGACCGCGGAGGCGAGCGCGCTGTACCGCCGCGCGCACGCGATCTTCGCCGCGGCCCGCGGGGCGCAGCACCCGGAGGCGGTGGAGATCGCGCAGGAGCTGGCGGACATGGAAGGGCGCTGAGGCGAGCGCGCGCGGCTCGGGACGCGTGGAGATGTGCACGGCCGGCGAGCGCTGCTGCGAGCCCATGTTGCGCGGGACGAGTCGGGAGCACGGCTGGCGACGCGCTGATGCGAGCGCGTCCACGCCGACGAGCCGCGCGCGGCGTGCGGGGCATCGCGGCTTTACGGCCCGGGGGCCGGGCAGTATCGTCGCGCCCGAGCGATGCGCGACGCGACCATCCTCGACGACGCGGCCGTGGGCGCGACGGAAGCCGGCTCCGATGTCTCCGCCGAGGCGCTGCTGGCCCGCCTGTACGCCGAGGGGCGCGCCGCCTGGCCCGACCTCGACGTGGCGCGCGCGGACTTCGTCGCCCACGCCGAGCGCCACGCGGCCGAGCTCGCGGCCCTGCACGCGGCCGACTTCTACCTCGCGTGCGCCTGCCACCTGCGCGTCGCGGGCGCGTCGGCGGCCCTCCAGGCCCGCCACGGCGCCGAGCTCGAGGCGGTGCTGAAGAGCCGCAACGTGCCGGCGGCCCAGCGCGACGACCTGCGCCAGGCGCTGTGGGAGAAGCTGCTGGTCGGCCGCCCGGGCGCGCCGGCGAAGATCGGGGACTACGCCGGCCGTGGCCCGCTCGGCGGGTGGTTGCGGGTCGCGGCGGTGCGGATGGCCCTCAACTTCCGCGAGCAGGCGCGCGCCGACCGGCTTGTGCCCGCGCCGGAGCTCGACGAGGCGCAGCACCCCGCGTCGCCCGACCCCGAGCTGTCGTTCCTCAAGTCGCAGTACCGCCGCGAGGTCGAGCAGGCGCTGCGCGACGCGCTGGCCGGCCTCGGCACCGACGAGCGCAACGTGCTGCGCCTGTACTTCCTCGACCGCCTGAGCATCGACCGGATCGCCGCGGTCTACGGCGTCCACCGGGCGACCGCGGCCCGCTGGGTCACGCGCGGCCGCGAGGCGCTGCTGCGCGAGACGCAGGCGCTGCTCGAGCGCCAGCTCAAGATCCGGCGCGAAGAGGTCGACAGCATCCTCGGCCTCGTGCGCAGCCAGCTCGAGCTGTCGATGAGCGGGCTGTTCCGCGGCGCGGGGCGCGAGTAGGCGCGGGGCATCGGAGCCGATCGAAGCGGGCCCGGGCGAGCCTGCGGTGGTAGGTCGCGCAGGCGGAGCGAGGTGGAACGAGGGAGCATGTCCTTGCGGACATGTGATCACGGGCCGCCGCGGGGCCGACGGTGATGAGTATGTCTCTTGGAACATGTGATCGCGGGCTGCTCGGCGGGGCAGCGAGGCCGCGGGGGGCGGCGGAAGATGGCTCTTCAGACATGGGATCGCGGGCTGCTCGGCGGGGCAGCGAGGCCGCGGGGGCGTGGCGGCACACGTCTTTCAGGACTCGTCAGCGCGGGCGACTCACCGGGCAGCGGGGTCTCGGGGCGCGGTGGGACGTGTCTTTTCAAGGACGTCATCGCGGGCTGCTCGGCGTCGCCGCCCGGGTCCCGGGGCCTGGCGAGGGGACATGTCTTCAAGCGCATGTCACGAGGCGCCCGGAGCCTCTCCAGAACCTCGCGAGCGGGGGGCCAGTGATTCGGGCTCGTGCGGGCCCCTCGCAGGGGCTGTCGCTCGCTGGACGGGTTAGCCCGAGACGCGCCCGGCGGGCGCGTGACCTGCGTGGCGAGACCGCGTGCGAGCCCGAATCACTGGCCCTCCGCTCAGCCGAGGAACTGACAGCCGCAGCCGCAGCTGTTGTAGAACGGGACCCACCCGATTTCGCAGATGAACAAGATCTGCTGGCACAGGTCCTGGCTGTGCGACACGAACGTGCGGCCCGGCTCGGCGCACAGGACCGGGCGGGGGAGCTCGGCGCACACGCCGGGGCAGGTCGGGCCGCCGGCGAACTGCTGGCAGTCGTCGTGCGGGTCGTCGATGCAGACCTGTCCTTCGGCGCAGCCGAGCCCGAGCGCCTCGCCGCACGGGACCGCCTCGCAGCGGCCGCGGCAGGCGGCGCGCAGCGGGTCGCAGTCGTCGTCGGGGTCGTCCTCGCACTGAGTCCCGAACGGGCACGGCGCGTCGCCCGGCGCGCCGCACGGCGGCGGCGGGGGCGGCGCGGCGACCAGATCGCAAGCTGTCCCGATGGCCAGGAGACCGGCCATGCCCGCGGCCAAGCACATGCGTCGCACCATCTCGCTCGCCCCCTCGGAGCCGCGGCAGGCGCGACGTCCTGCGGGAGAGTCTGAAACCAAGTCCGCGCCCGGCTACCGCGGGCGCCTCGCCGCTGTGCCGCGGACCACGCGGCGAGCCGCCGTGACCCCCTGCGCCCGGTCGATCGCGCGGTGCAGCGGCCGAGGCGTCCGCGGCGGGGCGGCGAGCAGGCGACGCGACGACGAGCGGCGGGGGCGTCGCCCGCTCGCGCGGTCGTCGAGGCGAGGACGAGCTCGAGATCACCGCGTCTCGCCGCAGGTCAGGCGGCCGGGCGGCCGACGCGAAGAGAGGCCGCGTCGCGCGTCACTCGGCGCGCACGTGCGTCGGTACGATGTAGGTCTCGTCCTCGTCGTCGAGCTTGATCGTCCAGCAGCCGGGGCGGGCCGCGACCAGCGTGAAGCGGGTCTTGGACGGCAGCTTGCCGTCGCCGAGGCGGTCCTGCTCGCAGCCGCTGTCGAAGAAGGGCGTCTCGCGGGTGAGGCGGTAGGTGCCGCCGACGTCGGCGTCGGGCGGCGTGGTCGACTTGTCGCAAGCGACAGCCGCGATGGCGAACACCGGCACGAGGAGCGAGGACCTGCTGCGCATCGAAGCGACCTCCGGGCGCGCATTGTAGCCGCTCGCCCGGGCGCGACGCCGCGCTAATCCGGATTTCTCACCACGGGAAGGAATTCCGGCCGCACTTCCCGAGTTCGAGCGGGTGTGAAACGATTGCTGACCACCCAGGGGTACGGCCGGAACACGACAAGGTGTATCCGCACCGAGTTCGATTTTCAACCGGCCGGGCGGAGGCGTGTCGAGGCCGCCTTCGACGCCGGGCGGGTCAGCTCGGACGGCGGCCTGCTGTTGCTGCGCGAGCTGACCAAGAGTTCAGGTGTGTTTCGGGACTTCGCGGCCTGCTTTCGGGACCACCGCGACCCGAGCCGGGTCGAGCACACCGTCGAGGAACTGCTCGCGCAGCGCGTGCTGGGCCTGCTGTGTGGTTACGAGGACCTGAACGACCACGACGTGCTCCGCGACGATGCCTTGCTCGCGCTGGCGATAGGCAAGGCCGATCCGACCGGCGAGCAGCGCAAGCGGGTGCGCGACCGGGGCCATGCGCTGGCGGGCAAGAGCACGCTGAACCGCCTGGAGCTGGCGAAGCCCACGGTGGCCGGCGACGAGCGCTACAAGAAGATCAGCTACGACGACCACGGGATTCAGCGCCTCTTCGTCGACACCTTCCTGGCCGCGCACGATCGGCCGCCCGCCGAGATCGTCCTCGATCTCGACGCGACGGACGACCCCGTACACGGCAAGCAGGAGGGTCGCTTCTTCCATGGCTTCTACGACAGCTACTGCTACCTGCCGCTGTACGTCTTCTGCGGCGACTTCATCCTTGGCGCCGCGCTGAACACCGCCGACAAGCAGCCAGTCAGCGGCGCGGTCGAGGAGCTCGAGAGGATCGTCAGTCAGATCCTCGCTCGCTGGCCGGCCGTCCGGATCATCGTGCGCGGCGATTCCGGCTTCTGCCGCGACGAGGTCATGCGCTGGTGCGAGGACAACGGCCTCTTCTTCGTCCTCGGCCTGCAGAAGAACTCGCGCCTGATCGCCGAGATCGAGGACGAGATGACGCAGGCCCGCACCACCTCCGAGCAGACCGGCAAGGAAGCACGCGTCTTCAAGGACTTTCGCTACGAGACCAACCGGACGTGGTCGCGAGAGCGCCGGGTGGTCGGCAAGGCCGAGTACACGACGGACAAGGAGAATCCGCGCTTCGTCGCCACCAACCTCTCGCATGACGAGTACGACGCGCGCTCGCTCTACGAGGACCTCTACTGCGCTCGCGGAGACATGGAGAACAGGATCAAGGAGCAGCAACTCGGCCTCTTCGCCGACCGCACCAGCGCCCACACGCTGCGCGCCAACCAGCTCCGCCTGTGGCTCTCGTCCGTCGCCTACATGATCCTCAACGAGCTCCGCCGACTCGCCCTCGCCGGCACCGAGCTCGCCCACGCCCAGGTCTCCACGATCCGCACGCGGCTGCTCAAGATCGGCGCCATCGTCACCGCCTCGGTCCGCAGGATCCGCGTCTCCCTAAGCTCAGTCTTCCCACTCCAGCACGTGTGGTGGCGCGTCCTCGAGAACCTCCACCGTCATCACGTCATGAGACGCTGACGGCCCTCGCCGTCCGTCACACAATGGTGCGCTGCGCTGCGCGCCGGGATTCGTCTGTCCTTAGGAGCATGTCTCTCAGAACGCGGAGCCGGCTTTGTAATCCCGCTTACAGCTCGTTCTCGCGCCAGCCCCAGGCGTAATGAGCGCGGCCTTGCGGCTCACGTCGATGACGTCCAACGACCTTCCGCCAAGCCGCCGAACAGCCGCTTGGCGGGCCCCAGCTATCCGTCGTGAGAAATCCGGACTAACAGAGCATCGCGCGGAACACGAGGAACAGGATCCCGGCCAGCAGCATCGACGCCGGCAGCGTCAGCACCCACGCCGACGCGATCTTCAGCACCGTGGCCGCCTGCAGCCCGGCGCGCTGGGCGACCATGGTGCCTGCGACCCCCGACGACAGCACGTGCGTGGTGCTGACCGGCAGCCCGAGGCCGGCGGAGATCCCGATCGTGCTCATCGCCACCAGCTCGGCCGAGGCGCCCTGCGCGTAGGTCAGGTGCTCCTTGCCGATCTTCTCGCCGACGGTCACGACGATCCGCTTCCAGCCGACCATGGTGCCGACGCCGAGCGACAGCGCGACGCAAAAAAGCACCCAGTTGGGCGCGTAGTCGGTCAGCTCGCGGAGGTCGGCGCGCGCTTCTTTGACCCGCTTGGCCTCGTCCTTGGGCAGCACCAGCGCGCCCGACTGGTCGAGCTTCTTGAGCGTCGAGTCGATCAGCAGCACGTCGCGGCGGACCGCGAAGCGCTGCTCCGCCGGCACCTCGTCGGGCCGGGCCGCGCTGCCGAGCGTCGCCTTGAGCGACTGCAGCTCGTCCTCGACCTCGTCGAGCTTCTTGCGCACGTCGGGGGCCGAGGTCGCGGCCGAGCCGAGCGCGTCGTGGATCGTCACCACCGCGGCGCTGGCCTCGCGCATCTGCGGCTCGCTCAGCGCCAGGTTGATGGCGAACCCGGCCGGCACGATGCCCATCAGGATCAGCATCACCAGGCCGACGCCCTTCTGGCCGTCGTTGGAGCCGTGGGCGAAGCTGACGCCGGTGCAGGTGAAGATGAGGATCCCGCGGATCCACGGGGGCGGCGGGCGCGAGCCGAGCGGCGCGCGGTACAGCTGCGGGTCGCGGACGAGGCGCTTCGCCAGCAGCAGCAGCAGCGCCGCCAGCGTGAAGCCGATCAGCGGCGACAGCAGCAGGGCCATGCCGACGTCGGTGACCTTGGCCCAGTTGACGCCGGCGCCGAACTCGTGGCCCGGCAGCATCGAGTTGGCGATCCCGACGCCCAGGATCGCGCCGATCATCGTGTGCGAGCTCGACGACGGCAGGCCGAAGTACCAGGTGCCGAGGTTCCACAGCGTCGCCGCCAGCAGCAGCGACAGGATCATCGCCAGCCCGAGGCCGACGCCGCTCGACACCAGCAGCTCGATCGGGAGCAGGTGGATGATGCTGAGCGCGACCGCGAGTCCGCCGACGAACACCCCGAGGAAGTTGCAGATCCCCGACAGGATGACCGCCGTCCACGGCCGCAGCGAGCGGGTGTAGATCACGGTCGCCACCGCGTTGGCGGTGTCGTGAAAGCCGTTGACGAACTCGAACCCGAACGCGATAAGGAGCGAGATGACGAGCAGGACTCCGGTCGTCGTCGTGAGTCCGTGGAACATCGCCTCCATGGGGGTTCTCCTCGGTCGAGGCCGCCAGCGGGCCGCCTCTGCGCCCGGAAATCTACGCGGGGTCGCGCGCTCTGTCAGTCACAGGAAGGCGGCAAAAAGGGGAGAGAACGTGACACCTTGGTGACAAGCGCGTGACACGACAGGCGAGCGGCGCCGCGCACGATGCGCGCCTGAGCGCTGCGTCGGGGTCGCCCGGCCTCCCCTTGCAGCCGCCTCGCCGTCCGGTCAAGCTCGAGAGCAGACGCCGTGGCGTCGCCGCATGACCGTTACGACCTGTCCTTAAGCTTATGTCCAAAAGAACATCTGTTACTTCCCGCCCGCTCCTGCTGGCGTGGCTGCTCGCCCTCGGCGGGTGCTTCGACGACTGCAGCAGTGACCCCTACGATCCCCAGCCCGGCCCGGGCGAGCTCGGCAACGGCGAGTTCCACTACCGCTGCATCGGCGAGGACGATCCCGCCTGTCCCGACGGCGAGTCGGTCGGCAACTTCCCCGCCCGCGTCGCCGTCGGCGGTCGCTTCGAGCTCGACTACACCTGGAACGAAGATCGCTCGCGGCCCCCACCCGACCTCCGCTCCGGCTCGGCGGAGCGCCTGGCGCTGAAGGGGGAGATCTTCACCGCCCTCGCCGCCGGCTACACCGCCGTGCTGGCGCTGCTGCCCGACAGCGCCATCGGCGATCTGATCCACATCCACGCGTCGACCCCGACCGAGGTCGCCATCCAGCACCAGCGCGTCGACTACACCGCCTACACGATGGCGGAGGGCAGCGAGCTGCAGTTCGACGCGATCACCCGCGACGACGACGACTACGTGCTCGCCGGCCTGCTCGACTTCACCTTCGAGGCCGCCGACGACGGCGTCGTCGAGGTGGTCGGCACCGGCAAGGGCCACGTGATCCTGCGCGCCCGCACGGCCGGCACCACGATCGTCCGCGCCAGCCTCGGTGAGCTCGCGGCCGAGCTCGCGGTCACCGTCGAGTCGGGCGAGGCCCCGCTCACCACCACCGGCACCGACAGCGACGCCACGACCGACGCGACGACCGACGCGACCACGGCCGAGACCACCGACGCGACGACCGACGCGAGCGGCACGACCGACGACACCGGCACGACCGACGCGACCGGCACGACCGACACGACGGGAGGTGCGCTGTGACCCGCCTCGCCTCTGCCTTCACCGCCGTGGCCACGGCCGCGCTGCTGGCCGCCTGCGGCCCTCGCTACCAGACGGTCACCTTCGAGCTGCGCAGCCAGCCGCCGGTGCCCGTGCGCCTGTCCGGCGAGGAGATCGAGATCCCCGCCGGCATCGCGGTCTCGGTCCACGTCACCATCGAGAGCAGCGCCCGCATCGAGTTCACCGACGAGGACGCGCTCTCGCTCGACAGCCAGGACCGCGACATCCTCCTCTCCGACGCGACCCCCGGCGCCCACAACTTCGTGCTCGTCGGCGTGGCCGTCGGCGAGACGTGCCTGGCCGTCGAGGTCGAGCACGAGGAAGAGGAGTGCATCCCGGTCCGCGTCGTCGCGGCCGAGTGAGCGCGGGCCGGGTAAGCATGTCCGTGAGGGCATGCTTTCAAGGGCATGCTCCGAAGGGCATGCCCGGAAACGCATGTCCCCCGGGACAGCCTCAGGGCTCGCCGCCCTGCAGCGCGGCCAGCCGCTTCTGCAGCGCGTCGGCCTCCTTGTCGCTCGGGATCAGCGCGAGCAGGGACGACTGGGCCTCGGTCTGGGCGGTCGAGACCAGGGCCGACAGCTCGCGCAGGTCCTCGGCGCTGACCTGGACGCCGTCGATGAAGCGCTGCGCGAGCACCAGGTCGACCTGCTGCAGGCGGCGCTGGTAGCCGGTGAACACCGCGAGGCGAGCGGCCGCGCGGGCGCCCGCGACCTCGACCAGGCGGCCCTGGAAGCCGACCTTGCCGAGCAGGGTGAACACGGTGCCGGCGCCGGCCAGCACGAGCGCCTGGAACGCGTCGTAGCCCTGGCGGAAGGTCAGCAGCAGGCCGGCCGAGATCGCGGTGACGCCGACGAGGAACACCACGATCCACATGCCGACCGAGATCCAGGTGGCCACGCCGTCGCCGAGGGCGATCCAGCGGATGTGCTCGCGCTGGCGGTCGTCGAGGTCGGCCACCACCTTGCGCCGGCTCTCGAGGTCCTGGTGGCGGATCTGCAGGCGGTCGAGCGCCACCGAGCCGCCGAGCTCGATCAGCAGCCGGCGCGCGGCTGACTCTCGGGTCATGTTGCCGCAGCGCAGCCCGGCCGCCAGGGTCTCGACCACCGCCCCGCGCTGCATGCTGCGCAGCGCCGACGCCAGCTTGTCGTCGCGGTCGGCGCTGGCGGTGGCGACGTCGAGGATCCGCTCGACCGCGCGCGGGGTGGTCAGCAGCAGCTCGAGCGCGCCGGCGGCCTCGAACGCGACGCCGGGGCTGGCGCTGTCGAGCTCCGCCATCAGCAGGTCGGTCTGGGCGATGCCGAGGCGGCCGATCGCCCGCACCGCCAGGCCGACCATGTCGTAGTACTCGCGCCGCCGCCGGTTGGTGACGACGAAGCGCGCCAGCGTGTGCGACGCCTCGGCCGCCCGCGACGTGCCGCCGAAGCGCGCCATCACCGACACCGCGTCCCAGGTGTACGAGGCGAACGGGGCGGCGTCGACGATCGCCTGCACGCGGTCGAACGCCTGCGCCAGCGGCGTGGCCCGCAGCGCCCGCAGCGCCGCGCTCTGGGCGTGCGTCGGGTCGACTGGCCCTTCGACCAGGTAGCGATTGCCCGCCGGCACCGGCTGCGGCGCGCCGTCGATGCACCAGAGCAGCGCCGCGACCGCGTCGCGGTCCTCGTGGTCGGCCGCGAGCAGCGCCCAGCCGAGGCAGCGCAGCTGCAGGCGCTCGCCGGTGTCCTCGGCCAGCGCGCGCGCGCGCGTCAGGGTCCACGCGTGGTGCTCCTTGCGCTCGTTGGCGGTCACCAGCGTCCAGTAGCGGACCCACCGGTTGGGCTCGCGGGCGCGGTCGGTGGCCAGGTCCATCAGCGCGCGGGCCTCGGCGTCGTCGCCGGCGACCACGACCAGCGCCGACATCTGCCACGAGCGGGTCCACGAGCCGGGGTGCTCCTCGTCGTCGACGCGCCCCCCCGAGTCGGCCGAGAGGATCTTGACCAGCGCCGCGCGCAGCGAGAACGCCGCCGGCGAGCCCTGCGACACCAGCACGCGCAGGTGGTCGAGCAGGTGCTCGCGGGCCTGCTCGCCGCCGTCGGCGAGCACCTGCAACATCTGATCGAGGTCGGTCGGCGGGGCGACGGGCATCGACTCCGACTATACCCGACGCCCGCACGCCACGCCCGCGCCGGCCCCGCCGCGACGCCGGGCGGGGCAGGCACGTTTTCGCACGATGCCCCGGAGGACATGCCCGATCGGACAGGCGAGCTACTCGTAGCGGAGCGCCTGGATCGGGTCGAGGCGCGAGGCCTTGTGCGCGGGGTAGAGGCCGAAGCCGACGCCGACCAGCGCGCTGCTGCCGAGGGCGAGGGCGACGATCTGCGGGTCGATCTTGGTCGCCCAGCCGAACTCGTTCGACAGGTAGGTGGCGACGCCGAAGCCGAGCGCGACGCCGAGGAGGCCGCCGACCGAGGCCAGCACCACCGCCTCGATCACGAACTGGACCAGGATGTCGCCCGGGCGGGCGCCGATCGCCATGCGCAGGCCGATCTCCCGCGTCCGCTCGGTCACGCTGACCAGCATGATGTTCATGATGCCGATGCCGCCGACCAGCAGGCTGACGAGGGCGATGCCGGCGAGCAGGCGGGTCATCGTCTCGGTGCCCTCCTGGCGGGCGCTGGCCGCCTCGGCCAGGCTGCTGACGGTGAAGTCGTCGGGCTCGTCGTCGCGGAGCTTGTGGCGGGCGCGCAGGAGCGCCGTGATCTCGGCCTGGGCCCGGCGGGTGTCGTCGGGCGTGGCGGCGCCGACGTAGATGCTGCCGCCGAGGTACTGCCGCAGGCCGCCCTGGACCTTGGCCGCGAACGTGCCGGCCGGCACCATCACCACGTCGTCGGCGTCCATGCCGTTGGCCGACTGGCCCTTGCGCGCGAGCACGCCGATGACCTCGAACGGCACGTTGTTGATCCGCACCGTCGCGCCGACGGCGTCGGCCGGGTTGCCGAACAGGTTGTCGACGACGGTCCCGCCGAGCACCGCGACCTTGGCCTTGGTGGTGACGTCCTGCTCGTTGAAGGGCCCGCCGTACTGGAAGGTCCAGTTGCGGATCTCGAAGTACTCCGGCGTGGTGCCCTCGGCCGAGGTCGTCCAGTTCTTGCCCTCGCCGAGGATCTGCACGTTCTGGCGCAGGCTCGGCGCGACCTTGGTGACGTAGAGCGTCTCCTTGCGGATCGCGTCGACGTCGGTCCACAGCAGCGTCGGCTGCGAGCCGGCCCCGCCGCGCACGCCGCTGGTCTGCGCCGAGCCGGAGCGGATCACCAGCAGGTTGGTGCCCATCTTGTCGAACGCCCGCTGGACCTCGGCCTTGGCGCCCTCGCCGATCGCCACCATCGCGATCACGGAGCCGACGCCGATGATGATGCCGAGCACCGTCAAGAACGAGCGCATCTTGTTGAGCAAGAGCGCCAGCACGGCCACGCGGAACGTGCTGAAGAGGTTCATTCCCCCTCCTTCAAGTTGGCCAGCGCCTCGCGGGCGTCGACCGGCGTCTGCGTGACGTCGGACAGCACCTTGCCGTCGCGCATCATCACGACGCGGCTGGTGAACTCGGCGATGTCGGGCTCGTGGGTGACGAGGACGATGGTGATGCCCGAGCGGCCGAGCTCCTGGAACAGCGCCATGATCTCGATGCTCGTGCGCGAGTCGAGGTTGCCGGTCGGCTCGTCGGCGAGGATGACCTTGGGCCGGTTGACGATCGCGCGGGCGATGGCGACGCGCTGCTGCTGGCCGCCCGAGAGCTGGGCCGGCGTGTGGTCGAGCCGCTTGCCGAGCCCGACCTTCTCGAGCGCGGCGATCGCCCGCTCGCGCCGATCGGCCGCGCCGACGCCGGCGTACACCATCGGCAGCTCGACGTTCTCCTGCGCGCTGGTGCGGGCCAGCAGGTTGAAGCTCTGGAACACGAAGCCGAGCACCTTGTTGCGCACGGTGGCCAGGTCGCCGCGCCCGAGCTTCGACACCTCGCGGCCGGCCAGCTTGTAGCTGCCGGACGTCGGGCGGTCGAGGCAGCCGAGGATGTTCATCATCGTCGACTTGCCGGAGCCCGAGGTGCCCATGATGCTGACGAACTCGCCCGGCCGCACCGCCAGCGACACGCCGCGCAGCGCCCGGACCTCGACGTCCTCCATCTTGTAGGTCTTGACCAAATCGGTGGCCTCGAGGATCGGCTCGGTCATCGTCGCGCTCCTCGTTCAGAACCCGCCGCGACGACCGCCGCCGCCGCCGCCACGGCCGCCGCCGCCGCCCATCGGGTTGAACGGCGACGCCGAGGCGGCCTTCGTCACCGGCTCGCCCCCGGTCGCGCCGACGATCACCTGCATCCCCTCGGCCAGCTCGCCGCCGACGATCTCCGTCATCGAGCCGTCGGTGATCCCGATCTGGACCTGCACCGGCTTCGGCTGGCCGTCGACCAGCACCCACACGGTGCGGTTGTTGGCGAGCTCGGAGCTCTGGCCCCGCCGCCGCCGCCGCTCGCCTTTCTCCGCCCTGGCGTCGCCGGGGCCGGCCTCGGCGGCCTTGCCTTCGATCGGGCCGGCGTCGGGGGCCTTGCTGTCGGCCGCCTTGGTGTCGGTCTTCGCCTCGGCCTTCGCGTCCGCCGCGACGCTCCTGCTGTCCGCGGCCTCGGCCTTCGCGTCGACGGCGGCGAGCTTGGGGTCCTCGGCCTTGGCCTCCTCGAGCTTGGTCTCGTCGAGCTCCTCGCTGCGCTTGCCGCCGCGCCTGCCGCCGCGCTCGCCCTCGGGCTTGGGGGCCAGCGCGGCGATCTTCGGGTCGGACGGCGTGAAGCGGAGGGCCGCGTTGGGGACAGCCAGCGCGTCGCGGCGCTCGTCGACGATGAACGTCACGCTCGCGGTCATGCCCGGGCGCAGCTTGAGCTCGTCGTTGTCGACGCGGACCACCGCGTCGTAGGTGACCACGTTCTGCAGCGTCAGCGGCGAGTTGCGGATCTGCGCCACCGTGCCGAAGAAGCGCTCGTTGGGGTAGGCGTCGACGGTGAAGCGGACCTTCATGTCCTGCTTGAGCGCGCCGACGTCGGACTCGGCCACGTTGGTGTGGACCTCCATCGCCCGCAGGTCCTCGGCGATCGAGAACAGCTGCGGCGCCGACAGCGAGGCCGCGACCGTCTGCCCGACCGACACGTCGCGCGAGATCACGACCCCGTCGATCGGCGACAGGATGGTGGTGTAGAGCAGGTTGACTTCGGCGGTGTCGATCGCGGCCTTGGCCACCGCCAGGGCCGCCTGCGCCGACTCCACGCTGGCCTTGGCGACCTTGTAGGCCGCGTCCGCGGCGTCGACCTCGGCCTGCGGCGCGACCTTGTCGGCGAACAGCTGCTTCGCGCGCTCGAGGTTGATGCGCGCGTTCTCGCGGTCGGCGATCGCCCGCGTCACCGCCGCCTGCGACGACTTGTAGCTCGCCTTCGTCTTCATCAGGTCCGACTGGAACAGGCTCGGGTCGATGCGGGCGATCACGTCGCCCTTCTTCACCTCCGAGTTGAAGTCGGCGTACAGCTCGACGATCCGCCCTGACACCTGGCTGCCCACCGCCACCGTCTTGACCGGCGACAGCGTGCCGCTCGCCGTGACCGTCGCCGTCAGCCGCGTGCGCTCGACCGGCTGCGTCCGATACTCGATCTTCGGCGCCTCGGCGACGGCGAAGCGCTGATAAGCATAATAACCACCCGCGCCGAGGAGCACGACGGTCAGGAGCGGCGCCAGGAAGCGAGGCAGAGCCATGCGTTCGTTGCACGTACCTAGCAAACGGCCATGACGCGAGCAACGGGACTCGGCGCGGAATTACCGCCGGTTTACGTCGCGTTTACAGGTGTCTCTCTTCGGAAGGGCAGCTACCCTACCGCTGGCGAGCTTTGGCGAGGATGTGCACTTCCGCGCCAGAGGGCTTCGCCAGTATTTCTCCGAACGCAGTTGCGTCGTGGTCGAAATGAAGTCGGCCAACCTCGAGCTGACCATGCCCGTCGCTTCCACATCGTCGTGGAGGTACTCCTGCAAGATCCGGAAGTCCGCGTGCCCCGTGATCTGCCGGATGACGTCGAGGGGGACCCCGGCCGGGCTCATTTGCTGGATTGCTCCGTGCCGCAGCGCGTGTGGGCCCGTCTTCATGCGGATGCCGACCTTGCGGTAAAGGCGTCTGCAAATACCCTCGACGTACGCGTCGGCGACGAGCGTAACCGGGCACTTGGGATGTACTGCCTCGGCTGGCCTGGCCGCCTCGATCGCTGGCAGCGCGGCCCTTCGAAGAAGGGCACGGGCTTCCAGCAGCCTGACGGCCCGCACCGCCACTGGCACGTCGACATCGCCTACATCAACCTCGCCGGCACGTTCTACTACCTGTGCAGCGTGCTCGACGGCTACAGCCGTTACATCGTCCACTGGGACCTCCGCGAGCCGATGACCGAGCGCGACGTCGAGTGCATCCTGCAGCGCGCCCGGGAGCTGTTCCCCGGGGCGCGGCCCCGCATCGTCACCGACAACGGCCCCCAGTTCATCGCCCGCGATTTCAAGGAGTTCATCCGCGTCGCCGGCATGACCCACGTCCGGATCTCACCCGGCTACCCGCAGTCCAACGGCAAGCTCGAACGCTGGCACAAAACGTTCAAGTCCACGGCCTTACGGCCCGCAGCGCCATCGACGATCGACGAGGCCCGTCGCGTCACCGCCGACTTCGTCGAGCACTACAACGCCCGCCGCCTCCACAGTGCCATCGGCTACATTGCGCCGGTCGACAAGCTCGCTGCCGCGAAGCTGCGATCTTCGTCGAACGCGACCGCAAACTCGAGGCCGCTCGAGAGCTCCGCCGTCAACGCCGAGAACTTGCTCGCCGACACCAAACCCACCATCATCCCAACCAGACCTGCCCACCCGCAAGTCCGTAAGCCGCACCTCCCTCGGTTGCATTCACGCTGAGCCAATACAGATCATGGCGAGCAGCTTGGGCTTGTTCCTCAGCACGAACTCTCGGACCACGGCGCGCATCTCCTCAAGCCTTTCCTCGTCCGGACTCGGCCCCGCGAGTTCGCTGGCCGCCTGTTCCGTCCACTCGACAAGGAGCACCTCAGGTGGGCGGCGAGCGGCGGTGAGGCTACAGCGTCGGCAAGAACCCCAATGTCTGCGCCCGAGCGAGGAGGGAGCGCCGGGCGGGTACGCTCGATGCGGTTCCCGTGCTGGCTCCTCCATGCCCCGCCCGGGCGACCGCGGGGCGCGCCGGGAGCCGCGGGGGTCACAGTCGAGCCAAGGTGCCTGTCGACCAGGAGCGCGGGTGACGAGGCGGGGCCCGCGACGGGACGGCGTGACCGACACCTCACGCCGTTCGGTCACCCGCTCCACGTCGCGCGACGTCACCGTCACGCTCATCCGCGCGTCGCGGTCGCGCGCGCGGTCGCCAGACCCGACCGCCGCCACCTCGCGCGCGCGCTCAAGGACTTTCCTCGAGGAGGAAGCCGTACTGGCGCACGGCCTCCTCGATGTTCGGGTCCAGGAGGCACTGCACGTGCACCGGCCGCTCGGTCACGCGCGCCGTGGTGATGAAGTCCCAGGTCACCGCGCCCTGGAGCGGCACGATCAGCCGCCTTCCGACCGGACCCGATGGAGCCTCGATCTTCAGCAGGAGCGACGCCTTGCCCCGGTCGCCCCGCATGTGCCCGAAGTCCTTGATGACCGCGACGTAGCGTTGCCCCTCGCTACGGACGCGCTCGTATGCCTTCTTCTCGCCGCTTGCGAGGCCGAAGACCACGCCTCCCGCGAGGGCGGCGACGAGCACGAGGAAAACGGTCATGGTCATGGCCATCGGCACAGCCTACACGAACCGCGCCGCGGAGACTTCGGGCCCATGCGATCCGGTGCTTGATGCCGCGCCTGAGTTCGACGGGCTCGGCGCGACCTTCCGGGTCCACCGCTCCACGGCCGCGCGGCGGCTGGCCAAGATCCGCGGCGACCTCGAGGCGGGCACCCTGAAGCTGCATCGGGAGCGCCTGGGCCTCGGCGAGGGGATGCCGCGAGCCTGGCCCGGCTGTTCCAGTCGCGGCTCGAGTCGTCGCTCCCGAGCGCGGTGCCGACCTCGCCGCGACCGCCGCGAAGCACACCTCCGCGCCCGTCGTCAGCAGGCGGTCCGTGCATGGGCAGCCATGATGCCTGTAAACCTGGGCGTACACCACCTCACGTCGCGGGCGTGCAGCCAGCACCACGGCCGGTGCCGCAGCGGGCGCTGCAGGTAGTGGGGCCGGTACCGATGGGTAGTTGACCGCTACGGTCGCGTCGGGAACGGGAGCCGGCCCCGACGCCTGCGCGGCGGATGCTTGCACCGCCTTGGTTCCCGCATCGACCGCAAGCACGCATACCGCGAACACGCCGACCACAGCAGCGCCGAGGACGCCGATCACGATCAGGATAAGCTGGCTGACCGTGACTCCGTGCCTGGGTTGGATGATGATCTGTTGAACTGGCGCCGGCATCGGGCCCGGCGGTGGCGGCCAGGTCGTCGTGGTGGTGGAGCTTGAAAAGGTCGAGCATGATGGACCATAGGACGACGAAGGCACCTGTCCAAGCCATGCAACACGGCGAGCGCCCGGGCGAGGATCGATATCCAGCTGCGTTGCTGGTAGAGGACCGACGGTTCCGGCCAGCCGGCCATCCGATCTTGGATCCAGTCATGCAAGATCAACACGCTCGACATCCGCTGCGAGATCGGATGCAGACAAGGGAGTGGCCCCGACGAGCGCCACGAACTGCTCTGAATCGTCGTCCCATGCGGAGAGCGCCCCCACGCCGATATCGTAATACCAGCCGTGCAGCTGCAGCTGTCCGGCGGCCAGCCGCTCGCGCACGATGGGGTAGGTCCGGAGATGTTCGAGCTGGAGCACGACGTTGGCCATAGCGGCGTCGGCCGGCGTCGCGTCGGCCGGCAGCCGGGCGAGCAGCGCTGCGGCCGGGCGGAGCCATTCGGCGACCGAGGGCATCCCTGCCGCCAGGTCGCGTGTCAGCAGCGCCGTCATCGCGCCGCACCCGGAGTGCCCGCACACGACTATCTCGGTGATGCGCAGGCGCGTCAGCGCGTACTCGACGGCGGCGCCCTCCGCGGGCATGGCGGCGTCGCCGGACGGCGGTACGATGTTGCCGAGGTTGCGCACCTGGAGCAGCTCGCCGGGGTCCGTCGAGGTGAGCAGCGTCGGGACGACCCGGCTGTCGGCGCAGCTGATGAACAGGGTGTGGGGGTCCTGCGCCTTCGCTAGCCGCTCGATCAGCAGGCGGCGCCGCCGGCCAGGGCTCTGCTGGAACCGCTGCGCGCCGGCGATCAGGCGCTCGATCGGTCGGGTCACGTGATCCGGGCTGAGCAGACGCAGCACGTCGGTCTCGGTGGCGGCCATGCGCGCGGCGATACGACCGCCCGGGTCGGCCGCGACGAGCTGTGCGACGTGCGTCTCCGCCAGGCCGACGATAGCGATCGTCCTTCCGCGCGTATCGATGTCGGTGAACAACCGCGCGAGCATCGCCGCGCCCGAGGGGTCCAGCGCGGTCACCTCGTGCAGCTCGAAGATAACCGCGCCGCGGGCCGGAAGCAGCTCGACCTCGGCCCGCAGCGCTTCGATGTACAGGGACGACTGACGCGTGATCGATCCGCGAAGAACGACACGAGCGGTGTCGGGCTGGTCGGCGGGTTCGACCGCCACCTTGATCTGGACGATCCGGACCACCGCGATCGCGAACGCCGCTCCGAAGCCCGTCCGCACGTCGAACAGCAGGTCGCCGAGCACGAGCGCCGCGAAGGTGACGCCACAGATCGCGGCGTCGGTCCGTGACGCCCGCAATAGCCCGAGGAACTCGCGCGGGTTCAGCATCCGCAGCGCGACGGCGACGAGGACGCCCGCGAGCGCGGCGAGCGGGATCCGGCCGAGCACCGGCCCGAGCACAAGGACGGTCGCGAGCAGGGCGACGGACTGTACAAGGGCGGCCCGGCGAGTCCTGGCGCCGGCCTGGACGTTGAGGGCCGTGCGCGAGATGGCCCCGCTGATCGGGAGGCCGCCGGAGAGCGCGGCGGCGAGGTTGCCGAGTCCCTGCCCGATCAACTCCTGGTCGGGGTCGTGACGTGCGACGGGAACCCGCGGGTCGACCGCCGCCGACAAGAACAGCGTCTCGACCGACGCCAGGGCGTAGAGCATGAGCGACGCGGTGAGCAGCGAGAGGAGGCCCTCGACCGGGAATGTGGGTAATTGCGACGCGAGGAGCGACGGCGGGAGTGCGCCTAGCGTCGGCGAGTCCAGGTGCAGGATCGCCGCGAGCAGCGTCGGTATGGCCACGGCCACGAACACTGCGGGCGCTTGCGGCAGCCACCAGGGTAGCAAGAGCGTGACCGCCGCAGCCGCAGCGCTGAGCGCGATCGCCGACGCCTCCGCGTCGCCGACGTATTGACCGATGTGTCGCACGACATCCACGATATGCGACGCATGGGGCGGCGGCAGGCCGAGCGCGCGTGGTAGCTGCGCGACCACGACGAGCGCGCCGATGCCTGCCGTCAATCCCAGGACGACGGGGACGGGCACGAACCAGATGAAGCGTCCGAGTCGGAATACGCCGGTGACGAGCTGCAGCACGCCGCACACGCACACGACGAGCATCAGCCCGCTGATGCCGTGCGTCTCGACGATCGCGGCGGTCAGCACGGTCATCGCGACGGCCGGACCGCTGATGGCGAGGGGCATGCCGCCGAACAGGGCGCAGACGACCCCGGCGACGATCGCGGTGACGAGCCCGGCGCCCGGCGTGACACCCGACGCCAGCGCGATCGCCAGCGACAGCGGCACCGCGGCGCATGCGACGGTCACGCCGGCGATCAGGTCGGCGCGGAGGTGGTCGCGCGAGACCAGCGGGCGCCACTCGTGTCTCAGCAGGCTGCGCAGTCCCAGGTCCCAGCGGGGACGCAAGCGTTTCATCGCGGGCTCCTCCGGGTCATAGTGGTCCTCTGGACATGAACATGCGAGCGTCGCCGTCGTGACCGTCGTCGTGCCCGGGGTCTGCGATGTCGCCTACCGGCCGGGATCGCGGTGATGCTGCCCCGGCGTGACGCTCATGGGCTTGCCGCCGTCGGTTCGACCGCTCGGGCAGCGGGCCAAATGGGGCAGGACTTGCGCCCGCGATCGGTATCCACCCCACGAGGCCGAGGCCGTCCTTCGTGTTCGGGCTGGGAGACATGCTGAACTCGTTCATGCCGTCGGTGGTTCGAGCACGATCTGTGGGTGAGGTCGAACGCGGCCCGGTGAATGATCCGGAGCGTTGGGAGATGTCGTGCCCGGTGGGGCGGCAGAGGCCGAACCGTGCGGAGCGGCGCAGCGAGCGCGCGCGAGCGACCGCCGCCATTCTCGTCGCGGGGCACGGCTCGTTCCTGGTTCGCACGTCAGGGTCATACACCGGCGCGTTCGTCGTCCGCGAGCAGCGTCATCAAATCGGCCTCGATCGCGCTGCAAATCGCTCGCAGCGGCAGGTGGCTCGCCCGCCCGGTGTCGAAGGGGTTCTCGAGCTCGTGTCCGATCTGATCGATGGCGAACAGGAGATACGCGACCAGCATCGTGATGAGCGGCGTCACCCACACCTGCGAGGTCTCGAGCGCGAGCGGCAAGCCGAGCAAATAGAGGAAGATGAACCTTCGGAGCTTGATGCTATGCACGCGTGGGAGCGCGGTCCGCAGGATCCGTTCGCAACTGCCGATGTGCTCGATGAGCGCCGCGCGCTCGCGGTCGATCACCAACAGGTCGAAGCCGTCGAGGCCGCCTTGCTCCCGAGCCTGGCGCAGTAGGCGGGCGAGCCGGCCGACGACGCGGCTCGGCATGTGTCGGGCGGCGAGTAGTTCGCGGGCGGCCGGAGGATCGCCCAGCACCCGCGTGAGCGCCTCTGCGTCGTCCTCGCCGGTGAGGGTCTGACGGGCAGCGTGACAGAAGACCGCGGACCAGCGGACGAACTGCTGGCGCCAGACGCGGTCCCTGGGCCCGTACTCCACGGCGCTGATAGCGAGGCTGCGCGACTGATTGACGATCCCGCCCCACAGCTTCCGCGCCTCCCACCAGCGCTCGTATCCGGTGCTGGTGCGCAGCGTGAGGAGCAGCGCGAAGAACCCGCCCGCATAGCCGAGATGGACCGGATCGGCGCCCTCCCAGGGGGACCACAGGTGCAGGAGCGAGACGAAGCACGCGTAGACGCCGAACAGCGCGGTCCTCGGCAGGACCTTCGCCATGACCGCGCCTCGCCAGGCGAGCGCGTCCTGCCAGAACGTGAGGCTCTCCGTCGGATTGGGCTGGGCTTTCGGCACGAGGAGCGACTCCGGCGACGAGAGCGGACGGGGGAACGATTGAACGACCACGTGTTCGGCTCCGAGTGTGGCCGAGCAATCATTCGCGTCCAGTGCCGACGCCGACCGCCGCCTGCGTCACGGTCTGGGTCGTACAGGGAACCCTCGTGTTCTCAGACACTTGCAACACCAAGCCGGAGTCGGGCTTGGAAACGGTTCTCGGCTTTGCGCGGAATCGAGCGGTCTTTGTCTGCCGCGCGTCGGCCGCTGCCCCGAAAGCAGCACGACGCGGGCGCACGAACGTTTGCCGCTGGGGACATCCTGTCCCTGAGCGCGGGCCATGGTCGCGCCCGCCTCCTGTTCGAATCCATCACCGCGGTCGCCGCCGATCTCGATCACGACGCCCGGCCTCAACAACTTCCGCCAGAACGACCCGCCGCGAGCTGCGCTTCCACATCGGCCAGTTGGTCTTGCCGGTGTCGCCCTGCATCCACTTCGGGTCGCGAGCGAACTTGTCTCGCTTGGCAGCGACCAGCGCACCCGCTTTGTGGGCACGCAAGGCGGCGATGGCAGCTTGAAGGCCCGGTCGCTCGGCCCAGGGGGTCGCGCCAGAGACGTCCTTGTCCTCGAAGACGGCGACAATGAAGAGCTCTTTGGATGCCGCCCATCGAGCAGGCTCATGCCGCTGTCCTTCAAGTCCAGCGACTTGCTCTTCCGTGCTGACCCGGAGATATGCGATGGCCTTGGCTGGGTCGCCTTTTCGTGCGGCGTTGGCTCATGTGATCGCAGCGTCAGGCCCTGATGTCGGCGGAAATGGGGTACACAGTCGCTCGGGCCTCCACAGGTCCGTGTCGCGCATGATAATAGGGCGGGCCAGGCGGACTAGCCAATGGAACCAGCAAACACTTTCATGCGGTCTGGCGCAGGAGCCGCTCGTAGGTGGCGTTGGTGACCGAACAACACGGCGCGGCGTACGGCGCCGCCGGGATGCCCGGCCACGGCGCGACCGAGCGCGGGGGCGTCAGCAGGAGCGTGCCGCGGCGAGGTCGAGCTGGCGCTCGGCGGCGAGGTCGGTCTCGATCCCCACGCGTGCGGGCACACGCGGGACGAAATCAAGCCTTCACCCGCGATTTGTTCGCTCCGGTCGCGCCGTCGGTCGTCGTCTCGACCGGCGAGACTCGGCCCGCGGGCCCACGAGCCGATCAGCGGAGAAGTTGCCAGGTCCGCACGCCGCCGCCGCCGTCGACCTCCCAGCGCCACGCCAGGAGCCCCGTCAGCCCAGGAAGCTCGTGTGCGGAGGTGAGCCGCGCGCACCACGACAAATTACTCCTCGCGCAAGCCCGCCGCGATCGCGGCCTCGCGGAGGCGGGTCTGCTCCTCAGCCGTCCCGCGGTCCCAGCCGTCCGCGGAGAGCACAGCACCGTCGATGGCGCCGCAGAAGATGCTGTAATCGATGTCGATCGCCCCGGAGACTGCGGCATTCCAGGTCCGGTCCTTCGCCGCCTCCCAGCAGAACCACACGTCAACGCCATCTCGAACGCGGACAACGCCAGTGCTGGCGGCCACATCGAGGTCGTCGAGCTCGGTGTGCAGAGCCGCCTCTCGGGCGGCCTGGAGCGCTGCATCTCGAAGAGCGCGCGAGGCGGCATCAGCGATACGCGGGTCGCTGCTCTCCAGGCGGGCAAGCACGGACTCGTCATCGATGGTGATGTCGTCGCGCTCGACGGCGCGGGTAGCTCGGGCGTTGACGGTGCCTTCGATTGTCTGACGCCCATCGTCCTGCTCGGCGCGGATGGTTGTGGTGACGGGGATACGATTGGTGTCATCGTGCCCCGATGGTACCGTCGCGGGCGGCGGCCGACCGGGCTCCGCGAGTGCCGGCGCGTCCGGGGCGCTCGCGGCAGATTCGCCCGGGCTGTTTTCGGGCGCTCCGGGTTCGGCGCAAGCCGCGAGCGTTGATCACCCTGATCGCAGCTCAGCCCATCGGGGCGCGCGGCCCCCAGGAGGGAGATCCGGGCGGTCGCCGAGGGGCCCACACCTCGCCGTCGCCAGTCCGTCGGGGCGGTCTGTTCCATGATCCGCACGACTCCCCGCTCGCGTGTCGGTGGGGCGACAAATCTTGGCAAGGTCTGGCGAGCAATGCTCGAGGCGTCGGAGTATGATGACATCGAAATGAGGTTTCGCCGCGGGCTTGGTCGACCGAACGGCGATTCAGGATACGGCAGGTTGCCGGCCGTGTCATCCATAGTCAAGTTGTATGGTTTCCATGGACCTGGAGCACCGATCCCCGGCGTCCGCCGCCGCGACCCGCGGGACACCCAATAGAATAGCTTGATTTACGAACCGCCCGATTCTCGAGCGATTCGTTTCGCGACAAAAGGTCGCTTGTGTGCCATCGAGAGAAATTGAAGGAGGATAATTGTATGCGCTTTACTCAATCATTCGCTCTGGTCGCCGTCGTTCTGTCCTTCGGCGCGACCCTGTTCGACGCGCGTTTCGCCCAGGCGGCCCCCTGCTGCAGCGCCCCGGTGTGCATGGAGGATCCGGACGCCTGCAAGATCTGCCGGGACTGCGTGTACGAGGAGGAGGCCGTGAGCTCCTCCGTCGAGGAATCCGGGTACGACGAGGCCGCGGGGATCTGCTACGCGCCCGTGGATGCGGAGCTGACTGTCACCGAGGACGGCGTCGACCACGAGCAGGGCTCCGACTGCCAGTGAGCGCAGGCCGTTGACCTGGCCCGCCCTGGGCCCGGTCCGGCTCCCGACCCGGCGAGAGTCGGGTCGGGGGTTCAGGAGCGTCGGGCGAGCGAGGCGCCCGGATGACGGTCGCGGACGATGCGACGCCTCGCTGGCACCAGAGGCGTGGTGGCGCGTCGATGTGGCGCGTCGATGTGGCTGAAGAGCGGGCGCCGAGGGCCACCGGTGAGCCGAGTATTCGTCAGACCCGGCCGGCGGGCGCCGGGTTTCACCGGCGTACCGGACTTATCCAGTGATCGAGCGCTGGTCTTCCGCCCGGTCCTCGGGCTGGCACCCTGCTATACATGGGGGATGGTTCAATCGCGGGACGATCTGCTGATGATCAAATCGGCAGCCGAGCTGCTCGGGATCAGCGAGGTCACGCTGCGCCGCTGGGACCAGACCGGCAAGCTGCGCGCCTATCGTCACCCGGTCAACGGCTATCGCCTGTATCGCCGCAGCGACGTCGAGGCGCTCGCGGGCGAGTCCGCCCCAGAGGCCCAGCCGCCGCCGCCGCTCGCCGCCGGGGTGGCGAGCTTCATCGGCCGCGCCGGCGCGCTCGCAGAGGTCGAGCAGGCGTTCGTCCGCGGGGCCCGGCTCGTGACTGTCGTCGGACCGCCCGGGGTCGGCAAGACGCGCCTGGCGATGCGGCACGCCGAGCGGCTCGCCGCCCCACCTCCTGGCGGCACCTGGTTCTGCGACGCGACCGGCGTGCGCCGCGAGCAGACCCTGCGAGCGGCGCTCGTCGGTACGTTCGGCCTGGTCGCGGCCGCCGCGTCGACGGAGGTTCTGGTCGCCGCGCTGGCGCGCCGCCGGCCGCTGCTGCTGCTGCTCGACAACGCCGAGGACCTCGACGCCGACGCGCGCCGGGCCCTGTCGAAGCTGTGTGTGCGGGTGCCTCAGCTGCACCTGCTCGTCACCTCGCGCGAGCCGCTCGGGGTCGGCGGCGAGGCGCTGATCGAGCTGCCGCCGCTCGAGCTTCCGGCGGAGGGGGCCAGCGGCGAGGCCGTGCTCGAGACCGAGGCGGTCGCGTTGATGCTGGCACGGGCCCGCTCGGCGCGAGCGCTCGCGCGTCACCCCGGCGAGCTGGCCGCGCTGGTGCGCGCGCTCGACGGACTGCCGCTGGCGATCGAGCTCGCCGCCCCGCACGTCGGCGTGCTCTCGCCGGCCGAGGTGCTCGCCCGTTTCGGTCCGCTGCTTGATGTCGCGCCGCCGGGCGGCCTGCGGTCGCGTCACGAGAGTCTGCGCGCGGCGATCGACGCCTCGTGGCGGATGCTCGACGACCCCAGCCGCAGCGCGCTCGCCCAGTGCTCGCTGTTCGCGTCCGGCTTCACCCTCGACGCCGCGGAGCAGGTGATCGCCGGGCCGCCCGGAACCGCGCCCCTGACCCTCCTCCGTGGTCTGCGCGATCGCTCGCTGATCACCATCCAACCCGGTGCCGACCCCGGCGAGGAGCGGCTCTCCCTGCTCGAGAGCATCCGCGTGTTCGCCCACGAGCGCCTGGACCCGCCCGTTCGCGCCGCCGCCGGGGAGCGCCACACCCGCTATTACCTGACGCGCGCCGAGGGGTGGGCCGGGGCCGTGCGCAGCCGGGGCGACGTGACGGCGCGCCGCCGGCTGATGCAGGAGCAGGTCAACCTGCAAGTCGCGTGCGCCCGCGAGCTCGCGCGGGCTCGCACCGGCGATCCCGCGGCCGCCGTCGACGCGCTGCGGCTGGCGCTCTGCCTCGACGCGCCGCTGAGCCAGCAAGGCCGCTTCGCCGAGCTGCTCGCCCTGCTGGACGCCGCCGAACCGCTCGCCGTCGCGGCCCCCGAGCCGCTGCGGATCCAGGCCTCGCTGGTCCGCGGCGAGGCGCTCGGGTGGACCGGACAGCTCACCCTCAGCCTCGAGGTGCTCGAGCGCGCGGTGACGCGGGCCGCCGCACGGGGTGACGCCGCCCTCGGGGGCGAGGGCCGGGCCTACCTGGCGTTGCGCCTGCACCAGGCGTCGCGGCTCGAGGAGGCCGTCAGCGCCGGTGAGCACAGCTTGCGGCTGCATGCTGGCGGGAGCAGCCGGCGGACCGAGGGCTCGACGCGGATCATGCTGGGGATCGCGCGCGGTAACCTGGGCCAGAACGAGGCTGCGCGCGCGGACACCGAGGCCGGGCGGAGGATCGCCGCCGAGCTCGGTGATCGCTGGTCGGAAGGGATCGCGCTGGCGAAGCTCGCACACCTCGATCAGGAGGCGGGTCGCTTCGAGGAGGCCCGCTTTTACTACGAGGCTTGCCTCCGGTGTATGCGCGAGGCCGGCGACGTCGTGTTCGAGGCGCTCTGCCAGTGTTACTTCGCGACGCTGGCGCACGAAGAGGCGCTCGCCGATATCGAGGGCACCGCCGACGAGGCCCGCCGCGCCTACGAGCGCGGGCTCATGATCCTCGACGCCGTGCGCCTGCCCTATTACGAGGGCCTGTTCCGCGGCTTCTTCGGCGCGTTCGAGGCGACCTTCGGCGCGACCGAGCGGGCGCTGGAGGCCTTCGATCGCGCGTCCGTGCGACTCGATCACGTCGGCCAGCCGGCCTATCTGGCGGCGCTCGACCTTCTGCGCGGCGCGCTCGATCGTCGCCGGGCCGTGCCGGGCGATCCGGAGCTCGCGCGCTCGCTGGCGGCCCGCATCCAGCGGACCGAGCCGTTCGTCGGCCGCTCGATGCATGTGCGCACCGCCCTGCGAATGCTCGCCGGGCCGCGCGACCGCAGCCCGGCGCCGGCGGCAGCCGGAGCCTGGACGGTCGGTCCCGAGGCGCGATGGTTCGCCGCTCCGGGCGGCCCGGTGGTCTCTCTCGGCCGGCGGGGGCCCGTGCGCCGCGTCTTCATGGAGCTCGTGACCCGCCGCCTCGCGGCGCCCGGCGCGGCGACGACCGCCGACGCGCTGATCGAGGTCGGCTGGCCCGGCGAGAAGGTCATGTACGAGGCGGGGCTCCGCCGCGCCCGCATGGCGATCGTCGAGCTGCGTTCGCTCGGCTTACGTGCCCTGCTCCTGACCCGCGACGACGGTTATCTGCTCGATCCGGCGGTGCCGCTCGCACTGGCCGAATGCGCGGCGGGCCAATGCCCAGGCGGGTGAAATTACGCGCTGAATCACCGCCGCAAGTGGCTGACCGAAGAGCGTTCCCTCGATTTGCTCGGCACGACCAACCTGATCCCGGGCCCGAACAGCACCGAGATGGCGCTCCACATCGGCTGGGAGCGCCGTCGCTGGGCCGGCCTCGTCGTCGCCGGCCTCGCGTTCATCGTTCCGGCGATGGCGATCACCGGCGCGCTCGCATGGGCCTACGTGCGATTCGGCGCGGTGCCGGCTTCGGGCTGGCTGCTGTCCGGGTCAAGCCCGTGATCCTCGGCGTTCCGGCCAACACCCTCGCGCCGAAGGTTGCGCTCGGGGATGTTATTGTCGAGCGGCAGGCGGCCGTCTTCGACGCGGGCGCTCTGCTCGCCGCACCACGCGAAGAAGGCGTCGACGAGCGGCCTCGATTTCTGGCTGCGGACCTGTTCTCGCTGTTTGCGGGGCGCGTCGAGGGGATGATGGGGACGCTCGCGCGGCTCGCGGGGCGGATCGTGGACGACGACGCCGGCGTAGACCTGGCCGCCAGCGACGGTGAAGCGCACGATGTCCGCGTTCTTCGCCACGGCTGCGATCGGAGCGACGTCGCGGCCATCCTGGCGCGCGCGCCAGATCGCGTCACCGGCGTGGAAGAGCACCCAGCCGTTGGCGGCGAGCACCTGATCCTTGTTGCTGCGGTGGCCGACGCGGCCAGTGGTCGGCACGAGCTCGCGCACGCTGACGAGTGTCCCGTGGCGTTTCTATCGCCTGTTGCTCGTGGACGGCGACGCAGCCTCGGCAACGCGAGGACAACGTCGTCGTCCGTGACGGCGAGCGCCTGAGCGGCGAGCCGGGCCTCGAACGCTTCCTCGCGGAGCGTCGACGGTGAGCTCGCCGAGGGTCACGAGCGGTTCCTCGGTCGGGATGCTCACCCCTCACAGCCGATGCTGCCGACGCGGACGCCGAGCTCGTACGGCGCCCTCGTCGCGTGGTCAGCGGTCAGCGATGACCACCACGGCGCGCTCGAGGCCGGCCATTGCCGCTCGACATCAGGGAGGGATGCTGCCACTGCTCTGCATCGAGCCGGCGTCGAGGTACGCGCTCAGCGCCCCGAGCCTTGGTCGCGTCTGGCTCCGACCGTCCGCCTGCCCCTGCGCCGGCGATAATCCGCGGGTCCCGCGCCGACCCAGCGAGCGGAGTCTTGAAAGCGGCTCCACGGCATGCGCGCGGCCCCGGACGGCCGCTCGTGGCCCTCGGCGCCCCCATCATGCGGGGATGCGGGAGATCAGTCAGACCCAGCCGAAGGACTCCGCGACCTCGACTTCGAGGAGCGTGCGGGGGATCGCGGGCGGAATCCTGGCGCCGCTCGCGTTCGCAGCGCTGTGGCTGGCGCCGCTCCCCCTCGAGCCGCGCGCGCATCACCTGGTCGCGATCTTTGCGGCGGTGCTGATCGCGTGGGTCAGCGAGGTCGTCCCGGTCGCGGTGACCGCGCTGATGGTCGCGCCGTTGCTCGTCGTGTGCGGTGTGACGGATGCAGCGAGCGCATTTCGTCACTACGCCGATCCGCTGCTCTTCCTCTTCGTCGGCGGCTTCATGCTCGCGGCTTCGATGCAGCGGCATGGCCTCGATCGCCGCTTCGCGTGGGCGGTGATCACCTTGCCCTTCGTGCGAGGCGTGTGGTGGCGAACACGGCTGGCAATCGTCGCGGCGGCGACGCTGATGTCGATATGGATCAGCAACACCGCCACCTGCGCAATCTTCGTTCCGATCCTGCTCGGCCTCCCCGCGATGGCGCGGTCGGACGCCAAGATCGATCCCGCGACTGCGCCGCTCTTGGCTTTGGCTTACGTCTGTTCGACCGGCGGGCTGGGCACGCTGGTCGGCACGCCGCCCAACGGGATCACGGTTCGGCACCTCGCCAATGCCGGGGTGGAGTTTGGGTTCGTCGAGTGGCTGGCGATCGGGGTACCCTCGGCGATCGTCCTCTCGATCGCGGCCACTCTGATCACGACGCGTGGCCCGCCGAACGCCTCGGAAGAGCAGACGGCTGTGCCTCCACCGCTCGGGCCGTGGTCGCGCGGCGAGCTCGTCACGGTCCTTTGCTTCGCCACCGCGATCCTCGGATGGACCCTGCCGGCGATCGTCGAGGCGATCGGGCTTCCGTTCGCCCGCGATCTCAACGCGCGTCTTCCCCCCGGGGCGGTCGCGGTCCTCGCGTGCCTGCCGCTCTTTCTGGTTCCTGATCCTGCGCGCCGCGAGGGCGCGGAGGCCGTGCCCCCAGTGCTTCCCTGGAGCACAGCCGTGCGTATCGACTGGGGCGTGATCCTTCTCTTTGGTGGAGGCATCGCGCTGGGCGCGCAGCTCGAAGACACCGGCCTGGCGAGCGCGCTGGCGGAAGGGATCGTGAAAGCGACCGGCGCGACCGACGTTTGGACGCTCTCGGCGATCGCGTGCTTGACCACGATCGTGCTCAGCGAGGTCGCCTCGAACACCGCGGCCGCGAACATCCTGGTGCCTTTGGTGATCGCGCTTGCCCGCGAGTTCGCGGTCTCACCGATCCCACCCGCGCTCGCGGTTGGCATCGGCGCATCGGTCGGCTTCATGCTGCCGATCGCGACCGCTCCGAACGCGCTCGTCTACGCCACCGGTCGTGTTCCTCAGGGCTCGATGATGCGCGTCGGGCTTCTGCTCGATCTCGCGTGCTTCGTGCTGGTGATGCTGCTGATCCGCGTGATCTGCCCCTTGATGGACTGGGTCTGAGGATTTCGCTTGCCCGCCCGCGCCAACAGCAGGCCCTCCTCGAGTGGCCGAGGCCGTCATCCCCGACCGCGACGGCGCCTGGGGGGGCGGACTCAACCAGTACGTCCACAACGACCCCAGGACCGGCTTCCACCCGGCTGGCCGTGAACTGGCTGTTTGACTGCTGGGGTCGTCGCGTTGCCAGCACGCGCAGCCCGAGTCGCTCGCTACAGGCTCGTCAGCGCCACCTCCGCCAGGCAAACGGATGAGTTCGCCTTCGGCTCCCACAGCTTGACGGAATGCCGGCTCTCTCGCATGCACGCAGAAGTCGAGCACGCCGTCGATCTGGGGACGTCGCGCTGCGACCATCCACATCGCCTATTGTCGCTCGACGGGGGCGGCGGGGAACATGATCGCCGAATTCCCGGCCGGTCTCAGTCGGCGGGGCGTACCAAGGCTGGGACCGTGCCGCTGAACGGCGATGTTGGCGGTTCTGGCGCCGGGTCTCGCGCATCTCGTGCGGGTCGCGGAGGAGGTCGTCGAGGTTGCCGAGTTGGACTGGTCGGCTAAATTCGTGGCGGCGAGGCCGTGACTGTGGCGAGCGGGGCCATGAACCGCATCTCGGCCCAAAGACACCGGTTCACTTCAGCTTGGCCGCCTTCGATCGTCGACCCGACCCAAACCGACCCCTCTCGACGACTCGATGCAGGCGCGACCATGGGCAACAACGTCAACAGAGGCTGGGCCGCGATCGGGGCGCTGGTCGCGGGTACGTCGGCGCTGGTCGGATGCTCGGGCCCGCAATCCACGCTGGACCCGGCGGGGCGTGGCGCTGCCCGCATCGCAGAGCTTTTTTGGGGGATGACGGCCGGAGCTGTGGCGATTTGGGCCGCGATGATAGGCCTCGCGCTCTACACCGTCGCCCGCAGGCGGACAGAGCCGAGCCCGAGGGCGCCCGCGCTCTTGATCGTCGGCGGCGGTGTGGTTCTCCCGATCGTCGTGCTCACCGGGCTGCTGGCGTGGGGGCTCGCCGCGCTGCCGCCCTTGCTCGCCGCTTCGGACAGCGACCGGACGATCGTCGTGACGGGCGAACAATTCTGGTGGCGCGTCCGCTATCTCGTGCCCGGCGGCGAGGCCGTCGAACTGGCGAACGAACTCCGGTTGCCCGTCGGCGAGGCGGTCGAGCTCCAGCTCGAGAGCCGCGACGTCATTCACTCGTTCTGGGTCCCGGCGCTCGGGGGCAAGGTCGACATGATCCCGGGGCGTCGCACCCGGCTGACGCTGGAACCCACGAGAACGGGCGTGTTCCGCGGAGTCTGCGCGGAGTATTGTGGCACCTCCCACGCCCGGATGGCGTTCGCCGTGGTCGTCTCCGACGAGCAGGAATTCGCCCGCTGGCTCGCGCAGCAGGCCGAGCCCGCGCGGCCGGCGACCGAGCCTCTCGCGGTCCGCGGCCAGGAGCTGTTCGTCCGGAGCGGCTGCGGAGCCTGCCACACCGTGCGCGGGACGGTCGCCGACGGTGTGATCGCCCCCAATCTGACCCACGTCGGCGGCCGGCTGAGCGTCGGTGCCGGGCTTCTTGCCAGCGAGCCGGACGGGTTCCAGCACTGGATCGCCGCGCCGGAGCGGCTCAAGCCCGGATCGGCCATGCCTTCCTTCGCCATGCTGCCGGCCGATGATCTCCAGGCCCTCGCCGCCTACCTGGAGGGACTGGAATGACGGGAGCGTCGCCAGGAGACGAGCAGCACGCACAGGCCGAGCGGTTGCTTCAGGTGTGGAAGATCCCGACCGGGTGGCGCTACTGGTCGGCGGTCAACAACGAGGCCGTCGGGCTCTGGTACATCGCGACGTCGTTCTTCTTCTTCCTGTTCGCCGGCGTGCTGGCGCTGCTCATGCGCACGCAGCTCGCCGTGCCCGAGAACGAGCTGTTGTCGGCGGACCTCTATGGCCAGACCTTCACCGTGCATGGCTCGGTGATGATGTTCCTGTTCGCAATCCCGATGTTCGAGGCGATCGCGGTGCTGCTCCTGCCGCAGATGCTCGGTGCGCGCGATCTCCCGTTTCCACGCCTGTCGGCGTTCGGGTTCTGGTGTTTCGTGCTGGGGGGCATCTTCCTGTGTGGCTCGATCTTCTTCGACGCCGCGCCGCGCGGCGGCTGGTTCATGTACCCACCGCTGACCTCCGGGTATCAGCCGGGGATCGGGGCGGACATTTGGTTGCTGGGGTTCTCGTTCATCGAGGTCGCGGCGATCGCCGGCGCCGTCGAGATCGTCGTCGGAGTGCTCAAGTGCCGCCCGCCGGGGATGCGCATCCACCTCATGCCGCTGTACGCCTGGTACGCCCTGGTGGCGTCGGCGATGGTCCTGTTCGCGTTCCCGCCGCTGATCGTCGGCAGCTTGTTGCTCGAGGTGGAACGAGCGTTCGGATGGCCGTTCTTCGACCCCGCGGGTGGCGGCGATCCGCTGCTGTGGCAACACCTGTTCTGGCTCTTCGGCCATCCCGAGGTCTACGTCATCTTCTTGCCGTCCGTCGCCCTGGTGGCGATGATCGTCCCGACGTTCGCGCGCCGGCCGATCCTCGGCTACGGCTGGATCGTCCTCTCCGCGATCGGCACCGGCTTCCTGAGCTTCGGCCTGTGGGTGCATCACATGTATACGACCGGGCTGCCAGGCATCTCGCTGGGTCTGTTCTCGGCGGCGTCGACGGCGGTGGCGATCCCCACCGGGGTCCAGTTCTTCTGCTTCCTGGCCACGCTCCTGATGGGGCGGGTGACCCGCTCGACCCCCATGCTGTTCGTGTTCGGCAGCCTGGCGATCTTCGTGTTGGGCGGCTTGACGGGGGTCATGGTCGCGCTGGCGCCGTTCGACTTCCAGGCTCATGACACGTTCTTCGTCGTCGCCCACCTCCACTACGCCCTGATCGGCGGCGCCGTGTTCCCGATCATCGCCGGCTTTTATTATTACTTCCCCCTCGTCAGCGGCAAGATGTTGTCCGACCGGCTGGGAAAGCTCGCCTTCTGGCTCATGTTCATCGGGTTCAACGTCGGCTTCCTGCCGATGCACTTCACGGGCCTGCGCGGGATGCCGCGCCGGGTCTACACGTACCCGGCCGGCCTGGGGTTCGACGGGCTCAATCTCGTCTCGACCATCGGCACGTTCATCCTGGGCGCAGGCGTCGCTGTGCTGGTCTGGGACCTGGTGCGCCCCCGGTCGAGGCAACCACCGGCGCCGCGCGACCCATGGAGCGCGGGGACGCTGGAGTGGGTGCAGGAGATGCCGGGGAAGCCGTGGGGGATCCGATCGATCCCGCAGGTCGACAGCCGCTATCCGCTGTGGGATCAGCCGAACCTCGTCCACGACATCGACGCGGGCCGCTTCTACTTGCCCGACGCCGAAGAGGGTCTGCGGGAGACGCTCGTCACCTCCGCCGTCGATGCTCGGCCTGTACTCTGCCAGCGTCTGCCGGGGTCGAGCTTCCTGGCACTCGCCGCCGCCCTGACGACGGGCGGGTTCTTCATCTTCGGCACCTTCCACTGGTGGCGTCCGGCGGTCGCTAGCCTGGGAGCGGCGCTCGCTGTCATCCTGTTCTGGCTGTGGACGGGGACCGCACGCCGCCCGGAGAAGGACGAGAAGGACGTCGGGAGCGGCTTGAAGCTCCCGCTCTACGCGTCGGGCCCGGCGTCGATCGGCTGGTGGGGCATGTTCATCACGATGCTGGCCGACCTCACGGCGTTCGTGTCCCTCGTGTTCGGCTACTTCTTCTTCTGGACGATCCACGACGAATTCCCGCCGACCCCGAATCCAGGACCTGGCGTGTTCTGGCCCGGTGCCGCGGCTGCGGCGCTGCTGACGTCCTGGGGCGCGACGGTGCTCGCGCGTCGCTGGAACCGGCGCGACCGGGCGTTCGGATGCCACGCGGCGTTGCTGGGCGGCGCGGGGGTCGCCACGGCAGGCGGCGCTGCGCTCATCGCTGGACCCGTCGTCACGGGCCTCGACCCCGCGAGCCATGCGTACCCCGCGACGGTCTGGCTGCTGGTGCTCTGGACCGCGACTCACGTGGCGATCGGGGTCGTCATGCAGCTCTACTGCTGTGCGCGCCGGCTCGTGGGGCATATGACCGCGCAGCACGACGCCGACATCCACAACGTCGTGCTGTACTGGCACTTCACCATCCTCACGGTCGTCATCACCGTCGCGGTGATCGCGGGCTTTCCGTTGTTGGCATGAGGACCGGCACGATGACGACGGAGCACCAGGAGCAGCGCGAGAGCCTATGGATCCTCACCGCCGCGCCTGCGATCTGGTTGTCGCACTTCCTGCTGTCATACATCACGGGCGCGATCTGGTGTGCGAAGTTCGCCGGCTCTGACGGGTCGCTGGGGGCCGTACGGGTCGCCATGGCCGTCTACACGTCCGTCGCGCTCGGGGGGCTCGCGCTCATCGGCTGGCGCGGCCGCCGACGCACAAGCGCGAGCCCGCGAGGTGAGGCCGGTGCGTCGGACCGTTTCCTCGGTCACGCGAGTCTTTTGCTTTCCGGTCTGGCCGCGGTCGCGATCCTGTACGCATCGCTGGTAGCCGTGTTCATCAGGAGCTGCCGATGATGCGTCGCGTGCTCCAGGCGCTCGGGTTGCTCACGCTCGCGGCCGTGTGGTTCGGACCGCTCCCGCGGCTCGCCTCGGAGTCTTTCTCGGCGCACATGATGATGCACATGGGCGTGGTCGCCGTGGCCGCGCCGCTGCTCGTGCTCGGCGTCGCCGGCGGACGCCTCGACCCCGTGCGCAGGGTCCCCGCACCGTTCGCGCCGATCCCCGCCTCGATCGTCGAGCTCGTGGTCGTGTGGGGGTGGCACACGCCAGCGCTGCACCACGCCGCGCGCCATGGTCCGATCGGGCTCGTCGTCGAACAGGCGACGTTCCTCCTCAGCGGCCTCTTCGTCTGGCTGTCGGCCTTCGGCGGCGATGCGGGTCAACGCGGCGAGCGCACCGCCGCGGGTGTGGTCGCCATGCTGCTCACGTCCATGCACATGACGCTGCTGGGCGCCCTCTTGGCCCTCCCACCGCGGGCGCTTTACGAGCACGCCGGTGGCTCCTCGCTGACGCCGCTCCAGGATCAGCATCTCGGCGGGGCGATCATGCTCTCGGTCGGCGGGCTCGCGTACCTGCTCGGCGGCCTCGGGCTCGTGGTCGCGTTGCTGAAGCGGTCGCGCGGCCCCGACGCGCCGGAGACGAGCGCGATGGGGGTCGACTGGAAGGCGCGGGGAGGGGGTCAGCCATGAAAGGCAGGTCGATCCTCAAGGCGGGGGCGCTCGCGGCGTTGCTGGCCGCGGGCGGGTTCCTGCTCGCCGCCTCGGGGATCGTCCCGATCAAGGCCAGCTCCGGCCACTTCGCGATCACGGAGTGGTTCTTGAATTTCGCCAAGCGTCGCTCGGTCGCGACACATACAATCGGCGCAGAGGAGCCCGCGCTCGACGAGACCTGGCTGGTGCTCAAGGGCGCGGGCCACTACGACCTCGGCTGTCGCCCGTGCCACGGCGCCCCCGGCTCGCCGCAGCCACGAGTCGCGCGGGCGATGACCCCTCCGCCCCCCTTCGGGCCCGAGATCGCGGCGTGGGAGCCCGAGGAGCTGTTCTACATCGTCAAGCACGGCATCAAGTTCACAGGCATGCCCGCGTGGCCATCGCAGCAGCGAGACGATGAGGTACGCGCGGTGGTCGCGTTCTTGCTGACGCTGCCGGACACGGATGCCGAGGCGTATCGCCGACTCGTGCATCGGGAGGAGGTCGCGGCGAGCCCGGACGAGTCGCTGGTCGTGCTAGGAGAGTGCGCGCGGTGCCACGGGGTCGATGGCTGCGGCCGGGAGCTCCCCGCATTCCCCCGGCTCGCTGGGCAGCGTAGCGAGTACCTCGTCGCCGCCCTGCAAGCCTACGCGGACGACCAGCGCCACAGCGGGATCATGCAACCGATCGCGGCGGGCTTGCACGTCGACGATGTGCGCAGATTGGCCGATTACTATGCGGACCTACCGGGCTGCCCGCCGCTGGCCGCCAAGTCCGCATCCGCGAGCACGCGCGGCGAGAGGATCGCTTACCTCGGCGTTCCGGAGCGGCGGGTCCCTTCGTGTACCGACTGCCACGGGCCCGGGTTTCCCGACCGCAGCCTGGCCGCGCCCGGGCTCGCCGGACAGTATGCCGAGTACCTGGTCTTGCAGCTCGAGCTGTTCCGGTCGCGGCAGCGGGGTGGGGGGAGCCACGCGCACCTGATGGATCCAGTGGCGAGCCGCATGACCTCGGAGCAGATGTACGATGTGGCCATGTACTACTCCTCACTGCCACCGACCGGCCAATGAACGATCAGGCGTGCTTCGATCGGGCGGATCGGGGCTTGCGGAGCGCCTTTCCTGGGAGCAGGTCGAGCGCCCGCGACGGCCTTCGTCGCGCTCCCCCTTGCCATCAACGTCGACGGCAATCCGTCCGGACTTCGACACGCTCTTGCGCTCGGAAGTTGGCCTACCCGACCCGGACATCGTGGCTCGCCTGGACTCCGTCGTGTCGGCCGTCGCCGAGTGCGGGCAGACGCTCCAGTGAGTGGACGGCCTATCGCGCGCCCCTGCAGCGCCGCCTCCGCGGGTAGGAAGTATACTCGCGCCGATGTCGGAGCCGAGTGACTGGGAGCTCGCGCAGGCCTGGCGCGACAAGCAGCCGGGGGCCGGCAACGCGCTGGTGTCCCGCCACTACCGCGAGGTGTCGCGCTTCTGCAACAAGGTCGCCAGCGGCGACGACGCGGCCGACCTCGTGCATCAGACCTTCCTCGGCGCGCTCGAGTCGCTGCCGCACTTCGGCGGCGAGACCAGCTCGACCCGACGACCGGAAGTATCCCAAGTCCGAACAGCCGCGTATCGCGTGCGGGTGCGCGACGACCTCGCAGCCAACGTGCGCGGAGTCGCCACGGTCACGGACAATCCGCTTCGTCGGAGCCGTCCCGGCAGTCCTCGTATCCGTCGCACACATCGTTGGTCGGGTAGTATTCGCTGCCGTCGGCGCACCCGAACGAGTTCGGGCAGCCCTTCTCCTCCGAGGCGTCCATGCAGTCGATGATGTCGTTGCACTGCCAGGTCTCGGGGATCTGCTCGCCCGAGGTGCACTGGAAGGGTTCGATCATGTTGCACTGGATCTCGACCTGGGCCGTCGTCGACATCGGCAGCGACGGGCAGTCCTTGGTCTGCTCGTAGAACGGTTGCAGGCACGCGAGCAGCGGCGCCGGATCTTGGGCGCACACCACGTCGGCGGTGCACATGACGATCTGCATGTACGGCTGCGTCATGCAGTCGAAGAATTCCTCGACCTCGGGGACCTGGCTGTACAGCTCGCATCCGCACGGGGTGAGCGCCTCGTCAGGCGGGATGAACGAGAGGCAGGTCGCCACGTCGGGGTACAAGCCGATGTTGACGTTGCACTGGCATCGCGCCTCGTTGAGCTCCGCCGGGAGGGTCGCGGTGTCCATGCACTTCTGCAGGAGCTCCCCGGCGCCCTCTCCGGTCGTGCCGGCGGTCGTCGATTCTCCGGTCGCGTCCGTCGTGTCCGTGCCGTCCGCCGTCGACGTCCCGGTCGTTGGCGTGGCTGTGGTCGTGGGGTCGGGATCCGCGGTGGCGGCCGCGCTCGTGTCCGGCTCCGCGGCCGTGGCGGCCGTGCCCGCGTCGGTCGCCGCCTCACCGTTCCCGGCGCCATTGCACGCGGGCGCCAGCGCCAGTAGTACGCCGAGGAGCCCCGCAGGGGAGTGCGGTGGAAGCGTCATGAGCGGTTGTCTCCTTGCAGATAGCGACTGTACCAACGGCTGCGACGGCGATTGCATGCACTTCGCTACGAGCTCGACGAACAGCGCCGTGATGTCGTCCTCACCTCCGCGCATGTTCGCGTGCCGAATCGCGGCCGGCGCGGCGCCTCACGTGATGCGCAATACGCCGAACGATCCCCCCGCTGCCCAAACCGCCGCGGATCTCCACCAAACGGGGGCTTGGGAGGGGGACGGGTTGTCGCCCTTGCCCCTCGCTGCCCCTCCGTGCCCCAAGCCTGCCCCAAAACCGCAGGCTGACGTGAGCCTCCGGGTCGGCGCGCCGAGCGGCGGCGAGTTGAGCGCGGCGGCCGAGTCGCCCTGAGCAGAACTCGCAGCTCGAACGACCCGCCGTGGCGCCGTTCAGGCTCAGGGGTCCTGCCCCATGCGCCGGGCGCCTCGGCCATGGCAGCTTAGCAGGCCGCCGGTGGCGAGCTCGGCGCAGCGAAGGCGCGGGCTCGTCAACGCGCGCCGTCGAAAATTCTGGCGAACTACGCCGGGCAGCGCTAGTGCTCCGACCGCGACGTAGTGATCTGGCTGATTCTGAACACCGCTCGGGCTTGCTCCTTGGTGAACCGCCAAGTGATCTTCCGCCGCCGGCGGTGGGCGTCCTTGTTCCACAGAGACGTTCGACGGCGCAGTTCGGAGAGAGAGCCGATCCGAAGCCGTCCAAGGCATTCACGTGACCATAAGCTCGCCTCGTTCTCGGCAGGGTTGAGCCAACTCCCGTGCTTGGGAGTATAGTGCACGGTAAACCGGCTCCAAAGCTCGCGCCCCGCGTCATCGCCGAAAGCGGTGCATAACGAGTTCTGGCGGTGGGTGTTAAGATTGTCCATGACGAGGTGAATTGTCCGCGCCGAACGATATCGTTGAGCTATCTTGCGGAGAGCCCGAGCGAACTGCTTCGCCGTGCGGTTCGGCGTCGCATAGGTCAGGTGGCGCCCTGCCTTGGGTTCGACGATGCAGAAGACATTTGCGGTTCCGCGCCGCACGTATTCATAGTCTTGACGGGCCATGCGGCCAGGTGAGGCTGGCCGGCCAGGTCGAGCGGGGTCTCGAAGCACGACCGGTCGTTCATCCAGAGCGACGACCGGCTCCGACGCGTCGGCTGGTCGCGCCAGGGTGTCGAGGACGTCGTCCATCCGCGCGACGTACTCCTCGTCGATCTGAGGAACGCACCACATTTTTTTCCCGCCACGGTTTGAGCGCGTGGTTTTTCAGCAACACCCGGATCGTCTCCCGGCCGACTTGGTCGACGAGCTTGCGTTTCATGCACTCCTCGACGATGAGCATGATTGTCCACCGAGCGCGTCCTTCAGGAGGTGGCCCGCAGACCATGGCGACGATCGCGGCTTCTTGCCGAGCATCGAGCTTCCGCGGTGGGACCGGTCGCTTCGCGTCCTTGAGCGCGACCTCGACGCCCGCAGCGAGATACCGCTCTCCAACCCGCCGAACCGAGGGGACCGCCGATCCAACCGCTGCCGCCGTCGCCGCCAGCGTCTTCCCCTCGTCCAGCAACTGCAGCATGCGAATTCGCTTCCAGGTCCGCACCGTGAGCCGCTCCCGGGCTTTTCGGCGCAGGAGCTCTCGATCCTCGTCCTTGAGCTTGAGTCCGGGGAACCGGGGCCGCGGCTTCTTCTGCCTCATGGCACCCGTAGATCACGTTCCAGGTCAGAGCGCAAATTCGCGCATCGTTTTCGGATCGCTACCTTACGGTCGCAGCACTAGCAGCCCGTGGTGAAAGTCGCGGCAACCACGCCGCGAGGAACCTCGCGAGCAGCGGAGCGGCGCGCGGTATCGCGCTCTGCGATGAAAGCTGATAAAGTGGCTTTGCCATGGCCATGGGGCACGACAACGGGGAGCAGCCGACGCTGTTCATCACGTATGACAAGTTGCAGGGGCTCGGGCACCCGTTCTACGAGGCGCTCGACAAGCTGCTCCGGAAGCACGGCTTCGACCGTTTCGCGGAGAAGCAGTGCGAGCCGTTCTACGCCGAGGTGATGGGACGACCGGGCCTCGCGCCGGGGGTGTACTTCCGCTGCTTGCTGATCGGCTACTTCGAGGGGATCGGCAGCGAGCGGGGCATCGCCTGGCGGGTCGCCGACTCGCTGAGTCTGCGGCGGTTTTTGGGGCTCGGCCTGGAGAAGCAGCCGCCGGATCACTCGACGATCTCGCGGACGCGGCGTCGGCTGAGCACCGACGTGCACGAGCGGGTGTTCACGCGGGTGCTGGAGCTGGTCGCCGAGCATGGCCTGTTGCGCGGCAAGACGCTCGGGATCGACGCAACGACACTTGAGGCGAACGCGGCGCTGCGATCGATCGTGCGCCGCGACGACGGACGCGCGTACAAGGAGTACTTGACCGACCTGGCGAAGGCCGAGGGGATCGAGGAACCGACGCGCGAGGACCTGGCGCGGCTGGACCGCAAGCGGCCGAAGAAGGGCTCGAACGACGAGTGGGTACACCCGCACGATCCCGAGGCGCAGATCATGAAGATGAAGGACGGCAGCACCCACCTCGCGCACAAGCACGAGCAGGCGGTCGACCTCGAGACCGGCGCCATCGTCGGCGTGACGGTGCACGGCGGCGCTGCGGGCGACACGAAGACCATCGAGAAGACGCTGGAGGTCGCCGACGCCAATCTCGCGGAGGTGCGCCAAGAGGGCTCGGAGAAGGCCAGGGAGCAGATCGCCGAGCGCGTCGAGGAGGTCGTCGCCGACAAGGGCTACCACAGCAACGACGTGCTCACGAGCCTCGAGGAGGTCGACGTACGCAGCTACATCCCGGAGCCCGCGCGTGGTCGCCGGCGGTGGAAGGACAAGCAGGCCGAGCGTGAGGCGGTGCACCGGAACCGCCGCCGCGTGAAGCGAGGCAAGAGCAAGGAACTGCAGAAGAAGCGCAGCGAGCTGGTCGAACGGCCCTTCGCGCACATGCTCGACTCCGGCGGAATGCGCAGGGTCCACGTCCGCGGTCACGACAATATCCTCAAGCGGCTGGTCATCCACGCCGCCGGATTCAACCTGAGCTTGATCATGCGAAAGGTCCACGGAATCGGGAAACCGAGGGCCCTCCAGGGCCTTCGGGCCGCGCTTTCTGCCGTGCTCGTGGCTGTCCTCACGCTTCTGCGGTGGCTCGGAGCGCTTCTTGACCGCCATTCGCGGCACTCCCTACCGGGAGCTCGACTTCCAGAGCACGTCGCTCACTCGAGATACGCATGAGCGATTTCGTCTCACCGACTTCTACCTCGGGCTGCTAGTCCGGATTTCTCACCACGGGAAGGAATTCCGGCCGCACTTCCCGAGTTCGAGCGGGTGTGAAACGATTGCTGACCACCCAGGGGTACGGCCGGAACACGACAAGGTGTATCCGCACCGAGTTCGATTTTCAACCGGCCGGGCGGAGGCGTGTCGAGGCCGCCTTTGACGGCGGACGGGTCAGCTCGGACGGGGGCCTGCTGTTGCTGCGGGAGCTGACCGAGAGTTCAGGTGTGTTTCGGGACTTCGCGGCCTGCTTCCGGGACCACCGCGACCCGAGCCGCATCGAGCACACCGTCGAGGAACTGCTCGCGCAGCGCGTGCTGGGCCTGCTGTGTGGTTACGAGGACCTGAACGACCACGACGTGCTCCGCGACGATGCCTTGCTCGCGCTGGCGATAGGCAAGGCCGATCCGACCGGCGAGCAGCGCAAGCGGGTGCGCGACCGGGGCCATGCGCTGGCGGGCAAGAGCACGCTGAACCGCCTGGAGCTGGCGAAGCCCACGGTGGCCGGCGACGAGCGCTACAAGAAGATCAGCTACGACGACCACGGCATCCAGCGCCTCTTCGTCGACACCTTCCTGGCCGCGCACGATCGGCCGCCCGCCGAGATCGTCCTCGATCTCGACGCGACGGACGACCCCGTACACGGCAAGCAGGAGGGTCGCTTCTTCCACGGCTTCTACGACAGCTACTGCTACCTGCCGCTGTACGTCTTCTGCGGCGACTTCATCCTTGGCGCCGCGCTGAACACCGCCGACAAGCAGCCAGTCAGCGGCGCGGTCGAGGAGCTCGAGAGGATCGTCAGTCAGATCCTCGCTCGCTGGCCGGCCGTCCGGATCATCGTGCGCGGCGATTCCGGCTTCTGCCGCGACGAGGTCATGCGCTGGTGCGAGGACAACGGCCTCTTCTTCGTCCTCGGCCTGCAGAAGAACTCGCGCCTGATCGCCGAGATCGAGGACGAGATGACGCAGGCCCGCACCACCTCCGAGCAGACCGGCAAGGAAGCACGCGTCTTCAAGGACTTTCGCTACGAGACCAACCGGACGTGGTCGCGAGAGCGCCGGGTGGTCGGCAAGGCCGAGTACACGACGGACAAGGAGAATCCGCGCTTCGTCGCCACCAACCTCTCGCAGGACGAGTACGACGCGCGCTCGCTCTACGAGGACCTCTACTGCGCTCGTGGGGACATGGAGAACCGGATCAAGGAGCAGCAGCTCGGCCTCTTCGCCGACCGCACCAGCGCCCACACGCTGCGCGCCAACCAGCTCCGCCTGTGGCTGTCGTCCGTCGCCTACATGATCCTCAACGAGCTCCGCCGGATCGCCCTCGCCGGCACCGAGCTCGCCCACGCCCAGGTCTCCACGATCCGCACGCGGCTGCTCAAGATCGGCGCCATCGTCACCGCCTCGGTCCGCAGGCTCCGCGTCTCCCTAAGCTCGGTCTTCCCGCTCCAGCACGTGTGGTGGCGCGTCCTCGAGAACCTCCACCGCCATCACGTCATGAGACGCTGACGGCCTCGACATCCGTCACTCAAAGGGCGCGCCGCGCTGCGCGCCGGGGCTCGTCTGTCCTTATGCGCAGGTCACCCCAAACACGCAGCCGGCTTTGTAATCCATCTAACAGCTCGATCTCGCGCCAGCAGTGGGGCGTAACGAGCGCACCTCCCGGCTCACGTCGACGGCGTCCAACACCCTTCCACCAAGCCCCCTGACAGGCGCTTGGCGGGCCCCCACCCATCCGTGGTGAGAAATCCGGACTAGGCCATGTCCGAAATCTCGAAAAACGCCTAGCAGCCCGTGGTGAAAGTCGCGGCAACCACGCCGCGAGGAACCTCGCGAGCAGCGGAGCGGCGCGCGGTATCGCGCTCTGCGATGAAAGCTGATAAAGTGGCTTTGCCATGGCCATGGGGCACGACAACGGGGAGCAGCCGACGCTGTTCATCACGTATGACAAGTTGCAGGGGCTCGGGCACCCGTTCTACGAGGCGCTCGACAAGCTGCTCCGGAAGCACGGCTTCGACCGTTTCGCGGAGAAGCAGTGCGAGCCGTTCTACGCCGAGGTGATGGGACGACCGGGCCTCGCGCCGGGGGTGTACTTCCGCTGCTTGCTGATCGGCTACTTCGAGGGGATCGGCAGCGAGCGGGGCATCGCCTGGCGGGTCGCCGACTCGCTGAGTCTGCGGCGGTTTTTGGGGCTCGGCCTGGAGAAGCAGCCGCCGGATCACTCGACGATCTCGCGGACGCGGCGTCGGCTGAGCACCGACGTGCACGAGCGGGTGTTCACGCGGGTGCTGGAGCTGGTCGCCGAGCATGGCCTGTTGCGCGGCAAGACGCTCGGGATCGACGCAACGACACTTGAGGCGAACGCGGCGCTGCGATCGATCGTGCGCCGCGACGACGGACGCGCGTACAAGGAGTACTTGACCGACCTGGCGAAGGCCGAGGGGATCGAGGAACCGACGCGCGAGGACCTGGCGCGGCTGGACCGCAAGCGGCCGAAGAAGGGCTCGAACGACGAGTGGGTACACCCGCACGATCCCGAGGCGCAGATCATGAAGATGAAGGACGGCAGCACCCACCTCGCGCACAAGCACGAGCAGGCGGTCGACCTCGAGACCGGCGCCATCGTCGGCGTGACGGTGCACGGCGGCGCTGCGGGCGACACGAAGACCATCGAGAAGACGCTGGAGGTCGCCGACGCCAATCTCGCGGAGGTGCGCCAAGAGGGCTCGGAGAAGGCCAGGGAGCAGATCGCCGAGCGCGTCGAGGAGGTCGTCGCCGACAAGGGCTACCACAGCAACGACGTGCTCACGAGCCTCGAGGAGGTCGACGTACGCAGCTACATCCCGGAGCCCGCGCGTGGTCGCCGGCGGTGGAAGGACAAGCAGGCCGAGCGTGAGGCGGTGCACCGGAACCGCCGCCGCGTGAAGCGAGGCAAGAGCAAGGAACTGCAGAAGAAGCGCAGCGAGCTGGTCGAACGGCCCTTCGCGCACATGCTCGACTCCGGCGGAATGCGCAGGGTCCACGTCCGCGGTCACGACAATATCCTCAAGCGGCTGGTCATCCACGCCGCCGGATTCAACCTGAGCTTGATCATGCGAAAGGTCCACGGAATCGGGAAACCGAGGGCCCTCCAGGGCCTTCGGGCCGCGCTTTCTGCCGTGCTCGTGGCTGTCCTCACGCTTCTGCGGTGGCTCGGAGCGCTTCTTGACCGCCATTCGCGGCACTCCCTACCGGGAGCTCGACTTCCAGAGCACGTCGCTCACTCGAGATACGCATGAGCGATTTCGTCTCACCGACTTCTACCTCGGGCTGCTAGTACAGCCGGTCCGAAGTTCTTCCGGTGTTCGTCGTCGGTTTGCTCGCAGAAGGCCGCGCGCTGACCCTCGCGCCGCACCTCGAACACATCAGGTTCGGAGTTCCGTCGCTCCACTTCACGACATGAAGCACGCCTATTATGCACGTGGCGCACCCAACATCAGTCGGCCCTTCGATAGAGTATGTTCCTGGTTTCGGCTCCGGTTCGTCCACATCTTCATGTTGGTGCAGATCGCAGGATCTGCACAGACTCTGGCCTGACAGCATGTCCGTCACGTCTTGATCCTCTGCGACTGGATCAAGGCTCTGCAGGATACGGCTGAGCCAGCTTGCGCGAAAGCGCTCATGTGCTCTTGCAGAGCATGCCCACGCCGATCTCTGTCGACCTTCGGATCCGCATTGTTGAGGCCCGCGTACAGGACGGGCAGACCTACGAGCAACTCGCCGAGCGCTTCCACGTGGGACGGGCGACCGTCGATCGAGTGCTGCGCCTCCAGCGAGAGACCGGTTCGGTCGAGCCCAAGCCGCACGGGGGCGGAGTGGAGCGGCGGATCACGGCCCGGGAGCAAGATTTGATCGTGGAGCTGGTGCGGGCGCGGCCTGACGCGACGCTCGCCGAGTTGTGCTTCGCGCTGCAAGTACGGGCCGGGGTCCAGGTCAGTCGTTCCACCATGTGCCGCGAGCTTCAGGAGCTCGGCTTCACGAGGAAAAAAAATCGCTGGTTCCCCGAGAGCAGTGCACGGCCGCAGTCGTGGCGATGCGCGACGCCTTCGTCGCGCAGATGCAGTCCTGCGACCCCGAGCGCCTGATCTTCCTGGACGAGTCCGGCTCGCACATCTCGATGACCCGCGCTCGAGCGTGGGCACCGCGAGGAAAGCGTGCCCATGGCGTCGTGCCACGGAATCGCGGCCGTGTGACGACGATGCTCGGCGCGCTGTCGATCGACGGCATCGAGGCGATGATGACCGTCGAGGGCGGCACGACGGCCAAGGTCTTCCTCGAGTTCATCGACAAGCATCTGGCGCCGAAGCTCCGTCCGGGCGACATCGTGGTGATGGACAACCTCGGTGCCCATCACGCGACAGGCGTCCGTGAGCGCATCGAGGCGCGCGGCGCGACGGTCGTCTACCAGCCGCCGTACTCGCCCGACCTCAATCCCATCGAGCTCGCCTGGTCGAAGATCAAGACCGCCCTTCGCGGCCTCGGGGCCCGAACCGGCCCACTCCTCAAGGCCGCGATTTCCGCCGTTGCGGCTCTCGTCACCCCAACCGATGCGGCCGGTTGGTTCAAACACTGCGGCGTCAGCACGCCTCAAGGCGTATGAAACCTGCTGTGAGAACGCCTTCCGCCTGGAAGATGGGTCGCGGCGCCATCAACCACGCAAGGCGCGCCCCGCGGCGAACACAACTTCGTCTGTCGCGCGCGATCGGCCCGCGCCGTACCGAGCAAGACTTCGTGGACCACATCGCGCGCACGGTCGACAGCGATCCCGACGCGCGCTGGATCTTCGTCCTCGACAATCTCAACACCCACAACTCCGAGGCGCTGGTCCGATTCGTCGCCCGGCGCCTCGGAGCGTGCCGAGTAGCGCCAGCAAAGCCGCTACGCCCAGGAGCGAGCCGGCGCGAGCGCCTCACCGGCACGGAGGATTGGGGGCGCCAGGCGTGCCGGTGTTCATCGGGGGAGCGTACTCCTCGAGGGCGCGGCACCAGGATTCGGGGTCGTCGTTGGCGGTCGCGTCCTCGTGGCCCGGGTCGAGCTGCAAGCCGTCGCCGGTGCCGTACGGCCAGAGACCCGCGAAGTACTCGACGATGTCGACGGGGAGCTCGGCACAGGCGAGGGTGATGATGCCATTGGTGTCGTTGAGCGCGATGGCGTCGCCGTACGCATGGTCGACGGTGATGCCGCCGTTGACGGCGGCGTCGGTGGTCTTGCCCATGAGCACCAGGGCGCCGGGCGCGATCACGAGGGGGCCGCCGGCGTCGATCGGGAACGCGGCGCCGACCTCGACGTCGGAGAGGGTGCAACCATTCAGGTCGACGTGTCGATCGCTGACGTTCTTGAACTCGATCCATTCGCCGTTGTTGTCCCCCAACTCGCGCACGTCGATCATCATCTCGACGAGGATGACCTCGCCGGCGGCGGGGTGCGCCGGATCGACGCACGCGCCCTCGACGCAGTTCTGGGGCGCCGTGCACGGGTTGGGCTCGCAAGGGTCGGTGGGCTCGGTGGTGGCGTCGCCGGTGGTGGTCCCGGTGGTCGGCGCCTCGGTGGTGGCATCGCCCGTGAGCGTCTGGCTGGTGGCGGACCCGGTGGTCGGCGCCTCGGTGGTGGCATCGCCCGTGAGCGTCTGGCTGGTGGCGGACCCGGTGGTCGGCGCCTCGGTGGCGTTCGGCGCGACGTCCGTCGTGCTGCCGGTCGGTCCGTCGCTGTCGCTGGCACCCGTGGTCGGGGCGGATGGATCGCCGGTGCCGCCGCCGTTGCACGCCGGGAGGAGCGCGAGGGTGAGGAGCGTGTGCGAAGCGCGCTTCGTGGTGGTCTTCATGGGCGGCGAAAATATTGATGCGGACCCATGCGGGCAATCAGCCGCCGCCCCATGCGCACAATCGCTACCCGCGCAGCACGTCCGTCAGGCCGATGATAGCGAGGGCGACGATGCCCGCAAGGTATCGTTCGACAAACTGCGTCATGATGCCGGGCCGCGGGCGAGGCGCGCTGATACGGCGCATTGTCGTTAGCGCGAGGATTCACCGCGACTTCGCAGCGTAGGCCGCGGCGTGGGCGTGGATCGTGGCCGACAGCGTGTCGAAGTCGACCTTGAGGCCGTGGGCGGAGACTCGTAGGTCTGCCTGTCTTGCGCACGTGCTTCGACGATACGGATCCGGATGTCGGTGGAAAGTGCTGCGGGCATGCCCTTCCATGGGCACCGGACTTCGGGGCGCGCAACCGCGCGCACAGCTTGGATCCAGTCACTTGAGCGGCGCGCAAGGCGTCGCTCCTCCGTCACGAGCAGTTCCCGGGCACGGGCACCAGCTGCAGCGTAGCCGCGCACGACGCGATAGCCGCAGTGCGGGCCTCACTGCGTGGCGGGCGCAGCGGCGGGCGGGGGCTTGCCGTCAACGGTGCCGCGTTCGGCCCTGTCGCCGGTCCGCGCTGGGACGCGGCCGACGACGGCCGCGAGCGCGGCGAGCTGGGCGCCGCCTGCCGCTCGCGCGCCTCGTCGGCCGCCGCGAGGGCCTTCTCGACTTCGGGCAGGGCTTCCACTTGCCGCTGCTCGGCGAGCTCCGCGGGTGATGAGATCTTGACGTTCCGGGAATGCGGGGTGCGAACGCGGACCGACCCGCTTCGCCTGCGCGAGCTCGACGCTTCACCACGTATGAATTTCCGATCGCACGGCAGCAGGACCAGTAGCGAGCAGCGCCACGGCGATGTGGACGCGCAGGGCGAGCGGCCAGATGGGCTCCTGATGCTGCTGCCTGAACCGGACCGCCACCATCTGCCTGACTTCTTCGTCGGACCAAGGGCCGAGTCGCCGGGCGGGCGCCAGCATCCGGAGCTGATCCCAGTGGGATTCTGTTAGCGGCAAGTGGCCGAGAAGGACCGCGAGTCGTGAATCGACGTCGCTCACCGCCAGCGCGAGCGTGACGGAGGTGCAGCGGCGTAGCTCGTCGGCCCCGGGCCGACCGAGGGCGAGACATCCCCGACGAGCGGCACCGCCGGACCCACCACCGGTGACCTGGCCGCCTGCGCCGGCGCCCTCACTCAATTGATGCGGGCGCGGGTTGAGCTCACAGCGGCCGTTGCGGCACGAGACGCTCGACCGCTTCGCTGACGAAAGTCTCATGCGCATCATACGAGGAGACGGCTTCGCGGTATCGCCCACGGCCCCGGCGGTCGATGAGCCCTGGGCGTCAGCCGTCGCGTGCTCCTGCGCGAGGTCGGCGTTGCTCTTGCCCGTGAATTCTCGAGCGTCCGGCGCGGCCGACGGTCGCCGCCAGACCGACGATATGAATAGCAGCCGGCGAGGCGGTCGCAGCGGCGGAAATCAGGCCCGTTCGGGCGGTTCTCCGCGCGCCCCGCCGGGTTCGCGGGCCTCTGGCAATTCCCTGAAATTCGCGGCTGCCACGGCGCGGAGAGGGGGTTCTCGCCGCGCGTGTCGGCGGCATCGTTTGCGCTTCGCCACACCGTAGCTTTGCCTACCCGGGACTACCAACCAATAGTTCCACGGAAGCGCTCAGGCGGAACTGTCTCGCCGGCGGCTTTCGCGTCAGAAAAGGCAGGGCGACATGGGCCAGGGCTTCGGCGAGGGCGGCATGCTCTCGCCGTCGCCATGAGACGAGAGGATAAACGTGCGAGGTTGTCGTTCGACGCTGTCTGACGACGCTCGCCTCGATGTCGCTCCCCCGACCCGGCGGCGCTCCTGCCGCTGACGTCGACGGAGTGTGTGCGTATCGATCCAAGCAAGTTCGAGGTGTCTCATGTCATTCACGATTCCATTCTCATCCTCCGCGAGTTCCCTCGCGGGTCGCCTCACCCGCCGCGCCGCGCTGCTGCTCGGCATGCTCGCCCCGGCGCTGTCCAGCTGTGACGAGCCGATCGACGAGGCCGACGAGGCCGACGAGGTCGCCGTCGACGAAGACGAGCTCACGCTCAGCGAGGAGCTGGAGGAGGAGCTGCTGTCCCGCAGGGGTTGGACGAAAGCCGACGACCCGCGCCTCCTCAGCAGGGACTTCAACTACGAGCTCGACGATCTGCCGCGCTCGGGCTGGGCGGACCGCGTGCCGTGGCCGGGGCACTACTGGCCGGCCTACAACGACAGCATCAACTACCGCTGGGCGGGCTCGAACGTCCGCTCACCGGCCGAGAAGTACGGGGCGGCGTTCGGCCGCGCCGGGGTCGCCGCGGTCATTTCCAACCGATTCGGCGTCGGCAGCGTCGCCGGCAGATCGTGCCGGTACGACTCCGACTGCGGCAATGTGGAAAGGGTCCAGTGCGGCCGCCGGCGCGGCGAGTCGCGCGGCCGGTGCATCGAGAGGTGGCTGGGCATCTGCCACGCGTGGGCGCCCGCGGCCATCATGGAGCGCGAGCCCAAGAGGGGCATCACCTACAACGGGGTCCGCTTCGAGATCTCCGACCTCAAGGCGCTCATCAGCCTGGCCTACACCGAGGGTCTGTCGGTCCGCCTCATGTCGCTGCGCTGCAACACGGTCGGCGGCGCCAACAGCCAGGCGTGCCGCGACACCAACCCCGGCAGCTTCCACGTCGCGCTCGCCAACCTGCTCGGGGTCCGCGGCGATTCGTTCCTGTTCGATCGGACCTACGACCGTGAAGTGTGGACCCACCCGGTGGTCGGCTACAGGGTCACGCACGACCAGCAGGTCTCGGCCGCGACCGCGAACGCCATGCTCAGAGTCGGCGGCTCGAGTTACCGCTTCAACGGCCACGCGGCCGAGCTGAGGCGCCTCCGCACCGAGGTCTATTGGATCAACGAGGCAAGCCCCAGGTACAGTCAGCAGCTCGTCGACAACGTGGCGAGCTTCACGATCACCGAGGTCTACGACTACATCCTCGAGCTCGACGCCTACGGCCGCATCATCGGCGGCGAGTGGGTCGGCGGGTCGAAGCGCCGCCACCCCGACTTCGTGTGGCGGCCGATGACGAAGAGAAACACCACGGTGGCCGGCGTGGTCCGCTACAGCGAGGTGGAGCACCTCATGCAGTTGGCCGGCGGCGGGCGCTGAGCCCGGCGTGCGAGGCTGCTTCGGCGCCGCGAGGACGGCGGGCGAGGCGGCCGGCGTGGCCGGCGGCACCAGCCTCGAGGCGCTCGTGGGCAGAGCGCCCCTTCCACCTCGTGACCTGGGCGATCAGCGGCGGTAGCCGCTCGCCTATCTGGGTTACGTCGGCGCTGCGTGATCGACGAGCGAGACATTCCGGAAGACGTTGGCACCTCCGTAAGAGACGTCTCTGCGCGAGCGCCGGGGGGCGTATCACGCGGCACAGGTCCATGGTTTCGGGCCACGCGGTCGATCGACCGGCGGTCCGCGACCGCTCGATGAGCAGTCGATCCAGAGGCGCGGCAAATGTGCGTGTAGACGCGCCTGCGCCTCCAGCGTCACGAGCGGCGCGAACAGAAGCAGCAAGCGCAGGTGTGTGAGGTTCTCGAGCTGGCGATAGCCCTCGTCGGTGAACGTCTCAACGTCTTTGAGCGTTAGCCGCCAAAGCTTGCCGAGCGTGCCGATGTGCGTCATCGCGGCGTCGGTGAGCCTCCCGCATGGCGATGGACCGGTCGCTGCGGAAGACCTGCAACGTCACTCGCGCGCGGCGGTCGACTGCCGAGGGGCTCGTCATCCCTCTGCCCGAGGACGGCCTGCTGGAGCGCGCCGTCAGCGGCGCCGACGTTGCCCGGGCGTCGAGCAGCTTGGCGACCGAGCGGTCGAGCAGGCGTCGCTACCGGAGTACGTGCCGCTCCCTGCGCCTCGTGAGGATGCTGGCGGCCCGCCCGAAATGATCAGCGAGGCGGCCGGGACGCCCCACCTGCTCGCCATCGATGCCCAGCGCGTCTACTGGTTCGACGTCGGCGTGCCAGACATCCCGTCGGCCCCGTGGGGAGCGGCTCCGTTGCCGCACTGCAGTCCGAAAACATAGCTGCTACCCCGGCAGCGGCGCACACAGCTGCCCGCCCAACCCGTCGGGCGAACAGACGTTCGGTGGGCAGCAGTCGCCGTCCTGCGTGCAGCCGTCGCCGTAGCCGACGCACGCGTCGCCGCACTTGCCGTCTTCCGCATAGGGCACGCAGAAGCCGTCGCAGCAGTCGGGTCGGTGCAGTCCTCGCCGGCCGGGAGGCACTCGCCGCCCATGTCGGCGGCCATTAGGCAGCGCTTGGGGAACTGGCCGAACATGTCGGGAGGCTTGGGCTCGTCGCACACGCCCGTGCAGCACTGGCAGTCGGTCTCGCACAGCTCGCCGCTCGGCAGGCACACAAAGTCGGGCTCGCCACAAGTGGCCGGGCCCTGCTTGGTGCAGCGGAGGACGCCGTCGCCGTCGGGGCCGCGGACGCCCGAGCAGCAGTCGCAGCGCAGGGCTCGCCGGCGGGGCGGCAGAAGGGCGGCTTCCTGCACCCGAGCTCGGCGTCGCACAGCGACGAGCAACAGGCGTCGTCGCTCTCGCAATCCTCGCCGATCGCCAGGCAGGCCGGGCCGTAGCCCTCGCACGTCCCGTCGTTGCAGGTGCCGGAGCAGCGGGGGCACCGCCACCCTGGCTCCTCGGTCGCTGGTGGGCCGCCTATTTCGTGTTGGGCCCGGACCTCCTGCTCGCCGTCCTTCGTGGCGGCGCCGCGCCGCATCCTGGGCCCGAACTGCGCCGCCGAGCTGCCGCGCGCGTGGAACTTCGCCTGACGGCCGTCAGCAGGCGTAGCACTCGGCCTTTCCGCGCCCGGCCTTGAACGGCTTCAGCAGCTCGGTCACCGCCAGCAACGCGTACTTGCCCTTCGTCTTGCCCGCGCCCTCGCTGCGGATCACCGCCTGAAACTCCTTGGGATACGCCCTCACGTCGTCCTTCTCGACCGCCCTGGCCAGCTTCCCGGCCATCGGCGAGTCGGGCGCGAAGTCGCAGAGCACCACCGCCACCTGGCGCATGCACGCGTACTTGTCGCGCTTCGGCGCCAGCACCGCCCCGCCGCCGGGCAGCGCCTCAAGCTCGAGCTCAAGCAGCGACGTGCCCGGGTGCGGCCCCTTCTTCGCCTCCGCCTGCAGGGCCGCCAGCAGCCAGGTCTCCGACTCGTAGATGCCTTTGAGCGCCTTGGGGACGATCGCCGGCCCCGCCTTGACTCGCTCGCGCAGGGCCGCAAGCCGCTCGGCCCAGCTCGTCCCGCCGACCTTGAACCCGGGCACCAGCTGCTTCAGCAGCGTGTTGCCGTAGGTCTTCTCGACCCGCGGGATGATGGCGCGCCAGTTGCGTTCGAGCTGGGCTCCGAGGTCGGAGGTGTTGAGGACGAAGCGATAGCGCAGGACGGGGGTAGCCATGCTAGCGAGCGTACTACGATCCGCGCCTCACCCCGCCACCAGCGCGGCGATCTTCTCCCGCTCCGACGCGTCGGGCAGGCGACCGGAGCCGGCGCGCACGTTGTCGGCCATGGGCCTCGCCGAGCTCGTCGCCGGCAGCGGACAGTGCACCAGCTTCGGCCAGATCTTCCTGAAGTTCCTCCTCGGGCACCCCACACGGCGGCGACCAGTAGCTCGAGGTCGATGCCCTCGCAGCGGCACGCCTCGACCACTACCGGGTCGCCTCGGGGCCGCACCCCATACAGCTCCAGGCGCGCGCGTTGACGCGGTCGCTCGGCGAGGCGCTGGAGCGCCGGCGGGACCGCCTGCAGGCGAGCTCGCTCGCCCGCGACTGGTGCCGCACCTGGATGCGCGTGCACGGGCCGCTCTCCTCGGGGGTTGACCATCGTCCATTACGTCGGCCAGGAGTCGCTGGGTAGGATGTTGTCATTGGGCGCTCGGAGAGGCTCAGGGCGGCGGTACGGCCGACGCCAGGAAGCCGACGACGAAGCCGTGGCCCAAGGGCTGACCCGCGGACCCCGAGAAGGGAAACGCGTGCTCACCAACGGTCAGCGGCGCGATGTCCCGCTCTCCGCGCACACCGGGGCGGAGCTGGGTCCCGGAGCCATCAGCGAACGAGCGCGAACAGGGCCACAGCGTCCAGGTCGTGGCGGGCGATCGACGACATCCGCGCGACCGACAGCGCGCGGGTAGTGCCGGAGATTGTGGGCCAGCTCGGCGCGCCCGCCAGTATGGCCGCCACCGTCGCCGCCACCAGCGTCGGTCGGGCCACGAAGAGGCCAATGTTCGGCAGCTCGTTAGCGTCGTCGCTATCGTGGGTCGCGGTCGAGCGTCGCGCGCGGCGGCCTCACGGGCCGAAGACGACGACGAAGCCGTCGGCCTCGCCCTGGCTGGTGACGACGCCGGCGCCGAGGTCGATCTCGCCGTAGAAGTCGCCGGTGACCGCGACGGAGCCGGTCGCGGACCCGGCGATGCCGGCGCCCGTCTGCGTGCTGCCGCCCGTGAGGCCCTTGCTCCACCCGTGCTGGCCCTTCGGCGTGAATTTGCCGACGAACACGTCGTACGCGTTGTCGTCGGAGCCCAGCAGGTCGCCGCCGAGATCGCAGCCGTATTGAAAAGTCCCGGTGACGAGGACATTGTCGAGACCATCGGTGGCCACACGCCGCGGGACCGAGCCCTCCTCGCACAGCGGTCGGCTCCACAGGTGGGCGCCGTCTCCGTCGAATTGGGCGAGAACGCCGAGGAGCAGGGGGCCCTCCAGCGCGCCGCCGCCGAAGTCGATGACGCCGTTGGTGCTGCCGGCGACCGTGACGCGGCCCTTGCTGTCGACGGCGAGGCCGCCGTACGGGCCCTGGACGCCGACCTCGCCGAAGCGCTCGCCCCACAGGGCGTCGCCCGCGGGGTCGAGCTTGAAGAGGAATATATCCTGGTCCGAGACGCAGACCAGCGGACCGCTGCCGGGATCGAGGGTGCCGTTGAAGAAGCCGGTCGCGTAGGTGTTGCCAGCCGAGTCGGCGGCGATGCCGAGGCCCTGCTGACCGGAGGCATCGCCGAAGCCGCGGCTCCACACGTGTCCGCCGGTGCCGGTGAGCCGGGCGACGAACACGTCGGAGAGCCCGGCGGACGTCAGCGTGGCGCCGCCGAAGTCGATGCCGGTGTTGAACTCTCCGGTGAGCAGGAGGTCGCCGTTCGGGGCGACGGCCAGGTCCATCACCAAGGCGCTCTGCTGGGAGTGGAACGGCTTGCTCCACACGTGCACGCCGTCGTCGTTGAACTTGACGGCGAAGAGGTCGTAGTTCGGGGTCAGGTTCTGCACCGTTTTGCCGCCGCCGAAGTCGATCAGGCCGCGGAAGTGTCCGGCCACGACGATCCCTCCCTCCGGCGTGAGCGCCATGCCGTAGGGCGGTCCCCCCTCGTAGTCCAGGTCGCCGAAGTGCTTCGCCCACAGGAGCTCGCCCGCGGGCGACCACTTGGCCAGGTACGCGCTCTTGCCGGGGTTGTCGAGCGGGCCGTCGCCGAAGTCGATCGGGCCGTCGCCCCACGCGAGGACCACGACGTTGCCGGCGGCGTCGATGGCGACGCGCTCGCCCTCGTCGTACCCGGTGTCACCGAACGTCACCGCCCATTGCTGCGCGCCGTCGCCGAGGCACGGATCGGCGCCGTCGCAGTCCTCGTCGCCGTTCTCGTCGCAGGTCTCGAGCGCGGGGACGACCTCGCCCTCGCACGGCCCCCAAATGCCTTCGGGGCCGCACTGTTGCTCGCCGGCCTTGCACTTTCCGACGCCCGCGGTGCCCTTCGTGCCGCTGTAACAGACCTGCGATTCGCCCGGCATGCACTCGCCGGGCATGGCTGTGTCGGTGGTCGAGGCGTCGGTGGTCGTCGAATCCGTGGTCGAGGCGTCGGTAGTCGTCGAGTCGGTGGTCGTCGAGTCGGTGGTCGAGGAATCGGTGGTCGCCGTCGAATCGGTCGACACACCCTCGGTGGTCGTGCCTTGCGTCGTCGTGGGGTTGTCCGTCGTCAGGTCGCCGTTCGTCGTGCTGCCCTCGGTCTCGGTGCCGGTCGTCGTCGGAGCCTGCGTCATGCCCCCGACTGTGCTGTCGGTCTGGGTCGAGTCGACCGTCGCGGTGTCGGTGTCACCCGTCGAGGCGCCGGGCTCCCCCGGACAGGCGGCGAGCAGCGCAGGGAACAGTGCATAACGAAGCTGTGGCATGGGCCCATGTATCCCATAGATCCGTCACTCGCAATGCGAGTCGACTCGAGGTTCCGAGCCGGCAGGAACAACCCTCAGCCCGCCACTCGCGCAGTCGCTGGTGCATGCGCTCGCGCGCGGTCTCACGCCGGCGTGCGCCTGCGCCCGTGCGGCGCTATGCGTCGTCGTCTCCGGGCCCGGTCCGAAAAGTCCCACGATGAGACCATGTGCGCCAGCCGCGCCGGTGCTGAGCAGCCGAGCAACCGGTGGACGCAGCGCGTCACCCGAGGCGCCCAGTTCGCAAGCGCTCAACCGCCCATGGTTAGCCGTCCGCGGCGGACGTCCCGCTCGCTTTCGTCGCCCAAGTCAAGATTGATCGACGAACTACCAAACGGTAGGTCGGCGTCGTGGACGCCAAGCGATACGAGAAGGCCATCGTTGAGATGTTCTTCAGAGAGTACCGACCTCCCCTTTTTTGGGTCGAACCCTCGACAGCGGCCGATCACCACGTGCTCGGGCGGCACTCCGAGGTGAAACGTCAAGTTGATGTGGCCGTCTGTCGTGGTGACGATGAACGCCCCTTCCTTATGGTCGACGCAAAGCGCCGGGCCGCGAAGCTTGAGGTCAACGACATCCTCAAGCGTTACGACGTGCAGCTCGATGGACGCTAATGAACCGCGGCTGCGCTTCCGGGCTGTATCCGAGTAGTCCGAACTGGTCATTTGCCAGGTCCGCGCAGTCCTGCGGCGCGGCGGGGGAGGGGACCGCGCTCGCGGGCGGCGCAGCGGGAGCCGTCGGCGCCGGCGCGGGGGCCCGGCGCGGACGGCGAGGGCGAACTGCTCGAAGCGAGCGCTCGCATGCGAGCCTCCCGGGTTTTCAAGAGCCCCTTCTCCAAAACTTCTCCAAGACTGCGGTCGATCTGAGTCGATTGGCGAGACAGAAGTGGACTTTAGAGAAGAGCGAAAACGCGAGTAAACGCGGTGGGTTAGGCCGATCCGCCAAGGAAGTCGCGCGGTTTTGCTTTCGGCCCTGGGTTTCCCGTCGGTTTACGTCGCGTTTACAGGTGTCTCCCTTCGGAAGGGGCAGCTACCCGAGCTTTGGCGAGCTTTGGCGAGGATGTGCACTTCCGCGCCAGAGAACTTCTCCAGTATTTCTCCGAACGCAGCCGCGTCGTGGTCGAAATGAAGTCGGCCAACCTCGAGCTGTGCAACGAGGGCTTGGGCGAGGAGGCGGTCCGGCGAGGAACTGCGGGGGAGCACAAAGCTTCGTCTCGTCCTCGAGGTCCTTCTCACGCTTCGTCTCGATGGGTGTGGCGATCTGGTCGGTGGCACGGGAGAGAACACTGCCGAGGCGTTCGCGGATGTGCTGAACTTGATGCTTGCGACATCATAGAACGGATGAGCCACGCTTCCGCAAGGTGTCGCCCGCGGGCCCGTGCCCGCGGGCGAATTCTCGAGGCAAGACGGCGCCCGTGATCGTCAGCGCACCTTCGTGAGCGTCGCCACCGAGACGTGCGGCCAGCTCAGGCCATCGAAGTTCAGGAGGACTCGCTGCGTGTACTGGAGCTGGTGCGTCACGGTGTCGCCGGTCTGGACCGTCTCGATCCAGAAGATCGCGTCGATCTCGACCGCGTTGGCGTTCGGCCCGAGGAAGGCGATGTTGGACGTGCCGCCGCCCGAACTCGGCGGCGGGGTCCGGTTCGCGCTCGAGATCTGCAGGACCGTGGTCGACGTGATGCGCTGCTCCCGAATGACGGTCTGCAGCACGGAATTGGGGTTGTTCACCATCTCCTGCGTGATGCCCCGGATGTCGTCGGGCTTGCTGCGGAAGTCGGTCGGGATCGAGAGGTTCTGCTCCGGGAAATCGGTGATGGGCTTTGAAGGCTGGCCTATGGGGAAGGGGAAGATGTCGTTGTCGGCGATCTCGGGCGGCCCGGCGACGACGCTCCCGGCGCCCTGCACGACGATCGTGGTGCCGTGCGGGATCGAGGCGAGCCTGGCGACCGTCGCCGGATCTTGCGGGTCCGTCGTCGCCGGGACGTTCAGCCAGATCCCCGGCTCGACGTGCAGGCCCGCCGGTTGACCGTTCGGTCCCTTCACGTTGGCGTCGGAGATCTGCTGCAGGTACGTCAGGCCGAAGAGGGTGATGTCGGGCTGGCCGAAGAGCCCGCGATTCGGGATCTGGCCGAGGCTGTCGCCGAACTCGAGCGTCTCGATCGTGCTGTTGAGCTCAAGGAAGCGATCCTGCTTTTTGGTGGGGTCGGGGAACGGGCGCCAGATCTGGTTGAAGCCCTTCCCCTGCCAGGTGTTAGCGCCGGCCAGGATCCGCGTGAATTCGCCGACGAGACATGCCGCCGGTGTCGCAGCGGCTCGGCGGATCCTGCCTGATGTGTAAGCCAGCCAACCAATCGGGCTGAGGGTGAACCCGGCCAGCTGGCCCTTGAGTTGAAATCGTGGACGGGAACGGCGCTGCGGGTAGAGAGGTGCTGCCGTCAAGAAAAGGGTGAGCGCTGCGGTGTGTGGCAGCCCGCAGCGCTCGGTGTCGAAGATGACCCTAAGGTCAGGCGATGATCGACGGGTGAAGGTACCGCGGCGATCTCAGGAAGGCAAGTGGATGTCGACGGCGGAGTGGCGACGCCATCGACGACGAGGGGGGATTCCGAGCATTTCTGTGCGGGCGGTGCCGACAGCTCGTCGTGCTGTGCCGCCGGTGTGATCGAGGTGACCTTTACTGTGGGCTAGCCTGTGCTCGAGCGCAGCGGCGAGAGTCGCTGCGCCTTGCGGGTCGTCGATACCAACAAACCCCCGCTGGAGCCCATCGGCACGCGGCGCGCCAGCGACGATACCGCGAAGCGGTTCGGCAGAAAGTGACGCATCAGGGTCTTCCCGCAAGCGAGGGCGTCGGCAGGCTCCGGAGTGACGCGGCCGAGACCACCACGGAGGTGGTCGGCGCGCGCAGGAGCGAGGAACCACATGCTGGAACGACCATGGCGTTCGGAACTTGTCCTGAAGGACAGCCGGGCGATGCTGACCGTGAGATCGCGGTCGCGGCGACTGCTCGAAGCGGACCTGCCGTACCTGGGCGAGGAGAGGCTGGCGCTGCGGCACATCCTGGAGGGCCTGGCCTTGTGGCAAGGCCCGCCGCTCATGCTTGCGTGCGATGTGGACGCGGGTCTGACGGATGGATCCGGCAGCGCCCGCGCCGTCCCCGGGCTCCTCGTGCCCCCAAGCCCCCTGGTGCGGGCGTCGATCGGCGTCCGCGTGACGGACCGAGGTGAGCCATGAAGCGCATGACCCCCGAGATCGAGGCGGAGATCGTGCGTCTCCATTCTGCGGAGCACTGGCCGATCGGGACCATTGCTCGTCAGCTCACGATTCATCACAGCGTCGTCCGTCGCGTGCTCGGCCGCAAGGAGCTCATGGGCCCGACGCTGAGCGAGCGGCCGTCGATCGTCGATCCGTACCTCCCCTTCATCCGCGAGACGCTCGCCGCGTACCCGACGCTGTCCTCGAGCCGGCTGCTCGCCATGCTCAAGGAACGCGGCTATCCCGGCCAGAAGTCGCGCCTGCGCGAGGTCGTGGCGCGGCTGCGGGCCCGTCCGAAGGGCGAGGCATTCCTGCGACTCCGGACCTTGCCCGGCGAACAGGCGCAGGTCGACTGGGCTGACTTCGGGACGCTGAAGATCGGCCGCGCCGAGCGCCCGCTGATGGCATTCGTGGTCGTCCTGAGCTGGTCGCGTCGACTGGTCGCGCGCTTCTACCTCGGGTCGCAGATGCCGGTCTTCCTCGCCGGCCACGTCTACGTCCTCGAGCGTCTCGGCGGGGCGCCGCGGGAACTGCTCTACGACAACCTCAAGAGCGCCGTGGTCGAGCGGCGGGGTGACGCCATTCGCTTCAACCCCACGCTGCTGAATCTCGCCACCCACTATCGCTTCGCCCCGAGGGCCTGCGGACCGCGGCGAGGCAACGAGAAGGGTCGCGTCGAGCGAGCGATCCGCTACCTTCGTGAGGCCTTCTTCGCGGCCCGACCTTCGACGGACTGGACGACCTCAACGCCCAGCTCGAGGCCTTCTGCGACGGCCCCGCGATGGATCGGCGCTGGCCCGAGGATCAGACCCGCACCGTCCGCGAGGCCTTCGCCGAGGAGCAGCCGCGGCTACTGCCGCTGCCGGACGCGTCCTTCCCGTGCGAGACGCACGTGCCCGTGCACGTCGGCAAGACACCCTACGTCCGCTTCGACCTCAACGACTACTCGGTCCCGCACCGCCACGTCGAGAGCGAGCTCATCGCCGTCACCGGCATCGACCGGATCCGCATCGTCGACGGCGTGAACGTCGTCGCCGATCACCCGCGGAGCTATGACCGCGGCGCGCGGGTCGAGGATCCGCGCCACGAGAGCGCGTTCCTCGAGCACAAGGCCGCCGCCAAGCAGCACCGCGGCACCGATCGCCTCGTCGTCGCCGCGCCCAGCACCCGGACGTTTCTGATCCGCGTCGCGGAGCGGGGCCACAACCTGGGCACCGCCGTCGCCCAGCTCCTGCGCCTGCTCGACGAGTACGGCGCCTGTCCTCTGGAGCAGGCGATCGCCGAGTGCGTCCAGCGCGACGTGGTCGACATCCCCGCCGTCCGCCAGCTGCTGCAACAGGATCGGCACGCGATCCCGCGACTGCCCGGCGCCCAGCCGCAAGATCCGCGGCTCCGCGACATCGTCGTGCGACCGCACGCGCTGGCCGACTACGACCTCCTCACCGGCACCGACCAGGAGAACGATGACGACGAATCACGATGATCCCCTCCGCCGTCGCGCCGCCGCGCTCGGGCTGCACGGCGTGCTGACGCACTGGCACACCCACGCGCGCGAACCGTGGCTGCAGCGCCTCATCGAGATCGAGGAGGTCGAGCGCAAGCGCCGGAACTACGAGCGGCGCCTCCGCGACGCGCAGCTCTCCGCGATCAAGCCGCTCGCCGAATTCGACTGGAAGCACCCGAAGAAGATCGACCAGGGCCACATCCAGGAGCTCTTCCAGCTCCACTTCCTCCGCGACGCGACCAACGTCGTCTTCATCGGCCCCAACGGCGTCGGCAAGACCATGCTCGCGCAGAACCTCGCGCTGCACGCCCTCGGCCTCGGACACACGGCTCGCTTCGTCTCGGCCTCGGCGATGCTCACGGACCTGGCCTCGCAGGACGGCGCCCTCGCGCTCAAGCGCCGACTCCATCGATTCGCCAAACCCGAGCTCCTGGTCGTCGACGAAGTCGGCTACCTCAGCTACTCCGATCGCTCCGCCGACCTGCTCTTCGAGGTGCTCAATCAGCGATATGGCCGGGTCTCCACTGTCGTGACCACCAATCGGCCATTTAGCGAATGGAGCGCGATCTTCCCCAATGCCACCTGCGTCGGCACGCTGGTCGATCGCCTCTGTCACCACGCCGAGATCGTCGAGATCGCCGGCGACTCCTACCGCCTCAAGGAGGCCAAGGACCGCCGCTCACGCCGCTCGCAGCGCGCCAACGCCGTCGCCGCGGAGTAACCAGCACCCCCTCGCTCAGGCCGGCGCCCCGCGGGACGCCGGCCTCGGCGCGCGCGCTGACCGGCGAAAATAGGCGCGGCGAAACGCGGCGGCGAGATGCATCGGCGAAGTACGTCGGCAAACTCTGTCGGCGGAACGCGTCGGCGAAGTCTGTCGGCGAAACATGTCGGCGAATTCGCGCGGATCGTGCCCGGCGATAACACCAGGTGCCGGGCAACAGCGAGAGCAAGCCCAATGGGTCCGGCATCGCGGCCTGGGCCGCATGATGGATGGGCGGGATGGGTAGCAGCGACACTTCGGTCTTGATGGCCATGTCGATTCTCCTGAATACGGCGGTCGGCCGGCTTGCGAATGGGCGGAGAGCCCATCGCACCAGGAAACCAATGCCGCTCCACAATGTCAAGCCGCCGGCTGTTTGGAGCTTCAAACGCTCCTGCGCGATCGATCGCTGATATATCCGCGCGGCCCGTTATCGCGCTCGCGTGGATAGGCTGCCGGGGCGACGTGTCGCTGGCCGACGCTGACGGCGACGGTGCCCATGCGTGGACCGGCGTGCTCACGGGCCTCGACCTCGCGGCGACAGCTTCCGCTTCGCGCTCGCGGCGATGCGGCCCACGAGCGTGCCCCGTCTACGGAACCTTGGAGCTGACGAGGAGCACCATGATCTTCGGGTCTACCGCGTCCGAACGGCAGACATCGCTCGCGCATCGCCGCGGCCCGGTACGCGCCTCCCCGAATACCGCATGGCCACCGCCCGGGGACCATGTTTACGCTGGCGGCTCCTTTACCGTCGAGCGCACTGCGGCCGTAGCGCTCGACCTCGCTTGTCTCTGCAGAGTGTCGCCGATCGCCGTCGCGCTGCGGCGGTTTGGAGATCGGTAGCGGACGGCGAGCCCCGCTATTACTGCGTCTCCCCCTTCAGGACCTGGCCCTGCGCGCGATCTCGCTTCTCTGGTCGGCGGGCAGCACGGGAGCGCGGTACGCTTTGTCGCAGGCGCCGAAACGCGCGAAATTCACCCGAGCCTCGGGGAGGAGCAGGTGATTGGGTCCGGAGGGCTTGCGCGGAGAAGGCGAGTTTCGCGCGTACTGGCAAGTCGCGAGCGCTCGCATGGGGGCGTGGTCTTCCGCGGACGAAGCGCTCGGGGTGGGCGGCGTGGAGGGGGGCTGTCCTGACGGACAGGATGGCCTCGGTGCGGCCGTAACGGCCCCCAGGTGCGCGCGTTCTCGCGCTTGCGAATTCACATGATTTTTGGGACAGGTTGACGTCGCCTCCGCCTGCGAGCCCCGACGATCACGAGCAGGGCGAGGACCCCGTGCGTCCGGTCCGCGAGGCCGCAACCCGCACAGCCGGCCTTGTCGCCGCTGCCTCCGCCGCCCGTGTTGCTGCCCGCGCCGCCGCCCGTGGAGCTGCTCGTGCCGCTGCCCGTGGTCCCCGGCTGGCCACCGGTCGTCGGGGTCGCCTCGGTACTGCCGTTGCTCGTGCCAGGCGACGTGCTGCTGGTGCTGCCGCTGCTCGTGCCACTGTTCGTGCCGCTCGTGCTCTCCGTGCTCGTGCTCGTGCTCGTGCTGCTGGTGCTGCCGCTGCTCGTGCCGCTGCTGGTGCTGCCGCTGCTCGTGCCGCTGCTGGTGCTGCCGCTGCTCGTGCCGCTGCTGGTGCTGCCGCTGCTCGTGCCGCTGCTGGTGCTGCTGCCGGTCTCGCTCCCACCGGACGTCGTCTCACCGGCCGGGAGGCACAGGTCGATGGCCTGGCAGGTCTCGCCGTCGCCCCGGCAGGTATCCTCAGGCGAGCATGCGCCACCGTGGACGTGTTGTGGCTCTGGAAAACAATCGAGGACGCGAATGCACGCCTTCGTCGCCTGGCAGATCGTGCCGTCGGGACACTCGTCGTCGTTCGTGCAGACCAGGGCGTAGCACTCCGCACCGCAATGGCCGGTGCCCCCCTCGCTGCCGGGCGGGCAGTCGTCCGGCGGCCGGCGGATGACATCGGCGCGCGCGGGGCCGGGGAGCAGCGCGAATGCGGCCGCGAGGGGCCAGACGAGGCGCACAGGGCGACACAATTTCACGGTTTCCTCGACGCCACGGTATCATCCGCCGATCGTGATGAACAGCCGTCACCTCGCCGCGCTGCTGCTCGTGGCCGGCCTCGCGTGCGAGCCTCCGGCGCGGCCCTGTCCGGCGGGTACCGTCGCCCACGCCGAGCGCGCACGCTCGCTGGTCGCGGCGGTCCGCGGATCGCGCGTCGGACCCGCGATCGCCGGCGCGAGCCCGACGATCTGCTTCGGCGGCCACGCGCGCGGCGCGGTGCTCCCCGACGGCGTCGTCGTGCTGGCGGACTCGCTCGACGACCCCGCCGCCGCCGCCCGACTGGCGCACCAGTGGATGCACGTCGCCGACGGGCTGCACCACTTCCCCGCCTCCGACGTGCCGTGCGATCGCCAGCTCGCGGCGGCGCTGGCCGCCGAGGCGCGGGCGATCGTTGCCGAGATCGAGGTGTGCGACGAGCTCGCGTGCGACGCGGCGCCCTTCTCGTTCGCCGCCGAGGTGCGGGTCGCCGCGCCTGCCGAGCGCGCGGGCCTCGTCCTCGCGCGCTTGCAGGCCGAACCCGAGGCCGACGGCCTCGCCGTGCTGGTCCGTGACTATCGCACGCGCTGCCCCGACGAGGGATGAACATTCGAACATGTCTACAACGACATGGTCCTTCAAACACCTTACGTCGAGCGCTCCGTCGACCGCAGCAGCCCCTGGCACGTGGCCCGCGTGTGGCGCTGGTCGGCCGGAGGAGCGCGGCGGTCCTGGCGACGACTTCCTGGAGGCGGTGGCCGGCGGGGCGGAGCTCGACGGCCGTCCCGGTGCGGACACCATTCACACCCACGGCGGCCACCCTATCATCACCCCGGGCGAGGGCGCGGACAGCCAGCGCGCGGCAGTGCGACGAACGGATGACCCCGCTTTCGATCGATGGATGGAGCGGGGCCGATGACCGTGCCGCCGACGAGCCTCGACACGCCGCTCGCGCGCGGCGTCGCGCTGTTCAACGCAGGCGCCCATTTCGCCGCCCACGAGGCCTGGGAAGACCGCTGGCGCGCCGCCACCGACCCGGAGGAGCGCCGCCTGCTGCAGGGCCTCATCCAGGTCGCCGCGGCCCATCACAAGCTGCGCGTGCAGGGCAAGCCCGAGAGCGCCGCGCGGCTGCTCGCGCGCGGCCTGGCCAAGCTCGACGCGTGTGCGACGGACGCCGGCGGCCTCGCGCTCGCCGAGTTTCGTGACGCGACGCGGGCGTGGTTCGCCGCCGAGTCTCCACAGCGCCTCCCGGGGCCCCTGCTGTCGTTTCGGCAGTGACCCCCCTGCCATCGACGAATCATCCCACCGCGCCGACCGCTTGCTCTCCACCGTCAATGATGCTGTCTGGGCAGGCAGTCCCAGGAGGGCCGCTTCGGGCACGACCGGCGTCGTCTCCCTTGGCGCAGGAAGGGGGTCCGAGGACGCGCTCGTCCTCGGTGAGCGCGTGTGGTACCGGCCCGCCAGCGCTCGTGCGGGAGCGGCTGCAGCGGGCCTCGAACCGCATCCGACGTGCCGTCAGTGACGCGCGGCGATCGCCACGCGGTTGAGCGCATTCATCAGCGCGATCGCCATCGTCAAGTCGGAGATCTCCCGCTCGCTGAAGTGCTCCGCGAGCGCGACGTAGCTCGCGTCGGGCGCGTGGGTGCGGGCGATATCCGTCACCGCCTCGACCCATTCGAGGGCGGCGCGCTCGCGCGGGGTGTAAGCAGCGCTCACCCGCCAGCCGGCCAGGGCGTCGATGCGCCTGGTCGTCTCGCCGCCGTCGCGCAGCGACTTCGAGTGCATCTCGAGACAATACGCGCAGCCGTGAATCTGCGACACGCGCAGGTACACGAGGTCGATGAGCGGCCGGCCGAGCGGACCGCGGAGAAGCGCGGCGTGGGCGGCGTGGAAGCCCTGAATCACCTCGGGCGAGAGGGTGGCGTAATCGTAGCGGGGCATCGTCATTCCTCCGGTAGTTGCAGATCCAGCCAGGCGCGCGCGCGTCGCTCCGCGGCGTGCACCGCCTCCGGACCGCGTACGAGGCTCTCGAGGATGTGAAATCGGACGTCGCGGATCCCCAACACCGACAGCACGTGCTGCAGGTAGGGCGTGACGAAGTCGGGCTGGCGCGGCCCATCGCCGGACACGACGCCGCCGGCGCTCACGACCACGTAGGTCGGTCGGTCCGCCAGCAGACCCTCCTTGCCGCGGGGCGTCAGCGCGAAGCTGCGGCGCGCCCGCACCACGTGGTCGATCCACGCCTTCAGCGTCGACGGCACCGTGAAGTTGTGCATCGGCGTCGCGATCACCAGGCGGTCGGTCGCCTCGAGCTCGGCGATCATCTCCTCCGAGCGCGTCAGCGCCTGGCGGTCCGCGGCGGCGTGGTGCGCCTCCGGCGTCTCCATCGCCGCGGCGTAGGCGGCGTCGATGTGCGGCGGCGGCTCGACGCCGACGCGCCGGATGATCAAATTCGCGTCGGGCGAACGCCGCAGCAGGCGCTCGACCACCATGCGGCCCACCCGCTCGCTGTGAGACGCCGCGCCGCGTGGGCTGGCGTAGATGGCGAGGATCGCGGACATCTCAGACCAGGCTCCGGCCGAAGTGCATACCGACCGCCAGCAGGCCCTGGCGGAAGTAGAAGCGCTGCGCCAGCGTGTTGGCCATCCCGGTGTCGAGCACCAGGCGGGCGCAGCCGAGCCGGCGTGCCTCCTCGACGACGGCGGAGAGCAGCCGCTCGCCGAGCTGCTCGCGGCGGACATCCTCTCGCACCACCAGGTCGTCGACGTACACGAAGCGGCCGTAGATCAGGTTCTCCTGCTCGCGGTAGCCGGCGAGCCCGAGCGGCTCTCCGCCGCGCCAGGCGGCCAGGAGGCGGTAGCCTTGCGCCTGCTGGCGACGGACCCGCGTGCAGAGCTCCTCGGCGTCCCGGAGGCCCGGCCGCAGGCCCGCCATCGTCGTGTAGCAGGCGCGGATCTCGTCGTCGTGCTCCGCGTGGCGCAGCGAAATCTCGTCGGTTGCGATCGTCACGCCGCGAATATGTGCGGACCATGTCCTGGCCAGAAGGTCCAAGATCTGCGAAAATCACTGGGACATGTCCGCCACGGCGTTTTCGCTGACGCTCGACCCCTCGGAGGACACACCCTATTACCGGCAGATCTACGCGCGCGTCCGCGACGCGGTCGCCGACGGCCGGCTGCGACCCGGCGATCGGGTGCCCTCGATCCGCGGCCTGGCGAGCGACCTGGGGCTCGCGCGGGGCACCGTCGAGGCCGCCTACGACTTGCTGATCGGCGAGGGCTATCTGCTGCCGCAGGGCCAGGCGGGCACCCGCGTGGCCGCGATCGGCCCGCACGCGGCCCGGCTCGGCCGTCCCGGTCCGGCCGGTCCGGCCGCCGCGCTGCCGGACCGGCGGTCGGTGCGTCCCTTCCAGCTCGGCCTGCCGGCGCTGGACGCGTTCCCGCACGCGCTGTGGGCGCGCCTGACGGGCAGGCGGCTGCGCGACGCGACCCGGCTCGACGACGGCTACCCGGCGCCCGCGGGCGACCCGCGCCTCCGCGAGGCCATCGCGGCCCACCTGGCGCTCTCACGCGGCCTCCGCTGCGCCCCGACGCAGGTGTTCGTCACGGCGGGCTACCGCCACACCCTCGATCTGGTGGCGCGCACCCTGCTGGGCCCGGACGACGAGGTGTGGGTCGAAGATCCCGGGTACCCGCCGACGCGCCTGCTCGTCGAGGCGCACGGCGCGCGGGGGGTGCCGGTGCCGGTCGATGCCGAGGGCCTGCGTGTCGCGGAGGGCCGCCGCCGCGCCGCGCGGGCCAGGCTCGCGGTCGTCACGCCGTCGCATCAAGCCCCGCTGGGGGTCGCGCTCGCCCTGCCGCGCCGCCTGGAGCTGCTCGCCTGGGCCGCCGGAACCGGGGCCCGGGTGCTCGAGGACGACTACGACGGCGAATACCGCTACGAGGGCCGGCCGCTGCCCGCCCTCGCCAGCCTCGACCGCGAGGGCGTGGTGTACTACGCCGGCACCTTCAGCAAGGTGCTGCTGCCCGCGCTGCGCCTCGCCTACGTCGTCGTCCCCGAGCGGGACGTGCCCCGCTTCGAGGCGACCTGCGCCGCCTTCCACGGCGGGTGCCCGCAGCTGGTCCAGGCGGTCGTCGCGGACTTCATGCGCGAGGGTCACTTTGCCCGCCACGTGAAGAAGATGCGCGGCCTCTACGCCCGGCGCCGGGCGGCGGTGGTCGAGGCCCTGCACGCGGTGTTCGGCGCGCGCCTCCGCGTCGCACTGCAGGCGGGCGGCATGCACCTGCTCGTGCGCCTGCCGGGCCGCGCCGACGACCGTGAGCTGGCCCGCGCCGCGGACCGAGCAGGCCTGGCGCTGCAGGCGCTCAGCGACTGGCAGCACGACCAGCCGGTCGAGCCGGGGCTGCTGCTCGGCTTCACCAACGTCGCCGGGGCGGCCG
>NZ_NETK01000001.1:0-2295000 GCF_002343915.1 Nannocystis exedens | reverse complement strand
CACATCGACGGCGTGGTTTGGCACCTCGATGTCGGCTCATCGCATCCTGGGGCTGTAGTAGGTCCCAAGGGTTTGGCTGTTCGCCAATTAAAGCGGTACGCGAGCTGGGTTCAAAACGTCGTGAGACAGTTTGGTCCCTATCTGCCGTGGGCGCAGGAATCTTGAAGTGGAGCTGTCCCTAGTACGAGAGGACCGGGATGGACAGACCCCTGGTGTTCCGGTTGTTTTGCCAAGAGCATCGCCGGGTAGCCATGTCTGGAACGGATAACCGCTGAAAGCATCTAAGCGGGAAGCCAACCACAAGATGAGGATTCCCTGAAGGTCCGTCGTAGACGACGACGTTAATAGGCCGGGTGTGGAAGCGCGGCGACGCGCGGAGCTAACCGGTACTAATCGACCGTTCGGCTTGACCTTGGGCACCGCTCCCGTGTGGTGCTTGAAGTCCGAGGTTCCGAGCGACACCTGCACGACGGCCGCCAAAGCGGCCCGCTCCGAGACGGAGCCCCATCACAGCACGATCTCTTGCGAGGACGAATCCGCGGCTCCACCGCGGTTCTCCTCGCCGCTCGTCGACAAGTTTTGCTGGTGGCTATGGCGGAAGGGCCACACCCGATCCCATCCCGAACTCGGTCGTTAAGACTTCCAGCGCCGATGGTACTGCAGGGGAGACCCTGTGGGAGAGTAGGACGCCGCCAGCGCTATGCCCCCTTCGAAAGAAGGGGGCTTTTTTATTTGGGTCCAGTGAACGGTAACGGTTCGACGACCCGCGGGCGGCGAGCCGTCCTCATTCGCCTCCTCCGGCGCGCCGGTTGCCTGGTCCAAACGAATTTCGGGCGTACGAGCCGGACGACGAGGAGGGCGGATCGATGCTCGACGACCTCGCTCGTCTCCTCGCCGGTCCGCTCGAAGGCGTCGAGGCCCCCACGCTGCACCTCCGGCGGCAGCACCTCGATCACGAAGGGCGGCAGCTCGGCGGCAGCGGCCGCTGGCCCGGGCCCCCGCCTCGTCGCGCACCGGCTTCGGCTCCGGCGCCGCCGCCGACAGCGCGATCTTGGACGGCTTTGTGCCGAGCACCTGCCCCAGCACCGGCAGCGTGAGCTGCGAGCCTTCGCTGGTGAAGCGCTCGGCCCTCTTGCCGGCGACGATTTCTCGTTCGAGCAAGGCGCAGCGCTCTAGCGTCTCGAGGTACAGCCGGCGGTACTGCTCGCGCTCCGCCTCCAGCTCGGTCAGGCGGGCTTCAAGGGCGGTGCGCCGGGCGTCCATCACCGCTCCTCGATAGCGATCCGCGCAATCATGTCAAGAGCGATCTCGCCCTGGCCGCGCCGTGACGACTCCACCCCCTCAGCAGTTCCACGAGCGCTTGGTCAAGCACATGCCCTCGTGCATCACAGTTACGTCGCGTTACCCGCGCTGTAGGGGCAGCTACCCGACCTGCGACGTGCTCTGGCGAGGAGGTGCCCCTCCGCGCCCGAGGGTTTCTCCAGGATTTCGGCAAACGCGGCCGCGTCGTGGTCGAAGTGGAGGTCGGCCACCTTCGAGCCGACCATTCCGGTCGCCTCCACGTCGTCGTGGAGGTGCTCCACGGCGCTCACTGGAGGCCGTAGCCGACCGGGTAGCCGGTGGGATCGCTGGCGACGGAGGTCTCGGTGAAGGTGCCGTCGCCGTCCGAGATCCAGACCCTGTCGGTGCCGACCGGATCCCACCAGTAGATGTCCGTGGTGCCGTTGTTGTCGTAGTCGCCGAGCACGGGCAAGAGCTCGTTGTTGCCGACGTCGACCGTGACGCCGGTATGGCTGAAGTCGCCGTTCTGCAGCCACACGATGTCGTGGTCGCTCGGCCCCTCGTTCTGGTTGTACCAAAAGACGTCGGTCGTGGCGTCGCCGTTGAAGTCGCCGGAGAACACCTTGAACTTCCCGGCGAGCGACTGCGACGCCACGAACTCGGCCATGCTCGCGCCGTTGCGCCAGATGACGACATTGGAGCCCGGGGCGGTCGGCGAGTACCACAGGATGTCTTGCGGCCCGTTGCCGTTGAAGTCACCGACCGTCATCGCGTAGAAGAACGGGGACGTGTTGCTCCCCTGGATGCCCTTCGCCGTGTGATTCACGTCGGTCGAGGTGAACGTCCCGTTGCCGAGAGAGCGCCAGAACTTGCTCTTGTCGGGCGACACGTTGGTGTCGACATCGGAGTGGTAGGCGAAGATATCGGTGAAGCCGTCGCCGTCGAAGTCGCCCGCGACCGGGCTGTACCATCGCGTCGGCTCGCCGATGATCGGGACGAACACCGTGTGCTCGGTGAAGGTCCCGTTGCCGTTCGAGACCCAGTGGATGAGCCCTCCGGTCACCCCGAAGAACAGGATGTCGGTGCGGTCGGTGCCGGCGAACTGCCCGACCAACGGGACGACGAGCGAGTCCGACAACGACAGCGCGGACGCGGTGAAGGAGAGGTTGTTCGCTTGTTTGAGGAACAGCGTCTCCTCGCTGGCGTTCGGGCCCTGCGTGTGCAACAGGACGTCCGAGAGGCTCCCGCTGTCGTACTGGCCGACGAGCGGCTTGTGATGAGCCAGTGGCGCCGAGGAGAGGCTGTTGGACAGCGTGAAGGCGCCGCCGCCCTGCGAGAACGAGAATTGCTCGGGCCCGCCGGGCGCGTACCAGAAGATGTCGGAGCGGGCGTTGCTGTCGTAATTGGCCCACTGCGGGAGAGCCGGGCCCGCGGCGGAAGTCCGCAACCAGCCCGACTTCGGCAGGTTGTAGAGGAAGCGCGCGGCGGCGGCGTCGCGCCGGGTCAAGGACGAGTGCGTGCCCTCGCCGCCGTCGCAGAAGTCGTACCACATGACCGACGCGGGGTCGATCTCGCTGAGCTTCTGGAAGTTGACGAACTCCGTGTCGTCACAGCGCGGGTTGTCGACGCCCGTGTTTCGGTAGTGTTCGTGCTCGAGGCCGATCACGTGGCCCAGCTCGTGGCGGAGACCCTCGAGCAGGGTGAACGTCGCGCTCAAGGGGTCGTTGCAGCCGTCCACCGCGTCCTGGGTGATCGTGACGACGCGAATGATCGGGTCCGGCTGCGCCAGGCCGCCCGGCCCGAAGGCATTCATCCCGCAGCCGGTCGCCGCCGACTTCTCGACGGTGAAGTAGACATCCGCGCTGGGGAAGTCGCAATCACCAGTGTCGGCCGAGGGACGGTGGATGAAGTTGACGTCGCCGGCGAGCTCCCACTCCAGGCTCGCCTGCTTCATCGCGGCCACCACCAGGGCGTGTTCGGCGGGGGTGAACCCGCCGTTGGCGTCGCCCGTGACCGCGTCAACGCAGTACGTCAGGGTGAGCTTGCGGTCGACGCGCCACGCGGCGTTGTGCCCGTCGGTGCCCTTCGTGCTGTAGGCTCGGGGCTGGATCCGGCGGTCAAAGTAGGACCTCAGCTGGTCCTCGCTCATCAGCATGTCGCCCTCGACGACGAACAACTGCGGGTAATCGACGCTGCGCTCGGTCGCGTCGCGAAACTCCTCGAAGGTCGTCTCATCGTCCGCGGCCTCGTCCGCCCGCTCGCATGCGGGCGCGATGGCGGCGATGAGGCAGATCTTCACCAAGTACATCGAATGAATCCAACGAATAGGCATCGACATCGAACAGCTCCCGGCTCGCGGCGAGATGCGATCCGCTCGCACTCACACGCGCAGCCGAGTCGACGCTAAACGTGGTTACGGGGCCCGTCAAGGCAGCGCGGGCGATCCTCGGCGTTCGTGCGAAGGTGCGCTCGGCGCGGGTCATGCACGCCCGGAGTTCGTCTGTCACGCGCAGGAACGAACCCGGTGACGCCCTCGACGCGCCAATCGCGTATTCTGGAGGGCCGTCGTCCAGGGGTCGATGTGCTCGGGGCGTCGCCGGGCCCCGGACGCGGCGCTTGTCGCGAGGCGCTCGTGCGGCTCCGTCGTCGGTGCTGCGACGCGGTCGCGGCCGGAAGTCGGCGCTCACCAAGGAGTCTCACCGCTCGCTCCCACGAACCGGCCGGAGACGGCATCGGCGTGGTCACTCGAGCCGGATGGGTGTTGTCGCTTCCAGGGACCTTGTCGTTCATGCGTGGAGTTTTAGGAGGATCGCCCGGCGACACCGCGTCGGGGACCCGGGAGACGCACTCGCGGAACCAGCCCTCGGTCAGCCGGCTCCGGGCCAGCTCGATCCACGCGGTCATGGGCTCCTGGTGCGTCCGCGCCGACGAGCGCAATCGTCGATAGGCGCCGTTGGCCTCGGCGATCGCCGCGGCGGTGCCTCGCCGTCGGAGCAGGGCACGTCGATGCGCGCCGTCACGGTCGGGGCATTCGGGCGACCCCAGGGGGACGAAGTGGAAGTAGGCGCAGTCGGGTCGGATGGCGCTCGGGGTCAGCAACGCCAGCTCGTGATCGATGGGCAGGTACCGCGCGGGGTCGGGCGCCACGAACAGGTTCACGGCGGACCGATCGCCGATCCCGACCAGCACGTCGAACAGGAACAGTCGCCAGAGCCCCGCGTCGAGCAGGACGCTCGTCCGGTGAGCTGACCTGCGGCGCTTCGCTACTGCCCGCGCGCCAGCGTGAACGACGGGCCCTCCTTCAGCATGACGTCGAGCCGGCCGTCGCCGTCGAAGTCGGCCGCCGCAGCGAGGACCCCCGCGCCGACCAGACACGGCTCGAAGCCGGACCCCGTGCTGCGGTACAGCACGACCAGGCCGTCACCGTCGGCCAGGAGGTCGGTGCGCCCGTCGGCGTCGGCGTCGAGCGCCTGGCGGATCCACCGATCGTCCGGCACCTCGAACGGTTCGAGCGCGGCGAACGTCGCGTCGCCCACGCCGAGGTGGCGGTTGAAGTGTGGCGTCTGGTGATGGCCCTGGGTGACGAGGTCGACCACTCCGTCGCCGTCGTAATCGCCGGCCACGAGCACCGGCGGGTCGGACGACTCCGCCAGGCCCACGTCCGGGAGCGCCACGTAGCCGTCGCCCTCGCGCAGGTGCATCGCGATCGGCGGCATCCCCAGGACCGCGTTGCAATCGCCGACGACCGCGAAGTCGAGGTCGCCGTCGCCGTCGAAGTCGGCCCAATCGCTGCCGGTCGCGTAGCACGCCGACACTTGCAGCTGGTGGGTCGCCGTCAGCGCGCCGCCGTCGGCCAGCAGCACGTCGACCGGCTCGGAGTGACGGCCGCCGAGGCTCACGTCGCTGTCGCCGTCGCCGTCGACGTCGGCGACCCGGAACGTGTAGTAGAGCGCGTCGCTCGGCGTCGACAGCGGCGGCGCGAGCTCGCCGCCGATGTTGAGCTGCACCTGCAGCTCGTCGGCGATCGTGAAGTCGTAGTGCACCACGTCGACACGGCCGTCGCCGTCGAAGTCGCCGCCGGCCATCTGCCCGCCGTTGGCGATGTCATGCACCAGACCGGCCGTGAACGCGGCCCCGTTCCCGCCGTTGAAGTGGATCTGGGCCGTCCCGCCGTCGGGCTTGACCACGAGGTCGATTGCCCCGTCCTGGTCGAAGTCCCCGGCGACGAAGGCCTGACCGACCAGGCCGCGGACGGTGGACTCGGCGAAGCCGCAGGCCGCGAGACCATCCGGCCCGCCGGTCGTGGTGGTGCCGGGGTCGTCGGTCGTGCTCGACGTCGCCGTCTCCGGCTCCACGCTCGTCGTCGGCGTCGGCCCCGTCGTGCCGGTCGTCCCGGGCCCGCTCGTCGGACTCTCCGTGCTCTCCGTCTCGCTCGCGCCCTCCGACGAGGGCTCCGCGCCCGTGGTCGCCGTCGAGCCGCTCGTCGCGTCGGTGTCGGCGGGCGTCCCCGGACCACACGCGCCTGCGACCACCAGCCCCACGAACCCCAACATCCACTTGCATCGATGCATCCGCCTCAAGCTCCTGTAAGAAATCGCGATCGGCTGTCGCGATCGCCCGACGAGAACGTACCGCATTTCCTGGGCGCTCCGGCGCTCCGCTCATTCCGTGGCCGGTCCGCCTTCGCCGCGACGGCGGGGCCGAGTTCTGCCTGGAGCTCGGCGGGCCTCACGAGGTCGCAGGCGCCAGGCAGATTGGGCGGCTCGCGCGCGATCGCGCAGCCCGCTGGTACGCGAGCCGATGAGCCTGCGTCCGCTGCAACGTCGGTCAGCGGCGGGAACCTCGCCCCGAAGCTCGCGGCGGAAGCGATGCTCTCCGAGAGCAGTCCTTCATGCCCGGACTTTGACCAATGAAATGCGGACGGTGGATGGTAGAGCATCCAGCCTTGCGCCCTTAAACCTGTCTCTCGTCGACGCCGCTGCTCGCGGCGGAGGAGAAGACATGAGAGCGACGTATGGATTCCGCGCCACGATGACCGCTCGTCCCGGCAAGGGCGACGAGCTGGTCGATCTCTTGATCAGCGTGACGACAGGTGCGCGACCGGCCCTCAGCGAGCACTGCGTCCTCTACCTCGTCGGTCGCTCGGCCAGCGACCGCGACGTCGTCCACGTCACGGAGGGCTGGACCACCAAGGAGGCGCACGCGGAGAACTTCGCCAGCGCGCAGGCCAGGGCATTTCTGGCGAAGATCGCGCCGCTCATCGAGGACGGCACCCAGTACCAGGACGAAGTGCCGGTCGGCGGCCGCCTGCTCGAGGGGTGGGGCCGCTGTGGCTGAGCCCCGCGATCGCCGCGCTCGGCGAAAGCCCGAACAGGGCGCGAAAGCTGCGCGAAAGGTGGGCGGTATCGGCAAAGCCCGCATCCATCGCGGCGGTGCGCACCAGCACCCCCGCTTCGATCTGCCGGGCGGCGTGCTGAAGCCCCGACCATAGCTTGAATGCGCGGAAGGTCAGCCCTGTCGCGGCCTTGAAGCGGCGCAAGGCCTGTGTTCGCTCCATGCCGAGCCGCCGCGCCAGCTCGGCCTGCGGCATCCGGACCATCGGGTCGGCCTCCATCGCGCGCACGATCGCGGCCATGTTCGTGGGCAGCGGCGGGGTGGCCAGGTCCAGCCGCGCGCGCAGTTCGGCGATCGCATCGGTCGCCCCGCCGATCGCGTGCGCCGCCAGCTGGGCAAGTGCGCCCGTGGCCGCGACCGCCAGCGGCGCCGTGAAGGGAAAGGCGAGGCCGTTCAAATACAGCACATCGGCGCCGCCTTCGGCGAAGGAGACGCTGTGCGAGATCCCCGGCCGCACGATCAGCGCATCCCCCGTCACGCGCCCGCCTTCATCCGCCACCGTCACCGGCCCCGTCCGCCCGACGAGCACCGCCAGCACCGCGTTGGGATGCGCCGCAAGCCGCCGGACCCCGACCGGGAAAATTGGACTGCTGAAAGGCGTTCTCGGATCGGCCATGGTCGCGAGGATCGGCGCGGTATCGGGAGGATGCAAGATGGTAGCGGGCGCGGTCGGGACGTGATACGCGCTATCGTGCGATCCCGGCGCGTGCGAACGCAGCCTGTGCCTGGGCGCCGTTCGTAAAGACGTCCTTGCGCGCGACCTCGCCCGCGCGATTGAGGGTCACCACGTCGAGCATCTCGACGCGTGCGGTGAAGGGGGCGCCGCCGGGCTCGCGGAGCGCGAGCACCATCGTCCATTCGAAGACCCAGTGGTCCGCGCCATAAAACCGGCGCCCCATTTCGAAGCTCCAATCGAACCGCGAAAACAGCTCTGCGCAATGCCGCCGCAGCGCGTCGCGCCCATGCACGGGCTCCGACCCGTCATGGACGTGGAACACGCTGTCTTCGGAATGGAGCGAGGCGATCCGCGAAGGATCGCGGGTCTCCCAGCCGACATGGTAGCGCGCGAAAAGATCGGGCAGGGACAGCGACGGCACGGTGTTCTGTGCGGCGGGCATGGCGACGGACATGCGAGTTCTCCTCCTTCTTCGCGCCGACTGTAGCCGGGCAGCGGGCGGTCGCGTTGAAGCAACGTGCGCTCGTTGCAGTGGTGCCCGCACGTGCTGCCGGGTCGATTTGCGTCGCGCCGTTCACTACATATAGGGTGCGGGGCCGGGCGAGCCGGCCGCTGGCGCGGCGCGAGGGCCTCAGCGGAGGCCGCTGTTGACCAGCCACCACCCGGTGGCGTCATCGACCGGACGTCGTCGGCCAGGCCGTGGGCGCGCTTGAATTGGCGGAGGGCGGCCTCGGTCTGCGGGCCGAAATGCCGTCGGGCAGCCCGGACGCGCTGGCGACCAGGCCGCGCGGGCCGTAACCGAGCCCGAGCAGGCAGCCCTGGACGCGCGCGGTGTAGGGGTGGCTGCCGCCGCCGAGCGCCGCCAGGTCGACGGGCGCCGGCCACGGGGTCGGCGTGGTGGGGGTCGTGGCGACGGACGACGACGGCTCCACCTGCGCGAGCGCGGCCAGCAGGCTCTCGTCGCCCATCAGGCGATCGACGTCGACGTCGCCGACGACCCCGGGGACGGTGCCGTAATAGGCGAACTCGCCGCCCACGAGAACCTGGGAGTCGCGCCGACGTCGAGCTCGATCAGGGTCGCGGCGATTTTTTCGCGGGCGCGTGCCCGTCCCGGGATAACCTGCAGCGCGGCCGCGAGATCCGCCGGCGGCGTGCGCCGCCTCGGCCGCTTCTCGGCTCGTGGCGCGCCCCTGAGAGCGAGAGCAGCAGGCGCAGGCCTTGAGGAGCGGGACGGTTCGGGGCCCGAGGTCGCGGAGTGCGGGTTCGCGCTTGGACCAGGCGAGCTCAATGGGTTGAGGTCGGGCGAGTCCGGCTGCCCAGGGCCGTGCGCGGGACCGAGGTCGCGAGGCTCGCCGGCAGGGACGGCGCGGGAATCTCGGCGGCCGCGCTGGTCGCCGGCAGGTCCGGCGATTGTATGGACAGACGATCGGCGAGCGCGGCGGGCCGCCGCTCGCGGGCCTGGCGAGCGGTTAGGTGCAGAGGTCGAAGTCGTGGCAGCTGAATCCGGTGTACTCCCAAGGCCCGCAGCCGCCGCAGGCGACCGGGCTCGGGGGTTTGTAGCACCAGCGCCGATACTTGTTGTAGACGGTGCCGTTGTTGCCGCGCGTGAACACGCAGGTGTTACAGTTGGTCCTCTCGCTTTTGGTCTCCCACTCACCCTGGCACACGCCCTCGGCGACTTGCGGCGCGTCCGCGAGCTCGGGGATGTCCGCCGGAGAGGGTGCCTCGGCGTCGGCCTCGGGCGGTAGACTCATGCAGAGCGGGAGCAGGAGCTCGAGCTCGTCCGACGGCGCGAGCGCGACCTCGGCGTCGCCGGAGGCGGGCTCCTCCATCGGGTCGCACGCAGCGACGCAGAGGGCCCAGGCGATCGAGAATGCACGGGTTCGAAGATTCATGGCGAGGCTCCTCTCAACAGCCGACTTCGCACGACCAGGACCACAGGGTTTTCGAGTAGCAGCCGCACGCGGGCGGGCTCGGCGGCTTGTAGCAGTACTGCCACCAGTGCTCGACCTTCCTGCCGGACTCTCCCGTGATCGGGTGTCGGCAGCTCCCGCACCCATAATCGATGGGGACGTAGTCGTTGCTGCCCGTGCTGCACGTGCCGAGGGCCGGGTCGGCCTCGTCGGTGAATTCGTCCGGGCCCTCGACGGGCGGCTGCGAATCGAGTTCGGCGAGGTCGCACACCTCGCGCAGCTCGGAGTCGGCGATGACGACGGCGTCCTGCGCCTCGTCCTCGGCGGCGAGGACCGTACCCTCGTCCTCGGCGAGCTCGACGTCGGGGTCGTCGCAGCCCGCGAGGGCGAGGACACACAGCCACCTCGCGCGCTTCATGATTGATCTTGCGGTCGTTCGTGCCGTCATGGTGTCGCTCCTTTGGTTCGAGCGGTCGTCCGCGCGCGCGTGCCGATGAGCCCGGCGCGCGGCCGAGGCTGCTCCTCGGGGGGATGACAGGCGGCGAAATCAGTTGTCGCGGCGCTCGAGCAAAAAAAGTTGATGCGCGTCTTCCGCCGGGAACAGGGGCCGATCCTCATCGCGCGCGCTTCCTAAAATTTTGGGAAGTCCTCGCGCCGGCGTTGCTCGATGGCGAAGCTGAGCAACGCTGTCGGCACCATGTCCGACGACCCGAACATCAATGGCCCCCAGGACCGGAAGACCATCAATATCCACCAGGAGCACGAAGTCCGAACGTGGACGAGGACGCTCGGCACGACCCCCGAGAAGCTGCGCGAGGCCGTCCAGGCGGTCGGGACGTCGGTGGAGCGGGTGAGGGAGTACCTCACGAGCAATCGCTAGGATCGTGCCGAAAACCCCCGTGCGTCCGGACTGGGCATATCCCTCGGGAGCGGCGACCGGGTCCCGAGGGTGCCCAGGACCCACCCTGAAAACCGGCACCGCGCGCCACGACGCCACGGATGGTTACGTCGCGGTTCGACCCGACCTCGGCAGAGGGGTCACTCGCACGGTCACGCAGTTGAGCCGTGCGCACAGACCTGCACGTCGAGGCGGGTGGGCTCGTCGGTCGCAGTGGATCCTGTCTCTGAGGACAGGACGAAGAAACATGCGCCTCGACCGGCTCGGTCTTGCGGCCCTGCGACGGGCTGAGCGTCGCGGACAACCGGGAGGCGGTCGCAGGTCGATGTCCCCCGGGACATGTCCGTTCGTGCCGGCGCGCGCGTCCCCGAGGCTCGGCAGCCCGTGCTCGACCCGGGGTCGGGGCGCCACGGACGGCGGCGGGGCCACGCGGACGGGCGCACCGGCTGGGTGATCGCATCGCCGTTGCACGATCGCGCGCCGACGTTCGGGACGCCCGTCCCGCTCTTGCACGCTTCGCCGGCATCCGTGAACCTCGAACAGGCGCCGATGCCCGTCGACCCCACGCACACGAGCCCGCTCGTCACCCGCGTCGACACGCTCGCGTCCGCGCCCGAGCGCGGCAGGCGGGCCGAGCCGGAGGTCGACGCCGGCCCGGCGAAGATCGGCCGGTTCGTCGTGCTGCGCAAGCTCGGCGAGGGCGGCATGGGCGTCGTGTACTCGGCGTACGACGAGCAGCTCGAGCGCAAGGTCGCGCTCAAGCTGCTGCGCGGTGAATTTCGCGGCCAGCAGCAGAGCGTCGGCCAGGCTCGGCTTTTGCGCGAGGCGCAGGCGATGGCCAAGCTGTCGCACCCGAACGTCGCTCAGGTCTACGACGTCGGGCCGTTCGGCGACGCCGTGTTCATCGCCATGGAGTTCGTCAGCGGCGGCAGCCTCAAGGACTGGTTGCAGCGCGAGGACCGGCCGTGGCGAGCGATCCTCGGCGTGTACCTGCAAGCCGGCCACGGCCTCGCCGCGGCCCACGGCGCCGGCATCGTCCACCGCGACTTCAAGCCCGACAACGTGCTCGTCGGCGACGACGGCCGCGTGCGCGTCGTCGACTTCGGCCTCGCCCGCCACGACGAGCACGCCATGACGCACCCGGGCGCCCCGCCGCCGAGCGCGAGCAGCGTCGACCTGACGCAGGTCGGCACGTTCATCGGCACCCCCGCGTACATGGCCCCCGAACAGCTGCTGCGCGAGCCGGCCGACGCGCTCAGCGACCAGTTCAGCTTCTGCGTCGCGCTGTTCGAGGGTCTGTACGGCTACCGCCCGTTCAAGGGCGCGACGACGGCGGAGATCTCGCGGGCTGTCCTCGAGGACAGGCGCCTCGAACCGCCGCGCGACACCGAGGTCCCGGGCTGGGTCCACGCCGCGCTGGTCCGCGGCCTCAGCATCGACCCGGCGCTGCGCTTCCCGACGATGGACGCGCTCCTGCAGGTGCTGTCGGCCGACCCCGATCGCGCCCGACGCCGCCGCCTCGGCGTCGCCGCGGCCGCCGCCGGCGTGATGTTGTTCGCCAGCGCCGGCGGCTACGCGGCCCACGCGATCCAGGCCCGCGACGCCGCGACCTGCGTCGGCGCCGACGAGCCGCTCGCCGGCGTCTGGGATCCTTCCGTCGCCCGGGCGGTCCGCGAGGCCTTGACCGCGACCGGGGCCGCCTACGCCGACGAGGTCGCGACCCGCGTCGGCCAGCGGCTCGCCGAATACGCCGGGGCATGGGTCGGCATGCGCCGCGGCGCCTGCGAGTCGCACCGCCGCGGCGAGCAGTCCGACTCGCTGTACGACCTGCGCGTCGCCTGCCTCGACGACCGCAAGACCGCCCTGCGCGCGCTCGTCGAGGTGTTGACGACCGCCGACGCCGCGGTGCTCGAGAAGGCCGTGCAGGCTGCCGACCAACTGCCGACGCTCGCGCGCTGCGCCGACACCCGCGCCCTGCTCGCCCGCAGCCCTGCTCCCGACGACCTCGCGGCCGCGCACGCCGTCGACGACCTGCGCGCCCGCCTCGCCGGCGTGCAGGCGAAGTTCGACGTCGGTCAGTTCAAGGCCGCGCGCGCCGAGCTCGGGCCGCTGCGCGCCGAGGCCGAAGCGCTGGGGCATGCGCCGACGCTCGCCGCGACGCTGCACCTCGCCGGCAAGATCGACGACCAGCTCGGCGACTACCCGACCGCCGAGGCGGCGCTGCTGCGCACCGTGGCGACGGCCGACCGCGCCGGCGACGACGACACCCGCGCCGCCGCGACGATCGACCTCGTCCGCACGGTCGGCGTGCGACAAGCCCGCTTCGACGAGGGCCTGCACCTCGCCGAGCTCGCGCGCGGCGCCACCGGGCGCCTGTCCGACGGCGGCACCGCCGAGGCGCTGCTCGAGGGCCGTCTGGGCGACCTGCTGCTGACCCGCGGCGACCTCGACCGCGCCGCGCCGCACATCGACCGCGCCGTCGAGCTGCGCGCCCGGCTCCACGGCGAGACCTCGATCGCCCACGGTCAGGCTCTGATTTCCCGCGGCACGCTCAAATTCCTGCGCGGCGACTACCCGGCCGCGATCGCCGAGTACCGCCGCGTCCTGGCGATCTTCGAGCAGACCTACGGCGCCCACCACCCCGTGCTCGGCGACGTGCTCAACAACATCGGCGCCGCGGAGCTGAGCCTGTTCGACCTCGACGAGGCCGAGGCGACGTTCACCCGCACGCTGGCGATCGTCCGCGGCGCCTACGGCGACAGCCACCCCGCGCTGGCGACCGTCCACTTCAACCTCGGCCTGATCGCCCAGTTCGAGGCGCGCTACCCCGATTCACTGACCGCGCTCCGGCAGGCGCTGGCGATCTACGAGGCCCACCTGCCGCCCGCCCACCCGAGCCGCGGCGACTGCCTGATCGAGCTCGGCAACACCCACCTGTTCGCCGGCGACTTCACCGCGTCGGAGCAGTCGTTCGCCGACGCGCTGGCGATCTTCCAGCAGGCCTTCGGGACAGGCCACCCGCGGACCACGCAGGCGCTCGCCGGCATGGCCACCGCGCAGCTGCGCGCGGGTCGGCTCGGCGACGCCGAGCGCACCTTTCAACGCGCCCTCGCCGAGCTCAAGCCCGATCCCGCCGACCCGACCCGCGGCGTCCCGCTGGCCGGGCTCGGCCGCGTCCACCTGGCCGCCGGCCGCCATGCCGCCGCCGCCGAGGCGCTCGAGCAGGCGCTCCCGCTGCTGCCGCAGAACGCCTTCGTCGCCCCGTACGACGTCGCCGAGGCCCAGTTCGCGCTCGCTCGTGCGCTGGTCCGGCTCGACCCGGCCAACGCCGCGCGCAGCCGCGACCTCGCATCGCAGGCGAAGGCCGGCTTCCTCGGCGTCGGCGCGGCGTTCCAGCCGGCCGCTGCCGAGGTCGACGTCTGGCTGTCCGCTAGGGCAGGTTGACGAATGCGGTCCCGTCGGACTTGCCCGTGCAGACCAGCCCGCCGAGCGTCATCGTCTTGTCCCAGACGACGACGTCCCCCTCCTGCTCGATCGCGTCGAACTTGCTCTTCGGCGTCAGGCACTGGAGGTCGGCGCCGGTCTTGAGGCACGCCTCCCACACGGGCACGCCGGTGAAGCACTCGCACTCGATCGGCTTGACCGTACAGGGCTCTTCGCCGCCCATCTTGCTCGCGTCCTGCCCGAGCGTACTGCCGGTCGTGCCGTCCGTCGTACCGCCCGTCGTGGTCCCGCCGCCGATGACGCCGGTGCCGATGATCACCTTGCCCGGGTAAAAGTAGTTGGCCACCGCGGTCCCGGCGATCCCGAGCCCGCACGCCGCGAACACACCGATCACAATCAACTTGCGCATGTCCTAACCCTCCGCTTCCGAACCGAGCCTGCCATTAGGCCGGCACCTCCGCGGCGGGTCAATCCGCGCAACGACCTGCGCATGATGCTGCCATGTAGGTAAAAGGTGCATGGGCGCCGCCGTGCGGACGGGGGACCATGGCGGCCATGACCGTGGCCCCCGACAACGCCCGACCGCCCGCTCTGCTGCGCCGCGGCGGGGCCGGTGTCGAGCTCGAGCCGGGCAGGCCGGACATCAGCCTCGGCGGGGCCGTCGTCATGCTGCGACGCCATCCACTGCAGGCGTCGTCGCCCAGCCGGCGACGAGTCGTCCCCTCAATTCACGATGTCGCATTGCCGGTCCCACTCGCTCGTGATGGACCAATCTCCGGCGGAGGTCGCGTCGTGCCTGCCCGTCGCGAAACATTCGCCGCAATCACTGCCGTACGCGATGTACCGCCCCTCCTTGAAGCCGGGAACACACACCTCGCCAAAGGGCGTGTCATGGCATTCCTCGCGCGTCGCCGTATATGCGGCCTCACACTTGAACTGGGCGGAGTGCACCGGGCGCGGAGCGGCGAACAGGCCCGAGACGACGGCCAGGACGGGGAGCGAGAACAGAAGCTTCTTGGACACGGTCTATCTCCTTCTGCTGGCAATCGAACCGTATCGACTGCGAGTATAGATTGGTCTCGAAAAGTTTCATGTGTCCAGCGAGCTCTTGTGAAATAGCAAGGCCAGCGGAACCAGGGCCAGGTGCTTGAGGCAGCGGCGAGAGCAGCACCTACCAGTCGTCGGCGAGCGTCCGCCCACGCGCTGGGCGAGCAAGCGACCAACTGCCTACATAAACCGTAAAATCGCGCCGCCGCCCGCTGGACGGCGCGAGCGCCGGTGGACACTCGGGGGCCCCAACGACGGTCGACGGCTGTCAACCTGCACGCGGCGGCGCTCCGTCGTCGCTGCTCGCGGGAAGTTCTGCACGCCCAGCGTGGGGCAGGGCGCCAGGGCGGCAACGTCAATCAGGCGGCGGCGCCATCGCCCCACGACCACCGGCTCCCCACCGGCTCGTCGAACGGTCGCAGCGTCGACGCGCGGGCGGCGAGCAAGCTGGGCCCGCGACAACGCCTCGCTACCTCCGCCACCGCCGATCCCGCGCCCGTCCGAAACATTCGCGGTCGTCGCCACCCGCCTTCGCTGTCACCTTGCTCCGCGACGACGTGGACGCCTCCAGCGAGCTGCCCCGGCGGCGGACGGGTGCAGGCGCACCCGCCATGCCGAGGTCGTCATCGACGGCTCATCCGCGGATGAACGCGAGCAGGTCGTGGTTCACGCGATCGACGTGCGTCACGAACAAGCCATGCGGCGCGCCCGGATAGATCTCGAGGCGAGCGCCTGTGATGCCGGCCGCGGTGCGCTGGCCGAGGGCGAGCGGCGCGGACACGTCGCGGTCGCCGTGAAGGATCAGCGTCGGGCGATCGATCGCCGCGAGGTCCGGGCGCAGGTCGGAGAACACCACCGCGCGCTGCGTGGCGATCGCTACGTCGACGTGCGTGCGCAGCAGCTCCGAGACGAGCCATGAGCGCATGGCGGCCGAGGTCTCGGGGACGAAGAACGGCGGCTCGTTGTCGGCGGCCCAGCCCGGGAAGTCGTGCGCCCAGGTCGCCCACAGCGCCGCGAACGCGGCGTCGGGCAGGCCCTCGGGGTTGTCGGGGAGCTGGCGCAGCACCGGCGTCGTCGGGGCGAGGAGGGCGATCCGCGCCACGCGCGACGAGCCGTGGCGCGCGACGTAGCGCAGCACTTCGGCGCAGCCGAGCGAGTGGCCGATCAGCGTCGCGCCGCGGAGGTCGAGGTGCGCGAGCACGGCGGCGAGATCGTCGGCCAGGGTGTCGAGCGCGTAACCCGAGGCCGCGGGGCTCGAACGCCCGTGGCCGCGGCGGTCGTAGGCGACGCAGCGCAGGCCGGCCGCGCGCAGCGCGTGCTCCTGGTATTGCCACATCGAGCTCGACAGCGCCCAGCCGTGGACGAACACGACCGGCGGACCGTCGCCGCCGGTGTCGCGGTAGAACAGGCTCTCGCCGTCGGGCAACCCGATCGTGCTCCCGCGGGGCCGCGTCGGCAGCACGTCGAGAAAGCCCGTGACGCTGGCAAAGCGGCCGTCGGGCGCGAGCGTAGCGAAGTCGGTGCCGCCGGCGATCGCCGCGCCGCTCGCCGGCGCGAGCGACCACGAAAAGCGCAAGTAGTCGCCGTGGCGGTCCGCCGCGCCGCGCCGCGCGAACACGTGCGCCGGAAATTTCGCCTGGACCGCCCCGATCATCGCGTGGATGCCCGCGTGCCCCTCGCTCGCGGCGAGCGGGTCGACGTAGCGCGCGTCTGCGGTGAAGGTCGCGGCGATCAACTGCGCGCGGTGAGCGTCATCGCGTTCGTTCCACGCGGCGAGGTAGCGGTCGACGAGGTGCAGGCTCTCGAAGGTGCTGGACATGGGCTGAAAATGGGCCCGTGCGAGCGCCGGGTCGATTACCTCCCAGGTAACGATCGGATGACCCGCGAGGTTATGGAGCGCCGGCGCGGGACGGGTACACTGGCGCGGCGATGCAGAGCCCCACGCGACCGATCGGCGCCCTCCTGCGGCAATGGCGCGAGCGCCGGCACATGAGCCAGCTGGCGCTCGCGGCCACGGCCAACATCTCGACGAAGCACGTCAGCTTCCTCGAGTCCGGCCGCGCCACGCCGAGCCGTGACATGGTGCTGAAGCTCGCCGACGTGCTAGCGATCCCGCTGCGCGCCCGTAACGCGCTGCTGCTGGCGGCCGGACACGCACCGTCCTACTCGCAGCACTCGCTCGATGCGCCCGAGCTGGCGAACGCGCGCCGCGCGATCGACCTCTTGCTCGGCGCGCACGAGCCGTATCCTGCGATTGCGATCGATCGCCACTGGAACCTCGTCGCCGCCAACCGCGCGTTCGCGCCGCTGGTCGCCGATCTGCCGGCGCGCCTGTGCCAGCCGCCGATGAACGTGCTGCGCCTGAGCCTGGCGCCCGACGGGCTGCTGCCGCGGATCGTCAACGCCGCGGAGTGGCGCGCGCACGTCATGCACCGGTTGCAGCAACAGATCGATGCGAGCGCCGACCCGGCCCTCGTCGAGCTGCGCGCCGAGCTCGGCGGCGATCCGGCGGCCGTCGGCCACGGGAGCGACCTCGTCGCCACGCTGCGCCTGCGGGTCGGGGACGCCGTGCTGTCGTTCCTCAGCACGACGACCATCTTCGGCAGCCCCGTCGACGTCACGCTGTCGGAGCTCGCCATCGAATCGTTCTTCCCGGCCGACGCCGCCACGGCGGAGGCGCTGCGGCGCATGTAGCCGGCGCCCCCGTGGGCCGCCTGATGGACTTCGGACTCAGTGATAGCAGTTGCACGCATCTCCATTAAAGGTGTTGGAGTCCGCCCAGCCGAGGGACATGCACATGGCGCTGCATGCGGCCTCGTTCAGGCTGCCACGACCCGAGCAGTAGCAGTAAATTTCGAGGGCGTACTCTTTTGCCTCACCGCTGGAGAATCCGGCTTCCAGACAGGTCGCTGTGCAGGCACTGGCGGTCGTGAGCTCCTCTTCGCTGTCCAGCCCCTCGTCTGCGCCTCCTCCGAGGTCCTTCTCGGGCGGGTCGTCGTTCTCGGGCGGGTCGTCCTTCTTGTCGGGGCCTCCGCAACCGAGCAGTGGAAGGGCAAGGAAGAGGGCAGAGAGGCGCGGCATGAGAAGCTCCTGGCAACGAGGGACAGCTTGGCTCGGGAGCCTACCTCACTCGTTTCCGCGTGCGAAGAGCCCGCTCAGCTCTATGTCGACGATCCGCGGTCAACGGGAGATTCGATCCGGTGGGGGCTGATCAGGGCCGGCGGTTGTGCGACCATCGCCGCGTGAAGCACTTCATCAACGAGCGGGCGGATATCGTCCGCGAGGCGATCGACGCCGCGGTGATGCTCGGCGAAGGCAAGCTCGCCCGACTCGACGGCTACCCCGCGATCAAGGTCGTCGTCCGCACTGACTGGGACCGCGGTCGGGTCGCGGTGATCTCGGGCGGCGGGGCGGGACACGAGCCGGCGCACGTCGGTTTCGTCGGCGACGGCATGTTGACCGCCGCGGTCAGCGGCGAGATCTTCGCCTCGCCGAGCGTCGACGCGGTGCTCGCGGCGATCCTCGCGGTCACCGGCGCGCCGGGCTGCCTGCTCGTCGTCAAGAACTACACCGGTGACCGCCTCAACTTCGGGCTCGCTGCCGAGAAGGCGCGCGCGCTCGGCCTCGACGTCGAGGTGGTCGTCGTCGGCGACGACATCGCGATCCCCGAGGCGCCGCGTCCGCGCGGCGTCGCCGGCACGCTGTTCGTGCACAAGGTCGCCGGCCACCTCGCCCGCGATGGGGCGCCGCTTTCGGAGGTGAAGCGCGCCGCGGAGCGCGTCGCCGGGGCGGTGTGCTCGCTCGGCCTGTCGTTCTCGTCGTGCACGATCCCCGGCCAGCCTGCGGAAGCGCGGCTCGGCCCGGACGAGGTCGAGCTCGGCCTCGGGATCCACGGCGAGCCCGGCGCGGAGAAGATCCGCTACGCGCCGGTGCGCGAGCTCGCCGAGGTCCTCGTGTCGCGCCTCCACGCGCGGCTCGACGACGCGGGCTCGCCCGTCGCGCTGCTGGTCAACGACCTCGGCGGGGTGCCGCCGATCGAGATCGCGGTCGCCACGGGGTCGCTGCTCGCGTCGATGCGGCGCGAGGTCGGTCTGGTGTTCGGCCCGGCGCGGCTGATGACGTCGCTCGACATGAAGGGCCTGTCGCTGTCCGCGCTCGCGCTCGACCCGGAGCTCGAGCGCGCGCTGCTGTCCCCCGTCGGTCCGGCCGCGTGGGTGCCCGGGCGGCGCGTCGCCCGCGTCGCGCCGGTCCCGCTGCCCGCGCGCCTGCGGCCCGAGCCGCTCGCGCCGTCGGTCCACGACGCGCGCCGACGCGTGGTCGAGGTCGTATGCGAAGAGTTGGTCGCCCGCGAGGCCGAGCTCAACGCGCTCGACGCGAAGGTCGGCGACGGCGACACCGGCACGACGTTCGCGACGGCGGCGCGTGCCGTGCTCGCGGAGCTCGATCGCCTGCCGTTCGCCGACGCGGGCGCGCTGTGTGCCGCGATCGCCGGGCACCTGTCGAGCGTGATGGGCGGCTCGAGCGGGATCTTGCTGTCGATCGGGGTGTCGGCGATGGGTGTCGCGGCGAGAGCGGCCCAGGACTGGCCGGCGGCGCTGCGCGCGGGCGTGCAGCGGATCCAGCAGGTCGGCGGCGCCGAGGCAGGCGATCGCACGATGCTCGACGCGCTGCTCCCGGCGATCGCGGCGCTCGCGGCCGACGAGGGGCTCGCAGCGGCCGCCGCAGCAGCGCAGCGGGGCGCGGAGGCGACGCGGACGATGACGCGGACGCACGCCGGTCGCGCGAGCTACGTGCCCGAGAGCGCGTTGCGCGGCGTCCCCGATCCGGGGGCCGTCGCGGTCGCGGCGATCTTCGGCGCGCTCGCGGCGGCGTCGCCCGCGTGACCCGGCCTGGGCGTCACTTCGGCCGCACCGACGGCCGACATCTCGGCACCCGCCAGCTCGATCATCGGAATACGCCCTCCCTGCGAGTGCCGTCAGGGCGAGCCGTTCGGATCGTAGCTCGTGATCGCGGTCTCGGTGAGCACGTAAAAACGGTCGTCCGGGGCGAGCAGGGCGTCGCGAACGCCGTGGCCCGCGGCCAGCTTCGACCACAGGACCGCGCCGTCCGGGCCCACGCGGGCCACGTGCTGGACCGATTGGCCCTCGCTCACCGCGCCGCCGGCCAGGAAGACGCCGCCGTCCTCGGCCGCGACCAATGGGCCGGCGCCGCCGCGCCAGGGGGCCGGCAACGAATAATCGGTCCACGACAGCTCACCGCCGGCGGTGTCGAAGGTGACAAGGCTGTACCCGGGCAAGGGCTCGAACGGAAAGTCGACGCCGTGGCGGGACAGCGAGACGACGAGCTTGCCGCCCGTGAGCGCCATGCCGCCGACGGACACACGGACGGGATCGGGCGGCGGGCGATCGAACTGCCACAGGGGCGCGCCGTCGCTGCTCAGGGCGCGCAGGTGGACGCGGTGGTCGATCGGCAGGTCGTCCGTGTCCTCGTGGCGCTGGCCGACGACGTAGACGGCGTGGGCGTCGACCGCGAGGTTGTGATAGGAGGTCTGCGTCGGATACTCGTCGAAGGGGTCCTGCGCGGCGCTCCACAGCAGCGCTCCGTCGCCGGTGAATCGATGCACCTCGCTGCTCGAGACGATGTTGAGGATCATGCCGGCGACGACGATGTCGCCGTCGGGGGCGATCTCGAGGCCGAATGGTTGCAGGTGCAGGTCATCGTATTTGATCTGCCACACCAGGTCGCCGGCCGCGGTCAGCCGGGCGAGCCAGAACTTGCCGAGACCGTCCGAGAGGACCTCCTGGTTCCACACCGGACCCGCGACACGACGTCGCCGTTGGCCGCCGTGGCGGCCTCGAACACGGGGAGCCACTCGACCTTGTCGGACTCGAGCGACCACGTCCATTGCGGCTGGCCGACGCCGGACAGGGCGAACTGGCGCGCGCGGGCGAGGAACTTGTCGGTGTTCTCGACCCACCCGTAGGAGCCGAGGACCAGCGCCGGCGCCTGATTCGGCGCGAAGGCGCCGTCGATGGCGGTGAAGCAGCGCAACGATTCGTCGGTGAACAGCGGCGGGAGCGGAAACCCGAGACCCTGGCCGCTGGGGCCGGGGGTGCAGTCGTTGCGACAGAGATCGAGATCGTCGAAATTGCCGTCGTCGCAGTGCTCCCCGTCGTCGAGCACGCCGTTGCCGCAGAGATTCGGGAGACCGGTGTCGCTCGAGGTCGAGGCGTCGGTGGCGGTGTCGGTGGTGGTGTCGGGGCCGCGCGTGCTGTCGAGCTGTCCGCTGGACTCGACACCGGTGGCGTTGCCCGTGGCAGTCGTCGCGCCGTCGGTGGTGGTCGGATCGAGGGGGGCGGTCGAGGTGGTGGCGGGACCGCCGGTGGTCGAATCGCCCGCAGTGGGATCGGTCGAGCCGGACGTCGTGGTGCCGGTGGTCGGACCCTGATCGGCGCTCGTGCCCGCGCTGTCGGGGCAAGCGGACAGCGCCAGCGGGAGCACGAGGGCGAGACGGCGCCAGGACATCAGGGGCATGGGCGCAGGATACACGACCGCGGAGCTCATCCATGACGCCTGCTGAGGTGCCCGCAGCATCGCCCCGGCCCTCGCCGCTGGCGCGCCGCGAGGGCATTCGCCAAGGAGGGGCATGCGGCCCGCTCGAGCGTCGGGACCGATGCCCGCGGTTCCTCGATGCGCCGGCCCGGCGAGATCGGATACCATGCGGCATGCGTCCAGTCGCCCTCGCCGTCCTCACGCTGCTGTCCGCCTGTTCGAACGTCCCCTCGGCGGCGGACGGGCCGGGCAGCGAGTCGGACGCGAGCACCGGCAGCAGCGGCGGCGACAGTACGGGGGATGGCGGCAACCTGCTCTGCGACGGTGGTCCATGGCAGCGTGGGCGGCCGATCGCGGTCCCGGAGTTGCCGGCCGGCGATCCGGTCGCGGGCTACGAGGCGCTGCTGACCCGTGATTACGTCAGTTGCGGGATCCCCTGGGAGCTGTTCGGCTTCGCTGAAAACGTGCTCGGCGTCGAAGAGCCGTTGCCCGGTCGCACCGGCAAGAACGCCGAGGTCGGCCATGCCTGGAACGTGGTGAGCCGCTCGGACGGCAGCGAGCTGGTCGTATCCAACTGTCTGCAGTGCCACGCGGGCTACTTCAACGGCGAGCTGATCGTCGGCCTCGGCAAGGCCTCGGCCGACTTCACGACCTCGCTCAGCGACTTCGCCGAACCATTGCCGGACCTCCCCGAGACCAGCGAGGCCAACGCGGCCTTCAACAAGTTCAAGGCCCGCGCCGCGGCGCTCGGGCCCTATTCGACGATGCTGACCGTCGGCGCGAACCCGGCGGTCATGTTCGCGATCATCCTGCTCTCGCACCGCGATCCGGTCACGCTCGCGTGGAGCGACGAGCCGCGGTACGAGCTCTCCACGGAGCTGGTGATACCGGCCGATCCGCCGCCGTGGTGGCGGGTCGGCAAGAAGGCCAGCAACTTCGCCAACGGGATGTCGCGCCGCGACCATCGCGGGACCATGGTCCTCGCCTCGTCGCTGTGCACCGACAGCGTGGAAGAGGCCGCCCCCGTGGTCGACTACTTCGCCGACATCCAGGCCTATCTCGCCTCGATCGAGGCGCCCAGCTACCCGTTCGCGATCGACGCGGCGCTCGCGGCCGACGGCGCGGAGATCTTCGAGTGCAACTGCGCCGGCTGCCACGGGACCTACGCCGACGACGCCAAGGCCGAGACCTACCCCAACCTGCTGATCCCGCTCGACGTGATCGGCACCGATCCCTCGTTCGCCACCCTCGCGGCCGAAGGCGGCTTCTATCACCACCTGCGAGATTGGTTCAACGAGTCGTTCTATGGGATGTTCAGCGAGGTCGTGACCGACGACCCGACGCCCGGCTACACCGCGCCGCCGCTCGACGGCATCTGGGCGACGGCGCCGTACTTCCACAACGGCTCCGTGCCCAGCATCGCGCTCGTGCTCGACAGCACGGCGCGACCGAGCCGTTGGCGGCGGCTCGACTACGACAGCACCAACTTCGACCAGGCCGCGCTCGGCTGGCCGTGGGAGCCGACCATGCCCTGGGCCGACGCGCCGGAGAGCGAGCGCAAGTTCATCTACGACACCACCGCGTTCGGCTACGGCAACGGCGGCCACACCTTCGGCGATCACCTCGACGACGCCGAGCGCCGGGCCCTGCTCGAGTACCTCAAGACGCTCTGATCCGGCCGCGCCTGTCTGGCGACAGGCGGCCGTCCACGGCTCAGGCGAGCAGCGCGGACATGTCGATGCGCTCGGGGAACTCGATGTCCATCGCCTGGGCGATCGCCGAGTAGATGTGGGCCTCGGAGCACTGGAGGCTCGGGTCGGCCTCACCCGTGCTGCCGTCGAAGCCGTAGGTCTCGCAGGTCGTGGGGTCGATGCCGCCGAACACGGCGTTGCCCTTGAGGAGCGGCGAGACGATGAGCGTGCCGTTGTTGAGCGAGTGGCCCGTGCCCCACGACTCCGCGCCGGCCGGCCGGGTCTTGTCGCGGCCGAATTCGGTGGCGACGTAGATCAGCGACCGGTCCCACATCTTGCCGAGCGCGGGATCGCCGAGGTAGTCGAGCTGCTGCAGCAGATCGACGAGCGCGTCGACGGCCTTGAGCACGTGACCCCACATCAAGTACTGCGCGGTCCGGTGGTCGGTGTGCGAGAAGTCGAAGGCGATCGGCGTGGTGATCAGCTTCTCGTTGCCGAAGGTCGGCTCCTGGCGCAGGCCGATCGTGCTGACGCACGACAGGCCGTAGTACGCCAGGAGCACGGCCAGCGCCGCCTGGGACTCCCACGGATCGATCAGCAGGTTCGAGAACTTGGCGGTCAGCGTCGGCAGCAGCGGGCTCGACATCACGCCGTACTTGGGGTCGAGGAGCTCGGGCGGCAGGAGGGTCAGCCGGTCCATCAGGTTCGTCGCCTCGAGCCGCGGCTGCACCTCGCGGCGGTTGACGAGGAAGCGCTGCCGCCTGGGGCTGTCGGTGAACGTGCGGCCGAACGTCGAGGCGTCTTCGAGCTGCTCACGGACGCCCCGCGCGCGCTCCACCAGCCCGCGGCCGGGGGCCCCGAGCACGCCCTTCACGCCGTCCATCGCGGCCGCGAAGCCGAGCGGCGAGGCGATGATCTCCGCCCGCGCGAACTCGGGCGTCGACGGGTCGACGCCGGGCTGGATGTACCCGTCGTTGGCCATGTTGCAGTTCGGGATGATGAGATCCTCGCCGTGCCGGACCGCCATCGCCTCCATGATCGTCCGGCCGCGGTTGAGCCCGGCGCCCGTCACCGATCGGTATTGCCCGACGTTGTGGTTGACGCTGGTGCACTCCTGCGTCAGCACCGTCATCCACGGGTGGTGCTTCTTGAGGAAGGCGTCGAGGGAGAAGCTCGACTCGTAGAGCCCCGCGAGCAGGCCGACCGAGTCGTAGTAGCCGGGGCACCGCAGGTTGCTCCCGGTCGGGGTGATCACCTTATCGTCGTCATAGGCGTTCAAGGTGTCGGCCAGCGCGTCATCGCCGACCTCGCTGCGGGTCACGGGCAGGAAGCTGTCGACGATGCTCGCCCCGCCCGTGGCACACAGGACGAACAGCAGCTTGCGATCCTTGTCTGCGCTGCTGCCCGCGCGCTCGCCGGCCGCCCGGCCGAGGGCCGAGCCGAGCGCGGTCGTGCCCATCGCCCCGGCCATCGCCAGGAGCATGTTTCGTCGCCCGATTTTGCTGGTCATCGTCGCAGGCTCCCGTGGCTCAGAAGAACAAGAACTCGGTCGAGGTGCCGACCGCGAAGCAGGCGAGCACCGCGAAGTCATGGGCCGACACCGGCTTGCCGTCGTCGTCGGCGGTGAGCCCGCCGAGGATCGTCAGCTCGTGAGGCTCCGGGTCGCGGGACAGCAGGCGGCGGTACAGCGCCGTGATCGTCGCCGCGAACGCTTGGTCGTCAGGGGACGGCGCCGCCGCGGCGGTGAGGTCGAGATCGACGAACACGACCGGCTGGCCGCCGCGGTCGAGGTTGGCCCGGCTCGCGCAGGCGCTCATGACCACGCGGTCGAGCACGATCGGCGTCGACACCAGGGTGTCGGGTAGGGGCTCGTAGAGCCCGATCCGCAGCGGGTCCGCGCCGCCGAGCGAGATGTGGTGGATCTCGCGGGCGCACGAGCCCCGGCCGAGCTCGTTGCACACGCCGTCCTCGGGGAGCTCGAGCGCCCGCATGAGGTCGCGCTGGAGCGCCGCGTTGCGCTTCCATTGCAGCTCGCCGCGCTGGGCGCGTTGCAGCTCGTCGGCGCCGGTGTCGTCGGCACCCCCGCTGCCGTCGTCGCGGCAGCCGCCGGCGAGCACCAGCGCCGGCACGAGCGAAAGGACGAGTTTGCGCGTGGTCATCGTCGTGCTCCTCTCACGGGATCCCGAAGGCGTCGGTGTCGACGAGGCGGTGAAGCAGGCGGTTGGCCGAGTAGCCGTCGGTCGGCATCGCGGTCCAGACGGCATCGAACTCGTCGAGCTCGTCCGGGCGCGGCTCGTGCCCCACGGCGTAGACGAAGAACACGTGGGCGAGGTTGCGCTGGAACTCGCGCGACTGCGACATGACGGCGGCGAGCTCGACGAGGCTGTCGACCTGCCGGTCGAGCACGACGAACTCCGGCTCCGCCGCGTCCCACCCCGGGATCCGCTCGCTCGGGCGCGTCGCACGGTACTGCCCGGTGCGATTCAGGTTCTTGAGGTCGATGCCCTCGTAGTACGAGAACGCGTACGACAGCGGGTCGAGCGTCGAGTGGCACTGGGCGCACGCCTGGGCGGCGACGCCCTTGTCGTCGATGTCGAGGGGCTCGCCCTCGACCGGCCGGATCCCCTCGTTCTGCGACAGATCGAGCCCGAGGTACTCGCGGTAGGCGTGCCCGGCCGCGACGCGGGGGACGGCGGCGAACATGATGTTGATGAACAGGTTCCACTGGGTGGTCAGCATGCCCGCGCGGTGCTCCGGCGCGAGCAGCTGACCGCCGCCGAACGCGCCCGACGGGTTGGCGATCGTCCCCTCGACCTTGTGGAAGTTGCCGGCGTCATCGAGGCCGACGTGGTACTGCGCGGTGAGCAGCTCACGGGCGTCGCGATCGCCGGACAGCACGTACTGCCAGAGGCGGTAGTCCCAATTGTAATCGGAGAGCGTGATCTTGTAGCCGTTGATCGAGACGTCGGTGTCGACGCCGAAGGCCTTGACCGGGCGGATCTTCGGGTGCGCGAGCGAGGCGAGCGCCTCGTCGATCCAGAAGTCGGACTCGAGGCACTCGGCGAGCGCGTCGTGGATCGCCTCGATCTGGGCCGCGCCGGCCAATGCGGCGAATTCCTTGGCCTCGTCGTACGACGGGGAGGTGCCGCAGAACAACGGCTCTTCAGGGTTTGTGGTGGATACCGCTGACTCAGCGCGTGATCCCGGCAGGATAGAGGTCGAGGCCGCCGAGGTGGAAGTAGATCGCAGCTCGGAAGCGGTCGCGGTTACGGAAGCCGCGGGCGACGTACTTGAGCTTCTGGATGACCGAGTTAAGGCCCTCGGCAGAGGCGTTGGTGATCCGTTCGGTGGCTGCATGGATGATGCCGCCGAGGTGATTTTTGACCATGCGCGCGGCGGCCTTCATCGGCTCCAGGCGAGAGCGGATAGCCCAATCGTACCACATGCCCCATTGGTCCCGCATGTTGCTCGGCGAGGTGTGCTCCCAGACCTCCATCGCCGCCTCCTTGAGCGCCCACGCGCGGGCCGTCCGCAGCGAGCTCGTCCGCAGCGCCTCGAAGTCGTCCCAGACCTCCTTGCTCATCCGTTCGGGGTTGCGCAGCCAGAGGTACTTGGTGCCCTTGAGCCGGTTGTCGCCGAGGCCGTGGAGAGCGCGGTGTTCCTCGCGTCGCACGTGGTCGACGGCTTGACCGAGGCGCGCGGCGACGTGGTACTTGTCGAAGGCGATCTTCGCGTCGCCATCGGGGATGGCCTCGCGGACAGCTTGAATGTAGGGCTCGTGCATGTCCATGACGACCACGGAGACCGCAGCCCTCTCTGGGCGCGAAAAGCCGCTCAGGAAGCTCTTGAGGGCCCCCTTGCCGCGTCCGTCGGCGACGTGGATGACCCGCTTGCTGGCGGACTTCGGGTCATGCACGATCGTGACGTACTCGTGGCGCCGCTGGAAGGAGGTCTCGTCGACGGCGAGCATCTCCGGCAGCGCGACCTCGCGGCGCTCGAGTCCGCGTTGTACTGCACGCTCCTGGACGCCGGCGACCTGATCCCACGAGAGCCCGAGGCGCTCCGCGACCACTGCAATCGGCGCATCGCGGAGCCAGTCGATCACCAGCGCCTCGAACAGCGCGGTGAGCCGAGCGCTACCGTCCGCCCACGAGACGCGCATCGTGAGCGTACCGTGCTTCGGGCACGACGTCCGCGGTACGCCGGCTTCGATGATCGTCCGATACTGACACGTATCGAGGTGCCGCCATCGGCGAGTCCGCGTATCGTGACGGGGAACAGCCTGGCCACACTCCGGGCACGTCGTCGGCACATCGGGGTCGTGCTCGACCTCGATGACGATCTGCCCCTGCCCGAGCTGCAGCTTCACCGCAGCAACTCTCCAGGGAGCCTCGATACCGAGAATTCGGGCGTAGAGTTCGGTCTCTGCCATTTCGCGCACGATATCACGGCGCGATTTCGCGCGCAACCTACGCCACCCTCAACCCTGAAGAGCCAGAACAACAGGCGGACGCGCTTGTAGGCGTAGCGCGGGTCGTACTCGCCGATCGCGTAGCTCGGGTTGTCCGCCCCTTCGGGGGTCGGCCGCGGCATCCACTGCGACAGCGGATCGCCCGGATCGGTCCCGAGGTCGATCTCCTCGCGATTGCTCAGACCGTCGCCGTCGCTGTCGTCGTCCTCGATGGCCGCGAGCGCCGACGCGAGGTTGTCGTCGAACGCGGCGCCCTGCAGCGCGCCGAGCACCGCGCCGCCGTAGGCGTTCCAGCTCACCGGCTGGGTCGACACGTGACACTTGTTGCACGTGATGCTGCGGCCCATGCACTCCGGCGCGTCGGCGTAGACCTCGCAGAAGGCGCGCGGGCCCGTCGGTCTCGCCCGGCTCTCGGGGGCGAACGAGGCGACTGCGACGCCACAACCGACGAGCGCCAGCAGCCGCGGGATGCCGTACCTCGACTTCATCGGTCCCCCTCCCCGAGCCGCGACGGCTCGGCGGACCCCCCGATCGCCGAACATGCGGGCGGAGCCGCCACGAGCTCGCCGTGGCCGAGCCGGCAAGGGCTGAAGACGGTCGGTGTCGGGCGGGGAGGTCGGGCCGTCCGCATACGAACGGGCGCGACGGCGAGCGACAAGGCGGCGGTCATTGGCGGCTCCTGTGTCCTCGAAGGTAGAATCATCCGCTGCAGCAATCGAGCCCCACCCACGCACCTGACTGGTGCGTCCACGCAACAAGGATTTCGCGCATGGAATCACTGCTCGCCAACCTCCCCACGCTGATGGCCCTCGTCCGGCACGGCTCCGTGTCCGCGGCCGCGGCAGAGCTCGGTGTCCCCAGGAGCACGGTGAGCCGCCGACTCGCCCGACTCGAGCAGGAGCTGGGCGTCGTGCTCGCGGAGCGGACCACCCGCACGTTGAAGCTGACCGACGCCGCGCGCGAGCTGGGCGGGGAATCGGCCGCGCTGCTGACGAAGCTCCGGACCACCGCAGAGGCCATCGTCGCCGAGGCGGGCAAGGTGAAGGGGAGGCTGCGGATCGCCCTGGCGCCGGGGCTCGGCGGGCCGTTCATCGCGCCGCTGATCGCCAGCTTTCACAGACGGCACCCGGACGTCGTGGTCGAGCTGCTCGTCACGGAACGGCAGCCGCACCTCCTGGACGACCAGATCGACGCGCTGGCCGTGACGACGCTCGACCCGGCGTTGCCCTGGAGCCGCCGGTCCCTCGGGAGGACCCCGGCGATCGCCGTCGCGAGCCCACGCTATCTCCGTGATCGCCCGGCGCTGACGGACGCCGCGGCGCTCGACGGTCACGTCGTCCTCTGGTACGGCCTCAACCGCGGCGGGACGTTCACCTGGCCGCGGCTGCGGGGCGCGCCGATCCCGGTCCGTCCCGCGTTCGTGACGAACGACCTGCCCACGCTGCGGGAGATGGCGCTCGAGGGCGTGGGCGTCGCGATGCTGCCCATGCACCTCATCGTCGACGAGCTCGCCCGGGGCGCGCTCGTGCACGTGCTGCCGAAGCAGATCGGCGCCACCATCGAATTCTTCGCGCTCTTCGTCCCCGAGCGAGGCAAGAGCCCGGTGCTACGCGCCCTCTTCGACGAGGTCTCGCGCTACTCGGCGAAGCTCGCGGCCAGCGCGAACAAGGCGTGACCGGGAGGCGATGCGCGCAGCGAGCGGGCCCGACGCGAGGTCACTCCTTCACGTCGAGGTCCGCAGCTTCTTGCGCGCCGAGCAGTCGCCCGAGGGTCTTGACGTCGATGCCGAGGCGGCGGGCCGCGTGCGCGCGGATGCCGTCGACCTGTTCGAGCACCCAGGCGGCGTATCGGCGCTGCATCTCTCGCATCGGCACGATCGCGTCGAAGGTCGGGAGCGAGTCCGGGGGCGCGCTGAAGTTGCGGGGCAGGTCCGCGACCTCGATCATCGCCCCGTGACCGAGCAGGACCAGACGCTCGATGGTATGGGACAGCTCGCGGACGTTGCCGGGCCACGGGTGGGCGAGCAGCCGCTCGAGGGCCGCGCGAGAGAAGCTGCGGACCGGGCTGTCGGGGTAGCGCGCCCGGGCCTTGGCGAGGAAGTGATCGATCAGCTCGGGCAGGTCGCCGTTGCGCTCGCGCAGCGGCGGCAGCTCGAGGACGACGAGGTTGAGGCGGTACAGCAGATCTTCGCGGAACCGCCCGTCGCGGACGGCCTGATCGAGGTCGCGATTGGTGGCAGCGAGGATGCGGACATCGATCGGCCGCTCCTTCGTGCCGCCGATCGGGCGCACCGCCCCGCGCTCGATCACGTGCAACAGCTTGGCCTGCAGCGGCAGGGCCATCTCGCCGATCTCGTCGAGCAAGATGCTGCCGCCGTCGGCGGCCGAGAACAGGCCGGCAGCGCTGGAGGTGGCGCCGCTGAACGCCCCCCGCACGTGGCCGAACAGCTCGCTCTCGAGCAAGTTCTCGGGCAGGGCCGCGCAGTTCAAGGCGACCAGCGGCGCCGAGGCGCGGCCGCTGCGCTGGTGGATCGTCGAGGCGACCAGGGTCTTGCCGGTGCCGGTCTCGCCGGTGATGAGGACGGGCGCCGAGGTGCCGGCGACGCGGTCGATGATGCGGAACAGCTCCTGCATCGCCGCGCTGCGGCCGAGCAGGCCCGGCGGCCCCGGCTGGACGCGGAGCGCGTGGCGCAGCACCTCGGCCTCGCGGCGGAGCTGCGCGTCCTCGAAGGCGCGGCGGATGAAGATCAGGAGCTCGTCGACGCGGAACGGCTTCGCCAGGTAGTGGAACGCGCCGCGGCGCACGGCCTCGATCGCCGTGTCGAGCGCGCTGTAGGCCGTCATCACGATGACCGGCAGCTGCGGGTTGAGGGTCCGCGCCTGGGCGAGCAGCGTCAAGCCGTCGGCCCCGGTCATGCGCAGGTCGGTCACCATCACATCGAAGTGCGCCTCCCCGAGATGCACCAGCGCCGCCTCGGCGGAGCGCGCGACGGACACGTCGAACCCCTTCTCGGTCAGCCCGTCGCTGAGCGCCTCGAGCATGTCGAGGTCGTCGTCAACCAGCAAAATTCGGGTCTTGTGCTTCGTCGGCGAGAGCATCGTCGGACATGCGTTCGGCGGGTAAGCGTAGCACGGCGTTCGTTCCGCCGCCGGGGCGGTCCTCGAGCCTGAGTTCGCCTCGATGCATGCGCATGACCTCGCTGGCGATCGCCAGGCCGAGGCCCGTGCCCTCGGCCTTGGTGCTGAAGAACGGCTGGAGGCGCGCGCGGACGGCAGGGTCGATGCCGCCGCCGCGATCGCTGACCGCGATCTCCAGTTGCGCGCCCCGCAGCGACGCGCTGAGCTCGACCTCTCCGCGCTCGCGCGACGCGTCGCACGCGTTGAGCAGCAGGTTCGTCAACGCGTGCTCGAGGAGCCGCGCGTCGCCGTAGATCCACGGCAGATCGGACAGCGAGTGGACGCGGAGCGAGACGCCGGCGCGCTCGAACCGGTGCCTGACGCGAGAGACCGCGCTGCGCAGCACGTCCGCGGCGGGAAAGCGCTCGCGCAGGGGCGCCGCGCCGCGGGCGATCGCCAGGAAGCCGCGCGCGTTCTCCCGGATCTTCGCCACCTGCTCGGTGATCGCTCGCGCGCCGCGACGCGCCCGGTCGTCTTCGGCGTTGTTCTCGAGCTGCTCGGCGCGCATGGCGATCACGCCGAGCGGCGTCGACAGCTCGTGGGCGATGCCGGCCGCGAACGTCAACATGGTCGCGGCTCGCCCCTCGCGGGCGAGCTGGACCTCCTGGTGGGCCCGCATCGACTCGCGGGCCAGCATGCGCTCGAAGGCTCGCTCCTGTCGTTGCGTACGGAGGAGGACCAGCCCGAACCCGAGCACCACGAGGCTGGCGAGGCTGACCATGATGATGGTCCGGGCGTAGCGCCGAGACTCGCGCGCACGCTGGCGCTCCGTCGAGCTGACGACGGCGAGGATCCACTCGCCGAACCGCGGATCCTCGACGCGCGACAGCCCCGCGACCGCGAGCTCCTCGGGCAACCCGAGGCGCAGCGCTTCGCTCGGCGTCAACCAGGCGCTGCTCTCGCCCGCCGTCGCGGCCTGGACCACGCTCGGGAGGTCCACGGGCGTACCGTCGATGGTCCGCAGGTCGTCCGTCGCGGTCGCCCACACCAGCAGGCGGTGATGGGCGTCGTCGGCGATCGCGTCCTCGTGGAGGAGCTGGCGCGGCTCGACCAGGAGAGAGGTGTGCTCGAAGCGCCACGCGCTGCCCTCGGCGTGGGCGGCGCCCGCGGGCTCGTCGCCGCCCAGCGACGACAGGCCGGCCCGGAACTCCGACGCCAGCACTTCGGCCAGCACGCGCGCCTCGCGAGAGCTCTCGAGGCGCGTGGTCGACACCAGCGAACGCTCGTCCATCACGCCCAGAGCGGCGATGGCGCCGATTGCGAACACCATCGCGGTCGCCAACAAGCCCGTACGCCAGCGCTTGAAGCGAAACTGGGACGCGTTCATGGCCGGCAAGAGAAGCACGCTTCGCGCCAATTGGGAAACGGCGCCGAATCGGCGGTGAACGCGATCGGAACGGGCATCCTGCCGGGCCGCCGGGAAATTTTCCCAGCCCTGCGATGCACCCGCCGCCGCGCGCGGGCGCGGGAAATGTTCGCTCGAGCGGTCGTGCCGGCCGCTCGCGCCCTGGGGCGGTGCGCCGTGGCCCTTGGCACACCCCTTGCTCAGACACCTTGCCGCGCACACCGACGCGCGAGCTCGGAGGCCGAGTGCTTGATTCCACGCCGCCACGACCCACGTATTCGCCGATCACGTTGCGCGATTTTGCGTCCATCCCGCAGATCGCCGCGCTCCCTGCCGATATTCGCCTGCAACTGTCCGCGGTGGCCCGCGTCCTGCCGTTCCGGGTCAATCGATACGTCCTCGACGAGCTCATCGATTGGGGCCGGGTCCCCGACGATCCGATCTATCAATTGACCTTCCCCCAGCCCGGGATGCTGGACGACGCCGAAGTGCAGGTCGTCGCCGATCTGCTGCGCGCCGAGGCGCCCGGCGGCGAGATCGAGGCGGCGGTGCGGCGGATCCAGCGCGGCCTCAATCCCCATCCGGCCGGCCAGATCACCCTCAACGTGCCGACCCTGGACGGCCGGGCGCTGCGCGGCATGCAGCACAAGTACCGCGAGACCGTGCTGTTCTTCCCGGCGCAGGGGCAGACGTGCCACGCCTACTGTACGTACTGCTTCCGCTGGCCGCAGTTCGTCGGCCTCGACGACCTCAAGTTCGCCGCCCGCGAGTCCGAACAGCTGGTCGAGTACCTGCGCCGTCACCCGGACGTCACCGACGTGCTCATCACCGGCGGTGACCCGCTCGTCATGCGCACGGCGGCCCTGCGCCGCACGATCGAGCCCCTGCTCGCGGCCCGCCTGCCCGGGCTCACGACCATCCGGATCGGCACCAAGGCGCTGGCCTACTGGCCGTACCGGTTCACCACCGACGCCGACGCCGACGACCTCCTGCGGCTGTTCGAGGAGGTGGCGGAGCGGGGGATGCACCTGGCGCTCATGGCTCACTCGTCGCACCCGCGCGAGCTCGAGACGCCGGCCGCGATCACGGCGATCCGCCGCGTGCGCTCGACCGGCGCGGTCATCCGCTGCCAGGCGCCGCTGATCCGCCGGGTCAACGACGACCCGCAGGTGTGGGCGGAGCTGTGGCGGGCGCAGGTGCGGCTCGGCGCGGTGCCGTATTACATGTTCGTCGAGCGCGACACCGGCCCGAAGGAGTACTTCAAGGTCCCGCTCGCGCGGGCGGTGGCGATCTTCGGCGACGCGCAGCGGCAGGTGTCCGGCCTGTGCCGCACCGCCCGCGGGCCGTCGATGTCGGCCATGCCCGGGAAGGTCGTCGTCGACGGCGTGGTCGAGTCGGGCGGGAGGCTGTGCTTCTCGCTGCGGATGCTGCAGGGCCGCGATCCGGCGTGGGTGGGCCGCACGTTCCTGGCCGAATACGACGAGCGCGCGGCCTGGCTCGACGAGCTGCGGCCGGCCGGCGACGAGCCCGAATTCTTCTACCAACGCGTGCTGCGCGAGACGCAGCGGAGGTGACGACATGTGCGGGATCATTGCAGTGTTCGGCGACGTCGACGGCAACGTCGCGGCGGCGGCGGAGGCGGCCGCGGCGCGGCTGGCCCACCGCGGCCCCGACGGCAGCGGCTTCTGGATGCGCCTCGGCTGCGCGGTGCTGTGCCACCGACGGCTCGCCATCATGGACCCCGCGCAGGGCAAGCAGCCGATTCACGGGCGCGACGGCGCCGCGGTCGTCCACAACGGCGAGATCTACAACTTCCGCGCGCTCGCCCGCGAGCTCGCCGGGGTCGGGCGTCGCTGCGTCAGCGGCTCGGACAGCGAGGTCCTGGCCCACCTCTACGAGGAGCGGGGCGAGGCCTGCGTCGAGGCGCTGGACGGCATCTTCGCCTTCGCCGCCGTCCACGGCGACGAGTGGCTCGTCGCGCGCGACCCGATCGGCATCAAGCCGCTCTACTACGGCCGCGACGCCGCCGGCAACCTGTGGTTCGCGTCCGAGCTCAAGGCGCTGATCGACAATTGCGTGTCGTTCGAGGTGTTCCCGCCGGGCCACCTGATGACGCGCAGCGGCGGCCTGCGCCGCTGGTACGCGCCGGCCTGGCTCAGCGGCGAGGCGAGCGCGACCGGCGATCCGTCCGGGCTCCGCCGGCGGCTGACCGACGCGGTCGAGAAGCGACTGATGAGCGACGTGCCGCTCGGGCTCCTGCTGTCGGGCGGGCTCGACTCGAGCCTGATCGCTGCGCTGGCGACCCGACTCGTGCGGGCCCGCGATCCGGGCGCGGAGATCCACAGCTTCGCGATCGGGGTCGACAGGGACGCGCCCGACCTGCGCGCGGCCCGGGAGGTCGCGCAGTTCCTCGGCACCACGCACCACGAGGTGTCGTTCCGGGTCGAGGACGGGATCGCCGCCCTCGACGACATCATCCGGCACGTCGAGTCCTATGATATTCCGACGATCCGGGCGAGCATCCCGATGTACTTCCTGAGCCGCTATATTCGCGATCGGGGCGTGAAGGTCGTGCTATCCGGCGAGGGCTCCGACGAGATCTTCGGCGGCTATCTCTATTTCTATTACGCCGAAGATCCGGAGGAGCTGCGGCGCGAGACGGTCGCGCGCGTCGCCAACCTCCACCTCAGCGACGTCCTGCGCGCCGACAAGAGCACGATGGCGCACGGGGTGGAGGCGCGGGTGCCCTTCCTCGACCTCGCGTTCCTCGACCTGGCGATGTCGCTGCCTCCCGAGCTCAAGCAGCCGCGGAGCGCGAGCCGCGGCCGCGAGGCGCGGGTGGAGAAGTGGCTGCTGCGCCAGGCGTTCGCCGACGACGCCGATCCGTTGCTCCCGGCGTCGGTGCTGTGGCGCCAGAAGGAGCAGTTCTCCGACGGCGTCGGCTACGGCTGGGTCGACGCGTTGCGGACGCACGCGGAGCGCGTGGTGACCCCGCGCGAGCTTGCGCGCGCCGGGGAGCGCTTTCCCTACGCGACGCCCGCGACCGCGGAGGCGTACGTCTACCGCGAGCGCTTCGAGGCGCTGTTCCCCGGCGAACACGCGGCCCGGTGCATCGTCCGCTGGACGCCGCGCTGGCAAGCCGACAGCGACACTTCGGGTCGTGCCAACCCGTTCCATCGCGCGGCCAACGAGCGCGCGGGGGCGCGGGCCGGCTAGGCAGGCGCTCGAGGGACGAGGAGCGGGTCCGCCTGGCGACCCCCGCCGGGGACGGGCGCCCCGTGGCGGCGCGGCTCGACGAGGCCGCCGCGCGCCAGGCCGGGCGTACGGCGGAGGCGGCGCGGCTCGCCGCCCTGCGCGCGTTGCAGCTGCTCGGCGAGCGTCACGTGATCGTGCGCGTGCAGTGAAGGCCGCCGCGGTCGCCCCCGGCGCAGTATGACGCGCCTGTCTCAAGGGACATGGCGAAGCTGCACCGGCGTCGCTCGGACCCGGACGAACGTGCCGACCCGAATCAGAAGGCACGGGCCAGGCGACGCATGAGCGGGCAGGCAGGCGGGAGTCCGGCGATCACGGGGCCAGGACGTACACGATCGTCACCACCGCGCCGCCGCGGAGGATGCGGATCGCGGCGCTGCCGGAGGCGGTCAGGGCGTCGACGCCGCGCAGGACGGCGCTGACGTCGGTCGCCGGGTAGCCGTCGACGACGTAGACGACATCGCCCTCCTCGAGCCCGAAGTGCGCGGCGAAGCCGTCGGCGTGCAGCCAGTCGATGGCGAAGCCCTGGAACGGCTCGCCGTCGACGGTGACCGTGGTCGAGTGGGTCGTCGCGTCGAGCACGAAGTCGTCCAGCCGCGCCTCCACGTATCCCAAGACCCACCGCGGGACGGTCACGGTCAGGCCGCCCATGCCGTCGGATGCGATCGAGATCTCGGTCGCCTCGGCCGCGACCTCGTCGACCCGGCACGGCTGCTCGCCCGCCGTCGGGTTCGCGGGCGGGCGCGCCAGGACGGCGGTCGCGAAGGGCGTCATCGTCGGCGACTCGCACTCCGCCGGCACGTGGCCGAGGGTGATCGGGTCGACCTGTTCGTGGAAGAACTTGCACTCGAGCATGTCGATGTACCCGAGCGGGACGTCCCAGTCGCCGAGGTACGCGCTCTTGCCCGGCATGCGCGAGTACGCGGCGCCGAGCAGCATCGCCTGCGCGAGCGCGGCCCCGTACGTGAAGGCGTCGCCGTATTCGTCGTCGTCTTCCGCGTCGTCATCTTCGTCGGGCTCGTCGCCCGTCGTCTCGAAGGCGTCGTTGTGCTCGGGCTCGCCCATGGCGTGCCCGAGCTCGTGGGCGAAGCTCGGGGCGATGAAGTATTTGGCCGCCACATCGGCCTCGACGGCGTTGGGCTCGCGGACGAAGCCTCGCTCGACGATCACCGCGTTCTGCAGCTCGGCCCACTCCATGCGCCACGTGACCTCTTGTACTTCGTCGTAGGCGTTGATCTGGCTGATCGAGCTGTAGAAGTGGAGCAGGAACTCGCGGTTGTAATCATTCTCGTCGAGCACGAACGAGCCGGCCGCGGGCAGCTCGGCGACGGCGAACGACTCGGCCCAGCCCTCCGGGTACAGCTCGTCGGCGAAGAACAGCGCCTCGTCGGCGGGCACGAACAGCGGGTGGAAGAACAGGGCGTGCAGCCCGCTGACCGTGTTCTTCAGCTCCTCCGCGTAGTTCGCGGCCTTGCTGGTCGCGAGCGCGTCGATCTCGGCCGTCGTCATCTCCGGGTGCTGCGCTGCCAGCTGCGGGACGAGGTCGTCCTTGGTGAGGAACCACGTCGACTCCCAGTTCCACAGCTCGAACAATTGCTCGCGGCACGCCTCCGTCGGCGCGAACGGGTCGTCGACCTCGGGCTCGGCCTCCGAGTAGCCCGGGCCGACGGGGCACACGAGCCCGGTGTTGTGCTCGAAGGTCGTCTTGTAATTGCAGGCTTCGACCAGCGCCTCGATCTGCTCGGGCGTCAGTTGGCGCGGCGGGGGCACGCACGATTGCGCGCCGCAGGGGTCGGCGGGGGCATTGTGACACCCGCCCGCGCCGACGGCGCAGGCGAGCACGACGGCGGAGCCACGAAACCGGGGTCTTTGGCGCAGGGACGCGATTGTAGCCTTCATGATCAGGATAGTCCGATGCAGTTGAGATTGCGGGCGCTCGCTCGGCGCCGCCGACGTCGATCCGCGCGTTGTCGTAACGGGTGCTCGCGATAGGGCCGGTCGGCGCGATGCGGCCGCGGCCACGGCCGGGCAAGCTCCCGGGGGAGAGGGGACAGCGCTCCCACGGTACGGGGCGATAGTGATGTTCGGCGCTTCTTCCCTTCGGCCGGTGCGCAGGTATCAGCAACCGATGTGCCGCCCATTTGTCGTGGAGTTCTGCGAGGCGCCGGCGAGGCGCCGTCCCGTGGCCGCGGGGCAGCCCCAGGGCGCCCCATGGGGCAGCGCCGGCGCTCCTGGGTCGCGCGAGCATCGAGGCCTCGGGCGAGCCCGAATGCGTCGCGCGCTGCAAGTGTGCGTGGTCCCTGGCCATATTGATTCAATCGCCTGTCGCCGCGATCGACCGTCGATGGCGACCGGTGCGATGGCTCATGTCCGCCGCCTCGCCGACGTTCGCCCTCGCCCCGCGATTCGTGCGACCCTGACATCGGATCGCGGTGTCCGTGCTGTCTCGGCTCCGCGGATCGGTCATCACACCTCGTACACGATCGCGGCAGTACATCCCGGCACGGGTGAACGGGCCGCCATGAGCACGACCATGTATAAAAAATTGTCCAGTCCTTCGTCCACGCCGGCTCCTCTGTCCTCCGCGCCGTCCCTCGGCCGTCCGCCGCAGCGGCTCTTGTGGGCCCTCTTGACGCTTCTGCCGAACCTCTCGGCCTGCGAGCCGGACGACGGCGCGGAGGAGGGCGTCCCGAGCTGGGAGGAGTTCAGGGCCCAGGTGACGCCGGTGGCGGATCAGGACGACGTGTGGATCGTCGAAGGCGACATGCTCGTCCAATCGGAGGCGTCGCTGCGGTACTACTACGACACGCGGGTCGCCGTCGCGAAGCCGCGCGCCTGGGTGGAGCTGGAGAACAACGACTTCGACGACATCCACGACGTCGGGCGCAAGCTGGCGCTGACGTACTGCGTGTCGGACGAGTTCGTGACGCAGTACTCGGCCCAGAAGAAGGCCGAGGTGGTGGCGTGGATGCACACCTATACGGCCGACTGGGAGCGGGCGGCCGACGTCAACTTCGTCTACCGGCCGGAGTTCGATGCGACCTGCACCGGGCCCTCGAACGACGCCTGGTACGCGGTACGGCCGACCCCTGGCCTGGGGGGCGCCTGCGCGGCCGGGGGATTTCCGTTCCCGGCGATCTTCCAGACGAATCGAGAGATTTTGCTGGCGCCCCCGCTGCTCAACGGCTCGATCGGATGTTCCGACATCCCGCGGATCATGCGTCACGAGCTCGGTCATGTGCTCGGGCTACAGCACGAGCACACGCATCCGGGCGTGACCGATCCGGTGAACGACGGCGACGACTGCGAACCCGACAGCGGCCCGGCGCGGCCGCTGTCGGAGTTCGACAGCTACTCGGTCATGGCCTACAAGGGCACCCCCCAGGGGTGCAACAACGACCCGCTGGCGACCCTGTCGCGGCGCGACGCCGCCGGCGTCGGGTTGCAGTACAACCTGGCGTGGGAGGGCTGGCACGCGTCCTCCCATCAGTACTCGAAGTACGACGCGAACTCGACCAAGGACATCTACTGGTACCGGCCGTCGAACATGGTCGGGGACACGATGTGGTGGGGTCAAGCGAACGGGACCTTCCTGTCGGCGAACGTCCCCTCGCCGGCGACAGGTACGCGGCTGCGGCCGGTCGTCGGCAACTTCGCCGGCGACGCGCGGCAAGACATCTTCTTCTTCGGCGCCGGCAGCGAGCAGGACCCGTTGTTCATCCGCACCGGCGCCGACGGCACCCCGGGCTTCACCGCGGTGAACTTCACCATGGGCGGCCTGTTCCAGCCGCTGGTCGGCAACTTCGCCGGCACGGCCAACACCGACATCTTCTGGTACGGCCCGGGCTGGATCACCCACTTCCTGTGGAAGTCGCTCGGCGCGTCGGCGTCGCCGTACTTCGACCAGTACGCCTACACCTTCGGCACCCCCACCGATTGGTACGTCCCGGTCGTCGGGAACTTCGACGGCACCAGCGGCACCGACATCTTCTTCTACAACTCCGACACCGACGCCGCCAACAGCGTGTGGTTGAAGAGCCTGGGCGGCGGGATGATGTCCCCGGTCAACATCGATCACGAGGCGCTCGGCCTGCTCGGCACCTTCTCGACGCCGTACTTCTATACGCCGCTGACCGGCGACTTCAACGGCGACGGCAAGGTCGACATCTTCTGGTACGCGCCGGGCCAGGCGACGAGCGGGCGGTTCTGGGGCGGCGGCGCATCCGGACCCGGCACCCTCAACGTGGTGGCGAACGCCCCGGCCGGGACCTACAAGCCCTATGTCGGGGATTTCAACGGCGACGGCAAGAGCGACATCGTATGGCTCGATCACGACGGCGACATGGACCAGGTGTGGTGGATGGGCGCCAACTTCACGAAGACGGTGACGACGATCGACCTCCAGGTCGTCGACGCCAGCCTGGTGCTCGGCTTGCTGACGGCGGACAACCGCACGGACATCTACGCCTACGACCTCGCGTCGGCGACCGACCGGATCTGGACCGGCAACGCCGACAACACGTTCACGCTCGCCGGCACCGTCCCGCACGGCGAGGGCTACCCGGTCGGCTACGGCCGCCGCTGAACGTTCGGGGCGCGGACGAACGCGCCGCCGGTGCCCTGATCCGGCGGCGCGCAGGCCCGGGCGTTTCGTTTTCGGTCGCGCTCGGCACGGCGAGGCTCGCGCAGACCTCGGTGCTCTGCCCCGGCGCGACGGGGGCGAGCGAGCAGGGCGATGGATCGCATCGACGGGCTCGTCCGCAGTGACGCGTAGCGACCTCGTCCTCTACGGGCCGTGAGGCGCGCCTGCGAACTCAGCAGCAGTGGACACCGAGCACCGGGCGCGCCTTACGCCGCGCCCGGTGCGCCAGGGCTCCTCTCCACGCAGAAGGGCCGCAGCTCGGCATGTCCGTCGACGTTTGCTCGTGAACCAACCTGGGCCACTCATCCACTGGCGGCTGCCGGTCCGCGGCCACGAAGCGACGCCGTCTCGACGCTCCGCATGCCGAAGTTCCCCCGCGATCTCGTACGAGTCTTGAAGGAAGGGCGGGTCTTGCCCTTCGTGGGAGCCGGGGTGTCTCGAGCCGTGACGAATCGAGCGGGCCAGCCGGTGTTTCCCACCTGGCGCGAGCTGCTGGAGCGGGCCGCTCAGCAATTGCACGCCGACCAGAAGGCCGAGGAAGCGCGAGCGGTCCGGGCTCGCCTCGAGAGGGGCGAGTACCTGGCGGCAGCGCAGCTCGCGCGGGACGGGCTCCGGGGTCGGCGGTGGCGAGACTTCCTGCTTCACCAGTTCGATCCGGACATCGCGGAGATCGATCGGAGCACGCTGGCGTGGGCCGAGTCCATCTGGTCGCTCGGCAGCGACGTGGTCGTGACGACCAATTACGACCGAGTGCTCGAATGGGCCAGTCCGCATCCGCCGGCCTGCGAACACTGGCCGACGAAGGTACCTGCGGATTATCTCGCGGCGTTGGCGGGGAGGACCGCGAAGCCCGCCGTCTGGCACCTTCACGGCATGATCCAGCAGATCGATTCGATCATCCTGACGTCCGAGGATTACGATCGCCTGTACTCTTCCTCGCTCCAGAGGCGGTTTTCTGCGGCCCTGGCGACCCTCCGCAGCTTCCTCGCGCACAAGAGCTTCGTGTTCTTCGGCTTCGGCTTCATGGACCAGCGCCTCCTCAACGAGCTCCTCGGGGTGGTCGAGGACGGGCGGGGCGGCACGGGCCCGCACTATGCATTCGTCCACCGCGACGAGAGCGAGCGGTTGTTGCCGCGAGTCCGTGCGCTGAACCTCGAACTGGTGACCTTCGATGAATTCGGCCCGCCGCTCGTACAGCTCGTCCGTGAGCTCGGCGACGCCCGCACCGCCCGTCTGTTCCCGAAGCTGACGCGCTCGCTCGACAAGCAGGCTCCGTCGCTGTCGCCAGGGGCGGGCGAATTCGGCTCCCCCAGGGGCGGGGGAAGCGAATTCGTCACCGAACGCGGCTGAAGCCGAGCCTTCGCGCTCCTCGAACCGCGCTTGCAGTCCCGGGCCCGAGGCTTTCAGCGGCACGTGGTCCGCGCCGGTTCGCCCGCGACCGCGAACCGAAGCTCGGTTCATGGGAGCCTGGCATCTGCTGTCGATTCCGCCCGAACTCCACGTCCGCGACGGCGCAGAGGGCCCGCCCGGGGTCGCGTCATCACGTCCGGTCAGTAGAAGTCTCTCTGCCGAATCATCGGACCGGTAGAGCCCGCTGCCGCGAGCATCTCTCTTCCTCGCGTCGATTCGCCTTCACGGGCGCGGGCCAGGGTGAATCCCAGTTGCGGGCGACCGAGCGTTTGCTACGTCGCTGGCATGTCACCCGCCCTTCTTCGATGCGTCGTGCTCGCGTTCTCCTGTGCTGCGTGCAATGCCACGTCCGATCGCCGCGAGAACGGGCAAGACAACACCTTGTTGGCGCGGGGCGTCGATACTCGGGCGTCGACCTACAAGGATCCGCAGCCGCCTCGCACGTCGCCCCGTGCGCCCGAAGCGGCCGGATCTGCGGAGGACGCCGAGGGGGCGTCGATCAGCGCCAAGACGCGCAATGAGACGATCTCCGACCTCCATGTCAGGGTCCCCGTCGAATGGGGCCGGCGTCCGTCTTCCGATCCGTCGGAGCGCCCGAGCTTCGTCATTCCCGGGCCCGGCGGCGACGCCGAGCTCACGGTATACAGCTTCCCCGCCGAGGGAGAGGAGGGGGAGGCCGCCTTTCAACGCTGGCGGGCTCAGTTCTCCCGCGCCGAGGGCACGCCGGACGGCGGCGCGACGCGGGTCCAGACGATGGTGCGAGGGCCGCTCAAGGTCACCCTCGTCGACATGCCGGGGGCGACGGGTGCACAGGCGCTCCCGGATTCATCCGCGCGCCGACCGGGCCCGCAGGACCGGCTGCTCGGGGCGATCGTCGAGGGGGACCATCAGCGCCACTTCTTTGCCGCCGTCGGGCCTGCGCCGACCCTGGCGCTCTGGGAGCAGGCCTTCGCCGATTTCGCGGCGACGTTCGCGGTGGGCTCGTCCCCGTGATCGCCCCCCACGGGCTCAAGAAGCCCGGGCGATACGATGGCCGGCCCGTCGAGGGCACGACGAGGCGGCGTGAGCGCTCGGTCGTGGCAGCCCGGCTGGTCGCGCTCGACCGGCGCAGGTTGCTCGGACTCTGTCCCGACAATATCGCCCGAGCGTAGTTGCATCTCCACGAAATCAGGCCAGACAGGCCGTGCCAGTCTACCCCCAGCCAGGAGTTCGCAGTGAGCCTCGACATCTTCAAGGAGCGCGGTACCCCGCTCGAGCGCCAGATGTTCACGTGGAAGGAGATCGCCGGCGAGCCCTACAGCAAGCTCGACGACGACGCCTTCACCCGCGTGCGACAGATCTTGATGCACGGCGTGGAGCAGGAGTCCTGCCGGTTCAAGCACTTCGCGGCGCGGTTCAACCCGGACCTGCGCCTGCCGCTGGCGCAGATCCGGCGGGTCGAGCATCACCAGGCGACGATGGTCAACTGGCTGATGCCGGCCGACCAGTCGGCGCTCGAGACGACGATCGGCTTCGAGCAGGTCGCGATCGAGGTCACGGCCCACGTCGCCGCGGTCGAGCCGGATCCCTACATGGCGCAGGTGTACCGCTTCGGCTTGCTCGAGGACTTCGATCACCTGTACCGCTACGCCGCGCTGATGGATCGCCTCTGCGGCAAGGATGCCAACAACATCCTGCAGAGCTACACCGACATCATGCCCGGCCGGCCGACCTCGGTGGAGCATCGCAGCCCCGAGGACGACCTGCGACGCTACTACGAAAAGACGAAGGCGGCGCCGCTGACGAAGATCCACGCGGCGTTGATCACCGGCGCGGAGTGGCAGACCCGCGACTACTACCTGACCGTGGGGCCGACCTTCGCCGACCCGCTCGCCCGCCAGCTGTATGCGGAGATCGCCTCGATCGAGGAGCAGCACGTCACGCAGTACGAGGCGCTGAGCGACCCGAACGAGACCTGGCTCGAGAAGTGGCTGGTGCAGGAGGCGACCGAGGCCTACGCGTACTGGAGCTGCTATTGCCAGGAGCAGCACCCGCGGATCAAGCAGATCTGGGAGCGCTTCTTGAGCTACGAGCTGGAGCACCTCCGGATCGTGCGCGAGCTGATGCAGACGCTCGAGCGCCGCGACCCGGCAGAGCTGCTGCCCGCGGAGTTCCCCGACCCGCTGAGCTTCACGAGCCACCGCAAGTTCGTGCGCGAGACGCTGGCCGAGGAGGTCGAGCTGCGGGCCCGCGGCTTCGACATCGTGCCGCCTGACCAGGAGAGCCCCGCGTCGGTCGCCTACCGCGCGCAGCTCAACGGGGCCGGCTCGCCGTCGGCGGTCGTCGCCGCGGGTTATCAATGGAAGCCAGGGACCGAGCTCACCGACCCGCGGACGCGGCGGATCGAGTTCGCCTCGCTGGCCGGAGAGGAGGCTGTACGATGAGCTCGAACAATCGCCCGACCGACATCGGCATCAATCGCACCGGCATCGCGCTGTCCCCCATCGACGGCCCCCTCATGGCCGAGGGCGCGAGCGCGGCCCCGCCGAGCTCGACCGGCTCGGCGCGCGACGCCGCGACCGTCCGCCTCCAGTACGCGGTGGAGGCCGGCGACTTCGGCCACATGCCCCCGCCGCTGACCCTGCGCGGGGCCGCGAACACCGCGGTGGAGCTGCTCAAGGGCACCAAGGCCAACGTGCTGCTCGACAAGCTCGGCGAGCGCCTCGCGTTCGAGCGCACCGGCGTGCGCTTCTACGACGGCCTGATCATCAAGTTCGAGGCGAGCGGCACCTGGGAAGGGGGGCCGACGCTGGAGGAGCTCGTCGCGTTCCGCGACGACGAGGCGCGCCACTTCGATCTGATGGTACAGACGCTCACGGCGCTCGGCGCCGATCCGACGGCGATGACCCCGTCCGCCGATCTCGCCGCGGTCGAGGGGCTGGGCGTGCTGCAGGTGATCTCGGACCCGCGCACCGGCCTCGCGCAAGCCCTCCACGCGCAGCAGATCGCCGAGCTCGCCGACGTCGCAGGCTGGGACCAGCTCGCCTGCCTCGCCGAGACGCTCGGCCACACCGAGCTGACGGCGCAGTGCCGCAGCGCGCTCGCGCAAGAGAACCTGCACGCCGCCGCGGTGGCGCGCTGGCTGAAAGCCCACGCCGAAATCGCCGCGCGCGGCGAACTGTCGGCGGCGAGCTGAGTCGCTGCGCGACCGGTGACGCGCGAGACCCGGCGCGGTGTACTTGAGGGCCTTGAAGTGGGCGACTGCCCGGCGCCGCGCCGTGAGGTATCCTTGTCCCATGACGATGCCGTGCGCGCTCACCGAGGTGATGGACGAGGTGTCCCGCGCGACCGCGACTGGTCCACGCCGCAGGACCTCGGCGTCGCCCGGGCGGCGCCGCGGCCGCCTGGCTAGCGAGCGACGATCCGCTCGCCATGCTGCTCCTGCTCGCCGCGCTGCCTCGACGCGAGGAAGAGATGTGCATCGGGCTGGTGGCGGAGCTGTCGTCCTTCGGGACGAAGCACGCAGGATGAGCTACCGCCGCGCCGGCATGCACGTCGATAGTCGGTGTCCGTTTCGCTTCCTCCACCTCTGGCAGCGGCGGCGCGTTGCCTTCGTGAGGAGCGAGGACACGGAGCGGTCGCGGCTCGAGCCGGAGCTCGCCGCGGCGATCCGCGTCATCGTCCACGATCCGTTCACGCTCGTCGGGCCCATGGGACGATCGCAAAAGAGCTCGAGGCGACGCCTGACGGCACCTCTCTCGCGTGTCGAGCTCCTGCGACGTCGCAGCGCTTGAACGGGCTTCGCTCCACCCCGGTGCGTCGCGGAGGACGCCGTCTCGCCGTCGCGGCGGTGGATGAGGTGCACGATGCGGCACATGCGGGTGAGGAAGGTAACCTCCGAGGCGTGGTCCCGCGGCGAAGCCACGGTGAAAGCGGTCCAGAATGCCCATGAAGTGAGTCCGGATCCAGGGGAAGCGACGAGAGGGCCGACACGCAGGAGATTTTGCCCGCTCCCAAAGGATCGAGTCGGCTTGACGCCCGCGGCCTGGACGTACGATCGTCCCACGTCATGCGGAGCAACGCCCCCGTCGCAGCCGTCCTCGCGCTGGTCGCCTGCGCAGGCGATTCGTCGCCCAGCCCCGCGTCGCCGAACCAGGCTCCTCCGGCCGCCGTATCGGTCGCTCCGCTGGCCGACGCCGCGGCCCCGCAGACGCCCGAGCACTGGCTCGATCTGCGGCCGGGGCGCTACACCGCGGTCCCATTCGTGATGTCGATCCCGGCGGAGCTCGCCGGCGTGCAGACGCGGTTCGCCCGGGCCGTGGCGACGCAGGAGGCGTGGGTGCAGCAGTACCTCGCGGAGCTGCAATTGCCGCCCGGCGCCCCGTTGCCGTACCACCCGAACCTCGGGGTGAGCGAGGCCGAGTACCAGCAGCTCCTCCATGCGTACGAGCACCCGATCGTCGTCGAGGCTGACAAGCGCGACCTCGAGGTCCGGGTCGAACGCGGCGCGTTGCGGTTCTCCGCGCCTGAGCCCCTCGCGGCCCTCGACCTGCTGGCGATCGAGGCTGGCGGACGCGCGCGTTACGGCGACGAGGTCGTCGTCGATGGTCCCGAGCGGATCGACGGGCTGCAAGGGAGCTTCGGCGCGTGGTCGGGCTTCGCCTGGCGGCACGACGCCTCGAGCCTCGTCTCGCGCACGATCGACGTCCTCGACGTCGAGCTGGGTCGAGTCGCTGGCCGGCGATTCCTCCATCTCGCCCGCCGACGCGGCGACGGCACCGCCATGACCGAGGCCACCGAGCTGTTGGCCTGGATCGATTGACGTCCGAGGTATCTCGCCGTGCGGGCGAACTGCCCCCCCGACATCCCTGGTCTGGGCCCCTCGTCGGCCGCGACGCAGCCGGCGTTGCTCCTCTCCGCGCTCGGGTTGGCGATCACCAGCACCTCCGCCGTCGCGTCGCCGTCGAGGTCGGCGATCACGAGGTATTCGTGGATCGTCCCGCTCGAGTTGCGGATCTGCGTGCGCACCGTCCCGTCGGCTCCGTCGATCAGCCGGAACGCGCACTCGTCCTGGTGCGCGATATCACCCCCGTTCGCGTCCTCGACCCCGTGGTGCCCCACCAGACTGACGTGTAACGCGCTCGCTCTCGTCCCTCGAAGGTCGCCGTGCGTCGGCGAACCCCGCCATCCGACGCCGTAGCAAGATCCCCTGGTGGCGCACGCGCGATGCGGATAACGTTGCGCGCGTGCGTCGCTTGCTCGTGTCCATCATCGCGGTCCTGTCTTGCGGCCTCATGTTCACGGCAACCGGGTGTCGCTACTCCGGATCGACTTCAGACGCGCACGCCTCGCGGCGACCTCCGGTCGAGAGCCGCGCGTGCGACGACGTGCCGGCGGCCCCGTGCTCGGATGCCGTCCCCGACGCCTGCGCAGATACGTGCGCCGCCGGCGATGCCCCGAGCTGCGTGATCGCGTTCCTCCACGATCGCGCCGCCCGCGAGGCCGCGCGCGCGACCCTCGAGCGCCGCTGTGCCGCCGACCCGGCGTGCGGCTGCGCGTGGCTGTCGCAGGCGCTCGTGTCCGCCGAGGCCGCAGACGATCGTCGCCGTGGCCTGACCCTCGCGCGCTCCTCGTGCGACGCGGGCGCGCTGAGCGGCTGCGACACGCTGTACCTCACCGAGGGCTTCTGCCTGTCCGGCATCGACGAGCCCGGGTGTGACGAGCTCCGCCGCCTCGGTCGCGTCCCGCCGCGCGCCGCACCGCTCGAGCGGCTGTTCGGGTGTCGGCGAACCGTGACCAACCTCGGTCCGTCGGTGGACGTCTGTATCGCGCGCGACCGGATCTCCGTGCGTGACTCCAGCGGCGCGTGGGATCAGTGGCCGCTGACCCGCTGGACCCGCGACGATCGCCGCGACGCGGTGGTATGGGTCGCCGAGGGGCCGTCAAGAATCTGGTACATCTCGCCGCGCGCGGGCGTGCCGACCGGCGAGCACCGCGTGTTCGCCGAAATCGCCGACGTGAGCGGCCTCGTCCACATGGCCCTCGGCGCCCGACGAGACGCGGATCTCGAGCGGACTCTCGCGGGCATGCCGACCGCCGAATCAGTGTGCCGGCAGGTCGAGCGCTGCGAATACGCCTTGAAGGAGCAGCGGCACCCGGCCCGCGGCGAGGAGGGCCACGAGGTGTCGAGGCTCGCGCCGACGCTCCTCGGCTGCCACGAGCACTGGCGCCAGCTGGTCGCCGACTTCACCAGACCCATCACGGGCGTCGCGTTGCCGTCCGCGTGCGGCACGATGCACCGCAGCACCGGCGAAAACGCTTGGGCGGCGACCGTCGAGCCGCCGTACGCGCTGCCGCGGTGAGAAGGCTCGTCGATGCAGGCCGTGCGCCGTCGACCCGGTCGAGCGGCTGGCGGCGGTGCGCCCCGCGATGGACGCCGCGTCGCGGCGCGGCGGGCGTCTTTCGTCGCCTGCAGGTTGTGCGGACGAACCACACCGCCGGAGGGGCGATACGAGGATGGGTGCTCGCAGTGCGCCGAGGAGCACCTCGGCGTGGTGCATGGAGCTGTTCGTTCGCCGTGGCGACCTCGCGACCCCCTCGATGTCCCGGGGTTCGACGAGCCGCCGTGGCTACGAGCCGGTCGCAGCGGCGGGGTGAGGGGCCGCGGGCCGGTCGGGGGAGCGTCAGAGCGGCGTGATCGAGACGCTCGCCGTGTAGAACGTCGACGAGGCGCCCTGGTACTGCTGGTACGGGTTGTCGGGGCCGAGGACGACGAGCGGCGTGGTGAGCCGGCCGCTCGCGTCGGCGAGGACCGTGTACTCGGTGGCCGCGCCTTGCCCGTCTTCGATCGAGAGGCGGTAGGGGGCGCTCGGGACGTACAGCGGCGCGGTCGTCACCTCGGCCGCGCCGCTCCCGTCGAGGGTGAAGCCCCCGGGCCCGTCGACGACGAGCGTGGCGAGCTCGGCGACGGCGCGCGTCATGGTCACCTCGTAGCCGAACGCGCCGAATTCGTCGTCGGCGCTCGTGTACTCGAAGGCGGTCGGCGCCGGCGGCGGCGCTGCGAACACGGCCATCAGGTGCGGCAGCCAGTCGGCGAGCCACGGGTTCCACCAGGTGAAGCTGTGATCCGCGAGCGTCTCCTCGACGTAGCGCGGGCCGGTGCCGGGCTGCACGACGGTGCACGCGCCGCCCGTGCAGAGCGAGCGCTCCGGATCGAAGCCGGCGGCCTCGACCGCGGCGTGGAAGCGCTGGTTCACGGCGTGGATGTGCGCGTCGTCGTCCGTCCCGCTGTAGTAGGTGAGGTCGACGGGCCCGAGGTTCGCCACGAGGTCGACGGGGTTGTGCGCGCGGTAGTTGAGCTGCTGGGCGTTGTGCGCCCACGACGGCTCGTTGTTGTAGGGGCCGAAGATCGCGTTCGCGTTCGCCGCGGCGCCGATGCCCGACGCCCAGACGATGAGCTGTTGCGGCGAGTAGGTCATGTCGAGGCCGCCCGAGAAGGACGCGGCGGCGACGAAGAGGTCGGGGTGCCGCGCCGCGTACGAGAGCGCACCGAAGCCGCCCATCGAGAGCCCGGCGATCGCCCGGCCTTCCCGCGTCCCGTAGGTGCGGAAGTTGACGTCGATCCAGCGGACGAGCTGGTGAATGTGGAAGGTCTCGTAGCGCGGCGTGTCGTCGGCCTCGCGGACGAACCAATCGGTGTACCAGCCCTTCCCGCCGCCCTCGGGCATCACGACGATGAGCTCGAGACCCGCGGCGAGCACGTCGGCGTCGCCGTCGGCCGTCCAGTCGACGTAGGAGCCCGTCCCGCCGTGGAGCAGGAACAGCACGGGATACGCGTCCTCCTGGCCGTCGTCGTAGCTCGCGGGCAGGAGGATCCGCGCGCGCGCCTCGGGCTGCTCGATCGCGCTCGAGGAGGGCAGGACGGGATCCTTCGGGTCGATCGCCGCGGTCGCGAAGGCCACGTCGAACAGCCGCGGCTTCGCGGGGGGGCGCTCGTTCAGGGCCGCGAGCCCGTTCACGTCGACGAAGCCCTGCGCGCGGGCGGGCGAGGTCGCCGACAAGACGAGCAAGAGGCCGAGGAGGGTCATCGCGCGGATCATGTCGCTTCTCCCGTGGATGAAGGGTTGGTGCGGTCGGCCGCCGGGCGGCCGTTCGTCCGCCCGGCGGCATGGCGGGTCACGCCGACGACGGCCCGGGGTTGATCACCAGCATGAGGTTGTTCGCAATGAACCAGGGCATGACGCGCTCTCGGACGTCGGTCGACACCGGCAAGTCGCCTCCGAACATCCACTGCAGCTGCTGCAGGTACGAGATCAGGTCCGACACGCTACCGATCTGCTGGGAATCGATGGATTGTCGTTCACGATGTCATTTTCCTCCTCAAAGTAAAGAGCCGCTACCCCTGAACTGCGATCCAAAATCGTTTCGCTCCTGGGAGGTGCCGTCGCGGCTCGTTACGAGCTCGCGGGTTTCGCCGCCATGCGACCGGGAGATCCCCGCAGCTGCGGGGGCGTCGCGCGCCCTGCGCTGCCGGGTCCCTGGGGACCGGGTGGGGAACGCAAGCGCTCCCACCATTGACATGACCTTCATCCCCCGCGCCGGCGATTCGAAGGGTCGCATGTCACAGCGCGAGCAGGAGCGCGCCGTGGCTCGCCGCGCCGACGCCCGAGCGCACGAGGCCGGCGCGCCTGGCGGAGCTGCCGCCGGGCCTGCGTTCGGCCCGCCGGGGGTTCGCGGGGCGACCTCGGTATTGTCGACGTGGGGCGTGGGTGCAGCTGCCCTCTGGTCCCTCCACGCGCCGACAGCGTGTAAGACTCGGCCGGTGAGGCGGCACCGCGCGATCATCCATGCTCGCACTCTGGCGTTCGTCCTGATCGTGGCAGGCTGCCCCGGCCGGGACGCGCCATCGTTCGCGCGCCGCTTCGCCAAGCTGGAATGCAAGCGGCAGGAGAAGTGCTGGGACGGCAGCACGTACACGTCCTTCTACACGATGTACGGCGGTGACGTGGAGCGCTGTCGTCGCGAGGTCGAGGAGGAGCAGCTCGCGCAGGTGGAGCGCGGGTGCACGTATCGGCCCGACGAGGGCCGCGAGTGCCTCCGGGCCGTCGGCGAGCGGCACGAGCGCTGCCACGCGGACCGCGACCTCGCCATCGCGGCCGCGTGCGCCGAGGTGTTCGATTGCCCGCTCGAGTGCGACCTGACGCAAGATTCATGTGGGCCCGCCAGCAAGTGCATTCCCTACAGCGAAGACGGCGGGGAGTGGGACCGCACGAAGTGCGTCTCGGCGAGCACCGGCCTGCCTGGCGAGCCCTGCGAGATCGCGGGAGTCGAGACGGCCGGATATCACGACACGTGCGGACCTGCGTCCCTGTGTTGGGCTGAAGCGCCCGGCGCTCTCACGGGCATTTGCGTCGGCTTCTGCGAGGGCATCGAGCCGGGCTGCACCGAGGCCGGCGAGGCTTGCCTGCTCCTCGGCGAGCTCGGCTTGCCGCTGTGCCTCCCGACCTGCACCCCGTCGCAGCCCTCGACGTGCGCCGCGGCGGAGAATTGCGTGCCGGCGAGCGAGGCGGGCGCATTCGTCTGCGCGCCGGCCGAGCTGCCGGAATGACGGCTCGAGGCCGCGGGCCCGCGCCCACACGCGAGCTTCGCGTCGCTCGGTGACTTCAGGGAGCGCCGTCGAAGCGATACGTGTTGTAGGCGTCGCCCTGCGACGTCTGCGAACCGTCGTTGCTCCACAGGACCAGGGGTTCCCGTTGTGGTGGTGCGCGAAGGATCGCCGGTCATCGACGCGGTGAGCCTTCCACGGTGCGAGGCCGACGTGCGCCGCTCGTTCGTCGCGGTGGGCCGTGCTAGGACTCGGGCCGGCGGACTCGCAGGTGATTGCTGACGACGCGCACGCCGCTGACGGCGACGACCAGGTCCTCGATCCTGCGGCGAGCCGCGTGATCTTCGACCGAACCGGACAGCGTCACCTCGCCGGCCTCGACGCGGACCTCGACGTCGCCGGCGCCGACCTCCGGCGAGTGCGTCAGGACGTGCTGCACATCGTCGACGAGGCTCGCATCGGAGCGCGGGTGAGCGACCGGCCCGACGCCGGCATAGCTGCTTGAAAGCACGCCGCCCCGAGCTGCGGCCGGTGAACGCGCTGCGCCCCAGGCCGCCGGCGGTGCCGTAGTTGAACTGCTCCGGCGCGCCGAGCAGTCGGCCGGGGCGGGGGTCATGCGCGGGCTCTGCCGGACCGGGCGGGCGGCCCGGGCTCTGCCCGTCGTGCTCGCTCGTCATGCGACCGCCGCTCGGCGCGTCGTCGTCGCCACCCGCCTCGATCGCCGTGAAGGTCTCGGCGAGCGTGCGCGCCTGGCCGTCCCCGACGAGCTCGCGCACGGCCTCGAAGATCGCCTGCTCCTCGAGCGCCACGTGATCCCGCACCGCCTGCCGCAGCGCCGCGATGATCTCGTGCCAGCGATCGTCTTCGCCGGTCGTCTCGTCGAGCTCGGCGAGCAACCGGCGCACCTCGGCGTGGTCGGCCCGCGCGCGCTCGGCGAGCGGGCGCGTCCGGTCCTCGCGCGCGAGCGCGTCGTAGACGACCGACTCCTCGGCCCGTGCGTGGCGCTCGAGCAGGTCGTGGAGCTCCGCGAACAGCTCCTCTCGCCGTGCGACATCCTCCTCTCCCGCCAGCGCGTCGAGCCGCCCGAGCACCTCGCGGTGCTGCTCGCGGATCACTTCGTAGAGGGTCGGCTCGTCGGTCATGCGCCGGTCCATGACACGAGCGCCGATGCGCGGCCAATGCGGCGAGCGGCGGGCCACGGCGGCGAAACGGCCTCATCCTCGGGCCGCGGCCCGCGCAGTCGTGTCGTCGACAGGTCGCCCTCCTCGCCGTGCTCAGGGCTTGCATCACCGCCCGCGCTCGGGCCGCTCTCTCGGCCGCATGGACCGCGCAAGTCCGCGGGGCGCGAGGCTTGAGGGGGGCCCGCGAGTCGGCGATACTCCGACCGCTGCGAATGCCTCGCCCTCGACGTCACGCGATTCCTGCGAGCCTGGTGGCGCTGGCGCTCGCGGCCGGTGCATGCCGCCTCGCCCCGCCGGCGATGCCCGGCAAGGACCTGCAGGCGCACGCCGAGGAGGAGGCGACCGGTCGCGCGATGCGGGCCGCCGAGGCGGAGGCCGGAGAGGCTGTCCGAAAGGCCAGGGAGGCCGAGGACGCGGCGGCGGCGGGGTTGCGGGCCGCCGAGAGCGGGGCCGACGCCGACGCCGGGGCGCGGCAGCGGGACGGCGAGCGCTACGCGCAGGCGATCGCCGAGGCCCGCGCGGGCGCGCCCGGCTGCACCCTCGAGGTCGAGCGCCTGATCGCGCTGCGGCGCCAGCTCGCCGAGTACGTGTCCGAGCCGGCGCGCGACGCCGCGATCGCGGGGCTCGAGCCGTGCCGCAAGGCCGCCTTGAAGCTCCGCCGCAAGCACCATGAGGCGGCGCTGCGCGACCTGCCGCGCGGGGCGGCCAGGGACGCCGTCGCGGCCGCCCTGCGCGACGACGGCCTCGCCGATCCGTGGGTCCCGGTGCAGTCCGGCGCACTGCCCACACCTGGCCGCAAGACCAGCTCGGCGGACGCCGACGAGGCCGCGCTGGCGAAGCTGCGCGGCGAGGCGACCGCCGCGGCGCAGGCCGTGGACGCGGCCGAGGCCGACCTGGCGCGCGCCAGGCAGGGCGTGGCCGCCAGCGAGGCCCGCCTGGTCCAGCTCGACGAGGCCGACCGGGCGCGCGAGCAGGCGTGGCGCGGCGAGATGCAGCGATCCGCCAATCGCTACCTCGCGGTCGCCGGCGCGGCGGGCGTGGCCGCCCTGGTGGGGCTCGGCGTCGGCTTCTTCTTCATCGCCCGCGGCGACGCGATCGAGTCCGGCAAGAAGTCGTTCTCGACCAGGGCCGAGCGCGACGAGGCGGCCAGGCACGCGCGGACGAGCAGCCTGATCGGCTTCGTCGTGGCGCTGCCGTTCGCGGTGATCGGCGTCGTCGCGGCGCACTACGGGCTGCGTCGCCAGGCCCTCGGCAAGCAGCGGATCGCGGCCGGGCCCGGCGGGCTGATGATTCGCTTCTGACGAATGCCCCGAGCGGCATGCTCGGGGACGATTCGCCGCGAACGCGTCGACCAGGCGCCGGCACTGCGCGAGGGCGCTTTTAGCGACGGCGGTAGCTCGACGAGCGGCGGCACGTGCCGGCGACACGCGGCTCCGGAATACACCGAGGTACGGTGCCCTCACGAGCGGCGGCACGTGTCGGCTCGACACAGCTTTCGGACGAACACATCAAGATCCGGGTGCCGTCACGATCGGCGGCACCGCGTCGGCGGTGCTGCTCGACGCAGCTGCTTTCCGAACACGTCCGGGAGCCGTCGTCCGCTGCGCCGCCTGCGGCGACGCGGACGCGATGTCGACAGCAGGTTGTCTCATTGCGGCTGCGACGGCATCACGGCCGTCGAAGGTCGCGCCGTGCCGGCCACCAGCTCGTGGGCGCCGGGCAGCACCGCGACGTCCTCGAGGCCGAGGCGCGTCAGCCAGGCGACGTACGCCTCCGCCTCGCGCAGCCGGCTCGCGCAGCCGTCGACGCCGATCAGGAAGTACGTCCAGAAGAACTGCGCGGCCAGCCGCTCGGGCGTCCGGAACTCCTCGCACACGACGACGCGCCCGCCGGGTGCGAGCGCCGCGGCGGCACCCGCGAGCAGCCGCTCCGCGACCTCGGCCGGCCAGTCGTGGAGCACGCGCACGAAGGTGACCAGGTCGTACCCGGGCGGCAGCGGCTCGGCGAGGAAGTCGAGGGCGACGAAGCCCAGCCGGTCGCGCGCCGACGAGTCGGCGCGGACGCGCTCGAACAGCGGCCGGACCGCCGGCAGGTTGAGGACATCGACGCGCACGTGCGGGTGCGTCTCGGCGATCCACCGCGCCAGCGTGCCGTCGCCGCCGCCGACGTCGAGCACGCGCAGCGGGCGGTCGTGCCGGCCGGCGAACAGCCGCGCGGCGTGAGCCTGGAAGCTGGCGATGATCGGGCCGAGGCCGGCGACCATGCTCGCCTCGAAGCGCTCGGTCTGCTCCGCGGTCGCCGGCGGCCAGGCGAAGCCCTCGCGCGGAACCCCGGGCGCGCCGCGCAGCACCGCGGTCAGCTCGCCGTGCAGGGCTCGCCAGGGGTACCGCTCGCGGTCGCGCTCGCGGCCGCACACCTGCGCCAGCGCGGCGGCGGCCCCGTCGGCGAGGCGGTAGCGGGCGGCGCTCGCCTCGGCGAACGCCGGCGTGCGCACGACCAGCCCGAGCGACTCGAGCGCGTCGAGCAGCTTGTACAGCCGCTCCGGCAGCATGCGGTGGCGCTCGGCGAGCGCGGCGAGCGGGGCGTCGGGGGCGGCCTCGAGGTCGGCGACGAGGCCGCTGTCGAGGGCGACCTCGATCACCTCGCGGGCGCGGGCGCCGTTCCAGATCCAGTGCAGGGTGGTGGCCAGCGTGGGGCTCATACGGCGGCTCGTCTCTCCGCGATCAGGCGATCGAGGCAGGCGTCGATCTCTTCGAAGGTGTTGTAGATGTGCGGGGCGATCCGCAGCACGCCGCGCCAGCTCGTGACGTGGCCGGCCGCGAGCAGCCGCTGCTGCACCTGCTGCGAGCCGGGGAACCGCAGCGCGACGATCCCTCCGCGCCGATCGGGCTCGGGCGGCGTGGCGATGGCGATCCCCTCGGCGCCGCAGCGCGCGACGATCCGCGCGGTGCAGGCGAGGGAGTGGGCGCGGATCGCCGCGACGCCGACGCCGAGCAGCAAATCGAGGCCGCGCTGCGACACGAGGGCCGGGAGCACCTGCGGGGTCCCGCAGGCGAAGCGCCAGGCGTCCCCGGCGTACGCGCTGCGCGGCGCGAACGACAGCGGGGCGTCGGTCGCCATCCAGCCGGTGAACGCCGGCTCGAGCGTCGACAGCAGCGCGCGCCGGACGTACATGAAGGCGAGCTCGGTCGAGCCGCACAGCCACTTGTGGGCGCCGCCGAGGACGACGTCGACGTCGTCGGCGATCACGTCGAGCGGGACCACGCCGAGCGACTGATAGGCGTCGACGACCAGCAGCGCGCCGACGTCGTGCGCCGCGCGGGCGAGGGCGCGGAGGTCGAGCAGCGCGCCGGTGGCGAAGCTCGCGTGCGAGACGACGACGAACGCGGTGCGCTCGTCGAGCGCGGCGGCGATCGCCGCCTCCGGGGCGAGGTCGTCGCGCTCGACGTCGACGACCTCGAGCTCGAGCCCGTAGCGGGCCATCGCGCGCAGCAGGAAGCCGGTCGACGGGAACTCGCGGTTCGTGGTGACGACCCGCGGGCGCCCGCTTCGGTAGTCGAAGCACGACGCGAAGCGTCCGAGCAGCGCGCTCGCGCTCGCGTCGGTCATCACCGTGCCGGCCGGCGCCCCGAGCAGGCGCTCGACGCCGGCGTGGTAGCGGCGCAGCGCCGCCAGCCAGTCCTCCCACGTCTCGTCGCGCCAGCGCGTCAGGCGCTCGCCGTACTCCGCGAGCACGCGGGCGGCGTCGCGGGGGAACGCGCCGGTCGAGTTGCTGTTGAGGTACACGCAGGTCGCGAGCACCGGGAACTCGTCGCGCAGGCGGGTCATCGGCGGGCCTCCGCGACGAGCGCGACCGGGCGGCGCTCGTCGTCCGCGGCGGCCTCGGCGCGCGCGCGGGCGGCCCAGCGGTCGCCGGTCGGCGTCCCGCCCTCGCGGCTCCAGCCGGCGGTGAGCTGCACGCGGACGTCCCACAGCGCGGGGAAGAACGGCTGGCTCATGCGCCCCGCGAGCACGCGCGTCGGAAGCCCGTCGAGCGCCTGCACCTTGGCGTCGACGCCGATCGTCCGCCGGACCAGCAGGAAGTGGCGCATCAGCCAGCGCTGGAGCGCCTCGTCGAGGTCGACGCAGCGCTCGGCGACGTGGCGGATGTCGGGCGCGACCTCGGTCGCGTACACGTCGGCCAGCGCGACCTCGCGGCGCGCGAGCAGCCGCGCGAGCGCCTCGCCGACCGCGTCGGTCGCCAGCCGCAGCGCGTTGTAGCCCGGCGACTCCTGCCCGCTGCCGTTGCCGAGGTTGCGCCGCAGCGCCTGGTAGCGCGCCGGCGTCAGCGTCTCGATCACCGCCATCTCGTGCACGAGGCACTCGCCGATCCGCGCCGCCCGCTCGAGCAGGGCCGAGGCGCCCCACAGGTCGCCGGCGTCGAGCAGATCGATCGCCGCCGCGAGCTCCTCGGACACGAGCTTGAGCCACAGCTCCTGCGTCTGGTGGGCGATCTGGAACAGCAGCTCGTCGTGGGTGACGCGCTCCTCCGCGGTGAACTGCAGCGCGAGCAGCCGCCGGGTCTGCAGATACACCTCGTAGTCGAGCTCGCCCCGGCCGACCCACTGCTTCAGCATCTTGTTGTACTTCGGGGCCTCCAGCCGCTCGCGCAGCGCTTTGCCGTGATCTTCGGTCATGATTCGCTCGTTGTCTCTGCCGGAGGAGTGCCCGCAGCCGGGCGACCGATCGCGCCGGCCGGCGAATTTTTCGCCGTGCCGGCCTTCGCTGCCCGGTCTCGCCGGGAACGAGGCGACCGGCTCGGAGCCGATGCCGTCGACCCGCTTCGGCCCGCACCTCGGCGCCATCCCTCTCTTGAATTGCGACCCCTCGACCCGCAACTCCGATTCGCAGTTTCCCGAGCGGCCGCCGGTTTGAAGGGCACACGGGGCTCGTAGCAATCCGGGACCATGACCCCTTCGCCGCGGGCGATCTCGCGCTCGGTCTCGCCGGCGCGCGTCACGTTTCTCGGCAGAGGCAATGCCCGCGCTCGTGCGCGGACAGGACGAGATTCTGGGGACCGCACAGTCGAGTGGCCGCGAATCCGGGCAGGGCCGCGAACCATCGTCGGTCCACGAGGAGCCGCCGGTCGACAGTGGGCGCGGCCGTACGGGATGATCGCCGTCACCTCGCCCGGGCGCTGGCGCGCGAGCGCGTCGCGCGATCGCGAGGCCACGCGCACGCGCACGCGTGGGCGTCCGTCGAGCTCGCGGCGCGAGCCGTCGCTTTGGACGCGAGGCCACCCCGACGAGACCCGGTGGTCCCGCATCGGCAACATGACGCGGCGAGTCACCGCGAACGCGGGGAGGGGAAGCCGAAGCCGCTCGACCTCCTCGGCGACACGAAGGCGGGGAATCGAGGCGAGCCCTTCCAGGACGTCCGCAAGACCCAGTGAGCAGCCTCTTCGCGACACTCCCGAGCCTGGGAGTCCGCTGAACCCGGAGCGCCTGGTCGAGCTCCTTCGTGCGGTGCTCGACTGCGAAATGGTTCAACGCGCGGATGTCAAGTCGCCGACGGCAGCGCGGATCTCGGAAGCAGCACCCTACATGCGTATAGTGGCTCGGTCGATTGTCACGTGCATGCGATCTCTTGCAAATCGAGACACGTGTCAGGTGGAGGGATGATATAGACGCCGCCATGAACGACGCCCCCCGCCCGGTCTCGCTCGAGACATGGAGACACACAGCCAACCGCCAGTTCTTCTTCGGTGACGCGCTCGCGCTCGCCGAGGACTTCACCCACGCTCCGCACGACCGGGCGGCGACGACCTGGGACGGTCGTTACGCCAACGACCCCTGGGAGGAGGGTCCGCTGGGCGTCGCGCCGGGCGTGATCGGCGTCGTCCTCCCGCAGGACGCGAGCGTGCCCATCTTCGTCGAGCTCCGCGCCGACGCACCGCCGGCGCGTGCACCCGAGGCGACGTGGGTGGTCGAGGCGAGCGTGGAGATCGGCCACGGAGGCGCCGTCCTGGTCACCGACGGCGATGAGAAGCGCGACGAATTCCCGGTCGAGAGCGGCACCTACATGGTCCGTGTATCCCGACTCGGCGCGGAGGGATCGACCTCGCCGGTGCGGTACGTCCTTCAGGTTTATCCTGGCGCCGCGCTCCCGGCCCCCCGAGTGCTTCATGACGAGGCACATCCGGGACAGCTCCGTGCCGACGCCGACTGGACCACGCTCGAGCCGTTGCCCGTCGGCGGCAGCGAAGCGCAGCTCTCGGCGCTCGTCCGCAGCGACGCGCCGATGGGCCGCCGCCTGTGGGCGATCGAGGCGCTCGCCGCCTCGAACCTCGCGCTCGCCTGGCGCACGCGCGAACAGCTCGTCTTCGGCGATAAGTTGATCCCTGTCGCCTATGAGCTCCTCACGCAGCGCGGGGGGGATGATGCCGTCGGCGCTGATGAAGACGAGGGAAGCGAGGCCGAGGAGGAGGACGAGGACGCGAGCGAGGAGGGCGAGGACGACGACGAGGGCGCGAGCGAGGAGGGCGAGGAGGACGCGGACGAGGAGGAGGACGCGAGCGAGGAGGACGAGGAGGACGAGGAGGACGAGGAGAACGAGGCCGACGACGCGGGTGACGACGAGGACGACAAGAAGGCCGGTGATGCCGGCGAGGAGTTCGTCCTGTCGCTCGACGTCACCGGCGTGCCTGCCGAAGCGAGCGCCAGGGTGGGGCGGCTCGTGCGGCTCGACGCCGACAACCTGTTCCATCAGTGCAATCAACAGCGCGACGAGAACTTCCCGGGCGAGGCGCCATTCATCTCGGGCGTCTTGACGAACTGGGGCTTCTTCCCCGCGACCGCGCGCATCGCCGAACACGTCCGCTCGTGGTCGAACTGGGAATCGGCGGTCGCGCTGGCGCGCGCCGTGGCGGCGGCGCTCAAGGACGTCGTGTACTCCACGGACTCCGACGTGCCCTACTATCCATTCGTCGCGCCGGCGGATTCGCTGGACGAGCTCCGCGCCGCTCTCGGGCTGGGGGCCCGCGAGACCCTGCGTATCGATCGCCCGTTCGCCACGCGGACGGGGCGGAAGGCGCGGGACAACATCTTCTACGCGCGCAACGAACAGATCCGCGTCAACCCCGAGATCTACTTCTCGCCCGGCGATCGCGCGGCGCTGGCGAAGGCGGACCGCCTGCTGCGCGCGGCCTCCCCCGAGGTGATGTACGTCTATTTCAATTCGGGGTACTTCGACGACGAGGACCGACGTTATGTCGTCACGCCCGAGTACGCCCTCGCGCGGCTGCCCGGCTTCGTCGCCGGGGTCGTGACCTTCGGCGTCTTCACCTGAGCCACGAGGTCGCCGCCCCCGGCGGCCCCGGCTCGCTCGCACCGCGCCTCGCGGCGCGGCCGTCCTTCCTCCCGAAGCGGGCCATGCAGCACCTTCCTGTCCGGGCGGGCAGGTCGGTGCCGAGCGAGAACACGAGGGCCCGCATCACCAGCGGGGAGCGAATTGCGCCCGCGGCCGAGTTCTACCGCGCAAAGCGAGCTGATCGGATGGGCATGGCGACCCGTGGGTCTCGTGGGCGGAAATCGCTCGGGGTCCCTCGATCAGCGTCGCTTGCGATCGCCCTGCATCGCGAACGCGATCCCGGTCTGCAGGGTCCCGCGGGTGACGAGCTGGTCCAGGTCGGAGCCAAGGGCGACCAGCCGCTGCGCGATCTCCGGGCGGATCCCCGTCAGCACCACCTGCGCGCCGAGCAGCTTCACCGCCTGCGCGGCCTGGATGAGCCCCTGCGTGGCCTCCCCGTCGATCTCGGGGACGCCGGTGACGTCGAGGATGGCAGTGGTCACCCGGAGCCGCTGCACCTCTTCGAGGAGCACGCCCAGGGCCTGCTGCATGCGCGTCTGGTCGAGCCGGCCGATGAACGGCATGACGATGACGTCGTCGCTGATCGGGATCACAGGCGCGGACAGCCTCGCCAGCATCTCTCGCTGCGCCTGGATCGTCTCCTCCTTGCTCAGGCGCAGCGCCTCCTCCGCTCGCTTGCGGTCGGTGATGTCGACGATCGACACGAAGCACTGCTCCCACGTCCGCTCGCTGTCCGCGCTGATGACGACGCGGAACATGACGTTCCGCTCCTCGCCGAGGAGCGTACAGATGATCGTCTCTTCCTCGTACGACGTCGCCCCGCTCGCCAGGGCGACGAGCTCGCGCCGGAACGTGTCGAGAGAGTGCTCGGTAAAGACGACCGACAACGCCCCGAGCAACTGCTCCTTGTTCGCGGCGCCGCAGAGCTCGAGCGTGGCCCGGTTGACGTCGAGGATCCGCACCAAACTCACGCAAGCGACGACGTCGTCGACGTGGTGTCGGAGATACTCGTCGAGCTCGACGCCGGTGGCGAGGAGCCGGTCGAGGTGCTGCTTGACCGCGGACCAGTCTTCCTCCCACAGCGAGATCGGGGAGCTCTCGAAGATGTTGCGGTAACGCGTCTCGCTGCGCTCGAGCACCGCGACGCGGTGACGCAGCTGGGTCAGCTCATGGTCCGAGTTCAATGTCTTCTCCTGCGCGGCAATCAGGCGCTCCCCGGAGAATGCCACGACGGGGTCCTCGCGAGCGAGGCCGGGGCGAAGCGCGGGCGCCGTGGCGAACATGGGCGATGTCGGGCGATCGTGCAGGTGCGGAGCGGGTCGGGGGTTTTCGCCGACCGAGACTTACCCGGCCCCCGCTCGGGCTGGCGCTTGGAGCGCCGTCGAGCCCAGCGCCGGCATCCGCGAAGACCACGGACGTGTTGAAACGCTGGGCATCGCGGGCGAGCTCCGCGAGCGAATCATTTCAATCGTCGCCGCGGTGCTGATCATCGCCGCGGCAGCGTCGATCGACGCGTCCGCCGACCACCTGCGTGAGCGAGGCGAAGGCCCCGAGGCGGAGGCAAGCGCTCACGATGCTCGCGCTCGGCTCAATGACCGCGCTCTCGCCGGGCCGAGGAGCCGATCGACGCAGGAGACCGCGACTCGCACGACCACGAGCTCGCGGTCGGTGGGCGGCTCGATCCGCTCGAGCGCCGCCGCGGCGCCGGACAGGGCGTGCGCGCGGCGATCGAGCGCTGCGGTGATTTCGGCGAGCTCGACGAGGCCGTTCGCCCCGTCGTCGAGCCCAGCCTCGCCGCCTGGCCCGGCAGTGGCGAAGCCGGGCCCGAGCGCGGCACGTGCGACCCGGGTTCGCGTCGGTCCATCGAGCCGCAGCGCCGTCGACAACCGCGCCAGGCTGTGAGCCGCCAGCCGTGGCCGCGCCGGCTCCTCCGCTGGCACCACGCGGAGCAAGTGGAGCGCGGCCACACTGTCGTGATGAAACAGGTCCGCCATGATCTCCGCCGTGCTGCCCCACATCGCGCCGGCGTCAAACGGCGGGGGGCCGTCACGGCAGACCGACAGCCGGGAGAGCCGCCCCTCGTCGAGCGCAGGGGCGAGGCTCGTCGCGATCTCGGTGAGCTTCCCGGCGATCTCCTCGGCCGTCGAGCGTTCGAAGAAGAGCTCGATCGCTGCGCCGGCGGCGTCGAACGTCCGTACGAAGCACCAACGGCCCGCTCCCGGCGCACCGAGCAGCCGCGGCACCGCGTACAGGAGCGCCCCCTCGAGCGCCGCGCTGCTGCCCTCGAGTCGGAGCGAACTCCAGCCGTGCTCCCACGTCCGCTGCGTCGCGGCCCCGACGACGTGGCGGCCGCCAGCGTCCTCGCGCTGTCCGGCACCGGCGTCCGAGGCGAGCGGCACCATGAGCTCATGCACGAAGCGCCCCTCGGGCCCCTCGGCGACGAGCTCGTCGGGTCCCGGGAACATCTCGAGCAGCACGGCTTCGTCACGGTTCTTCACCAGGTGGACGAAGCTCTCGACGGAGAGCACGTTGTCGAGATCGACGGGCAGGAGGTTGTCGGCGTCCTGCAGCAGGACGTGGCGCGGGAACCGACGACGGGCGCGCCATCGCTGCACCCGGTGAAAGCGCGCCGTGTCTCCCCGGGCGGCCCCGAGCTCGCGGAGCTCATGCTGCTCGACCCGCCACTGGGCCCGCGCGAGCACGGCGCGGCCGACGACCACGCGCGGCAATGCGGGCAGCACGTCGAGCGCCCCCCAATTCCAGGTCAGCGCACTCGCGACGCCTTGCCCCTGCAACCACCCGAGGAAGCGGTAGAGCGGCAGGTTGTTCCGCATGGCGAAGTTGTGCGCGCTGGTCAACCGCGGGAGGACGCGCCGCCCGAGCCGGGCCGACCAGAGCACCACCCGATCGCCGCGAACGCTCACCCACAGATCGGTGATCGGGATCTGGCGATCCACGGGAGCGCTCGAGCGGCCCAGGTACGGGATCTCGTAGTCGCGCAGCACGGGGCGACAGATGACGTTGCCGACCCGCGCCTCCGGCAGGTGCACGATCTCGGCGAAGATCGCGTCCGGATCGGTCGCCTCTTCCGCCCGCAGCACCGCGCGCACCCGCTCGTCGAGCTCGGGGTAGCCGAGGCACATGCGGCCGAAGAAGGTGGCCGCCGACGGACCGAAGGCGCCTCGCAGCAGGAGCTGGAATTCGCCGGCTTCGAGGGCCGCGCGCGAGCCGGCGACCAGCGTCGCCATCGCGGTCAGGGTCGACGGCAACGGTGGCGGGACGCCTCCCTCGAGGCGCAGCAGATCTTCCTCCGAGAGGTGCCATGGTTGCGGTGGCTCGGCGGCTCCGCGCCCGCGAAGCTGCCCGATGCGGCGATAGAGGAATCGCTCGCGTCGGCCCCAACGACGAGGGGACGGCGTGGGGGGGAAGGAGAGGCCTTTCACGAGCGGCATGTGCAGCGCACTGTCGGCGCGTTCGAAGGCGATGCCGAGGTCGTCGTCGACGAGCTGGGCCAGCGGGAGCTGGCGATCGCCGTACCGCCGCACGAACGCCTCGCGGAAGGCCGACAGCGGGTCGTCCGCCGGGGGAGCGCCGCTCACTCGGTGGAGGATCGCCACGGCGCGCAGGAGCTCGGCCAGGGGCGGCCCGCCGAGTCGGAGGCGCTCGCCTGCCGCAGGTTTGATGAGGTCGACCTGGAACAGGCGGGCGAGATCGATCGAGACCGACGGGACGAGGGCCGAGAGCCGGCCGGCGATGGCACGGTAGCGCTCGACGTCGTTGCCGACGCCCGCGGCGTCGAGGGCCGCGAGCTCGCTGCGAACCTCTGCGAACGCTGCGCCGAGCGGGGCCGTCTCCGTGCATCGGCCGAGCGTCGACGCGATCGCGTCGTCGGGGCCGCCGCCCGTGAGCATCGGGGCGAGATCCGTCTCGAGGATCTGGTGCTGGACCTGCTCGCGCACGAAATCCCGCGCGTCGTCGAGGCTGATGTCCGGCTCGACGAGGCCCTGCGCGAGCGCGTCGAGGCTCGCGCCCGCTGCGGCTCGATCGAGCGTCTCGTCCAGCGCCTCTGTCCCGCGCGCGGCCATGAAGCGATAGCGCCGGCCGCCGCCCGGCGCGGTCGCGACGGCCACGTAGCGCAGCCGGTCGAGCCCTCGAAAGAGGCTCGTATTGGGCCGCAGGACCAGCGTGGACAGGAGCGCCGGGTGCTGCTCCAGGGCGCGACACAGGGCGCCGACATAGCCCATGTCGAGGCGGCTCACGCGCTGATAGTGCGCGCGCGGTCCGAGCGTCAGCGCCGTCTCGTCGTCGATGTCGCCGAGCGACCACGCCGCGAACAACCCGAAGGGGGTCGCGCGGCCGGTCATTCGCGCGTGATAGCGCACCAGCGGGCGTTCCACGGCCTGACCACGTTCGCTCCCGGGGGCCTCGGCCCAATCACCGAGCCGATCGAACAGCCCCGGTGAAGCCAGCCACAGGGCCTCGCGGACCTCCGGCCGCAGCAGCAGCTCGGCGAGCTGGCGCCGGAGGTGGAGTCGGTCACGCTCGAGCGCCGTCGCCAGGACCCCGTCGGCGCTCTCGTCCCGATGCTCCCCGCCGGGCGCCGCTGCGGCGGCGGCTGGCCCCTCGAGCGTCCGTCCAGGATCCGACCATTCCGCCAGCGGCAGCAATGGGGAGCGCAGGACGAAGAACCCGAGGGGGCGCAGCGGGTGGTTCATGGGAACCTCTTGCGGAGCCTTTCACGCGACATCGCTTCGACCAGGACGACGGGACCGGCCGGCCTTTCGGGTACCTCCTCGCGTACGAGGAGAGCGCTGCGCCGCACCTCGGTCGCCGCGAGGCGCCGGCGCAGCTCCTCTCAGCGCCTCCCGGCGCCGATCGGACGGCGCAGCGGCGCCTGGTTGTGATTGCAGTAAATGGGATAGCACACGGTGTAGCACGAAAGGGTGCAGGTCTCGGTCGCGCTCCCGCCCATGACGTGCTGCAGATCTTCGTCGCTCAATTCGCGGGCGACGTCGACCTCGACCTTCAACTTCTTCAGCTTCTTCGGCGCGGTCGTCTCGGTATTCTGATGCGCGGCCATATCTTTCTTCTTGTTCATTGTCGATACCTCCAATCGATCCAACAGAGTCGCAGACACCCATGAGTGCTCCGCTCCCGGCACGAGCTCGGGCGGGCGAAGCACCAAGAAGGGAGGGTATCATACAGCAGAATCCATGCAACACTGAATAGAGATGCGCGTTTTGTGTGCGTGGGGCGGTGTGCGTCGGTGTGGGCCGGATCGGGTCCTGGCTCATTCGGGCTTCAGACGATTTCGCTCGGACTGCCCCGGGCCGTTTGCGATTATTTTTGAGTAGAGCGGGGCGGCGAATCGTGGGACGCTGACACCGCCGATAGTGGCGCAGCGCGGAAGGACCGTGAGGCTTGAGCACTCCCCGTGTCGTCTCTCCATTGTGGACGCCCGTCCTCGAACCCGAGCACGCAGCGCGAGCGCTTTCCGTGGTGCGCCAGATCGCAGACGCGCTACGAGCAGCCCCGAGCGAAGGGCTCGACGCGGCGATCGACGCGGAGCACGCGGTGCTCTTCGCTCACCTCGCGGAGGCGTGGCCCGCACAGGGATACGAGGACGAGGCGCTCCAATACGTCGAGCGCGCGACCCGGAGCGGGGCCCACGGCCAGCGCGGCGCGGCGCTCTTCGGCGGGCTCACCGGCGTCGGCTGGGCGATCGATCTCCTGCACGGTCGGCTGTTCGAGGCCGACGGCGACCCCAACGCGGCGGTCGACGCCTTGTTGATGCGGACCGTCGCACGCTCGCCGTGGACGGCGCCGTACGATCTGATCTCCGGCCTCGTGGGCATCGGTGTGTACGCCCTGCAGCGCCTGCCCCGGGAGAGCGCGGCCACGATCCTCGCCCAGGTCGTCGCGCGGCTCGGCGAGACGGCGGAGCCACGAGACGAGGGAATAACCTGGCGTACGCGGCGCGAGTGGCGGCCCAATCGCAACCCCGGCGGGCCGATCGAGGACCCGGGCTACGACCTCGGCGTCGCCCATGGGGTCCCGGGGGTCATCGCGCTGCTCGGCGCCGTCTGTGCCGCAGGGATCGAAGTGCCGCGCGCGCGCGCGCTGCTGGACGGCGCCGTCGCATGGACCCTCGCCCAGCGCCTGCCACCCGGCAGCGAGTCGGTCTTTCCGTACTCGACAAGGCCCGGTGAGCGTGGGGAGGCGGCGCGCCTGGCGTGGTGCTACGGTGACGCGGGCATCGCCGTCGCCTTGTGGAGCGCCGCACACGCCGTGCATCAGCCGAGCTGGACCCGCGACGCGCTGGCCATCGCCCGTCAGGGCGCATCACGCCTCGACGGCGCGCACGACGTGCGCGACGCCGGGATCTGCCACGGCGCCGCGGGCCTCGGCCACTTGTACAATCGGCTGTTCCAGGCGACGGGCGACGAGGTGTTCCGGGACACGGCGCGCGCATGGTTCGCGCGCGCGCTCGCGATGCAACGACCCGACGCCGGCATCGCCGGGTACCTGAGTTTCCACGCGGGGACCGATTCATGGGACAAGGACAGCAGCTTTTTGACCGGGGTCAATGGCATTGCCCTCGCGCTGCTGGCCGCTGCGACTCCATGCGCCCCGCTATGGGACGGACGGATCCTCGCCGCACTGCCGATCGACACGTGAACCTCGCCTGGGGACCGACGCGTCGTCGTTCGTGTTCATCGCGCCGGGAGGAGACCGAAGGCCAACATGGGACGCTCCGCGAAAACTGACGACTGGGACCCCGCCGGCTTCTTCCTGACGCGACCCGTCTCCGACGACCCGCCGGCCTGGTCGCCGCGCCCGCTCGCGCCCGGGGTCGCGTCCCGACGCCGCGACCGACGCTCGCTCCCCGGAGAGCCCGCGAACGCGACCTTCGATCCCGAGCTCCTCCGCGAGCTCATCGACGCCGTCGAGCTCTTCGAAGCAATCGGGCAGACACGCGACGAACCGCTCGAGCTGCGCCGCTTCCGCGAGGCGTTCGTGCGTCGTTACGAGATGCAGGCGGTGCCGCTCACCGAGGTCCTCGACGACGAGCGAGGCCTCGGGCGGGCGGCGCGACGGATGCTCTCCGCGACGAGCGAGGAGCCGCGCACCGACGCCGAGCTCGGCCCGATCCACGTCCACCTCCTCCAGCGCCTCGCCTCGCTGGGCGACGCGCGCGAACTCGTGCTCGGGCCCGCCGATCGGGCTGCGCTGGCGCGTCGGACCGATGGCCTGGAGCGCGGTCACCCCCGCGTGCCCAGCGTCGCTGTCCGCGCCCAATGGCTCCCTCGCGACGCAACGACGGAGGCGCACGCGCACATGCTCGCGATCGACGCCGTGGCCGGCCCGGCGACCGCTGCCCTGCGCGATAGGCTGGGTGCCCTGGAGGCGTCACCGGCTGCCGACCTGCACGCGAGGCTCGCGGAGCTGCGCGCGCGCGAGATGGAGCTCGATCCTGAAGGGCCCGCCCCGGTGTTCGTCACGCCGCCTGCGTGGGCTCATGACGAGGACGTTCGCCCCTCGGGTCCCGACGACATCCCGATCCTGCCGGTCGAGGATCTCGCCCTCTCGGCCGAGGGCGCGCGCCTCGTGCTTCGATCACGACAGTTGGGGTGGAGCGTGAATGCATACCCCTTGCCGGGCGCGGCCGGCGAGGCTGCATGGTCCGTGGATTCCGCCCTGCTTGCGCGGCTCCGCGAGCAGAACGCGCCGTCCCTCGGGTTCTCGTGGGGTCCGCTCGCTGCAGCACGCTTCCTCCCGCGCGTCCGGCTCGGCCGCCTGGTGCTCGCATGGGCTCGCTGGCACCTCGATGACGACGACCTGGCCGCTCTCCGGGGACGGTCGGGCGCCGCGCTGAGACGGGCGGTCGAGCTGCTGCGCCAGCGGTTCGCGTTCCCCGACGCGGTCCTGCTCGCACGGCCAGGGGGAGCGACGCCGGTCCTGCTTCGGTTCGACGACCCGGCCGGCATCGAAGCGCTCGGGCGCCGGGCCGAGCGCGTTCAGGCGCTCACGCTGATCGAGCACCCCGTGGCTTCGTTCGAGGTCGATGCATCGAGGAGGGATGAGTCACCGGACGCGGGACAGCGCCGCGAGCCCCCCGACCATGTCCTCGCACAGGAGGTCCTCATTCCCTTGATACGAGGCTCGCGCACCCAGGAGTCCCTCCATCGCCCATCGCCACGCGCGCACGTGCCGTCCCCGGCCGGGGAGCGCCGACCGGTGACGCGGCGGTTTCCCCCGGGCTCCGAGTGGCTGTTCGTCAAGCTCTACGCCAGCGATGGGTTGCTCGACGACCTCTTGATCGCCCTGGCGCCGGTGCTCGAGGCAGCGCGGGCGGCGGGAGTCGTCACCCAGTGGTTCTTCATCCGGTACGCCGACCCGGACCACCACCTCAGGCTGCGCCTGCGCGGCGCGCCCGCGCAGCTCCTCGCCGAGGTTCTGCCGGCGATCGAGCGGGCCACCGCACCCTGGCGTCGCGAGGGAGGTCTCTGGCGGGTCGAGCTCGACACGTACGTCCGCGAGATCGAACGCTACGGCGGGCCCGAGGGGATCGAGCTCGCGGAGCTGCTCTTCCACGTCGATAGCGAGGCGGTCCTGGGGATCCTCCGGCGCGTCGCCGGCGAGGCCCGCCACGTCGCGCGCGGGCGGCTGGCGCTCCTCGGCGCCGATCGGCTGCTCGACGATCTGGGCCTCGCCGGCAGCTCACGGCGCCAGGTGGTGCACGATCTGCGGAGCAGCTATGCCTCCGAATTCCGCGCCGACCGGAAGCTCCTCGATCAGGTCGGCAGCAAATACCGCGCGGAACGAGCCGCCATCGACGCCCTGTTCACGGCCGCCGGAGCGTGCCCGCCCGCCGGGACGTCCATGCACGAAGCAAACCCCGCGAGCCATCCCCTCGCGCCATGCATCGAGCTCCTCGAGCGCCGCTCGAAGCACATCGTCCCCATCGCGGCAAGGCTCCGGGCGCTCGCGGCCGAGGGCCGCCTCGCGGTCCCGCTCTCCGCGTTCGCCTCCAGCGTCATTCACCTCCATTTGAATCGCCTGCTGCGCGGAGCGCTGCGCGCCCAGGAGATGGTGCTCTACGACTTCCTCGAGCGCGTCCACGAGTCGCGAGACCATCACGCCGCCGCTCGCCGCGAGGCCGAAGCATGATCCACACGAGCCGCGCCCGCGTTCCATCGAACCTCGCGCCGGGTACCGCCGTGCCGAAGGAACGGACCAGCCGTGAGGACGACCCGATCCGCAGGGTGAACGCCCTCGCGGACGCGGCCGCGCGTGCGTTCGGAAGCAATGAATTCCGCACCGCCTGGATGACGGCGCGACGCGCCCTGGAGGCCATGCCGGCGCTCTCACGCCGCTCCGAGCTCGGTCCCACGCGGATCAGGCTCTTGCGGCTGATCAGCATGAGCCTGATGAACCTCGGGGCGTATGCGGAGGCGCTGGTCGTTCAGCGCCAGGTGATCGCTCTCGGACGCGGCCGACTCGGACGGTTGGACCGCGCAGGCGTGCTCAACGAGCTCGGCATGCTCCACAAGTACCTCGGGAACTTCCGCCAGGCGCAGCGGTGTTACCGCCAGGCGCTCGCGCTCCGCGATCGAAGCGTCGCGGCTCGATGGCTTCGAGCGACGCTGTATCACAACCTCGGCGGGCTCGATCACGCCCGGGGTCGGTTGATTCGGGCCGAGGCGTTCACGCGCAAGGGGCTCGCGCTCGTCCAGCGACTCGTGGGTCGAGACCATCCACGGACGGGGCAAGACCTCGGGGCGTTGGCGGCGATTCTTCACGGCCAGGATCGGTTCGCGGAGGCGGAGCGCCTGTACCGGCGGACGCTCGCTATTTTTGAGAGGACGCTGGGTCCGGATCACTACGAAGTCGGATTTGTCCTGGGGAATCTGGCGGTCGCCTGCCACGAGCGGGGCAAGCTCGCCGAGGCGACCGGGCTCTATCGCCGATGTTTGCACATCATGGACCGCACGGTCGGCGCGTCGAGCCCCCAGACGGCCCTGTTCCGCGCGCATCTGGGCGGCCTGTGCGCGGAGCAGGGTGATCTGCGAAGCGCCCGGGCATTGCTGGCACGCGCCTGGCGGGTGCTGGACGCCGCGCTCGGCGCTGATCATCCCCATACCGTCGCGTGCAAGGAACGGCTCGTCGAGCTGGGCGCTCGCCGGCCAGGATCCTCGGCGTAGAGTAATTGAGGCTCACCTGCAGGCGCATCGATCGTGTCGAGAAATCAGGCGTGGCGCGAGCGGTCCGCTCGCGCCACGCGCGTCGCTGCCGGAGCTGCCCCGTGGGAGTCGTCACCGGCGTTCGATGTGGATCGAGCTGCCGTGGGTCGCGAGCGGCTCGCGGCCTGATGAAGCGGCGAGGGCCGAGGCCCTCCCCGGCGTTGCCGGGGGCGTGCACAAGCCGGATCGTTCGCGCGGCGCGAAGGCCTGGGTCCTCACGTTCATGCTCTCGGCGTCGAGGCGGCAGCGCTGACGCGGATCCCGGCGGCGGGCGGTGGCCCTTCGCCGGGATGCCGCTTGATGGCATTAGCGCCGGACGCTCTCGGGGGCGGGCGCGGGGTTCTCGGCCGGGCTCGGGGTCGCCTCGGCGACGTAACGGCAGACGGCCTCGACCTCGTCGTAGGCCGGATCCTCGATGAGGCTGATCTCGGCCTCGTCGTCGGAGCAATCCTCGTCGCACAGAGCGCACCACGGGTGCGGCGGGTCCGTTTGGCACATCGGCGCGCTGCAGCAGGGGGCAGCTTGTGCGGTGCTGGACCCGAAGGCGAACACACCGAAGAACAGGGGAGCGGCGAGGACGGAGAGCGACTTGATGATACGCATGATGGTTTTCCTCTTCGTTAGGGGTGAGGTGCTCCGGCTCGGAGCGCGGGGGCGGGGAGCGAGGACCCGGCCTCATGGGCCGTCCGGGTGGCTCGCCCGCCGCCCTCGCAGGGACAGTGCGTATGGGTCGACCGATCAATTGCGTCGTCGCGAAGAAAATTTCGATCGGGTGGCGACGACCCGTGCGAAGGCGCCCGAGCGGGCACGTCGCCCGGCTCGCGGCTCCGACCGTCACGCGGCGCAGCAGCGCGGGAACTGCTCGACGTCGTCGGCATCGGCGCGCTCGTCGGTCCGCCCCCGCAGCGCCCATGCAGCACCCCTAAGGAGGGCGCCCGACGCCGGGCTCGTGCCGGCTCGAGCAAGCGCCGCGAACGCGCCGTTTGGGGTCGCGCGCCTCCGTCCGCGAGGCGGTCGCCCCCGCGTCTCGTTCGCCGCATATGCCGCGGACGAGAGGGGCTCGCGTCTGGTGGGGGCGCCCGCCCCGATGCAAGCCCTCTCGCCGCAAAGCCTGTCCGTGTCGCTCGTTCGTCGGCGCGTGTTGCCGCGGTGCGTGGTGGGCGAATCGATCTTCCGGTGCGCCGGATCGCCTCGGCGCGGAGCGCTGGCCGTATTGCGCCGCGCGAAATGGGCCAGCCCGGCGAGCACCGCCAGGCCGCAGGCAAAGCAGGGACCTGTCCGTCGGAGCAGGTTCTTCCGGGAAGCCTCGCCGGGGTGCCCCGGCGGACAGGGTCAGCTCACGGGGCCGCCTCGACGTGGATCGCGGCCCGCGCGTACTGCGGCCATATGAGCTCCTGGCAGTACTGGGGCTCGCCGGGATCGAGGATCAAGCACGTCTCGGACCAGGCGTTGACGGCGACGCGGACCGTGTCGGCCCCCGTGTACGAGCGCGAGGAGGTCTCGTACCCGAGGTCATCGGAGTCCGGATCGATGGCGAGCTGGCACTGCCAGCTCCATTGCTGGGTGAACGCGTTGTACGCGAGGACCATCTGGCCCGTGTAGAGCCACTGATGGTGCGTCACGGTCGCGTTGGGGTAGTACGCGTAGACGTCGACATCGGCGTGGGAATTGCTGCAATCCTCTTCGGAGACGTCGTCCCGCCACGCGAGGCTACCGAGCGGGGTCACCTTGTAGTCCTGCGTGTCGGTGAAGTCGGCGACCCACCGCGGTTCGCACCCGTCCTGAGAAGGGACGGAGTCCGGCACGATCTGGTTCGAGACGGAAGAGTAGGGGAACCCCGGCCACGAGGACGAGATACCCTGGACCTGCGTCGTCGTGTGCGCCGGCACCGTGGCGCAGGTGAGCGTGCTGGCCGACAGTTCGTCGTCGTGCTCAGGGCCGGCCAGGGGGAGCTCGCGGCGGGGAGCGGCCTCGTCCTCGTGCGCGAAGAGCTCGTCGTCCTGCTGCGCGAGCGGGTCCACATCGTCGCAGGCCGGGACGAAGATAACGACGAGCCCAGCCGCGAATTTCATACGTGCTCTCGAGTTCGGCATCGTTGAGTCCTTTCGGGGATTGCAGTCCCCCGGGCTGTCGGGACGATCGCGTCGTCATCTGTGAGACGACTCCGAATGAGCGGCACCGGCCAGGGGTCGACACGCGCGCCGCGGCTCGAGCCGGAGCGGGGGTCGCGGTCCGAGCTTGGCCGTCGAGCCCGCAATTGTCGGAGGGCGACCGGGACTTTTCCCGAGACCGGCGGCGCAATGCCTCACCGCGGGGGCCGCTCGTGCGGGCATCGATCCGTCACGAAGAATGGAGATGCTCGTGCGAACATTGCGACGTCCCACCCTCGTCGAGCGCTTCAGCCGCGCTCGGCGCATCGCTGGTCGTGTTCGCCTTGAATGATTCGGCTTGCTCGGGCTGCCGCCTCGCGGATCGCGGCGACGGCTCCCGGTGGCATCAACGCCGGCGCGCGCGCTTCGCCGGCGGCTTCTTCTTCGGCTCGCTCGCGCGCGCGTGCGCTTCGGTCAGCACCGGGAGCAGATCCTTTTCCGACACGACGCGCAGGTTCACCGTCGTGTAGCCCATCCGCCCCCAGCCGCCGGGCACGGGCGCGAACGCCTCCGGCTTCGCCTCGCACAGGGCCTCCTGCAGATCGCGCTCGAGCTGGAGGTTGGCGGTCGCGCCGTCGGTCGGCAGGGTCGCGAAGATCCGCCGCTGGGTGCGGAAGGCGGCGCGATCCATGTGCGGCACTTCGGTCGTGCCCTCGAAGGAGAGGGCGAGCTCGCGGAAGCGGGCGGCGCTGATCATGGGCCGATGCTACCCGCCTCGACGGCGCGGCGCGACCTCCACCGCTTCGCCTTCGCTTCGCGGCGAGCGCCTCCTGTAGCGGCCGAGCTCCTGCTCGCGGCGCCAGGATACCGAACGCGAGGCGGCTCGGTCGGCCCGCGGACACGCTCGTGTTCGTGGGTGGTGGAGTTCACATGTCCTTGGAGACACGTGATCAACCTCGATGAAGCGGCGCGGGGCTCACTGCCCTGGTGACGCTTCATCGCGCACGCGCGGCGCGACGAGCACGATCGCGTCGTCGCGGATCGCGGCGATGCCGAAGCCCAGCGACCAGACGGCGATCCACGGATCGAGCGGGTTCGGCACGTCGGCGAAGCGTCGGCCGGCGTAGCGACGCCACGGGCTCAGGGCGTCGAGGGATTCCGGGACGCGCGCGTCCGTCGTCGCCGCGAGGCGCCAGAACTCGTGCATGCGCAGGTCGCCCACGGCGCCGCCGTTCATTCCGGACGCCCTGCGGAGCGCGTACGCGAAGCGCCGTGCGCTCGCCCCGGACTCGATCCGCACGAAGGCGGGCGGGAGGATGTGGAAGTCGTAGTCGTTCTTCATGCGCCGCCAGCGGAGCCCGGTCGGGTTCCAGCGCGCCGCGATTCGCCACACCACGGGGACGTCGGGCGCGGCGCCGATCCGCCGCGCCGCCTCGCGCGCGTGTGCCTCCGCGACGCCGATCGATCGCGCGCTCGCGGCCACCGTGATCGCGTCGTCGACGCGCGCAGGGTGAGGCAGCACGTGGAGCCCGGCGAGCCGGACCTGCCGCGTCGGCTCGTCCGGCTCGCGTTTGCGCGAGCGCGCGGCGAACCGGCGCGACGGCGCGTCGATCCAGTCGGAAGGGATCGACCCGCGGTGGGCGAGCGCGAGCCAGGCTCCGCGCGGATCGACGAGCCCGGCGACGGCCGCGCGCGCGTCGGCGAGCGCGGGCCGTTCCGGCCGCATGACGCGGGCGGCGAGCGCCTCGAGGTCGATCGGCGCGCCGGGCACGGACGGAGGATACCACCCGGCAGCAGCGCCGCGAAGCCTTCGGGTCGACGGCACGCCGTCCGCAGGACGACGCGGACCGACGCGCGCGACGTCATGACCCGGCGAGCGTGTTCGCGTGGATCGACACCTCGAATTGTTCGCGCGCCTCGACCGCTGGCGACTCGTCGCGGCGGAGCGCGGCCGGCCCGCGCGTGACATCGTCATCGCGGCGACGAGCGAGCCCATCGATTCGCATTCACACGGTCCCGGCAATGGTGAAGCCTCGGGTCACGGCGACAGGCCGGAGCTGCGCTGCAGAGGATGCGCAGGGGCCCGTGCCGTGATGACGCCGTCGCGACGCTCACGGGAATTCCTCGCCCGCGAGCTCGAAGGCTGCGAGCAGGAACGGGCCGACGCCGTACGGCAGGTCCCGCCGGGCCCGGATCGAGCGATAGTTCCAGCGCGGGCCCGGATTGGTGGGGCCGGAGATCAGCGGCAGAGAGAGCGCGCCGTCTCGCGTCTCGAGGCGCGCGGTGACGCCGGCGAAGGCCCTGCGGGCGACGTCCAGGTATTCCGCGTCGATCCAGCCGCGATGGACGGCCCTGGCCAGCGCGTAGGCGACGAGCGCGGAGCCCGAGGTCTCCGGGTGGGTGAGGCCGGGGTGGTTGACGAGCGAGTCCCAGAGGCCGTCCGGTTGCTGCCAGGCGCGCAGGGCCGCGGCCAGGCGGAGGAAGACCCGGAGGAGCTCGGGCCGGCGCGGGTCGTCCAGGTCGAGCTCGTCCAGGATCGCGGCGATCGCCACCAGCGCCCAGCCGTTGCCGCGGAGCCAGTAGGTCGCGTCGGTCGGGATCGGGCGCCCGGCCGCGATCCGCCAGGCGTGACGAAAGAGCCCGTCTGCAGGATCCTGGAGGACGGACGCGAAGCGGAGCGGCTGAGTCGCCGCGAACTCGAGGAGCTCCGGGTCCCGCGCGTGACGCCCCCAGCGCGCGGCGAGGACCGCGTACATCATGAGCGAGTCGACCCAGATCGTCCCCGGGTAAAAAATGCGCAGACCGGAGTGGCCGAGGTGATCGAGGGTGCCGAGGCGATTCCTCGGCTCGGTCTTGACATAGTCGACCCCCGCGAGCGCATTGGCGAGCGCGCCGGCGTTCCCGCCGTCACGCGCCAGCGACACCGCGGTCAAGGCGGGCGCGGCCCGGTCGCTGCGATCGATCGCCGGAGGCCCGCGCCGCGCCCAGCGCTCGTGATAGGCCTCGAGATAGGCGCGCGCCGCTTTCGCGAACGACGCCGGCCCCGACTCCGCGAGCGGCCCCAGGCCATACAAAAAGACCGCGGGTCCCCAGTCCCAGCGCAGCGTCTCGGCGGGGTGGGCTCGCATGTACGCCCGCGCGAGCGCGAGACCAGGCTCGAGCGCGCCGCGCCGACGGCTCTCGAAGGCGAGGGTGACGGCCCGTTCTCGCTGGCGGCAGGACGCCCGGACTTCGAGGTGGTGCGCACCCTCCCGCGGGAGCCGGACCCGACCGTACCATTGCCGCCGGTACGGGCCGGCGGCCCATGTCACGGGCACCTCCGTGCCGTCGAGCCGGACGTGTTCGCGGAGGCGGCCGCCGGCGCACGCGCGTACGCTCAGGACCACGGACGTGCCGAGGACGAGTCCGCCGGGCGCCGGTGACTCCATGCGCACACTCGCCCCGGCCGCGGTCGGCAGGACGGCGAGGAGCACCACGACGAACGCCGGGACCCGCGGCGGCACGGGCGACAGCTTCCCCGATCTCGGGGCCGCTTCCAAGGCGACGCCAGCGCGATCGATCGAGAGCGTCTCCTCGCGGGCCGCGAGGGTGTACACCAGCGTCGCGGCGACGCCGAGCTCGAACGGGGGGTCCGGCTTCGACTCGCGCGGGGGGCGACGACCGACAATCTCGGCGCCAGCGGGGCGGATACGCCCGAGCGCGCGCACGTGCCATTGGACGTCGCCACGGCAGTCGGCGTGCGTGCTCTTGAAGCCGCCGATCCGGCCCGAGTACGCTTCGGCGGCGATGTGCCCCGCATTCTCGTTCTTCTCGCCCGAAGTGCAGCAAGACCCGTATTCACGGTACGCCGTGGCGCGCGCCGAGGAGCCGATCTCCTTCTGCGAGGATCTGGGCATGTGGGTGGTCACCCGGCACGCCGACGTCGTCGCCATCCTCCGCGACACCGACCGCTTCTCCTCGCGGGTCACCACGACGAACGTCAAGGAGCCGCCGCCCGAGGTGATGGCGGTGATGCGGAAGGGGTTCCCGCGCAGCGGTTCGATCGTCCAGCTCGATCCGCCGGAGCACACGGCGGTGCGGCGGAAGATGAACGCCGCCTTCACCGCCGAGCGGATCTCCGCGCTCGAGGGCACGGTCGTCGCGCTGGCCGACGCGCTCGTCGATGCCTTCGTCGCCGACGGACGGGCCGAGCTGATGACGCGCTTCTGCGGGCCGCTGCCGGTGGCGGTGATCGCCGGCATCCTGGGCGTCTCGCAGGCCGACGCCAGCAAGTTCGGTCAATGGGCGGACGACGCGGCGCGCCTGTTCATGGGGGGTCAACTGCCGACCGACGAGTGGGTGCGCGCGGCCGAGAGCGTGGTGGCGATGCAACATCACCTCGCGGGGCTCATCACCGAACGAGCGAGCGCGCCGGCGGCCGATCTGCTGACGACCATCCTTCAGGCGGCGACGGACTCCGGCGGTCGGCTCGACATGATCAAGGCGGTCACCTATGCGACCACCTTCGTGTTCGCGGGTCACAAGACCACCACCGATCTGCTCGGCAACGCCGTGCGGCTGTTGCTCCTGCACCCGGACCGGCTCGCGGCGCTGGTGCGCGATCCGTCGCTCGCCGCCGCCGCGGTCGAGGAGACCCTCCGCCGCGACTGCCCGGTCCCGGGGACGACCCGCGTGGCCCGGGTCGAGGTCAAGCTCGGCGACGTCACGATCCCGCAGGACGCCCGGGTGTTCCTGGCCCTCGGGTCAGCCAATCACGACGAGCGCGTGATCGCGGACCCGCTGCGGTTCGACCCCGAGCGCGCCGACGTGGGCGAGCACCTCGCATTTGGTCGCGGGGTCCATTTTTGCCTCGGCGCCGCGCTCGCGCGCCTGCAGGGGCGCGTGGGGCTCTCGGTGCTCACCTCGCGCTTGCCGGGGCTGCGCCTCGCCGGCGATCCGCCGCTGAAGTTCCGGCAGGTCGTGATGTTCCGCGGCCTCGTCTCGCTCGAGGTCTGCTGGGACGCGCCGGCGGCCGATCCGAGGAGCTCCGCCGGCCCCTCGGCGACATCGACCCCCGCCACGTAGGCGAGCACGCAGCGGCGTGCCGGCGTCAGGGCGGACAGCAGCGGGCGACTCTACCGCGGGCGACGTGGACGGCGCCCGGGCTGCCCTTTGGAAGACTCGTCCGGCTCACCGGCCTTCACGCGCCGGCGCAGCGCGTCGGCGTCCTCCGGGGCGCGCTCGGCCCAGCGCTGCAGGGCGGTCGACGTCGCTTCTTTCACCGCGGAGTACACGCTCGAGTGAATGGGCGGGCTCATGGTCTGCCGGCCGTACTCCGAATCGGCGAGCCGCACGGCGACCGCAGCCACGAGCCCCTCGAGGGGGCGTTCGCTGCGGATCTGCAAGAAGTCGCGGATCCCGGCGAGCAGACCGGTGACGTGCGGGCCGTCCTCCATGTGCTGGAGATTGACGTAGCCGAGGAGCTGCGCCGGCCGTCCGCGCGGTTCGCTGCGCCAGGCGAGGGCGACCTCGACGGGGGTCGGGCCGTGCTCCGTCGCGTATTCGCTCTGGTGGTGCGCGACGTCGCCGAGCGGTCCGGGGAACTCGGCGCGGACCCGGGCGACGAGGCCGGTCGCGCGCTCGCCCGCGAAGCTCCACGACAGCGCGTTCGCAGGCAGCAGGAACGCGAGGTCCTCGAGGCGGCGCGTCAGTTCGACTCGTGGCACGCGCATGCACTGGAAGATCTGCGGATCGGGCCGGAAACGGACGCGCGTGCCCGACGGTCGCGAGGCGGCGTTCACTCGCAGGGGGACGTGCCGCAGGCCGCCGGCGTACGCGACGGTGGCCTGCTCGCCGGCGTGGACGGTGTCGACCTCGAAGGGATCGCTGAGCGCGTTGGCGACCGCCAGGCCGAGGCCGTGGAGCCCGAGGTGGAAGCGCGGGCGGTGACGGTCGACCGTCGGGGGCCTCGACGGTCGCTCGAGGACCTCGACCAGCGAGCCTGCGGGGATCCCCGGGCCGTCATCGGAGACGGTGACGAAGTCGTCGGCGTCGATGCGGACGTCGACGCGGGTGCAGCGGCCGAGCACGATCTGATCGATCGCGCGGTCGACGATCTCGAGCAGCATGTGCAGCGGGCCGGCACCGTCGTCGGTCGAGCGGATGTACATGCGGGGCCGTCTGCGCACAGCCTCGTGCAGCGTGAGGACCTGAATCGTGTCCGCGGTGTAGTCGCTCGCCACGCGCCGATGTTATCGCAGGGCGTCGCCGTCCGTCACGACATGCCGCGCTCTCCTTCGTGAACCCGTCGAGCCCGCGCGCGGCCGGGCGTGCGAGAGCAGTGACGCCGCCGCGGCCGACAATTGCTCGCCGCGAAGAATGCGCCCGTGTGCCGCACGCGACCGGTACGGAGATCCCCGCGCGCGATGTCGATCGGCGGCCGCCGGCGCCGATGAACGCCGCTATCGCCGCGTGTGAGGCAGTTCACGGTCGCGGCCGAAGGCGCGGTCAATTGTTCGGATCGCGGGCCTCACAACAGCTATCGAGACCGAACGAACACCGGTAATCACCGGAATTACGCGCGTAGAGCACGAGATTCGGCGCGCACGCGATTCGCGATTCACGCGACCTTCGCTCGATACGAATCATCGTATTCGTATTGCACAAAACAGGTCCGGTCAATGGCCGCGGACCCGACGACGTTTTCACCTCGCAACCCGGCGCGCGCGGGCTGTGCCCGCATTTTTGCCCGAAGGAAGATTTGCCGTGTCTTATCGAGATTCGCACCCCGTCGCCCTCCCCGCCGCCGTCCGCGAGCTGTCCTTCGGCCTGCGGACCGAATTTCCGCGCGATCGCAGCGTCGCCGCCGTGTTCGAGGAGCAGGTGCGGCGCGCCCCCGACGCGATCGCGCTGCGGTTCGAGGGCCGGGAGACGAGCTACCGCGAGCTCAACCGGCGGGCGAATCGGCTGGCCCGGCGGCTCCGGGCCTGCGGCGTCGGCGTGGACACGCCGGTCGGGATCCTGATCGACCCGTCGCCTGCGGTGATCGTCGCGATCGTCGCGATCCTCAAGGCGGGCGGCGCCTATGTCCCGCTCGATCCGCAGCACCCGGCGAGCCGGCTCGCGCGGATGATCGAGGAGGCCCGGCTGTCGGTGCTGCTCGGGAGCCGCGAGGCGGCCGCGCAATTCGGGTTCACGGGCGAATGCATCGACTACCCCGGCGCGGACGACGACGCGCCGACCGACGCCGGCGACGACGTCGACGTCGCTGGCGGCGCGGGTCCCGAGGACCTCGCGCACGTCCTCTACACCTCCGGTTCGACCGGCCGGCCCAAGGGCGTGTGCATCCTGCACCGCGGCGTGCTGCGGCTGGTGCTCGACACCGACTGGATCCGGCTCGGGCCGGACGACCGCGTCGCGCAGGTCGGCAGCGTCTCTTTCGACATCGCCACCGCGGAGATCTGGGGCGCGCTGCTCAACGGGGCCTGCCTGTGCATCATCCCCCGCGACGTCCTGCTGTCCCCCGCCGCGCTGGCGCGGACGCTGGCCGACGAGCGGATCTCGTTCCTGCTGCTGAGCACGCCGCTGTTTCACCGCCTGGCGTCGATCGTGCCGGGCGCGTTCGCCGGGGTCCGCACGCTCGTGGCCGGCGGCGACGTCCTCGATCCGAAGTGGGTCCGCGAGGCGTTCGCCGCCGGCAGGCCGGGGCGCCTCGTCAACATCTACGGCCCGACCGAGTGCACGACCTGCGTGACGTGGTTCGAGCTGCAGGCGGCCCCCGATCCGGCAGCGAGCATCCCGATCGGCCGGCCGCTCGCCAACACGACCGTGTACGTCCTCGACGAGCGCCTCGCGCCGGCGGCGATCGGGGAGCCGGGGGAGGTCTACCTCGGCGGCGACGGGCTCGCGCGCGGCTACCTGAACCGCCCCGAGCTGACCGCCGAGCGCTTCGTCCCCGACCCGTTCGCGGCCGATCCGGGCGCGCGTCTGTACCGCACGGGGGACCGCGCGCGCTGGCGGCCGGACGGCAACCTCGAGTTCCTCGGGCGCATCGACAGCCAGGTCAAGGTCCGCGGGTTTCGCATCGAGCTCGGCGAGATCGAGTGCGCCCTGCGAACCCACGCGGCGGTCGGCGACGCGATCGTCCAGGCCCGCGAGGACGTGCCCGGCGACAAGAAGCTCGTCGCCTACGTGTCGCCGCGGCCCGGCCACGACGTCGACATCGTCGCGCTGCGCGAGCACCTCGCGCAGCAGCTCCCGGCGTACATGGTCCCGCAGGCGTTCGTGACGCTCGCGGAGCTGCCGCTGAGCGCCCACGGCAAGGTCGACCCGCGGAGGCTGCCGGCGCCGCGCTTCGAGGCCGACGAGCGGGTCGCGCCGCGCAGCGCGCTCGAGGCCTCGCTCGCGCGGATCTGGGCCGACGTCCTCCGGCTCGCGGAGGTCGGCGTCCACGACCGCTTCCTCGAGCACGGCGGCGACTCGTTGCTCGCGCTGAGTTTGATCGATCGCGTCCACCGCGAGCACGGCGTCGTCCTCTCGGCCCGCGCCGTGTTCGAGGCGGCGACGATCGAGGGGCTCGCGCGCGCGGTCGAGGCCGCGCGGGCGGCGGGCGAGGCGACGGCGATCGTCCCGGTGACGCCGGTCGACAGGTCCCGGCCGCTGCCGCTGTCGTTCGCCGAGCGGCAGCAGTGGTTCATGTCCCGGATGGCCCCGGAGAGCACGTTCTACAACGAGCCGTTCACCGTGCACCTCGCGGCGGACACCGATCCGGAGCTGCTCGAGCAGGCGCTGCGGCTCGTCGCCCGTCGCCACGAGATCCTGCGCACGACCTACGCGCTCGCGGCGGACGGGCCCGTCCGGATCGTGCACGCCGGCTTCGCGCCGACGCTCGCGCGCGAGGACCTGCGGGCGACGCCGGCGGCGCTGCGGGAGGAGCGGGCGCGGGAGCTCGCCACGCGCGACGCCCGGGCGCTCTTCGACCTCGAGCGCGGCCCGCTGCTGCGCGCGACGTTCGTGCGGCTCGACGACGCCGTGTGCCGGCTCTACCTGGTGATGCACCACATCATCATCGACGGGCTGTCGATGGCGATCTTCCTGCGCGAGCTCGAGGCGTGCCACGCGGCCCTCGCCGCCGGCCGGCGCCCCGAGCTCGCCCCGGTCTCGTTGCAATACGCCGACTTCGCGGCGTGGCAGACCGACGAGCGCCAGCTCCGGGCGATCGCGCCGCACCTCGAGTACTGGACGTCGCAGCTCCGGGGCGTCGGCGCGCTCGAGCTGCCCGGCGTCCGCCCGCGCCCGGCGACGCCGAGCCACCGCGGGGCGCGGCATTACCTGCACATCCCCGCGTCGCTGGTGTCCGACGTGAAGGAGCTCGCGCGCGCCGCGGGCGCGACCCCGTTCATGACCTTCCTGGCGGTCTACGGGGTGCTGCTGCAGCGCATGTCCGGCAGCGACGACTTTGCGATCGGCGCTGTGTTCTCCGGCCGCGGTCGGCCCGAGTTCGGCGAGGTCATGGGCATGTTCGCCAACCCCTTGCCGATCCGCGTGCGCGCGGCCGCGGACCTGGCGTTCCGCGACCTCCTGCAAGACGTCCGCGCCGCCTGCCTCGGCGCGTTCGAGCACGACGCGCCGCTGTCCTCGATCATCGAGGCGGTGAACCCCGAGCGCCACGCGAACAGGAACCCGCTGTTCCAGGCCTCGTTCACGCTCGAGCCGGCGATGTCGGCGCCCGGGTCGGCGTGGCGGATGGAGCAGTTCGAGATCGACACCGGCGCCGCCAAGTTCGACCTCTCGTTCGAGCTCGACGAGCGCCCCGACGGGATCGCCGTCCGCATCGAGTACGCCGCGGATCTGTTCGACGCCTGGCAGATCGAGGCGATGGGCGGGCACTACCTCGAGCTGCTCCGCGGCGCCGCGCAGCGGCCGGACTCGCCGATCCGCGCGCTCCCGCTGCTCACGGCGCCGGAGACGGCGCAGCTGCTCGCGTGGAGCCGCGGGCCCCGGGCCGACGCGCCGGCCGAGGCGCTGCACCGCCTGTTCGAGCAGCAGGCGCAGCGCACCCCGGACGCGCCCGCGGCGGTGTTCGCGGATCGCGGGCTGACCTATCGCGAGCTGAACGTCGCCGCCAATCGCCTGGCGCGTCACCTCCGCGGCCGCGGGGTCGGGGTCGGCGACATGGTCGGGATCTGCGTCGAGCGCTCGCTCGACATGCTCGTCGGCGTGCTCGGCATCCTCAAGGCCGGGGCCGCGTACGTGCCGCTCGACGCCTCGTACCCGCCGGCGCGGCTCGCGTTCATCCTCGGCGACACGAACATCCGCTGGATCGTCGGCGAGTCGGCGACGCGCCCGCTCGTCGCCGACTCCGACGCGACGGTCCTCTGCCTCGACGAGCTGCGCGACGCGCTGGCCGCCGCGCCGGGCGACGACCTCGACGTCGAAGTCGCGGCCGACGACCTGGCGTACGTCATCTACACCTCGGGGTCGACGGGGACGCCCAAGGGCGCGCTGATCGAGCACCGGAGCGCGTATCAGTTCTGCCGCAACGTGGTGGCGCCGCTGGGCTTCGGCCCCGGGCTGCGGGTGCTGCAATTCGCCCGCCTCGGGTTCGATGCCTCGGTGATCGACATCTTCGTGACGCTCGCGTCCGGGGGGACGGTCCACCTGGCGCATCCTCGCGATTTGATCCCCGGCTTCGAGCTCGCCGAGCTGCTCGCGCGGCAACGGATCGGCCTCGTGTGCCTCCCGCCGTCGGCGCTGGCGATGGTGCCGCGGCGCGCGCTGCCGGATCTGCGGGTCCTCATCGCCGCCGGCGAGGACTGCCCGCAGGAGCTCGTCGACGCCTGGGCGCCCGGGCGTCGGTTCTTCAACGTCTACGGGCCGACCGAGACCACCGTGTTGGCGACGATCGCCGAGTGCACCCCGGGCCGCAAGCCGCCGATCGGCCGGCCGTTCGCGGGGGTCGAGACCTACGTCCTCGACGCCGCGCTGCAGCCCGTGCCCGCCGGGGTGCCCGGGGAGCTCTACGTCGGCGGGACCGGCCTCGCCCGCGGCTATCTCCGGCGGCCGGAGCTGCAGGCCGAGCGCTTCGTCGCGGTCCCGGTGGCCGGCGGCGCGACGCTCTACAAGACCGGCGACCGGGCGCGCTTCCTGCCGGGCGGCGAGATCGAGTTCCTGGGGCGCCTCGATCATCAGGTCAAGCTCCGCGGCTTCCGCATCGAGCTCGGCGAGATCGAGGCGGCGCTGCGGCAGCACCCCGGGGTGCGAGATGCCGTGGTGGTCGTGCAGTCGATCGCAGGCGACAAGCGCCTGGTCGGCTACGTCGCCGCGCCCGCGGCAGCGCGCGAGGACCTGCCGCGGAGCCTCAAGGAGCGCCTCCGCGGCCGGCTCCCGGACTACATGGTGCCGGCCGAGATCGTCGTGATGGACGCGCTCCCGCTCGGGCCCAACGACAAGCTCGACCGCAAGGCGCTGCCGCTGCCCGGGCGCTGGGGACCCGCGGCGGCGGAGCGGCCCGCGACGGGCACGCAGGAGGTGCTGGCGAAGATCTGGCGCCGCGTGCTCGGGGTCGCCGAGGTCGGCCTGCGCGACGGGTTCTTCGACCTCGGGGGCAGCTCGCTGCTGCTCGCGCGCGTCCAGGCGGACATCACCGCCGAGCTCGGCGTCCGGCCGAGCATGGCGACGCTGTTCCAGTTCCCGACCCTCGAGGCGCTGGCGCGTCACCTCGACGGCGAGGCCCGGCCCGCGCGGGACGAGCGGCCGGCGGAGCGCGCCCCGGCGCCGCGCGCCGGCGGGATCGCCATCATCGGCATGGCCGGCCGCTTCCCCGGCGCGGGCGACGTCGACGCGCTGTGGACGCTGCTCGTCGAGGGCAGGGAGGGCATCTCCCGCGCCGACGACCCCGCGGGAGATCCGGCGTACGTGCGCGCCGCCGGGCTGCTCGCGGGCGCCGACGAGTTCGACGCCGAGTTCTTCGGCTACACGCCGAAGGACGCGCGGCTGACCGACCCGCAGCAGCGGCTGTTCCTCGAGTGCGCCTGGGAGGCGATCGAGCGCGCCGGCTACGACGCGCGGCGCCTCGGCAAGGCGGGGGTGTTCGCCGGCTCGGGCGTGCCGCGCTACTGGCTCGAGCAGGTCGCCCTCCAGGGCGGCGGGGCGCCGACGGCCGCATGGTACCAGTCGATCCTCGGCAACCCCTGGCAGTTCCTGGCGACGACGACGGCCTACAAGCTGGGGCTGCGCGGCCCGGCGCTGACGGTGCAGACGGCGTGCTCGACGTCGCTGGTCGCCGTGCACATGGCCTGCCAGAGCCTGCTGACGGGCGAGTGCGAGGTGGCGCTGGCGGGCGGCGTCTCCCTCGCCGCGCTCGGCGAGGCCGGCTACGTGTACGAGGAGGGCAGCATCCTCTCGCCCGACGGGCGGTGCCGGCCGTTCGACGCCCGCGCGCAGGGCACGGTCCCGGCCAGCGGCGTCGGCGTGGTGGTGCTCAAGCGCCTCGAGCAGGCGCTCGCCGACGGCGACACGATCCACGCCGTCATCCGCGGCTCGGCGATCAACAACGACGGCGCCGACAAGGTCGGCTTCACCGCGCCGAGCGTGCAGGGGCAGCGCGAGGTCATCGCCGCGGCCCAGGCCGCCGCCGGCGTGCGCCCGCAGGACATCGGCTTCGTCGAGGCCCACGGCACCGCGACCCCGCTCGGCGATCCGATCGAGGTCCAGGCGCTGCGCCTGGCCTTCGGCGCCGACCCCTCGAGCGCGCCGTACTGCGCCCTCGGGTCGCTCAAGAGCAACCTCGGGCACCTCGACGCCGCCGCGGGCGTCGCCGGCCTGATCAAGGCGACGCTGGCGATCGAGCACGCGTACCTGCCCGGCACGCTGCACTTCGAGCGGGCCAACCCCGAGCTGCAGCTCGAGGGCAGCCCGTTCTACGTCCGCCGCGAGGGCGCGCCGTGGGTCACGCCGGCGGGCGTCGTCCGCCGCGCGGGCGTGAGCTCGTTCGGCATCGGCGGCACCAACGCGCACGTGATCCTCGAGCAGGCCCCCGCGGCCTCGATCCCCGCGCCCGCGGCGGAGCCGGCGCTGCTCGTGCTGTCGGCGGCGCGCGAGGACGGGATCGACGCGGCGTCGCGTCGCCTCGCCGAGCACCTGGGGCGGCACCCGACGCAGTCGCTGGCCGACGTCGCGTTCACGCTGCAGCAGGGCCGCGCCGCGCTCGCGCACCGGCGGGCGGTCGTGTGCCGCAGCGTCGAGGAGGCCCGGCGCGCGCTCGCTGCCCCGGCGGCGGCGCGGCGGGCCCGACCGCGCGCGCCCGAGGTCGTGTTCCTGTTCCCCGGCGGCGGCAGCCAGCGCGTCGGCATGGGCGCGGGGCTCTACCGCAGCGAGCCGGTCTACCGCGCGGCGCTCGATCGCTGCGCCGATCTGTTCGCGCGGGAGCTCGGCGGTGACCTGCGCGCGCTCCTCTTCCCGCCCGCGCACGACCGCGACGCCGCGGCCGCGCAGCTGCGCGTGCCGTCGTGGAACATGGCCTCCGTGTTCGCCACCGAGTACGCGCTGTCGCAGCTGCTCGCCGCCTGGGGCGTGCGCCCGGCGGCGATGATCGGCCACAGCCTCGGCGAGTACACCGCGGCCTGCCTGGCGGGGATCGTGGCGCTCGAGGACGCGGTGGCGCTGGTCGCCCTCCGCGGCCGGCTGTGCGACGCGATGCCGGCCTCGGCGATGCTGGTCGTGCCGCTGCCGCCGGCCGAGCTCGCGCCGCTGCTCGGCGACGGGCTCGCGCTCGCCGCGGTCAACGGGCCGAAGCACGTCGTCGTCTCGGGGCTCGCGCGGGCGCTCGACGCCCTCGAGGAGCAGCTGCGCGGTCGTGGCGTGCAGACGCACCGCCTGCCGCTCGCAGGCGGCTTTCACTCCCCGCTGGTCGAGCCGGCGATGGCCCCGCTGACCGCCCGCGCCGCCACCCTGCGCCTGCACGCGCCGGCGCTGCCGGTCGTGTCCAACGTGACCGCCGACTGGATGCGGGCCGACGACGCGCGCGACCCGAGCTACTGGGCGCGCCACCTGCGGCAGACCGTGCGGTTCTCGGAGGGGCTCGCGCGCGTGCTGCAGGACCCCGGGCGGATCTTGCTCGAGGTCGGGCCCGGCAAGAGCCTCGCCACGCTGGCGCAGCTGCACCCCGACGCGACGCCGCAGTCGCTGATCGTGAGCGCGCTCGGCGACCGCGCGGCGGACGACGACCGGGTCGCCCTGCTCGAGGCGGTCGGCGAGCTGTGGTGCGCCGGCGTGGAGATCGACTGGGCGGCGCTCCAGGGCGAGGCGCGGCGGCGGCGGGTCCCGCTGCCGACCCACCCGTTCGCGCGCCAGCGCCACATGCTCGACGCAGCCCCCGCGCGCCGCCCGGAGCCCGTCGTCCACCTGCCGCGACCGGTGCTCGCGCCCGCGACGCCGACGCTCCCCGCCGCGATCGAGCCCGCGCTCGCGGCGCTGTGGGAGGAGCTCCTCGGCGTCGAGGCGGCGCGGCTCGCCGCCGGCAGCGACTTCTTCGACCTCGGCGGCACCTCGCTGCTGGCGGTGCAGATGATCCGCGCGATCAAGGAGCGCCTGCAGGTCCCGCTGACCGCCCACGCGATCCTCGAGCACCGGACGCTCGGCGCCCTCGCGCGCGTGGTCGAGGAGGCGCGCCCGCGGGCGACGCGAGGCGGATCGAGCCCGCTGCTGATCCGCCTGCAGGACGGCGCGCCGGGGCACACGCCGCTGATCCTCGTCCAGCCGATCGGCGGCACGGTCTACACGTACATGGCCCTCGCGCGCGAGCTCGGCGCGGAGCGCCCGGTGTTCGCGTTTCGGGCCTTCGGCCTCGAGGACGGCGAGGTCCCGTTCGACAGCGTCCCGGAGATGGCCCGCCGCTACGTCGAGGAGCTCCTCGAATTCCAGCCGGAGGGCCCCTACCTGCTCGGGGGCCACTCCTCCGGCGGCGTGATCGCGTACGAGATCGCGGGCCAGCTGCTCGCGCGCGGCCACGCCGTCGAGCGGGTCGTCCAGGTCGACACGGTGACCGTCGAGCAGTCGCACCGCCTCGGCGTCCGCGACATGCACGACGCCATCCGGCTGGTCGAATCGTTCAAGGCCATCTCTTCGGACCTGGCGTCGTCGCTGCTCGTCGCCATGCGCTCCGACCCGCGGCTCGGCGCGGTCATCCTGGCGACCAACAAGGCGCTCGCGCACTATCAGCCGGCGCGTCACCCCGTCTCCCTCGTCTACCTCCGGGCCAGCGAGCGCGACTCGGTGCTCGACCCGCACGCCGACGCGTGGTGGCGCGCGCAGACGGCCGGCGGCTTCGAGGCGCACGACGTGCCGGGCGACCACTTCTCGGTGATGGAAGACCCGCACGTCGCCGCGGTCGCCCGCGTGCTCCGCGACCGCCTCGATCGCCCCGAACCCGCCCGACTGCCCGCAGCCGCGGCCGAGCGCCGGTCCCGCGGCGCGGCCTGATCTCGCCACCCGACTGACGCGAAAGGAGGACGGTCCCATGTCGATCGACGCCAACAAGGAGCTCGTGCGCCGCCTCGTGGAGGCGATCAACCGCGACGACGCGGCCGCGTTCGAGGCGCTCGTCGCCCCCGAATTCCTGCTCCGCGACGCGGTCGTCCCGACGCCGCGGGGGCCGGCCGGTTTCCGCGAGGCCGCGGCCGTGTTTCACGCGGCGTTCCCCGACTTCGAGGAGACCGCCGAGGACGTGATCGCCGAGGGCGACAAGGTCGTGCTGCGCTGGACGGCCCGCGGCACGCACCGCGGCGAGTTCCTCGGCGTCGCGCCGACCGGGCGGGTGATCGGCTTCTCGGGCATGGCGGTGTTCCGGGTCGCCGACGGGAAGTTCGTCGAGTCGTGGCAATGCCACGACCGCCAGGGGATGCTGCGCCAGCTCGAGCGCGCCGCCGCCTGCGAGGGCGGCGGCGGGCGATGATCGAAGCTCCGCCGTCATGAGGGACATGCGCCTCGGGACAGGTGAGCGATCTCCGGGGTGGCGTCGCTCGGCGCACGAGCGGCGGGGACTCGCTCGCGCGCCGTCGCGCTTGCCCGCATTGTTCGCCGCGTCGCCCGAGCGAGATCGTTCGCGTGCCTCGCTGTGGCATCGCTCCGATGACGTCGATTCGCGGTGAATCAGCGGAGAGCGTGTTCGCAATGGAGCGGCCGCGAATGGCGATACATCGTTCGGTGCGCCGGGGCGTGACGGCCGTGTCGCGCGGCTCTGGTTCGATTGTGGCTCCATTCGGCGGTAGAAGCGTCGCGGCTTGCGGGCGATTGTGAGGAGCGCCCGGACCGGGCGACGCCGCGGTCGGATTCGCCGGCGGACGGGCACCCTGCGGCGACGGGCGCCGGCTACCATGGGCCTCGCATGGCCCGCAAGCGCGCCTCCTCCCATTCGTTCCGCGCCCGCTTCGACGCGATGGTCGCGGCCCTCCGCAAGCACCCGAAGATCGAGGTCTTCGACGTCGTCGTCCGCCCGCCGGCGAGCGCCGCCGACCTCGCGGCGGCCGAGGCGGCGATCGGCATGCGCCTGCCGCCGGAGATCCGCGCGTTCTACGAGGCTCACGACGGCGTGTTCCTCGAGTGGGGCCTGAAGGGCGAGGACTACGAGCGCACGACCCCCTTCGCCGGCCCCGACGACCATCACCCGCCCGGCTGCATCAACCTGCTGCCGGTCCGCCAGGCGATGTCGCCGTCGTGGGAGGAGGACTCGCACGTCAACGAGATCCAGCCCGACCACCAGGAGCTGCTGTTCGGCGCGCCGCTCGACCCGCAGCCGGAGGTCGCGGCCGTCTGCGTCGACAACTACGCGCGCTACCACCACGGCGACCTCGTGCTCGGCCCCTCGCCGGTGATGGTCGTCTCGACCGACTACGGCGCCGACATGGACTCGTCCGACTTCGTGTCGTTCCCGGTCTACCTCGACCTGACGCTCGCCCTGTTCGGCGTCGACCGCTACGAGCACGGCCTCGGCATCGGCTGGAGCCGCCAGCCGCAGCGGGTCGAGGCCTGGACGAAGCAGTTCGAGCTCGACGCGCTGCTCGCCAGGCTCAGCGACGACGGCGAGGACGAAAACGACGACGACGAGGACTGAAGACCGGGAGTCGTCAGGACACGCCTCGCACGCGGCGGGGGAGGGTGCGTGGCGTGCAGATCGAGCCGCTCGGGCGCTGGCGCGTCACCCGGCAGGCGCGCTCGCTGTGCGCCGGCGCCGTGACTCAGGCGCGCTCGTCGGGCTGCAGGAGCATGGCGAGGCGACTGCCGACGAGGCCGTCGCGCATCTCGCCGAGCAAGGTCTGCACCACCGGGTCGCGCCCCACGCGGTCGAGGTAGGCGGCGATGCGCGGGTGCTCGGCGCTCGGGTCGTTCTTCCCGTGGAAGCGGGCGAGGCGGTTCTGGAAGGTCAGGAAGGGGATCAGCGCGCAGTCGGCGGTGGTGATCGTGTCGCCGACGGCGAACGGCTCGTCGGTCATGAAGTGCGACAGGTGGCGCAGGCCCTCGTGGATCTTCGCGAGCGTGGCGTCGACGACGGCCTCGTCGCGCGACGGGGCGAACAGCTGGCCGATCAGGCCGGACCAGCCGGGGGCCATCACGTACTGCTCGAAGATCCGCGCGAGCAGGCGGCCGCGAGCGGCGTCCTGCGGGCGAGCAGGACGCAGGCCGGCCTGCGGGAAGGCGTCGGCGAGGTACTCGACGATCGTGTCGGACTCGGGCAGCGCGCTGCCGTCGTCGAGGATCAAGGTCGGGACCTTGCCGATCGGGTTGAGCGCCAGGTAGTCGGGCGACTTCTGGCCGTTCGGCAGCCACATGCCGGCCGGGGCGATCTCGACGGGCAACGACTTGGCGTGGATCGCAAGCCGCACGCGCGAGGCGAACGGCGACAGGTTGGTGTTGAGGAGCTTCATGACGACGGGGCGACGATACCGCCCCACCGTCGATGTGCGCAAGCGCGCTTTCGTGGTCGGCGGCGACAGGCGCGTCTTCGCGTGTTTCAGGCGGATTCGAACGCAGGCCTCACCGAGGCTCGCGCCGATGCTGCGATCTGGCAGAGGAGAGGGCGCGGCCACCAGGCTCGCGTGGAAGCGCTGCAGTTCACACAGGGGGCGGAACGAGCTGCCGCCGATCCGTCGACCTGCTGGCCGTGGCGCGCTCGTGGCCGAGCGCCTCGATGCGCCGCGAATGGCAGGTATCGAGGAAGGCGCCCCTCGCGTCGGCAGGGGGAGGTCGACTGCGCCGTGGTCGCAAGCCCATCGGCTCGCCCCACCCGACGCGACCGCTTCGTCGCCGGGCTCCGCGCGTATCGGCAGCGGCGGACGAGCCCGTGCGGCGAATCATCACACTTGCCCGCGGTGCGGGGCCGGCGGGCCGCCGCGAGCGGACTGCGAGCATTCGATTCGCGGTCAGTCGTGGACGCAGCCGTGGCGGCCGTCGAAGCGGGCGTCGGCGGCCCAGAAGCCGAGCGCGACCGCGTGGACCCGCTTGTGCTCGCGGTCGATCGTGGCCTTGGCGACGTCCGGGGAGACGCGGGTCCAGGCGGCGCACTCCTGCTCGGACAGCTCCATCACGAACAGGCAGGAGCACATCTCCTTGGCCTTCTGGCGGACGGCGAGCTCGGTGTCGTTGTTGTCGTAGGCCTCGGCGTTGCAGGCGGCGAGGGCGAGGGCGAACAGGGCGAACAGGGCGCGGGGGCGGGTCACGGCGAGTCCTCCGCGGCGAGGGCGAGGGCGAGTTCGAGGTAGCGGTTCTGGTCGAACACCCCCGATTCGCGGTCGTCGGCGGTGCGCACGAGGACGAGGTCGGCGGAGGGGATGACGAAGATCGTCTGTCCCCAGTGGCCGAGCCCGGCGAAGGTGTCGGGGGGCGCGGCGGGCCACCGGCTGTCGTGCGCGAGCTCGGGGACCGGCAGGTTGAGCCACCAGTGGCGTCCCGGCACGGCGTCGCCGTCGCGCAGGAAATGTTCGTAGGACTCGCCCTTCTGAAACGACGGGTTCGGCTGCGTGCTGGCGGCGACCCAGCCCTCGGGGACGAGCTGCTCGCCGTTCCAGCAGCCGTCGCGCAGAAACAGGTAGCCGAAGCGGGCCAGGTCGCGCGGGGTCGCGTAGACGTAGGACGAGCCGACGTAGGTGCCGGCCTGGTCGCGCTCGAACATCGCGCTCGTCATGCCGATCGGCTCGAAGATGAATTCCCACGGGTAGTCGTCGGCGAGGTCGGGGCCGAGGGCACCCGCGAGCACCGCCGACAGCAGCACCGAGTCGCCGGAGCTGTAGCGATAGATCCGGCCGGGGGTCTCGGCGAGGCCCTGCGCGGCCACGAATGCGGCCATGTCGCCGGAGCCGACGCCGTACAGCATGGCGATCACCGACGACAAGTAATAGGCCTCGTCCTCGTAGCCCTCGTTCCAGTCGATCCCCGAGCCCCAGTCGAGCAGGTCGCCGACGGTGACGTCGCACAGCTCGGCGCCGGCGTCGTAATGATCGCAGATCGAGTCGTCGACGGTGAGCGCGCCGCGGCCGACGCCGACGCCGACCATCGCGTTGAGGAAGCTCTTGGACACCGACCAGGCGAGGTGGCGGTTGTGCTGCGCGTAGCCGCGGGCGTAGCGCTCGTAGATGATGCGGCCGCGGTGGACCATGACCACGCCGTCGGTGCGGATCCCCTCGCGGTCCTCGTCGCGGCCGGTGCGCGTGAACAGGTATTCGTCGGTCGCCTCGACGGTCGGTCCGCTCGCGCGCGCCTCGGGCCAGTCGGGCGCGGGCCAGGTGACGCCGGCCGGACAGGCCGCGACGGCCTCGCGGGCGGCGAGGAGGGACGCGACGGTGCACCAGGACAGGACCAGCCGCTGCATCAGAACTTGAACTCCAGGACAGGTACGATCACGGTGGTCGCGGTGCTCGCAGTCGTGGCGCGCGGCCGGCGGGTCAGCTCGGCGGTCATCGTCGCCAGTCCGCTGTTGAGGAACGCCTCGCCGAGCACGATCGCGGTCGCGTGGCCGAGGTTGCGAAAGTCGGCGCCGCCGACGACCGCGCCGATGAAGATCCCGAGGTGCGAGACCTGGTTGACGAGGAAGCCCGGCCAGAAGCGATCCCGGCCCGGGGCGATCGAGCGCCCGACCGCCCACTGCACGGTGTAGTTGAGGATCGGGGGCACGAAGGCGCCGAGCACGAGGGCGCCGATCGCCGGGCCGAGGCCGTGGCCGGTCTCGCCGACGCGCGTGGCGACGAAGTAGGTCGCCGGCTGGATGAGGATCGTGCTGAACACGCCCGCGCTGAAGTGCGAGAACACGAAGTTGCCGTCGGTCGGGCCGCGCTCGCGGCGACGTCGCTCGCGGCGGGTCGGCGCGGGGACGGAGGCCGGCTCGGAGGCGGGCGGGGCGGCGGCGGCGGTGACCGGCGGTTGGGACGTCGTCCCCGGCTCGCGCAGCTCGCCGGCGCACGCGCCGAGCGCGAGGCAGACGGCGAGGAGAGTGGGACGATGCCCCTGCATGCGGGCGAGGGTACCGCAGGCGGTGGCGCGCCAGAAGGACCGGCAGAACGCGACGCGCGGTGGTTCGCGCCGTGGTTCGCCGCCGGGGTCGCCCCGACGACCTCGCGCCGGGCCTGTTCGCGGTGGTGAGCGTGCCGGCGTCGACCTCGTCGTGGCCGCGCGGATCCGGTCGACCGGGTGATGCATCGAATCGACGTCGGCTCGCTGCGCGCGACGGTGGGCGACGGGAGCGCGACCGGACGCCGCCTCGCAGATACCTGCGGCGCGGAGTTCGAGCATGCCGCTGCGCTCAAGCCAGCAGCGCGCGCCGCCGGTGGTGGCCACCTGCGCGAGGTCGTCGAACGGGAGCGGATACCCGCGCCCGAGCCTGGGGGGTTACTCGGCCTGTCGTCGGGCGTGCTCGTTCGAGCGCAGTACGCATTCGCATGGGATGGAAGTCGCAGGTCGGGTCGTGTTACCGACGCCGACATGCTCCGCCCTGGAATGCGCCACCTCTGCGCCACCGCCCTGCTCACCTCCCTCGCCGGCTGCGGCGACGACGGCTCCGGCGTCGTCTCTGCCACCGTCGGCGTCAGCACGACCACGAGCACCAGCCAGGGTTCGAGCGGGAGCGACACGGAAGATCCGACCACCTCGACCTCGTCGCCGACCACCGGCACCTCCGCCAATTCGGCCACCAGCGACTCGAGCGGCACGACGACCTCGACGACCAGCCCGGTCACCGGCAGCACCACCGACGTGCCCGGCACCTCGACCGGCACCACCGATCCGGGCGAGACCTCGAGCGGCACCACAGAGCCCGGCGACACCACCGACGACACCACGACCACCGGCACCACCGGCCCCCAGCCGTGCGCCGAGGACACGCTGCAGTGCAACGGCAACGTCGCGCAGGTCTGCGACGGCATGGGCGGCTTCAAGTCGGAGACGCCGTGCCCCGAGCTGTGTATCGAGCCGCTCGGCTGCGTCGCCTGCGACCCCGGCGCCACCAAGTGCGAGGGCAACCAGGTCATGGTCTGCAACGACCAGGGCGACGGCTTCGTCGCCGGCGACAGCTGCGACCCGCTGCTCGGCCTGGCGTGCGACGCCAACTTCGGCCAGTGCGTCGGCGCCTGCGCCAACCTCGGCACCTCGTACATCGGCTGCGAGTACTACCCCGTCGTCACCCAGCAGCTCGACGTCTACGTCGGTCCTGCCAACCCCTACGCGGTCGCGGTCGCCAACACCACCGCCAACGCGGCGACCGTCACCGTCCACCGCGGCGCCAACCAGGTCGCGCAGCAGGTGGTCGCCGCCAACAGCGTCGCCGTGATCACGCTGCCGTGGGTCACGCAGCTGACCGGCGGGACAGGTCCGACGGTGAAGGTCACCGACGGCGCCTACCGCCTGCGCTCGACCCAGCCGGTCACCGTCTACCAGTTCAACCCGCTCAACGCCGACGTCACCAACGACGCCTCGCTGCTGCTGCCGGTCAACACCTGGACCGGCAACTACCTCGCCGCCGCCTGGACCCACTGGAGCCCGTACCCGGGCTTCCTCTCGATCACCGCGCACCAGGACGGCACCGTCGTCAACGTCAAGGCGCCGAAGAACGGCGTGCCGACCCAGGCCGGCGGCGGCGTCGACGCCCAGGGCAACGGCAACAACATCACGCTCGACGACGGCGACGTCCTGCAGATCACCTCGGCCAGCGGCGGCGACCCGACCGGCACGATCATCACCGCCAACAAGCCGGTCCAGGTGGTCGGCGGGCACGACTGCACCCAGGTCCCGATCGGCACGGTCGCCTGCGATCACCTCGAGGAGTCGATGTTCCCGATCGAGGCGCTGGCCAAGAAGTACATCGTCGCGCCGCCGGTGCAGGTCCCCAACAACGCGCTCGAGAAGGCCGTCATCGTCCGCGTGGTCGCCAGCGAGGACAACACCACCCTGACCTTCACGCCCGACCAGCCGGTCAACAAGGTCCTGGCCAAGGCCGGCGACTTCGTCGAGCTGGCCCAGAGCACCAACAAGTACGTGGTCGAGGCCGACAAGAAGATCCTCGTCACCGAGTACATGGTCGGCCAGGGCGCGGGCTACGGCACCTCGGACCCGGCGATGCTGATGGCGGTGCCGAGCGAGCAGTTCCGCTCGAGCTACCTGTTCTACGCCCAGACCGGCTGGCAGGCCAACTTCGTCGACATCATCGCGCCCAACAACTCGATGGTCCAGGTCGACGGCGCCGCGGTCAACAACTTCACCGCCATCGGCGCCAGCGGCTACTCGCTCGCCCACGTCAAGCTCAGCAACGCCGGCAACGGCAGCCACACCGTCACGTCCAACAACAAGGTCGGCATCAGCGTGTACGGCGTGATCGACTACGGCAGCTACTGGTACCCGGGCGGCCTCGACCTCGACGTCATCCCGCAGTGACTCTCTCGCCCCGATGGACCTGCTCCTTGGGGCATGTCCCTCGGGTCATGGATGACATCGCCGGCGACGGCGGCCGTCGCCGCGCGCGAGCTCGAGGCCGGCCCGCTCAGGCCGGGCCCCACGCGGCGGCGAGCTCGCGGGCGCGGACGCAGTAGGGGTTGCGGGACAGGTAGCGCTGCTGCCACGAGGGGTCGGTGATGTCGGCGGCGCGCAGCTCGATCTGGCGCAGCGTCTCGCGCAGCTCGGCGTCGGCGCGATCGGTCTGCGCGGCGGCGCGGAAGGCCTCGCTGGCGGCGACGCGGAACTCGACCTCGGCGTGGCCGGCGCCGCCGAGGCTGGGGATCGCGGCGAGGACCTGCTCGGCGACCGCGGCGGCCTCGGCCGCGCGCCCGAGCGCGAGCAGGGCGCGGACGTGCACCGACGCCGTGTGCAGCAGCCACAGCGGCATGTCCGGAAAGACCGCCATGGCCGCGCGCGCGTGGGCCTCGGCGCGGTCCGGCTGGCCGCGCAGCAGCGAGACGCGGGCCACGATCCCCTGGGCCAGGACGCGGAAGTACAGGATGCCGCCGGTGTGCGCGAGCATCGGCGCGACCAGCTCCTCGGCCTCTTCCCACGCGCTCGCGGCCGGGAACTCGCAGAGGACCCGCGCCAGCCGGTTGCGCCACAGCGCCACCGTCACGACGTCCTGGCTCTGCGTCATCGCCGGCGCGAGCGCCCGCAGGCGGTCGCGGGCCCCCTCCGCGTCGCCGAGCTCGAGCCAGCCCCACTCGCGCGAGCCGAGCAGGCTGAGCTCCAGCCGGCTGTCGCCCGCCTCGCGGCACAGGTCGGCGCCGGCGCCCCACGCCGCGAGCATGGTCCACGGGCGGGGCTGGCGGAAGTAGGCCATGCCGCCGCGGACGTCGAGCAGGTAGCGGCGGCTGGCCGGGTGTCTGGGTTCGGCCAGCCGCACGCTGGCCTCGAGCCGCTGCAGCAGCGCCGCGAGCAGCTCCGCGGGCGCGGCGGCGCCGAGCAGCGACGACGTGACGGTGGCGACGGCCTCGACGTAGGCCGCCTGGGCCTCCTCGTCGGGCTCGGTCGCCAGCAAGCGGGCCACGAGCTCGCCGACGTGGGCCTCGTCGGCGCGGCCCATCGCCGCGAGGATCGCCGGGAGGATCGCGCGGCAATAGCCGCGGCTGCCGGGTGCGAGCCCGGCCATCGCCTGCTCCGCGGTCTCGGCCAGGCCCTCGTGGCGGTCGAGCCAGAAGGCCGCGTAGCTGCCGACGCTGCACAGCTGCCCGCGCAGCTCGCCGTCGGGGGCGCAGCCGAGGCCGCGGTCGACGTGGCGCAGCGCGCCGACGTGGTCGCCGCGGTCGATGCAGCTCTCGGCGGCGCGCACGTAGGAGCTCGCGGCGCGCTCCCGGTCGCCGCCGCGCTCCCAGTGCTCGGCGACCACCGCCGCGTCGTGCTCGCCGGCGGCGCCGAGGAACTCCGCCGCGAGCCGGTGGCCGGTCGTCAGGTCCTCCGCCGTCAGCAGCCCGTAGGCGGCGTCGCGCACGAGCGCGTGGCGGAACGCGAACTCCTGCTCGTCGGCGAGGCGACTGACCGGCGCCGGCTGGATCAGCTCGGCGTCGACCAGCGCGGACAGCCAGTCCGCGACCTCGTCGGACGCGCCGGGCAGCCCGAGGACGGCGCCGACGCCCCCGCGCCAGAACCGCTCGCCGAACACCGCCGCCGCCCGCACCGCCCGCCGCGCCCCGGCCCCGAGGCGCCCGATCCGGGCCTGCAGCATCGCCAGCACCGTCTGCGGCTGCTCGTCGGACTTGCCGGCGGCGATCGAGCGGATCAGCTCCTCGAGGTACAGCGCGTTGCCGGCCGATCGCTCGACCGCGCGGGCGATCACCTCCGCGGCGACACCCGGCCCGAGCGCGTGCTGGATCAGCCGCTCGCAGGCGCGCTTGCTCAGCCCCTTGAGCGGGACCCGCTGCAGCGCGCGCGCTGGCCACAGCCGCGGGAACGCGTCGTCGACCTCGGGCCGGGCGAACGCGAGGACCAGCAGCGGCAGCTCCTGCAGGTCGCGCAGCGCCTCGTCGAGCGCCGCCACCGTCGCGCCGTCGCTCCACTGCAGGTCGTCGAGCACGAGGACCACCGGAGCCTGGTGGCACTCGGCGGCGAGCCAGTCGAGGAAGGCCCGGCTCAGGCAGCCGCGCATGATCTTCGGCTCTTGCCGGGCCGCTCGCAGCATCGGCAGGCCGTCGTCCGCGAACGGCACGCCGCACATCTCGCCCAGGAACCGCACGACGCGCTCGCGCTCGCCGGCGGGCACGTGCGCGCCGAGCCGGGCGTGGAGCCGCTGCTGCTGCTCGGCGAGCGGCCTGTTCCCGCCGAGGTCGCAGTGCCGGCGGAGCGCGTCGACCAGCAGCCCGTGGGGCGCGCCGGTGCGCATCGGGTCGCCGCGCCCGAGCAGGAGCGTGACCGGCTGATCGCGCTGCTCGACGCGGCGCACGAACTCGTGGCGCAGGCGCGACTTGCCGACCCCCGGCGGCGCCACGAACAGCACCGCGCGCGCCTGGGCGTCGTCCTCGACGCCGGCGAGCTGCGCCTCGAGGGCGGCCAGCTCGGGCTCGCGGCCGACGCACGGCGTCGGCCGGCCGAGCAGGGGGCGCCCGGCGTCGACCGCCCGCTCCTCGGCGAGCAGCAGCGCGCCGTCCGGGCGCGGCGTCTGGCTGAACCGTCCGGCGAGCAGGTCGGCGCTCAGCGCGTCGAGCAGGACCCCCGGCCCGGTGTCGGCGGACGGCGCCTCGGCGCGCTGCAGCGAGCGTGCGGCTCGCTCGACGACCTCGCCGACGGCGGTGCGGCCGTCGAGCGCGCCGTGGCCGGTCGCCATCGCCACCGTCGCCGCCGGCCACCGCTCCCGGATCAGCAGGGCCGCGCGGGCGGCCCGGGCGGCCTGGTCGGTGGCGCTCTCGGTCGGCGGCGCCATCACCACGAGCGCGCCGTCGCCGAGGAAGTCGGCCGTGACGCCGAGGCCGTGGAGCGTGTGCAGCAGCGCCGCGCGCTCGTCCTCCGCCGCCGACAGCGCCTCCGGCAGCAAGGTGGCCCCGCGGCCGTGGTCCTCGGTCGTCTCGCTGCGCCGGGGCGCCGCGAGCACGACGCTGAACAGGTTCTGCTCGCGCTGCGCGAAGGCGGTGACCGGGCGCGTGACGAGGGTGGCCCCGAGGACAGGTTCGTCCAGCTCGCCGAGCGCCGCCAGCTCGGCGCGCAGGGCCGCGGCGTCGGGCAGGCGCTGCGCCGGCTCCTTGGCGAGCAATCGGTCGACGAGCCGGACCAGCGGCGCGGGCAGGCCGGGCCGCCGCTCGGCCAGCGGCGCGGGGGCCTCGAACAGGATCCGCACCAGCACCGCGGCGAGGTGGTCGGCGGCGAACGGCGAGTGGCCGGTCAGGCACTCGTAGAAGATGCACCCCAGCGAGAACAGGTCGGCGGCCGGCGTCAGGTCGCGCGCCCCGCGGGCCTGCTCCGGCGCCATGTACTCCGGCGTCCCGATCACGCGCCCCGTCGCCGTCAGCACGTGCGACGCCGACAGGCGCCGCGCGATCCCGAAGTCGAGCAGCGTGGCGAGGGCGAGCTCCCCGCCGAGCAGGAACACGTTGCTCGGCTTGAGGTCGCGGTGGACCACGCCGCTCCCGTGCGCGCACGCGAGGGCGTCGGCGAGCCGGTCGACGAGGGCGACGCAGTCGGGCAGCGGCAGCCGGCCGCGGGCCAGGCGGGAGCTCAGGTCCTCGCCCTCCAGCCACTCCATCGCCAAAAATCGCTGGCCCTCCGGCGTCCGGCCGTGATCGACGTAGCGGACGATGCCGGGGTGACGCAGCTCCGCCAGCAGCCGGGACTCGCGGCCGAACCGCGCCGCGTCGTCCGGCCCGCCCGTCTGCAGCAGCTTGAGCGCGACGTATTCGCCGCTGGCGCGGTCGCGGGCGCGGTACACCACGCCCATGCCGCCGCTGCCGGCCAGGCGGTCGATCTCGAAGCGATTGGCGAATAGCGTTCCGGCGCCGAGCTCGGGCATCTTCGACCTGTCGGGCGCGGACGCGGCCCTGAGCGCCGCAGTCTACAGCACCTCGCGCCGGCCGCCGAGCCGGGACCGCGCCGTCGTCGCATTCGTGCGATGGCCGGCGCGTCCGAGGTCGAGCCATCGGCGGCGGCCGCTGACTCAGCGGCGACGGCGGCGGAGCAGGGCCACCGCCGTGAGCAGGGCGAGCCAGCCGGGGCGGGGGTCGCCGTCGCTGGCGCAGCCGCAGCCGCTGCCGTCGGTCATGCTCGAGCCGGTGGCGCCGCCCGACGATTCGTCGCCGCCGCTGCTCGCGTCCGACGTGCCGGCGCTCGCGGTGGCGTCGGTGGTCGGCGCCTCGCCGGTGGTCGGGTCCTCGCCGGTGGTCGGGCGCTCGCCGGTGGTCCCGGGCGCCGCGGTGGTGCTGTCATTGCCGGTCGCCGCCGTGGTGTCGCCATTCGTGGTGTCGCCGTCGGTGGTGTCGCCGTCGGTGGTGTCGCCGTCGGTGGTCGTGCCCGGGTCCTCGCCGGCCTGATACGATTGGTCGGCGGCGCAGGCGGTGTTGCCATTGTCGTCCTCTGCACATACCCGGAACACGACGGCGCCGCGCGCGGGCGGGAGGACGACGCGGAACAGGTCGCCGCCCATGAATGCGGCGTCGATCATGGTGGCGGCGCCGTCGGGGTCGATCACCGCGTACGCGCGAGCGAGCCGCGGCCCCTCGTCGGTGACGGTGCGGTCGCTGACGGCGAAGCGGACCACCGGCGCGGCGTCGACGTCGACCGGGCCGGCGACCTCCTCGACGGCGAGCAGCTTCGGCGGCTGCGAATCGACGGGATCGTCGGCCTCGGCCAGGTAGACCTCGTCGGAGCTGCTGCACTCGCCCTGCCCGGTGACGAGGTCGAGGCGGCCGTCGTCGTCGAGGTCGCCGAATTCGGCCCACAGGCTGCAATCGGTCGGGCCGGGGAACACGCCGGGCGTGTTGACGAAATTGCCGGTGCCGTCGTTGACCAGGTAGCGCTCGGGGCTGGACAGCGAGACGACGACCGCGTCGAAGTCGCCGTCGTCGTCGATGTCGGCGCACACGACCCCGTTGTCGTCGCTGCCGGCGTTGTTGCCGGTCACGCGCGCGGCGGTCTCGTCGGTGAAGCCGCCGGCGCCGTCGTTGATCAGGAGCTGCTCGTTGTAGCCGCCGCCGATGTTGTCGACCCACACGTCGAGGTCGCCGTCGCCGTCGACGTCGCAGACGCCGGGGTTGTAGTGATAGCCGCTGTTGCCGGCCGGCGGGAAGTCGGCGGCGGTGAACTGACCGGTGCCGTCGTTCTTCCACAGGTTGGCGCCGCCGTTCGCGTGGGGATTGACGAGCAGGTCGAGGTCGAAGTCGCGGTCGACGTCGAGGAGGTCGAAGTCGTCGACGTCGACGCCCTGGAGCTGGGCCGGGACCGCGTCCGCGACCTCCTCGAAGTTGCCGCTGCCGTCGTTGCGGTAGAGCCGGGCGAACCGGGCCGCGCCGCCGCCCTGCGAGTAGCCGTCGCCGGCGAGGATGTCGAGGTCGCCGTCGCCGTCGACGTCGCCCATCCGCGCCGCGGCGCCCTGCGGGAACGAGCCGGCCGGCAGGCGCTCGGCGGCCTCGTCGGTGAACACGCCCGCGCCGTCGTTGATGAACAGGACGTGCGGCGCGCCGGCGCCGTCGGGCGCGTAGAGGTCGAGGTCGCCGTCGCCGTCGACGTCGCCGACGGCGACCTGGCGGACGTTGCCGACGTAGTCGCCGACGGCGGCGGCGGACTCGTTGCTGAACTCGGCCATGCCGTTGTTGAGGTAGACGACCAGCGGCTGCGGCTTGTCGGCGCCGGCGAAGAAGTCGGCGTAGTTGGCGAGCAGGATGTCGAGGTCGCCGTCGCCGTCGAGGTCGGTGACGCGCAGATGATTGGTCCAGCAGCCCTGGCCCTGGCAGGCCTGCGGATCGAGGGCGTCGGGGACGAGCTGGTAGGCCGACGCCGGGGCGGTCGAGAGCAGGAGCGCGAGGGTCGCGCTAATCGCGAGGGTATGGCGAGTCAAGGGTATGGCCTCCGGTGGTGTCGCCGGCGCGGCTGCAGTCGAATCATCGGCCGACCGGCGGTGCGCGGCGAACATCGGCGCGCGCGGGCATCATAAAGCCCATGGCATGATGGCGCGAGCGCTGCGCGTTCCGCGGGTATGTGGTCGAGCAGCACCACGCGGCCGACGTCGCTCCGCTGCGCCCCGTTTACGCCGGGGCTGCCAGCCCTTCGGGGCGAGCACGAGGACCGATCGGGGCGCCCGGGCGGTCAACGTCTCCCCCGCCCGAGCTGCTCGACCGCGACATCGAGCGTCTGGTCGGGCGCGTATCCGGCCCAGGGGTCTCCACGCAGCGCCCGCAGCCGCGCGGGCAGGCTGAAGATGTTCCACTGATCGCCGGCGGTGAGCCGGCCCAGCTCCGACCACGCGACCGGCACGCTGACGCCGAGGCCCGGCCTCACCCGCGCCGAGAAGGCGGCGATCGTCGTCGCGGTCCGACCGTTGCGCAGGTAATCGACGAAGATCCGCCCGCGCCGGTTGCGAGCGCCGCTCTTGGCGACGAACAGCGCCGGCAGCGTGGCGGCCAGGTGCTCGGCGACGTCGCGCGAGAAGTCCTTCACCGGGTCGTACGACCAGCTCGGCCGGAGCGGCACCACGAGGTGAAGGCCCTTGCCGCCGCTCGTCTTGAGGAAGCTGCGCAGCCCGAGGAGCTCGAGGAGCCCCTTGGTGAGCTTCGCGGCGTCCCGCAGCGAGTCCCAGGGGACGCCCTCGCCCGGGTCGAGATCGAAGATGACGCGGTCCGGACGATCGATGTCGGCGGCGGTCGAGTTCCACGTGTGAAACTCGACCACGTTCATCTGCGCGGCCGCCACGAGGCTCTCGGCGCTGGCGATCTCCAGCATCGGCGGGTGGCCAGGGCGCAGCGATTCGCTGAGCTGCCGCACGCCCGGAATGCGGTAATTCTCGGTGTGCTTCTGGAAGAACTGCTCGCCGGCGACGCCGGTCGGGGCGCGCACCATGGAGATCGGGCGGCCCTCGAGGTGGGGCAGCATGTGCTCGGCGACGGCCTCGTAGTAATGGATCAGGTCGAGCTTGGTCGCCCCGCTGGCCGGATCGATGACGCGCTCCGGGTGCGTCACCTTGATCATCGGCGCGGACCGGCGCGCCTTCGGAGGGCTCATCGACGGCACCTCTCGCGGCCGCTCGCGCGAGATCGTCGCGGCGTCCTTGTCGGACCGCAGCCCGTGAAAGACCGGGTGGCGCACGCGGCCGTCGCCGGTCCACTCGCTGAACGACACCTCGGCGACCAACACGGGCCGCACCCAGTGGCCCTTGACCTCACGAGGCCGGTCATGAAACGGCGACCGGTCGACCTCGAGCGCCTTCAACTCGGCGTAGATCGATCGCAACGAGGCCCCGTCGAAGCCCGTGCCGACCTTGCCGGCGTACACGAGTCGGCCCTGCTCGTCGTGCACGCCGAGCAAGAGGCCGCCGAAGCCGGCGCGACGCCCCTTCGGCTCGGTGTAACCGCCGACGACGAACTCCTGCCGCTGCGTGCATTTCAGCTTGATCCACGAGGAGGAGCGCGCGGAGGTGTAGAGGCTGTCGGCGCGCTTGCCGACGAGCCCCTCGAGGCCCCGCTTGCAAGCGTCCGCGAGCAGGCGCTCGACCGGGCCCTCGAGCGTCTCGCTGTACCGCACGTGCTCGCCCGGTCGCGCGGCGTCGAGGACTCGCTTCAAGCGCCGACGGCGCTCGACCAGCGGCACGCGCCGGAGGTCGTGGCCGTCGTGGTAGAGCAGATCGAACACGAAATAGACGATGTCGCGGCTGCCAGCGCCGTCGAACGCCTGTTGCAGCCGTTGAAAGTCCGGCCTGCCCTTCGGATCGAGTACGGTGATTTCGCCGTCGAGCCACGCGGACCCGAGGCCCAGCGCGGCGATCTCGTCGCGCAGCGGCATCATGCGCGAGGTCCAGTCGTTGCCGTTGCGGGTGAACAGCCGGACGTCGTCGCCGTCGACGCGCGCGAGGAGGCGGTACCCGTCGAACTTGGCCTCGTAGACCCAGCCGGCGCCGCGGGGCGGGGCGGTGGCGAGCGTGGCGAGCTGAGGCAGCAGCTTCGCCGGGAGCGGCGCCTTGCGGCCGATGGCGTTTTCGCGCGCCACTCGTCGTGGCCTGGCGTCGTGCTTGGTCGCCGGCGGCATCGCGCCGAAGTCTTGCGGCGCTCCGGGCCCGCGGCGCGCTCCCGGCCGGACACCGGCGAACGGCGGCGATTCCGAGCACCACGCGGGTGAAATCGCGCTCTCCGGCAATTCGGCGCATTCACCGACGAATGCCTCGCGCGAATGTGAGCAGCGCGAATGTGCGCAAGCGAGAAGCATTGCCCGCCCGCCGGATTGCGCGATGACGCGCTCTCATCAGAGCGGGCCGATCGCAAAGATCGCCGGCGCCGTCGCCGTCGCGCGGCCATGCATACCGTGGCACCCGCCGTCCGGGTGGCCACAAACGGCAATGTCATGGGTCGGCGACACGCCCTCGCTGCTCGGCTGAGGCGCTCGGACTCCTCGCTCGGACGACATCGCAGGGACCAGCACGAAGCTCGCGAACCCGAAAGGGTCGCCGTCGGCAGCGGGCGAACGCGGCCCGCCGCGAGGCGCCCGGCCGCCGAACACGGGAAAAATGATGCGCCGGCCAATTGTTTCGGTCGGGCCGGTGACTGGACGGGACGAGAGGGCGCTCGATGTCGTCGAACCACGCTCGGTCGTGCGGGCAGCGGCACGACCTGCCAGGATGACCACGATGACTTACGAATGCCAATCCTTGTCGCGCCGACTTATCATCCCATGGGTCTCGATTCTCCTGACGCTCGGCTGCGGCCCCGGCGGAGGCGGCTCCGGATCGGACGGTGACTCCACCACGGATATGCCGACGGGCACGGCGACCGGCGACCTCGGCACGACCGTGCCGACGGGCACGGAGACCGGCGACCTCGGCACGACCCCCGGGACGAGCACCGGCGTCGAGCCGACGACCGGCGAGCCGACGACCGGCGGTAACGCGGGCCCGAAGGCGCTCCAGGTGGCGGTCACCTGGCTCTCGACGTGCGTGCTCGACGATGGCGGCGCGCTGCGCTGCTGGGGCCTCAACGACAGCGGCGGCCTCGGCCAGGGCCACACGCTCGACACCACGGCCATGCCTGCCTCGGTGAACGCTCCCGTCGAGCTGGGCGCGCCGGTGGTCGCGCTCGCGGGCGGGCAGGGGCACACCTGCGCCCTCGTCTCGGGCGGCAAGGTCCGCTGCTGGGGCTGGAATGTCGACGGGCAGCTCGGCTATGGCCATACGCAGAACGTCGGCGACGACGAGAAGCCCGCCGCGGCCGGGGACATCGATCTGGGGGCTGAAGCGGTCGACCTCGCCGTCGGCTCGCGCCACAACTGCGCCCTCACGGTCGGCGGCAAGGTGCGCTGTTGGGGCAAGGACGACAAGGGCGTGCTCGGCTATGGCGACGGGCAGTCGATCGGCGACGACGAGACGCCGGCCACGGCGGGTGACCTGCCCATCGCCGGCGAGGTCGTGCAGATCAGCGCCGGGATGTTTCATAACTGCGTGCTGATGAAGGACCGGACGGTGCGCTGCTGGGGCCACAACGACGGGCGCCTCGGCTACGGACACAACGCAACAATCCTCGAGGCCGGCAGCGCCGGACCGCTCGACCTCGGCGCGGAGGCGGCGTCGATCGCCAGCGGCAGTCACCACAACTGCGCGATCACGACGAGCGGCGGGCTGCGCTGCTGGGGCATGAACTTCGACGGACAGCTCGGCTACGGCCATCAGGAGACGATCGGAGACGACGAGGCCCCGAGCGCCGCCGGCGAGGTCCCGCTCGGCGGCGCCAAGGTGATCGACGTCGCCCTCGGGCTCTCGTACACGTGCGTGCTCCTCGATTCCGGCGAGGTGCGCTGCGCGGGCCGCAACGACGATGGGCAGCTCGGCCTCGGCCATACGTTCGAGGTCTCCTCCCTGTCGGACCCGGTCGAGCTCGGCGTTCCGATCGTCGACCTCAACGCCCACGGCTATCACACCTGTGGTCTGGCGATCGACGGGACGGTCCGCTGCTGGGGTCGGGGTGCAGAGGGCGCGCTCGGCTACGGCATGCTCGAGAACGTCGGCGACGACGAGGTCCCGGCGACGGCCGGCCCGGTGCCGTTCCTGTAGCTCGTACCTGGGCGCGGACCGGGCGGGCATCCACGTCGCCATGTTCGAATGAGGCGAGCCCGCCGGCGGCGCGAATGGCGAGGACCTGCACGCGGCCGTGGGCGAAGATGACCTGTCGCTGGGGTCGGTTTGGCGGGCGAGCCACGAGCGGGCCGACCTCGATGCGTTCCATGACGGCCGAATGCCGCAGCTAGCTAGCTAGCTAGCAGGCGACCGCTGCCAGCACGCCGAACAGGATGACGAGCGCGAGCCCGGCGTTGACGACCAGCAGCTTCTTGCGCAGCGACCAACCGGCGACGCCGGCCAGCAGCGACCTGGCCCGGGGGACAGGCGAGGTCTGGAACACGACGGTCTCCCCGCTGGCGGGCAGCATCATCGTCGACTCGGGAGCGATGGGCGCGGGCGACGGCTCGACGGCGTCGGACAGCTCCGGCGGTCTGCGCCAGATCCGGGTAGCGTCCGGATCGCTCGTCGGGGGCGGCGGCGCGAGCAGATCGTCGGCGCGAAGGACCTGGGTCGCGTCGGCGAAGGCGGGCACCGGCGATCGATCGGTGGGCGGATCGAGGTGGCGCCCCCGGGCGTCGGCGAAGGCGGGCACCGGCAATTGATCGGTGGGCGAATCGAGGTGGCCGCGCGGTGCGCTGGCGAAGGCCGGTACGGGCAATTCCTCGGTGGGCTGATGGGTCGGCGCGCGGGCGATGACCGTCGAATCGCCGAGGGGGAGCTCCGAGGCGTGGGAGGAGGCGTCGCGTCGCGTCGCCGCGCCGGCGGTGGCCGCATTGCGCGGGCGCTCGCCGATCAAGCCTCGCACCGAGCGCCGCGGGGTCACCTCGGTCTTGTCGGCCGCGGGCACCGGCGAGTGTGAGCCGGTATTCCGGGCTCGCTCGGCCGCCAGGATCGCGCTCTGTGCCACCACCTCGGTGCGCTCGGGAGGCAAGGGCGCCGCAGATCCGGCGAGGGTCGGATCGGAGCGGGACGGAGCGGCGCCGGGCGGGCGCGGGCGCGAGCGCGAGGACGAGGACGCGGCAGCCTGGGCTTGCCCGGACGAGAGGGGGGGATGCGAGCGGGAGGGCGAGGCGCCGGGCGGGCGCGGGCGCGAGGACAGGGAGGACGACGAGGACGCGGACGGCTCGGGCTGGGGGGACGAGAGCGTGGGGTGCGAGCGGGAGGCCGACGCCGAACCGGGGAGGCGCGTGCGGTTCAGCGAGGACGACGAGGACGCGGCGGGCTCGGGCTGCGGGGACGAGAGCGTGGGGTGCGAGCGGGACGGCGACGCCGAACCGGGGAGGCGCGTGGGGTTCAGCGAGGACGACGAGGAGGACGCGGCGGGCTCGTGCTCGAGAGACGAGAGCGTGGGGTGCGAGCGGGACGGCGACGCCGAACCGGGGAGGCGCGTGCGGTTCAGCGAGGACGACGACGCCGAGGGAGGCTCGGAGAGCGACGGCGAGAGGGTCGGGTGAGAGCGCGAGGGCGGTGCTCCGGGCGCTCGCGGGCGCGAGGTCGGCGACGAGGCGTCGGCGGGAGCGAGCGGCGGATGAGCGCGGGACGGCGAGGTCGACCCGCGCAGGCGCGAGCCAGACGTCGCGGCGGAGGACGGGGGATCGCTCGCGAGGGTCGGATAGGAGCGCGAGGGCGAAGCCGAGCCGGAGGGGCGCGAGCCGGACGACGCGGGCGATGCTTCGCCGCGAGCGAGCGGCGAGCCCGACTGCGACGCCCGCGAGTCCGGCGCCGGTGACATGGATGTCCCTTCGGACAGGCCGCCTCGGCTCGGCGCGCCGAGCTCCGGCGGCGGCGACGGTGCTGTGAATGACCTTTCGGACAGATTGGAGGCGCCCGGGAGGCGCGGCTCCTCGGCGATCGGCGCTCCAGATGTCCCTGGGGACAGGTTGGTGGCGCCCGGGCGGAGCGGCGGCGCTCCGGCCGATCCGTGGCCGGACTCCGCCGCGGCCTTCACCTCGGCGGCGTTCGCCTCGGCAGCGGCCCTGGCCTCGGCAGCGGCCTTCCGCTCGGCGGCCGTCGCCCTGGCGGCCCTGGCCTCGGCGGCGGCCTTCTCGTCGGCGGCGGCCTTGGCCTCGGCGGCTTCGGCCGCGGCGGCGGACACCGCCGCGGCGGCCTTCTCGTCCGCGTCGAGCAGCGCGCGCATGGCGGCCCGCAGCGCGGCCGGGTCGGCGTGGCGCTGCTGCGGATCGGTCGCGGTGGCGCGAGCCACCAGCGCCTCCAGGTCGCGGTGCGCCTCGGCCGGCGGACTCCAGCGCGGCAGCGGACCGGCGGTCGCGCGCTGGCCGGTCAGCAACTCATACAGCATCACCCCGATTGCATAGACGTCGCCGCGCGGGCCGACGGGCTGCTGCTCGGGCGCGCGGTACGGCGAATCGTCGGGGTGGCCGGGCACCAGCTCGGCGATCCCGAAGTCGAGCACCTTCACGTCCCCGCGCACCGTGACCACGCAGCGCGCCGACGACAGCGCCCGGTGGGCCGCGCCGGTCGCCGCGTGCGCGCGCTCCACGATCTCCGCCACCTGCTCGCACAGCCGCAGCGCGCGTCGCCACGGCGTCGGCCCTTGCTCGACGTGCCGGTCGAGCCCGCGCGCCATCTGCAGGTCGCTCACGCAGCAGGGCGGCGTCGGCGCCGTGCGAGTGACGCCCCGCGGCAAGACCAGGCCCGAGATCTTGGCCGCCGTCGCCGCGGCGATCACCCGGGCGAACGCGGCCCAGGCGTCCGCCTGGGCGTACTTCGGCTCGAACAGCGTGAGCTCCACCTCGCGTCCGGCCTGGTGATCGACGGCGACGAACACCTGCGCCGGACCGTCGGCGCGCAGGGGAGTCATCAGCTCATAGCGATCGCGGACACGGTCGCCCACGCGCGGCGGGGAGGGAGCGGGCACGGAGGACCTCGCATCATGCCCGCGACGGTCCGCCTCTGTCCATTGCTCGCGGCGAGATCGCGCTGCGCGATTTCGTCATTCACACATTCGCCGACCCGTGGATCGCATGATGGCAATGACAGCCGATCCGCCACGCCGGGCCTGCGCGCCGCGCGTCGGCGGTTTGCGTTACGCTGCCGGCGCTCCGCTCGCATGCCCGACGCCGCCCGCATCAGCGACTTTCACGTCTGTCCGAAGGTCGAGCCCGGTCCGGTGCCGCACGTCGGCGGCCCGATCTTCAGCGGCAGCGCCAACGTGATCGTCGGGTTCTTGCCGGCCGCGCGCAAGGGCGACAGCGTCGTGTGCTTCCCGGTGGGACCGAGCGACCGGATCCAGCAGGGCTCGGCGACCGTGCTGATCAATCACCGCCAGGCGGCGCGCCGCACCGACCCGGCGGTCCACGTCGGCGGCGACCGGATCGTCGGCGGCTGCCCCTCGGTGGTGATCGGCGACTCGACGCAGAGCTTCGTGTTCCGCGCGGCCGCCAGGGTCGGCACGCCCTTTTGTGAGGAGTGCGAGCGCAAGCGGCTGGAGTACGACACCCACGACGATTCGGCCGTGCCCGACGAGCCCGACGTCGAGACCGCGACCCTCGACGACGAGGCGCCGCCGGCGGGCGGGCGTTCCGGGCGCGACGTCTTCGCCGACCTCGACCTCTCGAAGCACGAGCTCGCCGGCCAGCACGACGAGGACGACGGCCTGTCGGAGGCGCGCCTGCAGGCCCGCTACGCCGTCGCCTATCAGTTCTACGCCGCGCACGCGACCGGCCCGATCAAGCCGAGCGACATCCTCTCGCACATCAAGGGCATCGACCTGCAAAAGCCCGTCGTCGTGCGCTCGTTCGCCGGTCGCACCATGTACCAGAGATCGATCCCCGGCGCCGGCGTCGGCCAGTACTTCACGCTCGACCCGTCGATCACGCCGGAGCAGGTCGGCTGCTCGCCGATCAGCTACGGGATGGTCGACGGCAAGCCGGGTCCGCCGCCGCTGCTCCGCGAGCCGCGCGAGGTCGAGTTCGGCGACCCCGCGCTCGGTCTGCAGAGCACGGCGGCGCCGATCGTCGACGACTGGTCGCTCAAGGACCCGCGCAAGGACACGCGGGTGGCGGTGTACTGCGCCGGCGGGGCGACGCAGGTGATGATCCCGCGGAAGTTCCACCCGCCGGCGGGGGCTGAAGCGTGCCCGGGCTGATGCGGATCACGTCGCGCGACGCCTTCGCCGAGGTGCTCGCCGAGGCCCGCGCGCGCACCCGGGCCCACGATCCGTCGCGCTGGCCGGTGCTGCGGCAGATCGAGGGCCAGCTCGAGTTCATGGCCCGCGAGACCGCCCGCGGCCGCGTGCCGCACCCCGACGATCGCGGGCGCACCCACCTGGGCCCGCTCGCCGCCCGCGAATTCGCCGAGCTCGACCCCGAATACGCCGACTGGCTGGCCGAGCTCGACTACACGTTCGCCCGCTATCACGTGCTCGCGGGCGGCCCGCCGCTGCGCCGTCGCGGCGTCTTGCAGGTGTGGTCGGGCCGCGAGGGCTTCCGCAAGCTCGTGCTCGAGCCCGGGGTCGGGCGCACCGTCGGCACGGCCGGCGCCGACTTCGTGGTCCACGCCGATCGGGCCGGCAGCCCGCAATTCCACGTCGTGTGGGACGGCGTGTGCGCGCACGTGCAGGCGATCGACCCGCACCGGATCAGCGTCGGCGGCGAGCCGTGCTGGGTCGGCGAGATGGCCAACCGCGGGTGGATGCAGGCCGGTCGCACGACCTACCGCTTCCTGGTCGAGGATTTCACGCCGCCGCCCGCCCCGGCGAACCCCGGCGAGGCCGCGCTCGCCGCCCTCGCGCCGCTCCGCGGCCTGCGCGACGCCGGCACGCTGTACGCGATCGTCGACGCCGCCCGCGCCGACCGCCCGCTCGAGCTGATCGAGGAGAGCGTCGATCCCTACGCCTCGCTGTACGACGGCGAGCAGGGGCGCGCCTTCGACGACGTCGCGCCGTACCTGGTCCGCCTCGAGCGGGGCTCCGGTCTGCTCGAGCGGCTCGTCGGCGAGGGCTGGGGCGCGGCGTGGGGCGTGTTCGTCGTCAGCGGCGCCGAATTCGAGGTCGTGCGTCGTCAGCTGCGGCGCTTCCTGATGGTCGAGCTCGCGGGCGAGCCGCACCGCGTGTTCTTTCGCTTCTACGACCCGCGGGTGCTGCGGACCGTCGCGCCGGTGCTCACCGCCGACCAGCGGGCCGACTTCCTGCGCCACCTCGACGCCGTGCTCTACGAGTCGCCGCACGAGCTGGCCGCGATCACCCATGCGTAGGTTCCGACGCGTGATGCACGAGCCGGAGCGCGCGCGCGGTCGGGCGCCGTCGCGTCCGCGTCGGGCGGCCCGGATTGATCTTCCGCGGCGAGGGTTGTTAATGTCACGAGCAGGACGGGTGGCGGGGCGATGAGCGGACCAGGGGACACAGGGCTGACCGCGCCGAGGTTCACGCGAGCTCTGCTGGACCCGAGCCCCTCGGGGCCGCTCGGCGGCTTCACCGGCAAGGCCGTCTCGCCGGAGCCGATCCAGGGCGACCCGACCCGCTTCTCGAAGCGGATGGAGGACGCCGGCGCCGCCGCCGACCAGCAGCTCGGCGACAAGCAGGCCGGCGGCGATTGTGCGACCTGTCCGCCGCGGATCCGCCTCGAGCACCGCAGCCAGTACACGGCGAAGACCCGCTACTCCGAGAAGGAGTGGGTCATCGCCGACAAGTTCATCTTCCTCGTCGGCAAGGACGTGAGCGGGAAATTCCGCACGCTGAGCGTCCGCGTGGCCGAGCCGGCCGGCGCGTCGGCGACGTGGGAGGTCACGCCGATCGGCGAGCACAGCGGCACGATCCCGAAGCGCACCGGCACCGGCAACCGCTTCGACTACACGCCGGAGGTCACCAACGCGCAGCGGCCGATCACGGCCTCGCGCAAGCCGAACCCGCCGGTCCAGTACAGCATCAAGGCGACGATCACCCACGAGGGCAAGTCGCACGAGATCACCGAGGTCGTGTCGCAGGACGAGCGGGACATCATCCGCCAGGAGTACGTCGACCAGCGCATGTGGCGGAAGGGCTTCACGCTGCACGTCCCGTACCGCACGCGGATCAAGGAGACCACGCGCGCCGACCTGCGCGGCAACTATCAGCTGATCCTCGACTCGGCGATGACCGAGCTGCTGACCGCGACCGAGGCGGCCTACGGCGAGAAGGTCTACGTCTCGAGCGGGTGGCGGAACCCGCGGCGCAACCTCGCCGCCGGCAGCCAGGTCCCCAACAGCAACCACCAGCACGGGGGCGCGCTCGACATGCAGCCGGTGGGGGCGAAGCAGATGACGGGCGCGACCCGGCGGTCGGCCTACCTCCGGCTCTACAACGCGGCGCGCACGGTCAGGTCCCGCGTGGTCCTGCTCGAGAAGGGCCCCAGGGCGGTCTATCCGTCGAGCGCGGCGGTGCCCGAGCCGACGCCGGAGATGCCGGACCACAACGAAGACGGCATCCCGGACGCGGCGACCTCGAAGGGCTCGCGGGTCGAGTCGCTGTTCGACATCGCCAGCCACGTGCACATCGACCGCGCGGCCCCCGACGAGGCGGACGACGACTGATGCTGAAGTTCGAGAGCGACCAGCGCCGCGAGATCACCGCCGCCGCCCGCGACGAGTCGGAGCGGCGGATCTTCGCCCTGCTGCGCCAGCACTACGGGCCGACCCACGTGTGGCCGGGCGACGCGCAGGCGCTCGAGGTCGTGCGCGCCGCGACGTTCAAGGCCGCCGGCTACGAGATGAACGCGGAGCGCGACGTGTTCAAGATCGCCGCGCTGATGCTGAGCTTCAGCGACGACTTCGACGCCCGCGAGCCGTGGGCCCGCGAGATCGTGGCCGCGCGCGAAGGCAACGCCCCGATCGCCGATCTGCTGTATCAGGCCGGCATCGCCGAGGTCCGGCGCCACGAGGACGCCGCGCGCCGATCGTAGCCGCGCGCTCGCGGAGCCTCAGCCGCCGGCGGCCTCCGACCCGGCGAACCGCTGGAACGCGTCCGCGAGCTCGCCCCGCGAGGGCCGCGCGAGCTGATGGACGACCGCGCCGTCGCGCATGAGCACGAAGTTCGGCCACAACTTGACCCGGAACGAGCGCCCCAGCGGCCGGCCGGGGCCGTCCTCGACCTTGACGTGCTCGACCGCGGGGTAGCGCTCGAGCAGCGACCTTACCCCCGCGGCGGCCGCCTGGCAGTAGCCGCACCAGGCCGTGCCGAATTCGACGAGGACGAGGCCTCTCCGCTGGTCGAGCTGCTCGCGTCTCGGCGCGTGATCGGGATCGAGGTATTCGGGCGCGAACGACATGGCAGAGGCTTCCTGTCCGGCATTGTGATCGCGCCTGCGAAGTCCACCAGTGCGCGTCGGACGCCAGGTCGAGCGACCGGCGCCGAAAGACTTCCCGCCTTCGTCCGGGCCGGCCCGTGCAGGCGGGCCAGCCCATCGCGTCCCTCACGCGCTCGGGGTCAGCGAGCCGCGGCGGCCTTCGCAGGGCTGCCGACGAATGCTGCCAGGTGCTTGCCGGTCAGCGTCGACTTCGCCGCGACCAGGTCGGTCGGGGTGCCTTCGAACACGACCTTCCCGCCGTCATGGCCCGCGCCCGGCCCGAGGTCGATGATCCAGTCGGCGTGGGCCATCACGGCCTGGTTGTGCTCGATCACGAGGACCGACTTGCCCGAGTCGACCAGCCGATCGAGCAGCCCGAGCAGCTGCTCGAGGTCGGCCAGGTGCAGCCCGGTGGTCGGCTCGTCGAGCACGTAGACCCCGCCGTCGGCGCCCATGTGCGTCGCCAGCTTGAGCCGCTGGCGCTCGCCGCCGGACAGCGTGGTGAGCGGCTGACCGAGCCGCAGGTAGCCGAGCCCGACGTCGGCCATGCGCTGGAGGATCGCGTGCGCGGCCGGCGTACGCGCCTCGCCGGCGCCGAAGAAGCGGACCGCCTCTTCGACGGACAGGTCGAGCACCTCGGCGATGTTGAGCTTGCCGAGCCGGTACTCGAGCACCGACGCCTGGAACCGCCGGCCCTCGCAGTCCTCGCACACGGTGGTGACGCCGGCCATCATCGCCAGGTCGGTGTAGATCACCCCGGCGCCGTTGCAGGTCGGGCAGGCGCCCTCCGAGTTGGCGCTGAACAGGGCCGGCTTGACGCCGTTGGCCTTGGCGAAGGCCTTGCGGATCGGCTCCAGCAGATCGGTGTACGTGGCAGGGTTGCTCCGCCGCGAGCCGCGGATCGGGGCCTGGTCGACCGACACCACGCCCTCCCGGCCGCACACCGAGCCGCGGATCAGCGAGCTCTTGCCCGACCCGGCCACGCCGGTCACCACCACCAGCACGCCGAGCGGGATGTCGACGTCGACGTTCTTGAGGTTGTGCGTGCGGGCCCCGCGGATCTTCATCACGCCCGACGGCCTCCGCACCTTCGGCTTCAGCGCGACGCGGTCGCTGAGGTGCCGCCCGGTGAGCGTGCCGCTGGCCCGCAGCCCCTCGACGGTGCCCTGAAAGACCACCTGCCCGCCGGCGGTGCCGGCATGCGGGCCGAGGTCGATGACGTGGTCGGCGATCGCGATCGTCTCCGGCTTGTGCTCGACCACGAGGACGGTGTTGCCCTTGTCGCGCAGCCGCAGCAGCAGGTTGTTCATCCGCTGGATGTCGTGCGGGTGGAGGCCGATCGTCGGCTCGTCGAAGACGTAGGTGACGTCGGTGAGCGACGACCCGAGGTGGCCGATCATCTTGGTGCGCTGCGCCTCGCCGCCCGACAGCGTGCCGGACGGTCGGTCGAGGCTGAGGTAGCCGAGCCCGATCTCGACGAACGAGTCGAGCGTCTGCCGCAGCTTCGTCAGCAGCGGCGCGACCGACGGCTCGTTCAGCCCGCGCACCCACTCGGCGAGGTCGCTGATCTGCATCGCGCAGGCGTCGGCGATGCTCTTCCCCTTGATCTTCGACGACCGGGCGGACTCGTTGAGCCGGGTACCGCCGCACTCGGGGCAGGCGGTGAAGGTCACCGCGCGCTCCACGAACGCGCGGATGTGCGGCTGCATCGCGTCGAGGTCCTTCGACAAGAACGACTTCTGGATCGCCGGGATCAGCCCCGAGTACGTCAGGTTGATGCCCTCGACCTTGATCTTGGTCGGCTCCTTGTGGAGCAGGTCGTGCAGCTCTTTCTTGCTGTACTTGCGGATCGGCTTGTCCGGGTCGAAAAAGCCGCAGCCGCGGTAGATCCGGCCGTACCAGCCCTCCATGCTGTAGCCGGGGATCGTCAGCGCCCCCTGGTTGAGCGACTTGCTGTCGTCGTACAGCTGGGACAGGTCGAAGTCGGAGATCTGCCCCATGCCCTCGCAGCGCGGGCACATGCCGCCGTTGACGGTGAAGACGCGCTTCTCGGGCTTCTTGCCGGCGCCCTTCTCGACCTCGATCTCGCCGACCCCGCGCACCGACGGGACGTTGAAGGAGAAGGCGTTGGACGAGCCGATGTGCGGCTTGCCGAGGCGGCTCCACAGCACCCGCAGCATCGCGTTGGCGTCGGTCGCCGTGCCGACCGTCGAGCGGGAGTTGGCGCCCATGCGCTCCTGGTCGATGATGATCGCGGTCGTCAGCCCGTCCAGGACGTCGACCTCGGGCCGCGCCAGCGTCGGCATGAAGCCCTGCACGAACGCGCTGTAGGTCTCGTTGATCAGGCGCTGCGACTCCGCGGCGATCGTGCCGAACACCAGCGACGATTTGCCCGAGCCCGAGACGCCGGTGAACACGGTCAGCCGCCGCTTGGGGATCTCGACGCTCACGTCCTTGAGGTTGTTCTCCCGGGCGCCCTGGACGCGGATCAGGTCGTGGGTGTCGGCGGGGTGTCGGCTTGAAGCGGCCATGGTCGCGCTCATTTCCTTGAGTATCGACGGTTTGTCAAGAGCGCCCCGCGGGCGCCCGGGTCACCCGTGGGACCGGGCCGACGCGCCGCGCCCCTTGGCGGTGTAGGGCAGCACGAACAGGTACAGCCCGCTGAGCAGCAGCAAGATGAGGGGGAACAGGGCCAAGAGGCCCACCCAGACGGCGGGCTGCTCCTGCCCCATGGCGGCGATGTTGATGAGGACGGCCACCGTGAAGGCAATGGACAGCCAGCGGTGGGTCTGCCGAATCGACTTGTTCCAATTCATTGGGATCTCCTGGGAGGAAACGGGCCCGAGGCGAATCGGGCACACCTACGAATACTGTGCAACCACTGTCGGGAGGACGTCCGGCTCGCCGCGCGCGAGGGCGCCGCGGCGAGCAGGTCGGAGGCCTCGACCGAATCACTCGGTCTTGTCGAGCAGCTCGATGAGCTTCTCGCCCATCATCTTCCAGCCGTAGCGCGCACCGCCGAATTCCTGCTTCTGGTCCGGCTTGAAGCCCGACTGCACGAGCGACAGGCGGGTGCCCGACGCGGTGGGCGCGAGCGTGAAGGTGACGACGGTGTCGAGGAACGGGACGGTCCAGGTGTAGCTGATCTTCCGCGGCGCCTCGACCTCGAGGATCCGGCAGTTCACGGTGCCGTCCCAACCGGGGTACGGCTGCGTCTTGAACGTGAAGTCCGTCCCCGGCGCGAGCTCGAAGCCGATGACGGGCAGCAGCCACTCCGCGAGCAGGACGGGGTCGGTCAGCGCCCGCCAGACCTTCTCCGGCGCATGATTCAACTCGAACTCGAACGAGAGGGACTCGCGCTGCGAGGGTGCGGTCTTGTCGGTGAGGGTCATTGATCCATTCTCTTCAACAGTTGGTCAAGGCGATCGACGTGCTCCGTCCAGAAGGCACGGTAGTGTGCGATCCAGTCGATGAGCGGCTTCATCCCCCGCGGCTCCACCCGATAGTAGACACAACGCCCCTCCCGCCGGCCGTTCACCAGGCCGGCATCTTTCAACGTCGCGAGGTGCTGCGAGACGGCCGGCTGCGAGATGTCGAAGCGCGCGGTGAGGTCCTTCACCGCCGCCTCGCCACGCGTGAGCGACTCGAAGATCGCCCGGCGACTGGGGTCCGCCAGCGCCTGGAAGATCTTGTCCTCGAGCACGGCCGCGCTCTGCATGGCTGACTTATAAGCCGATGCTTATGGGTTGTCAAGCAGCCGAATGGGCCGCCAAAGCGGGCAGAACAGGGGGGCAGGAGCCCATGCTCCTCCTCGTGCCGCACGCCGGAGGGCCCGCGGCTCGCGCGTGGCGCTCCGCGAGCAGGACAACGTCGAGGCGCGCCGGGAGCCGACGGGGCGGTGATCGATGCGAGCTCCGGGCCGCCGCGTTCCTGGCCTTTCAGCCAGGTGTCCCGGCAGCGCGCGACGCCGCCGGGCCTACGCGGTCGATGCCGGCGGGGCCGCGCGCTCGGCGACCCAGCGTTCGACCTCGGGCGTCGACGGCACGAGCGAGCCGAGCGCTGCGACCAGCGGCTCGAGCTCGCGGCGCGGGCGATCGTCGCTCATCTGCAGGCGGATCCCGCCGCCGAGCTCGGTCACCGTGAAGGAGTCGGGCAGGGCGGCGCGATCGAGGCGCGCGGCGTGGTCGGCCGACATCCAGAGCCGCCGGTCGACCCCGCGGACGTGGGTCTCGTGCCAGGCCGCCAACTTGAGCGGCCCGTCGTCGCGGACGGTGATGTGCTCCCAGCGCGTCTTGTCGTCGGGGCGGTAGCGGTGCATTTCGACGAGCGCCGAGGTCGACACGCCGGCGCGGATCGCCTCGTCGCAGATCGCCTCGAGGCGGCGCAGGTCCTCGGCGTGCTCGCATTCGGGGTCGGCACCCGCGAGCACGAGCTCGACGACGAGCCGGTCGCGCGGGTCCATCTGCCACGGGGCGTAGCCGAAGGTGCCGAACAGGTAGCTGCCGCCCTTGACCTGAAACGGGGTCGTCGGGCCGGGGAACAGGGCGGCGACGCGGTCGAACGGCGGCCGGCTGCCCTCGGTGCGCTCGTGCAGCACGACCTCGTCGTCGCGCAGGACGCGCAGAAACTCGTCCTCGTGCGCGGCGCTCCACGCCTCGACGTGCGGCCGGGCCCACGCCCACGCCTCCGCGAGCGACCCGCGCAGGGTGACGTGCGCGCTGACGTGCTCGCGGCGGTGCATCAAGAACAGGGTGTGCGTGTCGACGTGCTCGCGCGTCGCGCTCGGCCGCCACGGCTGCCACATCACCATCAATTCGAGCTCGCCGGTCGACCGCGAGGCGCCGCTCGTGACCTCCGCGACCAGCTCGCACTCGCCTTCCTTGAGCGTCCGATAGACGACGGCGAGCCACCCTTCCGACCTGCGCTCGATCTCCCGCGCCTTGCTGGCCTCGCGGCGACCCATGGCGAACATGTCGGGGGCTTCGACGAGCCCCGCCGGGATCGCCGCCCTCGCGTCGACCCAGGTGTGCGGGCCCGCGGGGACGAGCTTCAGCGCCTCGTGCGAGCAGGACACGACCTCGACGAAGCCCTGCTCGACGGCGCTGCCGGTCAGGCGGATCGACAGGCCGCGTCCGGGCCCGCCGACCGAGCCGATCTGCACGCGGTGCTCGCAGGTCTGGCCCACGAAGACGAGGTGCCGGCACCCCCAGCCGCGATTGCTGCCCCAGCCGATCGCGAACGCCGGCGCGCCCTCGCGGTACTGCGGCGTCCAGACCGGCTGCTTGCGGCGCAGCGCGAGGGTCGTGCCGCGCAGCGCCCGGTCGCCGAACATCTGCGCGACGGGCAGGCCGAAGCGCTGGGCCGCGACCTCCAGCGCCGTCTCGGGGAAGATCTGGATCAGCCCGTCCGCGAACGCCTTCGTCAGCTCGGCCGGCGTGCCCTTGGCCAGCAGCGGCGCCACCAGCCGCTTTGCGGGGCCCCGCCGGGCGCCGGACCCCCATCCGCCGGCGCGCTTGCCCTCGGCGAGGAGGCCGAGCCACACGATCGCGCTCGCCTCGCAGTAGGCCTCGAGCACCGGCAGCTTCGTCGCCGTCGACACCGCGTCGGCGAGCGCCCCGGCCTCGTGGCCGTCGTCCTCGATCGTCAGCCACGGCGCGCGGCCGCCGAGGCGGATCACCCGGTCGGCACCGCGGGTGCGCGCGACCCGTTCGTAGCCGGTTTTCTTCGCGTACGCGAGCACCGCCCGGACGACGCGCTCGCGCTGCCGCTCGGTCGGGGCATGGACGTGCAGGTTGTGGAAGTTGCGGCTCATGCAGGCAGGCGCCGAGGATGCCACCTCGGCGGCGCCCAGTCAGCCGCTCTCCATGGCGAACGCGATGCCGCTCTGCAGCGTGCCGCGCACGACCAGCCCGTCGAGGCCCAGGCCCAGGCCCACCAGGGTCCCGGCGACCTCGGGACGGATGCCCGTGAGTACGACCTGGGCGCCGAGCAGGCGGACCGCCCGCGCGGCCTGGACGAGCCCGTTCGCCACCGCCGAGTCGACCATCGACACCCCGGTCACGTCGAGGATGGCGATCGCGGCCCTCCGCTTGCTGATGCCGTCCAGCAGGGTCTCCAGCACCTGCTTGGCCCGCGTCTCGTCGACCTGGCCGATGAGCGGCATCACCACCACGCGGTCGCTGATCGGAATGAGCGGAGTCGACAGCTCGGCCAGCGTGGTCGCCTGGACCCGGATGATCTCCTCCTGCAGCCGCTGCCGCTCCTCTTCGGCGCGCTTCATCGACCGCAGGTCGCGCGTGATCGTGGCCAGCCCGATCGGCTCGTTCTTCGCGTTCTTGGCGAGGAAGAGGCTGTAATGGACAGGGATCGTCGCTCCCGTCCCGATGTGACGGAAGCGGAATTCACCCGCCCATTGACCGGTGCGCAGGACGATCGGCAGGATCGTCTCCTGCACATAAGGCAGATCCGCCGGATCGAAGTAGCTCTGGACGAGGGTGCGCTTCGCCTCTTCCATGCTCGAGAGCCCGACCAGCTCTCGCCCGGCCGCGTTGACGTAGAGGGCGTGGCCCTCCATGTCGGCGATGCCGATGAAGTCGGAGCTACAATCGATGAGGCGGAGCAACGATTGCTGCGCGTCGTGGTCGTCGAGGTTCCACGCGTTCGCCTCGCGCAGCGCCTCGATCGTACGTTGCTGCTCGACGACCTGTCGCTCCAGCTCCGCGATCCGCTGTCGCAATGCGTCCGTGGAGGACTCGCCAGCGCGATCGGAGGGACCGTCGTGAGACGACATTCGGCGAAACTACCGACATTTTTGTCCAGTTGCAACAACGTGAGGGCCGAAGGGCCCTCGTGGGCCGGTCCGGCGCGGCGCTCGGTGCGAGCAGGTGGGAGCGCTCTGCGCGCTGGCGAGTAACGTGTTCCAGCGCGCGCGCTCTCCAACGCGCATGGCGATAGCCGCGCGGCTGCGTCAGGTGCGAGGAGGGCGCAACTCTTCACCCCGCTCTCTCCCTGCCTGTTCGCATGCGATGCCGAGGCAGGAGCGTTCCGGGGCAATTGCTGCGAGGTCGCGGGGATCCGGCGATCATCGGGACATCGTGGGTGGAGACTTCGTCGTCACTGCCGCCATTGCGAGCACCGCCCGCCTTCGTCTACGTCGTCGCGGCCGGCGTGCCCGGGGCACGAGGCGCCCTCGTGCTCGGTCGGCCACCGTCGACGACGCGCGACGAGCTTGCTCGCGCGCTCAAGGCTCCGCGGCGTAGGTGACCCACTCGCCCTCGTCGAGCGACAGGCCGGCGCAGCTCGGCAGGCCGCAGTCGACGAGGGTGCCGGCGATCCGCGGGCTGCCGAGGCACAGCGCGCCGTCCTCGGTCCACACCGCCTCGAGCTCGCCGAGCTCGGCGAACGTTTCGGGCGCGACCGTGCCCTCGGCGTTGGCCCAGTGGACCTCGGTGCCGTTCTGCGTGTAGCTCTCGCCGCCGCCGCAGTAGTCGGCGGTCACCATCTTGAGCGTCGCCTGCCGCTGCGCCGGGGTGGTCGCGCTCGACTGCGGGCCGTAGCCGAGCAGGCGCATCTTCGCGGCGGCCGAGCCGGCGCAGGCGATCGTCAGCCAGCGCGAGCGGCCGGGGTTCACCGTCTTGTCGTCGAGGTCGTAGGTCTCGCCGCCGATCACCGTCGCCGCGCTGGCGAGGGTGTCGAGCAGGTTCCCGCTGCAGACGTTGCGCAGGCCGAGCAGCGCCGCCAGATCGGGGTAGAGCAGCGCGTAGGTCGGCACCTTCGGCGCGCCCTCGGCCCACGAGTCGATCTCCTGGTAGCCGAGCACCGTGATCGGCACGGGCAACGACAGGAGACCCGGCCCCTGGACCAGGATCGTCGCCCCGATCAGCTGCGCGCCGCGCAGGGTCTGACCGCTCGGGTTGCGGGCGACGAGGGCGTCGTGCTCGACCTCGAGGCGATAGTTGCCGAGCAGCCCGGCGGGCGCCAAAAAGCCGACGATCCGCACGCCGTCGCCGTTGGCGGCGCCGTCGAGGTTGAGCTCGCGGATCGATCTGCCGTTGACCTCGGCCGAGTTGAAGCCGCACTTCCAGGTCGGGCACGCGTACGGCCGCAGCGCGACCTCGTCGTCGGCGGCGTCCGCCGGCTCGCCCTGGTCGCAAGCCGCGGCGAAGGCGAGCGCCGCGGCGATGACGCAGTGATATGTCCTCTTGTACATGTTATCTCCGCCTTCCCGGTTGCGAGGAGAGCGTGACCGCATATCGCTCGCGGTTCGGACGCCCCGGCTCGCCAAGACCGTGGTGATCGACATGCGAAGAACCTACCGAGCACGGGCGCAAGGCGTCAACCCGGGCTTTGCGTCGTCGTGGCCGTTCGGGCGCCCGTGGGCGCCCATGGGCGCCTTGTGAGCATTTCACTCGCGCATTGGTGGGGGTCCAGGAACATCGTCGCCGCCGGGTGCCGCCCCCTGACAGCCGTGAGCCGGACATGCCGGACGACCGGCCGTCTTCACATTCGCGCTGCCGCGTCGAATCGGGCACCTGCGCCGGCGCAGGCGCGGCCGGGGCCCCTCAGCGGCGCACGCAGCGTCTTTCGGGGTTTCGACGTTTCGGGGACGTCATTGTCCTCCCGGGCCGGCGCTTCGAAGGGCTGGCTGCGCGCGGATCGATCTGCGGCCGCGTTCAGTCGGCCCTCGGGATGGCAGCGTCGACATGGCGACGTGAATCGATGTCACCCTTCCATCTCGGCTCGACCCGGCCGGCCCGTGTCCCGGGCCCAGGGGCGCCCACGGGCGCCTCGCGGGCGCCCAGAGGTGCCCTCCCGCACGCGAGCGCTCTGCTGCCGCGAGAGCGTCGCCGTCGAACGAGGTCGAGTGCCCTCAGGGCGAGCGCACGTGGAGCCGCCGCCGCGGGCGTGCATGCCCGTGGCGATCGCAGCCGTGGAGATGCTGGCCGACGAGCCGACCCGCGGGCCTGCGGCGCCGTCTCGAGAAGTGCGCCGCGCCGAGCGAGCGAAGGCGGCCGGCCTCGCGCTCGAGGCGGGCGTGCCGTGGCGAAGCCTCGACGCGGACGTGGAGCTCGCAGACGAGGGCTGCGTCGCAGCCGACGCCCGACGTGCACGTGCAGCCGGTGCACCCACGGAGCCACGGACCCGGCGTCGGTCGCGTCGAGATCGGCGTCACGGCGGAGCGCCGTGGTGACGGCGCCGGCGGCGGGCAGAGCGCGATGATGTTGAGAATGTATCGACTCGCAGCTCGCCTCCGCGAGCGCTCCGTCGCTTCGGCATGCATGTCGATGCATTTACAGATTGTTTTTAGTATTTTACCTGATGTCGATTTCGGTTTTAGCCCTATTTTTGGTCGCCACGAAACGCGGTCTCAGTCGGACAAAGTCGAGTAAAGTCGAAGAAAAACCGCGCATATGCCGCAGTTAACGCTGTTCTTTACGGGATTTTGATGCGGATGAGCCCACTTCTTTACGTCCTCTTTATCTGATCATTGCGAATCTATTGGAGGTCAGACGAGGGGTCCACAATGCTCAATCGAATCACCAACTCCGGGAATGATTGCACCTTCACTGCGGCGCCGATGGGTGGTGCGACGACCGCGCGGTACTTCCGCGAGCTGGCCGATGTCACGGTGATGGGGAAGGACGAGGAGATGGCTGCGGCCACGCGCCTGGTCGAGCTGCGCAAGGCGATGTGGGTCGCCTTCCTGAGCTACCCGCCGTTCGTGTCGGCGATCTGCGCCCTGATCGCCGAGCGCCTGTCGGCCGAGGCGGTCCCGCCGGCCCTGCTCGAGGCGGTCGAGAAGACCTCGCGGGCGCTCCGCGACCGCGTGCTGAAGAGCCACGAGGAGGCCTTCAACGCCGCGCGCAACGCCCTGATCGAGCGCCTGGTGTTCGCCGACGTCGACAGCGTCGTCGCCGACTCGATCCTCGCCGACCTCAGCGGCCTCGAGGGCGACCGCAACGTCGCCACCAACATGAAGGTCAAGCCGCCCTACCGCGACAGCGCCCCCTTCGTCCGCTACGTCACCGCCGCCCGCAAGGCCCACAACGCGGTGATGCTGGCCAAGAACGCGTTCGTGCGCAGCAACCTGCGCCTCGTCGTCGCCATCGCCCGCCGCTTCGCCCGCAGCGCGATCCCGCTGCAGGACCTCATCCAGGACGGCAACATCGGCCTGATGAAGGCCGTCGATCGCTTCGACCCCTCCCGCGGCTGCCGCTTCGCCACCTACGCCGCCTGGTGGATCCGCTACGCCATCACCCGCGCGATCGTCGACACCGACCGCAGCGTCCGCCTGCCGCTGCACATGATCGACGCCTGCAAGAAGGTCAACCGCGCCCGCCGCGAGTACGAGGTGATGTACGGCCGCACCCCGACCGACGAGGAGCTGTCGTCGGCCACCGGCATCAGCATGGAGCGGATCCAGCGGATGAGCTGGTCGCTGATCGACCAGCCGCTGAGCCTGTCGCTGCCGGCCACCCGCGACGGCGAGAGCACCCTCGCCGACACCCTCGTCGATTCCAGCCAGGCCGCGCCGTACGAGCTGATGGACTCGGCGCTGCTGCAGGACGCGCTGCTCGAGGTGTTCGAGAAGCTGTCGCCGATGGAGGCCGACATCCTCCGCAAGCGCGTCGGCATGGACGGCGAGCCCGAGCTCACCCTCAAGGAGATCGGCGCCAACTACTCGCTGTCGCGCGAGCGCATCCGTCAGCTGCAGGAGCAGGCGCTGCGCAAGCTCCGCTCGGAGTTCGCGCGCCGCCAGCTGATGTGATTGCCTCGAGCCCCTCATGACCCCGACCACGAGCCGGTCGCCCCCGCGGGCCACCGGCTCGTATCGTTTCATTTTCACCGCGGACAGTCGGCGGCGGCCGAGCTCGGTGACCGAGCTTTCGAGGTCGCCGCGGTGCGGAAGGCCAGGCCGCGATCACGGCAGGTGCGGGACGACGTAGCGCCCCTCGTCGTCCTCCCACTCGCTGGTCTCGAGGCTGTAAAACCGGCCGTCCGGGCCGGCGCGGAAGTCCAGGACCCAGCCCTCGACCTGGTCGAGCTCGTAAAGACGGGCGCCTTCCGCGTCGTAGCGGGCGACCGACGAGCTGCCGGAGTCGTCGCCCATGAAGTCCCAGTCGACGAAGAAGCCGCCGTTCGGCGCGGGCACGAACGCTCCGGGGATCGCGCGGGTGGTGCCCGGGCTGCTGCGCCACCACTGGAGCGCGCCGGCGGCGTCGTAGGCCGCCACCGCTCCGCCGCCCGTCTCGTCGGGGCTGTCCGAGAGCTGCATGGCGACCAGGACGGACCCGGCGGGGTCGACCATGAGGCTCGGGGCCGAGGTCGCGCCGTACGCCGGCGATTTCAGCGAGGTCTGCCACAGCAGCGCGCCGTCGGGCGCGAGCGCTTCGAGGTAGACGGCACGGCTCGCCGCATCGCCGTGCCCGCGATCCCCGCCGATAAAGATTCGCCCCTGCGCGTCGACGGCGACGTCGCGATAGTCGACGGACCACGCGTCGCCCTCGGGCGCGGCGCGGAGCCACAGCGTCTCGCCCGCGGCGTCGACGGCCCGCAAATGGGCGGGACGCACCGCGACGATGTCGCCGCCGGGCGTGGAGGCGAGCTGGATCGACGACACGTCGTGATCGTCGAGGTCCGAGGCATACGTCGAGGACCACACCACGGAGCCGGTCGGAGCCAGACGAGCGAGCCAGAGCTTCGGCGGCTCGTCCGGGACCGGCTCGTACTCGACGCCGCCGACGAGGATGTCGCCGTTGCCCGCCAGCTCGAGCGCGACGAGGCGCCGGTTCGCGAGGTCGACGTGCGACCACGGCGTCGGCCCGTCCGGGAGCATCGGCCTCAGCTCGAGCTGCGGCGGTCCCTCGTACGTCTGGCCGCCGAGGACGAAGGCGTCGCTCGCGGCGCCGAGCAGCGCCGTCGAGGATCACGAGCTGGCTGGCCCACGAGGGCGGCTCTTGCTTCCACACGGGCGGCAGCATGGTCCCCATGCCCTCGCTGCAATCGGGCAAACAGCCGTCCGCGGGGGCGTGGTTGCCGTCGTCGCAGGCCTCGCCGGGATCGAGGGTGCCGTCGCCGCACAGCGGATCGAGCGGCAGCGGCGGATCGGGACCCGGGGTGAGCGGCCCGGGCTCGTCGGGCGCATCGATGGTGCTGCCATCGCCGTCCGGCTCCCCGGAGGTGGTGCCGGACGAGCCGCCGGAGGTCGCGTGGTCGACGTCGCCGCTGGCGGTGGAGCCGGCGGAGAGATCGGTGGTATCGCCAGGATCAGGCGTGGGGGCGCCGGCCTCGGTGGTGCCGCCATTCGGGGCGTCGGACGGCGATTCGTCGAGGGTCTGGGAAGTGGCTGCGCCGGAGGCCGCGGGCTCGTCGTCGGGGAGCGGCTCGCGGGTACAGGCTGCGCATAGCGCCAGCCACAAACCGCTCATCACGCGCGTCATGGCGCGCACCCGAACCGCTGCATGCTCCGACATCGCCTTCCGATCGGTACCACCCCGGCGCCGATGCACAAGCGCGGCCGGAGGGCCAGCGGCCGCCGATCACGCCGGGCCGGTGGTCGTCGTCACATTCGCGAGAAGAGGCCCGCCGGCGCTCGCGTACCGCGACACGCGGAACCTCAGCGGTGCTGACGCTCGCGCCCTGCGGCTTCACAAAGGGGGTCAGAGCTGCCCCTCGACCATGTGACAGTGGGTGCACGAGAAGCCGTCGGGGGCGGTCTTCGGGTCGTAGACCGGCACCTCGAGCAGCTCGGCCATCTCGGGCCAGACCCGCTCGCCCATGAATTCGCTCCACCGCAAGTGCTCCGGGTCTTCGAGGTACTCGAGGAACTCCTCCTCGGTCGCGGGGATCAGGGGCAGCTGCGGGCTCGGCATCGCGAACGAGCCGTCGCTCGCGCCGTCGCCGTGGCAGGTCGCGCAGCTCATGCTCTCGTACTTCGCGTCGAACTCGACGAAGGTCTCCTTCATCTGCGGCATGACGACCTCGCTCATGAACGCGTGGCGCTGCGCGAAATTCATGTCCTCGTACGCCGTCGGCTCGTCCTGTCCGCGCTCGCACGCGGCGATCCACAGACACGCGGCGATCGCGATGTGCTTCATGACCATGTCTCTCCTCCTTGCCCGGTTCCACTGGCACGTCGAACGAGGGCCCGCAGGATCGACACGGTCCGAAATTTTTTGGCTCTTCAGGGTTTGTGGTGGATACCGCTGACTCAGCGCGTGATCCCGGCAGGATAGAGGTCGAGGCCGCCGAGGTGGAAGTAGATCGCAGCTCGGAAGCGGTCGCGGTTACGGAAGCCGCGGGCGACGTACTTGAGCTTCTGGATGACCGAGTTAAGGCCCTCGGCAGAGGCGTTGGTGATCCGTTCGGTGGCTGCATGGATGATGCCGCCGAGGTGATTTTTGACCATGCGCGCGGCGGCCTTCATCGGCTCCAGGCGAGAGCGGATAGCCCAATCGTACCACATGCCCCATTGGTCCCGCATGTTGCTCGGCGAGGTGTGCTCCCAGACCTCCATCGCCGCCTCCTTGAGCGCCCACGCGCGGGCCGTCCGCAGCGAGCTCGTCCGCAGCGCCTCGAAGTCGTCCCAGACCTCCTTGCTCATCCGTTCGGGGTTGCGCAGCCAGAGGTACTTGGTGCCCTTGAGCCGGTTGTCGCCGAGGCCGTGGAGAGCGCGGTGTTCCTCGCGTCGCACGTGGTCGACGGCTTGACCGAGGCGCGCGGCGACGTGGTACTTGTCGAAGGCGATCTTCGCGTCGCCATCGGGGATGGCCTCGCGGACAGCTTGAATGTAGGGCTCGTGCATGTCCATGACGACCACGGAGACCGCAGCCCTCTCTGGGCGCGAAAAGCCGCTCAGGAAGCCCTTGAGGGCCCCCTTGCCGCGTCCGTCGGCGACGTGGATGACCCGCTTGCTGGCGGACTTCGGGTCATGCACGATCGTGACGTACTCGTGGCGCCGCTGGAAGGAGGTCTCGTCGACGGCGAGCATCTCCGGCAGCGCGACCTCGCGGCGCTCGAGTCCGCGTTGTACTGCACGCTCCTGGACGCCGGCGACCTGATCCCACGAGAGCCCGAGGCGCTCCGCGACCACTGCAATCGGCGCATCGCGGAGCCAGTCGATCACGAGCGCCTCGAACAGCGCGGTGAGCCGAGCGCTACCGTCCGCCCATGAGACGCGCATCGTGAGCGTACCGTGCTTCGGGCACGACGTCCGCGGTACGCCGGCTTCGATGATCGTCCGATACTGACACGTATCGAGGTGCCGCCATCGGCGAGTCCGCGTATCGTGACGGGGAACAGCCTGGCCACACTCCGGGCACGTCGTCGGCACATCGGGGTCGTGCTCGACCTCGATGACGATCTGCCCCTGCCCGAGCTGCAGCTTCACCGCAGCAACTCTCCAGGGAGCCTCGATACCGAGAATTCGGGCGTAGAGTTCGGTCTCTGCCATTTCGCGCACGATATCACGGCGCGATTTCGCGCGCAACCTGCGCCACCCTCAACCCTGAAGAGCCAATTTTTTTGGCGGCGCGTCGCGGAGCGGCTCTGCTCGCTCCTGTGCGCCCGCGCGAGCTCGCTCTCGCGCCCCGGGCGGGCCCGGCGTCCCGGGGACATGCCCCCGAGCGCCGGGCCGCCACGTCGAGCGTCACGGGCGCTCTTCGAGGGCGATGGCGGCGCCGGGGCACACGCACGCCGCTTCGCGGACGGCGGCGTGCAGCTCCTTCGGGGGCGCCTCGTCGAGCAGGATCACGATGCCGTCGTCCCGCTGGTCGAACACCCGGGGCGCGATCAGCACGCACTGGCCGGCCCCGCAGCACTTGTTCTCGTCGATGATGATTCGCATGGTCGTGGCTCCTCGAAGTCGATCGCGCCGCGCTCACCAGGTGACCGGGAACTCGCGGATCCCGTAGACGGTGGCGTCGTCCTTGAACGAGAGCGTCTCCACCGGCACGGCGGGGCGCAGCCCGGGGATCCGCCGGAACAGGGTGTCGATGACGATCTGCAGCTCCAGGCGGGCGAGGTTCTGACCCAGGCACTGGTGCGGGCCGAAGCCGAACGCGAGGTGGTTGCGCGCGCCGCGTTCGAGGTCGAGCTCGTCGGCGTTGCCGAACACCTCCGGATCGCGGTTGCCCGTGTTGGCCAGCAGGAGCACGCCCTCGCCCGCGCGGATGAGCACGCCGCCGAGCTCGACGTCCTCCCGGGCGACGCGACCGAGCGCGTGCTCGGCGATCGTGAAGTAGCGCAGCAACTCCTCGACCGCGCCGAGGGTCTTTGTGGGATCGGCCTGGAGGGCGGCCAGCTTCTCGGGCTGCTGCAAGAGCACCAGGGTGCTCAGCGAGATCATGTTGGCGGTGGTCTCGTGCCCGGCGATCAGGAGGAGGAACGCCATGGAGACCAGGTCCTCGTAGTCGACCGCGCCGCTCTCGCGCTGCTTGCGGATCTGGCGGCCCAGCAGGTCGTCGGTGGGATCCTGCGCCTTGGCGGCCACCAGCTTGCCCAGATACATCATGAGCTCGCCGACCGCGCGCCCGATCTCCTCGGCCGTGTTCTGCTGATTGACCAGCGTCGCCGAGCGCTTCTGGAAGAATTCGTGATCGGCGTAGGGCACGCCGAGCAGCTCGCAGATCACCAGCGACGGCACCGGCAGCGAGAACGCCTGCACGAGATCGACGGGGCGCGGACCGGCCAGCATCGCGTCGATGTGCTCGTCGACGATCTGCTGAATGCGCGGTCCGAGCGCCTGCGTCCGCTGGACCGTGAACTCGCCGAGCACGCCGCGCCGGACCTGCCCGTGCTCGGGCGGGTCCAATTCGAGCAGCAGCGGCTTGAGGTCGCTCGCCGGCGGCGGCTCGCGCGACAGCGAGGGAAAGCCGGGATCACGCCGATTCGAGCTGAACCGCGGGTCGGACAGGACCGTCCGGATGTGCTCGTGCTTGGTGACGGCCCACGCAGTCCGACCATTGGGCAGCTTGACCCTGGCGATCGGGGCCTCCTCGCGGAGCCGGCGGTGCTCGGCAGGCGGGGCGTACGGGCAGGTTCGGGCGATGGGGAGCGGCGAAATGAGCTCGGCGGACATGGTTTTCACCTCGAGTCGATACGTATGCGGAAGGTGACCCTCTCGCGGCGCGTCAAACTAGCCGATCGGCTAGTGTGGTGCAAGCCGATCGGCTAGTGTGTGGTTTGAAGCCCACGAGCCGATCGCGGGACGGCGAGGAGCGCGGTACTGTCTCGCCGCCCGCGAGGAGGGCAGATGACCGCCAGCACCGCCGCCAACGCCACTCGATCGCGCCTGCTCGACACCGCGCTGAAGTTGTTCTGCGAACACGGCGTGGAGGGCACGTCGCTGCAGATGATCGCCGACGAGCTCGGCGTGACGAAGGCGGCGGTCTACTACTACTTCAAGACCAAGGACGAGATCGCCGAGGCGGTCGCGGCGCCCACGCTGCACGAGCTCGAGCAGATCATCGAGGCGGCGCGGACGAAGCCGAGCCGGGCGGCGCAGATCGATCACGCGCTGAGCGGTTTCGTCGCGCTCATCGTCCGCCAGCGCTTGCTGCTCGGGCTTTACAACAGCGACCCGGGGATCCGGCGGGTCGTGAACCGGTCATTCGCGGCGCCGCGCGGCGAGGATCTCCGGACGCGGATGAGAACGGTCCTCGCGGGCGACAATCCCGGCCTCGGTGACGCGATCACCGTGCACGTCGTGTTCACCGGGCTGGCGATCGCCGGCGGCGCCCCCGAGTACGCGAGCGTCGACGACGACACGCTGCGCCATCACCTCCTCGCGGTCGGCCGACGCCTGCTCGGCGAGCTCCGCCCGAAACGCCGGTAGGCCGCACCGCGCGCGTGAGGCGAGCGCGCAGGAAGAGGTCGGCCGCTCCTTTTTGATGAGCTCGGTCGCGCCCTTCGACCGAGCGAGCTCGGGGGGGCGAGCTCGGCTCGCGTGCTCTGCAGCGAAGGGGTTATCCTCGAGTCGTCATGTCGCTCGCTCGCCGCTCGCTCCGCCCCGTGCTCGCCGCTCTCTTCCTGGCCACCGCGTGCCGCGAGCCGGAGGCGACGGACCTGTCGATCGCCGCCGCGCGGGCGCAGGAAGATGGTACGGAGGTGACGGTGAAGGGCCGCGTCTCGGTGGCGCCCGACACGTTCACCTCGGCGACCTCCGAGCACGGCTTCGCCATCGCCGACGACGGCGCGGGCATCTACATCAAGATGGACGAAGCGGCGTCCCTCTCGCTCGGCGAGGAGGTGGAGGTCACCGGCGTGCTCGGACAGATGGCGAACATGCGGGTCGTGACGGCCGAGCCGTCCGGCGTGATGTCTTTGGGAAAAACCATGGCGGTGACTGCGGCCCCGATCGCCACCGGCGACGTCGACGAGGACGTCGAGGGCCGCCTGGTGCGAGTCACTGCGCCGGTGACGAAGACCTTCGTCGACGACGCCCCCTACGGCTACAAACTGTGGGTCGACGACGGCTCGGGAGAGACCCAGATCTTCGTCCACGTCTCCGCCGACTTCGACGTCCCGGTGCTGATGGCGCTCGCGGCCGGCCAGACGCTCGAGGTCACGGGCCTCGCGTTTCAATACGAGGATATCTACGAGATCGCCCCGCGCTCTCCCGAAGATCTGGTGATTCGATAGCGACTGCCGGTGGACCGGGCGCTGATGATTGTAGACACCTCGGACCGTCGTCCATCCCCCCGAAACGATTTATCTCGTCGCTCCGAAGGTCGCGCGGAGCTGTCGAGCTCGCTTGACATGCGGAGCGGAAAAATCCACGAAGGGACTTATCATGAGGGCACAGGTGGGAGACTTCATCCGCGTGAATGCTCTGAACGCACCGCTGGTCGGCGAGATCGTCGAAGTCCTCGGCCCCGAGGAGTCGCCGGCCTACCGGGTGAGGTTCCCGAACGGGCACGAAGTGGTGATGACGCCGTCTCCGGACGCGACCATCGTGCACAAGGAGCGCGAGTAGCCGGCGGCGATTCTTGCCGGTGCAAGGAACTCGAAGGTCGGGGCAAGAGCGCGGCAGGCGGTGGCCGGGACAGGGCCGGGCTCATTCGCCGAGCAGGGCGGCCAGGCTGCGGCGGCCCTGCTCCATCACGCGGTGGTGGCTGCGGGCCATCCACCGCTTCACGGGCGGCAGCCGGCTCAGCGTGCGCAGCCAGGCGCGGCCCAGGTCGACCTCCCACAGCATGACGACGCGCGTGCCGCCGCCGTGAACGGCGAGCGCCCAGGTGCCGCGACCGACGAGGTCGCCGTCGGCGCGGAACTCGAGCCGCCGCGGCGGCTCGCGCACCACGACGTGCTGGACGAACTCGAGGGTGAGGCCGAAGTCGCCGCGGACGCGACAGCGGACGACGCCGCCGTCGTCGTCGACCTGCTCAGCCCGCTCGAAGCCCGGCCACCAGCGAGGGTACTGCGGTGAATCGGCGATCAGCGGCCACAGCCGTTCGGGAGGCGCGAGGAACGTCCAGTCGCTCCGGAGGTGAAACGCCGGCATGCCGGGAAGCTAGCAGACGCGGCCGGGCGCGGCCGTTTGACGGGCGCGTCGCGCGGTGCGACGCTTGCCGCAGGTGCCGGCCGCGCTCGAGTTCGATGTCGTGATCCTCGGCGGCGGCATCGCCGGCTTGACCTGCGCGGTCGGCCTGCTCGACGCCGGCCTGCGCCTCGCCGTCGTCGAGCGCGACGAGCTCCTCGGCGGGCGGGCGCGCAGCTGGGCGGACCCGACCACCGGCGACCCAGTGCACGTCGGGCCGCACATCGTCACCGATTGTTATTCCAACTTCCTCAGCCTGCTGAAACGGCTGGACACGGGGGACCGCGTGGTGTGGGAGCCGGAGTCGCTGCTCTACACGATGTTCGACGGGGCCCGGGCCATCGAGCTGCGCCGCTCGTCGCTGCCGCCGCCGGTGCAGCTGCTGGCGAGCCTGCGCGCCGATCCGGCGCTCGGGCTGCTCGACCTGGCCTCCAACGCGGCGGCGGCCGGGGTGGCGCTCGGGCTCGACGAGCGAGGCGTGCTCGAGCTCGACGGCCTCGACGGAGGCGCGGCGCTGACCACCCTCGGGGTGACGCCGGCGATGCAGCGCCGCTACTGGCAATTCGCGGCGATGTCGATCCTGAACACGCCGCTGGGGCGCTGCTCGGCCGGCTCGCTGCTCCGCGCGTTCCATCACGCGATCACCCGCGACGCGGTGCGGGTCGGCTTCCCCGGCGTCGGGCTCGGCGATTTGTTCGCGCCGGCGGCCCGGGCCGCCGTCGAAGCGGCGGGCCACCCGGTGTGGACGGGCACGACGGCGACGCAGCTCCTCGGCACCGACACGCGGGCGAGCGGGGTGCGGCTGGCCGACGGCCGGATCGTCCGCGCGCGCCACGTCGTCAGCACGCTGCCGCCGGGCGACCTCGCGGCCCTGCTGCCCGAATCGTGGCAGGCGCGGGCGGGGCTCGATTCGCTGCGGTGGTTCTCGCCGGTGCCGTACATCAGCGTGTACTTGTGGTTCGATCGGCGGATCACCAGCCGGCAATTCTGGGCCCGTGCGTACGCGCCCGACGATCTGAACTGCGACTTTTACGATTATGCGAATATCTATCCCGGCTGGGCCGGCCGGCCGTCGCTGGTCGGCAGCAACATCATCGACGCCGATCGGGTGGCTCGCTGGAGCGACGCGGCGATCGTCGAGCGGACCCGGCGCGAGCTGGAGGAGAACCTGCCGGCGGCGAGGGCGGCGATCCTGCGCCACGCCGCGGTGCACCGGATCCCGCTGGCCGTGCAGGCCCCGCGGCCCGGCTTCGAGGCCCGCCGGCCTTCCGTGCGCAGCGCCGTCGCGGGGCTGCTGCTGGCGGGCGACTGGACGCGCACCGGCCTGCCGTCGTCGATGGAGAGCGCCGCGGCGTCGGGCTGGCGCGCGGCCGAGGCGGTGTGGGCCGACGAGGGCCGGCCGCGGACGCTGGTGCAGCCGCTCCCGCCGCGCGGTCGCCTGGCGCGGGTCGTGATGGCAGCGGCCCGCGTCGCCCCGTGGCCGCCGCGGCTGCGCCGGGCGATGGCACAGGACGGTTGAATCGGCCGCGGCCGCGGGCGCCGTGACCCCGGCCCGTCGAACGCGGCCGACAATGCCGCCTCTCGACATCTCTCGCGCGGCAGCTCGGCAGCGGCGCGCGTCGTGGATCCGGCCGTCGACCGCTGCGTACAGGTCTTTTGGACATGTCCATGGAGACAGGCGGACATCGCGGGGGGCGGCAGCGGAGCGCGGCGCGTCGCACTCGTTCAAATGTCCTTCGGGACATACCAGGAGAACGATCGGTCCGGGCGGCGACCAAACGCGCGGAGGCCTGCGAGTCTCGGTCGTTCAGGGCTGCGAGGCCGAGCTCCAGGTCGCGTGCGTGCCGCTGGCGATTCGTTCGGGCAGGCGGACGCGGGCGACCGGGCCGGCGGCGACGTCGTGGGCGGCGAAGATCTGGCACTCGGAGACGTCGCGGACGGCGTCGCCGACGAAGGTGACGAGCCAGGCGTCGTCTCCGCCGGTCGCACCCGGGCGCGGGGCGACGGCGACCTCGCTGGCGTAGACGCCGTCTTCGAAGCCGAAGTGGCGCTCGCGGCCGGTGTCGAGGTCGGTGTGGAGGATGCCATTGAACAAGAACCACCCGGGCTTGCCGGTCATCGACCACACGTGGCGGTGACGCACGCCGGCGACGCGCGGGTCGATCGTCGGGAACTCGGTCAGGGTCGACGAGAGGTCCTCTTCGCGGCAGGCGCCGGTGACGAGGTTCATCCGCCAGCGGCGCAGCGACGGCCGCAGGCTGGCGAGGTCGACCTGGCGCATGAGCCAGGCGTACTCGCCGTGCAGCTCGGGCTGCGGGCGCGGCATCGGGTCGCGCTGGGCGTAGCCGTCGAGCACGAGCTCGTCGCCGTCCTCGTAGGCGTTGGCGAAGTGGAGGGCGTAGGTCGCGGCGGCCTCGAACCACCGCACCTCGTCGGTCCGGCCGCGGCGCGGCAGCACGGCGAAGCGCGACGGCATGGCGGGGTCCCAGCGCGGGCGGTGGATCCCGCGGGGCAACAGCGCGGGGTCCCAGAAGATCGGGAAGTCATTGAAGACGACGAAGCGCGCCGACAGGGCCATGTCGTGCGGCAGGCGCGGGCCGGGCAGGGGGATCGCGACGTCGTGCACGCGCTCGCCGCGGGCGTCGACGACGCCGTAATGGAGGTACGGCGCGGCCTTGCCGTAGCGGAAGTAGTGCAGCTCGCCGGTCCGCGCGCACACCTTCGGGTGCGCCGAGATGCCGGTGTCCTGCGGGACCCAGGGCTCGATGCCGAGGTGCTCCATCGTCTCGGCGTCGAAGGCGTAGGCGTCGCCGCACTGGTAGTGGGTCGAGAGAACGCGGCCGCGGTGGACGATCACGTCGGTGCTCGAGGCGTCCTTCATGCCGCCGCGCGCACCCCAGCCGGGGTGCCGCGACAGGCGCGGGTCCTCGGCGATGCCGGCGTACTGCGGGCCGCCGGCGGCGAGCTCCTGGGCGAGCGCGCGGGTCGGGACCATGCGGTTGCGGTAGCGGGCGCGGCCGCCGGCGAAGCGGATCGCGTGCAGCATGCCGTCGCCGTCGAACGGGTGGTAGCGCTCGAAGGCGGGGACGAGCGGGTTCTCGGTGTTGCGCACGTAGAGGCCGGCGAGGTCGTCCGGGATCGCGCCGGCGACGACGTCGAGGTCGTCGGCGTCCCACTCGTTCAGCTGCGGCCGCCAGGCGCCGGTGCGGTAAGGGTGGGCGTCGCCCTCGGGGAGCAGGGAGGTCCAGGTGCGGTGGATCGTGGCTTTCATGCGGCGGCCACGGACATGATGCGCCGCGAGCGGCGACTCCGGGAAGCCCCCTCACCGCGTCCGATCGGGCAGTGGCGTCCCCGAGCCCGCTCGGGGCATCGTCGAGCTCCGGGTTCCCGCCGCGGACGGCGTCGTCCCTGCGCCACTCACGAGTGCCCGACGCTCACGCGACGGCGGTGGCGCGAGCGGGGCTCGAGAAGCGCATCACCTTGTCGGTCACGGGCCCGAGGCGCAGGGCGACGAGGTCGGCCGGGTAGTTCATCCGCAGGCGCCACGGCGCGCGCGAGCCCTGCTTCGGCAGCATCGCCAGCGAGCGGAGCACGTAGCCGGCGCCGAAGTCGAGCAGCGGTCGCTCGCTCATGCTCGCGTCGTCGTTGATCGGGACGCACTGGCGGTGGCCCCTGGCGTCCATGTGCCTGAGCAGGCGGCACACGTATTCGCCGGTCAGGTCGGCCTTGAGGGTCCACGAGGCGTTGGTGTAGCCGAGCGCGAAGGCGAAGTTGGGCACGCCCTCGAGCATCAAGCCCTTGTAGGTCTTGCGGGTGGACACCTGGACCTCCTCGCCGTCGACGAACACCCGGATCCCGCCGAACAGCAGCAGGTTGAGGCCGGTGGCGGTGACGATGAGGTCGGCCGCGAGCTCGTCCCCGGACTTGAGGCGCAGGCCGTCCTCGGTGAAGGTCTCGATCTCGTCGGTGACCACCGAGGCCCGGCCGCGGCGGATCGCCTTGAAAAAATCGCCGTCGGGCGCGAGGCACAGCCGCTGATCCCACGGGTCGTAGCGCGGGGTGAAGTGGCGGTCGATGTCGTAACCGGGCGGGAGCTGGCGCTCGAGCGCGCGCCGCAGCAAGCGCTTCATCACCGCGGGGCGGCGGCGCGAGGTCTGGTAGATGCCGAGCTGGAACAGGATGTTCTTCCAGCGCACCGCGGCCGCGGCGGCGGCTTCGGGCAGCCAGCGGCGCAGCGAGCCGGCGACGGGATCGTCGGTCGGGAGGCTGGAGATCCACGTCGGCGAGCGCTGCAGCATGGTCACGTGCCCGGCGGTCTCGGCCATCGCCGGGACGAGCGTGACGGCGGTCGCGCCGCTGCCGATGACGACGACGCGCTTGCCGGCGTAGTCGAGGTCGGCCGGCCAGTGCTGCGGGTGGACGATGCGGCCCTTGAACCGCTCGGTGCCGGCGAAGCGCGGGGTGTAGCCCTCGTCGTAGCGGTAGTAGCCGGTGCAGCCGAGCAGGAAGTCGCAGGTGAGCTGCAGCGCCTCGCCGGTGTCGCCGCGGACGACGTCGACGGTCCAGCGCGCGTCGGCCGAGGAGTAGCGGGCAGCGACGACGCGATGGTGGAAGCGGATCTTGCGGTCGATGCCGTACTCGGCGGCGGTGTCCCGCAGGTACTTGAGGATCGAGGGACCGTCGGCGATCGCCCGCGCCTCGGTCCACGGTCGAAAGCGGTAGCCGAGAGTGTGCATGTCCGAGTCGGAGCGCACTCCGGGGTATCGGAACAGGTCCCAGGTGCCGCCGAGGTCGGCCCGCGCCTCGAGCAACGCGAAGGTCTTGCCGGGACACCCGTGCTGCAAGTGGTAGGCGGCGCCGATGCCGGACAGGCCGGCGCCGATGATCAGCACGTCGTGGTGTTCGAGCGTCATGTCGCCGAGATTTTTCAACACTGTGTCGAGCTTGTCAACATGGTGTTGACTAGCGGGGCAATTCGGTCCAGATTGCGGCGATGAGCACGTTTCACGGGAAAGTCGCGGCGGTCACCGGGGCCGGGTCGGGGATCGGGCGGGCGCTCTCGCTGGGCCTGGCCCGCCGCGGAGCGCGGCTGGCGCTGTCGGACGTCGACGAGGTCGGGCTGGCGGAGACGGCCCGGGTGGCCCGCACGCTCGGAGCCGAGGTCGAGGCGGCGCGGCTCGACCTCGGCGACGCGGAGGCGGTGAAGGCGTACGCGAGCGCGATCGCGGCTCGCTTCGGGGTGGTCCACCAGATCTACAACAACGCCGGGATCGCGTTCTCGCGGTCGGTGCTCGACTCGAGCTACGCGGACTACGAGCGGGTGTTCGCGGTCAACCTGTGGGGCGTCATCCACGGGACGAAGGAGTTCCTGCCGCACCTGATCGCGTCGGGCGACGGGCATGTCGTCAACATCTCGAGCCTCAACGGGTTCATGGCGCAGGGCCAGATGAGCCACTACTGCACGGCGAAGTTCGCGGTCCGCGGCTTCACCGAGTCGCTGCGGATCGAGATGCTGGCGGCGGGGTTGCCGGTGCGCGTCACGGTCGTGCATCCTGGCGGCGTGAAGACCAACATCGCCAGCGCCGCGCTCGCGCGGGCCCGGGCGGCCGGGCTCGCGGTGAGCGGCGAGGACGAGGCCCGCGAGCGGGTGTACAATGAGAAGTTGCTGAAGCTCAGCCCCGACCTCGCGGCCGAGACGATCCTCGCCGGCGTGGCGCGCGACCAGGCGCGCGTGCTCGTCGGCAACGACGCGCGCGCGGTCGACCTGCTGGTCCGGGCGTTCCCCGTCGCGTATCAGCGCGCCGCGGTGGCGCTCGGCCGGCGGCTGACGGCGGCCGTGCGGGGCCGGCGATGAGCGAGGGCAAGGACCGCCCGTCGCGGGCCCGCCGGGCCCGCCGGACCAGCGGCGACGAGCGCGAGCAGGCGATCCTGGCGAGCTTCGAAGAATTGCTCGAGCGGCGCGCGCTGCCGGAGATCTCGATCGACGACATCGCCCGCGGCGCGGGCATCTCGCGGCCGACGTTCTATTTCTACTTCCCGTCGAAGGACGCCGTGCTGCTGTCGCTGCTCGACCGGATGGTCGAGCAGGCGAGGGCCGAGCGCGACGCGGCGCTGGCCGACGCGGCGGGCGATCCGGCCCGGGCGTGGCGAGCGGCGATCGAGACGTACTACCGGATCTTCCGCGCCCACCGGGCCGTCAGCGTGGCCGCCGCGGACGCGCGCGTGACGAGCCCGGAGGTCCGCGCGCTGTGGTCGCAAGTGATGACGGGGCTGGTCGAGGAGACCGCGGCCGCGATCGAGGGCGAGCGAGCACGGGGCGCCGCCCGCAGCGGGGTGCCGGCGCGCGACCTGGCGGTGGCGCTGAACTGGATGAACGAGCGGGTCCTCCACGCCGGCTTCGCCGGCCACGCGCCGACGATCGACGAGGCGCGGGTGGTCGACGTGCTGCTCGCGATCTGGCTGGCGGCGATCTACGGCGGCGCAGCGCCGTCGAGCTGACGATTTTTTTCACGAATGACGAGCGGTGACTTCGCGGCTCGCGAAGGCGATTCGTGACAGCGTGGCTCGGCGGCGCCGCCGAGGACGCCGGGTGCGATCATTCGCTGCGCCGCGTCGCGGGGCGACGGCGATGGCGGTCGATCGCGCCGCTCACATCCTGGCGGCGTCGAGCAGCATGCCCTTGAGCGCCTCGTACTCGCCCATCTGCGCCAGGTCGTGCTCGGTCAGGTTGAACACGCCGACGGGGGCCCCGTCGCGGTCGAGGATGACGACGTCGCGATAGACCACCTCCCACCTGGCCCAGGCGTCGACCTCGCCGACGTCCTGGAGGAGCGGGATGCTCCGGCCTGCCACCATCTGGGGCACGCCGGACTCGTAGCCGACGCCGTTGACGGCGAGCAGCGCGATCCCCAGGTCGGGGAACTCGCCGTCGAGCTCGAGCTGCAGGTCGTTCAGGTAGCCGAACTGGCTACGGCAGTAGCCTCACGTCGCGTGGGCGAAGTACCAGCCGGACACCGAGCCGGCGTAGTCGCTGGGGCCGCGGGTCTGCTCGTACGTCGCCGAGTCGGGGTTGACGTCGACGAGCGCCCAGTCGGCCGCCCGCCCGTCCGGGCCCGCGGTGGCCGTGTTCGGGTCGCCGCCGGCGCAGCCCGCGAGCGCGAGCGCCCAGAGGAAGAGAGGTGTTCTCGGGTTCACCGCCCGAGGCTACCACCGTTCGGGGCGCCGCGCGGGGGTGCGGGAGCTCGGCGGCGGCCTGAACGGGTGGCCCGGCGCCGCCCGCGTCCAGGGCGGCGCGTCCAGGTGGGTGTCGGGAGCCGCGCGCGAGGCACGGCGGTCTCGAGAGACATGACCTGATGGACATGACCCTTTCGGCATGTTCATCAGGTCATAAAATTACAGCCCGCTGCTCGGGTGGGTCGTGTGGCAGGAGGCCGTGCACTGGGTGAACGACTCGGCCTGGCCGCCGACGTAGATGCTGCTCACCGGCCCGAACGCGGCGACGTGGCTCTGCGGGTAGCTCGTGTGGCACGACAGGCACGCCGACTTGCTGGTCCGCTGGATGCTGGCGGCGGTGAGGTGGCAGGTGTCGCACTGCTCCACCGGGGCGTCGAAGCGGTTCGAGCGCGAGTGGATGAAGTGGACGCGCGAGTGGATCGGCGCGTCGTACTCGACCCCGAGCGGCGCGTGGCAGCCGTAGCAGGTGCCGCGGTTGGGGTTGCGGTGCAGCACCGCGGCGAGCGAGCCGCCCTCGCTGTGGCACGACTGACAGTTGCCGGTCTCGAGCGTCTTCGACGTCGGCGCGGCGGTGCCGACCTGGACCTCGATCGTGCGGGTGAACGCGATGTCCTCGCCGTGGTAGACGCGGCGCGCCTTGGTCGTCAGGCGATAGGTCCCGGGCGGGGCGTCGGCGGGGAGCTGCACCGAGAAGGTGTCGCTGCCCGGCTCGGCCCAGCCGAGGTGCTGCGGGTCGAAGGCCCCGCCGAACACGCCGTCGGTGGTCGGGAACACCTTCCACACGTCGAACAGCCCGTCCTGCTCGATCGTCGCCACCTGCTGCACGTCCTCGGTCAAGATCTGCTCGAGCGGGACGATGCTGTGGATCGGCCCGACGTTCTGCGCCGGGCCCATGAAGTGGGCGATGAAGGTGCGCTCGCGGTGCTTGCGGCGCCAGAACACCCAGGTCGGATCGAAAAAGCCCTGGTAGTACTGGAAGCCGGCCTCGTCGGCGCCGAAGATCACGTCGTTGTAGCTCGGCAGCGAGCCCTCGGGGTGGAGGCGGTTGCCGTCGCCGTCGCGCAGCGTCACGCGGAACGTCAGCTCCTGGCCGGGCAGGAAGAAGCCGTCCGGCCCCGGCGGCGTCACCACGTCGACGTCGATCTGGAAGCCGTACGCGTACTCGGGGTCGGTCTCCTGCTCGACCGGGATCACCCAGCGCTGCAGCGGGTTCGCGGTCCAGCGCAGCTCGAGCGCCGCGGTCGCCGGGTGCAGCTCGAACGACGGCGTCTGCTTGAGCGCGTTGCGCAGCTCGACCACCGCCTCCTCCTCGAACTGGGTCGCGCCGGTGCAGTCGTTCGGCGCGGGGCAGCCGAGCGTCCGCTGGATCGCGCGCAGGCGGCGGACGAAGAAGTGGTCGCTCGCGCGGCGCTGGCCGTCGCTGCCGATCGACATCGTGATCGGCGGCGCGAGCAGGTCGCCGTCCTCGTCGAGCTGCGCGAGCAGGACGAAGCTCGGCAGCGTCATCCACAGCGCGCCCTGGTAGAAGCGGCTGCGCGTGTACTTGCCCGCGGCGTCGGGCAGCTGCGCGGTCTCCTGCTCGACGAAGTGGGTCCCGAGCCACGGCGCGTGGCGGAAGTCGCCGCTGTGCGCGAGGCCCTTCACGCCCTCGTCGACCGCGCTCGTCACCACCGTGCTGATGTCGATCTGCTCGAGGAAGAACCGGGCCCCCGCGTGCAGCCGCAGCGGCGCCGAGGTCCCGTTCTTGAGGTCGATCGCCAGGCCGATCGGCTCCGTGTCACCGTCACCGTCGTCGCCCCACGGGACGCCGAAGAGCTCCGGCTCCGGCGCCGCCGCCTGCTCGTCACAGCCCAGCGTCGCGGCGCCGATGAGCGCCGCAGCCCGCATCGTCTTGCCCGTCACCCCGCGCCACCGTCCACGCTCCACCATGGTGCACCTCGATCATCGCCACGATAGGTGATGCTCGCAGCGCGGCGCCACCTCCTCGGAGCGAGACGTGGTGCTGCGGCGATGTGCCCCGTGGTTGCACCTCAACCCAGGTTGCGGATCGCCGACTGCAACGCGGCCTCGAGCGTGTTGAACGCGCTCACTCCAGCGAGCGGCGCGTTGATGGCGACGAGCGTCGCCGACATGCGCGGCGAGATGCCCGACAGCAGGCAGCCGGCGCCGAGCAGCCGCGCCGCGCCGACGATCCGCAGCAGGCTCGCGGCCGCGGTCTCGTCGAGCGCGTCGGCGCCGGTGAGGTCGAGGATCACGCAGCGCGCGTGGGTCTGGGCGATCCGCGCGAGCAGGTTCTCCGTCATGCGGGCGACGCGTTCGCCGTCGACCGGGCCGACGATCGGCAGCGCGACGATGCCCGGCCACACCTGCAGGATCGGCGTCGACAGCTCCGAGATCGCCTGCTCCTGGCGCTCGATCAGCTCGAGCTTGGCGCGCAGCTCGTCCTCGACGCGCTGGCGCTCCGCGATCTCGTCGCGCAGGCGGGCCTCGACGCGCTGGCGCTCGCGGACCTCGTCGCGCACGCGGGCGAGCGCGCTGCGCAGGTCCTCGCGCGTGGCCGCCTCGGTGTCGGCGATCGCGGCCAGCCGCGCGGCGTAGGTCTGCTCGGTCGGCATCGCCTCGAACTCGTCGAAGGCGTCGCCGCGGGCGGTGAAGCTGGTCTGCACGATCTGGCACGGGACCCCGAGGATCCGCTCGCTGTAGCCCGCGAGCTTGCCGGCGATCGACCACGTGCCCCAGTCGACGCCGAGGGCGCGCTGGTAGATGCCCTCCCAGCTCTGCTTCACGCGGTAGCGGATCCGCCGCGCCTCGCGGTCGAGCTCGACCAGCTCGAACTCGCCGAGGCCGACCGTGCGCATCGCCCGACCGACGAACGCGAGGCCCTCCTCGACGGTCGGCAGCTTCTGGATGATGTCGCGCCACTCGCCCTCGGTGCTCTCGCGGCCCGACCCCTCCAGGGCCAGGTTGAAGCGCTCGGTGCCGAGGATCCGCTGCAGGCCGCTCATGAAGCCCGCCATCGTCGACTCGGTCCACATCAATACGACCGGCTGACCCCAGCACAGCATCAGCCCGCGCTCGATGTCCCACGAAAACTCGACGCCCTCTACCGTGATCGACGGGTCCTGCTCTGCCATCTCACGGGATGATAGGAGCCGCCGTCGCGGCGGCGCAATCTTTCTCCGGGCGCTCGACACGACCGCAAGCGATGCAGCGCACGCCGACGTCTCCGCGGCGGTGTGGGCCGGCGACGCAAGCGCCTCTTGAAGGCGGGTCTGCTCGGGTGCGTGTCGGGGAGGCGGCGCCGGGAGCTCGAGTTCGGCGAGCAGACGTCGCTGCGGACACGCGCCGCAGACGGTGCGTACAGGTCGTACGAGTCCCGCAGAGTGTGATCCCGGCGCGGCGCGGACCCGCCGCCGCGAGCGCCCGGCCCTCGCCGAGATCTCCACGCCCGGGCCGCTGGAGCCGGGCATACGCTGTTCGCTTGCGCATCAGAGAAACCCTGAGCAGCCTGTCGCCTGTGCGCATGGACATGTCGAAAAGTACATGTTCAATCAGACATGGTTCAAGCGACACCATCCGCGAGCGTCAGCATCACCGGGTGCGAGGTCCAGCGAGGGATCGGCAGACCGCGACCGTCCTCCGCTCGCTCCGGGGCGCGGCATCGAAGTCGAGGTGCGACGGCGCGATGATGGAAGCGAGCGCCGCCGTCGGGCTCCACGGCGATCCGGCCGATGACTCGATGCCCGGCGCCGGGGCCGCCGCCGGCGATCAGACCGACCTGTCCCGCAAGCTCGCCGGCGCCGCCTCTCTGTACCGACGGCCGGCGAGGGACCTGCAGCGACTCGCGGGAGTCTCAATGACCCGCGGCGGCGGCGTGGACCGGCGGCAGGCGATCGGCGGCGAGCCAGCGGCGGAGGTACTTCGCCATCCGCTGGCGACCGATCGCAGGGAGCTCGAGGTCGCTGCTGGCCAGCGCCGCCAGGGCGTTGGCCGCGTCGTACGCCGGCGTGTCCTCGCGGAGCTCGAGGCGGGTGAGCTCGCCCTTGTACACGCGCTCGGCCAGCAGCGGCAAGAGCGGGCACAGCGGGTTGTCGCGCTCGCGGCAGTCCTGCAGCGTTTGCTCGAGCCACTGGTGGTAGGGCCAGCGCGACAGCCGGTACCCGAAGCTGGCGACCAGCGCGAAGAAGTCGTTGAGCTCGATGGACAGCGCCGGGTCGGGCGGGACCAGGTGGTGGGCCCGGTTCTGATGATCGGCCTGGCCGGCGATATGCAGGATCGCGCGGCCGACGTAGTCGACCGGCACGAATTCGAGGCGCTGGCGCGGCAGGTCGGGGAACGCCCCGATCTGGATCGCGCCGCGCACCAGGCGGCCGATGAAGCCCTCGGGGTCGCCGACGCCGCTGCGGCTGTGCCCCGCGAGGAACCCGGGGCGGTAGACCGTCACCGGCAGGCCCGCGCGCGCGGCCTCCCACACCATTTGTTCGGCGACCCACTTGCTCGCGGCGTAGCCGAGGTCGAAGGACAGGTACTGCAGGAAATCGTCGAGGTCGTCGCCCTCGTGGACGCGCCGCGGGCCGCCGAAGAAGCCGCTCGGCCCGAACACCATGATCGACGACACGTGATGGACCGGCTTCGGCACGCCGGTGGCGGCCAGGCGGAGCACGTCGGCGGTGCCGCCGACGTTGGTCGCGCGGTGGCTCGGGTACGGTTCGACCAGGTTGAAGCGGTCGCCGGCGTGGAAGATGGCGTCGACCGTGTACGCGAGCGCCTCGAAGGCGGGGGCGTCGAGCCCGAAGCGCGGCCGCCCGAGGTCGCCGGGGACGACGTGGATCCGCTGGGCGAACGAGTCCTGCCACAGGCCGTACTTGCCGAGCGCCTGCCGCAGGCGGAGGAGGCCGACCTGGCGATTGTTCGTCCGCACCAGACAATGGACGCAGGCCGTGGTGGAGGTGAGCAGCTCGCGCAGCAGGAACGACCCGAGGAAGCCGGTCGCGCCGGTGAGGAACACCTCGCCGGTGCGCCACGCGTCGACGGAGGCGCGCGCACGCCCGGCCGCGCCGTCGATCAGCGCGCGGATGTCCGCCGGCAGGCGCGCGTCGGCCTGCCAGTGCTCCGGGCCCGTCCCGCTCAGCGCCTCCTCGCCGCGCTGCGCCCGCTGCACCACCATCGCGCACGCCCGCAGCGTGCGGGCCTCGTAGAGCGCGTGGACCGGGAACTGCACGCGATAGGCGTCGGCGATGCGCAGCACCAGGCGCGCGGCCCGCAGCGAGTCGCCCCCGAGGTCGAAGAAATCGTCGTCCGGGAGCACCACCGAGACATCGAGAGTGTCGGCCCAGAGCGCCGCCAGCTGGGCCGTGAGCGGATCGTAGGTGGCGGCGATGATCGGCGCCGAGCTGAACACCCCCGATTGCGGCTGCCCCTCGACGAGCGCCTCGCGGTCGATCTCGCCGTCGAGGTCGAGCGGCAGCTCGTCGAGGAGGACGAAGCGCGAAGGGATCGGGTAGCCCGGCAGCTTGTCGTGCAGGCGCTCGAGCAGCGCGGCCGGGCGGAAGTCGGCGGGGGCGCACGGCACCACGTGGGCGACGAGGATCGGGTCGCCATGCGCGCCCTCGTGGACGGTCACGGCCGCCTCGGCGAGCATCCCGCTGGTCAGCAGCACCGCCTCGATCTCCGCCAGCTTGGCCCGGAGGCCGTCGACCCCATCGATGAAACAATCGCTCGACCCCGTCATCCCGTCCCCCTTCTCGAAGCAAAGAGCGCCAGGCCCGGAGGGCCGTGAGTGCTTGCGGCAACGCGCGCCCGAACGCCGCGCAGCGGCGGCGGCGGCTGCGCTGCAGTCAGCAGGTGACTATGATTATACACAGCCGTGCAAATAAAGGTAGAGACAATTTCATCGCGAGCGCAGAGACAAGGCCTGCCACCGCCGCGCTCCGTGTGGGTGCGCAGCTCGCGGGCTGCGGATCCACCGCTCCGGGCGGAACGGACATAACGTTGTCCATTCGCGACATTGGCCACACCCGCGCACCCGTCCCGTCACGGACATCGACCGAGCCCGCGGACGCGGGAGGCGAGGACCAGGGACCCCATTTCGGGGTCGGCGGGGATCCGGCGATTCCAGCCGCGCGGCGAATCCTCGCCAGCGCGTGGCGCCCGCCGCGCCTCGTGTCCCGTTGACTGCTCGTTCTTCCGGCTCCGCGTCGCGCCCGTCGGCGGGCGCCCAGTTCGCGCGATCAGGGCCGGCGCTCTCCTCGCCGCGAGTGCGAGACCGCAGGGCCGAGCGGGTCGAGCGGGGCGCGCCCCGGCGAGTCGGGGCCTCGCCGGGAACGCCGTCACTGTCACGATTTTGTAATTTAATAAAATGTCCTCGGGGACATATGAACAATCACGGCCGCGGCGTCGCGGCCAGGCCCTCCTGCTCGAGCAGGGTCGCGAAGCCGATCGTCGTCAGGTCGGCGAACCGATCGCCGATCACTTGCACGCCGGTCGGCAGGCCCTCGCGCGTCAGCCCCAGCGGGACCGCGGTGGCCGGCAGGCCGGGGAACGTGGCCACGCCCGGCCACGCCATCTGCGGGCCGTACGGCGCCTCGACCCCGTCGATGACGAGCCGGCGCGTCGCCCAGTCCGGCCGATCGTCGTGCGGGAACGCGGCGACGCCGAACGGCGGCGTGAGCACGACGTCGACGACGGCGAACACCGCCCGCCAGCGACGGACGAGCCGCACCTGCGCGTCCATGAGCGCCATCCAGGCGTGCGCGTCGATCGGCGCGGCGTTCGGCGTGCCGCGCGTCAGGATGGCCAGGAGCATGTCGCGGTAGTCGGCGTGCGCCTGTCCGAGGTCGGGCACGGCGTCATGGCGGCGCAGCACGGTGGCGCCGGCGCGGGCGAGGGACTCGGCGAGCGCGGCGATCGGCTCGCGGACGCCGGCGTCGGTGCCCGCGGCCGGGTGGGCGTCGAGCACGAGCACGCGGTGCTCCGCGAGGGCGCGGCGGCGCGGCGGCGGCAAGCTCAGGCGATACGCCGAATCGTCGCCGGGCCCGGCGATCGCGGCCAGCGCGACCGCGAGGTCGGCGGCGCTGCGCGCCATCGGCCCGAGCACGGCGAGCTCGGGCTCGGCCCCGTCGGTGCCGGGGAACGCGTGCCCGGTCATCGGCACGATCCCGTAGGTCGGCTTGTGGCCGAACACGCCGCACAGGTGCGCGGGCACGCGGATCGATCCGCCGATGTCGGACCCGAGCTCGAGCGGCACCATGCCGGCGGCCAGCGCCGCAGCGGCGCCGCCCGACGAGCCGCCCGGCGTGCGCGACGGGTCGCGGGGATGGAGCGTGCGCCCGTAGACCGGGTTGACGGCTTGCCAGTCGCCGAGGCCGACCGGCACATTGGTCTTGCCGAGGATGATCGCGCCGGCCGCCTTGAGCCGCGCGACCGCCAGCGAGTCGGCGGCGACCGGCCGCCCCGCGAAGTCGGCGAAGCCCCACGTGGTCGGCAGGCCGGCGACGTCGTGGGACTCCTTGACCGTCATCGGCACGCCGGCGAGCGGCAAGCCCCGCTTCGCGTCGCCCGCGGCGTCGAACGCCCGCGCCGCCGCGCGCGCCCGCTCGAAGTCGCGGACCACCACCGCGTGGATCGATCCGTCGCGCGCCTCGATGCGGGCAATGGCCGCCTCGCAGGCCGCGAGCGCCGAGATCGTGCCGGCGGCGACGGCCCGCGCCGTCTCCACCGCGGTCGCCTGATCGATGTCGAAATTCCTCATGTCCTGACCTCCCGAAGGGCGGCGAGGGTAGCAAGCCGTCGGCGCGGTCGCACCCGCCGCGGGGACGACCTGCAGCGAAGCGGACGCGGCGATCGTGACGCGGGCCGTCACGGTGGGGCCGAGTGGCGCACGGGCATTCGCGGGCGTTCGACGAGGGCATGCGCGCCGCCGATCGCGGCGGGATCGTCAGCACGCGCCGTTGCGGCGGGCCATCTCGAGCCCGACGAGGTGCAGGCGCCGGCGCAGCTCCGGCGGACCGAGCACCTCGACGCCGCCGCCGAGGCCGGTGAGCTGGTCGGCGGCGACCTCCTCGCTCTCGAGCAGGAGGTCGAGCTCGCGCCAGCCCTCGGCGTCGGGCGGGCCGGCCGCGGCGAGCATGCGGCCGACGGCGTCGTGCGGGACGACCCGCGGGAGCGCCTTCTGGGCCGCGGGGGACAGGCGCACGCGGCAGGGATAGACGAGCAGCGACTGGTCGAACGCGGCCGACGACGCGGCCCACCAAGCGGCGAGGTCGAAGTCGTCGGGCCGCGCGAAGGTCTCGGCGAGCGCCTCGGCGTGGTCGATGCGGCCGACGCGATAAGTGCGGACCTCGCCGCGCGAGCGCGCGACCAGGTACCAGGTGCCGGCCTTGAGCACGAGCCCGAGCGGGTCGACGCGGCGGCTCGCGGGCCGCCCGCCGTGGCGCAGCTCGAGCCTGCGGCTCTCCCACACCGCGGCGGCGACGGCAGGCAGCGCCGTCAGCGGCTCGGGCCGCGCGAACCAGGCCGGCGCGTCGAGCAGGAAGCGCTCGCGGATCCGCCCGGCCCGGTCGCGCAGCTCCGCGGGCAGGGTGGCGTCGACCTTGGCGCGCGCCGACAGGGCGACCGCGCCGAGGCCGAGGTCGGCGACCGCCTGCGGCGCGCCGGACAGGAACAGCGCGCTCGCCTCCTCGGCCGTGAGCCCGTCGAGCCGCGTGCGCCAGCCCTCGACCAGGCGGATCCCGCCGTGCGGCCCCGGCTCGGTCCACAGCGGGAAGCCGGCGGCCACCAGCGCGGCGACGTCGCGGTAGAGCGTGCGCACCGAGACCTCGAGCTCCTCCGCGAGCTCCGCCGCGGTGGCCCGCTGGCGCCGCTGGAGCACGAGGAGGAGCGCGAGGAGCCGGCTCGACCGCATGCGCGCATGATGCCGGAAAATTGCTGACAGGTCCTGTCAGGGTTCGCTGCCACCCTCGTCGCATGACGCGAACCCAGTACTTCGTGGCGGCCAGCCTCGACGGCTTCATCGCCGACGCGGCCGGCGGCCTGCAATGGCTGTTTCAGTTCAACGACGTCGAGGGCCTCGACGCCCACTACAAGGCCTTCCTCGCCGGCGTCGGCGCGCTGGCGATGGGCGCGGCGACCTACGAGTTCGTCCTCGGCGAGAAGCTCGAGGCGTGGCCGTACGCCGGGATCCCGACCTGGGTGTTCACCCACCGCGAGCTGCCGGGCTTTCCGGGCGCCGACATCCGCTTCACCGCCGACGACGTCGGCGCGGTGCACGAGGAGATGGTCCGCGCCGCGAGCGGCAAACACATCTGGCTGGTCGGCGGCGGCAACCTCGTGGCGCAGTTCGCCCGCCGCGGCCTGCTCGACGAGATCTGGCTCGGCGTGATCCCGGTGGTGCTCGGCGCCGGGGCGCCGCTGCTGCCGGCGGCGTTGCCCGGGCCGCTCGAGCTGACCGCGGTCACCCGCTTCCCGCGCGGGCTGGTCGAGCTGCGCTACGCGGTGCCGACCTCGCGCTGACGAGCGCGGCGCGCTCGACCTCCGGGAGCGCGTCGGCTCGCGCTCTCGGGGAGCCTCGGCGCTGGGCGAGGACCGCGGCGCGTGTCCGGCGTGCTCGCCGCGCGGGCGCCTGTCTCGGGGGACAGGTCGTCGCGCACTCGCCTGCACCTCGCGAGCGGCGCAGCCCGCGATCGCGAATGGACATTGGCCGCGTTCCAGTTCGCTCGACCGCCCGGCCCGCCCGGTGCGGCGAATCCACGCACCGCCATTCGTCGCGCCGGGCGCCTGCGTCCGCGACTAATCGCCGAGCGTCGCGGCGAGCCAGGCGTCGATCTGCGCCCAGCCGACCTCGCGGTTGAGGTGGAGGTTGAGGTCGTGGCCGATGTCGGGCAGGACCTCGACCGTCACGTCCGGCGAGCTGCTGTAGAACGCGGCCTCCTGGGCGGCGACGTCGGCGGAGGCGAGGATGTCGTACTGGCCGAGCTGCGACAGCACCGGGACCTCGACCTGGTCGACCCGCGACAGGGCGTGGATGCCGTCCGGGTCGCCGATGGCGAGCGCGGTCATCATGTCGAGGACGTCGAGCATCAGCCCGCGCGGGAGGCCCGACACCATGTTGGCGTTGTCGTACGCGATCACGTCCGGATCCGACGTCGGCGGGTAGTAGAACAGCAGCTCGCGGACCGGCGGCGGGATGACCACGTAGGGCTGCTGCAGCGGCTCGGCGAAGGCCTCGGGGTCGATGGGGATGATGCGCGGGGCGTGAGCCCAGCCGGTCGCCACCAGGGCGTCGGCGATCGGGCCGTAGGTGCCGAGCGCGTAGACCGAGGTGATCGTGCCCATCGAGTGACCGACGAGGGCGATCTTGTCGAACAGGGGGTCCCAGAACGGGCCGGCGCAGCGCACCTGCGCCAGCACCTGTTCGAGGGCGCTGGCGCTCTCCGCCAGGTCGACGAGATCGCCGGGAGGAGCGCTCGACGCGCCGGCCCCGAGCATGTCGAGCGCCAGGACCGCGTAGCAGCGCTCGGTCATGTAGTCGGCGTATGAGTATTGCTCGCCGTTGATCGGAGGGCCGTCCCAGTACTCGTGGTCGTATGTCCCCCCGTGCAGGAGCACCTGCAGCGTCCGGTCCTCGAAGAGCCCGCACGCGCCGCCCAGCTTCATGGACAAACGCCCGACGACCGTGTAGTCCTGGTCGTCGGACAGCGTGACCACGAAGTCGACACGCTCGCGGATGGTGATGCTGGGTGACAGCAATCCCGCCTCGGCGACGGTGCTCCACGAGAGGCCCGTCGCCGCTGCCACCAGTGCTCCCACCGCCCGAAGTCCGCGCTTCCACGCCCGCTTGCGATCTATCATCACTCCAACTCTCCGATCATTCGTCGCGGCCGTGCCGGTCGGCGACGATACCCGGGATCATCCGGGGGCGCCGCTCGCCCGTCTCGGCCGCAATCCCGCTCGGATCAACGTACCAAGCCGGCGGTACGGCCGCCAAGACAATTCGTCGGTCTCGGCCGCGACATTCACGCGCGCTGCGGTGAATGTGGGCAAGGGGGGCAAGGGAGGCCCCTCGCGCGCCCCGCTCGCCGGCATGTCGGATGCCTCGCGATGAATGATCAGACCCCCCGCGCCGCGGCGTCGCCCCGCGCCCAGGAGCTGCAGCGCCGGATCGTCCAGAGCGCCCAGCTCCTGATCGTCGCCTGTCTCATCGCGGCCGTGGGCAACACGGGGATCACGATCTTCCTCGATCACGTGTGGCAGCTCGACGGCATCATCGCCGTCCTGCTCGGCCTGGTCGCGGTGTACGCCCGCAGGGTCATTCCTCGCGCGCGGGCCGGAGACCTCGAGGGCGCCGTCCGCATCGCCGTTCGTGTCATGACGGTCGCCGTGATTGTGTGCTCGATGCTCATGCACGGGACCGCGGGGAGCCTGGCGCTGACCGGCTTCATCACGGCGCTGGCGCTGGCGCCCGGGGTGCTGTCCTTCCGCGAGGTGAACCGCACGATGCTGGTCGTCACGCTGATCGGCATCGCGCTGATCGCGGCCGACGCGATGCAGCCGCCGTTTCAGGCCGTCTTCCCGCTGTTTCAGACGTGGCTGTACATCATGACGTCGGCGGGGATGGTCGGTCTGTTCCTGCTGGTGGTCCGCGACTTCGAGCAGTACCCGCTGACCACCAAGCTGCAGGTCGCGTTCCTGTTCGTCGCGCTCGGCGGGGTCGGGCTGCACGTCGGGCTCGGAGGGATGGACCTGCGCGCGGAGGTCGAGGCCCGCGGCCAGTCGCAGCTCGGGCGCGTCGCGGTCGCCGCGGCCGAGCTGGTCGGCGACGCGGTCGCGGACGTGCGCGCGCTCGCGACCCGCGACGCTCGCCAGGGCGACCTGCTGTCCGGCGCGGACACGGACGGCCGGCGCCGCGCCGCGGAGGCCGTGGCCGCGCTGGTGCGGCGCGAGTTCAGGCCGGCCACCTTCGCCGCGCTGCTCGGCGACGACGGCGAGGTGTGGGCGTCGGCGGGCGACGCGGGCGCCGCACCGTCTGTCGCGGGCGACGGGGCGGGCGCGGGCGTGCGCGTGTGGCTGCGCGACGACGCGTTCGAGGTCGAGGCGCCGGTGGTCGCGGGCGAGGGCGCGAGGGCGGCGGCGCTGCGCGTCCGCTACGCGAACGAGGAGCTGCGCCACGCCCTCGACAAGCTCGCGGCGGTGGCGGGCGAGGGGGTCGGCGTGCTGGTGTTCGCCGCCGACGGCGAGGCGCTGCTGCGGGTCGGCGCCGACGCGGCGACGCGCTCGGTGGCCAGCGCGCGCGAACTCCCCGACGACCTGGTGATGCAGCTGCGGGCGTCGGGCCCGGACGGCCTGCAGGTCGGCGCGAGCATCGCGGCGGCGACGTTGCTCGCGCCGCTGGCCGCGCGCGACCGCGACGCGACCCTGGTCGCCATGTTGATCGCGGCGCTGGTGACCGGCGTGGCGTTCGCGGTCGGCAGCGTGCTGTCGCGGCCGATCCTCGGGCTCACCGCCGCGGTCACGCGCATGCGCGGCGGCGACCTGACGGCCCGCGCCGACGAGGGCTCGCACGACGAGATCGGCGAGCTGACGCGGGCCTTCAACGCGATGGTGTCGCAGCTCGGCGAGCTCATCGAGGGGCTGCACGCCCGCACCGCCGAGCTGATGCAGCGCGAGCAGGAGCTGCAGCGCCTCAACGAGGAGCTGTCGACCGCCCGCGACCGCGCGCTCGAGGCCAGCCGGGCCAAGAGCACCTTCCTGGCCAACATGAGCCACGAGCTGCGGACCCCGCTCAACGCGATCATCGGCTACACCGAGCTGCTGCAGGACGACGCGGCGACCGCCGGCGAGCGCGAGGTGGTGCGCGACCTGGCGAAGATCCACGGGGCCGCCACGCACCTCTTGACCGTCATCAGCGACATCCTCGACCTGTCGAAGATCGAGGCCGGCAAGATGGAGGCGCACATCGAGCCGGTGGTGTTCGCCGAGCTGGCGGGCGAGGTGACGACCGCGTTGACGCCGCTGGCGCGCAAGAACGGCAGCGTGTTCCTCGTCGACGTCGACCCCGGCGTCGGGGTGCTGCAGACCGACCGCACCTGGCTGCGGCAGATCCTCTACAACCTCCTCAGCAACGCGGCCAAGTTCACCAGCCGCGGCGAGATCCGGCTCGAGGCCGTACGCGCCGTCGACGTCGCCGCGAACGTCGACGAGCTCCGCGTCGTCGTCAGCGACACGGGCATCGGCATCCCCGCCGACAAGCTCGGCGTGCTGTTCGAGCCCTTCACCCAGGCCGACGATTCGACCACGCGGCGGTTCGGCGGCACCGGCCTCGGGCTGGCGATCACGCGCCGCTTGTGTCGCATGCTCGGCGGCGACATCACGGTCGAGAGCGTGCTCGGGCAGGGCTCGAGCTTCACCGTGACGCTGCCGGCCCGCAGGTTCGTCCCGCCGGTGTTCGAGCGGCCCGACGAGTGGAGCGAGCTCGCCGAGGTCGAGCGGACCGCCGAGGGCGCCTCGACGGTCCTGGTCGTCGACGACGAGGCGGTGGTCCAGGAGCTGATGGCGCGGTTCTTGGCGCGCGAGGGCTACCGCGTGATCGGGGCGCGCAGCGGCGCCGAGGCGCTGCGGCTGGCCCGCGAGATCTCGCCGGACGTGATCACGCTCGACGTCATCATGCCCGGGATGGACGGCTGGGCGGTGCTCACGGCGCTCAAGCGCGACCCGGAGCTGGCCGAGGTGCCGGTGATCGTGATGACGATCGTCAGCGACCGCGACGTCGGCTTCTCGCTCGGGGCCGCGGACTACCTGCTCAAGCCGATCGATCGCGACCGCCTGCTGGCGACGCTGGCCCGCTACCGCAAGTCGAGCGTGCCCGGGTCGGTGCTGGTGGTCGACGACGAGCCCGACGTCCGCGAGCTGCTGCGCCGGCTGGCCGAGCGGGCCCACTGGTCGGTGCGGGAGGCCTGCAACGGCCGCGAGGCGATCGGCGCCCTGCGCAGCGCCGTCCCCGACGTCGTGCTGCTGGATCTGATGATGCCCGAGGTCGACGGCTTCGAGGTCATCCAGACCATGCGCGCCGAGCCGGGCTGGCGCGACATCCCCGTCATCGTCATCACCGCCCGCGAGCTGACCGCGAGCGAGTCCGAGTTCCTCCACGCGGGCGTGCATCGGGTGCTGCGCAAGGGCAGCTACTCGCAGGCGGCCCTGCTCGACGAGGTGCGCGCGCTGCTCGAGGCGGCGGCGGCGAAGCAGGCCCGGCGCGACGCCGGGGTCGCGTGAGCGAAGGCCGAGCGGCGGCACGATCGTCGGCGGCAAGTCCGGCGATCGTGCCGCCCCCGGCGGGCCCGCGGCTCACAGGTCGGGGACGATGAACACGCCGGCGAGGCACATCTCGTTGCCGGTGCCCCAGCCCGGCAGCACCGGCTCGCTCGCGCTGCGGGTGTCGTAGTCGCAGGTGATCCGCAGCTTCGAATCGAGGGTGAGCGGGATCGGCTGGTCGTAGAAGTAATACAGCTGCCAGTTGAAGTCCCACCGCTGGACGTCGGCGACGCATTGCGGGGCGCCGTCGCCCTCGATCAGCTCGACCCGCTGCTTGCGGCCGTATTGATGCATGTGCGGCAGCACCCCGAGCAGCTCGCCCGACGTCGCGCCGGCGTACTTCAGCATGTCGCCGGGCGCGAAGTCGAAGCTGAACTTCACCGAGGCCTCGCCGGGCGCGAGCTCGACCGGGTCGTCGGTGGCGAGGCTGTTGAGCAGATCGTCGGGCAGGAAGAAGTGGCCCTCGCGCTCGACGCTGTCGGCGTAGCGGACGTGGAACGCCGTCTTGTCCTCGACGCCCGCGAGCGCCTCCTCGGTGAGGTTGTAGTGGACCTGGACGATCATCCAGTCGTCCTTGCTGATCCGGTAGCCGGTGCCTGCGGGCAGTTCGCTGATCCCCTGACCGGGCGCCCACGACACCGGGATCCCGCGCGGCTGCACGCCGTCGCCGGCGGCGCCGAAGCAGGGCCAGCCGTCGCGGTCGGGCGACTCGGCGTCCAGGGCCTCCATGATGTCCTTGTTCTTCACGCCGCCGGCGCCGGGGGCCTCCGGATCGACCGTGATGACGAGGACGTGGTGGATCATCTCCGGCACGCCGGGCTCGACGCTGTAGCCGGTGAGGAAGCGGTCGGCGGTCAGCCCGGTCTCGACGCGGAAGCAGCGGTACTCGTCGAAGGCCGCGAGGTCGGTGCCCTCGGCCTTCGGGACGAAGCTCGGGGTCTCGTACTTGACCGCGTCGGTCAACACCTCGACCTCCGGCACGGTGAGGTCGGTGCGCGGCTGGCCCTCGGGCGCGCCCTTGTCGGCCCACGCGCGGATCGTCTCGATCTCCGCCGGCGCGAGCGCGCGCGAGCCCTCGAACGTGCCGCACGAGCCGTCGTCGGTGACCAGCCACGGCGGCATCGTCTTCGCCTCGACGGCCGCCGCCGACGCGACGGCCCACTGCTTGGCCTCGGCGTAATCGTCGAGCGCGAACGGCCCGATCCCGCCGGCCTGATGACAGGTGACGCAGCGGTTGTAGAAGATCGGCGCGACGTCCTGCCAGTAGGTCACGCCCGCGTCCTCGCCGACGCCGGTCGTCGAATCGTCGCCCCCCTCGCCGCCGCAGGCGACCACCAGCGCGAACAATGGAATGCCCCACGGGGCCGCGCCCGCGCCCCGACCTCTCACGCGTGGATTCATTTGCCGTACTCCGACCGGGATGATGGCCGCGGGGTTGCTTCGCAGCGATGGGCATTTCTGCTAAACCGTTTTGCGCTCATGGAAACCACCACGCCGACCTGGGACGACCTCCGCGTGCTGCTCGCCGTGCACCGCCACGGCAGCTTCCTGTCCGCCGGGCGCGTGCTCGGCACGTCGACCTCGACCGTGGCCCGCCGCATCGAGGCGCTCGAGTCCGCGCTCGGGAGCACCCTGGTGCACCGCAGCAGCGCCGGGACGTCGATCGAGCCGGACGCGCTGCGGCTGGTGGCGCTCGCCGAGGAGCTCGAGCACGGGCTCGAGGCGGTCCGCCGCGACGCGGGCGGGCAGGCCTCCCGGCTGGCCGGCACGGTGCGGCTGTCGGTCGGCGACGGGTTCGTGCGCGCGGTGACCCAGGGCCTGGCGGAATTTCGCCGCAAACACCCCGAGACTTGCATCGAGCTGATGTCGGAGTCGCGGCTGGCCGACCTCGCGCGCCGCGAGGCCGACATCGGGCTGCGTACGACGCGGACCGAGTCGCAGGTGCTCATCGAGCGCCGCCTCGGGGTGCTCCGCCTCGGGCTCTACGCGTCGCAGTCGTACGTCGAGCGCCGGCTCCGCAGCGCCCGCCTGCGCCCGGGAGACTTCGAACGCCACGACTTCGTCGGCCTCAGCGGCCCGGCGCCGCGGCAAAAGGCGGCCGAGGACTGGCTGGTCGAGCGCGGCGCGAAGCACTTCCCGTTCCGCTCGAACTCGATGCTCGCCATCGTCGAGGCGACCGAGCGCGGGCAGGGGATCACGATGCTGGCCGAGGTCGTCGGCCGCGAGCTCGACCGCGTGGTGCGGATCGAGGTCGACGACCCACTGCCCACCGTGACGGTGTGGCTGGTGTACCACCGCGAGCTGCGCCAGGTGCCGCGGATCCGCGCGGTCGCGGCGGCGCTCGAGGAGCTGTTCCACCAGCGCGTCGGCACCGGCTGAGCTCGCCGGGCAGAGGGCGCGCCGACGAGGGGCGGTCCGCCGCAGCGACCGGGAATGACAAGACCGCCGATCGATCGCGCGTTCGCGATGAACCCACCACGGCAAACAGGCAGCGACGATTCCGTCGCGACCCCGAGCTGCGCGAGCATCGAAAATATGTCCCATGGGACATGTGTTGCCGACGACGTCGGCCGGCGCGCGACTTCGTCGGGCCGGGTCCGCTCGCCGGCGAGCGGCGCGGCGCTCGTTCGCGTCCGTGTCGCCTCGGAGGCCCGCGGCCGGAGTCGAGCGCAGGCGCCGACTGCAGCGTTTTCGCGGCCGCCGCGGCGGCTGCGCAGCTGGAGCGGGCGCGCCCGGTTGCGCCGCGTAGGGGTTCCCCTTGCTCCGTTGGTTGCGTCGGCGCGATCTTCGACAAGCCTCGGACGAGGAACAGTCGGAGCGAAGGTATGCTGGACCTCGGCGAAATGAAATTGGTGGAGTACGATCCCGACGTATTCCGGCGCCTGAACGACTTCTTCATCGCGCGCGACGAGCTCGAGCGCCGGGTGCAGGACGTCGCGCGGCTCGGGAATGTCATCACCGAGTACGGCCTGGAGAGCAGCGTCGGGATCCATCTGATCCACAAGCACTTCGAGCTGGCCGACGACGAATTGATCCTCCGCGAGTTCGAAGGCGATATGGCGACCATGCGCCCGAAGCGGGCCCGGGACTGCCGGGGTCACCTGCCGTACCTGTGGAAGCTCGACCGGGGAGCGAGCGGCAAGGGCTGGTATCCGCTGGAATTCTTGCTGCCGCTGCCCGAGCATCACATCGACGCGCGCGCGGAGATCGAGACGATCCGGGCGGCGGGCGACTTCCTCGACGCGCTCGCCGACCGCCTGGAGGAGCTGGATCTGGCGCACCTGTTCGGGATCGTCAGCCTGCACTCGCGCCGGCCGTTCGCGCTCGACAGCGAGACGACGCTGCTCGAGACGACCGACGAGGTGGCCCGCGTGCTGATCCTGCGGCGGACACCCCGGACGGAGCTCGAGCGGATCGACTCGACCAAGACGCTGTGGGTCTTCACCTCGGAGCGAGAGCGCCGCCTGGCCGCGGGGGCGCAGTGCGTGAGCCACTGCATCAGTCATTGCCACGGGCACGTGCTGCAGCGCCCGGACGTCGGGGCGGATTCGATTCAATGATGGGAGAGCGATCGGCGTGAGGGCGCGCGACGACGCGCCCGCGAGCGGCCGGGCCCGACGCTTTCTTGGACATGCGAAATCGTCCTACAGTGTGGCTCGTTGCACTTGCAGGGGTTGCGCGCCTGGCCCACCTTCTCGGCGAGGAGGACCGCGACGTGAACCCCAGCGATCGACTGAAGGAATTCAAGCGCAGGGCCAAGATGATGGCCGCGGACGAGCGCCGCGCGGCCCTGGCGAGCGAGGGCTTCAGGCAGCTGGTGGACGAGGCGGTCGGCTACGCGCGCGCTGCCGTCGAGTGCGGAGGGCATTGCGCCGGGCCCCGGCCGCGGTGCGCGCCTGGTTCGTGAACCGAGCGGGGCGAGGCGCGAGTCTCGGCAGCTGTCCGCGGGGACAGCTCGAAGGTCCGGCGCGGCTCGAGCCGCGGCCGCCGCGACAGGTGAAGCCGCGGTGCGTGGGGCTTCACTCGACGATGATGATCGACATGAGCTTGTCGCAGTACACGGCGTTGAACGACCCCGAGATGGCGCCCGCGATCGTCCCGACCAGGCGCGGCGGATCGGCGGGGTCGGCCACGTCCCAGTTGCCCGCGAGCTCGGTGATCGTGACGGCCGAACCGGGGAGATCGACCATCATCCCCTTGTCGTAGACCGCGGCGAACGCGTTCCAGGTGCCGGGCCAGCCTCCTTCTTCGAGCGACTTGTCCGTCCAGACCGCATAATCCGCGACCATGCCGGAGCTGCCCGTCACGTTGGCGAGCTCGGTCGCTGCGTTCGCGCCGGGCGAGAGCAGGACGATGCGCGGGCTGAACGGCTCGTCGACGCCGATCCAGCCGAAGTAGGCGCGCTGGGAGCTGAACGGCCCCAACTCGGACGGGCCCTGGACCAGGGTGCCGGCCGGAGCGTCGAGGGTGCAGCCGGCCAGCGGGTCCTGGTTCGGGCCCGTCGTGGTACCGTCGCTCGGGTCGACGGTGGTGGTGCCGCCGTCGGTGGTGGAGGCGCCGGTGGTGGTGGTGGTGGTGCCGGCCGTTCCGGTGGTGTCGTCCGTGGTGCCGACGGTGGTGGTGCTGGTCGTGTCGTCGGTCGCGCTGGTGAGCGCGTCGGTGGTGCCGGCGGTGGTGGTGCTGGTCGCGTCGTCGGTCGCGCTGACGAGCGTGTCGGCGGTGCTGGCCGGGTCGGTCGCGCTGGCCGTGGCCGGCGGCCCGGCGCTGGTGGTCGGACTGAGGGTCGTCGTCGTCGCGTCCGGCGGGGCCTCGCTGGTACCCGGCGCGGGGTCGCTGTCCTGGGGGTCGCCGACGATGATCGAGGGGACGCAGGCGGGCAAAAGGAGAGCGGAGAGCGGTAAGAGCGCGGTGCGGGCGGAGAAGGGCAAGGATCGACCTCCGCCGCGCTCGTGCCCGCCCGCCCTCGCTTCCGTCATGAGCTGCGAATTTTTCGCCGCCGCTCGCCGACCGCGTTCGCCGCGGCCGGATCGGGGCTGGGGGCGGGACCGAGGCAGGCGGTGGAGCGACGCCCAGGCCGCCGGCGCGAGCTCGCGGACGAGCGCGCGCTCCTCGGCGGCGGCGACGCGAGCCGACGACTGGCGGCCGGCGCCGGCGGCTCTTCCGAGCATGTCCCGAAGGACATCCGTCGATTCGGCGGCGCCGCCGCCGGCTGGTCGCGCGGAAGCGCTCTGTTAGGCTGCTTCGATGTCGAGTGCGACAGGAGCGGCGAGCGACCGGGCGGCCGACATCGATGGCGACGTGACGACGCTGTACCGCGACGGGATCGTCGGGCTGCAAGGCGCCTTCTCGCGCGCGTGGGCCGAGGAGATGCGCGAGGACATGATGACGGCGTTTTGGAAGGCGATTCAGCGCCCGGGCGGCGCGGTCGGCCGCGGGCCGCGGCGCTGGTACGTCGAGGTCCACCCGCAGGAGATCGGCGGGTTCGTCGAATTGGTGACGCACCCGTGGATCACGGCGATGTGCGCGGCGGTGCTCGGCGACGATTACGAGATCGTCGAGATCGGGTTCGACGTGCCGTTCCAGGGCGCGAAGGGGCAGCCGTGGCACCGCGACTTCCCGTCGTCGCCCGAGTCGTACGAACAGCGGCGGATCACGTCGCTGGCGTTCAACCTGACCGGCGTCGACGTCACGCCGGACATGGGGCCGTTCGAGATCGCGGTCGGGACGCAGTGGGAGGACGGGCGCGCGTGGCCGCACCAGATGTTCCCGCCGGCGTCCGAGTGGCCGCGCTACGCGGCGGCGGGGGTCAAGAAGTATCCGCGGATGGGCGACGTGTCGTGCCGGTCGGCGCTGACGATCCACCGCGGCACGCCCCACCCGTCGCCGATCGCCCGCCCGGTGCTGGTGCTCGGGGTCGACTCGCCGGGGGCAGGGCACGCGGCGCTGCACGACCTCATGGTCACGCGCGACTACCACGCGTCGCTGCCGGCGTCGGTGCGCGAGCACCTGGTCTGCCGCGTCGTCGACGAGCTGGTGCCGGTGACGCAGAAGCACGACATCGAGGGGCTGGTGATGGGGGTCGACTGACGGCCCGCACGAGCGGGGCGCCGGGTCGCCGGGGAGACCGGTGAGCGCCTGTCCTTTCGCGCCAGGCTCGCGTCCTCGGCGCCGCTCGGGGGCTGGCCTTTCGGACATGCGCAGTGCGGACGCGGCGGCGCGGCGAGGACGACGGCGATCCGCCGCGAGTAGACATTGACGTCATTGGCACGTCCGATCGTCCGATCGTCCGGTCGTCGGCGCCGACCCCTCGCTGTGACGGTGGTCATCTGCTCGCACATCGCGGGTCTGTAGGCAGCGCGAACCGCGGGGGCGGCTCGCGCTGCGAACCGCTCGCGTCGAGGGCGCGGCGGGGAGCCATGCGGTTTCGTGCCGTGCAGCCGCCGGTCGTGCGGATCGCAACGGCGGCGCCGATCCGGGCTGCGGGCGCGATTGCGGGGTGTTTGCCGGGCATCGGCCCGGTCCGGCGATCGCGGCGATGATCCGGACCGCGCCGACGCGCCGCACATTCGCTGGACCCGGTCCCGGCGCTGCCGGGGCATTTCTTTGTACAGAAAATAAGGAGAATTACGCATGGTTTCAGCGATTCATGGTCGTCTCGCGCGCCGTGGCCTCGTGGCCGTGGCCTGTCTCGGTGTCACGGTTTCGTGTGTGGAGGGCGAGGAGCTGTCCGCGCAGGACGACGATACCGGCGTGGGTGTCGCCCCGCTCGTCGACGACCTCGCCGATGTGCCCGTCCTCGAGCCGGCGGTCGGCGATCGCGGCGAGAAGGTCGCGCGCGCGTACGCCTATCTCAAGCAGTACGGCTATTTCCCCAACCCGGCGCTGGAGCGCCTGCCGGGCTGGAAGCCGGTGCTCGACCACGAGCCGGAGGACCCGGAGGTGTTCGACGAGGTGCTCGCGGAGGCGGTCGCGCGGTTCCAGGAGGCGCACGGGCTGGTCGTCGACGGCACCCTGAACGCCGAGACCCAGCGGCTGATGGCCGCCCCGCGCTGCGGGATCCCCGATGATTACGCGCAGCCGCGGCCGCTCAAGGGCACCTCGCAATTCGCCCCGTCCGGCTCCACCTGGGGCTCGAACGAGGTCCTCTACCGCTTCCGCAACTTCAGCGCCGACCTGTCGCAGGACGACATCCGCGCCGTGGTCGCAGAGGCGTTCGCCCGCTGGGGGGCGGTGACCGACCTGCTGTTTTACGAAGACGACGACGCCGACATCGAGATCAGCTTCGGCGCCGGCAATCACGGCGACAACTGGCCGTTCGACGGGCAGGGCGGCGTGCTCGCCCACGCGTGGCCGCCGGGGAGCGGGATCCTCGGCGACGTCCACTTCGACGAGGCCGAGACCTGGACGCTCGGCGGGGGCGACGGCGTCGTCGATCTGCGCTCGGTGGCGCTCCACGAGATCGGGCACGCGCTGGGCCTGGATCACTCGGACGACGAGGAGGCGGTGATGTACGCGTTCTACGACGAGCCGAAGCCCAACCTCCGGCTCGACGACGTCATCGGGATCCAGTCGCTCTACGGCGATCGCCTCACCCTGTCGTATTCGGCGTGGGGGCCGATCCCGGGCAAGCACTGCATCTCGGTCGCCGAGCACGCCGATCCGTACGCCTGGGACGACAACTACTTCTGCTCGGACAAGGACATCGGCGCGCAGTGGTCGATGTCCGGCCCGATCGAGGGCATGCGCTGCACGCAGGTCGTCGAGCCCGCCGACCCGCACACCTGGTCGGACAACTACCTGTGCGTGCCGACCCATAGCAAGTGGTTCTTCCATTGGCGGTACGACGGGCCGGACCGCGGCAACCGCTGCGTGCAGTGGCACGAGTTCGCCGACCCCGACACGTGGGACGACAACTTCCTCTGCAGCACGCTCCTGCCCTGGCCGTGGTAGGCGCGTCGCGTCGGCGAGCCCCTGAGATCGCGGATTTCGCCGCGGGCGGCGATGTTCTCGGGACCGCACGGAGGCGGCTCGGTGGCGACGGGGGCCTCGTTTCGTGATACTCGAGGGCGAATGCCCATGCGTCCGCATCGGTGCGGCCTCGCGGTCTTCACGAGCCTGCTGCTGTCGGCGGCGAGCGGCTGCGGGCCGGCGCCGCAGGAGCTCGGGAGCCCGCCGCCCGAGCCGGCGTCGGCCGTCGCGATCCCGCCGGTCGGCGAGGCCCAGCTGCTCGAAGCGTGCGTGCGCATCGCCGCCGCACCGATCGGCCGGACCTCGCAGCGAGCCCGCGCCAGCTCCTCGGCGAGGCCGGCGACGACCTCGCGGACCAGCGCCGCGCAATCGACCGGCTCGAGCGCGACGGCGAGGTGGCCGCGGGTGATGTTCGAGACCTCGAGCATCTTTTCGACCTCGTCGGCTCGACCGCCCGGCGCCGGCGCAGCTCGGCGTAGCGCTGGGCCAGCGCCTCGTCCTCGGCGGCGACGTAGACCGGGTGACCGGGCCCCATGCCGCCGTCGTCGCGGAACAGCTCGATCACGGCGAGGTCGAATTGCTCGGCGACCAGGCGCGTGACGACGACCTCGAGCGAGCGCTGGATGTCGAGCGGCGAGGCGAGGATCTCGCTCGTCTCGGCGAGCAGCACGGCCCGCCGGCGAGCGGCCTGCTCCTGGCGGAGGACGCGGTCCTCCTCGAGCTCGGCGTTCTGGCGATCGGTGATGTCGGAGAACGACGAGATTACCGCGCGCGGGCGGTCGGGCTCGGCGGGCAGCGGCTGCGATTGACCGCGACCCACGTCAACTGCCCGTCGGGCTTGTGGATCCCGAGCACCGCGCCGGACGGGGGCTGGCCGGCGTGGAGGTCGAACAGCGGGCCGTCGCCGCGATCGCGGAAGGGGGTGCCGTCCTCGTGCATCGCATGCCAGCGCGGGGTCAGCGAGGCCTCGCCGGCGATCTGCTCCTGGCTGAGCCCGAGGATCCGCTGGGCGCTGGCGTTGTCGGCGAGGCGGAGATCGTGTTCGGCAGCGGCTCGTCCGTGCGGAAGTCGGGAGCGGGCAGGGCGGGGAGGACGATCGACGGTGGCCCGGGTCGGCCCGGGTCGCGGCGGCGGCGGACGGACGTCGATCGGAAGACCGACGGATGCAGACCCGCCGCCGCCTCGGGCCGTCCCGCTCCCGGCGGCCCGATGAATGACGTCAGCGTCGACCCCGAGCCCGAGACGAACGCGGCCGGTCGTCGCTCCGCCAAAGATCGGACTCCGCCCGGCTCCAGGAGACGAGTTTCCGCCTCGTCGGAGTCGACGTCCCGTCCGCCGCATCGACCTCGACCCCGAGGTGCCCACAGAAGGAAGGATCGCCAGCGTCGATTCCAGGATCTGCGAGCGCAGGCAGCGAACGGCCCGATCCTTCAGGCGCGGACCGGCCGGCGCCGGCGAGGCGCTGCCGTCGGGAAATGCGCACAGGCGACATCGATCAATGATCCCGCCGTCATAAGTCCGTACGATCGGGGGCCTTCGGAGGCCGTCGGGCGTGGGGAGGCCCGTCGTTGCCCCGCGCTGTCGCCATGAATGTGCGCGGTTCACGTCTTCGCAGACGAGGTCGACCTGCCGTGGCGGCAGGTCGGGCGACCTGACGGGTGGGTCTCGACAAAGGTTCTCTCGGGGCCACCCGAGTCGGCATCGGGTTTCGCTCGATGTCTGGCGATTCACTCTACAAAGGCGATCGGGGATTCGATTCGCCGTCGTGGATCGGGTCGTCCCCGTCTCCGCGGACGCGGCCCGAGGTTGGCATCATGAATGACGTGTGGCTGGATCTGCCGTCGCGGGGCGAGCGCCGCCGCGGCAGGCCCCGGCGAGGAATGCCCGCCTCGCGGCGCGGAGGGGCGAACGTCATTCGAACATTGTTCATAGGACTCGCCTCGGCCCTGCGACGAGTGAGCCGCGAATCTCCCCGGCGCCGCGGTGTTGGCGCCTTAATCGTGAGACGACAAAATTCGTCGGCGGAGCGTGATCCGTGCCGACATTTCGATCACTATTAAAAGTGTGGCGACGGTGGACGGGCCCTTCGCGGCTCGCCGCTCCGCGGCGCTGGAGTGAAGCATAGCGTTTGGACTCGCCGACTGACAAACATTGGACTCGCTGGACGACTACGGCGAATTGGATCACACACTTGACAGTTCCAAACCACCCATGCGATAGGACCATCACGTGACAATCAACGCGCGGAGTCCTCGTGGCAGCGCCATTCGGCACGAATCTCCTTCGGGCGAAGCGACTCGCGAGGCTTTACAATCATCATCGCGGGCGTCGCATCCTCTGAGTGAGCGGGTCGCCGCGTGCGTGGGCCTGGCGGTCGAGCATTGCGTCTCGCTGCAGCGGCCCGACGGGTCGTGGGAGGTGGCCCCGGACGGGCGGATCTTCGAGACCGCGCTGGCGGGGTACGCCCTGGCTCACACGCCGGGGGGGCTCGATCGGCGGGCGGTGGCGCGGGCGCGGGCGTGGGTCGAATCGGCGGCGCCGCAGGGGCATCACCCGGTGTCCTTTCTCTTGGAGGACACGCTGCGGCGGATCGTCTGCGGAGGCGGCGGGGTGGTCGACTTGACCGCGCCCGAGCTCGACGCGCCGGTGCTGGCCAGCCGGACGATGCTGCTGCACACCCTGGCGCTGCACGCCGGGCTCGAGGTGCGGGCCCGCCGGTCCGAGGACGAACTGCGGGACCTGGTCGCGCGGGAGTACGAGCGCTGCACGCAGGCCAAGCACAAGCAGTGGAGCAAGGTCGAGCTGATCGCGCTGCACATCCTGCTGCAGGCGCGGGCCGGTCGGCAGACCGCGGTCGAGGCGGCGGGCTTCGATTTGGTGCATGTGCAGGCGCCCCGCTCCGGGTTCTTCTTCAACCCGATCAGCACGGCCCTGGCGTACATCGCCCTGTGCATCGCGGCGCCGACGTCGGACCCGTGGTTCGTGCTGCGGTCGCAGCTCGTCGAGCATCAACAGGCCGACGGCAGCTGGCGCTTTTGTACCAGCGACGTCTGGGACACGTCCTTGATCGTCCGCGCGTTCTCCGGGCTGCCCGCGTTCGTGGCGACCGCGATGCAGCCGGCGCTCGACTTCCTGCAGGCGACGCAGAACGTCGACGGCGGCTGGCCCTTCCGCTCGGGCGTCGAATCCGACAATGACACCACCGGCGCGGTGATGCTGGCGCTGCGCGGCACGCTGCAGGGCGAGCGCACCAAGGACCGGGCGCTCGCCTACCTCGCGCGGGTGCAGATGGACAACGGGCTGTGGCGGACCTGGCAATTCCGCGACGACCCGCCCGTGGAGGACGTCGTCGCGCACGTGCTGTCGGCGCTCGACGCCTACCGCGGGCGCCACCGGATCGCGGTGGAGGCGGCGCGGCGGTGGCTCGCGGCGGAGGTCGAGCGGCGCGGGGTGTGGGCGGCGAGCTGGTACCGCGGCGAGCCGTACGCGGTGGCGGAGATCGGGCGCGCGCTCGGGCCGGACCACCCGCTGGCGCGCGCGGGCGTCGACGCGCTGGCGGCCCGGCAGAACGAGGACGGCGGCTGGTCGCCGGAGGCCGGCGGCGCGAGCACGGCCAGCGCGACCGGCCTGGCGTTGCAGGCGATCGTCGATCGCCACCCCGCGCGCGTCGATCGGGCCCTGCAATACCTGACCGAGACGCAGCGCGCCGACGGGACCTGGCCTGGCCATCCGGACATGTTCGGTCCGCGGCCGCTGCTCAGCCACTTCACCACGCACACGCAGGCCTTCGCGGTCGGCGGGATCAGGGCGGCGCTGCGCCGCAACTGGCCCTGGCAGCCGTGCATCGCCGCGGTCCCGGAAGGAGCGGCCTAGGATGAGCCGGATCGCCGCCGCCGTCGACCAGGTCCTGCTGCGCCGCATCATGGCCTGGGCCGCGGAATTCGAGGACTTCGCCGTGCACCACGCGGCCGACGGGCTCTACGTCGCCGAGGCCTGCGTCGACCCCGACGTCGACGGCCGCGAGGAGGTGTTCGCCATCGCCCTGGTCAGCGCCTTCTGGTTCTGGTTCGACGATCGCAGCGACAAGTTCCTGCGCGAGGCGCAGACGCCGGTCGACTGGGACACGCTGATCGCTTACGGCGAGGACGAGCCGCCGGCGGTCCTCGGCGACACGCCGGAGGTGCGGTTCTTCCAGCGCCTGTGCGACCTGCTCGCGCCGCTCGCGGGCCACCCCGACGAGCACCGGTGGTTCCGCGTCGGCTCGGCCAAGGTGTTCCGGGCCATGTACGCCGAGGAGCGGATGTCGCGCGACGCCGAGGCGCGCTCGCTGGTCGAGTGCATCGAGACCGGCGCGCACAGCACCACCTTGCCGAGCATCCTCACCGCCGCCTATCTGGTGCGGCGGCTCGACCGGCCGCGGCGCCACGGCGACCCGCGGATCGTCAACGTCGAGCGCTACCTCTACCTGTCGCAGCGGCTGCTCAACGACCTCAAGAGCGCCGAGAAGGAGCGCCGCGAGGGGCACGCGGGCCGGGTGTCGAACGCGGTCCTCCTGCTCGAGCGTGACCTCTCGCCCGCGCAGGCGCGCGACTTCGTCGAGGCGCAGCGCCAGGGCTACGAGCGGCTGCTGCAGCACGATCTCGACCGCCTCGGGGCCCGCGATCCGTTCGCGGCCACCCTGTCCCGGCTCGTCCGTTGCATTCATCGTTGGTACGCCACAGGGCCGCTCCGCTTCGAGACCGACCCAGGGAGGTGACATGAATACGATCCTACATCCTCGATCGGAGCAGCTGCTCCGGTTGCCCGGTCCTGCCGGCTATCCGCTGGTCGGCGCGCTGCCTGCGATCCTCCGCGAGGGGATCTTCGAGTACGTCGAGCGCTGCTGGCGAGAGTACGGCGATTTCTTTCAGATCCCCACCGGCGGTCGCAGCCGGATCATCTTCACCGCTCACCCGGACGCGATCGAGCGGATCCTCCACACGAGGGTCGACAATTACTACAAGGGCAAGGGCTACGACCCGATCCGTCCGCTCCTCGGCAACGGCCTCGTCACCAGCACCGGCGACTTCTGGGTCCGCCAGCGCAAGCTGACCCAGCCGGCCTTTCACATGGACAACTTGCGGCGGATGGTGCCGGTGATGGCTCGCTGCGTCGAGGACATGCTCGGCGAGTGGGAGGCGCGTCGGCGGGACGACGCGGTGCTCGATCTGCACGCGGAGATCATGCACCTCACGCAGCGGATCGTCGGGTTTACCCTGTTCGGCATGGACCTGAGCGATCGCGAGGCGGCCTCGTCGCGGGCGGTCACCGACAGCCTCGAGATCGCCGGTCAGCGGATGAACCGCGGCGCGATGGCGCTGCCGCTGGCGGTCCCGACCCCGGCGAACCTGCGCTTCCGCCGGGCGCTGCGGACCCTCGACGGCATCGTCTACGACATCATCGGCCACGCGCGGAAGGCCGGGCCCGAGGCGCAGCCGACGTTGCTGCGGCTGTTGATGGAGGCGCGCGACGACGGCACCGGCGACGGCATGAGCGACCGGCAGCTGCGCGACGAGATCGTCACGCAGTACGTCGCCGGCCACGAGACGACGGCGCTGATCCTCACCTGGACGTTGTGGTTCCTCGGCCGGCATCCGGACGTGTACGCGAAGGTGCGCGAGGAGGTCGCGGGGCTCGGGCTCACCGGAGCGCCCACCATCGAGGACCTCGATCGTCTCACCTACACGCGAATGGTCTTCGACGAGGTCATGCGGCTGCGTCCGCCGATCTGGGCGCAGACTCGGGTCGCGCGCGAGGACGACGTCCTGCTGGCGCGGCGGATCCCCGCGGGCAGCTTCATCATGTTCTCGGCCTATTTCTGCCACCATCACCCGGCGTTTTGGGACGAGCCGACGGCCTTTCGTCCCGAACGATTTGCGCCCGAGCGGGTGCGGGCTCGTCACCGGTATGCACACATCCCATTCAGTGCGGGGCCGCGCGCGTGCATCGGCAAGCGCTACGCGCTTTACGAGCTGAGCACCGCGCTGGCCCTGATCCTGTCGCGATTCCGAATCGAGCTGTTGCCGGGCCAGGACGTCGGCATCCGACCGACCGCGACGGTGCACCCCGATCGCCCGATCTACGCGCGCCTACGCCGCTCGGACCGCTGATCTCGCCGAGGCGGCCCCGGCCGCGGGACCGGCAATGACCGGTTCGCTACCGCGCCGTCGGGCGCTGCGACTCACCGCACTCGAATGCGTGGGTTCGGCGCTTCTCGGTCCCTCGAAACGCTGGTATAGAGGACAGCACGTCAGGGAGGATTGGTTGCCTCACTATCCCGCGCTGTTTGCCCTCGCCCACGAGCCCCTCATTTGCGTCGATAGCGAGGGTCGGATCGCCGCGCTCAATCAACCGGCGGCGCAATTGCTGGAGAGCACGAGCGCCAAGCTGGTCGGTGTATCCCTGTCCGATCAGGTCCATCCCGAGGAGCGGGAGCGGGTCTCGGCCGGGATGACGAGGGCAGCCGGCGAGGACGGGAGCGTGGTCGAGCTGGCTTGCCGCCTGCGCTGCGCCGGGGCCAGCTATCGCGCGGTGGTGCTGCGGTGCGGCCGCGACGCTGCGCTCGATCCGTCGCTCGGGCAGCTGGTGGTCGCCGTCCGCGAGCTGACCGACCTCGACGAGCTGCGCCAGCAGCGGGACGACGCCCGGCGCCGGCTGGCGGCGGTGTTCGAGACGATGCACGACATCGTCTTCACCACCGACGAGCACGGCGTGCTCAACGGCGTGAACCGGGTCCCCGCGGGCCTCACCGTCGCCGAGACGATCGGCACGCCGATGCTGGCGTTCGCCGCGCCGGAGGAGCAGGGGCCGATGCGGGCCCGCTACGACGAGGTGCGCGAGACCGGCAAGCTCATCGCGTACGAGACGGTGGCGATGTACCCCGACGGCCGCAAGGAGAACTACGCCAGCCGCCTCGGCCCGATCATGGACGGCGACCGCTCGATCGGCGTCGTGCTGATCACCCGCAACGTCACCCAGGAGCGGCAGGCCGAGGAGGCCAAGCGCTACGCGGAGCAGCAGCTGCGCGACTACATGCAGCAGCTCGAGCGCAGCAACCGCGAGCTCGAGCGGTTCGCGTCGGTCGCGTCGCACGACCTGCAGGAGCCGCTGCGCAAGATCCAGGCGTTCAGCGACCGCCTGCGCGACAAGTTCGAGGCGGAGCTGGCCGAGACCGGCCGCGACTACCTCGAGCGGATCCGCAACGCCGCCAAGCGGATGCAGGACCTCATCAACGACCTGCTGATGTTCTCGCGGATCTCGGCCAAGGAGCAGGCCTACGCGAAGGTCAACCTCGGCAAGATCGCCAAGAGCGTGCTGTCCGACCTCGAGGTGCGCATCGAGGAGAACGAGGCCGAGGTCAAGATCGGCGAGCTGCCGGTGATCGAGGCCGACCCGGTGCACATGCGGCAGCTGCTGCAGAACATGATCGGCAACGCGCTGAAGTTCACGCGGCCCGACGTGAAGCCGGTGGTCGAGGTGACCTCCGAGCCGGTGCCGCCGGCCGAGCGCGGCCCCGACGACCCCGAGATGGTGAAGCTCCACGTCAGCGACAACGGCATCGGCATCGAGCCGCGCCACCACGACCGGATCTTCAGCATCTTCGAGCGCCTGCACGGCCGCGGCAAGTACGAGGGCACCGGCGTCGGCCTGGCGGTGTGCCGCAAGATCGTCGAGCAGCACCGCGGCTACATCAAGGTCGCGAGCGTGCCGGGAGAGGGGACCACCTTCACGATCGTGCTGCCCGTCCGGCAGCCCGAAAGGAGCCAGCGGACGTGAGAACGCGTCGACCGATCACCATCCTCATCGCCGACGACGACCCCGAGGACCGCATGCTCGCCGAGGAGGCGCTCCGCGAGAGCCGCCTCGTCAACGACATCCGCTTCGTCGACGACGGCGAGGACCTGCTCGAGTACCTGCAGGGGCGGGGCAAGTACGCCGGCGGCGACCAGCCGCGGCCCGACATGATCCTGCTCGACCTCAACATGCCCCGCATGGACGGCCGCGAGGCGCTCAAGGTGATCAAGAGCGACCCGGAGCTGCGCCGGATCCCGGTGGTCGTGCTGACCACGTCGAAGGCCGAAGAGGACATCTACCGCACGTACGACCTCGGCGTGAACTCGTTCATCATCAAGCCGGTGACGTTCGACTCGCTCGTCGACATCATGAAGGTGCTCGGCGCGTACTGGTTCCAGATCGTCGAGGTTCCTCCGCCGTAGCGGCCGCCCCGCCGCAGCCGGACAGCCGACCGGTGGGGGCGGCGCTACCCGGCTGTCCGTCCTGTTCGCGCCCCGCGGTCGGCGGAGGGAGGGTAGTCTGACGGCGAGGGCGGCGATTATGAGGCGACGAATTTCGGTGCTGCTCGTCGAGGACGACGAGGACGACTTCATCATGACGCAGGCGCTGCTCTCGGAGATCGACGACCCAGAATGCGCCCTCACGTGGGTGCAGACCTTCGAGGAGGGGCTCTCGCGCCTCGTCGAGGGGTCGTTCGACGTCTGTCTCCTCGACTATGCGCTGGGCGAGCGGACGGGGATGGAGCTGCTGGCGCAGAGCGCGAGCGCCGGCGTCGAGGTGCCGATCATCTTCCTCACCGCGCAGGACGAGCGCCGGCTCGACCTCGAGGCCACGCGGCTGGGCGCCGCCGACTATTTGGTGAAGAGCCGGATCCGGGCCGACCTGCTCGAGCGGTCGATCCGCTACGCGCTCGAGTGGTCGCGGTCGCTCGCGGCCCTGCGCGTGCTGAACCGCGAGCTCGAGCTGACCCGCGACCAGGCCGTCCGCGCCAACCAGGCCAAGAACGATTTGCTCACGGCGGTGAGCCACGCCTACCGCGAGTCGCTCGGGACCATCGTCGCCTGCAACGACGCCATCGAGGCGCGCCTCGCCGGCCGCGACGCGGTCGCCGAGGGCTACGCGCGCGAGGTCCGCGAGGCCTGCCGCACGCTCGAGCGGCTGTTGACGGACGTCCTCGACCTGAGCACGAGCGCGAGCGAGGCGCCGGCGGTCCAGCCGCGGGTTTTGGCGCTGGCGCCGTTCGTCGAGGAGGTGGTGGCGGCGAGCCGCCCGCTGGTCGGGCACAACGACAACACGCTCGAGGTCGCCTGCGAAGGCGACCTCGGCGCGATCGAGACGGACCCGGCGCACCTGCGGCGGGTCCTGCTCACGCTGCTCGCCAACACCTGCAAGTTCGCGCGGCGCGGCCGCATTCAGCTGTCGGTCGTGCGCCGGCCGCTCGAGGGGGCGAGCGGCGTCGAGTTTGCGATCCGTCCGAGCGGCCTGTGGATGACGCCGGCGCAGCTCGAGCTGCTGTTCGCCAGCATCCCGCAGGCCGACCCCGGGGTGGCGCCGCGGGGCGGGTGGACCGAGTCGGGGATCGCGGCCAGTCGGCGAATGTGTCGATGGCTCGGCGGCGAGCTGTTCGTCGAGACGGAGGGCGTGCGCCGGACGGTGCTGCGCGTGTGGGTCCCCGAACGGCGCGCGGCCGAAGGCGAGCATCGGCCCTCGTGACGGGGGCGACGGAGGTTCATGCGTGGACACATCGGTCTCGGTGCTGCTCGTCGAAGATGATCGGGACGACTACCTGCTGACCCGTGAGATGCTCGAGGAGCTGGGGGAGGGGACCTACGTCCTGCGGTGGGCCGATTGCTACGAGGACGGCGTCGAGGCGCTGCTGTCGGGCGGCCCCGACCTTTGCCTGCTCGACTATCGCCTCGGCGAGAAGACCGGGCTCGAGCTGCTGCGCGAGGTGGTCGGGCGCGGCTGCACGGTCCCCATCGTCCTTTTGACCGGGCAGTCGGATCGCTCGCTCGACGTCGAGGCGATGAAGGCCGGCGCCGTCGACTACCTGGTCAAGGGCGAGTTCGGCCCGCGTCAGCTCGAGCGGTCGATCCGCTACGCCGTCGAGCGCAACCGCTCGGTCAAGGCGCTGCGCGAGCTCAACGCCGAGCTGCAGCACGCGCGCAACCAGGCGACCGCGGCCAGCCACGCCAAGAGCATGTTCCTCGCCAGCGTGAGCCACGAATTCCGCACTCCGCTCAACGCCATCCTCGGCTACAGCGAGATGCTCCACGAGGAATTGGTCGCGCTCGACGCCCACGGGCTCGCCGACGACGTCCGCCGGATCCACACCGCCGGCAACCACCTCCTCACCCTCGTCAGCGACATCCTCGACCTCAGCAAGATCGAGGCGGGCAAGCTCGACCTCTCCCTGCGGGCCTTCGACCTCGAGGCGCTGATCGTCGAGATCGGCGAGGCGATCCGCCCGCTCGTGGGCCGCAACGAGAACCGCTACCGCTGCCGCTGCAGCGGCGTGGGCGAGATGGTGTCCGACGCGACGCGGCTGCGCCAGGTGCTGCTCAACCTGCTCGGCAACGCCTGCAAGTTCACGACGCGCGGGAGCATCGAGCTGGTGGTCGAGCGTCGCCCGGGGCGCGCCCGCGACTTCGACACGGCCGGCGACGACGCGCCGCTCGGCGTCGATTGCATCGAGTTCACGATCCGCGACACCGGGATCGGCATGACCCCCGCGCAGATGCAGCGCCTGTTCGCCGGCTTCTCGCAGGTCGACGCCGACGTCACGCGCCGCTACGGCGGCACCGGCCTGGGCCTGGCGATCAGCCGCCGCCTCTGTCGCATGATGGGCGGCGAGATCTTCGTCGACAGCGAATTCGGCGCCGGGTCGACGGTGCGCGTGCGGCTACCGGCGCGCCTCGGCGCGGTCGTGGCGGCCTGACGCGGGCCGCGCGGCTTGGCGCGATCCGTCACGACGCGTGCAGCTCCACGGCGCGGCCCGGTGGCCCGGGCGAGCTGTCCCGAAGGACAACTCATTCCGGCAGCTTGCACACCCCGACGTCCTCGAGCTCCGCCGGCGCCATGCCCCCCTCGAACCACGGCATGCACTCTGCGCCGGCGCCCGTGCAGGTCGGCATCGTCAGGTCGCAGAACTTCAGGCAGCAGCCGGACGCCTGGGCCTCGCACTCGGTCGCCAGCGCGGGATCGAGGCAGATCAGCCCCGGGTCGCAGCTGTTCTGGAAGGTGCACGGGTCGAATTCCTGCCCGCCGTCGCCGCTGGCGTCGGGTACGCACACGAACTCCTGCGTCTCGCCGGTGTTCAGGCACACCTCGTCGGCCTCGCAGTTCTGCGTGAGCGGGTCGCACTTCGGCAGGCAGAGGGTCAACACGCCGTCGTTGGCGATGGTGCAACCGTTCGCCGGATCGGCACACGCCGGCGCGTCCGGCGTGCCGGTGCAGAGCGGGACGCAGCTGTCGAGCCAGCAGAACAGCCCGACGTCGCAATTGTCGGTCTGATCCGTCCCCGATCCCTGCACCACGCACGGATCGCCGGCCTGCTCCGGCGACTCCGCCACCGGCGCGCAGTGCAGCGATTCCGGCGAAGTGTCGCCGTCGCCCGAGAACGGCACGCACTTCTGGCCGATCGGGCAGTCCTGCACCCACGGGTCGCACTCCTTGATCCCCCCGCCGCCCATGTCGGGCGCCGCGTAGATGAACGCCCCGCCCTCGGTCGAATCGCTGCAGCTCGCGCATTCGGTGCTGCTCGCCGTCCCGCCCGTGTCCGTGCTCGTGCTCGTGCTCGTGCTCGTGCCCGTGCCCGCCTCGCTGTCGCTCCCGCTGCTCGTCGGCGCCGTCGTCGTCGTCGGCTCCGTGCTGGTCGTCGCCTCGCTGGTCGCTTCGCTCCCGCTGCCCGAGGCCGAGTCTTCCTTGGCCGGCCCGCACGCCGCGCCCAGCATCGCCAGCCCGACCGCCCAGGTCCGCACCGTCGCGCTCACCTCGTGCTGCGTCGCGCCGCAGAACGGACACACGACCTCGGAGACACGAACATGGCGCTCGCAGCGGGTGCAGGGCTTCATGGGACGACGGTACCGCCGCCTTCTCAAAACAACAAGACCGGCAAAACTTCACCGGGATTGCGACTTTTTTGGGCGAAATGGAGCGGCGCTGCGAGGGTGCGCGTGGATGCGCGCGGGACATTCGGGCGCGAGCCTGGCTCCGGTCGACGGGCTCGCGAGCGGCGGCGTCGGCTCGCCCGGCCACTACCTCCGGCGAGCCGGTCGACCTTCGCGGCCCCGGGGACGAAGACCCGACCTGCTCGACGCGAGTCTGCCAGCGGGCGTCGTCCCCCCCGTCGACGACGCCGCATGTTTAGCGAGAGGTTCACGACGATGGAGCCCATGCGTGCTCGGTCGTCACGGTGGTCCCGGCGAAGTAGCAGCACGAAGGGACATGTCCTCGCGGTCATGTCGGGCCGACGGCGCGTCCGGCTCGGCACGGGCGAGCGCCGCGCCCGGTCGGAGGGGCGACCGGCGATCGGCGCGCGCTGGTCAATAGGACGGCGTCGCCGCGGTGGCCCTGGCGGTCGCCGTGTCCCAGGTCAGCGGCAGCTCGGCGCGCGTCACCTCCCACGAGGTGACCGTGCCGGTGGTGCTGAACTCCTGCGTGCGCTGCATGCCGGCCACGTGCTCGTCGGAGGTGACGAAGTTCATCATCGCGGTCTGGTCGCGCCACACCGCCATGGTGCGGGCCGTGCCGCACTTCATCGAGGTCGCGGTGGCGTAGCCGACCAGGCCGGGGTTGGCTACCAGCACCGGGATCATCGCTTCCACCGTGGCGGAGAACTCCTGCGCCTTCTCGGGCCGGAGCACGAGCACGGTGGTGCTCGCCACGTACTTGTCCTGCAGCGGCTCGAGCAGCCCGCCCTTGTCGGCGTCGTAGCCGGGCCCGGCGAACACGGTGGGCGCGAGGTCGTCCTCGACGCACGCCGCTTCGCCGGTGCCGGTCGAATCGTCGCGGGTGGTGCTGCCGGAGCTCTCGCTGCCGGGGTCGGTGTCGGCCCCCGGTTCGCTGCAGGCCGCGAGGGCGAGGCTGAGGGTGATGGTTCGGGCGATCGTGCGAATCGACATGGTAGGATGGCTCCTGAGATCAACGGAGGACCGCGAAGTGCAGCTCGGCGAAGTCGCGCCCGAGCCGCGGTGAGTGGAAGTCGGTGCGCCGGGCCGTGCTGGTGAGCGCCACGTCGGCGCCGAGCGGAGGCGCGTCGCCGAGGACCACGGCCCAGCGCAGCGCGCCGTCGCGGTCGCGCACCGCCAGATAGACGTAGGAGCCGGCGACCAGCCGCTCCTCGACGCGCCCGGCGAGCTGTTGCGGCGCGCTCGGGGCGGTGGCGCCGATGAACGGGTTCGGCGCGGTCGCGGGCGCCTGATGCGACGGGCTGGCATCGGCGACGCCGCAGCCGGCGGCGACGAGCGCGAGCGCGAGGACGAGCGAGGGACGGCCGGCGGCGACGCGGGCCGCGGCTGGATCGGTCGTGGGCATGCTGTTACCGTAGTTCGGCGCGGCACCCTCGGCGATGACCGACCCCGTCAAAGACTTGACCGAGTCCGACAAACCCGCGGTCACGTCGCAACCGCCGCTCGCGTTCGACGTGCCGCTCAATACGGCAGTGTGCCCGCCGCTGATCGGCGCGGCCCTGGCCGGGGTCGACGTCGACGCGCTGCTCGCCGATCTGGGCATCGATCGCCGGGCCGCCGACGACGCCGACTACAGCCTGGCGCCGGCGCTGCGGGCCGCGCTGTGGCGCGAATCGTTGCAGCGCAGCCGCGACCCTGCGCTGGCGCTGCACGCCGCCGAGGTCATCCCGTTCGGTCACTTCGACGTCGTCGATTACATCGCCAACGAGTCGGCGACCCTGGGCGAGGGCATCGCGGCGATGGCCCGCTACTTCCGGATCGTCCGCGGCGACTTCCGCCTCCGCTTCGAGGTCGACGAGGTCGAGGGCCGCCTCTCCCTCGAGCTGCCGCCGAGCTTCGGCCTCGTCGCGCCGTACACCGTGGAGTTCACGCTCGCCTGCATCTTCACCCGCTTCCGCGGGACCGTCGGCGACGCCTTCGTCGCCAGCGAAATCAGCTTCTGCTACCCCGCGCCCGGCCACCTCGCCGAGTACCGGCGGGTGTTCGCGTGCCCGCTGCGCTTCGACGCCGACGAGACGGTGGTCCGGTTCCCGCGGGCCGTGCTCGCGCAGCCGCAGCCGCGCGCCGACGCGCGCCTGCGGCTCGTGCTCGAGCGGGCCGCCGCGGTCGTGCTCGCTCGCCTGCCGCCGGTCAGCGACACGACCCAGCAAGTGCGGCAGGCGCTGAGCGAGGAGCTGCGCGGCGGCACCCCGACCTGCGACCAGATCGCCCGTCGCCTGGCGATCGGGGTGCGCACGCTGAACCGCCGCCTGCAGAGCGAGGGCACGAGCTTCCAGCAGCAGCTCGCCGAGCTGCGCTGCGAGCTCGCCCGCGGCTACCTCGCCGACCGCCGGCTGTCGATCTCCGAGGTCGCCTACTTGTTGGGGTTCTCCGAGCCGAGCGCGTTCCACCGGGCCTTCAAGCGCTGGACCGGCCACTCGCCGCAGGCCTGGCGGCGACAGGCGACGCATTGAGCAGAACCCCGGGTCGCGGGCGCACGGGTCCGACGACAGAGGCTCGATGCTCTTCGAGTCGCTGTCGCTCCCCTGTCACGACGCGTGACAGGTCGCCGAGCGGCGCCGGCTCTCGCCCTCGGTCGATCGTCCTCCGCGTCGGCGGCCGTCGGCCCGAATCACGAGACGCACCGGGCTCGACCGCCGCCGCCACCTCGGCTGCACGGCGCCCCTCGCCCCACGGGGCTCCGGCGAGCCGTGAGCCGCCTCCTCGTGGCGGCGCGGCGTGCGCCCAAGACCGCGTCGCTTCTGCCAGCGCAAAGCGAACATCACCCCAGCCGCCCGGACGGCCGGCTCCTCGGCGTCGGTGGCGGATAGGCGGAACGGCGACGCACGCAACTGCACATACAATCTTGCCCGGGAGACAGCCCCGCGGTCAAAGGGCAATGGGAGCAGCTCACGGGATGATTTCACGGACGACGATCGACCTGTAGGCGCAACGTTCCCGGTGCCTCTCGCCGGGGCTGCGCTCCCCGTCCCGACCGGGGGGCGCGCTGTTCCGGTGCGGCGCGCGATGAGGCGCGACGCGCCTCTCCGCTGTCACCATTCGGCGTCGCGCGGCTTCACGCGGGCGCCAGTCACGACGACACCAGCGCCATCGCGCTCGACAAAGGATCACACCATGCAGTTCAAGACACCCGTCCTCATGACCCTGGCCTTCACCATCGCCTCGGCGGCCGGCTGCGCCCAGACCAAGCTCGACCGCAAGGAGCGGACCGAGGACGCGATGGAGCGCCAGGAGGAGCGCATCGATCGCCGCCAGGATCGCATCGACGAGAAGCAGGCCGACCCCGACACCAGCGCGAACAAGCAGGAGCGCCTCGAGAACCGCGAGGACCGCCTCGAGGAGCGCGAGGAGCAGCTCAAGGCCAACGACGGCAAGCCCAACAACTAGCGCCGGCACCGGGGCGCTTCGACCCGTCCTCGCGCGGCGATCCGACCGGGTGGCAAGGCGCGAGGAGGGCGTATGTCGGCTCCCCATGGGACCGACGCGCGACGCTGCGAGCGCGGCGGAGGACCGGCGCGATCGCGGCACTCGCCCCGAGCTGCGGCGGAGCGGCGGCGCGGCCATGGCTGCGTCCGCCGCGTTCGCGACCGGCCCGGCGCTCTGGCCACGCGGCCCTGCCCGCGACGAGGACGATCATGTCTGACTTCCACCCGGGCGACGAACGGACAGTTGTCGCGGCCGAGTCGCTCACGCCGGGCCCACCGGACGAGGCGGAGCGGCCGAGCCGCTTCTACCGCCCCGATCCGGCCCATCCCGAGCGGCTCCTGCGGGTCGACGCCGACGGCGACGCCCAGGCCGACCTCACGGCGACGGCGATGCACGGGGCCTTCCGCGCCTTCGTGCTCGACCCGCACTACCCGTGCGTCGGGGCCCGCAGCGCGGTGCACAACAACAGCTATCGCCTCGGGGTCTACGACGCGCTCGGCAGCCCGGCGGCGACCGCCGCGCTGGCGCGCGACCTGGCGGCGTTCACCGGCGGCCTCGACGAGATCGAGGGCCCCTTCGCCACCTTCGTGGCGATCTTCACCGGGCCTCAGGACCTCGACGAGCAGGCCTTCGAGCGCGCGCTGTGGGCCCAACTGCAGGCGCTGCACGAGGCCGACGCGGCGCCGTGGGACCCGTCGGTCAGCAGCGATCCCGACGATCCTCACTTCTCGTTCAGCTACGCCGGCACGGCGTACTTCATCGTCGGCCTCCACCCCGGCAGCGCTCGCCTGAGTCGCCGGTTCCCGTGGCCGGCGCTGGTCTTCAACCCGCACGCGCAGTTCGAGCGCCTGCGCGAGACCGGCAAGTACGAGCGGATGCAGGCGGTGGTGCGCGACAAGGACCGCGCGCTGCAGGGCGACATCAACCCGGCGCTCGACGACTTCGGCGGCGACAGCGAGGCCCGGCAGTACAGCGGGCGACAGGTCGAACCGGACTGGCACGCCCCTTTCCACCCGCGCGGCGAGATGGACCTGCACGACGCGCCGACCCCCGCGACGTCGGGCTGTCCGTACCACGCCGTCGCGACCGCGACGAAGGTCGTCGAGCCGCGCCCCGGCGTCCGCTACCGGATCGCCAGGCAGTCCGGGGTGGCCTTCACGATCGCGCGCGGTCAGCTGCTGCGGATCATCGACCCCGAGGGCCGGCAGGTGTGCGACCTCTACAGCCTGGCCCGCGACGAGCTGCGCGAGCACCTCAGCTCCGGCCGCAGCATCGATTACGCCGACAAGCTCTACCTGTCGACCGGCGACGTGCTCTACAGCAACCGCGAGCGGCCGATGTGGACGATCGGGCGCGACGACGTCGGCCGGCACGACCTGGTGCTCACGCCCTGCAGCCCGGAGATGTACCGCAGGCTGCGCGGCGACGACGGCACGCACCCGAGCTGCTACGAGAACCTGCGCGGGCCGCTGTCGGCGTTCGGGGTCGAGGCCGACAGCATCGGCTCGACCTTCAACATCTTCATGGACGTCCGCTTCGACCCGGCGACCGGCAAGATGACGATCGCGCCGCCGGCGAGCGCGGCCGGCGACTGCATCGAGCTGCGCGCCGAGATGGACATGATCGTCGGCTTGACGGCCTGCTCGAGCGAGGTCACGAACGCGGGCAGCCTGGGGCCGATCGACTTCGAGATCGTCGCCGAGTGACGGGCGGGCGCGGCCTCGGGCCGCTCGCCGAACCTCGCCCGCTCGCGCGCGGCGGCGTCGGGCAGCGCGGCGGCTCAGGTCGGGGCCTGGGGCTGGCCTCCGAACATCTCGAGGAGCTCGCGCTCGGCGGGGTCGGCCAGGACGTCGCGGCCCATCCGGCTCTCGTCGCCGAAGAAGGCGTTGGAGGTGCGGTTGTCGAACACGAGGGTCGCCAGCAAGGCGAACGCGCTCTGCTCGTCGGTCGCGTCCTCGGAGGTCATGACCCGCCGCTCGGGGTTCTCGTGGTCCTCGCGCTCGAACCGGCCCTCCCAGCGATCGCCCAGCGCCCGGGTGAAGTACTGCGCCGCGAGGTTGCCGGTGCGGTCCATGTGACCCGAGCCGACCACCACGCGCAGCTGCGACCACTGCTCGGGGCTCATCTCCGCCACCCACGCCGAGAACGTGGCGTGCGTGGTGTGCAGCTGGTCGCGCGCGGCGTCGGCGATGTTGGCGCGGATGTCGTCCATCTGCGCCCGCAGGAACGCGACGAGCCGGTCCCCGGTGACCCCGTTGGCCGCCAGCACCTCGGCGATGAACTCCCGCGAGGCTTCGAGCAGCCGCCGCTGGCGCGCGCGCTGGGTCGCGTCGAAGTCGGCCCGGGCGATCGCCTCGACCGCCGGTTCGCTGCGCCGCAGGAGCTCCTCCAGCCGCCCGCGCGCGGCCTCGTCGAGGCTGCCGCCCTCGTCGCCGATGATGGTCTGGATCGCCAGAGGGACGTGGCAGATCGTCTTGAGCTGGTGGTAGAGCCGCGTCCGGGCCGGCCCGACCTCCCGCCGGCCGCCGATCCGCAAGTACAAGCTGTCGCCGACCTGAGCCACGGCCGGGCCCAGCCGGGCCAGCACGGCCTCCTGGCGCGCTTCGTAGGCCTCGAGGAAGACGTCGTTGAGCTGCGCGAGCGGGTCGCTCGGATCGAGCGCGGTCGGATGGGTCAATCGTGGCGGCTGCGGCATGCGTTCGCCCGATTCATGGCACGGTTCGCTGCGGCTGCACCTGCTCGCCGGCGCAGGCGCGCCGGACCGGCGCGAGGGAGGATATCCGTCGCCCGGCGCGGGTCGGGCGTCATCCGCGAGGCGCGAAAGGACGGGCGCGATGGCCCGCAGGAAGAGGCCGACGATCGCGCTTCGCCGTGGACGGGCCGCGGCGATGGCCGAGGTCGCCGGGCGGAGCGAGCTCGGCCGCCCGGAGTCGACCGCCGTCGCGCCCGGCTGGATCGCCGGCGGACCCAGAGGTCGTACGGACACAGCTCGGGCGGCCGTCCCTCGGCCGGCGACGAACCGGTGCTGGCCGCGGTGAAGACGTGGGCGCGACCGTCAGTTCGCCGGTGGCGGCGTCGAGGCACGCGACCGTGCCCGCGGCGCGGACGAGCACGACGGCGGCACGGTCGCGGAAAGCCCGGTGGGCGTCGCCGCCAGGTTCTGCGTCCAGCGCCGGTCGCGAGGTCCGCGCCCAGAGCTCGGCCTTGCCGCGCGCCGGATCGATCGCCTCGACGGCGAGCGGCCCGCCGATCACGACCCGCCGATCGGCCGGTGCCCACCTCGGCGATCCCGCCCGTCCTGCACCGGCACGCTGCTGTTTGCCCGCGACGTGGGCTCGCCACAGCTCGGCGCCGAGCCGCGCCCCGGGCGACGGGTGGCGTCGCGGACGTCGAACAGTGCCCCCGTGATCGTCACGATGGCGACGGTGGTCCGTGCGGCAGCGAGATCGCTGGCGCCCCGGCGCGCGGCCAGCTCGGCGATCGCCCACGCGGTGTGCGCCTCGACCGCCCGGGCGGCCGCGGCGTGCTGCGCGTCGCCGAGCGATGGGAGCGAGGTCGGCACGCGCGTGCGCTGGCGAATGGCCCGCCCCGTGGCGGGCCGCTTGTACTGGCGAATGGCTCCGTGGTCGGCGCGCGAGCACTGGCGAATGGCCCGCCCCGAGGCTCGCGTACTGGTGAATCGCCCGTCCCGTGGCCCGCGCGTGCACGGGCGAATCGCCTGCGCTGGGGTCGGTGCGAGCACTGGCGAATCGCCCGTCCCGTGGCCCGCGCGTGCACGGGCGAATCGCCTGCGCCGGGGTCGGCGCGAGCACTGGCGAATGGCCCGCGCCGGGGTCGGCGCGAGCGCTGGCGAATCGCCTGCGCCGGGGCCCGCGCGAGCGCTGGCAAATGGCCCGCGCCGGGGCTCGCGCGCGAGCGGTGGCGAATGGCCCGCGCCGGGGCTCGCGCGAGCGCTGGCGGATCGCCCGCGCCGGGGTCGGCGCGAGCACTGGTGATTGGCCATCCCCGTGGCAGACGGGCTCGCACTGGCGAATCACCCGCCCGCGAGGCCGGCGGGCTCGCGTGGGCGTGATTTGGCCGGCCCGGGGCCGGCGGGCTGCTCTCTCGCGATTCGCACGGGTCCGGCGGTCTGCACATTCCCGTCGCCTGGCTCGGCCGCGGTTGCTCGGCCGAGGTCGTCGCGCGCCCGCAGCACGGCGAGCGCCGGCATCGCCGCGGCGAGCGCGGCGATACCGGCGCTGGTGGACCCGTCAGGTCCGCGCGCGCTCAGATCCCCTCTTCCAGGGCGAGATCGAGGCAGGTCTGGGTGTCGACGAACAGGGTCTCCTCCTCGTCGAAGTGATTGCCGTGGTCGAAGTCGTCGTCGTCATCGTCCCAGCCCGGGCCGATGCCCTCCCACGGGCCGTAACCGCCCCAGCGGCTCTTCTCGACCGGCGCGCAGAACATCGCACCGTCGCCGTCGCACTGGCTGCGGCAGGTCTCGGTGTTGTCGCCGGCGACGGCGTCGCAGCCGGCGAGGCAGCTCGGGCCGGACAGCGTGTCACAGTCGTAGGCGCGGTCGTCCTGCCCGGTCTGGACGAAGATCTGCGTCTGCGTGCAGACGGCGAGCAGCAGCTCCTGTTCCTCGAGGCCGCACTCGTACTGGTCGCCCCAACACCACTCGGCCGGGTGCGCCGGGACAGCGAGGGGACGGGCCATGGACGGCGAGGCCGAGACCAGCGGCAGGGCGAACGCGAGGGCGGGGCACAGCATCAGGATCTTGCGCAACATGGGGAGTTTCCTTTCTTCTCTCGTCTCTCGGAGCGGCGCCGGCTCTCTCCGGCGTCGACCGTCCGAATATTCGCCGGGCCCCCGAGGCTCGCAATGAAGAACTGTGGTGAATCGCATCGTCCGTCTCGCGCCCGCTCGGGCAAATCGGCGCCAGGACGGCCCTGTTCGCCTCAATTCGCGGTTTCGTCGGCGAGGGCGAGAGGCCGGCGTCGGCGGCGTCGGCGGCCGTTTCGGCCCCAATTTCGGCGATTTGTCGGCGCCGCCCGCCGCGCTGCGGATTGCTCATAGCACGAGCCCCGGTCGCGGCGACGGCCACGCCCGCCCGGCGATTTCGGCAATTGCATATGATCATTCACATTGCGGCGCGACCGCGGCGACCCGCACGGTGGGGGCCGCGCATTCACACCCCGATCGACGCCAGGATCGCCATTTCACGGTATGCATCGATCATTGTGCCCACACGTCGCCGATGCTGCCACATCGGTCTCGCGAGCAGCGGACGGCGCCCGCCTCGACGCGCCTCGGCGTCGAGCCGCCACGGACGGCGCCGGCGTTCGCGGGACGCGACCGATCGCGGCGACCGACGCGGCGGCATCGGTCGACGTCGGCGCACCCCGAGCGGAGCGCTTCGGCGGACAACCGCGTCCCGGGAGCCGCCGGGCAGCGCCGGCGATCGTGCCGGCCCGCGGGCGCCGTCGCGTCGGCGAGGCGAGGGCGCCCGCACCGACGCCTCACCGGCGAGGGCCCGCCAGAGCGGGCAGGCGAGCTCCCCGCCGGCTCGCGCCGCTCCGGCGCCGGAGGTCGCGGCCGCGGACGAAGGCCAGGACGCAAGGGCCGCGGCTTCAGCCCGCGAGGACCACGGTCCGCCCGGCCGTGGGCCCGGCGAGGTCGCGCGGCGCCGGCCCGGCGCGTGAAGAAGGCGGCTCGCACCGCGCAGGCGGGGCGCGAGGCCCCGACGGTCGCTGCGCTTCGCAGCGCCGCGCTGGCATCATTGCGAATGACGACAGTGCGTCGCCCCGGCCTCGCCCTCGGCGCACGAGCGGGCAGAACCAGCCGAGCCGGTGACGGGGCGCGCCGCCGGTGACGGGCGCTTCAGCCGACCCTGCTGGTGGCGCTCGCCGACATTGTTGTCGATGGCCTCGGCGACGTCGGTGACGGGTCGAGGCGGACCCGTCGCAGCCGCGACGGACCGCCGACGACGGAGGCTTCAGCCGACCTGCTGCTGACGTCGGCGACGTCGGTGACGGGTCGAGGCGGCTCTTGGCAGCCGCGACGGACCGCCGGCCACGGGCGCTTCAGCCGACCTGCTGCTGGACCTCGTCGACGTTGCCGTAGATCGCCTCGGCGACGTCGGTCACGCCCGAGACGATCGCGAGGCCGACGGTGACGACCTTGAGCCGGCCCGAGCGATCGCTGTCGTCGTACTTCTCGGACAGGCGCATCAGCGAGCTGGAGACCCACGAGCCGCAGCGCAGCGAGAAGGAGACCACCTGGTTGTCGCCCTGCAGGTCGCCGGTGCCGAGCGCGACCGCGGAGACCGTGGTGGTGGCCAGCCCGAGCAGGCCGAAGGCCACGAGGTCGAAGGGGCGCCACAGGTCGTCGACCTTGTAGGTGACGTACGCGGACAGCACGGTCCACGCGCCGGTGACGATCTCGAGGCCGGCGTTGGTGCCGGTGTAGGGCCGGACGTTCTGCGGCAGGCTGGGGATCCGCGCGAGGGTGAGGACGCCGCGCAGCGAGGTGCAGAGGCCGCCGGTGGCCGCCAGGATCGCCGAGACCTTCTTGAGCGACTTGCCGGCCAGCTCGAGGCCCGTCTTGGCCGTGAGGACGAGCGAGTTGACGAGGCCGAGCGCCATCGAGGCCCACAAGATCCGCCGCGTGTCGGCGTTCGCTCGCGGTTGCCCGCTCTTCGCCTGCACCCCCGATTTCGCGCGGACCAGCGTCGAGCCGCCGCGCTTGCCCTGGGCCGCGCTCGCGGTCTTCTCGGTCAGCACGCCGACGATCGCGCCGACCAGCGCGACGATCCGCATGACGGTGAAGGTGCGGCCGCCGAGGATCACCGACTCGATCGCGTCGGTCAGCACGGGGACCTTGATGCGGGCGCGGAACTGCTTCTCGGCGAGGTCGATCGCCGCCTGACCCTGGGTGACGACGCTGTCGAACAAAAGGTCGAGGATCGAGGACGAGCCGTCGGCGAGGGTCCCGTTGCCGGCCAAGAGCTGCGCGATCGGCTCGCCGAGCACGCTGCTGACTTCGGTGAGATCCGGCAGCTCGCCGGCGAGGCCGTTCGCGGCGGCGAGGACGGCCGCATCGGGCGCGCCGAGGCCGGAGGTCATGTCGTCGGCGAGGTCGAACACGATGTCGGCCGATTCGAGCGCGTCCTGGAATTTCTCCAGCACGTACTCGAGCGGCTCGAGCACCAGGCGGGCGGCGTCGACGTCGAGGCCGAACAGGTCGCCGACCGAGCGCTGGCCGATCGCCTGCTCGACGCCGGTGCGCAGCGCGTCGGCGAGCTGGGCCTTGTACTCGCCGAGCTGCGGGGTCTTGCTGCGGAGCTGCTGGAGCGCGCCGTCGAGCACGGCGTGGACCTCGTCGGAGGCGGCGAGGAAGTCGTCCCACAGGAAGAGGAAGGCGAGGAACTCGAGGATCTCCCGCAGCTCGGCGGCGATCCGGTCGACGAGCGCCTTGATCGCGGCGAACGCCTCCTCGACCCCGTCGACGACGACGCGCCAGGCCGCCTCGGCGCCGTCGACGATGGTGGTGCCGATGATCTCGACGTACCGCAAACCGGTCGACGCGAGGTCCGAGACCTCGATCGCGAGGGTCTCGGCGCTGTCGACCAGCGCCGTGATCGCCTGGGCGCCGGCGCGTCGGGTCGCGCCCTCGACCTTCTTGCGCAGGGCGTCGAGGTCGCTCGCGCTGCGGCGGATCAGCGCGCCGGCCGACTTCGCCGTCCGCGTGGCGCCGGCGATCGCCCCGCTGGCGGTGTCGAGGATCGCGTTGCCGAGCGCGGCGGGGTCGAGCGCGTCCGCGGCCGCGTTCACGACGTCCTCCAGCGCGTCCGCGGCCGTGTTCGCGCCGTCCTCCACCGCCTCCGTGGTCTCGTTCCAGGCGTCCTCGAGGGCCCCGGTGGTGTCGTTCCAGGTCTCCTCGACGGCGTCGGTGCCCTGGTTGACGAGGTCCTCGCCTTCGTCGACGACGTCCTCCACGACGTCCCCGGCGGCTTCGGTGGTGTCGTTCCAGGCGTCCTCGAGGTCGCCCCAGAGCGAGCGCGCGGTGGGCTTGAGGTTCGGCTTGGTCTGCGGCTTGGTCTGCGCCTTGACCGGGGCGGTCGCCGGGAACTGGGTGGCGAGCTGGCGGAAGGCGCCGGCGAGGGCGTCGGCGTCGTCGCTCGTGGTGCCCGCGGGCAGCGGGTTGCGGCGGCCGCGGCCGGGGTTCGTCATCGCGGTGCCGCTGATCGTGCGCAGGCGCTGCTGCACCGGGGCGTCGGGGCGGATCGCGGTCCAGGCGCCGCCGGGGGCCCCGGCGACGCGGACGCGGATCGTCGGGCACGAGAGGTCGGCGGCGGTGAAGCGCAGGCGCACCTTGCCGGCGCCGTTGAGCGGCACCACGTACGTCTCGCCGGCCTTCCACGCGGTGGTCTGGAGCTTCTCGGTCGGGCCGACGAAGGCGGACAGCGGGCGGTCGACGCGGACCTCGAGCGACCTGTCGCTCGCGCCGTCGCCGGCGGCGGTGGTGACCTCGACGGTGGCGTCGTAGACGAGGACGGAGACGTAGGTCTGCCTCGACTGGGTGGCCCCGCCGAGCCCGAGCATCTTGTTCGAGATCTTCGGGCCGGGGACCATCTCGCGGACGAGCTTGCCGCGGGTGATGAGGCGGTACGGCGTGGCGCCGGTGGTGGCCGGCAGCGGCGGTCCGCGCGTGTCGGCGAGCGTCACGCCGGCGGCGGCCCGGCCCCAGCCGCGGCGCGGGCCGTGGTCGTGGAACAGGCCCTCGGAAAGGCCGTCGAGGGGGTAGCAGGCGAGCAGCTCGCCCTCGTCGCCGCGGGCGCGCGTCAGCCACCTCCGGGCCAGCCGATCCGGCCGGATGGCGCGCCAGAGCCGGACCTCCGCCAGGCCGCCGCGGAAGCGGGCCAGACCGGGCGCGGCGCCGCCGAGGCTGCACTCCGGCACGACCGGGCTGCGCAGCAGGGTGCGCAGACCCGTGCGCTGGACGGCGTCGAGGACCGGGGTCGTCCTGGCCCGCGCAGTGCCCTGGAAGTAGATCTGGCTCTCGGCCACGAGGCCCGCGTCGTCGACCATCGCGGTCGCGGCGATGTGGGCCCACTGGCCCTTCTTGAGCAGACCCTTGGCGCTGCCCAGGCGGACGTGCTTGTCGCCGACGACGAGCACCAGCGCGATCTCGCCGTCCTTGCCGCCGGCGGCGAGCACGAGCCGGCGCGAGCCGGCGCCGAGCTGGACGACCGCGCCGGGCTGGGCCTCGTCGGTGTCGAGCCGGACCCACGCCTCGATCGTCAACTTGCCTTTGGGACCTGTCACAGGGGACAGGCTGGTGAGCGCGCTGTCCTCGGCGAAGACGAAGTAGGCGGCCGGGCCGTCGGCGAACGGCGCCGGGTGCGAGACGGTGGCGAGGGCGCTGCTGCCGGCGAGGTGGCGCTTGTTCGCGCCGAGGTCCTCGCTGATGTGGCGCTTGCCCTCGGCGACGGTCCGCTTGAGCGGGTAGTAGGCCCACAGGCGCGGGGCGTCGAGGGGCGGCGGGTCCCACGTCAGCGAGGTCGGCTTGGGGTGCTTCCACACCTGGAGCTGGGCCAGCTCGCCGACGAAGCCGCCGACCGTGACGGTGCGCGGCTCGCTGCCCGGCGCGGGCAGGCTGCCGTCGGTGTAGGCCATGCCGTGGACGTTGAGCCACGCCTTGCCCTCGGGGCCGATGCCGGCGCGCACCTGCACCCAGCGCTCGAGCGGCAGGCCGCCCGGAATGGTGAGGGCGGCCGGCTTGCCGCCGATCACGGCGAACCGCAGGTCGCCGCGGTCGTCGGTGGCGAGCACGATCCGCGACTTGGACCCGGCGAGCTCGACGATCGTCTGCGAGGCAGCGTCGCCGGTGCGGCGGATCCAGAGCTGAAGCAGCAAGCCCTCCGGGAACCCGCCGTCGATCGACGGGGACACGAGCTTGGCCGCTTGGGTGAATGCGAGGACCTTGGGCATGACAATCTCCGTCCGGGCGGACATCATCGAGGCGCCGGAGGGCATCAGCGCCCCCGGTCGCCGCCGCCCGGTCGACGAGATGAGCGTAGGAAACCCGGTCGACAGGAGCTGGCCGCAGATGGCCATCGCCTGCCCATGGCGCGGGCACAGCGGCGCGCCGGCGCGCGCCGGCGGGGCCGACGGCTTCGGCTCCGTACGAGACGCTGCGGGCGAGCGTGAGCGCGAGGCTCCGGCTCGCACGGGACGCGGCGGGCGAGCGTGCTGCGCGGGGGCCGACACGGAGCGGCCGTGCGAGGTCGACGGCGCGTCTCGTCGACCGATGCGGCGATGATGAATCCGCGTGCTCGACGAGCAGTGCGTCTGCCTGCCGGGTCCATCGAAGCCGCGCGACGACGTGGCTTTCGTCATCTGCGACGTCGACGAGAGGGGCGTCCCCTCTCGCTGCCGGGCTGACCGCGGCTCTCATCCCCCCGCGGCGCCGGCCCTCGCTCCGGGAACTCCCGGGTAGGCCGCGCGCGCCGAGCCGGATCACAGAGAGCCGCGTGCGTGTACGCGGCGTCGACGACGTTGATCCCGAAGGGCGGCGGGCGGCGCTCACCGGGCATGAATCATCTATCGAGCTTCGCGGCTGTTTGTCTCTCGGTGCTCGCTGTGGCTGCTCCGGCGCACGCGCAGAGCCCCAACTATTCGGTGACGGCGCACGCGGTCACGGGCGGGATGCCGGGCGCCGGCGCGTCGTACGTCGGGCCGCTGGCGGGACAGACCTCCGCCGATGCCCAGCACGACCCGGCCGCCGTGACCTGGGCTTATTATTACACGCAGATCCTCTTCGCCGACGCCGGCGCGTACGCGTGGACCGACCTCGGCTCGTTGACCAGCCACGTCGACGCCGATGCCCAGCGGGTCGACGCGACCAGCTTTCCGAGCGGGGTCTCGGCGTCGACGACCAATCGCTTCCAGGACCGCATCACCGTCGTCTCGGACACCCTGCCGAAGAACACGCCGGTGACGCTGACCTTCCGCGCGGCGCTGTCGGTCGAGGCGACGGGTTCGGGCCTGTTCGACGGCCGCGCCAGCTGTACGGTCCAGATCGGCGCGAGCTCGGCGTCGCCGAAGTGGAGCGACGCGTGGAACAAGGCCGAGGTGGCCGCTTCGAGCCCGCTGGTGGTCGTCAAGACCACGGTCGGCGCGACGCTGTGGATCTCCGGCCGCCTCGACACCAGCGCCCACGCCTCCTTCATGGCGCCCGGGCCGCTGTACGGCGGGGCGATGCAGATCGACGCGACCTGCGAGACGCCGCTCCTCGAGACGACGCCGGGGGTGTATCTGGTCACCGAGTCGGGCTTCGACTACGCGTCGCTGCAATGATGCACGGCGGCGGTGCGCGCCGGCGGCTCGGGACGCGGTGAATAGTTAGATGTTTCTTGGGTCATGTCGCGGCATTCGCGCCGGGGCGGCTCGCCGCGCGCGGCTCGATGCCTTCGAGCCGCGGGGTTTGAGCGCGCTGCCGGCTTCGGGCGAGCGGCGAGCGAGCGGGGACCCGGGACTGAATCGTTCGACTCGGGCGGCCCCGGTGGCTGGTGCCATTTCGGGGGGATTCTCATCGGCTCGACGGCGCGGCCGCGCTGCACGCGGCAATCCGGTCTTCTGCGCCGTTCGTGACGCGAGATGCGACGCGCGGCCGGGGACGCCTCGCATCGCCGCGTGCGTGGACGCGAGGGCGGCGAGGACGAGGTCGGCGCTGGCGCACAGGGTGTCGGCGAGCGGCACGACCGGGGTGGGGCACGTCGCCGGCGGGCTCGACGGTTCGGCCGACCGCCATCACGCCGGCGAACACGGCGACGAGCCCGCGCAGGCGGTGTGGTGATTGGGCCGCACCATTGTGGTGGCGACGCTGCGCCCTCGCGTGGATGGGGCCGCTGCGGCGGAGCATCGAGAGAGATCGAAGGGCGCAGGGACGCGGCTGGCCCGTCTGCAGGCCCGCGTTCGGCTCGGCCGCGTGCGGGTGTCGGCAGCGGCCAGGCGGGTGGAGACGGTCGACTGCGGGCGGCGCCGGGAGTCGAAGGGTGACGCGAATCGCGGCAATTCGGCGCCGCGGTCGCCGGGGCTGTCTCGGTTCGGCTCGCCCCTGCCGTCCTCGCCGAACGAAGCGAGTTCGACTTATAGAAAGGGGCGTGGCTCGACAAGGGTGATTCCCAGCGGCGGATGTTGCGCATAATCGATGAGCCCGGTACCGCCATATACGTGGGACCGCTCTGGATCCCTTTTGAGTAGCCTGTGAGCGGGCTCCCTCCATGCTGTGCGCGCCACGGCGGCCTTTCGGGTCGCGCATTGTTTCCGTCCCACCGATGGAGAAGGAGAGGATCCCATGAGACAGGATGATCGTCGTCACATGCAAGAGGAGCAGAACTACGGCCGCCGGAGCCGGCAGCACGAGGAAGGGCGCGGCGAAGACATGCGCGCATGGTCGGGCGAGCGCTCTGGCCGGCGTCGCTACGACGACGAGGGCGCCGAGTTCGAGGAGCAGCGCGGCGGAGAATCTATGCATCAGGGCGGCGGCTACGGCCGCTATGAAGGGCAGGGTTCGCAGTACGGCGGGCAGGGCCAGTTCCGCGAGCACGGGCAATATGGCGGGCAGGGCCAGTACGGTGGCCAGGGCTACGGCGGCCAGGGCCAGTACGGTCAGCAGTACGGCGGGCAGGGCCAGTACGGCTCGCAGGGCATGGGCGGCTACGGCGGGCAGGGCATGGGCGGCCACCAGGGCTACGGCGGGCAGTACGGCTCGCAGGGCATGGGCGGCCACCAGGGCTACGGCGGGCAGTACGGCTCGCAGGGCATGGGCGGCCACCAGGGCTACGGCGGGCAGTACGGCTCGCAGGGCATGGGCGGCCACCAGGGCTACGGCGGGCAGTACGGCTCGCAGGGCATGGGCGGCTACGGCGGGCAGGGCATGGGCGGCTACGGCGGGCAGGGGCAATACGGCCAGCAGGGCTTCGGCGGCCAGGGGCAATACGGCCAGCAGGGCATGAGCGGTCCGGGGCAATACAGCCAGCAGGGCTACGGCAGCCAGGGCCAGTACGGGCAGGGCCAGTACGGGCAGGGCCAGTACGGGCAGGGCCAGTACGGGCAGGGCCAGTACGGCGGCCAGGGCTCGCGGATGGGCCAGGGTTACGGCGGCGGGTACGGCGAGGGCTACCGCGGCTTCGAGGGCGGCGGGTTCCAGGAGGACATGCCGCGCCGGCGCAGCTTCGGCGAGGAGGGCCGCGGCATGGGCGGCATGGGCGGCAGGATGCAGGAGCGCGGGCGCTTCGCCGGGCGCGGGCCGAAGGGCTACCGCCGGTCCGACGACCGCATCACCGAGGAGATCTGCGAGGCCCTGACGCGCCATCCGTCGGTCGACGCCAGCGAGATCGAGGTGAAGGTCCAGCAGGGCGTCGTCTCCCTCAGCGGCACGGTCGACGATCGTGAGACCAAGCGCCTGATCGAGGATCTCAGCGAGGACATCTCGGGGGTCCGCGAGGTCCAGAACCAGATCCGCGTCAGCCACGGGCAGACCGGACAGAGCCAGATCGGTCAGACCCAGGCCGGTCAAAGCCAGGGCGAGCAGGGCCAGGCCGGCCGCACGCAGGGCGAGCAGGGCCAAACCGGCCGCACCCAGGCGACCGGCACCACCACCTCGCGCAACCGCGAGGCGTGAGGGGTCACGGCGCCTCGCGCGCCCGCGAGGCGTGCGCCGATGAGCGCGTCGGCGCTTCCGGTAGCCTCGATGCGGTGTGATGATTGCGCCCACCGCCGCGCGCGTGGCGGGGAGCCGCCGGGAGCGCGGCGGATGGCCGGGCGTCCATGATCACATGGCTCTTCGGACAGGATGGCGACGACGCACCGCAGGCGCTCGGCGGGCGCCCGCGTCCTCCTGCGAGGTTTCGCCCCGGCATTGCTGGCAGCAAACCTGCAGCGCCAGCGCGACGACCTGCACCACCGCGAACGCGACCCACTGGGCGGCGGGGCGGTGCACGACGCGACGTGCCGCGCCTCGGGCGTTCCCTCGACGGGGAGGATCTCGAGCCACCATCCGGGACGTGCCGACGCGAGCACCGGCAGGATCGCGTCCACCGCGATCGCGGCGATCAGCACGGGGTCGATCGCCCGGGAGTGGGGCCCATGAAAGCGGCCACGGAGCGGCGCTGGCGGGCCCACAGACAGCCTGGACGAAGAGCGGCCTGACGTGCGAGGCATACGCGGCTCGGCTTCGTGCCGACGCGACTAGCCCTCCCGCCCCGTCTGACCAGCGCATGGCGAGGTCGCCGGTCCTCGCGCTCTCCAGCGCGATCGCCGTGGCAAAGGAGTGGGCGAGCGTCAACGGCGCGGTCCGGGGGGAACGGGGCAACGTCGACTTCCACGCGCGCAGCCGATCCGGCCGCGACCCTTACGCAGTGTCCCAGAAACGCCACGTAGTGCGGCTCCGCGAGCGCCGACGGAGCCAGGTCTGACTCGGCTCGCCATCGACCCAGAGGACCAGCGAGAGCAGGAGATCGGCCGCGCCGCCCTCGAACGAGTCGTGCGCGGCGCCCTCGTAGCGGATCGACAGACCGATCGCGGTGGTGCGCCAAGCGCCCACGTCGATCGCGAGGCGCTCGGGCGCGTCGATGCCGGCGCAGGCGTCAGGCTCGGCGCTCGCGGGTTCGTTCGGCTCGCTGCGCCCGCGGGAGGGCTCCGTCGGCGTCGGGCGCGGAGAGGCGCACGCAGCGAGCGCGCAAAGGCCGAGGATCCCTGCGTGCCGTGCCGAGCTGCCGAGCATGCGGCGATCGATACCGGAGGCTCGTACGCGTGTCGAGCACGGCCGGGTGCGGCGAGGCCGGCACCTCGGCGTCGCCCGGGCGGCGGTCGGGGGTGCCGAGCGGCATGTACGAGCCCATCTCGCCGCAGTCCTCGAGGAGCTGCAAGGCGCCGTTGTGACACTCGTAGAGCACGTGCGGATCGCCGCCGACGCCGTTGCCCCCGTGCCGCAGGCGTCCGGCTGGCGACCGCTACAACAACCCCCGCCTTCACAGCGCGATCGGCTGCGTCAGCCCGCGAGACAAGCTCCTCGGCTGCGAGACCGAGTTCTGGACAGGCCGCGATCGCAAGCTCGAGGCAGCCCGCGAGCTCCGACGCAAGCGCCGAGAATTGGACCACCTCGGCGCCGCCGCGTGACTTCTCTCGACCCTCCACTTCAACCTCAGCATCTCCGTTCGTCAACTCGCCATCGGTCCGTTCACGCTGAGCCAGTACAGCCTCGCGTCGGGGCCGCCGAGGGCCGGGCGTCATTCGTCACATGGCTCTTCGGACAGGATCGGCGACCGCGACCCGCAGGCGCTCGCTGCGAGGGTTCGGGGGCGCGCGCGCTCGGCCTGGCGGCGGGGCCGCGTTCACGCGGCGACGAGCTGGCGGCGGAGGCGGGCGCGGGCGCGGGACAGCCGGACCGAGACGTTGCGCTCGGTGATCCCGAGGGTCTCGGCGATCTGCGCGTACGAGTGACCCGAGAGGTGCAGCGCCATCACCGACTCGAGGTTGTCGGGCAGGTCGGTCAGGGCTTGCTCGATCCGCGCGCGCTGGTCGGCGCGGACGAGCGCCGATTCGATGCACGCCGCCGGGTCGGCCACGCTCGCCGGGTCGACCGCCGCGTCGATGTCCTTGCGCCGGCGGACGTGGCGGAAGCAACAGTAGCGGGCGACCCGATAGGCGAAGGTCTTGAGCGACGACTCGCCGCGGAACATCGGCAGCGCGCGCCACAGCGCGAGGGCGATGTCCTGCTCGAGGTCGGCGCGCTCGGCGGCGTTGCGGCTGTAGCTGGCCGCCATCTGCGACAGCCCGGGGCCGTGTTCGGCGACCGTGCCGGCCCAGCGCCCGCGGCGGGTCCGCTCGTCGTCCTCGCCCGCGCCGGTGCTGGCCGCCAGCGACCTCGCGCCGGCCGCGGGCGCGGCTCCGTGGCTGCGGTAGCCGAAGTTGCCGGCGGAGGCGAGCCGCTCGTCGATGGCCCACAGCTGCCCGGCGAGCGCGCGCACGACCTCGGCCGGCGAGCCCTCCTCGGTCAGCGTGCGGCGCACCGCCTCGACGTCGACCCCGAGGTCGGCCAGCCGCTCGCGGTCGCTGGCGGGCAGCGCCTCGACCAGCCCGATCCACACGAACACGTGGTCGCGGATGGCGGTCAGCGGGGCGCGCCCTTCGGACACCCCGAGCAAGAGCTCGCGCCAGCCGCTGCGGGTCGGCTCGGCCGCTTCGGCCGGCCAGTCGGCGGCCTGGACGCTGGCGCGGCGGAGCTCGGACGCGAGCGTGCGCGTCTGCTGGATCACCGCCACCATCGGCCGGGACAGGCCGGCGAGCTGGAGCGGGCGCGACGGCGAGGCACCGAAGGTCGGGCGGGCCAGGAGCAGCTGCGGCAGAGCCCGCGCCAGCCACCGCGCCGCCGTCAGCGCCAGGGCCCACAGCCGCATCACCGGCATCACCAGCAAGGTGAGCAGACCCATCCCGTAGACCAGGTAGATGAGGCTCCCGACGAGCAAGGCGTAGGGGTCTGTGGTCAGCAGATCGGTCATCGCGGAGCTCGAGTGTCGCTCGCCAACAGAACCCTACACGACCACGACGAATTTTTTCGCGGCGGGGTGGAGGCCGGGATATGCGAGCGAAATCGCGCCGGAATGCACGCGCGGGTGCGAGGCAGGCGGACACGCGGGCCGCTCGTCGCCGGGGTCACGCCGGCGGGCGAAGTTTGACGCGAGCTCGCTCGGCCGACCGCCGCCGGCGGCCCGCCTGCGCCGTCGCGGCGACGGGTCGTGACATTCGCGCGGATGGGCCGCGCGGGACGGCGTCGGATCACGCCCCGAATCATGACATGTCCCGAGAGACACGTCGATCGAGCGCAGCGACCGGACCGCGGGCGATCGCCGGCGCCGCAGCGGATTGCACCTGCGCGAGCATCTGCGGCCGCGCGGGGGGCGGCGGCGACCCGGTGACGCTGCCGACGCCGCCGGCGGACGCTAGCCCGGATTTTCTCACCAAGGATAGGTGGGGCCCGCCAAGCGGCTGTCAGGGGGCTTGGTGGGAGATGTTGGACGCCGTCGACGTGAGCCGAGCTGTAAGAGGGATTACAAAGCCGGCTACGCGTTTTGAGTGACCTGCCATAAGGACAGACGAATCCCGGCGCGCAGCGCAGCGCACCATTGTGTGACGGATGGCGAGGGCCGTCAGCGTCTCATGACGTGAATGGCGGTGGATGTTCTCGAGGACGCGCCACCACACGTGCTGGAGTGGGAAGACCGAGCTTGGGGAGACGCGGATCCTGCGGACCGAGGTGGTGACGATGGTACCGAACTTGAGCATCCGCGTGCGGATCGTGGAGACCTGGGCGTGGGCGAGCTCGGTACCGGCGAGGGTGATCCGGCGGAGCTCGTTGAGGATCATGTAGGCGACGGACGAGAGCCACAGGCGGAGCTGGTTGGCGCGCAGCGTGTGGGCGCTGGTGCGGTCGGCGAAGAGGCCGAGCTGCTGCTCCTTGATCCTGTTCTCCATGTCCCCGCGAGCGCAGTAGAGGTCCTCGTAGAGCGAGCGCGCGTCGTACTCGTCATGCGAGAGGTTGGTGGCGACGAAGCGCGGGTTCTCCTTGTCCGTCGTGTACTCGGCCTTGCCAATTACACGGCGCTCTCGCGACCACGTGCTGTTGGTCTCGTAGCGAAAGTCCTTGAAGACGCGTGCTTCCTTGCCGGTCTGCTCGGAGGTGGTGCGGGCCTGCTTCAGCGGACTACCGTTGGACCCGCTTCAACCGGCGCCACGGCGACCGCTTTCACTTCGTGTACACGCCCATCCATGCCTCGTGGGTCAACCAGATCGAGATCTGGTTCTCGCGACTGCAGCGCCGCGTCCTCCGCTACGCCGACTTTCCCTGCGTCGGAGCCTTGCCTCGCGCCGTGATGAACTTCATTCGGCGCTGGAACCGCGACGAAGCGCACCCGTTCAACTGGACCTTCCGCGGCCACTTCGTCCACACGCAGCGGCGTCACGCCGCATGACGCGACGATGTTCGGCTACCCCGCCACCTACGTGCCGCCCGCCCTCGGCCCGCAGGACATCGCTCAGCACCGCAGCAACATCGAGGCGGTCCACGCGCTCGCGGCCGACGACGTCGCGACGACGTGAGCCCCGCGAGCGGCCTGCCATCACTGAGCTACCCGATCGACGAGTAAGCGAGCACTTGGCGCACGTTCATTCTATTGACTACGGTTGGCTCGGTCTATGAACCTCGCCACTGCATCTCCCAGCGGACCGAGCTGGGGCCGGCCCGCTTCGCGGCGTGGCTGGGGATCCAGCGGTCGCAGCTGACGCGCTGGCGCGAGCGGCACGGCAAGGCTCCCTGGCGCAGCGGTGTCGCCCACGCCGACATGACCCCCCGACAGGTTCCTGGCGAGGCTGTGCGCCCTCGTGCCGTCGCCAGGCTTTCATAGGACGAGATTCCGGGCGCGCGAGCCGATGCCCCACTTCGTGGCCGACGCGGCGGCCTCCGGGATGGGACAACGCCTGAGCGGAGCCCTCGGCTGGGAGGAACACACGAGCAGTGGAGTCCCTATCGCGCTAAAAGCCGCAGCAGGCCTTGGTCCACGCGACGATTCGGTCGACGTCGCCCTCCTCCTCTGGAGGAGTGCAGATCGACGCCGAGGGCTCGCATGAACCGATGAGAACCCCGTCCTCGAAGCAAACGCACTGCGCCGAGTCGCACTCCATCCACTGCGGCGGCTCGGCGGCGCAGGCGAGCTCGATGGTGCAGATGGACGCACCGCTCTCTCCGGAGCCGAAGACATTGCAGTGGAGCACGCCGCAGGCCTCGCCCTGAGCTTTCGCGGCCTCTCCGCAGGAAGCCCACGTGTCGGTGGCGATCTCGTCGCACGTCATTCCGGCCAGGCATGCGAGCAGTGCGGAGTTGCCGGCCGCGCACTCTCCCTCGCTCTCGTAGTCGACGATGCACTGCTGCACGCATTCACCGAGTTCGGGCTCGCCCCACCCGCAGGAGACCAGGTGCTCGCAATACGCCTTGCATCCGTCCACGATAAGACTCGAGCTGCCGCCTGTCGTTGCGTCGGTCCCGGCTGAGCTCGTCGAGCCGCCACCCGTCGACCCGCCGGTGTCCTCGTCGCTCGTCGTCCCGCTGGTGGGCGACGGCGCGCCGCTCGTGTCGTCGCCCGTGGAGCTCTCCGAACCGGTCTCGACGTCGTCCGGTAGTGTTCCCGTCTTGCCGCACCCGGTGGCGAACAACCAGGTGGCAGCGCACGCGGATGCGAGGCGAAGTTTGACGTGGCGACGCCTGACCGATCGCGCGTCACGGTGAAGAAAACGATCTCGGGAGCAGTGTGGCATGGTTCGATCCTCGGTTGTGATCGTTCGTCCGGCCGTCGAGCGCTCGCGCGGGCTCGACGGTGCCGGCGTCCAGGAGGCGCGCCTACCCGACATGACCGATGGGTCATCCGGGAGGCGGCTGGGGCATGGGTTCGAAAGCGCGAGCCGGACCGTCGCTTCTATTCATGCACGAGGCCGCGAGAAGTTTCCTGAAGTCGAATTTTCTCGACGGCTGAGCGCCGCTTGCAGGGCTGACGCCGCGTCGCGCCGAGCGCCGCCGCTCGTCGGGCAGGAACCACGGGCGGCTACATCCGCGCTGCGGTCTCCACCGCGAGCGTCGAGCGCGGTCGGAAGCTCGCGCACGGCGACCATCGCGCTCGGTTCGCCGCACGCGCGTCCGGGGGACGCGGAACTGCAGCCACGGGCCATCCCGGTGGGGGCCGCGGTGTCGACGTCGCCGCAGGCAGGAAGCGCACGTCGCCGCCGACTCGGCGGAGACGCGGATCCTGCGGACCGAGGTGGTGACGATGGCGCCGATCTTGAGCAGGCGCGTGCGGTTCCCGTGGTGAGAAATCCGGGCTAGCGCTTCGGCGAGACCTGAGCGCCCGAGCCGATGAGGCCCCGCGCCGCGGATTCACATGCCTGGCTTTCGGGTCATGTCGATGGAAAGCCCGGGGCGACGGGAGCCTCATGGCTCGCGGACGGCGCGGCGCACGGGGTGGCGGTGGAACGTGCCCGGGCGGCGGAGGTGATAGCGCTGGTCGCCGATCCACAGCGGCAGCACGGCGCCCTCCAGGCGGGCGGGGCGGGCCATGCCGAGGTCGGGCAGTACCCCTCCCGGACGGATCGGCGCCGTCGGGCGAATGCCAGGTGAAGCCGAGGCCGTCCGGCGTGGGTGGCCACGAGCCGCGGTGCTCGAGCCCGTCCAGCACGAGGCGCCCCTGGCCGTCCTCGCCGAGCTCGAGGTGCCCCTCGATCTCGGCGAAGCCGACGACGCACTCGCTGTCGTTTCGGTCCTCTTCGTCCGCGATGGACACCATCGGGCTCACGCGCGGCGGGACAGGCGGGAGGTTTTAGCTGCCGGTCCGCGCGAGGTCGACGAATTCGACGGTCGGCGCGCCGGCGCCGAGGTGCAGCCGCGCGAGGCAGATCGGCAGCTTGAAGCGACGCGGCCCGGCCGAGCCGGGGTTGAGGTAGAGGACGTCGTGGTCGTACGATTGCGCGGGCTTGTGCGAATGACCGGTGATCACGACGTCGATGCCGGCCTCGCGCGGGTCGACGGCGAGGTCGGCGAGGTCGTGGAGCACGTGCACTCGCGCGCCGCCGAGTCGCACCTCGGCGGTCGCGGGCAAGCTCCGGCCCCAAAGGTCGCGGTCGTTGTTGCCGCGCACCAGGGTGATCGGGGCGATCGCGGCGAGCGCGTCGAACACCGGCCGCCCGCCGACGTCGCCGGCGTGGACGATGTGGTCGACCCCGGCCAGCGCCGCGAGCGCTTCGGGACGGACGAGGCCGTGGGTGTCGGAGATCACGCCGACGACGACCGGCTTGGAGGGCGCCATGCGCGGGCGGATCTAGCATGATTCGCCGGCTGCCACGACCACGGGTACAGGTATCGGCAGCGAGCTCGGCCGCGATCGCTGCGGCGCATTCGTCGGCTCACGGTCGGGCTCGGCCGGAATCACGGCAGCGAGGTGCACGCTGCGGCGGGGGTGTCATGATTCCTTCGAGCGCCCGCTCGCTCCGGGTTGGCGCGCGGGCGTTCGCTCACGGTCGAGGCCGGCCGCAATCACGGCAGCGGGGCGGCACGGGCCGGGTGCTATGATTTCTCCGCGCGCTTCTTGTCCGCCCTGGGTTTGCGCCCGCCCTTCGCGGCGGCCGGCGCGGTCGGCTGGTTCAGCTTGGCGCGCTCGTCCTTGGCGGTGCGCGCGTACATCTTGCGCAGCGACGGGTCGGTCTCGGCCTTGGCCACCACCTCGAGGGCCCACACGGCGTGCTCGCGGGCGAGGCACAGGGCGGCCGCGAGCGCCGAGCTGCGGACCAGCAGGTCGGAGTCGGTCAGGGCGCGCGTGAGGTGCTCGCGCAGCTCGGGCGACAGGACGGCGTACTCGAGCAGGCACAGCCGGCGCAGCCAGGGCAGGGCCTCGCGGGGGGAGGGCGCGGCGTCGGCCCCCTGCAGCAGGGCCGCGCGCGGCAGGGCGCCGAGCGCCTGCGAAAGGTCGTCGAGGGCCTCGGCGTGGACCCACGCGTAGCGCTCGCCGGTGACGTGGACCTCGCACAGCGTCACGCTCGACCCGGCCGGGTGTCGCCAGGTCCGGAGGCGGTAGCGGAGGTGCGTGCGCGGCTCGTCGCCGGCGCGGGCGTAGCCGAGGGCGCGCAGCCGGGCGTCGAGCTCGGCGCGCGGGAGGTCGGGGCTGGGGATCATGCGCAGGTCAGGCATCGTCCTGCGCCTCCTCGCCGTCGGCGACGCTGTCGTAGAGGTCGACGGGTTCGCCGTGCTCGTCGACCTGCGGCGGCGGGATGCCCTGGATCAGCACGTTCGTGATCTGGGCGCGCAGCTCGGCGCTGGCGGTCGAGCTGCCGAGCTCCTCGAGCAAAAACTGCCAGTTGTACTGCAGCGCGGCGTTGGCCACGGCGATCTGTTCGGCCTCGCCGCGGAGGATGGCGGCGCGGGCGATCCGGGCCGCCTCGACGATGTCGTCGGCGGCCACCGCGAGGGCGGCGCCGACCAGCGCGCCGCGCTGGCGGAGGTCGGTCTCCTGGGCGAGCTCCGCCTCGAACCAGGCGGCGTCGTAGAACATGAAGCCGTGCAGCGCGGCGGCGACGTCGAGCGGCATGTCGGCGGGGTAGCGCTGGTTGCTGAGCGCGTTGAACTCGGCGAGGACGGCCGAGGCGAAGCGGCTCGGGCGGTAGGTGACCTCCCAGACGTAGTGGCCGTCGGCGTGCATCTCGATGGCGAGGAGGGCCTGCGAGAACCAGGCGCGTCGGGTGAAGCGCGGCAGGGACTCGGCGATCTGCTCGCGGATCTCCCGCAAGACCGCGATCTCCTGGATGGTCGACAGCGGCTCGCTGTCCCGCAGCGGGTCGTCGACGAAGGCGCTGCCCCAGGCGTGCGGCGTGACGACGGGGCTGAAGTTGAAGTGGCGGTCGAGCTCGTGCGGACCGGCGGGCTCGAGCTCGCCGTAGTAGGGGTTGGGCACGCGGAGGAAGTTGACCGCGCCCATGTAGGCGCGCACGGTCTTCGCCTCGGCGAGGTCGAGGGCCGGCGCGCGCGGGCCGAGCTCCGTCAGCGCCTCCTCGATCGTCGCCCGCGTGGCCGGCAACGGCACGAACAGCGCGGCCGGCAGCGCGGGGTCGGGGGTGTACCAGAGGCGACCGGGGTCCGCGGGATCGAGGTACAGCGAGGGGGTGAACTCGCGGGCATGGGCGCCGCGCAGCACCGGCCCGGTCGCCCACAGCCGCAGCGGCTGCGCGCGCGCCCGGGATGCCTCCCACAGCGAGGGCGACCAGAGGATGCCGAGCGTCCAGTGGTCGGCGTAGTGGTCCCGCAGCGCCTGGCCGCCGTCCTGCGATTCGCTGGCGTTCACGGCGCGGACGCCGAGATCGGCGACGGCCTCGGCCAGCTCGCGCAGCGGGGCGAGCGGCCCGACGAGCCACTCCGTCGGCTCGGCGGCGGGCGTCTTGGCGGCGATCTTCTTCGCGCTCGTCGTGCGCTTCGCGGCGCTGCCCCTCGCGCTCGCCCGGGTGGGAGGCGTCGCGGCTCTTGCCTTCGGGGCGGGTTGCTCCGCCGACGCGGGGTCGGTGCTCGTCGCGGATCGCCTCGCTGTGGTTTTTGTCGCGGGCTTCGTGGTCGCGCTGGCGGCGGGCTTCGTGCTCGTCGAATTGTTCTTCTCGGCCGGGGCGGACGTGGCGGGCTTCGCGGCCTTGGTGGTGGCGGGTTTGCTCGTCGCTTTGTTCTTCTCGGCCGGGGTGGGCGACGCTGGCCTGGCGGACTTGGTGGCGGCGGGCTTGGTGCTCGGGAACTTCTTCGCTGCGGCCTGCGTCGTGGCCTTCGCGGTCCTGGTGGCGGCGGGTTTGCTCGTCGCTCGGTTCTTCTTCGCCACGGGCTTGGTCGTCTTGTTCGCGGCGGGCTTGGTGCTCGTCGCCTTCGCGGCCTTCTTCGCCCCGGTCGTGGCGACCTTCGTGGTCTTGCCCCTGGCGGCCCTCGCCGCGGCTGTCTTCTTCGTCGCCGTCATCTCCGCCGCCCTTCGTCGACCGCGCCTCGCGGGGCCTGCGATTTTTACCACGGCCGCGGCGCGCTCGCGCGGCGCAGGGGCGCTGCGAGCGGACAGAGGACCTGTCCTTCCGGGCAGGTGCCTCGATGCGGCGGGCGGCGATCGGCGAGATCGCGGAGATCGATCCAGAGCCGCGACGGCGCGCGCCCGCCCGGGCGTGGCTGGGGGGCGGCACACCTTGTAGGACTCGCTCCCGTCGCCGCTCGTGCTGCTGGCGAATTCGTCCCGCGCAGCGCCGCTGCCGGCGCCGCCCGCCCTCGCCGGCGAGCTGCCGCGCGCGTCGCCGCCGGCCGACATGGCGCTGGTTCACCTGCCGACCGGCATCACCCGGCGCAGCGCCGGCTTCGCCTACCGCGGCGGGGCGTTCGGCGATCGCCGCGCGTTCACGATGAGCGCGGCGCTTCGACGGCGGGCGCTACCTCGGCTTCCCGGCCAGTCACGACGTGTACGGCGACGGCGCGATCGTCGTGGTGCCGGCGTTCGGCCACACGCCCGGGTCGGTGATCGTGTTCGTCACGTTGCCCGGCGAGCGCCGCTACGCGTTCCCCGGCGATCTGGTGTGGCAGCTCGAGGGCGTCACGGAGCGGGCCGAGCGGGCCTGGCTGCTGCGCGCGCTGGCCGACGCCGACGCCGAGGGCGTGCGCGAGAACCTGCTGCGGGTCGCCGCGATCGCGGCGCGGTTCCCCGAGATCGCGCTGGTGCCGGCGCACGACGCCCGCAGCTTCGCGGCGCTGCCGTGGCTGTGAGCGGGCGGGGGGGGAGAGCGTTCGCGGCGCCGGCGCTCGCGGTCGCGTCGAGCCGGCGAGGACGAGGGCTGCCGTGATTGCGATCCGTGCCGGTCGAGCCTGGTGGCCCGCGGCGTTGCCCGGCTCCAAGAGCTCTGACAGCATGCCGCTCGCGGTGACGCCCGTGTCGACAGCGCAGCGGGAGCGACGTGCCGGGGTGACCTCGACGTGAGCACGCCGGCGGACGACGGCGACGCCGGGCGCGGATCGGCGGCGCCTGCGAGCGGCGGGCCGACCACGACGCTCGCGGAGCTCGCCGGCCTGTTCGCCCGGCTCGGGGTGACCGCGTTCGGCGGCCCGGCCGCGCACATCGCGATGATGCAGGACGAGGTGGTGAATCGCCGCAAGTGGATGACCGAGGCCCGCTTCCTCGACCTCCTCGGCGCGACCCATCTAATTCCGGGCCCGAACAGCACCGAGATGGCGATTCACATCGGCTTCGCGCGCCGGCGCTGGGCGGGCCTGGTCGTCGCCGGCCTGGCGTTCATCGTCCCGGCGATGGCGATCACGGGCGCGCTCGCGTGGGCCTACGTGCGCTTCGGGGCGCTGCCGGCGATGGACTGGCTGCTGTACGGGGTCAAGCCCGTGATCCTGGCGGTGGTGGTGCAGGCGATCTGGAGCCTCGCGCCGAAGGCCGCGCGCACGCCGGCGCTACGGGTGCTGGCGCTCGTCGCCGCGTCGCTGGTGGCGCTGGGGGTCGACGAGCTGGCGGTGCTGTTCGCGGCCGGTGTCGTCGCGTCGATCGCGACGACCACGGGCGGCGGCGGGCCGGCTCCCGCGCCGTGCCTGCTGGTGTCGCTGGCCCCGGCGGCGGCGACGGGCGCGCTCGGCGGGGTGACGCTGCCGGGGCTCTTCGCGGTCTTTTTGAAGATCGGCGCGGTGCTGTTCGGCAGCGGCTACGTGCTGCTGGCGTTTCTCCGCGCCGACTTCGTCGACCGCCTCGGCTGGCTGTCGGAGGCCCAGCTCCTCGACGCGGTCGCGGTCGGGCAGATCACCCCGGGCCCGGTGTTCACGACCGCGACGTTCATCGGCTACGTGCTGGCCGGCGCGAGCGGGGCGCTGGTCGCCACCGCCGGCATCTTCCTGCCGGCGTTCGTGTTCGTGGCCCTGAGCGGGCCGCTGGTGCCGCGCCTGCGCGCGTCGCCCCGCTCGGCCGCGTTTTTGGACGGGGTGAACGCGGCGTCGCTGGCGTTGATGGCGGTGGTGACGGCGCAGCTCGCCGGCGCGGCGCTGGTCGACGCGCCGACGCTCGGCCTCGGGCTCGTCAGCGCGGTGCTGCTGGTCCGCTTCAGGATCAACGCGACCTGGCTGGTGCTCGGCGGCGCGGCGGCGGGGTGGCTGATGCACACGCTCCGCTGACTGGGGTCGGTGGGGACAGATCCGGCAGGTCGCGGCGGCCGGCGCCCGGCGGGGGTGCGCACTCGTCTTCGGTGCGCCGGGCAGGCGCCTCGAGTCGCGGCGACCGCTGCGGGTGCAGTGATGGCACCCGCTCCCTCATCGTGCGGCGATGGGAGCCCTGGGATCGACGTGGCGAATGTCGCCAGCGAAGCGATCACGCGCGCTCGAGGGTTGCGGCGCAGCGATGGCCCGCGCTCGAGCATCGGCGCCGCGAAGGGGGGCGATCGTCGACGCGACGAGCGTCGCCAGCGGAGTGTCTTCGATGTCTTTGAGGACATAAACCAATGGACATGTTTTGGAAAGCATGCTCAGGAGAGCATGGCCCGAAGTGCATCTTCGGGAACGAAGACCGCGGCGAGGATCAGGGGGCCGGGTGGCTGGCCAGCCAGTCGCGCACCTTGGCGCGGGCGGCCGCGGTGCCGGGGGCCTCGGGGTAGGTCGTGGCGGCCTGTTCGGCCAGGGCGCGGGCGCGGGGGCGGTCGCCGCCGTCCCACAGGGCGCGGGCGAGGGCGAAGCGGGCCTCGGCGAGCTCCTCGGGCTGGACCTGCGAGGCCTCGCGGATCGCCAGCGCCCGCTCGAGCGCGGGCACGGCCTCGGCGGCGCGGCCCAGCGCGGTCAGGGCCTCGGCGCGGCCGAGGAGGGAGTGGGCGAGGCTCGGGTGGTCGGGGCCCAGGACCTGCTCCTGGCTGGCGAGGGCGCGGGCGAACAGCTTCAGCGCCTCCTCGGGCGCGCCGGTGGCGGTGAGGACCTGGCCGAGGCCGGCGACGCTCGCGACCGTCGACGGATGGTGCGGGCCGAGCCGGCGCTCGTAGATCGCCAGGGCCCGCCGCAACAGGCGCGCCGACTCGGCGTGGTCGTGGGTGTCGTAGCGGACGGTGGCGAGGTTGTGCAGGGTGTCGGCGACCATCGGGTGGTCGAGGCCGAACGCCTTCTCCTGGATCGCCAGCGCCCGCAGGAACAGCCGCGCGGCCTCGTCGTAGACGCCGGTGGCCTCGTAGACGAGGGCCAGGTTGCACAGCGAGGTGGCGACCAGCGCGTGCTCGGGGCCGAAGGTGGCCTCGCGGATCGCCAGGGCGCGGGTGAGGGCGGCGATCGCCTGGTCGTAGGTGCCGAGCGCCTCGTGGACCAGCGAGATGTTGTTGAGGGTGGTCGCGACCTGCGGGTGGGCTTCGCCGTAGACCTGCTCGTAGATCGCCAGCGAGCGGGCGAAGAGGCGCGCGGCCTCGTCGATCGCCCCGGTCGCGTAGCGCACGCCGGCGAGGTTGTTGACGCTGTCGGCGACGCGCGGGTGCTGCTCGCCGAGGGCGGCCTCGCGGGCCGCGAGCACGCGGGCGTACAGGCGCGCGGCCTCGCCGAGGTCGCCGCCGACGTAGGCGAGGCCGGCGAGGTTGCTGTCGAGGTCGGCCTGCTCGAGCGGGTGGGCCCCGGCCAGCAGCGCGAGCTGGGTCCGCGCCGCCTCGCCCCACACCTTGCCCTCGGCCAGGCGCGAGCCGCGGTAGCCGACCACGTAGACCAGCTCGGTGCTCGCCTGCAGGGCGAGCCGGGCCGAGCGGGCCTCGCGGGCGGCCGCGACGGCGCGCAACAGGCCGGCCTCGGCGTCGGCGTAGGCGCCTGTCTGTTCGGCCAGGGCGGCGGCGCGCAGCTCGGCCTGGGCGACCAGGGCCGGCCAGCCGACGGCCGCGGCCGCGTGCCGGGCCTCGCGCGCGACCGGCAGGCCCTCGGCGTAGCGCCCGGCGGCCGCCAGCGAGCCGGCCCGGGCCAGCCGCTCGCGCACGGCGAGGACCTGCTCGCGCTGGTCGAAGCGCAGCATCGGCCGCTCGCGCAGGTGGGCCGGGTCGGCGCACAGCTCGGGGGCGGCCAGCGCCGCGGCGGCGCTGGTGGCCTCGGTGAGGCTGGCGGCGTCGACGCGCCGCAGCTCGCCGACGAGCGCGACGAAGTTGCCGCGGGCCTCGGCCAGGCAGTCGACGGCGCGGGCGTACTGCTCGCCGTCCCAGGCGGCGTCGAGCCGGTGGGCGCGGCAGGCCGCGTCGGCGACGTCGTGCCACGAGGTCGCCCAGCGGTCGAGCCAGGGCGCGGTGCGGGCGAAGGTCGCGGCGGCGTGGGCCGCCCCGGTGGCGACGAAGGCCTGCAGGAGCGCGGCGCGGGCCGGCTCGTCCCAGTCGGCGAGCACCGCCGAGGCCGCGGCCTCGCAGCCGGCGAGCGTGCGCTGCTCGGCGAGCCGGGCCGCGCCGACGCCCGCCGAGGCCAGGCCGAGCGCGCCGGCGACGGCCGCCAGGGTGCGGCGCCGGCGGGTCGGGTCGGCGCGCAGGGCCTGCAGCAGCGCCCGCGTGTCGGCGAAGCGGGCCGCCGGGTCGCGCGAGAGGCCGCGCTCGAGCACCTTGCGCAGCCACTGCGGCGCGCGGGCCCGCGGCGGCGGGGCGATGACGCCGGCGGTGACGCTGGCCATCAAATCGGTGAGGTCGTCGCCGGCGAACGGCCGCTGGCCGTAGAGCGCCTCCCAGGCGGTCGCGCACAGGGCGAACTGGTCGGAGCGGGCGTCGACCGGCTCGCCGAGGAACTGCTCCGGGGCCATGAAGGCCGGCGTGCCCATGATCGCCCCGGTGTGCGTCAACGCGGTCGTCACCGCCGCGCCCGCGAGCTCGCCCGGCGGCGCCGCCGAGGCCTCGGCGCGGGCGAGCCCGAAGTCCATCAGGCGCACGCGCCCGTCGCCGCCGACCATGATGTTGTCGGGCTTGATGTCGCGGTGGACCAGGCCCTTCGCGTGGGCCGCGGCGAGGCCCTCGCCGGCCGCGATCACGACCGCGAGGATGTCCCGCCACGTGCGCGGCGCGGCCGTCAGCCAGGCGCCGAGCGTCTGCCCGTCGACGAACTCCATCGCCAGGTAGACGCGATCCTCGAACGTGCCGACGTCGTGGATCGTCACCACGTTGGGGTGGTCGAGCCGGGCCAGCGCCTGCGCCTCGCGCAGCAGCCGGACCTGCGCCGCCGACGGATCGCCGGCCGCCGTGTGCTTGAGCAGCTTGACCGCGACCTTGCGGTCGAGCAGGTCGTCGTAGCAGGCGTACACCACGCCCATCGCCCCGCGGCCGACCTGGCCCAGCACCGTGAAGCGGCCGATCCGCACCGGCCCGCCGCGGCGGGGGAACAGCGCCCGCTTGACGATCTCCTTGTCGACCGGCGTGCCCGCGCCCGGCGGCGGCGGGCGCAGCTCGACCTGCCCCGAGTCGATGGTGGTCGCCTGACCGGTCGCGGCGAGGGTCGCCCCCAGGCTTTCGTCCGCGCCGGTCATCGGGGCGGAGGATCAGTGTCGGGCGCCCCGGGGTCAATTGCTTGAATTCGCCACCCGGCGCCCGCGGGCGATTTCGCGGGCCCTGGTGCCGGCGCGGCCAGGGATCCCGCCGCTCGCGCCCGCGGGCTCCCGGTACAGTGAGGCCGTGGACGGGTACCTGCGGGCCTTCGCCGGCGCGGCCGAGCAGTGCGCGACCTGACGTTCTTGCGGCTGCTCCTGCCGGTGCTGCTGGCGGCCGGCGTGGCGCTGACGATCCGCTGGGGCGTGCGCGGGCTGGGGGCGCGCCGCACGGTCCTGTTCGGCCGCGTCGGCGGCCGCTCGCTCCACGGCGAGGTCGAGGGCGCGGCGGCGGTCGTCGTCGGCGTCCTCCACCTCGCGCTCGCCGCCGTCATCGCCGCCACCCTCGGCCCGCTGTCGTTCTGCCTGGGGTGGCCGCGCTAGCGTGAATGTCCGAAGGGACAGGTGACGTTCCGCGCCGCGGTAAAAATCGGAGACATGCCCGATCGTGCGCTGTCTGCATCCGGGGAGCCCGAGGACGACGCGCCGAACCGACCTTCGCAGATCGTGTGAGACACGGTCCGAGGCGGCGCCACGAAACTGTGCGGGAACGCCGCGTACGTGGTTCGAACGCGGTCTCGTCGCCGTCCGCAGCGTTTCCGGCGCGTGATAAGGATCGGCCGATGGACGGAAGAAGCAAGCGGGCTCCGCACGTGGTGATCGAGGTGGACGAGGCCCTGCGGGTGACGGGCTGGAGCCGCCGCGCCGAGCAGGTGTTCGCGGCGACGGAGGCGGAGGCGCTGGGGCGGGCGCTCGCCGAGGTCGTGCCGCCGGTCGCCGGCGACTGGGCCGCGCTGCTGGCGGGCGACAGCGAGGCGCCGCGCGTGCAGGCGGTGCGGCGCGGCGGCGAGGTGCTGCAATTCGAGGCGTGGTGGCAGGTCGAGCGCGACGCGGCCGGGCGCGCGACCGGGGCGACGATCCACGGCCACGACGTCACCGAGCGCGTCGCCCGGTACCGCCGCGCCGCGCTGGCCGAGAAGATGTTCGAGGCCGTGATCGAGAACCTCGACGTCTCGGTGTGGGCGCTCGACCGCGACGGGACCTACCTGTTCCAGGACGGCAAGGGCATGCAGGCGGTCGGGCTGGCGCCGAACCACTTCGTCGGGCGCAACATCTTCGCGGCGTTCCCCGACCACCCGGGGCACGGCGTGGTGCGCCGGGCGCTCGCCGGCGAGGCCTGCCGCGCCGAGGAGGTCGAGGTGCTCGGGGTGCCGTGGCGCAACTGGTACATCCCGGTCGCCGACCCCGGCGACTCCGACGCGGCGATGGTCGGCATCTCGTTCGACCTCCGCGAGTCCCTCCGCCGCGAGGCCGAGCTGCGGGCCAAGCTCGACCTGATCGAGAAGCAGCAGGAGGTGATCCGCGAGCTCTCGACCCCGATCATCGAGGTCTGGGACGGCATCATCACCGTGCCGATCCTCGGCCTCGTCGACAGCGTGCGGACGGCCGAGATCATGGACGATCTGCTGCAGGCGGTCGGCCGCCTGCGGGCCCGCTTCGCCATCCTCGACCTCACCGGCGTCGAGGTGGTCGACACCGGCACCGCCAGCCACCTGATCGCGATGATCCGGGCGATCGGGCTGCTCGGCGCCGAGGGCGTGCTGACCGGCATCCACCCGCGGATCGCCCAGACGATGGTGTCGATCGGCGTCGACCTGTCGCACGTGGCCGTCCACGCCCGCCTGCGCGACGCGCTGCAGCACTGCATCGCCCGGCTCGGCGAGAAGGCCGGGGCCGGCGAGCGGGCGGGGAAGTAAGATGTCCGGAGGGACATGTCCGCGCATTCCCGCGGACAGGGGATTGTCCCGCCGGCCTCACGGCAATTCGGCGACGAGCTTGTCGTACACCTCGGCCGCCGGTCCGCCGAGCACCAGCCGATCGACGTGGACGGCCTCGCTGTCGCGCCACCCGAGGAGCGTCAGCAGGCCGGTCGGGCTGAATTGCGCCTCGGCCGGCAGCACGGTGATCTCGTCCGGGTGGGCGGCGTTGCGCAGCTCGGCGACGTACTTGTCGCCCTGGGCGTAGATCAGCACGTCGAGCGTATTCTCGACGCCGCGGTCGAGCGGGAACGGGGCCTCGGCGTGGTCCTGCCACTGGGCCTCGGCGATGCGGGTGCGGAACACCAGCTGCGACTCCGCGGTGAGGAGCCCCAGCGACATCGCGCCCGTCTCGTACGCGGCGTCCGCCGGCAGGCGCATCGTGACCTCGAACATGTCCTCGTCCGGGATGGCGACCACCGGCGGGGTCAGCCGCAGGCGCGCGCACAGCAACGTGTCGCCGTACTCTTCCTTGGACCAGGTCGGGCTGTAGTTGTCCCACCAGTCCGGCGTCATCGGGTGCGGGCCGAAGTTCAGCGAACCTCCGGCCACCGTCGGCGCGGCCCAGGTCCCGCCCCAGTGGGCGTCGTACTGCGCCGGGTCGTCGAACTCCTCGACGTAGGGCGGGACCGCGAACAGCTCGTCGGGGCAGCCGACGTAGCAATTCAGCAGCGGCCCGTCACACGGCTCCACCCCGGTCTCTCCGCCCGTGGACGAGCTCGTGGCGTCCTCCGTCGTGTCGCCCGTGTCGCTCGTGCTCGTCGCCGTCGCGCTGGTGCTCGCCGACGTGCCGGGCTCGGTGCCGTCGGTGCTGTCGGTGCCGGGGTCCGGCGTGGAGGTCGAGGTCGGGACGACGGTGTCCGCGGTCGCCGTCGCTTCGGTCGCCTCGGTCGCCCCGGTCGGGTCGCCGCCGGAGGTGTCACTCGTGGTGCCGGTGGCATCCGTGGTCGAAGACGCGTTCGTACTGGTGATTTGCGGGTCCTCACCGCAAGCGGGGGCTGCGATCAGTACAGCGCAAAGGAGAGAGTAGGGACGAGCCGTCATTCGCAATGATGAGAGGGGCATGATCGCTTCTCCGGGTGCAAGCGCCCGGTCCGAGAGGGAGACGGGGGGGCGTCCCGACGTTTTGCGGTTTTTTTTCGAGCCCCCTCGACCGGTCCATTCCCCGGCGTCGCGCTGGAAGGCAGGGGAGCGACATCGGCGCGGCATGGGACGCCCCCACGTCGCTTCATCCGGGATACCCTGAAAGGTTTTGCTCGCCGTTCGTCGCGACGTTCCCCGCGTGAAGCTTTAAAATCCGGGCCATGCGCCTCTCCACGCGCTTGCTGTCGCTGCTCGGCGGGGCGCGGAGCCACGACGCGGAGGCCGTCGAGCGGATCCTCGTCGAGGCGGTCGAAGACGCGAGCCGCCGCTGGCCCGGGGTCACCGTCGAGCCGGAGAGCTACGCGGCCTGGGTCGCCGCGCGGGTGCCGGCGGGCGTCGAGCCGGTCGAGGAGGCCCTGGCGCAGCTGCGGCTCGCGGAGCTGCTCCTCGCGTGCGCCTGCGCGGCCGGCTCCGCGGCGGCGATCGCCGTGTTCGACGCCGAGTTCATCGCCCGCGACCGCCGGACCTCCGACGACGAGAAGCAGATCGTCCGCCAGAAGCTGTTCCTGGCCCAGGGCGACACGCCGCCCCGGATCGCCCGCTACGGCGGACGCGGCGAGCTCGGCGGCTGGGTGCGGACGGTCGCGGCGAGGGTCGTGATCGACAGCGCGCGTCCGGCCCGCGAGCAGCCCACAGAGGACGACCTGCTCGACGCCCTCACTGTCGATCCGGGGTACACCCCGGAATTCGCGCAGCTCAAGCAGGACGCCCGCAAGATCGTGCAGACCGCGCTGAACGGGGCGATCGCCGCGTTGCCCGCGCGAGACCGGATGCTCCTGCTCCAGTACCACCTCGACGGCGTCGGGGTCGTCGAGCTCGGCCGTCTGTTCAACGTGGCGCCCTCGACCATCAGCCGTAACCTGGCGCGGATCCGCGGCGTCTTGCTCGCGCAGGTGCGGCGGTCGTTGATGAGCCACCACAAGCTGTGGGGCGACGAGCTCGAGCGCCTCCTCGAGTTCGCCCAGAGCCAGCTCAGCGTGGGGGGTGCGATCGATCGCACCTGAGCCGCCGCGCGCGAGTCTCGACGAGCCCCTGTCTGTCGCCGACGATGGTCTGCCCCGAAGAGAACACCATCACCGAGTTCGTGGCCGGGGTCCTCTCGGCGGCGGACAGCGCTCGCGTCGAGGCGCACGCGGCCGCGTGTCCGGCGTGCCGGAGGTTGCTGTCCTCGCTCGCCCGGAGCCCGTCGCACGCGGCTTCGGCGTCCTTCACGGCGCCCGAGGACGGCGCGTCGCAGCGATCGTTGACGCGAGGCGCCCTCGTCGGGCGCTACGTCGTGCTCGAGACGCTGGGGGTCGGCGGCACGGGGGTCGTCTATGCGGCGTACGATCCCGAGCTGAACCGCAAGGTCGCGCTGAAGCTCCTGCGCAGCGAGGCGCTGGGCCGCTCGCACGCGCAGCGCGGCAGGTTGATGCGCGAGGCGCAGGCGCTCGCGCGGCTGTCCCACCCCAACGTGGTCGCGGTGTACGACGTGGGCACGTTCGGGGCGAGCGTCTTCATCGCCATGGAGCTGATCGAAGGGGTTACGCTGGGCGCCTGGCTCGCGCCGCGGAAGCACTCGTGGCGCGCCATCGTGGAGATCTTCAAGAAGGTGGGCCAGGGGCTGGCGGCGGCCCACGCGGAGGGGCTCATCCACCGCGACTTCAAGCCCGCCAACGTGCTCGTCGGTCGCGACGGGCGGGTCTGCGTGGTCGACTTCGGCCTCGTCCGTTCGAACACCTCGCGGACCGGAGCGGACGTGTCGACCTCGACGGACGTCGCCGAGCCGTTCGACGAGATCACGCAGGCGGGGGCGTTCCTCGGGACCCCTGCTTACATGGCGCCCGAGCAGTTCGAGAACAGCGAGGTCGATGCGAGCGCCGACCAGTTCAGCTTCTGCGTCGCGTTGTTCGCCGCGCTGTATCAGCGGCGGCCGTACACGCTCAACACCCGCGAGGTCATCCGCGCCGAGGCGCAGCGAGGCAAGCTCCCGAGCGTGGAAGGCGGCCCGGCGGTGCCGGCGTTCGTCCGACGGGTGCTGGAGCGTGGCCTCCGCCTGGCCCCCGAAGAGCGCTTTCCGTCGATGGACGCCCTGCTCGCCGCGCTGTCGCAAGATCCGCGGCAGACCTGGCGGCGGCGGGCCTTCGCCGGGCTCGGGGCGGGCGCCCTCGGGCTGTCGATCTTCGCGGCGGTGCAGCTCGCCGGCGAGCCGGCGCCGCTGTGTCAGGGGAGCGCGGCGAAGTTCGCCCAGGCCTGGAGCGACGAGGCGCGTGAAGCGATCCACGCGAGGTTCCTGGCCACCGGCATGGCCCACGCCGAGGACATCTGGGCCACCGTGGCGCGCACGCTCGACGCGTACGGGCGCGAATGGTCGGCGATGCACACGGACGCGTGCGAGGCGACGCGCGTCCGCGGGGAGCAGTCGGACGAATTGTTGTCGCTGCGGATGCTCTGCCTGGACCGCCGATGGACGGAGGTCCGGACGTTGACGGCCCTGCTCCGCGACGCGGACGCCGACGGGGTCACGAAGGCGGTCGACGCGGCCTTCAAGCTCACGGGCGTCGCGGCCTGCGCGAACCTCGAGGCGCTGCGGATGCCCGTGCGCCCCCCCGAGGGCAGCGAGCAGGCCGCCGAGGCGCGCGACATCGAGACGGCGCTCGCGCAGGCGAAATTCCTGGCGTCGCTCGGACAGTACGAAACAGGCCTCGCCGAGGCCACGCGGGCGGTCGAGCGGGCCCGGGCGCTCGGGCACCCGCCGACCGAGGCGGAGGCGCTCGAGACGCTGGGCGCCATTCAACTGCAGGCCGTCGAGCCGAAGGCGGCAGAGGCCTCGCTGCGCGAGGCGTACGCGACGGCCCAGGCAGGACGGCACGATCGGATCGCCGCGCGCGCCGCCATCGCGCTGGTCTTCGTGGTCGGTTCGCAGCTGTTCCAGGTGGAGGCCGGCCGCGAGTGGGCCTTTCACGCCCGGGCCGCCCTCAAGCGGTGGGGCGCCGATCCGGAGCTCGAAGGATCGCTGCACGCGAACTCCGGCATCCTGCTTTACAACGCCGGCGACTTCGCCGCGGCGCGGGCCGAGTTCGCGGCCTCGCTGGCCGTCCGCGAGCAGGGGCTCGGGGCGGAGCACCGCCACACCGCGCAGTCGCTCGAGCTCCTCGCCATGGCAGCCAGCGCGCAGGGCGACGTCGACGCGGCGCACACGTCCTTGCGCCGCGCGACGGAGCTCGCGCGGAGGTCGTTCGGCGTGAAGCATCCCGCCTACGGGGCGCTCCTCGTGCGGACCGGCAACCAATTCATGCTCGAGGACCGCGCCGCCGAGGCCGAGGCCCTGTTCGCCGAGGCCCTGTCCATCGTGGAAGCGGCGCGGGGGAAGGACCATCCGCAGGTGGCGCTCATCGTGCTGGATACGAGCGGAGCGCTGCGCAAGCTGGGCAAGCTGCCGGCGGCGCTCGACGCGGGGAGGCGAGCGCTCCGCAGCTTCGAGGCCACCGAGGGCGCGCGTCCGCTGGTGGCCGACGCGCTGGCGGCGATCGGGAGGGCCGAGAGCGATCTCGGGGACCTCGACGCGGCGCTCGCCGCCCATCGCAAGGCGCTCGCGATCTACGAGGAAGTGTTCGGCCCGGAGCACGAGCAGGTCGCCAATGCGCTCGAGAATTCGGGCGACGTGCTGCTGCGCCGGGGCGACGTCGAGGCGGCGCTGGACCACTACGAGCGGGCGCTCGCGCTGCGAGAGAAGGCCCAGGGCGCCGAATTCATCGACAACGCGTTCGCGTTCGCCGGCATCGGCGAGGCGCACGTGATGCGCGGCGACGCGGCGACGGCGATCCCTCCGCTCGAGCGGGCCCAGGCGTTGCTCGAGCGGCACCAGATCCTGCCGTCGCTCCTCGCGCGGGTGCGCTTCCTGCTCGCGCGCGCCCGGTGGGACGCCGGCCAGAGCCGGGACCAGGCGCTGCGCCTGGCTGCCCGGGCCGAGGAGGGCTTTCGCGCGCTCGCCACCCCCGTCGGCGACGCGGACGCGGCCCGCGTCGCCGAGTGGGTGGCGAATCACGACTGACGGCAGGCCCATGACGTCTCGCTCCTTTTCGACTGGCGAAGGCCCCCGCCGGGCACGGCCGGGCCGGTCGTCGCGGACGCGCCCGTGTGCGCGTCGAGGGCCCGTCACGAGCATTGCAGGCATGTCCGAAAGGGCATGCGCACGAGCGAACGGAACCGCCTGCGACGCGGCGCAAGAGCGAGTGCGTCACGGCGAGGCGATCGCGGGACGATGCCCCAATGAGGACGAGGCGGACGCGCCCGGCCCGTGACTCGCGCCTCACCTGCGTTCGCGCCGGTCGAAGCCGGGGCGCGCGCCGGTCCGACGATGATTCGCCGGACCGGCGCGGCGCGAGCCTGCGATCATTCGAAATTGCAGCAGCTGTGCATCTTGTCGAAGATCGCGTCGCCCTCGGCGCACACGCCGTCGGCCGGGCACTGCGCGACCTCGACGCCGTCCACCGTGCAGACGCAGGTGTCGGCGTCGCAGATGAACTCCTGCGTCGGCGCGTCGGGGCAGGACGTGCTCACGCCGCACTCGCCCTCGCCCTCGTGGATGGACTGCGTGCATTCGTCGCCGCCGCCGTCGCAGGCGATCAGCGCCTCGAGCTCGTCGTCGCACGGGGTCTCCTCAATCTCGCCTGCGATCTCGGGGCAGCTGAGCTCCGGGATGCACTGCACGACGGCGAGGTTGAGCGCGACGCACTCGGACGGGAGCCCCTGGAACTCGCCGAGGCAGCCGAGCACGCACTCGGCGCCGTCGGTCTCGGGCTCGCACTCGCCGAAGCGCTGGCAGGCGGCCTCGCAGGCGCTCTGGTGCGCCGGGTCGACGGGACCGACGGGACCGGTGGTGTCGCCGGTGTCCTCGCCAGTGGTGGCGACCGTCGGCTCGTCGTTCTCGGTGGTCGCGCCGTCGTCGGTGGTGGCGCTCGACGTCGGGGATTCGTCGGTGGTCGAGTCGCCGGTGGTCGACGCGTCGGTGGTCGAATCGCCGGTGGTGGTCGAGGCCGAGCCGGTGGCGCTGTCGGTTTCGCCGCCCTTCGGGTCACAGGCGCCGGTGATGAAGAGGAAGGTAAGGGTAAGGAAGGAGAGGTTTGCTCGCAGCATGACGTTGTCCGTGGATGGGCGAGCCGTCGGGGTCCGTGCCGCCGCGGCGCGCCGCTCGGGCCCTGGAGTCGCCGCAGCCGGGAGAAAAATTGCCGGCTCGCTGCACTTCGTCGCGGGCGGTTGCGACGCGTCCGCCCGCGGCGAGCTGCGCCCTCGCCGCCGATGCGCGGCTCGCGGGCGCGCTGCCGCGATCAGTCGACGCGCGTCATCAGCTCGAGGAAGTGGCCGTTCGGGTCGGGGAAGTACACGCGGCGGCCGTCGCGGCCGTAGCGGCTGATCTGGTTGTCGAAGCCGCCGTGCGGGCTCGAGGCGAACGGCAGGCCGGCGGCGCGGACCCGGGCGAAGATCGCGTCGAACTCGGCGTCGTCGACCAAGAACGCGTAGTGGTGGGCCTCGAAGCCGCCGTCGTCGTCGCCGAAGTCGAGCGTCAGCGAGTCGTTGACGCGCACCGGGGCGAACGGGCCGACCTCGCCGTCGTAGCGCAGGCCGAAGATGTCGGCGAAGAACCTGGCGGACGCGACCTTGTCGCGGGCCGGCACGATCGTGTGATTGAGGGTGATCGCCATCGTGGCCTCCGTGGGCTCCGCGGAAGAGCGTAGCGCCGCGGGCCCGCCCTGTCAGCCGCGCACGGTCGAGCCCGGTGACGCTCCGCGGCGGGCGTCACTCGTTCATCTCGTAGTTGCCGCGGATCAGCCATTCGAACACCGACTCGGGGATGAGCCGGCGGGCCCGCGGGACCCATACGGCGTCGGTGCCGAGCCGGTAGCGGAGCCGCGGCCGGCGAGCGGCGAGGATCCGCAGCAACAATCGCGCGAAGCGGATCGGGTCGGGGCCGGATTGCTCGGCGCGCGCCATGATGTCGATCGCCCGGTCGCGGGTGGCGGCGTACGCGGCCAGGCCGCCGGCCGCCCGCCGGCGCGCCGCGGTGGCGGCGGTCTTGAAGTCGCCGGGCTCGATCAGCGACACGTGGATGCCGAACCGGCGCACCTCCTGGCGCAGCCCCTCGGTGAGGCCCTCGACGGCGAACTTGCTGGCCGAGTAGTGGGCGTGGAACGGCACGCCGACGAGCCCGGCGAGCGAGGAGACGTTGACGATCCGCCCGCCGCCTTGCTCGCGCAGGAGCGGCAGGACGGCCCGCACCATCCGCGCCGTGCCGAAGAAGTTGGTCTCGAATTGCGCCTTCGCCTCGTCGATCGCCGTCTCCTCGACGGCGCCGGCCAGGGCGTAGCCGGCGTTGTTGACGAGGGCGTCGATCCGCCCGGCGCGGCGGAGCACCTCGTCGACGCACGCGGCCACCGAGGCGTCGCTGCGCACGTCGAGCGGCAGCATGGTGACGCCGTCGCGCAGGTCGCCGGCCGCGGCGCGGCGGCTGGTGCCGAACACGCGGTAGGTCCCGCGCGCGGCCAGAAATCGCGCCGCGGCCTCGCCGAAGCCGGACGACGCGCCGGTGATGAGGACGACTGTGGGTTCGCCCATGCGACCTCCTGAGCCCGGCGGAGGATAGCATGGTCGATCGGGCGCCACGAGCGGCCACAGCCGGTGTGACGGTGACGCGGCGAGCTCGAAGAGGCGGGTCACCGACAGCGCTCCTCGCCCTCGTCGATCGGCTCGCCGGCGGGCCGGATCTGGTCGTCGTCGACGCGCTCGACCAGCACCCCGCCGGCGAACCCGCGCAGGTGTGTGAACATGCCGCCGCAGTCCAGTGTTCGCGGGCAAGCGGTGCAGCAAGCCCGGCAACCCTCGTACACGAGCCAGCCGAGCTCCCCGTCGTCGGCCTCCTTGACTTCGCGAGTCGGCATCACGAAGACCGCGCGTTCGTCCGCGGCCCCGTGAAGCATGGGCTCCAGTCGAACGAATCGAGGGCGCCGTACCCGAGCTGTCGCAGCTCCGCCTCGAAGGCCGACCGACCCGGGTCATTCATCGCCGGGAGCGTATCGACGCCGTCGGGCGCCGTCCAACGATCCTGCCGCGCGCGCCGGTCCTGGAATCGATCGGCGTCACGCCGGTCGCCGCGCGCGGTGCACTCGTTCGACGGCGCCTGCCGGTCGCAGCGATCGCGGGCGCGCCGCAGCGGGCCGGGGGCGAGCCGGCCGGCGGCTCCAGGAGGCAGGAGAGCGGTCGCTCGCGCGCGGCCCGTGCAGCGAGTTGTTCGTGGTCCGCAATTGTCGGTCGACCTGCCGACACTCTTGATCGAGGTCAACCAGCGATCCCTGTCTCGCAGCGCCATCGACACACCCCGAAGGGGTCGGCGGGTGCGTCGCGCGACTCATCCCATGGAAAGGTCCACGTGCGTATGCGCCATCCGCGGCTCTTTGTCCGTACTCCTGCTCCGATGATGCGTCTCCTTCCCGCCACGCTGCTCGCGTGCGCCGGCTGTGCGCAGCTCGAAGATGCACCCGGCGCGGCGTCGGGCACCGAGAGCAGCAGCTCCGAGCCGACCGACGACCCCGGCGGGTGCGTGCCCGGGGAGACGACAGGCTGTCCAACCGACCACGACGGCCCGCTGGGCCTCGAAGCGCCGCAGCGCGCCACGCACGGGCCGACGTACACGCTGACGCCGCTGAGCGGCGACGGCGCGTGCACGTCGATCTTCACCTTCAACGGGACCCCGCTGAAGGGGACGCCCAGCGCGGACTGGTGCCAGATCCAGCAGGCCGTGAACGCGGTGAGGGCGGGCGGAGTGGGCGGCACCATCGAGCTCGTGAGTACAGGGCAGGCGTTTCGCCTCACCGGGCCGATCATGCTCAACGCCGATGACCTCACCGTCATCGGCTTGCCCGACGCCCAGGGCCACAAGCCGGAGATCGACTTCGACCCACCGCCTTGCACGTACACCACGACGACGATCTCGGTCGACAACACCGACGTCGTCGTCGGCCACTGCGCGGAGGGCAGCGAGATCAACTACTCGGCGTTCACGGTGAACGACCAGACCCCCGGCTGCGCGCACCCGATCATCGACGGCACCTATTGCCCGCGCGAACGCGTGAGCCTCCAGAACCTGAAGATCAACGTCCGCCGCGGCCTGGCCGGCCCGCCCACGACGCAGAACCAGGCGACCCAGCCGACCATCGCCTCGCAGTCGGTGATCATGCTGATGAACTGCGGAGATTGCGAGGTCCTGGACACGGACCTCGCGCCGGCGTACGTCGCGGGGGGCCGGGGCGTCAGCCAGGACGGCATCACCTTCGGCCCGGGTTCGACCGGCCGGCTCGGCGGCACCGGCACCACGCCGGTCTCCGTCGTCGACATGGCCAAGGCCGGGCTCTACTTGACGCCGCTGTCCGGGATCCACGTCGACGCCGGCGGGGCGACCGACGACAGCGGCGTCGCCATCGACAACGTCAGCGTGAGCGACTGCGGCGGCTCCGCCGGCTGGGGCTCCGGCATCAGCATCTCCGGTCACGGCGGCGCCGTGAATGATTGTACGATCGCCGACAACCACGCCAACGGCATCCTCGTCGCCCCGCAGCCGCTCGGGCCGCCCGCCGTCGCGTCGAGCTGGATCGCGGTGCAATCGACGCAGATCACCGACTGCGACGTCCACCACAACGCGGGGCCCGGCGTGGTGATCGGCTCGGCGGCGTCCGCCTACGGCGTCGACTTCGTGCCCGAGGACGCGGTCCTCACCCGGGTGAGCGCGCACGACAACAGCCCCTACGACGGCGTCCGCATCGAGGGCGCCCGCCACGTCAGCATCGACGGCGGGACGTTTTACGGCAACAACGCCGGCATCACGCTGGCGAACCAGACGGCGATCGTCGGCATGACGTCCGACATCGCGATCTCGGGCGTGACCGCCTACGGCAACAACTATTACGGGCTGTTCTTCATCGGCGTGCACGACGTGTCGGTCGACGACTCCCTGCTTTACAATCCGCAGACGAGCTCGTCGCCGGCCGTCGGCAACGGGGTGGGCCTGTGGGGCAGCTACTTCGACAACAGCGAGATCGCGCTCCACGACCTGAACATCGGCGAGAACGGGATCACGATCGTCGACGGCGGCGAGGCCGTCAGCGGCCTCTACAGCCTCATCGGCAAGGCCGGGCCGAGCAACCCGAGCGGGAGCCCCAACAGCTACGCCGGCGGCGTCGGCCTGCACGCGCCGCAGGGCTCGACCTACGTCGATGCCACGCACGGGGTCACCTATTCGAAGAGCACCGGCGCCGCCGATCCGAAGGGATGGGTCGTCACGCCCTGAACGGCCGCTCAACCGGCCGCTCGCGCCGCGCGGGCCATGGCCTCCACCTCGTCGCGGGTCAGCGCGATCGTGCGGGCGGCCCAGTTCTCCTCGAGATGCGCGAGCGAGCCGGTGCCCGGGATCGGCAGCATCACCGGCGAGCGCGCGAGCAGCCAGGCGAGCGCGAGCTGGGCCGGCGTCGCGCCGTGCTTCGCCGCCGCCCCGGCGAGGGCAGGATGGGCCTTGCCGAGGTCGCCGGTCGCCAGCGGGAAGAACGGCAGGAAGGCGATGCCGCGCGCCTCGCAAGCTGCCAGCACCGCGTCCGGCGACTCGACCTCCGCGTGCGTCGCCCGGGCCAGCGGCCCGAGCCCGCCCGCCATGTTGTAGAGGTTCTGCACCGCCACGATCGGCGTGCGCGCGAGCGCGTCGAAAAGCTCCGCCGTGCCCACGTTGCTGAGCGCGAGGTGGCGGATCTTGCCCTCCCGCTGCAGCTCGATCATCGCGTCGAGCGACTCGCGGAACGGCACGCCCGAGCCGGGCATGCAGCGGAGATGCGTCACGTCGCAGCGCTCGAGCCGCAGCGTGCGCAGGTCCTCCTCGCAGCCCTGCCGCAGCTCCTCGGGCCGGGCGAAGGGGGCCCACCCCCGGTCCGGCGTGCGTCTGCCGCCGAGCTTGGTGGCGATCACGAGGTCCTTCGGGTACGGGTGCAGCGCCTCGGCGATGAGCCGGTTCGCCACGTGCGGGCCGTAGAACCAGGCGGTGTCGATGAAGTTGATGCCGAGCTCGATCGCCCGCCGCAGCACGGCGCGCGCGCGCTCGGGATCCCGGGGCTCGCCCCAGACGTCCTCGCCGGGCAGGCGCATGGCGCCGTAGCCGAGGCGGACGACGGCGAGATCGCCGAGGCGGATGGTGGCGGGCGGCTGGGCGAAGTCTTGGTGGTCGTGCGAGAGGTCGTCGCTCATGCCCGGCAAGCTAGTCGTGCCGCGCGGGCCTCACTTGGGCGATGTTGGCGCTGCATCGTGCGCGCGAACTTGCCGGGCGTCACCCCGAGGATGCGGCGGAAGTGGCGGTGGAGCTGGCTCTCGTCGAAGAGGCCGACCGCGTGCGCCGCCTCGGCGCCGGTCAGGCCGGTCGACAGCAGCTCGGCGGCCCGCGCCACTCGCAGGTGCGTCAGGTACTCGTACGGCGGGACGCCGAGCTCGGCGCGGAAGGCCCGGATGAGGTGATACTTGTCGGCGCCCGCGTGGGCGGCGAGCGCGTCGAGGGTGACGGGCTCGCAGACGTGCGCGCGCAGGTACTCGCGCGCCCGGCGGACCGCTCGCGGGGCCCGCTCGTGCACGCGCACCTCGCCGCGCTCGGTGCAGGTGGCGAGCAACTCGGCGAGCGTCTCGGTCACCAGCGCCTCCAGCTCGCGCGTGACCGGCCCGCGTGCCGCGAGCGCGGCGTGCATGGCGGTGGCGAGCGCCGTGGCCCGCGGCGCCCGCCCGGGCGCGACGGGCACGAAGTGCACCGGACGAGGAACACCGAGCGTGCGCGCGGCTTCCTCCACCACGTCCGCCGCGAACGCGGCGCCCTGGACCGTGATGGGGGCATGCACGCGCACGTGGCGATGCACTTCGCCGGGCTCCTTGAGCTTGAGGCCGCCGGCCGCGAGCGTGCGCACGGTCCCGCGGTACCAGCCGTCGCATGCGCCCCGCAAGATCAGCACGACCCCGTAATGCTCGGAGTACGACGAAAGCGGGCGCGATGCGTCCTCGAGGCGGAACATCCGCAGCCCCTCGATGCCCTCGGGGCGCCAGTACTCGATGCGCGGCCCGTCGTCCCGCGCGCGCCGCCGGGCCGTGGGTTCGCGTGCCGGGGCAGAGCCTCGTCCCATGGGGGAATGCTAGCCGACGGCGGCCCCGCTCGACTTGGGCGATGTTGGCGAGACCGCGGCGCGTGAACCGAGACGGCCGCGATCGCGGACGTGCGCCCGTCGCGAGGAATGCATCGAGCGCGCGATTGCGGGGAGTCGGGCCGCGGGACGAAAATGACCGTCGTGTCACGATCCGGCGATTCGCCCGAGCGGGATGAGCCGGGGCGCAGGACGACCCCCGAGCCCGGGGGGGAGCGGACTCAGCGCCGCTTGTCGCGCTCGCCCGCGCGGTGGCGGGCGCGGTAGTCGCTCGGCGACTCGCCGGTGACGCGCCGGAACATCGCGCTGAAGTTCGCCAGCGACGCGCAGCCGACCTCGACCGCGAGCGCGGTCAGCTTCACGTCGGTGTCGCGCAGGGCGGCCTGGGCCGCGCGCACCTGGGCGGCGTTGTACTCGTCCTGGAAGGTCGTGTTCTCCTCCTGGAGGCGCCGCTGCAGCGAGCGCGCCGACATCCCGAGGGCGGCCGCCGCCTTCTCCAGCGTGATCCCGGCGAAGGGCGGGACGAGGACGCGGCAGAGCCGCGCGACCACCCCCTCGTCCATCGCGCCGGCCACGATCGCGTCGAGCTCCTCGACGAGCGCGGTCGGCTCGGCCAGCCCCAGCCAGCGCAGCGCAGCGTCCGGCGCTTCGAACACCTGCGTCGGGTAGGGCGGCTGCATCACCTGATAGAACCCGGTGACGACGGCCCCGGGCAGCCCGGTCGGCCGCAGCAGCGCCTGGCGGGTGACCACGCTCTGGTACGCGGCCTGGCGCGCGGCCAGGTGGGCCACCAGGGTCTCGTACGCGCCCTCGTCGACCCCGGCGAGCCGGCGCAGGTCGACCAGCGACGCGTGCGGGGCGACGTCCGGGCGGACCTCGACGTCGAGGATCGCGGTGAGCGAGCGCAGGTCGGCGGCGTCGGGCCGGCCCCACAGCGCGAACCCGTAGAGCTCGGCGCTGGCGCACCAGTACACGAACGTGCGCGAGGCGACGTAGAGGCCGAGGGGCGCGGCCATGAACGCGGACAACTGCTGCGCTGGCTGCATGCGAGGTCTCGCCGACCCGCGGCCTGCGTGGCTGCCGGGTCCCGACCGTGCCGATTAACGCCGGGCGTTCGCGCTGTCAACCGACGCCCGCCGGGCGCGAGGTCCGCGGGGAAGAACCCGCGTGCCCGGGACCACCCGTGTCGCGCCAAGGCCCCACCCGGGCGTCCGGGCCCCGGCTGTCTCTCGGGCCAGATCCGCCCGCGCCCGCGCACTCGCGCCCCCGCGCGGCGGCGAACTCGAGTTCATGGGTCGTCGTCGCCCGGGGCGCCGCATCTCCGCGCCGGCGCGGCCGTACGCGATCGGGGCCGCGCAGAGGGGTCGCCGTCCGCCGGGTTTCAGCGGCGGCGAGACCTCGCAGGTGAGCAAGCGCGGCGAAGTCGGCGGCCGAGGTGGTCACACCTGCGCGGGTCCGACGAATACGCGCACCGCTCGTCGGCCGCTGCGGCACTGATCAATGCAAGGAGGACCGGCGTCGATGATTGGGCATAGTACGGACGCGGCCGCAGTCCTCCATACATACGAGCGCCCGCGACCGTCGCCTGGCGTCTTCTCGAAAGCGCCGGCGCATGAACGCAATTCACGTGTCTTTGCGGACGGTTCGCTGCCGTTGCGCGAAGAATTTTTTCGGCGAAACCATTGGCAAGGTCAGGCGCCGCTGCTACAAGTGTTCGACCGACCCGGTCGTCATCATGGACGGTCCGGCCGGCGAGCTCCCCGCGAGGGGAGCATCCTTACGCCTTGCAGAGCTTATGGTTGCACCTTCCCGCAGAAATCTCGTCGCGCCCGCCCACGGTGGCGAGGCCGCTTCCGCGGTGGTCCGCGCCGACGCACGCGTCGGGGCTCCTCGCGACGGAGGCATGATCGGCGGCGGTCTGCTGGTGAATCATTTCGGTGGCGACCTCGAAACCTGCGAAGACGGTGGCGAGTCAGAGGCACACCGTCGCGTGCGGCGGTCATGCACGACTGATCGCACCCGATCGAAGAGATGGATTGGACTATGCATAAGACTACCAAGCAGAGAGATGACGAGAAGAAGAAGCGCCCCAAGTTCGAGGTCCGCACGCTCGGCGCGGACGAGCTGTGCCGGGTGACGGGCGGAGTGGCTCCGGAGACCGCCAGCACGCACTGCGGCTGCCACGTCGACGGGGTCTGTGACTCCGAGGGCGGCTGAATCGGCGCCCCCGGCGTGACGTAGCGACGAGACTCACCGCGCTGGCGCGGGCGGGTCGTGGACGATTTCCCGTGCGAACGGGAGGAGTGAACATAGCCATGAACAAGACCATGAAGAAGAAGGACGACGAGAAGAAGCTCCCCAAGTTCAAGGCCAACACGCTCGGCGTGGACGAGCTGTGCCAGGTGACGGGCGGGATGCCGTCGGAGACCGGCAGCACCAAGAGCTTCTGCCACATCGACGGCGTCGACGACGGTGATTGATCTTCGAAGGTGACGCGAGCCTCTCGTACCGACGAGAAGAAATGGATTGAACCATGAACAAGCGCATGAAGCAGGACAGCGAGAAGAAGCTCCCCAAGTTCGAGGCCCGCACGCTGGGCGCGGACGAGCTGGGCCGGGTGACGGGCGGGTTCCCGCCCGAGTCCGCCGGCTGCGTGTCGGTGTGCCACGCCGACGGCATCTACGACGGCGACGGCGCCCCCGTCTCTTGACCCCCGAAACAGACCCTCGCCCATCGGCTCCTGCCGGTGGAGACCATAGAGAAGAAACGAACATACGCCATGAATAAGCAGACGAAGAAGCAGGACAACGAGAAGAAGCTCCCCAAGTTCAAGGCCACCACGCTCGGCGCGGACGAGCTGTGCAAGGTGACGGGCGGGATGCCGGCGGAGACGACCAGCACGAACAGCATCTGCGCGATCGACGGCGTCACCGATGGTGACTGCTGAGCGCGGGGCCTGACCGCGACCTCCATCGGCGCTCGCCGGTGGAGGTCGGTCCTCTGCAACGATTTTGTGTACACGAGCGATAAAAGGCCGCCATGATCTTGATCTTCAGCAGTTCCGGGGATCCCTCGACCCTCGACGTGATGCGGTGGATCCACCACCTGAGCGGCGCCAGGGTCGTCCGGATCAACGCGGACGAGGAGTACCGCGTGGAGCTGACGTTCGCGGACGACGACTTCCACGTCCGCGTGAACGACGACGCGTTCCGGCTCGCGGACGTGTCGAGCGCGTGGCTGCGGAAGGGCGGCTTCTGGTTCAAGGGCCTGTTCCCGGCGGTGACGGCGGCCGGACGCCCGGCGCTGACGCGCCACCTCGGCCAGATGCTCGAGCGAGAGAACCGCGCCCTGCGCGACCACTTCCACTACGTGCTGCGGAAGCGCTGCGCCGTGCTGGGCAGCGCCCACGGCTCGACGCCGAACAAGCTGGTGGTCCTCGAGCGCGCGCGCGAGCTCGGCCTGCGCACGCCGCCGTTCAGCGTCTCGAACCTGAGGAGCCACGCCCAGAGCCTGCTGGCCTCGGGCGACGGGTACGTGACCAAGGCGATGTCCGACGGGCTCTACCTGTTCGACGCGACCGACAGCAAGACCGGCTACTACACGTACACGGAGGCGCTCGGGCCGCAGAGCCTCGAAGGCGCGGCGGAGCGCGGGGCCCCGTCGTTCTTCCAGCGGTACGTCGAAAAGGCCTTCGAGCTGCGGATCTTCTTCCTCGACGACCAGTTCCGCGCGGGGGCCATCTTCTCGCAGAACGACGAGAAGACCAGAGTCGACTACCGCAAGTACAACGACGAGCGGCCGAACCGGGTGATCCCGTTCCGCCTGCCGCAGGAGATCGAGCACAAGCTGTCGCTCCTCGCGCGCGCGCTCGACCTGAACACCGGCTCGTTCGACATGATCGTCGACGCGCAGGGGGAGTATTACCTGCTCGAGGTGAACCCGGTGGGCCAGTTCGGGCCGCTGTCCGAGAAGTGCAACCTGGGGATCGAGCGCATGATCGCGGAGAGGTTGGTCGCGCATGAGCACTGAGCTGAAAAAGTTGGACACGACCCCGCTGCTGCAGGCGGGGCTGCCGCTCGGGTACGCCCGGATCTTCACCAGCGACGCGATCATCGACGACGAGACGTCGAAGCGGGTGACGCTCACGCTGACGAAGTACCGCCATTCGGTCATCTACGTCAGCCGCGCGGGCAAGCCGATTTCCAAGCTGGAGCTGTGACCATGGACGCCAAGACCTTGCTGCGCGATTGCCTCGACAAGTACGTGTTCCTCTACTCCGACTGCGTGCCGGTCGAGGGGTACGCGGCGTCGGCGATCTACGACCTGACCCGACGGCTGATCTCGACGTTCCCGTCGGCGTACTTCCCGTTCTTCGAGCTGTTCCGGGCCAGGCGGCTGCGGGACATCGTGGCCGAGCTGGGCCCCGAGGAGCGCGACGACTTCGTCGCGTTCCTCGACTTCCTGCTCGAGCACGAATACGTGGCGGTCGTCGACGACGCGGCGTCGTTCCCGGCGATCTCCGGGGAGTGGGACGCGCCCTGCACGATCCACAACGCCATCCTCGACGTCCGCGGGCAGCACCACGACTACCTCAAGATCGTCGAGGAGCTCGGCGCCCTGGGCTGCCAGCACCTCCAGGTGCGGTCGTACTCGAAGATCTTCGGGATCTGCGAGCTCGCCGAGCTCGCGCGGCTGTGCCGCGGCTCGTCGATCCAGACCCTCGAGGCGGTCCTCCCGTACGATCCGTCCCTCCGCGACGACGACTACGTGGCGGTCGTGAGCGCTCACCGCGTCATCGCCGGCCTGGTGCTCCATTCGGCGGACGCGGAGCGACGGATCGCGGTCGACTACGGCGCGCGGGAGAGCGTGGCCAAGCTCTTGACGATGGAGATCCAGCTGACCACCCGGCCGATCGAGTCGCACCTGGACTGCGGCCACCTCTCGCAGCGGCAACTGCTCCCGCCGAGCACGCCGAGCTTCAACGAGCTCCACCACTTCAACGGCTGCCTGAATCGCAAGCTCTCGATCGACGAGGGCGGCCAGGTCCGCAACTGCCCGGCGATGCGCGGCTCGTTCGGCGACCACCGGTCGGTCTCGCTGGCGGACGTGGTCGCGCGCGAGGACTTTCGCCGCGTCTGGCGGGCCAAGAACGACGAGATCCAGGGCTGCCGCGATTGTCCGTACCGCTACGCGTGCACCGGCTGCCGCGCGCTGCTCGAGGAGCCCGACGTCCAGGACAGCAAGCCGCTCAAGTGCGGCTACGATCCCTACACCGATGCGTGGGCCGACTGGCGGACCCGAGCGAACGCCACGGCCACGATGGCGCGCTATCAGGCGCGCCTGCACCTGCCGATCGTGCGGTCGTAGAGCCGAGCCGAGGCGACGACGATGATGCTGCGAACGATAGCCTTGTTGGCCCTCGCCGCCTGCGCGCCCGGGCCCGGCGACAGCCAGGCCCCGGCGAGCCGGCGCGGGGACGCGGGCGAGCTCGATCGGCTGGTCGCCGACCTCTGTGACAAGCAAGTCGTCCTGCTCGGCGAGGGCGAGCACGGGGACGGCCGGACCTGGGAGATCAAGGCCGAACTCGTGCGCGCGCTGGTCGACGCGTGCGGCTTCGACGCCCTGTTCATCGAGAGCGGGGTGTACGACTTCCTCGCGCTGGACCGCGCCCACGCTGCGGGCACGGCGACGGCGCAGGACGTGGCGAACGCCATCGGCGCGGTCTGGTCCGAGGCCCGCGAGACGCAGGCCTGGATCGCCTACGTCCACGAGGCCGCGGCCGCGGGCCGGCTGGAGGTGCTCGGTCTCGACGACCAGATCCACTCCACGGCCTTCTACGCCCAGCGGGAGCTGCCCGCCGCGCTCGCGGCCCACCTGCCGCCGGGGCGCAAGGAGGACTGCGAGGCCCGGATCGCGCGGCACGTCCAGTGGACGTACGACGAGGCCCACCCGCATTCGCAAGCCAGCCAGGCGGGGCTGCAGTCGTGTCTGGCGGAGATCGAGGCCGCGGTCGCCAAGTCGGCGCCGGCGACGTCCGAGGCGCTCGTCATGACCCAAAACCTCTCGCGCTGGGTCGCGCGAGACTTCGTCGAGGATCGCCAGACCAGCTCCAACGCGCGCGATCGATCGATGTTCGCCAACTTCGAGTGGCACCGGCAGCGGCTCGGCGCGCAGCGCAAGGCGATCGTGTGGTGCGCGACGGTCCACGCCGCCAAGGACCTCGACGGCGTCGCGGCGCTGCGCGGGTTCTCGCCGCTCGGACACTACATTCACGAGCAGTACGGCGCGCGCGCGGCGGCGATCGGCTTCTCCGCCCGGTCCGGCGCGACCCAGCCGCGCGGTCGCCCGGGTCGCGAGTTCTCGGTGGCGCCGCCCGGGTCGCTCGAGGGCCGGGTCCTGGCGCCCGAACAGCCGCTCCGCTACCTCGACGGCGAGGAGCTGCGCGCGCTGGGCTCCGTCGACGCCCGCCCGCTCGGGCACGAGTTCCACCGCGCCGCGTGGCACGAGGTCCTCGACGGGCTCGTCGTCCTGCGCCGCGAGACGCCGGCGCACCACGACGCGGCGACGGCCGCGAAAGCGAGGGGCCGATGAGCGAGCCGAACAGCGAGCGCGCGAGCCCGGCGACCCGGCGGGCGATCTTCCGGGAGGAGGCCGTGCAGGCGCACCGCCGCGGCGCCGGTCCCGGCCGGCCGCTCGACATCGTCGCCACGTGGACGCGCTGGGCCATCGGCGTCACGCTGCTGCTCCTGGCGGCGGGCGTCGTGTTCGCCGTGACCGCGCGCATCGGCGAGTACGCGCAGGGCCTCGCGGTGGTGCGGCGAGAGGGCCGCGCGGCGGTCACCTCGGCGGTCGCCGGCACGGTGCAGCGCATCGAGGTGCGCACGGGCCAGCGGGTGGCGGCCGGGCAGGTGCTGGTGCAGCTCGACGACGCGGCCCCGCGGGCCGAGCTCGCGCGCGTGGAGCAGGAGTACCACCAGCGGCTCGTGGAGCTGCTGCGGGCCCCCGCCGACGACCCCAAGCGCGAGCGCCTGGCGACCCTGAAGGCGCAGCTGCAGCTGGCCCAGGCGCGCGTGCGCGAGCGGCAGATCGTCGCCTCGCAGGCGGGCGTGGTGTCCGACGTGCGGGTGCGGCCGGGTCAGCCGGTCGCGCCGGGCGACGCGGTCGTCGCCGTCGAGCAGGACAGCGCGCGCACCGTGGTCGTCGGCCTGTTCCCCGGGCACTACCGGCCGCTGCTGAGCGCGGCCGACAGCCGCGTGTTCCTCGAGCTCGAGGGCTTCCCTGACAGCCGCCACGAGGTCTCCGTGCGCTCGGTGGCCGACGAGGTGGTCGGCCCGGCCGAGGCGATGCGCTTCCTCGGGCGCGACCGCCAGGGCGCGCTCGAGCTCGCGGGTCCCGTGGTGGTGGTGGAGACCGAGCTCCCCTCGGACACCTTCGTCGCCGACGACACCGAGTACCGGGTCTACGACGGCATGCAGGGCGTGCTCGAGGCCCGGCTCCGCTCCGAGTCGCTGTTGGAGGTCCTCCTTCCGGCCCTGAAGGCCCTGTAGAACGTCATGAGCCAGACCGAGCAACATCGTGCGCTCTTCGGGCGCTTCCCTGCGCTGCGGCGCCTCGGCGCCGTCGGGTTCCCGCGCCAGCTCGAGCACGTGCAGCAGATGACCGCGACCGACTGCGGCGCGGCCTGCCTGAGCATGGTGCTGCGCTTCTACGGCCGCACCCACCCGCTCGACGAGCTGCGCGACGCGATGGGGGTCGACCACAACGGCGTCAGCGCGCTCGGCATCCTGCGGGCGGCTCGCAGCTACGGGCTCCGCGGCCGCGGCGTCCGCGTCGACGACCTCGACGAGCTCCACCTGCTGCCGGCCGGGACGATCCTGCACTGGGAGTTCAACCACTTCGTGGTGTTCGACAAGTTCGATCGGCACGGCCCGGTGATCCTCGACCCCGCGCACGGCCGACGGCGGGTGCCGCGGGCCGAGTTCGAGGAGGCGTTCACCGGCGTGGCGCTGCTGCTCGAGCCCGGCGAGGCGTTCGAGGCCAGCGGGCGCCGCCAGCCGCTGCTGCGCCGCTACTTCGGCCAGATGCTGGCCTACCCCGCGCTGTGGAGCCGCTCGCTGCTGATGTCGGTGCTCGTGCAGCTGCTCGCGCTCGCGCTGCCGCTGATGACCACGCTGCTGGTCGACCGCATCATCCCGCGCCGCGACACCGACCTCTTGCTCGTGCTGGTCGCCGGCCTCGTCATGATGGTGGCGTTCACCTTCGTCAGCTCGCTGGTGCGCGCCAACCTGCTGGTGCAGCTCCGCACGCTGCTCGACGCCAACATGACGATCGGCTTCCTCGACCACCTGATCGACCTGCCGTACTCGTTCTTCCAGAAGCGGTCCGCCGGCGACCTCCTCATGCGATTGGGCAGCAACGCCACGGTCCGCGAGATCCTCACCTCGGGCGCCATGTCCGCCCTGCTCGACGGCACGCTGGTCAGCGTGTACCTGGTGCTGATCTTCTGGGTCAGCCCGCTGATGGGCGCGGTGGTGCTGCTGCTCGCCGCGCTGCAGCTCTCGTTGTACTGGGCGACGCGGCGGATCCAGCGCGAGCTGATGAGCGAGGGCCTGGCGGTGCAGGCGCGGACGTCGAGCTACGAGGTGGAGATGCTGACCGGCATCGAGACCCTCAAGAGCATGGGGGCCGAGTACCGCGCGGTCGATCGCTGGTCGAACCTGTTCGTCGACTCGCTCAACGTGTCGCTGCGGCGCGGTCGCCTCGACGCGATGATCTCGTCGCTGCTCGACGCGTTCAGCATGGCCGCGCCGCTGGTGATCCTGGGCGTCGGCACCAAGCTGGTGCTCGACGGCGACCTCGGCCTCGGCGCGATGCTCGGGCTGTCGGCCCTGGGCGCGGGCTTTCTGCGGCCGATGGGCACGCTGGTCGGCGTCGCCCTCAAGTTCCAGGTGCTGCGCAGCTACCTCGAGCGCATCGAGGACGTGATGCAGACCGAGCCCGAGCAGGACGCGAAGCGGGTCAAGCGGGCGCCGCGGCTGTCGGGGCGGATCCAGGCCGAGGCGGTCACCTTCCGCTACTCGGAGGCGCTGCCCCCGGCGGTCCGCGAGGTGTCGGTCCGCGTCGAGCCGGGCCAGTTCGTGGCCGTGGTCGGCGGGTCGGGGGCGGGCAAGTCGACCCTGGCCAAGCTGCTGGTCGGCCTGTACGCGCCGCAGGGCGGCCGGGTGCTCTACGACGGCATCGACATCGCCGGCCTCGATCTGCGCAGCGTCCGCGAGCAGCTCGGCGTGGTGACGCAGCGCGGCGACCTGTTCGGGGTGTCGGTGCGGGAGAACATCGCCCTCGGTCGCCCCGAGATCAGCCTGGAAGAGGTGATCGACGCGGCCAAGCGGGCGGCGATCCACGACGACATCGTCGCCCTGCCGATGGGCTACGACACGATCCTCGCCGACCGCGGGGCCTCGCTGTCCGGCGGGCAGCGGCAGCGGCTGGTGCTGGCGCGCGCGCTGGTCGGCAAGCCGGCGATGCTGCTGCTCGACGAGGCGACCAGCAACCTCGACACGGTGACCGAGGCCGCGATCCAGCGCTCGCTGGCCGCGCTGCAGTGCACGCGCATCGTGATCGCGCACCGGCTGTCCACGGTCGTCGACGCCGATCTGATCCTGGTGATGGACGGCGGACGCATCGTCGAGTCGGGGACCCATCGCCAGCTGCTGGCCCACGGCGACGTGTACCGGCGGCTGTACACGAGGCAAGAGTCATGACGCGCGCGGCAGGAGCGAGGAGACGGTGGCTGGCGTGGGCCGGAGCCTGGGGGCTCGCGCTCGCATTCATGAGCGGGTGTGATCGCGGCGAGGCCGCCGACGAGGGTCCACGTCATCGCGGCGAGCTGCGCCCGGACGAGGTGCCGGTGGCTGCGACGATGGTCGCCGCGGAGCCGATGGTCGGCGTGCTCGTGCCCGAGGCCGAGGTCGTGCTGACGGCCCCGGAGTTCGCGCGGCTCGAGCGGCTGGACGTGCAGGTCGGCGACCACGTCCGCGAGGGCGAGGTGGTCGCCGCGCTGGATGTCCGCGAGGAGCGCCACGAGCTCGCGGCCGCGACCGCGGCCTGGGAGGCGAGCAAGGCCGAGCTCGAGCGGCTCGAGCTCGAGCTGCAGCGGGCCAAGGAGACGCGCGCCGACACCGAGCAGCTCGAAGGCGTGGTCTCGGGGGCCGAGCTGCGCGAGCACCGGTACGCCGAGCGGCTGGCCGCGGCCCGCAAGCGCAGCGCCAGCGCCTCGCTCCGGCAGCAGCGCAGCACGGTGGAGGACGCCGCGGCGAAGATCGTCGAGGCCGAGCTGCGGGCCCCGTTCGCGGGGGCGATCGCGCGCCGCTACGTCGACGCGGGCGCGACGCTCGAGCTCGGCCGACCGGTGGTGCAGCTGATCTCGGACGCGCGGCTCGTGCGGTTCGCCGTCCCCGAGGAGCGCAGCGAGGCGCTGCGGCTGGGGGCGCCGGTGCGGGTGGCGTTCGTCGCCGAGGGGCTGACGGTGACGGGCGAGGTGACCGCGATCGCGCCCGAGATCGACGCGGGGACGCGCCTCGTGTTCGCGGAGGCCCGGCTGGCGCCGGCGGACGGACCGCTCGCGGCGCTGCGGGTGGGCACGGTGGGGCAGGTGGAATTCGTCGCGCGGTGAGGGCCGCAGGTCTCGCCGTCGCGGCGCGGCCTCTCGCCGGCCGTGTACACTCCGGCGCGCATGCTCGACGTGGTCTGGGACATGGAGACCGGCGACCCGGACGACTTTCTGACGCTGCTCCTGCTGCTCGGGCACCCGCAGGTCAACCTCAAGGCGGTCACCGTCACGCCGGGCACGCCCGATCAGGTCGGGCTGGTCCGGCGCGCGCTCGAGTGGTTCGGCAGGTCGATCCCGGTCGGCGCGCACGACCTCGATCATCTGCCGAAGTCGGCGCGCGACGGCGGCGAGCCCGGCGAGGGCCGCCACGGCCGGCGCGGGCTGTGCGTGTCGTCGTGGCACTACGCCGCGTTCGGCGACATCCCGCCGTCGCGCGACGCGGCCCCCGGCGGCGAGGTGCTCATGGCCCACTGCGACGAGTCGACGACGCTCGTGACGGGCGCCCCGCTCAAGAACCTCGGCGCGGCGATGCAGCTGCCGGGCTTCCGCGTCGGCACGCTGGTGGTTCAGGGCGGCTTCGCCGGCGAGGGCGTGGTGCCGCCCGAGCGCCAGCTCGACAAGTTCCGCGGCATGACGACCTGCCCGACCTACAACCTCAACGGCGACCCGCGCTCGGCCGAGGCCGCGCTGGTACATCCGGGCATCGGCGCGCGCTTCTTCGTGGCGAAGAACGTCTGTCACGGCGTCTCCTACGACCAGGAGGTGCACGCGCGCGTCGGCGCGCTCACGCACCGCAGCCTGTCGCTGCGCCTGATCTGGCAGGGCATGGCGAAGTACCTCGACAAGAGCCCGGCGGGCAAGAAGTTCCACGACCCGCTCGCCGCCTGCTGCGCGATCGACCGCTCGATCGGCACGTGGGCCGAGGTCGAACTGTACCGCGCGCGCGGGGGCTGGGGCTCGCGCCTCATGCCGGGCTCGGGCACCTGGATCATCACCGGGCACGACCACGAGAAGTTCCTGCGCACGCTGACCGCATGCCCGGAGTAGCGGCGAAAGCCGCGGCGAGCGATCCGGGGAGTGGCCGGGTGTGGCCATTCGCCGGCGAGGCTTCGTCGCGTCCGAGGGCAGCTGCGGGCGCGCCCGCAGGCGTCGGCGGACCGGCACGGCGCGCGACGACGGCGTATCATCCGGGTCGATGGCCGCTCGCCCAGGAACTTCGCTCGCGCTCGTGCCCCTGCTCGCGTCGCTCGCCTGCCAGGATCCAGCCCCGACCTGGCAGCCCTTCGAGTCGCGCACGGCCGGCGTCGCCGTCGAGTTCCCGGGCGCACCCACCGTCACCGTGGAGCAGCAGCTCACGCTGCCGGTCGTGACCGAGGTCGAGCGCGTCGTGCTCGATCGCAAGTCGCGCGGAATGCTGCAGGTCACCTCGTACGTGCTGCTCCCGGCGCCCGGCGTGCCCGTCGAGTCGCTGCTGCGGATCGACTGCGAGGCTGCGTCTCTCGAGTCGAAGTTCGTCCCCGAGCCTCACCGCGAGCTCACGATCGCCGGCCAGGAGGCCATCGCGGTCACGGGGATCGCGCCGCCGTCGGCGTCGCTGCCCAGCGGCGGGTGGCAGGAAGATCGCTGCGTGGTCCTCGGCGGGCGCATGATCCACCTCATGGCCATCGGCCCGAACGACGCGGAGACTCGCCGCGACGGGGCGCGCTTCCTCGACTCGATCCGCCCGCTGTCACCGCCGGCGCCGTGAGGGCGTTCGCCGTCACGGGGGAGCGGTCGCGGGGTCGAGCGATGCGCTGGTCCGCTCCCAGTCGAGGCGCTCGCCCTGCGCGCTCCAGGCGATGAAGCGGGCGACGCCGTCGATCTTGCGCACGTCGACCGGGCCGAACGTGCGGCTGTCGCGCGAGACGGGGCGGTTGTCGCCCAACACGAACACGTGGCCCTCGGGGACGCGGACGGTCGTGGTGCTCGTATCGGCGTCGGCGATGAAGTCGAAGCGGGCGGCGTCGAGCTGCTGGGCGAGCAATCGCACCGCGCAGGCCGCGGCGGATTCGCTGTCTCGAGCCGGGGACGAGGGCAGGGCGCGGCCGTCGATGCGGATGCCCGCGGCGGACAGCTCCAGCGTCTCCCCGGGGAGCGCGAGCACCCGCTTGACCAACCTCTCGCCGTTGTCGCCGCCGGCGAACAGCACGATGTCGCCCCGCGCCGGCACCTCGCCCCGCCGCAATTTGTCGACGAACATGACGTCGCCGTCGCGCAGGGTGGGCAGCATGCTGGGCCCGTGGACCTCGAAGGTCTCGAAGAGGTCGGTCCGCATGGCGGTCTGCAGGGCCGCGAAGTCCGATGATTCCTGCGCGGCGGGCAGAATGTGCAGCGTCGTGGGCTCGGGCAGGCGACAATCGCGGATGTGGCGGATCGCGAGCGACTCCTGCCGCCGCAGCGCGCGCTCGCACCACGCGCCGGCGGCGGCGATCACCTCCGCGGGTGCGTCGATGCGCAGCAGCATTCCGTGCTCGTCGCTGTCCTCCACGGTCACGGTCACGCGCCGGGCCGCGGGGCCCGCCGTGGCGCGCAGGTGCAACCATCGCCCGGCGGGCGCGGCGAACTCGAACGCTTCGTCGGGCAATCGCGCCGTGCGCCGGCCCCGGACTCGCAGCACGCCCGGCCGTTCGTCCTCGAGGACCCAGCCACGGGCGTCGGCCGTGGCGAGGAGGTCGGGGAGCAATGGACAGACGCGCAGCTTCGCCAGCGAAGGCAGCCCCACGATCCGGCCCTGCACCCCGGCGGACGGGCTGACGACGACGCGAAGCGATCGCAGGTCCGCAGCCCGGAGGCCGCAATCGGCAAAGTCAGGGAAGCCGGCGTCGACGAGGGCTTGCAGATCCTGCCGGATCGCGGGCCCCTGGCCGGCGTCGAGGTCGACGACGGCGGTGAGCGGCGGGGCAGCTTCGCCGCCGTCCGACGTGGACGTCTCGCGCGTTGCGGCCCCGGTCCACCGGGCACAGCGGGCAGGATCGCGGGGCTCGTCGGCGGGGCCGGGCGAGGGCGCGACCGCCGGCGACGCCGGCTGGGGTGGCAGTGAAGGCTCGCCTCCGCATCGCAGCGTGACGAGTACACCGAGCCCCGCGACCGCGGCGAGCGAGCGCCTGTGCATGCGCGGCCTTGTTTAAAATACGGCTCCTCGCGCGCGCAAGTCGAGCCTCGGCGCGCGATCGTGAGGACCCCCACCGGGCCGACGTCGATGTCGGCGAGTGGGAAGACGACGGGTCCCGCCGACGCCGGAGGCGGGCCGGCCACCGAGAATGCACGGAGTGCCGGCCTCGAGCTCCGGGTCGACGGCGTGACGTCGAGCCAACCGTCGGCCTCGGAGCTCTCGACAGTCCGCGAGCCGGCGTCGGATCTCGGAGCTCTCGACAGTCCGCGAGCCGGCGTCGGGTCCGCAGTGCGTCGGCTCCAACGGCTACGGTCAGCTCGGGGGGTGGTGGCGGTGCCGGGCCTGCTCCAGCCCACTGTCGAGCTCACGCTCGTGGGAGGAAGCGGGCCGATCCTGCTCGGGGCGTCGTCTGTCCGCAGCGCCGACACCCAGGAGGTCACGATCACTCGGCTCGGGCCGGATTGGATCTGCGGCAACCTGGCGATCACGAGCGAGCGCGGGGCCGTGACCGGAGGGTTCGCCGCACGCGTCCATGGGCGGTGAGGGCGAGCGACGAGTGCGACCTCGCCGACGGCGAGGGGAGCGTCAAGATGTCGCTTCGGACATTGGACGAACCGCCGCCGTCGGTCGGCGCGAGCGTCCGTCGCTGGCCGGCGGAGGGTCGTCAAGCTGGCTCTTCGGACAGGTAGACGATCTTCCGCGCGCCAGCGATACGCACGATCGGCACCGGGCGGGGGAGCGTCAATCTGTCTCTTCGGACATATACCCGAATCGTCGCGCCCACCGCCCCAGCGCGTGCGTCTGCTTGCGCGAGCGCCAGCCCCGGTGCGCGCGGGTGTCTCGCAGGCGCTCGCGCAGCAGCGCGCGGGCGGGGGCGCCGGCGCACACCAGAGCGCACGCGAGCGCGTCGTGGCCGTGGTACGGCCGCTCGCGGGCGTAGGCGTCGCGGGCGGCCAGGAGCACCGCGTCGGCGGGGTAGTCCCCGGCGGCGGCCAGGAGCAGCCTGGCCAGCTTGCTCGCGCGCGAGGGAAAGAGGCCGTGGTCGACCGGATCCCCGGGGCGGCCGAGCGCCAGCGGACGGAGCCGTGCGCGCCACGCCTCGTCGAGCGGGCAGAGCGGGTGCGCGGGGAGAAACGGTCCTGCCAGGAGCTGGCACAGGGCCCGCGCCGTCGCGTCGCCGCCGAGGCGAGCGGCGAGCTCGCGCTCGAGGTTCGGGCCCGCAGCGGCCGCCGCGAGCAAGCACTGCGTCGGCGGGACGAGCCGCAGCAGCGCGCCCCACTGGCTCCCGGGGTCGACCTCGAGGACGTGGAAGTCGGCGTCGCGCGGGCGCAGCGTGGCGATCCGGGCGAGCGCGGACATGCCCGTGTGCCGCGGGAGTCGGGCGCGCCAGGCCGCGAAGGACATCCACCAAGCGTAGCGGCCGGGGGCCGGGCGGTCGAGCGTCGGCGACGCGTGCTCCGCGAAGGCCGAGCTGCGCCGTGGGGCCGAGGAGGAGGCTGTCCTCAGGGACAGGTCATCGGCCGGGGCTGCACTCGCGCGTGCTCGGCGAAGGCCGAGCTGCGCCGTGGGCCGAGGGGGATGCTGTCCTCGGGGACAGGTCATCGGCCGGGGCATCACTCGCGGGAGCCCGCGGCTGCCCGGGCCTGCGCCGCGCGCGTGCGGACCCGCGGCGGGTAGTCCTGCTCCGCCGTCGCGGCGTAGATCGCCTCCGCCTTGCCGAGCCACGTCGTGGCCTCGCCCAGGCGCTGTCGCGCCAGCGCGAGCTCGCCGAGCGCCAGCATCGCGTCGGCGAGCTCGCGGTTGCGCGGCGAGAGGTCGGCCTGGAAGCCGGCGAGCGCCGCCTCGAGGTCCTGCTCGGCCGCGTGGAAGTCGCCCAGCGCCGTGCGCGACTTCCCGAGCTCGAGCGAGATCGAGTGTCGTCGCAGGCGATCGATGAGGCTCGTCGCGTCGGCGAGCGCCTCGCGGGCCGCGACGAACACCTCGATCGCCTCCTCGTGCCGTCCCAGCGACGCCAGCGCCTTGCCCACGTTCCGGTACACGATCTGCGTCGCCCCCTGCCGCGGGTCGTTCCCTGCGAGCGCCGCGATCGTCTGCGCGCGCGCCTGCTCGACCGCCGGCGCGTCGTTCTCGAGCGCCGCCGCCATCATCAGGTACGACCAGAACTCGGGCAGCACCTCCTCCGGCACCGCCTCGAGCGCGCGAGTGACGTACTGCCGGGCCGTGGCGCCGTCGCCCGCGGCGAGCTCGGCGTAGGCGCGACCGAGGAAGCCGTACTTGCGCGCCCGGTCGGTCTCGAAGCGTTCGAGCGAGCGCTCGAGCTGCTGCATGCGCTCGCGCGCGGCGTGCGGGCGGCCGAGATCGACCAGGCACAGGGCGACCGCCATCTCGTACAGCGGGCGGTGCGGCTCGGACGCGCCGAGGGTCTTCTCCGACAGCGCGAGCACGCGGTGGAACAGGGGCAGCGCCTCCGCGCAGCGCCCTTGCAGCTCGAGGATCATGGCGAAGTTGTAGAGCCCGCCGATCCCGGGGGCCGTCTCGAGCAGGCCGTGCTCCTCGCGCAGCGCGATCGCCTCCTGCCACAGCCGCGCCGCCTCCTCCGAGTCGTCCAGCCGGAATCGCACGTTGGCGGCGTTGTCGAGGTACTCGGCGTACAGCGCGACGTCGTGGCGGACGCGCCGGTTGAGCGCCGCCATCAGCTCGAGGCTCTCGCGCGCGCGCAGCGGCTGCAACAAATGATAGGCGAGCACGACCCCGCGGCGCTGGCTGGCGCGCGCCGCCACCGGCGCGTGGCCGAGCTCGAGCGCCGACCACAGGGCGCGCTCGTAGGCCTCGAGCGCCTTGAGCGGCGCGCCGTCCGACTGCTGCAGGCTGCCCTTGAGATAGTTCGCCTCGGCGATCAGCGGCGCGTAGGCGGCCGCTTGCGGGTCCGCCAGCACCTCGTCGACGAGCTGCAGGCCGAGGCGGAGCTGGCCGGTCTGCTCGAGCACCTCGACCCGCGCGAGCGTCTCCCGGTGCTGCTGCACCTGCGCGCGCAGCTCGGGATCTCCGGGCGGAGGGATCGCCGCCGTCAGCGCCTCGCTGTCGGCGCAGGTGGCGAGCGACGGCAGCGCCGCGACCGCCTTGAACATCGCGTCGAGACCGACCTGACCTGCCCCCTGGACCACCTCGACCGTCGCCGCCAGGCTGGCGCGCCGCTGGTCGAGGCAGGCGGTCCGCAGGTCGAACAGCTGCGCGGAGTGGCGACCCTCGGCGTGCGCGCGGCAGGCCTCGTTGCGCATGTCGACCCACTCGTTCGCGTACGCGTCGAGCTTCGGGACGATCCGCGGCAGCGCCTCCTCCGCTTGCGCCGGCGACCTCGCCGTCGCGGCGGCGCGCAGCTCCGCGGCGGCCTCGGGGCCCCAGATCGACGCCAGCTCGGCGCGCGCGTCGGGGCACTGCTCGATCGCCGCGCCGCCCGCGAGCGCGAGCCCGGCCGATCCTGCGACCGCCGCCGTCACCGTCACCGCCGCCGCGAGCCGGTACTTCTTCAGCGGCTCGTGCTCGAGCGCCGCGACCAGCTCCTCCATCGAGCCGAACCGCTGGGTCGGGTCGTCCTTCAGGCCGCGCAGCAGCACGCGGAGCAGCCGCTGCGGCACGGCGGCGGCGGCGGGCGGCGGCGCGACCGTGCCGCGCAGCACCGCCGCCTGCAGGTCCGCGAGCGACGTCATCGGGAACGGGAACGCGCCGTACAGGCCGCGGTACAGCGCCACGCAGAAGCTGAACTGATCGCTCGCGGTCGTCGCCGTCTCGCCGCGGTATTGCTCGGGGGACATGTACGCCGGCGTCCCCAGGCGCACGCCGGTGCGCGTCAGCGGCTGCAACAGGTCGACGGCGCCGATCCGCGGCGGCTCGGCGGGCGACGGCTCTGCCGCCGCCTCGTCGGTCGCGCGCGCGAGGCCGAAGTCGAGGACCTTGATCGCGCCGTCGTCGCCGATCATCACGTTCTGCGGCTTGAAGTCGCGGTGGACGATGCCCGCCCGGTGAGCCGCCGCCAGGCCGAGGCCCGCTTGCACGTACGTCGCCACGGTCTCGCGCCACGTCCGTGGCCGCTCGAGCCAGCGCTCCAGGCTCTCGCCCTTGATGAATTCCATCGCCACGTACACCGACCCCTCGGACGCGCCGACCTCGAGCACGGTGACGATGTTGGGGTGCGACATGCGGGCCATCGCCTGGGCCTCGCGCAGCAGCCGGGGCGCCGCCGTCGCACGGTCGTGGCGCGCGTCGGTGTGCAGCACCTTGACGGCGACCTTGCGGTCGAGCTGTTCGTCGTAGCACGCGTACACCGTGCCCATGCCGCCCTGGCCGATCTTGCGGACCACGGTGAACCGCCCGATCTGCACGGGGCCGGCCCGGCTCGGCAGCAGGCTGCGCTTGAGCAATTGCTTGCCGAACGGGTCGACGAGCCGGGGCCGCGCCGGCACGGCCTGCCTCGGCTCCGCTGGCGCCGCATCGTCGGCGGTGACGTCGGCCGGCGGGCGCTCCGACTCCGTGGTCGGTCCGGCCTCGCGTCCGCCCGCGCTCGCGCGCGGAGTGGCGGCGTGGTGCGCCTCGGAGCTGGAACGACCGCCCGTCATACCTCCTCCATCCCGCGCATGCAGCCGCTCCGGAGCGCTCCGAGGGTCAGCCCCGCCGGCCGCGTGTACTCCCGCGCGTGCGGTTGCGGGGGGACGGCCACTGCGGCCCGATCGACCCCGGGAGGGCTGCGGGTCGGCTCTACCCGTGCCCTCGCGCGCGCCGACAAGTGCCGCCGAGAACGTAGCCAGGGCCCCTCGCGCTGTCCATCGGCCCGACCCGACCACGTTTGGACCGAGCGCGCGAGGCGCTGCTCGAGGGCGAGAACGACCGGGACACCCGCCGCGCGCGGGCGACAAATTTTTTGTCGTCCACCGCAATCGCTTTCCCTCCCACGGTAACAGTTAGCAGTGCGGAGGTACGGCCTTCGACCGAAATTGGAGACGACACGATGCGCACTTCGACCCTGATTATTCTTTCGCTTGGTACCCTGTTTGCTTTCACCGGCTGCGACCTGGACGACGAGACCGACGACGCCCGGCTCGACCCCGACGAGGCGGTGGCGTTCCGCTGCGGCGGCACCGGTTGCACGCAGTCGCCGCACGTCGGCACGTTCAACATCTCGAACCTGAGCGAGGACACGACCGCCGTCACCTCGCCAGACGGCACCACCTCGGTCCAGTGGACCGGGCTGACCAAGAACGGCCTGCCGTACGCCCAGCTGCGCGTCACCGACGGGGCCAGGTGCGAGGTCAGCCCAACGACCGCCGCCCTCGGGTGGCAGAGCTGCGTAGGGACCGTCATCGACCTGTCGATCGCGCAGGGCGGCCAGGTGACGACCGCGAAGATGGAGATCCAGGACGAGATGATCGACAGCAGCGGCGCGCTCCCCGTCTACAAGTACCGCATCAAGGCCAACCTCGACCCGCTGACCGGCCAGACGTCGCCGAAGTTCCAGTACGACATCTGCCCCGCCGGCGGTGAGGACGGCACGCGCAGGGTGGTGATGCTGCCCGACGTCCAGGCCACCTGGGTGGTCACCAACTTCGATGACGGCCTCGCCGAGCTGATCCCGTCGACCTCGGCCCGGTTCACCCTCGCCTGCGACGGCTACGCCGAGGCCAAGGGCTACACCCGCGGCAAGGTGCTGCCCAACACCGGCGGCGCGCGCAACTACGGCGTCGCCGACTACAACGGCTTCACCCACGCCATGCGGGCCCTGTTCCGCAAGCAGGGCACCACGAGCGAGTACAGCGCGCTGACCGAGCACGGTACGCCCGTCCGGCTCAAGGATCTGAAGAACGACCCGCCGCTGTTCGACGAGCTCGACCAGACGCCGCCGATCATCGGCTTCGGGGTCTACCTGCTGGAGAGCGTGTACAACGGCGACGTCGCCGTCCAGAGCGGCCGCAAGGGCGCGACCTGCAAGAAGCCCTACGTCGACTTCCCCTGCAGCGGCAACGGCGAGATCGAGTACCCGGACGGGGTCCACCGCCGCCCCGAGTACTCGCCGCCGATGACCGTGATCCCCGGCTGGAGCGACCTGCCGGACTGCGACACGATCCATCTCAACGCATTCGGCGCGGTCGGGGTGTACGGGTGGTACCAGGGTCAGTGCCTCCCGCCGGAGTGAGCCCGGCGCGTCGAACCCGGCCCCGCCTACTGGGGCGGCGTCCAGGCGGCGCGCAGTTTTTTGGCCCAGCCATCGAGGTCGGACAGGGTGCTCTCGAGCAGGTGCGGCGAGTTCGCCAGCAGCTCGAGCTGCTTTTCGAGCAGCTGCTTGGCCCGGCGGATCCGCGTGCGGGCGGTGCCCTCGGGCACCTCGAGCACGTCGCCGATCTCCTTGGCCGTCATCTGCTCCCAGAAGTACAGCTCGAGGATCACCTGCGACTCGAGCGGGATCCGTCGCAGCGCCTGCAGCAGCAGCTGGGCCTCCTCGGCCTGGCCGATCAGCGCCGACGCGCTCGGCACGAGATCCTCGAACGACTCCTCCTCGGGCACGAAGCGGTCGCGGTTGCGCCGCTTGCCGCGGTAGTATTGATATAGCACGTTGCGCGCGATCCCGTACAGGTAGCAGTGCAGATTGCCGCTGTCGCGCACGCGGCCCTGGTTCTCGAGCAACAGCAAAAAGGTGCGCTGGATCAGGTCGCGCGCGTCCTCTCCGGCTTTCGAAGCGAAGAAGAAGGCGAGCCCCTCGTAGTAACGCTCGAACAACGCCTCGCCGGCGACCTCGTCGCCAGACTGCCACGCGGCCAAAAGCTCGTGTTCGTCCTGCACGGGTCGCTTCATCCTCCCATGCCGTGGCAACGGCCGCAAGCGAGGGGAGGTCTCGATCGCCGCCGGGGCGGCGGCGAGGAGCCCTGCGACAGGTCCGAGGCCTGGCGGAGGCGCCCGGGGCTGCTGCGCGAGGCCGGGCCTCCCTGCCGAGGGTGAACGTGGCGCCTGCTCCCGCGCGCGCGGGGGTCCCTCCATTGCGGGCCCCGATCGGCGTCGGCGCGGGGCGAGTCGGATCCCTCGCGGGCGTGACACCGGCGCGGACGTGACCCGGCGGACTGTCCGGTATACCCGGTCCTGACCGGGCCATCGGTCGCGGGCCGCGCAGGGAATGCTCGGTCGGGATGCGCCTGATGGGGGCCGCGACGCGCACGGGGCCATCTTTATATATACATCGATGCGTCGAGGAGAAGTCGACCGCGCCTCGCGTAAATGCTGTGATGATTCATGCGTCGCATACGCCACGCCGAACGACCGTCCCGCCGCTCGAGCGACTGCGGTGACGACTCTGCCGCTGGGTGGAATTTCGCCGGTGGAATCACTCGCTGGTCTGATGATTCGACGCCATGCGCTCAAGGCCACACCTCCGCCATGCGGCGGACAGGCGGCCTGCGCGTTCGCCCTCGCTCGGAGGCTCGTCGGCGCTCCTCCGGGGCGGATGGAGTCGCTCCGGAGACCACGGGCAACCGCACGAGGCTCGGCTCGAGGGAGCGGCGAGCCTCGGTCCGGGAGGTCTCCCCGGCGGCGGGGCATCGACGGCTGACGGCGGGCCACGCGGACGGTAGACTGGCGTCGATGTCCGCGGTTCGCGTCTCCGGGGTGGTCTTCGTCGCGCTGGTGATGGGGGCGTGCGGCGAGGTCGAGGCGGAGAGCACGACGGAGGACGCGTCGACGACCGGCACGTCGACGACGACCTCCGGTGCCGGCGATGCGACGACGACGACGGTCGAGACGAGCGAGGCGTCGGCGACGGCGGCGACGGTCGAGACGAGCGAGGCGTCGCCGACGACCGGCGCGGAGGCCGACATCCTCGAGCGGTTGCAGGCGATCGACGGGCTCGAGGTCGAGGAGGCGCCGGCGTCGATCGAGGGCTACCGCTTCTTCCGGCTGCTCTATCACCAGCCGGCCGATCACGCGGCCGCGGGCGGGGCCCGGTTCGGGCAGCGGATGACGCTGCTGCACCGCGACGCGAGCGCGCCGATGGTGATGGTGACGGCGGGCTACGACATCAGCGTCCAGGCGGCTTCGCCGGGGGAGGTCGCGCAGTTCGTCGCGGGCAATCAGCTCACGATCGAGCACCGCTTCTTCACGCCCTCGCGCCCCGACCCGGCCGACTGGGAGACGTTGACGATCGAGCAGGCGGCGGCCGACCACCACCGGATCGCGGCCGCGCTGCAGCCGATCTACGGCGGGCGCTGGGTGTCGACGGGGGTCAGCAAGGGCGGGATGGCGGCGCTGTACCATCGCCGCTTCTATCCGGACGACGTCGCCGGGACCGTCGCGTACGTGGCGCCTCTGTCCCACGGGACGGCCGACCCGCGCTACGTCGAGTTCGTGGCCCAGGTCGGCGAGCCGGGCTGTCGGCAGGCGCTGCAGGACGCGCAGCGCGAGATGCTGCTGCGCCGGCCGGCGATGCTCGCCGAGATGATGGAACAGGCGGCCGACGACGGGCTGGGGTACGAGCTCCTCGGGCTCGATCTGGCGCTCGAACGCGCGGTGGTCGAGCTGCCGTTCGTCTTCTGGCAGTACCTCGGCGCGGGCGTGTGCGACGTGGTGCCGACGGCGAGCGCGACGGACGTGCAGGTGTGGGCATTCCTCGACAACGTCAATCCGCCCTCGGGCTGGTCGGACGACGAGCTGCTGCATGATGAGCCGTACTTCTGGCAAGCGGCGACGGAGCTCGGGTACCCGGCGATGGACGAATCGGGGGTCGAGGACCTGCTGCTCCACCCCGGGGTCGACGCGCCCGCGATCTACGTCGCCGGCGGGGCCGAGCACGCGCCGGCGTTCGACCCGTCGCCGATGCTCGACGTCGCCGATTGGCTGGCCACCGACGGCGAGGCGATGATGTTCATCTACGGGGAGAACGACCCGTGGTCGGCCGCGCGGGTCGAGCTCGGCGCGGCCGAGGACGCGTACGTGCTGGTGGCGCCTGCGGGCAACCACGGGGCGGAGATCGTCGATCTGTCACCGGCCGACCGCGCGCTCGCGCTGCAGGTGCTGGAGCGCTGGACGGGAGCGAGGACGCGGACGGAGGCGGCGCGCGACCCGGCGCCGCTGCGCCGGCCCTTGTGAACGGCGGGCCCGCCGCTGACGCGTCTGCCTGCGCGACGGACGGCCGGCGCTGCGTCGCGTCGCAGGCGTGACGGCTGCCGTGGCTGACCCGAACCGAGGACGCCGCGGCGTCGAGCCCGACCTGTCCTTTGGCTCAGGCGCGTCGCTCGCCGGACGCAGGGCCTCGGCCGCGTTCGTCGCCCGCGCATCGTCCGATGAACGAGCGCGACCCGGGGCCTGAATTTCGCGGGCCCGCGCTCGCCCGAATCTCATGGGGAGGTCGGGAGAGCGCGATGTCCGCGACCGGCGCTCGGGCATGCAATTTCTCATCCATCGTCGTCGACCCGGGGATCCGCAGGACGTCCGTTCACATCCTCCCGGGTGGATCGCGGTCAGACTCTTGCTCGCTGCGCCGATGGCGTCCATACAGCGGACAAGACCCATTCCTCCTCATGACCCGAGCTGTCCCCATGCCCTTCTCGCAACCGCGCGCGCCGACCGGAATCTCCGGCCTCGACGACATCCTCGGCGGGGGCCTCCCGATCGGCCACCTGTACCTCTTCGAGGGGTCGCCCGGCACGGGAAAGACCACCTTCGGCCTGCAGTTCCTGCTCGCCGGCCGGGACCGGGGCGAGGCCGGGCTTTATATCACCCTGTCCGAGACGCGCGACGAGCTCGCGGTCGTGGCCGCGTCGCACGGGTGGTCGCTGGACGGCATCCGGGTGTTCGAGCTGCTGTCCCCCACCGATCTGAGCGCCGCCGCCGAGCAATCGATCCTCCACCCCTCCGAGGTCGAGCTCGGGGAGACCGTCGACGCCGTGATAAGGGCGCTCGAGCGCGAGAGGCCGGCGCGGGTCGTGTTCGACAGCCTCTCCGAGATGCGGATGCTGGCCCAGGATCCGCTCCGCTATCGCCGGCAGATCCTCGCGCTCAAGCACTACTTCGCCCGCCGCGAGTGCACGGTCATGATGCTGGACGATCGCACGACGGCGCACCAGGACCTGCAGCTGCACAGCATCGCTCACGGGGTCCTGTGCCTCGAGCAGCAGGCCCATCAGTACGGGCCCGCGCGGCGGCACCTGCGGGTGAGCAAGATGCGCGGCCTCAAGTATCGCAGCGGCGACCACGACTTCGAGATCCGCACCGGCGGCATCGAGGTCTATCCGCGGCTCGTGGCGGCGGAGCACCGCGTCCCGGTCGAGCACGCCCTCGTCTCGACCGGCAACGCGGCGCTCGACAGCATCCTCGGCGGCGGCCTCGTACGCGGCACGAGCGTCCTGTTCAGCGGGCCGTCCGGCGCCGGCAAGACCACGACCGCCCTCTCCTGCGTCGAGGCGGCGCTCCGCCGCGGCGAGCGGTGCGCCTTCTATCTCTTCGACGAGAGCCTCTCGATCATGCTGCAGCGGGCGGCGGCGCTGGGCATCGACGTCCGGGAGTACGCCGAGGCCGGGACGCTCGAGCTGCGGCAGCTCGACCCGGCGGAGATGTCGGCGGGAGAGTTCGCCCACCGGGCGCGCAGGGCCGTGGAGGCGGGCGTGAAGGTGGTGGTCATCGACAGCCTCAACGCCTACCTGCACGCGATGCCGGGCAGCCGGTTCCTGGTGTTGCAGATGCACGAGCTGCTCGCCTACCTCAGTCAGCAAGGGGTCATCACGATCCTGATCTTGGGCCAGCACGGCCTGCTGGGCGAGGGCCGCTCGGACGTCGACCTGAGCTACCTCAGCGATTCGCTGCTGCTGTTCCGCTACTTCGAGGCGCGCGGGCGCTTGCTGAAGGCGCTGTCGGTCACGAAGAGCCGCACCAACGCGCACGAGTCGACGATCCGCGAGTTTCGCCTGACCGAGCGCGGCGTCGAGGTGGGCGACGTGCTGCTCGACTTTCACGGCGTGCTGAGCGGCATCCCGCACTACGACGGGGTGCGCCCGTTGCTGTCGGACGGCGACGACGCCCCCGCGTCCGAGGCATGAGCGTGGAGCAGCGGGTCCTGATCTACACGCCGCGCGGGCGCGACGCCGAGGTCGTGGCGGGGGTGCTACGGTCGGTGCAGCTCGAGGCCGTGACCTGCGCGGACCTGGGTGCGCTGCTGACCCGGCTCGACGAGGGGGCCGCGTGCGCCATCTTCACCGAGGAAATCCTGGCCGGGGAGTCGCGGGCGAGCCTGCGCGACTGGCTGGCGCGGCAGCCGGCGTGGTCCGACTTTCCGTTCATCGTCCTGGCGATGCGCCACCCCCGGCGGCGCTCGGTCGACGTCTCGGCGGCCCTGCGCGAGCTCGGCAACCTCGTCCTGCTCGAGCGGCCGCTCAGCGCCGAGACGCTGGCGAGCGCGACCAAGTCGGCCGTGCGCGCGCGCCAGCGGCAGTACGCGATGCGCTCCCACTGGAGCGAGCTGGCCGCGGCCAGGGCGGAGGTCGACCAGGCCAACGCGCTGCTCGAGACGCGGATCGCCCAGCGCACCGCGGCGCTCGCCAGCGCCAACGACCGCTTGACGGCCGAGATCGCCGAGCGCGAGCGGGCCCAGCTCGCGCTGGCCCAGTCGCAGAAGATGGAGGCGCTCGGGCAGCTCACCGGCGGCATCGCCCACGACTTCAACAACTTGCTGCACGTGGTGAACATGAACCTCGACCTCGTCGATCTGCTGACCGAGGACGAGAACATCCACGCCACCACCCAGCGGGCCAAGGACGCGGTGAGCCGCGGCGCGCGCCTGACCGGGCAGTTGCTGGCGTTCGCACGCCGGCGGTCCATGATGCCGCGGATCAACGACATCCGCGCCGTCTTGCACGAGATGCGCGACCTGCTGGCCGTCGCGCTCGGCGCCAGCATCACGCTCGAGTTGACGACCGGCCCCGAGGAGCTGCACGCGTTCGTCGACGCCAATCAGCTCGAAATGGCCGTGCTCAACCTGAGCATGAACGCGAGGGACGCGATGCCCGGGGGCGGCCGCCTTCACGTGCATGCGGCGGCGGGCAGCGGCGAGGGCACCGAGCTGCCGGGCGGCGAGTACGTGGTGATCTCGGTGCGCGACGACGGCGTCGGCATCCCGGCGGACCTGCTCGGCAAGATCTTCGAGCCGTTCTTCACCACCAAGCCGGTCGGCAAGGGCACCGGCCTGGGACTTTCGCAGGTCTATGGTTTCGCCAAGCAGTCCGGCGGCACGGCGCGGGTCTTCAGCACGCCCGGGGTCGGGACGACGGTGGAGATCTTGCTGCCCCTGCAAGGCAAGCCCGACGAGGACGAGGCTCACCCCGAGGCGCCGCCGGGTTCGGCCCGGCCGGCGCGACGCTTCCACATCCTGGTGGTCGAGGACGACGAGGAGGTCCGGCGCGCCGTGGTCGAGGGCCTGCAGTCGCTCGGCTACGGCGTCCGCGCGGTCGCCAGCGCCGAGGAGGGCCTCCAGTGCGTCGTCCAGGCCGCGCCGGATCTGCTGTTCGTCGATTACGCGATGCCCGGCATGAACGGCGCCGAGTTCATCCTGGCCGCCCGGGCCCGCGGCGCGAGGATGCCGGTGGTGGTCGCCAGCGGCTACGCCGACATGCAGGAGGTCGAGCGGCTGATCGATACCCGGCACTTCTTGAGCAAGCCGTTCGACATCGCCGCGATGGCCCGCGTGGTCGCGGACGCGCTCGCCAACCGGTGAATCGCCGACGGTCCGGCGGTCACTCGCTCCACCCATTCGCCATGGATGCAAGCCTCGTGGCCGCGAACCGATCCTCCGTCGCGACCGGGGAATGGAGGATGAACGCGCTCTGCGTCGAGCCCGGCCGCGGCGAGCTGCCGCTCACGGGCCGACGTAGCGGGCGCGCGGGCGCAGGAGGAAGCCGGCGGCGCGCTGTTCGAAGGCGTGGGCCAGCCAGCCGGCGGCGCGGCCGACGGCGAAGATGGCGACGGTGGTGCGCGGGGGCAGGCCGAGCGCGGCGCCGAGAGCGACGAGGCCGACGTCGAAGTTGGGCGGCTCGCGGCCGGCGTCGCGCATGGCGTCGACGATCGCCAGCAGCGTGCGGACCTTCGGGTTGCGCGGGGCGTGCTCGGCGGCGGCGGCCAGCAAGGCGGCGGCGCGTGGGTCTCCGTCGGGGTAGAGCGGGTGGCCGAAGCCGGGGACCTCCTCGCCGCGGCGGGCTCGCTCCTGCACGACCGCGCGCGCGCGCTCGGGCTTGCCGACCTCGGTGACGAGCGCCTCGACGCGCTCGGCCATGCCGCCGTGGCGCGGGCCCGAGAGCGTGGCCAGGCCGGCCGAGACGCAGGCGTACAGGTCGGCGCCGGCGGAGGCGGCCACGCGCACGGCGAAGGCCGAGGCGTTGAGCTCGTGGTCGGCGGAGAGGACCAGCGCGCGGTCCATCACCCCGCGCGCGCGGGCGCCAGCGGGGGCGCCGAGCGAGACCAGCAGGGCGCCGGCGACGTCGGCCTTGGCGAGCGCGGGGCGGACGTGATCGACGGCGATGCCCGCCCCGGCGAGCGCCGCCATGCGCACGAGCAGCGCGCGGGCGCGGACGAGCTCGGGGCCGGGCGCCGGGTTGAAGCGATCGGGGTCGGCGGCGGCGAGCGCCGGCACGGCGAGCGCGAGGGCGACGAGCGGGGGGCGCCGTCGGGCAACAGGGCGGTGAGCGAGGCGAGGCGCAGCCCGAGGCCCGGGGCCGGCCACCGCGGGGGTTGCTCGGGCAACGCGCCGGACCACAGCAACTCGGCGACGGCCTCGAACGCGCTCGCCCCCGCCAGCTCGACGGCAGGGCGGCCGCGGTAGCGCGGGCCGCCGGCGTCGATCGCCGTGAGCGCCGACTCGAGCACCGGCTCGCCCCAGCGCAGCGCGCCGGCGGCCACCGGGCCGTGGCCCGAGCGCGCGTCGCTGCGGGCCTTGAGCCGCTCGAGGTCCTCGCGGCTGTAGCGGCGCTGCCGGCCGGCTCCCCCCGGCTCGCTGCGCAAGAGGCCGCGGCTGGCGTAGGCGTACAGCGTCTCGCGCTTGACCCCGAGCAGCGCCGCGGCCTCCTTTCCGCTCAGGTAGCTCGCGCTGGCGTCGTCGCGGTCGTCGGCCATGCCCTCGAGCGAGGATGTCAAATCGATGATGGATTGTCGAATCAACGTGGACCCACGCGGCGCGGTCGTCGGTCGCGATCGCAAGCGGTGGATTCGCGCGAATGGTGGATTGTCGAATCAACGTTGATCAACGTCCGCCGCCGGCCCAAGCTGCTCGCCAGGAGGCACTCCATGGATACGATGGTGACGAGGAGCGGGCTGGACGGCGTGGTGGTGGCGGACACGCGGCTCAGCGAGGTCGACGGCGAGCGCGGACGGCTGGTGGTGGCGGGCCACGACATCGAGCGGCTGGCCGGCGCGACCTCGTTCGAGGCGGTCGCGGCGCTGCTGTGGACCGGCGCGCTGCCGCAGGGCGACGCGGCCGAGGCGACGCGCGCGGTGCTGGCCGAGGGCCGGGTGCGGGCGTTCGCGCAGCTGGCCGAGGGCGAGCTGGCGCGCCACGCCGACGGCATGGACGCGCTGCGGGCGGCGACGGCCCGGCTGACGGCGCACGACGGCTTCGACGCGCCGGCGCGGCTGACCGGCGCGGTGGCGGTGTACGCCGCCGCGTGGGCCCGGGCGCGCGCCGGCGGCAGGCCGCTCGCGCCCGACCCGAGCCTGTCGCACGCCGCCGACTACCTGCGCATGCTCACCGGCGAGGTGCCCGATCCGGCCCGCGTGGCCGCCCTGGAGGCCTACCTCGTCACGGTGGTCGACCACGGGATGAACGCGTCGACCTTCGCCGCCCGCGTGGTGGCGTCGACCGGATCCGACCCGGTCTCGGCGATCGTGGCGGGGATCGGCGCGCTCAAGGGGCCGCTCCACGGCGGCGCGCCGGGGCCGGTGCTCGACATGCTCGACGCGATCGGGGAGCCGGCTCGCGCCGCGCCGTGGATCGAGGCCGAGCTGGCGGCAGGCCGGCGAATCATGGGGATGGGCCACCGGATCTACCGGGTCCGCGATCCGCGAGCGGCGGTCCTCGAGGCCGCGCTGGCGCGGCTCGAGCAAGCGGGGGTGGCGAACGGCCGCCTGGCGCTGGCCCGCGCGGTCGAGCGCGCGGCCGAGGGGGCCCTGCGCGCGAAGTACCCCGACCGCCCGCTGGCCGCGAACGTCGAGTTCTACACCGCGGTGCTGCTCGACGCGGTCGGCCTCGACCGCGCCGCGTTCTCGCCGACGTTCGCCGCCGGTCGCGTGGTCGGCTGGTGCGCCCACGTGGCCGAGCAGCGCGCGACGGGGCGGCTCATCCGCCCGGCGTCCCGCTACGTCGGCCCGGCGCCGCTGGCGTGAATCGATCGCGGTGGCTGCTGCGCGGTGCGTCTGTCTGAATGGACAGGTTGATCGCCCGCGCCGTCAATCCTGCCAGTAGAACAGCAGGTCGCCGACGCACAGCGGGTCGCGGCGGCCGAAGAAGTACACGTGGAGGCCGGTGACCTCGCAGCCGGCGAGGGCGGGGTCGATGACGCGGAAGCCGGCCGCGACGAGGGCGGTGCGGGCCCGGCGGTCGTCGTCCTCGAAGGCGACGAAGGGCCCGAGCGCGCTGACCGACACGGCGCCGCCGGCGAAGGCAATTTCATAATAGGTGCCGTCGCCTTGATTGTGCAATTCGCCGGCGGAGCGCGGCGGCCGGGGCTCGAGGCCGGCGGCGGCGAGGGCCGCGTGGGCCTGCGCGAGCAGGGCCGATTCGTCGGGCGGGACGAACGGCTGGCCGACCGCCGCCTCGAGCAGCCAGCGCGGATCGGTCTGCCGCTGGCCGGGCGCGTACTCGGCGACGATGGCCCGGCGCACGTCCTCGGGCACGATGGGGAGCGACACCCGCGGGCTGCCGAGCGCACGCCAGGCGTCGCCGATGTCGCGCCCGCGGGCGTGGAGGACGCACAGGGCCCACATGCACGCGCCGGCCGGGCCGCGCGGGCACTCGTCGGAGGTCCAGGCGGCCGCGGCGGGGCCGTGGGCGGCGACGACTGCCCACAATGCGTCGTCGGGACGCGAGGAGCCGACGAGCAGCAGGTGCGCCTGGCGGGCGACGATGACGTCGGCGTCGGCGAGGGCGGGGACGATGTCGCCACCTGACCGATCGAGCAGGCGCACGCCGAGCAGCCGCCGGGCCGGGGTGGCGGCGGTGAAGGCGAGGGCGGGCAGGTCGGCGGCCTCGAGCGCGGCGAGCACGGCGTCGAGGCCGACGGCGGCGATCAGGGCGTCGACCGCCGCCTCGCCGGCGGTCCGCCGGTGCGTCCACGGATCGGCGGCGAGCTCGGCCAGCGGGGCCGCGGCCGAGGCGTCGCCCAGGCGCGCGCGGGCGTGCAAGATCGCCGGCAGCATGTCGTGGCCGACCTCGGGCTCGCGAGCGGCGCGCAACCACGCGAGCAGCTCGCCGGCGTGCGGGCCGAGCTCGGCGTCGGCGAGCGCCTCGAGGATCGCGCGGCGCACCTCGGCGACGTCCTTGACGTCGCAGACCCGCGCGAGCAGGCGCGGCACGCCCGCGGGCGGGACGCGGCCGCGAAGGGCGAGGGCGCACGGCCGGCGCCGCCACCAGGGCTCGCGCAGGTCGCAGACGAGGTCGAGCAAGACGTCGGCGCGCTCATCGGCCAGGCGCGCGACCAACTCGGGCGAGAAATCCGGGGCCGGAATGCGGCCGGTGAGCCGGCGGCGTGCAGAGTTCCACATGCGGCGGAGGACGCGAGTGTCGCCGAGCCGGGCGGTGGTCGCAAGCGCGACGACGCGACGGCGCATCGGCGACTCTGCACGTTCGGGGACGGCGCGCGCAGGCCTTTTGCCCCGCGCGATGGTGCGCCGGGCAACATGGCCGTCGGGACAGATTGGAGAACACGCGCGGGCCCTCACGGGGCACGTTCGGCGCTGCGAGAGAAGATGTCCTTCGGGACATCTGGACGATGTTGCCCCACCTGGCGCTGGCCGCCGCGGGGAGATGTCCGTCGGGGACATCCGGCGCGAGACGAGCGCACCCCCGCGGGGCCGCTCACTGCTGCCCTACAAAACCTGTCCGCTGGGACAGCGGGCGCAGCACCAGCGGCGCGAGCACCGTGCGGGTCGTCAGCACCGCCCAGCGCGACGGCTCCTGCTGCGGGCCCGCGATCGTGGCGACCACCCACAGCTCGCCGCGATCGAGCGCGAGCACCGTCTGCGGCGCCAGCGGCTCGGGGCCCGGGGGAGGTGGCGCGGGACCGCCGGGCAGGGCGGCGACCGGCTCGCCGGGCGCGTCGACCGGGGCGAGGGGAATCACCTCCCAGGCGGTCGCGGCCGCGCCGCGGCGGTGAAGGCCGCGTTCGTTGACGAGCCACAGCGTCCCGTCGGGCGCCTCGGCCAGCGAGGTGATGCAGCCGCCCGCGGGCTGGGGGACCGGCTTCCATGTCCCTTCGGACAGGCGGTCGAGCGCGGGCTGACCCTCCGGCAGGCAGCGATACGCGTACAGCCGGGTCGGGTCGCGGCCGACCACCATGGCGGCCGGCCCGTGCGCCGGCGAGCCGCGCTCCGGCGGCGGCGGCAGGGCGGTCCACGCGCGGGCCCCGGGCGACCAGCGGTGGAGCGAGGGCGTGAACGAGGCCTCGATGCCGACGATGACCACCGACCCGTCGGCGAAGGTGAGCAGCCGCTCCGCGCCGCGCCCCTTCGGCAGCTCCGGCCACGGCGGCGGCGGGCCGTCGTCGAGGCGATCGATCCTCGCCCGTCGCGACGGATCGACCTCGCCGCTCAGCCTCGGGTCGACGAGCCCGCGCAGGCCGAGGACCGCGCCGTCGGCCGCGACCGCGAAGTCGGAGTAAAATTCGAGCTTCGGCGGATCGCCGGCGATCGGCGCGTCGACCCAGGCGCGGTGACGCCAGCGCCGGACCTCGTACGCCATGGGGGTGCGCGTGTTGTCGGCGATCGCGGTGACGAAGACGTGGTCGGGCCAGCGGCCGCCCACGGCCCGCACCCAGTCGTCCGGCCAGCCGCGCTGCCACGTGCTCTCGCTGCGCAGCGGACCGTCGCCCACCGCCAGGGCGAGCACGCCGCGGCCGTGGACCGCGACGTCGCCGCCGGCGAGCGGCGTCACCGAGAGCGAGTCGTCGGACACGGCGGCGAGCTGCAGGGTGCGGCTCGCGTGGTCTCTGTCCGAAGAGACAGCGACCACGTCGCTCGGGGGCGGCTCCGGCATGTCCTCGGAGACAGGTTCCAGCGGCGCGCAGGCGCCCGCGAGCGCGCACGCGAGGGCGAGCCGGCGAACGAGCATGGGCGGACGTTAGCACGGGCCCGAGCGCGCGGTCGCCCGGCACAGGCCGTTCGGTCGCGGCTCACAGAGCGCGACGAGCGGCGAGCCCCGTCCGGCTCACCGCTCCTCGCAGGGTCACGAGGTCGCTCGCTCCGCGCTCAGGGGTCGACCTTGACGCCGAGCACGCCGAAGGTGGCGAGCTTGACCGCGTCGTCGCAGTGGGGCAGGGCGGCCCAGCCGCTCAGGTTCGCCACCGGGTTGACGTACTGGCGATGGATGCCGACGTTGAGCGACCCGCCCCGGCAGCTGGCGCCGGTGTCCGTGTAGCCACCTTCGATCCGCCAGCTCGGGTCGTTCGTCCAGGTGAAGAGGCCGCCGATCGGGTCGTGCGGCGAGATCGGGTTGCCCGGCACGGTCTGCGGCTTGCCGTCGTGCCACGCGGTCCACATGCGGAGCATCGCGGTGCGCTGGCTGGCGTGGAGGCCGCGGTACATGCCCGGCTCGTAGAAGACGTTGAGCCAGTACTGACCCTTGGACACCGCGCCGTCGAGGCAGCCGTTGATGAAGGTGCCCGGGGCGAGGTCGATCGTGCCGCCGGCCGGGGTGGACCCGAGCGCGACATTGTGGTTCAGGACCGAGCTGAAGCGGTACGCCGGCTCGAGGATGCCGCCGTCGGTGTCGTTGGGGCAGGTGTGGTACCAGCCGGAGCCCTTGGTCGTCTCGGGATAGACCTGGTCGTCCTTGGGCTCGACGTCGGTGACGAACACGTAGCGGCACATGGTCATCGACGGCACGTACCGGCCCGGCTCGCACTCGGCGTCCTGGATCTTCAGCTGGCCGGTGAACGGCGGCTCGGCCGGGTCGTAGGGGGTGACGAGCAGGTCGAACACCGCGCCCTCGACGTACTCGCCGTCGATCCAGCCGAACGTGCCGAGGTGCAGCTTGAGCTGGCCGTCCTCCTTGACGTCGATCTCGTCGATCGCCCGCGGGACGCCGTCGTGGAGCCCGAAGCCGCCGGTGATCCGGATGTCGGCGGTGAAGTTGCCGGCGTCGGCGTTCAGCGCCTCCTTGAGGTTCGACATCATGTGGTCGCCGATCATCGAGGTGTTCTCGACCGGCGGCGGCGTGCAGCCGGTGCCGACGCAGCGGAACACGCTGTCGACGCCGAAGTCGTCGAAGCCGTCCTCGGACGGCTCGTCGCAGCCGACGGCGAGGGAGAGGGTGGAAGCCAGGAGGAAGCAGGATTTGGTGGCCTTGTTCATCGTAGTGCCCGAACTACACCCGGCAGGTGATCGTCGCCCGGCGATCAATTGGCCCCGCGAGAAAAGTTTCTCGCGGACCGCCGCAAACCAGCCTCCCGCCGCCGTCCGTGCCCGCCTCATCGGCAAATGTCCCAGGCGGCGTCGCCGGCGCGGGCCGCGGGCGAGCACGAGGCCCCGCGCCCGCAGCCCCGGCGCGCGGTCGTGACCTGGAGGAGCGTCGGCGAGGACGGGGCAACTTCCAGGTCGAGGTGAAATTCGGCCACACTGTCCCCGGTCGATCGGCTGCGATGGCGAGCGTCGAGACAGATGCGGACACCGAGGAGGCCCAGGGCCCGTCGCTGTCGTCGCCTGTCCCCCGGGACAGCGACACCGTCCCGCGGGCGCTTGCGGAGGGGATGCCGGGCGACGATCCGCTCGACAAGAAGCTGGTCAAGCGGGCCCTGTTCCCGCGCCGCACGACGCCGGTGCAGATCGGGCGGTTCCAGATCTTGAGCCTCGTCGGTCGCGGCGGGATGGGGGTGGTCTACGCGGCCTACGACGACCTGCTCGACCGCAAGGTCGCGGTCAAGGTCCTGCTCGCCGAGTCGGTCCGCGATCCGGCGCTGTCGCGCAGCCGACTGATGCGCGAGGCCCAGGCGATGGCCCGCCTGCAGCACGCCAACATCGTCACCGTCCACGAGGTCGGCCAGGACGACGGCCAGGTGTTCGTGGCGATGGAATTCGTCCGCGGCACCACCCTCGACGCGTGGGCCCGGCAGGACCGACCCTGGCGCGAGATCGTGGCGACGTTCGTCCGCGCCGGCCGCGGGCTCGAGGCGGCCCACCGCGCGGGCCTCGTCCACCGCGACTTCAAGCCGGCGAACGTGATGGTCGGCGACGACGGGGCGGTCAAGGTGCTGGACTTCGGGCTCGCGCGCGCGGCCGACGACGGGGCGCCGCAGGAGCCCGAGCTGCCGCGCCACGTCCACGCGGCCGAGTCGCACCTGGCCCCGCTGACGCGCACCGGCGTGGTCCTCGGCACGCCGGCGTACATGTCGCCCGAGGCCCACCGCGGCGAGCCGTCGACCGCGGCCGGCGACCAGTTCAGCTTCTGCGTGTCGCTGTACCAGTGCCTCTACAGGCAGCCGCCGTTCGACACCACCTCGCTGGCGACGCTGCTCGCCGATCTGCGGCGCGGCAAGGTGGCGCCGCCGCCCGCGGGCACGCCGGTGCCGGCGCGGATCTTCCGGGCGCTGCGCCGCGGCCTGGCGAGCGCGCCGGCGGACCGCTTCCCGTCGATGACGGCGCTGCTCGCCGAGCTCGAGCACGACCCGGGCGCGACGCGCCGCCGCCTGGCGATCCTCGGATCGACGGCAGCAGCGACCGCGACGGCGGCGTTCTTGGCCGCGGGGCAGGGGCCGGAGCCGGCGCCCTGCCCCGACGCGCAGGCCGAGCTGGTGGGCGTGTGGGACCCGGCCCGCGCGGCGGCGGTCCGCGCGGCGTTGACGGCGATCGACACGCCCGCGGCCGCGGAGGCGCTGGCGAGCGTGCCGCCGCAGATCGAGCGGTACGCGGCGTCATGGGTCGAGATGCGCAACGAGGCCTGCGTGGCCCACGTCGAGGGGCGCCAGTCGTCGCAGCTGTTCGACCTCCGCACCGCCTGCCTCGATCAGCGCCGCGCCGGCCTCGACGCGCTGGTGGTCGCGCTCACCCAGGTCGACGCGGCCGGCGTCGGCGCGGTCGTGAAGGCGACCGCCGAGCTGCCGCCGCTGGCCCGCTGCGCCGACAGCGAGGCGCTCACCGCCGCGGTCCCGCCGCCCGACGAGCCGCGCCTGCGCGTCGCGGTCCAGGCCCACCGCGAGGCCCTCGCGCGCGCCCAGGTCCGCGAGGACGCCGCCCAGTACGCGCTCGGCGAGGCGCTGGTCGCGGATGTCCTCGGGGACGGCTCGGCGCTGACCTACGAGCCGCTGCGCGCCGAGGCGCTGCTGCAGCGCGGCAGCCTGGCGATGGGGGCCGGCCGCCACGACGACGCCGAGGCCGCGTTCACCGAGGCGCTGCTGGCCGGCGTCGGGTCCGGGCAGGACGCCGTGGCGGCGCAGGCCAGCTCGAAGCGGGCGTACCTGCGGGCGATCCCGCTGAACCGGCCGCAGGCGGCGCGCACCGAGATCCCGCTGGTGACGGCGCTCAACCGCCGCGTCGCGGCCGACGTCGATCTGTACGCCGAGTTCCTCAACAACATGGGCGCGATCACGTTCGCGAACCGCGACCTGGCGGCGACGCGCGAGTACTGGGAAAAAGCCGCGGCGCTGCGCGAGCGCCACGGCCGCGGCGACACGCCGAAGGGCATCGGGACGCTCGCCAACCTCGGCTTGCTGGCGCGCCAGCAGCACCGCCACGAGGACATGGTGGCGCTGTTCCGCCGCGCGGCGGCGGCCTCGGAGGCGCTGCTCGGGCCGCGTCACCCGATGCACCTGCGCCAGGCCTGGCTGCTGGCCGACGGCCAGTGGCGGCTGGGTCGACCGCGGCAGGCGCTGGCGGCGATGCGGTCGGTCGAGCAGCGCTTCGACGGCCTCGACAACGGCTACACGCGCGGCATGATCCGCCACGGGATCGCGCTGGTCGAGCTCGACGAGGGCCTGCTGCCGGCGGCGCGCGAGCACCTCGACCGCGCGCTGGCGGAGCTGCCCGAAGCGTCGATGACGTTCGACGCGGTGCTGTGCGAGCGCGTCCGCCTGTTCGCGCTCATGGGCGACGCGGCGGCGATGCAGCGCGAGTACGAGCGGGCCCTGGCCCGCGTGCCCGCGCCGCTCGACCCGGCGCAGACGCGGTACCAGTGGGTCCTGTTCGCCCACGGCCAGGCCCTCGACGCGCTCGGCCGCCCGGCCGAGGCCCTGGGCCCGCTCGAGCAGGTGCACGCGGCGCTGGTGGCCGAAGACAACGCCCTCGAAGCCGCCGCGGTCGCGGTGATCGTCGGCGAGATCCGGCTGAAGCTCGGGATCCTCGACGAGGCCGAGACCGACCTGCGACGCGCGCGGGCCGACCTCGAACGCCTCGCGCCGCCGCGCAACCTGATCCTCACCGGGGCGATCGTCGCGCTCGCCGAGCTGTCGCTGGCCCGCGGGCGCTTCGCGGAGGCGGCCGAGCTCGCCGCCGAGGCGCTGGCCGTCTACGAGGCGGTCGCCGAGCCCGACCACCTGCCGGCCCTGCGGGCCCGCTTCGCCCGCGCCCGCGCCCTCACCGGGACGGCCCCGCAGGTCCCGCCCGAGGCGCGCGCGCTGGTCGACGCGGCGATCGCCGGCTGGCGCGGCAAGTCGCGCGAAACCGAGCTGCGCCGCGCCAGCGAGTGGCTGGCGGCCCACGGCGCGGCGCCCGCGCTGTGACGATGGACATGTCGAAAAGGACATGCCTTGAAAAGCATGTCCTCGAAGGCATGTCCTCGAATACAGCAGCTCAGCAGGTCGGCGCCGAGAAGCCGCCGTTCAGCTCGGGCCCGCCGAGGGTCGGGTCGGCGATCCCGGAGCCGAAGCCGTGGAGCACGCCGGTGACGCAGTCGGCGGCGACGCCGGTCAGCTCGAGCTGGCCGGTGAAGAACGGCTCGTCGCCGATCGTGCCGGTCTGGCCGCCGCTGCCGCCGTCCATCACCGTCATGGTGCCGATCACCTCGGGGTGGGCGTCGAGGTCGATCGTCCCGGCGACCGCCAGCGCGGCGGGGATCTCGACCGTGAACACCCAGCCCGTGCGCTCGCAGTCGTCGGTGAGCGGGACGTCGAGGGCCCGCGTGCCGCACTCGAGGCCGAACGAGGTCCAGGTGATCACGAGGTCGCCCGACCCGAGCCACTCGGCGTGGGCGACGGCGATCTGCGGATCGGCGGCGACCGGCGGGGCCGCGCAGGCCGCGGTGTCGAGCGGGGTTTGGGCCGGGCCGTCGATGCACTGCGGCGGATCGCAGGCGAGCGCCAGCGATAGGCCGCAGGCCGCGGCGAACAGGTGGGAGAGAGGAGTACGGCGGATCATGGCGCGCACCTCGGGGCCCGGAAGCCGCCGTCGAAGGGTCCGTGCTGGCCGACGAGGCCGACGATCCGGCCGGTCACGCAGGTGTCGGTGACGGCGAAGATCTCGACGCTCGCCATCTCGAGCTCGCCGCCGCCGCCGTGGACGCGGGCGTCGGGCGTCTCGAACTCGACGTAGAGCGGGGTCTGCAGCGGATAGGCGCCGGGCGTCGCTTGCTCGGCCGGGAGCCCGAGGGTGAGGCCGCGGTCGTCGTCGCTGGCGCAGTAGCCGTGCTGCGAGGCCGGCTCGCCGCACGCGAGCGGACGGGTCGACATCGTCAACACCAGGCCGTCGAAGCGCTCGACGGCTCGCGCGACCGCGAGGCCCTCGATCGGCGCCACGCCGGGCGGGAGCTCGGGGCAAGCCTCGAGGTCTTCGGCGCTCTGGTTGCCGGGCAAAGCAGGCACGGGTTCACAAAGCAGTGTGTCGCAGGCCGGCGCGACGAGCGCGACGGCGAGCACGAGGAGGAGCGGAGGTGCGTGCATCATGCCCCGAATCAGTCCTCGCCCGCCGCGGAGTTTCCTGGCGAAGACCGCCCCGACCGGCGCAAAAGAAAGTCGTCGCGGCGAGGAAACTTCGGGGCGGCTCGGGCATGAAGTAACCCGGGACCCGTGCTCCTGCTCCTCGCCACCCTCCTCGCCCCGCCGACGCCGCCCGAGACCAGCGTCGAGCTGCGCGTGACGTCCGTCGACGACGGCGCGGCGAAGCTGCTCGAGCAGGCGCTGGTGCAGCGCCTCGGCGCGCGCCTGCTCGAGGACGGTTACCGGGTGGTGCCGGCGGGGCGCGCCGCCGGTGTGCGGGTGTGGGTCCACCTCGAGGCGACGGGGGCGACGATCGAGACGCGCGGGACGACGCTGCGGATCGAGACGGTGCCGGCCGGCGACCCGGCGCTGGTGAGCCTGGAGATCCAGCAACTGACGACGGCGCTGGTCGACGAGGTGGAGCCGAGCCCGGCGGAGGCCGAGCCGGCGGTGGCGCTCGAGGTGACGGGGGCCGCGGCGGACCCGGAGCTGCGCGAGCGACTGCAGCGCGGCCTGCTCGGCCGCGGCTTCGCGCTGACGCGCCGCCCGGGCGCCGACGATCGCCGCCTGTGCGTCGCCGTCGCCGACTCGGGCGAGGCCCGCGTCCACGTGGTGGGCGGAAGCAGTCGCTGCGCGGAGGAAGCCGCGGCGGTGCCCGTGCCCGCGGGCGAGACGGTGGCCCGCGGCCGCGAGCTGTTGCTCGCCGGCGCAGCGGCGGCCCTCGACGCGGTGGTGCCCGAGCCGGCGCCGTGGCAGGGGGCGACGGCCACGAACGTCGCGGCGCCACCGGCGATGGCATCACGAAAAGAATCACCGGCGGGCGAGGCCGTCGCGCCCGCCGAGCGCGACGCGCCGGTGTTCACGATCGCGGCCCACGGCGGGCTGCTGGCGCGCACCGGCGGCCCCGTCGACGGCCTGGTCGGCTTCGGGCTGCGCGTCGGTCGGCGGCGCGGCCTCGGCGGGGTGATCGATTGCGTCGTCGTGCCGTCGCGCGCCGAGCAGCTGCGCGTGGTCGAGGCCGCGCCGACGGCGGCGCTCGACTGGCGGATCGGCGCCGGCACCCGGGGCGTGGTCGCGCTCGGCCTGTTCGCCGGCGTCCACCTGCACCACTACGCGCAGACGGGCGGCGCTCGGGACACCCGCGTGGGCGCGAGCGCGGGCGCGACCGTGCGCGTCGGCTGGCTCGGCCGCCGCGGCGCGCTGCTGTTCGCGGGGCTGCGCGCCGGCTGGTCCGGCGGGCGCTGGGTCCACGTCCACGACGCGGAGGTGAGCTGGCGGCGCGCCGGTCTGGTGCTGGGGCTCGAGCTCGGCGCCGGCTGGGACATCGCGCTGCGACGCGGGAGGCGGCGATGAGCGAGCGGGCCGCGGTGTCGAAGGTCCAGGTGATCGACGAGGTCGGTCGCGACGACGACGGCGCGGCCCTGCTCGACCGGCTGTACCGCCGGCACCACCGCGCCGTGTACCAGCTCGCGCTGCGCTACGGCCTCGGCAACGAGGCGTGGGCCGAGGACGTCGTGCAGGACGTGTTCCTGATCCTGCTCGACCGGCTGCCGACGCTGGAGGACACCGGCCAGCTCGACGGCTGGCTGTACCGCGTGACCACGAATCGTTGCCTGCGCAAGCTGCGGCGCGACGCGTTCTTGAATCGTCCGCTGGTGCGGTGGTTGCTCGCGCGCGACGGCGCGGCCGAGACCTCGCCCGAGCAGCAGGTGTTCGCCCGCCGCGACCTCGAGCGGGCCCGCTCGGCCCTCGCGGCCCTGCCGGCGCGCGAGCGGGTGGTCGTCGGCATGTGTCACCTCGACGGCAAGTCGCAGCGCGAGGTGTGCGAGATCCTCGGGCTCTCGAAGGGCTACGTGTCGAAGCTGCTGGCGCGGGCGATCGCGCGGCTGGAGGAGGCGCTCGATGACTGACCGCGAGCCCGAGGTGATTGCGAAGATCCGGGCCGTCGACGAGGCGCTGGCGCGGCGCGACATGTCGCCGGTGGCGAGCGAGCGGGTGCGCCAGGCCCTCGCGCGCCACGCCCAGGCGCGGCCGCTGCGAGCCCGCCTGCGCTGGTGGCCGGCGCTCGCGTTCGCGGCCGGGGCGGCGTTGATGGCGGTGCTGCTGCTCGAGCGGCGCGAGGACGACCGCGGGGCGGTCGCCCGGCGCGAGGTCGAGGCGCCGCCGGTCGCGATCCCCGAGGTCACGGCGCCGCCGCAGCCGCAGTGTGACGCGCTGAGGACGGGCGCGTTGCGCCTCGCGGGCGACGGCTGCCTCGCGGGCGACGGCGTGCGGGTCAGCGCGTGGGCGCCGGCGACGCTCGAGCGGGCCGGCGATCGGGTGACGGTGCACGACGGCGAGGTGATGTTCGAGGTCGATCCGCGGCCCGGACGACCGCTGCACGTGATCGCGGGGGCGATCGACATCGAGGTCGTCGGCACGCGCTTCATCGTCCGCCAGCGCGACGGCGCCGGCAGGGTCTCGCTGCTCGAGGGCCGGCTGCGCGTGCGCGCGGGCGACGGCTCGATGGTCGCGCTCGCGGCGGGGCAGGAGTTCGCGTGGCCGGCCCCGGTTCCGCCGCCGGTGCAGGCGCCGTCGCCGTCTCGGCGCCGGCCGGCGAGCGCGACCGCGCCGGCGAGCGACGCGGGCCTCGCCGAGCTGCTGGCGGAGGTCGACGCGCTGCGCCGCGAGGGCCGCTACCAGGCGGCCGTCGAACGCCTGCGAACCGCCGACTCCGCCGCCTGGTCGCCGCGCTCGCGCCAGCTGGTGTCGTTCGAGATCGGCGCGCTGCTCGAGCGCCAGCTCGGCGACGCTGCCGCGGCCTGCGCCCACTGGAAGCAGCACCGCGAGCGGTTCCCGAACGGCTCGCGCGACGAGATCGTCGCCCGCTCGCTGGCGAAGCTGGGCTGCGACTCGCGGTGACGCGATCAAGACGGACCTGGCTGCCAGGGCATGTCCTTTGGACAAGGTCCTTGCGCGCAGGATCTCCGGGGCCGCCCCGAGCGGGCGGCGGCGAGCGGTGTGAGCGGTGGGTCCAACCCTGTATTGGCCGCGGGCGGGACGATCCATCACTTTTCTTGGGGTGAGCCGGCGCGGCTTGTCGGGGCCGGCGGGCCGGGCAAGACTGACAGTGATGACAACGATGCAAATTGCGATGCGGCATGTCGGCTGGATCTTCCTCGGGCTGTGCGCCTGCCCGCCCCCCGACGACGGCGAGCCCACCACCAGCACGAGCGGCGAGGAGAGCACGAGCAGCACGAGCAGCACGAGCGGCGGGGACACCTCGAGCACGAGCGGGGACACGAGCACGAGCGGGGACACGAGCACGAGCGGGGACACGAGCACGAGCGGGGACACGAGCACGAGCGGGGACACGAGCACGGGCGGGGAGCCGGCGTGCGTCCAGAGCTGGGTGGCCCCCGACATCGAGACTTGCTACGCGCCGGCGGTGCCGTACGTGCAGGTGCCCGGGGTGGGGCTGGTGCTGGCCGGCGACGTCGATCAGGACGGTCACGCCGACGTGATCGCGCCGGGGGCCGCGGGCGGGATCGCGGTGCTGCTCGGCGACGGCGCCGGCGGGCTCGCGGCGCCGGTGTTCACGGCCGTCGATGCGCCGACCAGCGCGGCGCTCGGCGACTTCGACGCCGACGGGTTGCCCGACCTCGTGGTCAGCTTCGCCGGCGCCGCGCCGCGCATCGACCTGCTGCTCGGCGACGGCGCCGGCGGGTTCGTGGTCGAGGAGTCGTTCGCCAGCGGGCCGACGGTGGGGACGCACCTGGCGACCGGCGACTTCGACGGCGACGGCGACCTCGACGCGGTGGCGATCCACCAGGGCGTCAGCAACACCACGCCCAAGCGGCTGAGCTCCATCACCAGCGCCGGGTCGGCCGCCTGGACCTACGCGGCCCAGCCGCTGACGATGTTCGTCGCCGACGTCATCTACAGCGCGTGGACACCCTACCTCGGGATCGGCGAATTCGACGGCGAGCACCTCGACGTGATCGTCGCCACCGATCGCAGCGTCGAACAGCCGCACCGGCTGCGCAGCGACGGGCTCGGCGGCTTCACCTACCTGGGCAAGCTGGTGCCGAACAACTGGCTGCTCGGGTCGCTGCCGATCGTGCCGCTCGACGTCGACGGCGACGGCGACAACGACATCATCGTCGCCGACAAGGCCGGCACGGCGGCGCTGCGCTACGTCGAGAACCTCGGCGGCGACACGTGGGCGGCGCCGGTGATAAGCTCGTTGCCCGGGCCCGGCAAGCAGCAGCTCGCGGTCGGCTCGCTGATCCACGAGCCGCGGCCCGACCTGGTGTACACCGGCAACCAGGGCGAGACGCTGGTGCGCACGATCGAGGAGGACGGGGACATCGTCGCCCCCAACCTGCCCGGCTTCGGCATCGGCTACGTCCGCGGCTTCGCGCTCGCCGACCTGAACGAGGACGGCTGGTCCGACTTCGTGTCCGTCGGCGTCGCCGCCCCGAATACGCTGTCGGTGCGGCTGTCGCTGTAGGCGGCCTCGCGTCCGCGCTCACACGTTGAGGTTCTTGGCCTTGGTCATCTTCATGAACAGGTGCTCGCCCGAGGTGGTGCGGGCGTACTTCGGCGGGTTGGCGGGGCCGCAGCAGCTCGCCAGGGGGATGACCTCGGCGTCGTAATTGGGCTGGTGGAAGAACGCCAGCGATTGCCGGCGAGTGTCACCAATGGCGTCGGGCGGCGGGTTGGTGACCCGGTGCATGGACGAGCGCCAGCGATCATTGGTCCACTGGGCCATGAGATCGCCGACGTTCATGACGAACGCGTCGGCGGGCACCCGCACGGGGGCCCACGAGCCGTCGTCGCGCTGGACCTCGAGGCCGCCGGGGGCGTCGGCCATGCTGAGCAGGGTCAGGCTGCCGTAGTCGGTGTGGGCGCCGGCGCGGAGCTGGCCGGGCTGCGGCGGGGTCGACGGGTGCGGGTAATTGAGGGCGCGCAGGCAGCTGATGTTGCGGTCGATTTTGTCGTCGAAGAACTCGCGCGGGAGCGCCAGCGCGGTCGCGAACGCGCGCATCAGTCGCCAGGCGACGCGGTCCATCTGACGGTAGAACTCGGCCCAGCTGGCCGCGAATTCGGGCACCTCGGCCGGCCAGGTCGGGTCGGGCATGTACATCCGACCGAGCTGCGAGGTGAAGTAGGGCTCGTCGCCGCGGTCGATGCGGCCGACGGTGTACGTCTCCTTGAAGTCGGGCGCCGCCTCCTGGTCCAGCGAATAGGACAGGCCCTCCGCCCCGAGGCCGCGATAGCCGACGAAGCCGCCGGGCGGGGCGGCGTAGCGCTCGCGCGTCGCCAGGTCGAGGTCGAAGAAGGCGCGGGCGCTGCGGTGCGCCGCGTCGATCACCGCCTGCGGCACGCCGTGGCCGACGACGACCACGAAGCCGAGGTCACGGCAGGCGCGGTCGAACGCGGCGGCGACCTCGGCCGCGCCTGGCGCGTCGCCGTCGCCGAAGGGGCCGAGGTCGATGACGGGGATCTCCGCAATGATGGCGCTGCTCATGCTCCATGCTCCCCTGCCGCGATGCGGCGGTTGCCGGTCTTGCGCTCGCGGATCCGCGTGAGCGCGTGGCCGATCCCGTGCTGCAAGGTCTGGCGGACGGTGAGCCGGCGCAGCGGCGCGTCGAGGTCGGCCATCACTCTGGCCAGCTCGGGCGAGATGCCGGTCAGCACCGCCTCGGCCCCGAGCATGCGCATGGCCCGGACCGTCTGCATCAACGCGTCGACGATCGCCGGATCGATCTGGCGTACGCCGGTGAGGTCGAGGATGACGACCGCGGCGCGGGTCGCCGTGATCCGCTCCAGCACGGCGCCGGCGATCTGTTGATTGCGCTCGTGGTCGATGGCGCCGATCAGCGGCACCGCGAGCACGCCCTCGGCGATCGGGATGATCGGGGTCGACAGCTCGAGCAGCGTCGACCGCTGGGCCCGGATGATCTCCTCCTGCAGCCGGAGGTGCTCGCCCTCGGCGCGGCGCATGTCGGTGACGTCGGTGGCGACCGTGCCGACGGCGTCGATCTCGCCGTCGTCGTTGCGGATCGGGAACATGTGGGTGAGAAACACCTTGGTGCTGCCCTCCCACGGGACGGTCTGCTCGAGCACCAAGGTGCCGCCGCTGCGGAACACCTGCGTGGTGGTGTCCATCATCGCCTCGGCCGCGCCCGGGGGCAGGATCTGCGGGACCCGCTTGCCGAGCACCTCCGCCGGCGTGCGCCCGACCTGGCGCGCGGCCTCGTTGCTGACGAGGACGTACTTGTGCGCGGCGTCGGTGGCGAGGATCGCCAGCGGCGCGTTCTCGACGATCGCCTGCAGGAGCGAGCGCGTGGCCTGCAGCGAGGCCTCGGCCCGCCGCTGTTTGGTGAGGTCGGTCGAGATCCCGCCCTGCGCGATCAGCCGACCGGCGGCGTCGAGCACCGGGAACTTGTAGGAGCGAAAGACGTGCATCCCGTCCTCCTGCGGGAGCAGCTCCTCCTGGGTGACCGTCGCAAGGCCCTCGACGACCTGCCGGTCGGCGACGCGAAAGGCCTCGTAAACCTCTTTCGGGAACACGTCCGAATCGCGGCGGCCGATCACGTTCTCGCGCGACAGACCGGTCATTTTCTCGTACGTGTCGTTGATATGCGTAAAAGTACCGGTCGCGTCGCGTAGGTAGATCACGGAATCGACGTGGTCGATGGTGGTCTGCAGCAGGCGCTCGAGCCGCTGGCGGTCGTCGTCCTGCTCGGCGATCCGGCGGCGAAGAGCAGCGTTCTCCGCCTGTAGGCGGGCGATCTCGGCATTCTCACTCATCGGCTCCGCCGACTTGAACACACGCCGCCGGGCCCGCGACGACGCATTGGCTCCGGGGCATGCGAGCTTGCCTGAGGTCCTGAGACCCCAGTGTGCGCGGCCGAACAGGCGTGAACGTCGCTGCGTGCGCTCCTCGAATGGTGCACTCGAGTACGCGAGAGCCGACGGTCGGCAAGAGGCGGGGGCGATTGGACCGATCGCCGCCGTCGGCAGGCGCGCAGGAGCGGCGCAATCGTCCGACAGGCTGCGGCGCGCCTACGAGGATCCATGAGTGCATTCACCGAGTCGGCGCGGCGGTCTGCATCGCCGCGCTCGCGTCGTCGGAGCGATCGCCGGTGGAACCGCCCGCCTCGCCGCTCGTGCTGGTGCGCATGTCGACGCACGAGCGCGAGCGACGAGCGCCGGTCGGCGCATCACCGGCGCGGGCTGGCGATACGCGAGGGTGCGGGTCCAATGGTGGGTGCGAAAATCATGGGAGTCGGCGCGGCACCCGGCGATCGAAAATCATGGGTGTCGGCCGATGTTTCCGACATGTGTGAATCCTATCATGGCCCGGCGCGCGCCTCCGCGCGCGGGCCGAAGACCGCGCGCAGACGGGTTTGGCGGCGCTTTGCGGCGGCGGGGAGGGCGCGTAGGCTGCTCGCTCGGCGTCCGGCGGGGGGTCGCGGGCGCGCGATTCGTGTTACGGTGACGCTGCGCGCGGCTGGTCGGAGCTGGACAAACGTGCAAGGCCGCCGTGTGCAGGATCTCAGGCATGAGCCAGACGACACGGAAGTTCGTGACCGCGGCGGCGATCGGGGCGATCGCGCTGCTCCTGTGGTGGTGGGCGGGGCGGCGAGGCGAGGAGTCGGCGGGGCCCGCCGAGGCGGCAGGGGCGAGCGGGGGGCCGGCGATCGACGTCGGACCGCTGGTCGACGAGGCGAGGCTAGCGCGTCTCGACCCGCGCCTCGCCGAGCGCGCGGCGATCTCGGGCCGCGTACACGAGGCGGACGGCCGCGGGATCGCCGGCGCGACGGTGTGCGCGGGCAGCTCGGCGCCCGGGCTGGGCAGCGCGGAACGGGCGGCCCGCACGTGCACGACGAGCGCGGCCGACGGCTTTTACCGGATCGAGGGGCTGTTGCCGGTGCCGCAATTCGTCCACGCGAGCGCGCCGGGGCACGTGCCGGGGCAGCATCGAGCGGGGCCCGGCCGGCGCGCGCGGACGCTGGTGACGCTGCGCGCGGGCCAGGTGACGACGGGGATCGACGTGGTGCTGGCGTCCGGCGGGGTCGAGCTGAAGGGCGTGGTGCGCGACCTCAGCGGCGGCGAGCTCGAGGGGGCGCTGGTGTCGTCCGGCTTCGCGTACGCGCGCTCGGGCGCCGACGGGACGTTCACGCTGTGGGTGGCGCCGGGCGAAACCTACCTCGATGCCCGGGCCGACGGCTACGCGAAGGGCTGGATGATGGGCGTGGCGCCGGGGATGACGTTCGAGATCGCGTTGACGCCGGAGTCGGTGCTGGTCGGTCGAGTGGTGCGCGCGGAGGACGGGGCGCCGGTGGCCGGCGCGAGCGTGTACGCGGAGAAGCACCTCGAGTCGTCTTCGCAGGCGGTCACCGACGCGAACGGGAATTTCCGCATCGAGGGCCTGAAGCCGGGGGCCTATCGCCTGGAGGCGTTCCACGACGAGGCCTACGGCACCGGCCCGGAGAGCGCGGTGCTCGGGCTCGGCGAGACGTCGGAGCCGATCGTGATCAAGGCGCACCCGGCGTTCCTGGTCGAAGGGACAGTCACGATCGCGGGCGGCGGATCATGCGAGCAAGGCTGGGTCCGCCTCAGCGACAAGGCGGTCGGGACGCGCGGCGGCCAGGTCGACGCCGACGGGCTGGTGCGGATCCGCGGGGTCCTGCCGGGGACGTACGAGCCGCAGGTCGAGTGCGACACGTACGTGGCCGAGGCGTCGTACGAGCCGGTCGCGGTGGTCGACGCGCCGATCCGCGGGCTGCGCTGGCAGGTGCAGCCGGGCCAGGCGATCCGCGGGCGGGTGGTGCTGTCCGGAGGGACAGCCGCGCGCGGGCTCCACGTCGGCGCCGAGCCGCAGGTCGATCCGTCGACGCCGCGGGCCCGGACGACCCGCGCGTGGTCCGAGCCGACCGCGGACGACGGCCGCTTCGAGCTGCTCGGGCTGCTGCCGGGGCGCTATCGCGTGAGCGCGTCGTCGGGCGAGCAGCCGCGGCTGGATCCGCCGGTCGACGTCGAATTGCCCGAAGGACAGGACCTCGAGGACATCCTGGTGACGCTGCCGGCCACCGGCGAGCTGCGCGGGACGGTCAAGGACAGCGAGGGGCTGCCGGTCCAGGGCGTCGAGGTGACGCTGCGCGGCGGGCAGGAGTGGCTGCCGACCACACGGACGCTCGACGACGGCAGCTTTCGCCTGCCGCACGTGCCTGCCGGCGAGTACCGGGTGCAGGCGGTGAGCGCGTGGACGCCGCTGCAGGCGCCGGGGACCACCGACGACGACGTGCAGGGGAAGGCGGTGACGATCGCCACGGGCGAGGTGCGCGAGGTGCAATTGGTGGTGGAGTCGCAGCACGGGCGGATCGTCGGGCGCGTGGTCGACTCCGCCGGCGGGCCGCTGTCGGACGCGTTCGTCGAGGCGACGCGCGAGAGCGACAGCGCGGCGGCCGGGGCCGGCGACGCGCTCCGCGACTCGCGCTGGACGTTCGGCGGGGCCGAGACGCGCAAGTTGACCGACCAGGACGGCCGCTTCGAGCTGACGCGGCTGGGCGACGGCAACTACACGCTGGTCGCCCAGCGGCGCGGCGGCGGCGAGGGCTCGGTCGAGCACGTGAAGACCGGCAGCGAGGTCGAGATCCGGATCGCCGACGCCGGATCGATCTCCGGGACGGTGCGGATCCAGGGCGGCGGCACGCCGCAGGAGTTCGAGGTGACGCTGAACGATCCGAGCACGGGCTGGCGCAGCGGCGACAAATTCTTTCGGACAGGTGGCGTGTTTCGCTTCCCCGAGGTGCCGCGCGGCAACTACAGCGTGATCGTCGAGGCGGCCGAGGGCGCCGTCTCGACCAAGACGAGCGTGAGCGAGGGCGGGCGCGCCGAGGTGCAGGTCGAGCTGCTGCCGCTGCTGACGGTGCGCGGGCGGGTGGTCGACGCGTTGTCGGGCGAGCCGGTGCCGGGCATGGAGGTGCGGATCCGGGCCCGCGGGCAGGTGCAGATGTTCACGCTGTACGACCAGACGCCGAAGGGCCAGACGTCCGACGAGCAGGGCCGCTTCGAGGTCGAGAAGGTGGCGGCCGGGGCGGCCCAGGCGGTCGTGCTGCCCAAGGATTGGGTCGACAACGGATATGGATGGTCGACGATCGCGCTGGATGTGCCGAGCACCGGGGCGACGGCGGTCGAATTGCCGCCGCTGAAGATCGCCAAGAAGCGGCGCAACGAGAACGAGGCGCCCGGCGATCTGGGGCTGCGCGTGCGCCCGCCGGCGCCGGAGACGGAGCCGGGCGAGGCGAAGCTGATCGTGGCGGCGGTGCGCCCCGGCGGGCCGGCCATGCGCGCGGGGCTGCAGGTCGGCGACGAGATCGTCAGCATCGACGGGCAGGACGTGACGGGGGCGAACGGGTATCTGTTCCATGACCTGTCGGCAGTGCCCGCCGGGACGACGTTGAAGGTCGGGCTCGGGCGCGGGGCGACGATCGAGGTGGTGGCCGACGCGATGAAGTGACGCGGGAGGAGGGCCGGCAGCGTTCGTGCGAGTGCGCGCAATGCATTGCCCGCGGGCGGGCGGCGAGGCCGTGCACTGCCGCGTGTCGAGCGAACGGGTTTCGCCGGTCGACCTGCGGGCGAGGTTGCTGCTTCACCGCGAAGGTCAGAGCCGGGGCTGGCGTGGGGTGATTCGAGAGTGCCTCGCTGGGCGCCCCATGGGCGCCCGGCGTGCGCCCATTCCCCGGTTCTCGCAATCGGGATGGCGTGACGCTCCGCGGGTCGTTTCCGTGATCCGCGCCAATCGTGCCGCTGCTATCCTGGCGTCATGATCAAAGACTCGGTGAACGGACGCCGGTCGTGGTTGAAGGGGGTCGGGGCGCTCGCGCTGGTCGGCGCCGCGGGGCTGCCTCGCCGCGCCAGAGCGGCGGAGGTGCTGAAGATCGCGACGCTGTACCCGAAGGCGAGCCCGTAGGGGCAGGTCTGCGAGGTCTGGATCAAGGCCGTGAAGGAGAAGTCGGGCGGCCTGCTCGAGCTGCAGTGCTTCTATGGCGGCAGCAAGGGCGACGAGGTCGCGACGGTCGACCTGATGAAGAGCGGTCAGCTCGACGGCGTCGCCGTCTCGAGCGTCGGGCTCGCCAGGCTCCACAAGCCCGCGCTCGCCCTGCAGATGCCGGGCCTGTTCACCACGTGGGCGAAGCTCGACGCCGCCCGCGACGCGCTGGCCGGCGAGCTCGAGACGGGGCTCCGCAACGCCGGAGCCGGCCTCGTCGGCTGGTACGACGTCGGCATGGTGTCCGTCCTGTCGCGTGGCTTCCCGGTGCGGGCCCCCGCCAACCTCAAGGGCAAGAAGCCGTGGCTGTGGCGCGACGACCCGGTCGTGAAGGCGTTCTACCAGCGCATCGGCGGGGTGACGCCGGTGTCGCGGAGCGTCCTCGAGGTCCTGCCCCGGCTCTCGACCTCCGCGGTCGACGCGGTGCTGCAGTCGCCGCTCGCCGTCGAGCAGTTGCAGTGGGCGAGCAAGCTCGACACGATCACCGACCTCGTCGTCGGGCCCGGCGTCGGGGCCATCGTCCTGGCGCAGAAGCGACTGGACGCCCTGCCCGGCGACCTGCGGTCGGTCGTGCTGGACACCGGCAAGATCGCCGCCGCCGCGCTCAAGAACCGCATTCGCACCGAGGACGCGGCCGCGCTCGCGCGGCTCAAGACCAAGATGACGGTCGTCTCGCTCACCGCCGAAGAGCGCGGCTGGTGGAACGCGCGGTTCAAGGAGACGCGCCAACTCCTGGCCCAGGGCACGTTCTCCCCCGTGCTCGTGGCCAGGCTCGAGTCGATGGCCTGAGCGACCCGTCGCCCGTACACGCGCTCTCCTGAATCATCTGCGCTGGTCACGAGGGAGGCACGGTGCGCGCGAAATCCTTCGGCCCGATGCCGACGCTCTCGGTGAAGGCGCGGCGAAGATGCCGCGCCGTGACGCCGAGCCGCGCCGGGCTTCACCGCGGGCGTGGCGGCGTGTAGGGCTGCCGTCGCAGCGGGCCGCCGTGAGCCCCAGCACGCCGAGGAACAGCGTGCGTCGCATCGACGGGCGAGGTTGCCACGCCGACTCGCCGGCGTTCCAGCCGGCCCGTCATTCCTTGTGCGGCGGCGGCCGTTTCTTCATAGTTCGCGCGATGTGGACGCGTTCGCGGATCGCTGTCGTCGTGGCCGTGACGGTCGCCGGGTGCTCGAAACGCGAGGAGCCCGAGCCCGCGGCAGGGTCGGCGGCAGGGTCGGCGGCGGCGGTCGTGCCCGGCAACCCGAACGACGCGACGGATGAGTCCCTCCTCGCGACGGCCGAGGCGCTGGAGGCCGCGGCGCAGCGCGGCGACGTGCGATGGACGCGGACGGCGGGCCACGATCTGATGACGTTCAGCAAGGATGGTCGGCTGCAGCAGCAGCCGTTCCCGGCGCCGAAGCACGGCCACGGCGACAGCGTCAACGACGCCTGGCTCGCGCCCGACGGCACGCTGTTCACGGCCGGCGACATGATCACCGGTGTGCCGGGCCCGGATACCGGCGCGGTGCATCGGATGCTGCCGGGCGGCCCGCTCGAGCGCGTGCTCGAGCTGCCGGAGCGCGAGCTGTGGAGCGTGTGGGGCCGCAGCGCGAGCGACGTCTACGCGGTGGGCCCGAAGGTCGTCGTGCACTGGAACGGCGCCACGTGGTCCGAGCTGCCGATCGACGGCGTTGTCGGCGACATCAACAACGTGACGGGCACCGCGACCGAGCTGTGGATCGCCGGCGCGAACAACGACCCCGAGAGCAGCCGGATCTACCGGCTCACCGGCACGACGTGGCAGCGCGAGATCGAGGTCCCGTGCGTGTTGCGTGGGCTCAGCATCGTCAACGCGACGCTGTACGCGGGCGGCGCGTGCAACACGGTGTTCCGGCGCGGCTCCGACGGCACGTGGACGAACGAGCGCATCCCGCAGAGCTTCGTCTACGACCTCGTCGCCACCTCGGACTCGGTCGTGTACGCCGCCGCCACCCAGCTCCTGCGCCGCAACCTCGACGGCACCTGGGTCGTCGCCGACGCCGGTCTCCCGCGCGTCCACAGCGTGTACCCCGGACGCGGCGCCCAGATCTTCGCGGTCGGCAATTTCGAGTACCCCGGCAATTCCGCCATCTCCTTCGGCGCCGGCAACCGCTTCCAGATCTTCCCGCTCGGCGACTGTGACCACGTCACCGGCACGCCCGACCTCCTCCACTGCGTCCGCGAGCGGTTCGAGTCCTCCCCGCCGCCGCCCGATCTTCGCTGAGCCCCGCAGTCGGGCCACGTCGGCGTCACCCATGCCTCGGGCGAGATCGCTGGCGTCAATTGTATCGCCGAGTCTCGACCGTGGAGGTGGGACCGTCGGCTCGGGGCGATCGAAAGTTCGGCCGATCCGGCGTGAATCTTCGCCCTGTCGCCGGCCTGCGCCGCGCCGCATCCTCCGGTCGTGACCGTCCGCCTCGCGCGGGCGCCCGGAGGACACATCATGGCCCACGACCACGCCGCTCCCTTTGCTCACCCGATCGTGCCGGGCTTCGGCGCCGACCGAGCTGCGCATTACGACACCCAGGCCGCCGTCGCGCTCGCTGGCGCGCAAGCGATGTATGAGCTCGGCGTCAGCGCGCTCGCCAGCCAGCTGGATGGCCAGGAGGCGGCGTCCCTGCTGTTCGTCGGGCTGGGCACGGGTGCGGAGCTGGCGCCTTACAACCAGTTCGACGTCCCGGGCTGGCGCTTCACGGGCGTCGACCCGTCCGACGCCATGCTCGCGGTCGCCCGGGAGCGCCTGACAGCCGAGGGACTGCTCTCGCGGACGCACCTGCACGTCGGCGAGCTGCACAGCCTGCCTCCCGGACCCCCGTTCGACGGCGCGCAGATGCTGGGGGTGCTGCACCATGTGCCGGAGACGGAGCGCCTCGAGCTGCTGCGCGAGGTGACCCGGCGGCTCAAGCCAGGCGCGCCGCTCGTCGTGGGCTGCCGCGTCGGTATGGACCCGGTGCTGTGGGACGTGGAGCTGCGGCGGTGGCGTGCCCATGGGTTTCCTCAGGAAGAGCTGGAGCGTCGGCGTCAGGGCCTGATGATGATGCGGTTCATCGAGTCCGATGCTGCGCTGTTTGAATTGTTCGCGCGGTCAGGGCTGGTGGCACCGCGGCCAATTTTCGTCTCGCTGCAGTTCAAGGTGTTCCTCGTGCGCTGCGAGCCGGGCGCTGCGGACTGAGTCTCGGCCGCGATCGTCGCGGGCGCGCCGCGCTGCCTGGGCCCGCTGCGACGGTGCGGCCCTCGTCGCCCGTCACGGAGTGCCGGACGTCCAGGTCACCGGTGACGCCCAACGCGAGCATCATGACTGGATCTCGCTGGCGCCGGCGCCTCCGCTGCACGTGCAGCGGAGGAGGTCACCTCTCCCGCTGGCCGTGTTGAGCGGGCCCCTGGTGTCGAGCCGTCGAAGAGCTTCGCTGATGACGATGACGGGCGGGCATGGAGTCGAGGCCAGGCCCGCACGGCCCAGGCGGCGCGTTCGGGCTGCTGCCGCTCGCGTGGAGCGCAAGGCGGCGGCGAGGCCGACGGCGAGCCGCTCAGGCGCTGGAGACGATGATGCTGTCGTGCCGCTGGTCCGGCAGCACCAGCAATTCGATCTCGTCGCCAGGGCGCCACAGCCTCGCTACCGACGGGAACACTGTGTCGGCCCCGCGGTGCGTGACGCCCTCGAGCGTGAACTCGTAGGTGACCTCGATCCATTCGAGCGTGTCCTTTTGTACCTGCACGATCCGCCCCGACGCCGGGACCCCGCGCTCGAAGAACCCGCGCGCCCGGGCCCGGCGCGACGCGTGCCAGAGCGAGTACACCAGCGGCACGATCCCGAAGGTCACGAGCCCGAAGAGCACCGCCAGCATCCGCTGCGTCGCCGTCAGCGGCTGCGACGGCAGGCGGCCGGTGTATAGCATCTGCATGGGGCCGAGCACCACCTGGTCGAACCGTTTCCTGAGCTCGCCCTCGATCGCCCGCGGTCCGGGGGCCAGCGCCGTCGGCTGCACGCGCACGAGCGCGGCGGACCGCGGCGCCTCCGTCGCTCCGAGCGCCGGGGCCAGCAGCGCCTCCCGCACCTCGCCCGCCGACTGGTAGCGCGCCGACGCCGAGTGCGCGAGCAGCCGTACCAGCACGCCGCGCAGCACGGCCCCGCCGGGCAGGTCCGTCGGGACCTCGATGACTCCGTCGCGCGACGCGAACTCCGTCGGCCCGCGCCCGGTGATCACGTGCAGCAGGGTCGCCCCGAGCGCGTACAGGTCGCTGGCCGGGCTGGCCTGGCCCATGTACTGCTCGTACGGCATGTAGCCGACCGTGCCGACCACCGTCGAGCCGCCCTCCGTGGCCGTGCGGAACACCGTGCGCACGGCCCCGAAGTCGACCAGCGCCGGCGCCCCGTCGGGCCGGACGATCACGTTCGCGGGCTTGATGTCGCGGTGCAGCACTGGCGGCACGCGGGCGTGCAGGTACTCGAGGATGTCGAGCAGGCCCAGCGCCAGCCGCAGCAGCGCCGGCGGGTCGAGGCCGGCGCGCTCCTCGATCCGCTGCTCGAGCGAGGTGCCCGCGACGTACTCCATCACCAGGTACGCGAGCACCACCCCATCCGCGGTCACGCGCAGGTGCTCGAAGATCTCCGGGATCCCGTGGTGCCGCAGCGAGCGCAGGACCGCTGCCTCGCGCTCGAACAGCTCGAACGCCTTCCAGCCGTGCTCGCCCTCGACGCGCATCTGCTTGAGCGCCACCTCGCGATCGCCGGCGGTCGTGTCGACCGCGAGGTACGTGTGCCCGAACGATCCGCGCCCGAGCGCCCGCACCACGCGGTAGCGCTCCGCGACCACGTCTCCCGGCGAGAGGGCCCGCGCCGGGCGCGACGGAAGTGCGGGGTTGTCGACGGACACGTGCGCAGGGTATCACCCCACGTCCGAGTCCACGCGGCGATCCCACCGATCCGCGAGACGCCCGCCCGCGGCGAGGCGCTCGGCGATCGCCGGGGAGGACCGCCGGCCCCGCGCGGCGCTCCGGCGATCCGCGTGGCACGGCAGTCCTCGGGCCTCTCATGACTCGTCGCTCATCGGCGATTCCCCGGGGCGGCCTCGAGTGGAGCCGTTTCAACCCCAAGTCACGCGCCGAGTTGCCCGTGCTGCTCGGCCCGTCGCGATCCTGGTGCCGGACTCGACGGTCGCGGTGCGGGTAGCGATGGCTCGGCGCGCGCTTGTTCCGGCTCGACGCGTGAGTCGGCCGGCCAACGCCCTCGGCGTCATCCGACACGAAGGGCTACGCGGGGCGTCTCTCGTCGGGCGCCGCAGGAACAGGGCGAGATCGGAGCTCCTCAGGACGCACGCGGCGATCCGCCGAACGAGCGCGTAGCTCGCGCTCCGCACCATAAGAAGCCGAGCTCGCCGGGGCCCGCGCTCTGTCCGCTTCGGAGTGCCGGCGTCGACGGGGCTCCGCCCAATCTTTGGAGGTTTCCTTGCAATCCGCGCCGGTCCGCACACGGTTGCGGGTAGGGACCATGCTTACGATTCGCAAACTGTTATGGGGTGCAGCGCTCGTTGCGGCTTGCGGAGACGATCGACATCGGAACGGCGACACTGTCGAACGCTCCTTTGAACCCGGCCGTTACGAGGTAACAGCCGCGAACGTCGTGTTACGGTCCGATGCGCACAGCTACGCCATAGGGAACCTGCGCGAGGGGGCGACCATGGACGTTCACGAGGTCGACGCGAACGGATGGGCTTGGGGGTTCGTCTACGGCGAGGTAAATCGCTGTGCATGGGCTCAGTTCCATGTGAAGAAAGATGGAGTCTCGACGGAAAACTTCGAAGGTCCAATCGATGATCACGTGGACCAATGCGGCCCCAAGACCCCGCTTCCACAAGCGGAGTGGACCACCGGGGAAATCAACGCCAAGCCGGACAAAGGAACGCCTGTACCCATCAACGGATGCCCTTCGCCGCACTACTGGGACAACTGGGATTTTGCGGCTGGTGCCGGAATCGGTCAGCCGCGGGGCTCCGTGACGGCCGGCCAGCAGGTGAGTTGGCGCTACGTCACGAAAGATGGGAAGGGAGTCATGGCCAACATGGGCGAGGGGGAATGGTACTTCTTCTTGAGGGAATGTTTCGACGAGCTCCCTCCGTGACGACGCGTCGCGCGGGAGCCGGCACCCCAAAAGGCCCCCAGGACCGCCGGGCTGATGAGCACGCGTCCGCGGTCATGTCGGTGCTCTTCGTCGGCCCGAGCGAGGGCGACGCCGCGCGGAGATTTCTTTCGAGCCATGTCGCGAGGGACATGTCTCGCTAGACGAAGCTGCGGTCCTTCGTCGATCCGCGGGTGAGCCGCCAGCCCTGGGCGCGGGTGCGCTCGGTCCAGAAGGCTGCGTATCGTCCGCCGCGGCCGACGAGGTCGTGATGTTTGCCGACCTCGACGACTGCGCCGCGGTCGAGCACGACGATCTGATCGGCGGCGACGACGGTGGCGAGTCGATGGGCGACCACGATCACGGTGCGACCGCTGGCGAGCGTGCGGAGGCCGTCGAGCACGGCGGCCTCGTTCTCGGGGTCGAGCGCCGCGGTCGCCTCGTCGAGCAGCACGATCGGGGCGTCCTTCAGCAGCGCGCGGGCGATCGACACCCGCTGGCGCTCGCCGCCCGACAGGCTGCTGCCGCCCTCGCCGACGCGGGTGTCCCAGCCGCGCGGGAGGCGGGCGACGATCTCGTCGACCCGGGCCGCGCGGGCCGCTGCGAGCACCTCGGCTTCGTCGGCGTCGGGGCGGCCCATGCGGATGTTGTCGAGGATCGTGCCGTCGAACAGGTAGACGTCCTGGAACACGAGGGCGATGCGGGCCATGAGGTCCTCGGAGCGCAGGTCACGCACGTCGGCGCCGCCGACCCGGACCGCGCCGCTGCCGACGTCCCAGAAGCGGGCGATCAGGCGCGTGAGGGTCGTCTTGCCCGAGCCCGAGGCGCCCACGAGGGCGGTGACGGTGCCGGGTGCGACGGTGAAGCTCACGTCGCGCAGCACCGGCGCGTCGGCGTAGGCGAAGCCGACGCGATCGACTTCGACCGAGGCGTCGGCGATCGGCGCGGACACGGCGGGCTCGGGCAGCGGGCGCTCGGCCAGCAGCGCGTCCATGCGGCCGACCGCGTTGCCCGCCATGCGCAGCGCGGCCCCGAGGTCGGCGGCCGTGATCAGCGGCTCGACGAAGCGGACCGCGAGCACGAGGAGCGCGACCAACTCGGCGGCGTCGACGGTGCCGCCGAGCGCGAGGTCGGTGCCGAGCAGCAACACGACGGTGAACGCGGCCTGGACCACGAGGTTGAACGCGACGAGCCCCGGGAGCCCGACCCAGAGCAGGCGGCGGCTCGCGTCGCGTTGGTCGCGCAGCGCCCGGTCGAGCGTCTGGGCGCCCGCGGTGGCGCGGCCGAAGGCGCGCAGGACGACCTGGTGCTGCGCGAACTCGACGACGCGCCCGCCGGCCTCCGCTGCGGCCGCGTCGTGGGCGACGTCGGCGCGGGCGATCCGGGCGTTGGTCCAGCGATACGTCAGGGCGAGCAGCGGGGCGCTGGTCAAGGCCGCGAGCGCGAGCCGCCAGTCGAACCAGAACATCGCGACCACCACCGTCGACGGCGTGACGAAGGCGTTGACCACCGGGCGCAGCAGGTGCGCGGGGATCCCCATGGCATCGATCACGCCCTTCGACGTCAGGCGGCCGACCGCGCCCACGCGCGTCCCGTCGAACCAGCCGAGCGGGAGGCGAGCGATCTGGTCGCCCAGCAGCGAGAACAGGGCGCGCGCGAGGCGGATGGCGGCGTGGTAGGCCGCGAGCTGGGTGCGGTAGCGGACGAGCCCGTAGACGACCACCAGGCCGGTGAGCGCGAACAGCCACGGCCCGGCCTCGTCCGGCCGCTGATGCATCAGCGCCGTGAGCAGCGGGACGAGCAGGACGAAGCCGAGGCCCTGAAGGACCGCCTCGACGACGAGGCCGATCAGGTTGAGGCGCAGCGGGTTGGGCCCGGCGGCGCTGTCGGCGATGGTGAGCAGGCGGCGGATCACGACTTCACCTCCGGAGCGAGATCGGCGGCGGACGACGCGGCGTCCCACAGCCGGCGGTAGCGGCCGTCCGCGGCCAGCAGTTCGGCGTGACGGCCGCGCTCGACGATCGCGCCGCCGTCGACGACGACGATCTGGTCGGCGCCGACGATCGTGTGCAGGCGGTGGGCGACCACCAGCAGGGTGCGGCCCGCGGCCAGCGTGGCGAGGGCGTCCTGGATCGCGGCCTCCGACTCGGGATCGGCGAACGCGGTGGCCTCGTCGAGCACGACGATCCGCGGATCGGCGAGCAGCGCCCGGGCGATCGTGACCCGCTGCGCCTCGCCGCCCGAGAGGACCGCGTCCTCGCCGACGACGCTGTCGTAGCCGCGCGGCAGGGCGGCGAGCCGCTCGTGGATCTGCGCCGCGCGGGCCGCCGCCTCGACGCGCGCGTCGCTGGCGGTGGGGTCGCCCAGGCGGATGTTGTCGCGCACGGAGGCCCGCAGCAGGCGCACGTCCTGGAACACGAAGCCGACGCGCTTGTAGAGCTCGTCGGGCGGGAGTTCGCGCAGGTCGACCCCGCCGAGCGAGACGACGCCCGCCGACGGGTCCCAAAAGCGCGGGACCAACTTGGCGAGGGTCGACTTGCCCGAGCCCGAGGGCCCGACGAGGGCCGTGACGGTGCCCGGCGCGAGCACGAGGTCGACCCCGCGGAGCACCTCGGTGGCGCCGTCGTACGAGAAGCGCACGCCGTGGAAGCGCACGGTGTCGTCGGCCGGCACGGGGCCGCCGGGGCCGGCGACCGGCAGGACCGGCGCGGCCAGCAGCGCGGCGATCCGCCCCGCCGCTTGCTGGGCCATGCTCAGGTCCTGCTGGGCGTAGTTGAGGGCCATGAACGGCGCCGTGATGCCGAGGCCGAGCAGCGCGAACGGCAGGACGTCGAGCGGCGCGAGCCAGCCGTTCGCCACGAACAGCGCCCCGGCGGCGAGCACGGCGAGCAGGGCGACGAGCGGGCTCAGCACCAGCTCCGCGAGGGTGCTCGGCACCAGCAGCCCCTTGACCCACTGCCAGAAGAATTCCACAAAGCCGGCCGCCTCGGCGAGGAAGCGCCGGTGGGCGCGGCCCGACTGCCCGAAGGTCTTGACCACGGCGATGCCCTGCACGAACTCGACCGAGGCGCTGTTGACCCGGGCGATGGCGGCGCCGTAGGCGGCCATCTGCGCGCCGTAGTTGCGCATGATCGTAAAATAGAGGCCGACGCCGAGCAGCGCGGGGACCAGCGTGACGAGGGTGAGCCGCCAGTCGATAGTCAGGAGGTAGGCGACCGAGGCGAGCGGCACGACGATCGCGGCGGTGAGCTCGAGGTACGAGTGCGCGACCAGATGGTGGAGCGCGTCGACGTCGTCCTGCAGCGCCTTCTTGACCGCGCCGGAGTTGTGCTCGTCGAACCACCCGAGCGGCACGCGGCCGAGGTGCGCGGCCATGCGGCGACGGATGTCGAGCTGGAGGTCGTTGTCGGCGAAGTGGGTCACGCAGGCCGCCAGACCGAGGAAGACCAGGCGGACCAGCAGGGCCGCGACGCCGGCGACGGCCACCGCCCAGACGCGGTCGCCGTCGACCACCGGCTGGGCCAGCGCGCGCGCCAGCTCGGCGACGGCGACGAAGGGGACCACGCCGGCGATCGAGGCGACGACCTGCAGCGCGCAGGCGCCGGCGATGGCGAGGCGGGCCGGCGCGAGCAGGTCGCGCAGCGCGGCCCGGTCGAGCGAGGGGACGGAGGGGCTGTCGGTCGTCACGATGCTTCTCCTGAAGAAGGGGGCGCGAGGCCGGCGGCGATGCCGTCGAGCACGAGCTGCAGCTTGCGTTCGAACCACCGCCGCGGGTTCGCCACGGCCCGCCGCGCCGGCGCGCGCAGCCGCGGGTCGAGGGCGTCGAGCCAGGTCTCGCCGTCGTCGCGCGCCTGGACGCTCTCCACCAATTGCTTCCCGCGCGCGAACACGTCGTGGACGAGGTCGAACGCGGTGTCGACCGCCAGCAGCGCGGCCTCGGGCCGGAAGCCGTCGTCGATGAGCACTTTTGCGGCCAGGTTGAAGTGAGCGAGCGCGCCGGGCGACATCCCGCCGGCGGCCGAGGCCAGCACGAGCGCCGGGTCGCGCTCGAGCACCGTCCACAACACGCGCGCCTCGGCGTGCAGGAAGGGCCGCCACGGCCCCCGCGGGGCGGGCCAGGGCGCCTCGGCATAAAGCAGATCGAGCGCCGCCATGGCCAGGTCGGCCCGGTCGGTGACGTGCGAGTAGAGCGCCGTGTGCGACACGCCGAGCGCCTCGGCCACGCTCGAGAGGGTGACGTCGGCGAACCCGAGCCGCAGGGCCGCCCGCGCGATCGCGGCGCGCGAGATCTTCGGCGGCCGCCCGCGAGGGCGGGGAGCGACGGGGGCCGCTCGCGGTGACTTGGCCATGGACTTATTTTTAGACAGCCTGTCAGAAATTACAACCGCGACCGTCGGACGAGCCGCGGATTCTTCGCGGTGGGGCCGATCCCTTCGTGCGAGCCGCCGTCGCGTGCGGGCCCGCGTCGCTCGCACGAGTCCGCCACGGGGCCGCGCGAGCGCGGAGCCGGGCTCACCTCGGACGTGATCGTGGAGCCCCGGGGTCGATCGAGTCATGCCCCCGGGCGCAGTCGGTCCATGGAGCGGTCGAGGTGCACCTGTCCGCATGGACATGGACGGCGTATTCGCGGAGGTCGGGGCGGTGGGTCGTCGTAGACCGCGGCGGGAGGTCGGCGCGGCACGGGCCTTCCGCGGACGAAGCGCTCGGGGTGGCCTCGTAGGCGGCGGGAGGGTGGCTGTTTGGACGGACAGGATGGTTTCGGTGCGGCCGTAATGCACTTCGGCGGGCGCCAGGAAGGCGGCCCGTCGTGCCTCGTTCGCGCCGGCGGCCGACGGGGCCCCGCTGCGCGGTGATGGTCAAAGAGACATGTCTTTCAGCGCATGTCGTTCGAAGCGCTCACGGGCGCGGCGGTCGGGCTCGCTTCGTGCCCTTGCTCGGACCGGGCGCGGGCGAGGCGGCGCGGCTCGCGGGCGGCGAGGCGGGGCTTCGGGCCGGCGCCGCGGTCGTCGATGGGCCGGGTGAAGCCGGAGCCGCCTCGTCCTCGCGCGTCGTCCGGCATGCGGGGGCGCCCGCCCTCGTCCGCGCGGCCGCGCCTGATCCCGCGAGACCTATCTCTTCAGACGCATCCTTCACCTCGCATCCGGGCGGCCCCGTCGTCTCCGGCTGCCCGCGCACCGCGCGGCGCCGATCTTCCTGCGCCGATGCCTGCCCGCTCCGCGCCGCTCGGGTGACAAACACTTCAGGACATGTCCTGGAAGACATCCACTCATTGCCCGCCCGCGCTGATCGCGGCGCGCACGGGACGCACCGCCGCGCCTCCGCGCGCTGCCGCCAAGGAGCCTCGCGACCGCGCACACGTGCCCGGCTGCGCCTCGACTATTATTTCCAGCCATGCTGCTTCGTCACCTCCTCGCGCCCGCGCTCGTCCTCTCGCCTGCAGCCGCGCTCGCGGCCGAGATCCCGCTGCAGCCGGGGGACGACTTTTGCGCCGCCTTCAACGCCGCCGCGCCGGGCGACACGGTCGTCCTCGCGCCGGGTGAGTATTCGGGCCCGTGCGTCCTCTCGAGCGGGGGCGCCCCCGGCATGCCGAAGACGCTGCGAGGCGCGGACCCGGACGACCACGCCGTCATCGTCTACGCCGGCCAGAGCTCCAACGTCCTCGACGTCCTCGCCAGCGACATCGTCATCGCCGACCTCACCCTCGGCCCCTCCGGCGCGACGATCGACGCCATCAAGATCAAGGACGGCTCGCGGATCACCATCCAGAGCTGCCTGTTCGACCAGGTCGGAGGGATCTCGATCGCCGCCAACAGCAAGGACAGCGACGGCGTCCAGATCCTCGGCAACACCTTCCTCGACCTCCAGGCCACCGGCATCTACCTCGGCTGCCAGGACGGCATGGACGTCTGCGCCGCCACCAACGTCGTCATCGCCGACAACCTGTTCGACGGGGTCGACTCGTCCGCGGTCGGCTACGCCATGGAGCTCAAGCTCGACAGCCACGGCGTCGTCCGCGACAACGTCATCCACGACACCAAGGGCCCCGGGATCGAGATCTACGGCTCGACCGACCTCGCGCGCGTCAGCGTCGTCGAGCGCAACCTCGTGATCGGCTCGCGCACCGCAGGCACCATCGAGATCGGCGGCGGCCCGGCCGTCGTCCGCAACAACATCGTCGTCGGCGGCGCCGAGGCCGGCCTTTACGTCTACGACTACCAGAACCGCGACCTCGTGCGCGCGATCCACCTCGTCGGCAACACCGTCGTCGGCGACGAGGGCCCGGCGATCCTCTTGAAAGAGTGGGCCGCCGGCAAGGACCTCGAGCTGACCGGCAACGCCGCCTGGCAGAGCGCGGGCGCCGGTCCGGCCGTCCCCGCCGCGATCCCCGGCGTCGCCATGGCCGGCAACGTCGACTGCACCGACGACCCCGCCGCCTGCTGGCTCGACGCCGCCGCCCGCGACTTCTGGCCGACCGAGGGCTCGCCGCTGCGGACCGACGGCGCCGCGCCGACGCTCGCCGACCCGCTCACCGACGACTTCTGCGGCCAGCCCCGCGGGGCCGTCCCGCACGCGGGCGCGCTCGAGTGGACCATGTCCCAGGGGCCAGGTGGGCTGCCGGTCGCGCTCAAGTCGAGCTTCCCCTGCCCGCAGGACGGCGAGACCACCGGCGACCCCACCGGCGAGGGCACCACCGGCGAGGACACCACCGGCGATCCCACCGGCGAGCCCACCACCGACGCGCCGACCACCGGCGCCCCGGGCTCGACGACCGACGCGCCCACGACCACCGACGCCTCGACCACCGACGCCTCGACCGCCGACGGCTCGGCCACCGACGCCTCGACCTCGAGCCCCGGCGCCGCCACGGCGAGCAGCGACTCTGCCACCACCGACGCAGACCCCTCGCTCGACGGCGACTCCGGCTGCGGCTGCCACAGCCGCCACGAGCCCGCCGCGTTGCCGCTCCTGGCCCTCCTCGGCCTGCTCCGCCGGCGCCGTCGCGCCGCGACGAGCGGACCCGCTGCGACGACTGGAGCCGCCGCGTCTCGCATCGTCTGAGGCATGGCTGCCACCTCGCTCCGCCCCGACACGTCGGGGTCGAGCGGCGGGACGCCGTGGGCACCCGCGCGCGGTCCCACCAGTCCGCCGCCACGTCGCGGGCGCCGCGAGCCGGCGAGGCCGGGCGGCGTGGCGGATGTCTGAAGCGACATGTCTTTCAGCGCATGTCGTTCGGGTCATTCGCGGGCGCGGCGGTCGGGCCCGCTTCGTGTCCTCGCTGGGACGCCGCGCGGGCCAGGCGGCGCTGCTCGCGGGCGGCGAGGCGGCGCTGACGGATCCCCTCGGCGTCGCGCTCGGCGGCGGGCGGCGGGGCCGGGCGGACGGCCTCGACGGAGGCCCCGGCGAACTTGCGGCGCAGGTGGGCCGCGAGGGGCCGAGAGCGCGACGCAGGGGGTTATCATCGCAGGCGGGCGTCGCGACGTCCCGCGAGCGCGGCGCTGCCGCGCTCGCGGGAATATTCGTAGCAGGCCGAGGGTGACGACTTGGCCGCATGCGGCCGGGCCCGTGACGGAAAGTGCGTCGAGCGGTCGCTCTCCGTCGCTGCAGGTCGTGTGCATCGGCACGCGCCGGCACCGCAGGGCCAGGATTTGTTTTCGACGGGAGCGCCTTGGCCGCCTCGCATTGCCGTGATGCTGCTGGATTTCTCGGGTCCACGAGGGAGGAAACGCGGCGCCGTTGCAGACCTCGATGCCGTCGGTGTCGGGCTCGACGAGGTCGCAGCGCGCGTCGCCTCCGACGCGCAATTGATCGCGGAGCGACGGGCACTGTATCGAGGCCGGCAGCGAGCCCGTACAGCGGACGCGCGGCATGGGCTCGATGCGAGGTCGGAGGGGGTCGTGCGAGATTTGCAAATTGCCAGAGGACGTCGGCCTTCGTGGCCGCGCCGCCCCCGGCGCCCTGCGGGTCGTGGACGCGTCGGCGCGGGCGAGATCCTCGTCGACGAAAGGACGCGCCGGCGTCGGCGACGCTCGCGGGTGCGACGCGCCGTCGGCGAGGCCCGGAGAGGGGTCCGCGAACGATCGCGGTCGCGGGCCTCGCTCGTGCGCCGGGCGCGGTATGACCGATCGACGTCCGATCGTCCATCCGCGCTCGTCCGCGTCGACCCGATCAGGCGCGGGCCGCACGGACGGTTCGGCCGGGCGAGCGCGATCGGTTCGATTCCTGCCCGCATGGTCGCCTGGATCAATGGGTCCGGCGCACGCATGATTCGCGGCGCTGGCGTGATTTCTCCGGAGAGCGAGGTGGCTGGTGCGATCGGCTGACGAGGTGCGGCGGTGGCTGACGGGGACGGTCGCCGAGATCCTCGGCGCGCCGTCGCGGCGGATCGACGCGCGCGCGAGCTTTCGCAGCCACGGGCTCGACTCGGCGGCGGCGGCGATCCTGGTGAGCCGGCTGTCGGCGTGGCTCGGGCGGTCGGTGCCGCTGACGGCCCTGTGGGAGCACCCGAGCATCGTCGAGCTGACGGCGCACCTGGTCGGTGAGGCGCGGCCGCAGGTGCAGGGCGCGCGCGTGACGGCGGGCGACGAGCCGGTGGCGATCGTCGGGCTGTCGTGCCGCTTCCCGGGCGGGGCCAGCTCGCCGGCGGCGCTGTGGCGCTTGTTGATCGACGAGGTCGACGCGATCGCCCCGATCCCGCCGCACCGCCTCGACCTCGACGCGCTGGCGCGGCTCGAGGCGGCGACCGGCGAGAGCACGGCCCGCGAGGGCGGGTTCCTCGGCGCGGTCGACGGCTTCGACCCGCTGTTCTTCGGCGTCTCGCCGCGCGAGGCGGCCGTCTGCGATCCGCAGCAGCGGCTGGCGCTCGAGCTGGCCTGGGAGGCGCTCGAGGACGCGGGCGTGGCCCCGAGCTCGCTGGTCGGGTCGCCGACGGGGGTGTTCGTCGGCGCGTTGTGGCACGACTTCGCGCTGCTGCTGGCGCGCGCGGGGCTGGCGGCGATCGAGCAGCACACGGCGACGGGCCTGAGCCACGCGGTGATCGCCAATCGCGTGTCGTACGCGCTCGGGCTCGAGGGGCCGAGCATGGCCGTCGACACCGCGTGCTCGGCCTCGCTGGTGGCGGTGCACCTCGCGTGCGAGAGCCTGCGCCGCGGCGAGTCGACGCTGGCGCTGGCGGGCGGGGTCAACCTGATCCTCGCGCCCGACAGCATGGTGCAGATGGCGAGGTTCGGCGCGCGCAGCCCGAGCGGGCGCTGCCGCAGCTTCGACGCCGCCGGCGACGGCTACGTGCGCGCCGAGGGGGCCGGGCTGGTGGTGCTCGAGCCGCTCGGGCGGGCGCTCGCGGCGGGGCGGCGGATCTACGGGCTCGTGCGCGGCAGCGCGGTCAACAACGACGGCCGCAGCAACGGGCTCACCGCCCCGAGCCCGCGGGCGCAGCGGGCGGTGCTGGCGGCCGCGTGCGCGCGCGCGGGGGTGGAGCCGGCGTCGATCGACTACGTGGAGGCGCACGGGACCGGGACGCGGCTCGGCGACCCGATCGAGGCGTCGGCGCTGGCGGCGGTGTACGGCCCCGGGCGCGCGCGGCCGCTGCGGATCGGCTCGATCAAGACCAACATCGGCCACACCGAGGCCGCGGCGGGGATCGCCGGCTTGATGAAGACGGCGCTGGCGCTGCACCACGCGGCGCTGCCGGCGAGCCTGCACTTTCGGACAGGCAACCCCGACATCGACTTCGCGGGGCTGAAGCTGGCGGTGCAGGACCGCCGCGAGTCGTGGCCCGCGAGCGAGGGGCCGGCGCGCGCCGGGGTGAGCTCGTTCGGGTTCGGCGGGACCAATGCGCACGCGGTGCTCGAGGCGGCGCCGCAGGCGGAGCGGATCGTGGCGCTGGCGGCCGGCAGCGAGGCGGCGCTGGCGGCGCTGGCCCGCGAGGCGGAGGCGCGGCTGGCCGGCGGGGCGGCGCTCGAGCGGCCCGGCGACGCGCCGGTCCGGCTGGCGATCGCGGGGCGCAGCGCGGCGGTGCTGCGCGAGGGGCTGGCGGCGTTCGGGCGCGGCGAGGCGGCGCCGGGGCTGGCGCTCGGCGTGGCGCGGCCGCGGCGGCCGGTGCTGGTGTTCTCGGGCCAGGGCGGGCAGTGGCTCGGGATGGGCCGCGCGCTGCTGGCGAGCTCGCCGGCGGCGCGGGCGGTGCTGCTGGCGTGCGAGCGCGAGGTCGCGGCGCGGGTCGGGTGGTCGCTGCTGGACGAGCTGTCGGCGCCCCCGCAGGCGTCGCGGCTGCGGGAGGCCGACGTGGTGCAGCCGCTGCTGTTCGCGGTGCAGGTGGCGATCGCGGCGGCCTGGCGGGCGCAGGGCGTGGTGCCGGCGGCGATCGTCGGGCACAGCGCGGGCGAGGTGGCGGCGGCCCACGTCGCCGGCGCGCTCGACCTCGCCGACGCGGTGCGGGTGATCTGCCTGCGCGGGCAACTGACGCGGCGGATCGCCGGGCTCGGCGGCGTGATGCTGATCGAGCGCTCGGCCGAGGAGGTGACGGCGCTGCTGGCCGAGTTCGCGGGGGTGACGATCGCGGCCCACAACAGCCCGCGGGCGACGGTGGTGTCGGGCGAGCGCGCGATGCTCGAGCGGCTGGCGGAGCGGTGCCGGCGCGAGGAGATCGGGTGCGCCGTGATCGAGGCGGCCTACGCGGCCCACGGCCCGCAGGTCGAGCCGCTGCTCGACGAGCTCGCCCGAGGGCTCGAGGGCGTCGTCGCCATGCCGACGCAGGTGCCGCTGATCTCGACGGTCACGGGGGCGGAGATCGACGGGCGCGCGCTCGCGGCGGGCTACTGGGCCCGCAACCTGCGCGCGCCGGTGGCGTTCGCGGCGGCGATCGAGGGGCTGGCGCGCGACGGCGCCGACCTGTTCCTCGAGGCAGGTCCGCACCCGGTGCTGGGGCCGGCGCTGCAGCAGTGCCTGGCCCACGCGGGGCGCGAGGGGCAGGTGGTCGCGTCGATGCGCCGCGACGGGCCGGGGGCGGGCGAGCTGACGGCCGCGGCGGCGACGCTGTGGACGCTCGGGGTCCGGGTCGCCGCGATCGAGGGGCGCGAGCCGGTCGCCGAGGCGGCCAGCGTCTTGCCGGTGTCGGGGCACACGCGCGAGGCGCTGCGCGAGCGGGTGGCGGGGCTGGTGGCCGCGCTGACCGACGCGGCGGCGCCGGCCCTGGACGACCTGTGCCACACCGCGGCGCTCGGGCGCGACCACCTGGCCCACCGGGTCGCGGTGGTGGCCGACACGATGGACGGGCTGCGCGAGCGCCTGGCGGGGGCGCTGGCCAGCGGGGCCGACGCGGGCGCGCCGGCCGAGCGCCCGCCGCGGGTCGCGCTGGTGTTCCCGGGACAGGGCGGGGCGTGGGCGGGCATGGGCCGCGAGCTGCTGGCGCAGGAGCCGGCGTTCCGCCGGGCGCTGTACGCCTGCGACGCGGCGATCGAGCGCCACGCCGGCTTCTCGGTGGCGGCGGCGCTGGCCCGCGGCGAGGCGCCGGACGACGCCGCGCGCGTGCAGCCGCTGCTGTTCGCGGTCCAGGTCGCGCTGGCGCGCACGTGGGCGGCCTGGGGGGTCGAGCCGGTCGCGGTCGTCGGCCACAGCATGGGCGAGGTCGCGGCGGCGCACGTGGCCGGCGCGCTGGCGCTGGACGACGCCGCGCGGTTGATCGTCCGCCGCAGCCGCCGGATCGGCTCGCTCGCCGGGCGCGGCACGATGGCGCTGGTCGACGCGACCCCGGCGACGCTCGAGCGCGCGCTGGTCCGCCACGCCGGGCACGTCAGCGTGGCGGCCCGCAACGGCCCGCGCAGCTTCCTGCTCGCCGGGGAGGCCGCGGCGCTGGCGGCGATCGTGGCCGAGTTCCAGGCAGCCGGGGCGTTCGCGCGCCTCACCGGCCTGCCGTTCCCGATCCACTGCGCGCTGTCGCGGCCGATCGCGGGCGCGCTCGCGCAGGACCTCGCCGGGATCGCGCCGCAGCGCGGGCGGGTCCCGATCTACTCGACCCTGCTCGGGCGCCCGATCGACGGCGCCGAGATGGACGCCGACTACTGGCTGCGCCACGCGCTCGAGCCGGTGCGCTTCCACGAGCAGACCCGCGCGCTGCTCGACGACGGCGTCGACGTGCTGCTCGAGGTCGGCCCGCACCCGGTGCTCGCGCACGCGTGCGAGCAGACGATCGCCGAGCGCGGGGCGCCGGCGCTGGTGCTGTCGTCGCTGCGCCGCGGCGGCGGGCGGGCGCACCTGCTCGAGGTGCTGGCGCGGCTGTACCAGCGCGGGCTGGCGGTCGCGTGGCCGGCCGTGCTGCCGCGCGCGGGGTCGATCGTGTCGCTGCCGACCTACCCGTTCCAGCGCCGGCGGCTGTGGCCCGCGGCGCTCGCGGGCGGCGAGGCGGAGCTCGGGCCGGTGCGCGCGGAGGCGCCGGCGCAGCCCGAGCTGGCGGCGCTGGCGGAGGCGCTGGGGGCGGAGCCGTCGGCGCCGCGGATCGAGCGGTTCGTGCAGCTGGTGGCGGGCGAGCTGCTGGCGCTGGCTCCAGCGGCGCTGTCGCCGACGCTGTCGCTGCGGCGGCTCGGGCTCGACTCGCTGGGGGCGATGCGGCTCGCCAACCGCGTGCGCGAGGCGCTGCGGGTCGAGGCGCCGGCCCCGTTGTTCCTGGAAGACCGCAGCGTCGCCGCGCTGGCGCTGGCGCTGGCGGAGTTGGCGGCGCAGGGCCGCGGACGGGTGGCGTCGGCGAGCGAGCTGGCAGCAGCGATGGAAGAGGAGGGCCTGTGAGGACGGCGGTTCTGAACGGTGAATCCGTGGAGCGCGAGGCGAGGGCCGGGAGCGCGGCGGTGCTGCAGGGTGAATCCGTGGAGCGCGAGGCGAGGGCTGTGAGCGCGGCGGTGGTGGATGGTGCATCGCCGGCGCGCGACGGAAAGACCTCGAGCGCGGCGACGCCGAACGGTGCATCGCCGGCGCGCGAGGGACGGGCTGTGAGCGCGGCGACGCCGAATGGTGCATCGACGGAGCGCGAAGGAAGGGCTGTGAGCGCAACGACGTCGAATGGTGCATCGATGGCGCGCGAGGGCGGGCGTGTGAGCGCGGCGACGCTGGTCGGCGGGTTGGTGGAGCGCGGGCTCCGGCTGTGGGCCGAGGGCGAGCAGCTGCGGCTGCGCGCCGAGCCGGGGGTGGTGACGCCGGCCGACCGCGAGGCGCTGCGCGTCGCCAAGGCCGAGGTGCTGGCGCTGTTGGCCGGGCGGGTGGCCACGCCGATGTCGAGCGTGCAGCGCCGGCTGTGGTTCTTGACGCGCTTCGACACCTCGCGGCCGGCGTACCTGGTGACCCAGGCGTACGCGCTGCGCGGGCCAATCGACGCCGACGCGCTGGCGCGGGCGCTGGGGCGCGTGGTGGCGCGGCACGAGGCGCTGCGGGCGACCTTCGCCGAGCTCGACGGCTTCCCGGTGCAGCTCGTGCTGCCGACCTGGGCGCCGGCGCTGATGCGGCTCGAGCTGGCGGCGACCGCCGATGACGCCGTGATCGCCGAGGCGACCCGGGCCGCGCTGTGCCGGCCGTTCGCGCTCGACCGCGAGCCGCCGGTGCGCGCGTGCCTGATCGGCTGCGGCGGCGCGCGATCGATCCTCGCGCTGGCGTTCCACCACCTCGTGATCGACGGCGCCTCGCTGGCGCTGCTGGCCGCCGAGCTCGGGCCGCTGTACGCCGCCGAGCTCGCGGGCGCGGAGCCGGGGGTGCCGGCGCCGGCGCTCGGCCACGGCGACTTCGTGGCCTGGGAGCGGCGCGTCCACGCGGCCGCCGACCACCTCGAGTTCTGGCGCGCGCAGCTGGCCGACCTGCCCGTCATCGAGCTGCCGCAGGACCGCCCGCGGCCGCCGCTGCAGAGCTACCGCGGGCGACAGCTGCAGTTCACGCTGCCCGGCGACGTCGAGCACGCGCTGCAGCGGGCCGCGGCCGACGCAGGCGTGACCCGCTTCGCGGCGCTGCTGGCGGTGTTCCTGGTGACGCTGCAGCGGCTGTGCCGGGCGCGCGACCTGGTAGTCGGGACGCCGCACGCGAACCGCGACGACCGCGGGATCGAGTCGCTGATCGGCTGCCTGGTGAGCACGGTGGTGCTGCGCGTCGAGGTGGCGCGCGGGCTGTCGTTCCGCGAGCTGCTGCGCCGGGTCGACGCCTGCTGCCGCGAGGCGTTCGCCCGCAAGGACGTCGCGTTCGAGCGGCTGGTCGAGCTGTCGGGGCAGCCGCGCGACCCGGCCCGCACGCCGCTGTTCTCGGTGTTCTTCGGCGCGCAGAGCCCCGCCGAGCCGCCGGCGCTGCCGGGCGTGCGCGCGGAGGCGTGGCCGTTCGACCCGCAGGTCGCCACCTTCGACCTCGAGTGCCAGTTCGTCACCGGCCCGGGCGGGACGCGCGGGACGCTGACGTACACGACCGACCTGTTCGAGGCGCCGTTCGCCGGCCGCTTCGTCGAGGCGTTCGTCCAGCTGGCCGCCGGGCTGGCGGCGGCGCCGGGGACGTCGATCGACGCGGCGCCGATGCTCGACGAGCTGCGCGCCCGCGAGGTCGTGCTGGCCTACAACCGCACAGCGGCGCCGTTCCCCCGCGAGGCCACGCTGCCCGCGCTGGTGCGCGAGCAGGCCGCGCGCACGCCGGAGGCGCCGGCCGTGACGCACGCGGGCCGGACGTGGCGCTATCGCGAGCTGGCGGGGCGGGTGGAGACGATCGCGGCGGCGCTGGCCGCCCGCGGGGTCGGCCCGGGGCAGATCGTGGCGGTGCTCGGGGAGCGCTCGGCGGAGCTGCTGTGCGCGCTGCTCGGGGTGCTGGCGGCCGGCGCGGCCTACCTGCCGCTCGACCCCGCGTTCCCCGAAGACCGGCTGCGCTTCATGATCGCCGACAGCGGAGCGACGCTGGTGATCCGCGACGCGGAGGCGCGCACGGTGCCGGGCGACGCGCCGAGCGTCACGGTCGCGGCGCTCTCCGCGGGGTCGAATGGGCACAGGCACGCGTCGATCGTCGAGGTCGACGGGTCGAGCCATCGATACCACGACGAATCCACCATCGAGGCCGACGGACTGACGCACGATCACACCCGTGCCTCGATCGTCGAAGCCGTGAAACCGACGAATCGGCGCACTGATGAATCCGTCGTCGAGGTCGCGCCGACGAACGTGCCCCACAGCGGCCCCGAGGACCCCGCGTACGTGCTCTACACCTCGGGCTCGACCGGCACGCCGAAGGGGGTGGTGGTCCGCCACCGCAACCTCGTCAGCTGCCTGTCGGCGATGGCGCGCGGGCCGGGGATCGCCGCGAGCGACGCGCTGCTGTCGGTGACGACCTGGGGCTTCGACATCGCCGCGCTCGAGCTCTTCCTCCCGCTGACGCACGGGGCCCGGCTGGTGCTCGCCGACACCGCGGCGCTGGCCGACGGCGCGCAGCTGCAGGCGCTGCTGGCCGCGGAGGCGGTCACGGTGATGCAGGCGACGCCGGCGACGTGGTCGCTGCTGGTCGCGTCCGGGTGGCCGGGCGACGGCAAGCTGCGGGCGCTGTGCGGCGGCGAGCACCCGCCGCGCGCGCTGATCGACTGGCTGGCGTCGCATTGCGCCGAGCTGTGGAACATGTACGGGCCGACCGAGACGACCATCTGGTCGACGCGCGCCCGCCTGGCGCCCGGCGACCCGATCACGCTCGGTCGGCCGATCGAGAACACGCAGGTGTTCGTGCTCGACCCCGAGGGCCAGCCGCTCGGGCCGGGGGCGCCGGGCGAGCTGTGGATCGCCGGCGAGGGGGTGGCCGCCGGCTACCTCGGCCGCCCGGAGCTGACCGCCGAGCGCTTCGTCGACAAGAACCCGGCGGGCCTGCTGCCGGCGCCGATCCGCTGCTACCGCACGGGTGACCTGGTGCGCTGGCGCGACGACGGCCAGCTCGAGTTCCTCGGGCGCCTCGACGATCAGGTGAAGATCCGCGGCCACCGCATCGAGATCGGGGAGATCGAGCACGCGCTGTCCCGCCACCCGTCGATCCGCGAGGCGGCCGTGGCGGCGCGCCCGGGGCCCGACGGGGAGCGACAGCTGGTGGCGTTCGTGTGCGCCGCGGCCGGTCAGGTGGTGCGAACCGCCGAGCTGCTCGAGTCGCTGCGCCGCAGCCTGCCGGCGTACATGGTGCCGGCGCGGGTGGTGGTGCTGCCGGAGCTGCCGCGCACGCCGAACGGCAAGCTGCACCGGCAGGCGCTGCTGACGGCCCGGATCGCCCCGGCCGAGTCGGAGGCCCGCTACGCGCCGCCGGCCGACGCGGTCGAGGCCGCGGTCGCGGCGCTGTTCGCCGAGCTGCTGCCCGGCCGCGCGCCGGGCCGCGACGACGACTTCTTCGCGCTCGGCGGGCACTCGCTGCTGGCCGCGCGCCTATTGTTCGCGGCCAAGCAGCGGCACGGCGTCGCCCTGACGATGACCGAGCTGTTTCAGGCGCCGACGGTCGCGGGCCTGGCGAGCGCCATCAAGCTGGCGCGCCTGCGGGCCGCGGCCGCGAACGGAGATCTCGAAGCGCTGTCGGCGATGCTCGCCGAGCTGCGCGAGGAGGAGGCGCGCGACCTGCTCGCGCGCCTCGATGCGTGAGGACAAAAGGTACGACACCATGGACCAGTCACTATCGAACACCAAACAGGACCTGCTGCGCGCGCTGATCAAGAACCGCGAGCAGACGACCGCGCGCGCCGCCGCCGAGGTGCCCTCCAACATCGTGCAGTTCAAGAAGGGCGCGCCCGGCGGGCCGTCGCTGTTCTTCTTCCCGGCGACCGACGGCGGGGCGTCGTACTTCCGCTACCTCGCGCCGCACCTGCCGGAGTCGGTGTCGCTGTACGGCTGCCAGGCACCAGGCTTCGACGAGGAGCGCGAGCCGTTCGGCTCGGTCGAGGAGATCGCGGCCTACAACCTCCGCCACATCCGCGCGATCCAGCCGCACGGGCCGTATTACATCGGCGGCTTCTGCATGGGCGGCCTGCCGTCGTACGAGGTGGCCTGCCAGCTCCAGGCCCAGGGCGAGGAGGTGGCGCTGCTGCTCAACGTGATGCCGGTGTTCCTGCGCCCGTGGGCCTGCCTGCCCGGCACCGACGCCCTGCAGCTGCGCGCGATCGAGGACCACCTCTTCATCTTCGAGCGCATGCTCGGGATCCACGTGGTGCTGCCGATGGACCAGATCCGCGCGCTGCCCGAGCCGGAGCGCTACGCGTTCGTGACGGCCTTCATGCGCGACGCGGGCTTCCTCAAGAGCCCCGCCGAGGAGCACCTGTTCATGCACCGCATGAAGATGTACGAGGCCGGCCTGCGGGCGATGCTCGGCTACAAGCCGGCGCGCACGTTCCAGGGCGAGATCGAGGTGATCGTGGTCGGCAAACCCGACCGCGGCGAGCTCGAGCTCGACCTCAATACGTCGTACACGTGCGCGCTCCGCAGCACGCCGCCCGAGCAGGTCAACTATCACCCGCTCGACGCCGACTCGGCGGCGATGTTCAGCGGCAGCGAACCCGACAGCGGGCTCATCGCCCGGCGCATGGGCGAGTTCCTGCGGTGAGGGGAAAGACGATTCGCAGCCGAACGGCGGGCAGCGCTGCGCTCGCCGCCCGGCCGTGAGTCGTAGTCGAGGATCCTCGGGAGATTCGCGGCCGCTGGGCTCGTCCAGCGGCGCAGGGATGAATGGCGGCGAGTCGATTTTTGCGGGGACCAGGCGCTGCTACGATAGAGGCCGCGCTCGTCGCCGACAGCCGCAGGCGCGGCGCTCCGGAGCGATCATTCGATGCACCGACCTGCCAGCGCCGCCTGCGTCTCGCCTTGCCGCAGCGTCCACACGCCGCCCGGGAGCGTCGGCGGCACGTTGCCTTCGAGCGAGGCAAGGTGGTCGTCGAAGAACGCGTCGCGGTCCCAGATCGTGACGGTCGCCGTGGCACCCGGCCGCAAGTACAGGTCGGTCAGTTCGCCCTCGGTCGAGTAGCTGCGAACCATCGGCAGGCCGATCCGGCGGCCTTCGCTGTGCAACGCGACCGTGAGCTCGGGGGCCGAGCCGTCAGCGTCGTACTCCCGCTCGGCCACGCGCGCCGCCAGCGACGAGAACTGCCACAGGTGGCACGGCGAATCGACTCCGGGCCGCTGCGGCGGCGGAGCGTCGGCGTGCGGCCGCGCCGGCTCGCAGCGCGCGAGCGCCCGCTCGTGGGCTCGCGGGTCGACGAAGGTCAGCCCGCGGTCGCTGCATCGCCGCCGCGGATCGATGCGGCAGTCCTGAGCGCGCTTGCGGCTGGCCTCGAGCGCGGCGGCGTAGCGCGCGTGCAGCCGCTCGAGCTCCCTGGCGTCGCCGCGGCGCTTGCACGCGCCGGCGGCGATCCGCGCCTGCACCTCGGCGTCGGCGTCCTTGAGCTCGCCGTGGCGGACGGCCAAATCGTCGAGGAAGCGCCGCTGCTCGAGCACGTTCCACAGGTCGGCCCCGCGCGGCAGGTTGGAGGTCACCTGGTACGGCTTCACCACCAGCTGGGTCGGGACCGTCGCGCCCAGTTGGACCTGCTGCTCGAACGCGTAGGCCTGGTGCACCAGGGCGCCCACGTCCCGCAGCTCGCTCATCGAAGTCCATCCGCCCGGGCCGCCGCCGTTCTGCAGCACGTAATAGCGGGCCCGGTGCCGCTCGAAGAATTGCCGGTTCTCGCGGCTCACGCCGCCCTTGCCGCCGATGCCGAAGAAAGACACGCCGGCGTGGCCCGACAGCCTGCGCACGTCCTCGTCGGCGACCTCGTCGAGGGCGACGATGCCGAGGAACAGCCCGCCGCTGCGCACCGCCGCGACGAAGCCGTCGCCGCACTTCTCGTAGAACTTGTGCGCCCCCTCGCGGCGCAGCGTCGCGGCCGCGTCGTCTTGCAGGCGGTAATCGACCAGTGACTGGCCTGGGGAGTCGTAGGAGATCCGGATCACCGCGAAGGTGGTGGTCGACCGCTGCGTATGGCGCTCGAGGTCCTCGAACCCGAGGTCGAGGCCGAAGCCGAAGATGCCGAGGCTCACGCCGCCGGAGAAGCCGGCCGCGCGAACGACCTCCTCGCGGTTGCGCACGATGAACACCTCGCGCTGCCACCTCCCGCCGCGTCGCGCGCGACTGACAGGTTTCGGTGCCACACAGGCGCCGCGGGTCTCGTCCGACAGCGAATCGTAGCCGTGCCCGAGCTGGGCCTCGGGCGGCGCGAGGACCTCGAGCGACTGACCGGTGTTGACGCCGGCGCACGCGGCGAGTGATAAGGCGGTGATGCATAGGACCCGCATGGCCCTGCAATGTATCGATCTCGCGCTCCCGTCAGAACCCGCCCCGTGCCGCCGGCTCATGCGCGTCCTCACTGCAATCGTGGTGACCGGAATGGTGGCCTGCGGCAACGCGAGGTCCGCCCCATCGACGCCGCCCGAGCCGGTCGTGGAGTCGGACCCGGGTCCGCCGTGGTGGTCCCCTCCGCCACCTCCGCCCCGCGCCTCGACGGCGCCGACCGTCGAGCGCGGCGAATCGTCGTGGACGGTCGAGGGCCGGAGCACCAGCACGGAGACCCACATGCGCGTGGACTCGCCGGCTCCGCCGACGTCGGGGCCGGCGCGGGATGCTTCGCCGGCCGGCTCGTGCTGCCGCATGTGTCACAAGGGCAAGGCCTGCGGCAACACCTGCATCGCCCGCGACCGAGCTTGTCACACGCCGCCAGGGTGTGCCTGCGACGAATAGCGGGAGCGCACTGCCTCGTCGACTGCAGCGGCGGAGCAGTTCTCGGCAGGGCAGGAATGGTGAGGAGCTGCGGAACGGCGTTTCGCTGGTACAGGGATTCTCGGTCCGGGACGCGCTCGCGGTCGAAGCGCTCGCAGTTCTCAGCCGACCGCGCCGATCGCCGCGGTCACCTCGCGGGCGAAGCGTTCGGCCATCGCTGCCGCGCGCGCGGGCGAGGGCCAGCCGAGCTCGGGCGGGGCGCTCGCTGCGGCCTTGCCGGTCCCGCGGGGCAACGCCGCCAATGCCCGCAGCTGCGCGGCGCGGACCTCGGCCTGCTGCGCCGCGGTGAGCTGTCCCAAGAGCCATGTGTGGAGATCCCAGGCGAGCTGGCCGTGGCGCAGCTCGTCGGCCGCGATCGCGGCGAACAGGGCGCGCAGCTCGGGGCCCTCGGCGTGGCGGGCCTGGTGAGCCGCGAGCGCCGCCGCGAACGCCTCGGACACGCAGCCCTCGACGGCGTTGTGCAGCGCGACGGCGAACAGCTCGGCGGGCGGTGGATCGGCGGTGGGGAGCGGCACCTCGGCGCCCTCGCGCCGGGCCAGCGCGGTCATCTGCTCGGCATGCACGACCTCGTCGGCCGCGGCCTCGTGGCAGCGGCGGATCAACGCCTCCGGCGCTTCGCGCCCCTGAAGCCAGGTCGCAAGCTCCTCGAACGCCCGCACCGACGCGCGCTCGAGGTGGGCCTGCGCCGCGAACCACTCGGTGCGGCAGTCGAGGTCGGCCTCCACCTCGTGGTGCCCCTGCGGTCGGCGGCCGAGGCAGATCTCCGTCTTCAAGTACTTGGCCTCGCAGGTCACCTCGACCTCGGTGTTGGCGGCGTCCCACGGCGCGTCCGGCTGCTCCTTGCCGCTGGCGTCGCAGCTCAGCGCCTCCAGGAGTTCGGGGTCGCCGAGCCCGCTCTCGACCCGGCGGCGGCAGGCCTCCTCGCAGCGGTCGTCGTCGCTGCCCTCGAGCTCGCGGACCTCGGTCAACTCCGCGTCCCTCAGCACGTTCAAAAACCCCTGGGTGACCTCGCGGGTCTTCCCGCAGTTTTCATTAAATCCGTCGTTGCAGGCCGACAGGGCGAGCACGGCGGTGACGACGGCGGACAGAGAAATAGGCGAGGAATGAGCGGTCGATGTCACGGCGAAGTCGCTCCATTAGTGAAAAAAGGTCAGTCATCCTCAGGAGAACCTTTTAGGCGGTCCGAGTCAAGCGAGCGGCGCCGCCTCGCCCCGGTGCCTGGCCTGCCGGCCGCTCCCAGGCGCTCCATGGGGGCCGCGCCATGAGCGCAGAAATCTCGGCCCCGCGCTCGCCCGCGCCCAGGCTGGCGCCGACGATTCCTCGGACTTGCGGGACGTCTGTTGCAGGAGCAGCTGCTATTCGCGAATCATGAAGCGGTCCTGCCGCGATCGGTGTTACGATTCACGCTCGCACGTCGATATCATCCATTGACGGAGGAGCTGGGCGGCCGGCGGTGATGATCTCGATGCCCAGCTCCCCACCGATCGAAGCGGGCGACCCGGGCCGGTCGAGCCGCGAGCGACCGGGGGTATCGAAGTCGTCTCGGCGACCCGAGCGGCATGCCCATCAGGCTCGGGAATTCGACGGCCATGGCGAGTCGAGCCGCGGGCGGCGAAGGCGATCTCGTCGCGGATACACCCGTCGAGCGAGCTCGTCGGTGAGAGAGCGTCCGTCGGCGGCGCCAGCTTTGCGTCGACGCAATGGAGGCCGCTGTGGGCTCGGCTCGAGGGCCGGGCGTGCGCTTGGCCACATGTTTCAACGGTGAGGGAGGAACCGGACTTCGCCTGCGGCCCTTCATGCAGGGAGGGGTCCCTGCGCGGTCCCTGCGCCCCTCTCCGCCGAGAGCGGACAGAGGAGTGTTTTTTGCGTCTTTTCTTGATAGGAGCACCCGACAACCTAGCGAAGACCCGAGCGGACGACAGTGAGGGGGCAGCATGAGCGCTCTGGTGGAGCTTATCGAGGGACAGAAGGACCGGTTGCTGGCGGCGTGCGAGCGCCGGCTCGCAGAGCGCGGCGTATGCGCCAAGCAATTGCCGCGGTACCTCGACATGCTGTGTCAGGCGCTCCGGGACGCGGGGGCTTCGCTGGACTCGGGGCTGCCGGGCGAGGTCCACGAGGTCGGGGCGCTCGTCGAGGCGGTGCTGGAGCTGCGGAGCGAGGGCGCGACGCCGCTGGACCCGCGGGACGTGGCCGTCGTCGCCAAGTGGAGCGCGGCCTGCAGCGCCGAGCTGAACGCCGAGCGGTTCATGGCCGATTCGCAGCGACGGTTCGAGCTGTTCGAGCAAGCGCCGGGCTTCGTCGCGTTCCTGCGCGGGCCCGAGATGGTGTTCGAGGTGGCCAACGCGGCCTACCACCAGCTCGTCGGCCACCGCCGCGTCGTCGGCAAGACGGTGCGCGAGGCCCTGCCTGAGCTCGCCGGCCAGGGCTACTTCGAGCTGCTCGAGCGCGTCTACACGACGGGCGAGCCGTACATCGGCACGCAGCAGAAGGTGGTGCTGCAGCCGCGGCCGGGCGAGGAGCCGATCGAGATCTGCCTCGACTTCATCTATCAGCCGATCCGTGACCCCGGCGGGCAGGTGACCGGGATCCTCGTGCAGGGCCAGGACGTGACCCAGTTCCGGCTGCTCCACCAGCGTCGCGAGGTGGCCGAGGCCGCGCTGCGGGCCTCGGAGGAGCGCTACCGCCGGCTCTTCGCGTCGCTCGACGACGGCTACTGTCTGCTGCAGATGATCGTCGACGCCAACGGCGAGACCGTCGACTATCGCTTCCTCGAGGCCAACTCGGCGTTCGAGACGCACACGGGCCTGGTCGGCGCGGTCGGGCGGACGGCGCGCGAGATGGTGCCCGACCTCGACGAGTCCTGGTTCCGCCTCTACGCCCGCGTCGCGGCGACCGGCGAGACCGCCCGGTTCGAGAACCACGCGCCTGCCCTGAATCGATGGTTCGAAGTCTGTGCCACGCGCGTCGGCGAGGCCGAGCTGCGGCAGGTCGCGCTGGTGTTCAAGGACATCAGCGAGCGCAAGCGGAACGAGGCGACCCGCGCCGAGCTGTTCGCGCGCGAGAGCGCGGCGCGGCGCGAGGCCGAGGCGGCGACGCAGCTGCGCGACGAATTCCTGGCGACGGTCAGCCACGAGCTGCGGACGCCGCTCACCTCGATCCTCGGCTGGGCGCAGATGCTGCAACTCGACGGGCTGCCGGCCGAGCAGCGTCGCCACGCGATCGACACCATCGAGCGCAACGCTCGGGCCCAGGCCCAGCTGATCGAGGACCTGCTCGACGTCAGCAGCATCCTCGCGGGCAAGCTGCGCCTCGAGGTCCAGGCGGTCAAGATCCGCGAGATCGTCGAAGCGGCCCTGGATACGGTGCGCCCGGCGGCGGAGGCCAGGGGGGTGCGCCTGCAGGCCACGCTCGCCTCGGGCGCGACGGTGATGGGCGACCCGCAGCGGCTGCAACAGGTGGTGTGGAACTTGCTGAGCAACGCGGTGAAGTTCACGCCGCGCGGAGGCCGGGTGCAGGTGCTGGTGGAGCGCCGCGACTCGTCGGTCGAGATCGTGGTCGCCGACACCGGCAAGGGCATCCGCCCGGAGTTTCAGCCGCACGTGTTCGAGCGCTTCCGCCAGGCCGACGGCGCGACGACGCGCCGCCACGGCGGGCTCGGGCTCGGATTGTCGATCGTTCGTCAGCTCGTCGAGATGCACGGCGGGACGGTCGGTGTATTCAGCGAGGGCGAAGACCGCGGGTGCAGCTTCACGGTGCGGATCCCGCTGGCGGTGACGCTGCGGCGCGAGATCGAGGCGCGCGAGACGCCACGGGAAGGACCGGCGGCGAAGGATTTGCAATGCCCACCCGAGCTCGCGGGGCTCCGCGTCCTCGTCGTGGACGACGAGCGGGACACCCGCGAGATGCTGGGCATGCTGCTGCAGCGCTGCGGGGTGGAGGTGCTGCTGGCGGGCTCGGCGGCCGAGGCCCTGCAGCAGATCGTGTCGGAGCGCCCGGACGTGCTGATCTCCGACATCGGCATGCCCGGCGAGGACGGTTACATGCTGCTCGAGCGCGTCCGCAGGTTGCCTCGCGACGCCGGTGGCAGCATTCCCGCGGTGGCGCTGACGGCCTATGCGCGCTCGGAAGATCGCACGCGGGCGCTCCTCGCAGGATTCAACAATCACGTGGCGAAGCCGGTCGAACCCCTCGAGCTGCTGGCGGTCATCGCGTCCCTGTCGTGGCGCACGCGCAAACCGCCGACCTGAAGCGGGTCGAAGGAGGCCGTCTCGGCGGCGCAGCCGGCCGTGACGAGTCCGGCCCGGTGCGCTCCGGCCCGGCGCAGCCGGTCCGTAAGCGTCAGGCAACCCGCGATTGAGCTCACCGGCAGCGTCGGCGACGGCCGAACCGGCCGCCGCACCGCCGCCGGTGCGGCGTCGCCCGACCCACCGGCTGAACAGTGCACATCACGAGCATGGCCGCCAACACGTTGGGGTGCATGGTCACGCCGAGCTCGCCACCCGCGGGGATGACTCCGACGAGCGAGGAGGTAGTATGTGCCGTACCGATGCTCGACGATCACGCGCTGCTCAAGGCTTGGCAAGGGGGGGACGAACGGGCGGGAAGGACCCTCGTGGAACGCCACTACGAGGCGGTCGTTCGCTTCTTCGCCACCAAGGATCGGGCTCGCGCGCCGGACCTGATCCAGCAGACGCTGGTCAAGCTAGTCGAGTCCGTCCCGCGGATTGCGAAGGACTGCAACGTCCGTGCGTACGTGCTGGGCATCGCCCGCCACGTGCTCTATGACCACTTCCGCGCGGCCTATCAGACCGCCGCGCGCTTCGACTTCAGCGAGCGCTCGGTCGCAGACCTACAGCCGGGGCCGAGCAGCATCCTCGCCCGTGAGCACCAGACCCGGCTGCTGTTTCAAGCCCTGCGGCAGCTGCCGCTCGAGAGCCAGCTGCTCGTCGAGCTGTACTACTGGGAGGAGCTCACGGCCCGCGAAGTCGCCGACATCCTCGGCATGCCGGAGGGCACGGTGCGCACGCGTCTGCGGCGCGCCCGGCACCTCTTGGAGCAGGCGCTCACACGCCTCGCCGAATCTCCCGAGGAGCTCCACAGCACGCTCACGGACCTCGACGGATGGGCCCGCCGGGTCCGCGAGGCGCTGCGCTCGGCGTGAGGGCTCGCGGCCCGCATCTCGACGACTTGCGATCGCGCCCCCGGACCCGCTCCGGCAGCGGAGCGACAGGCCCGAAATCGCCGGCGTTTGCCTGAGCTCGTGCCTGTCGGTGTGTATCCCCGAGCACCGGCCCGCAGGGCCACCCCGCGTGGTGCTCGCCCGCGAAGGGGTCCGCCAGAATCGGGGTCACGCATCCCGCGGCGACCAGCGCGGGATGAGCCGTGGACCCCGCGAGCGCGCTCCGCCGCGGCTGCTGGCCGCGAGCGCGAGGCCAGCGGCACGGGCACGAGCCGAGCCCCGCCGTGGCGGGCGAGGTTCAAGGATCGTTGGGCGGGAGATCGAGGCCATGGAACGCGACGCTCGCCGTCGACGAATTGCGCGAGATCGTCACCCTGGCGAAGAACAGCGCGTCGGTGCTGGTGTTGGTGGTCACGTCCGCCCCGAGCCTGTTGCTGCCTGTGACGTTGCTCGTGTTGGAATTGATGCCGGCGGTCATCGTCCCGAGGTTGTTCGAGCCCTCCGTGCGGTAGTACAGCTGCGCCGTCACATTCGAGCCCGTGGCCGTCCCGTCCGGATCGCGGTACCACAGGCGTAGATTGGTGATGCTGTAGGGATCGAGGGCCGAATACTCTTGGTCGGTCGCCACCGGGCACCACAAGGTCGCGGTGCCCGTCTCCGTGCCCGTGAAGATCCACGAGCCGTTGGACAGCTGGAGTACGGCGTCGTCGTCGGGCGACTCGGGGCTGCAGGCGGAGGCGGGGATCCGGTTGCGCAGATACGCCGCGTCGGCTTCGGACTCGAGGCCCGGCGCGACGGTGGTGAGGGTGGCGGCAGCGAGCGAAATGCACAGAGAACGATTCTTCATGTCATCCATCACTTTCCAAGGACATGGCGTCCTGTCTATATCCATTGCTTGTCGTGGCTCGATCATCGGGCTGTCCGCGCGGCGGCGCCTTCCCGGAGGATGGCGCCGCAGCGCGGACGCGGGGAGAACAGGGGGGAGCGGCGGCGGCTCGAGTCCGCCTGCGACCAGGCGCTCGGGCTCGCTCCGCCGGCGAGGCGAGCGGCGTCGCTCCACGGCGTCGCGCCGAGCGACCGTCGGTCGAACGGCCTGGGTGCAGGGCCTAAGGATTGCGGGACCAGATCAGGCCCAGATTTTCGTAAAGGGCCGTCGTCTGCGCGGCGGTGCCGCACAGAGGCGGTTTTACCGTGGTCGGGCAAGCGATCTCGGCGTACTTGTGCAGGCGCAGCTGCGAGCCGAGGCACAAGGGGCCGTTCGGGCCCCAAACCCCCTCGGTGGCCGCGCCGCCGCCTGCGCCGATGTTCCACTTGTCCTCGTAGTAGATGTCCATGCCATCCTCGGTCCACGACCTGCCGTCGGAGCAGTAGTCGGCCAGGATGAAGCGCAGGGCGAGCTCGAATCGGGTGAGCCCGAGCTCGAAGGGCCGGAAGCCGAAGCCGCGGTCTTCGAGGACGCCCTTCCCGGCGGCGCCGCGCAGGCACGCGAAGTACAGCGTGTCCGGGCGCGCCACCACGTCGCCGGTCACGGGGTCGATATCGAGGCCGTCATGGACGACTGCCATGACGCTGCCTTCGTACTCTTCGCACGCGTCCCCGTGGGTCAGCGGACCGGGACCGTCGTCGTCCCACAGCAACCTGTAGAGCCAGTGGGAGTCCGTGCCGGGCGGCGCTGCCACCGTGTTGATGGAGAGGTACTTCTGTTCGCCGTCGATGGTGAGCGTGAACACGGCGTCGTCGAGGGCGAAGCCGGAGATCCGGGTGGGGCCGTTGGGGCCCATGACGTCGGCCCAGAGGTTGCCTTCGAAGGCCCCGAACCCGAGGGCGGTCTGGCCGTTGGATACCACCAGTTTGTCCACGGTGATGCCCCTGTATTCGTTCCCCAGGGTGTCGAGCGGCGAGATGGGATGGAGGCTGCCCATCCACTTGGTGTTACCGGACGGTGGCGGACAACTCGGTGCACAACGGTGCTGGATCGGCTCCTCCGGCGCCGCGGCGAGACCTTCCGGATCGCAAGCGGCGATGAGCGAGAGCGAAGCGACGAAGAGCAACCTGTCGACGGCAAGCATTATTGAGGTCTCCTTCAGTATGTCCGCGCTCGGAGGCGCTGCTCTCCGCGCGGCCTGTGCCTCTACTTATCGACGGCCCGGCGGTTTCAATTCGGCCGCCCGGACGAATTTCCGAATTCCTCGCGGAGGAAGCGTTCGATGGCCTCTGCCTCGGGTTCGAAGCCGGGCGTGAATCGGCGCAGGCTGCCGAGGGCACCATACGCAAGCGCTTCCGCGCGCGAACGTTCGGCCGCGGACCCCTTCCGCAGCGCTCGCGCCGTGGCGAACTCGAGCCGCGCCAGCCAGGGATTGTGCGGCTCGGCTGTCGCCGCGAGCTCACGGCGGGCCGTCTCGTACTGCTCCCGCGCCTCGTCGAGGCGCCCCGCGTCGAGCAGGATGTCGCCGACCCCGAGCCGGAGCTCGGCGAGCATCTCGACGTAATGCCGCTGCGGGGTGTCGAGCAGCCGCGCCAGCCCGCGCGAGGCCAGGTCGAGGGCCGCGTCGAGGTCGCCCGCCGCGCGCAAGGCCGTGCCGATCCGGATGTCCTCGACCGCCAGGACGTACGGCGCCGTGCCCGGCGAGCTCTCGTGGACCGCCCTCGCGCGTCGGAGTGCGCCGAGCGCCGCCTCGGCTTCGCCCCGCTGGAGCGAGATTCGCCCGGCGGCGTCGTGGATCCACGCGGCAGCGCCCGCCGGGCCGGGCCCCGCTTCGACGACGGCCAGGCCGGCCGCGAGCTCCGCCATGGCCTCCTCGTGACGGCCCAGCCCCTCGAGGGCCACCGCGCGATGGATGAACAGATTCACCAGGATCGGGTCCCCCTCGAGGTCGTGCGTCGCCCTGATCGCGGCCGCCTGGTCGGTGTATTCCAGGGTCTCCGCGTAAGCCCCGCGCCGGTTGCTCAGGTCCGCGAGCTGCAAGTAACAGTTCAGCAGCACCTCGGACGACGGGCCGTGGACGCGCACCAGAGCCGCGACCGCCGCTCGCATGCCGCCCAGGGCTGCGTCGTGGCGGCCGCCGTACAATTCGACCACGGCGAGGCCCAATCTGGACAGCGCGACCCTGGGGTGGTTGGTTCCGAGCGCCCCCTCGTCGCTCTCGAGAGCGCGGACGAGGTACTCCCGCGCCGCCCGGAGATCGCCGCGCCCCAGGGCCACCACCCCCAGGTTGCCGAGCGTCACCGCGTACTCGAAGTCGAGGTCGCCGATCCTCTCCTTCGTTTCCAGCGCCGCGAGGGTGTGTTCCTGCGCCTCCGCGAACTGGCCGAGGGCGTAGTAGGTCATGCCGGTGTTGTTGAGCAGCAGCCAGCGGAGCTGTTCGTCTCTCGACCACTCGACCAGCGCCCGCGCCAGCGGCACGTCCTGGATCGCCTCCTGTGCCTTGCCGGTCTGGCCCTGCACGAAGATCCTGCGGGCGAACGCCTCCGCCGCGACCATCAGGTGGCCGGCGCGCAGCGAGGTCTCCAGCGCCTGCGTCAGCGCCTCCACCGCGGCCCCGTAGCGCAGCGCCGTCAGCTCGACGGTGCCCAGGGACAACCACGCCTCGGCCTCCAGCGGCATGTAAGCCTTCACCTCCGGCGAATCGAGGACCGGCGCGACAAGGGCTCGCGCCTCCTCGTGGCGCCCGAGCGCCTCGTAAGCGTCGGCCTGCGCCAGGGCGGCCCGGTGCGCCTCGACCGCGCGAGCGACCGACGGGTCCTCCGGGGGCGGCAGCGCGGCGGCCAGCGCCTCGGTGTCGCTGCAGGGGGCGAGCGGCGGCAGGGCGGACACCGCCTGCGCCATGTTCTCGACGTCGCCGGGCTTCGCCAGCGCGAGCGCCGAGACCAGGGTGTCGAGCGCGGCGCGTCGGCGGACCAGGCACGCGGTCCGCAGGTCGTAGTGGCGATCGGACTCGAGCGCTTCGACGTGCGCGAGGCAGGACTCGGCGCGCATGGCCGTCCAATCGCGGGCGTACGCGTCAATCGCTGGGGCGACGCGCTGCCACGTGGCCTCGGCGAAGGGCAGCCCGGTCGCCTCAACAGCCGCCGCGACGGCGATTCGGCGCTCCTGGTTCCACACCTCTGCGAGCTCGCCGGCGACCGCGGCGCACGGCTGCTCGGTCTCCGCGCCGCGGCTCGCCAGGACGTAGCTCCCGGTCGACGCCGCCAGTACGAGCCCGCCGACCGCCAGCCAGCGGCGTCGGACGGCGACCGGGTCGTCCACGAGCGCCGCCAGCAGCTCCGCGAGCGAGGGATGACGCTCATCCGGCCGAGCCGCCAGCCCGCGGGCGAGCAGGCGACGGATCCGCAGCGGAACGGGCGACCCCGGGGGCGCGTCGCGGATCCGTCCGGCGAGCACCGCCGCCCGGAGCGCCGCGAGGGTCGACCCACCGAACGGATGCTGCCCGTAGAGCGCCTCGTACAGCGCGACGCAAAAGCTGAACTGGTCGCTGCGCTCGTCCGCCGCCAGCCCGAGGTGCTGCTCCGGGGCCATGTACGCCGGCGTGCCCATCACGGCCCCGGTCTGGGTCACCGCTTCGCGGGCCAGCGCCGAACGGTCGCTCCCATCCGCAGCCACCAGAGATAGACCGTCCTGCGGGGTCGCGCAGGCGAGGCCGAAGTCCAGGACCTTGACCACGCCATCGCTGCGGACCATCACGTTCTGCGGCTTGAAGTCGCGGTGTACCAGCCCGGCGCGGTGGGCCGCGACCAGACCGGCGCCTGCCTGGGCGAACAGCGCGACCACCCCGCGCCAGTCGCTCTCTCCCTCGCGTCCGCGATGCGCCGCGATCCAAGCGTCGAGCGGCTCCCCGCGCACGAACTCCATGGCGATGAAGACGCGCCCCTCGTGCTCGCCGACCTCGTGGACCGTGACCACGTTGGCGTGCGACAGCTGGGCCATCAGCCTCGCCTCGCGCAGCATGCGGGCGCGGAACATGTCCGGCCGCGAGGCCGCATCGGCGCGCAGCAGCTTGATCGCCACCCTGCGATCGAGGTCCTCGTCGTAGGCGGTATAGACGACGCCCATACCGCCCTCTCCCAGCAGCCGCAGGAGCGTGAAGCGACCGATCTGGGGCCGGCTGGCTGCGCCCGCGAACAGGGACGAGAGGATGAGCTCCCGGAGGTGCGGGCCGCCGAGTTCGGGGTCGGGTCGCGGCCCCAGGGGGTGCTCCAGCGTGCTGGGCGTCGCCCAGCCCGGCTCGAATGGCGGTGAGTCGCTCGCGCGGGGTCGGGGCCCTGGCCCGAGGTCGTCGACCGCCTCGCCACCGGGCGAGGTCCTCGACGTGTCGCCCCGCTTCACCCCGCGCTCCACTCATGTCGGTGTAGCGCCGGGACCGGCCCGCGCGCAACCGCGGCGGAGCCCGGCGGGTTCACGGTGCGCTCCCGAACTTCCACGCGCCGGGGCCGGCGCCGCCGTTCGAGACCGCCACGAACTCGCTCTTCTTCTCGGAAGATATCGACGATTCGCGGGCGGGTGCGGTGATTCGCCGCGGCAGGAACGCCATTCGAGGGCCGGCCGGCGAGGCCCCGGGCGGGTGTGGTGATTGGCCGCAGCGGGGATTGCCATTCGCGCGAGGGCCGGTCGACGAGAGGATGCGCGAGTGTGGGGATTGGCGGCGTGCCCGAGCGATGCGTCCGGGACGTCCTGGTCATCGCGGCTTGCGCGCGAAATCGCGCGGTCATGGCTTGCATTTCGCGTTACGATCCGGGCGGGCTGCGTGCAAGGAGGGGAGCGAGGAGCCTGCATGACCGCGACCCCGCCGAGCCGCCCGATCGACCTCCTGAACGAAGCCTGCGCGCGCCACGAGGCGTACCTGCGGGGGCGCCTGCGCGGCCTCGGCGTGCCGGAGGCGGGGCTCGACGACGCGGTCCAGGACGTGTTCGAGGTGCTGGTGCGGCGGATCGGGGCCTACGACCGGCGGTTCTCGCTGCGACAGTGGATGGCGGGCGTGGCGCGCAAGATCGCCCGGCGCCACCGCGAGCGGGCCCTGCGGGCGCCGGGGGCGCTCGAGGAGGCGGAGCTGGCGGCGCCGGGGCTCGACCCCGAGAGCTGGACGTCGCGGCAGGAGGCGCTGGCCGATCTGCAGAGCTTCTTGCGCGAGCTCGATCCGGACCGCTGGGCGGTGTTCGTGCTGTCGGAGCTCGAGGGGCTGCGGGGGACCGAGATCGCGGCCGAGCTCGGGGTCAACCTCAGCACGGTGTATGCACGGCTACGTGTCGCAAAGGACAGCTTCGAGCGGACGATGGCGCGGCGGCGCGGCGAACGGCGGCGCGTGTGGCTGTGGCTGCCGCTGTTCGGCGAGCCGTCGACGCGGGGCAGCGCGGCGCTGGCGACTCCGCTGGCGCTGCTCGGATTGCTGACGGCGAGCGCCGGGGGAATGTGGGCACTGCGCGGCTGCGCGGCGGCGAACGCGGGGAGCGGAGACGAGGCGCGAATCGTCGAGGCGGGCCGGGTGGGCGGGCCGCCGGTGGCGTGGGTCCAGGGAGTGCCGGCGCGGGAGGCCGATCCCGCCGGGGGCGGCTCTCACGCGAAGGACGACTTCGACGAGCGAGTGGGCGAGGCGTGGATCGCCGGGCCCGGCGGATCGTCGTCGAACGGGCTGGGGATGTGGCAGTCGAGAATGCGGTATCTGCTGCAGGGCGACGAGGTGGTCGTGGCGCTCGTGCACACGGGCGACGAGGCAATTGCGTTGGACGGCGGGATCGGCTGGGTCGAGCTCGAGGGGCTGACGCGGATCGAGGGGCCGGGCTCGTGGTCGATCGCGCTGGAGCCGGGCGAGCGGCGGGTGGTCCGGCTGCGCTTGCGTGCGCGGCGAGACGGGGTGGTGCGCGCCGTGTTCGCGCACGGCCGGCAGGTCGGGCTGCCCAGCGGCGAGACCGGGCTGGCGCTGGTGCGCGATGCGGGCGGCTTGCGACTGTGCCGCGAGCGCGAGTGCGACCGCTCGGCCGCGTCGATCGCCGACGAGCTGATCGGCGAGCAGATCGGCGTCGAGCTGCACAATCAGTGTGACGGAGACATCGAGGTGGCGATGTCGCCGTGCGAGCTCGAGGTGCCGCCGGCCGACGCGCCGCGCCTGCGCCTGGCGGCCGGCGAGCTCCGCCCCGTCACCGTCGACGCCGCGCTGTGCCTCGGCCGCGTGTCGGACGACGGTCGCGTCGGCAGCAGGGCGCGCGGCAGCGATGGGTTCGTGATCGCGTTCTCCGGCGAGGGCTGCACGACCGTGGCTGCGAACTCGACGGAGCCGCTGCCCGCGGCGGCGAGGCGCCGCCCGTAGAGGTCATGGACATGTCTTCGAGGATATGTCCTAAGGAGCATCTGTCCGCCACGCGGGCCAGCGCCACGGGATGAGGCCCGCCTCCGCGCGCCGCCGGGGCGCTCACGCGAGCTCGAACACGCGTCGCGCGTTGCCGGCGAGGAACAGCGCGCGCGCCTCGTCGTCGAGGCCGAGCGTCTCGAGGCCGGCGAGCGCGTGTTTCGGGGCGATCATCGGCCAGTTGCTGCCGAACAGCACCTTCTTGCGGCCGTGCGCGGCGAGGTATTGGACCAGCGCGGGAGGGTAGCGCTTCACGGTGTACGCGGAGGTGTCGATATAGACATTGCGGTGCTTGGTGCACACGGCGATCATCTCCTCGGTCCACGGGTAGCCGATGTGTCCGCCGACGATCACGAGCTCGGGGAAGTCGAGGGCGACCTGATCGATGTAGGGGATCGGTCGGCCGAACTCCGACGGCTTGAGCGGGCCGGTGTGGCCGACCTGCGTGCAGAACGGCACGCCGAGCTCGCAGCACTCGGCGTACACGGGATAAAACCGCGGGTGCGTCGGCGGCAGCTCCCACAGCCACGGCAGCAGGCGTACACCGCGGAAGCCGAGCTGCTTGACGCAGCGCCGGAGCTCGCGCACCGCCTCCATCGGCCGGGTGATGTCGACGGAGCCGATGCCGACGAGGCGGCCCTGCGCCTGGGCCACCCACGCCGCGACCTCGTCGTTGGTCACCAGGGCGCCCATCGGGCCCACCCAGGCGCTGATCAAACCGACCGCCACGCGGCCCTCGTCCATGGCGGCCAGCGTCGCGTCGAGCGGCCACGGACCGGCGAAGTCGTTGCCGGTCCAGCGCCTCAGCGAGTCCAGCCACGGCTCCGCCATGAACCGCGGGGTCGGGTGCTGCATCCAGGCGTCGATGATCGGCGAGACGGGGCTCATGGTCGGCGGAGGCTACCACGGCGGGCGGCGTGGCTGGCCGATCTCGCGTCCCTACGGAGGGGGCGGACGAATCGCGTCCCTCGAGCGGCCCCGATCGAGGCGAGCGCGACGCGAGGGCGGCTTCATTGCTGCGGCGAGCGAGCCGAGCCGTCTATCTCGGCGGCGCCAGGGGGCGGGCGAGTTCGCACGAGCCGCTCGCGCAGGCGGCTCCTTCGTGCGCGAGGCGAATGAGCGCCGGCTGGGCCGACGTCAATCGCAGCGGCAATAGAGGCAGCCGGGGTGATGGGGGCCCCAGCCGCAGTAGCCGTTCCAGCCGGTGTTGCTGCAGACGCACCCTTGGTGCTCGTATTCGCAGCCGTCGAGCTCGCAGCGCGGGAGGACCTCATCCGCTTCGCTCGGTGGATCGAGTCGCTCGCGGGGCTCGGCGCTTTCGGGCGAGTCCGCCGTCCGCCCGTCGGCCGGCGCGAGCGGCTGGGCAGCGGGATCGGTCGGGGCCGCGATGGCCTCGCAGATCCCGAGCGTGAAGGTAGTGGCAGCGACACAGACAATTTGGATGATTCGCATGGCTGTTCTCGCGCCTCTCTCTGGGTTCCTCGCCCTCGCCGCGGCAGTGACCGACGCCACAGCGGAGGCCGTCGCGGAGCAGCGGCGCGGCCCGGGGAGCAGCGCTTTCGGCACCTTCGCGCGCAGCCCACGGCGGGATGGGCTGGCGGCCCTGGCGATCCCGTCGACCGCCGGACGGCCGTCGAAACGGGGGACCGGCCGCCGCCGGACTCGCCGCTCGATGCGGCGCGCCGGCCGGGCGAACCGCGCCATCCCGTGCCCGGGCTGACGGATCCCGCGCCTTCCCGGCAGCACCGGCCCGATGTGGCCGCGGTCGTCCGCAGGCGAGCGCTCGTCCACGGCCAGGACGCCGACCCCTCGCCCTCGTCGGAGTCCGGCGACTCGCCGTGACCGTGGCTGCCGACATCTTCGTCCGGAGCGAGCTCCACGCGCTCGTGACGCCTCGGCAAGGCCGCCGCCGAGGCGTACCGCGGAGCTCACTCCTGCGCGATCGTTCAGACAAGAGAAGCGAATGGTCGCGGCGAGCGATCGAATCAGCCGGTGGCGCACCCGGAGTAGTCGGTGTAGCCCGTCGAGTGGACCACGCAGTTCTCGTCGAGGAGGTGCTGCTGGCACGACCTCCAATAACAGGTCGCGCCGAAGGGCGCGTCGGGCGGGCAGCAGTTGTATGCGTGGCTCGGGCCGCAGGTGTTCCACGTCTGCGGGATGCAGTAGAGCGACGGATCGTCGCTCACCTGGAGATCGTCGGGGCCGACGAGCGGCGAGGCCGGCGCTGCTTCCTCGACGGTCTCCTCGTCGTCCTCGGCGAGGTCGAGCGCGTCGACGGCGAGCTCGTCGAGGTCCTCGAGCTCGTCGCCCTCGACGCAGGCCGGGAGACACAGGGCGCCGAGGATGAGGGCGGAGCGGGAGACCGTTCGCGGGGTGCGGGGAGGGGGGTGGTGCGCTGCGATGCTGGGCATGAGAAAGCCTCGGAGGTCGTCGCGCGAGCGCGACGGGTCGCGGACGACGGCCGCCCGGGCCTCACGCGCGGGCGAGCGTCCTCCTGTGGACATGACAGGCAGCCCGGGCGGATGTCGCACCGCAGGTGCAGAAAGATCCTGCGCGGCAAGATCGCCGTCGAGGTCGTCCGCGCGGAGGAGTGACCACCTCGCGCCGGCCAGTCCACGGAACGCGAGGTCTCCGCGATCCTCATCGTTCGAGCGGAGCGCCTGGCCTCGCGCCGCCTTGCATCGCGTTTCCAGGCCGCCGCGACGCCGCCGGCCGGGAGCCGGAGCTGCGACCATTCTGGTGAAGTGCGGCGCCGAAGCCGTGCGTCAGCGGGGGCCGGGCAGCAGGGTGGCGGCGAAGTGCCGCACCAGCGCGCGGAAGGCCGCGTCGGTCGGGGCGACCTCGGGGGCGGCGCGCAGCAGGAGGCCGGTGCCGAGGTAGGTCGCCATCGCGGTGGCGGCCCACTGGCGCGCGCGCGCCGGGGGCTCGCCGAGCTCGCGGTACGCCTGCACGAGGAACTCGAGCCGGCGGGCGGTCACGCGGGCCACCGCGCGGGCGACGTCCGGTTCGCTGGCGGCGGCGAGCGCCTGTTCGGCGCGCAGGTGCTCCGGCCGCTCCCAGGCGATCGCCACGAGGCGGCGCAGCCGCTCGGCCGGATCGGCGATGCCCGCGAGGGCGGCGATCGGGGCGTCGACCGCCAGCTCCTCCCAGCGGGCGAGCGCGGCCGCGACCAGCTCGCGCCGGTCCTTGAAGTGCCAGTAGAAGCTGCCCTTGGTGACCCCGAGCGCGCGCGCGAGCGGCTCGACGGCCACCCCGGCGAGCCCGCGCTCGCCCACCGCGGCGAGCGCGGCGTCGGCCCAGTCCTCGCGGGTCACGAGACGACGGCCCCGGGTCGCGCCCTCCTGCACGGCTTGACAATACGCCAGCGTATGGAACATACGCAAGCGTATGGAGCATACGCGGGCGTATGGAGTCGGGGCGGGGACGCTGCTGTTCTGGACCGGGGTCGTCCACCAGGCCTTCGGGCTGACGGTCGGCGGCGGGATCGCGCTGGAGATCGTGCGCGACGGCTACGTCGGCGCGGTCGAGGTCAGCCGCGACCGCGAGGTCGTGTTCTGGTTCCTCGTCGCCGGCGTCTTGATGATGATCGGCGGGCGGGCGCTGGCCCGGCTCGAGCGCGAGCGGCCGCTGCCGCGCGAGTTCGGCGGGTGGCTGCTCGCGCTGGCGCTACTCGGCGGCCTGGCGATCCCCGCGTCCGGCTTCTGGCTGGCGCTGCCGATGGCCGCGCTGGTGTTCGCGCGGGCGAGGCGCTGACCTGTCCCGAGGGGCAGGAAGCTGCGAGCGTTCAGGGCACGAGGATCCGCCCGGGCGCCCCGTTCGCGCCGGCCTGCGTGTGGCAGCTGTTGCAGTCGCCCACGGACTGCGGCGTGGCCATCGCGCGCTCCTCGTCGCCGAGGACGACCTTGGCGGCGAAGGGAAACACCGGCGTGGCCTCTTCCTCCTCGAGGAAGAAGTTGCCGGCCGGGTTGACCGGCAGCACGAAGACCTGGTTCATCGCGTCGGTGATCACGACCTCGGCGTCGGTCGCCGGCGCGGCGCTGAAGCAGTCGTCGGGCTCGTGCGCGGTCGGGTACACGGTCCCGGCGATGGCGAAGTCCGGGGCGTCGTTCTGGCTGAAGTGGCAGGTGATGCAGGCCTCGCCGGGGTTCATCCGCGGATCGCCCTCGTCCTCCTCCTCCTCCCAGTATTGGCGGCTCGAGCACTGCGGGGGATCGTCGAACGGGTTGTCGGGCGGGGCGCCGGTCGTCGGCGTCGAGGTGGTCGTGGCGGCCGAGGTGGTCCCGTCGGTGTCGTCGGCCGTCGTCGCGCTGGTGGTCGCGCTGGTGGTGCCGCCGCTCGTCGAGGCGTCGCCGCTCGTGGTGCCGGCGCCGGTCTCCCCGCCGCCGGCGTCGCCGCACGCCGCGAGCCACGCCGCGAAGATGCCGGCTTGAACTCGTGCCCTCCGATGCTTGCGCATGGGCCGATCGTGGGTAATTCCACCTGCCGGTCGATAGGGGGGTGAATGCCGCGTTCGATCACGCGTGATGCCGGTGGATTTGCGCGGGACGCGGCGCCGGGTCGGCGAATCAGACGTTTTGCGATTCGAGCCGCGCCGGGTCGGCCGCGAGGCCCTCGTGGAGCAGCGCCCTGGCGGCGGTGATCGCCGCTTCCGAGCCGGTCAGCGTGAGGATGTCGCCCGGCTGCAAGCGCTCGTGCGGGGACGGAGCCTCGGCGCCGGCGCCGGCGCGGCTGAGGGCGAGCACGGTCGCGCCGGTGCGCACGCGGAGATCGATCTGCGCCAGCGTCAGGCCGACGGCGGCGCTTCGGTCGTGCAGGCGCACCGGCGTCATGTCGGGGAAGCCCGGCAGCAGCGCCTGGACGTCGGCGAGCGAGGCCTGGACCGTCGCCTCGCCGCCGTCTTCGCGGCTCTGTTTGGCCAGCACCTCGACGATGAGCTCGGTGCCGGCGCGGACGTGCCCGTGCAGGTGGTTGATGTTGCGCCACACGCCGATCACCAGCGCGACGACCACCACCAGCAGCACCAGCGGCGCCGAGCTCAGCGGCAAGAACGGCTGGACCATGCCGACCAGCGGCAGACCGACGACCAGGCACAGCGCCAGCTCGAGCACGACCACGAACAGGCGGCGCGGCGCGAGGCCGAGGTCGAGCTTGCCGCCGCGGACCGGCATCACCATCTCGGCCAGCCGGTGAGCCAGCGCCGCCGCGCGCCGCAACACGCCGAGCAGGAAGATCGCCGCGAGCAGCAGCGTGCCGCCGAGCCACGAGAGCTCGACCAGCCACGGCGGCAGGGTGAAGCGCTCGGTGAGCTCGGTGACGACCCACCAGTGGACCAGGTTGGAGCCGGCCAGCACGGCCCACAGCAGCGCGGCGTCGATCGCCAGCACCACCACGTCGCCGCGGACCTGCGACCACACCGAGGTCGTGCGGGGCGTGGAGCGGAGCTGCTCGATCCACGACTGATAGAAGGTGATGAACGTCTGCAGCTTGGCCGGCAGCCGCTGCTCGAGCGCGAGCGCCACCGACTCCGAGCGGCCGATCATCATCGGCGCCGTCAGCTGCGTCAGCACCGACACGCCGACGGCCACCGGGAACACGAAGTCGCCGAGGATCCCCCTGGAGATGGCGAACGAGGCCATGATGAACGAGAACTCGCCGTTGTGCGCGCAGCTCATGCCGGCGCGCACCGAGGCCTTGAAGCCGTTGCCGGTCAGGAAGGCGCCGACCGACACGCCGAGGACCTTGCCGACCAGCACGACGGCGGTGAAGATCAGCACGAGCGGCCAGTTGGCGAGGATCTGCAGCGGATCGATCTGCATGCCGATGGCGACGAAGAAGAGCGCGGCGAAGATGTTGCGCACCGGCAGCACCAGCGGCTCGATCCGCTTGCCCTCGCCCGACTCGGAGACGAGGATCCCGGCGATGAAGGCCCCCAGCGCGACCGAATAGCCGGCCAGGGCCGCGAGCGCGGCCATGCCGAAGCAGGCCGCGAGCGCGGCGAGCAGCGTCAGCTCGTCGCGCTCGCGCCGGACCACCGCCCGCAGCGCGCGCGGGACGACGAACAGGCCGCCGGCGAGCAGCGCGAGCAGGAAGCCGAACAGCTGGCCGACCGACAGCGCGAACTCGCCGGGCCCGAGGCCCGCGCCCGAGGCGATCGCGGTCAGCACCGCGAACACCATGATGGTGGTCATGTCGTCGAACACGAGGATCGCAAAGGTCAGGTCGACGAAGCTGCCGCGCAGCTTCCGCTCCTCGAAGGCCTTGGCCGCGATCATGGTCGACGAGCTGCAGACGCACGCGGCGAGGAACAGGCTCTCGAGCGCGCCCCGGCCCATCAGCGCGCTGACGAGGAAGCCGAGCGTCATCATCAGCCCGATCTCGAACACGGCGGTGAGGCCGGCGCCGGGGCCGATCCGGGCGATCTTCCGCAGGCTGAACTCGAGGCCGACGCTGAACATCAGCAGGATGACCCCGAACTCCGACAGGTTCCTGGTCATGTCGAGGCTGTCGGGCCCGCCGAGCACGATCCCCGGCACGTGCGGGCCGATGAGCATCCCGGCGATCAAGTAGCCGAGCACCGGCGGCTGGCGCAGCGACTGCGAGATCAGCCCCGTCGCCGCCGCCGTGCCGAGGATGATGCTGAGATCACGGACGTAGTGCGCGAGGTCCATGCCGCGCGGACGATACACGCGCGAGCCGGGCGCGGCACGGACCCGGCGCGAACATGTCCGAGATGTCATGGGCGGCGCAAGGCTCGCTCGGATCGCCGCTCTCGAGCTCCCGATCGCGGGCGCGGTAATTTCGTGCGGCGAGCTCGACGGCGAGCGCGTGCTGGCCGACGAGGTCTACGTGGTGACGGTGGATCCGGGCGTGCAGACGATCCACGCGAGGCGCCTGCGGGCTGGAGCTTCACGTCCTCGACCGGCGCGATGGACCCGCCGCCCGTGAACGACGACGGCTTCCGGGACGTACCCGACGACGACGCGGCGGAGGAGACGAGCAGCAGCAGGGGGGACGAGAGCGCGAGCGACGGGAGCCGCGGGAGCGAGGAGCCGACGAGCACGAGCTCCGGCGGCGAGCCGCTGACCGGCGCGGGAGAGACGCAAGGGACGAGCAGCGGCGACGAGGCGACGAGCGGGTCCACGGCCGAGGAGGCGGCGACGGCCGGGACCGACACGGCCGAGAGCGGCTGCGCGTGCGCGTCGAGCCGCGGGACCGGGCCGCTCGCGTGGCTGGTGCTGGTGCCGCTGCTGCGGCGACGACGGCGAGCTTGATCCGGCGGCGCATCGGCGCCCTGCGCGGCGGTTCGCCGCGGATTCGTGCGGACCCTCGCGCCCGCGCGCGATCGCGCACGTGGGCGACGGGGGCCGTTTCGTGGTGTGTTCGCGGCCTCAGGAGGCACCGCGCCATGGCGATCCGGCAAGTCATCACGTTTCGCGTCCAGCGGGGCGCAGCGCAGGCGTTCATCGACGGGTTCGGCCCGATCATCGACAAGGTCCGCGGCGAGGACGGGTGCGAGCAGTACGAGCTGTTCGTCGGCCACGCCGACCCCGACGTGCTGGTGATGCTCGAGCGCTGGCGCGACCTCGCCGCCCTGCAAGGCGCGCTGGCGAAGCACTACCAGGGCCCGGACGACCCGTCGGTGGCATTTTTCAAGTTGGTCGAGGGCCAGCCGACGCGCGAGCGCTACGAGGGGTGAGCCTCGGTACCGCTCGCCCTCCTGCGCGGCGCCAGCGGGCGCGCCGGCGAGCTGGCGGTCGGCCGTCGAGCGGCCGTGGATGCACGAGGCCCGGAGATCTCGGGAGATGGCCGAAGAACCATGCCTCAACGGGCATGTTCGCGAGAGCATGTCGGTTCGGGCATGCCCTTCAGGACATGTCCCGTCACGCGAGCAGGATCAGCGCCGCGCCGAGGGCGATCGCCGCGGCCGCGGCGGCGCGCAGGGGAGTGACCTGCTCTTTGAGCCAGACGACGGCGATGACGGTGGCGACGAGGATGCTGGTCTCGCGCAGGGCGGCGAGCGGGGCGGTGGGGCCGAGGCGGTAGGCGGCGAGGGCGAGGCCGTAGGTGCCGATGCTGAGCGCGCCGGCGACGACGCCGGGGCGCCACTGCTCGCGGGCGACCGCGAGGACGCCGCGGCCGCGGATGGCGGCGAACACGGCGCTGATGACGGTGCCGTGGAGGACGAACAGCCAGGCGATGTAGCTCGGGCCCGACGGGGCCGCGCGCACGCCCCAGGCGTCGACGACGGTGTAGCCGGCGATGCACACGCCGGTCAGAAGCGACCAGCCGAGCGCGGCGCGGCTGAGGTGGCGGCCGAGGCCCATGGCGAGCATGCCGGCGCCGATGGCGACGATGCCGACCCGCTCGAGCGGCCGCGCAGGCTCGTGGAACACGCCGAGGACGACCACGGCGGTGAGCAGCGGGGCGGCCCCGCGGGCCACCGGATAGGCGGCCGAGAAGTCGCTGACCTCGTAGGCGCGCACGAGGGCGTAGAGGTAGACGAGGTGGATCGCCAGCGAGGCGGAGAGCCAGGTCCAGGCGCCCGCCGGCAGGGGGACGAACGCGAGCGCGGGCAGGACGAACGCGGCGCTGGCGGCGTCGATGAGGGCGCGGCCGACCAGCTTGTCGCTGCCGGCCTTGAGGATCGCGTTGACCGTGGCATGCAGCGCGCCCGACACGAGCACGAGCGCGTAGGCGAGGTCGGTGCCGCTCACGCGGGCGACGATAGTCGTTCGCGCGAAGGTCCGCCATTTTACCGACAGGCAGGTCGGGACGGATCGTGAGCCTCTCCGGGAGCCGTGGGCCGCTCGATCAGTCGCGGGTCTGGACGGCGGCGCCGACGAGGCGGAGGAGCGTGTCGAGGTCGACCGGCTTTTGGATGCAGTCGAAGGCGCCGGCGTTGCGGCAGCGCTGCTCGGTGTCGTCGGAGGCGTAGCCGGTGACGACGATGACCGGCAGGCGGGGGTCGAGCTGGCGCAGGCTTATCAGGGTGTGCAAACCGTCGATGCCGGGCATGCGCATGTCGGTGATGGCGACGTCGAAGCTGCCGTGGCGGCACAGCTCGATCGCCCGCTCGCCGCTGTCGGCGACCTGCACCGTGTAGCCCTCGCTCTCGAAGAAGTCTTGCAGGATCTCGAGCATGTCGCGCTCGTCGTCGACCACCAGCACCCGCGGGAGCGCGCAGGCGTCGGTCGCTCCGCCGGCGGCGTCGACGGCGGTCATGGGGCCTCCGGGGCCAGCTGCGGCGGCTCGGCCGGGTTCGGCGGCTCGGGCGGGACCAGCGGGAGCCACATGCGGACGGTGGTGCCGCGCCCGAGCTCGCTGTCGACGTGGATCGTGCCGCCGTGGGCCTGGACGAACTTCTGCGTCATCGGCAGGCCGAGGCCGGTGCCCTTGCCCGGGGCTTTGGTGGTGTAGAACGGTTCGAACACGTGGGGGAGGGCCTGGGGGGCGATGCCGACGCCGCTGTCGCGGATGAGGAGCTCCGCGCCGTCGACGTCGTCGTCGCCGGCGGCGGCGCGCGCGTGGACCTCGATGATACCACCTCGGCTGGTGGCGTCGGCGGCGTTGCCGATGACATTCAGCAGCGCGGACTCGAGCGCGGGGCGGTGGACGACGAGGGCGGGCAGCTTCTCGGGGACGAAGTCGGCGACGAGACGGATCCCGCGCTCGGCGGCCTCCGGGCGGACGAGCTCCAGGAGCCACGTCAGCACCTGGCCGAGCTCGCAGCGCTCGGCGACCTGCGGGCGGCGGCGGCTGTAGGCCAGCAGCGCCTCGACCAGGCCGGCGCAGCGCTGCGAGTGGCGTTCGATCCGCTCGAGCGTGCGGCGGACGAACGGGTCGCGTGAACCCCGGCGCAGGAGCATCTGGGCGCTCATGCGGATGATGGCGACCGGGTTGTTGAGCTCGTGCGAGAGGCCCGCCACGAGGGTGCCCACGGCCGCCATCTTGCTCGACTGCACCAGCTGGTCCTGGGTCTCCTTGAGGATGCGTAGGGTCTGCTCGAGCTCGTGCTTCTGGGCGACGACCTCGAGGTGGACGCGGTGCAGCCGGAGGGCCGCGCCGACCCGGGCGCGCAGCTCGGCGGGGGCGAACGGCTTGGGCAGGTAGTCGTCGGCGCCGACCTCGAGGCCGCGGACGGTCTCCTCGCGGCTGGCCTTGGCGCTGAGGACGACCACCGGGATGTCGCGCAGGTCGGGGGTGCGCTTGAGGCGGGTGACGAGCTCGTAGCCGTCCATCTCCGGCATCATGATGTCGGAGACGATGACGTCCGGGCGGCGCTCGCGGGCCGCGGCCAGCGCCTCGGCGCCGTTGGCGGTGAGGACGATGTCGTGGTCGGGGCGCAGGACCGAGGCGATATAGGCCCGCATGTCGGCGTTGTCCTCGGCGACGATGATGCGCGGGCGGCCCGGGGCGGACGACGACGCGTCGGCGGGAGCAGCGACGGCGGGCGCGACGGGTGGCGGCGGACGCGTCGGCCGCTCGGTCGGCGGGCCGAGTTGGGCCAGGCGGTCGGCGTCGATCGGCAGCTCGACGGCGAAGCAGGCGCCGGCCCCGAGCTCGCTGCACAGGGTCACGTCGCCGCCCATCGCCTCGGCGAACTCGCGGACGATGGCGAGCCCGAGGCCGGTGCCCTCGTGCTTGCGGCTGATCGAGCTGTCGAGCTGCTGGAAGCGCTGGAACACCCGCTCGTGCTCCTCGGGCGGGATGCCGGGCCCGGTGTCGCGGACCGACAGGCGCAGGCGGGCGTCGCCGTGGCCCGCCAGCGCGACGGTGACGGTGCCGCCGGCGGGGGTGAACTTGAGGGCGTTGCCGAGGAGGTTGAGGACGATCTTCTCGAACATGCGGCGGTCGAGCGGGACAGTCCGCACGTCGCCGGCGAGCTCGCGGTGCAGGGTGACGCCGGCGCTGTGGGCGGCCGGCTCGGCGTCGAGGACGATGCCCTCGACGAGGTCGTGGACGTCGACCGGCTCCCACACGACCTTCATCTTGCCGGCCTCGAGCTTTTGATAGTCGAGGATGTCGTCGACCAGGCGGCCGAGGCGCGAGGCGTTGCGCCACATGCGGATCAGCGAGGCGCGGGCGCCGTCGCTGAGCGGCTCGGCCGGGTCGGCGAGCAGCGCCTCGAGCGGGCCGAGGATCAGGGTGAGCGGGGTCCGCAGCTCGTGGCTCATCACCGTGAGGAACTCGCTCTTGGCCCGCAGGGCGGCGTCGGCGGCCTCCTTGGCGCGCTGGCTCTCGAGCTCGATGCGCTTGCGCTCGGTGATGTCGACGTAGATCCCGAGGAGCCCGGTGACCTCGCCGGCGTCGTCGCGGATCGGGACCTTGCTGGTGAGGATGAAGGTCTGGCGGCCGTCCCGGAGGCGCAGCGGCTCCTCGATGTCGAGGATCGGCACGCCGGTGGACATCACCCGCTCGTCCATCATGCGGAAGAAGTCGGCCTCCTCGCGGCTGTCCCAGATGTCGTGGTCGGTCTTGCCGAGCAGCTGCTCCTCGTTGTCGAGCCCGGTGTGCTCGAGGAACTTCTGGTTGCAGCCGAGGAACCGCCGCTGGCGGTCCTTCCAGAAGATCGCCTGGGGGACGTTGGCGAGCAGGTACTTGAGCACGGCCTGCTTCGACGCCAGCTTCTCCATCGCCCGCTCGCGCTCGGTGACGTCGAGGGCGACCCCGAGCACGCCGGTGACCTCGCCCGCGCTGCCGCGGACCGGCGAGTAGTGGACGTCGAACACGCGCCCGCGCAGCTCGCCGACGATCGTGACCGGCTGGCCGGTGAGGGCCTTGCGCATGCTGTCGAGGATCCACGGCACCTCGCGGTAGACCTCGAAGACCGAGCGGCCGACGGTGTCCCCGGGCCGGCGGCCGAGCAGGCTGAGGCCGTGGCCCTCGCTCAGGGTGATGATCGCGTCGGCGTCGACGGCGAACAGCACCACCGGGGCGTGGTCGAGGATCGTGCGCACCACGGGGTCGGCGAGCGGTGCGGGGGTCGGCTCGACCTCGCCGCGCAGGAACACCCAGGCGTCGGCGACGCGCGGGACGACGCGGACGGCCACGCCGAAGCCGTGCGGGGTGGTCGCGCGCAGGCTGAGCTCGCGGCTGCCGACGCACGCGTCGAGCAACAAGCCCTCGGGGGTCCCCGGCAGCAGCGACGCCAGGTCGCGCCCGATCAACGCGGCCCGCTCCGTCCCGAGCACGCGCTCGGCCGCCGGGTTGGCGGCTCGCACCTCGCCCCGGTGCGAGACGACCAACAAGCCGTCGTCGAGCAGGTCGGCCAGCTCTGTCCCCGGAATCACGGCAAGGACAAGGATACGTGAGCGCCGCCGGCTCCCCCGCGCCGGTCGCGGAAACGCCGTAGACCCGCGCCACGCGGCTCGCGGGGGCTCCGCAGCGGGGGGCGCGGGTTCGCCGCACCTCGCGCCGGCGGCCGGCGACGGCCGAGACGGATGCGCTCGCCCGTACACGGAGCCGGCGCGCGCGCCAGTGGCGATGTCTCTTGGGGCATGCTCTTCGGGGCATGTTCTGCGAGTCATGTCACGCGATCGGCCACGTGCAGGCCGCGGCGTGGCGCCCGCAGCGAAGTCGGTTATGCTCGCCGGCGCAATGGTCGAGGCCCTCGAATCGCTCTTGGAGCGGACCTGGCTCGGGATCACGGGCCTGCAGTGGTTGGCGGCGTCGGTGATCCTGGTGGCGTTGACGCCGACGCTGATGCTGTTGCGTCGCACGGCGTGCCGACGGATGCGCAAGCACGCGGTGCGGACGGAGTCGGACGTCGACGACGCGATCGCCGACCTGATCGAGCGCACGCGCGGGTGGTTCTTCGCGCTGCTCGGGCTGCGGCTGGCGACGTTGATGCTCGACCTGCCGGAGCGGTGGGACCACCGGGTCCACACGGCGCTGATCGTCGGCGGGATGATCCAGGGCGGGATCTGGGCCAGCACGGCGGTCCGCTACCTCGTCGACCGGCGCTTCGCCCGGCACGTGCACGCGGAGGGCGCGTCGCCGCAGGTCACGCCGATCGCCCAGGCGCTGCTGCGCCTGGCCGGCCTCGTGGTGGTGTGGTCGATCGTGGTGCTGGTGGTGCTGTCGGCGTTCGGCATCGACATCACCGCGCTGGTGGCCGGCCTCGGCATCGGCGGCGTGGCGGTCGCGCTGGCCGTGCAAAAAGTCCTCGGCGACATCCTCGCGTCGGTCTCGATCATCGTCGACAAGCCGTTCGCGCCCGGCGACTTCATCTCGGTCGGCCAGCAGTCGGGCACGGTGCGGCGGATCGGCATGCGGAGCACGATCCTGGCCAGCCTCGGCGGCGAGGAGGTGGTGCTGTCGAACAACGACCTGCTGTCGAGCCGGATCCAGAACTACACCCGCATGCAGGAGCGACGGGTCGTGCTGCGCATCGGCGTCGTCTACACGACGCCGCAGGAGCTGCTCGAGCGGCTGCCGGGGCTGCTGCGCGCGGCGGTCGAGCGGCGCGAGAAGGTCCGTTTCGAGCGGGCGACGCTGGTCAACCTCGGCGAGTCGGCGCTCGAGTACGAGGTCGTGTACTGGGTGCTGAGCCCGGATTACGGGTTTTACGCCGAGCTCCACCAGCAATTGCTGTTCGAGCTGATCCGCGAGATGCGCGAGCTCGGCTACGAGTTCGCGCTCCCGAGCCGCACGATCTACGTGGTGCCGCCGGAGGAGGGCGTTTCGGGGGGCCCTTCGCTTGCGGGGGGTCCTCCGAGCCCGCCGCGCTGGCCGGCTCCGCCGGCTCCGCCGGGCCCGCCGGGTCCGGCCGTCACGACAAGCTGACGCGGGCGGTCCGCGTCGTTGCGACTTCGGCGCCGCCGAATTTCGCGTGCGCCGCAGATCTCCGCGGCGAGGCAATTCCCGTCGAAGCCGGGTGCAGACAGTCTGCGCCGGCCGTCGCGCGTCTGTCGTCGCGGTCAGAGACCGGTCACCGAGGCGGTCGACGCCGCGGCGACGACGAGGGCGCGGCTCGATGAGGACATTCGTGGCCTCGCGCGTGCGTCGCTCGGCGCTGCAGGTCGCGTTCCGCCGCAACCTATCGTGACAGTAACCTGTCGTTTCGGACAGCGAGGACGCGGCGCGAAGGGCCGCGAGCGGCCGCGCGGGCGCGTCGTGACGGGTGGCGGCGCCGGTAGGATCGGTGCATGGATGCAGCTCGTCGCCGGTACCTCGGCCTCGTCACCGTCGCATGGTCGATCGCCGCCTGTCAGGACGCGCTGCAGGACTTCCCCGCCGCGCCGACGGCGATGGCGGGCGACGAGGCGGACGAGGGCGGAGACGCCGACGACCCGCGGCACGGCGGCTGCGGCGGGCTGCAGCGCGGCGAGGCCTGGTCGCCCGAGCTCGTCGGCGAGGCCCAGGGGTGCGAGCTGCAGGCGCCGCCCGTCGAGCCCGAGCCGCCGGAGCCGGAGCCCGGGCCGGAGCCGGGGCCGTCGCTGCCGCTGTTCGTCGAGGGCTCGACGACCTTCGTGGTCCTGCCGGACACGCAGTACTACTCGCTGCGGTTCCCCGGGGTGTTCTCGGCCCAGACGAAGTGGATCGCCCGCAACGCGATCGATCGCAACATCGCCTACGTGTTTCACCTCGGCGACCTCGTCCAATACAACAAGGAGTCGGAGTGGAAGCGGGCCAGCGCGGCGATGGCGGAGCTCGACGGGGTCGTGCCGTACGGGATCGTGACGGGCAACCACGACTACGGCCCGTCCGGCGACGCCTCGACGCGCGAGACCCTGCTCAACCAGTGGTTCTCGTTCGACGACGCCGCGCTGATGCCGAGCTTCGGCGGCGCGTTCGAGGCGGGCAAGCTCGACAACACGTTTCACCTGTTCGACGCCGGCGGGCACGCGTTCGTCGCGTTGCTGCTCGAGTGGGGCCCGCGCGACGAGGTCGTGGCGTGGGCCAACGACGTGATGTCGCTGTACGCCGATCGCCTGGGCATCCTCGTCACCCACGCGTACCTCAACCACAACGACCGGCGCTACGACCACACCGACGACGCGCACCCGCAAACCTACAACCCGCACCTGTACGGGACCCCGGGCGGGGTCAACGACGGCGAGGAGCTGTGGCAGAAGCTGGTCCGGCAGCACCGCTTCGTCTTCACGCTGAGCGGCCACGTGCTCGGCGACGGCACCGGCTACCTCGCCAGCGTCGACGACCACGGCCGGGTGGTCCACCAGATGCTCTCCAATTATCAGCACCGCGATCTCGGCGGCGAGGGCTACCTGCGTCTGCTCGAGCTCGAGCCCGACGGCCGGACGATGCACGTGAGGACGTATTCGCCGTGGTACGACCAGTACCTCACCGCGGCCGACCAAAACTTCACGATCGAGCTCGACGTCGGCTGAGCGAGGCGATTCGAGGCCCCGCCGCCCGCCGCGCGGACGAGCGGAGCCCCGGCGCGGGCCCGCCGCGGGCGCGTCAGTTCTTGCCGAAGTCCTGCGTCCAGTAATGCTTGTAGGTCGAGGAGCCGCCGTAATAATAGCCGATCCCGAGGTGCTTGTAATTGCCGTTCATGATGTTGTTGCAGTGGCCGGTGCTGGCCATCCAGCCGTTGACGACCTGGGCGGCGGTCGAATAGCCGGCGGCGATGTTCTCGCCGGCGGCCTTCCACACGTAGCCGGCGGCGGTGATCCGCTGGGTGAAGGTCGAGCCGTTCGAGCCGGTGTGGCTGAAGAAGTTGTTGACGCCCATGTCCTTCGAATGGTTGCGGGCGGCGCAGCGGAGCTGGGCCTGGGCGGTGACCGGCGGGACGGGCGGCTTGCTGACGCCGCCGCACACGGCCCCGGCCGCGCGCTTCTGATTGACGAGGGTGAGCACCTGGTCCTCAAGCGCGGCCCAGGCCGGATCCCAGCCGGCGTCGCTGCAGGCGAACGAGGGATCGGCCGCGTCGGTCAGCTCGTCGAGGTCGTAGTCCTGCAGGTCGGTGGAATCGAGGCCGACGCCCACGACGCCCTCGCCGACGCGGTTCGCGGTTTCGTCGTCGACGTCGCAGGCGACGGGGGCGAGGAGGGCGAGGAGGGCGAGAATGCGCGGAGTGTTGTTCATGCTTGCATCTATATCATCACGGCCGTGATCGTCGGCGCGCGTGCGCGGACCGCCGCGGGCGTGAGCGCGCCCCGGCGATCGCGCCGGCGCTGGAACGCTGTTCTGTGCGCGAATTGACAGGCATCTGTTCCAAGGGACATATAGACATTCGCCGCGTGCGGAGAGGCGAGGCCCTGAGGCAACGCGTGAGGGCCCGCCGGCCCAGCCGCGAATGCGCCCGCTCGGCGAGATTGCGAGGCCCGGCTCCCACTCGCGCTCACCTGCGCGTTCGCCGACGGCGCTGGCCGCACAATCGTGGCAGCGCTGCGGATTGGGGGGAATGCGGGCCGGGGGCCCGGCAGGAGGCCGCGAGACGGTGCGAGGCGCGCGACCCGTGCCGCCGATCACGGGTTTTGTCGCCAGCCGCCGCCGAGCGCCTGATAGATCGCGACGACGGCCTGCATCTGATCTTTCTTCGCCTCGACGAGGTCCATCTCGGCCTCCAGCGAGTCGCGTACGGTCATGAGGACCTCGTAGTAATCCACGTGGGCCGACTGATACAGGACCTTCGACACTTCGATCGCCGCGTGGAGCTTGTCCACTTGCCCGGACAGCTGCTCGTAGCGCTGCTTCAGGTTCGAGATCGCCGTCAATTGGTTGTACACGTCGGTGTACGCCTGCAAGATCGATCGTTCATAGTCGAAGACCGCCTGGACCTGCCTGGCGTTCGCCGCGCGGTACTCGGCCTTGATCGCCGCCCGGTTCAGCAGCGGCGCGACCAGGCCGCCGGCGAGGTTGTAGGCCAGCGACCGCGGGTCGATGAGGTGCGCCAGGTTGAACGATTCGAAGCCGATGCCGGCGTCGAGGCGCAGCGAGGGGTAGAAGCGGGCCTTCGCGCTTCGGGTGTCGAGCTTCGCCGCCTCGAGCCGCAGCTCGGCCGCCTTGACGTCGGGCCGGTTGTCGAGCAGGTCGGAGGGCAGGCCGGTGGCGACGACGTCGGGCTTCGCGGCGTCGAACGTCCGGCTGTTGCGCGTGACGGGCTGCGGGAACCGCCCGACCAGGAAGTTGATGCGGTTCTCGATGATGATCCGCTGCTGCTCGAGGGCGAACCGCCGGCCCTGGTTCTTGAGCACTTCGGCCTGGAACCGCTGCACGCCGAGCTCGGTGTCGCGGGCGGCGAGCTTCTTGAGCTTGACGACCTCGAGCGCGTTCTTCTGCAGCTCGATGTTGCGATCGAGGATCTCGATCTGGAGGTCGAGCGCGACGAGGTCGTAGTACGACTTGGCGAGCTCTGCCACGATCTCGGTGACGAGGAAGTTCCGCTCCTGGATCGTCGCCTCGTAGTGGAAGATCGCGGCCTTCCGGGCGTTGCGGAGGCTGCTCCAGATGTCGGTCTCCCACGAGGCGACGAAGCCGAAGCGGAAGTCCGCCAGGGGCCTCGGCAAGCCGTGAGCTTCGTGCTCGACTCCCGCGGCGGTGTGCTCCCCGGGCTTCTCGAGGCCCGCGCCGACGCCCGCGTCCAGCCGTGGGATGTAGTCGCCCCGGATCGCCGCGGCGTTGTTCTGGGAGATGATGATCTCCTGGAGCTGAATGTTCAGCTGCTGGTTGTTCTCCAGCGCCTCTTCGATCAGCCCCCGGAGGTCGGGATCGGCGAAGAACTGGTCCCATTGTTCCTGCACGGCGACGCTCGGACCGGAGCCCGTGGCGAGGGCGCCGAAGGACTCGGGGGTCTCCTTGTTGGCCTCCCTGGCCTTGTTGTTCCCCAGCAAGCTCGCGCAGCCGACCGTGAGCGACAGGGCGCAGGCGGCCGTCATGACGGTGACCGGGCTCCACCACTTATTCATGGGACTCCTCCTCCGCGCGCGGCGCGTGCGGCCGCGTCGGCGCTTCGGATCGGGTCACACGAGGGGGCGCTTGCTGCGACTCGCCGTCATTCGGCGAGCGCCTCTCCGAGGTCGGCTCGGCGTCCGCCAGCGTGTCGACGATGATCGACGCCAGCGACACCTCGGAGAGCGGCAACGGTTCGGTCGGCGCCGAAGGCGGACCGATCCGCAGGAACCGCTCGAACCGCTCGAGGTGGCCGAAGATGAAGTAGAGCCCCGGGATGAGGATCACGCCGAACACGGTGCCCATGACCATGCCGCCGAGCGCGGACGAGCCGATGGTGTTGTTGCCGACGGCCCCGGCGCCCTTCGCAACGACCAGCGGATACAGGCCGGCGACGAACGCGAACGAGGTCATCAGGATCGCCCGAAAGCGCGCCTTCGCGCCCGCGATCGCCGCCTCGAACACGGTGGCCCCCTCGCGCCGGGTCTGGACGGCGAACTCGACGATCAGCACCGCGTTCTTCCCGAGCAGGCCGACGAGCATGACCAGGCCGACCTGGGCGTAGATGTCGTTCGCCAGGCCCATGACCTTGAGGAACAGGAACGATCCGAACGCGCCCGCGGGCAGCGACGTGATCACGGCCAGCGGGAGGACGAAGCTCTCGTACTGCGCCGCCAGCACCAGGTAGACGAACACCAGCACGATCGCGAAGATGTAGATCGCCTCGTTGCCGCGCTGCGCTTCGTCGTACGACAGGCCCTCCCACGCGATGTCGTAGCCGCGCGGGAGGACCTCCGCCGCCACCTCCTTGATCGCCTTGACGGCGTCGCCGGTCGTGTAGCCGGGCGCGTTGTTGCCGCGGATGGCCGACGAGTTGTACATGTTGTAGCGCGTGATCTCGTTCGGGCCCTGGCGCTTCTTGATCGTCATGAACGACGAATAGGGCACCATCTCGCCGGCGTCGTTCTTGACGTACATCTTCAGGACGTCCGGCGGCAGCGCCCGGTACTCGGGCAGCGCCTGCACGTAGACGCGGTAGAAGAAGCCGAACCGGATGAAGCCCTGCTCGTAGGAGCTCCCGATCATGAGGTCGAGGTTCTCCATCGCCTTGCCGATGGAGACGCCCTTCTGCATCGCCTTCTGGTTGTCGATGACGAGCTCGTACTGCGGGTAGTTGGCCGCGTAGAACGTGAAGAGGCCGGTCAGTTCGGGCCGCTCGCGCAGCGCCGCCATGAACTCCTGGTTGACGCGATCGAACTCGTAGTAGTCGGTGCTGCCGGTCTTCTCGAGCATGCGGAAGGAGACGCCGCCGGCCGCGCCGTAGCCGGGGACCGCCGGCGGCTCGAAGAACTCGACGACCGCGCCGATGTCCTTCGCCTTCTCCTCGAGCTCCTCGATGACCTCGGTGACCGACTTGTGCCGCTCGGACCAGTCCTTGAGGTTGATGAGGCAGGTGCCGGCGTTGGAGGCGCGACCCTCGGTGAGGATCTCGTAGCCGGCGAGGGACGAGACCGAGGCGACCTCGTCCATCTCCTTGGCGATCTCCTGCAGAGACTCGGCGACCGCGTTCGTCCGCTCGAGCGTGCTCCCCGGCGGGGTCTGGATGATCGCGTAGATGATGCCCTGGTCCTCGTTGGGGACGAAGCCGGCCGGCAGCACCCGGTTGACCTGGAAGATGCCGAACACGAACAGGCCGAGCGCCAGGAGCGTCAGGTAGAACCGCCCCAGGATCGCCCGCATCAGCCGGATGTAGATCGACGTCGCGCGGTTGAACACGCGGTTGAAGCCGCGGATGAACAGGGTGATCGGGTTGCGGGTCTTCCCGTGCCCGTGCACGGGCTTGAGGATCAGGACCGACAGCACCGGCGTCAGCGTCAGCGCGATGAAGCCGGACAGCACGATCGACGAGGCCATCGTGACCGAGAACTGGCGGTAGAAGACGCCGACCGGGCCGGGCATGAAGGCGACCGGCACGAACACCGACGTCATCACCAGGGTGATGGCGATGATCGCCCCGCTGATCTCGTTCAAGACCTCCTTCATCGCCTCGTAGGCCGCCAGGTGCTTCGCCTCCATCTTGGCGTGCACGGCCTCGACGACGACGATGGCGTCGTCGACGACGATGCCGATCGCCAGGACCAGCGCGAAGAGGGTGATCAGGTTGATGCTGATGCCCAGCGCCGCCATGAAGATGAACGCGCCGACCAGCGAGACGGGCACGGCGAGCGTCGGGATCAGCGTCGAGCGCCAGTCGCCCAGGAACACGAAGACGACCAGCGCCACCAGCACGAACGCCTCGACGAGGGTGTGGGTGACCTGTTCGATCGAGGCGTCGACGAACCGCGAGACGTCGTAGCTGATCGCAAAGTCCATCCCCGGCGGGAAGGTGGACGCCTTGATCTCCTCCAGCCTGGCCTTGACGTTCGCAATCACCTCCTGCGCGTTGCTGCCGAGCGTCTGCTTCAGGACGATGGCCGCCGAGGGGTGGCCGTCGAGGTTGGAGTAGATGTTGAAGAACTCGCTGCCGAGCTCGACCTTGGCGACGTCCTTCAGGCGCAGGACCTGGCCGTCCGGGCTGGCGCGGATGATGATGTCTTCGTACTGCTCGGGCTTGTTGAAGCGGCCCTCGTAGACGAGCACGTACTCGAGCGACTGCGCCGTCTTTCCGGTGGCCTGTCCGACGCGGCCGGGACGACCGATGACGCTCTGCTCGCCGACCGCCTCCATCACCTCCTCGGCGGAGACGTTGTAGGCGCGCATGCGGTCCGGGTTCAGCCAGATGCGCATCGCGAACTGCCGGCTGCCGAGGATGCGGGCCTGACCGATCCCCTTGACGCGCATGATCTCCGGCAGGACGTTGACGTTGGCGAAGTTGAACAGGAACTTCTCGTCCGCGTCCTCGGCCGTGCTGTACACGTTGACGTACATCAACATGCTGGGCATGACGCGCATCAGGATGACGCCCTCGAGCTGGACCAGCTTCGGGAGGTTGGGCATCACCTGGTCGATCCTGGTCTTGACGTTGATGATCGCCTGGTCGGGGTCGGTGTCGAGATCGAAGATGACCTGGATCGTCGCTTCGCCGGCGCTGGTCGCGTCCGAGATCATGTAGCGCATCCCCGGCACGCCGTTGATGGCGCGCTCCAGCAGGATGAGCGACGACTGGACCAGGACGTCGGCGCTGGCGCCCGGGTACGAGATCGTGACCTGGACCTGCGGCGGCGCGATCTCGGGGAATTGCGAGATCGGACGCGTACGGATCGCCAGCAAGCCGATGAGGACGATCAGGATCGAGACGACGATCGCCAGGACCGGGCGGCGGAGAATCTGTGCGAACATTTGGGCGTACTCATTCCGCGTGGTACTTCAGCTGCGCCAACACCTCGGCGGGCTCCTCGAGCTTCACCTCGATGTGCATCCCCTCCTGGACCTTGCGCAGCCCCTCCAGGAGGATGTGATCGGTGTCCTCGAGGCCGCCGTCGACGATGAAGAGGTGCGGGAGCTCGGCGGCGACCGAGATCGGCCGCGACCTGACGACGCCCTCGTCGACCACGTAGACGTACCGGCGATCGAGGAGCTCGAAGGTCGCCTTCTGCGGGATGAGCTGGGCGTCGGGATACTTCGTCGAGACGACGATGTTCCCGGTCTCGCCGTGCCGCAGCAGCCCGGTGGGGTTCGGGAAGGTCGCGCGGAAGGCGATGTTGCCGGTCGTGTTGTCGAAGTCGGCCTCGATGGTCTCGACCTTGCCCTCCTGGTCGAACATCTTGTTGTTCGCCATCTTGAACTTGACGACCATCTTCTGCTCGGGATCCGCCTTGTAGTCGAGGTACTCGGCCTCGGGCACGTTGAAGTAGATCCACAGCATTCGATTGTCGGACAGCGTCGTCAGCAGATCGCCCTCCTCGACGAGGCTGCCCAGCCGCACGACGAACCGGTCCATCAGCCCGGTGAACGGGGCGCGGATCTCGGTGAGGCGCAGGTGGGTCTGCGCGAGCTCCAGCTCGGCCTTGGCGCGATTGAGCTTGGCCCCGGCCAGCGCGAGCTCGGCCGACGACACGATGTCCTTGTCGGCCAGCATCTTGGTGTTCTTGTATTCGATCGAGGCCGCCTCCGCCTCCGCCTCCGCGCGGTGGAGGTCCGCTCGGTAGATGAGCGGCATGACCTGGAACATCTTCGTGCCCTCTTCGATCAGCTGGCCCTCGTCGACGAAGATCCCCGTCAGATAGCCGCGCTCCTGGGCGCGCACCTCGATGTGCTGAATTGCGTGGACCTGGGCGACGTATTCGCGGGTCAGCTCCACGTCCTGTCGGAGCGGGGTCGTGACGGCGAAGACCCCCGCCTCCTCGTGATGCTCGTGCGGATGCTGGCACGCCAACATCCACAGGGCCGCGAGCCCGCTCGTGATCGATATGATTCGAGACATGAATTTTTTCTCATCGATGCGGCCGAGCAGCACGCGCAGGTTCGCCAGGAAAATGGAGGTAGGGGGCCGCCGCGGCGCGATGGGGCTGATGTCATTCATCGAGGTTCGCCTGTCGCGCGCGAGGTCCTCGCGCGCCGCCCCAGGCGCGACCGCCTCCGTCGAGGGGCCGCGGCCTGCGGGCCTGGTTCACGCTGTTACACGCGCGATGCCGGGAACGGATCGATTGGAGATCCTTGGTGAAATCATGAGGGTGCGGGGCCCGATTGGATAATTTCCCAGCGCTCGCTGGGAGCCTCTCCCATCGTCGTCGTCCGCCCTTCGGTCTGCGAGCTCGCCGCCGCGTGCGCCGCATCCACGCGAGCGAGGGTTTCACCGCACCGCAGGGGTTGCGCTCGGGCGTGGCGCGCGGATTGCAAACGCCGGAACGAACCGCGTTATCCTCGCCCGAGGAAGCCCCCCGTGACCCGCCGACCCTTCGCCCCCGCCGAACGCAGCCGTGTGCGCATCAGCGGCCTCGTGCTGCTGCTCGGCGCAGTGCTCAGCGTCGCGGCCGTGGCGGTGGTCGGGATCCGGTTCGAGGACGCGGAGTCCGAGCTGGCGATGGAGCGCGAGCAGCGGCGCCTGGGCAACCTCGCGGCGCTGCTGGCCGTCGAGCTGGCGGCGGAGCTGGCGAACCTGGCGCGCGAGCCGCCGCAGGCTGCGGACCCACCGGTAGCAGAGCCCGGCGTCTGGACCACGCGGGTCGCCGCCGGCGATGGCGCCGAGACCGAGGTGCGGGTGCGGATCCGGGAGCTGTTCCACGTGGCCGATCACCTCGATTCGGCCGACGAGCGGATCTACGTGCAGCCGCCCGGCGCGGGGAAGTTCTTCGACCTGCACGGCCTGTCCGCGGGGCCAGGTGTGCTGGCGGAGCTGGTCGCCCGCGGCGAGGACACCGGCATGCTGTCCGCCGACCAGGCGCTGCAGCTCGGGCTGCCGGAGTACCCCGCGTTCGTCAGCGTCGCCCCAGCGGACGGCGGGGTCCTCGGGGTCTGGCGCGTCGCCGTCGTCGGCAGCACCCACGAGGAGGTCGAGCGCGACCGGCGAGGCATGCTGCGCGTGATCGTCAAGGTGCTGCTGACCGGGATCACGACGGTGGCGTTCGGCTACTTCGCGTTCCGGGAGTTCCGCGCGCAGGTGATGGCCCGCCACCAGCTCGAGCTCGCCGAGCAGCGGCGGGCCGGGGAAGAGGTGCTCGCCCGCGAGAACCGCACGGCGACGATGCTGACCCTCGCGTCCGGGGTGGCCCACGAGGTCGGCACGCCGCTCGGGCTGATCCGCGTCAAGGCGGAGGCGCTGCGCGACGCCCTGCAGGACTCGCCGGAGGAGCAGGACGCCCGCACGATCCTCGGGCAGGTCGACCGCCTCCGCGACGTGGTCCAGGGGTTCCTCCGCGTCGCTCGCGGCAGCATGCCCGAGCAGACGCCCGTGGCCCCGGCGACGCTGGCGCAGGGAGTACGCGACCTGATCGCGCACCGCTTCCAGGCCGCCGAGGTCGCGCTGCACGTCGAGATCGCGCCCGAGACGCCGGAGGTGCGGGTCAACGCGCTGCTCGTCGAGCACGCGCTGGTCAACCTGCTGGTCAACGCCTGCGACGCGTCCCCGCGCGGCGGCCGCGTGACGCTGCGCGTGCGCCCGGAGGCGGAGGACGTGGTGTTCGAGGTGCTCGACGAGGGCGAGGGGGTGCGCGAGGAGGACCGCGAGCGCCTGCTCAAGCCGTTCTTCTCGCGCAAGGCGCAGGGCACCGGCCTCGGGCTCGCGCTCACCAACGAGATCGCCCGCATGAGCCGCGGATCGGTCACCCTCGCAGCGCGGTCGCCTCGCGGCGCGATCGCCACGCTGCGCCTGCCCCGGGAGGTCCCATGACGAGCGAACCCAAGGTCCTGCGCCCGCACGTGCTCCTGGTCGACGACGAGCCCGAGTGGGGCGACGCGCTCGGCGAGCAGCTCGGCCGCCGCGGCTTCAAGGTGCACGTGGCGCGCGACGCCGCGGCCGCGCTGGCGCTGCTCGAGTCGCAGGAGATCGACGCGCTGGTCACCGACCTGCGACTGGAGCGCGGCGACGGGGTGTCGCTGATGGTGCAGGCGCAGGAGCTGGTCCCGCAGCTGCCGACGATCGTGATGACCGCGTACGGGGCGATCGACACCGCGGTCGAGGCGATCCGGCGCGGCGCGTTCCACTACTTGACCAAGCCGTTCGGGGTCGACGAGCTCGTGCTGTTCCTGCGCCGCGCGCTCGACGACCGCCGGCTCCGCCGCGAGACCGGCGAGCTGCGCCGGCGCCTGAACGACGCGGCCCCCAGGGCCTCGTCGGCCGCAGCACGGCGATGCGCGCGGTGTTCGAGGTGATGGCCCGGATCGCCGACGCCGACGTGCCGGTCCTCCTCACCGGCGAGACCGGCACCGGCAAGACCACGATCGCCGCGGCGCTGCACGCCCGCAGCCAGCGCGCGTCGGCGCCGTTCGTCGCCGTCAACTGCGCGGCGATCCCCGAACAGTTGCTCGAGAGCGAGCTGTTCGGCCACACGCGCGGGGCGTTCACCGGGGCGACGCAGGCGAGCCCGGGGCTGTTCGCGGAGGCCGACCACGGCACCCTGTTCCTCGACGAGATCGGCGAGCTGCAGCCCGCGCTGCAGGCCAAGCTGCTGCACGTGATCGAGCGCGGCGTGATCAGGCCGCTCGGCGGGACCCGCGAGCGCCGCGTCAACACGCGGATCCTCGCGGCGACCAACCTCGACCTCGCCGCGGCCGTGCGCGCGGGCGAGTTCCGCGAGGACCTCTATTATCGCCTCGCCCTGGTGGTGCTCGAGATCCCGCCGCTCCGCGACCGCCGCGAGGACATCCCCCTGCTGGTCGAGCAGTGCCTCGAGTCGGCCCGCCGCCGCCACCCGACCGCGGCGCCGCGCCGGATCGGCGACGAGGTGATGGCGGCGTTCCTCGCCTACCGCTGGCCCGGGAACGTCCGCGAGCTGGCCCACCTGATCGAGCGCCTGGTGCTGCTGTCGCGCAACGAGGTGATCGCGCCGTCGGACCTCCCGCGCGGCTTCGGCAGCGAGGGCCCGGACGCCGCCGAGAGCGGTCCCGGGCCGTTCGGCGACACGGTGCTGCCGCTGCGCGAGATCCAGCGCCGGTACGCGCGCTGGGCGGTGGCGCAGAACGGCGGCGTCAAGGCCCACGCGGCCCGCGCCCTCGGCGTCGACATCAAGACGCTGATGAAGCTGCTCAGCGAGTGACTGCGAGGGGAGCGGCGATCGACGAGCCGCGCTCACCGGCGCGGTCGTGTCGTCGCCCGCCCTGCTCGTGATCGCCCGCGCGCCCGGGCCTGCGGGTCTGCGGATGCGGGTTTAAAGAAAACGAGTATTCGTTTTTTTTGGTGACGCTCCGGCCGGGCGGAGGTGTTGAACCGGCCGGAGGACACGACGATGCGAGCTTCGAACTGGATGTGGATGACCCTGTGGCTGACGGCTTGCGACCCGGGGCCGTCGAGCGGCGATGCGTCGCCGACGTGCGACACGGGCATGGAGCCCGCGGAGCGGGACGGCTGGTGGGACCTGGGGATGGCCGATCCCGTGCTGAACGAGGTCGCCCTCTATTATCTCGGTCAGGCGTGGATGGGGGCGACCGACGTCGCCGAGGTGCTCGAGACGCTGACGCGGGTCGATCCCGCGGATGAGCGCGGGTGGACTGCGGCCTTCCTGCAGACCTCGCGGCGCCTGCGGGCGCTCGCCGAGGCGAGCGAGGCCGACGGGCACCCGCGGACCGCCGCGACGGCCTATCAGCGAGCCGCCACCTATCTCCGCGCCGCCCTGCACCGGCACCCCGATCCCTGGGACCCCGAGGTGGCGGCGCTCGCGGCGGAGGCGGTCGACCTGCACGCGCGCTCCCTGCTGCTGTCGAACTCGCCCTGCGCCCCGGTGGCGATCCCCTACGCGTCCACCACGCTGCCCGGGTACTTCTGCCGCCCGCACGAGGCCGAGGGCGCCCTGCCGACCCTGATCTTCCACGAGGGCAAGGACGGTTGGGCGGAGGACGGCAAGTTCGTCGTCGATGCCGCCATGGCCCGCGGGTACAACGTGCTGCTGTTCGACGGCCCCGGCATGGGCAAGACGATCCGCCTCCAGGGCCTGCCGTTCCGCCACGACTGGGAGGCGGTCGTGACCCCGGTCGTCGACTTCCTCGTGGCGATGCCCGAGGTCGATCCGGCGCGGCTCGGGCTGTTCGGCGTCAGCCTGGGCGGGTATCTGGCGCCGCGCGCGGCCGCCCACGAGCACCGCCTGGCCGTGCTGGTCGCCAACCCCGGCGTGCTCGACTGGGGGGCTGCGATCCGGGCGGAGCTCGCGCTCATCGATCCGGAGCTGCCGGACCTCTACGCGGCGGACCGCGACGCCTTCGACGCCGCCGTCACGCAGCTCATGGCGCACAGCGACTTCGTGCGCTGGGGCATCCGCGACGCCTACTGGCACCACGGCGTCGACACCCCGTCGGCCTTCATCGCCGAGGTCGACCGCTTCCGCCTCGGCGACTCGGTGGCCGACATCCGCGCGCGCACGCTGGTGTTCGACGCCGAGGCCGAGGGGCGCGGACAGGCCGCCGAGCTGTACGCCGCGCTCACCTGCCCCAAGGACTACCTGCGCTTCACGGCCGAGGAGGCGGCGCAGTTCCACGTGCAGCCCGGCGCCACCGCGATGCTGACCCACCGGCTGTTCGACTGGCTCGACGACAACCTGTGAGCCCGCGGCGCGCGCGGTTCTGGTAGACAGGCGGGGAGGTCGTCGTGCCCCGCGTCTCCCCCGAGCACACCGCCGCGCGTCGCAGGTTGATCCTCGAAGCCGCCCGCGCCGTGTTCGCCCGCAAGGGCACGCGGGCCGCCACCATCGAAGACATCTGCGCGGAGGCAGGGATCAGCGCGGGCGGCATCTACACGCACTTCCCGAGCAAGGCGGCGATCCGCGAGGCGCTCCACGCCGAGGCGCGCGCGGCGAACCGGCGCTTCCCCGAGGCGATCCGCGCGGCCCCGGATCCGCTCGCCGCGATGCGGGACATGGCAGGGGCGATGTTCGGGCTGCTCGACGCGCCCGAGCTGCAGGCCGACCACCGCATGTCCTTGCAGATGCACGCGGACGCGGTGACCGACCCCGAGCTGGCGGCCAGCTACGCCGAGGTGCACGTCGACATGGTGCAGGCCATCCGCGGCATCCTCGACGAGGCGGTCGCCGGCGGCCGCCTGCCCGCGACGCTCGACACCGAGTACCTCGCGTGGACGCTGGTCGCGCTGTACCAGGGCGCCCGCGTCCAGAAGCTGCTCGTGCCGTCGCTCGACACGGCGCGGCTCGGCCAGATGGTCCGCGTGTTGCTCGCGGGCGTTCTCGGCGGATGAGCCGGCGGGGCCGAGTCGTCGGCCGCGAACGGGCTCGCGTTCGACGCCGAAGCAGAGGCTGGTCGCGGTGCTGCGCGAGCGGGCGGAGATCGCCTCGGCCTCGGCGCCGAGGAGGACCCCCACCGGCGCCGTTTGCCGGGCCTCCTTGCGCGCCTCGGCCGGGGTTCGTCCGAGCGGCCGCGGGCGCCCGGGAGGCGTGAAGGAGCCGTCCGAGCACTCGACCCGCCGACAAATCTCCTGGACAAACCTTTTTGTCGCGACGTGGCGATGGTCGGCGTACCGCGGCATGGGTATAGGTATGCCCGTGCCCTCGGCGTGCATCGACGAGCAGCGCGCGCAGGCCTTCGTGGGCGCCACGCTCGCGGAGCCCGCGCGGCTCGAGGTCGAGGATCACGTCGACGAGTGTGCGTCGTGCCGACAGTTGCTGGCGGCCATGATCCGCGTCCACTCGACACCGTCGCACGATGCCGGGTGCCTCGTCGGTGGACGGATCGGACGCTACCAAGTCCGCGCCGTGATCGGCCGCGGAGCCATGGGTGAGGTGTTCCGGGGCGAAGATCTCGAGCTCGCGCGGCCGGTCGCGTTGAAGCGCCTGCACAGCCAGGTCGCGGGGACCGCCGGCAGCCGCGGGCATCTCATCCGCGAAGCGCGGGCCGCGGCGCAACTCCAGCACCCCAACGTCGTCGCGGTGCACGAGATCGTCGACGTGGGAGCCGAGACCTTCCTCGTCATGGAATGGATCGAAGGGGCGACGCTGCGGGCCTGGTTGCGCCAGCGAACTCGCGGGTGGCAAGAGATCGTGCAGGTCGTCCTCGCTGCCGGCCGTGGCCTCGCGGCCGCCCACGCCGCGGGCCTCCTCCATCGGGACTTCAAGCCCGAGAACATCCTCATCGACAAGGAGGGCCGGCCACGCGTGGCCGACTTCGGCCTCGCGCGCCCGATCGGCGCACCGACGAGCACGGGCCTTCTCCCCCAGGCTCACGCCCTCACCGCCGCGACCGGCGCGCTCTCCGGCACCCCTGCCTACCTCGCCCCCGAGCTGACCGGCATGCTGCCGCCGCCAGCGGGGGGAATCGCCGCGCCCGTCGGTCGCGCTCACGACGCGCGCACCGATCAATACGCGTTCGCGGTCACCCTGTACGAGGCGCTGCACGACAGCCACCCGTTCGCCGGCACCACGCCCGAAGGGATGTGGAGCGAGATGGCAGGCGGCCGGATTCGGCGCGGTTCGCGTCGGATCCCCGCCTGGCTCGATCGCGCCGTGCGACGCGGCCTCGCCGTCGACCCGGCACGGCGGTGGCCCGACTTGACGACCATGCTCGATGGCCTCGATCGGGGCATTCGTCGCACGCGTCGAAGGCTGACCTTGATGGTCGCGGCCGCGATCGGCGCGGTGATCGTGATGGGGCTGCTCGCCCCGCTGGCGCAGCCGGAAGAGCCGTGCGGCGATCACCTCGTCGATTCGGTGTGGAACGCGGAGGCGCAGGCCGCCCTCGCGCGACGGTTCGAGGCGGTCGCGCCGGAGCGCAGCGCGGCCACGATCGCCTCGATCACCTCGCTGGTCGCGCACTGGACCGACGCGTGGCGGCTCCAGCGACGCTCCGCCTGCCTGGCAGGGCCGGCCCGGGCCGCGCGGGTGAGCTGCCTCGATCGCCAGCTCGGCGAGCTCCGCGCCCAGCTCGCCGTGTGGGAGAAGGCCGACGCCAGCGTCGTCGACCACGCGACCGCCGCGGTCGTCGCCCTGCCCAGCCCGGCCGAATGCGTCGACGCTCGCGCCACGACCTCCCCGGCCTCGGCCTCGCTGCTCGCGTCCACCGCGAGGGTCGACGCGCTCCAGCGGTCGGGGCGATGGGAGGAAGCGATGGTCCACGCGCCCGAGGTCCTGGCGCAGGCCGAGCGCACGACCGAGCTGGGGCCCAGGGCCCAGGCGATGCTGGCGGTCGCCAGGGTCGAGCTCGATGCGCACGCACGAACCGCAGCGCGCGAGCATGCGATCGCGGCAGCCCGCGCGGCGAGCAACGCACGAGAGGACGATTTGCTGGCTGCTGCGCTGCTCGTCGAGGCCGCGGCCCTGATCGACGACCACCGCGCCGCGGATGCGCTCGGCGTCTGCGACGCAGTCGAGGCGTTCGCCGCCCGCGGACTCCCCCGCAGCGAGCGCATCGAGATCGTGCGCGCCGACGCCCTGTTCCAGCTCGGGCGCACCGACGAGGCGATCGCGCATTATCGACGCGGGATCGCCCAGCTCGAGGTCGCCGCCGCCCGCGATCCGGCGCGTCGCCTCGGCCTCGCCAGCGCCATCGGGGCCCTCGGCTCGGCGCTCGGCAAGGTCGATCGGATCGCCGAGGGGGCGGCCGAGCTTCGTCGTGCGCTCGAGATCGAGGAGGCGGCGTTCGGGCCCCAGCATCCCGAGGTCGGCCGGACGCTCCACGACCTGGCGGTGCTCGAGCGCAGAAACGGCGAGATCGAGGACGCCGAGCGCCACTTCGAGCGCGCGCGAGCGATCTTTGCCGCCGTTGATGGCGAGGCCACGCTCGAGGTCGCCACCACCGACTCCGCGCTGGCCGATCTGGCGTGGATGCGCGGTGACCTCGATCGCGCCCAGCGGCTCGCCGAGCGCGCGCTCGAGGCGCTCGCGCGTACCGGCCTCGATGAGCCGGTGCTGCGGTCCCAGCTGGAGAGCCAGCTCGGCGCGGTCCAGCAGGCGCGCGATCGCTGCTCGGCCGCGATTCCGCACTACGAGCGGGCGCTCGCCCTCTCGCTGCGCGCGGCGGAGCCGCCCGACCAGCAGGCGCTCGCGTACGTCAACCTGGCCGCCTGCCTGTCCGAGGTCGGCCGTGATGCCGAAGCGCGAACCGCCGCCGAGCAGGCGCTCGCCGCCTGGACGCGCGCGAACGCCGAGCCGCCGGAGCGCGCCGCGGCGTGGACGATCCTGGCCGGCATCGAGGCCCGCGGTGGGGACCGCCCCCGCGCCGTCGCGCTCGCCCGCCAGGCGATGGCTGCGCTCGCCGACCTCGAAGGCGAGCCGTACGTGGCGATGCGGGCTGTCCTGCACGATCAACTCGAAGGGTGGTCGCGTTGACGATGCGTACCCTGGCCCTGCAGCTCGCCGCGCGTACCGGGCACACGCTCGCTCCCGCCGATGTCACCGAGCTCGCCGCCCAGCTCGAGGCCGCCGCCGCGGCGACGCGCGCGAAGTGGCCGGAGCTGACGATCCGCGACGAGCTCTGGCTCGAGGCCCTCGCGCCGCGGCTCGACAGCGAGGCCGACCTCGTCGCCGCGTTCGCGCAGCTCGCGGTGGCCGACGTCTACCTCGTCGGCGCGTGTCTGGCGGGGGACAAGCCGGCGCTGGCGATCCTCGAGCGGCTGACCCGCACCGCGGCCACGCACGTGGTCGCCCGGCTCGGCGGCCGCCTCTCCGTCGAGGACGTCGTGCAGGAGCTGCTGATGAAGCTCGTCGTCGGCGAGTCGAGGAAGCTCGCAGGGTTCGGTGGTCAAGGCGCCCTCGCGGCGTGGCTGCGGATCTCCGCCGTGCGCACCGCCATCAGCCTCGGGCGCAAGCGCCAGGAGCTCGCGCTCGAGGACGAGACGCTCGAGGCGATCGCAGACGAAGGCGACGATCAGGCGCTCGCGTTCCTCAAGGCCAGCTACCGCGACGAGTTCAAGCGGGCGTTCGCGGCGGCCCTCGCCGAGCTCAGCAAGCGGAGCCGTACCCTGCTCCGCCTCCAGATCAACGATCAGCTCACGCTCCCGGAGATCGGCGCGTTCTACCGGGTGTCCCGCGCGACCGCTGCGCGCTGGCTCGCCGAGGCTCGGGCCGACCTGCTGAAGCGGACCCGCACCCGGCTGATGACCTCGCTCGGCCTCCCAGCCGAGGAGCTCGGCCAGCTGATGCGGCTCGTCGCCTCGAACCTCTACGGGACGCTGCCGGGACTCCTCCGCCAGACCCACGGCGGGGATGAGTCGGGGCAATAGGATCAGGGCCCGATAATTGGGTGAGACGGTCGAGCTCCTCGCTGCGTCCTGGCGGTGAGAGAGCCTGACCGTGTCCGACGCCATGGCTCGTCCATCACCTCATTACCCCCGAACCGCGCTCCAGCGGAGAGCCCAGGGGATCTGCAGCCCATCATGTCGAGACAATTCCTCCTTCTCCCCTCCGTCCTCGCCGCCGTTGCCCTGACCGTGGCCGGCTGCTCCCAACCGACCTCGGAGTCGAGCAGCTCCAAGGCCGAAGCGACCCCGAAAGCGAGCGGCTCCACCGCCGAATCGACCCCGAAACCAAGCAGCCCCACCGTCGAATCGAGCCCGGAACCCAGCAGCTCCGTCGTCTTCGAAGTCACCCCGGACCATCCGACCGTAAAGCTGGATCCCGCATCCGTGCAGCTTTCGGGAGCGCCGGTCGTGACGTTCTACAAGGACGCGGCGGGGTACGACTACGCCATCTGGCTCCACAATGGGCCGGCGGGCGCGAAGCTCACGTGTGCCAACTACGCGGAGGAGATCGACAAGAGCCCCGTCTCCGTCATCGTCTCCGGCAAGAGCCCCGCGGTCGCGAAGGACCTGAAGACGCTCACGGACACCCGGGGCGAGATCCACGTCACGAAGCCCGGGCAGCCGTTCGTCCGGAGCGGCGGCATGCGAGGGTTCGTCGTGACGTTCACCAAGACGAGCGACGCGGCGATGTCGGGCACCGTCGCTCTCCCCGAGGCGAGCGCCGCGGCGAAGAGCCTCACCGGCGAGTTCAACAACGCCATCGTCTGCGAAGAGAAGTAGCACCGACGCCAGGGGCTCGCGCGAGCCCCATTCTCGATCGCCCGCGGCGTCCGGGGCCGGGCTCCGGGGTCGCGGCGATCGACGCGTGCATGAAGAGCGCGAACAAGAAGACCCGGGGGCCCATCGAGGGCGGCCCGAGCCGAGCCGGTCCACGGGGTCGAGCGCAAGCCCTTGACCGAGCACCGATTCGAGCCGTCGCGCGAGACGACGGGCGCCGCGAGCCAGGGTTCATGGGCGCGGACGGCTTTCGGGCGACCGCAAGGGGCCACGGCAGCCGTGGCGGCGGCGATCGTCCGCCGTCGTCGTCGGACCCTAAAGACGCGGCAGGTCGATGTGAAAGGTCGTCCCTTCGCCCACGGCCGAGTGTACAGCCACGTTTCCGCCGTGCGCGTCGACGATCTCACGGACGATGAACAGGCCGAGGCCGATGCTGCGCTCGCGATCGTGGCGCTGTTCGCCGCGGCGGAACGGTTGGAACAGCGACGGGATCGACTCCGGCGGGATGGGTGGACCCTCGTTGTGCACGAGCACCTGCGCACGCGCCCCGCGGCCGACGCTGCGGACGGTGACCGGCGCGCCGGAAAGTCCGTAGCTGAGCGCGTTGTGGACGAGGTTGCCGACCGCCTGGGCGAGCCGATCGGGATCCCACCGGCCTTCGCCGTCGCCCTCCGGCTGGTGGAGGATGACGCGGTCGGGATGGTTGAGCGCCATCTCTTCGACGACCTGCCGGCACACCTCGTGGATCTCGACCGGCCGGGGATCGATCGGGAGCCGTCCGCTCGCGCGCACCTGCGTAAAGTCGAGCAGGTCGCGGATCAGCCGGGTCGCGCGCTCACCGCTGCGGACGATCCGCTGCACGACGTCGGCGAGCGGCGAGTCGGGCGGCAGGCTCTCGGCCAGCAGCCAGGCGCCGGTCAGCATCGCCGACAGCGGGTTGCGCAGGTCGTGGCTGACGATCCCGATCAGCTGTTGCTCGAACTCCGCCTGCCGCCGCTGCTCGGTGACGTCGCGCGCCGTGGCGACCAGCCGCTCCGGCTTGCCGCTGGCGGCGAGCACCGGCGAGACGATGACGTCCCACCACATCGACGCGCCGTCGAGCGCCGGGCCCAGCCCGACGACCCGACCGACCTTGCCGGCTCGCGCCGTGGCGAGCGCCTCGGCGACCTCCTGGCGGTGAGCGCTGCTCCACAGGTCGACCCAGGGACGGCCGCGGAGCTGACCGGGCTCGGCGGCGCCGAGCATGCGCAGCCCGCCGGGGCTGATCGACAGCATGCGCCCCTCGAGGTCGAGCACGACGATGCCGTCGTGGCTCGACTCGAGGATCCGCCGGCTGAACTCCTCGCTCGCGCGCAGGGCCTCCTGCGCCGCGCGGGTCGCCAGCTCCGACGCGCGCAGGCGGAGCGCGTGGCGGATGCTCTGCCCGAGCCGCTGAGGCGTCAGCGCGCCCTTGGCGATGTAGTCGACGGCCCCGTTCTTCATCAGCTCGACCGCCAGCGCGGTGTCCTCGTGCCCGGTGAGCACGATCGCCGGCACGAACACGTCGAGCTCGCGCAGCCCGCGGAGCACGACCAGCCCGTCGTGACGCGGGAACTGATAGTCGAGCAGCACGACCTCGACCGGCGACCGGCGCACGCGCGCGAGCGCGGCGATCGGGTCGTCCTCCTCGAGCAGCGTGACCTCGAGGCCGGACCTGGCCAGGCACCGACGGACCAGCTCGCGGTCGACCTCGTCGTCGTCGATCACCAGCACGCGCGCCGGCTCGCCGGGAGGCGGGCTCGAAACAGACTCCAGCTCGGGGTGAGGCTTGTTCACGGCATCTCGACCAGGGTCCAGTACTTGTTGAGCGTCGCCATCAGGTCGACGAAGTTGCCGAACGTGACCGGCTTGAGCAGGTAGCCGGCGACGTTGAGCTTGAACGCGTCGATCTTGTCGCGCTCCTCGTTCGAGGTCGTCAGCACGACGACCGAAGTGGTCTGCAGCGCCGGGTCGGCGCGGACGGCCCGCAAGAACTCGATGCCGTTCATCTTCGGCATGTTGATGTCGAGCAGCACCAGCCGGCGCGGCCCCAGCGAGCCGTCGCGCAGCTTCTCGAGCGCCTCGAAACCGTTGTGGGCGACGTGGATCGGGTTGGTCAGCCGGTTGCGCAGGAAGGCGCGCTTGACGGTCAGGACGTCGACCTCGTCGTCATCGACCAGAAGGATTTGCAGCTCGCGGTTGTCCATCAGGGCTCGTTTCGTGGCGCGCGTCGGGAGGATGAAGAGCCAGCTTCGGCGTGACCGGCGAGGAAAGCAAGCCGCGCCAGGTCCGCTCAGCCGGGGCGCTTGGGCCAGCGCACGAAGAACGTCGCGCCTGCGCCGGGTTGCGACTCGAGGGCGACGCTGCCACCCCGGCTCTCGACGATCTTTTTGACGACCGACAGTCCGATTCCCGTGCCCTCGACCTTGTCGCGGGACTCGAGCGTCTGGAACAGGCCCCAGACCCTCTCGTGGAATTCCGGCGCGATCCCCGGCCCATCGTCGCGGACCGAGAACTCGTAGAGCTGGCCCGCGTCGCGGCACGAGACGGTGATCCGGACATCGTCGCGGTGCGCGTGCTTGAGGGCGTTGCTGATCAGGTTCTGGAACACCTGCTGGAACGGGACGCGCTCGGCGGTCAGCGTCGGCATGTCCGGGGCGATCGTGATCCGCGCCGAGGGCGGCGGGGACAGCAGCTCGACCACCTCGGCCAGCAGCTGGCCGGTGTCGAAGGTGGTCGCGTCGACGCGGACGCGGCCGGCGCGCGAATAGTGGAGGATCCCGTCGATCAGCGTCTCGAGGCGGATCACGCGCCTGCGCAGCAGGTGCATGTACGACTGCGACTCCTCGTCGAGCTTGTCGACGAGCGCCTCCTCGATCCACTGCGACAGGCTGGCGATCCCCCGCAGCGGCGCCTTGAGGTCGTGGGAGGCGACGTAGGCGAACTGGTCGAGCTCCTTGTTCGAGATCGCCAGCTCCTCGGAGAGCCGCTCGACGCGTTGACGCGCGAGCACCTGCTCGGTGACCTCGAAGGCGACGACCATGGCGCCGGTGACCGCGTCGCTCGGGTCGCGGATCGGCTGCGCGACGTAGTTGAAGTAGGCGTCCCGGATGACGCCGTGGCGCATGATCGGGACGTTGAGCTCGAACACGTGGACGGGCTCGCCGGTCGCCAGCACGGTGTCGAGCGACGCGATCACGGCGTGCTCGCCGATCTCCGGGAACGCCTCGCGCACGGTCTTGCCGACCAGCTCCGGGCGCCCGAGCATCTCGCAGTACGGCGGGTTGGCGACCTCGTAGCGGTGCTCCGGGCCGACGAACACGGCGATCGGCACGGGCGCCTGCATGAACAGGTCGTACAGCTTCTCCCGCTCGCGCTCCGCGGCCGCGCGCAGGCGGGCGATCTGCAGGTGAGTGGCGACGCGGGCGACCAGCTCGCGCGCGGAGAACGGCTTGACGAGGTAGTCGTCGGCGCCGGCCTCGAGCCCCTCGACGCGCGACTCCTCGCCCGCGCGCGCCGACAGCATCAGCACCGGGACCCGCCGCGTGCGCGGGTCCTCGCGCAGCGCGCGGAGCAGGCCGAAGCCGTCGAGGTTCGGCATCATGACGTCGGTCAAGACGAGGTCGGGCGGGCGCTCCAGCGCCGTCGCGAGCGCGACGGCGCCGTCGGGGACGGCGTCGACGACCCACCGCTGCTGCAGCACGCGGCCGACGTAGTCGCGCATGTCGGCGTTGTCGTCGGCGAGCAGGATCCGCGCCGGCGGTCCGGCGTCGAGCGCCGGGTCGGACGCCGGCACCAGCGCGTCCGCGGCGAGGTCGTCGTCGCCTTGCTGCGGGCCGGCGAGCCAGCGCAGCGCCTCCTGCACGTACGGGGCCGCGCCGGTCGCCGACGATACCTGGGTGCGGCGGGCGTTGACCCGTTCGGCGGGCAGGTGCGCGTGGCCGCGAGGGATCGCGACCGTGAACGTCGTGCCGACGCCGACCTCGCTGGTGACGTGGATCGTCCCGCCGTGCAGGCGCACGAGCTCGTGGACCAGCGCGAGCCCGATCCCCGAGCCCTCGTGGGTCCGGGAGCGCGCGCCCTGGACCCGATGAAAGCGCCGGAACAGGTGCGGCAGCTCGTGCTCCGGGATGCCGGTGCCGGTGTCCCGGACGGTCAGCTCGACCTGGTCGCCGTACAGGCGCAGCGCGACCGCGATGGTGCCCTCGAACGTGAACTTGAGCGCGTTCGACAGCAGGTTGAGCACGATCTTCTCCCACATGTCGTGGTCGACGTGGATCGGCTCGGAGAGCGGCGGGCAGTCGACCGCAAAGACGAGCCCGGCGCGCTCGATGGCCGAGCGGAACGCGCTCGCCAGGTCGGTCGTCAGCGCCGACAGGTCGGTCGGCTCGTACGACGCCTGGATCCGGCCGGCCTCGATGCGCGAGAAGTCGAGCAGCACGTTGACGAGCTTGAGCAGGCGGACGGCGTTGCGGTACGCGGTGTCGAGGTCGGCGCCCTCGAGCCGGCGCTTCGCCGACGAGAGCGCGTCCTCGAGCGGGCCGAGCATCAGCGTCAGCGGGGTGCGGAACTCGTGGCTGACGTTGCTGAAGAAGATCGTCTTGGCGCGATCGAGCTCGGCGAGGGCCTCGGCCCGCCGCCGCTCCTCCTCGTACGCCTGCGCGTTGGCGATGCTGGCCGCGAGCTGCCCGGCGGCCAGCTGCAGGAACCCGCGGTAGTTGTCGTCGAGCTTGCGGAACGGGTTGAGCCCGACGATCAGGACCCCGGCGCGTCCCGTGTCGCCCGACGGGGCGATCGGCAGCGCGACCGCGTGCGTCGGCGGCCGCGGCCAGGCCCCGGTCGGGATGTCCCCAAGGACAGGCGGTAGCTCGATGACGCGCTCGTGCCCGCGGAGCGCCTCCGCGAACGGCCACACGGAGTCTTCGAGCGTCGACGCGACCTCCGGCGCGCCGGCGTGGCCGCGCGGGAGCCCGGCTGTCCCCGCCAGTTGCACGCGGCGCCGGTCGGCGTCGGCGATGTAGATCAGCGCGAACGGCAGGTCCTTCGGGTTGGTCTGCAGCGACGCCGCCCCGCGGGCGCACACCTCCTCCCACGTGCGCGCGTCGGCCGTGCGGGCCGCGAGCTCGCGCAGCAGCGCGAGCTGGCGCTCGCCGATGATCCGCTGCGTGTCGTCCGTGTTGGCGCAGATGATCCCGCCGGTCCCGCCCTGGTCGTTCGGCACCGGGCTGTATGAAAACGTGTAGTACGTCTCCTCCTGGTAGCCGTAGCGCTCCATGATCAGCAGCAGCGCCTCGTCGTAGGTGCCCTCGTTGAGGCGCATTGCCGACGCGGCGCGCGGCCCGACCTGATCCCAGATCTCGCGCCACACCACGGAGGCGGGCTGTCCGAGCGCCTCCGGGTGCTTGCCGCCGACGATCGATTTGTAGGCGTCGTTGTACAGGTTGATCAGCTCGTCGCCCCACCACACGAACATCGGCTGGAGCGAGGTCAGAATGATGCGTACGCAGGTCTTGAGGCTCTGCGGCCAGGCGTCGACCGGGCCGAGCGGCGTCGACGCCCAGTCGATCTCCCGCATGCGCGCGCCCATCTCGCCGCCGCCGGCGAGCACGTGCGACCTGCCCGAGCGGCCGGCGGAGGTATCCGAATCGGGGACCATCGATCTTCGATACCTCACCGAAGTCCGACTGAGAAGGACCCGCGTCAATCAACGCACGGAGCCGAGGTACGCCCCGGAATCACAATCCTTGCGGAGACTCACCGGACAATGATTATTTTGACCACGCCCTCGAGATCGCCGCCTCGATGCGAGCGGTATGGGCCTTCTGCGCGCAATTTCCGCCGTCGCTCCGGGCGCGCGACGGAGGCACGGGCGACAAATAGAACGGAACGCGGCCGCCCGAGATGGCAACCGAGCTCGGCTGCCGCTCAAGCTGTCATGTGCAAACGGCAGGCGACTTGAGGACCCCGTCGCCGTCTGCAGAAGCACTGCATCGATCTCGCCCGCAGCGAACAGACCGGCCGGCTCGAGCTGCCGACGTGGCCGCAGGCGTACCTCGACGACGACGAGTCCGACCAGGACCGCACGCCGGCGACGTCGAAGGGCCGCCGCCCCGTCTCACTCGAAGCTGGGCGGGAGAGGACCGCGGGTCGCGGCCGGCCCGCACCAGCGCGGCAGGACGGCGCCCAGGGACGACGCGTCGTCCCCGGCCCACGCGACGTGACCGTCCGGGCGGAGCAAGAGCCGCGTGACCCCCTCGAGCTCGTCCGGATCCGCAGCGAAGGTCGCGGCGACGAGCTCGACCCGATCGCGCCACGGCGCCCAGGCTTCGCGCAGCTCGAGGTCGCCGGCGCGACCGAGCAGAACGAAGCGGCCTGCGTGCAGCGAGGGGTAGAGGCGCTGCGGGCCGCGCTCGGTGGCCAGGTCGAGGTCGGGCACGCGTCGGCCGACCAGCGGGTGCGTCCCGGCTGCGTCGGGATAGGCCACGTCGATCGCGCTGATCAGGCCCGCGAGCTTGCGCTGGACCGCCGGAAAGGCGAGGAGCTCGTCGAACAGCTCGCGCAGGGCCAGGCCCTCGGGCGAGACGTCCATGAGCTTGCCCTGCGCGGTGGTGTTCCGCGCGAGCGCCTCGCCGACCGGGCGGCGCTCGTCGTGGTAGCTGTCGAGCAGCCAGGGCGGCGCCCAGCCGCGGACCGCGGCCGCGAGCTTCCAGCCGAGGTTGGTCGCGTCCTGCAGGCCGACGTTGAGCCCCTGGCCGCCTGCGGGGAAGTGCATGTGCGCCGCGTCGCCGGCGAGGAACACCCGGCCGACGCGATAGCGCTCGGCGAGCCGGGTCGCGTCGCCGAAGCGCGACAGCCAGCGCGGGGCGTGCATCCCGAGGTCGGCGCCGAAGATCCGCGTCACCGAGCCGCGCAGCTCGTCGAGCGTGACCGGCTCCGCGAGGGGGACCTGCGCCCGCGTCGGATCGATCACGACGATCCGATGCGCGCCGTCGCCGAGGGGGACCAGCAGCAGGAGGCCGTGCGCGTTCGTCCGCGAGACCGGGCGCGCGGGTGGATCGGCCAGGACGACGTCGCCGAGGATCGCCGTGCGGGTGGTCGCGCTGCCGGGGAAGTCGACGCCGACCGCCCGCCGCACGGCGCTGCCGGCCCCGTCGCAGCCGACGGCGTAACGCGCCCGCACCTCGAGCTCGCCGCCGGGCCCCTGGACGCGCAAGGCGACGGCGTCGTCGGTCTGCGCGAGGTCGACGAGCGCGTGCTCGCGGGCGATCTCGACGCCGAGCTCGCGCGCCCGCGCCTCGAGCAGCTCCTCGGTGTGCACTTGCGGGAGAAAGAGCGTGTAGGGGTGCGGGGTCGGCAGGCGCGAGAAGTCGAGCCGCGTGTCGAGCACGGCGAAGTGGGCGCTGGGGATCGGGGCCCCTCGGCGCACGAATCGGTCGACGATCCCCCGCTGGTCGAGGAGCTCGAGGCTCCGCGGGTGAAGGGTGAGCGCGCGCGACTGCTCCGTCCGTCGCGCCCGCCGCTCGAATACGCGCACCCGCACGCCCGCCAGCGCCAGTTCCGCCGCCAGCATCAGGCCCACCGGGCCCGCGCCCACGACGGCGACCTCGATCTCCATGCTCATGAGGACCTCCTCGTCGAGTCAAAACTCGAACACTGTTAGAGTTCTCTAACAGTGTTAGAAAGTCAAGCGCATGCTGCGACGCGAGCAGGTAGTGGAGGCGGCCCTGCGGCTGCTGGACGAGGTCGGGCTCGACGGCCTGACGATGCGGCGGCTCGCCGAGAAGCTGAACGTGAAGGCGGCGACGCTCTACTGGCACGTCAAGAACAAGCAGGAGCTGCTCGAGGCGATGGCGGAGGCGATGCTGGCCGACTGCGGCGCGAGCCCGCCCGAAGCCGCTCCAGGGCTCGCCCAGGCGATCGAGCTCGCGGGCAAGCTGCGGGCGGCGTTGCTGGCCCGCCGCGACGGGGCGCGGGTGTTCGGGGGCACCTACGTCGCGCAGCCGAACACGCTGCGGGTCTCCGAGCGGCTGCTCGGAGCGCTACGCGAGGCGGGCTTGCCGCTGCGGGCGGTCGCCTGGGGCGCCTGGACGATCACGTACTACGTGATCGGCTTCACCCTCGAGGAGCAGGCGCTGCGGACGACGACGGGCGCCGGGCCGCAGCGGCTGCGGGCGGCGCTCGACCCGACGCGCTTCCCTCAGCTCGCTGCCGCGTTCTCGCACCTGATCGACGGCGACCTCGAGGCGCGCTTCGACTACGGGCTGCGGCTGATCACCGCAGGATTGCGGGCGGAACTGCCGACAGAGGCCGAGCCGGTGCGTCCGGCGGACCCGCAGGCGACCGGCCGTCGAGCGCGACGCCGGCCCGCGCGCTAGGAGCAACCGGGCCGCACGCCGCGCCTCGTCGGGCGCCGCGGACTTGGGGCGAAAGGCGACACACCCACCAGTTCCCGCGGTCTCGCTCGCGGGTGAAGCAGATCCATGCGAGCGCGAGCGGTCAGAAGCTGATCTTCAGGCCGAGCACCGGCAAGATCGGGAGGCCGACGACCGCACGAGTGCTGGCGTAGGTGCTCGTGTAGAGCACGCCCTCGGCGTTCTGGCGGTTGTACACGTTCATCACGTCGAGGTAGGCGGCGACGATGCAGCGGTGCAAGATCCACGTGCGATCGACGCGCAGGTCGAGCTGGTGGAACACCGGCATGCGGTCGCTGTTGGTCGCGCCCGTGAGCGGCGCCACGAAGCCGTCCGCTCCCTCCACGCCGCCGGTGAAGGGCGTGTAGGGCAGCCCGGTGACGAGGCGGAAGCGAGCCGCGATTGACCAGCGGCGCGGGAGCTTGTAGCCGACCAGCATGACGAGGTTGTGCCGCTGGTCGAAGTCGGCGGGCGTGCGGACGACCCGAGTGGCGAAGGTGGCGCTGGCGGTCGAATGCATCCACGTGTACGCGAGCCAGCCGTAGAGCCGTGCGGTGAGGTCGTGGCGCAGCATGACCTCGACGCCGTGGGTGACCGAGCCGCTGGCGAGCACCTGAGGCCCGGACACCGAAGGATCGAAGGGGGCGGGGACAGGGTCGCGTGAAAGGGGCGGGATGTTGTCGCGGATCCGACGATAAAAGAGGGTAGCCTCGAGGTCGAGCGAATCGGTGAGGTCGAGGTGGAGGTTGGCGCTGTACTGGGTGGCTCGCATGGCGCCGAGGCGGCCGGTGGGCTCGAACTCGAGCTGCGGATCGAGGAACCGCGTCGCCCCGGGGAGGATGAGCTGCGGGTAGAAAACGGTGTTGGTCGGGGAGCCCTCCCAGCTCGACACCAGGCCGGCGGACACCAGGGAGCGGTTCAGGCTCGGCTGCGAGTAGAGGCCGGTGGCCAGCTGGATCCGCACGCGCGGGTGCGGCGTGTAGCGCAGCAGCACGCGCGGGTCGAACGCGAGCGCGTGGTTCTCGGCGCCGGTGAAGGCGTTGAGGCGCGCGCCGGCGATGATCGCAAAGCGGCCGACGTCGAGCTGCGAGGACAGGTACAAACCGGTGGTGGTCAAGAGGCCGCGGCCGGAGTCGTCCACCGGCGGCTCCATGTACGGGAAATAGCGGAGGCGCGTGGTGTAGCGATCGACCTGGGTGTCGAGGCCGAGGGTGATGTGGAGCGGCTTCACCGGGCGCACGCTGGCCTCGGCGCGCAGGAGGCCGACGACGTCGCCGCGGCGGCGGTGATACGAGCCGCTCTGGAGGATGGTGCGATCGAAACGCACGGCCGGCGCGAGCAGGAAGTCCCAGCGGCCGAGGCGCTTGCGATAGGCGAGGTCGACGCGGTGGAAGCCGTTCTGCATCGACAGGAAGAACCCGCCCTGTAAGCCCGGGATATTGAAGGTGTCATGGGCGCCGAGCAGGCGGGCGGTGATGGTGGCGCCCCGGCCGGCCGGGTGGTCGATGATGAGTTGATAATCGTGGTAGCGCGGGGCGAGGAAATCGTCGGCGACGACGTCGTCGGGCAGGGCCTTGAGGGCCAGGTCGAGGTAGCCGCGCTGGGCGGCCAACAGCACCGAGCCGCCCTTGCCGAACGGGCCCTCGACCAGGGCGCCGACCGAGGTGATGTCGAGCTTGGCGTGGCCGTGCACGCCGTCGCGCCGGCCGACGCGCGGGGTGAGGTGCACGAGGCCGCCGACGGCGTTGCCGTAGTGGGCGGAGAAGTTGCCGGGCACGTACTCGAGGTTCTGCAGGACGCCAGGCTGGACGACGCTGGCGAGGCCGGGGATGTGGAAGGCGCGCGGCAGCGGGTGCTCGCCGAAGAACACCTGCGACTGATTGGGGGCGGCGCCGCGGAGAATGAGCAGACCGAGGCCGCCCGGGACACGGGCGACGCCGGGCAAATTTTGTAGGGCGCGCAATGGGTCGCCCTGGCTGCCGGGGAGGTTGCCGATCTCCTCGGGCGAGAGCCGGGTGCTGGTCGCGCTCGGGCGGGTGACGCGCTCCTGCTGGACGATCGTGCGATAGTCGCCGTTGCCGACGGGTTGCAGGTAGATCACCGGCGGCTTGCGGCGGCGCCAGAAGCTCGCGGGGGTCGGTTGCTCGAGTCGATGGTGACCGGCGGCGACGATGACGAGGTTGAAGTCCTGGCTGGGGAGGTCCTCGAGGGCGAACCGCCCGTCGGGCCCGGAGACGGCCGAGCGCTGCCACTGGAGGCCGCGGCGCGCGGTGGCGATGACGCGCGCGCCAGCGACGGGGGTGCGCTCGCCGGCGCTGCGGAGCTGACCCTGCGCGACGGCGCGGCCGGGGCGCTCCACGGCTGCGGGCGCCGCGAGCGGGGCGGTGACGGCGAGGTGGGCGAGGAGGCCGAGGATCATCGGTCGGAGCCGTCGGCGACGAAGCGCAGCTCGGCGAAGTCGAATCCGCCACGTCCGTCCCTGACGTCGACGTAAAGCGTGGTCGGCACGACGTCGTGCGGGACGGTCCATTGCAAATCGGCGTGCCAGGGGGCGACCTCCCCCTCGTAACCGTCGATCGGGGCGCTGAACCAGCCGCGCCACTGGAGCGACTCCTTGCGCAGCGACGGCTCGCCCGACCAGGGTTTGCCCTCCTCGCCGTTGACCATGATGTAATACGATTGCGCGGAGCCGGCGGCGAAGATCGGCTCGACGGTGATTCGTTCGCCGCGACGTACCGGGACCTCGGCGCCGACGTCGGCGACGAGCTCGATGCGCGTGCCGCCGCGCTCGCGGGTGACGGCGAACGCGGTGATCTCGGGGTTGGTGTCGACCTCCTGCTCGCGGATCTCCCGCGGGAGCGCGGGCGCGTCGCCGAACGGGAGGGCGGCCCAGCTCGGGCGAAGTACACGTGCGTCCTGCTGAACAGGCAGGATTCGGACGGCGGGACCGGTCGCGTGCTCAGGCGTTCGAGGCAGGACGCGGGCGCGAGGTCCGGCTGCCGGCTGCCGATGACGATGAGCGGGAGGAGGTACGGGATGTCGCCGCCGGCCGAGAAGGCCCCCGCGAGCCCGGCGCGGAGCTGCCAGCCCTCGCCGAGACGACAGGTCTCGGGGGGCGAGAGCGGGAGCGGCACGGGGCAGTCTTTCAGCGCCACGAAGTCGAGCTGGACGATGGCGTTGTTGACGGCGGAGTCGATGCAATTGTTGTCGCAGACGAGCCAGATCGGCGGCGGCAGCTCGCCCTCCGGGGCGGTGACGTGCCAAGTGAACTCGACGGTGTCGAGCGGCAGCAGGGTCGCGCGGCGCTTGCCCGCGGGGACGTTGAGCAGCGACGCATAGCCGCCGGGCTCGACGACCTCGACCTTGACGCCGCGGAAGCGGGCGTCGGTGACGACCCATTCGGGCTCGACGGGGATACAGGCGCCCACAAGGCATGGCGACACGCACGGCAGGACGCCGATGAGGACCCGGAGGCCTGAAGGTCGCATGCGACCGTCACGGTAGCGCACGCGACCGGATGAGGCCAGTGCGCGCGTACGTTCGGGACGCATCACGAGCGCGAGCGTCGGGTGCGGACGCGTGGGCTCATGCGTGCCGCGCGGCTGACGCTCGGGGCATGTCCGATTGGACAGCCTCGGCGATCAGCCCAGGCAGATGCCGAGGGCGTCGGCGCCGGGGTTGTGATCGGGTGGAGTCAGTGGGAGGACCGCTCCGTGCATCTGCCGTCGACTGCTTCCTCCCGATGCGCGGCCTCGGCGACGGCACCGTCCGTGCGACAGGAGGTTCGGGTCGCCGCTCGCGGGCTCGTAGAGCACGAGGGATTCGCCTTCCTCGACCGCGATGTAGGCCTCAAGACGTTGACGGACACCAAGACGGTCACGCCGCCGCTGGTACAGTGACGGTGCTGCGCGCGATGTCCTGCTCCGTCGTCGAGCCCGTGCTGACGGAGGTCGAGACGAGCGGCCGCGACGGGGCGAGCGGAGGGGGATTGAGGAGATGTCCTAACGAACATGTGTTCTCCCTTCACGGACGAATCAGGGCAGACTGACCAGAAGGGGCACCGCGCTGTTGGTGGCGTTGCCGGAGTCGCCCTTGCCGAGCTGGCCGAACGAGTTGAGGCCCCAGGCCCAGACGCCGCCGTTCTCGTCGAGGATCACGGTGTGCGCGAAGCCGGCGGCGATCGCCCGCACGGGGGGCAGGCCGGGGACCAGGGTCGGCGCGGGGCGGTCGGCGTCGTCGCCGAGGCCGAGCTGGCCGGAGAAGTTCTGCCCCCAGGCCCACAGCGCGGCGTCGCCGGCGAGCGCGAGCGAGAGGTTGCCGGAGGCGGCGGCGGTCAGGACGTCGGCGAACTCCGGCACGGCGACCGGCAGCAATTCGTTGTCGGCGTTCAAGCCGTCGCCGAGCTGACCGGAGACGTTGAGGCCGCAGGCGGCCAGGCCGCCCAGCGGGGCGACGGCGAGGGTGTGCGCCTTGCCGGCGGCGACCGCCGCGGCGTCGACCATCGAGATGGCCTTCGGGACAGGTGAGTCGAGGGTCATGCCGTCGCCGAGCTGGCCGTCGGCGTTGTTGCCCCACGCCCACACCGCGCCGCTGCCGTCGACGGCGAGCGAGTAGGTGCCGCCGGCGGCGACGGCGACGATGTCCTCGAGGCCAGGTACGACCGCGGGCAGCGAGTCGCCGTCGCGGCCGAGCTGGCCGGCGTTGTTCAGGCCGAACGACCACACCTGGCCGTCCTCGGTGAGCGCGAGGCTGTGGCGCTGGCCGGCGGCGACGAGCACGACCTCGGGCAGGTCGAGGGCCACCGGGGTCGAGACGTCGGCGCCGGGCGGCTGGCCGAGCTGGCCCTCGTCGTTGCGGCCCCAGACCTTGACCGCGCCGCTCTCGGTGACGGCCAGCGAGTGGTTGAGGTTGGCCGACAGCGAGACGGCGTCGTCGAGGTCCAGCATCGCCGCGGGCTCGAGCCGATCGACGAGGTCGCCGACGCCGAGCTGGCCCTCGTTGTTGCGGCCGAAGCCCCAGGCCGCGCCGCCGGTGAGCGCGAGCGAGTGGGCGCCGCCTGCCGCGACGGGCACGCCGACGTGGACGTGCCGCACGCTGCTGCCGCTGTTGTCGGCGGCGTCGCGGGCGATCAGCTCGACGGTGTTCCAGCCGCGCCGCAGGCGGAGGTCGGCGCTGAACTCGAGGACAGGTCCGGGGACGACGGGCAGGGCGACCGGAGCCTCGCCGTTGACCACGAGGTCGACGGCGACGACCTCGACGTCGTCGGTGGCCTCGCCGGTGACGACGAGCCGCCGGCTGGCGAGGTGGACGTTGTCGAAGGGCCGCGCGAGGACGACGACAGGCGCGGTGTCGTCGACGGCGCCGGTGGTCGTGGTGGTGCTCGTCGTGGTGTCGCCGGTGGTGGTGTCGCCAGGGGTGGTGCTCGTGGTGTCGCCGGTGGTGTCGAGCGTGGTGGTGCTGCTGGTGGTGCCGGTGGTGACGTCGACGGTGGTCGAGGTGACCGGCTCGGTGGTGCCGGTCTCGCCCTCGGTGAGGCCGGTGCCGGTCGTCGTCGTGGTCGTCGGCGCCGCGGTCGGGTCGTCGTCGGTGGTGGTGCCGGTGCTGCCGGTGGTGGTGGTGGTGTCGGCGGTGTCGCTCGCGCTGGTGGCCCCGTCGTCGCCGCAGGCGGCGTGCGAGAGGACAGCGGTGAGGAGGATGGAGGTCGAACGACGAGCGATCATGAGGTGCCTCGGGCGCGACGCGTGCGCGGTCTCGCGTCGCCGTTTGCTGATAACAGTTTTCAAAAACTTGGGTCAACACGCCGCGGATGCCCCATGCGGGCCTGAGGGCGTGAGGTAGGATCAACTTTGGCTTTCAAATTCAAAACCGGACGGGTGGCCGGGTCAGATGGCTCCCGATGGAGATGACGTTACGAACCTGTCCTTATCAGCATGTCTGAATCAGGTACCTGAAGCATCACAGCATGGGTCGCGCTCGTCTCGACGGAGCGGCTCGCAGCACAGGCATCGCTGCCTCGGCTGCGCGGAAGCTCCGGGTCGTCTGGCATTCAGGCACGCGTGCGCTCGCCTCAGCGGGTCGGTCGCATCGCCAGAGCCACGCCGTGGAACGAGGCTTCGTCCCTGCAGAGGCGGGCAAAGAGCAGCTCGCTCGAGCCATCGGCTCACGCGCTCCCTGTTTTTTCTTCATCGACTTCGTTTCCCACCGCGGCCTCGACGAATCTCGTTTCCAGGCGCTGCTTGCCGAATAGGCTGTCGCGACCGTCCACTCCTGGTCGTTGGATCGTCGGTCTTGTCGCCTCTCGACCGATGGGGCTCAAAAGTGCCCTTCGCAGGCAGAAGCGCGGGAGACCAGCGCCGTCAGCCCTGCGCGGACATTCACGTGGGTGATGCGCCAGGTGGCGCCGTTGGATGCGCGGCAGTGAACGCGGAGGGGGTTGGGAACGCGTTTTTAAATGGGCACGACGGGGCCGAACTGAAGATGTATGCAGACCACCTTCTGCGCGCTCCCATGACTCGAGCGGCAACTTCTGCTGCTGCTGCACATGGGATAGGCGGCAGAGGACGTAACTACGCGCATTCGGTCACGGGTTCTGTTTCGCGCCGCGACCTCCGCTGGCGAAAGTCGGCGAGAAGGTGTAGGAAGGCTCGAAGGTGCAGCCCCAGGGTCGCCAGGATCCCTTGCCTGGGACCGTGCTGGGGGATGTTACCGACTCGATGACGTGCTCGGCCACGGCGGGATGGGCAGCGTGTACGTTGCCAAGGATACGCTGCTGGGACAACGTCATGCGCTCAAGGTGCTGAGCCCGGAATTGGCGCGTGATCGATCGTTTGTCGAGCGCTTCCTTCGAGAGGCACAGATGATTGCGCAGCTGCAGCACCCGAACTTCGTCGATATCCACATCCTCGGTGAGGATCTCTCGGGCATCGTCTTCTTTACGATGGAGCTGCTCGAAGGCGAAGACAAGCTCTTGACCGGGCGCCTGCCGGCGCGGGCGGGTCGCTGAAACTCTCCCGAGAGCGGTCGAAACCGGCGGGTCTTTTCGGACAGGATTCGGCGGAATTGGGGCCCGTGTGGCCCGTTGCGTTCCCGGGGCCGAGCGGCTTCACGCGGCGTGGCCCCGGCCCCGGCGAGTCACCGGGCGCGGCGACGGCGGGTGCCCATCAGGAGCACGAGGGCGCCGAGCCAGGCGGTCGAGCCCGATGAATTGCTGGCGCAGCCGCAGCCCTCGTCGCTGCCGAAGCCGGGCGGCAGACCGGCGCTGGCGGGGCCCTCCGGGCCGCTGCTGCTCGAGTCGGTGCCGGGGCCCGGGCCCGTGTCGCCGTCGGTGTGGCTGGTGGTCGGCTCGCCGGCGCTGTCACTTTCGCCGGCGGTGCCGGCCGGGGCCGGATCGAGGTCGACGTCGAGCAGCCAGATCGCGTCGCCGTCGCCCTTGACGAGGGTGGGACGCGGGCGCAGCGGCGGGGCCTCCTGCAGCGCGAGCAGCTCGGCGGCCGGCCACACGGCGGCGGTGTCGAGCTGCAGGTGCCAGGCCTCGGCGACCGCGAGGTCGGGGACGTGGCGCCGCCGCTGCAGGTCGGCGCCGTCGAGCAGCCAGACCTCGGGGCTGCCGTCGTCGGCGCGCACCAGGGTCGGCGCGGCCGGGATGTCGATGCCGAGCTCGAACACGTCGACCTGGGCGTCGCTCAGCGTGACCATGTCGGCGAAGGTCGAGAACTGCCAGGCGCCGAGGACGTCGACGCTGGCCACGCGCCGCCGCACGCCGGTGAGCCGCGGCGGCGGGCACTGGAGGGTCCGCGGGCTCGAGCCGAGCTCGGGGTTGTTGCCGCCCTGGGTGTCGATGCCGTAGGCGTGGACGGCGTGCGGCTGGCCGTCCTGCACGCTCAGCGGGGTGGGCATGCGGAAGCCGTGCTGGCACGAGCCGATCGCCATGCACAGGTCGTCGCGGTGGACGTCGGCGTCGATGGCGACGCCGACGGCGTTGGGGTCGCCCGCGGGGCCGTCGAAGTAGAGGTGGGTGGGGATGACCGAGTCGGGCGCGGTCGGGTCCTGCGACCAGCCGACGATGTGCTCGCAGCCCGTCTCGTCGAGGTAGCCGATCGGGGCGAGGTTGCACTCGAGCCGCTCGATGATGTAGGCGTACGGGTCGACGGTGGTGCCCTGAAACACGCCGTTGACGGCGGGCGCCATGGTGAGGTGAAGATGCGCGCCCTGCGAGCAACTGCCGGTGTTGCCGACCTGGCCGACCTGCTGGCCCTTCGTGACCGGGGTGCCGACGCCCAGCGGCGAGGCGGCGACCATGTGGCTGTAGCCGGAGAACATGCCGTCGGCGTGCTGGACGACGACGACGTTGCCGAGGCACCCGGACCATTGATTGAGGGCGACGACGCCGTCGGCGACCGCGGGGATCGGGGTGCCGGAGGCCTGCGGAAAGTCGACGCCGCGGTGCGGACTGGTGCGGCCGCAGCAGGTGCTGCCCCAGCCGTCGGCGAGGTTGGGGTTGGGGAACGGGAGCTGATAACACACCGCGGCGTGGGCGGCGGCTGCGGGCGCTGCCACCAATGCGACGGCGGCCAGGCGGGCGAGGACCTGCAGCGGCTTGCAAGACGATCCGTGTCGAGCGGGCATGCGAGCAGCCTGACGGAGGCCGCCGCGGCCCGTCAAGCGATCTTGGCCGTGCGAGCGCGAGGGCCGAATGATCGGGGAGACGCCCAGCGGTGATCGCAGACACGGCCCGCCCCGGGCGCGGGTGCGTGGGCGTCCATGGGGGCCGGGCGGTTTCGCCCGTGGGGAGACGCGACCTCTTCGGGGGCTCGCGTGGACGAGGCGGCGAGCGAGGCCGCGGGGACGAAGCCGCTTCCGGTGCGCGATGCCCAGGGCGCGAGGAAGACGGCTCGGCGGCAGCCGTACGGGGCGAGCTGTTCTGCTCGATCGAAGTCGGGCCGGATGCAAGCAGCCGAAGACCAATCTGCCGCTGGCAAATGCGAGCGCCCGACCTGTTCCATCGGCAACGAATAGATGATGGTCGTTCTGGCGTCGAGAGCATTGCGGCGGGGGCAGGCCGCGAGCGAGGGATGTCCGGCGCTGATCGAACTGCCACGACGATTGCCGGGCGCGGAGGGAGCGTCGATGCGTCGCGCGCGGCGCGCTGAAGGCGGGCCGCCCGCTCGCGACCGCGCTTGCCCGAACTCCTCGGGCATCGCCGGACTCGGCCGCGCGATAAACGCGCGGAAGCAGGTCAGCGAGCGGCGAAAGTTGCGCAGTCGGCTTCACGAGCGCCGGAGGGATCTGGATTCAAAGTGAGTTTGCGCTGGTTTTGTGCCCAGAAACTGGCCCTGCATGCGAAGACTGCGAAGCGCGGCGCGCGGGCCGCCGCGGCGGACGGGCCGCTGGGCCGGCGCCGTCGCGTGGCTTCGATGTGGGACATGGCGAAATGAACATGTCTCTCGAGGCATGCGACCATTCGGCGTGAGGCGCGGTCATGCGTCGGCGTCGAGACCGCGGCGTTGACCGCCGGCGTGGGCAGAGCGGATTGTGGAGATTGGAGGTGGGTCTGATGAATCTCGGCAATCGGCAATTCATCCGTCGTGCGGCTCTGGCGGTCCCGGTGTGCGTGGGTCTTTTCGGCGCAGGCTGCGGCGACGACGGGGGGCGAGATTCGGCGTCGGTGGGCGCCTCGCTCGGAGCGGTGACCACGGTGTCGCCAGGGACCTCACCGGAGGCGTCGTCGTCGACGACGACCGGGGAGGGGCCCGACGCGGCGCCCACGACCTCGGACGGCACGAGCACGGGCGCCGGCGGGGACACCGGCGCGACCGAGGAGGCGCCGCCCGGGGGCGAGGCGCCGTCCGATTCGGGGCCGAAGTTCGACCTCGGCGATTCGCCGGACCCGGTCGACCCGGGGGCGCAGGAGGCCAAGCCGTGCGTCAAGATCGACCTGCTGTTCGTGGTCGACAATTCGAGCAGCATGAAGCAGGAGCAGGTCAACCTGGTGGCCAGCTTCCCCACGTTCGTCAGCGAGATCCAGCAGGAGCTCGCGGACGCCGAGAGCCTGCACATCGGCGTGGTCTCGACCGACGATTACGAGCACAACGAGCCGGCCTGCGCCGACACGCTCGGCGCCCTAGTGACCCAGACGACCGGGGCCGAGGGCGCCAGCGACGCGGTGTGCGGGCCGTTCGTGAGCGGCCACCGCTTCATGACGGAGGCCGACGACCTGCCGACGAGCTTCACCTGCGCGGCCCAGGTCGGGATCGACGGCAGCGGCGACGAGATGCCGATCGACGCGGCGCTGGCGGCCCTGGGCCCCGATCTGGCGGCCCCCGGCGGGTGTAACGAGCAGTTCGTGCGCGAGGACGCGCTGCTGGTGCTGGTGATCATCACCGACGAGGAAGAAGAGGGCTCGGCCGGCGACCCGCCGCAATGGTTCAATGCGCTCACGGCGCTCAAGGGCGGGGTCGAGAGCAACATCGTGGTGCTGTCGCTGATCGGCCCGAAGAACCCGGCCTGCATGGACGCGGCGGAGATCGGCGAGCGCTTGACCGAATTCACCGAGATGTTCACCTACGGCAGCGTCGGCCAGATCTGCGCCGCGAACTATCAGATGTTCTTCCACGAGGCGATCGCGGGCATCGCCGAGGCCTGCGACGGCTTCATGCCGCCGGGCTGAGGGGCGCCGAGTCGTCCCGGCCGAAGCCGGCATGTCCCTCGGGACATGTACGAGCAAATTCGGTCACTCGCGGCCCTGCTGCCGCGCGGCAGGCGCGGTTCGTCCGCCCCCGGGCGGCGCACCGGCGCTCGCCCCGCAAAGCGGCGCGGGGCCGCAGACGACGCGGTCGGGGCGGCGGCGAGGCGGCCGCTCGCGCGGCGCGAGCGACGCGGGCCGGGGGGTGTAATGCACCGCAGGGGGCTGCGTCCGCTCGCTACCATGACCACGCATCACCACCACCCGGCCCCGACGGTCGACCCCGTGTGCGGCATGACGGTCGACCCGGCGACGGCCAGGGGCGGCCACCACGCCCACGCGGGACGGACCTACTATTTCTGCAATCCTCGCTGTCGGGAGAAATTCGCGGCGGCGCCCGAATCGTTCCTCGCGCCGCGGCCCGCGGCGCCCGCGATCGACCCCGTGTGCGGCATGACGGTCGACCCGGCGGCGGCCAGAGGCGGCCACCACGCCCACGCGGGACGGACTTACTATTTCTGCAATCCTCGCTGTCGGGAGAAATTCGCGGCGGCGCCCGAATCGTTCCTCGCGCCGCGGCCGGCGCCCGCCGAGGTCCCCGGCGGCGAATACACCTGCCCGATGCACCCCGAGGTCGTGCAGGTCGGGCCGGGGACGTGCCCGATCTGCGGCATGGCGCTCGAGCCGAAAGTGCCGAGCCTCGAAGAGGGGGAAAACCCCGAGCTCGTCGACTTCGAGCGGCGGTTCGCCTGGACGCTGCCGGCCAGCCTGGCGGTGCTGGTGCTGGCGATGTCGGACATCATCCCCGGCCAGCCGGTGCAGCGCGCGCTCGGGCCGGCGCTGGCGTGGATCGAGCTGGTGCTGGCGGCGCCGGTGGTGCTGTGGGCCGGCTGGCCGCTGCTGGCCCGCGGGGCGGCGTCGCTGCGCTCGCGTCACCTCAACATGTTCACGCTGATCATGCTCGGGGTGGCGGCGGCCTTCGTGTACAGCGTGGTGATGACGATCGCGCCGGTGCCGGGGCCGCACACGGCCGGGCACGGGGGGGCGCCGGCGGTCTACTACGAGGCCGCGAGCGTGATCGTCAGCCTCGTGCTGCTGGGGCAGATCTGGGAGCTGCGGGCCCGCCAGCGCACCGGCGAAGCCGTGCGCGCGCTGCTCGGGCTGGCGCCGCGGTACGCCCGCCGCGTCGAGCCGGACGGGCGCGAGGTCGACGTGCCGATCGCGGAGGTCGCGGTCGGCGACCACCTGCGCATTCGGCCAGGTGAGCGCATTCCCGTCGACGGGGCGGTGGTCGACGGCAAGAGCGCGGTCGACGAGTCGATGCTGACGGGCGAGCCGTTGCCGGCGGCGAAGCACGCGGGCGACCCCGTGGTCGGCGGCACGCTCAACGGCCAGGGCACGCTCGTGATGCGGGCGGAGAAGGTCGGCAGCGCGACGGTGCTGGCCCAGATCGTGCGCATGGTCGGAGAGGCGCAGCGCAGCCGGGCGCCGAGCCAGCGGCTGGCCGATCGCGTGTCGGCGGTGTTCGTGCCGGCGGTGATGCTGATCGCGGCGCTCACCTTCGTGAGCTGGTGGTGGGTGGGGCCGGAGCCGCGATTGCCGATGGCGCTGATGAACGCGGTGGCGGTGCTGATCATCGCCTGTCCGTGCGCGCTCGGGTTGGCGACGCCGATGTCGGTGATGGTGGCGACCGGGCGCGGGGCCGCGGCGGGCGTGCTGGTGCGCGACGCGGCGGCGCTCGAGACGCTGGCGCGGGTCGACACGCTGGTGTTCGACAAGACGGGCACGCTCACCGAGGGGAGGCCGCAATTGCGGGTCGTCGAGCCGCTCGGGGCGCTGGGGGCCGACGAGCTGCTGCGCCTGGCGGCCAGCGCGGAGCAGGGCAGCGAGCACCCGCTGGCGGCGGCGGTCGTGGCGGCGGCGCGCGAGCGCGGCTTGCCGCTGGCGGCGGTGCGAGAGTTCCGCGCGGAGGCGGGGCGCGGCGTGGTCGGGGTGGTCGAGGGTCGCAGCGTCGCCCTCGGCAACGCCGAGCTGGTGCGCGCGCTGGGGCTCGACGCAGCGAGCGTGACGAGCCGCGCCGGCGCCCACCGCGAGCGCGGCGCGACGGTGATGTTCGTGGTCGTCGACGGCGCGCTCGCGGGCCTGCTCGGCGTCGCCGACCCGGTGCGTCCCGGCGCGGACGAGACGCTGGGGCGCCTGCGCGGGCAGGGGCTGCGCCTGGTGATGCTGACGGGCGATCATCGCGCGACGGCCGAGGCGGTGGCGCGCGGGCTCGGGATCGACGAGGTCGCGGCCGATTGCTCGCCGGCCGACAAGGCGGCGTTCGTGGCCCGCCTGCAGCGCGAGGGCCGGCGGGTGGCGATGGCCGGCGACGGGGTCAACGACGCGCCGGCGCTGGCCCGGGCGGACGTCGGGATCGCCATGGGCAGCGGCACCGACGTGGCGATCGCCAGCGCCGGCATCACCCTGTTGCACGGCGACCTCCGCGGGGTCGCCCGGGCGCGGACCCTCGGCGTGCAGACGCTCGCGAACATCCGCCAGAACCTGGCGTTCGCGTTCTTCTACAACCTGGTCGGCGTGCCGATCGCCGCGGGCGTGCTGTACCCGGTCTTCGGCCTGCTCCTGAGTCCGATGCTCGCCAGCGCCGCGATGAGCCTCAGCTCGGTGTCGGTCGTCGGCAACGCCCTGCGCATGCGGCACAAACCCCTGTGACGGCGGCGGCGGCGCGGGTGGATCCGCTTGGAATCCGGGCGGGCGAGCCTGTCACAGCCCGCAGACATGCCCTCGCTCACCAGGCCGATTTTCGCGCGCGCGGCCACGTGCGCCACGTTGTCCCTCGTGATCGCAAGTTGTCGGCCGGACGACGGCGTGGCCGACCCGGAGTCGGCGCGGCGGGCCTACCTCGGGCTCGACCGCGCGGTCGACCGCGCCATCAAGCTCGGCTTCGACGGCTTCAACGCCGCCTCGAACGCCAACATCCCCGAGCAGATGGCGGCCGGCGACCTGTCCGGCACGGTGGTGGTCGGCGGCAAGGTCGACCAGGGCGCGTCGAACAACAAGGAGATGGACCTGCAGGTCACCCTCACCGACTACTCGGATGGGCCGGTCGAGGACATGTTCGACGTCGCCTACGACGGCGGGCCCGCGCTGCTCGACCTCAGCCTGCGCGACCTGCCGAACGGGACCTTCACGGGCAGCTTCAGCGGCGAGTTCGCGATGACGGGCGAGCTCGCGGGCACGGTCGCGCTCGACCTCGACGTCATGGGCCAGACGGAAGAGGCGCCCGACGGGACGATCCGCCGGAAGGTCGGGACGATTCATGTGACCGGTACGGCGACCTCCGACTACGGAGTCTTCGCGATCGACATCTCGTTGTGAGAAAGGGTTGGAAGCGGCGCTCTGGAGCCTGTCGAATTCGCCGATGCGACGAAATGTCTTTGCGTACAGTTTGTCCGTATTTTGTGGGTTGATGGTCGGCTGCACCTCGGAGTCGCCTGGGAGCACCGAGACCGAGACCGGGACGGGCACCCAGACGACCACGGGGACGACGACGACCGTCGGCGACACGACGACGACGTCCACGACCACGGGCACCCCGGAGCCGACGACCACCGGTGAGCCGGTCACGACCACGGGGCCGACGGTCGGGACGACGGAGCCGTCCGAGACGACGACGACGACCACCACCACCACCACCACCACCACCACCACCACGACCGGCGGCGGGATGCCGATGCCGGTGGCGTGCGGCGGCAAGATCTACGAGTGCGGCGACGCGATCGACAACGACGGCGACGGGGCGATCGACGGCGGCGACAAGGAGTGTACGAGCCCGTGCGACGACAGCGAGAGCTCGTTGCAGACCAACCTGCCGGGGCAGAACCTCGACTGCAAGAACGACTGCTACTGGGACCTCGACAGCGGCGTCGGCAACGACAAGTGCGAGTACGACCTGCAGTGCGACCCGCAGAACCCCGGCGAGCTGATCGGCTGCGCGTACAAGCAGGAGTGCGAGCCGAACGTGCCGCCGGAGTGCCTCGAGGTCTGCGCCGACCTGGTCCCGAACGGCTGCGACTGTTTCGGCTGCTGCCGCGTCGAGACCCCGAACGGGACGATCGACATCTTCCTCGGCTCGGCGCCGGACTGTTCGCTGTCGAACGTCGAAGCGTGCGGGTCGTGCACCTTCCAGGAGTCGTGCAACAACGTCTGCGAGCCGGAGAAGTGCGAGCTGTGCTTCGGCGAGGACGAGCTGCCGGAGGGGTGCGAGGAGGCGGGCTGCGACGCGGACGACACCCCGTGCATGGTCGACAAGGACGGGGTGTCGAATTGCCCGGAGGGCTTCTTCTGTTCGACCGGCTGCTGCCAGCCGATCGAGCCCGGGTGAGGCGGGCGGCGCGCGCGAACTCGCGGTGACCGGTCGATCAGCCTTGGAATCGGCGGGGCAGGGGTGGTCCAATCCGTAAGATGCGAAAGATCCTGGTCCTGACGTACGGGTCGATGCTCACGATCGGTCTTGCGAGTTGCAAGGAGAAGGAGCTCGACGTGACCGAGCCTTCGGCGAAGGGCGGTCCTTGCGATCCGCTGGTCGACCCGGCCGCGGCCGACGGCCCGCACTGCGCCGAGGGCCTCGCTTGCGATCCGGTCGACGGCGAGACGGACGTGTGGGTCTGCGGCGAGCCGCTGCAGATCCACGGCATGGTGATCGATCTGCAGACCGGTGAGCCGCTCGAGGGGGCGCTCGTCAACGGGCAGGATCGCACCGGCGCGCCGCTCGGCGAGGTCGCGGTGACCGACGCGATGGGCCACTACGAGTTGCAGGTCAGCGCGCCGCGTCAGCCCGACGGCGAGCTGGCGAGCAGCGTCAGTTACACGCTGCAGGCGTTCGCCCGCGACTACCTGCCGTTCCCGTCGGGGATCCGCGTGGCGCTGCCGATCAACGCGGCCGAGGCGGCGTACGACGAGGAGCTCGAGGCCAGCGTGATCGAGGGGCCGCTGACGACGGTCGGCTTGGTGATGCTGCCGGAGGCGCTGCGCGGCGGGGTGACGGTGACGGGCACGGTCGGCGGGGCCCAGCCGGGCGGGACGCTGGTGGTCGCGGAGGGCGTGAGCGGCGACGCGGAGGCCCAGTACGGGGTGGCCGATCGGACCGGCGCGTACACGATCTTCAACGTGCAGGCCGGCGACGCGGCGATCCGCGGCTACCGGCGCGGGCTCGAGCTGGCGTCGACGACGACCAAGGTGGCGGACGCCGACCTCGAGGCGGTCGATCTCGCGGCGGTCGCGGAGGGCGAGGAGAACCTCGGCGCGGTGAGCGGGACGGTGCAGATCGTCAACGCGCCGGGCGGCAGCGTGACGAGCGTGGTGCTGGTGCCGGTCAGCGTGTTCAATAAGACGCTCGAGCGGGGGCCGGTGCCGTTCGGGCTGCGGTCGCCCGACCCGGGGATCGAGCCCGACGTCACGGGGACGTTCCGGATCCCCGGCGTCCCGGCGGGCACCTACAAGGTGCTGGCCGCGTTCGAGAACGACCGGCTGGTGCGCGATCCGGACACGTCGATCGGCGGCACCGAATTGCAAGAGGTGACCGTGGCGGCCGGCGAGGCGGTGACGGTCGACGCGGGGTTCAAGGTCACCGAGGCGCTCGCGGTCGTCGCGCCAGGGGCCGAGGAGCCGACGGCGACCTCCGCGACGCCGACCTTCGAGTTCGACGACGACTCGAGCGAGAAGAGCTACATCGTGCGCGTGTTCGACGTGTTCGGCGAGCTGCTGTGGGAGAACACGATGGTGCCCGGGGTCTCGGGCAGCAAGACGGTGCAGGTGCCGTACGAGGGGCCGGCGCTGACGAAGGGGCTCTACTATCAATTCCGGGCGATCTCGCTCGACGGCGGGGGGGTGCCGCTGTCGGCCACCGAGGATCTGCGCGGGGTGTTCGTGGTCGAATGATCACAGGCGCTCGGCGGGCCCGCGCGCGTCCAGCGGGCTCTGCCGTCGCGGTGGTACGTGTTGCAGTGTGACGCCGGCCCGCGCGAAAACGGCGATTGCTTTTGCGCGCGACCGGCGAGAGCATCTGCATATGCGAAATATTCATGTCCTCGGAGTATGTGCGCTGCTGGCCTGCAACGGGCCGAGCAAGGGCGAGACGGAGACTCAGGTCGCCAGCGAGACCGGCACCGCGTCGGACAGCACGACGATGTCGGCGATGACGACCGCGGGGCCGACCACCGGGACCGACAATACGACCAGCACGACGGCCGAGCCGACCACGACCGAGCCGACGACGAGCACGAGCACGAGCACGACGACGAGCACGACGACCTCGGACTCGACGACCGAGCCGGTGACGGCGACCGAGACGACGACCACCACCACCGGCGGAGGGTCCTGCGTCCCGCTGCAGTGCGACGGGGGGATCTACGCCTGCGGCGATTGCATGGACAACGACGGCGACGGCCTGGTCGACCAGGCCGACCCGGAGTGCGTGTCGCCGTGCGACGACCGCGAGGACACGTTCGCCACCGGCCTGCCCGGCGACAACATGGACCCGTGCAAGCAGGACTGCTTCTTCGACGGCAACTCGGGCGGCGGGGCCGGCGACTGCGCGTGGAACCTGAAGTGCGACCCGCTGAGCCCGGGCGGCGACAAGTGCCCCTACGACGAGGACTTCAACAACTGCCCGATGGAGCAGCCGCAGCAGTGCCTCGACGAGTGCCAGGTGCCGAACGGCTGCGACTGCTTCGGCTGCTGCACGGTGGTCGTCGAGGGGATGACCTACGACATCTTCCTCGGCGACCAGGACTGCTCGCTGGCGCAGATCGATTCGTGTCAGCAATGCACGAAGAACCTCGACTGCGACGACGAGTGCCAGCCGGAGCAGTGCGAGGTCTGCTTCGGCGAGACCGAGCCACCCCCGGGTTGCGACGACCCCACCTGCGAGGGCGACGCCCAACCGTGCGAGATCGACGACATGGGCCAGAGCGACTGCCCCGAGGGCTTCTACTGCAAGACCGGCTGCTGCCACGTGCTGGAGCCGGGCTGACCCCGGTTGGAAGCGCGGGGGTGGCGCCGGTCTAGGGGGCATGGGACGAACGATCCTGGCCACCTCCGCGCTCCTCCTGTTCACCGCTTGTGACGCCGCCATCGTCGCCCAGGCCCAGTCCAACGCCGAGGCCGAGGCCGAGGCCGAGGTCGCGGCGGCGGCGGTCGCGGCCGAGGCCGAGGCCGACGTCGCGATCGTCGCGACCGCGCCGGCGAGCGCGTCGATCGAGCTGCAGGCCGACAGCTTCCGCCTGGCCGAGGTCACCGCGCTGGTCCAGGGCGGGACGATCGAGACCGCGGAGGAGCTCGAGCTGGCGGTCAACGACCCGGAGGCGAACATCAACCGCATCGACATCGACGCCGACGGGCAGATCGATCACGTCGAGGTGGTCGAGGTCCGCAGCGACGCGCGGGTCGACTTTCAGATGAAGGTGATCCCGTCGTCGCGGGCGACGGTGGTCCACGCGGTCGACCTGGCGACCGCGACGGTAGTGGCGAGCCGGGCCACCAGCGAGGTGTCGTTCTCGGCCAGCTTCTCGGCCGGGGTCCGCTTCTCGGCCGGGGCGGCGGTCCACGCCGACCTGTTGACATTCGTCGCGCCGGCGCGCTTCGAGGCGAGCGCGGTGGTGGTGGCCCAGCCGCTGCTGGCGTGGGCGTTCGTGGTCGACCGGCCGATGTACCACAGCATCTACGTCGAGGCGGAGACGGGGCGGTGGATCCCGCCGGGGCACCTCAAGCACGGCCACTGGAAGGCCACCGGCGGGCTGCCGCCCGGGCACGCGAAGGGGCACGCCGGCTTCGAGGGCCACGGCGCGTTCGGCGGGCACGCGAAGGGGCACGGCGGCGGGCACGGAAAGGGCGGCCTCGGCGGGCCCGGGAAGGGCCACGGCGGCGGGTCCGGGAAGGGCGGCTTCGGCGGTTCCGCGCAGGGCGGGTTCGGCGGCGGCGGGTCCGGGAAGGGCCACGGCGGCGGGAAGGCCGGGCTCGGCGGGTCGGGCGGCGCGAAGCACCACGGCGGCAAGTCGCACGGCGGGTCGCCCGCGCCGAAGCAGTCGATGCACGGCGGGGGCCCGAAGGGCGGCGGGGGCCCGAAGGGCGGCGGGGGCTCGAAGGGCGGCGGGGGCCCGAAGGGCGGCGGCGGGAAGGGCAAGAAGTAGCGCGCGCCGGAATTGATGGCACATGTCCACGGGGGCATGTGTCGTCGTTCCGCGGCTCGCGGTGGGGAGGCCAGAGCTCGTCGCGACGAGAATGATAGTATATGTCCATTGGGACATATACTATCATTCTGGAGACGGCGGGCTCGGGTCCGCTCGCCGCTCGCCGCTCGCCGCTCGTCGGGGCCACGAACGGCGGCGCGGCGCGTCACTCGCGGTCAACGCTCACGGGGCGAGGCGGTCCTGGCAGGTGCCGATGCAATCGATGTCGCCGGCGTCGGGGTCGCACTGGTCGCTCGGGTCGTCGACGCAGGCCTGCTTCTTGGGGCAGGTGAGGCCGCCGACGCCGCCGCACTGGACGGGGCTCTGGACGGGCGGGGCCTCGACCTGGCGGCAGACCCCGGGGCAATTGGCGTGGCCCTGCTCCGGGTCGCACTTGTCGTTGAGCTTGTCGACGCAGATCTGGCCCGCGTCGCACGTCTTGCCGTCGACGCCGCACGAGAGGTCGGGCTCGGGCTGGGGCTCGGGGTCGGGGACGGGGTCCGGACCCGGCTCCGCCGGGCGGCAGCCGCCGAGGCAGTCGGTGCCGCCGCGCGCGGGGTCGCAGTCGTCGGCGAGGTCGTGGCAGATCCAGCCCTCCTCGCACTCGACGTGGTCGGGGCCGCCGCACGAGCCGACGGGGACCGGGACGGGGTCCGGGCCCGGCTCCGCCGGGCGGCAGCCGCCGAGGCAATCGCTGTCGCCGCGCGAGGGGACGCAGTCGTCGGCGAGGTCGTGGCAGATCCAGCCCTCCTCGCATTCGACGTGGACCGGGCCGCCGCACAGGCCCTCGGGCAGCGGCGCGGGCTCGGGCTCGGGCTCGGGCTCGACCTTGGGCGCGGGCTTGTCGGCCAGGTCGAGCGGACGGCAGCCGCCGAGGCAATTGTCGTGGCCGAGCTTCGGGTCGCAGTCGTCGGCGAGGTCGTGGCAGACCCAGCCCTGCTCGCAGGCGATGTCGGCGACGCCGCCGCAGAGGCCCTCGATCGGCTCGCAGACGCCGACGCAGTCGGGGCCCTGGGTCTCCGGGTGGCAAACGCCGCCGCTGGCGTCGATGCATTCGAGGCCGGCTGGGCATTCGAGGCCGTCGATTCCGCCGCAGCCGATAGTTGCCTCGCGGCCGGGCTCTTGCGGGGTGATATCGCCGGCGTCGCAGGCGGCGACGAGGCCGAGGCCGAGGAAGAAGCAGTGAATTGTGGCACTAATGATTCTACGCATGATGTCTCCATGGTCCCGCTCCCATAATCGGAGCGGCGGGGGGTCACATGGAATGAGTGTTCACGGGCGGTGCGGCGGATCAACGTCGAACGACGCAGGTCCGAAATCGGTAGCACCTTGGACGGTCCGCCACACACACCCGGGATTCATGCGAGATTTCGATCTGGAGAAATTGAAATTGTCGGCCGTGACTTCTCACGGCCGGCATTTCAGTCGGCGGACTTGCGCCGGACCCGGCGGAGCTTCCCCTGCTCGCCGGCGCACCAGAAGCCGCCGGCGCCGTCGGCCTCGACCCCCGCGATCATGGCCACAGGGACGCTCAAAACCTCTTCCGGCGTGCCGTCGGTGGCCAGGCGGCGCAGCTCGCAGGGCTTGTCGTCGCCTGCCGCGCCGTGCCACAGCTGGCCGTCGACGCACGTCACCCCGGTGACGAACCGGTCGGAGGTAAGGGTCTTCACGACCTCACCGGTGGTCGCGTCGACCTTGTGGATCCGCGCGCCATAGCATTGGCCGATCCACAAATATCCGTCGGCCCAGGCCATGCCGCTGTCCTCGCCCTTGCCGGGGGCGGGCAGGCGTTTGACAATTTTTCCGTCGCCGGGGTCGATGACGAGGATCTCCTCGCGAGCCAATTGATAGAGGTGCTCGCCGTCGTATGCGGTGCCGGCGTCGGCCCCGGGGATCGAGAAGCGGCGCACGACGCCGCCCGAGGTCGGGTCGAAGGCGACGATTTCGCCGTCGCGGGCGAACCACACCGACTTGCCGTCGAAGGTGACGCCGTGGATCGGGCGGTCGTCGAGCGGCACGTACTCGCGCCAGACCTCGGCGGCGTGGGTGGGAGTGTGGTGATGGTCGCGGGTCATGATTTGCTGTCGCATGCCCCGGGTCTAGCCGCCCGGGACGAGGCCGAGGAGTAACATCCGTGACGCGATCGGGGCGCCGGGTCGGGTGTAGCGGACGTCCTTGCCCTTGCCGGTGCGGACGACGGCGCCGCGCTCGACGAGCTGCTGCAGGGCCCGCTGGGCGGTCCGCCGCGACACGCCGGCGTGCTCGGCGAGGGCCTGGGCCGACCACGCGGCGCCGTCGCCGAGCAAGAGCCCCAGGCGCGCGGCCTCGTCGTCGGTCGGCGGCAAGAGGACGGCGACGTCGCGCTGCGAGGCGAGCAGGTAGCCGTCGTCACTGGCGACCGGGGCCGCGGCGAGGCCGTCCATGAGCTTGCGCAGGCGGCCGATCTCGACCCGCAGGCGGGCCCGGTGCGAGTCGTTGACGCGGCGGACGGAAAAGGCGCGGGCGGCGAGCAGGTCGCGCGCGACGGCGGCCGGCCAGGCGCGCGCGAGCTCGAGGAGCAGGGCGAACAATACCGGGCGGCGCGCCAGCGGGATGGTGACGCGGCCGCCGAGCGCGAGGCGGCGACAGGCGTCGACCAGCAGCAGGTGGCCGCGCGACAGCGCCTCGATGGCGAACAGGTCGGCCTCGGTGGTGACGCCGGCGCGCCAGACCGAGGCGAGCGGGCGCGCGAGCTCCTGCTCGAGCGCCTCGACCGTGCGCGCGAGCAGCTGATGCGGGGCGTGGGCCATGGCCTCGCGGGCGCGGGCGAGGGCGCTGCGGGCGTCGGTGGGGGCCAGCGCGCGCACGGCGATCTCGGCCTGCACGAGCGAGGCGACGGCGCGCAGGTCGGGGCCGAGGTCGCCGGCGAGGACGGCCTCGACGGCGCGCCTGGCCTCGTTGAGGCGGCCGAGCAGGACCTCGGCGCGGGCGAGGACGAGGCGCTGCATGGCGGCGTTGCGGGGGTCGCCGAGGCGCTCCAGCGCGTCGGCGGCGAGCCGGGCCTCGCGAGCGGCCAGGGCCGGGGCGCCGCTGCCGAGTTCGACCTCGACGAGGGCGGCGCGGGCCCGGGCGGCGAGGAGCGGGTCGTCGGCGAGGTCGACGGCGCGCGCGAGGGCGTCGCGCGCCAGCTCGAGGTCGCCGAGCTGGGCGTAGGCGATGCCGCGGAGGGTGAGGCCGCGGGCGCTGTCGTCGCGACCGACGCCGGCGAGCGCGCGCAGGGGGTCGCCGCCGGCGAGGGCGCGGGCGGCGGCGAGGAGGGCGTCGGGCGGCGAGGACACGCGGCGAGGATGGGCCGCCGGTCGGGAAATGTCACGAGGTGAATCGCGCCACGAATGTTACGCGGCCGGGGCAGCGGAGGGGCCGGGCCGCCGGTCGGGCAATGTCACGAGGTGAATCGCGCCACGAATGTTACGCGCGAGGCGGAGCCGGCTCGCCTATGTTGCCGGCATGTGCCCTGCCTGTTGGACCTCCATTGCGCTCACCGTCGCCGCGGCGACGGGGACCGGCGCCGCCGTGACCACCTGGGTGGTGCGGGCGACGCGGCCCGGCGAGCCGAAGCGTCGACCCGAACCACGAAAGGACCGCCATGACCACCGCGAATGACGCCGTCGATCGAGCGACCTGGCTGACCGCCCGCAAGCAGCTGCTGGCGCGCGAGAAGGCGTTGACCCGCGAGTACGACGCGCTGGCGGCGGCCCGCCGCGCGCTGCCGCGGGTCCGCGTCGACGCGCCTTACGTGTTCACCGGGCCGGACGGCCCGCGCAGCCTGTCGGACCTGTTCGGCGGCAAGCGGCAGCTCGTCGTCTATCATTTCATGTTCGATCCGTCGTGGGAGCAGGGGTGCAAGAGCTGCTCCTTCGTCTCCGATCATTTCTCCGGGGCCGTGGCCCACCTGGCCGCCCGCGACACCGCGTTCGCGGCGATCTCGCGGGCGCCGCTGGCCAAGATCGAGGCGTTCCGGGCGCGGATGGGCTGGACGTTCCCGTGGCTGTCGTCGCACGGCAGCAGCTTCAATTACGACTTCCACGTGTCGTTCGACCCGGCGGACGTCGCGGCGCAGGCGGTCGAGTACAACTACACGACGCAGGCGTTCCTCCACCCGGAGGCGCCGGGGCTGTCCGTGTTCGCGCGCGAGGGCGACGCCGTCTACCACACGTATTCCACGTACGGCCGCGGCCTCGAGCCGGTGATGGCGACCTACGCGATCCTCGACATTACGCCGCTCGGCCGCCAGGAAGAGGGGCTCGAGTTCCCGATGGCGTGGGTGCGGCACCACGACCGCTACGACGGGGCGTGACGGGGGCCGAAGGGCGTGCGCCGGCGCGCGTGTCCGTTCGCGCATGTGGAACTCAGTGACATGTTCGGGTGGGTATGCCCCTTCGGACATGCCTGCTTGAACATGTCTCCGAGTTCAGTCGCAGACTGCTGGTCGATCAGCAGCGCGCCGGACACGGCCACGCGGTCGCCGGGGGCCACGCCGACGACGATCTGGGCGTGCTCGCCGGCGGTGTGGCCGACGACGACCTGGCGGGCCTCGAACACGCCGAGGTCGACCTCGACGTAGGCGGTCGCGGTCTCGCCGTCCTTGATCAGGACGGCCTGCTTGGGCAGCGTGACGCCGGCGGCGGCGGGGCCGGCGATGTCGGCGCGGACGAACATGCCGGGCTGAGCTTGTGCGCGGCGGTGTCGTCGGCGAGGGCGATGTAGACCGGGGCGCGGCGCTGGCCGACGTCGACCAGCGCGCCGACGCCGACGACGCGGCCGGCGACCGGCCGCGGATCGGCGGGGAAGCGCAGCTGGACCGCGGTGCCCGGGCGGACCTGCGAGAGGTCGTCCTCGAAGACGTCGGCGACCACCCACAGCGCGGTCTTGTCGCCGATCTCGAGCAGCGGGGCGCCGCCGGGCTCGACCTGGGCGCCGACGGTCGCGTAGCGGCGCAGGGCGGTGCCGTCGATCGGGGCGACGACGGTGACGGGGCCGGGGCGGCTGGGGCCGAGCAGCGGCCGCGGCGCGCGGTTCCTCGTGTGACCCCGCGCCGGCTGCATGGAGGACAATTCATCCGGTTCATGGGTGCGCGCTCGCACCGGATGTCGTCGGCGCAAGGCTCGGGCCCGCGCTCAGGCGGTGGTGATCCAGGCCCGGTCGTGACCGATGAGGGACAGGCGGGGCGCGAGCGCGCCGAACGGCACTTCATGCGCGCGGCCGGACAGCAGATCGCGGACCCGGGCCAGCGCCCACACGCTGTAGAGCGTGGCGAGCAGCGGGACGTCGTAGACGAACGGGCGCGGGCCGAGCGAGTCGGCTTCGGCCACGAACCCGCCGCTGCGGCCCTGCCCGGCCAGGAGGGCCAGCGTCGAGGCGTAGAGCTCGCCGGAGGTCAGGCTGCCCGGGCAGGCCGCGAGCCCGCCGAGGGCGTAGGCGGTGCTCAGCACGTGGCTGCGGCGGTCGTCGGGGTGGATCGGCCAGCCGCCGTCGGGGCGCCGGAGGTCGCGGAGGAAGGCGACGCAACGGCGGCGGAGCTCGGCCGCGCGGGTGCCGGGGCGCTGGCCGGCGGCGGCGTTGATCACATGAAAGGCCGGGTAGGTGACGCACAGCTTCCACTCGCCGCGGAAGCCTCCGCTCGGCAGCTGGGCGCGGGCCAGCCAGGCCCACGCGGCCTCGAGGACCTCGGGCGGGGCCATGTGGCTGGCGCGCAGGGCGGTGATCGCCTTGGCCGTGATCTCGGCCTCGGACGCGGCGCCGCGCACGAAGGTCGGGAAGCCGCCGTCGCTGTTCTGCAGCGCGAGCAGGTTGGCGACCGCGCGGCGGATGGTGGGGCGATGAATCAGCGGACCCCGGCGAGCGAGCAGCGACAGCACGACGCTGGTGTCGTCGGCGTCGGTCTGCGAGACGCCCTCGGCGTAGGCCCAGCCGCCGTCGGGCTGCTGCTGTGATACCAGGAATTGTTCGCAGCGCTGCAGCTCGTGCGCGGGCCGCCGCGCCTCGGTCAGCACCAGGCCGGCGAGGCAGGTGACCCAGATGTCTTCGTTGGTGATGAACGGGACGCCGCCGCCGGGCCGCAGTTGGCCGGCGATGAAATTGAGGCCGAGGGCGCGGTGGGGGGCGGCGCAGCCGAGGCGGGTCAGCGCCAGCAGGGCGATGATGGTGACGAGCACGTGCTGCTCCCAGCTGCCGTCGGTCGCCTGGGCGTCGAGGATCGTCGCCAGCTCGGCGTCGCCGACCTCGTCGGCGCGACCGGCGTGGCACAGCTGGAGCACGCGAATCGACGCCAGCAGGATCGTCACCCACAGATGTGAAGACTCGGAGCGGACGACCGCGAGTGGCAACACGGCCTGACCCGGAGGGAGTGCCCCGAGTTCGACCAGCATCACCTCGACCAGCACCCGCTTGCGCCAAAGCGTGGGGTGATCGAAGGCGACCAGGGTGCGCTGGAGCGAGGCGAGGCCGTCGGCGCCGAGCCGGCCGTGGACCACGAGCTCGCAGAGGAGGCGCGAAACCGTGCGGTCGAGCCGACTGGCATGACTCGAGTCGCCGTCGCCTTCGGGGTCGGCCAGGCGGCGCCGACAAAAACCCGCGATCTCGGCCTGGAGCGCCGGGCCGTGGCCGCAGGTGCGGAGCAGGTGCAGCGCCAGGGCGCTCTCCAGGGCCCGCCCGCTGCAGCCGGCCGCGAGCCGACCGTCGGGCAAGCGATGGTCGAGCACGAATTGCACGGCGCGCTCCAGCGCCGGCTCGATTTGTTCGAGCACGCCGATTCCGGTGAGCATGACTTTTGATCAGAGCTACTCGAATTATTGGTTCCGATCAACGACCATCGCGCAGAGCGACGAATTATCCGGCTGCTCGTGCGTCTGGGTCTGGAGCATGCGCCCTCGCTCCGCTATGATCGGGGTATGACGTACGACGAACCCGTGGCACGCGTGGCGATCCTCGACGTCGACGGTACGATGCACCCGCGGTCGATCGGGCTCGCGCTGCTCGACGAGATGGGCCGCCGCGGGCTCGGCCGGCCCGACGCGATCGCGGCGGTGATGGCCGCCGTGGCCGAGCTGCGCGCCGGTTCCATCGATTTCCCGGAGATGGTCGCCCGCAGCACCGCGGCCTACGCGGCGGCCCTGGCCGGGGCGGAGCAGGCGGCGCTGGAGGCCCTGGCCCGCGAGACCTGGCCGGCGCTGCGCCGCGAATTGTTCGCGTTCGTGCGCCCGCTGATCGCGCGGCTCACGGAGGCCGGCGTGGTTCCTTATATCGTGTCGTCCAGCCCTCACGAGATCGTCGCGCTGCTCGCCGCGGATCTCGGCGTAACTGACTGTGATGGTTCGCGATTCGCGGTCGAGGGGGGGCGTTACACTGGTGAATGTCGCAGCATGCCCGGGGCGCGCGGGGGCAAGTTGACATTGTTACGACAGTTCGCCGCGGCCCGCGGCGCGGCGCTTTCGCGGTCCCTGGCGCTGGGCAATGGCCCCGGCGACGTCGAGGTGCTCGCGGCCGTCGGTCGGCCCCTGGTGTTCGAAGCGGGGCAGCCCCTGTCAGCAATCGCACGAAGTAATAATTGGCCGCAGGTCGATCGTATCAATGTTCTGGATCATGTGGCGCTGGCGCTGGCGGCTTGACGCGACGTCAGCTTGACGCGGATCCCGCCGCGCGGGCGCAGGGTGGTCGAGAATTCGGCGGTGACCGGCGCGTGGTGGACGCGCTCGACGGTGAAGCGGCGCAGGATCGCCGCGGTCGCCAGCACGATCTCGGCGGTCGCCATGTGGTTGCCGATGCAGGTGCGCGGGCCGTAGCCGAACGGCAAGTAGCTGGCCCGCGCGCGGCCCTGGGCCACGCCGCCGAGGAAGCGCTCGGGGGAGAAGCGCTCGGGGGCCTCCCACAGCGCCGGATGGCGGTGCGTCAGATAGGGGCACAGCATCACGGTGGCGCCGGCGGGCACGAGATAGCCGCCGAGCTCGTCGTCGGCGACGACGTGGCGCGGGAACGCCCAGAACGGCGGGTACAGGCGCAGCGCCTCCTGCACCGCGGCGGCGAGGAAGGGGAAGCGGTTGCGGTCGGCGACCGTGGGCAGGGCGTCGCCGAATGTGTCGACCTCGTCCATCACCCGCGCCTTCGCCTCGGGGTGGAGGTCGAGGCAATAGAGCAACCACGTCAGCGCCTGCGCGGTCGATTCGTGGCCGCCGAGCAGCAGGCTGACCGCCTCGTCGCGCACGAGCTTGGCCGTGGCCGGGGCGTGCGGGTCGTCGCCGACGTGGCGCAGCAGGAAGGTGAGGAGGTCGGGGTCGCCTTCGGGGCGGCCGCGGTGGGCCTCGATCGCGCGGTGGATGAAATCGTCGATCACCGCGAGGGCGGCCAGGAAACGTTGATTGCGACGGGTCGGCCACGACAGCGGGACGCGGAAGACCTGGCCGCTGGCGGCGACGAAGTCGACGGCGTCGCGGATGGCGGCGCGCAGGCGCGCCTCCTCGTCGTCGAGGCGCTCGCCGAGCAAGGAGCCGAGGATCGCGTCGAGGGTGAGGGCGACCATCTCGTCGGCGAGGTCGAGCTCGTCGCCGCGGGCGGCTGCCTGCTGCCAGCGGCCCAGCTGTCGTTCCATGGCCCCCCGCAGCGGCGGGGCGAATCGTGGCAGGGCGCCGACCTGAAACCGCGGCGTCAGCAGCTTGCGCTGGCGCGCCCACAGCTCGCCGTTGCTGGCCGGGAGCCCGTCGCCGATCAGCGGGGCGGCGCGGTGCATCGCCTTGGTGTAGTTCTCCCGGCGCGTGACGAGCACATGCTGGATGTGGTCGGGGTGGACGACGAGATAGAGCAGCCTCGTGCCGACCCGGGCGCAGCTGATGTCGCCGTGCGCCCGCCACATATGATGCAGGAGCTCGAACATGCGGCCCTGGGCGACCTCGGCGAGGTTGCCGAGCAGGAGGCCGCCGCGCGGCCCGGGGGCGGTGCGCCGCATCAGGTGCGCGACGATTCCGGAGCGTGTCATCGCCGGCAGGATAGCAAGCCGAACGGGGCGCACCCACCGGCGATTTCGAGGATTCCGCGGCGCGTCCCGCCCGCGCTCGTCGCCGCGCGATCCGATCCTCGCACCCGCGACGAGCGATGATTTTTCGTGATCCTTGACAGCGTACCCCCGCGCTCCATCGCTCGGGGTTTTGTCATGGGTCGCAGCCTGATCGCGTCAATCTCAGTAGGGCTTTTCATGTCTCTGCCGCCGGGGGAGGCCGCGGCGGCGGGCAAGCTGTCGACGGTGGTCGCGTTCAACCCGGCCCTCGGCGAATTGCCGGAGTCGATCACCACGGATGACGACGGGAACATCTATGCGTCGATGGGGGCAAACATCAAGAGGATCACCCCGTGGGGCCATGTCAGCGTGTTCGCGACCTTGCCGCTGCCGCCCGGCGTGCTGGCGGCCGGCCTCAAGTTCGGCGAGGACGGCGACCTGTATGTGGCCACCGGCAGCATCTCGCCGGAGCCGCCGGTCGCGTTCGTGTTCCGCGTCGACCCCGAGGGCGGCGTATCGACGTTCTCGACCCTCGATCCGACCGGCTATCCCAACGACCTGGCGTTCGGCGCCCACGGCGAGCTGTTCGTCACCGATCCGCTGCACGGGCTGATCTGGAAGATCGACGACGACGGCGCGCCCGCGGTGTGGCTGGCAGACCCTGCATTCGCGGGCAATGAAGAGGATCCGTACCTCGAGCTGTCGCACTTCGGGATCGACGGCATCGCCTTCGACCGGCACAAGCGCAACCTGTACGTGTCGAACCTCGATTACGGGACGATCCTCCGCGTCGAGGTCGAGTGCGACGGTTCGCCCGGCGAGGTCGAGGTGTGGGCCGACGACTTCGACTCCCTGGCCGGCGCCGACGGCCTCGCGTTCGACGACAAGGGGACGCTGTTCGTGGCGGTCAACGGGCAGGATCGGCTGGTGGCGATCGACAAGCACGGCGACATCGACGTGGTCGCCGAAGGCGGACTGCTCGACGCGCCGTCGTCGCTGGTGTTCGGGGTGACGAAGCAGAGCACGAAGACGCTCTACGTGGCGAGCTTCGCCATCACCCGCGCGTACGGGATCGTCCCCGGGACGCCGAAGCCGGCGCTGCTGAAGCTGCCGGTGCAGCACAAGGGGCTGCCGCTGCTGTGAGGCTCAGTCGTGGCGCATCCTCGCCACCAACGCGGCGCTGACCTCCCGCGCGAGCTCCTGGCGCGGGATGCCGGCCTGCTCGACGAGCGCGCGCATCTCGGCGGCGAAGCTCGGCGGGACCGCGCGCGGGTCGTCGGGCGCGACCAGCACGACCGCGGGCCGGCCCGCGCGCTCGTCGGAGCGGCCGGCCGCGAGGCCCCACGAGGCCCCGGGGGCGGCCAGGTGGACGAGGTGCAGCTCGCTGAGGTCGACGCCGCCGCCGCCGGCCGCGGCGAGCCGGCGGGTGTGGCGGATCATCTCGGTGGCCTCCTGCAGCAGGCCGGCGCTGTTCGACCACAAGTGCAAGGGTTGACCTGTCCCCGGGGACAGGCGCTCGACGATCCGCTGCAGCTGCAGCGCCTGCAGCGGGGCGCTGACGACCCCGTCGCTGGCGAGCAGGCAGCCGAACTGGGCCTGCTCGTCGACCAGGTAGACCAGCAGGCCGGCCTCCTGCAGGCTGGGCTCGCGCGCGAGCTGGCCGAGCGTGACGAGGGTGGCCGGAGCGCCGACGTTGAGCTCGACCACCAGCAGCGAGGGACCGAGCGCGCGCGCCAGCTTGACGCCGCGGCGCAGGTCGGCCTCGACGACGATGTCGAGCTGGACGTCGGCGAGCTGGTCGCGCAGCTGGCGGCCGAACGCGTCGGTCGGCCCGAGCACGAACACGATCGGCAGCTGCCCGCGGTCGCGGGTGGCGAACTGCCGCTCGGGGGTGAGACCGCGCCAGCGCGCGGCGGCGGTGCTGTCCGACGGCAGCGACAGGCGGAACGAGGAGCCGCGGCCGATCTCGCTGCGCGCCCGCAGCTCGCCGCCCATGGCCCGCGCGAGCCGACGGCTGATGGCGAGGCCCAGGCCCGAGCCGCCGAAGCGGCGCCCGCCCGTGTCGTCGACCTGCGAGAACGGCTCGAACAGCCGCTCCATCTGCTTCGGCGTCATGCCGATGCCCGAGTCGGCGACCACGAACTCGACGCACTCGACGCCCTCGATCGGCTGGTCGCCGGCGTGATGGTTGAAGTCGCTGAGCCGCGCGGGCCGGCGCGTGACCGCGAGCGAGACGACGCCCTTGCGCGTGAACTTGCCGGCGTTACTCAGCAAGTTGAACAGGATCTGCCGGGTCCGGGTGGCGTCGGCCACCATCTCGCCGAGCTCGTCGGCGGGGGCGTAGACGAAGCGGTTGCCGTTGCGGTGGATCAGCGGGGCGACGGCGTCGACGACCTCGCGCAGCAGCTCGCCGAGCCGGTAGCGCTCGGGCGCGAGGCTGAGCCGGCCGGCCTCGATCCGGCTGAGGTCGAGGATGTCGGTGACGAGCGCGAGCAAGTGATTGCCGGCGGCGCGGATCCGGTTGAGGTCGTCCTCGATCTGCTCGAACTCGCCGGCCCGCGCCTGGTCGATCAGCATGTCGCTGTAGCCGAGGATGGCGTTCAGCGGGGTGCGGAACTCGTGGCTCATGTTGGCCAAGAACGTGCTCTTGGCCTGGCTCGAGCGCTGGGCCTGGACCTGCATCAGGCGCAGCTCCTCGGTCAGCCGGCGCTGGGCGGCGCCGGTGGCCGCCCGCTCGATGGCGTAGCGGATCGCCCGCTCGAGCTCGCGGGTGGTGAAGCTGCCCTTGATCAGGAAGTCGTCGGCGCCGGCGTGCATCGCCTCGACGTCGAGCTCGCGCTCGGTCTGGCCGGTGAGGAAGATGATCGGGACGTCGCAGCCGAGCCCGCGGACCTCGCGGAGCAGGTCGATGCCGGTGCGCGCCTCGAGCCGATAGTCGAGCAGGCACACGTCGGGCGCGGCGGTCAGCAGGGCGTGGACGGCGTCCTGATACGACTGGACCCACCGCACCCGGTAGTCGCTGGTCGTGATGTCGGCGATCAGCTCGCGCGCGAGGACGAAGTCGTCCTCGTCGTCGTCCACGATCAGCACGTCGACCGGCTCGTGCATCTCAGTCCGCGGCGATCTCGACGATCTCGAACCAGTACTTGCGCAGGACCTGCATGACCTCGACGAGCGAGTCGAAGGTGACCGGCTTGACGATGAAGGAGTTCACGCCGAGGTCGTAGCTGCGGTAGATGTCGATCTCGGCCTTGGAGGTGGTGAGCACGATGATCGGGATCCGGCGCAGGTCCGGGGTCTCCTTGATCTCGCGCAGCGCCTCGCGGCCGTCCTTCCGCGGCATGTTGAGGTCGAGCAAGATGACGCCCGGGCGCGGCGCGTCGTCGGGGTTGCTGAAGCGGCCGCGCAGCAGCAAGTAGTCGAGGAGCTCCTCGCCGTCCTCGACGAAGCGGATGTCGTTGGCCAGGCGGCTCTCCTTGAGCGCCTCGGCCGCGAGCATACGGTCCTCGGGGTCGTCGTCGGCGATGAGGATGGTGATCGGTCGCTTGCTGTTGGACTTCATGGGTACTGGTGCTTCCTCTCCTGACGGAGCGGGAGTTCGACGATGAAGGTGCTGCCCTCGCCGGGGTTGCTCTCGACCCGGATCGAGCCCCCGTGTTGTTCGCAGATCTTGCGGCACACGGCCAGCCCGACGCCGGTCCCCTCGTACTTGCCGCGGCTGTGCAGGCGCTCGAAGATGCCGAAGATCCGCTCGTGGTACTTCGCGTCGATGCCGATGCCGTTGTCGCACACGCGCATGAGCATGGTGGTGGCCCGCCCGCGCGCGGGCAGCTCCTCGGCCGTGATCTTGACCACGGGGGGGTGGTCGGGCCGGCGGAACTTGATCGCGTTGCTGATGAGGTTCTGGAACAGCTGCCGCATGTGCATCGGGTCGGCCTCGATCATCGGCAGCCCCGCCGCCTCGACCTTGGCCTCGTTCTCCTCGATCCGGACCTCGAGGTCGGACAGCACGGCGGTCAAGATCTTGTTGAGGTTGACCGGCGCGGGCCGCTGCTCCTTGGTGGTGAGGCGCGAGAACATCAGCAGGTCGTTGATGAGGTCCTGCATGCGCTTGGCGGCCTCTTGCATGCGATTGACGTAGTCGCGGCCGGCCTCGGGCAGCAGCTCCTCGTACTTCTGGCGCAGGCGGTCGCCGAACGCCTGGATCTTGCGCAGCGGCTCCTGCAGGTCGTGCGAGGCGACCGAGGCGAACCGCTCGAGCTCGCGGTTGCTGCGCTCGAGCTGGATGGTGTACTCGCGGATCTGCAGCTCGGCCGTCCGCCGCGCCTCCTCCGCCTGGCGCTGGCGGGTGAGGTCGCGGGTCACGAGCACGGTGCCGGTGACCCTGGTCCCGTCGAAGATCGGGCCGAGCCGGCTCTCGAAGGTGCCGTAGGTGTTGTCGGGGTAGAGGACCTGGGTCTCGTAGGTGAGGGTCTCGCCGGTCCGGACGACGTGGGCGAACCGCTGGCGCAGGGCCGGCCGCTCCTCGGGGGCGATCGGGGTGAACATGCTCTCGGGCCGACCGACGAGCTGGTCGGTGGGGATGCCCGGGACCTCGCGGTTGATGGTGAGGACGACGCCCTCGAGGTCGGAGGTGACGACGAAGTCGGGCAGGCAGTGGACCAGGGCGTCCCAACGGTGACCGATCCGCCGCAGGTGGTCGCGCTCGCCCTCGTCCAGCCAGCGCTCGCGCGCGATGAGGCAAATAACCCCCGATTCGGCGGCGCGCACCGCCCGGAGGTGGGTCAGCCGATATTCGCCGTTCCGGGCGCGGAGCCGGGTATGGAGGTCCCGGGGCGCGCCGCCGGGGGCGAGGTCCCCGAGCCAGCGCTCGAGGTGCTCGGCCTCCTGCGGGGGCAGCAGACCCATGAAGGGCTTGCCGACCAGATCTTCCGCCGAATGTCCGAAAGTCGGCTGCCAGCTGTCGTTGACGCGCGTGACGACGCCCTGCGAGTCGAGCAATACGGCAGGGTCGAGGCTCATGGCAAAGATGGGCTCGTGATAGCTCATGCGCGGCCGCTCTCCATCGAACGCCTCGGATGATGCCCCGAAGCCGCGAAGCGGCGCAACGCCGCGCGATCGCGCAGGGTGCGGATGCGACCCGCCGCGGGATGCGACGACATCCCATATCTGCGACTCGTGGCCCCACGCGAACGATTCACCGGTCCGAGTCGGCTGCGCAATCGTCGCGGGACCCCGCTGCGGGCGGCGAGTCCCGTGGCGGCGAAACACCGCCCCGCTCGCAGCGACGAGGGCACAGGGCTCGAATGCGCGCGGAACCGGAGGCCGGGCCAATCGTGCCGGCGTGAACTGGGTTATTCCCCGGGTTCGCCGTCGGGTATGGCGATTCGCCGGTGAGACCCCGGTGGGGCAGGGTGCGCGAATGCCGTCGGCGACGGTGAACGCGGTCGCTCCTCGGGGTCCGCCCGGACGGCGCGGCTTCCTTATTAAAGCGAACACCCGATCGGCGGCGACGCGCGCGAGCCGCACGCGAAGCCGCGAGACCGGGAGCGTCGGGCCAATCAGCGGAGGTGGGCGATCCCGACCGACGAGAGCCGGGCCTCCGGCGGGCCTGCCTCGGCGATCGTGCCGCCGAACCACAGGCCGTCGTGGGCCAGCGCCGACGATTCGACGTAGATCGCGGTCGCCCCGCCGCGCAGGCTCGAGAAGGTGGCGCCGTCGTAGACGAAGATGTTGCGCTGCTCCGAGTTCGGCCAGGCGAAGCCGGAGGCGACCACGTATTGCCCGCGGGCCAGCAGCGAATAGAAGGCGTAGCCGGCCTCGACCGGGCCGGGCTCGGGGGTGGCGACGTCGGCCCAGGCCGCGCCGTCCCAGCGGGCGAGGATCGGGCGATTGGGGGTACCGTCGTCGGCGGTGCTGGCATAGATCGCGCCGTCCTCGGCGTAGGCGACGGCGAGGACGCTGCCGACGATGCCGTCGGCGAGCGGCTCCCACGCGTCGCCGTTCCAGTGGGCGACGCCGCCGGCCGGGACGCCCTCGAACTCGCTGAAGTAGCCGCCGACGACGGCCTGCACCGGCTCGCCCGCGGCGGTCGGACGGAAGGCGAGCGAGGCGACGCGGCCATTGCTCGTACCGAAGACCACGAGCGCGCCGCCGTCCTCGCGGGCGACGAAGCCCTCGCCGCCGCCCCCGGCGGCCCACAGCGTGCCCGCCGGATCGAAGCCGACGGTGGCGACGCCGCCCTGGGGGAACGGCTCGCCGACGACCTGCCACGAATCGTCGTGAAGCCGCAAGACGCCGCCCTCGGGCGGCAGGTCGCCCTCGGGCGGCAGGTCGCAGCCGAGCGCCGGGACGCCGGCCGCGTCGACCGCGAGCTGCCAACAATAGGCCTCGGCGGGGATCGGCGGACCGAGCGGGGTCCAGGCGTCGCCGTCGCCGCGCAAGACGCGATTGTCGACCGCGACGCCGCCGGCGTGCGTCACCCCGCCCATGACGTGGACCGCACATTCGGGCCCGCCGACGGCGAGCGAGCGCGTGGCCCCGGAGAAGCCGCGGCCCGGCTCGCCCTGGGCGACCCATTGATCGTCGGCGTCGAGGGCGATGACGCTCTGGGAGGCGACGCCGCCCGCGCCCGCGAACGAGCCGCCGAGGAGGAGCCGGTCGCCGTCGACGAACAGGCGCTGGTGCTGGGCGTCCCAGATCGCGTCGGGGCCCTCGTCGCCGCACTTCAGCGGGGTGAACCACGCCGTGCCGACGCCGACGCCCGGGTCGGCGAGCGCCTCCCAGGCGCCGCCGGCCCAGCGCGCCAGGCCGGGCGCCGGGATCGCGGCCGGGTCGTCGGGCACGCCGCCGGCGGAGGTGAAGCAGCCGGCGACGTACAGCTCACCTGACCGAACAGCCAGGTCGGAGACGACCCCGCGGAAGCTCGGATTGGCCAGACCGCCGGCGACCGACTGCCATGATTGGCCGGACCAACGGGCGATGCCGCCGGTCTCGACGCTGCCCTCGACCGAGAACAGTCCGCCGGCGTAGAGGTCGCCCTGGCCGTCGCGCGCCAGCGCGAACACCGTCGAATTCGGCAGGTCGTACGCGGTCCAGTCGGCGCCGTCCCACGCGGCCACGGACTGCGCCGAGACGCCGCCGACGCCGGTGAAGGCGCCGCCGACGAGCAGGGCGTCGCCTTCGACGGTGAGCTCGAAGGCGCCGGCGCCGACCAGCGCGCCGCCGGGCGGGGCGTGCCAGCCCATGTCGCCATAGACCGCGAGGTGCGGCATGGCCGGCTCGCCGTCGAGCGAGAACACGCCCGCGACCCACAGCTCGCCGTCGTAGAAGGCCATGCTCCGCACCGCCCCGTGGAAGGTGCCGATGACCTCGAACTCGCCGCCGTCGGCCAGCAGCAGCTCGCCCTCGCGCTGCAGCAGGTCGAACGGCAAGGCGGAGTAGGTGGCGAGGGCGACGCGACCGCCGTCGTCGGCGGCCACGGCCGAGAGGGTGGGCCGCTCGAGCTCGACGCCGAGGCTCGGGTCTTCGATCCACCCGCTGCCGTCGTCGCGCGCGAACGGATGCACGACGTCCTTGCCGATGTAATGGAAGTACCCGACGGCGAGCACGTCGCCGTCGGCGTGGCGGGCGAAGTCGTAGACGGTCGGGGTGAGGCCGTCGTAGCCGGCGAAGCCGGAGATCGTGAGGCCGTCGTCCCAGGCGCCGTCCTCGACCAGCGTTGCCGGGAGCGGGATCTCGTGGCACGCGAGCGCGGGCCCCTCGGTGGTCGAGGTGCCGTCGGTGGTCGAGCTGCTGTCGCCCTCGCTGTCGCCAGTGGTCGGATCGACGTCCGTGGTCGGCGAGCCCGTGGTCGGTATCGTCGTGGTCGGCTCGCTCGTCGGCGCGGCCGTGGTCGGCCCTTCGGTGCTCGCGCCGTCGGTGGCCGAGGTGCCGCCGTCGTCGCCGCAGGCGAGCAGCGCGAGGCCGGACCAGGAAATCATCATGCCAAGGAGAGGTCGCAGGTGCATGGGCTTGCCATAGCACCTCGGCCGGACCGGCCCACGTGATTTCCGTGTGCGGTCAATTCGCGCGCGCTGCGCTCGGGCGATCACGCCCGCGGATGAGTGCGATGATTCGCCGGATCGTGAGCCGGTGAATCACGGGGCGATTGTCAGGTATGTGCGCACTGGTGGCGTTCCTGGGGCCGCGAGACCGCGTGAGGAAAGCCTTGGACAAGTCGAGCTCGCTGGCGCATCCTCGCAGAATGTCACTTGATGTTACGAGCTTGACGATGAGGACAATCCGCGGTTTTTGCGCGGTCTCGATCTGCCTGTTACCCGCCTGCCCCGACAAGGAGAGCGAGTCGGCGTCGGGTTCGGAGGCGACCACCACCGGGACGCCGACGACGGGCGAGACGATGACGCCGACCGAGGGGACGACGACCGAGACGACGACGACGACGAGCGAGGGGACGACGACCGAGGCGCTCACGACGACGACGGAGCCGACCACCGGCGCGACGACCGGGGAGCCGCTGTGCGACGTCGACATGGCCGGCTTCGAGGCGTCGTGCGAGCAGGTGTGCGAGGTGTACGGCTCGTGCGAGGCGGACGTCGACCCGGTCGCGTGCGCCGAGACCTGCAAGACGGAGACGCTGTTCAAGGACACGCCGGCGTGCCTGTGCAGCGCGACCGCGTGGAACGCCTGCCGCGGCGCGCTCGACTGCGCGGGGATCGACGCGGTCGGGCCGGTGGCGAGCTCGCCCTGCTTCGCCGAGACCGCCAGCTACCTCATCCATTGCGCGGACTGCCAGGTCGAGCCGGAGTTCTTCGGCGCGGACATGTGCGGGACGATCGTCGAATGCCCGGACGTCCTCGGAGTCTCGTTCCTCTGCCAGAACGGCACGTGCGTGTGCAACGACGGCGAGGCGGACTACGCCTCCTGCCCCGATCCGGGCGTGTGCGCAGGGATGGACGCGGAGGCGTTGAACGCGGCCGCCAGCGAGTGCTGCGGGATCCCGTTCTGACCCGCCGCCGTCACGGCCGCGATCGGTCGCGTGAAATCCACGGGGCCGTGGTGTTGCCGCGGCCCGCGTGTGTGCCACCTTCTCGAGCGAATCGCAGGAGGTTCCCGATGGCACGCGGAAGCAAGGAAAAGTACACCGACAAGCAGAAGCGCCAGGCCGACCACATCGAAGAGGGCTACAAGAAGCGCGGCGTGGGCGAGGACGAGGCCGAGCGCCGCGCCTGGGCCACCGTCAACAAGGAGACGGGCGGCGGCAAGAAGTCCGGCAGCGGCCGCGGCGAGAAGGTGAGTCGCTCGTCGTCGCGCAAGGGCGGGCGGATCGGCGGCAGCAGCCAGTCGGCCAAGAAGCGCAGCGAGGCCGCCAAGAAGGGCTGGGAGACGCGCCGCCGCAAGGCCGCGAGCGGGCGCAAGAAGACCAGCGCGAAGAAGAAGTCCAGCGCGAAGCGCCGGTGAGGCGGATCCGCGTCAACCTCGCAGGAGCCCCGCGAAGGGCCGAGCCCGGCGGTAGAACGGCTGGACCTGCGACACGTCGATGTGCGGATGCCCGCGGTCGATCTCGACCCGGCCGGTGAGCATGACCGGGCCGGGGTTGCGGATCGGGTCGCCGAGCGCGGCGTAGACGGCGGACGAGATCACGGCCTCCACCAGGCCCCATTCGTCCTCGAGGGTGACGAACTGCATGACGCGCCCGCGCGCGCCGCGGTGCCGGCGTGAGGCGGCGATGAGCCCGACGACGCGGACCTCCCGGCCCGTGCAGGCCGTCAGTGCCGGGGTGGGGACGCAGCCGGCGCGCTCCGCCTCGCCGCGGAGGATCCGCAGCGGGTGGTCGCTCAGGTGCATGTGCAAGCAGGCGAGCTCGTTGCGCACCCGCACCAGCCGGCGATACAGGTCGGCGGCGGGACCGACGGGCGCGCGGACGACGAGGCCGCGCAGGCGCTCCGGCGAGCGATCGGGCTCGAGGCGGGCCAGCAGGGCCTCGTGGGCGAGCGGGTAGGCGTCGGGGTCGAGCGGGGCGAGGCCGTCGCAGGCGCCGGCCAGCACCAGCGCCGGCAGCTCGCGGGCGCCGAGCGGGACGGCCCGCAAGAGCGCGGCGAAGTCGGCGAACGGGCGCGCGCGCAGGAGCTGCCGCGCGCTGGCGGTGGTGAGGTGCTTGACGTGGCTGAGCCCGACGCGCACGGCGCCGGCCTCGAGCGTGGTGGCGACGGTCGAGTGATGGACGTGCGGCGCGAGCAGGCGGACGCCGTGGCGCGCGAGGTCGGCGGCGATCGTGCGCAGCGGATAATGCCCGCCGTAATGGTCGAGCACGCCGCAGGCGAAGGCGGCCGGGTGATGCGATTTCATGGCGGCGGTCCGCCAGGCCAAATGGGCATAGCCGGCGGCGTGGGCCTTGTTGAACGAATAGGCGGCGAAGCGTGCGGCGAGCTCCCACACCGCGGCGGCGTCGCGCTCCGCCGCGCCTGTCGCGGCGGCGGCGGCGAGGAATTCCCGCCGCACGGCACTGAGGGCCGCGGGATCGGCCGAATCGTCGATCAACGCCGTGCGCACGGCGTCGGCCCGCGCGAGCGACCATCCGGTCATGGCAGCCAGGGCGGCGATGACATCCTCGTCGTAGACCAGCATGCCGTGGGTGTCGCGGAGTACGGCGGCGAGGCGCGGGTGCGGCGGGACCGGCGGCTCCTCGCCACGCGCGCGGCGAATGTAGGCAGCCCGCGCGCCGCCCGAGGCGGGGCCGGGGCGCACGACGGCGAGCGCGGCCATGACGTCATCGAGGTCGCGCAGCGGCAGCTTGCGCAGGGTGGCGCGCACCGGCGGGGTCTCGATCTGGAAGCAGCCGATCGTGTCGGCGGCGCGGAGGCGCTGCCAGGTGAGGACGTCGCGGCCGGGCGCGAGGTCGGGCTCGCCGGCCAGCCGGCGCGCGTCGGCGAGGGCGCTCAGGGCCCGGTTGCCGAGCAGATCGATCTTGACGAGGCCGAGCCTGGCGAGGCTCCGCATGTCGTACTGGGTGACGACCATGCCGCTCGGGACCCGCTCGAGCGGGACGTAGGTGGCGAGGTCGGGCTCGGCGACGACGACGCCGCCGGGATGGACCGAGAGGTGGTGCGGCTTGCCGATCAGCCGCCCGAGCAGCGCGCGCCACGGCGGCGCGCGCAGGGCGGCCGGCAATTCGTCGTCGTCGTCGGGCAGGCGCAGGTCGAGCGCGCGGGCCAGCTCGCGGGCGGCCGAGCGGGCGGCGAGGCGCTGCACGGTGGAGACGCGGGCGGCCCGTTCGGGGCCGAAGCGCCGCAGGACCCATTCGATGACGGCGTCGCGCCGATCGGAGGGCAGGTCGAGGTCGATGTCGGGCAGCTCGCGCCGGCCGGGGTGGAGGAACCGCTCGAAGTAGAGGCCATGCACGAGCGGGTCGATGGGGGTGATGCCGAGGACGTGCGCCAGCAACGAGCTGGCCGCCGAGCCGCGGGCGGCGACCTCGATGTCCTCGCTGCGCGCGTGATCGGTGATCTCGCAGACCAGGGGGAAATAGGCGGAGAAGCCGAGCTCGGCGACGACCGCGAGCTCGTGGGAAAGTCGCAGGTCGTAGGTCGCGTCGCGCCAGCGCCCCGCAGCGCGCCCGGCCGCGAGCCGCTCGCGGGCCAGCGCCGCCAGGTAGTCCGCCGGCGCGGCCCCGGAGGCCGGGTGCCAGCGCGGCAGCTCGGCCCGCACGGCGCCGAGGTCGAACGTACAGGCGTCGGCGAGCCGCGAGGACTCGCCGAGCAGGCGCTCGCCGAAGCGCTCGCGCAGGCTCCGCGGATCCGGCAGCCACTGCGCGGCGGCGGCGGGGACGTCGACCAGGCGCTGCTGCGTGCGCACGGCGACGAGCAATCGCTGCAGCTCGCGATCATTCGGGTCGAGCAAGACGACGTCGGGATCGGCGACGGCGCGGACGGGGGACGGTGATTCGTCCCCGCCGCGGGCGAGGCGGCGGATGTCGCGAGGATCGACGCCGGCGCGCAGCAGGCTCGACAGCACTGTCGGATCGTCGCTGAGGTAGAAGAGGCCGGTCGGGTCGATCGCGAGACAATCGCGGACATTGTCGCCGGCCCGGCCGGCGCGCCGGTGGGTCAGCAGCCGGCACAGGCTGGCGTAGCCGCCGGCGTCGCGGGCGAGGAGCACGAGGCGACCTGCTGCGCGGCCGAGCTCGCCGGGCACGAATTCGTCGCGCAGCTCGACGCCGCCGATCGCACGCAGGCCGTACGCGCGCGCGGCGTGGTGAAACTCGACCTGGCCGGCCAGAGTCTCGACGTCGGTGAGGGCCAGCGCCGAATAGCCGTACTCGGCGGCGCGGCGGACGAGCTCGGTCGGGGTGGCGGTGCCGTGGCCGAGCGAGTACTCGCTCTTGACGTGGAGCGCGGCGAACATCGCGCGCGCTCAGCGACGCGGCGGACAGACGAGGGCGATGCCGAGAGCGATGCCGAGGAGGCCGGAGCCGAGGAACCCGAGGTCCCAGGCGAGCTCGTGGGCGCCGGGGTGGACGTGGTGGATGCCGAGGATCTGGTGATCGACGAGGCCCTCGACGAAGTTGAAGAGGCCCCAGCCGAGCGAGATCCCGCCGATCAGCGTACGCCCGCGCCACGGCACGTCCTCGCGGCCGCCGGCGCGCCACAGCAGGGCGACGCCGATCACCGTCATCAGCCAGGTCAACACGTGGAACAGGCCGTCCCACATCATGTTGACCTTCATCGCCACCAGGTTGTCCGGCGGCAGACGGGAGCTCAGCATGTTGTGCCACTGCAACAACTGGTGGAAGAGGATGCCGTCGACGAAACCGCCGAGGCCGACGCCGAGAGCGATCCCGGCGGCGATCAGCGGGCCGTCGTGCTGCTTGTTCACGACCATCGCGTGACCTCCCGGCTCGGCTCGCTGCGGCCGAGGCGATACACCAGAGCGATCACCACCGAGGCGACCACGAACGGAGCGGCGACGCCGATCGCGTAGAGCCAGCGGTCGGGGTCGGCCGCGATCGCGGAGCGGGCGGCGCGGGCGGGGGCGCAATCGGGGCAAGCCAGCCATTGCGCAAAGGCGGCGAACGCGAGCATGCGCGGTATGTAGCACCGGATCTCCGGCGAGCACGCCCGCGCAAAAATCATCGCTCGCGGACGCGCGCGTCGTCGCCACCCGCGCCACACTGCGAACATGCACGACGACGACGTGACGGGCAGCGCCCGGGACTTCCTCCCGGAGCGGCTGTCACTCCCGACCCTGCGGGAGGCCGCGGCTGGCTGCCACGGCTGCCCGCTCTACCGCAACGCGACGCAGACGGTGTTCGGCGCCGGACCTGGCGGCGCGCGCCTGATCCTCGTCGGCGAACAGCCCGGCAACGACGAGGACATCGCCGGCGCGCCGTTCGTCGGCCCGGCAGGCCGCGTGCTCGACCAGGCGCTCGAGCAGGCCGGCATCGCCCGCGACGACGCGTACGTGACGAACGTGGTCAAGCACTTCAAGTGGGAGCGGCGCGGCAGCCGGCGCCTGCACAAGAAGCCGAGCGCCCGCGAGATCGGGGCGTGCCTGCCGTGGCTCGAGAAGGAGATCGAGCTCATCCGTCCGGAGGTGCTGGTGTGCCTCGGCGCGACCGCGGCGCAGGCGCTGCTCGGCCGGACGTTCCGGGTGACGACGATGCGCGGGCAGCTGATCGCCAACCACCGCGTGCCGCACGTGCTGGCGACGGTGCACCCGTCGTCGATCCTGCGCCAGCCGACGGCGGAGGACCGCCGGGCGGAGATGGCGAAGTTCACCGCCGACCTCGCGGTGGTGGCCGGCGTGCTGAACGGGCGGCGGGAAGCCGGGGCGGGCCGGCGCTCGTCGGCGGCGCGCTGACGCCGGGCGAGCCGGCGCTCGTCGCGAGCTGCGTCGGCGGCGGAGCCACTTCGCCGGCGACGGGTCACGCGTCTGCTTCAAGGCCGCACGAAGGGGCATGCGGCCGACTTCGACAGCCCTCGCGATCGCGGGCTTCGGGTCGTCGCCGGGCGAGCGCCGGCGCGCCGGCGGATTTTCGTCGCCCGGCAATTGCGAGCGAGCCGGCGGTTACTCCACCATCGCGCCGGCGACCGCGACCCGCGGGCGCCGCGCTCCCTGGCTTTTCCTCGACGAGACCGAATCATGCTCCGCTCCGCTCGAACCTCATGCCTCGCCGGTTCCCTCGCGCTGGCGGCCGCGGCCGGCGCGGCGCTGCCCGGCGCGGTCGCCTGCAACCGGTGCGACTCCTATTACAAGCCGATCGTGTGGGAGCCGGAGGAGAGCCCGGTGGAGGCCGACCTGTTCGCGGTCGCGACGGCGCAGGGCGTCGTGGTGGCGGTGGGCGAGGGCGGGGCGATCGCGCGGCAGGCGGGCGGGGGGGCCTGGACGGCGCAGGCGAGCGAGACCGACGCTTCGCTGCGCGGGGTCGACTTCACGAGGGGCGAGACGGTGGTGGCGGTCGGTGACGGTGGCGTGATCGTGCGCTCGACCGACGCGGGCCAGACGTGGACGGTGATCGACGCCGGCGTCACGGACGACCTGGCGGGGGTCGCCTGCAGCGAGGTGGGCACGTGCGTGGCCGTCGGCGACGGCGTGCTGCTGCTCAGCACCGACGCCGGCGCGAGCTGGGCGCCGCCGACCGATGCTCCGCCCGAGCTCGGCGCGCTGCGGGCCGTCGCGCACGAACCGCACGTGATCGACACGTTCATCGCCGTCGGCCTGGCCGGCGCGGTCGTCCTCAGCGAAGACGGGCAGACCTGGCGGGCGGTGCCCGGGGCCAGCGCCGACTTCCACGCGATCGCCCTGTACGCCAGCGACTGGGTGCTCGGCGGCGCCGACGGGGCCATGTTCTTCCTGATCAACGGCGTGTACATCGACGAGACGCAATTCGACCCGGCGACGATCACGGGCATCACCCGCGGAGGCGAATGGCTGGTGCGCGAGGACGGGGTCCTGATCGGCGGGTACCCGCTCTGGAGCGACGGTGCCGGCGAACGCACCGAGGAGGCGCTGCCGCCGCTGCGCGCCGTCGTCGCGGTCGGCGACGAGGCGCTCGCGGTCGGCGACGGCGGCCTCATCGGTCGCGCGCGGGTCGCCGAAGAGTTCGAGTGCGACAGGCTCGATCGCGGTCGATGATCCTGTCAAAAAGACATGTTTGAAGAGAGCCTGTCTCGATAGACATTGGGTGTGGGCGGGCATCTCTGAGGAGACAGCCGAACGCCCATCATTGTCGATATCCCGGACGCTTGAATCACGGACATGCTCCTGGGGGCATGTCCGAAGGGACACCTCCGGCCGCGGCGGTCCGGCGGTCAATCGAAGCTGTCGAGCGCCGGCAGGTCGGCCTTCTCGGTGAGGCAGTGCCACACGTACACCGCGACGCCCGGGTCGCCGGTCCACAGGGTGTAGCGGCCGCGGCCGTGCTCCCGGCGCATGCGCTCGCTCTGGCGGATGGCGTGCATCGCGAACGCGCGGGCGCGGGCCAGCCACTCGGGGTCGCCTGTCCGTCGATACAGCTTGAGGAACGCGTAGCCGTTGCCGGCGGTGCCGTGACAGAGGCTGGGGCCCTTGGTGAGCGGGCCGGCTTGCCAGGTCGCGCGGCCGGCCGCGAGCAGGAGCGCGTCCATGTCGGCGGACTGGCCGGGCGGGAAGTCGTTCAGGGCGGTGACGATGCCCGGGGCGCCGTGGCACCACTGCATGAGGATCTTCCCGCGACGGGCTTCGGGCGGGGCGAACTCCGGGTGCCAGTTCGCGGCGTCGCCCTCGTGCCTCGCGGCGACGCGCAGCGCCTCGACGCAGCGGGCGTACAGCTGCTCGCGCCGCTCGGCCGACAGCAACGCGCGGCCGCGCAGCAGCGGATACACGTTGCCGGCGAAGCCGTGCCCCGCGCCCGTGTATTGCATGACGTTGCCGTACAGGTCCTGCGTCCAGACGTGACAGCCGGCGCGCTCGCTCGGCGACCAGGTCCGCCACAGCTGCTCGACGTTGGCGAGGAACAGCTCGCGCCAGCGCGCCTCACCTGTCCATTGGAGCATGTGCAGGGCGCCGAGCATCGTGCCGGGGGCCGCCCACAGGGCCTCGTTGGTGGGATTGGGGATGTTGGCCTCGATGGCCGCGTACAGCCGCTCGGCGACGTCCGGCGCGCGCGTCAGCTTCCACTGCACGAGCAGGATGCCGACCTCGCCGAGGTAGTACGACGGCACGACGGCGCCGGCGTCGGGCACGTCGAGGTAGGCGGCGTGGACGCGGGCGATGTGGTCCTCGGGCGCGAACGGCAGGCTCGCCGCGCCCTCGCGCGCCAGGTACCCCATGGCCCACAGCGTCCCGGCGGCGCCGAGATAGATCGACTTGTAGCCGCCGGCGATCGGCGGCCCGTCCTCGTCGAGCGGGTGCTCCGGCCACAGCGCGGTGGGGCTGAAGCTGGCGGCGAGGTCGGCGACGATCGTGCGCACCGCGGCCCGCGCTCGCTCGGGGTCCCACGCCTCGTCGGTCAGCGGCTCGTGTCGCTCGGGGTCGAACAGCATGGCCCGAGGGTAGCACCGGCCGGCGCCGCGCTCCGAGACATGTCCCTCCGGACATGTGAAGGCGGTCACCCGGCGCGCAGGGCGTCCTCGAGGGTCTGGAAGGTCGGTACGCCGCCGAGGTCGAGGCGGGCGGCGAGGATCGCGTGGACGAGCCGGGGGTGGATCCCGCTGAGGACCGGCGCCACGCCCTGGAGGCGGAGGACGCGGAGGATCCGGAGCAGGCCGTCGGCGGCCGCGTCGTCGATGTCGGCGGCGCCGGTGAGGTCGAGCACGATGCGAGACACGCGCTCGCTCGCGGTGCGCTCGAGCAGCGCGGCGAGGGCGACCTGGATCCGGTCGCGGTCGAGCTTGCCGATCAGCGGCAGCGCGAGCACGCCGTCGCCGACGCGGATCACCGGCGCCGCCAAATTGCGCAGCTCCTCGGCCTGGGCGGCCAGCAGCTCGCGGCTGCGCTCGAGCTCCTCGACGTGCGAGCGGCGCTCGGCGATGTCGCGCTGAGTGACGAGGACGCCGGGCTTGCCGGTGACCGGGTCGAGGACGGCCCGGGCTTCGGTGTCGTACCACTGCTCGCCGGCCGTGGTGCGGACCAGGGCGTCGGCGCGATAGACCGCGTTCTCGCCGACGCGGGCGCGGAGCTCGGCGACCTGCGCCGGGTCGGCGAAGCCGGCGAGCAGCTGGTCCTGCGTCTCGCCCGGGGCGACGGGGTCGCCGAGGGCGCGGATCGCCGCCGGGTTGCGCAGCAGCGCCTCGCCGGTGCCGGCGTAGTAGGACACGAGCTCGCCGATGTGGCGCAGCGCCTCGTAGCCGCGGCGCTCGGTCGCGTGGACCTCCTCGGCGCTCAGCGGGCGGGCCTCGACGAGCATCGCCAGCCGCCCGGGCTCGCCGCGCTGGTCGGCGACGAGGAACCCCGAGGCGCGGCACTCGGCGACCACCGGCGCGGGGGCGCCGTCCGGATAAAAGGTCCAGCGCTCGGTCGCGACCTCGCCGCGCTCGAAGCGGCGGCGCAGGCTCTCCATGCGCGTCAGCGTCGCCGCCGACGGCGGGTGCACGGCGTTGCGCCCGATCCACTCGCGCAGCGACGGCGAGTGCCACAACGTCAGCCCGGCCCGGTTGCACCACCACCGCGCGGCCTGGGGGAGGTCGACGATCCACATCGGCGTGCGCAGCCGGTCGAGGACGGCGAGGTCGTCGGGAGTGCAGGGCGATGCGTCGAGGTCCATGCGCGCGGCGGAACCGTGGCATATCCTCGCGGGCTTGCCGAGGTCGTAGGATGCACGGGTCAGCGCATGATGCGCTGCGGACATTCGGCCAGGTCGTGGACAGGCCCGCGTGGCGAGGGACGACGACGCTTTCGCGGTCGAGCTCGGTGAGGCTTCGATGTCCACCACGTGCGATTGTCCGCCGCGCGGGATCGGCGCTCACCGAGGACGGCCTGCGCCCGGACGTTCGGGCTCGTGCGAACGTGCGGGAGGCCGCGCCGCGGCGGGAGCGGCTCGGCGGGCGGGGAGGTTCCTTCAATGTCTCTTCGGACATGTCCGCTTCAACATGTTCGCTCGGGGTCTCGCACCGGCCCGACTGGTGTCTCCTCCGGTTGAGAGAGACGGTGGCCCTCCTCCAAGGACGCGCTCAGCTCGCGGGGCGCAGGGCGACGGCGCCGACCCGGGCGCCGTAGCGGCGGCTGTGGGCGTACCAGTCGATGTGGCCGTTGACGCTGTGGACGATCGTCTCGACGTACCCGGCGATCGCGGGCTCGTCGGGGTAGGCGGCCAGCAGGGCGCGGGCGACGTGGGCGAGGTCGAGGGCGAGGGCGTTGACCTCGCGCAGGAGGGCGTGGAAGCGGGCGCGCAGGCCGGCGTCGCGGCGCTCGGCCAGCAGCAGGACGTTGTCGAGCTCGGCGCAGGCCAGCTCCTTGGCCAGGGAGAAGATGTCGTTGACGAGGATGACGTGGCGGCAGGCGCCGGTCCGCAGGAGGGCGACGGGGTGGCGCTCGCGCTGGGCGGCGGTGAGGTCGACGCGCTTGAGCAGGAGGAACGACTCGAGCGATTGCAAGTAGGAGATCGTCTGCTCGCGGTTGCACAAATAGGTGGAGATGGTGCTACGATAGTCGGCGTCGCAATGGGCGGAGTGCTCCCAGGTCATGGCCTCGAAGTAATCGCGCATGCCGGCGACGAACCACCGCAGGTCGCCGCCCTCCTGCAGGGCCTCGGCGCGGATGTCGACGAGGGCGGCGCGGAAGGCGAAAAAGCGCGGGAAATCGGCCGCCTTGCGGTCGAGCGCGGGCTCGGCGGGCTGGCCGGCGAGGGCCCGCTGGAAGGCGGCGAGGACGGGGGCGAGCTGCGCGTGCGAGAGGTAGTCGGCGCCGACGCGGATGTCGCCGAGGTTGTCGAGGGCGTCGTCGAGGGTGAAGATGAAGGCCTGCAGGCGGATGAACCACCGCGCGCGGCTCGGGCGGACGTCGGGCAGCGTGTGGGCGGCGAGGGCCGCGAGCTGCGACAGCCGGAACTTGGCGGCGTAGCGCCCGCTGGCGTCGATGAGGCCGATCCGCTCGGCCCAGCGGACACACTCGTCCTCGCAGACGTCGATCTCCGCCGGCGTGCCGACCGGCCCGGGGCACCCGTGCCCGGGCACCTCCATGCGCACGAGCGTGCCGGTCAAGCGATTGCCGCGAACAGTCCCGAGGTCGAAGTCGATGCCAGTCATGATGTCGGGTCAGCGACCGCGAGGCCGGTAACGGATCAGCGGGGCCCACCCGCCGGAGCTCGCACGAAATTCCGTGAGTACGGTGAAACCGGCAGCGGCGCCGCACGGTCGGCGTCGGCGATCGCGGGCCCGGTGGCGTCTTCGCTGCAGACGCGCCGCGGCACCGAGGGGCATGCGCGAGGGTCGGGCATGACCGGGTCGAGCCGGCGTGACACATCCATCAATTTACTGGCGCTTCGGGCGGCCGGCCTCGCACACCGTCGCCGGGTCGGCGCGGGTGAAGTCGGCGGTCCAGTTGGTCTCCCAGGCGCGGCCGTCGTACGAGAAGGCTTGCTCCCAGCGGGCGTGGTCGGCGTCGAGCTTCGTCCAGCGGTAACGGACGGCGACCGGGCGGCCGCCGTCCTCGTCGGGGCCGTAGAACTCGCCGCGGTCGCCCTCGAAGCCGCCCACGACGGGGGTGCCGAGGAGGCCGGTCTCGCTGCTGACCCAGTAGATCGACCACTGCTTCCTTGACAGGTCGAAGGCCCGCAGGGTCAAACCGGCCCAGCCCTTGGTCGGGAAGTAGAGCTCGTCGACGGTGGCCATGCCGCCGAGGTAGGGGGTCATGCACAGGGTGGCCGGGAACTCCTCCCATTCGGCGCTGCCGACCCCGCGGGCCTTGAGGCGCCGCTGCACGGTGGTCCAGCCGCCGGCGAAGTAGTCGAAGTCGTGCACGTCGCCGGTGCGCGCGGTGGTGTAGTCGGGCGGGAGCGCCGGGGCGTTCGCGGGCGCGTCGGTGCCGGATTGCGCGGGGCGGGAGCAGGCCGCGGCGGACACGACGAGGAGGAGCAGCGAGCCAGGAATGCGCATGTCCGCACGAACGTGTCACGGGCGCTCGCGCGGGGTCAAGCGCGAGGGAGCGATTTGCGCCGGCGGTAGCGCAGGGTGAGGTCGCCGAGCGGTCGGGACAGGCCGCCGGTGAGCAGCGTGAACCATCGGCGCGGCCGGGCGACGACCTCCCATTCGTAGTCGCGCAGCAGGGGCACCAGGATGGCGGCCAGCATCGCGTAGGCGAGGGGCCGGCCCGAGCACAGGTTGCGGCCGGTGCCGAAGGCGCCGAATTGCAGCGGGGTCGAGCCGACCGGGGGGCTCTGGTAATTGTCGGTGGTCATCGCCTCGAATCGCGCGGGCCGGTACGCGTGCGACTCGTGGTAGCGCGCGGGATCGAGGTTGACGAGGCCCATGCTGGCACCGACGACGCTGCCCCTGAGCAGGCGATAGCCGCCGAGGTCGATGTCGCACATCGCCATGCGCCACAGGCCGCCGTTGCTGCGCAGGCGCATGCTCTCGTTGATCGCCCGGTGTAGATGCACGAGGGTGCGCATGGCGGCGAGGTCCATCGGCGCGTCGGCGGGGAGGGCCGCGATCTCGGCCCGCACGCGGGCGAGGGCCTCGGGGTGCTCGACCAGGTCGCTCAGCGTCGAGGCGACCGACATCGCGGTGTTGGTGTGGGCGCCGAAGATGGTGCCGAGCACGCGCAGGGCGAGGAAACGGAGGTCGTCCTGCTCGCCGCCGCTCGTGGCCATGTGATCGATGGCGAATTGCAAGAAATCGTCGTGGTCGCCGCGGTCGGCCCGGCGCGCCCGCACTTCATGCTCGATGAGGGCCATCATGCGGTCGAAGGCGGCACGGCGGCGGCGGGCGGAGGCGGTCTCGATCGGCAGCATCATGCCGAGGATGCTAAAGTCGCTCTCGAGCACGTGCATCGCCTCCGCCAATTCGTCGGCGTGCCGCTCGGCGCCGCCGTGGCCGAGGACGTAGTGGGCGACGACGTGGAGCACGACGTCGTTGGCCATCCGCAGGCCGTCGATCGTGCCGTGATCGCCGGGCAACCGGCGCGCGAGCACCTGCGGGACGAACGCGACGGTCGGTCCGACGTGCCTGCCGATGTACTTGACCGACAGACCCTCGCGCATGGGCTTGTCGATCTCGGTGAACAGCTCGGGCCCGAGGATCCGGCCGACCAGGTGCTTGTAGGCGGCGACGAGGCTGAGCTGATCGGTGGGCGTGCGGATGACCTGCTCGAACAGCTCGGGCGCGCCGACCGGGTCGACGAAGGTCAGGGTGGTGCCGAAGATCCGCGCGGAGAAGACCGGGCCGTGGCGGCGATGGCCGCGGCGCTGAAACTCGATCGGGTCGCGCATGATCCCGAGCGTGTTGCCGACGAGCGGCAGGCCGAAGGTGCGTGGCGGAGGAGCGTCGGGCTGCGGCACGCGAGGACGGTAGCAGCTCGGCGGCGGGCCGAGCCTGCGGCCGGCGAAACCCACCCGGGGCGTACGAGGCTGCGTCGTAGCGTCGGAGGGGTCCCGGCGATGCCGTGCGCTTTCTTAAAAAGCGCTGACGCGCGGCCCGGGGCTCCGTGCTCGATCGCGGCCGCGTCGCTCGCGTCACGCGACGCGCATGCCCGACGCGCCCGCTTCGGGAGAGACGCTCGGGTGCGGCGCAGATCGGGTGGCTCGGGCTCGGCTGCGGACGTGATGCCCGGGACAGGGTCGAAAGGCCGCTGTTCGTGCAGCGGCAGGTCGCGTGAATCTTCGCGCCAACGCCCAAGATGTGTCCGGGGACAGGCCACCAGAGGTCGACGAGATGCCTCTTGGGGCAGGTCTTACGGCGGAGAGTTGGTCGGGCCGGATCACCTCCGAATGACAGCAGGTCTCACGCGAGTCGAGCCTTTCCTGGGCACCGAACGTCGAGCGCGCCACCGCGCCCTGCCAGGATCCAGTGACCCGGGATCAAGGCGCCCGACACCTGCTGTGAGCCGGCTCGCTCGGGCGTATTGCTGCGGCGCCGATCCCGGCCATGATCAAGTCAACCTCGACGGAGGTCATGCTCGTGTTTCGGGTCCCGGGAGAGGAGAGGCCAATGAGATACTCGTCGAAGATCCTCGGTTCACGCCGCTCGGCTCTCGCAGGAGGGCTCGCCATCTGGGTCGTGTCGGCGGCCGTCGGACCCTCGCTCGCGGATGCCGCGCGGAATGGCCCGCCGAAGCCCGATTTCATGTCTATCGACGACAGTGCCGGCGGCCACGCGGAGCGGTTCGACGCCCTCACGGTCGAGTACCTGGCCCCCTTCGTCGATGATGAAATGCTCCGGGCGGACGTCTTCGTCACGAAGGGCGAGGTTCGCAGCGCGCCGACCACCACGCTTTCCCAGGAGCGTGAGGCGGTGGCCACGTTCCAGTCTGTGCAGGGATGCCTGGAGACTTTTGTGCTGGTGATCGCGAGGACCCTGAAGGAAAAAACGGTGCCGGGTCCCTGGATTCGCACCCGCCGCCTCGACGGGCTCGTCACCCAGGTAGACGTCTGCAACGACGTTGTAACGATGTCCGGCGACTTCTCCTCGGACGATCCCGAGCTGCGCATCAAGGACCTTCGATCGGCCGAGTTGGAAGAGACGGTCACATTCTTCGATACCCAAGGGATTCGCCAGGTCACGTTCGAAATTGATCTGACCTGGACAGCGACCGGCCCGATCTCGCAAGATACGAAGTCGTGCTCAAAAGAGATGACGCCAGATGGAGAGCTCGTCATCGAGTGCTCCCGGAGCCGCCAGCGTCCCGCCGTGGCGACCGGCACCATCCTTTTTGTGGGGACCGATTTCGATTTCGCAGTCGGCGGCTCCGACGAAGCCTTCTTGATGGCTACCGACTCCGTAACCATCGAGCTTCCCTGAAGTTTCCCGGGTCTCCAGGGCGGCTCGCCCCGCGCATGAGCGTCCGCGGAGTGCTGAAAACGGATGTCTCGGGGGACAGGTCTCACGAGGCCCGTCGCTCGGGCGGCTGGAGGGACGCGGCGGGGATGTCCTCGCGGACATGGCCCTGGAGCCAGGCCGGGAGCAGCGGCGACGGCGGGCCGGCGCTGGCCAGCCACAGGCGGTGGAGGGGGCGGGTGGCGGCGACGTAGAGGGCGCGGCGGGCGTCGGGGCGGTCGGGGTAGGTGGCGGCGTCGAGGTCGGGGAGGATGACGACGTCGAACTCGAGGCCCTTGACGTCGGCGACGGTGGTGACCTCGACGCCGGGGGCGAAGCGGAACTCGCCGTCCTCGACGACCAGGCGGGCCGGGAGGGCGCGGGCGAGGGTGGCGTGGAGGGAGACCGCGGTCTCGACGTGGCGGCAGACGACGGCGACGTGGACGTGCGGGTCGTCGCGCGTGAGGGCCAGGAGCGCGTCGATCAGGGCGGCGGCGAGGTGGCAGGGGCTGTCGTGGCGAGTGACGAGCACGTGGTCGCGGTGGGCGATGTCTCGCGGCCGCCGGGTCGGGTCGAGGACGGCGCGGGCGACGTCTTCGATGGCGGGCGGGCAGCGATAGCTGACGGTCAGCGCGGCGGTGGTGGCCTCGCTGCGGCCGAGCTCGGCGAGCACGGCGGGCCAGCCGGCGAACGCGGTCGAGGCGTCGACCTGCTGCCGCTCGTCGCCGGCGACCGTGACGGTGCCGTCGGGCGCGACCGCGCGGGCCAGCAGCTCGAGCTCGATCGGCGCCAGCTCCTGCGCCTCGTCGAGGAGGATGTGTTGATAATGCGAGAGGGCGCCGTGCGCAGTGCGGTCGCTGCCGGTGATGCGGTGGTGGAGGGCGAACAGGACCGCGAAGTCCTCGACGTCGATGGTGTCGGCGTCGGCGAGCGGGGTGCCGGCGTCGATCGGGCGGCCGTCGAGGGTCTGCAGGCGATCGGCGGCGACGTGGGCCATGGCCCGCTCGGTGGTGGCGCTGAACTGGATCTTGGTGTGGGCGAGGACGTCGCGCAGGACCGCGGGGCCGAGCTCGTCGGGGGCGGCGGCTGCCGCCTCGGCCAGCAATTCGCGGTCGCCGTACAGGTGCAGCAGGAGGTCGCGCAAACTGGTGGCGTGCTCGCGGTAGCCGGCCTCGACCTCGCGCATGGCGGCGGTGCCGGCGACGATCCGCGGGAGGATGTCGCGCAATGCGGGGTGGCGCTTGAATGTGCGGACCCCGGGGCCCGCGTGCTCGCTGAGGCGGCGCGGCAGGTGGGGGAACAGGCGCCGGGCCTGGGCGGTGACCCACCGCTCGAAGGTGTCGACCTGGACGCGCGGGACCTCCAGCTCGGCGAGCATGCGGACGGCCAGGCGCTGCAGGCCGGGGGTCGGCACGAGCATGAGGGCGCGGAACGGCCGGCGGGCCTCGTGGGCGGCGCGGGCGAGGAAGGCGAGGCGGTGCAGGGCGACGGTGGTCTTGCCGAAGCCGGCCTCGCCGAGCACGAGCAGGGAGCGCTCGACGGCGAGCTCGACGGCGGCCCGCTGGTTGGGGTCGAGCTCGACGCGCGCGGGCGACAGCGGGCGGGTGCGGTGCGCGGGCGGGCGCGGGGCGACGCGCGGGCCGGGCCGGTCGTCGGCGTGCCAGCCGGCGCCGGCGTCGCGGCGGAGGCGGCGGTCGGCGAGGTCGATGCCGACGAGCTCGCCGGCGCGGAGGTGGACGAGGTGGCGGCGCACGACGACGCCGCGCAGCAGGCGATCGTCGCGCTCGAGCTCGTAGTCGTCGCCGACGTCGCAGGTGAAGAAGACCTCGGCGAGCGGGGCGGTGCGCCAGTCGACCACGGCGAGCTCGTCGCCGACCCACGCCCGATCGGCGACCAGGACGTCGCGCTCGCCCGCCGCGGTGCGCACGCGCAGGCGGCCGAAGTAGCGGGCCTCCGGCAGCGCGGCGGCGAGACAGCGGAGCACGCGTTGCTCCTCGGCGACGAGATCGGACTCCGGCGGCGCGAGCGGTCGAGTCATGGGCGAAACATGACACCGCGGCCGGTCCGTGCGAGCGGGGGCGAGGGCAGGACAGGTGCGGATCCTCCACGCGTCGCGGCGGTCGAGGCGATGGATGGGGCTGGTCCCCGGGGCGAGTCGTGTTATGATTCGGATGATGGGTGACGGGGCCGGCGTATTGGCCGGTTTCGCGGGGTGCTGGCGGGGCGGAGCGTGCCGAGAGCCCGAGATCGCAGCGCGGTCGGTGAGGGTCGGCGGCGAAGATTGCACGGAGATCGCGTCGGCCGTCGCCGCTGACTCCAGACGCTCGCAGCGACGCCGGCGGTCGATGCGAGCGCGGCACGGTCGAGGGCTGCGGTTGGCCGGCGGGTGCTGCAGCGCGCGGTCGCCCATCCCGGGGAGCGTCGGCGTCTCTGGTATCCTGGCAGGGTGCTGCTGACGATCCGCAACACCCAGGCGCCGGCGGACGAGCTCGGGTGGCTGCTGCACAAGCATCCGGCGCGGGTGCAGAGCTTCGAGGTCAGCTTCGGGCGGGCGCACGTGTTCTACCCCGAGGTCAGCGAGGCGGCCTGCACGGCGGCGTTGCTGCTCGACGTCGATCCGGTGCGGCTGGTGCGAGGCGGGTCGGAGCAGGCCGAGGGGCTGCTCGGGCAGTACGTCAACGACCGGCCGTACGCGGCCTCGTCGTTCATGAGCGTGGCGATCGCCCAGGTGCTGCGCAGCGCGCTGACCGGGCAGTCGAAGGCGCGGCCGGAGCTGGTCGACAAGCCGCTGGCGCTTCAGGCCGCGCTGCCGGTGCTGCCGTGCCGCGGCGGCGAGGGGCTGTTGCGGGCGCTGTTCGAGCCGCTCGGCTACGCGGTGCGGGCCGAGCCGCTGGTGAGCGCGGGCGAGGACGCGGCGTGGGGGCGGACGCCGTACTTCGCGGTCGAGCTGCGCCGCACGGCGCCGCTGCGCGAGCTGCTGGCGCACCTGTACGTGCTGATCCCGGTGCTCGACGACGACAAGCACTACTACATCGGCGACGACGAGGTCGACAAGCTGCTGCGCTTCGGCGAGGGCTGGCTCGCGGGCCACCCCGAGCGCGAGGCGATTGCTCGCCGCTACCTCAAGCACCGCGCCAGCCTGACCCGCCGGGCGCTGGCGCGGCTGGCCGAGGGCGAGGCCGACGCGGCCGCCGAGGAGGCGGCGCTGGCCAGCCGCGACCGCGGGGAGGAGGCGCTCGAGCGGCCGCTGTCGCTCGACGAGGAGCGGCTGCGGGCGGTCACCGAGGTGCTGGTCGACAGCGGCGCGGGGCAGGTGCTCGACCTCGGGTGCGGCAGCGGCAAGCTGCTGGCCCGGCTGCTCGAGCTGCGGCAGTTCACGCGGCTGGTCGGGGTCGACGTGGCGCACACGGTGCTGGAGCGGGCGGCGCAGCGGCTGCACCTCGAGGACATGTCCGAAAAGACACGTGATCGGGTGACGCTGCTGCACGGCTCGCTGGTGTACCGCGACGCGCGGCTCGACGGGTTCGACGCGGCGGCGGCGGTCGAGGTGATCGAGCACGTCGAGCCGTCGCGGCTTCCGAGCTTCGAGCGGGCGCTGTTCGCCGGGGCGCGGCCGCGGATGGTGGTGATCACGACGCCGAACGCCGAGTACAACGCGAAGTTCGCCGGGCTGGCGGCGGGGGCGTTCCGCCACGCCGACCACCGCTTCGAGTGGACGCGGGCGGAGTTCGCGGCGTGGGCCCGCGAGGTCGGCGAGCGCCACGGCTACGCGGTCGAGCTGCGGCCGATCGGGCCCGTCGACGCGGAGCTGGGCGCGCCGACGCAGATGGGAGTGTTCCGCCGATGACGCAGCTCGTGATCCCCGAGCTCGCCGTGGTGGCGATGGTCGGCGCCAGCGGCTCGGGCAAGACCACGTTCGCGCGCCGGCACTTCAAGCCGACCGAGGTGCTGTCGTCCGACTTCTGCCGCGGGCTGGTGTCGGACGACGAGAACAATCAACAGGCGACCGGCGACGCGTTCGACCTGCTGTTCACGATCGCCCGCAAGCGGCTCGACCGCCGCCTGCTGACGGTGATCGACGCGACGAACGTGCAGACCGAGGCGCGCAAGGCGGTGCTGGCGCTGGCGCGCGAGAAGCACGCGATGCCGGTGGCGATCGTGCTCGACGTGCCGACGAAGGTCTGCCTCGAGCGGTCGCAGCAGCGCAGCGACCGCTCGCTCGGGGCGGCGGTGGTCCGCCAGCAGTGCAGCCTCTTGCGCCAGTCGCTGCGCGAGCTGAAGCGCGAGGGCTTCCGCTACGTGTACGTGCTGCGCGGCGAGGAGATCGAGGCGGCGACGATCGAGCGGGCGCGGCTGTGGAGCGACCGCCGCGAGGACCGCGGGCCGTTCGACATCATCGGCGACGTCCACGGCTGCTTCGACGAGCTGCTGGCGCTGCTCGGCCGGCTGGGCTACGCGGTCGCGCGCGAGGGCGAGGCGTTCCGGGTCTCGCACCCGCAGGGCCGGCGGGCGATCTTCCTCGGCGACCTGGTCGACCGCGGGCCGAAGATCGTCGAGGTGCTGCAGCTGGTGATGGACATGGTGGCGGCGGGGGCGGCATTGTGCGTGCCCGGCAATCACGAGATGAAGCTGCTGCGATACCTGCGCGGCTCCGACGTGAAGCCGACCCACGGGTTCGCGGAGACGGCGGCGCAGCTGGCCGCGGCGCCGCCGGCGTTCGGGCGCCGCGTCGAGCGCTTCATCGACTCGCTCGTCAGTCACTACACGCTCGACGGCGAGCGGCTGGTGGTGGCGCACGCGGGGCTCAAGGAGTCGCTGCAGGGGCGGGCGTCGGGGGCGGTCCGGCAATTCGCGCTGTTCGGCGAGACGACCGGCGAGACCGACGAATTCGGGCTGCCGGTCCGCCACGACTGGGCCCGCGAGTACCGCGGGCGGGCGATCGTGGTCTACGGCCATACGCCGGTGCCGACCGCCGAGTGGCTCAATCGCACGATCTGCGTCGACACCGGCTGCGTCTACGGCGGAGCGCTGACGGCCCTGCGGTACCCCGAATTGGAATTGGCGTCGGAGCCGGCGCGGCGGGTGTACTGCGAGTCGATAAAGCCGCTGAAGCCGCCGCCGGAGCGCTCGGCCCAGCAGGAGCACGACGAATTGCTCGACCTCGCCGACCTGCTCGGCAAGCGCAACCTGTCGACGCGGCTGCGGCCGAGCCTGACGATCTCGGCGGAGCACGGCGCGGCGGCGCTCGAGGTGATGAGCCGGTTCGCGGTCGACCCGCGCTGGCTGATCTACCTGCCGCCGACGATGTCGCCGAGCGAGACGTCGCAGCGCGAAGGATTGCTCGAGCACCCGGCCGAGGCGCTGGCGTACTACCGCGAGGCGGGGGTCGGGGCGGTGGTGTGCGAGCAGAAGCACATGGGCTCGCGCGCGGTGGTGATCGTCGGCCGCTCGCCGGGGGCGCTGGAGCGGCGCTTCGGGGCCAAATCCGCGGCGCGCGGGGTGATCTACAGCCGCACGGGGCGGCCGTTCTTCACCGACGCGGCGGTCGAGGCGGGGCTGCTCGAGCGCGTGGCGGACAGCGCGACGGCGATCGATCTGTGGGGCGAGCTCGACACCGACTGGCTGTGCCTCGACTGCGAGATCTTGCCGTGGTCGGCCAAGGCGCAGGCGCTGCTGCGCGAGCAGTACGCGCCGACCGGGGCGGCGGGCGAGGCGGGGCTCCAGGCCAGCGTGGCGGCGCTGCGAGCGGCGGCGGAGCGCGGGGTCGAGGTGGCGTCGCTGCTGGCGGCGCACGAGCGGCGGCTCGAAGATGTCCGCAAGTACAGGCAGGCCTATCGCCGCTACTGCTGGCCGGTGGAGGGCCCAGGAGACTACAAGATCGCGCCGTTCCACCTGCTCGCCAGCGAGGGCGGGGTCCACGTCGACCGCGACCACGTGTGGCACCTGGAGACGCTGGCCCGGCTGTGCGCGCCGGCCCCGGAGACGCTGCTGGCGACGCCGTACCGCGTGGTCGACACGGAGGACGAGGAGAGCTGCGCGGGGGTGATCGCGTGGTGGGAGGCGCTGACGGCGGCGGGCGGCGAGGGGATGGTGGTCAAGCCGTTCGAATTCGTGGCCAAGGGGCCCAAGGGGCTGATGCAGCCGGCGATCAAGTGCCGCGGGCCGGAGTACCTGCGCATCATCTACGGGCCGGAATACACGGCGCCGGAGCACCTGGGGCGGCTGCGCGAGCGCGGGCTCGGGAGCAAGCGCTCGCTGGCGATCCGCGAGTTCGCGCTCGGGATCGAGGCGCTCGAGCGGTTCGTCCGCCGCGAGCCGCTGCGCCGGGTGCACGAGTGCGTGTTCGCGGTGCTGGCGCTCGAGAGCGAGCCGGTCGACCCGCGATTGTGAGGGGTGCGCGGCGGTGCGTTGATTCGTCGCCGCGTGCGCCTGCCACGGCGCGGTGTCGTCGAGCGCCGCGGTGCAGTGATTCATCGGCGCATGCCCGGTGTCGTCGAGCGTCGCGGTGCGGTGATTCATCGGCGCATGCGCCTGACGGCGGCGCGGTGTCGTCGAGCCGCTCCATGCCGTGCTCGCGTGCGCGCGCAGTGGCTCGGCGAACGAGCCCGTTGACGGCGTGGGCGGCGGCTGGCAGCCTGCTGCATGCCTTCGGGGATGGAGCGCGAATTCGAGCTGGTCCGTGGGGTGCCGAGCGAGGCCGCGTGGGACGAGCTGACGGAGGCGCTGGAGGCCCGGCGGGCGGCCGGCGAGGACCTCGCGGGGTGGGTGGAGGCGCTGGCGCCCGAGCTGGCGCGCTGGCCCGAGGAGGTGCCGCGACTCCTGCCGTTGCGCTGGACGTATCGCCTGGCGGCGCGCGGGAGCTTGCCGGAGGCGGCGCTGGCGAACGCGCTGCTGCTCAGCGACCGCTGGGCGATGAGGCATTTCGACGAGTTCCGGCCGCTGACGCAGCGCGAGGGCGACGCGCACGACATCCTCGGCGACGAATACGACGACGTCGAAGCCGACGCGCGCACCGAGCAGGAGCGGGTGTTCCAGGCGAAAGAGCTGAGCGCGATCCGCAGCCTCGACGTGGCGTTCTTCTCCGACGACAACCCCTATTCGCCCGGGCCGATGGTGTGGCTGGAGAGCCCGGCGTTGCTGCTGGCGGCGCCGTTCATCGCCGGTCTGTACGAGCTGAACCTGGCGCACGCGCTGGCGAGCTGGAAGGATCCAGGGGCAGGGCTGGTCGAGCTGCTGCGCCGCGCGCCGGCGCTGCGCCGCCTCGATCTGTCGCAGAACGACCTCGGCGAGGCGGCGCTCGTCGCCCTGGCGGGGTGCCCGGAGGCGCGAAGGCTGCAGCGGCTCATCGTCACCGGCAACCGCTCGGGCGCGGCGTCCCGGCGGGCGTTCGCGGCGGCGGGGCTGCGCGGCGTGGTCGAGGATCTCGACGACGAGGACGAGGACGAGGACGCGTGAGGGCGATGCCGGGCCCGGGCGTCGCGATGCTACCGTGGCGGGCGTGACGTCGTCCACCGATCCTCGCCCTCGCGTGGCCCACCTGCGCCCGTGCGGGCCGCCGACGCTGCTGTACAGCATGCTCGACGGCACGCCGGCGCGGAACCTGCTCGGCTACGGCGACCCCTGCGTGGCCCGCGTCGACGGCCGCTGGACCATGTTCGTCGGCGGGTTCCAGCTCGACCTCCGCAACAACCTGTACGCGCTGCAGCTGCCGGAGGGGGACGAGCTGGACTCGCCGGCGTGGTCGTTCGTGACGGCGCCGGGGCGGCCCGGCCGCGCGCAGCCGCTGGTGCCGCAGCCGCGCCGCGACGAGTGGGACCACCACGGGCTGCACACGCCGAGCTACGTGCGCGGCCGGGTCGGCGACGCGGAGGTCGAGCGCATTTATTATGCGGGTCGCGGGTCGTATCGCGTGGTCGACAACGTCGCGCCGTATGGCATCGGGGTGATGACGCGCCGCGACGGGACGTGGGCGCGTCATCCGACGCCGATCCTCCGCGGGTCGCCGACGAGCCCCAACGTGCTCGAGCCCAAGGCGGCGTATCTGAACGGCAAGTGGCGCGTCTGGTACACGACGACGCCGCAGGAGGCGGGCAAGCGGGCGCCGGTGCGCTACCGCATCGAATACGTGGAGAGCGACGACGGCGTGACGGGCTGGTCGGCGCCGGTGGTGGTGTTCGACGAGGAGGAGGGCTACTACGACGCGGCGGTCACGGCGTCGCCGCCGGGCGCGGCAGGGGCGTACACGATGCTGCTGTGCCGCAGCACGAACCTGTATGGCCGTAGCCCGTTCCCCGAGCAGGGAATGTGGCTGGCCGCCGGCGGCGAAGAATTCGGGGCGCGCGCGAACTGGCAGATCGCCGCGTCGCCGCTGATCCGCTGCGACGCGGCGGCGCCGGAGTGGTACCGCCACGGGCCGTTCGGGCCGTCGCTGGTGGCGCTCGACCGGCCGACGCGGCGCGGGGTCGCGGCGTGCGTGTTCTTCTCCGGGGTCGACAGCCGCCGCAACTGGGCCCGCCTGGCGCTGCGCAACCTGGGGCGCGGCAAGCTGCCGCCGCCGCCGGCGCCGTTCTTCTTCACGCTCGGGCGGCTCGACTTGACGCCGGGGTGATCGGTGTTCGAGTGGCTGGCGAAGAGCCTCTTGCTGTTGCACGCCGTTCCGCGGCCTGAAGTCGAGCCGCACCGTATCGCCCATCTCGGTGACATCAAGCCCAAACGAACTCGAGACGAGCAGCGTGAACCTGCCGCGCCGCGGCATTTCCGACCCCACGATCAGCGCCCCGCGTTCGTCCAAGTTCTCGTCGTCGTCCATCCTCGAACCTCCGAGGCACTCGGCAGCGCCTTGACGACGCGGTTCGCCGCACGGTTACGCCGCACGGGTGCAGAGACGCCCGCCATGCCGCGGGCGCGAGACGGCGCCCACGTCCTACGCAGACCCAGGATTGCGACGCCGCGGTACTGGTGCGCCGGCACCTCGCCGACTTCCTTGTGAGCCTCGAGGAAAGTCGCATGCGAGCGGGGCGCCGCGCAGCGACCTGTCTCGTTCGGCGCCGCCGCAGTTGTCTGACAGCGGCTTCAACCGCCGGTGCCCCTTTGCAACCGGAGCGCGCCCAACCCGCGTCGCAACATGGCCGACTGTCTTCGTCTCGAAAATTCCGGGCGGTCGCGGCCGCTTGTGGTACACAGGGGAAGATGATTCGGAATACACCCAGCGGCCTTCTGATCGCTCTCCTCGTTGTATTCAATTTCTTCACCTACGCGGCTTGCAAGTCTACTGGACAGGACGAGAGGCTCGTCCTTGAGGCTCGAAAGATGCAGGATGAGGCCCGGAGGTTGCAGGCCGCCGAGCTCGCCGCGGCCCAGGAGTGTGCGGCACGCGACGAGGAACGTGAAGCCGAAATGCGTCGCCTGATGGCGACGCTGGCCGACCTGAAGCAAGAACTAGCAGCCCGAGGTAGAAGTCGGTGAGACGAAATCGCTCATGCGTATCTCGAGTGAGCGACGTGCTCTGGAAGTCGAGCTCCCGGTAGGGAGTGCCGCGAATGGCGGTCAAGAAGCGCTCCGAGCCACCGCAGAAGCGTGAGGACAGCCACGAGCACGGCAGAAAGCGCGGCCCGAAGGCCCTGGAGGGCCCTCGGTTTCCCGATTCCGTGGACCTTTCGCATGATCAAGCTCAGGTTGAATCCGGCGGCGTGGATGACCAGCCGCTTGAGGATATTGTCGTGACCGCGGACGTGGACCCTGCGCATTCCGCCGGAGTCGAGCATGTGCGCGAAGGGCCGTTCGACCAGCTCGCTGCGCTTCTTCTGCAGTTCCTTGCTCTTGCCTCGCTTCACGCGGCGGCGGTTCCGGTGCACCGCCTCACGCTCGGCCTGCTTGTCCTTCCACCGCCGGCGACCACGCGCGGGCTCCGGGATGTAGCTGCGTACGTCGACCTCCTCGAGGCTCGTGAGCACGTCGTTGCTGTGGTAGCCCTTGTCGGCGACGACCTCCTCGACGCGCTCGGCGATCTGCTCCCTGGCCTTCTCCGAGCCCTCTTGGCGCACCTCCGCGAGATTGGCGTCGGCGACCTCCAGCGTCTTCTCGATGGTCTTCGTGTCGCCCGCAGCGCCGCCGTGCACCGTCACGCCGACGATGGCGCCGGTCTCGAGGTCGACCGCCTGCTCGTGCTTGTGCGCGAGGTGGGTGCTGCCGTCCTTCATCTTCATGATCTGCGCCTCGGGATCGTGCGGGTGTACCCACTCGTCGTTCGAGCCCTTCTTCGGCCGCTTGCGGTCCAGCCGCGCCAGGTCCTCGCGCGTCGGTTCCTCGATCCCCTCGGCCTTCGCCAGGTCGGTCAAGTACTCCTTGTACGCGCGTCCGTCGTCGCGGCGCACGATCGATCGCAGCGCCGCGTTCGCCTCAAGTGTCGTTGCGTCGATCCCGAGCGTCTTGCCGCGCAACAGGCCATGCTCGGCGACCAGCTCCAGCACCCGCGTGAACACCCGCTCGTGCACGTCGGTGCTCAGCCGACGCCGCGTCCGCGAGATCGTCGAGTGATCCGGCGGCTGCTTCTCCAGGCCGAGCCCCAAAAACCGCCGCAGACTCAGCGAGTCGGCGACCCGCCAGGCGATGCCCCGCTCGCTGCCGATCCCCTCGAAGTAGCCGATCAGCAAGCAGCGGAAGTACACCCCCGGCGCGAGGCCCGGTCGTCCCATCACCTCGGCGTAGAACGGCTCGCACTGCTTCTCCGCGAAACGGTCGAAGCCGTGCTTCCGGAGCAGCTTGTCGAGCGCCTCGTAGAACGGGTGCCCGAGCCCCTGCAACTTGTCATACGTGATGAACAGCGTCGGCTGCTCCCCGTTGTCGTGCCCCATGGCCATGGCAAAGCCACTTTATCAGCTTTCATCGCAGAGCGCGATACCGCGCGCCGCTCCGCTGCTCGCGAGGTTCCTCGCGGCGTGGTTGCCGCGACTTTCACCACGGGCTGCTAGACAAGCTCAAGCAGCAGCGAGACGCGATCGTGCAGGCTCAGGCCAATTACGCGCAGGCTAAGGCCAACTACGACGCCGAGCTCGTAGAGTGCCGCAAGCGACTCGGCCGGTGAACTCCGAGCAGCAACTCTGGGGGAAGGAGATGGACCGGATTGCCCTGCGCAAGAACTTCGATACGACCATGAACCGCCTGCGCGCCCGATTGAAAGAAGGCGAAGTGCGCGAGGACGTGGTGGTGCTCGATGGAAAAGGCAACGTCGAATTGATGCTCCATCCCCACGATCGAGTGCTCGATCAGACCTGAGCACGCGCTCCCGACGCAGCTCGACGCGGTCAGCTCGGCGAGTCATCGCGCAGCCGGGCGGACAGCTCGGCGCGCACGCGCATCAACGCTTCGCCGAGCAGGTTCTTGCCGCGCCACTGGTTCGGGTCGTGGATCCGCGGGTCGTCGGCGCGCAGGCCGACGCCCCAGAGGCGATCGAGCGGGCTGGCCTCGACGAGCAGCTTGCCGCCGGTGGCCAGCAGCGCGGCCCGCATGTCCGGGTTCTGCGCGAACTTGGCCCGGTTGCCGCGGACCACGATGCCGAGGCACTCGCGGTCCCACACGTCCTGGGAAAAGCCGGCGACCTGGCGCCCGAGCGCCTTGTGCGTCCGCGGCGAGTCGGCAGCGAGGATCTTCGCCCGCGTGGCCTCGTCGCCGAACAGCCGCGCCTTCTCGGCCATCATGAACTGCTCGGCGCAGCCGTAGGTCACGCCGTCGACGACGAACCGCGACGGGGTCCACTGCCCGAACACGGCCGGCGGCTGCCAGAACAGGACCATCGTCTCGGTCTCGAACACCTGCGAACCGTCGAAGTCGTCGCGCGGCATGGGCGAGGACGATAGCAGCGACCCAGGCGCGGCGTCGACGAGAAGGCTGGGGGGTGCGCGAGCGCGAGCGCGCGGGCACGCCCTTTCGGACATGTCTCGAAGGACATCTACTCGGCGTAGATCATCGCCCGCGTCATGCCGCCGTCGACCACGAACTCCTGGCCGGTGACGAAGCCGGCGCGGTCCGACAGCAGGAAGGCGACCATCGCGGCGACGTCGTCGGGACGACCGACCCGGCCGACCGGGTGCTGCGCGTGGTCGACCGGGCGCAGCGGCGGCGGCTCGGGGCGGCCGGGGCCGCGCTCGTCGCGGGTGTCAATCCAGCCGGGGCTGACGCAGTTGACGCGGACCGCGGGCCCGAGGCTGCGCGCGAGCGCGTGCGTCAGCGCGACCAGGCCGCCCTTGCTGGCCGCGTAGGCCTCGGTGTCGGGCTCGGACTGGTGCGCGCGCGTGGAGGCGACGTTGACGATCGCCCCGCGCGCGGCCCGAAGGTGCGGCGCGGCGTGCTTGCAGCACAGCATCGGCCCGGTGAGGTTGACCGCCAGGACCCGCTCCCAGCGGGCCAGCGGCAGGGTCGCCAGCGGGCCGCCGTGCGGGTCGGCGATCGCGGCGTTGTTGACCAGGGCGTCGAGGCGACCGAGCCGCGCGAGCGCCCCGGCGATCGCGGCCTCGACGTCGGGCTCGCGGCTCAGGTCGGCCTGCACGAACCACGCAGCTTCGGGGCGCGCGAGGGTGGCGAGCGCGTCCTCGCCGGCCTCGCGGTCGAGGTCGACGAGGACGACGCGGTGACCGGCGGCCTGGAGGGTGCGGGCGATCGCTCGCCCGATCCCGCGGGCGGCTCCGGTGACGATGGCGCCGGGCGCGGACGGGGAAACAGACATGCCCCTGCATATCACCGCGCGCGCTCGTTGCCATCGCCCCGTGCGCTGCGCTCGATCGCGTCCTGGTCGCCGTGATGCCGTCGGGCGGACCCTCGGCTCGCGCCGGCCGCCACTGCGGCGGAACCAGCACGGCCTCATCTCCGAGGTCGCCGAGCGCGGACACCTGCAGGCCGCGTACGTCCGGTACATCGCCGCGAGACGCGGCCCGAGACGCGGTGGGGCGTCGAAGCCCGACCGACCCCGATTGCGGAGTGGCAAGGCCGGATTCCAGGGGCTTTGGCAACTCCATGGCATCGAGTACCGGTGCGCGGTGCGCGAGGCCGGCCCCGCGCACCGCCCGGTGGGAGGAGCGGCGCCGCCCAGTGAAAACGCGAACGTTGCCAACCGTTGCCAGACGAACCGCTCAGGACGAAGAAAAATAGGCCGCAAATGCAGGGAACAACGGTGCCGCGTTGCCACGAACTTGTGCTCGCCCCGCACCTCGTCCTCGCCCCTCGCCCTCGCGGTTTGCGACCGCGACTCTGAACAGCCCCTCTGCCGCGCCTTCGACCCCGCCGAGGGCGCCGAGCTGGCGACGATCACGACGGAGATCGATCAGCGCGGCGGTGTCGCGATGCATCACCGCGAGGACGAGCAGCGCCGCCGCGCGGGCCGATTCCCGCGCGGCAGCCACTCGCTGCACCCGCGCAGCGCCCAGCGGGCACGTCCAGGCGCGCTCGGCGAACGCCGCGGTGGTCAAGGGCCGCCGCGCCGCCCGGGCTCCGAATCCCGATCGACTCGGTCGCTTGCACCGGCCGCGGGCGCGAGGCCTCACAAGCGAGAACCAAAACAGGACTCAGCGAGGGTGTAATCCGGCCCGAGGTTCTTGCAGGCCTTCTTTGCCACGTAGGCGCACCCCTTGAACGGAATCACGCAGGGAGTTGCCGCCAGAATTTCGGCGGGAGAGGCCGGCCCCGCCACGGGTACCAGTCCAGGGTTCGCATACTCTCCCTCACCGTCTGGTCGTCCCCTGTTTGGGAGCGCGCAGCCCGACGGTGTGGGGCTTCTGAGGGAGGTCTCGGGTCCGGGGTTCGAGCCGCTCGCGCACGAGCACGACGATGCGAGAGCATCGTCTCCGGCGACGGCGGGGTCTCGTCCCGGGCCGTCTCGCAGGGCATGCACGCAATCGTGCCTCGCCTGAATACGCGATATCAGCGGCCATGGCGAGAGCGCCGGAGGATCCTGCAGGCAACGGGTCAGCAGCGAACGGGCTCGCCCACGATCGCGCCGTGCGGATGGTGCGACCTACGATCGTGGCCCGGCGAGCGCTTGCCGTGCGCGGGTCTTCGTGCGATCGTGGTATGAGGATAGGCTGATGGTCCTCGACGGGGAGAAGCGAGCATGAGCGCACACCCTCTTGATCTGGAGCGCATCGCGGCGCGCGGGACCCCGGACGCCGTCCTGCGGGTGCTGTTTCGCCTCGCGATCGCCGATTCGCTGCGAGCCCGGCTCGCGGGCGGTGCCGAGGTCCAGCAAGCGAGCAAGCTGGCGCTCATGCGGCGGATGGCCGACATCCCGCTAGCGACCCCGACGGACCCGGCCAGCCATCAGCACTACGACCTCCCCTGCGACTTCTACCGGATCTTCCTGGGGCCGCGCATGGTCTACAGCGCGTGCCTCTTCCCCGAGGGGATCGGCGAGATCGAGGCCGCGGAGGAGGCCATGTTGGCGCTCATGTGCTCGCGCGCCGGGCTGGAGGACGGCCAGGCGGTGCTCGATCTGGGGTGCGGGTGGGGCGGCCTCTCGCTGCACATCGCCCGCAGTTATCCGCGCTGTCGCGTGCATGCCCTCACCAACTCGTCGCAGCAGGTCGGCTGGGTCGTCGGCCGCGCCCGCGAGCTCGGCGTGGCCGACCGCGTCACGGTCGAGCTCGCGGATGTCACGCGATGGGAGGCGCCGCATCGGTTCGACCGCGTCGTCTCGGTGGAGATGTTCGAGTACATCCGCAACCACGCCGCGCTCCTGCGGTCGATCTCGCGCTGGCTGACGCCGGCCGGTCGCCTGTTCGTCCAGGTCCTCGCCCACCGCAGCGTCGCTTACTTGCCCGAGGGCTCGGCCGACACCGCGCTGTTCTCCGGCGGCTTCACGCCGTCGGCCGACTGGTTCCTGTACTTCCAGGACGACCTGCGCCTGCTCGACCACCAGATCGTCAGCGGTCTCCACTATCACCGCACGTGCGAGGCTTGGCTCTCGCGCCTCGACGCGCGCTGGGACGAGGCCGAGGCGCTGCTAACGGGCCACTTCGGTGCGGAGGAGGGCCGGCGTCAGCTCGCGCTGTTCAAGCTGTTCTTTTTGAATTCCAGCGAGTCCTGCCGCTTCGAGGACGGAGACGCCTATCTGTTGACCCACTCCGTGTTCGAGCCGCGCCGGCCTCCCGCCTGACCGACGGCGGCAGGTTGGTAGCCCGGGTCGTCCGCGGATTCGGCGGCTCGCCGGCGAGGGCAGCGAAGGCACGCGCGGACCCATGCGCGCTCGCGCGGCGGCGCTGCCGACCTCAGGTGCAGCTCGCAGCTCGCGGCGCCGAGGCTCCGGCCGCCAGGCTCATCGGCGTGGGCGTGCGGAGCGGCACTCGAGGGCGGCGCGACCCCAACCGATCGGCGCTGGCATGCGCGCACGATTGCGCGGAGCGGGCCTGCGCGATGCACGGTGATGCGCCCTTGGTCGCTCATGCGATTTCGCGGCGGAGCGTCGGCCCGAATCGTGGTATCCTCGCGAACCGATGCGCGATCGTCCGCGTCCCGACGGACGTGGTGGCGAGCGCGGGGAGTAGCGAGGGTACGAGCATGGATACCGACGAGAAGGATTGGGTGCGGCGGTCGTTCTATATCACCGTCCGCGACGGCACGCGCCTCGCGGCGTACCTCTTCCATCCGCGAGCCGCCGAGGGCGCGGCCGCGGAGCCCAGGCCGGTGCTGTGGACGCACAATCGCTACCACGACGCCAGCACCCCGCTCGATCTGCTGCGCGCCTGGTGCGACCACTTGCCCGGGCTCAAGGGGGCGTTCGACGCCATCGAGAAGTCGATCGAGGAGGCGAAGATCTCGCTCGACCAGATGCCCTGGCTCGAGGCGTTGGCGGCGCACGGATACACCGTGGCGATCGTCGACGTGCGCGGGAGCGGGGCCTCGTTCGGCTGGCAGCGCGGCCCGCTCGACGCCGAGGAGGCTCTGGACGCGCACGACGTCACCGAATGGTTCGCGGCCCAGCCGTGGTGCAGCGGCAAGGTGGGGATGTTCGGCCGCTCGTACATGGGCGTCAATCAGTTGCTGGCGGCGGCGACGGAACCGCCGCACCTCCGGGCGATCTTCCCCGAGATGGCGCTGTTCGACCTCTACGCGTTCATCCGCGGCGGGGGCATCTTCCGCGCCGACTTCGCCCACCACTGGACGCGGGACGTCATGCGCCGCGACCTCGTCGATCGCGCGTTCGCCGTCGACGGCGACGGGGACGGCGGCCTGCTGACGGCGGCGCGGGCCGAGCACGGGCGGAGCCGGGACATGGAGGCGATGTTCGCCGCGTTGCCGTTCCGCGACAGCCGCGACGACGCGACCGGCGAGCAGCCCTACGTCGAGCGCAACCCGGCGGCGCGCCTGGCGGACATCGGCCGCTCCGGGGTCGCCGTGTATCACCTGGCCGGCTGGTACGACCCGTTCGTGCGCGACGCGTTGCTCTGGTACACCAACCTCCCGAACCCGCAGCGGCTGATCATCGGTCCCTGGGCGCACACGGGGACCGCGGGCCTCGACATGGCGGAGGAGCACGCGCGCTGGTACGATTATTGGCTCATGGACGTCGACACCGGCGTGATGGACGACGCGCGCGTCGTTTATTACACCTACGGGGCGCCGGCCGGAGAGAAGTGGCGTTCGACGCGGACGTGGCCGCCGCCGGAGGCGCGGCCGACCGCGCTCTACCTGGTCGGCGGCCCGTCGGGCACGGTGCGGTCGGTGAACGACGGGTCGCTGCGTTCGGACGCGCCCGCGGTCGACGGCGAGGACAGGTATCGCATCGATCTGTCGACCACCTCCGGGCGCGCGACCCGGTGGACGAACGCCTACGGCGGGCCCTTCTTCTACGACGAACGGACCGCATACGACGAGAAGGGCCTCACCTACACCACCGAAGCGCTCGTGGAAGATCTCGAGGTGACGGGCCACCCGATCGTCCACCTCTGGGTGAGCTCGGACGGGCCCGACTTCGATTGCTTCGCCTACCTCGAGCTCGTCAGCGCATCCGGCGAGGCGTCGTATTTGACCGAGGGCGCCCTGCGGGCCTCGCACCGCCGGCTCGCCGAGCCGCCGTTCGCCGCGCTCGGTCTGCCGTATCACCCCAGCCGCGCGGAGGACATCGCCGAACTGCCCGACGCGCCTGTCGAGCTCGTGTTCGATCTGCTGCCGCTGTCGCGCGTGTTTCCGCGGGGCAGCCGGATCCGCCTCACCCTGACGTGCGCCGATCACGACAATGCGTTCACCCCCGAGCCGGCGCCCGAGCAGGCGATTTGCCTCCACCGCGGCCAGGACCGGCCGTCGCGGCTGGTGCTGCCGGTCGTGGCGCGGTAGCCCGCGCGTCCGGGTCGCGGCGAGCGCTCAGCCAGGGGCGCTCGCCGCGGGCTTCTTCAGCACCCAGACGTGATAGGCGATCTTGCCGATCATCAGATAGACGTTCCACAGATAGAAGCCGCGGAGGCGTTCGCAGACCTCGGCGCCGAACAGGCGGGCGGACTGCGCCGGCGCGCGCACGAGGGCGGCGAGGCGCAGATAATCGCGGGACTCCTTGCCGCCGAGGCCCTCGAAGAACGGCGAGTCGATGTCGCAGGTGGAGCCGCTCTCGACGATCTCGAGGCCGGCGGCGGCGTACGCCGCTTCGACCGCGGGGCGCGAGAGGGTGGCGAGGTTGAGGGCGAGCGCCCGCCCGACCTCCTCGGCCTCGCGCGGCTCGAGGCGCTCGGTCGCCACCGCGCTGCAGTTGAGCATGAGGCCGCTCGGGCGCAGCACGCGGGCCGCCTCGCGCAGCGCGCCGGCGAAGTCGCCGACGTGGTTGAACATGTCGCGGCACCACACGAGGTCGACGGCGGCGTCGGCGAGCGGGACGGCCTCCATCGTGCCCGCGCGGACGTCGACGAGCGCCTCGAGGTGCTCGTCGGCCGCGTTCTGGCGGGCGATCTCGAGGTTGCGGGCGACCGGGTCGACGGCGACGACGCGGCAGCCGTGCTCGCGCGCGAACCAGCAGGCCTGCTTGCCCTTGCCGCAGCCGATGTCGAGGACGACGTGGCCGGCGCCGACGCCCCAGCGCCGGGGCACCGCCAGCGTGGGGTCGTCGTCGCTGGTCGGGAGGAGGTCGTCGAGGGCGGAGAAGCGGTCGGCGTTGCTGGCCCGGTCCGGCCACAAGAACCGGTAGAACTCGTCGATGGCGTCGGAGGCGGGGGTCGTCATGGTCGCTCCTTCGTCGGCTAGACCTGGAGGGTGATCGGCAGGGGCGGCGCGTCGCGGAGCGAGGGCACCGCCCGGCAGTGGTCGAAGCTACCGTACGCCTCGTCGAGGAGCGACGCCATGCCGCGTTCGCCCATGTCGATGCCGTAGAGCAGGCGGCCGAGCGTGTCTTCGGGCAGGGCCTCGACGGCGCCGTACAGCCCCTCGACGTGGCGCGCGTCGACGGTGACGTGCAGGTCGAAGAAGTCGGTGGCGAGGCCGGGGTAGTAGCGCAGGAGCGCGACCTTCACCGCGCCGTAGGTGATCGGCGTCATCGCCTCGTTGACGAGCATGTAGCCGAGCGCCGCGGCCTCGTCGCCTTGCTTCGACATGTTGTACGCCAGGGCCACGGCGAGGGAGATCCCCGAGGCCTCGGGGTAGGCGTAGAAGTCGGCGGGGTCGAGCGCGAGGGCGTCGATCAATTGCAGGTAGTGGTGAAAGTGGGCGTCGCTGGGGTCGCCGTTGCCGAGCTCGTCGTTGAGGTTCTCGGTCAGGGTCTCGCGCAGCCGCGGGTCCGTCGACCACTCCAGCATGTTCATGAGGATGTCGGGGAACGAGCGGCTCTCCCGGCCGGCGCACATGATCCAGCGCTCCACCTGCGCTCGCGTCAATCGCTGCGCGTGCGCCTCCTGGATGAACGGGTGCCGGCGGATCCGCTCCAGGCTGGCCGCCACGTAGTTTGTCACAGCAATACGATCAATCATCACACACCTCCGGTCTAATCTTCCGAAATTTCGGCGGTCACGTCCGGACCGTCCCTTCGCGCAGCCGCTCGATCATCCGTCGCGTCTGGACCAGCACGTCCTCCGCGGTCTCGCCGGAGAACTGCTGCGATTCGTTCATGCTCCGGGCGCGGGCGTTCCATGCCTCGCGCGCCCGGAACGGGATCGTGCTCCCCTCGACGTACTCCGGCCACGACCGATAGCGGTTGACGCCCGGGACCGGGCGGCCGCGGACGAGCACCGGGTTCAGGTACAGCTCGCGGTTCGACACTCGGGTCGAGGTCCGGATGTAGCCGATGTCGAGGCCGCAGCGGCGCGTCGGCGAGCGGTTCGGCTCCGAGCCGTGGATCAACTGCGGGTGGTGGATCGACACGTCTCCGGGTCGCAGGGTGATGTCGACGGCGCGCGCGGGGTCGATCCCTCGCGCGTCGAGCGACGAGCACAGCATGTTGGGGACGTCGCTGCGCAGCTCGATCGGCTGCAGCGGCGTCCGGTGCGAGCCGGGGAGCATGCGCAGGCACCCGTTTTCAGCGGTGGTCTCGTCGATCGCCAGCCACACCGTCAGCGCCTCCATGGGGTCGAGCTGCCAGTACGCGCCGTCTTGGTGCCACAGCACCGCCATGCCGGTGCGCGCCGGCTTGCAGATGTAGTGCGCGGTGAAGCAGGCGATGTCGGGGCCGAGGAACCCCTCGGCGATGTCGACGAGCCGCGGGTCGGTGACGAGGCTGGTCCAGAAGGCGTCGTCGCGCATGAGCGGGTGGTGCAGGTGCTCCGGCGAGAGCTCGGGGTAGCGGGCGGTGAGCCACTCGAGGTGCGCGCTGGCCTCGGCGATCGTGTCGGGGTCGACGACGCCGCGGAGCACCGCGAAGCCGTCGCGCTCATAGGCCGCGCGGACTTGGGCGTGGGCGTCGGGGCGCGCGTGGGTGTCGGGTGGTGGAGCGAGGGCGGTCATGTCATCTCCCTGCCTCGGCGAGGCGTGGACGGGCACCAAGGTCGCGGCCGGAGGGGCGCTGGGCGTCTCCGGGCTGGCCGGACAGCGCGTCGGCGATCGCGGCGAGCAGCCCCTCGGCCACCGACGAGGGGCAGCTCGTCGGCTTGTAGCGGAGCATGAGGTCGAGGCCGTCGGCGCGTTCGCGGACGCCGACCACGAGGTCGCTGAGCGTGACCGTGACGTCGCCGGGGTCGGGCACGGTGAACGGCTCGACGCGCAGGCCGGGGGCGGCGAGCGGCGGGGTGAACTCCGGCTCGAGCTGGAGCATCACCTGCAGCAGGGCGCGGCGGTCGAGCGGGCCGCGCCGCTCGAGCGCGCCGACGACCGCCTCGAACGGGACCTCGGCGTTGGCGTGAGCCGCGAGCACGGCCTCCCGGGCGGCGCGCACGAGCGCGAGGAAGTCGGCCTGCGGGTCGGTCCAAAGCCGCAGGACCAGCGTGTTCAGGAACATCCCCACGAGCCCCTCGGTCTCCGGGCGCCGGCCGCCGACGAGCGTGCCGACGCAGATGTCGCGCTCGCCGGTCAGCTCGGACAGCGCGTGGCACAGCGCGGCGAGGACCGTCATGAAGATCGTCGCGGTCGCCGTGCGGCCCAGCGCCCGCAGCGTCGCCAGTTGCTCGCCCGAGAGGCTGCGCTGCGCGGTGGCGGTGCGCAGGCTCAGCTCCGGCTCGGCGGCCGCGCCGGGGAAGCGGAGCGCGCGGCGCGGCCCCTGCAGGCGCGTGACCCAGTAGTCGAGCTGACCCGCGAGCGCGTCGCCGGCCAGCCAGGCGCGCTGCCAGTGGCAGTAGTCGCGGTACCGCAGCGACAGGGGCGGCAGCGCGGCCGGCCGGCCGTGACAGGCGGCGTCGTACAGCTCGCCGAGCTCGCGCAGCAGCAGGTCGACGGATAGGCCGTCGCCGATGATGTGGTGCATGGTCCACAGGACCACGTGCTCCTCGGCGGCGAGGCGGACGACGGTGACGCGGACGAGCGGGCCCTCGGCCAGGTCGAAGGGGCGGCGGGCGTCGAACAGGGCCGCGCGCGTGACGTCGGCCGCCCGCCGATCCGGCGGGCTCTCGCTCAGGTCGAGGAGGTGGGCCAGCCCGGGAGCGGGCGCCGCGACGCGCTGCACCGGCCGGCCGCCCTGGCGCGCGAAGGTGGTGCGCAGCGCCTCGTGGCGGTCGACGAGGACCTCGACGCCGCGCGCGAGCGCGTGCACGTCGAGCGGCCCGACCACGCGCATGCCGACCTGTACGTTGAACCATGGCCCCGAGGGCAGCACCTCGCAGGCGGCGAACATCGACTCCTGCGCGAGCGACAGCGGCGGGGCCGGGTCGTCGACCGGCGTCAACGGCAGGGCGATGGCGGACGCCGCGTGGCCGCGGGCCGCGTCGACGCGCCGGGCCAGCGCCGCCAGCGTCGGCGCCTCGAACACGGCGCGCAGCGGCAGGTCGGCCGCGAGCTCGCTGCGGATCCGCGACACCACCCGCGTCGCCAGCAGCGAGTGCCCACCGAGCGCGAAGAAGTCGTCGTGCAGGCCGACGCCGTCGACGTCGAGGATGTCCGACCAGATGGCGGCCAGGAGCTGCTCGCTGGGCGTGCCCGGCCGCGCGGACGGGTCGTCGCCGGTCAGCGGCGCGCCGGCGTGGGCCGCGAGCGCGGCGTGGTCGACCTTGCCGTGCGGGGTCAGCGGCAGCGCGGTGTGCCAGGCGAAGTGGCTCGGGACCATGGCCGCCGGCAGCCGCGCGCGCAGGTGGGCGTCGAGCTCGCGGTGCGTCGGCGTCGGCTCGCCGGCGACGAGGTGGGCGACGAGCTGCGTACCGTCGCTGGCGACGACCACCGCCGCGGCGAGGACCCCGGGGTGCTCCGCCAGCACGACCTCGATCTCGCCGAGCTCGATCCGCTGGCCGCGCAGCTTGATCTGGCGATCGCGCCGGCCGACGAAGTCGAGGCCGCCGTCGGGCAGTCGCCGGACCACGTCGCCGGTCCGGTACATGCGGGCGCCCGCGGTCGGGGCGAACGGGTCGGGGATGAAGCGCTCCGCGGTGAGCTCCGGTCGGCCGAGGTAGCCGCGCGCGAGGCCGGGCCCGGCGAGGTGGAGCTCGCCGAGCGCGCCGACCGGCACCGGCTGGAGGCGGGCGTCGAGGACGTAGGCCACGGTGTGGGCGATCGGCCCGCCGATCGGCACCGACGCGGCGCCGGCCGGGAGGTCGTCGAGCACCGCCGCGGTCGCGAACACGGTGCACTCGGTGGGGCCGTAGAGGTGCAGCAGCAGCGCGGGTCGGCCGGCGTCGAGGAGCTTGCGGACCATCGGCGGGTGGCAGAGCTGCCCGCCGAACAGCAGCACGCGCAGGCCGGCGCAGGCGTCGGGGACGACCGAGACGAGCTGCTGCAGCAGGGCCGTGGTCAGGAAGAGCACGGAGATCCGGCGCTCGCGCAGCCACGCGGCCAGCGCGGGCGGGTCGAGGCGGGTGAGGCGATCGAGCGGGACCACGCAGGCGCCGCAGAGGAGGGCGCACCAGAGCTCGAAGGTCGAGGCATCGAAGGTCGGCGTGGCCACCATGCCGAAGCGATCGCCGGCGACGAAGGCGAGCGCGGGCTGGCCGAAGGCGAGGCGGAGGATGGCGCGGTGGGTGACTTCGACGCCCTTGGGCCGGCCGGTCGAGCCGGAGGTGTACATGATGCAGGCGAGGTCGTCGCCGCCGCGCGCCACGGGCACGCGCGGGAGGCCGGCGGCGATCGCCGCCGCGTCGCGGTCGAGGCGCACGATCGCGGCCGCCCCCGGGGGCAGCGCGGCGGCCGAGGTCTCGTCGGCGACGATGTGGCGGAGGCCGGCGTCGGCGATCAGGAAGGCGAGCCGCTCGGGGGCGCCGGTGACGTCGAGCGGGACGTAGACGGCGCCCGCGGCGAGGACGCCGAGCACGGCGACGATCAGCGCCGCCGACGGCTCGAGGGCGACGCCGACGTGCGCTCCGGGCCGGACGCCGAGGGCCTGCAGGTGCGCCGCGAGGCGCTCGGCGCGGCGGGCGAGGGCGGCGTAGTCGAGGCGCGCGTCGGCGGCGTCGACGGCCGGCGCGGCGGGCGAGCGCAGGGCCCGCTCGACGAACAGCGCGAAGAGGTCGCGCTCGCCCGGGTAGGGGACGCTCGCCACGCTCCAGGCCGCGAGGGCGCGGCGACGCGGCTCATCGTCGGCCAGGGGCAGCGCGAACACCGGCCGGTCCGGCGCGGCGACGAGGCCGGCGAGCAGCGCGAGGTAATGATCGAACAGCGCCTCGGCCGCGCCGGCGGGAGTGCGGTCGAGGTCGTACTCGAGGTTGCACTCGAGCTCGCCGTCGACCTCCGCGGCCGCCAGCACGACGTCGTACTTGGCGGTCGCGTGCTCGGCGTCGATCGGCTCGAGGGTGAGACCGGGGAGCTGCAGCGCGGGCCGGGGCACGGAGTGCAGCACGAACGCCGACTCGAGCAGCGACAGCTCCGGGCCGGCCTGCTCGCGCGCCAGCGCGGCGATCTGGTCGAAGGGGAGGGCCTGGTGGACCTGCGCCGCGACGGCGACGGCGCGGACCCGGCGCAGCAGGTCGCGCGCGCTGGCGTCGTCGTCGAGCGCGACGCGCAGCGGGAGCATGTTGACGAAGGGGCCGATCATGCTCTCGGTCTCGATCGGGTCGCGCACGGCGAACGGCGAGCCGATCACGAGGTCGGTCGCGCCGGTCATGCGGTGCGCCAGCGCGAAGAAGCCGGCGAGCAGGGTCATGAACAGGGTCGCGCCCTCCTGGCGACCGAGGCCGCGCAGGCGCTCGGCGAGGGCCGCCGGGAGCCGCCGACGCAGCGTCGCCGCCCGCCCGCGCCGGGAGCCGGGCGGAAGGCGCGGGCCCAGCAGCGGGGCCTGCGAGGCCACCCCGGCGAGCTGCCCCTTCCAGTAGCGCCGCAGCGCCTGCCCGGCCGGGCCGGCCAGCCAGTCGCGCTGCCAGGCGGCGAAGTCGGCGTACTGAAACGACGCCCCGGGCAGCGCCTCGGCGCCGTCGTACAGCGCCATGACCTCGCGCAGCAGCACGACCATCGACCAGTCGTCGCCGACGATGTGCGGCAGCGTCAGCGCCAGCACGGCGTCGTCGTCGGCGAGGCGCAGCAGGCTGGCGCGGAGCAGCGGGCCGCGCTCGAGGTCGAAGGGCCGGCGGGCCTCGTCGGCGGCCAGGCGCGCGACGGCGGCGTCGGGCTCGGTCTCGGCGATCGACGCGAGGTCGAGGTGCGCGAGCGCGACGGGCTGCGGGGCGCCGACGACCTGGACCGGCGCGCCGTCCTGCTCGACGTAGGTGGTCCGCAGGATCTCGTGGCGACGGAGCAGCTCGCCGAGCGCCCGGGTCAGCGCGCCCACGTCGAGGCGGCCGCGCAGGCGCACCAGGGCGTTCATGTTCCACGCCGGGTCGTCCGGGTGCAGGCGGTGGAGGAACCACAGGTGCTGCTGCACCGGCGAGAGCGGCAGCGGGCCGCCCTGCCGCACCCGCGCGAGGCCGGGCCGCGCCGGGGCCGGATCGTCGCGCAAGACCGCCTCGATCCGCGCCGCCAGCCCGGCGACCGTCGGGGCCTCGAACAGGAGCGCGAGCGGGAGGCTGCGCGCGAACGCGGCGCCGAGCCGCAGGTTGGCCTGGACGGCGAGCAACGAGTGGCCGCCGCGGGCGAAGAAGTCGTCGCCGCGCGCGAGCGCCGGACCGCCCAAAACCTCGCCGAGGACCTCGGCGACGACGGCCTCGATCGCGGTCCGCGGCGGCTCGCCGCCGGCCTCGCGGGCGCGCCCCAGGGCGGGCAGGCGCAGCCGATCGAGCTTGCCGCTGGGGGTCAGCGGCAGGGCGTCGACCCGCGTGACGCTGGCCGGGAGCATGAACTCGGGCAGGCGGGCGGCGAGGAACCGGCGCAGCGCCGGGCCCGAGAGGGCCTCCGCGGGCGCGCCGACGACGACGGCGGCGAGGCGCAGGTCGCCGGGCGCGGGCTCGTCGACGAAGGCTGCGGCCTCGCGCACGCCGGGGTGCTCGCGCAGGGCCGCTTCGAGCTCGCCGAGCTCGACGCGGGCGCCCCGGATCTTGCGCTGGAAGTCGCTGCGTCCGCGGATCTCGAGGCGGCCGTCGGCGAGCCAGCAGGCGCGGTCGCCGGTGCGGTACAGGCGGTCTCCGGGGCGGGCGGCGAACGGGTGGGGGAGGAAGCGCTCGGCGGTGAGCTCGGGCCGGCGGAGGTAGCCCCGCGCGAGCGCGACGCCGCCGAGGTAGAGCTCGCCCTCGAGGCCGACGGGCAGCGGTCGCAGGCGGTCGTCGAGGACGTACGCCTCGACGCCCGCGAGCGGCCGCCCGATCGAGACGACCGGGCGATCGGGCTCGGTCGGGCAGACGCCGTGGGTGGCGTCGACGGCCGCCTCGCTCGGGCCGTAGAGGTGATGCAGCTCGGCGCCCAGGCGCTGGCGGAACCGCCGCGCGAGGGGGGCGGGGAGGGCCTCGCCGCCGGTGAGCACGCGGCGCAGCGAGGCGCAGGCCGTCGGGTCGCCGGCGTCGAGGAAGGCGCGCAGCATCGACGGGACGAAGTGGACGGTCGTGACGCCCTCGCGGCCGATCAGCGCGGAGAGATAGGCGGGGTCGCGGTGGCCGCCGGGGCGCGCGACGACCAGGCGGGCGCCGACGGCGAGCGGCCACAACAGCTCCCACACCGACACGTCGAAGCTCAGCGGGGTCTTGTGCAGCACGACGTCGCGCTCGCCGTCGAGGGCGAAGGTCCGCTGCAACCACCCGACCAGGTTGTTCACGCCGCGCCGGAGGTTGACCGCGCCTTTCGGGCGGCCGGTCGAGCCGGAGGTGTAGATGACGTAGGCGACGCCGTCGGGCGCGACGTCGACGTCTACGGCGGCGAGCGCGGGCGAGGCGATCGCCGCCGCGACGTCGAGGACGACGGTGCCTTCGGGGGCCGTCGTCGCCCGCTCCGCGGCGGTGACGAGCACCCGCGGCGCGGCGTCGCGGAGCATGAAGGCGATCCGATCGGCCGGGTACTCGGGGTCGATCGGGACGTACCCCGCGCCGGCGCGCAAGGCGGCGACGACCGCGACGACGGCCTCGACCGAGCGCTCGAGGCCGATCGCGACCAGACTCTCCGGTCCGACGCCGAGCGCGTGCAGGCGGGCCGCCAGGGCGCCGCTGCGGCGCTCGAGCGCGCCGTAGGTCAAGCGCCTGTCGCCGTCGACGACGGCGACGCGCTCGGGGTGGGCCGCGGCGTTGGCCCGGATCGCGGCGACCACGTCGAGCGGCGCGGACGCGGGCCCGCGCGCGAAGTCGACGAGCAGCTCGCGGCGCCCGGCGTCGTCGACGAGCGAGAGTTCGGCGAGCGGCGCGCTCGGATCGAGGCACGCCGAGGCCAGCAGCGCGGCGTATTGCTCGGCGAGGCGACCGAGGGGCGCGGGCGCCAGGACCTCGGGATCGGCGACCAGCGTCAGCTCGGCGCCGTCGTCGACGCAGACGAGGCCGAGCTCGAAGCGCTCGCTGTCGACGTCGACGGCGGTCAGCTCGAAGGTCAGGTCGCCGGCGGCGGCGCGGACCCTCCGGCGCGCGAGGAAGGCGAAGCGCGGGCGGAGGTCGGCCGGATCGGGGGCGCGGGCGTGCTGCCAGCGACGACCGGCGGCGAGCGCCTGGTCGACGCGCTCGACCAGCGCGGCGAACGAGAGCCGCGGATCGAGGGCGACCGGCCCGGGCACGAACCCCGCCAGCGGACCGAGCGCGCCGCGCAGCGCCGACAGGTCGCGGCCGTCGAGCGCGAGCGCGATGTCGGGGCCGTGCCAGTCGGTCAAAGCGGCGACGAGCCCGTACCAGCCCGCCGCGACGACGCTCGCCGGCCGCTCGATGCCCGCGAGGTGGGCGCGCACGGATTCGGCGAGCGGCACGGGGACGGCGATGCGGCGGCCGCCGCTGTCGGGCTCGCGCGCGAGGTGGGCGGGCGCGGGCTCGGCGAGCGAGGCGCCGATCGGGGAACCGCCGCTGTCGGGCTGGTCGGCGAGGGGGGCGCGCACTGCTTCGGCGAGCGGGACGCCGAGCGAGCGGCCGCATCTGTCGGGCTCGCGCGCGAGGGGCAAGCGGCGCGGCGGTCCGGCCGACGCCAGGCGCCGCCAGTGCGCCCCGCCAGCGGACTCGGTGGCGGCGGCGAGCGACTCCCATAGCCACTCGGCGACGTCGGCGTACTGCGCCGACGTGTCGCCGGCGAGCGCGCCCGCGTAGGCGTCGGCCAGCTCGAAGGCCAGCAGCTCCAGGCTCGGCGCGTCGGCGCAGACCGTCGGGAGGGCCAGCTCGACGCGGTGCAGCGCCGGGCCGATCGGCGTGACGGCGACGTGCAGCGGCGGCCCGCTCTGGGGATCCGGCACGGCGGGCTCCATGGCGGCCCAGCGCCACGCGAACTCGGGGCGGTCGTCGATCGTCTGCAGCGCCTCGGCCTCGCCGGGCGCGTGGATCCGGGTGCGCAGGATCTCGTGGCGCGCCACCACGGCGGCGATCGCCGCCCGCAGCCGCTCGCGGTCCAGCGGCCCGCGCACGACCAGCTCGGCCCGCGCCGTCGAGGCGAGGCCCTGGACGTGCATGGTCCACAGCCGCTGTTGCGGCGGAGAGAGGCGGAATCCTGCGCGGCTGGGGTCGTTCACGTCGGCTCCTGTCCTGCGTCAGTCCTCACCGCGGTCGATGGCGATCGGGCGCCGTCTGGCGGCGCCGAGCCGCTGGGTGGTGCGCTGCAGCTCGGCCTCGTCGGCGGCGCGCTGCAGGGCGCGGTCGGTCCGCGCCAGCTCGGCCGCGAGCTCGCGCAGGGTGATGTCGGGGCGCCGCGTCACGAGCTCGGCCAGCGCGGCGTACAGGGCGTGCCAGCGCTCGATCGTCTGCGGAGCGAACCGCTCGCGGGCGTAGGTCCACTCGCACACGAGGTCGTCGCCGTCGTCGAGCACGTGGACCGCGAGCGCGCGCTTGCTGAGGGCCGGGACGAGCGTGTCGCCCTCGACCTGCAACCCGGCGAACGCCGGCGCCGGGCCGCTGCGCTCGACGTCGAAGGTGATGTCGAGCAGGGGCCCGGCGGCGCCGCAGGGGCGGATCGCCCGGGCCAGGCGGCCGAGCGGGCACTGCTGGTGCTGGAACGCCTCGAACACGCGGGTCCGGGCGTCGCGCAGGGCGGCGTCGAAGCGCCACTCGGGGTCGACGCGGCCGATCAGCGGGAGCAGGCGGACGTCGTAGCCGAGCGGGGCGTCGGCGCCGGCGAGCGCCTGGCCGGCGCCGTGGATGCCGACGAGGGTCTCGTCGCGGCCGCCGAGCAGGCGCAGCAGGGCCTCGAAGCCGGCGAGCAGCGCCACGAACAGGGTGCAGCCCTGCTCCTGGGCGCAGCGCCGCAGCGACCGCGCGAGTCCGGGCCCGAGCGGGCGCCGGAGCTGCGCGCCGCCGTAGCCGCGGGCGGCGGCGTCGGGTCGGTCGGCGGGCAGGGCCACGTGCGGCGCGCCGTCGGCGAGCCGCGCGAGCCAGTAGCGCTCCGCGACCTCGACCTCGCGCTCGCCCGGGGCCTCCAGCCGCGCCCGCGTCACCGGCGGCAGCGCGCACGCGACCCCGTCGCGGTGCGCCGAGTACAGCGCCGCGAGCTCGCGGACCAGCACGCCGAGCGACCAACTGTCGACGACGAGGTGATGCAGCACGAGCGCGAGCAGGTGCTCGTCGGGGCCGAGGCGGAGGAGCTCGGCCCGCACCAGCGGCGCCGTGTCCAGGGCGAAGGGCCGGCGCATCAGCGCGTCGACGCGGGCCGCCAACGCGTCGGCGTCGGGCACGTCGACGACCGGCAGGTCGAAGGCCACGGCGGGGGCGACGGTCCGGGTCCGGCCGTCGCCGGCGAACGCGGTGCGCAGGGCCTCGTGGCGGTCGATGACGGCGCGCAGCGCCCGGCGCAGCGCGGCGACGTCGAGCGCGCCGCGCAGGCGCAGCGACACGCCCTCGTTGCAGGCGGCCGAGGCGTCGGGGCCGAGCTGCGCGAACGTCCACAGCTCCTGCTGCAGCGGCGTGGTCGGCTGCGCGGGCGCGCGGGCTGCCGCGCCGCCGAAGAAGCCGCCGGCCTGCAGTGCGGCGACGGCGTCGTCCACCGCCGCGACGACGCGCTCGAGGTCGTCGTCGCCGTGCGCGGTCGAGAGGAAGCAGGTGCCGCCCTCCCACACGTAGATGCTGCGCGCGAGCAGGTGGTAGAAGAACAGGTCGAAGAACGGCTGCTCGGCGAGCGGCTCGAAGATGAAGAGCGACGCGAAGTGGCTGGCGCGCAGCGGGGCCCCGGCGGCGGCGAAGCGGGCGTTGAGCTCGTGGGCCAGCGCGGCGGTGCGGTCGTTCAGGCGCCGCTGCAGCCCGGGCCCCGCCGCGGCCAGCTCGGCCAGCACCGCCTCGGCGGCGGCCAGCGCGAGCGGGTGCTTGCAGAAGGTCCCGGCGAAGAAGGTCTGCTCGGCGGTCGGATAGGACTCGTCGCCGTAGCTCCACGCGCCGCCGTCGATCGCGTCCATGAAGCGCGCCCGACCGGCGACCACGCCGATCGGCAGGCCCCCCGCGAGCACCTTGCCGTAGGTGGCGAGGTCGGCCTCGACGCCGAAGAACGCCTGCGCGCCGCCGGGGTGGCAGCGCAGGCCGGTGATGATCTCGTCGAACACCAGCGCCGCCCCGCTCGCCCGCGTCGACGCCCGCAGCGCGGCCAGGAACGCCTGCGGCTGGAGGTCGGGCCGCCGGCTCTGCACCGGCTCGACCAGCACGGCGGCCAGCTCGGACCCGTGCCGCTGCACCCACTCGAGCGCGTTCGGCTCGCCGTAGTCGAGGACGACGACGTCGTCGACCATGCCGTCGGTCACGCCGGGCGCCATCGGCACGCTGCGGCGCTCGCCGTCGCGGGCGAGCCCGCGGGCCAGGGTGCCGTCGAACGAGCCGTGATAGGAGCCGGCGAACAGCGCGACCTTCCGCCGGCGCGTCACGGTCCGGGCGATCCGCAGCGCCGCCATCACCGCCTCGGTGCCCGAGTTGCAGAACGTCGCGCGCTCCATCCCGGTGAGCGCGCACAGCCGGCGGGCGACCCGGCCCGCGGCCTCCGACTGCGGTCCCAGCGGCATGCCGGCGGCGATCGCCCGCGCGAGCGCGGCGCGGACGAACGCGGGGGCGTGGCCGAAGAAGTGCACGCCGAAGCCCATGGCCAGGTCGACGTAGGCGTTGCCGTCGACGTCCCACAGCGCCGCCCCGTCGGCGCGCGCGGCGACGATCGGGTAGACCAGCTCCTTCCACTGCAGCCGGAAGCGCGCGGTCACGCGGTTGTCCGCCAGCACCGCGCGGTCGGCCTGGGCCCGCTGCTTCGAGCCCGGCGTGCGCGCGACCAGGCGGCTCACCAGCGCGTCGAGGTGGGCCTGCTGGCGCGGGTCGAGCCGGGCCCCGAGCTCGGGCCGGGGCGGCCGGTACGGCACGAACGCGGGCCGCGCGGCGGCCGGCGCCGGCGGGGCCTCGCTCGCGGGCGCGGCGACGCGGGTGGCGTGGCGCTCGAGGTGGTCGCGCAGGGCGTCGAAGGTGGCGAGCTCCTCGAAGAACTGGCGGAAGGCGACGCGGACGCCGAAGGCGGCGTCGACGGCCTGGCTCAACTGCATGAGCACGAGCGAGTCGAGCCCGAGCTCGAGGAAGCTGGCGCCGCGCTCGGCGTCGGTGACGTCGACCCCGACGGTCGCGCGCACCACCTCGAGCAGCCGGCCCTCGACCTGCCCCGGCGCAGGCGGGTCTGCGAGCTGCGTCGGCGGCTCGGACGGCGCGCTGGCGACGTCCGTCGTCGCGAGCGTCGTGGTCGCGGAGCTCGTCGAGCTGGTCATCGCCGTCATCGCCGTCGACGCGAGCGGGGCCGCCGTCGCGTTCGTCGTCGGGGTCGCGGAGCTCGTCGTCGCTGTCGCGCGCGTCGCCGTCGTCGCGGAGGTCGTCGCCGTCGTCGTGGAGGTCGTCGCCGTCGTCGTGGAGGTCGTCGTCGCCGCCGACCCGAGCATCGCCGGCGCGGAGCTCGTCGCCGCCGTCGCGGAGCTCGTCGTCGCCGCCGAAGCGGAGCTCGTCGTCGTCGCCGCGGAGCTCGTCGCCGGCGCGGAGCTCGTCGGCGCGGAGCTCGTCGCCGTCGCGGAGCTCGTCGTCGCCGGCTTCGCGGCGGGCGTCGCCGCCCCGTCGAACCAGTGGCGCCGCCGCTCGAACGGGTAGGTCGGGAGCAGCACCCTGGACCGCCGCTCGCCGGCGTACAGGCTCGACCAGTCGACCTCGACGCCGGCCTGCCACAGCGCGCCGAGGGCCGCCAGGGACTCGCCGTAGGCGCCCTCGGGCGCGCGCATCGGCAGGCCGGCGACGACGCGGGCGTGGCCGCTGCGGCGCGCGAGGTTGGCGAGCGACTGCCCGGGCCCGAGCTCGAGCAGCACCCGCGCCGGGTCGGCGGCGAGCTGCTGCAAGCCCTCCCGCAGCCGGACCGGCGCGCACAGGTGGCGCGTCCAGTAGTCCGGGTCGGTGGCCTGCTCGGGCGTCAGCCAGGTGCCGGTGACGTTGGAGAGCGTGGCGATCTGCGGCGGACGCAGGGCGACCGCCGACATCGCGGCCTTCAGCGGCGCCACGGCGCAGGCCATCGCCGGCGAGTGAAAGGCCCGCTGGACGCGGAGCGGCCGGGTGCCGACGCCGCGGGCCGCGAGGGCGACGGCGAGCTCGGCGATCTGCTCCGGCGACCCGGCCACCACGCAGCGGTCGTCGGCATGCACGGCCGCGAGCGTCACCCCCTCGGCGAGCCACGGCGCCAGCGCGGCCTCGGGCGCGGCGACGGCGAGCATCGCCCCGACCGGCGCGGCCTGCATCGCCCGGCCGCGGGCCGCGACCGCGACGAGGGCTGACTCGAGGGACATGACCCCCGAGACAGCCGCGGCCGCGAACTCGCCGAGGCTGTCGCCGAGCAGCGCCGCCGGCCGGACGCCGCGTCCGATCCACAGCCGCGCCAGCGCCACCTCGACGGCCAGCAGCGCCGGCTGGGCCACCTCGGTGTCGCCCAGGCGGCGCGAGGCGTCGGCGCGCCCGTCGAGGCCGGGGTAGAGCACGGCGCGCAGATCGACGTCGAGCCGGTCCGCCAGGACCTCGGCGCAGCGATCGATGGTGGCGCGGAAGCCGGGCTCGGCGAGGTAGAGCTCGCGGCCCATGTCGGGGCGCTGCGTGCCCTGGCCGGGGAACAGGAAGGCGGCCACCCGGCGCGCGCCGTCGACGTGGGCGCTGGCCAGGCGAGCCTCGTCGGCGAGCCCGGCGAGGGCCTCGGCGGAGGTCCTGCACACCAGCGCCCGGCGGTGCGCCAGGGCGCGCCGGCCGGTCTGCAGCGTGTGGGCGACGTCGGCGAGCTGCAGCGTCGGCTGCCGCTCCAGGGCGTCGCGCAGGCGGGCGGTCGCGGTCGCCAGCGCGGTGGGCGTGGCCGCCGAGAGCACGAGCAGGTGCGCCGGTCGGGCGCTGGCCGAGGCCCGGACGCGCGGGGCCTCCTCGACGACGACGTGGGCGTTGGTGCCGCCGATGCCGAACGAGCTGACGCCGGCGCGGCGCGGCGCCTGTCCCCGGGGCCAGGGTCGCAGCGCGCGGTTGACGAAGAACGGCGAGCGCTCGAGGCCGAGCTCGGGGTTGGGGGCCGAGAAGTGCAGCGTCGGCGGCAGCTCCTCGTGCGCCAGCGACAGCACGGTCTTGATCAGGCCTGCGACCCCCGCGGCGGCGCCGGCGTGGCCGAAGTTCGACTTGATCGCGCCGATCGGGCAGGTGCCGACGGTGCCGACGTCGCGGAAGGCCCGGCGCAGCGCAGCCAGCTCGACGGGGTCGCCGAGCGGCGTCGCGGTCCCGTGCGCCTCGACGTAGCCGATGCTCGCGGCCTCGACTCCCGCCACCGCCAGCGCCTCCTCGATCACCCGCGCCTGGCCCTCGACCGCGGGCGCGGCGTAGCCGACCTTCTGCGCGCCGTCGTTGTTGATCGCCGAGCCGCGGATCACGGCCAGGATCGCGTCGCCGTCGGCCAGCGCGTCGGCGAGCCGCCGTAGCACGACCACGCCGACGCCGGAGCCCGGCACGGTCCCGGCCGCGGCGGCGTCGAACGGCCGGCAGTGGCCGTCGGGCGAGTGGATCGCGCCCTCCTGATAGACGTAGCCGACCCGCTGCGGCACGCCGACCGAGGCGCCGCCGGCCAGGCTCATGTCGCACTCGCCGTGCAGCAGCGCCTGGCAGGCCATGTGCACCGCGACCAGCGACGTCGAGCAGGCGGTCTGCACCGCCACGCTCGGCCCGCGCAGGTCGAGCTTGTACGACACGCGCGTGGCCAGGTAGTCCTTGTCGTTGGCGAGCAGCACCTGCAGCCGCTCGCCGTCGCTGAACGTCCGGCCGGCGTGCAGGTGCAGCAGGTAGGTGTTGAGGTCGGCGCCCGCGTAGACGCCGATCGCTCCGGGGAAGCGCTGCGGGTCGTGCCCGGCCCGCTCGAGCGCCTCGTGGCAGCACTCGAGGAACAGGCGCTGCTGCGGGTCCATCAGCTCGGCCTCGCGCGGGCCGACGCCGAAGAACGCGGCGTCGAACCACTCGACGTCGTCCAGCACCGCCGCGGCCGGCACGTGGCGAGGATCGCGGAGCACCGCCTCGGCGGTCCCGGCGGCGCGCAGCTCGTCGGCGTCGAAGCGGGCGATCGACTCGGTCCCGGCGCGGAGGTTGGCCCACAGCGCCTCGACGTCCGGCGCGCCCGGGAACCGCCCCGCCACGGCGATCACCGCGATCGCGTCCACGTCCGCTGCGTCGGTATCGACGGTCATGACGCCCTCACCCTCGCGCCCCGCGACGGCGCTCGCGCAGCGCCTGGTTGCGGCGGCTCGCCGCCTCGCGCGCCTCGGCCCGCTCGTGGCCCGCCTCGGCGGCGACGGGCGCGTCGCGCAGGTGGTCGGCCAGCGCGGCCACCGTGGTGTACTGGAACAGCTCGGCCGCCGCGACCTCGCGCCCGAACGCGTCCTGCAGCGCGCGCTGCAGCTTCGGCACCAGCAACGAGTGGCCGCCCAGATCGAAGAAGTTGTCGTGCGCGCCGACCTGGTCGAGCCCCAGCAGCTCGCACCAGATCGCCGCGACCCGCCGCTCGGCCTCGGTCTGCGGCACGTCGCTGCGGTCCACCTCGACCTGGCCGAGCGCCAGCCCGGCCAGCGCGCGCCGGTCGGTCTTGCCGTTCGGATCGACCGGCAGCGCCCGCATGCACACGAACGCCGCGGGCACCATGTACTCGGGCAGCTTGGCCCGCAGGAAGGCGCGCAGCTCGGCGGCGGCGGGCTCGGCGGCGGAGGCGACGTAGGCGACCAGCCGCTTGTCGCCGGGCCGGTCCTCGCGCACGAGCACCGCGCAGTCGGCGACCGCCGGGTGCTCGCCGAGCGCGGCCTCGATCTCCACCAGCTCGATGCGGAAGCCGCGGATCTTGACCTGGTGATCGATGCGCCCGAGGAACTCGAGCGCGCCGTCGGGCAGGTAGCGCGCGAAGTCTCCGGTGCGGTAGAGGCGGCCGCCGGGGCGCGGCCCGAACGGGTCGGGCACGAAGCGCTCGGCGGTGATGTCGGGCCGGTCGAGGTAGCCGCGCGCGAGCACGATGCCGCCGATGAACAGCTCGCCGGCCACGCCGATCGGGACGGGCTGCATCCGACCGTCCAGCAGGTACAGCCGCAGGTTGGGCAGCGGGCGCCCGATCGGCGGCAACGCGGGCCACGTCGACGGGTCGCCCTGCAGGGTGCAGTCGGTGACGACGTGGCACTCCGAGGGGCCGTAGTGATTGTGCAGCGCGCCGCCGATCGCGGCGTACATCTGCTGCACCTGGCGGGAGATCTGCAGCGGCTCGCCGCCGGCGAAGACCTCGCGCACGCTCGCCGGCAGCGGCCCGCGCGCGCACGCGGCCTCGGCGAGGCTCTGCAGCATCACCATCGGCAAGAACAGCCGCTCGATCCGCTGATCGGCGATCAGCCGCAGCAGCGCGTCGGGGTCGCGTCGCTGCTCCTCGGTAATCAGGTGGACGGACCCGCCGAGCGCCCAGGTCGCGAACAGCTCCTGGAAGCTGACGTCGAAGTTGAGCGAGGCGAACTGCAGCGTCGCGCCGCCGTGAGGCAGGGTCGTCGTCGCCGTGTGCCACTGGATCAGGTTGGCGATCGGGACGTGGCTCATGGCGATGCCCTTGGGCCGCCCCGTCGAGCCGGAGGTGTAGATGACGTAGGCGAGGTTGCCCGGGACCACGCCGGTGTCCGGCGCGACGTCGGGCCAGGCGTCGTCGGGGCGCCAGCCGGGGTCGAGGGCGACGACCTCGGCCGGGCCGCCGCGCCAGCGCTCGGCCAGCTCGGTCTGGGTCAGCAGCACCCGCGGTCGCGCCTCCTCGAGGATCACGGCCAGGCGCTCCGGCGGGTAGCTCGGGTCGAGCGGCACGAAGGCGCCGCCGGCCTTGAGCGCCGCCAGCACCGCGACCGGCAGCTCGAGCGAGCGGCGCATGCAGATGCCGACGCGCACGTCCGGCCCGACGCCGAGGGCGCGGAGCTGGTGCGCGAGGCGGTTGGCGCGGCGATCGAGCTCGGCGTAGGTCAGCCGCGCCGCGCCGAACACCGCGGCCGTCGCGTCGGGGGTGCGCCGGGCCTGGGCCTCGAAGCCGCGCTGCAGCAGCTCGGGCGCGCCGTCGCCTCCCTGGGCGTTCCAGGCGACGAGCAGTCGGTGGCGCTCCTCCGCGGTCAGCAGCGGCATCTGCGACACCCGCCGCGCCGGCTCGGCGACCGCGGCCGTCAGGAGCTGCTCGAGGTGGCCCAGCATCCGCTCGATGCGCGGGCCGTCGAACAGGTCGGTGCTGAACTCCACCGCGGCCGCCAGGCCGCCGTCGACCTCGCGCATCGACAGCAGCAGCTCGAACTTGGCGGTCCCGTCGTGGACGGCGAGCAGCTCGGTCTCGAGGTCGGCGAGCTGCAGCGGCGGCAGCGGGGCGTTCTGCAGCGCGAACACGACCTGGCACACCGGCTGGTGGCTCGCGCTGCGCTCCGGGTGCAGCGCCTGCACGAGCCGCTCGAACGGCAGCTCCTGGTGGGCGTAGGCCGCCGTCGCGGTGGCCCGGACCCGCCGCAGCAGCTCGGCGAAGCTCGGGTCGCCGGCGAGGTCGATGCGCAGCGCCAGGGTGTTGACGAAGAACCCGACCACCGGCTCGAGCTCGACGAGGTTGCGCCCGGCGATCGGCGAGCCGACGGCGAAGTCGCGTTGCCCGGTGTAGCGGTGCAGCAGCGCGCCCCAGGCCGCCAGGAGCACCATGAAGAGCGTCGCCTCCGAGCCCGCGGCGAGCCGCTGCAGGCCGCGCAGCAGCGCGGGCGAGAGCGCCCGCGTGCGTACGTCGCCCGCGAACGAGCGCACCGCCGGCCGCGGCCGGTCGGTCGGGAGCTGCAGCACGGGCAGGTCGGCGAGCTGCTCGCGCCAGTACTTCAGCTCGGCGTCGAGCTGGCCCGCGCGATCCGCCCCCTGCTCCCAGGCGGCGAAGTCGGCGTACTGGACCGCGAGCTGCGGGAGCTCGCCGGCGACGCCGCGCCGGGCCGCGGCGTACAGCGCCGTCAGCTCGCGGACGAGGATGCCGAGCGACCAGCCGTCGCACACGAGGTGGTGGGTGGTCAGCACCAGCACGTGCTCGCGCTCGTCCAGGCGCAGCAGCAGCGCGCGCAGCAGCGGCGGGCGGGCCAGGTCGAACGGCCGCCGCGCCTCGTCGCGGGCCCGCCGGCGCATCTCCGCCTCGCGCTGCTCGCCGGGCACCCCGCGCAGGTCGTCGACGTGGAGCGCCAGCGGCCCGGGCGCGTGCACCGTCTGCCGCGGCTCGCCGTCGTGCTCGGCGAAGGACGTGCGCAGCGCCTCGTGGCGGGCGACGAGCTGCCGCAGCGCGGCCGTCAGCGCCTCGACGTCGAGCAGGCTCCGCAGCCGGATCGACTCCGAGATGTTGTAGAACGAGCTCGCCGGGTCGAGGCGGTGGAGGAACCACAGCCGCTGCTGCGCGAACGACAGCGGCTGGGGCTCGTCGCCGGCGCGCCGCGGGATCGCCGGCCGCTGCAGGTGCTGGCTCGCCGCGCGCACCCGCCGGGCCAGCAGCGCCTGCTGGTCGGCCGAGAGCGCCTTCCGGCGCCGGGACAGGCTGTCGTCTTCGTCGGTCATACCGCTCCGCTTCGCTGGACGTGGGTGTCGGGCGCCTCCGCGGCCGTCGCCTCGATCTCGGCGAGCAGCCGGCCCTCGATCACCGCCGCGAGGCGGGCGATCGTCGGGTGGTCGAACAGGCTGCGCATCGGCAGGTCGAGCTGGAACGCCTTGCGCGCTCGCGCGACCAACTGGGTGGCGAGCAGGGAGTGCCCCCCGAGGTCGAACCAGTTGTCGTGGACGCTGACGCGGTCGACCGCGAGGACCTGCTGCCACAGCTCGGCCAGGCAGGCCTCGATCGGGCCGCGCGGGGCGACGACCGTGCGCGCGGCCTCGCGGTCGCGAGGGTCGGCGGCCGGCAGCGCCCGGCGATCGATCTTGCCGTTGGGCGACAGCGGCATCCGCTCGAGCAGCACGAACGCCGACGGCACCATGTAGCTCGGCAGCTTCGCCGTCAGGTGCTCGCGCAGCTGCGGCAGCAGCCGGCGGGCGAAGCTGGCGCGCACGGGATCGGTGGCGAAGCCGGCCCACGGCCGCGCCGCGAAGGCGGCGTCCGGCGGGCGCAGGTCGGGCGACGGGGCGACGGTGCCGTCATCGCGGCGGCGGCGGAACACCGCGGTGAACCGGCCATCGCCGTCGGCCGCGGTCCACCGCAGGTCGACGACGTAGGGCAGCTCGTCCGCGAGGGCCCACAGCGCCTCGGGCTCGACGCCGGCCGGCGCCGCCGCCTGCACCGCCTCCCGCAGCGCCCCGACGGTGCTCGGGCCCGCGGGGTCGGCCAGCAGCGCGCGGACGCGGAGCTCGACGCTCAGGCGGAGATTCGGCACGCCGTCGACGACCAGCAGGTCCGGGCGCTCGTCGGCCAGCCGGGCCCGCACCGCCGCCACCGACAGCCCGTCGCGCTCCCAGTCGGCCCGCGCGAACGCGACGGGCGCGGCCGCTGGCCCGACGTGGATGACCAGGTCGTAGCGGAACTTGTTGAGCTCGTTGTGGACGTGCCCGCGCTCGAGCAGGACCTCCACGCGGGCGACCTCCGGGTGCTCGGCCTGGAAGGCGAAGAACAGCGCCGGGTCGACCACCATTTGCTTCTCGTAGAACACGCTGTCGCGCACCTGCTGGCGCAGCTCGTCGCAGGTCGTCGCGTCGCCGGCGCGGTGGAGCTGGACCGAGGTGTGGTACAGCTCGAGCAGCGGCAAGCTGCGGACGTCGCCGAGGAACACGAAGCCGCCGGGACGGACCGCGCGGACCGCCCCGCCGAGGACCCGCAGCAAGTAGTCGACGCCCGGGAAGTACTGCGCGACCGAGACCGAGATCACCGCGTCGAAGCTCGCCGGGGCGAGGTCCGCCAGCGCGTCGGCGGCCCGCTGCTCGAGCCGGACCTGCGGCAGCGGCGGCTGTCGCCGCGCCAGCAGGTCGGCCAGGAAGTCGAGCGGCGCCTGCGAGACGTCGGTGGCCACGTAGCGCGTGCAGCCGTCGGCGAGGCGCAGCAACATCAGGCCGCTGCCGCTGCCGAGGTCGAGGACCTCGCGCGGGCCGAGCGCGCGCAGCCGGTCCGCGGTCTGCTCGACCCACGCGCGCACCTCCTCGCGCGGCATCGGCGTCTTGGTGTAGCTGCTCTCCCAGCCCTTGATGTAGAGCGTCGGCTCGAACTCCGCCGACGTCTCGGCGTACAGGTCGTCGAACACGGCCTTCCACTGCGCCACCTGTTCGGCCGGCAGGTCGCCGTCGTCGGCCCCCTCCTCGAGCGCGCGCGGGTCGGCGACCACGTACGCGAGCAGGCGCGGCTCGCCCGAGCGCGGGTCGTCGCGCACGACCGCCGCGACCTCCCGCACCGACGGGTGCTGCCCGATCGCCGACTCGACGTCGCCCAGCTCGATGAGCGACCCGCGGATCTTGACGCGGTTGTCGAGGCGCCCGAGGAACTCGAGGTCGCCGCTGGCGAGGATCCGCCCCCGGTCGCCCGAGCGATACAGGCGCGCCCCCGGCTCGCCCGCGAACGGGTCGGGCACGAAGCGCTCGGCGGTCAGCTCGGGCCGGCCGAGGTAGCCGCGGGCCAGGCACGGCCCGCCGACGTAGATCTCGCCGGCCACGCCGATCGGCGCCGGCTGCATGTGCGGGTCGAGCACGTACAGGCGGGTGTTGGCGAACGGACGGCCCGCCGGCAGCATCCGCTCGGCCGGGTAGTCCGCGAGCTCGTCCTCGTACGAGGCGTTGTCGATGGTCGCCTCGCTCATCCCGTAGGAGTTGACGAGGCGCGTGTCGGCGGCGCCCAGGCGCTTGAAGCGGCGGTACTCGTGGACGAACCAACTGTCCGAGCCGGCCACGATCACCCGCATGAAGCGCAGGTCCTGCCCGGTCTCCTCGAGGTAGGCCACCAGGCTGCGCAGCCCGGCCGGCACGAACTCGGCCCAGTCGATCCGCTCGCGCACCAGCAGCGCGTACAGCTCGCGCGGGTCGAGCACGACCTCCCGCGGGCACAGCACCAGCTTCTTGCCGAAGCACAGCGCGCGCATCAGGTCCTCCGCGAACACGTCGAAGGAGATGCTCGCCATCTGCAGCATGGCGCTGCCGACCTCGCGCAGGCGATAGATGCGCTCCCACGCCGCGCACGCGCCGATCAGGCTGCGGTGCGTGACCATCACGCCCTTCGGCCGGCCCGTCGAGCCCGAGGTGTGGATCGCGTAGGCGAGGTTCTCCGGGCCGACCACGACCGCGAGCGGCTCGGCGGGCTCGGCGGCGATCGCCGCCTGCTCGCGGTCGACGAGCAGCACGCCGGCCGACGCCGGCAGGCGCTCGGTGTGCCGCGCCTCGGTCAGCACCAGCCGCGGCGCGCTGTCGGCGACGATCTGCGCCAGCCGCTCGACCGGGTAGCTCGGGTCGAGCGGGACGTAGGCGCCGCCGGACTTGATCACCGCCAGCACGGCGACCACCATCTCGAGCGACCGATCGAGGCAGACGCCGACCATCGTCTCGGGTCCGACGCCGCGGCGGCGGAGGAGCCGCGCGAGCCGGTCGGCGCGCCGGTGCAGCTCGGCGTAGGTGAGCCGCGCGTCGCCCCACACCAGCGCCTCGGCGTCCGGGGTGCGGGCGGCCTGGGCGTCGAACAGCTCGGCGATCGAGCGCACCGGCGGGGTGACGAACGCCGGCGGGTTGCGGCCGGTCAAGAGCCACGCGCGCTCGTCGGCGCCGAGGATCGGCAGGCGCGACAGCCGCTGCCCGGGCGCCTCGACCACGCCGGCGAGCAGCGCGGTGTACCGCTCGATCAGCCGGTCGACGGTCGCCGGGGCGAACAGCGCCGTGTCGTACTCGATCGCGCCGCGCAGGGCCGGCTCGGCGTCGGTGATGAACAGGGTCAGGTCGATCTTCGAGGTGCCGCCGTCGAGCTCGAGCAGCTCGAGGCGCAGCCCGGGCAGCGCCTGGTCGGCCAGCGGGTCGGGCTGCAGGACGAAGCCGACGTCGACGAGCGGCATCCGCCGGCCGTCGCGCTCGGGCTGGAGCGCCTCGACGAGCTTGTCGAACGGCGCCTCGGCGTGCGCGTAGGCCCCCAGCGCGGCCTCCTTCACCCGCCCCAGCAGCGCGCGGAAGCTCGGGTCGCCGGCCAGGTCGCAGCGCACCACCAACGTGTTGACGAAGCAGCCGATGAGCGGCTCGAGCACGGCGTGGTCGCGGCCGGCGAACGGCGAGCCGACGCGCAGGTCGGTCTGTCCGCCCAGGCGGTGCAGCAGGACGAAGAACGCCGCGAGCAGCGTCATGTAGAGCGTGACGCCCTCGCGCTGGCCGAGCGCCCGCACGGCCCGCGACAGCTCGGAAGGCAGCTCGAAGCGGCGGGTCGCGCCGTGGCGCCCCGGCTCGCCGGACCGGCGGTCGTCGGGCAAGGCCGGGGCCGGCGAGAGCCCCGCCAGCCGCTCCCGCCAGTACGCCAGGAGCTGCTCGAGCCGCGCCTCCTGCAGGCGCTCGCGCTGCCACGCGCAGTAGTCGGCGTACTCGACCGCCAACGGCGGCAGCGCGGGCGCGCGACCGGCGAGCTCGGCGGCGTAGAGCTCCGTCACTTCACGCAGCAGCACGCGCATCGACCAGCCGTCGGCGGCGAGGTGGTCGACGGCGAGGAGCAGCACGTGCTCGGCGTCGTCGACCCGGACCAGCCGCGCGCGCAGCAACACCTCGGCGCTGACGTCGAAGACCGTGCGCGCCGCCTCGCGGCCGAGCTCCGTCAGCGCCGTGGCCCGCGCCTCCGCCGATCGCCCGCGCAGATCCTCGACCGCCAGCGACCACGCCCCGGGCGGGTCGACCGCCTGGCGCGGCTCTCCGTCGATCGCCACGATCCGCGTCCGCAGCGTCGCGTGGCGGGCGATCACCCCCGCGAGCGCCCGCTCGAGCGCGGCGACTTCGAGCGCGCCGGTCAACCGCAGCGCCTGGGCGATGGTGTAGGCCGGCGAGTCCGGATCGAGCTGACGGACCAGCCAGATGCCGCGCTGGGCGAAGGCCAGCGGCTCCGGCTCGATCCGGCCGCGCGGCTCGGGCGGCGACGCCTCGCGGGCAATCCCGTCGTCGCCCGCCAGCGCCAGCGCTGCGGCGGTCGCCGCCAGCGTGCGGGCCGAGAACAGCGCCGCCAGGCTCAGCTCGAGCCCCAGCGCCGCCCGCACCCGGGCGCCGAGCTGCGTCGCCAGCAACGAGCCGCCGCCGAGCGCGAAGAAGTCGTCGTCGCGGCCGATCGGCGCCACGTCCAGCACCTCGGTCCACAGCGCGGCCAGCTCGGCCTCGAGGCCGGGTCGCGGGGCCACGAACGCCGGGCGCTCGCCCGCCGCCGGGGCCTGCCACGACGCCGCCACGGCGAGCTCGCCGGCGAGATAGGCGGCGCGGCAGCGGCGGCGCTGGATCTTCCCGCTGGTGGTCTTGAAGATCGTGCCCCGGTGCAGCAGCACGACCGCGTCGAGGGCGACGCCGTGGTCGGTGAACACCGCCTCGCGCGCGGCCCGGAGCAGCAGCTCCCGGTCGGCCGCGGGATCGATCTCCTGCACGACCACCGCGCGCTCCTCCCCGTCGCGCACGACCGAGAACGCTGCGCCGCAGCCCTCGCGCATGCCCGGGTGGCTGCGGACCACCGAGCGCTCGATGTCCTGGGGATAGTGGTTGCGGCCCTTCAGGATGATCAGGTCCTTGAGGCGGCCGGCGATGTAGAGCTCGTCGCCCCGCATCAGCCCGAGGTCGCCGGTGCGCAGGAACGGCCGGTCTCCGGCCCCGTCGAGGCGGGCCCCGAACACCTCGCGCGTGTCCTCGGGTCGGCCCCAGTAGCCCTGCCCGACGCTGTCTCCGCGGATCCACACCTCGCCGAGCGCTCCGGGTTCGCAGGCTCGCAGGCGGTGCGGGTCGACGATCGCCAGCTCCTGCCCGCCGAGCACGCGGCCGCAGCCGACCAGGACGCGCTCGCGTCCGCCGTCGCCGGCGTCCGCGGTGACCGTCATGGTTTTGGCGGGCTCGCCCGGGCGGCCGCCCGTGCAGAGCAAGGTCGCCTCGGCCAGCCCGTAGCACGGATAGAACGCCTCCCGCCGGAAGCCCGCGGCGGCGAAGGCGGCGGCGAAGCGCTCCATGGTGTCCGCGCGCACCGGCTCCGCGCCGTTGAAGGCGACCCGCCAGCACGACAGGTCGAGCGCCGCGCGCTGCTCCGGGGTCGTCTTGCGGATGCAGAGCTCGTACGCGAAGTTGGGCCCGCCGCTGGTGGTCGCCCGGTGACGCGCGATCGCCTGCAGCCAGCGGATCGGCCGCTGGAGGAAGTGCGAGGGGGCCATGAGCACCGCCGGGGCCCCGAGGTACAGCGGCTGCAACACCGTGCCGATGAGCCCCATGTCGTGATGGAGCGGTAGCCAACCGGCGACGATGGTCCGCTCGTCGTTCTCGAACGCCGCGGCGATGCTCCGTTCATTGTGGATGAGGTTGCGGTGCGTCAGCACCACCCCGCGCGGGGTCGCGGTCGAGCCCGACGTGTATTGGATCAGCGCAATCCTCTCCATATCGATCGGGGGAGCGTCCCACCCTTCGCCATTCAGCTCTCGGGACGTCACCCATCGCATGTTCGGGGTGTGCTCGCGGAGCGCCGCGACGCCGGGAGCCTCCGGAGATGCGCTGAGGATGTGTTCGGCGCGGCTGTCGTCGACGATTGCGCGCAGCCGCTCGAGCGACCGCAGCTCGTCGGGCGGGGCCACGGGCACGGCGATCGCGCCGGCGGCCATGCACCCCAGCAATGCCGCGATGGCGCCGAGGCCCGGCGGATCGACCAGGAGCACCGGGCGGCCGGCCGCGCCGGCGGCCTGCAGCGCCGCGGCGATCGCCCGTGCCCGCCGGTCGAGCTCGCCGTAGGTCCACGACCTCTCCTCCGATTCGCCGTCCACGAGGAAGGTGAACGCGCGCCGATCGGGACACTCGCGCGCTCGCTCCTGTACGATCGTCGGCAGCGCAATATCGGGTGAATGGTCAAAGGCGCTCAAGCTCAATTCCTACCGGGGCAGTATCCACGATCGCGCGCTGCCCCACGCACATCCCGCGGGAATCGCGGGCCATTAAACATATCACCTGACCGCGGCAACCAGCAAGAGGGACGCGTCCGCGGCGCGCCCGCGATGCAGCGAACGGGGCCGTTAAAGCACGGTCGCGGGCGACAGCATCCTTGACGCTATTTGGACGATTCAACTATACTGTGTGCGCGCGATTGTGTACGCGCGAAAAGGATCAATAGCAATGTCGATGTCTAATCTCGCTCAATTCATGGACAAGAGCCTCTTCCTCACGCTCTCGGACGAGCAGGTGGAGCGTCTCACCGCGGTGGTGGACGCCGAGCTCGCCAGCAACCCCGACGTCCAGCTGCAGATCAAGAAGGTGCTCGAGCAGTACGTCCCGCTCAAGCCGTGAGCGGGCCCGGCCTCGTCCGGAGGCCGGCGGATGCCTCGGCGAGGCGCTGGATCCCGCCATGTGATCACAGCGCACGGTCCATTTGAGACCGCCTGCACGGCCCGCGTTGCCACGGACCGATGTTGCCGACATTTCGCGGTTACGCGGGCCAGGACTGCGACGGAGTGCAGTTCCACGCCCCTCATTGCGAGCATTCTTCTCGAGAGACCCTGACGATTCGCCGCGCCGATAGTTTCATCGATCATGCACCCGCGCCCGACCCTCCGTATCCTCCGCGCCGCCGAGCGTCCGCGCGTCCGTCTGCTCTGTCTGCCCTGCGCCGGGGGCGGCGCCGGGACGTTCTCTCGCTGGCGCGCCGTGGTGCCCGCGGACGTCGAGCTGGTCGCCGCTCAATTGCCGGCGCGGCAGGACCGGCTGGGCGAGCCGCCATGCACCCGGGTCGCGGCGATCGTCGAGCTGCTGGCGGCCGAGCTGCGGCGCCTGAGGCCCGCGCCGCTGGCGTTGTTCGGCCACAGCTTCGGCGCGCTCGTCGGCTTCGAGCTCGCACGCCTGGCCGCGGGCGCGGGCGCTTCTCCGGTCCTCTTGACCGTCGCCGCTGCCCTCGCGCCCCAGCGCGTCCGCGGCGGCGTCCCGCTCCACCGGCTCGCCGACGCCGACCTCCTCGCCGCCATGGAGAACTGGTTCGGTGCGAGGTACGGGGAGCTCGCCGACCCCGAGCTGGTCGCCGCCGTGCTCCGGCCGCTGCGCGCCGACCTCGAGGCGCTCGAGACCTACACGTTCGTGCCGGGGCCTGCGCTCCCCTGTCGGCTCGCCGTCCACGGCGGCCGCGCCGACGATTCGCTCGCCCCCGAGGAGCTGCGCGCGTGGCAGCAGCACGGGGCGGGCGAGTTTCGCGAGCACTGGTTCGACGCCGGCCATTTCCTGGTCGACGAACGCTGGCGCGAGGTCGCCCTGACCACGCTGGCCGACCTCGACGCGGCAATGCAAGACCGCCCGGCGGCGGCCCCGTCGTGGGCCGTCCCCTGAGCTCCATCCGCCCATCCGCCGCTGCCCGCGCGGCGGCTCCGCGTCCCTGCAACTCGCTGCATTCACGCCGCCCGCGACGGCGGCGTTGAGGTATAGTGTCAACATGACCGCTGACGATGAGGCCACTACCTTATACCGTGTCGTCCTCAACCACGAGGAGCAATACTCGATCTGGCCGGTGGGGCTCGAGATCCCGGCTGGCTGGCGCGAGGCCGGACCGTCCGGTCCGAAGGCGGAGTGCCTGAGCTACATCAAGGAGGTTTGGACCGATATGCGTCCGCTCAGCCTCCGCACGCCCTCCTGAGCGCCGCGATCGGGCGCGGGCGACGCCCCCCGCATGGGATTCGCGGTCAGCGTCGTGGCCGCCCTGGACGTGGGTCGGCGGCGCCGAGCGAGGGCGCGGGCGATAGCCGCGTTCCACGGCTGTGCGCGGGGTGGGGGAGCGGCGCTCGGGAGACTTCTGGATTGCACATAGGCCACCTGGGTCGAGGGGCTCGCAGGGTCGCGCGAACTCGTCGCCACTCGCTGCATTCTCTGCTCGGGGGGGCCCGATTCACGCGAGCATTCACCTGATTCGGGGACCCGCCGGAGCGTGATGACCCGAAGCCGCGTCCGGAGCATCGGGATGATGCGAGCTCGGAGGTGGTGATGCGCGTATGCGCCGCAGTCTCTGAACATGTGGAAGCCCGGCGGCGGCGCCAGGGCGCACAATCGGGCGAGGAACTTGTCGGGATCCATATCGCAGTCGGTCGAGCCCCTCGCCGCGGCCGATGCTGGGCTGAGATCGCAAAGATCGGCCTCAACCCGCGGGGGATAGACCACCCCGTCCCAGACGAGCTCGCCGGTGGCGGCGTCGCTGGTGCCCCCGTGCGCCATCTGCTGTTGGTCTCACAGTAGCGAGGCTGCCGCGCCACAAGCGCGGGAACTCGCGACGCGCAGCGGTGCCGGCGTGCTGGCTCGAGACTCATCGCAAAACTCCTCGCGTCGGCCAATGAGCCCGAAGGCCCACCTTGCATGGAGGGCGCAGTCCCGCGGCCACGGCTGCCGGGAACAGGCTTGCTGCCGCTCGACAACAACGTAAGCGAGCGGAACCTCCGCCGCGAGGTCCTCGGCAGGAAAAACCGGCTGTTCCTGGCCCAAGAGCCGCGTCCGCGAGCTCGCTCCCGCCTTCTGGAAGCAGATTCGCCAGCACGAGGACGCTCAGCAGCGCCTCGCCGCCAACGTCTTCCGCGCCGTCACGCTCGCCGATCATGCCCCGCCGGTGTAGTCCGGGCCCGGCCGCGCGCCACGACGCGGCTCGCCGGACGGATAGTGCGCCGGGATAAACCGGCAGAGAGGAGAAGATGCGAGAGCTTCACGTCGAAGGAGTAGCGACCCACGACGACCCCGAGTCCTGCGTCGGCATCCGCGAGGCTGCAGGCGAAGCATGGGACAGGGGCACGTGCGGGCCGGGTATTGAGCCGCGAAATCAGGTACTTCAGGGCGCCGACGTCGTTAAGCGAGGCGGAAGGCAAGACGCTCCGAGCCGTAAGCGCGAGGCTCGGTGCGGCCCTGCGCGGTCGAAGACCCCGTGCACGCACGGAACCTCTCTGCGCGAGAACCGGGAGATCTCCGGGACGCCCACTGCGATGGCGTCGCAGAGGGACGTGTCGGGAAGGCCATGAGCCGCAAGCCGACAATGTACGGCCCGGAGAAGTCAGACGGGCTCGTAGTACCGACGAAGTCGCCGAACGAAGCCGGCCCGCCGGCGGAGGAGGCGATGGAGGGAAGGAGCCCGGCCAAGGGGAACACGGGAGGGCAAAACGCGCCCCGGACACAGCGCCGGGCCAGCGCGCCCAACCGTGTGCGTGAAGCAGCACGAAGGGACAGGAAGAAGAAGTTCACGGCGCTCCTGCATCACGTCACGATCGATCGACTCCGCGATGCTTACCTTGCGCTCGAGCGCAAGGCTGCAGCCGGCGTCGACGGTATGACATGGAGCGAGTACGGGCGGGATCTCGAGGCACGACTCGCAGACCTGCACGCACGCGTTCACCGCGGAGCGTATCGAGCGAAGCCCTCACGACGCGTCTACATCCCGAAGCCCGATGGTCGAGAGCGGCCGTTGGGGATCGCATCGCTGGAAGACAAGATCGTCCAGCGCGCGGTCGTCGAGGTGCTGAACGCGATCTACGAGGTCGACTTCCTCGGCTTCTCGTACGGGTTCCCGCCCCGGACGCAGCCAGCACCATGCGCTGGATGCGTTGGCGACCGCGATCACGCGCAAGAAGGTGAACTGGGTGCTCGAGGTGGATATCCGCGGGTTCTTCGACGCCATCGATCACACGTGGATGGTGAAGTTCATCGAGCATCGTATCGCGGACAAGAGGATCGTGCGGCTCATCCAGAAGTGGTTGGCCGCGGGAGTCCTCGAAGAAGGGAAGTGGTCGTCCACAGCAGGTGGAACGCCGCAGGGAGCGACGATCTCGCCGCTCCTGGCGAACGTGTACCTGCATTATGTGCTCGACCTGTGGGTACAGCAATGGCGAGGACGTGTGGCGTGGGGCGAGGTCATCGTCGTGCGCTATGCGGACGACTTCGTGCTGGGGTTCCAGCACGAGGCCGACGCGGTCCGGTTCCGGACCGACCTCGAGCGGCGTCTCGGTCGCTTCGGACTCGAAGTCCACCCCGACAAGACTCGGTTGTTCCGCTTCGGCAAACATGCCGCGGTGAACCATCAGGAACGCGGGGAGGGGAAGCCGGACACCTTCGACTTCCGGCGATGTCCCGCGGGTTGTTGAAAATCGCGCGGCGGCATGAGGCACTTACGCGACCTTCTCGGCCACGTCAATGGATGGATCGAGTTGAGCGTCGCGGGCGCGAAGGGCGGCGGTTCTCACCCTCGCTCATGCCGCTCTGGCTGCTGGTCTGGCCCATGCGGTTGTCACGAGGTCCTTCATGCCGCGGCAGCCCTTGATGCGGTGGAAGCTGCGCTGCAGCTCGTGGAGGGCGGCACCAATCCAACGGAGGATCATCTCGCCGCCGCGCCAGCGCTTCACGCGACCGGCGATCCGGCGGATGCCGTTGTTGACGTTCTCGATGGCGTTGGTGGTCGAGAGCGATCGTACGAGGTCGTCGGCGAGGCCGAGCTCCTTGACGGTGAAGAGCTCGTCGAGGCCTTCGCGGACGGACGCGGCGGCGCTCGGGTGCTCGCTGGCGAGGCTGCCTGCGAGCGCCTCGAGCCGCCGCTTGGCGGTCTTGGCCGTGGCCGCGCCGAGGGCATCGCGGAGGACCTTGCGGACGCTGTCCTTCTTCTGCTCGGGCAGGTGGTCGACGACGTTACGGACCTTGTGCACCTGACAGCGCTGGAGGAGCGCCCGCTTGCCGAATACGTCGAGGATCGCGCGCCTCATCGCCTTGGCGCCGTCGATCACGAAGAGGGTCGAGCGCCTGGTATCGAGGCCTCGCTCGGCGAGGTCTCGCAGCAACGCGGTGCAGCTCTCGCGGTTCTCCGTCGCGCCCTCCTGGACGCCCAGGATGTGCTTGGCGCCGGTCTCGTCGAAGCCGAGCGCGATCAGGACGACGTGCTGGTCGATGTAGATCCCATCGATCATGATGGCGGCGATCGAGAGCCCGCCGAGGTCGCGCCGCAGCCAGCGCTCCAGCTCGGCCCCGGTCGCCGCGACGAACCGACGGCTGACCGCGCTCTTGCTCGTGCCCCTCGTCTTCACGTCCTCGGGCACCTTCTCCAGCGAGCGCCCGTATTTGCGAGTCGACACGCCGATCAACATCTGCTCGACCGCCCGCCGATTCAGCGGATCCTCGGAGGCGAGCCGGTCCCAGGTCGCAAGATTCACCTCCTTGCCGTCCTTGCGGACCCGCGGCCGGCAAGCAGCGGAACGAGATGGCGTCGCTCCTCCTCGGCGCCGCCTACAACCTGCTCCGCATGGCCAAGCTGATGCTGCCCATCCCATGAGCCCCGTGAGCCCGGGGCCGCACCCGGGCCCGCAGAGGGCCGGCAGGCCTCCCGCGGGGAGCCGGCCGGCCCAACAAGTCCTTCCGGACAGGTGACTCGACGCAGCGATGAGGCTCAGCTCCGAGCACACGAGTCTTTCTTCAGCAACCTGCTAGCTAGCGAGTCAAGATCTGCACGAACTGACGAGCCGAAGGGCGCTCGCCGCGCCGGCGTCGTCCACCGCATCACCTCCCGCCCTCGTCGCTACCACACCGCGCAGGGCTTGGGCGCGCGCATCGGCGAGCCCTCCACGCAGGCGAACGCCGACCAGAACGCCGGCAGATGCGACAACGGACCGACCGCCCGCCAGCGCCGCGGCGAGTGGACATCGCCGAGCACGTCCATCTGCACCTGCTGCGGCGTCCGCTTGGCGCAATAGTTCTGCGCGAACGCCACGAACAACAATTGCTCCCCCGTCAGCGGGCCGAGCAGCCCCGGCTCCGCGTGCTCCTTCGCCCATTGCACATAGGCCGCGTGCGCGTACTTGAGGCCGCCGGCGTCGGCGATGTTCTCGCCGAGCGTCTGCTGCCCGCGCACGCGCAGGCCGGGCAGCGCCTCGTAGGCGTCGTACTGGGCCACCACGCAGCGGGCCGCGGTCTCGAAGCCGGCGCGGGCCGCCTCGGTCCACCAGCCGGACAGCGCCCCCGTCTCGTCGAACTTGCGGCCCTGGTCGTCGAATTGGTGCGTCAGCTCGTGGCCCATGATCGAGCCGATCGCGCCGAAGTTGACCGCCATCGGCAGCTCCGCCGAAAACAGCGGCGGCTGCAGGATCGCCGCCGGGAACACCATCTCGAGCCCGAGCGGGTTGGTATACGCATTGAGCACGCTCGGCGGCATGAACCACTCCTGCGGGTCGACCGGCCGGTCGGCCTTCGCCATCACGCGCTGCAGCTCCGCGCGGTTCGCTGCCACCACGGCGGCGAAGTAGTCCTTGCGATCGATCGGCACCTGCGAGTAGTCGCGCCACACCTCCGGGAACCCGATCATGTTGCGCAGCCGCCTCGCCTTGGCCCGGGCGCGCGTGCGCGTCGCCTCGTCCATCCATGGCAGCCCGGCGAGCCCGCGCTCGAACGCCTGCTCGATCGCCACGATCATCTCGAGCGCCGTCTGCTTGCTGCGGCCGGGGAACGCGCGCTCGACGAAATACGGCCCGACCGCCTCCGGCAGGGCCGCCACCGTCCGCTCGACGCACCGGCGCCAGCGCGGCGCCAGCTCGCGCTGGCCCGTCAGCATCACCGTCCACGCGAACGCCTGCGCCTCGATCGACCCCGTCAGGTGCTCGGCCGCGCCGCGGATCAGGTGCCAGCGCAGATAGGCGCGCAGCACCTCCCTGGGCGTCTTCGCCAGCAGCGCCGCCGTCGCGCGCAGGAACTCCGGCGTCGCCGCGTTGACCTGCGCCACCGCCCCGTTGCCCGCGGCCGCAAACACTCGCTGCCAGTCGAGCGCGGGCGTCAGCGCGCGCAGCTGCGCCACCGATTGCTTGTGGTACGTCGCCTCGACCTCGCGCAATTGATCGAGTGGGAGCGACGCGGCGGCCAGCGCCGTCTCGAGCGCCACCACCTCCTTCGCCGACTTCGCCGCGGCCGCCGGCGGATCGCCGGCCACCACCAGCATCGCCGCCACGTGCTCCGTGTAGCGCGCCAGCAGCTCCCGGGTCGGCGCGGCGTCGGAGAGATAGAACTCGCGGCTCGGCAGGCCCAGCCCGCCCTGGCTCAGCGTCACCAGGTTGATCCCCGGCTGTTTGTAGTCCGGCTCGATCTCGCTGGCCACGAACGCCTCGACCCCGTACGGCCGCAGCCGCATCGCCGTCTCGTACGCGCTCTGGACGTCGCGCACCTTCGCGATCTCCGCCAGCGCCGGCTTCAGCGGCGTCGTCCCAACGGCGTCGATCGCCGCCTGATCCATGCACCCCGCGTAGAAATCGCCGATCTTCCGCTTCCGCGCGTCGTCCCCGGGAGCCTGCGCCGCCTCCTCCAGCACCGCGCGCAGCAGCTCGTGGTTGGCGTCGTCGATCCCCGCCACCTTCGACGTGAACGGCTTGTCCGCCGGGATCTCGTTGCGCGCCAGCCAACCGCCGCAGGCGTAGCGATAGAAGTCGTCGCACGGCGCCACCGACGGGTCCATCGCCGCGTACACCTCCGCCAGCGGGCCCTGCGGCGCAGGGCTTGCGACTGGCCCCGGCGCGGCGATAGCCGCCTCCGGCGTGGTCGTCGATCGGCCGCCGCAACCCACGAGCATCGCCAGCAAGAACATCTCGGGAATTCGAGTCACGCGCGGCATCGACGCGAGGGTGCCACAGCCCATCGGTGAGCGCCACGTGCGGCGACGTGTCGCGGAGCTCCTCGGTCGCATGCCGCCAAGGGACAGCCCCGTCCCCGACGAGAACGACGAGCAGACCGAGGGCACGCCAGCGCCGCGCGAGGGCCAGGTAGCCGGCGATCGCCAGCGCCACCAGCGTAATGACGGCTGAGCTACCGAGGGCGCTGAGGTCGCGCATCGTCTCCTCGAGCCACGGCGGGCCCAGCGGATCGCCGCTGCTCATCGGCGACCCGATCCCGGGCTGCAACTACAACGAACCTCCGTACAGTTACCGTGAGCGCGGTGAGCCGAGCCGTGTCGGGCCTCCCAGCGGCGGATTCGTTTCCGCGGGGTTTCCAAACCCTCCCGATTCCTCGGTCAAAGAGGGCTCAGGCGGGCTCAAGCGGGCATGGCTCAACCCCTCGCAGAACACCGAACTGGGCCAGGAAACGCGGGGGCCGGGGGTTCGGGGGGGTCCTGCGAGGGAATTAAAATTTCCCGCTTCAAAATGCTTGAGCGCGACCGGGGCCTACTTCGCGCTGCACGTCGGCGACGTGTTCTACGGCGACATCGGCGGCGCCGATCGCCTCGACTTCACGGTGATAGGCCCAGCCGTGAACGAGGCCGCCCGCATTTCGGCGATGTGCCGCCCGCTCGGGCGCGACGTCCTGGTTTCGCAGGCGTTCGCCGCCGCGCTGTCCGGGTTGCAGCGCCGCCTGTCGCCGATGGGCAGCCACACGCTGCGTGGCATCGCCCAGCTACAGGCGCTGTTCGCGGTGATTCCCGAGCCGCGCCGGCGCGACCGGCGGCGTGGTCGAGGCGCGCAGCGGCGACGGACGATGGGCGGGAGACAGCACGCCCACATCACATGCCCCAGACTGTGAGCGTGAGGATTCACTTGCGGGCAGGGTCACCGTCACCGGTCACGCGCTCCCGTGACCTCGGCGACGCTGGCGCGCTGTGCCATACTCGGGCAAGTGCCTCGCCTGCACATCTGCGCCCTCGTCCTCGCCGCGTGTGGTCCGCTCTCCGACGACGGCGGCGCGGACACGATGGAAGCGACGGACACGATGGACACCGATGAGGGCCCCGGCACGTGCGAGCTGCCGCCGGGCACGGCGATCCACGCGGCGACGTTCACCGACGCGACGACCCACGTGTACACGCCGGATCGGCTGGTCGCCGACGAAGCGTTCGTGTACTTCGCCGACGGTCGGGGGATCCACCGCGTGCCCCGCTGTGGCGGCCCGGCAGAGCCGCTGATCGCCGACGCGCGGCCGTTCAACGACGGCCTCGCGCTCGCCGACGGCACGCTCTACTGGATCGCCGGCGACGACGGCCTGGTCGGCCCGCGGATCCTGAGCGCGCCGGCGGCCGGCGGCGCGCCGGTCGTGCTCGCCGAGTTCGCGGGTTACGCCCACCGGCTCCGCGTCGACGGCGCGACGGTCGTGTGGAACACCTCGGTGTCCGGGTTCCCGGACGAGTCGCAGCTGCTCGCCGTTGCTGTCGACGGCGGCGAGACCCGGGTGCTCGCGCGTCACCGCTACGGCTGGGACTTCGACCTCGCCGACGGGGTGGTCTACGCCGCCGGGTACCTCCCGGGGTTCGACCCGGCCGCGAGCGACCGCCTGCTGTTCGCGCTGCCGGTCGCTGGGGGTCCGCCGAGCGTGCTGGTCGATGGCTTCGGCGACGAGCACTCGGCCGGGGTCGAGGTCGGCGTCGACGACGTATACTACTTCCGGGCGCGGAGCACCGACCACCTCGCTATCGAGCGGGTGCCGCGGACCGGCGGCGCGCCGCAAGTCCTCGACCTCGGCGGCGCCGCGATCCCCGACGAGCTGATCCACGCGGGCGGGCAGGTCTACGGGGTCTACGACGGCGACGCCGTCGTCCGCATCACCGACGGTGCGCCGCCCGTCGCGCTCTGGACCGCCGACGCGATGGCCGTCGCGAGCCCGGTGTTCGGGGATGGCGGCGGGCTGTTCCTCGCCGACTCCGCCGTCCGCTGCGTCGAGTGGTACATGGACCCGTCCGGCGAACCGCCGGGCATGAGCTGCGTGCGCGAGACGATCGACGTCCGGGTGCTCTCGCTCGGCCGCTAGCTAGTCCGGATTTCTCACCACGGGAAGGAATTCCGGCCGCACTTCCCGAGTTCGAGCGGGTGTGAAACGATTGCTGACCACCCAGGGGTACGGCCGGAACAAGGTGTATCCGCACCGAGTTCGATTTTCAACCGGCCGGGCGGAGGCGTGTCGAGGCCGCCTTTGACGGCGGACGGGTCAGCTCGGACGGGGGCCTGCTGTTGCTGCGGGAGCTGACCGAAAGTTCAGGTGTGTTTCGGGACTTCGCGGCCTGCTTTCGGGACCACCGCGACCCGAGCCGCGTCGAGCACACCGTCGAGGAACTGCTCGCGCAGCGCGTGCTGGGCCTGCTGTGTGATTACGAGGACCTGAACGACCACGACGTGCTCCGCGATGATGCCTTGCTCGCGCTGGCGGTAGGCAAGATCGATCCGACCGGCGAACAGCGCAAGCGGGAGCGCGACCGGGGGCACGCCCTGGCCGGCAAGAGCACGCTGAACCGCCTGGAGCTGGCGAAGCCCACGGTGGCCGGCGACGAGCGCTACAAGAAGATCAGCTACGACGACCACGGGATTCAGCGCCTCTTCGTGGACACCTTCCTCGCCGCGCACGATCGGCCGCCCGCCGAGATCGTCCTCGATCTCGACGCGACGGACGACCCCGTACACGGCAAGCAGGAGGGTCGCTTCTTCCACGGCTTCTACGACGGCTACTGCTACCTGCCGCTGTACGTCTTCTGCGGCGACTTCCTCCTTGGCGCCGCGCTGAACACCGCCGACAAGCAGCCAGTCAGCGGCGCGGTCGAGGAGCTCGAGAGGATCGTCAGTCAGATCCTCGCCCGCTGGCCGGCCGTCCGGATCATCGTGCGCGGCGATTCCGGCTTCTGCCGCGACGAGGTCATGCGCTGGTGCGAGGACAACGGCCTCTTCTTCGTCCTCGGCCTGCAGAAGAACTCGCGCCTGATCGCCGAGATCGAGGACGAGATGAAGCAGGCCCACGCCATCTCCGAGCAGACCGGCAAGGATGCGCGCGTTTTCAAGGACTTTCGCTACGAGACCAATCGGACGTGGTCACGAGAGCGCCGGGTGGTCGGCAAGGCCGAGTACACGACGGACAAGGAGAATCCGCGCTTCGTCACCACCAACCTCTCGCATGACGAGTACGACGCGCGCTCGCTCTACGAGGACCTCTACTGCGCTCGCGGAGACATGGAGAACAGGATCAAGGAGCAGCAACTCGGCCTCTTTGCCGACCGCACCAGCGCCCACACGCTGCGCGCCAACCAGCTCCGCCTGTGGCTCTCGTCCGTCGCCTACATGATCCTCAACGAGCTCCGCCGACTCGCCCTCGCCGGCACCGAGCTCGCCCACGCCCAGGTCTCCACGATCCGCACGCGGCTGCTCAAGATCGGCGCCATCGTCACCGCCTCGGTCCGCAGGCTCCGCGTCTCCCTAAGCTCGGTCTTCCCGCTCCAGCACGTGTGGTGGCGCGTCCTCGAGAACCTCCACCGCCATCACGTCATGAGACGCTGACGGCCTCGACATCCGTCACTCAAAGGGCGCGCCGCGCTGCGCGCCGGGGCTCGTCTGTCCTTATGCGCAGGTCACCCAAAACGCGTAGCCGGCTTTGTAATCCCTCTTACAGCTCGATCTCGCGCCAGCCCCGGGCGTAACGAGCGCGGCCTCGCGGCTCACGTCGACGGCGTCCAACAACCTCCCGGCAAGCCGCCTGACAGCCGCTTGCCGGGCCCCACCTATCCGTCGTGAGAAATCCGGACTAGGCCCGATCCCGGACAGATCCGGTCCAGGGTCTGGGCCGCTCGCACGATCGCGGTAGCGCCGCGATGGCCTCGGCCTTTTGTGCCACCAGCCGGGTCAGGGCCTCGGGCTCGACGACCTCGCCGCTCCATGCGCGGGCGACGGACCGCGGGCCGGCGGGCGCCCGCGCGCATGGTGTCTCTATAGAAATGTCCTAATAAACATATACAAGTAGGTCGATGTACGACGGCCGCGACGCTGCGTCGCGGTGGTCCGGGCCTGGTCCGCGTCGTAGTCTGCATGCCGGCGGAGGCGAGCGATGGACGAGCGGCAGCGAGCGGAGGTGACCGATCGAGTGGCGCGCGGGCACGCCGACCTCGTGCGCGCCAAGGACGAGGCCGGGGTCCTGCGCGCGGTCGCCGAGGCGGTCGGGACGTACGCGCCGGCGCTGCTCGAGCTGTCGTACGTGCACCTCGACGGCGAGCGGCGCCCGCACGAGGTCGAGTTCGTGTCATGGTGGCGGAGCGGCGAGGTCGGCGAGCACCCGGGCCGCGGGCAGCGGCTGCCGCTCGCCGGCCTGACGCTCGCGGAGCGCTGGACCGCCGCGCGGTCCGAGCCGGTGATCGTGTCCGACATCGCCGACGACCCGCAGGTGGTCGACGTGCTGCGCGAGCGCGGCCTGTCGTCGCGCGCGCTCGCGCTGCTGCCGCTATACAGCGAGCGCCACGACGCGTGGCAGGGCGTGCTCGGGATCCACTGGGACACGCCGCGTGTCGTCTCCGCGGAGGAGGTCGCGCTGTACCGCCTGCTCGCCCGCACGGTCGCCGAGGCGATCGCCGGCGAGCGGACGCTCCGCCAGCTCCGGCGCGCGCTCGCCGAGAACCAGGCGCTGCTCGCCGAGACCCAGCGGGCCCTGCGAGAGACTCGCGCGCAGCAGGAGACACTGCGCGTGATGCTCGACCACCTGCCGATCGGCGTCGAGGTGCTCGACATGCAGACCAACGCGCGCGAGCTCGTCAACCGTGCCGGCCAGGAGATCCTCGGCCTCGGCGGGCAGAGCGACCGCGTCGACGCGACCGCGAACAACGCCTTCCGCCCGGGCGCCGCCGAGCCGATCGCGCTCGAGGACCACCCCGTCGCGCGCACGTTCGCGACCGGCGAGACCGTGCGCATGGAGCTGGAGTTCGTGCGCGGCACCGGCGAGCGCGCGCGGCTCGACCTGACGGCGGCGCCGCTGCGCTACCCCGGCGACCCGGCGCCGCGGGTCGTCCTTCTCTATCAGGACGTCACCGCATCGCGTCGGCTCGAGCTCGAGCGCATGCAGGCGCAGGAGGAACTGCTGCGCCTGCAGGCGGCGGCGCTCGCCGAGCGCTCGACGCCGCTGATCCCGATCACGCGCGACGTCGTGGTGATGCCGCTGATCGGCACCGTCGACCCCGAGCGCGGCGCGCAGATCCTCGCCACGCTGACCCACCTCGGCGGCTCGAATCGCGTGCGCGCGGCGATCCTCGACGTCACCGGCGTCTCTTGCCTCGACGCCGCCGCCGCGGACGCGCTCGTCACCGCGGCCCGCGCGGTCCGGCTGCGCGGCGTGCAGCCGGTGCTGACAGGGATCCAGCCGGCCGTTGCCGCGACGCTCGTCGCGCACGGCGTCGATCTGTCCGGCGTCCAGGTGTGCGGCACGCTGGAGGACGGCGTCGCGTGGGCGACCCGGGCCCGGCGCTGACCTGTCTCGCGCTTAAGCGGTTCCAAGAGGGAGTTTCGTAGAGGTGTCGAGTACAAGAACGCTCGGAGCACTAGCCCGAATTCTCACCAAGGATAGGTGGGGCCCGCCAAGCGGCTGTCAGGCGGCTTGGTGGGAGGATGTTGGACGCCGTCGACGTGAGCCGGGAGGCCGCGCTCGTTACGCCCGGGGCTGGCGCGAGATCGAGCTGTAAGAGGGATTACAAAGCCGGCTACGCGTTTTGAGTGACCTGCCATAAGGACAGACGAATCCCGGCGCGCAGCGCAGCGCACCATTGTGTGACGGATGGCGAGGGCCGTCAGCGTCTCATGACGTGATGGCGGTGGATGTTCTCGAGGACGCGCCACCACACGTGCTGGAGGGGGAAGACCGAGCTTAGGGAGACGCGGATCCTGCGGACCGAGGTGGTGACGATGGCGCCGATCTTGAGCAGGCGCGTGCGGATCGTGGAGACCTGGGCGTGGGCGAGCTCGGTGCCGGCGAGGGTGATCCGGCGGAGCTCGTTGAGGATCATGTAGGCGACGGACGAGAGCCACAGGCGGAGCTGGTTGGCGCGCAGCGTGTGGGCGCTGGTGCGGTCGACGAAGAAGCCGAGCTGCTGGCGATCCACCACGAGTCACGAGCTCCTTCCGGTCGCGCCGTAACGCCCGCCATTTCGTGTGCGTCAGGCAACCGATCTCTTCTTCCACGCCTCGAGGCGCGCGTTGCTGGCCGTTTGCTTGGCCCAGCGTAGACGCCACCGCTACGGGTCCTTCGAGCGGCCGGCCGCTGCCAACGCGATTCCGACGGCCGTTCCGACACCCATCCCGATGGGGAGCCAGACGCCCCAGTCCCCCGTGACCCCTCCGAGGATGACCCCTGCGGCGGCGCCGAACGAAATCCCCAGGGGAAGGGCCGCGCTGTCCTGGTTCGGGGTGTTCGCCAGCCGGGTTGGGTCGGGCATGGCTGACTCCGGAATGGCGGCAACGAGCGGATCCAGGTCGACCTCGCCTGACGACGCAGGCCAAGGACATCCGTCCGCTTCACCAGACCTTCCACCACGGCCGCGGACGGGCCTCGCCTCCAGCCGCGATCGGTTTGTCGCCTGTCCCCATCGTTCCAGCAGCGAGGCGCGTGGCCGTCATCGCCCGCCGTCGAATCGCCGCGGCCTGGCCGGGCTCGAGGTTCGCCAGCGCGTTTCGGGGCATCATCCAGGTCACCTCCCCGGCGCGCACGAACACGTGTGGCTCGCCCCCGTGCCCGACCTGCCCGCGCTCTCCGCCGAGCGACTTCCAGGCGCCACGCATGAGGATGGAGAGCATCGCGTCGAAGCCAAAAGTGGTGCGGTAGGCGCGGACAGGCGCCATGAACTGCTCGAGGTCTGCGGGGGACACCGAGAAGACCGCGAGTTGCCTCGTGCCTGGCTGCCACGCCGCGGCTCCGTGGATCTCTCGGGGAGCGGCTGTCCATCGTCGGCGCTGCCACGCGAACGGCAGGATCTCGATGCGATCCTCGACCCTGCCGGTCCACGCCGCAGGCACGCCGCGGCCCGCGAGCGACTCCAGGGCCGAGACGGCGATCGCGCGCGCCTGTGCCGGATCCTCGGCTCGCTCCCCCGCGCCCCCGAACGCGAGCGGCAGGCTCATTCCGTGGAGTGCGTCGAACACATCCTGCTGGTGGAAGAACACGGCGCCTTCGTGGCTTGCTTGCGCCTCGAGGCCCACGTACCCCCAACCGTCTTGAATCGTGAGACCGGCGCACTCCCTGGCGAAGATGCCTCGGGTGCGCAGATCGGCGAACGCGGCCGCGATGCGGTCGTTCATCGTCGGGCCGGCCCAGCCCGCCTCGGCCGCTTGCGCCTCGCGGAGGAGCCGCTCCGTCTCCCGGGTGACCTCTGCGACCAGACGGGCCTCGACGTTCGGCGGGACGTCGGGGTCCAGGTACTCGTTCAAACGCTCGGTGACGTCGAGCTCCTCCGCGGGGGTGTAACCCGCGCGGATCTCGAGCGCCCACGACTCCAGGAAGACGGGTGCAGAGTACGGGTCGGACTCGTCGCGTAGCATCAGGCTCGGGTCTCGACTGATTATGGTGCAGCGACGGGGGTCGGCAAGAGCTTCCCAGATGGCTCGAAGTGCCATGTTCGGTCGCCGATCCGAAGGACCGTGGCTGCCTGCGTGCCGGCTGGCGTGGTCCACCAACCCGAGACATGGGCCGCATCGGCCTTGCTGATGTCTTGGACGGGAAACTTAAAGCTCACGCGCCGGCCACCGGCGTCGAGGACGACAAGGTTGGCGCTGACGACGATGATCGTCGCGGGGCGCTCCGTGGGGTCGATCTCGCCGGACACCAAGCGGTGCGACCACCGGTGTGGGCCGGCCAGAACAGCCGCCTGGCACTTGGGCGTCGACATGGCGACCTCGACCGGGGCGGCGAGCTCCGGAACCTCGCACCAGACCTGCAACACCGAGCTGCGGCCGTCGCCGAGCGCACGACCGAGCGTACACGCCACCACCCCCGGTCGAACGGGGCCACGATTCGCCATCTTGGACATCCCGATGGGTCGCACGAATGGGATGAGATGGAGTTCGACTGCCTGGCGGAGGTTGGTGGCGGATGTCATGTGAGATTCCGGCTCCTGCGGAGCACTCGACGAGCCCGTCCTCGTAACATTTGAGCATGTCGGCCGCAACGTGCTTGGCAGGTATCGGTCCACGGGCGACTCGGGCGCCTCGTCCGGCACGCGGGCGCCAGCGCGAGAAGCACAGGGAGGCGCGCGACGAGCACCAGGCGGGCACAAGACAGGGGAAGGACGCGCCGCGCATCACAGTAGTCACCACTCGCCGCGCGCCCCAGCAAAATCACGGCAGGCGATCTTGCCGCGCTCGCCCGCGCGATGATTCACCCGGCCGCGTCCGCGCGGGCGCGGCTGCGGAACGCCCGCGGAGACTCGCCGACCTCGCGGCGGAAGGCCGTGCTGAACGCGCTCTCGGACGCGTAGCCGAGCGCGAAGCCCAGCTCGCCGACCGGGCGCTCGCTGGTGCGGAGCGCGTCGCGGGCGAGCTGCATGCGCCACGCAATCGCGTATTCGAGCGGCGGCTTGCCGACCAGCCGCGTGAACCGCAGCGCGAACGCGGAGCGCGACATGCCGACCGCTGCCGCGAGCTCGCCGAGCGCCCAGCGGCGGCCCACGTCGGCGTGGATCTGTCGCAGCGCCGCGCCGATCTGCGGATCGGCCAGGGCGCGCAGCCAGCTCGCGCGCCGGCCGATGTCGCCCGCGCCGAGACGACGCATGCCGTGGACCAGGATCACCTGCGCCAGGCGGTCGAGCACCAGCGAGCGCCCCGGCGAGCGCTCGCGGCATTCCTCGCGCAGGACGGCGGCGCCGAAGCGCATCCAAGGCCCGGCGTCGGAGTAGAACTCGTCCGGTGCGAACGTAGTAACCTACGTCAACCAGTGTTCTGTTCAACATGGCCGAGCTGCTGAACGGCGTCAGTTTTGAGCCTGCAAAGGAGTTCAACCATGCTCATCACGTCCATGTTCGTCAGCGCGCTCTCCGTCTTCCTCCCCATCCAAGCTGACACCGTCTCACAGGGCGGCGAGATCGTCGAGATCGGCAACGCGCCGCAGACGCCGAACAACGGCCCCATCACGCCGCCTGGCGTCATCTTCCCCAACTTGGGACAGTGCATTGCGACGCTCCAGGAAAAGAAGTGCTCAGGCCTGACCGGGACGGACCGTGCAATCTGCAACATCGCACAGCAGAATTACTGCTTCGAGCTGTTCGATTTGGGGTTTGAACCCTGACTTGGGCACCAATTCCGGCCTGACGTGGGCGCCCTTTCCGGGGGTCTGGGCGCTCGTTCTTCCGGCGGGAGCACGTTCGGCCCGCGCAAGAGTTCGTCCACGCGGCCGCTACCTGTTGATGATGCGGGCCACGGTGAGGCGCCTGTACGAGGTCGTCGACGTCGAGCCGGGGATGTTGTGGCCGGCCACGATCCGCAGCGTAGCGCCGGTGTCCGGCGCCGGTGGGTAGCGCCGGTGTCGGACGCCGACGCAAATCGCCGGCGCACAGCGCCGGCGTGGACGTGATGCGGGAGCTGGCTGCGGGCGGTCAGCCTGGGGGTTTTGGCGGACGGCTACGGCGACGGGAGGTGCGTTCGTTGGCTTCCTTGAGGCGCCAGGATTCGCCGGCGATCTCGACGATCTCGACCTTGTGGCAGAGGCGATCGAGGAGGGTGCCGACGCAGGAGGCGCTGTGGAAGACGGCGGCCCACTCGCTGAAGGGCCGATTGGTGGTGATCACGACCGGCGCCTTGGTGTATCGCTGGGAGACGACCTCGAAGAGCAGGTCGGCGTAGCGGTTGCTGTAGGGCAGGTAGCCGAGCTCGTCGACGACGAGCAGCGCGGGCTTGACGTAGCGGTGCAGGCGACGGCGCAGCGCGGCGGCGCCGTCCTGCGCGGCGAGGTCACCGAGCATCGCGGAGGCGGTCGTGAAGCGGGCGGTGTAGCCCTGCAGGACGGCGTGGTGGGCGAGGTTTTGCGCGAGCATGGTCTTGCCGACGCCGTTGGGGCCGAGGAAGACGACGTTGACGGCCTCGCGGATGAAGCCGAGCTCGAAGAGTTCGTCGACGAGGGCGCGGTCGAGCTTCGGGTGCTTCCAGTCGTAGTCGGCGATCGGCTTCATCGCGGTCAGCTTGGCGGCGAGCATGCGGCGCTCGAGGCTGCGACGCTTTCGCTCGTGCTCCTCGATGTCGAGGACGGTGCGCAGCCACGGCTCGCGGGCGACCTCGTCCCAGCGTGCGTACAGGCCATGCAGGCCGAGGCCCAGAGCGCGTCTTCGCAGGGCATCGTCAGGTGCGAGAGTCATCGTCACCCTCCTCGTCCTTCGGCCGCAGCCGGTCGTACAAGTCGAGCGCGTGCGGCCTCACGACGACCTCGCGCAGCCGCGGGTTCGTGGGCACCTCGGCGGACAGCGGCGCGGGTCGGCCCTCGTCGGCGCGTCGCCGCTCGAGCAGCTGGCGCACGCTCGGCGGATGGACGAGTTCGCGGGCGTTGGCCTCGGCGAGCGCGGCGTCGAGCTCCGCGGCGCCGTACTGGTCGAGCAGACGCCCGAGCTGCCAGGTCACGTTGCCGAGGTTCTGCCCGCGCTCGGCGCAGCGATGCAGGAAGCCGCGGCTGTGCGGCGCGGCGTGCTGCAGGCGGTCCATGCCGCGGTGATGATGCGCGGCGCGCTTGTCGGCGACGAGCGCCTCGATGTGCACAGGATCCTCGACGCGCTCGTCGCGGCCCCACGCACGCGGGTGCGTGGCGAGGACGGCGGTCCCGTCGACGATCCGCACGGTGTCCGGATCGGCGACCACCGCGAGCTGCCGGCGCACGTGGGTGTGCGGCACCGAGTAGTCGTTGAGGTCGAAGCGCACGTACGGCGTCTTGCCGACGTGCACCGGCACGACCTCGTCGCACGCGAAGCGCGTCTCGGGCAGCGGCAGAAGCCGTGGCCGCTCCTCGGCGAAGACGTCGCCGACCGTCCGGGCGCGATCCTCCGGGCACGGGCGTGCGGCGGCGATCCGCGCGCACCAGTCGGCGGCCTGGGCGTTGAGGTCGTCGAGATCCTCGTAGGTGCGCGCGGCGAAGAAGTTGTCGCGGATGTAGCGGATCCGCCGCTCCACACGCCCCTTCTCGTTGCCCCGCGCCGGCGCGCAGGGCTTCGGCGCGAAGCGGTAGTGACCGGCCAGGCGCAGCAGCGTCTCGTTGAAGCGGATCGCGTCGCCGACCCGCTCCAGCACCGCGCTCTTGAGGTTGTCGTACAGGAGCTCGCGCGGCACGCCGCCAAATGTCTCGAAGGCCAGCTGATGCCCGCGCAGAAAGCTCGGCATGCGCGCGTCGAAGAAGAAGTGCAAGTACACCATCCGCGACCAGCTCAGGACCATGACGAAGGCCATCAGCGGGCGCTCGGCCCGACCGATGCGCAGCTTGCCGAAGTGCGCCCAGTCGACCTGCCCCTGTTCTCCGGGCAAGGTCGCAAGGCGCAGGTACGCCTCGGCCTTCGGCCGCGGCCGGATCGACGCGACAATCTCGCGGAAGCGCGAGCACTTCCCCGTGTACCCGCGCGCCTGCACCATCTGCAGCAGCCGGCTCGCCCGCAGCCGCGGGTACTTCTCCAGCATCTCGCGGAGGAAGGGCAAGTACGGATCGACCTTCGACGGTCGCGGCATCGTCACCGCCGGCACCACGCCGGCCTGGCCGAGCACGCGCGTCACGACGCTCGTGTGCACGCCGAGCTGCTCGGCGATCGTCCCGATCGGCCAGCCCTCCGCGTGATGCAGGCGGGCGATCTCCGCCTCGGTTTCGGGCCGCGTCTTCACACGTCACCTCCGAGAAGGCGCAGCTGCCGGAAGTCACCGACGCCGCGGATCCGTCTCCGTGCGCCGCCGTGCACCCGCGTGGAAAAATCCACGAGCGGGCTGCGGTGCCCGCGAAGATCCGCGTTGGGAAACGCCCAGTCGATGTAATCCGGACCCCTCGCGTCCACATACTGCACAGCGCCGAGCCGCTGGCCCTGCCACATCGCCAGCCCCTCCAGCACCGTCATCAGCGCCCGCGGGTGCTCGCTGTGCAGCGGCAGCCGGGCCTTCAGCCGATCCCCCTCGCCGTCGATCACCAGGATCTGCAGGTCCGGCTCGCAGACCCGCAGCAGGGCTCTCCATCTCGATTGACTCACGATCGTCCTCGTCTCCGCAGATGGCGACCAGCACCACGCCGGCCTCGGCCACCTGCTCGTCGAGCATCGGCGCCGGCTCCGATGTGGCTAGACCGTGATCCATCACGATCTTCATCCGCCGCTCGGCGCGCCGCCTCGCCTCGGCCCTCGCGTGCATCCGCCGGCCGTGCATGCTCCGCGCGTACCGCCGCCTCGCCGCCCGCACCGACACAAGCCGCTGCTGGGCCGCGCAGTCCTTCCCGCAGTACCGCTGCCCGCGGTCGCAGGCCCGGCACACCGAAACCTGCCGCCGGCACCTCCCGCAGTTGAACAGTCGCTGGCTCTCGTCCTCGATCGACCACGTGCCCGGCCACGCACTCCGCTGGACTTCCCCGAGCCCTCGCCGTACCCTCCTGCCGTCGCTTCTTTGTTGGCTGTCCTTTTGGGGTACGGCTGGCTACGACACCGAGCGCTGAGAGTCGCTACCTCTCAGCGCTCACCTTTTTGGCGGCCACGCTCCCTTTACCCGACCCGCCAGCGTTCGCCGAAAACTTGACGCGCTGCTTGATCCTCATCCGCTGACCGTTGACGCCTCATCGGCGCTGCGCCTCGGATTTCGGCCGGCGTCGACAGGGGAACACGATCACAGTCCGCGATGTCCTCGACGGCCGCGAAGTCTTCGTCTACGAGACCGTCTTCCCGTTGGAGGTGCAGCGCGGAGACCTTGTCGCAGCGCGTGTCATCCAGGTTGGTCCCTCGGCCCTCCCGGAGATCAACGGCGGCTTCCTTCCACAGCGCGACGTGCCGAGGGACCGGCAACGCGCTGAGCTGGTCGAGCACCTCACCGCGTTGAGGCGAGAGCGCCCGCGGGCGTCGGACACAGACTTGCTCAGGACCTTGCCGCCCTTCTTCTACCGCCGGTGGCAAGCGTGGCGCGAAGCACAGCTCGGACCGCCGGTCCCGCAGAAACTTCGGGTCATCAACTCGGCCGCCGCACGGCGGGAGACCGACCGCGACGCGGAGGAGCTGCGCCTCGAGCGGCACTACGCGCGTTGGCTCGATGAGCCGGAACCGACGCTGAAGAAGCTCACTCCGCTCCAGGCGGCGCGCGAGGAGGACTTGCGCCCGCGGCTCGTCGGGAGCCTGCGCGAACTCGAGGACAGGTACAAGGTCGCGCTGCGGCGGAAGAGCCGGCCTACGATCCCTCGTGGTTGTGGCAGCAGCTCGACCTCCGCGACGAGGATGAGGAGGCGGAGAGGCTACGGCATCCGCCACCGCTCGGCCACGAGATGCACGAGGCCGGCTTCCCTGGTCTCAAAGAGGCAATCGACGCGATTGTCGGGCGGATCCGCGGCAGGAGATGGAGCGGATTCAGGACCCACTCGCGCGACGACCTTGCGCGCGACCCGGCGTATCGCCGCTACGTCCTGGACGGTGGGATCAGCGAGGCCCTCAGGATGGGTGACGGCACACCCACGGACATGGCCGAGCAGTTCGCCATTCCGCTCGAGCTCTGCTGCAACTTCGAGCTTCACCTGCGCAAGGTCTTCTGGGTCGACGAGCGCCTGAGTTGGACGTTCGGGGTCGTCGACTCGAGAGTCGCCGGAGATATGTGAACCTGCCCCGATCCAGTGGACACCCTCGATGAGTCAGAAGTAGAGAGGGTTGAAGGCCATGAGCAAGAAGAAGCGAGAGCGTTCACGCCGGAGCAGAAGGCCGAGGCGGTCAAGATCGTCAAGACTTCAGGGAAATCGGTGGCGCAGGTCGCTCACGAGATGGGCTTGACGGTGAGCGCGCTGCGGAGCTGGGTGAAGCAGGACGAGATCAACCAGAACCCGGCCCCGCGAGGACCGCTGACGACGGACGAGCGGGCCGAGCTCGCCCGGCTGCGCAAGGAGCTGAAGCGGGTGGAGATGGAGCGCGACTTTTTAAAAAAAGCGGCGGCCTTCTTCGCCAGGGAGACGTGACCGACTTCCAGGTGATCGCGGCGGAGGAGGCCAATTTCCCGGTCAGCATGATGTGCGAGCTCCTCGAGGTCTCGCGGAGCGGCTTCTATGCGTGGAAGACGCGTGAGCCATCGCCGAGAGCGCAGGAGAACGCGGCGCTCGTCCAGGAGGTGGCGGAGATCCATGCCGCGAGCAGGAAGACCTACGGGAGCCCGCGAATTCGCAGAGAACTACGCGAGCGTGGCCGCAAGGTCAGCCGCAAACGCGTGGCCCGGCTCATGCGCAAAGAGGGCATCCAAGGCCGTCGTAGGCCGAAATTCAGGAGGACCACCGACTCGAACCACAAGCTCCCCGTGGCCGAAAACATCCTCGATCGCAACTTCACCGTCAGCAAGCCCGACAAGGCGTGGGTCGCCGACATCACGTACGTCTGGACCCTCGAGGGCTGGCTCTACCTCGCGGTGATCATCGACCTGTTCTCGCGCCGCGTCGTCGGCTGGTCGATGGCCGACCACATGCGCACCGAGCTGGCCCTCGGCGCGCTGAGGGCCGCGCTGGGACATAGCGAGCCGTCCGAGGAGGGACTCCTCTTCCACTCCGACCGAGGCTCCCAGTACGCAGCAGACGACTACCGGGAGGCCCTGCGCGAGGCAGGCATGACGTGCAGCATGAGCCGCAAGGGCAACTGCTGGGACAACGCGGTCGCCGAGAGCTTCAACAGCACGCTGAAGACCGAGCTCGTGCATCGCGCGATCTTCCTCACGCGAGAGAGCGCGAGGACGGCTATCTCAGAATGGATCGAAGTGTTCTATAACCGTCAACGTCGCCACTCGTCGATCGGCTACTCGACCCCGATCGCCTACGAGGAGAGCTTCTACGCCGGACAGGCGGAGACGCAAGCGGCGTAAGCAAAGTGTCCACTTTTTCGGGGCAATCCCACGTAGCCGAGTACAAGCGACGTGTGCGCGCCAGGCGGCGATGGCGTCGGTGAGTTGCCACCCCTGCTCACCCGAGGCAGGTTGCTCCGGATCCCCCGTTGACCCTCTCGTTGCGTTCCACGGGCGCACCGAGCAGCGCAATGAACGGAGCGGCCGCCAACGGCTCGATGCTGGTTGGCTACACGCCCCAATTCACGGGCGCCCCCGCGGCGGACGGCTACGCACGGATCTTCACGATGGACCGCAACGGGACCGGCGGTCTAGACGGCGGGGTCGATAACGACCACTCCTTCGAGACCTGGTTCTGGCCGTTGCGCGTCGGGACCATGAGTCGTATGCCAGGTTCGGAGGCCAAGTGGCGCGTCATCTCGTACTGATCACCTTGATCGCGGTTCCTCTCGCGGCGGCCTGTCAACCGGACGAAGCCGCGACCGACAGCGCCGACGTCTCGACGACCGAACCGAGCTCCACCACCTCGGGCAGTCCGGAGCCGACGACCGCGAGCTCTGCGTCCTCCGAGGCCAGCCCGGGCACGACGACCGCGGAAGCGACCACCGTGGAGCCGACGTCGGGCGAATCGGGCTCGACTGCGGAGCCGACGTCGACCGCCACGAGCGTCGACGACAGCAGTACGAACGCGGACGCTGAGTGCGGCGACGGCCTGGTCGGTGGCGCCGAGGAATGCGACGACGAAAACCGCGTCAGCTTCGACGGATGCAGCGCGGGCTGCCAGATCGAGGTGCCGATCGTCCGGATATGCGCGGGAGCGTCCCGGACTTGTGTCGTCGACGAGATGGCGCGATTGAAGTGCTGGGGAGCAGGTGTCCTCGGCAACGTCGGCGACGAGCCCGGGGAGATGGGAGCGGACCTGCCGTTCGTCGATCTCGGCATGGACGTGCAGGAGATCACGTGTCAGGGCCACTTCTGTGCGCTCGGCAGCGAGGGACAGGTCAAGTGTTGGGGCGGGGCCAAAGGGGATTACCTCGGACTCGGCACGACGGAGTTTGTCGGCGACGATCCCGACGAGATGGGGGACGCGCTCCCGGCGGTCGAGCTCGGCGAGGCCGCCGTGGCAATCGGCAACAGCGCTCGCGGGACCTGTGCCTTGCTCGAGAGCGGCGCACTGAAGTGCTGGGGTTATAACGCCGAGGGTCAGCTCGGTCTCGGCGACACCGCGACCCGCGGCGACTCTCCCGGCGAGATGGGCGCCGCGCTGCCCGCGATCGATCTCGGGGACATGTCGCCGACCGCGGTCGTTGCCGGGCATCACGCCAATTGTGCGCTCGACGACCTGGGCCGGCTAAAGTGCTGGGGAATGGGCGTACTGCTCGGGCTCGAGAACTGGGACCTGCAAGGCGATGAGCCTGCCGATATGGGCGATGCGCTGCCGTTTGTCGACGTGGGCGCTGGCGCCGAGATCGCGCAGGCATCCGCGACCGACGGGACAACTTGCGTCGTGCTCGTAGACGGCCGTCTCAAGTGCTGGGGCGAGGACGACGGCTCGCACGTGCTGTGGCCGTTCGCCAGCAGTACCTACTACGGCTGGATGCCCGGCGAGATGGGGGACGACCTCCCGGCATACGACCTCGGTCCGAGCAAGGCGATCGCCGTCGCCACCGGCCGTCACAGCGCCTGTGTGCAGCTCGAGAACAAGTCGTTGAAGTGCTGGGGCGGTAACACCTTCGGGCTGATGGGGACCGGTTCAGACGTGGCTTGGCCGGGCTCGCCACTCGCCCAGGTGCCGGCGATCGACCTCGGCGACGGCGAGACCGTTGAGCGGTTCTCCCACGGGTTCCACCACGCCTGCGCGATTGTGTCCGGTGGCCGGGTGAAATGCTGGGGCGACAACGGAGGCGGCGAGCTCGGGTACGGCGACACCAATCATCGCGGCGACGAACCCGACGAGATGGGTGACGCGCTGCCGTACGTCGAGATCTTCTGAATCACGGCATGCTGCCACGGTCGGCCAGCCACGCATTGGCAGCCCGACTGGCAGGCGTTGGGCGCCGATGCCCGCGGCGCGCGTCGAGCTGCTCCAATCACGGCCGCACCTTGTCCAAGGCGGCAGCCGGCGTCCCTGCCCCGGACGAGTTCGGCCGCGCGGATCGAGACGGCCGCGCTGTAAGGCGCCGCGCTCCTGCGAGATGCACCACATCGAACCCCTCGGCTACTCCCGTGACCTCTTCTGCCTGTTGTCGTCCTGGGCCTCGCCACCGCGTCCTTGAGCTCGCGCCGGCCTGCTGGCCGCAGACTCTGCAGAAGCAGGAGACCCAGCAGCGGCTGGCAGGCAACGTCTTCCGCCGCATCGCGCTCGGCGAGCAGGCCGGCATCGTGTGACCAAACAGCGCGAAACTCGCAGCGGAACGGAGATAGGTCGGGGACGAACCTGGCACGGCCGCGGCGCCGGCCCGCGCGTTGCCCCGGGTGTGCCGCTCGCGCCTGCCGCCGCCGTCGTCCTCCTCCTCACGGCGCCCAGGCGCGAGGAGACCGGCCACTTCCTCGCAAGCCCGTGGCCGGGCGATCCGACCACTGCGCTCGGCACGCGTGAAGCGCTGCAGGTCGCTGTTCGCGCCGCGCCGTCTCCCGCGGGGCCGGAGCTCGTCGCGCTGACCGGCGACGATCCGGGCGGACACCTCGCACGCGCGCAGGCGCATCTGCAGCGCGCCGAGTGGCGAATGGCCGTTTTTTACCTGAATCGCCACGCCGAGGTCGCCGACGCGCGTTCGGCCGTGATCGCCCGCTACGATGCCGGTCTCATCGACATCGGCCTCGGCGGCGCAGCGCGGCACCTGTTCGAAGCATTGCTCGAGGCTCCCACGTCCACGCATTCGCTGGCCGCGGAGCTGTTCTGGGGTGCGCGCTCTCTGTTGGTGGACGATAGCGAGCGTCGCTGGCACGCTCGCATGGCGTTGACCGGGTTCGGCCGCGCCGCCGGCCCCGAGCTGCAGATCCTGGCGGAGATCGAGCTGGCGCGACTGCTGTGGCAGCAGTCGTGTCCGATCGCCGACATCGGCGGCACCTGCGGTGTCATGAGCCGGGTCAACTGGCACGTAGGCTGTGGTCGCGTCCAGCGCGACGCCCTCCTCGTCGTTGAGCGCGACGCCGAGCTCGCCGGCGAGGCGCGGCGTCGCCTGCAGTCGGCCCTCCGCCGCGCCCGTGCGCTGCCGACCAGCGAGCGACTCTCCGAAGCCGTCATGCACGCCCGCTGGTTGCTCGCCGAGTCGACCTTCGAAGAGTTGCTTCGCCTGCATCAGCCGATCGGCCTCGACTTCTCGCTCGAGGAGTGGCGCGCAGAGCTGCCCGGACGGCGACACGCGCTCATCCTGTCGAACCAGCGCGCCACGCATGACGCGTCGACCCGCCGCATGAGCGCCTTCATCACCCGCAAGTACGCGCTGCACCGGCAGCTCGAGCGCGAATACGACGCGATCATCGCTGAGGCCGATCCACACACCATCTTTGCCGCCCTCCACCGCGGGGCCCAGGCCACCCGCGACGTCGTCCTGCACCTCGAGCTGGACCGCAACCGCCCGCCGAAAGACGATTTCTTCTGTTGCTACAGCGATCGTTTCGCTCCAATGCTGGCCGCCGCGGCCGAGCGGACGGCGAGCTGTGCCTCCCTCGCCGTCGAGACCGGGCTCGTCGACGAGTGGGCCACGCGCTGCCAGGACGCCGCCGCCGAACTGGAACCCGACCGCTTCCCAAGCCGCGACGAGCTCACGCCCGATCGGGCGTCCTCGCAGCCCGTCGCCTTCGACCTCGTCGCGAACCTCGACCACGATTGATGGACATCACACACGGCACCTCGCGCCGCCGTCCTCCGCGAGCTCCTTCTGCGAGCCCAGGAGGGGAGTCAGCTCGTCTGGCCTTCGCGGTCTTCACCGTCTCCTGGATTTCTTTAGGACCAGGGATGTCAGGTGGGCACTCCAGAGATCTCCAAGAACCTCAGTGCCCGCGCGTAGCCGCACTGTCAGGCGAGCGGGCGCGAACGGGGTGTTACCGAACGCGGAATTCGCGGGAATTCGAGGTCTGGAGGCCGGCTGGAGGGCCGGGAGGCCCGTCGAGGTCGGAACGTCTCCGTTCGACTTCAACGGCGATGGCTGGCACGAGCCCGCCTGCCTGTGGCGAGCATGACGAGGAGCGAGTGCTGGGGCGCGAGAGCGAGCACGGCCGCCCTGGGTCGCGGCGCTCGAATCCCGATGGGCGGCCGATCACATCGCATCTATCCTCGGCAGATGGAGAAGATCACTGTCCTGTTTCACGCGCCGGTGCCGGTCGGTCATCGCGTCCAGGTCGTCTGGTACGAGTGCATGCAGGGCGGGATCTTCGGCGGGAAGATGGCGCTCCTCGAGCACGAGCCCCAGATCATCGACCTCGTCACCGGCGTCGAGTACGTCTCCGACAAGCTGACCGGCACCTCCGGCGAGAAGCAGGGGGGCAAGCCGATCGCGGTCGGTCCGGGGATCGATGCCCGGGCGAAGCCGAGGTACCAGCTCGTCGGCGTCGTCCAGCGCTGCCGCATCATCCACCACCGGACCTTCGGCGAGCTCGAGGCACAGACCGAGCTGACGATCGCCCCGCAAGCCGAACCGTGAGCCAGGCGTAGGTCGAGGCGGCTGCTGGTCCGCAGTCGCGGCGATTGGCGGTGCTCGTCGACGCGGGCGCCCGGCGAGCGCGAGAGCGAATCGCCGGTCCGAAATTGCGAGCGGCCCGCTGGGAGGGCGAGCCGCGTCGAGTCATGAAGCGGTGACCCGTCGAGGTGACGCGCTGCGGCTTTCAGGTGCACATGGAGTCGCTGCTCGGCCACCTGCGCGGGATCGAGGCGCCGGCGGTGCGGGCGGTGCTGACGGCGGTGCTGTCGGAGCCGATCGCGGCGCAGGAGCGGATGCCGCAGATCGTCTGAGGGGCTGGCTTTTCCGAGTTGCTCTCGCGGACATGTCTTGAAAGACATGTCCTTGGGCCCGGCGAGAACGAGCGGTCCGCGATTGATGGTCGACGGCGTGCGGGCCGCCTTACGTGGCGAGGGCCAGGACCCGTTCGTAGGTGGCGTGTGGGACCGAACAGTACGGAGCGACGAACGGCACCGCCGACATCCCCGGCCACGGCGCGACCGAGGGCCGTGGCAACAGCAGGAACGACCCGGCGCGATGGTCGAGGCGTATACCGCCCACCATTTGCTGGCCCATCCGGACGTTGACGCTCGTCACCCGCAGGGTCGCGTTCGCGGTCTCCCCGAGGATGTTGCCCTGTCCGTCACGAAGCTCGACGCCGTGTTCGAACAGCGCGAAGTCGTAGAGCGTGCGCTTGAAGTACTCGGCCCCGGGGTAGCCGAGCCGCACGAGGAGGAAGATCATCCCGGTCACGCCGAAGACCATGGCCGGCCCCGCGAAGGCGGCCGACCAGGGGGCGTCGGGGCTGACCGCCAACTTCAGGAGCGGCGCGAGCAGAGCCGCCGGAGCCAGCGCGAAGGCGGCGGTCGCGAGCCAGAAGTGAGGCCAGTGTGTGTCCCAGACCCTCTCTCTGGCGAGTGCGGAGCCACGAGCACCATGTGCGGGCGACGTGTTCGTGGTGGTCATCGGGCTCGAGTACCACGCCGCCTGACCCTGGGATCCTCGCAGCGGGCGTTTACTTCACCAACCGGACGGCTCGCATGGCACGGCCCTGACGTCCCTGCGGAAGACGCGCGGCACGCGGATCGCCGACGGTGGTGGTGGGGTCGCGGCCGTCGCCGCGCATCTTCGCCGCAAGGACCTCCAGACCGCGAGCCGGTACATCGACCGTCGTGGCGCCAGCTCCCGCGGGCTCAAGGCGCTGGAGTGCTGATGGAGGGATAGCTTCGCGCCTTTCTAACTTGCCGTGAGGATTCCAAAAAAAAATCCACTTGGCCTACTGCGCCTGGAAGTCGTGCTCGCTGGTCGGCCACCTCTTGCCGCCGAGCAAGATCGGGAACGGGGCGAAGTTGGACAGCTCGCCGTACGGATCGGCGGGCAGGTAGAACTCGATCACGGCGGACATGGCGGTGGTCGCAATTTCGCCGGGGCCTGGGCGCGGCGCCAGTCGGGGCGCGCGGTGGTGAGCTGGCCCGATGGACATGTCCCAGGGCGCTCGGGCGTCTTTTTGTGAAGGCCAGGGATTCGCTCGGTGCGCGTGGACCGCGTCGTCGGAGCTGCCAGAGGGGTGCAGCCAGCTGCGGGAGGAAGCTCATCTCGAGCCCTGCGCTCCGTCGCCGGTGACGTGGGTCGCGCGGTCGCGGTCGCGGGCGAGGAGGACACCGCAATTTTTCCCGGGGGTCCGGCTACTCCGCCGGCATGACCCTGTCATCCTTTCCCTTCGCTCGCGCTTGCCTCCTCGCCGGGGTGTTCACACTCACGGCGTGTCCCGTCGGCGAGCCGGTGACCACCGACACCGACGCCACGGCGGGCACCGACGCCACGGCGGGCACCGACGCCACGGCGGGCACCGACGCCACGACCGAGACGACGACCGCTGGACCGACGTCGACCCTGGACCCCACGGCGCCGACGTCGACGGACGGCGCGACGGACGGCGCGACCGACCCCACGACCGACAGCGACACCGACACGACCACCGGCGACGTGGTCCCGCCCGAGCTCGACGCGGCTTGCGAGTCGCTGTGCGAGAAATTCATCGAGTGCGAGTGGGAGCCCCAGTATCGCGACATCGCCTCCTGCAAGCTCGATTGCGTCGGCAACACTCCCGGCGGCATCTGCACCGCGCCCTCGGTCGCGCTCTACCAGTGCGCCGGCGGGCTGACGTGCGAGGAGCTGCTGGCCGAGGAGTGGGTCACTTGCGCCGCGGAGGAGGAGGCGCTCCCGGAGGAGTGCGGGGAGCCGGACTGCCAGAACCTCGGCTCGAGCGGGGGCCCGGACTCCTGCTCGTTCGGCTACCAGTGCCCGAACTCGGGCGCGCAGGAGATCGCGTGCGAGGGCGACACCTGCACGTGCCTCGTCGACGGCGAGCCGATGGGCACCTGCGGCGCCTCCGAGGGGTTCTGCGACCTGGAGCCGTACGAGAAGGCGGACATCGCGTTCGAGTGCTGCGGCTTCGAGTTCTGACCGATCGCCGCGAGGCGGCGATTCGCGTGGCCGCGCGCCTCATGGTCCTCCATGAGGCGCTCGGCGCGACGGTGATGCCTGGCCGAAGAGACAGGCCGCAGGGCCGGCCTTGGCCGGCGGGGCGAGTTGGCGTAAGCTCGCGCGAGTCATGTCGAACCTGACGCCGAGAGACATCGCCGCGCTCGAGGAGCGCCGGCAGGCGGAATGCACGGTCACGGCCGCGCTGGTGTCGGAGCCGATCGGCGGCGGCTTCATGTCGGTCAGCGGCGTCGGCTCGTGGACCAATCAGGCGTGCGGGCTCGGGCTGGCCGGGCCGGTCGAGGCGGCGGAGATCGACCGCCTGATCGAGTTCTACGCCAGCCGCGGCATCGAGCCGAAGATCGAGGTGAGCGCGTTCGCCGACGAGACGCTGCTCGCCGGGCTGGCGGCGCGAGGGTTCGTGCTGCGCGAGTTCGAGGCGGTGCTGGCCCGGCCGCTGGCGCCCGGCGAAGCGTTCGCGCCGGCGCAAGGCTGGCCGCCGGGGATCACGTTCGTCCGCGTCGATCCGCAGGACGCGGCGCAGGTCGAGGCGTTCATCGAGGCGTCGACCTGCGGCTTCCGCCCGGAGGGCTCGCCGGTGCCGGAGGAGCTGGCGGCGGCCTCGCGCCGGATCGTCGTGCAGCCGCGCACGGAGTCGTTCCTGGCGCTCGACGGCGAGGTCGCGGTCGGCGGCGGCTCGCTCGACGTCGGCGAAGGAGTGGGCGCGCTGCTCGGGACGTCGGTGCGGGCCGCCTACCGGGGGCGGGGGATCCAGCAAGCGCTGATCGCCCTGCGGCTGCGCGCAGCCCAGGCCCGCGGGTGCGCGGTGGTGTGCATCCATTCGCGCCCGGGGATCCCGACCGAGCGCAACGCGGCGCGCATGGGGTTCGCGCTGGTCTATCACAAGGTGGCGCTGGTGCGACCGGGCCCGGGGCTGGTGCCGTCGCCGTGAGCACGCGCCTGCTCGACGACCGGATCCGCCTGTGCCGCGGGCTCTTCGTCGGCGGGCGGCCGAGCGGATGACGACGCTGCTGCGCGAGACGCCGGAGCTGGCGGTGCGCCACGCGAACGACGGGCATCCGCGCGAGCTGCCGCGGCTGACGGCCGAAGACGCTGAGCGCGCCTGAATCATCACATGTCCTCGGGGACATATCGGATGCCTCCCGCGCACTCGGGCCCGCGGGCACGAGACGTGCGCCGAGCGCGATGCTCGATTGCGCATGTGGTTCGCATCAGCCCGGCCTCGCGCGCGGCCGCCGGGGCGCCGCGGCCCAGGGCGGGACCGTCGCAGGATCTCCGGGACCTGACCTGTCGGACATCGGCTGCTGGGCGCGGCCGCGACCCGATCGATGCATGTCCTGGGGGACATGTCCTTTCAAACGTCCGTCCTGCGCCGGTCGCGGCGGATCGCCGCATGTCCTCGGGGGCGGGGTGTCCCCGAGGCAGGTGCTCGGCGGCCCGCGCCAGGAATCACCCCTGGTAGGAGGCGGCGAGCGGCAGGGTGATGACGAGGGCGGCGCCGCGGCTCGGCGCGGTGTCGACGTGGATCGTGCCGCCGTGGGCGTCGACGATCCGGCGGGCGATGGCCAGGCCGAGGCCGGAGCCGCCGCGCCGGCGGGCCGGGTCGGCGGTGTAGAACTGTTCGAACACGTGCGGGCGATCGGCGGCGGCGATGCCGGGGCCCTGGTCGCGGACGACGATCTCGACGCGACCGCCGTGGCGCCGCGCGACGACCTCGATGACGCCGCCGCGCGGGGAGAACTTGAGGGCGTTGTCGAGGACGCACAGCAGGGCCTGGGCGATCCGCTCGGGGTCGATGCAGACGGTGAGCTCTTCGTCGAGGTCGAGGACGAGCGAGACGCGGCGGTCGAGCGCGCGCCCCTCGATGGCCCGCGTGGCCCGCTCGAGGACGGCGCGCAGCGAGGTGTCGACGCACTCGAGCCGGGTCGCGCCGGCCTCGAGGTGGCCGAGGTCGAGGAGGTCCTGGATCAGGGTGCGCAGCCGGGTGGTCTCGTCGACGGCGGTGCGCACGAACCGGGTCCGCAGCTCGGGGTCGTCGCCGGCGCCGCCGTCGAGCGCCTGCAAGGTGACGTGCAGGTTGGAGACCGGGGTGCGCAGCTCGTGCGAGGCGTTGGCGAGGAAGCTGCGCCGCTCGCCCTCGAGCGCGGCGAGCCGCTCGGCCATGCGGTTGAGCTCGGCCGCGAGCTCGCCGAGCTCGTCGGGGCGGGCGATCGCCAGGCGCGTGCCGAACTCGCCGCGGCCGAGCGCGACCGCGAAGTCGCGCATCTGCTGGATCGGCCGCGCCAAACCGCGCGCGAACCAGGCGACGAAGCCGGCGCCGACGACGAGGATGACGGCCAGGGCGGCGAGCACGGTGACGACGGTCGCCCGCGTGTGCGCCTGCAGCTGGGCGAGCGACCGCGACATGCGGACGACGCCGAGCTGGCGGTCGCCGCGGACGATCGGGACGGCGTGATAGATGCGGTCCTGGACGTCGATGAGGCCGGGGGCGATGCCGGTGACGGCCCGACCGGCGAGCGCCTCGGCCATCCCCGGGACGGCCGGCCAGACGATCGCGTTCTCGGCCGGCTCGTGCTGCGAGGTGGCGAGCAGCCGCCCGTCGGGCGCGATCACCCGCAAGGCGATGTCCTCGGGGGCGCCGTAGCGCTCGACGAGGACGCGCAGGCGGACGAGGTCGCCCTGCTCGAGCAGGTCGCCGGCGGTCTGGGCGATCGCGTGCGTGCGGGCCCCCAGGTCGGCCCCGGCCGAGGCGAGGTAGAAGCGCTCGAACGACCACAAGACGACGGACACCAGCGCGCCGGCGCACAGTACCAGCAGGCCGAGAGTGGTGACGAACAGCCGCTGGCGGACGTTGAGCCGCCCGAAGCGGGGCTGCGCGCGCGCGGTGGCCGGCATCGGGGTCCTCGACGAGGTTCAGGACGGCAGGTCGTAGCGGAAGCCGATCCCGGGGACGGTGATGACGAGGCGCGGCTGCGCCGGGTCCTCCTCGATCTTCTCGCGCAGGCAGCGGATGTGGACGGCGAGCAAGGTGTGGCCGTCGGGCGCGCCGGGGCCCCAGGTGCGCTCGATGAGCTCGGTGCGGGTGACGACGCGGCCGGGGTAGGAGAGGAGGAGCCGCAGCAGCGCGTACTCGGCGGCGGAGGTGGCGATCGGCCGGCCGCGCACCAGGACGGTGGCGCTGTCGAGGTCGACGACGACGCGGCCGCCGTCGAGGCGCCCGCGCGCCTGCGGCCGCTCCTGGGCGGCGATCCGCGGGATCGGGGCGTGGCGCAGCAGCTCCTCCATGCGCTGGACGAGCAGGCGATCCTCGTCGAGCAGGCGCTGGGCGCTGGCCCGCCGCCGCAGCACGGCGGCGATCCGGGCGATCAGCTCGGGGGTGTCGAACGGCTTGGTGACGTAGTCGTCGGCGCCGACGGTGAGGCCGTCGATCTTGTCCTGGCCGCGGTCGCGCGCGGTGAGCATGACGACCGGGACGTCCGAGTCGGCCCGCAGCCGCCTGCAGACCTCCATGCCGTCGATGCCGGGCAGCATGAGGTCGAGGATGACGACGTCCGGACGACGGGTGCGCGTCTGCTCGAGCGCGCTGGCGCCGTCCTCGGCGGTCGTGACGCTGTAGCCCTCGCGCGTGAGCGCGTAGGTGAGGCTGGCGCGCAACGGCTCTTCGTCGTCGACGATGAGGACTCGGGGCATGAGGGGGGCATGATCGGCGAGCGCACCGGCGCAAGGTGAGCCATACCCCTCGCGCCGGACTCGGCCCCAAAGACGGGCCTGGGGCGCTGTTCTGGCCGCATTCCAGGTCGTGAGCGATCTGCGCAGGGTGAGTGCGGTGATTGCGCAGGTTTCAGTGGACGGGTTCGTCGAAGTGGACGGCCCAGTTGTGGAGGCTGTAACCGTGGCGGCTGACGGTCGCGTCGGAGTCGCGCAGGTTGCCGCGCGCGCCGGTGGTCGGGCCGGCCCACACGCCCGGGGTGCCGGTGGCGGCGTAGCGGACGCGCTGGTTGCCGCCGACGGGCTCGGCGGCGAGGGTGAGCTGGACGGTGGTGGGCCCGGTCAGCGCGACCGCGGTGATCGCCGGCGGGGCGCCGCTGCTGTCGGTGAACTCGAAGCCGTAGTTGCCGGGGTTGGTGACGAGCGTCTCGTCGAGCACGAGCGGCGGGGCGGGCACGTCGAATTCGAGGGTGACGAGGTCGCCGGCGCGGGTGATCGCCCGCGGGGCCAGCGGGCGCCACGGCAGGCCGTCGATCAGCACGGCGCGGTAGACCTTGGCGTAGTACTCGCCGAGCCAGCGCGAGCCCTCGCCGGTGAGGTGGACGCCGTCGACGTAGGGGAGCATGTACTTGGGCCCGACGACGAAGATCCGGTCGGGCCGGGCCCGCGCGGCCGCCAGCTGCTCGCCGGGGATCCGCGAGACGCTGCTGCCGTACATGGTCCAGCTCGACATCTGGCACAGGAACAGCGGCACGGGGTAGGGCTGGCCGGTGATCGCCTGCACGTCGGCCTCGTAGTCGCTCTGCCAGGCCAGCAGGTCGTCGGCGTAGGCCAGGTTGCCGCCGAGGTGGTCGCTCTCGCCGTGGATGATGGCGACCGCCCGCACGGCGTAGGCCTCGCCGCTCATGGCGGCCAGGGCCGCGCCGGCGGTGACCTGGGCCAGGCCGTTGGCGTAGGGCGCGGTGCCCTTCTTGAGCGCGCCGTAGGGCTGACCGCCGACGCCGTGGGCCGAGGCGAGGATCTTGTGGGCGCTGCCGCGGGCCTGTTCGAGCTCGCTGACGAGGTTGGCGGCGCCCGAGGCGATGGTCTCGCCCTCGCCGCCGTTCCAGGTCTCGACCAGCGGGATGAAGCCGGTCAGGTCGACGCCGCCGGCCCGCACGCCGGTGTTGAACGAGACGTTGGTGAAGGGCTGCTCGGTGCTGACGACGACCGAGCCCGAGCCGGTCGACAGGCTCTGGCCGCTGATCAGCAGGTGGTGGAGGCCGACGCCGACGCACTCGCCGTAGACGCACGGCTGTCCCGAAGGACAGGGGACGTCGCAGCCGCCGCAGTGGGCCTCGTCGTTGCCGACGTCGACGCACTGCTCGCCGCACAGGGTCCGCGCAGGGGCGCACGCCGGGGCGCACGCGCCCGCGACGCAGGCGACGCCGGGCTCGCAGGCGCGGCCGCACTCGCCGCAGTGGGCCGGGTCGACGTCGAGGTCGACGCAGGCGCCGTCGCACGCGACCGAGCCGGGGCCGCAGGCGACGCTGCACTGGCCTTCGAGACAGGCGAGCCCGCGGTCGCACGGCCGGTCGCAGCCGCCGCAGTGGGCCGGGTCGTGGGCGAGGTCGACGCAGACGTCGCCGCACACGGCCAGCGGCGCGGGGCAGCCGCCCGCGGCGGTCGGGTCGTCGGTGCTCGCGGTCGCCGTCGGCTCGCCGGTGGCCCCCGCGGTGGCGCTGCCCGTCGAGCCGGCGCCGTCCTCGGTGGCGGTGCCGGCGGCGGAGGGGCAGGCGCCGAGCAGGGCGAGGAGGAGCAGGGGGCGGGCGCGGGCGGGCACGGCCCACGATCGATCGGTCGCGCCGCCGGTGCAAGCCGACCGCGCGCTCGCGCGCCCGCGCTCTGGTGAATGTCTCGACGGACATGTCATGGGGGACATCCGGCGCGCCGGCCCCGGGGCCGACTGAGCGCTGGCGCCCATCCGCGTGCGCGTGGCTGCGCGCGGCCCAGGGCGCCCCGTCCGCAGTTTGCAGGCGATGTCCGAGGCATCGCCGCGCGCCGCGAGGATCGGCGCTCAATCGCCGATCGCCCGCCGGCGGCGCGGGCACGTCCCACGCTCCCACTCATGCAACCACGAGAGTTCTTGAACACGAAGATGATCGAGGCGATCGGGAACAGCGTCGTGCGCGCGGAGCCGGACGCCGCGGTCCTGCGGCTCGGCGTGACCACGCAGGCCGAGGAGCCGGCCGAGGCGGTGCAGCAGAACGCCGAGAAGATGGCGAAGGTGATCGCGGCGGTGAAGAAGCAGAAGATCGACGAGTCGGCGATCCAGACCGCGGACCTGCAGCTCGAGTCGGTGACGAAGTGGGACGAGGACTCGCAGACCGAGATCCTGGTCGGCTACCGCGCGACCAACGTGATCCAGGTGACGGCGCCGATCGACAGGGCGGTGGCGGTCTACGACGCCGGGGTGAAGGCCGGGGTCAACACCGCCGGCGGGCTGCGCTTCGTGGTCACCGACGACAAGAAGTACCGGCGCGAGGGGCTGGCGCAGGCGACCAAGGCGGCGATCGACGAGATCCACGCGGTCGCCAAGGCGCTCGGGACCAAGCTCGACGGGCCGCTGGTCGCGGAGGTGATGGAGGTGGTCCCGCCGCCGCTGATCGACTACCACTTCGCGGCGGCCGACGAGATCGGGGCGGCCACGCCGATCATCCCGGGGCGGGTCGAGATCACCTCGCGCGTGCGCGTGGTGTACGAGATCAAGGCGACTTGACCGGGCCGTCGCAGGCGGTCCGCAGCTCCGCGAGCATTTGCTTGCACGCGTCGGCGAGGCCGGGATCCTTGACCTCCGTGTGCATGTACTTGAGCCACCCGGCCTCGTGGACGGCGGCCCGGCGCCGGCCGCTCATGATCTCGGGCTTCAGCCGCGGCTCGCAGGCGGCGTAGCGGGCGATGTACGCGTCGCAGGCGGGCAGGCCGATCGGCAGGTAGGCGGGCAGGTCCTTGGGGGCATGTCCCGAAGACGCTGTCTTTTCGGGCATGTCCGAAGGGGCCTGTCCTGGAGGACCGCCGACGGACGGCTCGACGCCGCCCGGGGCCGCGGCGGGGGGCGTCATGTCCGAAGGGGCAGGTTCCTCGTCGGGCGACCGGGCGGCGGGGGCCGGCTCGGCGGGGGCGATCAGCGGGGTCACGGTGGGGCCGGCGGCTTCGGGGGCGCAGCCGGCGAGGGCGACGAGGACGACCGCGAGCGTGCGCACGCGGGAAGGATAGCTCAAGGCGCGGGCGGGCGCGCGGCCGCGTGTTCGCGCAGCGAGCTCATCAGCTCGCCCCACCACAGGCCGATGCCGCGGATGAACGCGGGCACGGGCTGGCCGTGGCGGGCGGGGTGATCGGGGCGGATGCCGGCCCAGCCGCGGTGCTGGACGCGGACGAGGGTGCCGTCGCCGCTGGGCGTGAACTCGACCTCGACCTCGGTGGACTCGCCGGGGGCGAAGTTGGCCGCGCGCCAGGCGAACACCAGGCGGGTCGGCGGCTCCCACACCAGCACGCGCCCGGTCTCGACCACGCGGGTGCCGTCGTCGGTGGTGAACGACTCGAACAGGCGGCCGCCGACCTCGGGCTCGATGCGGATGAACCCGCGGTGCTTGCCGGCCACCCGGAACTTGCTGCCGCGGCGCCACCATTGATCGATCTCCTCGGTGAAGATCTCGAACGCCAGCGCGGGCGGCACCGCCACCGCCACCGACACGTCGGCCGCGTCGCCGCGGAGCTGCGTGCTCATGCCTTCCTCCCGCGGGCCCTGCGCTCGGCGTGGGCCTTGAATGCTTGCAGTTGGTCGCCCCAGAATTCCTCGACCTCGTCGAGCCAGCCGCGCAGGTCGGCGAACGGCGCGCGCTCGAGGCGGTACACGCGGACGCGGGCGTCGTCGTCCTGGGCGTCCTCGCGGACCAGCCCGGCCTTGCGCAGCACCCGGAGGTGGCGGCTCATGGCCGGGCGGGTCATGGCGAGCGCTTCGGCGATCTCGCTGGCGCGGCGAGGGGCGCGGCGCAGCAGGTCGACGACCCCGCGGCGCGTGGGGTCGGCGAGCGCGGCGAGGGTGCGGTCGAGGTCAGCTGCCACTCGGCCTCGGGTCGCGCACGCGCTGCATGAACCACCACTGGTGGCCCTCGGGGTCGAGCGCGCCGTAGCTGCGGTCGGCCCAGTAGTCGTCGCCGTAGTCCTCGGTGCTGGGCTCGCGGAACACCTGGGCCCCGCCGGCGCGGGCGCGGGCGCAGTGGGCGTCGACGTCGTCGACGTAGACGCACAGCGTCTGGGTGTTGCCGCCGTCGGTCATGCGCGGGCTGATGTGCTTCTGCTGGTAGCCCTCGCGGCCCGGGTCGCGCCGCTGGGTGCCGCCGACCATGATGAGGCCCTCGCCGAACACCAGCTCCGAGTGCTCGATGCTGCCGTTCTCGCCCTCGACCTTGAGGCGGACCTCGAAGCCGAACGCGCGGCACAGCCAGTCGATGGCGGCGGCGGGGTCTTCGTAAAAGATGCAGGAGGAGATGCGGGGCCATCCGGCCGGCGGGCTCTTCATAAGGTGCTCCCTTCGTTGCGGGTTCGTCGAATAGTTAACTTGAGAGAGAATTATTGTCAAGCGCGTGAACTCCGGGCCTGGAGGGCCCGGAGTTCGCTCGGGGGCGCGAATCACTTGGCGGGCGCGGGCCCGACGAGGGCCTCGTCGAAGCGCTTGACGTAGGCGGCCTGGGCCTTGGCCTTGGCCGGCGCGTCCTCGGCGACCGGCTCGATCACGGCGGCCAGCGCCTTGAACAGGGCCCGCCGCTCGCTGCCCGACGGGGTGCCGGCGATCCGGCGCAGCAGCTCGACCATCGCGGCGAAGTGGGCGGCGTGACGGTCGACCGCCTTGGTGATGTCGGTCAGGCGGGTGCGCAGCAGCGCGGCGTTCTTGGGGTCCTCGGGACCTGTGCTTTCGGCCAGGTCGACGATCAGCGCGTGGGCGACCCCCGACGGGTCGCCCTTGACCGGGTCGAGCTGCAGCAGGAGCGACGCGCCGCGCGGGGCCTGCGAGGCCTGGGCGGCGTTCTTGCCCCTGGCCTTCGACTGGGCCTGCTTGAGCTGCGGCTGCAGCTTGGCGGTGTCGCCGGCCCCGCGCACGGCGGCGGCAGAGAGGCGAGCGAAGCGGATCTCGAGCTCGGTGCTCGGGGGGCGCGGCGCCGGGGTGCCCTCGCTCGTGGCCAGCGCGGCGGCGAGGTCGGCCTGGGTGACCGGGGCGTCGTCGGGGCTGATCAGCAGGTCCTGCACGCCCTGCAGCTCGCGCACGAGGTCGCGGGCGAGGGCGTGGACCTCGTCGCCGCGCACGACCTCGTCGGCGCCGCTGCCCGCGAGCAGGCGAAAGTGGTACGGCGACGGCTCGCCGCGGCGGAGCAGGCCCCACACCTCGGCGCGCGCCTGCTCGTGGCGCAGGCGCGGCTCGTCGGGATCGCCGCCGCGCTGGATCACCGCGTGCTCGATCCGCAGCACGTTGGCCGCCGCGTCGTATCCCGCGGGCCGCCCGGGGTGATCGCGGAAGTAGCCGAGGTCGTAGACCATGCGGGTGTCGCCGCCGGACCGGAGCTGCTCCGACAGGCGCCCGAGCGGCGAGCCGCTCTCGGCGCTGATCCACAGCGCCGCGACCTTGTCGCCGCGCTCGACCTCGTGGACGATCGACAACTCGCTGAGCCGCCTGGAGGCGGCGTCGAGCAGCGGGCCGGTGAGCCGCTCGAGCTCGGGCTTGCCGGCCCCGGCCGGCCGGGCCGCGGCCTCCTCGAACTCCCCGGCGAGGGCGGCGTAGCTGCCCTTCGGCGCCGGCTTGCCGGTCGGGGCGGCGCTGCTCGGGCCGGTGCCGCCGGCGGCCTCGGGCGCGGTCGTGGCTGATTTTTCACATGCTCCGAGAGACAGGAGCCAAAGGGCAGATCCGAGGCAGCGCGAGAGGGCAGGGGATCGTCGCATGCGGGCGACTATGCCACACGCCCGGCGTGCGGAGACGCGCGCATGCACACGCAGCCGAGGGCTATCGTGACGCGATGAGGCGTGGCCGTTCGTCGCTGCTCTTGTCCGTGCTGCTGCCCTGCGTCGGTTGCGGCGACGACACCACCGCGACCACCGAGTCGATCTCGACCACTGAGCCGGGACGAGCACGACCGACGACACCAGCACCGGCGCGCCGATCACCGAGGGGCCGATGACCGGCACGCCGACCGCCAGCGCCGTGAGCGACAGCGAGACCGGCACGACGACGAGCGGCGAGACGACGACGAGCGGCGAGACGACGACGAGCGGCGAGACGACGACGAGCGGCGAGACGACGACGAGCGGCGAGACGACGACGAGCGGCGAGACGACCGACCACCGGCGAGGGCATCGTCGCCGCGCAGAAGCACAGCGGCAACGGGATCTACTACCGCCGCTTCCAGCCCGGCGGCGTCGGGTGGATCGATCCGGGCCCGGTGCAGCTGCCCGTCGACTTCCACTCCTGGTACGACGGCTTCATCGTCGGCATGAGCGACCAGCGCGAGTACGTGTTCCTGTGGCGCTCGGGTCGGCACGACGCTCGACATGCGGTTCTTCGCCGCCGACGGCGGTCGCGGAGGTCCAGCGGACCACGATCGACTTCGCGGGCTGGGACGGCAGGCACTGCTATGATTCGTTCCGCCGCCGGCACCAGGAGGTCCCGGTGCGCGGCCACGACTTCGTGCTCGGCGAGGTCTATCCACTGGCTCACGCCGCCGCAGAGCCGCGTCGGGCGTCACTTCGCCTACACGCCGCTCGGCGAGGGCGAGACCGACGTCAACCTCGACGAGGGTCTGACGATCCGCGTCGACGGGTTCGGCCGCAGCTTCCTGCGCGGGCCGGGCGAGGTCGTCTTGCGCGCCGACTACCCGTGAGCGCCTCAGGCGGCGTGGGTCGCCGGCCCGGCGGCGGCGAACACGTCGAGGAGCGTGCGGACGAACGCGGGGATGTCGTCCGGCTTGCGGCTGGTGACGAGCCCGCGGTCGAGCACGACCTCCTCGTCGACCCAGGTGGCGCCGGCGTTGCGCAGGTCGCTGCGCAGCGACGGCCACGAGGTCAGCTTGCGCCCGCGCACCCCGCCCGACTCGATCAGCGGCCACGGCCCGTGGCAGATGGCGGCGATCGGCTTGTCGCTGGCGACGAAGTGGCGGATGAACTTGATCGCGGCCTCGTCGATCCGCAGCTTGTCGGGATTGATGACACCGCCCGGCAGCAGCAGCGCGTCGAAGTCGACGGCCTTGGCCTCGCTCAGCTCGAGGTCGACCGGGAACCAGTCGCCCCAGTCCTTGAATTCCCACCCGCGCACGCGCTTCGACTCCGGCGAGACCAGCACGGTCTCGGCGCCGGCGGCGTCGAGCGCCTCGCGCGGCTTGACCAGCTCGACCTGCTCGAACCCCGACGCGACCAGGATCGCGACCCTCTTGCCCTGCAGCGGTGTGGCAGCCATTTTAAAAATTTCTCCCGCCCATGGCATGCGCCAGTTCCGGCGCGGCGCAACAGCGGGCGGTGCGCGGCAGGCTCGACCGTCACAGGCCGTGGCCCCGCCTTCCAGATCCCCTCGATGCGCTCGTCGGTGCGCGGGACCTCCTGTTCTCGAGGGTGGAGCTCCGGCGAGCTCGACGATATCGCGGGGGCCGGAGGCGGCGAGGCGCTCGCACGAGCGGGCGTCGCAGCGGGCCCGGCGAGCCGCGGCGGGTACCCATGCGCTGCGCGCGGGGGTCGACGCGACCGGCGAACTCACGGGGCGTTGTCGCCCCGGCGCGACGGATCGGCGACGTCGCAGCGATGGCCGGCGCTGTGGCCATTGGCTCGGCGATCCGCAATGGGGGCATGCATCGGTGTACGCGTATTCGTCGATCCGGCGCCGGGCTCGCGTGACGGGCGCGGTGCGGCTCGCGGCGCGCCGGTTGCCGCGGGCAGGGCCGGCGCGTACCCTCCGCGAATGTCCATTGTCTATCGTTCGACCGCGATCGTCGTCGGCGGGCTGCTGACGGCCTGTCCTTCGCAACCTGTCCCCGGGGACACCGAGGCCGAGACCGACGGCGCGACCGCGACCGCGGCCGGCAGCGAGACCGACCCGACGACGAGCGGCGACCCGCCGACCACCGGCGACCCGACCGAGGCGACGATGACGACGGGCGAGACGACGACCACGACCGGCGAGACGACGACCACCGGCACGACCACCGGCCAGACGACGGGCGAGACGACGACCGAGGGCGTGAGCGCGACCGAGACGACGACGAGCACGACGGGCGAGGAGACGACGAGCACGACGGGCGAGGAGACGACGACGAGCACGACCGGCGAGGACACGTCGACGAGCACCGGGCCGGACACCGGCACCTCGGGTGGCATGCCGACGTGCGGCGACGGGATCGTCCAGCCGGGCGAGGTGTGCGACGACGGCAACGCGGACGACGACGACGGCTGCCTGCCGACCTGCGAGCTCGGCATGGGGGTGCCGCTCGGCCCGCTGGTGATCCCGAAGCCCGCGCAGGCCGACGACCTGCGCTGCATGGCGCCGCTGCCGGGCTGGTTCCTCGACGCGTCGGCGATGATCGTCGGCCGCGCGCTGGCAAACTTCGGGCCCGAGGGCCAGACGGCGTCGCAGCTGTTCGAGGTGTCGCTGCCGGGGGGCGACGATCCTGCGTTGTGGGACATCACCGCGTGGGCCGGCGAGCACGGGCGCGTGCCGCTGCAGGCCCAGGGGATCCAGGGCCACGCGGTGTTCGCCGGGCTGATCGACACCGAGGCGCAGCAGCCGGGCTCGGGCGGTCATCTGTGGCTGACGGGCGTCGGCGGCGACGGGACGACCGAGTTCTCGCAGGAGTTCGCGGACCTGCCGATCGCGGTGACCGACATGACGTGGTCCGGCGGCGACATCGCGCTGGTCGGCAACCACGCGGCCGGGGCGGCCGGGGCCTGGGTGCTCCGCTTCGACGGGGCGGGGGCGTTGATGTGGCAGCACGAGGCGCCGGTCGGGGTCGGCTGGAACATCCGTTACCGCGGCGTGGCGATGGACGACGGCGGCACGATCTACGCCGTCGGCGAGCGCCACGCCGACGACGCGTCCGCCGACCAGGTGTTCCTCGAGGCGCTGACGCCCGAGGGCCTGGTGCTGTGGGAGGTGACGCTGCCGTCGCCGACGCACGCGCACGCGCTGCCGACCGACGTGGTGGTGACCGACCCGACCTCGCTGGCGGTGGCGATGACGCAATTCGCCACGGACGCGCCCGAGGACAGCGTGCTCGGCTACGCGATGTTCGCCGCGGCCGACGGGGCGCAGAAGTGGTGGATGGAGTGGGCGCCGCCCGACGGCTGGGCGGTTCACGCCGGGCCGGTCGACGCCGAACCGTTCGGCGGGATGTTCATCGGGGTCGGCGAGCACGACGGCGACCAGTCGCGCACGCGGGTGTTCCGCGTCGACAAGGACGGGGCGGTGCTGTGGGCGACGAAGCGCCCGGGCGGCGACGTGCGCGACCTGCTGTTCGTCGGCCAGCCCGAGCGGGTCTATGCGCTGACGAAGGACGCGATCTTGCCGTACGAGAGCTGGTGAGCGCGGCGCTCACGGTTCGGGCTCGGGCCATGGCGCGTTCCTGTCGTCTCGGCGACGACGGCGGGCGAGGTCGCCGGTGCGGCGCGCGGTGCAGCGAGAGCGGGTAGCGCCGGGGCAGCGACGGCAGGCGAGGTCGCAGGTGCGGTGCGCGGTGGATCGGGAGGCGCCGGCGCCGGGGCTCGTGCGGAGGGCGATGGACCGGCAGCGAGCGCCGGCGCGGCCGATTTGTGGCGGATCCGACAGCGGTCGTCGGGACGCAGCCGCGTCACCTGGACAGACGCGCCGGCGGTGTGACGCTTGAAATCGCATGACCGCATCGACCCTGTCCGTCCGCGTCATGATCGTCGCCAGCGCGGCGCTCGCCGCCTGTCCGGGCGACCCCGGCGCGTCGATGGCCGAACCGGCCGATTCGGCGACCACCAGCAGCGGCGCGGCCTCGCTCGGCGGCGATGACGACGCCGGAGCGACGAGTGTCGACGTACCTGTCCCCGAAGACAGGCCAGGGGCCGAGCCGCAGACCCGCGTCGAGCGGCTGCTGGCGGCCCTCGACGAGGCGATGTACCGCTGCCCCGAGCGCGCGTGGCCCGACGTGGCGGTCAACTACCGCCAGCGGCAGGTGGTGCTGACGTCGGTGCCCGACAACCTCGCGTGGGTGTGGAACGACCAGAGCGGCGACGGGGCGCCGCCGGTGGTCACGGAGCGCCAGCTCGACGAGCTGCCGCCGGAGTGGACGGCGTACTTCAACGTGAGCGAGCTCGACGGCGTCAAGTCGCTGGGGATCTCGCTCGACCAGACGCAGGCGCAGAACGAATGGTGGCTGAGCCACGGGGGCACGCTGTGGCCCGACTTCGCCGCTTCCTTGATGTTCCACGAGGGCTTCCACTTCCTCAGCGATCAGGACGACTGGAACGAAGGCATGGGCAGCCGCTCGGCGCCCTACCCCGAGCCGTGGGAGCCGCGTTACCTGCGGCGGCAGCTGATCCAGGCGCTGGCGGCGGAGGTGCAGGCGGAGGGCGCCGGCCTGGCCGCGGCGGCGCACTGGTACGGGCGCCTGCAGTCGGAATACGCGGCGGAGATGAAGGCGATCCGCAGCTATGATTGCACCGAGGGCTCGGCCGAATACGTCAGCCTGATCATGAGCGCGATCGCCGAGCTCGGCTGCGACGCGCCCGATTCGGAGGTGCTGGCGCTGGCCCTGTCGCACCTGCCGGACGGGCTGTTCCTCAGCGACGGCGCGCAGTTCGACAGCGACCTCGAGCCCTACGAGCTCGGCGTGGTCGCCGGGCTGTTGTTGCGCCGCGCCGGCGTGGCCGGCTGGGAGCTCGCGGTCGAGCAGGGGGCCGCCCCGGCCGATCAATTGCTGGGCGAGGTGGCTGGCGCGCCGCAGCCCGACGACCCGGCGACGCAGGCGGCAGCCCAGGCGGCGGTGGCCGAGCGCAACAAGTCGGTGGGGGCGCAGATCGAGCCGATGCTGGCCCGCATGAAGGACCCGGCCTACACGCGCGTCGCGGTCCGCTTCGACTGGATCGCCGGGTCGTTCGGGGTCGGCGGGTTCTATTATCTGGCCGCCGACCCGCAGCAATCGGAGGTGCTGCTGAACTTCTCGGCGATGCTGAGCCCGCCGTCGATGGTGACGATCGAGGTCGCCGAGCAGACGGCGCTGGCCGGGGTGGCGACGCCCTGCGCGTTCCCCGAGCCGTACTCGATCGTGCTGACGGTGCCGAACGCGGCGCTGACGGTCGCCCTCGGCGCCGCGACGTCGACCGACGCGAACGTGGCATTCGCCGGCCTCGCGGTCGAACCGACCACGGGCGCCGACAACCTGCCGTGGTTGTGCCCAATCGACGCGGGTGGGGCCAATGCCGCTCCGGCCCCGCCCCCCGACCTGCACACCCTCCGCCACGCCGGCGAGGGCCCCGCCAGGCCTTCGTCCACCCCGAGTCCGCGCGCTAATTTGCGCCCCGGACGGGCGAGTTCGCGCCATTCGGCGCGATCTCGCGCAATTTTGCTTGACGCCGAGCGCGGTTTCGCGCGAACCTCGGGGCATGCGCCTCACGGCCGAAGCCCCCACACCCGACTGGGACTCCTTCGAGTTCGCGCTCGAATGCGCGGACATGGAGCTGCGCTGCTACTACGATACCGTGACGGGGGAGGTCTGCGTCACCGGCCCGTTCGAGGACGACCCCGGCGAGCGCGAGCGGATCGACGCCGATCCCCGGCGCTACCTCGAGATCGATCGCCTGCCCGCGCACGAGCGCTACCAGTGGATGGCGCGCTTCGCCACCGAGGAGGTCGGCGACGCGCTGCTGCGCGAGAAGCTGCTGCGCGCGCTGGAAGGCCGCGGGCCGTTCCGCCGCTTCAAGGACGCGCTGCTGTCGGCGCCGCAGGAGCGCGAGCGATGGTTCGCGTATCAGGCGAACGCGCTGCGCCGGGCGATCGAGCAATGGTTCGCGGCGCGCGACCTGCCGGTCCGCGCCGCGCCGCCGTGGGCCCGGCGCGATGGAGGTTATTTACACAAGTAGCGATGGAAAGCCGCCGCGCCGGCAGCCTGCGCGCGACTATCTTCGATTCACGCGAGCGAGCTGCGTATTCGCGGCTCGCCGAAGAATTCGCGCGGGTCAGGTGAATCGGTCGATCGTGATGAGCACGCCCGGGCGCCGCGTGAGCGCGCGGCCGGACCGAGCGAGGAATCTGCGCGAGGTCGTCAGCTCGGGGCGGCCTCGTGCAGCGCGAAGGCGGCGCCCTGCGGGTCCTCGCACGGGGCCACGCGCGCACCGCCGGGCGCTCGCATCGGCTCGCCGACCGCTCGACCGCCGCCGCTGCGCACGCGGTCGATCGCGGCGTCGAGGTCGTCGACCGCGAAGTGGAACAACCAGTGGGTGTGGATCCCGGGGCGCCGCGCCGCGTCGGACATGCCGCCGACCCCGGGGCCGCCGGGCTGCCACGCGAACTCGTGATAATCGCCGAGCGGCCCGAGGTCGTGCCGTGGGCCCGGCGCCCAGCCGAACATCGATGCATAGACCGCCGCGGCCTGCGCGGGATCGCGGGTGTGTAGATCGCACCAGGCGATCGTCGCGGCCGTCGCGGTCGCGGGCCGCGAGGTGACCGCCAGCACGGCGCCGAGCGGGTCGCGGAGCGGGGCGACGAGGAGGCCTCCACGCGTCTGCGTCGGGCCCAGCGGGCTGGCGCCGAGGGCGACGAATCGCTGCACCGCCGCCGACACGTCGGCGACGGCGACGTGGCCGAGCCAGTGCGCCGGGGCGCCGCGGGCCGCCGCCTGCGCCGGCAACGCGGCGAACTCGCCCAGCTCGGGGCCGTCGGGGCGCAGGCGCCAGCGGGCGTCCCCCGCGGCGACGACGAGGCCGACGGCGTCGACGTAAAACGCTCGCGCGGCGATCGGATCGGTGGTCCTGAGCTCGTACCAGCAGAACGGGTGCATCGCGGTGCTCCTGGGGTCGGCGCGCAGGGTAACAAAAACCGCGGGCCTCGGCGCCGCCCTGCGGTGATTGCCGCCCGGAAGCCCGGTGGTACGAACCTCGACGGGGCGAACGTTCAAGAACATGCGATCACCGAACCTGTCGTGGATGTTCTCATCGCTGCTCGCGCTCGTGAATTGCGGCGAGTCCGCCCCGCGCGGCAATGCCGTGACCGAGGGCACCGTCGTCGCGCGGGCGGCGGACGCGAAGGCCGTGGTCGTCGAGGAGCCCGCGGCGAGGCCGAGCGCCGAGGAGGCGACGGCCGCGGAGGCGGAGCCGGCTGCGGCGACGGAGGCGGACGTCGTGCCGCGAGCGCCCGCGCCGGCGACGGCCGAGGCGGCGGCGCGGCAGCTCGCGGCCTGGCTGGCCGAGCGCGACGCGCCGGTGCCGGCGCTGCTCGACGAGACGTCGGAGATCGAGGTGGCGATGGACTGCGGCGCGTGCGACGGCAGCGAGCGCGGCAAGACGGTCAAGGTGGTCGGCCTCGACGCCCTGATCGCGCTCGACCGTGACCTGCGCAAGGGCGCGATCCTCGGGCTGTGGGACTTCGGCGACCAGATCGACTGCAAGCAGGGCTGTTGCCGCTTCCTCATCGATCCCGAGGTCGGGCTGGAGGAGTACCTGCTCGGCCTCAAGAAGGTCTGCGTGCGCACCGACGAGGGCGGCAAGCCGATCGCCTACACGCGCATCGAGGGCGTCGGCGCCCGGCCCAATCTCGCCGGCAAGTGAGCGCGAGGCCGCGCGCCGACGAGGTGGCCGGAATGTGCCACCGGTTGGCCGATCTTCCGCCATTTTCGCGCCGGGGCCGGCGTGTTAACCCTTCACGGTCCGTATCGAGGAGCGTGTCGTGGTGCGACGGGTCGCTGTGATCATTCCTTTGTTGTCGTCGTTGGCGTGTTCGCGCGGGGCGGTCGATTCGGCCGACGAGGGCCCGCCGGGGCTGCTCGAGGGCATCCGCGAGCGAGCGGGGCGGGTGCTGGCGCAGGACGCTTACGGCGACGGGGCGACCGAGCTGGTCTACCTCGATCAGGGCTGGGGCCCGGCCGAGACGCTGTGGTTCTATCACGCCGATCAGGGCTCGGTGTTGATGCCGTACGATACGCTGATCCACCTCGAGCAGGTCGGCAGCGAGCAGCGGTTCGTCAGCCCCGAGCACATGACGCGGTTCCGCTTCCTCAATCAGTACCCGACGCCGAACAACCCCGACGGGCTGCCGGTCGGGTTCACGCGCCACGACGACCAGGTCGGGTTGACCTGCGCCGCCTGTCACACGTCGCAGATCAACTACCGCGGCACGGCGATCCGCATCGACGGCGCGCCGGCGCTGGCCGACGTGGCCGGCTTCCTGCGCGAGGTCGAGGCGGCGCTGCGGGCGACGCTGGCGGACGAGGCCAAGCTGGCGCGCTTCGCCGCGGCGCGGACCGGGGGCGGCGCCGACGAGGCGGCCCGCGCCGCCGCCCGCACCAGCCTGCAGGCCACGCTCGCCTGGTTCGGCGACTACAACGCCGCCAATCGCTCGACCACGAGCGAGGGCTTCGGCCGCCTCGACGCGATCGGACGGATCGTCAATCAGTCGATCCGCTTCACCAGCGGCCCGCAGAACAGCCTCGAGCCGAACGCGCCGACCAGCTATCCGCTGCTGTGGGACGCGCCGCGGCACGACTATGTGCAATGGATCGGCTTCGCCGCCAACGCCGAGGCCGGCTCGCTCGGCCGCAACGCCGGCGAGGTGATCGGGGTGTTCGGGCGCGTCGAGGTCCGCCGCTACGAGACGGAGAAGGAGGCGCGGCGCGGCTACGCGTCGACGATCGACATGAACGCGCTGGTGGCGATGGAGGAGAGCCTGCGCCGGCTGCAATCGCCGCAGTGGCCGGAGCAGGTGCTGCCGGCGATCGACCGCGGGCTGGCGGAGCGCGGGGCGGAGCTGTACCGGCAGCAGTGCGTGTCCTGCCACGCGCTCCTCGATCGCGCCGACCCGGAGCGCCGGGTGGTCGCGCAGATCACCGGGCTCGACGTCGTCGGCACCGATCCGACCAGCGCGCGCAACGTCGCCGACGCGCGCGTGCCGGCGGGCGTGCTCGAGGGCGCCATCTCGCCGCAGGGCCAGCGCTACGGGGCGAAGCTGACGGCGCTGGCGCTGCTCGGCGACCTGGTCGCGCGCTCGCTGGCGAGGCACCCGGTGGCGGTGGCGCGGGCGATCGCCGACGCGAAGCGGCACGACCTCGAGGAGACGCCGAAGCAGGGCGACCACCCGCGCGACGACGGCGACCCCACGGTGTCGCTGCAGGCCTACAAGGCCCGGCCGCTCAACGGGATCTGGGCGTCGTCGCCGTACCTCCACAACGGCTCGGTGCCGACGCTGCACGACCTGCTGCTGCCGGTCGCGCAGCGGCCGGCGCGGTTCGCCGTCGGCCGCTGGGAGTTCGACCCGAACAAGGTCGGCTACGTGAGCGACGGCGAGGGCCCGTTCGTGGTCGACACCGCGTTGACGGGCAACTCGAACCGCGGCCACGAATACGGGGTCACGCTGCGCGAGGACGACCGCCGGGCGCTGGTGGAGTACTTGAAGACGCTGTGATCCGCCGAATGGCGCGAAGGACATGTCTTCGAGAGCATGTCCTTGGGTGCATCATGCGAGGGCGCCGCGGCTCCGGGCCTCACAGCTCGCGCGCCGGCGAGGCGACCGGCGGGAGCGGCCTCGCCGGGGTCGCGGCGCGGGTGAGCGAGGTCGGCGTGACGCCGAGCACGCGGCGCATGCAGCGGGCCATGTGGCTCTGGTGCGAGAAGCCGACCTCGAGCGCGACCTGGCTGGCGGCCATGCGCCCGCGCAGCAGCAGCGCGCGGGCGCGGTCGACCCGGCGGTGGATCACGTAGGTGTGGACCGGCAGGCCGAGCGAGCGGCGGAACAGGGTCTTGAAGTGCGAGGCGCTGATGCCGGCGACGTCGGCGAGGGTGGCGAGGGACAGGTCGCGATCGAGGTGCTCCTCGATGTAGGCGGTGACGGCCCGGAGCTGCTGCGGGGTCAGGCCGCGCGCGGGGGCCGGCGGCGCGGTGACCGGCCCGAGCAGGCGCACCGCCAGCGCGAGGCCGAGGCTCTCGCCGAACAATGGGCCGCCGGGGTGGCCGGCCGCGCGCTCGGCGTCGAGCGCCCGGACGATGTGCTCGATCTGGGGGTCGCGGATCTGGTGGCGCATGTGCACCTCGAAGCGATCCGGGTCGCGGCCCGTCGCCTCGGCGGCGCGGCGCATCAATGCCGGCGTCAGCGACACGACCAGCGCGGTGCTGACGTCGGCCTGGTGCCATTCGTCGGCGGTGCCGGCGGGGAACACGTCGATCTCGCCGGGGGTGTGGACGAAGCGGTGGTTGCGACATTCCCCGCGCGCCGGCCGGCCGACGTGGACGTGCACGCGGTGGTCGGCGCACGCGGGGAGCGTGGCCAGGCCGGCGGCGAACGTCTCGAGGGCGAGGCGCGGGGCGAGGGGAGGATGGGCCGTGAGCGTCGCGGTCGCGGTCATCGCCGCGATCCTACCCGAAGGCGCGCGGGGCCTGACGCGGGCGGCCGTCCGAACGTGTCCGCGGCGCGTCCGAACGTGCGCGACCGCGGCCGGCGGCGGGCCTATCCCTGGGGCATGCATTCGCACTCCACAACCCACGAGGCCGCTCTGCTCGGCCTGGGAGCGATGGGCGTGGCCCTCGCTCGCGCGGCGGCGAGCCGGGGCCGCCGCCTCACTGTCTGGAATCGCACTTCGGCCAAGGCCGCCCCGCTCGCGGCCGCGGGCGTCCCCGTGGCCGCGAGCGTGGCCGCGGCGGTGGCGGCCAGCCCGGTCGTGATCGTGTGCGTCACCGATTACCCGGCCACCCGGGCGCTGCTCGAGGCGGTCGAGCTCGGCGGCAAGACGCTGGTGCAGCTCAGCACCGGCACGCCGCAGGAGGCGCGCGAGCTGGCCGCGTGGGCGGAGGCCCGCGGCGCCCGCTACCTCGACGGCGCGATCCTGGCGGTGCCGAGCCAGATCGGCGGCCCGAACGCCCACATCATGACCTCGGGCTCGCGCGAGGCGCTGGCGGCCGCGGAGGGCGTGCTCGGCGACATGGCCGCGATCCAGTTCGTCGGCGAGGGGCCGGGCGCCGCCGCGGCGCTCGACCTCGGCGTCCTCTCGACCCTGTTCGGCGCGCTGCTCGGCTTCTACCACGGGGCGCGGCTCATGGAGTCGGAGCAGCTGGGGGTCGACGGCCTGGGCGGGCTGTTGTCGGCGATCGCCCCGACGCTCGGCGAGATGATCCGCATCGACGGCGAAGCGATCCACCACGGCCGCTACGAGGCGCCCGAGGCCTCGCTCGAGATCTGCTGGCGCAGCATGGACCTGCTCGGGCGGCACGCCCGTGAGGCGGGCATCGACGCCAGCTTCCCCGGCTTCGCGGCGGCGATGTTCCACCGCGGGCTCGCGGCCGGCCTCGGCCACGAGGCGCCGGCGGCGATGATCAAGGTGCTGCGGGCCGCGTCGGCCCAGGAAGGGGCGCGGCGATGAGCGCCTACGCGGGCAAGCAGGCGGTGATCGTCGGCGGGACCCACGGGATCGGGCTGGCGACGGCGAAGCTGCTGCTCGCCGGCGGGGCCGAGGTGCTGGTCACCGGCCGCGAGGCGAGCGCGGCGGCGGCGAGGCGCGAGCTCGGCGAGCGCGTGGTGGCCTCGGACATCGCCGACCTCGGGGCGATCGCCGCGCTGGCCGAGCAGGTGCGCGCGCGCCTCGGCGCGATCGACCTGCTGTTCATCAACGCCGGGGTGGCCGAGCTCGAGCCGTTCGATCGCGTCAGCGAGGCGTCCTACGACCGCACGTTCGCGGTCAACACCCGCGGCGCGTTCTTCACCGCGCAGCGGCTGGCGCCGCTGGTGCGCGAGGGCGGGGCGATCGTGTTCACGACCTCGATCGCCAGCATCACCGGCACGCCGGGCATGGCGGTCTACTCGGCCAGCAAGGCGGCCCTCGGCGCGTTCGCCAAGGTGATGGCGGCGGAGCTGCTGCCGCGAGGCGTGCGCGTCAACGCGGTCAGCCCCGGGTTCATCCGCACGCCGACGATGGGCACCGCGAGCAGCACGCCCGAGGAGCGCGCGGCGTTCGAGCGCGAGGGCGACGCGGTCACGCCGATGGGGCGGATCGGCACGCCCGAAGAGGTGGCCCGCGCGGTGCTGTTCCTCGCCTTCGCGGCGACCTTCACCACCGGCACCGAGCTGTACGTCGACGGCGGGCTGGGGCAGCAGATCTCGCCGCCGCAGCAGCATGGGCATTAGGGCATGTGCTCAGGGGCATGTTTGCCGGGGCATGCTCTGAAGAGCATGTCTCATCGAGCATGCCTCGCGCTGCGAGTCGGTGCAGCGGCGGCTCACGGCTTGTCGAGGCAGGCCGCGTCTTCGAGGCAGCCGACGAAGGTCGCGCACTCGAGGTAGTTCGCGCACTCCGCGACCGCCCCGGCGACGCACGGGTCGTCGGCCGCGAAGCAGCCGAAGCACGCCTCCGCCAGCGTGTCGCTGCTGCACAGCGAGTCGAAGCACCCGGGGAAGCACGGGTGGTCGAAGTCCGGGCACACGCAGCCTGCCACGTTCCCGCGGAACACCTCCCAGTCGCCCTGGGTGCCCTGGCAGCACTCGATGCACCCGAACTGCGTCGGCGCGTCCGCGCAGGCGGCGAGCGGGCCGGTGTCGGTCGTGCCCGGCTCGCTCGTGCTCGTCCCCGTCGCGCCCATCGTCAGGTCGTCCGTCGTCGGCTCGCCCGTCGTCACCGTCGACGTGGTCGCGATCCCGGTGGTGGTCGTCGTCGCCGAGGTCGTCACCGGCGCGCTCGAGGTCGAGGTCGAGGTCGAGGTCGTGTCGGGGCCGGTCGTGTCGGGGCCGGGCGCGGTCGTGCCGGTCGTGGTCGCGCTGACGCTGCCGCTCGTCGACAGGCCCGAGGGCGGCGCGTCGGAGAAGCAGGCTGCGGCCGCGAGGAGCAGCAGGAACGGCGATCGGCGGAGCATGCCGCACCCTATCACCGGGCCGCGGGGCGCCGCGATCGGCGAGCCTCGGAGCGCCGCGTGAGGGCTGCTTGCACGCCCCGGGTCGACCGTCGCCGCGCCGCGCGAGGCGCGGGGCTGTGATACAGAGGCTGGGTGCCCATCGAGCCCCAGCTCGCGCTGGTCGAGGCGGCGGCCGACGGCCACCTCGACGCGATCGCGGCGGCGCTGGCCCGCGGCGCCCAGGTCGACGGGGTCGCGCAGCTCAACCGCCACGGGGTGGTCGACCCCAGGACCGCGCTGTACGAGGCGGTGCGGCTCCTGCAGGTCGAGGCGGTGCGGCTCTTGCTGGCGCGCGGGGCCCGGCCGGAGAACACGCCGTCGGCGCTGCTGCGGGCGTCGTTCTGGCGCACGCTGTCGCCGGCGTTCGCGGCCGCGCCGGCCGGCCCGGGCTCGCTGGTGCTCGTCGCGGCGGGGGCCCACGTGTACCACGTCGACGCCGAGGAGCGGTCGCGGCGGACGCTGGCGATCGTGGCGTCGCTGCTGGCCGCGGGCGCCGACGCGACGGCGCGCGACGAGAACGGGGCGACGGCGCTGCACCACGCGGCCCGGGTCGGCAAGCAGGCCGAGGTCGCGCGAGCGCTGCTGGCCGCGGGCGTCGCCGCCGACGCGGTCGATCGCGCCGGCTGGTCGGCGCTCGACCACGCCAGCGACGCCGGCTTCGCCGAGGTGCTGCTCGACGCCGGCGCCGACCCGGACGGCCACGCGCCGGAGGAGGGCCCGCTCGACCGCTTCTTCAGCGGCGCCCGGCTGTCGCGGGTCGAGCACCGCCTCCGCCTGACGGCCCAGGTCGCGGGCCGGCAGATCGACCTCGCGCTGCTGCGGCTGGCTCGCGGGGCGCGGGCGACCCCGGGCGCGCTGTTCTACGCCGCGAGCTGCGGGCGGCCCGAGCTGGTCGAGGCGCTGCTGGCCGCGGGGGCCGATCCGCGCGACAGCGAGCCGAACGGCCACACCTCGGCCCTGACCGCGGCGGTCCGCGCCGGCGATCGGCGGGCCGTGGAGGCGATCGTGACCGCCGGGGCGCCGATCGACGCGTCGGCGTTCTGGGGCACCCGCTCGCGGGCCGGCGCGGCGATCTTCGCCTGGCTGGCGGCGCGCACCGATCGCGCGACGATCTCCGAGGGGCTGGTCTGCACGGCCGGGACCGCGTCGGCGGAGGAGGTCGCCGCGCTGCTCGACGCCGGGGCCGACGTCGAGCACACGCACAACCTCGGCGGGGTCGACGGCTGGACGGCCCTGCACTCGGCCGCGTCGCAGGGCAACGCCGACGCGGTGCGCGTGCTGCTGGCCCGCGGCGCGACCGACCGCCGCGGTCCCGAGGGCAAGACGGCGCTGGCGCTGGCGCGGCGCTCGTCGGCCCCCGACTCGCGCGCCTGCAGCACGCTGCTCGCCGCCGAGGCGCGCCAGAAGTCGCCGCCGCCGCCGCGGGTCGTCGACCCGCTCGCCGTCGGCGAGCGCGTGACCCACGCGAAGTTCGGCCTCGGGACGATCGTCGCCGCTGAGGGCCCGGCGGGCGAGCAGCGCAAGCTGACGATCGACTTCGGCGGGATTCGCCGGGTGCTGCTGGCGAAGTTCGTGGCGCCGGCGTGATCGTCCAATGGTGCGACCCGCGAATCGCATGAGCATGCGATTCGCGGATCTGTCGAGAGGGCCGGGTGGGGATCGAACCCACGACCGATGGATTAACAATCCATCGCTCTCCCGCTGAGCTACCGACCCGGGGGACGCAATGTGCTCTGTAGGGGATTCGAACCCCTGCGGACCTCGGTGAAAGCGAGGTGGCCTTGACCGCTGGCCGAACAGAGCGACGATGCGCGGGCGGAGGGACTCGAACCCTGCGTCTCGGGAGTGAGGTTCCCGGATCCTGGCCAGTTGGACGACGCCCGCGTCTTTTTCTCTCTTTTCAAAAAGAGAGGGAGGAGATTCTCCTGCGCGGGCCCATCACTCTCAAACCCCGCGCAGGACCCGCTCCAGCTCCCGTTCCTCTTCGAGGAAGCGGAAGCGAGCAGGATTGCTCGAATTGGGATTGAGGCGCGACATGACGATCCGGAGTATCCGCGATGTTCGGGGCGGCGTCAAGTCCATGCATCGTGGTGCGAGACACAATTCGTGGGAGGGCAGAACCGCGCGAGGTGTGGACATTCCGGCTCGCGGTCCGGTGCCGACGGGGGCTCGCAAATTGGCGGGCAGCTCGGGCCGGTCGCGCCATTGGGTGCGGAGGCGGTCGTACCCTGACGTGGTGGGCGGTCCAGCCGCTCGTTCACTGCTCGCCGGGTGGGTCGAAGGCGTCGGCGATGCAGGCGTCGGCCGCGGCGAGGAGGCGCTGGCGTGTGGCCTCGGTCGGGGGTGCCGTCGCCGGGAAGTCGAGCTCGGCGCGGGTGATGCCGTCCTCTCGGCGCCAGCGGACGCGCGCGGCCACCTCCTCGCGGCGCCAGCCGCTCGCGTGCTCGTCGGCCAGCGGCAGGTGCTTGCGATCGATCTGCAGCACGGGAGCCTCCGGTGAGGGGCCGCGCAGCGTCACCACGTGGTACGTGAAGTTGTCGCCGTGCAGCTCCGCGAAGCTCACCGGGGCGTCCGCGAGCCGCGAGTCGCCGGCCTCGGCCGCGGCCGACCACACGCGCCGGCCGCAGCGCTCCTGCCACGGGCTCGTGGCATCGGTCGTGTCGAGCGGCGGCACGGGCCGCGCCGCGGTGCAGGCGGCGACGATGACGAGCAGGCAGGGGGCGATCCGGGGCATGTTCTTCGGGAAATGTCGGAAAGGATACGTTCTTCAGAACATGCCCAGGAGGGCATGTCCTTGGGTTCAGACCACGAGCTCGCGGAACACGTGCGGCCCGTAGACAATCTCGCGGATCCGCTCGAGCTCGGCGTACATGTCCCAGGCGTCCTGGGCCCGCTGCAGCCGGCTCGGGCGGGCCAGGTAGCGGACGAAGCGCTGGAGCGGCTCCGGCACGTGCGCCGGCAGGTCGAGGCTCAGCGGGTCGCCGCCGAGCAGGAACGCCAGCGTGCGGCCGACCGACAGCAGGTCGGCCGCGGGGGTCGGCGGGCCGCGCTGGGCCACCTCGGGGGCGCTGTACTCGTCGTGGACGGCGCGGAAGCCCTGACCGGTGCGGGCCGGCTCGACGATCGCGTAGCACCAGTCGACGAGCACGACCCGGTGGTCGCGCGGGCGCACGATCAGGTGCGCCGGCTCGATGTTGCCGTGCAAGACGCCGAGGTCGTGCGCGTGGCCGAGGGCGCTCAGCGTGCGGCGGGCGATCCGGAGGACGTGCTCGGGCGGGACGCCCGCGGGCAGGCGGGCGCGCAGGGCCGCGCCGTCGAGGCCCTCGACGAGGCCGAGCAGGTTGCCGGCGCGGCCGTCGTCGGTGAAGAACCGGCCGTGCAGGCGCGGCAGCAGGTCGCGCTGGCGGGCCTCGCCGGCGTGCAGTCGCTGCAGCACCTCGGCCTCGTTGAACAGCAGGTCGTTGTCGGCGGCCGCGAGCGCGACCTTGGCGACGCACGGATCGCCGTCCTCGCCCGGCGCGCGCCAGAGGGCGGCGAGGTCGCCGTCGCCGAGGTGCTCGGCGAATTCGCGGGTCACGCCCGCGACCTCGACCCGCAGACCGGCCGGCGGAGGGGCCGCCGCTCGGCAAGGCCCCGGGTCCGCAGACGTGTGCGTCGGGGCGTTCGCGGGGGGACGATCCTGCTGCAGCGTCGCAGTGTCGGACTGCAGCGATGCAGGCGGGGCAGGCGGCAGGTCCTGCAGCCGCTGCAGCGCGGCGGCGTGGAGCTGGTGGAGCTCGCGCTGCAGCTCCTTGGCCAGGTCCTGCGCGCCGGGGTTGCCGCCGTAGCGCTCGGGCGCGGCGACGGCGAGCCAGCGGCGCAGCTCGTCGGCGAGAGCCCGCGCGAGCGCCGGGCCCTGCAGCGAGCGGTCGCGCAGCGACATGAACACGGCTTCGGGTCCGCCGCCGCGTGCCAGCAGGTCTCGCAAGCGTCGCAGCTCGTCCGTCCGCATCGCCGGCGAGCGTATCACAAGGGCGGCGGAGGGCGGGCTCAGGGGGCCCTCAGCCGCCCCCTGCGAGCGCGCGCGGCTGCCCGTCGCAGCTCGGAGGGACGTCACGGATCGGCGGTTCGTCCGCGGCCCGGGGCGGGCGGTTGACGCCGCACGCGCGGCTCGATATGCCGCGTGTGCCATCATGTCCAACGAGCTTCGCTACGACGGAAGAGTCGCCATCATCACCGGGGCCGGCAACGGGCTCGGTCGCGCCCACGCCCTCCTGTTCGCCTCGCGAGGCGCCAAGGTCGTCGTCAACGACCTCGGCGGCAGCACGCGCGGCGAAGGCCAGAGCTCGGCCGCCGCCGACAAGGTGGTCGAGGAGATCCGCGCCGCGGGCGGCGAGGCGGTCGCCAACTACGACAGCGTCGAGGACGGCGCCAAGATCGTGCAGACGGCGATCGACGCGTTCGGCCGCGTCGACATCGTCGTCAACAACGCCGGCATCCTCCGCGACGTGTCGTTCCACAAGATGACGGACGGCGACTGGGACATCATCCAGCGGGTCCACGTCAACGGCGCGTTCAAGGTGACGCACGCCGCGTGGCCGAAGATGCGCGACCAGGGCTACGGCCGCATCATCTTCACGGCCAGCGCCGCCGGCATCTACGGCAACTTCGGCCAGGCCAACTACAGCGCCGCCAAGCTGGCGCTGGTCGGCTTCAGCAACACGCTCGCGCTCGAGGGCCGCAAGTACAACGTCCGCGCCAACACGATCGCGCCGATCGCCGGCTCGCGCATGACCGAGACGATCCTGCCGAAGGAGCTCATCGACGCGCTGCGGCCCGAGTACGTCAGCCCACTGGTCGCGTGGCTGTCGCACGAGTCGTGCGAGGAGTCCGGCGGCCTGTTCGAGGTCGGCGGCGGCTTCTTCAGCAAGCTCCGCTGGGAGCGCACGCAGGGCCACACCGTCCGCCTCGGCCGGGCGATCACGCCCGAGCTCGTCAAGTCGAAGTGGAGCACGATCGTCGACTTCGCCAAGGCCACCCACCCGGCCGACGTCGCCGCCGCGCTGCAGCCGGTGATGGACAACGTCAACGCCGGCCCCAGCAAGGGCGGCAACGAGCTCGTCGACGTCGACCAGGCGCTCGGCTACGAGATGCCGAAGGTCACCACCGAGTACGACGAGCGCGACCTGTCGATGTACGCGCTCGGCGTCGGCGCGGCCGCCGACCCGCTCGACGACACCGAGCTGCGCTACGTCTACGAGATGCACGGCAAGGGCTTCTGGCCGCTGCCGACCTTCGCCGTGATCCCGGCCCAGACCGGCATCATGCAGGCGTTCAAGGACGGCCACACCGCGCCCGGCTTCAACTTCGGCCTCGACCGCCTGCTCCACGGCGAGCAGTACACCGAGCTCAAGCGCCCGCTGCCGCCGCGCGCCAAGCTGACCCATCGGACATGGGTGAAGGACATCTTCGACAAGGGCAAGAACGCGTTCATCGTGTTCGCCACCGAGAGCGCCGACGAGTCCGGCGAGGTCATCGCCTACAACGAGCTCGGCGCGGTCATCCGCGGCGCCGGCGGCTGGGGCGGCGACCGCGGCCCGTCGGGTGACAGCAACACCCCGCCCGACCGCGAGCCCGACGCCGTGGCCGAGGAGCAGATCCGGCCCAACCAGGCGCTCCTCTACCGCCTCTCGGGCGACTGGAACCCGCTCCACGTCGACCCCGCGTTCGCCGGCGCGTTCGGGTTCCCCAAGCCGATCCTCCACGGCCTGTGCACCCTCGGCGTGGCCGCCCGCCACGTGATCAAGCACTTCGCCGGCGGCGACCCGCGCAAGTTCAAGAGCATCAAGGTCCGCTTCAGCGAGAGCGTGTTCCCCGGCGAGACGCTGATCACCGAGATGTGGAAGGAGTCGGAGGGCCGCGTCGTCCTCCGCTGCAAGCTGAAGGAGCGCGACAAGGTGGTGCTGTCGCAGGCGGCGATCGAGTTCTACTCGGAGATCCCGCAGCCGAAGCCGAAGGCCAAGCCGGCGGCCGCGAGCGCGAGCGCCGAGGTCACGCCGACCAGCGCCGACGTGTTCACCGCGATCGACCAGTTCCTCGGCAAGAACCCCGACCTGGCCAAGAAGGCAGGTGTGGTGTTCCAGTTCAAGCTGAAGGACCCCGAGAGCACGTGGACGCTCGACCTCAAGCACGGCAAGCTCGCGGCCGGCGAGGCGGCCACGCCCGAGTGCACGCTCGAGCTGAGCGACGCCGACTTCATGGCCATGTGCTCCGGCAAGGCCGACCCGCAGAAGCTCTACATGAGCGGGAAGATGAAGATCGGCGGCAACCTGATGGCGTCGACCAAGCTCAACTTCCTGACCAAGCTCGACCCGGCCACGGTGATGGCGGCCGCGCGGGCGCGGGCCGGCGCGGGCGGCGGTGGTGCGGCCGCGGCCGCGCCGGAGGCCCCGGCGGCGCCGACCAGCGCCGACTACATGGCGGCGATCGGCGAGTTCGTGGCCGGCAACGCCGAGCTGCCGGGCAAGGTCGCCACGGTGTTCCAGTTCCGCCTCAAGAACCCCGACTCGAGCTACGTGTTCGACCTCAAGTCGAACCCGGGCAAGGTCTACGCCGGCGAGGTCGAGGGGGTGAACTGCACGCTCGAGCTGTCCGACAGCGACTTCATCCTCATGACCACCGGCAAGGCCGATCCGCAGAAGCTGTTCGGCGAGGGCAAGCTGAAGATCAGCGGCGACCTGATGGCGTCGATGAAGCTCGGCTTCCTCAAGAAGATCGACATGAGCAAGGTGAAGCCCGGCAGCGCGCCCAAGGCGGCCGCGCCCGCGGCGGCGGCGGCTCCCCGGGCCGCGCAGGCGGCGGCGGTGCTCGACCAGGCGGCCGCGAAGCTGGCGGGCGTCCAGTCGGCCCAGGAGGTCACGATCGAGCTGCGCGTGAAGAGCCCCGACGCGGTGTTCTTCCTGCAGATCGGGCCGCAGGGCGGCAAGCTGGTCGACAAGGCCGCGGGGCCGGCGACCACGACCATCACGGTGGCCGACGAGGACCTGGCCGCGCTCGCGCAGGGCAAGGCCAAGCTCGTCACCCTCTACCAGCGCGGCAAGCTGCGCGTCGACGGCGACGTCGCGGCGGCGCACCTGCTCGCGGCGCTCGAGCCCAGCAACTGACGGACGAACGGAACCAAGCGGAGGAATCCCAGCCATGAGCAACAAAGTCAACGTGATCGGCGTCGGCATGGTGAAGTTCGCCAAGCCCGGCGCGAGCGACGATTACCACGTGATGGCGGCCAACGCGGCCCGCACGGCGCTGCAGGACGCGGGCGTCGACTACAAGGACGTCGACCAGGCGTTCGCCGGCTACGTCTACGGCGACAGCACCTGCGGCCAGCGGGCGGTCTACGAGCTCGGCCTGACCGGCATCCCGGTCGTCAACGTCAACAACAACTGCTCGACCGGGTCGACCGCGCTGTGGCTCGGCCGCCAGGCGATCCTCGCCGGCGAGGCCGAGTGCGTGCTGGTCGTCGGCTTCGAGCAGATGGAGAAGGGCGCGCTCGGCAGCAAGTTCAACGACCGGCCGACGCCGCTCGACAACTTCGCCGGCACGATGGACCGCCTGCAGGGCTTCAACCAGGCCCCGCCGGCGGCGCAGATGTTCGGCGGCGCCGGCCGCGAGTACCGCTGGAAGTACGGCACCCGCCGCGAGACGTTCGCCAAGGTGTCGGAGAAGGCGCGCAAGCACGCGAATCGCAACCCGTACGCGCTGTTCAGCGACCTCCTCAGCGTCGAGGAGATCCTCGCCTCGCCCGAGGTGTTCGACCCGCTGACCCGCTACCAGTGCTGCCCGCCGACCTGCGGCGCGGCGGCGGCGGTGCTGTGCTCCGACGCGTTCGCCAAGAAGAAGGGGATCTCGAGCTCGGTCTACATCGCCGCCCAGGCGATGCGCACCGACTTCCCGAGCACGTTCGAAGAGAACAGCATGATCAAGATGGTCGGCTACGACATGGCCAAGAAGACCGCCGAGGCGGTCTACGAGAAGGCCGGCCTCGGCCCGCAGGACGTCCAGGTCGTCGAGCTGCACGACTGCTTCACCGCCAACGAGCTGCTGACCTACGAGGCGCTCGGCCTGTGCCCCGAGGGCGGCGCCGAGAAGTTCGTGTGGGACGGCGACAACACCTACGGCGGCAAGTACGTCACCAACCCGTCCGGCGGCCTGCTGTCGAAGGGCCACCCGCTCGGCGCGACCGGCCTCGCGCAGTGCACCGAGCTGGTGTGGCAGCTCCGCGGCCAGGCCGACAAGCGCCAGGTCGAGGGCGCCAAGGTCGCCCTGCAGCACAACCTCGGCCTCGGCGGCGCCTGCGTGGTGACGATGTACCGCCGCGACTGAGCTGCCTGCAAGGGCATGTCGGATAGGGCATGGCGCGTGGGACAGGTCCGAAAGGACCTGACCCTCGCGCCATGTGCTTTACGCGGCGCGCCGGTGCGCGACGGGCGGGCCCCGACGCGGCGACTCACGAGCGGGCAGCGGGCGAGGCGGGCGGCATTTGCTAAGGTCGCGGCGATGTCCGACCTCGACGCCCTCCTCGCGCTCACCCCCACGGGCACCGGCCAGCTGCGCGCCGAGGTGCCCGACGGCTGGCAGCAGGGCCGCGGGGCGTTCGGCGGGCTCGTCATCGGCCTGCTCGTCCGCGCGGCGGCGGCGGTGGCGGCCGACCCGACGCGGCCGCTGCGGTCGCTCAGCGCCGAGCTGTGCGGGCCGACGCAACCTGGCCCGGCGGACATCTTCGTCGACGCCCTGCGCACCGGCACCGGGGTGACGACCCTGGCGGTCCGCCTGGTCCAGGCCGGCGAGGTCCAGGCCCACGCGGTCGCCGTGCACGCGCGCACCCGCGACGCGAGCCTGCAGTGGACCGAGCTGCGCCCGCCGGAGTTCGTGCCGCCGACCGGGCTGCCGCTCGGCACGCCGGACGAGGCGCCGGTGTTCGCCCGGCACTGCGAGTTCCGCCCGGTCCACGCGCCGCTGTTCACCGGCGGCGACGAGGCGCGGGCCGAGGGCTGGTTCCGCTTCAAGCGGCCGCCCACGGTGCGCGACGCGGCCTACCTGGCGATGCTGTGCGACGGCTGGTGGCCGGCCGCGTTCTCGCGCCTGACCACGCCGCGGCCGACGGCGACGCTGACGTACACGTTCCAGCCGCTGGCCGACGTGTCGCAGCTCGACCCGGAGCAGCCGGTGTACCACCGCGCCCGCGCGGTGGCGATGCGCTCGGGGTATTCGGTCGAGTTCCGCGAGCTCTGGTCCCCCGCGGGGGAGCTGCTGGCGCTCAACCAGCAGACGTTCGCGGTGATCCGCTGAGGCGGGTGAGCCGGGGCGAGCCCGCGCGACGGGCATGCTCCAAGGAGCATGCCCTGGCAGGCATGCTCCTTGAGACATGACTCCTCGTACATGCGCGATCGAGCATGCCCCTCCAGGCTGGTTCTTCCGACGCGGCTCAGGCGAACAGGAACTCGAGCGCGCCCGGGGCGCGGCGGCGCCAGGCGCTCTCGTGGTGCACGGCGCCGGGGTCGAACACCCAGCGCAGCTTGTCGGGGCCGTAGCCGCGGCCGCGCAGCAGCTTGACCATGCGCTCCGTGGACGGGCGGACGCGCGGCTCGTTGCCGCCGGCGTCGAGGTAGAGGCGCGACACCGGCGGGTTTTTCCGCTCGGACACGAACTTCAGCATCTTCTCGCGCGCGACCCAGAACGACGGCGACATGCACAGCGCCGCGCCGAACACGTCGGGGCGGTGCCAGTGGGCGTACAGCGCGGCCAGGCCGCCCAGCGAGGAGCCGCCGACGGCCGTGCCGGCGAGGTCGTGGCGCACGTCGAAGGCGCGGCGGATCTGCGGCTGCAGCTCGTCGACGATCCAGCGCACCAGGTGCGGCGCCTGGCCGCGCTGGCGCATCCGGAACGGCGACAGCTCGCGCATGCGGTGGATCCCGCCGTGGTCGATGCCGACGATCAACGGCGCCGTCCCGCCGCGCGCGCACAGGTCGCGCGCGGCGTGGTGAAGATACCAGCCGCCGCTGTGCGAGGGCTCGTCCTCAAAAATGTTCTGGCCGTCGAACATGTAGAGCACCGGCGGCGGCGCGCCGGTGTCCGGCGGGACGTACACGCGGACGGGCCGGGCCCCCTTGAGCCAGGGGATCTGGAACACCCCGAAGATGTGGATGCGGTCGTGCACGCTGGCGCGCGGAGGATAGCAGCCCGGCACGTCGCGTGGGCCCGGACGTGACTTCGCCGACGCGGGCCGCGGGCCCTTGACGCGCGCGCTACACTCTCGACCGCGAAGGCTCGTGGTCGATCGCCTGGCCCTTCGGGCATGCCTTCAAAGACATGCCTGAAGGAGCATCCTCGAGGCCCGCGGCCGCGGTCACGGCGCGTCGTAGGTGACGACCAGCTCGATCCCCGCGCCCGCGGTCGAGAAGTCGAGGCCGTTTTCGGCGATGAAGTTGAGGAAGGCGAGGCCGAAGTTGGTCGCCGGGGCGGCGCGCCAGCCCGCGACGAGGCTGGGCGGGAGGGTGATGATCCGCTCGCCGGTCGACAGGGCGTTGACCACGGTCAGCGGCTCGTCGGCGAAGTCGTTGATGCCGAACTCGCCGCCGACCACCCCGCCCGGGGTCGCCCAGTCGCCCGCGACGGCGCCGTTGCGGTCCTCCCAGGTCGCGCCGAGCTCGGTCCAGTCGGTCTCCAGGACGTGCAGGCCGTAGCGCTCGGGCGTGGTGTTGGTGACGTTGGTGTCGAGGTGGGCGGCGCGGATCGTCGCGCCGGCGGGGATGCCGGCGACGTCCCAGCGCGCCAGACACACCTGCTCGAGCGTGGTGCTGTTGTTTTCGCCGGAGGCGCCGTCCATGCGACACTCCGCGCTGTTGCCGAAGTTGGTGTTGCGGTTCGCCTCCTCGAGGGTCGTCTCGATCGAGGCGAAGCTGACGGTGTTGCGCGTGACGCCCATGGCAGGCGGGGCGAGGTTGGCGTCGAGCTCGAGCGCGAACGAGACGTCGGGGTTGGAGTCGGAGCGCTGGTGGACCTCGACGGCGATCAGGTTGGTGCCGGCGACGAGGAGGTTGCCGATGCCCGAGAACACGAAGAAGCGGTCCTCGTCGCTGCCGTCGACCGTGGTCGAGGCGACGGTCGTCGGGCCGAAGGTCGCCGGCATGTTGCTGCGCACGACCTGGGTGCCGTTGATATAGACGACCGCGCCGTCGTCGCGGAGCAGGCGGACGACGAGCGTGCTGTAGAGGGAAGGATTTTGGACCGTGAACTCGTGGCGGAAGTACTGGGTGATGCACTTGTCGTCCTCGTCGTCGCCGAACGGAATGACCGTGCGCTCGTCGCCGTCGCCGTAGCCGAGCTCGGCGAAGCCCGAGGCCCAGCCGGCGGCCACGCTGTCGTCGAAGCCGGTCGAGGTCCGCCAGGCGGTACCGCCGGCCGGCACCCGGCATTCGTCCCCCGAGCCCTCGCTCGGCTGTACGAGGTAGGTCCACGCGGCCGTCGGCGACACGAGCAGCGCCTGCGGGAACGGGGGCGGACCCTCGACCGCGGGGTCGTCGGCCTCGAGGTCGGTGAGCGCGTGATCGGCAGGGTCGAATTCATCGCTCCCCTCGGCGTCGGCCAGCACGTCGGCGGCCTCCTCGGAGACGCCGTCGGCGGGGTCGAGCCCGTCACAGGCGAGGGGGGCGAAGACCGCGAGCGTGGACAATAGCGATACGAACGATTTGCGTGACATCGTGCTACTCCTGCCAGCAGGAATAAGTGCTGGCTCACCGGAGCCTGACGCAACGATTCATCGGGTCAAGCACGAAGGCCGTCGGTTCGCGAGCGGCGCTCGGGTCGCGGGTCGCGGAATCATTGCTCCTGGACGCCGCGGCGCCGGGCCGCGCCGGGCCGCATCGCCGTTCCTCGGGCGGCAAAGGCGGCAGAACGGCGATCGCGGGGACCCAGGGGCTGCGCGTGCGCATCTCCTCCGACCCTGCGACGCGCGTCACAATCGACGGGCGATTGTCGACCCGCCGCGTCGGTCCCGAGAATGCTGCGAGTCCGAAGCGGGGTCGGCCGGCGGTGATGTTGGCGTCTGCGGACCTCGGGCAGTACGATGCGTATGTTCCGAGGGACAGGAATGGTGGCAGCGCGCGGTGGCGATCGCCGGGTCCTCGGGTCAGCCTCGCGCGGGATCACGGCGCGGGCGCGGCGGCGGCGATCGCGGCCAGGAGGCGCTCGCTGCGGGCGGCGTCGTCGACCATGGCGTGAGCGCGGAAGAACTCGGCCAGCTCGCGCTCGCGGACGGCGGGGTCGAAGGCGATCGCGTATTGCAGCTTGCGCCGGCACACCGGGCAGAGGTGGAGCGGGGCGCGGTCGCTCTCGTCGAGGTGGTTGCAGCCGTTCATGATGCAGTGAAAATGCACGCAGTGGTAAAGGCCGAACATGTGCCCGACCTCGTGGACGAGCAGCCCGAGCCCGCGGCGGAGGATCTTCGCGCGCGCCCCCGGACCGCGCGCCTCGCCGTAGAAGGCCGGGTCGAAGCGGGCGAAGCTGTAGACGCCGACGCGCTCGTCGAAGCTGGCGTAGCCGAACACGAAGTTCCACCCGGAGTCGGGGTAGAGGTCGGCGGTGGTGACGGCGATCAGGGCGTGGGCGTCGGCGGGCACGCGCCGCTTCATGCCGGCGAGGATCGTGCCGGTATGGTATTGATCATAGCCGCCGCGGTCGCGCCTGCGAGCCTTGAGCGCGGCCATGCTGGTGGGCGCCAGGCGCTCGACCGGCAATTGGAAGTACCGCGCGGCGAAGTCGGCGACGACGGACAGCGCCGGCCACTCGCCGCCTTCGAGCGCGCCGATGGGCAACATGCTGAGCTTGCGGCGGGTCTCGGTCGGCCGATGGTGGCGCTGGCCGACGAACTGGGCGAAGGTCTGGCCGGGTTCGCGGTGCTGGGCCAGCCAGTCCTGCGGTCCCGGCCGCGGGATCGGCCGGTCGTCGTCGCCGGGCGTGAACGCGGCCTGAAGGTCGGGCGGGAGCGGGTCCAGGGCGCCGAGGGCCCGCAGCCGGGCGGCGCCGTCGGGCGGGCTGAACTTGCGGGCCTGCGCGAGCGAGGGCGCGATGGCGACGGGCGCGGCGAGCAGGGCCCGCAGGAGCGAGCGACGCGGGACGGGCATGCCGGGCTGCTACGCGCGAGGCCGGCGGGGGTGTTCCATCAAAGCGATGGAACGCGGGCGGGGCGGACGCGCGCCGGGACGCGCGCGGGATGAACCTGTTTCATGAGACATGTTATTGGGGCACCCCGTCATTCGGACAATGTCGTCACCGCGCGCAGCGGAACCCGACCGTGCCGTAGCCCCACTGCGGGGACAGCCCGTAGCGGTACGAGGCGCGCAGGTAGCCCGGCCCGTCGTAATAGCTGCCGCCGCGCACGACCCTGACCGCGCCGCGCGGCGGCCCGGTCGGGTTGCGACGGGAGCCCCGGCGATAGGCATATTTGTCGTACCAGTCGGCGACCCACTCCGAGGCGTTGCCGGCGAGGTCGTGGATGCCCTCGGGGCTGACGCCGGCGGGGTGTTGTCCGACCGGCGCCGTCGTCGTCCCGCACTCGTGGGTGTGGGCCTGCGCGCACGTGGGTGGGTCGTCGCCCCACGGGTACTGCGAGCGCGCGTCGGGGCCGCGGGCCGCCCTCTCCCACTCGGCTTCGGTCGGCAGGCGCTTGCCCATCCACGCGCAATAATCGACGGCCTGCTGCCAGGTCGCGCACACGACGGGGTGGTCCTCGCCGAGGAACGCCGGGGCGAGCGCGGCCCCGCGGACGAAGGCCTCGCCGGTCCACACCTCGCAGCGCGACGTGGCGATCTTCGAGCACCCGCCGCCGGCGACGCAGGCCGAGTAGTCCTTCCAGGTCACCTCGTAGCGGTCGATCATGAAGCTGTCGAGGAAGATGGCCTGCGCCGGCCGCTCGTCGGCCTCGCAGGCCGGGTCGCGGCGGCTGACACAGCCCATCGTGAAGCGCCCGCGGTCGACCTTCTTCATCCGCTCGTCGATGAACTCGCCGCCGGCCTCGGCCCGCAGCGTCGCCTCGTCGACCTGCGAGCCCGGCGGCTGCACCCCGGCCAAAGCCGGCCCGCGCTCGCTCACCTCGCGCGCCAGAGTCAGGTCCGTCCCTCGCGCCTGCGGCCGCGGCGGGTCGGGGTCGCCGTGCGCACCTGCCCGAAGGAGCAGGTCGGTGTGCCGCAGCGCCTCGGCCGCGCCGACCATGGCGTCGCGGTTCGCGTCGGCCCACCCGCGCAGCGCCCCGAGCAGCAGATAGGATAACGCCGGCGTGTCGGTCCCCGGCAGGCGCTCGCGGCAGTGCGCGCCGACGCCGGGCGTGAACACGACGGTGTCGCTCGGCTCGCGGCCGCGCTGGGCGTTGTCCACCATCACGCGCATCAGCGTCTTTTCCACCAGCGCCATGAGGGCGGCGGTCGCCTCGGAGACGGTCATGGGCCGCGGCGGCACGAAGGCCGGCGGCGCCGGCAGCCCGGGCGCGGCCAGGCCCGAGCGCCCGCGGTGAGCTGTCCCTCGGGGCAGGCAGCCGTCGAGCACGGCGACGAGCTCGCGGTGCATCCCGTGGCCGGCGAATCGCAGCACCTGCTCGACGGAGATCCCGCCGCGCCAGTCGCTCGCGCCGGCCGAGGGGCCGAGCAGGATCGGCGACCCTCCCTCCGGCGTGCCCGCGTGGCCGATGAAGATCAACCAGAGGGTCGCGTCGCGCCGGACTCGCCAGTGCATCTTCGCCAGCGCGGCGCCGACGGCCCCGGGACCGCCGGGGTCGCGCACCCAGCGGATCCGCCGGTGCGGCAGGCCGCGGACCTCGTGCAGGTAGCGGTACCAGGCCCCGGCGACCGCGTGCGCGCCTGGTCGATCGGGCAGGTGCGCGTAATCCTCGACGCTGACGATCACCGCGGCGTCGCCCCGCCCGTCGTGGCGCGCCGGCATCGGCGCCGCCACGTCGGGCCACGCCTCCGCCCCGCCGTGCCCGACCGGCCGCACGCTCCGCGGCAGCTCCGGCCCGCACGCGAGCAGGGCCGCGGCGGCGCCCAGGCCGGCGAGGCCCGCCCTCACCGCGCGGCTCCTCGGCTTCGTGGCGGGCGCGGGCGACCTACGACGATAGGGTCCGAAGGACATGTCCATGAGCGCTCGCGGTCCGCCGGCCTCGCGGCGCTGCAGCCGTCCGTTGCCAGGGACACCGTCGTGGCGCTCGCGAGCATGCGAGGTATCATGGCGACGAGCGACGGTCGCCGCCATCTTGCCGATCGGACCTGGCGCTGGCCGGCGGAGGCCTTGGCAGGGCGTGGGGGCCGACGACCTCTGCCGGGCCAGGAGGAGCGCGCGGGTGGTCGAGCCACGCAGGGCTGCGCGCGACGAGGCCGTCGCTGCCTGCCGCGCGAGGCAGGTCGCGCGCTCGTGGCATGGCGCGGGGACGGGAGTCGGCTCCCGATCGTCGGGCGACGAGCGGGACGCAGCCGGCGTCGGCGGCTGCCCCGAGGTTGCGCTCGGCGGCGTCGTCGAGGCGCGTCTCGAGCCGGTCGCGCCGTTGCGGGCGGGCTGGGCGAGGAGCGCCGCCTCGCGTCGGTGAAGGGCGGGGCGCAGGCCGCTGCCCGTCTCGTCGCGCATGTCCGGATGGACAGGTCGATCGAGCGCGCGCGAGCGCGGACGCGCGGGCGATCCGCAGCGAGATGTCCTGAAGGACAGGAGCGGGGGCCGGGACGGCGATCGAGGCCGCGGCGCGGCCGGGAGATCGCCGGGACCTCCACGGTCGCTGCTGCGTCTGCTCGCCGCGCCGGCGCTCGTGCGGGCGTGGCAGGCGGGCGGGCCCTCATGCTAGAGTGCGTCCGCTCGCATGCAGGCCGCGCCCCCGAACCCCGCCGATCTACGCCTCGGCGACGCGCTCGGGAGCGGCGCGGTGGCCACGGTGATGCGCGTCCACGCGAGCGACGGGCGCCAGTTCGCCGGCAAGATCCTGCACGCCTCGCACCGGCAGGACGCGGCGGCGCAGTCGCGCTTCGCCCAGGAGGCCGAGCTGCTGCGGGGGGTCCGCGACGCGCACATCGTCGAGGTGTTCGGCGTGGTCGAGATCGACGGCGAGCGGGTGCTGCTGCTCGAGCTGGTCGAGGGGCCGACGCTGGCCGAGCTGCTCGCTCGCGAGGCGCCGCTCGGCGAGGCGCGACTGGCCGCGCTCGCGGCGGGGATCGCCCGCGGGCTGGCGCGCGCGCACGCGGCCGGGGTGGTCCACCGCGACCTCAAGCCCGCCAACATCCTGGTCGCCGGCGGGCACACGCCGAAGATCGGCGACTTCGGCATGGCCCGCGGCACCTCGCTGGCCGGGGTCGATCGCAGCGCGCTCACCGTGCTCGGCACGCCCGACTACATGGCGCCCGAGTGCCTCGACCCGCTCGCGGTCGACGTCCGCAGCGACCTCTACGCGCTCGGCTGCATCCTCTACGAGATGGCCACCGGCCGGCCGCCGTTCGCCGGCGCGACCGCGTTCGGGGTGATCGAGGCCCACCGGCGTGCGCCGGTACCTGTCCTTCCGGACAGCTTCTCGCCGCCGCTGCGCGCGCTGGTGCAGAGCCTGCTGGCCAAGGCGCCCGGTGACCGGCCGCAGGCGGCCGCGCAGGTGGCGGCGCTGCTCGATCAGCTGGCGGCCGGGAGCACCTCGGCGCTGGCGGTGTTCACGGGCGAGCGGGGCAGCGGCGATCCGCCGTGCGCCGGCTGCGGGCAGCCGCGGCCGGCGGCGCTGGCGGTGTGCCTGCACTGCGGGCTGCGGGCGGCGCGGGCCGAGTCGGGGCCGTTCACGGTGCTGGTGGCGGGGCCGGGCGAGCCGGGCGACCAGCTCGACGTGGCCCTGCGTGAGGCGCTGCGGCGGTGGGTGGCCGGCAATCCTGGCCTTCAGGTCACCCCGGGGCTGCTCGACAAGCGGATCCCGCGGGTCCCGTTCACGCTGCTGCGCCGGGTGTCGGAGGCGACGGCGCGGGCCGTGGGCGAGGCGCTGCGGCAGATCGGGGTCGAGATCGAGGTGGTCCGCGGCGGGCCGCTGAAGTCGCCGGCGATGCGCAAGAAGGCGCGCGCGCTGGTCGGTCGCAGCCTCGCGGTCGCGGTGGCGTCGTCGGTCGGGGTGATGAGCAGCAAGGCGATCTTCTTGCTCGCGCCGCTGTTGCTGGTCGGGGTGACGGTGGGCGCGACGTGGTCGTCGCTGCGCCAGGTGACCGGCCGCGGCGAGCGCCCGGCCGCCCTGCCGCCGCCGCTGCAGCGCGCGCTGACCGAGGTCGAGCGGGTCGGGCCGACCATCGACGAGGCGCGCCACCGCCACAGCCTGCGCGCGGTGGTCGGGCGGGCGCTGGCGCTGGCGCCCGCGCTCGGGCCGGCTACCGGCGACCCGGAGGCCCCCGTCGAGGAGCTGGCGCAGGCGGTCACGGCCGCGACGGCCGCGGCGGCCCGCCTCGACGCCCTCGACCGCGAGCTCGCGGCCCGCGGGATCCAGGGCGGCGACGAGGCCGTGCGCGCGACGCTCCACGAGCGCGACACCTGGGCCGCGCGCCTCCTGTCGCTGACCGCCGCGCTCGACGGCCTGGCCGCCCGCGTGGCGCGCGCGCGGGCCGGCGGCGCGGCGGGCGACGGCGAGGCGCTGGCCGACCTGCGCGCCCGCGTCGAGGCGCTCGAAGAGGTCCAGCGCGGGGGGCGAGGGGCGTGAGGGCATGGCTTCAAGGGCATGAGCGAAGGGACATGTCTCTTCGTGCATGGCTCGGGCAGAGACCGCCCGGGACCGTCGCGCGCGCGCCGGGGCGCGGTGTACGGGCGAGGAGCGTCGCGGGGGCGCAGGGGCGCGGTGGACGGGCGAAGAGCGTCGCGGGGGCGAAGAGCGCCGCGCGGTCGCAGGAGGGCCGTGAAAAGGCGCGGAGCGTCGGGCGGTCGCGGGGGGGCGCGGGCATGGAGTCTGCGCTCTCGGGCATGTCCTTGCGAGCATGTCGCCTAAAGCATGTCGATGGAAGCATGTCCTTCAGGGCATGGCGAAAGGGGCAGGCATGAACGCGCCCGGGATGCCGGCGCTGCCGGCGGGGCTGGGGGCCGAGGTCGTCGGCGCGGCCGAGCGGGTCGGCTCGGAGCTGCGGGCGCGCGTCCGGCTCGGCGACGGGCGCGACGCGGTGCTGGCCTGGCTGGCGCCGGAGCTGGCGCGCGAGCCGGCGATGCGGCGCCGCTACGTGCGCGACGTGGCCCGTTTGCGCGAGCTCGACGCGCCGGGAGTGGCGCCGGTGCTGGCGGCCGGTCCGGACGATCCGAAAGCCCCGGGGGCGCCGCCGCCGTGGCGGCTGCGGCTCGACCCGCGCGGGGAGGCGCTCGAGGAGTGGCTGCGGCGGCGGGCGCCGGCGCCGGTCGACGAGGTGGTCGAGCTGGCGATCGCGCTGTGCGAGCTGCTGGCGGGGTTGCACGCGCGCGGGGTGGTGATCCGCGACCTCCACCCGCGCCTCTGCGTGCGCGGCGACGACGGGCTGTGGCTGACCGACGTCGGGCTGGCGCGGGTCGACATCCTGTCGACGCGCACCGCCTCGAGCCTGCTGCTCGAGGGCTCGCCCTACGCGGCGCCGGAGCAGCTCGCGCGGACCGCCCTCGACCCGCGGGCCGACCTCTACGCCGTCGGCGTGATCGTCTACCGCGGGCTCACCGGGCTCCTGCCGCGCGGCGAGGGGCCGGCGTTCCTCGGCGAGGCCTCGCCGGCGCCGCCGCGCGCGCTGCGGGCGGAGGTGCCGCCCGAGCTCGACGCCCTGGTGATGCGCTGCCTGTCCCTCGAGCCAGGTGCGCGCCCGGCCTCGGCGCGCGAGCTGGCGGCCGCGCTGGCCGGCGACGGCCCGGCCGGGGCCAGCGCGGCGCGCACGATCTGCCAGCACTGCGGCGCGCGCCTGCGCCTCGGCCAGCGGCTGTGCCTCGCCTGCGGCCGGGTCGGCGTGCAGTTCGAGCACACGCCCGCGGGCACCTGCTCGGTCGACCTGCGCGCGGCCAAGGAGGACGCCGCGTTCTTCGCCAGCCTGGCCGGCGAGCTGCAAACCCTGGCCGAGGGCGAGGTGCCGGCGCTCAACCTCGTGATCGGCGACGCCCGCATGTACTCGAAGGCCGAGCTCGAGCGGCGCCACGCGCTGCCGCTGCGGCTGTTCACGGACCTGTCCCACGAGACAGCCGAGCGCCTGCGCGCGCGCCTGGCCGCGGCCAAGCTGCAGGTCGCGGTGGTCGACCGCTCGCCGCGCGCGACCCGACGCCTGGCCGCGCGCACGTTCGGCTGGACCGGCGGGATCACCGGCGCGATCGTGGCGCTGACCCTGGCCCTCGGGGCGCCGGCGTTCGTGCCGATCGTGTTCGGCTCGCTGGGGCTGGTGATCGCGCTGATCGTGTTCCTCGCCGCCTCGGCGGCGCAGAAGAAGCAGCGCCCGACGCTCCTGCGCCTGCGCGCGGCCCCGGCGGCGCTGCCGGCCTCCGACCCGCTGGTGGCCCGCCTGGCCGGGCTGCTGACGCCCGAGACGCCGGCCGAGGTGCGCGAGATCGTCGGCGAGCTCGCGCTGGCGGTCCAGCGGCTCGTCGACCACCGCGCCGCGGCCCCGGGGGCGCGCGCCGAGCTCGACATGATCGCCGGCTCGCTGACGCCGCTGGTCGAGCTGATCGCGCGGCAGGTCGAGCGCCTGCGCGGCATCGACGCCGACCTGGCCAAGCTCGACGAGGGCGCGCTGGTCCGCGCGCTGGCCGGCAGCGAGGCCCGCCGCGAGCCGCCCGAGCGCCGCGAGGAGCTGCTGCTCGGGCTCGACCGCCTGCGCGCGCTCGAGGACGAGCGCGCGCAGACGTTCCACCGCCTGCTCGAGGCGGAGCACCTGCTGCGCCGCGCGGTCGAGCTCGGCCTCGAGGTGCGCGACGACGCCGCCGAGCACGAGCGCCGCGTGGCCCAGGCGCTGCACGAGCTCGCGGCGGGGTGAGGCCGCTCGAGGGGCGCGTCGCCGAGCGCTGGCGGCCCGAGCGCGGCGCGAGCTCGGGGCGGGAGCGAGGGGGCCGCGCGAGCCACGAGCGCCGCCGGGCCCGAGCGCTGCGCGAGCTCGAGGCGCGCGTGTATGAAGGGACATGTCGTGGTGAACATGTCTCTTCCTTTCTATGACGATTGCAGGCGTCGAGGTCGTCTCGGCGGCGACCCCGTGGGGTGACCGACACGAACGGGACGCCGGCACGTCAGTACGACTGGGCCGCCGCGGTCGCCCGGGCGATCGCCACCTCCCACGTGACCGGCAGCTCCGCGCGAGGGAGCTTCCACGAGGTCACCACGCCGGCCGTGCTGTAGTCGTTGACCTTGAGGATGCCGGCGACGTGCTCGTCGGACACCACGAACTGCATCATCGCGGCCTCGTCGCGCCACACCGCGAGCGTGCGCACGGTGCCGCACTTCTTCGACTGTGCCAGCGCGTAGCCGATCAGCCCGGGGTTGGCCTCGAGCACGGGGAACATCGCCTTCGCGGTCGCGAAGAACTCCTGCTCCTTCGCGGGTCGCAGCACGAGCGCCGTCGTGCTGGCGACGTACTCGTCCTGGAGCGGCTCCTTGAGCGCGCCCAGCTCGCCGTCCCAGCCGGGGCCGGCGAACGGATCCGGCGCGAGGTCGTCTTCGACGCAGGCCGGCGCGCCGGTCGAGTCGGGCTCGCCGGTCGAGCTCGCGGTGCCGCCGGTGTCGGCGTCTTCGCCCGGGTCGGCGCAGCCGGCGAGGGCCACGGCCAGGGCCAGCAGCCAGGTGGATCTGTCATGGGTTCGAATCATGGCAATGCTCTTTGATGCGGGTTGAGGGAGGCACGATTCAGGGCGCGGCCGGGGCGACCGCGAAGTGCAGTTCGGCGAATTCCCGGCCGAGCCGGGGCGAGCGGAAGTTCTCGCGTCGACCCACGCCGACGACCCGGGCCGACGCACCGATCGCCGGCGCGGCGCCCATCAGGACGACCCAGCGCAGCGCGCCGTCGTCACCGCGCAGCGCGAGGTAGACGTACGAGCCGGCGGCGAGGCGCTCCTCGACGACGCCCGACAGCGGGACGGGGTCGGTGCGCATCGACCCGGCGAGCGGGTTCGACGCGGGCGCGGGGGCGACCGGGGCGGCCCGGGGGCGGCGTCGAGGTCGGTGCCGCCGGGGGCGGCGTCGACGTCGGCGCAGCCGGTGGCGAGCACGGCCGCGACCGCCAGCGCGTACACGGGAGCTCGCCGACGCGGACGTACGAGGGCTTTCTGCGCTCCGAACATGCTGTTACGCTAATCGGGTCTCCGCGCTGCCGCGATGACCGCTCGCGTCAAAGACGTGGCATTTCTCGCCAAGGTCGGCGTTCCTGCGGTGTCGTCGCGCGACATCCCGGTCAACGTCGCCGTCAGCGCGCCGCTGGTCGGGGCGGCCCGTGCCGGCGTCGACGTCGATGCGCTGCTCGCCGCCGTCGGCCTCGATCGCGCGGCCGCCGAGGACGCCGACCTCGCGCTCGCGCCGGCGCAGCGCAACGCCCTGTGGCGCGAGGCGCTGGTGCGCAGCCGCGACCCCGCGCTCGCGCTGCACGCCGCCGAGATCATCCCGTGGGGCACGTTCGACGTGGTCGACTACGTCGTCGCCCAGGCCCCGTCCCTCGGCGAGGGGCTCGCCGCGCTCGCCCGCTACTTTCGCATCATCCGCCCCGACTTCAACCTGGCTTTCGAGGCAGACGCTTCCGGCGGCCGGCTGTCCCTCGACCTGCCGCCGACCTTCGCCGGGGTGCAGCCGTACACGACCGAGTTCACGCTCGGCTGCACGATCGCCCGCTTCCGCAGGTTGACCGAGGCGACGTGGTCACCGGAGGCGATCGACTTCAAGTACGCCGCGCCCGGCCACCGCGACGAGTACGCGCGCGTGTTCCAGTGCCCGCTGCGCTTCGACGCCGACGCGACCGTCGTCCACTTCTCGCGCGCCGCGCTCGACCTCCGTCAGCCGCGCGCCGACGCCCTCCTGCGCCCGGTGCTCGAGCGCGCCGCCGCCGACGTGCTGGCCCGCATGCCGCCGGCGCCGCGGCTGACCGCGCAGCTGCGTCAGGTCCTCAGCGAGGAGCTCCGCGGCGGCTCGCCGACGCTCGAGCACGTCGCCAGACGTCTCGCAGTCAGCCCGCGGACGCTCAACCGCCGCCTCCAGGCCGAGAACACCAGTTTTCAGCAGCAGCTCGCCGAGCTGCGTTGCGAGCTCGCCCGCGGCTACCTCGAGAACCCGCGGATCTCCATCGCCGAGGTCGCGTACCTGCTCGGCTTCTCCGAGCCGAGCGCGTTCCACCGCGCCTTCAAGCGGTGGACCGGCCACAGCCCGCAGGCCTGGCGCGCCCGTCCGCGTTGAGCTCCGGGCGGTCGATGTCCCGCGGTCGGAGACGTGATGACGCCTCGCGGCGCAGCTCGACGCCCGCGGCCGCGCGGCGAGCTCGGTGGCGCGATGCCGAGACGGTGCGGCGCGTGTGCTAGAACGGAAAGAGCTTTCGCTGATGATGAACCCCCGCACGCCTCTCGCAGGCCAGTACCGGGCCCAACGCGCGTTCCGCCGGTGGGCCGAGGTGCTCGCGATGTGTCCCCCGCTCGCGGGCCGCCGCGTGCTCGACCTGGGTTGCGGTCCAGGCGACCTCGCGCGCGTCCTCGCCGAGCACGGCGCGCGCGTCACCGGCGTCGACCGTGACCCTCGGCTGATCGCCGAAGCGCGCGCCGACGCCGCCGAGGGCTGCGCGTTCGAGCTCGCGGACCTCGCCGCGTTCGAGCCGACCCCCGACGCCTTCGACGGCCTCTGGTGTACGTTCGTGGCCGCGTACTTCCCTGGGCTCGACGAGGCGCTGGTGCGCTGGACCCGGGGTCTCCGCGACGAGGCGTTCGCGTGCCTCGTCGAGATCGACGACATGTTCGGGCACGAGCCCCTCGCACCTCGATGGCAGGAGGCGCTCGCAGCGTTCTACGAGGACGCGCGTCGGGCGAACCTGTACGAGTTCCGCGCGGGTGCCCGCCTCGAACCGGCCCTGCGCGCGCTCGGCTTCGCCACGGCGGCGCGCGTGCTCGACGACGACGAGCTCTCGTTCCGCGGCGCGGCGAAGCCGGACGTGCTCGCCGCGTGGGAGGCTCGCTTCGCCCGGATGCCGCGCCTCGCGGGGTTCCTCGGGGACGACCATGCCGCGTTCGTGACGGACTTCTTGACGTGCCTCGCGCACGACGAGCACGAGAGCCGGTGCCGCGTCGTCGCGGTGGTCGGCACGCGCGGCGACCAGGCTCGCCGGGGCCGCCCGCGGCCGTAGGACGCTTTCACGGCGGTACCGCGGGCGGCGCCGTCGGCCGCCGAGGCGTTCAGGGCTGCTGACCCTTCGGCCAGGTCGTTCCTGCCGCGAGGGCGCGGCATCGACGAGCGCCTGTCCATCGCCCGGGCGGCGGCAGACGATCGGGCTCGAACCCCCGCCGCCGCCCGGGTCGCGTCCGCTAGGTGACGCCCGCGTTCAGCGTGTCGCGCAGGAACGCGAGGACGTCCGCGATCACCCGCCGCGACGTCGGCGAGTCGTCGACGACGTCGAACGCGTGCGGCGCCTCGGGATGATCGATCCGCGTGATCGGCAGACCGCGGGCCTGCGCGGCCGCGAGGAACCGCTGCAGGCTCGCGTCGAGCCCGGGCGTCGCGTCGCGGCCCGCCCGGACGACGAGCAGCGGCGTGTCGCGCGGGAGCTCGGCGAGCGTGACCGCCGGCGGCGCGAAGTGGAACTGTTGCGCCGCGTCGGCGACCTCGGTCGTGCCGTCGACGTCGAGCATGAACCCGTAGAGCAGCGCGGCCGCGCGGACCTGCTCGCGCGCGACCAGCCCGAGCGCGGTCGGGACGTTCCCGGAGCACGCCCACACGCCGATCCGCTCGGGGTCGATGCCCAGCGCTGCGGCGTCGGCCCGCAGGCGGCGCACGAGCTCGACGACGTCGCCCGGCTCGCGGTTGGCGTACGTCACGCCGACGAGCCCCGACGCCGCGACGAGCCGCGCCCACTGTTGGTAGGAGGCCCAGTCCTTGAGCGGCTTTCCGAGCATCGCCACGAGGCCGGGGTCGGGGTAGCCGGACACGAACACGACGGCCGGCCGCGGGCCCCCGGCCCCCGGCGGCCGATACAGCTCGAACGGGAGCGGCCCGCCCCCTTCGCCGATGAAAGCGTGCTCGCGCTCGACGGTGACGCGCTCCGCCTCGTCCGAGCCGTACACGAGCCCCTTGCTGGTGAAATCGATGGTCATGACTCTCCTCTGTGAATTCTTCTGGAAAAAGTGGTCGTTCGTACGAATCGCCGCGATCGCCGAATCGCCCGGCGCGACGATCGACGGACACGTCGGCGCGGACCGCCGCGGACAGACCTCTGCCGCGCGCAGGGGGCACCGACCATCACGCGCGGCGGGTCCGACCGCGGTCGGGGCCACGCGACGGCGCTCTGCTGGCGCGGGCACGACAGCCGCGCGCGACGTCGACGTCGACGTCGCGTCCGGCCGGGCCCGCGAGGCGGCGGTCACGTCATGAGGTTGTCCGGCCCCATCGGGGACACGGTCGGAATGCGCCGAGCGATGCGAGATTTGAACCGCGCCGCCGTCCCGCTGTCAAGCGCGACCAGCAGCCAGCCCCGCTCCGCGCGGGGCCCGCGTCCGAGAAGGGGCTCTCATGTCCTTCTGGACATGTTCCGCGCGACCGCTCCGGATGCAGTCGCGGCGAGGCCACAGGTCCGCTCGAGCCATCTCCGCGTGACGTCTCGGGCGGCCCGATGATGTCCTTTTGAACATGTCCCGCGTGACGGCTCCGGATGCCGTCGCGGCGAGCCCGCGTGTCCTCTCGACGGATCTTCGCGCGCCGCTTCGGAGCGGCCCTGTCTTTCCGGGCATGTTCCGCGTGGCGGTGGCGAATGCGATCGCGGCGAGCTCGCATGTCCGCTGGAAGGAGCCTCGCGCGGCGCCTGTCTTTCTGGACATGTCCGGCGCCTCCGGATGCGTCCGCGGTGAGCCGTCTGTCCTGCGGGATTCGCCCGCGCGTGGCCTCCGGATGCGCCGAGGGCGGGGCTGTTCTTCGAGACAGGTCTCCAGATGCGGTCGGGCGGCGGCGGGGGCCTGTCCTCTCGGACATATGGCCGCTCGCCGCTGCGGGCGAGCTGAGCGATGAGCGCCGGGGCGACGGGCGGTCGCTCGACGGGTGGTAGGGCGCTTGCTAGAGTGCCGGGCGATGCGCGCCGTCCGTGTTCACGAGCTCGTCGGGCCCTCGGGTCTCTGCGTCGATGAGGTGCCGGACCCGGCGCCGGGCCCGGGCGAGGTGTTGATCGAGGTCCGCGCCGCGGGGGTCAACTTCCCCGACGTGCTGCTCTCGTACGGCAAGTACCAGTTCAAGCCGGCGCCGCCGTTCGTGCCGGGCGGCGAGGCGGCGGGCGTGGTGAAGGCGGTCGGCGACGGCGTGACGACGGTCGTGGTCGGCGACCGGGTGGCGACCACCCTGGTCCACGGGGCGTTCGCCGAGCAGATCGTGGTGCCCGCGGCGGCGGTGGTGAGGGTGCCCGCGGGGGTCGGCTTCGAGGCGGCCGCGGCGACGCTGCTGACCTACGGGACGAGCTGGCACGCGCTGGTCGACCGCGCCGACCTGAAGGCCGGCGAGACGCTGATGGTGCTCGGCGCGGCCGGCGGGGTCGGCATCGCGGCGGTCGAGATCGGCAAGCTGCTCGGGGCGCGGGTGATCGCGGCGGCGTCGACGGCGGAGAAGCTGACCTTCTGCCGCGAGCGCGGGGCCGACGAGGGCATCGACTACACCCGCGAAGACCTCAAGGAGCGCAGCAAGCAATGGACGGGGGGCCAGGGCGTCGACGTGATCTACGACGCCGTCGGCGGCCCGTTCGCCGACCCGGCCCTGCGCGCGATCGCCTGGCAAGGACGCTACCTGGTGGTCGGCTTCGCGGCCGGCGAGATCCCCAAGATCCCGCTCAACCTCGTGCTGCTCAAGGGCTGCCAGATCGTCGGCGTGTTCTGGGGCTCGTTCGCGGCCCGCGAGCCGGCGAAAAATCGCGTCAACGCGGAGCGGATCTTCGCGGCGGTGGCCGCCGGCCAGCTCCGCCCGCACGTCGACGCGTCGCTGCCGTTCGCCCGCGCCGGCGAGGCGCTGGCGCGGATGGAGCGGCGCGAGGTGCTCGGCAAGCTCGTGCTGGTGCCGTAGCGCCGGCCTCGCAGCGAACACGAGCGCCAGCCCCAGGGCCAGCGCCGTTGACCCCATGGGGTCATGGTCGGGGGAGCGGTGCGTCGTGTTCTCGAGTCGTGATCGGGCCGACGATTGCGGCGCGTCCGGCGTCGGCACGGCGCTTGCTCTCGCGGATCGTCATGTTCCGCACATTCATTCGTGATGGTCCGCCCGCTCGGCTGCTCGCCGGCGCGGCGGTGGCATCGACCCTGCTTCTCCCCGCCGTGGCCTCGGCGACGATCTGGAACGGCCAGGTCCGCGAGGGCAACGCGCTGGTCGAGTACTCGTTCAACGACGCGACGGAGACGGTGGAGCTCGAGATCCTCGAGCTCCCGAGCGCGAGCGATCTGCCCGTGCTGGGGTTCGACGGCGCGATGACCATCAGCTTCCGCGAGGTGTCCGGGTGGCTGTACGCCGAGGCCGAGCTCGACCTCGCCGCCCTGATCGGGGACGACCCGCACGCGCTCGCAGGCTGCCCCGACAGCACTTGCAGCGGCTGGACCTGCAGCCCGCTCGCGGGCTTCCGATGCACCCAGCACCACTGGAAAGGCTGCGACGCCAACGGATGCTACCTCGACGAGTGGGCCTGCACCGGCATCCTGTGCGACTCGGGCCCGTTGCCCGATCTGCCGCCCTTCGGCATGACGATCGCCCCGCTGTGAGGCGCGGACCTCGAGCGAGCGACGCGCTCGCGGCTGCTCGCGCGACCGGCGAAGGATCCGCTCGCCGGTCCCGCGGCGGCAGATCGATCATGATCCTCGACGGTACCGTGGCCCATGGTATCCGCCCCGACCGGTTCGAGATGGCGGAGTACTCGTATTCGGACATGGCCGGCGGACACGTCAACGCTGCGCTGGCCGAGGGGCTCCGCGACCTCATCGCCGTCGAGGGCGTGTACCCGTCGCGCGACGCGCCGCAAATGTCGTGAGCTTTCGAGGCCACCGGCGATCGTGGCGGTCTCTGCCCCGGGCGGGCCATGGCGCTCGGCTTGCAGTTAGGCTCCGCATGCGCGCGTTCGGTCTTTTCGCAGCCCTCCTGCTCCTCGTCCACTGCGGTCCCAAACTGCCCGAGCAGGACAGCGGAGGCAGCGATTCCGACGCGACGAGGGCGACCTCGGGCGACGAGCCACCCGCGAGCACGACCACCGACACGAGTGGCGCCACCGCGACGGGCCCCGTCACCACCGGGCCCGACAGCTCGACGACCCACGACACCACGGTCGGGGGCGAATGCGACGGGCCCGCCGCGGCTCACCAGTGGACCTGTCGATGCACCACCGTGTCGGGGCCGTGGGTCCCGTTCAACGAGGCCTGCGACAAGCGGGAGGACGGCGCGGTCGAATGGGCGGAGTGGCTCTGCGAGAACTACGCCGGCGAGGAGCAGACTACCGGCGTCGAGACGACCGGGGGCACGACCGCTGACGTCGTGCCCGACAGCACCACCACCGGCGATCCCACCGGCTCGCTCGGCTGCGCATGCGCGTGTGAAGTCACCGAGATCTGCTGCGACGACTCGAAGCCCTAGGCGCGAAGCGGCGGCGATGCGAAGCGCTCGAGGCCGAGGGGCGCGTCGCCCGGGGCTCGGGCCGATGGGGGTTTACGCAGGGAGGGTCCCTGCGCGAATCACTCGGGACGCAGCCGCGTCACGGCGGGCCGAACCTGGGGTCGGTCAAGAACGTCTCGTCGGTGAGGCTCTCGAGGAAGGCGACCAGGTCGGCGCGGTCTTGCGGCGACAGCTCGACCTGGCGCACGAGCGGGCTCTTGTTGGGGTTCTGGCGGCCGTCGCCGGCGAGCGGGCCCTCGCTGATGAGGCGGCCGCCGGCGGCGTAGTGGTCGATGACCTCGGCGAGGGTGGCGATGCTGCCGTCGTGCATGTACGGCGCGGTGACCGCGACGTTGCGCAGGGTCGGCACGCGGAACTTGCCCTGGTCGCGCGGGTCGCCGGTGAACTCGTAGAGGCCGCCGTTGCCGGGGGGATAGGCGCCGCTCTCGTCGAGGTTGTACAGGCCGTTGTTCTGGAAGTCGGGCGGGCCGGGCTCGGTGCCGGCGCTGCGGAACGAGGTCGAGAAGTTGGCGCCGGCGTGGCAGTGATAGCATTCGCCGGTCTCGGAGAAGAACAGGGCCATGCCGCGCTGGGCCGACTCCGACATCGCCGTGGTGTCGCCGCCGTAGATGAAGCGGTCGTAGGCGCTGTCGCCGGAGATCAGCGTGCGCTGGAACGAGGCCAGCGCCTGGACGATGCGCTCGACGGTGAACGGGTCGTCGTCGTCGGGGTAGGCGGCGGCGAACAGCTCTTGATATTCGGGGTCGTCGGCGAAGCGGCGGAGGATCGCGTCGGTGTCCTGCTGGACGCCGAGCTCGAGCGGGAAGTCGGCGAACATCGGCACCAGCGCCTGCTCCTCGAGGGTCGACAGCTTGGGGTTGGCCCAGGTGTAGACCGACTGGAAGGCGACGTTGGTCAGGCTCATGCCGTTGCGCGGGAGGACGTGGCCGGTCGAGCCGATCGGGGTGGCCTTGCCGTCGGTGAAGGCCCGCGCCTGCTCGTGGCAGGTGGCGCACGCCATGGTCTCGTTGTACGACAGCCGCTCGTCGTAGAAGATGTGCCGGCCGAGCTCGACCTTGGCGGCGGTCATCGGGTGGTCCTCGGGCACGAACGGCTCGGGGAAGCCCGGCGGCAGCCGCCACTCCCACGGCGCCTCGGCCGGAGGCTGGTCTTCCGGACATGCCCCGAGGAGCATGGCGAAACAGACAGCGACGCGGCGCACCTCAGCCCTCCGGGAGGCGCACGCCGAAGCCGCCGGCGTGGCAGACGTTGCAGGCGCCCGAGCTCGTCGGGAACGGCATGAAGTTCTTGCGCGCACCGTCTTGACTGTACACCGTGGGGAACAGGGCCGAGGCGGGCAGCGGCAGGGCCTCGGTGGTGTAGAAGTTGCCGAGGCCGTCGACCTCGACGGCGGCGACGAGGTCGCCCATGCCGTCGGGGGCGGTGCGCAGCTCGACCAGACCGTCAGGGTGCGGGTCGCCGGCCTCGTCGTAGAGGGTGCCGGCGGCGGTGAAGCGGCCGGGCCCGGGGCCGTTCTCCTGGTGACAGCGCATGCAGTTGTCGCCGGTGGCGTGGCTTACCGCGTCGCCGTGGGCGCTGACGAGCTCGACGTCGAGCGCGGGATCGCGGACGAACGCGTCGTCGCCCATGAACGGGGCCGGATCGGCGGGCGCGTCGCAGGCGAGCGGGGCGGCGAGGGCGAGGGTGAGAAGGGCGCGTTGCATGAGCTGGACCTCAGTTGGCGACGGAGAATACGGTCTGGGCGCCCCCGGGCTCGTCGCTCTCGAAGCGCAGGCCGAGCGGGGCCATCATGGCCGGGCACTCGGGGTCGCCGGGGAAGGCCATGCAGCCGGGCAGGGTGTCGGTCATGCCGTCCGGGGTCCTGGCGACGTCGACGCCGGCGAGGATCGCCGCGCCGTCGACCTTGATCGTGTCGCTGTCGGGGTCGAAGCCGTCGAGGCGGATGGTGGCGAGGTTGTCGTACTGACAGGCGAAGCCCTCGGCGACGCTGCCGGAGCAGGCGGTGGCGCCGAGGTGGTAGAAGAACTCGGGCTGCGTGGCCGGGCGGACGTCGAGGCGGACGTACTTGTAGCCGCCGGCCCAGCTCCACCACAGGCCCTGGGCGTTGAGCGGGGCCGGGGCGGTGGCGCCGTCGAGGTGGTTCTGCTCGTCGGGCACGCCGACGATGAACTCGACGCCGGTGTAATCGTCGTGGTCGGGCGCGACGCCGCGGACCTCCTTGTTGGTGCCCGGGCTGCCGGTCATGCACGCGCCGCTGCCGTCCTCGAAGTCGAGCAGGACCAGGCCGTCGTGCTGCCAGGTGTCGTCGTCGGTGATCGTCAGCGGGACCCGCTCGCCGCCCGCGCGCACCAGCGCGACGTCGTGGACGTAGACGCGGAAGTCGAGCGGGGTGACGCTCGCGCCCGAGGTGCCGACGCCGGCGAAGTCGCGGCCGCAGGCGAACGGCTCGCTGCCGAACCGCGGGTCGAAGCGCAGGGTGACCTCGCGGTCACCGGTGCTGCAGGCCGGGACGAGGAGGAGGAGAGACAGCGCGCGGAGCTTCACCCGCACTCGAATAGCAAAAGCTCGCGCCGGCCGCCGATGCGACGGGCGGTCGCAGCGCGCGCGGCGTGCGACCGCGTGTCGCAGGACACTTTCGCCGGGCGGCGCCGGGCGAAACATGTCTTTGGGGACATGTGGGCTGCGAACTCGCGCGGTCGTCGGCGGCCGAAGGCGCGATTTTGCGCCCGACCCGGGCGAGGTCGACCGGGGGCGTGGACCGCGAGGTCGCGGCGAGACGGTGACGCCAGACGGCATGTCCGAAGAGACAGGCCGGGCTCGACGAAACGCCCCATTTGCGGCGTCCGCCGCCGATCCGGCAGAACGTGCTTGTACGGGCCCGGGGCCGGCCGTAGCCTGTGTTCATGCAGCTTAATATTAATGAATGGATGGCATGGATGGTGATAGCGGCGCTCCCGGCCTGTCCGGGCGGCAAGGGCGAGACGAGCGAGACGGACGGCCCGGCGACGGCGAGCGAGACCGAAGGGGCGACGGCCGGCGAGACGGACGGCCCGGCGACGGCGAGCGAGACCGAAGGGGCGACGGCCGGCGAGACGGACGGCCCGGCGACGGCGAGCGAGACCGAAGGGGCGACGGCCGGCGAGACGGACGGCCCGGCGACGGCGGGCGAGACCGAAGGAGCGACGGCCGCAGAGACGGAGGGCCCGGCGACGGCGGGCGAGACCGAGGGGGGCGAATTCCCGGCGGAGTGCGAGCAGCCCGACCCGGCCGCGAATGCGGCGTTCGAGCTGGTGTTCAAGGACTGGGGCGAGGACAATTTCAATCCGTTCGATTTCGACGTGCAATGCGTCGTCGACGCGGTGACGGTGGCCGACGCGGCGGTGACGACGGCGATGACCTGCGAGGTCGACGGGGCGTCCGAGCCGGCGTCGCTGCGCTTCGCGGTCGCGCCCGAGGGCGCGGTCGCCTGGGACGCGGGGCTGGCGGTGCGCCTGAAGATCGAGCAGGACTTCGACTTCGCGGCCAAGCGCATCGTGCAGCTGCGCGTGGCCGCGGACGACGCGCTCCTCGCGGTGGCGACCTCCGGCGGCATGGACAACAACTCGGGCTACCCCGAGGCGTTCCTGCCGCTGGTCTACGGGTATTCGCTGGTGTGCGAGGACGCAGGCGGCACCGGCGGGGAGGGGACGCCGGCGCAGATCGATCTCAGCGATCCGGGCAAGGCGGAGCTGCACCTGATCTCGCATCACCGCGGGAGCCTGCCGATCGACGCCGAACACGCGTACGCGGTCGACGCCGGCGCGGTCGTGGCCGGCGACTCCAACCATTACCCGCTGTCGCAGGAGGTGCTGCTGCGGCGGGTCCGCGTCGGCGAGTGAGCCGGGCGCGAGGCGCCGCGCGAGTGCGGCTCGCGCGGCGGTCCGGGGGGCATCGATCGCGGTGGCGCGGTGGATGTCTCATGCGACATGTCCCAGAGACATGTCCCTTTCCCGCGAATGACGGAGCCCTTCCAGCCGCCGGGCTCGGTTGACGCGGACGCGGCGGCGAGGCATGTTTTCAAGCATGAGAAGAGCTTGTTGTTATTGGACGGTCGCGGCGGCGCTGGCTGCCTGCGCGCCGAAGGACGGAGACACCGACGGCGGGCCGCCGGCGGCCTGCGAGATGCCCGATCCGGCCGCGGACGCGGCGTTCGAGCTGACCTTCGCGGACTGGGACGCCGGTCAGTTCGCCGACGTCGATGTCCAGTGCGTGGTCGATGCGGTGACGGTGGCGGGCGACGCGGTGACGACGGCGATGACCTGCGAGGTCGACGGGGGGTCGGCGCCGGCGTCGCTGCGCTTCGCGGAGGCGCCGGAAGGTCCGGTCGACTGGGCGGCCGGGCTGGCGGTGCGCCTGCAGATCGAGAAGAACTTCGAGTTCGCGACCAAGCGAATCGTGCAGCTGCGCGCGGCGGCGGACGACGCGATCCTGGCGGTGGCGGTGTCGGGCGGGACCGACAACAATTCGGGCTATCCGCAGGCGTTCCTGCCGCTGGTCTACGGCTATTCGCAGGTGTGCGAGGGCGGCGAGACCGACGGCGGGACGCCGGCGCAGATCGATCTCAGCGGGCCGGGCGAGGCGGAGCTCCACCTGGTCGCGCATCACCGCGGCAGCCTGCCGATCGATGCCGAGCACGCGTATGCGGTCGACGTCGGCGAGGTGGTGGTCGGTGACTCCAATCATTTCCCGGTGTCGCAGGAGGTGCTGTTGCGGCGGGTCCGTGTCGGCGGCTGAACGGCGCGGAGCGGCGCGACCGGCCGCCCCGAGCGGGATCGGTCGCGCCCGGGCGAATGTCTCGCGGAGCATGCCTCTTCTCGTTCTTTTTGGCACGGATGCGCTCGGCGCCGAGCGCTTCGGTGCGTTGACGGAGGGCGCCACCGACCCCGAGGAGCCCACCGGCGGCGAGGAGGTGTCGTGCGAGCAGGCCGAGCCGACCGACGCGGCCGCGTTCGAGTACTCTTTCGACTGGGTCGCCGACTCGGAGAAGGTCGACGTGCTGTGCGAGGTCGACGCGGTGACGGTCGACGCCGGCCAGGTGACCACCGCGTTCGCCCGTGACATCGACGGGGCGCCCGGCGCCGCGAGCCTGCGCTTCGCGGTCGCGCCCGAGGGGCCGGTCGACTGGGAGGCCGGCCTGGCGGTGCGGCTGCAGTCGTTCGAGGTGCTCGAATTCGGCGAGCTGCGGCTGGTGCAGCTGCGCGCGGCCGGGGACGACGGGCTGCTGGCGGTGGCGGTGTGGGGCGGCCTGGAGGGCCTGGATGTCCACGAGGCGTTCGCGCCGCTCACGTACGGCGACACGCCGGTGTGCGGGGCACCGACCACCGCGGCGGTGCCGGTGCAGCTCGACTTCGAGGCGCCGTGGGGGGAGACGCTGCACTTGATGCAGGGGCAGCGGGGGGCCCTGCCGATCGACGAGGAGCACGCGCTCGCGATCGACGTCGGGCGGGCCGAGGACGGGGCGACGGCCCACGCTCGCGTGTGGCAGGACGTGGTGCTCCGGCGGGTGCGCCTCGGCGGATGAGCGCACCGGCAGCTCTGTCCTTGAGGGCTTGCCCAAGAGGGCATGCTCGGACGGGCATGTCTCAATGGACATGTCCGGACAGCCCGGCGCCGGCGAGCGGGCGGGTGACGGCGATCGGGGCGCCGTCGCGGTAACGCAGCAGCTGGCCGCGGACGGCGGGGACGCGCGGGCCGGGGGTGATGATGCCGACGAGGTTGAGCGGGTCGACGGCGGCGACCTCGAGCTCCTCGGCGTCGGCCGGCACGCGGCGGAGGGCGGCCAGGGCCTCGACCGCCTCGGGCAGGGCGAATTGCTCGCCCTGCTGGCCGGCGACGAAGCGGCCGCCGCGGATCTCCCCGCGGGCTTCGAGCCGGCGGTAGACGTCGAGCAGGGCGCGCCACGGCGGCGCGCCGGTCTCGCGGGTGAGCAGCGGGCGGGTGACGACGCCGTAGCGGCGCAGGTACAGGCGGGCCAGCTCGACCGGGCTGCCGTCGCCGAACGGATCTGGCCGCTCGGACAGGTCGCGGGCGAGCAGCGACCAGCGGCCGCGCAGCAGCCGGCGCGGGCCCTTGCGCGGGTCGACGGTCTCGCACAGGGCGCGCAGGCCGGCGAAGCCGTCGCTGGTGATCGCGCCGGCGCGGGCGAGCTCCCACAGCGCCTCCTCGAGGTCGTCGTGGCCGGCGCCGGTGGCGGCGCGCAGGTCGGCGGCGAAGGCGGCCCCGCGCTCCAGGACGCGCGCGACCTCGCGGGCGAGCTGCGACAGGTGCGGCCACTCGTGGGCCGGGGTGGCGCTCGGGGCGACGAGGGTCGGCGCGTGGGCGCGGAGGAACAGGGCGACCTTGCCGGCCCCGCGCGGCAGCTCGCCGGGCTCGAGGCCCTCGGCCGGCAGCGGCGTGAGGCGGCCCCAGGCGACCTCGCCGGCGAGGCACAGCTCGTCGAGCCAGGCCGGGTCGTAATTGTGGACGCGCCGCGGCAGGACGTCGCGCTCCCACGACTGCGCCGGCAGCTCGAGGCCCTCGAGCTGTTCGATGACGCGGAGCAGGCCCTCGGGGCCGTGCAATTGCGTGCCGGGCTGGACGTGCTGCCAGCGGGCGAGGAAGCGGACCAGCTCGGCCGGCGCGACCGCCCGCACCTCCTCGCGCAGGCGCCCCAGCGTGAGCCGGTGGATCCGCTGCAACAGGCGGCGCTCGCACCACTCGGGCTCCGAAGTGGTGGGGCGGGTGAACTGGCCCTGGAGGACGATGCCGTCGAGCTCGAGGCGGGCGAGCGCGCCCTCGGTGTCGGCGCGCGTCAGGCCGAGCGCGGCCGCGAGGGCTTCTGCGGTCATCGGCGCGGCCGTCTGCACGTAAGCGCGGACCAGCCGCAGCGCCGCCTCCTCGGGGTCGACGGGGCCGGCGAGCGCGGGCGGGAGGGCGATGGCCGGCTCGATCGCGGCGGCCGGCCACAGCGCGAGGGCCAGCGGGACGACCTCGGCCGCGATGTACAATGGCGCAGAGGACATGTCCCCGGAGACATCCGAGGCGGGGCGGCGGAGCAGGGCGGCCCGGCCGGCGCGGACCAGGGCGGCGAATTGCTCGGCCCACTCGGGGCGCGGGGGCAAGAGCCGCGGGGCGCACAGCAGGTCGTGCAGCTCGTCGGCGTCGCGCGGGCCGGCGGGGCCGTCGATGGCGACGGCGGCGACGACCGACTCGATCGCGCGCGGGTCGAGGCCGAGCAGGTCGCCGCCGCGGAGGGCGAGCTCGCCGGGGCGGGCGGTCTTGACCTGCCGGGCCCAGCGCTCCTCGAGCGGGGCGTCGTCGAGGAAGGCGAAGGGGTTGGCGGCCAGGATGCCGTGCGAGAACGGCGAGGGGGCGACGGTGTCGCGGGCCAGGGCCCTGATCTCGCCGCCGTGCAGGCGCCGCAACATGGCCTTGAGGCCATCCGCGTCCATGGCCTCGTGCAGGCAGTCGCGGGTGGTCTCGTGGACCAGCGGGTGGTCGGGCGGCTCGATCGTCTCGCCGCCGTGGTTGTCCTGGCAGCCGGCCTGGGCCGGGAACACGGCGGCGAGCAGGTCGGCGGCCTTCATGCGCAGGATCGGCGGCGGGGTGCGGCGGCTGCCCTGGTGGCGCAGCACCGCCAGCGCGCGGGTGGCGTTCCACCGCCAGCGCGTCTCCCACATCGGCGACTGCAAGGCGGCCTGCGTCAGCGCCTCGTCGACCGCCTCCTCGTGGAGGAAGTGGAAGATCGCCTCGAGCGGGAACGAGTGCTGCGGGCCGAGCGACAGCAGCACGGCGTCGTCGGTGGCCGCGGCCTGCAGCTCGAAGTCGAAGGCGCGGCAGAACTTCTTGCGCAGGCCCATGCCGAACGCGCGGTTGATGCGGGCGCCGAACGGGGCGTGGATGATGAGCTGCATGCCGCCCGACTCGTCGAAGAAGCGCTCGGCGACCAGGCACTCCTGGGTCGGCACGGCCCCCAGGGCGCGCGCGCCCTCGGCGATGTAGGCGATCGCCTGGTCGATCGCCGGCTGCGACAGGCCGCAGTCGTCCGCCAGCACGGCGCGGGCGCGGTCGTCGGCTTGCCCTTCGAGCATGTCCCAAAGTTCACGCCGCAGCGCGGCGACCTCGGCCGACAGCGCCTCGCTGCGCGCCAGGCCCTCGCCGTTCCAGAACGGGATCGCCGGCGACTGGCCGCGGGCGTCCTCGACGCGCACGCGGCCGGCCTCGACGCGGCGGATCTTCCACGCGTGCGAGCCGAGGCGGAACACGTCGCCGACCATGCTGTCGATGGCGAAGTCCTCGTCGACGGTGCCGACCACGGCCTCGCTGGTGTCCTCGACGACGGTGTAGTCGGCCTTGTCGGGGATCGCCCCGCCGGAGGTGAGGGCCGCCAGCTGGGCGCCGCGGCGGCCGCGGGCGCGGCCGTGGATCCGGTCGAGGTGGAGCAGCGCGCCGGCGCGGCCGCGGCGGGTGGCGATGCCGTCGCCGAGCATGGCGACGACCTGGTCGAAGTCGCGGCGGGTCAGCGTCGCGTAGGGGGCGGCGCGGCGGGCCAGGCTCCACAGCGCCTCGACGTCCCACTCCTCGGCGCTGCAGGTGGCGACGAGCTGCTGGGCGAGGATGTCGAGCGGGGCCTCGCGCTGGACCGGGCGGTCGATGCGGCCGGCCTTCATCGCCCGCACCGCGGCGGCGCACTCGATCAGGTCGTCGCGGGTGGTGGCGAAGATCCGCCCCTTGGGCGTGCCGCCGACGGCGTGGCAGGCCCGGCCGATCCGCTGGCGCAGGACGCTGATCGAGCGCGGCGAGCCGACCTGGACCACGAGCTCGACGTCGCCGACGTCGATGCCGAGCTCGAGCGAGGCGGTGGCGACCACGGCCTTGAGCGCGCCGGTCTGCAGCTTGTGCTCGACCATCTGCCGGGTCCGCTTGGCCAGCGCGCCGTGGTGGGCCGCGACCACGCCCTCGCCGAGCCGCTGCTCCAGGTCGTGGGCGATCCGCTCGGCCAGCCGCCGGCTCGGGACGAAGATCAGGGTGGTGCGGTGCTCGCCGAGGTAGGCCTCGATGCGGGTGTAAAGGTCGTCCCAGGCGGTCCGCGAGGCCACCGCCGACAGCGTCTCCTGCGGCACCTCGACCGCGACGTCGAGCGGCTGCCGCCGGCCGGCGTCGACGAGGTGGCACGGGCGCGCGCGCGGGAGGACCGATGGGGCATGCTCTTCGGGGCATGACCCGACGGGCATGTCCTTCAGGGCATGACCTTCGAGGCCGGAGAGGTCGTGGCCGACGAGGAAGCGGGCGGCCTCGGCGGGCGGCTCGACGGTGGCGGACAGGCCGATCCGCTGCAGCTTGCGGCCGCACAGGGCGTCGAGGCGCTCGAGCGAGAGGGCCAGGTGGGCGCCGCGCTTGTTGCCGACGAGGGCGTGGATCTCGTCGACGATGACCTGCTCGCAGCCGGCGAGGATCGCCCGCCCGCGGTCGGAGGTGAGCAGGAGGTAGAGCGACTCGGGGGTGGTGATGAGCAGGTGCGGCGGCTGCTTCAAGATCCGCGCGCGCTCGCTGGCGGTCGAGTCGCCGGTGCGCAGGGCGGTGCGGATCTTCGGCAGCGGGGTGCCGAGCGCGGCGGCGGCGGCCTCGATGCCGCGCAGCGGCTGCTGCAGGTTGCGCTCGACGTCGGCCCCGAGCGCCTTGAGCGGCGAGATGTAGAGGATGGCGACGCCGTCCTGCAGCCGGCCGGCGAGGCCGCGGCGGACCAGGGCGTCGACGCCGGCGAGGAAGGCGGCGAGGGTCTTGCCCGAGCCGGTCGGGGCCATGACGAGGGTGTCCTCGCCGCGGGCGATGGCGGCCCAGCCGCGCCGCTGGGCCTCGGTCGGCCCGGCGAACCGCTCGCCGAACCACCGCGCCACCGGGGCCGAGAAGGCTGTCCCGAAGGGCATGTCCGAAGAGGCAGGCAGCGAGCCGGCGACGTCGACAGGATCGAAGCCGAGAGGCGCGGAACCGTCCGTCATCGGCGCAGGATAGCCCGGGGCTGATTGGATGTACAGTGCGCCAGGCCGCGGTAAAACGGCGATTTCAGGGCGCGACGCGGCGCTCGTCCGCGGGCCGCGGAGCGAGCGCCGCGAGGGGTGCGCGCGCGACTACTCGATCGCGATCAGCAGCTCGTAGTTCGGCGTGGTGTAGCCGAAGTCGGAGTAGCTGACCTTGACGAAGTACTCGCCGGCGGCCGGGATCGGGTCGCTGACGAAGTCCTCGTGGTAGTCGTCGTCGCTCGACGGGCCGCCGAGCGTGGTGGTGCAATCGGCCTCGAACACCTCGACGACGGTGTCGGTGTTGGCGTCGCCCGGGGCGGTGATGACGTGGATAGTCTTGCCCACGTCGGCGTCGCCGACGGTGAACTTGAACCAGTCGACGTCGGTCTGCTCGGGCAGCGCGGCGAGGGTGGTCGACGGCAGCGTGAGCTCGTTGGCCTGGGCGCACTCGTTGTTCGGCTCGGTCTCCGGCGGCGGCGGGTCGGCGAGGGTGACGTTGATCGTGTAGTCGTAGCCCGAGTAGCCGCTGTTGTCCCAGTAGACCAGGTACAGCGGGTCCTCGGAGCTGGTGTAGACCGTGATGTCGGAGTCGAACTTGATCAGGTCGGCGAAGCTGCCGCTCGCCGGCAGGGCGATCGCCCGCGCGCTGGCCTCGGCGTCGGCCGAGGCGATGGCGAAGGTGACCTTCTTCGGCTCGGGCGGCGGGACGAAGGTGTACAGCTTGGTCTCGAGCGGCTCGGCGATCGAGCCGACCTCCTCGGTCCCCTCGACCAGCGCGACCGGGTCGCGCGCGGCGATCTCGAGCGAGCCGGGCGCGGTCGACGAGATCTCGGAGCCCTGCGGCCCGCTCAGCACGCTGAGGTCGTAGGTGCCGGCGGCCACCGGCACGTCGACGAACAGCAGGTAGTTGAGGCCGTAGAGGTTGGCGGTGTTGATGTCGCCGTAGAGGCCGGGGTCGCTGCCGCCGACGAGGAGGTTCGGGTAGGTGATCGGCTCGAACAGGCCGTCGCCGGTCTGGGTCGTGTCGAACGGGGTCGAGACGTCGAGCTGGTTGGCGTCGCCGACGAGGATCGAGCCCTGCGCGAGGGTGCCGGCGATCGGGCCGAGCGCCAGCGGGGCCTCGATCTTGAAGGCGCCGGCGTAGACCAGATCGGTGCCGCCCTCGCTGATCGTCACGTCGCGCGCGCCGATGCTGGCGCCGACGTCGACGGTGATGTTGGCCTGGATGCCGGTCGGGCTGGCCACGGTCACGCTGTTGACGGTCACGCCCTCGCCGAAGTCGACGGCGACCGCGTCGGTCCACTGGGTGCCGAAGCCGCTGATCGCCACGTCGAGGGTACGCTCGAGGTAGACCTTGCCGGGCACGATGCTGCTGATGCTCGGGTCGCTGCCCGGGCCGGGCTCTCCGGGCGGTCCGGGCGGACCCTCGGGGCCGGGCTCGCCGGGCTCGCCGGGCTCGCCGGGCTCTCCGGGCGGGCCGGGCGGGCCGGGCACGCCGGTCGTCGGCACGGTCTCGGTGTCGGACTCGGAGCCGGTGCCGTCGGTGTCCGTGTCGGAGTCGGTGCCGCTGCTCGCGGTCGAGTCGCCGCATCCCACCGCCATCACCGGCATCACGGCCACGGCCGCGACGAGCCAATCCAGGTGTCTATCCCTATTGCGTGTAGTCATCATGTGGAACGCGATGGTAACGAAATCTTCACGCGCAGGTGACGCATTCCGCGAGACGTCCGACGGCCTCCCGCCGCGCTCCAGCGCCGCTGGGGCCAGATCCGCGGCCGCGCGGAGCCGCCCCGCGGCCGCTTGACCGCCGCGCGCGGACGCGCAGGATTGGTGGCAATGTCCCTCGGGACAGGTCCGGAACGTGACAAGCGAGCGCCGCGACGTCCGATTTGCGCCGCGGGCGCGGCCTGAAGTGGAGCGCCGCGGCCGACGGCCGCGGGACGAGATGTGCTTCAAGACATGTCCTCAGGGACATGCTATGCGCAGCCGGAGACGGCGCCCGCCGCTAGCGGGGGTCTGCGCCGGCGGCGAGGGCCTCGGCGCGGGCCTTGAGGGCGCGGGCGTGGCGGTCGAAGCCGTCCTGGACCTTGGCCAGCGGGAGGAAGCGGGTCAGAAGGCCGGTAAATTCTTCGCGGGTGAAATAGCGGGTGCGGCCGGCGGGCAGCGGCGCGACCTGCTGGACCCGGGTGGCGCGGACCAGGCCCAATGTGGGCAGTAAGCCCGTGAAGCGGTAGGCGAGGCGGCCCGGTCGCTCGCCGTCCGGGGCGACGAGCGCGGTGATCTGCTCGCCCGAGCGGGCGCCGGTGCCGTCATTCCAGCGGACATGGAGCCGCATGGCGCTGCCGAGCGCGGGCGGCCCGGCGTGGTCGATGGCCACGATGAAGGGGTTCCATTCGTGGTAGCGGTCCAGGTCGAGCATGACCGTCCACACGCGGGCGGGCGGGGCGTCGATGTCGATGCTTGCTTCGGCGAAAGGTCGCGGCATGGCGGTCACGGGACGACGTCGGCCCAGACTTGCAGGTTGGCCCAGGTGGCGCCGTACCACGGGTAGAAGCGATCTTCGACCGGGCCGGGCAGGCCGAGGCGGACCACCGGATCGCGGGTGACGGCGACGTCGAGCGGGTCGAGAGCGGCGGCGACGGTCGGGCCGACCTGCTGGCCGCCGCTGAACACGGTGACCCGCGTGAGCCACGGCTTGGCCTCGAGGATGACGTGCCACACCTGTCCCGGCGACCAGGGACCGACGGTGTCGGCGGTGTACGCGAGGTGGTTGCCGACCTCGAAGCGGCTGGCGCCGAGCGTACACGCGCCGCGGACGCGGTCCATCGGGTGATAAAAGGCGGTGGCCAGGACCTTGCCGGCCGGCTGGGTGCCGAACACGGAGGCGATGCCGAAGTACTCGGGGCAGCCCTCGGGATCCATGGCGACGATCTCGTCGAGGTTGTCGAGGGTCTGCAGGTCGAACTCGACCCGCACGCAATTGAAGCCCTGGCCGGGCGGGAGGAAGGCGGACTCGTAGACGCTGCCGTCGGTGGTGGCCCACAAGATCGGCCCGGGCCGGTCGAGCACGAGCGCGTAGTTCGGGCACGGGCCGCCGTCGACCGGGCCGTCAGTGCCGCTCGTGGCGGTGGGTTCGGGCCACGGCAGGCCGGTGGTCGGGTCGGCGCCGGTGGTGGCGGTGCCGGTGGTGGTGCCGGGCGGGTCGCCGGTGGTGTCGGCGGCGGTCGCGGGCTCGCCGGTCGCCGGCTCGCTCGTGGCCGTGGCGCCGCCGTCCGGCCGGTCGTCGCCGCCGCAGGCGAGCAATGCGCTCAGGAACAGGTTGAAAAGGACATGTCGCATGGGACAGGAGGAGCTCGCCGCCGGACGCCGGGCTGCGCGGCCGACCCGCGTAGTGTATGCGGTCGGCCGCGGTCGCGGCGTCTCCTCCAAGGACGATCGGGCGGGGCCTGGGGACCCCGACCGCGCGCCGCGGGCGCGAACCCGGGCGCGTTGCCGCTGGGTGTCGCTGCTAGAAGCGGATCTGGACGCCGCCGGGCGTGACGTTGAAGCGGGCCATGCCGCTGTAGCGGTTGTGGCGGGCGAGGCGGGTCGAGTAGATGATCGCGGGGATGATCGAGGCGAGCGTGAGGGCGCCGAAGATCGGGGCCGCGATCGCGGCGGTCCGCCGCTCCTGGCTGCAGTCCATGGTGCGCGTGCGGTCGGCCTCGTCGCACCGGCGCAGCAGCACCAGCGGGACGGCGGTGCCGGCCACGCCGATGCCGGTCAGCACCCAGGAGACGGCGGTCTGGGCCTGCAGCTTCCGCCGCTCGCGGTCCCACTCGCTGGCCTGCATCCGCGGCGGGCGGATGCTCTGCGGCGGCGGGGTGGCGCTCGGCGGGCTGACCGACGAGGGCGTGGTCGGCTCGGTGACGACGGGCTCGCCGGTCCCCGGCGATTGTGCGGCGCGCGCGGCCAGCAGGCCCGGCGCGAGGCCGCCGGAGTAGCCGGGCGCCGGCTCGCGGGCGGCCGCGACCGTCGAGGTGGTGAAGATGAGCAGGGTCAGGACTGTACGGACCAACATGGTTTCAATCTCCTTGCCATACGGCGAGAAATCGATCGCAATGGGCTGACCATGCCGTCGCAATCGAGGTCGAGCCCGGCAGCGCGAGTGCCACTATTGGCGGTCGAGGTCGGCGGCGCCGGCTGACGGTTCCAGCGGACACGTGTGTCTCCTGGGAGCATGCCGAGGGTCGATTCGCTGTATGTGCCGATTCGCGGCCCGGCACAAACTGACATGTGCGTGCGCGTGACCGGCGATCGCGTGGCGACATTGTCGTCGCGGCGACAATGACGATTGACCGGCCTGGCCCCGGCGCCCGGCCGCCGGTCTCGCGCGGGCGAGCGCGCCCGGCCCGCCGCCGGCCTTCGCCGCTCGCTCGCCGGGCGAGCGGCTGGCTCATGGGACAGCCCGCCTCGCGACGGCCGCGCCGGCCGCGGGCACGCGCAGGTGCTCGCGGCCGGCGCGGCGGGCGGGCGGCGGGCCGATCACTCGAGCGCGATCACCAGCTCGTAGTCCCCCGCCGAGTAGGCGGCGGCGCTGTGGCTGACCTTGACGTAGATGTCGCCGGCGGTCGTGACCGGGCTGCTGGTGAAGTCCTCGTGGTACGCGTAATCGGGCGACGGACCGCCGAGCGAGGTGGTGCAGTCGCCCGCGAACACCTCGACGATCGTGTCGGTGGTCTGCTCGCCGGGCTGGGTCCTGACGTGCACGGTCTTGCCGACGTCGGCGTCCTCGACGGTGAAGACGAACCAGTCGACGTCGGTGGCGTCGCGCAGCGAGCCGAGGGTCGACGACGACGCGGCGACGCGGGTAGCGGCGGCGCACTCGTCGTTCGGCTCGGTCTCGGGCGGCGGCGGCGGGGTCGTGGCGACGTTGATCGTGAAGTCGTGCTTCTCGGCGCCGGCGGCGTCCCAGTAGATCACGTAGAGCGGCTCGGGGGCGTCGGTGTCGACGACCACGCGGACGTCGGCGGCGATCAGGTCGGCGAAGCGGCCGCTGGCGGGCAGCACGGCGAGGACCGGCGAGGCGCCCTGGACCCCGGGGGTGACGGTGAACGTGACGCGGGTCGGTTCGGCCGGCGGGGTGAAGGTGTAGAGCACGGTGCCGTACGGCTCCGCGAGCGTGCCGACGTTGTCGCCCGCCTTCAGTTCGAGGGGGGTGCGGGCGCCGATCGGGAGGATGTCCGGCCCGGTCGAACGCACCTGGGAGCCCGGCTCGCCGCTGACGACGTGGAGGTCGTAGGTGCCGGGGGCGACGGGGACGTCGACCAGCAGGGCGAACTCGGCGCGGTACTGCTGGGCGTAGAAGTAATCGACGGTGAAGCCGGGCTCGTCGACGTAGAGGGTGTTCTCGGTCGGGTCGAACGGGGTCGAGATGTCGTGCTGGACCAGCGTGCCGGTGAGGATCGAGCCGGGCGCGCGCGTGCCTTTCAGGACCTTGAACGCCAGCGGGGCCTGGAGCGTGAAGGCGCCGGCGTAGACCGCCTCGACCTCGCCCTCGCGGACGGTGACGTCGCGGGCGCCGAGGGCGGCGTCCTCGTCGATGGTGATGCGCGCGACCAGGCCGGTGGGGCTGGCGACGCGCACGCTGTCGACGCGGATGCCGTCGCCGAAGTCGACGGCGACGGCGTCGGTCCACTCGGTGTCGTCGCCGCTGATGGTGACGTCGAGGGTGCGCTCGAGGAAGGCGCGGTTCGGGTAGACGGCGCTGATGCTCGGGTCGGCGGCCGCGGGCTCGTCGGCGGCGGCGACGGCCGGCTCGCTGGCGAGGACGGCGCCGCGCTGGGCGGCCAGGAGGTCCGACAGGCGGGCGCGGGCCGTGGTCCCGTCGGGGTCCGCGGGGGCGGTCGCGTGCAGCAGCAGGGTGGTCATGATTGTCGCTTGCAGGATCATGGCGTTCTCCTTGCGAGCGCGACGAGCACGGCGAGCGCGATGGCCCGGACGCGTCGTCGCAATCGCGGTCGAGCCCGCAGGGCTATCTGCGGGCGGGTCGAAGTTCGATCCCGTATGGGGCGATTGTCCGCCTCGAACAATCCGACATGTATGACCGGCGCGGGTGATGCCACGGACCGCGCCGATTCAGCGACGTGGCCGGGGTTCGCGGGCGAGGCCCGGCGATCGCTCGATCGCCTCGCTTCGATCGCCGGCGGGTGCGGCGTCCCGGCGCGCGGCCGTCCGATCGCGGCGGGCGGCGAGCGGCGCCGCGGTGAGGGGCGAGCGGGCGAGACGGCCGCGGCGGGGACGGCCGAGCGCCGGCGACGGGCGGGCGCCTCGCGGCGTCACGCGCGGCCACGCCGGCGCGCGGCAGCGCGGGGAGGTCGGGTGCTCGATCGGGCAGGTCCTTTCGGACCTGCGGAGAAGGACATGTCCGGACGGACATGTCCTTCAGAGCGGAGGGATCAGCGGCCGATGCCGGCGTACTGGAAGCCGAGGGCCTCGACGTGCTGGCGGTCCCACTGGTTGCGGCCGTCGAGCAGGAGGGGGCCGGCCATGATCCGCCTCAGGCGCTCGAAGTCGGGGCTGCGGTACTCTCGCCACTCGGTGGCGAGGATGAGGGCGTGGGCGCCCTCGGCGGCGTCGTAGGGGTCGGCGGTGAGGGTGCAGGCGGCGGCGATGTGCGGCGGGAGGCCGGCGACGAAGTTCTTGCCGGCCTCGGGGTCGTGCAGGCGCAGGCGGGCGCCGTCGCCGACGAGGGTGCGGACGATCTTCAGCGCCGGGGCCTCGCGCACGTCGTCGGTGTTGGGCTTGAACGACAGGCCCCACACGGCGAAGGTCTTGCCGGCGAGGTCGCCGCCGAGCCGCTGCCGCAGCTTGCGGACGATGACGAGCTTCTGCGCCTCGTTGATCCGCTCGGCGCTGGCGACGATCTCGAGCGAGTGGCCGAACTCGCGGGCGGTGGTGAGGAGGGCGCGGATGTCCTTGGGGAAGCAGGAGCCGCCGTAGCCGACGCCGGGGTAGAGGAACTTGTTGCCGATCCGCGGATCGGAGCCCATGCCGCGGCGCACCAGCTCGATGTCGGCCCCGAGCGCGTCGGCGAGGTTGGCCATGTCGTTCATGAAGCTGATGCGCGCCGCGAGGTAGGCGTTGCAGGCGTACTTGGTGAGCTCGGCCGAGCGCGCGTCCATGAACAGGATCCGGTCGCTGGTGCGGCAGAACGGCTGGTAGAGGCGGTGCAGCACCTCGCGCGCGTGGGCGTCGTCGGTGCCGACGATGACGCGGTCGGGGTGCATGAAGTCGTCGACCGCGGCGCCCTCCTTGAGGAACTCGGGGTTCGAGACGACGGTGAACGGGACGCGCGTCTGCTCGCCGACGATGCGGGCGATCCGCTCGGCGGTGCCGACCGGCACCGTGCTCTTGTCGACGATGATCGTCGGGCGGGTGATGTGGCGCCCGATCTCGCTCGCGGCCTGGTAGAGGTACGAGAGGTCGGCGCTGCCGTCGGCGGCCGTCGGCGTGCCGACGGCGAGGAAGACGACGTCGCCGTGGACGGCGGCCTCGGCGTTGCTGGTGGTGAAGCGGAGGCGCCCGGCCTGGATGTTGTGCTCGACCAGCGGCTCGAGCCCGGGCTCGAAGATGGGCAGCTTGCCGGCCTTGATCGAGTCGATCTTGGCGGCGTCGATGTCCGCGCACAGAACATCGTTGCCGTAGTCGGCGAACACCGCGGCGGCGACGAGGCCGACGTACCCTGTACCGATGACGCTAAGCTTCATGACGCGCGCGGGAGGATACCGAAACGCCGCCGCGTCTGCTACGGTGGCCGGTGCCCGTGGCGACGCCGAGCGAGCCGAGCGAACCCGCCGAGATCACTCGCGCCGCCGCGATGTCGCGGCTCGTGTACTTGCTGCCCGTGATCGGCGCGCCGCTCGGGATGGGCGCGGCGATCTTCGCGTCGTTCGCGATCGCGGGGTGGCACGTGACGCACTCGGCGATCGTGCAGGTCGAGCCGCAGTGGGTGGCAGGCGAGCCGGTGGCGGCGCGCGTGCAAGTGCTGGACGGCGACGGACAGGCGGTGCAGGGCGCGCAGGTCGAGGCGACGCTGCGCCGCGGCGAAGAGCGCGCGTCGCTCGGGGCGCTGCGCGACGCGGCCGCGGTGGGGATGGCGCAGGGCCGCCTGACGGCCCCGGCGTGGGCTCCGGGCCCGGCGACGCTCGAGCTGGCGATCGCCGCGCACGAGCAGTTCCGCGAGGCGGTCGAGGTCGAGCTGGTCGCGTCTCGCGCGCCTCGGCGCGGCACGGCGACGGTGTCCGGTTCGACGAAAAATTACGCAGATGACACCGAACCGCAGCCCGAGAAGCTGCGCATCGTGCTGCGCCCGCTGGGGCGGCTGGCCGCCGGCTTCGAGAACGCGCTGGTCGCCCGGGTCACCGACGCCGAGGGCAAGCCGCGCCGCGGGCCGGTCGAGGTCCGCCTGCTCGACGGCGAGTTCGGCTCGCGCAAGGCGTCGCGCGACACGCCCGTGGTGCTCGTCCGCGGCGAGACCGACGCGGCCGGGCTGGTCCGCATCGACGGCCTTTTGGCCACCGACGTGGTCCGCTTCGAGGTGCGGGCCCTGGCAGGGCCCCAGGACATGTCCGAAACGTCAGGTGCGAAGGACCCTGCCGCGAAGGACATGGCCGTTGGGGCAGGTGCGAAGGGGAAGGCGGGGGCGAAGGGCGACGCGGGGGCGCAGGGAGCGACGGGCGCGAGCGCGACGGGGACCTCGGGTGCGGCGGGCTCGGACGGTTCGAGCCCGAGGCGCTCGAGCGCGGATGCAGCGGGCGCGACGGGCTCGGATGCAAAGGGGGCCCGCGCGGCGGGCGAGGGGGCGAAGGAGCCGGGCGAGGGGGCGAAGGGGGCCCGCGCGGCGAACGAGGGCGCGAAGGAGCCGGGCGCGGCTGCGGCGGGAGCGAAGGACGGCGACGCGGACGCGAGCTCGGAGCCGTCGGCGATCGCGGCGCGGAAGTTCCGCATGGTCAGCTTCGCGGGGGCGGTCACGGTCGACGCGACGCCGTGGACGGCGGGGGTCGGCGACGCGCTGACGATCAAGGCGCGCGGGCTGCGGCCCAAGCGGGCGGTGTTCGTCGACGTGCGCGGGCCCGACGGGGCGTGGGTCGACACGCTCGAGCCGCCGGTGGTCGGGCCGGAGCCGCCGCGGACGTGGTCGTCGGCGGGGCTGCAGCCGGGGCTCGTGCAGGTCGAGGCGTATCACTTCACCAACGCGCCCGGCGAATCGTCGGCGCTGGCGCGGGTGGTCCTCGGGCCGACGCCGGGGCAGGGGCCGGCGCTGTCGACCCTGATCGCGCTGCAGCGCGAGCGCCTGGCGCTGCCGCGGGTCGAGAAGGACTTCGACGCCGGGCTCGAGGGCAAGTACCTCGACGCGCTGGCGACGGCGAGCCTCGACCCCGAGGCGCAGGTGCTGGCCGAGGCCTGGCTGGTCGGGACGCTGCCGGTCGAGATCCACGGGCCGCCGACGGCGCTGGCGACCCGCGGCCGCGAGGACGCGGACATGGCGGCGCTGCGCCGGCTGTGGGCGGGGCGCGTGCGCCTGCTGCTGCTCGGCGGCGGCGGGCTGTTCCTGGCCGTGACGACGCTGCTCATCGTCGTCAGCCACCGCGGCGCGGCCGAACGCCTGGCCCGCGAGATGCTCGGCCAGGGCCCCGAGGTCGCGGCCGAGGTGCGCAAGGCCCAGCGCGCGGTGCTGTGGCGCGCCCTCGGGCTGTTGGCGTCGATGGCCTTCGGGCTGGTGCTGACGGCGGCGGTGCTCGACAAGCTGTTCTGGCAGACATGACCGAGAGGGCATGTCCCGGAGGGCATGCCCCGCGGGGCATGCCCGGGCGGACAGCTACACGGACCGGCCGGTCAGGCGAACGCCTTGCGCAGGCGCTGCTCGAGCTCGTCGAGGGCGGCGCGGAAGGCGTCGATCCGCGGGCCGAGGATGGGCAGGTTCTCGGGGACCGACAGCTCCTCGATGTCGCGGCCGTATTCGAGCAGCGGGCCGCCCGACAGGTTGGCGAGCGTGCCGACCACGCGGTGGGCGATCCGTCGCACGCCGGCGGCGTCGCCGGCCGCGAGCGCGGCGGCGAATTCTTCGTGGATCTGCGGCAGATCGGCGGAGAAGAGGCCGACCAGCATCGCCAGCAGGTCGCGACGACCGCCGAGACGCGCGAGCAGTTCGGCCTCGTCGACCTCTACAGGAGGCGGCGCATGCACGGCCTCATCCTCGCGGATCTCGGCGCGCGGCGCAAGCGAGCGGCGCGCGACGAAGCGGGCCTGCAAGGAGCTTCAGCACGGCGCGCGGCGCTCCAATCGCGCCGCCGGGCGACGCGACGTCGAGGTCGCGTAGCTGAACCCCGAGAACATTGTTGCTCGCGATCGCGGCGAGCTCGACGGGGCCGCGCCCGTCACGTCGCGCGCGCGCTGCGGGGCCGCGGACGCGGTTCCGGCCGATTCCTTGGGCGCCGGATCGGCCGTGCTATGGTGCGGGGCCATGAACGCTCCGCGCGCGATGATCCTCGCGGCCGGCCTCGGCACGCGCCTCGGCGACCTCAGTGCCGTGCGCCCGAAGCCGATGCTGCCGGTCTGCGGCACGCCTCTGGTGCGCTGGGTGGCGCTGTGGCTGCGCTCGCAAGGGGTGCGCGAGGTGGTGGTCAACCTGCATCACCTCGGCGAGCAGATCGAAGCCGAGCTCGGCGACGGGTCGAAGCTCGGGATGGCGATCGCTTACTCGCGCGAGGACGGGGAGATCCTCGGGACAGGTGGCGCGCTCCGCCACGCGCGGCACCTGCTCGACGACGGCAGCGGCGCGCCGATCGTGGTCGTCAACGGGAAGATCCTGCTCGAGCTCGAGCTGGCCCGCGTGCTCGCGGCCCACCGCGCGGCCAGGGCCGAGGCGACGATGGTGCTGCGCCCCGACCCGGAGGCCGAGCGCTGGGGGAGCCTGCGGGTCGACGCGGCCGGACAGGTCGTGGGTTTGCTCGGGGCGCACAGGCCCGGCGCCGAGGCAGCCGAGCCGCTGATGTTCACGGGGGTTCACGTCCTCGAGCCGAGGTTCTTGGACCGCATCCCTCCGCAAGGCCCGCAGTGCGTGATCCGCACGGCGTACACCGAACTTTTCCACAGCGGTCACGGGCTCGCCGGGGTGGTGACTCGCGATTACTGGTGGGAGCACTCGACGGTGCAGCGCTACCTGCAAGGCGTGGCCAACGTGCTCGAGGGCCGCGTGCGCCTGCCGTACGCGGAGCGGCATGTGCGAGGCGTGGCCGCCGGCGCGACCCTCGGTGCGGGGGCGCACGTCGACCCGGCGGCGTGGATCGGCGAAGGGGCCGTGATCGGCGCGGGGGCGCACGTGGGACCGCGAGTGCAGATCGGTGACAGGGCCGTGATCGCGCCCGGAGTGCGGCTGCGCGACGCGATCGTGTGGGACGGGATCGACGTGACGCGCGATGTCGAGTGCGCAGTGCTGTCCGAAGGGACAGGCTGAACGGGGGCCGCGGGCGGTCGCGAGCGCGCGCGGTTCGGCCGATACCTTGACGATGTTCGCGCCGGTCCGCTATGTCCCGCCAATGCATCTTTTCAAAATGACCCTGGGCGCGGCGCTGGTCGCCGGTTCGCTGTCCGGCTGCGTGATCAACACCGGCGGCACCGACACGAACATCACCAGCCTCGGCAGCGAGACCAACCTGACGACCGAGACCGCGGGCACCACGGACACGACCGACGGCACCGCCGGCACCGAGACGACCGACGGCACCGCGACCGAGACCGCCGGCACGACCGACACGACCGACGGCACCGCGACGACCACGCCGACGACGACCGCGCCGACGACCACCGACGCGACGACGACCACCACCGCCGGCACGACCGACACCACCACCGGCGGCGGCCTGTGCGGCTGGAGCGCGAGCGACAACTACTACAGCTGCGGCTTCGAGGGCGAGGACCCGGCCGGCGTCCACCCGATCGCCTGCCCCGCGAACCTGGTCGAGGGCGACCCCTGCGCCGACTCCGGCCTCACCGGCGAGGGCTGCTGCGACGCCGACGGCAACAACTGGTACTGCGGCGAAGAGATGGGCATGCAGATCGTCGTGCTCTCGCCCTGCACCTGAGCGAGGACTCGCGTCCCGAGCTCCGGGCCCCCCGCGCGCTGCCGCGGGGGGCTCGCGCAATTCAGGCCTCGGTGCGGCCCATGAGCTCGTCGATCTTGGCGCGCAGGAACTCCGAGAGCTGCTGCGTGCTCGACACCCGGAACTGCGCCAGCTCGAACACCAGCTTGGTCTGCTTGTCGAACTTGAACAGGCTGGTCTTCTCGACCTCCATGGTGAGCTGGAGGTTGGCGCCGAGGTACTCGACGGCGAGGTTGATGTCGGTGATGCCGAAGTCCTTGCGCAGCTGCATCGGGGGCTGGAACTTGCCGGTGAAGCGCTGGCCGAGCGGCTCGGGATCGAGCTCGGCGAGGCGGTAGTCGAGGGCGCCGAGGGCGTCGCGGATCTTCTCGATGTCGAGGTTGCGGACGGTGATCTGGCTGGCCGCGGCGATGTCGTAGGCCCACTCGATGTCGACGTAGCCGCGGACCTCCCAGTGGACGTCGCGGCCCGAGGGCGAGGTGCCCGGGGGCACGCGCAGCTGGAAGGTCAGCGGCAGGACCTCGTCCTTGGCGGTCCGCCACGGGCCCTGGCGCACCAGCACGCGGTCCCACACGTGGCCGTTCTTGGGCCCGCGCTTGTGGTGCTCGACCAACTCGACGAAGATCGAGGCGACGGTCTCGTTGTCGAGCGCGGTGAACTCGAGGTAGCCGTCGATGATGGCGGCGTTGGTGAAGGTGTCGCCGCGCAGCGCGATCAAGAGGACGCCGTTGTTGTTCGAGCCCTGGCGCCGGTAGGCGTAGTCGGCCGCCTTGGGCGCCGTGGTCCCGCCGATCCCCAGCATCGTCTTCATCGGCCCGCCCAGCGCCGGCGGGTCCTGGAAGGCCGCCGCGACGGCCGCGACCGGGCTCGCAGGCGCCATCTTGGCCGCCTTGCGCGACTCGATCAGCGCCTTGAGCTCGGCCGGCATCTCCCCCAGCACGGTGGCCCCGCCCTGGCCGCCGCCCTGCCACTCGACGAGCAGCGGGATGTGGCCGAGGAACACCTGCTGCCCCGGCTCCAGCGCCTGCGGGTCGGCCCCGACCGGCTCGCCGTTGATCCACGTGCCGTTCGACGAACCCATGTCGCGGATGACCAGCCGATCGCCGACGAACGCGACCTCGGCGTGGCGCCGCGACACGCTGACCTCGCTGGTGGGGAGGCCGCAGGTCGGATCGCGGCCGAGGAGGACGCGCGGGTTGCCGGCGTCGAGCTGAACGGAGGCGCTGCCGAGCTGGAGCTTGACCTTCTGCATGCCTCGCATGGCAGCCGCATTCGCTTGCAGAGTCAACTGGTGCGGGGAAAGCCGGCGACAGCGCGGCGCATCGCGAGCGCTCGCGCGAGCGCCCGCGAGGCCGCAGAAACACGTTCACGCGCCGCCGGGCAGGCGAATCCGCCGAGCTCGACCGCTGGGGTCTCCGGCCTCCATGGCCTCGAGCTTTCGCGCGTGGAAGAGAGCCTCGTCGCGCCGCCCGAGCCGGTGCAGACTGACGACGAGATCCCAGCGATAACGGGCGCTGGCCGGCTCGAGCTCGACGGCACGAGCCTCGGCGGCCGCCGCTCCCGCCAGGTCCCCGCGGGCGTAGAGCGCCGCCCCGAGCGCGTGGAGGTGGGCCGCGGTGAGGTCGAGGTCGACGGCGCGGCGCAGGTCGTGCTCGGCGAGGGCGAGGTCGCCGTCGCGGAGGGCGATCGTGCCGCGGGTGGCGTGGGCCCGCGCGCGCTCGCGATCGGTGATGACGACGGGGTGCGCGCGGACGAGGCGGATCCCGCCGACCTCTTCCACGGGCGGGTCGCTCCATTCGGGGGCGGCGAAGGCGGCGGCGATCGCCGCGCGGGCCTCGTCGCGGCGACCGAGGCGATCGAGGAGGACGGCGCGGGTGATGTGATACGGCGCGATCGGGTCGAGCTCGACCGCGCGATCGACGTCGCGCAGGGCGTCCTCCGGCGCGAGCGCGGCGCGAAGACTGGCGCGGTGGTGGTAGGCGACGGCCAGCGGCAAGACGACGTAGGGCCGCTGCCGCGGCACGAGCCCGGGCAGGCGCGCCTCGCCGGCCGCGATCACGCGGTCCCAGTCGAGCACCGGCGGGGGCAGGACGTCGACGACCGGGAGCGCGGCGAGCCTCGCGTCCCGGTCGCTCGCGGGCCCGAGCTCGGCGAACAGGCGTGCGAGGCCGGCGACGTCGCGGACGACGGGCTCGCCGGCGGCCAGGCGGCGGACGGCGTCGACGGCCGCGGGTCGACCCCGCTCGGGCGGGGCGAGCGAGAGGTAGAAGCCGGCCAGGCGTGCGAGGTCGCGGGCGATCGGGTCGCTCTGCGGGTCGTACTTCGGGGGGAGGTCGTCGGGCGACTCGTCGGTGATCGACCCCGCGAGTCGGGCCTGGAGGTCGCGCGCGAGCGCGTCGGGGTCGGTCTCCGGCGGGGCGAGGTCGAGGTCGGCGAGGGCGAGGTGACTCGGGACCAACCAGGCGATCGTCCAATCACCTGTCCTTCGGGTCATGCGGAGGTTGTGCGGGCCGAAGTCGATCGGCGTCGGCATGTCGAAGGCGAGACGACCATGCGCGGAGCGACCGCACTCGCCGCCGCAGCCGACCGCGTGCAGGCGAGCGACGACCTCGCACGCCGCGAACGCACAGGCTGCCGCCTGCGCCGGCGGCAGCCGCGGCCGCGCGACGGCGGGCGGGGGCTCGGCGAACACGACGCCGGGGCCGACGTGGAGGATCGGCACGGTGTGCGGCGAAGCAGCGGCGACGACGTGGCGGGCGACGGCCTCGGTCCACATGCAGGCGGCCCACAGCCAGACGGACTCGTCCGGTGGCTCGAGGACGCGGACGCGCGCGCCGGTGCGGCGGTCGACGGCGAGGGTCCACAGGTCGTCCTCGCCGTAGGGACGGTGGCGACGGCTCGCTTCCCATCGCAGCGACTTGAGGCTGCGCCCGCTGGCGACGACCTCGAAGCGGTCGGCGATCGTGCGGGGCCGTGTCATCGCGGCCGCTCCTGCAGGCGCGCGCGCGGGACGGCGACGAGGGCGGCGGCCGCCAGCGCCGCGAGCCACAGCGCGAGCGCGGGGAGCTCCTTCTCGGGCGGCGGGGCCGGTGTCGGTGGATCGCGCGGCTCCCAGTCGTGCGGTCGCTCGGCCTCGGGCAAGACGTCGGCCGCGGCGCGCGTGGGCCACGCGAGGAGGACGAGGGCGAGCGAGCTCGACCGGAGCATGCCGACGAGGGTAGCCAGCGCGTGGGCCGGCCTCAAGCCGGCCGTTCGGCGGCCAGCGGCTGCGGAGCGGTCCGCCGGGCGCGAGGGCGCGCGCGGATGGCCGAAGGGACAGGTCGCCGCGGAGTGGTGGAGCTGGCTGAAGGGACAGGTTGTTTCGGAGGCTCGAGGATGAGCCGCGAGCGACGCCTCGGCCGCGCGCGACGAGCCGGTCGGTGGATCGTCCGCGAGGACAGGTCGCTCGGGTGCGGCCGATCGTCTCGCAGCGGGCGCCGGCGCGCCCGCGTGAGCTGTCCGCGGGGACAGGCGCGCTCAGACGGCGGCCCGGGTCTCGTCGTTGAGGAGGACGAGCAGGACCTCGAGAGCGTCGACGACGGTGAAGATGCCCTCGAGCCGACCGTCGCGCATGACGATGGCGGCGCCGATCTTGCGCTCGGACATGTCCGCGACGACCCCCGCCAGGGGGCTGTCGGGGTCGCAGACGTAGGGGTCGGGCGTGCACACCGACTCGATGGTGGTGTGCTGGGGGTCGAGGCCCTGGACGGCCAGGATATGGCCGATGTCGCGGTCGGAGACGATGCCGACGAGATGACCCTGGCTATAGACCGGGAGGTGCCGGACCTGGAGCTGGAACATGCGCGTGTACGTGTCGACGAGGTTGAGGCCGCCGTCGATGACGGACGGATTGCGGGTCATGAACTGGCCGACAGTGAGCTGAGACCGTCGCATTGCGAAGTCCTCCTGGCGACAGTCTGGACCGGATCGTGCGATCGCGCCAAAACGGGCCGTAGGCGCTCGCGCGGGCCGATATAGGCGATCTTGCGCGCGGCGGCGAGGATCGCCGCGTGGTAGGGTCCGGGCCATGCAGAGACTTACGACCCTTATGGCGGCGCTGGCCCTGGCCGGGTGCCCGCAAGATTCAGGCGACGAGACCGGCGGGACCGAGACGACCGGGTCGACCTCGTCGACGACGACCGCGGGGACGAGCGAGGGCTCGACGACGGCGGTGACGACGACGGACACCACGGGCCCGACGACCGGCGAGACCACGGGCCCGACGACCGGCGAGACCACGGACCCGACGACCGGCGAGACCACGGACGAGACCGCAGGCCCTTCGACGACCGAGGATCCGACCGAGGGCGTGTGCGCCCTGCCGCCGCTGTCCGAGGAGGTCGTGAGCAGCCTCGGCTTCAACGTGTTCGGCCAGAGCTACGAGGCGAAGCCGGGTCAGATGCTGGACCTGTCGGTCGGCGCGATCGAGTGCTGCTACATCAAGATGCCGGTCGAGGCCTGCGTGGCCTACTCGGTCAGCCCCGCCGAGGGCGCCACCATCAACGCCGCCGGGGCGCTGACGATCGCGGCCGACGTCGCGCCGGGCACGGTGTTCACGGTGACGGCCGACGTCGAGGCCGGGCGCAAGGTGCTGACGACGGAGGTGTTCGTGTACACGCCCGAGACGAACCCGTTCGTCGGCATCTGGCACGAGGTGGCGCAGCTGCCGTGCGGCGGGGGGGCCGAGGTGGCGCCGGAGTCGGCGATCCAGGAGCTGTGGTTCCGCGCCAGCGGCGAGGTCCGGGTGACGTGGTTCCCGTTCGAGGTCTACTTCGACTACTGGTCCGACTACACCTACGACCTGGAGACCGGTGACCTCACGATCACGCCGACCGGCGGCAACTACGTGCCGGCCGACGTCGAGGGGGTCGGCACGTTCTCGATCGAGGGCAGTCAACTGGTCCTCCAGGACATGTGGCTCGGCTCGCCGCAAAACGGCATGCAGCCGGCCAATTGCGGCCACCGCTTCGAGCGCTAGGCGATCGGGGCCACGCGCACCGGGAGGCCGCCGCTCGGGCCGGCGGTGATGCCCTTCTGCTGCGCGTGGACCCGGTGGTCGGGGTCGGGCTCGACCGCGAAGCGCGTGAACAGTCGGGCGAGGACGATCCGCATCTCGTGCTCGGCGAACGCGGCGCCGAGGCAGCGCCACACGCCGCCGCCGAACGGGAAGTGGACGGCGGCCGACGGCTTGCGGTCGAGCATGCGCTCGGGCTTGAAGGCGTCGGGCTCGCTCCACAGCGAGGGGTGACGCTGGATGAGGTAGACGCTGAGCATGACGATCGTGCCGGCCGCGAGGTCCCGGCCGAGCAGCCGCATCGGCCGCTTGAGCTTGCGCGACACGCCGATGCCGATCGGGTAGAGCCGCATCGACTCGGCGATCGCGGCGCCGAGGTAATGGAGGTCGCGGACCTTCGCCGGGTCGAAGCCGCCCTGCATGACCTCGGCGACCTCGGCGCGCACGCGGGCCAGCGCCTCGGGGTGACGCACGAGGCAGTGGACGGCCCAGCACAGCGACAGCGAGGTGGTCTCGTAGCCGCCGATGACGAGCATGAGGAGCTGGGCGTGCAGCTCCTCGCGCGACATCGGCCGACCGTCGGCGAAGCGGGCCCGCAACATCAGCGCGAGCACGTCGCTGCGGTGCTCCGGGCCCTCGGCGAGGCAGCGATCGATCTCCACCTCGAGCAGCGCGTGGATCCGGCCGAGCCGGTCGGCGATCCGCTGCACCGGCAGGCGTGACGGCGTGAACGGGGCGTTCGGCGCGGAGCCCCGGGCGCGCCGGCTGAGCCGCATCAGCGTCGCGTGGGCCTGCGTCGGGGTGAGCACGGTGCCGAGGGCGAGCATTTCGGGGCCGAACACCCGCTGCAGGTACTCGATGACGAGGGCCCGCAGCTCCTCGAAGCGCGGGCCCTCGGCGACGCCGAACAGGCAGCGCAGGATGACGCGCATGGTGATGTCCTGCATCGGGCCGATCAGCGGGAAGGTGGCGCCCTGCGGCAGCCCGTCGAGCACGCGGTCGGCGATCTCGAGCATGGTCGGCCCGAAGGCGCGGACGCTCTCGGCGTTGAAGGCGGGGTTCAGCAGCTTGCGCCGCTGGCGGTGGTGCTCGTCGTCGGTGAGGATCAGCGCGAGCGGGTCGACGAACAGCTCGACGCCGCCGGCGTACCGCTCGAATTGATCGTAGGAGCCGGTGAGGATCTGGCGCACGGTCTCGGGCTCGCTGCACACGAGCACGGTCGGTATGCCGGCCAGGCGCAGCTCGGCGAGCTCGCCGCGGCGGCGCCGGAGATCGTCGAGGAATCGGTAGGGTTCCCGGGCTATCCGGACGAGGTTGCCGATCGGCTCGAAGGCCTCGTGCCAGCGGTCGCGGAGGGTGTGAAAAAACATCGGCGGTCCGTCTAGCACGGCGGTCCCCGGCCGGCCACGACGCCCGGGGCGACGAGCGGCGCGCGACGGCGTGCCGCGACCAGGGTGGGGAGTCGTTCGCGCTGCTCGGGACGGTCGGCGCCGACGCCCGGTCGCACGTCGGCTCCTCGAAGACGCAGGGCGAGCTCGAGGCGAAGGTGATCGCGCTGGGCTCCTTCCGCACCGGCCTGTTCCGCCCGTCGATGCTGCTGACGCCGCAGGACCGCCACGGAGTCGAGCAGGCGATCCTGCTCGAGGTGCGGCCGCGGCTCGGCTGGCTGCTGGCAGGGCGGCAGCGACGGTTCCGCGGGATCACGCGGGCCGATCTCGGGGGGGCGATGGCGCGCGACGCGGAGCGCGACGACCCGGGCGTCCACGTGTAGCACCGGGGCGAGTTTCTCGGCGCTGGCCCGCGAGACGACGTAGGGGAATCTCCGCACGGCGCCGCGTGCATGCGGCTACATGAATCTTCGGACATGTTGTAACGGGATCGTAATCGCGGCGGCGGCGGCGGCGCGGCTGCGCTCGCCGGTGCGAGCGACGGTGTAAATTCGCCGTCGACGCATGTCGACTCCCAGCAACGACAAGCCCCTGTTCCGCAGCGTCGCCACCTTCGTCGCCTTCGTCCTGGTCGGCGTCGGCGTGTACGCGTGGCTGCAAGCGACCCGCGCGGCGCCCCGCCAGCGCAGCGCGGCCCTGCAAGGCCGCCCGGTCCGCGTGCTCGAGCTGGCGCCGCTCGAGGTGGTGCCGCGCGTGGTCGGCTACGGCGCGGTCGAGGCCCAGCGCGAGTGGCAAGCGCTGGCGCAGGTGTCGGGCACGGTGGTCGAGGTGGCGGACCGGCTCGAGGTCGGGCGGATCGTCCAGGAGGGGACGGTGCTGCTGAAGATCGACCCCGGCAGCTACGCGATCGAGCAGGGCCGCTCGGAGGCGGTGGTGAAGGCGGTGCGGGCCCAGATCGCCGAGATCAAGGCGCGCGAGACCAGCGCGGCGTCGAACCTGAAGATCGACGAGCGCGCGCTCGAGCTGGCCCGCGGCGAGCTCGAGCGCGTGCGCTCGTTGTACGAGCAAGGCGCGGCGCCGTTGACCGACGTCGAGGTCGCCGAGAAGGCGGTGATCACGGCCGAGAAGACGGTGCAGTCGTATCGCAACACGCTCGGCGAGCTGCCGGCGACCCGCCGCGTGCTCGAGGCGCAGCTCGAGCAGCAACAGGCCGGGGTGGCGACGACCAAGCTCGAGCTGGCGAAGACGGAGATCGTGGCGCCGTTCACGATGCGCCTGCGCGAGGTCAACGCGGCGCTGCAGCAGGTGGTGACCGGCGGGCAGGCCCTGATCGTCGGCGACGGCATCGACGTGTTCGAGATCCCGGCGCAGGTGCCGGTCGGCAGCCTCGGCTCGCTGCTGCCGCCGCGCAAGCCCGACGACCCGCCGCCGCAGCCGGGCGGGCCGTCGCGGCTCGAGGGCATCGAGGCGATCGTGCGGCTCGAGGGCCAGGGCCTGCAGCGCACGTGGAAGGGCAAGTTCCGCCGGTTCGGCGGCATCGACCCGAACACGCGGATGATGATCGCGGTGGTCCAGGTCGACGACACCCGCGAGCCCGGCGCGCAGCCGCAGGGGCCGCGGCTCAACCGCGGGCTGTACGTCGAGGTCGAGCTGCGCGGGCCGCCGCGCGCCGACTGCCTGGCGGTGCCGCGCGCGGCCTACCACGACGGGACGCTGCACGTGGTCGGCGCGGAGGACAAGCTCGAGCTGCGCAAGGTCGAGGCGACGCTGGTGCAGGAGGAGTACGTGTGCGTGACCGGCGAGGTGCAGGCCGGCGACAAGATCGTGCTGACCGAGCTGGTGCCGGCGCTGGCGGGGATGCTGCTGGCGCCGCGCGTCGATGACGAGGGGACCGCCGCGCTGCAGCGGGCGGCCCGCGGGGAGGCGTCGTGATCGTCTACTTCGCGCGGCACCCGACGGCCGCAAACTTGTTGATGTTGGTGTTCCTGATCCTCGGCCTGGTGGCGCTGCCGGGGCTCCGGCGCGAGTCGTACCCGGAGTTCGAGCCGTCGCAGATCCGCATCACCGCGGCCTACCCGGGCGCCGACGCGGAGATCGTCGACGAGACGCTGGTCCAGAGCATCGAGGAGGCGATCGCGGGGCTCGACGGGGTGGCGGTGATGACGTCGCAGGCGCGCGAGGGCTCGGCGACGATCACGATCGACGTCGAGGACAAGGTGCCGCTCGCCGACGTGCTGGCCGACGTCAAGTCGGCGGTCGACGGGCTGCGCGACCTGCCGCCCGACCTCGACCCGCCGGTGGTGGCGGCCGCGACCCGCCGCGCGCCGGTGGCCTCGATCGCGGTGACCGGGCCGATGTCGGCCCAGGACCTCAAGCTGTACTGCGAGCAATTGCGCCGCGAGCTGCTGCGCGACGAGCACGTCGCCCAGGTGGCGATCGCGGGCTTCTCGACCCACCAGATCCTGATCCAGCTCAAGCAGTCGGCGCTGGCCCGCCACGGGCTGACGGTCGCCGACGTGGCGGCCGCCGTGCAGGCCCAGAGCGTCGACAGCCCGATCGGGACGATCGAGCGCGCCGGCGGCGACATCCTGGTCCGCTACTCGGACAAGCGCACCGACGTGTCGGCGTTGGCCGAGCTGGTGGTCAAGGGCGCGGCCGGGGGGGCGGAGATCCGGCTCGCCGACGTGGCGAGGATCGAGGACACGTTCGCGGTCGAGGAGGAGCAGACGCAGTTCAACGGCGAGCGCGCCTGCACGCTCGGGATCACCAAGACGGCGTGGCAGGACAGCCTCGACGTGCTGGCCGCGATCGAGGCGTTCCTCGCCGACCAGGAGCTGCGCAAGCCGAACGGGGTGAAGCTGACGCTGACGCAGAACGTGGCCTCGGCGGTGGCCGACCAGATCGGGCTGCTGTTCACCAACGCGTGGCAGGGGCTCCTGCTGGTGTTCGTGACGCTGTGGCTGTTCTTCCACGTGCGCCTGGCGTTCTGGGTCGCGGCCGGCCTGCCGGTGTCGGTGCTCGGGTCGCTGTGGGTGCTCGGGCAGCTCGGCCAGACCGTCAACATGATGACGATGATGGGGATGCTGGTCGCGCTCGGCCTGGTGATGGACGACGCGATCGTGTTCGCCGAGAACTTCGCGGCCCACCGCGAGCGCGGCGCGTCGGCGATGCGCGCGGCGGTCGACTCGGTCAAGGAGGTCGCGTCGGGGGTGGTGTCGTCGTTCCTGACGACGGTGGCGGTGTTCGTGCCGCTGATGGGCATCGAGGGCCGGATCGGCCGGGTGCTGCAGGTGATCCCGATCGTGCTGGTGGCGGTGCTGGCGGTCAGCTTGATCGAGGCGTTCTTCATCCTGCCGAACCACCTCGCGCACGCGTTCCGCGACATCGACCCCAACCACAAGAGCAAGGCGCGCGCGTGGTTCGACGCGGGGTTCGCCCGCTTCCGCGAGCGCCGGCTCGGCGGGGCGGTCGACTTCGCCGTCCGTCACCGCTGGGCGACGCTCGGGCTGATGGTGGCGCTGCTGCTCGGCTCGGTCGGGATGCTGACGAGCGGGCGCCTGCGCTACGTGGCGTTCCCGGCGGCCGAGGGCGACGTCGCCGAATTCCGGCTGGCGCTGCCGCCGGGGGCCCCGCTGGAGCGCACGCAGCAGGAGGTCGACCGGGTGGTCGCCGCGGCCTGGCGCGTCAACGACAAGCTGACGCCGGAGCAGCCGGAGCAGCAGCCGCTGGTCCGCAACGTGTCGGCCCGCTTCAACTACAACGCCGACGTGACCGACGAGTCGGGGCCGCACCTGGCGACGGTGTCGGTCGACCTGCTCGGCATCGAGTCGCGCTCGACCACGCTCGACGCGTTCTCGAAGGCGTGGCGCGAGGAGACGGGGCCGCTGCCGAGCGCGGCGGTGACGAAGTTCGCCGCGGGGACGCGGGGCGGCCCGGCCGGCAACGCGATCGAGGTCGAGATCCAGTGCGAGGATCTCGAGCGGGCGAAGGAGGTGTCGCAGCGGATCCAGGCGTGGTTCATGCAGAACCCAGGGGTGTTCGACGTCGGCGACAACCTCGACCCGGGCAGCGAGCAGGTGCGCGTGCGCCTGCGCCCGGGCGCCGGCTCCCACGGGCTGACCGGCAGCGCGGTGGCCCAGCAGGTCCGCTCGGCGCTGACGGGCGTGTCGGTCCAGACGTTCCACACCCACGGCGAGGACTACGAGCTCTACGTCGAGCTCGAGCACCGCGGCCGCGACACCATGGCCGACCTCGAGCTGATGCCGATCACGGTCGCGCCCGGCGTCAACATGCCGCTCGGGTCGATCGCCACCATCGAGCTGTCGAGCAGCTTCGCCCGCCTCAACCGCCGCGACAGCGTGCGCACGGTGACGGTGACCGGCAACGTGTCGGCGGAGGAGGCCAACGCGTCGGAGGTGATGAGCCGCTTCATGGCCGAGGCGGCGCCGGAGATCGAGCGCGAGTTCCCCGACGTGCGCCTGGCGGCCGGCGGGGCGGCCAAGCAGTCGGCCGAGGCGCTGAGCTCGATGCTGACGCGGATGCTGATCGGGCTGTTCGCGGTGTTCGCCCTGCTGAGCCTGCAGTTCCGCAGCTTCGTGGCGCCGCTGATCGTCATGCTGGCGATCCCGTTCGCGTTCGTCGGGGTGGTCTGGGGCCACCTGCTGATGGGCATGCCGCTGTCGTCGCAGAGCATCTTCGGCCTCATCGCCATCTCGGGGGTGGTGGTCAACGACTCGATCCTGCTGATGGAGTTCATCAACATGGCCCGCGTCCGCGGCGACTCGCCCGCGGCCGCCGCCGGCCAGGCCAGCCGCGACCGCTTCCGCGCGGTGCTGCTGACGTCGGCGACGACCATCGCCGGCCTGTTCCCGATCATGTTCGAGACCAGCCGCCACGCGCAGTCGCTGGTGCCGGTGGCGGCGTCGATCGTGTTCGGCCTGGCGGCGTCGACGGTGCTGGTGCTCGTCGTCATCCCCGCGGCCTACGCGGTGCTGGCGGACGTCGGCCTGGCGCCGCGGCCGTACGCGGGCGACGAGGAGGAGTAGATCGGGGGACAGGCTCTCAGCTCATGCGCACGGGGACATGTCCTCCTGCTCATGTCTACGAGGGCATGTCCATAGGGGCACGTGGCAGATCGAGCGCGACGCGGGCCCGCTCCGCGGCCCCCTGGACCGCCTCCATGGCCTCGAGGTCAATGCTGGCGGGCGTCGCCGGAGCCGGCCGCGAGCGCGCGCTGGAGCGTGGGCAGCAGCGCCTCGCCGCGGAGGTCGCCGCCGAGCGCGACGATGGTGCCGGCGCCGTCGACGAGGACGCCGGTCGGGACGCCCGAGAAGCCGTAGCGCGCCATCACCTCGTCGTCGCCGTCGCGGCCGACGAACGCGTGCGTCCACGGCATCGACCAGTGCTGCGCGCGGAACTTCTCGACCTCGGCGGGGCTCTGGTCGAAGGAGACGAACACGAACTCGAGCTTCGGGCGCTCGACCGCGCCGAGCTTGCGCAGGCCGTCCTCGCCGGACGGGGCCTGGAGGCCGTTGACGGCGGCGTAGGCGGCGTGCAGCGCGGGCATCTCGGCGACGCACGGGCCGCACCAGGTGGCCCAGAACTCGATCAAGTAGAGCCGGCCGCGGCGGTCGGCCTGGGCCACGGGCGGGGCGCCGGCGGCGAGCGCGGGGAATTCGAACCCGGGGAAAGGCTTGCCCCGTTGCAGCTTGCGGTCCGGATCGAACTGCTCTTCGAGCCGCTTGAGGGTGTAGGTGCCGGCGAACCGCGGCTCGCGGGCGCGGGCGTAGAGCTCGGCGACGCGGCCGTCGAGGCCGCGCTCGTGGGCCCGGTGGACGAGGAACTCGATCGCGCCGAGAGCGGTCCCGATGTCGGGGTTGTCCTGCGCGTGGGCGAGCCACGCCTCGGCCCGCGCGGCGAAGGTCTCGTCGGCGGAGTCGAGCACGCGGTATAAGAGGTTGTTCACGTTCCAGAACGCGCCGAGCCGGGGGTCGAGCGGGTCGACGTGCGCCAGCACCCAGTCGGCGCGCTCGCGGGCGTCGGCGTGGTCGTCGTAAGCGGCGAAGAGGTCGAGGTGGGCGAGGCGCAGCAGCACGCGCTCGTCTTCGCTGCCGGCGGCGTCGGCCTCGGCGAACGCCTCGGCGGCCAGCGCGGCCATGGTCGCGGTCTCGGTCGCGTCGGGCGCGAGGATGTTGCCGTCGTCGCGCAGCATGGCGCGCTGCAGCGCGGCGACCCGCGGCTCCCAGGCCTCGCGGTAGGTCCGCACGGCTCGCAGCTCCGGCCGCTCGCCGCGCCACTCGAGCCGCGCCGCCTTGCCCGCCGGGGGCAGCCTGGCGAGGTCGAGCTCGAGCGCGTCGCGTCCGGCGAGGTCGACCACCGACCAGTAATCGCCGCCGCCGTCGCTCTCGTAGCGGTCGGCGAGCGGGCCGTTGTAGGTGCGACCGCGGGAGCCGAGCTGGTAGCGCAGCGTCGTGGCCCGCTTCGGCCGGTCGGCGAGGTCGAGCCGATAGGTGCCGGCGGGCGTGCGGGCGGCCGAGCGGGAGTCGCTGGCGAGGGTGGCCCGGTCGGCGTCGAGCCACTGCAGGTTGAGCTGGAGCGCCTCGCCGGGCTCCGGGCGCGCGTAGGTGCCGAGGTTGCCCTCGACCTCCACGGCGCCGTCGACCAGCAGGGGCTGCGTGAGCTGGGCGTGGTCGACGGCGGCGACGCTGAGGAAGTAGACGCCGGGCTCGACGTCGGCGCGGAAGCTGCCGTCGGCCGCGAGCGGGCCGCTGGCGACCGGCTTCATGAAGCCGTTGCGGTAGAGCGTGAAGGCGGCCTGCTGCAACGGGGACCCGTCGTGGCCCCGGAGGCGGACGCCGACGGTGGCCACGGCCGGCGCGGGCGCCGGGTCCGATACGGGCTTCGTCGTCGCTATGACGGGAGACGGGGCGGGGTGGGCCGGTACCTCGGTCGCGGCGCCACAGGCCGCGAGCACGAACAACCAGGGGACGATATCAACGCGCATGAGAAGGCACGCTAGCACGCTGGGAGGCGGCGAGCAGCAAGCCGGGGCACGACGCCACGGCGATCCCGCACCGGCGCGGGTCGGCGCTGTCCGGCGGTCAGGAGCACCTGCAGGAGCTTCAGGCCGTAATGACGCCGTAAGAGGCCGGTGCGGGCTGCCGGAGAGACATTTTGTCACGCAGCACGGGCAGGATGCTGTCTCGAAGGACATGTGCGGGCGAAGGGACGGATGGGGGATGACCTGGGCGGCAAGGTCGAGCGGTTCGGCCCGGATGCTGTCTCGAAGGACATGTGCCGGCGGAGGGCGGATGACCCGAGCGACGTGGTCGAGCGGCTCGGCCTGGACGCTGTCTCGAAGGACATGTGCCGGCGGAGGGCGGGGCGGGCGATGCCCTGAGGGACAGGTCACGGAGCGGCTCGGCGCGAAGGCCATGGGTCGGCGACGGTGCGGGCCGGAAGAGGTTCGAGAGGCATGGGTCGGGGCGTGGAACGGGTATGTCGCGAGAGACATGTGCCGAGACCGCGCGGCCTTCGGATGTCTCACGAGACATGCATCGGGCGACGTGATCCGGCCGCTGGCGCGGGAGTCTGGGGGGCCACGCCGCCTGTCACGGGCGCGGGGCCTGGCATCTGTCTCGAGAGACAGGCGCGGCCCGCTCAAGCGCGGCGGCTGGCCTCGACGGCGACGGCCATGCGCCACAGCGCGAGGAACACGGCGACACAGGCGAGACCGCGGGCGGACCAGGAAGCCCAGGCTTCGCCGGCGCCGTGGACGGCGACCAGGACGATCGCGCCGGCGACGGCCCAGCGGGCGAGGGTGAGCGCGCCGGAGGCCAGCCACAGGCGCGGGCTCCTGGCCACGTCGACGCAGGCGCGCACGTACTCGCGGGGGTGGACGCCGCGCTCGCCGCGGAGCACGCGGCGGGCGGCCGCGAGGTCGCCGGCGCAGGTGGCGAAGGTGAGGAGGAGGACGAGCACGACCAGCTCGACGAGGGCGTGCGCGCCGGCCAAGGCGTTGGCGACGAAGCTGAGGACGAGGCGGAGGACCAGGCCGTAGAGGCCGATCAGCGCCAGCACGGGCAGGTTGCCGAGGCTGGCCCGGCCGAACTCGGCCCAGGCGCGGCTGCCCCGGTCGCTGGCGTCGTCGAGGCGGAGCAGCACACCGCCGCGGACGAGCAGGGCGATCGCGGCGCCGAGCAGGCCGCTGGCGACGGTGGCGGCGGCGAACACGGCGACGATCGCGGGGCTCTGCGCCAGCAGCTCGGCGAGCGCGGCGATCAGACGGTGCGGATCGGTCCACGTGTGGCCGCCCATGGCGGTGCGCACGGCCCCGGCGACCGGCTGGGCCAGGCCCCACGCGAGGCCGAGGTGCAGCGCGCACAGGCCGAGCCACAGGCCCGGCACGCGGAGCACGCGGCGCAGCGCCTTCACAGGCCGAGACCTCCGAGCAGGGCGAGGTCGACGGCCTCGCTGAAGCGGGCCGCCGGATCGCTGATGCCGTCGCGCTGACGCGAGCCGGGGACGCGCAGGCGGTTGTCGAGGCGCTCGCCCTCGAGCAAGAGCTTGTCGTCGGGGTCGACGGCGACGCCGGTCAGCTTCTTGCCCGGGAAGGTGAACAGGCGGTAGCGGGCCTGGCCGTCCCACCACAGCCGCTCGCGCTCGCCGCCCTTGAACTCGAACTCGAGCTCGACCGGCACGCGGAACTCGCCCTCGCGCACGATCAGCGCGAAGCCCTCGCTGGCGGCATCCTCGAGCTCCTCGCCGTCGGGCTTCGCCTCCGGCTCGATCAGCGCCAGCGCGCCGTCCTGGCCGCGGTGCCAGCCGCCGTCGCCGACGGCTCGCCGGTTGGCGACCCGGGCCGCGGCGAAGTCGACCGCGGCGGTGGTCTCGATGCCCTGCTGCAGGAAGTCGGCGACGTCGAGGTCGACCGGCTGTCCGTCGGGACCTGTCTCGGAGATCCTGACCTTCGGGCCCAATTCGCGCACGAGCACGGCCCGCAGGTCGTCGCCGGTCGGGTGGCGGAAGCGCCAGGTGTCGCAGTAGACGCGGAAGGCGCGGTCGAATTTGTCCGGGCCGACCAGCGCGCGCAGGGTGTGGAACACGGCCGCGGTCTTGCGATAGACGGTGCCGCCGAAGGTGCCGGTGAAGTCGCGGTAGGCGTCGGCGGGGCGGTCGACGGGGTCGAGCTCGGCGCTGGCCGGGAGGGCGACGCGGATCATGTCGACGGTCGAGACGCGCTGGTTGCCGATCCGGGCGACGCTGGCGTCGTCGCCGAGCCAGTCGTCGAGCGCGAGGGTGTTGGAGAACGAGTTGATGCCCTCGTCGAGCCACGGCTGGGTCGCCTCGTCGGAGGCGAGCAGGCCCTGGAAGTACTGGTGACCGAACTCGTGGATGGTGGTGAACTCGCCGGTGAGCAGCTCGTGGATCCCGAGCAGGCGCAGCGGCAGCGGCAGGCGCAGGATGTCGGAGGTGGTGTAGAGCGTCGGGTACTCCATGCCCTGGGCCCCGCCGGCGGTCTCCGGCGGGTGGACGATCGTGATCGTCGACCACGGGTAGGGCCCGAAGCGGGCGTCCATGCTCTCGAGCGCGGCGATCTGGGCGTCGAGGTGGCGCTGGGCGTCGGCCGCGAGCGCGCGCGGGATCAGCTGGCGGATCCTGACGTCGCGCCACATGTCGCCGTACTCGAGGAAGTCGGGCGAGGCCGCCCACGCGAAGTCGTGCACGGTGTCGGCGCGGTAGTGCAGCCGCTTGCGCCCGCCCTCCGGCGGCCGCTCCTCGACCAGCACGCCGGTTGCCCCGACGACCATGTCCTCGGGGACATCCAGGTGGACCTCGTAGTCGCCGAAGTCGGCGTAGAACTCGCTGTGCAGGGTGAAGACGTGGGCCTGCCAGCCGCCCTCGTGGCGCACGGCCAGCTTCGGGTACCACTGGCCGACCATGTGGAAGTCGCCGTCGTAGCCGGTGCGCGCGAACACCCGCGGCAGCTGGGTGAAGAAGTCGAGCTCGACGGTGACGGCCTCGTCGGGGCCGACCGGGCGGGGCAGGGCGAGCGTGCCGAGGCTCGGGTCGGCGCCCTCGACCAGCGCGAGCGGCGTGGCGGCGGCGTCGCGCTGCTCGGGCGCCTTGAAGTCGGCGGTGGGGCCGTGCGCGAGCAGGCGAGCGGCGCGGACGTCGATGTAGCCCCACTTGCCCTCGCCCTTGTCCTGGCGCGCCCCGCGGTGCGCTCCGCGGGCCTCGGCCATCCACGCGGTGTCCTCGGCGCGGAAGCCGTTCATATAGAGGTGGAGCACCAGCGAGTCGACCGGCGCGCGGGTGTGGTTGCGCCAGGTGATCCGCGCGGTGCCGCTGACGGTGTGCTTCTCGGCGTCGAGGCTGGCGTCGAGGACGTAGTCGGCGAGCTTGATGCCGGCGGGGATCGGGCCGCGGACGTCTGGCGGCCGCAGCGGGTCGCCCGGCTCCGGCACCCGCCGCTCCGGCGCCGCCGCCGGCTCGCACGCGACGGCGCCGAAGAGGGCGCACGCGGCGGCGCGGCGGAGGAGTCGAGAGCCCACTGCGAGCATCGGACCAGCCCTGTACCACCGGAGTTTCGCGGCGCACAAGGCCGCTCCTCCCGCGTGTGGCGTGTACACTCGCGGCGTGAGCGCAGGGCCGACGGACAGGGGCGCAGGTGCCGACGACGGCGGCGCACGATCGCTGGAATTCACCGACCTCGACCAGGAGGCCCTGACGCTGCGCGGGCGCGCGCTCGGGGCTTGTCTGCAGGCGGGCGACGTAGTGCTGCTCCACGGCCCCATGGGCGCCGGCAAGACGACGCTGACCCGTGCGATCGCCGTCGGCCTCGGCGTGTCTCATCCCGGTCGGGTCCAGAGCCCGACCTTCACGCTCTGCATGGTCCACCACGGCCGCGGCCCGAGCCTCGTCCACGTCGATCTGTTCCGCCTCGGCGGCGACGGCGACGAGGGTCTCGGCGGCGGCGCTGGCTTCGATTCCCTCGACCTCGAGGAGCTGCTCCTCGAAGCCGGTGCGCTCGGCGAAGCGGCCGAACAGCCGAACACCGAGCGGGGGGCGGCGATGATCGTCGAGTGGGGATCTCGGTGGCGTTCACCGCCTGCGGATCACCTGGCGATCACGCTGTCGCGTCCGTCCGTGGACCGCAGATCCCTGTTCGCCGCGGCCACTGGCCCCCGTGCGGCCGCGTTGCTGTCCGCATGGTCGGTCGCCTGCGAGGGCCTCTCCTCCTCTTAAAGGAAGGAAAGGCAAGGTCGCAACAGACCTGCCCGGCGAGCTACACGGCGGCGGGGCAGATGCGATCTCTGGGCCCTCGCAGGCTGTGACGCGGGCTTCAGGGAGATCGGACTCTGCTCGCAGCAACGAGTTGCGGCGCGCCGACGTCGAGCAATTCGGCGGCCGCGGCGGCGCGTAGAGGGCCAGATTCATGGAATTTCGCCGATTTAGCGTGCTCGCAAGCGCGGCGTCGAAGGTGCGATCGCCGGCTCCGACTGGTCCGCGAGACCTAAGGTACACGGGCCGCTACCCCCTCCCCGCTGGCCCTCCCCGAAAAAAGTTGGCTCCTACGCTGCAAATTTGCCTTTGCAGAGCACATGTTCCGGATTATGGTCCTTGCCGAGCAACGAGGTCGGGCTTCTCCGATCTACCGCGACCTCCTCCCCATTCTCGTCCGCACGGACGTACGAGCGAAAGAACCAACAATGGCAACCAAGAACAAGGCACCCAAGGAAATCCTCGTCGTCGGCAGCAAGGTCAAGGACGTCATCCGTGACGCGGGTCTCCGCAGCGATGGCGAGCTGATCCAGGCCGTGTCCGACAAGGTCCACGAGCTGCTCGGCGCCGCGATCGAGCGCTGCAAGAGCAACAACCGCAGCACCGTTCGCCCCTACGACCTGTAGGCCGTTCGACCCCGAAGGGTCGCACGTGGCGAAGAAAGAGGCCGCTCCCGTCCGGGGCGGCCTTTTTCGTGCCCTGCGGCGATTCGCCGCCGATTGACCGATCGGTGATTCTCCCGCCGATCCGCCCGCGCCGGCAATTCTTGCGGCGAGATCGGCCGCGGAGCGGGCGGCAAATCCTCGGTGTGTCCGTCCGGGCATGTGCGAGCGAACATGCTCCAGGGCGCATGTCCGCGCGGACATGCCCCCGAGGTCAGCCGGTCGCCGGCGCCTCTTCGATCTGCCAGCGCTCGAACACCGCCGGGTTGTGGTCGATCTCGACCAAAAAGCGGCTCGGGCGCATGATGTGCGACGGCCCGTCGCGGGTCTCCTCGATCACGGGATAGCAGCAGTACAGCTCGTCGGCGGCGCGGGTGGCGGCGACGTAGAACAGGCGCCGCTCCTCCTCGAGGTCGGCCGGGTCGCGCACCGAGGTGGCCATCGGGAAGCGGCCCTCGGCCAGCCACAGGACGAAGCAGATCGGCCACTCGAGGCCCTTGGCCTGGTGGACGGTCGACAGCACCAGCATGTCGTCGGGCTCCTCGGCGCCGAGCACGTTCTCGGCGCTCATGCCCTGGACCAGCGCGAGCTCGCTGAGGAACTCGTTGGCGCCGTCGTAGCGCTCGGCGTAGCCGGCGAGGTGCTCGAGGTCGTCCTTGCGCGCGGCGGCGTTGGGGAAGTTGCGCTCGGTGTATTCGCCGTAGTGGCGGGCGACGACCTCGCGGATCATCGCCCCGGGGCTGCGCAGGTCGGGGTTCTCGAGGAGCGCCCACAGCTCGGCCAGCCGCTCGAGCGCCGGCCGGGCCCGCCCGCGCGCCTGGCCGGCCTGCTCGGCCAGCACCTGCGCCGACGAGGCGGTGCCCGCGGCTGTCTCTTTGGCCAGCAGCACCGCCAGCTGCTCGGCCGTCTGCGCGCCGACGCCCGGCCACAGCCGCAACAGGCGGATCCACGACAGGCTGTCCTGCGGGTTCTGGCGCGCGCGCAGGTAGGCGACCACGTCCTTGATGTGGGCCTGCTCGAAGAAGCGGAGGCCGCTGCGCACGGTGTACGGGATCTGCCGCCGCGTCAGCTCGACCTGCAGCTCGAGGCTGTGCGAGTGGTTGCGGTAGAGCACGGCCATGCGCGAGAGCGGGAGGTCGTACTCGTGGTGCAGCTCGAGCACGCGCTGGGCGATGAACTCGGCCTGCTGGAACACGTCGCGCAGCGGGATCACGGCCGGCTTCGGCCCCGACTTCTTCACCGCGACCAGCTCCTTGGGGTATTGCTTGACGTTGCGGGCGATGCTGCGATTGGCGAGCGCGAGCACCTCGGGCGTCGAGCGGTAATTGATGGTCAGCGGATACAGCCGCGCGCCCGGGTGACGGGCGCGGAACTCGGCGATCTGGGCGAAGTCGGCGCCGCGGAAGCCGTAGATCGACTGGGCGTCGTCGCCGACGCACACCAGGCTGCCGTGCTCTTTGGCCATGGCGTCGACCAGCGCGCCCTGGATCGCGCTCACGTCCTGGTACTCGTCGACGAGCACGTGGTCGTAGGCCGAGCGCACCAGCGCGGCGACCTCCGCCAGCCGCGGGTCCTCGAGCAGGCGCAGCCAGTGGAGCAGGAGGTCGTCGAAGTCGCACACGTTCATCTGCCGCTTGCGCTCGGCGAAGCGGACCGCGACCTCCTCGACCATGACGGCCTGATCGAGCAGGCGCAGGCCGTGCTCCTCGACCACCTGCAGCAGCGGCTTGCGGGTGTTGGCGGCCAGGCTGATGAGGTTGGCCAGCACCTTCGGCTGGGGGAAGCGGCGGGCGGTCAGGGTCTGCAGGCCGAACTCGGCCACCACGGCGCCGAGCAGGGTGCGCGCGTCCTCCGGGTCGAGGATGCCGAAGTCGGGCGAGAGGCCGATCGCGGCGCCGTAGCGGCGGAGGATCCGGTTGCCGACGTGGTGGAAGGTGCCGGCCGAGCAGCGCCGCATCTCGACGCCGAGCAGCGACTCGACCCGCCCGACCATCTCGCGCGCGGCGCGATTGGTGAATGTGCACAGGAGGATCCGCTCGGGCTGGCAGCCGCCGGCGACCAGGCGCGCGACGCGATAGGTGAGCGTGCGGGTCTTGCCGGTGCCGGCGCCGGCGAGCACGAGGATCTCGCCAGGGTCGGCCTCGACGACCGCGAGCTGCTGGGCGTTGAGCTCGCGCGAGAGGTCGAACGGCTGGCGCGTGGGTGCGCTCGACTTGAGGACGTACTTCATCCGAGGTGCTTCTGCATGAACGCGAGGATCTGCTCTTCCATGTGGACGCGGTCCTCGAGGCCGCGCGGCATGTGCCGCTCGTCGGGGAACAGCAGCAGCTCGTAGGGCTTGCGCGCGCGGATGAGGGCGCCGATGAGCCGCGAGGTGTGGCGGAAGTGGACGTTCTCGTCGATGAGGCCGTGGACCAGCATCAGGGCGCCGCGCAGCTCGCCGGCGTGGGCCATGACGCTGCTCTCGCGGTAGCCGTCGGGGTTGTCCGCCGGCGTGCCCATGTAGCGCTCGGTGTAGTGGGTGTCGTAGCCGTCCCAGTGGGTGACCGGGGCGCCGGCGACGGCCAGGCGGAACACGTCGGGGTGGCGCACCATCGCCATCGCCGACAGGTAGCCGCCGTAGCTCCAGCCGTAGATGCCGACGCGCGCGGGGTCGACGAGGCCGAGGCCGGCGAAGTGGCGCACGCCGTCGACCTGGTCCTCGAGCTCGACGCGGCCGAGGTCGCGGTGGATCGCGCCCTCGAAGGCGAGGCCGCGGCGGGCGCTGCCGCGGTTGTCGATCTTGATCACCAGGTAGCCGCGGCTGCGCAGCGCCTGGGCCCGCATGTCGACGGTGGTGCCCCAGGTGTCGACGACGCGCTGGGCGTGCGGGCCGCCGTAGACGGAGACGAGGGCGGGGTAGGGCGGACCGGCCGGGACCGGGGCGCCGCGGGCGTCGGCGCGGATGGCCGAAGGGTCAGGTCTGTAGATCGCCGCCCACAGCTCGTCGCCGCGGCGGTTGCGGAAGCTGACCAGCTCCGGCGGCGCCAGGTCGAGGCCGGCGAGCCGCGGGTCGTCCTCGCCCGGGATGTCCTCGATCAGCGCGCCGTCGTCGAGGCTGCGCAGCGACAGCCGGGTCGGGTGCTGCACGCTGCTGTGCGCGTCGACGAAGCGCCGCTTGGCCCGGTCGACGACGACGGCGTGGACGCCGGGCCCCTGCGTCAGCTGGACGACGTCGCCGCCGGCCAGCGGGACCATGAACAGGTGCTGCTCGGTCGGGCGCTCGCGCCAGCCGGTGAAGTAGACCCGGCCGCGCTCCTCGTCGACGGTCACGACATGGTCGATGGGCCATGTCCCCGAGGTCAGCTCGCGGATCAGCCGGCCGTCGGCCCCGCGCAGCTCGAGGTGGCGGAAGCCGGACCGCTCGGACGACCACACGAAGGCGCCGGCCAGCTCGCCCGCGCCACGCTCGAGCGGGCGCAGGTCGTCGTGCAGGTTGTACCAGGGGGTGGCTGTCTCTTCGAGCAGGAGCGACGCCTCGCCGGTGCGCGGGTCGAGGCGCACGAGCCGGTGGTGCCGCTGGCTGCGGTCCTGCAGCTGGGCGGTGAGGCTGCCGTCGGGGAACCACTTGACGCGCGCGAGGTACTCGAACTCGCCGAGGTCCATCCAGGTGACGCGGCCGCCGGCGACCGGGACCACGCCGAGCCGCACGCGCGCGTTGGGGCTGCCGGCGAACGGGTAGCGGTGGTCCTCCTGCGCGCCCTCGCCGACCTGGTCCTTGCCCTGGTGGACGATGCGGTAGACCGGGATGTGCGTCTCGTCGACCTCGACGAACGCGAGCTGCTTGCCGTCGTCGGACCACCAGAAGCCGTGGCTGCGGTGCATCTCCTCCTGGGCGATGTACTCGGCCAGGCCGTTCGTCTTGCCGGTCCCGCGCGCGCCGCTGGTGAGCTGCCTCGGCTTGCCGCCGGCGACGTCGACGACGTACAGCTCGTCGTCGTGGACGTAGGCGACGCGCCGGCCGTCGGGCGAGAGCTTGGCGTCGAGCGCCGGCGGGGCGCCCGGGCCCGGATCGACGAGCAGCCGCAGCTCGGCGTCCTCGGGCCGCTTGACGTAGATCTTGCCGGTCAGCGGGACGAGCATGGTGTCGCCGTCCTCGGCCCAGGCGTACGAGGTGACGCCGAGCTCGCGCTGGCGCAGCCGCTCGCGCCGCAGCTTCTCCTCGAGCGAGAGGTTGGCCTCGGTGGCGCCGCCGCCAGGCGGGGCGACCAGCAGGCGCTCCTCGCCGGTCTCGAGGTCGCGGCGGTAGAGCTGGCGCACCAGCGTGCGCTCGGGGCTGCGCAAGTAAACGAGCGCGCTGCCGTCGGGGGTGAAGGTGATCGACTGCGGGCCGACGAGTCCGGGCAGCGGATAGGCGGCGGCCTCCTCGAGCGGGAGCGGGGGCTTGGGCGTGGCGGGCGTGGTCATGACGGGGCGAGTCGGCGGCTCGTGGCGCCGGTCGTCGCGGTCGCACGCGCCGAGCAGCGCGAGGCATGCGAGCGCGAGGCCGCGGACGAACGGTGCGTCGAAGTTCAGGGGGGACGGCACGCGCGTGCATCTTGGCACACTCACGCCCGCCGTAAACGCGGTCGCGGCGAGCGCCGAGGCCCGCGGCGGACCGACGGCGAGGTTTCGCCGGCGGCGTGTGCGGAAGCACCGAGTCGCGCGGCGGGGCGCGTGCGGGGCCGCGGGGTGCGGCGCGCGGTCGTCGGACCTTGACGCGGCGGCCACGGGGGGTGCAAAAACGGCGCTTCAGGCCACCCGCAGCGCGGGCGCGTCGGCTTGCGCCGCCGCGGGAAATCGGCCATAAAGCGAGCCCATGGCCACCTTAGTCGAGATCTTCACCCGGGAAGACGTTCGTCCGCAGGTGGTCCGCGCGTGCGCGTCGCTGATCGACGCCGAGGTCAAGAGCAAGACTGGCCTTTCGGCCCTGGCCATCAAGGCAGGTTACAAGCTGGTCGCGGCGATCCGCCCGTCGATGGTGGCCGACGTCGTCGACCGCCTGCTGCCCGAGTTCGCCGCGGCGCTCGAGCCGGTGTACGTCGAGAGCCGCGAGCAGGCCGCCCGCGACGGCGCGCCGCTGCCCGAAGTGTTCGCCGCCCACGTCACCACCGAGGCGCCGCGCGTCGCCCAGGCGCTGCTCACCGTCACCGACCGCCGCGCGGCCAAGGCCAGCGGCCCGCTGCGCAAGACCTATGATCGCCTGCGCGACTCGGCCGAGGCCCACGTCCGCATCGCAGTGCCGGGGCTCGCGCGCACGCTGGCGCCGTTCCTCGCCTGAGCTCGTCCGCCCGCTCGCGGGACGGGCGCGCGCAGGTGCGCGGCGGGCTCCTGCGGCGCGTGCCGCCCCGCGCGCGCATCGCTTGCCGCCAGGGAGGGGCGTGATACCGTGAGCCTCAGGGGGAAGCGAAGTGCCCACTCCGGCTCCTGCTGACGCCGCTGTAACCGGGGACACGGAGGAGGTTCGTGCTCTCCGCCAGCGCGTGGCCCAGCTCGAGCAAGCGCTGGCGGCCCGCGAGGCGCAGGCGTCGCGCGCGGCCGAGTTCCGCCGGGCGCTGTACGAGGCGTACGTGTACGGCCTCGGGCGTACGCTGTTCCTCTACGACCCGGCGTCGGTGCGGGTGCTGGTGCGCGAGCTGGGCCGGCGGATCCGCGAGTACCTCGAGGAGGTCGGCTACGACCTCGGCGGACCGCGCACGCGCGACGAAGTGCTCGAGAAGACGATCGGCTTCTTCGTCGCCCACGGCTTCGCCGACCTCGAGGTGGTCAAGTGGGAGGACAACCTGATCCAGGCCCGCTGGCACCGCCTGCTCGGGCTCCGCGCCTACGAGCGGCTGGACGCCGCCGGCGGCGAGCCGTTCGTGTCCTGCCCGCTCAGCGCGGTCATCCACGACGGCCTGGCCGGGTTCGGCAAGTCGTTCGAGACGCTGAAGCACAAGTTCGACCTGGCCACGGGCGCCGTCGAGAGCTGGGAGGCGGTGGTCGACCAGCCGGCGGAGCGGACGCGGCTGCCGCTGTCGCTCGACGCGGAGCGGGTGCTGGCCATCGAGCGCGAGCAGAGCCGCCAGCTCCGGGTCCGCGACGAGTTCATCCGCATCGCCTCGCACGAGCTGTCGACGCCGCTGACGGCGACCAAGCTGGCGCTGCGCCGGCTCGAGGGCGTGGAGCTGCCGGAGGCGGCGCGGCACTCGGTCGGGGTGCTGCACCGCCAGCTGCGTCGGCTCGAGCTGCTGGTGTCGGAGATGCTCGACACGACGCGCCTGCAGATCGGCCGCGTCCGCCTCGAGCGGTCGCAGGTCGACCTGGTGGCGGTGACCGACGCGGTGATCGATCTGCTGTCGGCGAGCGAGACGGCGGCCGCGGGGCAGATCCGCCTGCACGGGGCCGAGTCGGCGGTGGGCCTGTGGGATCCGGCCCGCCTCGACCAGATCGTCACCAACCTGCTGACGAACGCGATCAAGTACGGGGAGGGGCGGCCGATCGACGTGACGATCACGCTGCACGGGGAAGGCGCGCGCCTGCAGGTGGCCGACCGCGGGATCGGCATCGCCGCGGAGGCGCTCGAGCGGATCTTCGACCCGTTCGAGCGCGCGGCCCCGGTCGAGACCCACGGCGGGCTCGGGCTCGGGCTCTACATCGCCCGTCGCTTCGTCGAGATGCACGGCGGCCGGATCGCGGTCGAGTCGCGGCTCGGCGTCGGGGCGACGTTCACGGTCGACCTCCCGCTGGCGCCGCCGCCCCAGGGGCTCGTGGTCGAGCGGCCCGCCGAGCGCCAGGAGACCTCGTCGTGAGTCCGGTACTATTGGTCGAGGACGACAGGGACATCCGCGAGACGATGGGCCTGGTCCTCGAGGGCGAGGGCTACGAGGTCGTCACGGCGCCGAACGGCAAGGAGGCGCTGCTGCTGCTCCAGGCCGGCCTGCGGCCGAGCCTCATCCTGCTCGACCTGATGATGCCGGTGATGAGCGGCTGGGAGCTGCGCGAGCAGATGCTGCGCGACCCGTCGATGGCGGACATCCCGACGATCGTGATCACGGGCGACACGCGGGCGACGCAGCGGACGACGCAGCTGCAGGCGGTGGCCTGCATCGCCAAGCCGTTCGAGATCAGCGACCTGCTGGCGGCGGTGGCCGAGGCGGCGCCGCGAGCGGAGGCGTGACCGGCAGCGTCGGCCGCGGACGGCCGGGAGCGGGCGATGTGGGCGGAACGAGCCGCGGGGGGCACCCCGTGTCCGGGGGCGCCGACGCGGCGCAGAGCCATGGAGCGCGATCGCGCGCCCCTGTCCTTTGTTATGCTGTGGTCCGCGCATGAGCGGGACGAAGCGATGGCCGTGGGACAAGCTGGACCACGAGGACGAGCCGGTCATGGCGGAGCTCCGCCAGACGGTGACCGCGAGCGAGCCGCAGATCGTCCGCTACCTCCGCGACATCCAGGTCGAGCCGCAGGTGAGCCCCGGTCTCGACGAGCTCGGGCCGCCGATCGACGGCATCGGCGACGGCCGCTACGCGATCGGTGACCAGCTCGGCCGCGGCGGCGGCGGCGTGGTCTACCTCGGGGCCGATCGCAGCCTCCGGCGCACCGTGGCGGTCAAGGTGCTGTCGCCGCACCACGTCAACGACCCGGTGCGGGTGCAGGCGTTCGTCGAGGAGGCGATCATCACCGGCGGGCTCGAGCACCCGAACATCGTGCCGGCCTACGACCTCGGCTGCAGCCCGACGCTGGGGCTCTACTACACGATGAAGCGGCTGACCGGGCGGCCGCTGTCGCAGATCATCGACGCGCTGCACGAGGGCGACCCGGCGACGACGCACAGCTTCGGCATGTACCGCCTGCTCGGCTGCTTCATCGAGCTGTGCCGCGCGGTCGCCTACGCCCACGCGCGCGGGGTGCTGCACTGCGACCTCAAGCCGGAGAACGTGCTGATCGGCGAGTACGGCGAGGTCGTGCTGGTCGACTGGGGCCTGGCGCAGGTGATGGGCCCACAGGGGCGGCGGCAGGCGCGGGCGCACATGCACGCGGGCACGCCGGAGTACATGGCGCCGGAGCAGATCACCAAGGCCGGCCACGACCTCGACGTCCGCAGCGACATCTGGTCGCTCGGCGTGATCCTCTACGAGATCCTCACGCTCACGCAGCCCTTCCAGGGCGCCAACGCCAAGGAGGTGCTGATGCGCGTGATGGTCGAGCAGCTCGAGCCGCCGTCGAAGCGGGCGCCGAACCGGCCGATCCCGCCGGGCGTCGAGGACATCTGCCGCCGCGCGCTCAGCAAGAACCGCGAGCACCGCTACGGCTCGGTGGTCGAGCTGCTGGCCGACCTCGACGCGTACCTCGAGGGCTCGCGCGAGCGCATGCGGAGGTCGGAGCTGGCTCGCCGCTCGCTCGACGCGGCCCACCTGCTGCTCGACCGCCTGCGGCCGCTCGAGGAGGAGTGCGACTACTGGCTGGCCGGGCGGCCGCGCGACGAGGACGCGGTGGCGGGCACGGCCCTGCTGGACGAGCCGGGGCTGGCCGACCTGCGCCGCGAGCTGATGGCGGTCTACCGCGAGGCGGCGCAGCTGATCGTGCGCGGGCTCGAGAGCGACAGCGAGGTCGACAGCCTCGGCGACGCCGGCGGCGACGTCTACTGGCGGGTGTTCATGCGCATCTATCCGTCGACGACGCCGACGTCGGGCCCGACCCGCGAGGCGGCGATGGAGCTGCTGCTGACGCTGAGCCAGAAGTGCTTCAGCGGGATCGTCCGCGCCGGCCGGCGGCTGACCCGCTCGCGCGAGCTGTCGCCGATCTCGACGTCCGACCTGCAGCGGCCCGGGCCGGCGATCGACGACCCGTGGCTCAACGTGGTCAGCACGCTGTGCGGCGACGAGGAGGAGGAGATCGACGCTTCGCGCGCGCCGCACGGCCTGCGCACGCTGATCGGCCGCATCATGTTCCTGCGCAAGATCAGCCTGTTCAACGCGGTGCCGACGGCCGCGCTGCTGCCGATCGCCGAGGCCTGCCACGAGGTCGCGTTCGCGCCGCTGCAGCCGGTGTTCGAGCAGGGGGCGCCAGGCGACGCGCTGTGCATCCTGCTCGAGGGCACGGTCGAGGTCGTGCGCGACGGCGCCGTCATCAACCGCCTCAAGCCCGGCGATGTCTGCGGCGAGGTCGCGGTGCTCAGCCAGTCGGCGCGCACGGCCGGGGTGTTCGCCACCGAGGAGCCGGTGCGGGCGCTGATGCTGGGCGCCGACCGCTTCCGCAAGATCGTGCGCGAGAGCGGCGACATCGGCCTCGCGGTCATCGAGGTGCTGTCCGAGCGCCTGCGCGTGGCGACCGAGCGCGAGGCGGCCCTGCGCTCGCTGGCCAAGACGATCCTGGCCAAGAAGGTCGACCTGGCCCTGCCGTGAGCGCCAGCGCGCCGCCGCGGTCGCCGCGGATGCGCTAGCATCGGGGGCCTGTGACGCAGAAGCGGCGCGTGGTCGAGGCGCTCGCCGTGCGGTATTTCAAGCGCCGCGCGGGCAAGGCGGCGCGCCCCGACGCCCGCGACCCGGTCCACTTCCTCAACCCGGACGAGCGCCGTGCGCTGCGTCGCATCGAGTACCTGGCGGTCGGCCGCGCGGCGGTCGTCGGGGCGGTGTGCGCGGGGCTCGGGGCGGTCGCCAACGTCGCCCTGCAGCCGCTGCTCGGCGACGACCCGAGCGCCGCGAGCTGGGGCGCGTGGGCCGAGTTCTTGCTGCTCACGCTGCTGGCCGCGCTGCCGCTGGTGGCGGTCGAGCTGTCGCTGATCTACTGGAACGCGATCGACTCGGTGCATCAGCTGGCGGCCGCCGCCGGGCTGCCGCTGTTCCGCGCCAAGGAGGTCGGGCAGGACGTGGTCCGCCACGAGGGCGACGACGGCGACGACGAGGACGAGATCTTCGCCGCGGTGCTGGCCCGCGCGGCGCTCGAGATCCCGAACCCGCCGCGGCCGATGTTCGGCATCGACCCGCGGCGCGAGGCGTCGCGGCTGCGGATCTTGCTGGCGACGCTGGTCTACAAGGCCAAGGTCAGCCTGACGAAGTTCGTCGCCCGCACGCTGCTGACGCGGATCTTCGGCCGCGCGGCGCTGCGGGCCTGGATCCCGTTCGTCGCCGTGCCGATCACCGCGCTGTGGGACGCGCTGGTGTGCCGCCGGGCGCTGCGCGAGGCGAGGTTGCGGGCGATCGGGCCGTCGGCGGCGAGCGAGCTGCTCGGCTTCGTCCTGGCGCCGCACCCCGAGCCGTCGCCGGCGCTGCGCGAGGCGTTGATGCGGGCGGTCGGGACCGCGGTGGTCCGCTCGCGCGACTTCCACCCGAACCTGATCGAGCTGCTGGATGACCTGAAGCGCAGGATCGGAGAGACAGACGCGGAGGCGCTCGACGACGCGCCGCGCTTCATCGAGTGCCTGCGCCGATTGCTGCCCGCCGAGCAGAAGGCGGCCCTGCACACGCTGGTGATCGCGTGCGTGCTCGACGGGCGGGTGCGCCAGGGCGAGCGTGCGATCATGACCAGGGCCTTCCGGGTGTGCGGGCGGCCGCCGCCGCGGATCCAGGTGCTCGTGCTGCAGCGCGCGCTGCTGAGCGGCGATCAGCTGGCGCCGAAGATGCTCGACCTGCTGACGCCGTAGCGCTCGATATCGATCGCGCATGCTCTGGCCCGATCTGCCGCGGGTCGCCGCGAGCGGGTAGGCTCGTCCCGCCGCGAAGGCGAAGGATGGGACATGCCCGATCTGGCAGATGGGGACTCGGTCGAGGTCAAGGGGTCCGGCGCGAAGCCGTACGTGCTGAAGAACGTGGGCGGGGTGTACTCGTGCACCTGCCCGGCGTGGCGTAACGCGGGCGGGGCGATCGACCGGCGCACGTGCAAGCACCTCAAGGGGCTGCGCGGCGAGGCGGTCGAGCTGGCGCGGATCGGCGCGCCGGCGGGGGCGACGGGGGCGACGAAGCCGGCTGTCCCGAAGGCCAGCAAGGCTGGCCCGAAGGCCAGCTCCGAGGACGGCGAGGAGTCGGCCGAGCAGGCGCCGCCGCTGCTGCTGGCGCACGTGTACGAGCCCGATGTCGACCCGACCGGCTGGTGGATGAGCGAGAAGCTCGACGGCGTGCGGGCCTACTGGGACGGCAAGCGGTTCGTGTCGCGGCTCGGCAACGTCTATCACGCGCCCGAGTGGTTCACGGCCGGGCTGCCCGACTTCACGCTGGACGGCGAGCTGTGGCTCGATCGCAAGGCGTTCCAGCGCACGGTGAGCGTGGTGCGGCGGCAGGACGGCGGCGACGCGTGGCGGCAGATCCGGTTCCTCGTGTTCGACGCGCCCGGGCACGACGGGGACTTCGAGGCGCGGATGCGCCACTACCACGCGGAGCTCGAGCGGCGCCGGCCGGCGTTCGCCAGCGCGCACGCGCACGAGATCTGCGCGGGCCCGGAGCACCTGCAGCGTGAGCTTGTGCGGGTGGAAGCGCTCGGCGGCGAGGGCCTGATGCTGCGCCGGCCGGGCTCGCGCTACGAGGTCGGCCGCTCGCACACGCTGCTCAAGGTCAAGCGGTTCCACGACGACGAGGCGCGGGTGGTCGGGCACCAGGCGGGCACCGGCAAGCACAAGGGGCGGCTGGGGGCGCTATTGGTCGAGCTCCGCGACGGCACGCGGTTCGCCCTCGGCACCGGGCTCTCCGACGCCGACCGCAACGCCCCGCCCGAGGTCGGCACGATCGTCACGTTCCGCTATCAAGAGCTGTCGGACGGCGGGGTGCCGCGCTTCCCGTCGTTCGTCGGCGTCCGCCATGACGTGGCGTGGCAGCCGAGCGCGGCCGTAACCAAGAAGCCGGGCCGTTGACGCCGTTCAGGGCGGTTTTGCGGGGGTGAGCGGGCTCGGGGGTGGGCGGCCGTAGTTGTGTCGAGCGCGCAAATATGGTACTTGCGCAGCGCGAATTCGCCCTGAACAGAGGCCGTACGTCGAATTGATCCACACCCCCCAGGTTTGACTTTCGCCGCCGCGCACCTGCGAATTCTCGGACCCATCCAGCACGAAAGACCCCACGGACACTCCATGAACACGTTCAATCGCATGTTTTTCGCCACGGGCCTGGTGGCCTTCGGTCTCGGCATGTCCTCCACCTCCGGCTGCGGCGGCGGCGACTACTGCTCGACGGTCTTCAACAAGGCGGTCGAGTGTGCTTCGCCCGAGGAGAAGGCGCTCGTCGAGGGCCTGAAGGACCTCGTGATGAAGGACTGCCGCGAGAAGAAGGACCGCGACCCCGAGGAGGAGAAGGCCGATCTCGAGTGCGCCAAGAAGAGCGCCTGCGACGAGTACAAGAAGTGCCAGCAGGAGCTCAGCGACAAGAAGCAGGCCATCCGGATCAAGAAGGAAGTCGAGGGCGCGCTCAAGACCGGGGAGAAGATGGAGGACGCCCTGTCGTCCTGTAAGTACAGCGACATCAAGGACGAAGAGGTCAAGAAGCTGTGCGGTGATCTGTTCAAGAAGTCCATCGACGCCGCGGTCAAGGAGCTCGAGGGCATCCGCGACAGCGGCGGCGACGGCCTCAGCAAGTGCTTCGACCTGCAGGCGACCGCCGAGAAGGTCTCGCCCGAGGAGAAGACCAAGGCCGATGCCCTGTGCAAGGAGGTCGAGGCCGGCAAGCGCGCGAAGGAGGCCCTCGACGAGGCCAAGAAGAACCTCGACGCCGGCACCAACGAGGTGCCCTTCCAGTGCAGCATGGCGGTCGAGGACCTCGAGAAGCTGACCTCGGACTGGGCCAAGAACAAGCTGCAGGAGGTCGCCAAGGGCTGCTACGTCGACCTCGGCAAGAAGATCCTGCCGGCGCAGGTCGACAAGATGCTCATCTGCGAGTACCAGGTCGAGCAGGTCTACAAGGCCGTCAAGAAGTACAACCTCAAGGACGCCGAGCTCGACGGCTGGATCACCAAGGCCGACGCCAAGTGCGCCGGCTCGAAGTGAGCGGTTTCCGATCCCCCGACCACGCCTGACGGCGGCCTGACGGCCCGATCGCGCCCGCCCCACTCGCAGGAGTGCGGCGGGCGTCGTCGCGAGCGGGCGCGGCCGGCATGGCCTGAAGGGCATGTCCGAAGGAGCATCCCGAGGTGAACGGGGCAGGGGGCGACGGCATGCCGTCACGGGCATGTCCCGAGAGGCAGTGTCCTCCGGGACAGCTCCGCGGGTCGGATCGCGGACCGCGGCGTCCGCGAGCGTGCGGCCCTGTCCCCGTGGACATGTCTGGAGAGGCATGATCGCGTGGGCGCTCCGCGGCCGGGGCGCGCTGCGCGGAGCGCGTCGGGGGCGGCGAGGCCGCGCGCGACAGCGCGGCACATCGTCGCCGCTGCGACCACGACGGGGCGGCCGCCGACGAGGCGCCGGACCGCGCCCGTGTGAAAAATGTCCGAAAGTTCATGCGAGGGGGCACCGCGGCGCGGGCTCGGGCGACGCGCTATGCTCGCGCCGTGGTCCAACACCTGCAGGTCGATCCGAGCGCGTCGCAGGTCGGCCTGCCCACCGACGCCCCGGGCCTGCCGTGGCGCGGGGTGATGCGCCACGTCGGCTTCCGCCGGGTCTGGCTCGGGGCCATGGGCTCGTCGATCGGCACCTGGATGGAGGGCGTCGGCGTCCAGTGGCTCATGGCCGAACAGACAGCCTCGACCCTGATGCTCGGCGCGCTCGCGGTCGCGCAGCTGGGGCCGATGCTGGTCCTCGGGCTGCCGGCCGGGCTGCTCGTCGACTGGGTCGACCGGCGCAAGATGCTGCTGGTGACGCAGGTGGCGATGATGGCGATCGCCGCGCTGCTGGCGGTCGCGCACGCGATCGGCTGGGCGACGCCGCCGGTGCTGATCGGGCTGGGCCTCGTCAACGGGATCGCCATGGCCTTCAACACGCCGGCCTGGCAGACGTTGAGCCCGCGCCTGGTGCCGCGCGAGGAGCTGCCGCAGGCGATCGCGCTGATGGGCATGCAGTTCAACCTCGCGCGCGTGGCCGGGCCGGCGCTCGCAGGTGTCCTGATGGCCAGGTGGGGCGCGACCCTGCTGTTCACCCTCAACGCGCTGAGCTTCGTCGGCGTGATGTGGGCGGTGCGCTCGACCGCGCCCGCGCCCCCGGCCACCACCGGGGCGCACGCGCCCTGGCGCGAGGTCGGCGAGGCGCTGCGGTTCGTCCGCGACCACGTCGGCGCGCGCCAGGTGATGCTCGGCCTCTTGCTCCTCAGCATGCTGGCCGCGCCGCTGCAGCGGATGCTGCCGCTGTTCGTGTCGGAGGTGTACCACGCCGAGGAGGCCACCTATGGCGTGATGCTGTCGGCGATCGGCGCCGGCGCGGTGCTCGGCGGCCTGACGCTGGGGCGGCTGCCGTCGTGGTACCCGCGGCACCACATCATCCCGCTGGCGCTGCTGATGTCCGGGGCGTCGATGACGCTCTACTGCGCGCTGACCGAGCCGGCGTGGGCGGCCGCGTGCCTGCTCGTGTCGGGCTTCTTCTGGATCTGGGCCTTCTCGAGCCTGATGACCTCGGTCCAATTGCTGACCCCCGACGTGATGCGCGGGCGCGTGCTGGCGCTGTTCAACATGGCGATGTTCGGCGCGATGCCGGTCGGCAGCGTGCTGTCGGCGCTGCTCGGCGACTGGCTGGCGCTGCAGCTCGGCGGCGGCCCGGGCCTGGCGGTGCAGCTCGGCGTCGGCGTGTTCACCCTGATCCTCCTGCTCGCCGGCGCGGCGCTGCTGATCTGGCGCACCCCGGAGATCGACGACCTCAAGCCCGGCGACCGCGGCCACACCCGCAGGCCCGGGTTCTGGGCCGGGATCACGGCGGCCGGCCACCGGCCGGCGTGAGCCGTCGCCCCGCGAGACGCGCCCGCGCGGCATGAACTGGCCTTGAGGGCATGTCCTCGGGGACATGCTCCATCGAGCGTGCCATGCCGTCCGCCGGCGCGGCGCCGCGGCGAGCGGTGCAGGGTGGCGCGGACCGAGCTCGACGCGGGCTACCAGTTCGCAGGGGCGCCGTCGCGGTAGAACCGGTGGGGGGCGTCGCGCGGGACGTCGAGGCCGCTGAGGATGCTGGCCGCGCCGGTCTCGACGTCGCGCTCGCCGTTGGGGCCGCCCATGTCGGTGCGGACCCACCCGGGGCACACGGCGACGATGTCGATCCGGCGCGGGTCGTCGGCGAGGTCGCGGGTGAGCAGGTGGGCCAGGGCGGTGACGCCGATCTTCGAGGTCCCGTAGGCGGTGCCCGGCCAGCCGGCCTCGCGGTGGCGGCCGGCCTTCACGTCGGCGACGAACTGGCGCATCAGCGCCGACAGCTCGGTGCGCGTGAGCGACCCGAGGTCGAGGCGCGCGCGCAGCTCGGCCGACAGCAGGTCGCGCTGGCCGACGCCGCTCGAGACGAGCACCAGGTGCACGCCCGCTCGCAGCAGCGGGAGCACGCCCTCGACCACGCGCAGGACGCCGAAGTAGTTGGTGTCGACCGTGGTCTCGGCGACGTTGGCGTCGAAGCCGTTGAGGGCGACGCCGGCGTTGGCGACCACCACGTCGAGGCCGTCGGGGTGGACGCGCCGCAGCTCGGCGACGAGGCGGTCGACGCTGGCCGGGTCGCGGACGTCGAGCGGCAAGAACTCGACCCCGAGCTCCTCGGCGGCCGCGCGGCCGCGCTCGGCCTGCCGGGCGGTCAGGATGACGCGGTAGCCCCGGTCGCGGAGCTGTCGACACACTTCGAGGCCGAGGCCCCGGTTGGCCCCGGTGACCAGGGCGAGCGGCTGACGTGCGGTCATGCGGCCAGGCTAACCCGGCGCGCGAGCCCATCTGACACGGGCCCCGACGCCCGGGCGCCGCAGGCAGCTCGGGCGCGAGCGGGCTCGGCCGTCAGGCGGGTCGCGCGGAGGCCGCGGGCCGCGCGGCGGAGCGTGTGTTCACGGCCGCGAGTGACCTGTCCTTAAAGACATGTCCTGAGGCGTCGAGGTCGACCGACCGACGCGGGCTCACCGATCCCTCGAGGGTTCGCCGCGAACGAGGGCGAGAACGGCGACCTGTCGGGCACGATCGGCCGCGACGACCGCGAGCCGTCGTCGACCTCGGCGCCCGGCAGCGGCCTGAGGGGCGGTCGCGGCGCCGGTGGGGTGGTCGCTGCGGCTGCCGTGGCCTCGTTGTCACGAGGCTGCCCTCGGAGCGACGCCCCCGCGATGGTATCGTCGTCACGCGGGAGAAGCTCTCTGTCCGACCCGACGACCCGATTTCCAGTCTCCTCCGGCCGGCGCGTCCTCGTCGGCACGGCTGCGGCGTTCAGCCTCGCGGGCCTGGTCGTCGAGCTGCTGCGTCACCTCGCCGGGGCGCAAGGCCCGATGATCTCGCTGTGGTCGCTCAGCTACGAGGGCAACATGCCGTCGTGGTACGCCAGCGTCCTGCCGCTGTTGTGCGCCGGGCTCCTGACGTGGGTCGCCGCCGGCGAGGTGATCGATCGCTTCTACTGGCGCCTGCTCGCGCTCGGCTTCCTGGTCATCTCGATCGACGAGGCCGTGGGCTTCCACGAGCAGCTCAGCGGTCGGTACGACGTCGGCGGCGTCCTCTACTTCGACTGGGTCATCCCGGCCGGCATCCTCGTGGCGGTGCTCGGGGTCGCCTTCATCGGCTTCCTGCGGCGCCTGTCCCCCGAGACAGCCCGGCGCTTCGTCGTCGCCGGCGCGCTGTACGTCACCGGCGCGGTGCTGTGCGAGCTGCCGCTCGGCTGGTGGACCGAGCGCTACGGCGACGACAGCTTCGGCTACGCGCTCATCGACTGGTGCGAGGAGACGCTCGAGTTCGTCGGCCTGACGGTGTTCGCCGCGGCGCTCCTCGCCCGGCTCGAAGGCCGCCAGCTCGCGGTCACACCTCGCGGCGCCGCACCGACCAGATGAAGCCGTCGTACCAGAAGTGCATGAGCGACACGACCAGCGTCACGCTCAGCGCGACGCGTTGCTCGCTCGAGTCGACCAGCTCGGCCCACACCCCGTAGGCGCCCGCGGCCAGCAGCATCGCCGCCAGCGCGACCGCGCCGCCCCAGCGCGCGCGCGCGAGGCCGAGGCGCTCGCGCAGGTTGCCCCGCTCGCTCCACCACACCAGGCCGAAGTACTGCCAGGCGTGGAAGAAGTTCATGATGAAGAACGCCTCGCCGAAGCTGTTGAAGCCCCAGGTGTAGATCGAGCAGGCGCCGGTGAACACCAGCAGCGCGACCTTCTGCGGCGACACGCGGTAGCCGCGGCGGTGCAGCCGGACGTAGGCGAGCACGTAGACGAGCAGGTAGAGCGCGCCGCCGACGAGCAGCGCGGGCGCCCACGTGGCCTGGTGCGCCTCGGCGAAGATCGGGATCTCGCGCACCCCCGTGGCGCCGACGTGCTCGAACGCCGCGAACGGCTGGAGGTGCTCGAGCAGCGTCGCGCCGGCGAGGATCGGGCCGACGTACAGCAGGAGGTTGAGGCCGAGATCGAGGCGGCGGCCGGCGTCGGCCGGGTTGCCGCGGCGCGCGTCGTAGATCCGTCCGAGCCCGAAGGTCTGCAGGCTCGAATGCACGACGTCCCACCAGACCGTCAGCACGATCGCCGTCGCCAGCAACCAGTCGGACGCGCACAGCAGGAACAGCAGCACGAGCGGCACGGCGACGAATCGGCGCGGGTGACGGGCGAAGATCTGCCGGTTCAGGTGGCTGCGCACGAACACGAGCCCGAGGTGCGCGAAGATGAAGCTGCCGATGAAGAAGCTGGTCGCCGTGCCGTGCCGGCCCCACAGCTCGATCTCCTCGTCGGCGAGCGGGGTGCCGGAGATCGCGATCCCGAGGCCCAGCGCCAGCAGCGGCGCGCCGATGAACATCACGGCGTCGTAGAACGGTCCGGCGATGTACGGCCCGCGCACCGCGTCAGTGTACCCGCGGACGACTCGCGCTTGCGAGGCCGTCCTCGCTGCCGGCAGTGGGGGCACCAGCGCGGGCCGCGTCGCTTGGAAAACCGGCGAGCGGACCGCTCCAAGGGGCCGTGAAGCAGTTCCGCGCCTTCCTTCCTGCGGCGCTCCTTGCGAGCGCGCTCGGCTGTGGTGACCCCCACCTCGACGTCTCCACCGACACCGCCGGCAACACCGCGGGCGACACCGCCGACGTGCCGGCAGGCAGCACCGTGGTCGTCGCGGTGGTCAACCCGGTGGTCAACACGCCGCACAACACCGGCGTGCCCGGCGAGCTCGGCGACGTGCGCGACGGGGTCGATGTCGACCCGGAGCCCGGCGGTGCGGCGGTGACGGTCGACGGGCTCGCGGTCGCCGACGTGCCCGTCTCGTCGATCGACCTCCACGTCGGGCCGGCGAAGCTCGGCCTCGACGTCGACGCCGCGGGCGACGTGTACGATGCACCGATCGCGTTCGACGGCGCCGCGGCCGCGTACTTCGCCAATACGCCGATCCGTTACGCCGTCGGCGAGGGGGGCGGCGCGATCTTCTTCGACCCGGAGACGGGGCTGTCGGAGATCGCCACCACGCTCGAGGAAGACAACGTCGTCGTCGTGCTCGGGCCGGGCGTGTACGTCGGCGACCTGGTGATCAAGGGTACCGACGTCGTCGTCTTCGGCGAGGGCTGGGGCGACTTCGAGGTCGTCATCGACGGCTCGGTGTCGGCCGAAGGCAACGGCGTCCGCATCCGCGGCGTGACCATCACGGGCGACCTCGCCGCCAAGGGCAACACCTTCGGGATCAGCTTCTCGCGCGTGTTCGGCACCACGAGCATCACCGGCCAGGCGGGAGCGTACCTGCGCAACATCTTCTGCGGCCCGACGACGGTGCCGTCCAGCAACGCGACATTGCTCGACAATTACGGCGTACCGCCGATCGAGGCGCCGCCGCCGGGTCAGTGCGAGCTGTAGGACACGCGACGAGCGCTGCGGCGTATTCGATCGCCGCTCGGGTATAGTCTCGCGGCCCGGATGCCGACGACCCACCCGACATTGCCGGCCGTCGGCGAAGGTTTGGCGGCCCGTTGGATCGGCCGCGTGATCGACGGCCGCTACCGGATCGTCGAGCTGCTCGGTGAAGGTGGCATGGGCGCGGTGTTCGTCGCGGAGCACCTGAAGCTGCGCAAACAGGTCGCGCTCAAGACGATCCGCGCCGAGTTCGCGGCGAACAGTCAGGCGGAGGCGCGCTTCACCCGGGAGGCGCTGGCGACCGCCCAGCTCGATCACCCTCACGTCGCCAGCGCGATCGACTACGGGCACCTGCCCGAGGGCGGCGCGTACCTGGTGACCCAGCTCGTCCGGGGCACGAGCCTGAGCAAGCGTCTCGAGCAGGGGCCGCTCTCGTGGCCGCAGGCGTGCCAGCTCGGCAGCCAGATCGCGGACGCCCTGGCGGCCGCGCACGCGCTCAAGATCGTTCACCGCGACCTCAAGCCCGACAACATCTTGCTCGAGCAGCGCGGCGACGGGTCGCTGCACGCGCGAGTGGTCGACTTCGGGATCGCCCGCGTCTCCGGTGAGCTCGGCGGGGGAGTCGCCGACACCGCACAGCCGCTCACGCGCATGGGCGCCGTCATCGGGACGCCGGGGTACATGGCGCCCGAGCAGGCCGTCGGCGGTCAGGTCGATCACCGCGTCGACCTCTACGCCCTCGGCGTGGTCCTGTGGGAGTGCTGCACAGGCCAACAACTGTGGCAGGGCGATTCGGTGACCGAGGTGTTTTCGCGGCAGCTCACGCGCAGCGCACCGAGCCTGCGCGGCGATGTCCCCGACGGGCTCGCAGCGCTGCTCGAGCGGCTGCTCGCGCGCTCGCCAACGGAGCGCGTGGCGTCGGCTGCGACGGCCCGGGACGAGCTGCGGCGGCTCGCGTTCGACGGCGAACGAGCCGCCGCCGCGCCTCTCCAGCCCGCAGCCACGTCCTTGCCCGCGGGCGTGAAACCGACTGGCGGAGACGTCACGCTCGCGGACGTCCGGCCGGGCGGGACCGCAGCGAGCACAGGCGCCGACTCGCGGCGCCCCGCGAACCGACGAGCGTCGCGCGGCCGGTGGTTCGCGGGAGCCGCTGCGCTCGTCCTGCTCGGGTTCGTCGCGTGGTCCGCCGGCCGAGGCGGCGCGACACCCGAGGAGCCCGAGAGCCCCGAGACCCCCGCTCGCCGCGGTCGAGCCACGATCGACGAGCTCGTCGCCGAAGCGCCCGCGGCGTACGCCGACGACGTCAGGATGTTGCTCAGCAGCACTTACCCCGAGGCACGCCGCCTCGCCAGCGCGGCGATCGCCGGCGCGCCGGCGAAGGACGCGATCCCCGAGTACCTCCGCGACCTCGCCGAGCTCGAGCGCGCGAGCAAGTGCGCGGCGAAGAAGGATGCTCTCGCGCGGATCGAGGCGGCCGGCGATGTTCGAGCGCTCTCCGCCCTCAAGATCGTCGCGCGCACGCCGAAGGACTCCTGTCGCAAGTGGGTCGTCCGCTACGACTGTCTCGAGTGCCTCCGCGACGATCTCGCGCGAGTGATCGCGCGTTTCGAGGCAGACCCCTCGGGGTGAACGCGATCGCACGAATGCCGTGGGAGGGACATCACCGTCCCTCGCAAAGTGCGGGGGCCGAAAGAGCGTGTTCGAGTTCGCCTTTGGATCCCGACGCCGCGCCGCCTCCCGGACCCCTGACCGCGATTTGCTGGGCGATGCGCGCTCGACCTCGTGTGTCCTGCACCGTCGGTACAAGTGGGCTCGCTGCTCTGCAACACTCGCAGCATGCACCATTCACGCGGCTCGCGCCGGGACCGTATTGAATCGTGAGCCGCCTCAAGCCCCTCGACCCGCCGGTGCCGGTCGAAGATCCGCTTCCTCGCGCGAGCGCCATGCGGCCCCGGTGCGCATGGACGGCCGTTTCCTCGCGACGGCCGACGGTCGCGCCTCGCGAGTCGTCGCATTCGCTGCGCGAAGGGCCCCGACACCCTGTTCTTCACGAGCGGCAAGTCGTGGTACGAGGTGTTTTGGACGGAGCCGAACGGCAACGCGTACTACATCCTCGCCCACCCGTACATGGCGGCGGTGCTGAACGGCCTCGCCAACGCCGATACCCTCATGGTCGATGACCTGCTCGACCACGACGTCAAGTCGTTCTTCGAGACGTATGGGCCGTCGAATCGGCAGCCCTTCGTGTCCAAGCTGGTGCTCGTCGACTGGCGACGACCCTTGAGAAGTTCAACGGCGGCAAGCTGGGCGCGACGCACTGCAAGTAGCGACGTGAGCGGGTGAACGCCACGCATGGCGCTCCCCCCTTTGGTCGCGAATGCCGCGATGGCCCTTCGGCCACGACGCCCGGGGGCGCGAACCAAGAGGGCGCTGCGTCACTTCGTGGCGGTCTTGCTCGGAGGAGCAGGTGCGGGCCCCTCGCCCTCACTGCCCCAATGCTCCACGGCCCAGAGCACGATGACGAGCAGGGCCAGGCCGGCGAACACCGCGAGGAAGCCGGCGAACCCCCGGTTCGAAGGAGGTGGCGCGGGCTTGGGCGCCGGCGTGGGCGCGGGCGCCACGACTGCGTGCGTCGGACTTTGAGCCAAGGTGCGCAGGGCGTCCCGGACCTCGCGGGCGGTCTGCGGGCGGTCGCGGGCTTCGCGAGCGAGCAGCTTGCAGAGCAGGCGATCGAGTTCGGGCGGCAGATCTGGAAGCTCGGCGACCAGCGACGGCGGTGGTTGCGAGAGCTGACGGAGCAAGATGTCGGACAACTCGCCGCCGTCCCAGAGCTCCCGGCCCGCGAGGCACTCCCAGAGGATGACGCCCAGCGCGTACAGGTCCGTGCGCTCGTCGGTCGGTTCGCCCGCGCCCTGCTCGGGCGCCATGTAGCCCGGCGTGCCCATCACCGTGCCGAGGCGCGTCAAAGGGGTCGCGCCCGCCCCGCCGTCGGCCAGGCGGGCCAGCCCGAAGTCGAGGACCTTGACCACCGACGTGTCCTCGCGCCGTTCGAGGAGGATGTTGTCGGGCTTCAGATCGCGGTGAATGATGCCCGCGCCGTGGGCCGCCACGAGCGCGTCGGCGATCTGGAACCCGATATCGCACGCCTTCCGCCAGGGCAGCTTCCCGGCGGCGATCGTTTGGGTCAGCGTCGGTCCGCGGACCAACTGCGTGACGAGGTATGCCCCGCCGTTCGGCAGGCGGCCGAAGTCGATCGCGCGGGTCACGTTCGGATGATCGATCTTCGCCGTCGCCATCGCCTCACGGCGGAACCGCTCGGAGATCTCGGCATTCTCCGTGTACACGGCGTGGATCATCTTGACCGCCACGAGCGTGTGGAGGCTGATCTGCTCCGCCGTGAACACGGCCCCCATGCCGCCCTCGCCGAGGAGCTCGCGGAGGCGATAACGACCGTCGAGCGTGTGCCCGATCCATGCGGTCGGCGGTGCGTCGGCGGGGGGAGTGGACGAGGATGCTGCGTTGTTCACGAGGACACCGTGGCGATGACGTGCCGCAGGCGAGCGGTCGCGACCTTCGACGATCGGATCGCAGGACGCCGATCGTCGCAGACAGTGTCACGGCTCGAAGGCGCAGCGGTCAATCATCATCGACGCGCGCGCCGGCCGCCGCGCCGTCTCGCATTGAAGTTGCCGGCCTGGAAAAACTCGACCGCGGCCGGTCGAAGGATGTTCCGGAGCGCAGTGTCTGCGGCCGCGAGCAGGAGTTTCCCTTCGCGGAGGCGAAGACCACGGCTTGTGACCCGCGCGTCGTCCTACGGTGACGCGCGGACCACGGCTGGCATCCCAATCAACCGGGGATCGGGGTCGGGGTCGGAATCTCGAGGGTGTCGCTGCAGACCTCGGCCTTGCCGTCGACGTACGCCTGGTTGATCTTCGCCGCGCAATCGCTGAGCTCGGAGGCGGAGAGCGCCGCCGGGCAACCGCCGAGCGCGGCGTTGGCCGCCGCGAGCACCTCGCCGACGCTCATGCCGGCGCAGGGGCTCCCGGGGTCGGCGACCACGAGATCGGCCAGCGGGACCGGCGTATCGACCTGCTTGAAGTCATCGAACGCGTCGAAGGCGACGCTCAGGCTGAGCGCGACGACCTGGCCGAAGAGCACGGTGCCGACGGTCGGATCGGCGTCGGAGCCGTCGTAGGAGACGGCCTCCACGGGCAGGAGCGCCCGCGGCTCGCCCCCGGTCGGCAACGCCCGTTCGACCGCGGCGCTGCCGAGGAGCGTCGCGTGCAGATCGCCGCAGCCGACGACGAGCCCGTCAGGGAACGCCGCATCGAAGTGCGCGTCGCGGTAGCAGCCGGCGTTGTTGCCCTCGCAGCTGTTGCCCCACCCGCCCTGGGTCTGCGTGCGGTAGCCGCACGGATCGCCCCCGTCACACGTCGCAGGCAGGTACTCGAAGTACATGCCCCAGTTCTTGCCGGGGAAGTCGTGTCCCTGACCCCAGGCGGTCTCTCCGCCGACGATCTCGCCCTCGATCTCCTGCGCGACCGCGGCGTGGGTCGCAATGTACAGAGGGTCGCCCGGCTCCGCGCCGATGTCCGCGAGCAGCACACAGAACGCGTCGTGCTGCGTCCACAGATCTTCGTGATGGAGCGGGAATTGCCCGGGGATCGGGTTTCCGTTCTTCTGCGGGATGCCCGCGGGATCGGTGGCGATGGCGAGGTGAGTCTCGGTCAGGTACCAGTCGCCTTCGGTGGCGAACGCGACGCAGACCGTGGTCTCGTCGTTGTAGACGGTGACCGCGCCGACGTCGATGTTCTGTCCGGCGATGAGCTCGACCGATGCCTCGCCGCACGCTTCGGCGGAATCCATCGGGGCGACCTCGGTGAGCGCGCGCATGTCGCCGGACCGCGCCTGGTCGCAGGCGAAGCCCAGCAGCGTGAGCGCGACAAACCCGAACTTCCAATTGTGATGTGCCATTGTCGTGCGTCCTTTGAAGCGACCGTCGTGTCGGGGCGAGCGCACGAGCTCGAGCCCTCGCGACGGCGTTCGCGACCCTTAGGCAACCGAACAAGAGGTTCCTCCAAGGTCGCCGACGATTTTTTCCTGCGCCTGTCCGACCGTGTGCATGCAATGTGGTCACGACGGTGCTCATGTCATCCTCACAGCCGGGTCCGTCTCGTTGCTGGGCTCGGTCGGGCTCGCCCCGAGCGAGCTGGACCGTGAGCGCGAGAGCATGCGTGCAGGCATGGTCTACAGATCGTGGTCGGACCGATCGGGGCGCCGGAATTTGGCAGTTGCCGAGCACCCTGCGCGATGCGTGAATGCGGCTGCACTCGCACGACCCAACGCACGAGCTCGGGTGCGGTCGCCGCGGCGCCCCGCGAGCAGCGCCCGAGGCGCTGGCCTTCAGGCCAGGCGTCGAGCGTCTGCCTGTAACGGCACGCCGAGCTCGCGTTCGCCGGCCGCGAGCAGGATCTCCACCTCGCGGAGGCCTTCCGCGTGCTTCGGCAGCGCTGCGAAGCGCGACGACAGGGCGGTGAGCGCCTCGCGGTTGGAGATCAGCCCGCGCGGCGATCCCTTGTCGCGGTTGAACACCACGGAGTCGCGGAGCATCGTGACCGCCTCGTCGTTGCGCCCGCACCAGGCGAGCACCTCCGACAACAGCTCCGTCGTCTGCGCCAGGCCGGTCAGGTCACCGATCCGGGTCTGCGTGTCGAACGCGGCCTCGAGCTGTTGCCTCGCCTCCTCGATGCGGCAGCGCTTCAACTCGAGCCGACCCATCGTCTCCCACACGCGCGCGAGCTCGCGGGGATCGTCGAGCTCGCGATAGGCGCGCTCTGCTGCGAGCGCGTGTTCGAGGCCGATCGCGTAGCCCTCTTCCTCGCGTCCGAGCCGCATCCGGGCATGGAGCGGCAGCTTGGCGAACAGGTGCTCCGTCTCCGCGAGCTCGCGCAGCGCCACCTGGTCGTCCTGACCCCGCGCGTCGAAGATCGCTCGAGAGGCGCGCAGCAGCTGCAGCGCGCTCGCGGCGTCACCCATCCGGACGCGCACGGCGGCCTGGTCGTTGAACAGGCACGCCGCTCCGATCGTGTCGTTCGCGGCCTGCAACTTTCGGCTCGCCTCCTCGAGCTCCGCGAGCGCCCGCGCGAGCGAATGCGGGTCGCCCAGCTCGAAATAGACGCCTGCCAGGGCCTGCGCCAGATCGACGGCGAGGTCGACCGGTACATCCGACCCGAGCTCGGCGCGCGCGGCCTCGAGCGACACCAGCGCCTGGGCCAGCGTGAAGCCGTGTTCGTAGCCCGCCGCCTGCCACTGCAGCCGCCCGCGCTCGAGCAGCGCCCGCGCCTTGAGCCGCTGCCGGGACGCGCCGATGGGCAGCGATGCGAGCAATTCGAGCACCTCGTTCACGTGCTGGGCCGCCACCTGCGGTGCTCCCATCTCCGCGGCCGTGCGCGCTGCTTCGCACAGGTGCTCCGCGGCCGCCTCGGCGTCGCCGGCGAGGCGCATGTGCTCGGCGGCCCGCACCTTGTCGACCAGCGGGTCCTCGAGCTCGGTCGCCCCGGTCCTGGGGGACGGGCTCCACTCGGCCGGCGCCGGCAAGTCGACGTCCGGGGCGAGGAGCAACGTCCGGGGGCGAACCGGCGCCCCGGTGCCTCGGGCCGGCGCTGCCACCACGGTCCGTCGCTGAACCACGGCTTTGGGAGGCGCGTGCGGGGCCGGAGCCGCGGTGCTCGTCCCCGAAGCTTGGATGTCCTTTGGGGCAGGCGATCCGCTCTCGTCGTGGTCGGGCGGGCTGACCTCCGCGGCTTGCGGGCTGTCGGCGGCGGCCTGCGCGCCGCTCGACGCGTCGTCGGCCGTCTCGGCGACCAGATCACTGACTTCGTGGGACAGGTCGATGATGTCCGCCACGCGAGCATCGCCGAGCCTCTCCCGTCGGATCGTAGCGATCCTGGCCGCGTTCGGCGGAGGCGGGGGCGGGGCGGTCACCTTCGCCGCGCGCCCGCCGAGCAGCCGCCCGAGCTGGCGGTGCCACGCTTGCGCGAGCGACGGTATGATCGACGCGGACAGGGCGGAGAGCGCGGAGGTCGGCAACGAGAACCGTCCCTCGCCGCGATCCTCGATCGGGACGCCGAGATCCACGGCGTGTTGGAGCTGCTCGAGCACCTCGAGCGGCTCGAGCGCCAGCAGATCGGCGAGGATCCTGAGCTCGAAGCCCGGGCCGATCAACGCCCCGGCTCGCAGCACGCGGAGCGTCTTCGCGGGTAACGCGTTCCACTCGATCCGCTGCGCCTCACCGAGGCGCGGCGCCTCGCCCCGCACCACGGCCTCGGCGTCGCGCCCGCGCACGGCCGCGAGCAATTCGGCCGCGGCCTCCTTCGGCTCGCCGTGAAACACCAGCAGCAGCGGCAGTCGCATCCATTCGGCCCGCTGCACGATCTGCGTCAGCGCCGCCAGCGTCGCCTTGTCGGCGTGTTCCACCGCGTCGAAGACGACGACCCACCGCGCACCCTTCTGTTGGGCGAGCTGATTCCACAGCTCGACGACGATGACCTCGGTGGCGCGCTCGGGCGTCTCACCGAAGAGCGTCCGCGCTCGCAGCTTGCTCCGCTCCGGCCGCGGGCGCGTCTCGCCGAGGATCGCCTCGGTCAATCGACGCGCCTCGAGGAGCGGTCGCAGCGCGGCGGGAGCGACCTCGCAGCTGACGCGGATCAGTTGCAGGTCCGGAGGCGGGTCGGGCGGGCGGCCGAGCGTTGCCGCGATCTTCTTCTCGCGGACTCGATCCCACAGTCCGTTCGCGGTTCGAGGAGGAACGGTGTGACCCATGAAGCGATGGTACATCGAGTCACCCGCTTGCGTCACGCGCCTGAATGCGGTGGATGGGGTGCGCTGCGGTGCGCGAATGGAGCTGTGTCTCGAGTGCGGTCAAGGTGGAAAAAATCTTCGTCGGGGCCCTGTCGCGTTGGAACGCGTCGACGCGCCGCTGTCTGTCGTCCGGGGCGCCTCCATCGGCGTTGCGCACCAGGCGAAGCGAGCTTCGTCGGCTCGAAGTGGGGCCGAGAGCAGCAGATTCGTCGCGCGCCGCCAGGGTCGACGCGCTCATGCATCATCGGGCCTTCCGTGCCCTCCTCGCACCGCGCGAGGGGGTCGTCGACGACGAGTCGCGACGAGACTTGTATTGAGAGCGGGGAGTCGTGGTTCGCCGTGGCGAAGGTTACAAGGAGGCGAGCGGGCGACGGACGGATCGTCGGTCCGGGCCGCCGGGCTCGGCGGCAGCGGCGAGTTCGGCGACCTCTGCCCAGCGCCGCGGGGTCGCGCGCAGCGCCGGCGGCGAGAACCCCGCGCGAGGGCGGTGCCGGGCAGGGGACGTGACGAGGGATGCAGGGAGGGTCTCTCCAGTGTAAGAGAGTAACGGGTGGCTGGGGCATGAACGTGGGGACAAACTTTTCAGCGCTTCCGGAGACACCTTCTTCCGGGGCGGTCGACTTTCCCGACTGCGACCGGGAGCCGATCCACACCCCCGGTTCGATCCAGGCGTTCGGGCTCCTGCTCGTGCTTTCCGAGCCCGGACTCGTCGTCCAGCAAATCAGCGCGAACTCCTCCGCCTTCCTCGGTAGCTCGCCCGAGGAGCTGCTCGGCTGCCCGGCCGCACGACTCTTGAACGGCGAATCGCTCGCGGCGTTGCGCTCCGCGACACAGGTCGTCCGTGAGCGTGAGCTGCGACCGCTGCGTATCATCGCAGCGGGTCGCGCGTTCGACGGTCTCCTGCACCGCCACCAGGGCGTGCTCCTCCTCGAGCTCGAGCCGTTCGATCCGACCCAGCCGGAGCCGTCGCTGCGCGACCTGCTCGGCTGCGCCCTGGCGCGGATCGAAGCCGCACGGACGATCGATGCGCTCGTCGAGGTGCTCGTGCAGGAGGTGCAGCGCCTGACCGGCTTTGACCGCGTCATGGTGTATCGCTTCGACCAGGCGGGGCACGGGGAGGTGATCGCCGAGGCGCGCCGCGATGACCTCGAGCCGTACTTGGGCCTCCGCTATCCCGCCTCGGACATCCCCCGGCAGGCCCGGCGGCTGTATACGATCAACTGGTTGCGCATCATCCCGGACAGCAGCTACCGGCCAGTCGCGCTCGTGCCGGCGCTCCGACCCGACACCGAGGCGCCGCTCGACCTCAGCTACTCGATCCTGCGCAGCGTCTCGCCTGTTCACGTCGAGTACATGCAGAACATGGGGCTCAGCGCGTCGATGAGCGTCTCGCTGGTGCATCGGGGCGCTCTGTGGGGATTGCTCAGCTGCGGGCACCACTGCGGGCCGCGGTACCTGCCGTACGTGGTCCGAGGCGCTTGCGAAATGCTCGGCCGGGTCGCGTCGCTGCAGATCGCCGCCATGGCCGAGCTCGAGGAGCGCCGGATCCGCGACGCGTGGCACGGCCTCCTCCTCGGCCTCGAGGAGGCGATGCGTCGTGCCGGGGACGACGTGCTGGCCGGGCTCGCCGCGCGGGGCCCCGAGTTGCTCGAGCTCGTCTCGGCGCACGGCGCGGCGATCTGCACCGACGCCGGCTGCTTGGCGGTGGGGGAGACACCGCCGCCGGGAGCGATCGAGCAGGTGGTCGCCTGGCTGAGGGAGACGAACGACGCACCGGTGTTCCACACGGCGTCGCTGCCGCAGGCTTTCCCCGACGCCGCCCGCTTCGCCGACGTGGCGAGCGGCCTGCTTGCGCTGCGACTGCCGCGGCCGCGCCCGCATTACGTGCTGTGGTTCCGCCCCGAGATCGTGCAGACGGTGGACTGGGGCGGCGATCCGAATAAACCTGTCGAGCTCGGGGCCGGCGGCGCGACGCGGCTCCACCCGCGCCGCTCGTTCGCCCTCTGGAGAGAGGTCGTGCGGCAGAGCTCGTCGCCGTGGCGAGACGGCGAGCTCGAGGCGGTGGAAGAGCTGCGACGCCGCGCGCTCGAGATCGATCTCGGACGCCAAGTCGAGCGCGCCAACCGGGCCGTCCGCCTGCGCGACGACCTCGTCGCCGTCGTATCGCACGACCTGCGCAACCCGCTCGGCGTGATCCAGATGTCCGGTGCCGTCATCGCCAAGAGCATTCGCGCCTCCGAAACGCAGCCCGAGGAGGGGAGCGTCACGACGGCGCTCGACCGCATCCAGCGCTCGGTGACCAGCATGAGTAACCTGATCGGCGAACTCCTCGACGTCGCCAAGATCGAGTCCGGTCGGTTTCAGATCTCGCTGCAGGAAAAGGGCGTGAAACAATTCCTCGACGAGTCGATCGGGGTCCTTCGCCCGCTCGCGGAGCGCAAGCGGATCGACATCTCTCCGGTCGCGGCGCCGGCCGATCTGCGCGCCTGCATGGATTCCGAGCGGATCTTTCAGGTGCTCTCGAACCTGGTCGGCAACGCGATCAAGTTCACCGCGCAGGGCGGCACGATCTCGGTCGCGGCCGAGCCGCACGGGAAGGAGGTCGTGTTCCTTGTCCGAGACACCGGGGCCGGCATCCCGGAAGAGCAGCGCGCCTGGATTTTCGACCGCTTCTGGCAGGCGAGGCGAACCGGGCAGAGCGGCGTCGGCCTCGGGCTGTTCATCGTGAAGGGCATCGTCGAGGCCCACGGCGGCCGCGTGTGGGTCGACAGCGAGGTCGGCCGCGGTACCACGTTCAGGTTCACGCTGCCGGCGGCCTGAGGCCGCGCGCGGTCATCCCGACGCGAATCGAGGCCGGCGACCAGGGCGCCGAGGAGCGTCGACGCGACCCGCGCGCGTTCAGTGCCAGCCCCACTTCCCCTTGCCCTTGCCCTTCCACTTGCCCTTGTGCTTGTGCTTGTGGATATGCACGGTCGGGGCGTCGATGACGATGACGCCGACATAGGCCGGACGGACCGCGAACAGCCAGCCGTAGAACGCCGGACCGCCGGTGACCACGATCGTGTTGTTCTGGACGACGATCGGGACGTTGTAGTCGTACACGATCGTGTCGTAGCCGATGACGCAGGGCGCGTAGGTCGCCTTGACGACCAGGGTGTTCGTCGTCTTGTCGGGCGCGAAGTCGATGAAGGCGACGAGCAGGGTGTTGTCCTTCTCCTTCTTCGACGACGGGATCACGTGCAGCTCGAACACGATCTCGTCGTTCGGCTTCTTGACCTCGACGATCTGGATCTTGTCGAGCTTGCCGTCGCCGTCGATGTCGATGGTGTGCAGCTTCTCCTTGGGATTGTTGAGCTGCTTCTCGAGCGCCTCGGCGTCCTTGACCTTGCCCTTCTTGATCAAGTAGTTGACGGTCTCGAGGTCGAGCACCTCGGGCTTGAGCTGGACGTCGACGTTGGCCTGGACGTGGACGGCCGCCATCGCCGCGGGCTGGTCGACCTCCGCAGGGGCGGGCTGGCCCTTGGACTGGGCCGCGATGACCGCGTCGCAGGCGAGCGCGGAGGTGGTGGCGGCGACGACCAGTGCGCACAGGAAGGGTCTTCTCATGGGGGACCTCGGGGGACAGAAGCTTCGACAGGCCCGGCGACGGTGATTCTAGACGAGGATGCCACGACGGATGCGGCGGTGACTTCCCGCCGTGCTTCGAACCGATGCGGCTGATGGCGCCCATGAACCCACATGTGACGATCCTACCGGTCCCCCGTCCGCGCGGAGGCGGGTCGAGGCCGAAAGCCGGCCGTGGCGTCGGCGATGGACGACGCATGCGGCGGATCGCGAGCGGCTCGGCCAGGGATGATCGCGCAGTTGCCGTCGATGCATGGGCCCTCGCCGCATTCGGCGGGATGCTCGCACGCGCCGCCGCGCTGCATGCTTTCGCCTCGCATGCACGTGTTCGCCTCCGAGTCGCAATTCGAGGTCGGCGCAGCAGTCGGAGTTGGCGGAGCAGCTGCTCGTCGTTGGCATGAATCGTATGACCCATACATATGTCTCAAGAGACATCTCGTGTTGAGTCGTGTCCGGTCGAGGCGCGCGGTGAGCCGACGTCGCAGGCCTGGGCAGACGCGGGGCGGGTCAAGTCGCGGCGAGGTGCGCGGTGAGCCACTTCTGCAGGCCGGGGCGCGGGCCGGGGCCGACGCGGGGGCGGGGCGGGGCCGGTCGTCGGTGCGCGCCAAGTGCAGCTCCTCGCCGTCCTCGGGGACGTCGACCCTGGCCAGCAGGCCTTCGGCGCGCAGCCGTTCGCGCAGCCCGGCGCGGGTGGTGGGGCAGTGATCGAGGGCCTCGAGGTGGTTGAGCACGACCCGCCCGGGGGCGCGGCGGACCAGGGCGACGAGCTCGTCGACGGAGAACAAGATCCGGCCCACGCCCATGTCGGCGGCGCCGGCGGGGGCGACGACGACGTCGGGGCGCAGCCGGTCGATGGCCTCGAAGACCGCGTCGGCGAGGACCGCGTCCGAGGTCAGGTACACGCTCGGCTCGTCGGGGTGCGCGAGGTAATAGCCGGACACCGGACCCATCAGCCAGGCGAGCCAGCCGCGGCCGTGCCGGGCCGGGATGACCTCGACGTCGAGGCCGAGCGCGCCGCCGTGGACCTCGCGGACGTCGAGCCCCTTGCGGCGCAGGCTGGCGGCATCGACGTGGCTGCACCACACGGGCAGGCCGCGGGCGCGGATCCACCGCAGCGCGGCGCCGTCGAGGTGGTCGGGGTGCTCGTGGGTGACGAGCACGCCGGTGGCGGCGTCGAGCCAGGCGGGCGCGTCGGCCGGCAGCGGGACGAGCGGGTTGGGCCGCCGGCCGGCGCCGAACTTGAAGCCGGGCAGCGCGCCGGCGTCGGCGAGCATCGGGTCGACGAGCAGGCGGTGCTCGCCGTACGTGAGGAGGGCGGTGGCGTTGCGCAGGTGGCGGTACTTCATCGGCGTGGTCTCGCCGGGAAAGCTAGGCGGCGCAGGAACGGATGGAAACTGCTATACAAGGATGCCCGTCATCCGTTTTTGCATGGAGGCCCGATGGACTGGGAGCTGCTGCGCACGTTCGAGGCTCTGGCGCGCCTCGGGAGCCTGACGGCCGCCGCGAAGGCGCTCGGGGTCAGCCAGTCGACCGTCAGCCGCCACCTGGCGCGGTTGGAGGAGGCGGCCGGGTCGCCGCTGGTGCTGCGCGAGGCGCCGCTGCGGCTGACCGAGCGGGGGCAGGCGCTGCTGGCGGCGGTGCTGCCGATGGTCGACGCGGCGCTGGCGGCCCGGGCCGCGCTCGAGGACACGCCGGAGCTGCACGGCGAGGTCACGCTGAGCACCGTCGGCGAGCTGTTGCGGTGGAGCCTGGCGCCGCGGCTGCCGGAGTTCTACCGCGCGCACCCGCGGCTGCGCCTGCGCGTGCTGGCGACCAATCGGGTCAGCAGCCTGGCCGCGGGCGAGGCCGACGTCGCGCTCCGCATGGTCCGCCCGCAGCGCGGCGAGCTGGTCGCGCGCCGGCTGCGGACCGAGACGTACGCGTACTTCGCCGCCGAGGCGCTGGCGCTCGACCCCGCGGTGCCGTGGCTCGGGCTGGCCGGCTCGCTGGCGGACATCCCCGAACAGCGCCACGCCGAGCGGGTGTTCGCCGGCCGGCCGGCGCGCCTTTCGGTCGAGGACTTCGAGTCCCTCGGGCGCGCGGTCGAGGCCGGGCTCGGGGTGGCCATCCTGCCGCGCGGCTTCGCGGCCCGGCTGCAGGGCGTCGTCGAGGTCGCGCCCTGGCAGATCGGCGCCGACGGCGACGAGGGCGTGCCCCCGCGCGACCTGTGGATGGTCGTGCACCGCTCGAAGCAGCGGGTGCCCCGCGTGCGCGCGCTGCTCTCGTGGCTGGCCGAGGTGCTGCGCTGAGCGGGCACGAGGACGGCAGCGCCGCTCGCAATAAACCTGTCCCCGGGGCCAGGTCAGCGGCTCTGCTGCCACAGCCGGCGCAGCACCCCGGCGCCGATCGTGCCGAGCTCGAGCAGCTTGAGGTACGTCGGCATCTCGATCGTCGGCACCTCGTAGGGCGGGCGCTCCCACTCGTCGATGCCGCCGCGGTCGACCCACGCGCTGTGGAGCGGGAAGCCCGGGCGGATGCCCTGCTCGTGCGGTCCGGGGCCGAGCGTGCAGATCGGGCCGTTGTCGAGCGGCTGGGCCGCGTCCCAGATCCAGATCTCCATGTCGGGGTGGTCGGGGCCCCACACCAGCGCGACGATGTAGCCGTCGCGGGTGCTCTGGCTGCCCGGGCGCGGCACGAAGATCGGCGCGGCCATGAACCACCCGGGCTCGAAGGCGTAGCTGCTGTCGAGCCGCATCTCGTGGTCGAGGCGGTAGAAGCGGACGGTGTTGTTCGGGTCGGAGATCCGCTCGATGAACTCGGGCACCGGGACCAGGCGGCGCGGCGGCCAGGCGTCGTCGGGGCGGCCGCGGCGGAAGTTGGCGAACACCCGCGCGCTCATCGTCTGCGGCAGCCAGCCGCCGGCCACCCAGTAGGTCGCGTCGAGGCGCCGGCACGTGCGGAGCAGGTTCGGCGTCGCCGACGTGTCGTGCTCCGACAGGTACGGCGAGATCTGCAGCGGCGGCAGGAGGTTGAGGCCGAGCGGGAAGTGCTCGCGGTCGTCGGGGTGGGGGAACGCGCGCGTCTCGACGGTGCCGCGGCGCAGGTCGACGACGTGGCGGCGGACCTGGTTGAGGTCGGTCGCCGACGAGAACATGCCGAGCAGGCTGTCGGGGACGATGCCGCCGCCGATCAGCCGGTCCCCCGCCTCCATCTGATCGGCCGGGTCGGCGCCGACGTTGTGCTGGGCGAAGATCGTGACGACGTCGTCGTCGTCGTCGTAGTCGGTCAGCGCATGCGTCAGCTCCCACATGAGGTCGACGCGCCTCGCCGGCAGCTCGCGCGCGCCGGACTTGAGGGCGCGGCGGATGTCGTCCTTGTGGATGAAGTAGACCGGGCAGATGTGGTCGGGCGTGGCCTCGCGCAGGCGGATCCGCAGCCAGCGGTAGAGCACCCGCAGGTTGCGCGGGACCTCGATCGTGCGGCTCTCGACCAGCCACTTCCAGAGCAGCGGCGTGAGCGGCTCGACCAGCGACGAGGTGTTGAGCACGAGGTTGGCGTTGAAGACCACCAGGTAATTGCGGGTGAGGCAGATCTGGTGGACGCTGGCGTGGCCGAGGATCACGCCCTGGCCGTCGACGGTGACGCGCATCGGCGGGGTCGGCGGGGCCGGGCCGCCGTCCCAGGTGGTGACGTACAGGTCGGCGCGGATCGGCCGGTTGACGTGGACGAAGTCGGCGACCCGCGGGACGATGTTGGTGTAGAGGAGGCGCGGCTTGCCGGGCTCGAAGTCGGGGTCGTACACCGGGTGCCCGGTGGTCATGATCATCGGGCTGAACGAGCTGCCGACGGCGGTGTGGTAGTCGCCCGGCCGACCGACCGGGGTGATGTGCTCGAGCGTCTTCGGCGAGACCTCGACCGGGCGGCCGGCGTCGTACGACAAGAGCAGGCGGCGCCCGGCCTTGCCGTCGTGGGCGCCGACCGGGAAGGTCGGGATCGGCGAGGTGTTGGTGAGGTTCGAGGTGCCGAACCACGAGAACTCGGCGAAGTCGGTGCGGACGAACGCCTCGGGGGCCAGCTTGCGCAGGTGCCAGCTCTGGTTCTCGATGAAGCGGGTGGCGGCGCGGATGAACACGTTGCCGCCGTCGCGGTGCGGCTCGAGGTCGAGGATCAGCAGCCGCCCGCTGGCGGTGAGCATGTGCGGGTTGACGTTGAGCTCGTGGTGCTCGTGGATCGCCTGGTACGGGAAGACGGTGGTGAATGTCCTTCCGGACAGGTCCGAAGGGTAACGTCCGGTGCGCACGGCGTAGCGCGCGGCGTGGTCGACGACGTCGCCGTGGTAGGCGTGCAGGAGGCCTCGCTCGACCAACTCGGCGAAGTTTTGGACGCTGGTGGACATGGCGCGGACTAACGGCTCCAGAAGCGGAAGGCGAGGAGGAACACCGCCACCAGCGAGCCGACCAGGATCAGCGAGGAGACCGCCGGGAAGGCGGCGCAGAGCAGGGCGCCGGCGAGCATGACCCCCGCGGCGTACCAGATCCAGCGCTCGATGGCGATGCCCGCCATGGTGGCGATGGCGCCGAGCATCAAGAGGTCGTTGACCATGGTGGTCGCCACGGGGGTGCCGAGCACGACCGCGGCCGTCCGGTGGACCAGCATCGCCAGCGAGGAGACGACCAGCCAGGCCATGACGCGCCGGTTGATCGTGTTCTTGAAGAAGGAGCCGCGGAAGGCGAAGATGAGGGCGAACAGGACCACGTTGATGACGGCGCCGGCGATCGCGTTGCTGGCCGGCGAGGGCAGAAGGCTGCCCTCCGGGCTGTACACGATCAGGACGACCGTGATCGCCAGGATGCTGGCGGGGATGATCATCGACAGCATGACCCGCTGCGGGCGGGCGACCGAGAGGTCGAACTCGGGGTCGCGGGCGCGGCCGGAGCCGCGGTTCAGCGCGTCGAGCAGGTCGCTCATGCTGGGGAAGCGGTACTCGGGGTCGCGGTCGAGGGCGCGGACGATCGCGGCGTGGACGCCCGGAGGCACCGGCGAGTCGGCCGGCGGCGGGCGGATCTTGCCGTCGCTGACGTTGATCACGAGCTCGAGCAGGCTGCCGCCGGCGAACGGGTGGTGGCCGTAGAGCGCGGTGTAGAGGGTGACGGCGTAGCTGAACTGGTCGGTGCGGACGTCGGGCTGGCGGCCGGCGTGCTGCTCGGCCGCCATGTACGCCGGCGTGCCGGCGACCCGCCCGCCGTGGCTGCGGCCCGGGTCGGGCAGCGGCACGCCGTCGTCGGGCTCGGAGGTGTGGCGGTGCTCGGGCTCGGCGTCGACGGCCCCGACGGCGCCGCTCGCCGGGCCGGCGCGGCTGGTGGCCGCCCCGGGATCTGCCGCTGCGGCGTCGCGTCGCAGGCCGGAGGCGCTGAGGTCCGGGTCCGTCCGCGGGGCCGCGCGCGCGAGGCCGAAGTCCATCACCCGCGCGTGCCCGTGCTCGTCGACGAGGATGTTGTCGGGCTTGAAGTCGCCGTGGACGATGTCGGCCTGGTGCGCGGCCGACAGACCACGGCCTGCTTGCACCATCACGTCGAGGACCTGCTGCCAGGTGCGCGGCTGGGCCTTGAGCCAGCTGCCGAGCGTGCGGCCCTGCACGAACTCCATGGCGAGGTAGACCTGCTGCTCCCAGCGGCCGACCTCGTAGACCTGAACGACGTTGGGATGCGACATCCGGGCCATCGCGCGCGCCTCTCGCTGCATGCGCGCCTGGTTGGCCGGGCTGTTGTCGCGGCCGGGGCGGATCAGCTTGAGGGCGACGCGGCGGTCGAGCTCCTCGTCGTAGGCCGAGTAGACGACCCCCATGCCGCCCTCGCCGAGCTGGCGCAGGACGGCGTACTTGCCGATCCGCGCCGACTCGCCGAGGTAGCCCGGCCGCCGCGTCGGCTCGGACAGCTCGTCCTCGGCGTTGGTGTCGGGGCCGTGCGACGAGTCCGGCAGCGCCGACATGTTGGCCAGCGTGTCGACGGTGACTTCGTCGGCCGAGCTGCCGGGGAAGGCGGCCGCGTAGCTGTCGCGCCAGTCGCCGGGCTGGGACTGAGTCCCCGGGGCGAGGGGGCCGCGCTTGTTGTCGCCGTGGTCTCGCGTCATGTCCGTCGCCCGAGCCCGACCCCTCGGCGTGCTCGCCGAGACTACCGCAGCGCGACGCCGGGCGGCGCGAGATCGTCCCGCGGTCGCAAGAGAAAACCCCCGGTGCCCACGCGAAGGCGTCCGCCGGACACGGCGCCGGTTTCGCCGCCGGGACCGGAGGTTTCCGACGTCACCGGCTTTTCGGAAACGATGTACTTCCGGAGGCGCCCGCGCTATGCCCGGCGGGCAAAGGGAGCCCCCCGACGATGAAGCGAGCGCTGGCTCAAGGTGTCCTGATCGTCATCGTCATCGTCGCTGCGCTCGTGATGATGCGCGTCATCCGAGGCATGAAGCCCGAGGTCAAGGCGGTGACCAGCGAGCGCCGCTCGGTGCCGGTGGTCGTGCAACGGGCGCAGCCCGGGGCGCATCCGGTCACCGTCCGCGGGCTCGGCGAGGTCAAGCCGGTCCACCAGCTGCGCGTCACCTCGGAGGTCAACGGCCGCGTCATCGAGCGCAGCGACGGCCTCGCCCCGGGCGGCCTGCTCCGCCGCGGCGACCCGCTGATCCGCATCGACGCCCGCGACGTGTCGGCCCAGGTCGCGTCGCAGCGGGCCGCGCTCGAGCAAGCCTCGGTCGCCCTCGCCGACGAGCGCGGGCGCAAGTCGGTCGCCGAATACGAGTGGCAGGGCCGCGTCGACGCGCTGAGCGAACACGCGCGCGAGTTCGCGCTGCGGGACGTCCACGTGCGCAGCGCCCAGGCCAACGTCGAAGCCGCCCGCGAGCAGTTCGGCCGGGCCAAGCGCGACCTCGGGCGGACGATGGTCCGCGCGCCGTTCGACGCGATGGTCACCGAGGCGTCGGTCGAGCTCGGACAGGTGGTCACGACGCAGACGCAGCTGGCGACGCTGGTGGCGATCGACCGCTACTGGGTCGAGATCGCCGTGCCCGTGTCGCAGCTCGTCCACCTGGAGATCCCCGGCGTCAACAGCACGGCCCACCGCGGCTCGCCGGCCAAGGTGATCCACGACGCCGGCGCCGGCGTGGTCATCGAGCGCGACGGCTACGTCGAGCGCCTGCTCGGCCAGGTCGACGCCCGCGGCCGCATGGCCCGCCTGCTGGTGGCGGTCCCCGATCCGCTCGGGACAGGTCTCTACGGACAGGTCCCGAAGGTCAGCGACGCCCCGGCCGCGGCCGCCCCGTCGCCGCGGCTGCCGCTGCTGCTCGGCAGCTCGGTGCGGGTCGAGCTGGCCGGCCAGCCGCTGGCCGACACCACCGAGGTCCCGCGGGTGGCGCTGGTCGACGACGACAAGGTGTGGCTGGTGATCGACGGCAAGCTGACCCTGCGGACCGTCGAGGTGGTGTGGCGCTCGGCGACCACCGTGCTGGCGCGCGGGCTGGCGGCCGGCGAGGCGATCGTGACCACGCCGCTGGCGACCCCGACCGAGGGCATGCAAGTGACGATCGAGGGCGACGCGCCGGAGCTGATCGCGGCGAACCAACCCCCGGCGAAGAAGCTCTAGACCCGAGACACTGCGGACGCAGCGAGGAGCGCCATGGACTCGAATTCGTCAGGTTCGTCCGGCATGGTGGCAGGCAGCGGCGCGATCGCGTGGATGGCGAAGAACCCGGTCGCCGCCAACCTGCTGATGATCCTCCTGATCGTCGGCGGCCTGCTGATGGCCGGGCGCGTCAAGCAGGAGGTGTTCCCCGAGACCGAGCTCGACATGGTCTCGATCACCGTGCCGTACCCCGGCGCCAGCCCGGCCGAGGTCGAGCAGGGCATCGTCCTCGCGGTCGAGGAGGCGGTCCGGGGCATCGACGGGGTCAAGCGCGTGGTCGCGACCGCGTCGGAGGGCTCGGCGCGCATCAACGCGGAGCTGACGATCGACGCCGACGACGAGAAGGTGCTCGCCGACGTGAAGAGCGCGGTCGACCGCATCACGTCGCTGCCGAAGGACGCCGAGCGCCCGGTCGTCAGCCTGGTCACGAATCGCTCCGAGGTGATCTCGATGGTCGTCTACGGCGCGCAGGACCTGCGGGTGCTGCGCAAGATCGCCGAGCAGGCCCGCGACGTCTATCTCTCCGACCCGCGGATCACCCAGGCCGACCTCGCCGGCGCGCCGAAGAAAGAGATCTCGATCGAGGTCCCGCGCGAGCAGCTGCGGGTGCACAACCTGACGCTCGAGCAGATCGCCCAGAAGGTCAGCCAGACGTCGCTGCAGCTGCCCGGCGGCGGGGTCAAGACGGCCACCGGCGAGGTCCTGGTCCGCACCGACGAGCGCCGCGAGGACGAGCGCGGGTTCTCCGAGATCCCGGTGGTCACCGGCCCCGCCGGCACCGAGGTCCGCCTCGGCGACATCGCCCGCGTGCGCGAGACGTTCGCCGAGACCGACGAGTCGGCCAGCTTCGGCGGCATGTCGGCGGTGATGATCCGCGTGTACCGGATCGGCTCGCAGAAGCCGCTCGCGGTCGCCGAGGCGGTGCGCGAGCTGACGGCCAAGTTCGAGGCCCAGCTGCCCGAGGGCGTGAAGATCGCCCAGTGGCAGGACATGTCCGAGATCTACGCCCAGCGCATGGACCTGCTGATGCGCAACGCGCAGACCGGGCTCATCCTGGTGGTGCTGTGCCTGAGTTTGTTCCTCGAGATCCGCGTCGCGCTGTGGGTCGCGTGGGGCATCCCGACGTCGTTCCTCGGCGCGCTGTTCCTGATGCCGATGCTCGGGGTGTCGGTGAACATGATCTCGCTGTTCGCCTTCATCGTCGTGCTCGGCATGGTCGTCGACGACGCGATCGTGGTCGGCGAGAACATCTTCGAGCGGGCCCAGCGCGGCGAGTCGTACATCGACGCGGCGATCGCCGGCTCGCGCGAGGTCGGCATCCCGGTGGTGTTCTCGGTGCTCACCACGGTCGCCGCGTTCACGCCGCTGTTCTTCCTGCCCGGGTTCATGGGCAAGTTCATGAGCGTGATCCCGGTCATCGTGATCTCGGTCCTGCTGTTCTCGCTGGTCGAGTCGCTGTTCATCCTGCCGGCGCACCTCGGCCACCTCAGCAGGCCTCAGGGCGGGATCTACGGCGCGATCTTCAGGTTCCAGCAGCGCTTCGTGGTCGGCCTCGACCGCTTCATCGAGAAGGTCTACGCGCCGATCGCCCGCGCGGCGCTGCGGTTCCGCTACTTCACCCTGACGCTCGGCTTCGCCACGCTGGTGCTGACGCTGACCTACGTCGCGTCGGGCCTGATCGGGTTCCGCTTCCTGCCCGGCATCGAGGGCGACGTCGTCACCGCCGCGGTCGAGCTGCCGTACGGCTCGTCGGTCGAGCAGACCCGCCGCGTGCAGGAGCGGCTGGTCCGCACCGCCCAGGAGGTGGTGAAGGAGTACGGCGGCGACCCGGTGCTGCGCGGGCTGTTCGCCCAGGTCGGCTCGCGCGGGCCGGTGATGGGCCCCGGCGGCGGCAGCGGGGGCTCGGGCGGGCACGTCGCCAACGTCCGCGTGTTCTTCGTCCCCAGCGACCTGCGCGACTTCAAGACCGGCGACTTCGCGGCCGAGTGGCGCAAACGCGTCGGGCCGGTGCCCGAGGCCAAGACGATCAACTTCAGCGCCAACATGGGCCCGAGCGCCGGCAAGCCGGTCGACGTCGAGCTCAGCCACGCCGACGAGGACGTGCTCGAGCGGGCGGCCGACGAGGTCACCGCGGTGCTGCGCGGCTACGCCGGCGTGCACGACGTCGAGAACGGGGTCGCGCTCGGCAAGCCGCAGCTCGACCTGACGCTGACGCCCGAGGCGCGCACGCTCGGGCTGACGTCGACGGACATCGCCCGCCAGGTCCGCGGGGCGTTCTACGGCGCCGAGGCGCTGCGCCAGCAGGACGGCCGCGACGAGGTGCGGGTGATCGCCCGCCTGCCGCTCGAGGAGCGGCGCAGCGAGCACGACATCGAGGAGCTGCTGATCCGCACGCCTCAGGGCGGCGAGGTGCCGCTCCACGAGGCGGCGGTGATCGAGCGCGGCCGCAGCTGGCCGTCGATCGAGCGCGCCGACGGCAAGCGCATCGTCCACGTCACCGCCGAGCTGCGCGAGGGCGAGGCCACGCCGGGGATGGTCAACGGCAAGCTGAAGGCCGAGCTGCTCGACGGGCTGCCGGACAAGTACCCCGGCCTGTCGTGGCAGATGGGCGGCGAGAACCGCGAGCAGGCCGAGTCGTTCGGCAGCCTGAAGACCGGCGCGCTGATGGCCCTGCTGGCGATCTACGCCCTGCTGGCGATCCCGTTCCGCAGCTACGTGCAGCCGCTCATCGTCATGGCGGCGATCCCGTTCGGCCTGGTCGGGGCGATCGGCGGCCACATCCTGCTCGGCTACGAGCTGAGCATGATGAGCATGATGGGCATGGTGGCGCTGTCCGGCGTGGTCGTGAACGACTCCCTGGTGCTCATCGACGCGACCAACGAGTTCCGCCGCACCCGCGCCCTCAGCCACTTCGACGCGGTCGTCGCCGCCGGCGTGCGCCGGTTCCGGCCGATCCTGCTGACGTCGGTCACGACCTTCTTCGGCCTCATGCCGATGATCCTGGAGCCGTCGGTGCAGGCCCGCTTCCTCATCCCGATGGCGATCAGCCTCGGCTTCGGCGTGATGTTCGCGACCGCGATCACGCTGATCCTCGTGCCCGCGCTGTACCTCGCGGTCGAGGACCTGCGCCGGGGCCTGCGCGCGTGGTGGGACCTGGTGAAGGGCAAAAAGCCCCCGCCGCCGCGCGCCCCCGAGTCGCTCGAGAACTACCCGCTCGACGTGTGAATCAGCGGCGGTTGGCCGACGCGGGGCGGGTCAGCAGCTGCGCCGCCGCGTCGGGCGTGACCGGGTCGCGCCCTTCGAGGATGGCCTCGACGTCGCGCAGGCGGTCCTGGCCCCACACCAGCTCGCCGCGGACGAGGAAGCTCGGCACGCCGAACACGCCGCGGGCGATCGCCTGCTCGGTCTCGGCGACGAGGGCGGCCTTGATGTCCGGATCTCCGGCGCGGGCGACCAGGGCGGCGCCGGGCAGGCCGGCGCGGTCGAGGGCGGCGACGAGGACGGCCGGATCGCCGAGCTCGGCGCCCTCGCCCCAGCCGGCGCGGGCGATCGCGGTGGTCGCCGCGGCCCGCTGCTCCGGCGGCGCGGCGAGGATGGCCCGCTGCGCGGTGAGGGGATTGAACGGGTGCGACGCGGGCCCGCGGAGCGGCACGCCCTGCTCGGCGGCGCGGCGCAGGATGTCCTTGAACATGAACACCCGCTTGCTCGGGATCTCGGCCGGGCCGAGTTGCCCCCAGTGCTTGAGCAGCCCGGCGAACAGGATCGGTCGATGGACGATCTCGAGGTCCGGATGACGCGAACGCAGCCCGGGCAGCAGGGTGTCGGCGAGGTACACGTAAGGCGAGATGACGTCGAAGAAGAACTCGATCGTGTCGGCCATGCCTTGAGGTTAGCAATTGAGAATGCGTCGTGGAGCCCCCGCGCGCAGCGAATGCGGACGTCGCGGCGGCCTGCTCCGCAGGCCGCGAAAACGGTTGCGCGGCCCGCCGCAGGCTTCAGGCGCCGCTCACGGTGTGGTATCGGGCAAAAATGCGGATTGCCTCCTTCATCTTCATCAGCACCGTGAGTTTGTTCGGCTGCGGGACGGTACCCGACATCACCGGGACCGACACCGACACGGGCACGGGCACGGGCACCGACACCGATACCGGCACCGGCACGGAGACGAGCGCCGGCACCAATCCTTCGAGCACGAACGGCGGGAGCTGCGTGCCCGGCCAGAGCATCGCGTGTACCTGCACCGACGGCGCGAGCGGGGCGCAGGTGTGTAATCAGAGCGGCACGGCCTACGGCGAGTGCGAGTGCGAGGGCGGCGGGTCGAACTCCGAGAGCGATTCGACGCCGACGACCGGGCCCGACCCGACGACCGATCCGGGCACGAGCACCGATCCGGGCACGAGCACCGACCCGGGCCCGGGCACCGATCCGGGCACGAGCACGGACACGTCGACCGGCACCACCGAGCCCGACACGACCACCGGCGAGCCGGCGTGCGAGGATCCGGGGCCGGAGCCGAACGAGGACGAGGACGGCGCGGTCGACCTGGAGAATCAGGGCTGCATGGACGAGGCGCAGACGATCAACGGCGTGCTCGACGGCGACGCCGACGTCGACTGGTTCCAGTACCACGGCCAGTGGGGCGGCTTCTGCGGCTTCGGCGACCCCGAGGCCGCGCACACGCTGACCGCCGGCGACGCGGTGCGGCTGTGCGTGTTCGTCGATTGCGACATGGGCACGCCGGCGTTCGAGTGCCCCGACGGCGCCGCGCAGGAGGACTCGCCCGGCGGTCGCCCCGGCTGCTGCGGCGACGGCGACGTGACCTTCAGCGTCAACTGCATGGGCGGCGAGGAGAACGCCCAGATCTACGTCCGCCTCGACCAGGCGCCGGCCGGCACGTGCGTCGACTATGAAGTCGAGTACAGCTATTCGGGCGGCTGAAACTCGTTGCATCGGGCCCGGCCCGCGGTCCGCGAATCTTCCGTGGGCCGCCCGAGGTCGACGCGGCCGTCGCCGCACGAATGCGCTCGTGAGCGGTCCGCTGCTGTGATACTCGAGAGAGCATGCGGATCTCTCCCCTCGTCCTTCTTGCTGCGCTGACGGCCGCGGCGTGCAACGCCGACCCGCTGCCGAACCTCACCGACGGCGCGAGCGAAACCGGCACCGGGACCGCCACCGGCGCCGATACCGACACGTCGACGACGGCGACCCCGACCACGACGCAGGGCGACAACCTGTGCGTGCCGGGGTCGAGCGCCGGGTGTACCTGCCCGAACGGGAACATGGGCTCGCAGGAGTGCAACGCCGACGGCAACAGCTACGGGCCGTGCGAGTGCGAGGGCGGCGGCTCGAACTCCAACGGCGACGGGACGCTGGGGCCGACCTCGACGACCACGGACGGCGTGACGACGACGACGGAGGGGACGACGACGACGGAGGGGACGACGACGGAAGGGACGAGCACGACCAGCACGTCGACCGGCGAGGACACGACCACCGAGGGGGTGACCTGCGACGACCCGGGGCCGGAGCCGAACGGCAGCGAGGCCAACGCGATCGACCTCGGCGAGCAGGGCTGCGGGGCGATGCCGCAGACGGTCGAGGGCGTGCTCGACGGCGAGGACGACATCGACTGGTTCTCGTACCACGGGATGTGGAACGCGCTCTGCATCGTCGGCCCGAACACACGCCACACGCTGAGCGCCGGCGACGACGTGCGCCTGTGCGTGTTCGCCGACTGCGACCAGGGCGCCGCCAACATCAACTGCCCGAACGGCACCAGCGAGAGCGATTCGCCGGGCGGCGGCCACCCGGGCTGCTGCGGCGACGGCGACGTCGACTTCAACGTCGACTGCGGGATCCTGAACCCCAACAACGCGCGGGTGTTCATCCGCGTCGACCAGGCCCCGGCCGACGCGTGCGTCGAATACTCGGTCGCGTACGACTACGATGAATGACGAGACCCGCCTGCGCGGCGGCGCGGGCGGGTCTTTCGCGGCGGACGCCGCCGGATCAGTTGCTGATCCGGATGGCGTCGGCGATGACGACGAAGTTACCGCTGGTCCAGCGCGACACCGCGACCTTGTTCCAGCCGGCGGTGAAGTTGAAGGTGCCGACGGCGACCCACTGCTTGCCGCCCGCCTGCTGGTTGACCTTCACGGTGCCGAGGTTCTTGCCCTGGGCGTCGAAGGCGACGATCGGCGCGTCGGGGGCCCGGTTGGCGCCCGCCGTGTACCAGATCTCGACCTTCTTGCTGCCGGCCTTGTTGAGGTAGAACGAGAACTCGGCGGCGTCGCTGATCGGCGAGACCGAGGCGAACAGGTAGTTGCTGCCGTAGAAGCCGGGCGTGGCGGCGGTGGCGGCCCAGTTGGCCGAGGCGTTGAACTTGGCGATCGCGGCGTTGTTGTTGCCGTTGGCGCTGTCGATGATGATCTCGGCCGGGTCGGTGCCCTGCGGCGGCGGATCCTCGGGCTGCGGCGGCGGATCCTCGGGCTCGGGCGGCGGGTCCTGCGGGTCGGGCGGCGGGTCGTTCGGATCCGGCTCCTCCGGCGGCGGGTCCGCGGGCTGGCCGCCGCAAGCGGCGTTGATCTTGTTGAAGTAGGTCGCCCACGGCCAGTTCGGGCCGGGGTCGATGCGGTTGTTGGGCTGCAGCTGGCCGTGCGCGACGACGTGGTACTTGTCGATCGGGATGCCCTGGCGCTTGGTGATGTTGCACACCAGCTTGGCCGACTGCTCGATCAGGTTGGCGTTCCAGTTGGCCTGCTTGGCGAAGCCCGCGTGCTCGATGCCGACGGTGAAGTGGTTGCTGCTGACGCCCTCGAGGTGCGGCTCCTGCCCGCCGTTGAGGCTCTTCTTGTAGGCCGCGGCGATGTGGTAGGCCCGCTTGTCCTCCTTGACGAGCTGGGAGATCTCCGAGCCGTCCTCCTTGACCACGTAGTGGGCGCTGACCTTGGACTGCGGGTTGACGAGCCAGCCCCAGCAGCCCGAGTAGGCGCCCTCGCACGAGTGGATGATCACCATGCGCACCTTGCCGGTGCTGTTGGCGGCGCGGCTGCCGTAGTTCGGCGAGGCGCGGAAGATCGCGCCGGGGTAGTCGGGGTTGGTCGCGAGCACCGGGCCGCCCGTGCCGTCGTAGTTGGGCTCGACGGTCGGCTCGGGCTGGATCTCCGAGATCACGTTGCCGTCGTTGTCGGTGACGACGAGGCCGTTCTTGATGATGCCGTAGACATCGTAGTGGATGTAGGCGATGGCGGCGGCCTTGTCGCCGATGTCGGCCAGGGCGGCGATCGACGGGGCCCACGCGCCGAGGTCCTCGCGGTCGATGCCCTCGGCGTCGGCCATGTCCCGAAGGACAGCTGCGGCGGCGCGGATGTTGGTCTCGCGGTCGGTCTTGATCTCCTCGACCTCGACGCCGAGCAGCTGGGCCCCGCGCTCGAGGTTGACGCCGCGCAGCGCCATGGTGCCGAAAGCGGCGTCGCGGCCGTCGAACTCGACCTGGCCCTCGACCATCTCCCAGCGCGACTCGACGAAGCCGACGGCCTTGAGGATCGAGACCGGGACGCCGAACTCCTCCGAGGCGCGGATGAACTCGCCGTCGATGCCCTCGAGGTACTCGCCCGGATCGCTCTCCGGCGGGTCGACCGGATCGGGCACGTCGATGCCCTGATTGCCGGTGTCTTCCCCTTCGCGCCCGCCGTCTTCGCCTTCACAGGCGACCGCGAGCAGAGGGAGTATCATGAGGGTGCGTGTACAGACGGTCCGCAGCATCATCGCCCCTATAGGCCAATGTCTCCGCAAGAACAAGAGGGCGGCGGAGGTCCGAAGGCCACGCAAGCCGCGGGGGCGGTAGTCCACGTCACACTCTTCGCAGGCCTTCGCGGGTGATTACGAATGCAGAGGCCCGCAGGGCAAACCCGCGAGCGCGACGCCGGCTAGCGCTGTTTTGTCGGTTTCGGCCACGCACGCACGCGCAGCTCCACGCCGAAGCTCATCTCGACGCCGCCCAGGCTGAAGATTCGCGGCTCGCCAAAGCGGACGCGTACGGCGTTGCCGGTCGGGGTCGCGCTGGCGGCCACCTCGGCGAACACACCGAGGTCCAGCCGACGATGGATGGCGTAGGTCGGGGCGATACGGATGTGCCCGCCGAGGAGCGGCGCCGGATCGGTCGATTCACCGAAGCGGACACGACGACCCGCGCGAATCACGAACCATGGTTCGATCGACAGGTTCGCGGTCGCGCGCAGCTCGAACCGGCCGCGAGTCAGCCACGCGCCCGCCCCGAGGCTGACGCGCACGCGCGCGAGCCCGAAGCGCTCTTCACGATTCTCCGGATCCATGCCGACGACGGAGTGCCCAGCGGCGCGCACGCCCGCGGTGACCAGCCAGACCCTCCGGCCGCGGAGATCGACGCGGACCTCTCCGCCGCCGCCCCGCACGCCGGGGTCGGGGCGAAGGCCGAACAGCGAACCGCCGGCGAGGCCGAGGGTGAGGACAGGCCGCCTGTCCTCCGGGACATGTGAGACAGGGGCGGGGGCGGGCGGCTCGACGAGGTCGTCGTCGGCTGTCGCAGAGGACATGTCCCTGGGTGCAGGATCGGGCGCGGGCGGGACCGGGACGGCCTGCGCGGCGGCGGGGTCGACGGCGGGCGGCTCGGCACGAGCGTCGGCGGGCTCTTGAGATATGTCCTCGAGGACCTGTCCCGAAGGCGCTGCGGCGAGCGCAGGGCTGGCGGCCCGCTCGGGCAGCGGGGCGAGGGCGTCGCCGGCGATGGCGGCCAGCATCGAGGCGCACAGGCGGGCGGCGTCCCGCGGGCCGCCGCCGGGGCCGCGCCGGACGAACACGCGGCCGTCGCGGAGGATGACGGTGACGGCGAGCTCGCCGGCCCGCAGCTCGACGTCGACGAAGGTGTGGTCGGGGTCGACGCTGGCGACGTCGCGCAGCAGGACCACGTCGGCGCCGCCGGAGCGCGGCCGCAAGGCGCCGGCGAGGGCCCGCTCGTCGAGGCCGCGCGCGCGTACGACGAGGGTGGGGGCGCGCGCGGCCGCGACGGGCGACGCCGAGGTGTCGCCCGGGGCCGGAGCAGGGGCGGCGAGGAGCGCCGCGAGGAGGAGCGCCGCCTGCGTCATGCGAGGGCGGCGGATGTTAGCAGCGCGGCGGGTTCACAGGCACACGCCCATGAGGCACAGCTGGTCGTCGGCGCAGTCGGCGTCGGTGTTGCACGGCGCGGGCCCGCAGTCGGGGTCCTGCGGGACGTTGGGGTCGCACACGTCGTCGGGGCAAAAGACGCCGTCGCACACGCACACGCCGTTTTCGCACGCGCTGCCGGGGCCGCAGTCGGCGTCGGTGTTGCAGACGAAGCCGCAGTCGGGATCGAAGGGCAGCATGGGGTTGCAGAACCCGTCCAAGCACATCGGGTCGACGTTCGGATCGCACTGGTAGCAATCGGGATCGGCGGGGTTCATCGGGTCGCACACGCCGTCCGGGCAGGCGGGGTCGCCTGGATCGCAGCCGCCGCACATCGGGTCTTCGGGGTCGTTGCAGAGGCAGAGGCCGTTGACGCACGCCTGTCCCACGGGGCAGTCGGCGTCGGCGAGGCACTGCCACCAGCAGTCCGGATCCATCGGGTTCATCGGATCGCACCAGTTGTCCGGACAATTGGGGTCGCCCGGCTGGCAGCCGCCGCAGTCCGGATCGGCGGGGACGTCGGGGTCGCACATGCCGTCGGGGCAATTGGGATCGCCCGGGTCGTCGCACTGGCTCTGGCAGTCGGGATCCTCGGGGTTCATCGGGTTGCACAGGCCGTCGCCGCAGTCGGGGTCGCCCATGACGTCGAGGTCGCACCAGCCGTCACCGCCGCCGCAGTTCGGAGCCATCGGATCGGCGCACTGGCAGGCCCCGTCGACGCAGACCTGTCCGACGGGACAGGCGCTGTCGTCGTCGCACCCGTTCGGGCAGTCCGGATCGGCCGGGTCCATCGGATTGCACATCCCGTCGCTGCACCCGGGGAGGTTCGGATCGCAGCCCTGGCAGTCGGGATCGTCGAGGTTCATCGGGTTGCACAGGCCGTCGCCGCAGTCGGGGTCGCCCATGACGTCGAGGTCGCACCAGCCGTCGCCGCCGCCGTTGGGGCAATCGGGGTCGGCGGGGTTCATCGGGTCGCAGACGTTGTCAGGGCAATCGGGACTATCATCGGGGCACGAGGGCTGGCAGTCCGGATCGCCGGGATCCATGCTGCAGACGCCGTCGCTCGGCGGGGTCCAGCAGTCGGGGTCGTTGTCGGCGTTGTCCTGGTCGCACTCGCCGTCCCAACAATCAGGGTCCATGCCCTGGTTGGGGTCGCAGACGGGCTGGTCGCCGCCGGTGTCCTCGTCGAGGCCGGCAGTGTCGCCGCCCTTGATGTCGATCTGGCAGGCGAGGCCGGCGATCAGGGTGAGCGCGAAGACGGGCGATGAAAGGCGCAAGAAGGTACGCATGGGGCTCCTCGGGGCGAAATTTCTTTCAACAGCAAGACGGGCCGTTCAGGCCCGCAGGCGAATTTTTTGTTGGAACGACGAAGACTCTCAACAGTCGGGGTCGGCGGGGTTCATCGGGTCGCAGACGCCGTCGGTGCAATCGGGATCGAGCGGGACCATGGGGTCGCAGAGGCCGTCAGCGCAGTCGGGATCGCCCATGATGTCGGGGTCGCACGTGCCGTCGCTGACGCAGATCGGGTCGTTGGGGTCGCTGCACTGGCAGACACCGTTCACGCACAGGTGATTGGCGGGGCAGTCGGCGTCGGTGTCGCACATGAGACAGTCGGGGTCGCTCGGGTCCATCGGATTGCAAAAATTGTCGCTGCAATCGGGGTCGCCGAAGCGGCACTCGTCCAAACACTCGGGGTCGCCAGGATCGCCGTCGCACCGGCCGTCCATGCAGTCGAGGTCGGTGGGATCGAGCATGAGGTTGCAGAGGCCGTCGTCGCAGTCGAAATCGTCGCCGTCGACGGTGTCGCAGATGCCGTCGTCGCAGTCGCCGTCGCCCATGTTCTGCGGGTTGCAGTCGCCGTCGTGACAGTCGGGATCCATGGGGTTGTCGGCGGGGCACCAGCCGTCGTCGCAGTCGAGGTCGAGCGGGTCGGCGAAGTTGCAGAGATCGTCGTCGCAGTCGGGATCGAGCGGATCGGCGGGATCGCAGGCGCCGTCAGGGAGGACGCCGCAGTCCGGCTCGGCGCAGGTGGTGCTCTCGTCGGTGCCGGTGGTGGGGTCCTCGGGGCCGGTGGTGGTGAGCGGGAGTTCGGTGGTGGTCGGCTGGCCGGTGGTCTGAGGATCGGTGGTGGTGACGGGGGCCGTGGTGAGCTCGCCGGCGCTCTCGAGCTCGAGCACGTAGGTGTCGATGCCGCAGCCGAAGACCAGCGGGAGCGAGGCCAGGAGGCGACGACAGGAGACGATCATGGGACGGCGGCCTCGTCGGCTTCGCGCCGGTAGGCGCCGCCCGGAAAACGCTCGCGGTAGGCGCGCCAGCAGTCGGTGCGCGCGTCGGCGTCGGCGAGCCGACAGAGCCCGGCGCTGGCCTCGTCGGCGAACCGACCGCGCGGAAATTTTAATAAATAGGCCTGCAGGAGCTGGCGGTGGGCGTCGTCGTCACCCCGCCGCCGGGCGAGCAGCCAGCGGTCGGCGAAGGCGTGCTCGACGGCGGAGCGACGACCGCCGATGGCGATCATCTGCCGATAGCGGGCGTCGGCGTCGTCGAGGGCGCCGGCGAGCAGCAAGGCCTCGGCCTCGTCGTCGAGGCGCGCGAGCTCGTCGGCCAGCGAGTCGCCGGCAGGCTTGCGGGTCGATGGGGCAGGTTCGGCGGCGGTGGCATTGCCGGTCGCGGGGACAGGTGCGGCGGGGCGGGCCGCTGCGCCGGACGCAGCGGAGGACGAGGCGGCGGGAGGGTCGTCGGGGCTCGACGGCAGCGGTGCGTCCCGCTCGGCCAGGGCCGGCTGGGCGCCGGCGGAGGGCTGGCCGTCCGGGGCCGGCGAGGGATCGGAGTGTGCATTGGTCAATGTCCGAGAGGACATGTCCTTCGGGTCTGGCGATCGCGGCGCGCGAGGCTCTGACTGGTGCTGGCGCGGGCGGTCGCGCACGGTGTCGTCGGCCTGGGCGCCGGTGAGGTCGCCGCGGGCGGGATCGGCGAGGCGGCGCCAGGCGCTGGCGCCGGCGACGAGCAGCAGCGCGGCGGCGGCGGCGAACACGAACAGCGGGACGCGCGAGCGCGGGCGCGGGAGCGGCGGAGGCGGACGGCGCAGCCGCGCGGCCACGTCGGCGTCGGCGAGGCCGCGCGCGGCGGCGAGGAAGGGGGCGAGGTCGGCGGCGTGAGGATCGACGGCTGGCCGATCGGACATGGCGAGAGGGGCATGTCCGATCGGCGTGGTCCTGCGGGCGGAGCCGGCGACGGGAGCGTGTCCCGAGGGCGCGGCCGTGCGCGCGGCTGGGCGAGCGAGGGTGTCGACCGTGGAATGGCCGGAGCGCTCGGCCGTGCGCGCGGGGGCGGCGTCCGGCCGCGACAGGCCGCTCGCGGCCTGTCCGGCGGGGACGGCCGTGAGCGACGGTGCGGATGGCCGATCGGGCAGGGCGGTGAGCGCGGGGGCGGCTTCCGGCGGGGGCACGGCGTCGGGGGCGAGGCTGTGGGCGCGGGCGAGGACGGCGGCGAAGCTGGGCGGCGGGCGCGTGGCGGCGCGCTCGGCCTCGGCGACGGCGGCGTCGAGGAAGGGGTCGAGGCGGCGCTCGTCGGTCACGGCTCACCTCCCGGGAGCCAGCCCAGGCGGCGCAGCTCGGCGTGGATCTGGGCCCGCGCGCGGCAGACCCTGACGTGGAGGTTGCCGGTCGAGATCCCGAGCAGGGCGGCGGCCTCCTCGCTCGGCAGGCCCTGCAGCTCGCGCACGAGGAAGGCCTCGCGCAGCCGCTCGGGCAGCTCGGCGAGGACGGCGTAGAGGACGCGGCTGCGCTCGCGCTGGAGGTGGGCGTCGTCGGGGCCGACGCCGGCGGGCGGGCAACTGCGGCCCATGGCCTCGAGCCGGGCGTGCGCGGCGGAGGTGTTGCGTTGGCGCCGCCAGTACTTGCGCACGACGTTGAGGGCGACGCCGTGCAGCCAGCCCTGAAAGGAGCGCGCGGGGTCGAAGCGCTCGCGGCTGGCCATGGCCTGGGCGAAGGCCTCCTGCGCGAGCTCCTCGGCGACGCCGGTGTCGCCGGTGTAGTAGCGGAGCTGGCGGAAGACGGCCGGATAACAGAGCTGGTAGAGGTGGGCCCAGGCGCCGACGTCGCCGTCGCAGGCGCGGGTGATGAGCGCGGGCGTCGGGGCGCCGAAGTCACCCGCAGCGGGCTCGACCGCGCGGAGGTGACTGGCCGCCAGACGGGCAGCGCGTGGGCTCGGGACGCTCATGCGAGGGGTTCATGGCGTCTTACCGCGAGCCGCCGCGGCATTACACGCGAGCCGGAGAAAACCGACGGGCGCGAGGGCGCGCATAGCAGCGCGGACGTCGGCGGCGCGCGCGGGCGGTCGGCGGGACCCGCGGGAAGCCGACGGCGAGGCGGCTCCTCCCGGCTGCAGCCGGCGTCTCCGCGAAGGCGGTGCGAGTCGCCTCCGGCTCGCGCGGTCAGCCGGTGTGCAGCGCCTCGCGGCGCCGGAGAATCATCGGATCACGAGCTGGCGCGCTGGTCGAATCGTGGCACCGGCATGTGGCAATAAGGGGTCTTGCGAGTGCGCACATAATAATTCTGGTGGTACTCCTCGGCGGGCCAGAACTTGCCGGCGTCCTCGACCGTGGTGGCGACGGCGTAGCCGTTGGCCTTGAGGCGGGCGATCAGCGAGTCGACGATCGCGCGCTGCTCGGGGTCGGTGACGAACACGGCCGTGCGGTACTGCGGGCCGATGTCGGGGCCCTGGCGATCGACCTCGGTGGGGTCGTGGATCTCGAAGAAGCGCCTCGCCACCGCCTCGTAGCCGATCTGCTGCGGGTCGAAGGTGACGCGCACGGTCTCGGCGTGGCCGGTGACGCCGCTCGAGACCTGCTCGTAGGTCGGGGCCTCGACGGCGCCGCCCATGTAGCCCGACTCGACGTCGAGCACGCCGGGGAGCTGCTCGAGGAAGTGCTCGACCCCCCAGAAGCAGCCGCCGGCGAAGTAGCCGACCTCGATGGCGCCGCTGGCGGTCGGCGTCGGGGCCGGCGCGGACTTCTTGTGGTTGGACTCGGTGGTGCCGCAGGCGGCGGCGAAGGCGAGCAGGCCGATGAACAGTCTTCGCGTGGGGGTGAACATGGCGAGCGCTCCGGGGCTACGCGGCGGGCGGCGCGAGGTTACACGGGCGGGGAGCGCGAAAACGTTCACGGCGATTCAGGCGCCCGCGGCCGCCGGCGCGGGCAAGAGCTCGGCGGTGAGGCTGGCGACGAGCTCGAGGACGGGCGCGACGCGCTCGGGGTCGCGGGCGCGCCAGGCGGCGAGGACGGCGCGCACGGCGGCGGGCTCGTCGGGGCCGGGCGGGCGGTCGAGGAGCAGCGCGCGCAGGGCCAGGGCGGGCGTGGTGCCGGCGTCGGCGGGCCAGCGCGGGCGCGGGAGCTCGTCGCCGCCGGCGTAGCCGAGCTCGGCGCCGAGGCGCCGCAGCAGCGCGCGCAGGGGTTGGCGCAGCTCGACGTCGGGGCGGTCGGCGAGCTGGTCGAGCAGGGCGCCCTCGAGCCACGGATCGTCGGCTGTCCTCGGGGACAGGCTGCGGACGTGGACGGCGGCGCTGCGGATCACCAGCGGCGGCTCGCGCCGGCGCAGGCGCCAGCCGCCGGTGTCGACGCGGGTGAGGGCGATCCGGCCGCGCGCGGCCAGCCCCGCGAGCGCGGCGGCGACGACGAGCTGCGGATCGCCGGTGCGCTGCGCGGCTGCCTCGGAGGACATGTCGGAACAGTCCGGCAATGGCAGAGGCGAGCGGACGGTGCGGACGAGGCCGCCGCGCACGGGGGCGCGGACGCGGACGAACACGTGGCCGGCGGCGCGGTCGTCGTCGCTGCCGGCGGCGTCGCGCAGGTGCCAGCAGCGGCCGCGGTAGTGCTCGGGGATGGCGAGGACGAGGCCGATGCCGAACACCCAGCCGGGGGCGGTGACGATGCCGATGCCGATCGCGCCGGCGATGTGCAGGGGGGACTCCGGCGGCCACCACGGGTACAGCCACCAGAGCAGCGGGCCGATGCTCATCAGCGCGGCGGCGCACAGCACGGTGAACAGGGCCATGCGCAGCAGGTCGCCGAGGCCGTCCCACCACGGCGGACGCAGCCAGGACAGGCGAGGGTCGCGGGCGTGACCGCAGCGGGCCGCGCCGTCCGGGGACCAGGTGCCGCAGGTGGTGCAGAGCGAGAGCTCGCGCTCGGCCATCGCGGGGCATGGTAGCGCACGGCCCGAAGGGCAGCACGGCGTCGGTGAGCTCGCCGGGGCCACGCCGCGGGAGGACACGTCGTCGAGGCGTGCGCGCGTCGCTGCATGCGTCGCCCAGGCAGGCGCTCGTCGCAGGGGCGCGCGGGCGTTCGCGCTTCGCCGCGCGCGGCGGGGCGGTCCATCGCGTCACCGGCGCGATTCCGGGGCGACTGCCGTCGCTGGCCTTGAGTCGCGGGGCGACGGGGCCTACTGTCCTTCGGGTCATGCCGCCGCCGCTCTATTGCGTCACCGACGCGACCGTGCCGGCGACCACGACCGCGCTGCTGGCGGCGGCCTGCGCGGCGCGGGGCGTGAGGTTCGAGGAGGTCGACGTCGGCCGCTTCGACCCGTGCGAGGAGGTCGAGCTGCGGGCCGGCGACCTGCTGTTCCGCCCGGCGGTGTCGTACGCGGCGGTGCGGGTCGAGCAGGCGCTGTTCGCCGAGTCGGTGGCGACGTTCTACGCGAGCGGCGACGCGCTGTGCTTCGACGGGGCCGCGGCGCCGCTGCTGTTCGCGCGCCGCGGCCTGCCGATCCCGCGGACCGTCACGCTGCTGCGCAACGATCGCGCGCAGCAGCGCCGCGCGGTCGAGCTGCTCGGGGGGCTGCCGCTGGTGGTGAAGGTGCCGGGCGGCGAGGGCGGCGTGGGGGTGATGCTGCTCGAGAGCTGGGCCTCGCTGGTGTCGGTGCTCGACCACCTGTTCGCGACCGGGCGCACGCCGCAGCTGATGACGTACGTGCCGGAGGCGATCCACTGGCGGGTGGTGGTGATCGGCGAGCGGGCGGTCGCGGCCTACCGCAACCATCCGTACCCCGACGACTTCCGCAGCGGGCCGTCGAGCGACCCGGCCGACTACGAGGTGCCGACGCCGTCGCCGCTGACGGCGCTGGCGGTGGCGGCGACGCGGGCGATCCGGCGCGAGTTCGCGGGGGTCGACATCCTGGCCCACGCGAGCGGCCGCCTGTACCTGCTCGAGGCCAACTTCCCGTGCTACTTCCCGCAGGCGCAGGTGGTCGGCGGGATCGACGTCGCGGGGGCGATGCTCGCGCATCTGCTGGAGAAGTCGGAGCGGCTCCGAGAGCCTCGATGACCATGTTCCGAAGGACATGTTCCCAGGAGCATGCGCCGAAGAGCATGCTCTTTAGGGCATTCTCTAGTGGACATGTCGTTCGGGTCAGTGTGGGTCGGGGCGTGACTTGGCGGCGTGCTCGCGGGCCCGCAGCTCGACGCGGACGGTGTCGCGCTTGCCGGCCTCCTCGACGGCGGTCGCCTTGAAGGCCTGCTCGGCGGCCTCGCTGCGGGCGGCCCGGGCGGCCCGTTCGCGGGCTTCGAGGGCCAGGGCGGCCTGGCGCTGGTGGAACTGGGCGAGGCGGTCGGCGCGGTGCCGCTCGCGCGCGGCCTCGGCTCGCTGGCGGTCCTGCTCCCGCGTCGGACCGGGGGCCGCGGCGGCGCGGAGGACGGCCTTGTCGTCCTGCTCCTCGCTGCGGCCCTCGGCGATGTCGGCCCGCCAGCGGGCGTCCTGGGCCTGCTGGACCTGCTTGTCGCGCTGCTCGCCGGGCTGCAGGCGGCGCCGGGCGAGGGCGGTGACGAGGGCCTGGTGGGTGGCCTCGTGGGCGGGGCCGAACTCGCCGGCCAGCTTGGCCTGCTGCTCGCGGGCGGACAGCGCGGCGGCGGGGCCGGTGAGGTCGCGGGCGCGGCGGTCGAGGTCGCGCTTGGCGGCCTCCTCCTGGGCGAGCAGCGGCGCGACGGCTCGCTTGCGGTCGGCCTCGCGGGCGGCGGCGAGCCCGGGCGCGAGCTCGACGCGCCGCTTGTCGGCGGCCTCGGAGGGCGAGTCGGGCCGCTTGGCCGCGGCCTCGTAGGCGCCGAGCAGGTCGGCCTCGGCCTTGCCGCGCTCCTCGGCGATGACGACCTGGAACGGCGCGGCGAGGGGCGCAGCGCCGAGCTTGCGGTGCTGCTCGGCCTTGCTCCGGGCCTCCTTCTCGCCGTGCTCGTGCGGCGGGGCGGCGAGGAGGCGGTCGTCGTCGGGCCGGGGCGCGAGCGGGGCGGCGAGCGGGGCGGCGGTCGGGGGGACGAGGCCGGCCGCGGCGGCGCCGACGAGGACGCCGAGGACCTCGCGGCGGGTGCGGCGGCGGACGGCCGCGGGCGGGCTGACGCGGGCGCGGAGGAGGCCGTGATCGGCGAGCTCGTCGAGGGCGCAGAAGATGTCCTCGGGGACAGCCGCGAGCAGGCGCGCGAGCTCGGTCGGGCTGCGCCGGCCGTCGACCAGGTCGAGCAGGCGGGCGGCCAGGCCGAGCAGGACGAGCTCGCCGCGCTCGCGGTGGGTCAAGACGAGCGAGCCGGCCTCACGCGTGGCCGCCCAGCCGTCCAGGGCGAGCTCGGGGCTCATGCGGAGAGGATATCGTCGCGCCGGGGCGCGGAGCAACGCGCTCGTGCGACGGGAGGCTGCGAACGCGGGTGCCGGTGGGACGCGGAGCGACGGACAGTAGACCTGATGGACATGCCTGGAAAGACATGTCCTCCGGGGAATGTCGGCATGGACAGGCGGACAGCGGTCAGGGCGCGAGCCGACTCGCCGTCCGTAGCCCGTACGGACCGCGACGGGCCGGTTCGACCGCGCCCGATCGTGGTTCCGCGCGCGGCCGGCCGCGGCCGCGGCGCTAGTCGGCGCCGGCGGTGCGCGCCAGCTTGTCGTAGTCGCCGCTCGTGATCCACTCGTCGAGGTGCTTGGCGCGGAGGATCGGGAACGGGTGGGTGCGCATGGCGGTGATGAGGAACTTGTAGACCTTGTTGAGGGTCGACTCGTCGGCCTCTTCGTAGGCGCGGATCTGGCGCAGGAACTCGTCCTGGTCCATCTCGGCGTAGAGCTTCTGGGCCCCGCCGGCGAGCTTCATGAACGTGCGGATGGCGACGTCCTTGTCCTGCACGCACAGCAGCGCGGCGCGGTCGGCCGACAGCTCGCTCCGGCGCATCCAGTCGTAGAGCGGCAGCTCGATGCCCTTGCCCAGCAGCGAGCCGAGGCCGAGCGTGGCCTGGCTGAAGATCTCGATCACCGCGGCGATGTTGCGGGCCACCGTGGTGTAGAGCGAGTGCTCGCACTTGACGTGGCCGACCTCGTGCGCCACCGCGAAGAACTGCTCCTGCTCGCCCAGCACGTCGACGAGGCCGGAGGTGAGGACGATGAAGGGCCGCGTGTGGCCGTAGGTGTAGGCGTTGGGCACCGGATCGAGGCTGACGTACATCTCGGGCTCCTCGACCCCGAGGATCGCGCAGCTCCACTTGAGGTAGCGGTACAGCCGCGGGAACATCTTCTCGGTCACGCGCACGTTGTCGGCGATGTTCTCGAGGTAGAGGATCCGCTCGAGCCCGTACTCCATGACCTTGGCGATCAGGCGGTCGAAGCCGGGCACGCGGTGGAGCGCGGCGGTGGCCTTGACGTCCCACGGGTGCATGAAGTCGCGGGCGCCGAGGCCGGGGTAGGTCCGCAGCTTGCGCTGCTTCTTCGCGGCGCCGCCGTTGTTGAGGTTGGGGTCGTTCATGGCGATCGCAGGGCGGTCTCGATGCGCTGGTGCAGCTCGCGGCGCATGGTGGGGGGGATGGCGTGGCCGACGTCCGGCCAAACCTTGAGCCGGGCCGACCAGCCGAGACCTTGCAGGTGATCGACGGCCTGCTCGGTGGGAGCGAGCTTGACGGCCTGATCGACCGCGCCGTGGAGCGCGACGATCGGGGGGGCGGCGGCCGGCTTGTCGCGCGGCCACAGCGGCGGCGGGAGCCAGCCGCCGACCGGGAAGGCGGCCGCGAACAGGTCGGGCGCGCGGACGGCCAGGTAAAACGAGAGCATGCCGCCCTGCGAGAAGCCGGTGACGACCGGCTTGCCGACGGTCGGCCGCGCGGCCACGAGCTCGCGCACGAACGGGACCAGGGCGTCGCCCGCGCGGGCGATGCCGCCGGCCAGGCCGCCGACGTCGGGGCTGCGCGCGCGGATCGGGAACCACGAGTAGCCGCCCTCGGGCAGCGGATCGAGGCCGCGCGGGAGGACGACGCGGACGGCGAGCGGGAGGTCGTCGACCAGGGCCGAGAAGCGCTCGGGGCGATCGCCGAGGCCGTGGATGGCGACCAGCAGCGGCAACCTGGCCTCGGGGTCAGCCTTGCCGGTGACGAGCTCGACGTACTCGATGCCGGCGAGCTCGCGGTAGGCGGTGGCGGGCGCGGGCGGAGCCGGAGCGGGGCCGGGGCGGGCGCGGGGCCGGAGCCGGGGCCGAGGCCGGCGGCGGGGCGCTGGCGGCCGCGGGCGCCACCGGCGGCTCGCAGGCGGCCAGCGCGGCGAGGAGGAGGTGACGGACGCGCAGGCGCAGGGACATCGGCGCGCGTAGCGTGGCACACCGCGCGGGCCCGGTCCAGGGGCGCGCGGCCGGCGGGGCCGCGGCGGCGGACGGCTGACCGAAGGGGCAGGTGCGGAGCGGCGGGCAGGGGGATTGGGGAGCAGCCTGGCCGAAGGGGCAGGTGCCGAACGGACGCCGGGTGGAAGCGGGCTGGCCGGAGGGACATGCGGGCGGGTGAAGTCACCGCCGAGCCGGCGAGGGCGAGCCCGCCCGGCTGCTCGCAAGAGCATGTCCAACAGGTCAGGTGTGGACGAGGAAGTCGATCGTGCCGGTGGCGGCGAACGTCGAGGCTTCGAGCTCGACCTTGCCGCCGCCGCCGGCGAGCGTCAGCATCGCCTCGATCACGGCGAGCTGGCCGACCTGCCACACGCGCCGGCGCAGCGGCTCGGGGACGCGCCGGAAGCGGACGGTGGTCGGGCCGGCGAACAGGACCTCGCAGGTGCCGCAGTTGCGGGCGATGAACTTCTGCGCGTGCGGGTAGGCCCGCAGCAGCTCGACGGGCTCGCGGCCGAAGATGTGGATCACGCCGCGCAGCAGCGGCTGGAACATCGGCATCGCCGGCGCGGCGGTGACCATCTCGGCGGCGACCTCGTAGACGCCCGCCTCGCCGAGGATCGCGGCGACGGCCTCGTAGATCGCGGGGCCCCACGCGCCGGGCAGCCACTGCGTGCGCGAGGCCTCGGCGATCTCGCGCTGGACCTGCGGCCCCAGCCGGCCGCGCACCGCGTCCGCCTCGGGCAGCTCGTCGACGTGCTCGAGCATCATCTTGAGCACGTTGGCCTTGAAGGCCGGCTCCGAGTCGAGCAGCGGTCGCAACGCCCGGGGAACATATCCGTGCGCAGGTCGCCGGTCGAGGCCGGACCGGCGGTCGCGGCGCCACATCGTAGCTCCAGGGATGGAGACGGCTGCTGTCCGAAGGGACATGTTTTTCAACCGCCGAGCAAAGTGGTGCAGCGCGTGGGGGCGGGCGGCCGCCGCCGGTCGACCGCATCCTGCGAGAACACGTGCGGGGCACGAGACCTCCGCGACGGAACCGGGGTTCTCCGCCAGGGCAATGTCATTACATGGCCGAAGGAGCAGGTCATGAGCCGGCGGCGCGCGGAGCTCGTGCGGGCGGGTCGAGCCGGTAGCGAGGCGAGCCGGAGCGGCGCGGACGGACTGGCAGCGTGCGCGGCGCTACGCGGGGGCGCGGGCGAGGCGGCGGAACAGCGGCAGGCGCTCGACGGCGAACAGCGGGGCGAAGGCCAGGCCGAGCAGCGGGTAGGGGAAGAAGATCGCCATGATCGCCCACACGCCGAAGTGGAAGGCCCAGGCCGCCAGCGACCACGCGCGGGCGATCCTGGGGCCGAGCAGGGCGACGGGGGCGAGCAGCTCGAGCAGCAGGCTGGCGGTCGCCAGCGGCGGGAACAGCCAGGCGTGGCCGACCAGCCAGGCGCCGAGCGGCGAGTACCAGTCGCCGAGCAGGTGCTTGCGCAGGTTGTCGTAGGCGATGTAGTTGCGCAGCAGGTCGGACGTGGCCCAGCCGAGGCCGGACAGGCGCAGCTTGGCGACGCCGGCGACGAAGTAGGAGCCGACGGTCAGCAGCGCGAGCAGGCGCAGCGGCCAGCCGTAGCGGGTCGAAGGGACAGGCGGGGCGGCGCCGCGGCGGCGGGCGCGGCGGGCGTCGAGCGACCCGACGTCGGCGGCCCGCGAGCAGCCGAGCGCGAGCACGTGCAGGACGAGCAGGTTCTCGGTGTGGAAGATCATGCCCCAGGCGTTGCGGTAGCTCAGGACCCACAGCAGGACCAGGGCGAACGCGGGGCCGGTGACGCGGAAGGCGAGGCCGACGGCGAAGGCGAGGCCGAGCAGCAGGGCGACGAGGGCCTGGACGATCACCGCGGCGGGCGGGAGCGGGGCGGCCAGGACCGAGACGACGCCGACCGGGCGGAACCCGCCGAGGCCGTGGAGGCCGAGCAGGTTGGGCAGGCGCGCGGCGAGGTAGACGACGGCGAAGCCGCCGACGAGCAGCCGCAGGGCCGCCAGGCGCTCGGGCGGGGCGACCGGGCGGTACCAGCGGTCGACGGCCCGGGCTGCCCGCGAGAGCATGTCGGAGAGCCCATGTCCTTCGGGACCGGTCGTGGGGGACATGTCCTTCATCGCGGGAGCTTGCAGCGGGCCTGCCGCTTGGGCGGAGACAGGGGGGTGGGGTCGCCGGCGAAGTAGCGGAGGGCGTCGTGGCGCTCGGTCAGCAGCTCGACGGCGACGGCCTCGGCGTGCGCCGGGTCGGCGGCGACGCGGCGGGCGATCGCCTTGCACAGGGCGGCGGTGGCCTTCTTGCCGCGGCGGACCGCGTGGCGCAGGGTGACGTCGGCCTGCAGCACCTCGTCGCTGCCGAGCGCGCGCGGCGGGAGGGTGACCTGGGCGCCGTCGGGCAGGACCGCCACCGCGCGGTGGACGGTGAAGACCGCGTCCTTGCGGCCGTGGGCGAACATCGGGAAGCTCGAGAACGGGAACGAGTCGTAGCCGAGCGGGCGCAGCATCGGCGACAGCGACAGGCCGAGCAGCACCAGGCCGACCAGCCACGGCCAGGCGGCCGAATCGGCGGACGCCCGCGAGGACATGTTCGGAGGGGCAGGTGCGACGGCGGGGCTCGCGGGCCGCTCCGTCGATGCCGGGAAGGACATGTCCTCTGGGACATGCGAGGGCGCCGGCTCGCCGAACGGTGGCCGCTCGCGGGCGGCGTGGGCCGTGGGCGTCACAGGGGGCATGTCTGCAGGGACATGGGGGGGCGCCGGCTCGCCGGAGCGCTCGCGGGCGGCAGCGGCAGTGGATGCCCCATGGGACATGTCTTCGGGAACATGCGCAAGTACGACTTCGCGACGCAGGCGCTCGCGGGCGGGTGGCTCGGCGGCGGGCTCCGCGGGGCCGCGCGGGTCGATCATCGCTGCTCCTCGGGCAGCAGGCCGAGCTCGCGGCCGCCGTGGCCGAGAGCGGACCAGGCGTGCTGGGTGTAGTCGATGCGCACGTCGAGCGAGCCGACCGACTCCGACCAGCCGCCGGCGACCTCCTGCTCGCGCGCGCAGGCGAAGCAGTTGGCGTCGGACCACTGCTGCTCGATGAGGAAGGTCAGGACCTGGGTCATCAGCGCCGCGTCCTCGGGGCGCCGCTCGCCGTCGGCGGCGCGGACCGCCATCGCCGCCGCGAGGGCCTCGCCGAAGCCGGCCGACGGGGTGTTGTGCGGCACGAGCACGTTGCCGAACCCGTACGAGCCGACCAGCTCGGGCGCCACGCCGCTCGCCTCGTCCATGATCAGGCGGCGCTTGAAGTCGACGTAGTCGAGGCAGAAGCGCTCGTAGCCGCGGTGGCGGTGGACGCCGAGGGCGGCGCGGGCGGCCAGGCAGTGCCAGTTCTCCTCGAGGAAGAAGAAGCCGTAGAGGCCGTGGTCCCAGTAGTCGTCGGCGAAGTAGTCCATGGCCCGCTGGACGGCGGCCTGGACGTCGGCGTGCGCGGGCAACAGCTCGCTCGGGGCGGCGGCGGTGAGCTGCTCGAGCAGGACCAGGGCGAACACGGCCTGGCCGGCGGCGTAGAGCAGGTCGGGGCCGACGTGGGCCTCGCCGGTGGCGAGGGTGACGCGGGCATGGAAGCCGCCGTCGGGCCGCTGCATGGCCAGGAGGTAGCGGCCGAGCGCGCCGATCAGCTCGTCGTGCTGCGGGCCGGTGCGGTCGCGGCAGGTGAGGAAGGCGATCAGCGGCAGGGCGGTGCTGCCGAGGTCGCCGAGGACCGGGGGCCGACCTTCCTGATAAGACAGGACCGAATAGCCATGTTGCGGGTAGTCCTTGCGCAGGCCGGCGAGCATGGCCAGCGAGCGGCGGGCGGCGGGCACGGCGGCGTCGGTGCCGAGCTCGCACAGCGCGAGGGTGGTGCCGGCCTGGCGCGGGACGGCGAAGCCGCGCCAGGTGACCTTGCCGGTGAACGGGTGCAGGAGGTAGCGGAAGCGGCCGTCGTCGGCCTGGGCGGCGAGGATGTGGGCCTCGGCGCCGGCGACGGAGGCGGCGAGCAGGCCCTCGTCGAGCCGGTCGATCGGGTCGCGCAGGCGCGGCAGCGGGCGCACCCGGCCGGCGCGATCGACGAGCAGGCTGACGGTGGCGAGGCGCGTGAGGCCGTCGACGCCGACGTCGGGCTCGGGGGCCGGGTCGCCCTTGCGCGCCAGCGCCTTGCGCAGGGCCGCCGGGGCGGCGCCGAACCGCAGGTCCTCGATGAACGGCAGCGGGGTGTAGGTGAGGAATTGATTGAGGCCGAGCAGCTGCCACGGCAAAAGGCAGCGCGCGCCGTCGCAGGCGCCGTCGAGACCTGGCCGAAGGAGCAGGGGGAGCGGGCCGGGCAGGCCGTCGCGCAGCGGCTGGGCGCCGCTGACGACGTCGATCTTCATCGGCCCGGGCGCGCCGGCGTCGGCGACCACGGCCCCGATCGCGGCGATCAGCTCGGCGGCGCCGTCGGCCTGCACGCAGCGCGCGGCCGGGCGCAGCTTGCCGGGCTTGCCCTTCTGCGCCGGCTTGTCGGCGACGGGGTAGACGACGAAGGCGGTCGGGCGATCGACGGGGAAGTCGCAGGTGATCGGCCCACGTGTCCACAAGGACAGGTCGGCGTCGGGCCGCGCCTTCACGCGCGGGAGGACGTCCTGGATCGCGGCGGCGAGGCCCGCGGGGTCGCTGTCGATCACGGCGATCGGCTCGGCCGCGGCCGCGGCGGCGGCGCGCCACAGCGAGAAGGTGACGAAGGCGATCAGCACCGCGAGGCCGCCGGTGACGCGGCGGCGCAGGCCGGGGCCGGACCCGAGACCGCCGGTGGCGGCCAGACCCCACACCGCGAACGGCAGGGTGAGGAGGACGAGGACGCCCCACACGGCCGCCAGCGCCGCGAACACGCCCTTGCCGAGGCCGCCGTAGAGCGCGGCGACGTAGGTGCCGGCGCGCGCAGCCGTGAGGGTCTGGATCGCGAGATAGAGCAGGGACAGCGCGGAGCCGATCCTCCAGGCGAGGGCGCGCCGGCGGCTGCCGGCCAGCGCGACCGCGGCGGTGACGGCGTGGGCCAGCGCGAGGGCGGCGGTCATCGCCGCGAACGCGGTCCAGCGCTGCCACGGGAGCACGCTCGCGGCCCACGCGAAGATGCACGCGTGGACGAGCGCGAGGGCGGCGAGCGACCAGCGCGGGACAGGACGGGGCGACGTGGACAGACCCGGCGCGCTCGGGTCCTGGGGCGAGACCATACGAGGCGTGTACCACATGCAGCCGAGGTCCTGCGCCGCCGGTACGCGCCCGCGCGCGCCCGCCGGGGGGTGCATGCGGCGAGGAAGGGTGCTATTGCCGAGGACGGATGGTCGGTCCGGTCGTCGCGTCGGCCCTGGCGCTCGTGGTCGCCGTGTCGCCCCCACTCGCGCAGGGAGCCGCGCAGGACGGTCGCGCGCCGCGCCGCAGCGCCCGGGGGGACGTCGCGGAGATGAAGCTGTCGCCGGACGCGCGGCTGGGGCTCGGGATGGGCCTCGGCCTGGCCGGCGGCCTGACGATGGGGACGGGGATCGGCCTCGCCTTGCGCGATCGCCAGGTGTACCGGGTGTTCGTGCCGGCGCCGAACAACGCCGCGTACGTCGCCGCCGTGACCGCGACCAACACCGGCGCGGGGATGATCGGCGCGGGCCTCGGGCTCGGGGCGAGTGCGCTCACCGCGGGCCTCGGGGCGCGCGACCGGGCGCTGTGGGGCGAGTTCGCGGCCGGGGGGACGCTCGCCATCGCCGGGGTGGCGTGGTACGTCACCGAGTGGCAGCGCGTGCAGAAGATGCTCTACGACGGGGGCAAGGATGACGCGGCGATCGATGCGGGGCCGGTGCGGCGCGAGGCCGCGGCGGCGGCCTTCATCGGCGCCGGGGTCGGCCTGGCCTTCGGGGCAGGTGTGGCGCTGCTGACCCGCTACCTCGTCGCCCGCCGGCTGGTCCGCCCGGGCCGCGCGGCGCTCGGCGGCGGGCCGCTGGGCGCCGGGCTGCTGGCGCGCTTTTAGACCCGCTCCCGACTCGCCATGGCCGCTGCGTCCCGCGTCCTCCTCCCCGGCCTCGTCGCCGCCGCGCTCGCGGCCGCGACGGCGCCCGGCTGTCACTCGTCCGGCTGCCGCGACAGCGACTACGCCTGCGCCGCGCTGGCCGACACCCACACCAGCGGCGAGCCGGAGACGACCACCACCGAGACGACCACGACGACGACGACGCCGCCGACGACGTCGACCGAGCCGACCAGCACGACCGAGCCGCCGCCGACCTGCGGCGACGGGGTGGTCGCCGGCGACGAGGAGTGCGACGACGGCAACGCCGACGACCTCGACGCCTGCAAGTCGGACTGCACGTCGACCGCCTGCGGCGACGGGGTGGTCCAGGCCGGCGAGGAGTGCGACGACGGCAACACCGACGACACCGACGCGTGCGTCGGCACGTGCCGGTGGGCCCGCTGCGGCGACGGCTTCATCCACGCCGCCAACGAGGTGTGCGACGCCGGCCCGGCCAACGACAACCAGGCCTACGAGGGCTGCACCACCGGCTGCGTCCCCGGGCCCCGCTGCGGCGACGCGATCGTCAACGGCGACGAGGACTGCGACGACAACAACACCGACGAGACCGACGGCTGCATGTCGTCGTGCGTCGAGGCGAAGAGCTGCCTGCAGATCAAGCAGGCGCTGCCCGCGGCGAGCACCGGCCAGTACCGCATCTGGCCCGAGGCGCTGGCCGGCGAGCAGAGCGTCGACGTGTGGTGCGACATGGACAGCGACGGCGGCGGCTACACCTTCCTCAAGGTCGACACCGAGTTCGGGCTCGAGAGCGACAAGGGGGCCAAGAAGGCCGAGGAGATGTGCAAGAAGTACGGCATGCACCTGATCGTCACGCGCACGCCGGCGCACGTGATGTCGGCGTACACGGTCGCGACCACGAACAACGTCGCCCCGGTCGGCGGCGGGGTCGTGCCCGCGGGCGTCGACTACCTGGCGATCCTGGCGATCTATCCCACGGAAGTGGGGGCCACCTGCGACGGCGGAGCCCTCAACTCGACCGACTGCCCCGGCTGGCGCGCCGGCGACGACCAGGCCTACTGGGTCACCGACACCGCCTACGACGATCAGCCCGACGCCGACCACTGCGCCGGCTGCTCGATGATCTACAAGTGGAACCCCGACGGCACCGCCAAGAGCTACACGACCGTGAGCTTCGGCGAGGGCGCGAGCAGCTACCGCTTCCTCTGCGACGTCGGCGACAAGCACCCGTGAGCCCGCGGCCGGCCGGCCGATGGCCGTGAGTCGACGACGCGCCCGCGGGGGCGGGCGAGGCTACAGCGCGCGCGGAAGTCGTGCCATAACCGCGGCCATGATGATCCTCGCGCACCGCGGCGCCAGCGATGCCTACCTCGAGAACACGCTGCCCGCGTTCCTCCACGCGCTGGAGCGCGGCGCCGACGGCGTCGAGCTCGACGTGCAGCTGTCCCGCGACGGTGAGGTGGTCGTGTTCCACGACCCCGACCTGATCCGCCTGGCGGGCCGGCAGCAGCGGATCGAGCACACCACGTGGGACGAGCTGGCGCAGGTGCAGCTCCATCGCAACCAGCGGATCCCCCGGCTCGCCGACCTGCTCGCCGCGTACCCGACCGACCGCTGGCTCAACGTCGAGCTCAAGGCCGGCGGCCCGGCGGTGGCCCAGAAGACCGTCGCCCTGCTGGCCGGCCGCCCGAAGGTGATCCTGTCGAGCTTCGACCCGCGCCTGCTGCTGGCCGCCCGCGCGGCCGGCAGCGCCTACGAGCACGCGCTGCTGCTCGCGGCCCAGAGCCCGCCGTTCCTCCACGTCGGCGGGGCCCAGGCGTTCGGCTGCGGCGCGGTCCACCTCGACCACCGCCTCACCACCGCCGCCACCGTCGCCCGCTACCACGCCCAGGGGCTGGTCGTCGGCGTGTGGACCGTCAACGGCCTGCTGCGCAAGCAAGAGGTCGCCGCCTGGGGCGTCGACCGCATCATCACCGACTGTCCGTAAGGACATGCTCCCGGGGACATGGCTTCATGCGCATGGCGTGAAGGTCACCCGACCCGCGCCGGTCGCTCGGTGTAGACCTGCTCGGCCAGGTGGAGCGGGAACTGGCGGACCGACAGCAGGTGGCGCGCCGCCCCGAGCGGGCTCTTGGGCAGCTTGCTGAAGTATCGCATGGCCCGCGGCAGCTCGCCGAAGGTGCGCTCGAGGACGCGGAAGCGGTCGTCGTCGAGGATGTTCTCGCGCACCAGCGAGGCGGTCATCGGCTGGCGGCGCCGGAACTCGCGCACGTAGGCGAGCAGGCGGGCGTGGTACTCGGGGTCCTCGACGGTGGCGAGGATCGAGGCGGCGCGCGGGTGGGTGCCGCCGAGGATCGCCACGATCTGCTCCTCCATCGCGTGCAGGCCGTCGGGGAAGGACTCGAGCAGCTGCAGGTCGTAGTCGGGGTTGGCGTGGACGACCTGCAGGACGTGGCCGATGATCGTGTCGCGCGCGCTGTTGAGGCCGGTCGGGTCGATCAGCGACGCCGGGTCGTCGAGGAAGCGCAGCAGGGTGTGAAAATAGAAGTTGATGCCCTTCGACCGGTAATAGTCGGCCGCGCAGGGGACGATGAAGAAGCGCAGCATGTCGATGGCCCCGACGATCCGCTGGATCCGCGTCGGGATCTCGTCGACCCACCCGAGCTCCTTGAGGCGCTGCAGCCGCGGCACCACCTGCCGCTCGTCGCCGTAGCTGCGCAGCGCCAGGGCCAGGTTGAGGAGCTTGCGGCGCCGCGTCGGACCGTCGCCCATCGCCCGGCGGAGAAGCGTAAAAGGTGGCTCTCGAAGACGGGAAGTGGTTGTCTCGGGTCGCGGAGGGGGCTCGGTCGCTCGCATGGCCATGTTTCTCTGGAACGTGAGGGCGAGACGGCAGGTGTGCAAGATCGTTCGCAGCGCCCGGAGTTCGACTTGGGTCACACCTCGCGAGGCGCTGTCTCTGCCGTGCTAGCCTGGCTCTGGTGAAGCTTCGTGAGGCGCGCCGGCGCTTGCCCGTGGTGGAGTCGTTGCCGCCGGGTCGCGGTCGCCGCGTGCTGCCGCCGCCGCGGGGCGCGGTGCAGCGGCCGGCGCTGGCGGTCTGGGAGTTCACGCGCGCCTGTGACCAGCGCTGCAAGGCTTGCGGTCCCCGTGCGGGTGTCGCGCGGCCGGACGAGCTGACGACCGACGAGGCACTGCGGCTGGTCGACGAGCTGGCCGAGCTCGGCGTCGGCGAGGTGGCGCTGATCGGCGGCGAGGCCTACCTGCGCGCGGATGTCCTTTGGGTCATCCGCCGGATCCGCGAGCGCGGGATGAGCTGCTCGCTGACCACCGGCGGGCTCGGGCTGACGCAGACGCGCGCCGAGGCGCTGGTCGAGGCCGGGTTGCAGCTGGTGTCGGTGTCGATCGACGGGCTCGAGGCCAGCCACGACGCGCTGCGCGGGACGCCGGGCGGCTGGCGCCGCTGCTTCGAGGCGCTGGCCCACAGCCGCCGGGCCGGGGCGCGGATCGCCGCCAACACCCAGATCAACCGCCTGACCTGGCGCGAGCTGCTGCCGCTGTGCGACCTGCTGGCCGACGCCGGGGCCGAGGTGTGGCAGATGTTCCTGACGATGCCGCACGGCAACGCGGCCGACCACCCGGAGCTGCTGCTGCAACCATTCGAGCTGCTCGAGCTGTTCCCCGAGCTCGAGCGGGTGATCGCCCGCTGCGCGGCGCGCAGGATCAGGTTCTGGCCCGGCAACAACCTCGGCTACTTCGGCCCGCTCGAGGGCAAGCTGCGGCGCCTGCAGCAGGAGGACGGGCACTACAAGGGCTGCTCGGCCGGGCGCACGGGGCTCGGGATCGAGGCCGACGGGACCATCAAGTCGTGCCCGAGCGTCGGCGGGGCGGTCAACGCCGGCGGCAACTGGCGCGACCACGGCCTCCGCGCCCTGTGGGAGCGGGCGCCGGAGATCCGCTACGTCGAGCAGCGCGGCCTCGATTCGTTGTGGGGCTACTGCCGCGAATGCTACTACGCCGACACCTGCATGGGCGGCTGCACGGCGATGAGCGAGCCGCTGCTCGGCCGGCCGGGCAACAACCCGTATTGTCACCACCGCGCGCTCGAGATGGACCGCATGGGCCTGCGCGAGCGCGTCGAGCAGGTCGCGGGCGCGGACGATCAGGCGTTCGCGCACGGGCTGTTCCGCGTGGTGCGCGAGCCGAAGGCCGCGGGCGCGGGGCCGGTGACGATCGAGGGGCCGCGCACCGGGCGAGAGGCGGCGTTCTTCGGCCCGGGGGCGCCGCTCGCGGTCGCGGGCGCAGACGAGCCGTGAGGCGGGAGCCGGGCGGCCTCGACAGGAGATGACCTCGGGGACAGCTCGTTCGGGGTCCTCCCCTGAAGGGCGGCTTCGGCAGGAGCTGTCCCCGGGGACAGCTCCTTCGAGGTCGTCATGAACAGCGAGCCGGCGGCCTCGACAGGAGATGTCCTCGGAGACATGTCCGCCGCGTCACGGCGCGGGCGGGAGGGCGCTGGCGAGCGCGACGGGGCGCTTCGGCTCGCCGAACACGCCGCCGGGGATCAGCAGGACCCGATGCGTGCCCAACAATTCGCGGGCGTCGCCGTCGACGCCGACGAGGTAGCCGCGGTCGAAGGAGAACGGCGCGAGGCCGCGGGCGCGCAGGTCGGCGACGAGCCGCAGGCGGCGCTCGTCGATCGCGGCCGCCAGCGCGGCGGGGAGCCCGGCGTGTTCGGCGAGCAGCCGGGCGGCGAGCCACAGGTCGGCCTGCGGCGGGGCGGCGGCGCGAAACACCGGACCGAGGTGGTCGAAGTCGCGGGGCGGCAGGTGGGCGACGCCGAACACCCGCGGGTACAGCCAGCCCTTCGACAGCGAATCGAGGTAGAGCACCTGGCCGCTGGCGAGCAGCTCGAGCGTGGCCGGGCGCAGGCGCTGGCCGAAGGTGTAGACGCCGTCGAGGACGAGGCGGCGGTGCGGATCGCGGCCGAGCCAGGCGAGCAGGGCGGCGCGCTCGTCGGCGGCGAGGAAGCGGCCGTGCAGCTTGAGCGGATCGGGCAACACGAGCGCGGCGACCTCGGCCCGGGTGGCGCGCTCGAGCACGTCGTGGATGGCGAGATCGGGGAAGGTGGGCACGCCGACCGTGGCCACCCCGGCGGCGCGCGCGAGGTCCCAGTAGACGGGGTAGACGTCGGTCGGCAGGGCGAGGCGCCGGCCGGCGGCCGCCATGTGGGCGAACAGGAGGGAGAGCGCGTGGCGGACGCCGGCGCAGATCATGGCCCCGCGCGCGGCAGTCGGCGGCAGGCCGCGCAGCTCGCACCAGGCGCGCGCGAGGTCGCAGCGATGCACGGTGCGCGGCGGTGAGGCGCGCTCCAGCGGCGGACGGAGGTCGGCGAAGGCGGCGGAGATCCGCGTCTCGCAGGCCCGCAGGACGTCGGGCTCGTGCACGCCGCCGCTCCAGGCGAGGAACTCCTGGAAGTTCATGCCGCGGCCTCGTCGAGGGTGATCGCGCTGGCCCGATCCTCAAGCGAGACGAGGCAGGTGTGATCGGCCATGACGTTCCAGCTGCGCGCGAGGCCGTGGGTGCGCTCCCAGAACAGGCTCGGCTCGGTGTAGGCGGCGACGCGCAACGGGCCGCCGGCGAGCTCGCCGGCGTAGACCGGCGCCCCCCACGGGAGGCGCGCGCACTCGCCGAAGCCGCGGGTGCGGGCCCACTCGTGGACGCGCGACAGCGGGACCTGATGATCGGCGCTGTACTGATTGGCGGCCAGCGAGTGATAGACCGATTCGCGGCTGGTGGAGACGTAGAGCTCCTTGAAGCAGACCTCGTGGGCGCCGCGGGCGACGGCCCATTGCACATAGGCGTCGATGTCGGCCATTGATTCGACGCCGCCGCGCTGCAGCACGCAGACGAGGCGCGTGCGCAGCGACGAGCCGCGCGCGGCCTCGAGGACGCGCTCGGTGTGCGTCTCGAGGTTCATGTGCGCGGCGTTGACGGCCTCGTCCCAGTGGTGACGCGAGACGGCCAGCACGCCGAGGCCCGCGTCCGCGAGGTCGGCGATGAAGGCCCGCCGCTCGCCCGCGTCGTCCCCGGCGAGCCGCACGCCGTTGGTGATCAGCACGACCTTGGCGAAGAACTCGCGGCAGGCGCCGACGAGCCCGAGCAGGCGGTCGCGCGCGAGCAGGGTCGGCTCGCCGCCGCCGGTGATGACGGCCCGCTCGGCGCCGCGACGGCGGGCCGCGGCGAGCCAGCGCCTGGCGAGCCCGAGGTCGAGGCGACCGCCGGCCTGCTCCGCGGAGGCGGAGGCCTCGGAGAAGCAGAACGGGCAGCTGGCCTGGCAACCGCGCGCGATCGGGAGGAAGGAGATCGATCGGGGCGTGATCTGCCGGTAGGGCGCGAAGCGGGCGGCGTGCAAGGCGAGCGCGCGCGCGCTGGCGTCTTCGAGCGGGATGGCGGCGCCGAGCTGACCGTCGCCGTCGATGGCGAACACCCGCTGGACCGGCAAATCGCCCGAGAGCCACACGCGCCCGAGGCCGTTGCGCTCGTTGACGCGCAGCTCGCCGGCCGGCAGCCGCGCCTCGAGGGCGACCAGCGCGTCGCCGGGCAAGGCCAGCCGCGCGAGCAGGCCTCTGGCCTTGCGCACGCCGATCGCCAGCTCGTCGGCGGCGAGGACATGCACGACGTCGGGATAGGTGCTCTCGGGGATCAGCGATTTGCGGTAGCGCCGCTGGTACTTGTCGAAGCCGCGCGCGAAATTGCTGAGCGTGACGACGTGATACACCGTCGCCCGGGGGGAGGCGCTGTCCATGACCGGCGGCAATCTACCACGACGCTCGCAGGCCGGCAGCCGCGCGCAGTCCGCGAGGACCGCGCGAATTTTTGCCCCGAGCGGGCATTCGCGCGACCGCCCGGAACGACGTGAACCGGCGAGCGCCGACCTGCCGCGTGGCCATCTCTGGTGCCACGATTCGCCGGATCACAGCGAGGCGAGGAGCAAGCAGGCGGCGATCCACAGGCCGCCGGCGAACATCCACAGCGTGCAATAGCCGATGATGTCGCGGGCGCGTACGCCGGTGATCGCCAGCAGCGGGACGGCCCAGAACGGCTGGAGCATGTTGGTCCATTGATCGCCGTAGGCGATCGCCAGCATCGCGTGGGTCCGATCGACGCCGCGCTCGAGCGCGGCGCTCATGACGATCGGCCCCTGCACCGCCCACTGCCCGCCGCCCGAGGGGATGAAGAGGTTGAGGAAGCCGGCCGAGACGAAGGTGAGGGTGGTGAACACGCGCGGGTCGGCGGCGGCGAACAGGCCGGCCAGCGCCGCCGCCAGGCCGGTGCCCTTCATGACGCCCATGATCCCGCCGTAGAGCGGGAACAGCAGCAGGATGCCGGCGGAGGCCCGGGCGCCCGCGTCGCAGGCGCGCACGAACGCGTCCGGCCGGCCGTGCAGGACCAGCGCGAGCACCCACAGCGCGAGGTTGATGGCGTTGAGGTCGAGGGCGGGGCCGGCGGCGTCGCCGACGGCGAACGCCAGCGCGGCGGCGGCCGGCAGCGCCAGCGCCCACACGACCAGCGGCGAGCGCTCGAGCCGGTCGAGGCCGGTAGTGGTCGAAGGGGCATGTTCTTCCGGACCTGTCGCCGAAGGCATGTCCTCTGGAGCATGTCCTGAAGGCGGGGCCGGCTGCGGGTCGGGGTCGGCGCCGGCGGCCGGGGTGAGGGCCATGAACACGAGCGGGGCGAGCAGCCACAGGCCGCCGGTGACGGCGAGGTTGAGGCCGCCGAGCAGGCTGTCGGACAGGGCGATCGGGCCGACGCGGGCGGCGAGCTCGGGGCCGAGCACCTCGGTGAGGTCGGCGAGGGTGGTGGCCTTGAGCGGGGCGGTGCCGGACAGGCCGCCGTGCCAGACCATCATGCCGGCGTAGCCGGCGGCGCACAGCAGCGGGTAGTGCAGGGCGAGCCCGCGCCGCCGGGCCTCGTCGCCAGCTGTCCTGGCGAACATGGCCCCGCAGACAAGTCCCAAAGACCAGTTGAAGAGGCAGAGGGTGCAGGAGACGAACGCGACCAGGCCGACGAGCCGGCGCGGGCCGGCGGCCAGGCGGGCGAGGGCCTCCAGGCCGCGGCGCACCGGCGGGGCGGCGGCGAGGGCGGTGCCGAGGGTCAGCATCAGCGCCATCTGCCCGGCGAAGGCCAGCAGCGACCACAGACCGCCGGGGGCGCTCCACAGCCGCAGGGCGCGGACGAGGCCGCCGGCGCCGTCGCCGACCGCGAGGGCGCCGGCGACGAGGGTGACGAGCGTCATGCCGACCGCGACGACGAACGGGTCGGGCGTGAAGCGACCGAAGCCGCGTCGCACGGCGAGCCCGAGGCGGACGAGCGGAGGGAGGCGACGCACCGCAGACGATGGTAGCCGGGGGCGGCGATTTGTGGGACGACGGGCGGTCGGCCTCGGGGCGCGGCGCAGCGAGGGAGCGGCGCACGGGATGCCGGCCGCAAGAACCCCGGGAACCGCCGCGGCGGCCCGTGCGGCGCAGGGGGCGACGGGCACGACGCTCGCGCCCGCCGCCGCCGAGCGAGCGGGCGGCAGCGACGGGCCCGCGGAGGACGGCGCCGACACGGTATGCCGGCCGTGCGGGCATCGAGCTGCCGCCGCTGCTGTCGCTGCCGAACGATCGCGGCGCCTGGCCCCGCGCCCGCTTCGCCGCCTTCGCGGCGGCGCCCGGGCTCACGGCGTGAACCGTGGTCCGAGGCGGGTGCGCGCCCGGACAGGGCCTGAAGAGCATGCTTTTAGGGGCATGTCCCGAAAGGCATGTTCTTCAGGGCATGTTCGATCTGCTCGCCGCCCCCAGGCTCGTGGCACCTCCAGGTCACCGCGAGCCGCAGTCCCTGATACATGGGCATGTCTTGAAGGACCGCTGCTCACGCGGGCGCGGCGACGGCCTGGCACAGCGGGCAGGCGCGGGCGGCGTGGGGCTCGTCGCGGCGGTGGAGGTCGAGCACGGCGCGGGAGATCTCGGCCAGCTCGCGCCGGACTTCGCGGCGGGCGCCCTTGACCCGGGCGATCTGCATGTCGTCGTAGCCGGTGGTCTGGTGGCGCATCCAGGCGATGACGGCGGCGCGGGCCCGTTCCTCGACGGGGATCCGCTCGGTGCGGGCGACGGTGCCGCTGCCGACCGGGGTGGCGTGGGCGGTGACGCGGGCGGCGACGGCCCGCGCGAGCGCGTCCCAGCGCGGGGCGAAGCGCAGGAACTCGAGCACGGCCTGCTCGAAGGTCCCGACGTAGGCGGCCTGGGTCCGCTCGCGGCGGGCGCCGTCGGCGGCCCGCTTCTTGGCGTAGGCCTCGGTCGAGCGCTCGGTCTCGAGGGCGGCGCGCAGCGACTCGATCGTCGCGGCGGGCGCCCACAGGCCCCTGGAGAACAGCTTGCGGCCCTTCTTCTCGACCACGGCCCACGACGGGCCGGCCAGCTTGACGCGCCGCGTCAGGGCAGCGTCGCCCGGCGGCAGGCAGGCCCAGCCGGGCGGCGGGGACAGACGGCGGCCGTCGGGGGCGACGAAGACCCGCGGGTCCGCGGTCGGGGCGAGGGTCAGCGACTCGCTCATGGTGCGGCGGACTGTGCCAACCCGCGCGCGGACCGGTCAAGACCTGCGGCGCCGGCGGCGGCGGGGCCGCGACAGCGTCGAGCGTGCGGCTGCGAGGTGCGGCGGCGGCGAGGCGAGGCGAGGCTCGCACGTTCGGCTGTCTCCAAAGACATGTTGCGCGCACGCTGGCGATCGCGGGTCCCGGCGACGCAGGAGCCCGGGGTCGCTGCGCCGGGCGGTGCGCGAGGAGGACGCCGCGCGCGACGAAGCGAGCGTCCAGACGACGCGCGTCGCCCCGGCTCCGTCACCGTCGGCCTGGCTCACGCGCCGACCAGCGGCTCGATGCGGGCGCGCAGGTCGGCCGGCAGCTCGACCGGGCGGCGGAAGGTCGGGCGGCGCGGGTCGAGGTCCATGACGACGGACACGGTGGCGCCGGTGAGGCGGACGGGCGACTGGGGGTCGCCGTGCGTGCGCACGCGGTAGGCGAAGCGGATCGAGGTGCGGCCGAGGCCGACGACGCGCTGTTCGACCGCGATCTCGTCGCCGAAGGCGCACGGGATGGCGAAGTCGGCCTCGGTGTGGACGGCGGGGAAGCCGAGGCCGCGGCCGCGGATCATCTCGGCGTAGGGCAGGCCCAGCACCTCGTCGAACCACGTCTCCATCGCCTCGTGGAAGAAGTGGAAGAAGCGCGGGAAGTAGACGATGCCGGCGGGATCGCAGTCGCCGAAGCCGACGCGGACGCGGTGGACGTGCACAGGATCGGGTATAAGCCCGGGCATGCCTCACGTCGAATACCACGCCGAGGGCGGCGTCGCCCAGCTCACGCTCAACGTCCCGCCCGCCAACTGCTACTCGTACGCGATGATGCAGGACCTCGACGCGGCGATCCTGCGCGCCCGCTTCGACGCCGAGGCGCACGTGATCGTGGTCGTCGGCGCGGGCGAGAAGTTCTTCTGCGCCGGCGCCGACATCCGCATGCTCAAGGGCGCCGACCCGACGTTCAAGTACAACTTCTGCCTGCACGCCAACGAGACGATCGCGCGGCTCGAGCAGACGCCGAAGCTGGTGATCGCGGCGCTCAACGGCCATTGCGTCGGCGGCGGCCTCGAGATCGCGCTGGCCGCCGACATCCGGATCGCCCGCCGCGGCGCCGGTCAGTGCGGCCTGCCCGAGGTGGCGCTCGGGGTGCTCCCAGGGACGGGCGGCACGCAGCGACTGACGCGCCTGATCGGCAAGTCGGCGGCGATCGAGCTGATGGCCGAGGGCCGGACGATGGACTTCGACGAGGCGCACAAGCTCGGCATCGTCAACAAGGTGTTCGACGCCCCGAGCGCCGCCGACTTCGTCGGTCAGGTCCGCGAGTACGCCAAGCGCTTCGTGCCGCCGGCCAAGGCGTCGCTGGCGGTCGGCCTGCTCAAGCGCGCCTGTCAGACCGGCGGCGAGCTCGGCCTGCTCGACGGGCTGGCGCTCGAGCGCGAGCTGCAGCAGCGACTGTTCCAGAGCAGCGACGCGACCGAGGGGCTGGCGGCGTACGTGGAGAAGCGGACGCCGAACTTCACCGGGCGCTGAACCGGGCGCCCGGGTCCGCGCGCGCGGGCGCCCGCGTCCGCGCGCTCGTCGATCGCGGAGCGTCGGCGCTCGCGTTCACCTGTCCAAAGAGCCAGGTCACCCGCGCCGCCGCTCCGCCGGCATGACCTAGGTGTTGGGCTCGTTACGGTTGCCGCGCGCGGGCGGCCACTCGATGCCGAGCTTGATGATCCGCCGCTTCAAGGCGTGACGGGTGATGCCCAGCAGGTCCGCAGCGCCGACGATGTTGCCGGCGGTGTTGAGCGCCTCGGAGCACAGGCGCCGCTCCGCGGTCTCGAGGTTCAGGTCTTCAAGGATGAGCTGCGGCAATTTCCTCTCTCCGGTGTGTCAGGGCCTATACCACCCTGGCTTGCGCTCTTGGAGATCAAGGTCGCGCACGCGGCAGCGAGGCTCGTCACCCGAACGGCGCGTCGATCGAACCGGCCCGCGGGCCGAATACCTCGGGCTCCCCCTCGGTGATGGCGACGATGTCCTCGAGGCGGACGCCGAGCTCACCAATCAAGTAGACACCTGGCTCGTCGGACATGGTCATCCCGGGTCGCAGCAGGTCCTGGTTGCCGCGCACGAGGTAGGGGTCCTCGTGGGTCTGCAGGCCGATGCCGTGGCCGAGGCGATGCGTGAAGTTGCCGTAGTCGGCGGCGTAGCCGGCCGCGGCGACCGCCGCGCGCGCCGCAGCGTCGGCCGCCTCGCACGTGCGACCCGGCCGCAGCTCGGCGAGCGCGGCCGTCTGGGCGCGATGGACGGCCTGCCACGCGCGCGCCCCCGCCGATGAGACAGGTCCGAAAGGCCATGTCCGGGTGACGTCGGACTGATAGCCGTGGAGCGCCCCGCCGGCGTCGACGAGCACGAGCTCACCGCGAGCGAGCCGCTTCTCGCCCTGGGTGCCGTGGGGGAACGAGGCGTTGGCGCCGAACAGCGCCAAAACCCACGTGTCCGTCAGGCCAGCTGCGGTCTGGGCGGCATGCACGAGTCCGGCGAGCTCACCTTCGGACATGCCCTCGGAGACATGCGCGGAAACGGCCCTCAGCGCGGCCTTTGTGGCCTCGTTGGCGCGGCGGAGGAGCGCGAGTTCGCTCGCGCTCTTGATCGAGCGACAGCCGCGGAGCACCGGCGTGGCCGGAGCGATCTCGACCTCGCAGGCCGCGCGCGCGCCGTCGACGATGAAAGCGCGCGTCCATGGATCGACGCCGAGCTTGCCGCGCTCGACCCCTGCCGCCCGCAACGCCTCCGCCAGCTTCGCGTACGGCGATTCGTGCTCGTGCCACAGGTGCTGCGCGAGCGCGTCGCCGGCCCGCTCGCGCAAGGTCCGGGCCTCGAACGCGGGCGCGATCAAGGCCGCGTCGCCGCGCGCCGGCAGCAGGTACAGCATCGGCCGCTCGCTCCGCCCCCAGCGGACGCCGGCGAAGTAGAGCAGCGAGTCACCTGGCTCGAGGAGCATGGCCGAAAAGCCATGCTCCTGCATGAGCCCCTGGGCCCGCTCGCGCCGGCGCGCCCGCTCGTCGTCGCCGATCGGGGCGACGCCGTCGCAGAAGCCGGCCAGCGCGGCGAAGCGCGCGTCGACCGGCGGCGCGGTCGATGAGGGCGGGACGCGAGCGGAACGACATGACCCAAGAGACAGAGCGGCGAGCGTGCCGGTGACGAACGCGCGACGATGCACGCGTCGACTATAGCCCCCGGCCCGCGGGCGCGCGCGCCGACAGCAGGCGGTCGAAGCGTAATCTTCTTCAGATCACGCACACCACCTACGATCACCGAACCTCGCGGGCGCCGCGGGCGACAACACCGCTCTTGTCCCCAAAGGTCGGGGCCCGATCTCCGCGCCCCCAGCGTAGAACGACAAGAGGCGGCTCCTCGCCCGCAGCGCCCGCGAGGCCTCTTCGGGCTCGATGAGGACGGTCGCCACGAGCGCCGCGCGCGGCCGCGACGCTCGGCAAGCTCCGCCGCGTATCGGCCTCGACGTCGAACTTGCGGCGCCGCGGCCTCAGGGTTTGCGGGCCTGGGGGTGTTCGTCGTACCAGGTGCGGATCGACTCCTGGGTGAGCTCGACGACGAGGTCGGCGGTGCCGACCTTGACCTGGCAGCCGAGGCGGCTGTAGGGGCGGACGTCGAAGCCCATGTCGAGGCGGTCGCTCTCGGCGTCGGACATCTCGGGCAGGGTGGCGAGGCCCTGGCGGACGTAGCAGTGGCACGACGAGCAGGCGCACACGCCTCCGCAGGCGGAGCCCATCATGATGTCGTGGCGCTCGGCGACGTCGAGGAGGGTCTCGCCGGGCGCGGCCTCGACGACCTTGGTGCCATGGGGGCCGATGAAGGTGACGTTCGGCATGCGTTCTCAGGGCTCTTCGGGTTCGAGCAGCTCGGGGGTGTGGCCGGCGCGCTTCTCTTGCAGCGCGTCCTCGTCGGCCAGCGCGCGCTCGATGTCGTGGAGGCTCTTGCCGGCCATGCCGGCGTTCAACGCCCGCTCCATGCGGCGGCGGGCGAACGGCTCGCTGACCTTCTCGAGCGCCGTGCGGGCGCGGTTCAGCGGGTCGGCGGCGGCGTCGGGGTCGGCCATGGCGGCGTCGGCGGCGGCCAGCGCGGCCTCGAGGCCGGCGCGCTCGTCGTCGGGCAAGAGCTCGCGCAGGTGGCCGACCTCGGCGACGGCGGTCCGCAGGGCCAGGACGACCCGGCCGAGCTCGACGCGCGCCTCGGCGGCGTTGCGGCGGGCGTAGTCGTCGCCGGCGTGGTCGAGGCTCTCCATCACCAGGCGGTCGACTTCCTCCTCGGACAGGCCGTAGGTCGGCTTGACCTCGACCGACTGGCGCACGCCGGTCATCAGCTCGCGCGCCGACACGGTGAGGAGGGCGTCGGCGTCGAGCTGGAAGGTGACCTCGACGCGGGCCATCGACGGCGGCAGCCGGGGGATGCCCTTGAGGTCGAAGCGGGCCAGGCTGCGGCAGTCGCGGGCCAGCTCGCGCTCGCCCTGGACCACGTGGATGACCATGCCGGTCTGGTGCTCGGCGTAGTTGGTGAACACCTGGCGCGCGGCGATCGGGATCGTCGCGTTGCGCGGGATGATCTTCTCGACGATCCCGCCCATCGTCTCGAGGCCGAGCGAGAGCGGGACGACGTCGAGCAGCGTGACGCCCTCGCGCGCGGAGCCGCTGAGGATGTCGGCCTGGATCGCCGCGCCCCAGGCGACGACCTCGTCGGGGTCGATGTCGGCCAGCGGCGGGCGCTTGAAGGTCTCGGCCACGAGCTCGCGGATCTTCGGCACCCGCGTCGAGCCGCCGACCAAAACCACGCCGTCGAGCTCCGGCGCGCGCAGGCCGGCGTCCTTGAGCGCCTGGCGGCAGGCGCGGAGGGTCCGCTGGGCCAGCGGCTCGATCAGCGCCTCGAATTCGGCGCGCGTGACCTCGAGCTCGGGCAGGCCGGGCAGGGCGACGCGCGTGGCCGTCGCCTCGGTCAGGCGCTCCTTGGCGGCGCGGGCGGCCAGGCGGGCGGCGTCGAGCTGGTTGCGCGTCGGCTCGCCGACACCTGACCTTTGGAGCAGCCGAGCCGCGAGCGCGCGGTCGAAGTCGTCGCCGCCGAGGGCGCTGTCGCCCCCGGTCGCCAGCACCTGGAACACGCCCTTGTGCAGGCGGAGGAGCGAGATGTCGAAGGTGCCGCCGCCGAGGTCGTAGACGGCGAACAGGCCCTCGCCGCCGCGGTCGAGGCCGTAGGCGAGGGCGGCCGCGGTCGGCTCGGCGAGCAGGCGGTAGACCTGCAGGCCGGCGATCCGCCCGGCGTCGCGGGTGGCCTGGCGCTGGGCGTCGTCGAAGTAGGCCGGCACGGTGATCACCGCGCCGTCGCACGGCTCGCCCAGCTCGGCCTCGGCGCGCAGCTTGAGCTCGCGCAAGATCGCCGCCGAGACCTCCGTCGGGGTGACGCGCCGCGACGCAGAGTCCGCCTGCGAGCCGACCGGCGCGCCCACGTCGATGCGCAGGAGGCCGGGTGTCTCTTCGGACAGGTGATACGGGTGGGCGAAGTCGATGTCGGCCAGGCCGCGGCCCATCAGCCGCTTGACGCTGCTCAGCACCTGCGACGGGTGCTCGGCCTGCAGCGCCTGGGCGGCGCGGCCGACCAGCGGTGGGTCGGTGGTGTAGGCGACCACCGAGGGGACCAGGCCGCTGCCCGAGCTGTCCCGAAGGACACGTGGGGCGGCGCCGTGGGGGGCGAGGGCGACGAGGCTGTTGGTGGTCCCGAGGTCGATGCCGATCCCGCGGCCGGGGCGGCGCTGGGCGCGGCGCTGGTCGGTCGGCTCGGCGATCTGGAACAGCGCGCCGGTGTCGTGGATGGAGACGCTGGTCATGGGGCGCTGCTGTCGGTCTCGTCGAGGAAGCGCTGGAAGTAGCGGCGGGCCACCAGGTGCTCGGCGGCGCGGCGGACCTCGCCGGCGTCGAGGGCTTCGACCGCGGCGTCGAGGGCGGCGTCGCAGCGGGCCTCGACGTCGTCGCGCAGGGCGGCGACGCCGTCGGGGCCGCCGTCCTCGAGGCGCTCGCGCAGGTCGATCATCTCGAGCAGGAAGGCCTGGGTCGGGTGCGGGGCGCCGCGCTCGGGGTCGGTGCTGTCGAGGTCGATGCCGCCGAGCTTGACCAGGGCCTCGGCGCGCAGGACCGGGTCGCGCAGGACCCGGTAGGCGGCGTTGACGGCGCTGGCGCGCTCGACCGCGGCGCGGCGGGCCGCGGTGCCGTCGCCGACGACGTTGTCGGGGTGGGCCGCCCGCGACAGCTCGAGGTAACGCTGCTCGATCGCGTCGCGTGAGGCGGCGTGCCGGCGCGGCAGGTCGAACAGGGCGAAGGGGTCGGTGTCGGCGGACATGGCCGGATGGTCGGAGAGAACAGGTCCGAAAAGACAGGCCCGTTCAGACAGGGCCGATGGAACAGGGCCGATCGAACAGGCCCGAACGGGCAGGTAAACGCCGCGGGCGGGCGGCCGGCTAGAAGGACACCGACTCGCCGCAGCCGCACGAGTCCTTGGTGTTGGGGTTCTTGAACTTGAACCCGTGGCCGCGGATGCCGGTCTCGAAGTCGACCTCGGTGCCGTCGAGGTAGAACAGGCTCTTGGGGTCGACGACGACGCGCACGCCGTCCTGCTCGACGACCAGGTCGTTCGGCCGCGGCGGCTTGTCCTCGAACTCGAACAGGTAGGAGTAGCCGGTACAGCCGCCGCCGCGGATGCCGAGGCGGATGCACGCCTGCGGGGTGCCGCGGCGAGCGAGCTGGTCGCGCATGACCTTGGCGGCGCGCGAGGTGACGGTGAGGCTGGGCATGACGGTCAGTGCTGGGGCTCGCCCTCGGCGGCGGGCGCGGCGCCTTGCTTCTGCTGGAAGTCGCGGATCGCGGCCTTGATCGCGTCCTCGGCGAGGACGGAGCAGTGGATCTTCACCGGCGGCAGCGACAGCTCCTCGGCGATCTGGCTGTTCTTGATCTGCATGGCCTGGTCGACGCTCATGCCCTTGACCCACTCGGTGACGAGGCTCGAGCTGGCGATCGCCGAGCCGCAGCCGTAGGTCTTGAACTTGGCGTCGGTGATGACGCCGTTCTCGACCTTGATCTGGAGCTTCATGACGTCGCCGCAGGCGGGCGCGCCGACGATGCCGGTGCCGACGCTCTGGTCGCCCTTGTCGAGGCTGCCGACGTTGCGCGGGTGCTCGTAGTGGTCGATGACTTTGTTGCTGTACGCCATGGCGGTTCTCTTCGCGGGACCCAGGGGGGCCGGGTAGGGATTTGGGCCCGGAGGCCCGAGAAGTCAATCAGTGCGGGGTCCACTCGATGGTGCGCAGGTCGATGCCCTCCTGCACCATCTCCCACAGCGGGGACATGTCGCGCAGGCGAGCGACCTCGCGCTGGATGAGGTCGGCGACGAAGTCGAGCTCCTCGCGGGTCGTGAACCGGCCGATCGTGATGCGCAGGCTCGAGTGCGCCAGCTCGTCGTCGAGGCCCATGGCCCGCAGGACGTAGCTGGGCTCGAGGCTGGCCGAGGTGCAGGCCGAGCCCGAGGAGACGGCGATGTCCTTGAGTCCCATGAGCAGGCTCTCGCCCTCGACGTAGGCGAAGCTGATGTTGAGGGTTCCCGGCAGGCGGTGCTCGAGCGAACCGTTGACGATCGCGTGCGGGATCTCCGTGACCAGGCGCCGGCGCAGGTGCTCGCGCAGCTCGAACACGCGGGCCGACTCGCTGGCCAGCTCCTCGCGGGCCAGCTTGGCGGCGTAGCCGAAGCCGACGATGCCCGGGACGTTGAGGGTGCCCGAGCGGGTGCCGCGCTCGTGGCCGCCGCCGTGGATCTGCGGGGCGAGCCGGACGCGCGGCTTGCGGCGGCGGATGTAGAGCGCGCCGACGCCCTTCGGCCCGTAGAGCTTGTGGGCGCTGAGGCTGGCGAGGTCGATGTTCATCGCCTCGACGTCGACCGGGATCTTGCCGAACGCCTGCACGGCGTCGGTGTGGAACAGGACCCCGGCGGCCCGGCAGGCGGCGCCGATCTCGGTGATCGGGTGGAGCACGCCGGTCTCGTTGTTGGCGATCATCAGCGAGACGAGCGCGGTGTCGGGCCGGATCGCCGCGGCGACCTGCTCCGGCGTGACGCGGCCGTCCTGCGCGACCGGCAAGTAGGTGACCTCGCAGCCGTGGCGCTCGAGGTGCTTGCAGGTGTCGAGGACCGCCTTGTGCTCGGTGACGGCGGTGACGATGTGCTTCTTGCCGGCCTCGGCGAGGTACTCGACGACGCCCTTGATCGCGAGGTTGTTCGACTCGGTGGCGCCGCTCGTGAAGGTGATCTCCTTCGGGTCGGCGTTGAGCGAGGTGGCGATCTCGCGGCGCGCCGCCTCGACGGCCTCCTCGGCCTGCCAGCCGAACACGTGCGTGCGGCTGGCGGCGTTGCCGAAGCGGTCGCCGAAGTACGGCAACATGGCCTCGAGGACACGCGGGTCCACGGGGCAGGTCGCGGCGTAGTCGAGGTAGATCGGGCGCTTGATGTCGGTCATGGGAAGGTCCCCTCGGCGTCGGTGGGGGCGGCGGTTCGCTCGACGGGGCGGGCGGCGAACTCGCCGGTCCGCGCGGCCAGCTCGGGGCCGGATGTCCGCGGGGACAGGTCGGAAGCGGATGTCCGCGGGGACAGGTCGGATGTCCGCGGGGACAGGTCGGCGGCTCGGCCGCCGGCGGTCGCGGTCTCGATCGCGCACGGCCGTGGCGCCGGCTCGGGCCCCGGCTTGCGGTGGATGCCGACCACCAGCGACGGGGTCGGCTCGTCGCTGCGGCGCTCGCTGATGCAGTTGGTGCAGGCGTCGGGCTTGGCAGGCTCCTGGCAGAGGCGGCAACCCTCGAGGTAGGCGAGACTTTCGGACAGGTCGCGCTCGAGCTGCAAGAGCCGGGTGACCTGCGCCCGCGTGTCTTCGAGCTTGCCCCGGAACAGCTCGCGCACGCTGTTCATCGCCTCGGGCGCGGTCTGCGAGGCGGCGACCGTGTGCAGCAGGCTCTGGATCTGCGGCAGGCTGAAGCCGATGTCCTGGAGCTTGGTGATCCAGTAGACCCGCGCGACCTCGTCGGGACCGTAGAGGCGGAAGCCGCCCTCGGTCCGGGCGCTCGGGACGAGCAGACCCATCTCCTCGTAAAGGTGCAGGGCCCGCGGGGTCTTGCCGGTCTTGCGCGCGAGCTCGCCGATCTTGATCCGGCCGGGCCGCGTCACGCCGGCCGTCGATGCGAGCGTAGGCTTGGCTTCGCTGATGCTCATGAGGCCCTCAACCTGTTCCGTCGGGGAGGAAAGTATCTCTTACGTACACGTAAGAGTTGAGGCGGTGGACAAAAACTGACACGCGCGCGCTTCACTGTCAACCGCCGTTCCCTGCGAGGAAACGCCGGTAAAAAGGCCAAGGGCGACCGCGGAATGGCCGGGGCCGGTCCGTGATCGCCCGAGGTCTCAAACCACAAGCTTACGTGCAGGTGCGGGTCCGGCGAAGTTCGGCGCGGACTCGCGCGCGCTCCGCCGTCACTCCTGGCGGCCGACGCGCTTGGGCGGCACCCGCGGCTCCGCCTTCGACGCGTCGATCTTGAGCCCGCCGGTCTTGGGGGTCTCGGTCTTCGGGGTCTCGGTCTTGGGGGTCTCGGTCTTCGGGGTCTCGGTCTTCGGAGTCTCGGTCTTCGGGGTCTCGGTCTTCGGAGTTTCGGCCTTCTTCTCCTCGGCCTTCTTCTCCTCCTCGGCCTTCTTCTCCTCGGCCTTCTTCTCCTCGGCCGGGGTTTCGGCCACGACCGGCGGCGGCGCGTCGACGCCGGGGGCGTTGCGGACGAACAGGGCGGCGGTGCCGGCCGCGATCACCAGCGCCGGCGCCGAGCCGCCGATCAGCGCGCCCGCGCCACCCTGGCCGGCGCGGGTCTGGTAGGCGGCGAGCCGCGGCGAGCCGGGGTACTTGGCGGCGAGGTCGGCGAAGGCCTTGGCGGGGTCGGCGCTGGCCGCCGCGGCGAGGGCCGCCTTGCCCTCCTCGTCGGTGGTGTTGCCGATCGCCTGCACGGCGAAGTGCATCACGCCGGTGTTCTGGTGCTCGCTGATCCAGATGGTCGTGCTCGACAGCGGAGCGACCACGTTCAGCGCCGAGCGGGCGGTGCTCGAGGAGTAACCGGGCATGCCGGCGAGGGCGCCGTCGAGGAGCTTGAGCAGCTCGGGGCTCTGCAGGCCGTCGAGCGGGACGTGGGTGACGAAGCCGACCTCGCCGGCGCGCAGCGAGGCGGCCAGGGCCGGGGGCAGCGCGGCGATGGTGGCCTCGCTGTTGGCGGCGGCCTTGACCAGGCCGACCTTGGTGGCGTCGGCGCCGACGACCGCGGCGAGGGTGCCCTCGGCCGGGAACACCCAGGCGTCGAGCGACAGGCCCAGCTGGTCGGCCAGCGCCTTGGCCTGCGGGACGCCGCTGGCGCCGAAGTGCAGCGCCTTGATCTTGTCGGCCCCGACGGTGACGTTCTCGGCCTTGAAGGAGATTTTGCTGCCGGGGACGTCGGGGATCGGCTTGTTGTGGATCATCGGGCCGCCGAACGCGACCGCGAGGTCGGCCAGCGGGGCCAGCGAGCTGGTGTCGCTGAAGCCGAAGCGGGCCTGCAGGGCCGCCGGGGCGGCGCTGCCGCCGAACAGGACCTCGCCGGTGAAGGCGCCGACGGTGGCGCTGAACGGCGGGGGCACCTCGTTCAGGCCCTTCTTCTTGAGCTCGTCGAGGTCGAACTTCATCCACATGAAGCCGGTGCCGGCCGGGGCGAACTTCAGCAGGTCGGCCTGGCCCGGGGCGAGGGTGGCGACCAAGTCCTTGGCGTCCGGCGGGGCGCTGACGTGGAAGGTCGCGCCGCCGGCGGGCTTGTCGAGGCCGAAGTGGACGTCGCCGTCGGCCGCGTAGCCGAACAGGGCCAGGTCGTCGATCGCCAGCGCCGGCAGGGCGGTGTTGAGGCGGGTGCGCGCGGCCTTGCCGTCGCCGGGCTTGTAGGCGGCGAGGGTGGGCTGGTCCTTGGCGCAGGTGACGTAGCCGGGCCGGCCGGCGGTGGCCTGACACTCGGCGGTGGCGGCGTCGGGGATCTTCAGCGCCGCGAGCAGGCCCTTGGCGGCCTCGGCGCTGCTGGCCGAGAAGGTGATCACGGTGTCGTCGCCGTTCAGCGTGGTGCTGGTGACGACGATGCCGCGCGCGAGGTCGGTGCCGGCCTTGGCCAGCGCGTCCTTGGCGTCGGCGACGCCGTGCTTGAACAGGGCGAAGCTCTCGGTCAGCCGCGAGGTCTTGTCGGGCGACGTGGCGCTGACGAGCGTGGTGAGCGGCTGCTCGAAGGTGCTCGCGGCGGTCTCGGCCAGCGACAGCAGCGCGTCCGGGGACTTGAAGACGACGTACGAGGAGGCTCCGTCGTGGACGAGGCCGAGCAGCTCGTCCACGGACGCCGGCCCGGTCGGGGCGGGTGGCGCGACTGCCGCCGGGGCGGGCGGCGCCTTGCTGTCGGCTGGAGCCTCGGCCTTGGTGTCGGCGGCCTTCTCTTCGCCTCCCATGCTGAGCGCGGAAGACACTTGATTGCACGCGACGAGCAGCACCAGCGTGCTCAGAGGGAGGGACAGGCGGGGGTTCGACATGCGGCGGAGGATAGCGAAAACCGGGGTGGGTTTGTGACATGAGGCGAGCGATAGCGCGCATGGCAGACGCGGCAGCCGGCATGCGATGCTCCGCGCGTGCTTCGCCCATACACGACCGGCTTTCTCCTGGCTTTTGTGGCCGCTTGCGGCGATCCGGGGCCCTCGCGCCTGCAACAGCGCGACGACAAAGCAGCGCCGCAAAAGTCCGTGCCAGCGGTCCAGCCGCCCGTGGGGGCCGAAAGCCCCGCGACGCCGGCCGATTCGAAGGCCGATCCTTCACAACCGTCGAGCCCGCCGGCGCCTTCGGAGATGGCGGAGATCCGCCTGGCCCTTCGGGAAGGTACGAACTACCGCGTCACGACCATCGGCAACATCCGCTTCGGTTCGCTGGTCCAGCCGACCGGGTTCGCTCGCGAGGAGCGGCTGAGCCTCAAGGACTGCGACGGCGAGGGCTTCACCCGCGCGTGCACGCTCGAGCACCGCTACGTGAATTTCGAGGCCGAGCCGCCGAACGGCAAGTTCCTCGCGAACGACGAGAAGGTCGTCGACCAACTGGTGACGAGCCACCGCCTGCTGGCGACCGGCGAGCGGCCGGGGACGACGACGGTCACCGGTCCCAAAGAACAGGCCGAGGCCAAGCCCGGACAGGCGCTGGTCGACGCCAACCGGTTCTTCTGCATCCGCTTCCCGGAGCAGGCGATCGGCGTCGGCGCCAAGTGGCGCTCGAAGTGCCAGATGCGCTCGGGCGGGGTGATCGACACCCGCGACGTGCTGTGGGAGCTGAAGAAGCTCGAGCGCGACCCGGACACCGGGCTGCGCGCGGAGCTGTCGTACATCGGCGAGTACACGTCGCCGGGCGCCAAGACGTCGCTCGAGGGGGTGGTCCGCGGGACGCTGCTGTTCTTCGTCGACGCCGGCGAGCCGCACCTGCTGCGCGAGGAGTTCACGACCGCGACCGACAAGGCCAGCAAGTACGTGACGCACACGACGCTGGCCTACCAGTTCGCCAAGCTGGTGCCCGGACCCGACGGCAAGGAGGCGGCGGTGCGCACCGACGGCAAGCCGTTCCCCGAGGCGCCGGCGATGAACGAGCGCCCGGCCGCGGACGCGACCCCGGCCGCAGGCGACGCGAAGGCCGAGGCGAAGGCGACCAGCGGCGCGAAGGCGGAGGGCGGCGCGAAAGCGGAGAGCGGCGGGGCCGGGGGTTGAAGGCCGGGCCCGCCCGGGCTACGAAGATCGGGCATGCCGATCCAGCGCCTCAGCACGCCCGAAGCGATCGCCAAGGTCGCGTCCGATGCCGACCTCGTCCACATCGATGTCCGCAGCGTCCCCGAGTTCGAGGCCGGCCACGCGCCGAACGCCTACAACATTCCGCTGATGCACATGGGGCCCGGCGGGATGGTGCCGAACCCCGAGTTCGCGGCCGAGGTCCAGGCCCATTTTACAAAGGACCAGGAGATCCTGGTGTCGTGCAAGGCGGGCGGGCGCTCGGCTCGCGCGGCGGCCGTGCTCGAAGGCCTGGGCTATACCCGCCTGCTCGACCAGATCGGCGGCTGGAGCGGGGGCAACGATGATGCCGGCTGGGTCGCAGGCGGCGGGCCGTCGACGACCACGACGCTGCCCGGGCACGACCACGCGTCGCTCAAGCGCTAGCGGGCGTCGCCCACGACGCTGTGCGCAGGCGTCGACCGGGCGCAGGCGAGCCGTGACGCCGGGGCTCTCCCCGATGCGCATGGGGCATAAGCGAGCTCGGTCGGAGCGGGTCCGGCCCGCGGAGCGAGCGTCTCGATGCCACGAGCGGCGCTCTCGCGACTGAGCCCGAGCGGGTCGAGGCGCGGCTGGCGTCTCCGGGACGGGGACCCGGAGCGGTCGCCGAGCCGTGAGTGACGGGCCCTGCGAGGATGGTCGCAGGGGCATGTTTGATCGAACATAAGTTTGAGGACATGCCCCTTGGGTCATGTCTGAAGCACCATGTCGGAGCCGCCCGGGTCGCCCTGACGTCGGCTCGGGCCTGGCCGCGGGTCACGGACCCTGTCGCGAAGCCGTGGCAATCGCGGCGAGAAACGTCACCAGCGTGCGGCGAGGCCGTCGCCGAGGCGGCGTGTCATCCGGCCAGAGGCGCAGTTTCACTCCCATGCGACAGAACCCGTCAATCTCCGAAATCGCCACGGTCCTCCTCGGCGTGAGCCTCGCGGCTTGCAGTCCGGAGGGGTCGACCACCGCCACGCCCGACAGCGAGACGGGCGAGACGACGACCACGAGCGGCACGACCGACGAACCGACCACCACCGCGACGCCGACCGGCACGACGACGACGCCGACGACCGGCGCGCCGTCGACCACCGGCGACGACTCGACGACCACCGAGGCGATCACGGGCAGCACGGGCGAGACGACGACGACGACGGGCGAGACGACGACCACCACCGGCGCGACGGCGGACACGACGACGACGACGACGGGCGAGACGACGACCACCGGCAGCACGGGCGAGACGACGGCGGGGGAGACGGACACCGGCGTGGTCGAGACGATCGAGATGGTGCGGATCGGCCGCTACGCGCAGCCGGACGAGGCGGCCGCGCTCGCCGTGTACCTCGAGGACGATCGGAGCGCGGCGGAGATCCCCGCCTACGACCCGGGCAGCCAGCGGCTGTTCGTGGTCAACGGGCAGAAGTCGGGCATCGACGTGCTCGACCTCGGCGACCCGGCGGCGCCGGTGCTGGTGACGACGCTGTCGACGGCGCTGTTCGGGCCGCCGAACTCGGTGGCGGTCCACGACGGGATCGTGGCGGCGGCGGTCGAGTCGACGACCAAGACCGAGACCGGCGAGGTGTGGTTCTTCGACGCCGCGAGCGGGCAGAAGCTGGCGTCGGTGCCGGTCGGGGCGCTGCCCGACATGGTCACGTTCTCGCCCGACGGGAAGTACGTGGTGACGGCCAACGAGGGCGAGCCGGCCGACGACTACTCGGTCGACCCGGAGGGCTCGGTGTCGGTGATCGACATCTCCGGCGGGGTCGAGAACGTGCTGCCCGCCGACGTGAAGACGGCCGACTTCACCGGGTTCACGCTGATGAACCTCGACCCCGACGTGCGCCTGTTCGGGCCCAACGCCGACTCGCCGGCGCAGAACCTCGAGCCCGAGTACGTGGCGATCTCCGGCGACTCGCTGACGGCGTTCGTGACGCTGCAGGAGAACAACGCGCTGGCGGTGGTCGACCTGGCGACCGGCCAGGTCACCGACGTCCACGCGCTCGGCTTCAAGGCGTGGAACAGCGGGGCCAAGCTCGACCCGTCCGACGAGGACGGCGCGGCCGCGCTGGTCGACGCGCCGGTGCGCGGGATGTACCAGCCCGACGCGATCGCGTGGTTCACGATCGACGGCGAGGCGTTCCTGCTGACCGCCAACGAGGGCGACGTGCGCGACTGGGACGGCTACTCGGAGGAGGTGCGGATCAAGAACGTCGACCTCGACCCGCAGCTGTTCCCCGACGCCGACGCGCTGCAGCAGGACGGGGCGCTCGGTCGCCTCAAGGTCACGAGCTCGCTCGGCGACCCGGACGACGACGGCGACTACGACGCGCTCTACACGTTCGGCGGGCGCTCGTTCGCGGTGTGGAGCGCGGCCGACGGGTCGCTGGTCCACGACAGCGGCGAGGCGATCGAGCAGCTGCTCGCCAACCACCCGGCCTACCAGGACAACTTCAACGCCGACAACGCCGACAACGACTTCGACAGCCGCTCGGACGACAAGGGCCCCGAGCCCGAGGGCCTGACGCTCGGCCACGCCTACGGCCGCACGCTCGGCTTCATCGGGCTCGAGCGCATGGGCGGGGTGCTGATGGTCGACCTCGCCGACCCGCAAGCGCCGGAGATCCTTCAGTACGCGAACCCGCGCGACTTCGCCGCGGACATCGAGGCGGGCACCGCCGACGACCTCGGGCCCGAGGGCCTGACGTTCGTGCCGGCGGCGGCCAGCCCGAACGGCAAGCCGCTGGTGATCGTCGCCAACGAGGTCAGCGGCAGCGTGTCGATCTACGAGCTGGTCGGGCAGTGAGCACGCGGTTCACGAGCCTCGCGGCGCCGTGACGACGGCCCCCACCCAGGTGCTCAGCGACAGCGCGCGGCTTGCCGACCTCGTCGCGGGCCCACGGCTCCGAATGACTTCAGGGGCATGCTCTCGAGAGCAGGGCCCGAGGAACATGCTCTGAAGAGCATGTCTTGCAGAGCATGTCGCGAAAGGCAGCCGCGAGCGCTCAGACGCGGACGCCGAGCAGCGGGTCGGCCTCGGGCCGCTGCAGGCGGGCGTTGCTGAGCTCGAAGGTGGCGCCGAGGGCGTCGTCGCGGCCCATCGCGGCGACGAGGGCGCGGGCGACGTGGCGGCAGTCGATCATGCGCGGGTCGTCGGTGGGACCGTCGTGCAGCCCGCCGGGGCGGATGATGGCGAAGGGGACGCCGCTGGCGCGCAGGACGGCCTCGGCCTCGCCCTTGGGCGCGAACCACTCGAGCATGTGCGGCGGGACGCCGGGCGTGGGCACGGCGCCGATCGTCGAGCACAGCACGAAGCGAGCGACCCCCGCGCCGCGGGCTGCCTCGACCAGGCGGGCGGTGGCCGGCAGGTCGACCTTGCGCAGGCCGCCGCCGTGGACGTCGCGGCTGCCGAGGGTGGTGACGACGCGCTCGACGCCGGCGAACGCGGGGCCGAGGTCGAGGTCGAGGGCGTCGCCGACGACGAGCTCGAGGCGCGCGCCGAACTCGGCCTCGGCACGCGCGCGATCGCGGACGAGCAGACGCAGCGGGACGCCGGCCTCGCGCAGGAGCGTGACGACGTGACGACCGGTGCGGCCAGTGCCGCCGACGACGAGGACCCGACCGGGCGAGGCGTTCATCGCCGCCACGCTAGCAAGCGGGCCCGCGACTGCCAAGCCTGCGCGGCCGGGTCCCGGCGGCCCCGGCGAGGGCGATCCTCGGCGCCGCGGCCGCGAGGGTGCAGCACCCGGCGTGCGCCGTGGTCGGGTGTCCTCGAGGACATGTGGGCGCGACGCTGAGATGTCCGAATGGACATGCCTTGAAGGACACCCGGGTGATCTCCGCGGCCGTTCGGGCGGACCGGGCCGCGGGACGGGAGGGCCGGGAGATCGTGGCGCGGACGGGCGTCGCGGCGCGGCGCGCGAAAGTACGCGAGTGCGCAGGTGGGCGGCAATGAACCGAGCGGATCTTCCCGGGAAGTCAGGCGGCAGCGAGGCCGGCCCTCAGGGGCGTCGCAGGGGACCGCCCGGGGGCATCGCGCAGCGGGCATTCCACGCAACCGCGGAGCGGGCGTATCGACGGTGATTTCGCGGGCGGGTTGGCCGACAATCGCGAGCGTGTCGATGCGGACGAACCATGCGTGGGCGCTGCTCTCGGGCTGGCTGATCGCGTGCCCCGGCGGCGGCGAGGTGACGGGCACGGCGGCGACGACCGGCGACAACCCCGGCAGCGCGAGCGAGGCCAGCGGCGTCGGCAGCACCGCGGCCACCGAGGCGCCGACGACGGGCAGCAGCAGCGCGACCAGCAACGGGACGACGAACCCGGGGACGACGAGCCCGGGGACGACGAGCCCCGCGACGACGAGCCCGGGGACGTCGAGCCCGGGGACGACGACCGAGGCGGACACGACCGGCGCGACGGCGACGACCGACCCGAACACCAGCGATTCGACGACCGGGGCGGTCGACCCGCCGCCGCTCGACGGCACGGCCTGCCAGGGCTACGCGACGCGCTACTGGGACTGCTGCAAGGCCCACTGCGGCTGGCAGGGCAACGTCAACCCGGCGACCGAACCGCTGCAGAGCTGCGACAAGAGCGACAACAGCCTGGGGGCGGCCTACGACGTGGTGAGCTCGTGCCAGTCGCCGGCGGAGAACAGCGCGTTCACGTGCTACAGCGGGGCGCCGTGGGCGGTGTCGGACACGCTGGCCTACGGCTTCGCGGCGGTGCCGGCCCAGGGCGACATCTGCGGGCGCTGCTACCAGCTCGACTTCGACGGGACGGGCCACTACAACGCGCAGGACCCGGGATCGGTGGCGCTGGCGAACAAGACGATGATCGTGCAGGCGACCAACATCGGCCACGACGTCGCCGGCGGTCAGTTCGACATCCTCACGCCGGGCGGCGGGGTCGGGCTGTTCGACGCCTGCTCGTACCAGTGGGACGTCGACACGTCGGAGCTCGGGGCGACCTACGGCGGGTTCATGACGTACTGCCAGCAGCAGGGCGGCGACCACGAGCAGCAGAAGCAATGCGTGCTGGCCCGCTGCGCCGCGGTGTTCGACGAGCCCGGCATGGCCGAGCTGCTCGCGGGCTGCGAGTGGTACGTGCATTGGTACGAGGCCGCCGACAACCCGAACCTGCATTATCAAGAGGTGGCCTGCCCGCCGCAATTGGTGGCGATCTCCGGCATCGACCGCGGACCGCTCGCCGACATCCAGGCCTGCAAGGGCGGCGGGGGCAGCTGCTCGCAGGAAGAGATGGACGACTGCGACTGCGGCTGGACCAACGGCGGGCAAAACTGCGGGCAGGACGACGGCTCGTGCTGCTGGACGGCCTGCTGCGGGCGGTGAGCGACGGCGGACCCGGTCGTCGGTGCGAGCTGGCCGCCCTCACGAAGCCCGTGGCCTGTTCGCCGGGGCGCACAACCGTTTCCAGGTCAACGTCTCGCGAGCCAGCGGGCTCGGGAGTGACCGGCGAGGCGGTTCATCCGGACGCTGTTCCTCATCGCGCTCGGCGCGCTGCCCAGCCTTTCGACTTAGGAGTCGTTTCCTTCCCCTCGTCCAACCGCGAGATCGCGCTATGCTCGGCGTCCTGCCGCGGCCGGACCACGTGCGCCGGCTGTACCGCGACGAGCACCGCGTCCGATGCAGATCACCTCCAACACGACCGGGATGCTCGCGGAGCTGTGCGTGGCGACCGACCGCGATGCGAGAGAGCGCTGCGTGGTCGTCGTCAAGGGCACCTTCTGCGCCGACGACCGGGGCGCGCTGACGCTCGCGGAATTCCAGCGGTCCCTCGTCGCGGCGGACGAGCACTACGGCGATCCCGCGACCACGAGCGTGCGTCATGAATGCGACTTCGCGCTCGAGAAGCCGGCGACGGACGTCGTCGTGGTCGGGAAGGCCGTCGCTCCGGGTGGTCGGCCCGTGAAGAAGCTGCCCGTGCGGCTCGAAGTGCAAGGTCGCGTCAAGGAGCTCATGATCCACGGCGAGCGGCGCTGGACGAGCGCCATGGGCATCAGGGCTGGAGATGCCGTTCCCTTCGCCGAACTGCCGATCACGTTCGATCGCGCATTCGGGGGCATGGACGACAGCGACGGCCCCGAGCAAGTGATCGTCGAGACCCGCAATCCCGTGGGGATCGGGTTTCATCCCCGTCGCAGCGCCCGCGACATCGAGGGCCGGCCCGTGCCCAACGTCGAGCTCCTGGGCTGTCCGGTGTCCTCGCCCCGCGACCGCCAGGAGCCGGCCGGGATCGGCTGTGTGGGTCGCGCCTGGCAGCCGCGAATCGGGCTCGCCGGCACCTACGACGCGCGCTGGCGCGAGGAACGGGCGCCGTTTCTGCCAGCGGACTTCGACAGCCGCTATTTCCAGTGTGCGCCGGTCGATCAGCAGTTCCCGCACTTCAAGGGTGGTGAGAAGATCTGCTGTGTACATATGGCCGCGCGCGGGGCCGTGCTCTACACCATCCCCTCGTGGCCCGTCCCCGTGGAGTTTTGCTTCGACGACGGCTCGGTTGTCCGCAGCGGGGTGCTCGACACGGTGACGCTCGAGCCACACCTCGAGCTCGCCACGCTGGTGTGGCGCGCGAGCATGCCGCTGCGCAAGAAGCCCACGGCGCTGCGAGAGATCCTGGTCGGTGAGCGACGGAGGAGTTCCCCCGTCGGGACCCGTGGCGGCAAGCCGGTCTTCGCCAACCTGTCCGCGACCCTCGATTGGCTGCGTCAGCGCGGCGGAGGCAAGCCGTGAACGAGCGCCCGACGTTCGTCCGCGCGGCCGGGATGGCCTGTCCGCTCGGTCTGACATGGCCGGCCGCGTGCGCCGCCATGCGCGCGGGGATCATGCGGAAGAGCTTCTCCGGGCGACACGACGACGAGGGGCGAGAGATCGTCGCGTCGCGACTGGGTGCCATCCACGGGCACGTCCCGCCCGGGCAACGCTGGCTCGAGCTGCTGACCTACGCCCTCGCCGATCTCGCGCGAGGGAACCGCCTCGCTGCGCTCGAGCGTCCGTCCGTGTTCGTCGCTCTCGGTGGCTCTGCTCTCGATCGCAGCTCTCCGCCGCTCGCCGCTCGTCTGTCGCAGATCCTCGGCACGCAGATCCTCGCCGAGGATGTGCACATCTTCCGCGAGGGCGCCTATGGGGGGTACGCCGCGCTCGAGCGAGGCCGAGCGAGCGTTCGTGACGGGCGACCGAGCATCGTCGTCGCCGCCGATTCCTTGCTCAACGCTCGCGCGCTGCTCGCCCTGTCACAAAAGCAGAGATTGCTCGTCGAGGGGAACTCCGACGGCGTGATCCCCGGCGAAGCCGCGGCTGCCGTACTGTTGACGGGAGACCGGCGAAACGCCCTGGCGCGGATCTGCGGGGCCGGCTTCGCCCGAGAACCCTCGACGCTCGACAACGACGTCCCGTTGCGCGCCGAGGGCTCGGTAGAAGCAGCTCGCGCGGCGCTGCTCGAGGCCGGCCTGCAGGCCCACGAGCTCGACTTTCGCCTCTCCGACGCGGCGGGCGAGAGCTTCTACTTCAAGGAGCAGGCGCTCCTCGTCGCGCGGCTCCTCCGCGAGCGCAAACCCGAGTTCCCGCTGTGGCTGCCGGCGGAGACGCTGGGCGATACCGGCGCCGCGGCGGGGCTGTGCGGCCTGTTGTGGGCGATGGCCGGCTGGGCGCGCAAGTACGCCCCGGGGCCGCGGGCGATCGGGTTCGCCGGCGACGAGGCGGGCGGGCGCGCCGCGGTCGTGATCGAGAGCGCGGGATAGGAGCAGGCATGGGCAAGAAGGTGTACGCGAACGGGATGGAGATCGCGCACAAGGCCGGTGACGCGAAGGTGATGGCGGCGTTCCCCGACGTCTGTCTGAGCCCGCCTCCACCGCCGACGGGCCCCATACCGGTGCCCTATCCGGACAGCTCGTTCGCCCGCGATCTGAAGCAGGGGAGTCGTGCGGTAATGATCGGCGGGAAGCCGCTCGCGCTGCGCGGGCAGAGCTTCTACGCGTCGAAGCCGCTCGGTGACGAGGCCGCGACGCGCAACTTCGGCGGCAGCGTGCTGACGCACACGATCTCCGGGAAGACCTATTTTCAGGCGCACTCGATGGACGTGGCCGTCGAGGGAAAATTGGTCTGCCGCCACCTGGACCTCACGACCAGCAATCACGCGAGCTACCCGGGAGGCACGCCGCCGATCCCGAACATGAGCGAGATGCACCGGCTCGCGCTCGACCGGATCGCGGCCAAGCAGTGCCCGTGCTGCGGCTCCCGAGATTGCGCCGCGGCGTTCAAGGAGGGCGAGGAGCCGCTGTCGATGCGAGAGGCCCTGGGGATCGATCCGAAAGCGCCGAACTTTAATAAGAAACGCGCGGAGGAGTACAAGCTGCTGCGCTCGGTGAAGAAGACCGAATGCACCTGCGACGGCAAGACCTTTCCCTCTCCCCCCTGCGATGTGTTCCGCAAGCCGGACGAGAAGCGGCATACGGACATCGAGCGCCAGTGGGACCAGGAACGGGGCAACTACAAGAAGTGGTACAAGAAGAACCACGGTGTCGAGCTCCGCCCTGCGGAGCATTTCTCACAGACGATGTTGGCCGCGTATCCGCCGGCGACCCAGGCGGCGATGGACCGAGCCAGCAAGCTCTCGAGGCAAGCGCGTGCCGGCAACAAGCTGGCTCAGGAACGTGATCGAATTGATTCCGACGCGAAGAAGTTGGCACGGATCAATCACCTCACGCCCAAGGAATACGGCGGGTGTCCCACAAATCCAGACAACCTGCAGCCGCAACAGCGGCTTTGCGTGGCGTGCCAGGAGATTGACCAGTTCATGACGGACACCTGGTAGAGGGACTGACGAGATGTTGTACAATATGCCCACCATCATGGAGCCCCGGGGACGATGCTACTTCACCCCGGTCCTCTGGAAGACTTTGCCACCAGATGTCGAAGACGAGGTAGAGGAGTGGCGGATACTTCGCGAGCGGTTCGCCCGCGCGCGCCGCGGTGAGTTCGCGGCTCTCGACGATTTGCTCGACCTTTACCCGCGTCTCAAGGGTCCCGACACCCGCATGTTCGCCTGCAACCTGCTCGGCGATGCCGGGACTGACGAGCAACTTGAGGCAGTCGAGAGCTTCGTTCTCGACGACGTCAAGTATATCGAGACGGTGTGCGAGCTGTGCCACTCGCTCGGCCTGTGGGGCCGTCTGTCGGCGGTCGAGGCGATCCTGACGGCCTACGATCGCAACTTTCCCGGTCAGTGCGCGGAGGGCCTCCCGGCCTATCTGACCACCATGCTCGAGCCCGAGTTCGGCGCCGCCGCGGACTATCCGCGCAAGGACACGCTCGAGGCCTTCCTCGCTTATGAGACGGGCGTCCGCGACCTCTGGCAGCGGCGGCTCGTCGAGCTCGGCGGGCCGAAGGCGTACGCCTTCTTCGGCGGGCCCTTCAGCGTCCGGCGGGTGGCGGAGCGCTTTTTGGAGCTGCTCGGCACCAGCAGTTACGAGAACATGATGAAGCCGTACCTGCGCCAGCGCTTCGAGGCGAGCACCGGCATCGATTGCTCGGACTTCTTCGAGAAGAACGGCGACCTCAAGCCACTCACCGCAGCGGCGCGCCTGGAGGCCTGGCTCGCGAGCGACGCCCCGGACCGCTTCGAGCCCGGCGAACGTTACTTCTTCGGGCACAAGATCCCCCGCCGCGCCTGAGCGGGGCGGCGCGCATCGCCGGGTCGTCATAGCGACATCAGCAGCTGCTCCACGGCGGTGCGGTCGTCCTCGCCGATCCCGGCCGTCCGCACGCACCGCACACGGTCCTTGCCGTCGACGAACACGTGGATGGGCAACACCGCCTGCCCGGGCACGCCGATCTTGGCGGCCCACGGTTGCAGCGCGTCCGCGCTCTGCAGCTCGAGCGAACCCACGACCTCGGGATGCGCCCTGGCGAACGTTTGCACCGCAGCGGGATCTCCGTCGGCGCTGAGGAACACGAGCTCGAAGTCGGCCTTGCCGCGGAGCTCGTCGCGCCATTTGGCCAGGCGCGGCAGCTCCTCGATGCACGGCTTACACCACGTCGCCCACACGTTGATCCAGCGGCTACGGCCGCTCGCGGTCGGCGGCGGAGCCGAGAGCGGCGGCAGCGACAACGCGGGCGCGGCATCGGCCTCGTGCCAGGCCTCGCAGAAGGCCTTGGGGTCCACCTGCACCGGCGCGGCCGCCTGCACGGCGTCGACCCGCGAGCGCGAGGGGGCCGCTCCACCCGAGCTCTCGGGCCCGCAACCGGCGGCGCCCGCGACGAGCGCAGCTGCCATCAGAGTCATCACAGTCGACAGTCGATCCATGCCACGAACGCGCTCCGGTTGATGTGTTCGGGGTCGCACTCATCCTTGGCGCCGCTGCGCCGCCAGTCGCAGAAGCTCTGGTCGAGCTGGGCATACTCCTCGCCGAGCCAGAGGAGGCCCACCTCCTTGTCGAGGTCGGGGTCGGCGAAGCGCTCGCGCAAGTGGGCCATGACCCCGTCGGCGCGCGCCTGCGACAGCTTGCGGTTGTGTTCGACCTTGCCCTCGGGCGAGCTGCGGGCCACGGCGAGGAACCAGCTCGCGCCGCGCTGGTCCGCGAAGGTCTGGTCGAGCAGCTTGATGTCCTCGGCGTCGAGCTCGGCGTCGTCCTGGTCGAACTGGATGATGCTCACGCGATCGGCCAGCGGCAGGAACAGCGCGTTGAAGTCCTCGCCGGCCATGGTGGCCACGCTCTTGGCGTCGACCGGCTGGCAGCCGCGGGCCTGGTTGTCGGCCGCGAGCCCACACGACAGCAGCACGCGGCGCAGCACCTGCTTGAGTTGAGGGGTGCAGTACTCCTCGTTGGCCGCGGCGGCGGTGGCCACGGCGGTGGTCTTCTCGGCGGCTCCTTGCTCGATGTCGGCGAGGCGCTCCTTGGCGTTGGCCACCCAGACGGTGGTCATCGCCAGGGGCAGCCCGGCCGCGACCAGGCCGATGACGGCGCGTACGGCGATGTTCATGGGGCACCTGCCTCCTCTTGCCCGGCGGCGGGCGCTTCGGGGTCGCGCACGCTGGGCAGCTCTGTCGCGGGAGTCTTCTTCTCGGGCTCGGCGGGCCGGGGCTCGGGGGCGCCGCTGCCGGGCGAGGCGGCCTTGTCGGCCTCGGCCGCCGTCTTCGCCGGCTCGCGCCGGGGTGCGGCCTTGGTGGCCTTGTCGGCTGGTCGCGACCCGGCTTCGGACCCCGGCACGAGGCCGGGCTCGCGCGGGGCGGCGGCCGGCGCGGCGGACTTGAGCTGCCCCGCCGCGTGCTTCTGCAGCATGTGGTGCAGCATGAAGTCCATGCCGAGGTCGGAGTCCTCGTCGCAGAGCTTGACGCCGGCGACGTAGAGCTGCGGCGTCATCACGGGCAGCTGGTTCTTCACCGCCCAGCGGAGCGACTTGTTGAGTTTCGCCTCGGTCTCGGCCGAGCCGATGCAAGCGCCGAGCTCGGGGAAGCGCGCCGCGATCATCCGGCTGACGCCGGCGGGGTCCTGCTTGCCCGCCGCCAGCAGCTCCTCCTGCTGCTCGAACGCCCACTCGACCACCGCGTCGGGGCCGACGGCGGGCACGGTGGCGGCGCACAGCACCGCCTTGCTCACCCGGCACGCGCCGGGGTGCAGCGAGGCGGGGACCATCCAGTTGCACTCGCTGTCGAGCGGGAACATCACCCCCTGGCGTCGCAGCTGGCGATCCTGGCCGGAGGCCCGCAGGCGCTCCTCGAACGCGCGGCACGAGGGGCACAGCGGGTCGAACACCTCGATCGCCGGGACGCCGTCGCCCTTGGGCCCGAGCGGCACCATCACCGCGTAGGGATCGTCGGGCCGGGCCAGCGTCCCGCAGGTGCCGATGTAGCGCGAGTAGTCGGGCACGAGCAGCGCGTAGACCACCACGGGCACGGTGACGAACGCGAACGCCTGACCGGCCGCGGCGAGCCACATCCGGGCGCTGTCGGTCGGGACCGCCGGCGTGCTCGCGCGGGGCGCTCCGCCGGGCTGGGCGGGCGCGCCCGCAACGATGGTCGGCGCGGTGGCATCGATGCGCGGGGCCGCGGTGCCGGCCGGCGCGGCCGCCTCGGCGCGCGCGGCCCGGAGCGCCCCCACGGCCATCCCCAGCGCGGCGGCGCTGCTCACGTAGATCCCGATGCACAGCTTGCAGACCGCGTGCAGCTGGGTGAACGCGAGGTAGCCCATGATCACCGACGCCAGCACGGGCACGGCCGCGGTGGCCAGCGCGATCGCTGCCGCGGTGCGCCGCCGACTCGCGTCGGCCACGAGCAGCTCGATGGCCCGGAACGCGAGGAACGCGAACACGGCCATCGCGGGCAGCGAGATCGGGATCCCGCCCCACAGCGAGGTGCGCAAGAGCGAGGAGTAGGGGCTCAGCAACGTGATCTGGCAGCCCGTGCTCTCCTTGTCGGCCGCGATCAGCCCCGGCGCGAACGAGCAATGCAGCTCATGCACCTGTCGGTCGAGGTGCTGCACGAAATCGAGGGTCGAGGCGCTCGCGAACACGAATCCCGCCAGCGCGGCGAGCAGGAGGCCGACCCCGAAGATGCGGATCCTCATGGCTCGCCATTCTAACGCCGACCCGCGCGCGACACCACGACCGACTGCTTGCATTTCGCCCCCCATGGTCGCCCTTGACACCCGAGGCGCCGCGAGCACGATCCGCTCGCTGGCCGGATACGACATGCCAGCGGACTCGACTGCTGCATGTGATGCCTGGCGGCCGCTGCGCCGGGGCGCAAAGACCCCGCTTCGACGCGGCGCGCAGGTCGGGCCGCGAGCGATTCGCGGATGTGGCTCGATGCCGCGCGGGGGGATCGAATCCACCGTATCGACGATCCCGACAAGATCGAGCGCATCGTGGATTATGACGCCAAGCCGCACATCGACATCAAAGCGCAATTGAGCACCGGAGAGGATCCTCTCGAGCGGCCTGGACGGGTGGGTGCATGAACCTCCGACGCGCCGTGCCACGCGTCGGAGGCGGACCGCAAACATTCACTGCGGCACGAGCACGCTGACGCTGTAGGCCGGCATCTCGTAGAGGAACGCGCTGGTGGCGGCGAGGGACAGATTTGTCCCGGAGACCAGCTCGGGCTGGGGGCCGGTCAGTTGCCACACGGCGACGCTCTCGTAATCCGCATAGGCGGCGAGGGTGACGGCGGCGGTCAGCGGGGCGGCGGTCTTGTTGATGGCGACGATCACGGTGCGGGCGGGGTCGGCGGCGTCCTCGCTGCCCTCCGTGAACACGCGCTCGAGCACGACGCCCGACACGCGCGCCCGCACCTCGGCGATCCTCGACGACACCAGCCGCCCCGGCACATGATGTGACCGTCGTCGTCGAGGTAGCCCCCGAGCAGGTACGTGAGCTTGTACGACATCCACGTGCGCCACTTCCTCGACGCCGCGAGGCGGCGTTCGATCCGGCCGACTCGCCCTGCCAGGCGCAGCACGTCTATTACGACCCTGAGAACGCGGACGATTACTCGTGGCGACGTATCGCCTGATGGACGGGATCGGCATTCGGGCCGTGATGGAGATCGGCGGCAACTTCATCGAGCGGCTCCGTCATCACGGCCTCTTGCAGGGCGATCCCAGGGCTCGTCGCCGTGTCCACAGGTGCAGCAAGACTTTCAACCCGGATACATCGTTGCTGACTCGTCGCCTCGGTGCCCAACGACCTCGACGCGCTCTCGTCCGGCCTACTCGATTGCTCCTCGTTGCCGTTCTTCTCGATGGTCTGGTCGCTCATGCTTCTGATTCACGGTCTCGCCCTGTTCTCTAAATTTCGCGGGAACCGTGTCTCACATGACATTGGCAGGTAGGGCCTCGACGGTGCGCTGCGGGAGATCGCGAGGATGGCGGGGAGCCCGAATAACGTGTTCATCGTCACCGTGCAGCCGTGGACGCTGACCGCCCGGCTGTACCCCGGCGCCCGGTGGCGTGGGACTGTCGACGCGGCCCAGAGCGTGGCTATGCAGCCAGTGGGGCTCGACGAGGAGCTGGCCGTCACGGGGACTCTCGCGCTCGCACTGGCGGCCGCGTTCTGGCCACAGGGCGGGCGGAGGTGATCGCCATGTCGACCTCGAACGTCGAGCAGGCCCTCGAGCTCGCGTGCGCGGAGGCGCGAGCGCTCATGGACCGGCTCCGTCAGGCTCGCGCCGATCTGCATCGGCTCGGCATCGCCGATCAGAACCGGGCCCTGGTGTACGCCGCCGCGACCGGGGCTGCAGGCGTGCTGGTCGGCGTCGCCTTCGACCTCAGCGCCCGCAGGAAGTGACGACCGTGACGCCGGCTGCCGCCTTGGACAAGGTGCTGCCACGCTGGCGTGCGAGGCTGCCGCCGCTCTACAGCCCCGAGTTCATCGACGGCTTCATCCGCCGGGATCGGGCGGCGCTCGAGACCCTCGTGGAGCGGGCGATGGTGATCCGCCGGGCCAAGCGGATCGATCGCCGGCGTCGTGCCCGCCGCAGTGGTTCGAGCAGTTCAGTCTGACGAGCCCTACGTGCGGATCGACGGGGTCCAGATCGCCGCGATGAGCCGCAGGAGGACCAGGGTACGCGCGGCCGCCGCGCGACCGGGGGTGGCGGCAGCGGCGGCGAAATATCATTGGAGTGGGTCGAGCGCTCTCTGCGGCCGGTGGGTCAGCAGGTCGAGCGCGACCGCCCCGCGGCAGAGACGGGCGACGTTGTCCGGCCGCGCGAGCCCGCCGGCCTCGGCCTTGGGGTCGACTTCAGAATTCGACCCGCCGCGGCTCCGTCGTCGGCTTGCCCTCCCGGCCGGAGATCTGTCCGAACCCGTCCTGGCCGAAGCACCACACGGAGCCGTCGGACTTTAGCGCGCACACGTTCGACATGCTGGCGACCAGCGACGTGACGTCCGACAGACCCGCGACCTCTCGCGGAGCGGGCCCCGGCCACACGATGCCCCGGTCGCCCTGGATCTCGAGGGCGAGCTCGCCCCAGCACAAGACCTTGCCGGCGCGGTCGAGGGCGCAGCCGAACGAAGAGGAGGTCACGAGCTCGCGGACGTTCTTGATGCGGTCGATCGAACAGGGCAGCGTCGGCGCCGGCCCGTGCGTTCCATCGCCCATCATCGCGCCGGGCAGCCCGAACGCATGGCAGCTGGCGGTGCCGTCGTCCAGCAGCGCGCAGTTGCAGCCGGGTCGCGCGACGACGCCGCGGAACTGCTCCGGCGGGCCGATGCGTGCGGAGCGCTCCTGCTGCGACCAGCACCCGACGGCGCCCGACTGTTCGCGCGCACAGACCATGACCTCGTCCGCGACGAACAGGTCGCTCGCTCGCGTCACTCCCTCGATGCGTCGGGGCAGGCGCGCCGCCGCCTGCTCGGCGGACTCGTCGGCGACTCGCGCGATGCCTCCCCAGCAGGTGACGCCCCCGTCCCGGTGGCGGGCGCAGGTGTCGTGGCTGCGCGCGACCAGCTCGACGACATCCTCGACTCCCGATACGGTGACGGGCACCGGGGAGCGGATGTCCGCCGGGATGCCGAGGGCCCCGTAGTAGTTGCTCCCCCAGCACGACACGCGGCCATCCGCATGCCACGCGCAGCCGTGATCGTCCCCGACGGCGATGCCCTCCGCCGCCGGCAGGGCCTCGATGCGCAGCGGCGGCGACGGGCCGGCCTCTCCCAGCCGTCCGCAGCGGACGTCGCAGTAGCCCCAGCAGCGTACGGCGCCGTCGGCGAAGCGCGCGCAGGTATGCATGACGCCCGTGGCGAGGGAAGTGACGCGGCGAGCGTCGCCGGCGTTCCCCGGCGCAGCGGAGGTGCAGCCTGCGAGCAGACCGAGGCTCAGCGCGAGCCGCAGCGCGTCGGGGCCGGAGCGGCGAGTGGTCGTCGGCATACCGACCCCACTGTAACAGGCGCGGCGAGCTGTTCGTGCGGCTCACGCACGCGCTCCGCCCTTGTCGTGACGAGCCCGCGCAGCCGGAGCTGCCCTCCGACGATCGCTGACGCGCGTATTCCTTCGTGCGCCCGCAACACGAGACTCCTCGCGGGATCCAGAGCCGCGCTCGACGTGCCTCAACCTCCCACAAGCCGACCGACTGCGTCGAGGCGAGTCACGACGTACCCACCACCCGAAGCCGCAATGGGGATGGTGAGCATGCCCTCGTGCCCTCGGCGCGCTTGAACGGCGCGCCTGAGCGGCGGCCGCACCTTCGAGGCGGCTGCGGACTGCCATGCTCGCCCGGCAGCGCACGCGTCCGGGCGGGCGCTTGGACTGGCCCGGGCGATCAGGATAGTCTGCCAGGCGCATGGTGAAGTTACTCGACCGCGCGCTGCCGCCGACATGGGTCGACGACCTGACCGCGAGCCTCGGCAAGGTGCTCGTGGCGCAGGCCAAACGGAGTACGGGCGCGCGAGTGCCGGCATTCATCCGTCGCGCGTTCGAGGCCGACGCCCGCGAGGCGCTCGGCGACCCCGAGGTCCTGCGTGAGCGCGTGGCGGGCAAGATCGCGCGCGCGCGCTCGGACGCGGAGGCGAGGGCCGCAGCGGACGCGTTCGTCGCGCGCGAGCTCGAGAAGCTGACGGCTCGCATCACCCGCACGATTGTGCCGGCTCACGTCGAGCGCCTCGCCGTCGAGCTCGCTCTGCACGACGAGGCGAGGCAAATCCACCGCGCGGTGCAGCGATGGACGCCGACCGACGGCCCCGACGGTGTTCGTGAGTGGCTCAACCACGAGGCGTGCGCGCTCGGCACGGCGCTGGCGATCTACTGGCGCACGTCACCGCACTGGTACCGCCAGTGGGCGAAACGCTCCGACGTCCCGAAGGAGTCGCCTTGGCAGCGCAAGTTCTTCGCGGTCTTGAAAGACATCGAGCGCCGGGTCGAGCGCTCAGAGTTCCCCCACGCCGGAATCACCTTCGATCCGACCGCGTTCGGGCCGACGCGGGACGACCTCACCATCGACAGGTACTCCGACGAGCCGCGGCGGTGGGAGATCCCCGCGTCAATGCTCGTGCGAGTCGACAAGGACGGCGTCGAGTCCCTGCCGCCACGGCGCGCCCGCAAGCCGCGGCGCGGTTGAGGGCCTCACAGCGAGCGATACCGGGCGGGGTTGCGCCGAGACGATCGGTCAAGTAGAACCGAGCCCGTGAGCCGAGGCGACGCGCGCGACCGTCTGATCCAGGCGGCCATCGACTTGATCTGGACGTCCAGCTACGGGGCGGTCAGCGTCGACGCCATCTGCGAGCGCGCCCAGGTGCGCAAGGGCAGCTTTTATCACTTCTTCGCCAGCAAGGACGACCTGGTGGTGACGGCCCTCGACACCCACTGGGGCACCCGCCGGCCGGTCCTCGACGAGATTTTCTCGGCCTCGCGGCCGCCGCTGGAGCGGCTGCAGCGCTACTTCGCCCACATCAGCGAGCGCCAGGCCGAGGTTCGCGCGCAGTACGGGCGGGTCCTCGGCTGCTTCCACCACGCGGTCGGCAGCGAGTGCGTGCAGAAGCCCACCGCCGTGGCCGCCAAGGCGCAGGAGCTGAGCCTGGCGCTGCGCCGCTACCTCGAGACGGCGCTGCGCGACGCCCAGGCCGAGGGCGCGCTGCCCCCGGGCGACCCGGTGGCGGCCGCCAAGAGCCTGTTCGCGTTCGTGACCGGCGCGCTGACCCAGGCCCGCGTCCACGACGACCTCGAATTGTTGCGCCAGATCCCCCGGACCGGCTGGCTGGCGCTCGGCATGGCCGGGCCGCCGCAGCGCAGCACCTAGGGCTCGCTCGGGGCCGGTCCTGCTGCCGATTCTGCTGCGCGTTTTCGCGCCCTCGAACTTGACTAAACAGTCATCTACCGAGCCTCCCTCTCGACCCCGCTCCGCCCGGTAACCGCCCATGTGGATCGTCCGACTCGCGCTGCGCCGCCCGTACACGTTCGTGGTGATGGCCTTGATGCTGCTGCTGTCGGGCCTCTGGGTGGTCCGGCAGACGCCGACCGACGTGCTGCCGGACGTCGACATCCCGGTGATCAGCGTGGTGTGGACGTACACCGGTCTGCCGGCGCAGCAGATCGAGCAGCAGGTCACGCTGTTCAGCGAGCAGTCGCTGGCGGGCAACGTCGCCGACATCCAGAGCATCCAGAGCGACAGCTTCGACGGGGTGTCGGTGATCCGGCTGTTCCTTCAGCCCGACGCCGACGTGGCGGTCGCGATGGCGCAGGCCACCGCCGTTTCGCAGACGATCGTGCGCCGCATGCCGCCCGGCATCGTGCCGCCGATCATCCTCCGCTACACGGCGTCGAGCGTGCCGATCCTGCAGCTCGCGTTCTCGAGCGACACGCTGTCGGAGGCGGAGATCTACGACCACGTCAACCAGCGCGTGCGGACGATGCTCAGCGTGGTCCGCGGCACCCGCTTCCCGCTGCCCGCGGGCGGCAAGCAGCGCCAGATCACCGTCGACCTCGACCCGGCGGCCCTGCGCGCGCACGGGGTCTCGCCGGCGGAGGTCAGCCAGACGATCGCGGCGCAGAACCTGACCCTGCCGACAGGTGCGGCCAAGATCGCCGAACGCGAGTACCGCATCAGCCTCAACAGCAGCCCGGAGGCGATCGCGGCGCTCAACGACATCCCGCTGACCGGCGCGGCCGGGCGGCAGCTGTTCGTCCGCGACGTCGCCCACGTCCACGACGGCTACGCGATCCAGACCAACATCGCCCGCCGCGACGGCCGCCGCTCGGTGGTCCTCAGCGTGATGAAGACCGGCGACGCGTCGACCACCGAGGTCGCCGAGCGGGTCAAGGCGCTGGTGCCGGTGATCCGCGCGGCCGCCCCCGAGGGCCTCGAGGTCGAGCTGCTGTCCGACCAGTCGACGTTCGTGACGCGGGCGATCGACGGCCTTCTGGTCGAGGGCGTGATCGCGATGGGGCTGACGGCGGCGATGATCCTGCTGTTCCTCGGCAGCGTGCGCGCGACGGTGCTGGTGGCGATCAACATCCCGCTGGCGGTGATCATCGCGCTCTTGTGCCTGCGCGCCCTGGGGGCGACGATCAACGTGATGACGCTCGGCGGCCTGGCGCTGGCGGTCGGCATCCTGGTCGACGACGCGACGGTGGAGATCGAGAACATCCACCGCAACCTGGCGATGGGCAAGCGATTGACGCGGGCGATCCTCGACGGGGCGCAGCAGATCGCGGTGCCGGCGTTCGTGGCGTCGCTGTGCATCAGCATCGTGTTCGTGTCGGTGGTGTTCCTCGAGGGCCCGGCCCGCTTCATCTTCCTGCCGATGGGCATGGCGGTGGCGTTCGCGGTGATGGCGTCGTACCTGCTGTCGCGCACGCTGGTGCCGACGCTGGCGCAGTACCTGCTCGCGGAGCACGAGCACCACGCGCCGAGGCGCGGGCTGTTCGCGCGGCTCCATTGCGGCTTCGAGGCGAGCTTCGAGCGCCTGCGCGCGCGCTACGTGGGCCTGCTGGCGTGGGCGCTCGGCCGCCCGCGCACGGTGGCGACGCTGTTCGCGCTGGTGGTCGCGGCGACGGCGGCGCTGACCCCGTTCGTCGGCCGCGACTTCTTCCCGCAGGTCGACGCCGGCCAGGTGCGCCTGCACGTGACGGCGCCGCCGGGCACGCGGATCGAGGAGACCGAGCGGTGGTTCTCGCGGGTGGAGGACCGGATCCGCGAGCTCGTGCCGGCCGACCAGCGCGAGAGCATCCTCGACTTCATCGGCATGCCCAGCGGCTACACGCTGGCGATCACCGACAGCAGCAACGTCGGCTCGTCCGACGGCGAGATCCTGCTGACGCTGGCCCACGAGCGCACGCTCGCCACCGCCGACATCGTCCGCGAGCTGCGCGAGGTGCTGCCGCGCGAGTTCCCCGAGCTGTCGTTTTACTTCCAGCCGGCCGACATCGTCACGCAGATCCTCAACTTCGGCCTGCCGTCGCCGATCGACGTGCAGGTGTCGGGGGCCCAGCGCGACGCGACCCTGGCGGCCGCCCGCTCGCTCGAGGCGGAGCTGCGCGCGGTGCCGGGGGTGGTCGACGTGCACCTGCACCAGATCGTGGCGGCGCCGCGGCTGCACGTCGAGGTCGACCGCCAGCGCGCGCACGAGGCCGGGCTCAGCGAGCGCGACGTGGCGGCGAACTTGCTGCTGATGGTGTCGTCGTCGACGCAGGTGAGCCCGACGTTCTGGACCGACCCGAAGTCGAACTTCGCCTACCCGGTGGCGATCCAGGTGCCCGAGCACCGCGTCGACTCGCTGGCGGCGCTGCAGGGGCTGTCGCTGCCGACGGCGGCGGGCGAGCAGAAGCTGCTGGTCGACGTGGCCGACTTCCGTCGGGCGACCACGCCGGTGTTCGTCAGCCACATGAACGTGCAGCCGACCTACAACGTGCGCGCCGACGTGCAGGACTCGGACCTCGGGTCGGCGGTGGCGCAGATCGAGGCGATCGTGCAGAAGCACCGCGAGTCGCTGCCCCCGGGGGCGACGATCGCGGTCCGCGGCCAGGCGGAGAGCATGCAGGTCGGCTTCGCCAGGCTCGGGGTCGGCCTCGGGTTCGCGGCGCTCTTGGTCTACGCGTTGATGGTGATCAACTTCCAGTCGTGGAAGCTGCCGTTCATCATCCTGATGGCGCTGCCCGGCGCGGCCGTCGGCATCGTGTTCACGCTGTTCGCGACCGGCACGACCTTCAGCATCCCGTCGCTGATGGGCGCGGTGATGAGCATCGGCGTGGCCACGGCCAACTCGATCCTGGTGGTGTCGTTCGCCAACGAGCTGCGCCCGCAGGGGCTGTCCGCCGCCGAGGCGGCGCTGACGGCCGGCAGCGTGCGCCTCCGGCCGGTGTTGATGACGGCGACGGCGATGTTCATCGGCATGCTGCCGATGTCGCTCGGGCTCGGCGAAGGCGGCGAACAGAACGCGGCCCTCGGCCGCGCAGTGATGGGCGGCCTGGCCGGGGCGACGCTGGCGACGCTGGGCTTCGTGCCGGTGGTCTACAGCGTGCTGGCGAAGCGCTGGCGCGCGCCGACGATCGACCCCGATCTCGCCGAGCCGGGTGACTTTGACGCGAAGGAGAGCGCATGACGACGATGCAATCAGGCAGGTCAGGGTGGCCGATGGTGGCGATGATCGCGGCGGTGCTGGCCGGCGCGGTGGTGATCGGCGTCGGTCCGCGGCTCGAGCAGCGCGACGCGCGGGCGCGGACGCTGGCGCAGGCGACCGGGCCGACGCGCGTGCGGGTGGCGGCGGTCCGCGCCGGCGACGAGGCCCACGAGCTGACGCTGCCGGCCAGCTCGACGCCGATCCGGCAGTCGACGCTCTACAGCAAGTCGACCGGGTTCGTGCGCCGCTACCTGGTGGAGCTCGGCGACGCGGTGAAGGCAGGCCAGGTGCTGGCGGAGATCGAGGCGCCGGAGACGGACGAGGAGATCCGGCTGGCGCGGGCGCGGCTGGCCGAGGCGCGCGCGAACGTGGGGATCCACCAGCTGACGTCGGACCGCACGCGCACGCTGGCCGGCGACGGGGCGGTGTCGCGGCAAGAGGCCGACGACGCGCTGGCGCTGGCCAACTCGGCCGATGCGCTGGTGGCGACGCGCAAGGCGGACCTCAAGCGGCTGCAGGCGCTGCGCGGGTACCAGCAGATCGTGGCGCCGTTCGACGGGGTGGTGACGCGCCGCCTGGTCGACGCCGGCGCGCTGGTCGGCCCGGCCGCGGCGGGCGGAGTGGGGATGTTCGAGATCGCCGACGTGTCGAAGCTGCGGGTGCTGGTCGACGTGCCCGACAGCCACGCGGCCGACGTGAAGGTCGGCAACGCGGCCGAGCTGTACTCGCCGCGCGACCCGACGCGCACGGTGAAGGGGGTGGTGACGCGCACGAGCGGGGTGCTCGAGACGCGGACCCGCACGCTCCGCGTCGAGATCGAGGTGCCCGGCGACGAGGGGGTGCTGCCGGGCTCGTTCGTGTACGCGCGCCTGCAGGTGCCCCGCGCCCGGCCGGTGCCCACGATCCCGGCGAGCGCGCTGGTCGTGCGCAAGGAGGGCACGCTGGTGGCGAAGGTGCGCGAGGGTACGGTGACGCTGGTGCCGGTGAAGCTCGGCCGCGACCTCGGCAAGGAGATCGAGGTGCTCGAAGGGGTGGCCGCGGGCGACGAGGTGGTGCTGCAGCCGCCCGACACGCTCGAGTCGGGGCAGGCGGTCGAGGTGGTGCCGACGGTCGGGTGAGGTCGAGGACCATGGCCGGGTAGACATGTCGATGGGACCATGTCCGATCGAGCATGTCGTAAAGGTATGTCTTGTCAGACATGCCGCGGCGCCTGGCCTGCTCCGCTCGTACGGGCGACACGAGGAGGCTCCGGGTCACAAGGCCGAAGCCTCCGCAAGAGACCGACATGAGCGAGCGGCGCCGCGGAGTCGGCCGCGCGGGTGGCGAACGGGACGAGCGCCGGCGCGCGTCGTCTCGGGGGGCTGGCGAGCGTTGCGCGCGTCGCGGTCCGAAAATTTTTGCCGGCCGCGGTGACGGAACGACGGGCGGTCGGAGACGAGGGGGCGAGGACTTACCATGGATTTCTTCTCGCGCTTTCCCCGCATTCTCTTCGCCCTGGTCACCCTGACCGCCTGTGAGCTGTCGACCAAGCTCGGCAACCTGTCCGACTCCGCCACCGACGGGACGACCGCGGCGACGACCGACGCGACGGCGACCGACAGCGCCGCGAGCACGGACACGACGCTCGAGCCGGAGCTGACGTCGACCACCAAGTTCGACCCGTCGGAGACGACGTTCGTCGAGACGACCAACGCCGTGACGACCAGCGTCGAGACCACGCAGTCGAGCGACACCGAGACGCCGGTGGCCTGCGACGGGCTCGACGAGGCCACCTGCGAGGCCGTGGGGAACTGCATGAGCCACCACGGCGTGGCCTTCGAGTTCCCCGGCTGCTCGCCGGGCCTGGTGTACCTCGGCTGCTCCGACCCGCAGGACTGCACCGACGACGAGATGGTCGTCTGCAAGGACGGCACCGACGAGGCCTACAAGCTCGAGAGCGGCTGCCACCCTGCGGGCTACTCCCAGTGCGAGCCGCCGACGATCGCGTTCTGCGACTCGTGCGAGTCGCTCAGCGAGGCGGAGTGCCTCGACGAGCCGATCGAGTGCCAGCCGATCTACGGCGCGCCGCACATCGACGGCGACGGCGAGACGTGCGCCGATTACCAGAACCAGGAGTTCCTCCGCTGCATCGCCAACGGCGGCGAGTGCCGGCCTGTAGTCCCGGTGATCTGCGAGGACGGCAACCCCGGGCAGGCCTGGGACTCGCCGTCGGGCTGCATCCCCGCGGGCTACAGCGAGTGCGGCGAGGCCGTGCCGGCGTGCATGGGAGCGTGAACGGCCGGTGACGACGGGTCACGCTGCCGCGGCGGCGCGGCCCGTGGCGCCGGCGTCAGGGGCCCGGAGAGGGGCGCGGCACGAACGGCATCTCGGGGCCGCCGGAGTTCGTCTCGCGAGCGAGCCCGCTCGCGGCGCAGGCCGCGAACGGAGTGACATGTCTGTTTCGACATGTCTATTGGATCGTTGGCGGTCAGCAGTCGTCGCCGATGGTGCCGTTGGGGCCGCCGGTGGGCGGGAGCTCGAGGATGTTGCCGTTGAAACAGCCGGGCTTCTCGTCGTCGTCCTCGGTGGTGGCGGTGGTGGTCTGGACCTCGGGGGTGTCGCTGTCGGTGGTGGTGCTGTCGTCCTCGCCGCCGGTCGACTCGTCGCCGGTCTCGCTGCGCTCGATGTTCTTGTCGTCGGGCTCGTCGCAGGCGACGGCGGCGGTGAGGGAGAGGGCGAGGAGGAGGGCTGTGAAGATCTTGGACATGACGCGGGTCTCCGTGACGACGCGCGGGCTCCGGCGGCGGAGGTTCGCGCGGCGCGATCGATCGGGCAGTCGGGGGTGAAAGGAGCGGGCCGGATGGGACGGCCCGGAAGGGGCGGACGGACGAGGGCCGCGCGGTCGCAGGGTCCGTTGCGGCCGGCGAGGCGTGACGAGCTCACGGCCCGCAGCGCCGTGGCTCGGAGAGCGGTGACTGGAAGTCCGTAGGCCGAGGGCTACGGGGCTAGGGGCCGTGGACGCGGGTGCGCGGGTGATGGGTGGCGCGCCGAGGTCTCATGGTCGCAAGGCGGTCGGTGGCAAGCTGGCGTCGAGGACAGGTCCCAAAGGACCGGTCAACATCGACGTCAAGTGAGACCGGGCCCCCGACGACGGAGTTTTCGCGGTGCAGCGAACTGGAAGTCCGTGCAGGGAGCGGCCGCCTGTGGCAGGATACGTAGCTATGGAGCACCGGACCCGAACAGTCGCGCAAAACGAACAATGCACCGTGCTGCAGTGCAGCTGTGGGATGCTGCACGTGAGCGTCGGGTCGGTGACGGTTCGCATGCGCCCGGCCGCGGCCGCCGGTCTGCGCGACGCGGTGGCGGCGGCGCTGCAGAAGATCGAGGCCGAGGACCTGGCGCGCGGCGCCCCGCGGACCGCCTCGCGCGGCGACGACCTGCCGTCGTGAGCTGGGGCGCCGATTACCTCGCGCGGCGACGACCTGCCGTCGTGAGCTGGGGCGCCGATCAGTCGCGCGGCGACGATTTGTCGTCGTGAGCTGGGGCGCCGATCAGTCGCGCGGCGACGATTTGCCGTCGTGAACTACGGCGCCGGTCACGTCGCGCGGCGACGACCTGCCGTCGTGAACTGCGGCGCCGGTCACGTCGCGCGGGGGTGGCCTGCCGTCGTGACGCCGAGGCCGCGCCTGCGATCGCCCGCGAGGCCGGGCCCTGCATGTACAAGCGCGGCGCTCGAACTCGCGCTAAAGCGCCGATCTGCCGGCGATTCGGAGCGAAAAGGCGGTTTGGCACGGCTGTGGGGAGGTCCAGGAGATCGAGTAGAGTGGGCCTCGGTAGCCGGCCATGAGCGAAGCGCAAGCAGTCGTCGACCGCAGCCCGAAGGCGAGGATCGGGAACGTCTTCGCCGACGAGTTCAAGATCCTCCAGCACCTCTCGCGCGGCGACGTGGCCGACACGTTCCTCGCCGAGTTCATCGACCCGCCGACGCAGGTGTGGATCAAGATCTGCCGCGCGGAGTTCTCGCAGGACCGCGCGCAGGCCGAGCGGCTGCTGCGCGAGGCGCGAGCCGCCGCGGCGGTGCTGCACACCAACGTGCTCGAGGTCCTCGACGCCGACATCGCCCCCGAGGGCGACGTCTACGTGGTGACCGAGGCGTTCGAGGGCGAGGACCTCGGCCTGCTGCTGCGCCGGACCGGCCGCCTGCCGTGGCCGCGCGTGCGGGGCATCGCCCTGCAGATCGCGGAGGGCCTGCAGGCGGCGCACGCGGCCGGCGTGGTCCACCGCGCGATCAAGCCCGGCAACGTGCTCCTCGGCGAGGGCGACCACGTCAAGGTCGCCGACTTCGGCATGGTCGCCGTCGAGGAGGTGACGCAGGACCGCGACGCCGGCACGGTGGTGCTCGGGGACGCGGTCCACTTCATCGCCCCCGAGCAGGCGCTCGGCGAGGCGGTCGACCAGCGCAGCGACATCTACTCGCTCGGGGTGCTGATGTACACGCTGCTGTCCGGCCGGGTGCCGTTCTTCGGCCGGCCGACGCAGGTGACGATGCAGCACAAGTTCGCGGCCGCGGCGGCGCTCGGCAGCGTGGCGCCCGAGGCCGAGATCCCGCCGCTGGTCGAGGCGCTGGTGCTCAAGGCGATGTCGAAGCGCCGCGAGGACCGGTTCCAGGACATGGGCGCGCTGGTGGCCGCGCTGCAGCAGATCGGCGAGGACGGGGCGCGCGAGGGCGGCGGCGGGGCCAAGGCGGCGGCGCGCAAGCAGCAGCCGACCACCGACAGCGCGATGTTCTACTCGCTGGAGGCGCTGCAGACCGCGCTGGGCCAGACGCAGGACCCGCGGGCGCAGATCGACATCCTCCACAAGATGCAGAAGGCGCTGACGCAGCTGGCGGGCGGCGCCGGCGGCAAGGAGGGGCAGGCCTGGCAGCAGTGGATCGCCCAGGGCCTCGACTACGCCTACTACAACCTGGCGGCGCAGCACCTCGGCGCCGAGCAGTGGCAGGAGCTGGTGCAGACGTACCGCGAGCACGCCGAGCTCACGACCGACCGGGCGATGAAGACCGGCCTCTACGGGGCGATGGGTTACGTGCTCGACAAGTCGCTCGGCGACATCCCGGGGGCGATCGCGGCCTACCGGAAGATGATCCAGCTCGACCCGACGTCGCAGGACGCGGTGCTGGCGCTGGCGCGGCTGTACGAGCGCGCGCAGCAGTGGGACGCGGCGGTGCAGACGCTCGACCACTTCCTGTCGCTGTGCGCCGACCCGGTCGCGCGCACGGAGGAATTGACGCACGTCGGCAAGCTGCTGCACGAGAAGCTGCTGGCCTCGGAGCGGGCCGAGATCTACCTCCGCGGCGCGCTCGAGCACACGCCCGGGCACGTGCCGGCGCTGACGCTCCTGGCCGACATGTACCGCGGCCGCAAGGACTGGCGCGAGCTGGCGGCGGTGTGCGAGGCGCTGCTGACCTTCGCGACGAGCTACTACGAGCGGGTCGAGTTCGGCATCGAGGCCGGCTTCCTCCACTACCGCCAGCTCGGCGACATCGCCAAGGCGACGGAGATCTTCGCCCGCGTGATCGAGCTCGACCCCGAGAACGTGCGCGTCGGCACCGTGCTGTCGAAGATCTACTACGAGGCCGGCAACTACGTCGGCGCCGCGCCGATCTACGAGATGCTGGTGCGCAAGGCCCCGGGCGCGCCGATCAGCCTCAAGGCCCACGTCGAGCTGTGCCTGCGCGCGGCCCGGGTCGAGCGCCTGCTCGGCCGCTCACAGCGGGCGCTCAAGCTGTTCAAGAAGGCGCTCGACCTCGAGCCGGGCAACTGGACGGCGATGCTCGGCCGCGCCGACCTGACCTTCGAGGCAGGCGAGTGGGAGGCCGCGTTCGGCTACTACGAGCAATTGCTGGCCGCGTCCGCCAAGGAGAAGACCGACAAGGTAGCGGCGGCGATCCACGTGCGCCTGGCCGAGGTGTGCAAGCGCCGGGGCCAGACCCAGAAGGCGCCCGGCTACCTGCGCCAGGCGCTCGAGCTCGACGCCAACAATTGGCAGGCGCTCGAGGCGACGCTCGAGCACCAATTGGCCGCGGAGGACTGGCAGGGCGCGCTCAACACCCGGCGGGCGATGATCAACGCGTCGGGCGACGACAACGTCAAGTTCGAGCTGTTCGTCGCCAGCGGCAAGCTGTTCCGCGATCGCCTGCGCGACCCGCAGAAGGCCGTGATCGCGTTCCAGCGCGCGCTCGAGCTGCGGCCGCGCGAGCTCGGCGTGCTGCACCTCCTGCTCGACACGTTCACCGAGCGCAAGATGTGGCAGGAGGCCGTCGGCGTGCTCGACCGGATCGTCGACGTCGAGCCCGACCCGGCCCGCCGGGCCCGGTTCCACTACACCGCGGCGGTGCTGCTGCGCGACAACCTGGCCCAGGTCGACGCCGCGCTGGCGCGGTTCGACCGCGTGCTCGACGAGGACCCGAGCCAGCTCAAGGCGTTCCAGGCGATCGACAAGCTGCTGACGCAGCGCAAGGAGTGGAAGGGCCTCGACCGCGCGTACCGCAAGATGATCAACCGCCTGCCGCCCGACGGCGAGACGCCGCTGCGGACGATGTTGTGGTCGAACCTGGCCGAGATCTACCGCACCCGCCTGGGCGACTTCCGGGCCGCGACCAAGGCCTTCGAGGTCGCGGCGGCGCTCGACCCGGGCAACGCCGACCGCTGGCAGATCCTGGTCGAGCTGTACGAGGCGCTGATCCGCAACAACAACGCGCGCGAGTTCACCGACCCGCTGGTCCGCGCCCACTTCACGCTGCTGCGCCTCGAGCCGCACCGCTACGCCAGCTACCACCGGCTGTTCGAGATCTACGTGGCCCGCCGCGAGCTCGACAAGGCGTTCTGCGTCGCCCGCACGCTGGTGTTCGTCAAGCAGGCCAACGCGCAGGAGACCACCTTCTACAACCGCTACCCGCAGCCGGAGTTCCGCCGGATCAAGCAGCGGCTCGGCGAGGACCTGCTGCGCCGCTGTGTGTTCCACGCCGACGAGGACGCCGGCGTCGGCGCGGTGCTCGGCCTGCTCGCGCCGGTGCTGGCCGGCTGGCGGCCGAAGATGCTGCCGTACCCGCTGCGCCCGTCCGACCGCATCGACCCGGAGGACGACGGCTCGCTGGTCAGCAAGCTGTTCGTCTACGTGACCTCGGTGTACGGCTACCCGCAGCCCGACCTGTACTTCCGACCAGACGAGCCGGGCGACGTCGCGGTGCTCAACGTCGAGCGCGGCGGCAGCGTGCGCCCGACGATCATCGCGCTCGGCGGCGCGCTGGCCGAGAAGTCGGAGAACAACCTCGCGTTCACGCTCGGCCGCCACGCGCTCGACCTGTACCCGCCGCACTACGCGTTCATGGTCATCGACCGCTCGCCCGAGAACCTGAAGGACGTGCTGATGGCGAGCATGCACGTGTGCAAGGTCGGCGCGCCGGAGCTGTCCGCGGGGGCGCAGGCGCTGGCGCGCGAGGTGACGAAGCACCTGCCGGCGGCGGCGATCGAGCGGCTCACCGCGGCGCTGCAGCGGCTGGTGAAGAGCGGCGAGGTCGACGTCAAGCGCTGGGCCCGGGCGGCCGAGCTGGCCAGCTACCGCGCGGGCTTCTTGTTCTGCAACGACCTCGCCACGGCCGCCCACGCGATCGGCCAGGAGCAGCGGGTGTTCGGCTCGATCCTCGCGCCCAAGGAGGCGCTGCGCGAGCTGGTGGTCTACAGCGTCAGCGAGGAGTACTTCGAGGCGCGCAGGGGGCTGGGGCTGAACGTGGCGTGACGCGGCGACCGAAGGAGCGGCGTCACGCCACGTAGAGGATGGCCGCGAGGCCATCCTCTACGTGGCTCTGCCCCGCAAGAGCGAGCCCTCATAAGCCTCTCCCCGCCAGCGCCCAATCCACGAGCGCGCCGCGAACGAGACGAGCGATTCGCCCGCCCTCGAACTCGCATGATCACGCGCCCGCTCCCTGCGTGAGCGCGCGGCTCCTGCAGCCAAACCCGTGCTCGCGGCCGTTCCCAGGTCTTCCAGCGCGGGCTCGCGCTTGCCGGCCCAGGCGAAGGGTGATAGGACCGCTCAATGACGCGAGCGAAGCAGTGGTTGCGTTGGCCGATCGGGTGCGGGCGTGCGGCGGCGTTGGCGACGGTGTTGGCGGTCGCCGGCGTGGCGGGCTGTACCAAGTCGAACGAGCAGGTGGCCGCTGCGGCGCTGGCAGATCCGGGCGTGCAGGCGCTGCTCGCCAAGATCCCCGCCGACACGCCCTACGCCTTCATCAGCTTCGGCGGCTCCGCGCGGCCGATGGTCGAGAAGATCTACAAGAGCATGGGCCCGGCGATGGAGCGCATCGGGCCGATGATCGACCAGATGCCGATGGACCAGGAGTGGAGCCCGCTGGCGAAGGCGATCTTCGCCGAGTTCCGGGCGGTGATGAAGGACGGCGGCCTCGATCGCACGGGCATCGACATCGACGGTCGCGCCGCGCTGTACGGCATCGGCGGGCTGCCGGCGGCGCGCTGGACGCTGAAGGACCCGCAGGCGCTGCGCGACCTGCTGGGCCGCGTGCAGCAGGCGGGCAACGTCACCATCCCGGTGTGCAAGCTCGGCGACGCCGAGTACTGGTGCGGCGGCAACGACGACATCAAGTTCGCGGCGGCGATCGTCAGCGACGAGCTGGTCATGGGCGTCGCGCCGCCGGCGATGGCCGACAAGGTGTTCGAGCTGCTGTTCGGCAAGACGGCGCCGGAGCGGTCGCTGGCCGACTCGCCCAAGCTGCGCGACCTGCTGACGAGCTGGCAGCTCGGCAAGCACAACGTCGGCTACGTCGACGCGCGGGTGATCGCCGAGGCGCTCCTCGGCGAGGGCGACCCGCTCAACAAGGAGGTCCTGGCGGCGCTGGCCCCGAAGATGGCGGAGAAGTGGCCGCAGCTGACGCAGGTGTGCAAGGACGAGTTCCGCGGCCTGGCAGCGATCGCGCCGATGCTGGTGTTCGGCACCGAGACGATGAGCGCCGAGGGCTTCGAGGCGGTGTTCGGGGTCGAGCTGCGCTCCGACCTGGCGCAGGACTTCAAGGCGCTGCGCGCGTCGGTGCCGGGTCTGACGAAGGAGCTGCGCAACGAGGCGGTGTTCGCCATGGGCGGCGGCTTCGACGTCGGCAAGGCGATCGAGTGGGCGCTGCGCAAGGGGCAGGAGGTGACGAAGTCGCCGTATCAGTGCCCCGAGCTGGCGGAGCTCAACGACTTCGCGGCGAAGATCGGGCAGGAAACCTCGGCGATCCCGAAGTGGGTGCCGGGGCTGCGCGGCGGCAGCCTGGTGCTGACCGACATCAAGATGTCGGGTTTTCTGCCGTCGTCGATCACGGCCCACGCGGTGCTGGCGGCCGCCGATCCGCGCGCCGTCTACGAGGCGATCAAGGCCGAGACGTCGGCGATCGCGGCGTACGAGTTCAGCGACGACGGGGCGGTCAAGACGCTGCCCGACGGCACGGTGCCGTTCGTCAACGGCATCGCCTACGGGGCGAAGGCCGGGACGGGCATCGTCGTGGCGATCGGGCCGGGCTCGGAGTCCACCGTCGGTAAGCTGCTCTCGGCGCCGGAGGTCAAGGACCCGCCGCTCGGGCTGTTCGCCTACGACATGGCCAAGATCATGGGCCAGCTCGAGCCGGTGATGGGGATGGCCGGCCAGCCCGAGCTCGCGGGGATCTTCGACGTCTACAAGGTGTTCGGCCCCTCGGGCTACGAGATGTACGCCGAGGACCGCGGGCTCGTGCTCAAGGCGGGGATGACGCTGCACTGAGCGAGTCGTTGGCCGCCTGCATGCGCATGGTGCAGGCGTCGCGCAGGCGGCCGACCACGACGTCGCCGTACCACGCGCCGTGGGCCGGGAGCTCGCGCGCGCGCAGGGCCTCGAGCAGGGCCGGCAGCTCCCACACCCCCGAGCGGACCAGGTTCTCGATCTCGCGCTCGGTGCGGTGCTCGTTGCGGTCCTGCAGGACGCGGCGGATCGCCGCGCCGAGGTGCGGCAGGCGCTGATCGTTGGCCGCACGGCGCAGGCGCAGGGCGATGCCCGCGGGGTCGTTGTCGCAGAAGTCGAACCACAAGGCCGCGGCGAAGAAGCGCAGCGACTCGGCGTTGCGGCGGGCGGCGAACGCCGCGTGCAGCTCGCTCCGGGTCAGCTCGGTGACCGCCCGCGACAGCGGCACGATCGAACATGGCCCATCGGACATGTACGCGAGCAGCTCGACGAGCTGCAGCTGCTCCCACGGATCGGGGCCGAACCAGAGCACGCGCTCGCAGTCGGTCGGCAGCTCCTCGGCGCGCTGGATCTCGGCGAGGTCGGTCTGCCAGAACGCCATGCGGAGGAACACGTGCCGCCCGCGCTCGCGCGAGCAAGGTCCGACCGCGGCGCTGTCGCGCCAACCGAGCACCTCGCCCTCCAGGTCGATCTCGCGAGCGAACCCGGCGGCGCAGTCACCTGCATGGATATGGAGGATCGGTAGCACGCCCCGGTAATGGACCCGTTCCCCGGGCGGTGCAACTTGAGCGCGTCACCGTCGGCGCGTCGATCTGGGATCGTCGCCGGCAGGGAGCACCGGCGTTCCCCACGGGCGGCGCGTCTCTCTGCGCGGGTGATCGCCGGCACGCGAGGTCCGAGGGCGAGGAAGCGGCTGTGCGAGGCTCTGCGACCAGGTGGCGGGCCCTAACGGATTTTTGATGGGCTGCGCAAAACCCGGAGGCGACCGGGGGCACTTGGCAGCAGGTCGGGACCCCGCTAGCGTCCGATGTGATGGCGGGGCCGTACGAGCCGCAAATTGGCGAGGTGCCGCCGCACGTGGCCGCTGCGCGGGCGCGCTACCACGCCGGCCTGCCGGCCTCGTACCGGCCGTGGCGGCACCTGGCGGCCCCGTTCGTGTGCGGGGCGGCGGTGATCGCGGGGTGCGTGGCCTGTCTCGAAGGACCTGCTCTGAAAGACATGGTCGTAGTACCAGCCATGTGGATCTTCTCGATCGCGCTCGAGTGGCGGTTTCACCGCGACTTGCTCCACCGGCGGGTGGCGCCGCTGCAGTTGCTCTACGACAAGCACACGGTCTCGCACCACTCGCTCTACGTCGACGGGGCGATGGAGATCGGCTCGGCGCGCGACTTTCGATCGATCCTGTTCCCGTGGTGGGCGCTGCCCGCCCTGGCGGCGGCGCTGGGCCCGCCGGCGCTGCTCGTGGGGCTCGTGTTCGGCGGCGACGTCGGACGTCTGTTCCTCGCCACGGGCGTGTTCTACGTGATGGTCTACGAGGCGCTGCACCTCACCTATCACCTGCGGCCGTCGCATCCCCTGCGCCGGCTGCCGGGCGTCGAACGGCTGGCGCAACACCACGCGCGACACCACGACCCGCGCCGGATGCAGCGCGAGAACCTCGGGGTCACCAGCACGCTGTGGGACCGCCTGCGCGGGACGATGGCGCGGTGATGCGCGGGGGAAGGCTCGGCTCGCTGGCGGTCGCGGCGGCGGCGCCGACGATGCGACAATCGCCGCGATCATGGCGGGCCCGTTCAGGACCATCCCCGAGCGCGTGTACGAGTACGGCTACCGCAACGGGCGCCAGATGAGCCACTTCCTGGTCGACGTGACGGCCAGCGGACGCGACGGGCTGATGCACGCGCTGGCGATCGCATTCCGCGATCTGCACGGCCGGGTCGCGCACGTGGCCGAGGCCGGCGAGGCGCTGGTGTTGTTCGCGCGGCCGCCCCGGGCGAGCGGGCTCGACGGTCGGCCATGGCGGCTCCGGCAGGTCGATCCGCCGCTCGGGCTCGCGGCCGCGGTCGCGCTCGCCTGGGACTGGCTCGCGCGCGCCGACGACGGCCCCGACGAGCACGACGGCCCGGCCGAGCGCGGCTGGCACGTGTTCAACGGGCAATTCGGGGTCGTCGACGGGGTGTGGGAGACCTTCGTCGCGATCGAGCCGACGTACATCTACATCCCGAAGTAGCGCTCATTCGGCCAGCGTCGCCACCACGGTGTGCGCGCCGGAGCCGAGCTTGACGCGCAGGGTGCCGCCGAGGTCGGCGGTGTAGATCCACCCGTCGGCGGCGGCGTCGAGGGCGGCGGCGTCTTCGCGCTGGGCGAGCGCGGCGTCGTCGACGGTGACCGCGGCGATCGGGGCGAGGGCGTGGATCTCGACGTCGACGCCGCTCGTGAACACGTCGCCGGGGGTGACCTCGAGGTGGAACGCGGCCTTCCCGAGGCGCTGCTTCAGGGCTGTCCCATCGTACAGGTCGAAGCGGCTGGCGACCGCGCCGGGGGCGACGCGGGCGTACAGGATGCCGGGGTCGGCGGCGAACGAGTCGACGGCGGGCGCGGTGGTCTCGGCGAGGGTGTCGATGGTCGGGCGCAGCATCGGCACGATCCCGCCGACGCGCAGGAACAGCGGCAGCGTGCCGAGCGGGGCGTCGACGGTGACGTCGGCGTCGCCCGCCAGGACCTCGCCGGTCCACCAGTCGAGCCAGGCACCTGGCGGCAAGGACAGCTTGCGCGAGGTGGCCCCGCGCGCGACCACGGGCGCGACCAGCAGGTTGTTGCCGAGCAAGTAGGTGTCGGACGGGTGCACGCCGAGCTCGGGGTAGGCGAGGCCGAGCGGGCGCTGGAGCGGGCGGCCGCCCTCGGCGAGCGAGCGCGCGAAGGTCCACACGTACGGGAACAGGCGCAGGTGCAGCCGGGCGTACTGGCGGTACCAGGCGAGGCTCTCGTCGTCGAGGCCGTTCTCCGGGGTGAACTCCCACGGGACGTCCGACGAGCCGGTGCCGACCTGCATGACCGGGGTGAGCGCGGTGTACTCGAACCAGCGGACGAAGGTCTCGCGGTCGGGCGGGGCGTGGCGGTAGCCGCCGGTGTCGGAGGCGAAGAAGGGGAAGCCGCTGGGGCCGAGGCTGAGCGAGGCGGTGAGCGCGGCCGGGAGGCCGCCGACGGCGACGTACGACTCGCCGTCGTCGTCGACCGTCTCGCGGTGGGCGGCCATGTTGGCGTCGAGGTCGCCGGGCCAGATCACGCTGACGTTCTGCTGGTCGCCGTAGGTGCCGGCGCGGCACAGCAAGAAGCCGCCGGACTCCGGCAGCAGCTCGGCGTAGGCGCGGTGGTACAGCAATTGGTAGAGCTTGTGCATCGTCCGCTCGCTGCTGCCGTCGGCGAATTGCCAGACCGTGCGCGCGCCGCCGAGGCCGACGGTGATGTCCTCGGCGTAGTCGAGCTTGAAGCCGTCGACGCCGTGGTCGGTGTATTCGCGGATGTGGTCCTGCCACCATTCGAACGCGGCGGGGTTGGTGAGGTCGAGCGGCTCGCCCCAGTCCGAGGTGACGAGGCCGACCTCGAGCGGGAAGAACTCGTTCGCCTCGGCCTCGGCGCGCATGGCCGCGGCGGCCGGGTCGTCGTCGACGTAGGGCACGTGCCACAGGGCGAGGCGGAGGCCGAGGGCGTGGATCTGGGCGATCATCGCCTGCGGGTCGGGGAACCGGGTCGGGCTCCAGTCGAACACGCCGACGGCGCTCTGGTAGGGGCGGTCGATCCAGATCGCGGAGGTCGCCAGGTCGAGCTCGCGGATGGTGGCGATGTCGTCCTCGACCTGGGCCTGGTCGTCGTTCTCGTCGCGCCAGATCCACGGGCCCAGCGCCCACGGGGCCGGCAGCTTCGGCGCGCCGGTGGTGGCGTAGTAATGCCTCGTGACGTCGAGCGGGTGGTTGGCGGCGTAGAGGTGGAAGGCGAGGCCGCCGGCGGTGTCGGGGCCGGTGCCGAAGGTGGCCTCGACGCGGTCGGCGGCGGCGGCGGCGACGTCGAACACCGCCGCGTGCGGATCCTCGACGAACAGGCCCCAGCCGCGCGTGCCGGTGATGAACGGGACCGGCACGTGGGCCTCGTTGTACTGGCTCTCGATCTGCGGGTCGTACTCGAGCTGCATCGCCCGCACGCGCCCGCGGTGCTCGGCGGCGTCGAAGTACTCGCCGAGGCCATAAAAGCCCTCCGCCGGGTCGACGACCGGGCGCAGGCGCATGTACGCGAGGACAGGTCCGCCGGGCTCGGGGACCAGGCTGGCGGCGAACCGCCCCGGCGCGGCCTCGGCGACGGTCAGGCGCGCGTGGACGTCTGTCCCGAAGGACAGGCGCACGTCGACCGCGGCGTCGCCTCCGAGCGCCTCGGCGGCGGTGACGGTGAGCCACTGGTCGGGCGCGAGGAAGAACGGGTCGTAGGAGGAGCCGTCGTCGAGCGCCGCGACCACGCCGAGCTGGAAGCCGTCGGCCGGGAAGCGCAGGAGGACGTCGCCGCCGCGCACGAGCCGGAGCTCGAGCTCGGACCACTCGACGGTGACCGGCTGCTCGGGCTCGCTTTCGGACTCCTCCTCCCAGGCGGTCGTGCCGCTGGTGGTCGGCGCGGTCGACGAATCGGTGGTGGCGCCGGTGGTCGGGTCGGTGTCGCTGTCGGTGGCGCCGGCGTCGTCGGCCGGCGCGCCGCCGCAGGCGACGGCGCACGCGAGCGAGAGGAGCGGGAGCGGCGAGGTTCGGAGGGCGCGTCGCGTCGGCATGCGGGGCGATGGTCGCAGGATGACGGTGCGTCCGGCTCGCTGTCCACCGCGATCGTGCGCCCGCGTGGGCTGGTGTGCCGCAGCGGTCCGGCTCGTGGGGGCTCGCACAGGCGAGCGCAGGGCCGGTTGTCGGCGCATGCGGCCACGTCATCCTGAACGATGGGTCATTCCCGGAGGTTCGCATGTCGCTCGCGTATCGCCGCCCCGTGCTCGCATTCGTGTGCGTCGCGTCGTTCCTCGCGCCGCTGCCCGCCTCGGCCACGCCCAAGGCGCCGCGCCGGGTGCAGCAGGCGAGCAAGCCGGACGACCCGCTGATCGCGGCGGCGGCCGAGCGCGACGCGTTGGTCGCCCGGATCGGCGAGCTCGAGGCGATCCAGGGCGTCGAGCACTGCGCGCGCTGGCTCAGCGGCCAGGCGTGGGACACGCAAGACCCGTGGATTCACATCATGGCCGCGAGGACATGGCTCAAAGTGCAGACGTCGACGGCGACCCTCGACCGCGCGGCGTTCCACGCCCGCGAGGCGGTGGCGCTGGCCGACATGCCGCCGGCGCCGCGGATCGGCGCGGGCGAGGTCGCGCGGGTCCACGCCGAGGCGGAGTCGCTGCAGCTGTCGGTGGCGGAGCGGCGCGCGGAGATCCGGCGGGTCCGCGCCGACCGGCGCGCGGCGGACCGCCAGATCCGCCGCGGCCGCCGCGAGCTGATCGCGGGCGGGGCGATGATGGTCGTGGCCGCGCTCGGCGGGGGGCTCGCGCTCGGCGGGGCGACCTACAAGCGCCGCTTCGACGAGACGATCGCGCCGGTGCTGGAGGCCGAGCTGCCGGTCGACCTGTCGCCGCTGCGCGCGCTCGACGTGCAGGGCAGCCAGATGCTGGCGGCGGGCGCGGTGCTGGCGGCCGTCGGCGTGGCCGCGGGCGCGCCGCTGCTGGCGCTCGGCGCCCGCGACCTCCGCCTCGGTCGCCAGCGGCGCGGGCAGCTGTCGCTGCAGGTGCAGCCGGGCCCGGGCGGCCTGAGCCTGGTCGGTCGGTTCGGCGCGCGTTGAGGCTACACTGTCGGCGATGCGCTCCGCTCCGCTGCGCCTGATGCTCTTCGACCGCACGTGTACCGGGAAGCGCCTGCGGCCGGGGCTGTCGCACGCGTGGTGGGCCGGCTCCCACCTGTACCGCGGGCTGTCGCGGTTCGACGCGACGCTCGGGGTGACGTGCTGGGAGGACGGGCTCGAGTGGCTGGCGACGACCCACCCGGACCGCCCGATCGCGGAGATCCAGTACTGGGGGCACGGGCACTGGGGCGAGCTGTTCGTCGACCGCAAGGGGCTGACCGCCGACGCGCTGCTGCCGACGCACCCGCTGCACCGCAAGCTCGCGGCGATCCGCGAGCGCATGGTGCCCGATCACCTGTGGTGGTTCCGCACCTGCGAGGCGTTCGGGGCGGTGCGCGGGCAGGAGTTCGCCCGCCGCTTCACCGACTTCTTCGGCGGGCGCGCGGCCGGGCACACGTACATCATCGGCGTGTGGCAGAGCGGGCTGCACAGCCTGCGCGCCGGCGAGGTGCCGACGTGGTCGACCGAGGAGGGGCTGTCCCGAGGGACAGCCGACAGCCCGATCGAGGCGCTGTGGTCGCGCCGGCGCGAGCCGAATACCATTCACTTCTTGAACGGCAAGATCCCCGAGGGGTATTGAGATTCGCCGCGGGCGCGGCAGGCAGGTCGGGCGCGCGCCCTCGCGGTGAACCGGGTTCCGCCCCGCTTCGCGCCCGCGGGGCCGAGGAACGGCCGCGCAGGGCCGGCGGAGGTTGAGTCACGCGGTCGCAGCCGCGCCGGGCGGGCGGAGGGGTGGCAAGATGGCCGGGTGTTCGACCTCGGGACCTTCCTCGACTGGTTCGTGGTGCTGGTGTTCGCGCACGCTGCGGTCACGCTGCTGACGGTGGGGCTCGGACGCGCGGCCGAGCGGGCGCCGGCGGGCAAGCGGATCCAGGGCGACGCGATGCCCGAGGGACAGGTGGCGCGGGAGATCCGGGCCAACGTCCGCTTCTGCTTGCTGATCCCCGCCGCGCTGGCGCTGGCGCTGCAGGGGCGGTGGATCGTGTGGGGGCCCGACTCGCCGGGCTGGGCGGTGATCAGCTTCTTTTTGTGCGGCGTGGTGTTCGACGTCTACTTCTACGCGCTGCACCGGCTGCTGCACACGCGGCCGCTGATGCGGTTCCACCGGCACCACCACCTGTCGCGGGTGACGACGCCGTGGAGCGCCCAATCGGTGTCGACGGTCGAGGCGCTGGGGTGGGCGCTCGGGTACGTCGGCGTTCCCTGGCTTTTGGGACATGTCGCCCCGGTCAGCCTGATCGGCTACTTCGTGTACCTGTTCTACAACGTGTTCGGCAACGTCATCGGCCACGCCAACGTCGAGCTCGGGCCGCCGGCGCTGACGCGCAGCCCGACGGTGTGGTTCGCGCATCCGTATACGTTCCACGCGCTGCATCACGCGCGCTTCACGAAGCACTTCGGGTTCGGCTCGACCTTCATGGACCGGCTGGCCGGGACCGAGTGGCCCGACTGGGTGCCCGCCTACGACCAGGTGATGGCGGGCAAGCCGCTGCGTCACCACGGGAAGACGGAGCCGCAGGCCTGACGAACGGTGATAGCCTGGCGGCGTGAACCGACGACCATCCTTCTACTTGTGCGCGCTCGCGCTCGCGGGCTGCCCCGGAGGCGGCTCGGACTCGACGGCCAGCTCGGGCGGGCAGACCGACTCGACCACGGGCGGCTCGGAGAGCGAGACCGGCGAGCCGACGACGGGCAGCACCGGCATGACCGCAGGGACAGGTACTTCCGGACCTGTCTCGACGTCCAGCACCGGCGAGGAGCCGACGACCGGCGAGCCGACGACCGGGCCGGTGGCGACGACCTCGACCTCGACCTCGACGACGACGACGACGACCGGCGACACCGACACCGACACCACCGGCGAGCCGGCCGGGCCCGCGCCCGACTGGGCGCTCGTCGACGTGAACCCCAACTCGGCGACCTACGAGCAGACGCGGGCCCGCAGCGACTACGCGGGGCAGGTGTCGGGCTGGTACTTCGCCCACGCGACTTGAGGCTATTGCCGTAGCCAGTTCGGCTACCTGAACGACCTGCAGATCGAGCTCAACGGCGAATTCCCCGACCTGGGGATCGCGCTGCTGGGCGTGAACGGGATCGGCTTCGAGTCCGGGATCCCGCAGATGGTGAGCGGCCGCTTCATCCCGCTGCTGCAAGACGTCGCCGAGGTCGACGCCTGGACCCAGTGGGAGGTGGTCTACCGCGACGTCATCATCCTCGACCGCGACGGCGCGCCCGTCGGCGTGTTCAACCTGACCGAGCACGACCTGTCGATGATGGGCGAGTACGAGGCGCTCAAGGGGATGCTCCTCGACGCGGCGATGATGTGAGCTGGTACCTGGGACATGTCCGAAGGGCCATGTGCCGCTGCGCGCGAGCGGTCGGTCGGCGGGCACGCTCGCGCCTCGGGCTGGCCGGGTCGCCGCCGGGCGGCGGACGGCGCGCCCTCGCGGCGTCGCCCGTTCCCTGCAAAGCGGGCGGCGGGGGCCGCAGCCCTCGCGGACGCACGCGTCTGAACGGCGGTCGCAGCCCTCGCGGCGCCGACGACCGTGCGCGGCGCGGCGGGCGACCGGCGGTCGTACGATGACGCGGGCTGATCGGCCGCGGGTGCGGTGCTAGCGTGGTGACGCGAGGACAGGACGTCATGGCGAAGCTCCGCGGGTCGGTCGCTGCTGTCTGTCTGTGGGGCGCCACGATCGCCGGCTGCACGCCGTGGCGCGACGAGGTCCACACCTGGGCGCCCGAGCAGGACGCGATCAGCCGCGAGCTCGACGCGCAGGCGCGGGCGATCGTCGCCGGCGACGGGGCGCTCGACGTGGGGCCGGTGTGGGCGATGACCCGGGGCGCTCGCGTGGTCGGGGTCGGCGAGCCGGGGCAGGGGCTCGCGCTGTTCCACCGCTTGATGCAGGCGATGGTCGAGCGCGCGGCCGCCGACGCGGCGCCGCTGGTGGTCGCGCTCGACGTCTGCTTCGTCGACGGCCTCGAGCTCGACGCCTGGGGCCGCGGGACCTGGAACCCGCCCGACCCCGATCGCTTCGATCCGCACGCCTTCGACGCGGCCGGCTCGTACCGGCCGCTGCTGGCGTGGATCCGCGAGCACAACCAGTTCGTCGCGCCCCAGCGGGCGATCCAGATCGCCGGCGTCGACGGCTGCCTCGACGCGCGCGGGCTCGACCCGCTGGCGGCGTACTTCGTCGACCTCGACCCCGAGTTCGCGGCGAGCGTGCCGGGCCTGCTGGCGCCGGTGCGGGCGCTGACGGTGCCGAGCCGGCGCACGCCGGGGCACGTGGCCGAGGCGCGCGCCGGTCTGGCCGAGCTGCGGGCCCGCTTGCTGGCGCGGCGCGAGGCGCAGGTCGCCGCGCACGGGGCGGCGAGCCACGCGGTCGCGCTGCGGCTGGTGTGGCTGGCCGAGCGGCGCGTCGACGCGTACGGCGACACGGGCAGCACGCCGCGAGCGCAGCGCGGCCGGGTCATGGCCGACACGGTGGCGTGGCTGGCGGAGCAGCGGCCCGACGCGCGCGTCGTCGTGCTGGCCGACAACGAGGACACCCACCGGGCGTCGCCCTCCGACATGGGCGGGCGGCTGCACGCGCGCTTCGGGGCCGACTACGCGGTCGTCCACACGACCTTCGACAGCACGACCTACCTGGCCCAGCGGCAGCGCATGTGGGCGCCGCCGGGCACCCTCGAGGCGGCGCTGCGCCGGCCAGGCCGCGGCTACGCGCTCGACGTGCAGGCGGCTGCGGCGGGTCAGGGCTCGCTGGCCCGCTACCTGCGCGAGGAGCACTGGACGCGCGCCTACGCCGACGGGCTGTTCGACCAGGCCCGGCCGGGCTGGTCGACGGTGGTCCCGCAGCGCGACTACGACGTGCTCGTGCACGTCGCGTTCGTGCCGCAGGCGCCGTATTCGCGGCCGGCCGTCGGCGCCGAGCCGGGCAGCCGCCGCGCGGCCCTGTGAGCGGCCGGGCGCGGCGTCACCTGCCCGCGCGAGCGCGGCGCAGCGGCCGACTGCCGTGCTCGCGTCCGCCCGCTCCGCACGGCGGCAGCGAGGGCAGGAGTGGCCTTCAGGACATGCCGTCGAGGGCATGTCACGAGGGGCATGTCCTGGAGAGCATGCCTCTGCGAACAGGCACGAACGGTCAGCCCGGGGTCTCGCGCAGGGCCTTCTGCCACGGGGCGATCTCGACCTTGAAGCGCTCGAGCGCGGTGCCCTTGAGCGGGGCGCCGACCACGGCGGGGCGACGGTCGCCGCCGGCGGACAGCAGCAGCGGGTCGAGCACCGTGGCCTCGCCGTGCTCCTCGCGCCACAGCTCGAGGCGGACGCGGTCGGTCGCGGTCTTGCCGGTGTGGCCGGCGAGGCCGACGAGCTGGCCCTGGCGCACCGGCTGGCCGGGGCGGAGGTCGCCCATCGTGCGCGAGAGGTGGGCGTAGCGGGCGACCGTGCCGTCCTCGTGGGCGAGCTCGAGGACCAGGCCGGCGTCGCCCTGCTCGCCGAGCGAGCGGACCACGCCGTCGCCGAGCGCGACCACGGGGGCGCCCTCGGGGCGGCGGTAGAGCGCGCCGGCGCGGCCGGCCACGACCTCGACCGAGGGCGGCATCATCGCGCGGGCGCCGGGCTGGAGCGCGTGGAAGGCCAGCGGCGAGCGCAGCAGGGTGCGGCGCACCGGCTTGCCCTCGGCGTCGAAGTAGGCCGCCTGACCGCCGCCGGTCTGGAAGCGGAAGGCGGCGAAGCGGCCGGCCTCGCCGCGGAAGCGGACCGCCAGCAGGCTGCCGTAGCGGTGGAACTGCTTGCCGAGGAAGCGGCGCTCGATGACGAGGTCGATGCGGTCGCGCGGGCGGGCGTCGGCGACCAGGTCGACCTCGAACGCCAGCGCCGCGGCGATCCTGTCCGCGAGTTCAGGTCGCTCGCCGGCCTCGACCACGGCGGCGCGCAGGTCGGCGTCGGGCCCGAGCTCGAGGTGGACGGCGACGACGTCGCTGACCGGCGGGTGCTGGATCGCGCGGACCGTGATGCCGGCCTGTCCGCCGGCGCGGCAGGCCTGCAGCAGGCGACCCTCGGCTTGCTCGATCTCCACCGCGAGGATCGCGCCGTGGCGGTCGGTGGCGAGGCGCAGCGGGGCACCTGTCCCGGCGACCAGGCCGAGGTCGATGGTCGGGCGCAGGGCGGCCTCGAGCGCGTCGATCTCGGTCGCGGCGACGCCGAGCTCGAGCAGCGCGAGGCGCAGCGTGCGGCCCTTGTCGAGCGTGGTGGCCTGGTGGATCTGGTCGTGCAGGCCCTCGAAGATCCGCACGGGGTCGCCGCTGCAGGCGGTCTCGGGCGGCTCGGCGAAGGCGCCGAGCGGGCCGTGGCCGCGGTCGTCGTGCTCGACGATGGCGGCGGCCCGCGGGGCGCCGAGCTCGAGCACGCTGGTGCCCTCGCGCCACACGAACACGTAGAGATTGACGACCGCGAGCAGCATCAGCAGCGCGATGGTGCGGTTGCGGGTCTTCCGCTCGACCGGGTCGACGTAGGCCCTGGCGGCCTTCTGCCGCTGCTCCTCGGTCATCCGCCGGTTGCGGGTCATCCGCGTCGCCGGGCGGCCGGACGTCTGCAGGCCGAGCCACGCGCGCAGGCCCTCGGTCCGCCGAGAGGTCCTGCGCCGGCCCGTGGCCGTCCGGCGGTTCTTGCTGCTGCGCACCAGGGCGGCGCTATCAGATCGGGCGCCGCGGGGGCAACATTTCGGGGAATTCGGGGCCGTAGCTGGCCGCCCACGGGCTCGCGCGGGCTGAATAACTGTGCAGGTCGCGCCGCTCGCGAGCTCGCGGGGCGACGTCCGCGAGACGAATTTGACAGCGCGTGACTGCGCGCTCCGCCGCACGCCCGAGGATGCGGACTCGTGGCTCGTGGCCGCGCATGATCCGGGCGAGACCACGCGCTAGTTCACGAGCGCCGCGCGCCCCGCGAGGCCCCGGGTTGGCTTAGCATCCCGACCAATGGCGAACATCCCGCTCGTGTTGACGTGCGCCGGACGGCGGATCGGCGTCGGCACCGACGTGTTCACGATCGGCCGCACCCGCGACAACGACCTCCCGATCCGCAGCGGCTCCGTCTCGCGCAAGCACTGCCGCGTCGAACGCCGCGGCGAGAACTTTTACATGGTCGACCAGCACTCGACCACCGGGCTCGAGCTGCGCGGCTGCAAGGTCACCAACTACCGCATCGAGGACGGCGACGTGTTCGTGCTCGCCGAAGACATCACCGTGCGCTGCTCGCTGAGCCCGGCGCCGCTGACCGAGCTGCACCTCGACGACCTGCGCGTCATCACCGTCGACCCGGGCCCGCTGCAGATCGCCGCGCAGGCGGCCGACCTGCGCCGCCGCGAGAGCCTGCCGTTCGAGGTCCGCGGCGTGCTGCTGGCCGGCCCCAAGGGCGCGACGGTGTTCTGGCGCGACGACAGCACCGGCCGCTCCGGCCTGGCCCGCGGCGCCGAGTCGTACGTGTGGAGCACCGCCGCGTTCCCGCTGCTGCGCGCCGACGCGGCGCCCGACGGCATCACCCTGCGCCTCCTGCCGTCGCGCACCGCCGAGCCGGTGACGCTGCTCGAGACGACCACGCGGGTCGAGGAGTCGACCTGGCGGGTCGTGCAGGACATCGTCTACCTGACGTCGCGGCTGTTCCCGGCCGGGGCCAGGACGGGCGACGAGATCGAGCGGCAGCTGACGTCGTCGCGGCTGTGAGCGACCGGTTCGTGGCCGTCGAGGCCGCCGACCCGCGACTCGTCGACCGCGGGCGACGGTCGGGCCCGTGACCCGAGGCGTCACTCCGGCGGGTTGCAGAAGGGCGTGGGCAGCTCGACCACGTTGTTGTCCAGCTTGCACTCCTCCTCGCCGGCGACGGCGCGGACGATCAGGCCGTCGTAGCCGGCGCCGTCGATGTCGAAGCCGATCGCGGTCGCGTACTCCCCGGCCTGCAGCACGTCGAGGAAGGCCTGTGCGGCGAGGAACGTCTCCTGACCGCCCAGCTCGCCGTAGACCTCGATCGTCGCGCCGGCGGTCAGCGCCGAGGCGCCCGCGTTGCCGACGTTGACCCATAGCTGCAGCGCGGTGTCCTGGCACAGGTACTGGCAGATCGACGTCTCCAGCACGACGTCCGGCGCGGCCAGGCCGTCGGGCGGCGAGTCGTCGCCCGAGCGGTAGTTGTTGTGCGCCGTCCAGTTGTGGACCGGCATCGCCGGGATCGTGCCGTCGTCGGCGACGTTGGTGATCGAGTACTGGTACTGGTTCCAGATCTTCCGTCCGGGCCGCCAGGACAGCGCCTCGTCGCCGATTACCGAGATCCCCTTCGGCGCCGCCGGGTCGTAGAACTGGTTGTTGCCGAACACGATCTCGACCTGGCCGTCGCCGTCGACGTCGACCACCACGGGCGACTCGAGCTGGGTCGCGCTGCCGTGGCCGCCGAACTCGAGCTTGACCGCGCCGTCGACCCCCGAGAACACCCACACGCGGTTCTCGTCGGCGTGGATCACGTCGGCGATGCCGTCGCCCTCGAAGTCGTAGACGATCGACCCGGTGGCCGACTCGGTCTCCGAGATCGCCGACTGCCACATCAGCGAGCCGTCGGTGTCGAAGACCACGTAGTACTCGCTGCCCGCGACGCCGGTCTCGGGCTCGCCGTCGCCGTCGTAGTCGGCGATGGTGGGCGCACCGCCGCCGCCGCCGGGGACCGTGGCCGTCCACAACACCACGCCCTGGTTGTCTTGCAGACGCACGGTCCCGGCCGCGCTGACGACGATCTCCGGCTTCGAGTCGCCCACGAAGTCGGCGACGCCCGGGATGCCGTCGGCCTCCATGTTGAACCACTCGGCGCCGCCGAGGCCGTCGTAGGCGGCGTTGCCGACGACGAGCTCCTGCTGGCCGTCCTCGTCGATGTCGGCCGCCACCGAGATCCGGAAGCCGTTTCCGTGCTGGCCGACGCCGCGCTCGTTGCCCTCGGCGTCGAGGATCACGGCGCCCGCGAACACCTCGGGGACGCCGTCGGCGTCGAAGTCGGCGATGCCCGGCGAGGTCGAGCAGTGCAGCCCGTACACCGCGCTGGTCCACTTGGGGGCGCCGTCGTGCTCGAACACCTTGACCGCGCCGCCGGTGGTCACCACGACCAGCTCGACCTGGCCGTCGCCGTCGATGTCGCCGGTCGCGAGCCCGGAGTGGCCGCACACGTCCTGTCCCTCGACGTTCAAAATTTCCTTCTGCCCGTCGCCCGACATGGCCCGGAGGACACCCGGCCCGTAGTGGTCGCCGGAGACGTAGGTGACGAACGCGACGTCCGGCACCTCGTCGCCGTCGAGCGACGCGACGATGGGCGACATGAGCACCTGATCCGACGTCGGCGCGGTGGCCCAGGTGCCGCGGTTCCACTCGAGGATCGGCTGGAACGTCCCGACCTGCGGCGCGGCGGCGCAGGCCGGGTCGGACGGGCCGGCGAAGCCCGGCGGCGGGGTGTCGACGCAGGTCATGTCCGCCCCGGTGGTGGTTTCGGTCGGGTCCGGCTCGGTGGTCGAGCTGCCGGTCGGCGCCACGGTGGCGCTGTCCGTCGCGGTGCCGGCCTCCGAGTCGGTCTGTCCGCCGGTGGTGGTGGGCGACGTCGACGACGCGGTGGCGTCGGTCACGGGCGATGCCGTCGCGTTCGCCGTCGCCGAATCACCGCGCCCGCCGCTGTCACCGCACGCAGCGACCCACAACACCCCGAGCGAGAAGCCTCTCCATCGCATGCCCCACCTCAACATGGCCGCCCGAGAGGGTCAATCTGATCGCGCTGCGCCGACGCGGGGCGCGAGCGATCCGACGCGGTCAGGCACGCCATGAGCGCGCGGTCGGGCGGGCCTGAGCCGCGATGGTGGAGCCTGGCCGGCGACGGGCCCGCGGGTCTCGGTCGACGCGCGCGGGGTTCGGCGCGACGTCGAGAGTCGGTCGCTGGCGACGGCGGCGCGTGCATCCTCGCAGGAACCTTCGAGGCCACGCACGCTCGGCGGGTTCACCCGATCGGACTCGCCGACAGATCCCCGCGTCGCTCGCCGGCGCGACCTCGTGCCGGCGTCAGGGCGCGGCGATGGCGTCGATGCTGCCGGCGGTGGCGAGCAGCTGGCGCACCATCGCTTCGCCTTCGCGGCGGTAGTCGGCGACCCTGTCGCGCTCGGCGGCCGCGAGCGCGGCCCGCAGGGCGGCGGCGTCGAGGTCGTGGCCGTAGGCCGGGGTGCCGACCTGCTGGCGCCACGAGTCGGCCAGCGTGCCGGCGTCGACGCCGTCGAAGCCGAGCTGGTCGAACAGCTGCAGGACCAGCTTCTTCCCCGCGACGTCGTCGCCGGCGACCGACAGCGCGATCCGCCCGGGCGCGCCCGCCGGCAGGCCGCCGCGCGCGAGGGTGCGGGCCGTGACGTTGTTGAAGGCCTTGAGCACCGGCCGATCGAGCTGGCGGGCGACCCACTCGCTGTCGGTCAGCCCGGCGTCGATCTCGGCGATCCGGCCGTCCCGCAGCTCGGGTAGTAGTTGCCGGTGTCGACCACGGCGGTGCTCGCCGGGGTGGCGGCGAACAGGTCGCGCGGCAGACTCGGCACCGCGCGCTGCGGGATGGTGACGATCACGAGGTCGCGCGCGCGGGCGGCCTCGTGGACGGTGCCCGCGGTGGCGCCAGTCTCGGCCGCGAGGGCGGCGAGGCTGGCCGGGCCGCGCGAGTTGGCGACGGTGACCGGGTGGCCGAGCCCGCGCAGCCGCCGGGTGAGGGTGCCGCCGATGTGTCCTGAACCGATGATGCCGATGTCCATGCCTGCTCCTGAGGTGCGGCCCGAGCGGCGCCGCGAGGGCGGCGACGGCCCGCGTGCACAAGTGTAACTCTTATAGTCTCATTTGTGGCAGGCGCAACGTAAAAAATGAGGAGCGGTCGCGCGCGGTCGATATGTTTTAATGATGCTTGCACTTCTCAATAAACTAAACTAGTCAGTGATACATATGAACGATCACGTTGGTTCCGTCCTGTTGGACCCGCTGCGGCTCGGCGCGCTGGCGCTGCCGAACCGGGTCATCATGGCGCCCATGACCCGCCTGCGCTCCGACGCCGGGCTCGCGCCGACCGAGCTGGTGGCCGAGTACTACGCGCAGCGGGCGGGGGCCGGGCTCATCCTCTCCGAGGCGCTCGCGGTGCGGCCGTACGGGGCCGGCTTCCCCGCCCTGGCGGCGATCTTCTCGCCGGCGCAGCAGGCCGGGTGGGCCCGCGTGGTCCGGCGGGTCCACGACGCGGGCGGGCGGATCGCCGCGCAGCTGTGGGACGTCGGGCTCCCGCGCGCCGAGCGGCCCGATCAGACGGGTTGGTGGGGGGTCACCGACGAGGTGCGGCCGGCGATGCTTTCGCGCGAGGACATCGCGGCGGTGACGGCGGCGTTCGAGCGGGCCGCGCGGGCGGTGCAGGACGCGGGGTTCGACATGATCGAGATGCACGCGAGCAGCGGCAACCTGTTCGACCGCTTCCTCCGTGCCGCCACCAACGCCCGCACCGACGAGTACGGCGGCTCGCTGGCGAACCGCCTGCGGCTGCTGTACGAGCTGCTCGATCGCCTGCAGGCGGTCATGGGCGCGGGGCGGGTCGGGCTCAAGCTGTCGCCGAGCGCGATGATCGACGGCGGGCCCGACCCGTCGGCGCGCGACAACTTCGCGGCGATCTTGCGCGAGCTGTCGGCGCGCGAGCTGGCCTACGTCCACGTGACGCGCCCGACCGCCGACGACCGCGCGCGCGGCAGCGGCCCGGGCCTGTCGTTCGCCGAGCTGCGCCCGCACTACCGCGGCACGCTGCTCGGCGGCGGCGACCTCACGCAGGACGAGGCGGAGGTGCTGCTGAAGGAGGGGCTGCTCGACGGCGCGGTGTTCGGGCGGCTGTTCATCGCCAACCCCGATCTGCCGGCCCGCTTCGCCGCGCGTGCGGCGCTGAACCCTCCCGACAGGGCGACGTTCTACACGCCGGGCGCGGCCGGCTTCACCGACTATCCGCGCCTACCGGGCTGATGGCCCGCGTGGTACACCTCGCGGCATGGTGGACGTGCGGTTCGCCTCCGCGCTGCAGCTCATGCTGATGCTGGCGCTCGCCCAGCGCGAGGACGCGGGGCTGCTGTCGTCGTCGGAGCTCGCCGGCGGGCTCGTCACCAACCCGTCGCTGATCCGCAAGCTGCTCGCCTCGCTGGCGGCGGCGGGCCTCATCGTCACCACGATGGGGGTCAAGGGCGGCTCGCGCCTGGCTCGCCCGGCCCGCGAGATCACCCTGCGCGACGTCTACCTCGCGGTGCTCGGCGAACGCGGCCTGTTCGCCGGCCGCTCCGACCTCCCTCACCGCTGCGTGGTCACCTCCAACATGGAGGAGATGTTCCACGAGCTGTCGCACGAGCTCGAGGCGGCCACCCTCGCGGTGCTGGCCGGGCGCACCCTCGCCGGCGAGCTCGACGAGCTCGAGCGACGCGGCGGGCCGTGCTCGCACCGCAAGAAGAAGGGCGCGAAGGCGGGCAAGGCGACCGCGCGCGCGCGCCGGGCGTGAGGGCTCCGTGCATGAAGCGCCCGGTTCGCCGCGGGTGGAGGCGCTCGCGGGCGCGTGCCCGAGGAGCGCGGCCTCTCGCCGCGCCGGCGAGCGTGGCCGCGAGGACATCTCGACGGAGCGCCTCTTCAGGGGGAGCGCAGCAAAAAACCTCGAGGGCATGTCCGATCGAGCATGGCCGTGAAGACATGCTCGATCGGGCCTGCTCGTTCGAGCAGGTGCGTGGCTCGGCCGCCGAGGACGTGGCTCGGGCGCACAGCGCCGGGGAGCCGATCCGCTCGGCGAATCCGCGCGCCTCGTCCGGTTATGGCGGCCGGCGACGCCCGACCCGGCGACCGAGGCGCGCTCTGCTCCTTCTCACGCCCGCAACAGCGCCTCGATGCGGGCGCGCGGCTGGTTGCCGACGAGCTGGCCGATCGGCTTGCCGTCGCGGAAGGCGACCAGGGTCGGGATGCTGCGCACGCCGAACTGCTCGGCGAGGCCGTGGCTGGCGTCGACGTCGACGTCGAACACCGTCACATCGCTGCGGTCGCGGGCGATGGCGTCGAGGGTCGGCTGGAGGGCGCGGCAGGGCGGGCACCAGGCGCCGGAGAACTTGACGAGGACGAGGGGCGAGGCCGCGACGTCGGCGGCGAACGAGGCGTCATCGGTGCGGCGCGGGTGGGGGCGCGAAGAACTGGGCGAGGTCGTCATCGGGGAGCGGTCCTTTCGTGTGGCTCGCCGATGCAGTGCGCCCGGGCGCGGGCGGTGTGTCACGCTTTTCGAGGGCGGCGCGCAAAACCTTGCGGGCGCGCTTGAGCCGGCTGCGGACGGCGTCGTGCGTGAGCGAGAAGCGCTCGGCGATCTCGACGCTGCTCACGCCCTCGGCGGCGAGCAGGAAGGCCAGGCGATCGGTGCGCGACAGGGTCATGAGCGCCTCGCCGAGGGTCGCGCCGAGCTCGCGCCGCTCGGCGACGACGGCCGGGTCGTCGCAGGTGCAGGGGACGTCGGCGACGTCGGCGGTCGGCGCGGCCTTGCGGTTCATCCGCCAGCAGGTGCGGGCGACCAGGGTCGACAGCCAGGCCAGCGGCGAGCCCGCGCCGCGGTAGCCGGTCATCGCCGCGCCGGCCGCGAGCAGGGCCTGCTGCACCGCGTCCTCGGCGTCCTCGCGCAGGTCGCAGCGCCGCCGCGCGACCGCGAGCAGGCGATCGCCGTAGGCCCGCGCGAGGAGGTCGAGCGCGCGCAGGTCACCGCTCTGCATCAACGCGAGCAGCGTCTCGACGGACGGGGCGGGCCGGGAGGTGGGCATGTCGCGGTGGTGCGGGCTGCGAGGCGAAGTGTGTCACCGAATTGTTCTTCGCGTCGGGGCTCGGTCGGGACCCGTCCCGCATCGGCGGACCTGCTCCGAAGCAGGTGGAGCGGGCCGTCGTCGGCGCCGACCGCCGGCGCCTGGTCCCGCCTCACGGCGTCGAGCGGCGTCTGGCGCGGGGAGCGGTCCCCTGGACCGCCTTGCGGCCCGGCTTTTCGCCCAGGACCTCGGCGACGCGCACCGCCCGGACATCCGCGAGCGCGACGAGCTGTTCGTCCCGGCCGGCCGCGGCCGCGTCGCCTGGGTCGACACCGGGACCTCGGCGAGCTCGCAGCCGACATCTTGCTCGCGAGGCATGAGCGAGGCCCTGGACGAGCTGCAGGCCGGTGAGCACCGGCGAGTAGAGGGGGACCGCGCGCTCGGCACCGAGGTGCCCGAGGCGAGCAGGTGTTCCTGCGGCGGAGGGGCGGCGACGTCGCGGAGGGTCGAGACCGGCCCGGCGCGAAGGGGCATGTTTAATGGGGCCGAGGCCGCCGCCGGCGAGCGGATCCCGGCCAAGAAGCTGGCCGACCTGTTCGCGGCGCGGAGCCTCGGTGGCGGGGTCGCCGAGCTCGCCTGACGGAGCCGACGGCGAGCGGCGCTCGCCGGCGTGCCTAGTTTTTTAGACATGTCCGGAGGACAATGTCTTGAAAGACATGCAATTTCAGGCGGGGCCCGACCGGGGCGGGACGCCCCGCGTGGCGCGGAGGATTGACGCGGGCGCCCGCTCCGTGCACCGTGGTGAGATGCGAGGTCCTCGGGTGGTGGCCCTGGTGATGGCGCTCGGCTGCGGCCCGAAGGGGAGCAGCGAGACGGACAGCGGGAGCGGAGGCTCCGGCTCGACGACCGCCGCGAGCGAGGCGACGGGACCGACGACGGGCTCGGCGCCCGAGCCGCTCGCCGACATGGGCGACGGGCTCGCCGAGCACGGCCCGTGCCCGCGGGGCGACGAGTGCGAGCTGTGTTTGCAGACTCCGGACGGCTCGGTGTGCGGGCCGCCCTGCGACGAGTTCGGGCCCGGGCCCGCGCCCGGGCGGTGTCCGCTGTCGCCGGTGCAGTCCCAGTCGATCTGTCCGGTGCTCGAGGAGGGCCCGTGGATGTGCGTGATCCTGTGCGGCGAGGACGCCCACTGCCCCGATCCCGGGATGCGCTGCGTCGACTGTCCGGAGGCGTTCGCGCTGGGGTGCAAGAGCCTGTCGGGGTTCGCCGGGACCGGGCCGCAGATGTGCGTGTGGCCGGGGTGACCCGCGCGGGCTCGCGGAAGGCGGCGGGCCGAGGTCTCGGCGGCGGTCTCGGATGCACGAAGGGGCATGTCTGTGAGGACATGCCCCTTTCGACATGCCCTCTCGGACATGCCCGGGAGGACAGGCGGCTCAGCCGAGCCCGAGGTCCTTGAGCGCGGCCATGGCGGCGTTGTGGCCGCCGCAGCCGATCACGCCGCCGCCGGGGTGGGTGCCGGCGGAGGCGGCGTAGAGGCCGGCGATCGGCTGGCGGTAGGGCACGCGCTGGTCGAAGCCGTAGGTGTTGTCGACGTGGAGGATGTGGCCGCGGGTGATGCCGAAGTGCCGCTCGATCTTCTGCGGGTGGAGCACGAAGGTGTCGACCACGAGGTCGCTGGTCCCGGGGGCGAAGCGGTCGCAGATCGACAGCAGGTGCTGGACGTAGCGGCTCTCCTCCTGCTCCCAGGTGGTGCCGGCGAGCTCGTAGGGCACCCACGACACGAACAGGGCCGAGTTGTGGTGGCCGTCCTTGTCGCGCATCGTCGGGTCGACGGTGGTGTGGATGTACCAGTCGATGACCGGGAAGTCGGGCAGCTGGCCGGCCTGGACGGCCCGGAACGCCTCGTCGAAGCTGCGGATCACGACCTCCTCGTCGGGCAGGAGGTGGATCGTCGGGCCGTACTGGCCGCGGTCGACCGGCAGGCAGGTGAACTGCGGCAGGCCCTTGAGCGCGAGGTTGACCTTGAGCGAGGTGCCGTCGCGGCGCATCGCGTCGAGGCGCGCGTTGTAGTCGGCGGGGAAGTTGTCGCGGCCGGCGAGGTCGCGCATGCGGAACGGGTCGGCGCCGACCAGGACGACGCGCGCCCGCAGCTCCTCGCCCTTGCTGGTGAGGACGCCGACGGCGGTGCCGTTCTCGACCAGGATCTGCTGGACCCCGCAGGACGTCTCGATGACGGCGCCGGCCGCCCGCGCGGCGGCGGCGAACTTCTGGGTGACGGTGCCCATGCCGCCCTCGACCAGCATCCACGTGCCGCCGGCGCCGGGCAGGCGGCACATGTTGTGGACGAGGAAGTTCATGCCGGTGCCGGGTGTGTCCCAGGTGCCGTAGACGCCGGTGAAGCCGTCGGTCGAGGCGTACATCGCCCGGATCAGGTCGCTCTTGAACGGGAAGCGGTCGATGTACTCGCCGACCGGCTTTCGGCACAGGTCGACGAAGACCTGCCGCAAGGACTTGCGGACGTAGCGCTCGGCGGTGTCCTCGAGCGACAGCGGCTCGTGGAACCACGACGGCGCGAGGTCCTCGCGCAGCTGGGCGAGCTCGGCCTGCATGGCCTGGTCGGCGTGCCAGTCGGCCTCCGACGAGAAGGCGGCGTACTGGCGCCGGGTCTCCTCGGCGTCGGAGCCGAGCAGCAAATAACGGCCGTCGGTGGTCGGCAGGAAGTAGTGCGGGTCGCGGCGCCGCAGCGGCAGGTCGACGCCGGTGATCTGCAGCAGCTCGGGCTGCATGAGGCCGAGCAGGTAGGCGCCGGTCGAGATCGCCAGGTCGGGGGCGCGCGCGAACGGCTTCTCGGTGCGGACCGCTCCGCCGACGACCTCCCTCTCCTCGAGCACCCGCACCCGCAGGCCGCGCCTGGCGAGCAACAGCGCGGCCACCAGCCCGTTGTGGCCGGCGCCGACGACGATCACGTCCGTGTCCGTTTTCATGGGCGGCACCATACTCAATGCCCGTCGCCCGCGCGACCGTCGGCCGCGGCCGCGGCGCGCCGGCGCGGCACTAACGCTGTTCGAGCGAGATCTTTCCGGCCGTGGAGGGACCGCGGGCGGCGATCCACGCGAGCAGCGCGGTCGCCACCAGCGCCAGGCCGACGGTCAGACCCCACCACAAGCCGGTGATGCCGTGGCCGCGCTCGAACGCCAACCAATACGCCAGCGGCAGGGCGACCGCGTAGTAGCCGACGAAGTTGACCAGCGCGGCCTGGCGGGTGCGCCCCATGGCGCGCAGCACCCCGAAGCCGACCACCTGGACGCCGTCGAACACCTGGAAGGCGGCGGTGACCGGGATGCTGACGACCGCGAGCGCGTAGACCTCGGGGTCGGCGTCGAACAGCGCCGGCAGCTCGTGGCGCAGCCCGTACATCAGCGCGGCCGCGGCGAACATCACACCTGCCCCGAGAGACAGGGCGACCCACGCCGCCCGCTCGGCCTCGCGCGGCCGGTCCGAGCCGAGCAGGTTGCCGACGCGGGTCACCGCGGCCATGCCGATCCCGACCGGCAGCATGAAGCTGCACGAGGCGACGTTGAGGACGATCGTGTAGGCCGCGAGCGGGGCGTCGCCGAGCCAGCCGGCGAACAACATCGCCGCCTGGAAGGCCCACAGCTCGAGCCCGAGCTGGAAGGCGATGCCGAGGCCGACGCCGGCGATCGCGGCCAGCGCGGCGCGGTCGAGCGCCGCCCGCGACCACGGGACCCACGCGCCGGCGTGCAATTCGCCGCGGACGATGAGCCACGCCAGCCCGGCGGCCATGACCACGCGCACCACGCCGGTCGAGATCCCGGCGCCCACGGCCCCGAGCGCGGGCAGCCCGAGCGCGCCGAAGATCAGGACGTAGTTGAGGCCGACGTTGACGACGTTGGCCAGGATCATGACGAGCAGCGCCGGGCCGGTGATCCCGCGGCCCTGCAGGTACGAGCGCATCGCCACGTAGAGCAGCACCGCCGGCGCGCCCGGCAGCTGCGCCAGCAAGTAGTCGTGGGCCTCGGCGGCGAGGTGCGGCGCCTGGCCGAGCAGCACCAGCGCGGGGCCGCCGAGGGTCCACAGCAGCATGACCGGGACGCTGACGAGCAGCGCCAGCACGACCCCGCGCTGCACCGTGAGGCCGAGCGCGCGGCCGTCGCCGGCGCCGTGGGCCTGGGCGATGTACGGGTCGCAGCCGAGGACCACGCCCATGCCGATCGTCAGGACCGCGTAGCCCCACAGGTTGCCGAGCGCCGCGGCGTCGAGCGCCTCGCGACCGACGCGCCCGAGCATCAGCATGTCGACGATGCCGAGCATCATGTTGCCGAGCTGGGTCAGCGCCAACGGCACGGCGAGCACGGCGAGCCGCCGCAACTCTGCGAGGATCTCGCGCATAAAAAATGTCTCTTAGCGCAGGCGCGCCCGCGCTTGCCAGGGCGCGCCCGCGTGCCCCTGCGCACGCGCGGCGGCGAAACCGATGAATTGGGCTAGGCTCGTCGCGTGCGCCGCAGCATCCCCGAGCAGGACCACACGACCGGACGCGACGAGCGCGCGAGCTTCACGTTCGCGCCGATCGGCGTGGTGCGCTCGCCCTACACCGAGCGGTTCGGCACGCCGCGGCAGCCGACGATCACGACCCAGGTCAAGGAGGACCGGGCGCTGCCCGGGCGCATCGAGCTGTGGCCCGAATTCGCGGCCGGGCTCGCCGAGCTCGCCGAGTTCGAGCGGATCTGGTGCCTGTTCGTGTTCCACCTCAATCAGGGGTATGGCCTGAAGGTCAGGTCGCCGCGCGACCCGTCGCGCGCCGTCGGGTTGTTCTCCACCCGCGCGCCGCACCGGCCGTGCCCGATCGGCCTGTCGTGCCTGCGCGTGACCGCGGTCGAGGCGAACCAGATCCACGTGCTCGGGCTCGACATCCTCGACGGCACCCCGGTGCTCGACATCAAGCCGTACGTGCCCTACGCCGACGCCTTCCCCGAGGCCCGCGCCGGCTGGCTCGAGGGCCGCGTGCAGGACGAGCCCGACGCGTTCCGCCCGCGCTGACCGTGCGGGCATGTCCGAACGGGCATGTCCGAACAGGCATGTCCGTCCGGGTATGTCCGTCGGCGCATGTGCATTCGTCGCGCGGCGGCCGTCGCGGTCGCGCCCACGGCCGAGCTCGCTCGGCGTCGATGGTTGACGACCGTCACAATTCGCGGGACGGCGGCGCTGCCGTTCGGGGCCTGCGGCCCGCAGGCGTCGTGTCGCGGCCGCACTCGCCGGGTCTTTTCGCGTCTGCGCGAAGTCGTTTATCCTCGGCGTCGGAGTTTCACCACCATGCACAAGCACACAGTCAGTGTCTCCGCCGGCGCGTTCGCGCTGGCGCTGCTGCTGCCGGCGGCCGGACGGGCCGACCTGCCCCCGGGTCCGCCGCCCGTCACCGCCACGACCGCGGCGCCGGCCACCGCCACCGCTTCGGCGTCGGCCTCTGCCAACATCAAGATCTCCGACCAGGAGGCGCTGAACGACGACATCCTCTCGGTCATCGATTTGCCGCTCGCCGCCGCCGACGCGCGCGCGGCCGGCGTCCCGGAGGCCGACCTGAAGGAGGCGCTCACGGTGACGCAGGAGGTCGGGCTCGGCGCCGGCGAGGCCAGCGACCTCGTCGCCGAGGAGGCCGACGCGACCGCCAAGCGCGGCAAGGCGAGCGCGGGCTTCGGCAAGTGGGTGCGCGTCCAGGTGGCCAGCGGGCTGCGCGGGCAGAAGCTGGCGGCCAAGATCAAGGACCGCAAGGAGGACACCAAGGAGCTGACGGCCGAGGAGGCCGACAAGCTCAAGGCCAAGCTCGACGCGCTGGCCCAGCAGTACGCGCAGCGGCGCGAGAAGCTGCTCGAGAAGCGCCAGGAGCTGCTGGCCAAGGGCCAGAAGAAGGTCCTGGCGGCCAAGGAGCGCCACGAGAAGCGCCAGGAGAAGCTGGCGGCCTCGTCGGCGGCGCTCACCGAGAAGAGCGGGCAGGTCGAGCTGCGGCTGCGCGAGATCGAGGCCAAGCTGGCGACCGCCTCCGGCGAGGAGAAGACCCGGCTCGAGGCCGAGAAGAAGCGCCTCGAGGCGCTCGGGCAGCGGCTCGACAAGGCCGAGGAGAAGCTCGAGAAGAAGGAAGACAAGCTCGACGACAAGCTCGACAAGGTCACCGACAAGGTCGAAAAGCGCGAGGACAAGCTCGACAAGCGCGAGGAGAAGCTGGAGCAGCGCCAGGACAAGAAAGAGGCCAAGATCGAGGCCAAGGCCGAGAAGGCCGAGGCGAAGAAGGACAAGGCCGCCGCGCCGCAGTGAAGAAAGGAGCCACCGACATGCATCACTCCAGCCATTCGTTCCTCCGCGCCGGTCGCTTCGCCGTGCTGCTGGGCGCGCTCGCGCTCGCGCTGCCCGCCTGCGGCGGCGACGGCAAGAAGACCGAGGTCACCAAGACGACCAAGGTCGAGACCAAGACCACCACCGTGACCAAGGCGGAGACGCCGAAGCCCGAGGTCAAGGCCGACGAGCCGGCGCCGAAGCCCGAAGCGGCGCCGAAGCCCGATCCGGGCTCGGAGAAGGTCCAGATCGCCGCCGCGGTCGCCAAGGAGATCGCGGCCGACCCGGAGCACGCCGACGACGTGCTCGCCAAGCACGGCCTCGACCGCGCCAAGCTCGACGCGATGATGTTCGAGATCGCGGCCGACCCGGCGCTGACCGAGGCCTACATGGCCGCGCGCAAGACGAGCTGACGCTCCCGCTCCCTGGAACCCGGGGCCGGGCGACTCGCGCGACGAGTCGTCCGGCCCTGTCGCAATTGTGACATCGTGCCAGTGTGGCATCGCCGGCAATGACGCCGGGCGGTCGTGACACCGACGATCGAGGCGCGGCGCGGTCGACCGCCCGCGCGTAGGGGCGCGAGGTCGGCCGCGTCGGGCTGCGGGGCGTCCGCCGCTCCCGGCGAGGCCCCGCGGGAGCCCGGCGAGGCGCGCGCCCCTCCGCCTTTCTGCGCTGGATCACGGTCGCGGGTGCGCGGCCGGCGATCGCCGGCGAACGTCGAGGCGAGGCGGCATTCGCCTGGGCCGCCGCGGACCTCCGCCAGGACGCGGGCAAGCGGGCAAGCGTCGCCGGTCCGGCGCGTGATCCGCCCCACCCGCCGGCGAATGTGGCGACCGGACGCGGCCACCTTGTTCGGTGGCCGCGTCGGAGTGCGCGGAGAAAGAGGAGCGCGAGCGGGCCAATGATCGGACCACCACCAACGCGGCGACACCGTGCGCCGCCCACCGTCGGATCGGCGCTTCGCCGGGCCGACGTGCGGTCCAGCCTGCACCCTCGCGGCATTCGTCCCTGAATGCCGCGCCGCTCCGACGCGGCCGATTCATCACACCATGATCCGCGCCCTCGCTTAGCCCGATTCGTCGAATTCCGTAGCAGCACCGGCCGGCGGCCATTTCGTCCGCGCGCCGCGGTGCCGTCGTTTCGCAACCAGGAGTGATTGTCATGAGTGCGACCCACAGGCGCGGAGGCGTCGTCGATCACCGGCTGGTCCGCTCGCTCGCGCCGCTGTGCCTCGCGCTGGCCTGCTCCGGGGTCGACGTCCAGGACGCCGACCAGCACGGGGCCGGCGACGACGAGACCGGCGCGCTGCCGCTGCCGAGCGCCGCGATCGAGGCGCCGTACCTGGTCGGCGACCTGGCCTGCGCCGAGCCGTCGCTGGTCGGCGCGGGCGAGCGCGAGCTGGAGCCGCAGGAGGAGACCGAGCTGCCGCCGCCGGCCGGGCTGCCCGAGCTGCTGGCGGAGATCCGCGCCCGCGGCGGTCGGCCGGCGCTCCACTTCGACACCCGCGCGGCGGGCCGCCTCCTCAACGTCCGCGTGCCCGTGCGCAGCCACCAGGTCCATCGCAGCGCCGACGGCGTCAGCGACGTCGCGGTCGACCTCGGCGCCCTCACCGTGCGGCTGACGCAGGCGGCCGGGACCGGCGGCGGCGAGCCCGAGCTGGTGCTGCCGACGACCTTGCCTTTGGACCAGGTCGTCGTGCTCAAGACCTACACGCGCGAGCCGACGGCGAGCGGGCTCGGCCCGGCCTCGCTGGCGATGGTGTCGGTGTTCGACCGCCGCGACGAGGCCGCAGGCCCGGTGGCGACCCTGGCGATCGACGAGCAGGTGCCGCTCGCGCGCGAGGCCGACTGCGACGCGCTGGCCTACGAGCTGGCCGCGGAGGTGCCGCCGGTGGCGGTCAGCTTCCCGCCGCTGTCGAGCTGCACGGTCGACGAGTGCGCCAAGACCCGCGCGGCCTGGCTGCGCGCCAACCACGACCTGTTCCGCGTGCGCCAGATGCTCGACTTCGTCGCCTCCAGCCCGCCGGAGGAGCGCGCGTTCCTGTGGGCGGCGCAGGGCGGGTCGGAGAGCGGCGAGCGGCTGATGAGCTACGAGAGCGACGACGTCGGCCCCAACACGGCGCTCGAGTTCTACTTCGGCCCCTACGCCGAATACCGCCTGCAGGCGATCCGCACCGCCTATTCGCGGCTGTGGCGGACCTTCCACGAGCACGAGGTCGGCGGGCTCGAGCTCGACATCGAGTGTACGCCCGACGGCCCCGGCGACATCTGCAACACCACCCGGCCGGGCGGTCACCACGCGGTCAAGAGCAACATGAAGCTGTGTGCCAAGGCCTACTCGACGCCGAGCCAGGCGTTCGACGTGCCGCGCCTGGTGCTCCACGAATCGATGCACCACATGTTCGTGCCGTGGAAGGACACCACGCCCCGGCTGTCGCCGATCATGGACACGCACACCCACGGCCACGGGGCGCTGTGCGCCGGCAAGCTGGTCACCGACAAGGGCTACGGGCTGAAGAAGATCAAGCACCTCGCCTCGTACGAGAACGAGCGCGAGGATGATTGCTGGCACAACAACTACGCGTTCCGCAACAACGACACCTACGCCTACGCGGCCGCGACCATCGGCACGTACATCCGCTTCGGCTACCTGGCCCGCTGGCCGCTCGAGCAGCCGCCGAAGCAGGAGGAGAACCTGCCCGACCCCGACTGCGGCATGCCCGGCGTGGACACGCCGCCGCCGGGCTTCAGCGATCCGCTCAGCGGGTGCTACAAGTCGAACGGCGAGCTGGTGTGTCCCGGCGCCCACGGCGGGCTGTCGCCGGGCGCGCTCGACATCGCGGTGATCTGCGAGCCGCTGTGACGGCCCGGCGCGAGCCGCGGCGCGCTAGCCCTCGGCCTGGGCCTCGAAGCGGCCGATCACCCGCCCGAGGTCCTCGCGCAGGCAGCCGATGCAGTCCTTCGCCACGAACCATTCGCGGCAGCCGTTCTTCGGCGTCTTGGCGACCATCTGCAGGCCCGGCAGCGCCCGCAGGTCGCCGGCCTCCTCGAGCTTGAGCAGGACCTTGCGCTTGTCCTCGCAGCGCGACAGCTTCTCGAGCCACGCGAGGTTGCGGACGTACTCGGGGATGGTCGCCTTGTCGGCCTCGCTCGCGCCCGTGATCGCCTCGGCGGCCTTCTTGCGGGCCTTGTTGCCGCTGCCGGTGAGCAGCGTCTGCGCGGCGTCGGCGAAGGCCGCCGGGATCTCGGCGACGTCGGCCGGCGGCGGGGCGGCGGGCTCGGGCTTCGGCTCGGCCTTGGCCTCGGCCTTGGCCTCGCCCTTGGCCTCGGCCTTGGCCTCGCCCTTGCCGGCCTTGCCCTTGCCGGCCTTGCTCGGCTCGGGTTCGGGCGCCGCGGCGACCGCCGGCTGCGGGTCGGGTTCGCTGTGGCGGCCGCACTGATACACGAGCACCAGCACCAGCAGCGCCACCGCCGCAGCGCCGTAGCGGAACAGCTGGGGCCGCTGGATCGCCAGCGCGCGCAGGCGCATCGCCAGCGGCGGCGGCCCCGGCGGCCCTGCGATCAGCGTGCCGCCCGGGGTCGAGAACTCGGGCCGTTGCCCCGCGCTCGACCAGCCGGCCGAGGTCGGCGCGTGCGACATGCTGATCGGCGCGCCGGAGACGCGCAGCTCGGGGGCGGTGCTGAGCAGGGGATCGCCGCTGAAGGCGATCCGGCGCAGCTCGTCGCGCACGGGGGCGACCGCGCCGGGACGCACGGTCGGGTCGGCGGCGATGAGCTGGGCTGTCAGATCGGACAGGGCCTCGGGGACCTGTCCCGGAAGCATGTCGCGCAGCGGGGTGGCGATGCCGGCGAGCTGACGGGCGAACAGGGCGGTCAGGCTGTCGGCCATCCACAGCCGCTGGCCGGTCGTGCACTCCCAGAGGATCACGCCGAGCGCGTAGATGTCGACCCGGTGGTCGATCGTCTGCCCGACCGCCTGCTCGGGGGCCATGTAGCCCGGCGTGCCGATGATCGCGCCCATGCGCGTGATCGGCTGGCTGGCGTCGACGACCGCGCCGTCACCTGTCTCTCCGGACAGGCGGGCGATGCCGAAGTCGACGACGCGGGCGTGGAACGAGCCGTCGTCGCGCTGCTCGAGCAGGATGTTGTCCGGCTTGAGGTCGCGGTGGATGATGCCGGCGGCGTGGCAGGTCGCCAGGGCGTCGGCGATCTGGCCGCCGAGCTCGGCGACCTGGCGCCACGGCAGCGGGCCGCGCTCGAGCCGGCGGGCCAGGCTCTCGCCGCGCACCAGCTGGATCACCAGGTAGGCGCCGCCGTCGGGCAGGTGGCCGTAGTCCATCGCGCTGGCCACGTGCGGGTGATCGATCTGCGCCGTCGCCAGCGCCTCGCGGGCGAACCGCGCCTCGGCTTGGCCGTCGCCGGCGAACTCGGCCCGGATCGTCTTCAGCGCCACCAGCTTGCGCAGCTTGAGGTGCTCGGCGACAAACACCGCCCCCATGCCGCCCTCGCCCAGGACCTCGACGATCCGGTAGCGCTCGTCGATCACCCGCCCGATCCACAGCCCGGACAGCTCGCCTTCGGGGCTCGGCGGGGCGCTCGGCTCGGTGCTCACCAAGGCGCTGCCTCCGGGTCGGTGCGGGACATGGCGGCGCGGAGTATACCCGGACCGTGTTTTCGGGGGCTAGGGCGCAGCCACGACGCGAAGTTGAGGCCGCTTCCGATTCGTTTCCACTCCGTTTCCAAGCGGCCGGAGGGGCGGAGTGGTCATGGCGTCGATCTCGGCCACCGCCTCACGGGCGAGCTTGAGCTTGTCCGTGTGGATGTAGTAGGCCATCGTCGTCTTCAGGCTCGCATGCCGAGCGAGCGCTTGCAGCGCATACGGCTTCGTGCCTCGTTCCGCGAGGTGAGTGAGTCGGCTGTGCCGGTTCCGGTGCGGGCCGTGCGCGGTGAGGCCGGCCTTCCGCTGCAGACGGAACGCGCGGCCCTGCAAGCCCCGCGTGCTCGGGTGTTTACCCATGCCATCCCCGAGCACCCAGACGGGATCTGCCGGGCATCCTTTACGGTTTGAGCCCCTCCCCGTCATCCGGCCGGTCGGGCTCGCCTTCAGCTCGGCGAGCGCCGCGCGCAGGCGTGGCGTGAGTGGCACGGTCCCTTCCTCGCCCTTCGGGCTGTCCTGGAGCGTCCCTCGGAGAACGTTGCGGACGATCTCCATGGTTCCGGCCTCGAAGTCAATGTCCGTCCACATGAGGCCGGCGGTCTCTCCGATCCGCAGGCAAGCATCTTGAAGGAGCAGAAGAAACCGCGGTCGAACAAATCCTCGGCTACCTCGAGTTGCCGCTCGAGCTGCGCGGGGCTGTAGATCTCGACGCGCTTTTTTCTGACCTTGTCCCACTCTAGCGTGGGGACCTCGGCGAAAGGAAGTTTTCCGCGTCGCATCGCCCAGGTCAGGCACCTTTGAACCTTCTGAATCACCTTCTTCTGGCTGCTGATCTGGAGGCCATCCTGCTCGAGTTTGTCTCGGAGCTTGCTCAAGGCCGTGAGGTCGAGCGACGTCGCGGGCACGTTGCCGAGGATTCCGGCGATGTGCTTTTCCCAGTTGAGCTTGTAGTTGAGGCGCGTAGCAGCCTTCTGCTTGGCGACGTAGCGCTCGCAAAAAAGCAACCAGAGCTCGGCGAGGGTCGGCGCATGCTCGGCATGCGACTTGGCCTTTGGGTCACCTTCCTTCTTTTCGTCGGGACTCGCCGCAGACCGAGCCAGGTCTGTCACGAGCCGCAGGCGTTCAAGTTCGCCCCAGCGGATGGCCTTCTCGTGCGTCAGGTCCTTGGGCGCGACGCGACGGATTCGGACCTCCTTGGACGTCCGCGGGTCCGTGTACAGGATGTCCACGTGCCAGCGGGTCTTGTCCTTGATGTAGGGGCAGGCGGTCACTTCTTTGGGCTCGGTTTTGCTTCTCGTGGTCAAGGGGGGAGCTGCTTTTGCTGGCTCCCGCGTCTTCTGGCGCACCCACGCGAGCACGTCTCCTACCCGATACGCAATACATCTTCCTTTGCAGACCCATCGCGGTCCTTCCCCTCGAGAGCGCCAGCGCTCCAAGGTCCGGAGGTTGACTGTGAGAAAAGTCGCAGCATCTTGGGATGTCACGAGCCGATCTGGCTCGTCCGCAGAAGGGGGCTGCGAGCGCACAGGTCCAGTTCCGCTGGCGTTCCCCGTGCTTATCGCCCTGGTCGTGACGTGCTTGCCTCGCTTCCTCGCGGCGCTCCCCGTTTCTTGGCAAGCCAATTCCATCCCATCCTCCATATTTTCCCACCCTTGGCTAATGCCTCGAATCCAAACTCGAGGGCTAATCGTCAGCTCCGCTCTAGCTTTGCGAAGCTTCGCAGTCGGTCACTTCTTCCGAAAGCTTAGCCCGATGCCGATGCCGCAGACCATGCCCAGTGCTCCTGCTATGGCAGCGCAACTCAGAGCTCTATTCTGGTCAGCAATCCCGAGGCGGTGGATGTCTGCTCGCGCCTGACGGAGCTGGTCTGCAAGCGTTCGCACCTCAGCTCTCGCGCGCGCAAGGGCCTGCTCGATGTCCGAGGTCGGCATGGTCTTACGTGCGCCCTTTCGGCCAGAAGGCGGCCGCGAGCGCGAGCCCCAACGCGCCGGTGAGAACGAGCTTCTCTTCCAGGCCCACCGACTTCATATCAACGGTCTGCGAGCCGTCGACCGAGCTTACCGAGCCTCGCCAGCGCGCACCTGGGTAGAGCCGGGCCGTCAAGGTCCAGGGCTGCACGTTGACGACGAAGACGTTGTCGGGGCTGCCAGCCATCCGCGAGACCTCGCGGAGGGCGGCGTTCAGATCCGACACGTACTCCAGGACGCAGGACACGAAGACGACCGCGGAGTCGTCGGCGATGTCGGCAATCGGCCCCTTGGTAATGTCGGCGACGATCGTGACCGGGCACTTGGGGCAGCCGTTCATGTCGATGCACACGTCCCCGCAGCCGTAGGCGCGCATCAGGCGGGTATGCAGCCCTGCGTCGGGATCACCGATCACCACGAGGCGCCGACCAAGCGCAGCAGCCCTCTCCATCGCGCTTTGAAAAGCGGCGGTGCGCTCGCGGCCGCGGATCAAAGCGGCTGAACCTTCGACCAAGCCCACGTACGTCAGGACGACGCGTGCGGCGAGCTTAGACACCGACATGGGCAATCTCCTCGCGCAGGGGATGCACGGCATGCGCTTCGGCTCGGACGCCGGTGGCGCGCGCGGGAACGGCGACGGTACCCCGTTGTTGGATAAGAAACTTGCTCATGCTGCTCTCCGCGTTCGCTTCGGGTGGTCAGACTTGGTCATCTGCATCCTCATCGCCGCGCTCCGACGAGCGCGGCGGTCGTCAGGCCGAGGACCGCGATCGCCGCGAGCACGTAAGGGGTCCACCCGAGGAGCGAGGCGATGCCTTTTGCGGCGTCATTCGCGCCCGCCGCTACTTGTCCTGCAGTCGAGGCGGCTGTCTCCACGGACAGGTACAGCTGACTCAAGGGGTTGTCGCGCAGGAAGTCGACGTCCCAGGTGCGGATCGCGTCGGCCCAGCCGAACTTGACCGTCTCCCAGGTCGTGTCGTCCGATGGGTCGTCGTGCAGTCCGCCGTCGTGCGTCGGGCCCTGGTTCTCGATCAGGATCGAGACCGGCGGCGGCTTGCCGTCGTGCGGCAAGACCGTCAGCCACGGGTCTTTGAACCACTCCTTCGACAGGCCGCGCATCCTCGTGATGAAAAGGTCGCGGGCGTCGCCTCGGGCGCCCGCATAGGCGTCCGTGGCGAGGGCCCGCGCGAGATCGGTCAACGGCTCACGTTCGGCGGGCGCGATGAACTGGAGCGCCTGGAGGCGTGTGCGAAGGTCGCGGTGCGGGTTGTCCAGCGCGCTCTCGAGGGCGTGCTGGATAACAGGGGGCTTGCCATCGTCGGTGCGCAGCAGCCACTTCGGGTGCAGGCGCGACAGGATCCCCTCCTCCTGGATCTGGGCGCCCCAGCGGGCCTCCTTGTCGGCGTGCGTCCGTGCCACGCCGTCAGCAGTGGCGGAGCTGATCGCCGCGTTGACGATCAGGAGCGCCTCCCACTTGCGGTCCTCGAGCTCATCGAGCGCGAGCGTCGACAACTCGTAGACCTTCTTCGCCAGAACGGCGATGTCCTTGTTGTCAGCCATCGGCCGAGGCTCCGGCGGCCTGGCGCTCGCGTTCGACGAGCGCCCGCATCGCGCTGACCTCCTGCTCGAGGGCGACGACGCGGACGAGGCTCTGCATGTGGTGCTGGTCGACCACCTCGGTGAACTCGCCGATCAGCTCAATGGCGCGCGCCAACTCTTGCTCCGTCGCCGCGAGGGGCAGCGGTAAGGCGACATCCGGCTCGGCGACAGCCTCGAGCGTGCTCTCGGGTGCCGCCTCGGTGCCGGCAGAGGGCGACTCGGCGGCGACCTCGCCCGTCTGCTCCTCGGGGGCGGACCTCTGCCCTTGCGACGGCGCCGCGACTGGGACGGGCGCGCTCTTGCCGGCGCGAAGTTCGTGGAGCTCCTGGCGCAGCTTGGCCAGCTCGGCCTCGGCATGCTTCAGACGGAGGTCGAGGTCGGCATCGTGGGCCGCCACGCGACGCTGGAGCGCGCCGAGCCGTTGCTCGACCAAGGCGACCAGCGAGGGCCGCGGCTCCGCCACGTTCTCCGTGGGCGGCGTGGCCGGAGCGGCAGCAGCGGCGTTGGACCAGGGCGTCGGCGGCTTGCCAGCAGCTCGCGCCGCGTCGAGGGCCTCGCGGGTGAACTCAGGCCGGACCTTCAGCAACCCGGGCGCGGTCATCGACGCCGGCGGGGTTGGCCATGTAGGCGTTGCTCCCGGCGGTGACGGCGGCTCCATCGTCGGCGAAGGCGGGATCGGCCACGTGTTGATCGGTCCCGATTGCTGCGACGGCGGGGGCACCGCTGCGTGCGGATTCGGGGGCGGCGTGACCACCGGCCCCGCGCTCGTCGGCATCCCGCAGCCGAACTGCTGCGCGAACTTTTGCAGCAAGATCATCGGATCGGGGTTCTCGGCGATCATCGAGGCGACCTTCTTGGCCTCCTCAGTGCTGCCCATGAGTTGCTCGAGCACCTCCTGAAGCCCTGGGATCTTGAGCCCCGACTTCTCCATCACGTCGTCGAGCGTCGTCGGACGCTTGCCCGCGTTCGCCAGCCTCGCCTGTCGGCACCTGTCGGCCTCGACGAAGCTCTTGCCGAGCAGCATCGCGATGGAGAGCGCGTTCTGCATGAACGGGCTCGGTGGTTGCTTGATTGGGACACCGTCGAAAATTTTCATACCTGTCCTCCTTCCCGTGCCCGGTGTTCGTGCGCGCAGGTGGCCGTAATCCCGCGAGCCCGCGCCGAGCCGCTCTCACTCCCTCGTCGCTATAGCGATTCCCGTGGTGGCGACCACGATCACCGCCGCGCTGGTGAGCCATGGGGCCCAGCGGCGCGGCGAAGTTGGAATTCTCATCTCGGAACTCTGCAGGCTCGCGGTGTCGCCCCCGAGGGCCGCCTGGGCGGCCGGACTCGCGGCGCCGAGCGCCTCCGTCCAGGCCGTCGTCCATGCGAACCAGCGCGCGTCGTCCTCGATCGCCTCACGGTCGAGGGGCTCAAGCGCCGTCCAGGTAGGTTGCGGATAGGCGCTCTCGACGAGCCCCAGGACCGCGTCTCGCTGCTCGAGCAAGCGCTCGCCGGCCTCGCCCCACTCGCGGCCGACCGTCAGAAACTCCACGATCGCCGGCACCGGCGCGCGCGTCAGCAGCTCCGACATCAGCGCCCGGATGTCTCCGCGGGCAGAGAGTGCCGCGGCCTTGCTCGCCGGCTCGTCCCCGAGCCCGCGCGACTTCGCAGCGGCGTGCGCCTCCGCGTACCGTGAGCGAATCGACTGCCAGGCCATCCGGTGGCGGTGGCGGTAGCTCGCCGTCTCCGGCGCGGCCTCCATCTCGATCTCCTCCGCGTCGCTCACAGCCCGTCCCCCGTCCGCAGCATCCGCAGGCCGACGACGTGATCTTTGGCGACCACGCAATAGGTGCCTGGGCTCGTCAACCACACCGGTTCGCCGCGGCGCGGCGTCAGGTGCAGGCCGACCTGAGCTCCGGCGCGCTGGCGGGATACCGAGGCCGTGCCGCGCAGCACGACCAGCACCGCCATGCCGCCATCGTCGATGGTCTCGATGAATGTCTCGCCGCGCATCAGCACCAGCGCGCCGAGCTGGTGCCGGCGCCCGGTCAACAGGTCGAGCATCGAGAACTTCATCGCCCATCCCTCCCGTCGCGCAGGCCCAGGTAGAAGCCGATGCCCACGCCCACCACGGTGCAGACGAGGCCGGACATCAGAGCGCCGGCCGCGACGGCGCGGCGCACTTCAGAGATCGTGCAGAGAGCGCCTTCGATCACTTCCACCCGCGGCGGATCTTCACTCGCCGCCGGGCCAAACGACACGGTCGCCACGGACTGCTCAATCGTGTTCGACATCACCACCACCTCCTCCGGTAGGTATCGACCATCTCGGCCCAGGAGCGGGCCGCCGGCGTGACCTCGAGGCCGAGCGCCGCGACCGAGGGCCGGCGAATGGGCCACTCGTGCGGCGTGTCCTCCCCCATGAACACATCGAACGCCCGTCCGAGCTCCACTTCGCTGGCTTCGGGCATGCGCTCCACGAGCGTGTCGTGGAGATAGCGGCCGATGGCGAGCTCGTACTCCCGCGCGCGAGCCTTGCTCCGCGAGGGAGCCTCCGGCACGTGCCTTGCACGCTGCCCACGGACGATCGGATCGACCGCCGAGAGCGACGCGTCGCGGCCCATCTGCAGCTGCCGGGCGTTGAGGGCGATCAGCGTGCCGCCCGAGAGGGCCATGTAGGGGACGATCGCGGTCGACCGCTCGAACTCCCGCAGGGCGTTGGCGATCATCACGCATGAAGTCGCGCACCCGCCGGCGGTGTGCAGGACCAGCGTGACCTCGTCGCCGGGGAGCTGGCCCATCACCTCGAGCACGTCCTCGGCCACGCCGATGTCGATCACCGGCGTGATGATCGGGATGATGCTCGACGGCAACCCTCGCGCGGAGGGTCGACTGCGCAGGAGGTAGCCGGCCCCGACCAGCGCCGAGCCGGCGGCGAGAGCGGTGACGAGGAGCGCGCGGTTCATGGCAATCTCCTCAGTGCGCAGGCATCGCCAGGTCGTTCAGGGCGGCGTCGAGCAACGTTGATGCTGCATTCCATGTCTCTTTGTCCATGTTCCTTCCCCTCATCGCGGGCTCGCGCCCGCTAATCCCGAGCTCGCACGACGAGCATCATCCCGAGGGCCACGCCGGCCGCCGTCACGCCGCCGACGAGCCACCAGTTGAGCCGGCTGATCGTCGCAAGCGGGCCCGTGGTCGGGCCGACCGAGAGCCCGGAGCTCGTTGGGCTGCACTCGTCGGTGGTGCAGCCGTGCTCCTGCGCGAGCGCCCGCTGAATCGCATCCTCGGTTTCGGGGCCCCACTTGCCGTCGACACCGATGCCGAGGGCCGTCTGCGCGGCGCGCAGCGCCTCCGTGGAGGCGGAGCTCCACGCAGCGGCGACGTCCCCGTTGTAGTAACCGAGGACTTTCAGCGCCTCGTGTCGCTGCCGCGTCTGGAGCAGTGACACCTTGTCGCCGACCATGCGCTCGACGTAGTTCGTCGGGTTCAGCAGGCCATCCGGCGGCGGCTCGCTCTCCCACCAGACGGAATTGGCGGTGCGCGAGGCAGCCTCGTAGGTCTCGAGGTGGATCATCCCGTAGGAGCCGAGCACACGGCCGAGCTTGTCGCCCTTGCGTACCTCCTGGCCGTGGACAATCCCATACTCCTTGTGCGAGCCGGCCTTGAAGCCGCCGAGCACCAGGAACAGGCCCGACTTGGTGCGCAGGAAGGCCGCCTTGGAGCCCTCGCTCCAGCCGCGGTCGATGCCGACGACGAGCGCGTCCTCGGGCGCGATGACCAGGGCGCCGTCCGGCGCGCCGGTGAGGTCGATGCCCGCGTGCCACCGCTCGCACTTGCCGGCCGCGCAGCCGAAGGGCCGACCGCCGCCGACGCTCCATGTGGCGAACTTCGGCGTCACGGTCGGCAGCGGCCACGCGGGCTTCGGGTCGCCCTGAGCCATCGCCAACTTCTCCCAATCGGGTGAACGAGCCATGGTCAGCGCCTCCTCATGCCGGCGATCGCGCCGACGAGACCCCCGAGCACGAGGCCGGCCGTCGTGGCGACCGTGACCTCGTGGACGATCTTGCGACGGAGGGTATACATCGCGTCGCCGTAGTTGGTGTCGAATGTCCGCTGCTGTTCGGTGGCATCGAACAGCACGCGGTCGATCTCGGACTGCGACTTGGTGAGCGCGTCGGCCATGTCACCGCCTCCCGAGCTGGTAACCGACGCTCAGGCCGAGGCCGAGCGCGAGGGTACCCGCGAGAATGTTGAGGTTCATCCGCAGGGCCTGAAGCTGCCGGAGATCCGTCGCCAGCCGCTCGTGGAGCAGCCGTTGCTCGTCGCGGAGTTGCTCGAGGCGCTCCTGCGTCCGCTGCATGAACTGTTGCTCGGTCATGGTCTCACCTCCACTTCGCCGCCCTCGATCGCAGCCTTGTCCTCGGGCCGCACCGGCAGGTGCGGCGGCGTCACGGCGATCTCGATCTGACCCTCGCCGCAGCTCTTGGCGATCTCGGCTGCCGCGATACTGATCCGCCGCAGCGCCTCGTGCATGCGCCGCACCGCGTCGACGCTTCGACCCTCCATGAGCTGGCGCCGCCCGGTGTCGTAGTACGCCTTCGCCTGCGAGAACGCTGCCGTCGCGCGAGCCTTGACCTCGCCCTGGCACAGGGGGGCGTCGAGCATCACCGCGGTCCAGTACAGGAGGACGCGGACGTCCTTGAGGGTCTTCGGCGCCTGGACGAGGTTGTGCTGGAAGTCCCGGACCTTGCGGTACAGATCCGCCAGCATGCGCTCGCTGCGGCCATTCAGGTGGATGAGCGCACCAGCGGCGAGTCGATCGGTCGGGTCCTCGATCGCTACGGTCCCGTCCTCGTCCGGGGCCTCGTGCTGCACTCGGACCCGTCGCAGCGAATAGCCGTCGCCGTCCTGGGCCCGCTCGAGGATCGTGTCGTGGCCGCCGATGTCGTGGATTGCTTCCTCGGGGACGCGCAGCACACCGTCGACTTCCTCGATCTCGGCGACGTCCAGCGCGTCGAGGATGCTGTCCCAAAGGTCACGCATCAGCCGCTGGACGGGCACCGCCTCGATTCTCGACCGGGCGACGACCTCGCCGGCGTCCATCAACTGCTCCGACTCGAGCCAGTTCTGGAGCTCCTCGCCGCTGATCCCCGGGGCGTCTGCGAGCTCGTGGAGAGCGCGGGCGATCTCTTGATAGCCGTCGGTGCGGGCGAGGTTCTTGCTGGACGCCAGGTCGGCGCCGAGGGAGCGGCTCCGCCGCTCCATGACCTCGATGAGGCCCTGGATCGGCGACGGGATCTCGACCTTGTCCTCCGCGTCCCTTTCGCCCTCGCCGGCGCCTTCCTCTTCCTGCCGGGCCTCGAAGGCGGCCCACAGCGCGCGATCGAGGCGCTCCAGGATCACGTCCTGGTCGGCCTGCGAGACGCTGGCGTCGAGCCAGCGGACGTCGTCGACGTTTTCCATGATGATGTCGATCGCGGCCACCGCGTCGTCGGGGTCGTGGCCCTCGGCGTAGACGACGAGGACCCAGCCGTTCGGCCGGGCGCGGAGCTGGGCGAGGCGCCAGCGCGGGTCGGCGTTGAAGGTGTCGAGCGCGATGTCGATGAGCTGCTGCCGAGGCCGCGAGGATGCCGGTGCCGCGTGACGGCCCTGCGCCTTGCTGCCTCTTCCGGCCCCCTTGCGCTTCTCGGCGGCCTTGCGCGCCCGCTCGACGATCGGCAGGTAGCTCTTGCCGCTGGCGATCGCCTCGTCGACCTGGCGCAGATAGTCGAAGTGCTGCTTGCGCGGGAGGCCCAGCGCCTTGATGGCGCCGCGAGCCTCATCGTGGAGGTGAGCGGGGTCGCTAACAGGCGAGGAGCTGGTGCGTGGCGCCCCGGCGTCACCAGCTACATCCGTCGCAGGTTCAAGCTGCTCGCTCGAGATGCGCCCAGGGGCGTCCGCCGCCTCGGCAGTGTCCTTCCGCGGCTTCTCGCTGGAGTTGTAGGTGGCGGCGAAGGACTGCTCGTGTAGCGAGCGGCGGAACGACTCGTCGTCGGAGTAGCGGCGGTAGAGCTCGCCGTGCTTCTCGGGGTCCTCCTCGAACAGCGCGAGCATCACGCGGGCGAGCGCCTGGTCGTGCTCGATGCGCGCGTTCTGCTCGTCGGAGTTCTCGCGCGCGTTGCGGTACGCCGGGTCGTCCAGGAGGCGCGGCACGATGAGCTGCCGCAGGATGTTGCGCTCCTTCGACAGCAGGTCCTGCGGGACCTTGCGACCCCACCAAGCGAGGCCGATGTCCTTCAGGCTGGTAAAACTCTCGCCGCTCGACGGGGCGAGATCGAGGAAGCGCTGCCAGCCGGCGCGCGTCGGCGGGAGGATCGTTGCGTCGCGGAGCTCCGCGCCGCTGGCGATCGCCTGGCCTTCGGCGTCGACCACCGGCACCTTCTCCTCGTGGTACGACTTGGCGAGGCCCTCGGCGATCGCGGCCTCGAAGCGAGGCCACCACTTCTCCAGCCAGGCGTCGCTGGCGCCGCGCCAGCGCAGGTTCTCGAAGCGGCCGTAGCGGAAAACCTCCTCGATTTTTTTCTCGATCGCCGCCCCGGTGCGCGCGTCGTCGTCGTCGGGCCACAGAGGGCCACCGTCGCGCGGGAGCTCGCCGGGGGCGATCGGGGTGCCGTTGAGCGTGCCGGTGTAGGCGATGAGCTGCCAACCCGGCGAGCCCGCGAGGCGCAGGCCGATCCGCTCGCCCTCGTCGGTGCTGACGATCTGGCCGAACTCGTAGAAATCGAGCTGATCGGGTGCGCCGGCGCGGGGCCGGGAGAGCCGCAGGCCCTCGTAGATCGGCGCGCCGCCGTTCTCGGGGATGAGCATGTCGAAGTCGCGGACCGCGTACATCCACGGCGCCCACGGCCACGCGTCGGGGCTGACCTGCTCGAGGTCGGCGAGGCGCTGCTCACCCTCGTCGCGCAGTCGTGCGGCCCGCTCGGCGTCGTGGGTGGTGCGGGCGTCGCGGAAGCGGCCGGCCGCCTGGCGGAGCAGGCGCGCGGCCTCCTTGGCGATCCGGGCGCGCGCCTCCTCGGCCTGGCGCTTCCGCTTCTCTTCCAGGAGCGCGCGCGTCTTCTCCTTGTTGCGCGAGATCATCAGCAGGATGTCCTCGGGCGTGAGCTCCTGCTGCGCAGCGGGGTTGTTGGTGTCGCGGATCTGCGACTTGATCAGCTCGCCGAGCCAGCCGGCCTTGCCGTCGATCAGCGAGAAGCGGTAGCCGTCGGTCGAGCCATCGGCGAAGTAGTAGAAGATCTGGACGGTGCCGAGGGTGTTGCCCTGGCGGACCGCGCGACCGTTGCGCTGCTCGAGATCGGCGGGCGTCCACGGCAGGTCGAGGTGGTGGATCGTGCAGGTCCGGACCTGGAGGTCGACGCCCTCATAGGCGACCGAGTTGGCGATGACCACGTCGTACTTCGGCGCGATCGCGCTGTCGCTCGGGCGAGCGCAGGTGCCGGGCACCGGCGGCTCGGAGGACAGACCGTTGAACTCGCGGGCGATCCGCACGCGGTCGGCGGGCCCCGTTTCCTCGGCGTTGAGGATGGCGATCCGCTCGCGTGGGACTCCATGTTTCACCAGGACCTCCCGCATCCACTGGTGGACCGCGGTCGGCTCGCAGAAGATGATGTGGCCGCAGTGCGGGCTCGCGGCGACCCGCTTCGCGCACTCGGTCAGCTTCGGGCTCTCGTAGACCGGTCGGCCGAGGCGAACGGTGACCTCGACGGGCTCGCCGTCCTGATAGACGCGCTTCTGGACCGTGCCGCCCTCGAGCGCCGTCTTGTAGTTGTAGCCATCCTCGAGCGCCGCGTGCAGGGCGATGAGCGAGAGCCGCGCCAGCAGGCCCAGGATCGCATAGCTCTCGCCAGACTCGGGGTTCGGGTTCTCGAGGATCTGCTCGATCTGCGCGACGTAGCGGGCGTACTTCGCCTCCTGGACCTCGTCCATCTGGATCGTGATCGTCTCGACCAGCGGCCGCGGCAACTTGAGCCCGACCTCGGCCGCGGTGCGGAACTCGCCGTAGGTGAAGATGATGGTGCGCAGGTCGTCGAGATTTTTGAATCCGGTGACGGCGCTCTTCTTCGTGACCTCGAAGGCGGCGTCGAGGACCTCGCGGTACTCGATTTTTAAGAAGCGGTCGATGAACTGCTCGGGGTCGTGGATCCCGGCCTTCGTGAAGGCGGTCGGGTCGATGAACTGGATGAGGTTGTAGAACTCGAGCGGACTGTTCTTCGCCGGGGTCGCAGTGAGCAGGACGATGCCGGCGCCCCCTGTTTGACGGCGGACCGCCGCAGCGCGGAAGTCGAGCTGCCACGCGCGGTCGGAGCCCTCACCGCCGCCGCCCATGAACTTCGGCACGCCGTCCTCGCGGGCCTGCGGCTTGTAGAGGTTCTTGAAGGCGGCGGCCTCGTCGACGACGAGCATGTCGATGCCGAGCTCGTCCCACGCGACGCCGGGGTCGTACTCCCAGTCCGAGGGCAGCGCGAGGATCTCCTCGACCCATGCGCGCACGCCGTGCTCAAGGAGCGCCCGCTCGCGCTCGGACAGCTTGTCGCGCTGCTTGGCGTTCTTGGTCTTCTCCTCGAGGGCGCGCTTGCGCAGGGCGATCGACCGCGAGACGGCCTCGACCTGCTCGATGTAGGTCATCACCGCGTCCTCGCTCATCTTGGTCCGCGCGAGGGCGTCGTAGCTGAGGACGGCGACGTCGGCCTGGCCGGTCTGGAGCGCGATCCACTTCTGCGCGCGCTCCTGCGGGGTGTCGGTGTCGGAGGTGAGCAGGCCCTTGCGCGGGCCGCGGCTGATCCGCTTGCGCTTCGAGCCGATCACGACAACCCGATAGTCGGGCAGCGTGCAGAGGATGTCGTCGTGCCACTTCCACACGAGCGAGGCGGGCACGAGGATCACCGGCCTTCGGACCCAGCCCTCCTGGCGCGCGCGAGCGATGATCGCCAGGGCGGTGTAGGTCTTCCCGACGCCGACGTCGAAGGCGACGAGGCCGCCGCGCTGCGCGAGCACACGGCGCGCCCCGGCGATCTGGTGGGGCTTGAGCTTCGGCGCGTTCGAGCCCCAGCGGACGATGTCGAGGGGCTCCGGCGAGAACGTCGGGACGACGCGCCCGCGAGCGACGCGGTTGTAGGCGTGGACGAGCTGCTCGCGCCGGCCGTCGTCGGCGGCGACCCACGCCTTGAACGACTCGTCCCACTTCTTCGCCAGGGCCATCCGCCGCTCGGCGAGGCTCTGCTTCTTGGCGGCCCGCTCTTCACGGCTGCTCGGCCCGGCGTCCCTGTCCCGTTTCTCTTGCGGCGGCCGGAAGAGCTCGGGATCATGGTTGTAGTAGCCGAGGAAGGCGAGGGTCTCGGGGGAAATCGGCGGGGATTCGGCGTCGGTGTAGTCATGCCCGCGGATCTGCACGAAGCCGTCCTTGCGCTCGAGCTCGACGGCGCCGTATCGGCTGTTGAGGGTCGCGGAGATCCAGCTGGCAACGAGGTCGAGCGGGACATATCCGTGCTGCGGGCTGATGTCGGTGAGGTCATCGAAGACGGCCGGCTTGATGGCGTCGAGCAATCGGCGAACTTGCACCTTGGCCTGCTCGTCGCCTCGCTGGGCCCGCGCGACCGCGCGGTCGTGGCGCTCCCAAAGGTCATTGCCTGTCAGGTAGGCGTCGCTCGGGAACAGTTGATCCCACGCGTCGCCGTCGAGGTTCCACTCGGCGGTGAACAGGGCCTCGAGCGCGGCCTCGGTCGTGAGCGTGCCACCCTGGCGCTGGTGGAAGCCCATGAGCTGCGCGACGGTCAGCGCGCGCTGCTGGCGAAAGAGGGCCTCGGCCTGGGCGACGACGTCGTCCGGCTGACCCGAAAACTTCGGCGCGACCACCGGCGCCTCGCGCAGCGCGCCGACGATGCCGCCGGTCTTCTCGAAGGCGTTGAGGATCTGCTGCGCCGCGGCGAGCTTGCGGCGGCCCTCGGCGAGCTCGCGCAGCGGCTTCGAACGCCAGGGGTTGCCGAAGCTGGCCGCGAAGTCGCGGAGCGTCGTGTGCAGCTCGGGCCAGAGCTGGGCGGCTTTGTCGGCCTCGTCGGCGCCCACGGCCGCGAGGTAGCGGCCGACGCGGCGACCGAGCTCGAGCGCGGGCCGCAGCTCCTCGTCGATGTCGTCCGGGATCCCGTCATCCTCGCGCGCGACGGTTTGGAAGGTGCCGACGTCCTCGCGCGGCACGATCGACGTCAGCACGCAGGCGGTGCAGATCGGTCGCGGCGTGAGCGGCGGCAGGCCCTTGAAGTCGCCCGAGACCTTGTAGCGCCAGCTCCGCGCCATGCCGGCCTCGTCGTCACCCGCGAAGGCGCCGTCCTCCGTGCCGAGAATGTGATCGGGGTGATGCTTGAAGTAGTCGCCGTCGAGGATGAAGTCGTCGGCCTCGTCGACCTCGGTGAGCTCGCCCCCGCGGCTGCGCCAAAACACGACGTCCATCACCACCGAGGCGCCGGGCACCGTCTCGCGGTCCTTGCGATCGTGGCTGGGCAGGCGGAAGGCGCCGAGCAGGTGATGGCGCCGCAGCAGCTTCTCGCGCAGTCCGCGGTTGAGGTTGCCGCTGAGGAAGCCGGCGGGGATCAGGAACACGCCGACGCCGCCGGGGACCAGGAGGTCGAGCGCGCGGCGCATGAAGTAGGCGAAGGCGCGCTTCTCCTTATAAAAATCGTCGGTGTCCTCGCGGGCCATCGCGCCGCGCTCGCCGTAGGGCGGGTTCGAGACGATGAGGCCAAAGGTGCCCTGGTAGCGCGGGCCCTCGTCGCGGACCCACCGCTCGAAGGGCATGGGATAGAGGTCGACGTCCGGCCGCAGCGCGCGGAGCAGCGTCGAGCTGACCTTGGAGAACTCGACGGCGGTCCAGGCGATCTTCTTGATCTGTCCGCCGGCCTCGAGCGCGAGGCAGCGCCGCGGGCTGAAGGCGCGGATCAGCCGCCCGACGCCCGCGCTGGGCTCGAGGGCCCGGACGATGCCGTCGTTGCCGGCGAGCTCGGGCAGCAGCGGGCACAGGGTCTCGGCGATCGCCTCGGTGATCGCAGACGGAGTGTAGTACTCGTGGATCAGCCCGAAGGACTCGGGGACGAGCTCGGGCGGGAGCATCTTCTTGACGCCCTCGATCGACAGGCCGCCCCAGCCCGAGTATTGCGCGAGAGCCTGGAGATCCTCGGTCGTGAGCTCGCCTGGCTCTTTGGACAGCACGAGGCGCATGGCCCGGAGGTTCGCCTCGGTGCGCCACGATTTGTCGCGCAGGTCGGCCGGCGTCTCGATCTCGGGTGGCGGCGCCGTCGAGGTGCCGGCGGCCCGGGCGCGGGCCCAGAGGGCCTTGGCGTACCGCTCGAAGCGGGCAGCATCAGCGATGCCATCGCGGAGCTGCTTCACCCGTGCCTGCGCGTCCGCGACGTCGGCGCGGATCCTCGCGCCGCTGTCCTCGTGGCCCGGGTAGAAGTGCAGGCCGCCCTGGGCGTCGAGCGCGACGGCGACGGAGCCCGCGGAGAGGATCGCCAGCGAGGGCCGGCGCAGGAGCAGCGGGACAGCGTCCCAGCCGGCCTGGCGGAGGAGGATCGCATCGGCACGCAGCTCGGCGTAGTCGAGGCCCAGCGCGCCCGCGGCCTCCTGCCCGGCGGCGCTGTTGTCACGCGCGAGCATCTTGTCCATGCGCTTCATGACGCGCTTGACCACCGCGGCGTCGGGCTCCTGGTCCCGCGCCCGCTCACGTGCGACGAGCCGCGTGTAGGCCGCCCACTCGTCGACCGTCTTCGGCGGGTGGCCGCGCTTGATCCGGCGCAGCATCATCGCGCGGTCGACCACCGCCTCGAGCGCAGGGCGGTTGCGGCGAATGAATCCGTCGATGTACTCGGGCGAGTAGCTCGGCGGCAGATCAGCGCGCCAGCGAGGCAAGAGCTTGTTGAGAACCTCGGCCGGCGTCATGACGACTGCTCCTCGTGGTCGTGGTGGTGGCCGTGCTTCAGGCGACACGGGGCGCAGCCGCAGGTCTTGCCGCAACCGCAACCCGCCTTCGCCGGCGGCTCCCCGGGCCAGGTGTCGAAGGTGCCGGCGGGCTCGAGGAGGCCCTGCGACAGCCACGCGGCGCGCTGCGCCTTGAGGCTGGCTCCTCCCTGGGCCGACAGCTCGTAGAGGGCGCCGCGCTGGCGCGGGAGCTCGGGGCGGTCCTCGACGCGGGCGCACTGGACCGCCCCGTCGTCGACGATGACGCGCCAGCCATCTTGGTGCGCGACGACCTCGTGCGTTCTGGAGAGGTTGAGGACGGCCTGGCTGTCGACGTAGCGCCGGCCGCCGATCTTGTAGATCGAACCTGGCTGATAAGACATGTCAGTCATCATCGTCCTCGTCGAGCACACCGTCGAGCTTGCTGGCGAAGCTATTCATCAGCTCCTCGTCGCGCTCCGCGTCGGTCTTTGGCGCGGGCTCCTCCGCGGTCGGCTCCTCCTTCGGAGCGGGTTCCGCGGGCTCGGGCTTCTCCTCGGCCTTCGGCGTCGGCTTGCGGCGCGTGGGCTTCTGGCGCGCGGGCTTCTCCTGCTCCGGCGCGGCTTCTGCTGGCGTCGTCATTTCTTCGTCCTCCTCCTGGCTCCTTCCGCTCGGCACCGGGCAGGCGTGCGCGATCTGGTCCGCCGTGATGGACTCGCCGCCGGACTGCGGCCAGCCTTCGTTGTGGCGCTTCTGGGCTTCCGTCTGAGCCGGCCGCAGCTTCCCGAAGCAGCCGAGGTGTTTGGCGCTGAAGCCCTTAACCTCGTAGAACAGGGCCCATTGCGAGTCCTTGGCGTATAGGACCTTGAACACGCCCACGCCCGAGGCAGCGGTGAAGCCCTCGTACCCGTGATCCGTGGTCGGCTCCCACTCGAGCGGCAAGCGGCGGTCCTTTCGCGGCGGAGGAGTCTGGTTGGCGCGGGCCTGCTTCGCGTCGGGCTTGGCCTTCGGTGCGGCGGCGGCCTCGGCCCTCGGCTTGGCGTCCGCCTTCGCCCGCGGCCTGGTATCGGCGTTGGCTTTGGACGCAGCGTCCTCGCTGCGCTTGGCTTCGGTCTTGACCCGTCTGGGCTCGGTCTTCGGCTTCGCCGGCGTCCCGGCGTCGGCCGCGGTCGCCCGCTGAGGGCGCGTGTTCGCGGCGCGCTCCCGCTTGTCCGTCCGGGCCGGCTCACACTTGACGCGGCCGTTCGCGTCCTGCTCGATCACGACGGTCTCGCCGGAGTCGCTCTCGAGGGTCACCTTGACGTGTTGAACTCCCCACTTCACATCTCACCTTCCTATCGTGTATTGGCCCGACTCTTCGCCACGCCGACCGCCACGGCGATCGTGGTGGCGAGCGCGGCGCCGCCGAGTACTGCGGGGCCGAGCCACCTGGGGCCGCCGCGGTGTCGCTCGGGTGCCGGGTCGAATGGCAGGCCGCCTTGCAGCCGCAGGGGCCGCTCTGGCGCCGGTGCCTGCGGATCGAGGGGCTCAGCGCCGGCCGAGCCGCGGATGTTGAGCTTGACGGCCCCGCGCTGGATCGCGTTGGTCGGCACACCGGCCTCTTTGAGGGCGTTCGCGTACTCGGGGTCGACCTCGCGAGCGGTCTCGTACTCGACGAGCATCCGCGACGGGTGCTTGAGCAGGCGCTTGCGCATCTCGATGCAGTGCGCGCGCAGCGACTCGTCGCGGAAGGCGGCATAGGCCGGCTTGTCGCCCACGGCCTCGGGGCGGACATACGCGCAGTCGAGGCTGCGCGAGAGCCGGCGCCGCTGGAGCTGCGCGACGGCCCGGACGGCAGGGAGCACGATGGCATCGTCGGCCCGCTTGAACTGGGAGAGCAGCAACTCGGCCGGGGGCCAGGGGAAGCAAACGAAGCCGTCGCCGCGGGTCTGGGCGTACAACGGCGGCGCGATGTACTCGTTCGTCCTCGGATCGCGCGACCATTTGTTCGGGAGGTAGCCGCTCTGCGTAGTCGGCTTGCCCTTGGCCACGCGGTCGCTGTACATGCAGAGCGTCCGCGACTTCGGTGTCGCCAGGGTGCCGTCCTTGAAGGTGGCGCGGGTGACCAGCGGGACGGTGGTGCCGTCGGTCGCCTCGGCACGCAGGGCGCCGGAGGCCGAGGCGCCGAGGCGCCACTCGCCGTGGACCTCGCGCGCGAGGTAGCCGAGCAGCCAGTCGCCGTGGCCCTGGTCGAGCACCGAGGTGTAGAGCGCGGTGAACCAGTCGCGCCACAGTTTCTCGAGCGCGGCGCAGTCGACCTTGTAGGTGTCGGGGCCGCCGGCGGCGATCTGCTGCCAGGTGGTGCCCGCGAGCTGCTGTAGCGAGGGGTAGAAGTCGCCCGTCTGCGTGAAGTCGCCGTAGAGGTGGATCAGGGTGCCGTCGTTGTAGTAGCGCAGCGCCGAGTCGGGAGGCTGCGGGCGGCCGCGGTACTGGAGGATGCCGGCGACGCGGAAAGTGCCCGGGAGGCAGCCGTAGGCGCCGTTCCACGCGACGGACTTGCCCGAGAACGGCGCGAGGACCTGGCCGATGATGTTGCCGTCTTCGTCCACGCCGTCGGCGAGGGACCACGGCTTCGGCTCTGTCGGGGGGGAGAAGGTTCCCGTCCAGTCAGATCCCGAGGCTTCCAGCCTGATGAAAGAGCGTACCCAGTCCTGATCGAGCGCCTCGTTGTAACGCCGCCATGGAAGGACGGCACGACGCTCCGGCGGGACCTGGGGGTCGATCAGGTCCTTGAATATGGGGGCAATAGCCTTGCCGATGCCGACAACGATCCCCGCGATCCATCCCACGACAGGGACGGCGGTAATCGCGTCCAGCGCGAGGTCCACGGCCATGTTTGCGATCGCCCCGACGAGCTGTTCGGGGTCTGTCGTGAGTGGGAAGGGGATCTCGGCGAGGATACCGGCGATAGCGTCCGTTCGCTTGTCGATCCAGGACACCTTCGACCACACGTCCGCGAGCAGATCGCCGGCAAGGGTCGCCTTCTGCTTCCACACCATCTGCGTGGCTTGATTCCAGGCCTCCGCTCCAGCCTGGGTGATGAGAGCCTGCTCGACGGAGCGCAGGCCGTCTCCGCTCGCGCGGCTTAAGAGTGCCTTGAACGCATCATCCGCGTAGGCATCCGCGCCAGGGAACGGGCTGACGAATAGCTCTGGGACGCGATCGAATAGTCGGCTGTTCGGGTTGACGAGCATCGCTAATCATCTCTGGCAGCACACCACATCCCATTGATCCAGCACTCCATGGGCGTGGCGAGGGTTTCGGGGCAAGAGCTGTCCGGCCCACAAAGGATCTGACACTGCCCAGCGACGCATTCGTGCGTCCATCCGTCGACAGGCTGGCAGTCATCATTGTTGGCGCAAACTTCTTCGCAGTACCCCTTCCAGCACGTGAGGCCCTCGGCGCAGCCGTCCGGGGTGCCAACGCTCGAACCTTCGATGCACGGGTCGCCGAACTCGCCGGGGGTGTTTGGGGGCGCTTCGTCCTTGCAGCCGGCGCTGGTGATGAGGGTGAACAGGAACGCGGAGAGGATGATGGTGCTGATGCGCATGAACCCAGGGTAGTCCAGCGCGGTTCCGCCCGTCGAGCCTTCGGGACAGCGTTCAGCCGGCACGGGCCACCTCCTCGACGTGCCGGCGCAGGCACGGGTCGGTCGAGCTCTCGGCGATGCGCTGCACGTCGGAGGGCAGCGCGATCAGGGCGCGAAGTGCCGCTCGGCGCAACGCGAAGAAGCAGGCGAAGCGCCGCAGCACGTAGTTGTAGGCCGGGGCGGTGATTCGTCCGCGGGGGCCGCTCAGGCCCTCGAGGTGCAGGCTGCCCTGATGGACATACAGGAAGCCCGCGCGGCGATAGAGCTGCCCAGGCACTGCGCGGCCCGACTGATAGACCGGCAGGCGAGCCACGAGCGGCGCGGTGTGGGCGGTGAAGTGCTCGTAGATCGCGGCGACCTGGCGGGCGTCCTGGCGGAGGTTGCCGGCGGGATCGAGTTGCCGCGCCATGGCTCGCATGCCGGTGAGCGCTGGCGAGGCGTTGGCCGAGGTCCAGCGCGCGCCGATGGGGGGACCGTCGAGCCGCGAACTGTACACCCACGGGAAGGTGCCGAGGTGCAGCACGAGCGGCGTGGTCCAGCCGCACGTGCTCTCGGCCCGCGGCGGCGGGCCGCTCCAGCCGTCGCCGAAGTAGCCTGGCGCGGTGTCGGGGTAGAACGCGCGGCGGAGCTGACCGCCGTCGTCGTAGCAGGCGCCGGCGGCGAGGGTCGTCGGGTCGGCGGACACGCGCCACAGCTCGCTGCGCGCCTCGCCGGCGGTGAGCAGTTGCGCGAGTACAGCCTCTTGGGTGCGCGCATGGCTGTCGCTCAGGCCAGGTCGCTGCCGGCGGAGCCACCGCGCGAACGCGTCGAGGCCGGCCTGGTTGGTGGCGCTCACACGATCGCTGATGACGCGGAGCGGGGCGAGCGTCGCCTCGAGCTCCTGCGAGAAGCCGAGCAGCTCGGCGATCGCCTGCCACTCGATGCGATACCAGGCATGCACGTCCATCGGCGAGCGCAGGTCGAAGTCGCCGACGAGGTCGGCGAGGCTCTTGATGCCCTCGCCATAGCAGTTGAGGTCGAAGGTCATGCGAGCTCCTTGGGCAGCGCGCCGACCAGGCCGGCGAACACGGCGAGCACGCCGGGCCAGGCCGAGGCGTCGAGCTTCGGCGGGATCGTCGTCGCGTCGGTGAGGTCGACGTTGAGCGCGACCGCGTCGGTGAGGAAGCGAACGCGGACGTCGTGGTACTTCGTTCCGCCGCGCCCGCTGCCGAGCAGTGACGGGTTGGCCCAGCCGACTTTGATGTCGGCGATGTCGTCGATCCGGTAGTTCTTGAGGATTCGCTGCATGTACACCGCGGCGCCGAAGGCCGCGGCGCGCGGCTGGAAGAGCAGCTCGGGCGAAGCGTTGAGCAGCGGCGCCTGCTTGCCGACCTCGGGCACGCCCGTCCACAGGAAGTACGGGGCGAGCAGTCCGAAGAGGCCGCCGCTGCCGAAGTTCGCGGCTGCTTCCCCGTAGCGCAGCGGCGGATTGCGCTCCTTGTTGTTGTCGTAGGCGCGGCGCGAGCTGTCGCGCTCGTCCTGCTCGCCCGTCGCGTTGCCGTTGTGGGCGGTGGTGACGAAGCGAGACTCGCGGTAGGCGATCACCGCGAACACGCGGGACGAGCCCGGGATCTTCGCAACCTCCTCCATCAACATGAAGAGCGGCCGGAGGTCGACGGGCGTCTCGCCCCAGTTGGTCGAGAGGTCGCCCTTGACGTCGCGGGCGCGCGGCAGCGGCGGCAGCTCGACGGCTGGCGGCGGAGCGTCCTGCTCGGGCGCGGAAGGCGGGAGGCTCGCCGCGCTCGCCCGCCGGCTGTAGAGGAGCGCGCCGCCGACGCCCACGACCCCGAGCGCCGTGCCCAAGGTGATCCAGACCCGGCTCATCGCTCCGCCTCCAGTCGCGAGAGCATGTCCTCGAGCTCGCGGCGGCTTCGGCTCTGGCCGATCGAGTAGACGGCCACCCCAGCCGCGACGGCGACCGCCGCCCCCGCGGCGATCACGGCCGGGCGGCGCCAGGTGATCGTGGCGGGCACCGCCGGCGTCTGGGGCGTGGGCACGTTGTCGGACGGCGCCCCGCCGCTCGGCGCACTCGGCGCGACGTTCGGCGCAGGCGCCTCGCCGCCGCCTGTGTCCTTCGGGACCTGTCCCGAAGTGGTGCCCAGCATGCTGGTCCAGCCCAGCGGCCCGATCGCCTTCTTGAGCGTCTGCGTATCCCAGGCGTCGAGGGCCATGTGCAGCGGCACCCACTCCTCGGCCCCCGGCGCGCCCGGGTCAGGAAGTCGATTGCCGGAATCGATGTCGGCCGAGTCCGCCTGGCCGCGGATCAGCACGAGCAGCGCGGGCGCCATGAGCGGCCGCTGCACCGCGACGACGACCCCGAGGCTCCCGCCCCCCCCGCCGCCGCGCGGCGCCATCGCTTGCACGGCCGACCATGGCCAGGCGCTCGTCGGCATCTTCTGCACGCGCGCCATGAACTCGGCGCGCGCCGCGTCGGTGGCGTCGTCGTAGGCCGCCTTGATCAGCAACTTGACGTCCTCCTCACGCAGCTGGCGTTCGGGCCCCTTGAGGGTGCGCTCGGCCGCCGACAGCTCGATGAGGCGGGCGACGCGATGTCGATCGATGATGGCCATGGGGATGCTCCTTGACGAATGAGTCGTGGTGCCTCGAATCAGTCGGCGACCCAGGTCCACTGCTCGCCGTTGTTCATGATGATCCCGCTGCGTTGGATCATCTGCGCGATGACGCCGCCCGCGAACGAATCACCCGCCGCGGCGTGCAGCGTGGGGATGCCGGGGCCCCTCCGCGTGACCGTGAGGACGGCGTCGAGCGGCACGATCACGCGCGGCGGGAGGGTGACGTTGCCGGGGTTGGCGCTGTCGTAGATCACGTGCATCGTGCCGAGCCATCCCGGCAGGGTGAGGTCGGCTTCGATCCGCAACGTGCGGACGCCCGTGTCGCGCGAGCGGCTCAGGCCGTCGGACCACTCGTACAGGCGCGAGCCGAGCTCGTTGACGCCGCCGATGCTCTCGACGAGCAGCTCGAGCTTGACGAGCCCCTGCGGCGGCGTGAATACACGGATCTTGTCGCTCGGGCGGACGAGCGTGAGGCGCATGTTGTCCGCGCTGGGGGTGTACCTCGCCCGGACATGGGTCGGCTCACCGGTCTGGACCTCGATGAAAGTCTGCGGGGCGATCGGCGCCACGGTCAGGACGGACGCGTGCAGGACGTAGGGGTCGCCGGCGGGGACCTGCCCCCAGAGTCCGGCGGGGAGAATGCCCGCGGGGGCCGTCAGCTCGGCCTCGTTCCAGCCCTCGACGAGCCGGAAGGTCGGCGCCTGCGTGACGGGCGTCTGCCCGTCGAAGCCGCCGCGGATGATCAGCTTGATCTTGTTCATCGCCGGCTCCTACTTGCCGCCCCCGCCGCTGCACCCGCGCTGGCACGAACGCCCCGCGGCGCACCCGGAGCAGCACTTGACCGCGCTCGCGTGCTCGACGTGCAGGCGGATGTTCTCGATCTGGTTGGCGTTACCGAGGTGGGTGATGCGAACGCGCAGACGGTTGTTGCCGCCGATGCAGCAGTGCTCGCCCATTGCCAGCGGGATCGGCAGCTTGCCCTCGCCGATCACGGTATTGTCGTTGTTGTAGATTTCGCTGCCGTACTGGAGCGCGTCGAGCGGCTCGGCGTCGACGAACCACTCGATCCTGATGTCGTCGTGGTTGTTGGCGTTGTTGGCGAGCCTGTAGCGCAGCACGTAGCAGCCGGTGGCCCAGGGCGGGTGCGCGGGCTGGGTGAGCACGACCGACGAGCCCGGGGCGACCGGAATCTGGCCCTCGACGACCTGGTCGATGTTGGTGCGGCCGCCGCGGTAGAAGCGGGCCACCGTGATCGGCGCGTAGAGCAGGTTCTCGCAGCCGACCTTCGGCGTGCCGAGCCCGCACGCGGGCAGTTCGCCGCCAGCGGCGGGCAGCATCCCCGGGATGCCCGAGATGCCCCTGCCGTCGAGTCGCTTCATGATCTGGTCGGCGAGGTAGTTCAGATTCTCTTCCGTGTTCGAATCCATTGTGTCTCCTGATTTTGCGTGAGCGATCCTGGCCCCCGGCCGATGGGCGAGGGCACGTTGAATGTCGAGAAGTTCAGATCAGGCGCGCTTGATGCCGAGCAACTCGGCGAGGCCCTGTGGGCCGGAGGCCTGCGAGGTCGGGTCGACTTCTGCTGTGACAGCCGTCGAGGCGCGCGTGCCGGCCATCAGCTCCATGAACGCCCGATCGACGTCACTGGGCGTGGCGCGGCGAGGCGTCGGCGCCGGGTTCGCCGGCGGCGTGGCGGCGCTGGGGCTGGCCTGCAGAGACCACGTCAGGACAAGGACGTGGTCCTGCTCGAGGTCGACGCCCTGGACCGCCTCGAGGGGAACCTCGATCTTGTACTCGAGGCCGGCATCGTCGACGGCGTGAACGAGCGCGCGGCCGGAGTGCCCCCTCAGGATGCGCCGCACCGGCGCGAAGATGGGCCTCGTCACGGCCTGGCCTCCGCCTTCGGCGCGAGCATCGAGTAGATGATGGCGCCGGTGATGTACGAGAGGCCGCCGGCCGCGAGCATCGAGCGGCCCGAGAGGCTGATCGGCAGCGCCATGCCGGCGACCGTCGGCACGGCGCCGAGGGCGGTCACGGGCGGCACGCCGCCCACCATCGCGTTGTCGACGGCCTTCTGCGACAGGGCACCCGTGATCGCGCCGAGGGCGGCGCTCGCCGCGACCATGACGACCTCGTGGATCCGGCCTTGACGCATCGCGGTGACGTATCGAGCCGCCTCCGTGTCGGTGTCGGCGCGGCGGATCGTCTGCGCGGTGCCGAGGTCGCGGCCCTTGTAATAGTCGGCGACGGCGGCGCGCACCGTCGTGCCGATCGAGCCCTCGGCCTGGGCGAGGAGCTGTCCTGCGGACAAGGTTGTTCTCTGGGCCATCTTCCGTTCCTTCCTAGTTCTCGCCGGTGAATGTCTTGAAGAGCCCGCCGATGAAGTCCATGACGGTGATGCGATCGCCGGAACCCGCCCGCGCTCCCGATCGGGCGGTCGACAGGGCGATCACGTCCTCGAGCTGCACGGCCTTGACGCTCCGGCCGAGCAGGTCGACGTCGGCGAGGCTCTTGCCCGTCAACTCCCGCTGCCGCGCTGCCTCGTCGGCGAACTGCCGCTCGCGCTCGAGCCACATCTCGCTGAACCGCCGGGCGCAGTCCTGCATGTCGCGGAGCGTCTGGACGTGGCCCTGGCGCAGGTCGTCAAAAGCCCGTTGCAGGGTCTCCGTGTAGTCCCTCAGCTTCTCGGGCTCGGGCGGGGGGACCGGGGCGACCTGGACCGCCGGCGATGGAGCTGTCTCGGAGGCCAGAGCGAATCGAATCGCCACTCGCACCTCGTCCGGAACGAGCTCGCCGTCGATGTAGATGCCGGCGTCGGGCAGTAGGCCGAGCCAGGCGCATAGGGCTCCGACGATCTGGCGCTCCTCGATGTCCAGATCGGTGATGAAATCACCGCGCGCTGTAGTGACAACCATCCGCCGTATCAATCCCATGCCTCCGTGACGGGTGCAGACAAGCCGATCATTCAGCGATGTGCAAGTGGATGAGTCGAAATTATTTTCGACCACTGAACAGATTGTGACAGTGCGAGAGTGCGCGGCGCTGCATCGAGCAGGCTGCTCGCTGGGCCAAAAGTCCCCGATAGGTTCGAGCATCGGTCCCCGATAGGTTCGGACGTCGGTCCCCGAAAAGGGCCTGGATGGGTCTCCGGCAGGGCCCGCAGCGGCTCCGCCAGGACCGCGTCCACCCGGGCTGTCGGCGGGCTTCGGCGAGTAGACACCAACTGGCGTTGAGGGCCCAACTGCAGTTGGTGCAGGAAACTCCTGTCGGCGGCGGTCTTGCCGGCTCCCAATTGGCGGGACACAGAGCCCTGCTGTGCTAGCGTTCGCGCCGCGGGGGATTGTGGGCGAGGCGGCGGAGTCCGATGAGTGGCTCATCGACCAGGCGGTGGCGGAGTACCAGGCGTACTGCGCGGGCGAGCTACGGCCCTCCGTCAAGACCCGAGAATTTCCCAGCGGCGAATTGCAGTTCTGCGGTCGACTCGAGGACCGCTCGCGCTGGACCATCTCTTATGTCCACACTGCCGAGCGGGCGGTCGTGCCGCTGGCGGTCGGGGACTTCGGGCACGTGTTCGGGGTCCTCTCGCGGCTCGACCAGGCAGACGCGCGGTTCGAGGACCCGCGCCTGTTCCCGCCGCCGTCCGCGCGGGTCGGTGGTGCTCGATATCGATTCCTTCCGGCGCAGGGCTGCTCGCTGGTGGGCGTGGTGCAGCTCGGCAAGGCGGCGGTGCTGCTATCAGCGCTCGGGGAGCGGATCGCGGTGGTCTATGTCGAGGGCAGGTCGCGGGTGGTGCTGGACGTCAAGTCGCCGCTCGGGCTCGGCGAAGTCGATGTCGATCGAATGCTCCGCTTCCACCGCCCGCGCAGTGCGAGCGCGATGGTGCGCTGTGGCGGCGACACGGCCGAGAGCCTGGCCGAGGTCCCGGTCGAGCCGTCGCCCGCGATCCAGGCGCACCACATCCGGATCGTGCGCGGCTCGCCGATCGATGTAGGAAGGGGGCCGTCGATCTCGGAGGTGCTGCGGAGCTGCTTCGAGGACATCGCACGTCGGGCCGAGGCGCTGAAGCAGCCCGGCCAGAAGCTCAAGGGCAAGACAAAGCTGCGCGCGGTGCTCGGCGCGCTGCTGCGGCTTGCCCTCAGCAACTGCCCCAACCTCGTGGGGCTGAGCGGCAAGATCCTCGCGGAGATCAAGGAGCGCGCCCCGTGGTTCGAGGTCAGGATCGAGACGTTCGCGGACGTGCTCAACCTGCTGCGCAGGGCGAAGACATGCCTCGTCGCGCGCGACAAGAAGGAACGGACGTGGCGCATCAACCTGGAGGGGCTGGCCGATCCGCGGTCAGCGTTGCACGTCCGGCTGTGCAAGGAGACGACGGGGCGCCTGCGGCTCCACGAGGCCGCGGCGAACCAGCGGGGGGCTCCGGGCGAGTCCGGGCCGACCGGCGGTCCCGGACCGCGAGAACGACCTGAGGCCGACAGCCAGGTGGCGTCGAACTCGTGGCTCAGGGATCTTCTGGGCAGGCAGAGCAGGAGCACTGCCGAGCAGACGACAGGCAAGTCCGAAGGCGCTGCTGACGCCAGTGTCGGGGTCGGAGCCGCCGAGCAGGCCGCAAGATGGTCGACCGCCGGCGCAGCCACTTCGGGCGGCGGTGCCGCGGACGAGGTGATCGGCGGAGCTGCGCGCAACGCTGCGCCACCTGACCCGAGGGACAGCGAGCCACGCCCGAGTGCCAACGCTGCCGAGTCCATGACAGCCGACTCGCGCACCATCGAGGAGCCGGCCACGGCGGCGCTTGGCCAGATCGGCGGGGCTTCTCTGGTGATGCTCCTCGCCGCGATGTTTGCAGTCGCTCAGGTCCGACGCGAGGCCGAGGAAGTCCGAACGGCGGAGCAGGCAGTGTGGGAGGCCCAGCGCCGCGCGCTGACCGGCCAGCTCGACGCCTTCGCTCAGGAGCGGACCCAACTCGTCGTCCTTCTGCATCAGCTCGCCGGGCTTACTGTCGAACCAGCCCCACGCCACGCGCCGATCGAGCAAGATACTGCGGCAACGGACGAGCCGTTGGTGTTGGCGCCTGACGCGGGAGACCGGCCCGATCGGCCGCGTCCCCTCGGCGAGATCTCGTCGATCCCAGCACCAACTGCTACCAATCAAGTAGGCCAGCAGGGGTCGCTCCCCGCGCATCCTTCTCGGGTCGACGAGCAGGCATCGCTCGAGCACGAGGATTCGTCAGAACAGGTCGGAGCCGACCAACACCCGACTTTCAGCATCGACCCGGCGCCGAGCGCGACGACCGGCACGCCGCAGGCATCGTCCCGACCGCGCCTCGACGTCCCCGGCGTGCCCGTGTTCGACGATCAGTTCATCGGCGGCGCAGGCCCAGCGGCTTCCGCGTGCCCTATCGGCCGCGGTTTGCTGGGCCCGCGCGGCCCGCCCGGCGCGAAGTGGCGAGAGCCCAGCCGCTCGAGGTCGTCGGAGTGGTGCGCCGCGAGGCCGTCGCGGGGCGTCAACCTGCGGCATCAAGCGGCCGGGCTGGGCCGGTCGACGAAGGACCCCAGGCCAACGACTTTATCTGCACGAGACCAGGTCGGCGCGGTAGAAGGTCGTCATGCCTCAGCTTGTCCTCGAAGACTTCAACCTCGCAGCCGCCGAGCGGCGCCTCTGCCTCGCGGCGCTCGATCAAGGCGGCAACATCGTCAATGCGGCCAAGCTCCTCGGGATCACGCGGCACGCCCTGAAGCGCCGGATCATCAAGCTCCGCATCACCTGGCCGCAGCCGGCTTCTCAGGTCCCGGTCTCCGCACCGTCGATCTCGCCGAGCGCGTAGTCAGCCCCGGCGCCGAGGTGTCGCGCGAGGGCGCAGACCCGAATTGCCGCGGGCGAGGGCCGAAGGGCGCAGGGCGACCACATGGTGCGCCGCTGTCGTCGGAGACGCCCGGGAGACCTTTAGTAAGGATCGGAATTCACGTCCACCGTCGCGGCAGACTCGCCTTGCTGCTGACCCATTCCGTGACCAGGCGTAGCAATGAAGTAAACTTCGTCTCCGAAGGGGAGCCCGGACGCGTCGAGCGTGTAGTGAGCATCGGACTGAGCATTGCCCCCTGGTCGCTTGCGCCTCGCGCGCCGTCGCGGCCGCCGATCCTTGTGACGCCGGCCGGTCTGTGATACGCGTGGCTCGATGTCGCCTGACGAGTTCCTGGCGCAGTACAAGCGCCGCTGCTTGGAGGGCGTCGTGGCGCTGCTGCGGGAGTCCGGCGACGTCACTCTCGCCGACCTGCGCGACCTGCTCACGGCAGCCCCGGAGCTGCGCCGGATGACGCTCACCGAGCTCTTCGAGGCGCCCTCGACCCTGGCGAGGCCAGCGCCGGCGCCGCTGTCGGCCGCGGCGAAGGTTTCGGCGTACCTCTTGGACCAGGCGACGACCGCGGGCCGGCGCGAACGCGGTGGCCTCCTGGTGCGGGTGCCGAGCCTCACGAAGATCGCCGAGCAGGTCGGCGCCAGGGATGACAGCGTTGCGCTCACGGTCTCCCTCCTCGAGCGGCGCGGCCTCATCGCTGTTCGTCCACGGCGGATCCTCGTGCGGGACCGTCGAGGTCTCGCGCTGCTCGCCGGGCGACCGCTCCCTCGTTCGAGGCCCCGCCGAACGTGAAGAAGTTTTGGGATCCGCATGCAGGGATGATTATGGCAAGTTGGTCGCGATGGCTTCCGCGGACACCGACAGCCCTCCCGTTTTCGGAGACCACGAGGAACACCCGCTCGTCGTGCAATTCGCCGCGTGGATGACCGGCTCACAGGAAGCCGGCGCCGCTGCGCGTCGCGCGGCCGGCCCCGTGGTCACGGACTTGACGATGCGGCTCGCGGCGCTGGTGCGCTTCTTCATGAAGCACCGGGGCCGCCACTCGGACATCGACGAGGCGCTCGGACGCTACGATCCGACGGCCGTCCTCGACCTCGACCACCCGCTGCTCCGCGGCGACGTGCGCCGGCTGTATGTGCTCCAGCGCGAGCTCCAGCGGACCTGCCTGACCAGCACGCTGCTCAACGTGCCCGCCGGTCCGCGCGCCGCGTTCGTGCTGACCGAAATCCTCGGGCTGCCGTTCGAGCAGGCGGCGCAGACCTTCACCAGCGTCGAGGCCGCTCGAACCAACTATCAGCGCTCGCTGCGAGAGCTTGAGGCCTACCTCGCGCCCATGTGCGAGCACATCAACCCTCGCAACGGGTGTCACTGTTCGAGGCGGCTCGCCGGGGCGCTCGAGCGCGGCTTCGTCGGCTGGACCGAGCGCAGCGACCTCACCGACGACTCGCCGCTGGAGAGCCAGGGGCACCGGAATGTCTGTGACCTGTTCGCCTCGTTGCCGGCGCCCCCGTGATCCAGGAGCACGACATGGCGTTCCGTCCGGACATCTCCTTCCCGCCGATCGACCCACTCGACGTCTCGCCGCTGCTGGCGGAGCCCATCGACGACGAGGGCGTCACGCCCCTGCCGCAAGGTCTCTTCGCGGACCGCTACGAGGTGATCCGCGATCTCGGAGCTGGCGGCATGGGGATCGTTCATCTCGCCTACGATCGACGGGCCTGCCGCAACGTGGCGCTCAAGCGGATCCGCCGCAGCTTCGCGGGCAGCGCCGAGCGCTTCCGGCGAGAGTACCGCGCGCTGGCGGCGATCCGGCACCGGGGTGTCCCGGCGATCCACGACATCGGCGAGACGGCGACCGGCGAGCCCTACTTCACGATGGAGGTCATCAGCGGTGAGACGATCCGCGCCCACCTGCGCCGTGGTCCGATCGAACCGCTACGGGCGCTCGCGCTGGCGATCGACCTCGCTCGCGTGCTGACGGCGGTCCATGAGGTCGGCGTCATCCACCGGGACGTGAAGCCCGACAACGTCATCATCGAGGCCGGCGATCGCGTGCGTCTGATCGACTTCGGCGCGGCGCTGCTGACCGAGGACTATTACAGCCAGCCGCACCTGCGCGATCCCACCGACGTGCGCAAGCGATGGCGGACGCGAGAGAGCGAGTTCATCGGCGCCGCCGCCTACACGTGTCCGCTCTGGCTCAACGAGGGCAAGGTCTCGCCGCAGACGGACGTCTTCTCGGTCTGCGTCCTGCTCTACGAGATGATCACGGGCCGCGTCCTGTATTCGCGGGAGACCTACCAACACCGGGAGATCCGCCCGGAGGAGTTCGCGCCCGAGCTCGCGCCGCTGGTGGCGGAGTTGCGGCGCGGAGCGTCGATGATCGGGGCGGAGCGTCACCGGACGATGGATGACCTGGTCCGGTCGCTCGAGATCGTGCGCTCGGATCTGTCGGCCCGCGCGACGCGGCCCTCGCCCCGCTGGTGGATGAGCGCGGTCGCGGCGGCGTCGGCGGGATCCTTCGTGCTCGGGGCTGTCGCGGCCGGGTCCGTGCTGCTCAGCATGCCCGCGTCGACGCCGCCTGCTGGGACGGTCGAGGTTTTGCCGTCGCGCGACGCGCCGCTTGATCCCTCGATCGATGCGGTACGCGACGTCGACCCGGGTCCTGTGGCACGGCCGCCGCGCACAAGCGACGCGCCTCCCGCCGCGGCGCTCACGCCGGCCAGCACCGACACGCAGATCTCAACGAGCACGCCTCAACGCGACCCGTCCCCCGTGAGCTCCAGTGGAGCGCCTCACCCAGCCGGGGGGCGGCGTCCGGCCGCTTCCTGGGAGATTCGCATGCGTCGCGCGGAGGCCCACGCGCGCCGGTGCATGGAGAAGTCGGGCGCGACGATCAAGCCGCTGGTCGTCACACTCTCGGCCGGGGAGCTGCCGAGCGTGCGTGGCGTGGCCTCGGGGTCCGACGCGTCGCGGTGCGTCCGCGAGGCGCTGGAGCGCTTCGGCCTGGCGGTGAGCAGCGGCCAACGCCAACACACCTTCTTCGCAGCCCCGTAGGAGCCGACGATGACCCTCCACCTCGCCCTCGTCCTGTCGATGCTCGCCCCACCGTCTGAAGAAGCCGCACGGGCGGCCTTCAATGCCGGCGAGCTCGAGCGTGCGCTGGAGCTGTACCTCGAGCGCGCGAAGGATCCCGACGTTCACCCGCCCGACGCCCTCGCGGGCGCCCATGACTGCCTGCGCGCGCTCCACCGCGAGACCCAGGACATCGAACACCTCTGCCGCGCCCTCGACCTCGCGCGCACCGTCCGTGCCCGTGACGTCTTCGTGGATGATGATGAGCGGGCGTTCTGGGCCGAGCTCGAAGCCCAGGACGCTGCGCTCGCGGGCGACGCCTGTCCCGCTTCACCGCTCCCCGACGCGACGCCCGAGGATTCGCAGTCGGGCACAAAGGCGTCCGGAGAGGATGTTTCCGTGACGGCGGCCATCGACGGCGAGAGCGTGGCCGCGCCGGAGAACAAAACTGAAGGCCCTGCACCGCTCCCTGTCCTGAAGGACAGTCCACGACCGCGACGCCCCCAGGGCCGGCTCATCGGCGGTTCGGTCCTCTCCGCGGTTGGCGTCGGTCTCCTCGGCGGCATGGCGGGCGCGCTGGCCAACCGCGAGCGAGCCGATGCGACGATCGCCACCATCACCGCCAACGCGATCGCCGAGGACCGCGACTTCACGCCGGCGGAGCGGGCCGCCGTGCATGAGGCCGATCGCCGGTACACCCGCCTCGACGCGACCTGGCCCGCGCTGTTAGCTGCCGGAAGTGTAAGCTTGATTACAGGACTGGCCGTCATGCTCGCGCCGAACCGCCAAGCCTCACGTATCCGGGCCCGCGCAGGTGGTGCGGGCCTCGTATACTCATTCTGAGTTACCCACCGGCTGGCGCCGACCCGCGGGGATGAAACGGCCCTGGAACCCTCGCGGGAGGCCGATGGCGGGCTTGGCGCGGATTCGCACACTGGGTTAGCTTTGCCGCGAATGCCGGCAAAGAGGTCGTTCACGCACTGGCGCAGGGTGAGCCCGTTTCTGAGTTGGACCGGAGGGCCCGTGAGCACCCTTGTTTGCGAGCAGCGGGTCCTGGGACTCGCTGGAGCGCGTTTGAGAGACTTCGAGTTAGGGGCCCTCGCGCCGGCGTTCTTCACGGAGGAACGTCATGGAAGTGATGTACGGGACGTGCGCGGGCATGGATGTCCACAAGGACAGCATCGTCGCCTGCGTGCGGTGCATGAAGGGCAACAAGGTCGACCGGGAGGTTCGAACCTTCGGCACGAGCACTTCGGAGTTGATCGGGCTGGGCGATTGGCTCGAGGACCGCGGCTGCGTCATCGCAGTGATGGAGGCGACGGGCGTGTACTGGAAGCCCGTCTGGGCCGTGCTCACGGGCCGTGTCGAGCTGGTGCTGGCGAACGCGCACGAAGTCCGCAACGTGCCCGGGCGCAAGACCGACATGAACGACGCGATGTGGCTCGCGGACTTGATCGCACACGGGCTCGTGCGCGCGAGCTTCGTGCCACCCGAGCCGATCGCGGATCTGCGGGACTTGACCCGGACGCGGAAGCAGCTCTCGCGCGAGGTCGTCGAGCACACGCAGCGGATCCAGAAGGTGCTGGAGACCTGCAACATCAAGCTCGCGTCGGTCGCCTCCAACATCCTCGGGAAGAGCGGGCGGGCGATGCTCGAGGCGATGGTCGCCGGCGAGAGCGACCCGGAGAAGCTCGCGGGGCTTGCTCGTGGGACGCTGAAGGCCAAGCGCGGCAAGCTCATGGAGGCGCTCCACGGCCGCGTGCGCGACCATCACCGGATGCTCATCTCGACGCATCTCCGGCTCATCGACGCCCTGCAGGCGTCGATCGCCGATGTCGAGAAGCGGATCGAGGCCGAGCTCCGCCCTTTTTCTGAAGCCGTCGAACTGCTCCAGACGATCCCTGGAGTCGGAACGACGGCCGCGCAGGCCATCATCGCGGAGGTCGGCGTCGATATGAACCGCTTCCGCTCGGCCGGTCACCTGCGCTCCTGGGCAGGTCTGTGTCCACGCATGGACGAGAGCGCCGGCAAGCGCCGCTCCAACCGCATGCGCAAGGGCAACGCGTGGCTCAAGACGATGCTTATCCAGTGTGCCTGGTCGAGCATCCGCGGGGAGGGCTATCTCCGGGCGCTCTTCCTCCGCGTCCGAGCGCGGCAAGGCAAGAAGAAGGCGATCGGAGCCGTTGCCGCGGCGATCCTCACCGCAGTCCACGGGATCCTCCGCGACCACGAGCCCTACCGCGACCTCGGTGCCGAGCACTTCAACCGCAACGACCGCCAGCGCACCGCATCACGACTCGCGCGCCGCATCCGCAGCCTCGGCTACGAAGTCGAGATGCGCCCGGCGGCCTGATCGTCCGCGCCCCGCAGGCCTGGGCCCCGCGACGAGAAGACGTCCTGCGAACCAGGCCCGGGCCGCGCGGAGAGGGCCGTTTCTTGAGAGCGCGCCTGCGCGTGGAGGTCGCCCATGTCCCGCTGGGTCTCATCTGCCATCCTCGCCGTTTTCACCCTTCCCGCCTGTGCCGATCATGCACCGTCGTTCGCGGCCTTCGCAGCCTACGACTCGAAGATGTCCGGAGGGACAGGTGGCGGCAGCACCGACGGCGCGCCGATGACGACCGCGGAGGGGGGCACGAGCGCGTCGCCCATGGCGACGGCGGGCGACGCGGATGGGACCGACAGCGGTGGCGTGAGCAGCGGCGAGACCGGCTCCACCACCGCGAGCGACGCGGAGCTGCTACAGCCGCGGATCCTCGAGGTCGACATGCCCGCGAAGGTCCACCTCGCGGGGCCGGTCGCCGTGAGCGTCACCACCGAGGACACGAGCCTCGTCCGCGCCTGGCTCGACGGCGTCGAGCTGGAGCCCTTCGCCGACCAGGGCGACGGCGTGTTCGTCGGCGAGGTGCCCATCTTCGGGGCGGTCGACAACGGCGACCACGTGCTCGAAGTGACAGCTTCGAGCGGGCCGTTCGTGGGCCACTGGCCGCCGGTGACGTTCACGGTCTCAGCGCCGGCCCCGGGCGGGCAGGCGTGGGCCGTTCTCGGGCCGAGCGGCTCGACGACTCGGCGCGTCGCCGTCACCCCTGAGGATGACGTGATCGAGGTCGGCTCGGTCGAGGTTGACGGGGTGTCGAAGCCGTCGATCCGCAAGCGTTCCCGCGCGAACGGGAGCGAGCTGTGGTCGGAGGGGACCATCGTCCTCGACTCGCGCGAGGGCGCTGCTGACGCGGTGGCCGTGCTCCCAGACGGGCGCATGTGGATCGCTATGAACGTCAAGAACGCGAACAAGCAGTGGCAGCCGCGGATCGTGCTGCTCGACGCCGAGGGCTACGAGACCGGCGTCGAGGCGCCGACCGAGCCCGGCGCGACCGTGCGGGGGATCGCGGCCGACGACGAGGGCGGAGCCTTCGCGGTCGGGTTCGGAGGCTCGGGCTTCGGAGACATGGACATCGTGATGTGGCGGCTGCGACACGACGGCGTCGCCGTGCATAGCGGGAAGACCTGGGATTATCTTCCGACGCCCGATGCTCCCAAGCACCAGTTCGACGATCTGGCGTTCGACGTGATGATCAAGGACGGCGTCGCGTGGATCGCCGGCGCGAGCACGGGTGAACACGAGTTCAATGTCGCGGCGACGCGCGGTGTCCTCGTGCAGATGGACCCGGAGACGGCCGTCTCGCTGGAGCCCGTGATCGTGGCGCCGCCTTACAGCGACTGGCGCGACAGCATGTTCCTCGCCATCGCCGATCACCCGGACGGGGCGATCGTCACCGGCATGGAGGTCAAGAAGAACGGCAACATGCAGCAGATCACCGTGCAGGTGTATTGGCCCGACGGCGGACGTCCGTACTACAGCAACGCCTTTACAGGCGCGGTGGCCTACGGGACCGGGGTTGCGTGGCTCGCCCACGGTGTCGCGGTCGTGTCGGGCGTCATCCAGGACGGCGGCGTACTTCGCGGAGTTCTCTACGGGCGCGGCGGACCAGGGGCCAACTTCGATCACTACTTCCCTGGCACTGAGCCTTCGGCGGCGAACGGCCTCGCGCGCACCGGCTATGGGCAGGTGCTCGTGGTGGGCGAGCGGACCCTCGGCGGCGTACGCCAGGCCCGAGCAGCGCGCGTTCACCAGTGAGCGCTCGTCACTGGGGGATAAAGGCGTTGCACGCCTCATGCACGAGGCTCGCAGCGGCGCCCTTGAAAAACGGCGCGTAGCTGTCCGCGCAAATGTCGCCGTCTGCGTGATACGGGAACAGCTCGATCACGTCGAGCAGGTGCTGCTGGATCGGAGGGTCGTTGTAGACGCAGTCCGCTACTGGCTCCCCCATGAGGACCTGCGGGATGATCGCCAGCGCGACGACGGCGTGGTCATCCCCGCCCTTAGCCGCCACCACCGCCTCGTAGACTTTCTTCGCGCTGAGCCATGACTCGTCGTCCTCGTTGTCCTTGATGAAGACGAAGACGAGCAGGGCGTCATCGCGGAGAAAGCCCGCGTTGCAACCCTCGGGACCGTTGAGATTGGGCGAGAGGGCCTCCACGAGCGAGTCGGCGACCGGCGGATCGTCACCGAACGTGCCGACCTGAGCGATGCACTTGAACGTCTCCGGGTCCGGCTCGCCGACCATGTAGCGGTTGCCGCCGAGGTCGCACGGCTTATTGTACGCGTAGGGCCCGGCATTGAAGACGAGGCCCGCGCCGAGGGTTTCGTCGCACGGCCCGACCTGATCGACGTACTTCCCGCACTCGTAGTCGACGTCCTCGCCGCAGTTGCCCTTGTTCAAGCACCAGTCCGGTGACTCGCAGTAGTCGCCGCGCCATGTTCCGTCCACGTTCACGCTCATGAGGTGCGCGTCGAAGTCGACGAAGTCCGTAGCGATCGTCTCCATGAACCCGGGGAAGCTGGCGAGCAGCTGATCCTGCTCGTGCCGCATCGTGAATAGCGCCGAGATCAGGAACAGGAAGTCGATCTTGCCCTTGCAGCCCTCGGGCGTCGGGTCGTCCAGGTCCGGCGGCGGCGCCATGTCGAACGTCGACACGGCGCCGGAGCTGTTCGCGGCGCTGTCCTCGCCGCCGCTCCCCGTCGAGGTTGACGAGGTCGACGCCGAGGTCGACGACGCCGCGCCCGAACTGCTCGACGAGGGCTGGAAGGTCGTCACCCCCGGGCCCGTGGCGAAGCCAGAGGGCGCGTCGTTGTTGCAGCCGGTGAGAACGGCAGCGGCGAGCGCGAGACGGCGCATGGCTCCCCTAGCGTAGCGCGGGTGGCGCGTCATGTCACGCGGCTGGCCGGACCGTCGCGGCGCTTCCGGCAGAAGCCCCCGTTGGCGGGCCCGCCGTCAAGGGGCGAGGGCCGCTTCTGCGAGAACCCGGGGCCGGGGATGAAGTGGGAGAGCGCGTCGTCTTTGCGGCGAGGACAAGGGCCGGGCCGAGGGCTCGTAGACGGTTTGGTATGGCACATCACAAGGCGGCATATGTGCGATGAACGTTGATTCAAATCGTCGAACGGTGCCTTGCATGCGAGCTCGACGGCGCTTCACTTCGGAGTGAAGGCGGGGCGTGCAGATCGATCAAGGTGAAGCGTGTGCGTTTCGTTGGGCCTGTACCCATACGAGCTGTCCATGAAGTTCGGCTCGAACACCGCCGAGAGAATCCGTGCGACTGCTGCCTGCAGCAGCCCTGTCCTCGACGGTCGGGATCCCCAGGGCGCGGGTCTTTCCCGCGGCCTTCGGGATCTCCACCCTGCGAACTGGGGAGGGCCGGTATCGTCCGCTCTTCAGCCGAGCATACAGATCTTCCACCCGTTCGGTCAGGTTGCATTCAAAGTCCTTCGTCGTCTCCCCGTCGACCCCGCTTGCTCCCCTCTTGTTGATGCCGCCCCAGCTCCACGCGTTCCCGGATCGTCCGCGGCCTGAAATCCAGCCGCACCGTGTCCCCGGACTCGGTGACCTCAAAGCAGAAAGAATCCGAGAGCACCAGCAGGGTGTTACCCTTGTCATGGCACCACCCCCTCGGGCGCCGGCGTGCCGTTGGCGAACACCGTCGGGTAATAGGTCACGATCCGCTGGTAGTACTTCGCGGCGCAGATCGCCGCGACGATCGGGTCCTGGCCCCGTGATGCTCACGGAGCTCAAGCATGCCTGACGAAGCCGGTGTACCCTGCGAGGTGGGTCCGGGTCGACCACAGAGCCGTGAGCAGAGACGTGCCAAGAGTGCGGCGTCAGCAGTGGTCCTGGCAGCGCCGGTCGAGGCAGGTACTGAGAGCTTGAGCCTTCGTACCTGCGGGGCCGAACGGGCCACCGTTTCTCTGGATGACGTCGCCGCAGGGCCCGAGGCAGTCGATGCCTCGGCAGCCGAACTCCTGGATGCAGTCACGGATGGTCTGGCAGCCGGCGTCGTCCCGGCAGGCCGTATATTCGTCGTAGCACTCCAAGCACGCGCAGACGGTGCATGTGTCTGAAGCGCCCATGTTGATGCATTGTTGCACCTCTTCTGAGGTAGGGCCCGTGGTGGTGCTGGAGCTCTCTGCGGCGGTCATCGCCTCCCCGTTAGTCACATCGCCCGTGGTTGTGCTGGCGATTTCAGTGGTGCCTGCAGTTGAGGTTATCGGCTCCATTTCTAAAGTAGAGCCTGAAGTCGGGAAGCCTCCGGTGCTGGTCGTCGACGAGGACGAGGCCGCCATCGAGGAGTCTCCGGTCGTCGAAACCGAGGCCGTCGTTGAGGACCCACCCGTGGCGAGCTCGGTGCTGCCCTTGGGGTTGTAGAAGCAGGCATTCGCCAGGAGAACAAAGATCCCTGCGAGGCGAGCTCGGTGTTGCCGCAGCATCTCCTCAGGTTACCACGCCAACTGCGCCGCGAAACTCGAGCCCAGCCGCGCCACTCCGAACAGCCCCCATTCCTTGAGGTCATGCCGTCCACCGTGAGCTCGATGGCGGGTGTCGATTTGGCCGCGGAGCCGCTGATCCCCACCTCCGGGACCGCGGAGGTCGGCTCGACGGGCGAGTCATAACAGCTCTACCTGGACGAAATCGAGCATCGTATGCGGCCGGCCGGCCGGCCCTTACTTGCTTGGAGCGCTCTGCAGGCCAGGCTACCGGTGGACGATGTGCAAACGAGGAAGTTCCAAGGCCAAAGCCCCAGAAAAATGGTTCTTGGATGAGCTCGGGCCGCCACCGGTATTGAGCAGCAACACAGCTTGATGTTCTCCGGGCGAGAGATACATCGAGCACGTCACACCAAATCGCACTTCCTCGCCCGGTGCGAGCTCGAGATACTGACCTGGCTGGACGGCGCTGCCGCGAGGAAGGTCGAGCCGGCTGAGCGAGGTCGGCATGATGTTGGCGGTCGTCGCACGCGGCGCTCGACCCGGCGGCGGGATGACCCGTGCGACCATCAGCTGCAGCAGCGACTCGAGCGGCTGCGGCGCCATCGGGTTCTGGATGGCGATCGTCTCGGTCCCCTTGCTGTGCAGGGTGAACTCGAGGCGCAGCGGCTCCCGGGCAGAAAAGTTCGAGGCCAGCCATCGCGCCGCGCCGGTCACGACTCGGACTGGGCTCGCGTAGGCCTCGAGGACGAGCCGGTTGAAGGCGTCCAGCACGGTGACGGCCTCAGGAGGGAGCGCGTCGAGCGCCCAGACCTTGGACCGCATGTTGCTCTCCCGGCCCTGCATCACCAGGGCCATCGGCTGGTCGGGCCCACGCGGCGGCGCGGCGGGAAGATCCCACAGCTTCTGCTGCTCGATCAGGTCCACGAATGCGAGAACCCGGTCGGGTCCGAGCGCGTGCTTGTAGTGCCCGATCTCCGGGCGCTCGTGCATCACGCCCGGGATGCCCAGGTGCATCACACCGTCGGCGGTGAACGTCGCTCCGAGCCGTTGCCGCCAATTCGTCGGGATGGAGTGAGCGATATCGAGTGGCCAGCGAACCGTCATCTCAATCCTCCTACCGCCGAACGATCTTGACCGGCCCAACCATGCTGCCGGCGTGAGCGGCGAAACCCATGCGGAACTCCTCGACGTGGCGCGGGTAGACGACCGAGCCGCTGTTCATGATGCTGTCCGGCACGTCGGCGAAGGCCCGGCTGCCCTCGCACGCCCCGGCGGGGTATTCGTCGTAACAGCCGATGAGGTGGCCGAACTCGTGCGCCCGGACGTCGGGTCCGGCGTCGCCGATCGCCGTCCACCACGTATCCGAATACCACCAGAGGTCGATCTTCCCCCAATTCTGCGCCTTCGGCCCTCCGAGGAAGAGCTTGACCGAGCCATGGCCTGTGCCCTGGACCGCGAGGATGCGGAGTGGGTACTTACAACAGCCGTTGACCCCGCAGTCGCATTTCTTGCCGCGCTTGCAGTTCTTTCGGTGAAAGTAAAACTTGTGGTCCCAAATCGCCTCGATCTGGGCCCTCCATCTTCGCCAGAGGCGCGGCGGGACGCTCGCCACACCCGGTCCACGCACGAAATCAAGCTTGCGTCGTACATACACGCGCCCGAGCGAAACCTCGAAGTCGTACGCGTATGGCCAGTCGATATCATACCCTGCTGGGATCCAGGAGCCGGTAGCCTGATCCTCTATATAAATCGGCGCGACGCGCGTGCCAGTGATCGTCTGGCTTTTTAGATTCTTCGGGTTCCGAAACTCGAGGGCATTGACGCTGTCGGAGGGGCCCTTCAGCGTCCTCTGCACGGCCACCGCAGGGATCGTCACGGTGTAGAGGTGACGCCAGCGCGAGATCCACTCGACCTCGCCGGCGTCGCCCCGGAGCGTGACCGGGAACGCGTCCATCGGTCTCCGTTGCCCAAGGTTGGTGCGCTCCACGCGGACCTGGATGTCCTGGCAGTCGTCGGCGTTTCGAGTCTTGACGGACAGCTTGACCGGGTCGCCGCAGCAGAGCTGCTCCCTCGACCACCGCATCTCGACGAGCTCGGGCTTGCTGGCATCGGTAGCCGCCGCCACGGTGTTGGGCTGGCTCTCGATGCCGGGAGCGTTGCCGGGCGAGCCGCTGTTCTGGATCATCATGTCGGTGAAGCGGAACACGGGCTGTCCCTCCACCTTCACGTCGAACGAGTAGCTGCGCGGGTACGCCTTGCCGCGGGTCTTGCCGGACACGACGCCGCCGAGGGTTCCGGGCTCGTCGCCGCTGCTCGTCGAGAACTGGCTCGACTTGAGCATGATGGGGTGCCCGTCGACGCGGACTTTCTTGCTGCCCTTCGCCGTGTTCCGGGAGAGCGCCGTGTTGACGTAGGGGACGAGAACGGGACCGCTGGGCGTCGGGGTCTTGCAGACGTCGGGCGCGGCCATGCTCGAGCCACCGCTGGCCTTGTGAACGACGGTGAGGTTGTTGACGATGACGGTTGAGGGCACGCGGGTCGCTCCTACCGGGGCATGAGGGTGAGGACTGCGCGCTCGCCGGCGTCGTTCATCGCGCCGACGATGGTACCCCCGGGCTCGGCGTTGCGGCGGGTGAATTCCGTCGCGGCCCAGGCGACGGCGAACGGCACGAAGGCCGCGCCGAGGTCGCCGACGCAATCGACCGGGTGCCAGAGCTGCCAGCCCAGCGGGAGGCCGCCCAGCGCCCGCGGCTCGGCGAGCGCCCACTCGCGGACGCGCCAGCGCTCGCCGGTGTGGTCGACCATCAAGCGCCGATACTCACTGGCCCCCGGCGGGACCGCCAGCGCGGTCTGCAGCGCCCGCGAGAGCGCGCCGGCTTGCGACGGAAGCGAGGGGCTCCAGCCCGCGGCTTCCTGTTCGAGCGCGACGGCCACGACCCGTGCGAGGACGGCCGCTTGACGACCGCGAGCGCCAGCCGCGGTCTCGAGCACGAACGCCGCTGCACCCTCGCCAGGGATGATGCCGCCGGAGCGGTCGGCGGTGTGCAGGCGGCCCTGCGCTAGCAGCTCGTCCAGGTAGGGGCTGTCGAGCGCCGACTCGAAGCCGGCCACGACCGCAGCGTCGATCTCGCCCTTGGACAGCGCCTCGCAAGCGGCGGCGAGGGCGACGGCGCCGCCGACGTGTGCATGCTCCACGAGGTGGATCTGGTCGTTGCCCGCGAGCTCGTCCCACAGGTCGCCGAGGCAAGCGCCGAAGTCCGAGTAGAACTCCGGCAGCACCCCGATGCGCTGACTGGGAGGCGTCGAGAAGTAGAGGCCGACGCGCCGGCCGTGCCAGTCGTGCGAGTACAGCCCGGCCTGCCACAGGGCCTCGTAGATCGGCCTCCTCGTGATCGGCACCGCCTTCTCGCACCACGACGCATCGCGCCCGTCCGCCGCCACCGCGCCCACGTTGATGGGTTCGTCGGCGAAGCTGAAGTGTGGCCAGGGGCGCACGCGCGAGATGCCGGCCCGGATCGCAGCGCACGTCGCGGGCGCGCGAGTGCCGACGGGCGTGTACATGCCGACACCGGTGACGCCGAACGTGTGCTCAGCCATGCGGCGCCTCCTCCGCGTCGATCCGCACCCAGGCGAGGTTGTCGATGCCATCATGGACCGAGACGTGCGCTCGCCAGGTGAGGTCCAGGCGCAACGCGTCGGCGTCGACGTGTAAGGTGTCGAGCGCGGTGGGTAGCTCCCGCACGCAGCGACCATCATGCACAGTCACCCGCACCCGCAGCCTTGGAACGTGGAACCGCAGCCACCGGCCGTCCTGGCGGACCCCGCGGATCTCGACGGGCTCGCCGCCCTCGAGCGCGTGCGGAAGGACCTGATCCGGCGGCGCGACTTGGGCTGCGCGGGGATCGGCGTCGAGAGGGGGGAGCGGCATCCGCGTCCGCTGCCAATCCGCGTCGAAGGTGCCGTGGAAGCTGCGTCGCGGCTGCCAGTGCGGCGGGATGGGACCGAAGGCGCGAGATGGAGGTCGATCGCCAGCCGCGCTCAGGCGGTGCCTCGGATGCTCGAGATTCGGGACCGGGCCGCCGGAGCGGCAGTCCACCATGCCCACGCCGACCGGGTTCTCTGGGCAGCCCAGCGGCGAAGTCCGCGCGAGATCGGCTCCGCCGAAGGCGCGCTCGTAGACGAGCGGGATCCGCTCGAAGGGCTGCGGCGCGCTCGGGTGCAGGCCGGTGACGCCGCGCATCCACACACGGTCGCCGAAGACGAGCGCGTCCTTGGACCAGTTCCCCACACGGAAGGAGACGGCGCCGGTCGTGCCGCCGCGCTCTTCGGGGAAGGCGTGACCGGAGAGCAACAAGTCGGGCAGCGGCTTGAACAAGACAACCTCCGACGCGGCGACCAGGCTCGTAGACGCCGGGTCTCCGCGGTACTGGTCGGCGAGTACGACTGCAGCGTAGGTCGGCCGGAGCACCTCGCCGTCGAGCTCGAAACTCCCCTTCATGACCAACAGAAGTCGCTCCTCACCTTGACCGTCGAGCACGAGCTGAGGCTGCATGGCAAGGTGCGTCGGATTGATCAGCGAGAGCACTGGCGAATGCTAGCGCGTCTGGCGAAGCTGCGAAAGCATGGACTCGCGTGCGGGCACGAGCAGTTGGCGTCGTGCGTGCCGCAAGTTGGCGCCAGTAACCGGTCGTTGTCCCCACTGCTACGCCGCCCGAATTTCCAAGCGGGCGCGGCAGGTCCCAGTGCTGGCGGGGTGGCCATGATGCCGGTATTCGCGAGTGCATCCCTCCCACCCCCACGTGCGGCGTCACTCGGCGGAGGCGGATGGCGTCCTGGGACGAGCCGCACCGGGCAGCGTTTCTCGCCTGGGCGAGGAAGCCCTGGTACTGCTGATGCCGGTCTGGGAGGTGAGGCCTCATCGAGCTGGTGCTCGAACGCAGAAGTAAATTTCCACGCGGCGGTTCAGCGCACGACCCGCTTCGGTGTTGTTGGAGCTCGACCTGGCGGGGCTCCTGGGTTAGTGGCCGTGTGGTGGCCAAACCCGTGAGATTCTGAGTCGCTCCGGACCCACGCGTGACACCCGCGATCCCTCTCGAAACACCCGTTTGATGGAGAATTCGCGGTTTTCGGCGAGCGTGGGTGTTTCTGAGGGGGCGCGTGTCGATTTTGTCGCGACTTGGGCAGATTTCGAGACACCCCTCGAATTAGGACCCGTAGATGGGTCTAGCCGGGCTTGCACGCCACATCACCAATATCCAGACTGAATAGCGTTACCGTGGCCCGGCAATGGGCCGACTTCGTTGTGCCGGTCGTCGGTGTGCCGGTCGTCGTCTCGTCGTGGGGACCCAGCGGTCGTGAGGGCTCATCCGGGCTCGAGCACGAAGGGGTAGGTCACCTTGACGCTGCCGCCTCCCTCGGGCCTGGGAAACACCCAGCGGCGCACCGCGGCGGTGATGCATTCGGGCACGGCGCCGTCGGCGACGCTGCTCTCTCTGCTCGCCGCGTCGGCGACCTTGCCGTCGCCACCCACGGTGAAGTCGATCACGACGCGCCCCTTGAGGTTTGGGTGGCGCGCGAGGCCCTGGTTGTAGCAGAGGCGAACCTCGGCGACGTGCGCCTGGACGATGCGGCGGATGATGTCCTTGTCCAGTCGACCGACGGTGCCGGTGCCCGCGCCGGCCTTCACGGGCCGCCCGTCCGACGCGCTCGCCGAACCCGCGCCCGGTCCCAGGCGGGCCGAATCGATCAGGCGCACGGAGCCACAGCCGCGGGCGATGGCTCCGGCGACCGCACGCCAGGAGCTGTCGTCGCCGGCGGCCACCAGCAGCCGCCGGTCGCCGACCGCGGTGTCGGCCGGTTCGGGGACCTGCGGCGAGCGGACCTGCGACAGCGTCACCTGCTCGCCGTCGACCCGCGCGAGGAACATGTCGAGATAGGGCGCGAGGTCGAGGTCCTCGACGCCGGCCTCCTGCGCCGGAGATTCGAACACGAGCTGCCGCACCGCCCCCGGTTCGCCAGCGAAGACGACGATCGACAGGCTCGGCCGCGGCGGCCCCGCGAGGGCGGCGAAGATCGGGCGCAGCTGTGCGAGGGTCATGCGCTCGTCGAACGCGAGGGCGAGCTCGAGCGGCGGCTCCCCCTCACGGACGAGGCCGGCGATCGCAGCGCGAAGCGCCGGGGGATCGGCCACGCGCACGCCGTCGAGGGTGATCCCCGCGGCGTTGACGGCGATGACGCGCCCCCAAGCGACGCCCTCGCAGGAGCTCGTCACACGCGGCAGTTGCGGCGCAACGTCGGCGCGGAGCCGGTCGCGTTGCGCACACAGCTCGGCATCACCGGCGCTGCACGGACCCTCGAGCACACGCAGCGCGTCGGCGGTCCGCCAGCGCTCGATGAGTGTGTCGGCCACGATCATGGTCGCGGCGCGGCGCAGCGCGGCCGCCTGGTCCGCGAGCGTCGAGCAGGCGAGCGCCTGGTCGAGGCCGGTGAGTCCGGCGATCACCGCCTCGATGGGTCGAGCGGCGATCGACGGCTCGAGCGTCCGGCGCAGCGCGATCGCATAGGCCGCGCTGCACGTGGGATCGACGGGCGCGGGCGGCTCGGGCCAGCGCACGGCCGACAGGTCGAGCGCCTGAAGCGGCGCGTCGCCGCTGGCGAGCACCAGCTCGACGTCCAGCGCCTGGCCCGAGCGCAGTGCGCGGAGCTCCGCCCGGCGAAACGGCAGCAGCGCGGCGACCTCGGGGAGATACGGCTGCAATGCGGGGACGGCGGCGGCGAGGTCGACCTGCATCGCCGCGAGCGCCCGATCGGGCGCAGCGACGCCGAAGATGGTCGCCGGGTCGACCCCGAAGCCGAGCAAGCTGCGGGTGCCGCCGGACTCCACGCGCGTCTGGAGCGTGACCTCGACGTCCGCGCCGAGGGGACCGACGTTCACCGCCGGCTCGTGCTCGGCGGTCTCGAGGTCGTGCACTGCGACCGCGCCGCGCACCTTCGCGGCGGCCAGATCGGTCAGCGCAACCTGCACGATCGTGTTCGCCGGGGTCGTGGGGGGCACCGCATCCGCGGGCGCCTGCGCGACGATCGCGTTCCACATCCGCCGCTTGCCGCCGAGCGGTGCGGCGGGCGTCCCGAACATCGAGAACATCCCGCCACATTCCTGCACGATCGTCGCGAAGTCATCGCCCGGGAGCGGTGGACCCGGGGGCCCGAGCGACTGCTGCGCGGCGGTGGTATCGAAGCGCAGCCACCCGTGCGCCGGCAGGTCCGCGCGCAGCAGCGAGAGCGGCCCGACCGCGTGGGCGGTCCCGGCGTCGACCGCCGCGGCCCCGCGCGCGGTCAGGCTGACGATCGTGCGCAGGCGCAGCGCTACGTCGTCGGCGGTCAGCACCAGCGCGTAGTCCTCGACCTCCGGCGCCTCGTTGCCGTGCAGCGTCTCGCAGGCGGCGAGCATCGCCACCGTCCAACGGACGACCTCGGCGCGCTGCGACGGCACGACGGTTTGCGTGGCGAGGACGCCCTCGCGGGCCATCATCCAGGTCCACAGCGTCGGCAAGCGCTGCGGCCGGACGAGCACGCCGGCGTGGGCTTCACCGGCGAGCACGGTGGTCCCCGCCGTCGCCCGGGCTGCGCCGAGATCCGGCAAGCCGCCGCGCAGCGCCGCGTGGGCGGGATCGGCGAAGAAGCCCTCGGGGGCCAGCGTGCCGCGGACCACGACGAGGCGCACGGCGTCGGCCTCGAGGACGACGGCGAGCCAGTCACCCTCACCGAGCGCCCAGGCCCCGACGGCACGACCGGCGAAGCGGGTCGCCACGGTGGGACCGAGGGCGCCGAACTGCTGCCCGAGCTCGGCAGCGAGGGCCGCCGGGTCGGTCGCCGGCACGAGGATCTGGTGGCGCAGACCCGGCAGCGCGCGCAGGTGCAGCGGGAATCCTGCAGCGATCGTGCCGGGCGGACCGCCGTGCGGGACCTCGGCGAGCGCGAGCACCAGCGGACGCGTCCGGTCCCATGACGCGAGCGCAGGCGCCGTGGTCGCGATGTCGAGCGCAGCGAGCACGAGCTCCGGCCAGCGCGCGGGATCCTCCGAGCCCTTCAAGTACGTCGCCAGCGGCTCGGGCAGCAGGCTCCGCAGACGCGGCTGCAACGCGGCCCAGCGCCGCGGATGCACCACCGCCACGAACGCCGCGCGCTCACCCATCGAGGCCAGCGACCGCGCGGTCCACGGGTCGTCGACCGGCGCCACTGTCGGCACCTCCACGACGGGCGCAGCGGCCCGCTCACAGGCTCCGGTGAGCAGAGCGGCCAGCACCACGGACGAGCGGACGCGGGACATCCGTCGAGCTTGCCATCATCCGGACCGTCGCACGTGGCCGACGAGGCCTGCAGGTCGGTGCCCGCGGCACGGAGTGACTTCCGGACGCTCCAACCCGCGCGGTCAGGTCTTCGACACCCCCTCCACGCAGAGGTTGTCGTCGCCCCAGGCCAACCCGTCATCGCAGCTTCCGCCCTCGGTGCAGCCGCAGCCGAGCGACCCCAGGACGCAGCCCTCGACGCAGAACTCGAGCTCGCAGGCGAGGCCGGCGCCCAGCCGCCCCCGGCCGTGCACGGCTCGCCGGTCATGTCCTCGGACGATCCCGCCGCCGAGACCTCAGTCGGCAGCTCGAGCTCGACCGCGCGATAAACGCCACCACGGTAGACCTGCGGCTAAGCACTGCGCCTCAAGAGCGGCGCGATAAGCGCCCTCCAGGAGCCACTGGGCGGCGCGGTAGGTAACGCCCCCCCAAGGCGCCTCTGGCCAGCTCGACGATCGAGGCTGGGCGAGCAAGAGGGAGCGCGATGGCCCGCTACGGGGAGCTTCAGCTCCTCGTAGCGATTCTTTTACCACATAAACGCAAGGTCTCAACGGTCGTTCTGACTTTGGGACATGGCCCTGAGGCCAGGCTCGTAGACGGTTTGGTATGGCACATCACCAAGGCGGCATATGTGCGATGAACGTTGATTCAAATCGTCGAAGGCGGCCTTGCATGCGAGCTCGACGGCGCTTCACTTCGGAATGAAGGCGTCCATATGACGCCATGCTGACCAGGCGCTCGCAGGAGCGCCACGGGTGAGGTGTGCTGTGAGACGTGAAATCCTCCGAGGGGTCGCATCGGCCCTGCTCCTATCCTTCGCCTGTACCGGCGAGTCCGCCCACGATCCGCCGCTCGCACCCCCGGGCGCCAGCACGGACCTGCTCGGGCCGGACACGCCGCCGGGCCCACCCGCACCGGGCGTGTGCCGCATCGACGCCGACTGCGGCGCAGGTGCCTTCTGCGAGCTGCGGATCTGCGTCGATGGTTGCACCGACGACGACGACTGCGGCTCCGGTGCGACGTGCGATCCACACGGCCGCTGCCTGGAAAACGGGGGCGGCATGTTGGCGTCGCTCGTCGCGGTGCCCGTGCTGACGGACCGCGTCACCGTCCTCGCCTTCCCCGAGACCGAGGCTCGCACGATCCTCCGCAATGACGGCCCCGGCGTCCTCACGTATCGTCTCACGGCCCAAAACCCCGCGCTCGCCGTCGGCGAGGCGCCTGCCGAGCTCGCGCCCGGTGCGGAGGTCGAGCTCGCCGTGCCGGTCGAGCTCGCCGCGCTCACGCCCGACGACCGCGTACTGCCGGTCCAGATCCTCGCCAGCGGCGGCGCGATCACGTGGACGATCGAGATCGAGGCTGTGCCCGCGTCGGGGAACTTCCGCGGCGCCGTCAACTTCGACGTCGGCGGCGTCAGCCTCGCCAGCAGCGATCTCGTCCTCGATCTCGACTTTCGCGACGACGGCACGATCGCCGGCCGCGTCGACACCGACGCGAGCTTCTTGTGGCCGCAGCCAGTCGTGCTCACCGGCACCTGGACGCCCGCCGGCGATATCACGATCGAGCTGCGCGACCGACTGCCCGCCGAAGACTGGCGCTCCAGCCCGCTCGCCCGTGAGCTCGGGCGCACGCTCATCCTCACTGGCACGCGCACGGGCGGGGGTCTTCAGGGCACGATCACCGAGTCGATCACAGGCCTCCGTGATGAGCCCGTGCAGGTCGCTGGCGCCTTCGCGCTGCGCCGTCACGGCCCGCTGACGGACCCCGTCCACGTCGCCGAGGACATCCCGGGCGACGCCGCCGCGCCGACCTGGCTCGCGCCTCCCAGCCTGGACACGGAGGCGTGCGAGGGTCTCGGCACGAACTACGGCACGCCGGACACCCTGATCGAGCCAAGCCCAGCCTGCGACGCGTGCGCGGACGGGAACTGCACCGCGGAGGACAAGCTCGAATGCGGCGACGCACTGCATTCCAGCGCCTACGGCCTCCCGGCGGTCCTTGCGGGCCTACACGCCAGCGGCAAGGTCGTGCCTCCGAGCACGTGGACGTGGGACGAATGCACCGCCGCCGTCCCGCCCTACGAGGCTGGCCAGACGTGCCTCGACTCCGACTCGCTGCGCTGCGGTCTCGCGCTGCTCCGGCGCGGCAGCGTGGAACTCGGCGGCGCGTGGGGCGAGGCGTTCTCCGTCTACACGGCCCTGCACGCCGCCGACCAGGCGCACGCTACCGCGCTGCTCGCCAGCGAGGCGCAGATCGACGCCGCGTTCGCCTACAAGGACGAGCTCGGTGAGCCGGTCTCGGGCGTGCTTGCGCGCGAGGTCGACATCCTCGGCGCCGACCGTGAGCGTCTCGCCGCCGCGCTCGCGCCGATGCTCGCGCCGGGCCACGTGCAGCTCCTCGCGGACGCCGAGGCACAGGGCAGCGACGCCGGGCCAGCCCGTATGGCGCCGCTCGACCTCGCCCCCGCCTTCGCCCGAACCACGGGCCAGTGGGCGCGCCTGGCCCCGCGCGCCGGCAAGAACCTCGCCGACGTCCGCGCCGCGGTGCGCCTCGCCGCCATCGCCACGCACGCCGCCGGCCCCGAGCTGCACGCGCGCGTGGGCGACAACCCCGACGCCGCGGTCCAGCTCCGCGCCCTCGGGCCCGCCCTCGAGTCGCTCGCGGCTTCCCACGCCGAGCTCGGGCCGGAAGGGACGATGTTCGGCTACCCCGCCGCCTACGTGCCGCTCGCCCTCGGCCCGCAGGACATCGCTCAGCACCGCAGCAACTTCGAGGCGGTCCACGCGCTCGCGGCCGACGACGTCGCACGGCTCGAGCAGGTCGCCGAGACAGCAGAGCAGGCGATCCGCGACTACGAGCAGAAGACCCACGCGATTGAGGCGACCGCCTTCCAGATCGCCGCCGAGTACGACGGCAAGCTGCGCGCCCTGTGCGGCAGCCGCACCGGCGAGACCACGCCCGCGCTCGACGCCTGCGGCCAGTACGGCGGCCAGATCGCCGAGCACACCGCCGCGGTCGCCGCCGCCGGTCTGCGGATCAAGCACGCCACCCAGGCGGTCGACAACAACCTCCACGCCGTCGCCGTCGAAGAAAAACGCTTCGCCAAGGAGCTCGCCGCCCTCGAGGGCCTCGAGCACGCGATCGCCAAGCTCCAGGGCCGGATCTTCACGGTCGTCTACAACTACGGCAAGGAGCGCTCCGCGCTCGCGCAGGCCGAGGCGATGGCGGAGTGCTCCCGCGTCCGCGAGAACGCCCAGGCCGAGATGGACGCGCTGGTCGCCGGCTGCAACGCCCGCTTGCAAAAGGAGTTCGTCTCGGGTCCGTCGATCTTCGGCTTCACGACGCCCGACGTCGCCGGGATAATCTTCAGCGAGAAGGAGTGCGAGGCGCAGCGGACCGCGCTCACCGAGGCGACCAACAACCAGTGCGACAGCATCCTCGGCAAGGCCGGTCTCGACACCGCACTCGAGGAGCTCGGCCGCAATGAGGACATGGAGCTGCGCACGCTCAACGCCGAGATCGACGCCGCGGTCCGCAAGAGCGACCTCGAGGTCCGTCGCGCCGCCTCGGTCGCCTTGATCAAAAACCTGCGCGCCGAGGCGCTGCTGCTTCAGATCGAGGTCGAGGAGGCCGAGCTCGCGCGCGAGGCCGCGATGACCTCGCTGTGGAGCGCCTACCAGGAGGCCGCCGCGCTCGCGCAGGAGAAGGCCGCCGCGGTCGGCCTGATGGTCGAGGACAGCCCCGACAACGGCCTGACGCGCCCGCACTTCCTCCAGGCGCGCCTCGAGGCCGCCCGTCGTGTCCTGCCCGTCCGCGAGCAGACCACGCGTCGCGTCTACCTCGCGCTGCGGGCCCTCGAATACGAGCTGAACCAGCCGCTGCCGACCCTGCGCGACAAGCTCGCCGCCGCCCGTTCGCCCGCCGACTTCACCGAGCTGCTCGCGTGCCTCGACAGCATCTTCGAGGACTACCGCCTCGAGCACGGCTTCGGCCAGCCCTACGTCACCGAGGTCAGCCTGCGCTCGGACGTGTTCGGCATCACCACCGACGTCCCCGACGTCGACGGCTCCGTCGTCACCCCCGGCGAGCAGTTCGCCGCGCTCCTGCGCGACCCGCTGCACCGCCAGCCGGACGGCGCGGTCGCGCTGCCGTTCGCGCTCTCGGCCTTCGAGCACGCGCTGTTCTCGTCGGCGCTGTGCGACGACCGCGTCGAGAAGATGGAGGTCAAGCTCGTCGGCGATCACCTGGGCGACCGCGAGGCCGAGGTCTGGCTGACCCGCCAGGGCCTCGCCGGCGTCCGCCGCTGCGACGGCGCCGACCTGCCCGACTGGTCCGCCTACGTGCCTTACAGCTTCGAGCGCGAGCAGATCGTGATCCAGGCCGGCGTCGGCGACTTCGGCACCGCCGACCCCAATTCCGGCTACGCCGCGTGGCCCGTTCACGGCGAGCAGTGGACGCTGACGATCCCGCCGCCCGACAAGTCGCCCGCGAACCTCGACATCGATCTTCGCCACGTCTCCGATGTCGTGCTGCGCCTCCACCACCGCGCCGGCTCGATCGCCCCGGCGGGACAGGGCGCGTTCACCCCGAGCTGCGGAGAGTGACCGACCATGGACGCGCACCGTACCAGCCGAGCTCGCCTGTCGGTCCTCGCGCTCGCATGCGTGAGCGCTTGCGCCGGCCGAGTTCCACCAAGCCAGCGCCCCCCTCTCGCGATGGTCACGTCGGTCAGCTTCGCCGAGGACAGCGGGGTCATGGGTGAGATCCGCGAGTGCGAGCTCGCCGAGAAGCTGATCGAAGAGCTCGAGGATGAAGCCGAGCGTTACTTCCGGATCGGCCTCGTCAGCGGCTACGAGGGCCTGCGCGGCCGCGTCCTGGTGATGCGCTTCGCTCGCGTCGCGGGCGAGAGCGGCGGCGGGCTCTCGGGTGCCAAGTCCGTGACGCTGCTCGGCCGACTGCTCGAAGACGGCGAAGTCGTCGCCAGCTTCACCGCGCAGAGGTCGATGGGGAACGCGTATCTCGGCGGCTACTACCGCAGCACGTGTGACCTGCTCGAGCACGTCACCGGCGAGCTCGCCGAAGACGTAACCGACTGGCTGCGCGCACCGACCTTCGGCGCTCTCCTCGGCGACCTGTAGCACGCCCAGGACGCGCTTCTCGTAAGCGTCACGCGCCCGGACGGCGCGCTGTTCCTGCCTTCGTCTCTTCGCCTCGCGAAAGGCTCGACATGTCCCTGCGAACATCTGCGATCTCCCTCGCGCTCGTCTTCGCCGCCGGCACCGCCCGCGCCGACACCAGCGCCACGCTTGCGACTGCCATCAATCTCCCCAAGGGCCCGGCCTCGATCGAGGGCTTCGGCCAGGGCTACGACGTGAGCCCCGCGAGCGGCCTGCCGTCGCTCAGCTACCCGATCGACGTCCCGCCCGGCCGCGCGGGGCTGGAGCCCCAGCTCGCGCTGACCTACAGCGCAGGGGAGGGCGCCGGTGTGCTCGGCCTCGGCTGGTCGCTGGGCCTGCCTGCGCTCGAGCGCTCCCTCCGGTTCGGCATCCCGCGCTACGACGACACCGACGCGTGGGTCCTTCGCGGCCTCGGCGGCGGCGAAGAGCTGACGAAGGTCGCGCCGGGCGTCTTCCGCGAGCGGATCGAGCAGGGCCCGCCCTTGATCGTTCGCGCCTTGCCCGGCGGCGCCATGTCGGCCGTCACGACCGACGGCACCGGCTACCTGTTCGGCCTCACCGACGACGCACGCCTCTCTGGCGACGCCGGCGACTACCGCCTCGAGCTCTCCGCGATCACCGACGTCCACGGCAACCGCATCGACTTCGAGTACACCCGCGCATCCGGCTCGACCGCGCCGCTGCTCTCCGCGATCGTCTACAACGACGGCCGCGCTGCCGTGCGCCTCGACTACGAGGAGCGCCCCGACGTCGTGCGCACGCGCGCCCCCGGCTTCCCCGTCGCGCTGCGCCACCGCCTGCGCTCGCTCACCACCGAGGTCGACGGCGCCCTCGTGCGCGCGACGACGCTGACCTACGCCCGCAGCGTGATGACCCCGGCGAGCGTGCTCACGCGGATCGACACCATCGCCGCCGACGGCATAGCGCTCCCGCCCTGGCACCTCGACTACACCCGCGCCGACGACGAGCCCCGCGTCCTCGAGCTCGCGCACGCCCCCGCGCTCGACCCGACCGCAGACGGCCGCGCCTGGGTCGACCTCGACGGCGACGCGCTGCCCGACCTTCTCGACGCGACCGGAGACAGCTGGCGCTACCGCAAGGGCCGCGGCGACGCGCTCGCCGAGGTGTGGTCCGAGTTCCCGGCGCCGGCAGTAGCCCTCACCAAGACCGCGCGCTTCGCCGATCTCACTGGCGACGGCATCGAAGATCTGCTCGCGCAACCCGCCGAGGGCGAACTGTGGGCATTCACCGGTGGCGTCATGCCATTCGCAGAGGCGTCGCCGATCACCGTCGATCTCGGCTTCGACCTGACTGCCACGAATGTCGCGCTCGTCGATCTCAACCTCGACAGCCGCGTCGACGTTCTGCGCCACGACGACGCTGACGGATGGATCTGGCTCCGCCACCACGCCGCCCCCGGCTACCAGCCTGCGGATCCCGTCCCGCCACCGCCGGCCGGGATGCGTCTCGGCGATCCTGGCGTACAGCTCGCCGACCTCGACGGCGATCGCCTGCCCGATCTCGTCCGCATCCTGCCGAGCGAGGGCCGCGTCCTCGTCGCCGCAGGCGAGGGGCTGGGCCTGTTCGCCGAGCCGGTGGATCTCGCGGGCGTGCCGGCGATGCAAGTCAGCGAGCGCTGGGAGTTCGCCGATCTCAACGGCGACGGCGCCGCCGACCTCGTGCGGCTCGGCGGCAGCTCGCTCGACCTCTATACCAATCAGCACGACGGCTCGGTCGCCCTCGCGGCCAGCGTCGCCTGGCCGGCGCTCGAGGCCGACGAGGTCGTGATCCTCAGCGACGTCGACGCGAGCGGCACCGTCGACGTGCTGCGCGTCGATACGGATGGCTCGCAGCCCTGGCGCGTGTGGTCCTTGGCCGAGCGCCCGGGACTGCTCGCTCGCGTGCGCACCGACCTCGGCTACGCCCGCGAATTCACCTACACCTCGGCCGCGGCGCTCGCCGCCGCGGACTCCGACGCCGGCGCGCCGTGGACGACGACCCCGCCGACCGCCTTGCCGGTGCTCACCCGTTCGCACGAGACCGACGCGCACACGCCCTGGTCGCACACCACCGAGCATCACGTCCGCGACGGCTGGTACGACCCCGCCCGCGGCGAGTTCCGCGGCTTCGCCGAGCTGCGCGAGGCGAGCGCCGGCGACGACTTCACCGAGCCCGCGATCACCACCACGCGCTACGACCTCGGCCAGACCGACGAGGCGCGCAAGCTCCAGCCCCTCACCAGCGAGACCGCGAGCCCGCGCGGTGTCCTCGTCCGCGAAGAACACACCCTCGAGGTCGACACGCCCGCGCCGGGCGTCCGCGCCGTCCACCGCGTCGCCACCGACACGACGCACCTCGAGGCCGGCCCCGAGTCCGCCGCCGCCCGCGTGCGCTCGGAATGGGACCACGACGAGTGGGGCAACGTCCTCGAGGAGCGTGCCCTCGGTCGCGTCGACCTCAAGACCGGCGTCGACCTGCCGGGCGACGAGCGGATCACGACCTACATCTACGCCGAGCCCGCCGCAGACGACGGCCCGCGCGACCGCGTCGCCGAGGAGCTCGTCGCCGCCGCGGACGGCACCCAGATCACCACGACGCGCACCTACTACGACGGCGAGCCCGAGCAAGGCTTGCCTTTAGGACAGGCCGACGCGCGTGGTGTCATCGCTCGCACCGAGACCTGGCTCGCCGGCGACGCCTGGGCCCAGACCCTACGGCAGCGAGTCGACGCCCACGGAAACGTCACCCAGCTCCGCGACGCCGAGGGCGGCACCCTGCGCCGCCAGTACGACGACGCTGGCCTGTTCCCGATCGAGGAGCGCTTTGTGCTCCGCGGTGCGGGCGACCTCGTCACGACCGCGACGTGGGACGCGCGCTTCGGCCTGCCGCGGAGCGTCACCGCACCGAGCGGCGCGACGACGCGCGCGGAGTACGACGGCCTCGGCCGCCTGGTCGCCGAGATCGAGCCCGGCGACACCGCCGAGCTGCCGACGACGCGCTACGAGTACCACCTCGACGGCACAATCGCGCGCCCGTCGATCGTCACCGAACGCCGGCGCATCAGCGGCGAGCCCGACGTCGAGCGCGTCGTGACGCACCTGGACGGCCTGGGCCGCGCCGTCCTCGACGTCACCCAGGACGACCCCGGCACCGGTGCGATCCTCAGCGCGGCGCGCCGCTGTGGCGCGCGCGGCGAGGTCGTCGAGCTGCGCGCCGGCGCCCCGCTACCCGCATCAGCGCTGACGCCCGGCGCGATCGTCGAGCTCTCCAGCGCTCCGCCGCCGAGCGTCACCCGCCACGACGCTCTCGGTCGCGCTGTCTTCACGCGTGACGCCGACGGCTACGAGACCGCGACGGCGTATCTCCCGCTCGCGCTCGAACGCCGCGACCACGAAGACCTGCACCCCGAGCCGCCATACACATGCACGCCCGAGCGCACCGAGCACGACGGCCTCGGCCGCATCGTCGCCATCACGACCGTTGTGGAAGGCCGTAGCATCACTCACCGCTACGAACACGACGCGGCCAGCCGCGTCACCGCGCACGTCGATCCCGAGGGTCATCGCACCATCTACACCCACGACGGCGGCGGCCGCCTCACCGACATCCACTCGCCCGACTCCGGCCACGTCCGCCAATTCTTCGACGCCACCGGTCGCCTGATCGAGCGCATCGACGCCACCGGCGCCCGCGTGACCTGGGCGTTCGACCCGATCGGCCGTCTCACCGACGAACGCGCCTTCAATGCCCGCGGCGCGCAGGTCAGCGCGATCCGCCGCTTCTACGACGACGGCGGCCCGTTCGCGCGCGGTCAGCTCGTCGCCGCCGAGGACGACGCCGGCCGCGTCGACTTCACCCACGACGCCCGCGGCCGCGTCGTCCGCACGACCCGCAGATTCGACACCCCGCGCGGCGCCGTAACCCTCTCCAACGCCCACGTATACGACGCACAGGGCCGGCCGCTCCGCGACATCTACGCGGACGGCAGCACCCTCGATCACGCCTACACCGCACGCGGCCTCGAGGTGCCGAACCCCTTTGCCGAAGCCGAGTACGACGCGCTCGCCCGCTGGAACCACATGTCCCTCGCGCCAGGTGTCGAGCTCACCCGCGAGCTCGACCACGCCGGCCGCGTCCTCAGCCAGCGTGTCGCCCACAAATCGACCACTCTCCTCGACCTCGCGCACCGCTACGACGTCGCCGGCCAGCTCGCCGAGACTCGCGACCATCTCGCCGCCGAGGGCTTCTCGCTGTCGCAGTCCTACGTCTACGACGACCTGCGCCGCCTCGTCGCCAGTACCGCCCACGGCAAGACCTCGAGCTGGCGCTACAGCGACGACGGCAACCTGCTCGAGCAAGCTGGACGCACGCTCGCCTACGACCCCGCGCGCCCGCACGCCGCCGTCAGCCTGAACGCCCAGCGTCTCACTTATGATGCCGCCGGCCAGCTCGCCGAGGTCACGGGCGAGGGCCCGCTCACACCCGGTGCGTGGCGCTTCGACCCGCACGGCCGTGTGCAGGCGTTCGCCGCCGACGACGGCCGCCGCGTCGAGCACGTCTACGACTACACCGGCGAGCGGGCGATCCGACGTGAGTACAACGCCCGCGGCGGGCTCGAGCACGAGACCCTGTACCTCAGCCGCGACGTCGAGGTCCGCGACGGCCAGCTCGTCCGCTGGATTTTCTTCGCCGGCGAGCGCATCGCCGAGAGCGCCGTTCCGATGCCCCCGGCCGGCTTCGCCGAGCTTCCCGCCCAGGCCGTCGCTGCCGTCCACCCGAGCCGCGGCCCCCCGCTCAGCCTGGTCGCCCTCGCGGCCCTCATGCTCGCCGCCCTCGCGCTCCTGACCCGCCAGCTCGGCCCCCCCGCGCGGCCTCGTGGCTGGGCGCCCGCCGCGGCCCTCGTGCTCGCCGGCCTCACCGCCCTGAGCTGCCGCCACCACGGAAGCACTGCGCGCCCGCTCATCCCGGACGAGCACACTCGCTATCACGCCGCCGACCGCCTCGGCTCCGCCGCCCTCGTCCTCGACCACCAGGGTCGCCCGCTCGCCCGCGATGCCGCCGAGCCCTACGGCGCCGCCCGCCTCGCCTGGCGCTCCGGCGACGCCGCCGGCCCGGTCTACCGCTTCACCGGCAAGGAGGACGACGCGCCCAGCAGCGCCATCGCCATTGGCGCGCGCCACTACCTCCCCGCGCTCGGCCGCTGGGCCAGCCCCGATCCGCTGCACCTGCTGAACCCCGCCGAGCGACTCGACGAGCCCGGCGAGCGCAACCTCTACCGCTACGCCGCCAACAACCCGATCGCCAACACCGACCCGACCGGCCACGGCTGGATCTCCTGGATCGTCAAGACCGGCAAGGCGCTCGGCAAGGCCGTCTACAAGGGCTGGGACAAGGTCGACGAGTTCTCCGGCATCGCCGACGACGTCGTGACCGTCGCCAGCGCCGAGGCCGGCATCGGTGCCCGCGTCCTCTCGGCACTGTCGCTCGCCAGCGAGGCGCTGCCCATCAGCGCCGGCGACATCAAGAGCACCTACCGCTGGGTCCGCGGGACCGACAAGGCCGCGAACGCCGCCAAGCGCGCAGAACGCAGGGACGTCACTGACGCCGCCAAGAAGTACGCCCCCAGCACCCCCGCGGGCGGGCAGGCCACGTATCAGACTTACACGAAGACGAACCCGACGACCGGGCAGGTATACTCTGGGCGGACAAGCGGTACCGGGAATCCGCAGGACAACGTCATCCAGCGCGACTCGAGCCACCACATGAACGCCCAAGGCTACGGCTCTGCTCAGTTGGACAGGTCGTCGGGCAATCCCGCTGCGATCCGCGGCCGCGAGCAGTTTCTCATCGAGAAGCACGGCGGGGCCCAGAAGTCGGGCGGCACCTCTGGCAACAAGATCAACGGAATCTCGCCGCGCAACCGCAAGGGAGCGACCTACAGGGCGGCTGCCAAACAGGAGTTCGGAGAATGAAACGGAAGACAGACACGGGCCGCCCTACCTGGCAGGCGCAATTCGATGTCTACCTGGCGGCCGTCGATGGAGCCCCCGCGTCCTTCGTGCTCGACATGGGGTTGGCCCCGCATGTGCCCGTCCGGAGCCACCCGCTTCGACTTCAGGTGCGGGTGAGGCTGCTCCACCCGCGCGAGGATGGACTTCAAGACGCCTCGGAACTCAAAGCGATGGGTGAGGTTGAGGACGCGATCACCGGGCGCGTCTCAGCCATGCTTGATGGGATCTACGCCGGTCGCTTCACCTGTGAGGGCCGCACTACCTACGTCTTCTATCTCTCCGCTGCGCAGGCTGTGCGCGCCGATGAGCTCGCCTCCATCATCGGCGATCTCGGACCCTACGAGTGGGAGTGGCTGACGGAGGACGATCCTCAGTGGGACTACTTCACCGGGTTCTTGTACCCGGACCCACTATCGCTCCAAGCGATGGCTAACCGTCAGCTCCTCGAAAACTTGGAAGCGAAGGGCGACCAACTCGAACTGCCAAGGGAAGTCGATCATCGGGCGTATTTCCCGACGCGCGAGGACGCGGTTGCCGCGGCGGAGGATCTCCGGAGCGTCGGCTTCCGAACCGACGAGGCTAAGCCATTGGAGGATGACGTACGGCGCTGGGCGCTCGATTTCCACCGCGTCGATTCTCTGGCTCACGGATGGCCCGACGAGTTCTGCGCCGAGATTCTGAAAATCATCCTGCCGCACGGTGGGACCTACGACGGCTGGGGAACCGTCATCGCGGGCACCGCCCGGTGACACCGGCCCGAGCCAGGCCGCTCCTTGAGCGCCTACCAGGATGCTGAAAAAGTCCCGACCGGTCGAAATCGGTACATGAACTCGCTGCATGCCGTCCTTCACCTCCTTGTGAATCTCCAGCCTTTAACGAGGCCCCGGTGATCGAGGCAAGGGGCCGGGGCCGCCTCGGTGACCGAGGCGGAGGTCGGCGAGACTCGTGGCCTCTGGCTCTGGTCGACGCTTCAACGGGGGAGTTCCTCGGCGCCCGTTTCGTTTTGCTGGAATCGAAACGGTAGGCATTCTTCTGCGTATAAGAGTCGTTGAAATTGGGCACTTAGATCCGGATGGCTCAGGATGAGTTATTTGGCATTTTTGGGTCGCTTGGTGAGTTTGCGGCCTGGTGCCTGGTTTTCAGGCTGGGCTAGAGTACGGAACTTTCGTTCTGTAACAACACGCTCGACCAGCGGGATCAGGCAAATCTGTACACGATGCCTGCGTACGTCAATGTCGGCAGCGTTCCGCAGCAGATTTACTTTGGAGAACACAGGCAGAGAGTCGAAGGGAGTCCGAGACACATCCTCGAGAGCGATGCAATAGACAAACGTCATCTCTTCAAGGTATTCCGAATCTTCGAAGAACTGTGATTGCGCCGGCCAGCGATACTTCAGCCTCCTGATAAACTCTTGCCGGTATCGTGCTTCACGGCGGAACATGTCCGCGGAGACGCTAGCCTGAGCGAATAGATGGCTGAGGGTTTGTGCCTTGTTTTCCTTTTTGACGCAAAAATGCATCTTACGGGGGTGGTAGAAGAAATCGCAGACCTCGATTTGACCATGGCCACCGCCCTCGCCCATGGTGTAGTTTTCTCGATCTAGATGCATGAAATTATCTTCGTTTTCATACAGCAGGTTGTAAAAATCCTCATACCATCCAATCCTGTCGTCGGGCTTGGCCAACTCTTTTCTCTTCACCGGGTACGATTTGGGCCAGTCCTTAAGCGGCGGTCCGTCGTACGGCATGACAATGGCTTCTAGTCTTTCTTTTACCTCATCGACATAGCTTTTGGAGAACGCGTACCATTGGCGTCCGGTAAGGACATAAGATGTTTTGTCTTCTTCATGCTCGAATCGCATGTACGCGAGAAGAGGCTCCCGCTTGCTTGCGTCGCCGTCTTCTACACCCTGAATCCGGATCCGTTCGAGGAGATCTGAGAGGGTTACTTGTCGCTCTCCAAGAGCCTCGTACAGATTTTCCAAAGTCAACTCGCCGATCGAATGCTCACCGTCTCCCATGCCGGACATATAGTAATCGTCAAATTTCTCGTAATCGATCTGATCTGGGCATGCAGCCGAGATTTTCGTGTCAATGCGACGTTCGTTGATCGCATTAATCAATTCTGCATTCAGCCGTTTGATGGTTTGCTCGTCCCTGACCGTCTTGATGCGCTCGGCCCGGGGATGCCGGACTCTAAAGGTATCTTTTTGATACTTTTCGTAGAGTTTTCGGCATTTCTCGCCCAAGTTGTCCAGGCTGATTTTTGCGGTTATCTGTAGTCCGTCGTCTCCACCCACTCGGGAAGCTAAGGCTTCTTCGGCGCAAGCCCCAGAGACCCCCAGTAGAACTTCTGAGTCGAACTGGATGCCAATCCTGTCCAGGTCCACTGCGCTGTTGGAAGCTAATCGTTTTTGTACTGCATTTACACCGATCTCTCGTGCATTGGCGAGTTTTACCTTTTCAATACTGTTGAGCGTCGTAATTTTTCCGAAGCCTCTCTCGATTCGTTCGCTGTCGACAAGAAGATGTCCCAGCCCGAGGCTGAGTGCAAAGTATCTAATTCCATCGCTCAGGTGTACGCGAGCAACGATGAGCACTGCCGGTAGTGCCTGCTTGAGGAGATCGGCGTTCTTTAGACGAATTGGCTCAGGGATAAATGTGCTCCATTTTGCATCTTGTGGAGGTCGCTTCAAAGCATGGATTTCGCAGTACGTTTTATCCGGTGAGGTGTGCGCTCCGAGTAGAACTCGTTCTGCCTTTTTCGGAGGCTTAGCGAGGTACGCTTCTGTCGTTTGATCCTTCTCAAGTTTCTTGAGCAAATAGATTGTAGCGCGCATGTTCGCTCTCAGCATGTGAGCCTATCAGAGTTTTTGGCTCAGGAGTCGCTTGTGCTCGTGAGCGCTTTCGAGCAGCGGTCCGACGCGCGCGCATGCGGCCCTTGAGTTTCGCCGCGCTCGACTTTAAGCATCTAGTTTGTTCATCTGAGATCATTCGCTCACAACGACTACTTCTCCGACCTCGTCGTCGCGGTGGCCCTGCGTCGTTCGGGCACGGAAGTTGACACCGCTGTGCAGCGTGACGTCGCCGGCGCGGCGCACTCCCTCGGGCCGCCGAGCCATCGCGGCTCAAGGATCGCCGGCCATGCCGCGCCTCGCGCTCATTCGAGCAGCGGCGGCGGCGATTCCACCGCGTTTCCACCGACACCCGTTTCCATGCCGGATGGCGGCTCGTGGCGGCCCATGGCGGCAACCTCGGCGACACGGCGCGCCGGCTGCGTCGCGCTGGTGGGACACGCGCGCGAGCGCGGGCGGACGCTCGCGCGCGAGCACCGCGTGGATCTGCGTCTTCATCGCGCCGATCACCAGCAGACCCAGGCCTGGAACTCGCTTCAACGGGGCCGACACGGTGAACGAGGCAGAGGGATCGGCATCCTGTCGAGGCTTCACCACCTGCTGGAGGCTTCAACGGGGCCGCCTCGGTGAACGAGGCGAAGGGGGGTCGGGCTTGGAGAGCTTCGGCGGCATGTTTTGCTTCAACGGGGCCGCCTCGGTGGACGAGGCGAAGGGGGGTCGGGCTTGGAGAGCTTCGGCGGCATGTTTTGCTTCAACGGGGCCGCCTCGGCGAACGAGGCGGAGGGCGCGTGTGGTAGGTGAGCTTGCCGACCTGCTTGACGCTTCAACGGGGCCGCCTCGGTGAACGAAGCGGAGGGCCGAGCCCACGCTGCACGACCTGCCACCGCGCCCGGCTTCAACGGGGCCGCCTCGGTGAACGAGGCGGAGGCGTCGCTTCAAACGGGCCGCCTCGGTGAACGAGGCGGAGGGCATCCTTGCTCGACTTGTACAGGCCGCGGACCACGACGCTTCAAGGGGGCCGCCTCGGTGAACGAGGCGGAGGGCCTGTGTGGTGACCATCGAGGGCGAGGACCGCTTCAACGGGCCGCCTCGGTGAACGAGGCGGAGGCGTGATGGCCTACCGAAGCTCTCAACGGGGCCGCCTCGGTGAACGAGGCGGAGGGCAGCTCGGGAGCTGGAACTGCATCGCCGTGGTCCCGCTTCAACGGGGCCGCCTCGGTAATCGAGGCGGAGGGTCCGCGGGGAGATCGCCCGCAAGCTGCTCTTTTAGCTTCAACGGGGCCGCCTCGGTAATCGAGGCGGAGGCGCTACGCGAAGCGCATTGAGGAGTTGGCCAGCCGGCTTCAACGGGGCCGCCTCGGTGATCGAGGCGGAGGGGGTAAGATCTTGGCGGAGCGGTGGACCAAGTAGCGCTTCAACGGGGCCGCCTGGGTGATGGTAGGCGCGGCGAACTCGGGTCGCCTCGGGGGTGCTTCAACGGGGCCGCCTCGGTGATCGAGGCGGAGGCTGGCGGAGGCTGAGGTTCTGCGCCGCCGCCGGGAGCGCCGTGGCGTTGCTTCAACGGGGCCGCCTCGGTGAATGAGGCGGAGGGCCTCCCGCACCTCGTAGACCTCGGCGAGTCGCTGGCTTCAACGGGGCCGCCTCGAGGCGGAGGGAGGCTGGGCCGCGAAGGGCCCGCTTCAACGGGGCTGCCTCGGTGATCGAGGCGTAGGGTGACCGCGGATCACCTGGTGCGCGGCTTCATCTCGCTTCAACGGGGCCGCCTCGGTGATCGAGGCGGAGGGGGGCCGCGGGACCGGTCCGTCCGCTGCAGCTTCAACGGGGCCGCCTCGGTGATCGAGGCGGAGGAAACCCGCCACCCGCCGGCGACGGCTGCTTCGTCATGCTTCAACGGGGCCGCCTCGGTGATCGAGGCGGAGGGTTCACCCGCGTCCGCGACCTCATCCTCGGGCGGCGCGTGCTTCAACGGGGCCGCCTCGTTGATCGAGGCGGAGGGGATCGCTGCCGCCCCGCCGTCGTCGGCCGTCGCTGCTTCAACGGGGCCGCCTCGGTAATCGAGGCGGAGGGAGTTCGCCCCGCTACACCTCGCAGGCCTGCACGTGCTTCAACGGGGCCGCCTCGGTGATCGAGGCGGAGGGAAGCTGAATTGGTCGGCGTCGTGCATGTACGTCTCGCTTCAACGGGGCCGCCTCGGTGATCGAGGCGGAGGGAGGTGCGCCGACCCGCGACTACGGCGGCGACGCACCGCTTCAACGGGGTCGCCTCGGTGATCGAGGCGGAGGGCGAGGGTCGCGGGAGACAGCCGAGCCCCGCCTAGGCTTCAACGGGGCCGCCTCGGTGATCGAGGCGGAGGGGACTACAGCGATACGGCGCGCGTTACCCGCGACGTGCTTCAACGGGGCCGCCTCGGTGATCGAGGCGGAGGCCAGCGCCTCGAGCCAGTCCCAGCCGAGCTGCTTCCGCTTCAACGGGGCCGCCTCGGTGATCGAGGCGGAGCAATGACGGTGAGCTCGATCCGGCGGTTGTGCCGGCGGCTTCAACGGGGCCGCCTCGGTGATCGAGGCGGAGGACCCCCGAGGGAAGCAGCCGGAACAACTGGCTCCTCAGGGGCGAAGGCACGCGGGGCGGATGAGGCGTCGTATCTCGGCGTCATGTTCGTCATGAGGGTTGTCAGGAAGCCTCCGCGGATAGGGGAACGGCGATGAATTCGAAGGTTCGCACGCGAGGCCCGGCATTTCCGACTCTCCGGGGCGCGTGCATCCAAGGTACCATGGAGCGAGTTGGCGCAATATCTGCGTGCCGGAGTTCCGATGGGAGTGCTTAGGGATCGTCGCTGTCAGCCCCCAAGCCGCCGGATTAGCCGGAGGTCTGGCTCCCCGTTTGGCTCCCGTGGCCACACCTCGTCCTCGGCCTGGTGGAGCGTCAGGTCGGCGCGTGCTCCGGGAATGAGCGCTCCACAGCACAGCGGGCTCATCGAAGGGGCCGCCGTGCAGTCTCAAGCGTCGACCACGAAGAGGCCACCGCCGGCATGGCGCGACCTGCCCAGCACCAGGGGACCGCGCACCGCGACCGGGAACTCGAGCCGGAGGTCACCCTCGAGCCCCCGTCTGTCGACGCCACGGGCGCGTTCTACCGTCACCTCCGGACGCGGCAGCCCGCGTCGCAGACAGTCCGCTTGGACATCGGCAGTGAGCGCTTCGCTGGCGCTCTTGGCATGCGCATGGCGATGCACCTGATACGGAGTGCGGCTGATCCAGCGTAGCGAAGTTGCGTACACAGCGTCGACGCTGGTCCTCGACCGCGCGGCGAGCGCGAGTCGTCCGGCTCGTCCGGCGCGGAGCTCGACGAAGCCGTCGACTGCGCCCGCGAGCCGCGTGAGGTGCCGGAGCTCCTGCGCTGTCGGCTCTCGCCGGTCAAGCAAGTGCGGCGCCATGATGACCAGGTGCGACGGGCCGACGAAGAAGAATGCCAGGTGAGCGTCCTCCGGGTTCTGGGCAGGCTTCCCGTCGATGGCATGGCCGCTGAAGAACGGCGGGAGTGGGGCATCGTCGAGCGTCATCTGCACGCGGGCCATCACGGCCCGCCGCAGCGCACGGGCGAGCTCGAGCGGATCGGCGCCCTCTGACAGCCCGGCGGTGATCTCGAAGGCGAACGCCGCCGGGGCCGCGCGCAAGCCTGCGGTCGACGCTTTCGCTGGCTCGTGGACAAACTCGTCCCGGGAAGCATGGCCAGGCGCGAGCAGGCCGAGCCCGAGGAAGCGCCCGTCACCGAGTAAGAGCGGGCCGGTCACAGGCCGCTCGAACTCGATCTCCACGTGCCACAGCCGCTCTTTTCTGAAGCGCGTATTGTCGGCGAAGACCTCGGCACGGTCACCGCGGGCATCGAAGGGCTCTCGCTGCACGCGCAAGCGCAACGGTCGCGCGCCGACCTTGGCGTGCCGGAGCGCGACCGCCACCGCCTGCGCCGCGCGCTCCTCCTCGCGCATCCGTTCGGCGGCGTCCTTGGCCTCCTCGCGCTGTCTCGCCGGCTCGATCCGTCGCCGCCTCGCGGGCTCCGGGAGCGCCGCGGCCGTGATCGTGCGCCAACATCGAGCGCTTGCTGTGTAACGCGCGAGCATCTTGTCGTCGAGCGCAGGCGTCAGGACGAAGGCGTCGACCTGAAGGCCCGAGAAGGCCCAACGGATGTCGAGCGGTGCGAGCGGTCCGCCGGCTGGCACCTCGACGACGACGCGGCGGATCGCAAGGTCGGCGTGCTCGTGGCCGATCGACGGGAGCGGAGCCAGCCGGATGCGCCATTCGCTTGGCGCCGTGTCAGCGCCGTCGGCCTTCCTCCCGATCAAGACCCGCTCGACCACGTCTGCTTGCGCCGGGAGGCCGCTTTTGAGGCGCTCGGCAGCGCCGTCTCGCAGGCGCGTGACGAGCTCGGCGGCGCGTCGGAGCGGCCAGGAGACGAGGTCATCCGCGTCCTGGGAACGATGAAGCTCGAAGACCCACCGGTGCGGCGCGCTGTCGTACGGGACTTGCACGAAGCTCGGCTTCGATGGCTGAACGAACAACTGTGCTGTGGCGCCGCCCGCGGGGTTGGGGCGGAGTCGGCGGGACGTCTCGTCGAACCGCCGCACCAGGCTCGCCAGCGAGCCCGGCACTGGGCATGCGAGCGCGAGGGGTACAGCGCCGGCGCCCGGCCGGTGCACGGAGCCCGGATGAGCGAGCAGGCGCTCTTCCAGAGCCTCTTCGTCGAGGAACTCGGTCGTCGCCCACGCCATGTCGATGCCGCGGCCGAGCTGGTAGAGAGCTGCGGCGATGCGGTCGACGACCTCGAAGTTGACGCCCTCGGCGTCATCGAGCGGCCAGACGTACACGAACTTCGCCTCGCCCTCGATCAGCCGCGGGGCGACGAGCTTCTTGGCCCGGATCTCGGCGATCCGTCCGAGATCGTCGCCGAGTGTGTCCGCGTCGTTGTTGGGGACGAACAGCGCGACGCGTTGCCCCGGGCGGGCCGGAGGCGCGGCGATGATCGGCGGAGGCAACGACTCGATCTGCTTGAGCAAGGCCCTGTCGTCGTCGGCGAGGTTGTTGGCGCGGATGACCCCCGCGACGAGTGCCTGGAACACTCGGGCCGGCGACGGTGGCCACTCGGCGACCCCGTGATAGCGGTCGTCGTGCAGTCGGATCGTGAGGACGAGGTGCCGCGGCACGGTTCGTCAGCCGCCCTTCTTGCCCTTGCCGGACTTCTTGACGTCGGTTTGCTCCTTCGCCTGCGCCTTGCCTGGCTTCGTGTCCGTGAGATCTGCTTTAGCGAGCGCCTTGTCGAACTTCTCGGTCCGGTCGGGGCCGACGCCGAACTCCGCCGCCCACTTCGTGGCGCAGGAGCGCACGACGGCGCTCGGCAGCGCGACGGGGGTGCGCTCGCCAGTGCGCGCGACAATGTGCCACTCGCCGGGCTGGTCGGGCCTGGGGGTCAGCAGGCAGCCCTGCCGCAAGAACCCGTCCGGGGGCTCGGTGGCGGCCGCGAGGCAGAGCCCGAGGATGTAACGGCGCAGCTCGCCGCTGTCCTGCGCGCTGCCGCGGAGGCGGCGCAGCGCGACGAGGTTGATCGTGACGTCGCGGACGATGGGACCGCGGGCGATGACGCCGCCGGGGAGCTTCGTCGCGGGGACCGCGACGAAGCCGCGTTGCGCGACGGGGCTCTTCGGGTTCTTCTCCGACTTCACCTTCTCGTCGTCGGAGAAGACCTCCAGCGCAGCGTAGTCGAGCGGCGGGAAGTACTGAGCCGAGCGCTGAATCATGTCGACGTCGAAGGCGCGAATCACCGACTGAACGACCCGCGGCAGCTTGGCATGCTTGCCGCGCGAGTCCCACACGCCAAAGACCAGCGAGGTAGGCGCGAGCTTGGCGATGGCCGTCGCGTCGCCGGATCGCTGGAACAGATCGAACGCCGCTCGGGCCTCCTCCTTGAGCTTCGACGAGCGAATGATGGCGTCGCCGAGCCGATGCCCTACTTCGAGGAGCGAGACCGCGCGACCGTCGCCGAGGTCGAGCTGGACCTGAGGGACGAGCCTGGCGAGCACGTCGTCGCCGCTGCCGGCCTTGAAGATCGGCTCCATACGGTTGGCCTGAGAGCCCACGCTGTCGACGGTGACGACCTTCGTGCCGTCCCCGAGAGTATCAATGTTGTAGCCGATCTCCGCGTAGGTGGGCGGGAAGAAGACGCCCCCCTCGCCCTCGACGGGGACGAGATGCTCCTTCATCGCAAGGGCGACAGGCCCCTTCGGGTCGTCGACCCATGTGCGCATGATCTCCTCGCTGACTGCCGTGGCACTCATGTCGGGCTCTCCTCAATGACGGTCGTGATCGAACGGGCCTGCCCCTCCTGACCGGGCCAGCCCAGAGACATATGGAAGCGACGCAATGGAAATGGGAGCGGCGCTCCACCAAGAGCGGCACGCAGCAGACACGGAGGATACCACGCGATCGTCGACGTGCGACCGAGGGCGCCGTACCTGTATGCGAGCCGATCCAGCCGCTGGGGGCGCGCATGGCCGAGCCCGAGGGCGCCGAGCAGTTCGACGAGCGGGTAGCCGACTGTCTCGATACGTCCTCCGTGCTCGTTGAGCGAGAAGCCAATCTCCATCGGGATGTAGTCGCGCCGCCAGTCGAGACGGAAACTGCTGCTCTGCGGCGCCGCGACGGCGAACGGATCATTCACCGCGTCATCGAGCCGATCGCGGACCAGCGCGAGCGCATCGCGGGCGAGCGCGGCGCCGGGATATCCGCCTGAACCGGCCCAGAACTTGACGTTGTCGCGCTTCACGTCGCCCCAGTGATCGAGCACCAGCCGTCGCGACCCGACGCACAGCGCGGCGCGCAACGTCGCCACGCTCCCCGGCTCCGGATAGGGGTAAGGCTCGACTGGCCCGAGGGATTCGACTCGACCCCACCCGGATTTCCAGCCGGTCGCGAGCGTGGATTCATGCGGCACCTCGGCGACGACCTCAGCGTCGGCGAGGAACGCGAGCACCGCCGCGATCGGATGCGCCGGGCCGGGGGAGCGGACGTGAAAGCGGGACTCGCCCGTCCAGTCGAACGCGGCCTCGGCTTCGCCCAAGAGCGTCGCCGCCGCCTCAACGATGCCGAGGCACGCGAACACCTGCCCGGGGTTGAAGAGATCGACGGGAATCGACGCGTCAGCCATGCTCGTCACTCCGCTGGTCGTTTTCGCGAGAGGCTTGCTGATCGGCGGCGCGCAGCAAGGACTCCCACCACGCCAGACCCCACGGGCCCCACTGCGCCTGGAGGCGGGTGAAGCGGAGCGCCACCTCTGCGGCTCGCGCGGTCAGGGCGCTGGGCGGCGCATCCTCGCAACCGGCGGTCGGGATCAGGGGCCGTGCGTGCCCGTGGTGGGCCGCGATCAGGTGCAGGCAAAGGTCGCGCAGCGGTAGGTCGAGCGCCGCCACCCGCGGGTCGCGCTCGGCGTATGGGAGGGAGCCGAACTCGTGGCGGTAACCGTCCAGCAAGCGAAAGTTGGGCGCGCTCGCCGTCTTTCCCCAGACCTCCCCCGCCCGCGCGCGAAACGCCTGTTGCCAGCGACGCGCACGCTTGCCCTCGTCGTGCAGTAACGCCGCGAGCGCGAGCACCTCGCAGTACGCCGGCGGGAGGCCGACTCGCTCTCCGATGCGCCGGGCATGACGCTCGACCCAGGCCTCGTGCTCGGCCAGCAGCTGCTCGCGGCCGGTCGAGCGTGCCTCCTCGGTGGCAGGGAGGGCCCGACGCGAGGTCTCGACGAGTAGCCATCGCCTTGGCGTACCTTCGGGATCGGGATCGAGGCCGAGCCGCAGCTCTTCGCGCCAGTTGTTCGGGTCGTTCGCCCCGGAGGCGCTCACCTCCCTGAGAAGGACCCGGAACGGGCGCTCCTTCGCCATTTCTTCCACGTCGCCGACCTCGATCGCAGCATCGCTATCCGGGTCAAGCAGGCCCTTGCCGAGCCCGCCGAGCCGGACATCCACGACCAGCGTCGATCCGCGCAACCGCTGCTCGAGCTCGTCCCGCTCACGCTTGTCGCGGTTCAGTTCGTGGAGGCGGAGTGCGACCGGCTCAGCGTTCGCGCGGAGGATGAAGGCGACGACGTCCTTCTTCCCCCTGAGCGGACGCACTCCCGCGGTGTGCGATTGCCGGTTGTTGTTTTCGCTGGTCGGGGGTGCCTCGTCGGCCGCCTGCTCGTCAGTCCCAACCAGGGCGTCCGGTGGCGGTCGGTCGGCGACGCGATCGCGCAGCGCGCGGAGCCGCTGCTCGAGCCACGCGAGAGCGCTGCGGGTCTCTGTCTCGAGCGCCTCTAGCAAGTAGGGGGCTGCTGCCTCGAAGAAGCGGGCGACGTCGGACGGCGCGAGTGGGTCCCCGTTGCTATGCACGGGGAGGTGGCGACGCCAGACGAGCGTCGTTTGCGGCTCATCTTCGTCGACCCAGCCACGAAGCCACGGCTGGATCGGGGGGCGCCCCGTATGTTCGACGAGCGATGTCATCGACCACGCGTCGGCGAGCGGGCGCTCGAGCGCTGGCCGTAGCGGCGGGGGCGTCGAGGCGAGCACGATCAGGCTCGCCACGTCTGGCCGTTGTTTGAACGCCGTTAGCGCTCCAGGGCTCACGTCTGCGGCGCCGCCACGACGCGGAAGTCGGTCGAGAAGCTCCCGGCACGCATCGAGCCGGCGATGACGACGCACGACTGCTTCGACCGGGCCGTCGTCTTCGGTGTCTTCGGCCCGCTCCGCTGCCCTGTCAGCCTTCGCCAGCGCCTCGGCTGCCTTCTTGTCCGGTTTGACAGGGACCACGATGATCGTCGCGTCGGAGTCGCCGCGGCGGTTGACCCGCCCAAGACGCTGTACCATTCGCTCCCACGCGACGAGGTCGCAGATCATGTCGTCGGCGTCCAGGTCGACCCCGACCTCCCCAGCCGATGTGGCCACGACAAAGGTCGGCCTGGAGGGAGCGGCGCGGTGCCCCGCGAGGAAGCCCCGTGCCGCGAGCCAATCCGCCGCGGCCTTGCGCTCCCATACCCGGCGGCCGCCGACGAACAGCTCGACCTCGATCGACTCTTCTACGCTGTTGGGGCCGGCAGCGGCGAGCTTCTGCAGGGCGTTCACGACGGCTTGCGCAAAGGTGCGCTGGTCGCAGAAGACGATGCAGCGGAGCGGTCGCGTCCCTCGCTCGCTCCGCTCCCACGCCTCGCGGGCGAGCTCTTCGACGAGCGTGGCCGGGTCGACCGGAGCGCGGACCACGAGCGACTTGCGCGCGCCCAGGCGGCGGCGGACGACCGGGTGGGCCTCGTCGTTGGCGCCGAGGGTCAGGACGTCGCCGGTGACCCGGCCCGTCGCGCTCAGTGACATGACCTGGAGCCGAGGGACGAGCCCGGCGACCTCGTCGCGCGGACCGAGCGAACGGCTGATGGCGAGTTCCTCGACGAGCGCCTCGAAGGTCGGGACGAGGTGGGCTTCGTCCAGGATGACGAGCGTGTCCGAACCGAGGAGTCCCGCATGATACGGACGCATCCGTCGCGTGACCCCATAGCCCTCGAACAACAGCCGCGAGCCGACCATGTCGACGGTGCCGAGGACGATCGCCGCGGACGAGGGGTCGACCAGCCATTCCCGGTTGTCCGCAAACTGGCCGCGCAGGGTTGAGATCGGCAGGGTGGCCCCGGGCGTGAGTCCGAGGCCGGCTGCGAGCGAGGGCGTCCGCGCGACGAGCTCGCGCAGTCCCCTTGCGATATCGGAGGCCTGATCGATCACCGCGCGGCGATCGACGACGTAGACCAGCCGCCGTGGGAGCGTCGCGCCAGCGGCCCGCGCGACGAGCCAGATCGCCATCGTCGCCGTCTTGCCGAGGCCCGTGGGCACGTCGACGGCCCGCGGCAGCGCCCCCGCGAGCATCAGTGTCAGCAGAGCGTCCTGCCAGGGGAAGGACTCCGCCACGCCGAGCGCGGTCGCCAGCCAATCTCGGGCCGGTGCCTGAATGACGCCACTCATGCCGGCGCCCCAGCGCGCCAGTTCCATCGGCGCGAGCTCGAGGGCGCGTGCCGTTCCATCTGCTCAAAGAGCCATGCACAAACGGTCATACGATCCCGCATCAGGACGCTGCTCCCCTAAGACTTTCTCGTCTACCATGGAGTCGATGGGGTTGCGTCCATCGATCATCCACCGATTGTGACTTTACACCGTTGTCTGCGACGCCCTCTCGCCGCCATCAGATGTGAGATCGGTTGAAGCGTCGCGCGTCGCGCGTCGCCGCGGCGGGCTACGCTCGGCTTGTCGTTCTCGTCGTGCATGATCCCCAAGGCGCCGCTGCCAAGCGTCGAGCGTCCGACGGCTCGACGATCGCCGGAACCACCGTCCATGATCCTGCCGCCGCCTGCAGTAGCCCGGGCGCATGGGTTTCCAGGAAGAAGAAGACGCGACTCCACTATCGACGGCCCGAGAGTGAGTCATGCGAGACCGAGATGGGGAAGTTCTTCCTGTCGCAGCCGGCGAGCCTCGGGGATGGGTGCATGGACATCCCGCCGATCCACCGCGTCTACGTCGACTCAGAGAGCACGTGGATCCTGCTCCAGCACGAAGGCATCTGGACGTTGGTGTTCGTGCCCCGCCACGAAGTCACGCACCCGCCGCCCATCCCCGCGTAAGACCAACAGTTCTCAACGCCACCAGGCTAACCGAGGATCGAAAAACCGTCAACGAGTGCCCGCTGCACGGCCTCGCGGGACCCCTTGGCTAGGGTGAACGCGCGGATCGCGGGCACTCGTTGACGGGTTTTGGGGTCGGGTCCAGCGTCCCACGCATGACAGACAACCGCCCCAAGACCCCCCCGATCCCCCCGTATCTTCGCCACAGCATCTTCGACGCCATCATCCGCGCCGAAGACGACCCCGACCGCGTCGAACCTCTGGACGGCGAGGAGCTCGCCAAGGATGTTGGGGTAGACATCGATCAGGTCCACGAGGTCGTGAACGAACTGCTCCAGGAGCAGATCGCCTCCCGCTACTCGTTCCATTCACCGACGCAGTTCGTCCTCCACGACACGAACGGAAAGCGCTGGCGCCGTCGACTCAAGCTCTGAGCCGCAAGGAGAAGACCTTGGCGGCCGTCCAGTCGCAAGGTTTCGCTCGTGGACAGGGATACCTCGGCGCCATTTGCGCCGAAGTGCGCCTTGACGGGCTGACGGATCCGTGCTGTCACGGGCGGCGTGAACTTCCCCACTCCTGAGGATCTCGAGCCGGATACCCCCTACTTCTGCGACAGGGATGAAATCCTCGCCCTCTACAACCGTTTCTGTGAAGCTAAGAAACAAAAGGCAAGTAGCGTCGCAAAGACCGTCAAGGGATGGTTCTATAGCGAGGCCAAGAAGTGTGGATGGGATGGTGTTCATTTCGTCACCAACACTAAGGCGCGGACGAAATACGTGGGGTGCGTGATGTGGAAGATGTCGACCGCGCCGAAGCCTCCTGCACCCGAGACCTCTTCGGCGAAAACGCCCCCCAAGAGAATCATCAAGATCACGATCGAGGACACGGGGCCGGGAGACTGACGTCAGCCGACACTGGATCGCCAGCGCCAACCAGAGCGCCCCCAGTAGCGCGAACGTCTCAAGACCCGGCTCACCACGTCGGGCGGTGGTCGACCTCGCCGGGTCGAGCCCAGGGCTTGCGAGCCGGATCGTCCAGGAAGATCAGGCGCTCGGGGGCGCAGGACTGCATCTGCGCGACGCTCGTGTTGTCGCCGGCCACGATCCGCAGCGTAGCGCCGGTGTCCGGCGCCGGTGGGTAGCGCCGGTGTCGGACGCCGACGCAAATCGCCGGCGCACAGCGCCGGCGTGGACGTGATGCGGGAGCTGGCTGCGGGCGGTCAGCCTGGGGGTTTTGGCGGACGGCTACGGCGACGGGAGGTGCGTTCGTTGGCTTCCTTGAGGCGCCAGGATTCGCCGGCGATCTCGACGATCTCGACCTTGTGGCAGAGGCGATCGAGGAGGGTGCCGACGCAGGAGGCGCTGTGGAAGACGGCGGCCCACTCGCTGAAGGGCCGATTGGTGGTGATCACGACCGGCGCCTTGGTGTATCGCTGGGAGACGACCTCGAAGAGCAGGTCGGCGTAGCGGTTGCTGTAGGGCAGGTAGCCGAGCTCGTCGACGACGAGCAGCGCGGGCTTGACGTAGCGGTGCAGGCGACGGCGCAGCGCGGCGGCGCCGTCCTGCGCGGCGAGGTCACCGAGCATCGCGGAGGCGGTCGTGAAGCGGGCGGTGTAGCCCTGCAGGACGGCGTGGTGGGCGAGGTTTTGCGCGAGCATGGTCTTGCCGACGCCGTTGGGGCCGAGGAAGACGACGTTGACGGCCTCGCGGATGAAGCCGAGCTCGAAGAGTTCGTCGACGAGGGCGCGGTCGAGCTTCGGGTGCTTCCAGTCGTAGTCGGCGATCGGCTTCATCGCGGTCAGCTTGGCGGCGAGCATGCGGCGCTCGAGGCTGCGACGCTTTCGCTCGTACTCCTCGATGTCGAGGACGGTGCGCAGCCACGGCTCGCGGGCGACCTCATCCCAGCGTGCGTACAAGCCATGCAGGCCGAGACTCACAGCAGGTTTCATACGCCTTGAGGCGTGCTGACGCCGCAGTGTTTGAACCAACCGGCCGCATCGGTTGGGGTGACGAGAGCCGCAACGGCGGAAATCGCGGCCTTGAGGAGTGGGCCGGTTCGGGCCCCGAGGCCGCGAAGGGCGGTCTTGATCTTCGACCAGGCGAGCTCGATGGGATTGAGGTCGGGCGAGTACGGCGGCTGGTAGACGACCGTCGCGCCGCGCGCCTCGATGCGCTCACGGACGCCTGTCGCGTGATGGGCACCGAGGTTGTCCATCACCACGATGTCGCCCGGACGGAGCTTCGGCGCCAGATGCTTGTCGATGAACTCGAGGAAGACCTTGGCCGTCGTGCCGCCCTCGACGGTCATCATCGCCTCGATGCCGTCGATCGACAGCGCGCCGAGCATCGTCGTCACACGGCCGCGATTCCGTGGCACGACGCCATGGGCACGCTTTCCTCGCGGTGCCCACGCTCGAGCGCGGGTCATCGAGATGTGCGAGCCGGACTCGTCCAGGAAGATCAGGCGCTCGGGGTCGCAGGACTGCATCTGCGCGACGAAGGCGTCGCGCATCGCCACGACTGCGGCCGTGCACTGCTCTCGGGGAACCAGCGATTTTTTTTCCTCGTGAAGCCGAGCTCCTGAAGCTCGCGGCACATGGTGGAACGACTGACCTGGACCCCGGCCCGTACTTGCAGCGCGAAGCACAACTCGGCGAGCGTCGCGTCAGGCCGCGCCCGCACCAGCTCCACGATCAAATCTTGCTCCCGGGCCGTGATCCGCCGCTCCACTCCGCCCCCGTGCGGCTTGGGCTCGACCGAACCGGTCTCTCGCTGGAGGCGCAGCACTCGATCGACGGTCGCCCGTCCCACGTGGAAGCGCTCGGCGAGTTGCTCGTAGGTCTGCCCGTCCTGTACGCGGGCCTCAACAATGCGGATCCGAAGGTCGACAGAGATCGGCGTGGGCATGCTCTGCAAGAGCACATGAGCGCTTTCGCGCAAGCTGGCTCAGCCGTATCCTGCAGAGCCTTGATCCAGTCGCAGAGGATCAAGACGTGACGGACATGCTGTCAGAGCGCGTCTTCGCAGGGCATCGTCAGGTGCGAGAGTCATCGTCACCCTCCTCGTCCTTCGGCCGCAGCCGGTCGTACAAGTCGAGCGCGTGCGGCCTCACGACGACCTCGCGCAGCCGCGGGTTCGTGGGCACCTCGGCGGACAGCGGCGCGGGTCGGCCCTCGTCGGCGCGTCGCCGCTCGAGCAGCTGGCGCACGCTCGGCGGATGGACGAGTTCGCGGGCGTTGGCCTCGGCGAGCGCGGCGTCGAGCTCCGCGGCGCCGTACTGGTCGAGCAGGCGCCCGAGCTGCCAGGTCACGTTGCCGAGGTTCTGCCCGCGCTCGGCGCAGCGATGCAGGAAGCCGCGGCTGTGCGGCGCGGCGTGCTGCAGGCGGTCCATGCCGCGGTGATGATGCGCGGCGCGCTTGTCGGCGACGAGCGCCTCGATGTGCACAGGATCCTCGACGCGTTCGTCGCGGCCCCACGCACGCGGGTGCGTGGCGAGGACGGCGGTCCCGTCGACGATCCGCACGGTGTCCGGATCGGCGACCACCGCGAGCTGCCGGCGCACGTGGGTGTGCGGCACCGAGTAGTCGTTGAGGTCGAAGCGCACGTACGGCGTCTTGCCGACGTGCACCGGCACGACCTCGTCGCACGCGAAGCGCGTCTCGGGCAGCGGCAGAAGCCGTGGCCGCTCCTCGGCGAAGACTTCGCCGACCGTCCGGGCGCGATCCTCCGGGCACGGGCGTGCGGCGGCGATCCGCGCGCACCAGTCGGCGGCCTGGGCGTTGAGGTCGTCGAGATCCTCGTAGGTGCGCGCGGCGAAGAAGTTGTCGCGGATGTAGCGGATCCGCCGCTCCACACGCCCCTTCTCGTTGCCCCGCGCCGGCGCGCAGGGCTTCGGCGCGAAGCGGTAGTGACCGGCCAGGCGCAGCAGCGTCTCGTTGAAGCGGATCGCGTCGCCGACCCGCTCCAGCACCGCGCTCTTGAGGTTGTCGTACAGGAGCTCGCGCGGCACGCCGCCGAATGTCTCGAAGGCCAGCTGATGCCCGCGCAGAAAGCTCGGCATGCGCGCGTCGAAGAAGAAGTGCAAGTACACCATCCGCGACCAGCTCAGGACCATGACGAAGGCCATCAGCGGGCGCTCGGCCCGACCGATGCGCAGCTTGCCGAAGTGCGCCCAGTCGACCTGCCCCTGTTCTCCGGGCAAGGTCGCAAGACGCAGGTACGCCTCGGCCTTCGGCCGCGGCCGGATCGACGCGACAATCTCGCGGAAGCGCGAGCACTTCCCCGTGTACCCGCGCGCCTGCACCATCTGCAGCAGCCGGCTCGCCCGCAGCCGCGGGTACTTCTCCAGCATCTCGCGGATAAAGGGCAGGTACGGGTCGACCTTCGACGGTCGCGGCATCGTCACCGCCGGCACCACGCCGGCCTGGCCGAGCACGCGCGTCACGACGCTCGTGTGCACGCCGATCTGCTCGGCGATCGTCCCGATCGGCCAGCCCTCCGCGTGATGCAGGCGGACAATCTCCGCCTCGGTTTCGGGCCGCGTCTTCACACGTCACCTCCGAGAAGGCGCAGCTGCCGAAAGTCACCGACGCCGCGGATCCGTCTCCGCGCGCCGCCGTGCACCCGCGTAGAAAAATCCACGAGCGGGCTGCGGTGCCCGCGAAGATCGGCGTTGGGAAACGCCCAGTCGATGTAATCCGGACCCCTCGCGTCCACATACTGCACAGCGTCGAGCCGCTGGCCCTGCCACATCGCCAGCCCCTCCAGCACCGTCATCAGCGCCCGCGGGTGCTCGCTGTGCAGCGGCAGCCGGGCCTTCAGCCGATCCCCTTCGCCGTCGATCACCAGGATTTGCAGGTCCGGCTCGCAGATCCGCAGCAGCGCTCTCCATCTTGATTGACTCACGATCGTCCTCGTCTCCGCAGATGGCGACCAGCACCACGCCGGCCTCGGCCACCTGCTCGTCGAGCATCGGCGCCGGCTCCGATGTGGCCAGACCGTGATCCATCACGATCTTCATCCGCCGCTCGGAGCGCCGCCTCGCCTCGGCCCTCGCGTGCATCCGCCGGCCGTGCATGCTCCGCGCGTAACGCCGCCTCGCCGCCCGCACCGACGCAAGCCGCTGCTGGGCCGCGCAGTCCTTCCCGCAGTACCGCTGCCCGCGGTCGCAGGCCCGGCACACCGAAACCTGCCGCCGGCACCTCCCGCAGTTGAACAGTCGCTGTGTACTGCCTCGGCTGGCCCGCAACGGGCCTGAGTTTTGGTAGAGGAGAGGCGTGGCCAGGAGGCCCGCATGAAGAAGCAAGAACGCCGACACTTCACCCCCGAGCAGAAATCCAAGATCCTGCGAGAGCACCACCTCGACAAGGTGCCCGTGTCGGACCTGTGCGAGAAGTACAAGCTGCAGCCCAGCGTGTTCTACGGCTGGCAGCGGGCGCTATTTGAGCGCGCGCCGCAGGTGTTCGTCGAATCTCGCACGACGCCGGCGGAGACGGTCAAGCGCGAGCTCGGCGAGAAGGTGGAGCACCTCGAGGCGAAGCTGGTCAAGAAGGACGCGGTGATCGCCGAGCTGTCGGAGGCGCTGGTTGACCTAAAAAAAGAGCTTGGGGAGCTCTGAACGGCCGCTGGGTGCCCCATGAGACGCGGGACGAGGTGATCGACTTCGTCACCGACTGGTCGGAGAAGACCGAGCTGGCGCCGGCCCGCTTCGCGGGGTGGCTGGGGATCCAGCGGTCGCAGCTGACGCGCTGGCGCGAGCGGTACGGCAAGGCCAACGAGCACAACGGGAAGATCCCGCGCGACCACTGGATCCTCGACGCCGAGCGCCAGGCGATCCTCGACTTCTTCGACAAGCACCCACTCGAGGGCTACCGACGGCTGACCTACATGATGCTCGACCAGGACATCGTCGCCGTCAGCCCGGCGACCGTCTACCGAGTCCTGAGCGCCGCTGGCCGCCTCGATCGCTGGCAGCGCGGTCCTTCGAAGAAGGGCACTGGCTTCCAGCAGCCTGACGGCCCGCACCGCCACTGGCACGTCGACATCGCCTACATCAACCTCGCCGGCACGTTCTACTACCTGTGCAGCGTGCTCGACGGCTACAGCCGTTACATCGTCCACTGGGATCTCCGCGAGTCGATGACCGAACGAGACGTCGAGTGCATCCTGCAGCGCGCCCGGGAGCTGTTCCCCGGGGCGCGGCCCCGCATCGTCACCGACAACGGCCCCCAGTTCATCGCCCGCGATTTCAAGGAGTTCATCCGCGTCGCCGGCATGACCCACGTCCGGATCTCACCCGGCTACCCGCAGTCCAACGGCAAGCTCGAACGCTGGCACAAAACCTTCAAGTCCACGGCCTTACGGCCCGCAGCGCCATCGACGATCGACGAGGCCCGTCGCGTCACCGCCGACTTCGTCGAGCACTACAACGCCCGCCGCCTCCACAGTGCCATCGGCTACATTGCGCCGGTCGACAAGCTCGCCGGCCGCGAAGCTGCGATCTTCGTCGAACGCGACCGCAAACTCGAGGCCGCTCGAGAGCTCCGCCGTCAACGCCGAGAACTTGCTCGCCGACACCAAACCCACCATCATCCCAACCAGACCTGCCCACCCGCAAGTCCGTAAGCCGCACCTCCCTCGGTTGCATTCACGCTGAGCCAATACAGCTGGCTCTCGTCCTCGATCGACCACGTGCCCGGCCACGCACTCCGCTGGACTTCCCCGAGCCCTCGCCGTACCCTCCTGCCGTCGCTTCTTTGTTGGCTGTCCTTTGGGGTACGGCCGGCTACGACACCGAGCGCTGAGAGTCGCTACCTCTCAGCGCTCACCTTTTGGCGGCCGCGCTCCCTCTACCCGACCCGCCAGCGTTCGCCGAAAACTTGACGCGCTGCTTGATCCTCATCCGCTGACCGTTGACGCCTCATCGGCGCTGCGCCTCGGATTTCGGCCGGCGTCGACAGCGGGAAGTCGTAGCGCTCTCGTAGTACCGCGGAGGCTGGGGAACTCGGCTCATGGGGACCCAGCGGAGGGAAGGGGGGCGCCGTGCCGGCAGAACCGTGTCTGAGAAACACGAGGGTCCTATGAGGCCCGAAAGCGTGTCCACGAAACAGACGCGGATAGCCACGCTGGCGAGGAACAATCCCAAGTTGGTGATCACCTCGCTCAATCACCACCTCGACATCGAATGGCTCCGACACGCGTACAATCTGACGCGGAAGGATGGCGCCACGGGCATCGACGGGCAGACCGCGGCAGATTATGAGAAGGATCTGGAGGCGAACCTTCAAAGCCTCCTGGACCGGATCAAGTCCGGCCGTTACAAAGCTCCGCCGGTGAGACGAGCGCACATTCCCAAGGCGGACGGCTCGACGCGACCGCTCGGGATCCCGACGTTCGAGGGCAAGGTGGCGCAGCGAGCGATCGCGTTGCTGTTGGAGCCGATCTACGAGGTGGATTTCCAGCCATGCTCGTATGGGTTCCGGCGCGGAAGGTCGGCGCACATGGCACTCCGGGAGATGGGCAACCAGATCATGGATTGCACGATCCGATGGGTCCTGGATGTCGACATCCGGCAATACTTCGACACGATCGATCACCGTCGGCTGAGGGAGTTTCTCGACCGGAGAGTCGTGGACGGCGTAGTCCGCAAGATGATCGATAAATGGCTCAAGGCTGGCGTATTTGAGGGTGGACAGGTGAGCCACCCCGAGACGGGTACGCCTCAGGGGGGAGTGATCTCGCCGCTGCTCGCCAACATCTTCCTGCACCATGTGCTGGATGAGTGGTACCAGCGGGACGTTCGGCCTCGGATGAAGAGGCGCTGCTTTCTTGTGCGATTTGCTGACGACCTCGTCATGGGGTTTGAAGACTTCCTCGACTGCATCCGCGTCCGCGAGGTGCTCGGCAAGCGGCTGTCTGCGTACGGCCTCAGCCTGCACCCCGAAAAGACCAAGATGGTCGACTTTCGCTTCAAGCGCCCTGACGGAGGGCGGCACCCTGCCACGCAGGCGACCACGTTCAACTTCCTCGGCTTCACGCATGTGTGGGGGAAATCGAGGCGAGGTAAGAACGTGGTGCACCAGCGGACGGCGAAGGACCGTTATGCGCGTGCGCTCAAGGCTATCCGCGACTGGTGTCGGGTGAACCGTCACCAGTCGATGGAGGCCCAGCACAAGCGACTGTCCCAGATGATGACCGGGCACTACTCGTACTACGGCATCAGTGGGAATGGCCGACGCATCCGTTGGTTCGCGCACCAGGTGCAGCGCGTCTGGCACTACTGGCTCGACCGTCGTTCGCGAGGCTCTCAAGGCAGATGGAAGCAGTTCGATCGGCTCTTGTCTGCCTATCCCCTCCCTGCGCCACATATCGTTCACAAGTACGCCGAAGCGAGCAAACCTGCCGCACGAGGAACCGGATGCGGGAAACCTGCACGTCCGGGTCTGTGAGGGGCGGGGGCGGCGACGCCCCCGCCTACTCGGCACGCGACCTCGACGACGCTGCCACGAGTGTAGAGGTGATCATAGACCGAGTGTGCGTCGGCGACGAGGTAGCCCTCGTAGCCCGCGAGCAGGCGATCGACGGCCTCGCTGTCGTGCTTGTGCGAGAATCGATACAGTACGTGCCGCCCGGGTGCCACCAGCACCCAGAAGTGAGCCCGCTGGCACTGCTCGGACGCCTGCACGAGCACCCCTGTCGCGTCGACGCAGAGGTAGGGCGACCGGAAGGCGTCGGCCAGCATCGCCTCGACCAGCGGTTCGACGAGGTCGGCGAGCTGCTGGTGCCAGCTGCAGATCGTCTGGCGCGAAAGCACGAGGCCCTCGCGGGCGTAGATCCCCTCCTGGCGATTGCCCGGCATGTGGTCCTGCCAGCGCTGGACGATCGTGTGCGCCAGGAGCCCGGGGCCGGCCAGGCCGCGCTCGATCGGCCGCTCCGGCGGCGGCGCGATCACCACGGTCGGGACCTCGGGTGTCTCTTCGGACAGCTGATCCTCGACCGTCTCGACTGCGTCGTCCTTGCGGGCAAACTTCGGCCGGACGATCCGCGCGACCACCAGCGACGCCGGACGACGCTCGACGACCTCGCTGACGACCTCGCCGATCCGCCGGAAGCTCGACAGGCCCTCCTGCAGCACCTCCGGCGGCAGGACCTCGATCTCGACCCGCGGCAGCGCCTCCGGCAGCTTGCGCCGCCCGCGACGGGGCCGCCGCGGCGCACACGTGTCACCGGGTCCGGTGTCACCGGCGTCGTCGCCGGCGCCGTCGTCCTCGTCGAGCGCGTCGCTCAGCGCGTCGTCCAGACCGTCGTCCTCGGGGGCGACCTCGGCTTCGTCCGGGCTCAGCAGCATGCCGAGCAGTTGCATCGACAGCTGCGCCTCATCGCCGCCGTGGTCACGCTCCGCCTTCTGTCCGACGACGATGCCTCGCTCGAGCAGCCGGCAGCGCTCCAGGAGCTACATGTAGAGCGCCCGGTACCGCTCCCGGTCCGAAGTCGCATTCGCAAGCGCCTCGCGCAGCGCGCGGAGCTCTCCTCGGAGTTGCTCGGCCTCGGTCACGGGCTCGTTGTACGGATCTGCGTGTGCGGGTCAAGAGCGTTTTCGCGCCGTTGTTCGTGGGACGCCGCGCAGCAGCGCGGCGAGGCTGCGCTGGTCGATCTCGATCGCTCGCTGCGATGCGTCGGTGGCCCTCGGCGCCTGCGTCGTCGCGCGATGCAGCCGCTTGTACAGCAGCGCGTAGCCGCTCTGGTCCCACCACAAGAGCTTGAGCCGATCGCCGCGCCGGCTGACGAAGACGAAGAACGCACCGTTCCGCGGATCGCCGCCCCATCTCCGCCCGGACCGTCAGCGCCAGTCGATCGAAGCCACGCCGCATGTCCTGCGGCTCGGGGCACACGAAGACCCGCACGTTCGAGGGGATCATCGACGACCTCCGACCGCGCCCAGCACTCGCACGAGCGACTCGCCGTCGACCTCGCCGCGGACTCGCACCAGCGCACCGCCGAGCTCGACCTCGATGACACCGATCTCTCTCACCAGCGCGGCCGCGACTTCTTCCGTCACGTCGACGAGACCAGCGACCGGCGAGCCGGTCCTCGCCGGTGCAGCGGCGGCGGTCCGCCGTCGTAGCTTCCACCGCCAGCCCGCTAGCGTATGCGGGTTGACGCCGATCTTCGTCGCGTACTCCTTGCACGTCAGGCCGCTTCGGGTCCATGCCTCGACCCGCTCCCGCCATACGGAGCTCGTCTCGGGCGCCTTCACCCTTCACCTCGCTCCCGGATCCGCTTCACGATGTCCCTCGCCGTCGCAATCCGAAAGTCCAGCCGGATCCCGCCGGCCACGGGGTGCTCCTCCCAAACCATATTGGGGGGCAGCAGCAACGAGAAGCTTCCTCGAGGCGGTGTTCTGGGCTGCACCACGACCGCGCCGCGCGTGTCCGAGTCGTCGTTTTTCTTTGAGGTCATCGATCCTCCGGGAGCCCTTGTAGAGCCTTGGCGGAGGCCAGTCCCGACGCACTACGTCGGACGGATACGTCGTTCCGGTCGAGGTCCCGCCGGTCGAGGTCGACTCGGTCTCCATGGCAGGGGTGTCGGGACAGCCCGCCAGCATCGGCGAGAGGAGGACGGACAGCAGGGGACGCAGGCGTAAGGTAGTCATCGGCGGACCATTTTGACACCGTTCGTTCGCTCGCGGATGCTAGCGAGAGCGAGCGCGCCGGTGCGCGTACCTGGGGCCGCGCGGCGACGTCGCGGGGGGTGGCCGACCTTCGCTTCCTCGTCGACGATTCGCCGGCCCGAGCTCGACGCGCAGGGCCCCTGAACCACTGTCGCTCGGCCTTCCTCGCGCGAGGTCGGGCTCATCGACCTCGCGGAGGATCGCGTGCCCGTGAAGTCGGCGGCGACGACGTCGGTGATGGAACGCTCAGGAGCGCGGCCGCGAGGGGCGACCGAGGCGGGCGATGCAGTGCGTGAGGGCGTCGCGCAACCGCAGGAAGGCTCGGCACGCGCGCACGGCGTGAGCCGCGGGGAACCCTTCGCTTCCGCGAGCCGCCGGCACAGGCGCTTGACAGCGGTAGAGCTGCCCGAAAAGCCAGGTCGAGTTCCGGCAGCGCGCGGGCTCACCGTCAAGCAGCCCAGCATCCGCTAGAATCTACGGGTACCGCAGCTCGGTGTTCGGCCCCATCCCCTCGTGCGGCGGCGGGCCCGCGATGGCCAAGGGTGCTGCGCGTCACGGCGGGTCCTCGCCCGCCCACGGATTGCTCCCGCCGCCTGCTTGTCCTCTACGAGAGGGCTGCGATGCTCACAGCATGCTCAGCAATTGGCTCGCGGCGTTCCTGCTCCTTTCATCGGCGGCCGTGCCGCGCGCCGACTCCGTGGCGCCCATGACGCCGGAAGACGTCATCCTGTCCTTGGATGAGTCCGTCCCGGTGGACGCCGTGACGGCGACTCTGGGGCTCGATGATGGAGTTGTCCTGGTTGTCGACTACAATCTTGGGGGCGTGGGACGCGTCTCAGTCATGCTGGATACCGACGCAGCCGGCTCCGGGCGCGGGCTTATCACCGTCCGCGAAGCGCCCGTCGTCGAAGTAGTGCTGCAGGACGGCGCGGTCGCCTCCCAGGCGGCCGAGTGGAGTGCGCTCGCGCCGTCCGAGGTTCGGGCCGTGGCCGCGAGTCTCGTTCAAGTCTGGTCCGAAGTTGAGCTCACTGCAGCGACGCAAGGGGCACAGGACCTGAAATGCACGATCGCCGGCGGGCTCGCCGGTGCCGTCGCTGGCGTCGGCGTCGGTGCCGCATGCTGGCTCTTGACGAAGGCCGATCTCTGTGTGGGCACGGGAGTGACCATTACGAGCAATGTGGGCGGCTACATCACGGACAAGTGCAACGGCGCCCAAAACAAGTGATGCCGCCTTCGCAGCTCATTCCGTACAATCAGCCCCTGCCGCCACAGCGGTGGGGAATCCTCCCTACCAACCAGTTTTGGGCCCATGCATTTCTGACGACGGCCGGACTTGCCCTCTGGGGTGGGTTGTCTGTCTATGTGGTCCTTGCCAATGCATTCGGCCTTTCTTGGTGGAGTGCCGCGTTGGGTTTTATGGTCTTCTACAGCGGCTGGGGCGGGCTACTCGAGCGGTGGACCCGGAGAGCGCTCGTCGCCCGGCGCCGGCAACTTCTCCTTGAGGAACTGAATCAGACGGGGACGTTGAATTCGATTCTGGCACCCGCCGTCCCCCCCAAGATGCCGCCCCTAGGGGCTTCGCCCGAATTTCGGGATTTCGCGTACCATCGCCTTTTCGGCCGCGGTAGCTTCTTCGTGCAGTGTGCGCAGAATATAGGTTTTACTCTGCTGGTATTTTACCCGTCGTGGACGGCGTTTGGCCTGGCGATGATCTTGCTGTTCGGCGAATCCATCGCCCTCGGGCGCTGGGAACGCCGCATGCGTCGCACGAGGGAACTGCCCGAAGCTGACCACCGCTTGCGAGTGCCGTTGGAGCACCACGCGGATCATGTCCCATCAGACAGGCCCGGATGGCCAGGTCCATGAGGGCCGCGTGCGCGACTTCGCTTTTGTCGTGGGTATCGAGGAGCGGCGCCACCCCTCGCCGGGTCGGAGCTCCAAGAACCCGCCGTGAAGCCCGGGGCGCAAGGCCCTGCACCCGCGCTGACGAGCGACACCTCGCCGCGCCGGTCTGTCGCTCGCCTGGCGGTCGGTGGGACGCTCGTGAGGTTGGCCGCACCTCTGGCCGTCGGCATGACCGCCAGCCTCCTGGGGCGCCGCCACGCGGCCGAGGAGGGCGACGCCATCAACGCCGCTTACATGGTGGACGACCGGCCCCCGACCGACGACGAGGCGGCCGCCGGGATCGCAGCGAACGACCGCTACCAGCGCATGGGTACCACGGCCCTTGCCCTCGGCCTCACGGCAGGGGCGAGCCTCGCCGCCGGCCTGGCCGTGCTGCTTGCGCGTCCGCGCGCAGCTGAAAGAGCCCCATGCGCCGCCTCTCTGCCGCTCTCGTCTTCGTCGCGTCGGCCTGCACCGCGGATGCGCCGGGCTTCGCCGCGTTCACCGCCGCCTGGAACCTGGCCAAGGGGACAGGCCGCACGACCGGCGAGAAGGCGCCGACCTCGGCGGTTTCTGCCCTGACCATCATCGCCTGCAGCTCGGCGAAGGGGACTGGCCCGCTGCCGAACTTCCATTTCCACGCCGTCACCGCCTACGACATCCTGCGGTCGCACGGCGTGCCGATCGGCAAGCGCGACTACGAGGGGCAGCTGCGCTCGCGGACGGCCTGAGGCGGGTTCCCGCGCCGACCGGGTCAGCGCTGCTTCTTACCCGTGGTCGCGGTGAAATCGGGATCCTTGTTCGCGACCCAGTCGACGAACTTGCGCACCGCGGGGTTGGCCAGCATGCCTTCCACATCCATCCCGTGGCGCTGCAGCTCTTCGTCTCGCTCCTGGCTAGTCCGGATTTCTCACCACGGATGGGTGGGGGCCCGCCAAGCGCCTGTCAGGGGGCTTGGTGGAAGGGTGTTGGACGCCGTCGACGTGAGCCGGGAGGTGCGCTCGTTACGCCCCACTGCTGGCGCGAGATCGAGCTGTTAGATGGATTACAAAGCCGGCTGCGTGTTTGGGGTGACCTGCGCATAAGGACAGACGAGCCCCGGCGCGCAGCGCGGCGCGCCCTTTGAGTGACGGATGTCGAGGCCGTCAGCGTCTCATGACGTGATGGCGGTGGAGGTTCTCGAGGACGCGCCACCACACGTGCTGGAGCGGGAAGACCGAGCTTAGGGAGACGCGGAGCCTGCGGACCGAGGCGGTGACGATGGCGCCGATCTTGAGCAGCCGCGTGCGGATCGTGGAGACCTGGGCGTGGGCGAGCTCGGTGCCGGCGAGGGCGATCCGGCGGAGCTCGTTGAGAATCATGTAGGCGACGGACGACAGCCACAGGCGGAGCTGGTTGGCGCGCAGCGTGTGGGCGCTGGTGCGGTCGGCGAAGAGGCCGAGTTGCTGCTCCTTGATCCGGTTCTCCATGTCCCCACGAGCGCAGTAGAGGTCCTCGTAGAGCGAGCGCGTCGTACTCGTCATGCGAGAGGTTGGTGGCGACGAAGCGCGGGTTCTCCTTGTCCGTCGTGTACTCGGCCTTGCCGACCACCCGGCGCTCTCGCGACCACGTCCTGTTGGTCTCGTAGCGAAAGTCCTTGAAAACGCGCGCATCCTTGCCGGTCTGCTCGGAGATGGCGCGGGCCTGCTTCATCTCGTCCTCGAGCTCGGCGATCAGGCGCGAGTTCTTCTGCAGGCCGAGGACGAAGAAGAGGCCGTTGTCCTCGCACCAGCGCATGACCTCGTCGCGGCAGAAGCCGGAATCGCCGCGCACGATGATCCGGACGGCCGGCCAGCGAGCGAGGATCTGACTGACGATCCTCTCGAGCTCCTCGACCGCGCCGCTGACTGGCTGCTTGTCGGCGGTGTTCAGCGCGGCGCCAAGGATGAAGTCGCCGCAGAAGACGTACAGCGGCAGGTAGCAGTAGCTGTCGTAGAAGCCGTGGAAGAAGCGACCCTCCTGCTTGCCGTGTACGGGGTCGTCCGTCGCGTCGAGATCGAGGACGATCTCGGCGGGCGGCCGATCGTGCGCGGCCAGGAAGGTGTCGACGAAGAGGCGCTGGATGCCGTGGTCGTCGTAGCTGATCTTCTTGTAGCGCTCGTCGCCGGCCACCGTGGGCTTCGCCAGCTCCAGGCGGTTCAGCGTGCTCTTGCCCGCCAGCGCATGGCCCCGGTCGCGCACCCGCTTGCGCTGCTCGCCGGTCGGATCGGCCTTGCCTATCGCCAGCGCGAGCAAGGCATCGTCGCGGAGCACGTCGTGGTCGTTCAGGTCCTCGTAACCACACAGCAGGCCCAGCACGCGCTGCGCGAGCAGTTCCTCGACGGTGTGCTCGATGCGGCTCGGGTCGCGGTGGTCCCGGAAGCAGGCCGCGAAGTCCCGAAACACACCTGAACTCTCGGTCAGCTCCCGCAGCAACAGCAGGCCGCCGTCCGAGCTGACCCGTCCGCCGTCAAAGGCGGCCTCGACACGCCTCCGCCCGGCCGGTTGAAAATCGAACTCGGTGCGGATACACCTTGTCGTGTTCCGGCCGTACCCCTGGGTGGTCAGCAATCGTTTCACACCCGCTCGAACTCGGGAAGTGCGGCCGGAATTCCTTCCCGTGGTGAGAAATCCGGACTAGCTGCCAGCTCCACGGCATCGAGCCCTGGGCCCGACCTCTCGCGCGCGGTGCGAGCTACCACGTTGTGGAGTGCGGTGGTCCGATGATTGTTCGGTTTTGTCCGGGTTGCGATGCGCGTCAGTCGCGAAGCAACGGCTGGCCCGCGAGTACGTGCTCGCACAGGGCCAGGTCTCGCCGCGGGTCGAGCGTGGGGGCGAGCCGCGTCGAGAGGGCATCGCCCTCGATCGGATCGGGGACCGATGCCGGGAGGTAGATTGCGCCGCGGTGACTGGGCCGCAGCCACGCGCCGACCTGCGCCTCGCCGTGGACGACCAGGTGGGTCGTCCGTGACGAGGTTGCCCGTCAGCTTGAGGTCGCCCTCGATGAACACCTGAGCGTCGAGGCTGAGCACGAGATCGCGGGAGATCAGCGAGCCCTTGATCCACAGCGGCAAGTAGAGGTCGAGGTCGCGGATCACCAGCGGTCCGTCGACGACCAGGTCACCCTCGACGACGCACACCATCGGCTATCGGCGACCAGGCCGAGGTCGGCGACCAGGTCGAGGGCGCCTCGAGGGGCGGAGTCTCACCCACCCGTTCGCTCGCGGTGCTTGCACCCGGGCCAGCAGCAGGGCCGGCGCTGGCCTTCTTCCAGCTCCTCTCGGGTCCTGCGAATGCGGCGCTCTCGCGTCATCGCTTGCTTCGCGTCCTCGACCCAGCAGATGAACTCGTTGCGTGCCAAGGGTGTAATGTCCCTCCAGGCAGCAAGCGCCGTGGAGCTAGCGATCAGCGCCTCACGCAGGTCTACAGGGAGCTTGTGCACCACCCCACCGGGCACGCGCTTGCTGGTCACGCAGGAGAGTAGGAGCGCAAGGGCCATCGGCAGTCAAGCCGTTCGCTCGCCGACCGTCGCGCGACCACGCCACCGCGACGCCGGGCTCGGGCGCCTCGGACAGGTCGAGCCCGAGCGCGAAGAACCCGGTCCATGCCAACCTGGGAGCGTCGCGCTGCGCGCCTGGCGAGGTGAACAGTTCCGAGCCGAGCCAGACCGTGACTTCGCGCGCCAGTCGCGCTACGTTTGTCAGCCATGCGCCGTCTCGTGCTTGCCGCCGCCGCCGCCGTCGTCGCCTGCAACGGCGGCAGCGGGCAGGAGTCAGGGTTCGGCACGAGCATCACGACCACGCCGCCGGGCCCGCTGCGGACGACTTCCCACGCGTAGTCCCCGAGCGGGCCGGGGATGGCGAAGATCCAGGCGTCCGCGTCGGTGGCTGGCGCCTTGCGAGACCCCGCGATGACGAGTTTGCCCTCGCGGTCCTCATCGGGCGGATCGTGAACAAGTCACGACCCCAACCGACGATCACGAAGCCGCCGTCGCGGAGCGCCGCCACCCCCATCGCTCCGTCCTCCTCCAACTGCCCCCCGCCCGAGGTCCACTCACCGAGCAGCTCTCCGTCAAGCGAGTACCGCACCACGACCGCGCGCCGGTATATTTTGTTGAACTCGCCCCAGACCGTGCGCTCGCCGACCACAACGATCTGATCGCCGACGACTGTCACGCCGCGCCCGAGCTCGTCGAGCACGTTGTCCTTATCGTCCTTCTGCGGCGTTGCAAAGGTTCGCTCGAGCAAAACCTCGCCGTCCTCCGCCGAGACCCACCAGACCTTGAGGTCATGGGTACCAGGCGTCACCTCGCAGGCCCCGACGACGACCACGCGGTCGCCAGCGAGGGCGACCCCGAATGCCTTGGTGGACTTGACCTCGTCGCCCGCCGTCCACACCAGCGGCAGCGCGTCGGCCGGCCGGACCTTGGACACCGCCCACGTCGGCCCTGAGCGCGTCGACGCCACGTAGACGGAACCGTCGTCGCCCGCGGCGATCGCCGGACCGCTGCCCGCGTCTGCGATGGCGACTTTGCCCAGCGAGACGGGCCCGGCCTCGACCTTGCCCGTCGCACCGTCGAGCTGCACCACGACGGCCATCGGCATCGTGAGCTGACGGCTCGTCGGTGCGACGATCTCGACTTCGTTCCTGGGGCTCTTCCTGGCACTCTTGATCACGGCGGTCCTTGTCGTTTTCGAGCCCCGAGAATCCTCTCGGGGTGATGAGGCCGCCACCTGAAATTTCAACAGCACCCGGGACATGGCCCTGGTATCCCTGGCGCAATCTTCATGCCCTGGACCTCGTATTTCCCGGCCCCGCTCCCCCGCTTCCCCGCCGCCCCGCGTGCTCCGACGCTGCGCATCTTCGCCGGCAAGCCGCACGCGCTGGCCTTCCTCGCCGACGGTTCGCTGATCGTCGGCGCGAGCCACGGCCTCACGCTGCACGATCCGACAGCATCCGCGCCGCCCCGGGCGACCGTTGAGCTCGGCGGCGGCGTGGAGTGGATGGCCGCGCATCCCGACGGCGAGTCGGTGGTGGCCGCGATCCGGGATCCGCGAGGCAACGCGGTGGTGCGGGTGTGGCCGACGTCGGCGCGCGTCGTCACGCTGCTGCGCGAGCTCGACTTCGGCTATCGATTCTGCGGCGGGCTCTCGCCGGACGGTGCCCGCCTGTACTGGCGCCGGAATGCGGCCTCGTGGATGCTGTCCGCGGCCGACGTCGCCACCGGCAGCGCCCTCGGCGAGGTCGAGCTGCCGGGGGATACGGGTATGGCCACTGCGCTCGCCGTCCGCCCCGACTACACGGTCTACATGCGGAGCGAGGGGCTGCTCGTCGTCCATCCCGACGGTCGCCTCGAGTCCCATGAGGACGGCATGTTCCTCGGACTCAATCCGTTCTTCGCCGACGCGCAGGGCGGCATGATGGGCGTCGACGGCAAGCGGATCGCCTTCTTCGACGGCGAGTTCGACGAGCGCGACGGCCTGCCGCACGATGCCGACAGCGCGACCATCTCGCACGACCGCACGCGCCTCACCTTCCACGCGCCACTCGAGCGCGTGCAGGTCTGGGACGTGGTGGCGAGGCGGGTCATCTTCTCGACCGAGCAGCCCGGCGTGTGGGGCGCGGGCCCTCACTGGCGCGGTCAGGGGGCGGCTTCCAGCGCGGCGCACGTCGCCGCGATCGACTACACCGACGCCAGCGTGTCGATCTGGAACATCGACCAGCCGAGCCAGCCGAGCGCGACCTTGACCGGGTACAGTCAGGGCGCGCGCCGCTTGCTGTTCCACGGGGCCACGCTGACAGTGCATACCTGCCAGCCACCCAACACGCGCCTGTCGGTGCTGGAGATCGACCGCGCGAGCGGAGCCGCGAAGATCCTCGACGAGACCGGGGTCCACGACGTCGTACGCACGCCCGATGGCCAACGCCTGCTCGTCATGCGGCAAGACATGCACCGGAGGTTCACGCTGCGCGTGCTCGACGCGGCCGGCGTGGACGTCGAGTCGGTGCCGGTGAAGGGAAACGGCGGCGCGCTGGCGTTGACGCCGAACGGCGCGATCTGGGGCTCGCTCGTGTACTCCCGGGCCCGCGACCCCTCCGAGACGGCCTGCCAGGTCCAGTGGCGCGCGTTCGGGGCGGCGAAAGCGGTCAAGACCCTCAAGCTCAAGGGCATCATGGGGTGCATCGCCCTGTGTGACACGGCCGTCGCCGCGATGGTCGGGGAGGAGCTGGTCGTGGCGGCGCTCGCCAAGGGGAAGTCCCTGCTGTCGATCCGGCTGCCCGACTGCGCCCATGCGATCGCGCTCAGCCCTGACGCCATGCACGTCGCCGCGGCTTGCCGCGACGTCGCGCGCCTGGTCCGGATCGCCACCGGCGCTGTCGTCGAGCTGGGGCCGGCGCCGCGCAGCGTGTGCTTCGGCGACGTGTGGCTGTTCGTCGGTCACGAGTCGGGCGCGATCACGCAGCACCGAGTCCCGTCCGGCGAGCAGGTCGCGGCGCTGTACGGCCACACCGACGAGGTCTGCGCGCTGAGCTGGGTCGACGGCGCACTGTGGAGCGGCTCGGCCGACGGCACGATCGTCCAGTGGGGCGACCTCGGCTGAGAACTCGCGGTATACGCTTCCCCGCCAACGTACCGTCGGCGTGACGCGCGAGGCAGTCATGGCTGGGCCCCGCCGAAGGCGGTCAACGGGAAGCCCCTCGTCAAGAGGAAGAAAACGTGGGGAGTGACCGCCTCCGGCACGATGAGCTGGAGCAGGTCGCCCACGCACCGGTGCTTCACCATGGGGTGACGTAACGGCAGGTTGTCGTGCACGCGGTACACGTTCCGCCGGCCGCTGCGCTGGCGGGTGATGTACCCCGACTCCTCGAGCTCGGTGACGATCCGCTGTACCGCCCGCTCGGTGATTCCGACTCGCTCGGCCACGTCGCGCAGCCGGATCTCCGGCTCTTGCACGACGCAGAACAGCACATGCGCGTGATTGGTCATAAATGTCCATTCCGGGAGGCTGTCCGGCACAATTCGATCTCCGCTGAACAGCATGAAGAGATCTTCACTTTCGGTCAACGCGGCCCTCCACGTTCGGCGCGCGTTCGCTCGCGCCTGCCAACACCCACGCGCCGCGCCCGCACCGACTACCAGGCCGCGCGCGGACCAACACCCCCCTCCCCGATGCTCGCGCCTCGGCCCCAACGCCCACGCGTTGAGCAACCCGCGCGCCAAGGGGAGCTTCCGCCCGGACCGTTTGTTCAGGCGCCGCCAGCCCGAGGCGGCTTCGACGGCCAGACCCCGGTCACGCAACCGCCGACGTTCCGGCTGGTGGAGGGCTGGAACGAGGCCGAGCTGACGGCGCCGGCGGGCATCCTGCCCGCCGGTCTCTGGGGACAGGTTCCTGCGGGCGACCCGTACCTGCTCCACGCGAACCTGCTGACGACCGACATCCTGAACGCGCAGTCGGTCTTCGAGGTCCGAACCGGCGCTCCGATGCAGGTGCGCGCTCAGTTCACCCCCTACGCGGGGAACACCCGCCTGACTCTGGTGCGGCCCAGCGACGCGCTCCGCATCTTCACGCCGCCGCAGGCCCTCGTGAAGCTCGAGATGCTGGTCGAGAGCATCGGCGGCACGAACGAGCTCGGCTCCCGCCTGTATCAGTGGGCGGAGTCGACGATCAGCCGGGCCAACAGCACCGGGTGCGTGTCGCCCAGGTGATGGCGAACGCCACGCTGGCCGCCTGGACCGGGGTTCTCCACGTCATCTACAACGACAACGCCGCCGGCAGCGTCAACCTGCCGCCGCTCGCCACGGTGCCGACCGACGCGGTCATGACGTTCACCCGCAAGGGGGGCGGCGTCCCGACGATCTTGCCCGCTGCGGGCGAGACGTTTGGCGCCGGCGTCAACGCGCAGGCGGTCACGCGCAGCGGGATCCTCATGAACAACAGCGAACAGTGGGTGTTCGCGGGGAGCTGAGGCATGACGACGAGCCAGAAGGAAGGGAAGGAGATCGAGCCCACTGCTGGGATCATTGACAGCCAAAGCGTGAAGGGTAGCACCCAGGGAGGTGGGTACGGATACGATGCAGGGAAGAAGGTCAAGGGGCGAAAGCGGCACGTTCTGGTGGACGTTCTCGGCCTTTCTCGCCGTAGCGATCACGTCGGCCTCGGTGCAGGACCGCGACGGCGCGGTGCCTGTCATCGAGACCGCAGCCTTGGAGCATTCGGAGCTCAAGAAGATCGGCTCTTCAGGGTTTGTGGTGGATACCGCTGACTCAGCGCGTGATCCCGGCAGGATAGAGGTCGAGGCCGCCGAGGTGGAAGTAGATCGCAGCTCGGAAGCGGTCGCGGTTACGGAAGCCGCGGGCGACGTACTTGAGCTTCTGGATGACCGAGTTAAGGCCCTCGGCAGAGGCGTTGGTGATCCGTTCGGTGGCTGCATGGATGATGCCGCCGAGGTGATTTTTGACCATGCGCGCGGCGGCCTTCATCGGCTCCAGGCGAGAGCGGATAGCCCAATCGTACCACATGCCCCATTGGTCCCGCATGTTGCTCGGCGAGGTGTGCTCCCAGACCTCCATCGCCGCCTCCTTGAGCGCCCACGCGCGGGCCGTCCGCAGCGAGCTCGTCCGCAGCGCCTCGAAGTCGTCCCAGACCTCCTTGCTCATCCGTTCGGGGTTGCGCAGCCAGAGGTACTTGGTGCCCTTGAGCCGGTTGTCGCCGAGGCCGTGGAGAGCGCGGTGTTCCTCGCGTCGCACGTGGTCGACGGCTTGACCGAGGCGCGCGGCGACGTGGTACTTGTCGAAGGCGATCTTCGCGTCGCCATCGGGGATGGCCTCGCGGACAGCTTGAATGTAGGGCTCGTGCATGTCCATGACGACCACGGAGACCGCAGCCCTCTCTGGGCGCGAAAAGCCGCTCAGGAAGCCCTTGAGGGCCCCCTTGCCGCGTCCGTCGGCGACGTGGATGACCCGCTTGCTGGCGGACTTCGGGTCATGCACGATCGTGACGTACTCGTGGCGCCGCTGGAAGGAGGTCTCGTCGACGGCGAGCATCTCCGGCAGCGCGACCTCGCGGCGCTCGAGTCCGCGTTGTACTGCACGCTCCTGGACGCCGGCGACCTGATCCCACGAGAGCCCGAGGCGCTCCGCGACCACTGCAATCGGCGCATCGCGGAGCCAGTCGATCACCAGCGCCTCGAACAGCGCGGTGAGCCGAGCGCTACCGTCCGCCCACGAGACGCGCATCGTGAGCGTACCGTGCTTCGGGCACGACGTCCGCGGTACGCCGGCTTCGATGATCGTCCGATACTGACACGTATCGAGGTGCCGCCATCGGCGAGTCCGCGTATCGTGACGGGGAACAGCCTGGCCACACTCCGGGCACGTCGTTGGCACATCGGGGTCGTGCTCGACCTCGATGACGATCTGCCCCTGCCCGAGCTGCAGCTTCACCGCAGCAACTCTCCAGGGAGCCTCGATACCGAGAATTCGGGCATAGAGTTCGGTCTCTGCCATTTCGCGCACGATATCACGGCGCGATTTCGCGCGCAACCTACGCCACCCTCAACCCTGAAGAGCCGGAAGATCTGGGCTGACAGCGTGTACAACGGTCAGCAAATCAAGGCTCTAGCGAACAGTACAGGTATCGACATTGAAACCGTGAAACGGACTGATGACATGAGTGGGTTTGTCGTCTTGCCTCGCCGATGGACGGTTGAACGTACCTTCGGTTGGCTGGATCGTTTCGGTTGCTCAACCGAGAATATGAGCGATCGGTCGCATCAAGCACCGCAGATGTCTATCATGCCATGATCACGATCATGGGCCGGCGACTCGCTGGGGAGTCACTGCGCTCAAAAGCTTTGCGACCGCGCGGCAGGAGGCGGCTACTTGATAGATCAGCGCGATGGATCAAAGCTCAGTTTCGCGCCACTTCTCTGGGGAGACTCTCTTATGCTTTTGCGATGGCTCGCAGCGCTCTTTGGACGCGACTCACGGCATTTTCTACCGAGGCCTCGACTTCTGGAGCGCGCCGCTCACGCGAGGCTCGTATGAGCGGCTTCAAGTCAGCGACTTCTACCTCGGGCTGCTATGCTCTGTGGATGCGCCGACGTGCGCCCCCGTCCCTGCACGAGCTCAAGGTACCGCTCGCCGATCTCGCGCAAGCCGAAGCTCTCGCCGACGGCGCGGCGGCGGCGGGCCCCCGAGGGCAGCGCGCCAGCGGACGGCGCGCGCGGCGTATCCTGGCGACGACCCGCCGCGAGTTCGATCGGCTCGCGGAGCAGATCCTGACCGCGCACCGCCGCCGCGTCGATGAGGCCGAACGAGGCCTCGCGCGCGCGGAATCCAAAGGCGCGCAGGCGGCGGACGACCGAACGAACGAGGCCGTCGCCGCGACGCGGGAGCTCGCGCGCGCGCGCGAAGCGCTCGAGCGCGCGCGCGGCGAGATCGAAGCGACGCGGGACGCGCTGCGCGCGCGCGCTGATCACATCGAGGTGCGCCTTCGCGAAGGAGCGGAGCGCAGCGGCCCCGCCCGGGCGGCCCTGCCGCGAACGCCGAACCGGATCGCAGCGCTGCTCTTTCCGCCGGCGCTGCTTCTCGTCTACGCCGCGCTCTTCGCGTGCCTCCCCCTTTCGAAAGGCTGGGAGATGATCGTCGCTACCGTGCTCCTGTTCGGGGCACCCGGCCTCATCGTCGTCCTCGTCCGAGCGAACTGCTTGCTCGCCGCCTCACCGACGACCATTTCGATGGTCCTCGCGATGATCGCACCATTCACGGCGCTCCTCGTCGATCGGGGCGCAGCCTGGCTCGTGCGGGGCCTTGCGAGACAGGTCGAGGTCGCCGAGGCCCCGGCGCACCGGTTTGCCGGGCTCGTGACGTTCGCGAGCGGCACTCTTCGGCCCGATCTCGCCGGACAATCGGTACGCAAGCAGGCGTTCCGGGGCGGCGGGCTCGCGCGCTACGTGCACCACGTGGTCCCGCTCGTTCCTGCCGGCTGGACCCCGTCGCAGCCGGTGCCCGCCTGGGTGGCCGGTCCCGACGAGACGGTCGTGACGACGGTGCTCGAGCGCGGGGAGATCGGACGGGGCGCTCACCGGCACGGCGAGCTCGCGCGCCGCCTCGATGCAGGCGAGATCGTGGTGCGCACGCCGCTACCCGAGCGTGTGCGGGACGCCGTCGTGCTCCACCGCTCGGATGCGGCGCACCTCGAGGAACTCGGGAGCATCGAGCGGGCCATCGCGGCGACCGAGCGGCGGCATGGCCTCCATTCCCATCCCGATGCGCCGATCGTCGTCCCCGTCGCATCGGCCGAGGCCGAGCGCAGCAAAGAACTGCTCTGGCTCGGCGGCGTCCTCTTCGTCTTCTTCAGCGTGAGCCTCTGGGCGCACCTCGCACTCGACGACGGGCGGCGCAAGAGACCCACGGACGCCTCGCGCGCGGGCACGGCATGCGTCCCGTGACCCCGCTTCTGGAGCTGTCCGCGCGGGCGTGGGGCGCCGACGGATGGCTGGGACATCGACGACCAGACGCTCGCGGGCACGTACTCCGCGCGAGCCGTGACGGCGCCCCCGCGAGCGTCCCGCCGGCGGGTCGCCGCACAGGCCGCACATGATGTAGCCGCGCTCGTACTCGGCCGCGCTGACGCGGATCTATCTGCCGCACGCGCAGGCCCGCATCGTCGAGGCCCGCTTGCCGCCCTCGCCGCCTTCGCCACCGGACTCGCCCTCACCGCCCGCGTCCGGGTGTTCGCACAGGAAAAGGCTCACTACGTTGTTGGGAGCGGAAGGCGCGTCAGCGCGCCAGGCTCGCGGCAGAGACCGCAGTCGGCCGTGACGACTCCGCGCGGGCCGTCGCGGGGCCACCGCGAGCGTCCCGCCGACGGGTAGCGATCACGGCGACTGCTTAGGTGGACGCCGGCGCGAGTCCGGACGACGAAGAGTGCCCGATACGGCACCCGCGCAACGAGCGGAGACAGCATCACGTTCTTGATGAGCACGACGCCGAGGTTCCATGCCGTCAGGCGCGGTGTGTCGCTGCCCCGCGGCCGGAGCGACATCCGGATCGAGGCGGCGCACGGCACTCGCGATCCGGTCGTCCCGTTCGCGGCCGGGCAGGCGACCGCGCCGCTCTTCGAGGCCGCCGGCTACTCGGTGGGCTTCTCGCCGTTGCGGCTCGCAGGCCACGCGCTGAGCAGTGTCGGCCCTGGCGGACTCGCGTCAGTCCCAGCGGACCTGGACCGGGGTGTGGCGGCGTTCGGTGGTCCCGTCGCCGAGCTGGCCGTCGCTGTTGTCGCCCCAGCACCAGACCCGGACGTCGGCGCTCGCGCCCGCGAGCGCGCAGGTGTGGTGGAAGCCGAGCGCCAGCGCACGGACCGGCGGCAGACCGCCGACCCGGGCGATCTGCTCGCTGCTTTCCCCAGGGACAGGCGCGTGGCCGAGCTGGCCGAACGAGTTGTTCCCCCAGCACCACAGCTCGCCGTCCGCGGTGCGGGCGCAGGCGTGGGCCTCGCCGGCGGCGAGCTCGGCCATCGGGGGCAGCCCGTCGAGCGCGTACGGCCGGTACTTGGCGAGGTCCTCGCCGTAATCCATCCTCTCGCCCTGCTGTCCCCAACGCCAGATCCGTCCGACCTCGTCGCGGGCGTGGGAGAAGTAGCCGCCGAGCGCGAGCTCGACGATCGGCGGCAGACCGACGGCGCGGACCGGAACCGGCTCGTGCTTGCACTCCTTCGGCGGCAGGCGGCGGCCCTCCCGGGGAAGCGGGTGTTTGTAGCGGCAACCGCCCTGGCCGTTGCCGAGCTGGCCGCTGACGTTGTGACCCCAGCAGCGGACCTCGCCGGCCTTCAGCGTGCATCCGTGGGCGCCCGCGAGGGCGAGGTCGTCGACGCCGGCGAGCGCCGCAATCTCGAGCGGGAACGGCTGCTGGCGTACGTGGCCGTCGCCGAACTCGCCGCGGCCCCAGCAGAAGAACGCGGCGCCGCGGCCGGCGCAGACCCGGCCGAAGTCGACGACGAGGCGGTCGGCGGCGAGGTCGGCGAGCCGTGCCGGTGTCGTCTGGAGTGCGACGTCACCGATGCCGAGCTGGCCGCGTCCGTTGTCTCCCCAGCAATAGACCGCGTGGTCCTCGGCGAGCGCGCAGGTGAAGTCGTAGTCCGAGGCCACCTGGACGACCGGCGGGAGGCCCGGAACCCGACGCGGTCGCAAGATGTCCTCGAGGTCAGGCTCTCCGACGCCGAGAAGCCCCTGGCGATTGAGCCCCCAGCAGAACACCTGGCCCTGGCGGAGGGCGCAGGTGTGGTTGACGCCCGGTGCGAGCGCGACGAGCTCGCCGCTCGGCGGGGCCGCTGGGGCCGCCGGGGCCCGAGCGGGCGCGACGAGCTCGCCGCTCGGCGGGGCCGCTGGGGCCGCCGGGGCCCGAGCGGGCGCGACGAGCGGCGGCGGCGGGCTCTCGTTCGGCCGGCCCGCGTCGTCCGGCCTGCGGTGCGGCGAGCAGGCGACAGCCACGAGAGCCGCGGCGAGCGAACGTGACCCAAGCATACCGGGATTGTACGCGCTCCGCGGGTGTTCGTGCTCCGCCGAAACCCGGCCCGCCGGGTCGGGTGCGGCGCTGGGGCGATATTCGGGACCCAGAGCTCGGCCGCGATCCGCCGCGCCCGCTCGTTGTCACGGGACACCCAAACCGGGACCCTCGGCGGCCTGCGCCAGGCCCGAGCAGCGCGCGTTCACCAGTGAGCGCTCGTCACTGGGGGATAAAGGCGACACCAGCGCACGCTCGAGCTCGCCGGCGTTGAAGGCCGCGCGTGCGGCTTCTTCGGACGGTGGGGCGAGCATCGACAGGACGAAGGCGAGGTGGAGAGTCATCGTCGGCTCCTACGGGGCTACAAAGAAGGTGTGTTGGCGTTGGCCGCTGCTCACCGCCAGGCCGAAGCGCTCCAGCGCCTCGCGGACGCAACGCGACGCGTCTGACCCAGAGGCCACCCCGCGCACGCTCGGCAGCTCGCCGGCCGAGAGTGTGACGACCAGCGGCTTGATCGTCGCGCCCGACTTCTCCATGCACCGGCGAACGTGAGCCTCCGCGCGACGCATGCGAGTCTCCCACGACGCGGCCGGACGCCGCGCCGCGGCAGGCGGAGGCGCTTCACGGGAGCTCACGGGGGACTGGTCGCGGTGAGGCGTGCGCGTCGAGAACTGCGGCGTGTCGGTGCTGGCCATCTCCGTCGTGCCGTCCCCCGCGTCTTCGCCGTCTCGGCTCGCTACGAGTTCATCCGAGTATCTGCGAAAGATCGCACCGAGCCGCAGACCGACATCGGCTGCGGCAGGCGCTCAAGCGGCTACAGATCCGCGGCTGACGTCGGCGTGCCTAATTGACAGAGTTTTCGCTTGCCGCTCGCTTGTCGCTACTTGGTTCCCAGTCAAAGTTTATCGTACAACCAATCATGCCCAGCATCATCCGATGTGCCATTCAGCACCATACAGTCATCGCTATCGTTCTCACCTGTGCCGTTTTGGAGACGAGCGCGCCAGCGTCGAGCCTTGTGCCGTCGCCCTCGCTGGAGCCGGCAGCAGTCGTGTCTTTGTCGCCTCTGTCAGTGGCGCCGCAGCCCGCCGAGGATGACATGGTGAGCGACGAGGACCGGCCTGCTGCGCTCGTAGGTGCTGGATGTAGCGGAGAAGGGGAAGCTGAACCCACAGACTCGGAGCTTCAGAGCGCGGTCACGCTGGCCCCTGTTGCCAGCTCGGATGACGAGAGCGTCGACAATCCTGCTGCCGTTGCCAAGCTGGCCGCCGCCAGAATCGATTTCCCTGGAGATGAGGGGCCGACAGGGACTGGGCCGACAGTGCCGGGTCGGTTGGCCGAGGTTTCAGACATCAATGGGTCGACTGTCGACATCGACGTCGAGGGCACCGCGCTGTCCCTTACCATTCACCACGCCAATGGCGAGGCCAGCAGAGTTGACAGCGAGACCCAGCTAGTCCGGATTTCTCACCACGGGAAGGAAAACCGGCCGCACTTCCCGAGTTCGAGCGGGTGTGAAACGATTGCTGACCACCCAGGGGTACGGCCGGAACACGACAAGGTGTATCCGCACCGAGTTCGATTTTCAACCGGCCGGGCGGAGGCGTGTCGAGGCTGCCTTTGACGGCGGACGGGTCAGCTCGGACGGGGGCCTGCTGTTGCTGCGGGAGCTGACCGAGAGTTCAGGTGTGTTTCGGGACTTCGCGGCCTGCTTCCGGGACCACCGCGACCCGAGCCGCATCGAGCACACCGTCGAGGAATTGCTCGCGCAGCGCGTGCTGGGCCTGCTGTGTGGTTACGAGGACCTGAACGACCACGACGTGCTCCGCGACGATGCCTTGCTCGCGCTGGCGATAGGCAAGGCCGATCCGACCGGCGAGCAGCGCAAGCGGGTGCGCGACCGGGGCCATGCGCTGGCGGGCAAGAGCACGCTGAACCGCCTGGAGCTGGCGAAGCCCACGGTGGCCGGCGACGAGCGCTACAAGAAGATCAGCTACGACGACCACGGCATCCAGCGCCTCTTCGTCGACACCTTCCTGGCCGCGCACGATCGGCCGCCCGCCGAGATCGTCCTCGATCTCGACGCGACGGACGACCCCGTACACGGCAAGCAGGAGGGTCGCTTCTTCCATGGCTTCTACGACAGCTACTGCTACCTGCCGCTGTACGTCTTCTGCGGCGACTTCATCCTCGGCGCCGCGCTGAACACCGCCGACAAGCAGCCAGTCAGCGGCGCGGTCGAGGAGCTCGAGAGGATCGTCAGTCAGATCCTCGCTCGCTGGCCGGCCGTCCGGATCATCGTGCGCGGCGATTCCGGCTTCTGCCGGGACGAGGTCATGCGCTGGTGCGAGGACAACGGCCTCTTCTTCGTCCTCGGCCTGCAGAAGAACTCGCGCCTGATCGCCGAGCTCGAGGACGAGATGACGCAGGCCCGCGCCACCTCCGAGCAGACCGGCAAGGAAGCACGCGTCTTCAAGGACTTTCGCTACGAGACCAACCGGACGTGGTCGCGAGAGCGCCGGGTGGTCGGCAAGGCCGAGTACACGACGGACAAGGAGAATCCGCGCTTCGTCGCCACCAACCTCTCGCAGGACGAGTACGACGCGCGCTCGCTCTACGAGGACCTCTACTGCGCTCGTGGGGACATGGAGAACCGGATCAAGGAGCAGCAGCTCGGCCTCTTCGCCGACCGCACCAGCGCCCACACGCTGCGCGCCAACCAGCTCCGCCGTAATCGTCCGACAGACTGCGTCTGGCTCGGTCGGGGGCGCCTGGGCTACATCGCGGTCGGATGCTCGCCGAGGGCGATACGGCGGAAGAGGTTGGCGGCGAGGAGCTGCTGAGCCTCTGGCTGCTTGAGCGTTTCCTGCCAGGAGGCGGGGGCGAGCTCGAGGACGCGGGGGCGCGGCCAGGAGGGCAGCAGGCACAGGAGGTCGCGGAGGTAGCCGAGGGGCTCGATGCCGTGCATCTGGCAGCTAGCCAGCAGGGACACGAAGAGCGTGTTGGCGCGGGCGCCGTCGTCGCTGCCGACGAAGAGCCAGTTTTTGCGACCGACCGCCTCGCGCCGCAGCGCGCGCTCGGAGATGTTGTTGTGGAGGGGCAGACGGCCGTCGTCCAGGAAGCGCCGCAGCGCGGCCTTCTGGTTGGTGGCGTAGGTCAGGGCTGCGGCGAGCGGCGAGCCGTCGAGGGCGACCTCGGCTTGCTGGGCGCACCACGCGAAGAATTCGTCGACGATCGGCGCGGACAGCTTGCGGCGTGTCAGCGACGATCTCGATCTGCGTAAATCCAGCGGCGAGGCGACGAAATGGTTTTGGTAGAAACTCGACGGGCCGCAGGCTTGTAGGCCAGATCACAAGAATTTCTGGTCGAGCGTAGCCGGGCCGGAGGCGTGTCCGGAGATTGGCGCCGCGTGGCGAGGCCGGGTAGCGGGGAGGCGCCGGAAAAAAAAACGGGGACGCCGGGATCAAGAGTTGGCGCTCTCCGGCGTCCCCCAACAACCTCCCCCAGCGACATTGTCGAAGAGACAGGTCGCGTGAAGGCTGCCACAGGACGGTGGGATCCGCAACGGGGACCGGCACGGAGGTGTCGTCGATCGAGAGCCGAACGAGCCGCGGGAGCCGAGGGGGATCCCGCTGCGCTGTGGAGCGTGCGGGAGCGCGACGTGGGTGTGCGACGCGTGCTGGTGCGGGCGGCGCTACTGCGGGCCGGGCTGCGCCAGGCAGGGGCGGCTGCGGAGGCAACGGGCGTCGAATCGACGGTATCAGCAGTCGAGGAAGGGTCGGCGCAAGCACGCTCAGCGACAGGCGAAGTATCGAACGGCGCAGCGGGCGAAGAAAGTGACGGAGCAGTGTCTCCCGCAGGACGGCGGAGACGGCGATGACTACCGGGACGCGGGATCGATCAGCGTGGAGCTGGTGACCGCGTCAGAAGGAGATTCATCGCATGAACATCGGGACATGGTCGATGAGGCTGAGGCCGCGACCGACGACGATCGAGCTGAGGCTGCAAGCGCGGGGGCAGGAGCTGCTGCGGGCGATCCTGCCGCGGCCCTCCCATCCGCGGGCGCTGGTGGCGCTGCTCGAGGGCCTCGCGCTGTGGCAGGGGGATGCGCTGCGCGTTGCTGTGTGTGTGGACGGCAGCTGCGATTCGTCTGGGCTCACGGGTCTGGGACTCTTCGGCGCGACTCTGGATGATCCCGGGAGCCCGCTGGTGCACGCTTACGAGCTCGCTCCCTTGCGTCTTGTCCTCCGTCTCCGACGACCACGGCCGCCGTCGACCGTGCAGTGGGATCTCGATCTGACCGGAGGTGAGAAGTGACGACGTCGGCCTTGACTCGGGCGAATGTCCTGCGGCTGTTTCACGCCGAGGGCTGGCGGATCGGCACGATCGCCGCGCAGCTCGGCCTGCACCACGGCACGGTGCGCAGGATCCTCCAGCACAACGGCGTGAAGCTGCCGGCGCCGAAGCGGCGGACGAAGGTGGATCCGTACCGCGCCTTCATCCGCGAGACGCTCGAGAAGTACCCGAAGCTGCGCGCGACGCGGATCCTGCAGATGGTCCGCACGCGCGGCTACACCGGCCAGATCTCGCGGCTGCGCGAGGTGGTCCGCGAGCTGCGACCCCGCCGGGCCGAGGCGTACCTGCGCCTTGCGACCTTGCCCGGAGAACAGGCCCAAGTGGACTGGGCCGACTTCGGCAAGGTCCAGGTCGGCCGGGCGACGCGCAAGCTGATGGCCTTCGTCATGGTGCTGAGCTGGTCGCGCGCGCTGTTCGTGCGCTTCTTCTACGACGCGCGGATGCCGAGCTTCCTCGCTGGCCATGTGCATGCATTCGCGTACTTCGGCGGCGCCGCGCGGGTCGTGCTCTACGACAACCTGAAGAGCGCGGTGCTCGAGCGACAGGGCGACGCGATCCGCCTCCACCCGACGCTCGTCGAGTTCGCGGGGCACTACCGCTATGAACCCAGGCCGGTCGCGCCGAGGAGGGGAAACGAGAAGGGTCGTGTCGAACGCGCGATTCGCTACCTGCGCGACGCATTCTTCGCCGGCCGCACTTTCGTCGGCCTCGACGACCTCAACGCGCAGGTGCTCGCATTCTGCCAGACCCTCGCCATGCAAAGACTGTGGCCCGACGACCGCGCCCGCACGGTCGAAAGCGCCTTCGCCGAGGAGCGCCCCTTGCTGCTGGTGGCGTCCGGCGAGCCGTTTCCGTGCGCCGAGCAGCAGCCCGTGCGCGCCGGCAAGACCCCGTACGTGCGCTTCGATCGCAACGACTACTCGATCCCGCACACCCACGTCTGCAAGGAGCTCGTCGTCGTCGCCGACGCCGAGCGCGTGCGCGTCGTCGACGGGACGCACGTGATCGCCGAGCACGCCCGCTGCTACGGCGCCGGCGAGGTCCTCGAGGACAGGTCGCACATCGACGCGCTGTGGTCCGAAAAGACCGGCGCCCGGACACATCGGGAGCTCGATCGCCTGCGGCGCGCGGTCCCGCGGAGCCAGGACTTCCTGCGCGCCCTCGCCGAGCGCGGCGAGCCGCTCGCCCGCGCCACCCGTCAGCTCGAGGAGCTCCTCGACGCCCACGGCGCCTGTCTCTTGGAGCAGGCCATCGACGACGCGCTCGCACGCGAGTTGCTATACATCCCGGCGCTGCGCAAGGCGATTGAGCAGCTCGCCCCGCCAGGACACCGGGAGGCGCCGGAGCTCCCGACGCGCCTGCGCGCGATCGTCGTGCGCCCGCACGACCTCCGCACCTACGACGCGCTCACCGCCGAGGAGAACGACGATGGCGACGAAGACACCTGACGCGACGCTGCGCGAGCGCGCCGCCGCGCTCGGGCTCTACGGCCTGCTCGCCCGCTGGCACGCCATCGAGGCCGAGCCGTGGCTGCGCCCGCTCATCGAGGCCGAAGAGGACGAACGCTGTCGACGCAGCCTCGCGCGTCGCCTCGAGGGCGCCAAGATCGGCGCCTTTAAGCCGATCGCCGACTTCGATTGGACGCACCCGCGGAAGATCGACCGCGAGGCGATCGAGGCTCTCTTCGAGCTCGACTTCCTCCGCGAGCACACCAACGTCGTCCTGATCGGCTCGGGCGGCGTCGGTAAGACGATGATCGCCCGCAACCTCGCCCACCGCGCGATCCGGGCCGGCCACACCGTCCGCGTCGTCGAGGCCGCCCAGATGCTCGGCGATCTCGCGGCCCAGCCCGACACCACGCGCCTGCGGAAGCGCCTCCGCCGCTACACCTCTCCCGCGCTCCTCGTCGTGGACGAGGTCGGCTACATGTCCTATGGGCAAGGCTACGCCGATCTGCTCTTCCAGGTGGTCAGCCAGCGATACCAACGACTCTCGACAATCGTAACCACCAACCGGATCTTCAGCGAGTGGCAGGAGGTGTTTCCGAGCGCGACCAGCATCGTCGCCGTCATCGACCGCCTGTGCCACAACGCCGAGGTCCTCACCATCGACGCCGAATCCTACCGGAACAAGGAGACCGTCGAACGCAACACGACCCGCAGAGCCGCCAGGCGCTCTCGTCGCAAATCCTGAGCCGCCACGGTCACCCTCGCTCGACGCCGGCCTCGCCGGCGTTTTCTGCCGCCGATTTTCGCCGCTGATTTCTGCCGCTGGATTTACGCGGATCTACGCCGTCGTCAACACCGAGCCCTCTTGGCGCACCTCCGCGAGATTGGCGTCGGCGACCTCCAGCGTCTTCTCGATGGTCTTCGTGTCGCCCGCAGCGCCGCCGTGCACCGTCACGCCGACGATGGCGCCGGTCTCGAGGTCGACCGCCTGCTCGTGCTTGTGCGCGAGGTGGGTGCTGCCGTCCTTCATCTTCATGATCTGCGCCTCGGGATCGTGCGGGTGTACCCACTCGTCGTTCGAGCCCTTCTTCGGCCGCTTGCGGTCCAGCCGCGCCAGGTCCTCGCGCGTCGGTTCCTCGATCCCCTCGGCCTTCGCCAGGTCGGTCAAGTACTCCTTGTACGCGCGTCCGTCGTCGCGGCGCACGATCGATCGCAGCGCCGCGTTCGCCTCAAGTGTCGTTGCGTCGATCCCGAGCGTCTTGCCGCGCAACAGGCCATGCTCGGCGACCAGCTCCAGCACCCGCGTGAACACCCGCTCGTGCACGTCGGTGCTCAGCCGACGCCGCGTCCGCGAGATCGTCGAGTGATCCGGCGGCTGCTTCTCCAGGCCGAGCCCCAAAAACCGCCGCAGACTCAGCGAGTCGGCGACCCGCCAGGCGATGCCCCGCTCGCTGCCGATCCCCTCGAAGTAGCCGATCAGCAAGCAGCGGAAGTACACCCCCGGCGCGAGGCCCGGTCGTCCCATCACCTCGGCGTAGAACGGCTCGCACTGCTTCTCCGCGAAACGGTCGAAGCCGTGCTTCCGGAGCAGCTTGTCGAGCGCCTCGTAGAACGGGTGCCCGAGCCCCTGCAACTTGTCATACGTGATGAACAGCGTCGGCTGCTCCCCGTTGTCGTGCCCCATGGCCATGGCAAAGCCACTTTATCAGCTTTCATCGCAGAGCGCGATACCGCGCGCCGCTCCGCTGCTCGCGAGGTTCCTCGCGGCGTGGTTGCCGCGACTTTCACCACGGGCTGTTAGGGATGAATTTGCACACGCGTTGGTTTACGACCGCCGTAGCTCCTAGCCACAGTTGCGCCCGGAATTCCCCGTCCATGCCTACAAGGATCTCTCCAGATTCCACTGTAAAGCCGGCCGGATGTAACTCTTCCGTGAACACCTCTGGATTGTGAGTGGAGAGGTCGCGGATTCTCACTAATGGGAAGCCTCGACCTTCTGTGTTGAAGAGTCTTGAAGCATAAGGCGCGCCGTAGCGCACCTTGCACAACTCATATACCGAACCGTAATGCCAGCCTCGGGGAAGTGTACCTTCGCTGGAATCCTCTAGCGACTCTGGGAAAAGGCGAGCAGTGGCGGCGTCCCCTTCCGCCGGTAGACGGCCCTCCATCTTGGCGCGGACGGGGTCGAAGTCGACGAACCAGCTCTGGAACAGCGCCCGCGCCATCGCCTCCAGCGTCTCGTTCGTCTGCCGGTTCAACTCGATCTTGTCGTCGAGCGCCGACAAGATTCCCTCGATGGCTTCGCGCTCTTTCTTGGGAGGTAAGGTGATCGGCAAGCGCGCTACGTCCCGCAGATTCAACGTAGCCTGCACCGTCGTGTTGCACCATTCTCGGAGCAATGACCGAAGCTCCGGCGAGCGCAACACGTAATGGACCCAACGCGCACCTGGGTCCGCCAGGATGGGCAGAACTCCTACGGCTCTGGCTGTATTCCATCCCGCAAGCTCCGGAGGTACAACCGCCGTCTCACCTACAGTTCCGACCAAGGTTAGTAATAGCTCGCCACCACGAAGGCGCGAACGAGCGTACTTAGCTTCAATCTCGCTTTGGATGCGGAGTGGAGCCGCGGTCGAAACTCGGCCGCCTCGGATGTCGTTCACGCGAACAATCTGTATGCCATCGGCGCAATCCTCGCCGGGCTGAACGACTCCGTAACAGATGCCCCGTGCGGGATCCACGAGCTCAGAGAGGGGCAGCCTGCGCCAGCGCTCACTCATATCGCAGGACCCCGAGCCTCTGGCGGATTACTTCTTGCAAGCGAAGAGCCTCCGCAAACTGGATGTCGAGTCGTGCGGTCAGTCGAGTAAACCGTTGCTCGAATGGCTCGTCCTCGTCTTCGACTTCCTCCGCGCCCACATAGCGTCCAGGCGTGAGTACGTGCTGGTGGAGGCGGATCTCGTCGAGCGTCGCGCTCTTGCAGAAGCCCGCGATGTCTTCGTACTTGCCGGCCCCCTTGTCGCCGCGCCACGCGTGGTACGTCTCGGCGATCCTGGCGATTTCTTCGTCCGTAAGCTCGCGCTGGGTGCGGTCGATCATACGCCCAAACTTGCGGGCGTCGATGAGGAGCACCCGGCCACGGCGGTCGCGAAAGCGGTGGTTCTTCTTGTCACGGGCCAGGAACCACAGACATGCGGCGATCTGCGTCGAGTAGAAGAGCTGGCCGGGGAGCGCAACCATGCAGTCGATCAGGTCGGCCTCGACGATCGCCTTGCGGATCTCGCCCTCTCCAGACTGATTGGAAGACATCGAGCCGTTGGCGAGGACAAATCCGGCTTGCCCGGTCGGCGCGAGGTGGTGGATGAAGTGCTGCACCCAGCCGAAGTTGGCGTTGCCGGCTGGCGGCGTGCCGTACTTCCAGCGCACGTCCTCGGCCAGGCGCTCGACGCCCCAATCCTTTGCGTTGAAGGGCGGGTTGGCGAGGATGTAGTCGGCCTTGAGGTCGCGGTGAAGGTCGCGGTGGAAGGTGTCGGCGTGCTCGGGGCCGAGGTTGGCCTCGATGCCGCGAATGGCGAGGTTCATCTTCGCCAGGCGCCAGGTCGTCTCGTTCGACTCCTGGCCGTAGACGCTGACGTCGCCGTGGCGGCCGCCGTGCTCCTCGACGAACTTCTCCGACTGCACGAACATGCCGCCGGAGCCGCAGCAGGGGTCGTAGACGCGGCCCTTGTACGGGGCGAGCATCTCGACCAGCAGCCGCACGACTGAGCGCGGGGTGTAGAACTGGCCGCCCTTGCGGCCCTCGGCGAGCGCGAATTCCGAGAGGAAATACTCATACACGCGGCCGAGGATATCCTTGGACTGGTGCTCCTTCGTGCCGAGGCCGATCGTGCCGATCAGGTCGACGAGCTCGCCGAGCCGCTGCTTGTCGAGGCCGGGGCGGCCGTAGTTCTTGGGCAGCACGCCGCGCAGCGACGGGTTGTCCTTCTCGATGGCGACCATCGCGTCGTCGATCGTCTGGCCGATGCTGGCCTGCTTGGCCTTGGCCTGGATTCCCGACCAGCGCGCCGCCTTCGGCACCCAGAACACGCGCTCGGCGCGGTACTCGTCGCGGTCCTCCGGGTCGGCGCCCTCGGCGGCCTGCTCGACCAGGCGCGCGTGCAGCTCCTCGAAGGCGTCGGAGATGTACTTGAGGAAGATCAGGCCGAGGACGACGTGCTTGTACTCGGCCGCGTCCATGTTGTTGCGCAGCTTGTCGGCGGCCTGGAACAGCTTGCGCTCGAAGCCGAGATCGCCGCCGTTGCCGTCCGGCTTGCTCGGCGGCGCGGCCTTGGCGGCGCGCTTCGCCTTGGCCGGCGCTGGCGCCGGTGTGGCCGGCTCGAGGTCCAGGGCGGTCTGCCCCGCGGGCTTGGCGGCGGACGCGGGCGCCGTGCCGAGGATCCGGGCGACGATGCCGGCCTTCTCCTTGCCGCTGTCGTCGAGCCCGAGGCTGCGGCAGATCTCCTTGAGCCGGTCGCGGGAGAAGCCGCCGAGGTGCGCCGCGAGGTCGACCTCGCGGGACCCGGCCACGGCCTCGATCAAATCCTCCCGCACGCGCCGATCCCGCACCTTGAGCCCGTTCTGGGCGACAAGGTCCTGCAGTTCGTCGCGGGCGAGGGTCTCCAGGATCCGTCTGGTCTTGGTCGTCATCGAGCCGGCGAACTGCATTCTAGGGCAGGCAGACGCGGCTTGGAAGCCCCTGTCGCCGCGCGCACCATCCCGCGAAGCCGACGCCGGATGCGCCTATTGGGCCTTCACGGGGGGAGTCAGGCCAAGCCGCCGAAATCGTCGTCATCGGCGCCGTCGTGATATCCTGCCGTCCTCGTATGTCCGGTCTTCTCGAGGACCTCCGTCAGACCCTCGCCAGCACGCCACAGAACGTTGTTTTTATCGTCGGCGCTGGCGTCAGCATCGGGGCGCTCCACGGTGGCCCGCGCGCCGTGCTCGCCAGTTGGGGGGGCCTGCTGCATGACGGCCTCCGACGCATCTACGAGCTGGGCGCCCTCGACGCGCGAGAGAACGCCGTCTATCAGCAACATCTCTGCCTGGCGAGTCCCCAGGCCCTCCTGAGCGTCGCCGACATCGTCGGAGGCCGCCTGAGCGCCCCGCACGGGGGCGAGTTCAGCCGCTGGCTACGCGAGACAGTCGGCGCCTTTCATCACGATATCCGCGATCGCTCCGTTCTCGAGGCACTCGCCGCTCACCAGCGCCGTGGAACCTTGCTGGCGACCACCAATTACGACCACCTCCTCGAGAGCGTGACCGCGCTCAAGCCCGCCACATGGACGCGCCCCGCCGTGGTCGAGCGGGCGGTCCGGGGCACAGAACCGCGGGTGCTCCACCTGCACGGCCAGTGGGAAGAGCCCGAGTCGATCGTCCTCGGCACGCGCTCCTACATCGACGTCGTCCGCGACCCGCACGCCCAGGCTGTCCTGTCGACCCTGCGGACGGCGTGGACCTTCGTCTTCGTCGGCTGCGGCGCCGGCCTGTGCGATCCCAACATCGGCGCCTTCCTGCGCTGGACTGGTGAGGTCTTCGCGCGCTCCGAGGTCCGCCACTTCCGGCTCTGCCTGGCGAGTGAGATCGAAGCCCTCCGCCGCGAGCACCCGCCCGAGCAGCGGATCTTCCCGCTGCCCTTCGGGAACACCCACGCCGACCTCGCGCCCTTCCTTCGTCGGCTGCTCCCGCCCGGAGGGTTGCACCTGGGCGGCGGAGGCGCCGGGCCGCCGCTAGGCTCGTCCTCCCACGTCATCACTCCGTCGACCAGTAGCGCGTCTTCCCGCGGTCAAACATCCTTCACCGACGAACCGGAGTTCGATATCCCGCCGCGGCTGCTTCAGCCTGGCTCGCGGGGCACAGCACTCGTCGTCGGGGCGCTCCTGGTCGGTACTGTCGGAGCATTCTGCATCTTCCGCGAATCGCCGTCCGAGCCGAAATCAGCGCCTGACGTGTTTCGCGGGGTCTCGGTCGCTGCACAGAAGCCCGGCCCCTGTGCCGAGCTCACGCCGATCGTGGGCCAGTGGCTCATGACGACCTCGGTGAACTGGACGGCGAACACGCAATTCTCGGGCGCGAGCGGGCACTACAGGCTCGAGATCGCCTCGCGAAAGAACTGCATCGCCAGCATCATCGTCCGCAAGACCGGCGATTCGGGGAAGAACAGGTACAAGCAAGCCTATCAGGACCGCGCCGAGGCACGCATTGTCGCCGGGGCTGATGGCACGGCGATCGCCGATTTTGAGGCCTGGCTCGGGCCGAACAAGCCCGTCGACAAGGCCACCCCGGCCCAGGATGGCGATTGGCATTATCGTTTCATCCTGCGCATGAAAGACGGCCGCATGGAGGGCACCTGGGAGATGTTCGACAAGAAACCCGGCAGCACCATCATGCGAGGGGATCTCAAGGGAACCCGCAGCAGCATTCAGCCCGGATCCTTGCCGAGCCCGTTGTGATCCGGAAATAGTGCGTCGGCCTCATATCGACGATGCGGGCGACGATGTCGGCCTTCTCCTTGCCGCTGTCGACGCGGACGAAGGCGGCGGCCGGCCAAAGTCGCTTAGCAGCCCGTGGTGAAAGTCGCGGCAACCACGCCGCGAGGAACCTCGCGAGCAGCGGAGCGGCGCGCGGTATCGCGCTCTGCGATGAAAGCTGATAAAGTGGCTTTGCCATGGCCATGGGGCACGACAACGGGGAGCAGCCGACGCTGTTCATCACGTATGACAAGTTGCAGGGGCTCGGGCACCCGTTCTACGAGGCGCTCGACAAGCTGCTCCGGAAGCACGGCTTCGACCGTTTCGCGGAGAAGCAGTGCGAGCCGTTCTACGCCGAGGTGATGGGACGACCGGGCCTCGCGCCGGGGGTGTACTTCCGCTGCTTGCTGATCGGCTACTTCGAGGGGATCGGCAGCGAGCGGGGCATCGCCTGGCGGGTCGCCGACTCGCTGAGTCTGCGGCGGTTTTTGGGGCTCGGCCTGGAGAAGCAGCCGCCGGATCACTCGACGATCTCGCGGACGCGGCGTCGGCTGAGCACCGACGTGCACGAGCGGGTGTTCACGCGGGTGCTGGAGCTGGTCGCCGAGCATGGCCTGTTGCGCGGCAAGACGCTCGGGATCGACGCAACGACACTTGAGGCGAACGCGGCGCTGCGATCGATCGTGCGCCGCGACGACGGACGCGCGTACAAGGAGTACTTGACCGACCTGGCGAAGGCCGAGGGGATCGAGGAACCGACGCGCGAGGACCTGGCGCGGCTGGACCGCAAGCGGCCGAAGAAGGGCTCGAACGACGAGTGGGTACACCCGCACGATCCCGAGGCGCAGATCATGAAGATGAAGGACGGCAGCACCCACCTCGCGCACAAGCACGAGCAGGCGGTCGACCTCGAGACCGGCGCCATCGTCGGCGTGACGGTGCACGGCGGCGCTGCGGGCGACACGAAGACCATCGAGAAGACGCTGGAGGTCGCCGACGCCAATCTCGCGGAGGTGCGCCAAGAGGGCTCGGAGAAGGCCAGGGAGCAGATCGCCGAGCGCGTCGAGGAGGTCGTCGCCGACAAGGGCTACCACAGCAACGACGTGCTCACGAGCCTCGAGGAGGTCGACGTACGCAGCTACATCCCGGAGCCCGCGCGTGGTCGCCGGCGGTGGAAGGACAAGCAGGCCGAGCGTGAGGCGGTGCACCGGAACCGCCGCCGCGTGAAGCGAGGCAAGAGCAAGGAACTGCAGAAGAAGCGCAGCGAGCTGGTCGAACGGCCCTTCGCGCACATGCTCGACTCCGGCGGAATGCGCAGGGTCCACGTCCGCGGTCACGACAATATCCTCAAGCGGCTGGTCATCCACGCCGCCGGATTCAACCTGAGCTTGATCATGCGAAAGGTCCACGGAATCGGGAAACCGAGGGCCCTCCAGGGCCTTCGGGCCGCGCTTTCTGCCGTGCTCGTGGCTGTCCTCACGCTTCTGCGGTGGCTCGGAGCGCTTCTTGACCGCCATTCGCGGCACTCCCTACCGGGAGCTCGACTTCCAGAGCACGTCGCTCACTCGAGATACGCATGAGCGATTTCGTCTCACCGACTTCTACCTCGGGCTGCTAATGCACACGTGCCGGTATTTTTCCTTCGGCAAGCAATTGAGCCGCGTCTGGCCTTCTTCGAGCGTGCCAAGGTGGGAACCACAGTTATTCATCTCGGGAAGAGCGATATTGACACGATGCGTATTGTGGTGCCGCCGCCTGCCCTGCTTGAGAATTTTGGCGCTGCAACAAATCCGCTCCTTAAACTTATCTGCTCTAACGCTAAAGAGATTCGCGTATTGACAGAAATGCGTAACTCGCTGCTCCCGCGTCTGATCTCGGGCGAATTGCGCGTGCGCGATGCCGAGAGCGTCGTGGAGGCGGCTGTGTAATCGTTTATCAGGGGGTATGTGGTGATGAGGCGGGTAAAAGTATCCGAAGACGATGTTGAACAACTCGCCATGCTGCACTTCGCGCAGCTAGGCTATGAACAGGCCCACGGCCCCGACATCGCTCCCGGCGAAGCTGCGAGCGAGCGGGCCAGCTACGGCGACGTCATCCTGCGCGGGCGTCTCGAGGCCGCGCTGCACCGCCTCAACCCGGAAGCTCCCCCCGCGGCCGTCGAGGCCGCGCTGCGCAAAATCTTGGTCCCCGAGGCCCCGACGCTCGTCCAGAACAACCGCGCCTTCCACAAGATGCTGCGCGACGGCGTCGAGGTCGAGGTCGCCGGCAAGAAGGGCCAGACCCTGACCCCGCGGCTTCGCCTCATCGACGCCGACGACCCGGACGAGAACGACTGGCTCGCCGTCAACCAGTTCACCGTCATCGAGGGCCAGCACAACCGCCGGCCCGACGTCGTCGTGTTCGTCAACGGCCTCCCGCTCGCCGTGCTCGAGCTCAAAAACATCGCCAGCGAGAACACCACGACCCGGGACGCTTACCGCCAGCTCCAGACCTACAAGAGCCAGATCCCCTCGCTGTTCCTCTGCAACGAGATCCTCGTGATCTCGGACGGCGTCGAGGCCCGCGTTGGCACGCTGACCTCCCCCTGGGAGCGCTTCGCCCCGTGGCGCACCGTCGACGGCCAGGAGGTCGCCGACGCCGACAACCTCGAGCTGTCCACGCTCCTCTCCGGCGTCTTCGACAAGTCGCGCTTCCTCGAGCTCGTGCGCAGCTTCATCGTCTTCGAGGAGGGCGACGACGGCGTGATGAAGAAGCTCGGCGGCTACCACCAGGTCGGAGCCGTGCGCGAGGCCGTGGCCCAGACCGTCCGCGCCACGCGCCCGCGGGGCAACCGCAAGGTCGGCGTCGTCTGGCACACGCAGGGCTCGGGCAAGTCGCTGACCATGGCCTACTACGCCGGCCGCGTCATCGACGAGCCGGAGATGGAGAACCCCACTCTCGTGGTCATCACCGACCGCAACGACCTCGACGAGCAGCTATTCGGCACCTTCTCCCGCTGCTCCGAGCTGCTGCGCCAGAAGCCCGTCCAGGCGCGCGACCGCGACCACCTGCGCGAGCTGCTGCAGGTCGCCTCCGGCGGTGTCATCTTCACCACGATCCAGAAGTTCCTGCCCGCCGAGCGGGGCGAAAAGTTTCCAAAACTGTCCGATCGCCGCAACGTCGTCGTCGTCGCCGACGAGGCCCACCGCAGCCAGTACGGCTTCCGCACCCGCGTCGTCAAGAGTAGCGACGGCCAGTCTGCCCACCTCGTCCAGGGCTTCGCCAAGTACATGCGCGACGGCCTGCCGAACGCCTCGTACATCGGCTTCACCGGCACGCCGATCGAGCTGACCGACAAGAACACGCGCGCGGTGTTCGGCGACTACATCTCGGTCTACGACATTCAGCGCGCGGTCGACGACGGTGCCACGGTCCCGATCTACTACGAGAGCCGCCTGTCCAAGCTCAGCCTCAGCGAGGATCAGAAGGCCGTCATCGACGACGAGTTCGAGGAGGTCACGGAGAGCGAGGAGGTCGGCCGGCGCGAGCGGCTCAAGTCGCGCTGGGCCGCTCTCGAGGCGATCGTCGGCGACGACAAGCGGGTCGAGCGGATCGCCGAGGACATCGTCAAGCACTACGAGCAGCGCACCGAGACGATCGCCGGCAAGGCTATGATCGTCTGCATGTCGCGGCGGATCTGCGTCGCCATGTACAAGGCGATCACCAGGCTCCGCCCCGACTGGCACGCCGCCGAGGACGACAAGGGCGCGCTGAAGGTCGTCATGACCGGCTCGGCCGCCGACGAGGAGGATTGGCAGCCGCACATCCGCAACAAGCCCCGCCTCGAGGCCCTGGCCAAGCGCTTCCGCAACGACAAGGACCCGCTCCGCCTGGTCATCGTCCGCGACATGTGGCTGACCGGCTTCGACGCCCCGTGCCTGCACACGCTCTACGTCGACAAGCCGATGCAGGGCCACGGCCTCATGCAGGCGATCGCCCGCGTCAACCGCGTGTTCCGCGACAAGCCCGGGGGCCTCGTGGTCGACTACTTGGGCGTCGGCGAGTGCCTCCGGCACGCCCTGGCGAACTACACCGAGAACGGCGGCAAGGGCGAGACGGCCATCGACCAGGAGAAGGCCGTCGAGGCGATGCAGAAGCACCTCGAGATCTGCCGCGACTTCTTCCACGGCTTCGATTACCGCAAGTTCCTCCACGGCAACCGCTTCGAGCGGATCCAGGTCCTCGGCCGCGCCGTCAACTTCGTCTACGGCAAGGAGGACGGCCGCGACCGCCTCGTCGCCGCCGTGACCGCCCTCGAGCGGGCGTTCGCCCTCGCCGTCCCCCAGGACGCTGCGATCAAGGTCCGCGACGAGGTCGCGTTCTTCCAGACCGTCAAGGCGATGGTCCTCAAATCTTCGGTCGCGACCGGAGGCCGCGCGCAGCCCGACGTCGAGACGGCCATCCGTCAGCTCGTGTCCAAGGCGCTGATCGCCGAGGGCATCATCGACGTCTTCGAGGTCGCCGGCCTCAAGAAGCCCGACATCAGCATCCTGTCCGACGACTTCCTCGACGAGCTCCGCAGCGCCGAGCACAAGAACCTCGCCGCCGAGCTGCTCCGCAAGCTCCTGCACGACGAGCTCAAGACCCGCCGCCGCAAGAATGTCGTCCAGTCCGAGGCGTTCTCGGAGAAGCTCGAAAAGACCATCGCCCGCTACCACAACCGCGCCATCGCCACCGTCCAGGTCATCGAGGAGCTGATCAACCTGGCCAAGGAGATGAACGAGGCCGGCCGGCGCGGCGAAGACCTCGGCCTCACCGACGACGAGCTCGCCTTCTACGACGCACTCGAGACCAACGACTCCGCCGTCAAGGTGCTGGGGGATCAGGTGCTCCGGCAGATCGCCCGGGAGATTACCGACACCATCCGCCGCTCGGTGACAATCGACTGGACGGTCAAGGAAACGGCCCGGGCGAAGCTCCGCACCCTCGTGAAGCGCAAGCTACGTCAGCACGGCTACCCGCCCGACAAGACCGAGACAGCCGTCGACACCATCATCAAGCAGGCAGAGACCATCGCCGTCCAGTGGGCGGCGTGAGGCCGGGAGGCGAAACGCGTCCCGGAGTCACTCGACCATGCCTGTCCTCGTAAACAGGGTGCATGAGACAGGCTGGGCGACGTCGCTCATGTCCCCGCGGCGACCCGTGGGGATACCAGGGGATCGCCCAGCCCACGGGCCGTGGTCGCAAGCCGGCTGGCCGTCCGGCTGCTGTGGCCCAGCGCCGGGATGTTGTACCGCGTTTGGTGCGGGAACGCGATCTCCGTCCCCGGGATGAAATTGGGTCGTTTCTGGTTCGATTTCTCGGACCGGCGGAACAAAATGCCGTAAACGCCAGAATTGAACCCGTTTGCGGGCCATGTAGACAGCAACGGCAACGCGGTCGACACCGACGCGTGCACCACCGCCTGCAAGGACGCCGCGTGCGGCGACGGCTTCGTCTGGGCCGACGCCGAGGCGTGCGACGACGGCAATCAGGCCGACGGCGACGGCTGCGAGAGCGACTGCAGCGTCACCCCGGCGCAAAAGATCATCTTCGTCACCAGCCAGATGTACACCGGCAACCTCGGCGGCCTCGCCGGCGCCGACGCCAGGTGTCAGCAGCTCGCCGAGGCGGCCGAGCTCCCGGGCACCTACCTGGCGTGGCTCAGCGACGTCAACGCCTCGCCCGCCTCGCGCATGACCAAGGCCGACGTGCCCTACGTGCTGTCCAACGGCACCAAGGTCGCCGACAACTGGGCCGACCTCACCGACGACTCCCTCGACGCCCCGATCAACGTCACCGAGCTCGGCGGCCCTGCGCCGATCGGCGACACGATCTGCGCCAACGGCGGCTTCGCCACCGTCTATACCGGGACCTCCGCCAGCGGCACCCTCATCAGCGTCAATGCCACGTGCAAGAACTGGACGACGGAGTTCGCCAACGCGTACTGGGGCCACGCCGACGTCGTCAACGACAATTGGTCGGAGTGGTGCACGAGCGGCAAGTGCTCGTGGCTGTCGCCGATCTACTGTGTGCAGCAGTAGGACTAAGTCAAATTCATCTCGACATATCGAGCACTTATCGTGCTCGGAAGCGCGTCTCCCCGACGTCTCCAACGCGCGGAGCGCGCTAGAGCTGCCGCCCCGGCGGTTTGCAGCGGGCCCTGGCAGAGCTTCTGATCGACGTTTTGGCGTCTCAGGCTTGCGCGAGCATTCTACTGGAAACGCATTCGGAGGTGGCGTGCTCGTCGGATGCCACGGACATTCGGGACGGCCTGAACCGTCTCGCCACCCGATTTTCTCGCAGAGTAACCTACTTGGGCACGTGCTTGAGCGGCGAGCCGCGGAGAACTACGCTCCTTCTAGCGAAGTTCTTCCTCGACGCGCCGAAGTGAGCAATTCGCCCGCCTCTCGGCCGGCTCATGCGGCCATGTCGCCATGGTGTCCAGCTCGCGCGGTAGCCCTGCTCGATAGCGAGCGCCCGGACGACGGCGCGGCCTTCATCCGGACCGTTGCCGACTCAGGCACTGGACCCGGCGCGAGATGAAATTGCTTGATCGCAACACCCACAACTCGGAACCGCTGGTGAGATTCGTCGCCGTCCGCTGCGAACTGGACGTTCCCCTCGGCGCCAAGGGCGGAAGCGGCGTCCTGCACAAGATGGAGACGCGCGCCGCGTTCCTGTCGGACCCGTCGGATCGGATCCGGTTCGTACTCGACAGCACACAGGTCCGCGACCGCCCGAACCTCGCGGCCGTGCGACCGCACGAGAGCTCGGAGGCGATCGTCGGCACGCCCCGCTACATGGCGCCCGAGCTGTGGCGCGCCGCGATGACCTGCCGCAGGGACTCGCTCACGAGGAGAAGGAGTTCGACGGAGGACGCGAAGCGGGCGCCCGCCGGGGTGGCGGCCCCGAGGATCTCGGCGCCGCGCCGCGCCGCGGCCGCCAGGGCGTCGTTCATCTGCACGGTAGCGAGGAGGGACTGGATTAGCATGTCATCGTCGACGGCATAGCGCTCGCGGCGCACGCCGGGAGTTCGTTCCCGCCTGAGCATTCCCTGCTGTTCGAGGTAGGCGATGGCGTGCGAGACGGACGCGGGGCTGATGCGAAGCCGCTGAACCAGTTCGGCGGCGGTGAGGGTGCCGGAGTCGGTGACGTACAGAGTGACCAGCACCCTGGCCGTCATCCGTGGCATCCCCTGCTGAACCAGGAGAGCGGTGAAGGACTCGGTGAAGTCCTGGACTGCTCGAGGGTCACGCCCATGACCGCTGTCAGGGGTCGGCGGCGCCGACGTCCGAGCCTGCTTGCGTCGGCGCGCCCGCTGCCGGGTGGCCTGGTGCGCCCGGTCCGCCCTGTAGTCGTCGGGTCCCCCGTTGCGAGCGACCTCCCGCATGATGGTCGAGGCGGGCCTCCCCAGGTGCTTCCCGATCTCCGTGTATCCGAGTCCCTCGGCCAGCCCCGCGGCGATGTGCTGACGCTCCTCGTGGGTGAGCCTGTCTCCGGGCACGTTCGTCTCCTCTCTGCCGGGCGCCCCGCGTACCCCCGCCGCACAGTATGCGTTCACCCGGAGCTCATTGCAATTTCAGATCTTGATCGTCTCTTGCGTTCAGCTTCATCCTCATTGCAACAGGACCTGACATGGGAGTAATTTGGGGGGAGAACCCCAGTTTGGTTGTTGACGGATCCATGAACGCAATGTAGCTTCGCAGACGTTCAGCGATCCCCGAACGTTGGCAATTGACCGATGGCGCGGCGATCCTGTCCGTGCAGTCGAATGTCGTAGCAGAGAGGAGCACACAATCATGTCCGTCACCCTGACCGATCAGGACAAGCTCACCCTGCGGACTGCCGCGTACGGCGCTGTCTCGCTGTTGGCCGCCGCCAGTGCCGCCAGTGCCGCCGGCGGCTCGCCGCACGAGATCGCCACCGACGCCTCCCGCTCCCTGAGCTCCGCGACCGGCCTGGTCGGGCACGTGCTCGCCGAGAAGCCCGAGGACGTGCAATGGGACGGCAAATCCGTAGCCGCACTCGTCGACCGGGTGCTGCCCGCTCTGAGGGCAGCCATGAGCCTGCTCGGGAAGCAGGCCCCGGGCGAGGCCGACAACTTCCGCGGCACCATCAAGGTCGCCATCGAAGCAGCCAACCGGACCCACACGGGGGAGCCCAGCTTCACCATGGCCGAGATGGCCCGCAAGATCACGGCAGCCCTCGACGCCGCGGACAGCGGTGCCCTGCCGAAGGCCGCTGCAGGGCAGGATCGCCCGGAGCTGCAAACGGCTATCCAGGAGATCGTCGATTCAGGATTCGCCGGGGTGCAGCTGCGCGTGCATGATGCGCGGGGCGAGTGGGTCGGCAGCGCCGGGGTGCGCGAGCTGGGCGAGACGGCGAAGCCGCCGACGAACGGGCATTTCCGGGTGGCCAGCATTACCAAGACCTTCACCGCGACCCTGGTGCTGCAGCTGGTGGCCGACGGCAAGATCGGGCTGGACAGCCCGGTGGCCGACGACCTGCCCGAGTTCGGGCTGGACCGGCGGATCACCGTGCGGATGCTGTTGCAGCACACCAGCGGGTTGTTCAACTTCACCGGCGAGTACTACCCCGATGGGACGGTCGTGCCGGGGATCCCCTGGCAGGGCCAGGAGTGGGTGGACAACCGGTTCAAGACCTACCGGCCGCAGGAGCTGGTCGAGCTGGCGTTGTCCAAGCCGGCCCGGTTCGAGCCGGGGACGGACTGGAGCTACTCCAACACCAACTACGTGCTGGCCAGGCTGCTGGTCGAGAAGGTCACAGGCCGCTCGTTCCCCGAGGAGATGCAGCGGCGGATCCTGCGGCCGCTCGGGTTGTCGGGCACCGTGGTGCCGGAAGCCTCGCCGGAGATTCCCGAGCCGCACGCCCACGGCTACTACACGTACCAGGACGCCGCCCAGTGGAAGACGGTCGACATCACCCGCATGAACCCCTCCTGGGTCTCCACCGGCGGAGACATGATCTCGACCACGCGGGATCTCCACCTGTTCATCTCCGGGCTGATGGGCGGGAAGCTCCTGCCGGCCCCACTGCTGGCCGAGATGTGCGAGCCGCATCCGACACCGTTGCCGACGATGGGCTACGGCCTGGGGGTGTTCGTGCAGGACATGGGTCCGAACCGCGGCACCCTGATCACCCACAACGGCGGTTTCGCGGGCTGGGCGGCGCTGATGTACAGCACTCCCGACGGCGGCAAGACGCTGACCGCCTCGCTGACCACCGGAGACGCTGCGCTGGAATTCGCGGAGTGGGCGGCGGCGTTCCAGAAGGCGCAGCAGCGGCTCGTCGACGAGGTCTTCCGCGGCGGGCAGGCCGGGTCGGATGACGAGGCCGAGCCGGCCCGGTAGCCGGGGCCGAGCACCGCGGACCCGCGACCCTTGAACGTGACGCGCTGTCTCGCCCTCGCCGCCGCCGTCGCGCTCGGATGCGGCAACGACAGCTCGGCGGCATTCTCGACCGGCCCGGGCGTCACCTCCGTGGCGCACACGTCGAGCAGCTCGGGCAACGCGACGACGTCGACCTCGACGTTGAGCTCGACCAGCGGGGCGCCGAGGACAGCGCCGCCGCGAGCAGCTCGGGCGCGGCGTCGACGTTCGACATGGCCCCGCCGCCCGACCTCGGCGATCCGACCCCCGCGGGCTGCAAGGGCAAGATCGATTTCGTGTTCGCGATCTCGGAGCTCGGGACGATGGTGACCGAGCAGGCCCAACTGATTGCCAGCCTGCCCGGGTTCATGGAGACGATCGCGGCCGACTTCGCCGACTTCGATCCGCACGTCATCTCGATCCACACGGACGGCAAGTGGCGCGGCCAGTTCTGCGAATCGCCGACGTGGTGCCTGAACCTGGGCAACTGCGGTCCGAACGCGATCGGCTACGAATGCGGGAAGTACGTCGATCAGGTCCGGACCTGCGACAAGACCCTCGGGGCCGGGCTCATCTTCAACGCGGGGCCCTACGCGTACAACAAGCCGTGCGACCTCTACGGCGGGAACCGCGACATCATCCATGATGAACACGAACACCAGGAGCGCGTCGGGTCGGAGAAAGCCGGCGTTGCAGCCCTCGGGCCCGTTGATCTCAGGTGACAGGGCCGCGACCAGCGAGTCGGCGAGCGGCGGATCGTCGCCGAAGGTGCCCACCTGCGCGATGCATTGGAACGCTTCGACCGGGTCTGGCTCGCCGGCGGCAGAACGGCTTGGGCTCGCCCTCCAGCAACTGCGGGATGACGGCGAGCGCGACGACCGCGTCCTCGTCGCCCCCCTTGGACCCGACGATCGCTGTGCAGCCCGGCGCACCACGAGCGCGGGTGCCCGGGTGCGCCTCCGGTCGGTGCGGGCGACGCCCGCGAGACGTGGGGCGCCGCGACCGCCCGAGTTCGAGCCTGTGCGACCCTCTCAAGAAACGGCCCTCTCCGCGCGGCCCGGGCCTGGTTCGCAGGACGTCTTCTCGTCGCGGGGCCCAGGCCTGCGGGGCGCGGACGATCAGGCCGCCGGGCGCATCTCGACTTCGTAGCCGAGGCTGCGGATGCGGCGCGCGAGTCGTGATGCGGTGCGCTGGCGGTCGTTGCGGTTGAAGTGCTCGGCACCGAGGTCGCGGTAGGGCTCGTGGTCGCGGAGGATCCCGTGGACTGCGGTGAGGATCGCCGCGGCAACGGCTCCGATCGCCTTCTTCTTGCCTTGCCGCGCTCGGACGCGGAGGAAGAGCGCCCGGAGATAGCCCTCCCCGCGGATGCTCGACCAGGCACACTGGATAAGCATCGTCTTGAGCCACGCGTTGCCCTTGCGCATGCGGTTGGAGCGGCGCTTGCCGGCGCTCTCGTCCATGCGTGGACACAGACCTGCCCAGGAGCGCAGGTGACCGGCCGAGCGGAAGCGGTTCATATCGACGCCGACCTCCGCGATGATGGCCTGCGCGGCCGTCGTTCCGACTCCAGGGATCGTCTGGAGCAGTTCGACGGCTTCAGAAAAAGGGCGGAGCTCGGCCTCGATCCGCTTCTCGACATCGGCGATCGACGCCTGCAGGGCGTCGATGAGCCGGAGATGCGTCGAGATGAGCATCCGGTGATGGTCGCGCACGCGGCCGTGGAGCGCCTCCATGAGCTTGCCGCGCTTGGCCTTCAGCGTCCCACGAGCAAGCCCCGCGAGCTTCTCCGGGTCGCTCTCGCCGGCGACCATCGCCTCGAGCATCGCCCGCCCGCTCTTCCCGAGGATGTTGGAGGCGACCGACGCGAGCTTGATGTTGCAGGTCTCCAGCACCTTCTGGATCCGCTGCGTGTGCTCGACGACCTCGCGCGAGAGCTGCTTCCGCGTCCGGGTCAAGTCCCGCAGATCCGCGATCGGCTCGGGTGGCACGAAGCTCGCGCGCACGAGCCCGTGTGCGATCAAGTCCGCGAGCCACATCGCGTCGTTCATGTCGGTCTTGCGCCCGGGCACGTTGCGGACTTCGTGCGCGTTCGCCAGCACCAGCTCGACACGGCCCGTGAGCACGGCCCAGACGGGCTTCCAGTACACGCCCGTCGCCTCCATCACTGCGATGACGCAGCCGCGGTCCTCGAGCCAATCGCCCAGCCCGATCAACTCCGAAGTGCTCGTGCCGAAGGTTCGAACCTCCCGGTCGACCTTGTTGCCCTTCATGCACCGCACGCAGGCGACGATGCTGTCCTTGTGGACATCCATGCCCGCGCACGTCCCGTACATCACTTCCATGACGTTCCTCCGTGAAGAACGCCGGCGCGAGGGCCCCTAACTCGAAGTCTCTCAAACGCGCTCCAGCGAGTCCCAGGACCCGCTGCTCGCAAACAAGGGTGCTCACGGGCCCTCCGGTCCAACTCAGAAACGGGCTCACCCTGCGCCAGTGCGTGAACGACCTCTTTGCCGGCATTCGCGGCAAAGCTAACCCAGTGTGCGAATCCGCGCCAAGCCCGCCATCGGCCTCCCGCGAGGGTTCCAGGGCCGTTTCATCCCCGCGGGTCGGCGCCAGCCGGTGGGTAACTCAGAACGTGGTGAGCGTCAGATTCATGGTGGTCGCGTCCACCGCCTCGTAGCCGATGTAGAGCGTCAGTACGCCTCCGTTATAGGTTCCGGTCACCTCATCGATCGGCAGCGTCGCCGAGCCGAAGGTGCTGATCGGCGTCCCATCGAGCGCGACCGCGCCGGCGGAGAGCCTGACCCAGAAGACCTCGGAGGGGAAGGACACGACAGGGGGCGAGGAGGGGGAGGACGGAGCGATCCTGCCGCGAACCGGTTCTACCAGTGAGATCCAGATCCCGTCCACGCTGAAGGGGTACGGAGCGTCCACCGCGTCGTAGAAGGTGCCCGCGTACTCCGCGTAGTGCAGGCCGAAATTCTTGATCGTGATGTCGCAGGCGTGCCCGACGCAGTTCTCGACGCTGTAGTCGATGAAGCCGAGGTTGTCGCTGCCGACCGACGCGTGGGCGCCGCTGTCGAACAGGAGGTCGCCGCTGAAGTGGAAGGGTTCGACGTTCTTCTCGGGGTCTTCGATGCGCAGATCGTAGTACCGATTATGGCACTCTTCCTCCACGTCGCTGACCCACTCCATGGTGAGGCCGTCGAAGACGCTACAGTCGAGATACCCCTCAGGCCGATAATTGGTGCCGTATTCCTCGAGGTAGAGATCGTGCGCCTCGAGGCACACCTTCGTGCACAGATCGGACGCGGCGGACTCGTTCGCTGCGATCACGCAGTAATTGCGCCCGCCGGGCTTCGTATAGGGGCAACGATCCGTCTCTTCCTCGCTGTAGGGCCAATCCTCGTAGACGAACCCGCAGGCCGAGCCGGTCGAGCCGACGCAGCGCCACGGGCGGTCGGCCTGGGGATCGCCGCTGGGGCCGAGGTTGCACCAGGGGTCCGGCTCGAGGCCGAGGCTGGGGTACACGTCGATCAATTCCGCCAAGGTCGTGCAGTAGCTCTCGCGCGAGCATTGGTCATAGTGCCCCGTGTTCAAGGGGAGCATGTTCGTGGCGGCGGGCACTTCGTCAAAGTCCTCGAACGGCCGCGCGACGTTGCAAAGCTCCATGGAGTCGAATTCGAACGTCGGGTAGTCATCGACCAGGGTGTACGCGTCCTGGACCTCATTCGCCTCGTAGTCCTGCGGGTCTCCGCCGAATGTCCGCGCGCAGATCGCCTGGAGGTATTCCGTCTTGAGCCCGTACGTGAAACAGTCGGGGTCCGCCGGCTGATAGCTCCCCCCGATCGAGTCAGTGGGCACGCAAGTGACCATCGGCGGCTCGTTCGCGCCGGTCGCTGCTCCGGTTCCGCCTGCCGGACGGCATTCCACGAACCGTCCGTCCAGGTCGGAGATGTCCCAGTCAGGAGGCAGTGAAGGGGGGTCCGGGGGACTCCATGAGGCAGAATTGATGGCCGGTTCGGCGGTGCTGCAGCCGAGGAGCGCTGCTGCGCCCGCGATCGTGAGCGCCACGCACATCGCGCTGCGTTGCCAGTTCTCCTGCTTTGAAGTGACGTTGCTGATGCTCATCGTTTCTCTCCGTCCTGCCGTCTTTGCGGCATCCTCGACGGCGCACGCATCAGCAACCGACGTGCCTCGAATTTGTCGTGGAGTTCTGCGAGCCGGCGGCGATGTGTCGGCGCGGGACCGGAGGGCAGCCCCGGGGCGCCCCATGGGGCCGCGCGAGGCGCCCGGGTGGCGCGCCCCGGGGCCAGGGGCGAGCCGAGGCGATGGGATGAAATCAACGATCGGTGCTGGTGCGTGCGTTCGGTTCGAAGGGCTGTCGCGGGGCGCGGGCGGGGCAGCTTTCACATCGCGGCGCCGACGAGCGAGCGGGCCGCTCCGCGCGGTCGGTCCCGCCGGTGAAGATCGTGCGTGCGAATCGCTCTTCCAGCTCGGCCGCCTTGCCGCCGGTGTTCGTGAGGACGATGAGCATGAGCTCCGCTCGAGGATAGTAGGTCACCTTCGCGCTGAACGAGCTGAAGGAGCCGCTCGGACCGATCGCCCGCTGACCGTCCAGGCAATACGAGCGGATGCCGAGGCCGTAAAAGGCCGCCTCGCCCGGCGGGCCGGCGATGCTGCCGTCCCGGAGCCGCGCCGGGGCGAGCATCGACGCGACGGTCCGCGGGCTGACGATCCGTCCGTCGAAGAAGGCGGTGAACCAGGCCGAAAGCTCCGGGACGGTCGAAAGGAGGGCGCCCGCCGCGTAGACGAAGCTCATGTCGAGCGGGGGCCCATGGACGAACGCGCCGCGGCGGCCGAGCGCGGGCACGTAGCCGGACGCGCGCCCGCGAACGAGGTCGATCCCGTCGTCGACGCGGGTACGGCCGAGCCCGGCCGGCGAAAAGACGTGCGCCGCCAAATACTCGCCGTAGGACCGGCCCGTCACGCGCTCGACGATCAGACCGAGGAGGACATAGTTGGAGTTGCTGTAGGACCATCGCGTCCCGGGAGCGAAGTCGAAGGGGACGGGCTGCGCAGCGATGTGCCGCACGAGGTCCTCGGGCGTCGCACCCATTCGCTCGAGCACGGGGCTGGAGCCCGCATACTCGTGGATCCCGGAGCTGTGGCTGAGCAGGTGCCGCACCGTCACTTCGTCCGCGCGAGGGAAGGCGGGCAAAAAGCGCGCGAGCGGGTCGTCGAGGCCGAGCTGGCCGCGCTCGACCAGTTGCATGATCGCTGCCGCCGTGAACACCTTGGTCACCGAGAAGATCCGGAAGACCGTATCGGGCGTGATGCGGGTGCCCTGCTCGAGATCGGCAGATCCGAAGCCCCTGCTGAAGACGAGGCGGCCCTGGCGTACGACTCCCACCGCGAGACCCGGGACTTCGCCGTCGGCGACCGCGCGGCGGGCGGCGGCATCCAGTCGCTCCAACGCAGCGGACGCCAGATGGAATGGGTGAGGCGCGGCCGTGGAGGCGCACTCAGGCGGAGGCTCCGGCGAAGCGGCCGCGAGCGCTCCTCCGCCGGTCCCGATCGTCAGCACGACGCCGGCGAGGATGAGCAGTCGGTCGGTCCAGGTCATGACGATCCTCGGTCGCTGCACGGAGGCGGATCAGCGTATGTACGGGGCGACATTGTCGGCGATGGCCCTGAATTCTTCCTCGGTCAGCGGCAGCCGACGGAACTGCTCCCACGCCGTCCGCGCCGTGAAGCGGGGGCCGCCGGCGGGCCGATCCGTCCCGAAGAGGATCCGCTCCGTCCCGATCTGGCGGAGGCGCCGAGCGATCGGCTCGAGTTGCTCCGGCGTCATGAAGTCCATCACGTTCGAGGCGACGTCGAAATAGACGTTACGCAGGCGAGGATCACCCGCCTCGATCGCCTCGGCGAATGCGGCGAGCGCTTCGCCGCCGTGCGCGGGGCCGTGCCCCGCGAGGTGCATGATCTGGATCGGGACGTCCGGGGCCATGGGCAGGATCCGGTCGAGGTAGATCGCGACGTGTCGGCGGCCGAAGTCGAGGTCCTGATTGGCGATATGCGCGGCGATCGCCAGGCCATGCCGATTGGCGGCGTCGAACACGCGCTGCAGCTGCTCCACATGGGCCGGGTTGTCGAGGTCGACGTTGGCGTCGGCGATGTGCAGCTTGATCCCGCGGAAGGCGGGGATCGTCGCGCAGCGGGCGATCTCGTCGAGCGCGTAGCGCTTCAGCGGGTTGAAGCTGCAGAAGCCGACCAGGCGGGTGGGAAAGCGGGCGACCTCGGCCGCGACCCAGTCGTTCTCCTCGCGCACGCGGGCAGGTTCGTCGTGGACCGGGGGCAGGATCGAACTGCCCCACCAGTAGGCGCTGGAGGGCACCATCGCCTTCTGGACGCCTGCGGCGTCGAGCTCGGCGATCAGCGCGTCCGCGGGGGCGGCCTCGGCGCGCGCGGGGGCGGTGAGGTGCAGCGATTCGGCGGCGATGAGCCAGTCGCCGCCAGTCGGAGCGGGTGAGGCGACCGGCCTGGCTCGACGCCGTCGAGGCGAGGCTCGATACAGCGGCGCCGCCGTCGACGACGGACCTGGCGCGCGAGCTCGGACTGAACCCCGCCTGGCTGGCCCAGGCCTACCGCGCAGCGATCGGCGAGGGCATCGGCGAGACCGTACGGCGCAAGCGGGTGGAGCTGGCGACCAGCCTCCTGCGCGGCTCGGACGCGCCCGCCGCCGAAATCGCCGTCGCGGCCGGATTCTGCGATCAGAGCCACATGATCCGCGCTTTCCGCAGTCTCATCGGTCGCACGCCGTCGCAGGTCCGCGCCGAGTGGCAGGCGCCGAAACGTCGCGCGCGCTAGCGGAGGCCGCCCCGCGCGGGCTCGACGCTCGCCGCCTCGCTCACTCGACCTTGAGGTACCGCAGCACCACCTCGAATGCGCGGGTGTTCACGGCCCAGCACTCGTCGTCTGCCGCGCGCGCCGGGCCGTACAGACCGAGGAAGAACCACGCGTCGGGGCGCTCGCCGATCCACGCCCGCACCTCCATGGGCACCGGGCCGAGCGCGGCGACCGCGGTCGCGTGCCACGTGCGCTCGAAGTCTCGCCGTGGTTCGCCGGGCAGCAGCGGCGGCACCTCCAGCGTCGCGCCGGCGCGGCGGACGTCGTCGATGAAGCGGGCCAGGAGCTTGTGCGGGTCCGACTCGGCGTCGCGGGCCACGGTCACGAACGCGAGGGTGCCGACCGCGACGTTCTCGACGCGCTGGACCAGCTTGATCTGCAGCGCGCGCTCGTCGTTGCCGGGGTCCTCCGTCAGCGTCCACGACTCCGGGTACAGCAGCAGGAAGTCGCCGGGGAGGTGGCGCGAGTAGCTCAGGAGCCGCTCCGCCAGCGGCCAGTCGACGGGGTTCAACAGGCTGACGCTCGTCACCGCGAGGAAGATCGCCTCGGCCTCGCTGGGGTAGTTCGGCGCCAGCGCGCGGCCTTCGATCAAGAACAGGCGGTTGTAGTTCTTCATCGCCAGCCAGCGCGTCACCAGCGGCTCGTCGCTCGTCGGGCTGCGCGTCAAGACGTCGGCGACCGTCCCGCCCTCGGTCCTCACCTCGCGGCGCTCCAGCAGCTCGACGCCGAGGCGGTCGAGGTAGATGTCGAGCCACTGCGCCGGGGCGACCTCGCGGGTCAGCATGCACGCGTGGACCTCGACCTCGGCGGTGACGAGCGTCGCGTTGCGATAGACCCCGAGGCTGACCAGCGGGCCGCCGACCGTCGGCGGCGTGACCGGGGTGTCGAGCGCACCCCAGCCGTTGGGGATGACGATGCTGAAGTGGAACGACTCGTCCGGGCAGCGCTTGTCGTCGCAGCGCCAGAAGTGCTTGAGGACGAGCTCTCGGGAGCGCTGGGGGCGGGTGGGAAACGGCAGGGACGAGGCACTCATCGGTCCGCTCGCGTCATACTAACCGCCGATGAACACCGTGGGGCAGCCCTCGGCGATGGCGTTGGGCACGCCGCCGGAGCCGGAGCCGGTGACGGGACGGCCGTCGGCCCCCGGCGGTTGGTTGGGGTCGGGCGGGTCCTCCCGATAGGGCCGGCCGATGCTGATGTCGATGTCGAGCCCGAGCACGAGCTCGCCGAGCGCTCCGATGTGAAAACGCTCGGTCTGGCGGTCGAAGAAGGCCCACAGGCCGCCGCCGCCGCTCAGTCCGGCCGCCGCGCCGCCCTTGACCCGCGCGTCGATCGTCCAGCCGATGAGAGGAATGGCGATCGACCGGCGCCCCGACACGTCGCCGCCCACCACCTCGGCCCCGGCCTTGCCCATCAAGCGGAAGCCGACGCGGCGGCCGTCGTCCCCGAGCAGCGCGTCGCCCTCGGCTTCGGCGTGAAAGAAGCGGTACTCGCCGCCGAGCTCGAGCATCGGGTTGCGGCCGTTGTCTCCGGCCGGCCCGAACAGGAGGGAGCCGCCCTGCCGGAAAGTGGTCGCCGAGGCCTTTCCGCTGACGGATCCCGCGTTATAGGGGTTGCCCGCTCCGAACAGCCGGTCGCCTCTGGAGTAGCTGGCGCGCCCGCTGACGGAGAACGCGTCCAGCTCGTGGCGAGCGCCGAGCTCGACGCCGCCGACGTCGCGGAACCCCTGGTTGCGCATGCGCAGCAGCGCCGCGTCGGCGCTCGCCGTGTCGCGGACGCCGTCGCCGTCGCTGTCGAGGAGCCGCGCCTCGGCGTAGGGGCCGCGCGCGGGGATGTTGTTGTCGGCGCACTGGTTGAAGAGGCCGTCGGTCGAGACCTGCAGCGGCGCCGCCCCGCCCGCCGGACCGAGCGCCGCCGGGCAGCCCGCGCCCGCCCTGCCCGCCGCGTTGCAGCCGCAGAGGTGGCCCTTGCGCGCCGCCTGGGCGCCCTCGATGAACACCGTCGACGAGCCCTCGACGATCACCCCGCCGACGTGGGCCGGACACACGTGCGGATCGCCGCGGCGCGCCGCCGGCAGCCCGCCGATGAACGTGTGCGACGCGCCCTGGGCGATCGTGCCGACGTGGACCGTCGGGTCCGTGGTGCGTGCGGCCTCGTGCATACGATCACATGTTGATCTTCACGTTCGGCCCGCCGCGGATCGTCAGGTCGCCGCCCTTGGCCGTCAGCGCCACCGTCGTCGCGCCCTCCGCCTTCAGGTCGGCGGCCGTCGAGACCAGCTCGATCGTCCCGCGCGCGATCAGGCGGATCGTGCCCTCGGCCTCGAGCGTGATGTCGGGGCCGTCGAGGGTGAGGGTCGCCTGGCCGGTCGTCAGGCGGTACTTCCTGTCGCTCATCTCCGTCCCGGTCGGAGGGATCGTCGGCGGCGGCTGCGACGGCTGCGCGATCGTCACCGTCTGCTTGATCCCGACGAGGGTGCTGTCGACCGTCCCGATCGTCGTGTTGCGGCTGGCGCCGACGCGCCGCGTCTCGCAATTCTCGATCACCGAATTCATGTCCTTTTGGCCATGTATGAAGATCTCTTCGGCCCCGCGCAGATCTTCGAAGCGGATCTCGTTGTAGCCGCCCCCGCCCGGCGAGCTCTCGGTCTTGATGGTGCTGCGCGTCTTGTGGTCGGGGAGGTCGTAAGGGAAGGGGTTGCTGCCGTCGTAGACGCGCCCGACCACGATCGGGCGATCCGGGTCGCCCTCGAGGAAGCCGACCAACACCTCGTGGCCGATCCGCGGCAGGAACACCATGCCGTAGCCGGGCCCGGCCCACGGGTGACTGACGCGGATCCAGCACGAGCTGCGCTCGTCGAAGCCGTCGCGCCGGTCCCAGTGGAACTGCACGATCACCCGCCCTTGCGCGTCGGTGTGGATCTCCTCGCCTTCGGGGCCGACCACGGTAGCCGACTGAAACCCTTGCACGACCGGCCGGGGCGTCACGCGCGGCGGCCGGTAGACCGTCCGCCGGGGGATGCAGTGGAATTCGTTGTGGTACGAAAATTGCCCGAACGCCTGCTCGTCGAGCACCTGCGGCTGGCTGCCGCGGTGCAGCACACGCAGGAGCAGGAACTCGCCGTTGTGGTGGGCCGTCGGGTGGTCCGCGAGCTCCAGCCAGTGGCCGGGCGCCAGGCGAGCGCAGTCGGTGCGGCCGTTGTACTCGCGCCGACCCGCCTGGAGCTCCGCGAGCCGGGTCTTGACGATGGTCGCGCCGAAGTCCGGCCCGCCGCGACCGGGGTCGCGGTATTCGCCGGGGTAGTCGTAGATCTCCCACTCCGCCTTGACGTCGACCTGCTCGCTCACCTCCATGCGCTCGTCCGGGCGCGGGAAGTAGAAGTCGCGCAGCGTCGCCCGCCCCGGTCGCATCGCCTCTCGCATGCAGAACGTGCCCACGTGCTCGCCGGAGTTGATGAAGCCGCTGTCCTCGCGGTACGGCAGCAGCGGCCCGCCCGGCATGGCCGGACAGACGCTGTTCGCGTCGCACAGGACGAGCACGTGCTCGCGTTCGCGGTGCTCGAAGTAATAGAAGATGCCGTCCTCCTCGAGCAGCCGGCTGACGAACGCGAGGTCGGTCTCGCGGTACTGCACACAATAGTCGCGCGGCGCGTACGTCTGGTGCAGCACCGCCCGGACCCGCGGCGCCGAGATGCCGTGCTCGCGGAGCACCGCCTGCACGATCTCCGGGGTCGTCATGCCCTGGAAGATCCGCGAGCCCCGCCGGTTCTGCAGGCACCACAGGCGCGGCACGAGCCGCAGCAGCAGCCGCGTGTACGCGCCTGCGCGCCCCATATACTCGACGCTGTGGATGTAGCCGTGGACGAAACGCGCCTCCACCAGCCCCTCGATCGTCAGGCACGCCTCGCGGTCGAGCAGGTCCTCGTATTCGTCGTCGGCGCAGGCGACCTCGATGCGGTACTCGTAGATTTCCGAGACGCCCTCCGCGCCCTCGAACTCGAGGACCCGCGGCTCCTGGCCGCCGGCCACGACGAGCTTGAATAGCGGCTGGTTGCCGAGGAAGTAGAGGAGCTTGACGAGCGAAGAGGACGGCATCGTCGACGGCACGCAGTGTGCCATGGCCCGCGAGCCCATGACAGCAGGGGGCGCTCGTGAATGCGCGGGGGATCGAACCTCGCGGAGCGAATCACAGGGCCACAGTCGAGCATGGCCGGGACCCGCTCGCGCTGAAACGCGCAGCAGAGCGATGAGGGGGTGCCCGAGCGTCGGCGCGGGCTCGCTCGGCGCTCGCAGGCTCGTCGACGGTGGACGCTGTGCCGTCTTGCCCGTGCCGCTGGCCACCGCCCTTTCGCACAGGCGGCCAGGCAATCGCGTTTCGTGTAATCACGGTCCTGCAACGGGCGCAGGATGGAGCGTGCGCAGGGACCAGCCAGAAGCTGCCGATCGTCTCGCGCGCCGGCGCGCGAATGCTCGCGCCAGTGCGGGAACTCGCGGGCATGCGCGGCCAGGAGCTCGAGCTCGAGCTGAGCCAACCTCGTGCGCCGGCAACAGCGGGCCCCGACGGGGCCGGGCATGGCCGCGTCGGAGGGGCCGAGTCCCCGGTTCCCCCAATCATCGTGGCCCGCCGGGTCCCGACGGCGCGACTCCTGGTCGGCCTGCGGATGATCCGAGATACCTCGGGCCGCAGTGATGAATGGCTCGAGCTCGAGAACGTGGATCGATGAATGCGGGTGAAGAGTGTTCATATTCGTCAACGGCCCGGCACCCGCGGCGGCCCGTCACGGGTGCCACGATCGTTTTCCTGGCAGCGGGCGATCGCCAATGGACACTCGCGGGCGTGCGCAACCAGGAGCGCGAGCGCCCGCGCCGGCGCGTCGGCGGCGAGCGGGGCCTGAGCGAGTAGCTCGACCTCGCGGGCGAGCGTGTCGCGTTCTGGCGGTCCCCCGCGTGCGGCACAGGTCGCTACGACCGGCGGCGTGGCGGCTCACGCCGACGAGCGGGCTCGGTCCCCGGGCCAGGGCGACGATGATGTCCGACGTCCTGGAGTCCCTGGGTGACATGACCCTGGGCTTCGAGATCCCGCATTCTTTCTCCCGCGCATCACCGTCCAGTCCGCGGTATTTGCATCGGCAAGGACTGCGGAGATCGCGACCTCGACCGGAGGCAAATGTCGAGGGACACCGACCGTGCCATGGGTCAGGTGCTCGCGGTCGCTCCGCGACCTGCGCCAACACGCCTGCTGTCCATCCGGCGCGGCGTGGGTCTCCGGGTCGAGCGGCGGCAAGCTCGTCTCGATTCGCAGCCCGAAGGCCGTCCAACACCGCGACGCAGTGGACCGCTCGCGTCTCGCAATACCGCCGTCGTCTCGGCCCCGGTGGCCAACATCCTGTCTCACTTCGGGACCTCGGACAGCGGGTACTACGTGACCCCCTACGCAATGGCCGGCGAGGTCTGGGAGGCCCGCGAGAAGTATCATGCATTGTCGCCCGTCGAATATCTCGAGCACGCGACGACCCCGACCTTGATCCTGCAAGGCGAAGAAGATCAGCGCTGCCCGATCGGGCAGGCCGAAGAGGTGTTCGCCACGCTCATCCGCGCCGGGAAGGCGCCGGTCGAGTTCGTACGCTACCCCGGGGGCGACCACCACCTGGCGGAGCAGGGCCCTCCGTCCCACCGCATCGATTACACGCGACGCATCGTCGAGGGGGTCGAACGCTGGTCGGCTTGCCGGTCATGAGCCGTCGGTCCGACGACGCGGCCGGTTCGTCGTGGGCAGAGAGTCACGGGACCCGGGACGTGCCCGCCCGCGCTTGTGAACCGTCGCCGGTGGTTCGACTTGGGGCGCAGCCGCGATCTGAAGTTGAGGCCGCTTCCCCGCCCGCTTCCGGCCCCTGAGCAGGCGGCCGGGTGGGGCATGTTCACGGCGCCTCGCGGCGAGCTCGCAGCGCGTAGAGCTTCGTGCCCGCGCCAGATGTGAGCCGGCCGGCATGCCGGTTCCCGTGCGGTCGCGCGCGGGAGGCATGGGCAAACCCCTGGGCACCCGGGGTCGCAGCGCCGCGCGTTCTCCTGCAGCGGAAGGCCGCGGGCTCGCAGACGGGCGCGCTGGGCCGGCCTCTGCGGCTTGGGCCCATCATGTCGCCGGTCGGGTTCGCTTTCGGCCCAGCGAGACCCCCCTTCCTCCGCTGCGCTCGCCCCTTTTTTAAAAAATTCCGCCCGTCCGCGGCTCGGCGTGTCGATCCGGCGCACCCTCGTTCGTCGAGCAAGGGGGAGCGGGGGGCCGCCCCCACCGAGGGCACCGACCATGCTGACGTTCATGAGAGATCTGACCATGGGAACTCTTTTCACCCGCCCGACGAAGATCGGTGCGTTCGTTCTGGCGCTCGCCGCTGCCGGCTGCGACGACGGCGGCGGGGGTGACGACGAGGGGCCGGACGCGCGCTGGGTCGCCGCCTGGGCGACGAGCATGATGGAGCCGGAGCCGGCGATCATCGAGACGAAGTCGCGCAGCTTCAGCGACGAGACGCTGCGCCAGACGGTCACCGTCACCGCCGCGGGCGATCGGGTCCGGCTGCGGCTCTCGAACCTGTTCGGGAGCCAGCCCCTCGAGCTCGCCGAAGTCCGGGTGGCGAAGGAGCAGGAGCCCCTCGTCACGGCGCCGGGGAGCGATCGCCAGGTCCACTTCGCCGGCCGGCCGGGCGCGACGATCCCGGCGGCGGCCGAACTGCTCAGCGACGGCGTGGACCTCGAGGTGAGCCCGGGCGATCGCCTGATCGTCAGCATCTACGCGTCGAAGCCGTCGGAGCTCGCGACCTGGCACCCGTTCTCGTTCACGACGCACGCCGTCGCCGAGGGCAACCAGGCGGCGAGCGAGCGCCTGACCGAGCCGAGCACGCTTTCTTCCGCCTTCTGGCTCGCCGGCGTCGACGTCGAATCGGCGGAGACCGACAAGGTCGTCGTCACGTTCGGAGACTCGATCACCGACGGCTCCTATTCGACCGTCGACGCGCGCAGGAGCTACCCCGATCGGCTCTTCGCGCGCTTGCAGGACGACCCGGAGACCCGCTCGGTCGCGGTCGTCAACCACGGGCTCGGCGGCAACAGGCTGCTGCGCGACTCGGTCGGTCCGAGCGGGCTGTCGCGCTTCGAACGCGACGTCCTGGGCACGCCGGGAGTGACCCACGCCATTGTCCTGATCGGCATCAACGACATCGGCATGCCGGGATTCGTGGGACCCTCCGAGCAGGTGACGGCGGACGAGCTCATCGACGGGCTCGAGTCGCTCGCCGACCAGGCGAAGGCGAAAGGGGTCAAGGCCTTCGTCGGCACGATCTTGCCGTTCGAGGCGGCGTTTCCACCTTACTACACGATCGAAGGGGAGGAGATTCGCCAGGCCGTCAACACGTGGATCCGCGACAACGACGCATACGACGGGGTGATCGACTTCGAGGCCGCCGTGCGCGACCCGGAGCATCCCACCCGGATCCTCGCCGCGTTCGACGGCGGCGATCACCTGCACCCCAATGACGCCGGCCATCAGGCGATGGCCGACGCCGTGCCCCTGTCGCTCTTCAAATAGCGCGACCGTCGACACCGACCGGCCGGCGTTCCGGTGCGGCGACCTGTCGACGAGCCGTCGATCGCATCGGCTCCACCGGCGAGCATCCCGGGCGACCCTCAGCGCGGGAAGTCGGTCGAGACCGCCACGGCGCGCCACGCGTCGAGCTCCTTGGCCACGAACGCGTTCTTCGCCTCGATGGCCGCGACGGCGTCGCTGCCGAGCGGCAGACGCAGCGGGGGATGCTCGGCGCGGGAGAGGTCGACCATCACGCGAGCGAGGCGCACCGGGTCGCCCGGCTGCCGGAGGCTGACCGACTTCGCGACCGCCCGCACCTTGCCGGCCGAGTCGGCGTAATCGGCGATGCTCGCGTCCGTCTCGACCACCGACTGCGCCTCGAGGAACTCGGTCCGGAAGTACCCGGGCTCGACGACGGTGACCCCGACGCCGAGCGGCGCGAGCTCGGCGTGCAGCGCCTCCGAGAGGCCCTCGACGGCGAACTTGGTCGAGCAGTAGACGCCGAAGCCGGGGCCCGACCGGTAGCCGCCGACCGACGACAGGTTGATGATGAGCCCCGAGCGCTGCTTCCTGAGCGTCGGGAGCACGGCGCGGGTGACCGCGAGCAGCCCGAAGACGTTGGTCTCGTAGAGCCGCCGCACGTCCTCGCCGGAGGTCTCCTCGACCGCGCCGATCAGCCCGTAGCCGGCGTTGTTGACGAGCACGTCGATCCGCCCGAAACGGGCCAGCGCCGCCTCGACCGCGGCCGCGACCGACTGCTCGTTCGTCACGTCGAGCGCGACGGGCAGCAGTGATTCGGAGCTGCCGAGCCGCTCGGTGATTCGCCTCGGATCGCGCGCGGTCGCCACGACCTCGTCACCCGCCGCCAGCGCGGCGCTCGCGATCTCCGCACCGATCCCGCGCGATGCCCCCGTGATGAACCAAACCCGTTTCGATTGCTTCGTGACCATGATGAGTTCCTTTCGACGAGGAGAACGTAGCGCCGTCGATCGTGAAGAAAAACCGGCCAGCGATGAATGCTTTGTGAACTATGGCTTCACAATCGATGCCGGGGGTCGACACGTGCAACGGGCCTCGAGCCAGCCACGAAGCCGCCCGCTCGGGCCGGCTGCGTCGGACCGCGCCGGGCCGCGCCGGCCTCGTCATCACGCCGACCATGGGGCCGTCACGGGCTTCGAGATCCTGTCGGGCGACGACGACCTCGTGCGGTGCGCCGGAGCTTTGCAGCCGCGCTCTCACCCCTCGTCGGGCCCGTCCGTGCGCCGCGCGGAGTCCCGAACAGGTCCGCGGGCGACGGCACGGCGCCGCTCGCGGGGCGGGAGGCGAGCCTCGGCGGCGAACGCTCGGCGGCCTCTTCCTTGCGGGGCCGGAATTCCGCGCCGGTCCGCGACTCAACGCATGGGTGCGACCGAGAGGCCGCGCCGTCGAGTGGGTCGGCGGTCGGGCCTTGAGCTGCAGGAACTCCCTGTTCTCGGCCCGCCACAGGGCGCGACCGCGGAGGGTCCACGACCAGTGCTCGTCCAGCAGGAAGCCGCCGCGGTGCCGCACGAGCTCGGCGAGCGCGCGCGCGAGCGCGGGCGTGTCCCTCGCGTCGATGACGATCCGCGACAGACGCACGCGCCGGAAGAACAAGCCGATGACGAGCTCCACGCCGAGCTGGTGCCACTGGCTCGTCGGTACGAACGCGGCGACGTCCTGACCTCTCACGACGACCCCTTCGCGCGCGCGTGCCGATCGAACGGCTGGCGTCGGTCACGAAGGCCCGAAGCGCGCTCGCGGGCGCGGCCGTCGCGGCGCTCGGCCCTCGTCGTCGACCTCGCGGTCCATCACTGGAGGTTGCGCCACGCCGTCGAGCTGTGCCTCGCGCTCAAGCCTCCCAGCCGGTGGGCGCGAACGTCGGGCCGGGCGCCAGCAGGGCCGCGAATTCGTCGGCGGCCAGGCGTCGCTCGAAGTCCTTCACGGCGACACCGGCCTGGCCGATCGCCGCGCTGACCGTCCACCAGGCTCCGGCGCACACGTCTCCGATCGCGTACAGGCGCGGCGACGAGGTCCGCTGGCGTGCGTCGACACGGACGAACCCCGCGCCGTCGACCTCGACCTGTCCGAGGACGAGCTCGCTGCGGGGCGCCATGCCGGCGCAGACGACGACAGCCGCGGCCTCGACGTGGCGCTCGCCGGCGGGTCCGGCGAGCAAGACCCCCTCGACGTCCGGGGCGCCGAGGATCGCCGCCAGTCGTGTCTCGAGGTGCAGGTCGATCCGCGGCTCGGCGGCGATCGCCGCGCGAAAATCGGGGCGAGCCCGCAGCTTCGAACCGCGGTGGACCAGAGTGACCCGCGGGCACAGCCGTGCGAGCAGCGCTGCCTCCTCGAGCGCCACGTCGCCGCCGCCGACCACGACCACCGGCCGGCCCGCGAAAGCCGGGCCGAACCGCCGCGCCGCCGGTGACAGGCCTCGACCCGGGACGTCCGCCTCGCCGGGCACGCCGAGGCGGCGACGGGTCGCGCCGGTCGCCAGCAGGATCGCCGTGCCGACCAGGCGCTCACCGGCCAGCTCGACGGTACCGCCGGCGGCATCGATCCGCTCGACCGGCGCGTTCACGCGGACGTGGCCGCCGAGCCGCTCGAGGTGGTGTTGCAGCCGGACCGCGAGCTCGGAGCCGGTCGCGACGTCGAGGCCCGGGCAGTCGAGGATCGGCGTGTCGTTGACGAGGAGCTGGCCGCCCGGGCGTGGGCCGGCGTCGAGGACGACCGCGCGCAGGTGCAGCGCGCGCGCGGCGATCGCAGCAGCGAGCCCGCCTGGGCCGGCGCCGACGATCAGCAGGTCGTACTGCGCGGCCACGAGGTCACCCGGCTTCGGCAGCGAAGTCCGCGGCGGACCGTACGCACTCGACCGCGACGGAGCGGACGCGGGGCATGTCGAGCGGCTGCTTGACGATGCGCACCCGGACGATGGTCTCGGGGTGGAGCTTCGTGATCTCGCGCGCCAGGTCGACGGCGAGCGCCTCGATCAGCGCGTATCGCCGGCCCTCCACGTGCGCGGCGAGGTGGTTGGCGATCACGTAGTAATCGACGAGCCCCGTGAAATCATCGCTCGCGGGCCCGCGGCCGAAGTCGGTGGTCAGCTCGAGGTCGACGTGGACCGTCTGTTTGACGCCTCGTTCGACCTCGTGGAATCCGATCTCGATGTCGAGCGCGAGCTGATTGCAGTACACGACATCGCCCCTGGGTCGGTTCATGGCGAGTGACTCCTCCGTGGGTTCCGGAACGGCGGCGGTTCATGATGCGTTCGCCGATCCTGGGGCCGACGCGACCGAGGTGCAGATTGGCTTGAACGCATGGCTGTTTGCCGCCGGATGATGACGCATGGCGTCGGCGAGGGCCCGCTCCCGGCGATCCTCCTTCGCCGAATGCGGGCCTGATCCATCGTGCCAGGCCCTGGCTCCGAGCTCACCGACGATCACGAGCGATGACGACGGCGACGCTCGGATCGATTCGCACAAGAGAGGCCGACAGTAAATCAGGACCTCCCCCAGCGTGGCCCCGAGCCGGTGTCGTCGTCGAGGCGTGGGCGACCGCCGGGCGCTATGTTCAGAGTTTGCGAGGGCGCCCGTGGGCGCCCGTGGGCGCCCGTGGGCGCCGCAGGTCGGGCTGGATGCCTGGAGAAGCCAAGGGGAGGTGATGTCGAACCCGGCGGAAAATCGCCTCACTGCCCGCTATCGGTCGCGTCGTCGAGGACTCGGCCGCGCGGACTTATGCCGACACTCGCCCGACCGAAGAAGGCCGGCGATATTTGTCGGCAGCGCGGCGAAGTCCGCGCGCAAACCCTCGGTTTCGAGGAGCCCCATGCATCGCTGTCGGCGTCCGTCTTCCACCTTTCTTCGACCGCTCGGCCGCGACGGCCGCTGCGGCGCTCGCCGGGCAGTTCGCAGGCTCGGGGCGCGCGCGCTCGCCCTCGGCGAGATCGCACGACACCCTCGTCACACCAGGACGGCGACGCGGTCCTGCCCCGCCACGGGGCCCTCACCGACCCGCGCCGCGAACCGCGTCCACGCCGCCTGGAAGGCCGCTCGGCGGCTTGGCACGGCCCCTGCTAAGGCCACGCCCGCATGACGACCTCGACTCGCCTCCTCGCCCTGTCCACGCTCTTCCTCTCACTGCCCGCTTGTGACTCCAAGGTCGAGGGTCACCCCGTGAACGACGGCGACAGCACGACCGCCGAGAACGACAGCGAGGGCGGGGAAGAAGGCGAGGGCGACAGCGAGGGCGAGCCTGCCAGTGAGGACGAGGGCGAGCCCGAGCCCAAGGCCGATTTCGGCCGCGCGGGCGAGGTCTGCGACCAGTCCCAGCTGTCCGCGGAGTGTCAGATCGGCGGCGTCGCCGGCCTCGAGTTCTGCGTCTGGTCGCTCGATCGGTACAGCCACATCTGGACCGCCTGCCTGACCGAGACGTGCGCCGAGGAGGGCGACTCGCGCGCCTGTGACGGCGGCACCCAGCACTGCGTCGCGTACGAGGCGACCCCCGACACCGGCGAGACGCGGTGGGGCCAGTGCGGCGAGGCCGACGAGTGCAAGCCGGGCGAGAGGCAGTCGTGCGGCTTCGGCGAGGAAAGCTTCGACATCGACATGGGCTGCATGGTCGACGAGGAGACCGGCCGCCACGTGTGGAACTGGGAGGACTGCAACACCCCGCTGGTGCTGAGCTTCGGCGACGCCATCGAGTTCGCGCCGACCTCCGCCTCGGCGGCCGACTTCGACATCCACGGCGGCGCCGGCAGCTGCGCCCGCGCCGACTGGCCGACCGCCGCCACCCCGTGGCTCGCGCTCGACCGCGACGGCAGCGGCAGCATCGACGGCGGCCAGGAGCTGTTCGGCGCCGCCACTCGCCTGTCCTTCGGATCAGGTGTCCACAACGGCTTCCAGGCCCTCGCCGAGCTCGACAGCGACCGCGACGGCAAGATCACCGCCGCGGACGCGCGCTGGGGCGAGCTGGTGCTGTGGGCCGACCACGACGCCGACCGTCGCTCGAGCGGCTGGGAGATGCTGCCGCTCGCCAGCTTCGAGATCGTCGAGATCGACCTCGGCTACACCACCCGCCGCGAGTGCGACGCGCGCGGCAACTGCGGCCTCGAGCGCGCCAGCTTCGTCTACCGCACCGCCGGCCAGCGGCGCACCGGCGAAGTCGTCGACGTGCGCGTCGCCTGCGAATGACAAAACATGTCCGCCACGGCGCCTATCGGGTGAGTGTGGCGGACCGGGGGTCAGGACGATGAGCAGGGCGCGGAGCGGGCGAGCGCGGCCCGCCTAGCCGAAGCGCCAGCCGACGAATGCCCGGGTCCGGAACAGGATGAGCACGCCGGGCCACGTGAAGTCGAAGGAAGGCTCGACGCCCAGCAGGAACCGCCCGCGAGGACCCAGCGCCCCCTGGATCCCCGCTCCGAGCGAAAGAAGAAAGAACAACGCCGTCCGCCGACCCGGCTCGTCGTAGAAGTCTTTCGGGATCACCGCGATGTCCAGGCCGGTGCGCGCCAGCCCGTAGCCGAAGACGCGCTCGTTGCTCGCGCCGACGCGGAACTCCCCGCCGAAGCGCAGCAGATCGACCGCAGGATCGCGTGGACCCGCCAGGTGCTCGAAGAAGCCGCCCAGCTGCGCGGCGAAGCGGCGGCCCCGGGCGACCGAGCGGCCCCCGCTGACCCCCCACGCATATTGACGGTACTTCGGATCGAGGACGTTGAAGGATGCGATGCCCGGAGCGACGTGCAAATAAGGACTCGGGCGGCGAAAGCCCTCGGTGAGGAGCGGCGCTTCGGACGGAGTCTGTGCGCGCGCAGGGCCGGGCTTCTCGTCGTCGGTCGCGCTGGGCACGGCGAGCTCGGGCGGAGGCGCGACCGTCTGCGCCTGCGTGTCGGTCGCGCCCGGCTCGGGGCTCTCCGCCGACTCGACGCGCGTTGCGGACTCGAGCTCCGCGGATTCGTCGCTCACTCGGGTCTCGACGGGCGGCGGGCTCTCGGCCGGGGCGAGGTCACCTGCCGACGACACACTCGGCGTCCAGCTCCATCCGACGAGGGCGAACAGGATGAACATCTGCAGCCTCGCACCTTAGACTCCGATCGACTTTGCGTCAACCAACGGCGGGACATCGCGCATTCCCTGGGATCGCCCGTCACCGCGACGCAATCGTCGAAGCGCGCGTCACACCTGTAGCCGCCCAGGTCCCGCGAAATTCTTGGCTCTTCAGGGTTGAGGGTGGCGCAGGTTGCGCGCGAAATCGCGCCGTGATATCGTGCGCGAAATGGCAGAGACCGAACTCTACGCCCGAATTCTCGGTATCGAGGCTCCCTGGAGAGTTGCTGCGGTGAAGCTGCAGCTCGGGCAGGGGCAGATCGTCATCGAGGTCGAGCACGACCCCGATGTGCCGACGACGTGCCCGGAGTGTGGCCAGGCTGTTCCCCGTCACGATACGCGGACTCGCCGATGGCGGCACCTCGATACGTGTCAGTATCGGACGATCATCGAAGCCGGCGTACCGCGGACGTCGTGCCCGAAGCACGGTACGCTCACGATGCGCGTCTCATGGGCGGACGGTAGCGCTCGGCTCACCGCGCTGTTCGAGGCGCTCGTGATCGACTGGCTCCGCGATGCGCCGATTGCAGTGGTCGCGGAGCGCCTCGGGCTCTCGTGGGATCAGGTCGCCGGCGTCCAGGAGCGTGCAGTACAACGCGGACTCGAGCGCCGCGAGGTCGCGCTGCCGGAGATGCTCGCCGTCGACGAGACCTCCTTCCAGCGGCGCCACGAGTACGTCACGATCGTGCATGACCCGAAGTCCGCCAGCAAGCGGGTCATCCACGTCGCCGACGGACGCGGCAAGGGGGCCCTCAAGGGCTTCCTGAGCGGCTTTTCGCGCCCAGAGAGGGCTGCGGTCTCCGTGGTCGTCATGGACATGCACGAGCCCTACATTCAAGCTGTCCGCGAGGCCATCCCCGATGGCGACGCGAAGATCGCCTTCGACAAGTACCACGTCGCCGCGCGCCTCGGTCAAGCCGTCGACCACGTGCGACGCGAGGAACACCGCGCTCTCCACGGCCTCGGCGACAACCGGCTCAAGGGCACCAAGTACCTCTGGCTGCGCAACCCCGAACGGATGAGCAAGGAGGTCTGGGACGACTTCGAGGCGCTGCGGACGAGCTCGCTGCGGACGGCCCGCGCGTGGGCGCTCAAGGAGGCGGCGATGGAGGTCTGGGAGCACACCTCGCCGAGCAACATGCGGGACCAATGGGGCATGTGGTACGATTGGGCTATCCGCTCTCGCCTGGAGCCGATGAAGGCCGCCGCGCGCATGGTCAAAAATCACCTCGGCGGCATCATCCATGCAGCCACCGAACGGATCACCAACGCCTCTGCCGAGGGCCTTAACTCGGTCATCCAGAAGCTCAAGTACGTCGCCCGCGGCTTCCGTAACCGCGACCGCTTCCGAGCTGCGATCTACTTCCACCTCGGCGGCCTCGACCTCTATCCTGCCGGGATCACGCGCTGAGTCAGCGGTATCCACCACAAACCCTGAAGAGCCAAATTCTTGCAGCCTCGCCGCACATGGGCACGCGTAACAGCCGCTGCCGCGAAGGTGACCGGGGCCCGACCCCGAGCGTCAGCGCGAGGACCGGCAGCACCGACAACGCCGAGAGCGTCCTCCTCGAATCGCCCGGCCTCGCCGGGCACGAAGCTCGGGCGGTCACCGTTCCAAGGTGGATTTCCCCTGCTGCAGCAGGTGCGACCGTCGCAGATCCGCGTGCCCCGGCGGGCCCGGCCTCACTGGCGTGCCAGAGCGAAGGCGGCCCAGTCGTCGCTCGGGCCGTCGCACTGGTACTCGCTCTCGGAGTCCGACAGCCACGACGCGCCGGCGTGGACCGCGTAGGGCCCGAGCTGCCCGGCTTGCAGCGGGAACGCCTCGAGCGTGTCGTCGCCGCTCGAGAATCGCAGCACCGCCGGCTCACCGAGGGCGAAGCAGCTCCCCTGTCCCTTGGGACAGAATCCGCCGAGCTCCTCGACGGAGACCGGCGCGAACATGTTGCCGATCTGCCCCTCGCCCTCGACGAAGGGCAGGGCGCTGCTGCCGGCGGCCAGACCGAGCAGCAGGACGTCGCGGAAATCGCCGATCGCCAGCCATTCGCCGCGGTACTCGTAGTCGGCGCGGACGTAGCGCAGCGACACCGGCGCGTCGAGCTGCTGTAGACCCTCGGGCAGCTGCACCGCCGCGTTGTCGAAGCTCACCGCGACCTCGACGTCGGTGCCGTCGACGTCGCAGCTCAGGGTGACTGCGTCCGACCCATCTCCGAGCGACGCGCCCTTGACGGTGCACGACGCCTGGACGTGGCCCTGAAAGTCCTCGGGGAAGCCGACCACGTCGAACATCACGTCGGGCGTCTGCGGCGCCGGGCACATCGCCACCGGTCCGGTGGTCTCGCTCTCGCCGGTCGCCTCGCTGCCGGGGGTGGTCGTCTCGGGGGTCGTGCTCGCGGACGTCGTCGTCGAGGTCGTCGGTTCGACGTCGCCGGTCGTCGTGGTGCTGGTCGAGGTCTCGCCGCTGGTGTCACCGCTGCCGCCCTCGGTCTCGCCGCCCGGGGTCTTGGGGCCGCACGCGGCCAGGGTGAAAAGGAGCCACGCATAATTCAGTCGCATGTCGGGGTCATACCATTTCCCGCACCCCAGCGCACACGCTCACGGCCGACCGGCCCTGAACCTCCGTCCGGACCGCCAGAGGCCCTCCGGGCGGCCGCGGCGTTCGGGCGGCCGCAAACGCTCGCGGGCAGCCTCTGCGGCCCGAGCCTCGGCCCGTCATCCCGCCGGTCCGGCTCGCCCTCGAGCGGGTGCTCGACATCGATCGGGTGCCGGGAGGGCGGGTCAACTGCTTCGGGACCGCGAAGGGGGGCGAGTTCAACCAGATCGACGTCTACGTGTGGCGACGGCTCCGCGGCGGCTCCAGATCCTTTCAGGGATCGTCTTGCCCACAGTACATGTCCTGAAGGACATGTAAACTCGTTCGGCGCACATACGAATGTCCCGCGAGGCCCCCGGGCCAGCTCTTCTCGTCTCCCCCGCGCACCCGTGGCACCCCCGGCTCACCGACCTCCGCGCGCTCGCCCCGGCGGCCGCGCCGCGGCGTCGTCGTCATGCCCCGAGCGAACCTCACGGCGGGCTCGACCGCTTCCGGTGACCCGCCGGGCAGGGGACCGCAGCGAGCGCCCCGACGGACGGCAGCGCCTGCGACCGGCGATTCGGCGAGCTCGGAGCTCGATCACCGCATCCCGCCCGGTCGGACGCGTATCGACGCCGCCTCGCCGCACCCGCGCGATGGGCCGCGCCAACCGCGGCTCGGCCCGGACGCGCCGTCCATGACTGAGCTCGTCGATTGCCCGACGCCGGGTTTCGCGGGCGAAAGTCGCGCTCTGTCCTCCGTGGGTAGCTCGCGCGGGAAGGGGGACAACACTGGCAGCAGTGATGCGACGGCAGAGTCCGGGAATACGGCGCGCCGCGCTGGCCTGCGCCTTGGCAGTCGCCGCCACCGCGACCGCGGTGCTGGCCCGGCTCGCGCTGGCCCCTTCACGGCTCGAACATACGTCGCCGATGCTGTTCGTCCCCGCGGTCCTCGCAGCCGCCGCCGCGGGCGGTCTTTGGCCCGGCCTGCTGGCGTGGCTCCTGAGCGTCGTCGCCGCGATGTGCTTTCTCGACGCGCTGGGCCGGCCGGTGCGGGGCGAGGCGACGGCCGACTGGCTGCAACTCGTCCTGTTCACCGTCACAGCCGTCTACATCTGTTGCATTTGCGAGCGGCTGTATGCGGCGCGCCATGACGTGGCCCGACGAGCCGCCGAGGAGTTGCGGAAACGGACCGAGGAGATCGATCGACTCATGGAGCTGATGCCGGCGGTGGCCTGGTTCGCGCGCGACGCCGAATGCCGCGTCGTCGTCGGGAACAAGCAGGGCTGCCAGCTCATGGGCGCTCCGGCCGGCTGCAACGTCTCGGCCCAGCTCCCGCCGGAACAGCGGCGATGGCTGAGGTTTCAGCGCGACGGCCAGGAGCTCCCGATCGAGGCGACCCCGATGCGGCTCGCCATCGCCACGGGGGCCCCCGTCACCGACGCCGAGCTCGACCTCGTCCTTATCGACGGTACGACGATTACACTGCTCGGCAACGCCGCCCCGCTGTTCGACGCCGCCGGCTCGGTGCGAGGGGCGGCCGCCGTGTGCCTCGATATCACCGGGCGCAAGCGATTTCAGGAGAAGCTGCACGAGAGCGAGGAGCGCCTGCGCCTGGCGATGGAGGGCGCCGAGCTCGGCGAGTGGGAGATCAATCTGCTCACCGGCGCCGTCGTCTGGTCGCCCCGGACCTGCGAAATCTTCGGCCTCGACCCCGACACGCCGGTCACGCTCGAGCTGTACCGAGCTCGGCTGCACCCGGAGGATCGAGCGGCGGACAGCGAGGCCCTGCGGGCCAGCCTCGTCAGCGGCGTGTACGAGAGCGAGTACCGGATCGAGCGGCCCGACGGCGGATGCCGCTGGGTCTCCGCGCGCGGCAAGACCGTGCGGGACCGTCAGGGACGACCCGTCCGCACGCTCGGCGTCGTCAGCGACATCACGCCTCGCAAGGCGGCCGAGCTCGCGCGGGCCCGCAGCGAGGAGCGTCTCCGGCTCATCATCGAGAGCGCGAGAGACTACGCGATCTTCACCACCGACCCGCGAGGGATCGTAACGAGCTGGAATGCCGGGGCAAAGAACGTCCTGGGGTACGACGAGCAGGAGATCGTCGGGGAACCCAGCAATATTCTGTTCACGGCCGAGGAGCGAAACCTGGGCGTCCCGGAACAGGAGCTGCGCGTCGCGCTCGCCGAGGGACGGGCGGCGAGTGAACGCTGGCACCTGCGCAAGGACGGCAGCCGGTTCTGGGGCAGCGGCGTGACGGTGCCGCTGCGCGACCACGGCGACATCCGCGGATTCCTCAAGATCTTACGCGATCGGACCGACGCGCAGCAGGCCAAGCGTTTGCTCGAGCGCGAAGCCGAGGCGCTGCAGCAGGCCGATCGGCGCAAGGACGAATTCCTGGCGACGCTGGCCCACGAGCTGCGCAACCCGCTGGCGCCGCTGAGCCACGGCCTCGAGATCCTCCGCCGCGCGGGCGACGACCAGGCCGTGGTCGAGCGGGCGCGCGCGATGATGGAGCGGCAGCTCGGGCACATGGTCCACCTCATCGACGACCTGCTCGACGTGAGCCGGATCTGCTCCGGCAGGATCGAGCTGCGAACGCAGCGCGTCGCCCTGGCGGAGGTGCTCCGCAGCGCCCTCGAGGCGGTCCAACCGCTGATCGAGGGCGGCGGCCACGAGCTCACGATGGAGGGGCTGCCCGAGCCCGTGTTCGTCGTCGCCGACGTGGTCCGGCTGGCCCAGGTCTTCGCCAACCTGCTCGGCAACGCCGCGAAGTTCACTCCTCACGGCGGGCATATCCGGCTGACGGTCGAGCGACAGGGCGGCGACGTGCTAATCCGCGTCAAGGACGACGGCATCGGCATCCGCGCGGAGATGTTGCCCCGGGTCTTCGACCTCTTCACCCAGGCGAATCACTCGCTCGAGCGGTCCCAGGGCGGTCTCGGCATCGGCCTCTCGCTGGTCAAGAGCCTGGTCGAGCTGCACGGCGGCGCCGTCGAGGCGAGGAGCGACGGCCCCGACCTGGGGAGCGAATTCGTCGTGCGCCTGCCGACCGTCGAGCCTCCACCCGACTCGCCCGCCGAGCCGCTCGAGCGCCTGGACCGCGCCCACGCGCGACGTCGGGTCCTCGTCGTCGACGACAACCAGGACGCGGCGGTCAGCCTGGCGGACATCCTCGAGCTCATGGGCTGCGACACGCGCGTGGTGCATGACGGCCTCGCCGCTCTCCGCGCCGCCCCCGAGTTTCGCCCCGACCTGGTCTTCCTCGACATCGGCATGCCGGACATGAATGGGTACGAGACGGCTCGCCGGATCCGCCAGGAGCCATGGGGAAAGGCCCTGACCCTCGTGGCGCTCACCGGCTGGGGGCAGGAGGGCGACAAGGCCCGCGCCCGCGACGCGGGGTTCGACCACCACCTCGTCAAGCCGGCCGCGCCGCAGGACCTCGAGGATTTGCTGGCGGGGCGCACGTGAGGCCGCTGCAATGGCGATGGATCGAGCGCCCGTCACACACGTCGCATTCGGGTGATTCGCGGCCGCGACGGCGAGGGCCCGATGACCGCCCCCTGCGAGTGCGATCGGGTGATTCGCGGCGATCCAAATGGCTGCCCCGCGGCGGATCGGCGCCTTCTTGTACACCCGGGTGAGGCAGCGCCTTCGGCTCGCCGCGCGGAAGGTCGGCGACCCGCTCGCGTGAGAGAGCCACGAGACGCGTCCTTCAGCCAGCAGATTAGGAAAAACACTGGATCAGGTTTCCCATCATGACGCGCTCGGCAGGCGACGAAGCCGCCGTTTCGCGGTCGACTCCGGCAAGAGGCCGCTCCGGCGCTCGAGGCGGGAGGTTCCTGGCACGATCGAAGGACCCATGATCTCATGAGAGCATGGCGTCCTTTCACACCACCCAGGGGATCGCTGTCGACCTCGACAGCTTCTCGTCCGCCGAAGTCGCTGAGATGATGGAGGCCGCGGTGGCCAACGTCGTCGGCGCTGCGCTCGAGTTCGCTCCGACGAGCGATGCCGCAGAGCTCGCCGAGATGGCACGAGGCTGGATCGAGGCGCTCGACCGACCATCGCTCGCAAGGGTCTGTGGTTCGGTCTCGGCGAGGGGGCCGCGCGACACCAGTCGCCTCATCGCCGGCGTCCTGCTGACGACGTATCAGCGCGGCGCTCGGTGAGCGCGGCGATGCGTGCCGCGGACCGTCGGCGGTGCCGTCCTCCAAGTCAGCCCGGGCGGACGGGCCTCCGCGGGCCGAGCTTCGCGTCCTCGTCCAGCCGGCTCAGATCGCGGTAGACGCGGGTGCGCTCGGCGACGAAGCAGGCGCCGAGGCCTGCAGCCTCGCGGTCGCTCAGCATCCGTCGCGCCGGCGCGAGGAGATCCCTCTCCTCCTCGCGCAGATGCCGGGACATCGCCTCGCAGAGCAGATTGATCGTGGAGTCCCGGCGGGCGTCCCCCCACGGCACGCGCTCTGCCTCACGCAGGAGTTCGTCGAGCCGCTCGTGCTCCTGCAGCCCCTCGATGGCTCGCTGCTGCACGCTCTGGATATGAATCAGGTAGCTGTAGAGCACGTGCTCCTCGGCCCTCGCGTAGGCGGTGTACTCGCAAAGCAGCCGGTAGAAGCACTGCTGCGGGTCGCCGCCCGGCTCGGCGACGCGGAGGCGAACGAGCGATTGTCGGAGCCGCTGGTGCTCCGCCTGGAGGTGATCGAAGATCGACGGCATGGTGGTAAACCTCCCAGCAGCTTCAAAAGTCGCGCGTCGTCGCGTGCCGTCGCGGAGGCGCCGCCTTTCGAGCCGACCGGTGCTCGTGTCCGTGGCGGGCATCGGAGCGAGCGGCGCTCGGCGCGAAGGCCTCCACGGTCGGCGCGGGTAAAAGGCTCGCCTCGCCCTCCTGACGAGGCGTGATGGATCGAGGGGGTGTCATGGCGATCGTCCTGAAGCCGAGGTTGGTACTTGCTCGGGCGCGCGGCCTTCGATGAGGGTGCGCGGAACGGCGGCATCGGCAAGGAGGTCAGCAGCCGCGACGCTGCTCTTGCCGGTCCTGCGAGCGCTCGATCCGGGCGCCTCGGAGCACCACGGCGACGACCGGGGTTAGGGTCTGCCAGTACGGCAGCGAGCGGGCGAGCCCGGCGCCTCGCCGCGACGCCGGCCGCGAGGGAGCTGGGAAACTCCTTGGACGAGAGGCCGCGCACTCCGGCTCCCCTCGCGTGAGAACGAGTGCGGGGAGCCTTCTGCGCCTGCTCGGCGGTGCAAGTCGGGCCCGGCTGTACGGGTTGCTGACGATCGCCTTCGCGCTCAAGCTCGCACGGAGAGGCGACGTGCTGCACCGAGTCGGTGCTGGGCGCGTGCGTGCGAGGAAAGGGTCATGCAAAACAAGGAGCAGGACCGTCGACAGGACGAGAAACAGATTCGGCGCCAGGAACGGCGGGAGGAGCGGCAGGACGAGCGCCGCGACGAGCAGCGCGCCCAGCGGGAGGACGACCGGCGTGAACAAGAGAACCGCGAGCAGGACCGTGACGAACGGCGCGCGCGGGACTGATTCGGAGCCGCGGAGCCGCGGCCGGCGTCGCGGCTCCGCCGTCGTGTCGGCTCCCGTCGTCAACCTCGTGTCCCACTTCGGCACGTCGGACAGCGGCTATTTACGTGACCCCCTTCACGAGGGTGAGAGATCTGGGATGCGCGCGACCGCTACGATTCGCTGTCGCCGATCGAGTCCCTCGAGTACGCCGTCACTCCGACGCTCAGCTTGCAAGGCGAAGACGACCAGCGCTGTCCAATCGGGCGAGCCGAGGAGCTGTTCGCCACCCTGGTCAGGGCCGGCGAGGCTCCGGTCGAGCAGGTCCGCTACCCCGGCGGTGATCACCACCTCGCCGAGCAGGGCGCTCCGTCCCACCGCGTCGACTTTACCCGGCGGATCGTCGAGTGGGCCGAACGGTGGGCGGGGCGCCATTTTTGAGCGGCGGCCGCGGGCGGTGGCCACGAATCACGGCACGGTCCTGGACGCACGAGCGCGACCGCCATCGACGCGGGCGTCCGGTCGCTTCGAGCTCCGACCGCCCGCGCGCGAGCGCGGCGTCGAGTGACGGCATGACCCGACCGCGCCGTTCGCAGCGCGGAATACGCTCGCCGGCCGAGGGCGGCGTGGCCGTCGCGCCGGGGCTCACGGCGCCGCAGCCCGCTGGTCGCCGCCGGCCGACGGCGCATCCTTGAAGGGTCGCGGAGGAACCGTGAGTGCGTCGACCCGCAGCCTGCGCGGCCTCGATCTCGTCAATGTCTTCATGGCCGACGTGAAGGACGGGGTCGGCGTCTATTTGTCGGTTTACCTGCTCGCCGAGCACGCGTGGGACCCGTCCCACATCGGCCTGGTGGTCGCGATCCCGGCGCTGGTCTCGATCCTCGCGCAAGCGCCGGTCGGCGGCTTCATCGATCGCACCCCGTGGAAGCGGCTGCTGCTGGTGGCGGCCTCGGCGATCGTCGCGCTGTCGTGCATCACGGTGGTCGTGTTTCCCCGCTTCGCGCCGATCGTCGCGGCGCAGGTGGCGCTCGGCCTGGCGCAGACGATCTTCCCGCCGTGCGTCGGCGCCATCACGCTCGGGATGGTGGGGCACGAGCGGCTGCCCGTCCGGATCGGTCGCAACGAGAGCTTCAACCATGCGGGCAACCTGCTGGCGGCGGTGATCGCCAGCGTCATCGGCTGGTTCATCTCCTACCGCGGCATCTTCTACTTCTCGATCGTCCAATGCGTGGTCCTCGTCGGCGCGACCTTGCTGATCCGCGAACGAGACATCGACCACGAGCTCGCGCGCGCGGCCGCGGAGGACAGCGCCCCGTGCGGCTCGACGCGAGCCGCCCTCGGGGCCCTGCTCGCCGACCGGGACATCGCCGCCTTCATCACCGCGATGTGCCTGTGGAACGTCGCCAACGGGGCGATGCTCCCGCTGCTCGGGCAGAAGCTCGGCCTCGACGACATCGAACACTCCGCGCTCGCGCTGTCGATCTGCATCATCATCGCCCAGGCCGTCATGATCGCCGTGGCGCCGGTGGCCGCCAGGCTGGCCGATCGCGGGCGCAAGGGTTTGTTCCTGATCGCCTTCTTGCTGGTACCCGTCCGGGCGCTGCTGTTCGCGTCGCTGTCGAACAGGTATGCGCTCATCGGCCTGCAGGTCGTGGATGGTCTCGGCGCCGGGATCTACGGGGTGCTGCTCGTCGTCACCATGGCGGACCTCGGCAAGGGCACGGGTCACTTCAACCTGTTGCAGGGGACGACGTACGCGGCGATCAGCTTCGGGGTGGCGCTGAGCAGCATCCTCAGCGGCTACGTCGTCCGCCACGCCGGGTACTCGGCCGGGTTCGGCACGCTCGCGGGGATCGGGCTGCTCGCGACGCTCTTCTTCGCCCGCCGCGTCCGGCCGGGTCGACCCGACTCCGCCGCCGCGCGAGCGAGCTCCGCGGGGTAGGGCGCGGGGGGCCTGAAAGACGCAGGCGTAGCTCGCTATCCATTCCCTCATTGCCGTGCTCGCACCAGCACCGCGAACTCGAAAATACCCCTGGTCGTCATGGTGAGCCCACCGCAGGTGGCCGCCGCCTGCGCGACGGATCGGGCTGAGCAGGCCCCCGCGCCGGCCTTCGAGACCTCGTCCTGGACCGCCTTGCGCGACCTCGCACATCTCTCATGAATGATGGCCATGCACAATCGCTGGACCATCTCTTTCACGCTCGTGCTCGGCTCTTCGGTGGTCGTGCTGGGTTGCCCCGAGGAGGACGACGAGTCGACCACGACGACCACGACCACCACGGACGGGACCGGCACGACCGGTACCACCGCGACGACGGACACGCCGGCCACGACAGTCAACACCAGCACGACCACCGGCACGGGCAACACCGATGGCATGAATACGACCGCAGGAACGGACACCGGCGGCACCACGGGGGGCACCGCCACCGGAGGAACGGAGACCGGCGGAACGACGGGGGGCACCGCCACCGGAGGAACGGAGACCGGCGGAACGACGGGAGGCACCGCCACCGGAGGAACGGCGACCGGCGGCACCACCGGGGGAACGACTGCCGGCACCGGGGGCCTTCGGCCGGATCCGTCGAACGGGTGAGGGCGGTCCGGTCTCGGCCGCCGATCGCCCCGCGGGCCGGTCGACTCCGCGTCGAAACCATCCGCCGCGACGGTCCGTCCGCGAGAGCTGGCCCCGGTGAGACCGGCGATCGACACGACGCTGAGGCGTGGCGCCTCCTGGCGAGGCATCGGCTGGCACGCATGGCGGTGGCCGTGCCGGTCCGCGGCAGCCTCGTTCACGCGCTCGCCCGCAGCGACGCCGAGGACGGCCGCTCGCTCCAATTCGGTGCTTTCGGCGCGACGAGCCAGCTCGATCCAGCACGATGGATAGAGGCCTTGGAAGTTGGAAAATCCCTGGAACATGGACGAAAGGGCATGCCCACATGCTCAGGTCACGCATTGTCGCCGTCGCCGCCGCCGTCAGCCTCGGCGGCCTGGCGCTGGTCCCCGGTTACGCCGCCGCCAGCCCCTACCTCGTCGATTTCGCTGCCCGTGGCGACAACCCCGCCGACGATGTGTCCACGGATGTGCGCGAGGCGATCGTCGAGCAGGTGCCCATGGGCGAAGCCCTGCCGGCTCCGCGGGCGCCGCCGGCCCTGGCGGCCCCACCCGAAGACGGTCTCGGTCTCCTGATCACCGGCTTCTCGATGTTCACCGCGAGCTATCTCCTCGCCGCCTGGACCGGCGCGCTCGTCCACGACGGCCTGACCGGCTGCAACGGCACGCGCGAGCAGTGCCGCGAGATCGGCAAGGCGCTGATGATCCCCTTCGCCGGCCCGATCATGGCCGCGCAGGAGATCGATGGCGTCAGCGAGACCGCGAGCCTCTTCCTCGTCTCCAGCATCCAGATCGCCACGTTCACCGTGGGCCTCGTCGGGGCCGTCCGCCAGTGGCGTTACAAGCGGTGGGAGCGCAGAGCCGGCGGGCTCCCGCTCGGCGAGTCCGGCCTCGCGGTCCAGCCCATGCCTCGCCTCGACGGCGGCGGCCTCGGCCTCCACTACCGCTTCTGATCCGCGCGCTCCCGCTTCCTCGCGTGCGGTCCGCACACAGGCCGCTCGTGGGGGCGAGCCGTGCGCGGGACCGGGCCAGCGAGCCGTCGACGCAGATTGATGTATGACCGCAAAGACATGTCGCTGGAGCCATGTCTGACAGAACATGCGCCGATGGCCCGCGGAATCACCACGGCAGGGCGCAGATGCCGACGTGCTCGAGCCCGGGCGGGGGGTCGATCGGCTCGAAGATCGAGCGGCACTCCTGGCCGACCCCCGGGCAGACGTCGGGTCCGCCGAGGTCGCAATAGGAGGTGCAGCAGCCGAGCGAGTCGGGGGGGCACTCGGCGGCGAGGTCGGGGTCGACGCAGGTCAGGCCCGGCTCGCAGGAATTGCTGTACTCGCAGCTCTCGAACAGCTCCGAGGGTTGCTCGGGGTGCGGCCAGCACACGAAGTCCATGCCCGAGAACATGCAGGTCTGCCCGGCCGGGCAATCCTGCAGCAGCGGGTCGCACTCGGGGAGGCACAGCGGCATGTCCGAGACGAGGCAGGCGAACCCGGGGTCGCACGCGGGGGCGAGGGGGCTGCCGGTGCACAGCGGGATGCAGGTGCCCAGACCGGTGTCCTCGTCGACGTGGTGGCAGGTGAGGCCGAGGTCGCAGGTGTCGGGGCCGAAGGGGCCCTCGACGAGGATCTGGCACGGCTCGCCGAGCTGGGCCGGGTCGGGCACGATCGTGGCGCAGGTGAAGCTCTCGTACACGTACGGCGGCGGCCCCTCGACCGTGCATTTCTGACCGCTGGGGCAGTCCTGCTCCCACGCGTCGCATCCAGAGGGCGGCGGGTCGACGAAGTTCGCGCCCGAATCGCTGGTGCTGGGGCTGTCGCTGGTGCTGGGGCTGTCGGTGTCGCCCGAGGTCGAGGTCACCACCCCCGTTTCGGAGGAGTCGCTGGTGTGGCCGCCGGTGAGGATCGGGTCGAAAATGCCCAGGTCGCAGCCGGCGAGGGCGATGGAGGCGAAGGCGAAGGAAAGGGGTGAGCGAAAGCTAATCGGCATGCGAGATACGCTAGCAACCGATGTGCCTCGAATTTGTCGTGGAGTTCCACGCGCCGGCGACGATGTGCCCGACGCGTGGCCGCAGGCCTGCCCCGGGGCTCCCCATGGGGCCGCGGAGGCCGCGCCGAGTCGCCGAGCAGGGGGTCCGCGCTGTCACAATGCACTCGGGCGAGGGCTCGCAGTCGCCTCCGTTGCGAGCCGCGCGGAGGCGACTGCCGCGGCGCTGCGTCGCCGGTCGCCGCGACGCGGCCCGCCACGCGGTCGACCGCGACGTCACGGCCGGCCCTACGGACCGACCCACAGCGCCATGTAGATGTCGTCGAGGTACGCGTCCGGGCCGATCTTTAACCGCCGGGTCTTGCGCCCCTCCTCGACGAACCCGAGCGATCGATACAGGGCGATCGCGCGATCGTTCGACGAGCGCACCTGAAGCTCGACCTTTTCGACGCGGGGGTTCGACCGCGCCCAGCGCAGGAGCTCGTGCATGAGGGCCCTCCCGACGCCCTGGCCCTGATGTCCTTCATGCACGGCGATCGTCAGGCGGACGACGTGCGACGTCACCGCGAGCGAGAGCGCCTCCAGGAACGCGTGCCCGGCGATCGTGCCCTCGCGCTCGGCGACGAGGTAGATGCCGCGGCCGCGCGCTTCGAGGTCGACGATCGTCCTGCGCACGGCGTCGTCGTCGATCTCGTCGGGCCTCGACGCGAGCCTCCCCGGCACCCGCGCGATCGCGCGTTCGGCCGCCGCGAGCAGCGGCGCGTCCTCTGGTCGTGCGTTTCGAATCGAAGCTGCGTCCGAGCTCATGACGAGCTCATACCACGCAGTGCTCGATTCGCAACCATCCGGCCGGCACCTCGGACGCGCCGAATCCGAGGTGGAGTCGGTGACGGTCAGGCCGCGAAGCAGTTGAGGCCGAGGGCGTGCTACTCCGCGAGGGGGAGTCTTTTCTCGGTCATATACTTCTCTCCGGAGAAGCTCTTGCCCGGGATTTTGGCGATCGCCTGTTCGGCGCACCTCGCCACCGGGCCGTACTTCAGCTGGGGTGGGCCTACCACGATGGCGTTGAGCGTCGCTTGTCCGCCATCCAGGGTGATGTGGATGTCGAGAGAATCGCCGCGAGACGCGTCGTGTTGCGCGCCGCATTGAATCACTGCCCCCTGGATGGCCGCGCTCAGACTTCTGTAGGCTTTCCAGCCTGGGGGCGCCTTCGGCGGCTTCTTGGGTGTCTCGGGAGGCTCGGCGGGGGGGGCGGTCGTGCCGCCGCCGGAGGTCGGGGGGACGAGCGGACCGCTCGCGCTGCCGGAGTCGACCGGTTCGCCGGGCTCGTCGAACTCGGTGGAACTGGGCGTGGGTCCTGGATCATCGCCGGTCGTGGAAGTGCCCCCAGGATGCGCGTCGGACGCGTGCTCGGGGGGGACCGGGGGAATCTCCGGAGAAGAGGGCGGCGGGTCGGATTCCGGCGCGGATACGGGGGGAGAAGCGAGTTCTTCCGAGGAGCGCGTCCCGAGGCCGTAGACGAGAGTGCCGGCCGCCACGGCGAGCGTCGCGTACACGGTCCCCCGCATGAGAGACCGCGAAAAGGGCGCAGGAGCCCGCTCGGCTGCCGTTTGGGCCGGGTCGATCGCCGCGTCGCGTCCGGAGGACTCCGCAGATTGTGAGACCACCGACGGGATCTCGGGCGCCTGGGGTTCCGCCTCGGGGGACCATGAGACGGTCGCTGGCGTTGCGGCCGGCTCGGGCGGTTCGAGGCGCGGAGATGGTGTGATGGGCTCGACGGAGGGAGCCGAAGGCGCCGTGCGATGCGACGAACGCGGTGGCGCGAAGCGGTGCGTCGAGTGCGGCGAGCTTTCCGGCGGGATTGCGACTGCGGGGCTCGTCGCAGCACGCTTCGCGGATGCGGTCGCGGCAGTGGTCGAGGACGCCTCGGTGGGTGCGGACGCCGTTGAAGGCCCGCGCGTCCCGGGCTCGCCCGAGACGGACGTCAGGCCGGGCTTGAGACGCGCCTGTGCGGGCCGGATGGCCAGGGTGGTGGGTGGCAGGTCGTCCGCGGGCGCGGGCGCCGATATCACTTCGGGCGTCGTTGTACGGTCCGGGCTCGACGGGTCGGGTGGGGGGGAGAGCTTGTCGGCCAGGCTCAGAGACGGTTGACGACGGACGGTCGGGGTAAGGGGCGGCGGCCCTGGCTCCGTGCTGGCGTACGCCTGGGAGCTGCCGAGGGGGGTCGATCCGGCGAAGCGAGCGGCCGCGGAGCGCTCATTGCCGGGGCTGACGGTGAATCGGGTGGTGGTGGTCTCCTCGGGATCGCCGCCAGCCTCGGTCGGTGTCGCGGCCAGCGCGGCGGCCAGTGTCTCCGCGTCTTCGTAGCGCTGATCGAGGTCGCGGGCCATGGCGCGACCGATCACCGCTTGGGCCGCGGCGGGGACCCCGTGCGATTGGAGCACCGCCTGATTGGCCGCCGGGTTGGTCGAGGGCAGGCGCCCGGTGACGAGCTCGAAGGCGATGGTGCCGAGGGCGTAGATGTCGATCCGGAAGTCCGCGGGGTGGCCCAGCAGGTATTCGGGGGACATGTACTGGAGGGTCCCGACGATGAAGCCCGTTTGCGTGAGGTGCTGGCGGTCCTCGCCCAGGGGCTTGGCGACGCCGAAGTCGAGCAATTTGACGAAGTCGGGCTGGTTCCGCCGCGGGTCGAGGACGATGTTGTGCGGCTTGAGATCGCGGTGGATCATGCCGCTCCCGTGAATCGCGCTCAGGGCGTCGCAAACTTGCAGCAGGATCGTCCGGGTGCGAGCCCAGGGCAGGGGACCCTCGCGCTGCAGCAGCGTGCGCAAGTTCGGTCCCCGAAGGTACTCCATCACGAAAAAGAGATCGTCGTTCGCGGTCTTTCCGGTGTCCTGGACGCGGACGATGTGGTCGTGGTTGAGCGAGGCGATGAGCTGCGACTCGCGATAAAATCGGGCGATATCGGAGGCTGTCAGGCCGGCCGCCCTCTTCAGGACTTTGATCGCCACGTCAATTCTGAGCTGGACGTGGCGGGCGCGATACACCGTTCCCATGGCGCCTGCGCCGAGGTGTTCGACGATTTCCCAGCGCTCCGCGAGCACGGTGCCGATCAGATCCCCATTGAGGGTCATACGGGGAGAGTAACTGAACGGCCGTTCGCACACCAATTTCGGCCCGGGCCAAGCTGCCGGGGGATGGGCTCGGGGCGTAGAACAGCTGGCGTCGGCGCCGTCGTTGATCACCAGGTCCTCCGGCAGGTCCTGGTCGTTGGGGTCCGCCTCGCACGCGCCGAAGCCGAGGTCGAAGTCGGTGACGGCGAGGCCGCCGGGGCAGTTGAGGCCGCAGTCGTCGATGCAGATCCGCCCCCCTCGTACTTGTTGGCGCCCGTGGCTGTCGCAGGCGTTCGCGCCGGTGCAGCCATAGGAGAGCGTGCCCCTCGCCGGTCGCGCTGTTGTTCTCGAAGCCCGAGGACTCGATGTCAGCGTCCGGGTTCTTGCCGCCGACGGGAGCTCGAGGCGCACCGCGTCGTGAGCGAGCTCGGCGACGGCGCGGGCCGCCGCGCCGTCGAGCTGGGCATACGCGGGAGGGTCCGGCCGGAGCGTCTGCGGACACGGTCCCCGCGGACCTCCAGGGCGCCGGCGCTTGGACCGCCGTGAAAATTGGGCTCGGCGGGTCGGGCAGGCCAGCGCGTGCGGCGCGACGGAAGACGCGCCGCGGCCGGGCACCTCATGCTATCATTATAGGAGAAACGTCAAGGGAGTGATGGCGTGCCGCAGTCGCCGGAGACAATGGGGTCGAGCGCTCCCTCCCTGGCGGGAGCCATGCGTCCGCGCGGTCGCGTGACCACGTCACCCCGGCGCGGCGCCGACTCGAGCGGCAGCGCCACGATCGCCGGGCATGACCTCCAACATTCGGCGAAGCTGCCGGGTGCCCGCCGTTCACGGGGTTCTTCTCCTTGGCAATGAACGTCACATCCCCCTACGCAATCACGGAGACCCTCCACGAAGGCCAGAACACTACCCTCTTTCGTGCAGTCCGGACCGTCGATGGCCGTCCGGTGCTTTTGAAGGCGCTCGACCCGAGGCGCAGTCGTCCGCGGGATTTCGAGCGTCTCAAGCACGAGTACCTGCTCTGCAAGGATCTGGAGCTGCCGAGCGTCGTCAAGCCGCTGGCCCTGGAGACGTATGAGGGGATGCCGGCGCTCGTGATGGAGGACTTCGGCGCGCGGTCGCTCGATCAATTCCTCGGCGCGCCCATGGCCTTGGAGAAATTCCTCGATCTCGCGGCCCGCATCGCCGCGGCCGTCGCAGCGATCCACGAGCGGGAGATCGTCCATCGAGACGTGAAGCCGCAGAACATCCTCGTCAACGCGGAGACCGGCCAGGTCAAGCTCACGGATCTCGGGCTCGCTTCCCGTCTCCCTCGCGAGTGCAAGGCCGGCGAGAGCCCGAGGCTCATCGAGGGCTCGCTGGCGTACCTGTCACCGGAGCAGACGGGGCGGATGAACCGGGCGATCGACAGCCGCGCCGATCTCTATGCCCTCGGCGTCGCCTTCTACGAGATGCTCACCGGGCGCCTGCCGTTCGAGGCGCGGGATCCGCTCGAGTGGGTGCATTACCACGTCGCCCGCGCCCCGCAGCCGCCCTCCTCGATCGTGCCGGGATTGCCGGAGGTCCTCTCCGCGCTGGTCCCCAGGCTCCTGGCCAAGATGCCGGAGGATCGCTATCAGATTGCCCGCGGCCTCCAGCTCGACCTCGAGCGGTGCCTCGCCGAGCTGCGGAGCAACGGGAAGATCGATCGGTTCCCCCTCGGCGAGCGCGATGTCTCGGACCGGTTTCAAATCCCCGAGAAGCTCTACGGGCGCGAGGACGAGGTCGCCGCGCTGCTCTCGGCGTTCGACCGGGCGGCCGACGCAGGGGTGCCCGAGCTCGTGCTGGTCTCCGGCTATCCCGGCATCGGCAAGTCGGCGCTCGTCCACGAGCTGCACAAGCCCGTCGTCCGCCGGCGAGGCTTCTTCATCTCGGGTAAGTTCGATCAATACAAGCGCGACATCCCGTACTCCACCCTCGTCCAGGCCTTCGGGGAGCTCGTGCTCGAGATCCTCGCCGAGAGCGAGGAGCGGATCGCCGCCTGGCGGCAGCGGCTGCGCGACGCCCTCGGAAAGAGCGGACAGCTGATCGTCGACGTGATTCCCCAGATCGAGCTCGTCATCGGCGCGCAACCACCGGTCCCGGAGCTGCCGCCGAGGGAGGCGCAGAACCGGTTCCGCATCGTGTTCCGCAAATTCATCGGGGTGTTCGCGAGGAAGGAGCACCCGCTCGCGCTGTTCCTCGACGACCTCCAGTGGGCCGACTCGGCGAGCCTCGGCCTGCTCGAGGAGCTGATCACCTACCCCGAGACGCGTGTCCTCCTCGTCGTCGGCGCGTACCGGGACAACGAGACCTTCGCTGTTGCACCGACGTCATCGCCCCCGGGCGACGCGCCCAGGATCTGATGCTCCGCCCACGGGCCGCGCGGCCGTGCTCGTCGAGCACGCGGGCGACTCGGCGGCCGATCGGTGGGCCAGGCCGGCGGTTCGCCGAACAGCCTCGGGGCCCGAGGCTGTTCAGCGAACAGCCGCGGCTCGGGCCTACGCCTCGGGCTCGCTCTCCTCGGGCTCGCTACCCGGCTCCTTCACGCGTCCGATCGCAATGTAGACGACCGTGTAATCTTCCTTGTTGGTGACGCGGAAGCTCTTCCGGCGGACGTCGTGGGCTACTTCCACGGTCTCGACCGCCCGAGCGTCGTTCGTCTCGACGCTCACCATGACGACGGGCGTCTGCGCGAATTCCCGGCGAAATGTGATCTTCTGGCGGCGGTCCTGCCGCTCGAGGCGTCCCCATTCCAGGCGAACGTTACCGATGGTCGTGCTGTGCTGCTCCATTGTACACCTCCGATTCCAGCAACCGATGTTGCCGACCCAACGATGTCGGATGTCGTGCGGCGAGGTGTCCGCCGCAGCCAATGGCTTGTTCCGTCGATGAATGGCCCCGCTCCAAATAGCGCGCACGAGGTGCGGGCCTTCCGCTCGGTGGAATGTGCAATGGCGGCCAATTTCGAGCCGGGTTCGAGCCAGGCGGCGCGCGCCGGACCGGATCGTCGACGGCGCACGCCGCCCCGTCGCGAGCGAGGCGCGAGGCGGGCGCGGGTCGGATCCGACGGCAGCACGCTCTTCGCGCGCTACCGAAGTCGACCCGCGGGTACGGTGGCCGAGGGCGCCGAGGCGTGGGGCCGGGCGATCGAGGGGGACGCGTGAACGGGGGCGATCAGGCAGGGACGCAGGCGCCGCTGCGTGCGTCGCAGGTTTCACCCGTCGCGCACGCGTTCGGATCGCTGGGGTCGCAGTTCGCCACGCAGAAGGTGAGGGCGCAGCCGCAGTCCGATTGGTCGTCGCAGTGGAAGCCCTCTTCGCACGGCGGGGCGCCCAGCGACTCCAACACGTCGGGGTGCTCGCACTCGATCACCGTGCCGCAGGTCGAGGCGCAGTCAGAGTCGGAGTCGGACTCCGACTCGCCGTCGGACTCGGAGTCCGAGTCGGTGGCGCTCACGGGGCCGGGGCCGGTCGTGGTGTCGACGGTCGTGGTCCCGAGAGTCGTGGTCGTCGTGGGACCGGTGGCGTCGGTCGTGGCGGTGCTCGTGCCAGTGGTTTCGCCGGTGCTCGTGTCGTTGCCGGTGGTCGAGGCGGTGCTCCCGGACCCGGTCGTGTTGCCGTCGGTGCCGTCGGTGCCCGTGTCGGCGCCCTTCGGGCTGCAGGCGGCGAGGACAGTGAATGCGAAGGTGCGCAGCGCGCGATTGCTGAAGTTAGTCATGGCCGGCATGGTACTCCGTTCGGAGCGCTCGGCCGCGCCGAGCGCGCCTTGAAGGCCGTCGGGCGAGGCGCTGCGCCGGTGCGCTGCCGCGGGGCTCTACGGCGACGCATCCGCCACGTCCCGAGACGTACGGTTGGGCGCGCGGGCGCCCCGCTCGATGTGCCGGGCGCCCGGCCTCGCCGCATTCGCTCGCGGGCCGGTTACAGGTCGGAATCCGGGATGTCGGGGCTGTCGTCGGGGATGGGCGCGGGGACGTCGAACAGCGCGCAGGGGATCGGGAGGAACGGGTCGAGGTTCGAGAAGGCGGGGCCCTCGTAGCCGTAGAAGTTGCCGTCGTACTTCACCCAGGCGTCGCCGAGGGACGGCAGGGCCAGGCCGGTGAGGTCCTGGAGCTCCGCCAGCCCGCCGGCGGCGTAGTGGAGGTGCAGCACCATCTGGATGTTGGGGTTGTCCTCGAACGCCTGCAGCGTGTTGCACAGGAACGGCTGGATCGGGACGCTGAGGGTGATGACGATCGAGGTCGGGTCGCCGTCGAGCGGGGCGACGCTGGTGGGCACGAGCGGGCCGGTGCTCTGGTAATAGCAGGAGGGGCCGTAGTAGCAATAGTAGTAGTACGGCGGCTCGTAGTAGCAGGGCGGCGGCGGGTTCGGCGGGCAGTACTCCTCGAGGTTGTAGTAGCGCGGGTCGATGAGGGTGGTGCTCGGCTGACCGCCGTAGTTGCCGAGGTAGGCCTGGGCGACGCTGAGGCGGAAGCGCTTGGGGTTGACGGTGTCGACCGGGGCGAGCGGCTCGGTGAAGCTGAGCTGGAGGGTCGACGGGTCGAGCAGCTTGACGCCGAGCAGCGCCGGCGGCACGTCGGCGGGCGGCGGATCGGGCGGGTCGGGCGGCAGCGGATTCGTCGGATCGGGCGGCAACGGAAGGGTCGGATCGATCGGGGGCCCGGTCGGATCGTCGGTGGTCGGCGCCTCGGTCGCGGTGCCGGTGTCGGTGTCGGTGTCCGTGTCGCCCTTGCCGCCGCCCTGACAGGCGGCGAGGGCGAGCGCGCCGCTGGCGATGGCGGCGTGCACGAGCCGGCTGAAGCGTAGTCCAAGCATGCGCCGAGGGTACGCGCGGCGTCTCAACGCGCCGAGGTCGGCGCCTGCGGACGCCGGCGGGATCGACCTGTCCTTCGGGTCATCCCCACCGATCCATGGCGCGGGCGATCTCAAGCGCCGTGTCGGCGCCCTCGTGGCCTCGAGCGGCGCCGCGCAACAATAGCGCGACGAGCAGGGGGTGCTCGACCGCAGGCAGGGCGGCCGGGCCGACGAGGAAATAGGTGAGGGTGCGGACCAGGAACGCGAGCCCGCCGCTGCGCTCGCGCTCGGCCCGGTCGGCCAGCGCCTCGAGGCCGCGCAGCGCCTGGGTCCGCAGGTCCTCGAAGTCGCGGCCCGCGAAGGCCTCGCGCCCCGGCGGCCAGGGGCCGGTCACCTCGCCGGCGCGGATGCAGGGCTCGAGCTCGGGGAAGAAGGCGAGCTCGGGCACGGCGCGCAGCACGACCTCCACGTCCTCATCGTCGGCCGGCGGGGGCGAGCCGGGGTGCAGCGCGGGGTGCATCAGAACAGGGTGCAGGGGATGGGCAGGAACGGGTTGAAATTGCTGAACGGGGCCGAGTTCACATAGTTGTAGTATTTGCTCTGGCTCTTGACCCACGCGTCGGCGAGCGGCGGCAGCGGCAGGCCGGCCAGATCGGTGACCTGCGCCTGACCGCCGCTGGCGTAGTGCAGGTGCAGCACGAAGTCGAACACCGGGTCCTCGGGCCCCTTGAGGAGGTTGCACAGCGACGGCTGGATCGGGGTGGTCAGCGTCACGATCACCTGCGTCGGGTCGGCGTAGTGATTGAACAGATCGGCGACCTCGATCGGAGCGGGCTGATAATAACAGCCGCCGTAATAGCAGTAGTACGGCGGCGGATCGTAATAGCAGCCGGGCGGGGGCGGCGGGCAGTACTCGATCAAATTGTAGTACTGCAGATCGCGCAGGTAGGTGGCGGGCTGGCCGCCGTAATTGCCGAAGTAGCCGCGCGCGAGGCTGAGGCGGAAGCGCTTGGGGTTGACGGTGTCGACCGGCGCGATCGCCTCGGTGAAGCTCAGCTGCAGCGTGAACGAGTCGATCATCGTCACGCCGGCGAGGGCCGGCGGGGTGATGTCGCCGGGCGGGGGCGGAGGCGGCGGGGGGAAGCCCGTGGTCGGGTCGGGCGGATCGCTGGTCGTGTCGGTGTCTCCCGAGTCGGTCTCGGACTCGGTCCCTGTCTCGGTGTCACCGGGCGCGTCGGGGCAGGCGCCGAGGATCAGCGCGCCGCTGGCGATGGCGGCGTGGACCAGTCGGCTGAAGCGTAGGCCAAGCATGGCGCTCAGCGTACGCCCGACCTTTCGGACAGGTCAACGTTGCCGCGCGTGCAGCCGCTGGTGGGCGGCGTCGAGGGCTCTGGAGCCGAGGCCGAGCAGGTTCATGTCGTCGGCGTCGAGGCCGAGCTTGCGGCCGAGCTGGATGTTGTACTGGTGGACGCCGAGGTCCCACAGGCCGACCTGCGCCGCCGAGGCGACGCCGCGCAGGCGACTTCGCTCGAGCTCGAGCTCGAACTGGAGCTGCAGCCGGGCGCCCAGGTGCGAAAACGCGGCGGCGATCCGCTGGATCGCGGTGCGCCGGTCGCCGGCCGGCGGCGAGACGCGGAAGCCGGCGAGGTCGAGGTCGACGCGCAGCCGCAGCGGGTCGCCGTCGGGTTCGACGCAGGTGACGCCGACGTCGACGCTGCCGTCGCGCAGCCACCGACCGACCGCGCCGAGGCCGACCGCGCCCTGCGGCGCGAGCGGGACGTCGCGGACGGTCCAGCTGCCCGGCTCGGCGAGGAAGGTGTTGCCGCGGGCGCGGCCGCGGGCGCGCGTGTGACACAGGACATCGATGAGCGCGTACTCGCTGCGCAGCGGCGCGATCTCGAGGTGCTCGAGCGCCAGCGGCAGCACCCGCGTGGTCGGTGCCGCCGCCAGATCTTCGAAGTCGATGGCGAGGTCGTCGACGACCAGCCGCTCGATCACGAAGCCGCGACCGCCCGGCTGACCGACGCCGAGCGCCCGGTTGCGGACGATGCCGCCGCGCACGCCGTGCAATTGCAGCTCCGTGATCGGGACCTCGCGCTCGAGCAATCGCAGCATCGCGATGTCGATGTCGAGGCGGCCGATCGAGAGGGCGAGGTCGGCGCCGTTGCGGTGGCGGATCGTCACGCCCTCGAGGTGGACGTGGCCGGTGAAGATGTTGCCGCGCGCGCGCTCGAAGCACACGTCGACGCCGCTGGTCCGCTCGACCTGGTCGAGCAGCAGCCGCAGGCCGGGCTCGTAGAGGACGAGGTCGACGAACACGAGGGTCGTCAGCACGAGGCCGAGGACGCCGGTCAGCGTCCACACGACGCGTCGCCACCAGCGCAGCAGGCGGGTCGGCCGCTGGCGGCTGCGCCACAAGACGAGGTAGCCCGCGCCCAGCAGGGCCGCGCCGACCAGCTCGAACAGCAGGGCCGCCGCCACCAGCAGCGGCACCGCCATGAGCTCGGCGACGACGATGAGCAGGGCCTCCACGCCCGTGGGATTCTCGCACCGGTCGCTGCCGCTGCAAACGCGGCCGGGCGGCCCCACGCGCGCGAAATGTGGGGGTCTGTGAACGTTGATCCGCGGACGACCCCCGGGGGCCACCACCGACCACGTGCTCGGGCCTTCAGGTGCGGGCACCGGCGCAGGTCCCAAAGGACAGGTGACGCGGGGCGGGCGCCGTGTGGCCCCCAGCACGCGGAGACCGGAGTTTCGCGCCGCTTCGGGCCGCTGCCCCGGGCGGCCCGCGTGGCGCGGGCAGGGGCCGGCGCGCCCGCTGCCGGCGCGCGGGCGAGCCCTGCCGGGGCGCCCGCGCGAGGTCCGTGTGAGGACGAGCGCGAGCTCGGGGCGCCGGATCGATCTCGTGCCGGGGCGAGTTCGAGGTCGCTCGCGGCCGGCTCGCGGGAGCCGGCGCGTGCCTGTCCTCGCGGACAGGTGCGCGCGCCGGTCGGGCCGGCTGCGGCGCGCGCGGCGGTCCCAGGCCGGATGTCCTCCAGGACATGTCCGGGGGGACGGCTGCGGCCCCGACCCGCGGCCGCGCTGGCGAGCGCCGGCGCGGCCGCGTATCGTGCCGGGTATGACGCTTGACTTCAAGATTCACGGCAAGGCCCTCGTCCTCGTCCTCGTCGCAGCGCTGGCGGCGTGCGGGCCCGGCAAGTCGGGGACGACCGAAACCACCGACACGAGCACGACCTCGGAGCCGCCCCCGGCACCGGCACCGGCACCGACACCGACACGCCCGCGACGACGACCGACCCGACCACGACCGACACGCCGACGACCACCAGCGACGCCCCGACGCTGTGCGCCGACGCGAAGACGGAGGCCGAGTGCATGGCCGCGACCGAGGTGGACGAGGACCTCGGCCTCGGCTGCCGCTGGGCCGAGGTCCTCCGCTTCGCGCCGACCGACGGCGCTGACGGCTGCGGCTTCGAACCGGCAGGCGGACTGTGCGTGCTGGCCAGCTTCGAGGAGGGCGGGCCCGGTTGCGCCGGCTTCTGGCGCGAGGTCGGGCCGGGCCAGATCGACTTCGCCACGTGGGGGTGCGGGACGCCCGAGCCCGACGAATGGCAGCGGTGCTTCGACGTCGAGATGGACAGCCCGGGCTTCCCGGCGTGCCTCTGCATGAACGGGGGCGGCTAGCGTCTTCCCGCTCGACGCGCACGGCGAGGTCGCCCCGTCAGCCGGTGCTGCTGTCCGTCGTGCCGGTGCCGTCGGGCTCGTAGGCGGGGCAGGCCTCGGGGTCGGGCGCGGCGGCGACGCAGCCGTGGCCCTCGGCCTCGCAGGGCGAGCAGAAGGGCCGCGCGGGGCTGTTCTCGGCGCACCAGGCGTCGCTGTCGACGTCCTTGTGGACGCAGTGGTCGGGGTTGGGGATCCGGCACGCGCCGACGGCGAAGGCCAGGAAGAAGAGGACAGGTCTCATGGGACAGGTTCGGCGGCGCGCCGGCGCTGGACCGGTGATGAGAGGACAGGTCTCACGGGACAGGTGCCGCGGCGCGCAGCCGCTGGGCCAGGCGGCCGGCCTTGCGCGCGGCGAGCAAGGTGAGGAGCCAGGTGGCGGCCAGGCCGGCGCCGACAGCCAGGAAGGCCGCGCCGGCCGGGCGGTAGGTGACGAGCGAGGTCGGGTCCTCGGGGTCGGCGACGAGCGGGCGGGCGAGGAGGGCGACGCCGGTGACGAGCGAGCCGAGGCCGAGGCCGCCGGCCACGCCGCCGAGGATCAGCAGTCGACGACAGGCGCCCGAGCCGTGACACAGGCGGCCGCCCGGGGCCGGGGCCGGCCCCTCGACGCCGGCCGCGACCGCGACGGGCGGGCTGGCCGGAGGGACGACCTCGGAGGGCCTGTCCGATGGGACAGGCGCCGAGGCAGGCCCCGGCATGCCCGGCGTGGCGAGGCCGGGCGCGGCCGCCGTCGGGGTGCGGGTGTTGGGTCCGACCGGGGCGCCAGGGCCGGCGGCTCCGTGGGTCGGTGACGGCGCGCCGCCGGTCGGCGGAGGCGCGCCGCCCGGCTGCACCGCGGGGCCGCCGGCCGGGCCCGGGGCGGCGCCGCCCGCCGGGGCGGCACTTCGGGTGGTGCCGGCGGTGGCGGGGAGCGGGCCGGTGGCTGTCTCCGGGGATATGTCGATAGCGACAGGTTCCCAAGGACCTGGCGCAGGGGACATGTTCTCGGGGGCAGCCGGCGCGGCGGCCAGGGCGAGCGCGGCGAGGGCCGCGGCGAGGGGGCTAGCCGCCATGACCGGGCTGCGCGGAGGCGCGGGTGGCCAGGCTCGCGGCGTCGGCGACCGGCTGGAGGACGACGCGGGCGAGGCCGCGGAGCAGCGGCTCGTGCTGGATGACGCGGGCCAGCGGCGGGCTGTAGGCGTAGTAGAAGCGGACCAGGTCGACGCCGGTGGCGGAGGTCTTGAGGTAGACGTCGCGGAACGTCCGCAGGGCGGCGACCTGGGCGGCCCACGGGGCGCCCCAGGCGGCGGTGGCGACGAAGCAGAAGCTGTCGACCGTCTGGAACTTCTGCGCCTCGGTGGTGATCTCGGCGCCGACGAGCGGGCTGCGGTTGGTGCACTTGTCCTCGTACACGACCGCGAACTGGTAGGTGTAGTCGCCCCACAGCTCGCCGATCTCGAGGGTCACGAGGCCGGTGGTGGCCGCGAGCTCGGCGGCGCTGAAGGTCTTGAGGAAGGCGGCGCCGAGCAGGTCGTCGGTGAGCGGCTTGTCGCCGGTGATGTGATAGACGTGGATCTTGGTCAGCTCGAAGTCGGGATCGGTCTGCTCCGGCATGCGGAAGCTGAGCTGGACGCGGTCGAACGACATGCCGGCGAGCGCGAGGTCGTCGATCGGGGCCAGCGGCCGCAGCTGGCTGCACTGGCCCCACCCGCCGGTGCCGTTCCCGCCGCTGTCGTCGCCGCCGGTGCCGGGCTCGCCGGTCGCGCCGCCGCTGTCGGAGTCGCTGCCCTGGCCGGTGTCGTCGCCGGTGTCCTCGCCCTCGCTGGTGGTCCCGCCGCCCTCCTTGCCGTACGAGAACACGCCCCAGCGGAACGTGTCGCCGTTCTTGGTCATGATCCGCAGGCGGTCGGCGCCGCTGCCGTTCGTCTCGCTCAGCTTGCCGTCGCGCGGGTGCAGCGAGCCGGTGGCGCCGTTCCAGTCGCCGTAGCCGAGGTACTCGGTGGTGCCGACGAAGGCCCGCTCCTTGGGGTCGAAGTCGACCTTGTAGACGACCGAGGGCTGGCCGAGGAACTCGATGCCGTAGTTCTCGAGGCGCGTGTCGACGAAGTGGTCGTTCTCGCGGTCGTAGTCGAAGTTGGCGTTCTCGTCGCGCTCGAGGTTGACCTCGATGTAGGCGCTCAGCGGGCCCTTGGCCAGCACCTCGGGCGACAGCAGCAAGGTGGTGAACTCGGGCATGTCGCCGACCGGGGTCGCGGCGGTGACGGCGTCGAGGTCGTTGATCTCGGCGTACTGCTTGGCGTCCTCGTGGTCGGCGAGGGGCTCGAAGTCGACGAGGTCGTTGCGCGGCGGGTAGAACACCTGGTTGCCCTTGGGGTCGAAGCGACCCTTGTCGGACTGGAACACCTTCGGCGACGGGCAGGTCTTGGTGTCGACCGAGATGGTCTCGTGCTCCGAGGCGGTCAGCGGCCGGCAGTAGTAATTCTCGGCGGAGCTGCTGTTCTCGTGCCACCCGAGCGACTCGAGGTCGGCCGGGTTGTCGTCGTGGAAGATGATCCGCGGGTACTTCTTGCCGCGCCGGTGCGCCCACACCGGCAGCACGTTCTGCCGCGGCCCGTACGGCGCGCGCCAGCTCGACACGAAGTTCCACACGCCGGGCCGGTTGCCGATGCCGTACTTGCCCGTCGCCTGTGTGACGAGGACGTCTTGCACAAAGTTGCCGTCCTGGTCCTCGAGCCAGATCGCCATCTGCACGTCCGGCACCGGGGTGTAGTGGAACTCGACGAGGATCGGCTCCTCGGCGGCCGCCTCGCGCGCCGGCCCCACGATCCCGGCCAACAAGGCGATGCCGCTCAGAACAGTCCAGTGACGCAAGCCAGGCACGGCGGCAGCATATCACGGCGACTCGCCGGCCCCGCCGCCGGCGGCCTGGAGCCGCGAGCGGGCCGGCGAGAGTGCCGCAGCGGCATTTGCGCATTTCGCGCAGGTCGCCGGCTGCGCCTCGTTTCGGCCGATAACTGGCGGTCCGGGCGCGAGTGCGCCAGATCACCGCTGCATGCGCGGACGGACCGTAGAGTAAGATCGTCGTGGATCGCAGCTCCTCTCTTCGCCCGGGTCGCACGGTCGCGCGCCGCCGCGTGTCGCCCCGCAGATCGTGCCAGCGGGTGGCGGGGGCGATCCTGGCAGGGGTGGCGACGCTGACCTGCGGGCCGCGGCCGGGCACCGAGGCCGCCGTGCCGGCGCTCGGGAGCCAGAGCCAGCTGCCCGGCGGACCGCCGCCGCCGCGCGGCGGGCTGAACTTGCCGAGCCTGGCGGTGGCCTGGTCGCCGCCGACGCTGACGGCCGGCGACGTCGAGGCGCTGGCAGAGGCGCTGAAGGCCTCGCCCGCGGTCGAGGTGCTGCTCGGCCCCGGTCTGGCCGGCTGGGACGCGCGCGTCGGCCCGGCGCTGCAGGCCCTGAGCCCCACGCTGCGGGTCACCAGCGTGCGCCAGGCCGAGCAAGCGGCGATCGTCGCCCGGCCCGAGGCGCTGGTGGCCGCGCGCGAGCCCGGCTCCGGCCGCCCGCGCTACCGCGCCGATGGGCTCCAGCTCCAAGAGACATGGCTGCAAAGACATGACCCAAGCGCCAGGTCGATCGTCAGCGTCGACGCGGCGACGATCGATTTGTCGGCCTGGAAGGCGCTGCCGGCGGCGCGCGTCGGCGGCTGCGAGCCGGCGATCCGGGCGCTGGCCGAGGGCCAGGAGCAAGGCCTGGCCCAGCTCGAGGGCTTCCTCAACCACGCCGACGCGCTGCTGTGGCGGTTCTACAGCGCCGAGCTGGCGGCGTTCGTGCCGGAGATCTACGCCGAGCTGCGCGCCTTCGCCGGCGAGGAGGTGCCGACCGAACCTGACGCGAAGGCCAGGTTCGAGTGCGGCCGCGCCTACTGGGAGCACGTGCAGCCGTACGCGGCCTGCAGCTCGGCCGACCAGTGCGCGGTGGCCCCGCGGGTGGTGCTGTCGGCCGGCGGGGCCCGGGTGGCGGCGCCGGAGCCGGCGCTGGCGCTGTCCGACCGCTGCCCGATGCTGGTCGGCCGCGACTACCCCGGCGAGCTGCGCCAGCTCGGCCTCGACGCCGCCGAGGCCGCGACCGCGGCGCTCGACCGCGACTGGTCGGCCCTGGCCGACCGCCTCGGCGCGGTGGCCGAGGTCCATGCTGTCCTCGAGGACATCTGCACGCCCCGCCGCTGGCGCTTCGCCGCCGCCGACCTGACCGAGGCCCGCGGCCGCCTGGCCCGCGTCGGCGACCTGCTCGCCAGCCCCGAGCTGGCCCAGCCGCAGGCGGGCTGGCGCGTCGAGGCGTCCGACCTGTTCGTGCCCGGCGCCGGGCCGATGCGCCAGCTGGCCCGCTTCGACCCGGGCCCGGCCGCGGTCAACCACTCGATCGGCGCCGAGGCCAGGGCGCTGCGCGAGTTCGTGCTGTCCCGCGCGCAATGTCGTGCAGGACATGACCCAAGGCCCATGTCGGTGCTGGTCGCCGACGCCGAGTCCGGCCGCGCGCGCTTCTTCGGCTACCTCTACGCGGAAGAGCTGGTGTGCGCCGACCTGCCGCCGCTCGGGCGCGAGTGAGGCTGTCGCCTGCAGGCCGCGGGCGAGCCCGCCCGCCATTGACACGTCGCGCGCGCTGAGGGCATGTCGAGCGCATGCGCGGGCGACGGTTCGAGTGGGCGGCGATCTTCTTGTGCACGGCGTGTCCCGGCGACAGCGGCGACACCGAGGCGTCGACCGGAGCGGCTTCGACGGCGTCGACCGACGAGGCGACGGCGGCCGGACCGACCGGCAGCCCGGGGAGCGAGGGCACGGCGGGCCCGAGCACCGGCGAGGACGCGAGCGGTGAGGCGCCGACCAGCGCCGGGCCGACGAGCGCGGACCCGACGAGCAGCGAGACGAGCGACGCGACGAGCGGCGCGACGAGCGGCGAGACGACGGTCGGCGAGACGTCGGGCGAGACGAGCAGCGGGCCGGGCACGAGCGAGACGACCGGCGGCGGGCAGGTCTGCGAGGGCGAGGACCACGCGGGCAAGGCGACGTATTACGCCGCCGACGGCAGCGGCAACTGCAGCTTCGACGCGAACCCCGGCGACGACATGGTCGCGGCGATGAACACGCCCGATTACATGGCCTCGGCGGCGTGCGGGGCGTGCGTGCAGATCGACGGGCCCGACGGCCAGATCGTCGTGCGCATCGTCGACCGCTGCCCGGAGTGCGAGTCGGGCCACATCGACCTCGACGAGGACGCCTTCCCGATGATCGCGGACAAGAACCTCGGCGTCGTGCCGATCACCTGGCGCTACGTGTCCTGCACGCTCGACGGGCCGATCGTCTACCACTTCAAGGAAGGCAGCAACCAGTGGTGGACGGCGGTGCAGATCCGCAACCACCGCAACGCGATCGCCAAGCTCGAGTTCAAAAACGGGGACGACGCGTGGCAGGAGGTGCCGCGCCTCGACTACAACTACTTCGTCGCGGAGCAGGGCATGGGCCCCGGGCCGTACGCGTTCCGCGTGACCGATGTGCACGGCCACGCGCTCGAAGACGCGCGGATCCCGTTCGTCGAGGCCGGCGACTCGCCCGGCGCGGGGCAGTTCCCGGCCTGCTCGCCGTAGGCGGTGCGACGGGACAGGTCGCAAAGGGCATGTTTTATCGGACATGTTTTAAGGAACATGATCTTGGGTCATGCAACGGACGCGCCTCGGACCCGGTGGTTGCGCCCCGCGCGTGAGCGAGGCGCGCGCTTGACCGGTTCGGGGGCCCCTGCGATTGTGCGGCGGTGGACGACGACGCGCTCTTGACCGCGTGGCGGGCCGGACGACGCGAGGCCGGGCACGCGCTGATCGAGCGCCACTACGCGGCGGTGTTCCGCTTCTTCTACGGCAAGGCGCCGCCGAGCGTGTGCGAGGACCTGGCGCAGAAGACCTTCGAGGCGCTGTGCCGGCGGCGCGAGGCGTTCCGCGGCGAGGGCTCGTTCCGCGCCTACCTGCTCGGGGTGGCCCGCTTCGTGCTGATCGGCTGGAACCGCCGCGAGCGCCGCTTCGAGGACGTCGACGACAGCGCATTGCCGGCGGACGAGCCGACGCCGAGCGGGACGCTGGCCGAGCAGGAGACGCTGCGCCTGGTCGCGACGGCCCTGCGCGGGCTCGACCTCGACGACCAGATCCTCATCGAGCTCAAGGACTGGGAGGGGCTGTCGCAGGCCGAGCTGGCGGCGCTGTTCGAGCTGCCGCAGCCGACGGTGGCGCGCCGCCTGCAACGCGCCCGCGCCCGCCTGCGCGCGGCCGTCGACGCGCTGGCGTCCGGGACGACGCACGCGCCAGCGCTGCGCGACCTCGACAGCTGCCTCGCGAGCATCCGCGCCGACATCGAGGCCCGCTTCGGCCGCGTCCGCGGCGCGGTCGCGGGGGTTTGAAAAAAGAATTTGGAGGCGGGGATCACGCGCCCTCGTCGCGGCACATGGAGAGCGAGGCCCCCTCCGACGTGCCCGCGCTCGCCCGCCACCCCGACCCCGCGCCGTCCGCCGCCATCCGCGGCGCACGGGCACGACTGCTCGCGCGGCTCGATCAGCTGTCGCAGGCAGGCGACGACAAAGAGGATGACGAGGCGCGGGACGACGAGCGCTACGCGATCGGCGAGGTGTTCGCGGTCGGCGGGCTGGGGGTCGTCCGCCGCGCTCACGATCGCCGGCTGGAGCGGGTGGTCGCGGTCAAGACGTTGCGCCGCCGCGATCCCGAGGCGGCCCGGCGGTTCGCGGCCGAGGCCCGGATCACGGCACGGCTGCAGCACCCGGGGATCGTGCCGCTGTACGACATCGGCCGCTTCGCCGACGGCGAGCCCTATTACTGCATGAAGCTGGTCGACGGCGAGTCGCTCGAGCGGGTGATCGCCGACGAGCCGACGCTGCGCGGACGCGTCGCCCTGGTCCCGCACGTGCTCGCGGCAGCCGACGCGATCGCGTACGCGCACCAGCACGGGGTGCTCCACCGCGACATCAAACCGAGCAACATCCTGGTCGGTCCCCACGGCGAGACGGTGGTGATCGATTGGGGCCTGGCGAAGGACACGAGCGCGACGCGGACCGGAGAGCTCGCGGGCGAGGGGCCGGACACGACGAGCGACATGACGGGCGAGGGCGCGATCGTCGGCACGCTGCGCTACATGCCGCCGGAGCAGGCCCGCGGCGCGGCGGTCGACGCTCGCAGCGACGTCTACGCGCTCGGGGCGGTGCTGTTCCACGTGCTCGCCGGCCGCCCGCCGCACGCGCAGCTCGAGCGGGGGCAGCTCCTGTCGCGCCTGATCGCCGGCGAGGTCGAGGACCTGCGCCCGCTGGTCCCCGAGGCGCCGCGCGAGCTGGTGGCGATCGTACGCAAGGCCATGTCCCCGGAGCCAGGCGATCGCTACGCCGGCGCGGCGGCGCTGGCCGAGGATCTGCGGCGCTTCGCGGCCGGGCGGTTGGTCGACGCGCATCGCTATCAACCCGGCGAGCTGCTGCGGTTGTGGCTGCGACGCCATCGGGTCGCCGTGGCGGCGATCGGCGCGGCCACGGTGGCCGCGGCGGCGGCGTCGTTGGTGTACCTGCGACGCGTCGAGGCGGCGCGAGCCCGCGCCGAGGCGGCCGAGGCCGAGGCGCTGCGGCGGGCCAACGACGCGGTGCTGGCGCAGGCCCGCGGCGTGCTCGACGAAGACCCGGTCGAGGCGCTGCGACTGCTGCGGCGGGTGGAGCTGAGCGACCCGCTGGACCTCCGGCGTGCGCGTCTCGTCGCGGTCGCTGCCGTCGCTCGCGGCGCGCCGGAGCGGGTGCTCCGCGGACACACGCGGCCGATCGAGCAGGTGGCGCCGCTGGCCGACGGCGGCCTGGTGAGCATCGACGGCGGCGGGGCGGTCTGGCGGTGGAACTTGGGGACAGGTCGTGGAGAACAGGTGATCGATCTGCGAGCCCCGTTCGGCACGGTCGTCGCGGCGGCCGAGGCGCCCGTATGGGCCGCGCTCGCGGGGTCGCACGGCGTGATCTTCCGCGGCGACGAGGCGCCCGAGTCGATCGATCTGTCGGACCTGCCGATCGGCGTCGGCCTCACGTCGCACCGCTGGGAGCTGTCGCGCGGCGGCGAGACCCTCGCGGCCCTCGCCGGCATGATGCGCTTGCAGTGGCTCGATCCGGCGGCGGCCTACGCCTGGGACCTGACGACGCGCCCCGCGAGAGCGTTCGCGCTGCCGTTTCGCCAGTTCTCGCGCGCGGTCATGAGCCCCGACGGGTCCGCGATCGCCCTCACCGGGGCGCAGCGGCAGGCGTTGCTGGTGAAGGGCGCGGAAGCGACGCCGTTGCCTGCGCTCACCTCGCCGACGACGTTCTCACCGAGCGGCCTGTATCTCGTCGAGGCCGGGACGGCGCTGTCGCTGCACAACGGGACGACTCGGCCGCTCGCCGGCGGGACCCTGACGATCACGCACGACGACCAGGCGCTCGTGCGCCGCCGCAACCCGAATCACGGGCCCGGGACCGACGATCCGCAGCTGGCCCTGGTCGACCTGGCGACGGGGCAGCAGCGGTGGGAGCGGGACCTGTATCGCTCGTCGGAGGAGATGCGCGCGTTCGCCAACAACGACGGCGGATTCGTGGCCGCCGACACAGGTGATCGCTTCGCGGTTCGCCACGGGCGACGCTGGACGCTGTGGTCGACCGCGTTCGGGCGGATCGTGCGGGTGCTCGAGGTCGGCAGGAACGAGCGCGCAGCGTTCGCTGTCGACGGCCGGTTCGTCAGCACGCACGACCGCGATCTATGGCTGTGGTCGGCGGAGACGGGGTCGGATGTCCCGAACGACAGGTGGTTGACCGCCACCACCGACAGCAGCCATGCGCTGGTGCTCGGCCGCGATGGGCGCGGCGCGCCGGAGATCCTGCGCACCCGCGACGGCCGCCGGAGCCGGGTGATGTGCCCGTTGAGGCTCGATCTGACGCCCACCTTCGGCCGATCCATGCGACAGGCGATCGACAGGCACGGCCGGGCGCTGATCGCCGGCGTCCGTCACGGGGCCTGCTTGATCGACGACGACGGCCGGACCCGGATCCTCGCCGTGGACGAACCGGTCGGCGCGGTCGCGCTGGCCGAGTCCGGTGAGCTGTACGCGGTCGGCCTGGCCGACGGGACCGTGCTCGCGTCCTTCGGCGCCGGCTCGCCGCTGCGCTGGCGGCTCGACGCCGGGATCCTGGGGCTGTGGGCCACGCCCTCGGGCTCCGACCTGATCGCGCACACGAGCTCGGACGCGGTGTTCGGCCTGCACGTCGGCGACGGCGAGCCGGTCCTGATCGGCAGCGTGCGCGCGGCGTGGGACGGGACGCCGCCGGTCGTCGCGGTCGAACCGCAGGGGTCGAGAGTCGCGCTCGTGCTGCCCGGCACCGACACGCTGGTGACCTACGACGAGGGGGCGGTGACGCGGCGGTCGTTGTTGCTGGAATCCGCGCCGCAGCTGGCGTTCAGCTCGAGCGGCGAGCTCCTGGCGGTCTCGCTCGCGGGCCGCGCGGTGCTCGTGCTCGCGGGTCCGGACGATCCGGGGCGCGAGTTCCCGCTGCCGGAGGCGATCCATCGCCTCGAGTTCGTCACCGAGGACGAACTGACGATCGTGGGCCGCGACGACTCGCTGATCCGGCTCGACCTGGGTCTCGGCGAGATGATCGTGCTGCAGCACGAGCACACCGTGAAGTCGCTCGGGAACGGCGTGATGGCGCGGATCCACGGCGACGGGCCGCCGCCGCTCCGCGCGCCGGCGGACGGCGGAGTGTCTGTTCCAAGGGACAGATCGGGTCTGACCCGCTGGCTGGCCGCGCGCACCGAGTGATCGGGCGTCGGCGGTGAGGCGCTCCGGGCGTCGCCGGTCGGCGCGCGGGACAGGGGCCAGGCATCGGAGGTGGATGAGTCATGCGATGGATTCACGGGCGCGTCGTTCGGTCGTTCGCGGATGTTCGCGCCGCGAGACTTGCTGGGTATGAAAGGACATGCTGTATGAGACATGACACGAAATACATGTTCATGTGGACACTCTTGGTCGCGGCGTGCACGATCCGTTTCCCCGAGGGCGACACCGACTCGTCGCCGGACGAGACCGGCAGGCCGGCCACGACCGGGGAGACGACGACCACGACGTCGGGCGTGCCGACGACCGGGGCGCCGACGACCGGGGTGCCGACGACGGACGCGGGCGCGAGCGACTCCGACGGGACGACGGCAGGGGTCTCGTGCGGCGACGGGGCGGTCGACGTCGACGAGCTCTGCGACGACGGCAACACGGTCGAGGGCGACGGCTGCAACGCCGACTGCCGCCCGTCGGCGGCGCTGTTGTGGGAGTTCCGCTCGGAGATCTTCATCTCCGACTACTTCCGCGACGTCGCGGTGGCGCCGGACGGGACGATCGTCGCCGGCGGCCGCTGGCTCGGCGAAGGCGCGTGGCTGACGCGGTTCACGGCCGAGGGCGAGGGCATGTGGTCGAAGACGTTTTTGAAGAGCCCGTTCGACTCGATCCACGGCGTGGCGGTCGGCGAGGCGACGATCGACGTGGTCGGCATGACGCTCGGCGAGGACCAGCGGGACGCCTGGATCGCCCAGCTCGACGGCGACGGCGCGATCGTGTGGGAGGAGATCGTCGGCTCGGGCCTCGGCGACGACTTCGCGCTCGAGGTCGCGCGCACGCCCGAGGGTGATCTGGTGCTCGCCGGGGTGCGCAGCGTCGAGGGCGGCCTGGCGGAGCTGTGGGTGCAGCGGTACGCGCCGGACGGGGCGGTGCAGTGGACCCACGCGCGGCCGATGCAGAGCGAGCCGCTGTACGAGCTCGGGCCTGCGCTGCACGTCGCGGCCGATCAGATCGTGGTCGGCTTCCACACGCCGCCGCCGCCGCCGTCGGGCGAGCTGCTGTTCGCGCTGCAGCCGGACAGCGGGGCCGAGCTGTGGTCGCAGGCGGTGCCGATGAGCGAGAACATGGTCCGCGGGCTGGCGCGAGCGGGCGACGGCGACATCCTGGCGGCCTCGTTCGGGACCGTGGTGCGCCGGCTGTCGAGCACGGGCGAGAGCGAGTGGTCGCACACGCAGTGCATGACCGACGGTCGCGGCAACGACGTCGCGGTCGACTCCCAGGGCGACGTGATCGTGGTCGGCTCGAGCTTCAGCGACGCGCTGCTGTGCAAGTTCACCGCGGCGGGCGAGCTGCGGTGGGAGCGGATCATCGCCGGCGGCAGCGGCGGCTTCGGCATGGCCGTGGCGCTGACGGCCGAGGATCGCATCGTCGTCGCCGGCGAGATGGGGAACGGCGACACGTCGGACGCGTGGCTGGCGATGTTCAGTCCGTAGCGTGAGCGTCCGCAGGCGGCGAGGACGAGCCAGGCGAGGCGTTCGCGGAGCGCCGCCTCTCCGGGCGGTCGCGTGCCCGAGGCGCGGCCCGGGGGAAATTCTCACCGGCTCGCCGACGGCGAGGCGTCGTCGTGGCCACCGACGACCGAGCTCGGCGGCGGGCGCTCGCGTGCGCGGGCCGGGCGGCGTATCCTCGGCCGCGATGATGCGTCCTACCTTGCTGGCCTCTCTGGTGCTCGTCGCTGCGTGCGGCGACAGCGTGCAATCGTCCGCCACCGCCGTGAGCGCGTCGTCGACCGGGACGGACACGAGCGACGACCCCACCGCCACCTCGACGCCGACGACGACGACGACGCCGACGACGACGACGACCGTGACCGAGGGCGGGCAGACCGACAGCGACACCGGGACGACGAGCACGACGTCGACGTCGACGTCGACCGATTCGACGACGACCACCACGACCGACTCGACGACGACCACCACCACGACCTCGACGACCGACCCGGTCGACACGACGACGACGACGACCACGACGTCGACCACCGAGGCCGAGACGACGACGACGACGACCGACGGCGAGACCACCGACGAGCCGCCGGCGCCGTGCGCGTGCCCGGACATCGAGGTGCCGCTCGACGACGGGATCTTCGTGCTCTCCGGCGACGCCGAGCTGTGGAAGTACTTCCCCGAGACCAACTCGTTCACGATGCTGGGCGAGCTCGACTGCGGCGGGCTCTCGAGCACGTTCTCGATGGCGGTCGACCGCCAGGGCTTCGCGTGGGTCCAGTTCGTCGGCGGCGAGCTGCGCAAGGTCGACGTGACCGACGTGTCGAACTGCGAGGACCCCGGTTACGTGGCGGGCCAGCTCGGGGTCGACAACTTCGGCATGGCGTTCGTGTCGAACAGCCAGTTCGACCAGTGCGACCGGATCTACGGCAACACGTACAGCGGGATCGGGCCGTTCAGCGAGGGGCCGAACATCGGCGACTTCATCAGCATCGACCCGGTCTCGTTGCAGCTGGCCAAGCTCGGCAAGACCAACTTCGACGGCGCGGAGCTGACCGGCACCGGCGACGGGCGCGCGTTCGAGTTCGGCGGGACCGGGCCGGCCAAGCTGGTCGAGGTCGACAAGGCGACCGGGGCGGCGCTCGACGTGCTGCCGCTCGGCGGGCTCGAGATCAACAACGGGGCGTTCGCGTTCGCCTTCTTCGCCGGTGACTTCTACTTCTTCACCGACAGCGACAACGACTTCGTCGCCAGCGAGGTGACGCGCCTCGACTACGACGACAGCGACAACAACGGGATCCAGGACCTCGAGCTGCTGACGAGCGACGCGCCGCTCTTGATCGTCGGGGCCGGGGTGTCGACGTGCGCGCCGGTGGTGCCGATGTGACGCTCACGCGGGCGCGGCGACCGGCAGCTCGACGGTGAAGGTGGCCCCTTCGCCGGGGCGGCTGTCGGCCCGGATCGTGCCGCGGTGGGCGTCGACGATCTTGGCGGTGATGTGCAGGCCGAGGCCGAGGCCGCCGAAGTGGGTCAGCGAGACGGCGCGCTGGTAGCGGTCGAACACGCTCTCGAGCCGCTCCAGCGGGATGCCGATGCCGTGGTCGCGGACGACGAGCCGGACGGCGCCGCCGTGCCGCCGGACGCTGACCTCGACCGGCTCGCCCTTGCCGAACTTGATCGCGTTGGCCAGAAGGTTGGAGACGACGACCTCGAGGCCGGTCTCGTCGCCGTCGATGACGACGCCGTCGTCGGCGTGCAGCCGCAGGTCGCAGCCGGCGCGCGCGAACAGGTCGGCGAAGTCGCGGGTGACGGCGCGGACCAACTCCGCGAGGTCGAGCCGCGTGAACCGCAGCGGCAGCTCGCCGTCGCACTGCCGGGCCGTGAGGACGATGAGCTCGGTGAGCCGCGACAGCCGGGTGGTCTGACGCGCGATGGTGTCGACCGCCCGCTGCGCCGTCGGCGTGGTCGGCGGCAGGGCCTTGCGCAGCAGCTCGACCGCGAGCTGCAGCGCGGTCAACGGGGTCCGCAGCTCGTGGCCGGCGAGGCTGAGGAATTCGTCGCGCGCGCCGATGGCCGCCTGCGCCTGCGCGTAGAGCTTGGCGTTCTCGAGCAGGGTGCCGACCTGCTGGGCGTAGGCCTCGGCGAACCGCATGTCCTCGCGGTCGTAGTGGCGGCTGCGGACGGCGAAGGTGAGCACGCCGGTGATCTCGTCGCGGACCCGCAGGAGCACGGACAGCACGCTGCGCACGCGCAGGGCGGTCAGCAGCTCGATGTGGCCGTCGACCAGGCCGGCCTCGCGCAGGGTCGCCTCGTCGGCCACCGGCAGCAGCAAGGACTGGCGCTCGCGCAGCGCCTGCATGCCGAGCCCGGGGCCGTCGATGTCGGCGCCGTAGCGGGCGCACAGCTCGTCGAGGATCCGCTGGCCGGCGGGCTCGACGTGGGCGGCGGCGATCCGCCAGGCCCGGCGGCCGTCGTAGCCGATCAATGAGCAGATGTCCCCGAGGACAGGTATGCCGCGGCGCACCACGATCTCGCCGGCGCGCGCGGGGTCGAGGGTGTCGGCCAGCGCGCTCGCGACCTGGGCGAGGAAGGCGGCCCGCCGCTCCGACTGCTCGGCGTGGTCGCGCGCGCGCGCCTCGAGCAGGCGCGCGAGGGTCTGGCTCAGCGTCAGCGCGAGCTCGGTGTCGTGCGATGTCCAGTCGCGCGGCTCGCCGACGGCCTCGTGGCAGAGGATCCCGGCCAGACGGCCCTGGGCGAACACCGGCACGTCGAGCAGCCCGCGGATCGCGTGGGTGTGGAAATAGCCGCTCAGCGCGCTCATCCGCGCGTCCTCGCGGACGTCGCGGATCGCCAGCACGTTGACGCTGCGGACCAGCTCGAAGTAGTCGGGGGCGCTGCCCTCGGTGACGACCATGCCGCGCTCGAGGAGCCGCTTGCTGTGGACATAGCCGAGCTCGCAGGCGATCGCGGCGGGGTCGTCGCGAAAGCTCCAGTAGCTCGCGCGCTCGACGGTGAGGAGGTCGCAGCAGATCTCCAGCACCTGCTGCAGCGCGCCGTCCCAGTCGGACTTGCCCATGACGCCGAGTCGCAGCAAGGTGGCGACCACCGAGTCGGTGGGGGTGGACGACATCGCTGGGAGGATGCCGTCCATCGCGCATGCAACAAGTCGGCGGCGGCCGTGCGGCTGACGCACCGGTTGGCGCGCGTCGATCCGGCCCCTCGCGCGGCAGCCGCCTCGGCGATTCACGCAGTCCGTCGACCTGACGGGTTTCTTGGTGCGCAACGAGCGCGATCGCGCGCTGCGGCCGGCGCGCTCACTCGGCGGTCTTGATGATCGTCTCGGCCAGCGCCGTGAGCCCGCGCCGCGCGACGGTGACGACCTTCGGCGAGCGGCGATCGGTGTAGAGCTGCGAGACCTTGTGGTCGAGCAAGGTGGCGCCCCAGACGACGATCCGGTCGGCCCACGCGAGGTCGTGCGCGGCGTCGTGCGCGGTGCGGCGGGCGGTGCCGTCGACGAGCCGGAGATCGATGCGCCCGCCGACGAGGGCCCGCAGCTCGTGGTGCAGCGGCGGGGAGCCGCCGACGACGACGAGGCGATGCCAGTCGCGCCGGGCCATGGCGGCGAGCGCCCGCTCCCACGCGCTGCGGTTGGTCGAGCCGCCGCAGAACTCGCACAGTCGGGCCGCGGGCGCGTCGAGGTCGACGACGATCCGCCCGTCGGCCGCCGCGGCGGCGCGGCAGTGGGGGCGCGAGCAGGTGCGCACGAACTGCTCGGCGATGACCTCCTCGACGCGCGGCCGCTTGCCGGCCGCGAGGTTGCGCTTGCCCGGACGCGTGAGCCCGGCGGCCTCGAGCGCGGCCCGGCCCAGATCGCGCGCCTCACCGCCGCGGAGCCCGTACTCGGCCAGGAGCGCGTCGATGTCGAGGTCGCCGCTCACGTCGTGAAGCGTGGCACACTCCGGAGATGAACACCGCAACGCGGCAGACGACGCCGCCTGGGCTCGACCGCCCGGGCCCCCATGATTCGCCCGCCGAGCGGCGTGCGCGGGTCGCTCGCCTCGCCGCGCGCCGGAGGCCGTCGTGAAGCCGCGCGCCGCGCTGGTGTGGAACCCGGTCGCCGGCGCAGCCCGCGACGAGCTGTCCCAGGTCGTCGCCGCGCTCGAACAGACGTACGCGCTGTCGGTGTTCGAGACCAGCCCCGAGCGTGACGCGGACGCGTGCGCCGCGGCGGCGCTGGCGAGCGAGCCGGCGGTCGTGATCGCGGCCGGCGGCGACGGCACGGTGTCGCTGGTGGCCTCGCGCCTGATCGGCGGCGAGGTGCCGCTGGCCGTGCTCCCGCGCGGCACGGCCAACAGCTTCGCGCGCGCCCTCTCGATCCCGCTCGACCTCGCGGGCGCGCTCGAGAACGCCTGCACCGGCCAGCCGCACGCGATCGACACCGCCCGCGCGGCCGGGCGCACGGCGCTGCTGTTCGCGTCGGTCGGCTTCCACGCGGCCGCGATCGGCGAGACGTCGCGCGAGGCGAAGAACCGCTGGGGCCTGCTCGCGTACATCGCCACCGGCCTGCAGCGGCTGTCCGAGCTCGAGCCGTTCTCGCTCGAGCTCGAGACCGAGAGCGAGATCATCCGCTGCAAGGTCACCAACGTCGCCGTGGCCAACCTCGCGCCGCTGCACACGCTGTTCGCCCAGGGGCCGACGACGGTGTGCGGCGACGACGGGAAGCTCGACGTCACCCTGATCGCCTTCGACGACCTCGGCTCCGGCATCGGCACGGCGCTGCACCTGTACCGCTCCGGGCTCAGCCAGAACCCCGCGACCCGCGACGACATCGGCTTCTTGCCGGTGACGCGCGCGACGATCCGCGCCGACCCGCCGCAGCCGGTGCTCATCGACGGCGAAGACGTCGGCGAGACGCCCGTGACCGTCGAGTGCGTGCCCCGCAGCCTGAAGGTGCTGGTGCCGGCGCCGCCGCCGTCGCAGAGCTGCGACGAGCGCAAGCTGGAGGGGCTGCCCGAGCTCGAGGTCGAGCCGAAGAGCTGATCAAAAGGACATGCCCGAGAGAGCATGCGCTTCGGGGCATGCCCGGAAGGGCATGTCGCTCGAGACATGGCGACGGAGTCAGCTTCGCCGACCGGCGGCGGAGGCGCGGGCGCGCGTTCGCGCGCGTGACGGGCGGGCGCGGGCGCGCTAGGCTTCGCTCGGCGTGAGCGGCGCGACGGACATGGTCGGCGGGGCCGGGCCGGCGGGGGGCGCGAGGGCCATCCTGCACGTCGACATGGACGCGTTCTTCGCCTCGGTCGAGGTGCGCGAGCAGCCGCAGCTGCGCGGGCTGCCGGTGCTGGTCGGCGGGGCCGGGCGGCGCGGGGTGGTGGCGGCGGCCAGCTACGAGGCGCGCAAGTTCGGCTGCCGCTCGGCCCAGCCGATGGCGGTGGCGCTGCGGCTGTGCCCGCAGGCGGTGGTGGTGCCGCCGCGGCACGCGCTGTACGCCGAGGTGTCGCGCTCGGTGTTCGCGGTGTTCGAGCGCTTCTCGCCGCTGGTCGAGGGGCTGTCGATCGACGAGGCGTTCATCGACCTCGCCGGCACCGAGCGGCTGTGGGGGCCGCCGCGCGGGGTGGCCGAGGCGCTGCGGGTGGCGGTGCATCAGGAGGTCGGGCTGACGTGCTCGGTCGGGCTGGCGAGCGTGAAGTTCCTGGCGAAGATCGCCAGCGGCATGCACAAGCCCGACGGGCTGACGGAGATCCCGGCGGGCACCGAGCTCGAGTTCCTGACGCCGCTGCCGATCGGCGAGCTGTGGGGCGTCGGGCCGCGCACGCAGGAGAAGCTGCAGCGCCGCGGGGTCCACACGGTCGGCGACCTGCGGCGGCTCGGCGAGGCGGCGCTGGTCGAGATGTTCGGGGCGCACGGGCAGCACATGTACCGCCTCAGCCTCGGGCTCGACGAGCGCGCGGTGGTGCCCGACCGCGCCGCCAAGTCGCTCGGGCACGAGGACACCTACGCGGTCGACGTCGTCGGCGTGCCCGCCCTGCGCCGCTGCCTGCTGTCGCAGGCGACGCGGGTCGCCGACCGCCTGGTCGCCCAGGGCCTGCGCGCCCGCTGCGTGAGCCTCAAGATCCGCGACGGCGACTTCGTCACCGAGACGCGCCAGATCACCCTGCCGCGCGCGACCGACGACTACCGCGAGATCCACGGCGCCGCCTGCCGCCTGCTCGAGGCGGTCGACACCGACGGCCGCGGCTTCCGCCTGACCGGCGTCAGCGTCAGCCAGTTCGAGGCGCCCGAGCGCGAGGTCCAGCTCGACCTGCTCGGGCCCGCGAGCGAGCCCCCGCCGCGCAGCGCGGCGCTGCAGGCGGTCCTGTCGGCCGTGCGCGAGCGCCACGGGCACCAGGCGCTGTTCCCCGCCGAGGCCGGCAGCGAGCGCCGGCCGGGCACCACCGGGGCGATCACCCACTCGCGCCCGAACGAGCCGGCCAAGCGGCGGCGGTAGGGCTTCGGAGAACGTGACCGAGTAGACATGTCGTGAAGAGCATGCCGTGAAGAGCATCTGATGACGCCGGGGGCTGCGGCGCGGCGCGCGACGCCTCGACCGGCGCCTTGGGGATGCGCCGGGCACGGGGGCGCGCGAGAGGGTCGGCGGCCCGGGGCCGGGGGCGAGTCGCTCAGGACATGCCCCGAGAGGCATGTTCGAACGGGCATGCCTTTGAAAACATGTCCTGAAGCATGGCGACGGCGTCGCGCGCGGCTCGCTCGGGCGGGTAGGCGGTGTCGGCGACGCCGGAGATCACGCGGGTGATGTGGTGATCGATCGCCCGCGGGTCGGCCCAGGCCGCGCCGTCGGCCGCGGTGAGGTAGATTGAGAAGGCGTGGTGCATGGTGCCGGGGCGCTCGCCGATGACGTGGATCAGGCGGCGCGGGCCGGGCAGGTCGGCGAACAGGGCCGCGCCGACGGCGTAGCCGGCGCGGACGCGGCCGCCGTGGAGCACGAACACGTCGGGCGCGAGCGCGAGGCCGGCGGCGCGCAGCTCGGGGGCGAGGACGTCGAGGAAGGGGAACAGGTGGTGGTCGTCCATCAGCGCGCGGGCGTTGAGGCCGTCGGACACGACCAGGACGGCGTCGAAGCGGCCGGCGTAGCTGTCCTTCAGGCCATGGAGCTCGGCGAGCGCGGCGGGGCTCAGCGCCTCGCCGGTGGGCGGGCGCAGGATGTACTCGTCGCGGTCGCCGGCGCGGGTGCGGAGGCGGCGGGCGCCGGGGATCTTGGCCACGAACTCGGGCCTCCATTCGGCGCGCAGGCTGGCCTTGGCGTCGGCGCACAGCGAGCGGACCTCGGCGTCGAGGGCGGGCGGGAGGTCCCACGGGCGGTCGCCGTGGCCCTCGCCGATCGCCACGCCGCGGGCCCGCACGGCGGCCAGGGCGGCCTGGCCCTCGCCGGCGACGACGTCGGCCGGGCGCGCGTCGCCGCGGGCGCGGCACCACTGCAAGTAGACCCACACCGGATCGCCGAAGCGCGCCGTCGGCCGCCCGCGCTCGTCGACCACGCCGAGGCGGTCGCGGAAGAACGCCCACATGCGATCGTCGACGCGGGTGGCGAACCGCTCGCGCAGGCGCACGTGGTCCTGAAAGGCGGTGGTGAGGTAGCCGAGCATCGGGTCGTTCTTGGTCGGCAGGGCCATGAGGTAGCCCGGGCAGGCCGGGGCGATCCGCTCGAGGCACCAGTCGAGGTCGTCGAGGCCGATGTCCATGTGCAGGGTGGCGCACACGTCGAGGCCGATCATCAGGCCGTGCAGCTTGGCCATGGCGATGTCCTCGAGGCAGCACCGCACCAGCTGCTCGCGGGTGCGGAACACCTCGGGGCCGATGAAGCCGGCGACGTCGTTGACGTGGACCCACGGGGCCGGGTCGAGGCCGAGGCGGCGGCGAGCGTCGGCGATGTCGGCCTTCAGGAGGCGCGCGAGGCCGTACTTGCGCGCCTCGTGGACGACCATGTCGACGCCGCGGCCGTGGCCGTTGGTGAAGTCGGCGCCCTGACCTGTCTCGAAGTACAGGCCCCAGCGGCCCGTGCGGCCGCGGGCGTGGCGGCGCAGGCGGTCGAGGTCGAGGCCGAAGGTGGCGTTGGCGGCGTCGGAGCCGGCGATGCTCTGGAACCAGATCCCGGTGGTGCCGGGGGCGAGGCGCTCGACCTCGGCCTGGACGTCGATGTGGGCGAGGACGCAGTGGGGCAGGGTGTCCTGCAGGCCGAAGCCGACCAGGATGTCCCAAAGAGCAGCCTCGACCGCGGCCACCGAGCGCGGCTCGGACGACACCGGGTTGGTGCCGAGGACGACGTCGCCGACGGCGTACGACCAGCCGGCCAGCACCTGCCAGCGGATGTCGTCGGGGTGGTCGGTCGGGCTGTTCGGCTGGATCCGCGCGCCCAGGTAGCCGCGGGCGCCGAGCCGGCTGCCGGGCAGCGGGTGGAACAGCCGCGCGCCGAGGGCCACGAGCTCGGCGTCGCTCATGATCTTGACCAGACAGGCGACGACGTCGCTGGCGAGGCCCGGCAGGAGCTGGGTCACCTCGGCCTCGCCCGCGGTCAGGACGAAGGTCTTGAGCTGGCCCAAAGACCATCCGGCGACGTGGGCCGCGGCGCACGGGTCGAGGGCGGCCTGGAGGGCGTCGTACAGCTCGTCGCGGAACAGCGGGGCGGCCGCGAGCCGGCCGACCGGGGTGTTGGCGAGGAGCCGGCGCGCGGCTGTCCGCGAGGACAGGTCGGCGGCGTCGAGGCCGAGGGCGGCGTCGCCCTCCTTAAACTCGTTGGCGGCCCCGACCAGCGCCGCCCGCCGCGCCTCGTCGCCGCCGGTGCGCGCGAGGTAGGCGAACAGGTCGTCGTCGGGCTGGGCGTCGTGGACTCGGACGACCGGCATGATCGCAAGAGACGATACCCCGCCGGGCCGCAGGCGCGAGCGCGACGAGGTCCGCGGGGCAGGAGGGTCGCGCGCGCGAGGGAGGGGCGGTTTTGCGCGGGAGGCGCGGGACGCTCGCCGGCGCGCCGGCGGGCCCGGCGGGCGGGGTCAGCGGTAGTTCACGCGCCCGGCCTGCGCCGCGGGAGGATGTCCGAAGAGACTGGTATGGCGAGGCCGCGACGCGCGGGCCGGTCCGGAGAGACAGGCACGCGGAGGTCGCGAGGCGAGGCGACAGTGCGGTGAGGTTGCGACGCGAGGCGAATGTTCGAAGCGACAGGCGCGAGGAAGTTGCGACGCGAGGTGTCCGAAGAGACAGATTCGCTCTACGGTCGCAGGCCGAACGCGCGGGCCAGGTCGGTCAGCGCCTGCGCCGGGCCCTCGCGGACCAGCGCTCCCTCGCTCACCAGCGCGCGCGCCGAGGCGCCCTGCACGATCCACGCGGCGAAGCTGCGCAGCGGACCGGCGAGCACCAGCTCCGCGGCCGTCGGGGCCCCGTCGACCAGTTCGGCCGCGGGCCCGCCGGTGCGGACGGTGAAGGAGAGGCCGTCGACGCGGAGCTCGGCGCACCGCGGGCGATCGCTGCCGACGTAGCGGCGCTTGAGCGAGACCATGGCCCAGCGCGGGTCGGTGCGGTCGTCGGCCGTGGGGGCGCCGAGCCAGCGGGCGCCGAAGCGGCCGAGGGCGAACACCACGGGTTCGAGCTCGCGCCCGAGCGGGGTCAGCTCGTACAGCGTGGCTGCGTGCGGGGGCGGCAGGCGGCGCTGGGCGACGAGGCCGTGCGCCTGCATCTCCTTCAGGCGGCGCGACAGCAAATTCGGCGTCAGCCCGGGCAGGGCGGCGAGCAGGTCGCTGAAGCGGCGGCCGCCGAGCAGCAGATCGCGCACCAGCAGCAGCGTCCAGCGCTCGCCGACGATGTCGAGCGCGCGCGAGACCCCGCAGAACTGGTGGTAGCCGCGACGCTCGGTCACGGGTCTCATTCTGCATACTACATTTTTTGATAGCAAGCGCTTTACTCGTTGATACGCTCAGCAGAGGAGTCGCCGTGACCGTCCCGCCGATGATCATCCCCTCCGCGGCCAGCACCGCCGCCTTCGTCGTCATCGTCGCCGCGGTCGTCGGCATGCTCGTCCTCGCCACCGCGCGGGCGGGACGAGCGCTCGGCGAGCCGCCGGCGCAGGTGCGGCGGTGGACGATCGGGACGGCCGCGGGCGCGCTCGCCTGGCTGGCGACCACCGGGCTCGTGTCGTGGTCGGGGGTGCTGGAGGCCGACACGTTGCCGCCGCGGGCGCTGTTCTTCTTCGCCGGCTCGCTGGCGGTCGCCCTGGCGTTCGCGCTGACGCGGCCCGGGGCGCGCCTGGCGGCCGGCGTGCCGATCGCCGCGCTGGTCGGCTTCCAGGCGTTTCGCCTCCCGCTCGAGCTGGTGCTGCACAGCTGGTACCGCCAGGGCACCTTGCCGATCCAGATGACCTACGAGGCCTGCAACCTCGACATCGTCACCGGCATCGCCGCGGCGCTCGCCGGGCTGTGGCTGTGGCGGCGCGGGCCCTCGCGGCCGCTCGTGTGGGCGTTCAACCTGCTCGGCACCGCGTTGCTGGTCAACGTCGCCACGATCGCGGTGCTGTCGTCGCCGGTGCCGTTCCGCCACTTCACCAGGGATCCGGCGGTGCTGCTGGCGTTCCACTTCCCCTACGGCTGGATCGTGCCGTTCTGCGTCGGGGCCGCGCTCGCGGGCCACGTGATCGTGTTCCGCTGGCTCGCGCGCCGGTCCGCCTGAGCCCGCGCGATCGGTTATCATGGCGCGTATGAGCGAGAGCCCGCCGCGCGTGATCGTCTCCGTCGACGCCGGAGTCGCCGACGTCCGCCTCAACCGCCCCGACAAGCGCAACGGCCTCGACCTGCCGATGTTCGAGGCGCTGGTCGCCGCCGGTCGCCAGGTCGCGGCCGACCCCAAGGTGCGCGTGGTCGTGCTGCACGGCGAGGGCAAGGCGTTCTGCGCCGGCCTCGACTGGGGGGCCTTTTTGGCGGCGCCGGAGATCGGGCAGAAGCTGCTCGCGCGCGAGGCCGGCGCGGCCGCCAACCTGGCCCAGCTCGCGTGCTGGATCTGGGCCGAGGTGCCCGTGCCGGTGATCGCCGCGATCCACGGCGCCGCGATCGGCGGCGGCCTCCAGCTCGCGCTCGCCTGCGACGTCCGGCTCGCCGCGCCCGACGCCCAGCTCGCGGTGATGGAGCTGCGCTACGGCCTCATCCCCGACATGAGCGCGTCGAAGACGCTGCTGCGGCTGGTCCGCGCCGACATCGCCCGCGAGCTGATGTACACCGCCCGCAGCGTGACCGGCGAGGAGGCGGCTCGCCTCGGGCTCGTGACGCGCGTCGAGGCCGACCCGCTGGCCGCCGCCCGCGAGCTGGCACGCACGATCGCCGGGCAGTCGCCGCAGGCGATCCGCGCGGCCAAGGCGCTGTGCAACGAGGCCCCCGAGCTCGACACGGCCGCCGCGTTCCGCCGCGAGACCGAGCTCCAGCTGCCCCTGCTCGGCGGCGAGAACCAGATGGAGGCGGTCCGCGCGGTGCTCGAGCGCCGGGCCCCGGTGTTCCGCGATCCGGAGTGAGGTGTCCTTGCGGACAGGTAGCACGGCGAATGCGGCGGGGGCGGGCTGCGGGGCTGCCCTCGGGGACATGTGACGCCGCGTCAGCCGTCGAAGTCCTACGCGGTTCGGGCCGCCAGTCTGTCCTTTGAGACGAGGCGCCGGTGCCAGCCGGCTTCGGAGCGGTGAGCCGTCAGGATTGATATGGCGAAACAGACATGTCGTTTCGAGCATGTCGCATGAGGCATGTCGCCCGCGGGATCACTTGACGGCCGGCGCGGGGTCGAGCTCGAAGGTGCGGGCCGCCTCGGCCCGCTTGCGGTTGCGCTCGATGCCGACGGCGTCGAAGCCCCGGGCGTTGGCGACCGCGAGGATCGTGCCGAGGCCGCAGAACGGGACGACGATCCGGGTGGTGCGGGGCGACAGGCGGCGCACGGCGGCGACGGCCGCCTCGGCGGCGCGCGTGCCGATGCTGTGGCTCCACGGCATGGCCCCGAGGTCGGGCAGGACGTCCGGGGTCGGATGATCGGCGTCGTCGCGCGCGCGGCGAGAGAACGCGAGGATGTGCGAGTAGCCGGGGCGGCCGTGGATGAGGCTGCCGGGCGGGCGCCGGCACACGATCTTGTGGAAGAGGAGCGGGACGTCGAGCTCGTCGGCGACGCGCAGCACGAGGCCGGCCTTCGACACCCAGCGGCCCTCGTGCTTGTTGTCGGTCTGGATGAAGACGGCGAGGCCGTCGGCGGGCGCGGCGAGCAGGACCGCCCGCGCGGCGCTCAGGAAGAACTCGCGCCAGCGCTCGAGGCTGACCCCGAGCTCGCTGACGTCCGGCATGGTGGCGATCACGGAGCTGTCTTCGAGGCCAGGTCGCTCGGCGAGCCAGGCGACGGCGTCGCCGTGCACCACTTCGCGCCGCGGAGGATGGTCGGACACCGGCGAAGGATAGAGGAAGATGGCGCGGGCGCCGGGAGGTCGTGGTACGCGATCTCACAAGACCATGACGAGCGCGGCGCGCCTCGCTCCTCGTGGCTGGGGAGCTCGGGCGATTCGTGCGCCGCGCGGCTGGTGTTTTCGCGGGGCTTGGCGTACGCCCGGTGCGTGTCTGCGACGCCTCCGCCCGACTCTCCCACGCCCGAACTCGAACCCGACGCGGCGGCGATGCGGGCGCTGGTGGCCGCGGCGATGGAGCGGATCGGCGCGCACATCGAGGCGCTGCCGGCGATGCCGGTCTGCGACGTCGCGGGCGGGGCGGCGCTGGCCCGGACGCTGCGCGAGGGGCTGCCGGCGGAAGGGTGTCCTTTCGAGCATGTCCTCGGGGTCCTGTTCGATCGCGCGGTCCCTTGCACCTTCAACACCGCGAGCCCGGGCTACCTGGCGTACGTGCCCGGCGGCGGGTTGTTCCTGGCCGCGGTGGCCGACCTGATCGCGGACGCAACCAATCGCTACGTCGGGGTGTGGCAGGCGGCGCCCGGGCTGGTGCAGCTCGAGACGAACGCGGTCCGCTGGCTGGCGGAGATCGTCGGGCTGCCGGCCGGGAGCGGCGGTTTTTTGACCACGGGCGGGTCGCTGGCGACGTTCTCGGCGGTGGTGACGGCGCGCAGCGAGAAGCTCGGCGAGCGCTTCGACGACGGCGTGATCTACACGTCGGACCAGGCGCACCACTCGGTCCAGCGGGCGGCGCGGCTGGCCGGGTTCCGCCGCGATCAGGTGCGCGAGATCGGCGTCGACGAGCGCTTCCGCGTCGACGTGGCGGCCATGGCCGCGGCGATCGCCGCCGATCGGGCGCGCGGGCGGAGGCCGTGCCTCGTCGTCGGGCACGCCGGCACCACCAACACCGGGGCGGTCGACGACCTCGCGGCGCTGGCCGATCTGGCGGCGCGCGAGGGGCTGTGGCTGCACGTCGACGCGGCCTACGGCGGGTTCTTCTGCCTCACGGCGCGCGGGCGGGCGGCGCTGGCGGGGATCGAGTGCGCCGACTCGGTCACGCTCGATCCCCACAAGGGCATGTTCCTGCCCTATGGGACAGGTTGCCTCCTGGCCCGCGACCCTGCGGCGCTGCGGCGGGCCCACGGGTCGCCGGCCGATTACTTGCCGCCGATGCAGGACGACCCCGACTTCGTCGACTATTGCGAGCTGTCGCCGGAGCTGTCGCGGGACTTTCGCGGGCTGCGGGTGTGGTTGCCGCTGAAGCTGCTCGGGGCGCGGGTGTTCGCGCGGGCGCTGGACGAGAAGCTCGACCTGGCGGAGGTGTGCGCGGCGGCGCTGCGCGAGCTGCCGGGGGTCGAGCTGGTGGCGCCGCCGCAGCTGTCGCTGCTGGCGTTCCGCCACGTGCCCGCCGGCGCGACCGAGGGGCCGGAGCTCGACGCGCACAACCGGCGGTGGTTGGCGGCGATCAACCGGCGAGGCCGGGTGTTCTTGACGGGCACGATGGTGCGCGGCGGCTTCGTGCTGCGCATCTGCGTGGTGTCGTTCCGCACCCACCGCAGCCGCATCGACGCCGCGCTCGCGGACATCCGGGCGGGACTTGCGGAGGTCGGAGGATGAAAGCGGGCAGGCCGGGTTCGCGCAGACACCGCGGGTTGCGCGATCCCTCGGCGAGCGAACCACGACGCCTCCCGGGGTATCGCCGGGCAAACCATGGAACGGGGTTCGACGGGGCGGCCCGGGCTCCGCGCGAGGCGCCCCGGAAGGCTCGAATTCAACCTGCGGGGCGGGCTTGCGCGCGAGGACTTGCGCCGCCACCGGCACCTGCGCTGACATCCAAGTACAGAGTTTGACTGCACGCGCCCTGCGGGGCACCTAACTCCAACAGCGCCCCGCAGGGGCTGAAAAGGTCCGAGCACCCGATGACCCAGGCCGATCGTCTCGAGACATTCATCCGCGGCATCCCCAAGGCCGAGCTTCACGTCCACATCGAGGGCACCCTGGAGCCGGAATTGATGTTCTCGCTGGCCCGCCGGAACGGCATCGCCTTGCCATGGATGGGGGTCGAGGAGCTACGCAAGGCGTACGACTTCCACAACCTCCAGAGCTTCCTCGACATCTATTACAAGGGCGCCGACGTGCTGCAGCACGTGCAGGACTTCTACGACCTGACCTGGGCGTACTTCGAGCGGGCGGCGCGCGACAACGTGCGCCACGTCGAGCTGTTCTTCGATCCGCAGACGCACACCCGCCGCGACGTGCCGTTCGAGACGGTGATGACGGGGATCCACGGGGCCCAGGTCGACGCCGAGAAGCGGCTCGGGATCACGTCGAAGCTGATCCTCTGCTTCTTGAGGCACCTGTCCGAAGAGTCAGCCATCGAGACGCTCCACCTGGCGGTGCCGTTCCGCCCGTGGATCGGCGGCGTCGGGCTCGACTCGTCGGAGTCGGGCAACCCGCCCGGCAAGTTCCGCGAGGTGTTCGCCGAGGCCCGCGAGGCGCTGTTCCCGGTGGTCGCCCACGCCGGCGAGGAGGGCCCGCCGGACTACATCCGCGAGGCGCTCGACGTGCTCGGGGCGCAGCGCATCGACCACGGCGTGCGCTGCCTCGAGGACGACGCGCTGGTCGAGCGGCTCGCGCGCGAGCAGGTGCCGCTGACCGTGTGCCCGCTGTCGAACATCAAGCTGCGGGTGTTCCCGCACCTGGCCCAGCACAACCTCAAGCAGCTGATGGGCAGGGGCCTGCGGGTGACGATCAACTCCGACGACCCGGCCTACTTCGGCGGCTACATCGGCGACAACTACACCGCCTGCGTGCGCGAGCTCGGGCTGACGCGCGACGACGTGATCGCGCTGGCCAAGAACAGCTTCGCCGCCAGCTTCCTCGGCGAGGAGGACAAGCAGCGGCACATCGCGGCGATCGACGCCTACGCGGCGGCCAACCCGTGAGCAAGATTTCGGGACATGCCCCGAAGGGCCTGTCCCGAGGTCCATGTCCTGAGGGGCCTGTCCTCAGGGCAGGGCGCTGCGGCTGTGGACGGCCTCGCGGCTCAGCAGCTGGCGGGCCTTGTCGACCAGCGCGACGAACTCGCGGCGGTGCCCCTCGGGGTCGGGCAGCTCGGCCGACTGGGCCCACCAGCGGGCGGCGGCGAGGTCGAACTTCTCCAGGCTCGGCGAGCCGCGCAGCTTGAGGCCGAAGGCGGCGACGGCGGCGGCGAGGCGCAGCTGCGGCGAGGCCTCGTCCCAGTCGGCGTGGGCCTCGGTCACGGGCGCCTCGAACTTGGTGCTCCTGTCGCCCTCGGGCTGCTTGTAGCGGACCTTGATCGTCAGCAGCTCGGCGTCGGCGGGGCCGGCGGGGCGCTGGTACTTGAGGCTGTCGACCGCGGCCCCGGGCACGGGGCGTCCGGCGGGCACGACCTCGTAGAGCGCGGTGACGCTGTCGCCCGCGCCGAGCTCGCCGGCGTCCTTCTTGTCGTCGTTGAACTGCTCGGCGGTCAGGGTGCGGTTCTCGTAGCCGAGCAGGCGGTAGCCGGCGACGCGATTGGGGTTCCACTCGACCTGCAGCTTGACGTCCTTGGCGACGGTGACGAGCGTGCCGCTGGCCTCGGCCACCAGGACCTTGCGCGCCTCCTTCTCCGAGTCGAGGTAGGCGTAGTTGCCGTTGCCGTGGTCGGCGATCTGCTCCATCGTCTGGTCGTTGTAGTTGCCGCGGCCGACGCCCAGCACGGTCAGGAACACGCCCGTCTGCCGCTCCTTCTCGATCAGCTTGATCAGGTCGTCGTGGTCGGTGAGGCCGACGTTGAAGTCGCCGTCGGTGGCCAGGAGGATGCGGTTGATGCCGCCCTTGACGAAGTGCTTGTGGGCCTCGGCGTAGGCGAGGACGATGCCGGCGCCGCCGTTCGTCCCGCCGCCGGCGCCGAGGCGATCGATGGCGCGCAGGATCGTCTGCTTCTCGCTGCCGGGCGTGGTCGGCAGGGCGACGCGGGTGTCGCCGGCGTAGGTGACGAGGGAGATCCGGTCCTCGGGGCGCAGCTGCTCGGCGAGCAGCGACAAGCCCTTCTTGACCAGCCCGAGCTTGTCGTCGTCGCTCATCGAGCCCGAGGTGTCGACCAGGAACACGAGGTTGCGCGCCGGCACGTGGTCGGTCTCGATCCGCTTGGCCTGCAGGTGGACGCGCACCAGCTGGTGGCCCTTCTTCCACGGACACGGGGCGACCTCGGCGCCGACGCCCAGCGGGTGCTCGCCCGCGGGCGACGGGTAGGCGTAGTCGAAGTAGTTGATCATCTCCTCGACGCGCACCGCGTCCGCCGGCGGCAGCCAGTTGTCGCCGAGGAACCGGCGGACGTTGCTGTAGCTGGCGGTGTCGACGTCGATCGAGAAGGTCGACAGCGGCGCGGCGTGGGTCAGCGACCACGCGGCCTCCTGCACCTCGGCGTAGCGATCGCCGCCCGGACCGCCGGCGGAGTGGTGGCCGACGAGGCCGCCCCACACGTCGGCGTCGTCGTTGCCGACCGCATAGGCGGCGCCGTAGGGGCTGCCGATCGTGCCCGCGCCGGTGCCGCCGCCGCCGCGGCCGGTGCCGACGAGGCCGAGGCCGCCGACGCCGTAGGCCTCGCCGATCTCGGTGCCGGCGAGCCCGCTGAAGCCGGTGGCCATCTGCGGGATGGCGTCTTTCGGGCCCTTCATCGCGTAGAGGCCCGACTTGTGCTTCGAGGTGGGCCTGCCCATCTTGCCCTCCTCGCCCTTGTGACGCTGGCCGGTGCCCGCGGCCTCGTCGTCGCTGTTGGCGAGATCCTCGGGCGGGGGCTCCTCGTCGATCACGTCCGGCCGGGCGATCGCGCGGAGGAAGCGGTTGGTCTCGTAGCCGTCCTCGCTGACGATCTCCTCGAGGGTCGGGTCGGGGGTGCAGGCGGGGAGCAGCGCGCCGAGGAGGGCCACCGCGGCGGGGAGCAGGCGCACGAGGCGGGTGCGCTGCGGGGAGACGAAGTAGTGCGGGACGACGGGACGAACGGGCGAGGTGCGATGCATGACGGCTCTCCGAAATCGACGGGGGCCGAGACACGGGTGATGGACGGCGGTTCCTCGCGGCAAAAAAACTTCGCGTGGACGTGCGCCGAGACGGGTCCCGGCGACGACTAGCGAAGACGCCGGGAACCTGCCCGAGAGGCGGTTGTCGGCCCGCGGACGACCGATCAGGGGTCGGCGAGGAGCACGGTCGCGCCGGCGCCGAAGGCGTCCGCGGTGACGATGTCGAGCGCGCCGTCGCCGTCGAGGTCGGCGGCGGCGAGGTCCATCGGTCCGGCGCCGATCTCGAAGCGCGCGATCGAGACGATGTCCTGGACGCCGAGGCCGGCGATGACGACGAGCTCGCCCCGCGTATGGTCGACGGCGACGAGCTCGGGCGGGCCGTCGCCGTCGAGGTCGGCGCCGATCACCGCGTAGAGGCCCTCGCCGAGGACGATCGGGATGTACTCGCCGAACTCGCCGCCGCCCAGGCCGGGCAAGATCGACAGGTGGTCGGCGGTGAAGCTGGCGGTGGCGAGGTCGAGCAGGCCGTCGAGGTTGAGGTCGGCGGCGACGAGCCGGCGCGGCTCGGGGTTGACGAACCGCTGGCCGGCGTCGACGAAGCTGCCTGGCCCATCGGACAGGAGGATGGTGACGCGGGCCTGGTTCTGGTCGGCGCTGACGAGGTCGAGGCGGCCGTCGGCGTCGACGTCGGCGATGATGACGTCGTAGGGCTCGTCGCCGACCGGATGGACGACCGCGTCGGCGAACTCGCCGCCGCCGGCATTGAGGAGGACGAGCACGGCGTCGCCGGCCTCGTCGGCGACGGCGAGGTCGGCAAGGCCGTCGTCGTCGAGGTCGGCGGCCGCGAGGGCCCGCGGCTCGCTGCCGGCCTTGACCGGCTGCGGCGGGTCGTAGACGAGGCCGGGGCCGACGTGGCGGTAGACGCCGACGAGGCCGACGCCGGGATCGGCGAACACGAGGTCGAGGCGGCCGTCGCCGTCGACGTCGACGGCGATCGCGTCGCGGGGGCGCAGGAAGGTGGGGAGGTCCGGGCCGGCGACGAACTGGCCGCCGCCGTCACCTGTCTGAATGGTCAGGTCGCCGGCGTCGAAGTCGGCGAGCAGGAGATCGTCGTGGCCGTCGAGGTCGAGGTCGGCGATGGCGACGGCCACCGGACGCGGACCGGTCGGCAGGTGGCGGCCGGGCGCGAAGCAGAACTCGCCGGGCCGGCGCACGCCGTCGCCGCAGGCCGCGACGGGGCCGGTGGTGCTGTCGTCGGTGGTCGCGGTGGTAGAGGTGGTCGTGCTCGCGGTGGAAGAAGTGGTGGGCTCGGAGCTGGTCTGGGGGACATGTCCCGAGGTGCTGCCGCTGGCGGTGCTGGTGGTCTCGCCGTCCGAGTCGCCGTCGCTGCTGCCGGGATCGGTCGGCGTGCAGCTGACGAGGAGGGCGAGGAGGACGCGCGGCTTCACCGCAGGAGCATACGCCGGACGAGGTCGGGCCAGCGGGGTGGTCCGATGCCGGCCCGATCGGGCGATGATCGAAGTAGGAGAGGTGCGTGCGCGGCTCGTCGGTCGCGGCGGCGTCGGCCGGGGCGCGGTCGGGCTCGCGGGCGCCTTCCGGCCGGTGTTTCGGCCGCGGCTCGGGACGCGACGCGTCGCCTCAGGCGGGGCCGAGGGCCCGGGTGATTACGGGCTCGGGCGGGGGGCGGGACAGGGCGGTGCCGACGAGGGCGCCGGCGATGGCCGCGACCAAACCCCAGGCGACCGGGAGGACGCCGAAGGGGGCGGGCAGGACTCCGGCGAAGGCGAGGCCGAGGGCGAGGTTGCCGGCGGCGATCGAGGCGATGGCGCCGGCGGCGGTGAAGCGACGCCAGCGGACGCCGAGCAGCAAGGTGGGGGTGAGGGTGACGTAGCCCGAGAAGCTGAAGGCGGCGATGTCGAACAGCGAGGCCAGGCGCGCGAGCACGAGGACGAACACGGCGGCCGACAGCGCGAGCGTGAACAGGCGCGCGGCCACGACCTCGCGCGCGGGGGCGAGGCCGGGCAAGAGCCGGCGCAGGACGTCGCGGGTGAGCATCGACGAGAGGGTGAGCAGCTGGGCGTCCAGGGTGGACATCACGGCGGCGAGGACGCCGGCGAGCGCCATGCCCTGAAGGACAGGTCCCAGGTGACGCGCGACCAGCAGCGGGAAGACGGCGTCGCTGGCCTTGCCCTGGAGGCCGGGGATCTCGGCGGCGCCCCACACCCCGAACAGCACCGCCGGCAGCCACAAGAGCACGAGCACGAAGGGGTAGAGGCGGCAGACGTTCTTGAGCGCGGCGGCGTCGCGGGCGGCGAACACCCGCACGAGCATGTGCGGGAAGGCGATCACGGTCAGCGAGATCGCCAGCGCCCACGAGGCCCACGGACCCGGGGCGAAGGCGCCGGCGGTGGTCTTCTCGAGCAGGTGAGGGGCGCGCGCCTGGACGGCCGTGGCGGCCGCGCCGAGGCCCCCGAGGCGGTCGGCGATCAGGAAGAAGGCGGCGACGATGAAGCCGAGGAAGGTCGCGCCTTGAAACACGTTCGTCCACATGGTCGCGCGCATGCCCCCGAGGGTGGTGTAGGCGATCGTGATGCCGAGGATCAGGGCCGAGGCTGCCCCGAAGGACAGGTGGCCCTCGGTCAGCACCTCGGCGGTGAGGCCGGCGCCGATCACCGCGGTGACCATGTACGGGAGGGTGTAGAGGAAGAAGGCGGCGAACAGGGCCAGGCCGACCGCGGGCGAGCCGAAGCGCTCGGCGTAGAGCTCGGCCGGGGTGATCGCGCCGAGGCGCCGGGCGGCGCGGCGGGCCGGCTCGCCGATCAGGAAGAAGGTCAGCGGGATGCCGAAGCCGACGATCGCGGCGTTGAGGCCGAACACGGCGACGCCCTGGTGATAGGCGAGGCCGGGGATCCCGAGCAGCACGAACGGGGTGGTGTTGGTGCCGAACAGGGCCATGAAGAGGATGAAGGTGCGCGCGGCCCGACCGCCGAGGAAGTAGTCCTCCGGGGTGCCGGAGGTCCGGCGATAGGCGACGGCGCCGATCACGAGGGTGACGGCGAGGTAGGCGGCGACGACCAGGCCGATCGCGGCGAGCGAGCTCATGCGAGAGCCTGGTCTTCCGGCCAGGTGATGGCGAGGGCGGTCATGCCTGACCTCGGCGATGGACGTGTGATGGCCTGGTCTTTGGGCCAGGTCGATGGGGTACGCCGCCTGGTCTTTGGAACATGTCGTAAGGGGCCCTCATGGGTCGTCCGGGTCCTCCGGCCAGAGCGCGCTCGAGGTCATGTAGAACACCAGGACGGCGGCGGCGGCCATCCACGCCAGGTGGTAGGCGAGGTCCCACGGCAGCCAGCCGAACACGAGCGGGCCGGGGCCGGCGTTCCAGGTGTCGACGTGGAGGACGATCAGCGCGACCGCGAGGACGGCGAACAGCCGCTGATGCGCCGCGGGAGACATGCAGGGGGATGGTACGCGATGCGCGGCTTGCCAGGGTCCGTGGCGCCCGGCGCGTCAGCGGTCGAGCACGCAGTACCCGGGGGCGTCGCTGCACACGCTCTCGTCGCAGAAGCTCTCGCACTGCTATACGGCGCGTCGCCGGGGAGGTTGGCCCGACCGACGCCGGTGGGGCGGTCGCTCGCGTCGCACCAGAGGTCGATGCCGCAGCAGCCGTCGCGGCAGGGTTCGCCGGCGGCCGGCATGGGTCGCAGAGGTCCGGGTCGAAGTCGCCGAGCCGGCCCCTCGCGGCAGAAAGCCGACGAGGGTGCCGTTCTCCCCGCACGTGGCGCCCTCGTCGACCCTCGGTAGCCCGGCGGTGCAGCGACCGCCGTTGCAGAACAGTTCGGGGCCGCAGGGTCGACGGTGCCGGCGATGAGCTCGCAGGCCTCGCCCTCAGCGCGCGTGCCCTCCAAGACGTCGCAGCTGCCGCAGGGCGAGGCGGCGTCGAGGTCGCAGGACACGGCTCCTGCCGCAGCGCCGCCTTGCGCGCACCGGGTCGAACACGGCTGCCCGCGGCGAGGAAGACCCTGTTGCGGCCGATGTCGGCGGCGGTGGGGTCGGCGACGCAGGTTTCCGGGACGCCGGAGCAGTCGCAGGCCGCGAGCTTGGCGCAGGTCGCCTCCGCCAGCGCCGCGGCGTACGCCTCGTGGTCGGCAAAAGGCTCGAGCTCGGCCGGACATTCGGCAGGAGCCGGTGGCGTCGCCCGGGCCGCCGTCGTCGTCGGGTCCGACAGGGTCGGTGTCGGCGCATGGCGGGGCAGGCGGGGCGGAACCGATTCTCCATGCGCAAGCGCACAGGTTTACCGCCAGGTCGCGCGTTCGTGGCGCGAAAGACACGAACAGAGGCGGTTCCGCCGGGATTCCGGGCGCCGGCGGGGGGACCTGACCTCGCTCGCGGCGAAAATACCTGTTGCGTCCCCATGGGGATCGTGTAGAAGGGGGGCCCCTTCGGGCTCGTAGCTCAATTGGCAGAGCAAGGGACTCTTAATCCCTGGGTTGTAGGTTCGATTCCTACCGGGCTCACCGAAGAAAGAAGGCCAGCGGTCCACAAGACCCTGGCCTTCTCGCTTTTGGTCGCGCCCCGGCTTCACGGCTGACGGCGGCGAATGCGACCGCCACGGGGAGATCTGTTAACCTCGGTCGGTCATGCGTCCGCTCCGAACCACCTTGTTGGCCCTGGCCCTGGCCGTGGCCGGCTGTTCGATGCATCCGGTCTACGTCGCCGAGATGGAGACGAAGATCCCCCAGCCCGGCGAGCTGCGGCGGATCGAGCACCCGCTGTTCATCATCCTCGACCCGACCAAGCTGCCCGACACGATGACGGCGCTCGGCCAGGGGGTGAAGCCGATCGAGGTGTACGGGCTGCACACGTTCGTCGAGCGCGACCTGCAGCGGACGATGTCGCAGCTGTTCACGACGGTGACGGTGGGCCCGCCGTCTCTGCCGGCGCCGAGCGGGATCTTCCTCACCGGCGAGGTGCTGGTGAATTCGCTGTCGAGCTTCGTGGGCACGCGCGGGCCGGGGACGCCCTCGGGGGTCTACGTGCGCATGCAATGGAGCTTCCGGATCCGCGCCTACGGGGCCCCGGCCGACGCCTTCATCTACCAGGGCACGGCCGAGAGCACGGTGCCGATCACGGCGACCAACACGACCCAGCCGGCGCTGCAGACGCTGTTCGAGGACGCGTTGCGCCGGCTCGTGTCGCACTACGACGGGCAGAAGGCGTACGAGCGGATGGCGCGGATCGGCGCGTGAGGCCGCGGCCGCGTCACTCGAAGGCGGCGACGCGGACGGTGATCTCCTTGGCGTCGCCCTCGGGGACGATGAAGCGAGTCCGGTACAGCGCGCCGGCGTCGTCCTGCACGTAGAGGACGGTCTCGCCCGGGTCGAGCCGCAGCTTCTCGCGGATCTCGTCGCCCGCGCCGGGGAGGCTGGTCGAGGAGGCCTTGCAGCTCGGCTGTACTTCGGGACAGGTGAAGAAGCCGGGGTTGGGGTGCTTGTACTCGGCGTTCGGCGGCAGGTCCTCGGGCGCGACGTAGAACAGGTAGGGCAGGCCGTCGCCGCCGCGGCGGTAGTAGAAGTCGACGGGCCCGTTGTTCTTCCAGTAGTCGCCGAGCAGGAGGTCGGCGATCTTGGGCCCCTGCTCCTGCAAGTAGGGCCGCACCGACTCGGCGATCTGCGGGCCGGTGACGCCGATGTCGATGTCGCGCAGGGTGAAGGCGACGTCGGCCGAGCCCTCGGGGATGTCGATGTTCGGCGGGGTGTGCAGGGCGACCTGGGCGACCTCGTTGATCAGCTCCCAGACGTACTGGTCCTTCGGCGGGTTGCCGAGGTTGAGGAACACGTCGAACAGCGCCCAGCCCGGCGGGTCGGGGCCGACGTAGACGTGGGCGCCGAGGTTGCACGAGAACAGCACCTCGTAGCACTTGTCGAACACGCGGTTCTTGTACTTCTCGCGGCCGCCGGCGACGATCACGCTCTCGAGCAGCCACGGGTCGATCGCCCACGCGGAGCCGGGCCAGGTCGCCTGCACGAGGTCGAGGTTCTCGGGCAGGTTCTGCTTGCAGGCGTCGTCGCCGGCGCACGAGTTGATGAAGTCGTCGTGCTCGGAGATGGCGAAGCGGAGGTCGACGCGCGGCTGCTCGGCGACGCCGACGATCGAGAACTTGGCCGGGTCGTTGAAGTCGAACTCGAGCGGGTCGCCGAAGGTCGGGCCGGTCACGTCGACGACGGTCGACATGTAATCTTTCCCCTTGGACAGGTCGATGCCGTCGAGCAGGCGGAGGTTGCTCTCGGCCTCGATGTTCATGGCGAACTCGGGGGTGAGGCACTCGCTGCTGATCGGGAAGCTCGGGTCGACGATGCCCGGGTGCGAGCCCATCGGCCCGAGCTTGGTGGCGAGGGTGGTGAGGTCCTGCAGGGCGTCGTCGAGGTAGAGCGGCAGCGACTTGCCGTCGCCGCCGATGTGCGGGTGGGTGGCGAGGAGGTTGCGCTGCAGCGCGACGACCAGCTCCGGCGTGGTGATGAACTCCTCGGTGCGCTGGATCCCGAGCGTCTCCGAGAGGATCTGGCTGAAGCCGCCGCCGATCCCGAGGCCGTCGGCCAGGCCCTGCATGCCCTCGATCGAGGTGCCCTCGACCTTGGCGTTGGCCGGGGTCATCGTGAGGATCCGGATCAGCGAGTACTCGGCGCTGGTCTTCCAGGTGTTGTCGGGGCCCTTGAAGTCGGTGCCCGAGCAGTCGTGCTGCGGGTCGGGGCTGTCGGCCTGCCAGCCGGTGCCGCAGGCGCTCTTGATCGTGTCGAGGGTGTTCTTCAGCAGGGTCCCCGACTCGATGTCGAGCAGCTTGATCTCCTTGGCGGTGTCGCCGAACAGCTCGGCCGCCTCGGCCTTGTCGAGGCTCAGCTTGAGCGGCGGGACGGGGTCGTCGTTGAGGCGCAGCACGAACTCCTGCTCGGGGCCGAAGCCGTCGACGCCGCCGGTGGTCGGCTGCTCGGTGTCCGTGCCGTCGGTGGTCGAGGTCGGGCTCTCGCCGCCCGTGGTGCCGGGCTCGGTGGCAGAGTCGGCGGGGGCGTCGCCGCCGTTGCACGCGGCGAGGGCGAGGACGAGGAGGCGAGCGGTCGGCTGCGTGGTGGCCATTGGGGCTTCCCGTAAGACTCCAACTTATCACAGGGCGCCGCATCGGCGCGACGCCCCGCAAAAGCGCCGCGAGCGGCTCCAGGAGCCCGAAGGCTGCCTGGACGCCGCTCGCGCTGGGAGGGCCGCTCGCCCGCAGGATCAGGCGAGGAGGTCCATCTCGTCGCCCTTCTCGATGGCGATCGGGAACTGCTTCATGAGGTCGTGGCCGTCGATGCGGGCCAGGCGCCGCAGGTTGGCGTGGACGTGGCGCGGCTCGATGTGGATGCCCGACTCGCTCTGCTGGAGCGTCTTGGGGTCCCAGCTGTAGGCCCCGTGGCGCTCGTCGGAGCCGCCGATGACCTTGTTCCCGCCGATGCCCTTGCCCATCATCATGAGGCTGGTGATGGAGTGGTGGTCCTTGCCGTTGGTGTCGTTGTAGCCGGGGGTGCGGCCGAAGTCGGAGCCGCACAGGACGACGAAGTTGTCGCCGATGCCCTGCATCTCGGCCTCGGTCCACAGGAAGTCGAGGCCGTCGAGGATCTGGACCAGCCGCGGGATGTGGCTCTCGTCGTGGTTGCCGTGGGTGTCGAAGCCGCCGATGTCGAGGTTGATCGAGATCGTGATGCCGGCGCGGAAGGCGGCCAGCGCGACCTGGATCTGGCGACGCAGCGGGTTCGGGCCGTTGTCGAGCTCGTCCGGCAGGTACTGCTGCAGCTTCTTCAGCTCGTTGCTGCCGGTGCGCGAGGCGTACAGGTTGCTGATCGCGTTCTGTACGCGCGGCAGCTGCTCGGTGGCGAGGAGCCGCTCCTTGCGCGCCTCCTGGGCCTTGCGGATCAGGTCGTTGGCGACCGGGGAGTGGAACAGGCTGTTCTCGTCCTCCGGGTTGGCGCGGTCGGGGTAGGCGATGCGAGCGAGGGCGGCGGTGTTGCCCGAGCGCGTGCGTGCGACCTGGCCCTGCGTGTCGTCGAAGCCGCCGAAGCTGAGGTAGCTCATCGGCAGCGCGTGGCCGTGCACGGCGGCGATCAGGGCGGCGAGGCTGGGGTAGCCCTCGGCGAGGCGGCCCGACCAGCAGTGGCGCGAGCCGCTGTCGTGGCCGTTCGTCTGCATGTCGAGGCCGTTGATCACGCGCAGCCGCTTGTAGTGCTTCTGGAAGAAGTCCTGGTAGGCGGTCGGGCTCTCCATCGTGCCGATGTTCGGGTACTTGATGTTGCCCGCGGCCTCGATCTGGTCGAACGTGAAGGCCCGGTTCATCGCCTCCGGATCGTCGGGGCCCTTGCCGCCCTTCGGATCGCACAGCGAGGTCGGGTCCCACCCGCCGCCGGCGTTGAGGAACACCCACAGCGGGCCGCTGTAGGTCTCCGCCAGCGGCGGCAGGTTCGGGTTCTTGATGGCGCCCGGGCGCCGGCCTGCGAACACGGTCGGGGACACGGCCGCGAGGCCCGCGAGGGACATGAGCTTGAAGAAATTACGACGGTCCATGATGTCCTCCTTCGGGGCCTATTCGTGCAGGAAGCGGTAATCCGACAGCATGTAGGCGAGGACGCCCATCCACGCGCGGATGGTGTAGTCGTTGTCCTGGGTGATCCGGTTCTCCTCGGGCAGCGGGTTGCCGGTCCACCAGTCGTTCTCGGCCCGGCACGGCGGGTCGGCCGTGTACGTGCCGGCGGCCAGGCCCGCCTTGCCGTCCTGCCAGATCTCGAAGAACAGGTTGTAGGCGGCGTCGATCTCGGGGTCGCCGATGTCGTAGTGCTCGCCCAGCACGTGGTCGTACAGGTGCTGGATGTTGGCCCGGATGGCGTCGTTGACGGCCGGGACGGCGAAGCCGTTGTCGTCCTGCGGGACGAAGCTGGTCTCGACGTACGGGAACAGCAGGCGGTCCGACGGGTCCTTGGCGAAGTCACGCGAGGTGGCGCGGCAGGCCATCTCGTTCGACATGCGCAGGGCGATGTTCGCCATGATGCCGTTCGGCTCGGTGATCCGGTTGACGATCGAGTCGGAGTCGATGCCGCCGTAGAAGATCTTGTACTCGTTCTCGTTGAGCAGCAGGTCGGCGTCGTTGACGCCGTAGCGCCACGGGTAGCCGGTGACGGCCTCGATCTTGCGCGCGAGCTGCTCGGGCGACAGGTGCTGCGCCGTGCCGAGCTGCGCCAGCTCGCGGGCGCGGACCTCGTCGACCTCGCCGCGGACGTTCTTCGCGCGGAAGTAGTCCGTCTTGATGATCTCGCGGAACACGATCTTGAGGTTGTAGTTGTTCTCCTTGAACTTCTTGGCGATGCCCTTGATGACGCGGTCCTGGACCTCGAAGGCCTTGAGCGCCTCCTCGAAGCCGGGCATGGCGGCGTCGAACGGCTCGTTGAGCGGCTCCACCCCGGTGAGGCCGCGCCACACGATGTTGACGGCGGACTGGGCGAAGCGGTCGTCGGCGGTCAGCTGCTTGGCGAGCCACTGCTCCGACTTGGCGGTCTCGCTCTCGGGCATCTGCTTCTCGCCGAAGCCGGGCAGCAGCATCTCCGGGTACCAGACCCCCGCCTCGGTCTCGGCCTGCGGCTGGTAGTCGCCCCTGTCGTTGAAGTTCTGGAACGAGCCGGCGACCGGGTCGATGACGTTGTGGCAGACGTTGCAGTTCGGGTTCTCGCGCGTGGCGTTCGGCGTCTTGATCGCGGTCGGGTCGATCGGCCGCTCGCCGAGTCGCAGCACGTCGGTGGCGAGGAAGAACTTGTAGGTCATCCGCGCGCGGTGGCGGTTGCGGTTGGTCGGCGTGGTCGGGAAGCGGTTCAGCCACATCGCCGAGGTCAGCACGCCGGCGTGCGGGATGCCGGGCAGCTTGCCGGGCGCGAGCTCCTTCCAGTCGTTCGGGTCGTTGAACTTGACGTCGACGCCGTAGGCCTTGGCCGAGAACGGCGTGAAGACCATGTAGTCGGCCTCGACGATCTCCTTGTAGGAGAGGTCGTTCTTGACGATCCACGCGACCAGGTTGAGCGCCTCGCGGGCGACGCCGGTGTTGGTGTACCAGCGGTACTGCTCGCGCACGTCGTCCGGCTGGCCCTCGAACCAGTAGGCGTCGGGGTACTTCTCGGCGTTGAGCAGCTCGACGGCCCCGTTGCCGCCGAGGTAGCGGTCGGTCAAAAACACGTCGTTGTAGATCTCGACGACGCGGTCGATGAACGCGTCCTCCTTCATCACCGCGTCGAGCACCGGGTCGAGCTGGTCGATGCCGAAGCCGCGGACGGCCTCGTACTCCTCTGGCGTCGGCAGGCGCCCGGCCAGCGCGAGGGTGGCCTTGCGCAGGGTGTCGACCTCGTCGAGCAGCTCGACGTCGTCGAAGTAGTTGCCGAGGTTGACCGCGCCCTCGCACTCGACCGGGTTGTCGAAGCGCTTCAGCAGCGCCTGCAGGTCGTTGTACTCCTGGCTGTCGGGCTTGAGCTGGAGGCCGCCCTCGTGCTCGACGCGCATCGAGGGCTTGGCCAGGATCAGCGGCAGGCCGTCGACCTCGTAGCGCGCCAGGTCCTGGACCAACTTCATGTTGGCCTCGAGGTAGCCGGGCACTTCCTTGGGAGTCAGCACGAACTTGGTGTGCTTGGCGGCGCCGGTCGAGCTGTGACACGAGCTGCAGGTCGCAGCGAGCGTCGGCGCCCAGACCTTCTCGCGGAAGAACACGTCGGTGGGGACACACTCGCCGTCAGTGACGTCGGAGCAGGCGGACAGTCCGAGGCCGAAGCCGGCGCCGGTCACGGCGACCAGCGCCGCGCGGGTGACCAGCTCGCTGGTTCGTTTCGGGTGGGAACGGGTCATCGTGCGACTCCTCGTGCGAAGGGGCGAGACGCATGCTCGCCACCGGGGCATCGTAAAGGCGTATGCGCAGCCCCTGCAAGCGCCGCAGGCGGGGCGAAACCGATCGCGGCGCGCCGGCTCATGGGCCGGCGGGAAAACCCGAGGGCGACGATGGCGAGATGTCCGAAGGGACAGCTTGTGCGAAAGCCCGAATTGCCGGCGCGACGCGGCCGTCATGCGCGTCTGGGGGGACGCGACCATGACGGCCGAATGCTCGCATCGGTGCGCTGCGGGCTGGCGACGACGGCGGAGCTCACCGCGACGGAGATCCGCCGCGCGGCGCTAAGTGGTGGAGGTGGTGGTCGTCGACGAAGACGTGTCGTCGGTGGTCGACATGTCGCCGGTCGTCGTGGACGTCGTCGTCGTGGTCGTGTCGTCGGTGGTGGTGTCCGGACCCGTGCTCGTGGTGGTGTCCGGACCCGTCGTCGTGGTCGTGTCGGGGCCCGTCGTCTCCGGCGGCGGCTCGCCCTCGCACTGGCCCTCGTTGCAGTTCTGGCCCTCGCCGCAGCCGCCACACGAGCCGCCGCAGCCGTCGTCGCCGCACATCCGGCCGTCGCAGTTCGGCACGCAATTGCAGGCCAGGGGATCTTCCATCGGCGAGGCGTAGCCCTCGTCGCACATGCACACGGGCGCGCCGCTCGAGCTGTCGCACGCGCCGTGGCCCGAGCAGCTCTCGAGGTAACAGGCGCCGGTGATGAACGGCAGGTAGCCGACGCTGTGCGCGAGATCTCCGCTGCCGACCTGGACCTCGACCAGCGTCGCGCCCTCGACCTTGCCGAGCAAGAACGGCACCGCGTCGACGGTGACCTGGGCGCTGCTGACGATCACCGAGCCGGTGGCCAGGCCGCCCGAACAGCCGGCGCTGATGCTGCCGCCCTGCACGCTGGCGAACTTGAGGCCGCAGTAGCGGCTGCCGTCGCCGTTGAGCGGCCGATTGGACATGCCCATCGGGTCATACACGGTGAAGCCGATGTCGAGCATCGAGGTGCCCTTCGGCGAGACCTTGACGGTGGCGATGTCGACGAGCGGCTTGCCGTAGTCGACGTCGGCCGGCACGCGCGCGAGCATCGGCTCGTCGACGGTGGCCGCGACCTCGCCGCCGGCCGCGAGGGCGATGACGCCGAGCGCGCCGATGTACGCGACGGCGCGGTCGTCGGCGGCGGCGTGCGAGACGACGCGGCCCTCGCCGCGCTGCCACAAGATCGAGGGCTGCTTCGGCACGTCGCCGCCGAAGGTGACCTCGGCGGGGATCCGCAGGTCGAGGTCGGTCGGCTCGATGCGATAGGCGCCGCCGGACTGCTTGAAGTCGCCGCGCGAGAGGTCGTCGTCGACGGGACGGATGACGATCTGGCGCGTCGTGACCAGCGCGCCGGCGGGAAATTTGATCGTCGGGCCCTCCTCGAGCGCCAGCTCGCCGCCCTCGGGCCCGATCAGGGCGTAGACGGCGGAGGTGTCCTGACAGCCAGGTACGAGCACGGCCGCGGCGAGGAAGAACGAGCGGACGAGGGGGAGCCGAAGAGAAGCGATCGTCACGAACAACCCGTATACCCGAAGTGAAGTCGCTTCAGAAGGTCACCCGAGGTCTGCTCGCGGCGGCGCTGCTTCGTCGGAGAGGTCGAGCAGCCACAGGTCAGGCCTCGCGGCGAGCACCGGACCCTCTTGCGGGAGCGCGTGCGAGGATTCGGTGGGACCCCGAAGGAGCGCACCGAGGAGGTCGATCCAGCGCGCGCAGCGGTCGAGGATCCACGCGTCGCTGGTGGCGACCACGCCGGGGTGCTGCGCCAATATAGGATCGGGGTGATGCACGAGCTGGACGGTCCACGGCAGGCCGCGCTGCTCGGCGCGAGCCTCGAGCAGCGCGCGGAGACGACCGCTGCCGGCGACAGGTCGGTCCAGGTACCACACGACCTGTGCGGGCGCGGGCGCGCCGTCGCCGTGCAGGAGGCGCGCGATCGCGTCGACGGCGAAGCTGGTCTCGAGCACCTGCTCGTAGGCGCCGTGGACGGCCGCGAGGTCGCGCAGCGCTCCGTCACGGCCGCGTAACACGACGCCGTGCGACAGCGCCGACTCGACGAGGATGAGCGCGTTGAGGCCGTCGATCGCGAGGTCGGCGCCGGCGAGATCGGGCAGCTCGACGCGGGTGGCGCGGCGCCGCGCGAGCGCCTCGTCGCTGCAGGCCGAGCGCAGCACGGCCATCCGCTGCCTGGCTGAAAGGACATGTTTGTCGCCGACCAGCTTGAGCGCCGCGTCGCCGCTGTAGCCGCGGCCGAGCAGCCACGAGAGGTCGGCGACGGCGCTGCGCAGGGCCGGGCGGGCGGCCTCGCCGAACAGGCGGTCGTCGCCGGTGGAGCGGGCGCGGCGGCACAGCTCGGTCATGCGCGGATGGCGACCAGTTGCGCGGGCGCGGCGGCTTCGGGTTCGTCCCAGCGCAGGCCCCAGCCGCGCTCGACCAGGCACTCGCGCCGCAGCTTGCGGAACACCAGGGGGATGGCGTCGCTCTTGGCGTGGACCTCCCGGCTCATGTCCAAAGGGACAGCTCGGGGCCGCTGCGCCTCGACGATCGGCTGGTCCTCGAGGAAGATCCGGTGGGTGCGCTTCCTGGCGTTGCCGTCGGCCCAGGCGCCGGTGAAGAAGTCGCGCAGCATGATCCAGCGGGTCAGCGTGTGCTCCTCGTCGATCGGGATGTTGCTGCTGAAGACGATCATCTTCATGCCGCCGAGGTCGAGGTCGAGGCGGGTGCAGCACGGCATGTAGAAGGCGACGCGGGTCTTGACCGGCGGACGCTCCTTCGGCAGCACGAGCGACCACAGGCCGCCGGGCGGCGGGGCGACGAGCTCGACCGAGGCGCTGGCGCCCCACGGGTGCGGCTCGACGACGTAGTCGGCGACCTCGGGCCGCGCGGGGTTGCCGAACGAGCGCGAGTGGACGAACGGGGCGTGGGCGATGTCCATGCCGTTCTCGACCACGCGGGTGTAGTGCGCGTGCCAGAGGAAGTCGCCGTGGATGGCCTTCCACCCGGGCCGGCCGTACTCCGGCAGCGGCGGGATCGGCGGGCGCTCGGCCTCGGGCAAGTCGCCGACGAACAGCCACACCCAGCCGTGGCGCTCCTCCGTCGGGTAGCTGCGCACCAGGGCCTTGCGCGGGATGCGAGCGTCGCCGGTGTTGGCCGGGATCCGCACGCAGGCGCCGCCGGCGTCGAAGGCCCAGCCGTGGTAGGGACACACGATGTGGCCGCCGGAACATGTCCCCTGAGACAGGGAAGCACCGCGGTGCGGGCAGCGGTCGTCGAGGGCGACGACGCGGCCGCCGCCGTCCCGCCACAGCACGAAGTCGTGGCCGAGCATGCGCAGCCGGGTCGGCTGGTTGCCGATCTCGGCCGAGCGGTGACAGGCGTACCAGAAGTTCCGCAGCACGCCCGCGGTGTAGCACGCGACCGCGGGCGGGCGCCAACGCCGGCCCGCGCGGCGGACCAGCCGCCGCGCGGACGAGCGGCGCGGGCCTGGGGCGCGCGGACTACATCGGCGCGAACGGGGCGCAGGTCGAGACGCCGGCGCCGACGATGCGGATCGGGGCGTTGTTGTTGATGGTGGTCAGCTGCTGCTGGCCGTCCATGTCGCTGTCGTCGTAGTCGAGGTGGGTGACCTTGCTGACCAGCGGGTTGGCGCTCTCGGTGAAGAAGTAGAAGTCGCCGCCGAAGAAGGCGAAGGCGAAGGCGTTGGTCAGCGGCAGGTTCTGCAGCGGGAAGGTGTCGACCACCGCGCCGGTGAGCTTGTCGCGCTCGACGAGCTTCGAGGGGACGCCGCCGAACGAGAACACGCGGCCGTCGCCGGTGCCGGTCATCTCGGCGCCGTTGAAGTCGGTCGGCGAGATGATGTCGATGAGCAGGCTGTCGGGGTCGACGCTGAGGAAGTCGCCGATGCCCGGGCCCTCGCTGAAGCCGCCGAAGCCGTCGAACGAGTTGCCGTACATGCGGTCACACTGGTCGAACTGGCTGTTCGACACGAACGCCATGCCGAAGTATCCGATGCCCTGCTGGTTCGGGTTGTAGCCGGGGTCGATGCAGTTGTTCGGGTCGGTGACGTCGATCTTCCAGATCTCGCCGGCGGGGGTGTTGAACATGACCCACGCGAAGCCGAGGCGGTCGACGGCCATCGAGAAGGTGCTGGTCATGCCGCCGCAGTTGAAGCTGCCCAGCATCGTGAAGCTGTTGGTCTCCGGGTAGTACTTCCACAGCTCGGAGTCGTCCGAGAGGACGAAGATGCCGTCGTCGAGCGGGACCTCGATGTCCGGACACGCGCACGGGCCCGGATCTTCGCCGGTGGTCGAGTCGGTGGTGGTCGAGGTGTCGTCGGTGGTCGACGTGCTGGTGGTGGTGGTGTCGGTGGTGGTAGTGGTGTCGGTGGTGGTGGTGTCGGTGGTGGTGGTCGTGTCGGGCCCGGTGGTCGTGTCGACGCCCATCGTCGTGGTCCCGGTCATCGACTCGGTCGTGGTCGAGGTGGGCGGCGTGGTCGTCGTGTCCTCGCTCGTGCCCTGCGACTCGGTCTGACCCATGGTGCCGCCCACCGTCGGCTCCTCGGTGGCGCTCATGCTGGCGCCGTGGGTGGTGGTGGTGGTGTCGGTGGTCGTGACGTCGGTGTTGCTGCCGGTGCCGTTGTCGGTGATGGCGCCGGTGACGCCGCCGTCGTCGCCGCAGCCGACGAGCACCACGGCGAGCGCCCATGCGGTGCGGTTCATGGATAGTTCTTTCATGCGCGCAGCGTAACAATTTCGGTACAAACGTGGGCGCAGGCCGGCGCGCTGGCGCGCGCGGGCGACAAGACCGGCCGCGTGACCGGGTTCACGGCCAGGTGTGCAGGTGGCGATGACGGTTGCAGGCCCGGGTGGCGGCAGGTCGTCGGACCGCCGCCCACGCCTGAATAGGATCGGGCCGCCCTGCGTTGCCTCCACATGCCCTCCTTGCTCGCGACCTTGTGCGCGGCGGCGCTGGCGGCCCGGGCCACGGGGCCCACGCCCGAGTCCGCTGCGGAGATCCCCGGAGACGTCGCTGCGAGCGTGCAAGCGCCGCAGATCCGGGCGGTGGTGGTGCTGGTGGTTTTGGGTGAATTCCCGGAGGCGTTGGTCGACGGCGTCGAGGCGGCGCTGCGCTCGACGTATCAAGTGGAGGTGCGGCGGCGGTCGCCGATCGCGTTGCCGAGGTCGGCCTGGTACGCGCCGCGCAAGCGCTACCGAGCCGACGCGCTGCTGGAGCACCTCGGCGAACAGGTGGCGTCGGCGCCGCGAGGGACGCGGATCCTCGGGCTCACGTCGGTCGACATCTCGACGAGCAAGGGCAAGTTCGCCGACTGGGGCGTGTTCGGGCTCGGCGAGCTCGGCGGGACGGCGGCGGTGGTGTCGGGGCACCGATTGTGGCGCAAGACGAAGGACGAGCGGCTCATCGCGTGGCGGGTGATCAACACGGCGGTCCACGAGGTGGGCCACGTGCTGGGGCTCGACCACTGCGAGGAGCCGCGCTGCGTGATGCTCGACGCCGAGGGCAAGATCGACAACACCGACGCGTCGACCGGCGGGCCGGGGCCCGGGTGTACGGCGCTGCTCGACGAGCGCGCGCCCCTGCGTCCGCGCGCGGCGGTGCTCGGAGACGCGAAGGCGCGGTGAGAGACGTCGGCGTCGACGATGCGGCGAGGGATGTGGGCGCGGCATACCGCGCTGCTCGACGCGCCCCTGCGTCCGCGGGCGGTGGTGTTCGAGAGAGGCGCAGGGATGGTCTTGGTCGTCGTCGCAGGCGGCGTACCTTCGGGCGCGAGGAGCCGAGGGTGTACGTGCAAGCTGGGCGTGAACGTGAGGGCCTCGATGGGGTCGCGGGGCCGAGCGCGTGCGCGGTTTGACGCGGGACGTGCAGGACACAGGGACGGTGCGTGCGCGGTTTGACGCGCGGCGATCGATCGCGCGGCGTCGGCGAGCGTTCGCGCCTTGACGCGGGCAGGGCCGCCGCGCTACCCCGAAACCCGTGTCGCCCGGCTCGCTGGCGCTGTTGACGGACCTCTATCAAGTCACGATGGCCTGCGGCTACTGGAAGCTGGGGCGCGCGGACGAAGAGGCGGTGTTCAACCTGTTCTTCCGCCGGGCGCCGTTCCGCGGGGCGCATGCGATCGCGGCCGGGTTGCAGGAGGCGCTGCAGTACATGGCCGAGTTCCGGTTCACGCCGGAGGACGTGGCCTACCTCGGCACGCTGCGCGGCAACGACGGCGCGCGCCTGCTCGAGCCGGGGTTTTTGGACTACCTGGCGTCGCTGCGGCTGTCGCTCGACGTCGAGGCGGTGCCGGAGGGGACGCCGGTGTTCCCCCACGAGCCGCTGCTGCGGGTGCGCGGGCCGCTGGCGCAGTGCCAGCTGCTCGAGACGCCGCTGCTCAACTTCATCAACTTCTCGACGCTGATCGCGACCAAGGCGGCGCGGATCTGCGAGGCCGCCGGCGGCCAGCCGGTGGTCGAGTTCGGGCTGCGGCGGGCGCAGGGCTGCGACGGGGCGCTGACGGCCTCGCGCGCGGCGTACATCGGCGGGTGCGCGGCGACCTCGAACGTGCTCGCGGGGATGCGCTACGGGATCCCGGTCCGGGGGACGCACGCGCACAGCTGGGTGATGTCGTTCGCTGGCGAGCGCGAGGCGTTCGCGGCCTACGCCGAGTCGCTGCCGAACAACTGCACGTTCCTGGTCGACACCTACGACACGCTCGAAGGGGTGCGGCGCGCGGCCGAGGTCGGCAAGCTGCTGGCGGCGCGTGGGCACGCGATGGCGGGGGTCCGCCTCGACTCTGGCGACCTCGCGGCGCTCAGCGTCGCGGCGCGCGAGATCCTCGACGCGGCCGGGCTCGAGCAGGCGGCGATCGTCGCCAGCAACGACCTCGACGAGCGCGAGATCGCGGCGCTCAAGGCCAAGGGCGCGGCGATCGGGGTGTGGGGCGTGGGCACGCGGCTGGTGACGGCGTACGACCAGCCGGCGCTCGGCGGGGTGTACAAGCTGGCGGCGCTGCGCGGGCGCGCGGGCTGGGAGTACCGCATCAAGCTGTCCGAAGAGCCAGTCAAGGTGTCGAACCCGGGGGTGCAGCAGGTGCGGCGCTACGCCGACCCGGCGGGGCGGCTGCTCGGCGACGTGATCTACGAGGAGGGGCTCGGGCTGCACGGCGCGGGCGCCCGCGTCGACGCGGCGGGGGAGTTCGCGCCGCCGGCCGGGGCGAGCGTGGAGGACCTGCTGGTGCCGGTGCTGCGCGCGGGCCGGCCGGTGTACGAGCCGCCGCCGCTGGTCGAGGTGCGGGCGCGGGCGCAGGCGCAGCTGCAGCGGCTCGACCCGGCGGTGCGCCGGCTCGACGCGCCGACGTCCTACCCGGTGGCGCTCGACCGACCGCTGGCTGACCTGAAGGCCAGGTTGATGGCCGAGGCGCGGAGGGAGCGGTGAGCGTGCCGGCGGCGGGCGTGGTCGACGTACGGAGCGCCTTTTCGCCGCAAACGGACCTGAAGGCCGGGTCGGTGGCCGATGCGCGGCTCGGCATCCAGAACGACATCCAGGGGCCGGCTGACCTGAAGGCCAGATCGAAGGCCGGGGCGTGGAGGGGGCGGTGAGCATGCGGGCGCTGATCCTGGTCGACATCCAGAACGACTTCTTGCCCGGCGGGGCGCTGGCGGTGCCGGAGGGCGATCGCGTGATCGCGGTGGCCAACGCGCTGATGCCCCTGTTCCCGCTCGTGGTGGCGACGCAGGACTGGCACCCGCCCGATCACGGGAGCTTCGCCGCCAATCACGCGGGGCGGGCGCCGGGCGAGGTGGTGACGCTGGCGGGGCTGCAGCAGGTGTTGTGGCCGACGCACTGCGTGCAGGGCACGCGCGGGGCCGAGTTCGCGGGGACGCTGCAGCAGGGGCCGGTGGCGCAGATCTTCGTCAAGGGGGTCGACGCGGAGGTCGACTCGTACAGCGGGTTCTTCGACAACGGCCGCCGGCGCTCGACCGGGCTCGGCGAGTACCTGCGGGCCCACGAGGTCCGCGAGGCGGTGGTGCTCGGGCTGGCCACGGACTATTGCGTGAAGTTCACGGCGCTCGACGCCCTGTCGCTGGGGATGGCGACGACGCTGGTCGAGGACGGCTGCCGCGGGGTCGAGCTGCGACCCGGCGACGTGGCGGCCGCGCTGGACGAGGTGCGTGCAGCCGGCGGCGCGGTGCGCCGCAGCGCAGATCTGCTAGGCTGACGCGACGATGCTCGCCGTGCTGATGGCGGCGACGATCGTCGCTGCGGCCGAGCCGCCCCCGGGCCTGGCGCTCGACTGGACGGCCCCGCCGGGCTGCCCGGACGAGGCCGAGGTGTACGCGCGCGTGATCCGGCGGACCGGGCAGGAGGCGGCCGACCGCGCCAGCCTGACGGCCCGCGCGACCGTCCGCGAGGCGGCGCCGGGGCGCTGGGCGCTGACACTCGAGCTGACCGGTGCGACCGGCGGCGGGCGGCGCGAGCTGTCCGCCCCGCGCTGCGACGAGTTGGTCGAGGCCGCCGCGCTGGTGGTGGCGATCGCGGTCGACCCACGCGCGGCGCTGGCGGGCGGCGCGGGGGTGGTGCCGGCGCCGCCGCCCGACGTGGCGCCGGGGGCAGGTGCGGGAGAGCAGGGCGCGAACGACATGTCGCAAGGGGCAGGTCCGAGCGAGCAGATGGTCAAGGACATGTCCGAAGGGCCAAGGGCCGGGCCGGACGCGCCCGACGAGATGGAGGCGCCGGTGGCCGATCCGCCGCCGCCGCCCGCGGCGCGGCCGGCCCCCGCGGAGAAGCCCCGGCGCGTGCAGTTGGGCCTGCGCGCGGCGGCCGGGGTGAGCTTCGCCCGGCTGCTGCCGCGGCCGAGCGCGGCGGTAAGCCTGGCGCTGAGCCTGAGCGGCAAGCGCTGGCGGGCGGAGCTGGGAGGGCTGTACGCGCCGCCGGTGACGGGCGGGACGGCTGCGATCGGCGGGCTGTTCCAGGCGGGGGCGGTCGAGCTGCGCGGGTGCCCGGTGCTGCGCCGCGGCGCGGTCGAGGTGCCGCTGTGCGTGGGCCTGCAGTTCGGGGCGATGGAGGGCCGCGGCCGCGGCACCGACCTGGTGACGACGACGACGGCGCGCTCGCCCTGGCTGGCGGCGACGGTCGGGGCGGCGGTGGCGTGGCGGCCGCGCGGGCGCGTCGGGCTGTGGCTGGGGGCGGACGCGATCGCGGCGCTGCTGCGGCCGAGCTTCGTGACGGCCGGCGGCGTGAAGGTCCACGAGGCGGCGCGGTTCGGCGGACAAGTGCTGGTGGGCGTCGAGGTGCAGCTGCGCTGAGACGGCGACGTCGCAGGTCGCCGACGCATCCCGTCGGCCGACCTCGGCATGTCCCCGGGACAGGACCTGCCAGGCGCCGGAGCCCGGCTGGACGAGCCGGTCGGTCCGCGAGCATGATGTTCGAAAGGGCATGTCCGTTGGACCATGATCCCATGGACATGTCTTTTAAAAAATGTCCTGAGAGACAGATGCACGGACGGTCGCGGCTCAGCCGCCGAGCTGGACGCGGGCGGCGGCGGGGCGCGCCTTCAGGCCGGTGGCGCCGGGGACGGCGGCCGGCGGGCTCGGGTCCTCGTCGACGAGCCGGACGTGCTGGAGGGCGCCGCCGGTGACGTAGACCAGCTCGGCGTCGGCGCCGACGGTCCCGCGCGCGAGGGCCGGGGGGAGGGTGGCAGTGGCGGGCTCGGCGACGGTGAAGGGGGCGCCCCAGTCGTCGTGGTCGAGGCCGCGCACGGCGTAGACGCCCTCGTCGTCGTAGCCCCTCCAGGCGAGGTAGTAGGCGCCGTCGTCGGCGGCGACGAAGGCGAGCTCGCTGGCGGTGATGGCGAGGTCGTCGACGACGGTCTCGACGGTCCAGGCGTTCTGCGGGGTGAGCAGCTTGACGACGGCGATCTTGCCGTCGGCCGCGCGCACGTAGGCGAGCAGCAGGTCGCCCTCGGCGTCGACCAGCGCGGCGGGGGTGAGGCCCGAGACGACCAGCGGCGGCGGGGCCTGCATCGACGGCTGCCAGGCGCCGCCGGGCGAGGACTTGAGGCTGTAAAAGATCTTGCCGTTGTCGCCGGCGTAGGCGGCGTAGGTCTCGACCGTGCCGGGCGCGAGCACGGCGGCGCTGGGGCCGAACGCCTGGACCTGCGGCATCCCGGCGGGCAGCGGGGCGAACGGGGCCCAGGCGCCGTCGGTCCACAGGGCGGTGTAGTGCTTGAAGTCGGTGCCGAGGAACGCGAGCGTGACGGTCTCGGCGACGGCGGCCAGGGCGGGGCCGTCGATGCCGAAGCCGAACGCGCCGATCGCCTGGGCCGGGGCCCAGTCGTCCGGCTGTCCTTTGGACCATGTCGTGTAGAACAGCTCGTTCTCGGCGTCGACGTCGGCGGTGGCGCGCCGGCCGGCGCCGAGCGCCCCGAGGTGGGTGGCGACGAGGGCGGTCTCGCCGAGATCGACGTCGAGCTCGCCGACGCTCCAGCCGGGGCCGGGGACGAAGCGGGCGGCCAGGGCGGGGCCGGTGCCGGCGCCGGCGAGGACGAGCAGCGCCTGTCCCGAAGTACAGTCGCCGAGGCAGGCGTCGGCGTCGTCGGCGTCGCCGTCGTCGCACACCTCGCCGCGGGCGACGACGCCGTCGCCGCACACGCCCGCGGTGGTGTCGGGGCCGGTCGTCGCGGTCTCGACGGTCGTCGAGGTCGTGGTGGTCGAGGTCGAGGTCGTGCTCGTGGAGGCGGCGTCGGTGGTGGTGCCGGTGAGCGCGTCGGTGGTGCCGGTGGTCGTGGTGGTCGGCTCGCCGGTGGTGGTGGTCGGCGGATCGACGGTGTCGGTGGCGTCGGGGAAGCTGCTCTGCGGGTTGGTGATCGGGGCGGTGGTGTCCGCGGGGGTGGTGGCGGAGAAGCCGCTGGGCTGCTCGTCGGTGCAGCGGACCGAGAGGAGGACGACCACGGGGAGGACGCGCGCAGGGTGCATCGGCCACGAGGATGCCCCGGAGCCCGGCGGGTGCGCCAGCGCGCACGCGCGGCCGCGCGGATGGGGTCGACAGAAACCCGCGGGACTGGACAATCACGCGAGATGCCCGGCCTCCGCCCCGCCGACGCCCCGCCGCTGACGCTGGCGGAGGTCTATCGCGCGCACGCGGGGTTCGTCTGGCGGGTGGTCCGGCGCCTCGGGGTGGCCGAGTCGGCGCTGGAGGACGTGGTCCACGACGTGTTCCTGGTGGTGCACCGCCGCCTGGGCGAATACGACGGGCGGGCGGCGCTGACGAGCTGGCTGTACGGGATCGCGCGCGGCGTGGCGGCGAACCATCGCCGCAGCCACGTGCGGGCCGAGCGGCGGCTGAGCGTGGCGCCTCCGCCGGGGTCGGGACCCGATCCGGAGACGGGCGCGGCGCAGGAGCAGGCGGCCGCGTTCGTGCGCGCCTTCCTCGACGGGCTCGACGAGGAGCGGCGGATGCTGTTCGCGCTGGCCGACATCGAGGGCATGAAGGTGCCGGAGATCGCGGAGGCGCTGGGGCTGAACCTCAATACGGCGTACTCGCGGCTGCGGGCGACGCGAGAGCTGTTTCAACGCGCGCTGGCCGAACGAGACGGGCGGCGCGGAAGGGCTGCGGCAGGATGACGACGGGACCACGGGGAGGCGAGGGCGAGCTCGATCCGCAGGCGGCGGCGGCGCTGCGGGCGTTCCGCGCCGAGGAGGACATGCCCGCCGCGGCCCAGGCCCGCGTGTGGGCCCGGCTGGCGGCGAGCGCCCGGGCCGAAGAGACATGGTCGAAGCGCCATGTCCGTCGGGGCATGTCCGAATGGACCTGGGCGGCCGTGGTGGTGGCGGCCGCGGCTGCGGTGCTGCTGGCCTCGCGCGCGGGCGTGCTCGGGCCGCTGGTCGGGTCCCGCGACAGCGGGGAGGCGGCCGCCTACGTCGAGCGGCAGACGGCGGCGACCGAGCCGGTGCGCGCGGGCGAGGGGCCGGGCGAGCGTGTCGGTGAGGACGTGGTCCGAGAGACAGATGCCGCGCCGGCGGCGACACCGCTGGTGGAGGATGGGGGTCCGAAGGAACATGTCGAGAAAGACATGGCCCAGGGGACCGGTGAGAGCGCGGGGCCGCCGCGAGGGCGCGAGCCGGCGCGGGGGCCGGAGCGGCGAGGCGAGCGGCCGGGGGCGCGCGAGGCGGGCTCGACCGCGAAGGGCGGGGCGAGCGCGGCGGGCGCGGAGGGGAGCTCGCTGGCGAAGGAGGCCGAGCTGCTGGGCCGGGCGCAGGCCGCGATCCAGCTCGGGGAGGCGGACGAGGCGCTGGCGCTGCTGGCCGCGTACGCGCAGCAGTTCCCGCGCGGGGCGCTGCGCGAGGAGCACGACGCCCTGCGCGCGCTGGCGCTGTGCGCGAGCGATCGCGCGGGCGAGGGCAGGGCGGCGGCGCAGGTGTTCCTGCGGGCGCACGGCGGGTCGGCGCTGGCCGAGCGGGTGCGCCAGGGCTGCGCCGAGGAGTGAGGCGCTCGTCGGGCCTCGACGGCGCTGCGCGCTGCGCCGACGCGGAATGAGTCGGCTGTGCCTGCTCGCGTCGGCGATGCGGGCGACGTGGCCGTGGTTTCTGCGAGCGGTCGGCGCCGGCCTCGGAGGTGGAGTGCGTCTGCTCGCATCGAAGGATGCGGCGGGGCCGGCGCGCCTTCCTGCGCGAGCGTCTCGTGCGAGTGCGTCGGGCTGCGCGACGAGCGATCGAAAAAAATCGCGAGGTCGGACACAGACGAGCCGCGGGCCGGACAACTACCGGGCGACCCATCTCAGGAACGACCCACCATGCAACTCACTTTCCTTAGTGCCCTGAAGACCCATCGCCAACTCCTGCTCGCCGGCGCGCTGCTGGGCGCCACGGCGGCGGCCTGCGACCCGAAGATGATCGGCGACGAGACGTCCGGGAACGTGGCCTGCCAGGAGGGCGAGACGAAGCCGGCCGAGGACGGCTGCAACACCTGCACCTGCCACGACGGCGGCTGGGCCTGCACGGAGATCGCGTGCGACGGCCTGTGCGAGGAGGGCGCGACGAAGCCGGCCGAGGACGGCTGCAACACTTGTACGTGCCACGACAACTCGTGGGCCTGCACCGAGATCGCTTGCCCGGCGACCGAGGGCCCGACCGCGGAGTGCGGCGACGGGGCGCTGCAGGCGCCGGAGGAGTGCGACGACGGCAACACGAAGGACGGCGACGGCTGCTCGGCGATGTGCGCGATCGAGGGCGGCGAGACCGAGGGCACGAGCGGCGAGCCGAACGAGACCGAGGGCACCGACGGCACGAGCGGCGAGCCGAACGAGACCGAGGGCTCGTCGACCACGAGCGCCAGCGCCTGCGGCGACGGCGTGGTCGAGGGCTCCGAGTCGTGCGACGACGGCAACACCGCGAGCGGCGACGGCTGCAGCAGTGAGTGCACGATCGAGGGCGGCGGCGCGCTGTCGTGCCCCGACCCGGCGCCGGCGGATCCCTACACGATCGCCGACGCGAAGATCGTCGGCGACACGCTGGTGGCCGAGATCCAGTACAGCGGCGGCTGCATCGACCACGACTTCGCGCTGTGCTGGGACGGGGCGTTCGCCGAGTCGGACCCGGTCCAGATCTGGACCCAGATCTCGCACGAGAGCCACGACGACAACTGCGACGCGTGGCTCACGGTGGAGCGCGAGTTCAGCCTCGCCGACCTCAAGGCGACCTGGCAGGCGGCTTACCAGCAGCAGAGCGGCGAGATCACGATCCACCTCGACGGCTGGGCAACCTCGCTCGACTACGTGTTCTGAGCGGCGTTCTGCCGGGCGGCGTGGCGCGCACCGGCCGCGGTTGCGGTAAGGTGCGCGCCATGACGCAGTTTCACGGACAGGTCGCGTGGATCGCCGGCGCGACGGCGGGGATCGGGCGGGCCATGGCCCGCGAGTTCGCCCGCCGCGGGGCCGATGTCGCGGTGTCGGGGCGCCGCCAGGAGCGCCTCGCGGAGGTGGTCGCGGAGGTCGAGGGCCTCGGTCGCCGCGCCCTCGCGGTCCCCTGCGACGTGCGCCGCGACGACGAGGTCGCGGCGGCGGTGCAGACGGTCGTCGCCCACTTCGGCCGCCTCGACGTCGCGGTCGCCAACGCCGGCTTCGGGGTGATCGGCCGGGTCGAAGACCTGACGGCCGACGACTGGCACCGCCAGTTCGAGACCAACTTCTTCGGCGCGATGTCGGTGGTGCGCCACAGCCTGCCGGCGCTGCGGCGCACCGGCGGCCGCCTGGCCCTGGTCAGCAGCGTGTCGGGCATCCTCGCCAGCCCGCGTGTCGGCGCCTATTCGGCCTCGAAGTTCGCGCTGCGGGCGGTGGGGCTGACGCTGGCGATGGAGCTGCGCGGTTCGGGGGTGAGCTGCACGCTGCTCAACCCCGGCTTCGTCAGCACGGAGATCGGGCAGGTCGACAACCAGGGCCAGTTCGAGGCCAGCCGCAAGGACAAGCGCCCCGCGGCGCTGATGTGGACGGCCGACGACGCGGCCCGGGTGATGGTCAAGGCGATCGCGGCGCGCAAGCGCGAGTACACGTTCACGGCCCACGGGAAGCTCGGGGCGTTCCTCGGCATGCACTTCCCCGGGCTGATGTGCTGGCTGCAGCGCGACGCCCGCTCGACGACGGCCAAGCTGGACTGAAAGACCATGTCCCCGGGGCCATGGCCGTCAGGACATGGTTTGAAGGTCAGAGGTCGCAGTAGCCGGGGAAGTCGCCCGGCAGGCCCTGGGCGTACGGCGAGGCGCCGACGCCGTAGGGGTGGTCGAAGAAGAACTGCATGACGCTGTCCTGGGCGTCGGGGATGGTGTGGCCGCCGCCGTGGTCGCACAGGAAATTGAAGTCGTCGTTGAGGTCGAGGTAGGCCGCGTAGTCCTTGCTGGCCTGATCGAAGCCGACGACGACGAAGTCGCCGGGGCCGCCGTGGAAGATCATGGCGGCGAACTTGTTGTCGGGGTCCTGGAACGGCGGCGTCGCGCCGAAGATGAGGCCGCCGGAGTAAGGCGCGGCGGCAGCGATGTAGTTCGAGCGACGGATGCTCATCTGCGAGGTGTGCAGGCCGCCGGCGCTGAAGCCGAGGGTGTAGATCCGGCTGGGGTCGACGCCGATCTGCTCCTTGGCGCAGGCGAGCACTTCGTCGGCGAGCAGGAGGTCGTCGTCGGTCTCGCTGAGCACGAGCCACCACGGGAAGATGCCGGCCATCGGGTCGTGCGTCGGCGCGATGACGAGCCCGCCGAGGTCGAGGATCTCCTGGATCCCGAGGTCGCCGATGCCGGTGAGCGCCTCCTGGGGCGAACCGCCGGTGCCGTGCCAGTAGAACACGACCGGTCCGTCGGCCTGCTCGGCGGCGTCGAGGTCGACCCAGATCCGGACGTCGCGCGGGCCGTCGAGCCCGGCGGGGTGGATGCTGACGTCGCCGTCGACGATGTCGGGGCAGGCGGCGGTGGGCACGGGCAGCTCGGGTCCCACGGGGTCGACGCCGGTGGTCGAGGTGGTCGAAGCGTCGGTGGTCGAGGGGTCGGTGGTCGATGTGGTGTCGCCGGAAGTGGTGGTCGTCGTGACCGCGCCGTCGGTCGGGTCGGGCTCGCCGGTAACGGACGTGCCGGTGGTGACCGGATCGGGCGAGCTGGTCGGAGGGTCAGGTGACTCGCCGGTCGACCCGGCGCCGCTCGACCCGGTCGTGCTGCCGCTGTCGGTGCCGCTGCTGGTGTCGTCGCCGCTCTCGGTCAGGATCGGCTCCTCGAGCTCGCCGCAGGCGACGGTGAGGAGGAGGAGGAGAGGACTACGGGCGAGGACACGAGATACGCGCGAACCTCCGGACAGGCGAAGGCCGTCATGACAGCGCGAACGAGGGTCGGCCGTCAAGCGCGAGGGCGGCGAGGAAGGCCGCGCGCCGGCGTTCGACGGCTCGACAGCCCCGCGGGTCCGCTCGAGGGCGGACTTTCGCGTAGCCGTCCGTGGCCCTTCGGGCCGAAGCCGCGCGCGCTCAGCCGGGCTGGATCGGGAAGCAGCAGCCCGTCGAGCAGTAGTAGCCCTCGGCGCAGTTGCTGTTGCCCATCATGTCGACGGTGCAGGAGTCGTAGCCCTCGCAGGTCGGATCTTCGCAGCCGGGCGGCGGCTCGGTCTCGCCGAAGCAGATCTCGCACTCCTCGGGGTGGCACTCCTGGTCGCAGTCGTCGTTCTTGGTGCACAACTGGCAGCTGGCGATGTCGCCGAGCGAGCAGTCGGGGTCGCCGAGGAAGATGTCGTAGGTCATGCCGTCGACCTCGACGGTGCAGCAGCCGAAGCAATCGCAGCCGTTCGGGACCTGGCAACTGTCGACGCACTCCTGCGACTGCATCTCGGGGCAATTCTTGAAGTCGGGGTCGTACGGGCAGATGTCGCCGCCGGGGCTGGCCGGGTCGCACTTGAGGCTCCAGTCGCACTTGTCGTCGCCGGCGCCGGAGTTGCCGTCGAAGAAGCAGTCCTGGTTGCACGGGTCCATGTTGTCGCCGGGCAGACCGGTGGCGAAGGTGTCCTCGCGGTCGTCGCACGGCGAGACACACTCGGGGTCGGCGAGGTCGACCTTGCCGTCGCCGTCGTTGTCCATACAGTCGCCGCAGGCGAGCACGGCGCCCTCGCACTGGATCGGGATGCACGTCAGACCCTCGGTGGTGGAGGTGCCCTCGGTGCCGGTGCCCGTCGCGGTGCCCGCCTCCTCGGTGGTGGTCGGCCCGGTCGTGCCGGTCACGGTCGTGGTCGAGGTCGTGAGGTCGGTGGTCGCGTCGGTGAGGTTGAGGGTGGTGGTCGCGGTCGACGTGCTCGCTTCGGTGGTCGCGGCGGTCATCGTCTCGCCGGACTCGGGGGACTTGCAGGCGAGGGTGAGGGTCACTGCAATGAGGGAGAGGCGCGGCGCGATCGATCGCATGGTCCGCTTCAGACCAGCTCGAAGGCGATGATTCCAAGTCGGCGCGAGCATCACGACGGTCGAGGTCGCTCGCGCGCAGCGGCACGCGAACGCGCGGGTCAGTTGGAGCCGGGCGGCAGTCGGCCGCGACCGACGCGTGCGGCGACTATGCGTCGGCGTCGCCGCACGCCGGGCCGGCGCCCAGGTGCGGATGTCGTCGTGGCGCGTGGTCCAGGACGAGCGCCGCGACATCTCGCGCACCGAGGACCTGCACGGGGTGTTCGTCCACGGAGAGGGCCAGCCGGTCGAGGCTTGCGAGCCGCCGGCGGGGGAAGAGAGCGGGGGCTCGGAGAGCACCAGCTCGAGCGACACCGAGTGAGTGCGGTCGGGGTTGCGGCGCTCGACAGCAGATGTACGTTCAGACATGTTCTTGAGAATATGTCCGAACGAGCATCGGCTCGCTGCCGCGGCTGGGCCCGGCGCAGCGGAGCCGGCTCAGCGCGGCAGCTGGTCGCCGGCGATGAGGCCGGCCAGGAGCGTCAGCGCGAACACGCCGAGGAAGATGTAGAAGAGCACCTGCGCGACGTCGGAGGCGGCGTTGGAGAGGCCGCTGAAGCCGAACACGGCGGCGATGACGGAGATGATGAGGAACACGAGAGCCCAGCGCAGCATGCGACGGTCCTCCTTCCCGGCTCGATACCCGAAGACCGGGGCCAGGCCAGGCGCCGCGGCGCGGGCGAGGACGCAGCGGGCAGGAGCCTGCGGGGACGGGCGCCGGCGGCGGGGCGAACGGCGGCCGTCCGCGGCCGGCGCCGGATCGCCCGCAGACGGCCGAATTCGGCCGAGTCCGCCGGTACGGCGCTCGCGCCCGCGGCGCTGACGGTGCGGTCGCGGTTGCCGTCGGTCGGTCCGCCGGGCAGCATGCGTGAGTGACGAGTCCGACCGTTTCCGCGCCGCCTCGCCTGCCTCCGGGTCGCTCCGGCCTGCCGTTCGTGGGCGAGTGGTTCCAGATCCTGTTCAACCCGCGCTTCGGGGCCGAGCGAAAGGCGGAGTTCGGGCCGGTGTCGCGCACGCGGCTGTTCAACCGCGACATGGCGCTGCTGTCAGGGCCGGAGAACAACCTGCTGCTGTTCCGCGGCGAGCACAAATTCGTCGAGGCGACCTGGCCGGCGAGCACGCTCAAGCTGCTCGGGCCCAACACGCTGTCGACGCAGGAGGGCGAGCTGCACCTGCGGCGGCGCCGCCTGCTGGCGCAGGCGTTCCGGCCGAAGGCGCTGGTCGGCTACCTGCCGCTGATGGAGGCGCGGATCTCGGCGGCGATCGAGCGCTGGCTGCAGCGCGGCGAGCTGGCGCTGTACCCGGAGATCCGCGCGCTCACGTTCGACATCGCGGCGGCGCTGATGATGGGCGCGCACGAGCGCACCGACGCGGCGCTGGTCCGCGACTTCGAGACGTTCGCGGCCGGGCTGTTCACGATCCCTGCCGACCTGCCGGTCACCGCGTTCGGCCGGGCCAAGCGGGCCCGGCGGCGCCTGATCGCGCACCTGCACGCGGCGATCGACGCCCGCCTGGGCAGCGGCGAGACCGGGCAGGACGTGCTCGGGCTGCTGCTCGCCGCCCGCGACGACGACGGCTCGGCGCTCGGCCGCGAGGAGCTGGCCGAGCAGATGCTGGTGCTGCTGTTCGCCGGCCACGAGACGCTGACCTCGGGGCTGACCAACTTCTGCATGCTCATGGCGCAGCACCCCGAGGTCTACGCGCGCGTGTGCGCCGAGGTCGATCGGGTCGCGCCGCGCGGGCCGCTGACGGTCGAGGCGCTGGGCCGCCTGGCCGACACCGAGCGCGCGCTGGCCGAGACGCTGCGGCTGCAGCCGCCGGTGGCGGCGGCGTTCCGCAAGTGTACGCGCACGTTCGAGGTCGCCGGCTTCACCGTGCCGGCGGGCTGGCTCACGGGCTACCGGATCCGCGACACCCACCGCGACGGGGCCCTGTTCGCAGAGCCAGGTCGCTTCGACCCTGACCGTTTCGCCGTGTTCGAAGAGACATGTCCTCACGGAAGGGTCCACGCGCACGCCCACGAGGGCCGCTACCTGCCGTTCGGCGGGGGCGCGCGGATCTGCCTCGGCATGGAGTTCGCGCGCCTGGAGATGCGGGCGTTCGCGGCCCTGCTGGCCCGCCGCTGCGCGCTGACGCTGGCGCCCGGGCAGGACTTGACGATGAAGCAGGTGCCGGTGCCGCGCCCGCGCTCGGGGCTGGTGACGCGGCTGTCGCCGCGGGCGACGACGACGCACTGAAGCGCCGGCGGCGACGAGGCCGTCGCCCGCCGCCCGAAAGCGCCCGAGGCGCGCCGCTGATGCCAGCGACGCGCCTCGGTCATGGCCTCGATGGACCTGGTCGGAAGGACAGGTAGGGGCCGCCCGCCGTCACACGCCCATCCGGTTGTCCCGGGGCGCGCGGTCGATCAGCTTGTTGTAGGGGTCGATGCCGACGCGGGCGGGCGGCTCGTCGACGACGACCTCGATCACGTTCTCGCCGCCGATCAGCTTGCGCCGCTCGAAGAACAGCGGCTTGCCGAGGTCGAGGTCCTGCGGGCCGGGGGCGGCGAACACGGCGACGTCGATGTAGTCGGCCACCGGCACCTCGGTCTCCTCGCCGATCTCCGAGGCGCGCAGCTTGCGGGCGGAGACGGTGAAGCGGACCTTGTACTTGCTGCCCTCGGGGGTGACCTCGGCGGAGACGACCTTGTTGTCGTAGAGGGTGATCGTCTCGAACATGTCCTCGATGACGTATTGATACTCGGCCGGGGTGACCTCCTTGAGGATGGCGACGAGCTCCTTGGTGGTGGTGAACGGGGCGCTCTGGAACGCGACCTGCTTGACGTAGCGGGCCAGGGCGGCGTTCAGGACGTCCTCGCCGATGTAGTCGGCCAGCGCGTACCAGACCAGCGAGCCCTTCTGGTAGTGGATGTACTGCTGGTTCTCGTTGCGCATCAGCGGCAGCTCCTTCTTCTTCTCGTTGCTGCGGCCGCCGAGGTAGCCCTTGAGCTCGTAGGCGAGGAACTTGTGCATCTTGTCCTTGCCGTACTCCTTCTCCAGGACCTTCAGCGCCGAGTACTGCGACAGCGACTCGGACAGCATGGTCGCGCCCTGGACGTTGGCGCCGATGACCTGGTGGGCCCACCACTGGTGGGCGACCTCGTGGGCGGTGACGTAGAACGGGTAGTCGATGTCCTCGGGGTCGCCGGGGCGGACGCGGGCGATGAAGCCGATCGACTCGGAGTAGGGGATCGTGTTGGGGAACGACTGGGCGAAGCTGGCGTAGCGCGGGAACTCGAGGATCCGGACCTGGCGGTGCTGGTACGGGCTGAAGTTCGCGGTGAAGTAGTCGAGCGACTTCTTGACCGCGTCGATCATCCGGTCGAGGTTGTACTCGTGGCCGGGGTGGTAGTAGACCTCGATGTCGACGTCGTTCCACTTGTCGCGGCGGACCTGGTAGCGCGCCGACAGGAACGAGTAGAAGTTGAGGATCTTGCTGTCCATCGCGTAGGCGAAGCAGCGCCGGCCGTCCTCGGTCCACTCCTTCTGCAGGTAGCCGGGGGCGATGGCGATCTGGTCGGGGTCGGTGCAGACGGTGCCGCGGAAGTCGATCCAGTCGGAGTCGGTGGCGATGTACGTGTTGGCGCGGGCGGCCTCGTCGTCGAGCGAGGGCATGCGCTCGCGCTCCGGCAGGCCGTGCTGCTTGCGATCGTCGTCGTTGTCGAGCTCGAAGCCCCGGTTATAGCCGATGCTCGGCGCGATGCCGTCGCTCGACACGAAGCTGCCGTTCTCGACGATGGCGGTGTCCCGGCCGGTGTTGCCGAAGCCCTCCCGCTGGTCGGCGAGGTCGAAGTGCAGCACCAGCTCCGCCCCGGGCGCGAGCGGCTCGGCCAGGCGGTGGATCATGTAGCGCATCCGCTCGTCGTCGTGCTCGACCTCGGAGGGGCGGTCGAAGCGGAGCTCGCGGATCGTCAGCTCGTCGCGCAGGTAGAGGTGGACGGCCGGAATGGCCGCACCTGACTTGTTGACCAGGCGCAGGGTGCCCTTGAAGGTGCCCTGGCCGCGCGCCGGGTCGAGGTCGACGCGCACGTCGGCGGCGACGATCCGCGGCTGCGGCAGGTGCTCGTACTGCTTGTACTCGCGCTCGTAGACGGCCCGCAGCTCCTCCTCGTCGTCCCGGTCGCGGAAGCGGTTGAGCTCGTGGGTGTTGTGGCGGATGAACGCGAACAGGCCGAGGCACACCGCCAGGAGGCCGCCGGAGACCGCGAGCCAGCGCGGGGTGACGCGCGCGCGAGCCAGGCGCAGGCGGGCCTGCAGGCCGTGGACCTGGCCGCGGACCAGGAACAGGCGGGCGATCGCCAGCAAGAGGCCGGCGAAGGCGAAGTAGTAGGCCATGAACCACGCCCAGGCGCCGAGGCTCGGGCCGTAGCGGTTCATGTCGGAGTAGACCGGGTCGGGGAACTGGCTGTAGCGGAACAGGTTGTCATGCACGCCCCAAAAGCTGAGGACGAGCATCACCATGTAGTAGGCGATGATGAGGCCGTTGGCGACGAGCTTCTGGTTGGTGACGACGTGGATGAAGAAGGCGAGCAGGGTGAGGAGGGTGATGCCGGGGAAGGCGACGCCGTAGACGTAGCCGAGGTAGACGTCGAGCTCGAAGTTGCCGTAGCCCTTGAACGCCTGCACGGCGATGCCGGCGAGGATCAGCGCGCCGCACAGGGTCGCCTCGACCGCGAGGAGCGCGACCACCTTGCTGGCGAACACCAGGGGGCTGCGCGTCGGGGTGGCGTCGACCAACTGATCGCACTTGAACCCGCGCTCGCGCCACACCAGCTCGCCGGCGTACAGCGCCGAGATGATGACGAAGAACAGCCCCGAGCCGGTGATGACCTCGACCATCGCGTAGGTCACCGGGTAGACGGTGGTGCCGTACAGGAGGTCGGCGTAGAAGGCGTTGACGACCGTCATCAGCACGGCGATGGCGCCGAGCGCCAGGAAGGCGCGCTCGCGGACGATGCTGCGGTAGTGCAGCCGCACCAGCGCGACCACCCGCGCGAGGTCGGCGCGCGGGCCGGCGCTCGGGGTGACCCGCGGCAGCACGGCCGCAGCCCGCACCGCCGGCAGCTCGGGCTCGACCCCGGCGGCCCTGGCGGCCTTGCGCCCGCGCGGGGCCGCCTCCATGCGGAACATGCGGTAGGCGGCGAGCAGGATGAGGGCGCCGACGCCGATCCACAGCAGGCGGTTCAAGAGCAGCACGCCGTCCATCGGCAGCAGCAGGCTGTTCTTCTCGGCGACGGTCCAGTAGCGGTTGATCAGGTTGGTGGCGTTGAAGCCGAACGGGTCGAGCAGCGCGGCCAGCCGCTCCTGCTCGATGTCGCTGACGAGGCTGTTGGCGATCTCGTAGCCGATGAAGAGGACGACGCCCTGGATGTAGACGGCGACGAAGCTGCGGGTGAGCACGCCGACGGCGAAGAACAGGGCGCTGACGAACAGGCCGGTCGGGACGACGTAGACGAGGAGCGGCCAGAGGTAGGTGCCGGCCGGGACGACGCCGATCTTGTCGGCGTCGATCCACGGCATGAACGAGCCGACCCACAGGCCGAGCGCGCTGCAGGCGAGCACCAGCACGGTGACGAGGTAGGCGCCGAGGAACCGGCCGAGCACGAACGCGGCCTTGCTCAGCCGGGTGGTGAACAGCAGCTCGTGGGTCTTGAACTCGAAGTCGCGCAGCACCGCGGTGCCGGCGATCGCCGAGGTGAAGATCGTGCCCATCAAGGTGAACACCATGACGGCGGTGCTCACCAGCCACGGCGCGTTGTTCAACACCTTGCCGCCGGCGCCGCCGAAGCGGACGACCTCGGTCGACATGGCGAGGAAGCCGAACAGCGCCAACGCGAACGCGAACACGTAGGTGACCGGCCGCCGCAGGTGGTAGCGCACCTCGAAGCCGGCGAAGGAGAGGAGCTGGTTCATGCCGCCTCCGAGGCCGCGCCCTGGGCCGCGCCGGTGATGTGATAGAAGTAAACGTCCTCGAGGTCGGGCTCGACGGCCTCGAACTCGGGCCCCGGCGAGCCCTCGTGGAACACGTGGATGACCGGCCGCCCGGTGACGAGCCGGGTCGAGATGACGCGGAGCTTCCGCTGCATGTCCTCGAGCTCGCTCCGGGCGACGACGCGGCGCCAGATCTTGCCGCGCAGGCCGTCGATCACGGCCGCCGGCGCGCCGCTGAACTTGACCTCGCCGGCGGCGATGATGGCGAACTGGCTGCACAGCTCGCGCACGTCCTCGACGATGTGCGTGCTCAGGATGACGACCACGTCCTCGCCGATGTCGGCCAGCAGGTTGAGGAAGCGGTGGCGCTCGGTCGGGTCGAGGCCCGCGGTCGGCTCGTCGACGATGACGAGCTGCGGCCGCCCGAGCAGGGCGATGGCGATCCCCAGCCGCTGCTTCATGCCGCCCGAGTAGCCGCCGACGGCGTTCTTGCGCGCGGCGGTGAGGTTGGTCTGCTCGAGCAGCGCGGCGACCTGGGCCTTGCGCTGCTTGGCGTCGACGAGCCCCTTGAGCACCGCGAAGTGGTCGAGGATCGCCTCGGCGCTGAGGTTGGGGTAGAGCCCGAACTCCTGCGGGAGGTAGCCGAGGACGCCGCGCAGACGATCTTTCTGGGTCAGGACGTCGATGTCGCCGAAGCGCACGCTGCCCCCGTCGGGATCTTGCAGCGTGGCGATCGTGCGCATCAGGGTCGACTTGCCGGCGCCGTTCGGCCCGAGCAGCCCGAACATGCCGGCGCCGATCGTGAGGTCGACACCGCGCAGGGCACGGACGCCGTTGGGATAGGTCTTCGAGAGGTTGCGGATCTGGAGCTGCTGCATGCGCGGTCCTGTCGCCGAGGGTAACCCCGATGGCGGTTGGAGCGGCCGCCGAACCCGGCGGTTTCGCGCGCGCGCGTGCGTTCTCGACCGGCGACAACCCGGCGGCTATCGGCTACGGTGCCGGCGAATCAACGGAGGGTGGTGGATGCCAAAGGTCAATAAGCGCGATCTGGAGGAGCTGGGCTTCGTCAAGTCGACCGACGGGTACCTGTATCATTACGGCGATCCGAGCTACAACACGCACCTGCACCTCGGGGCGTACGGCTCGGGCTACAAGCCGCTCGACATCCAGTACCTGTCGGCCAAGTTCGACGACCAGGGCATCGGCAACTTCGGCTACTCGGCGGTCACCAAGCAGTTCAAGACCTACAAGCTCGACGAGGTCCAGGGCCACGCCGAGGCGGTCGACGAGTTCCGCCGGGTCATCGACAAGCTGAACAAGATCGTGACGAACTAGCCGGTCGCTTGGGGGGCGCCGGCGGCTGTGCTATCGTCGGCGCATCCCTGGCTTATGCGACGCGGCCTCCGTTCCGTCCTGGCCTCCGGGCTCGCGCTCGCAGGCTGCAACGACCACCGGTTCGGCTTTTTCCCCGGGACCGAGAGCGACGGCGGTACCTTCGACCCGTCGACGGCCTCGACCGACTCGCCGACGCTGAGCCCGACGACGCTGGTGCCGACGACGGTCAGCCCGACGACGGTGCAGCCGACGACGATCACGACGGCGACCGACACCGAGACGACGATCACGACCGAGCCGACGACGCTCACGGTGACCACGGAGCCGCCGACCGAGTGCGGCGAGCTCGTCCTGCCGCCGGTGGTGCCGATCCACGAGATCGACTCGCTGCAGGCCCAGGGCGACGACTTCTCCCTCACCTGCGGCGGGATCGGCGGCACCGACCTCGAGGTGGTGTGGACGGCGCCGGTCACCGGCCGGTTCCAGTTCGACACCATCGGCTCGAGCTTCGACTCGCTGCTGGCGGTGATCGACGGGGTCTGCTTCGGCCAGGAGCTGGCCTGCGACGACGACGGCGGCGGCAACCTGACGTCGCGGGTCGAGGTCGACCTGGTGGTCGGCCAGACGGTGACGCTGGTGATCGACAGCTTCGGCCAGAGCAGCGCCGAGGTGGTCTACAACATCACGCAGGTGCAGGTCCCCGACGAGTGCCCCGACGGGGTGTTCGAGCCGTTCGTGCCGCTGACGATCGACGGCCAGACGGCCGGCGCGGCCAACTTCCGCGCCGGCAGCTGCAACGGCTTCGAGTCGCCCGAGATCGAGGCGCTGTGGACGGCCCCGTTCGACGGGGCGTTCGTGTTCGAGGTGATCGAGGCCGACTTCGATCCGGTGCTGTACCTGCTCGACGGCTCGTGCCAGGGCGGCGAGCTGGCCTGCAACGACGACTCGAACGGGCTGTTCCCGCAGCTCGTGATCCCCATGTTCGCCGGCCAGTCGGTGGTCGTGGTGGTCGACGGGGTCGGCGGGCAGGCCGGCAAGTTTTTGCTGTCGATCCACGAGGCCTGACGGCCGGCTGTCCGTCTAAACATGTCCTCCGGGGCATGTGCGAGCGGACATGCCCCAGAGAGCATGTCCGCTCGCGCGGCCGTCACAGGCCGAGCGCGGCGCCGGTGACCGGGTCGAGGTCCATGTCGACGGCGTTCGGGCGGGCGCCGAGCGCCGGCAAGGTGGTCAGCTCGCCGGTCAGCACGGTGGCGAAGCCGGCGCCGGCGCGGACCAGGACGTCGCGCACCGGCAGGGTGAACGGCTTCGGCAGGCCGCCGTCGGCGGGGTCGTGGGTGGTGGCGAGGTGGGTCTTGGCGACGCACAGCTGCAGCTCGCCGAGGCCCCACTTCTCGAGCTGGTTCAGGCGCGTGCGCGCCGACGGGGCCAGCTCGATGCCGGTCGCGCCGTAGACGTTCTTGGCCAGGCTCTCGAGCCGCGGCAGGAGCGGACCTGTCCCTTCGTACTGGTAGCGGAGGTCGGTCGGCCGGGCCGCCTTGACGACCGCGCGCGCCAGCTCCTCGGCCCCGGCGCCGCCGTCGGCGAAGCCGGAGTGGACGGCGAAGCCGGCCCCGAACTCGCGGGCGATGCCCTCGACGACCGCGATCTCGGCCTCGGTGTCGCTGGGGAAGCGGTTGAGCGCGACGACCACCGGCGGGCCGAAGTCGGTGGCGATCCGCAGGTGGTGCCGCAGGTTGGCGGCGCCCTTCTCGACGGCGCTCACGTCCTCGGTGAGCACGGCCTGATCGAGCGGCTTGCCGAGCACGGCCTTGGCCAGGCCGGCGTGGACCTTGAGCGCGCGCACGGTGCAGACGACGACGACGCAGGCGGGCCGCAGGTTGCCGAGGCGGGCCTTGATGTGGACGAACTTCTCGAGCCCGAGGTCGGTGCCGAAGCCGCACTCGGTGACGACCCACGGCGCGCGCGTGAGGGCCCAGCGGGTGGCGATCAGGCTGCTGTTGCCGTGGGCGATGTTGGCGAACGGACCGGCGTGGAGGAGCACGGGCGTGCCCTCGCTGGTGCGCGCGAGGGTCGGGTAGAGGGCGTCGCGCAGCAGCACGCTCATGGCCCCGGCCGCGCCGAGCTGCTCGGCCCGCACCGGCGCGCCGCCCTGGTCGGGCCCGAGGACGATGTTGCCGAGGCGCCGCCGCAGGTCGCCGCGGTCGTGGGCGAGCGCGAGGATCGCCATGACCTCGCTGGCCTCGTTGATCTCGAAGAAGGACTCGCGCGGGACGCCGTTGAGCGGGCCGCCGAGGCCGGTGATGACCTTGCGCAGGCTGCCGTCGTTGACCGGGGTGACCCGCGAGAAGGCGATCCGCGCCGGGTCGATCTTCAGCGCGTTGCCGTGGCGCAGGTGCGCGTCCAGCATGGCGGCGAGCAGGTTGTGCGCGGCGCCGACGGCTTGACCGTCGCCGGTGCCGCCGAGGTTGACGCGATCGGCGGGCACGACCTGCGCCTTGCCCCCGCCGGCGCCGCCGCCCTTGGCCCCGAACACCGGGCCGAGCGAGGGCTGGCGCAGGCAGGTGAGCGCCGATTCGCCGATCCGCGCCAGACCCATGCCGAGCGAGATCGAGGTGACCGTCTTGCCCTCGCCGAGCGGCGTCGGCGTGACGGCGGAGACGACGACGAGGTTGCCGTGCGCCGCGCCCTCGCCGGCGGCGACAGTGTCGATCTTGGCGAAGTCGTGGCCGTAGGGGACATAGGCGCGGCTCTCGGGGTCGAGGCCGAGTTCGCGGGCGAGGTCGACGAGGCGGCGAAGCATCGCCGGATGGTGCCACACGGGCTCTGGCGCGGCGGGGCGACGGCCGCGGGCGTGTGGGCTGCGTCGCGCCGGTCGTCCGCGGAGGAACGAGGATCTTCGGCGGCGCCGCGACGAGGCCCCCGGCGCGGCGCGCGGCCGCACGCCGGCGGTGATGAGATCTCTCGTGATGCTTCAGCGAGGTCGGGGGAGATAGCTGGTGCCGACGATCCGCAAGCGAGGATCGGCCGCGAGGCTCGCGGGTGTGAGGACGGGGATCGCTGCGAGCGCCGGTCGGCACGCGGCGAGCGAGGGCGCGCCGCGGCAGGCCGGGTGCGCTCGCCAGCGGCGCCTCAGCAACCGTTGCGCGGCCGCGTCGGCGAGCGCGAGCTCCCCCAAGGGCCGCCACGTACCCACCGCGACGTCGACGGCCGCGTAGGCGAGGGCCACCAGCTCACTACAGTAGAGGGCGTCGTCACCTGGCGTAAAGGACAGATCGTAGGGGCGCCCGAGGTAGCCGGCGGCGGCCGCGACCACGGCGGCGCGCGCGGCGGCGTCGAGCCCGGGGTGGCGCAGGGCCGTGGCCTTGCCGCCGACGCCGCGGGCCAGCCACCGGGGCAGCGGCGTGCGGCGGGTCCGGGCGACGGCCTCGATCACGAAGGCCTCGTCGCCGGTGCGCTCGACGATGCCGACGTGGGTGTAGGGGCTGGCGGTCGCGCCGGCGACGGCGACGGCCTGCGCGCTGCGCGAGGTGTGGAGCAGGATGTCGCCGTCTCGCAGCGCGGCGGTGTCGAGCTCCGGGACCGTCAGCAGGCCGGTGAGCAGGGCGAGCCACACACACATGACGGTAGCAGGGCGGGGAATTGCGTGGCCGCGTTCCGACCGCGAACGGCCTGCATGCGGACCGAGTCGCGGCGAGTGCCGGGGAGGTCCCGAAGCCGCGGTGCAGGAAGGACGATGTGCGCTGCGGTCGCCGGGGGGGTCGGTGCGCGTGCGCGAAAAAGGATCGCACACTGGGGAGGCGTTCCCCCATACAATCCAAGCCTCGTGTCTGACGGCGATACTCAGCGCGCGACGCGTGGCGAGGAGACGGCGATGTTCGGGGAGCCAGAGCGGGCCTTCGCCAGTTCGAGCTACGCGCGGCTGTTCGCCGCCAGCGACGCGCTGATCTTCGAGCTCGACCGCGAGGGTCGGTTCGCCGCGGCCAACCCCGCGACCGCGATGGCGCTGGGCCACGCGCCCGAGCAGCTGCTCGGCGCCCGCCTGATCGACCACGTCCACGCCGACGATCGCGGCGCGGTCGAGGTTGGTCTTTCGAACATGTTCGAGAAGCCAGGCGAAGTGCAGGCCCTGCGGACCCGCTTCGTCCACCGCGAGGGGCGGACGGTGACGCTGGCGTGGCAGGCGGTGGTCGACGCCGCGGCCGGGCGGGCCTGCGCGATGGCCTCGGACGCCGGCGGGCGCGAGCTGGCGGAGCGGGCCTTCGAGCGCGAGCACGCGGCCGCGGCCAGGGCGATCGCCGAGAGCGAGGCGCGGCTCGGGGCGCTCTGCGATCACATCCCGGCGATCGTCTACCTCAAGGACGAGGCCGGGGCGTACCTGTTCATCAACCGCTTCTTCGAGACGCTGCTCGGGCGCCGCCGCGAGGAGGTGCTCGGCCGCACCGACCGCGACGTGCTGCCGGCGGCGGCGATCGAGGCGTTCGCCCGCGGCGAGGCGCAGGTGCGCCAGCGCGGGGCGACGGTCGAGGTCGAGGAGGTGCTGCACGGCCTCGGCGACGGCGCGCGCACGTTCTACTCGGTGCGGTTCCCGCTGCGCGCGAGCGACGGAAAGATCGCGGCGATCTGCGGGGTGTCGACCGACATCACCGGGCGCAAGTCGGCCGAGGCGCAGCTGGTCGAGCTCAACGAGTCGCTCGAGCGCCGCGTCGCCGAGCGCACCGCGGCCGCGGAGGACGCGTCGCGGGCCAAGAGCGAGTTCCTGGCGCGCATGAGCCACGAGCTGCGCACGCCGCTCAACGCGATCCTCGGCTACAGCGAATTGCTCGAGGACGAGATGCGCGAGCGCGGCACCCAGACGTGGCTCGCCGACCTGCTGCGCATCCGCGCCGCCGGCAAGCACCTGCTCAGCCTGATCAACGACATCCTCGACATCTCGAAGATCGAGGCCGGCAAGATGCTGGTCCACATCGAGGAGTTCACGGTCGCGGGGATGATCGACGAGGTGGTGGCGACCAGCCGCCCGCTGATCGAGAAGAACCGCAACACGTTCCGCCTCGAGATCAGCCCCAGCGTCGGGTCGATGCGCTCCGACCCGCTGAAGATCCGGCAGTGCCTGTTGAACCTGCTGAGCAACGCCGGCAAGTTCACCACCGCCGGTCAGGTCGAGTTCAGCGTGGCGCGCCAGATCGTCAACGGCCGCGCGTGGATCCTGTTCCGCGTGTCCGACACCGGCATCGGCATCGCCCAGGAGAACATCGGCCAGCTGTTCCGCGAGTTCTACCAGGTCGACACGTCGTCGACGCGCCGCTACGGCGGCACCGGCCTCGGCCTGGTGATCACGCAGCGGCTGTGCCACATGCTCGGCGGCGACATCCGGGTCAGCAGCCGACCGGGGCAGGGCTCGACCTTCACGCTCGAGCTGCCGGCGGTCCACATCGAGGCCGGCGGCTCCGAGGTGGCGCTCGAGCTCGACGTGCTGAGCGAGAAGGACGTCGCCCGCGCCCGCGTGGCCGCGCGCGAGCTGTGCCAGAAGCTCGGCGCGCGCCCGCTGTCGCTGCAGAAGATCGCCACCATCATCAGCGAGCTCGCGCGCAACATGGTGCTCTACGCGGGCGGAGGAAAGGTCGTGGTCGGATCCGTGGGCGCCGAGCGCAAGTGCGTGTTCATCCGCGCCGTCGACGAGGGCTCCGGCATCGCCGATGTCGATGCGATCCTCGCCGGGCGCAAGGTCAGCCGCAACGGCCGCGGTCTCGGCCTCATCGGCACCAAACGTCTGGCCGACGGGTTCCGGCTCCACACCGGCCCCACTGGCACTTGGATCGAGGCGGAGGTCAACCTGTGACCGATCTGCGAGGCAAACCACCGGGCGCACCAGGAGGCCTGGACGACGCCGCGCTGCTGTCGGTGCTCGCGCGCTACGTCGGCACGGCGCGGGCACAGGGCATCCTGCTGCGCGCGCGCACCGAGCTGCGCGGGCGTCCGGCCAGCGACAGCCAGCTCATCACCCGCCTGGTCGAGGGCGTGCGCGGCTTCATCGGCGAGACCGAGTCGCGCAAGGTGTTCGCCGACCTGACGCGGGCCGCGTCGCCCAAGACCATCGAGGCGATCGAGATCGACGTGAAGATCGAGGCGGACATCGCCCGCGCCCGCCTGGCCGCGCGCGACATCTGCATGGCCCTCGGGACATCCGCGCTGATCCTGCAGAAGCTGGCGACGGTGGTCAGCGAGCTGGCGCGCAACCAGGTGCTCTACGCGGGCGGCGGCAAGCTGGTCATTCGGCCATGTCCCAACGGTCGCCGCTGCATGCACGTGGTCGGCAGCGACAAGGGCGGCGGCATCAAGAACCTGCCGGAGATCATGTCCGGCAAGTACAAGAGCCGCAGCGGGCTCGGGCTCGGGATCCTCGGGACCAAGCGGCTGTCGGACAAGTTCGAGATCGAGACCGGGCCCACGGGCACCCGGATCGAGGTCGAGGTGAACTACTGATGTGGCGGACCGCCTACCGGACGAGCCCGAAGACGGGCGAGCGCGAGAACGGCGACGCCGTGCTCGTCCGTCGCGGCCCCGAGGCGATCACGCTGGCCGTGATCGACGGCCTCGGCCACGGGCGCATGGCGGCGCAGGCCGCCCACGCGGCCGTCGAGTGCCTCAACCGCTTGCCGCTCACCGTCGACCTCGAGGAGGCGATGCGAGCGGTCCACGAGGCGCTCCGCGGCACCCGCGGCGCGGCGGCGGCGGTGTGCCAGCTCGGCGCGACGCCGACGACCTCGCCGGGCGCGGTGTCGTTCGTCTGCTGCGGGGTCGGCAACGTCGAGATCCGCTGCTTCGGGGCCAAGCTGCCCATCTTGCTCAGTCCCGGGGTGCTCGGCGCGCGCGTGCAGAGCTTCCGGATCTGCCGCGGCGAGCTGCCGTCGGGCGCGCGGCTGGTCATGTTCTCCGACGGCATCTCGCAGCGGGCTCCGCTCGACTCGCTGCGCCAACAAGACCCCGAATCCTTGTGCGACACCCTGATGCGCGAGCACCGCAAGCCGGACGACGACGCCAGTGTGCTCGTCTGCGACACCGAGGCATGAGGCCATGAAGACCTTCGAGAACCGCATCCCCGTCATTCAGCTCTGGCAGCGCATCGTCGTCCCCTTGCAGGGCGATGTGACCGACGAGACAGCCGCGTTCCTGGTCGACGACGTGCTGCGGACGATCCGCGACACCTCGGCGGCCGGGCTCGTCATCGACGTCACGGGCATGTGGACGATGGACAGCCACCTCTGCCACGTGATCGCCAACCTCGCCGCCGCGGCCCGGCTGATGGGCACGCCGACGGTCATCTGCGGCATGAGTGCGCCGATCGCCATGACGCTGCAGACGATGGGCGCCGACTTCCGCCTGGCCCAGACGGCGCTGACCCTCGAGGACGCGCTCGAGCGCCTCGGCGTCAGCGCGGTGGTCAGCGAGCTCGAGCCCGACGACGCGTTCGACGACGTGACGCCGGAGACGATCACCAGCACGGCGTCGTTCGCCAAGTCCGCCGAGTAAACCTCCCCACGCCTCCACCCCATGACCGCCCTCGACCCAGGCAAGCTCGTCATCGCCGGCGTCAGCCACGAGTGGGACCTCGTGCGCGGCGAGCTGCGGATCGGCGGCATACCGAGCGTGACGATGTTCCGCGACTCGTCGCTCGCGCGGCTGATGTCGGGGTTCTTGGCGATGGTCGGGCCGCGGCGGTTCGCGCTGGCGCTGCAGGCCGAGGGCGTGCGCAGCACCGACGGCGACTGGAAGGTCATCTCGGCCTTCCCGACCTTCGAGGAGGGCTTCGTCGAGCTGGCCAGGTACGCGGCGGTGTCGGGCTGGGGCGGCTGGGAGCTGGTCGACATCGACCGCGCGGCCAAGGTCGCGGTGTTCCGGGTGACGAACGGGTGGGAGAGCGTCCTGCTGCGCGACGGCAGCGCGTTCAACGGGGGTCTGGTCGCCGGCAAGCTGACGGGGCTGTGCCAGCGGCTGTTCGAGACGACCTGCTGGCCGCGGCAGACCGCCTTCGCCGCCGACGGCGACGCCTTCGACGAGTTCGTGATCGAGGCCTCGGACCGCTCGCTGGACGACGAGCTGCGCGAGCTGGCGGCGCTCGATCAGGCGACCGCGTCCGACCTGCAGCAGATGCTGGCGACGGTCCACGCCAGCGCGGCCGCCCGCGAGGCGGCGCTGGCCGAGCGCGACCGGATGGTCGCGGAGCTGCAGGAGAAGATCGACGTGATCGCCGAGCAGCGGCAGGCGATCCTCACCCTGTCGACGCCGATCATCGAGCTGTGGGACGAGGTCGTCGCCGTCCCGATCGTCGGCTCGATCGACGCCTCGCGCACGGCGCAGATGATGGAGCGGCTGCTCGAGGCGATCCTGCAGCGCCGGGCCCGCTGCGCCATCCTCGACCTCACCGGCGTCGAGACGATCGACACCGCCACCGCCGACAACTTCCTCCGCATCGTCCGCGCGGTGAAGCTGCTCGGCGCCCAGGGGATGATCGCCGGGATCGGCCCCAGCGTCGCCCAGACCCTGGTCGGTCTGGGCGTCGACTTGACGGCGATCCCCACTTTCTCCAACCTCCGCGAGGCCCTCAAGGCCCATATCGCCGCGCCGCGCCGCGCCGCGCCGCCGTCCGCGACTATGTCGAATGTTAAGGAGCTGAGCCGATGAGCGCAGAGCCACAGTCCAACGTTACGTCCTTCAAGGCGATGTTCGCCGGCCTCGCGGATTTCGCGGCGCTGGTCGAGCCGAGCGGGGCGGTGCTGCACGTCAATGCGTCGGGCCTGCGCCTGGTCGATCGGGCCACCGACGAGCTCCCGGGCCTCTCGGTCGACCAGCTGAGCCCGCACGCGGCCCAGCTGATCGGCGAGTGGATCCCGGCCGCCATCGCCGCGGGCCAGTGGGAGGGCGAGGCCGAGCTGCGACGCGCCGACGGCTCGCCGGTGCCGGTGCAGCTGACGATCGCCCCGATCCGCGACGGCGGCCGCGTCAGCGCGGCCGCCATCGTCGCCCGCGACCTCAGCGAGGGGATGCGCCTCGAGGAGGAGCTGCAGCGGCGGTTCTTGCAGCAAGAGGCGATCACGGCCGCGACCTCGACCCCGATCATTCAGGTGTGGGACGACATCGTCACCATGCCGGTGGTCGGCCTGGTCGACAGCGTCCGCGCGGCCGACATGAAGAACACGCTGCTCGAGGCGGTGTCCCGCACCGGGGCCCGCTTCGCCATCGTCGACCTCACCGGCGTCGACACCGTCGACACCGCGACCGCCGACCACCTGCTCCGCGTGATGCGGGCGGTCCGCCTGCTCGGGGCCCGCTGCGTCATCACCGGCATCCAGCCCGCGGTCGCCCAGATCATCGTCGGCCTCGGGCTCGAGCTGCAGGGCGTGGTCACCCTCCGCAGCCTCCGCGAGGGCCTGCGCTTCTGCCTGCGCCGCCTCGGCTTCCGCGTCACCCGCGAGGAGCAGGTCCTCGACCTCGCCGCCATCGCGGCGTCCTGAGCCCCCGCCCGGGGCCCCCTGACGAGCGCGCGGCGGTCTCCCGTCGCGCGCTCGGTCGTTCTTCAGCCGGGCGTGGGGCGGGCGGACGGCGGCGTGATGGCCCTCCGGACATGCCCTTCAAGGCATGGCTGGAAGGACAGGTGGAGCGGCCCGTGCCGGGTCGGGCGTCCGGGTCGCGAGTCGCCGCGACGGCTGATCGCTGGCTCTCGGGACATGCTCGAGAAGGCATGTCCCGGAGGACAGGACGCGAGCGCGGCTCACGGCCGGCTCGGGCGCACGAGGTAGCGGGTGGCGACGATGCGCTTGCCCTTCGGCAGGACCTCCTGGACCAGGCGGTCGCTGAGCCGCAGCGCCGCGCCGAGGCCGCTGCCAAGGCCGCGCCGGCGCATCCGCTCCTCCGGCGGGATCGGTCCGTTCGCGGTGTGACCGTCGAGGAGCGCCGTCTCGAGGTCGGCGATCGGCGGGCTGCCGTCGATCGCGGCGACCACCAGCGCGGGGCCGTGCGGACCGTTCGTCATCGCCAGCTCGATCTCTCCGCCGCCCGCGTGGCGCACCAGGTTCCACGCCAGCTCCGAGGTGACGAGCGCGACCTCCTGAGCCGCCAGCCGCAGAAACCCCTCCTGCAGCGCGAGGCGTTCGGCAGCCACGCGGGCGCCGATCACATCGGCCTCGGTAGTCACGCGGTAACGACCCACGACTGCGATGGTATCACCGTTCCCCTGCGTTGACAGGATCGTTCGCGCGTGGCCTGCTGGTGTCATGAGCGGAGCTCGCGGCATATGGGTGGCGGTGTCGGTGTGCCTGGCGTGCGGCGGCGCTGGCGGCGGCACTGCGGGCCCGGACGCGGACAGCGATACAGGTGTCCCGAGCGGGGGCGGCGAGGTTTGCGAGGGCGAGGTCCACACCGGCGAGGCGACCTATTACGCGGCCGATGGCAGCGGCAATTGCAGCTTCGACGCGGACCCCGGCGACGCGATGGTGGCGGCGATGAACATCGTCGATTACGCGGGCTCGGCGGTGTGCGGCGCGTGTGTCGCGATCGACGGACCGGACGGATCGATCATTGTCCGCATTGTGGACAGTTGTCCGGGATGTCCGCAGGGCGACATCGATCTGAGCGAAGGTGCATTCCCGATGATCGCGGCCAAGGAGCTCGGCCGCGTGCCGATCTCCTGGCGCTACGTGTCGTGCGCGACCAGCGGCCCCATCGTCTACCACTTCAAGGATGGCAGCAGCGAGTGGTGGACGGCGGTGCAGATCCGCGGGCACAAAAACCCGATCGCGTCGCTCGAGTACAGGGACGACGGCGGCCAGTGGCAGGCGGTGCCGCGCGTCGACTACAACTATTTCGTCGCCGAGCAGGGCATGGGCCCCGGGCCGTACGCGTTCCGCGTCATCGACACTGCCGGCAATGTCCTCGAGGACAGGGACGTCCCGCTCGTCGAGGCGGGCGACGCGCCGGGCGCCGGCCAGTTCCCGGCCTGCGAGTGAGCGGGTCATGGCTGTCCGGAGAGACAGGTGATTGTCGCCGGCGGCGAGCGCTCAGGGGGTCGCGGCGGGGGCGGCGGGGCGCTTGCGGCCGAGCCGGGCGATGCAGTACTGCAGCGCGTCGCGCAGCTTGGCGTGGACGCCGACGCGGGTGAGGTCGACGCCGAGCGAGACGATCGTCTGCGCGATCATCGGGTGGATGCCGGTCAGGATGCCCTCGGCGCCGAGCAGGCGGATCGCCTGGATCATGCCGATCAGGTGGCTGGCGGTGCCGGTGTCGACGACCTCGACGCCGGTGAGGTCGAGGATGGCGAAGCGGGCCCGCGTGCGCGCGACCGTCTGCAGCAGGTTGTCCATGATCTCGGCGGTGCGCACGCTGTCGATCAGGCCGACGATCGGCAGGGTGATCACGCCGTCCCAGACCTCGATGATCGGGGTCGAGAGCTCGCGGATGACCTCCTGCTGCTTCTCGATCAGGTCGAGCTTGGCCCGCAGCTCGACCTCGTTGCGCTTGGTGTCGCTGACGTCGAGGGAGATGCCGACCAGGGCGACGGCGGGCGAGTTCTTGACCGGGATGTACCAGTGCATCCAGTGGACGCCGTAGGTCTCGGACTGGACGCCGAGCACCGGCTCGCCGGCCAGCGCGGTCCGCACCTCGGCGTGGCCGGTCTCGTTGGCGTAGACCTCGAACATGTTGGCGCCGACGAACTGGTGCGCCTGGAGGCCCGCGTCCCGCATCGCCTTGCCGTCCTGGAACAGGAACACCCCGTCGCGGTCGAGCGCCCACGCGCTGATGTCGAGGGTGTCGAGCAGCGTGGTGAGGATGGTGTGGCCGAGCTCGCCGCGGCGAGCCGCGGCCACCCGGGCGGTGACGTCGTGCCCGTAGATCGCGGCGCCGGTGACCCGCCCGTCGCCGTCGCGGAACACCTGCGCCCACGCCTCGAACATCAGCTCGCGCCCGGGCAGGACGACCGCGCGGACCTGCGGCGTCTCGCCCTCGGGCGTCAGCGCGGCGCTCCACGCTGAGGGATCGCCGGAGATCGGCGCGACCTCGGCGAGCGGCTTGCCCTGGGCCTCCGCCGCGCCGACGCCGAACACCTGCTCGGCCCGGCGGTTCCAGCCGGTGACGCGGAGCTCCGCGTCCAACTCGATGACGACGTGGGGGGCCGTGCTGCTGCGTTCGTCCATGCGTCCGCGAGGGTACCCAGTTCGTGGGGGGGAAAGCACGCATCCGCGAAGGCGGGCAGCTCGAAGCCGCACATGTCGGTATGGCACCTGGCGATCGGGACATGCCCGCAAAGACAGTCGGCGAGGCGCGCGCCGCGTCGGCGTCAGCCGGCCGGCGGCGCGAGGGTGATGACGCTGTAGGCGATCGCGGCGGCGCCGCCGGAGTTGCGGTAGCCGTGGGGCTGATCGCCGCGGAACACCACGACGTCGCCGGGTCCCAGCTTCCACACCCGGCCCGACTCGCTGAGCTCGATCTCGCCGCGCTCGCAGGTGAGGTACTCGCGTGTGCCCGGAGTGTGCGGGATGCCCGACATGCTGGCGCCCGCGGGCAATTCCATGCGCTCGATCTCGAGGCCGACGATCGGCTCCGGGAGCAGACGGCGCACGCGGACCTTCCCGCGCTGGCGGGTCGGCAAGCTCGCGGCGGCGTAGAACTTCGAGGTCGTGCGCGGGGGGCTGATCAGCTCCTCGAGCGAGACCTGCAGCGCGGCGGCGACCTTGATCAGGACCGACAGCGTCGGGTTGGCGGCGCCGCTCTCGAGGTTGGCCCAGGTCGGTCGCGGCACGCCGGCGACCTTGGCGATCTGCTGCTGCGTCAGGCCGCGGGCCTCGCGGAGCTGACGGACGTTGTTGCCGAGGTAGACGGGGACGGTCTCGTCGTCCATGCCGGCGATGGTGACCGGGGCCGGCCGGTCGGCGCAATAACCCCGTGACAACGAAATAGCAGCGCGGTTGGTAAACGGGCGGGGCGGCTCCAGCCTGAGGACAGACCCAAAAGGAGCTGCTCACATGACCACGAAGCAAGATTTTGCCGGCACTGTCGCGCTCGTCACCGGGGCGAGCCGCGGCCTCGGTCTCGCGCTCGCGCGCGAGCTCGGGCGGCGAGGGGCCCGGGTGGGGCTGGTCGCCCGCGAGGCGGCGGCGCTGACGGCCGCGGTGGCCCGCCTGCGCGAGGAGGACGTCGTCGCCGAGGCGATCGTCGGCGACGTCGGCGACAAGCGGGCGGTCCACCCGATCGCCCACCAGGCGGCGGCGCTGCTCGGGCCGGTCGACCTGCTGATCCACAACGCCAGCACGCTCGGGCCGACCCCGCTGCGTCTGCTGCTCGACACCGAGTGCGAGGACTTCGAGCGCGCGCTGCAGGTCAACCTGCTCGGGCCGTTCCGCCTCAGCAAGGTGATCGCCGGGGCCATGGCGCTGCGCGGGCGCGGCACGATCGTCCACGTCTCGTCCGACGCCGCCGTCGAGGCCTACCCGCGCTGGGGCGCCTACGGGGCGTCCAAGGCGGCGCTCGACCACCTCAGCCGGACCTGGGCGGCCGAGCTCGAGGGCACCGGGGTGCGCGTGCTGGCCGTCGACCCGGGGGAGATGGACACGCAGATGCACGCCGACGCGATCCCCGAGGCCGACCGCGCCAGCCTGGCCGACCCGGCCGACGTCGCGCGGGCGATCGCGGCGATCGTGCAGGACCCGGCGGCGCGCTCGGGCGACCGCGTGCGCGCCGAGGCGTGGCAGGAGGGCCGGCGATGAGACCCGCGACCGCACCCCGCGACGACCGGGCCGGGGCCCGGCTGCTCCTCCTCGACCCGCGCACCGGCGCCCGCGCCGACGCGCGCGTGCGCGACCTGCCGCGCTGGCTCGCCCCCGGCGACCTGCTGATCGTCAACGACGCCGCGACCCTGCCGGCGTCGCTGCCGGCCCGAGTATGGCGGAAAAACCATGTCTCTCAGGACATGTCATCCGAAGATGTCGAGGTCCGGCTGACCGGCGCCGGCGAGGCGACCTGGCGGGTCGCGCTGCTCGGCGCCGGCGACTGGCGCACCCCGACCGAGCGGCGGGCCCCGCCGCCGGCGCTGCAGGTCGGCGACCGGCTGGTGTTCGGCGCGGCGCTCGCGGCCGAGGTGGTGCACGTGTCGCCGATCTCGCCGCGGCTGTGCGAGCTCCGCTTCGACCGCGAGGGCGCGGCGCTGTGGGGCGCGCTGTACCGCCTGGGCCGGCCGGTCCAGTACGCCTACGTATCCGAGCCGCTGGCGCTGTGGTCGGTGCAGACCGTGTTCGCGGCGCGGCCGTGGGCGGCGGAGATGCCGTCGGCGGGCCGGCCGTTCGACTGGGAGACGCTGCTGGCGCTGCGCCGCGCGGGCGTCGAGATCGCGGCGGTGACCCACGCGGCCGGCCTGTCGTCGGTCGGCGACCCCGACCTCGACGCGGCGCTGCCCCTGCCCGAGCGCTTCGACGTCCCGGCGGCCACGGTCGCCGCGATCGCCCGCGCCCGCGCCCGCGGCGGGCGGGTGATCGCGGTCGGCACCACGGTGGTGCGCGCGCTCGAGGGCAACGCCCGCCGCTTCGGCGAGCTGCGGGCCGGCAGCGGCGAGACCGACCTGGTCCTCGGGCCAGGTTTCGTCCCGCGCGTGGTCGACGGCGTCGTCACCGGGATGCACGGCCCGGGCGAGAGCCACTTCGAGCTGCTGCGGGCGTTCGCCGGCGAGGCCGCGCTGCGGGCCGCGTTCGAGCACGCGACCGCGGCCGGCTACCTGGCCCACGAGTTCGGCGACGCGGCGCTGATCGTGCCCGGGCTGGCGCCGGCGAGCGCGCGGGCGGCGTGACGATCGTATCTGTCCGTGAGGACAGCTCGCCCCCGCGGCCGGCGGCGAGCCGAGCGACGCGGGGAGACCTGTCCGCGAGGACAGCTCGCCTCCGGGGCGACCGGCGCGGCCCACGGGTCCGAGAGGACAGGTCGATCGCGGCGCGTGCCTAGGCGCGGAGGTTTGACGACCCCAGGCGTCGTCCTCGCGAGGGTCCGCTAGAACATGTTCTTGAGGACAGCCCGTCACGTCCGCGTCGCACGCCCGTGGCTGCAGCGGGCGGGATGGGGCAGGGGGTTGACGGGCTGGCGTCGAGGCGGTAGGCAGGAGCGAACTCGCGCACGGAGCACGAAGATGACACTGCGAACCGGATACCCCGACGGGGCCCCCTGCTGGGCCGATCTCAACACCCCCGACCTCGACGGCGCCAGGCGCTTCTACAGCGGCGTGTTCGGCTGGACCTTCGACGAGCCGGTGGCCGAGTTCGGCCACTACACGACCGCCCGGCTCGGCGGCCGCAGCGTGGTCGGCATGGCGCCGAAGATGCCCGACCAGCAGGACCTGCCGTCGGCGTGGAGCGTGTACCTGAAGACGTCCGACGTCGACGCGACGGTGCGCCGGCTCGAAGACGCGGGCGGCAAGGTGATGGTGCCGCCGATGGAGATCCCCGGCCAGGGCCGCATGGCGTTCGGGTTCGACGCGAGCGGCGCGGCGTTCGGGCTGTGGGAGCCGGCCGCGCACACCGGCGCGCAGGCGTTCGACGAGCCCGGGGCGATGTGCTGGCACGAGGTCAACACGCGCGGCAGCGGCAAGACCGACGCGTTCTACCGCAGCCTGTTCCCCTACGAGCAGCAGCAGATCGGCGACGGCGAGAAGTTCGACTACGTCGTCTACCACCTCGGCGGCGCGGCCGTCGGCGGCCGCATGCAGATGACCGCCGAGTGGGGCGACATCCCGGCCCACTGGATGACCTACTTCCGCGTCGAGGACGCCGAGGCCGGCGCCGCTCGCGTGCGCGAGCACGGCGGCAAGGTCATGCACGGCCCGTTCGACTCGCCGCATGGCCGCATCGCCGTGGTCTCCGACCCCTACGGCGCGATCTTCTCGATCATCGGCCCGGCCCCGGCCGCCGCGTCCTGAGGCCCTACGGCCGCACGTTCGCCTCTGCGGGCGCGCGGCCCGGCGTGAAGCTGGCGCTTCGGACATGCCTTTACAGGCATGTCCTTGAAGACATATCTTCATCCTCCGGCGGCCGCTCGCCGCCGGGCGGGACTTGCCGGCGTACGAGCGAGCGGCGCGCTCACTCGTAGTCGTAGATCGTCGGCATCGACTCGGGGAACGCGGCCGGCTCGACCGGGCCGTGGCCGAACAGCGCCGTGAGCCGGGCGCAGCGCGCGGGCTGGACGGCGGGGTCGCAGCGCTCGTACTCGCGTCGCACGTCGGCGAACGCGACCGCCTCGAAGTCGGGGAACCGCAGGGCGTCGGAGACGAAGGCCTGCGGGTACTCCGGCGCGGGCGCCTCGCTGCCGTGGCAGATGCCGCAGCCGGTGCCGTCCTCGCCGTCGAACACGCGGGTGAACGGCGCGTCGTCGGGGATCGCGTCGGCGAGGGGGAACGCGATCTCGCCCTTGATCGATCGCGTGGGCGCGACGAGCTCGCCGAACTCGAGCAGGTCGAAGCCGTGACCGTCGACCGCGACCGACATGACGAGCTCGCCCGCGAACAGGAACAGCCGCGGGCTGCTCTCGCCGACCGCCGGCTGGAGGCTGATCACGCTTTTGGTGGCCGCGAGCGCCAGCGGCCGCTCGAGCCGCTCGAGGAAGCAGTCGAGGGTGAGCGGCTGCGGCAGCGCGTTGATGAAGGCGACCGCCTCGCCGATCGTGCGCGGGGACGCGGTGAGGCTCGTCGGCTCCGCGCACGCGGTCGCCGGCGGCAGCGGCTCGCCGGTGGTGGGCCCGGTCGCGCCGGTCGTGTCGCTCGTCGACGGCTCGCCGCTCGAGCTGCCCGGCTGGGTGGCCCCCGGTTCCGGCGCGCCCCCGGGGCACCCTGCTGCCAGCGCGAGCAGACCGCCCCCGATCGCGCGCGACCACGCCCAGCTCCCTCGCGTCCCGTTCTGCCCCGCCACGTCGGCGGTCACCTTACCGCGCGAGCGCCACCGGCTCAATCCGCCGCGACCGGACGCCGCGCCGGCCCGTGTCCCCATCGCGGCTCGCTCCGTGCGCAGGGACCACCGCCGCCCTCGCGCCCGCGCGCTCCGCGGAGTACGCGAAGTCGCTGTCCTGCATCTTCGAGCGCGCCTCGAGGTCGCGGTCCGAGAGCTCACCTCACGTCACCCGGCGGAAAGGCCCGCGGTCCGCTCGGCTGTCTGAAAGGACAGCTCACCGGAGCGCCGGCCGCGGGGCGGTCGCCCGCGATCCTCGCGGCCTGCGCGGTTCGCTCGGATGTCTGAAAGGACAGCTCACCGGAGCGCCGACCCCGGAGCGGCCGGGTTCGCGCGCTGCCGGCAGCACGCGCCGTGCGGTCCGCCCGGATGTCTGAAAGGACAGCTCACCGGGGCGCCGGTCTTCGGGGCGGCTGCGCGCCCGTGGACGGCCGCGCCGGGTCTGCACCGCGCGCTCGGGTCATGCTTCAAGGAGCATGCTCGATCGGGCATGTCTTCTCGGGCACGTCAGGATTCTCGGCGGCGAGCTCGTCGACCAGGCGGCAGGCGCGGACGAAGTCGACGCGCTTGTGGAACTCGATGTCGGGCCAGGTCGCGGCGACCGGGCCTTTTTTGCACACGTGCAGGCAGCCGAGCACCGCCACGCGCACGCGGGCGCCGCTCGCGGTCGCGTAGGCGCGGGTCTGCTCGGCGAGCTGGCGCGAGACCTCGCGCCGGGCGCACGACTTGCCGACGCAGATCACCAGCGCGGGGGCGTCGTCGATCTCGCGCTTGTGCAGGCTCTTGCGGAGCTTTCGCTTCTTGCCCATAGGTCCGTCCACGCCGCGAGGCGCGAAGGGAGTCTAGCGCGGCCGGGGCGAGCGGCGTCGCGGACGGCCCCGGCGCACGAACTCGGCCGCCCGCGCGCGGTCGGGCTCGCCGGGGGCGAGGCGGCGCAAGCCACGACGGCGCCTAGGCGAGCCCGGCCAGCTTGTCGGGGTTGCGCATGACGTAGATGCCGGTCACGGCGCCGTGCTCGTCGTAGGCGAACGAGACCGCCGCGATGGTCGTGCCGTCCTGGGCCCGCAGGACCACCGCCCGCGCGCCGTTGAGATCGGAGGCCTCCCACACGAGGGGGCCCCAGAAGCGGCGCAGGATGTCCTGCACGAACGCGAGCACGACCTCCTTGCCGCGCAGGGTCTCGCGCAGGGCCGGGACCTTGCCGCCGCTGTCGGCCCGCAGCTCGACGTCGCTGGCGAGCAGCGCGGCGAGCCGGCCGGTGTGGCCGCCGACGATCGCCGCCTCGAAGGCGGCGAGCAGCTCCTCCTGCCGGTCGCGCGGGGTGACGTGGCGGACCCGGGCCTGCTCGACGTGACCGCGGGCCCGCGAGACCAGCTTGCGGCAGTTGACCTCGTCCATCTGCAGGGTGCGCGCGGTCTCGGCGTACGAGACGTCGAACACCTCGTGCAGCAGATAGGCGGCGCGCTCCTTCGGCGTCAGCCGCTCGAGCACCAGCAAGAAGGCGGTGGTCAGCGACGACGCCAGGGAGACGCCGTCCTCGTTCCCCGTCGTCGGCAGCGGCTCGGGCAGCCAGTCGCCGACGTACTCGACGCGCGACTTGTGGGCCGCGCGCATCATGTCGATGCAGCGCCGCGTGCACACGGTGGTCAGCCAGCCGCCCGGGTTCTCGACGGCGTCCGGGGCCGAGGCGCGCCACTTGAGCCAGGTGTCCTGGACGGCGTCTTCGGCGTCGGCGCGCGAGCCGAGCAGCCGGTAGGCGAGGCCCAGCAGCATCGGCCGGGCCGCGGCGAACACGTGGTCGTCGTCGTCGAGGCGCGTCATGTCAGTGGGTCGAGACCTGCAGGCGGTTGAAGAAATTGATGATGCCGACCGTGGCCGTCAGCGCGGCGATGTGCTCGTCGCTGAAGTGCCGGCGCAGGCGGGCCCGCAGCGGGCCGTAGTCGGCCTTGCGGTCGAGCACGGTGAGCGCCTCGGTCCACGCCAGGGCGGCCTTCTCGCGCTCGCTGAAGACGCCGACGTGCTCCCAGACGACGAGGCGGTCGAGCCGGTCCTGGGTCTCGCCGTGCGCCCGCGCCTCGCGGAGGTGCATCTCGAGGCACTTGACGCAGCCGTTGATCTGCGAGGCCCGGGTGAGCACGAGGTGGTAGATCGTACGATCGAGGCCGAGGGTGTCGACCGCGCGGGCCAGGTCGACCGCGAATTTGATGACGCCGGAGAGGTGCTGCTCGAGTTGGATGGGCTGGGTGTCGCTCATGGTGTTTCGCTTCCTTCGCAGGGATGTCGAGCGAGCCGCCCGGGTTGTGACACGCGCCGAAATAATTTTAAAAGCGCGCGAGCGCGCACTGCGGAGTGTGCGCGCGCGGCGCCGGCTCGTCTGTCTTGAGCGACATGTCTCGAAAGACAGCCGAGTCATCTGTCTCTCAAGACATGTCCTTCGAGTCACGAGGACATGTCGTGCAAGACTTGTAAGCGGGCTTACGCGCCGATCTGCAGCGAGCGGGCGTTTGCGAGCGCGGCGCCGCGTGCTAGGTTTTCGCCATGGGTCTGACCTTCCCCAACGAATCGGCGGAGTACCGGGCGGCGCGCGAGCGCCTGCTGGCGCGGGAGATCGAGCTGCGGCGGCTCACCGAGGCGGTGGCGCGCGAGCGGCGGGCGCTGCCGCCGGGCGGCGCGGTGCCGGAGGACTACGTGTTCGAGGTCGCGGTCGACGGGGCGACGAAGCAAGTGCGGCTGTCGCAGCTGTTCGCGCCCGGCAAGGACACGCTGGCGATCTACAGCTACATGTTCGGGCCGGAGCGCGAGCGGCCGTGCAACATGTGCACGCCGCTGCTCGACGGGCTGAACGCGGCCGAGCCGAACATCCGCCAGCGCCTCTCGCTGGTGGTGGTGGCCGAGTCGCCGGCGACGCGGCTGGCGGCGTTCGCCGCCGAGCGCGGGTGGCGGAACCTGCGGCTGGTGTCGGCCGCCGGCAATCACTACAACCGCGACTACCACGGCAAGGACGCCCACGGCGACACGACGATGCTCAACGTGTTCCGCCGCGAGGGCGCGACGCTCCGCCACTTCTGGGGCACCGAGATGGCGCACACCGAGGGCGACCCCGGGCAGGACCACCGCGGGCTCGACCCGCTCAGCCCGATCTTCGCGATGTTCGACCTCACGCCCGAAGGTCGCGGCGACTTCTATACGAAGCTGTCGTATCCGTGACCGCGTGGTGGCGAGCGCGCGCCTCGTGGCCCCCTGGGCGCCGCTTGCCGCGCCCGCGCGCGCGCTGCTATCGTCGCCGCGTGCCGCCAGCCCGCGCGACGTGGATGATCGGGCCCGTGTGGGACGTCGCCGCGCTGGCGTTCGGCTGGCTGCCGTTCTACCTGTGGCTGGTCGTCGGCCTCGGCCTCGGCGCGCAGGCGTTCGGCGCCGCGCCGCTGACGAAGGGCGAGCTCGAGGCGGCGACGGCGGCCGCGGTGCTGGCGGCGCTGGCGATCAGCTACGTGCATCGCCACTACACCTTCGTGGTCGTGTACGGCGACCGCGAGGTGTTCTCGCAGCGGGCCCGCGCGTACTGGCTGGCGCCGGCGCTGATCGTCGCGATCCTGGCGCTCGCCAAGGCGACCGCGAGCCTGTCGCCGGCGACGGTGGCGGGCATCAAGCTGTCTCCGTGGCAGATCGCGCTGTTCGTGACCGGGGCGTGGAACATCTGGCACACGCTGCAGCAGCGCTACGGGCTCCTGCGGATCTACGCCGGCAAGCTCGGCGGCGGCACCGAGCGGCCCGAGCAGGCGCGGCGCGACCGGGCGCTGATCTGGCTGGCGACGGCGAGCGTGGCGGTGGCCCTGCCGCTGCTGCGGCCGCAATTGCTCGCGGGTCACGTCAACGCGCGCAAGGCCGCTCGCGTGCTGGCGCCGCTGGCCGAGGCGTGGTGGGCGTGGGCGCTGCTGGCCGCGGTGATCGGCGCGTTCGCGTGGGTGCTGCTGAGCTGGCTGCGGCACGAGCTGCGGGCCCCGGCGACCCCCGGCCAGCGGGCGCCGCGGCTGGCGATGATGGGCTCGACGCTGCTGCTGTTCGCGGTGTTCCTGGTCCACGGGCCGGTGGTCGGCTACCTGTGCTTCGGGACAGCTCACGCGGTCGAGTACATGGCGTTCGTCCACCACTACGGGACGAAGAAGTACGGCCGCGGCGATCGCCGCGGCGCGGCGGCGGCGGTGCTCGCGGACGCCCGCCTGGCGGTGCCGGCGCTGGCCGGCGGGCTCCTGCTGGTGTTCTGGCTGATCCACGAGCAGCGCCGCACCGACCTCTACCTGATCTACTACACCGCGACGTCGTGGCTGCACTTCCTGTACGACGGGTGGATCTGGAAGGTGCGCCGGCCCGAGCTGGCCCGCACGCTCGAGCTCGGGGCCCGGACTCAAGCTGGCGCTTGAGACATGTCCTGATGGACATGAACAAAAGCGCCGGCGGGCCAGGCCCGTCGGCGCGGTCGTGCGGGCGCGCAGGCGCGGGGCTCAGGCGCGGTGCTCGACGTGGTGCGGGGCCGGGATCGGCAGGCCGCCGGTGACCTCGCCGATGGCCCGCTGGGTGTCGTCGATGACCTGGCCGAAGTGGAGGTTGTTGCAGAACGGCCGGACGTAGAGGAGGGTGCCGGCGGCGTTGAACTCGAGGATGCCGATCTGCGGGGCCGGCGCCTGGGCGACGTTGGGGATCTTCTGGATCCGCGCGGCCAGGGCGGCGACGATCTGGTGGGGGTCGACGCCGTGGGCGAGTTGCGCCCGCAGGTCGAGGCGGCGCGCCGGGTTGGCCGAGTAATTGACGATGTTGTCGGAGAACAGCTTGTTGTTGCCGATGAACACCCGCACGTTGTCGCCGGTGTCGATGGTGGTGGCGAACAGGCCGATCTCGCGGACGTCGCCGGTCACGCCGGCGCCGCTGATGGCGTCGCCGACCTTGAACGGGCGCAGGACGACGAGGAAGATGCCGGCGGCGAAGTTGGCCAAGAGGCCCGACCAGGCCATACCGATGGCGACGCCGGCGGCGGCGAGGATGGCGGCGAACGACGTCGACTCGACGCCGAACAGGCCGAGGATGGCGACCAGCAGGACGATCTTCAGCAGGACGCTGAGGGCCGAGTTGACGTAGTTGCTGAACGTCGGGTCGATGCCGCGGGCCGTCATGGCGCTGCGCACGATCCGGCCGGCGCCCGAGATCACGATCCCGCCGACGATCCAGAGGACGATCGCGCCGGCCGCCTTCCACAGGAACGGGAGCACGTACTGCTGCATGACGGCCGAGACGTCGGGGAGGTATTCTGCTGCGACGAGCATGGGTCTCCTGAGTGCGAGGGGGTACAGTCCGTGCCAAGGTTCGTCGGTTCGCCGCCCCGGCGCAATCACGGCCGAATGCCCGCTGCAAAGGCGGAAAAATGCGTGTGGGCGCCCGGGCGGGCGCCCACACCGGCCTGAATTTCCCGCGCGTGCCGGCGGCGCGAGGGGGTGCCCTTCGGCCGGCGGCGCGAGCCTGCGCGACGGCTCCCCCTTCACTGCGTTCCGCCGCGAGATCGCCGGGCCCGCGGGGCGGGGGAATGCTTCGAGCTGACCCGAAGTTCAGGTGCCGATCGCGCGCGCCAGCACGACCAGCGCCGGCACGCACACCAGCAGGACGACGACGGTCGAGACCAGGCCGAAGCGCAGGTACTCGAAGAAGCCGAGCTCGTGGGCGCCGGCGGCCTTCTCGGCGACGATGATGTTGGCGACCGAGCCGATGAGGGTGAGGTTGCCGGCGACGGTGGTGACGAAGCCGAGCAGCACCCAGGCGAAGGTCGAGCCGTCGGCGGCCACGTGCGGCGCGGCCAGCAGCACCATCGGCACGTTGGAGACGAGGTTCGAGCCGAGCAGGTAGAGCAGCGACAGCGCCGACACGCCGGCGACGCCGTCGTGGCCGAGCCGGGGCCCGAGCGCGGCCCAGGCGGCGTCGACGAGGCCGGTGGTCTCGAGGCCGGCGACGACCACGAACAGCGCGGCGAAGAACACCAGCAAGGTCCAGTCGACGCGGGCGAAGATCGCCTGCGGGTCCTCGCGCTCGATCAGCACCAGCGCGACCACCCCGCCGAGCGCGGCGTAGCCGAGGTGGGCGCCGGCGAAGAAGGCGACGACGACCCCGACGACGACGACGACCACGCGCGCGAGGCGGGCGCGATCGAAGCTGGTCGAAGGGACAGGCGCGAGCGGGCCGCCGCCGAGGTCGCGGCGGTAGTAGAGCAGGAGCAGGCCGATGTTGATGGCGAGCGCGAGCGCGGCCGCGGGGGCGGCCAGGGCCGAGAAGCCGGCGAACGACAGGCCGCTGAGCCCGCCGACGATCATGTTCTGCGGGTTGCCGACGAGGGTGGCGGCGCTGCCGAGGTTGGCGCTGGTGGCGGTGGCGATGAGATAGGGGCCGAGCGGCAACCTGGCCTTTTGGCAAGCCACGACCACGAGCGGGGTCAAGAACACGCACACCGCGTCGTTGACGAACAGGGCGCTCATGGCCCCGGCCAGCGCGGCGACGGCGACGAGCAGGCCGACGGGGGTGCGCGCGCGGGCGATCGCGCGGGCGGCCGCCCACTCGAAGAAGCCGGCCCGCTCGACGTAGGCGACCAGCGCCATCATCGCGAACAGCAGCAGGATGGTGTCGCCGTCGATCGCGGCGTAGCTGTCGGCCGGCCGCAACGCGCCGACCGCCACCATGAGGAAGGCGCCGAGCAGCGCGCCCGCGGGCCGACCGATCGGGAGCACGCGCAGGCGCCGGGCCGCGATCAGGACGTAGGTGAAGGCGAAGACGGCGACGACGACCGCGGTCACGCGCGGCGAGGGTCGCACGGGCAGGCGCGCTCGTCGAGCGACCGCGGGGTCGGCGAGGGCGCCGGCGACGTGACTGTCAGGAGAAGGCGAGGCACGAGCGCTCGCGCGACCGCGAGCCCGGCATGGACGGGCGCGATGCGGGCGCGTCCACGTGGCGTGCGGTGTGTGTGGGGTCGTAGGCGGAGGCGTTCCTCGCGGTCGCGAGTGCGGTCGGGGCGATGCGGGCGTGCAGGCGAGGCGGGGCGACGCGTGCGGGGTCGCAGGTGGAGGCGTTCGTCGCGGTCGCGAGAGCGGCGCGGGGCGATGCGGGCGCGCGCAGGCGAGGCGGGGCGACGCGTGCCGGGTCGCAGGTGGAGGCGTTCGTGGCGGTCGCGAGAGCGGCGCGGGGCGATGCACGCGCACGCGGACGAGTCCGCCGCTCTCACCCGCGGCGCCCCGAGCCGGCGTCAGTCCGGCGGCGGCTGGCCCTTGAGCTCGGCCTTGATCGCGCGGCGGCGGCGGGCGTCGTCGGCGAGCTTGCGCTGCCACTGGGCGATCCGCGGCGCCACCAGCTCGTTGGTCTTGTTCAGCTTCTCGAGCATCGGCGCGGTCAGGCCCTTGCCGGCGTGCAGGGCGGCGTAGAACTCGTCGAACACCGCGGCGATCTCGGGCTCGACGCTGTCGGACGGCGGGCGGTGCTGCGTGCGGTGCTCGGGCTTGACGGCGGCCAGCGCGGCCTCGGGGTCGCCCTTGCCGATCCACTTGAGGACGTCGCGCACGACCCGCTGCGGCTCGGCGAGCAGGCCCTCGTAGGACTGCACGTGGACCGGGTAGCGGCGGATGGCGATGTCGCGGACCAGGGCGAAATTCTCGGCCCACCACTCGAGCGCGCCGGGCATGCGCAGCGGCACGAGGTCGTCCTTGCCCTCCTTGCGGCGGGCGTCGTCCTCCATCGCGTAGAGCCGGCGGATCGACGACTCGTACTCGCGCCACTCGCGGACGGTGGCGATGACCTTGGTGACGAAGGCGCGGTCGCTGCGGACCAGGCCGGGGATGAACACCTTGACCGCGTGGTGCTGGACCTGCTCGGGGAACAGGTAGGCGCCGGTCTTCGGGTGCGGGTTGGTCTTGTAGTAGATGCCGCGGCGCAGGTGCGACTCGTAGAAGCCGTCGGGGTTGGCGGCCTTGATGGTCTGCTCCCAGCGGCCGCTGAACTGCTCGCCGATGTACGAGAAGCCGGCGCCGATCAGGATCTGCATCCACATCGAGGTGCCGGAGCGCTTGGTGCCCGTGACGATGATCATGCGAACAGGACCTCCAGGGTCGCGTGCAGGGGGGCGGCGGTCAAGCCGGCCAGGCCAGCCCGGCGACCAGCGCGGCCAGGCGCGTGAGGTGCTCGGCGTCGCGGTCGTCGAAGTTGGCGGGGCGATCGCTGTCGAGGTCGATGACGCCGAGCAACCGCTCGCCGCGGACGATCGGCACCACGACCTCGCTGCGCGAGTCGGCGTCGCAGGCGATGTGGCCGGGGAAGGCGTCGACGGCGGGGACCACCAGCGCCTCGCGCCGGGCCGCCGCGGCGCCGCACACGCCCTTGCCGGGGCCGATCCGGGTGCACGCGAGCTTGCCCTGAAATGGCCCGAGGACCAGGTCGTCGCCGACCTGCCGGTAAAACCCCGCCCACGACACGCCCGGCAGCTGCTTCAGGCAGGCGGCGAGGTTGGCGAGGTTGGCCACCAGGTCCGGCTCGCCCTCGACGAGCGCCTGCGCGGTCGCCAGCAGCTCGGTGTAGATCTCGGCCCTGTCCGCGCCCGCAGGGAGGTGGAATGTGTGCATCGCGGCGACGCTATCACGCCCGCGAGCAGCCAGCCGGCGGCTCGCGGCGACGCGAGGGTCACGGCGCGGGCCGCGAAGGCCGTGCATGGGCTCGGCGGGCGAGCGGCGTTCGTGGGGGGAAGGGAGGACAAGTGAGCCAGCGCGCGCCTTCGCGCGGCAGATGCCACGCGACGATTTGATATCTTCCGCCCGCTCATGACTGCCTCGACCCGCAAGCGCGACCCCTTCCACGCCAAGGACACGATGACCACGCCGATGGGCCCGCGCGCCGTCTACCGGCTCGACCGGCTGCGCGAGCTCGGCCCGGTCGACACGCTGCCCTACTGCATCAAGGTCCTGCTCGAGGCGTGCCTGCGCAACGTCGACGACTTCATCGTCACCCAGGATCACGTCAAGGCGCTGGCGGCGTACGACCCGAAGAACGTCGGCGAGGTCGAGATCCCGTTCATGCCGGGCCGCGTGGTCCTGCAGGACTTCACGGGCGTGCCGGCGGTGGTCGACCTGGCGGCGATGCGCGAGGCGATCGTCAAGCTGACCGGCGACGTGAGCAGCGCCGAGAAAGTCAACCCGCTGGTGCCGTGCGACCTGGTGATCGACCACTCGGTGCAGGTCGACGCGTTCGGCACGCCGCAGGCGCTGCGGATCAACTCCAAGCTGGAGTTCGAGCGCAACCTCGAGCGCTACCAGTTCCTCAAGTGGGGCCAGCGCGCGTTCAACAACTTCCGCGTGGTCCCGCCGGCGACCGGCATCGTCCACCAGGTCAACCTCGAGTACCTGGCGACGGTGGTGTGGGACGGCGCGGGCGAGCAGGCCGGCGCGATCTACCCCGACTCGCTGGTCGGCACCGACAGCCACACGACGATGATCAACGGGCTCGGGATCGTCGGCTGGGGCGTCGGCGGCATCGAGGCCGAGGCCGTCATGCTCGGCCAGCCGATCTACATGCTCATCCCCGAGGTCGTCGGCGTGCGCCTGTCGGGCAAGCTGGCCGAGGGCTGCACCGCGACCGACCTGGTGCTGCGCGTGACCGAGCTCTTGCGCAAGCGCGGCGTGGTCGGCAAGTTCGTCGAGTTCTTCGGGCCGGGCCTGTCGCACATGCCGGTGTCGACGCGGGCGACGATCGCCAACATGGCGCCCGAGTACGGCGCGACGATCGGCTTCTTCCCGGTCGACGAGCACACGATCCAGTACCTGCGCCTGTCGGGCCGCGACGCCGGGCTTTTGCAGCTCGTCGAGGAGTACTCGAAGCTGCAGGGCCTGTGGCGCGACGACGACCGCGAGGTCCGCTACACCGAGGTGCTCGAGCTCGACCTCGGCACCGTCGAGCCGTCGCTGGCCGGGCCCAAGCGCCCGCAGGACCGCATCGCACTCGGGTCGATGCAGAAGCAGTGGCGCTCCGACCTGCACGGCAAGACGTTCGCCCGGCCGGAGGACGCGCCCACCCAGGCGGTCGAGCTCGACGGGCAGAAGTTCGAGCTCAAGGACGGCGCGGTGGTGGTCGCGGCGATCACGAGCTGCACCAACACCTCGAACCCCGAGGTGATGATCGCGGCCGGCCTGGTCGCGCGCAAGGCGGCCGCCCGCGGGCTCACGCGCAAGCCGTGGGTCAAGACGTCGATGGCGCCGGGCTCGAAGGTGGTGACCGAGTACTTCCGCGCCGCCGACCTGTGGAAGGACCTCGACGCGCTCGGCTTCAACCTGGTCGGCTACGGCTGCACGACCTGCATCGGCAACTCGGGCCCGCTGCCCGAGCCGATCTCGCAGGCGATCCAGCAGGGCGACCTGGTGGCGACCTCGGTGCTGTCGGGCAACCGCAACTTCGAGGGCCGCATCAACCCCGACGTCAAGGCCAACTACCTCGCCTCGCCGCCGCTGGTGGTCGCCTACGCGATCGCCGGCACCGTCGACATCGACCTGCAGAACGACCCGATCGCGACCGACGACGAGGGCAAGCCGGTCTACCTGCGCGACCTCTGGCCGAGCCAGGCCGAGGTGCAGGAGCTCATCGACAGGTGCGTCACCCGCGAGCAGTACATCGTGCAGTACGCCGACGTGTTCAAGGGCTCGGAGGAGTGGCAGGCGATCGCCGACGTGCAGAGCCAGCTCTACGCGTGGGACGAGAGCAGCACGTACATCCAGAACCCGCCGTTCTTCGCCGAGCTCACCCCCGAGGTGCGGCCGATCCGCGCGATCCAGGGCGCCCGCGTCCTCGCGGCCATGGGCGACTCGGTGACCACCGACCACATCTCGCCCGCGGGCTCGATCAAGCGCGACTCGCCGGCCGGCAAGTTCCTGATCTCGCGCGGCGTGACGCCGGAGATGTTCAACCAGTACGGGGCGCGCCGCGGCAACGACCGGGTGATGACCCGCGGCACGTTCGCCAACACGCGGATCCGCAACGCCCTGGTCGAGCTGCAGGTGCCGGGCGGCAAGGAGGGCGGCTACACCGTCGACTTCCTCGACAATCAGGTCAAGTTCATCTACGACGCGGCGGTCCACTACCAGCAGGCCGGCGTGCCGCTGGTGGTGCTCGCGGGCAAGGACTACGGCATGGGCAGCTCGCGCGACTGGGCGGCCAAGGGCACGTTCCTGCTCGGGGTGAAGGCGGTGATCGCCGAGAGCTTCGAGCGCATCCACCGCTCGAACCTGGTCGGGATGGGGGTGCTGCCGCTGCAGTTCAAGGCCGGCGAGTCGCGGACGGGGCTCGGCCTGCGCGGCGACGAGGTGTTCGACATCGCCGTCGACGACGACGTGCGGCCGCTGCAGGAAGTGCGGGTCACCGCCCGGAACGCCGCTTCGGGGGCCGTGGTGCGCGAATTCACCGCGGTCGCCCGGCTCGATACCCCGGTCGAGGTCGAGTACTACCGCAACGGCGGGATCCTCCACACCGTGCTGCGCAAGATGGCGGGCTGAGGCGCGGGGGCCTAAGCTCGGGATCGCGGTGCCGATGGACGACGACGACGAGCTGCCCCCGCTCTACACGCGGCGCGCCGCGTGGTTCCACCTGCTGACCGCCCCCGCCGACTACGCCAGTGAGGCCGCCGAGCTGGTCCGCATCATCCGCGAGGCCGGCTCGGGGCCGCTGGCGACGCTGCTCGAGCTCGGCGCCGGCGGCGGCAACATGGCCTCGCACTACAAGCGCGACGTCGCGGCCACGCTGGTCGACCTGTCGCCGTCGATGCTGGCGCTGTCGCGCACGATCAACCCCGAGTGCGAGCACCTGGTCGGCGACATGCGCACGCTCCGGCTCGGCCGCAGCTTCGACGCCGTGCTGGTCCACGACGCGGTGATGTACATGACCAGCGCCGAGGCCCTGCGCGCGGTCATGCAGACGGCGCTGGCCCACCTGCGCCCCGGCGGCGTGGCCGTGTTCGCGCCCGACTGCACCCGCGAGACCTTCGTCCCGGGCACCGCCCACGGCGGCGACGACGACGGCGAGCGCGGCCTCCGCTACCTCGAGTGGACCTTCGACCCGGACCCCGACGACTCGACCTACACCGTCGACTTCGCGCTGCTGCTCCGCGACGGCGACGAGGTGGTGTGCGAGCACGAGCGCCACACCTACGGGCTGTTCACCTGCGGCGAGTGGCAGGGCATGCTCGAAGAGACAGGTTTCAAGGCGCAGGCGCGGGAGACCGAGCTCGGGCCGCTGTTCGTCGCGGTCCGGCCGCGCGGGTGAGCGCGGGCGGGGCTGCCCGATGGGACATGCCCCCCAGGACAGTTCAGGGCGGGGCGCCGAGGCGCGCGGCGTAAGCGGCGAGGGTGGCCTGCATGTCGGCGACCGCCGAGGCGCCGTCGACCGCCAGCGAGCGCACCAGCAGGCTGGCCGGCAGCGCGTCGGTCTCGGCGGGCAGCGCCTGCGTCGCGGCCACGGCGGTGAGGTCGTCGCCGGCGGCCGCGGCCGCGGCGACGCGCTCGCCGAGGTACCAGCGGGCCATCGCCAGCTCGCGCTCGGGGCCGACCCACGCGCTCGACCAGCGGGCGACCACGCCGGGCTCGGCGATGTCGCTCGCCTGGCCGGCGCCGCTGCGCAGGGCGGCCTCGGCGAGCCGCAGCGAGCACACGGCCTCGCGCGCGAGGATCGGCAGGACCTCCTCGCGGCGCGGGGCGAAGGCCATGAAGGCCGGGCCGGCGGGCAGGTTGCGGGCCTCGGCGACCTGCAGCGCGTCGTGGGCGATGGCGAAGCCGACGGCGCCGGCGAGCAGCGGGCCGCGGCTGCGCAGGTAGGCGCCGAGGCGCAGCGCCGCCGCGAACGCGGGGTCGGCGTCGTCGCGGCCGTGGCGGAAGGCGAGGCGGGCCAGGCGGAACATCTCGACCGTGCGCGGCGCCCCGGCCGAGAGGTCGGCCGGGTCGACGATGCAGAGCTCGTCGCCGAGCCCGCCGGCCTGGCCCCACGCGGCCAGCGCGGCGAGGGCCTGCTGCGTCGCCGGGTCGGCGGCGGGCTCGGGCGGCCGCGTCGGGTCCCACGCCTCGTCGCCCGCCCCGGCCCGCCGCAGCGGCTCCAGGGCGGCGTAAAGCCCGTCGATCGGCGCGTTCGCCTGGCGCGTCTCGGCGGCCCACGCCTCGACGCGGCTCCACGTGCCGGCGATCTGCTCGGGCGCGGCCGACGGCGGGGCCAGCCACGGCCGCGCGTAGAACCACCCGGCCGCGGCCAGCGCGAGCAGCACGAGCAGCAGCGCGGCGAGGCCCCGGAGCAGCGCGGACACGGCCGGACGATCCCACGCGCGTCGCCGGGGGTCAACGGGCGCGGACGCCCCGTGGGGGAGCCGGGACGGGGGGCTGCGGGGGGATGTCCTTCAGGACATGTCTCTGATGTCAGTCGAGCCGGAGCGCGGACCGTCGGCGCTGGCCTTCAGGACATGTCCGAACAATCATGGGCCTTGCGGCCCCTCGTCGGCGCTGTCGAGCCGCTTGCCGTCGAGCTCGGTGGCCTGGCGATCGAGCTCGCGCTGCACCGCCTGCTTCTCGGTCCGGGTGCGGCCGTGGCGGACGCGGTTGGCCTCGGCCTTCTGCTCCTTCTCGGCGCGGGCCTTGGCCTTGCGATAACGATTCAGATTGATCACATCACCCATGGGTAGGCCACCACAGTAGCGAGGCCGCGATCGAGACGCCAGCAGGGGCTCTCTCAGCGCCTCGGGCGCCGCGTTCGACCTTGCGGACTGGCGGCGACGACGAACGTGCGGCGTCCTAAGGGGGCGCCGGCGGCGACGGGGCGACGCCGGACGCGAACGTCGATTCGCCAGTGGCACATTCGCCGGCCGCGGTCGCGCGGCCGCGGGCGGCGGCGTCGCTGTGATCGCCCGATCGCAGCGAAGCCCCCTCGCGGGCGCGCGAGGAGGCCGGTATGCGCTCGCGGCTCGCGAGCCGAACGAGATTTTCGCCGGTCAGCGGCGGAACTGCCAGGTCCGCACGCCGCCGGCGGTGTCGCCGTCCCAGTGGTCGGGGTGCGGGATGAGGCCCAGGAACACCCGGCCGGTGCAGCGGGCGGCCGCAGGCTCGAGCGTGCGCAGCAGGGTGTCGGGCTCGGGGACCATCGAGGCGATGAACAACTTGTGGTGCGCAGACCCGAGGACCAACTTGTTGAAGTCGTGGACCGGGTCGGGCCGGTCGAGGGCGAGCTCGGACTCGACTTGCCACAGCACCTCGGTGATGTACCAGTGCTCGCCGATCTGCACGCTGCGGCTGATGGTGATGTCGTGCAGCAAATCGCTGGTGCCGAGGCGCGGACGGACCCCGTCGTGGTAGCGGCTCAGGGCGTCGACGTCGTTGCCCTCGTGCTCGCGCAACGCGTCGGCGAGCGCGAGCACGAAGTGGCGCGAGCGAGCCTTGTGACGCTCCTTGCGGGTCGTCTCGGCGGTGGGTCGAGCCTGCGCGGCGCGCAGCGCCCGTTCCACCAGGTCGTGCAATTCACTGAGTTCGTGAGACGGCGCGTCGGACAGTGCCAAGGTCGTCTGAGGATGCCGGAGCCGACGGGCGGCGACAATCACCCGCGTGCGCGCGCGTCGGCGCGCCGGCGCTCAGGAGGATGAGGCGCACATGGCGTCCAGCCGTCGCTGCATCTCCGCCGCCGAGACGTCCTCGACGCGGCTCTGGACGTTCCAGCGGTGGCCGAACGGGTCGGTGAGGCGGGCCGAGCGGTCGCCGTAGAACTCGACCTCGATCGGCCGTTCGAGCTTGGCCCCGGCCGCGACGGCGCGGGCGGCGACGGCGTCCACGTCCTCGACGTACACGGTCAAGGTGTGGGAGATGCGGTCCGAGGTGGGCGCGAGGAAGCCGAGCGAGGGGTACTCGCTGGCCACGGAGATGCTGCCCCCGAACAGCGACAGCTCGGCGTGGGCGACCCGGCCGTCGGGTTCGTGCAGGCGCAAGATCTCCTCGGCGCCGAAGGCCTTCGCGTAGAATTCGAGCGCGGCGGCCCCGTCGCGCACGACGAGGTGGGGGATCACGCGCGGGCCGGGGGGAATCGGGCTGGGCTTGGTGGTCATCGCTGCTCCTTGCTCGCCCAGGCTAACGGCCCGCTCCGGGGCGGTCTTGAACAAATTTTACCTGCCGGGAGGCGGGCTCAGGCGAACGTGGGATCGCTGAGGCGCGCCCGGGCGCCGGTCGGGGTGATGCCGGTGAAGCTGCGGATCTCCCGGGTCAGGTGGGCCTGATCGGCGAACCCCAATTCGGCCGCGAGCTCGGCCCAGGTGGCGGGGGGGCCCGACTTCAGGCGGCGCACCAGGTGGTCGAAGCGGACCAGCCGCGCCAGCAGCTTCGGCGGCACGCCGACGCGGTCGCGGAACAGGGCGATCAGGTGCTTGCCGCTGTAGCCGAGCTCGTCGGCCAGGCCGCCGATGTCGACCGCGCCGGCGCTGGCCTCGATCCGCCGGCAGGCCCACGCGACGGTGTCGACCTCGACGCGGGCCTCGGCGAGGCGCGACGCGATGAAACTTTCGACCATGTCGAAACGGCCATCCCAGTCGGGCAGCGCGGCGAGCCGCTCGGCCAGGTTCCGGTGCGCGCGCGGCAGCAGGTCGTCGAGGTGGACGACGCGGCCGGCGAGCTCGGACAGGGCGACGCCGAACAGCAGGCGCGCGCCGATCGGGGTCAGGTTGAGCTGGATCCCGCGCTGCGAGCCGTCGTGGCCGGTGTCGGTCCAGCAGTCGTGCAGGCCGGCCACGAACCCGCCGGCGTAGCGGGACGGCGCGCCGTCGGGGTCGTGGACGCGGATCGGCGGGCCCAGCTCGATGATGACGACGACCTGCGGCAGCGGGAACTGGCGCCGCAGGTTCGGCAGCGGCGTGGCCTCGCTGTAGCCGAGGAGGCCGCGCACGTGGGCCCGCAGGCCCGCGGGGAGCTCGCGGGTGGCGACCTCCCAGCGGGAGCCGCCGGCCTCGCTGCGGGTCACGCGGGCGCGGCGGCGCGGGTCCACGGCGACCTGTCCTTCAGGTCAGCAGCGCCAGCGGGCTCTCGAGCAGCTTGCGCAGGGTCTGCAGGTACTTCGCCGACTCGGCCCCGTCGAACACGCGGTGGTCGCTGCACAGGGTGACGCGCATGCGCTTGCGGGCGACGATCTGGCCGTCCTCGACCACGGCCTCGTCCTGGACCGCGCCGACGGCCAGGATCGCGGCCTCGCCGGGGTTGACGATCGCGCAGAACTCCTCGATGCCGAACATGCCGAGGTTCGAGACCGTGAAGGTGCTGCCGGTCATCTCCTCCGGCTTCAGCGTCTTCTCCTTGGCGCGCGTGCCGAGGTCGCGGACGTCGATCGAGATCTGCTTGAGCGTCTTCTGGTCGGCGAAGCGGACCGGCGGGACGATGAGGCCCTCGTCGAGCGCGACCGCCACGCCGACGTGGATGTCGCCGCGCTCGACGATGCCGTTGTCGGTGTAGTAGGCGTTGACCCGCGGGTGCTTGCGCAGCGCGCGGGCGGCGGCGAGGATCACGAGGTCGTTGAGGCTCGCCTTGGTGCCGTCGACCGAGAGGTTGAACTCGGCCCGCAGCGCGACCGCCCTGTCCATGACGATCGGCATGGTCAGGTAGATGTGCGGGATCTCCCGCTTCGCCTGGCCCATGCGCTTGGCGATCGTCTTGCGCATCTGCGACAGCTTGACCGTGCGGTCGGGCCGGCTGATGTACGGCCGCCCGTGCTCGTCGACCTCGCCGGCGGGGGTGCCCGCGGGCGGGCTGGTCGCCGGGACATGCTCCGCAGGACCGGTCGCCGCGGCGGCGGCCGGGCGGGCGGTCGGGCCCTTGGCGATCGCCTGCTCGACGTCGGCCTTGACGATCCGGCCGCGCGGGCCGGAGCCCTGGATCTGGCCGAGCTCGAGGTCGTGCTCGCGGGCCAGCCGGCGGGCGACCGGCGAGGCGGGGATCCGCCCGCGATCGGCCTGTCCTTCGGGACCTGTCCCCTGGGACGTGGCCTTCGGGGCAGGTGCCTGATCGGGCACGGCCGACTCGGCGGCGGCGGTCTGCGCGACCTCGATTTCGGCGAGCGCCTCGGGCTGGGCGGGCTTGCTCTCGGCCTCGGGCGCCGGCTTGGCCTCGGCCTTCGGCTTGTCCTCGGCCTTGGCCGGCTCGGCCTCGGCCTTCGGCGCGGGCGCGCCGGCGGCGTCGGGGTTCTCGCCGGGCTGGCCGAACACGGCGATCGGGGCGCCGACGGGCAGCGCCTCGCCCTCGGGGGCGACCAGCTTGAGGACGGTGCCGGCGTCGAAGGACTCGAACTCCATCGTCGCCTTGTCGGTCTCGATGTCGGCGATGACCTGGCCGCGCTTGACCTTGTCGCCGACCTTGATCCGCCACTTGGCGATCACGCCCTCTTCCATCGTGTCGCTGAGGCGGGGAAGTGTGACCACGGTTGCCATGGGGTCTGTCTCCTTGACCAGGTGCTCAGCGCTTGTAGGCGACGCGCCGGATGGCCGCGAGGGCGCGCTCGGGCGACGGGAGGATGAGGTTCTCGAGGTTCTCGGCGTACGGCATCGGCAGGTCCTCGTAGCAGACGCGGAGGACCGGGGCGTCGAGGTCGTCGAACGCGAGCTCCTGGATGCGGGCGACGACGTCGCAGCCGACGCCGCCGTTGGGCCAGCCGTGGTAGACGACGACCGCGCGGTTGGTCTTCTTGACGGAGGCGATGATCGCGGCCTCGTCCATCGGCCGGAGCGAGCGCAGGTCGATGACCTCGCACGAGAGGTCCTCGGCGGCCGCCAGCTCGGCGGCCTTGAGCGCGACCGGCACGCCCTGGCCCCACGTGATCACGGTGACCTGCTCGCCCGGGCGCTTGATGTCGGCCTGGCCGAACGGGATGAGGTACTCCTCCTCGGGCACCTCGCCCTTGACCGAGTACATCAGCTCGCTCTCGAGGAACAGCACCGGGTTCTCGTCGCGGATCGCCGTCTTGAGCAGGCCCTTGGCGTCGTAGGGCGTGGCGACGGCGATCACCTTGAGCCCGGGGATGTGGGCGTAGAAGTGCTCGAAGGCCTGGCTGTGCGTCGAGCCGAGCATGTGCGCGGCCGCGTTGGGCCCGCGGAACACCATCGGCACGGCGAACTGGCCGTGCGTCATGTGGCGCAGCTTGGCCGCGTTGTTCAAGATCTGGTCGAACGCGACGGCCGAGAAGTTGAAGGTCATGAACTCGATGATCGGTCGGAGCCCGCACATCGCGGCGCCGATGCCGATGCCGGCGAAGCCGGTCTCGGTGATCGGGGTGTCGATCACTCGCTTCGGCCCGAAGTGGTCGAGGAGGCCCTCGCTGCACTTGTAGGCGCCGTTGTAGTAGCCGACCTCTTCGCCCATGAGGAAGACGCGCTCGTCGCGCTCCATCTCCTCCTTCATCGCGTCGCGGATCGCCTGGCGGATCTGCAGAATCGGCATCGTCTTACTCCACTCCCGCCGGCCGCGTGGTCGCGCTGTCGCCGTAGTAAGGGCCCTCGGCCATCACGTTGTCGAACCGGGCCTCCGGCGCGGGGGCCGGGGCCTTGTCGGCGAACTCGTAGGCGGCGTCCATCTCGGCGACGATCGCCTCGTCGATCGCGTCGAGCTCCTGCTCGGGGACCTGGTAGATCGTCTTCAGCGCCATGAGCGCGCGCTCGAGCGGGTCGTTGAGCCGCCAGCGATCGACCTCCTCCTTCTGCCGGTACTTGGCCGGGTCGCTCATGCTGTGGCCGCGGAACCGGTAGGTGATGAGCTCGATCAGGGTCGGCTTGCCGTCTTTGCGCGCGCGCTCGATCGCCTCGCCGAGGCGGCGCCGGGTCTCCTGCACGCTGGTGACGTGGAAGCGGTCGCTGGCGAAGCCGTAGCCGGCCGCGCGCGAGGTGATGTCCTCGACCGGCAGGGTGCGCTTGAGCGGCGTGCCCATGGAGTACTGGTTGTTCTCGACCACGAAGACGATCGGCAGCTTCATGATGCCGGCCATCGTCATGCCCTCGTGGACGGGGCCGATGCCGACGGCGCCGTCGCCCATGAAGCAGAGGGTGACGCGGCCGTCGCCGGTGTACTGCGAGGCGAACGCGTGGCCGGCGGCGACCGGGATGTGGTTGCCGACGATCGCGTAGCCGCCCCACAGCCCGCGCTCCTTGTCGAAGAAGTGCATCGACCCGCCGACGCCGCCGACCAGGCCCGCGGCCTTGCCGAACAGCTCGGCCGCGCAGGCCTTGGTGTCGGAGCCGAGGGCGACGGCGAAGCCGTGGGTGCGGTAGGTGGAGACGACGCGATCGCCGGGCTCCATCGCCTGCTTGGTGGCGACTGCGATCGCTTCCTGGCCGATGTAGAGGTGGAGAAATCCGCTGATCTTGCCGCGCGTGTAGGCGCGGGCGGCCGCCTCCTCGAAGCGGCGGATCCGCAGCATCTCGCGGTAGTCTCGCAGGACATCTTCGCGGCTCTGGCCGTCGTAGTCGGCGCGGAGCTTGGCCTCGTACGCGGCGTCCACCGTGCTCTCCGTGGCGGCGTCTGGTGCGGCTTCTGATTGCGTCATTGGGGACCCTTCTCGCGGGCGCGGGGAGGGTACCACCGGGGACCGAGCCGTGAAAGCGCGAGATCCGTCGAGCTCGCCGCGCGGGGACGCGAAGGCCGGTGCACGGCAAACCTCACTCGCGGACCGCGGCGGATGCGGCGGACGGGCGAGCGCGCACGACGAGCGCGCGAGGCACCCGGTCCGCCGCGCGCGTGCTTGCGGTATACCTCGCGCCATGACGAGCCCCGACGCGCGCCCCGAACTCCCCGCTCCGCACGCCATCGCCGATCGGATCCTCGGCGGCGAGTGGGACGCGCTCGACGCCGCGACCCTGGTCCGTTACCTGAGCGGCGAGGGCGAGCTCGGCGACCTGATGGCGGCGGCCGACCGGCTGCGGCGCGCTCGCTTCGGCGACGAGGTCCACCTGTGCTCGATCGTCAACGCCAAGATGGGCGGGTGCCCCGAGGACTGCGGCTTCTGTGCGCAGTCGAAGCACTTCACCACCCACATCAAGGCCGACAAGTTCCTCGGCCACGCCGACATGGTCGCCGCCAGCCGCAAGGCGCAGACGCAGGGCGCGACGGCGCTCGGGCTGGTGACCGCCACGCGCGGCTACGAGGACGGCTCGAAGGGCCTGAAGCACATGATCGAGGGCATCCGCCAGGTCCGCGCCGCCGGCCACACCGAGGCCCACGCGTCGCTCGGGATCGTCAGCAAGGAGGCGCTCCGCGAGCTGCGCGACGCCGGCATGACCGAGTTCAACCACAACCTCGAGTCCGGCCGCAGCTACTATGAGAAGATCGTCACCACCCACTCCTACGACGATCGCCTCGATACGATCCGCGCGGCCAAGGAGCTCGGCCTCCGCACCTGCGTCGGCGGGATCTTCGGCATGGGCGAGAAGCCCGAGCACCGCGCCGAGCTGGCGATGGAGCTGCGCGGCCTCGACGTCGACGAGGTGCCGATCAACTTCCTCGTCAGCATCGAGGGCACCAACCTGCAGCACGTCGACCCGCTGCCGCCGCGCGAGATGCTGCGCATCATCGCCTGCTTCCGCCTGGCCCTGCCGCGCCAGAACATCTTCATCGCCGCCGGCCGCCAGCACCTCGGCCAGCTGCAGCCGATGATCTTCGCCGCCGGCGCGTCCGGGATGATGATCGGCGACTTCCTGACCACGCCCAACCGCTCGACCCAGGACGACCTCGAGATGCTCGAGCAGCTCGGCCTGCGCGGCCGCGTGTGCGCGACCGGCGAGGCCCCGCCGCCCCGCCCGGAGATGGCCCCTCGCGTCGAGCGGCGCGCCGGCGCGACCCACCTGCCGGTGCTCGCCTAGCGCCTGTCCGGAGAGACAGGTGAGGGCCGAGCCCGCGCACCTGTCTCTGGAGACAGGTGAGCGATGCGCGCGGCGGGCGATCTCGCCTGCGGCGCGCGCAGTCGGGCGACGCCGGGCGCGGCCGGCGGGCGACAGCCGGCCGGGGGGTCGGCGACGAATTGGCGTCGCGGCGAGATCTGGCCGCAGAATGGGGCGGCGACCGCCATGAGCCCGACGATCTTCAGCCTCGCATCGCTCGCCCCGCTCATGCTCGCCGCGCCGGGCGAGTCGGCGAGCGACGCGGGCGCCCAGGCGTTGCCGCCGTGGACGCCGACGCCGGCGATCGAGGTCCGCGAGCCGGCGCCCGAGGCGACGTCCGCGTCCTTGGCGCGGCCGGCGAGCGCGGCGACGTCGGCACCTGCGGCGCGGCCGGCGAGCGAGACGCCGTCGGCCGCGCCCGTGGGGCCGCCGCCGCGGAATGCGGCGCCGGTGGTGCGATCGCAGAGCGCCGCGACGTCGCCCGCGACTGCCCCGGCCGAAGAGGATCGCGTCGAGGAGGCGCTGCCGGGCACCGACGCGGCGTCCGTCAACAACCCGGCGCTGGCGGCCGGCGAGCACATGGACCCGCACCTGCCCGGCTTCAAGCCGTGGGAGGTCGGCGGGTTCATCGACGTCAACTACGGCTACAACAGCAACAACCCCGACAACCACGTGTACCGCGGCACCAGCGTGCAGCCGCGCACCGGCGAGTTCTCGCTCAACCACGCGGTCGCGTACGTGCGCCGCGACGCGATCCCCGGCAAGTTCTCGCCGCTGTTCGAGTTCGCGGCCCAGGGCGGTCCGGCCGCCGACGCGTTGGTCGCCTACGAGCCGAACCCGGGCGGGGCCAACGGCAAGTTCGCCGGGCCGGAGGTGTGGAAGCACCTCTCGCGCGCCAACATCGGCTTCCGCACCCGCCACGGCACCGAGCTGGTGGTCGGCCTGCAGCTGAGCCCGGTCGGCATCGGCGTCCACTGGAGCCCGTACAACTGGAACTACACGGTCACGTGGCAGCTCAACAGCGTGCCGTACTACCTGTCGGGCGTGAAGCTGGCGCAGACGATCCGCGACAAGCACCAGGTGCAGCTGTGGGTGGTCAACGGCTGGCAGCTCTTGGCCGACAACAACAAGGCGCCGAGCGTGATGCTCGGCTACACGTTCACGCCGAGCGACAAGTTCAACCTCGGCGAGTACGTGTGGATCGGGCCCGAGCAGGCCGACATGCGCCCGCGGGCGTGGCGGCTGTTCTCGGACACGCAGGCGACCTACAACACCGAGCGCTTCGGCGTCGGCGCGCTGTTCGACGTCGGCGCCGATCCGCGCACCGACCTGCCGCTGACGCCGTGGCAGATGTGGATGAACGGGGCGGTGTTCACTCGCTGGCGCGTGCTCGGCAAGCTGCGCACGTGGGACATGGCGCTGCGGCCGGAGTTCTTCTGGGACCGCGACGGGCGGATGTTCGGCGTGCCGCAGACGCTGGTCTCGGCGGCGTTCACCAACAACGTCCGCGTGTTCAACAACCTGCTGGTGCGCCTCGAGTACCGCTACGACCACTCGACCAGCCCGACCGGGTTCTTCTACCGCGGGCCGGCGATCGTGGACGGCGGGCCCGGCCTCGCCCGTGATCAACACACCGTGTTCTTCTCGGTCGCCGGTGTGTTCGCGCACCGCTTCGGCGGCAAGCGAGGTTGACGCCGGCGCGGGACCGATCGCCCGCTGTGACCCTCGCGCCCGCGGTCCGCAAGGTCGGTTCGACCGCGCGGGGGAGGTCGACTAAGCTCTGCGCCGATGGACGCCTCCACGCTCGTCGCCCCGGTCGATCCGTCCGCGCTGGCCCAGGTGCTGCGGCCGTTCGGCGAGGGCGAGGGCCTGCCGCGCGAGGCGTACGTGTCGCCGGCCGTGCATCAGTGGGAGCTGGGCGCGTTCCTCGACGACGCGTGGGTGTGCGTCGGCCGGGCCCAGTCGCTCGATCAGGTCGGGGCGCAGCGGGCGATCCGCGCCGGGCGCGAGGGCGTGCTGCTGGTGCGCGACAGGTCCGGCGAGATCCGCGGCTTCTTCAACGTGTGCCGCCACCGCGCCCACGAGCTGGTCCAGGTCGGCGAGTGCGTGCGCGGCGGCCAGATCCGCTGCCCCTATCACGGCTGGGTCTACGAGCTCGACGGGGCGCTGCGCGGCCAGCGGCGCGCGTCGGAGCCGCGCGGGCTGGTGCCGGTGCGCGTCGAGATCTGGCGCGGCTTCGTGTTCGTCAACCTCTCGGGCTCGGCGATCCCGCTGAAGCAATGGCTCGGCGACCTCGACGCGCTGACGGCCGCGCACGACCTCGAGTCGCTGCAGATCGCGGCGACCCACAGCTACGAGCTGGTGGCCAACTGGAAGCTCGTGGTCGAGAACTACCACGAGTGCTACCACTGCCCGCTGATCCACCCGCAGCTGTGCCGCGTCAGTCCGCCCAACAGCGGCCAGAACTACGCCGGCGCGGGTGCGTGGATCGGCGGGCCGATGCAGCTCATGGCCGACGTCGAGACGATGTCGTTCGACGGCAAGAGCGGCGGGCAGCCGCTGCCCCGGCTGTCGCCCGAGCAGCGACGCAGCGTGTTCTATTACGGGGTCGGCGCCAACCTGCTGCTCAGCCTCCACCCCGATTACGTGCTGACGCACCGGCTCGAGCCGCTCGCGCCCGACCGCACGCGCGTGGAGTGCCAGTGGCTGTTCCACCCCGACGCGATCGCGGCGCCCGGGTTCTCGCCGGCGTACGCGGTAGACTTTTGGGACATGACCAATCGGCAAGATTGGCGCGCGGTCGAGAGCGTGCAGCGCGGGGTGTCCTCCCGCGGCTTCCGCCCCGGCGTGTTCGCCCCGCGCGAGCAGGCGGTCTACGAGTTCGTGACCCGCGTGGCCCGTGGCTACCGCGACGGCGGCTGGGCCCGCTCGCCCGGGACGGCGTAGTCGAGGCCGGTCGCGCGCCGTCGGTCGCGCAGATCGCCCCCACGCGGCCGGCCTGGCCGGCTATCCTGACGCCGCATGCGAGACCGCCTCCACACCGTGTTCACCGCGTCGATCGCCGCCGCTCTGGCCTCGACCGTCTCCGCCACCGGCTGCGAGAAGACTTCGACCGCCACGCCCGAGCCGGCGCCGACCGACAGCAGCACGCCCGCCGAGCCGCCCGCCGAGCCCGCGGAGCCGCCCGCGCCGGAGACCCCGCCCGGGCCGACGGCGGCCGACTTCGCCGGCGACACCTGCGATCCGGCCGCGCTGGTCGCCCGCTTCGGCGAGGCGAAGCTGGCCAAGCCCTATGATTACGTCGAGCTGCGGATGTCGACGCTGCGACCGGACAAGGGCGAGCAATGGAAGGTGCAAGACTCGCAGCCGGTCGCCAGCTCCGGCGAGCGCTGCAAGGACCCGAAGACCGCCAAGGCGTGCACCAAGGCGCTGGCCAAGGCGACCTCGCCCAATTCGCTGTTCCCCCCGGGGGCCGGGCGCATGCCGACGGCGACGTACCTGGTGGTCCAGTCCGGCGCCGAGGTGGCGACGATCACCACCCGCGCCGAGGTCATGGCGTTGTTCGGCACCGTCGACGCGCCCGTCGAGGCGATGTTCCTCACCACGCTCGACGGCTACGCGCCGCTGTGCGACGCGAGCAAGGTGCGCGAGGTCGAGGGCGGCCACGAGCTGCTGGCGAAGAAGAACTTCAACGAGTGCCTCAACCAATTCCACGGCCATGTGGTGACGGTGAAGGGCGAGACGGTGTCGTCGCAGGCCGAGGTCGACCTCACCAAGCCCGACGAGGGCTGCGCGGTCGCGGGGCGCCGCCCCGAGGGCTTCCGCCCGGCGCCCCGCACCGCCGACAGCGCGCTCGTGGCCTACCTCGACGAGATGCACCACCTCGAGGCGGCCAGCGTGCCGGCGTTCGAGCGCCTGGCCCGCGAGCTCGCGCACCACGGGGCCCCGGCGGCGCTGATCGAGCGCGCCGAGGCAGCGGCGCGCGACGAGGTCCGCCACGCGGCAGGCTTCGCCGGCCTGCGCGCGGGCCTGGCCGCGACCGACGGCGCGTCGCCGGCGATCGAGGTGCCCGCGGAGGTGCGCTCGCTCGAAGCGCTGGCGCTCGAGAACGCGGTCGAGGGCTGCGTGCGCGAGACCTTCGGCGCGCTGGTCGCCCGCTACCAGGCGTCGATGGCCGCGGACGAGCCGCTGCGCCGGCTGTTCGCCGCGATCGCCGAGGACGAGCTGAACCACGCGGCGCTGGCGTGGGACGTCGCGGCCTGGCTCGACGGTCAGCTCGACGAGGCCGCGCGCGCGCGCGTGCACGCGGCCGAGGCCGCCGAGCTGGCGCGCCTGACGGTCGCCCTGGCGACCACCGAGCCCGACCCCGAGGTGTCGCGCCGGTGCGGGGTGCCGAGCTCCGCGATCGCAACCGCGATGTTCGAGCGCTGCAAGGCGTCGCTCTGGGCGGCCTGATTCGGGTCGCGCTCGCGTGATGCGCCTGGCCCGAGCGCTCGGGCCGGCACCCGGGCGGGACGAACCCCGCCCGCAGCTCGCGGGCAGTGAACGTCAGGGCGCGACGTTGGTCGCCGTGCCGGCGAGGAGGTCGGCGACCCAGTCGCGCATCAGGGTGCCGTTGATCTCGGCGGTGTAGAAGTTCTGGGTCAGCCAGGTGTGCTGCATGCCGGACGGGTAGAAGGCGCCCCAGGTGCCGGCGGGCTCGCTCATCACGTTGTCGCGCAGATCGACGAGGCCGTCGGTGAACATGGCGCCGCTCATCTGGCCGCCGGCGCAGTCGTTGAGGCCGAAGCCGAAGAAGTAGCGGATCGTCTGATCCTGCAGCGCGGAGATCAGGCCGAGGCGCTGGTCCTTGTGCTTGTCGCCGAGATATTTGAGGACGTTGGAGATGCCGCCGCCGTCGGGGTTGAAGCAGTCGGCGCAATCGGCCGGCAGCGTCTCCGCGAAGTTCCACAGGTCGCGCCACTGCTGCTGCAGGCAGGGGGCCATGAACTCGTCGGACATGACGGGGCCGGAGTCGTCGAGGAGGGTGACGGGGCGATCGGGGAAGGCCTCGGCGATCCGGTCGTAGTTGAAGGCGGAGCCGAAGCCGCCGGCGCTCTCGCCGGTGACGAGGACGTGATCGACGCTGTCGACGAAGGTCGGGACGATGCGCTCGAGGTAGTGGGTGACGTTGTTGAAGCCGACGAATTGCTGCGGGTCGGCGAGGCCCGGGATCGGCACGTCGTTGCGGGCGCCGGCGTGGACGTCGCCGGTGCAGTAGGGGACGAACACGACGCTCCAGTCGAGGACGGGGTTGGCGGGCTCGTCGGGGTCGAAGATGCCCTTGCTGCCGACGTTCTGGACGAAGTTGTTGTAGCTCGCCAGGCCGAAGCTCTTGATGTTCTGGTTGCAGGTGGCGGCGTTGAAGCAGGCGCCGCCGCTCTGGAAGTAGATCATCAGGCCGGCGCCGGTGCCGTAGCGCACGGCGATGCCGGTGCTGCTGCCGTCTCGGCACAGCGACTCGGGGAACGGCACCCACTGCCACTCGCCCGGCGGGGCGTCCGGCAGCGGCTCGCCGTCCCACGGCGAGGGCTCACCGGTGGTCTCGGTGTCGGTGTCGCCGGTGGTGGCGTCCGTCGTCGAGGTCGAGGTCGTCGTCGTCGTCGTCGTCGTATCGACGCCCTCGGTGGTGGTGGTGTCGGTGGTGGTGGTGGTGGTGTCGACGCCCTCGGTGGTGGTCGCGTCGGTGGTGGTCGCGTCGGTGGTGGTCGCGTCGGTGGTGGTCGCGTCGGTGGTGGTGTCGACGCTGGTCGTCGAGGTCGTGGTCGTGGTGGCGTCGCTGGTCCCGGTCGTCGAAGTCTCGGTGGTGGGCGCGTCGGTGGTGGGGCCGCCGGTGCTCGTGGTGGTCGAGGGGTCGCTCGTCGTCTCGGTGTCGGTGCCGCCGCCGGCGGGATCCTGGCAGGCGAACAGCGCGAAACAGGCGGTCGAGAGAAGGGAAGCGCGGCAAATCATCGCGCCAATCTAGGCGAACCCTCGCGGCCGTCGCATGCGGGATCGCCGGGGGTCTGCCGTCGCGAAGCTGTCGCCCCGGCGATCTCGAACCGCGGTCCGCGATGGACAGCGGAGGCCGGGCCCGCTCGCGCGCGGGCGCGATCGATCGTGGGGGGGGTCGTGAGATGTCCCCGGGGACATGTGCGCGTGCGGCCGCGCGCGGCGGCGTGGCGGTGCGGTCGGGCCTCCGCCGGGCTGCCGCCGGTGCACGGGCCTGACTCGCTCGCCGGGCGGCGGCGCGAGCCGGGGTTCCTGGCTCGTGGGACAGGTCATTTCCGGCGCGGAGGCAGTCGCGGGGCGTAACTTCGACCGGGCTGCGGCGTAGCCCTGCCATGCCCGTCCGTCGCGCCGCCCTCGCGGGGTCCGTCGCCGTCCTCCTCGCCGCCTGCAGCAACCAGCACCCCGAGAGCGCCGAGGCGCTGTGGGACGAGCTGCAGGCCGCCGACTACCAGGCGTGGGCGCGCGCGCCCGGCTACGAGGCGCGCAGGCCGAGCGCGACGGTCCACGGCGACGAGGTGGAGATCTTCATCAACGACGTGGTGGTGGAGGCGCTCGCCGGCGGCCCGCTCGGCGCCTGGCCGGACGGCTCGGTCGTGGTCAAGGACGGCTTCGAGGCCGGCGAACCGCACATCGTCGTCGCCATGCAGAAGCGCGGCGACGCGTGGTTCTTCGCCGAGTACGAGACCAGCGGCGAGGTGGTCTACTCCGGCGACCCGCACGCCTGCACCCGCTGCCACGACGACGGGGACGACGGGATCCTCGCGTTCGCGCTGCCGCAGTGAGCTGTCCCCGAGGACATCTTCGCTCGGGCGCCCGCGACATGTGCGTGGAACAGGCGGTGGCCGCCCGGGGAGCACGAGTCGCAGCGCGGCTGTCGGGCGGCGGCTCGTGCCCCGCGAGTACCAGCGGCGTGCGTTCGGGCGGGCCTGACCGGGGCGCCGGGGCGGGCGGTCCGTTCAGGGGTCGAACGGGAAGACGATCGTCGACAGCAGGCGAGGGCGCGTGCCGGGGGCGGGGCCCCGCTCGACGAACGGTCGCAGGGCCGCCTGCAGCGCCGTGACGAGCTCGCGGAACTCGGCGTCGTCGAGGTGCAGCAAGGTGCTGCGGTAGCCGGCGCCGTCGGCCGCGAGGTCGACCGCTCCGCGCGCCGCGGCGCGCTTGATGTATCGGCCCCAGGCGTCGAGCAGGTGGGCGGTGAACGCGGCGAAGCCGCGGGTGTGATCGCCGGGCGAGAGCCGGCGGGCCGCGGCGTCGTCGAGGTGGGCGGCGGGCTCGTGCAGCGTGAAGCTCCGCTCGAGCCCGCCGCGCTTGGGCTGCTCGCCGACGACCCGCAGCACGCCCGCGCTCACGAGCACGTTGAGGTGGCGGTAGAGGGTCGCCGGGGCGACGTCGGGCAGCGCCGCGAGCAGCCCGGCGGCGGTCATCGGCCGGGCCGCGGCGGCGACGGCCTCGACGATCCGCAGCCGCAACGGGTGGAGCAGCGCGTCGGCCCGCTCCCGCGCGCCGATCGGGCGCGGCCGGGGTTTTTTGGTTGCGCGTCGCGTCATGCCGGGTAATGTTATCAAAAATGAGAACGGTAGCCAACTCGGTTTGTCCGGCCGCCTGGCGAGTGGCGCTGGTGTGGGGCCTGCTCTCGTCGCTCGCGGCCGTCGCGGTCGTGCCGTACGTCTTGACGATGCTGCCGAAGCCGCTGCCGCTGCCGGTGGCTGCCCTCGCGGCCGTGTTCGTGGTTCAGGTCGGGTTGCAGGCGTTCCTGCTCGCCTGGGCCGGGACGGCGGCCGGGCGTCGGCTCGGCGTCGGCAGCCCGTGGCTCGAGGCGCGGTTGCGCGGCGAACACCCGCCTCTGCCTCGCTCGCTCGGGCGCATGGCGCTGTACGGCCTGGGGGCAGGGGTGCTGGCCGCCGGGATCGACCTGGCGTTCGTGTCGTCGATGCCGCCGCCGCTCGGCGGGGAGCTGCCGCGGCCGTCGCCGTGGCATGGCTTTTTGGCCAGCTTCTACGGCGGCATCGCGGAGGAGGTGCTGACGCGCCTCGGGCTGGCGACGGTGCTGGCGTGGGCGACGGCGCGGCTGTTCGGACGGCGGGCGGCGCTCGCGGTGGGGATCGTCGGTTCGGCGCTGCTGTTCGGCGCGCTGCACCTCCCCGCGGCGGCGCAGGTCTGGCCGCTGACCGCCCTCGTGGTGGCGCGCACGCTGCTGTTGAACGCGATCCTGGGCGTGCTGTTCGGCGCGGTGTATGTGCGCCGCGGCCTCGAGCACGCGATCGTGATGCATTTCGCGGCCGACATCGCGCTGCACGTGGTCTTGCCGCTGCTGCTGACGTGACCCGCCGCCGCTCCGCTCGCCCGTCCCCGGCGAGGAGCGGCGTGGTGTCCCGCGCGATCGATGACCGTGCTCCGCCCGGGACGCAGCGGCGGGGACGACGGGAGCGCCGTTCGATCGCGGCGTCAGGACGCCGTCGCCTCGCGCGGGCGCAGGAACGCGGGCACCGGCCGGCCGTGGCGCGCGAGCTCCTCGCCGTAGAGCTTGCGCTCGGCGTGCAGCGCGGCGGCGACGCTCGGGCGCGCCTGCAGCCGCTGCAGGTAGGCGACGAGGGACGGCCACTTCTTGAGGTCGATCGGCGTGGCGACCGACCACGTCAGCACGACGACGAGGTAGGCGTCGGCGACGCTGAAGCGATCGAGCAAGAACTCGCGCCCGTCGAGGTGACGCGCGAGGTAGTCGAAGCGCGACAGGCCCTTCTCGAGCGCCCAGCTGCGGACGGCCTCGGGCACCTCGCTGCCGAGCAGGGGCGCGTAGACGCCCTTGTGCAGCTCGGTGCCGATGAAGCACAGCCACTGCTGCAGGCGGACGCGCTCGAGGCCGCCCGGAGGCGGGGCCAGGGCGGCGGCCGGGTGCGCGTCGGCGACGTACTGCAACACGGCGGCGTTCTCGGTGATGAGCTGGCCGTCGTCGGTGCGCAGCGCGGGGACGAGCCCGAGCGGGTGGATCTCGCGGTAGTCGGCGCCGTCGCGGGTGCGCTTGGTCGGCGCGTCGACCTCGACGTACTCGAACGGGGCGCCGGCCTCGAGGAGCGCGATGCGGGTGGCCGCGGAGCAGGAGAGGGGTGAACCGTAGAGCTGCATGGCGGGGAGGATGGCGCACGGGACAGGATGCGTCCAACGCATCGTTGGTATAGAATCGATGCGTGACACGCATCTCCGCGATCCCCCGCCCCCGGCTCGAGCTCCGCGACCTCCAGGTCGTCCTCGCCGTGGCGACCGCGGGCACGACGGCGGCGGCCGCCTCGGCGCTGCACCTGTCGCAGCCGGCGGTCAGTCGGGCGCTGCTGGCCGCGGAGGACCGACTGGGCGCGCGCCTGTTCGAGCGCTCGCCGCGGGGGCTGCAGGCGACGCCCGCGGGCGAGCGAGTGGTGGCCGGGGCGACGCGGTTGCTCGCCGAGCTGGTCGAGCTCGAGCGCAGCGTGCGGGCGCCGGCCGTCCGGCCCACGCGCGTGCGCCTGGTGTGCGAGTGCTACACGGCCTATCACTGGCTGCCGACGGCGATCGCCGAGCTGGCCGCGCGCTCGCCGAACCTCGAGTTCGCGCTGGCGATCGAGCACACGCGCTCGCCGGTCGAGGCGCTGGTGGCGGGGGCGATCGACGTCGCGCTGCTGACCACGGGCGAGGTGCCGCGCGGGGAGATCGCCACGCAGCCGCTGTTCGCCGACGAGATCGTGTTCGTGGTCGCGCCGACGCACCCGCTGGCGCGCAAGCCGACGCTGTCGCGCGACGATCTCCGCGCGGCCCGGCTGATCACCGGCGAGACGCCGGAGGCGGAGACGCGGTGGTTCTTGCGGCGGGTGTTCGGCCGCGGTCGCCTGCCGGGGCGAGCGCAGCGGCTGCCGCTGACCGAGGCGATCCTCGACGTCGCCCGCGCCGGGATGGGCGTCGCGGTGCTGTCGGAGTGGATGGCAGGGCCGCACCTCGGGCGCGGCGACCTGGTGGTCAAGCGGCTCTCGTCGGGCCCGCTGCGCCGGCCGTGGCGGATGGCGTGGCGGCGCGAGGCCGAGGAGGCCGCCCGCTGCCTGCTCGCGGCGCTCAAGGCCTCGGCGCCGTCGCTGCGTCGGGCGTGAGCGGACGTGAGGGGGACGAGGCGCCGTCGCTGCTCACGACGGGGGCGTGCCGGTGCGAATCGCAGCGTGGTCGCGACGGGCGCGGCCGAGATCGGGCGGGGCAAACCGAGAGCATCGCCCGAACCGACCCGTTCGCCGTCTCGCGCGCGCCGGTGCTCGCCGTCGTGCGACTCGGGCGTCGCGCCCGGGGTCACGGGCAGGCGGTGACGGTGGGCGCGGCGTCGCGGTAGGTCGACCACATGGTCGCGACGAATTCGTTGCTGGCTCCGCCGCCGCCCTCGACGTCGCCGGCGACCCACCGATCGACGTAGTCGAAGAAGGCGTCGTGGGCCCAGGCCGTCTTGGCGTTCAGGGCGTGGATCGCCAGCGCCTCGCCGACCCAGGTGTGCGACGTACAACAATTGCGGTAATCGCTGCAGCCGTCGACGAGGCCGGCGGGGTCGCGGCAATCCTTGGCGCCGGCCTGGCAGTCGCCGCCGTACTGGCAGCCGTTGGGCAAGTAACAGTCGTCGTCGCACGCGCGACCCCACAGCGCCTTGTCGTCCGCGCCGTAGTAGGTCATCTCGTCCTCGTTGCCGATGTCGGTGCCGGGGCTGGCCATGGCGGCGTCGCCGAGCAGGGTGCCGGCGAACACGATCGGGAACTTGCGGCCGTTGCTGTGGCCGCCGTTGGCGTCCCAGTTGCCGCCGGCCTGCAATACGCCGTAGTTGTCGATCCCGAGCTGCACCAGCCGGCGCGCCAGCTCCTGCTGGTCGGGCGTGTCGAGCAGCACGTAGGCGGCGAGCGTGGCGACGATGTCGCCGACCTCGCGGCCGTAGCAGTACATGTTGAGCGTCGCGCAGCCGTGCTGGATCTCCCACGTGCGCAGGTGATCGATCCACGGCCGCTCGACGTGGCGCAGCAGCGCCGCCGGAGCGGGCGTGTCGCCGGGCGCGGCCAGCTTCGGCAGCGCGCTCCAGCACACGTCGCCGGCGCGGTGAAACGGCTTGTCGGCGCCGGCGTAGGGCGGTCGGAAGGCGTCGGCCGGCGGGGCCTCGGCGACGACGGTGAGGATCGCCTGGGTGGCGATCGGTCCGCGCTGGCAGTCGCCGTCGTAGGTCATCCAGCCGTCGCTGTTGCCCTGCAGGCACTCGGGCTCCTCGGGGTGGCTGATCGCCGAGACCAGCGAGCGCGTGCCCTCGACGGCGAGCGGGAAGCTGACGCGCAGGCCGTCGGCGTGGTTGCCGGCGCGGCTGTCGTAGTCCTGCGAGCCGACGGGGTCGAGCATCGAGCCGTTGCGCCCCGGCGTCGGCGCGGGGTCGACGGAGACGATGGTGACGGGGCCGACGACCCACCAGTCGCCGGTGACGAACTGGCCGACCGGACGCGGGGCGTCGAAGGTCCAGGTGATGCCGTACTGGGTGACGGACATCTGCAGGTTGTCCGGCGCGCCGGTGGTGGTGTCGGGCTCGGTGGTGGGGCCGGTGGTCGGCGCGGGCTCGGTGGTGCCCGGCGTACTGGTCGTGGTCGTGAGGTCGCCGGTCGTGGTGGTCGTGGTCGTCGTGGTGGTGCCCGGATCGGCGGTCGACGACGTGGACGAGGTGGTCGCGGCGTCGGTGCCTCCGGAGCCGCCGCCGCAGGCGAGGGCGAACGAGCCAGCGAGCGCGCATGTCACGACGTTTCGGCGGGTCATCGCGGCATCTTATAAAATGCCGCGCCGACGATCAGGCGTCGCGCGCGGGCCCCTGGATCGTCGGCAGCGCGGGGTCTCGTCGCCCCAGCTTGCGGCGGGGGCTCCAGCGCTGCGCGCGGGCCTGCGCCTGTCTCTCGGGGCAGGTGAAGGCGTCCGCAGGTCGCGTGGGGCGACGAGGATGCCCGGAGGGACATGGCGCGCCGGGCGACGAGGATGTCCGGCGGGGCAGGTCGCGCGGGGGACGACGAGGATGTCCGGAGGGACAGGTCGTGGCGCGCGGGGACGGCCGGTCACCCCGCGCGGGGTGGCGGCAGGCCGGCGAGGGCCTCGCCGAGGCGCTCGACGCCGCCGCGCAGGGTCTCGTCGGCGGCGGCGTAGGACAGGCGCAGGTGGCCGGGGGCGCCGAAGGCGGTGCCGGGCACGGTGCCGACCAGCTTCTGCTCCAACAGCCATGTCGCAAAGGCAATGTCGTCGGCGAACTGGGTGCCGGGGCCGATGTGGCGCGAGATGTCGCAGAACAGGTAGAAGGCGCCGTCGGGGGCGACGATGTCGAGGCCGGGCAGGGCCCCCAGGCCGGCGAGCATGAACTCGCGGCGGCGGGTGAAGGCGGCGTGCATGTCCTGCACGGCGGCCTCGCAGCTCGGGTCGGTGAGGGCGGCGAGGGCGGCGATCTGCGACACCGTGGCCGCGCCGGAGGTCGTGTGGCCCTGCAGGCGCGAGGCGGCGGACACGACCTTGGCCGGGGCCAGCAGGAAGCCGATCCGGTAGCCCGTCATCGAGTAGCTCTTCGACACGCCGTCGACGACGACGATCTGCTCGGTGACGTCGGCGAGGGTGGTGATCGCGCTGACGTGCTCGAAGCCGCCGTAGACCAGGCGGCGGTAGATGTCGTCGACGAGCAGCCAGCAGTTCGGCGCGACGCGGGCCATGACCTCGCCGAGGGCGCGCAGCAGCGGGGCGGGGTAGCCGGCGCCGGTCGGGTTGGTCGGGTTGCCGAGCACGATGAAGCGCGTCTTCGGGGTGAGCGCCGCCGCCAGCGCCTCGGGCTGCAGGCGCCAGCCGTCTTCGCGGCGGGTGGGCACGATCACCGGCACGCCGTCGCCGAGGCGGACCATGTCGGCGTACGAGACCCAGTACGGGGCGGGGATCACGACCTCGTCGCCGGGCGACAGCGTGACCATGAACAGAGTGGCGAGGCTGTGCTTGGCGCCGCACGACACCAGGACCTCGCCGCGGGTGACCGGGCGGCCGTGGTAGCGCGCGAACTCGGCGGCGGCGGCGTCGCGCAGGGCGGGCAGGCCGGGCACCGGCGCGTAGTGCACCGGACGCGTGCGCACGTAGTCGATGACGGCCGCGGTGACGGCGGCGGGCGGGTGGAAGTCGGGCTCGCCGGCGCTGAAGTCGAGGACCTCTTCGCCCTGGGCCTTGAGCTCCTTGGCGCGCGCCGACATCGCCAGCGTCGGCGACTCGCTCAGCACCTGGGCTCGTGCATTGGTCTCAAGTTCGCGCCTTAGCACTGCTGTGGGCCCCCGTGGTCGTAGTCTTGAGTATGGCGGAGGAACTCGACGGCCGTCTGGCCGTAGTGCCGGGTCGTCTCGACGACCAGGCCCTGCGGCCACGCGGGCGGCCCGTGCCCTCCAGCGCGGTCATATTCGCATACAAGCGCGGCGCTTTCAGCCAGCCAGCCGCCGGCGATCAGCGCAGGCAGCACCGCGGCGAGGACGGCCTCGGTGTCGTCGTAGGGCGGATCGACGAACACGAGGTCGTAAGGACCCGCGAGCTCCGACGCGCCCGAATGTCGGCGCAAGAACGTCGCCGCGTCGCCGTGCCAAAGGCGCGCGCGATCGCCGAGCGCAAGCTCACGGATCTGGGCCTGGAGGTGGCGTGCGACCGCCGAATTGCGCTCGACCAGCGTGGCCCGCGAGGCGCCGCGGCTCAGCGCCTCGAACGCGAGCGCGCCCGAGCCGGCGAACAGGTCGAGCACCACCGCGTCGCGCAATTCGTGCTGCAGGCGGTCGAAGATCGCCTCACGCACGCGCGCGCCGGTCGGCCGCAAGCCGGGCACAGTCGGCAGCGACTTCAACACCCGCCCGCGCAGGCTCCCTCCGCTGATCCGCTGCACGCCCGGGCGTATACCTCATGTCGCGGCGCGCGCCCACTGCTCCCCGTCGACCTGTCCCGAGCGACAGGTGAAGATCACGCCGCGAACGGCGCACGCAGCGCGGCGTCCTCGGCCTCGAGCCGGGCCCAGCCCTCGCGCAGGTGGCGGCGTCGGCGGACGGCGGCGAGGAACACCAGCGGGAACGCGAGCGCCATCGGCAGGCCGTCGCCGCTGACGATCGGGAACCACATGAAGCGACCGGTGAGGCCGCCGCGCCACTCGGTGTCGAGCTCGGCGAGCGTGCGACCGAAGCCGTTGACGAACGCGGCCTCGAAGTTCTTGCCCTGCTTGACCTGCGCCAGCGCCTGCCGCAGGTCGGAGCCGTCCTCGTCGCGCCAGCGGAGGAAGTTGACGAAGTCACGCGCGGCGGCGTAGCTGACCGTGGCCGTGATCGCGTCGGTGGCGCGGAAGTTCTGCTCGAGCTGCTCGAGGTGCGGCACGCCGGCCCCGAAGATCGCGCCCGCCAGCGTCTGGCTGCGCATCAGATCGATCTCCTCGCCGAAGCTCTCGGCCACGCCCTCGTGGAACCACCGCGGCAGCGGCTGGCCGCCGGTGGCCCGGTACAGCGCGACGTGGGCCATCTCGTGGCGCAGCAGGCCGTCGAGGTCGGTCAGCGAGCCGTCGGGCGCGTGGGCGGCGATCGCGATCTCGCCGGTCGGCGGGTGAGCGACGCCTGCGGCCCACTGCGGCATGCCGGTGCCCTCGGCGATCCGCCCCGAGTGAGACACGAAGTGGATCGTCAGCGTGTCCTCGAGGTCGCCGGCCAGCTCGTGCTCGATCTCCGACCAGGCTCGCGGGATCTCGCGGGCCACCGCCAGCGCCTCGTCCTCGAGGCGCGGGTCGTAGCGGAGTGTGACGCGGCCGACGTGCACCTGCGACGTCGCGCTCGCCAGGGACCAGCCGACGGGGCGGCTCACGTCGGCCCGGGCGGCCTGCGGCGCCACGAACAGGAACAACAACGCCGCGAGGAAGAGGCCGAGCGCCGCGCGCCAGGGACGGGTCATGGACTGACTGTGAGCACGACGATCTCGCGGCGCAAGCTGGCCGCGACGACGACGCCGATGGCCAGGCCGACGGCCAGGATCGCCCCGCCGGCGATGAGACCCGTCCGCACCTTCGGACCCAACCGGGTCCGCCGCCGCTCCTTCGCGCCGTCGCGGACCAGCGACTCGTGCTCACTCCACAGCGCTGCGATCAATTCGGGGTGGCTCGCGGCGTCGGAGCCGCGGACGCCGAGCGCCCGGTCGAGCCGGCAGTCGTGCGGGAGGAGCACCGGGTCGGGGCGGTCGGCGAGGTATTCGACCAGGATCACCAGGTCGTCGCGGCGCTCGCGGCACACCTGCTTACCCTCGCCGACGCCGGCGCGGAGCCGGCGGACCGTCGCCCTGGGGGCCGCCGAGGCCCGCGCCGCGCGCTCCAGCGCGTCGACCAGCGCGACCTCGGGCTTCGTCCCCGGCGCGCTCGGGCCGAGCCCGACGGCCACGGTGATCGCCCCCTCGGGCCTGCTTAGCCCGGCCCCGGGGGCCAGCGACGGCGGCGGCGGCGGAGCTGGCCCTTCGGCCCTGGTCTCGGGGACATGTGCTTCAGGACCTGTGCCCCGGGACATGTCCGATGGAACAGGTGATTCGGCGGGCGGCTCGCCGGCCGGGGCGACCGGCCGCTCGGGCGCCGGGGGCACGGGCACCTCGAGCGGCGCGTCGACGGGCCGCAGGTCGGCCGCGCGCGCGGGCCCCGGCAGGGCGACGAGGCCTGCCAGCACGAGCGCGCCGCATCGCCGGGCCGTCCGCATGCGCGCCGGTTCTTGCGCGTCCGCGGGCGCGTGTCAACGGCGGCGAAGTCATGCGGGCGGCGGGAATGACCGGGCCGCGGCGACGGTAGTCGGACCTCGCCGCCGCGGAGGCAGGCGAGCCGCCGGCGTGCGCCGCAGGGCGCGTCGCGGTCCCACGCTCGATCTGCGAGTCGCCTGGACCACGCGGGACGACGCACGACAGGGGATGATGCGACGGCCTCGGCACCGTCGCGGCGCAGGCGTCGAGCGGTCGCCGGAGCGGCCGAGCCCTCGCTCGCACGCGGCTGCGGGCGCGGGCGTGACCGACGCGAGGCGCGAGGACCCGTCCCGGAGCGGCGCGAGCCCTCGCTCGCACGCGGCTGCGGGCGCGGGCATCACCGGTGCGAGGCGCGAGGACCGGTGAAGCGCCTGCGGTGAGCGACGGGCCGGACGGGCGTGCGACGGCCGCCCGGCGATCTGCCGCTCGTCCCGCGGCCGCGACGGGCGCCACGCGAGCGATCCAGGGGCGATGCGCCTGTCTTATGGGACACGTCACGCCGGCTCGGCGGCCACCGCTCGCCGAGCAACACGCCGATCACGGCGGCGAGCCGCCGGGGCGAAGCTGGCGACGCGACGGGTCCGGCCCATCGTTTCGCCATGAATGCATGGCTGCTCGGCGCGGCGCTCGCCACCCTCGGGTGCGCGGCGATCCACGCCTTCGTCGGTGGTCCCGAAGTGGCGCGGCCGATCGCCGCCTCCGGCCTCGCCCGCGTGCCGCGGTTCACCGCGTTGTACGCGTGGCACATGGTGACGGTCGTGCTCGTCGCGATGGCCGTTGCATTCGGCGCGGCCGCGCGATCGGAGGCCCATCGGTCCGCGGCGACCCTCGCCGCGGCGCTGGCCGTCGCCTTCGCGCTGCTCAACCTGACGCTGGCGATCCACCTGCGAGCCCGGGTGCGCGAGTTGCCGCAATGGATCCTCTTTTCGCTGATCGCGGGTCTCGCCGTTCGCGGACTGTCGCGGTGATGGCCGCGCCCACAGGCCACGCGCTGATGCAATCCGCGCTCGCAGCCGCGGTGCGACGGGGGCCATGGCCCGGGCGCTCTCAGCCTCGTTCCTCCGCGCACTCGACCGCGCTTCGGCCTTCTGACGGTCCGGGACGCTGTTCGGCGCGAGGGGGCAGAGGTTTCACGAGCGAGGCGCGCGAAGAAGAGAGAAAGACCACTCGACTGTTGCAGCGGCTTTGGCGGTTATGGCATCCTCGGCGGATGGACGGGGCATGCTCGATGGCGCCCCTCCCGGAGGGGAAGAGATGCGTGTACTACCCAATAGATTGATCTCGTGTGCGCTCGTGAGCGTGTTCCTGTCGGCGTGCGGCGACGACGGCGGCAAGGCGACCGGTGCCACGAATCCGAATCCCACGAACACCACCGGAGACGAGACCACCACCAGCGGGACGCAGGGCGATACGTCGACGGGTGGGCCCGACCAGACGACCTCGACCTCGTCGACGACGACGCCGGCCGAGCCGACCACCGGCGTCACCGACGGCGAGAGCACCACCACCGCGGGGTCGTTCATCACGCCGCCCGACGGCGGCGGCGGCACCAAGGAGTGCGACCAGTGGACGCAGGACTGTCCCGAAGGACAGAAATGCATGCCGTACTCGGGCGACGGCGACAACGCGTGGGAGTCGCTGAAGTGCACGCCGGTGATGGAGAACGCCGGCCAGGTCGGTGACCCGTGCACGGTCGAGGGCAGCGGCGTCAGCGGCATCGACAACTGCGACAAGGGCAACATGTGCTGGGACGTCGTCGACGGCGTCGGCGTGTGCGTGGCCCTGTGCATCGGCTCGCCCGACGCGCCCGACTGCGCCGCGCCGATGACGTCGTGCCTGATCTCCAACGACGGGGTGCTGACGCTGTGCCTGCCGTTCTGCGACCCGCTGCTGCAGGACTGCCCGGGCGACGACCTGTGCATCCCGAACCCGCAGAACCCGGACGCGTTCCTGTGCGTCCTCGACGCCTCGGGCGAGGAGGGCCAGGAATTCGACGCGTGCGAGTACATCAACGCGTGCGACAAGGGCTTCACCTGCGCCAACCCGGAGATCTCGCTCGAGTGCGACCCGATGGCGATCGGCTGCTGCGTCGCGTTCTGCGACACGACCGAGGCCGGCGTCTGCACCGGGCAGAACGCGGAATGCCTCGCCTGGTACGAAGAGGGCCAGGCGCCGCCCGGATTCGAGAACGTCGGCGTCTGCGGCGTGCCGCAGTAGAAGCCGGCGGTTGCGCGCGAAGTTCCTCCCGGGAACTCCCTGGATCCCGGGGCTTCGTACGGCTCCCGACCACGGCACAGCGGGCGAGCGCCCGTCACTCGCCGGCCGGACGGTCGGCCCCGGTGGTCGGCGCGAGATGGCCGCCGGGACATGTCCTCGCGGTCAGTAGGGCTGGGCCTCGCAGGCGAACTTCCTGTCCTCGGTCCATACCGCCGCGAGCGAGCCGCCGGCGCCGGCGACGGTCAAGAGGCTGTTGGCGGGGGACAGGACCCGCGGGAGGGCGGGCAGCTCGATGGCCTCGGCGACTCCCGAGGACTCGGGCCACGGGCCCAGCCGGCCATCGGCGTAAGCGGCGAGCAGACCCTCGTCGAGGATCGGCACGACGTCGACGAGCGGGGTCTGCGGTTCGTGACGGACCAGCGCGCCCGCGTCGTCCTTGAGCAGCACGGCGCCGTCGGCGGTGACGATGGCCAGGGCCTCGTGATGGTCGGTGTGCACGCGCCGCAGGTCGTCGGTGAAGGGGTGCGCGAGGCGGGTCCAGGTGACGCCGTAGTCGTGGCTCTCGAGCACGAGGCCGGCGTCGCCGACGGCGTACGCCCAATCGTCGATCCCCTCGACGGCGTGCAAGGAGCCGGCGTCGGCGGCGGCCAGCGCGACGGGTTGCCAGCTCGCGCCCTCGTCCGTCGAACGCAGCAGGACGCCGTCGCCGACGATGAAGCCGATGCCGACCTGCGGCTCCGGGCTGACGAGGGGGAGGACGAACTCGACGTGGCGCAGGTCGGCGGTGATGCCGAGGTCGAGGGCGGCGTAGGTGCGGCCGCCGTCGACGGAGCGCCAGGCGGCGCCGCCGTCGCCCACGGCGAGGAGCGCCGCGGTCTCGCACACGTGCGCGGGTTTGCAGGGCGCGGGGGCGATGGCGAGGTGGCGCAGGCGCGCCGCGGGCTGGGCGTCGATGTAGCGGAGCACGCCGTCGGCGTCGGCGACGGCGAGGCGGCCGTCGACGGTCAGGGCGGCGGTGGTGCGCCCGGAGCGAGCGACCGCGTCCAGATCGGCGTCGACCTCGGAGTCCTGGACCTCGAAGAGGATCCGGAAGACGACGTCGGAGGCGCAGAACTCCTCGTGTTCATTCGGAGGATCGTGACACGCGAATCCCACAGTACCGGCGAAGAGCAGCAGGGTCAGTCTCGTGGGCGACATAAGCGAATGCGCCGAGCGTACCTCGAGCGTCCGGGCTGCGCCACGACGTGCTTCGGACCTGCGTTCGACTTCGGCCGCCCGGACGCGCACGCGCTGGAGCACGGGGTCGTGTCGGTGGGACGCGTGGCCATCATCAGGTCCGACACGCGGGCCACGACACCAGCCGGCGCGGCGCCGTGGGGCATGAGGAGGATCGGCGCGCCTGCTGTCGCTCGCACCTTCACGCGCGCGTGGCCGGGGCAGGAGACGCAAGAAGGCCCGGGTTCTGCTGGCGAGCCTCCGTGCCGGGGGAGGAAGGCGGCCTCAGCCCGTGCGGGTCTCGTCGATCCGGCAGAGCAAGTCCCCCTTGGCGACTGTCGCCCCGACCGCTGCGACGATGGCTTCGACGACGCCATTCGTCGGTGAGGGGATCTCGACGTCGGCCTTCGACGTCTCGACCTCCAAGAGCGGCTGGTCCTTGACCACGGCGTCCCCTACACGCACAAGCCACTGCGAGACTGTTGCCTCGGCAATATCTTCGCCCAGTTGGGGCATGACTACATCGATCATCGCGTCGCGCTCCTGATGTCGGACGTATACGCCGGTGGCGACCATCCGTCTGTCGCATCTCGCAGGTCGTGCAATGGGCGCTCGTGGGCGCCCCTGGGCGCCCGCGGGTGCTGTTCAGGGAGAACGCCGGTCAATTCGGCTCGACGATCGGTGCAGGATGGAACAATGAACACGACCTCTCCTCCGAGCATCGACTTCGACTTCGACAGCGACGCGGTGACCGACGAATCCGGGATCAGCTGCAGCGATTCTCCGATCAGCTGCAGAATCAGCCGCACTTCCAGCTCCAGATCGAGGGAAATACCGATCCGCGCGGGTCGGCCGAATACAACCTCGCGCTCGGCCTGAGGCGCGCGCGGGCGGTGCAAGAGTGCTTCAATCGTCTGGATTGCCTGTCTCGCAGATGAAAGCGTCGAGCTTCGGCAAGTCCCACGCGACCGGCTTCGACGAATCCTCGGGGGCGCTGGACAGGCGGGTGGACCTGCATTCTTGGCCGTCGCCCGAGAGGCGGCGCGGATGGGCTGGGACGGAGGTTCTCGCGGACCGGCTGTCGCGCGACGGCTCGACCGTCTTGCGTTCGAGTCGCAGAGGCGGGGGGTGGGATGCTCGCGCGCCATCGTGCTCGCGCTTGTCAGGGCCGGCGCGGTCGTGGCACCGTCGTGCATGGGCATCGGCCACGAGCGCTTTTATTTCTATCCCGCCGCCGCCCCGACGCGCACGGCGTTGCTCGTCCGCGTCGTCCGGCCGACCGCGCCGAACTTCGCCGAGCCGGCGGTCGAGTTCGCGGAGGCGCTCGCGGACGCGAAGGCCGGGGCGCTCGCGTGGGCATGGTCGGGCGCGGGCGAGGCCGGGCCGCCGGCGCCGCTCGGCGACTTCTGCCTGCACCTGGACGAGGCGACCCCGGAAGACGCGGAGCTGCTGGCGTTTCACGGCCGGGCGCTCGAGCTGTGGTGGACGGCGGAGGAGGAGCAGCCCGCCGCGTTCGCGGTCGGCCCGGGCGCCGACGAGGAGGCGTTCTGGGAGTGGCTCGCGGCGTCGCTCGACGACGACGCGTTCGTCGGTCGCCTGCGCCGCCCGGCCACGCCGATCCCGGTCCGGCTCGTCACCGAGGCCGACGCTCGCCTGGTCGACACGCCGCTGCTGCTCGTCGACGACGTCGACTGGTTGACGGCCGAGGAGTTCGATCGCCTGTACCACGGCGGGCTCGCGGCCCTGACCGCGAGACCGCCGGCGACGAGCCCGGCGGTGACGGAGGCGGAGTTTCGCGCGGTGAAGCTCGGCCTGGTCGAGCGCGCCCTCGCGGACGACCTGGCGCGGGGCGATCGCCGGGCCGCCGCGTTCCGGGCCAGCGAGCTCGCGCGCTTCGATCCGCCGGCCGCGCTCGCGCTGATCGAGCGCCTCGCGGGTTCGCTGAGGTGCTTCGACGATCGCAAGGGCATCACGTGGGCGCTCGCGTATGCGCTGCACCGCCTCCGCCGCGAGCCGGGCCGCGCCGGGCTGCTCGAGCGCTGGCGGGCCGCGTCCGATCGCTTGCGGAGGGACGTGCTCGCGGAGCTCGAGCAGCTCGATCGGTACCCGTAGTCGGACCGTTCAAGGGACAGCCTGGTCGCAGAGCCGGGTGCTCCGCGGATCGCCGGCGGACGGACGGCACCCGCGATGCGAGGCCATCTTGCCGGAACACGGGCAGGTGTACTCGAGCTTGAAGCGCTCGAGCTGGACCGAGGCGATCCGGAGGTCGCTCATGGATCTTCGCGCGGCTGCACCAGCGATTCACCGAGGTGCTGCTCGGCGTCCTGACGACCTCGGTCGGCCCGCGCAGCACGGACATGATCGACGGCGTCGGTGTCGCTCCTGTAAGTTCGGCCGCGTCGCTGGCGTACGGTCGGCGATGCGCTTGCTCGCCCTTTGCCTGTCCCTCCTCGTTCCCGCCCTCTCGCTCGCCTGCTCCTCGGCTGCCCACGACACCGGCTCGCACCCGGCCGCGAAGCCCGCCGCACCCGCACCCGCGCCCGCCGCGCCCGCCGCGCCCGCGCCCGCGCCCGAGCCCGCCGCGCAACCTCCCGCTTCGGCCGGATCGATCCCCGTCCTGCCGGAGCTGCGCGAGACCAGCGATGTGTTCATGGAAGCCCTGCTCTCGGGCACCCTGATCGAGCAGTCCGGCTGCCTGCGCGTCAGCCCCGACGGCAAGCAGCCCGGTCACCTGCTGATCTGGCAGCCGGGTTACACCGCGCGCCGTGCGGGCGACCGCGTGGAGGTCGTCGACGGCACCGGCAAGGTGGTCGCCCGCGTCGGGGAGCCGCTGCGCACCGGCGGCGGCCACGTCTCGCTGAACGAGGCGCTGCGCAAGCAGCTGAAGACGCCGCTCGACGCCGCGTGCGTCGGCCCTTACTGGCTCATGGGCCAGCTTCAGGCTCCCTGAGCGCGCACGGCGACCCGCGGGAGCGGGCGCCAGGTGGGTACGAGTTTCCCGCCGCACGAGCCTCGCCGCTTGGCATTCATGCGGGTCGCGCGCGGACAAATCATCACACCACCCGCGCTCATCGGGTGGGCGCGGCTCGACCGCTGGGGAGTGGTATTCAGGCCCTCGCGGAGCTTCGCGGGTCCGTGTACACGCGCACCGTGAAAGGGGCTGCAGAGGGCGTCCGGAGCTCACGAGGTTCATCGCCGGCCGCGCGCCCCGGGCGATGCGATCGAGCCCGTCGTGTCGTCGCCTCGCTCTGCTCCCTCACCCTTGGGGCGTGCGATCGGCGAGGTGCCGATCGGCCTCGCTACCGCGCCGGCTCCTTGTCGGCGCCGCCGCATTGCTGGGCAGTCCTCGGCAGTTGCTCGACGGATCATCGAGCTCGACGGCGGTGTGCCGACGGACTCGGGAGTGGTCACTGACGCTGCGCGGCGGTGGAGATGCCCGATCGGGCATGACCGAAGAGACATGGACGGGGCGACACGTCCCGCGCCGCGCGGGACGTGGTCGGCCGGATCGATCTCCGGCCCACGCCGCGGGAGGACGACCCCGGCAGGATTCGCGGCGCGGAGCGTCGTCTGCGCTGGAGGCCCAAGAGTGATAAGAGATGGGTACGGCAGCGCCGGGGTACGAGAACGTCGGCATGTGCGGTATTCCGCCGCGCGCGCCGCCGGCCGCAGCGCCCTCGGAGCTGCCGCGCCGGGCAACTGCGGGTGGCGGGGTCGCGCGCGGACGCATGCCCGGCGCGACCGGCGAGCTTGCGCCGCGACGGCGATGGAGCGAGGCTTGTCGGGCCCATGATCATCGAGCTCGAACGCGGCAGACAGGCAACCCTCGACCAGATCCGCGACCTCGCGGTGCGCTTCGGCAATCGTGTCGAACTGAGCGAGGGCACCGGGGTCTACGACACCGTCCACATCATCGGCGACAGCCGCGAGTTCGCCAGCCGCGAGAGCTACATCCTCGGCCTGCCCGGGGTGCGCGCGGCGTGGCAGCCGACCGGCGGCTACAAGAACATCGCCCGGGTCGTCCGCGGCAACGAGGGCAAGGCGCTGCACCGCGAGCGGCGCGTCGTCGAGGTCAAGGGCCTCGACGGCAAGGTGCGCCGGTTCGGCGGCGGCAACGGCAAGCACATCTTCGTGTGCGGCCCCGACTCGCCGCAGACGCTCGAGCAGACGCTGACGACCGCGCGGATGGCCCGCGAGGTCGGCGAGAAGTTCGGCATCCTCGACCGGGTGATGCTGCGCGGCGGCGCGTTCAAGCCGCGCACGCGGCCGACCGACTGGCGCGGCCTCGGCATGAAGGGCATCGCCATCATGGACGCGGCGCGCGAGGAGACCGGCCTGCCGTACGTCACCGAGGTGATGGACCACAACCTGGTCGAGCAGATCGGCGCCCACGCCGACATGCTGCAGATCGGCACCCGCAACGCGCAGAACTTCGACCTGCTCGAGGCCGTCGGCCGCTTCGGCAAGCCGGTCATCCTCAAGCGCGGGTTCGGCAACGAGGCCGAGGAGTGGTTCTATTCGGCCGAGTACATCGCCAACCAGGGCAACCTCGACATCGTCCTGTGCGAGCGCGGGATGAAGACGCTGTACACGAAGGGCGGCTACTGCCGCAACCAGCCCGACCTCAACGCCTGCACGCACGCGCGCAAGCAGACGATCCTGCCCATCATCTTCGACCCGAGCCACGTCGCCGGCGACCACCGGATCGTCGCCGAGAACCTGATGGCCGCCTGCGGCCACCTCGTCGACGGTTCGATCACCGAGACCGTCCACACCGAGGCCTGGCGCCGCGAACAGCTGTGCGACGCCGGCCAGGCGCTGGTGATGGACCAGTACGCGATCCTGGTCGAGGCCGTGCTCGAGTACGAGGCCCACGTGGCGCCGAAGATGAAGACGATCCTCCGCATGCTCGGCACCGACTGAGGCCGGCGATCCTTCGCGTAAGCGAAGGGGCATGTGCGAAGGGGCATGTCTGCGAGGACATGCCCTTTCGAGCATGTCCCGGCCGCCTTGTTACGACAGCGGCAGCGCGAACGACAGCGTGACCGGGGCGCCGGTGAGGGCGGCGGGGTACGAGGCGCCGATCTTGAGCTCCGGGCCCGACTCGCCCTGGGTGAGGGCGGCGCCGAAGCGGGGGCGGATGGGCGTGCCGGGCAGGAGCATCAGCGCCGCGGCGCGGGTGACGGCGTCGGCGGCCTGCTCGGCGCTGGCGCCGGCCGGCACGCGCTCGCGCACCCACAGCGCGAAGCGGACGGTGCGGCCGACGAGCAGCTGACCGGCGAGGGTCGACGCCTCCTCGCTGCGGTGGAGGGTCGGGCTGGCCGCGAGGGTCAGGAGGTCGCTCTGCTGCGGGCCGCCGACGGCGACGAGGCCCCGGCGCGCCAGGGCGAGCTGGGTCTCGGCGGAGCAGGGCGCGGCGGTGCCGATCGGGATGTCCTCCTGGCCATGTCGGAAAGAGAGGGTCGCCGGCGCCCGCAGCTCGGCGTCGCGGCCGAGCCGGGCGAAGGTGCCGCCGAGCCGCAGGCTGGTGGCCAGCAGGGCGGCGACGGCCAGGGCGGCCCCGCCGGCGACCACGCGCTCGCCGGCCGGCGTGGTCTCGGCGGCCAGCACCGGGCCGTTCAGGACGAGCGCGAGCCAGCGGCTGGCCGGGTTGTCGCGCAGGGCCGCGAACTCCTCGCCGAGGTCCTCCCCCTTTTCGACGCTGGCCGCGATCGCGGCCGTGTCGGCGCGCCCGAGGGCCGCGGGGGCCAGCTCGGCGCACACGGGCGCGTGCAGGTCGGCGGCGACCTCGGCCAGCGCGGCGGCCTCGGCCAGGCTGCCGACCGGGTCGAGCAGGAACACGGCGTCGGGGCGGGCGAGCGGGTCGAGCTCGCCGAGCTCGGCCAGGGCCGCGGGAAGGCCGGCGGCGTCGACGTCGAGCAGCTCCACGTCGAGATCCTGGTCGCGGGGACATTGCCCCAAGAACAGCCGCAGGCCCCGCCAGCGCAGCTCCGCCGCCCGCAGGGTCGGGTCGGCGAGCACGGCGGCGGCCGCTCGCGCGAGCGCGGCCGACAGGGCGGCGTGGGCGGCCCGCGACGGCTCGGCGGCGGCGCCGGCCGGGGTGCTCTGGACGGAGCCGCGGACGACGGCGTCGATCGCCGAGCTGGCGGCGCTCTTCGGCGCGGCCGAGCCCCGGGCCAGGAGCTCCTCGACGAGGTCGCCGCCGCCCGGCTCGGCGGGCTTCGGGGGCGGCGGGGCGAAGCAGGCGGCGATCTCGGCGTGCAGCGGGCCGCGGCCGGCGAGCCGGGCGATCGTCGCCAGCAGCTCGTCGCTGCGCGGGCGGCCGCTGGGGGCGATCAGCCGCTCGCGCAGGCGGTGCAGCTCGCCGAGGCTCTGCTGCACGACCTCGGCGACCGAGAAGTCGCGGAAGCGGGAGAATTTGGCCTTGATCTTGAGCTCGCCGGCGGCGCCCAGGGCCGGGCCGACGTCGACGTCGAGGGTGAGCGGCGACTGCGTCAGGCGCTCGGCCAGCTCGGCCAGCAAGATCCGCCCGCGCCGCCCGCTCGGCCGCGGCGACAGGGGTCCGGCGACGAGGAAGCGGAGGCGCGGCGAATTGAAGGTCGAGGGCTGCATCGCACGCACGCTACCCAAGCCGCAGGGCCCGCGACAATGCATGTCTCCGCGCGGCGCGATCGCGGCGGTTGCGAGTCGAGGCGCGCGAACGCGATCGCTGCGGGGTGGCGATCGCGGCGGTGCGAGTCGAGGCGCGCGAACGCGATCGCTGCGGTGCGGGTCGAGGCGCGCGAACGCGATCGACAACCACGCCGCCGCGACCCCCCGCGAGCGTCACGGCGGAGGGCGACGCGAGGCGCCGACATGGCGGACCCGAGGGTCCTTCGGGCTCGGGCGCGGGCGCGGCTTCGTCAGTGCGGCGGGTCCACGCGTCCGCGGTGACGCGGTGGCAAATCCCCGCGCGGTCGTGGTGCGCTCATCGGCGATCACGCGGCCGCGACGACGGGGTCAGGGAAAAACGCGGGCGCGGGCGCGCGCCAGCACGCGCTGGGCCTCGTCGAAGATCTCGTCGTAGTTGCCGGCGAGGTTCGACAGGGCGATGGCCTGCTCGGCGCGGGTGATCGCCGCGGCGTAGCGACCGAGCTGGCACAGCTCTCCGGCGGCGCTGCTGTGGAGCCCCGCCAGCGACGGATGCGAGGCGCCGAAGCGGGCCTCGATCCGCGCGATCGACTGCTCGTAATGCGCGAGGGCCGCTCCGTGATCGAAGGTGTGGAGCATCTGGAGGGAAGGCGCGGTCACGTTGAAGTGCTAGCGCGATCGGGGCTCTTGTCCGGTCACTGTCCGGGAGCGTCGTCGCGACATGGTTTGTCGTCAGCGCGCACGGGAGGCGCGGGCGTGTGCGTAAGGCGCGCGGTGGTCGAGGGCGCCGCTGCCGCCGCGGGCGAGATATCCTCCGCGTCCATGACCCAATTCCGCCAGTTCCGCCGTCTCGCCCTCGTGTGGGCCCTCGCCGCTGCTCCGCTCGCTGTCACCGCCTGCAAGCCGTACACGGTCGTCCAGCAGTCGGGGCCGCCGTCGGCCCTGAAGGGCGTGACGAACATGACGATCGGCTTCGACTGGTCGAAGGTCACCGTGCTCGACAAGGCCAGCGAAGCCGAGTACCTGGCCGAAAAGACAGACGAGGAGAAGGCGGACTTCGCCAAGATCAAGCAGGAGACCGACGCCGCGATCATCGAGGGTCTGCGCGATCGCGGGATCAACGCCACGCCCGCGGCCGCCGACGCCGCGCCCGACCTCGTGGTCTCCTACATCCACGTGACGACCGGCATCTTCACGCCGGTGTACAGCGTGCCGTCGAAGCTCGAGGCCCGCTTCTCGTGGCAGAAGGACGGCAAGGTCACCGACGTGATCGACACCAAGGCGATGGTCGGCGCCAGCCTCACCACCCCCTCCGATCATCAGCGCATGGAGATGGCCGGCCGCAACGTCGGCAAGGCGGCGGCCAAGTTCGTCTCGGACGTGCAGGGCAAGTGACGCGACGGCCCTCCGCCGGGCCCGGGCAGACGAGCCCCGGAGGCGGGCAGCGGTCGCCGGGGCCGGGCAGACGCGCGACCTTGCGGCGACTCGGGCGAGGTCGCCCGGCAGACGAGCCCCGGCGACTCGGGCAGCGGTCGCCGAGGCCCGGGCAGACGCGCGAGCCCTGGCGACTCGGGCAGCGGCCGCGCAGGTCCGAGGGGTGCGAGCCCCGGTGCGCGGGCAGAGGTCGGCGCAGTCCCTGCGCCGGGCGGCTCTCGGCCAGCGTCAGGTGACCGGCGCGCGCGCGTAGTCTTTCGTCGTGCCGTGGCCGCTCGCTCTGCTCGCCGTGATCGTCGGCCTGTTCGTGCTCGACCGGCTGCTGCTGGCCGCCGAGCGCGGCGGGTACATCTATTATCGGGTCCGCAAGCCCTCGGGCTCGGGGGCGGGCAACGCCCTGGCGGAACTGCAGCAGATGCTGTCGCCGTCGACGCAGCACGTGATCGTCGCCAAGCGGGAGCAGCGGCCCGAGCACAACGACGACGGCGGTCCGCCCGACCCGGATGACAGGCCGCCCGGGCGTGATACCCTGCGACGGTGAGCCTGCGTGACAATCGCCGCCGCTTGCCGGTGGTGGCCTCGCTGCCGCGGCCCGACGATCGCCGCGCGCTCACGCGGGTGGCCGGCGAGGCGCCCCGGCCGCGCTACGCGGTGTGGGAGCTGACGCTGAAGTGCGATCAGAAGTGCATCCATTGCGGCTCGCGGGCGGGCGTGGCGCGGCACGGCGAGCTGACGACCGCCGAGGCGCTGGCCCTCGTCACCGACCTGCGCGCGCTCGGGATCGGCGAGATCACGCTGATCGGCGGCGAGGCGTATCTGCGCGACGACTTCATCCTGATCGCCCGGGCGATCCGAAACGCCGGCATGGACTGCACCATGACCACCGGCGGGCTCAACCTCGGCGAGGCGCGGGTGGCCGCGCTGGCGGAGGCGGGGATCCGCAGCGTCAGCGTGTCGATCGACGGGACGCAGGCGGCGCACGACGCCCTCCGCGGGGTGCCGGGCAGCTTCGACAGGGCGTTCGCGGCGCTCGCCCGCCTGCGCGCCGCGGGGGTCGGCAGGGCCGTCAACACCCAGATCAACCGCCTCACGCTGCCGACGCTCGAGGCGCTGCAGGAGCGGCTCATCGCCGAGAAGATCGGCGGCTGGCAGCTGCAGATCACGGCGCCGTTCGGCAACGCCGCCGACCACCCGGAGATCCTGCTGCAGCCGTTCATGATGCTCGAGGTGTTCGCGGTGATCGAGCGGCTGATCGCCCGCGGCGCGCCGCACGGGCTGCGGCTGTTCCCGGCCAACAACCTCGGCTACTTCGGCCCGCTCGAGGCCGAACTGCGCGGGCGGCAGAAAGCCGGCGGGCACTACAAGGGCTGCATCGCCGGACGCCACGCGCTGGGGATCGAGGCCGACGGCACGATCAAGGGCTGCCCCAGCCTCGGCGGCCCGGCCAACGTGGCCGGCAACGTGCGCGAGCGGCCGCTGCGGGAGATCTGGGAGCACGCGCCCGAGCTGCAGTTCACCCGCGTCCGCACGGTCGACGACCTGTGGGGCTACTGCCGCGATTGCTATTACAACGACGTGTGCATGGCCGGCTGCTCGGCCACCAGCGAGCCGCTGCTGGGTCGCCCGGGCAACAACCCCTACTGCCACCACCGCGCGCTCGAGCTGGGGCGCGCCGGGCTGCGCGAGCGCATCGAGGCGGTCGCGCCGGCCCCGGGGGTGCCGTTCGATCACGGCCTGTATCGCGTGGTCCGCGAGGCCCTCGACCCCGAGCTCGCCGCGCGCGGGCCGGTGGCGGTCGACGACCCGCGCGTCGGTCGCGACGTGCAGCCGTTCGGGCCGGGCGCGCCGGTCGGGTGAACGGCGGGCTGTCCTTCGGGACATGGAGGGCCGGGGACCGGTGTGCGGGGGCGCGAGCTGTCCTTCGGGACAGGAGCGCCGGCCGGGCGAGCGGAGGCTGCCCCTCGGCGGGGGAGGCGTACGAGCTGTCCTTCAGGTCAGGCGCTCCGCGCGAGGGAACGGCGAGCTGTACTCCGGGACAGGATGGCCGGCGCCGGGTGGGCCGAGCACGAGCTGTCCTTCGGGTCAGGGCCCTAGTCGAGGTGCACGGCGCGAGCTGCCCTTCGGGGACATGGAGGGCGCCGGGGGGTCGAAGCGCGAGCTGTCCTTCGGGGCGTGCGCACTGGAGGTGACCGGCGGGCTGTCCTTCGGGACTTGCTGTTAGAGGGTCGGCGCCGGGTCTGCCGGGGCACGGGCTGTCCTCGGGGGCAGTCGCTCCGATCGAGCGAACAGAGCGCTGTCCTTCTGGACAGAGGCCGACCAGGCCGAAGCGAGCTGTCTTTCGGGCCAGGCGCGGGCCCGCCGAAGCGAACCTGGCCTTCGGGACACATCGCCGGTTCACAGCGGCAGTACGCAGACGCCGAGGTCTTCGAGGCCGGTGGGGGCCTGGCCCTGCTCGAACCACGACACGCACTCGGCCCCGGCGCCGCTGCACATCGGCGCGGTCAGGTCGCAGTAGGTCAAGCAGCAGCCGACGGCCTCGGGGTCGCACTCGGTGGCGGAGTCGGGGGGGAGGCAGGCGAGCCCGAGGTCGCAGCCGTTGAGGAACTCGCACGGCTCGAACTCGCCGCCGCCGTCCCCGGAGGCGTCGTGGACGCAGACGAACGGGCCGCCGGCGTCGCCGGGGTTGGAGACGCACACGTCCCCGGCCGCGCAGGCGGGCGCGAGCGGGTCGCAGGTCGGCAGGCACAGGTGGAGGGCGTCGCCGAACGGGACGCAGGCGGTGCTCGCCGCGCACTCGGGGGCGTCCAACGTGCCGCCGCACATAGGCACGCAGGTGCCCGCGAGCGTCTGCTCGTCGACGTGCCAGCACTTGCTGCCGACGTCGCACGAGTCGATGCCGCTGCCCACCCCGCCCTCGACGGTGCACGGCTCGCCGGGCTGGTCCGGGTCGCGCGCGACCGGGACGCACTCGGTCACGTCGAACCCGAACCCGCCGCTGTCCTTCGCGCTGCACTTCTCGCCGGCGGGACAGTCCTGGTCGAAGGTGCTGCACTCGAACGGGTTGGCGAAGTCGGCCGGACAACCGCCGTAGAAGCTGCAGCCGGTGTCGCTGGTGTCGATGTCGCCGGTGCTCGACAGCTCGCCGGTGCTGCTCGCCTCGGTGGTCACCACGCCGCTCGTCGAAGTGGTCGAGGTCGAGGTGGTCGAGGTCGTGCTGGTCGAGGTCGTGCTGGTCAGCGCGCCGCTCGTGCCGTCGCCGCTCGTGCTGGTGCCCGGCGTCGCGGTGTCGCTGTCGGTCAACTCCCCGACCGGCCGGCTGCTGCACGCAGTCTCGAGTGCGCCGAGCAAGACGACCGCGCCCAGGCGAGCGGCGGCGGTCGTGCGCAGCGAACGTCCACAGAACGGGCACGCCCCCTCGGTCGGGCGCACGTGACGGTGACAGGCGTCGCAAAGCTTCATATCCCTACGAAGCTATCATATCACCTGGTGCTGTCTAGGGTTCCGCCAGCCGCGCATGGCGAAGCGCGCCGGCGCGCGACAGGACGATTGGGGTGTCTCCGAGCGACACCCCACAATGCAGATGCTCACCGTCACGATCGAGGCCAGGGCCGAGGTGAGTCACCACGAAGCAAGGGCATTGCCCAGGGACGGCTCCCCCCCGGTCCATGCGCGGACTCGAAAAAGTGCGCAAGGGACGCGAAGCGCCGTTCCCTGGATCCGTCAGCCCCGCAGAGCGCGGATTCGCCCCTGCGAGGACGAGGACAGCCGGCGATTGTGCCGTACCCTGCGATCGTGACCCACGATTCCTCCGGCGCGCGAGCGGCCCTCGTGGCGCTCACGGAGGCCGAGCAGCTGGCGCGGCAGATCCAGCGCGACCTGCGTCGGCGGGCGCTGGTCGACCAATTGGCGCTCGGCGCCCGGCCGGAGCTGGAACACGCCCGACCGGGCAGCCTGGCGGCGTCGCTCGGGCTGCCGGCGTGGGCGTGGATGGTGTGGGCAGGGCTGGCAGCGGTGGTGTTCACGGCCCCGGCCCCCGGCTTCCTGTGGATGGCCGCGATCGCGGCGGTCGCCGCTCTGGTCATTCGCACCTGGCTCACGGTACAGGCGGCGCCGCAGCTGTTCAGCCCCGACGCGGCGGCGCTGTCCCGCCTCAAGGCCGCCCTCGAGGCCGGCGCCCGCGAGATGCGAGCCCTGCCGACAGACCCGTACCGCGATCAACCGTGCGAATGGATCGGAGGCGATCCGACCGCCGCCGAGCGGCCGTGGACCGAATTGACGACCATCGCCCGCACGGCCGCGGCGCTGCGCCGGCGCGCCCTGCCGCCGGGACGGCCGTCGCCGAACGGCTGAGCGGCGAGAACGTCGTCATCGATCGCCCTTGAGGACATGGCGAAAAGGCCATGTCAGGCGCGAACCTGCGCCGATGTGCAGCCTCGAACCTCACGTTTCCGCGCGGCGCGGTTGCGCCCGGTCGGGGTAAGCTGGGGACGTGCGGGGAATGAGTGCAGTCCTGGCCCCATCGCCGGCCTGCGAGGGCCCACACCCTGCCGCGTCCTCGCGCGCCGGCCAGTCCGGCGCGAGCTCCGCGGCCGAATCGAGGGAGGAGGGTCCGGGGCCAATCGCCGCGCCTGTCCCCGCGGACATGTCAATGCATTCGCGCGCGGCGCCACCCCGCCGCCGTCCTCGTCGCCATGGCGCCTGGCCGAGCCTCGCCGCGGCCGTGCTCGCCGGCGGGTGCGAGGGTCCGGACCCGACCGCCTCGTCGTTCGCCATCCCGCCCGCGATCACCGCGCCGGCCTCGACGGGCGAGGCGCCCGATCCGTCGACCGGCACCACGTCGACGACGGTACCTGTCCCGGAGGACAGCTCGACGAGCAGCACCGGCGGCGAGGCGAGCACGAGCACGAGCACGACCGCGGCCGCGCCGCTGCAGGACCTCGGGGTGCCCGACCTCGGCGATCCGCACCCGGTCGGGTGCAAGGGGAAGATCGACTTCCTGTTCGTCATCTCGCGCTATGCCTTCATGGACGTCATGCAGGCGCGGCTCATCGAGGCGTTCCCGTACTTCATGGAGACGATCGAGAGCAAGTTCGCCGATTTCGACTATCACATCATGGTGATCGACCCCGACGAGACGTGGGGCCATCCTCTGTGCAACGAGGATTGCAGCCCCGAGGGGTGCTCCGTCCCGGATTACCCGTGCGAGGCGGTGGCCGAGCTCACCGCCTGCGACACGACGCTGGGCGCCGGGACGGTCTTCCCGGCCGGCAAGGGCGCGTCGAACCACGACTGCGGGCTCCTCGGCGGCCGCCGCTACTTCACCCGCGAGCAGCCGGATCCGGTCGGGACCTTCGCCTGTATGGCCCAGGTCGGCCTCAACGGCGACGCCGAGCTCGGCGAGGCGGTGACCGCGGCGGTGTCCCCGGCGCTGAACGGCCCCGGCGGCTGCAACGAGGGCTTCATCCGCGACGACGCGCTGCTGATGATCACGTTCATCTCCAACACGCTCGACACGGACTCGGAGGGCAAGCCGAAGCTGTGGGCGGAGGCGATCACGAACGCCAAGCACGGCGACCCCAGCTCCGTGGTGATGTTCAGCATCCAGGAGCCGGAGTGCGACCCGTGGGACACCGTGTGCGACCTGGTCAAGTATTACTTCCCGTACTGGTACATCGCCGACAACGACGACGAGGACTACCGGCCCGGGTTCGACGTGGCGACCGATCGCATCAGCGAGGCCTGCTCGGCCTTCATCCCCCAGTGAGCGCCGCGAACTACGGGGCGATGAAGGCGACGGCGGGGTAGCCGCCGGCCGTCATGCCGCCGGCGTAGATCTGGCCGTACGGCCCGATCGCCAGGGCCGTGGGGGTGTGGACCGCGAGCGCGTCCTGGTGGTCGTAGGACCAGAGCGGCTTGGCCTCCAGCGGGAACCACGCCTCGGCGAAGAACGAGGTCGAGCCCTGCGGGCCGTCGCGGGCGGCGACGAACACGACGTAGCCGGCAGGGTGCCAGGCGAGCGCCCGCGGGTCGGCGAGCAGCGGATCGAGCGAGCGCTGCCAGACCTGGCTGCCGCTGTCGCTGAACATCCGCAGCTCGGAGGTGTGCTCACATGGATCGCCGCAGAAGTAGCCGCCGGTCATCGCCCGCCCGCCGGCGTCGACGGCCAGGACACGGCCGCCGCTCTGGCTGCCGCTGTCCGGCGGGGCGACGCGCCACACGGGGCTCTCGTCGGAGGCGTGGATGTCGAGCAGGAACTGCCGCACCCGAATTGTGTCCTTGTCGTGCCAGCCCCTGAGCTCGCCGGTCACGAGCAGGTGCTCGTTGACGAAGCCGCAGTCGTTGGGCGCTTCGTTGAAGCCGATGAGCACGGGCGGGTCGGTGTCCGGCACATAATCGTAGGTCAGGTTCTTGCCGGGTTCGCCCGCGATGAACAGCCACACCGCCGCGGTGGCGAGCTTGCCATCGGGCTTGGTGCCGCACACGGCGAGGCGGTCGTCGGCGAGGGCGAGGGCGCGGGCGACGTCGCCGACGACGCCGCTGCCGACATTGGTCGGGTCGCCGGCCCAGGCGTCGAACTTGCCGAGCCACCAGCGCAGCTCGCCGTCCTCGAGCTTGTCGACGAGGACGTGCAGCGCCCCCTGGTCGTCGACCGCGAGGTCGATGGCGCTGCACGGCAGGCCCGGCTTGACCTCGAACAGGTCGCCCGCACCCCAGGTGCCGTCGAGGTCGCGCCGGCGCAGGTAGCAGCGCGCCTGTCCCTGAGGATAGTAGGTGCCGAGCTCGATGAGCTCGGGCTTCGGCGTGACCGCGAGGGCGACCACGGTGCCCTTGCCGATCGCGTTGTCGCCCTCCCAGAACAGCTCGCTGCCGGGCGGCGGCAGGGCGACGGTGAACGGGATCTCGAGCGGCTCGCTCTCGAGTTCGTCGCGCCAGGCGACGAAGGTGGCGAGGTGCGGGCCGTTGTCCAGCGCGGTGTGGACGGCGATCTCGCCCTGGAATTGGTCATCGCCGGCGGGGCCGAGCTCGATCGCCGGACCGCCGTCGATCTGCATGCGCACGCCTTCGGCGTAGGCAGTGCCGATCTGGGCGACGACCGGCCCGGGCTGCTCCAGCGGGTCCGGGCCGAGGATGTTCTCGACGATCGCGGGCGGCGCGAGCGGGGCGTCGGCGGTGGTGCTGCCGGTCTCGCCGGTGGAGCCGCTGCCGGCGGTGCTCGGGTCCGAGGGCTCGCCGGTGGTCCCGGTGGTCGGCACCGGCTCGTCGGTGGTCGGGGGAGCGCCGTCGCTGGCGCCGCTGGCGGCGGATGTCGACGTCTCCCCCGGCGGCTGGTCGTAGGTGAGGGGGCCGAGACCGGGCGCCGTACAGGCCGCGAGCCCGAGCACGACGATGCCCGGGAGGCTGGGGGAGGCTCGCCGCTTCATCTCCGGGTCCGCGCACAAGAGGGTAGCCGAGCCCGGCGAGTTCGCGGGTCGACATGGGCGTGACTTCGAGGGCGCAGGCGAGTTCGCCGACCGTCGATTGTCGAGTAGACCCGTGTTTGCTGCCATTCTGCTCGGTCTGCCGATTGGCCGCGGGTTGTCAATGTCGACCCCGTGCGGGCGGCCCGGCCGGCGAATTCGTGGCAGGCCGCGGTCTCGACATCACGCGCGCGCGCGCGCCGGCGCTCACGTCATGATTTCGCGCGGCGCGGAAGTGCACGGACGGGGGATCTTGGGGACACGCGGGGGTCCCGAGCGCGCGCGATCGAGCGGCCGCGCGAGGGTTGGGCGCGGACGGCGCACTGGATGTCCGAAGAGACATGTCCTTCGCGCCTGTGACGTGGTGCTGCGAATGTCACAACGGCGAGGTGGGCCGACTCATGCCATTGGCCCACGTCCGCCATCGCGATCGCGGAGGTCGTCGACTGCACGCAGGGCGCGTCACGGGGTGCGCGTCGAGTCGCGGCGGAGGGCGCTCAGAAGCGGCCCGAGAGCGTCAACATCGCCGACCACGGGGTGGCCGACACGCGGGCGGTGGTGCGTCCGCGCTGCGGCGTCGCCAGCAAGACGATGCCGGTGACGGCGGCGATGCCGGCGGCCGCCCCGGTGACGCCGGCCACCGGGGTGAGCGTGCGGTAGACGTCGGCGAGGTGGGTCACCCGGTCGAACTCCATCGGCGTGATCCGTCGCAGCTCGGCGTCGACGCGCTCGCCGATCTCGACGATCTCGCCGTTGGCCTCGCTGCGGTACCACAGCGCCGCGCCCATGCCGGCGCCGAGGCCGAGACCGAGGACGAGGAGCAGGCTGCCGGCGAGGACGCGGTTGCGCGAGCGGACGTCGGGCTCGGGGTCGGTCGTCGGCGCGGCCGCGGGGCCGGCTCGCGCGCAGGTGCCGGGGGCGTGGCGGCCGGCGGGCGCGAGAGCTGCCGGCGCGGGATGTCGATCAGGACAGGTTGCGAATCGTCGGTCGGCGGCGGCAGGGCGGGCTTCGTGCGCAGCACCGGCAACAGCTCGCCCGGGCTCGATGGAGGTGCGCCGGCGGCCGCTCGCGCTTTGCCGCAGGGGTCCTTCGGCCCCTGCTTCGCCAGCCCCGACTCGGTGACGTCGCGCAGGCGCGAGGCGACGGCAGCGGCGTCGCCGAGGCCGACCTCTCGCTCGACGCGACGCAACAAAGTACGAGCCCGGCACAGCCCCGCGGGTCGGCCGGTGGCGTCGTACATCCGGTGGTAGCCGCGCAGCGCGTAGAAGGCGAGCTCGCGGCGCTGCCACGGCTCCAGGTCGACGCGCGCGAACGCCGTCTCGCCGTCGCGCGCGAGCTCGTCGAACCGCTCCTGTTCGACGAGCTCCTGCATGTGCCGCTCGAGCTGCGCGAACGTCGACGGCGGCGCCTTGGGGACCGGACCTGCCGCGATGCTGACGGCGAGGACGATGCACAGGCAAGGATTCATCGCCCCGCATGCATACCACAATCCGGCCAGCGCGAGGCGCCGCGCAGCGGGTGACGCGCGCCGCAATTGCGTTCGCGGGGCCGACGAGGCACGCTCCCGGAGATGCCCGCCGCGCCCGAGTCGCCCCGGTTCCGCCTGGTCGAGCGGATCGACGAGGAGCCGGGGCACAGCGTGTACGTGGCGCACGACGAGCGCGCGCGGACGCGGGTGCAGGTGGTGTCGCTGCAGCACGCGCTGCCGGCGGCGGCGGCGGAGCGGTTCGGTCGCGAGGCCAAGCTGCTGGCGGCGCTGCGCCACGCGTACATCGCCGCGGTCGTCGATCACGGGGTCGGCGGCGACGGCCACCCGTACTTCGTCCGCGAGGACGAGGGCGGGGTGTCGCTGGCGCAGCGGTGGACGCAGGCGCCGCTGGCCCTCGACACGGCGTGGCAGGTCGGGCTGCAGATCGCCGAGGCGCTGATGTGCCTGCACGAGCACGGCCTGTCTCATGGGGCGGTCAACGCCCGCAACATCCGCTGGAGCGACGCGGGGGTGGCCCGCCTGCTGACGGCGCCGCGCAGCGACGACGCGGCCGGCGATCGCTCGCCGCGCGCCGACCTGGCCCAGCTCGGGCGCACCTTGAAGGCGCTGATGGACCGCGACGACCCGGCCGAGCCGGTGCCCGAGCCGCTGCGACGCGTGCTCGAGCTGGCGAGCGACGTCGCCGGCCACCCGCAGCTCCGCGCCGACGAGCTGCGCGCGGCGTGGCTGGCCGCGGGCATGGAGGTGTGGCCGCACAAGCTGGCGGCGACGCAGCCGGTGCTGCGGCCCGAGCCGCAGGTGTGGCCGCCGGCGCCCGACCTCGTGCCGGCGCCGCCGGAGCAGCCGGGCTGCAGCGACGCCGGCGACGCGAGCTGCAGCGCCTCGGCCCCGCCGCGGCTGTACGCGCGCCGGCTCGAGCTGCGCACGCTGCTCGGGCAGGGCAAGTGCGGGCAGACGTGGCGCGCCCATCACCACGTGCTCGGGCGCGACGTCGCGGTCAAGATCTTGCCGCGCACGCTGGCCCGCACGCCGGTGCTGGCCGACCTGTGCCGCGAGGCGATGGCGCTCGACAAGCTGACCCACCGCGCGTTCCCGCGGATCTACGAGTGCGACTACAACGACGACGGCTCGTGGTACCTGGTCGAGGAGCTGATCGACGGCGAGCCGCTGGCGCGCACGATCCAGCGCGGGCCGATGGAGCCGCTGGCGGCGGTCGAGCTGGTGATCGAGCTGGCCGAGGCGCTGCAGGACGCGCACGCCCGCGGGATCCTCCACGGCGACCTCAGCTTCACCAACCTGATGCTCGAGCGCAGCCTGCCGCCGCGGCCGCGCATCATCGACCTCAGCGAGTGCCGCTTCCTCGACGCGTTCTACGCCCGCACCGACCAGCGCTACGCGCCGGCCCCCCGCCACCGCGGCGACGACGGCCGCGCGTTCGGCCACCCCGGCTTCGCCGCGCCCGAGCTGTTCCGCGGCGGCGCCAAGTCGGAGCGCAGCGACGTCTACTCGCTCGGCGCGGTGCTGTTCATGCTGATCACCGGGGCGCAGATGCCCAACGCGGTGATCCGCGAGCTGCTGGCCGCCGAGCCCGCCGAGGGCGCGGCGCGCCTGCGCGAGCACGTGGTCCGCGCGGCGCCGCAGCTCGAGGACACTTTTCTCGCGGCTGACTTTCAGGACATCCTCGCCCAGGACCCCGAGCTGCGCGTCAAGTCGATGGCCGACCTGCTCGAGCTGCTCCGCGCCGAGCGCGACGCGCTGCGCAGCCTCCACAGCGACCGCGGCGAGCGGACGGCCCCGCCGGCGGCCTCGACCGGCTCGCGCCCGCGCGCGGCGGCGCCGGTGAGCGCGCCGGCGGCTGCCTGGACGGACATGTCCTCTCAGACAGCTGCGCGGCCGCGCGCGCGGCGGCTGGGCTGGGCGCTGGCGGCCGCGGCGTTCGGCGTGGCTGGCTTTTTCGTCATGTCCTCCGAGACAGGTTCGGACGCGCCGGCGGCCCGCGACGCGCCGGCGCCGGCGAAGGCCGCCCCGCGGGCCGATCCGCCGCCCACCGCCGCGCCCAGGCCGGGGCCGACCCGCGCCGAGGTGGTCGCCGCGGTCGAGGCCCTGGCGCCGCGCCTGCGCGCGTGCCCGGGGGCGCCGAGGCGGCTGGCGCTGGCGCTCGAGGCCGGCGGGCCGACGCGGCTGCTCGAGATCCAGCACCTCTCGGTCGACGAGCGTCATCCGCTCGACCGCTGCATCCGCGAGGCGATCGCGTCGCTGCAGTTCGAGGGCGCGCCGGTGCGCCACGCGCTGACGATCGACCTCGGAGGTTGATCCGCGCCGACGGGGCGAGCGGTGGCACCGCAGCGGCCGCCCGGGTGCGCCGCGGGCCGATGTCGCGGGCGCCGGCGAGCGCCGCCGCCGGGGCCGGCAGCAGAACGGCGGCCGCCGGCCCGCGTTTCAGCGGGAGCATGGAGGACGACGGACGCGAGCCGCTGCGCACGTTCGCGGTCGCCTCGTTGTGGTCGATCGTCAGCGCGTTGCCGTCGCTGGTGCTGCACGCGCTGGAGATCCCCCGGATCGAGGGCGACACGGCCGACGCGGGTCCGCTGATCCTCTCGGGCCTGTGGTTTCTCTGCGGCGGGCTCACCTCGCCGGCGCTGGGGCGGATCCTCGGGGCCGTGCCGGTCGTGAAGGCGCTGCCTCCGGCCGAGCCCCGCCTCGACCACCTCCCGCCTGCCGGCGCGCTGCTGGTGCGCGAGGCGGCGACGCTCCGCGGCCAGCTCGACGCGCTGCGCTTCGACGAGGCGCTGCAGCGGGCCTGGGAGCTCGCCGGCGAGGTCGACCGCGCCGGCCCCGAGGTCCGGGCGGTGCTCGACTCGTGCGGCGCCTCGCTGCAGGCGGTGCGCGAGATCGCGGCCGCGCGCGCGGGCTCGGCGATCCCCGATCCGCTGCTGCAGGCCCGCCTCGACGCCGCGCTGGCGGAGTTCGAGCGAGCGCTGAGCTCGCCGCGCTCGGGGCTGTTCCGCTGAGCGGGCGGCGTCGACGCGAAGTCGAATGTCTCTCGGGACATGTCCGATCGGGCGGTCGAAGCGTGACCGAAAGGACAGGTATGCGAACGCGGACCGCGAGCGCTGAACCGGGCGGCCGCGCGGCGCTCGCCTGCCTCTCGGGTCAGGTCGAGGTCGGGAGCACGCCGGCCTCGCGCAGCAGCTCGATGTGGGTCGGCGTGGCGATCCGGCGCTCGGCGGCGGCGGCGACGAACCAGCCGTTGCGCCACGGCCAGTCCTTGACGGCGCCGCGGTACGAGGCGATCGCGCGCGAGTAGGCGCGCAGGCGCTGCAGCAGCGGGGCGGCCGCGACGTCGACGCCGAGGGCGGCGCGGCCGACGGCGAGGAGCTCGTGGACGAGGGCGCCCAGGAGCTCGTCGTGGCGCTCGAGCACCTCGCCGACGGTGCAGCCGAACCGCTGGCACAGGAGGCCGAACGCGCAGTTCCAGATCAGCTTCTCGAGCATGGCGGCGGCGAAGGCCTCGCGGGCGACGACCTCGACCGGCAGGTCCATCGCCCGCAGCCAGGTCGCCAGCGCCTCGGCGTGCGGGCCCGTCAGCACGCTGGTGCCGCCGGGCTCGATCGGCGCGCCGCGGCGCGGCACGGCGAAGTACAGCAGGGCGCGCGTGCTGTCCTGAAGGCCATGTTCGAACAGCCAGGGCTCCAGCACCCCGTTCTGCACGAACACCAGGTCGGGCCGGCGCGCGGCCGGGACGCGGGCGAGGGCGGCGTCGAGGCCCGCGTTGTCGACGGCGACGACGACGGGCTCGCCCGGGGGCCCGTCGAGGGCCTCCCAGCCGGCCTCACGGGTGACGAGGGCGACGGGGATCGGGCTGCGAGCGGCGAGGGCGCCGCCGACGCGGCCGGCGCCCAGGATCGTGACACGCGACAGGACAGGCACGGCGAGCGGAACGTACGCCCGATCGCCGGACCTGTCGAGCCGCGGCCGGCGTCAGTTGGGCTGCACGCCCGGCTGCGAGGCCTGGACCGACCAGACCCAGTCGTCGAGGAGGACCAGCGAGTCCCACTGACCGTCGGCCGTGTCCCAGATGGCGAAGCGGATCTCCATGATCTCGCCGCCGGTGACGTTGCCCGACATCTTGAGCCAGCCGGTCGCGCCGCCGGTGTGGTAGTTGCCCTCCTGGCAGTAGTCGAAGCCGGCGTCGGCCTGGAACCCGGTGCCGGCGATGCCCTGCGTGCCGGTGCAGTTGTTGTAGTTGAACTGGTTGCCGTAGCAGCCGACCACGCCGTTCTGACACTGCGTGAACAGGCCGGGCGCGGCCTTGGCGATGTTGACGCCGACCGGGTACTTCTGGTTGTTCGGCGCGTTGTAGATGGCGATGTTGCGGTCGTTCGGGTTGCCGGCGGCGGTCGAGTTGACGAGGGTGACGAACAGGTCGTTGAACGCCGTGCACACGTACTCGGGCCACTCGGCCGAGTAGAAGTACATCTGCACGTTAAACGACTTGGCGTTGGTCGGCACGCGGATCCGCAGCTTCAGCATCGCGCTGTCGTTGGCGCCGTTGCTCTGGGCGCCGGGGCAGCCGGGCGCGTTGGGGAACTGACCGCCGTTGGCCGCCAGCCAGTCGGCCGGGGCGGCGCTGTTGGCCCCGTTGATCTTGCCGGGCTGGAAGTCGGCGTAGGGCGGCATGGCGTCGTTCTGGTCGGCGGCGTTGCCGGTCGACAGGATCGCCAGGCGGGCGTTCTGCTGCGGCAGCACGTTGGTGCCGAAGCCGGGGCGGATCGACTTGGCCTGGGAGTCGATCGCGCCGACGCCGTCGGCGCGGGTGAGGGTGCCGGAGATCACGCCCCACTTCTTCTGGTTCTGCGGCGGGTTCTCGGTCGTGGTCTGGCACAGGTCGATCGCCTTGGCGTAGTCGAGGGCGTTCGACGAGTTGCTGGCGAGGTTGGCGTCGCACGAGGCGACCGGGTTGTCCTTGGTGCCGTCGCAGTCGTCGTCGACCATGTTGCCGCCGACCTCGAACGCGCCGGGGTTGACGAGCGCCGGGTTGAGGCAGCTGGGGCCGACCTCGTCGCAGCAGTCGCCGCCGCACACGGTGTAGCCGTCGCCGTCGGCGTCGGCGTCCTCGTCGACCTGGCCGTCGCAGTCGTCGTCGAGGTTGTTGCTGCAGATCTCGGTCGGGTTGGGCGTGACCTCGCCGGTGCACGGGCCGTAGCCGGTGCCCTGCGGGTTGCAGGTCTGCAGGCCCTCCTTGCAGATGCCGACGCCCTGGGTCCCGCCCTGGCCGGTGTAGCAGGCGGTCTGCGTGCCCGGGTCGCACTGGCACGGGCCCTGGTTCTCACAGCCGTTGGCCGGGTCCTTGTCGCAGTCGTTCCACGGCGCCTTGCACGACGCGAGGCCGCACTGGGCCATGACGCACGCGGCGTTGCCGTTGGGCGGCACCGGGCAGGCGTTGCCGCAGGCCTGACAGTTGGCGACGTCGACCAGCAGGTCGACGCAGCTGTTGCTGCAGCAGGCCAGGCCGTCCTGGCACGGCTGCATGTCGTTGCAGCCGGGCACGCACTCGCCGCCGTCGCACACGGTGCCGAGCGGGCAGTCGCCGTCGCCGAGGCAGCCCTTGCAGGTGTTGCTGCCGACGTCGCACTTGGTCGGGGCGTTGCAGTCGGTGTCGTCGTTGCAGCCGGGGATGCACTGGTTGCCGTTGGGGTCGCAGAACTGTCCCATGGGACAGTTCGCCTCCTCGCACGGCATCGCCATCGTCGTCGAGGTGCCCGGGTCGGTGGTCGAGGTGGTGCCCGGGTCGGGGCCGGTCGTGTCCACGGTGGTGGTGGTGCCCGGGTCGGTGGTGGTCTCGGGGGTGCCCGTCGTGTCGGTGGTCCCCGTCTCGGTGCCGACCGAGCTGGTGCCCGGCTCGGTCGGCGTGACGGTGGTGGTCGTCGGCTCGGTGTCCTGCGGTCCGCTGGTCGACGAAACTTGGTTGGTGGTCGGATTGTTCGCCGTAGTGACTTGCGAGGTCGGATCGAAGGAGGAAGCCGGCTGATCGTCGCCGCAAGCCGCGAGCAACACGGCACACGACGCCAGGGCCACGATGTCGGGGCAAAGCTTGTGCATTCCAGCCACCCTACCAGGGTCGCTGCTATGCATCAATCGAGTTTGCGCGCGGCCAGCCGCGAAGCGCCGCGCACAGCGGCGATACGCCGCGGCCTTCCGGCCCGAGGGCTGGTGCTCGCGGCAATCCGCAATCGACGATCGGCCGCGCGAATGACCGCACCGACCCCGGCCGGCCGGCCACACGCGCGCGCAGCCTCAGCCCGGCTTGCAGTAGTACTCGACACCGGCCTCGCCGGTCTGCTTGAGCGAGTTGCAGGCGGTGCCGCACAGCTCGATGGCGACGTAGGGCGGGGCGGGGTCGACGTACTTCCAGCCGTTCTCGTTCGCGCAGTCGTTGATCTTCGGCACCTCGACGCCGCCGATCTTGACCTTGGTGAACTGCGGGAAGCCGGGCTGGTCCTGGAGCGCGATCACGCAGCTCTGGGCGTCGGTGACGATCGCGTTGAGCGCGGCCTGCAGCTCGACCTGGTTGTCGGCGCTGTAGAACTTCTCCGGGCCGGGCTTGGCGGTGCCGCCCTGGGTCGCCAGCTCGTTGAGCTTCTCGTACGGGTTGATGTTGTCGGGGCTGCCGTCCATCTGCACCGGCGAGACGGCGTTGGCGATGGCGATGCCGATGACGTAGGTCGGGATGCCGTCCTGCGTGAAGGCGTTGCCGACCAGGGTGTGCAGCGACTGGTCGTAGTCTTCGAACAGCGGCGGCGGCTGCTTGCCGGTGGTGCAGTTGGCCGCGCCGTCGGTGATGAGCATGATCGCCCGCGGGATCATCGGGTCGAGGGTCTTGAGGTGGTTCAGCGCCGCCAGGACGCCGGCCTGAGCCGGGGTGCCGCCCTTGATGGTGTTGTTGTTCTGCGCCGGCAGGGCGTTGAGGATCGGGTTCTTGTTGAAGGGGGCGACCGGGACCTCGACGTTGGCGTTCACGGGACAGGCGCCGGGGACGTAGGTGTCGACCGCCTGCTTGTTCGGGAACAGGTTCATGCCGAAGTTGAAGTTGGCGTTGAAGGCGGTGAGCACCTGGTCGACGACGGCGTAGAGGCTGTACCAGCGGCTCACCTGCGCCGTGTTCGGGTTGGCGTCGTGGTCCCACAGCGACAGCATCGAGCCCGACTTGTCGAGGACGAGCATGACGTTCGGCACGACCGGGGTGAGGACGACCTGCATCTCGTTGCAGGGGATGTCCTCGGTGGTGGTGCCCGGGTCGGTCGTGGTGGTCGTCGTCGTGTCGGTGGTCGAGGTGCTCGAGGTCGTCGTGTCGGTGGTGCTCGAGGTGGTCTCGCTGGTGCTGGTCGAGGTCGTCGTCTCGGGCGGCTCGGTGGTCAGCGTGTCGGTCGACGGCTCGGTGGTGCTCATCGTCGCCGTGACCATGCCGGTCGAGGTGCTCTCGCTGGTGGAGGTCGGCACGCCGGAGCTGTCGCTCGTCATGCCCATGGTGCCCTCGCTGGTGGTCGGCGGCGTCCCGGTGGCAGACTCGCTGCCTTCGGAGGTGCCGAGCGTGTCGAGCGTCGTCGGCTGGGTCGCCGTCGTGGTCTGCGATGCGACGCCGGTCTGCGACGTTTGCATGCCGTCGTCGCCGCAGCCCACGACGAGGCCGATCGAAGTCATCCATACGAGAGAGGTTGTGCGTGCCATAATTTTCACCGCGCGAAGAAGTCGAGCCGATCACGACTATCGCCCGGCGAGGATGCGGCTTTCAAGCGCGCGAGCTCCGGTGATTTCGCCGCGTCAGGGCCGCAGTGAACGCGAGTTCATGGCTGCGGAATCGCGCGCGCCGTGGTGACGACGTCCCACGCGTGCGGCCCGTGGTGACAAGCCGACGGCGCGACACGAGACGCGCTCGCCTCCGCCGCGCACGCGCTCGGCGCTCCGACGGCGAGGAGGCTCGACGTCCCGGCGGCGACGATTTCGGGGTGAGACGGCCGCACACGGCGTCGCCGTCGGATCGGCAGGGAATGCTTCGCCTGTCCGATCGCGCAGGTCGTGTCCACGCGCGCAGCGATCGCGCGCGCGGCCGAGGCCGGCGTGCGGGTCGATGCCGCGCGGTCGGCCCGCGTGCCGTCGCCGAGCCGGCCCATCCGTCCGTCGTCCCGGGACGAAAGGCCGCTGCTGCGCCGCAACGTGGAGGTGTGGAGTCGACGGCCGCGAGCGCGACGGCGTCGCCGGGGCCCGCGGACGGCGACGTCGGCGTCGCGGGACTCGTGGCGCCGTCGCCGGGGCGGCCGCACGGATGGACGCCGAGCGGCGGACTCGACCGCTCGCGTCGCGCGTGCAGGCGTGCGCGGCGCCGGGGATGAGCTCGACAGCGTCGGCGATCCGGCGCCAGCGGTTCGGCGGCGGCGGTGAGCCCACGATCGCGCCGCGCCGGCGCAGATCGCGAGGTCGACCGCGTTGCCCGGCCAGGGGGCCCGCGCGCGATCGATGGGGGCGTGGCGATGGCGCCGGCGGCACCGCGGTGCTCGTCGACTGGTTCGCACCCCGGCGACGCCGCGACCGGCCGGCCGGCCGAGCCGGTCGCCGGGCGAGCACATGGCTGTTCGGACATGTTTGAAGGTGCATGTGTGACGCGGGCCACCACCCGGCCCCGCCGGCCTGGGGCCGACGGCGATGGCGACGACGGCGGCGAGGCAAGGGCGGTGCGGGGGCTCGCCGCGATCGCGGCGGTGGACGAGGCCGCTGGCCGTGGCGCCGTCGCCCAGCAGTGCACCTCGCCGCGCTGCAGGACGCGCGTAGGGCCGACGGCGAGCGCGAGCGCGGTGGCGGCGGGGAGCTCGTCACCGCCATCGCGGGCAACGAACCGACGGGCTCGCGGTCGGCGCGACCTCCCCGCGAGCGCGAGGATCCAGCAGCGCTCGACGCGAACGTCCGCACGCCGCCGACGCCAGCGTACGACGTGCGGGCGAATGCGAGCCCGGGACGGCGGCGTCGCGCCTATGGCATGAACTTTGGGACATGTATGCGGGGATCAGCCGGCGCGCCCGGAACGTGGTACATTGGGGTCGATGAGGCTTCGGTGCGGACGCGCGCGGCTGGCAGGGTGCCTGGTGGCCCTGAGCGGGTGCCTGACGCAAAACCCGGCCTACGACGGAGCGACCGGCTCGACGACCGATCCGCTGGCGCCGACGTCGACCGACGGGCCGACGAGCACGAGCACGAGCACGACGACGGGTACGAGCACGAGCACGAGCACCGGCCTGGCGACCGTCGGCGAGCTCGACAGCGAGGGCACGAGCACGAGCACGACGCTCGCGCTGACCACCGACGAACCGAGCACGACCACCGAGGCGCCGTCGACCGCCGAGCTGCACCACTACGATCCCGCCAACTGCGTCGAGCCGCTGTGGTGCTACGGCGCGGGCAACGTCTCGAACGGGCTCGACGGCGAGGTCCGCGGGGCGGAGTGCTTCGACGCCCCGGTCGCCCCGCCCTACCGGGTGCGCCGGATCGACTACACCCTGGTGGCGCTGACCCATCAGGCGCGGGTGCGCTTCCAGGTGCGATCGGCCGATCTGCAGCAGGTGCTGTACATGTCCGAGTCGCTCGGCCTGCCCGTGAGCTCCGGGTCGCTGCAGATCCCGGAGCAGCAGCAGCCGGTGATCGAGACCAGCCGCTTCTGCGTCGGCTTCGTCGGCGGCGACCCCAAGTCGACGATCGGCTTCGGCGCCGACCCGTCGACGCTGCCGGCGCCGCAGCAGACCTACTTCGGCTCCGACGCCTGCAACGAGCCCGGCCTGCGCGACGTCAACCTGTTCATGCCGGAGATCGACCCCCACGGCCCGTGGTGCCTGGGGGCCGAGATCGCCGCGCTGTGAGCGGGTGGCTCCCAGGGCATGCTCTTGAGGCCATGTCCGAAAGGGCATGGCCGGACGGGCATGTCCTTCCGGTCATGTCTGACAGGAGGCGTTGGCCCGGCTGACGGCCGAGGCCTCGCCGCGGTTCGGCGCCAGGCGGGCGCGGAGCTGGCCGAGGTCGCCCTGGAAGAACGGGTTCTGGCCGGCCTCCTCGCCGATCGTGCTGCGCCCGCGGCCGTCGAAGTCGTGCAGCGGCCACACCTCGGTGTGGGCCGGCAGCCCGCGCAGGCGCAGCAGGCTGGCGGCGAGGGCGGCCGGATCGCCGCCGAGGTCGCAGCCGCCGGTGCCGCCGAGCCACAGCGTGTCGCCGGTGAGCACGCGGTCGGGCAGGAGCAGGCACAGCGAGTCGGGGGTGTGGCCGGGCGTGTGCCACACCTCGAGCGCGAGGCCGCCGAGCGTGATGGTGTCGCCGTCCTCGAGCGGGCGGTCGACGCACGGGGCGGCGGCGGCCCGGTGCATGGCGATCGCGCAGCCGAGCAGGTCCTTGAGCCGCTTGGCGCCGGAGAGGTGATCGCCGTGGGTGTGGGTGTCGAGGACGAGCTCGAGGCGCAGGCCGTGGCGCTGCAGCTCGGCGAGGTAGCGGTCGACCTGGTCGCGCCGCGGGTCGACCAGCATGGCGGCGCCGCTGCGGCGCTCGGCGACCAGGTACGAGCGCGTCGGGCCGCTCGGGTTGAGCTGGGCGAACAGCAGGGCTTCGCCCGGCTCGGCGTCGACGTGGGCCGGCGGGCTCGGGGCGTCGGCCTCCATCCAGCGGTCGTTGCAGCGACCGGCGAATTCGGCGGTGACGCCGGCGGCGCGGACGCGGTAGCGGCCGACCCATCGCCTGTCCCGAAGGACAGCCACGGCCTCGAGCAAGCGATCGACGTCGGCCTCGTCGTTGTAGAGGCCGAAGGAGGCGCGCACGGCCCCGGGGGCGCTGCCGGGCTCGGGGGTGGCGCCGCCCTGGCTGGCGAGCAGGCGGTCGACGTGGACGTGCGCGCAGAAGCGGCCGTTGCGGACGGCGATCCCGCGCTCCTCGCTGAGCACGGCGGCGGCCAGCGGATCGGAGACGCCGGCGACGTTGAAGCTGAGGACGCCGAGGCGCGCGTCGGGGTCGTCGGGGCCGTAGAGGGTGACGCCGAGCGCCTTCATGCCGGCCATGGCCCGCCGCGTCAGCGCGAGCTCGTGCTGGCGGACGTGGGCCATGCCGATGCCGTCGAGGAAGCGCAGCGCCTCGGCCAGCGCGAGCACGCCGCCGATGTTGGGCGTGCCGCCCTGGTGGCGGTCGGGCGCGCTGACGTACTCGACGCTGTGCGGGCCGACGCGCGAGGCCGTGCCGCCGCCGGGCAGGTAGGGCGGGGCGGCGTCCATGATGCCGCGCGGTCCATAAAGGAAGGCGGCGCCGAACGGGGCGTAGGCCTTGTGCCCGGCGGCGGCGACGAAGTCGAGGTGCGCGGGGTCGCCGGGCGGCTTCACGTCGATGCGCTGGTGCGCGAGCAGCTGAGCGGCGTCGACGAGGATCAGCGCGCCGTGCTCGTGGGCGAGGCGGGCGATCGCGTGGATGTCGGGCATCCAGCCGGTGACGTTGCTGGCGCCGGTGACGGCGACCAGCTTGACCTGGTTCTGCCGCAACAGGTGGCCGAGGTGGTCCATGTCGAGGCGACCGTCGGCGGTGATCCGGGCGCGCAGCACCGGGCCGCGGTTGCGGTGCGGGAGGTCGTTCGAGTGGTGCTCGAGCTCGGTGACGACGACCTTGCCGGGCAGCGCGGCCATCACGTGCGCGGCGAGGTCGACGGCCTGGGTGGTGTTGCCGAGGAAGACCACGCAGTCGCGCTCGAGGTCGCCGCCGATGAAGTCGGAGACGACGTAGTAACACTCGTCGAAGTGCTCGGTGGCCTTGCGCGAGAGGAGGTGGGTGCCGCGGTGGATGTTGGCGTACTCGCCGGCCATGAAGCGGGCGTAGCGATCGAGCACCGGCTCGGGGGCGTGGGTGGAGGCGGCGTGATCGAGGTAGAGGAGGGCCCGCTCGCCCTCGCCCATGACGGGGACCTGACGGCCGACGATCGGGAAGGTGGCGCGGATGTCGGCCCACGTCGGGGTGCGGGCGCAGGTGGTTGCGACGGCGCGCGCACACGCGGGCGCGAGCGGGAGGCCGGCGGCCTGCCAGGCCAGAAGGCCGCCCTCGAGGTACTGCACGCGGCCGTAGCCGAGCAGCTGCAAGACGTCGGCGACGAGCACGGCGCGGTGCCCGGAGGCGCAGACGACGACGATCGCGGCGTCGAGGTCGGGCAAGATGTCGGCCGCGAGCTTCTCGACGAGGCCGCGCGGGACGTGCACGGCGCCGGCGAGCGTGCCGGTGCCGGCGAACTCGTCCGGCTCGCGCACGTCGAGCACGACGCTGCGATCGCCGGGCTGGCCGCGCCGCGCCGCGAGCTCCGCAGCGGTGACCCCCGAGACGCGGGCGCGGACGCGATCGACGAGCTGGTGGTAGCTGAGGCGCATGGCGGCACGCTACATGACGCCCGCCGCCCGTGAAAGCGCGAGCCCAGGGCCGCGCCGACGCAGCAGGCCGTGGAGCGGAGTTCTGCGGCCGATGTGAGCGCGCTCCCTCCGGCGGCGTGGTCGCCGTGCGCGGCGAGCGACGGCGTGCAAACCCGGTCGCGCCGCCGACGGCATGGGCGCGGCGACGGGCGCCGCGAGCGCGGCGCGGGCGTCGGCGGTGAGCAAATGTTTTAGAAACAACCTGCCCGAACGGGCATGTCTTTAAGGGCTGGCGGCGAGGGAGAGCGCTGCTCTGGCGACATGTCCTCGAGGACAGGGTCGTCCGGGTCCTGCGACGGGCGCTCGTGCGGGAGGCGCCGGAACGGACGCTCGCTGCTTCCGGGAGTTCCTCGAGTCGTCGCGGCGGAAGAGGAAAATTGGAGATGGCTTTCGAGACAGCGTCGGGCCGGGGCCCGGCGGCCCCGGAACACGGAGGCGTGCGCGCGGACTCACGAGGGGGGCCGTGTCCGCGCGGCCCGGCGGACCCGCGCGCGGTGATACGGTGGGCGACGATAGGAGTCCGCTCGATGAACCGCCGCCTCGCCCTCGCTGTCCTCGGTGTCTTCGCTCTCGGCTGTCAGAATGCGGCTCCGGCCGGCGACGAGGAGGGGAGCGCCGCCGCGGGCACGACCGACGGCAGCTCCGGCGGCGAGCCTGCGACCGGGACCACCGGGGACGCGAGCGACTGGCGCTACACCTACTGGCGCGACACCAAGGCGATCCTCGACAAGCACTGCGCGACCTGTCATCGGCCGGGCGACGTCGCGCCGTTCTCGCTGGCGACCGCCGAGGAGGCGCAGATGTTCGCCGGCGTGCTCGCGCCGGCGATCCTCGACGGGACGATGCCGCCGTGGCCGCCGGCGGCGGAGTGCAACCGCTACGATCACGACCGTTCGCTGCCGGCGGCCGACCGCGAGGTGTTGCTGACGTGGATCGACGACGGCGCGCCGCTCGGCGACCCCGCCGACGCGCCGCCGAGCGGTCCGGAGGCGCCGTCCATCGCGTGGGACCTCGACCTGCCGCTGCCCGAGCCGTACCTGGCGACCCAGTCGCCCGACGACTACCGCTGCTTCGTGCTCGACTGGCCCGAAGACCAGCTGAAGTACGTGGTCGGCTTCGACGTGGTGCCCGACGTGCGGCCGATCGTGCATCACGCGATCGCGTTCCTGATCCCGCCGGGCAGCGTCACCACGTATAAAAACCTCGACGCGGCCGACGAGGGGCCCGGCTACACCTGCTTCGGCAGCCCGGGCGGCGGCGGCTTCTCGCAGCAGTGGCTCGGCGCGTGGGCGCCCGGGACCCAGCCCTCGCTCGACGAGAGGCGCGGGATCCCCGTCCAGCCCGGCAGCGCGATCGTGCTGCAGATGCACTACCACCCGATGGACACGGGCGGCCCGGCCGACCGGACCCGCCTGCGGCTCAAGCTGGCCGACAGCGTCGAGGTGCCGCTGCACGTGATCCCGTTCACCAACCCCGAGTGGCTCGGTGGGAGCATGCAGATCCCCGCCGGCGAGCCGCGCGTCGTCCACGACTTCGAGGTCGACCTCACCAGCTTCATCGGCGACTTCTTCCCCCAGGCCGGGGTCCAGAACGGCGAGCCGTTCGTGATGCACGAGGTCAGCCTGCACATGCACACGCGCGGCCGCCGGGCCAGCCTCGAGCTCGACCGCCAGGGCGCCGAGGACGAGTGCGCGCTCTACATCCCGAACTGGGACTTCAGCTGGCAGGGCGGCTACCGGCTGAAGGCGCCGATGACGGTCAAGCCCGGCGACCGCCTGCGGCTGACCTGCGAGTGGGACAACAGCGCCGCCAACCAGCCGATCGTGGACGGGGTCCAGCTCGACCCGGTCGACATCTTCTGGGGCGAGGGCACCGGCGACGAGATGTGCCTGGCGGTCCTGACGGTCAGCCCGGTCCAGTGAGACCGGGCACGAGGGGCATGTTCCGGGGGGCATGTGCTGGAGGACAGGCTCGTGGGGACATGTCCTCCAGGACGCGTCGCTACTGCGGGCGGCCCTGGGCGATCCAGGTGTCGACGAGCTGGATGTCGGCCAGCGGCACCGGGGTGAGGCCGAGCGGCATGCCGCGCAGCTCGGGCGCGGCGCCCTCGACCTCGGCGTGGCGCGCCAGCATGTGGGCGACGATCCGCGGGGTGCCGTCGGCCAGCGGGGCGAACACGCTGCGCCGCTTGCCGTCGTCGCCGACGCTGCCGGAGGCGATCCCGGTGTAGGAGGCGAGGTCGAGCCGCCGCGGGGTGAAGCCGTAGCCGCCGCTGTTGCCCGGACCGCCGTCGCCGCGCGCGTAGTCCGGATCGGAGTGGCAGTGCCAGCACGTCCTTTTAAAAACTTTGGCCTCGACCTCGGCCCAGGTGACGCGGCGCTCGAGCAGCGGCAGGCGCTGCACGTGCTTCGGCGCGGGCGGGGGTTCGAGCGGGACCTCGGTGACGTAAGCGGCGAGCGCCCGCGCGTCGGCCTCGTCGAGCGGGATCTTCGGCATCGGCGTGCCGGGCTTGTGCCGCGGCGGGTCGAGCAGCCACGCGACCAGCGCGGCCGGGCGCATGCGCTCGCGCGTGAACCGGAGGTCGGGGGCCTGCGCCAGGCCGCGCTGGAGCTGGGCCTCGTCGAGCGGGACCGGCAGTCTGGCTGCCGGGGCGATGTTCGGCGCGCCGGTGAAGCGGTGGCAGAGGGCGCACGACTTGTCGCCGAACAGCTCGCGGCCGCGGGCGAGGTCGCCGGCCGCGGGCGCGGCGGCCTCGGCGGCGGGGATCAGCGCGGCGGCCAGGTCGGCGGCCTCGGCTGTCCCGAGAGCCAGGCGCGGCATGGTCGAATCGAGGCCCGGTCGCAGGTCGTGCGGGGTGTGCAGCCACCCGGCCAGCCAGGCCCGGCGAAAGCGATCGAGGCCGTGCAGCGCCGGGACGTCGGTGAGGTGAGTGATGTGGCCCTGCCACTCGCGCAAGGTCCCGGGCGGGGCCGGGAACCGGCCGGCGAGGATGTCCTGGTGGCAGCGGACGCAGTGCTTCTCGAGCGGCGCCGGCTCACGCCCGGGGAGGTCGTGGCAGCGCACGCACTCGAAGCGGTCGATCAGCGCCTGGCCGCGCGCGACCGCGGCCGGATCGGCGGGCGGCTCGAGGGCGATCTGCGGGGCGGCTGGCGGCGGGGCGGGTGGTATGTCCGCCCGGACAGGGTCCTGGGGACCTGTCCCGCACGACAGGAGCGAAAAGACAGCGAGCAGCGGGGCGCAGCTGCGGCGACGCGTCCGCGGCCGGACGAGCTCGGGCTGGCGTCGCACCGCTACGCCTGTTCCGTGAGCTCGCACTTCACGCCGCGGGCGCGCATCTTCACGCAGCGCTCGACGGCCGTCTTGCTGCCCTCGACGTCGCCGCGCTCCTTGCTGAGCTCGGCGAGCAGGGCCCAGCCCTGCGCGGTCGGCATGAGGTCGCCGTCGCCGAGGCCCTTGAGCAGGTCGTAGGCCTCGGCGCGGCCGCTGGTCTGGCGGGCGAGGGCCTCGGCCAGCTCGGCGGTCTGCGCGGGCGTGGGCTGGTCTCCGGCCTGCAGCCGCAGCGCGAGCACGGCCCAGGCGATCGCGGCGTCCTTGCGGCTCTGCGCCGCGCCGCCGAGGTCCATGCCGATCGCCACCGCGCCGCCGCTGCGCGCGACCGCGAGGGCGACGATCCGCTGGGCCCGGCCGTGGAGGTGCGCGCCGGGCCCCTTCATGTGGGCGGCGATCGCCTTGTCGCCGAAGGCCTCGCGGATCGTGCTCACCGCCTTGCGGTACTGGGCCTTGGCGAGCAGCAGCTCGGCCCGCTGGACGTACTCCTGCCCGCTGTCGACGAGCCGGCGCACGGTGTTGCCGCAGGCGTCGGCGACGTTCGGGAGGCTGACGACGGCGCCGGTGACGGCGAGGGACAGGGCGAGGGCGAGTCGGGACATGGCTGACCTCATGGACATGGTGGAAGGGACAGAAACCATGGGGAAGCTTCACAGGGCGCCGCAGCGAGCGGCGCGGGCGACCTCGCGGCCGGCGTCGAGGGCCGCCTCGGCCGTTTGCACCCGGCGGTCGAGGCTCACCAGCGCGCTGTTGCCACGGGCGTGCGCGCCGGCGGGGGCGGTCAAGGTCGAACACGCGGGGGCGAAGGCGAGGACGGGGCGGGGCATCGCGAGGCCGGGGTGCGCGTGGCCACGCGCGGTGATGGGGGTCGATCTGGCGAACGCGCGAGCAAGCGGCGATCTTCCGTCTCATCTTCCTGCGATCGGCGTGAAACTCAAGGCCGTTTCCCGGGCGTTGCTCGGCTCGAACTGGAGGATCGATGTCGCTCTCGCGCCCCTGCACCTTGCTCTGCGGACTGTGGCTCGTCGCCTGCGCCGCGCCGGAGTCCGCCCCCACGCCCGAAACGAAGGCCGCGCCGCCGGCCGCACCCGCGCCCGAAGTGGTGCCGCCGACGATCGCCGCCGTGCCCGAGACGCGGCCCGAGCCGCCGCCCGCTGCCGCGCCGCCGGTCGCCGTCGCCGACGGCAAGACAGGCGTCGCGGCCTGCGACGCCTACGCCGAGCGCTACCGGGCCTGCATCGCCGACAAGGTGCCGAGCCGCGACCGCGACGCGCACACGCGGGCGCTCGAGGCCCAGCTGGCGACCTGGCTGGCGGCCAAGGCCGACCCCAGGCGGGAGCCCGCGCTCGACGGCGAGTGCGCGGCCGCGACCGAGGCCGCGCGGGCGACCACCCGGGTGTTCGGCTGCGTGTGGCGCGACGGCGACGCGCCCGAGCCCGAGGCGCCCAGGCCCGGCAAGGTCCAGCCCGGCGCGGTCGAGACGTCGCGCGCGCGCGGCATCGACATGCTCGGCGACATGTAATCGACGGGTCCGAAGGACAGGCTCGATCGCGCAGGTACCATCGGCTATGTCCATGAGGACAGGCCCTCAAGGACCTGTCCTCGGAGACTGCCGTTCAGATCGCGTCTTTGAGGGCGATGGCGACGCCGACCACGGCGAGGCACATCTCGTCGAGGGTCTCCTCGCCGAGGTGGACGTCCTTCGGCGCGTCGAGGCCCTGCTCGGCCAGCGCCTGGACGACGAACGGGTTCGACATGCTGTTGTTGTAGGTGCAGCGCAGGTACAGCTCGTCGCCGCTGTCGACCCGCGGGACGGCGTCGAGCGGGGCGTCGTAGCTGTAGGCGCGCTGCCAGTTGAAGTCCCAGCCGGGGGTCTGCAGCAGGCACTCGCTGGCCGGCTCGCCGTCGGTGGGGCTGGAGCGCTGGAGGCCGATCAGCATGTCGGTGCCGACGTAGTGCATGTGCGTGCCGACGGCGAACACGCGCAGCGGCGGGACGTCGTTGAGCTTGAACAGCATCTGCTCGACGTGGTGCTCCACGCCGGCGGGGATCCGGAACTCGGGGTAGCCGTTGTCGTCGTGCTCGCTCGGCAAGAGCTGCGGGCCCTCGCTGTTGCCGATCAGCGCCAGCATGCCGACGTACTCGGGGATGGTGTCGCGGATCCGCAGGTCCAGCGAGGTCGCGCTGTCGAGCTCGGGCTTGCCCGTCGGGTGGTAATGGACCTGCATGACGATCCGCGAGCCGGCGACGACCCGCGAGGCGACGTTCGGCGGCATCTCGAACGGGGTCATGCCCGGCGCCCAGGCGGCGATCAGGTTGGCGCTGTTGATGCCGGGGCCGCCGAAGCAGGGGTAGTAGCCGTCCTCGTTGACCTTGTCGGCCGAGGCGCCGCTCTCGTCGACGTAGGCGAGCACGTGGTGCACGACCTGCGGGTTGCCGGCGCTGATCTGGACGGCGTCGATCCAGGTGTCGTCCTCGAAGCCGGGGTCGACGCTGAAGCAGAGGAACAGGTCCTTGTCGCCGTCGATCGAGACGGGGGTGGGGATCTGGACGCGCACGTCGGCGTCGGTCAGCTCGACCTCGGGCGGCTCGGGCAGCGGCGCGGCGGTGGCGGGGTCGCCTGCGGGCGCGCCCTGGTCGACCCACGCGCGCAGCAGCTCGAGCTCGTCGTCGCCGAGCCGCGGGTCGTCCTGCCAGCCGTGCCGCGGCTGACAGTCGTCGGTCTCGTCGGCCAAAAACGGGGGCATCGTGCCGCGCAGGACGGCGTCGAGGGCCGCGACCGCGAACGGCTCGGCGGCCTCGTAGCTGGCCAGCGAGAAGGGAGCGATGCCGCCGTCGATGTGGCAGCCGCTGCACTTCTGCACGAAGAGCGGGGCGATGTGCTGATGCCAGGTGACGGGCTCGGCCTCGGGCGCGCCGGTGGTGGTCGGCGCGTCGGTGCCGGCGGTGCCTGCGGTGGTGTCGGTGCTCGCCGTGGTGGTGTCGGTGGCGCTGTCGAGCCCCGGGCCGGGGTCGCTGCAGCCGAAAGTCGTCACGCACGCCAGCACGACCGCCGCAGGTCCGTACATCTTCTGATGAAGCATCGCTCGTCGACCTCTCACGGGCCTGGGCCCGCGAGATCGAGGGGTACTTCAGCGGCGACGAATTGTCACGGCACGAAAGGTCACGGGACGGTCGCGGCGGGTCCGTTCGCTGCGCCGGCTCCCTGGGCCACGAGAGGCCGTCTCAGGGGTCCTCGACCTCGACCTGGATGCTGGCGAGGGTCCACGTGTTCTGCCCGTGGTTGTGCAGGTGGAACACCACCGGCTCTCCGGCCGCGAGCGCGAAGTCGGCGACCAACTCGACCTCGTAGACCATGGCCTTGCCGGGGATGTCGACCTCGCGCTCGAGCAGCACGTGGTCGCCCGCCATGATCACCGCGTGCGCGGTCGCGGGCTCGGCGGCGACGAGGTCGAAGTGGTAGAGGTTGAGCGAGATCTGCGCCCCCGGCACGATCTCGCGGAGGGTCGGCTGCGTGAACGCGCCGTAGTTGCAGCCGCCCGTGTTGACCTCGAAGCCGGTGACCTCGACCAGCCAGCCGACGCCGAGCGGGCAATTGACGCTGGCCGGTCGGTGGTCGCGCAGCGGGTCGGCGTCCTCCCCGAGCTGCACCCACAGCTGAGGTTTGACGAGGTCGACCATCGTGCCGTCGATTTCGACGACCGAACCGGTGCTGTCGGTGCCGCCACTGCTGGGGCTGCCGGCGTCGCCGCACCCGGACGCCAGCGCGCACGCGAAAAAGAGCCGACGAGAGGTCACGCGGGGACGATAGGTGGTCATGGCGGGACTGTCACGCGGGAGGTTGCGCTACAGTGCGGCCGGTGCGACGCCCGGCTCGCCTCTGGAGCGCCTCCGCGCTCGTGATCGTCCTCGCGGCCTGTCGCCGCGGCGATTCGTCGCAGTCGCCGGCCGGACCCTCGACCGCCGCCCCTCCGGCAAGCCCCGGCGGGTCCGAGGCCGGCGCCGGGACCGGTCCTTCGGGACAGGTGGTGACGACCGGCGGCGAGGCCCTGTCGCCGGCGCTGGCGCTGCGTCGCGCGCAGGGGGTGGCGGCGATGGACGGCGGCCGCCACGACCTGGCCCGCCAGGCCTTCGCCGAGGTGCTCGACGAGGCGCCCGGCAACCTGGCGACGCAGGCGCTGTACGACGCGGCGACCGGGGCGATGCTGGCCGCGCAGTCGCAGGCCGGCGAGCGGTTCGCCGGGCGCAAGGCGACCGTGCTGCCGGCGCCGCCGTGGACGTACACGCTGAAGCAGCCGGCGCCGATTGAGCCGGGGCCGCCGCCGACGCTGTCGCTGGTGTCGGAGACCGCGAACGGGGTCGGCGACGACGGCGAGTGGCTGGCGCGCAACGGGCTGGCGCTGCCGGAGTACGAGGTGCCGAACCCGATGCGCGGCGAGCCGGGGACGCTGCCGCCGACGATCCCGCCGACCTTCGGCAAGTACCTGCTGGTCCAGGCGATCCGCCAGGACGGCTTCACCATCCTGTTCTATGGGTCAGATTACTCGGGCGGCCGGTTCGTCGCGGTCCAGCGCGAGGACAGCGCGGAGATCGTGGCGCTGCTGGACTTCGAGGCCTACGCCCACCCGCCCGGGACGGCCGCGGGCGAGCGGGCGTTCGCGGCCCAGCGCGCGACCTGGGCCGCGCTCGCCGGCACGGTGCTGCTGGTCGGTCACGCCCACCACGCCGACGCCAAGGGCGGCAACGCGTTCATCACCGCGCTCGACCTCGGCAGCGGCGCGCTGCTGTGGCGCAGCGCGCCGCTGGTGGCCAACGCGGCCGACTTCGTGGTCCACCGCGGCCACGTCATCACCGGCTACGGCGCCGGCGCCGAGCCGGGGTATCTGTACGTGCTCGACGCGGTGACCGGCAAGACCGTGAGCAAGACGCGCGTGAAGAGCGGGCCCGACTACCTGTTCCTGCAGACAGGTCGACTGCTGGTCCGCTGCTACGACACCGACTACGTGTTCGAGCTGCGCCACGGAGGAGCCTGACGATGGCCGGGTTCTTCGCCGACGACGGGAAGGGCGCGCTGCGCCGGGCGATCGAGGCGTTCGAGGCGGGCACCGCCGCCGAGCTGGTGATCGCGGTGCGGCCGGCGTCCGACCGCTACGCCCACGTGCCGGCGCTGGTCGGCGGGCTGGCGGCGGCGCTGACGCTGGCGTTCCTGCTGTACGGCGAGCCGGAGTTCGGGCTGCACTGGTTCCTCGTCGACCCGCTGCTGGTCGGGCTGATGGCGGCGTGGCTGGTCCGCCACAGCCACGCGCTGGCGCGCCTGCTGACGCCGCGGGCCTGGCGCGACGAGGCGGTGCTGCGCGCGGCCAAGGCCGGCTTCCTCGACCACGGGGTGATGGAGACCCGCGCCCGCACCGGCGTGTTCGTGTACGTGTCGCTGACCGAGCGCGCGGCGGTGGTCCTGGCCGACGTCGGGGTCCGCCGCGAGGTCCCGCGCGCGCCGTGGGACCAGGCGGTCGCCGGGCTGCAGGCCGCCGTCGCCGCGGGCGCCCGCGCGACCGAGCTGGCGCCGCACCTGCAGGCCCTCGGGGCGCTGTGCGCCGACGCGCTGCCGCGCGGCGAGGACGACGTCAACGAGCTGCCCGACGAGGTGCGGGCATGAAGGACATGTCGAAACGGGCATGTTCCCGAGGGCATGGCGTAAAGGGCATGTCCGGCAAGACATGGCCGAAGGCGCTGGCGCTCGTCGCGGCGGCGGTGCTGCTGGCCCTGGCGGCCGAGGCGGCGGCGCGCCCGGGCGGCGGCCACAGCTACTCGGGCGGCGGCGGCGGCGGCAGCAGCTTCGGCGGCGGAGGCGGCGGGGGCGGCGACGGCGGGGCGATCCTCTACCTGCTGGTGCGCCTGCTGTTCGAGGTGCCGCAGCTCGGGGTGCCGCTGCTGATCGTCGTCGGCGTGGTCGTCTACTACCACTACCGCAACGACCAGCAGCGCCAGGCCGACGAGACGTGGGACAGCGCGCCGACGACGGCGGCCCACGCGGTCCGCCGCGGCGACCTCGGATCGATCCGCCGGCTCGACCCCGACTTCTCGGCGGTGCTGTTCACCGACTTCGTCTACGCGCTGTACGCCCGCGTGCAGGGGGCCCGCGGCGACGCCAAAGCGATGGAGGCGCTGGCGCCGTACGTCGCGCCCGACACCCGCGAGGCGCTGATGAAGCGCGAGCCGGCGGGGGTGCCGATCCGCGGGGTCGTGATCGGGTCGATGCAGGTCGAACGGGTCCAGCTTCCCGCCGGGCCCGACGGGATGATCGAGATCGAGGTCGCGTTCGAGGCCAACTACAGCGCGGCGCTGCCGGAGGGCGAGCGCGGGTTCTACGTGCGCGAGGCGTGGCGGCTGCAGCGGCGCGCCGACGCCAGGAGCCGCACCCCCGAGACGGTGACGGCGCTCGGCTGCCCGAGCTGCGGGGCCCCGTTCGAGCGCAGCGACACCGGCGCGTGCCGCTTCTGCGGCCAGCAGGTCGAGGGCGGGCGGTTCGACTGGACGGTCCACCACGTGCGCGTGCGCAGCCTCGAGTCGCGCCCGCCGCCGCTGACGCACCACGCCGAGGAGGTCGGCACCGACGACCGCACCCTGTTCATGCCGGGCATCCAGCAGGCCCACGCGGCGCTGATCGCCGAGGACCCGACGACCTCGCCCGAGCGCATCGACCAGCGCGTGCGCACGATCCACGCCGAGCTGAACGCCGCCTGGACCGCGCTCGACCTCCGCCGCGTGCGCCCGTACGTGTCCGACTCGCTGTTCAACTACCTGCAGTACTGGATCGACGCCTACCGCGCCCAGGGGCTGCGCAACGTGCTGGCGAACCCGGAGGTGCTGCGCCTGGTGATCGTCAAGCTCGAGCGCGACCGCTGGTACGACGCGCTGACCGTGCGCGTGTGGGCCCGCAGCATCGATTACACCGCGCGCATGAACGGCGACCACGTGTCGGGCAGCACCCGGTACCCGCGCACGTACAGCGAGTACTGGACGCTGATCCGCGGGTCCAAGGTCCGCGGCGCGCCGGCCAGCAACGTCAACTGCCCGAACTGCGGCGGGCCGCTCGATCGCGTCAACATGGCCGGCGCGTGCGAGTACTGCGGCGCTCACCTGACGCGCGGCGAGTTCGACTGGGTGCTCAGCAAGATCGAGCAGGACGAGGCCTACGCCGGATAAGACGAGATGCTCGCGCACGCCAAGAACTTCGCCCGCAACACCTTCCTCGCCGGGGTCTTCGCCGCGATCCCGCTGGTCGTCACGGTGTTCGTGCTGTGGTACGTCGACCACCTCACGCGCGAACCTTTGAAGGAGTTCGCCGGCATCGACGTGCCGTTCGCGGGGGTGGGGCTGGCCCTGGTCGGGATCTTCGCGCTGGGCCTGGTCGTGCGCAGCCTGGTCGGCCGCTACGTGCTGGCGGCGATCGACCGGCTGCTGCTCAAGGTGCCGGTGCTGGCCGAGCTGTACAAGGCGTGGAAGCAGATCTCGCTGACGCCCGGCGGCAGCAGCGGCATCTACTCCAAGGTCGTGCTGGTGCGGCTCGACGGCGACGCGTGGCACCTCGCGTTCACCAGCGGCGAGCCGATCGGCGCCGGCACCGACGCCGTCTGCGTGTTCGTGCCGACGACGCCGAACCCGATGGTCGGCCGATTGCTGTTCGTCCCGCTGTCGCGCTGCCGGTCGACCTCGCTGGCGGTCGAAGAGGTGTTCAAGTTCTTGCTGTCGGGCGGCAACTACGTGCCGGAAGAGGTCGCCGCCGCCGCCCGCGACGGCGCGCCGGCGAGGCCTCCGCCGTCCGTCCCCGACGCATAGTGGGGCTGGATCCACCTTTCGCCCGGGGTCATCGACGCATCTGCAGATCTGCGTCTGGAGGCCTTTATCGGGCAGATCTCGGGTGAATGCGACGTCTGCACGATCGTCGTCGCGGCTGCGCGCCGCGTCACGAACGTGCGACGGAGGTGAATAAAAGTCACGCTGCGGCGAAACCCGCGCGTGGGCTCGAACACGCGGAGGGCATGATCCAAATGTCGTGATCGGCCAACCGTCCGGGGAGCCCGCGGCGGGCGAGCGGCCGCGAAAAAATGCGGATTTGTTGCGTGGTCCGAGGCCGCTCAGTATGGCTAAACTGTCGATATGAACACGAACTTAGCGCGTTATTGGGCACTCTCCGGACTTGCGCTGCTCAGCCCCGCGCTGGCCGGATGCGGTGACGCCACCAACGTGGCGACGGGCACGGACACGGACACGACGACCGGCGACACGACCACCGGACCGACCACGTCGACCACCGCGCCGACGACGGACACGCCGCCGACGAGCACCTCCGAAGTCACCGACTCGGGGATGACCGAGACCGGCACGACGACCACGTCGACCACGGACGTGACGACGTCGACGACGAGCACGACGAGCGACACGACCACGACCGAGGGGACGGCGTCGTCGACGACGGAGATGGTGGGGGAGACCACCAACGACATGTGCATGACGATCCTCTGCGGCGAGCCGGCCCAGTGCTGCGCCGCCGGCGAGGAGTGCGTCGACGGGGCCTGCCTCCCCGAGTGCCCGAGCGGCATCCGCTGCGGCGAGGACAAGTCGGTCTGCTGCGACGCCGGCGCGGTGTGCCTCGGCGACGTGTGCGAGCAGCCGGCGGGCGACTGCCAGGACTCGTACGACTGCGACCCGGGCTTCTACTGCGAGCCGATCTTCAACCAGTGCCTGCCGCAGCCCGACCCGCTCGACTGCGAGGTCGTGCCGACGTTCGACGACATCGACGTGCAGCTCGAGTGGGCGTGGACGACCAACGAGGTCATCACGCTGCCCGTGATCGCCGACGTCGACGGCGACGGCGTGCCGGACGTGGTGGTCAACACGACCCGCATCGACAACATGGCGGGCAGCTACCCCCTCGGCGAGATCGTGCTGATCGACGGCGCGACCGGGCAGGAGAAGTGGCGCATCAACCACAACCCGGCGATGATGAAGTTCGGCTCGCACGGCCGCGCCTCGATCGCGGTCGCCGACGTGAGCGGCGACGGCCTGCCCGACATCATCTACGCCGGCCGCGAGGAGGGCGCCAGCCACATCTCGCCGATCCACGCGGTGGACGGCATGGGCGCGCTGCTGTGGACGGCCCGCACGTCGAACAACCAGGTCGCCAAGGTCCGCATCGAGAACGGCGCGGCCACGGTCGTCAACCTCGACTCCGACCCCGAGGCCGAGATCGCGTTCGGCGGCACCATCATCGACGACGACGGTCTGATGGTGTGGAACCAGCCGTGGGGCCCCAACAACCAGCCGTGGGGCGCGATGTACGGCACGCCGATGAACGGCAACACGCCGATCTACCCCGGCGGCGTGGCGACCTTCGCCGACCTCGACGGCGACAACAAGCCCGAGCTGGTGACCGGCCGCGAGGCGTGGAAGATCGAGTGGGTCCCCGGCAACCCGCCGTCGGTGACGATGACCCAGTTCTGGTCGAACAAGAACAACCCGGTGGCGAGCCACAACAACGACGGCTGGCCGTCGGTCGCCGACCTCGACGGCGACGGCAAGCCCGAGGTGGTGCTGGTCGCGTGGCCGGCGATCCGCGTGATCAACGGCCAGACCGGCCAGCTGTGGTGCGGCGTCGACCCGACCGACGCGATGTGCCAGCAGAACCCGGCCCTGCGCACGCAGCCGATCCCGATCAAGGGCACCAACCTCGGCGGCCCGGCCACCATCGCCGACTTCGACGGCGACGGCCGGCCCGAGGCGGGCATCGCCGGCGGCGTGGCCTACGCGGTCTACGACTTCAACCGCTCGGGTGAGACGGTGGTCAAGCTGCCCAACGACCCGATGCCGGCGGCCGGGGCGATGTACGCCCGCTGGACCGCGACCATCCAGGACAACTCGTCGGCCGCCACCGGGTCGTCGGTGTTCGACTTCCAGGGCGACGGCAAGGCCGAGGTCGCGTACCAGGACGAGTGCTTCGCCCGCGTCTACGACGGCGCGACCGGTGCGGTGCAACTGCAGATCATGAACTCGAGCGCGACGATCCACGAGTACCCGCTCGTGGCCGACGTCGACGGCGACGGCAACTCCGAATTCGTCGTGGTCGCCAACTTCGCCGAGGCGAAGAACGTCACCGACTGCCAGGCCAAGACGCCCGGCTTCACCGCGCGCAAGGGCGTGTTCGTCTACGGCGCCGGCGGCGACAACTGGGTCCCGACCCGCAAGGTCTGGACCCAGCACACCTACCACGTGACCGACGCCGACTCGGCCGGCAACCCGCCGATGTCCGAGGAGGCCAACTGGACGGTCGGGGGCCTCAACAACTTCCGCCAGAACGTGCAGGGCGAGGGCGTGTTCAACGCCGCCGACCTGACGATCTCGGTGGCGGCCGACCTCAACCAGTGCTCCGAGGAGCTCGTGCTGGTGGCGACCATCTACAACGAGGGCACGCTCGGCATCTCCGCCGGCGTCGATGTCTCGTTCTACGAGGGCGTCGACAACACGGGCGTGAAGCTCGGCACCAAGCCGACCGCGGCGTCGCTGCTCCCCGGCGCGTCGACGCAGGTGACCTGGACCGTGCCCGGCCCGACGAAGGACAACAAGAAGAACTTCTTCGTCGAGATCGATCCGGGCATCAACAACGGCCTGGTCCAGGAGTGCAAGGAAGACAACAACGGCGCGCTCGTGACCGAGGCGTTCTGCCCCGAGGCAGGCTAGTCGTCACGGCATCGTGACCCGCGGGGCCGGTCGGCGCAGCGCCGATCGGCCCTTCGTCGTTTCGGTCACGTTTCGGTGGCAGAATCGCCGAGCGCGCGCTGCGCGCTTTACAAGCCCGGGGTCGGTTGCTACGTAGGTTCGCCTTGGATCGCAGCGCCTACGACAAGCTGTTCGAGCTCGAGAAGCGCCACTTCTGGCGGATCGGCCGTCGCCGCGTGATCCTCGATCAACTGCAGCGCTGGGCGCCCGAGGGGCCGCTGCGGATCCTCGACGTCGGCGGCGCGTGCTCGCTGATCTCGCAGGAGATGACGCGCTTCGGCGAGGTGACGGTGGTCGAGCCCGACCTGCCGACGGCCGAGTTCGCGGCGCGCGAGCTCGGCCTCGACGTGCGCCCGGGCAGCCTGCCGGACGACCTGCCGGTCGAGGGCCTGTTCGACGTGGTGACGCTGTTCGACGTGCTCGAGCACATCGACGACGAGGACCCGGCGATGGCCGCCGTGGCCCGACTGGTGCGCCCCGGCGGGCTGCTGCTCGTCACGGTGCCGGCCCTGCCGATCCTGTGGAGCGACCACGACGTGTCGGTTCACCACCGCCGCCGCTACACCAAGGCGACGCTGCGACCGGTGCTCGAGCGCGCCGGCTTCCGCCTGGAGCGGTTGTCGTACCACACCTGCCTGCTGTTCCCGCTCGTGTTCGCCCAGCGCGTGGCGAGCCGCCTGCGCGGCCTCAAGGCCAAGCCCGAGTACGACGTCCGCGTCCCGGCCGCGCCGCTCAACCAGGCGCTGCTCGCGGTGATGGAGGCCGAGCGGAGGCTGCTCCGCCGCGTCGACCTGCCGATCGGCTCGTCGCTGGTCGCGGTCGCGTTCCGCGAGTGAGGCGCGGCGAGTTGAGATGTCCGCGAGGACATGCCGCAGGAGGCATGTCCTTCAGAATATGTTCCCAAGGACAGGCGCACGAGGACATGTCTTGAAGAAGGCGCGGGCCGTCGCGCGGCTTAAACGCGACGAGCGCGACGATGGCTCGTCGCGCTCGCGCTGGGCCGGGCCGGCCCCTCAGAAGCGGGCGGTGAGGGTCAGCTGACCGCCGCCGAGGCGGCCGCCGGCGTTGAGGTTGGTGTTCTTGGCCACGCGGACGCCGTACTCGTTGAGGACGCGGTTGCGGTACTTGTCGCGGTGGTACTGCACGGTGCCGACGATGCCCATGATGAGGCCGAGGCCCTGCAGCGAGCCGGACACGGCCAGCGAGAAGTCGTCGGTGGCGTACTTGGCCTGCTCCATCGCCAGGAACGGGCCGACGACCGGGATGAACATGTTCTCGGCCAGGTCACGACAGCGGCCGGGCTTGTTCATGCCGGGGCAGCGGTCGTACAGGTCGGCCGCGTTGCTCGCCGTGATCAGGTAGCTGACGCCGAACAGCACCCAGCCGGTGACCATCAGCCCCTTGCGCGGCGGGGGCGGGCGCTTGATCGCCGGCGGCGGAGCGGCGTGCGACGGCCGCGAGACGACGCGGGTGACGATCCGCGGCGGGGGCGGGGGCGGGGCGTAGCGGCTCTGCGGGTAGCGCTGCTGCGGCGGCGCGACGTAGACGGGCGCCTGCGGCGGCGTCGTGCGGGTGTTGGTGGTGACCGTCGGCGTCGCGTTCGAGTTGCTGTTCGAGTGGGTGTTGGTCGCGATGTCGGCGCTGCTGGTCGGCGAGGCGTTGCCCTGCGGCTGGGCCTGGACCTGGATCTGCGGCTGCACGAGCACCTGGATCTGCGGCTGCATCACCGTGCTGCCGGGCGGCACGTTGAGCGGAGCGGCACCCGGCGCGGCCAAGGTCTGGCTCTGGCTCTGCGGCCCGGCGACGCTGCCCGGCGGGGTGGCCTGGGTCTGCGCGCCCGGGGCCTGGACTTGCGTGTTCACCGGGGCGACCGGCGTCTGCCCGGGGATGGGCTGGGCGAGGGACTCGCCGCCGGGGTCTTGCATGCCGAGGAGCGGGACGCTGCGCGCGTAGGGCGACGCGATGGCGGCCGACGGCAACAACAACGACGCGGCGAAAATGGGAGTGGCGACGGAGACGAGCAGACGAGACCGCAACATGACGTGGCTACCTCGAACGGGATGGCTTCAAGATTGGCAGATGCTCCACGTGCCGACCAGTCGGAAAAGTCAAATATTCCGACCCGCGTCGGTCGCCCGGCGCAGAATTCCCCGACGCCGATCGGACGCGCTCCGGCGCGCCGTGGAATGCGCGACGAGCGGCCTACCGGCCCGCTGTGGGGCGGAAAACGTCGTTCGAACTCGAGCCTGGGGTCGGGTGTCGACAGCGCGAGTTCGGCGCCATGTGGGGGGACGGCCATTGGCTGCCCATCACCTGCACGCGCCGGTCCGGTCGCAAACGATTGGAATGACAAGAGCCGGTCCGACGACGGGCGCTGCGCCCGGGGCCGCAGCGATGCGAATTGCGACGCTCGCCTGTCACGGTCGCGGGCCGCCGGTCAGGCCGCTCCGGCCGGGATCCCCTTCCGCCGCTTCAGCTCGCGGATCCACTGCTCGCAGGCGTCGGCGCAGAAGTCGAGGTAACGGTCGACGTCCGGACCGAGCGGCCGCTCGTCGAAGAGGACCTTCTCCTCCATCAGGCGGAAGCCCGTAGCGAATGTCATCAGTCGGGTGAGGTCGAGCGCCTCCGTCTCGGTCAGCTCGCCCCGGTCGATGAACCGCCGCAGCCCGAGCGAGGCCTGGACCGCGAGGTCGTCGACGAAGATCGCGCGGTTGAGCCGGCCGAAGCGCGGGTTCAGGCGGGCGATCGAGAACATGCAGCGGACGAAGAGCGGGTGCGTGCGGCTCTCGTACAGCCGCTTGACGTAGCGCGCGACCACCCGCGGGATCTGCTCGAGCTCGGCGACCGCCACGATCTCCGCCCCGCCCGCCGCCATGTCGCCGTAGAAGGTGACGATGATCTGCTCCACCATCTCTTCCTTGGTCCGGAAGTAGTGGTAAAGGCTGGGCTGCTGCATCCCGACTCGCCGCGCCAGCTCCCGCAGCGAGGCGCCGTGGTAGCCGCGCTCGGCGATGAGCTCCATCGCCGCCTCGAGGATCTCGCGGTGCCGCCCGGTCGCCGGCGGAAGCTGCGGCATCGGCTCCGGCTCGCTGGCAGTCGACGACCTCCGGCCGGCCCGCGGACGGGCGGCGGACGTGGGTGCAGAGACGGGGCGCCGGGCCACCGCGGGAGTATGCCCCAGACCGCGCAAACGTGCGGCAGGACGTCGCAGGACCGAGGTCCGGGCTTGCTCGCCTATCGATCGATAGGTAGCTTGTCTATCAACTGATAGGGAGGTCGAGATGTCGAGCAACCAGATGTGTCCCCGCTGCCACCACACGTCGCTGCGCCGCCCGCCGGCGTGGGGGGCCGCGGTCGTCGCGCTGGCGTGGGCGTTCGTGGCGGCGATGCTGTTCGTGTCGGCCCTGATCGGGCCGTTCATCATGTTCGCGGTCCCGCTGATCTTCGCGTTCGGCGCGGGCGCAGTCCGCAGCGCCCACGACTTCGCCTTCGCCCCGCCCCACTGCGGCGGCTGCGGCAAGGTGGCGCTGGCAGATTCGCCGACCCCGGCGAGCGCGCCGGAGCGCGAGCTCGCCCCGGCGCTGGTCCGCGCGGCCTGAGCGGCGAGCGCTGCGGGGCGGCCGCGAGGCGAGCGGCGGATACTGGGGCGTCTGGCGACGAGGATGGCCGCGAGGCGAGCGGCTGAAGATGCAGTGCCAGCGACCGGCGAGGGGTCGCCGACGACACGGGTCCGCGAGGGCGAGCGGCCGGAGACGCGGTGGTGGTGCACGTCGGGTGCGTCCGCGGTGACGGGCGCTCGCGAGGGCGGGCGGCCCCGATCTCGGGGCGGTGATTCGCGCCTCGCGTCGGCGCTCGCTCGGCGCTGCGGCTGAGGCTGCCGTCGCTTGCCGGGCGAGGGCGCGGGGGTGTATGGCGGTCGCATGTCGCTCGCGCAAGCCACTCCTCTTCTGCGCTCCGTGCCGCTGGGTGCGGCGCTCGGCGGGCCGGTGCTGTTGAAGATGGAGGCGCTGCAGCCGTGCGGGTCGTTCAAGCTGCGCGGGCTCGGGCGGCTGTGCGCGAGCCGGGTGGCAGGCGGGGCGCGGCGGCTGGTGTGCGCGTCCGGCGGGAACGCGGGCCTGGCGGTGGCGTACGCCGGGCGGCGGCTCGGCGCGGCGGTGTGGGTGGTGGTGCCGTCGACGACGAGCGCGCGCTCGCACGAGCTGCTGACGGCAGAGGGCGCCGAAGTGGTGGTGCGCGGCGACGACTGGCTCGCGGCCCACCGGGCGGCGCTGGCCGAGCTGCCGGAGGACGCGACCTACATCCATCCGTTCGACGATCCGGAGATCTGGACCGGCCACGCCGACATCGTGGTCGAGGCCGCTGCGCAGGCCGAGCGCCCGGGCGCGGTGGTGGTCGCGGTGGGCGGCGCGGGCCTCCTGTGCGGCGTGCTGCAGGGGATGCACGCGGTCGGCTGGACCGACGTGCCGGTGCTGGCGGTCGAGACCGAGGGCGCGGCGTCGTACGCGGCCGCGCTGGCCGCGGGCGCGCCAGTGACGATCCCGGCGATCACCTCCCTGGCGACGACGCTCGGCGCTCGCGCGGTCGCGGCCGAGGCGGTGGCGTGGTCGCGCCGGCACGAGATCATCCCGTGGACGGTCAGCGATCGCGCGGCGGTGCAGGCGTGCCTGCGCTTCGCCGACGATCACCGCGTGCTGGTCGAGCCGGCGTGCGGAGCTGGCCTTTCGGTCATCTACGATCGCGCGCCGCCGATCGTCGGCCGCGGGCCGGTGCTGGTGATCGTGTGCGGCGGCGCGGGGGTCAGCCTCGCGCTCCTGCGCGCGTGGGCCGAACGCACCGGCGCGGGCTGAGGCCGGCGTGGCTTGACCGCGAAGCAGGGCTCGGCGACCGTGCCCGGGGGAAGGGCGGGCGGCATGCAGATCCAGCGGGAGAAGTTCTTCGCCCTGACGGCCACGCTGGCGGGCTTTTGGCCGAACGCGGGCTGCGTGATCAACCTCGGCGGCGGGACGGCGACCGACGGCTCGACGACGGCGACGACGACCGGCACGACGACGACGACGACGACGACGACGACCGCGAGCACCACCGACGACGCGACCACCGGCACGACCTCGACGGGCGCGCCGACGACGGGCGCGCCGACGACCGGTGGCACCACCGCCGGCGCCGACGAGGACTGCTGCCTCGTCCACGCGGCGCCCGGTTGCGCCGACGACGCCGTCGAGATGTGCGTGTGCGACGAGGATCCGTTCTGCTGCGGGCTCGAGGGCGGCAACTGGGACGAGACCTGCGTCAACAACGTGAACACGTTCGGCTGCGGCCGCTGCGAGGCGCCCGACACCGGGAGCACGACCTGAGCGGGTCGTTCGCGGGCGCGCCCGACCGGCGCCGACCTGTGCGAAGCTTCGGCCCGTGAGCGACCCGAGGCCCGTGCCCGCCGCCGCCCCCTGGGCCGAGGACATGCGCACGTTCGGCGTGACCGGCACGAACGGCAAGACGTCGACGACGACGATGCTGGCGGCGATCGTCCGCGCGGCCGGGCAGCACGTGTTCGCGGCGACGACCCTCGACTACTCGCTCGACGGCCGGCCGCTGCCGGTCGAGCGCAGCTGGCAGGGCTTCCTCGCGGCGGCCGAACAGTCGCGCGCCGCCGGGGCCCGCCACGCGGCGGTCGAGATCACCAGCCAGTCGCTGGCCCGCGGCTACGCCAAGCGCTGGCGGTTCGACTGGTCGGTGTTCACCAACCTGTCGCCCGACCACTTCCAGAGCCACGGCTCGTGGGAGCACTACCTGGCCAGCAAGGCCCAGCTGTTCGTCCACACCTCGCCGGGCGGGGCGGCGATCCTCAACGCCCGCGACCCGGCGGCGCTGCTGCTCGACCAGGTGACGCCGGTCGACGTCCGCCGGGTGTGGTACGGGGTCATGTCCCGCGGGCCATGTCTCAAGGAACATGACCTCGAGGCCGTGTCCGTACGGACATCCGTCGACGGGACCGCGTTGACGCTGGCGCCGTCGCCGCTGGCGGAGGCGCTCGGCGGGGCGCTGCAGGTGGCGTACGTCGGCGATGTGTTCGCCGAGAACGCGCTGGCGGCCGCGGCCGCGGCGCTGTCGGCCGGGCTGCCGGCGGCGGCCGTGCGCGCGGGGCTGGCGAGCTGCCCGGTGGTGCCCGGCCGCTTCGAGGTGCTGGGCCGCGCGCCGGTGGCGGTCGTCGACTACGCGCACACGCCCGACGCGCTCGAGCGGACGTGCGCGACGGCGCGGGCGCTGGCGGGCGAGGGGCGGGTGATCGTGGTGTTCGGCGCCGGCGGCGACACCGACGCGGGCAAGCGCGAGCCGATGGGCGAGGCGGTCGGGCGCGCGGCCGACATCGCGGTGCTGACCACCGACAACCCGCGCCGCGAAGATCCGCGGCAGATCGCCGCCCACCTGCGCGCGGGGCTGGTGCGCGGCGGGCGGGCGCGGATCGTCGAGGAGGCCGATCGCCTGCGGGCGATCGGTCTGGCGCTCGAGCTGGCGCAGCCCGGCGACGTGGTGGTGGTCGCGGGCAAGGGCCACGAGGTGGGCCAGACGATCGGCGACGAGACGCTGCCGTTCTCCGACCGCGCGGTCGTCAAGCAGCTGCTCGGGCTGGAGGCCGACGATGGCGAGGCTTGAGGGCGGCGTCGGTGGTGCGGGCGCGGAGAGCCGGGCGCCGCTCGCGGGCGGCCGGCTCGCGCGACGGGCGGGCGAGGGGCTCGACGAAGGTTCGGCGGCGCAGCTCGAGGCGCGGCTCTTGCGGGTGCTGGCCGAACGGCGGCAGACGCTGCTGCGCCGGTTCGGGTGGGCCGGGCCCCCGCTGCGCTGCGCGGTCGAGCCGCGGCGGCGGGCGCTCGTGCTGGCCGGCGAGGCGCTGAGCCGCAAGGCGCTGGCGGCCGCGCTGGCCGAGTTCGCCGCGGTGCTCCCGTTCGGCTGGATGATCGACGCCTCGGCGACGGAGATCGCGGCGCCGCGCGCGTGGCTGGGGCTGCCGGCCGGGGTGACGCGGCTGTGGCGGGCGCCGCCGGCGGGGGCGGTCGCGGAGGCGTACTTCAGGACATGTGGTCACGAGCATGCCCTGGAGGACATGTGGATGGCCGGGCAGGGGCGCGGCGGCGCTTCCGGTCCTGTCCTCGCGGGCATGCGTGCTGCGGCCGCAGGTGCGGGGCGCGGCGGCTCGGGGCTCCGTCTGCAGCGGTCCTCGGGGGAGCGGGGCTCGCGGTCCGAGGAGCCGGGGCTGCTGGCCCGCGAAGCGGCATGGGCCGAGGGACATGTCCGCGAGGACAGAGAGCTGTGCACGGAGCTGTTGACCCGAGTTGGCGCATGTCCCGAGGGACATGTCCTTGAAAGCAGAGAGCTGTGCACCGAGCTGCTGGCCGGCGACGGACCGGTGGGGGTGCTGGCCGCGGCGGGCGAGTGGACGCTGGTGCGCGCGGGCGACGGGACGATCGGGTGGACGCGCGCGCGGCTCGGGGCGCCTGCGGCCTCGCCGGCGGCGGCGAGGTCTCGCGGCGGCGCGGCTGCGTTGGCCCGGGCGCTGCGGCGCTTCCGCGGGGCGCCGTATCGGCTCGGCGGGACGACGCCGCCCGGGATCGACTGCTCGGGGCTGGTGCAGCGGGCGGTGCGCTCGGCGCTGGGGTTGGTGCTGCCGCGTCACTCGAGCGATCAGCTCGCGCTGGCGGCGGCGCCGGTGCGGGCGCTCGGCGAGCCCGGCGATCTGCTGTTCATGTGGGGGGCGGGCGAGTCGCCGTGCCACGTCGGCGTGGTGCTGCGCGGGCCGCGGGCGGGGGCCCGCACGCTGCTGCACGCGTCGTCGCGCCGCGGCCGGGTGATCGAGGAGCCGCTCGAGCAAGTGTTGCTGCGGGCGGCGCGATGGCGGCACATGGAGCTCGAGCAGGTGCTGGCGCTGCGGCGATGAGCGAGACGGTCCCGAGCGGTGCTCGGGTCGGCGTCGCGCCGGCTGGCCTGGCCGGGTGCTCGATGGGGCATGTCCGGTGGAACATGCGCAAAAGGACACTCGAGTTCGACGGGCGAGCCCGACCGCCGGCGAGCGGTCAGGCGGCCGCGGCGGATCGTCGCAGGCCTGTGCCGCGTGACGCGCCGCGGGGCCTCGTGGACCACGGGGTGCGGCCGCTTCGCTCCAGCAGACTCTGCTGCGCTCGCGGGTTCGACGTCGGGTTGCTCGCGCGACGTCGGAGCGGACGTGACAAATGCGGCGGCTACATGTCGCAGTCTGTCACGCCGCAGCGCCGGCGTGGCTGGCAGAGATGTCACTTGCTGCGCCGGGAGCGTCGGCATAGCGTCCGCGCCGATGACGAGCGACGAGCGCAGCCGGGGCTCGCACGCGCCGAAGTTCCGTCGGCTCGCGGCCGTCGGCCACGGCGGGATGGCCGACATCTACCTCGCGGCGGCGCGCGGGGTCGGCGGGGCGCTCAAGCTGCTGGTGCTCAAGGACCTGCGCCCGGCGCTGGCGCGCGACCCGGAGTACCGGGCGATGTTCCAGCGCGAGGCGAAGATCGCCACGCTGCTGTCGCACCCGAACGTGGTGCAGACCTACGAGGTGGGCAGCGAGGACGGGCGGCCGTTCATCGCCATGGAGTACCTCGAGGGCCAGCCGCTGCACCGGATCCTCCGCCGCGTGTATCAACCGCCGCCGCTGCCGCCCGGGCTGCCGCTGGCGATGCACCTGCGGATCCTCGCCGAGCTGCTGGCCGGCCTCCACTACGTCCACGAGCTGCGCGACTACGACGGCCGCCCGCTCGGGCTCGTGCACCGCGACGTGTCGCCGCACAACGTGCTCGTCACCTACGACGGGCAGATCAAGCTGGTCGACTTCGGCATCGCCCGCCTCGAAGGCGACGGCGACACCGAGGTCGGGACGTTCAAGGGCAAGGCCGCCTACTCGTCGCCGGAGCAGGTGTGCGGCGAGCACGTCGACCGCCGCAGCGATCTGTTCTCGGTCGGCGTGATGCTGTGGGAGGCGCTGGCGCGGCAGCGCATGTGGGGCGGGCTCGACGAGCTGACGATCGCGCGCCGGCTCGAGGAGGGCGACATCCCGCCGCTGCCCGCCGAGGCCGCGGCGTCGCCGGCCCTGCGCGCGCTGGTGGCGTCGGCGCTGGCGGTCGACCCCGCGGCGCGCCCGGCCTCGGCCGAGGTGTTCCGCGAGGCGCTCGAGCTGCACCTCGGCAAGAGCGCCCCGTCGCCGCGCGCGATCGGCATCACCCTCGCCGACATCTTCGCCGCCGACCGGGCCAGCCTGCGCGGGCTGGTGGAGGCGCAGATCCGCCGCGCGCGCCAGGTCCAGGACGACCTGCCCGTGCTCGACCTGTCCGGTCCGTCAGGTCTCGCCGACCCCGGCCCCGGCGACCTCGCGCACCCCGACGAGCCGACCCGCCGCGACGCCCCGCGGGCCGCCGAGGCCCCGGCCGAGCCGAGCCCGCCGCGCGACAGCGGGCCGCACGACGCGACCTGGTCGGCCGTGCATCCGCCGTTGCGCCGGACGCCGGCGGTGCCGCGCTGGCTGCCGTGGGCGCTGGGGGCCGCGGCGGCGGCTGTCTCGGCGAGCATGGTCTTCACGACAGGTCCAGAAGAGCATGGTGATGTGGACATGTCCGCGGAGCCAGCCGCGGTCGAGCCGTGCGCGCGGGCCGACAAGCCGGTGGTCGAGCTGTCGGGGGAGATCGAGCACTCGGCGCGCCTGACCTGCGACAAGGTCTACCGCCTGCGCTTCTCGACGTTCGTGCGGCCGGGGGCGACGCTGACGATCGACCCGGGGACGACGATCGTCGGCGACCGCGACACCCGCGGGACGCTGGTGGTCCAGCCGGGGGCGAAGCTGGTGGCCGAGGGCACGCGCGAGCGGCCGATCGTGTTCACCAGCGAGGCCCGCCCGGGGTCCCGGCGCGCCGGCGACTGGGGCGGGCTTATCATCCTCGGCAAGGCGCCGACCAACCTGCGCGACGCCGAGGGGCGGCCGACGACCGGGCGGGTCGAGGGCATCGCCGACGGCGGCGAGTACGGCGGGGATGACCCGGAGGACAGCTCGGGGTCGCTGCGGTTCGTGCGGGTCGAGTACAGCGGGACCGAGCTCGGGCCGAACAACGAGATCAACGGCGTCACCTTCGCCGGGGTCGGCCGCGGCACGCAGGTCGACCACGTGCAGGTGCGCCACACCGCCGACGACTGCTTCGAGTTCTTCGGCGGCACGGTCGACGCCAAGCACCTGATCTGCCAGGACCCCGGCGACGACGGGTTCGACTGGGACCTCGGCTACACCGGCCGCCTGCAGTTCCTGCTGCTGCGCGACGGCGCCGAGGCGCTCGACACCACCGCCGGGCTCGAAGGCGACAACGACCCCGGCGGGTCGCGCAACACGCCGCGCTCGGCGCCGACGATCTTCAACGCCACGCTGTGCGGCCGCGGCCACGGCGCCGAGCACGAGCACTACGGGGTGCTGCTCCGCCGCGGCACGGCGGCGACGATCGGCAACGCGGTGGTGGTCGGCTTCGAGGCGCCGCTCGATGTCCGCGACCGCGACACCGCCGCCGACCTGCGCGGCGGGCTATGGCTGGCCCGCAACTTCGCCGCGCCGCTGGCCCACGCCGAGGCGCCGGGCGGCGCGCTGGCGCTGGCCGACGACGACTTCGGCGTCGACGAGGCGGCGCTGCTCACCGCCGCGGGCGCGCGCGTGGAAGATCCGGATCTCCCTGGCTGCGCCGACCCGGGCGGCCTGAATCGCTACAAGCCGCGCGCCCCGCTGGCCGCCGGCGCGGCCGCACCGCCGGCCGACGGGTTCTTCGCCGCCGAGGCCCGCTACGCCGGGGCCTTCCGTGACGAAGCCGACGACTGGGACGCCGGCTGGGCCGTGTGGGCCGATGCGCCGGAAGAAGTCTGAAGAGACATGGCTTTGGGGCCAGGTTCGGGTCTTGCGGGTCCGCGCCGGGGTAAAGTAGAGGATGCGGGTGCGCCTCGCGTCCTGCCTGCTCCTCGCCGCCGCCGTGTCCGCCTGTCCGGCCCCGAAGTCGGGCGAGTCGGCGCCGCCGGTGATCCACGCCGCGTCGATGCCGGTCGGCTCGCCCCCGGGCTCCGCGGGCGCGGGGCCGGTGGTCGGCGGCGACAAGCCGTCGCTGCCCTCGGCGAAGGCGGTCAGCGCGACGACGCCGCGCATCGACGAGCTGCCGCCGGTGTTCGTCGACGCGGCCGAGCGGATCACCGCGGCGGCGCAGGGCCGCACGCGCGCGTGGGAGCTGCTGGCTGTCCTTTCGGACACGTTCGGCCACCGCCTCAGCGGGTCGCGCGCGCTCGAGCGGGCGATCGACTGGTCGATCGAGCAGATGAAGCGCGACGGGCTCGACAACCCGCGGCGCGAGAAGGTGATGGTGCCGCACTGGGTCCGCGGGGCCGAGCGCGCGCGGGTGGTGGCGCCGATCGAGCGCGACCTGGTGATCCTCGGGCTCGGCGGGACCGTCGGCGGCAAGGTCCGCGGCGAGATCGCGGTGGTCGACTCGCTGGCCGAGATCGCGACCCGCGGGGCCGAGCTGCGCGGCAAGATCGTCGTGATCAACCAACCGATGCCGCGCTTCGACCACGAGCGGCACGAGACGCACTACGGCGAGACGGTGCGGATCCGCGGCAGCGGGGCCTCGGAGGCGGCCAAGGTCGGGGCGATCGCGGTGCTGATCCGCTCGGTCACCGCCAACAGCCTGCGGAGCCCGCACACCGGCGCGCTGCGCTACGAGGACGGGGTCAAGAAGATCCCGGCGGCCGCGGTCACGCTCGAGGACGCGGAGCTGTTGGCCCGCCTGGCCCGCCGCGGCAAGACCACGGTCGAGCTGTCGCTCGGGGCCAAGACGCTGCCCGACAGCCCGAGCGCCAACGCGATCGCCGAGCTGCGCGGGCGCGAGCTGCCCGACGAGATCGTGCTGATCGGCGGGCACCTCGACTCGTGGGACGTCGGCGACGGCAGCACCGACGACGGCGGCGGCTGCATGATGGCGATCGAGGCGGCGGCGCTGCTCAAGGAGCTCGGGCTGGTGCCGCGGCGGACGATCCGCGTGGTGCTGTTCACCAACGAGGAGAACGGCCTGCGCGGGGCCAAGGCGTACCACGCGGCGCACGGCAAGGAGAAGCACGTGGCGGCGATCGAGGCCGACACCGGCTCGGGGGCGCCGCGCGGGTTCGGCATCAGCGGCACCCCGGAAGAGGTGGCGGCGGTGCAGCGGTTCGCGCCGCTGTTCGAGGGGCTGGGCGCGAGCGTGCTCGAGGCCGGCGGGGGCGGGGCCGACATCTCGCCGCTGACGAAGGACGGGGTGCTGAGCCTCGGGCTCCACCCCGACGCCAGCGCGTACTTCGACCTGCACCACAGCCCGGCCGACACGTTCGACAAGATCGACCCCGACCACCTCGAGCGCAACGCGGCCGCGATGGCGCTGATGGCCTTCGTGCTGGCGGAGCGTTGAGAGGACGCGCCGGACGTGAGACGTCCGGCCAACGCATTGGGACCCGCGCCGGCGCGCGGCGGTTTCACGAAAAATTTCGCGCCGCCGGCTGCGCCTTCACGTCGCTTCGCTGCAACCACTCGGGCACCGGTCAGGTCGTAATGGCAAGGTCCCGAGGATGGAACATCGCCCCGAGCCGGCCGCGACGTCGCACGGCCCCCCCGCGTGGGTGATGGCCGCGCCATGGCTGCTCTGCGGCCTGATCTCGACCTCGCAGGTGTACTTCCTGTGGCCCGTGCGGGTGCCCGAGCCCTCGTTTCTGCGCGACCTGGCCTGGCAGTACCCTCCCTGGCTCTATCTCGCCGCGGCGGCCCCTCTGGTGGCGCGAATGGCCCGACGCTTCCCGCTCGGACGTGACAACTGGACGCGTCACCTCGGACCGCACCTGCTCGCCAACGCGGTGCTCGCCTCGGGATACGCGCTGGTGGTGTGTGTCGCCGGGATCCTGTTCGGCGACGCCTACTACCAGGAGACGCCGTTCCTGTTCGCGTACGGCAAGCTGCTGGCCAAGGGCGTGCAGCTGCAGCTGTTCGTCTACTGGCTGGTGGTCGGGTTCGTGCACGCGTACGACTACCACCGCAAGGCGCGCGACGCCGAGCTCGCGTTCTGTCGCCTCGAGACCCAGCTGGCGCACGCGCAGCTCGAGGCGCTCAAGATGCAGCTGCACCCGCACTTCCTGTTCAACACGTTGCACGCGATCGGCGTGCTGGTGCGCAAGCAGGACACCCAGGGCTCGCTGCAGATGCTGTCCGGCCTGGCCGACCTGCTGCGGCTCGCGCTCGACAACACCGGGCGGCAGCTGGTGCCGCTCAAGCAGGAGCTCGACTTCCTCGGCCGCTACCTCGCGATCGAGAAGGTGCGCTTCTCCGACCGCCTCGACGTCCGCATCGACGTCGCGCCCGAGGTGCTGGACGCGCTGGTGCCGAACCTGATCCTGCAGCCGCTGGTCGAGAACGCGATCCGCCACGGGATCGCGCCGCGGGCCGCGTCGGGCCGCATCGAGGTGACGGCGAGCCGCGAGCGCGGGGCGCTGGCGCTGTCGGTCCGCGACGACGGGGTCGGCCTGCCCGACGCGTTCTGCGTCGAGCGCTGCGGCGGCGTCGGCCTGCGCAACGTGCGGGCCCGCCTCGGACAACTCTTCCCTGCCGATCATCGATTCGAGGTCGCGGCAGCGCACGGCGGCGGGGCCGCGGTGTCGCTGCAGATCCCCCTAGCCTTCGAGGAGCCGATGTATGTTGGAGCGTAGTACTACAATTAGGACCCTGATCGTCGACGATGAACCTCTGGCCCGCGAGGGCATCCGCTTGCTGCTCAAGCAGGACGCGGACATCGAGGTCATCGGCGAGGTCGGGTCCGGACGCGAGGCGGCCAGCCGGATCGAGGAGCTGCGCCCCGACCTGGTGTTCCTCGACGTGCAGATGCCGGAGTGTACCGGCTTCCAGGTGCTGGCCTCGCTGCCCCCGGCGAGCGTGCCCGGGGTCGTGTTCGTGACCGCGTACGACCGCTACGCCCTGCAGGCGTTCGAGGTCCACGCGCTCGACTACCTGCTCAAGCCGTTCGACGACGAGCGGTTCTTCGAGGCGCTGCGGCGGGCCAAGGCGCACCTGCAGGTGGCCCAGGTCGAGGACCTGCGGCGCCAGCTCGCGGCGCTGCTGGCCGACGTCGGCGAGCCGCGGGTACCGGCGCCGGCGGCGGTGCAGCCGGCCGAGCGGCTGGCGATCAAGGACGGCAGCCGGGTCGTGTTCCTGCGCGCCGACGAGATCGACTGGATCGAGGCGGCCGACTACTACGTGCAGATCCACGCCGGGCCCAAGAGCTACCTGCACCGCGAGACGATGCAGAGCCTCGAGCGCCGGCTCGACCCGTCGCAGTTCGTGCGGATCCACCGCTCCGCGATCGTCAACCGCCGGCGGATCCGCGAGCTCCGCAGCGGCGGCCGGCGCGAGGCGGTGGTGGTGCTCGAGGGCGGCGCGACGCTCAAGGTCGCCCGCAGCCAGCGCGACAAGATCGCGTCGCTGCGCGTGTGAGCGGCTGCGCGGACGGGCATGCCCGCGAGGGCATGCGCGAAGGGGCATGTTCTTCGGAGCATGCCCCTTTGCACATGCTCGTGCGGACATACGCCGTGCCCGCCGGCTGCGCGGCGAACGGGCGGCGCCGGCCGCTGCGTCGTATCGGCGTTCGCCTGCAGCGCGCTGGGGCGCCGGCCCGACCTCGCATAGCTTGTCCTGGCAACGGAGGATGACGATGCAGCGATGGATCCTGGCGATGGCGCTCGCGCTCGGCGGCGCGGCGGCTTGTGACGACAACGGCGGCGAGGGCGGCAAGTCGGGGGCGGCCCCGCAGGCGGAGCTGACGGCGGAGCAGGTGGTGGCGAAGCACCTGGCGGCGCTCGGCGGGCTCGACAAGCTCAAGGCGACCAAGACCCTGGTGATCCGCGGCGAGTACCAGGAGGGCAGCTCGGTCGACGCGTTCGTGGCCTACCGCGCGCGGCCGAACAAGTTCCGCAAGGAGGGCACGCACGAGGGCAAGGCCTTCGTCAAGGTGTTCGACGGCGACAAGGGCTGGCTGGCCGAGGGCGACGCGCCGATGGGGCCGGTGCCGGCCGAGCACGCGGTCAAGATGAAGCAGTACGCCGAGTTCGACGACGCGCTGGTCGACGCCGCGGCGCGCGGCCACAAGGTCGAGCTGGTCGGCGCCGAGGACGTGAAGGGCGGCAAGGCCTACCACCTGCAGCTGACGCTGGCGAACGGCGACGTCGAGCAGCGCTGGCTCGACGCGACCACGTTCCTCGACGTGAAGCGCACGGTGGCGTTCAAGGACAAGAGCGGGGCGCAGAAGACCAAGCACGTGACCTTCAGCGACTGGCGCGAGGTCGGCGGGCTCAAGTTCAACTTCGCCAGCGAGGGCGAGGTCGACGGCAAGATCAGCAAGGTGAAGGTCCAGTCGATCGAGGTCGACGGGGCGATCGATCCGGCGAAGTTCACGGCCCAGCTCGCCAACACCGTGGCGATGGCGCGCTGAGGCGGGCGCCTCGGTCGTCGGCGCCGTCCGGCTCGCCGGTCATCACGAACGGCGGGGCAGGGCGGCGCCGTCGTCGACGTCGGGCGAGCCGAGCGCACCTCGGCGGTCGGCGGCGCCGCCCGTCAGGCCCGCTCGGGGCGGTCGTCCTTCACCGCGAGCGGGCAATCCTCGGTGGCAGGGTCGTAGCATCGATCGCCGCACGGCTCCTCCGACCCGGCGCATTCGACCCGGCCGGTGCTGCAGCGCTGATAGAACGGGTCGTAGCAGCGATCGCCGCAGGCCCGCTGGGCGCCGCGGCAGACGAGAGCGCCGGGCTGACAGCTCTCGGTGAAGGGGTCGTAGCACTCGTCGCCGCACGGCTTTTCGCGGCCGTCGCCGGCCTTGCGAGGGCTCGCGCCGGCGGTCCCGCCGAGAGCGAGACCGGCGCCGAGCCCCACAGCGAGCGCGAGGGTGAATCGTCGCATGCGCATCAGGTGTGACCGGCGCGGGGTGCTGCCAATCAAATCGCGATCAATTGCGGGCAGGGCGAGGCCGCGGGGACAGGTCGCGCGGTGTCGGGCGGCCTCGCGGTCGGGCTCCCACGGACCCGCCCGGGCGGTGCAGGGGCGTCGACGGCCGCCCGGCCGGAGCGATCGGCCGGGCGACGTCGGGCGTCGAATGGGAGGAGGCGCCCAGGGTCCTCGACGCGCCCGGCTCGGTCGCGGTCGGGCCCCGCGGGACGCGCGGCGAGCTCGGCGCTGGGCACGCGGGCGCGCGGCTCGGGCAACATGTCTCGAGAGACAGCATCGCCATTGCCGGCGAAGGCGAACGCTCGGGTGCGCGTATTCGCGGCTTCACAATCGCGCTCGGGTAGGTGGATTGGATCGGGCCCGGTGCGGCCCGGATTTGCGAACGCAGAGCGGCGCCGGAACATTGTTGCCGGGGCGAAAAACGCCCCAGGGGGCGCACAGAGGAGGCTCACGCGGCGAGTCGGCTCCAGGACGCCCGCGCTCGCCGGGAATGTGACAGGGATCGTCGCAGGATGTGGGGCATGGCGGGCGGAAAGGCGGCGGTGGTGGCGGGGTGCGGGCTGATGCTCGTGGGCTGCTGGAAGGACAACCCTGCCTTCATGGTCACCGAGGGGCCGGGCGAAGGGAGCGGCGACGTCGAGACGACGGCCGGGCCGCCGATCGACGAGCCGGAGTCGACGGGCGAGGCGACGAGCGAGGCGACGACCACGGCGGGGTTGCAGCCGATCCCGTCGACGTCGACGACGGGCACGACCTCCGGCGCCGGCACGAGCGGGCCCGACACGACGACGACGACCTCGGACGGGTCGACGAGCTCGACCGGCGACGACCCGAGCACCGGCCCGAGCACGAGCACGACGGGCGAGGACCTCGCCCCCGCGTGCGGGACGACCGGCTTCGGCCCGGCCGAGCTGCGGGCGCGGCAGTGGAACGGCCTGATCGCCCAGGCTTGCAACGACATCCCGGGGCGCAACTACCGGGTGCTCGAGGTCGCGGGCGTCTTCGTCACGGCGGTCCCGTGCTCGAGCAACCCGGCCGCCGGGTGTACCGGCTGCGACTACGGGAAGACGCTGCTGTTCGGGTTCACCACCCCGGCGCCCAATGGCGTGCTCGCGCTGTCGAAGTGCGTATACCTGTCGGCCCACGGGGCGATCGAGACCCCGGCGCCCGAGCCGTGCCGTTATCGGCAGATGGCGCTGTGGTGGGACGGCAGCAACACCCCGGCGAAGCAGGCACCGCTGGCGATCTTCGGGCACGACACGCTGTCGGTCGATCCGTCGGTGGCCGACGTCAGCGGCGACGACCTCGGGGTCGGGCTGGTGCCCGCGGACGCCGCGTGCGGGTGCGTCGACGCCGACGACTGCTGCCCCGACAAGGCCGTCGAGTACGACCTGCGGTTCGAGGGCGAGGAGCCGGTCGAGGTGCCGCAGGGAATGTCCGGCGTGGTGAAGCTGGCCGGCGCGACGTACGAGGCCTATAACGGCCAGTCGTTCGAGACCGGCGCGTGCGGGCAGGAGCAGCGGTTCGACTGGTGGCTCCTGCGGGAGTGAGACGGGCGGGCGCGAGCGGCGGGCAGGCGGGGCCGGCGCGAGGTGAAGCGCGGCCGGGGGTGGATGGCGGGCCGGCGCGAGCGGGCGCGAGCGGCGAGCAGGCGGGGCCGGCGCGAGGTGGAGCGCGGCCGGGGTGGATGGCGGGCCGGCGCGAGTGGGCGCGAGCGGCGGGCAGGCGGGGCCGGCGCGAGGTGAAGCGCTCCGGTGGGAGGCACGGCGGGCCCGCGCGAGCGCCCGTGCGACGTGTCGCGAGGGCGGCACGAGCCGGCTCGGGCCGCGAGGCATCGGCGCGTCGGCGGACCTCGGCGTGTCCTCCGTGACATGCTCGATCGGGGACGTCTCATGGAACAGGTCCGATGAGACATGTCCGCATGCGCATGCTCGGAAAGCCAGCCGCTCAGCGGCCGGGGAAGCCGGGCAGGAGGGCGGGGCCGGCGGCGAGGCGGTGGGCGGCCTGCTTGCCGAGACATGCCCCTGTGGACATGCCCGGAAAGACAGCGGCTCAGCGCCCCGGGAAGCCGGGCAGGAGGGCGCGGGTCATGCGGTCGGGGCGGCGGACGCCCTGCTCGCCGAGGGCGATGTCGGCGGCGGCGACCAGCTCCGCGCCCTTGTCGCCGCCGGTGAGCTCGCCGAGGCGGCGGCGGGCGGCGGCGGCGTACATCGCCATGTCGGCGGCGCGCAAGCCCGGCTCGGCGGCGCGCAGGCCGGCCAGGGCTCGCTCGCGCTGGCCCTGGATGGCGGCCAGGCCGGCGCCGACCAGCTCGCCGAGCGGGCGGGCCCACGGGGCAGTCTCCAGGGCCAGGCGGCTGGCCTCGTGCTCGACCAGGCGGACCAGGCCGGCCCGCTCGCTGTCGCCGTGGTCGGAGACGAGGCGCAGCAGCGCCGCCTGGGCGCGCAGGAAGCCGAGCACGACGTGGGCCCACTGGCTGTGGAACAGGAACGAGGTCTCGAGGTCGGCGAACTCGCGCTCGACGCGGCCCCACGGGGCGGCCGGATCGTCGCCGTAGAAGTCGACCAGCAGGCTGCCGACGAAGGTCCACAGCCGCGGCGGGCCGAGCGACTCCTCGGGCAGGCGCTGCTGGACGTAGCCGATCTCGGCGCGGGCCCGCGGCAGGTCGTCCTCGGCCAGCCAGTAGGCGACCTGCGGACCGCCGCGCAGCAGCGCGTCGGACCAGCTGTCGTCGCGGTCGCGGGCCTCGGCGATGAAGGTCGCCAGCCGCTGGCCGACCACCCGCAGGTCGCCGAGCAGGAAGTGGGCGATCAGGCGGTGCGACTGGCCGGACACGATCTCGTAGTTGGTGCCGGTGCACTCGCCGCGGAGGATCTGCTCCGACTGCTCGAGCAGGACGATGCTCTCGCGCCAGCGGCCGAAGTGGAACGCCGCGATCCCGCGCGACAGCGCCAGGAGGCCGCGCGGCAGCGCCTCGGGGGTGCGCTGCAGCAGGGCCTGGGCCGCGCTGGCGAGCTTCTCGGTGCGGGCGCGGTCGGCCTCGCCGCCGGAGGAGACGGCCGCGACCTCGGCCGCGAGCGCGCAGGCGGCGTGGAAGATGTTGCCTGTCTTATAGGACAGGTTGAGATAACGGGCTTGAAACAGCGCGCTCAGCGGGAGGTCGTGCGCCGACAGGCTCGACGACAGGGTGCGGCACACGGCGAGGCGCACGAGGTCGTCGGGGTCGACGGTCTTCGGGTCGCGCTCGCGCAGGCCGAGGCCGCGCAGGCGCCAGCGGGCCCGCTCCCACGCGAGGCTGGTGTGGAGGGCGCGGCTGGTGGCGGGCAGGCTCATGCCGGCGGCGGCGAGGACCTGGCGGATCGTCGTCATGCCCTCGGGGAGCTGGCCGGCGCGCAGGAACTGCTCGCCGGCGCGGCGGCGCAGCTCGAGCGCCCGCGCGGGCGGCTCGGAGGCGGCGGCCTCGAGGTAGAGGCGGGCCGCCTTGACGCCGCGGCCGGCGTTGGCGAGCGCGTCGGCGAGGCGGACGCTGAGCTCGGCCCGGCCCTTGTCGCTGTGCGGCTTGAACTCGAGGGCGAGGCGGTAGAGGCGGGCGGCGCGGTCGAAGGCGAGGGCGGCGGCGGCCTGGTCGGCGGCCATCTGCGCGTAGTCGCCGGCGCGCTCCCACTCGCCGGCCTCGCGGTAGTGCAGCGCGAGGGTGTCGCTGTCGCGCTCGCCGTGGTTCTCCATGGCGAAGGCGAGGTCGCGGTGGCGGGCCTTGAGGTCGTCGGGCGGGAGGGCGGCGAGCACCAGCTCGCGCACGCGGTCGTGGTAGGTCTCGATGACCTCGCTGTCGCCGCTGCGGGTGAGCACGAGGTGCTCGCTGCGCAGGGTGGCGAGGGCGGAGTGGGTCTCGGGCAGGCCGGCGGCCGCGCCGGCGAGGCGCAGATCGACGGGGCCGCCGGCGACCGCGGCGATCTCGAGCAGGCGCCGGGCCGGCGGCGGCAGACCGTCGATGCGGGCCAGCAGGACGCGGTCGAGGGTGACCTCGCCGCGCTCGCCGGGGCGCTCGCCGGTGGCCAGCAGGTGGCGCACGAGCTCGCTGACGAACAGCGGGTTGCCCTGGGCCTCGCGCGCGACCTGGCGGGCCCGCGCGCGTAGGCCCGCGGGCAGCAGCGACTGCGCGAGGTCCTCGGCGTCGGCCTCGGACAGCGGGCCGATGTGCAGCTCGCGGAGGTCGAGCTCGCCGCGGGCCGCCTCGCGCAGGGTCTTGAGCACCGCGCCGTTGTGGGCCTCGGTGCGGTAGCTGGCGATCAGCAGCAGCGCGGGCGCGTCGGGCGGGCGCAGCAGGTCGGCGAGCAGGGCGGCGCTGTCGCGATCGCCCCACTGCAGGTCGTCGATGTGCAGCACCAGCGGGGCGCGGTCGGCCAGGCGCGCCAGCAATTCCTTGAGCGCCGCGAAGGCGCGCCGCCGCAGCTCACGCGGGTCGGGGATGTCGACCGAGCGCCGCGGCGCCTGGGTGACGGCCTTGACCCGCTGCAGCACCGGGAACACGCGGGCGAGCGCGTGGACGTCGCGCGGCATCAGCTCGGCGACCTTGGCCTCGGGCAGGCGCAGGAGGTGCTTGGCGAGCGCGTCGATCAGCGAGTCGAGCGCCTTGAACGACACCGACTCGCGCTCGTAGCAGCGACCGGCGAGCACCACCGCGGGGCCGCGCTGCAGGCGGGCCAGGAACTCGCGCACGAGCGCGCTCTTGCCCATGCCGCTGCGGCCGTAGACCTGGACGAGCGCGGCGCGGCCCTTCTGCGTGGCGGCGGCGGCGTCCTGCAGGGCGCGCAGCTGGGCCTCGCGGCCGACGAACAGGTCGCGCTCCTGGCCGACCGAGGCGCGCGGGCGGATGCCGGTCGGGCCGCTGCCGACGCGCTGCAGCACCTCGGCGCTGCCGGGCCGGGCCTTGGGGTCGCGGCTCAGGAGCGCGAGGCACAGCTCCTCGAGATCTTTCGGCAGGCCCGAGACGATGCTCGAAGGGACAGGTGCGTCCCGCTCCTGCTTGGCGATCATGATCTTCAGGCCCTTGCCCTTGAACGGCAGCTCGCCGGTCAGCGCCTGGAAGACCATCACGCCGACGGCGTACCAGTCGGAGGCGGTCGAGGCAGGTTGGCCGCCGGCCTGCTCGGGCGAGATGTACGCCGGCGTGCCGACCACCCCGCCGGCCTCGGTGCTGCGCACGGTCTCGGTGATCGAGTCGCTGACGAGGCCGAAGTCGAGGATGACGAGCCGACCCTCGCGGGTGATGAGGACGTTCGACGGCTTGATGTCGCGGTGCAGCTTGCCGGCGGCATGCAGCGCGCCGAGGCCGGCGGCGAGCTGGCGCAGCGCGGCCCGCAGGCGCTCCCAGCCCTGCTCGCGCTCGGCGGCGAGGGCGGCCGGATCGGCGTCGCCGCCGTCGTCGGCCTCGCCGCGCACGTACTCGACGAACTCGAGGCCGTCGATGTACTCCATCGTGAAGAAGATCTGCTCGCCCTCGAAGAACAGCTCGTGCAGCTGGATGACGTTCGGGTGGGCGACGTCGGCGAGGGCCCGGAACTCGCGCTTGAACCGGTAGAGCGCGCCGGGGCTGACGTTGAGCAGGGTCTTCAGCGCGACCGGGTGCGCCCGCTCGCGGTCGATGGCCTCGTACACCACGCCCATGCCGCCGGCGCCGACGCGGCGGACGATGTTGAAGCGCTTGTCGGCGGCGAAGCTGACGAACTGGGCGCTCTCGCCCGGATCCGGCTCGCGCGGCTGCGACGGCGCGCTCTTGCCGTCGCCCCCGTCGCCCGTGAGGTCGTCGCCGGAGCGGAACGACATCGCCTCTTCGAGCGACAGCTGCGTGTTGTCGTCGCGACTCACGACCCCGGCAGGTTAGCTCCGCCGCCGCCCGCGCGGAACCCAATCCGGCGTGTTTGCGGCGCCTGACCCCTCGCGCGAGGGTGCGTCGGCGGCCGCGCAGCAAGCGGAGCGGGCCGCCCGATCGCGGCGTGTGACCGTCCTCCGCACGATTCGCGCGCGGTTCGCGTGAGCGAGCGCAACTGAAACGTGTCCTGAGCCCGCGGGCGGTCGTGATAACCCCCAAGGGACATGACCTCCGATGCTCGTACGCCTGTCATCGTCGCCGCCGTCCGCACGCCGATCGGCCGGCTCCGCGGCGCGCTCGCGCCGGTACGGCCCGACGACCTCGCGTCCCACGTGGTCCGCCACATCGCCGAGCACTACAGCGCGGCGATGGAGCAGCTCGAGGACGTGTACTTCGGCGCCGCCAACCAGGCCGGCGAGGACAACCGCAACGTCGCGCGCATGGCCTCGCTCCTGGCCGGCCTGCCGGTCGAGATCCCCGGCGTCACCGTCAATCGCCTGTGCGGCTCCGGCATGGAGGCCATCATCCAGGCGGCCAAGAGCATCATGGTCGGCGAGGGCTCGGTCTACATCGCCGGCGGCGTCGAGAGCATGACCCGCGCGCCGTTCGTGATGCCGAAAGCGGGCGAGGCGTTCGCCCGCGACGCGCAGCTGTTCGACACGGCGCTCGGCTGGCGCATGACCAACCCGGCGATGGAGCGGCTGTACGGCGCGGAGCCGCTCGGCATCACCGCCGAGAACGTGGCCGAGCGCTACCACGTCAGCCGCGCCGACCAGGACGCGTGGGCCCTCGGCAGCCACACCAAGGCCGCGACGGCGCAGGACGAGGGCTGGTTCGACAACGAGATCGTGCCGGTCGAGATCCCCGGGGCCAAGGGCGCCGATCCGGCGCGGGTCAGCGCCGACGAGAGCGTCCGTCGCGACACCACCCTGGCCGCGCTGGCCAGGCTCAAGCCGGTGTTCAAGGCCGGCGGCAGCGTGACCGCCGGCAACAGCTCGCCGCTCAACGACGGCGCGGCGGCGCTGCTCATCACCAGCGCCGAGCAGGCGCACAACCTCGGGCTGCGGCCGATGGCCCGCATCGCCGCGTGGGGCCACGCCGGCGTGGCGCCGGGGGTCATGGGGATCGGCCCGGTGCCGGCCAGCCGCCGCGCGCTCAAGCGGGCCGGCCTGCAGGTCTCCGACCTCGGGCAGGTCGAGCTCAACGAGGCGTTCGCGTCGCAGACGGTGGCCTCGATCCGCAGCCTCGACCTCGACCCGGCCAAGGTGAACCCGGGCGGCGGCGCCATCGCCCTCGGCCACCCGCTCGGCTGCTCCGGCGCCCGCATCACGACCACGCTGGCCCACGGGATGGCCCGCGCCCGCGTGCGCTGGGGGCTGGCGTCCATGTGCATCGGCGTGGGCCAGGGGATCGCGCTTGTGCTCGAGCGCACTTGAGCGAGCGGCGCTGCGCGCATGTTTGTTGGCGGCCTGGCCGCCGCGGCCTATCGTCCGGCTCCAATGCGAAAGAACATCGTAGCTGGCCTCGCCTGCATGCTCCTCGCCCTGCCCGCCTGCAACGGCGGCAGCGGCGACACCGACAACGCGCCGAGCACCTCGGACAACACGACCACCGAAGCGGCCACCGGCGACACGCCGACGACCACGGAGACCGGCGGCATCGTCTGCGAGCCCGCCCCGGTCGGCGGCGTCGGCGGCGTAATGAGCGAGTTCGGCGCCCCCTGCACCACCGACGACGAGTGCGTGACGATCCTCGGCGAGGGCGGCGTGTGCCTCACCAACATCCTCGAGATCTACGACCTGCCCTGCGGCTACTGCAGCAAGCTGTGCGAGCTGCCGCCGCAGACCGCCTACGTGCCCGACGACGCGATCTGCGGCGAGGGCGTGACCTGCATCGGCGCCGACATGTACTTCGAGGGCTGCGTCGTCGAGTGCCAGGACAACTCCGACTGTCCGCGCGAGGGCTACGAGTGCCGCATCATGCCGACCATCGGCCAGCCGATGGACCCGAAATTCTGCCTGATGAAGGACGAGTTCATGCGCTGAGCCCCGGCCCAGCGGGGGCCGGGGGCGGCGCAGGTCGGGTCATGCGCCGGGGGACATGTCCCTTGGGGCATGTGCGGAGGGACGTGCGGGCGCCCGCGGCACGGCCTCCGGCGCGAGGGGGCCGCCTGCCGGCGTCGCGGGCCCGCGCGCCGGCGTGCGGCGCCAGCGCTCTCGGGACATGTTCTCGTGGGCATGCGCGAGCGAGCATGTCCGGGGGGGCATGTCCATGAAGCCATGGTCCGCGCCGGCCCTGCTCGACGGGGCGATGGGCACCGAGCTCGAGCGCCGCGGCGCGCGCATGGACGCGCCGCTGTGGTCGGCGCACGCGCTGATCGAGGCGCCCGAAATGGTGCGGCAGATCCACCTCGACTACCTCCGCGCCGGCGCGCAGGTGATCACGACGAACACGTTCCGCACGCACGCGCGCAACCTGGCCGCGGGCGGGCGGGCGCACGAGGCGGCGGCGCTGACCCGGCTGGCGGTGACGCTGGCCCGCGAGGCGCGCGAGCTCTTTAAAGGGGAAGATCCGGCGAGCGCGGCGACGGCCCGGATCGCCGGGTCGATGAGTCCGCTCGAGGACTGCTTCCGCCCGGCCGACTCCCCGGGCAGCCGCGCCGGGCCGGAGCACCGGGCGATGGCCGAGACGCTCGCGGCGGCCGGCTGCGACCTGCTGCTGGTCGAGACGATGGGCCGCGTCGACGAGGCGGTGGCGGCGGTGACGGCCGGGCAGGGGCTCGGGCTGCCGGTGTGGCTGGCGGTGGTGTGCCGCGCCGACGGACGGATGCTGGCCGGCGAGCCGCTGGATGAATTGGTGGCCGGGCTGGGCGGGCTCGAGCTGCAGGCGCTGCTGGTCAACTGCACGGAGCTGAATTTTTTGCCGGCGGCGGTTTCAGCGCTGGTGGCCGCGGCTGGCTCGACGGACATGCTCCTCGGGACATATCCGCACACCGGGCACGCCGCGCCGGGACAGTTCGTGACGCACGCAGCGACGGCCCTCGCGTTCGCCGGCGAGGTGGCCGCGCTGGCCAGGGCGGCGGGGCTGCACCTGGTCGGGTCGTGCTGCGGGTCGACGCCGGAGTGGACCGAGGCGCTGGGGCGCGAGCTGTACCCGGGGACAGGTGCGCGCGAGACGGCGCGAGGGCTGCTGGCCGCCGCGGTGCCGCGGCGGGGGTGAAGCCGCGCTTCGGGTCGGCCTGATGTTCCCGACAGGCTGGAATCGACGGCTCGGTCCCGGGGCCGTGCCGCGACTCGGCCGCTCGGCGCTCCACGACGAGGGTCGCGGGCTCGCTCGGCGCGGCGTTCTGGTGCACGCCCGCCGCCGCCAACGAAGCGGATTTTCGTCGCGCTCGGCGCGCGGAACAAGCACGACTGTTGACATCCGCGGCCCCGCGCGCTCCATAGAGGCATGGCTTGGTTATCGTCGAGGTCGCACGGCCGCGTGCGGGATGGATTGATCTCGAGCTTGCTGGCAGGCTGCCCGACGCCGTCGCCCGGCGAGGAGACGGCCACGGCCCCGACGACGGGCACGAGCGAGGAGGCTGGCGAATCGCCCACTGCGACGGGCGCCGAGCCGCCGACGAGCACGACGGACGCGGACGCGACGACGACGGGGACGACGGACGCGCCATCGACGGCGACGGGGACGACGGACGAGCAATCGACGGCCGGCACGGCGGGCACGAGCGAGGCGACCGGGGCGATGACGACGACGACCGACGCCGAGACGACCTCGGAGGACGCGTCGAGCACGGGGGCGGGCCGCGACACGTGCGGCGACGGCGTGCTCGACCCCGGCGAAGCGTGCGACGACGGCAACGTGCTCGCGGGCGATGGTTGTTTGCCGAACTGCACGCCGGGCGACGGTGCGGCGCTGCCTCCGATCGGTCTGCCGCCGGAGAGCGCGTGGACCTGTCTGACGACGATCGATGCCGCGGTGCTCGGCGAATCGTCGCACGTGCTGGTGCTCGGCGGCTGGACGGGGAGCCCGCCGGTATCGGCGATCGTCCAGGGGTTCGCGCTGCCGAACGGGCAGGCCTCGCCGGGGTCGTTCGTCCACCCCGGTCCCTTCGATCGCTTCGTCGATCAGGTCGTCACCGCCGCGGACGGCGACATCGTCGTCGCGGGACATATTTACGAAGACAACCAACAAGCGGCGGGCCACCTGTGGCTGGCGCGCGTGTCCGCAGCCGGCGAGGTCGTGTGGCTGCGCGAGCACGTGGCGATTCCGATGGATCCCGAAGACCTGGCCTTGACGCCGGCAGGAGACATCGTGCTGGCGAGCCGGGTCGCAGGCTGGGGCGGAGGCATCAAACCTTCGCTGGTGCAGGGGTTCGATCAGGACGGCGAGCTCCAGTGGGAGCACGCCGCGCCCGCCGGTCCCGAGTGGCACGTCGGCTACAGGGCGGTGGCGATCGACCCGAGTGGAACGATCTACGTCGCCGGGATCAGCCAGCACATGGGCGACGCGAAGCGGCGGCTGCTCCTCGCGGCGCTCGCGGGCGACGGGACGCCTCAGTGGCAGACCGAGACGCCGGCGCCGCTGCATCTGCGCGTCGCGCCGTCGGGGATCGTCGTGACCGAGGACGGGACGTTGCTGGTCGCCGAGACCGAGAGTGACACGGACGTGGAGTTCGCCGGCGAGCCCGGCCTGGTCGCCTTCGACGCCGCCGGCGGCCTGTTGTGGTGGAAGACGCTGTCGTCGCCGCAATTCTGGAACACGTGGGCCGGCCGGATCGCGGCGGCGCCGGGCGGCGGAGCGCTGGTCGCCTGGGGGATGAGCCAGGAGGACATCAGCCGCACGTTGGTCGCGCGGTACGACGAGGACGGCGAGGCGCTGTGGGAGATCGTGTCCGACAGCCAAACGGGGCCGCGGGACGCGGGCCTCGGCGCCGACGGGCGGTTCTATGTGCTCGAGGGCGGGTCGGTGCGGCCGTACTTGCCGTGAGCGCGGCAGGACTTGACGAGCCACGTCGCATGGCCCGAGAGGCAGGTCGTGGTGCGCCGGCGATCGTGCGGTCTGTCCCGGCGGACAGGCGAGGTCGTCCACGACATGGCACGGGACGCACGGGCACGCGCGGGAGTCGCGAGTCGCTCTCCCGGCTCATGTCCCGAGAGACATGAGCGACGTGCCGCGGCCTCGACGGGGTGTGCCGCGAGGGCCTGCGCCGGCCGTGCGAGCAGGATGGCCCGAGAGACAGGTCGTGCCGCGGCCGCTCAGCCGGGCCGTCGCACCCGCGCGAGCGCGTCCTCGAGGGTCGCGGCGGTCGCCAGCTGGGCGAGCGCCGCGGAGCTCGTGACGAGCAGCTGCGCGAGCGCCGGGGAGATGCCGGCGAGCAGGCACTGGGCGCCGAGCAAGCGGGCGGCGGCCGCGGTGCGGCCGAGGTAGTCGGCCACGCGCTCGTCGGCGTCGACGAGGCCGGTGACGTCGAGGATCAGCGCGTGCGCCCGCTGCTCCGCGATCGCGGCCAGCACGCTCTGTTTGAGGCTCTGGACGCGGGCGGCGTGGTAGTGACCGACCAGCGGCACGACCAGCACGCCGGGGGCCACGCGCAGGACCGGGGTGGGGTTGCTGCGCTCGACCGTGCCGGCGGCGGCGAGCGCGGCCGCGACGCTGGCCTGCACGGTGAGGTCGACGACGACGCCGATGCTGTAGCGGACGCCGGCGATCTGCGTGACGTGGACGGACATGTGGATCGGCGTGCGCTTGCCGGTCTGCAGGCCCATCGCCGAGAACTCGTAGTGCTCGGGGACGGCCTCGCCGGCGACCCGCCGGCGGTAGCGATCGACGACGAACTCGCGGTCCTCGGGGGCGATGAAGCGGACGAAGTTCTGGCCCAGCGCCTGCTCGAGGGGACACTCGCACAGGCGCAGGAACTTGTCGTTGCACCACTGCAAAAGGCCGTCCTGCATGACGTACAGCGCGATGGGGAGGTGCTCCAACAGCGCGAGGACCTGGGTCGCGTCCAGCGAAACCATGCCGGACGATATAGCCGAGCCGTTCGGCGGGGGCACGGCGTGGAAGCGCGCAACACCGGGTCGCCTGCTGCATTTCGTCGCGGATCGGACCGCCCCCGAGGGCCCCGCCCCACGACGCCCCGCGAAGCGCGGCACGACGTCCGGTGCGATCGAGACGCGCACCTCGCGGACCTTCACGCGCCGGGCCGACGCCCGTGCGGTCCGGACGAGCGAGCGCAGGGCTTTACCGACATGGCGGAAAGGACATGTGATGAAGCCCCGGCGCTGGTCGCCGACGGCGTGCGGAAGAGGGGTACGCACCCCCGAGCTCGACAGCGACGCGACTCGGCGAACCCCAGCAACCTCGGCCACGAAGAGGTTGAAGATCGATCCCCAGTGACCCGATGGGCCGTCGAGCGCGGGCCAGGGAAGCGCGAACGCGGGGAGCGGGCGGGCCTCCTCGTCGCCGGGCTGGTGTGGATCGATGTGTCGCGGGCGGGTCCCAGCGCGAGCGAGTCGGCGGTCGCGCGACCCGACGACGTCGAGCGCGACGCCGTCGAGGTCGATCGACGAGGTTGAGCTTCACCTGGCTCGCGCGTCACTTCTCGAGCACGAGGCGGAACGGGGTCGCGCCGCGGGCTCCGGCGACGCGGGCGAGGTCGGCGGCGGTGGCGTTCGCGGGCAGGCGCTCCTGCTCGGCCTTGGCGTCGCGGGACAGCGCGAGCGGGAGCTGGCGCTTGCTCGGCGACGTCTTGCCGGCCATCTGCCACACGCCGGCGACGAGCACGTCGAGGTCGATCCCCTCGCACTTGCACGCCTCGACCGCGCCCGGCAGCTCGTCGAGGAGCATCTTCCCGCGGGCCGCGACGTCCGTGACCGCGACCCCCTGGAACAGCTCGGTGACCGGCTTGCAGCCGCCGATCGCCTTCTCGAGCGCCTTGGCGAGCTGCTCCGCGCGCTGGGGGGCCCGGGGCTCGTCGAAGATCTTCTTCACCGCCGGGGGCATCGGCGGGACCGGCGGGGCGGTGTCGCCGGCGAGCTGGACGATCTGAGACAGCGTCACCTCGGGCGGCAGGCCGTTGGCGAGCTCGAGGACCGTCGACGCCGGCACGCGCGCGTCGACCACCAGCGACAGCGAGGCCCGGAACGGCGCCTCGGTGTTGACGTTCAACTGCTTGATCTTTTCGAACTCCGCGTCGAGCGCCTTTCGCAGCTCGACGATCGTCGGATGCACCTGTCCGTCGAGCCTGAACCCGCCGTCCGCGAGCACGAACACCGGGATTCCGTTGCCGACCGGCTCGCCGCCGGACGTCGTCGGCAGCTCCATGCCCGGCGGCAGGTCGAGGGGGTTCGCGTCGCCCGGGCCGTGGGCGAAGAGCGTGCGCATCGCCGTGACCCGCTCGGTGCAGGCGGCCGCCGCGGGCGAGGCCTTGGCGTCGGGCGCCGGCGCGGCGCTCGTCGGGGCGGGACCGGTCGCGGTCCTGGCGGCCGGGGCGGACGCACCCGAATTGCAGGCGAGGAGACTGGCGAAGAAGAGCGCGGAGAGAGGACGCGACATCGGCGACAGTGTACCGCCACCCATCGGCCATGCGTCCGTGCGCATGACCGTCGTCCGCGAGCGACATCGGCGAACCCCTCGCGAACCCGGACTCGGCCGGCGCACGCCGAGACCCGTCGCCCCGGCGATGTCGCTGCGAGCCGGTCTCGACGCGCCGCCGTGCCCGCGATCCGACCTGACCTTCAGACCAGCAGCGACGCGTCGCCGGGGAGGCGGGGAACTGGACGGAGCGTGCCCGCGCGGCACGACCTGTCCTTCAGACCAGCAGCGACGCCCCGCTGACCGCGACCATGACGACGATCGTCCAGCGGACCAGCGGCGCGCCGGCGCGGATCTGCAGGCGCGCGCCGAGCCAGCCGCCGAACATCATCCCGATCGCCAGCACCCCGGCGCGCGGCCAGTCGATCTGGCCGGCGGCGGCGAACACCGCGACCACCAGCAGCGTGTAGACGAACACCAGCGCGACCTTGGCGGCGTTGGCCCGCAGGAGGTCGTGGCCGAGGTGCGAGACGAACAGGGCGATCAGCGGGAAGCCGACGCCGGCCTGGAGGAAGCCGCCGTAGACGCCGATCAGCAGCGCGAGCGCGTGGGCGGCGGCGCCGGGCGGGCGCGGCTCGGGCGGCGGGGTCGACATGCGACCTGGCCGAACGACCAGGAACAGCGCCCACGCGATCAGCACCGCGCCGATGATCGGGCGCAGCAGCGCGTCGCTCGTCTGCGTCGCCAGCCAGGCGCCGAGCAGCGCGCCGAGGCACATCGGCGGGGCCATGCGCGCGACCAGGCCGGTGTGCAGGGCGCGGTCGCGCGCGAACGTGAGCGCGGCGGCCGAGCCGTGCGCGAGCACCCCGATCCGGCTGGTGGCGTTGGCGACCCCTGGCGGCAGGCCGAGGCCGATCAGCAGCGGCAGGATGACGAAGGAGCCGCCGCCGGCGAGGGTGTTGAGCACGCCGGCGACCACGCCGGCGAGCACGAGCAAGGTCGGCCCGACCAGCGGGTCGGCCAAAAGATCGCCGGTCGGCGAGGCGAGCACGGGCCGACGGTACGCGATCGCCCGCGCCGGCGCACCTTCCCAGGCCGCCGCCGCGTGTGCGATCGTGCGGCCATGACGCCAGGAGCGCGCGTGGATGTCCCCCCAAGGCCGCCGCCGAAGAAGAGCGGCTGCCAGGTCGACGCGCAGGCCGACGCGGGCGCGGGCTGGCTGCTGCTGCTGGCGCTGTGGACCGCGCGCCGGCGACGACGAGCATGACCGCGACGACGCTCCTCCGCGGCCCGATCGACGCGGCCGACCTGATCCGGCGCTGGTGGCTCCGCCGGCTCGGGCGCGTGGTCCGGCCGCTGATCCGCCGCCGCGAGCTGCGGATCGCCGTGCTCGGCTCGACCATGGTGTTCACCGCGCTGGCGGCCACGCTGATCGCGCCGCTGTGGCTGCTGATCCTCGGGCCGCTGGTGTGGGGCGTGCCGCACCTGGTGGCTGACCTTCGGTACATGCTCGTTCGGCCAGGTTATCACCGGCGCGCCGCTCTGGCGCTGCTGGCCGGGCCGCCGCTGCTCCACGTCGCGCTCGGCGGGCACCTGCTGTGGGGCTTCCTGGCGGCCGGGCTGGCGGCCGCGGCCGCGCGCGCGAGCCTCGGCCGGCGCGCGCTCGGGGTGGTGATGGTGGCGGCGCTGGCCGGCAGCTTCGCCGCGCTCGGGCGCACCGGCGACGTCGTGTTCGCCCACCTGCACAACGCGATCGCGGTGCTGCTGTGGTGGGCCTGGCGGCCGCGGACGTCGCGGTTGCACTGGTTGCCGCTGGCGCTGATGGTCGCGGCCAGCGTGTTCCTCGTCAGCGACGCCGCGCTGTGGGCGGTGCGCGCCAGCGGCGGGCTGCAGTGGTTCGGCGGCGGGATGGGCCCCGAGTACCAGGTGTGGCGGCTGTCGCCGGGCGTCGGCCCTGAGTGGGCGCTGCGGCTGGTCCTCCTGTTCTGCTTCGCCCAGACGATCCACTACGGCGTGTGGCTGGGCCTCTTGCCCGACGAGGACCGCGCGCGCGCGACCCCGCCGACCTACCGCGCCCGCTGGGCCGGGCTGGAGGCCGACATGGGCCGGCCGCTGCTGTGGGCGGCGATCGCCGTGGCCGCCCTGCTGGCGGTGTGGGCCGCGCGCGACCTGATGGCCGCCTGCCACGGCTACTTCCGCATGGCCCGCTTCCACGGCCACCTCGAGCTGTGCGCCGCGGCCCTGCTGCTGATCGAGGGCGGCTCAAAAGACATGCGCGATCGGTCAGGTCCGAACGAGCATGTTTGAGCGGGCATGCCCATTCGGGCATGTCTTTTCTGAAGAGGTGCCGATCAGCCCGGGTTGATCGGGAAGCACTCGCAGCGGCCCCAGTCGCCGACGCAGCCCCAGGGCATGGCCTCCAGCTGGGTGAAGAAGGCGTCGTAGTCGCTCGGGCCGAGGGCCGGGTTGCCGACCGAGGAGAAGCCGTCGATCTGGGTCAGCTCCGGCGCGCCCGTCAGCGCGGCGAGCTTGTCGTTGCCGGCCAGCGCGAAGTGGCCGACCGCGGCCAGGCTGTCGAGGCCGACCAGGCTGGTGAGGCCGTCCATGCCGCCGCCCTCGCCGTGCGAGCAGTCGCCGATCGTGAACGTGCCGACCGAGACGAGCGCGCCCAGGCCTTCGAGGTCGGTGACCGCGGGCAGGGCGTTGAAGGTGAGCTGGCCGCCGCTGACGAGGTTCGCCAGCGGGGCGAGGTGGGGGACCTTCGGCAGCCGCTCGAAGTGGAGGTCGGCCTGGACCACCGGCTCGAGGCCGGTGAGCGAGGTCAGCTTGGGCAGGTCGAGCAGGGTGATGTGGACCGGGTTGGCGCCGTTGTCGGCCAGGAGCCCGCCGAGCCCGGCGAGGCTCGGGAGCGCCGCGTTGCCCTCGATGCGCAGCTCGAGCCCGGCGGCGGCGACCCCCCAGGTCGCGGCCGCGTGCAGGTCGACGAGCGCGTCGTTGTCGCGCAGCACCAAAGACGAGACGCCGGCGAACCCGGGCGCGAAGCTCGGCAGGCCGCCGATCCCGAGCCGCTCGAACTCGAGGTGCGGGGCGACGCGCAGGCCCGCCAGCGCGTCGAGGTCGCCGAGCTGCGGCATGCCGGTCAGCTCGAGCGACTCGACCTCGCGCAGGCAGGCGAGGCTCGACAGATCGGTGAGCGCGAGGTTGCCGGCGATCGTGACCGCCCCGTCGACGCGCTCGAGGTTGCCGAGGCTGGCGATCTCCTGCAGGTCGGCGTTGGCGCCGATGTACAGGTCGCCGACGATGTGGTTGACGCAGGCGAAGTTGGCCCCGGCGCCGGTGAGCATCACCATGCCCTCGTGCGACGAGAAGCTGTCGCACGGCGGGCCGCAGGCCGGGGGCGGATCGAAGGTGCTCGAGACGTCGCCGCCGCCCGAACCGGCGGTCGCCACGTCCTCGGTGACGCTGGTGGTCGGCGACGTGTCGGGGTCGGTCGGCCCCATCGTCGTCCCGGAGGAAGCGTCGCTCGGCTCGGCGGTGGCCCCCACGGTCTCGCCGCCGTCGCTCGCGGCGTCGGTGTCGAGCGGTCCCGGAACCGTGCCCTCGTCCGGACATGCGCATATGACCAAAAGGACAGGTAGGGGACGATAACGGTGAAAGCCAAGCATGACAGCCATGATGCCGGAGATCGACCGCAAGCGCGACGGTGCCGCCGGACCGAACGTGCGAGCCCTGGCGAGGCGCTGGCGAGCGCGTTCTCCGCGTGGGGGGCATGGCCGCGCGGCGTGACGAACTGTTCGTCGTGACTCTCGGGCCGTGCGGGTGATTCCCTCGCGGCGCGCGTACGTGAGGGTCGGCGCATGTAGCCGCGGCGGCATGGGGCCCGGCAGCATCTGTACGAACGGACAGGTCGGTGCGCGTCGCAGGCCCCACGCGCGGCCACGCGCCGCGCCGCGGGCTCGCGGCGCGGCTCGACATGCGAGGTCGATTGGCTAAGCTCGGCGCCGATGCACCATCGATCGAGGATAGGCTTCGTCCCCTGCGGATATCTTCTGACACTGACGACCGCGCTCGTGCCCGCCTATGCGTCCGGGGCGACGGCGCCGGTCGTCGCCGGCGAGGCCGCGAGCGACGTGGTGATCGCCTCGCGCCACGACGGCGCGCCGTCGTTCGTGTGGGCCTCGGGCCCGTCCCCGCGCGGGGCCTCGCCCGAGCAGGCCGCGCGCTACCACCTCGAGCGCCTGCGTCACGTCTATGCGGTGCCGCGCTCGGCCCTCGCCGACGCGCGCCTGGTCCACGTCCACGACACCGGCCGCGGCGGGATCGTGGTCATCCTGCGGCCCACGGTCGCCGGCGTCGACGTCATCCACAGCGACGTCAAGGTGCTGCTCGACCGCGACCTCCGTCTGCGGGCGATCGCCGGCAGCCCCCACCCGGCGGCGCTGGCCGGCAGCGCCCGGCCGGCGGCCGTGAGCGCGCCGGCGAGCGTTTCGGCGGCGCTGCGCGACCTGTTCGGCGTGGATGTCCCCGAGGACAGGTGGGTCGCGACCCGGGCGGCGGACGCCGCGGGGCGGGTGCCGTACACGCTGCCCAAGGCGCCCGCCGGGCTGCGCCTCGACCGGCCGGCGCGCGTGCGGCCGGTGTACTTCCCGGTCGGGCGCTCGCTGGTGCCGGCCCACCGCGTCGAGGTCGAGGCCACGCCCGCGGGCGGCGAGCTCACGGCCTTCATGTACGTGATCGCGGCCGACGACGGGCGGGTGCTGGCCCGCCGCGACGCCAAGCAGCGCGACGCGTTCTCGTACCGTGTGTGGGCCGACGAGGGCGGCGATCATCGCCCGTTCGACGGGCCGCTGCAGGACTACACGCCGCACCCGCTGGGCGAGCCGTCGGGCGGGCCGCCCGGCGGCGTGGCGCCGGTGCTCGTGGCGATGGAGGGCTTCAACACCAACCCCGACGGCGTCGCCGACCCGTGGCTGCCGCCGGGGGCGACCGAGACGAAGGGCAACAACGTCGACGCGTACTGCAACCACGGGGGCGACGAGTTCCTCGGGGCCAAGGACTTCCGCGCCACGGTCACCGCGCCCGGCGTCTTCGACCGCGCCTACGACCTGACGAAGGAGCCGATCGGCGACCAGGAGCAGGGCATGGCCGCGGTGACGCAGCTGTTCTACGTCAACAACTACATGCACGACTGGTGGTACGACTCGGGCTTCAACGAGGGCGCCGGCAACGCGCAGGTCGACAACTTCGGGCGCGGCGGGATGGGCGGCGATCCGATGCTGGCGCTGGCCCAGGACGACGCGTTCGGCGGCTCGCGCGACAACGCGTTCATGGTGACGTTCGAGGACGGCCAATCGCCGCACATGCACATGTTCCTCTACAGCGCGCTGGGGGGCGAGCTGTCGCTGACGGTCGACGGCCAGCCGTTCGCCGTCGGCCAGGCCGGCTTCGGGCCGAAGATCTACGACGTCACCGCCGAGCTGGTGGTGGTCGACGACGGCATGGGCAAGAGCCCGACCGACGGCTGCGAGCCGCCGCTCAACGACCTCGCCGGCAAGATCGTGCTGATCGATCGCGGCACCTGCGAGTTCGAGCTCAAGGCCAACCTCGCCGAGGCGGCGGGGGCGGTCGGCGTGATCTACCCCGACATCCTGCCCGACAAGCCGGCCTACCCGCCGGGCCCCGACTACACGATCGAGGACCCGACGATCCCGGGCCAGGGGCTGTCGAAGGCCGACGGCGACGCGCTCAAGGCCCTGCTGATGAACGGCCCGCTGACCGCCCACATGGTCGGCGACAGCCCGCCCGAGCGCGACGGCACGATCGACAACATGGTGGTCGCGCACGAGTGGGGCCACTTCATCCACAACCGCCTGGTCGAGTGCGTGAGCTGGCAGTGCCGGGCCCAGGGCGAGGGCTGGGGCGACTTCCTCGCGCTGCACATGTCCCTTCGCGCAGGTGAGGACCTCGACGGCACCTACGCCGACCACGTCTACGCCAGCTTCGATCCGACCGGCTACTTCGGCGTCCGCCGGGTGCCGTACTCGGTCGACATCACCAAGAACGCGCTGACCTTCCGCCACATCGGCGCCGGCGAGCCGCTGCCCGACGACCACCCGCTCAACGATTTGTTCGGCGCGCCCAACTACGAGGTCCACAACGCCGGCGAGGTGTGGGCGACGATGATGTGGGAGGTCTACGTCGCGCTGCACAAGGTGAACTCGGGCCGCAAGAGCTTCGACGAGGTGCGGCGGGCGATGAGCGACTACATCGTCACCGGCATGATGATGGCGCCGGTCGGGCCGACGTACACCGAGCAGCGCGACGCGCTGCTGGCGGCGATCGCCGCCGCCGACCCGACCGACTTCGCGGCCGCGGCGACGGCGTTCGCCCGCCGCGGGGCGGGCACCTGCGCGGTCTCGCCGACGCGCGACTCGGTGACCTTCGAGGGCGTGATGGAGGACTTCGAGGTCCGCCCGCTCGGGGTGATCGCGGCGGCGGCGGTCGACGACCTGACGATGTCGTGCGACCAGGACGGCGTGGTCGACGTCGGCGAGCCGGGGGTCCTGAACGTCAACGTCGACAACCTCGGCGGCGGCGACCTGGCGGGGGCGCAGCTCGAGGTGAAGGCGTCGAGCCCGAGCGTGACGTTCGCCGGCGAGACGAAGGTGGCGCTCGACACGGTGGCGCCGCGCGACTCGCTGTCGCTGCAGTTCCCGTTCGAGCTGCCCGAGGCGCTGCCCGGCGTCGAGGACGTGACCTTCACGATCACGATGACCACGCCCGGCGGCTGCACCGAGGAGACGGTGCGCGAGCTGGCGGTGGTCCTCAACGGCGACCCGATGGCGGCCGCGTCGTCGGTCGACGACGTCGAGGCCGCCGACACGCTGTGGACCGCGGGCGGCAGCGGCGGCCAGGCCCTGTGGTCGCGCGCGGCCAACGCGTCGAGCGGCAAGGGCTGGCACGCCGACGACGCCGACGTCACCTCGAACACCTGGCTGACCTCGCCGCCGATGCAGGTCGCCGCCGACCAGCCGCTGAAGATCTCCTTCGACCACGCCTACTACTTCGACTCGTCGGCCGACCAGGACGCGAACATCCTCGCGTGGGACGGCGGGATCGTCGAGATCTCCGCCGACCAGGGCAAGACCTGGGACGACCTGTCCGAGTTCGGCGACCCCGGCTACACCGGCATGATCGCCAGCAGCGACAACCCGCTGTCGAACCGGCCGGCGTACGTCCGCGTCAGCCCGTCGTACCCGCTGCTCGACCACGTCGAGGTCGACCTCGGGACGGCGTTCGCGGGCCAGGAGATCCAGCTCCGCTTCCGCCTGGGCACCGACTTCGCCACCGGCGCGCCCGGCTGGGACATCGACAACATCGGCTTCTCCGGCGTGACGAACACCCCGTTCCCCGGGTGGGTCGCCGATCCCGGCGACTGCGTCGGCGCGGTGCCGACCACCAGCGAGGGCTCGGACACGTCGAGCAGCTCGACCGACGCGCCCGACAGCTCGAGCGGCGAGCCCGACTCGGGCACGACGTCGCCGCAGACCGGCCAGGACGACGGCTGCGCCTGCCGCTCCGACGCGGGCAGCGGCTGGCAGGCGGCGGGGCTCTTGGCCCTGGCGGGCCTGCTGCGGCGCCGGCGGCGGACCGGCTGAGGCTGGCCCTCGGGCCATGGCGAAAGGGGCATGTTCGGGAGAGCATGCTCCGTCAAACATGCCGCGAAACACATGCCCGGAGGGACATGCGCCTCGCGCCGCGGCGGCCGGCGCCTCAGGCCGCCTTCTTCTTCTTGGCCTTGGGCTGCTTGCCGGGCGCCGGGTGGGCGGCGTGCCAGGCGGCCAGCAGCTCGGCCTCGCGCTCGCGGGTGATGCCGGCGCGCATCTTGGCCCGGCGCGGCTCGGGCAGGGTGTTCCACCAGGCGACGGTCGAGGTCACGGTCTCGGCCAGCGGGCGGAACTTGAGGCCGATCGCCGTGGCACGGTCGACGCGGACCGCGTGAGCGCCCTCGAAGCCGGGGTCGGGCGGGATCCACACCGGCAGGTCGCTCCACGGCTCGACCTTGTTGTCGGCCAGGAACTGGCGGTCGACCCACGTGAACTCGGCGTTGCTGGCGAGCGCGGCCTTGGTGCCGTTCAGCAGGTCGCCCATCGGCATCGGCGTGCCGTTGGCGTTGTAGATGCCGACGTGGCCGCCCTCGATCGTGGTGATGATGAAGTCGGCGAGGTCGCGGACGTCGATGAACTGCACCGGGTTCGACGGGTCGCCTGGCGCGAGCACCTCGCCGCCGGCGGCCACGCGCACGGGCCAGTAGGTGAAGCGGTCGCTGCCGTCGCCCGGGCCGACGATGAGGCCGGGGCGGACGACGGTGGTCCGCCCGGGCAGGGCCGCCTCGGCGGCCTGCTCACACAGGGCCTTGAGCGCGCCGTAGTGGGCCGGGACGTCCTCGGTCTTCGGATCGGGGGCGACGGCGACCGGCGAGGTCTCGTCGATGCCGACCTGGCTGGTGTCGGCGTAGACCGAGATCGTCGACACGAACACGTACTGGCGGACGTTCGGCGCCAGCAGCTCGGCCGAGGCCTTGACGATCCGCGGGACGTAGCCGGAGGTGTCGATCACGGTGTCCCACGTGCGGCCCTCGAGCGCCTTGAGGTCGCCGTCGCGGTCGCCGCGGAGCTTCTCGACGTTGGGGAACATCTCGGGGCGCGTCTTGCCGCGGTTGAACAGGGTGACGGAGTGACCGCGGCGCTGCGCCGCCTCGACCAGCTCGGGGCCGAGGAAGGCGGTGCCGCCGAGGATCAGGATCTTCTGCCCCTGTCCGCCGAGCAGCACCGGCTCGGGGCGCAGCGGCGGATCGGCGGGCGGCGGGGTCCCGTTCGAGGCGGTGGGCGCGGCGGTCTGTTCGCCCGACCGGCGACATGCGGCGAGGGCGAGGGCGGCGCTGGCGAGGCGGAGGAAGCGGCGGCGTGCGAGGCTCATGCAGGGCTCGGTGGGTGGTACGACCCGCGGGCCCGCGGCGGGGTTTCGCCGCGTCGATGTGAGGCGGTGTTCGGGCGCGCGGCTGCAGGCGCGGCCCCGCGGCGCGGGTGTCCTTCTACAATCGCGGCGAATGGCAGAAGACGAGGGTCGGGTGTGGCGAGCGGCGCGGGCGATCGCGCCGCTGCGGCGCGAGGAGTTGCCGGGGGCGCTGTGGTCGGCGGGGCTTTTGTTCTGCGCGCTGTGCTCCTTCTACATCCTGAGGCCGCTGCGCGACGAGATGGGGGCGGCCGGCGGGGTCGACGGGCTGCCGTGGCTGTTCTCCGCGACCTTCGTGGTGATGCTGGCGGCGGTGCCGGTCTACTCGTGGGTGGTCGCGCGGTTCGGCCGGCGCACGATCGTGCCGCTGGTGTACCGCTTCTGCGCGCTGGTGCTGCTCGGCTTCGTCGCCCTGTTCGCGCTCGCCGACGGGGCGGTGCTGGTGTGGACGGGCCGCAGCTTCTTCGTGTGGGCGGCCGTCTACAACCTGCTGGTCGTGTCGGTGTTCTGGGAGCTGATGGCCGATCTGTGGCGCCGCGAGCAGGGCGAGCGCCTGTTCGGCCTGGTCGCGGCCGGCGGCAGCGCCGGCGCGCTGCTGGGCCCGCTGCTGACGGCCGCGCTGGTGCCCCACCTCGGCGCGCCGGCGCTGGTGCTGCTGGCGGCGCTGTTCCTCGAGGGCGCCATCGCGTGCGCGCGCGGGCTGATGCGGTCGTTTCGTACAGGTTCCGAAGAACATGTGCAAAAGGCCATGTCGATGGACGCCCGGCCGATCGGCGGCGGGGCGCTGGCGGCGTTCGGGCTGATCGCCCGCTCGCCGCGGCTGCGCGGGATCTCGCTGTGGATCGTGCTGCTCACGACCACGGCGACGTTTGCCTACTTCGAGCAGGCGCGGATCGTCAAGGCGGCGATCGCCGACCCGGGCGAGCGCACGGCGCTGTTCGCCAAGGCCGACTTCGTCGTCAACGCGATCAGCGTGGCCCTGCAGGGGCTGGCGGTCGGGCGCATCATCCCCAGGCTCGGGGTCGGCTGGACGCTGGCGCTCTTGCCCCTGATCTCGCTGGTCGGCTTCGCGGTGCTGGCGGCCTCGCCGGTGCTGGCGGTGCTGATCGGGTTCCAGGTGCTGCGCCGCGCGGCCGACTTCTCGCTGGCCAAGCCGGCCCGCGAGGTGCTGTTCACCCAGGCCGGGCGCGAGGCCAAGTACAAGGCCAAGCACCTGATCGACACCGCGCTGTACCGCGGCGGCGACGTCGCGGCGGGCTGGCTGTACAGCGGGCTCGGGGCGCTCGGGCTGGCGACGTCCGGGCTGTGCGCGGTGGCGGCGGCGCTGTGCCTGCCGTGGACTGTCCTTTCGCGCAGGCTCGAACGCACAGGTACGAACGAACAGGGCGAAGAGGGCAGGTCCGAAGGGGCAGGTCAGTCGCCGGCGAACACGTAGAGGCGCTCGCCGAGCATCGCGGCGCCGCCGAGCCGCTCGCCCGGCGGGGCCCCGGGGGCGGCGAACGGGGCGAACGCGGCGAGCGAGCTCTGCGCGACCATCTGGAAGCACAGGGCGACGTCCTGCACGTAGACGTCGGTCGGCGTCAGCCAGGCGGCGTAGCTGCCGAGCAGGGCGAACTCCTCGATGCAGGTGGCGTAGAACTCGCCGCTGACGTACGGGAACGGGGCGTCGAGGTCGACGTAGAGGTCGCGCACGGCCGCGGGCGAGCCGGGGCTGACGAGCGGGGTGAACGAGCTGCAGCACGGACCCTCGAGCGCGTACTGGCTCGTGAAGCCGTCTGGCTGGATCGCCAGGGTGTAGATCCACGCCAGCGGGTCGCCGACGGCGTAGACGTCGTAGGTGTCGAACTCGGCGTTGTGGACGGCGTACGACTGCAGCAGCGAGAACGGCAGGTCGGGGAACACGTCGCTCCGGGGGCCCGAGGCGAGCCAGGTCTGATCGCTGCCCTGCAGCACGTGGTAGGTGGTCTCCGTCAGGACGACGATCCGGTCGTGGGCGCGGAGGTCGAAGGCCGCGATCGCCGGGGCCGCGGGCGCGTGGCGGGGCGGCGGCTGGGGCAGGGCGACGCGCTGCCAGCCGAGCCGGGGGTCGTCGAGGTACCAGTAGGCGCACGAGCTCGCGTCCTCGACGCACTCGTCGGGGCCCCAGGTGCAGTCGGCCTGGCAGGTGCGACGCAGGCGGCCGCACGGGTCGCACAGCGCCCCGGTGTCCATGACCTCGTCCGGCGTGCACTGCATCTCGCCCGGGCACAGCGGGGCGGCGGTGGTGCCGGTCGTGACGGGCTCGCCGGTGGCGGCGGCGGACTCGCTGCCGCCGCTCGTGGTGGTCGAGTCGAGCGCCCCGGTGGTGGTCGTGCTCGGGTCGGCGCCGGTCGAGGTGCTCGGTTCGAGCGAGCCCGCGGTCTGGGTCAGCGCGGCGCCGTCGTCCTTGAAGCAGCCGGGGAGCAGCGGCAAGACGGCGAACGCGAGGGCGCAGCGGCGGACCGACATCGCCGCCGATGCTAGCGCAGCCGCCCGGCGCGAGGCGCCGCGTCGACGTGCGCCCGCGCGGTCAGGGGCGCGGCCGAGATGGCCTTGCGGACAGGTCGACCGCGGCCTCGACGCGCCGGACGCGGACGGTCCGTCCCAGGGGGCGCGTGCGGCCGTCATCGCGCCGCATCGGGTAGATCTTCGAGACATGTCGGAACGGACATGTCCCGGCGGTCCTGTCAGCCGGCCGGCCGGTCAGGAGGCGGCCTCGGGCTTGCGATCCTTGCGCGGCCACGAGAGGAGCTGGCACAGGCGGTCGACGATGGTGTCGAGCGAGGCCGGCTTCTGGATGCAGCCCACGGCGCCCAGGTGGCCCTGGATCTCCATCAGCTGCTCGATCGGCATGCCGCTGAGGATGACGACCGGGAGGGTCTTGCCGCCGACGTTGGTGGCGCGCCGGACCATCTTCATGGCCGTGTCGCCCCGCATGTCCGGGAGGTTGAGGTCGAGCACCACCATGTCGGGCTGGAACCGCATGACGACGGCGACCAGCAGGAAGCCCTTGTCCAGGGTCTCGACGACGAACCCGGCCTCGGTCAGCGCGCCCTTGACCACCCTGGCCGTCGCCGCGTCGTCCTCAACAACCAAGACCCGTGGAGCACGTGTCGTCACGCCCTCCAGGGTGCAGGGTTTACGGTTCCCCGTCCAGAGCAAACTCGGAGCGCAGTGCGCCACGTTGGGGTCTCGGAGCCCGCCGCGAAACGGCTGCAGACGGGCGAACTGCGGCCGTCTGCGACGGCTGGGGCTGTGTGGACCCATGCCGCCGCGCGCGGCCGCGCAGGCGGCGCTCGGCTCGCCGCGCGCGGCGATCGAGAGGCGCCCCCGGACCGGCCCGAACGGCGTGACGACGGCCGCGCCCGCGACCACCGGCGAGCTCATCCGGACAGGTCCCAAGGGCCAGGTGGCGGGGCGTCGGCTTGGCCTGGGCTTCAGTCCTCGATGGGCTCGAAGTCGGCCTTGGTGGCGCCGCAGTCGGGGCAGTACCAGTCGTCGGGGATGTCCTCGAACGCCGTCCCGGGGGCGATGCCGGTGCCGGGATCGCCCTCGCGGGGGTCGTAGATGTGCTCGCAGACGAGGCAGCGGTATCTCTTGGCGTTGGCCACGGTGACCCGAGCGTACACCGGTCGCGATGTGGCCGAAAGCACGGCGCGGCCCGCGTGATGACGGGCGGGGGCGGTCACGGCCGCCGATCTTCGGCGCTATGATGCAGAGACGATGTCCGCGGCTCCGCCCGAGGTCGAACTCACCATCGACGGCGTCGTCGTGCGCGCGCCCGCCGGATCGACGATCTGGGAGGCCGCGCGCGCCGCCGGGATCGAGATCCCCGTGCTGTGCCACGACCCGCGCTACCGCCCGGTCGGCGTGTGCCGCATGTGCGTGGTCGACGTCGGCGGCCGCGTGCTCGCGGCCAGCTGCGTGCGCCCGTGCGAGCCGGGCATGAAGGTCACCGCCAGCGGGCCGGCGATCGACGCCCACCGCAAGATGCTCACGGCGCTGCTGCTGGCCGACCAGCCGCAGGCGCCGTCGCAGCAGCGCCCCGAGGGCAGCGACCTGGTCGCGCTCGGAGAGCGCTACGGGCTCGTGGGCGCGGGCGCGGCCGGCGATCTGCTCGGCCTGCCCCGAGGGACAGGTCGGCCGCAGGACCCGTCGTCGCCGGTGATCGGGGTCGACCACCAGGCCTGCATCCTGTGCGACCGCTGCGTGCGCGCGTGCGACGAGCTGCAGAGCAACGAGGTGATCACGCGCTCGGGCAAGGGCTACCGGGCCAAGATCGCGTTCGACCTCGACCTGCCGATGGGCAGCTCGTCGTGCGTGTCGTGCGGCGAGTGCATGGACGCGTGCCCGACCGACGCGCTGGTCAACAAGCCGCTGGCGCCGAAGCGCCGCCGGCCGCTGCCGCTGGCGCCCGCGCCGGAGCCGGCGCCCGTGGTCCCGCCGCCGCCGGCCGCGCTGACGCAGGTGCCGACGCTGTGCCCGTACTGCGGGGTCGGCTGCAGCGTGACCGCCCACGTCGACGAGGCGAACAACAAGGTGGTGTGGATCGACGGCCGGGACAGCCGCGTGTCCGACCGCCGCCTGTGCGTCAAGGGCCGCTACGGCTTCGACTACGCGACGCACTCGCAGCGGCTGACGCAGCCGCTGATCCGGCGCGAGGGCAGCTACCCGAAGGGGCCGCTGTCGAGCGCGCTGCGGGTCAAGGAGGGGAGGCGCCCGGGCGGGCTGGTCGACTACGCGGAGGTGATGCCGCACTTCCGCGAGGCGAGCTGGGACGAGGCGCTCGACCTGGTGGCGCGGCGGCTGCTCGAGATCCGCGAGCGCCACGGCTCGTCGGCGCTGGCCGGCTTCGGCTCGGCCAAGGGCAGCAACGAGGAGGCGTACCTGTTCCAGAAGCTGGTCCGCGTCGGCTTCGGCACCAACAACGTCGACCACTGCACGCGCCTGTGCCACGCGTCGTCGGTGGCGGCGCTGATGGAGACGATCGGCTCGGGCGCGGTGTCGACGACCTTCCGCGACATCGAGAACAGCGACGTCGCGATGCTGGTCGGCACCAACGCGACCAGCAACCACCCGGTGGCGGCGACGTTCTTCAAGCAGGCGGCCAAGCGCGGCTGCAAGCTGCTGGTGATCGACCCGCACCGGCCGCAGCTCGCCGACTTCGCCCACCGCTACGTGCGGATCCGTCCCGGCACCGACGTCGCGTTCTTCAACGGGGTGCTGCACGAGATCATCCGCCGCGGGCTCTACGATCGGCAGTTCGTCGCCGAGCGCACCGAGGGCTTCGAGCGGCTGAAGGCGACGGTCGAGCACTACCCGCCGAAGGTGGCGGCGCAGCTGTGCGGGCTCGCGGAGCAGGAGATCGTCGACGTCGCGGTGACGTGGGGCTCGGCGCGCGCGGCGATCTGCTTCTGGGGCATGGGCGTCAGCCAGCACGTCCACGGCACCGACAACGCGCGCTGCCTGATCTCGCTGGTCTTGCTGACGGGCCAGGTCGGCCGCCCGGGCACCGGCCTGCACCCGCTGCGCGGGCAGAACAACGTGCAAGGAGCGAGCGACGCGGGGCTCATCCCGATGGTGTTCCCCGACTATCAGTCGGTGAAGGACCCGGCGATCCGCGAGCGCTTCGAGGCGGCGTGGGGCACGAAGCTCGACCCGAAGCCGGGGCTGACGGTAGTCGAGATCATGCACGCGGCGCTGCAGAAGGACGTCCGCGGGATGTACGTGCAGGGCGAGAACCCGTTCGTCAGCGACCCCAACACCGAGAAGGTGCGCAAGGCGTTGGCGGCGCTCGACTTCCTGGTGGTGCAGGACATCTTCCTGACCGAGACGGCGGAGTTCGCCGACGTGGTCCTGCCGGCGTCGAGCTTCTTCGAGAAGACGGGCACGTACACCAACACCGACCGGCGGGTGCAGATCGGCCGGCCCGTGCTGAAGCTGCCCGGCGCGGCGCGGCTCGACTGGGACATCATGTGCGAGATCGCCAGGCGCATGGGCGTGCCCGGCTTCGAGTTCACCCGCATCGAGGACGTGTTCGCCGAGTTCGCCGCGCTGACCGAGAGCTACCGCGGCCTGTCCTACGAGACCCTCGGGCTCGAAGGCAAGCTGTGGCCGTGCAAGGACCCGGTCCACGAGGACGGGCAGGTGGTGCTGTTCGAGCAGGACTTCCCGAGCGGCCGCGGCAAGTTCGTGCCGGCCGAGTTCGCGCCGCCGAACGAGCTGCCGAGCCCGGAGTTCCCGTTCGTGCTGACGACCGGGCGCCTGCTCGAGCACTGGCACACCGGGACGATGACGCGGCGGGCCTCGGCGCTCGAGGCGATCGAGAGCGAGCCGTACGCCGACATGCGACCGGGCGACATGGCGGCGCTCGGCCTGCTCGAGGGCGACGAGATCGCGGTGACGAGCCGGCGCGGCAGCATCACGCTCAAGGTCCGCGCCAGCGAGGCGCCGGGGGCCGGCTCGATCTTCATCCCGTTCTGCTGGCGCGAGGCGGCGGCCAACGTCCTCACCTCCGACGCCCTCGATCCGTTCGGCAAGATCCCCGAGTTCAAGTTCAGCGCCGTGCGCGTCGAGAAGCTGCGCGCCTCCAACCTCGCCGACACGGGCGGCGCCGCCGAGTGAGATGGAGACGCTGTTCATCGCCGCCGTGACGGTGCTGGTGGTCGGCTACGGGTTCGTCCGTCTGCGCCGCGCCGACGAGGCGGCCCGCCGCTACCTCGAGTCGGGCCAGGAGAAGCCGCTGCAGCTGGCCCACCTCAGCGAGACGCTGGCCCGCGTGGCCCGCGAGACGCGGACGCTGCGGATCTGGCTCGAGTCGCCGCTGCAGGCGGTGCGCGACCACCTGGCCACCGACCTGACCCGCACCGACGAAGACATCGAGGCGTTCGACGCGGTCCTGCTCGACGCGAGCCGCGAGGTCGGGCTGTACCTGGCGATGATCGACGGGCTGCAGCCGCACGAGCGCCAGGAGCTCGAGGCGCTCGGCGCCGGGGTGGGGGCGATCCGCGGGGCGATGGAGGCGGAGAACGGGGCGTTCGAGCGGGCCCACGTGAAGGCGCCGGGGCGCCCGCCGATGGACCAGCGCATCGAGGCGATCCTGCGCGAGCTGACGCGCATCGAGAACGCGCTGCAGGGGCAGGGGCACGTGTATCGGTGAGCGCGGCGCGGTGCCGACAGTGTCCCTCGGGGCAGGTCGGTGGGCAGCGGGGCGGTCGCACATGTCCTGAGGAGCATGTGTGGATTGCGGCGATGAGCCGTCGACGCGGTCGCTTCGATGACACCGGTCCGCGATTCGCTGTGATGACCGCTCGACCGAGCGGCCCGGGAGAGTCGGTCGGCGCGCGGCGTCGACAGTCTTTGAAGGCATGTCCGTCGGGACATGCTCCAGGCGCCATGTCCCATCGAGCATGCCCTGAGGCGCAGGTGCCTCAGAACTCCGCGGCCAGGCCGACCATCCAGGTGCTGTCGCCGAGGTTCATGCTGTCCTTGCGGCCGAAGTTGGACAGGCGGGTCAGCTGCCACTCGCCGAACAGGTAGGTGTGGTTGATGCCGGAGATCCGGTCGAAGGTGCGGGCGGTGCCGGGGTCGAGGAAGTCGAGCCGCAGCATCATGCCGAGGTTGATCTGGTAGCCCCACACGCCGCCGCGGCCGCGGTCGACGACCTTGTTGTCGCCGTCCTTGAGCACGGCGATGTTGCCGTTGCCGTTCTTGGTCCACCAGAAGGCGTAGGCGAGGCCGGCCTTGGCGTAGGGGACGAACGGGGCCCAGCGGACCTTGTCGGCCAGCAGCTCGAAGCGGTAGACCGCCTGCAGGGCGATCGGCATGACGGTGAAGCGGACCGTGTCGGCGCGGCTGCGGGTGTAGCCCTCGTCCGGCGGCTCGGCCAGCGGGGCCTGGGCCTTGTCGCGGGCCATGGTCCACTGCACGCCGATGCCGATCGGGCCGGCCAGCTTCTTGGTGATCTGCCACTCGAAGGCGAGGCCGCCGTAGATGCTCTTCTTCGGCTGGCCGATGGTGACGCCGTCGTTGTCGGTCTCGCCGAAGATCTTGGCGTAGGGGCCGAAGCCCTCGCCGCTCCAGTTGCGGTCGACGTCGGGCAAGTAGGTGCCCATCTTGACCTCGAGCGCGAACCGCTGCTTGCTCTCGCCGGTCGGGGGAGCCTGCTTCTTCTTCAGGCTGTCGGTGAGGTCGGGGTTGCTCTGGCCGGTGACCGCCGATTCGCTCGGGACCGGCTGCTTCTCGTAGGTCGGGCCCTCGATCGGCCGCCACACCTCGCCCTCGCGCTTCTCTCCGACGCGCGAGCCGTAGGGCGGGCCGAACAGATCGCCCTGGCGGGTCTGGGTGGTGGTCGTGGCGCCGGCGGGCGGGCTGGCCTCCGGGCCAGGTGACGCAGGCGGGACGGTGGCGGGGTCGGTCGGCGGCGGGGCCTGGCCGGCGTCACCCGTGATCGTCATGTCGGCCGGCGCGGGCGCGGCCAGGAGGGTCAAGGCGAGGGCGATCACGCGCGGTTCCTTCTCCGGTTGGCGACGCCGAGGCCGCCGATGCCGAACGCTGCGAGGGCGGTGAACAGGGCCAGGCCGCCGCTCGAGTCGTCGCTGACGTTGCAATAGCCGGAGGCGCCGCAGATGCCGCCGTCGGCCTCGCACTGCTCCCACAGGTCGTAGGTCTCGACCGGGATGCCCCGCGCGATCGTGGCGACCGGCGCGGGGTTCCCGATCAAGTCGTACGGGACGAGCATGAAGTTGTACTCCTTGCCGTTCTCGAGGCCCCGAATCCGGTAGCTCTTGGTGCTGAATGGGATGTGGTCGCTGCACACGTACCGCCAGTCGAGGCTCAACATGCCGGCGCTGGCGGTGAACTTGCAGTCGGGGCTGCAGCTCGATGTGTCGCTGTTGTTGATGCCGAGGTCGCAGTCTTCGCCGGCCTGGACGATGCTGTCGCCGCAGGCAGGCAGGCGGCAGGTGTTCGTGCATTCGTCGGTGTCGACGTCGTTGCCGTCGTCGCACTGCTCGACTCCGTCCCACACGAAGCCGTCGCCGCAGTAGGCGCGCAGGCAACCCTCGGTGCAGGCGTCGGTGTTGTCGCCGTTCTCGCCGTCGTCGCACTCCTCCGGGAGGACGCCGTCCGGCGGGTCGCTGAGCACGAACCCGTCGCCGCATTCATTCCTGCTGCAGTCGCTCTTGCAGAAGGCGTGATTCGAGTTCAGCGCGCCCTGATCGCACCGATCCTCCTCGGGAACCCCGAGATCGTCCGTCTCGTTCCCGTTGCCGCACTGCGGGCAGGTGCCCAGAAGCCCGCAGTCGACGGTCTGGCAGACCGCGTTGCAGGGCGACTCGCCGTCGGAGACGTTGAGGTCGCCCATGTCGCAGAGCTCCATGCCGACCCACAGGCTGCCGTCGCCGCACGTCGCCATCTTGCACGCGTTTGTGCAAGCGTCGCCGTCCTCGTCGTTGCCGTCGTCGCACTCCTCGACGCCTGCCTCGACCCGGCCGTCGCCGCAGCTGCTTCGCTTGCAGTCGGTGCTGCAGGCGCCATCGTCGGCGTTGGCCTCGCCGTCGTCGCACTCCTCGCCGGCTTCGATGATCTCGTTGCCGCACTCGGTGTTCTCGACGGTGCCGCCGGTGTCACCGCCAGTGTCGCCGAGCGTATCGGTGCCACCGGTGTCGGTGTCGGTTCCTGTGTCGTCACCGTCGCTGGTGGTGCCGAGCGGGTTGTCCTCGCCGGAGTTGAACGTGCTGAAGGGGCCGTCCGGGCAGAGGTTGTCCTTGGTGTAGAAGAACTGACCGTTCGGGATGGCGTACGGGTCGGGCGCGGTCTTCGAAAGACCGGGGACCGGTTGGCCGGTCGCCGCTTCCTCGCACAACACACGAAAGCCGTTGACGTCGCCCGAGCCGGCCTGCCAGCTGAGGACGACGGCGCCGTCGCCGGGCTCGGCCTTGAAGTTGTCGATCTTCAGCAGCGGCGGCTGAAAGTCGTACTTGAGGCCGCCCGTCTTGCTCGGGAGGTTGATGTTCTGCGAGCCCTGAATGAAGAACTCGTCGGCCTGGCAGTTCTGCGTGTTGTTCATGTTGGGCGCGCACATCCACACGCCGGCCTCGCCGGTGACGTTGGACTCGCACTTGCCCGCGGTGGTCGCCTCGCTGGGAAGGCGCGACGGAGTGTCGGGATTGACGCCGAAGCCCAGCCAGATCGGGTGGAACGTGGTGGTGATGCCCATCTGATAGGTGGGCACCAGCTCGGCGCTGAACTGGGCGCAGCGGCGGAACTGGCCGGCGAGCGACGTCTCGGCCATTGAGCACTGCGAGCCGACGAAGCTCTGGAGCTGCTGGCCAGTGTCGTAGGCCGCCATCGTCTTCTTGAGACGGATGATGACGCCGACCTGCTGCCCGCACTGGCAGCGGGCCCGGTTGAGGAACTGATTGAAGTACTTCTCCGTCAGCGGTCGGAGAAAGTCGCCCTTCTCGTTGAGGAGCCAGTACTGGATCGTGAACGCGTCGGCCGGGGGGAACTTGGCCCCCGAGCCGCCCATGCCGCCGGTGCCGCCGGAGGGCGGGGTCTGGGCGGAGGCGGTGAGCGGCCCGAGGGCGCACAGGCCGGCGAGGAAGAGGGCGGCAGGACGCGAGAGGTCGTGCGTACGCATGGGCGGTGGCAGCGCTCGACGGCTGTGCAACCAGGATGCCACAGGCGAAGACCTCGCGGGAGTTTGGCGCGGCGCGGCTTGCCACACGCGGACAGCAGCGCGCGCGTGACATTTTGTCAGCTGGCGCGCGCCGGCGATGACGATCGGACGCGCAGCCTGCGGCGCCGCGGCTCTGGTAGAAAGCGCGGGCGATGGCGACGACCGGGTCCGAGCTGCGCCTGCGGCGGCTGCAGAGCGAGGCGTACCTCAACCTCTCGCGGATCCACCGCGAGCTCGAGCGCAAGGTCGCCGACCTGCTGGTCGAGTCGGGGCTCCAGGACGTGACGCCGGCGCAGCTCGGCGTGCTCATCCACCTGTTTCAAGAGCGCGCGCCGCTGACCGCCCGCCAGCTGGCGAGCCTGATGGGCCTGTCGGAGGTGACGGTCGGCCGCTTCGTCCGCGCGCTCGAAGGCGTGGGCTGGGTCGAGCGCACGTCCGACCCCGCCGACAGCCGCGCCATCCTGGTACGGCCGACCCGCCGCGCCTACGCGGCCCTGCCGAAGCTGCTCGAGGTGTCGAACGCGCTGCTCGACCGCGCGTTCGCCGGGTTCTCGCCCCAGGAGATCGAGGCGATCGCCCGCACGACCGAGATGGTGCGCGACAACCTCGACTCGCAAGAGTGAGCGCGACTGCGCGAGCCGCGAAGCCCGGAGCGAGCCACGGGCTCGGGCGGTCCGAGCTGGCCGATCGGGCAGGTGAGGGCAGGGCGTCGCGGACGCCGAGCCAGGAACGAGCCGCGGGCTCGGGGCGGTCCGAGCTGGCCGATCGGGCAGGTGAGCGCGGGACGCCGCGGATGCGGAGCCAGGAGCGAGCCGTGGGCTCGGGGGCGTTCTAGCTGGCCGATCGGGCAGGCGAGGAGGCGTCGCGAATGCGGAGCCAGGAGCGAGCCGCGGGCTCGGGGCGGTCCGGGATGACCGATCGGGCAAGTGAGAGCGGAGCGCGGCGGATGCGGAGCCAGGAGCGAGCGTGGGCTGGGGCGGCCCGCGTGGGCTCGTCCGTGCGGACCAGAAGTGACATGTCCGATCGGACATGTCGAGCGGGATGCGTCGGCGACAGGCCGCGGGCGGGTGCTTGCGGGCCGGCGCGGGCTGGTCCAGGGGACATGTCCCTGGGGGCACCTCATTCCGACCTGGCCTTCAGAGCAGGCTGCCGATCGGCTCGAGCAGCGGCTGCAGGCGCTTCCAGGTCGGGAACTTATTGAACGTGAAGACCTGCGGGGCGGCGGCGAGGCGGGCGGCGAGGGCCTCGTCCTTGGCGAGGCTGAGGTCGACGCCGACCAGGAAGTGCGGGTCGGGGCGGGCGGCGAGCTCGTCGAGGCGGCGCAGGAGGGCGTGGCGGTGCCAGCGGTGGAACAGCTCGACGGCGACGCTCTTGCCGGTGGCGGCGTCGCGGAGGGCGAAGTCGGGCACGCACATGCCGGCGGCGCCGACGTGGCGCAGCTCGGGCATCGGGTCGAGGGTCCAGCGGGCGTCGCCGAGGCTCGCCATGCCGAGCTCGATCTCCGGCGGGATGTGGCCGAGCGGGCCGTCGTCGAGCGCCTTGAGCGGATCTTTGTGGTCGAGGTAGAGCCGGGCGCGAGGCTGGCGCGGGAGGTCGATGTCGGCCTCGACGGTGAACTTGCCGAGCACGGGGACGGCGCCGAGGAAGGTGGCGAGCTGCAGGCCGTACTTCTTCTGCATGTCGAGCTGCGCGGCCGGGCCCTCGATCCGCAGGTGCCAGCCGTCGCCGTCGCGGCGCACGTCGGCGACCAGGCGGGAGAAGCGGAGCCAGCGCAGCAGCTTGCGCAGCTCGAGCGGACCGGGGCTCGGCGCCCGGAGGTCGAGGCTGCCGGCGTAGAGCACGAGGCCCTGCGCCAGCGCGAGGTTGTAGCGGGCCAGCAGGGCGGCCGGGGTCGGCAGCTTGGCCGACAAGAGGCGCCGGTGCTCGGCGAGGTCGTCGTAGAGGTGGGCCCGCACGTCGGCGAGCGGCCGCGGCAGGCCGGCGGCGACGGCGGCGAGGTAGTCGGACAGGGATGACTCTTCGGACAGGTCGCGCAGGACCGCCGCGCTGCGGGCGAAGGCGGCCGCGCGCAGCGCCATGGCGGTGTCGCCGGGGTCGTCCCACTCGCAGCGGTCGGTGAGCAGCTTGTAGAGGCCGCGGGCGACCTTGACCTTGCGCGCCTCGCCGCAGATGGCGTCGGCGGCCTCGTCGATCGCCCCGCGCGGCTCGCCGGCGCCGTGGGTGAGGAGCTCGATCAGCGCGCCCGCCGTGGCGATGTGGTCGTCGTCGTCGGGGTCGATGAAGGTCGGGCGCAGGCGCACGCCCTTGACCCGGCGGTAGACGAGGAGGTCGCGGGTCAGCATTCGCCCTCGGCGGGGGTCGGGAGGTCGGCGCGGTCCTGCGGGTGTCGCTGGCGCGAGGCGGGCGCTTCGGACATGTCGCTCGGGACATGGCTTGAGGAGCCTGCCCGATCGGGCATGTCGCCCGGGACCTGGTCGATCGGACCTGGACGGAGCGCGGCGGGGCCGCGGCGGGGCTGCGGCTCCTTCTGGTAGGCGCGGTGCTGGCGGCGGCGCTCGCTGACGCCGTGCTCGGCGGCGACGGCCGTGCACAGCTCGTAGAGGATCGCCCGCTTGCCCTCCTTTTTGCGCAAGATGCGCCCGAGGCGCTGGACGTGCTCGCGGACCGAGCCGCTGCCGGACAGGATCACGCCGACGTTGGCGTCGGGCACGTCGACGCCCTCGTTGAGGACCTTGGAGGTGAGCAGCACCGGCAGCGCGCCGGAGGCGAACTGCGCCAGCAGCGAGACGCGCTCCTTGGGCGGGGTCTGGTGGGTGATGACCGGCAGGAGGAACAGCCGCGACAGGCGGTGGACGGTGTCGTTGTCCTCGGTGAACACGAGGATCCGGTCGCGGCGGTGACGCAGGAGCAGGCGCCACAGGGCCTCGATCTTGGCCTGGGCGGTGAAGGCGATCCGCTTCTGCTCGCGGTAGGCGGCGAACGCCTGCCGGCCCTCCTCGCTGCGGTGACAGACGGCGATGAACTGGGCCCACCCGCCCGGGCGGTCGAGGCTGACGCCGCTGCCGCGCAGGAAGTCGATGTAGAGCGCGCGCGCCTCGTCGTAGCGGCCCTGCTCCTCCTCGGTCAGGGCGACCGCCAGCGACTTGACCTCGTACGGCGCGAGGTAGTCGCCCTCGAGCTCGTCGATGTTGGCCCGGTAACACACGGGCCCGAGCAGCTCGGCGGCGACGTTGTGGAGGCCGTCGGGGCGCTCGAAGGTGGCGGTGAGGCCGAGCCGGAACGGGGCGAGGCAGCCCTGGGCGATGAAGCGGTAGGCCGGCGCGGGCAGGTGATGGCACTCGTCGCACACGAGGAGGCCGTGGCGGTTGCCGTGGAACTCGGTCTGGGCGGCGGCCGAGTCGTAGGTGGTGACGGTGATCTCGCGGGCCTCGCTGTTGCCGCCGCCGAGCAGGCCGATCGGTCGCTGCAGCCAGTGTCCCAGCACCTGCTGCCACTGCAGCATGAGGTCGATGGTGGGCACGACGATCAGCGCGGGTCGCCCGGTGTGGACGATGGCGAGGACGGCGAGGATCGTCTTGCCCGCGCCCGTGGGCAGCTCGACCACCCCGACGCCGCCGGCCGCCCGCCACGCGGCCAGGGCGTCGCGCTGGTGCGGGAACGGCTCGAGCGGGCCCGACAGCGCGAGATCGAGACGATCGTAGGTGCGAGCTTTGTCGACGTAAGGAATGTGGGCGTTGTGAAGATGCGAGACGATCGCGCGGTAACGGTGCGCCGGTGCGCGGTGCGTGCCGGTCCGCCGGTCGAAGCTCACGAGCGCAGCCAGCCGCGCGTCGCCCTCGGGGACGCCGAGGACGACGAGCGTGCCGTGATCGAAGTGGAGCTCGACGGGCATCGTCGCGGCGCGCAGGGTAGCAGCAAATGCCGCGATGCGCGCCTGCGCGCGCCCCGCTTGCCAGGCGTGTATCATCGGCGCGATGCCCGAGCGGCGAGACAGCACGGCCGGCACGACCGGCGAGTGGACGCGCCGAGGCGACGAGACGCGGCGAGCGGAGCGCCGGGCCCACGGCGGCGACGCGGGCCGCGGCGCGGACGCAGGAGCGACGCGGGGGCCCGGGGCGGGGCGCGTCGAGGCGGCGCACGACGAGCCCCGGCGCAAAGAGATGGACGCGCAGGCGCCGGCGATCGCGGCCGGCGACAGCGACGCGGGGCTGTCGACGATCCGCGAGGCGCCGCGCGCGGCCGGGTCGACGACCCAGGGCCGCGCGCCCGGGTTCTCGGCCGCGATGGCGCGGGCCGGCTCGCGGGCGAGCGGGACGCCGGCCCGGCGCGCGCTGGCGCTGGTCCTCGGGGCCATGTTCGTCGGGACATGTGCGATGGTTTATGTTGTTTCGCGCATGTCGAAAGAGACAGATGGGTCGAAGCGCGACGGCGAAGGGGCGAGCGCCGAGGTCGCGGGTCCGCGAGCCGGGGGGGCTGCGGGGGCGAGCGGCGGGGCGAATGCCGCGGACGCCGGAGATGAAGCGGGTGTACATGCCGGGGACGCTGCAGCCGGCGCGGGCGCCAGGGGTCCGGGCGCAGGAGGCGGCGAGTGGGGCGCGACTGCTGGCGGCGTCGCGCCGGGTGGAGCCGCGCGCGCGGGGTCCGGCGAAGTCGAATGGCGCGGGGCGGCGAGCGCTGGCGTGAACCCCGGCGAGGGCGCGGGTGCGAGCGTGGGCGGGGTCGAGTGGCGCGGGGCGGCGAGCGCTGGCGTGAACCCCGGCGGGGTCGAGCGGCGCGCGGCTGCGGGTGCGAGCGCGGGCGGGGTCGAGTGGCGCGGCGCGGCCGAGGTGGATGGGTCGGGCTCGCCCGTCGTCGGCGAGCCGGCGCAGGCTGCGAGCGGCGGCGAGTCGCTGTGGGTGCCGGTGGCCCAGGCCGACGGCGAGGCGGCGGAGCGACGGCGCAAGATCGCCGCGCAGGCGCGGGCGCTGATGGGCGAGCCGCGGCTCTTGGCCTGTCTTTTGGGGCATGTCACGATCGGGGTCGGCCGGCGCACGGCGCTGACCGGCAGCGTGGTGGTGGCGAGCGACGGCGAGGTCGTGCGCGCGAGCGTGCGCGGCGGCGACGGGGCGGTGCCGGCGAGCGCGAGGGCCTGCGTGGCGGCGGAGCTCGAGAAGTCGCGGTTTTTGCCGGGGCCGCAGGCGCAGCTGACCGTGCCGCTGCGGCTGGAGATCCAGTGAGCATCGTCGGCGCGGCGTTGTGGATGGCCCTGGTGCCCGCCCCCGACTGCGTGCGCGCGGCCGGGGAGGCGCTGGCGCACGGGCAGGTCGAGGGCGCGGCGCGGCGCGGCGAGGCCTGCTTCCGCGCGGGCGGGCACCCGCAGGGGCTGCTCCTGGCCAGCCAGGCGTGGCTGCAGGCCGGGCGGATGGCGCACGCGCGGCTGGCGGCGCGGCGGTACCTGGCCTTGCGGACAGCGCAGGATCGGACCGCGCGCAACGTGGCCGAGCTGGTGGTGGCGTCGGCGGCCCGCGAGTCGGGGACGGTGCACCTGGCGGTCGACCCGACGGTGGCGCCCGACGAGCCGCTGACGGTGACGGCGACGCGCGACGGCGACGGCGAGGCGCTGACCTTGCGGGCGCGCTGGGACGAGCTGCTCGAGGGCGGCGCGGCGACGCTGGTGCTGGACCCGGGGCGCTGGGTGGTGAGCATCACGCGGCCGGGCTTCGCCGAGGCCCGGCTCGAGGTGACCAGCGCGAAGGGACAGGTGACGACGCTGGCCGCCGACATGACGCGGACGCCGCGCGCGGTCGCGGTGGCTCCGGACGAGCGGCGGCGGCGGCGGTCGTGGGCGATCGCGGCGCCGCTGGTCGGCGGGGCGGGGATCGTCGGCGGGGCGGTGGTCACGGCGATCAGCCTGCGGGGCAGCGAGAGTGTTTTAAAAGACATGTCCTGCGGGACAGGCGCGAGCGTGGCCGGCTGTCGGCGGCCGATGGCGATCTGGACCGAGCGGGGCGGCGGCGGGGCGGCGGCGCTCGGGCTCGGCGCGGGCGTGCTGGTCGCGGGGCTGACGGGGCTGGCGCGGGACGAGGCGCTGCGCCGGCGGATCTGGACGGCCGAGGCGATCGCCGGCGGCGCGGTGGCCGGGGCGGGCGTGGCGACGCTGGCTTACGGCACGACCTACTTCGTCACCGTCAACGCGGCGGAGGCGTGGGTCGGCGAGGCGGTCGAGCGCGGCGAGGTGCTGTACACGACCGGCTTCGGGCTGATCGGCGCGGGCCTGGGGCTGGCCGCCACGGCCGCGGGCGGGCTGGTGGCCGACGCGCTGCAGCACCGCCGGGGACGGCGGTCGGCGGCGTGGGAGTTCGTCGGCGGGGCGCTGCGGTTCTGAGGCGAGCGTCGCGTGGGCGACGGCCTCGCGTCATTCGCAGGGCGGAGCGTCGAGGGGGTAGGTGAAGAACACTGCGATCTCTTCCGGCGCGACCGTGGCGGGGTCGTACAGCGCGGTGTGGGCGCCGCAGAAGCGGAAGCCGGCGCGCCGGTAGAAGCGGATCGCGGGGGCGTTGGTGTTTTGCGTCTCCAGCCCCAGGCAGCGCACGCGGGCGCCGCGGGCGAACTCGAGGGCGGCGGCGAGCAGAGCCCGGCCGAGACCGCGGCCGCGGCTGGCCGGCGCGACGAACAGCGCGCTCAGCTCGGCGCTGCGGTTCCACTCTCGCAGGTGTACGGCGGTGAAGCCCTCGAGCGTGCCGCTCGCCGATTCGGCGACGACGGCGAACGGCGCGGTCGCGGCGGCTTCCACGAGGGTCTCGGCGGGATAGGTCTTGGTGAAGGGGACGCTCCGGTGGGTCTCGCGCAGGCTCACGCTCAGGCCGACGAGCTCGGGGACGAAGATCGTCGAGGCGCGGTAGGACGCGTCGAACGCCTGGAGCGGCGCGGCGTCGGCGGGCCACCGGAGGGGACGTAACGTCACGGGGGGAGCATTACTTGGGGACATGTTCTGAAATGCATGTCCCCTCGAAGCTGGCTCGAGAGACATGCCCGATCGAGCAGGTCGCGGTCAGGTCCCGGCCTGGAGGCGCAGGCGGAGGGCGAGCTCGCCGTCGACGGTGAGGAGGTCGACGGCCTCGCCGGGGGCGAGGGCCGGCGGCGGGTGGACGGTGTTGTTGAGGATCCGGCCGCCGAGGCGGAAGTGGCCGATGTGGCCGGTGTGCTGGACCTCGACGCGGTCGTCGTCGCGGCGGACCAGGACGTAGGCGGTCTGGCCGCCGAGCAGGGCGTCGCGAGGGCGCGGGAGCTGGATGTGGTCGACGGCGCGCACGCCGACCGTGAGCCGGCTGCCGGGCGGGATGGGCCAGCGCGAGCCGGGGCCGAGGCCGCGCTGGCCCAGGGACGGGTGGACGTCGTCGAGGACGAGCCACAGGTCCGGGGCCTGGAGGTCGGGGGTCGGCTCGTCCATGGCGCTACACGATCGGGCCGATGACCCAGGTCAGCAGGTCGAGGATGAAGAACACCAGCATGCCGGCGGCGAGGCTCGAGAGGACGGCCTGGCCGAGCGGGGTGCGCTCTCCGGCGGGGTCGAGGCGCTCGAGCAGCGGCAGGCTGACGAGGAAGTAGCAGGCGTAGAACAGCGAGCCGTACTTGAGCATCCGCGCCTTGTCGACGTAGCGGAAGTAGTCGCTGATCGCGTCGCTGGCCATGAACCAGGTCTCGGCGAACGAGACGGCGTAGGCCAGGCCGAACACGACGCAGGCGAGCGCGAGCCGGCGGACGAACCGGGTCGCCCGCGGGGACCTGTCCTCGGCGCCAGGTTCGGCGAGGCCGAGCAGGCCGCGGACGCGGCGGATGCAGACCAGCATGACGACGTGGTAGGTCACGAAGTAGGCCTGCGTCAGCGGGTACATGAACAGCGGGATCTCGCCGCGCGAGCGGCCGACCAGCGCGGCGCCGCCGTTCCACTCGGTCGGGAAGGCGTAGCGCATGCCCAGCACGTCGAAGAAGTAGTGGGTCAGGAAGTACGTGCCGACGAAGACGAACAGGAAGATCCAGGCGTTGAACTTGAACCAGTAGCTGTCGTACCACGGCGTGCCGCGCAGGTCCGGGTGCCGGGCGTGCAGCAGCGCCGGGACCAGCACCGGCGGCAGGCCGACGAGCAGGCCGAAGCCGATGAAGGTCGGGTCGTCCCAGGCGAGCACGGCCCGGCTGAGCAGGGCCCAGGCGACCAGGGCGATCCAGATCGGGCTGTAGAGCAGGATGAACCGCTCGGTCCAGGCCTTGCCCGGATCGGCGGCGAACCATGTGGATGGCGCTTGGGACATGGCGTTCAAGTCAGGTCGAAAGAGAGGGGCGGGCGGCGGCGGGGAGAGATGTCCCGGAGGACATGGCTAATCGCGCAGCTTGCGGGCGAGCATGATGCCGTCGCGGACCGAGAGGAGGACGTGCTCGACGCGCGGGTCGGCGGCGACGTGGCTGTTGAAGGCGACGATGGCGCGGTCCTTGTCGTCCTTGGGGGCGACGACCTTGCCGCTCCACAGGGTGTTGTCGGCGACGACGAGGCCGCCGACGGGGACCAGCGGGAGCGCGGCGTTCCAGTAGTTGACGTAGTTGTGCTTGTCGGCGTCGATGAAGACGAGGTCGAAGCGGCGGCCCTCGGCGGCCAGCTCGGCGATGGTGTCGAGCGCGGGCGCGAGGCGGAGGTCGATCTTGTGGCCGTGGCCCGACTCGGCGAAGTAGCGGCGGGCGACGGCGGTGGCGACGGGGTCGATGTCGCAGGTGACGAGCTTGCCGTCGTCCGGCAGGGCGCTGGCCATGGCGAGGCCGGAGTAGCCGCTGTAGGTGCCGATCTCGAGCACGTCGCGGGCCCGGCTGATGGCGACGAGGATCCGCAGGAGCGCGCCCTCGACGTGGCCGACCTGCATCTGCGGCGCGGCGAGGCTCGCCTGGGTCTCGGCGCGCAGGCGGGCCAACAGCGGCGACTCGGCGGTGGTGTGGGCGTCGACGTAGGCGGCGAGGTCGGGGCCGATCAGCGGGATCATGGGCCGGAGGCTAGCACGTGCGCGACGCGCTCCGTGACGCGTTCGAGGCCGTCCGCGAACTCGGGCTCGGGGGTGATGAGGGACAGCGCGAGGTGGGCCGGGGGCAGCTCGTAGAGCTCGCCGGGCTGGGTCAGGACGCCGGCGTGCAGCAGTTCGCGCGCCCACCCGCGGCCGCCGTCGTCGAACAGGTGCGGCAGCCGGACGAGCGCGGTCCAGCCGGCCTCGACGTCGAGGAGGCTCAGCGAGGTGCCGACGCAGGCGCGGCGCAGCCGGTCGAGGTTGGCGCGGACGCGGGCGCGGATCGCCGCCTGCAGGGCCGGCGCGGCGGCGAGGAGGTCGGCGGCGGCCCGCTGCACGGGGGTGGCGGCGCTGAGGTAGGTGTCGGCGACGAGCTCGAGCCGGCGCATGGCCTCGCGCACGAGCGGCCCCGGGCCGCGCGCGACGGCCCAGGCGAGCTTGAGCTGCGGCAGGGCGGCGACCTTCGACAGGCCGGACAGGACGAAGGTGAGGGCCTGCCGCGGGCCCGCGATCGGGCTGTCCTGGGGGACATGGCCGATGGGATAGTCGAAGAAGACCTCGTCGACGAGCACGGCGAGGCCGCGCGCGGCGGCGAGGCCGTCGACGGCGGCGAGCTCGTCGGGGGCGAGGTAGTTGCCGGTCGGGTTGTTGGGGGCGACGAGGACGATCGCGCGGGTCCGCGGGCCGACGGCGGCGGCGAGGGCCGCCTGGTCGATCGACCAGGTCCCGTCGTACAGGAGCGGATAGGGCCGCAGCTCGACGTGGGCGAGGTCGGCGATCATCGGCAGCAGCGGGTAGCCGGGCTGGGGGACGAGGACGACGTCGCCGGGGTCGCAGAGGATCGCCAGGAGGTGGGCGTAAGCCTCGCTGGTGCCGGCCAGCAGGCAGATGTCGCCGAGGTCGAGGTCGAGGCCGGGGACGCGGGCGCGGTAGTAGTCGGCGACGGCGGCGCGCGCCTGCGGGAGGCCGAGCGGGTCGGGGTCGTAGGCGGCGCTGCTTGGATCTCCGAGGCTGGCCCAAAGGTCAGGTGGGTGGCGGAGGCCGACGACGGTCGGGTTGGAGACCGTGAGGTCGAGGACGCCGGGGCCCGCGACGAGCGGCGGCTCGTCGGCGGGCGGCCAGGCGGTGCGGCGCGAGAACACGGGCGAAACATGCCGCGGGCGCGACCACGAGGGCAAGACCCGGGGCGACGAAGGGCGAGCGTCGTCGCGGCCGCGGGTGGAAGCGATCGCGGTCGGCGAAGTCGCGCGGCCCGCCGGGTGCAGGTCGACGCGATTCACGGCGTCGCCGCGGCGGGACTCGTGGTCGTCGGCGCCGTGACGACGAGGTCGGCGCACGGGAGCGAAGAGGGGAGCGACCGCGTGGCGGAGAAAAAGGAGCCGCGCACGACCGCCTGATCAGGCGACCGCGCGCGGTGAGGAGGAAAGGGATGCGAGGCGGCCGGGCCGCGGGTCACTGGCAGGCGAGGTAGACGTCGACGACCTCGCCGCTGCGGAGCTCGCCGGCCGCATTTTTGAACTCGAAGCGGGCGCGCTCGCGGCCGCAGTTGCCGCGGTCGTCGCACTCGGCGCGGACGGCGACGTCGAGGTGGATGGCGACGAGGTCGACGTGGCCGACGGGCACGAGCTCGGACAGCTCGCCGCGGCGATCGCCGTCGCCGTCGGACCAGAGCACGAGCTCGGCGAAGACGGGGTCGGCGGCGTCGATCTTGCCGTCGCGGTTGAGGTCGTGCTCGGCCAGGGCCTCGAAGCCGTGGCTGGCCCGCCGGCCGCTGCGCAGCACGGTGCCGCTGCCGAACAGCTCGCGGCCGCTGTCGATCGCGCCGTCGCGGTCGCGGTCGAGGGCGAGCCAGGGGAGGGTCGGCCAGTCGGTGCTCAGGCACTGGCCGGCGCCGGAGATGTCGAACGAGGCGGCCGCGGCGGCCTCGAAGCGCAGCGGGGCGCCGTCGAAGTTGAGGACGAGCGGAGTGTCGCACTCGTCCTCGGCCCAGGAGTACAGGTAGAGATCGGTGCCGTCGAAGGCGCAGATCTCACCGATGCAGCCCATGTCCCAGTTGTAGTTCGGGTCGCACGCGGGCGGCTCGACGCTGCACTCGGTCCAGCGCTCCTCGCCCTCGTACACGAAGCACATGCTGGTGCCGGGCTCGCCGCCCTCGGTCGTACACTCCTTGGTGCCCGGCCACTCGAGGTCGGGGCAGGACTGGACGGCCTCGGGGCGGGGCTCCGGCGGCGGCGGCTCGGGCTCGTCGTCGGGCTCGGGCTCGGGCTCGGGGATGTCGCAGGTGGTCCCGCCGTCGGGCTCGGGGACGGGGTCGTCGCAGGGGGGCTCGCCGTCGGTGGTGTCGGGCTCGGGCGGACCGTCGGGGACGTCGGTGGTGGTGTCGGGGCCGTCCGTGGTGTCGTCGACGACGGCGCCGGTGTCCGGTCCGGGGCCCTGCTTCTCGTCACAGGCGGGCGCGAGGACGAGGGCGGGGAGGAGGGCGAGGCTGAGGGCGATCCGCGGGCTGGGCATGATGCGAAGCCGCAAAGCAGGAGGCGTGCCAAGCGGGTCCTGGAGGCTCCGGCGGGGTCTCGGAGGGCGACGGGCAAAAATGGGCGGGGAGGGCCGCGACATCGGCGTCAGTGACGCGGCATCGCTGTCCGGGCGCGCGGGACGAGGCGCCAGGTCGGCGAGGCGGCGGCGGGCATTTGATGATTTGAAAGACATGACCGATCGGGCATGTTGATTCGGACATGTTGGGAAGCGCCGGTGATACCGGTGCGACGAGGGCGCTGGATCGCCCGTCCTCGCGGACAGGGTCGGTCGTCGCGGCCGCGGCGGAGCGGCCGAGGCTTGGCGACTGTCCTTTCGGACATGTCCGTCACGACCGCGGGGAGCGAGAGGCCGCGGCCGCGGCGAGGTGTCTGTCTCAAGGACACGCGGGCGCCGTCGTCGCGGCCGCGGGGGCGCGAGAGGCGGCGCGCCTGTCCTCGAGGGCAGGGGAGGCTCCGTCGTCGCGGCCGCGGGGGCGCGAGAGGCGGTGCGCCTGTCCTCGAGGACAGGGGGACTCAGTCGTCGCGGCCGCGGGGGAGCGAGAGGCCGCGGCTTTGGTGCTCGCGGACGGGCTTGTGCAGGGTGAGGCCCTCGCCGGCGGCGCGGCCGGCCGCGTGGGCGCGGCCGCGGTGGACGGCGGCGGAGCCCATGCTGCGGATGTAGGGGTGGCGGCTGCGGAGGTAGCGGTCGAGGTCGGCGTCGCCGAGCCACACGAGGCCCTGCTCCTCGTTGCGCTGGCGCTCGCCGCGGAGCTTGTCACGGAAGCCGGTGAGGAGGCCGGCGCTGAACTCGCGGCGGCGGTTGGCGGGCAGGTCCATGTCTTTTTTGGCCTGCTCCCACAAGCGCTTGGTGGAGGCGTGCAGGAAGTCGTGGACGTAGGCGGCCATCTCGAGGTTCTCGGCGGTGCCGAGGACCTCGAGCACGCGCTCGTGGCGGAGCCGGCGGGCGTTGTAGGTGGTGACCCAGATGCACTCGACGAAGAAGAACTCGCTGAGGATCGAGCTTATCAGCTTGGCCTCGAGGGCGATCGCGGCGGCGCTGTCGCCGAGGCGGCGGGCCTCGTAGTCGCGCGGCGGGCCGTCCTGCGGCAGGTCGAGGTTGTAGCGCAGCAGCAGGGTGTTGGCGGCGGCCATGGCCGCCTCGGCCTCGTGGCGGTTGGCGCTGGTGGCGAGGGCGAGCAGCTTCTGCACGCGCTTCAGCACGCGCGCGGCCGGGTCGTCGCTGGCCCGCGGGCTGCCGGTGGCGTCGGGGCGGATCTCGAGCAGGGCGCAGGCGCGGGCGAACTGCGGGCCGTGCGGGCGCACGTCGCCGCCGAGGACCTCGTCGACGTACTGGTGCGCCATCTCGTGCTTGAGGGTGTCGAGGACGTCGTCCCAGCGGTGCGACAGCAGGTGGTCGTGGGCCAGGCTGAGCGTCCGCGTGTCGCGCTGCCAGTGACCGAGGCGCGCGGTCGACAGATCGATCTGCAGCACCGGCGGGCGCAGGGCGCCGCCGAGGTGGCGCTTGTTGAACTCGTGCCAGCTGCGCAAGAGCTCGGTCAGCCAGGGCCGGTGGAGTGTCTCGTGCAAGGAGACCATGCGGCCGGAGGATCGCGGAGGCGGACGCGGTCGACAACGAGAATCTGAGCGGTTAGGCTCGTCCGGTGCCGCTCCGCGCACCGCTGCGCTCTCGGGCCCGTGCGGGCGCGGCGGCGCCGATCCGCGGGGCTGCGGCGAGCCGGGCCCTCGCCGGCGCGGCGGCGCTGGCCGGCGCGAGCTGCTTGCCCGACGAGCGCCCCTACTGGGTGATCGATCACACCGACGCGCTGGCGATGCGCTTCGAGGTGATCGAGCGCGGCCCGTGGGGCGCGGACCCGCCGCCCGGCGGCGGCCCCGTGGTCGAGGCGATGCCCGGCGACCGCGTGCGCGCGACGCCGTTCGTGGCCGGGCCCGAGGGGCCGGTCGACGTCGCGGCGCTGCAGCCGCGATGGTTCGCGTGCGGCGTCCCCGGCTGCACCGGCAACCAACTGGTCGACCTCGCCGAGGCGCCGCCGTGCGGGCCGATCGCGCTGCCCCTGGCGGAGACGTGCGCGCTCGGGCCCGGCCCGGCGGCGACGTTCGAGCTCGGGCCGCTGCTCGACGTCGTCGGCGCGGCGAGCAACGGGGTGATCGTGATGATGGTGGCCGGCACGCCCGAGGGGCCGAGCACGCGCGAGTGCCTGCGCCGCGCCGACGCGCTCGAGACGGTGTCGTCGTCGCTGCGCGACTGCCTGCTGTTCGTCCGCACGCTGCGGGTCGGGCCGACGTGGCGCACGGTGGTGGCCGGGGCGGCGATGGGGGCGACGTCGCCGGTGGCCCCCGACGACCTGCCGTGGCAGATCAGCCAGATCGAGCCCGACGTGGCGCCGAAGATCGCCCACTTCGCCGCGTGGGTGCCGGCGCCCGGCGGCGGCGAGTACTTCCTCGAGGCCCAGTCCGGGGCGACCCTGTCCGTTCGGACAGGCGACCAGATCGCGCTGTCGCTGATCGAGGCGGCGCCGCCGCAGGACTACTACTCGGTGTCGATCGACGAGGCCACGCTGGCGGTCTCGGTGTCGCAGATCGTCGAGGTCCGCGGGGCGGCGTGGTTCTCGACCACGCCGGCGCCGTTCGAGCTGACCGCCGGGCCCGGCTACGAGGTCGACTGGCGCGCGCCCGAGGAGCCGGGCACGCACCACATCTACGTGGTCCTCGCCGACAACCGCAGCGCCGCGACGGCCTGGCTGCGCGTCGAGGTCGCGGCGCGATGAGGAGGTGGTTCCAAGGACATGTCGCCCTGGCCATGTACTTGGGAGCATGTCTCGAGGCGCAGGCGGCTCCGTCGCCGCGGCCGCCGCGGCCGCCGCCGCAGGTCAGCGAGCCGTGCGCCGGGCGCGACGACTGCGGGACGCTGCGCGCGCGGGTGCGGGCGGCCGGGCTGCGCACGGCGCTGGCCGAGGTGCGGGTGGTGATCGTCGGCGCCGGCGGCTTCACGACGGCGATCGAGACCGACGCGGCCGGGCGACTCGCGGTCGACCTGCCGCCGGGGAAGGTGCAGGTGGTGATCGCGGCGCCGGGCTTCGAGCGGCTCGCGGAGACGATCGAGATCCGCAGGCGGGCGACGACGGAGCGGCAGCTGTTCCCGCGGCCGACCGAGTGGAACCCGTACCGCACGGTGGTCCGCAACACCACGGAGAAGCGGCCCGAGGCGGGGGCGCGGTCGCTGTCGCGGGAGGAGATCGCGACGATGCCCGGCAGCCAGGGCGACCCGCTGCGGGCGCTGCAGAACCTGCCGGGGGTGGCGCGCACGCCGGGCGGGCTGGGGCTCCTGGTGCTGCGCGGGGCGAGCCCGCTGCAGTCGGGGGTGTTCATCGGCGAGCACCCGGTGCCGCGGGCCTTCCACGCGCTGGCGCTGGCGAGCGTCGTGCCGGCCGACGTCATCGAGCGCCTCGACTTCGTGCCGGGCAACTTCGACAGCCGCTACGGCAACGCGTCGGGCGGGATGGTGGTGATCGAGCCGCGCCGCGGGCGACGCGACGGGGTCCACGGGCACATCGGGGTCGACCTGCGGGCCGCGAGCGCGCTGGTCGAGGGGCCGCTCGGCAAGCGCGGGTCGTTCATCGTCGGGGCCCAGCGCGGCTACGTGGACGCGGGCCTGCGGGCGTTCATGTCGATCACCGACTCGAACGGGACGGTGCTGCCGACGTACTACGACTATCAGGCGATGGTCGACTTCCCGCTGAAGCGCGGGGCGTCGATCTCGGCCCGCGTGATCGGGGCGGGCGACCGGATCCGCTTCCGCTTCCGCGACTACGAGAAGGAGGGCGGGTTCACCGACGCGATCGACTACCGCTCGAGCTTCCACCGCGTCGACTTCACGTACCGGCAGAAGCTCGGGGCGTGGTCGGCGATGGTGTCGCCGGCGCTGCGCTTCGACGTCGGCCGTCAGCTGATCGAGGTGGAGGAGCGCGAGCAGTTCCGCCGCGACTACGTCGGCTCGCTGCGGGCGGAGCTGCAGCGGTCGATGTCGAAGCGGTTCGACCTGATCGTCGGCGCGGACCTGATCGTCGACCACTACCGCGCCCGCGGGCAGGTGCCCGACGGAGTCAGCTGGCCGCCGCCGGAGCAGTCGGCCCGCGGGGAGCAGACGTGGCTGGGGCTCTACTCGTCGGGGCGGCTGCGCCTGGGGTCGCTGCTGCTGGTGCCGGGGTTCCGCGCGTCGGCGTTCGCGGTCGGGTCGGAGCGGGCGTTCGCGCTCGACCCGCGGCTCAACGGTCTGTGGGAGGTGAGCGACCGCTGGCGCGTGCGCTTCGGCGCGGGCCTGTACTCGCAATCACGCCTGTCGGAGTTCGGGGTCGACGCGCGCATCGTGCCGAGCTCGGGCCAGATCGGGACCAATCAGGTGGTGCTGCCGGCGTACTTCGCCAACTTCGAGCCGGCGTTCGCGGTGATCCCCGGGCAGAACTCGCTGCGGGTGATCCGGGCGCTGCAGCTGTCGGCCGGGGCGTCGCACGACCTGCCGGCCGACATGACGATCGACGCGACGGCGTTCTACCGCGACCAGGACAACGCGAACCCGCCGCTCAGCCTCGGCGGGTTCCCGACGCGGCTGACGTACGGGCGCACGTACGGGCTCGAGCTGCTGCTGCGCAAGCCGCTGACGCGGCGGCTGTACGGCTGGCTGGCGTACACGCTGATGCACAGCCAATTGCGGTTCGACCCGCAATACGGCGACCCCGGCGGGCGCCGCCCGGGGGACTTCGATCAGCGGCACAACCTGACGATCGTGGCGTCGATCAAGCTCGGCCGCGGCTGGCAGATCGGCGGCCGCTTCCGCCTGGTGTCGGGGCAGCCGTACACGCCGGTGATCGGGTCGATCGAGTACGAGGGCGGGTACCTGCCGATCCGCGGGCTGCAGAACTCGGCCCGCTTCCCGCCCTTCCACCAGCTCGACCTCCGCGTCGACCGGCGGTGGATCTACAAGCGCGTCAGCTTCCTCGCGTATCTCGACGTGCTCAACGTGTACAACCACCAGAACATCGAGATGTACGTGTACAGCTATGACTTCCGCGACACGGTCGGCGGCTTCGGGCTGCCGATCTTCCCGTCGCTGGGGCTGCGGCTCGATTATTGACGCCCGTCAATGGCGGGCGGCCAGGGCTCGCAGGCGCCGCTGGGCCTCGGCGTAGCGGGCGAGGTCGCCGGGGGTCGACGCTTCGTCGTCGGGGCCGCGGATCAGCTCGAACAGGGCCGGGTGGTCGGTGAGCCGGCGCCGGCCGGCGCGCCAGCGGTGCAGCAGCGACTCGCAGGCGTGGTAGCGGACGAGATAGTGGGGATCGGCGACGGCGGCGAGCAGCGCGTCCTCGTCGGCCGGGCCGGCGAACTCGCGCAGGCCGAAGGCGGCGTCGATGCGCGGGGACCACGGCTGTCCTTTGGAGCAGGTGGTGCGGAGCACGGCCAGGAGGTGCTCGGCGAGCCGCGGGTCGGGGCTGATGCGGTGGAGGATCCGGGCGAACCGCACGCGCGTGGCCGGCGGGAAAAAGGGGTCGCCGGCGTCGAGCCGGGCCCGCATGGCGGCGATCGTCGCCGCGTCGCCCATGGCCGCGAGGGCCTCGAAGGCGTGGTCGTCGCCGAGGGAGCGGCCGAGCCGCAGCATGGCGAGGGCCCGGGCGCGCGTCTGTCCTTTGAGCCCGGTGACGGCGGCGACGTCGAGGCCCTCGTGCCAGATGTGATAGCCGGAGCCGAAGGTCTCCTCTTTCCAGCGGCTCCAGGTCGCGGCGAGGTCGTTCATGAGGGGGCTTATCAGGGGCAGCATAGTGCGTCCGTGCTCAGGGGAGGAAGCGGCCGGCGTAGACGTCGAGCAGGCCGGCGGAGACGACCTGCAGCGGGTCGTGCGCGAGCTCGGGGTCGAAGCCGCCGGCGATCGCGATCTCGCCCGCAGGCCCGACGCCGAGGCCGGGGCCCGCGGTCGCGACCTGACCGACGAGCGGACGGCCCCACACGAAGTTGCCGGCGCTGGTGAGCTTGACGAGCAGCGCGCCGGGGGCGTCGCCGAGCGGGCCGCCGCCGAGGTCGATCGGCTGGTCGCCGAGCGGCAAGTAGGCGACGACGCGGCCGGTGCCGTCGACGGCGATGCCCGGCGGCTCGGCGCCGAGGACGAAGCCGCTGCGGGCCCAGCGGAGGCCGCCCTCGGCGTCGAAGGCGGCGATGTAGCCGCCGAGCTTGCCGGCGCCCGGATCGGGCAGCGAGCCCTCGCCGAAGTCGAGGCCGCCGCTATGGACGCCGGCGACGACGAAGCTGCCGTCGGGCGCGGCCGCGAGGGCGCGCGCGCGGTCGTCCCCCGGTCCGCCGATCTGCGCGCCCCACTGCGGGACGCCCTCGACGTCGAGGCCGGCGATGAAGCCGTCGAGGCCCTGGCCCAACAGGTTGATGTCTGCGATCTCCAGGCCGCTCTCGAGCTCGCCGCCGATGAACACGTCGCCGGTGGGCGCGACGGCGACGGCGTGCGCGGTCTGATCGGCGGTCGAGTGCGGCAGCCAGCTCCACGTCGGTCCGGCGACGGGGTCGAGGCCGACGGCGAACAGGTCGCGCGCGTTGCTGGTCGACTTGTCGGCGCCGATCAGGATGTCGCCGTCGTAGCGACCGACGACCACGAGGTCGTCGCCCGGGGCGACGGCGAGGTCGAGGGCGGCGACGTCGTCGCCGCCGAACACGTGGAGGACCGACGAGGCGCCGTCGGGGTCGACGACGGCGACGAAGGCGGGGTTCGGGCCGACGCCGTCGACCTGGTGCGGGTCGAGCATCAGCTGCCCGGCGAAGCGACCGGCGACGGCGATCCGATCGTCGGACAGGGCGACGACGGCGCTGGCCGATTGCAGGCCGGCGCCGGCGAGCGAACGGATCCACACCTGCTCGCCGCCCGGGTCGAGGCGCAGGATGAAGGCGTCGCCTTCGAGCGGATCGGTGGTGGCCGTGATCACGTCGGGCGCGGTGCCGAGCTCGCCGGTGAAATTGCCGACGACGACGACGCTGCCGTCGGAGAGCACGGCGACGTCGGTGGCCTGCTGGACCGCGGCGTCGCCGCTGCGGCGCAGCCACTCGAGCTTGCCGGAGCACTCGACGTCGTCGAGGCAATCGTCGCCGGAGTCGCCGCAATCGCTGGTGCAGGTGTCATTGCCGTCGGTGACCGCCGAGGTGGTCGAGCTCGTGCTGCCGGGGTCGGGCGGCCCCTCGGTCGGGTCGACGGGGGCGTCGGTCGGATCGCCGTCGGTCGTGCCGGCGGGCCCGTCGGTGGTGACGAGGCCGCCGGTCGGGGGCGCGCCGGTGCCGGCCGTGTCGCCGCCGGAACCGCTCGCCGGTTCGTCGTCGTCGTCGGCCTCCGACGACGGATCGCCCTCCGAGAGGGCAAACAGCGGGTTGGGCCTGGTGCACGAGAAGGAGGCGGCCACCAGCAAGACGACGCGACGCGACATGCAACCGAAGATACGAACGAACCACCGGGCGGCGAATGGCGGTAGGCGGCGGTGAGGCAACGGACCGGCGGACGGACGGCCCTGCGCCCGGCTCGCGGCGATCTCGGAGGCGTCCTCGGGGACATGCGACGACGGCGGGGCGTCCGCGCCGCGGGGGAAGCGCCTGCGACAGGCCGCAATTCAGGGCGCTGATTCTGCGATCCGGATCACAGCATTGACGAATGTGACGACCGTCGCCCGGCGCGAGGCCACGACGGCAATGCGAGGACTCGCCGGGTCGTCGCGCCGGCTCGCGTCGCTCGTCGGCCCCACGCGCCGGGGCTCGCGGGTCGCGGGGCCGGGTTGGGACCGTCGTGATTCGAGCCGTCCTCGCGCGCGAGGACGGAGGGCGTCGGGCCGGTGGCCGATGCGCAACGCGGTTATGAACCCGACCGGCGAGGGCTGCTCGCGGCGGCTAGTGCGTCGGCGACTCGCGCGGGGTGGTGGCGGCGAGCAGGAACGCGGCCGCGAGGGCGACGTGGAGGGCGAGGCCGAACGGGCGCTGGCCGAAGGTCTGGAAGTGCAGCCAGAGGGTGACGCCGGTCAAGACGACGCCGCCCCAGCGGGTCAGCCAGCGCGGGCCGAGCGGGCGGTCGGAGGCGTCGGCCTCGGCCTTGGCGTAGAGGTAATAGACGCAGGCGACCGCGGTGAAGCCGATGAACGACAGCCGCAGCGGGACGCGCGGGGCCTGGACGAGCGCGGCGGCGTGGAGCACGAGGACGGCGTGGAGGAACGAGAGCGGGACCGCGATCACCTGCGCGGCTCGCTCGCGATCGCGCAGGAGGCCGGCGACGGCGACGGCGAGGCCGAACAGGAACGGCGACCCGAAGGTGAGCAGGCCGAACACGGCGGCGATCGGGTCGCGCGCGCCGATCGCCAGCAGCCAGTCGAGCACGCTGGCGTCGCCGACGATCGGCAGGGCGATGGCGGCGAACAGGGTGAGGCCGAGGGCGGCGCTGTGACTCGGGAGGACGGGCGAGCCGGGATCGACCATGCTCTCAGGATAGCAGGATCGCCGGCAGGCGGCGAGCCTGTCCGTTGGGGCAGGTCACAAGGGACAGGTCGGCGCCGTCAGCCGATCGCGCCGCGGGAGCGCAGCAGCTCGACCAGCGCGTCGACGCAGGCGCCCTCGCCGAGCTCGTGGGTCGGCAGGACCAGGTCGGGGGCGACCGGGGCCTCGTAAGCGGCGCTGATCCCGGGGAAGGCCTTGATCTCGCCGGCCTCGGCGCGGGCGTACATGCCGGTGCGGTCGCGGCCGCGGCAGACGTCGAGCGGGGCGGAGAGGTGGACCTCGAGCACGCGGCCCTCGCCGATGACCTGTTTGGCCCGGGCGCGCACGGCCTCGTGTGGGGCGACGAAGGCGCAGATGCAGATCAAGCCCGCCTCGTTGAACAGGCGCGCGACCTCGGCGGAGCGGCGCAGGTTCTCGCTGCGGTCGTCGGCGCCGTAGCCGAGGTCGCGGGCGAGGCCGCGGCGCATGGCCGGGCCGTAGAGGACGGTGACGGCCCGACCGGCGGCGAACAGCCGCTGCTCGAGGGCGTAGGCGAGGGTGGCCTTGCCGGAGCCGGGCAGGCCGGTCAGCAGGAGGGTGACGGCGCGCTGGCCGAACCGCTCCTCGCGGGCCTCGCGGGTGATCGCGCTGCCATGGTCGCGGCCGCCCTCGTCGACGCCGGGCGCGGCCCACGGGTCGGCGGCGCCGCTGCGGTCGCCGCGATCGCACAACATGCCGGCGCCGACGGTGCCGTTGGTGGTGCGGTCGATGATGATGAAGCCGCCGGTGGCCTGATTGAGGGTGTAGGGGTCGAAGTTGAGCGGGCGGTGCAGGGTCAGGGCGCAGCGGCCGATCTCGTTCATCGCCAGGCTGTCGGCCGGCCGCCGCTCGAGGGTGGCGACGTCGACGCGGTGCAGCACGGCCTCGAGCTCGCCGGGGACGGTGCGCGTGTTGTGCTTGATCAGGTAGCTGCGCCCGCGCACCAGCGGCCGCTCGTCCATCCACACGACCATCGCCTCGACCTCGCTGGCCTGCTGCGGCTCGCCGCCGGGGCGGACGATGACGTCGCCGCGGCTGACGTCGACCTCGTCGGCGAGGACGACGGTGACGGCCATCGGCGCGTGGGCCTCCTCGAGGTCGCCGTCGAAGGTGACGAGCCGCTTGACGGTGGAGCGCGCGCGCGACGGCAGGACGACGACCTCGTCGCCGACGCGCAGGACGCCGGAGGCGATCGAGCCGGCGAAGCCGCGGAAGTCGTGGCTGGGCCGCAGGACCAGCTGGACGGGCAGGCGCAGGTCGCGGAGGTTGCGGTCGCTGGCGATGTGGACGGTCTCGAGGTGGGCCAGCAGCGGCGGGCCCTGGTACCACGGCATGCGCGTGCTGGCCTCGACGACGTTGTCGCCGTCGCGGGCGGAGATCGGGGTGAAGGTGATGTCGTGGATCTGCAGGCCGGCGGCGAAGTTGGTGTAGGCGCGCCGGATGTCCTCGAAGACAGCCTCGTCGAAGCCGACGAGGTCCATCTTGTTGACCGCGACCACGAGGTGCTTGATGCCGAGGAGGCTGCAGATGTAGCTGTGCCGCCGCGTCTGCGGCATGACGCCGTGGCGGGCGTCGATCAGGATGATGGCGAGCTGGCAGGTGCTGGCCCCGGTCGCCATGTTGCGGGTGTACTGCTCGTGCCCGGGACAGTCGGCGATGATGAACTTGCGCTTGTCGGTGCTGAAGTAGCGGTAGGCGACGTCGATCGTGATGCCCTGCTCGCGCTCGGCCCGCAGGCCGTCGGTGAGGAGCGCCAGGTCGAGCTCGCCGCCGGTGGTCCCCTGGCGCACGCTGTCGCGCCGGATCGCCGCCAGCTGGTCCTCGTAGATCGCCCGCGTGTCGTGCATGAGCCGGCCGATCAGGGTCGACTTGCCGTCGTCGACGCTGCCGCAGGTCAAAAGACGCAGGAGCTCCTTCTGCTGGTGGCGCTCGAGATAGGCCAGGATGTCGGTCATGGTTCCTCGCGGAGGCGGGCGGCCGGGCGAGCTTGCGCGGCCAGAGGGCCGCTGGCAACGGTCGGCCGCCTGTCGCGCCGGCGGCGCTCCCGGGCCGCGAGAGCGCTCGCGTCGCTGCTGCTGCGCCCGCCGGGCGGTTGAGTTGGCGCACGCGGCTGCGACGGCGCGCTCCACGTCCGATCGCGCGCGCCCCGGCCTGCCGGGACACGGTCGCGGGGCCGCGGGGAGCGGCAGGCGCGGCCGGGCGACCGGGGGCGGGCGGGGGGCGCTCGAATGACCTTTGCGGCATGTCGAAGCGGGCATGTCGAAAAGAGCATGCCCTGAGGGGCATGTCCTGGACGACATGGGACGACGAGCCGCTCGGGCGCGCCGCGTCAGCGCGGGCAGGCCAGCGAGTGGGTGGCCACGCCGTCGCCGTAGATCTTGTGCTCGGGGAAGCGCTCGCGGAGCTGCTCCTCGAGCTTGCGGGCGACTCGCCAGGTGGCGCGCTCGTTCTGCCGCACGATCGTCATGGCGTTGCCGCCGCGGGTGCGGCGCAGGGCGTCGGCCAGGCCGGCGCCGCCGTCGGCGAGCCAGTCCTGCAGCTCGGCCGTGGCCGCGGGCATGACCCCGCACGTCTTCCACGCCCCGGCGAGCGGCTCGGTGCGGTAGCAGCAATGGTTGACGACGGCGTCGCCGGCGAGCTCGCCGTCGATCTCGATCTCGAACACCGAGAAGTGATCGAGCAGGCGGGCCAGGACCTCCTGGCGGCGCAGGGCTTCGGCGCCGGAGGTCGTGGCGGTCGCGGCGGCCTGCTCGGCGGCGGTGCGCAGCTGCTCGAGAGCGGCGCGCAGCTCGGTCTGCGTTTCGGAGGCGCGCGCCAGCTCGGCGCGGGCGGCCGCGACGTCGGCGGTCGCGGTCGCCTCGGCTCGCCGCAAGCGGGCGAGCTCGTCGGGATCGATCTGCCGCGCGCGCAGCTGCTGCAGCTCGGCCTCCAGGGCCGCGGCGGCGGTGGCCGAGGCGTCGAGCTGGCCCTCCTGGATGGTGGCGAACACGAACAGCACGACCATGAACACGTCGAGCAGCGGCAGCAGATCGAGGGCGTGGCGGCGGCGACGCTTCACGGGCCGGCTTCCTCGGGCCGCTGCTCGAGGCCCTCGAGCAGGGCCTCGCGGACGTGCTGCGAGGCGCGCTCGAGCAGGCTCTCGCACGCGCCGGCGACCAGCGACAGGGCGATCGCGCCGATCAGGCCCCAAAAGGTGGTGCCGAGGGCCATCGGCAGGCGGGCGCGGAAGCCCTCGAGGTCGGTCGGGTCGGCGCTGACGAGGGCGAACACGGTGCCGAGGATCCCGAGGTGGACCGAGAGCTGGGCGAACCGCTCGACCCAGCCGATCCGCTCGCCGAGGCGGATCAGGGTGCGCGCGGCCGGCTCGACCTGCTGGCCGCTGAGGAGGCGGGCGAGCTCCTCGAACGACAGGTCGACGACCGGCGCCGACTCGAGGCGGCGGCGGATCGGGTGGTCTTCGGCCAGCTGGGCGCCGATCTTGCGCAGGACGATGAGGCCGCCGGCGAGCACGTCGCGCTGGCGGGCCGCGCCGCGCAGCCAGCCGAGCGAGAGGGCGGTCATCGCCAGCGCCGCGGCGAGGACGAGGATGCTGAAGGGGTCGAACAGCGCCTGCCAGAACACGCGCTACTCCGATACCACCTGGGCCTTGGCGCCGCGGGCCTGCACGCAGGTGCGGAGGGCGTCGACGGCCCGCTGGGCCCCGGCGGTGGCGTCGATCTCGACGGTGGCGCCGGCGGCCTGCTCGGCGCACACGGCGTCGCAGGGCCGCAACGGGCCGTCGCCGCCGACGCGGCACTGCTCGCCCTGGACGACGACGCGGACCCGGTCGCCCGGCTTCGCCGACGGCTTCGCGGGCTCGCCGGCGGGCACGGCCTGGCCCGCGTCGGGGGACAACCCGAGGCCGGCGAAGCAGTCGTTGAGGTAGCCGGCGACGAGGGCGACGAGCAGCCCGAGAAAGGCGACGAAACCGGCGCGGGAGGGACGGGAACGGTCGCTCACACCGCGACGATGACCCACCGGGCCGCGCCGCGCAACCGCTGTCGCCGGGCCATGGACAGGGCCGCCGAGGCCGCAGGAGCGGCGCCAGCGGGCCGAGCGGGGGGTGATGGAGGGCCGCGGCCCGCAGGCGGCTTTCAGCCGCTCGCGAGAGCGGTGGCTGTGCTCGCAGGTGGCCCGCGGGTCGGAAGTCCTGGGAGCCCTCGACCTCGCTCGCGGCGGAGCGCGCGGACAGCAGGCGCGGAGGACGGGGCGGAGCGCGTCGGCACGGGGGCGCTTTCGGTGGGTCGCGAGCCGACGCGCGTGCGGGTTCCGGAGGGACTTGCGCCGGAGGATCCCCCGTGCGAGCGCATGCGCAGGCCGACAAGTTCGACCTGCGCTTGCGATCGCGGCCGCGATCTCCGCTAGAGTGCGGCTGTCCGGAGTGATTGCATGGTACGGGACTGCATTCGTGTTTCTTGCGGCTTGCTCGCGCTGGCGGCCTGCGGCGACAGCGGGGGCCGCGGCGCCAGCGGGTCGGCGTCGGCGACGGTGACGATCACGGGGATCACGGGCCTGCCGCCGGTCGGGACGTCGACCTCGAGCGGCGAGACGGGGACCAGCAGCGACGCGCCGACGACCAGCGGCCCGGCCACCGCGACGACCACGACCGGCGACACCGGCTCGGCCGACTCGGTCACCTCGATCGGGCTGTGTACGCCGGGCGAGCTGCAGTGCGACGGGCCGAGCGCGGTGCAGGTGTGCGCCGACGACGGGCAATCGTGGCTGCCGCCGACGCCGTGCGCGGCCGACCAGGTGTGCGACTTCGGGGTGTGCAAGTCGCTGTGCGCCAAGGCGCAAACCGACTCGTCGTCGGTCGGCTGCGAGTACTTCGCGATCGACAACAACAACGACCCGGTCGAGGCCTACGATTCGCAGCCGTACGCGGTGGTGGTGTCGAACGTCGACCCGGCCAAGACCGCCAACGTGCAGGTGCAGACCCACGACGGGGCGGCGTGGACGACGATCCAGCAGGCCCCGGTCGGCCCGAACACGCTGTTTCAATTCGACCTGCCGGACCGGCACATCGACTACACCGGGGTCAACCCGCGCGGCGCCTACAAGGTCGTCAGCGACGTGCCGATCATCGCCTATCAATTCCAGCCGATCAACGGCGAGACGTCGTACACGAGCGACGCCTCGCTGCTGCTGCCAGTCAACGTCTACGACCGATATTATTACGTGGTCGGCTGGGGCGAGACCAGCTACGGCAACGCCCAGCTCAACATCGTCGCGGCGGAGGACGCGACCACGGTGACGATCACCCCGGCGGCGCCGACCGACGCCGGCGGGCCGCTGCCGGCGTTGCCGCCGGGTCAGCCGTACACGCTGCCGCTGATGAACGAGGCCGACGTGATCCAGATCGAGTCGTCGGTCAACATGCTGTCGGGCACGTACATCACCTCGGACAAGCCGATCGGGGTGTTCTCCAACCACTGGTGCGCCAACGTCCCCAGCGCCGACACCTGCTGCTGCGATCACCTCGAGGAGCAGGTCTACGGGCTGCAGACGTGGGGCAACACCTACGTGGCGAGCCGCTTCCCGGTCCGCAACACCGGCACGCCCGAGCCGTCGTACTGGCACCTGTTCGCGGCCGAGGACGGCACGCAGGTCCACGTCGACCGCCACCCCGAGGTCACGGGGATCCCCGCCGACGACTTCAACATGACGAAGGGCCAGCTCGTCACGATGACCGTCGGCGGCACCGAGGCCAACCCCGGCGACTTCGTGGTCACCGCGAACAAGCCGATCTACTTGATGCAGTACATGTCGTCGTCGTTCAACACCAACGTCCCGGCGCTGCAGGCCGGCGACCCGGCGATGGCGCAGGCGGTGCCGCTGGCGCAGTACCGCTCGAGCTACGTGATCCTGATCCCGAGCAACTGGCTGTTCGACCGCATCGTCCTGACCAAAAAGACAGGTGCGAACATCACCCTCGACGGCGCGCCGGTGGCCCAGAACACGTTTACCACGGTCGGCGCGAGCGAGTGGGAGGTCGCGCGGGTGCCGGCCGACGACGGCGTCCACGTGCTGACCGGCGACCAGCCGTTCGGGGTGATCGTGATCGGCTACGACGAATTCGACTCGTACGCGTACCCCGGGGGGCTCGATCAGAAGCAGATCAACCCGCAGGGGTAGGCTCCGGGGACATGTCCGCGAGGACAGCTACTTTTAAAAGTAGCCCTCTTTCTTCTTCTGCTCCATGCTGCCGGCCTCGTCGTAGTCGATGAGGCGACCCTGGCGCTCGGAGTGGGTGGCGACCAGCATCTCCTCGATGATCTCGGGGACGGTGGCGGCCGGGCTCTCGATCGCGCCGGTCAGGGGGTAGCAGCCGAGGGTGCGGAAGCGGACCTTGCGGAGCGTCGGCACCTCGCCGGGCAGCAGGCGCATGCGGTCGTCGTCGACGGCGATGATCGCCCCGTTGCGCTCGATGCAGCGGCGCTCGGCGGCGAAGTAGAGCGGGGTCAGCGGGATCTGCTCGAGGTGGATGTACAGCCACACGTCGAGCTCGGTCCAGTTCGACAGCGGGAACACGCGGATGCTCTCGCCCGGGTTGACCTTGCCGTTGTAGGTGTTCCACAGCTCGGGCCGCTGGTTCTTCGGGTCCCACTGCATCTGCTTGTTGCGGAACGAGTAGACCCGCTCCTTCGCGCGGGCCTTCTCCTCGTCGCGCCGGGCCCCGCCGAAGGCCGCGTCGTAGCCGCCCTGGCGCAGCGCCTTGACCAGCGCCTGCGTCTGCATGGCGGCGCTGTACTTCGGCGTCGGCGTGTCGAACGGGTTGATGCCCTCGGCCAGCGCCTCCTCGTTGGTGTAGACGATGAGGTTCATGCCGTGGGTGGCGGCGAACCAATCGCGGTACTCGAGCAGCTCGCGGAAGTCCCAGGTGGTATTGATGTGCAGCAGCGGGAACGGCAGCGGCGCCGGATGGAACGCCTTGCGCGCGACGTGCAGCATGCAGGCCGAGTCCTTCCCGCCGCTGAACAGGAGGACCGGCCGCTCGAATTCGGCGGCGACCTCGCGGATGATGTGGATGCTCTCGGCCTCGAGCTGGCGCAGGTGGGTCAGCGTTTGCGACATGGCTTGAAGGTCAGGTTTGAAGGAGCAGGTGCGCGGCCGCCTCGGCGCAGCCCCACGAGAGGGTGACGCCGGCGCCGCCGTGGCCGTAGTTGTGGACGACGCGGCCGCCCGGGCGAGTCTCGGCCTCGAGGCGGACGGAGGGGCGCGCGGGGCGGAGGCCGACGGCGACCGAGACAATCTCGGCGCCGGCCAGCGCGGGCTCGAGGCGGGCGCAGCGGGCGATGATGCCGGGCGTGCGGGCGGGGTCGGGCGCGGTGTCCTCCTCGCGCTCGTCGGCGGTCCCGCCGAGGACGACGTCGTGGCTGCGCGGGACGATGTAGGTGATCCCGCCGCCGCTGTGCTCGTCGATCCACACGCGAGAAATGCCGGGGTTACGCACCCTCACGACCTGGCCTCGCACGGCGTAGAGCGAGGGATCGGGGGCGAGCTCGCGGGCGCCGAGGCCGGTGCAGTCGACCACGCGCGAACAGTCGCGCACGGCCTCGTCGAGGCTCGCGTAGGCGTGGACCGTCAATTCGCCGCCGGCCGCCTCGACCTGGCGCATGAGCCAGGGCAGGTAGATGCCGGTCTCGATCACGAACGAGGTGAATCGATGGCCCGCGCCGTAGCCGGGCGGGAGGTCGGCCGCGGCCACGAATTCGAAGTCGGGCAGGTCGCTGGCCCAGGCCGGCGGCGGGGCGGGCTGCGGGAACACCTCGACGGTCTCGCGGCGCAGCACGCCCGCCTCGGGGGCGCTGCGCGTCAGCTCGGCGAAGCGCGCGTAGCTGACGCGGGCCCACGGTGCCACCATCGCCTCGGGGTAGGCGCGATACGGGTACCAGAAGGCCGCGGCGACCGCCGAGGTGGTGCCGGCGACGTAGGCCTTGGCGGCCACGCGGACGCGCTGTCCGGCCCGCAGCAGGCAGAGGGCCGTCGTCAGGCCCGCGACGCCGCCGCCGAGCACGAGGACCTCGGCGGGGGTGGATTGCGCGCTCGGGCGGGCAGCCATGCGGGCGGTGAATGTAGCCGACGGGCGCGACTGCGGGCAGTGGCGGGCGGGGTGCGTCAGGCCGCAGCGCGCAGCCGCATGCGCAGCGTCACGAATCGCCAGGCTCGTGGGGGCTCGCGCCCGCTGGCCGGACGTCCGCGGGCGCAGATTCTCTGCAGCCGCCCGCCGAAATTAGCGCTTGAAGCTCGGGGGACGGTTTGCCTAGGGTGGAACTTGGACAAACCCCATGATCCTGCCGTTCGCCCTCCCTCGATCACAGTCCGTGGCGCTCGCCATCGGGGTGTGCCTGTTGAGTTCGAGCGCGGTCGCCGCGCCGATCGAGCAGCCATCGGCTGCGCCCGAAGCGCCGGAGCCGCAGGCGTGGCGGGCGACGCCGATGATTCCGCCGGCGCAAAAAGACCTCGACCTGACCGCCTGGGTGCGCGCGAGCGAGGCCGGGCACGCGCAGGCCAACGTGTTCTTCCTGAACTACGACGGCGTGACGCTGAAGCAGGGCGGGCAGGACAATTCGGCGACCAATACGACGGTGTTCGCCGAATTCGCCACCACGTATCAGCCGTACGGCGCCGGCAACAAGCGGGCCGCGTCGCTGCAGGCGGTCAAGTCCGACTGGGCCAAGTACGACGTGACGATCACCGACGTGCGGCCGAACGGCGGGCTCTACACGATGTGCGTCAATTCGCCGACGAATGTGTTCGGCGGCGGGGTGCTCGGGGTGGCGCCGCTCGATTGCAACGACAACATGGCGGCCAACATCGTGCTCGCGTTCCACAGCGCGAACGATCAGTTCTCGGCGGCGACCCAGGCGACGACGATGAGCCAGGAGATCGCCCACGCGTACGGGCTCGAGCACGTCAACGAGCCGAACGACATCATGAACCCGTACAACGCGGGCGGCGACCCGAGCTTCCTCGACAACTGCCTGAACCTCGACGGCGGCGGCAACCCGATCCAGTGCGGGGCGCAGCACAGCCAGTTCTGCGGCAACAACCAGCAGAACTCGCACCAGGAGCTGCTGTGGCTGTTCGGCAGCGCGACGCCCGATCCGACGCCGCCGACGGTGGTGATCACGAGCCCGAAGAACGGCGATCAATTCCCGGCGCCGGCGACGATCACGATCACCGCCGAGGCCACCGACAACGTCGGGGTCGCCGAGGTCAATCTCTACATCGACGGCATGAATCAAGGCGCGCCCGATTCGACGCCGCCCTATCAATGGGCCGACGCGACCTTCCCCGAGGGCACCTATTGCGTGGCGGCCGAGGCGAAGGACGACGAGCCCAATTCGGCGATGTCGCCCGAGGTCTGCTTCACCGTGGTGAAGCAGAACGAGGGCACCACGACCGGGCCGTCGACCACCAGCACCAGCGGCGAGCCCGATCCGACCACCGGGGAGCTGCCGACCACCAGCGGCGGCGAGACCGGCAACCTCGAGACCGGTGAGCCCGAGCCCGAGCCCGAGCCCGAGGACAGCGACAGCGGCAACGGCGACGAGGGCGGGCTGCCGTCGCCCGACACCTCGGCGCTGCCGCCCGGGTTCGGCCAGGACGGCGGCGACGAGGGCTGCGGCTGCGCCCAGCCGGCGCGGCCGGGGACCGCGGGGCTGGCCCTGCTGGTGATGCTCGGGCTGGTCCGGCGGCGCCGGCGCGGCTGAGTCGGCCGGGGGCGCGGAGGGAGGGCCTGCTGCGCGCGGCGCGGCGGGCCCTTTCTCGTGGCGGTGAGGCGCGAATTCGCGCAGAGCTCGCACGGAACGTTGTCAACGCGCGCGGAGCGCGTAGACTGTGCGAGAAATGCGGTGCGCGGCGGGCGGTGCGCAAGAATTTGCGCAGGCTCACGCCGAGAGCCCAATTCCCTCCAACATGGGTCGGGGGCCCGCGGAGGGCCGGCGGAATGTCCGCACTGCGCGAATCGTCGCTGGGCCGGTGAAAATAAGGCTTGAAGGCGGTGGCATGGATTGCCTATTGGGAATGTCGTACCGGAGTGAGGCACATGACATTCACCACCGACCGCCGTGCGCGCATTGTCGTCCTGTCGCTCGCGACCTGTCTCTTGAGCAATGCTGCGGGTGCGGCGCCGTATGTGCAATCCCCCGCGGCGGAGGCGACGCCCGAGCCGGAGCCGGCGGGCGTCCGGGCCGCGCCGCTGTCGCCGCCGGCGACGCAGGGGACCACGCGGATCAAGGCGAACGTGCCGCCGAGCGCCGCGGGGCAGGCGCAGACGAACGTGTTCTTCCTGAACTACGACGGCGTGACGCTGAAGCACACCGGCAAGGACGACGCCAAGGACGACGAGACGGCGTTCGCGGAGTTCGAGGGGGACTACCAGCCGTACGGCGAGGGCAGCAAGCGCGCGGCCTCGCTGCAGGCGGTCAAGGCCGACTGGGCCAAGTACAAGGTGGTGATCACCGACGAGCGGCCGCAGGAGGGCGAATACACGATGTGCGTCAATTCGCCGACCAACGTGATCGGCCCCGGCGTGCTCGGGGTGGCGATGCTCGACTGCGAGGACGCGAAGGTCGCGTCGAACGTCGTCCTCGCGTTCCACAGCGCCAAGGACAAGTACTCGGCGTCGACCCAGGCGACGACGATGAGCCAGGAGATCGCCCACGCGTACGGGCTCGAGCACGTCAACGAGCCCGACGACATCATGAACCCCTACAACGCCGGCGGCGACCCGAGCTTCCGCGACGAGTGCCTCAAGCTCGACACCAACGTGCCGGTCCGCTGCGGCGACCAGCACAAGCAGTTCTGCGCCAAGGGCCAGAACTCGCACGCCGAGCTGATGTGGCTGTTCGGCGCCAACGAGCCCGACCCGACCCCGCCGACGGTGGCGATCACGAGCCCGCAGGACGGCCAGGAGTTCACCGCGCCGGCGCAGGTGACGATCACGGTCGAGGCCAGCGACAACGTCGGCGTGGCCCAGGTCGACCTCTACGTCGACGGCGTCAACCAGGACGCGCCGCTGACGACGCCGCCGTACGAGTGGAAGGACGCGACGTTCCCCGAGGGCACGTACTGCCTGACCGCGGAGGCGCGCGACGACGAGCCCAACCTGGTGATGTCCGACCCGGTGTGCTTCACCGTGGTCGCGCAGAGCGAGCCGGGCGAGGGCGAGACCGGCGAGGGCGAGACCGGCGAGGCGCCGAACGACAGCACCGGCGGGCCGATGCCCGGCGGCGAGCCCGGGGCAGAGACCGGCGAGAGCGAGCCGCAGGGCGGCGAGACCACCGGCGCGCCGGCGACCTCCGGCGATTCGCAGGGCGAGGGCGACAGCGACTCGGGTGATTCGCCCGGGGACGATTCGACAGGGGCAGATCCGACCGCCGGCGGACCTGTCATCCCGCCGGGCCCGCTGCTCCCGCCGGGGTGGGGCCAGCAGGACAGCGACGACGGCTGCGGCTGCTCCCAGCAAACGGGCTCCGGCGCGGCCGGGCTGGTGGCGCTGCTCGGGATGTTCGCGATCGGGCGCCGGCGCCGGCGCTGAGCTGTCCGGAGGGACAGGCGCGAGTTTCCGCCGTCCTGAAGGGTAGGCCCGGCGAGCGGGCTGCATCGACGGACCTACCCTTCAGGCCGGTCATTCTTCGGCCATGGATTGCTGTCCTGAGGGACAGGCGAAAATTCTAGCCGTCCTGAAGGGTATGCCCGGCGAGCGGGCTGCATCGACGACATACCCTTCAGGACGGTCCTTTCTATAACATATACGAATGGAGGCTTGCTGCCCCGAAGGACAGGTCCGCCGCGCGCACGGCGATCCCGGGCTTCGGGGCGGCTCTTTGCCGCTCGAGGTCAGCCCGCGTCGGCGAAGTCGGCGGCGCAGGCCTCCTGCTTGGCGGCCAGGCAAGCGACGTGGCAAGCCTCGTCGAGCGCGGCGTAGCAGCCGAGCGGGTGCGGGCAGACGTCCCAGGTGCAGCGGTCCCCACAGTCGGTGGCGCAGTCCGTCACCACGGGCGGTCCGTCCTTCGGCAGGTCGCGGCCCGGCTCCGCCGCGGGCGCGTCGTCAGGTGGAGCGAGGGGCAGGTCGGGCGCGAGCGCGGCGAACAGTCCGAGCAGCGCGGACCCGGTGAAGGCGATGAAGGCCGACATGTACATCCACTCCTGTTCGGTTCGCCCCGGCCCATCGCCGGGGACGATCGAACCCTACGCGCCGCGGTGGTCGGCGCAAGCAGGCGGCCCGACGAAACCGAGCTGTCCCGCGGGACAGCTCGGTTCGCGTTCGGGATGTTCTGGGGAACTGTCCCGAAGGACAGCTCACTCGCCGACGGCGACGGGCAGGGTGCTGATCACGCCGTGGGCGCCGGGGCCGAGGCCGAGGGCGCGCAGCTCGGCGGCCACCGGGCGCAGCTCGTCGACCAGGCCGATGGCGAGCTGGACCCGGGCCGCGACCGACTCGCTGTTGTCGCCGTCGCCGCCGAAGAGCGAGCCGAGCAGGCCCTTGTCCTCGGGGTAGACCTTGAGCTCGATGTCGGCGTCGGCGGCGAGGCCGACCGACTCGCGGGCCAGGCGGAGGGCGACCGGCCAGCCGCCGAGCTCGTCGACGAGGCCGAGCTGCTTGGCGTCGGCGCCGGTCCAGATCCGGCCCTTGGCGACCTCGCGGACCTTCTCGATCGGCAGGCCGCGGCCCTCGGCGACCTTGGTGGTGAAGTCGACGTAGACGCGGTCGAGCCAGGCCTGGAAGCGCTGCCAGCCGTGGGCGCTGTAGTCGTGGGTGTCGCTGAAATAGTCGCTGTTGGCCGAGCTGCCGATCGCGTCGTAGGTGACGCCGAGGCGCTCGAACAGCTGGCGGGTGATCATCTTGCCGCCGAGCACGCCGATCGAGCCGGTGATCGTGCCGGGCTGGGCGACGATCTTGGTCGCGTGCATGGCGACGAAGTAGCCGCCGGAGCCGGCGACGTTGCCCATGCTGACGATCAGCGGCTTGCCAGCTTGCTTGGCCCGCACGGTCTCGCGCCAGATCGCGTCGGAGGCGACGTACGAGCCGCCGGGGCTGTCGACGCGGAACACGATCGCCTTGACCTCGGGGTCGTCGACGGCGGCGCGCAAGGCCGCGGCCACGGTGTCGGAGCCCATGGTGCCCTCGCGGAACAGCGGGTCGAAGCTGCTCTCGCCGCGGGCGACCGGGCCGATGCCGTAGACGACGGCGATCCGGGCGCCGCGGGCCCACGGGCTGCCGGCGCGCTCGAGGTAGCGGTCGTGCCACAGCAGCTCGGCGCCGTCGCCGGCGCGGGCCTTGACGGCGGCCATGACCTCGTCGCGGTAGCCGAGCTTGTCGACCAGGCCCTCCGCGAGCGCCTCGGGGCCGAGGAACGGCCCGCGGTCGACCAGCGCGCGCACGGTCTCGGGCGCGAGCTTGCGGCCGTCGGCGATGCCGGCGACGAGCTGCTCGAACATGCTCTTGAGGACAGCCTGGCTGGCCTCCTTGTGCGCCGGGGTGTAGGCCCGCTCGGTGTACTGATTGAGCGCGTTCTTGTACTCGTGGCGGTGGTCCATGCGGACCGCGATGTCGAGCTTGTCGAGCGCGCCGCGGAAGAACATGCCCTGCATCATCAGGCCGTTGAGGCCGACGTCGCCGGAGGGCTGCAGCCAGATCTCGTCGAACGCGGTCGCGAGGTAGTAGCCCTGGTTGCCCGGCCCGAACTCGCCGAAGGTCTCGGAGAAGGCGACCGCGAACTTGCCGCTGGCGCGGAAGCCGGCGATCGCGTCGCGCAGCTCCTGGGTGCGGGCGAAGCCGGAGCCGGCGCCGCCGACGTGGGCGACCAGGCCGGCCACGCGGTCGTCGGTCTTCGCCCTCTCGAGCGCGGCCACGAGGTCGTCGACCGTCGGGCCGCCGCCGCCGAGCGCGCGCGCGACCGGGTCGCCCGCCTCGTGCTCGACGAAGGGCCGCTCGAAGTCGATCTCGAGCACGGTCTTCGCCGGCACGCCGGGCCCGCCGCAGGCGCAGCGCATCGACACGGTGAAGAGCGCCAGCAGGGCGACAGCGGTGGACAGGACGCCGATGACGGCGAAGAACCGGAGGGTGCGGGACGGTCGAGTCATGCCGATGTCGCTACGAGTGCCGGACCGCGGCGGACCGCGCGGTCGAAGAGCGCCGGGGGCGCCGAACTCAGGTGGCCGCGGCGGCCCCCGACGGCGGTTCGTCGTCGTTGTCGTCCTTGGCCGTCATGCGTGAGACCGCCGCGCCCTCGCGCAGAGTTTCACCGAGCTGCTTGGCCCAGCCGTCGAGGTCGCCCATGGTGCTCTCGAGCTGGGTCTTGCTGAGCGTGATCGACTCCATGATCTCGCGCAGCATCTCCTTGGCCCGCCGCAGCCGGCTCTTGACGGTGCCGGACGGGATCTCGAGCACGGTCGCGACCTCGGTGGCGGACATGTTCTCCCAGTAGTGCAGCTCGAGCGCGATCTGCAGGTCGATCGGCAGCCGACGCAGCGCCTCGTGCAGCAGCTTCTGCTCGTTGTGCTTGGCGACGACGGTGCTCGGCGAGGGGTCGAGGTCGAAGAACGACTTCGACTCGATGTCCAGCTCGTTGTTGAGCTTGCGCCGGCGCCGGTAATGGGCCAGCAGCTCGAGCCGGGCGACGCCGAACAGGTACGTGCGGAAGGTGGAGGCGCCGCGGAAGCGGTCGCGGGTCTCGACGCACGCGAGCAGGGTCCGCTGCATGACCTCGTCGGTGTCGTCGCCGACCTTGTTGCGCAAGAACCGGTGGATGCTCTCGAAGTGGCGGTCGAACAGCTTGCTGCCGGCCTGCAGGTCGCCGCCCCGCCAGGCGTCGAGGAGCTCGAAGTCGTCGGACATCCCTGCGACGGTAGCACGGCGAGGCGGCGGCTTCGGCGGAGCGGGCGCGTAGAGCCGGATCACGCGCGCCCACGGGGGAGAAGCCGGCGCAGGCGCACGCGTCCGCAGGACCGCCGGGGCGCGTCGCCGCGGGCTGGCCGCAAAACGAGCGGAGACGTGAGGTCTGCGGCATCGGCAAGTCCGCGGTCTGCAGCGTCGGAGGGCCAGGACCAGGCGGCGCTCGGGCGGCCTTCGGGGGACTGCGCGAGGGCTTCGGTGCGCATGCAAGCTCGGGCGGGCCATGACGGACGCGCTGGGCAGCACGGGCTCGCGGCCGAGCGCGGGGTGAAGACGAAAGAGGTGCGGGCGGCCGCGGTGGCTCGGGCAAGGGCGAAGCGGGGCTCGACGCCGAGCGGGTGCGAGGACGAAAGAGGTGCGGGGGGCCGCGGTGGTGGTTCACCCGGGCAGCGCCGGCGCGACGAGGGCGGCGAAGCCGTCGGGGTGCTCGACGCCGAGCGGGTGCGGGGCGCGGCAGCCACCGCGGTGGTTCACGCGGGCAGCGCCGGCGCGACGAGGGCGGCGAAGCAGTCGGGGTGCTCGACGCCGAGCGGGTGCGGGGCGCGGCAGCCACCGCGGTGGTTCACGCGGGCAGCGCCGGCGCGACCAGGGCGGCGAAGCAGTCGGGGTGCTCGACGCCGAGCGCTCGGAGGGCGCCGCGCGGGACCTCGCCGCTGCGACCGGCCAGCCGGGCCAGGCGCAGCTCGGCGGCGGCCTGGTGCGCGGCCATGCCGGCGGCCGCGAACGCGTCGGCGGCGGTTTGCAGCGAGGTGTGCGCGGCGCCGAGATCGCCGGCGAGGTGGCGCAGGCCGGCGCGGAGGAGGGCGGCGTGGCCGAGGGCGCCGTCGCGCTGGAGGCTGTCGGCGGCGCGCTCGACCGCCCGGCGCATGGCCTCGCGGGCCGCGACGGGGGGCCGGCGGCGAGGGCGGCGAGGGCGGCGAGGGCGGCGCGGCCGGTCAGCTCGGTGGCCTGGATCCGCAGCGGCAGCAGGTTCGCCAGGCCGCTGCGCGCCAGCGCCGGCCCCGCCGCCTCGACCCTGGCCCAGGCGGCGCCCGGGTCGCCGGCAGCGAGCAGCGCGTGGACCTCGGCGCCGAGGATCTGGAGGTGCTGCATGTGGAAGGCGCGCGGGTCGGCGGCCGGCCAGGCGGCCGCGCTCTCGGCCGCCAGCGCCTGCGCGCCGACCGGGTCGCCGTCGACCGCGGCCAGCCAGGCGGCCAACGAGGCGCAGGCGACGTGCGCGGTTCGGTCGTCGGCGAAGCGGGCCGACGTCAGCAGGGCCGGGACCTCCTCGAGCAGCACGTCGTAGCGGCCGAGGTGCGTCAGCGCGCGGAACTGACACAGCCGCGCCAGGGTCGACAGGCCGGGCAGCTCGGGCGCGTGCAGGGTGCCGGCGCGCAGCAGCGGTCCGGCGAGCGCCAGCGCGCGCGTCGGCGAGCCGCCGGCGGTCTCGGCCAGCAGGTCGACCAGGTCGCACAGGTCGGCGATGCCGGCGGCCCCGGTGGAGCGGGCGAGGGCGCGCGCGGAGGCGAGGAGCGGGTCGATCTGGGCGCGCGCTCTCGCCCCGCCGGGCGCCAGCAGGCAGGCCTCGAGCGCGAACGCGCGCGCGACCCGGCGCTTCTCGCCGGTCCGCAGGGCCAGCAGGAGGTGGCGCGCCTGGGCGTCGGCGGCGGCGCCGGGGTCGACGACCAGGGTCGAGAGCGCGGCGGCGAAGCAGAGGTCGACCCGCGCGAGCTCCATGCGGTCGATGTCGGCCTCGGCGCGGGCGGTGAAGTCGAGGCCGCGGACCATCTTCTGGCCGCGCCGCCACAGCGCGCCGAGCCTGTCGCGCATCGAGGTGTCGCCGGAGGACAGGCCGGCCGACACGAGGGCGGCGGTCAGGATCTCCTGGCCGCGGGCGAGGTGGCCGGCGGTGATGAACTGGGCCGCGGCGGCGCCGACGAGCGCGAGGTCGCCGGCCGGGTCGCCGCCGCTGCGGGCCGAGAGGTAGGCCTCGGCGGCCTCGCGGCTGTGACCGGCGCGCGCGAGCGTGTCACCGAGCTCGCGCGCGAGCGCCGGGGCGGCGCCGGGCGGGGCGAGGTCGCGGGCGACGCGGAGGAAGGCGGCGGCGCGCAGGAAGTCGTCCGCCTCGCGGAAGAAGCCGGCCGCGCGGCGGGCCAGGGCCAGCGCGCGGGCGGTATCGCCGGCGGCGCGCAGGTGCTCGATGAGCGCGAACGGATCGGTCTGCGGGTCGCGCTCGAGCGCGGCGGCGAGGCGGCCGTGGAGCTCGCGCAGCGCCGGGCCGTCGAGGCGGATCAGCACCGCGTCGCGGGTGCGCTCGTGCTGCACGTCGAGCACGAGCTCGCCCTGTTCGCCGAGCAGGTCGGAGCCGGCGGCGGTGAAGCTGCGGACCAGGCCGGCGGCCTGGAGCTGGTGGAGGTCGGCGAGCCCGGTGTTGCCGGCGCCCGCGGTGGTGCCCGCGACCGCGAACGCGACCGCCTGGGCCAGCGGGCGCCCGGCGACCGCGAGCACCTCGAGCAGGCGCCGCTGGGTCGAGGTGAGGCGGGAGATCCGGATCTCGATCAGCTCGTCGAGCGTCACCTCGGGCGCGCTGCCGGCCCCGTGGGCGACGAAGCGCGCCAGCTCGTGCAAGAGCTGCGGGCTGCCCCCGGCCTCGGCCGCGACCCGGCGCAGCCGCTGCGGCGGGGTGTCGGGCCCGAGCAGGATCTCGGCCAGCGCGTCGGTCTCGTCGGGCGAGAGCGGCGGCAGCTCGAGCACCTGAACCGAAGACCCTGCCTGTTCGACCATGTCCTTCAGGACATCCAGGGCGCGCAGCGCCGGGCTGTCGCTGTCCTCGCTGCGGTAGCTGGCGATCAGCAGGGCGCGCGGCGCCTGCGGCGGGCGCAGCAGCTCGGCCAGCACGCGCACGCTGTCGGCGTCGCCCCACTGCAGGTCGTCGATCCACAGCACCAGCGGGCGGCGGGCGCCGAGGCCGACCAGCAGCCGCCGCAGGGCGCGGAAGGCCGGGGCGTCGGGGCGCAGCGCGGCCCGCAGATCGCGCCGGGTGGGGATGGCGGAAGGGACAGGTGTGACGGCGGCCACGGCCGGGGCCTGGTGGAGCACCGGGAACAGCGCGACCAGCGAATCGATCTCGGGCGGGAGGACGGCCGCGACCTCGGCCTCGTCGCGCTGGCGCAGCTGGCGGGCCAGCGCGTCGACCAGGCTGTCGAGCGCCTTGTACGGGACGGTGTCGCGCTCGTAACAGCGCGCGCGCAGCAGCGCGGCGCGGTGGCGCAGGCCGTCGGTGACGTGGCGGATCAGCGCGCTCTTGCCGAGGCCCGCGCGGCCGTGCACGAGCACCACCGCCGGGCCCGACTCGGCCGGCTGGGCGATCGCGGGGGCGGCGGGCGGCTCGGCGCTCGCGGGGGCGGCGTCGGACGGGCGGGCGACCGCGGGCGCGGCGGGCGGCTCGGCGCTCGCGGGGGCGGCGTCGGCCGGACGGGCGACCGCGGGCGCGACGTCTGCCGGCCCACGGTCCGCCAGGGCGAGATTCGTCGGCCAGGCGACGGGCGCGGCGTCGGGCGGCTCGGCGGTCGCGACGTCGGGCGGCGCCGCGGTCGCGGGGTGTTCGATGGCGTCGAAGGCGAGCCGGAGCGCGCGCACGTGGGCGGCGCGGCCGACGAAGCTGCGCGCGCCGACGTGGGTGGCCGCGGGCGACAAGTAGGCGGCGGCCTGGACGCGCTGCAGGTGGCTGCGGTCGCTGTGGAACAGCGACATCAGCTCGGAGGCGCCGGGCCTGACCTTGGGGTCAGGTTGGAGCAGGCGCACGCAGACGACGTCGAGTTCGTCGGGGATGCCGGCGACCAGGGTGCGCGGGGGCGGGGGCGGGCCCTGCTGCTTGCGCTCCATCATGCGCGCCAGGTTCTCGCCGGAGTAGGGCACGCGGCCGGTGAGGGCCATGTAGAGGGTGGCGCCGACGCTGTACCAGTCGCTCGCGGGCGTGCGCGCGCCGCCGACCGCCTGCTCCGGGGCCATGTACGCCGGCGTGCCGACCACGAGGCTGCCGGCCGTCGACTCGAGCGTGCCCACGGTCTCCTCGCCGACGAAGCCGAAGTCCATGAGGACGACGCGCCCCTCGGGGGTGACCATGACGTTGGTCGGCTTGATGTCGCGGTGCAGCTTGTGGCTCTGGTGGAGCGCGAATACGCCGTCGACGAGCTGGGCGAACACGGCCCGCAGGCGGGCGAAGTCGGTGACGGGAGTCGCGGTCGGCGCCTCGGGGGCGGCCTCCACGCCCCACAGATACGTGAGCAGCGGCGAGCCCCGGATGAGCTCCATCGTGAAGAAGTACTGCTCGTGGTCGCGATACATCTTGTGCAGCTCGACCAGGTTCGGGTGCGACAGCCGCGACAGGGCCCGGAATTCGCGCTTGAAGAGCGCCAGTGCGCGCGCGCTCGGGGCCCGCAGCGTCTTGAGCGCCACGTTCTCGCCGCGACGGGGGTCGAAGGCCTCATACACGATGCCCATCGCCCCGGAGCCGAGCACTTTGATGATCTCGAAGTTGCCGAGGAGCACCGGCTGGTGCGGCTGCTTGAACACCGCGGCGCGCATCAAGGCGCGCAGTCTGTCCGCCTCGAGGTCGGCCACGCCTGCGCAAGCACCTTAGCACGGGACCGCAAACGCCGGGGGCGGGGAGTTGCCGAGGTCCCCAGCGAGGCCGCGCCGAGGGGTTTCCCCGCCTGTGCGCGCGAGGGGTCTGTGATACGGCTGGCCCAAAGAGATTCCTTGGAAAGGCAGGTGACGATGAAAAGCCGCGACAAGGCGACGAAGCCGTGGCGGAAATTACTTCTGGTGAGTGCGTGCGCGGCGATTCCCGCCGCGTGCGGCGACGACGGCGGCCGCGGCACGGCGAGCGCGGGCCCCACCTCGGCGCCGACCGGGATCGCGTCGACGACCGCGTCGGAGTCGGAGTCGGACGGTACCGCGACCGACGCGCCCACCGGCACCGACGGCACCGACGGCGCGACCTCGACCACCGAAGCGCCGACCACCACCGGCGCGCCCGCAGGGTGCAACACCCTGACCGTCGACCCGCCCGAGGCGACGATCATCATCGACAACGGCACGCACGCGCCCGTCCAGCTCAACGCGCTGTGTGACGGCCAGCCGGTGACCGCGACCTGGTCGGCCGACGCCAGCTACATCGCGTCGGTCGACGAGAAAGGCCTCGTCGAGGCCGGCGGCCAGTACGGCGGCCAGCTCGTGGTCGAGGCGCTGCACGGCAACAAGACCGCCGAGGCGACCGTCAGCGTGTTCCTCAAGGTCGACCTCATCCCGCCCGAGATCACCGAGGCCGACAAGCAGATCCTCGACGGCGCGACGCAGCCCGACACCGCGGTGCTGTCGTACCCGTACGACGGCACCGTGTTCCCCAAGGGCCTGCAGCCGGCCGAGCTGATGTGGCACGGCTCGACCCCGGGTGACAAGTACCTGGTCCGCTACAGCGGTCAGTTCGTCGACGTCAAGATCTACACGCTGGCCGAGCCGCCGTCGCGGCACACGATCACCAAGCCGCTGTGGGTCCAGATCTCCGAGTCGAGCTCGGGCCTGCCGCTCTACCTCGACGTGCATCGCATGCCGGCCGGGCAGCAGGCCGCCTACGTGCTCGCCGACGACACGTGGACGATCGCGTCCGAGCCGCTGATCGGCTCGGTGTACTACTGGGCCAACAGCCTCGGCCGCGTGCTCCGCATCAACCCCGGCGCCGACGCGCCCGAGGACTTCCTGCTCGCCGGCGGTCAGGACGGCTGCAGCACCTGCCACTCGGCCTCGGCCGACGGCACGCGGCTCATCATCGGCGGCGACATCAACGTGTCGACGTGGGACCTCGTCAACAACACGCCGGTGTTCTCGACCGCCAACATCGGCGTCCCGGTGCGCAGCTGGGCGATGTCGGCGATCTCGCCCGACGGCACGGTGGTGATCGAAAACGGCGAGACCAACCTCCCGGGCCCGCCGGGCGGCCAGCCCGGCATGTGGGACGCGACCACCGGCGCCAAGCTGATGGGCACCGGCATCGACGACCTCGTCCTCAACATGCCGGCGTTCTCGTCCGACGGGCGCAAGATCGCCTACGTCGACCACACGACGCTGTCGCTGATGGCGCTCGACTACGACGCCGTCAACCGCACCGCCGGCAACCCGGTCAAGCTGGTCGACCCCGGCGCCGACCCGGCGCTCAACGGCATCATCTTCCCGAGCGTGACGCCCGACGGGCGCTACGTCATCTACCACCGCGGCGCCTACCCGGCGATGCTCGACACCCGCAACGGCACGTCGGACATGTTCCTCGCCAGCATCGACGAGCCGGGCGTGGAGATCCGGCTGCGCGCCGGCAACGGCGACGACTACCCGTTCTACGCCGGCGACCGCGACCGCCACTGGAACTACGAGCCGACCTTCGCGCCGCGCAGCTCCGGCGGCTATCACTGGGCCGTGTTCACCTCGCGCCGCACCTTCGGCAACAAGCTCGAGGGCAACAAGGACCAGGTCAAGCAGCTGTGGGTGGTCGCCATCGACGAGAACCCGCAGCCGGGCGTCGACCCGAGCCACCCGGCGTTCTGGCTGCACGGCCAGGACGTGAACACGCTCAACATGCGCGGCTTCTGGGTCCACAAGAACGACGACCCGGGCGGCTGAGTTCGCAGCGCCGGGCTCGTGTCCGCTCGGCCGGCGGCGTATGCTGCCGGCCATGGACGAGCGGGCGCTGTCCGACCTGTGCGACGGCCTCGAGGCGCTGATCCGGCGCCTCCACCCCGACGGCCCGCGCCTCGACCTCGCGCCTTCGCGGGCCGAGTTCGTGGCGGCGCTGGCGGCCATCGACGACGAGCGCAGCCACGACCTCGGACCCTCGCAGGGCAGCCTGACGCGGGAGGACGCGCTGCGGATCCGCAGCAGCAAGTTCGTCGCCTCGCTGCTGCCGCCCGGCATGTTCGCCGACCCCGGCGTGCGCCGCGAGATCGCCCGCACCGTCCGCGCCCTCGCCGAGGCCGCGCTCGGGCCGCTGGCCGCGAGCCGCTACCTCGATCGCGCTTGAGGACATGTCATGATGAGCATGTCTTGAAGACAATGGCGAAATGGACATGTTCGAAAGGGCATGCCCGATCGACCTTGTCGCGGGTCGACCGCTCCGAGCTCGCCCGGCGGGCCCGCGCCGTCACTCCGACGCGGCGACGCGGGCGGCCGCGCGGGCGCGGGCCTCGGCGGCCAGGCGGGTCTTGACGCCCGCCCACGAGCAGATCGGGCACACCTTGGGGTCGTGGCCGCGGGCCGGGCAGTGCTCGCGGCCGAAATAGATGATTTGCAGGTGGAGCCTGGACCACGCCTCGGGCGGCCACAGGGCCTTGAGGTCGGCCTCGGTCTTCTCGACGCTGGTGCCGTCGGACAGGCCCCAGCGGGCGGCCAGGCGGTGGATGTGGGTGTCGACCGGGAAGGCCGGCACGCCGAACGCCTGGACCATGACGACGCTGGCGGTCTTGTGGCCGACGCCCGGCAGGGCCTCGAGCGCGGCCATGTCGTTCGGGACCTGTCCGCCGTGGCGCTCGAGCAGCAGCTCCGACAGCCGGCGGATGTTCTTGGCCTTGGCCGGGGCGAGGCCGCAGGTGCGGATGAAGCCGAGGATCTCGGCCTCGGTCAGGCGCGCCATCGCCTCGGGCGTCGGCGCGCGGCGGAACAGCTCCGGCGTGACCAGGTTGACCCGCGCGTCGGTGGTCTGGGCCGACAGCACCACCGCGACCAGCAAGGTGAACGGATCGCCGTGGAGCAGCGGCATCGGCGGCTGCGGGTAGAGGCGGTCGAGGATGGCCTGGATCTTGCGGGCCTTTTCGCTGCGCTTCATGGGGACGCTGTCCGACCAGCGTACTCGAAACAGGGGCGAAATCGAACATCGCCGCTCCGGGCGCGGCAGACGGCCCCCACCCGGGCCGCGAGCCCCGGGCCGGTCCGGCGAATTCTCGCCGGGGACGGGCCGTTTTCGTACAATCGAGGCCATGCGCTCGACCCCCCGCCTCGCCCTCGTCCTCGCCGCCGTGAGCCTGGGTTGCAGCCCGACCACGTCGGGCAGCACGACCCCGCCCCCCGACAACACCGCCGGCGGCACCGGACCGACGATCGGCGGCCCACCCCCCGCGGACGGCGGAGCGACGCCGGGCGGCGCGCAGAACCCCGGCGACGCCGCCGGCGGCGCCACCGACCCGGCGAGCGGCCAGAACGGCGCGGCCCCCGGCGTGGTGGCAGGTTCGCCGAACGACAACCGCTTCCTGGCCCCCGAGATCTCGCACTCGAAGGGGGTGCCCGGCGGGGTGGTGGTGCTGTTCCCCCGCATCATCCCCAGCGCGATCGCGGCCGAGAACCAGGCCTACGGCCAGCAGGTCCAGCAGAAGATGAAGCAGCTGGTCGAGAAGGCGCTGCCCGGGCGGCCGATCGACGTGCGCCCGTCGCCCGAGCGCGTGTGCCCCAAGGCCGGCTGCGACGCGATGTCGATCGGCGTGCTGTTCACGCGGCAGAACAACTCGTGCGTGGCGGTCGCGCTGGTCAACGCGCCCGGCGTGTCGACCACCAAGCTGGTGCCGTGGGGCGGCGAGGTCACGCTCAAGGCCGACCCGATCCAGTTCCGCGACCCGCCCGAGAACTTCGTGACGATCAAGGACTACGCCAACTGCGACCAGCTCGTGGCCGAGATGGGCAAGGCGGACAGCTTCGTCGAGGCGGCCCTGCGCGCGGCCGCCGGCCCGGCCGCCACCGGCACCACGCCGGCCAATCCGACGTCGCCCGGCATCGCCGCCCCGGCCTCGCCGGCCTCCGGCACGGTGACCGCCAAGCCCAACGGGAAGTGAGCCGTGCGGATCCTTCACACCATGCTCCGCGTCGGCGACCTCGAGAAGTCGCTGGCGTTCTATACCGAGGTCCTCGGCATGCGCCTGCTGCGGCGCCGCGACTACCCCGACGGCCGCTTCACCCTGGCGTTCGTCGGCTTCGGCGAGGAGTCCGAGACCGCCGTGCTCGAGCTGACCCACAACTGGGACACGCCGAAGTACGAGCTCGGCACCGGCTACGGCCACGTCGCGCTCGAGGTCGAGGACGCGGCCGCCGCCTGTGACGCCATCCGCGCCCGCGGCGGCAAGGTCGTCCGCGAGGCCGGGCCGATGAAGCACGGCACCACCGTGATCGCCTTCGTCGAGGACCCCGACGGCTACAAGATCGAGCTGATCGAGCGCAAGAACCGGGTCGACTGACACGGCATGCCCCTCCGGGCATGTCCCTCCGGGCATGCTCCTCCGGGCATGCTCCTGGGGTCCTGGCTCTTGCAACCTGTCCCCGGGGTCATGTCGCCGGGCCGGCCCCGCGCGTTGGCGCCAGGTCGGCGCGCGGTCGGAGGGTCGGCGAGCGCGGGCCGGGGTCGCGTGGTATGGTGCCGGCGATGGTCGCCCGCGCGAGGAGGGACCCCGGAGCCTTCGCGGCGCAGGCCGTGACGACGGCCGCGCGTCCCGGCCGGGGCGGGCGGGCGCTCGGGTCGCTCGCGGCCGCGCTCGCGCTCGCGCCGGCGCGGGCCGGCGCGGCCGAGCCGGTGCTGGTCGAGTTCCACTACACGCCGGTGCCGAACGTGCAGATGGCGATCTGGCTCGAGGACCGGGACGGAAAGCACGCGCTCGACGTCCTCGTCACCCAGGCGACCGGCAAGTACGGGATCGGCAACCGGCCGGGGCGCTGGGACTTCTTGTCGAGCTGGCGCGCGCCCTACGGCCCGCGCCCGTCGGTGCTGCCGATCTGGGCCCACCGCAGCGGCCGGACCTACCCGCGCGTCATCTTCTTCGACAGCGAGCCGCTCGACCTCGAGTCGCTCGGCTGGCACGAGAACAGCAGCACCGCCGAGAACTACTTCTGCATCCCGCTGACGCCGGCGGACCACGAGACGGTGGTCGTCGACACGATGACCTGCCCGTCGCCGAAGAACTTCAGCACCGACAAGGGCCGCTTCGACCCCGAGGGCGGGCGGAGCGTCTACCCGCCGCGCAACGATCTGATGGTGTTCGACCCGCAGCTCGACTCGCCGGACGCGAAGGAGTACGCGGGGCTCAACCAGCTCGACGGGGTCACCGCGGCCACCCCGGCCGGCGACCGCGAGGACTTCACGGCGTTCCTCATCCCCGCCGAGGTGGTCGCCCGCGGCCCGCTGACCGCCCGCGTCGAGGTCAGCCTCGAGGGCGACGAGAACGAGACCTACGCGTTCGACCGCGAGACCGACCACTACGTCGACCCGCGGCTCAGCAACTACGGGGTCGAGTACCTCGGCCAGCCGTCGGTGCTGTACGAGGTGACCTTCGACCCGAACGAGCGCGGCTTCACCGGCACCGACCGGTACAGCGGCTACGGCGACTGGGACGGGGCCACCGGCGCGATCCACCCGCGCGACGCGACGATCTCCGAGGACGGCGGCAGCGGCGGCGACCGCCTGAAGTCGATGACGAAGAACGGCGACACGTTCCGCTGGGGCGTGTTCTCGTACGGCGAGGACGGGCAGGGCGGCGACACCGACGGCGACGGCTGGCAGGGCAGCTGCGAGTTCCGCGAACTGGCGCCGATCGAGGACCTGCAGGCCGAGGTGCTCGACTTCGACCGGGTGCGCCTCACCTTCGTGGTGCCGCCGCAGACCGACCCAAAGTTCAAGCTGTCGCGGATGAAGATCCGCCACGTCACCGGCGAGGACGTCGCATGGACCCCCGAGGTGTTCGACGCCGCCTACGAGGTGCCGCCGATCGACCCGCTGACGCTCGCGCCGCTCGGCCAGCCGAGCACCGTCGAGGTCGCCCAGCTGTGGGGCGACTACACCTACCAGTTCGCGGTGCTCTACGAGGACAGCTGCGCCAACCGCAGCCCGATCGCCACGGTCAGCGCGACGACCACGGCGCAGAAGTTCCAGACCGTCGACTCGTTCTGCTTCGTCGCCACCGCGGCGTTCGGCGCCCCGTGGGCCGCCCAGGTCGCGGCGCTGCGGGCCTTCCGCGACGCCTGGCTCAAGCCCTCGGCCACCGGGGTCGATCTGGTCCGGTTCTACTACGCCTACAGCCCGCCGCTGGCGCGCGTGATCGCGGGCGAGCCGCTGCTCCGCGGGCTGGCGCGCGTGGTGCTGGCGCCGGTCGCCGACGCGGCCCGCCTGGCGACCGCGGCCGGCGGGTCCTGAGGCCGCGGCGGTTGGCCGAAGAGACATGCGCCGAGGAGCATGTCCTGGGCCGCCTGTCCCGGAGGCAATGTCCCCGAGAGCATGTCCCGGGAGCTAGATCTGGTAGTCGCTGTTGTAGACGAACGCCTGCTTGCCCTTCTTGAAGCGGCGCTTCTCGAAGGCCTTGACGACGCAGTCGCCGAACGCGGCGTTGTCCTTGTGCGAGCGCAGCTGGGCGTCGAGCTTGCCGCTGCCGGCCTCGACGTTGACGGCGACGCGCACGAGCTCCTTGGCGGCCTCGTGCTGGCTGGCGCAGCGGCGGACGTCGCTGGCGAGCGCGCCGAAGAACTCCTTGCGCTCCTCGTCGGTCGACTGGACCAGATTCTGGGGCGGGCTCTTCTTGTGCGGCTTCTCGTCGTCGTCGGGCTTGTGCGGCTTCTTCTTCGGCTCGTCGTCCTTCTTCTCGTCGTCCTTCTTCTCGTCGTCCTTCTTCTCGTCGTCGGGGGCGCGAGGGACGTCGCCGGTGCCGCTGGCGTCGGGCGTGGCGCCGGGGATGACGATGGTGGCGATCGGGTCGGGCGGCTCGGTCGCCTCGGGCTCGCGGTTCAGGAGGTAGTAGACGAGGCCGCCGAGGCCGACGACCACGAGGAGGAGCAGCCCGGCCAGGGCGCGGTACGGGTTGGGGCGGGCGGAGAAGTTGCTCGGCTCGTCGTCGACCTCGGTCGGGATCACCGGCAGGGGCGGCGGCGCGGGCTCGGGGGGCATGCGCGCGGCGACCGAGCCGGTCGGGCTCTTGCGCGGCGGCGGCGTGGCGTGGCCGGGCGTCGGATGAGCGTGGCGCGGGGTCGGGTGGCGAGGGCCGTCGGGCAGCGGGCGCGCGGTCGACTCGGTGGTCAGCACGTCGTCGCTGCTGCCCTGGACGCCGAACTCGTCGGGCTCCCAGCTCAGCGGCCCGACGTTCTGCGTGTAGCGCAGGGCCCGATCGGCCTCGATGATCGCGTCGGCGAACTCGCGGATGGTCTGGAAGCGCTCGGCGGGGTCCTTGCGCAGCGCGTGCAGGACGATCTTCTCGATCGACTCGGGGATCCCGGCATCGGGCGCGCGCTTGCGCGGCGGCTCGGGCTCGTCGACCATCTGCATGGCCACGGTGGCCATGAAGGTCTGGCCCTTGAACGGCACGCTGCCGGTCAGCAGCTCGTACATCACGACGCCGACCGAGTACACGTCGACCCGCGCGTCGGGCTTCTGATCGCGGGCGATCTCGGGGGCCATGTACTCGGGCGTGCCGAGCAGCGTCCCGGCCTCGGTCGCCATCTTCTGGCGCTCGGCGCGGCCGCTGGCGGTGCCGTCGACGATGACCTTGGCGATCCCGAAGTCGAGGATCTTGATGAAGTCCGGGTTGCCGCCGCGCTTGATGCGAAAGCAGTTGTCCGGCTTCATGTCGCGGTGGACGATGCCGGCCTCGTGGGCGGCGTCGAGGGCCCGGCAGATCTGGAGCAGGATCCGCCGCACCCGCGTCCACGGCTGCCGGCCCTCGCGCGCGAGCATCGTCGCCAGGTCCTCGCCCTCGAGGTACTCCATCGTCAGGAACGCGAGGCCCTGCTTCGTGTAGCCGAAGTCGGTGATGTCGACGATGTGCTCGTGGTGCAGCATCGAGGCCGTGCGGGCCTCTTGCAGGAAGCGGGCGATGATCTCGGGGCTGTCGCCGTACTCGGGCGAGAGCACCTTGATCGCGAGCTTGCGGCCGATCGTGATGTGCTCGGCCTGGTACACCGAGCCCATGCCGCCTTCGCCGATGCGCTTGATCAGGCGGTAGCGGTCGGCGAGCACGGTCCCGACCAGGTTGCTGTAGTCAGGCGGCGGAGCGGCCACCGACGTCTCGGTCGTCGTCGGGGCTACGGTGTTCACGACGGGGCTCGGCTCGATCGGCGCGGCCTCCCCGGCCTCGGCGGGAGCCTCCTCGCCGGTCGCAGTCGAGTTGGGTGGCACGATCCGCATGAATGACGGGTTGTGTCAGCATACCCCAGGCGCGTGGAAGCGGGGCGATGCTGGCCCCCATTCCGCGATCGTCGTCTCGCTGTGCGCGCGCGTTCGCGCCGCGGAGCACACCGGGTGCGGCACTCGATTTCGTGAGACGAGCCGGCCCGGCGCGCCGTGAAGCGGGCCGGGCCAGGAGCTGCGGCGGTCGCCGACGGACGGCGACGAGGTGTGCAAATGAATGCTCAGCCCGGCAGTCCGCGGACGGCGGCCACGAGGTCGCCGACGGTGAGCGCCTCGGGCAGGCCCTTCTCGCCGAGCAGGTTCCACAGCGGCAGCAGCGAGGCGTCGGCCGGCTGGTCGCGCAGGGCCTCGCCGAGAGCGCGGGTCGCCGCGCGGCGCTTGCCGAGCGCGAGGCCGCGGGCGAGGGCCTCGGCGATCGGGTTGCTCGGACGCTTGCGCTCGGGCGGCTGGGCGGCGGCGCCGGCGATGATCCGTTGACCGCCGACCACGCGCCGGGCGCCCGCGTCGGGCGCGCGCGAGGGCCGGGTGATGATCTCGGGCTCGCCGGGAGCGGCGGGCTCGGCGACCTCGGGCGCGGCGCTCCCGGCCGGGGCCTCGTCGCTCGCCGCGGCGGGCGCCGCGGCGGCCTCGTCGGCGCGCTCCCCGGGACCCCCCGCCCGTACGCGCTCGATGACCGGCGCGGGGGCGTCGCGGCGCCAACGCCGGCGCTCCCACGCGTCGTCGCGCTCGCCGGGCCGCGGGGCAGGCTCGCCGGCGGCGACCCGCTGCTCGAGCGCCTGGCCGCGCTGGAGGATCTCCTCGCCGTGGCCGCGTGGCAGCACGGTGACGACCGTGTCCTCCTTGATGATCGCGTAGAGCACGTCGCCGAAGCTCTCGAGCGGGATCAAGATCTGCGGCTCGGCGAGCATGACGTCGAGCGTGCGCACGGCCTTGCCCGAGTCCTCGGCGTTGGTGATCGCGTGGTCGAGGCGGTCGCGCAGCGCCTCGTCGTCGTCCTCGCCGAGCGTGGGGACGAGCTCGCGCAGGCGCTGCACGGCGCGGTGGGTGATGCTGTAGCGACGATGACCGGGAAACGGGTTCCGCATGGTGCTCTGCCGCGCGGGTGTATCGCGGCGGCGACGAGTTTGCCACCGCGCATCCGCGGGCGCGGGTGAAATTTTGCGACATAACCATCACCTGGTGGCCAAGTCCGCTAAACTACTGACAGTTTACGCGCCCGCCGCCGGGTGGCGGGCGCCCGTGTCAGATCCGTGCCACCCGCAGAGACCTCCTCGGCCTCAGCCTCGGCCCGCAGGGTGGCCAGGCGATCCACCGCCGCCCGCGCCATCCCCGCCACGGCGTGGAGGTAGCGCATGGTCGAGGTGATGCTCTTGTGGCCGGCGATCGCCTGCGCCGTCCGCAGGTCGGCACCGCCGGCGAGCAAGTGCGACAGGCATGTGTGCCGCAGCTTGTGCAGGCTCGCCAACGGCAGCCCGGCCCGCTCGAGCGCGTGGTGCAGGGCGCCCGAGAGCGTGTGGGTGGTCGCCGGCTCGCCTGTGGGCTTGACCAGCACGAGCTGCTCGACCCGACCGCCGGCACCCTCGACGATCGGCCGCAACACGTCGGCGAGGCGTCGGCTGATCGGGATGACGCGCCTTGCCGTTCTCTGGCGGGCCGACGATGCGGTCGCCGCCCGGCACGATGGTGACCGACCGGGCGACACGGATCTCCCGGCGGCGCAGCGCCAGGTCGCCCGCCTGAAGCCCAAGCATCTCGCCGTGGCGAAGGCCAGCCTCGCCGCCGAGCAGCACGACCAGCAGCTGGAGGTGCCCGAGCTCCCCCGCGGCGTTGACGATCCGCTCGAAGTCCGCCGGCTGCCAACACGCCGGGGCGTCGTCGTCGGGGACCTTGATCAGCTTGATCCGCGGCGCCGCGTCGCGGGCCCCGATGCCGGCGGCGTAGCGGAGCACACCGCCGCGCGCGACGAGCGTGACGTTCAGGGTGGCCGGGGCGTACCAGGCGAGCTCCCGCTTGACCCTGGCGATGTCGAGCTCCGCCGATGCTGCGCACGGGCCGGTCGCCGATGAACGGCAGAACCGCGGCGATGCGCTCGCGGAGGCTCTTGAGCGTGGTGGGCCGCAGGCGCTCGGCGACGCCGGCCTCAAGCCACATGGCCGCCGCCTCGGCGAAGGTGAGCCGGTCGAGGCGCTCGCGCTCCTCGGCCTCCTGCTGCTCCTGCTGCTTCGCCCGCGCGAGTTGCCGAGCTTCGCGCGTTTGCGGCGGGGGCTGGCCCGCCTCGATGTCTCGCCTCACCTGCTCGGCCCAGCGCTGGGCGCCCGACTTGCTGGTGATCGAGCGCAGCACCGTGATGCGGACGCGCTCGGCTTGAGCTGGCCGGGGCGGAGCGCGTAGATGACGGCTTGCATGCGCTCGCGCTTGCCGTCGCGGCGCGTGGTGATCTTGATGCTCAAGTCCGCTCACGTTTCTGCCAGGACCTCCGCGCTCGATCCTGCCGCGCGCGCGGAACCTGGCACAATTGGACGTCGGTCAAGGGGCTCCGGGACAAACGAGCGGACGACCAGGCGTCGCCGCCGTGGAAGTAGGCCCGGCTGGCGACGCTGACGCGCTCGACGGGCGCGCCGCAGGCCGGGTAGGGGATCACGGCGCCCTCGGCGTAGCCGCGTTCGGGCGTGCCGGGTCATGGCCGGCGAGGCTGGCGATCTCGGACCGGAGGGGGGGTCAAACCTCCTTCGCCGCCAGTCGGGTCCCTCCTTCGAGCTGAGCCTTGAGCCAGCGTTCGATCTCGTCGCGGCGCCATCGGACACCGATGCCGGCAATCCGCGTGCCGCGCGGCACAAAGCCGCGGGAAACCGCGTTGCGGACTGCGCCGACTGACTTCCCGAGGATGTCGGCGAGCTGCCGATACGTGAGCAGTTCGATCTGATTGTGGTCGCGTGTCTTGTTGGACATGTCTCTCCATTCCGGCGACGGCGCGTGGCTCGACGACGAGCCATCCGTCGCGGGTGCGAGTGATTCGTGCGCCGGCGGCGACGCGACGACGGGGGCGGCTCGCCGGTGGAGCACCCGCTGAGGAACTCTTCACCATATCCCACCTCCTGTGTCCCATCATCTCTTTCGCATGCTCAACCCAATGCCGATGCCGCACAGCACGCCGAGCGCGCTCGAGACAGCGGCGCAGACCAGAGCCCGGTTTTGGTCGGCGATGCCGAGGCGATGCAGGTCTGCGCGGGCCTGGCGGAGCTGATCGGTGAGCGCGCGCGCCTCGGCTCGCGCGAGCTCGAGGGCCTGCTCGACGTTCGAGGTCGCCATGGCCCTCATTTCCGTCCCTTCGGCCAGAACGCCGCCGCGAGGGCGACGCCCAGCGCGCCGGTGATGACGAGCTTCTCCTCGAGGCCGACGGCCCTCATGGCGACGGCCTGGCCGCTGCCGTCGGCGTTCACGGTGCCTCGCCAGCGTGCGCCCGGGTAGAGCCGCGCGGTCAATGTCCACGGCTGAACGGTGACGACGAACACGTTGTCGGCGCTGCCGGCCATCCGCGAGATTTCAGCGAGCGCTGCGTTGAGGTCCGGGACGTACTCGAGGACGCAGGACACGAACACGACGGCGGAGTCGTCGGCGATGTCGGCGATCGGGCCCTTGGTGATGTCGGCGACGACCGTGACCGGGCACCCGCGGCAGCCGTTCAAGTCGACGCACACGTCGCCGCAACCGTAGGCGCGCATCAGGCGGGTGTGCATGCCGGCGTCGGGGTCGCCGATGACGACGAGCCGGCGCCCGAGGGCCTCGGCCCGTTCGGTCGCAGTCTGAAAGGCGGCGGTGCGCTCGCGGAAGCGAATGAGGGCCGCGGCACCTTCGACCAGGCCTACGTAGCCCAGGATCATGCGGGCCGCGAGTTTGGGCGAAGACACGTCAACGCCTCCTTCCGAGCGACGGACCGGCGATGGGCACCGCGAGCGCACCTGGGCCCGCGCCATCGGCGTCGCGGATGCGATTGTAGGACTCGATATTCACCCACTCCTCCCCTCTCGCGCCGGGCGGCGCGTCGTCACATGTGTAGTTTTCGAGGGCTCACTGCCGCGCAGCGGCCAGGGCGGCCGTCGTCAAGCCGAGGACGGGGATTCCCGCGGCGACATACGGGGCCCACTTCACGATTGTGGCGACCCCCTTCGCCGCCTCGTTGGCGCTCGATGCGACTTCGCTGGCGGTCTCGGCCGCGGTCATAGCGGCTGTCTCGACGGACAGGTAGAGCTGGCTCAGGGGGTTGTCGCGCAGGAAGTCGACGTCCCAGGTGCGGATCGCATCTGCCCAGAGAAATTGGGCCTTCTCCAGCTCCGTGTCGTCGGTCGGATCATCGTGCCATCCGCCGTCGTGTGTCGATCCCTGGTTCTCGATCAGGATCGAGACTGGTGGCGGGTTACCGTCGTGAGGCAAGAGCGTCAGCCACGGGTCTTTGAACCACTCCTTCGACAGGCCGCGCATCCTCGTGATGAAAAGGTCGCGGGCGTCGCCTCGGGCGCCCGCATAGGCGTCCGTGGCGAGGGCCCGGGCGAGTTCGGTCAACGGCTCACGGTCGGCGGGCGCGATGAACTGGAGCGCCTGGAGGCGTGTGCGAAGGTCGCGGTGCGGGTTGTCCCTCGCGCTCGCGAGGGCGTGCTGGATAGCAGGGGGCTTGCCGTCGTCGGTGCGCAGCAGCCACTTCGGGTGCAGGCGCGACAGGATCCCCTCCTCCTGGATCTGGGCGCCCCAGCGGGCCTCCTTGTCGGCGTGCATCCGTGCCACGCCGTCAGCGATGGCAGAGCTGATCGCCGCGTTGACGATCAGGAGCGCCTCCCACTTGCGGTCCTCGAGCTCCTCGAGTGTGAGGGCCGACAGCTCGTAGACCTTCTTCGCCAAGACGGCGATGTCCTTGTTGTCAGCCATCGGCCGAGGCTCCGGCGGCCTGGCGCTCGCGTTCGACGAGCGCCCGCATCGCGCTGACCTCCTGCTCGAGGGCGACGACGCGGACGAGGCTCTGCATGTGGTGCTGGTCGACCACCTCGGTGAACTCGCCGATCAGCTCAATGGCGCGCGCCACCTCTTGCTCCGTCGCCGCGAGGGGCAGCGGTGAGGCGACATCCGGCTCGGCGACAGCCTCGAGCGTGCTCTCGGGTGCCGCCTCGGTGCCGGCAGAGGGCGCCTCGGCGGCGACCTCGCCCGTCTGCTCCTCGGGGGCGGACCTCTGCCCTTGCGACGGCGCCGCGACTGGGACGGGCGCGCTCTTGCCGGCGCGAAGTTCGTGGAGCTCCTGGCGCAGCTTGGCCAGCTCGGCCTCGGCATGCTTCAGACGGAGGTCGAGGTCGGCATCGTGGGCCGCCACGCGACGCTGGAGCGCGCCGAGCCGTTGCTCGACCAAGGCGACCAGCGAGGGCCGCGGCTCCGCCACGTTTGCCGTGGGCGGCGTGGCCGGAGCGGCAGCAGCGGCGTTGGACCAGGGCGTCGGCGGCTTGCCAGCAGCTCGCGCCGCGTCGAGGGCCTCGCGGGTGAACTCAGGCCGGACCTTCAGCAACCCGGGCGCGGTCATCGACGCCGGCGGGGTTGGCCATGTAGGCGTTGCTCCCGGCGGTGACGGCGGCTCCATCGTCGGCGAAGGCGGGATCGGCCACGTGTTGATCGGTCCCGATTGCTGCGACGGCGGGGGCACCGCTGCGTGCGGATTCGGGGGCGGCGTGACCACCGGCCCCGCGCTCGTCGGCATCCCGCAGCCGAACTGCTGCGCGAACTTTGCAGCAAGATCATCGGATCGGGGTTCTCGGCGATCATCGAGGCGACCTTCTTGGCCTCCGCGGTGCTGCCCATGAGCTGTTCGAGCACCTCCTGAAGCCCCGGGATCTTGAGCCCCGACTTCTCCATCACGTCGTCGAGCGGTGTCGGGTGCTTGCCCGAGTTCGCCAGCCTCGCCTGTCGGCCTCGACGAAGCTCTTGCCGAGTAGCATCGCTGTGCGAGTCCGGGCCGCTCTCCGGGGGCATCCCCGAACTGCCGCCTTCGGATTGACCCTCGGGACGTTCAATGAGAACGGTGAAGTGGAACCGTATTGAGGCGCTCGCCTTCGCCGCAGCGTCGCCCTCACTGCAGGGTGACGTGCTCTCGCAGTCGCTTGAGCGGCCCGACGAACCGAGCGGCCTCGCCGTAATTCTTTGCCGTCGACCGGGAGCGCCGTTGCCGGCGCCCCCGCCCTCCCGTCACTCATGGTCAGCAGGATTGAGAGCGCCCGTAGGCGCCGCAGGAAGGACCGGGTCAACAAACGAATTCAGTCGCTGGCGCCGAGCGGATGCGCGAACGCGCTTGGTAAGGCCGATGATCCACAGAACGCCCAGGGCCTTCGTCCACCAGCTTGGGTAGAAGATGAAGACGAGGAACGCGAGGTTGACGACGTGATGAACCAGGCGGTTGTATCTTCCGAGCAACCGGGTCATGAAGTCCTCATAGTCATCGAGACCGCTCAAACGAGAAGCGGGCGCAGGTACTTTTTCCGTCGATGAGGACTCGGCATCAGCAACCAGCATGCGCCGATGTCGCTGGACGAGCCGCTTGCGGGCAAGCCGCTCCACAAGGCCCCCCCAAAGTTGATGGTACAGGTAGAAGCCCAGCGCGGGCTGCCACCAGGCCACGTTAAAATGCAGCGTGAGCGGAAAGATGAAGGCGAAGAAGGGCAGCCAGAAGATGAGTGCGATGGGTGTCAGCAATGCCCGCGCCCAGAATTGATCAGTCGGCAACCAGCCCCAAGGCTGGGGGGGGAGCGGCGTATGAACTTTGAGCGCAGACATGGGCACCGTCTCGGCTAGTGCTCCGACCGCGACGTAGTGATCTGGCTGATTCTGAACACCGCTCGGGCTTGCTCCTTGGTGAACCGCCAAGTGATCTTCCGCCGCCGGCGGTGGGCGTCCTTGTTCCACAGAGACGTTCGACGGCGCAGTTCGGAGAGAGAGCCGATCCGAAGCCGTCCAAGGCATTCACGTGACCATAAGCTCGCCTCGTTCTCGGCAGGGTTGAGCCAACTCCCGTGCTTGGGAGTATAGTGCACGGTAAACCGGCTCCAAAGCTCGCGCCCCGCGTCATCGCCGAAAGCGGTGCATAACGAGTTCTGGCGGTGGGTGTTAAGATTGTCCATGACGAGGTGAATTGTCCGCGCCGAACGATATCGTTGAGCTATCTTGCGGAGAGCCCGAGCGAACTGCTTCGCCGTGCGGTTCGGCGTCGCATAGGTCAGGTGGCGCCCTGCCTTGGGTTCGACGATGCAGAAGACATTTGCGGTTCCGCGCCGCACGTATTCATAGTCTTGACGGGCCATGCGGCCAGGTGAGGCTGGCCGGCCAGGTCGAGCGGGGTCTCGAAGCACGACCGGTCGTTCATCCAGAGCGACGACCGGCTCCGACGCGTCGGCTGGTCGCGCCAGGGTGTCGAGGACGTCGTCCATCCGCGCGACGTACTCCTCGTCGATCTGAGGAACGCACCACATTTTTTTCCCGCCACGGTTTGAGCGCGTGGTTTTTCAGCAACACCCGGATCGTCTCCCGGCCGACTTGGTCGACGAGCTTGCGTTTCATGCACTCCTCGACGATGAGCATGATTGTCCACCGAGCGCGTCCTTCAGGAGGTGGCCCGCAGACCATGGCGACGATCGCGGCTTCTTGCCGAGCATCGAGCTTCCGCGGTGGGACCGGTCGCTTCGCGTCCTTGAGCGCGACCTCGACGCCCGCAGCGAGATACCGCTCTCCAACCCGCCGAACCGAGGGGACCGCCGATCCAACCGCTGCCGCCGTCGCCGCCAGCGTCTTCCCCTCGTCCAGCAACTGCAGCATGCGAATTCGCTTCCAGGTCCGCACCGTGAGCCGCTCCCGGGCTTTTCGGCGCAGGAGCTCTCGATCCTCGTCCTTGAGCTTGAGTCCGGGGAACCGGGGCCGCGGCTTCTTCTGCCTCATGGCACCCGTAGATCACGTTCCAGGTCAGAGCGCAAATTCGCGCATCGTTTTCGGATCGCTACCTTACGGTCGCAGCACTAGTTCTGCGCGTTCTGGCATTTGTCATGCACGATGGCCCCGGTCTGCTTCCCCAGCCCGGTGCCCAGACTGACACAGGCGGCGGTGCCGAGACCTGTCGTCGCCAATTCACAGCCAGCGAACGCGCCGGCGGCGATTCCCAGGCCGCTGATTCCGGCCGCGAGACTGCAAAGGAGTCCTCGCGTCTCCGCCAGCACCTTGATGACCGCGTCATGGTCCCAGACTTGATAGACGCTTGCGACCAGGAGATGCGCTTCCTCATCGGTGAGAGCACCGACCGCGGTGCTCTCCGTGGTGACTTTGCCGTTTACAAATTCCTGCTCGGCGAGCACGCGCTGGTTGAGGATCAATCGCGCCACGCCGGTACCATCCTCGTCCATGCTTGTGGCAATGGTCACGTGACCGAGCGCGATGTGATAGTCGACCTGCATGTGGAGTCCGTCCGCCGTCTCCACGAAGGCGTCGACATGATGAAGGTCGATCGGCAATTCGAGGTTATTCAATGCTGTCTCTAGTACAGCCTGCCCAAAGTTCTCCAGGGGTTCATGCGAGCTGCTCCCGTCCTGGATCCACCGCCAGCACGGTCTGGGCGTCGGAATAAGCGAGGCGCGAAAACGATCTCGTCGGTGTGCCAGCCCCGCGAGCGCAACGGCTTCGGGTGGCGCCTTCGGTCCGGGAGGAGCTGAAGGCGCTGGCTCGGAGTGGGCGCAGCGAGGCGCGCCTCGTGCTTCGGGCGAGGCTCGTGCTCCTCGCCGCCGAGGGTCACTCGAACCAGGAAATTGCGCGGAGATTGGGCTGCCACGTGGATACGGTGAGGGTGTGGCGTGGGCGCTTCGCGCGTGATGGGCGGCTCGTGACGCTCGAGGATCGCCCCCGAAGTGGGCGACCTCCTCGGGTATCGCCGGCGACGCGCTGCAAGCTCATCAAGCTCGCCTGTGACAAGCCTGCCAGGCATGGTCAACAGACTCGTTCGACATGGACATACGCGACGTTGGCGAGGCGCCTGCTTCAGGAGACAGGTATCGGGCTCAGCGTGTCCGAGGTAGGGCGAATCCTGCGCAACGAGGACTTTCGGCCGCACAAGATGAGGCTCTGGCTGCACAGCCCCGATCCCGATTTCTGCCGCAAAGTTCAGCGCATCTGCGACCTCTACCATCATCCCCCAGACGGAGCTCACGTGCTCTGCGTCGACGAGAAGACCGGCATGCAGGCGCTCGGACGGAGATTTCCCAGCAAGCTCCCCGCGCCCGGTCGCGCGGGCCGTTTCGAGTTCGAGTACGTCCGCCGCGGTACCTGGTCGCTGTTCGCGGCCTTCGACATCCGCACCGGCGAGGTCCTCGGCGAGTGCAAGCCGCAACGACGAGCCGAGGACCTCATGGACTTCATGGAGGGCCTTGCCCGCAAGTATCCTGGCTCTTCAGGGTTGAGGGTGGCGCAGGTTGCGCGCGAAATCGCGCCGTGATATCGTGCGCGAAATGGCAGAGACCGAACTCTACGCCCGAATTCTCGGTATCGAGGCTCCCTGGAGAGTTGCTGCGGTGAAGCTGCAGCTCGGGCAGGGGCAGATCGTCATCGAGGTCGAGCACGACCCCGATGTGCCGACGACGTGCCCGGAGTGTGGCCAGGCTGTTCCCCGTCACGATACGCGGACTCGCCGATGGCGGCACCTCGATACGTGTCAGTATCGGACGATCATCGAAGCCGGCGTACCGCGGACGTCGTGCCCGAAGCACGGTACGCTCACGATGCGCGTCTCATGGGCGGACGGTAGCGCTCGGCTCACCGCGCTGTTCGAGGCGCTCGTGATCGACTGGCTCCGCGATGCGCCGATTGCAGTGGTCGCGGAGCGCCTCGGGCTCTCGTGGGATCAGGTCGCCGGCGTCCAGGAGCGTGCAGTACAACGCGGACTCGAGCGCCGCGAGGTCGCGCTGCCGGAGATGCTCGCCGTCGACGAGACCTCCTTCCAGCGGCGCCACGAGTACGTCACGATCGTGCATGACCCGAAGTCCGCCAGCAAGCGGGTCATCCACGTCGCCGACGGACGCGGCAAGGGGGCCCTCAAGGGCTTCCTGAGCGGCTTTTCGCGCCCAGAGAGGGCTGCGGTCTCCGTGGTCGTCATGGACATGCACGAGCCCTACATTCAAGCTGTCCGCGAGGCCATCCCCGATGGCGACGCGAAGATCGCCTTCGACAAGTACCACGTCGCCGCGCGCCTCGGTCAAGCCGTCGACCACGTGCGACGCGAGGAACACCGCGCTCTCCACGGCCTCGGCGACAACCGGCTCAAGGGCACCAAGTACCTCTGGCTGCGCAACCCCGAACGGATGAGCAAGGAGGTCTGGGACGACTTCGAGGCGCTGCGGACGAGCTCGCTGCGGACGGCCCGCGCGTGGGCGCTCAAGGAGGCGGCGATGGAGGTCTGGGAGCACACCTCGCCGAGCAACATGCGGGACCAATGGGGCATGTGGTACGATTGGGCTATCCGCTCTCGCCTGGAGCCGATGAAGGCCGCCGCGCGCATGGTCAAAAATCACCTCGGCGGCATCATCCATGCAGCCACCGAACGGATCACCAACGCCTCTGCCGAGGGCCTTAACTCGGTCATCCAGAAGCTCAAGTACGTCGCCCGCGGCTTCCGTAACCGCGACCGCTTCCGAGCTGCGATCTACTTCCACCTCGGCGGCCTCGACCTCTATCCTGCCGGGATCACGCGCTGAGTCAGCGGTATCCACCACAAACCCTGAAGAGCCAGTATCCTACCGGCCAGATCTACGTCGTCTGGGACAACCTCAACATCCACTACGACGGTGCGGACTACCGTTGGACCCGCTTCAACCGGCGCCACGGCGACCGCTTTCACTTCGTGTACACGCCCATCCATGCCTCGTGGGTCAACCAGATCGAGATCTGGTTCTCGCTACTGCAGCGCCGCGTCCTCCGCTACGCCGACTTTCCCTGCGCCGGAGCCATGCCCCGCGCCGTGATGAACTTCATCCGGCGCTGGAACCGCGACGAAGCGCACCCGTTCAACTGGACCTTCCGCGGCCACTTCGTCCACACTCAGCGGCGGCACGCCGCATGAGCCGTCCACGCACCACCCGCAACGCCGCTGCGAAGTCGGACGACGACGCTCGCGCTGTCGAGCAGTTCCTGCGCCAACACCAGGATCTCGCACACCTCCGCGTCCGCCATCGCGCCCCGCTCATCACCCTCGAGTCCGGCCCCGCTGACGATCCGGTCCTCCACGCGCGCCTGCGCCGCCTCGCCGCCAACTTGTGGCAGCTGGAGATGGCCACCCACACCGGGCGCTGGGAACCAACCCCCTTCCGCGCCTCCCGCGAGGAGCTCCTCGAACTGCTCCTCGGAAACTTCGGCTGGACCCTCGCCGAGAGGGCCTAGCAACTCCAGGAGAACTTTGGGCCGGCTGTACGCCCGTCATGACGGCTGCCGGGGTCCCAGCTTCGCCGCGCACTCAGGCTCCCTGACGTCACAACAGGTACACGTAGCCTCCCCGTTCCACTCGCCGCACGTCCCCTCCCACAGCGGCGTCTCGTCGATCGACGTCCTGTCGCGGTTCCAGGACCGACAGTGCTCCTGGCAGTCGATCGTCGTATACTTGCCGCTCCGGCACGTGATCAACGTGTGGCCCTTGCAAAGGCTCAGCCAGCACGACGACTCGACAGTCGTGCGCGACTCGGGCGTCGAAGCGACGGGAGCCGCGGGCTTCGGCGCCTCCACGGCGGCCTGGCGCGTACAACCGACCGCGAGCGCCATCACCTGTGCGATTTTCCCGATTCGCATCGTCGAGCACTACCACGCCCGACCCCTCGGTATTCCGGACCGCGAGCGTTCACAAGCCGTAGCGCGGGACCCCGGGAGGACTTCGGAGCGGCAGTACTAGCAGCCCGAGGTAGAAGTCGGTGAGACGAAATCGCTCATGCGTATCTCGAGTGAGCGACGTGCTCTGGAAGTCGAGCTCCCGGTAGGGAGTGCCGCGAATGGCGGTCAAGAAGCGCTCCGAGCCACCGCAGAAGCGTGAGGACAGCCACGAGCACGGCAGAAAGCGCGGCCCGAAGGCCCTGGAGGGCCCTCGGTTTCCCGATTCCGTGGACCTTTCGCATGATCAAGCTCAGGTTGAATCCGGCGGCGTGGATGACCAGCCGCTTGAGGATATTGTCGTGACCGCGGACGTGGACCCTGCGCATTCCGCCGGAGTCGAGCATGTGCGCGAAGGGCCGTTCGACCAGCTCGCTGCGCTTCTTCTGCAGTTCCTTGCTCTTGCCTCGCTTCACGCGGCGGCGGTTCCGGTGCACCGCCTCACGCTCGGCCTGCTTGTCCTTCCACCGCCGGCGACCACGCGCGGGCTCCGGGATGTAGCTGCGTACGTCGACCTCCTCGAGGCTCGTGAGCACGTCGTTGCTGTGGTAGCCCTTGTCGGCGACGACCTCCTCGACGCGCTCGGCGATCTGCTCCCTGGCCTTCTCCGAGCCCTCTTGGCGCACCTCCGCGAGATTGGCGTCGGCGACCTCCAGCGTCTTCTCGATGGTCTTCGTGTCGCCCGCAGCGCCGCCGTGCACCGTCACGCCGACGATGGCGCCGGTCTCGAGGTCGACCGCCTGCTCGTGCTTGTGCGCGAGGTGGGTGCTGCCGTCCTTCATCTTCATGATCTGCGCCTCGGGATCGTGCGGGTGTACCCACTCGTCGTTCGAGCCCTTCTTCGGCCGCTTGCGGTCCAGCCGCGCCAGGTCCTCGCGCGTCGGTTCCTCGATCCCCTCGGCCTTCGCCAGGTCGGTCAAGTACTCCTTGTACGCGCGTCCGTCGTCGCGGCGCACGATCGATCGCAGCGCCGCGTTCGCCTCAAGTGTCGTTGCGTCGATCCCGAGCGTCTTGCCGCGCAACAGGCCATGCTCGGCGACCAGCTCCAGCACCCGCGTGAACACCCGCTCGTGCACGTCGGTGCTCAGCCGACGCCGCGTCCGCGAGATCGTCGAGTGATCCGGCGGCTGCTTCTCCAGGCCGAGCCCCAAAAACCGCCGCAGACTCAGCGAGTCGGCGACCCGCCAGGCGATGCCCCGCTCGCTGCCGATCCCCTCGAAGTAGCCGATCAGCAAGCAGCGGAAGTACACCCCCGGCGCGAGGCCCGGTCGTCCCATCACCTCGGCGTAGAACGGCTCGCACTGCTTCTCCGCGAAACGGTCGAAGCCGTGCTTCCGGAGCAGCTTGTCGAGCGCCTCGTAGAACGGGTGCCCGAGCCCCTGCAACTTGTCATACGTGATGAACAGCGTCGGCTGCTCCCCGTTGTCGTGCCCCATGGCCATGGCAAAGCCACTTTATCAGCTTTCATCGCAGAGCGCGATACCGCGCGCCGCTCCGCTGCTCGCGAGGTTCCTCGCGGCGTGGTTGCCGCGACTTTCACCACGGGCTGCTAGGTCAGCCTCGGCGGCATCGTTCGCCGTGGGCGCCCTGTCCGAAAACTCGTCCGGCGTGGCGGGCGCGGGACCGGCAGCGGGCGCTGCGAAGAGCGAGACGGCGATGAAGAGTTCGGTGAGCATATCCCGCCATGGCAAATGCTGGGCCGCTAACAAGCGGACAGCAAGATTCCCGGCCGCCGCTTCGGCGGCCCGGCCGTCCCGCCTGTGACCGAACAGGCCCCACACAAACAGGCGGAGGCTGCGACTCTCGCCCGCCCGGCGGGCGGAACTGTTCCGCGCCGGCGTGTGCGAGCTGGCCGCCCTGGGTTGAGACGCACTGCTGTGCCGGTCCGTGACTTCGCGGGTTCTCGAGGCGCGTCGAACTGTAATCGTTCGACAAAGCGCGTCGTGACGCCCGAGCGGGGCTGGGCTACACCCCTTGGGTATGCGTGGCGATGCGGAAGACGTTGGCGGCCAGGCGCTTCTGAGTGTCCTGCTGCTCGGCGGTCTGCTTCCAGAATGCCGGGGCGAGCTCGAGGACGCGGCTCTTGGGCCATGCGGGCAGCAGGCAGAGGAGGTCGCGGAGGTCGGCCCAGGGCTCGATGCCGTGGAGCTGGCAGCCGAGCGGCCGGAGGTGCTCCCGGCCAGTCAGCGACGCGCGGGTCTTGAGCGTCGCCGGAGGGCTCACCTCTCGCAGAACCACCAGTCAGGCCGCATGACGAGCCGGCGCCGCCTCTTGACCCGCCCCGACGGCGTCGGTATCACCGTGCGGTATGCACATCGCTTCTACAGCGCTGTCGGTCGCATGGATCGCTGCCCTCGCCTGCAGCCCCGTGGCCCCGCCCGCGGTCGACACCGCGCCGTCCGTCGTGAAACCCGCCGAACCGGCGCCGATCGTGAAACCCGCCGAACCGACGCCGATCGCCGAGGCCGCCGAGGCCGCCGAGCCCACGCCGATCGGCAAACCTGCTGAGCCCACCACGCGGCCGCTCCAAGGCTGGCCCCTCGACCTCGCCGGCGATCTGCCGCTGGGTTGCCACGGCTGGTCCCCGACCGACGCCACCGTCGTCTGCGTCACCGCCAGTGGATCGATGCAGAGTGGCAACAAGTACCTCCTCGAGTTCATCGGCAGCAAGCCCGCGACGTACACGCTCGCCGAGCAGCCCCCGCTCAACTTCGACGACATCCCTCTGATCCTCGGCGAGGCCGCCCGCGCCGAGGTCGCTGCCCGTCTGGCGGCCGGCGCCTATGTCGCCCTCCCCGACGAGCGCTTCGGCGAGATCACGCCCGAGGCCCCGTACACCGGCGACGGCTTTACGTTGCGCTGGATCCGCAAGACGATCCGCCACGTCGCCACCAGCGTCGGCTCGTGGGACGTCATCCGCGACACCGTGCAGATCGAGTGCACCGGGAAGAAGGCGAAGAAGACGATCTATACCAGCACACTCGACAACCCTGACCATGGCAGCGCCTTTGTTCGCATCCTCTCGCCGAACCTCGTGCTGATCGAGCGCGACGAGCAGTGGGGTATCGAGGGCGACATCGGCGGCGGCCATGTGGCGAATCTCATCGCCCTCGACGCGGCCGGCTGTTGAACCGCCAGGTAGCGGCGGCCTTCATCGGCTCCAGGCGAGAGCGGATAGCCCAATCGTACCACATGCCCCATTGGTCCCGCATGTTGCTCGGCGAGGTGTGCTCCCAGACCTCCATCGCCGCCTCCTTGCCAGAGGTACTTGGTGCCCTTGAGCCGGTTGTCGCCGAGGCCGTGGAGAGCGCGGTGTTCCTCGCGTCGCACGTGGTCGACGGCTTGACCGAGGCGCGCGGCGACGTGGTACTTGTCGAAGGCAATCTTCGCGTCGCCATCGGGGATGGCCTCGCGGACAGCTTGAATGTAGGGCTCGTGCATGTCCATGACGACCACGGAGACCGCAGCCCTCTCTGGGCGCGAAAAGCCGCTCAGGAAGCCCTTGAGGGCCCCCTTGCCGCGTCCGTCGGCGACGTGGATGACCCGCTTGCTGGCGGACTTCGGGTCATGCACGATCGTGACGTACTCGTGGCGCCGCTGGAAGGAGGTCTCGTCGACGGCGAGCATCTCCGGCAGCGCGACCTCGCGGCGCTCGAGTCCGCGTTGTACTGCACGCTCCTGGACGCCGGCGACCTGATCCCACGAGAGCCCGAGGCGCTCCGCGACCACTGCAATCGGCGCATCGCGGAGCCAGTCGATCACCAGCGCCTCGAACAGCGCGGTGAGCCGAGCGCTACCGTCCGCCCACGAGACGCGCATCGTGAGCGTACCGTGCTTCGGGCACGACGTCCGCGGTACGCCGGCTTCGATGATCGTCCGATACTGACACGTATCGAGGTGCCGCCATCGGCGAGTCCGCGTATCGTGACGGGGAACAGCCTGGCCACACTCCGGGCACGTCGTCGGCACATCGGGGTCGTGCTCGACCTCGATGACGATCTGCCCCTGCCCGAGCTGCAGCTTCACCGCAGCAACTCTCCAGGGAGCCTCGATACCGAGAATTCGGGCGTAGAGTTCGGTCTCTGCCATTTCGCGCACGATATCACGGCGCGATTTCGCGCGCAACCTGCGCCACCCTCAACCCTGAAGAGCCATTGTCAGGTAGGGGGGCTATGGCCGCAGCCCGCGGCGGCCGAGCGTGATCCGCCAAAGCGACCGGCGAGCGCTGTCACGTTCGCCTCGTCGACGACCCGGCGCCACCTGTGCCCGCTGGCGACAGACTCCTCGACTGCCCGGACCGCGAGCTCGCCGGGAGCGGTTCGAGCCCGCGTCCGAGTGAGCGGCGTTCCCACGACCCGACCCCACGCGCAGCGCCGAGCAGCGCCAGAATTCCCAGCAGCTTGACGAACCAGCTCGGGTGGAAGATCGCCAGCCCGAACACGAGGTTGAACACGAACTGGGCGACCTCTGCGCCGCGCCCGAACAGCCTCTGATACGCGAGATCCCAGGATTCGACGCGCTGCACCAACGCCAGCCTCGTCCCCGGCTTCCGGGACGGCACCGGAGCGCGCGAGGACGGACCGGGCGGCTCCGGGAGGGGCGTCAGCTCGCTCCCTGGAGCCTCGACGGCCGCATCCACGAGGCCCCCCGGCGAATCCGTTCGTGGACTTGCGAGCGCTCGCATCTGCCGGCGGGCGAGGTACCTCCTGGTATATCGCTCGACCAGCCCGGCCCAGACCCACCAGAAGACCATCCACACGAGCGCCTGTTGCCACCATACGAGCGCGAAGAGGTCGAAGAAGCCGAAGAAAACGGCCCAGCCGGCCCAGAAGATGATGGAGATGGGCGTCAACGCCGCGTGATGCCAGAATTGGTTTGTCGGCAGGAATCCCCACCGCTGCGGCGGCAGGGGTCTGTACGGCGTGATGTCTTGCGGATCCAAGGTTCTCTCGCTCAGTGGTTCTGTGCGCCGTTGCACTTGTTCGTGATGTGAACTGCGACCCACCCGCCGACGGTCCCGCCGGCCTTGCCACAGGTCACCGGATTCGGGACGAAAATCTCGCAGGCGGCGAAGGCTCCGACGCCCGAAACGGCGCCCGCGAGCTGGCCGGCGATCGTGCACTTGAGGTCCCGGTCGTCAGCCGTAGCGAGCGAGAGCGCCTCGATGACCGCATCATCGTGCCAGACCTGCACGATGCTGGCGGCGAGCACATGCGCCTGCGCAGGACCGAGGCCCGAGAAGTCCGCTTGTTGTCGCCGGTCAGGATCCGCGTGAATCCGCCGGCGAGATGCGCGTTCTCGGGACGAAATGGCCGTCAATGCCTGAATTCGGCCTGGATAACCCCGACCGTTGCCCATGAGTGACGCATCAGGGTTACAGGTGTTCAGCAGACGGAACACCTGATTTCGGGGAGAGGCCATTGGTGCCACTGGCCGGAGCGCGCAGGAGGGGTCAAGGGCGGCCGTAGGCCGGCGACCGAAGGGAGCGCACCCTTGACCCCTCCGAGCACTCCGGCACGCTGGCGGGCCGCCTACGCGTTCGCGCATCTCACCGGCGAATTCCGTCGGCGGATTCACGCGGATCCTGACCGGCGACAACACCGCTGTCTCCCAGGCCGCCGACCCCTCGGCGAACCTCAACTCGGCGACGATAGCCTCGTCGACGGCGACGAAACCAACCCCCGAACCGTCGTCGTCGGTATGCACGGCGATGGACACTCGGCCGACCTCCTGAAGATCGTAGCCGACCTCGAGGCGGATGCTGTCGCTCAACTCCACCACGGGCCGGACGTTCTCCAACGCGACCGGCGCCTGGAGGCTGTCCGAGAACTCGCTCGGCGTCGTTGGCGCGGCGCCGGAAGCGGGCGCAGCAAGGAGTGAGGAGGCGATGAGCACGGAGAGGGACGGGAGGGACATGCCGGGCAGCGTGGAGGAGGGCGCCGACGCGGCAACGGCAGGAATACGGCGGCGGCCCCCCCCAGCTCACTTGGCGTGACGAGCAGCGGGCTCAGCGCGGCCGAGCGGGCAGTCAGCCGCGTCGCTTTTCGAGGCGGGGTCACCGCTTGCCGCCCAGGTGCTGATACCACTTCGCGCTCGCTGCTCCTTCTTGAGCGTCTCGCCCTCGAAGATCGCCCGCAGAGCGGCCTGCAACTCGAGCGTCTCGTGGATCGCCCGCGGGAGCTGCGTCTTCATCCCCTGTCCGGGCGCGGGAGCTCTGCACGCCCAGCTGCGTCGCCTCGCCGACACGCCGGAGCTGCTCGAGAGCACGCTCGACGGGCTGGAGAAGTGGGCCAAGGGCATCCGGGAGGTCAAGGCCTCAGGGCCTCGATCGGGCGGTCGGGATGGGAGGGCTTCGCGCCCTTCGGCGACCGGGCGGCAACGGCTTCGGCAACAGGATGACCTTCATCCGCGTCGTCGAGAGACTACCGCCGGAGGGGAGCGCGTAGATTTCGAAGTCGCACTGAGGGGAGCCCTTCCTGGATATTTCGAATTCGATGGTGAACGCATTGCTGCCCTCCGACACGACGCGGAGCCCCGTGCCCGTGATGTAAGGGACGACGATATGCGGCCAAAGTGTCACGAATTGCAGCCTCATGTGGCCTCCGTACGTGCTCCAACGGATCGCCGGGTGACCCTCGAGCGCGGGGACGGGCTCCGTCGAGATCGCCGCTCCCAGCTGCAAATTGGTCCAGAAGTCCGAATCCTCGATCTCGAGGTCCGTCAAGAAGGCGGTCTTCTCGACGCTGTTGCACAGGATCTTTAGGAGGGGGATGTTGTCCGCATCGATGATGCTCATGGCTGGCCTCGTTGTTCTGTCAGTGGTTCGGGTGCATTCGTCCAGCCGAGGCAGCGTCGCTCGTCCTCGTTGGCTCCCACGTCGATCAGGAGTCGGTTGATTTCGTAGGCGTCGCTCGAAGCGAGCGCGGCGATGTCGCCTGCTGCGATCGCTCCGCAGTCGGCTTCGCGCCTGGCGCGCAGGTCGACGAGCGCGCCGAGCATGCCGCGCTCGACCCGGGACGTGGCCAGGTCGGGCGCGGCGAGCCCATCGAGCAGGGTACGCGCACGAGCGAGCTCTCCGCGACGAAGCGCGACGGCGGCCAGCATCACCTCGATCTCCGCGCGGCTCTCCTCGGGCCCGCGCAGCGCTTCGAACGACGCGGAGGCGTCGTCGAGGCGGCCGAGGGCGAAGAGGCACCTGGCGCGGTTGAAATCGATCTCGGCGCGCGTGGAACGAAACATCGGCTCGTCGGGCAGGAGGGCGCGAGCGCGATCGTAGTGAGCGAGCGCCGCGCCGAAGTTGCCGACGTGGGACTCGATCAATCCTGCGGCGAGCAAGGGCCCTGCGTGCTGGTAGGCGCCGGGCGCGAGCGCCCTGGCGTAGAGCCCTCGCGCCGCTTCGACATTGCGCCGCGCCTCGACGACATCCCCGGACTCGATCGCCACCGTGGCCAACGAGACGTAGGCGTCGCCGACCGCCAGCGCGGACTCGTCGTGCGCGGCCAGCCAGACGGCGGCCACGTGCTCGAGCAGAGCGACGCCCCTTCGCCGCTCCGCGGCGGCGTCGGAGTCGAGCAGCAGTCGCGCGAGCGCGAATTCGTAGTGGCCGACCTTCGGGTGGTCCTCGCCGTAGAGCGCCCCGGCCTCGGCGAGCGCCCGCTCGGCGAGGTCGATGGCTTCGCGGCCGGTGTGGAGCTCGGCGAGGCCGGCGACGCACACCGGCCGCCACTGATTCGCGACCGCGCCGATGCTCCGCCACTCCTGCTCATCCACGGCGAGATCGCCGAGTAGCTCGAGCCCTCGCTCGAAGGCCGCGCGAGCGTCCGCCTGGCGAGAGGCCCGGCCGAGCAGGACCCCGCGAATGCAGTGCAGCCGCGCCTCGAGCTCGGGTGGCGAGTCGAGGCGCGCGGCCGCGATCTCTGCTCGCTCGAGCCGTTGCACGGCGTCTTCGCGCGGACTGTTCGGGAGACCTGCGCTCCAGTGGGCGAGCAAGGTCCAGGCGTGCGCCGCGAGGCGATCGTGCCGGGCCCGCTCGGCCTGCTTGGCCGCGCTCTCGAGCAGCGGGAGGCTGGCGCTCGGCTCGCCGACCTCGAGCCGAAGGCTGACGCGAGCGACCTCCAGCTCGGCCGCGAAGGGCTTGTAGTCGAACTCGGCCGTGTCGCGCTCGAGCGCGGCGTAGGCCTCGCCGGCTTCACGCAGGTGACCGGTGAGCGCCAGTGTCCGGGCCTCGGCCAGCGCCTTGCGGCGGCGCGCGAGCTCGTCCTCGAGCGCCTCGGGGACCGGCGCGAGCCCGAGCCGGATCGCCTCGTCGTCGTCGTAGGCGCGCAGCGAAGGCAGCGCCGCCAGGCTCTCGACCGCGTGCGTGATGGTCCGCTCGTCGGCGGCGATCATCGCGTCGACCAGCGACGCGACCTCGGCGTGAACGCCATCGAGGCAGCTCGCCCGGCGGCCCGGCTCTTCACCGTTGCGACACACGCCCATGCGCTGCTCGGACCACGCCGCGGTCCAGCGCCCTAGCGCGGCATGGACGCGCGTGAAGCTGCTGCCCGCGAAGGTGAGGCCGCTGGCCTCGAAGCGCGCCCGAGCTCGCTCCGCGTGCGCGTCGGTCCACAGCTCGGCGCTGCGTAGCTCGACGTGTCGGCAAGGATCCTCCGGCGTAACCCGCTCGTAAGCAATGCCCACGCCCACGCCCATCACGAGGCCCGCAGCCGTCAACGCCGGCCATGCTCGTTTGCGAGGGATCACCCGCTCGAGCGCAATGAGCAGCTCGTCCATGCTCGGCCAGCGTTCGCCGGGCTCGCAGGCCAGGCCGCGCTCGACGATCTTCCGGAGACGCCGCGGCATACCCCGGCGGACCGGCGGCGACGCAGGTCCGAGCGTCATGGCCGCGACTCGCAGCTCGACGCTCCGTCCGGCAAAAGGTTCCTCGCCCCACGGCGCACGATAGAGCGCGACACAGAACGAGAACTGATCGCTCGCCGCGTCGACGACCTCGCCCCGCAGCTGCTCCGGCGACATATACGCCAGGGTCCCGAGCACGGTCCCGGGGCGAGTGAGCGCCTGGTCGCGCGTCTCGTCGAGGGTACTCTGGATCTGCAGATCTTCGAGCCCGGCGAGCCGAGCGAGGCCGAAGTCGAGCACCCGAACCCGTCGCCCGTCGCTCTGCTCGGAGACCAACACATTGTCGGGCTTGAAGTTACGATGCACGAGCCCGGCGCGGTGGGCTGCGAGCAGCCCGCGGCCAGTTTCGACATGGACCTCGACGACCTCGCGCCAGCTCGGCTGGACCTCGTCGCGCCAGGCTTGCAGCGTGCGGCCCTCGACGTACTCCATCGCGACGAAGGGCCGGCCCTCGTGCTCCCCGACCTCGTAGACCTCGACCACGTTGGGGTGGCTGATCTGCGCGAGCGCCTGGGCCTCGCGCCGCATCCGCTCGTCGGCGGAGCTCGGGCCCCAGCCCGGCCGGAGCAGCTTGACGGCGACGCGACGACGCAGCTGGGGATCGCGGGCGAGGAACAGCTCGCCCATGCCGCCGCGACCGAGCCTGCGCTCGATCTCGAAGCGACCGATCTTGACCGCCGCCGCTCCGCCGAAGAGTGCGACGCGGACCTGATCGCGGATCAATGCGTGGCCGATGTCCTTATCGGCCGTCGGGATGTACACGAACCGATCGGCGTCGGTGTATCCCATCTCGCGCGCTATCTCACCACGTTCGTGGTACCCCTGGCGAGCACGAAGCTTGGTGGTAACGCAGCGCGGCGTGTGCGTGGCTCGGTTCACGGGACCCTGGCTCTCGGTTCATCGTGGAAGACGACGGTGGGGCCGGGGTGTCCACGACGCGGCAGAAAAATCCGAGAAGTCCGTTCCGGATGACCCGTGAGCCTGGATCGGGGGCAATGAGCCCAGGTGCGAGGCTCTCCCACACTGCGGACGCCGGGATCCGGGCGAGAAGAGGCCTCGCGTCGCGTCCTCGACCTGGCGCACGTCTGCGTTCACGCGCGGTGTATCATGCCACGATGGCCACCGAGCGAGACGAAGAGGACGCGGCGTGCCTCGCAGCCTGGCGGGCGGGCGACCAGGCGGCCGGACAGCGGCTCTTCGCCCGCTACTACGAGCCTGTCGCGCGTTTCTTCCTCAACAAGGTCGGCGACGCGAGCGCGGATCTCATTCAGCGGACGTTCCTCGCCTGCCTCGAGAGTTTGCCGCGATTCCGGGGCGACGGCACCTTCCGCAGCTACCTCTTCGCCATCGCGTATCGCCAGCTCTGCCAGAGCTATCGCGCCCGCAAGGGGGACAGGATCGATCTCACCAGCGTGTCGGCGTTCGCGCTCGATCCCTCGATCTCCGGGCTCATCGTCGAGCGCGAGGAAACGCAGCTCTTCCTCGCCGGCCTGCGCGAGATCCCGCTCGAGCTGCAGGTCGCGCTCGAACTGTACTACTGGGAGCAGTGCTCGGTCGCCGAGATAGCCACCGCGCTGGACGTACCCGCGGGGACCGTCAAGTCGCGGCTCCACCGCGCGCGCGAGCTGCTGCGGGCGGCGATCGAGCGCCTCGCCGCCCGCGGAGACCTGGCGGAGCGGACGATCGACGGTATGGAGACGTGGGCGAGGGCGGTGCGCGAGCGCTGCTTGCGAGAGCAGGCCTGACGCCGCCTCCGATCCGCGGCGGATTCACGTCGGGTGCTCCCAGGTTCCATCGGTCCCCCGGCGAATGCTCGGTGAGGGCGTGGTCACGACGCTCCGAACGACGCGTGCCATATCGCTCGTCGTGATCGCCGAGAATTTCTCGTGAACCGGCGAGGCTCTCCCGCAACCACCGGACCGAGCGCCGTCGATGGCGGGTCCGGGTCCTCTTCCCGGGGCCGGGGCGCTCTCACCTGGGGTCCACGCCCCCGAGGAAGGCAGATCAACATGTACACCTTTCAAATCTATATCCAGGATGTCGAGCCTTACAAAGGGGGGACGATCCGGTGCGACGACGGGCTGTTCCCGAGCGAGACGGAAGATGGGCCCAGCTGGGTCCCCGCGAACACTCATGCGATCCGCTTTCTTGAAGTGGCCGACTGGCTTTGGAGTAAGAATGGTATCGCCGTCGATCCGCCGACGCTGCCGAACAAGCAGTCCGTGGCAGGGTACTGGGAGGAGAACCCGCCGGAGGAGTACCCCGATCCCTATTACACGGTCGGCGGCGGCCCGCTGGGGCAGGGCAACAAGCCGTTTATCTTCGATCCGCCGCTGCTCCACAATACGCAATGGGTCAACGTGCTGGAGAAGGCGGACACGCTGGTGATCCAAATATACGAGGACATGAGGAACGTGAGGTTTCTGGGAGCGGGCGAAGAGCCGGTCCCGCCGCCCCGACCCGTGGACCCTTCCGACCTCTTCACCGACAAGCTGGGGTGGGATCCATGCGCGGCGGTACCCGAGTTCTGCGAGCCCGAGCCGGTCCCCTGGGACGATGCCATTTGTATCCGACTCGGGTTCTATGAGCTCTGCCCGAAGAAGGACGAGACGAGCAGGCGCCTCGTCCAGGTGCGAGACATCTCGGCGGCCGTGGTTCGGCACCTCGAGACGCTCCGCGCGCTCGCCCGAGCAGACGTTTCCGATCCGCGCCGGGACGCGGAGGCGGCGTTCTTCAGAGCGAGAGAGCGTATCTGTCGGGCTCAGCAGTATGGTCGCCTGCTCGCCGAGGCTCGCGCGGGTCTGCTCGAGATCATCCGCAGAGATGCGAGGACCCTGCAGAGCCTTCAGTTCGCCACCGACATGTCGATCCGGGTCGACCTCGGCCTGCACGCCCTGGCTCGATGCGCTCGGGAATTCGATGGTTCCGAGAGCGACCTCCGCGCTCCGCTTCGGGCCGCCCGCGCGGCGCTCGACAACTTCAGCACCGCCTTGCTCTGCTTCCAGCGCCTCCACGCGTGGGCGCTCCCGAATGAGCTGCGCGCGGGCCGGCGGACGTAGCCAGCGCCGTCGGTGCGGATCTTCGTCTGCACGCAGCCGCTCGGCATGCGGCGCAGCTTCGATGGCCTCGCCGCGTCGGCGAGACAGGTGATCGGCGAGGATCCGCGGAGCGACGCGCTGTTCGTGTTCACGAACCGCGCTCGAACCGCCTCAAGGTGCTGTGGGACAAAAACGGCTACTGCCTGCTGTGCAAGCGGCTGCACCGGGCGCTGTTCCGGCTGCCGCCCGCGAATGACCCTACGGACAGGTCGGTGATCGTCGACGGGCGCGGCCTCCACGAACTGCTGTGTGGCGTAGCCTCGGCACCACGATCGCGGCAGACGCGAGATCGCTCTTGACTCCTGCGTTGCGGGGAATATCAGGGAAAGGCCATGAACGAGGCCGCCTACCGCCAGTTCGAAGCGCGAGCGAGCAAGCTCGAGGCGGTGATCGACACCCTCAGCGCCGACCGCGTCGTCAAGGTCGTGCCCGGCAACTCCCACACCTGCGTGGTCGCGGTCGACGGCACGCTGCGCTGCTGGGGCACCAACTCCGAGGGCCAGCTCGGCTACGGCACGACCGAGGACATCGGCGACGACGCGACCCCCGGAGAATACTTCGCCGCCCACGGCTGCGGCGCGGTGCCAGTGTTCGGCGGGCGCGGCTGCTGAGCGGTTCAGCCGCCGCGGCCGCGCCGTCGATGCGCTCGCGGATCTCTCGCATGCACTCGTCGAGCCCGGTCAGCGTCGAGTCGATCAGCTGCGCCGATTCGGCCGCCCGCTGCACCCGCCGCCGTCAGCCGCTGGCGCGCGTAGTTGATTCGGCTCGACATCGTGTCGCGCCCCACCTCGAACACCTCGGCGAGCTGACGCGAGGTCATGCCCTCGTACTCCTTGAGCTCGAGGACGAGCTGGTCGTCGAGGGGCAGCGAGCGCAGGGCCCGGACCAGCAGCGTCTCGCGCTGCCGGCCCATGAACAGCGAGGTGATCGAGCGATCGACGTCCGGCAGCTCGGCCGAGTGCTCGAGCGGCTCGAAGCGCTCGCCGTGCAGCCGCTGTTTCCGCACGTGGTGGACGAGCTTCCACCGCGCGATGCCGAACAGGTAGGTCAGCACGCTCGCCTCCCCGCGAAAATTCACCTTGTTGGCGCACAAGGTCTCGAACGTGGCCTGCGTCAGATCGCGGCCGAGCTCGGGGCCAACCTTGGAGTGGAAGAACAGCAGGATCCGCCGGTAATGCCGCTTGACGAGCTGATTGCCCGCCGCCGCGTCGCCGTCGATCCACGCGTGGAGTCGCGCCTCGTCGCTCGCTCCGTCATCCCTGCCTACCAAAAATCCGTCTGCTCGTGTCGACTTCTGCGAAGATCCGTCCATGAATGCAGGGGCCGCTCCCGCGCTTGGCTGAAGGGATGATTCCGTGACGCCGGGCGGGTCGGGGCACGGACGTTATCGCTCAGGTCGGGGTCCGTAGAAAAAACTGACGGTCGTCCGAACCAAGTCTCCGGTTCGTCCACTACACATGCGACGCAGCAGGACGGCTACGCGCGTAGCGACGAAGTCGGATGGTCCGACTCCGTGCATAGCTGCGATGGGAGAAGTATGGCAATCACATTTACTGTCGAGCCTTGTGAGGGCAACAAGGTCATTTATCAGCGGGTGGCGCCGACCACCAAGGGCGGCCCGTCCGTGGGCACCCTGTACTTTTACCTGCGGATCAAAAACACCGGCGCGCCGGCGACGTTGACGATGATCACCGTCACGTTCCCCGACAGTCCCGAGCTGCCGCGGCTGTACCCCCGCAACCGCGTGATCGAGACGACTGCGGACGCCGGGGCGACCGAGGACGTGTGGCTGGTCGATAACGAGGTGATCAAGCTGACCAAGTCGCCGAAGCGGATCAAGATCAGCCTGGTGTTCGCGGGATCCTCCGAGGTGGTGACGCGCGAGCTGGACCTCGGCCCGCACACCGTCTCGTACCGGTTCTTCGCCCGACCGGAAGACATCGAGACGTACGGCGAGTACATCGAGCTCGACAGCGGCCACGCCGGCGATGGCGGGGGGCAGTTCTACGCGCAGGACGCGAGCGCCCTCGGCTGGACCGACGGCAAGCTCAAGGCGACGAAGCAGGGCCAGGCCGACTCCGACAACTACTACGGGTTCGGGCGGCCGATCTACGCGATGGGCGACGGCCTCGTGCTGCTCGCCGACGACTCCCACGAGGACAACCCGGCCGCGGGCCGGCGGGTGGTCAACCGCATGCCCGGCACGTGGCAGAGCAAGGAGAAGGTCCGCGACATCGCGGTGGCCTGCTTGCGGCGGCGGCTCTCCGACACGGTCGTGTCCAACCGCATCGTGGTAGCGACGCTGAACACGCAGAACTCGCTCCGGCTGACCGCCCTCGAGCAGGACGACCGGGCCACCACCGTCAAGTTCCTGAGCGAGGTCGTCGGCGACCCGGCCGACGCAATCGAGATCGTCGCCCTGGGCGGGGCGTTCGTCGTCACCGCCTCTCGCAGCGGCCAGACCACTCGATTCGTCCTTTGGGAGTTGACGCTCGCCGGAACCCTCGCGGAGCGCCACGCCTTCGAGATCACCGGCACCACCCTCGAGGTGCGGATGGTCGCGCTGTCCAGCTCGCTGCTGCTCCTGGCCGTGCGCACGACCGCTGGTACGCTCACGCTGAGCCTGCGGGAGCTCGTGGGCAAGCAGCTCCAGCCGGCGATCGGCGAGCACAAGCTCGGTTACGTCGGCGCGTTCTCCCTCGTCAGGTTCGACTCGATGCGGGTTGCGGCTGCCGTCTATTCGACGGGCGGGCCGCTCAAGGTCATCGCGTTCCAGATCGCCGGAAAGGCCGGCAATTACACGATCGAGCGCACCGGCGAGGCTTACGACGACACTGCCAACGAAATCTCGGCGGTCGACCTCTCCGGCCCCGACCGATTCGGCACCGCGGTGCGTCAGGTCGACGGGAAGCTGGTGTTCATCGTGTGGGAGGCGAAGGACGGCAAGGTCACCAAGGTGTGCGAGTACGCGAACAACGAGAACGCCCAGCAGATCCGGTCGGTGCCGTTCAAGAAGAAGGCGCTCGCGGTGTTCCACCGGACCATACCGGGCAAGCTCCGTCTGACGACTCTCGAGGTCGACGAGACGCACGCCTACCAGCTCGCCGACGACAACGAGACCTACGGCTCGATGGACCTGTACGCGGTGGACCGCCTGGACACCGCGCAGCCGACCCTCGTGACGGTGGTCCGCACGAACGAGGAGACCGCCAAGCTGATCCTCTGGCAGTTCAGCTACAACAACTTCATCAAGATCCTCTACGGCAACGAGATCGTCAGCTGCGTGCATCTCAAGCAGGGTTCGATTCCCGGGTGGATCAAGGACCAGCTCAAGACCGGCAAGCCTGTCCCCGTCAAGGCGTCGCACATGATCGGTCGGCTCGGCCACTCCGGCTCGTCGGGTGGGCCACACCTGCACATCCAGGCAAGCCGCGTGAAGCAGGCACTGCTCGCCGACCTCCCGGACCTCATGCGGCGCATGAAGGCCGACGAGGATGTCAGCGTGATCCGCCCCATCCAATTCCACGGCGCCCTGGCGATGGCCAACAGCGGCGTCAAGCCGGGCGGCGCTGGTGCCAACCCGGGCCTCGGCGAGCTCGAAGGCATGGGCGCTTACTTCTCGGAGTACGTCGTGCTGCCGCTGAAGGAATGAAACGTCGCCGGTGAGCGACGTGCTCACGTCGTCCAGCCGGCGCGGCCGCGCGGCGACAGCCCCGAAGGCGAGCCGGAGAGCCCGGCTTCTCCCGGTGATTTCCTGCCGCCATGGTGCGTCCTGACGACGCGGACGAGCGCGACCCCGAAGGGGGCCGCTCGGCCACGTCATGCTGCACCGTTCCAGCGGGTGAGAGTCCCGTCCGGATCGGCCAGACGCCGAACATTCCGGAGCTCGACGTCGAGGGCCTCGCGGCACGCGACGCACGTGCTCGCTGTCGCGCAGACCTGGAGCGTCTCCAGTATCTCTCCACGAGACAGGTCGAAGCCCGTGAGTCTTGGGGACTCACGGGCTCTCAAGCACTCGCAAAATTCCTGTGCCAGGACGCGGACTTGGAGCGAAAGGCGAGCGCGATCGAGTGGTTGTCGAAGTCCGGGTTCTACTGCATGAAACAGCAGGATGTCCTCGGCCGCCTGCCGCCGACCGGCCGCGGCGGCACCCGCGCGGGAACGCCGAGCCTCACGCCCTGGAGGATAGCGGCGCCGCCCGTTGCCCGGCACACCGCCGAAGTTACCTTTCGGACATGTCCTCTTAAACAGCTCACGAGCGCCCCCGCGGGCTGGCGCCCCCGCGCCGCCTCGGCGATCCTCGACGAGCTGTGCGCCGGGGGCACCGTCCCGGCCGACTAAGGTCGACGATCGCTCGTACGCCCCCGTATCGCCGAGCACCGTGCCCCCCTGTGCTACCGTATGCGGATGCGCCTTATCCATGGATTGATCGGATCCCTGTTGCTGGGCGGTTGTGTTCCAGCGACGGCAGACGACAACGACACGACCGACACGACGGTTGACATCAGCGGATCCGCCTCGACGAGCGACCCGAGCACCCCGGCGACCACCGCAGGCGAACCCACCACCGGGGACTCGACCACCGCTGACTCGACCACCGGCGCCGCCGGCTCCTGTCCCGATGGCGACGTCGTGGTGCATGACCAGGCCGCCCTCGAGGCCCTCGCCGGTTGCACGCACATCACCGGCACGCTCGCGATCTACGACGACGTGACGTCTCTGGTCCCGCTCGCCGCGCTCACGCGCATCGACCACGACCTGGCCATCACGACGGAGGACGGCGGCAAGGCGCCGCCGCTGACGACGCTCACCGGCCTCGAGGGCCTCACGTCGATCGGTGGCTCCGTGCGCCTCGGGCACATGCCGGGACTCACCTCCCTGTTGCCGCTGTCTGGCCTGCAAGAGCTGCCCGGCGGGTTCTACTTCAACTTTATGCCGAACCTGAGCTCGCTCGAGGGCCTGCACAATCTTACCGCCGTCGGGAGCATCGGCCTGGTCAGCCTGCCCGCGCTCACCGACCTCGCGGGCCTGCGCAGCGTCGAGGCCACCTTCAGCATCCACCTCCAGCAGGTCGGCATCACCGACCTAAAGGGCCTCGAGGCGCTCACCGAGCTCACTGTCGAGCTCAGCGCCAACGACAACCCGAACCTGCAGAGCCTCGCCGGCCTCGAGGCAGTCGACTGGAACGGCCTCTCGCTGAGCCTGACCGGCAACCCGGTGCTCACCGACCTCGGGGCGCTCACGGGCGTCGAGCATATGCTCTCGATCAATCTCACCGAAAACGGTTTCACCGACCTCGTCGGCCTCGAGTCCTTGACGACCGTCGAGATCGACCTCGTCCTCTCGGAGAACCTCGCGCTCGCCGACCTCGGCGCGCTCGCCGAGCTCGAGTCGGTCGACCGGCTGCTGCTGAACTCGCTGCCGATCTCCGACCTCGCGGGTTTCGCCTCGCTGGTCGAGGTCCGCGAACTCTTCGTGTGGTCGACCGAGATTGCGACCCTCGGGCCACTGCCGGCGCTGCAGCAAGTCCGCGACATCGAGCTCCGCTCCAATCCTGCCCTCGTCTCGCTCGCCGGCCTGAGCGGCATCAGCTCGCTAGGCCGGGTCGAGATCTCCGACAACGAAGCACTGCCGACGCTCGGCGAGCTCACCGAGGTGGTCACGGCCGAGTCGCTGGTGCTCCTGAACAACGCCGCCCTCGTCGACCTCGTCGGCCTCGGTGCGCTCGCCGAGGTCGACGGCCAGCTCTACATCCGCGACAACCCGGCCCTCACGTCGGTTGACGGACTCACCGCGCTGACGAAGGTCGGCGAGCGCCTGAGCATTCTCTTCAACTCGTCCCTGCCGCAGGCCGACGCCGCCGCCTGGGGCGCGGGAGTCGACGTCTCCGGCATCGTCAAGATCGCCGGCAACAAGGACGCGCCAGGCCCCGCCGACCCATGCCCGTGGCCGAACGACGGGGAGTGCGACGAGAAGAGCGGCCTCTGCGTCGCCGGCAGCGACATGGAAGACTGCGTGTGATCGATGTCGACGATGGCCTGCGAGCCCGACGAGGCCGGTAACGCCGAGCCCCACGCCGTGCAGGATAACCGCCGCCCGTCGCCCGGCACGCCGCCGAAGTTACCTTTCGAGCATGTCCTCATGAACAGCTCACGACCGCCCCCGCGGGCTGGCGCCCTCACGCCGCCTCGGCGATCCTCCCGGGCGCAGCCATGCCCGAGGTGATCGAGTTCTCCCTGCCCGCCGACGCGTACGGCGAGCTGTCCAACTTCGCCCCGTTCCCGATCCAGCTCGGCAGCAAACGCTGACGACGGTCGCTTGCTCGTCAACCTGCCCCGTCGCCCGCGTCGAGGCGGCCGAGGGGGCGAACGCGACATCAATCCACGCCTCGTGCCGCGGATGCGCTCGGCCGGCATGTGGGTGGAACGAGCGAGTTCGCCTCGACCGCACGTTACGGCGCGGACAGCGTGAGCGCGATGGAGGCCTCGTGGCCGCCGCAGCCCGCCTCGGCCTCGGCCGTCGCGCTCGCCTGCGGCTCGTCGTCGTCGTTCTGGAAGTCGCTGTCCTCGAGCACGTTGGGGCCGATCGGGCCGCAGGTGCGGCCGGTGACCGGCTCGATCCACGCGGTGACCTGCGTCTCCATGACGGTGCCGTCGCCGACGTCGCGGGTGGTGAAGTCGCCGGCCTCGCCACACAGCACGGCGACTTCGCGGAGCGTCGGCGGGGCGACGGTATCCACGGTATAACGCACCAGCAGCAGGCCCTGGTTCGCGACGCTGTAGTTCGCCGCGATGTCCGCGGGGACGGTGATCGTGGTGTCGAGGTCGTAGCCGGAGTCGCACGCGAAGGCGAGCGCGAACACGGTGATGAGGTGGCGGAGCGAGGGCGCCATGGCCGGAGTGTCGCACACGCCTCTCCCGGCGCCAAACCCACGAGCGGTAACACGAACCTCCTGTCGCACTGACGGTGACGCTGCCCAGGCCCGCGCATCATCACGACGGCGGTGATTTCGAGGGAGACCAGGGCGAGCCCGCCGGAACCGCCGAGCACGGCGTTCCGGGGCCGCCGTCCGCGAGATACGTGGTGGACCCGAAGGCGCAGTCGCCCCGGGTTGAGGAGCACCGTCACGGCGTCGCCACCCCACCCGCCTGATGGTCCGCGGGCCCGCACGGATCTCGGTCGCGGGGCGCGTCGTCCGCTTCGTCGATCATGGCCCGTCCCAGGCGCGCGGCGATGGGTTATCCTGGCCACGCTCGCTCGAAGGACCGGATCATGAATCGTCGGAGCCGCTGGCTTTATCTCATGAGTGCGTGGACATTCTCGGCCGGTTGCGGCGACGACGCGGATCCGCTGCTGCCCACCAGCGCGACCGGCTCGCCCGACACGGGCGGGGGGCCGACGACCGGGACGGCCGCGAGTTCGACCGAGCCGACGACCGAGACGACCGGCGAATCGACCGCGACGGGCCCGACGACGACCGGCCCGACGACGACCGGCGAGACGACCAGTTTCACGACCACCGAGGCGCTGACGTCGGAGACGACCGCGACGAGCATGACCTCGCCGCCGCCGACCTGCGGTGACGGCGAGCTCGACGACGGCGAGGCATGCGACGACGGCAACGACGACGACACCGACGCCTGCACGGCGCAATGCAAGGCGCCCGCGTGCGACGACGGGCTGCAGAACGGGGGCGAGAGCGCGGTCGACTGCGGCGGCGATTGTGCGCCGTGCGGCCTCGGGCGCGGATGCGTCGATGACGTCGACTGCGAGAGCGGAGAGTGCCAGGCGAATCAATGCACCGCGCCGTGTCCGTCGTGGGCGCGGCAATGGGGCAGCGCGAACACCGACCAGGGCCGCGGGGTGGCCGTCGACGGCGACGACGACGTGATCGTCGTCGGCAGCCTGGGGTCCGACCTGAGCGTCAAGAAGATCGACGTCGCCGGCACGGAGCTGTGGGCCGACGTGCTCGACAGCGGCGAGATCGACCACGGCCTGGCGGTCGCCGTCGACGCGGCCGGGAACGCGTTCGTCGCCGGCACCACCCACGGCGGCCTCGCGGGCAACGTCCACATCGGCAAGGCCGACGCGTTCATCATCAAGTACGCACCCGACGGTGCCAAGCTGTGGAGCCGCCAGTTCGGCACGAACCCCGACGACCGGGCGCTGGGTGTCGCCGTCGACGACGCGGGCAACGCGGTGGTGGTGGGCCTCACCCTCGGCAGCCTCGACGGCAACGCCGCGGCCGGCATCGAGGACATCTTCGTCGCCAAGTTCGATCCGCAGGGCGTCAAGCTGTGGACGAAGCAGTTCGGCACCTCCAACTACGACTCCGCCTGGGGCGTGGCGACCGGGCCGAACGGGGTCATCGTGGTCGCGGGTACCACGGCGGGCAGCTTCGACGGCAACCCCTCGGCCGGCCAGGGGGACGCCCTCGTACTCAAGCTCGACGCAGCCGGCAACAAGCAGTGGAGCCGCCAGTTCGGCGCGCAGTGGTCGGACTCCGCCAATGCCGCGGCGATCGATGATCAGGGCAGCATCGTCGTCGTCGGTTCGAGCAGCGGGAGCCTGGACGGCAACGTCTTCGGCGGCCAGCTCGACGGCTTCGTCGTGAAGTACGACGCCAGCGGCGCCAAGCAGTGGATCCGCCAGATCGGGGGGACGCACCTCGACTGGGCGAGCAGCGTGGTGCTCGTCGGTGCCGACGACATCTACGTGGCCGGCCGCGCCGAGACGGGCCTCGACGGCAACATGGCTGTGGGGGACGCCGACTTCTTCTTCGTCAAGTACACCGGCGCCGGCGCGAAACAGTGGACCCAGCAATTCGGGACCGAACAGTCCGAAGAGAACGCCTCGCTCGCGCGGACGAGCAGTGGGAGGTTCGTGATCGCCGGCGACACTCTGGGAGAGATCGCCGGACCGCAGCAGGGCGGCGGCGACATCGTGGCGATGCTCCGCTGCGCGCCATGAAGCAGGCCGCGCTGGAGGCCGCCCGGCCGTCGAGACAAAGCCGCTGGCCTTGCCAGGCCATCGGCCAGGCTATCGCGCGCGAGGGCGCGCTCAGCGCCACCACCGGCGAGCGCATCGTCGTCTCCACAGCCTCCTGTCCTCCGAGACAGGCGGACTCGGCGACGATTGCTAGCGGCCGACTGAGTGGTGGCGAGGCCTCGCCGCTCGAGCCTGTCGAGGTCGAGATCGACTCGTCGCCGGTGGTCGTGCTGGCCAAGTCGTCGCCGGTCGAGGTCGAGGTCGACTCGTTGGCACCACCGGAGCCTCAGCTTTGCGATCTTCGGGACAGGTCGGCGGCGACGGCGTCGCCATGGGTTGGAGATCGCTGGGGGATCCGTGCGAGCGCCTTCGACCATGTCCGGAAGGACAGGCGGTGCTGACACGAACGGGCTCGTGTCAAACTCTCGGTGACTCGGAGCGACGTGGAGTGACGCGCGGTGATGTGCGCGCCGCCCGCAAGGTCGCGGCAACACCCGGGATTTGGAGGTCCTGGCGGGTTTGGACCGGGTTTTGCCGCGGGTCCCTGCGGTTTTGCGACATACTTGCGCCGCGGCGCGGGCCTCTGTCAGGCTCTGGGGGTCATGCCGGGACATCCGCGAGGCGAGACCTTCGGTCGCGGCCGTGCCGGTCGGGGACTCGCCGCGGCGGCGTCGCTGCTGGCGGCGTTTCTGGCCGGTTTGCCGGCCTGGGCCGCGCCGTTCGCGGGCACCGGGCACGCGCCGATCAGCGAGAAGGTCGACAGCCTCAAGGCCCGCGGCCAGGCGCTCGAGCGGGCGCGGCGGGCGGCGCTCGAGGCGGCGCTCGAGCAAGTCGGGCCCGCGGACGCCGTCCAGCGCAAGAAGATCCTCGACGACGCCGCGGTGTGGACGCGAGCCTACCGCGTGCTGCAGCAGGGCGACGACGGGGCGACGGCGACGGCGGTGGTGTCGGTGGAGATCGACACCGGACGGCTGTCCAAGGCGCTGGCCCTGCCGGCCGCGCCGGTGGCGAAGGAGGGCCCGGCGCTGGTGGCCGTGCGCGGCGAGGGTTGTGCCGAGGGGGCCGCCGAGGCGCTGGCGCAGCGGTGGATCAAGGCAGGCCTCCTCCGCGACGGCCGCGGCGGGACGATCTCCGCCGCCTCGGCCCGCACCCTCGAGCTCCGCTGCCGCGAGCTCGGCACCGTCGCGTATCCCCGCGGGATCGTCGTCGAGGCGGCCGTGGTCCTGCGCGGCGAGGGTCGCGACGGCGCGGCCTCGGCGACCGCCACCGGCTTCGCGGCCGACGCGGCGGCGGCGGCGGCCTCGGCCCTCGAGAGCGCCTCGAACCAGGTCTCGGGGGCCATGTCCGTTCAGACAGCCGGCGGCCTGCGCCTGCGCCTCACCACGCCGTGGCCGGCCGCGCGCGTGCGGCGGCTCGAGCGCGCGATCGCCGAGTCGGTGATCGGCGCCCAGGCGGTCAAGGTGGCCGCGGTCGGCGGCGACGGCTCGGTGACCTTGAAGATCGACGGCCCGCTCAGCGCGGCCGAGCTCCAGGAGCGACTCGCCGCGGTGCAGGTGCCCGGGGCGACGCTCGTGGCATTGGAGGTGGAGGCGCCCGATGTCGTACACGCGCGGCTGCAATAGGTTGAGCAAATTGGGCAATGGGGGGTGGACGGGGCGGATCGGCGCGCTGGCGCTGGCGCTGGCGCTCGCCGGCGGCTGCAAGCGCAGCGAGCTCAGCGGGGCCGAGCAGTCGGCGCCGCTGGTGCTCGAGGTGGCCCCCGGCGACCTCGACGCCGAAGTGTTCGTCGACGGCAACTACGTCGGCCAGGTCAAGGTGCTGCAGGAGCCCGAGACCGGCCCGCTGCTGCTGGCGCCGGGGATCCACCGCATCGAGGTCCGCAAGCCCGGCCGCTTCCCGGTCCAGGTCACGGCGACGGTCAAGAAGGATCGCAACGGGCCGGTGGTGATCCGCGCCGAGCTGCTCGAAGACCCGAGCTGAGGCCCGGGCCGGCCAAGAGAACGAGAGGGCATGTCGCGAGCGACATGTCTTCTCAGGCATGCGCGAAAGAGCATGTCCTTCGGGGCGTGTTCGAGCGGGCATGTGCGAAGGGGCCGCGGCCGCTGGCCCGCGGGTGAGGCGCGGCGGGCGTCAGCGCCGCGGAGGGCGCAGGCGGGCCGGACCGGTGGTCCTCGACGCGGACACGGGGCCGAGCTCGGGGAGGAGGCGCAGCCGGGCGGGTGCAGTCGGGCTTGCGGCCGCGGACCGATCCCGCGGTGCAGGACGCGCAGCCGGGCTGCGAGGGCGCGGCAGGATGTCCCGCGGGACAGGTCGGACTCAGCCGTCGCGGAAGCGGCGGAGGTCGCGGTCGGTGAAGGGGCCCCACTCGGGGGTCATGGCGCCGGTCTTGAGCGCGTCGGCGCGGTACCACGGCGACAGCGCGGCGTCGCCCGGGTTCTTGAGCACGTGGAACTGCTGGGCCGGCATGTAGCTCTGGCCGAGCAGGAAGTAGCGGGCGCCGCGGTCGTCCTCGGCGACGTCGAGGACGAGCACGGCGTGGCCGGGGAAGCCGCCCTGGACCAGCACGTCGCCGGCGGTCAGCGCGGCGAGCTCGCGGCGCGGCAGCTCGGCGGCGATCGAGGCGGTGCCGGCGTAGGTGAAGAGGGTGCGCATGTAGCCCCGCAGGGTCTCGCGAGTGGCGGGGCGCGGGCTGCCGGGCACCCGCTCGGCCTTCTTGCCGACCAGCTTGAGGCGGGTGCCGCCGAGGTAAGAGGCGAAGTCCCACGGGGTGCCGTCGGTCAGCTTGAAGGCGATCGCGCGCCGCTGGTCGGCCGCCCACTGGTACTCGACGCGCAGGCGCATGACGGCGTCGGCGCACTGCTGGAGGTCGCGGTCGCCGACGTCGAGGTCGACGACGCGGACATGAGCCGCCTGGTTGGGCTTGGTCCCGCCGCTGTAGAGCAGCACCGGGGCGCCGTCGGGCAACAGCGGCAGGCCGCGCAGCCAGGCGCCGAAGCTGCCCTCCGGCAGCGGGACCCGCCGCGCGCCGGGGGGCGGGGCGATCGCGGCGGCCAGCCGCTCGCGCGCCGGTGGCTCGCCGCCCGCCTCGGTCAGCCAGGCGTACTGCGTCAGCGGCGGGAGGGACGGCTTCGACGAGGCGTCCGCGGGGACAGGCGAGGCGGGCCCGGCGGGAGGTGACTCCGAGGGCATGTCCTTGTCGACATGTTCATCTGACCCTGTCTTCAAGGACATTTCTGAAGGGACATGTCCGCTGCCGGCCGGCGGGGGCGCGGCCGGCGGGGCGACGCCGGCGGAGTCGCAAGCGAGCAGCGAGACGAGGCCGAGGAGGGCGCGGCGGAGCATCGCCGTCAGTATGCGACGACATGCGGGCCAGAGGCCTGGCGCGACCCCGAGCCTGCGGCGGCTGGCCCCGGCGCAGACGGCGGAGAGGCGGCGCGCCGCGGACGGGCGCGGGAGCTCGTGAGCGACGCGGCACGGGAGCAAGGCCTGCTCCGGGCGTCGCGGGCGCGGTGAGAGCAGTCGTCGGGACGAGGCGGGCCTGCGATTCGGCGGGAGCCGGATGCCCGTTTGCGCGGAGTGGCTCGCGGTGGGTCGCTGGTGAGGCGGGGACTGGGATTCGGCGGGGAGCCGGATGCCCGTTGCGCGGAGTGGCTCGCGGTGGGTCGTTGGGGCGCGGGCCTGGGATTCGGCGGGAGTCGGATGCGCGTTGCGCGGAGTGGCTCGCGGTGGGTCGCTGGTGAGGCGGGGACTGGGATTCGGCGGGGAGTCGGATGCCCGTTGCGCGGAGTGGTTCGCGTGAGCGGAATGTAGCGAGGAGACTCATGGGTGCGAGCCAGCCGACATTTTTGCAATGTCGATACCACGCCGGGGATGATGGACCCGCCCGGTGCTTGGCCAGGCGCGACCATGCATCGAGGGACGAGAAAAGGATGAGCTCGGGCCGGCCTCGCGTCAGCCGCGGGCGCGGGCTTTGACGGCGGCGATCTCGTCGACGGCGACGTGGACGATCACGCTCTCCCCGGGGCGGCGGGGCTCGTCGCGGTTGAAGCGGTGGGTGGGGGGCTGCTTGTCGCGGCGCAGGCCGACCACGGGGGCGTCGAGGAGGGCGCGGATCTCGGTCGCGTTCTTGCCGGCGAGCGGGCTCTGGGCCGTGATCTCGAGCTCGAGCGTGGCCATGAGCGTGTCGCCGAGGCGGTAGGCGCCGTGGATCCGCTCGTCGAGGGCGGCGGCGGCGAACAGCGGGGCGGAGAGCGCCGAGGTGGAGAAGATCGAGTCGACCGAGAACGCCTTGCCGAGCTTGCGCGCCATGTTCTGGTCGAAGAAGCGCATGACGAGGCGGATGTTCGGGTTGATCTGGCGGGCGTCGAGGCCGACCTCGAGGTTGACGAGGTCGTCGTCGGTGCAGGCGATCAGGCAGGCGGCGCGGTCGAGGCCGAGCTCGCGCAGCAGGCTCTCGCGGCGGGCGTCGCCGATCACCAGCGGGACGTTGCGAGCCCGCGCCTCCTCGACGAACGGGCCCTCGCCGCGGGCCTCGACGACGATGACCGGCCGTTCGCGGGCCAGCAGCTCCTCGAGCACGCGGAAGCCGACGTGGCCGAGGCCGATCAGGATGATGTGATCGCGGTAGGTCTGGGCCATGATGCGGATCCACGCGGTCTGGTGGGTGTTGAAGTCGAACAGCGACAGGCCCACCTTCAGCAGGCCCTCGGCGACCACGAAGGCCCCGGCGACCGGGACCGTGAAGTACATCAGGCGCAGGAGCCAGTCCTCGGGCAGGGCGCTGACGTGCTCGAAGAACAGCTGGGTGTAGACCTGATAGCAGGCGCCGACGAAGTCGAGGCCGGCGACCTCTTGCGCGCTCCCGCGCGCCTGCAGCGTGAGCCCGCCGGCGATCGTCAGCGCGGCCAGGATCGTCAGCCGCGGCGCCAGCAGGCGCAGGGCGTACGCCAGAAAGCGCAGGCGGGCGAGCAGCGGCGTGCGGACGCGGCGGACGGGCATGCGGGCCGGGTACGGTAACGCGGGGCCGGCCGGGTCGGGAAGGGCCCCGCGCCGGGCGGCGACTCCCCGGCGGCGAGCGCGAGATCGCCCCGCTGGCGTGGAGGACATGTCCTTTCGGTCAGAGAGCGGATCGCCGCCGCGACTGTGCGGTCGATCAATTCCAATCGGGCGGCGGCTGAACCCGGATGCAGGCCGTCGGCGAGGGGGCGGTCGACACGTCATTCATCCGACCGCCCCGCTGGTGATGTCGCGCACGATTTCGGCGCTGTTACATCGCAACCGTTCGCTGCGTTCAATGGCCGCGGAAGCTGGCCTCAGGGGATGCAGGATGCGCGTGCCGCGGGCTGTCCGTCGTGCCAGGTGATACCCGCGATCGCCGGTCGAGGGCAGGACCGTGACAGCGGTCATTCGCGCTGGCAGACGGTGCTCACATTCCGTCCGATCCGCCGCGAGCGCTCGGTCGTAGCGGCTGGATGTGCACAGGCGATCGCAGGCGGTCGATCGCTGTTTATTCGCTGCGCGTCTGCGGACCGCCGCGGGGCCGCGGACGGAACGCTGTTCTCTCGCCGCGTGAGGGCGTCCACGCTCGTCCGCGGGACCGGTCGACGAGGCCGGGGTGGGCCGCTGCCTATGGCCGTTCGCGGTCCGAACTGCTCGTCGCAATCTCCCGCGGCGGTCTGCCCGGCGATCGAAGAGGAGCCGCAAGTGGCCGTAATTGTACCAATATTGAACAGGGTTCAGTGCAGGAGGCAACGCGCCCTGAATCGTCACGGCGGCGTGTCCTGTGCTTCCGCGTGTGCGGACGCCAATGCGCTCCGGCTCCATAAATGCGGCGTAAAGACGGTGCAGAGGGCTGTACACGCAGATGGTGGAGAAGGCGAAAGCGGCGCGGAGACGCGAATGGGTGCGGATGCGCCGTCGACGAATTATGTCGTGACTCAGCCAGCGGTTTGCGGCATATCTGGCGCATGAGCATCCTTCACCGTCTCCGGTCCGATCTGCAGCGCAGCGTCGCGGAGCACCAGGCCATGCTTTTGGCGCAAGTGCTGCGGCAGCGCTTCAGCGAGCTCACGCTCGGTGATCTGCGCGAGATCCTGACGAGCCCTCTCGGACGCGGCCTCGACAACCTCAAGCTCGCCGAGCTCAGCCAGAACGCCGGCCCGAGCGATGCAGGCAAGCCGGGCGGCAAGGCGGGGAAGCGTGGCGGCGGACGGGCGTCCAGGGCGGACGCGTCCGTGCCGGCGCGGTCCGGGCGGTCGCCGAGCGCCACCAGCAGCGACTACGTGTCTTCGATCGTCGAGATGCTCCAGGCCGCAGGGACCGGGCTGACATCCGGTGAACTGCGAGCGAAGCTCGGCGGCAGCCCGAGCACGATGTACCGCGCGGTCACCGAGCTGATCAAGGCCGGCAAGGTCCGCAGCGAGGGCAAGCCTGCGCGCTACTCGTGGATCCCGGGGGCGCAATACGAGGTCGCCGACGACGACGACGACGACGCTGCCAGCTTGCCGCCGCCGAGCAAGCGCGGTCGTCCGCCGGTGGTCTCGGCGCGCACGCTCGAGGGCCGCGCCAACTATGACGCCGCGGTCATGAACCTGCTGCAGCAGACGAACGGCTGGATCGGCGCGTCGCAGCTGCGCGCCCACGTCGGCGGCTCCGACAATCAGGTCCGCATCGCCCTCCATCGCCTGGTCGCCTCCGGGCAGGTCACGCGCCGCGGCGAGCGTAACTCCACCGAATACCGGGTCACCTCGCGCACCTGAGTGTTTAGGCGCCGCCGATCCGTCGCCCCGACCGCGGCGGGCGGCTCGACGACGACGGCGGTCACGACCAGACCGGCTCCACCACCGAGCCGGCCCCCTCCTGCGAGACGCCCGCGGTGGAATGCGGGGTCGACGGCCATGGCAGATGTCGTACGGACCCGCTCCTCGGCATCGACGAGATCGCGGCGACCGATGATCCTCGCCGGTGCAAATACGCGATCTCCGCCGCGCCGTCGAACCTGTCGAGCGGCACCTGGACGATCCAGGTCGCCCCGTTCACGCAGCAATTCGCCGGGCCCTGAACTCGCGCCGGGCCCAGGGCGCCCGGCGCGTGGTCGCGTGCGGTCAGAGGTGCCGCTCGAGGGCGAGCTCGGGCTCGGCCATCGGCAAGATCCACCGGGCCGGCCAGATCGATCGCGGCTCCCTGGCGAGGTCGACCTCCGGGTCGATCATCAATTGCGGCGCGCGACCGTTCAGCGACACGTTGGCGACCGCGCGGATCTGGATGTCCTCGTAGCCCTGCGCGCGCAAGTCGGCCGCGAGGTGATGCGCGAACTGCAGGATCATCTCCGGCCGCACGGACATCTCGCTGCGCTGCCAGCTCGTGAGGTACTGGCGCGCGTCGACCTCCCAGGTCCGCTCCTCGTGCGGGTCGGTGGCGAGGAAGCGGACCCGCGCCGCCTTGTCGCGCAGCTTCATCCGCCACGAGAACTTGTGACCCTCCTCGGTCCACGCGACGTCGCCCGGATACAGCCAGTGGCGCAGCGGGAACAGCACCTGGAAGCCGCAGTACGCGGCCAGCAGGGCGAGGGTCACCCGCTGCCCGGGGCGCAGGCCGGTGCGCAGCGAGAGGGTGATGGGCTCGCGCGGCCGCACGGCGCGCCACGGCTCGAAGCGGGCGGCGGTCTTGAGGCCGAACACGCGGGCGAGGAAGCGCTCGAACCGCCGCGGCCAGTCGGGCTCGAAGAACATCAGCGTGGCGGCGGCCATCACCCACGGGAAGATGCCGATCGTGAACACGTAGCCGTTGATCAGGTTGAACACCAGGGCGGCGACGAACGCGAACGGTCGCGACTTGCGCCAGAGGAGGAACGGGACGATGAGCAGGTCGAACAAGAGGCCGCCCCAGCTGAAGAAATAGACGACCCACTCCTGCGTGAACAGCGGGCCGAAGATCGGCCGATTGGCGCGCGCGGCCAGCCACATGCGCATCGGCTCGCCCTGCAGCCAATCGCCGTTGAGCTTGGCGATCCCGCCGAACACGTACGGGACGGCGATCTGGAAGCGGACGAACCACAGGGCCCAGGTCGGTGCCGTCGTGGCGCGCAGCCGCGGCCGCAGCCGGGCGTCGACCGAGAAGGCGCGGCCCGCCGGGACGAAGATCATGACGAATGCGATCAGCGCGATCAAATAGAAGTGGTTGAGGTAGCGCGCCTGCTCGAGCAAAAACCAGTAGCTGAAGCCGAGGAAGAACACGGTGGCGGCCACGCGATAGCAGAAGCCGATCATCACGCAGGCGGCGGCGAGGGCGAGCACGAGGAAATGCACGTACATGCCGTCGCCCGGCCACGGCCGGACCCAGTCGAATGCGTAATAGGTGAAGTGAAAGCCCGGCTGAATGTACGTCGCGCCGATCTTGCCCCAATAGCGCCATACGTCGACGAGCATCAGCAGGCCGAACGCGACCCGGAACCACACCAGGGAGGCGATGTCGACCGGGGCGAACAGGCGCGCGGGCAGCGGCAGCCGGGCTCGCAGGCCCAAACCGGAGGCTGCGGCCCCGATGCCGCTGGTCGCGGCCAGGACCTCTTCGCGGCGAGTGATGGATTGGGACGAGGAGTTGACGTCCATGACTTCATCGATAGCGCCGCGTGCGGCGCCCACGGCCGGCGCGCGGCCGTCGGCGCCCGTGGAACCATGCGCCGCGCGAGGACCACGCCGGGCGGCGCGGGGTCCAGCGCGCCGCGCGACGCGACCGCGATCCAGCGCACAGGCCGGCGCGCCTCGCCGGGGCCGCTCGCCCGGCCCGCCGCGCGCTGCCGCCGCCCACGGTCGCGGCCGCGCGACCGCGTGGATTCGCGGCGGGCTCGCGCCGACGTCGCTGCAATGGCGCGGCGGCGCGGTGCCGACATTGGCGGTGGCACGAGTCGGAGCGTCCGCGACGCGGCGGTGATTCGTCGCGTCGATCGCGAATCGCGGCACCACGGCCGCGCTTGCGCGACGAGCGCGCGAACTCGCCCATGAAGAACGCCGCACGTGCGGGCTCCTGGGGGAGATCCCGGTGTACAAGAGGGACGCCGATGTCGTTCTTCGCCTCGCTCCGGACCACGGCGTGCGCCGCCATGCTGTACTTTGGGACAGGTACGGGCCAGGTCGCGGCCGGGCCGCCGGTGTCCACGGGGGCCCCGCCGGCCGCCACGCCGGGGCTGAGCAAGCCGGAGCCGCGCGAGCTGGCCCCGGCGCCGCTGCGCCCCGGGCCGGTGCAGCGGTGGACGGTCGATCGGGTGGTCCGCACGGTCGAGGTGAACCACCCGCGGATGGCGGCGCTCAAGGCCCAGCGCGGGGTGCTCGACGCCCGCGTGCTGACGGCGCGCACGTCGATACCGAACCCGTACATCCTCTCGGACAACGGCACCGCCGAGTACACCTACCGCCTCGGGATCACGCAGACGTTCGAGCTCGGCAAGCGCCGCCGACGGGTCGAGGTCGCCGGGGCGCAGGTCGGGGTCCACGAGGCGGACCTGCGGATCCTGGCGGCGGAGCTGCGGGCCGAGGCCCGGCGCACGTACATGGAGGCGTTCTTCGCCCAGGAGCGCGAGGCCCAGTTCATCGCCCTGATCCGCAGCGTCGACGAGCTGCTCGGCCAGGCCGAGGCGCTGCCGGGCGACATCCCCCGCGCCGACGTGCTCGAGGCCAAGACGACCCGCCTGCACGCCCGCCAGGCGCTCGAGCAGGCCAAGTTCGAGCACCTCCAGGCCGACATCCGCCTCAACAGCCTGCTGGGCAACCCGCCGAGCGTCGAGCTCGAGCTGGTGTCGCCGGCGCGCGACCGGCCGCCGAGCTGGCTCGACCTCCACAACGACGACTGGCGCAACGAGTTCCTGGCCGCCTACGATCACCTGATCGTCGAGGCGCTGCGCCAGCGGCCCGAGCTGGCCCGGCTGAAGAGCACGCGCGAGGTAGTGAACAAGGAGGAGCGGCTGGCCCGCGCCAACCGGGCCCCGGACATGATCGTGTCGGCCGGCCCCGACATGGTCCCGGGCGGCAAGCCGATGTGGGGCGCGTTCTTCATGCTGTCGCTCGAGGTGCCGATCTTCAACCGCCAGCAGGGCCCGCTCGCCGAGGTCCGCGCGAGCCGCGAGCAGATCGATCAGGAAGGCGCGGCGCTGGCCCACGAGATCGCCCGCCAGCTCGCCGACGCGGTCGCGCTGGCGTCGTTCCAGCAGTCGCAGCTGCGGCTCTACGAGGGCGAGCTGCTGCCCACCGCCGACGCCGTCTACGAGGACGCGCGCCAGGCCTTCCTCGCCAACCAGTCGCCGTTCCTGGTCGCCGTGCGCGCCCAGGAGGCCCGCGTGCTGGTCTATCTGGCCTACTACCGGGCGCTCGCGGCCTACCACGTGGCCCTCGCCGGGGTCGAGCAGGCGCTCGGCTTCCCGGCGATCTGAGCGGGTTTCGGCGGGGATCTCGGGACGTGTCCCTCGGGACATGTTCGAGCGCCGTTTACCGCCCACGAAAAACGGATGGACGGCGTTGGCGATTGTCGGGCCCGAAGGCCGTCGCCATCCTCGAGGCCATGCATCACACGAGCTTCGCGGGCAAGAACGTCCTCGTCACCGGCGCGTCGATGGGCCTGGGCAAGGCCTTCGCGGAGGCCCTCGCCCGCCGCGGCGCCACCGTCATCCTCGTCGCGCGCAGCCGCGAGCGGCTGGAGGCGCTGGCGCGCGCCCTGCCGCCGGGCCAGGCCCACGTGGTCGTCGCCGACCTCGCCGCGCCCGGCGCGGCCGGGCGGGTGAAGGAGGCGGTGGCGGCCCTCGGCCTCGGCGTCGACATCCTCGTCAACAACGCGGGCTTCGGCCTCCACGGCCCGTTCACCGGGCGGCCGCCGGCGGAGCAGCGCGAGCAGATCGACCTCAACGTCGTCGCCCTGGTCGAGCTCACCGGCGTGTTCCTCCCCGAGATCGAGCGCCGTCGCGGCGGGATCATCCACGTCGCCTCGGTCGCCGGCTTCCAGCCGACGCCCTACATGGCGGTGTACGGCGCCACCAAGGCGTTCGTGCTGTCGTTCAGCGACGCGCTGTGGGCCGAGCTGCAGCCCCGCGGGGTGCGCGTGCTGTGCGTGTCGCCCGGCCTGACCGCCACCGCCTTCTTCGAGCGCGCCGGCGAGGGCGCCGCGGGCCGGCTGGCCGGCAAGAAGGCCGACCCGGCCGCGGTCGTCGCGACGGCGCTGGCGGCCTACGCGGGCGACCGCTCGTCGGTCGTGCACGGCCGGCGCAACGCGGCGATGACGTTCGCCGCGCGCTTCCTCAGCCGCCAGCGCGCCGCGCAGATCATCGCCAGGATGACCGCGCCGAAGCAGGCGATCGCGCCGTCGGGTTGAGCGCGGGCCGCCGGCGTGCGAGTTTTGCGTCCGTGCAAAACAAGCTCCCCGCCTGGGACGACCTGCGCGTCCTGCTCGCCGTCCACCGCCACGGCACCCTCCTCGCGGCCGGCCAGGCGCTCGGGCTCTCGACGTCGACGGTGGCCCGGCGGATCGGCGCGCTCGAGCGCGACATGGGCGTCGCGCTGGTCCACCGCACCACGCAGGGCTCGCGGCTCGAGACCGAGGCGCTGGCGCTGGTCGCCCTGGCCCACGGCTTCGAGCAGTCGCTGGCGGCGCACCGCCGCGGCGGCAGCCAGCGCACGTTCTCGGGGGTGGTCCGGATCTCGCTGCCCGACGGCATGATGGCCGGAGCCGCCGAGGCCGCCAACCGCTTCTGTCGCCAGCACCCCGAGACCTTCATCGAGGCGGTCTCCGAGCTGCGCTTCGTCGACCTCGTGGCCCGCGAGGCCGACATCGGCGTCCGCAACCGGCGCTCGTCGTCGCCGGTGCTGATCGACCGGCCGCTCGGCGTGCTCGAGAGCGGCCTGTACGCCAGCGAGGAGTACGTCGCCCGCCGCCTGCCGGCGCGCTTCCTCGGCCCCGGCGACTACGCGGCCCAGGACTTCGTCGTCGACGACGCCGCCGACCGCGTGCCGACGCGGTGGCTGGTCGACCGCGGCGCCCGTCGCTTCCCGTTCCGCTCCAACGCGATGGAGGCCCGGCTGCTGGCGGCCAAGGGCGGGCGAGGGCTGGTGCTGTGCGCCGTCGGCGAGGCGACCCGCCACCCCGAGCTGGTGCCGATCGACCTCGAGGCGCCGCTGCCCTCGATCCCGTTCTTCCTCACCATGCACAAGGACGTGCGCAAGGTGCCGCGGGTCAAGGGCTTCGCCGCGGCGTTCGAGGCGGTGTTCGCCGAGCACATGCTGCTGCAAGCCGCGGCGCTGGCCGCCCGCGCGGCGCGGCGCCCGAGCGGGCAGGGCCGATGACGGCGCGAGGCCGAGCATGGCGGAAGGAGCATGCCTTCCGAAACATGCTCGATCGTACATGCGCTGAAGAGCATGCCCGATCGGTCAGCCGGACTCGGTGCGCTCGTCGTCGAGGGTCTCGGCGACGCCGAGGGCGGCGGCGCGGGTGAGCCGGGCGGCCAGAGCGGGATCGGCCTCGACCTCGGCCAAGAGCTCGCGCAGGGCGACCACCAGCGCCTCGGCGTCCGGCCGCGCGGCGGGGTCCTTGGCGAGGGTGGCGTCGACGAGCTGCGACAGCGAGGCGGGCAGGCCGGGGTCGACGTCGCGGAGCGAGCGCGGCTGGTAGGTCATGTGCTGGGTGACCGCCTCCCACGGGGTGCGCCCGCGCAGGCCGAGCGGGGAGACGCCGACGACGAGCTCGTAGAGGAGGACGCCGAGGCTGTAGACGTCGGAGCGACCGTCGTACTCGGCGCCGGTCAGCCGCTCGGGGGCGATGTAGCGCGGGGTGCCGAGGACGTGACCGGCGCCGGTGAGGTCGACCGAGGCGCCCTCGGCGACCCCGCGGACGAACTTGGCGATCCCGAAGTCGAGGACCTTGACGACCTCCTGGCCGCGCTCGTCGCGGTGGAGGAACAGGTTCTCCGGCTTGATGTCGCGGTGCAGGATGCCGTCGGCGTGGGCCGCGGCGAGCACCTCGGCGACGACGAGGGCGATCGCGAGGACCCGCCCGAGCCGCGGCGGCGGGCCGCGGCGACGGGCGTCGGCGAGGGTCTCGCCGCGGAGCAGCTCCATCACGAGGTAGGGGATCCCGCTGCGCGCGACGCCGAAGTCGAGGACGACGGCGGCGTTGGGGTGGCGGATCCGCCACTCGCCCTCGCGCCCGAAGCGGGCCAGCTGGGCGCTGGTGATGACGCCGCCCGAGGGCCGGAACACCTTGATGGCGACCGGCCGCCCGGTCGCCAGCTCGGTGCCGCGGTAGACGACGCTGAAGCCGCCCGTGCCGAGCCGCTCGTGGAGGGCGTAGCGGCCGTCGATCTCGTTGCCCGGGAGGGCCTCGACCACGGCCGAGAACAGCTGGGCGATCTGCCGGTTGGAGCGCAAGAGCTCGTCGTGCGAGCGCTCGAGCTCGGCGTTCTTGCGCGCGAGCTCCTCGACGTAGAGGCGGAGCTGCTGCTCGGCCTGCTTGCGCTCGGAGATGTCGCGCACGATCGCGGTGAAGTGGCGGGCGTCGCCGTGGGCCCAGGTCGACAGCGACAGCTCGAGCGGGAAGCGGGCGCCGCCGCGGCGCAGACCCTCGAGCTCGACGGTGCGGCCGACGACGCGGTAGTCGCCGGTGTCGCGGGCGCGCACGAGGCCGGCGCGGTGGGCCTCGCGGAGGTCGGCGGGGATGATCTCGGTGATGTTGGCGCCGAGCATCTCCGCCGCGGTGCGGCCGAAGATCCGCTCGGCGCTGCGGTTCCACTGGGTGATCACGCCGGCGCTGTCGACGGTGACGATGGCGTCGATCGCGGTGGCGGCGACGGCCTCGAACCGCGCGGCCGGGCCGGCGTCGCGCTCGGCCCGCAAGGCCGCGAGCTCGCGGCGGAGAGCGGCGAGCTCGTCGAGGTCGTCGCGCGCGTCCACGTCAGGCGCCCCCCCGGCCGCGGACCTGGAGGTTGTAGCGCCGCACCAGGCGGGTGAGCACGTGCCGGGAGGACAGCCCGAGCTCGCGCCAGACCGGCTCCTGGCGGCCCTCGTGGCGGTCGAGGCAGCGCTGGATGACGTCGGGCGGGATCGTCAGCGGGTCGAGGCCGGGCGGGGCGGGGGCCGGCGGGGCGGTGTCGGCGAGGCTGTCCGAACGGTCAGGTGATCGGCCGCCGGCGGGACGTGGTTCATGGGACATGTCCGCAAAGACATGGGGTTCGTCGGCGGGGTCGGCGACGTCGACGGTGTCGCCGGTCGAGGCGGTCATGGCCCGCCACAGCAGCGACTCGAGCTCGCGCACGTGGGTGGTGAAGCGGTGCGAGGCGAGCTGCTCGATCAGCCGCCACGACACGCGGGGCGGCCGCGCGGGGTCGCCGTCGGGGAAGAACCGGCGCGCCAGCAGCGGGTCGGCGCGGGCCAGCCGGCGCAGGATGTGGCGGGCGATCAGCGGGATGTCGGCGCGCCGCTCCCCGAGGCCGGCGAGCTCGAGCCGCAGAGGAAGGCGGGCCAGGACGTCGTCCTTGAGGGCCTGCTCGGACCTGTTGGTGGCGGCGATCAGGCGGAAGTCGGCGCGGCGAGCCGCGGCCTCGCCGAGGCGCGAGTACTCGCCGCCGTCGAGGACGCGCAGCAGGTGGGCCTGCAGCGGCTGCGGCAGCTCGGCGAACTCGTCGAGGAAGAGGGTGCCGCCGTCGGCCTCGCCGACCAGGCCGGGGCGCTCGGGGGTGCCGGTGTTGGGGAAGTTCCTGGCGTTGCCGAACAGCTCGGCGTCGATGAGGGTCTCGGGGAAGGTGGCGGCGTTGCGGGCGACCAGGGCCCGCCGGCCGCGCGCGGAGTGGCGGTGGACGGCCTGCGCGACCAACTCCTTGCCGGTGCCGCTGGGGCCGCGCACGAGCACGTGGGCGTTGCGGCCGGCGACGAAGGCGACGCGGGCGCGCAGGGCCCAGGTCAGCGGATCTTCGCCGACGATGCCGTCGGCGTCGGCGTCGCCGAACGGGTGCAGGGGCAGCGGCGGATCGGCCGGGGCGATCGCGGCCGGACGGCGCACGCACATGAACACGGCCACGCGCGCGAGCACGACGACGTCGTCGGGGGCGAGGGTGGCGCGCTGGACCTCGCGCCCGCCGAGCAACAGCGGCGAGCGGCCGCGGTTGTCGAGGTGCAGCACGCCTTGCCCGAGCTCGACCGCGAGCTGGGTGCGGGACAGCCGCGGCGACCGCAACGGGCCGGTCAGCGTGACCAGGCCGGGCCGCTGTCGCGCCCACTCGAGCCGCGGCGCCGGGTCGTCGCCGCTGGCCTCGGCGCGGCCGAGCAAGTAGGTGGCGCCGGGGCGATCGTCGGGCGCGAGCGCGACCTCGCCGACCCGCTCGGGCTCGTCGGCCGACCAGAGGATGACGAGCCCCAGGCGAGTCCCGAGCGCGTCCCCGCTGCGCCGCAGCTGGACGCTCGCCTCGAACGTCTCCGTGATCTCCACGGCGCGGGATGGTACACGCCCGGCCCAGGCCCGATAAGCCGTCCTCCGCGGTTCCGAGGCGCGCCCGGTCCCAGCGGACCCGAAACCTGGCACCATCGCGGCGATGAGATCGATCCGCCCGGCCGTGACGATCGCTGCGGACAGTTGGACGGTCGGCGTCGTGCTGGCGCTGGTGGTCGCCGGGCTGCCGCCGCCGGTCCGCGCGGCCCAGCCCGTGTCCGATGCCGGCCCGGTGGAGGTGGTCGCGGCCGCGCAGGTCGAGGTCGCCGTCTCAGGCCCGCCGCCGGAGCTCGCGGCCCCGCCGGGGGCGGCGTTGGGTCAGGCGCAGCAGCTGGAGGCGAGCGGGCGCTTCGCCGAGGCGGCGCAGATCTACGAGGCGCAGTGGCAGACGACCGCGGACGCGCGGTTCCTTTATCACGCGGCGGTCGCCCGCTCGCGGGCCGAGCACCACGCGATCGCGCTGCGCCTGCTCCACGAGTGTCTGCGAGTGATGAGCGCCGCCGGCCCGCTGCCCGAGGCGGTCCGGCGCCACCTCGAGGTCGCCCGCGAGCGCGAGCTGCAGGCGACGGTCCGTGTGCAGCTGCAGGTGATCGAGGGGACGCAGCCGGTCCCGGCGTCGACGCTCGCGGCGGCGCGGATCTCCCTGCGTCGGCTCGGGCTGGCCGGCGAACCTGTCCCCGGGAACAGCTTCGAGTGGGTCGGTCGACCGGCGGACGGCCTCCACCTCGACCGGGGGCGGTGGCAGATCGACGTCGAGGTGCCCGGCTACGCGCCGGCGCGGCTGGTCGCCGAGGCGGCGCCGTCGTGGTCGTTGCAGGTGCAGAGACGCAAGGTCGTCGTCGACCTGCGGTTTTCGCCGGAGCGGGCGCTCCGGGGCGCGCAGCTCAAGCTGCGGGCGCTCGACCACGTCTCGCCCTTCGCCGTCGAGCGGCCGCTCGCGGGCCCGACGGCGACGGTCACGTTGACGCCGGGGCTGTGGCAGCTCCACGTCCGCGCGCGCCGGCACAAGGCCGACGCCCAGCTGTCCATTCGGCCAGGTCAGCCGCCGATCGACGTCGCGCTGGCCCGACTCAGGCCGGTCGACGACCAGCAGCTGCAGCGCGCACCCAAGCTGTTGCTCGGCATCTTCGGCGGGTTCGCGGCGACCTACGTGACCGGCATCGGCCTCCTGGTCGCCTCGGCCAACCGCGAGAAGCGGGCGGAGCGGCGCGACGCGGCGGCGTACGAAGAGGCGGGCGTCGAGCCGGGCGCGACCGGCGAGATCGATCCGGCCGCGGCGGCGGCGATCGAGGCGACCTACCCGGCGGCGCAGCTGCACCGCGACCTCGAGCGGGCCGGTCGGCTGCACACGGCCGGCGGCGTCGTCGCGGGCGCGAGCATCGGTGCGATCTTGACGATGCTGCCGCCGGCGCTGCGAGGCAAGCGGCGCGCCCTGGTGCTGGAGCTCGGGCTCGGCGGGATGCTGCTGGCCGGCGGCGGGGGCTGGCTGGCCTTCGCGCTGAGCCAGCAGGAGCGGCTGCTCGCCGATCCGGACCTGCGCGTGAGCCCGGCCGGCCTCGAGCGCCGTGAGGGCCAGCGGGTCGCGGCGTCGCTGTTCACCGGCGTGGGCGCGGGCCTGGTGCTGTTCTCCGGGATCGCGCTCGCCCACGACGCGGCCGACCGCCGCAAGCGCGCGCGCGCGTTCGCGGCCGCGCCGTGGGCCGCCCCCGGCCTGGCCGGCTGGTCGATCGCGGGCCGGTTCTGAGGCGGCCGAAAGCCTCGCGTGGGGCGAGCACCGCGTGGGACCTCGCCGCGTCGAAGTCGACGCCGGACTGCTGTCCGCGGCAGGCCGGCACGCAATCACTCGCGAGTCCCGTGCGCCCACGGCTTGCATGTGCAGCGAGCGCCGGTTCGCGGATGTCCCAAGAGACATGTCGGTGCGCTGCGGGCGTCGCGGCTCCGTGAGCTGGCTCGCGCCTGCACCCGTGGAGCGCGGCGAGCGAGCAGGCGGCTGCGCAGTGGCGAGCCGCCAGTTTCCTCTGGCATCCTCCGCGCCGCATGATCACCTACTTCGATGGCAAGTTCGTCGACGACGCCGAGGCGGTCATCAGCGTGCGCTCGCGCGCGCTGAATTACGGTCTCGGCTGTTTCGGGGGGATCCGCGGCTACCTCGCCGCCGACGGGCGGCAGATCAACCTGTTCCGCGTCGGCGACCACATCACCCGGCTGATGCACTCGGCGCGGGTGCTGCACATGCGACTGCCGGGTGCTCACGCGGAGATCTGCGGCCTCGTGGGCGAGCTGCTGCGCCGCAACGAGGTGCATCACGACGTCTACGTCCGCCCGCTGGTGCTCAACGGCTCGACCAAGCTGGCGCCGGTGATGCGCGAGGAGGACAGCGTGCTGGCGATCTACTGCCTGCCGCTGCAGCGCTACATGGAGAAGGACGCGATCGACGTGTGCGTGTCGTCGTGGCGGCGCGCGACCGACAACGCGATCCCGGCGCGGACCAAGGCGACGGGCCTGTACCTCAACAGCGCGCTGGCCCGGCGCGAGGCCCACGACAACGGCTACGACGAGGCGATCTTCCTGACCGAGTACGGCAAGGTCTCGGAGGGCAGCGCCGAGCACGTGTTCATCGTCCGCGACGGCGTGCTGTACACCCCGCCGAGCACCGAGGACAACCTCGACGGCATCACCCGCCGCTCGCTGATCGCCCTGGCGACCGAGGACCTCGGCCTCAAGGTCGTCGAGCGGGTGATCGGCCGCACCGAGCTGTACGTCGCCGACGAGCTGTTCTTGTGCGGCACGGGGGCGCAGATCCAGCCGGTCCGCTCGGTCGACCGGCGCACGATCGGCGACGGCGGGATCGGCACCGTCACCGCCCGCCTCACCGAGCACTTCAACAACGTGGTCCGCGGCCGCGTCGAGGCGCGCCGCGGCTGGCTGACCCCCGTCTGGGAGTGAGCCGGCGATGCGCGACCACCCGTTCGTCCGCGCCCGCTGGATCATCCTCGCGCTCGCCGTCGGCCTGGCGGCGCTGATCCTGCCTGGCCTTCGGGACATCCGCGAGGACAACGACGTGCTCGCGTTCCTGCCGCCCGACCACCCCGACGTGGTCGCGTTCCGCGAGGTCGCCAGGCGCTTCGGCGTGCTCGAGGTCGGCCTCGTCGGCCTGACCAAGCCCGACGGCGACCTGCTGTCGGTCGAGCGGGTCGACGAGGTCCGCGAGCTGGGCCGCGAGATCGCGCGCAAGGACGGCGTGCGCATGGTGCTGTCGTTCGCCGACCTGCCCGACCCGCGCGTCACCGACGACGGGCTCGAGATCGCCGAGCTGGTGCCCGAGGCGCTGCGCGACGAGGCGAAGATCCGCGAGAAGGTGCTCGGCTCGACCGACGCCGTCGGCACCATGATCTCGCGCGACGGCCGGGCCGCGGCGCTGATGGTGTTCCTGATGCACCACGAGGACCGGGCCGCGGCGGCCGACGCGAGGACGGCGACGATCCGGGAGATCCGCGCCGCGCTGGGCCACGGCTGGCAGGGCGAGAGCCACCTCGGCGGCGCGCCCTTCATCGAGGACGTGGCGGCCACCGCCAGCCGCGCCGACCTCGACAAGCTGTCGCCGATCGTCATCGGCGTGCTCGTGCTGGTCTCGGCGGTGCTGCTCGGCAGCGTCGTCGCGGCGGCGATCAACCTCGTGCTGACCGGCCTGGGCGTCGGCCTGGTGCTCGGCGCCCACGGGGTGTTCGGCGAGGCGCTGACGATCGTCAGCAGCTCGATGCCGGTGCTGATGGTCGCGCTCGGCGGCGCCTTCGGCGTCCACATGCTGGCCGGCTACCAGCGCCAGAGCGGCACCAGCCGCGAGCGCGCCAGCGCCACGCTGCGCGAGCTGTGGCTGCCGGTCCTGCTCAGCGGCCTGACCACCGCGGTGTCGTTCTTCGCCCTGACGATGATGCCGCAGGTGCCGATGCAGCGGTTCGGCGTGACCGCCGGCGTCGGCGTGCTGGTGCTGCTGGCGCTGGCGCTGGTGGTGCTGCCGGCGATCTTGTCTGTCCTTCCGGACAGGTTGATGCCGCCGCGGACCGAGCGCTCGATGCCGCTGCGGATACGCCCGAAGCTGTGGCTCCTGCTGCTGCTGGCGGTGGCCGGCGCGGGGGTGGCGTCGACCCTGCGGGCCGACGCCGACCCGACCGAGGTGTTCTCGGAGGACAGCGAGCCAATGCGCTCGAACCGGTTCTTCAACGAGCACTTCGGCGGCTCGACCTTCCTGCAGATCGCGGTCGAGGCCGAGCAGCGCGGCGACACCGACCGCAAGGCGCTGGCCGAGCCGACGGCGCTGCGGGAGATCCGCGACCTCGCCGAGCAGGTGCGGGCGATCGAGGGCGTGGTCGACGTGCGCTCGATCGTCGAGCCGCACGCGCTGCTCAACGAGGCGCTCGGCGGCCGCCGCGGCGTGCCCGAGACCCCGGGCCGCGCGTCGCGGGTGTTCGCGCTGCTGCAGGGCCACCCCGCGGTCGCGCAGCTCGTCACCGACGACACCGCCGGGGCGCTCATCCACATCAAGCTGGCGCCGATGTCGGGCGACCAGCAGGTCGTCGTCGCCGACGCGGTGCGGGCGCTGCTCGACCGCCATTCGGCCGGCGGCTTCGTCATCGCGCCGACCACCGATCCGAAGGTGCGCGCGGTCCAGGTGCAGGAGGTCGGGCAGCGGCTGTCGCGGCTGCTCGGCCGCCCCGTCGACGCCGACAAGCTGCTGCAGGCGTCGCCCGCCAGCGCGCCGTCGCCGGCGCTGCTGGCCGCGCTCAAGGAGGTCCGCGACCGCGCGCTCGACTCCGAGGACAGCCCGGTCGAGGGCGTGCCGCGCGAGGAGATCGACGCGATCGATCCGGCCAGCCTCGTGACGCCGCGCGGCGCCGAGCTCGAGGCGCTGCTGCGCGCCAAGCTGCCGACGCTGGCCGCCAAGGACCCCGAGGGCATCGGCTTCGTCGCCAAGCACCTCGGGCCGTGGGCGGACGACGCGCTGGTGCGCTTCCAGGTCGAGGCCCGCTGCGCCGCGCTCGACCTGCCGCTGCAGGCGCCGGCCGACGCGGTCGGCCCGACCTGCACGTCGGTCAAGGGCGCGCTGTCGGAGCTCGACGACGACGAGTGGCGGGTGGCCGCGGGCGAGGGTCGCGGCCTGTCCTTCAAGACACGTCTCACGGGACAGCCCGTGATCGGCGCCGCGTTCGCGGAGAGCGTCACGCGCAGCCTGTTCACCTCGACCGGCGTGTCGCTGGTGGGTCTGGCGCTGACGCTGCTGCTGGCGCGGCAGATGCTCGCGCTGGTGCCGGCGGTGTGGTGCCTGTGCGTGACGATGGGGATCTTCGGCCTGCTCGGGATGCCGATCAGCGTCGGCACCAGCATGATCTCCTGCATCGCCGTCGGCGCCGGCGTCGACTTTGCGATCCACCTCAACTTCCGCGCGCGCAACTACACGGGCGCCGACGCCGGCGCGCGAGCCGTCGACGACATCGGCGTGGTCACGCTGATCTCGGCCTTGCAGCTCGCGGCGGCGTTCCTCGTGCTGCTCGCGTCCGAGATGGCGCCGTTGCGGGACCTCGGGCTCGGCCTGGCCATCGCGCTGGTCGGCGCGGCCCTCGGCGCCTGCTGGTTCGCGCCCTGGCTGGCGCGTCCCGGGGTGCGCAAGTAGGTGCGCAGGACGGTCGCGGCGGCCGCGGAGTGACTTCTGTGATCCGGATCACCGGACCGACGCGGAGGGCCGTGCTCGCAGGCGGCGCCCTCCGTCCTTATCGCCCACAACTGGGTGTCATGGCGCGGCCCCGGACAGAATAGTCGCCGTGACCGGTCGTCCAACGCGCCGCGTGCGGCCGCCCAGCGTGGCGGCGCGCGTCACCTGTCCCCCTGATACACTCCGGAGCCTCGAAGCCATGAAGCCTGTCACCTTCCTCCTCGCCTCGGCCCTCGTGTTGCCCGCGACCATCACGGTCGCCCCGCAGGCAGTGAGCGCCGCCGAAGACGCGTTCAGCAAGGGTGCTGCGATTCTGAAGGTCGCCGACGAGCGCGCCGCGAGGTTCCCCGATCAGACCTATACGGCGTCGATGGAGATCTTCAAGGGCGGGAACCTCCGCCAGACCATGATCTTCAAGATGTCGATGAAGGGGCTGGAGAAGCAGTTCATCAACTTCACCGCCCCTGGTGACGTCGCGGGCATGAAGATCCTCATGGAGGACCGCGACACGATTTACATGTACAGCCCCGAGTTCCAGAAGGTGCGCCGCGTCGCGGCGCATATGCAGAACCAGGGCTTCCTCGGCAGCGAGTTCACGCCCGAGGACATGGTGCTCGCCAAGCTCTCGCCGTCGTTCGACGCCGAGCTGATCGGCAAGACCGGCGACGAGACCAAGCTGGTCCTCAAGCCGAAGGCCGGCCAGAGCACGTCCTTCAGCAAGCTCGAGATCTTCATCGACTCGAAGGTCGGCGGCATCACGCGCATCCACTACTTCGACCCCTCCGGCAAGCACATCCGCACCCAGTCGCGCGAGGCCTGGCAGCCGTTCGAGGGCACCCAGATCCCGACCAAGATCCGCATGAAGAACCTCAAGACGGGCGACGAGACCGTCATCAACCTGTCCGAGATCGACGTGAAGACCCCCGTCTCCGACGATCTGTTCTCCCGCCGCACGCTGATGCGCGGGTGAGCTTCGCGTGGTGTCTACCGCTGGCGTAACCGTCCTCAGTCTGCAGTGGGCGCTCTGGGCCTTGGCCCAGGCGCCTGCTGATCGCGAATACCAGGGCCCCGAGGGGGTCCCGAACAAGTCGAGCCCGGCCAAGCCGGGCAAGCCGAACACCGACGTGTCGGTCGACGACGTGTTCGGCACCGGCCCGGCCAAGCCTGCTTCTCCGCCGGCCGAGAAGCCGGCCGAGCCCGCCAAGCCCGCCGCCAAGCCGAGCGCGGGCGGGGCCGACCTGTCGATGGACGACGTGTTCGGCGCGGGCGCCGACACCGGCTCGTCCGAGGCGCCGGCGAAGGGCAGCGAGCCGGCGGGCACGACCACGGCGCGTGACCTCGAGATCGACGACGTGTTCGGCGGCGGCAGCGCTCAGCCCGCCGGGGCGTCGACCGGGCCGACGACGACGGTCACGACCCCCACGCCGGCGCCGGCGGGCAAGCAGGCCGACGCGCCCGCGGGCAAGCAGCGGCTGCAGAGCCCGAGCGAGCAGATCCTGAACAAGACCGGCGGCAAGCTGCACACGCGCTTCCGCATCATCAGCAGCCTCCACTACGACGTCGACCGGGCCGAGCCGCGCAAGATCAGCCGCAACGAGAACCGCGTCGAGTTCTACTTCGCGTACACGCCCAACAAGCACGTCCAGGTGGTCGGCGAGATCGACCCGGTGCTGATGGGCACGAACCAGTCGCGCGAGCTCGACGACCTGGCCTCGCAGGTGTACATCCAGCGGTTCCACCTCGAGAGCCGCGCGGCCTACGTCGCGCTCACCGACATCGCCCCGGGCCTCGACATCAAGGTCGGGCGCCAGATCGTCGTGTGGGGCACCGCCGACAAGTTCAACCCGACCAACAACATCAACGCCGACGACCTCGAGGACCGGCCGCTGTTCACCGAGCCGATCGCCAACCAGATGGCGGTCATCGACTACTCGCCGCTGCGCGACCGCGACAAGCTGTACTTCCAGGGCGTCTACATCCCGCTGTTCTTCCCGGCGCTGCTGCCCCCGTCGGCGGCCGCCGGCCTGAAGGACCCGTACGCCGAGACGCCGTTCGCCAACGACCGCGAGCTGGCGAAGATCACGTACCTGCAGGAAGACTACCTGCCGAAGAACCCCAAGCTGGTCCCGCGGGTGTTCGGGCACGTCGAGATGCCCGAGAACAAGTTCTCGAACGGCCAGTTCGCGTTCAAGATGGGCTCGCGCCTGGGCGAGGTCGACATCAGCGCGTCGTACTACTACGGCCGCCACGACATCCCGCTGCCGGTCGAGGCCAAGACGACGCAGGTCCACGCGCTCAACGACCCGACCGATCCGCCCGACGGCTACTACTTCCGCTCGGACGTGCGCCTCATCTACCCGAAGATGCAGGTCATCGGCCTCGACTTCGCCACCCAGGTGCCGTTCCTCGGCAACATGGGCCTGTGGGGCGAGGCGGCCCTCATCATCCCCGAGGCCAAGCAGTTCCACATCGACCTGCCGCCGCTGCCCGGCGGCGGCGTCGACGTCACGCCGAACGACGACATGGCCAACCCGGAGGCCTTCATCGCCGGCCCGGCGATCAAGAAGCAGCCGTTCATCAAGGCCACCGCCGGGTTCGACTACACCTTCGGCAAGCACGTGTACGTGCAGGCGCAGTACCTGCGCGGCATGATCAACGAGTTCGGCGCCGGCCACATCGGCAACTACATCCTCGGCGGCACCGACCTGATCTTCTTCGGCCGCAAGCTGGTGTTCCGCGCGTTCGGCATGGTCGACCTGCCGAACAACAACCCCAAGGGCAAGGGCCCCTCGGGGGTGATCGCGCCGGCGCTGCTGTTCGCGCCGCCGTGGGGCTACGTCAACTTCGAGCTCGGCAGCTTCGCCCTGCTCGGCGGCGACAAGACCTACTTCGGCCAGCGAGCGACCGGCTCGTCGATCGTCTACTTCAAGGTGATCGGCTCATTCTAGCCTCGTTCTGGGCCTGCGTGGAAGGGCATGTCTGCCGGGACATGTCCGGACGAGCAGGCCGGTCAGCGCGGCTGCGGGCCGTCGACCGGCAGGCGCACGCGGAAGGTCGAGCCGCGGCGCAGCTCGCTGGTGACGACGATCGTGCCGCCGAGCAGGTCGCACAGCCGGCGGCTGATCGCCAGGCCGAGGCCGGTGCCGCCGAACCGGCGGGTGGAGGTGTCGTCGACCTGGGTGAAGGCGTCGAAGATCGACTCGAGCTTGTCGGCCGGGATGCCGATGCCGGTGTCGGTGACGGTGATGTCGACGAACGCGCGGCCGTGCTCGTCGTGGTCGCGGGCCGACAGGGTGATGTCGCCGCCGACGGTGAACTTGTTGGCGTTGCCGAGGATGTTGAGCAGGATCTGCTGCAGCCGCAGCGGGTCGGTGTGGATCAGCGGCCGCTCGAGCTCGACGCGCGTGTGCAGCACGTTGCCCGCGTCCTTGACCGAGGGCGCCAGGGTGGTCTGCAGCTCGTGCAGCAGGGTGCGCAGGTCGACCAGCTCGAGCCGCACGTCGACGCGGCCGGCCTCGATGCGCGCGAGGTCGAGGACGTCCTGGATGAGGTTGAGCAGGTGGCGCGAGGCGATCTGCAGGCGGTCGACGTCGATGGTCAGCGCCTCCTGACCGGCATCGACCAGGTCCTCGCGGATAATCTCGGCGTAGCCGATGATCGCGTTCAGCGGGGTGCGCAGCTCGTGGCTGATGTTGGCCAGGAAGGCGCTCTTGGCCCGGCTGGCCGCCAGCGCCTCGTCGCGCGCGCGCACCAGCGCCTTCATCGTGTGCGACAGCTCCTCGCCCATCATGTTGAGGCCGATCGCCATCGCGTTGATGAGCTCGTCGTTGTCGTCGTGGACCAGCGCGCGGCGGTCGTAGTCGAGGGCCGCGAACGCGGTGATGGTGTTGAACAGCTCCTCCATCTGCCGCTCGGTCCGCTCGCGATAGGCGCGCAGGGCCGCGAGCTCGGCGGCCACCACCGCCAGCGCCGTCTCGGCGGCCGCCCGCGGGTCGCTGGCGTACGCGGCGGCGTCCGGCGCCAGCGCGACCGCGGCGCGCAGCAGCGCGGCGATGCGCGGGTCCAGAGGGTCCGCCGCCGGGTCGGGCCCGGGCCGATGGCCTGACGAGTCGGTCACACCACCTGCTCTTTGAGCCAGACGAGCGCGTCGCCCTCGGAGTTGAACAGGCGCAGCGGGAAGGGCGGCCTGTGGACGTTGGTGTAGAAGCTGCCGAACATCCGCCCGACCTGCGAGTCGATCAGCATCGCCAGCGCGGACACCCGGTCGGCGGCCTCGGGTCGGACGTAGTAGAGCCGGGCGTCGCGGTCGAGGCCGCGCGAGGCCCGGGTGTCGAGCAGCATCGGCAGCTTGCGGCCTTCGGCCAGCTCGTCGACGGCGCGCGAGTTCTCGTGGGCGTCGTCGAGCGTGTGCGTCGCCGTCGGCAGCACCACGCAATGGACGATCCCGTCGGCGATCCAGATCCGTTCGGTGCGGGTGACGATCTCTCGCAGCTCCATGGGCTCGCCTCTACGGCCGGTCGGCGGGATCCTCGGTGATGAACGTGCGCAGCCAGGCGATCGCCTCGTCGACGTCGGCGAACATGCGGAACGGGAAGCGGGTCTTGTTGAGGCCGAGAAAGAAGTTGCCGATCACGCGGCTGACGTTCGAGCGGACCAGCATCGCCGCCGCGAGGTTGACGCGCTGGGCCTCGGAGCCGGCGTAGTAGTCGCGGCACTCGCGGGTGGCCGAGCTCGCGTGGGCCCGCATGTCGAGCAGCAGCGGCCGCGGCTTGCCCGCGGCGAGGGTGGCGACGGCCTCGACATTGACGATCGCGTCATCGAGGTCGGCGACCAGGCCCGGCTTCACCTCGGCGATCACGTAGCCGTCGGGGTGGAGCCACAGCCGCTCGGTCCGGGTGTCGATCACGCCGCGGGCATCTCGGGGGATGAACGACTCGCTCATGCGCGCGGCCAGGATAGCGGACCGGCCGCGCGTTGGGTGCACGGAGAAGCGCGCCACGGGCGGCGCCGCGCGCGGCGCCGAGTTCGCGCTCACCAAGGGAAGATGCCCTGGCCGGGAGTCAGGGTGTTCTTGGGATCGAAGATCAACTTGCGGGCCAGGAACTGCGGCCAGCGGGCGCCGTAGTGGAGGATCCAGTCGCCGAAGTCGAGCTCGACGCTTCCGATCGAGTAGCGCTTGCCGCCGACCTCTCGCACGCCCTCGTACACCTCGCGGTTCTTGGCCACCAGGTCCGCCGCCACCGCCGGATCGGCCGAGGGCGCCCAGCGCAGCAGCGAGAACAGCACGCTCACCGGCTCGTTCGGCAGCGGGATGAACGGCGCGGTCACCTTGCTGCGCGGGAACGGGTAGATGAGCACCGGGCCGTAGCCGATGTCGATCGCGGGCGTCACCGCCAGGGTCGACTCGATGAAGTCGGCGGCCTCGGAGAGGGGCAGGAAGAAGTCGGTCAGCGGGTGAGGCAGGTACCACTCGCCGGTGATCTTGGTGAAGGCGACGATCGGCGCCAGGCGGTCGAAGAAGTCGTAGAGCGGCTGGGTGTCGGCCGCTTCGGTGCCGGGGATGAAGTTGAGCCCGGCCAGCATCGCCGCGTCGTCGGGCGGCGCGCCCTCGTCGAAGTACTTGACGCACTCGATCGTGAGCACGTAGCTGTCGTCGGGCTGGGGGAAGCCGAGGCCCTCCACGTAGTCGAACCGACCCTCGTTCATCAGCGCGACCTGGTCGGCGAGCAGGGTGGCGACGTCGGCGTAGACGGCCGTGTAGTGGCGCGCGAGCGGCTTGACGGCGATCAGCTTGACGCGCGCCTTGACGATGATGCCGAACTGGCCGAGGCCGCCGCGCACGCTGTTGAACAGGGTCGCCTTGGAGGTCGGCGAGCACACCTCGAGGTCGCCGTCGGCGGTGACGACCCACAGCTCGAGCACGTTGTCGGCCTGCAGGCCGTGCTGCGGGGTCTGGCCGCCGATGCCACCGACCGACAGGGTGCCGCCGATGCTGAGGTCGATGTGGTCGGTCAGCACCGGCGGGCTCTTGCCGAGCGGCAAGGTCTGCTGCAGCAGCTCGAACCACCGCACGCCGGCGTCGACCACCGCGTCGCCGGGGTTGATCGCGTGGATCTCCGACAGCCCCGACATGTCGATCACGAGCCCGCAGCGGGCCTGCGACTGACCCTGGGTGCTGTGGCTGTTGCCGACCATGCTCATCGGGCCGACCTTGATGCAGTGCTGCCTGCAAAATTTGACGGCCTTGCGGATGTCGTCGATCGAGGCCGGCACCAGCACCGCGAGCGGGGTCTCGCTGACGATGTGCCCCCAGTCGTCGGCCGCGGCGGCGCGGTCGGCCGGGTCGGTCAAGAGCTCGCCGTCGAGGTCGGGGATCGCGATGGCATCGGCGGCCGCGTCGGAGCACGACAGCCAGGCGTTCGCCGACGGGCTGAAGGCGAGGACGGGAACGGCGGCCGCGCCGCTGCGCAAGAAGGCTCGTCGGGTGCTACGGATCGTCATCTCGAAAATCTCCTCGAAGCTGCTGTCACGCGCGGCGCATACGACGCTGCGTCGGAACGACGGTAACAGAGCCCCGAGCGCGCTGTCCGCGAGGTTTTCGTGTGCGCCACTGTCTCATTCGGCCCGCCACGGTGAGCACACCACTGACCGCGTGATTCACGGGACATGGCACAAAGGACATGTCCAAAAAAATTCACGGTCAACTGTCCGCCCGGGGAGCGCCCGGTCTCCCGTCCGACTCGGCGGTCGGGGACGCGCTTGCACATGCTGGGGGGGCGATTGCTCGCAAGTGCAAGAGTCTGGTACCGCTGGAGGGGATGACCGACGACGCCCGCGTGCCCCCGTCGCCCGCTCCCGAGGCCGAGCGCCTCGCGGTCGGCGACTTGTTCCAGCCGTTCTCGCCCGCGTACCAGGAAAACCCGGCCCGCAACTTCTACGCCGAGGCCCACGCGCGCGCGCCGGTGGCGTACAGCCGGGCGTTCTTCGCTTATCTGGTGACGAGCCACGCCGAGGTGATGCAGGTGCTGCGCGACCCGGGGCTGTTCTCGTCGGCGCGCCTGCTCGAGCCGGTGGTGCCGTTCACGCCGGAGCTGCTGGGGCGGCTGCAGAAGGGCACGTTCCCGCTGCCGCCGGGGCTGTTCAACAACGACCCGCCGTCGCACACGCGGGCCCGGCTGTTGTTCTCCAAGGCCTTCACGCCGGCGAGCGTGGCGGCGATGGAGCCGCAGATCCGCGGGTTCGCCACGGAGCTCGCGGCTGAGCTCGCCAGCGGCCCGGACGAGCTCGAGCTGATGCGAGACTTCACGTTCAAGCTGCCGATGCGGGTCATCGCGGCGCTGGTCGGCGTGCCCTACGAGGACATGCCGCAGCTCAAGGCGTGGCAGGACGACTGGTTCAAGTTGTACGACCCTGCGCTCGACATGGAGGCGAAGCTGGTCGCGGCCGACGGCTTCGTCGCCTACACGCGCTACTACGCCGAGCTGATCGCGCAGCGCCGCGCCAAGCCGGCCGACGACCTGATCTCGGCGCTGCTGCGCGCGCGCGAGGGCGAGGACGCGTTCACCACCGAGGAGATGATCTCGCACCTGGTGGTGCTGCTGTTCGCCGGCTACGAGACGTCGGCCAGCCTGATGGGCTCGCTGCTGTTCGCGCTGCTGGAGCAGCCGGAGCTGTGGCGGCGCGTCGGCGAGGACGCGGCGCTGCTGCAGACGGCCACCGAGGAGACGCTGCGCATGCACTGCTCGGTGCAGATGGAGCCGCGTCACGCGACCCGCGCGACCGCCGTGGGCGGGGTGGAGATCCCCGCCGGCGCGACCGTGATGACGTTCTTCGGCGCCGCCAACTACGACCCCCGCGTGTTCCCGGACCCGCTGCGCTTCGACCTCACCCGCCCGAACCCCGCCCGCCACCTCGGGTTCGGCTGGGGGATCCACAGCTGCCTCGGCGCCAGCCTGGCCCGCCTCGAGGTCCGCGTCGGCATGCAGGCCCTGCGCGCGGCGCTGCCCGACCTCCGCCTCGCCGAGGGCGCCCGCCGCAGCTACCTGCCGAGCATGTTCTTCCGCACCCCGGCGGCGGTGCCGGCGGTCCGCGGGTGAGCGAAAGGACATGTTCGTAGGAGCATGTCTTTCCGTGCATGGTCGATGAGACATGCCGCTGCGGGCATGTCCTGAAGTTTATGGGCGGCGAGCGGGCGCGGCGGCGGCCGTCGGCCGCGCGGCGCAGGTGCAGGCGGGGGCGGCGCTCGCGGGCGTCGCTGGGCGGCCGGCGCGGCGACGCTGCGCCCGCCGGAGCCGGGCTGCGAGCCCCGGAGCCGGCGACGGGAGAGGGAGGGGCGCTCGCAGGCGTCGCCGCGTTGCCGCGGGGATCGCCGCTCGTACCCTCGGCGCACGGAGCTCCCGATGGACATCTCGACGGCCCTGTTCGCGCCGGAGACGGCGATCGATCCGCACCCGCTGTTCGCTCGCCTGCGCGAGGCGGCGCCGGTCCACCGGCTCGAACGCTACCAGTGGTGGGCCGTGACGCGTCACGCCGAGGTGGCGCGGATCCTCAAGCGGCCCGACCTGTTCTCGTCGGACACCGGGCTCGACCGGCTGCGCCCGCCCCACATCGACGAGCGCGCGTGGCAGGAGCTCGATCGCATGCGCGGGCCGAGCATGTTCAACTCCGACCCGCCCGAGCACACGCGGCTGCGCAAGCTCGTGAGCGCCGCGTTCACGCCGCGAGCGATGACGCAGCTCGAGGCGCGGGTGCAGCAGATCACCGGCCGGCTGATCGACGCGATCGTGCAGCGCGAGTCGTTCGACGTGGTCGAGGACCTGGCGATCCCGCTGCCGGTGACGGTGATCGCGGAGATGCTCGGGGTCGACCCGGCGCGCGGGGCCGACTTCAAGCGCTGGAGCGACGACCTGATCGCGCTGGGCCGCCTGACGCGCGAGCGACGAGGGTCGGCCGGCGAGTCGTTGCGGCTGGTCGCGAGCCGGCGCGAGCTGTTCGCGCACATGCAGGCGATGATCGCGGCGCGCCGCGAGGCGCCGCGCGACGACCTCATCAGCCAGCTGGTCCGCGCCGAGAGCGAGGAGGGGGCGCTGACCGCCGAGGAGGTGCTCGGGATGGTGCTGCTGCTGCTGGTCGCCGGCAACGAGACGACGACCAACCTGATCGCCACGGGGACGCACCTGCTGCTCGAGCACCCTGCCGTGCTGGCGGAGCTGCGCGCCGACCCGGGGCTGGTGTCCAGCTTCATCGAGGAGGTGCTGCGCTACGACGGGCCGGCGACGATGCTGTTCCGCCGCACGACGGCCGAGGTCGAGGTGGCCGGGACGCGGATCGCGGCGGGAGAGGTGGTGGTGCTGCTGCTCAGCGCGGCCAACCGCGATCCGGCGCAGTTCCCCGAGCCGGACAAATTCGACATCCATCGCGACACCCGCGGCCACCTCGGCTTCGGCCAGGGGATCCACTTCTGCGTCGGCGCGCCGCTGTCGCGCCTCGAGGGTCGGGTCGCGTTCACCGCGATGATGCGGCGCCTGCCCGCGTTCACGCGGGTGGACGCCCGGCCGGCGTGGAACGACAATTCGAGCCTTCGCGGGCTGCGGTCGCTGCCGCTCCGCTTCGCGCGGCGGGCGGCTTGATGCGCCGGGATGCCTCGTGATGCGCCGGGTTCGTGCGCGCGGTAGGGCCCGCAGACGGCGCCGGCGCGCGGCTGCGACCTCCGGTCCGGGGCGGCCGTGAAAATTGCATGGGCCTGTAGGGTCCGGCGCCGCCGCGACACTGCAGCAGAGGCGCGAGTCCCGGAGCTCTCCGGACGCGGCACCGCCGCGCGCGTCGCCCGTGGTGCGCTGATTTCATCGCGGGCCGCACCTCTTTCGAGCCGATTCCTCTGTGGACATTCCACGCACGCGTCGCAGGTTGCTCGGTCGCCACGGGGGCGTGGTCCTCGCGGTGGTCGCGGTGGTCGCAGTGCTGGCGGGGGCCACGGTGGCGATCGGTCGGCTCGAGGTGCAGCCGCCGACGGTGGTGCGGGCGAGCCTGTGGCTCGGCACCGTGGAGCGGGGCGAGATGCTGCGAGAGGTGCAGGGCAACGGGAAGCTGGTGCCCGAGCACATCCAGTGGTTTACGACGCTGACGGCGGCGCGGGTCGAGCAGATCCACGTGCGACCGGGGACGCCGGTCGAGCCGGACACGCTGCTCGTGGAGCTGCGAAACCCGGAGCTGGAGCTGAAGGCGCTCGAGGCGGAGCGGGCGGTGGCGGCGGCGAAGGTCGAGCTGGCGAACATGCGGGCGTCGCTGCGCAGCGAGAAGCTGGCGCAGGAGACGACGGTGGCGACGCTGCGGATCGACAACTCGACGGCGCGCCGCAAGGCCGACGCGAGCGCGGAGCTCGGGGGGCGCGGGATCGTGTCGCAGGACGACGCGTACTCGGCCCGGGCCCAGCTCGAGGCGAGCGACCGGCGGATCGACCTCGAGCAGCAGCGCCTGTCGGTGCTCGGCGACGGCCTGGCTCGCCGGCTGGCGGCGCAGACGGCTTTGATCGACCGGCTGGTCACGATCGCGGCGTTTCACCGCAATCAACTGGCGACGCTGCAGGTGCGCGCGGGCGTGGCGGGCGTGCTGCAGGAGCTGCCGCTCGAGGCCGGGCAGTGGGTCGACCCCGGCGGGCTGCTGGCGAAGGTGGCGCAGCCCGATCGGCTGAAGGCCCGGCTGGCGATCCCGGAGACGCTGGCGAAGGACGTCGGGCTCGGTCAGCCGGCGCACATCGACACGCGCAACGGGCTCGTCGACGGGACGGTGGTCCGCGTCGACCCGGCAGCGTCGGGCGGGACGGTCACGGTCGACGTCGCGCTCACGGGGGCGCTGCCGAAGGGCGCGCGCCCGGACCTCAACATCGTCGGGACGGTCGAGCTCGAGCGGCTGCCGGACGTGCTGTTCGTGCGCCGGCCGGCGTTCGTGCAGCCCGACGCGGCGGTCGGGCTGTTCCGCGTCGAGGGCGACCACGCGACGCGCGTCCAGGTGCAGATCGGCCGCGCCTCGGCGACGACCGTCGAGGTGCTGGCGGGCCTGGAAGCGGGCGACCGGATCGTCCTGTCGGACATGTCGAAGTGGGACGAGAGCGACCGGCTACGGCTCGAATGACGACGGGAGCAGTGGTGACATGCAAGCATCCGATACGCCGATCATCCGCCTCGAGGGCGTCAAGAAGGTGTTCCACACCGACGAGGTCGAGACGCACGCCGTGGCCGACGTCCGCTGCGAGATCCCGCGCGGGCAGTACGTGTGCATCGCGGGACCGTCGGGCTCGGGCAAGACGACGCTGCTGTCGCTGATCGGGCTGCTCGACACGCCGACAGCGGGCACGTACCTGCTCGACGGACGCGAGGTGTCGCGCCTGTCGGCGACGCAGCGCGCCCGCGTGCGCAACGAGCGGATCGGCTTCGTGTTCCAGAGCTTCAACCTGATCGGCGACCTGACCGTGGCCGAGAACATCGAGCTGCCGCTGACCTACCGCGCGATGCCGGCGGCCGAGCGCCGCCGGCGGGTCGAGTCGGCGCTCGAGCGGGTCGGCATGTCCCACCGCGCGCGCCACCTGCCGGCCCAGCTGTCGGGCGGCCAGCAGCAGCGCGTCGCCGTGGCCCGCGCGGTCGCCGGGGAGCCGCTGCTGCTGCTCGCCGACGAGCCGACCGGCAACCTCGACTCGCGCAACGGCGACGCGGTGATGGGCCTGCTGCGCGAGCTCCACAGGTCCGGTACGACCATCGTGATGGTCACCCACAACCCCGAGTACGCCCGCCAGGCCGAGCGGACGATCCACCTGTTCGACGGCCGCGTGGTCGAGGAGGGCGGCCATGCGTAATTTGTTCCGAGACGTCCGGCTCGCGCTGCGGATGCTGATCAAGACCCCGGGTTACTCGCTCGTGTCGATCGTGATGCTGGCGTTCGCGATCGGCGCGTGCACGGCGATCTTCAGCGCGATCAACCTGGTGCTGCTGCGGCCGCTGCCGTACGAGGAGCCCGACGAGCTGGTGGTCGTGCTCGAGGACCGGCCGGGGTTCGAGCGGATGGCGGTGTCGTACCAGAACTTCCTCGACTACCGCGCGCGCAACACGACGCTCGCGGCGCTGGCGACGACCGGCTTCCACCTGATGACGATGACCGGCGCCGGCGGCGAGGAGGCGGCGGAGAAGCTGCTGATCGAGATGGAGTCGCACGACTACCTGGCCATGCTGGGGGTCGAGCCGGTGCTCGGGCGCCTGTTCCTGCCGGAGGAGGACCTGCCGCACGGGCCGCGGTCGCTGCTGCTGAGCCACGCGTTCTGGACCCGGCGCTTCGCCGCCGACCCGGCGATCGTCGGCCGCGAGCTCACCCTCGACGGCCGCCCGTGGACCGTGGTCGGCGTGCTGCCGCCCGAACACCGGGCGTTCTTCCCGTTCCACGCGGCCATCCCGATCGGCACGCGCGCCGACGAGTCCCTGTTCACCGACCGCGAGGTCCGCACCCAGAGCTTCACGGTCGGCCGCATGAAGCCGGACACCACGCTGGCGCAGGTCCAGGCCGACTTCGACGCGATCGGCGAGGGCCTGCGGCGCGACTACCCGGAGCAGGTCGGCGCGAGCCGGCCGCAGGTGGTGCCGTTCCAGCAAGAGCTGGCCCGCGACTACCGCACGACGCTGCTGCTGCTGGTCGGCGCGGTCGGCTGCGTGCTGCTGATCGCGGCCGCCAACGTCGCCAACCTGACGCTCGAGCGGGCGATGGCGCGTCGGCGCGAGCTGAGCATCCGCGCGGCGCTGGGGGCCGACCGCTCGCGGCTGGTCGGCCAGCTGCTGGTCGAGAGCGTCCTGCTCGCGCTGGTGGCGGGCGGGCTCGGGATGCTGGTGGCCGTGTGGGGCGTCGGGCTGATCCGCGCGTCGATGCCCTTCGACTTCATCTTCGCGCTGAACGGGACAGTCGAGATCGATCGCCAGGTGCTGGCCTTCACGCTGGCGGTCGCGCTCGGCACGGGGATCCTGTTCGGCGTGGCGCCGGCGCTGTTCGCGTCGCGCGAGCCGCTGGCGCAGGTGCTCAAGGACGCCGACCACCACGCGTCGGCCGGGAGCCAGCACCTGCGCGCGCGCGACCTGCTGGTGGTCGTCGAGGTCGCGCTGGCGCTGGTGCTGACGATCGGCGCGGTGCTGGCGACGCGCAGCCTGAGCGCGGTCCAGCAGAGCGACCCGGGGTTCGATCCCGACGACGTGGTGGCCGCGATGGTCTCGCTGCCGGCGGACCGCTACGAGACGGCCGCGGACATCCAGCAGTTCTGGACCGAGCTCCAGCGGCGCGTGGCGGCGATCCCCGGGATCGTCGGCGTGTCGCTGTCCTCGGGGCTGCCGGGCTATATCGGCAGCGCGTACGAACCGTTCTACCCGCTCGGGGCCAGCCGCACGCCGGACCAGGCGTTGATGGCGACGATCCAGCACGTCGACGTCGGGTTCCTCGAGCTGGTCAAGATCCCGCTGCTGGCCGGGCGCACGTTCGGGCCGCAGGACACGATCGGCCCGGCGGTGGTGGTGATCGACGAGCAGCTCGCCGACAAGCTCTTCCCCGGGCAGAACCCGGTCGGCAAGCACCTGCAGGACCGCCTGAGCAAGCAGCCGAGCGTCGAAATCGTCGGGGTGGTCGGGCACATCAAGCAAGAAGGGCTCGACACGCCCGAGCGCACGCCGTACCAGGTGTATTATTCGTACCAGCAGCTGTCGCTCGAGGCGTACCAGGCCCAGGGCTTCGGGATCACGATGTACCTGCTCGCCCGCGGGGCCAGCGACCCGCAGCCGCTGGCCCCGCAGATCCGCGAGGCCGCCGCCGCGATCGATGCGCACGATCCGACGCTGGGCATCGAGCGACTCGCGGCCGGGCTGGAACGATCGCTGAAGCCGCGCCAGCTCGCGGTGAAGATGCTGACGATGTTCGCCGGGGCCGCGCTGCTGCTCGCGGCGATCGGGCTGTACGCGGTGATGGCCAACGCGGTCGCCCAGCGCACCCGCGAGCTCGGGGTGCGCATGGCGCTGGGCGCCCAGCCGGGCGCAGTGGTGGCGCTGGTGGTCCGCCAGGGGATGACGCTGGTCGTCGTCGGGCTGCTGGTCGGCGCAGTCGCAGCGCTGGCGTCGACCCGCCTGATGACGCGGCTGCTGACCGAGGAGGTGGCCGCCGCCGACCCGCGGACGTACTCGGCGGTGGCGCTCGTCCTGGCGATCGTGGGCCTGCTGGCGACGTTCATCCCGGCCCGCCGCGCCGCCCGCATCGACCCGATGGTGGCGCTGCGGCACGAATGAGGGGGCTGCTCCGCGACGCGCGGTCGACTCCTTCGTCGAATCGCAGCGGGCCGGGCGGTCGGCGCCGAGCGTGAAGAACAGGACGTCGTCCTCGCCGCCGTCCGGGCTCGAGCGACAGACCAGGGCCGCGTCAACGCTTCGAGGTGCCGAGCTCCACCTCGAGTCCTGTTTCCTTGGTGATCACTCCGAGGATTCGTCGGGCAATGCCCTCACTGTCGGCCGCAAGGCGGAAGATGAGTCGATTCTTGACAGTGCTGTCGGGCCCGATGCTGCAGATCATGGCGGCGTCGGATCGATTGAAGATCCCGCAGAATGGACCGGTCGGGACAGGTTGTTCGAAATTCAAGGTCTCGACGGCCCGCTCGAGCCGGGCGCGCACGTCGGCGCCATCGGACTTGAACTTTCCCTTGCACCCGTGCGGGAGGGCTTCGATCCTGAAATTCAGCATCGCCTTCCAGGCGAGCATCTCGCGGAAGGTCTCAAAATTGACCTGGGTGAGACCGCCTGCAATCTCTCGATCCAGTACCAGCGCGTCTTCTCGGTTCGGACGGTCCAGGTCGTACCAGGTGTGCATGGGGACCATGGGATCGTTCTGATAACCGATGAGCAGGTATCGGAGATCGGGCTCGTCGATCTCTTCACGGTAACACTCGATCACCCGTGCCGCTGTGAAGTCCATGCTGGCAAAGGTCAGGTCGCCCATGTCGCGGCCCATCCGCGTCAAAAACCACCAGTAGAAGCCGGGCAGGGCCCGTCCGGCGATGGACTCGATCTCGGCGATCTCCTCGGGCGTAGCGCCTTGCCAGGAGTGCTCGATGCCCGGCACGAGTCGAGTGATGAAGCGTTCAAAGTGGCTCTCTAGGGCGTGCATTTACACACCTGGGATCCGGGAGACTTGTGATCGCATTGGGATGGCTTTTCGTCTGGACAAAGTAACATGGTCAGAATGACCTGGCAGGTACCGCACGGCGGGACAGCCTCGTTGCCGCCGAAATAGCCGCCTTTCGTGCGCCCGTCGAGCCGGTGCCGGAAGTGGACGAACACTCGCGCATTGGGTCCCGCCGGGCTGGACCAGCGTTCTGTGAGGCCGACGGGACGAGCGCCGTGGAGGAGAGCGAGCGCGACCGCTTGTTGGGCTGCACACGAGCCCGGAGGGTAAAACGGTTCACCTGCCTCCTGGTCGGTTCGTGCATCGCGCTGACGTGCATTCCAGGCAGTGTTCTCCTCTCGCATCTCCTCCCATAATACAGCGAATGTCTCGCGGTGATCTTCGGGGATGAGCGACTGGAAGGCTTGCTGTTGGAGGCCCACCGGCGCATGCCAGGCGCCAGGCAATTCCGCTTGTAGTTCAGGAATTGGGAAGCCCGAGTTGGCGGCGTAGACCACGGCATCCCGGCAGCGAACGACGCCCAGCATGGCGGGGCGGTTCTTGTGGCGGTTCTTCTTGTCCGGCGGGATCTTCGCCCGCCAGCGGGTGGCCGCGGCCTGGAAGGTGCTCGCGTCGGCCTTGGTGTCGGCGGTCTCCTCGAGCCGCGCCTTGTCGCCGTGGGATTTGTGGCACAGGGCGCACACTTCGTCGCCGACGAGGGCGACGAGGCCGGGGGGTTGGACGAGGCCGAGGAGGGTGGCGGCGTTCGGGGGGCTGCCGCTCGGGCCACAGTTGTTGAGCATCGGGTCGCTGAGCAGGTGGACGTTCTTGCCCTCGACCTTGACGTCCATGGACCCGGGGCCGACGAAGCGCGCCGGGCCTTCGACGTTGGCGGAGACGATGCCGCCGCCGGTGGCCTTGCTGGCGATGTCGCCGATCGAGGTGAAGGTGGCGCCCTTGATGGCGACCTTGCAGCCGTCGAACTTGACGTTCTTCGAGAAATCCTTGGGCGAGTTGCCGGACTTGGCGATGTTGGGCAGCGGGGTCGGGACGAACGGGGCCGGCGGGCCGGGCATCTTGCAGACGTTGGGCACGGTGGCGGCCGCGATGCCGTTGCTGCCGGTGGTGACGGGCGTCTTCGGCGGGTTGACGGAGATGCTGGACATCGGGACCTCAGGAGGACGCCGGTCGCTGGAGGAGCAATGCGCCGCGGAGGCCGCCGTCGGAGCCGGCGGTGATCATGGCGCGCGGGCCGGGGGCGTAGGCGCGGCGGAACGATTGCACGCCGAGGATGGCGCCGAGCGGGACGGAGGCGGCGCCGACGTCGCCCCAGCGATCGGCGGGGGCCTCGTATTGCAGCGACTTCCACACGGCGGCGGTGCGCATGGCGACGAAGCCCCACTCCTCGCTGCGGTAGCGCTCGCCGTTGATGTCGCTGTAGAGCGCGTCGACCTGCTCGTCGGGCAGCCGCAGCCCGCTCGCGGCGCCGGCGACGGCGTCGCTCATGCCCTCGCCGAAGGTGCCGGCCTCGCTGGTGCGGAGGTGGGTCTCCTGGGCGGTCTGGACGCCGCGCACGACGGCGAGGCCGGGCAGGCGCAGGCGCCGGCGCAGGTCGGGGCGCGCCAGGACGATGCAGCCGGCCGCCTCGCCGGGGATGAAGCCGCTGCGCACGCCCGGCTGGGCGCAGCGACGCTGGTCCTCCAGCCACAGCAGGGTGTCGGCGTGCAGCCAGCTGTCGACCCCGGCGATCCAGCAGAGTGCGTCCGCGTCGTCGGCGACGAGGCGGGCCGCCTGCTCGACGGCCTCGATCGCGCCGGCGTGGCCGTGCCCGGCGACCCGGACGTCGGCGGGGATGCCGAGGCGCCGCAAACAGGCATGGGCGAAACCGACGAGCTCGCCGGCGTCGCGCCTGCCGAAGCCAGGGCGAGGCTCGGGGAGGGCGAGCAAAAGGTGCTGGGGGCCCTGGTGCGGGGCGCCGCGGGTGAGCGAGCGGGCGACCTCGCCGAGCGCGCTGGCGAGGAGCGGTTCGAGCCGGGCGTTGCCCTCGAGCAAGGGGTCGATGCGCGCGTCGGCGGCGGCGATCAGCGGGGCGCCGTCGGGGGTGGCGAACGGGTACTCGCTGCAGCGCGCGATGCCGGCTCGCACGGCGGCGGCGCTGCTGGCGGCGTCGTGCCCGACGGGGGTGCGGGCGCCGATGGCGACGACGTCGAGGCGAGGGTTCACGCGGCACCTCGAACGCACGGGCGCGTCGCGCAGGCGGGCCGGGGGTCAGCCGCGGTGTTCGCCGTGACGACGGGGACGAAGTCGGGGCGGAGGGCGGACCGCGGCGTCGAGGGAGGCGCCGGAGCGCGACGGCGCCGATGATTCGACTCGAGGTTCAAGCCGGCGATGGCGGCGAGCTCGCGGACGGGGTTCATGCGGCGCCTCGTTGCTCGCGGATCTCCGTGACGTCGAGGTAGTCGGCGTCGAGGGCCGTCACGCGCAGGCAGCTCTGCCACACGAGCGACAGGCGGCGCTCCTCCGGCTCGAGGATCAGCGCGGTCAACTGCGAGGGCTGCTCCTGGCGGCGCGCGCCGAAGCGGGTGGTGAAGGCGAGGGCGATCCGCGGGACCTCGACGCGGAGGACGCCCTCGGGGGTCATGTTGAGCAGCTCGACGCGCTCGCCGAGGACGGGGCCGTGGGCGCGCTGGTCGGCGGGGGCGCTCATGGCGAATTCAGGGTCGTAGTCGGCGGGCAAGAGCGGGCGCCGGGTCTGCTCCCAGCGGGCGTCGTAGGTGCCGGCGAGCTCGCGCCGGGGCGACCACGACGGGTCGATGGGACCGAAGCCGGCCGGGCCGCGGGTCTCGGGGTCGCCGTCGGGGTACTCGACGAGGTGCGCGGGCTGGCCGGCGCGGGTCAGCGAGCGGCGCACGAAGCCGCGGCCGATCGGGTTGCGGTCGTCCATCCGCTGGCGGGCGGGCTCGGGATCGGCGGTGTCGAAGCCGCCGAACGCGTATTCGTAGCGAATGGGGTGGGTGGTGAATCGCCGCGGGGCGGACAGGCCGACGCCGAGCGAATCGTAGGTGCGCTCGCCGTGGACCCTCAATTGCTTGACCAGCGCGCCGACGCGCAGGGTCACCGGGACGGTGGCCGCCGGCCGACCGCCGGGGGCGTGGGCGTGGGCGAGCGCCAGCACGTCGACGCCGGGCTTGGGCGCCAGCAGGTCGGAGTCGTGGCGCAGGCTCGAGGCGCCCGGGTCGCCGAAATACTCGGGGGCGAGCACGGGCGGGGGCTGCAGGTCGGACAGGACGGCGCGGCCCTGCGGGTGTACGTCGAAGCTGGCCTTGACGGCGACGATCCACCAATGCACGCCGTCCTTGTCGCGCGCCCAGTTGCGGGCCGCGGCGTAGCGGGTGCGATTGTCCAGAGCCCACATGCTCGCGCAGGGTAGCACGGCCTGGTCGCCACGCGCGGGCGAGTTCGCCCGGCGCCGGCTAACGCCGCTCAGGCCGGCGATTTCAGCGCGTCGGCGAGGTTGGGGGATCGGGCGCGAAGGTCGGGGGCGCGGGGAGGCTGTCGATATGTAAGGTGCGCGTGATGGTCGTGGGCGCGCGGCCCCGGTACCGGAGCTCGATGCTGCCATCATTGCGGCGAGACTCGGGGCAATGGCGGCGGGTGATTCGTCGCAGTCGCTGCTGCGTCGGCTCGCCGGCGAGCGGCGCGGGACTCGGGCCGGCGAAAGCGTGCCGACGCGGGGACGCGCCGACGTGGATGTCCCGAGAGACATCTCGAGTGTCTTTGAGGACATGTTTCGGCGCTCGCTGCGTTCGCGGCGGCCGAAGCGTCGGCGCACCGCGGCGCCTCCGGGGGGCGGTGGGTCGTCCATGCCGATGGGAGGAGCGGACGTCCCGGCGCTCGACAGCGCCTCACGGTCGCGGGCAGACGCCGTCCATGCGTGCCGGGAGACCTCGGCGCTCGGCAGCGCCTCGAGGGCGCTGCCCGGTCGTCGAGGCGTGCGAGGCCGGAGCTGCCCCGGCGGTCAGGTGCGTGAGGGCGTGGCGAGCCGGCGCAGGCGGGCGATCCGGCGCTCGACGCGGCCGTAGACGGTGCGCTCGGGGTAGCGGAAGGCGGCGGCGTCGTCGTCGGGCTCGGTCGGGGTGCCGGCGGGCTCGCCGAGGATGAGCTCGACGCCCTCCTCGACGGTGCTGATCGGCCAGATGAAGAAGCGCCCCTGGGCGATCGCCTCGAGCACGTCCTCGCCGAGCACGAGGTTGCGGACGTTGCTCTCGGGGATGATGACGCCCTGGGTGCCGGTCAGCGCGTGGGCGCGGCAGACCTCGAAGAAGCCCTCGATCTTCTCGTTGACGCCGCCGACCGGGAGGACCCGGCCGCGCTGGTCGACGCTGCCGGTGACGCCGATGTCCTGGCGCGCGGGCAGGCCCGACAGGCTCGAGAGGATCGCGAACAGCTCGGCCGTCGAGGCCGAGTCGCCCTCGATCGGCGTGTAGGTCTGCTCGAACACCACCGAGGCGCCGAAGCTGAGCGGGAAGTCGCGGGCGAACCGGTCGTGCAGGTAGCCGCTGAGGATCAGCACGCCCTTGCTGTGGATCGGGCCCGACATCTCGACCTCGCGCTCGATGTTGAGCGGGCCGTGGCTGCCGGCGTAGGTGACGGCGGTGACGCGGCTGGGGCGGCCGACCGACTGGAAGCCGTCGCTGACGACGGCGAGGCCGTTGATCTGGCCGACGCTCTGGCCCGAGACCTCGACCCGGATCAGGCCGTAGCGGTGGAGGTCGAGCAGGCGGTCGCGCATCTGCCCCTGGCGGTCCTGCATCAGCCGGAACGCGGCCCGCAGGTGCTCCTCGGTCAGCTCGTCGGCGCCCTTGGCGAGCGAGGTCGCCTCGGTGATGAGGTCGCTGAGCAGGCCGAGGTTGGTGGTGAGGCGGTGCTGGTCCTCGGCCAGGCGGGCGCCGTACTGCATCAGGAAGGCGACGGCGCTGCGCGAGCAGCGGGACAGGCCGCGGTTCGAGGCCAGCCAGGCGGCCACGCCGGGGTACACGCGCAGACCTTCCTCGAAGGACATGTCGTCCTCGAAGTCGGCCCTGATCTTGAACAGCCGGCTGAACTCGGGGTCGAGCTCCTGCAACTGGTGGATCAGGTCGGGGTCGGCGACGAGCACGACCTTGACGTCGAGCTCGACCGGCTGGATCCGCAGGCTCGGGCCCTCGTCCTCCTCGTGCGGCTGGATCGCGCGGGCGAGCAGGCAGGCCTTGAGGTGCTCGTAGACGGCCTCGCGCTTGACCAGCGCCTCGGCGTCGATGATGAGGAAGCCGCCGTTGGCGCGGTGCAGGTCGCCCGCGAGGATCGTGCCGGGCTCGGGGTAGCGGCTGTCGTTCGAGCCGGCGACGACGCGGCCGAACAGGCCCGAGAGGGTGACGTTCTGCGCGTGGATGATCGGCGCGACGTCGTCCGGGCGGCTGGTGACGAGCAGGGTCGGCACGACCAGGCCGGCCGGCAGCGGCACGCTCGTCAGCGGCAGGTGGTGGCCCTCCTCGAGGTGGTAGACCTGCTGCAGGTGCTCGTGCAGCCGCTGGCTGTACTTGCGCACCTGCTCGGTCGGCAAGGCGCGCTCGGGCACGGCGGCGAAGCTGGCGGCGATGTTGTTGCGCAGCGCGGCGCGCTGACGCTGCAGCAGGGTCTGCTGGATCTCCGCCTCGAGCAGCGCGAGCTGGCGCTGGGTCTCCTCGACGTGCGGGCGCACGGCCTCGATCGCGTCGAGGACCTGGCGGTTGAGCCGGGCCTCGGCCTCGGTCGTCTCGGCCTCGCTCGCGGCGTCGGCGGTCGGGCCGTCGCCGCCGGGGGTCTCGTCGTCGTCGTCGTCCTCGAGCGGGACGAAGTCGAAGCCGTCGTCGCCCGCGACCAGGCCGAGGCCGTGCTCGGCGGCGATCTTGCTCAGCTGGTCGTGGATCTTGCGCTCGGCGGCGCTCTGCTCGCGGTGGATCTCGACCTGCAGCCGGTGGCGGACGCGGCCCTCGAACACCTCGTGGACGGCGGCCTCGAGGCGGGCGTGCAGCTCCTCCATCGCGCGGACGAAGGCCGGACCTGCTCCTGCGGGCAGGAATGCAGGGACAGGTTCCAAAGGCCAGCGAGGATTGACGAGCAGGACGAGGTCGCGCGGGGCGGGGCGGCGGCGGGCCTCCTCGCGGGCGAGGGCGACCGCGGTGAAGGTGCGGCCGGTGCCGCGGCGGCCGACGACGGCGACGTTGAAGCCGGGGGCCCGCTCGGCGAGGCCGCGGCGGAGGGCCATGGCGGCGCGGTTCTGCGGGGCGATCCGCAGGTCGAGCACGAGCTCGGCGGGGCCCTCGGGCAGGGCGTCCTCGCGGACGGTGACGGTGCACTGCTCGGGGCCGAGCGGGGAGACCTGGCGGGTCACACCCGCGTCGGCCGCGGCGGCCGGCGGGCTCAGCTGCGCGATGACGGACGTCGACGCGCCCGCGGCCGGGGCGCCGCGAGGGGCGCGACCGGAGCGGGGGCGGGTCGACTTGGGGCTCGGACGGGAGCGCGAGGGCATCTCAGCTCGCCGGCGCCGGCTCGGGTGCCTTGTCGGCGACGGGGGCGTCGCCGCCGATCGCGGTGATCGTGCGGGCGATGTTCTGCCGCTGGTCGGCGTCGGTCTCGGGGTGCTCGCTGAGCTCGCGGAGGATCTGCTGCATCAGCGTGCGGGTGTCGGCCGGCCCGGCGTTGATGAGCTGCTCGAACTGGGCGGTGCAATCGTCCTCGTCGCCGCGGGTGCGGAGGATCCGGATCACGCAGGTGTAGGCCCACTCCGGCGCGCGGTGGTAGAGCGAGGGCAGGCCGGCCAGCAGCACGCCGAGGTAGGCGTCGAACTTCTCGAGGACGTAGAGGATGTTCCAGTAGACCCCGTGCGGGTCGTTGTCCTCGAGCAGGTCGAGCAGGCGCGGCAGCACGGCCGGGTCCTCGATCTGCTCGAGCAGCTCGACCAGCGGCGGCAGCTCCTCGCGGATCTCGGTCTCGGTGCCGAACTGCGCGAGGTGGTGGATCCGCTGCAGCAGGCCGCTCAGGTTCTCCAGGCTGGGGGGCGGCGGCTCGTCGTCGAACTCGTCGTCCTCCTCGGCGATCTCCAGGACGCTCTTCTTGCGCTCGGCCGGCGGCGCAGCGGGCTGAAGCGTGAGCGGGGACTGCGGCGCAGCCGGCGCGGCCGGGGGGACGCGCGTCAGCGCGGCCTCGTCGAGCTCGCTGCCGTCGTCGGCCTCGGCCCCGTCGTCCTCGATGTCGGCGCCTTCATCTTCGTCGCCGTCGCCTTCGGCCTCGACCTCGACCTCGTCGAGATCGTCCTCGACCTCGACCTCCTCGGCCGGGGCCTGGGCCTCGTCCTCGTCCTCGTAGTCGGGCTCGCGGGCCTTGGCCGGCTTGCGCGCGGGCTTGGCGACCTCGGCCGGCTTGGCCTTGGTCGCCTTGGCCGGCGCCTTGGCCTTGGCCTCGGTCTTGGCGGGCTTGGCCTTGGCGGCCTTCTTCGGCTCCTCGGCCGCCTTGGCCTTGGCGGGCTTGGCCGGGGTCGCCTTGGCGGCGGCCTTGGCGGGCTTGGCCGCCTTGGTCGGCTTCTCGGCGGGCTTCGCGGCGGCGACCTTCTTGGCCGCGGCGGGAGCCTTCTTGGTCGCTGCCTTGGCGCCGGCCTTGGCCTTGGCGCTGGTGCTCTTGGCGGCCGTGGCCTTGCTGGTGGCCTTTTTGGCGGGTTTGGATCGCGTCGACGCTGCCACGGGGCTTTTCTACGCGATCGTACGCGGGGATGGCAAGCCCTCGAGCGAGAGGGGTAGACTCCGGGGCCATGGCGTCGCGAACAGTGGTGGATTCGGTCGTGCGCGTGGAGGCTCCGCCGGCGGGTGCCGCGGCGGCCGAGGCCCGCGCCAGCGCCCTGCGTGCCCGCTTTCCCGGGGCCATCGTCGAGCGCTATCTCGACCGCGCGCCCGAAGTGGGTCAGCGCGTCCGCATCGCCGCAGGCGCGGCCGTGATCGGCGACGTGCTGCTCGCCGACGACGTGAGCGTGTGGTACGGCTGCGTCCTGCGCGGCGACGTCAACCGCGTCGAGATCCGCGAGCGCAGCAATGTGCAGGACGGCACGGTGATCCACCTCGGCGATCGCGATCCGACCTTCGTCGCCGAGGAGGTCGTGATCGGCCACCGAGCGGTCGTCCACGGCTGCCGGATCGGCGGCGGCACGCTGGTCGGGATCCAGGCGACCATCCTCGACGGCGCGGTGATCGGCGAGGGCTCGATCGTCGGCGCCGGCGCGCTGGTCACCGCCGGCACCGTGGTGCCGCCGCACTCGCTCGTGCTCGGCGCCCCCGGCAAGGTGATCCGCACGCTGACGGCCGCCGACGAGGCGATGCACCGTGGCCTGGCGCACAAGTACGTGCGCCTGGCCCACAACTACCGCGTCGGCTGAGGCGAGCGCCGGGCGCGCGGCAGCGAGCGGACCCGAGGTCGACGGCGAACCGGCGTGCGCCGCCGGCGAGGCGCGAGGTCGATCGTCAACCGGCCGAAGTGCTCGAGGTCGAGCCGGCGGTGCCGGTCGTGGTGGTGGTGTCGCCGGTCGTGGTCGAAGTCGTGGTGTCGCCGGTCGAGGTCGAGGTCGTGGTGGTGGTGTCGCCGTCGGTCGTGGTCTCGCCGGTGCTGACCCCGAGGTCAGGTGGCTCGCAGATGCCGTCGGCGATCCGGCAGCGCAGGTCGCCGCAGCAGGACTGGTGATCGATGCACCAGCGGGTGAGGTCGAGCGCGCCGATGCAGGCGCTCTCGTCGGCGCACTGGGCCGGGCCTCGCTCACCGCCGAGCTCGCCGGTCGTCGGGCCGTACTCGGCGACGCAGATCGCGTCGGTCTCGCAGTCGCCGCTCTGCATGCAGCCGGTGGTGCTCGAGCTGCCGGTGCCGGCCGTGGCGGTCGCGCCCGCCGTGTCGCCCTCCGTCACCGCCGGCAACGACGGCGGACGACAGGCGGCGAGGACGAGGACGACGGCGAGGCGACGCACGCCGAGGACGATAGCAAACCCGCGCGCGCGGCTCGAACTCCGCCCGGGCCGCCGCGCGAGGAGCACCGAGAGCGCCGGCGTCGCGGTCACGGCTCGAACACGCAGCGGACGCGGAACGGCTTGCGGTCGCGCGGGATGGTGGTCTCCTGGCCCGACTTCGGGTCGACGATCCAGGCCTGCGCGGCGTCCTCGGCGAAGGCGGTGCGGGTCCAGTGGAAGCCCTCCGCCTGCTCGAGGCCGGCGATCTCGCCGAAGCGCTTGACCTCGTCGCGGTCGGGCAGGCGCCAGTGCTTGAAGCCGCCGAGGTCGAGGTCGCGGCAGTGCGTCTCGCCGGCGGGCTGCAGCAGATCGGGGCAAGGATGGCCGGCGTCGCAGCGCTGGACGTAGCGCGGCTGCTTGCGGTCGGCCAGCAGGGCAGCCCCCTCGGGCGGGGCGGGCGGGTTCATTTTGGGCTCGGCGAACGGCTGGGCCTTGGCCGGCGGCTCGGCTGCCTTGGCCGGGGGGGCGTCGGCCGGCGCAGGGGCGGTCTTGGCCGCTTCGCTGCCGCAGGCGACCAGGAGGACGAGGACGGGGAGCGATCGCGCGATCACGGGGGCAGGGTAAACAAGGTCGGGGCCGATTGGGCAGGCCGACGAGGGCGCGAAAGCGCGCGAGGAGCGGGGCGGCGGGGACGAGTTGAGGTATGGTCGCGGGGATGACCGGCACATCGATCGCGCTGCTGTGGGCGCTGGCGGGCGAGCCTGCGAGCGCCGAGGCGGCCGCCGGCAAGCGCGAGGCGGGGTCCGGCGAGGTCGTTCGCGCGGGCGAGGCGGCGAGCGAGGATTATTCGCGCGCGCCGGGGGTCGAGGTGCCGCCGGCGATCGAGGCGCGGCTGGCCGAACTGGCGGCGGCGTTCCGGCGGGCGACCGGGAAGCCGCTGGTGATCACCGACGGCACGCGGCGGCCCGAGGTGCAGGCAGAGCTGATGCTCCGCAACCTCGAGCGCGGCGACGACGTGGTCCGCAACTACGCCAACAAGTCGGCGGCGAAGGCGGTCGCGGAGGCCTACGCGAAGGCGCGCGCGGGCGGACGCGCGGCGGTGCTGGCGGCCTTGACGGAAGTGATCCGCACGCAGGTGGCGGCCGGGGACTACGTGTCGAAGCACCTGCGCGAGGGCGCGGTCGACGTCCGCTGCCTCGACCTCGACAAGCGCGAGCGGGCGATCCTGAAGAAGCTGGCGAAGGCCCGCGGGATCGCGGTGGTCGACGAGAGCCGCACGAGCACGCCGCATTATCACCTGAACTTCGTGCGGTGAGTCTAAGTCCTCGGACTTCTCCTCGGATTCGAGATGTTCGGCTCCGAACCGTGCTGTGGTGCCCGTGTGGTGCCAGTTGCAGGTTCGAGCGCGTCCATCGCACGGCGTTCCGCGCCGCGGATCAGGTGTAGGTAGGTCAGCGTCGTCTTGATGTCGCGGTGTCCCATGAGCTGCTGGACCGTGCGCACGTCGACCCCGCGGCTGAGGAGCCGCGTGGCGAAGGTGTGGCGCAGCACGTGGGCGTGGACGTGACCGAGGCCCGCGGCTCGGGCCGCGCGCTCGATCAGGTTGGCGATCGCGTCCGGCGTGCATTGGCCCTGGCCGTGGACGCTGTCGCGGGTGATCACGTCGGACCGCGTCAGGTCCAGACTCTCCAGAGCTGCCAGGCTCCTCGTGCAAGGGATGCGCCGGGTGCGCGTGCCCATGCTCGGACATGAATATCGCCGTTCGTGACGGCATTCCGAGAATCAAACGCCGCAAGGATTTGGAGGCCGAGTCGGCGGGGTACAGCCTGTTGGGGTCGCTCTTGCGACAGGAGGCCAAAGTGGTTGGAGTATACGAATTCACGCCGGTGATTTTCAGTGGAACCGCGGGCGGGGCCGGTGAGTACCATGCTTCGAACGACCCTGATCGTCCGGAAGAACACATCATTGATGCAGGCATCCCGGCTGGCGCCCGGATTGTCGAAGCTTGGTACACGGCATTCCACAACATCGGCGCGCTGGTCACTTTCGCGCTGATTGACGTCAACAGACACAACGACCGACAAGTGCGCCTCAGCGCTGCGAGTTATGTAAATCAGAATCAGCGCATCCGCCTGAAAATCCATGTTCTGTACGAAATGGCCGGGCCTTAACCCCGTGCGGCGGCAATGTTGCGCTGAAGCGGGCAAGGCGGGCCTCACTTCCACGTGGGCGTCAGGCCCTTCGGGGGGAGGTCGGTGTTCTTGAGGCCCAGCTGCTTGAGGTCCTCGTCCATGCGGCCCTTGATTGCCTGGAAGAGACTGCCGGCCGGGTCCTCCTGCAGCTCCTTGGGGCTCGCCCAGCCGAGGCGCACGCGGTAGTTGTCCTCGGGCGCCGGGGTGCCGCTGGCGAACACGGTCGGGTAGAAGGTCACGATCCGCTGGTAGTACTTGGCGGCGAAGATCGCCGCGACGATCGGGTCCTCGACGATCGTGTCGTCGTCGTTCAGGTAGGGCGTGAAGTCCTCGTCGAGCCCCGCGCCGCCCACCGCGAGACCGGCCTTCACCACGAAGCGCTGGCGCGTCAGGTAGGCCGCACTCTTCGTCACGGCGGTCCTTGTCGTTGGAAGGCCCCGAGAATCCTCTCGGGGTGGTGAGACCACCTCCTAAAATTTTGGCTCTTCAGGGTTTGTGGTGGATACCGCTGACTCAGCGCGTGATCCCGGCAGGATAGAGGTCGAGGCCGCCGAGGTGGAAGTAGATCGCAGCTCGGAAGCGGTCGCGGTTACGGAAGCCGCGGGCGACGTACTTGAGCTTCTGGATGACCGAGTTAAGGCCCTCGGCAGAGGCGTTGGTGATCCGTTCGGTGGCTGCATGGATGATGCCGCCGAGGTGATTTTTGACCATGCGCGCGGCGGCCTTCATCGGCTCCAGGCGAGAGCGGATAGCCCAATCGTACCACATGCCCCATTGGTCCCGCATGTTGCTCGGCGAGGTGTGCTCCCAGACCTCCATCGCCGCCTCCTTGAGCGCCCACGCGCGGGCCGTCCGCAGCGAGCTCGTCCGCAGCGCCTCGAAGTCGTCCCAGACCTCCTTGCTCATCCGTTCGGGGTTGCGCAGCCAGAGGTACTTGGTGCCCTTGAGCCGGTTGTCGCCGAGGCCGTGGAGAGCGCGGTGTTCCTCGCGTCGCACGTGGTCGACGGCTTGACCGAGGCGCGCGGCGACGTGGTACTTGTCGAAGGCGATCTTCGCGTCGCCATCGGGGATGGCCTCGCGGACAGCTTGAATGTAGGGCTCGTGCATGTCCATGACGACCACGGAGACCGCAGCCCTCTCTGGGCGCGAAAAGCCGCTCAGGAAGCTCTTGAGGGCCCCCTTGCCGCGTCCGTCGGCGACGTGGATGACCCGCTTGCTGGCGGACTTCGGGTCATGCACGATCGTGACGTACTCGTGGCGCCGCTGGAAGGAGGTCTCGTCGACGGCGAGCATCTCCGGCAGCGCGACCTCGCGGCGCTCGAGTCCGCGTTGTACTGCACGCTCCTGGACGCCGGCGACCTGATCCCACGAGAGCCCGAGGCGCTCCGCGACCACTGCAATCGGCGCATCGCGGAGCCAGTCGATCACCAGCGCCTCGAACAGCGCGGTGAGCCGAGCGCTACCGTCCGCCCACGAGACGCGCATCGTGAGCGTACCGTGCTTCGGGCACGACGTCCGCGGTACGCCGGCTTCGATGATCGTCCGATACTGACACGTATCGAGGTGCCGCCATCGGCGAGTCCGCGTATCGTGACGGGGAACAGCCTGGCCACACTCCGGGCACGTCGTCGGCACATCGGGGTCGTGCTCGACCTCGATGACGATCTGCCCCTGCCCGAGCTGCAGCTTCACCGCAGCAACTCTCCAGGGAGCCTCGATACCGAGAATTCGGGCGTAGAGTTCGGTCTCTGCCATTTCGCGCACGATATCACGGCGCGATTTCGCGCGCAACCTACGCCACCCTCAACCCTGAAGAGCCAAAATTTTAGCAGCGCTCGGGACATCGCCCTGCCGAGGACCTCGCGGCGGAGGTTCCGCTCACGTTGGTGTCGAGCGGCAGGCGGCCGTCGTCGCTGATCGTGGCCCGATTTTGTCAGGGACAGTTCTGCGAGGTGACGACTTCTCCGCCCTCGGGGACGCCGTCGGGGGCGACGTCGACGAACTGGACGGCGATCGACTGGCAGAACGCCTGACCGCAGCCCTCCTGGCGGGCGACGTGCGCGTGGGGGCCGGTCGACCAGCCGGTCGAGCCGGTGAGCCCGACGACGGCGCCGCGTGGGACGTATTGACCGACCGCCACCGAGACCTGGCTCAGGTGAGCATAGTTCGAGGTGGTGCCGTCAGGGTGCTGCAAGGTGACGTAATTGGCCGAGTTGATGCACTCCATGCCGCCGCCGTCGTAGCAGGGGTCGCCCGGCATCGTCCCGCCGTAGGCGTGAGACACCGTGCCCTCCTCGATCGCCATCAGCGGCGTGCCCAGCGCGAGACCGAAGTCGAAGGCGTAGGCGGCCGCGCCCTGATGGCTGAAGGGGCCGAAGTTGCCCTGCGTGACCGTGGCTGTGGTGCCGCACTCGAGCGGCAAGAAGTAGCCGGCCGCCGAGGGCTCGTCGAGCGTGCACTCGACCCATGCGCCGAATACATAGCCCTCGGGCCAATTGCCGGCGACCTGATACCAGGTGTCGACGGCGTCGATCGCCTCACCCTGCACGATTGCCAACACGTCGACGATGGCCCCGCTGGCCAGCGACCCCACCGGCGCCATCGCGGTCGACGGCTGCGGCCGCACATTCAAGACTTCGCCCGGCGGCACGAGCACGCGCACGCGCGGACACGAGGGGTCCGGGATCACGCCGGAGGTGGTGCCGGGGCCGGTGGTGGTCGTCAGGTCGGTCGGATCGGGACCGGTCGAGTCAAGACCGCTCGTGCTGCTCGCGTCGGTCGTCCAGCCGGAGGTCGACGCGGTCGTCGGCTCGTGCGCGTCGGTGGTGCTGCCCGGCGCGGTGGTGCCCGAACTGCTATCGCCCGTCGGACCCGCGCTGAGGGTGGACCACGCCCCGGTGTCGCCCCCGTGGTCCGGCGAATAACAGGCGGGAGCGAGGAGGACGAGCAGCAAGGGAGGACGGAGGCGCATGAAGCCGGGACCTACCGGAACTTGCGCGCGCGTTCAACCCCTGCAGGTGCCGGCTCACCGGAGATGGCCTTTGAGACATGTCTGTCGCGGCGAAGCTGGGACACGGCGGCGGGTGGGCCGCGGCGGCTGGAAGTGCAACCTCCCCAAACTCGACATCGTCGACGTGGACTGCACGCCAGCCGTTGGGGCAGGACCAGCCGACCTGAGCGGCCCGCGGGCGCCCGGCCGGCGCGAGCGCCTCGTCGATGATGGACTTCAGGACATGTCGATTTGGGCACGCGAGGCGGGAGGTGCTCCGGGGCGCCGGATATGTCTCTGAGGACAGGTCAGCCGGCGGCTCGCTCGGGGCGGGCGAAGGCGCGGGCGACCAGGGCCTCGAGGGCGGCGGCGTCGTGGTCGCCGGGGACGCGGCCGAGGGTGCGCTCCATGTCGCGGACGATCGGCGGGAGGGCGCGGCGGCGCTTGCCGCCGACCTCGGCCTCGGAGGCGATCCGGTCGGCGGGGGGCGCCGCGGCCAGCTCGGCAGGTCGACGGCGCGGGCGAGCTCGTCGCGCTGCTCGGGGGCGAGCTCGGCGAGGGCGCGCAGGGCCAGCTCGCCGAGGATCTCGCCGGCCAGCGCCAGCTTGTCGCGCATGTAGGCGTGGGCCTCGTCGGGGCTCATGTCGCGCACGAGGTCGAGGTAGAGGCTGGCGAGCATCGACGGGATCACCGGCAGGACGACGTGGACCGGGCGCGGGGTGTTGTCGGCGCGGCGGGCCCACTCGCTCAGCAGCTTCTGGGCGCGGAACTGCAGCGCGGCGAACTCGCGGCCGAGCAGCTCGAAGCGCTCGTGCTGGTCGGCGGGCAGCTTGAAGAGGCCGCGGAAGAAGTACTGGCAGACGAACGACCAGTAGACGAAGTCGTCCCAGTAGACCTTGGCCGGCAGCACGCGCGGGCTGCCGTAGACCGGGGCGGCCTTGCGGTAGGTCTCGCAGGTGGTGTCGAAGAACTGCAGGTAGACGCGATCGAAGCGCTCGGCCGCCTCGGCGACGTCGCCGCCGCGGTGGCGGACCTTGAGGATCTCGACGGTGAAGGAGGCGGCGAGGGCGATGAAGTCGGAGCCCGGCGAGTAGAAGGGGTCGGAGAAGGCGCCGGCGTCGCCGATCAGCGACCAGCGCTGCGGCGAGAACATGCGCGCGGTCGCGTGGCTGTAGTGCTTGAGGGTCAGGAAGTCGACCATCGGCAGGTCCTTGATCTGGGCGAAGCAGCGCGGCTCGTGCTTCTCGACCCAGGCGAGCGCGCGCTCGCGGGTGCGGACGGTGTCGAACGGGTGCAGCTCGTCGTGGACGACGATGCCGATCGAGGTGTGGTCCTGACCGTCGTCGCCGGCGGCCAGCGGGATGTACCAGAGCCAGTAGCCGGGGCCCATGAAGTGGACGGTCGAGTACCAGCGGATGTGCTCCGGGTCGCGCTGGTGCCACGCGGTGGCGCTCTGGGGCACGAGGTCGGCGACGTCGACGCGGCCGGGCACGCGCCACCAGGCGGCGTTGGCGAGGTGGCCGCTCGGACGGGTGAGGCCGAGCTTGGCGCGGAGCAGGCCGCGGCGGCCGGTGGCGTCGACGAACCACCCGGCCCGCACGGTCCGCGGGTCGCCGCCGCCGTGGGTCTCGAAGTGGACGAGGTGGTCGCCGTCGCCGTCGGCGAGCTCGACGTCCTTGACGACGCAGCCCTCGATCAGGGTGACGCCTGCCTCTTCGTTCATGTCCCGAAGGTCCTGTTCGAGGCGGCCGCGGTCGAGCTGGAACGACGGCACCTTGGCCCGCTCGGGCGGGCCGATCTCGGTGCGGTCCTCGAGCGCGTGGGTGTGGCCGCCGCCGGGGTAGAAGCGCAGGCCGTTCTTGAGGTAGTGCCTGGCCCGCAGGTACTCGTCGAGGCCGAGGACGACGCTGAAGAACTGCGAGGCCAGCTCGACCGAGGACTCGCCGACCTTGTGCGCGGCCACGGGCAGCGGCCGCCGCTGCCGCTCGATGACGCAGACGGTGGCCTCGGGGAGCTCGCGGCGGAGCAGGCGCGCGAGGGCTTGGCCGGCGAGCCCGCCTCCGCCGATCACGACGTCGAAGCGCGAGGGGAGCGACGAATCAGGGCGTTCTTGGGACATGTGCGCGAGAGCGGGGGGGAGGATAGCGGAGGGCGTCGCCGGTGGTGCGTGCGTTCTCGCGCCGGCAGGCGCGGCGGACCGGTCGGCGATCGCCGGGGCGAGGCTCGACGATGGCCGTTCGCCGGGCTCGCCGCTCGGGATATCCTCGATCCGTGGTGGCTCGTCGCGTCGTGTGGGTGTCGGTCCTGCTCCTCTCTTCGGCGTGCGGCGAGGCGGGCACCGGCTCCGGCGGCGACACCGCGACCGCGGGGACGACGACCGGCGCGACGACGACCGCCACCACGAGCACGAACCCGACCACCTCGACGTCGGCGACGCCGACGAGCGGCGGCTCGGCGACCGAGACCGGGACGTCGGCGCCGACGTCGACGAGCGAGGCGACGACGGCGGTGACGGGGACGGGCGATCCGCCGACCAGCACCGGGGTGACGACGACGAGCGAGCCGGGGACGACGACGAGCGGGAGCTCGACGACGTCGACGAGCGAACCCGGGACGACCGGCGAGCCGTCGACGACGCGCTCGGGGTCGACGACGACCACCACCGGGGCGGTGGACGAGCCGCCGCCGCCGCCCGAGATGCTCGCGGGCTGCCAGAGCTGCGCGTGCTGCGATCCGTGGTGGATCTCGTGGGACGAGGTGCCCGGGGCGACGCACTACGTGGTGCGCTGGAAGTGCTCGGTCAACCCCGAGCAGGTCCACGACGTCGGCGCGGTGACGATGATCGCCGACGTGTGCAACGACCTCGACATGTGCAACGGGATGTGCGCGTTCACGGTCGGCTACATCCGCGTCGAGGCCTGCGACGAGGACGGCTGCTCGCCGCCGGTCGACATCCCGGCGCCGGGCGTGCCGATCACCTGCGGCGGCGGGTGCTGCTGCTGAGTCGCTCGCGAGAGGACCGCATGGGCATGTTGCGAAGGACATGTTGGCGCGGACATAGTCCTTCGGGCATGTCTCCCCGGCCATGCAGGACGGAGCCGCGAGGAGGCCGCGCGTGACGGCGGAGCTCGAGGAGCGGCTGCTCGACGACCCGGACGACGCGGGGGCGTGGGCGGCCTACGGGGCGTGGTTGCGCGCGCAGGGCGATCCGCGCGGCGACTGGTTCGGGTTCGAGGCGCTGGCGGCGACGCCGGAGGAGCGGGCGCTGGTGTCGGGCTGGCTGGCCCGCGAGCGGGTCCACCGGGCGCCGGTGGGCGCGGCGACGGGCGACTGCGAGTGGCGCCACGGCTTCGCGGTCGCGGTGAAGTTTCATGTCCGCGGTCGCCGCGACGCCCGCGAGCTGCGCGAGCTGATGGCCGATCCGCGGTCGCAGCTGGTGAGCCGGCTCGAGCTCGGGTTCGCCGACGAGGCGCCGGCGCGCGGGCTGTCGGCGCTGGCGCAGGTCGAGCTCGGCCGGCTGCGGACGCTCCTGGCTCGCTACCACGGGCGCGGCAACCAGGTCGCGCGGGCGCTGAGGGGGCAGTCGGCGCTGAACCTGCGGGTCCTCGACCTGCGTCACTCCGGGCTCACGGACGAGGGGCTCGTCGCGCTGGCCGGGTGCGCGGCGCTGGGCGGGCTGCGGGCGCTGTACCTGCAGCGCAATCGCTTCACGGGCCGGGGCCTGGCGGCGCTGGCGGGGGCGCCCGCGCTGTCGCGGCTGGAGGTGCTCGATCTGCGGTACAACCCGATCGGGCCGGCAGGGGCGGCGGCGCTGGCCGAGTCGTCGCAGCTCGGCGGGCTCACGGCCCTGCACGTGCATGCGGCGGAGATCGAGGCGGAGGGCGTGCGGGCGCTGGCGTCGTCGACCCGGTTGCCGCGCGATCTGGTCCGCTTCTGGCGGGCCCAGGAGGCGCGTTGACGGGCGATCGCGGCGACGATCTGCGGGATCGGTTCTTCGCGCTGCACGGGCTCGCGGCGGCGGCGCGCGAGGAGGCCGAGCGACGATTGCTGGCCGACGTCGAGGGGCTCGAGGCGGAGCCGACGACGCGGCTGATGGGGCTGCCCTTGTCGCCGTTCCCGACGGCCCGGTTCAAGCGGCTGCGCTTCGTCGCGGCGGACGCCCTCGACGAAGCGGTGCGGGGGCGGTTCGCCCGGCCGTGCCCGGCGCTGCCGGAGCTGGCGGCGGCGTTCGTCGACCCGGAGGAGTTCGGGTACCACTGCTGCGAGAACGTCGTCGGCCTCGATCGCCTGTTCGCGGGGCTGGAGCAGGGCGCGGTCCGCTTCACCGGGGTCACCTGGCCGGGGTCCGGCGTGACGAGCCTGCGGGCGCAGGTCTCGTCGGCGCTCGGCGCTCGCCTGGCCGAGCTCGACGCGCTCGGGCTGTACGTGAAGCCGGCCGACCGCTCGCGCGGCGGGCTGCGCTTCATCTTCCACGCCGCCGAGCTGGCGGCGGCGCTGACCGTCGCGCTGCGCGACGCGCTGCCGCCCGAGCTCCTGCGCGGGTTCGTCCACGTCAACCCGGTGTTCCGCTGCAACCGCTTCGAGCCGGGCGACGCGCCGTTCGCCGCGCACGTGGATTCGCCGTACTTCGACCGCGCGCGCCACCACGTGTCGAAGTACACGCTGCTGCTGTACCTGACGCCGGGCCGCGGGGACGCGCCGCTGCGCTTCGTCGACGGGCCGGCGATCGCGGAGATCGAGGCGATGACGGCCTTCGTGTTCGCGCAGGGGCTGGCGCACGAGGGTCGGCCGTACGTCGACGGGCGCAAGGTGTTCCTGCGCACCGAGCTGGTGTTCGAGGAGCACGAGGTCGAGCACGCGGCGGCGATCGGCGAGGTGTTCGCCAAGGCGTGCTACCTCGACGGCGAGAGCGTGTTCGCGGCGGAGCTGGCCGCGTCGGCGCGGGCGGCGTACGAGCGGGCTGCGGCGGCCCACTGGCGCGGCCCGCCGGAGCCGGTCGCCGACGAGCCGTACCTGCACAAGCAATTCCGCGGGGCGCACTTCGTCACCAACGGGTTCGACTACTGGTTCTCGCGCGCCGCGTTCGCGCCGGTCGAGGCCGCCGCGCTGGCGCTGCTCGACCTGCTGAACGCGTGGATCGACGGGTCACCGTTCCGCCGGCTGTGTCAGTCGCAGGTGGTGGTGCGCGGCGCGAGCGAGCGCGGGTGGATCGCGGAGCTGCTGCGCGCGCAGGCGCCGGCGCCCGAGCCGGTGTTCGCGCGGCTGAACAAGCCGGCGCTGTGCCCCGAGCCCGAGGCGCCGCTGCGCCACATGAACTTTCCGTCCTCGCCCGACTTTCACGACCCGTTCCCCGAGGACTGGGACGCGACGCGGCACGAGGAGGTGATCGCGGTGTATGCCCGCGCCCGCCGCTGGGCGCTGCGGCGGATCGCGGCGGCGCCGATCACGATGCTGGGCAAGGAGCTGTTCCTCGACCCGGCGCGGTTCGTGGTCGAAGGCGACCGGATCCACGTCCTGTCGCGCGAGCGGCTGGGGCCGGTCCACTTCGCCGGCGCGGTGTTCTTTCAGCCCGAGGACTTCGTCGGGGTCGACGTCACGCTCGCCGCGCTGCACCCACTGGTGCCGCCGATCGCGTTCCACGAGGAGGGCGAGACGCTGCACCTGCGCTGCGATCTGTTCCGCAACTCGTGGATGGTCAGCCATCGCCACGAGGCGGTGCCGGTGCCGCGGGTGCGGACCGACGAGGACGTGGCGCCCGAGTCGGCGGCGTGGCTCCGCGCCGCCGAGCTCGACCTCGACCGGCTGCGCGCCGAGACGGACGACCCACCGCCGCCGGCCGAGACTTCGCGGCGACGGTGAGGCGGGCGTCGCTGCCGGTCCGACCTCGGCGCGGAGGGTGACCCGGGCGGCGAACATGGCAGCGACGCCGGGGCGCGGGGTGGGCGAGGCTCGCACGGCGTGGGCCGACGAATGATTGCATGCTTTCAAAGACATGTCCTAGGAGACATATCAAAGGAAGGCGTACGGACCGGCCACGAGCGGGGAGCGGCGCTCAGGTGCGCCAGCACTCGACGCGGTCGATGGTCTTGTGGCTCCGGTTGTCGACGGCGCTCCAGTAGACGATGCAGCGCTTGCCGGTGGTGAAGGCGCTCTGGAGGAGCTCGCGGAGCTCGGTGTAGAGCGGGTTGTTGCGCCACAGGCAGGCCCAGGCCGACTTGCCGGGGATCGACGGCTTCATCTGCACGCACGGGCCGCGGCCCTGGACGACGCTGTCGAGGTGGATCAGGTCGATGCGCCCGTGGTTGTTGCCGGTCTGGTGCTCGTCGTCCTCGTCGGCGCGCGCGCGGTCCGGCGCGCCGAGGACGACGAGGAGGAGGGCGGTGCGGGCGAAGGGACGCATGGGGGCGTTTCTGGGCGAGGGGCGGCGCGGCTCCACCGGCGATCGGGCCGGCGGCTGCGGGCGATCGCGCGCGACGCGGGCGGTGGTGCGGGCGAGCATCCCCATTCGCGGGGCCTGTGATCGCGGCGACAGGGACCCGGCGCGGGGCGGGCGGGGCAGGTTCGCGGTCCGTGGCGGGTCGCGCGTCGCCGGCGACGACTCCAGGTAGGATCGCGGCGATGCTCGTCTCGCGTCGCGCCGCCTCGCTCCTGCTGTCGCTGTCGTTCGCCTGCCAGGGCCAGGTCGGGGAGCCGACCGACACCGCGATGGCGACGACGACGACCTCGTCGACCGCGAGCGGGACGGGCTCGACGTCGTCGACGACGACCACCACCACCGCGGGCGAGAGTTCGACGATCGACGACGGCTGTGCCGCCCACGCGATCGGCGAGTGGGGCGAGTGCCAGCCCGGCGACCTGTCCGGCTGCGAGTGGCAGGAGAGCGGCACGAACGGCGAGCTGCTGTGCCTGGCGCCCACCAGCGGAGGCTTGAGCGTGTGCGGGATCCGCAACTGCGTCGACGTGTGCGACTGCTTCGCTCCGCCGGCCACCGGCACGGCCGTGCCGGTGTGCGCGGCGATCCTCGGCAGCGGCGCCAACGGCTGCGCGCTCTACTGCGCCGGCGGGCAGATCTGCCCCGACGGGATGAAGTGCCAGTCCGGCTATTGTTACTGGGAGGATTGAGGTCGCGGTCGCCGAACGGGCGGGCGAGGTCGTTCGGACATGTTCATAAGGACATGTCCGATGCGCCGCCATGCGAGGAGGTCGAGGTCGCCGAACGGGCGGACGAGGGCGTTCGGACATGTTCATGAGGACATGTCCGAGGGGGCAGCGTGCAGGGCAGGCCCGGGCGGCGGTCGAGGGGGGCGGGCCTCGGACATGTCCCGGCGGAGATGTCCGGGGAGCAGCCGCGCTAGCGGGCCTGGGCGGCGGCGCGGCGGGTGACGACGTCCTGCAGGGCGTGGCGCATGTCGCGGAGGATCCGCATGCCGCGGAGGTCGAGGTCGAGGTCGACGAAGGCGCGGGCGAGGTCGGGGCGCACGCCGCTGAGGACACACTCGGCGCCGAGCAGGCGGACCGCGCGGGCCATGATGCCGATGGCGGCGGCGGTCTGCTCGTCGCAGTCGTCGAGGCCGGTGAGGTCGAGGATGACGTGGCGGGCCCGCGTGCGCGCGAGCTCGCCGAGCAGGCGCTCGGTCATCTGGGCGCTGCGCTCCTCGCCGAGGATGCCGATGATCGGCAGGGCGAGGACGTCGCTCCAGACCTCGAGGACAGGTGTGGACAATCGCTCGACGCTGCGGCGCAGGCGGGTGATGAGGGCCCGGTTCTCGCGGTCGAGCTGCTCGAGCGCGGCCTTGGCGTGGGCCAGGCCGTCCTCGACGCGGCGGCGGTCGGCGGCGTCGAGGGCGCGGGCGACGGTGTCGGCCAGGGAGGCGGCGAAGAGCTGCTCGTCGCGGGTGAACTGCCGCGCGGGGCCGACGTGCTCGTTGCAGAGGACGCCGACGAGGCGGCCGCGGCGGCGGATCGGGGCCGCGAGCAGGGCGCCGACGCCGAGCGGGGCGAGGTGGTCGTCCGCGAGCTCGCGGGTGGCAGGATGGGTGAGGGCGTCGGCGACGGCGAGGGTGCGGGTGTCGGCGAGGGCGCGGAAGTAGGCCGGAACCCGGCCGGCCTCGAGCTGCACGGGATCGCTGCGGTGCTCGTGCGGCCCGCGGACGTAGAGGTCGAGGCATTCGATGACGGTCTGGTCGGGGGTGTAGACCCACACCGACGAGCGCTCGAGCTGCAGGCCCTCGGCGGCCGCCTCCGTCAGCACCGGCAGCGAACGATCGAGGTTGCCGGCGTCGATCGCGTCGCTCTGCGCCACCCGCAGGAGCACCTGCTCGTGCCGCTCCAGCATGGCCTCCCGCTCGGGCGCGAGGTCCTGTCGTTGCTCGTCCACCATCGCCTCTCCCCTGTAGCACACCGGCGCTTTTCGGCGTATTCGCCGGCGGATCCGCCGACATGAGCGAACGCGCTCATTCGGTGTACCAGGGATACAGGGGGACGTCGCCGAGGTCGTAGGTGCCGCTGCCGTCGAGTACGACGGTGACCGCGTCGAAGCGGACAGTCGACCCTCCCGGCGTGCCCGGGCCCCTGTCTTCGTCGACGCCGACGGCGATCGCGCCGGAGGCCACCCCTCTGGCGCTGAAGCGCCCGGCGGCGTCGCTGCGCACCAGCCTCTCGCCGACCCGCACCGGCACGCCCCGGACTTGCCTTCGGGACAGGCCGTCGGGGACGAGCCGGCCGCGGACGGTGTACGCCTCGGGGGCGGACGGCTGTTCGCCGCGGCCGAGCAGCCAGGCGGTCCCGGTGTGACCGTTGGCGAGCAGCAGCGGCCCGCGCGGACCGCCGCCGGAGAGCAGGCTGAGATCGAACTCGCCGGCCAGCGAGATCTCGACCTGCGGCGCGCCGGTGGCCGCGTCCAGCGCGACCAGGATGTCATCCGCGCGCCTGACGTAGACAGCGTCGTGGTCGGCCAGCAAAACGTGCGGGTCGAGGCCGCCGCGCCGCCACAGCTCGCGACCGCTGGCCACGTCGCGGGCCCGCAGCTCGGCCTTGCCGCGCCGGTCCGGGACCTCGAAGGCGAACAGCCGGCTGTCCTCGAGGACAGCCGGCGCGGCGCCGCCGTCGATCGGGTCGACGGCCCACACGCAGCGCGCGCCGCCGCCGCCGAACCGCCCGAGCTCGGCGCCGGTGGCGGGATCGAGCCGCCGGGGACCGTCGCGCCCGGGCTCCTCGACGAGCAGGACGCCGTCCTCGGCGAGGACGCCGCAGCCGTCGCCGACCCGGACGCCGGACCAGAGGATCGCGCCGGTGTTCGGGTCGAAGGCGAGGAGGCCGCGGTCGCCTCGCACGTAGCCGCGGTCGTCGTCGGTCCACAGGCGACCGGCGCGGGTGAACTCGGCCTGCTCGCCGCCGGCGATCCGCCACAGCTCGCGGCCGTCGGCCAGGCCGAAGCCGATGATCGTGTCGGCATGCTGGCCGTAGTTTTCGGCGACGAAGGTGCGCGGGGTGACGAACTGCTCGTAGGTCGCGCCGTAGTTGGCGAACGGGATCTGCCAGCGGACCCGGGACGTGCCGCGCTCGACGGCGACGAACCGCAGGCTGCTGGCCCAGCCGGCCCGCATGAGCAAGACGTCGGGGCCGAGGCTGCGGACCGGGGAGAAGTCGCGCAGACCCTCGGGCAGGGCGGTGACCTCGAGGACGCCGGGCAAGCCCAGGACGTCGGGCTGGCCGTCGTCGAAGCCGGCGAGCCAGTCGTCGCCGACCGGCCACCAGCGGGCGACGGCGCGGTGGCCCTCGGTGCGGCGCAAGATCTGGAGGTTGGCCAGCGGTCGCTCGGGGGCGAGCCGCGGCGACGGAGCGGCCAGCACCGGCAGCTCGGCCTTGCCCGGCACGTACGGGGTCCAGACGGCGAGGTCGACGGCGTCGACGGCGGTGAACGGGGCGACGACGCAGCGCACGCCGGTGGTCGCGGTGGGGACGTGGGGCGGATCGCGGACGAAGCCCGGGGCCGGATCTTCGCGCCAGCTGCCGCCGCGCAGGTGCGGCAGCTCGGCGTGGACGGTCCACTCGGCGACGTTGCCGGCGAGGTCCTGGACGCCCTCGGGGCTGGCGCCGGTCGGATGCTGTCCCACGGGACAGGTGCTGCCGCGCTGGACGCAGGCGCGCGACGGCTCGAGCGGGGCGGCGCCCCACGGCCAGGTGCCGCCGGCGACCCGCGAGCGGGCGGCGTGCATCCACTCCTCGTCGACGGGCAGGCGCTTGCCGAGCCAGCTGCAATAGGCGCGGGCCTGCTCGAAGTCGACGCAATTGACGGGGTGGTCGCCGCGGTCGGCCCGGGTCAGGTTGCACCCGGCGACGTCGCCGACGACGGCGGGGGTGCAGGCGCCCGCGTGGACGCAGGCGCCGTAGGCCGCGGTGGTGACCTCGGTGACGTCGAGGCAGAACCGCTCGACCTTGGCGGAACCGAGGCCGCCGCCCTCGACGAGGACCATGCCCTCGGCGCACGGGCTCTGCGGCTCGCGCGCGTGCTCGTGCGGGGTGCAGGCGAGGAGCGCGACCAGGCCGAGCCAGCGACGGGTCATGCGAGGACGCTAACACGGGGCCCGCGCGGGCGGGCGGGGCGGCGCGGCCCGGAGGTCACGCGAAGGCCGGGAATGCGCGGGGTCGGTGATGCGTTGCCGGCCGGCGCCGTGAGATACTCGCGGCGCATCCGGTCATGCCGACGCTGATCTCCCGCGACGAGGCGCTGCGCCGCATCGAGGCCGAGGGCGGGGCGCCCGAGTGCCTGATGTGCGCGATCGTCCGTCGCGAGGTGGGGGCGGTCCACGCGATCGCCGAGGACGCGACGATGCTGGTGATGCTGCCCCGCTACGTGCGTCGCTGGGGCCACGTGATGGTGGTCCCGAAGCCGCACGTGACGTCGTTCGCGGAGGTCGACCCGACCCTGTGGGCCCGCGCCAACGCGCTGGCCCACCAGGCGGCGCGGATGGTCGAGCGGGTGATGCGGCCGCGTCGCTGCTACGTGGCGTCGACGGGCAGCAGCGCGGGCGAGATGACGCAGACGTCGCGTCACTTGCACGTGCACGTGATCCCGCTGTACGAGGCCGACGACCGCCCGAGCGACGTGTTCTCGTGGAGCGAGGGCATCTACGTCGGCGCGCCCGAGGAGTGGGCGGAGCTGCAGGCCCGCTACCGCGCGGTCTGGGACGCGAGCTGAGCCGGGGAGCGGGCTGTCCTTCGGGCCAGGGGACGTCGGGCGGTTGGCCCGTCACGGCGAGTTCTGGGGCGCGGGGAAGGTGACGTCCGGTCGATGCACCAGCGGTTCGCCGGCGGGATCGTAGCCGCGGAGGGCGGCGGCGACGGCGGCGAGGTTGACCGGCGTGGGTCGGTAGCGCTCGTTGTCGAAGGCGAGCCGGGCGTGCCAGCGGTCGAGCGGGGTCGGCTCGCGGGGGGCGGTGGCCCACACGCCGACCGCAGGGCTGCGCACGGCGGCGGGCGGCAGGTGGGCGAGGTCGCCGCGGCGGAGCGACTCGAGCAGGGCGAGCTCGGCGTCGAGGTGGGCGCGGATCTCCGGGGTCGCGACTGACCAGGCGGCGACCTGCGATTCGTTGCAGACGACGTACTCGCGGAAGGCGATCGGGTCGTCGGGGCCGTCGCGGACGTGATAGACGGCGCCGATCCGCCCGGGGTCGGCGAGGGCGACGGCGAGGTCGACTGTCCTCCCGGACATGTCCTGGGCGACGAACGGCTCGGCGGCGTGCGGGCGGAAGCCGATCACGAGGGCGTCCCCGGCGAGGTCGATGCGGACGAGGGCGTCGCCGTAGCGGCGCTCGCCGAGGCCGAGGGTGGTGGCCAGCGGGCTGGTCCAGGCGTAGCGGCGGCGGCGATGGCCGGGGTGATCGCGGAGGATCGCGGCCAGCGGGTGGGCCTCGACGAGGCGGTCGAGCGCGCGCAGGTAGGGCGAGCGCTCGCCGACGCCGCCGTCGGCGACGAGCAGGCGCCGCGAGCGGCGGAGGGCGTCGATCTGCGCCGGGGTGGTCCAGGTGTAGAGGACGCGGCGCGCGAAGTCGTCGTGGTGGACGGCCGCGTCGTCGCGCGGCGCGGGCGACGAGCCGAGGTCGTGAACGGGGCCGGCGAGCGGCTCGGGACGCTGGGCTGCGGGCACCGGCGACGGCGGGGCGTCGCCAAGCCCTCCCGCGGCGTCAGGCGCCGGGCGGCACGCGAGGACCGCGAGGCTCAGCGCGGCGGCGCGGGTCGGCGAGCGGCGAGGAGGTCGGCACACGCGGGGAGCATAGCCGGGTCCGACGGCCGGCGAATACGGGCGCCGCGGCGGTGCGGCCGGGCCGGGCGAGCGGGGTGACGCGAGGGCAGACCGGCGAATGAATGGACATTCGCGATCGCAATTGAATCGCAATTTCATCGCCGCGCCGGGGTGCGACGATTGAGCAGTGACGGAGCGTCGGCGTTTCCGGAGCGCCCCTGCGCCCGATTCGGCGCACCGCGGGCCGCGGTGCAACGTGTTTCAGCGGCGCGATCGCGGACGCCCGAGAGTGCCGACAGTCGCCGCGGCGGGTGCGGCGCCGGTGCGAATGTCCGCCCGGGCGCCGGGCGGCGGCGGTATAAATATACCTGTTCCATGGCCAATCCGAAGATCAACATCGGCTTCGACATCGAATGGGACCTCGACCGCGGGTTGAATCTGTGGGCCGGGGTGCCGACGCTGAGCATGTGGGTGCCGTCGTCGGTGGCCGGGCTGATGTCGGGGCTGTGCGCCATGGTCGGGGTCGAGCGCTTCAACCTGTGCCTGCAGCTCGGCGGGCAGCAGAGCGTGGACGGCGACTGGGCGGTGATCAGCAGCGCGCCTTCGTTCGAGGAGGGGCTGGTGCGGATGCAGGACATCGCCTGGCCGGCCGGATGGGGCCGCTGGGTGCTGGTCGCGCTCGACCGCGAGAAGCAGGAGGCCCGCTACCGGGTGATCAACGGCTGGGAGGCGCTGTACCAGCGGGCCCTGAACGTGAAGTGGGGCAGCTCGATGGTCGCGGGCAAGCTGGCCGGCATCACGGCGAGGCTGTTCGGGAGGCCGTGCTGGGCCGAACAGACCTGCTTCGCCGCCGACGGCGCGGAGTACGACGAATTCGTGGTGGCGCCGACGACGGTGACGCTCGAGGACCGGATGCAGCAATTGCTGGAGGCCGGGCAGGCGACCAACGCCGATCTGGCGGTGGCGCTGCAGCAGCTGAAGACGGAGATCGAGGAGCGCGCGCGCTCGGAGCAGCAACTGCGCGAGAAGCTGCTGCTGATCCAGCAACAGGAGCGAGCGCTGCGCACGCTGTCGGCGCCGATCCTGCAGGTCTGGAGCGGCGTCCTGGCGGTGCCGGTGATGGGCGGGCTCGACGAGGCGTCGGCGGCGCTGCTGATGGAGCGGCTGCTGCACGCGATCGAGGGCGCGGGCACGCAGCACGTGATCCTCGACCTCACGGCGGTCGAGCTGGTCGACACCAACACGGCCGACCACCTGCTCCGCATCGTCCGCGCGGTCGGCCTGCTCGGGGCGCGGGTGATCGTGACGGGGATCCGTCCGGCGGTGTCGCAGACGCTGGTGTCGCTCGGGGTCGACCTGGGGAAGATCGTGACGCAGCGGAACATGGAAGAAGGGCTGCGCGTGTGCCTCGAGGGGCGCCGGAATTGACGCGACCGGGGGCCGCGTGCAGGGCGGCCGGGACGTCCCGCCGTCCCCGTGAATCATCGCTCCTGGGATGATTCGCGGTCGGGCGACGGGCCGAATCGCCCATCGCCGGCGGCCCGCGCTCAGCGCCGCTCGAGCTCGGCGAGGACGAACTTGAGCGCGTCACGCAAGGTCGCCCGGACGTGCAGGGCGGTCAGGTCGACGCCGAGGGTGACGATGGTCTGGGCAATGTTCGGATGGACGCCGGTCAACACGCCATCGGCGCCGAGGAGGCGCACCGCGCGGATCAGCGAGAGGAGGTGGCTGGCGGTGCTGGTGTCGACGACGTCGACGCCGGTGAGGTCGAGGATCGCGTAGCGGGCGCGCGCACGGGCGACCGCCTGGAGGAGGTTGTCCATGATGTCGGCGGCGCGGGCGGTGTCGACGAGGCCGACGATCGGCAGGCAGATCACCCGGTCCCAGACCTCGATGATCGGCGTCGACATCTCGCGCAGCGCCTGCTGCTGGCGCTCGATGACATCGAGCTTGGCCCGCAGCTCCTCCTCGCGGCGCGTGGACTCGGTGACGTCGAGGGCGATGCCGGCGACGGCGATCTGCCGGCCCTGCCCGTCGCGGACGGGGATCGCCCAGTTGTCGTAGCAGCCCTCGCCCTCCCGCGTGACGTAGCGGACCGCCTTGCCCCCGAACGCCTCGGGGACCTCGGGGTACTTCTCGCCGAACCCGGCGAGGAGGTTCTGTCCGACCAGCATGTCGGGGGTGAGGCCGGACCGCGCCAGCCCGATGCCGTCCATCAGCAGCGCCGTGCCGGACATGTCGGCCACCCAGGCGATGAGCTCGACGTTGTCGAGCAGCGCCCGCAGCAGGACGTCGCGGACCTGCGGCTGGGCGTCGACCGTCAGCGCGGCGGGCTGGCCGTAGAACACGGCGCCGCCGCCGCTCAGCGGGCGCTGCGTCCACTCGCAGGTGACGACCGGCCGGCCCTCGCGCCGCGTGGCCCACACGCGCCGGGCCGCGCCGTCCTCGGCGAGCAGCGTCCGCCAGGCATCGTCACCGCCCGGCACGGGGACGACGGCGCCGATCGGGCGGCCGACGGCGTCGTCGCTCGCCACCCCGAACGTCGCCTCGGCGACCGCGTTCCAGGCGAGGATCGTCCCCTCGGCGTCGACTTGAAGTGCGACGAATGGGGCGTCCTGCAACAATTCGAAGCCCGAGATCCTCTCCATCACCGATCCTTCGTTCCTGGTCGTCGCGGGCGCTGCCGCCTGCTGTCTGCGGTGATTGTAGATGCGACGACGATCCGCCGGACAGGGTCCATCTTTGTGAGTGATTCGTCAAAGCCGAGGGTCGGCAACCGACGATGCTCGGTCGCCACGTTCCGGCGCGTGTCTCGCAATTCATCGTGGTCGCGCCATATCGCCGTATAACGATGTTCGCATTGCTTGCGAGAACGTGTTCCATGTCCGAGAAGAGCGGCGGTGCGCTCGTCGTGAAGGAAGCGAAAGGACCGCGCGCTCGGCGGGGCGCGCGCTGGGAGTGGTCGTCACGCTGCGCGCTCGGCGACCCCGAAGGCGGATTCGTGGGATGAGGTCGGGGACGACGACGCGGTCGAGCACCGGCCTGCTCGCGCTCGACGGCATCGGCCGAACACGGCCGAGGAGCACGGCGTCGAGCGACGATTCGAGATTCCTCGTCCGCGGGGACGACGAAGCCATCGGTGGACGCGGCCGGAGCGAATGTCACGAGTCCGAGCGCGAGGCCGGGCCTCACTGCCGGGTGCGGACGAGCAGGACGATCAGGCCCCAGGCGAGCAAACCGGCGGCGGCGCCGAGCCAGCCGGCGCCGGCGGGGAACAGCAGGGCGTCGGCGAGGACGGCCCCGAGCAGGCCGCCGACGCACTGGGCGCAGGTGTGGGCCATCAGGTCGATCGCGGCGAGGCGGCCGAGCAAGGTGTTGGGCGTGAGGAGCTGCAGCCGGGTGGTGGAGGTGACCCACGTGGCGCCCATGCCGAGGCCCCACAGCACGGAGGCGACGACGAGGACGGCGGGCGCGTCGAGGGCGGCGAACAGGGCGACGCCGGCGAGGGTGACGGCGGTGCCGAGGTGGATGCCGGCGACGGTGCCGCGCAGCCGCGCGACGCGGGCCCACAGCAGCGGGCCGAGGCCGGTGCCGACGCCGCGCACGCCGTGCATGACGCCGAGGGTGACGGCGACGGCCCCGGCCTGCTCGCGCCCGGCGACGGCGTGCAGCAGGACCCACCCGCCGCCGTTGGCGAGGGCGACGGGGATCTTGGCGAGCGCGGCGTTCAGCAGGGCGGGGTCGCGCCAGGTGCGGCGCCAGGCGGCGAAAAAGCCGGGCGCGACGACCATCGAGGCGGAGGCGTCGGCGGCGGTCCGCTCGCCCGGCCGCAGGCGCGGGAGGGTGGCGAACAGCAGGGCCGCGAGCACGAAGGTGGCGGCGTCGATCGCCAGGGCGCCGCGCGGGCCGACGAAGGCGGTGACGAACCCGCCGGCCGCGACCCCGAGGGCGAAGATGGTGCTCCAGGTGGCGCCGAGGAGGGCGTTGGCCGCTCCGAGCTGGTGCGTCGGGACGAGCTGCGGCAGCGCGGCGCTGGCCGCCGGATCGGTGAAGGCCGACAGCGCCATGCGCACGAACACGAGGCCGGCGAGGACGGCGGTGCCGGCGTCGCCGCTGCCGACGACGGCGAGCATGACGAGGACGACGAGGGCCCGCAGCAGGCTGCCGACGACCAGGATGCCGCCGCGATCGCGGCGATCGGCGAGCCGCCCGGCGAACGGCGCCAGCACGGCCCGCGGCAAGGTGTGGGCGACGAGCACGGCGGCGACGCCGTAGAGACCTGTATTTTCGGACAGGGCGAGGGTGCCGACGGCGACGTAGGTGAACCAGTCGCCGAACAAGGAGATCGCCTGGGCGATCCACAAGCGCCGGAAGTCCCGGTTGGCGAGCAGGCCCGGCGTGGACACGCGGCGATGATAGGCGAGCGGGCCGCCGCGCGGGGCGGGACGGGGCGCGGGCCGGCGTGCGCTGGGCCGCGTGGGCGCGTGAAACCCGGCGAGGGCGGAGCGCGGTGCGGGAGCGGCGGCGCGACGATGGGGTCGCAAAAGGCGGCCGGCGAGGACGAAGCGCCTGCGTGCCGAGGCGCGGCTCGGCGCGCGCCGGCTCGCGTGCGCGTGAAACCCGGCGGAGGGCGAGGCGCGGGGCGGGAGGGGGCAGCGCAGCGACGCGCTCACGAGCGCGGCCGGCGAGCCGTGGTGACGGGCCGACGGCGGCGCGAGGCTTGGGGTCGCGTGGACGTCCGGGCGGCCGCGCGGGGCGTGGCGATGGCCGGGCCCGGCGAGGCGCGGTCGCACGAGGGGGCGCGGCGGCGATGGACAGGGGGCGCGGGCGCTCGCTACATTGGTCGGCGTGTCCGAGTTCGACGCCCTGCCCGCGGAGGAGCGCCGGGCGTGGCTGCTCGAACGGCTGGGCGCGCTGCTGCGCGCGGCGGACTGGCAGCACTTCGTGTGCACGCCGATCGTGCTGCCGCGGCCGGAGTTCTTCCCCGACCGCTTCACGCGCAGCGCGGCGGGCGTGCTGCGGCTGGTGCGGCGGCTGTTCCGCTACGCCGATCTCGAGCTCGGCGCGGAGGTCGAGCTGTACGAGGGGCGACCGCCGGCGCCCGAGGGGCCGACCGCGCTCGGGGCGACGCATCACCACGAGGGCGCGGCCGGGCTGTTCCTCGGCATCGACGGCGGGGTCGCCCGCTTCGGCGCCGACCTGGCGCTGCTCGACGACCCGGACGGGATCACGGCGACGCTGGCCCACGAGGTGGCGCACGCGTATCGCTCGCACCACGCGCTTTGCGTGGCCGACCACGAGCTCGAGGAGGAGCTGACCGACCTGACGGCGGTGTTCCTCGGCTTCGGCGTGCTGAGCGCCAACGCGGCGCTGCGCCACCGCTCGGAGCAGCTCCACGACGGCACGTTCCGCTCGCGCTGGTCGGTGCAGCGGCTCGGGTACCTGTCGCCGCAGGAGCTGTGCTTCGTGCTGGCGGCGCAGATCCACGTGCGCGGGGCCGGGCGCGAGGCGGCGCTGGCCTGCCTCGGGACCAATCAGGCGAGCTACTTGCGGGCGGCGCTGCGGTGGCTCGAGCGCGAGCGACCGGCGCTGGCGAGCGAGCTGGGGCTGCCGCCGCGCGCGAGCTGGCCGCCGCCCGACAGCGTGGCGACGCTGACGCGCGCGCTGGACGACACGCACGACGAGCTCGAGCGCGACGAGCCGCTCGCGCCGACGTCGCCCGAGAAGGTGTCGAACGCCGGCCGGGCGGTGTTCCGCGTGTGGCGGCGCAGCCGGGCCGACCAGGCCGTGCTGGCGCTGCCGGTGGCGGTCGCCGGGCTGCTGGCGTGCGTGGGGGCGGCGATGATCCACGACGCGTGGATCGCCGTGGTGGCGGTGGCGACGGGCCTGGCGATCCACCTGCTCGGACGCCGCCGACGGCCGCGCTGCTCGGAGCCGGAGTGCCAGGCGCTGCTGACCCGCGCGGCGGCGACGTGCCCGGGCTGCGGCGGGACGATCGCGGGGGACATCGAGCGCGCGGAGCAGCGGCTGGCGGCCGCAGAGGGGCTGCGGCTGCGGTCGGGGGAGTGACATCATTGAAACATGCCTGGAGCGGGGGGGAGGGCCTCGGCTGGCCGGTCGGAGCAATGGTCGGACGTGCTCGATCGGGCATGTTATGGAGAGCATGTTACGAAGAGCATGATCGACAGGACATGTCGAATCGCGCATGTCCAGCGCAGCATGTTCCGAAGACGCGCGGGCGAGAGGGGCCGAGTCGCGAGCGAGGCGCGGCGAGCGGCGGGCGGGCCGGCCGCTGCGAGCTCGCCGCGCTCGCACAGGCGGCCGAGATCCTGGGCGAGTTCACGACCGCGATCGAGGGCCCCACGCGCGTCGTCGCGGTGAGAGTTCGCCGGAGGCGCGCTTGGTGGGCGCCGGGAGGGCTCTCATGGCCGTCGCCTCGGTCGCGGGTCGCGGCGACCTCGACAGCGCTCGGCCGCGGCGAACGTCGGTCTGCGGCGAGCTCGCGCCGGGGTCCTTCGCCGAGTCGCGGCCGAGCCCGGTCGGGGGTCGAGGCCCGGCGGGCGGCGCCGCCACCTGGGCTCGTGCTATTTTCCGCGGCCGGAGACACCGATGGGAATCAGCAAAGCCAGCGCACAGTGGGAAGGTACGATCAAGACCGGCAAGGGCGCGATGAAGCCCGAGCACGCGCCCGAGATCCCGTTCTCGTTCGCCTCGCGGTTCGAGGGCCAGCCGGCCAGCAACCCCGAAGAGGTGATCGGCGCGGCGCTGGCGGGCTGCTTCTCGATGGCCCTGTCGCTCGGCCTCGAGAAGGCCGGGGCGCCGCCGCGGTCGATCCACACGTCGGCGGCCGTGAAGCTCGAGAAGGACGGCGAGGGTTTTTCGATCACGACGATCGAGCTGACCACCGAGGCCGACGTGCCGGGCCTCGACGCCGACAAGTTCGCGGAGATCGCCGAGGCGACCAAGAAGGCGTGCCCGGTGTCGAAGGCGCTGGCGGGGGTCCGCACGATCTCGCTCAAGGCGTCGCTGCGCCCGCAGCAGTGAAGGTGCCTGGCCTTTCGGCCAGGGCTGCGCAAGCGGTCGTGACGGTCAGCGCCGGGCCCTGGGCCAGGCTGCGCCCCGGCATGATGCGATGGCGCCTGGCCTTCCGGCCAGGGCTGCGCCCGCGGCAGTGAGGCGGCCGCGCCTGGCTCTCAGGTCAGGGCAGCGCCCGCGGCAGTGACGCGAGGGTGCTTGGCTTTTTGGTTAGAGCTGCGCTCGCAGCAGCGACCGGAGTTCAGCCAGGGCCGCGACCTTAGCCAGGTGCGAGGGCGCCTGGTCTTTCGGCCAGGGACGCGCCCGCGGCTGGCTTTGGGGCCAGATCTGCCCCCGGGGCAGTGACGCGACGGTGCTGGCTTCTCGGCCCGGGCTGCGCTCGCGGCAGCGACGCGACCGCGGCTGGCTTCTCGGCCAGGGCTGCCCTCGCAGCCATGAGGCGACGCGACGCGGCCTTTCGGCCAGGCCCGGCTTCCACGGCTGGCGGTGGAGCGGCTTGCCGGTGGCGCACGCGCGCAACACCAGGCGTTCGGCGTGCTCGTGCGGCCGCGGGTGCTCGAGCACCGCGACGATCTCGCCGTCGACGGACAGGTCCATCGCCTCGGCGTTCTTCTGCTTCCACAGCCGCTCGCGTCGGCCCACGTCGTACACGAAGAGGTCGTAGTTCCCGTCCCCCACGACGAGGCGCTGACCGTCGGCGCTGAACGCCGCGCGGCGCGGGCGGCCCTCGTCGAGGATCAGGGGCGGCTGGTTCAGCGGCGGGAGGGGCGATGCCGGCGCGACCGGCCGGTCACTCGCCGGGGCGAGCACCTGGGCGCGCGCGGGGCCGGGCGGCTTCTTCTTCGGCAGGCGCGCGAGGAGCGGGGCCCCTTCCTCCGCGGGGAAATCCGCGAGGGAGCGCTCGAGCTCCTGGCGGAGATCGATGTTGAGGCTGGCCTCGGCCTTCTTGTCGAGGAAGGCGTGGTACCAGCGCGACGTGCCGAACTTCGAGAACCACGCGACGAATTCGTCGAACCCGAGGCCCTTCAGCGGGTAAACCGCGTCGGCGCGGTCGACGAGGTAGATCGTGGGCTCGTCGGCGAAGTAGTCGATGGCGAGCTCGGTCGACTCGCCGGCGACGCTGACGAGCAGCTTGAGCCGCATGCGGAGGTTGAGCCGGTCGAGCGATTTCTTGTCGGTGACGTCGCCGTGCTCGTTGAAGAAGCGCTCGTAGAACGGGAGGTCCGTCCACTCGAGCTCGTCCAGGTCGGCCTTCTTGACGACGCGGTGCGGACGAAACGCGCCCTTCTTGAGCCCGCCGAACATCTCGGCGAGGCCGACGAGGACGGCCTCCTCGCCCGCCAAGGACAGCTTCAGGCCGTCGCTCTTGGCGTAAAAGCGGGCGACGGCGCGGGGCAGACCGCCCGGCAGGACGGCGGCGATCGCCGGCTTCAACTTCGCGAGCTTGCTCGGGGGGGACTTGAGACGACGCCCCATGCCGGGCGACGACAGCACGAACCGGGCCCGGAGGAGAAGCGGAGAGCGCCGGAGGACGAACCGACGAGACGCAGCCGCGGCGCTCGGCTCGGGCGTCGCTCACTTGACGGCGACGATCTCGACCGGGCCGCGGCGGCCGGTGATGTGGATGCCGACGTCCTCGGGGTGGCGGTGGAGGGCGATGTCGATGCTGCCGGCGCCGACGCGGAGGTTGCGGATCGAGATCCGCTCGAGCGCGGGGGGCAGGGCGGAGCGGAGGAAGCGGACGCGGCCCTCGGTGCCGTCGACGCTCATGCCGAGGGCGGCTTGCAGCAGCAACAGGGGGGTGGTGGCGGCCCAGGCCTGCGGCGAGCAGGCGACGGGGTACATCGTCGGGCCGGCGCCGTGGCGGCGAGGGAAGCCGCAGAACAGCTCGGGCAGGCGGCGGAGCTCGGCGAACTGGGTCGCCTCGAACATGGCCTGCATGACGCGGAGGACGTGGTCCTTGAGGTTGTAGCGCGACAGGCCGAGGGCGATAAGCGCGTTGTCGTGGGGCCAGATCGAGCCGTTGTGATACGACATCGGGTTGTACCGCCGCTCGCGCGTGCTGACGGTGCGGATGCCCCAGCCGGAGAACATGTCGTCGGCGAGCAGGCGGTCGGCGAGGAGGCGCGCGCGCTCGGGCAGGACGATGCCGCTGAACAGACACTGGCCGGCGTTCGAGGTGCGCACGCGACACGGCCGCTTGCCGCCGTCGAGCGCGAGCGCGTAGCCCTCGAGCTCCTCGCACCAGAACGCCTCGTCGAAGCGGGCGCGCAGGCGTTCGGCGTGGGCCCGCAAGATCCGGGCGCGGCCCTCGTCGCCGAGCAGCTCGGCCAGGCGCGCCCCGCCCTGGCAGGCGGCGTAGACGTAACCCTGGACCTCGCACAGCGCGATCGGGCCCTCGGCCGGGCTGCCGTCGGCGTGGAACACGGCGTCGTGCGAGTCCTTCCAGCCCTGATGGACGAGGCCGTGCTCGGAGCGCCGGCCGTACTCGACGAAGCCGTCGCCGTCGAGGTCGCCGTAGCGCTCGATCCACATCAGGGCGCGCTCGATCTGCGGCCACAGCTCCGCGATCGTGGCGCCGTCGCCGGTGTGCTCGTGGTAGGCGGCGGCGAGGACGACGAACAGCGGGGTGGCGTCGACGCTGCCGTAGTACTTGCGGAACGGGATCTCGCCGAGCGCGGCCATCTCGCCGCCCCGGATCTCGTGGACGATCTTGCCGGGCTCCGCGTCGGCGGCCGGATCCATGCGGTCGGCCTGGCTGGCGGCGAGGAAGCGCAGGACGCCGCGCGCGAGGTCGGGGCTGACCCACATGGCGGCGAGGGCGGTGACGATCGCGTCGCGCCCGAACGGGGCCGAGAACCACGGCACGCCGGCGTACGGGTACAGGCCCGCGGGGGTGCGGGTGATCATCATCCGCAGGTCGGCGAGCGAGCGGCAGATCCAGTCGTCGAACTGCTCGCTCGAGCTGTGGATGGTGCAGTCGTGGGCCGCGAACTCGCGCAAGACGTCGGCCGCCTGCGCGAGGGCGCCGGTGAAGGTCGTGCCCGCCGCCGGAGCCCCGTCGCCGAGCTCGCAGGCGACGGTGACGTGGATCTCGCGGGTCCCCTTGGCGGCGAGGTGGAGGCGGTAGAGCACGCGGTCGGGGGCGCGGACCTCGGGCGGCGGGTCGAAGCTCAGCCGGGTGCGCCGCACGACCTCGTCGAGGCCGGTGTAGGCGAGCACGACGGAGCTGTTTGTGAGTTCAGGCGAGTGCATCGCCCCGCGGCGGTCGCGGCGGGTGCCGCGGACCTCGAACACGTCGGCGAAGTCGGCGGCGAAGGCGATCTCGAGGTCGATGTCGACCGGGTCCGGGCCGTAGTTGGTGATCTGGATCCGCTCGTGGCAGGCGGCCTGCCACAGGAACTTCTCGCGCGACACGTGCAGGGTGCCGTGGTGAACGACGAGCTCGCCGCCCGGCGGGAGGTCGGGGTTCATCATGTCGACGACGAACACCACGTTGTCGTCGCCGACGGTCGAGCTCAGCAGCGGCAGCAGCTGGCCGTCGAGGCGCAGGCGCAGGGCCGAGAGGAAGCGGGCGCCGTCGTGGTAGAGGCCCTGAGCGCCCAGCACGCCCCACGGGCGGATGTCGCCGAAGCGGTCGAACACGGCGAAGGTGTCCCCCTGCTTGAGCACGCGGGCCCCGCTCAGGGTGAGCGAGGCGGTGGCGAGGATCTGAAACCGGTCCTCTTCGTCTTCCGCGTGCCTGGTCATCGCTCACGCGGCCACCCCGCCGCGATCCTCCACGAGCGCACCATAAAGGCGCATGTAATCGCGGGCCATGCGCTCGGCGCTGAAGCGCCGTTCGAAGCGCTCGCGGCAGCGTCGACGGTCGAGCGCCATCGCCCGCGCCGTCGCCGCCACGGCGGCGTCGAGCGAGTCGACGCAATAGCCGGTGACGCCGTCGTCGAGGACCTCGGGGACCGAGCCGCAGCGAAACGCGACGACCGGCGTGCCGCACGCCATCGCCTCGATCATCGCCAGGCCGAACGGCTCGGGCCAGTCGCCGGGGAACAGCAGGCAGCGGGCCTTGCCGAGGAAGGCGCCCTTGTCGGCCTCGCCGATCTCGCCGACGTACTCGACCCGCGGATCGGCGAACAGCCCGGCGATCTCGCGCTCGTAGTAATCCCGCTCGACGCGGTCGAGCTTGGCGGCGATCCGCAGGCGCATGCCGAGCCGGCGAGCGATCGCCACCGCCCGGTCGACCCGCTTCTCCGGCGAGATCCGGCCGATGAACGCCAGGTAGTCGTCGGGCTCGGGGTCGAAGCGGTAGAGGTCGAGCGGGAGGCCGTGGTAGACGTTGCCGATGAACTGCGCCTGGGCGAGCGGGCGGCGCTGGGCCAGCGAGATCGAGACGACCGGCATGTCGCGGAACTCGTCGTAGAGGTCCTGCAATTCGCGGAGGTCGAGGCGGCCGTGCAGCGTGGTCAGCTGTTTCAGGCCGAGCCGGCGGCTGAGCGGGAAATGCAGGTAGTCGATGTGAAAGTGGACGACGTCGAACTCGCGGGCGCGCCGCGCGACGCGCTCGAGCTGGCAAATGGTCGGCGCCAGCAGGTCGCGGACTTCGGGGTCGAGGCGCAGCGAGCGGGCGCAGATCGGGTCGAGCTCGGCGCGCGTGACCGAGTCGCCGGAGGCGAACAGCGTGACGTCGGCGCCGGCGCGCACGAGCTCCTCGGTCAAATACGAGACGACCCGCTCGGTGCCGCCGTACTTGTGCGGGGGGACGCTCTCGAAGAGCGGTGCCACTTGCGCGATGCGCATGCGCGACCTCCAGTCCCCGGCGGGGTGGGCCGAAGCTAGCGCGGTTCCCAGGGGTCGCAAGCGGGCTGCGATCGGCGCCTCGAGGCGGTCGCAGCAGGCTCAACGGACCCGGACGCGGGGCGGCTGCAGGCCGGCCGGAGGCGGGTTGCCGCCGGCGCGAAACGTCGCATAAGCGCCGCCATGCGAGCCGTCGTCTTTCGTGATGTGGGGGACATCCGCCTCGAGGATGTCGCCGAACCGAAGCTGCGCGAGCCCTCCGACGCGATCGTCCGGCTGACCGCCAGCGCGATCTGCGGCACCGACCTGCACATGATCCGCGGCAGCATGCCGGGCATGCAGGCGGGCACGATCCTCGGCCACGAGGGCGTCGGGGTGATCGAGGCGCTCGGCAAGGAGGTCCGCAACTTCCGCGTCGGCGACCGGGTGGTGATCCCGTCGACGATCGCCTGCGGCTATTGCTCGTACTGCCGCGCCGGCTACTTCGCCCAGTGCGATCGCGTCAATCCGAAGGGGCCGCAGGCGGGCACCGCGTTCTACGGCGGGCCGGCCGAGTCGGGGCCGTTCCACGGGCTGCAGGCCGAGAAGGCCCGCATCCCGTACGCCGCGGTCAACCTGGTCAAGCTGCCCGACGAGGTCAGCGACGACCAGGCGCTGCTGCTGTCGGACATCTTCCCGACCGGCTACATGGGGGCCGAATACGCCGAGATCAAGGACGGCGACACGGTGGTGGTGTTCGGCTGCGGGCCGGTCGGTCAGTTCTCGATCCTCAGCGCCCGGCTGATGGGCGCGGTGCGGATCTTCGCGGTCGACAACGAGCCGTCGCGCCTGGCCATCGCCCAGGCGCAGGGCGCCGAGATCATCAACTTCGACGTCGACCACCCGGTCCAGACGCTGCGCGCGCTGACCGGCGGGATCGGGCCCGACCGCGCGATCGATGCCGTCGGGGTCGACGCCTGCCACGCCCACCGCGGGGCCGCCCGCGCCGAGGCCGAGCGCAAGTACGACCAACACGCGCGCGAGCTCGAGGAGGTCGCCCCGCGCCCGAACCCCGACGGCGAGCACTGGCACCCCGGCGACGCGCCGTCGCAGGCGCTCGAGTGGGCGGTCGAGGCGCTGGCGAAGGCGGGCACGCTGTCGATCGTCGGCGTGTACCCGCAGACGGCCCGGTTCTTCCCGATCGGCCAGGCGATGAACAAGAACCTGACGGTGAAGATGGGCAATTGCCACCACCGCAAGTACATCCCCAAGCTGCTCGACCTGGTGAAGAGCGGCACCGTCGACCCGCTGCAATTCATCACCCGCGTCGAGCCGCTGACCGACGTCATCGCCGCGTACAAGGCGTTCGACCTGCGCCGGCCGGGCTGGCTCAAGGTCGAATTGCGGCCGGAGTCGTGATGCGGGCGAGCCTCGCCCTGGCGGCCGGCGTGGCCTTTTCGCTGGCGCCGGCCGGCGCGGCGGCCCGCACCGCGCCGCCGGAGGAGCGCGAGATGGTGCGGCCCGACCACGAGGGCGAGCCGTCGCCCCCGATGGTGCCGCCGCCGCTGGTGGCGATCACACCGCCCGACCTGGTGCCGCCGGTGATCCCCGAGAAACAGTGGCAGGCGCAGCGGCGCAAGCTGAAGATCCAGGCCGCGGTGTCGTGGACCGTGGCGATCGTCGGGCTGGTCGGCACGGCGGTGCCGCTCGTGATGCTCGGCACCTGCGGCGATGCACACCAGGGCAGCTATGTCCGCGACTGCCCCAATCGCCGCGGGGCCTTGATCGCGGCGCCGATCTTCACCGCGGTGGCGGTCGCGGGCTTGGTGCCCGCGGCGATCTTCACCGACCGGCTGCTCCATCAGCGGCTCCCGGAGCGCGCGCCGCAGGTCGGCGTCGGCCCGGGCGGGCTGCTGCTGCGATTCTGAGGCGTTCGCCCCCTGTGAGGATCGGCGCCGCCTCGATTCATTCGGGGATGATGAATACGTTCAGCTTGTCGCAGAACACCGCGTCGAACGGGCCGGCGATGCCGCCCTGCAGGCTGCCGACGAGCCGCGGCGGGTCCGCGGGGTCGAAGGACGACCAGTTGCCGGCGAGGTCGTCGATGACGACGGCGTCGGGGCGCGCGAGCTCGCCGAGCATGCCCTGGGCGAAGACGTTGGCCGACATCGGCCACGTGCCGACCCAGCTGCCCTCGAGGAAGGGATCGGTGGACACGTCGGCGAAGAGGATCGGGCCGCTGCTGCCGTTCTTGTCCTGCAGCTCGGTGGCCGGGTCGGCGGCCGGCGAGACGAACATCAGCACCGGCGTGAACGGCTCCTCGTCGAAGCCGACGTAGCCGAACCAGGCGCGCTGGGCCGCGAACGGGCCGAGCGAGGAGCTGCCGCTGACCATCGTGCCGGCCGGCGCCTCGAGGGTGCAACCGGACAGGCCGTGGTTCGGTCCGGGGAGGAAGAAGTCGAGCTTCGGCTGGGGGTCGAAGGTGGTGGTTCCGCCCGGATCGAGGGTCGTATCGCTCGGATCGATCGCGGTGGTGGCGCTCGGATCGATCGCGGTGGTGGCGCTCGGATCGACGGTGGTCGCGGTGGTGGGCTGCGGCGTGCCGGTGGTGGGGACCGTCGCGGTGCCCGGCGCGTCCGTGTTGGTGCCGGTGGCCGGGGGAGAATCACTGGTGCTCGGGCCGGCAGTGCTGCCGTCGGTGTCGCCGAGCGGACGATCGGTGCAGGCGAACAGGACGAGCGGGAGGATGAACGGCGAGCGACGTGTCGGCATGGGCTCTCGACCGGGCGGCGGTGGCAGCCGGTCCCTTCTCGCTCGAGATGGCCGGCAGCCGCGGAAGCCGTCAAGGCGAGGGCGGGGGAGCGAGTGGGAGCGCGGAGCGGCGTGCCGATGGGATCGCAGCGGCGAATCATGATTCGCCGCGGACAGCGCGCCCGCGCGCGTGCCGTCATTCGGGGAAGATGTTCTCGACCAGCTTGTCGCAGAAGACGGCGTCGAACGGGCCCGAGATCGTGCCCTTCACCGTGCCGACGAGCCGCGGCGGATCGGCGGGATCGGCGGCGTCCCAGTTGCCGGCGAGCTCGAGGATGTCCATCCCGCCTTGCGGCTGGGGGAAGGTGACCATGCCGTCGGCGCGGACGCTGAGGTTCACGTCCCAGCTCCCGACCCATCCGCCCATCAGCAACGGCTCGGCGACGACGTCGCCGTAGTAGACCGGGCCGGTGCTGCCGTCCCGCTCCACGAGCTCGTGGGCCGCGTCGGCCCCGGGCGAGAGGAACAGGAGCGTCGGCAGCTCCATGTCTTCGAAGCCCCACCAGCCGAAGTAGGCGCGGTCGGCGGTGAACGGGCCGAGGTCGCTTCCGCCGGTGAGCAGGGTGCCGGCCGGCGCGTCGAGGGTGCAGCCGACGAGGCCGGCGGGCCACTGCGCGGCGGGCAGGTCGAGCTTGATGCCCGTGGTGCTGGTGGTGGTGCCGCTCGGGTCGACGACGGTGGTGGCAGTGTCGTCGGTGGTGGCGGCGTCGGTGGTGGTGGACGGCGCGACGGTGGTGGCGGTGTCGTCGGTGGTGACGCCGGTGGTGGGCGGGACGGCGGTGGTGCCGGTGGGACCGGTGCCCGGGGTCGTCGAGCCGACGGTGGTGCCCGAGCTCTCGCCGTCGGTGCCCGGGGCCTGCCCCGTGCTCGGGCCGGTGCCGGTCTCGGTGTCCCCGGACGGGCGCTCGGGACAGGCGGGGACGACGAGGAGGAGGGGCAGCAGCGCGCGCGATGCAGGCATAGTTGGAAGGTCCGAACCGACAGGTGGCCGGGCTTGGGACGATCCGTCACGGCCCGAGCGCGCTGCGAGGAGCGGAATTTGTTAGGGTCGGGCCGTGACGACGACGACGGCGACGCGGACCCGGGCGCTCGTGTTCGTCGCGGTCGCGGCGGGGCTCCTGCTGATGCCGGCGTACCGCCAGGTGTTCGGCGGGCGCAGCCGGTTCGTGCGCGACTGGGAGCTGTTCAACGAGGTCGGCGTCGGGCTGGTGGTCGCGGAGTTCAGCGTCCGCGACGGAGACGGGCGCGAGACGCCGATCGATCGCTACGCCGCGCTGGGCCGCGAACGGCGGACCGCCCCGCGCTGGCTGCGGTCGATGAACGGCGAGGCGGGGCTGCTGCGGGTGGCCGGCGAGCTGTGCGGGAAGCTCGGGGCGGTCGACCTGCGCGCGCGCGCCAGCATCGCGACGATGCGCGGCTGGGTGCCGCTGCACGCCGGTGAACACGACCTGTGCCGGCCGCTGCCGCCGCGGCCGCAGATCCCGGGGACGCGGCCGCGTGGGCATGAAGACCCGTGAATCCGCGTGGGCGCGCCTCGTGGCGTGGGCCGGGGCCGAGGGCTCGACGGTGCCGATGGCGCTGATCCGGATCGGGCTCGCGCTGCTGCTGTGGGCCCGCTGGGGCGAGGACATGGTGCTCGTGCAGGCCGAGGGGCCGGCGATGCTGGCGCTGTCGGTCGGCTTCTTCGCGGCGACGGCGGCGATGCTCGTCGGCCTGTGGACGCGCGCGGCGACGGCGACGGCGGCGGCGGTGGTGGCGACGATGTACTTCGCGGTCGGGGCCGCGGGCGGGCGCACGGCGTGGATCCACCACCACCACTTCCTGCTGATGTCGGCGACGGTGCTGTGCGCGCTGACGCCGTGCGGGCGCTCGCTGTCCGTCGATCGCTGGCGGGCGCTGGCGCGGGCGCGGGACCGCGGGCTGCCGGCGCCGGCCGAGCGCGGGCCGCTGCTCGGGCTGCGGCTCATGACGGCGCAATTGTCGGCGGTGTACCTGTGGAGCGCGATCGACAAGTGCGAGGCCGGCTTTCTGTCGGGGGCGCGGCTCGAGCAGATCGCGGGGTTCTACTACGTCGGCTCGGACCTGCCTCTCGGGACAGGTCTGACGATCGTGTCGGCGACGGCGGCGTGGACGGTGGTCGCCCTGGAGTTCGCGCTGGCGATCGGGGTGTGGCGACCCCGGTGGCACCGGTGGCTGCTGCCGCTGGGCGCGGCGTTCCACGCCGGGCTGTACGTGCTGCTGCCGGTCCACACGTTCTCGGCGACGATGGTGCTGCTGTACCTGGCGGTGATCGATCCGCCGGCGGTCCACCGGGCGGTCGCCGCGGTCGCGCCGCGGGCGGACGAGGCGTGAGGTTAACTTTAAAACATGCTCGATCGGGCATGGCAGAAGGGCCATGTCATGGGGTGTCGAGGGGTGAAGCAGCCGCCCGGCGCCGGGAGGACTCGGGGCGCGTCCCCGTGCGCCGGCGTTGACGCGCCCGGGCTGCGCCTGATAAGGATCTGCGCGGTGCTCTCGGTCCTCCTCCTCTGCGTCGGGTTCGGCTGGCTGGCCAACATCAGCATCAGCGTCTACGCCCACCGCGCGCTGGCGCACAAGGCGGTGGCGCTGCACCCGGCGCCGGCGCACGTGTTCCGCTTCCTCATCTTCTTGACCACGGGCACGCGGGTGCGGGCGTGGGTGGCGGTCCACCGCAAGCACCACGCGTACGTCGACCGCGAGGGCGACCCGCACTCGCCGGTGGTCCACGGGATCGCGCCGATCTTCTTCGCCGGGTACCGCTATTACTTCCGCGAGAGCACGAACGAGGCGACGCTGCGGCGGTTCGGGCACGACTGCCCCGATGATTGGCTCGAGCGCAACCTCTACGAGGGGCGCAGCAACCTCGGGCTGGCGCTGCTGGCCGCGATGTATCTCGGGCTGCTGGGGCCGTGGCTGGGGCTCTTGGGCTTCGCGCTGCAGCTGATGTGGATGCCGCTGTGCGCGGGGGTAATCAACGGGCTCGGGCACCACGCGGGGTACCGCAATCACGAGACCCGCGACGGCAGCCGCAACGTGGTCCCGCTGGCGCTGGTGATCGCCGGCGAGGAGCTTCACAACAATCACCACCGGTTCCCGCGCTCGGCCAAGTTCTCGACCCGCTGGTGGGAGTTCGACGTCGGCTGGGCGATCGTCCGCGCGCTGGCGGCGTGCGGGCTGGCGCGCGAGCTTTACGTGTACGACCGCAAGTGGCGGCCGGGGGCGCCGCTGCCGGCGGTGCGGCCGGCCGAGGCGGCGCCGTTCGAGGCGGCCGGGAGCTGAGACGATGCAGGAGGGCCGCCGCAAGGGTTCGCTGCCGCTGTCGCAGCTGTCGTGGTCGGCGGCGGGGTTTTACCTGCTGGTCCACGCGCTGTGCCTCGGGGTGGTGTACACGGGGCTGTCGTGGCACGCGCTGGCGATCTTCGCCGGCTGCTTCGCGGTGCGGATGTTCGCGCTGACGGTCGGGTTCCACCGCTACTTCGCCCACCGCGCGTTCAAGACGTCGCGGTGGTTCCAGCTCCTGCTGGCGCTGCTCGGCAGCACGACGCTGCAGGGCGGGGTGATCTGGTGGGCCGAGACGCACCGCCGCCACCACCGCCACGCCGACACCGGCCGCGACCTGCACTCGCCGCAGTTCCAGGGCTTCTTCTATTCGCATTACCTGTGGTTCCTCGACCGCCGCAACCGGGTGACGGAGCACGCGGCGATCCCCGACCTGGCGCGTTACCCCGAATTGCGCTGGCTCGACACCTGGCACTTCGTGCCGTTCGCGGCGATGTGCGTCGGGCTGTATCATTATTGGGGTGTCGAGGGCGTGCTGTGGGGCGGGCTGCTGCCGACGGTGCTGATCTGGGAGATCACGCACTGGGTGCAGTCGTTCAGCCACGCGTGGGGCGGCTACCGCCGCTACGCCTGCGAGGACCTCAGCCGCAACCACTGGCCGCTCGGAGTGCTGGCGCTCGGCGAGTTCCACAACAACCACCACCGGTTCTCGTCGTCGGCCCGCCAGGGCCACGTGTGGTGGGAGTTCGACGTCGGCTGGTACGTGCTGCGGTTGTGGGCGGCGCTCGGCCTGGTGTGGGACCTGAAGACGCCGACGAGCCTGTCGCAAGGGACAGCCGGCGCGAGCGAGCGCGGGGAGCCATTCGTATGAGGTGGAGCGTGGAACGCAGCGAGGGCGCCGTGATCGTCACGATGCGCTCGAACCCGGTCAACCGCATGAACCCGGAGTTCTTCGGCGACCTGCACGCGGCGTTCGACGAGGTCGAGCAGGAACACCCGGCGCTGCCGGTGGTGCTGACGGCGGAGGGCAAGACGTTCTCGGCCGGGCTCGACTTCGAGGACGTGTTCCCGCGGTTCGCTCGCAACGACATGGACGAGCTGCAGGCGTGGTTCGACCGCTTCCGCGGCAGCCTGCTGCGGGTGTTCACCCTGCCGCGGCGCACGGTGGCGGCGATCAACGGCAACACGTTCGCCGGCGGGCTGATCCTGGCGGTCGCGTGCGACGTGCGGGTCGGCGCCGAGGGCCGCGCGCGCTTCGCCATCAACGAGGTGCCGGTCGGGATCCCGATGCCGTGGACGTACATCGAGATGGTCCGCTACGCGCTCGGGACGCCGGCGACCGCCGAGATGACGCTGTCGGGCCAGCTCTACGACGTCGCCGGGGCGCAGCGCCTGGGCGTGCTCCACCGCGTGGTCGCGCCCGAGCAGCTGCTGGCGGCGGCGCTCGAGGAGGCGCGGCGGATTGGGGTCGACAGCGCGTCGGCCTACGCGGCCAGCAAGCAGGCGCTGCAGCAGCCGACGCTGGCGGCGATCGCCGCCCACCCCGAGCTCGACCGGATGGCGATGCAGGTCGTCATGGCCCCCGACAGCGTGCGCGCCCAGGCCAGCGCGCTGGCGGCGCTGAAGAAGCGGGGCTGACGGCGTGGGCGGCGAGGGCAGCGCGGCGCGACGGGCGATCGAGCGGGCCCTGGAGCGCGCCGGGGCGCGCGTGGGCGGACCTGACCCCTGGGATATCCACGTCCACGACCCGCGGTTCTGGCGGCGGGTCGCGCTCGGCGGGTCGCTGGCGCTCGGCGACAGCTACATGGACGGCTGGTGGGACTGCGCGGCGATCGACGAGCTGACGGCGCGGGTGCTGGCGACCAGCGGCGACGAGGCGCTGTTCGACTGGCGCACGGCGGTGCTGGCGACGGCGTCGCGGCTGGTCAACCTGCAGTCGAGCCGGCGCGCGATCCAGGTGGCGGAGGTCCACTACGACCTCGACACCGCGCTGTTCGCGGCGATGCTCGGGCCGACGATGGCCTACTCGTGCGCCTACTGGCGCGCGGCCGACGACCTCGACGCGGCCCAGCGGGCCAAGTTCGAGCTGGTCTGCGCCAAGCTGTACCTCGGGACAGGCGAGTCGCTGCTCGACATCGGCTGCGGCTGGGGCGGGCTGGTCCGCCACGCGGCCCGGACCCGCGGGGCGCGAGCGGTCGGCGTCACGGTGTCGGCGCCGCAGCGCGACTGGGCCGCCGCCCACGACGACGGGCGCGGGGCCGAGTACCACGCGCTCGACTGGCGCGACCCGGCGCTCACGCGCATGGGCCCGTTCGACAAGATCTGCAGCGTGGGGATGTTCGAGCACGTCGGCCACCGCAACTACCGCGAGTTCTTCGCCACGGCCCACCGGCTGCTGCGCGACGACGGGCTGGTCCTGCTGCACACGATCGGCAACGAGCACGGACGCACCGACGCCTGGCTCAACCGCCACATCTTCCCCAACGGGGCGCTGCCGGCCACCGCCGACATCAGCCGCGCGGTCCAGGGCCTGTTCGTGATCGAGGACTGGCACAACTTCCGCGCCGACTACGACCGCACGGTCATGGCCTGGCACGCGAACTTCGTCCGCTACGCGGAGGCGCGCGGGGCGGCGATGCCGGCGCGGTTTTACCGGATGTGGAGCTATTACCTGCAGACGATGGCCGGGTCGTTCCGCGCCGGCTGCCGCAATCAACTGTGGCAGATCGTGCTGTCGAAGCGCGGGGTGCGGGGTGGGTACCGATCGATCCGCTGAGCGGGCGCGGCGGGCAGGCCTTCGGCGGCCGGAGGGTGTGTTAACCTCTCCGCCAGGATGAGCGACCGCGCGAACGATTCACGCCCCGGTGCGGCTCCGTCGACCCTGGCGCTGCTGGTGCTCGCGCTCGCCGTCGGTGGCGGGTGCGAGCGCGAGGACGGCGAGGAGGCGGCGGTGGCGGCCTGCGGGGCGGCGGAGTCGGCGGCGGCGTGCGAGGGGATCGTGAAGTCCTCGTATCGCTGCGCCTGGGTGCGGACCGTGGTCGTCACCGGCGACTGCGAGACGGTGGACGAGCAGCGCTGCGTGCCCTTCGCCGAGCAGGCGGTCCCGCCGGCCTGCCTGCCGATCCGGGGGTGCCACGGGTCGCAGCCGGGGCAGCCGGGGATGTTGATCGCGCCCGCGTTCCGCGAAGAGGCGCAGGGCGCCACGCGGCTGGTGGACAGGTGCTATGCGGAGGCGCTCGGCTACGACGCGTGCGAATCGGGCGCCGCGGCCGACGCCGCCCATCCGGCGTGCGCGTGCGTGTGCGAGCCGTGACGGGCGGCGCGAGCCGGCGAGCCGTGCGTCGGGCGGGCGCGCTGATTCGGCATCGCCGGGCCCCTCGCGCCGCGGGCAAGCGCTGATTCACGCGCGCGCGGCGACGGCCGCGGGCTCGGCCAGGCGACGCCTGCGATCGCCGCGGAGTAATTGTCTGCAGGGCGAAATCATGCGAGTGTCCGCGTTCGCCCGTGGAGGCCCGACGTTGCGCGTCGCCGGTCGCGCCGCGGGGCGAAATCATAGGACTGTCCGCGTTCGCCCGCGGCACGACATTGCGCCTGGTCCGCCGGGGTCGCGGGGCGAGATCATGCGAATGCACGCGTTCGCCCGCGCAGGCACGACATTGCGCGTTGCCGGCATTCGTGCCGGGCTCTACTGTCGGCCGATGCGATTTGAGCGTTGGGTAGGGAAGGGCGATCTGTGCGCTCTGGTGATGACGGCGGCGCTGGCCGCGGGCTGCGGCGGGCGGAGCGGGACCACGGGGGTCGACGAGACGAGCACGGGCACGGAGACCGGCACCGGAACCGACACGACGGCGGTCGACGAGACGAGCTCGGGCGAGCCGGAGACCTCGACCACGGAGACGGCGTCGGCGAGCGAGACGGGGACCGGCGAGTCGACGACGACCGGCGAGCCGGGTGAGACGGACACGGACTCGACGACCGGGATGCCGCCGGTGGAGTGCGGCAACGGGGTGGTGGAGGCCGGCGAGGGCTGCGACAACGGGGCGGACAACGGCGACGGCAAGGCGTGCAAGGCCGACTGCACGCCGAACGTGTGCGGCGACGGGGCCGTGGGGCCGGGGGAGGGCTGCGACGACGGCAACGGCCGCGACGGCGACGCGTGCACCAACGCGTGCGCGGTGCCGGAGTGCGGCGACGGGGTGGCCGGGTTGATGGAGGAGTGCGACGACGGCAACGGCGTCGACACCGACGCCTGCACCAACGCCTGCACGAGCGCGACCTGCGGCGACGGGCTGGTCCAGGACGTCGTCGGCGAGGAGTGCGACGACGAGGCGAACAACGGCCCGACGGCGGCCTGCACGGCGGCATGCAAGCAGGCGGTGTGCGGCGACGGCTTCGTCCAGGACGGCGTCGAGGCCTGCGACCTCGGCAAGGACAACGGCCCCGGGCAGGAGTGTCTGGCGGGCTGCGTGCTCAACGTCTGCGGCGACGGCGATCGGAGCCCGAGCGAGGCCTGCGACGACGGCGGCACCGAGCCCGGCGACGGCTGCAACGCGGCGTGCGAGCTCGAGGCGTGCGGCAACGGGGTGCTCGACGCCGGCGAGGCGTGCGACGACGGCGACGCCGACAACGACGACGCGTGTACGACGCTGTGCAAGCCGGCGACCTGCGGCGACGGGTTCACGCAGGGCAGCGCGGGCGAGGCCTGCGACCTCGGCCCCGACAACAAGGACACCGGCGACTGCACCCTCGGCTGCCAGCTCCCGACCTGCGGCGACGGCCTGGTGTGGGACAACCACGAGCAGTGCGACGACGGGCCCAAGAACGGCGACGAGGCGTGGTGCAAGTCGGACTGCACCGACAACGTCTGCGGCGACGGCTTCAAGGCCCCCGACGAGGAGTGCGACGACGCCAACCAGAGCAACGACGACGCCTGCACGACGGTGTGCAAGAACGCGGCGTGCGGCGACGGCTTCGTCCAGGCGGGCGAGGAGTGCGACGAGGGCGACGCCAACGCCGAGGACGCCGCGTGCACGAACATCTGCCAGCAGGCGGAGTGCGGCGACGGCCTGGTGCTCGCGGGCGTCGAGGAGTGCGACGACGGCAACCCGATCGACACCGACGCGTGCGTGCAGTGCCAGACGGCGACCTGCGGCGACGGCTTTTTGCGCATGGACACCGAGCAGTGCGACGACGGCAACGCGGTCGCGGGCGACGGCTGCGACGCGACGTGCAAGCTCGAGCTCGGGGCGCAGGTCAAGCTGACCGGGCTGGGCGTCGCGGTGCCCGACGGGACGTACAAGGGCCAGCTGGCGCAGATGGCCTGCGTCAACCTGAACGTCAACAACGCCAACAAGGTCGCCGACGTCACGCTGCAGGTCGGCATCACCCACACGTGGGTCGGCGACCTGGTGTTCAAGCTGGTCAGCCCCGACAACAAGGTGCTGACGGTGATGAGCCGCCCCGGCAACACCGAGCCGCTCGACGACGGCGTGTCCGGCTCGGGCGGCGACTCGTCCAACATCTCGAAGGACTTCCCGGTGCTGTTCCGCGACGGCGGGCTGAAGAACGCCGAGCTGATGGGCAACACCCTCGCCGACGGGGCGACCGTGTGCCAGGCCGACGGGGCCTGCGACTACTTCCCCAACCACGGCGCCGGCCCCGGCCTGAGCTTCGCCGACTTCGACGGCATCGCCGCCAAGGGCACGTGGAAGTTCTGCGCGGGCGACCGCGCCGGCTCGGACGCCGGCACGATCGACAGCGTGACGCTGACGCTGACGCTGATGCCGTGAACACGACGCCGGTCGCTCCCGCAAAAACGGGGCGACCGGCGGCGAGCCGCGCGTGACGCTGCTCGTGCCGCTCGCCGCGATGCTGGCGGCCGAGTGCGTCGATCCCAGGACCGCGACCGAGCGCCGGCGCGCCAGGGAGCGGACGGGGTCCGGGTCGGGCCGGCAGCCGGCCGCGCGCCGATCAGGGCTGCGTCGCGCCCGTGGCGTGCAGCTCCCTGGCCGGCTTCGGCCGCATGAGTCGGCCGGACAGCCTGGCGACGAACTCGCGGGTGAACCACCGGCTCGACAGGGCGGTGACGTAGTTGCTCAGGCCGTGGACGACGTGCGAGCGGTCGGCCGCGAAGGCCTTGAGGCCGAGGCGGACCACGTCCTCGGCGGCGGCCTTCTTGCCGAAGGCGGCCGCTTCGCCGGCGCGCGCGAAGAACGGGGTGTCGGTGGCGCCGGGGCACAGCGCCAGGACCCGCACGCCGCGGCCGCGGTACTCGGCCCACAGGGCCTCGCTGAACGACAGCACGAACGCCTTGCTGGCGGCGTACACCGCCATGTACGGCACGGCCTGGAACGCGGCCGTCGAGGCGACCTGGATGACGCCGCCGCGGCGGCGCTCGATGTCCGGGAGGAACAGGTAGGTCAGCTCGACCAGGGCGCCGACGTTGAGATCGATCTCCTCGCGCTGGGTCGCCAGGTCGACGGTCGTGAACGCGCCGTAGGTGGCGAAGCCGGCGTTGTTGATCAGCACGTCGACCTCCAGGCCGAGGGCCTGCACCGCCGCGTGGACGCGCGCCGCGGCGCCGGGGCGCGCGAGGTCCTCGGCGATCACGTCGACGCGGACGCCGTGTCCGGCCGCGAGCTCGGCCGCGAGCGCGCGCAGTTTCTCCTCGCTGCGCGCGACCAACACCAACCGCGCGCCGAGCCGCGCGAGCTCGCGGGCGAAGGCCGCCCCGATGCCCATCGAACCGCCGGTCACCACCACCGTCTTGCCCGTAAAGTCGTACATGGGCGCGAAGGATGCAGGGCGGACGGGTGCCCAGCAACGTGCATCCATGGCAACCCGTTTTCCATTCCTGCAAACCACCCGCGAGGCCATGGGTCGGTTGTCACGCGGGGCGGCGGTCGGGGAGCCATCGCCGCAGCCCGCGGGCGGCCCACGGCACGAGCGGCAGCGCGAGCAGGGCCGCGATCGTATTGAACAGCACGTGCGCGTTCGCCAGCTGCCGCCCTGCAGACGCGCCGGGGCTGAGCGCAGCGGCGCCTGCGGTCAGGACTCCGATGCACACCGCGCCGAGCGCGACCGAGACGATGTTGAAGAGCAGGTGAAACAGGCCGGTGCGCACGGCCGCCCGGCTGCGTCCGGAGCAGGCCACGAGCGTGTCGGCGCACGTGCCGATCTCCGCGCCGAGCATCACCGAGACCCCGGCCGTCAACGGCATCATCCCGCCGTTGCACACCTGGATCGCCAGCCCGAGCGTCGCCGACGAGCTCTGGATCACGAGCGTGACCAGGCCGCCGGCGACGAGCCCCCGCATCGGCTCCGTCAGCGACTGCAGCCAGGCGAGGACGTCGGGAGCGGCGCGCAACGGCTCCACGGCGGCCTCGACCGCCTCGAGGCCATAAAAGACGAGGCCGACGCCGGTGAGGACGCGCAGCCGCAGCTCGGTCCGCTGCGAGCGCGCGAACAGCCGGCCGAGCACCCCGACGAACAGCAACACCGGCGCGGCCTGGCCGATGTTCAGCGCGATGATCTGGCTCGAGACGGTGGTCCCGATGTTGGCGCCGAGCACGATCCCGAGCGCGTTCTCGAAGTCGAGCGCATCCGCGTCGACCAGCGCGATCAGCAGCACGATCACCGCCGACGACGAGTCGAGCAAGGCGGTCGTCCAAACGCCGGTGAGCAGCGCGAGCCACGGCCGCCGCGACATTCGCAGCAGCCATGCGCGGATCCGCTCCGAGCCGAGCGACTGCAGCGCGCTCGACAACTCCTCGAGCCCGAGCAAGAACAGCGCCAGCGCCCCGAGCACCGACAGGACGATCGCGTGGGTCGCCACGCCGGCACCATGACACGGGAGCGCGGCGCCGCCGGCACCGGCCGCCTGATTTGACGCGACGGTGACCCTCCGGGGCCGCCAACGCCACGGCCGCCGGCTTCGACTCGCGGCCTCGCGCGGCTCGTCGCGCCGGCCGCTACGACGCGGAGCACGCGGCGCTGCGCCGCGAGTCGCACGGACCCTGCCGAGAGGCGGTCGATCGGCGGCGAGGAGCCTTCGATGCCGTGGGCGCAGGCGACGACGTCGCTCCGACCCGCGCAACGGTGCGAGCGCGGCGACGACGCGTCGAACAACACGAGCACGACCGGCGCGAGCACCGGCGCGAGCGCGGCGAGCAGCAGCGGCGAGCCGACGAGCGTGGGCACCATCACCGGCGCGAGCGCGACGGGCAGGACAAAACCCGCCGCGTGCATCGTCGAGCCGGCGCAGACCGGGCCCCCGACGGCTCGTCCACGGCACATTCGGGCCGCCACGGTCCAGGTTCACTGCGACGATTCGGACGGCGGCGAATTAACGTGTCCGGGCGGTGGGGCCAGCGGAAACATCAACCAGGGAGCAGCGGAGGTCGGCACGTCGACGCGGCGCTCGGCGGGTCGATTCGACGCGGAGCCGCGCCGCGAAATCCTCCTCGGGTCGTCGGTCGCGCCGGCCGGCCCGCGAGCGGCAATCCTGCTACCCGGCGCCTGCGCCGCCGGGTAGTCACTTCGTACATGTCTGCAAAGACAGGCGAGCCCTCTCGTCGCGTCCCGGCGGCGCGCCCGCTCGCCACGGGCTCGTGACAATCGGCGGAGAGAAGTTTCCGGCGCTCCGCCAGGATGACGCCGGCGACTGCCAGCATTCGCGGCATGAGGATCTCCGGGGACGCGTGGTTTTTCGGCATCGGCCTGCTCGCAACGGCCTGCCATGATTCGGGCTGGGAGACCGACGAGGAGTCGGCGCAGATCGAGACTATCGACGATGTCATGACTTCCGAGCGCCACGAGGAACGGGCGGCGCTCGCCGCCGACGAGCCGCCCGCGAGCGCCCCGCGGTCGCTGCAGTCGTCGCCGTTCACCCCCGGCTCGACGGTGTTCGCCGTGCTGCCCGACACCCAGTACTACGCGCTCGGATACCCGGGCCTGCTCGAGATGCAGGCCTGGTGGATCGCCCAGAAGGCCGAGGAGCTGGGCATCGCCCACGTCTTTCACCTCGGCGACATCGTCCACAACAACACGGACCTCGAGTGGGAGCGGGCCAGCGCGGCGATGAGCCTCCTCGACGGCGTGGTCCCGTACGCCCTCGTGCCCGGGAACCACGACTACGGCCCCTCGGGCACGGCCACCAGCCGCGACTCCGGCCTCAACGAGTGGTTCTCGTTCGCCGACGCCGCGGCGTCGCCGAGCTTCGGCGGGGCCTTCGAGGCGGGCAAGCTCGACAACACGTATCGCGTGTTCGAGGCCGGCGGCCACGCCTGGATCGCGCTGATGCTCGAGTGGGGTCCGCGCGACGAGGTCGTCGCCTGGGCCGACGCGGTGATGACCGCGCACCCCGATCACCTGGGGATCCTCGTGACCCACGCGTACCTCGACAACAACGACCTGCGTCAGGACCACACCGACGCGCTGCACCCGCAGAAGCACAACCCCCACGACTACGCGACCCCCGGGTCGGTCAACGACGGCGAGGAGCTGTGGCAGAAGCTGGTCCGCCGCCACCGCTTCGTCATGACCCTGAGCGGGCACATCCTCGGCGACGGCACCGGTTACCTCGCCAGCGTCGACGACCACGGCCGCGTCGTCCACCAGATGCTCGCCAACTATCAGATGCGCGCGGTCGGCGGCGAGGGCTACCTGCGCCTGCTCGAGCTCATGCCCGACGGCCGCACCGTGCATGTCCGCACCTACTCGCCGCTGCTCGACCGCTACCTCGTCGACGCCGACCAGCAGTTCACGATCGAGCTCGACGTCGATGGACGGGCAGCGCCCCCGTCGCCATGACGCGGCCATGGGGGATGCCCCGGGGAAGTGCGGCGGGGCGCGTCGGATTCATGGGTGTGACGCGCCTGTGAGGGCATTGTCGATATCGACGTGCGCACGACGCCGTCCGGAGCTTGACACGGCGAAATCGCCCTGGGCACTATCCGCCCGCCGCCGCGACGACATCGCTGGCGCTCGCTCGAAGGGGTCATGACAATGCGCGTCTCGTCCCGCATCCTCGCGCTCACCGCCCTCGCGGCGGCCGCTCCCATCGCCTGTGGCGATTCGTCGGCGTCCTCGGCCACCGAATCGAGCGGTACGCTCGACTCGAGCGGCACCACCGGTTCGACCTCGACGACCCCGACGACCTCGACCTCGGACGCGACGCAGTCGTCGGACACGAGCGCGAGCAGCACCGGCGAGCCGGCGACGCCGGAGGGCGCGCGGGCCGTGGTCGCGCTGCTCGAGACGACCGACCTGCACACGACGATCCTCGGCTACGACTACTTCAAGCTGACCGAGGACCCGTCGTTCGGGCTCGAGCGCACGGCGACGCTGATCCAGCAGGCCCGCCAGGAGTTCGCCAACACCTTCCTCGTCGACAACGGCGACACGATCCAGGGGACGGTGCTGGCCGACTTCCAGGCGCTGGTCGAGCCGATCGACTGCGCGGACACGCTGGCGATCTACAAGGTGATGAACCACCTCGAGTTCGACGTCGGCGGGATCGGCAACCACGAGTTCAATTACGGGCTGCCGTTCCTGTCGCAGGTGACGCACACGCCGTTCGAGGTCGCCGGGCTCGACTTGGCCGGCATGGACGCGTGCGCCGGCCCGGCGTTCCCGCAGCTGTCGAGCAACGTGTTCAGCGTCTCCAGCGAGGCGACGCTGTTCCCGGCGACGGCGCTGCTGTCGCGCACGATCACGGCGGTGGGCCCCGACGAGGCCCCGATCGAGTCGACGCTGACGATCGGGTTCGTCGACATCACGCCGCCGCAGATCCTCAACTGGGACAAGAAGTGGCTCGACGGCAAGGTCTACACCGCCGGGGTCCAGGAGGTCGTGCCGCCGCTGGTCGAGGCGCTGCGCGGGCAGGGGGCCGACCTGGTGGTGGCGATCATCCACGGCGGGCTCGACGACGCCGAGTACACGCCGGCGCTCGAGAATCAGGGCTGGTACCTCGCGCAGGTGCCGGGGATCGACGCGATGCTGATGGGCCACTCGCACCAGGTGTTCCCCAACGCGGCCAGCACGCTGCCGCAATTCGACCTGCCGATGGTCGACAAGACGGCCGGCTCGGTCGCCGGCGTGCCGGCGGTGATGGCCAACTTCTGGGGACAGCACCTCGGCGTGATGAAGCTCGGGCTGGTACACAGCGGCGACCGCTGGACGATCGACGCCGGCGAGACGATCGTCGAGACGCGGCCGATCTCCACCACGTGCATGGGCGGGCTGCCCGTGGCCTGCGACGCCGAGCAGAAGTGGCGCACCGGGCAGCCGTGCGCATTCGCGGGGATGTGCGAGGGGCAGGCCGACAAGGCCAAGATCTACGTCGACGCCGAGCCGTCGATCGCACCGCTGGTGGCGGCCGAGCACGAGGCCACGATCGCCTACGTCAAGACGCCGATCGGTACGACCGACTTCGAGATGACGACGGTGTTCGCCGACGTCGGCGACGTCGGCGCGATCCAGATCGTCAATCAGGCCCAGGCGGACTATGTCGTGGCCTACATCGAGGCCAACCTGCCGGAGTACGCCGACCTGCCGGTGCTGTCGATGAGCGCGCCGTTCAAGTCGGGCTTCCAGGGCGGCAATGACTACACCGACGTGCCCGCCGGCAGCATCGCCATCAACAACGCGGCCGACCTCTACCTCTACGCCAATACGGCGCAGGCGGTGAAGGTGACCGGGGCGGAGCTGCAGGACTGGCTCGAGACGGCGGCGCTCCGCTTCAACCAGATCGACCCCGCCGTGGCGACGCCGCAGCCGCTCATCAATCCCGCGATGCCCGGCTACAACTTCGACATGATCACCGACCCCCGGGTCTCGTACGAGATCGACGTGACCCAGCCGCTGCCGCCGATGGGCGAGAAGGCGAGCGGCCGGATCAAGAACCTCACCTTCGAGGGCGCGCCGATCGAGCCCGACGCCGAGTTCATCGTCGCCACCAACAACTATCGCGCGAGCGGCGGCGGCCAGTTCCCCGGCCTCGACGGCACGAAGACGATCTACGCGGCGCCCGACACCAACCGCGAGGTCCTCATCGCCTACATCAAGAAGATCTCCGAGCTCACCCGTGCCGCCAACGGCTCGGCCCGGAGCTGGCGCTTCAAGCAGGTGGTGACGATGGGGCCGGTGACGTTCTCGTCGGCGCAGAACGCCCTGCCGAAGGCGCAGGAGGCCGGGATCGCCGGGATCTCGCTGGTCCAGCAGGACGACGGCAGCGGCAAGTCGCTGTCGCTCTACGCGATCGACCTGAGCAAGTGATGCGACGCGCCATCTTCATCCTCGCGCTGTGCCGATGCGCGCCGGCGGGCGACCGTGACGCTCACGAGCGGGCCAGGCACATCGAACCCGTCGAGGACGCGGAGCACGTGGAGCACGCGGCGAGGGCGGGGGAGGCAGGTGATGTCGGGGCCCAGGTCGCGCTCGGGCGCCTCTTGCTGCGCGGCTCGGCGGAGGTGGCGCGTGACGTCGGACGCGCGCGGGCGCTGTTCCTCTCCGCGGAGGCGGCGCGGCCCGGGTCGGCTGCGTACGAGCTCGGGCTCATGAGTCAGAGCGGGCAGGGGGCGCCGGCCGATCCGTCGGCGGCGGTGCGGTGGTTCGAGCAGGGGGTCCGCGCCGGTTCGGCCGACGCGATGTTCATGCTGGCGAATGCGGCGCGCGCGGGGATCGGCATGCCGGCCGATCCGGCCCGCGCGGTCTCCCTCTACGAACAGGCGGCGGCGCTCGAGCACCCCGAGGCGATGCAGGCGCTCGCGCTGGCGCACCTGCACGGCGAGCTGGGGCTCGCGGTCGACGAGGTCGAGTCGCGCCGCTACATGGCGGCGGCCGGGCACGCGCTTCAGCATCGTCATCGCCACCCGTGAACGCCGGGTCCGCTGGCAGCCCCGCGCGGCGCCGGGGGCCCCGGTGGGAGTCGGAGCCGGATCGATCGCGCCGAGGTTCGCGGTAGCATCGGGCGCCGTGACCCGCACCGAAGGCCCGATCGCCGCGCCCGAAGCGTTGCTCACCACCCTCGCCGAATACCGCCAGCTCCACGTGCTGTTCGCCGGCGTCGATCCGCGCCACGAGTGGGCGCGGCGGGTCGCAGGGTCGCCCGAGCTCGACCTCGACGCGGTCGCCGCGCTCGAGCGCGACCTCGAGGCCGAGCTGTCCGACGCCCTGCTCGCGGTGCTCGCGTGCCGGGTGCCGCACCTCGAGGACCACTACGACATGACGCTGCGCCAGATCGGCGCGCACGCCGAGGCGGCCTGGTCGCGCGGCTGTCCCCGCGACCAGGTGGCCGTGGCGCGCGCGCGGGACGTGTTCTACTGCGTCCCGCGGCGGATGCGGCCGTGGGCGACGACGGCGATCGCCGCGTGGTCGGGCCGCGAGCTCGAGCTGCCGCGCGGGCTCGACAAGTGGATCGCCGACGAGCCGATGGATGGCCTTTGGGACATGTTGTGCGAGCTCGACCTGATCGACCCGGGCGCCCGCGAGCCCGTGCCGGCGCACGCGCGGCCCGACGCCGCGCCGGCGCTGGTGCCCCGGCTCGTGCGGCAGGTCGTCGCGGCGTCCGCGGCGGCGCGGCGGGTCCAGCACCCGAAGTTCGGCGCCGGGCGGGTGATGCAGGAGATCGGCGACGGCGACGCGCGCAAGCTCGTGGTCGACTTCGGCGCGCCGCACGGGGTGCGCACGCTCCTCGCCCGCTTCGTCAGCGAGCTCCCGCCGGCTCCGTGAGCGGCGACGACCGCTCGGCCGACGGCGCCGAGCGAGCTCAGGCGATCAGGGCGAAGTTGCGGAGGACGTAGCGGCGCATCAGCGGCTGGACGAGGCGGCTGGTCTTGGGGTCGAGCTGCAGCGGCCCGGGCCCCTCGACGGCCTTCGGGTCGCGCAGCACCGTCCACGTCACGATCTCCTCGGTGTCGCCGGTCGTCATCGAGCCCTCGTAGCGGAAGTAGGCGCGGTCTTCGGGCAGGTAGATCGAGGGATCGATCTCGTAGTCCTGCCGGGCGTCGCGCGCGGCCCGGGTGACGGCGCGGCCGTCGAAGTGGCCGCGCAGCCAGGGCGCGAGCGCGTGCACGGGGGCGGTCTTGTCGGTGGTGGGCGCGAGCATGACGCCGACGAACAGGTAGGCCGAGGGGTAGGCGTCGGGGTATTCGAGGATCTCGTGGACGAGGTGCAGCTCGAGCTCGGCGATCATGCCGTCGATGCGGTGCTCGCCCGGCGCGTGGAAGTGGAGCTTGCGCAGCGGACACTTCATGCCGTCGAACACGACCTGGGAGACGGGACCCGCCCGGTCGAGCACGAGCTCCTCGCCCACGAGCGTGCCGGCGACCTTGGTGTATTGAAACTCGAGCGGCCTCAGCTCGGGCGCGTAATAGCTCTTGAGGGTGTTGAGCTTGATCGGCGACTGCTGGGTGCGCTGCGGGGTGACGAGGGGTGCTGGCATGACCGGACCTGATAGCGCGGCTCGCCGGGGCGGCAAGCCGGGTCGCCCGCGGCCGTCGCAGCGCCGCAGAGGCCGCTCGCGGGCGGTGAGCGGGAATGGGCCGGGGCGAACTCGAGCCGGCGATCCTCGGCGCGAGGAACGATGATTCGTCGGGGGTCCGGAGATTCGTCGATCCGCGATCCAATGATAGGACAGCCCTCGCGCGAATCGTCGGTCTCGACCGCGGCGCTCGCATTGCCCGAGCGGTTCCGCCCGCTTGCGAATGCGGTCCTGTACCCCCATGTGGACCGCGCGGGCCGTGGCGCGCGATCGAGGGCGTCGCCCTCGTGATAGAAGCGGGGATGTGAAGGACACCATCGCGCCGTCGGGTCTGGAAGGGACGCTCCTCGGGCAGACGGTGACGCGCTGGAGCGGCGGGGCGGCGGAGCTGCTGTCGGACGCGGAGGAGACGACGATCCTCCACGGCGCCGGCGAGAAGCCGGGGTTCATGCCGCTGGCGAAGAAGGGCGACCGGATCGGCGGCGAGGACGGGCAGCGCTTCGAGCTGCTCGAGCGGCTCGGGGCCGGCGGCATGGGCGTGGTCTATCTGGCCCGCGACAGGCTGCTCGACCGACCGGTGGCGATCAAGTTCATCCTGCAGGCGCCGACCGACGACAGCGGGCGCGAGCTGGTCGAACGCTTCCGCGCCGAGGCGCGGGCCAGCGCGCGCCTCAGCCACGAGAACATCGTGCGGGTGTTCGACCTCGGCAGCGCCGCGGGCGTGCCGTTCCTGGTGATGGAGTACCTCGAGGGCCGGCCGCTCGACGCGGTGCTGGCCGAGGGCCCGCTCGAGGCCCGCCGCGTGGTCGAGGTGATCATCGACATCGTCCGCGGGCTGTCGCACGCGCACCGGGCCAGCATCGTCCACCGCGACCTCAAGCCGGCCAACGTGTTCGTGACCCGCGACGGGCGGGCGAAGATCGTCGACTTCGGGCTGGCGTCGGTGGTGGCCGGGCGCGCCGACCACCCGACGTCGCCGCTCTCGGGCACGCCGCGCTACATGTCGCCCGAGCAGTGGCGCGGCGAGGACCAGGACGGCCGCACGGACCTGTGGTCGGTCGGGGTGATGCTGTTCGAGATGCTCAGCGGGCACTCGCCGTTCTGGCGCGACCACCTGTCGGAGGTGCGCGCCAACGTGCTGTCGGAGGCCCCGGCGCCGCTGCTCCGCGCGTACCGGCCCGAGCTGCCGGAGCTGGCCGAGACGGTGGCCGCGCGCGCGCTGGCCAAGGACGTGGCCCGCCGGTTCGGCACCGCGGAGGAGCTGCTCGACGCGCTGGTCGGGCTCGAGCTGGCGCTGGCGCGGCCAGTCCGCGCGGGCGAGGAGCCGAGCGAGCGCCCGCGGGCCCGCCGCGGCAGCGAGCGGCGGCAGGTGACGCTGCTGTCGTGCTCGCTGGTCGAGGCGCTGGCGCTCGCCGAGGTGATGGACGCCGACGCCTACGCCGACCTGCTGGATGGCTTTCTGGACATCTGCGCCACGGTGGCGCGCCAGCTCGACGGGACGGTGGTGGCGGCCCACGGCGGGCACGCGCTGGTGTGCTTCGGCTGGCCCGCGGCCCACGAGGACGACGCCGAGCGGGCGCTGCGGGCCGGGTTTCTGATCGTCGACTCGGTGCGCGGGCTGGCCGGCTCGGGCGGGGCGGCCCTGGCGGCGCGGATCGGCATCTGCAGCGGCTCGGTGGTCGCCGACAAGCGCGAACACGAGGCGGCGCCGCGGCTGCTCGGCGAGCTGCCGCACGTCGCGACCTGGCTCGAAGGACAGGCGGCGCCGCACGAGATCCTGCTCAGCGGCCGCGCCCGCGCGCTGGTCCGCGGGACGATCGAGGTCGAGGCCCGCGGCGAGCGGCGGCCGACCGGCGGCGGGCGCACGATCGAGGTGCTGCGGGCGCTGCGGCCGAGCCGCACGGTCAGCCGGTTCGACCGCACGGCGCACGAGCTGACGCCGCTGGTCGGGCGCGAGGCGGAGATCGACGCGCTGCGCAGGCTGTGGGCCCATGTCCGCGAGGGCCGCGGGCAATTCGTGCTGCTGTCGGGCGAGGCGGGGCTCGGCAAGTCGCGGCTGGTGCAGACGCTGCGCGCGTACACGGTCGGGGAGGCCCACCAGCGGCTGGTGTGCCAGTGCTGGCCGCACTTCCGCAACAGCGCCCTGCACCCGCTGCTCGAGGCGACGATGCGGGCGATGGACATCGACCCCGAGGCGTCGGCCGGCGAGCGGCTGGCGCGGGTCGAGGCGGCGCTGGCGGGCCTGCGCGTGCCGCTGCAGGAGACCGTGCCGCTGTTCGCGGCGGTGCTGTCGATCCCGCTGGACGAGCGCTACACCGCGCCGCAGCTGTCGCCCGACCTGCTGAAGAACCGCGTGCAGGAGGCGCTGATCCGCACGGTCCTGGCCCTGGCCGCGCAGCGGCCGACGCTGCTGGTGGTCGAGGACCTGCACTGGAGCGACCAGAGCACGCTCGAGCTGCTCGAGCTGCTGGTGACCCGCATGGAGGAGGCGCCGTTGATGGTGGTGGCGACGTCGCGGCCGGATCTCCTGCCCAACTGGCCGGCGCGGCCGCACCTGCACCGGCTGGCGCTGCGCCGGCTGTCGCCGAATCAGACGGCGGCGATGGTGGCGCTGGCGGCCCGCGGGCAGGCCCTGCCGGAAGAATTGGTGGAGCAGCTGGTGGCCCGCGCCGACGGCATCCCGCTGTTCGTCGAGGAGATCACGCAGACGGCGGCGGAGGTGTGGCAGCGCGAGGGCCGGGAGTCGGATGTCCGCAAGGCCAGCTCGGCGCTGGCGGCCATCCCGGCCACGCTGCAGGAGCTGCTGCTGGCCCGCCTCGACCGCCTGCAGGAGGCCGGGCGCGAGGCGGCCCAGCTCGGCGCGGTGCTCGGGCGCGACTTCACCTACGCGCTGCTGCGCCGCGCGTCCGACCGCGACGAGGAGACGCTGCGCACCGGCCTCATGCAACTGGTGGAGGCCGGCATCGTCCGCGTCGAGGGCAGCGAGCAGGCGGCCCGCTACGTGTTTCGCCACGCGCTGATCCAGGAGGCGGCGCTCGGCTCGCTGCTGCGGCCGCGCCGGCAGTACCTGCACCAGCAGGCGACGCGGGCGATCCTCGGCCACTTCCCCGAGCTCGCCGAGCTGCAGCCCGAGCTGTTGGCGCACCACTTCGTCGAGGCCGGCGACTGCGAGCGCGCGATCGAGTGGCTCGAGAAGGCCGGACAGAAGGCGGTGCAGCGCTCGGCCAACACCGACGCGGTGTCGCACTATTCGCGGGCGATCGCGCTGCTGCGCGACCGGCCCGAGGGCGACGCGCGCGACCGCAAGGAGCTGGCGCTGCAGCTGGCCCTCGGCGCGCCGCTGATGTCGATCCGCGGCTACGCGGCGCCCGAGGTCCACGACACCTACGCCCGCGCCCGCGAGCTGTGCCGCCGCGCCGGCGACGACGCCCAGCTGTTCCCGTCGGTGCTCGAGCTGTGGCAGTTCTACATGGTCGGCGGCGCGGCCGAGATCTCGGCCAACCTCGGGCGCCAGCTGGTCGCCCAGGCCGAGACCACCGACAACCGCACGATGCTCATGCTGGCCTACCGCGCGCTCGGGACCAGCCAGATGCTGCTCGGCGAGATCGCCGGCTGCCGCGAGCTGACCGAGAAGGGCCTGGCGCTGTACGACCGCCGCGAGCACGGCAAGCTGGCGCTGCGCTACGGCCAGGACCCGGGGGTGACGAACGGGCTGTACCTCGGCTGGGTGCTGTGGTTCCTCGGCTACCCCGACCAGGCGGTGACGCGCGCCCGCGAGGCGCTGGCGCTGGCCCACGAGATCGAGCATCCGCTGAGCATCGCGTTCGCGATGAACTACCTGGCGACGATCCACAACTACCGCGGCGAGTTCGACGCGGCCCGCGACCTGGCCGACCGGGCCGAGCGGGTGGCGACGGAGCACAAGCTGCAGCTGTGGCTGGCGATGTGCCAGATCCAGCGCGGCTGGGCCCAGCTCGGGGTCGGCGAGCGCGAGGCCGGGGCGACCGAGCTGGCCGAGGGCGTGGCCAGGTGGACGAAGACGGGCGCCAAGGCGGGGATCTCGTTCTTCCAGGCGGCCGCGATCTGGGGGCTGTGGCGGGCCGGCCGCCACGACGAGGCGATGCGCAAGGTCGACGAGGTCGAGGAGTTCATGCGCCGCTCCGGCGAGCGCTTCTTCGAGGCCGAGGTGCTGCGCCTGCGCGGCGAGCTGCTGCTGTCGACCGGGATGACGTCGGGCACGCGCACCGCCGAGGACTGCTTCCGCCGCGGGCTCGAGGTCGCCCGCCGCCAGCAGGCCCGCGCGTGGGAGCTGCGCCTGGCGCTCAGCCAGGCCCGCCTGCTGGTCCTGCGCGGCAGCCCCGGCGAGGCCCGCGAGCTGGTGTCGGGCGTCTACGGGTGGTTCACCGAGGGGCTCGAGACGGCCGACCTGCGCGAGGCCCGGGCGCTGCTCGAGCGGCTCGGGTAGACGAGCGACGGCTGGCGGATGAAGCGGCTGCCGAGCGACAAGCGACCTGCGCGAGGCCGGGGCGCGCCCGCGCGCGTGCGGGTCCAGGGCGTCGTCGCCCGCGCCAGGGGCGGCGTCAGGGCGGCACGTCGGTGTGTCCTTCAGGACATGTTACCCGTGCCATGCCCGGAAGGACATGACCTTCAGAGCATGGCCGTGCGGACATGCCCTTCGGTCAGCGGCGCCGCGGCTTGCGGCGGATCCACGCCAGCACCGGCACGAGCAGCAGGAGCTGGGGGAGGCGGCCGGTGCGGTCGATCCGGCAGGCGTCGGTGTAGTCGGTGTCGACGGTGACGCTGTGGAGGTTGTCGACCGGCGGGCCCGAGGCGGCGCGCAGGGTGAGGTCGCGGACCTGCTCGGGCTTCAGGGCGGTGCGGAGGCGGGTGAGGTGGAGGCCGTCGAGGCCGGCGCGGGCGGTGAAGTCCTCGAGCCAGGCGCGGCTGTTGGTCATCGGATCGATGCGGCCGGCCCAGGTGCCCTCGTCGTAGGCCTCGGCCAGGCCGCCGGCGTAGAGCGGGTTGGAGAAGTCGATCACCCACGCGCCCTCGGGGTCGCTGGCGAGCACCGCGGCCTCGAGCTCGGCGTAGTTGGTCTCGGTGTCCGAGATCGCGACGAGCTCGTCGTCGTCGACGGCCTGCGCCGCGTAGTTCTGGGGCAGCACCGGGCCGCCGCCGATGAAGTACGTGGTGAGCCGCAGCTCGGCGCCCGGCTTCATCGAGTGGGTGGCGATGGCCAGCGGGATCTCGAAGGTCGCCGGCTGGGCCGGCGGCAGGTGCAGCTCGATCGGCGCCAGCGCCCCGCTGTCGGCCGCGGGCTTGACCTTGGCGGCGAAGAAGAACCACTCGTTCTCGACGTAGGGCGCGAGCGCGGCGGCGTAGTCGGCGGGCAGCGGGTAGCCGGCGTCGGTCAGCCAGTCGGCGATCGCGGTGCCGGTGTCGCCGCCGATCACGACGTACTCGTAGGTGGCAGTCTCGCCGCGGTCGACGACCATGACGTCGCCGCGGTCGCCCATCGGGTCGCCGAGGCCGTCGCCGCCGCCGGCCTTGTCGCTGCTGCCGCACAGGCCCATCGGCTCGTCCTCGTCCTCGAACACGGCGACGCGCGGGGCGCTGTACTCGTCGAGCGCGAGGAACAGCGTCGAATCGCCGTCGCGGACCTCGGCGGGGGCGCTGGCGAGCGGGAGGAGGAAGGCGAACTCGGCCGCGGAGACGGCGTCGTAGCCGGCCGAGGCGACCAGCACGGTCTCCTCGGCGCCGAACACGACGGCGAGCTCCTGGTCGCTCATGCCGCCGACGCGCTCCTCGTGCGCGGGGAAGACCATGCCGCCGCAGGCGGAGGCGGGGGCGGGACGGGCGAGGGTGGCGACCAGCGCGGTGAGGATGACCACGGAGGTGCGGGCGGCGGGGCGTAAGGGAAGCGAGGCCATGCCCCGAGCATGCCACAAGCCGGTGCGCGCTCGCGCACGAAGTGCTGGCGCCAGGCAGCCGGCTGCCGTATAGAGGCGCCGAGATGACCACGCGCAAGGCGACCTGGACGATCGGGCTGGTGCAGCAGCAGAACACGGGTGACCGCGACCACAACCTCCGCACGACCGTGGCCGGCATCCGCGAGGCCGCCCGCCGCGGGGCCGAGCTGGTGCTGCTGCAGGAGCTGCACGCGGGGCTGTACTTCTGCCAGACCGAGGACACCGCGGTGTTCGACCAGGCCGAGTCGATCCCGGGCCCGACCTCGAACGAGCTGGCGGCGCTGGCCAAGGAGCTCGGGGTCGTGATCGTCGCCTCGCTGTTCGAGCGCCGGGCCGTCGGCCTCTATCACAACACCGCGGTCGTGCTCGAGAAGGACGGCAGCATCGCCGGCAAGTACCGGAAGATGCACATCCCCGACGACCCGGCCTACTACGAGAAGTTCTACTTCACGCCCGGCGACCTCGGCTTCAACCCGATCGAGACGTCGGTCGGCAAGCTCGGGGTGCTGGTCTGCTGGGACCAGTGGTACCCCGAAGGCGCGCGCATGATGGCGCTCGCCGGCGCCGACCTGCTGCTGTACCCGACGGCGATCGGCTGGGACATGCGCGACGCCGAGGACGAGCGGATGCGCCAGCGCGAGGCGTGGATCACCGTGCAGCGCGGCCACGCGGTCGCCAACGGCCTGCCGGTGGTGGTGTGCAACCGCGTCGGCCACGAGCCCGACCCGAGCGGGGTCAACCCGGGCCTGCAGTTCTGGGGGCACAGCTTCGTCGCCGGCCCGCAGGGCGAGTTCCTGGCCAAGGGCGGCGAGTCGCCCGAGGTCCTCGTGGTCGAGGTCGACCGCGGCCGCAGCGAGCAGGTCCGCCGGATCTGGCCGTTCCTCCGCGACCGCCGGATCGACGCCTACGCCGACCTCACCAAGCGCTTCCGCGACTGAGGCCGGCGCGCTTCGAGGGCGCGCCTCTGGACATGTCCAGAGGCGCATGTCCTTTCGGCCAGCACGCCGGGGGCGTCACGCGCGCGCGGCCTGTGCCGGCGCGGACGGCGGCGCGCGCTGCGGGTGCGCGCCCCCGACCCGGCGCACGACCGACGTTCGTGATCCCGCAATTCGCCGCGCCGGCGCGGGTACTCCGGGTGCGGACGGAGAGGACACGATGACACGCACCCTGACGATGCTGGGCATCCTGGCCGCTGCGGCGGGCTGTCCGGGCGATACGGCGAATACCAGCGAGGGCCCCGCGACGGACGCGAGCACGGAGCCGACGGCGAGCACCACGGAGGAGCCGGGCACGAACCCGACCACGGGGACGGAGTCGAGCACGACGGGCGAGACGCCGACCACGGGCGAGGCGCCGACCACGACGACCGACACGACCGGGGAGGCGCCGGGCGACGGGGCCGGGGCGGCGCGGGTGGTCTACGCCGACGACGACGAGGTCGGCGTCGACATGTACTTCGTCGATTGCACGGGGCCGGAGCCGGGGCCGGCGGTGCTGATCAATCACAACCTGCCGGCCGGCTGGCACCTGCCGTACCCCGGCCGGCTGTCGCCGTCGCAGCGGTGGATGCTGCTCGTCGCGGGGCACCCGCGGCTCGGCGAGGAGGTCTGGCTGGTCGACATGTCCGGGCCCATGCCCGGCGATCCGGTGCGGGTCGAGCTGGCGGGCGAGCCGGGCTTCGAGGTCCTGGGGACGTGGTGGAGCAGGGACGAGAGCCGGCTGGCGCTGCGCCGCACCTCGTATGACGGGGTCGGCGCGCAGATCTACCTGTGCGACGTCGGGGCCGACGGGACCTGCGTGCCCGAGGTGTGGAACCCGCCGCTGGCGCCGGGCGGCGGCATCGGCGGCTGGGGCTTCGCGTGGTCACCGGACGATTCGCGGATCGCCTACTCCGGCGATCCGGACGGCGACGAGGTCGTGCAGCTGTTCCTGGCCGGGACGGGGCCCGGCGACGCCGGCGAGGCGATCGCGCTGACCAGCGAGGTGCCGGCGGACGAGGCGTTCGTGCACGAGGCGTGGTTCTCGCCGGACGGCGCCACGCTCTACTATGAATACGGCGCGGACCTCACTTCGTCCGCGGGGACGCGCGCGATCGACATGACGACCGATCCGCCGGGGTCGCCGGTGGAGCTGCCGCACGGCGATTACCGCGAGGACATGACCGCGGGCCTGGAGTGGACGGGCGCCGACGGGCTGGGCGACCTGTCGTTCTTCGCCATCGACGGCACGAGCGCGGGCCCGCTGGTGCCGCTGCACGACGTGCCGGGCCGGGTGAGCTCGAAGGACGACAAGTTCTCACCCGACGGCCGCTTCGCCGTGTACTACGCCGAGACGGACCCCGACGTGCGCGAGCTGTTCGCGGTCGACCTGAGCGGGCCGACGCCGTCGGCGCCGGTGAAGCTGGCCTCGCCGACGCCCGGGGGCCAGCTCCACGGGACCATCTTCGGGCCCGATCCGGCCCTGTTGTTCTACCTGTCGCAGGCGGCGGCCGACAGCGGCGACGACCTGTGGATGGTGCGCCTCGACCAGCCGCCGGCGCCGGTGCGGGTCAACCCGCCGCTGCCCCAGGACGGCACGATCCCCGGCTTCCTCGGCTTCGACGGCGACGGCTCGCGGCTCCTCTACGTCGGCCCGGGCGAGGCGACGCCGTCCTGGCAGCTGTGGCTCGTCGACCTGGCGGCTCCCGGCGCGCCCATCGAGGTGAACGCGCCGCTGCAGGACGGGCAGCAGCTCGGGACGGGCGCGCGAGCCTTCAGCGCCGACGGGCAGCGGGTGTTCTACAGCGTGCAGGAGCCGTTCGAGCAGGAGCTCGTCCACCCGGGGTTCCAGGTCGACCTGGCCGCGCCCGGGGTCGCGCTGCGGGTGACGGACCCGGCGCATCAGCCGTGGGACCTGCGGGTGCTGCCGCCGAGCGACGGGTGATTGCCGCGGCTGTCGGATCGGACATGCCCATCGAGACATGGGCATAGGGTCATGCCCCTACGAGCATGTCCGAAGAAGCGCCGGGACGGGCGGCGCCGGCTCGGCGCGGAGGTCGGCGAGCTGCGCGTCGTCGAGCCCGACGCGCTCCTGCAGGAGCGCGTCGGGCTCGGCGAGGGCGGCGGCGAGGGTGCCGTGGTGGGCCAGCACGAGGTCGGCGAGCTCGCGCGGGAGCGACGCCGGCAGCGCCAGCGCGGGCGCCAGGGGGCGCAGGTCGAGCCGGACGAGCGGCAGGCCGCGCGCGACGTCGACGACGTGGAGGGCGTCGCGGTTGACGAGGAGCAGGCGATCGCCGGTCGCGTCGAAGGCGGCGCACTCGATCGCGCCGCCGGTGAACACGAGCGCGACCCGACCGTCGCGCCGCAGGCGGCCGTCGGGCAGGAGCGTGCGCCACTCGCCGCGCGAGCGGGCGATGGCGACGCCGGCGCCGCGCTGGTCGTCGAGCTCGCCGTCCTCGTCGCGCTCGGGGCCGGTCAGCGCCACGGTCGGGACGTCCGCGCCGGCCGGCTCGCGCATGTGGCTGAGCATCAGCACGGCGAGGCCGCGCTCGGTGTCGACGATCGCGCCGTCGTCGGGGCTGGACGACATCCAGAGGTAGCGGTGGTCCGGGCTGCGCGCCCACTCGTCGGGGCGGTCGCCCGAGCAGTCCGCGTCGCCCGGCGCCGCTCGCTGGCCGCGCCAGTCGGTCAGCCAGGCGTCCTCGGGCTCGCTCTTCTCGACGAAGATCGCCGGCAGGTCGTCCGGGTACGGTCCTTCGAGCCATGTCCCCGAGGTCAGGTCGAGGGCGTACAGGCCGCGCAGCAGCTCCGGGTCGTCGTCGTCGAGCTGACGCCCGTACTCGTCGCCGAACAGGGCCCAGTCCCCGCGGGCGCCGAGCAGCCGGGCCTCGGTCGCCGGCATGGTCCAGAGGACATGTCCCGTGGGCCAGTGGACGAGCAGCATGAGGTAGGCGAGCTGGACCAGGGCGCGGTCGCCGTCGGCCAGGACGCAGGCGCGCGGGACCTCGGGGCGGTGGGGGGCGCGGTGGTGGACGTCGCGGTCGTGGGCGTCGCTGACCGCGGGCGCGCCGGCGAGGTGGAAGCGGTAGAGGGCGCCGGGGACGTGGTCTTCGTCGTCGTCCTCCTGCAGCGGGGCGGGACGCCAGCCCCACAGCGGCCCGGGGGCGCGGGCGGGGTCGCCGGGCGGGCGCGCGAGCAGGTCGAGCGCGGCCTCGAAGGCCCGCTGGGCGGCGACGCATTCGCGGTCGAGGACGATCGTGGGGGCGTCGAGCTCGACCAGGCGGGCGCCGCGGATGGCGCGAACGGTGAGCGCCGCGATCGCCTCGTTGTCGCGGCCGACCCGCTCCGACCACAGCGCGCGGAACCACCGATCCTCGTGCGGATGGGACTCGTGGTGAAGCGGCCGCTCGCCGGGCGGCGGCACGGGCACGCTGGTGAGCACGAGGTCCGCCGGCGAAAGGCCGGCGGCCGCGAGCTCGCGGTCGACGACGGCGGCGAGGCGCCGGCGCACGGCCCTCACACCTGTCTCGTAGGGCATGTCGTCGTTCCAGTCGACGTCGGGGTCGTCCTGCGCGACGAGCCGGCCGTCGGCGAGGAAGACGGCCTCGCCGAGGAGGACGGCGCGGAGTTGGTCGCGCTCAAGGCCGAGCAGGGCGGCGATCCGGGGCGCCAGCGCGGGGTGGACCAGGCCGAACGGGACGTCGAGGTGCGCGACTCGCCGGTCGCGCAGCGGCTCGTCGGTGCACAGGACGTGGCAGCGGTCGCAGGTCTCGCCGCGGTGCTCGCGACCGACGAGCCGGCCGCAGCCGCAGCGCAGCGGCTGCAGGGGGCCGAACAGCCGCGGGCACCAGGCGCCGCCCTCGACCGGCCGCCGGTGGTCGAGCATCGCCGCGGTCGTGAGCGCGCCGCTCGAGCGCGCGCGCAGCTCGGCCGCGACGCGCAGGAGCTCGGCGGGGCGGAGCCCGGGGGCGGCGCGAAGAAGGCGTCGAGCAGGGCGCGTAGATCGGGCGGGGCCGGCATGCCGTGGAGCATACGCAGGTGCGCGCGGCGGCGAAAGCGGGCATCCTCGGCGCGTCATGGGCTGGGCCCGTCATCACATCGAGAAGCTGCGCGCAGGCGCGACGGTCAAGTTCCGACCCCACGGGAACTCGATGACGCCGCGGATCAAGTCGGGTCAGCTCTGCACGGTCGAACCGGTCGAGCTGGACCAGCTCGAGGTCGGCGACGTGGTGCTCTGCACGATCCGCGGGGCCGACTATCTGCACATCGTCAAGGCGATCGCCGACGACGGGCGCTGCCAGATCGGCAACAACCACGGGAAGATCAACGGGTGGCTCGGCGGGCACGCGATCTTCGGCCGATTGGTCCGCGTCGAGCCGTGAGCGGGCCATGCTGACGCCATGCCCGGCTCGCCTTCGATGCTCCGCCTCGCGCTCCTCACGGTCACGCCGGGTGGCAAGACGGGGGGCGGCGTCCTCGGCCTGGCTCTCTCGGCAGTGCGCCGATGAGCTTCAAGGACATGTTTCTGCGAACATGCCCTCGACGCCATGTGCTCGGGGACATGCCCCGAAGTTTCGTCACTCCCCGGTGAAGCGGGGCGGGCGGCGCTCGAGCATGGCGGCGACGGCCTCACGGTGGTCGGCGGTGGTCTGGGCCACGCCCTGGTAGGTGGCGGCGAGCTCGAGGGCGGCGTCGAGGCCGACGTCGTGGCTGCGGTAGGCGGCGCGCTTGGTCAGGCGGAGGGCGACGGGGGGCAGGGCGGCGAGCTCGGAGGCGAGGGCGCGGGCGGCGGGGAGCAGCTCTTCCGGCTCGACGACGCGGTGGACGAGGCCGATCCGCAGGGCCTCGTCGCAGTCGATGACGCGGGCGGTGAGCATGAGCTCGAGCGCGCGCGAGAAGCCGATCGCGCGGGCCAGGAAGTAGGCGCCGCCGTCGCCCGGGACGAGGCCGACCTTGACGAAGGTCGAGCCGAACTGGGCCCCGCGGGCGGCCAGCCGCAGGTCGCACATGCACGCGAGGTCGAGGCCGGCGCCGATCGCCGGGCCGTTGAGGGCGGCCACGATCGGCTTGTCGGCCAGCGCCAGGCGCCGCGAGATCCGCTGGATCCCGTCGATGTAGCGGCGGCGCAGCTCGGCCGCCCCGCCGGCGAACATGCCCTCCTTGTGGAGCATGCGCTTGAGGTCGCCGCCGGCGGAGAAGGCCGGGCCGGCGCCGGTGAGGATCACGCAGCGCACGGCGTCGTCGCGCTCGGCGAGGTCGATCGCGTGGACGAGGCTCTCGACCATCGCCTCGCTGTAGGCGTTGCGCGCGGCGGGGCGATCGAGGGTGACGAGGGCGGTCGCACCCTCGAGGTCGTAGCGGACGTCGGTGAGCTCCATGCGCGCGAGGGTAGCCCGGGTCGTGGTCGGGCTGGTGTGCGCGTGGTGGTTCACGCGCGATGGATCGTCGCGGATCGGTGAGTCGCCGGCGTGGAGGACGAGAGGGTCGACGCCCCGGCGAGCACGAATTGGCGCCGACGCGCGGCGGCGAGGACGGGCACGAGCGGCGCGATCGAGACGTCGCGCAGCAGTGTGGCCCCGATCACGGTCGAGGGGGTGAGGATGAACAGACCCGGGTCGTCGCGGGCGTGGTGTTGGCGGCGGCCGTCGGGCTGGGGAAAGCCCTGAACGAGCGCGCCCGGGAGCACGCGCGCGGTCGTCGGCAGGCCGAGGAGAACGCGGCGCAGGCGGGCGTGGCCCGGCGAGGCGCGCGGACGTGACGTCACCGAGCCCCGCGACGGCGGCCTGCGTCGCGGCGAAGACGTGGGCGACCTGGACCTGCGGACCGCCTGCGTCCGCGGCGAAGACGCGTGAAGTTCCCTCACAGGCGGCGCGCGGGCGCGGGCGCGGGGGCTTGCGGTAGGTTGCCCCTCGATGTTCACGGTCCCCGAACACGTGCGTCAGACGGCGACGACGTTGCTGTCGACGCTGCGCCCCCTCCCGCTCGACACCCCCAACCTGCCGCCGATGTTGCCGGGCGGGCTGCCGTTCGTCGGCCACGCGTCCGAGCTGCGCTCGAACCCGGTGGCGATGGTCCAGCGCGGGCGCGACATGTTCGGCGACATCTTCTGCGTGCGCCTGCCGGGCACCCTCGGCGTGGTGATGACCGGGCACGCGGCGCAGGAGAAGTACTTCCGCTTCCGCGACGACGAGGTCAGCCAGCGCGAGGCGTACCAGCTGATGACGCCGGTGTTCGGCAAGGGCATCGCCTACGACGCCGAGCCGCAGATCATGAAGGAGCAGCTCGGCTTCTTCCACGGGGCGCTGCGCGAGTCCCGGCTGCGCACCTACACCGACGGCTTCATCGCCGAGTCGGAGCACTTCTTCGGCCAGTGGGGCGAGACCGGCGAGGTCAACATGCTCGAGGTCGGCAACGAGGTGACGCTCTACACCTCGACCCGCTGCCTGCTGGGCGACAAGATGCGGTTCAAGCTCAGCAAGGAGTTCTCCGAGCTGTACGCCGACCTCGAGGGCGGGATCAACGTCATCTCGTTCTTCGCGCCGTACCTGCCGCTGCCGGCGATGCGCCGGCGCGACAAGGCCCGCGTCAAGATGGTCGAGCTGATCGAGAAGATCGTCGCCGAGCGGCGCGCCGACCCCGAGGGCCACGAGGACATCCTGCAGACGCTGGTCGAGTCGAGCTACGCCGACGGGCGCAAGCTGACGGTCGACGAGATCACGGGGCTCATCCTGACGATCATGTTCGCCGGCCACCACACCAGCGGCGTGACGTTCTCGTGGATCGCGGTGCTGCTGGCCCAGCACCCGCACATCTTCCGCCGCCTGGTCGCCGAGCAGCGCGAGATCCTCGGCGACCGCGAGCGCATCACCTACGACGACCTGCAGAAGATGAAGCTGCTCGAGGGCACCATCAAGGAGGCGCTGCGGCTGTACCCGCCGATCATCCTGGTGATGCGCCGCGTGCTCAAGGCGTTCGAGTTCCAGGGCAAGCACGTGCCCGAGGGCAGCATGATCATCGCCTCGCCGGCGGTCGGCCACCGCGTGCCGGAGGTGTTCCCGGAGCCGCACCGCTTCGACCCCGACCGCTTCCTGCCGGGCCGCGAGGAGGACAAGCGCTGGCCCTACGGCCACATCGCGTTCGGGGCCGGGCGCCACCGCTGCATGGGCATCGTGTTCGCCCAGCTGCAGCTGCGCGCGCTGTGGAGCCACCTGCTGCGCAACTTCGAGTTCGACATGCTCGACCCGAGCTACCCGGTCGACTACACCAACCTGATCGCCGGCCCGCGCCCGCCGTGCCGGATCCGCTACCGCCGGGTCGGCAAGCGGTCCGCAGGGGCATGAACCGAAGGACATGGCGACCGTGACAGGTCACGAGGGACATGTCCCGATGCGCTGGATCGACCGCGTCCTGCTGGTGTTCGCGCTGAGCTTCTGCAGCACGTCGCTGCTGTTCGACCGCATGGCCGCGCTCGAGCCGGGGCCGATGGCGCCGGCGACGAGCGGGCTCAAGGGCTTCTTCTACTGGTGGGGCAGCACCTACGACCCGCTGATCGTGCTGAACCCGCTGTGGCTGCAGATCGCGTCGGGGGTGTCGGCCTTCGTGTTCGGGCCGTTCTACGCGGTGCTGGCGGTCGCGCTGGTGCGCCGGCGCGAGTGGATCCGGTGGCCGGCGATCATCTACGCGTCGGTGATGCTGTACTCGATGGTGATCTTCCTCGGTGTGCACACCTTCGGCGAGCCGCGGCCCACGGTGCCGTGGCTGGTGGCGCTGCTCTACGCGCCGTATGTGCTCTTCCCGCTCGCGCTGCTGTGGCGCATGCTGCCGCGGCGCGGGCCCGCGGGCGAGGTCCGCCCGCTGTTCGAGACAGGACGAGGATGACGATGACGGAGACCCTGCACACGATCGGCCGCGCGCCGCCGCCGAGCTTCGAAGAGGCGCGCAACAAGCGGCAGAAGGTCCGCGCCGCCGGGCTCGACCCCAACCACTGGTACGCGGTGGAGTACGCGCGCGCGGTGCCGCCGGGCAAGGTGGTCGAGGTGACGTTCTGGCGCCGCTCGGTCGCGGTGTTCCGCGGCGAGGACGGGGCCCTGCGCGCGATCGACAACCGCTGCGCCCACCGCCAGCTCAAGCTGTCGGGCGGGCGCGTGGAGGGCTGCAACGTGGTGTGCCCGTACCACGGCTGGGCGTACGGCGGCGACGGCAAGCTGTGCAAGGTGCCGCACGAGCTGTTCGGCAAGCCGCTGCCGAAGATCGAGCTGCGCCACTACCCGGTGCGCGAGCGCTACGGGCTGGTGTGGGTGTTCTTCGGCGACCCGGCCCGCGCCGACGCGACGCCGATGCCGGAGATCCCCGAGCTCGACGGGCCGAAGCCGTGGGCCAAGCTGCTGGTGGACTTCACGTGGAAGGCCCACCACTCGATGATCATCGACAACGTCAGCGACTTCACCCACGCGTACCTGCACCGTCGGTTCCGCCCGTTCACCGACTCGACGCTGACCGACCTGCGCGTCGAGGGCGACCGCGTCTATGTGTCGTACGACACGAAGGTGGCCGACGGGCCGCTGATGAAGCACTTCGTCGATCGCAAGCGCACCAACGTCAATGCGATGACGCTCTGCTATCAATACCCGTACCAGTGGTCGGACACCGACGGGAAGATCAAGGACTGGTGCTTCTGCCTGCCGATCGACGAGCAGACCACCCGCGCGTTCTTCCTGTTCTACTTCGACGGCTTCAAGATTCCCGGCTTGCCGCTGCAGATGCCGCGGCAGGTGATGGAGCCGGTGCTCGAGATCGCCAAGCACGTGGTGTTCAAGCCGCTGCTCGAGGAGGACGGGGTCGCCGTCGAGGCCGAGCAGGACGGCTACAACCGCCACTGGCAGGCGCCGATCGCCGAGCTGAACCCGGCCGTCCACGCGTTCCAGGCGCTGACGATCCGGAAGTGGGAGGAGTACCTGGCGTCGTCCTCGGGCCGGCTGGCCGAGGCGCGCTGAGGGCCGCGGGGCGGCGCCGGCGGCGGCCACGAGCCGCGCCCGGCGTCGAATCGCGCGTCGCGGACGGTCGGGGCCGGATCACATCGCCGACGCCCGCGCGCTCGCCGACGACGAGGACCGGCGCCGGCGCGGCTGGCTCCGGTGGGCGCGGTCGCGTGATTCACCCGCGGTAGGCGGAGACCTCACCGCGGGCGTCGGCGTCGAGGTGCCGGCGATCGTGCGATGTGTCTCGGAGGACATGTCGGTGCAATGCGCCGCGGAGCGGCGCGCCCTGCGGCAGAGCGGTTCAATCGTCGCTGTCGTCCTCGTCGTCGTCGCCGTCGATGTCCTTGCTGGCGCACTGCTGCGGCTGGTCGCCCCACTTGTCGCAGAAGCGGTTGGCGACGAGGGCCCCACGGCTCACGGGCAGGCTGCCGCACGAGCTGAAGTCGTCGATCGCGTCGAGGCAGGCCGGATAGTCGTAGGGGACGCCGGCGTCGTCGAACAGCTTGAGGCGCATCTGGTCGCCGACGCAGACGGCGCCGTTCGGGCCCCACTCGGCCTCGGCGCCCCAGCTGGAGCGGCTCAGCGTGGCCGGCGCCTGGATCCGCGGGGCCAGGCGGTCGAAGATGTCGATCGGGGTGCCGGCGAAGGTGTGCGAGGTGCCGTCGCCGCAGTAATCGGCGCGCGCCATGCGGGTACAGGCCTGGTGGTGGTCCGCCAGCGAGGTCGAGCCCACCGAGGCCCACGGCCGGTAACCCCATTCCACACACTTGGCGAGCACCGCGTCGCGACAGGCGAAGGTCACGACGGTGGGGTCGATGATCTTCGCGCCGGTGCTGGCGTCCCAGTAATTGGCGAGCGGGATGGCCTGAATCGGCTGACCGAGCTGGTCGAAGCAGAGGCTGTCCCAGACGGTCTCGCCCGGGGCCAGGACCGAGATGTCGTAGAACCATACGTCGCCGGTCGGAGCGGCCGGGTTCTTGTAGATGTCGTCGAAGCGGAGCTGCCAGGCCGCGCCGCCGATGTCGAGGTCGATGATGGCGCCGATCAGCTGCGCGCCGGTGAACAGCTGCGGCGCGCCGTCCACCACGCCGGTGGCCGACAGGACGCTGCCGTCGAGGTTGAGCCCGTTGAGGTTGATGCCGTTCATGCGCATGCCGTTCATGCGCATCCCGTTGAACGTGGCGCCGTTCATGCGCATTCCGTTCATGCGCATGCCGTTGAGCACCGCCGTGTTGAGGGCCACGCCGTTGTCGACCTGCTCGCGGAGCGCGACGGCCGGGTCCGCCTCCTGCGCCACGCCGTCGCACGCGCCCAGAGCACACGCGCACACCACCACCGAGATCCCGCGGGTCAACGTCATCTTCGACTCCTGTCCCCGCTGCATGATCGTGGTCGTCCGCTCGCGCAACGTCGCGAGGATCCGCGGCAAAGCGGCCAGCAGCGCCGCCGCCGAGGCCGCCGCGCGGGCAGGCACGCACGAATCCGCGGGGGATCGGGGCTCGGGGAGCGGAGGAGGCGGGCGGCCTCGTCGGCGTCGCGCTCGCAATTCGGGGTCGCGTGCATTCGCCGGCGCGCCCGGGCGGTTCGCGTCATTGCGGAGCTGGCGAGCGCGGGCGTCGGCGAGCGAGTCCATGGCAGATTGCATGATGCCGCGATTCGAATCGCGGCGCTCGTGAGGATCGAGGCGGCCGCAAACGCGAGGGTGCGTCCTCAGTCGACGACGAACGGGATCTCGACGGCGCCGAAGTCCTCGCCGGTGCCGGCGTCGACGAGGCGAGTGACGAAGTCGACGCGGCGCGTGTCCTCGACGTGCTCGAAGTAGAGGTAGCCGGTGATCCTGCCGCCAGGGCTGAGGACGCCCTCGGGGAGGGCTTTCTGGACCATGTCGCCGGACGGCAGGGCGACCCGCTGGAAGGCGGTCTGGTAATTGTCGTAGTAGGCGCCGCGGTACGGGAAGGGGCCGCTCCACACCGACCATCCCGGGTACCAGGGCGAGAGGTAGGGGGCGACGCCGAATCCCAGGGGCGGGTACATCGTGTCGACGGGGGCGTAGACGATGTCGTCGATCTGGAACGGCGGGACGGCGGCGTAGTGGACCCCGCCGGGGGAGACGAGCCTGAAGTACTCGTAGCGCAGCTCGAGGGCGCGCTCGCTGCGATTGGTGAGGGTGACGAGCAGCGGGGTGACGGCGCCCTCGAGGTCGGGCGGGAAGCCGCGCCAGGCGTCGGCGCGGGCGATGATTTCGACGCCGCCGTCCGCCGCGACCGCGGCCTCGCCGTGGCCCGGGACGCGGCGGGCTTCGGGCGCAGGCGCGAGGGAGTGGGCGCAGCCGATGAGCACGGCGAACGGCAACAGACGGAGGCAGGACGACATGGCGGGCAGAACGTGGGCGGCCCGCCTCCGACGAGCACCCAGCGGGCGGAGCGGCGAGCGGGCGCAGGCGTGGGCCGAACCCGTGCAGCGCGGCGCGGCGAGGTCGTGGCTGGCCGGTGCGGCGGTCGGTGCCCGCGCGGAGGCGATGCGCGAGGCCCGTGCGGGGCGGGCGCGAGCCGCCTCGCAGCGGCGAACGAGCCGCGCGGGGCGACCCTCGGTCCACCAGGACGAGATACCGGCGCGGCGGGGGAGCGGCTGCACGGGCCTGCGGGGCCGCGCGGAACGAGCGTGACGTCATCGCCCGTCAGGGGATCGTCGACCGATTCGCTCGCGGCGGATCGTGAACGAGGACGATCGCCAGCGCGGGGCGAGGCGAGGGGCGAAATCATCGGTCCGCGCCGGCGCGCCGGCGGCCTACAATGACGCGATGAGCGGATCGGCGGCGGCGAGTGACTGGCGACGGCGACACGCGCTCGGCCTGCCGGCGGGCAGCGTCCGCGCGTTGCTGGCGCTGGGCGTGGTCGGGACGGTGTGCGGGCTGCTGGTGCGCGCGCCCGACGAGCCGCCGCCGGAGGCGCTGGAGAGCCTGCTGTTCGTGGTGCTCGGGCACTACTTCGCGGCCCGGGCCCAGGCGCCCGAAGACCCGGCCGACGGTCCGCCGCCGCTGTGGCTGCCGCGCGGATCGATCCGGCTGCTGCTGATCGCAGGGCTGGTCGGCGTCGGGGTGGTGGTGCTGCGGCAGGAGGGCGCGGCGTCGCAGCGCGGGGTGGTGACGCTGGCGCTGGCGGCCGCGTTCGTGCTGGGGCTGCTGCTCACGCGGGTGACGCGGTGGCTGCAGCGGCGCGTCGGCGGATCGTCGCGTGTCCTCGAGGACATGCGGGCGGTCGTCGGGCTGGTGGCCGTCGGCGCGCTGGCGCTCCACGCGTTCTTCCACGTGCTGCCCGACGCGGCCACGGTCGGGATCGGTCGGCTCGGGCTCGAGCAAGGGCTGGCGGCGCTGGTCGGGTTCTACTTCGGCTCGCGGTCGTGACGGCCGCTGCTACGCTGGTCCGGGATGCTCACCGATCGCGTCGGCCTCGACCCCGCGCGGCTCGCCGCGCTCGCGGCGATCGTCGAGTCCCAGCGCACGCTGGCGGCGGTCGCTCGCTGGTGCGGGGCCGGCGGGGCCCGCCTGGTCGAGGTGATCACGCAGGACGAGTACACCCACGACGTCGTGGTCCACGTCGCGGGCGCGCTGCACCTGGTGTACGACACGACGTGACTCGGCGGCGTGACGGCGGTCGCCGTCTGGGACCACGCGCCGACGGCCGATGAATTGCTGGCGGCCCGCGTCGCCGCCGGCTGGCGACCGACGCCGACGGCGACCCGCGAGGGCGACGTGATCCTCGGCCACGCGGCGTGCCTGCTCCCGGGGGCCGATCTGCCGGGGAAGTGACGCGGGCGGGGGTCGGGCGGGCTCCGTTCGCGCGACGAACAGCGTCTCACTGGCAGATTCGTGGGACGGCGGGGAGGACGAGACCCGTTGACGCGGGGCATGGGCCCGGGGTCGGCCCGAGCGGCCCGGTTCGCGGTGATACCATCCCGGCCACGCATGGGACTGCTCAACAAACTCTTCGGTGGTGGAACACAGCTCGAGCTCAAGCTCGACCTCGACAAGGTACCGCCCGGCGGCACCGTGGCCGGCTCGCTGACGCTGACCGGCGGCAAGAAGCCGCTCAAGCTGACGGCGCTCAAGGTCGACATCGTGTCGGTGCTGGTGCAGTCGAAGGAGGGCAGCTCGCTGCCGTCGATCGACATCAAGGTGCTGTCGAGCAACCTGGTCGCGCAGGACCGCGACCTCGCGCCGGGCAGCCTCAACAAGTTCGAGTTCCGCTACAAGATCCCCGAGGACGCCAAGCCGGACGCGACCTACAAGGTCGTGGCGTCGGCCGACATCCCGGGGGTCAAGGACCCGTCGGCCGAGGCGCCGCTGACGGTGCTCGGCGGCGGCCGCGGGCTCTTCGGCGCCGTCAAGTCGATGCTCGGCGGCGGTGACAGCGAGAACGTGGTGCTCGAGCGGTTCCCCGGGCTCACGTCGCGCGACACCGACGAGCTGGAGAACGCGCTGCACGAGCTGCAGTGCGAGGCGTACGACCGCGACAACAACTTCACCGGGATCCACGCCTTCCTGCTCAAGCTGGTCGAGAACCACCGCGAGGACTCGGTGCGGCGGGCGGCGCTGGCGGCCTGGGGCACGGTGCTCGACGACCGCGCCAAGCCGGAGCACATCCGGGCGCTCGAGGCGCTGGCCGGGCGCGACCTGCCGTCGTACCTGATGGAGGAGGTCGTGTCGGTGGCGGCCAAGTTCGCCGAGGAGGGGGCGCTGCCGCTGGTGCAGCAGCTCGCGCGCCACCCGGCGCCCGAGGTGCGGGCGCGGCTGGCGACGGCGCTCTACCTCGACGCCGACCACGACCTGCCCGGGCGGCGCGAGCTGATCCTGCAGCTGTGCCAGGACGGCGACGTGTCGGTGCGGGCGAACGCGTTCGGGGCCACCGCGAGCCTGGTCGAGCAGCTCGACGTGATGCAGTGGGTGGCGAGCTGGGCCGCGCAAGACCCGTCGCCCGAGGTCCAGGCGCAGTGCCTGTCGGCGATCGCCCTGGCGCACAACTACGGCGGCGCCGACCTGGTGTTCGACACGTACCTGCAGCACGCGCAGGGCAACCCGAGCGCCGACGTGCGCAAGGAGATCACCGAGCGCCTGCACTGGCTGCCGGCGGACCCGCGCCTGACGCAGCTGGTGACGACGCTGCTGTCCGACCGCTCGTCCGAGGTCCGGCGCTCGATGGCCTGGCAGGGCTGCAACATGGAGGAGCACCCGGAGCTCGGCCAGCTGTTCGTCCACACGGCCGTGAACGACCCCGACGACGCCGTCCGCGCCGACGCGCTGCGCGGGATCGACAAGTTCATGCCGCTGCCCGAGGCGGTGCAGTTCCTGCGCCAGCGGCTGGCCGCCGACCGCAACGAGAAGGCGTTCTGGGCCGCGCTCAACGCCGTCGAGGGCCACATGCCGGCCCGCGAGGCCCAGGCGCTGCTGCAGGAGATCGCCCGCGGGCCGTTCTCGTCGGCCGCCGAGCGCGCGCGCGAGGTGCTCGCGGGCGAGTGAGCAGCGACCAGGCCGCAAGAACATGTCCATGAGGGCCGGTCTAAAAGGACAGGTCCTCAGGGACATGTTCGGAAAGATTTGAGTCGCTCACGCCCCGGGCTTGCGCGCGCTGACGTAGACCTCCGAGAACTCCGTGCCGATGTCGACGTCGGCGCCCGTCACGACGAGCCTGCGCGTGGTCACGCAGACCAGCACCTCGGACGCGTCCGGGGGGATGGGGTCGGTGTCGAGCACGCGCAGGGTGCCCCGCCGCTCCGGCTCGCGCAGCCACTCGGCGTAGTATTCGCCGGGGTCGCCGGAGAGCGCGGCCAGCCACGCGTGCAGCCGCCCGAGCCGGTCCTCCTGGACGATCCAGAGCGGTCCGCCGGACGCGAGCTGGAGGAGGGCGTATCCGGACGCGGCGGCGGGCCTGGCGATCACGGCCGCGAGCGGGGCCTCGACCTCGCGCACGCGCAGGTCGAGGGCCGCTGCGGCGCGCAGCATCGCATCGGCCCCGCACAGCCGCGGGGCCGCCCACACTTCGGCGTCATTGGCCGCGAGGAACACCACCTCCTCCGGCCGCAGCCCCGCCCGCGCGAGCAGGGCGCGGACCTGCGGGAGCTCGCCGGCGAAGCGGCGCGGGAACGCGAGCGCCGCGTCGCCGAAGGCGTTCGTGGCCCGCGCGTCGAGTGCCCGCAGCGAGGTCGCCAGAGCGGGGTCGTCGGGGCGCACGGTGACGAGTGTGAAGACCTCGTTGGGGAGCCAGCGGTAGCTGGCGAACGCGGCTCCCGGATCGGCGCACAGGTCGATCGACGTGCGGGGGCGCGGCGGGACGCGCGGGACCGAGCGCTCCGTTGCCGCTGCGGCGCCCGGGGGGGCCGCGACGGCCGCGGGCGCGGGGCGACAGCCGGTGACCAGCACGAGGGCGCCGAGGGCGGAGTTCGCCAGCGAGTTTCGGCGAGGCCGCGACATCGCGTCCAGACAGGCTAGGGAGGTCGGGTGGTCCGTGCAAGCGCGGGATGATCGCGGTTCGGGGGCGCGGAGCTCGACGAATGCTCCAAGGACCGGTCCGCTCCACCGGCCCCTTCACCGAAGCCCCGCTGGAACGGCCACGGCGGCCGACGGGCCGGCAGGCTCGTGGCCGGCATCGCGGTGACGTGCGGCGTAGCGCGGCGCGTCGCGGCTGCGCGGCGAGATGTGCTTCAGGACAGCCGGCGAGCGGCCACGGAGCGTGCCGCAGGCCCGGGCGCGCGGGGCGGCCGGGCCTGCGTGGCGGGTGGCCTGGCCGAAGGGTCAGGGCATCGGGTCGTACTTGACGCGGTCGATCACGAGCTTGATCGCGTCGATGACGCCGGCGTCGTTGATGTTGGAGTCGGCGACGCACAGGCGCCAGCTGCCGGCGGCGGTGTCGCCGAAGAAGTCGCCGAAGTTCATGCCGGGGCCGGAGCCCGGGTTCGGCGCCCACTCGCACGGGTCGATCATGTCGTCCTTGCAGATGACCTGGTTGGTGTTGGCGAGCGACTTGCCGAGGTCCTCGGCGGTGTTGGCGGCGCCGTCCTTGAAGGTGATCGGGAAGTCCTTCGACAGGTTGGCGCTGTCGCCGCAGCACCCGCCGCCGTCGTCGTTCATGTCGACGAGGCCGGGGCGGCTGACGAGGGTGAGGATCTTGTCCTCGGGGCTGATGAGCTTGACGGTGACGTCGCCGACCCAGTTGTGGGTGATGCCGAGGGTGAGCTGGATGTCGCGGACGAAGTTGACCGGGTCGTCGGGGACCACGAGCTCGACGCAGGTCATGGTGTCGAGGGCGCCGTTGTAGATCTCGTCGACGACCATGCCGCCGATCGCGGTCAGCTCGACGACCTCGAGCTTCTGCGCGGTCGGGCAATCGTTCTTCGCCTCGAGCACGACGATGTCCTCGCACATGGCCCCGAGCGCGGCCAGGATCGCGTCCTGGTCGGGCTGGGCGATCATGGCGGTGTTCATGGCGGTGACGAGGTCGCCGACCAGCGCGCCGAAGTCGGTGATGTCGATGCCCATGTCGTCCTTGCTGTCGGTCAGGCCCTCGTGCGACTCGGCCATCGACTTGCACGGGTCGGCGGCGCTGACGCCCGGGTCGGCGGGCGCGGGGGCGTCGACCTCGGCGCCGTACTTGCTCGGGCCGTCGATGCCGCCGACCTGGCGCGTGAGGCAGGTGTTGAGGCGGGCGTAGTCGGCGGCGCCGAAGAAGCCGTTGATCGCGGGGTTGAGGGCGACGTTGTCGAGGAACGAGCCCATCTCGCCCGAGGCGCCGATGAGGGCGCGGATCGCCGGCTTGCGGCCGACCCGCTGGTAGACGGTCTGGTTGTTCTCGGGGTCCTCGACGATGTCGACCTCCATCGCCGCCAGCGCGGACAGGATGGCGTCCTTGTCGGCGTCGGTGAGGTCGGGGTGGCTGGCCTGGTGGGCGTCGAGGGCGGTCGAGAAGTCGGCGGCGAAGTCGGCGAAGTCGAGGGCCGAGATGCCGAGGCCGGCGTGGGCGGCCTTCATGTCGAGGCAGTCGTATTCGACGCCGCCGCAGCCGGCCAGGGCGCCGAGCTGCTTGTTGAGACAGGCGCCGAGGTTGCCGCCGTCGACGTCGCTGTTGAGGAAATAGGCGTTGATCTTGTCGTCGAGGAGGACCCCGTTCACCGCGGCGCCGACCAGCTCGGCGACGCCGTCCTTGCCGCCGAGGGCGACGCACAGGGCCGCGTCCATGTCGCCGGTGGTGGTCGTGGTGGTGGTCGTGGTGGTGGTCGTCGGGCCCTCGGTGGTGGTCGGCCCGGTGGTCGTGGTCGTGGTCGGCGGATCGGTCGTCGGCGGCTGTGTGGTCGCGGTCGTCTCCTCGGTCGTGCTCGTCCCCGGGCCGGTGGTGTCGGTGTCCGTCTCGGTGGTGGTGCCGCTGTTGGGAGGACAGGCGGCGAGGAGGCCGAAGCCGCCGACGAGGGCGAGGGTGGGGCGAAGGTAGTGCGTGTGCATGGCGTGCCGATCAGGCCGACATACGGCCGGGAGTCAGTAAGGAGGCCGGGCGACCAGGTCGGTCAAACTTACCCCCGCGCGTGACGGGTGAGAAGACGACGGCCCGATCCGGCATCGCCTCTGCGTGCAATTTTTTGGGGGTATCCGGCCGCGGGCCGCACTCGCCGACGTCGTCGACTGGCCGATCCGACCTGTCCTTTCAGTGTGGTCATTCGGGACAGGTCGGGCGGCGCGATCACGGCCGCGCAGGCGGACCGGTCCGCGAGGACAGGTCGTCGACGGCGGCCAGCGCTCGCACGGCGGCGGTCTTCTTGGCCTCGGCGGCGCGGCGCAGCTCGGGCCCGGCGAGCAGCAAGAGCGCGAGGCGACGCTTGCCGTCGACGCCGCTGCTCGGCAAGAGCCGCGCCAGGGTGGCGCGGATGATCGCCGACTCCTCGGCGTCCGGGGCGCCGCCGACGTGGGCGTCGAGGTCGGCGACGGCGCGCTCGGCGGCCGCGCGCGCGTCGGCGTGGCGACCCAGCGCGAGCAGGGCCTGGGCCCGCAGCGCGTGCAGGTACGGCACCGGCGGCTGGATCGGCGGCTCGCGCGGGGCGCTGTCGATCAGGCGCTCGGCCAGCGCCAGCGCGGCCGCCGGATCGCCGAGCCACAGCGCGACCTCGACGAGGTTGCGCTCGACGATCCGCGCGTACACGTGCTCGGCTCCGAAGCGCTGGCGGTACAGCGCGAGCGCTTCGCGGTAGTGCTGCTGCGCGCCGGTCAGGTCGCCGCGCATGTCGGCGAGCATGGCGAGGTCGTTGTGCAGGGTGGCCCGGTGCATGGCGTCGACGTCGGGCTGGTCGCGATAAATCGCCAGCGCCTCGTCGTAGCGGGCCTGGGCGCCGTCGAGGTCGCCGCGCAGGGCGGCGAGCTCGCCGAGGATCTTGGCCGACTCCGACAGCGCGACGTTGCCTCTGGGCAAGGTCCGCTGGCGCACGGCGTGGGCCTCGCGGGCCAGCGCCTCGGCGCGGTCGAGGTCGTCGCGCTCGAGCGCGAGGACGGCGGCGTGGCACAGCACGCCGGCGGTGACCGGGTGGGCGCGGCCGTAGGCCCGCTCGTGGGCCGCGACGGCGCGGTCGAAGGCCCGCTGGGCCTCGTCGAAGGCGCCCTGGCGGTGGTGGATCAGCGCGAGGCTGTGCAGCGCGTCGGCGAGGTTGTGGGCGTTGCCGGGGTCGTCGCGCTCGTAGCGGGCCAGCGCGCGCTGGGCCGGGGCGAGGGCCTCGTCGTAGCGGCCGAGCAGGCGCAGGCCGTTGGCGACGCCGAGGTCGAGGCGGGCGCGCAGCGAGGGGTCGTCGCCGGCGCGGACGATCGCGGCCTCGGCGGCGAGGCGGTAGTCGTCGAGGCGGACGGCGTCGGGCTTGTGGGTGCCGACGTGGTAGACGAGGTCGGTCCAGGCGTCCGCGGCGGTGTGGTCGTCGCGGCCGCGGGCGGCGGCGGCGATCGCGGCGGCGAGCGACTCGGCGCTCATGTCGTGGCGGGCCAGGCGACGCTGGATCCGCGCGCGCACCCGCAGCGCCTCGGCCTCGAGCGGGGCGTAGGCGAGGGCGGTGGCCTCGTTGACGGCCAGCAGCGCGAGCTCGAAGGCGCGGGTGTAGTCGCCGGCGAGCTCCTGCGCGCCGGCGTCGGCCAGGCGGGCCTCGACGGCGGCGACCTTGGCCGAGTCGTCGGGCGGGGGGACGACGCTGTCGAGGGCGTCGGTGGCGGCGCAGGTCGACAGGTCGCCGAGCAGCGAGATGGCCTCGGGGGCATGTTCGATCGTACCGGCGCCGGCGTGCGCGAGGCCGTCGCTGAGGGCCTTGAAGCGGCCCAGGTGGCGGTTGAGGCAGGCGGCGCGGAGGTCGAGGAGGCGCTCCGACTGGTCGCCGTAGATGTGGGTGGCGGCGCAGGCGTCGTGGTGGGCCTGCAGCCAGCCGGCGGCGTAGGCCGACAGGGCCTTGTGGACGCTCTGCCAGGCGTCGGGGGCATAGGGCGCGCCCGAGGCGAGGAAGGCCTGCTCGATCTCGGCGACGCGGGCGGCGTCCCAGATCCCCGCGAGCCGCTGCTCGGCGCCCTGGCACGGGCTGACGGCCGGGCCGGCGGCGAGCCACAGGCCGAGGCCGAGGCCGAGGCCGCCGAGGCCGACGAGGCCGCCGACGAGCCAGGCGCCGCGGCGGCCGAGGCCGCGCTCGCGGGCGAGGGCGGTCAGCATGGCGCGCATCGACGGCCACCGGCTCTCGGGGTCGAGCGCGAGGCCGCGGCAGACGACCTTGCGCAGCCAGTTCGGCACCTGCGAGCCGGGCGGCGGCGGCTCGACCTTGCCCTTGACGATCTGGTAGGCGAGGGCCGACAGGCGCGCGGCGGGGAACGGGCGCACGCCGTAGAGCGCCTGGTAGAGCGCGACGGAGAACGAGAACTGATCGCTGAGGGCGTCGGCGGGCTGGCCGAGGTGCTGCTCCGGGGACATGTAGGCGGGCGTGCCGATCAGCGCGCCGGTGCGGGTGACGAGCACGAGCTCGGCCTCGTGCTCGGGCGAGCGCGTGGAGGCGGAGGTCGAGGCCGAGGCGATGGCGGCGAGGGCGTCGCTGTCGCCGGACAAGCTCTCGGGGGCGTCGCCGAAGGCGCGCGCGAGGCCGAAGTCGAGGACGCGGGCGCGGCCGTCGTCGCCGATGATGACGTTGTCGGGCTTGAAGTCGCGGTGGACGAGGCCGGCGGCGTGGGCGGCGGCCAGGCCCTCGCCGGCGCTGCACATGACCTCGAGCACCTCGGGCCAGCGGCGGGGCTGTTCTTTGAGCCAGGCGGTGAGGGTGCGCCCGGCGACGAACTCCATGGCGAGGAAGATGTGATCGCCGTAGGTGCCGACGTCGTGGACGCCGACGACGCTCGGGTGCGACAGGCGGGCCAACGACTTGGCCTCGCGCAGCAGGCGGGCGCGGGCGTCGAGGCTGGCGTTGCCGCGCGAGTGCAGCAGCTTGAGGGCGATCTTGCGGTCGAGCTCGGGGTCGAAGGCGCTGTAGACGACGCCCATGGCGCCGGCGCCGAGGCGGCCGAGGATGATGTAGCGGCCGACACATGTCCCGGTGGACAGGTCGTCGACGGCCGCGCCGGGGGCCCGCGGGAGCTCGCCCTCGCGGGTGATCTCGCCGGACACCGAGGTCTCCTGCGAGGGCGTCCGATCGACCTCCACCGCGCCGGATCTTGCCCGACCGGCCCGGCCGCCTCAATGGCTCCGGGCGCGGCCACGCGCGGCCGGCGGCCCGCGGCTCGCAGGCGATGGTCGCCGGGCCCCGCCAGGAGTACCCTGCAGGCGACCATGGTCGACGAACACCTGACGCCCGTGCTCATGGCCTGCAGCGAAGCGGAGCTGGCCGTGCTGATCGAGTTCCTCGGCCGGCCGCCGTCCGGCCTGTTGTGGTTCGACCGCCGCCTCCGCGACCCCCGCTCCACCCGCGCCGACCGGGTCGCGGCGGTGGTCGAGCGGATCCTGCGGCTCGGCTCGCACAGCGTCCTCGGGCGCACCGGGCCGGGCAAGCAGGCGTACCTGCAGGTCGTGTGCGACGCGCTGGCCGAGCTCCACCTGTCCGAAGAGCCAGCCGAAGACGGCCTGCCCGGGCTCGAACGGCGTATCGTCCGCTACGCGCTCGACGCCAACTTCGACGCGCTGCCGCCGGAGACCCAGCAGGCGCTGCTCGACCGGTTCTGGGCCGGAGACACCTACGCCGAGGGGATCCGCGACCTCGGGGTGCTGCACGACTTCCAGACGCACACGCAGCCGGAGCGGAAGGCGCTGCTGGCGGGGCACGTGGCGCACGTGGCGACCGACAAGCTGCGCGAGCAGGCGGTGGTGCAGGCGCGCCACCGCCTGCTGCGCGCGGGCCTCAAGCTGGTGCTGCGGCGCGCGGCCTGGCCGGTGTATCAGGCGATTCGCCTGTGGGAGTGGGCGGGACCGGCGTTCCGGTACACGGTGCCGGTCATCGTCTACGTCGCGTACCTGCGCCGACGCGTCGACGGCGACGCGGCGGCGGCGGCGCCCGGGCCCGCGTCACACGAGCAGGCCCGACCTTGATCGGATGTTGATCGCAGCCCGTGCACTCCTGACGCCCGATTGATCGCGCGCCTGCGATCGTGAGCGGCGAACGAAAGGACTGCACCATGCTGCGTCAATCGCCGAATGCCGTCGTCACCCCCGCGCCCGCCCGCGAGCCCGTCGACGGCGACGCCTCCGTCTCCGCGGTCAGCGTCGCCGCGGAGGCGGGCAACCTGCTCGCGCCCTACTTCCGCGACCTCGCCGGGGTCGAAGTGATGACCAAGGAAGAGGAGCTCGCCGCCGCGATCCAGATCGCCGAGCTGCGCAAGGGGTTCTGGCGCTCGATCCTGAATTACCCGCCCTTCATCGACGGGATCTGCGGCCTCGCCTCCGAGGTGCTGCCGCCCGAGACCTGCCCCGTGGCGGCGCTGGCGGCGATGCGCCAGACGTCGCGGGCGCTGCGGGACCGCGACCTCCTCACCCACCAGAAGGCGTTCGAGGCCGCGCGCGAGGCGCTGGCGGAGCAGATGGGCCTCGCGGACGTCGACAGCGTGGTGTCCGACCAGATCCTCGCCGACCTCGCCAGCATCGAGCTCGGGGTGGCGTCGGGCCTCAGCATGAAGGTCAAGCTGCCGCGCCGCGGCAGCGCGCCGTTCTTCCAGTACGCGACGGCCGTCCGCCGCGACCACCACGCGCTGGTGCTGGCCAAGAACGCGTTCGTGCGCGCCAACCTGCGCCTCGTGGTGACGATCGCGCGCCGCTACAACCACGGCAAGATGCCGCTGCAGGACCTCATCCAGGAGGGCAACATCGGCCTGATGAAGGCGGTCGACCGCTTCGACCACCGCAAGGGCTTCCGCTTCTCGACCTACGGGTCGTGGTGGATCCGCCACGCCATCAGCCGCTCGATCGCCGACAAGGCGCGCAGCGTGCGGCTGCCGGTCCACATGATCGACGCCTACAACAAGGTCAGCCGCGCGCGGCGCGAGTTCGAGGCCCTGCACGCCCGCCGGCCGACCGACAGCGAGCTGGCCGCGCTCACCGGGGTCAGCACCGAGCGGATCGCGCGCATGCGCTGGTCGCTGGTCGAGGCGCCGATCAGCCTCGATCAGCCGCTGTCGGACGACTCCGGGCTGTCGCTGCTCGACGCCGTCGAGGACACCAGCCACGTCGCCCCGGCCGAGCAGATCGACGCCGCCCTGCTGCTGTCGCAGCTGCAGGAGGTGTTCGGCCAGCTCAGCCCGATCGAGGCCGATATCCTGCGCAAGCGGATGGGCATCGGCGAGGAGCCGGAGCTGACGCTGAAGGAGATCGGCGAGCGCTACTCGCTCTCGCGTGAACGGATCCGTCAGCTCCAAGAGCAGGCGCTCACCAAGCTGCGCGGGGAGTTCCGCCGCCGGAACCTGCTGTAGGCGGGGCGACGGGCGGTCCTGCGGGGCCCGAGCGGCGCCCGGCCCGCGGGCAGGCCGTTGACCGCGGGCGCCAACCGTTGCACGCTTTCGCCACCCCCGCTCATGGTTGTACCGGCAAGTCCCTCCGACACCAGGCCCAAGCCGCGTCGGCCACGCAGCTGGACAATGCACTCGATCCCGATCGACGAGGATCCGCTGCCGGAGATCCTCGGCGGGCCGATCGGCCCCGGCGGCAAGCCGTCCGAGGTCGAGGTGCTGGGCGACCTGCGGGGCCACGTGCTGGCCGGGCGCTACGTGCTGACCGAGCTGCTCGGCTCCGGCGACCTCGGCTGCGTCTACTCGGGCCGCGACCAGGCCAGCAACCAGCAGGTCGTGGTCAAGGTGCTGGCGGCGCCCGAGCAGCGCGAGGTCGTGGCGCGCATCGCCGAGCGGGCCCGGCGTCGCCTCGGGGTGCGTCACCCGTGCGTCGCCGCGGTGCTCGCCGAGGGCACGATGGGCGGCCTCTGGTACGCCGTGATGGAGCACGCGGAGGGCAAGAACCTCTACCACGCCGAGGGCGACCCGCGCTTCGAGGGCGCCGGCCTGCTCAAGCTGGCGGCCGAGCTGGCGGAGGGTCTGGCCACGCTGCACGCGCTCGGGGCCCCGCACGGGGCGATTTCGCCGGGCAACCTGGTGTGGTCGAGCGCCGGGGTCAAGCTGGTCGACCTCGACGTGCAGGCGCCGAGCCACCTGTCCGAAGGGGCAGAGCCGGCGGCGTCGACCGACGTGTCGATGCTGGCGGCGGTGCTGCTCGAGGTCGCGGGCGTGCGCGAGGACGAGGCGCCGTGGATCGCCCCGATCGCGCGGGTGGTCCGCAGCGAGGCGCGGCCGAGCGCGGCCGAGTGGGCGCAGCAGCTGCGCAACGCCGAGATCGACGCCCTGAAGCCGGGGATCGCCGACGCCGCCCGGCACGCCGAGGGGGCCATCGACTCGGCGTGGGACCAGGTGTTCGAGAGCGCCGACCTGCCGTACCGGCCGTCGAAGGGCAAGGTCACCATCGACACCGGCCTGCACCGCATCGAGCCGCCGCCGCAGCTCGCGGTGCTGTCGTATGAAGTCGAGGTCGAGCCCGAGCTGCCCGACGTCAAGGACGACGAGCCGGAGTCGGAGGGGCTGTCGGCCACGTCGCTGACCTCGCTGACCGCGCTGGTCGAGGAGCTCGAGCCCGAGGTCGCCGCGACGCCGCTGAAGCCGAGCAAGCCGGCCGAGAGCAAGCAGGAGAGCAAGCCGGAGGCCAGGGCCGCGAGCAAGCCGGACAGCAGGCCGGCCAAGGCCGCGAGCCGGCCCGCCACGCGGCCGCCCACGCGACCGCCGACGGCGCCGCCGATGGCCGCGTCGCCGCTGACGGCGGCCGCGAGCCAGCCGCCGGCCGCGTCCCCGCTCGCGAGCCCGTCGGCCGCGTCGCCGCTCGCGAGCCCGTCGACCGCGTCGCCGCGGTCGGCCGCGAGCCAGCCCGACGCCGCGCCGCCGCGCGATCCGATCCCGGTGGCCGCGTCGCCGCTGCTGACGAGCGGGCCGTCGTCGCTGTCGCTCAGCGCCTCGGCCACCGCGCCGACGGGGCCGGTCACCGCGTCGATGACGACGCCGGCGACGCGGGTCGAGCCCGCGTGGGCCCGCCCGGCGGCGCCCGCCCGCAACAACACCCAGCTGGCGGTGGGGCTGCTGGTGATCGCGGGCCTGTGCGCGCTGATCGCCTGGCGCCTGCAGGCCTGGGCCACCGCCGAGGCGCCGCCGCCGCCGCCGGTGGTCAACCAGCCGGCGGCGCCCGAGCCGTCGCCGCCGGCGCCCACGGCTGGCCGTTCGGACCTGTCCCCCGAGACATCCACGCTCGCGCGCGTGGCCCAGCCGGAGACGCCGCCGGCCACGCCCGAGGCCGCGCCGACCCCCGACGACGAGCTGGTGGCGGTCGAGTCGGCCGGCGAGGCGCCCGACGACGTCGCGCCCGGCAACGGCGGCGCCGACCAGCTCAGCGCCGGCGACTTCCGCAAGATCTTGCTGCGCACCAACCGCTCGCAGCGGGTCCGCCAGTGCTACGAGGAGCACGGCCCCGGCGACGTCGAGATGGTCGCGCTGGTCGGCCGCGGCGGCAAGGTGCTCAAGCTGCGCATGGACCCGGGCCCGCTGTCCGACTGCCTGCGCAAGGTCGTGCTCCGGCTCGAGTTCCCCCGCGCGGACCGCCAGGCCCAGCACAACTACGTGTTCCACCCGCCGAACGACGCGGAGTGAGCGCCTGCCCGATCGGACAGGGGAGCGACCTGTCCGGACGGACAGGCGACCCGCGCGAGCGACCGGGGCGGCGAGCCGGCTGGAGGGTGCGGCTGCCCGGTAGACGCGCGACCTGTCCGGAAGGACAGGTCGCCAGCGCGAGCGGGGCGGCGAGCGGGCTGCCTGGCCGGAGCGAGCGGCCGCCCCAACGGACAGGCGTGAGACCCTGCCCGGAAGGACAGGTCACCAGCGCGCGCGCGGGCTCCTGTCTGAAAGGTCCTATCACCCGGCGCGCCTCCGCTGCAGCGGGTGAGCGATCGGGGCGGCGCGTCCGACTGCCTGTCCGAAGGGGCAGGTGGGCGGCGCGCGAGGACGGCGCCGGGGACCGCTCGCCGGCAGCGAGCCCATCGGTAGCGAGAGGAGCGCGGCTGCGCGCGGGTTACGGACGCTTTACGTCTCCTTGCCCCTCGCTTTGCGCGGCGGAGCGCATAGCGAAGCCCGGGGGGCGTCGAAAGGGCCGTGACGAAAGGAACCACGATGCTGACCACGATTTCGAAGCTGGTGATGACGACTGTGTTCGGGCTGACCATGTTCGCGGCGGGCGACGCCGAGGCGGGCAAGCACCACGGCGACCGCGGCGCGAAGATGTGCGAGAAGCTCGAATGCAGCGTCGCGCAGAAGACTCAGCTGGCGCAGATCCGCGCCAGCCACAAGCCGACGATCAAGGCCGAGCGCGCCGCCATCCACGACCTCGAGCGGCAGATCGCCGCCGAGTACGCCAAGCCCTCGTTCGACGCGGCCAAGGTCAAGGCGCTGCGCGAGCAGCTGGCGGCCCACGAGACCGTCGCCAAGAACGAGCGCGAGGCGATGAAGGCCAAGATCGACGCGGTCCTGACCCCGGCGCAGCGCACCAAGCTGGCCGAGTTCAAGGCCAAGCACAAGGACGGCAAGGGCAAGGGCCACCACCGCGGCGGCCCGCGTGACGGCCGCGACGGCCGCGGCGACCGCAAGGGCCGCCCGCTCGGAGTGTGACCCGCAGCCGGGGGGCCGCGCGAGGTCGGGCGACCTGCCGAGGTCCCATCGCCGCGACGGCCGCGGTGGCGCCCGACGACGCGCGCGCGACTGCGGCGCGTCGCGTCGCGATCGGCCCGCGCCTCCCGGCACGGCGCCGGCGCGGGTCAACGCGTCAGGCGTCGGGCGCCGGCTCGCCGCGGACGGCGTAGGTGGTGCGGCAGTCGATGCGGCCGTCGGGGAGCTCGCCGAGGAGGCGATGGGCGAGCTCCCCGCGCAGGCCGCCGGCGTCGGTGAACTCGCCGTCGAAGCGGGCGTACATGCCGACGGTGAACAGGCCGATCGCCAGCCCCGAGATGCCGCCGAGGACGAAGCTGCGGTCGCGGTCCACCGCGCCGGACAGGGCCCACGGCAGCGACGTGACCTCGGGCTCGAAGGTCAGCCAGCCGTCGACGTGCTCGATCCGCGTCGGGCCGTCGATGCCGATCAGCTGGGCCGAGCCGGCAGGGCCGCACAGGTCGACGCCCATGCGCGGCGGGCAGTCGCACTCGAGCACCTCCGAGACGGTGATGTAGCGGCCGGTCAGCGCCTCGCCGCGGCCGTCGCCGCCGGCCTCGGACAGCGCGATCAGCAGGTCGGGGTCGAGCGGGTCCTGCGCCTGGTCTTCAGGACATGCGCCGACGGACAGGGCGCAAAGGACAGCCAAGAGCCCGCGGCGGCGCACGTGGTCACCGTAGCACTACGCGCCGTGCTCGGCGAGGTAGCCCTCGATCGCGCGCAGGCGCGCGTCGTCGATCACGCGCGGGTGGAGGTAGGCGGCGATCTCGCGGATGGTGACGATCGCCCGCACGGGCGCGCCGAGCTCGGTCTGCAGCTCCTGCAGGGTGCTGACGGTCCCGCGGCCGCGCTCCATGCGGTCGACGGCGACCACGACCCCGGCGACGGTCACGGCGGCGGCCTTGCGCAGCAGCTCGGCGGCCTCGTGGATCGACTTGCCGGAGGTGATCACGTCGTCGACGATGACCACGCGGGCGCCGTCCCACGGGGCGGTGCCGACGAACACGCCGCCCTCGCCGTGGTCCTTGGCCTCCTTGCGGTCGAAGCAGAACGCCACGTCGGCGCCCGCGCGCGACCGGGCGATCGCGGTCGCCACCGCCAGCGGCACGCCCTTGTACGACGGCCCGAACAGCAGGTCGCAGGCGAGGCCCTCGCGCTGCAGGCACTCGGCGTAGGCCTCGCCGAGGCCGGCGATCGCGGCCCCGGTGCGCAGCTGGCCGGCGTTGATGAAGTAGGGCGAGCGGCGCCCCGACTTCAGCGTGAAGTCGCCGAAGCGGAGCACCTCGTGGCGCACGAGGAGGTCGATGAAGCGCTGCTTGTAGCTGTCCACGCGGCGCCTATAGCACGGGCGCGGGCGGGCCAGCGAGCGGCAAGCGGACGACCAGCCGCGCGCCGGGGCGGGCCTCGCCGGCCTGCTGCCGGCCCTCGGCCGCGATCGTGCCGCCGTGGGCGCGTGCGATCTGCGCGCACAAGTAGAGCCCGAGGCCGGCGCCGCCGTGGTCGCGGGCGCGGGCGTCGTCGAGGCGGTAGAACGCCTCGAACACGCGGGCCCGCTCGGCCGGCGGGATCCCCGGGCCCTCGTCCTCGACCGCCAGCGTGACGTCTTCCGCCGCGCCGACGGCGGTGGCCCACACATGTCCTTGAGGACAGGCGCGGCGGGCGTTGCTCAGCAGGTTGGTGATCAGGCGGTCGAGCAGCAGCGGGTCGCCGACCAGCGACAGCCCGGGCGGCGTGACCGCGACCTCGGCGGCGAACGGCGCGCCGAGGCGGGCGAGGAACGGCGCGAGGTCGATCGGCGTGCGCTGGACCGGCGAGGCGTGCGGGCCCGACAGCTCGAGCCGGCCGGAGGTCAGCAGGTCTTGCACGAGCGTGGCCAGCTCGCCGAGGTCCTGCTCGAGCTCGACCGCGCCCTGGCGGATCCGCGCGCTCGCCGGGTGCTCGGGCAGCGACTCGGCGCGCTCGGCCAGCAGCTCGGCGAGCACCCGCAGGCGGGCGATCGGGGTCTTGAGCTCGTGCGAGACGTTGGCGAGCAGCGAGCGCTGGCCGCGGATCAGCTCCCCGAGCTGATAGGCCATGTCGTTCATGGCCCGGCCGAGGCGATCGATCTCGTCGCCGAGCGGGTCGACCTGCACGCGGTGACCGAGCTCGCCGCGGGCCATCCGGGCCGCGCCGTCTTCGAGCAGCGCCAGCCGCCGCGTCAGCGAGCGCGCCAGCAGCCACGCCGAGGCGCCGAGCAGGCCGACCAGGCCGATCACGCCGAGCGCCAGGTTGCGCGCGCGACGGGCGGCCTGGTCGCCGGTGTCGGCGATCAGCACCGCCCGGTCGCCGATCGGGAACGCGAGCTGCGGCTCGCCGGACTTCTCGCGCAGCATCACCGGCGCGCCGCGCTCGAGCCGGCTGCGCTGGCGCGGCCGCAGCGGCCGCAGCGGGGGCGTGGCGGGGTCGCCTGCCAGGTGCGCGCCGTCCAGGCTGCGCACGGCCACGCGCAGCTCGAGCGCGCCGGCCAGCGCCCGGGTCGCGGCCTCGAGGTCGCCGTCGCCGGCCAGCGCCGCCAGCAGCGCCGGCTTGTGGGCCTCGACCACGGCGTCGGCGGCCTCGACCCACCCGGCGTCGTGGCGCTCGCGGGTGGCGAACTGGACGATCGAGGCCAGCGTCACGAACGCCAGCACGGCGGCGAAAAAGGTCAGGAACACGCGGCCGAACAGGCCGCGGCGCCAGCGGGACAGCGCCGTCGGACCGGGGCGCGGGTCCGGGGCCGGTTCGCTCACGCGGCGCCCTCGGGCGCGTCGTCGAGGACGTAGCCGACGCCGCGGACGGTGCGGATGAGGCCTGCGGCGCGGGGGTCGGCGGCGGCGAGGGTGCCGCGGATCTTGCTGAGCTGGACGTCGATGCTGCGGTCGACCGAGGGGTCGTAGGTGCCGGGCGGCTGGCCCCTCAGCGCGCGCAGACGTTGGTACAGCTGCTCGCGCGAGAGCACCTGCCCGCGGGCCTCGAGCAGCAGCCAGAGGAGGTCGAACTGGTGGGCGGTCAGGTCGCAGGCGGCGCCGGCGACCTCGATCCGGCGGCGCACGCGGTCGACGACCAGCGGCCCGCAGCGCAGCGCGCTCGTGGGGCCCTCCGGCGACGGCACCGCGCGCCGCAGGACCGCCCGGATCCGGGCCACCAGCTCGCGCGGGCTGTACGGCTTGGGCAAGTAGTCGTCGGCGCCGAGCTCGAGCCCGAGGATGCGGTCGATCTCCTCGCTGCGGGCCGACAGCATGATGACCGGCAGCGCCGAGCGCTGACGCAGTCGCCGGCAGACCTCGAGGCCGTCGAGGCGCGGGAGCATGAGATCGAGCAGGATCACGTCGAATTCGCCGCTGAGGGCGCGAGCGAGCCCTGCTTCGCCGTCGCCGGCGACCTCGACCGCGAGCTCGTGGCCCTGGAGGTACTCCGCGGTGCGCTCGGCCAGGCGGACATCGTCTTCGATCAGGAGCACCTTCGCCGGGGTTTGCATGGTTCCCCTTCGTGGGGTGGGAGCGGGTGGTGGGGAGCGGCGGAGCGCGAGCCGGCGGCGAGCCGCGTGGCGCCGCCGGCTCGGGGGTGAACGCGGTGCCGGGGCGCGTGCCGTGGTTGACACGACAGCGGGCCCAGAGTACCCCATGAGCCATGCAGTACCACTGCTCCCGCTGCCACTACGTGCTCACGGCGCCCGCCGGGACTGACGGCGACGGCGGCGAGCTCCAGTGTCCGCGTTGCAAGGCCGAGGCCGGGCTCGAGCCGCAGCACGCCACGCCGCTGCCGATGAAGCTGTTCGCGGCGTTCCTGGGGTTGTCCCTCGTGGCGGTCGTCGCCTCGCTGGTGATGTCGGTGGCGCCGGGTTCGGGCGCCGGCTGACAGGTGTCCGCCCCCTTCTGCTTTGTGCTATGGTGCCGCCAGCGAGCTAGCCCTTGATTATCCGTTGCACGAAATGCAGCACCGAGTTCGACCTGGACCCGAGCCAGGTCGGTCCCGAGGGCGTGACGCTGCGTTGTTCGGTCTGCAGTCACATGTTCCACGCCGAGCCGGAGCCGGAGCCCGACATCGGCGGCGGCCCGTGGCGCATGGCGACGGTCGAGAAGCACCTGTTCGAGCTGCCCACGCTGCGCGAGATCGTCGAGCAGGTCGAAGACGGCCGCCTGCGGCCCGACGACCAGATCTCCCACACCGGTCAGCACTGGATCAAGCTCGGCGAGATCCCGGAGTTCTCGCCGCTGTTCATCGGCAAAGAGGGCCTGTCGCGGATGTTCCGCGCGATCGAGGCGCCCTCGGCGATGGAGCTCGGCCCGCCGCCGACGTTCGGCACCGGCGTCGACGAGCCGGCGCCGATCCGCCGCGAAGAGACGCACCGCTTCGATCTGGGCGAGCTGCCCGAGCCGTCGCTGCCGCTGCTCGACGACGACGGCCCGCTGCCCGCGCCGCCGCAGTTCGACACGCCGTCGCCGCCGCCGCGCACGACCCGCTCGCAGCGGCGCACCGGCAACGTGTCGTCGATGCTCGACGCGGTCACCAAGGCGGTCAGCAGCGACAGCCTGCCGCGCGTCGAGGACGAGGACGACAGCCCGCGCGCCGTCGATCCGCGCGAGCGCAGCCAGCCGATCCTCGTGTCCGACCTGGCCCGCCGCGCGGCCCAGAGCGTGGCCGCGGCGGTGCAGCGCGTCGAGGGTCAGCGGGCCACCGAACGGGCCGCGCGCGAGAAGTCGCGCTCGAGCTCCGAGTCGTCGCGGCCCGGACCTGAACTTTCAGCCAGGTTGGGCGAGCGCTCGGCCGAGTTCGACGCCTCGGAGCGCCGGCCGGTGCGCGAGAGCGACGAGCGCTCGGCCACCTCGGCGGCCGTCAGCGCCGCGGTCGCGGGCGCGGCCATCTCGGTCCCGCCGGCGTCGTCGCTGACCTCGAACCCCGGGCTCGATCCGTCGAGCCCGGCGACGGCCTCGCTCACCGCGCCCGAGGGCCCGCGCGCGCCCGACGTCGTCATCGTCAAGGTCGAGGGCCCGCAGAACAAGGGCGCGGCCGGGGTCTACGCGCTCGCCGGCGTGCTGGTGGCGCTCGGCATCGTGTTCGGCATCCCCGGCATCCGCGAGCGCCTGCTCAACCTCGGCGGCGACCCGCCGGTGGCCGTCAAGAGCGAGGTCAAGCCGCCGGCGCAGGAGCCGAGCGAGTTCGCGGCGGCCCGCAACGCCATGCGCACGCTCGGCCTGGCCAAGACGAAGCAGGCGATCACCGACCTCGAGCGCGTGGTCGACGACCCCGAGCGCGACCCCGCGGTGGTCGCCGCCGCCAAGCTGACCCAGGCCGAGGTCATGCTGCTGCGCGTGTTGTCGGCCCAGATCGCGATCATGCTCGAGCCGAGCAACCGCGACCTGCCGCAGGCCGTCGACGCCGACCTGGCCGACGCGAGCGCGCTGGTCGAGGCCGCGAGCGGCAGCGCCGACGCGACCCAGGCGGCGCGCGTGCAGGCGCTGCTGGCCCTCGCGCAGGGCAAGCTCGACGCCCCGCCCGAGGGCGCCCCGCCCGAGCTGCGCGTGCTGGTCCTCGGCGCCCCGCTCTGGCGCGACCCCACGACGCCGATCCCCAGCGGCCTCATCACCTCGCTGCAGGGCGTGCCCAACCCGACCGCGCTCCACCAGTCGCTGCTGGCGCTGGCGCTGTGGCGCGGCGGCGACGACGAGGGCGCGCGCAAGGTGCTCGACGGCGTGCTCGGCCGCGTCGGCGACATGCAGGCCGCGGTCGCCCTGCGGGCCGCGCTCGACCGCAGCGCCGCCGAGAAGGGCGAGACCCTGCCGCCGCCGCCGGAGCCGCCGCCGGAGCCCACGCCGGCCGACCCGACCGGCTCGCAGACCCCGCCCGAGGACCCGATCCAGCCGCCGGGCGACACCGGCTCGCGGCCGCCCCCGGTGCGCGCCACGCCGTCGCCGGAGAACGAGGCCACCGGCACGCTCATCTCGACCGGCTGCGAGAAGGTCCGCGGCGGCGACCCCGACGGCGGCATCAAGCTCCTGCTGCAGGCCCACGACAAGCTCGGCGGCTCGCGCAACCTCGACCTGTGCCTGTGCCTCGGGACCGGTTTCCTGGCCAAGAACACCCACGACTCCGCGCTCTCGTGGTTCAAGCGCGCCGTCAGCCAGGCGCCCGCCAACCGCGAGGCGATCGCCGGGGCGGCCCGCGCCGCCGAGCTGGCCGGCAAGCACGGCGTCGCCGTCGAGTACTACCGCAAGCTCGTCGAGGTCGAGCCGGGCAATCAGACCGCCCGCAACTACCTCGCCAAGCACGACAACGCCGGCAAGCCGCCGCCCGAGGACCCGGGCGACCTCTTGCCGGTCGGGAAGAAGTCGCCCTGAGCGGTCGCCGCCGCTTCGGGGCCCGGGGGAGGGCGTGATGAGCAGCGGAACTCTGAGCGAACAGGAACAGAAGTTGCGCGAGGATCTCGCGCGCAGGCGCGAGGCCGTCCAGATCCGTCAGTCCCAGATCTCGTCCGACGAGCGCGAGGAGCAGCGCCGGCTGCACTGGATGCGCTGCCCCAAGTGCGGCAGCGAGCTCGCCGAGGTCCAGTTCCGGGCCGTCAAGGTCGACAAGTGCTTCTCGTGCAACGGCGTGTTCCTCGACGACGGCGAGCTCGAGCAGCTGACCGGAAAGCCAGGTTGGTTCGACAGCATGCTGCGGTTCTTCAAGGGCTGAGCCGCCGCGCTCGATGCTGGCCTCGCTCGACGACCTGCGCTACCTCGAGGCCTTCGAGCGCCTCGGCTCGGCCACGGCCGCCGGCCGCGACCTCGGCGTCGCCGCCTCGACCGTGTACCGCCGGATCGCCGCGCTCGAGCAGGCCGTCGGGTTCGTCTGCCTCGAGCGCACCCGCGGGATCACGGCCGCCGGCCGCGAGCTGGCCGCGCTCGCGCGCAGCACCGGCGCCACCCTGGCCGGCATCGCCCGCCGCGCCCGCGAGCGCCGCGAGGAGGTGCGGGGCACGATCACCGTCACCACCATCGACGGCTTCGGCCCGCTGCTGGTCGCGCCGATCGCCGCGCTCGCGGCCGCCTTCCCGCTGCTCCGGGTCGACGTCCACATCTCCGACGCCGGCCTCAGCGTGCGCAAGGGCCAGGCCGAGATCGGCCTCGGCCTGCTGGCGAACCCGCCGCACACGCTGGTCGGGCGCAAGCTGTTCCCGGTCCAATTCGGCGTGTACGGCACGCGGGCCCTCGCGGCCGAGCCGGAGCAGGCGCGCTGGCTGGTGCTCGGCGCCCCGCTGCACACCACCTGGCTCGGGCAGTGGGAGCGCGAGCACGTGCCGCAGGACCGGGTCGCCTTCGCCACCCCGTCGCGGCGCCTGCTCGTCGACCTGACCGCCGCCGGCGTCGGCCTCAACCTCATGCCCGCGCGCCTGGCCGTCGAGCACCCCGAGCTGGTCGAGCTCAAGCAGTTCCGCGCCACCACGGCCGCGTTGACGCGCCCGGCGTGGATCTTGACCCACCCCGACCTGCGCAAGGACGCCCGCGTCGTCGCGGTCATGAAGGTGCTGGCGAAGCACCTCGCGCAGCCCGAGGGCTGAGCGCGCAGGGCCGCGCTGCGACGCCCGGAACTCGCCCCTTCGGACATGTCCCGGGCGCCATGCTCGTCGGCGCCTGACGCGATCCCCGGATCTGCCCCTTCGGGCATGTCCCGAGCGCCAGGCCGCTGTTCACTTCTGCGGCCCCAGCAGCCCGATCTCGACCAGCCGCTGCGTCAGGTACTGATCGGCCGTGATCGGCTCGGGATAACGATTGGGGTTGTCGGGCGTGACGCACGACGACAGCGACTCGATCAAGAACTCCGAGTTCGGGTGGAGGAAGAACGGGATCGAGTAGCGGGGCACCTCGGCGTAGGGCGAGGGCGGGTTGACCACGCGGTGGGTGGTCGAGCGCAGCACGTCGTTGGTGAGGCGCTGCAGCATGTCGCCGACGTTGACCACGATCGCCTCGGGGATCGTCGTCACCGGGACCCACTGGCCGGCGCGGCTCAGCACCTCGAGGCCGGGCTCGCCGGAGCCGATGAGCAGGGTGATGAGGTTGATGTCCTCGTGCTGGCCGGAGCGGACGCTGCCGGGGTCGCCGCGGTTGGGCGCGAGCGGCGGGTAGTGGATCGGGCGCAGGATCGAGTTGCCGTGGTCGGTCTTGTCGGCGAAGTAGTGCTCGTCGAGGTCGAGGCCGAGGGCGACGGCGCGGAGGACCCGGTCGCCGAGCGCCTCGAGCTGCTGGTAGAGCGCCCAGGTCGCCTCGCGGAAGCCGGGGATCTCGGTCGGCCAGACGTTGGGCGGGTAGTGGGCCGTCCACGCCGCGCCGGGCACGTGCTCGCGGCCGACGTGCCAGAACTCCTTGAGGTCGACGGCCGGGCTGTCCTTGGCGTGCTCGACGCCGAACGGCGTGTAGCCGCGGGCGCCGCCCTTGCCGACCCGGTAGGCCAGCTTCTTCTCGAGCGGCAGGTCGAAGAACGCCTTGATCACGCGGTACGCGTCGGCGATGAGCGCGTCGGGGATGCCGTGGTGGGACACCGCGACGAACCCGATCTCGCGGTAGGCGTGGTTGAGCTCGCGGACGAACCCGGCCCGCTCGCGCGGGTCGTCCGAGCGGTCGAAGCGGCGGATGTCGAGGATCGGTACCAGTTCGGTGGACATGTCTTTTGGTTCCTGACCTGAAGACCAGAGCGGCGCGGGCTCACAGGAGCGCGCCGGCGACGCAGGCGGTGGAGAAGTTGGCGAGCGTGGCGGTGACCAGCGCCAGCGCCCCGAGGCGGGCGATGTCGGGCTTGCGCTCGGGCACCAGCGCCCCGAGCCCGCCGATCTGGATGCCGATGCTCGACAGGTTGGCGAACCCGCACACGGCGAAGGTCGCGATCGCCACGGTGCGCGGGTCGAGCCCGCCGGCGGCCGCGTGGAGCTGCTGGAACGCGACGATCTCGTTGACCGCCACGCGCGTGCCGAGCACCCCGCCGACGGCGGTCGCCTCGGCCCACGGGATGCCCATCAGCGCGGCGATCGGCGCGAACGCCCAGCCGAGGACGCGCTCGATCGACAGCGGCGCGCCGAACAGCGGGACGAGGCCGACGATCGCGTTGAGCAGCGACACCAGGGCGACGAACGAGATCAGCATCGCGCCGACGTTGGCGGCCAGGCGCAGGCCGTCGCTGGTGCCGCTGGCGGCGGCCTCGAGGATGTTGCCGTTGTTCTCGACCGGCGCGTCGCGGACCACCCCGGCGGTCTCGGGGGTGCCGGTCTCGGGCACCACCAGCTTGGCGAACACCAGCGAGATCGGCGCCGTCATCGCCATCGCCGTGAGCAGGTGCTCGATCTTCACCCCGCCGAACAGCACGTAGGCGCCGAGGATCGCCCCCGACACCGACGCCATGCCGGCGACGATCACCGTGAACAGCTCCGACTCGGTCAGCTTGGACAGGAACGGCCGGATCGTCAGCGGCGCCTCGGTCTGGCCCATGAAGATGCTGGCGGCGATGCACAGCGACTCGGCCCCGCTGGCCCCGAACACGTGGACCATCGCCCGCGCCAGCACGCGGACGATCAATTGCATCACCCCGAGGTAGTAGAGCACCGCGAACAGCGCCGCCACGAACACGATCGTCGGCAGCACCTGGAACGCGAAGATCATGCCGATGCCGGTGGCGCCGCTCTGGGGCAGCCCGAGCTCGCCGAACAGGAAGCGCGAGCCGACGAACGCGTGGTCGAGCACCGCCTGCACCGCCTTGGCCGCGTAGGCCAGGCCGTCGCCCCCCTGCGGCAGCTTGAGCAGCAACAGGCCGATGATCCACTGCAGCGCCACGCCCCACAGCACCACCCGCAGCGACACCGCCTTGCGGTCGCGGCTGAGGGCGTAGCCGACGCCGAGCAGGACGACGAACCCGACGACGCTCATGAGCTGGAGGGGCATCCGCCGCGGACTTTAGCAGCCCGCCCGAGGCGCGTGGAGGGTGGTATCGACATTTCGCGGGGCGCCGCGATCGCCGGCCGGGGCGGCTTTACAGCCCGGCGCTCGGCGAGGCACCATCCCGGCGCCCGCATGGCCAAGCTCTACTTCCGTCACGGCACCATGGACAGCGCCAAGACCCTGAACTTGCTGGCGGTGGCCCACAACTACCGCAGCCAGGGCAAGCGGGTGCTCCTCTTGAAGCCGCGGATCGACGACCGCTTCGGGGCCGGCGCGATCGCCTCCCGCGCCGGCCTGCACGCCGAGGCCGACCTCCTGCTCGACCGGGACAGCGTCCTCGACCCCGCGCAGTTCGTCGGCGTCGACTGCGTCCTCGTCGACGAGGCCCAATTCCTGTCCGCGCGGGTCATCGAGCAGCTGCGCGTGCTGACCCAGGGCGGCCCGCCGGTCATCTGCTACGGCCTGCGCACCGACTTCCGCACCGAGCTGTTCGAGGGCTCGCGGCGGCTGCTCGAGCTGGCCGACAGCATCGAGGAAGTGAAGGTCACCTGCCAGTTCTGCAACCGCAAGGCGATCTTCAACCTCCGCCACGGCGGCGGCGAGGCGGTCACCGAGGGCGAGCAGATCCAGCTCGGCGGGGCCGAGAGCTACGCGCCGGCCTGCTTCGCCTGCTATCAGGCCCGCACCTCGCTGTTCCCGCCGCTGCCGCCGCGGACCTGAGGCCACCGCCTCCGGCGTGAGGCGCCACGCGGCCGTCGCTCCGCCGTCGCGGCGCGGCCGGGATGCGGCCTCCTCACGCCGCTCCCTCACGCCATCGGACCGCGGCCGAAATGCCTGGTGGCAGCGCTTGCGCCAGCGGGTCTCGCCGGCCGCGGGCCTCTGCATGGAGACGATGTCCGCCCGGCGCGGCAGGCGGGCCCGCGAGGCCCCGCGTAGCCGCGATCACACGGCGATTCGATCGACTGGGGTCTTCGGGGAGCACCTGGTCCTCGGGACAGCCCCCAACAATCGCAGCACATCGCCGCGGATCGCGGAAGTCGGCTCCCAGGGCCGATCTCCGCCCCCCCGCGGCCTTCGTGGTCGCACTGAACGAACGTTCAAATCGCATCCGGCGCAGGCCCGGCACTCACAAGTTTGTATGTGAAATTTCAACGCGCTCCCCGGTTGGTGACGGCGGCGACATCGAGGCCCGCGTCACCCGCGTGGCGAGAGAATGTCGCCCCATCGTCTCCGAATTTCTCCTGGAGCCTCGGCCCCGGCGCGGGGGGGCCCCGTGTACCATGACTTCCCGGGAGCCGTGTTCTCGGGCCGTACGGACAGCTTGTTGCGCCTGGCGGCGCCGCCGGTGCTGGCGGCGTCCCTCGCGTGCGTCCGTCCGCCGCTGGAGACCGAGTGTCCCAGGGTTCAGCCCGGGGACCTGGTCCTCACCGAGTTCCGCGAGGACCAGCCGGGCTCGTACCGGCAGTGGATCGAGCTCTACAACGCCTCGGACGAGCCGATCGCGTTGACCGGGCTGCGGCTCGCCTTCACCCGCAACGACGGCAAGGAGGACGGCAGCTTCATCGTCCGCGACGACGACCTCGTGGTCGAGCCGGGGGACTACGTGGTGCTCGGCAGCGACGACCCGGAGCGCGCGCCCTACCTCGACTACAGCTACCTGGTCGACTGGTACAGCCCGTCGAACCCCGACAACCCGCGCGACCTGCCGAAGGGCGGTCTGGTCGAGGTGCTGGCCTGCGGCGAGCTGATCGACCGGGTCGTCCTGCGCAACTTGACGCAGCAGGACCCGAGCCAGCCGCCGCTCGGCACCACCTTCTGGCCGGGCGAGCCGAGCGCCGCCGACAACGACGAGGGCGCGAACTGGTGCGTCGACGACTTCACCACCTCGACCGGCATCGGCGTGTTCGGCACCCCGGGGGAGGCCAATCCGCCATGTCCCTGAAGACATGGTCTTTCGTACAGGCCCGCCGGGTCGCGCTCGCGGCCCTGGCGCTGCTCGCCTGCAACCCGGTGGTCCACCGGTTCGATCGCACCAGCGTCGCCGCCAGCCTGGCCAAGGGCAACGACGCCGCGCTGATCATCGGCGAGTTCCCGCTGATGAAGGTCACCGACGGCGACACGATCCGCGTCGCCGGCCTCGACGCCAGCATGCGCCTGCTCGGCCTCGACACCGAGGAGACCTTCAAGCGCAAGTCCGAGTACATGGAGTTCGACAAGGGCTGGGAGCGCTACCTCGCCGAGGCCCAGGCCAAGACGAAGAGCCCGGTCAAGATCCCGACGCCGATGGGCGAGGAGGCCAAGAAGTTCGCCGAGGCCTTCTTCAAGGGCGTCCGCACCGTCCGGCTCGAGCGCGATCACCCCAAGGAGATCCGCGACTTCTACAACCGCTACCTCGCGTACGTGTTCGTCGAGAAGGACGGCAAGACCTACAACTACAACGTCGAGTGCGTGCGCGCCGGCATGAGCCCGTACTTCAGCAAGTACGGCTACTCGCGCCGCTTCCACAAGGAGTTCGTGGCCGCCCAGGAGGAGGCCCGGGCGGCCAAGCGCGGGATCTGGGACCCGACCAAGCAGCACTACACCGACTACGACCGCCGCCTCGAGTGGTGGAACCGCCGCGGCGACTTCATCCAGGCGTTCGAGCTGCAGGCCGCCGACCACCCCAACTGGATCGTCCTCACGCATTGGGACGCGCTCGACCGCCTGCAGAGCAGGGTCGGCCGCGAGGTCGTGGTCCTCGGCGCCATCGGCGACATCCGCGAGACCGCCGGCCCGACCAAGGTCCTGCTCAGCCGCCGCCGCACCGGCAGCCTGCCGCTGATCTTCTTCGACAAGGACGTCCTGGCCCGCTCGGGCGCGCTCGAGGCCCGCGGCGAGTTCGTGGTCGCCCGCGGCGTCATCACCAAGTACTTCAACAAGTACAAGAAGCAGGACGAGCTGCAGATCGTGGTGACGATGCCGGGGCAGATCCAGCGCGAGGTGCTGGCCCCGTCCGCCGAGCCCGAGGCCAAGGCCGAGCCCGCGCCCGCGCCCGAGGCCGCGCCGCAAGAGACGCCGGCCCCCGAAGGCGTGCCCGACGCGGCGGAGCCGGACGAGCAGACCCCCCAGGACGACCTGAACACCGCCAAGCAGGACGCGGCCGACGCCCGGGCGGACGCCATCCTCGAGCGAGCCGCCGACCGCGAGGGCACGACCCCCCGATGAACCGCCCGCCCGGGCGAGACCGAGATCCGACCATGAACCGCCGCACGCTCGCCCGCCTCGCCCTCGTCGTCGCCGTCGCCCCGTCCGCGGGCTGCGGCGACAGCAACGCCACCAGCGACACCGACGGCGGCAGCTGCGTGGCGGCCCTGCGCGGCGGCGAGCTGGTGATCACCGAGTACATGCCCGACCCCAAGGGCAGCGACGCCGACGGCATCGAGTGGATCGAGGTCCACAACCCCGGCACCGCGCCCGTCAGCCTGACAGGCGTCGGCCTCGTCAGCAGCAAGGCCGACGGCACCGACGCCAAGGGCCACCTGATCCAGGACTCCGTCGAGATCGCCCCGGGCGGCTACATGACCTTCGGCGCCGTCACCGACGAGACCCGCCCGGAGTACATCGACTACGGCTACGGCACCGACCTCGGCTCGATGTCCAACACCTCGGGCCTCCTGACCGTGCGCTGCGGCGACGTCGTCGTCGACGAGGTCCTGTACGACGCGACCCGGATCAAGGACGGCGTCAGCACCACCCTCGACGGCCAGGTCGCCCCCGACGCGACCGCCAACGACGACCTGACGAAGTGGTGCACCGCCCCGACCGACGGCGAGCCCTACTTCACCACCGAGTTCGGCTCGCCGCGCCAGCCCAACGCCGCCTGCCCGCTGGCGGCCCCCGAGTCGTGCGGCCAGTGCTACGACGGCGGGGTCCTGCGCGACGCCGTCGGCCCGCAGGCGGGCCAGCTCGTGATCAGCGAGGTCATGGCCAACGCCGGCCTCACCAGCGAAACCGTCGGCGAGTGGTTCGAGCTGCAGGTCACCGGCGGCGCGTTCGACCTCAACTGCCTGCAGTACGGCAGCAACACCACCAAGTTCGCCTCCGACCCCGAGAGCGCGCAGGTGCTGCAGCAGCCCGAGTGCTTCGAGGTCGGCGCCGGCGACACCGTGCTGTTCTCGCAGAAGCAGTGGGAGGAGACCGACGTCGTCATCAAGCTGACGCTGAGCGACAGCCCCAGCGACTCGAACCCCAGCCCCGGCGTGTTCATCGCCTACGGCGGCGAGATCCTCGACGAGCTGCACTACCCGAAGCCCAAGGACGGCGTCGCCTGGAGCCTCGACCCCGGCGCGACCACCGTCGCCGGCAACGACGACCCGGCCAACCTCTGCCTGGCCTACAACGCCTTCGCCGAGGGCGACTTCGGCACTCCGGGCGCGCCCAACCCGGTCTGCCTCAAGAGCCCGTGCGACGACGGCGGCACCGTCCGCGAGGCGGTCGCACCTGTCCCCGGGGCATCCTCATCACCGAGGTCCACGCCAACGTGTCGACCGGCATCGGCGAGCCGGGCGGCGAGTGGGTCGAGTTCTTCACCCCCGTCACGTTCGACCTCAACGGCCTGCAGCTCGGCAAGTCGGCCGCCGACGTCGACTTCACCTTCCCGGGCGAGCAGTGCCTGCCGGTCGGCCCCGGCTTCGTCCTGCTGGCCCGCAGCGGCGCCGCCGGCGACATGCTGACGCCCGCCGCGACCTACACCGGCCTGCAGCTCGCCAACACCGACGGCACCCTGTGGATCGGCGTCGGCGACGTCGAGCTCGACCAGATGCCGTACGACACCCCGAAAGACGGCGTCGCGCGCCAGGTCGACCCCGCGGTGATCGACGCGTTCACGATGTCGCTCGACCCGACGCTCAACGACCCGGCCGAGGCCCGCTGCGACGCGACCGTCCCGTACGCCCCGTTCGACACCGACCTCGGCTCGCCCGGGGCCGAGAACCCGGTGTGCGGCGGCCCGCCGCCGACCGGCCAGTGCACCGACCCCGACACCCAGACCCCGCGCGACATCGACCCGCCGCAGGCCGGCGAGCTCCTGATCACCGAGTGGATGGCCAACCCCTCGCTGGTCGGCGACACCGAGGGCGAGTGGTTCGAGCTGTTCGCCGACGCCGACTTCGACCTCAACGGCCTCGAGCTCGGCAAGGTGTGGGACCCGTACACCGTCGGCGACGTGGTCCCCAGCGCCGGCGACTGCCTCGAGGTCAAGGCCGGCGACTCGGTGCTGATCGCCCGCTCGGCCGACCCGGCGGTCAACGGCGGCCTGCCGGCGCCGCGCTTCGTCACCAAGCTGAGCCTCGGCAACTCGAACGGCGGCCTGTTCGTCGGCCACGGCGGCGCCGAGCTCGATCACGTCGCCTACGCCTCGACCAGCGACGGCGACTCGACCCAGCTCTCGCTCGAACTCATCACCCCCGGCGCGCTCGACGTCGCCGTCAACGACGACCCCGCCAACCTCTGCTTCGCCGACGCGCTCTACAACGCGGCCGACAAGGGCAGCCCGGGGGCCCAGAACGTCTCGTGCGGCGGCGGCTTCGTCGACCCGTGCTTCGACCCCGAGCTCGGCGCCATGCGCGAGAAGCAGTCGCCGGGCGTCGGCGACCTCGTGATCACCGAGTTCCTCGCCAACCCGTCGGGCACCGAGACCGACCGCGAGTGGTTCGAGGTGCTGGCCAACGCCGACGTCGACCTCAACAACGTCAAGGCGCTGTCGAAGTTCGCGCCGACGCCGGCCGAGCTCGCGGCCGCCAAGACGTTCGGCGGCACCGACTGCATCGCCGTGACCGCCGGCACGCGCGCGCTCGTGGCCCGCAAGGCCGACCCCGCGGTCAACGGCGGCCTCCCGGGGGTCGACGCCGTGTTCGGCTTCTCGCTCGCCAACTCGGCCGGCGCCGTCTCGCTCGCGGTCGGCGACCTCGTGCTCGACGCCGTGCAGTGGGCCACCAGCCAGGGCGAGGACATCGCCACCCAGCTCGACCCCGGCGTCTCGAACCCCGCCCTCAACGACGACACCGACGCCGCGCCCTGGTGCGACGCCGTCGGCCCCGGCACCCCGAAGCAGGAGAACCCGGCATGCCCCTGACCCGGCTCGCGCTCATTCTCGCGTCCCTTCCCCTTCTGGCCTTCGGGACAGGCGCTTGCGAGGCCTCCGAGGCGTCCGACGCGGACGGCGACGACGCCCCCCTGCAGTCGAAGTGCGGCCCGACGGCGGGGCGGGTCGCCAGCGTCATCGACGGCGACACGATCGTGCTCGAGAGCGGCGAGAAGGTCCGCTACCTGCTGGTCGACACGCCGGAGATCACGAACGGCAAGCGCGAGTGCTTCGGCCTCGAGGCGCGCGACTTCAACGCCGAGTACGTGCTGGGCCAGGAGATCGAGCTGACCTACGACGTCGAGTGCGCCGACACCTACGGCCGCCTGCTGGCCTACGTCGACGTCCCCGACGGCGAGATCAACTCGCTGCTGATCGCCCGCGGCTACGCCTGCGTGCTCGACATCCCGCCCAACGGCGAGGACCGGGCCGGCGAGTTCATGGCCATGCAGCGCGCCGCCCAGGACCAGAAGGCCGGGCTGTGGGGCATGTGCGGCGACGTCTGCGGCCCCTGACCCGGCCCTCGAGCTCGAGCCTTCGAACCTCCGGTAGATGACCCGTCACATGTCCTTGCGGCCAGCTTCATGCGCACCCCGCCGCGCGCGCGGGCGCGGCGCGATCGCCCCCGCGCTCGCGCTCGGCCTGTACGCCGCGCTCGCGCCCGCCGGCGCGGCCGCGGCCCCGTACGAGACCTTCGTCGACGTCGACGACGAGGACGACCTGCTCGAGCTCAACACCGCCGGCGACATCTCCGGCGAGACCTTCGACACCCTGGTCGAGCTGCTGCGCCGCGGCGTCAACCTCAACACCGCCTCGCGCGAGGAGCTGTTCACGCTGCCGAACCTGACCTACAAGCAGGTCGACGGCATCATCCGCTACCGCCAGGAGGCCGGCTTCATCTACGACCCGGCCGCGCTGGTGCTGGCCGGCGTGCTCGACCGCGACCAGCTCGAGGCGATCGCCGCGTTCATCTACATCGTCGAGCCCAACCGCCGCTACGCCGCCACCTCCGGCAAGGTCCGCCTGCGCACCGCCTGGTCGCCGCCCGACCGCCGCCTGCCGGCGATGGTCCTCGACGGCCAGGTCCAGACCCTGCGCCACCTCCGGCTCGGCGTCGCCGGCGTGCTCACCCGCAGCCGCGTCGACGACGTCCGCTACGACCCCAACCGCGACGCGCTGTCGGCCGAGCCGCCGCGCCCGCGCGGCTACCTGCCGAAGGTCTACATCCAGTGGGAGGACGACAATTACAACGTCCTCCTCGGCACCTACCGCATCGGCTTCGGCCAGCGCCTCACCTTCGACAACACCCGCAATTACACGCCGAACGGCATCTACCGCGACAACACGATCTACCCGCGTCCCGTCCGCCTGACCCGGCTTTGCAAGGAGTCGGCCGGCGAGCTGCCCGACTCGCCCTGCGACGGCGACCTCGGCAGCACCTACGTCACCCCCGACTTCCGCTGGCAGGAGACGCTGCAGGGCATCGCCGCCGGCATCAAGAAGCTCAAGCTCGGGCACGGCTGGATGCAGGCCTACGCGTGGACCTCGGTGCAGGCGCGCAGCATCTATCAGTACAAGCTGTACGACCCGGACAAGTGCGACGACCCGCGCAGCGACGACCCCCGCTGCGACGCCCCGCCGATCTACAAGCGCCAGCCCGACCCGTTCGCGCCGACGTCCGAGTTCGGCTATCAGACGCTGCCGCGGATGTTCCGCGAGGTCACGAGCGGCGGCAACGTCAGCTACTTCTTCAACCGCCGCTCGTGGATCGGCGCCACCGGCTACGGCACCGCGATCAAGTGGCTGACCGGCGGCAAGGACTACGACTTCCAGGAGTGGGCCCGCACCCCGTTCGGCGGCCCGTTCGGGGCCGTCGGCCTCAACGGCGCGTGGGGCTATCGCTGGAGCGACCTCGGCATCGAGGTCACGCGCAGCTTCGACTCGATGGCGAAGGCGACCGGCGTCAACCCCGGCGACAGCAAGGGCGGGGGCGGCTTCGCGGCGATCCTCCGCCACACCGCGACGTTCGGCAAGCACGAGATCGAGACGATCGTCCGCTACTACGACACCGAGTTCGCCAACCCGTACGCGCGCCCGCTGGCGTCGCCCGACGTGTACGAGGGCCAGCGCGCGCGCGACGAGGCCGGCGCCCGGATCCGCTACACCGGCAAGCCCAACAAGGCCTCGAACATCCGCACCTACGTCAACGCCTGGGTGTCGCCCTCGACCAAGGCGCCCGGCATGCACGCGTACCTGCGCGGCGATTACCTGGTGACCCGCTGGTTCCTGCCGGCCCTGTGGGTCGAATACCGCGACAAGGACATGCGCAAGACCGGCCATCAGTACTGCTACGGCGGCGACGTCGGCGTGTCCGACCTGGTCGCCGGCGACGACCTCGACGGCGAGGTCTACAGCGACGAGGCCCTGGTCTACACCAACCTCAACGGCGAGCCGGTCCGCTGCGCCGGCGAGCAGCTCAAGTTCAACGTGCAGATGGCCTTCATGCCGCACAAGCGGGTCAAGATCGTGCCCCGCTACCAGCAGCGCTTCGTCGGCGACCCGCTCAAGGTCGACCCCGACGTCCCCGGCTTCATCCCCGACGTCTACGAGAACGTCGAGCAGGACCAGCGCACCAAGTACCGCCGCGACTCGCAGGCCTGGCTGACGATCAGCACCCGGCCGATCGATCCGCTGCGGATCCGCGCCCGCGTCCGCTGGCTGTCGATGGACACCTCGAGCAACACCCTGCTCGAGCAGTCGCTGTGGAACTACCTCGACGTCGCCTACCTGATCAAGAAGACCTTCATGATCCAGGTCCGCTACGATCTGTACTTCTGGCTCGACAAGCGCCCGAGCACGCTCGAGCGCATCCCGTCGCCCGAGAACCGCTTCCTCGTCTCGCTCGAGGGCCGCTTTTAGGGCGTCGCGCGGGGGCGCGCGGCTTGCCGGCGATCGGGCGCCGCGATATCCTCCGCGCAATGTACACAGCTCGTCGACAGCTCGCCGCGACGGCGGCGATATTTGTCCTTGGTATCTCCGGCTGCAGCGACAGCGATCCGCTCGATTCGGTCTCGGGCGCGACCCATGTCAGCGCCACCAATGTCTCGAGCGCCGGCTCGAACGGCAGCGCGACCGATGGTGGCAACACCGAGGGCGACAGCGAGGGCGGCACCGACACGGCGGGCACCGCCGGCGAGCCGACCACCGGCGAGTCGTCGATGCACGAGGTTTGCGAGCACTATCTCGACTGCCTCGCCGTCGTCAGCCCGGCCGAGCTGCCGACAGCGCAGGCGGGCTTCGGCCCCGACGGGTCGTGCTGGAACGGCCCGATCGAGACGATCGAGCAGTGCCTCTACGCCTGCGAGAGCGGCTGGGAAGCGCTGCACAACGGTCACCCCGACGAGCCGGCCTGCTACCTGTGCGTCTCCGACGACGACTGCGCGGCCGGGCTGGCCTGCGTCGACGGTGACTGCCGGTCCCCCAATTGCGGCGACGGCACGCTCGACGACGACGAGGTGTGCGACGGTCAATTCGGCTGCAAGCTCGACTGCACCGCCGAGGGCTGCAATCCGCTGAGCAGCGCCGGCTGCGGCGAGGGCGAGCAGTGCTTCGTGGACCAGTCGTCGACGCTCTGTCTCGCTCCTGGGGGCGACCTGCCGGGGGCCCACGAGCCCTGCGAGCCGGAAGCGCCCGGCACCTGCGCGGCCGGCCTGCTGTGCGTGTCGGCGTTCGATGTCCCCGACTGCGACCCCGAGGTCTTCGAGTACTGCTGCGAGCATTTGTGCAACGTCCAGGACGGGCCGGAGGCGTGCCCGGGCGGCCTGACGTGCTACGGGATCGGGCTCGAGCCGCCGCAGGGCGAGTACGTCGGCGTCTGCCTGTTCTTCTGAGGCGATCGACGGGCGAGGCCCGGTCCGCGCGCATCTCGCCGGTGCTCGTCCACGGGGCGCCGGCCCGGCATGCCGAGTCCGGCCGTCGAGGAGGCGCGACGGCGACCCTGGTGATGCGGACGGAGGTCGATCGAAATCGATCGCCCGCGCACATGCGGAGGTGCGCGCGAGGCGAGGTCGCGGGAATCGCGGCGCAGCGATGTCCAGTGATCGAAAACCGGGGCCCCGTTACTCGACAGGACGACGTTCGGGGCCGCCGAACCCGCGGCTCCGCGTGTGGGGACCGACCCCATTTCCGCGCCCTGTCTCGCTCGCGAAGGACACCGACCATGACCCGACTTTCCTCCGTGCTCGCCCATCGCATTCTCGTCTCGCTGGTGCTCACCGGCGGCCTGGCCGTCAGCGGCTGTGTCGAGGACATGACCGCCGAGGAGGCGGAGGCCGATCCAGCCGCGTTCTTCGGCGACGAGGAGTGGTGGGACGAGGGCCCGCCGGCCGGCGAGGAGGCGAAGGACGAGGCGCTCGAGCCGATGGACGACCTCCGCGCGGAGACCGAGATCGCCGCCGCCCCGGCGTTCCAGCTGCCGTTCCCGTGCGGCCAGGTGTGGGCCGGCCAGACCCGCACGAATCACAGCCCGGTCAACTCGATCGACTTCAACCGCACCGACGACGTCAACGACCCGGTGGTCGCGGCCGCCGCAGGCAAGGTCACCCGCGTCGCCAACGAGGGCAACACGAGCTACGGCCGCTGGATCGAGATCGATCACGGCGGCGGCTACCGCACCCGCTACGCGCACCTGAACACGCAGACCGTGTCGGTCGGCCAGAGCGTGAGCCAGGGCCAGAAGATCGGCACCGTCGGCAGCACCGGCGGCTCCTCCGGCCCCCACCTGCACTACGAGCAGCGCCTGAACGGCACCGCCCAGAAGCCGGTGTTCAACGGCGCGACCGCGCTGTTCTTCGGCACCAAGAACTACACCAGCAAGAACAAGTGCAGCGGCGGCGGCTCCGGCGTGACCGGCACCGTGAACACCAGCGGCGTGGCGCTGACCGTGCGCTCGGGCCCGAGCACCGGCTCGACCGCGGTCGGCTCGGTCCAGGACGGCGCGACGGTGACGATCACCTGCCAGAAGCACGGCACCTCGGTGACCGGCACCTACGGCACGACGACGCTGTGGGACTTCATCGGCACCGGCTACGTGTCCGACGCCTATGTCAACACCGGCTCCGACGGCCAGGTCGCGCCGACCTGCAACTGAGCCCGCCTGAACGCGCAGCGCGCCGGCTCGCGAGCACCGCTCGCGCCGGCGCTCTCGTCGCGAGCGGGTCGGCGATCGCGAGCGCCGCCGGCGGCAGCGGAGCGCCGGGATCGGTCATCCCATGTCCTTGGGGACAGATTCTTCGACGCCGCGCGGCGCGTGCTCGTCAGCGGCAGACCGGCAGCGCGCCGGTCGAGGCGACCTGGAACGAGACGATCCGCGCCGGCTGCCCGCGGTCGACGGCGATCGACAGCTTCGCGGTGCCCTTGTCGCACTTGAGGGCGTAGGTGGCCTCGCGCGGGCCGCGGACCTCGAGCGGCTTGTCGAGCTGGCACGCGCCGTGCTCGAACTGCACGTCGTCGATCGTGCGCGTCAGCGCCGACCGGCGGAAGCCGGGCGAGAAGTGGGCGAGGAACGTGGCCTCGTCGAACTGCGCGAGCATCGGCGCGGCGGCCTCGGCCAGCGCCTGCAGCTCGGGGGCGGGCTGGCCGGACAGCCAGCCGAGGCTGAAGCTGGCGATCTTCGGCGTCTCCGCGCTGGTGAGGTGGACCGTCAGCTCGGCGTCGCCGTGCTCGCACTTGGCCCGGTACACGCCGGACCACGGGCTGCTGGCGCGCTTGAGCGCGCCGAGCGTGCAGGCGCCGAGGCCGGCGTGCAGCCACTGCATCTCGGCCGTCAGCAGCTTGGCGTTGCCCGGGGCGGTCCAGGCGTGGGTGCTCCACTCGCCGAACTTCGCCGGGTCCCACGCGGGCATGAGGCCGACGATCCGCTGCGCCGCCTCGGTCAGCTCGGGCAGCGGCTGCGGGGCGCGGGTCGCCAGCACGCCGCCGTCGGCGAGCACGCGCTGGAGCTGCACCGCGATCCCGTCGGTGTCGGTCCAGCCGGCGTTGCCGAGCACGATGATGCCGACGCCGGCGTACGGGAACATGCGGATGGTGGCGAAGTAGCCCTCGAGCGCGCCGTTGTGGCCGACGACGTAGGAGGCCTCGCAATTGTGGCCGACGCTCCACGGGAAGCCGACGCCCGAGGCGCCGCCCTCGACGCCGGCGGCGGCCGCCTCGTCGCCGGTGGTGCGCGCGCGGAAGCTGCGGAGGGCGCGGAGCCGCTGGGCCTCGCGCAGGGTGGAGCGGGCGATCGGGCCGACGTCGGCGTCGCCGCGCGGCGGCCAGGCGTCGAGCTGGAAGGCGACGAAGCGGGCGAGGTCGGCGACGGTCGACCACAGCCCGCCGGCGGCGCTGAGGGCGCTGTGACGACCCGCGGTGGTGGCGACGATCTTGCCGTCGACGGCCACGTGCCCGCGGGTGCGCTGCTCTGCCGGCAGTTCGGTCGCCTCCCACACGGTCTCTTGCATGCCCAGCGGCTGGAGGATCGAGTCGCGGATCGTGACCCCGAACGGCTTGCCCCCGGCGGCGGCGATGATGTGGCCGAGCAGCACGAACCCGAGGTTCGAGTACTCGGAGCCGATCCCCGGCGGGCGCAGCAGCGACAGGCCGTCGATCGCCTGCATGACCTCCTCGCGCGTGTGCGGCTTGCCGGTGATCGGCAGGTCGGGGTCGCGCGGCAGACCGGCGGTGTGCGTGAGGATGTCGCGCACGGTCAGCGGCCGCGCGTCGGCGTTGGGATAGACGAGGTGGTTCAGCTCGGGCAGCACGAGGGCCGCCGGCGCGTCGAGGTCGAGCAGGCCCTCGTCGGCGAGCCGCAGCGCGGTCATGCCGGAGAACACCTTGGTGATCGAGCCGATCCGGAACGCGGTGTGGACGTCGATCGGGCCGCCCTCGTCGACGTGGCGCACGCCGAAGCCCTCGCCCCACACCAGCTCGCCGTCGACGACGACGCCGACGGCCAGGCCGATCAGGCGGTCGTCGGCGACGATCTTGGCGGCGACGTCGTGGAGCTTCGGCAGCACGGCGGCGACCTTCTGCGAGCGCTTGACGTCGCTGAACACCGCCGGCGGGACCTCGCGCACCGCGAGGGTGACCCCGCTGCGCGGCGACTCGGCGGGGACGAGCGCGGCTCCGGGCGTGAAGGCGGGCCTCGGCCCGTGGGCACAACCGAGCCCGAGAGCGACGATGAACGGCAGCTGAGCGATGCAACGACGCATCCCGGCGATTATGGTCCGAGCCCCCCGGCCGGCGGTCACGGCCGGTCGCGGCTGTGCAGCGCGCCACCGGCGAGTGGCGCTCGCGCGCGTCGTCGCGACCCGCTCGGCCTCTCGCTGCATCAGGTCGACCCGGCGAAGCCTCGCGCCGCGGCGCTCACGAGCTCGTCGGCGGGCCTTCGAGGAGCACGCGGCGGAACACCTCCGAGAGCTCGCTCTGGCGCTCGTCGGCGGCCGGCTGGGGCGTGACGCGCTCGGCCCGGGTGTGGCCCCGCTCGTCGCGGTGGACGGTGTAGAGCCGCTGGTCGGGGTCGTGGAGGTCGAGGCCGGCGAGGATCGCCGGGTCGCGGGCGGTGAGCAAGATCTGCTTGCCGTGCCGGGCCGCCAGCGCGACGAGCCGGCGCGTCAACGCGGCGCCGAGCTTGGGCCCGAGCGCGGCGTCGATGTCGTCGATGGCGAACAGCTTCGGCGTGTCGGGGCTGATGACGAGGGCGAAGCAGAACAGCAGGAGGAGGAAGCCGTCGCTGGCGCTGCGCTGGTCGAAGTACGCCGGCGGACCGCCCTCGCCGGCGGCGAGGTGGCGGTCGCGGATCCGCACGGCGCGCTCGTAGGGCATCAGCTCGGCGCCGATCTGCAGGTCCTCGAACCAGTCGACCAGGCGCAGCTGCTCGCGCAGCTCGGCGAGCCGCGCCTCCTCGCTCGCGAGCGCCTTCAGCAGCGCGAACAGGCCCTCGCCGCGGACGCCGAGCGGGAGGATCTGGCCCTCCTGCTCGAAGCTCCGCAGGGCCCGGCTCTCGGGCGCGTAGATCAGGAACGACTTGAGCGGGTCGAAGTTGTCGAGCAGGAACATCTGCGCGAGGCGCCCGTCGATGAACTCCGCCAGCTCGTCGTCGCTGATCCGCTCGGCGTCGTCCTGGATCACCGACTTGAAGGCGGCGCGGAAGCTGTCGACGAGGAGGGTCTCCTTGGGCGAGCGGACGCCTCGCTCGGTCAGGACCTTCTTCCAGAAGCCGCGGCGGGACGGCGAGGTCTCGACGTGAAAGCCGACGCGCTCCTGGCCGTGGGCCAGGCGGAAGTCGATGCGCGTGTCGTCGCCCGGCGCGAACGCCGAGCGCATGAAGCGAGGCTCGGTGGCGCGGATGCCTCGACTGGCGAGGAACTCGTGGTCCAGCTTGTCGGCCAGCGCCGCGCCGGCGAACGCGACCGCCTCGAGCAGGTTGCTCTTGCCGCTGCCGTTGTCGCCGAGGAGCACCGTGACGCGGCCCGGCTCGAGGCGGAGGTCGCGGATCGACTTGAAGTTCTTGACCTGGAACTCGGTGAGCACGGGGCGCCAGGCTTACCGCCCCGATGCCGGACGGTCAACGCGGGTGTCATGGGCATCGGCGTCCGCGTCGCGGAGGACGCGGACGCCGATGCGTGACGACCGCGGCGAGCCGTCAGTCCGCGTAGGCGTCCATCGGCGGGCAAGTGCAGACGAGGTTGCGGTCGCCGAAGGCGTTGTCGATGCGGGCGACGTGCGGCCAGAACTTGCCGGCGGCGACCCACGGCGCGGGGAAGGCGGCGACCTCGCGCGGGTAGGGGCGCGCCCACTCGGTGGCGGTGACGACGTCGGCGGTGTGCGGCGCGTGCTTGAGCGGGTTGTTGTCGCGCGGCCACTGGCCCTGCTCGACCTTCCGCACCTCCTCGCGGATGGCGATCATCGCGTCGCAGAAGCGGTCGAGCTCGGCCCTGGGCTCGCTCTCGGTCGGCTCGATCATCAGCGTGCCGGCGACCGGGAACGACATCGTCGGCGCGTGGAAGCCGTAGTCCATCAGCCGCTTGGCGAAGTCCTCGGCCTCGATCCCGGCGCTGGCCTTGAGCGGGCGCAGGTCGAGGATGAACTCGTGGGCGACGCGGCCGCGCTCGCCGCGGTACAGCACCGGGTAGTGGCCCTCGAGCCGCTTCGCCATGTAGTTGGCGTTGAGGATCGCGACCTTGGTGGCGCGCGTGAGGCCGGCGGCGCCCATCATCAGGATGTACATGAAGCTGATCGACAGGATGCTGGCGCTGCCCCACGGCGCGGCCGAGACCGGGCCGATCGCCTGGTCGCCGCCGCACTTCACCACGGGGTGCCCGGGCAGGAACGGGGCCAGGTGCGCGGCGACGGCGATCGGGCCCATGCCGGGGCCGCCGCCGCCGTGCGGGATGCAGAACGTCTTGTGCAGGTTGAGGTGACAGACGTCGGCGCCGTAGTCGCCCGGGCGGCACAGCCCGACCTGCGCGTTCATGTTGGCGCCGTCGAGGTAGACCTGGCCGCCGTGCTCGTGGATGACGCCGCAGATCTCGCGGATCTGGGCCTCGAACACCCCGTGCGTCGACGGGTAGGTGATCATCAAGGCGGCCAGCTTGTCCGCGTGCTGGGCGGCCTTCTTGCGCAGGTCGCCGACCTCGACGTTGCCGCGCTCGTCGCAGGCGACGGCGACGACCTTGAAGCCGGCGAGCACCGCGGAGGCGGGGTTGGTGCCGTGCGCGGAGGTCGGGATCAGGCAGACGTCGCGGTGGCCCTGGCCGCGGCTCTGGTGATAGGCGCGGATGACGAGGAGGCCGGCGTACTCGCCCTGCGAGCCGGCGTTCGGCTGCAGCGAGACGGCGGCGAAGCCGGTGATCGCCGACAGCGAGCGCTCGAGCGCGGCGAACATCGCGGTGTAGCCGGCGGCCTGGTCGCGCGGGACGAACGGGTGCAGGTCGGCCAGCTCGGGCCACGACAGCGGGATCATCTCCGAGGTGGCGTTGAGCTTCATCGTGCACGAGCCGAGCGAGATCATCGAGCTCGTGAGCGAGAGGTCGCGGCTCTCGAGCTTGTGGATGTAGCGCAGCAGGTCGTGCTCGCAGTGGTAGCTGTGGAACACCGGGTGGGTGAGGAACTCGCTCGTGCGCGTCTGCTCGCCGAAGCCGAGCTCGGCCCCGCGGGCCAGCTCGGTGACGTCGAGCGACGTCGGGCCGCCGGCGAACACCTCGAGCAGGGCGGCGACCTCCTCGACGGTGCTGCGCTCGTCGAGGGCGACGCCGACCCGGCCGGCGTCGATCGGCCGCAGGTTGTAGCCCTTCGCCAGCGCGCGCGCGTGGACGGCGTCGGCGTTGACGCCCTGCAGCGCGACGGTCAGCGTGTCGAAGAACGGGGCGTCGCCGGGGTCGTGGCCGAGCTTGCGCAGGCCGGCGGCCAGCGCGGCCGTCAGCGCGTGCACGCGGGCGCCGATCCGCTGCAGGCCCTGCGGGCCGTGGTAGACGGCGTACATGCCGGCCATGATGGCGAGCAGCACCTGCGCGGTGCAGATGTTGCTGGTCGCCTTGTCGCGGCGGATGTGCTGCTCGCGGGTCTGCATCGCCATGCGGTAGGCCCGCTTGCCGCGCGCGTCGCGGGACACGCCGATGACGCGGCCGGGCAGCAGGCGCTTGTGCTCCTCGCGGCAGGCGAGGAAGGCCGCGTGCGGGCCGCCATAGCCGAGCGGGACGCCGAAGCGCTGGGCCGAGCCGACGGCGATGTCGGCCCCCATCTCGCCCGGCGGGCGCAGCAGGGTCAGCGCGAGCAGGTCGGTGGCGACCACCGCGAGCGCGCCGGCGGCCCGCGCCCTGGCGATGAGGGCGCTCGGGTCGCCGATCCGGCCGTAGGTGTCGGGCACCTGCAGCAGCACGCCGCAGACGTCGCTTGTCCCGAAGTCCATGTCCGCAGGGGCAGCCACGCGGACGGCGACGCCGATCGCCTCGGCGCGGGTCTTGACGACCGCGATCGTCTGCGGGTGGCAGTCGTCGGCGACGACGAAGGCGCGCTTCTTGCCGCCGGCGACGTGCAGGCACATCGCCATCGCCTCGGCGGCGGCGGTGCCCTCGTCGAGCAGCGAGGCGTTGCTCAGCGGCAAACCGGTGAGGTCGCTGACCATCGTCTGGAAGTTGATCAGCGCCTCGAGGCGGCCTTGCGAGATCTCGGCCTGGTACGGCGTGTACTGCGTGTACCAGCCCGGGTTCTCGAGGATGTTGCGGAGGATGACCCCGGGCGTGTGGGCCGCGTAGTAGCCCATGCCGATCAGCGAGCGCAGCACCTTGTTCTGCTGCATCAGCCTGCGGAAGCGGACCAGCGTCTCGGCCTCGCCGGGCTCGCGGTCGGCGACGACGCCTTCGCCGAGGTCGAGGCCGCCGGCGAGCCGGATCGAGCCGGGCACGGCCTCCTCGACGAGGGCGTCGAGCGACGACAGCCCGAGCGTCTGCAGCATCGCGGCGATGTCGTCGGGGCGTGGCCCGATGTGGCGGTGGACGAAGGTGTCGGTGGGCGCGAGGAGGGCGGCGATCGGGTCGACGGCGGGCATCGGCGGAGCGCATAGTAGCCGCGCGCTCTCGGGCCCCCAGGCCCCTCAGGCGAGAGTTTGGGCACTCACCGCCACGCGCTCATGGCGTCGACGATCGTGCGCGCCGCCTCGGGCCGGGCCGCGGTGCGCATGGCGTTGCTCATGGCCTGGAGTCGCTCGGGCGACTGGAGCAGACCGACGAGCGCGCCCGTCAGCGCCTCGGGCGTCCACTCCGACTCGCGCAGGAGCACCGCGCCGCCGGCGTCGACCAGCGCGCGGGCGTTCCACTCCTGGTGATTGTCGGTCGCGTGCGGGAAGGGCACCAGCACCGCGGGCTTGCCGACCGCGGTGAGCTCCGACAGCGAGGTGGCGCCGGCGCGGCACAGCACCAGGTCGCACCAGGCGTACGGCGCGGCCATGTCCTTGAGGAAGGCGGCCACCCGCGCGCGCGGCTCGCCGAGGCCGAGCGCCGCGTAGCCGCTCCTCACCCGCTCCTCGTCGCCCTTGCCGGTCTGGTGCCAGATCTCGAGGTCCGGCAGGCGCTCGAGCAGGGCCGGCAGGGCGGCCAACACGGCGTCGTTGATCGCCCGCGCGCCCTGTGAGCCGCCGAACACGAACAGGCGCGGGCCGTGCGGCGCCGCGGCCGCGGCGGAGGTCTCGCCGGCGGCGACGAGTTGGCCGAGGATCTGGCGGCGGATCGGGTTGCCGGCCAGCACGACCTTGCGCGCCGGGAACCGGCCGCGGACGTCAGGGAAGGTGCAGAACACCTTGCGCACCAGGCGAGACAGGATCCGGTTGGTGATCCCGGGGATGCTGTTCTGCTCGAGGATGGCGGTGGGGATCCGCAGCATGGACGCGGTCGCGACCACCGGCCCCGAGGCGTAGCCGCCGACGCCGACGACCACGTCGGGCCGCAGCCGGCGGAGCAGGCGGAGGCTCTGCCACCACGCCCGCGGCAGACGCAGAAGCCCGCGCACGAGGCCCATGACGCCGCGGCCCTTGATGCCGGCGACGTCGATCAGCTCGAGCGGATAGCCGCTCTCCGGCACCGCGCGGGCCTCGATGCCGCGGGCGGTGCCGACGAAGTGGACCTCGCCGCCGCGGGCCCGGATCTCCTCGGCCAGGGCGATGCCGGGGAACAGGTGCCCGCCAGTGCCGCCGCCGGCGATCACCACGCGCAGGCCGGCGGTGGTCGCCGCCGCCGCGCCGGGGCGGGCCTGCGGGGCCGCGCCCTGGGGGGTCACCGCCTCGCCGTCGCGCAGCAGGAGCCGCGGCAGAACGGGGGTCTCGGCGGTGGTGGCGAGGGCGCGGGTCATGACGCCGGGATATAGACCCTTCACTCCGAAGAGGCCAATTGGCGGCGCGTGGCGCTGCCGGTGCGCGTCCAGATCTTGACCAGCTTGCCGACCCGGGCCTCGTCCTGCACGAGGTCGACCAGCCGCTGGCCGTCGAGGACCTCGAGGAAGCGCTCGCGCGCCTGCGCCAGCGCCCGCACGAGGCCGCACGCCGGCACGATCGGGCAGGTGTTGTGGGCCCGGTCGAAGCACTCGACGAGGTGGAAGTGCGGCTCGGTGGCCCGCACGACCTCGCCGACGATGACGTCGGCCGGGTCGCGGGCGAGCCGCAGACCGCCGCCGCGCCCCCGCGCCGACTCGACGTAGCCGAGCCGCGCCAGCTGGTGCGCGACTTTGACCAGGTGGTGGTTCGAAATCCCATAGGCGGCGCTGACCTCGGCGACCGGCACCAAGCGGTCCCGATGCACCGCCAGGTAGAGGAGGGTGCGCAGGGCGTAGTCGGTGAACTGTGTGAGCTGCATCCTGGGGCTGGCCTCGTGGACAGAAAATATGTATGAAGAATACAACTTTTTTCCGGCGCGAGGCCGGGGGAGCGAGAGAGCGATGACGAGCCTTTACGACGAGCTGGGCGGGGCCGTGGCGATCGACGCCGCGGTCGACATCTTCTACCGCAAGGTCATGGCCGACGAGCTGTTGGCGCCGTTCTTCGACGACGTCGACATGGAGCGGCAGGCGGCCAAGCAGAAGGCGTTCCTGACGATGGTCACCGGCGGCCCGGCGCACTACACCGGCCGCGACATGCGGCGGGCGCACGCCCACCTGGTGGCCGAGGGCATCGACGACACTCACTTCGACGCGGTCGTCGGCCACCTCGCCGGCACGCTCAAGGAGCTCGGGGTCTCCGACGACAAGATCGCCCGCGTCGGCGCGCTCGCCGAGTCGGTGCGCAACGACGTGCTGGGCCGCACACCCGCGGTGTGAGCCATGACGGGACGGATCCGCCGCGGCAGCCTCGATGTGGTCCTCGAGCCCGGTGAGACCGCGCTCGAGGGCCTGTTGCGCGGCGGCGCCGAGGTCCCGTCGTCGTGCCGCGCCGGCGCGTGTCAGGCCTGCATGCTGCGCGCGGTGTCCGGCGACCCCGGCTCGGTCGCGCAGCAGGGCCTCTCCCCGGCGCTGCGCGAGCAGGGCTGGTTCCTGCCCTGCATGTCCCGCCCGACCGGCGAGCTGGTGATCGAGGAGGGCCCGCCGCCGGCGATCGGCGCCGCGATCGTCGACGTCGCCGAGATCGGCCGGGCGATCGTGCGGGTCCGCCTCGAGCCCGACGAGGAGCTGTCCTATCGGCCAGGTCAGTACGTGCAGCTGATCCAGGGCGAGCACGTGCGCGCCTACTCGCTGGCCAGCTCGCCGGCCGACGGCCGCACGCTCGAGCTGCACGTCCGTGTCCACAGCCTCGGCCGCATGAGCCGCTGGCTGGCCGCGGCCGCCCCGGGCGCCCGCGTCGGCCTGCGCGGCCCGGCCGGGTCCTGCTTCTATACCGAGGGTCGACCCGACCAGCCGCTGCTGCTCGTCGGCACCGGCGCCGGCCTGGCCCCGCTGCGCGCGATCGTCCGCGACGCCCGCCGCCGCGGCCACACCGGCCCGATCGCGCTGGTCCACGGGGCCTGCGACCCAACCGGGTTCTACCTCGTGGATGAGCTCAAGAGCATGGCCGATGAGACAGGAAACTTTCGCTATGTCCGTTGCGCCATGTCCGGAGAGCCATCCGATGGGGTGGAGATCGGCGACCTGACCGCGGTGACGCTGCGGCTGTTCCCGTGCCTCAAGGGCTGGCGGATCTTCCTGTGCGGCAGCCCCGACCGCGTCAACGCGCTGAAGAAGCAGTGCTTCCTCCGCGGCGCGGGCCTCAAGGACATCAGCGCCGACGCGTTCCTGACCGCCCGGATGCCGCCGCCGCCGCTGCGGCGCGGGCCGGCGCCGCCCGGGGGCTGAGGTCGCGCGTCACAGGCTCTGCTCGACGCAGTAGAGGTGGGCCATCAGGCTGCACTGCTTGCCGGCGCAGCCGGCGGTCCAGCGGGCGTCCGGCACCGTGCATTCGCCGACGCCGGCCAGCTCCACGAGCGCGACGTTCCAGTCGCCGCAATCGTCCCCGAAGTAGGCCCCCTGCGGGCTGGTCGCCGTCCACACCGAGCACACCCCGCAGCCCGCGCCGACGCCGACCTTGCCGTTCTTCTCGCTGCGGTCGATCGCGTTGTCGAGCATCCCGTCGACGAGGTCGACCCAGTCGTCGGCCAAGGGCATGCCGTCGATCCGCTTGTACGGCCGCTCCGAGTGCTCGAGGCGATCCCCGGCGGCTTGGCTGTCGGTGCTGAGCCAGGCCATGAACCGGCCCTTGAGGCCGGCGTCGTCCGCCAGCTCCTGACACTTCTCGTCGGCCTCGTCGAGCCCGCCGAGGCTGGACTTCAGGTTGACGCTCGAAACGAACACCCGCATGTACACGCGGACGCAATTCTCGCAGTTGTCGCCGTCCTCGTCGCACTCCTCGACGCCGGCCTGGACGACGCCGTCGCCGCAGAAGGCGGCGATGCAGCCCGAGCAGGCGTCGGTGTCGACCCTGTTGCCGTCGTCGCACGCCTCGACGCCGGCCTGGACGAAGCCGTCGCCGCAGACCGCGAACTTGCAGCCGACGCAGTCGTCGGTGTCGATCCTGTTGGCGTCGTCGCACTCCTCGCCGCCGTCGACGACGCCGTCGCCGCAGAAGCCGGGCCCCACGGTCGTCGAGGTCGACGTCGTCTCCGGCTCGGTGCTGGTCACCGGGGTGGGCTCGGTCGTGCTCGAGTCGGGGGTGGTCGTCGTGCCGGGCTGGGTCGTGCTCGCGTCGACGCCGGTCGTCGGGCTCGTGGTCGGATCGAGGGTGGTCGTGGTCGTCGACGTCGAGGTCGAGCTCGACGTCGTGCCGCTGGTGGTCGTGGTCGTCGCCGGATCGGTGGCCGAGCCGGTGTCCGTCCCGGAGGGCGAGAAGCAGGCCGGACTCAGCAGTACCAGGAGGACCCAGAGCGCGCGCGGGGCGACCATCGGCGCCATTGTTCAGGAGACGGCGCGCGCCGTCAAAGCGTCCGACCCCGCGCTTCCGGTGCCGGTGCGCCGGGATGTCCTCGCGCTCGACCGGGTGTTGGCCGGCGCGAATTCGTGCCCGGAAGCGCGGACACCCGCCCGCGACGCAGGTGCGCCAGCGAATACCGCGAGCGATGCCGAGGGGATCGGGCCAATCACGACAGCCTGGCGATCGTCTCGACCAGCCTGGTGCATGGCCGTGGGCGCGCCGCGAATGTCCACAGCAGCGCGGCGCGCCGGTTCGACCGGCTCAGCGCGGTTCGGGGGCGGCGCCGACCTCGGCCGCGGGAGAATCGTCGAAGCTGGTGCCGCGGTCGCTCGAGCGAGCGCGCATGTAGCTGATGCCGAAGATCGTCGCGATGAGCCCGATTCCTACCAGCAGGACGGCGGAGAGGGGGAACTTGTTGGGCGTGGGCACGCGTCCTGTATGGGCCGACGCGCCCGGCCGGCAACCCGGGCGAGCGGACCGCCGGCGTGCGGCGCCGACCCGGCGAAGCACGGCAAGCCGACCTCGCTCGCGTCACCTTCGCCCGAGGGCCGGTGATACGCTGGTCGGGTGCCGCGCAAGGTCATCTTTCTCGACATCGACGGGGTGATGAACGACCTCGGCACCAAGTCCGCGCGCAGCGGCCTCGCCGGGTGGCTCGACCCCGATCACGTGGCCGTGCTCAACGAGGTCGTGCGGGCGACCGGGGCCGTCGTGGTGCTGTCGTCGAGCTGGCGCCTGGCGATGCCGCTCGACGCCCTGCGGCTCGCCTTCGCCGAGGCCGGCTGCGTCGCCGAGCTCCTCGACGTCACCCCCGACCTCGACCGTGCCCGCCGCGGCCGCGAGATCGCCGCCTGGCTCGCCGTCCAGCCCGAACCACCCGTCCGCTACGCGATCCTCGACGACAGCTTCGACATGCCCGAGCTGCCCGGGAAGCTGGTCAAGACCTCGCGCGAGGTCGGCCTGACCGCGCGCGAGGTCCCGCGCTTGCTCGCGTTGCTCGCCGACTGACGACGCGGCTCGAGCCGCGGCGAGACACGGCCGGGCTTGAGATGCCCCGAAGGACATGTCAGGGAGCGCGCCTGCGAATCGCCGTCAGTTCGGCCGGATGCGCGTCCAGATCATCGCGGCGGGCTGGTAGGTGGCGAGGGTATCGCCGGGGCTGCAGGCGGGCCGCGCTCCGCCGGGGCAGGTGATGTCGGCGTAGTCGAATTCGTCCTGCAGGCGCGGGGTGCCGAGGCACAGCGCGCCGTTCGGGCCCCAGATCGCCTCGGTCTCGGTGAATTGCGCCGGGTTCGACCAGTCGTGGACCGGCCACTCGTCCTTGATGTCGATCGCCTGTCCGGGCTCGGTCCACGACACGCCGTCGCCGCAGTAGTCGGCGCGGACCATGCGGATCGCCGCCTGATAGGCCGACGCGCCCAGCGCCTGCGGGCGATAGCCCCACTTGAGCGCCTTGCCCATCGCGCCGGACAGGCAGGCGATCAGCATGGTGTCGCTGCGCGCGGACACGACCGAGGTGACCGGGTCGACGTGATGGCCGGCGAGCACGATCGCCTCGATGCTGCCGTCCTCGGCGACGGTGCAGGCGCCGGCGGTGGCGCCGAGGTCGCGGACGCGACCCGGGTCGACGGCGTGCGCGCCATAGGCGGGATCGTCGGGGAACGAGAACGTGTAGCCGTGGTAGTCCTCGGTCGGGTGGTACTGATGGGCGTGGATGTAGAGCTCGCGCGTGAGCGTGCCGGTGGGGGTGAGGACGTCGATGGTCCAGCGGGAGCGGATGAAGTCGCCGCCGGAGTACTGGGTCGCGCCCAGGCTGCCGTGGATCTCGCCGGCGCCGTCGACCCACACCGCGTCGAGCGGATCGGGCGCGTAGGCGCTGCGCGCCCGGTCCCACAAATGGACGTGCTGGAAGACGTGGCCGTCGTGCGGCGCGTGCGTCAGGTCGAGCTCGTTGAACGCGTGCTCGCCCAGGGCGCTGGTGTTGCCGTAGACGGGCGGGTTGGCGCCGCTGCCGCTGCCGTAGGTCGTGCGGAACAGGAGGTCGTCGTCGCCGGCGGCGTCCGCCGGTCCGTCGTGGTTCGCCGGCGGATCACAGCCGACGAACAGCGAGGTCGTCACGGAGAGCGCGAGCACGCCCGCGAGCGAGAGTCGTCGTAACATCATCGATTACCTTTCAGTCCGCGCATTCGCGCGTGGATGCAAATGTTTGTAGCAATGGTGGCAGCGTGAAGACGATCGCGCGCGCGGATCCGCCGGTTCGTGCGGTTGCACGGGCTCGTCGGGATTCGAGTACGCGCGGGTCTTCGCGCCGGAGGTCGTGGCGCCGTCCCGCTGAGCAAGCGCCGTGCCGTGTCGTCGCCATAGGGGGGGAGGGGGCCGTGGCGCCGTGTTTGCGAGTCGCAGGCGACGTCGCCCCATGGGGTCACCGACGCCGACCCCTGGGGCTTCCGGCGACGCCGGGTTCCGGGTCGGGGGGCGATCCGACGGGCTGGCTCACGGCCGCAGCCGGCCGGCGGGCGACCGCGGCCCCGCCCGCGCGGTCGATGCATTTGCGTCGCCGGCGGACTTCGGTCACAATCGGCCTCCGCTCCGGCCAGGCCCCTCCCGTGCACTGAAATCGCTCGCCATCCCCGGTTCATCGCGGTCTGAGCCGCGCTCGCTTCGCGCGCGGTGACGGCCGCCGCGTGCGCATTTCAGTCATTCGGAGTCGAGGGCCATGAGGCTCGGATTGATCTCGGACATTCATGCGGACCATCGCGCCCTCCTGCGGGCGCTCGACATCCTCGCCGAGCGCGGGGCCGACAAGGTCGTGTGCCTCGGCGACATGGTCGAGAAGGGGCTCGACGGCGATCGGGTGGTCGATACGCTGCGCGAACACGCGATCGTGTGCGTCCGCGGCAACCACGACGACAACGCGGTGCGCCGCCACCACGAGGGCGACCGCGCCGCGAACGAGCCGCTGCTGGGCGCCGACGCGGTCGCCTTCCTCGAATCGCTGGCGGGCGAGCGGGACTACTGCTGGGAGGGCGTGCGGGTGGTGCTCAGCCACATCGCGCCCGGAGGCGTCGACGAGCCGGTGCTGCCCGAGCTGCTGCCGAAGCGGCTCAAACGGGTCCTGCGCGGCTACGAGGCGGACCTGGTGCTGCTCGGTCACACGCACCGGCCGATGAAGGCGCGGCACGGCGACGTATGGTTCGTCAACCCGGGCTCGGTGGCAGGCTCGCGCCTGCGCGACAGCCATACCTGCGCGATCGTCGAGCTGCCCGCGATCGCCGTCGAGGTCTTCTCGCTGCACGACGGCCGACCGGTGGCGTTGCCGTCCGCCGAGCCGGCTCCGTGATCGCTGCGGCGGGCTCCGAAATGCCTGGCGAGGTCGGGCGGTACCGCGAATGGACAATCACCAGAGCGTGAAACGTGAGCGTGTCGGAGCGCCGATCACGAGCGTCGTCGCACCGCTGCAACTCGAGGAGCTTCGACACGCCGATCCTCGCCCTGGCGGGGCGGGCGCTCCGCCGGGGTGCGCGGCGCGACCTGCGACCGGGGCGGACCTGTGCGACAGGCTCGCAGCGTCATTCGCAGATGTCCCGAAGGGCAGGTCGATGCGCGGCCGCGTCACGCGGGTCTGTGAATATCGGTCCGGTTCCGGGTGACTCGCACACCGGCGCAGCGGGCGTCCCCCGCCTTCGCGGATGCGTGGAAACCCTGCCTCGGTCTCGATACTCTTGGCGAGTGGACGATCGCAGTAACGCTGCTCCTCTGATCATCATCGAGCTGGACGACGTTCTTCAGATCACGGGCTGGAACCGCCGCGCCGAACGAGCCTTCGGGATCACTGCGAGCGAGGCGGTGGGTCGCCCCATCGACGAGGTCCTGCCGGTGGCCGGAGACCCCGATTCCTGGGGGACAGCGTTGGTGGCCGACAGCGAAGACCCCGAGGTGCGAATCATCGCTCGCCCCGATGGCGAGGCGCTGCACTTCGAGGCGTGGTCGCAGCTGATCCGCGACCAGGACGGGGTCGTCGTCGGCGCGACGCTGTGCGGCCACGACGTGACGGCCCGCCAGCGCGAGCATCGTCGCCTCGGGATCGATTCCAGGCTGCTGGCGGCGATGCTCGACAACCTCGACCTCGCGGTGTGGGCGATCGACAAGCAGGCCAAATTCGTGCTGCAGCGGGGTAAGGCGCTGCACACGGCCGGGCTCCAGCGCGACCAATTCGTCGGCCAGAATTACTTCGACCTGTACGGCAACCTGTCGAACGTCGAGGACATCCGGCGGGCGATCGCCGGCGAGGCCTCGCTGGCGACGCCGGCCGAGGTGTACGGGATCCACTGGCTCAACTGGACCCTCCCGACGCTCGACGACGAGGACCTGTCGCTGATCTCGGTCGCGCTCGACGTCACCGAGACGAAGCGCACCGAGCTCGAGCTGCGGGCCAAGCTCGAGCTGATCGAGCGCCAGCAGGAGGTCATCCGCCAGCTCTCGACCCCGATCATCGAGGTGTGGGACGGCGTGATCACGCTGCCGATCGTCGGCCTCATCGACACCGTGCGCACGGCGGAGATCATGGACAACCTGCTGCAGGCGGTCACGCGCACGCGGGCGCGCTACGCGATCCTCGACCTCACCGGCGTCGAGGTGGTGGACACCGGCACGGCGAGCCACCTGATCCGCATGATCCAGGCGATCCGCCTGCTCGGCGCCGAGGGCATCCTCACCGGCATTCATCCGACGATCGCCCAGACGATCGTGTCGCTCGGCGTCGACCTGACGCGCGTGGCGGTGTTCGGCAAGCTGCGCGACGCCCTCGTGCATTGCCTCGGCAAGCTCGGCCGCGGCGTGCGAGCGGCCTCCTGAGGATCAGGGCTCGCTCGCCGGCGCGTCGACGCGGCGCGGCCGCCGGAAGCGGATCCAGTCGAAGCGCGCGATTAGGTCGGGCTCGCCGTCGACCAGCACCCGATTGTTGTAGGCGCGCACGCGCTTCCACACGAAGTAGGAGCGCGACGAATTCCCGTCGGTGGAGGCGATGAGGCGGACCTGCAGCGTCGCGCACCGGCGTTCACGAGCTGCGCCCGCTGCAGCGCTGGCTGCCGACGCTCGACGACGGGCCCAACCCGCTGATCCGCCAGGTCCAGGTCGCGCTGGCGGCCGTCCGCGCCGGAGTCACGGTCGCCGTCGACCTCGAGCTCGACGGCTTCGACACCCACGTCGACCACGACGCCGAGCACGTCCCGCTGCTCGCGCAGCTGCTCGCGGCCGTCGAATTCGCCGGCGAGGAGGCCGAGCGCCAGGGCGTCGCCGACGACCTGGTGATCGTGGTCGGCTCGGAGTTCGGCCGCACGCCCGGCTACAACGGGCTGCGCGGCAAGGACCACGGGCCGGTGACGAGCGTGCTGGCGCTCGGCAAGGGGATCGCCGGCGGGCGAGTGGTCGGCGCGACGACGGAGCGCCACGCGGCCCTGCCCGTCGACCCGACGACGCTGGCGGTCCGCGAAGACGGGGTGCGCATCGAGCCGAAGCACATCCACCAGGAGCTCCGCGGCCTGGCCGGCATCGCCGAGGTCTGCGAGGCGCTGTACCCGCTCGGAGTCGGCGACGGCGAGGACCTGCGCCTGCTGGGCGGGCGCGGCGAGGCGGCCGCACGCGCGCTCGCGTGAGCGGACGCGGGGGTCGAGGCCGGTCTCGCGCGAGTGCTCTGCCGCGCGCTGCAGCTGTCCTTCGGGACAGGACGCCGGGACGCGCCCGCCGGGCCCGCCCTGGGGCGGACCGCTCGCCCGCTGGCGTACGCGACGTTCGCGGCCACGCTTTCGCCGCGGCCTGCGCCGCGAGGGGACGAAGTGTCCATGCAGCGAATGACCGGACTCGACGCCAGTTTCCTGTACATGGAGTCCCCGGCGGTGTCGATGCACACCGTCAGCGTGATGCGGGTCGATGTGTCGAACATGCGCGGCGGCTACGCCTTCGAGCGCGTGCGGCGGCTGTTCGAGCGCCGGATCCACCTCGTGCCGCTGCTCCGGCGCAGGCTGGTCGAGGTCCCGTGCAACCTCCACCACCCGGTGTGGATCGAAGATCCGGACCTCGACCTCTCGCGTCACCTGCGACGAGCGACGCTCCCACCCCCGGGCGACATGCGGGCCCTCGAAGCCCTGGTCGGCGAGGTCGTCTCGACGCCCATGAACCGCGCGTACCCGCTGTGGGAGATCACGGTCGTCGAAGGTCTGCGAGGCGGTCAGGTGGCGCTCGTCTGCAAGGTCCACCACGCGGTCATCGACGGCGCGGCGATGGTCACGGTGCTCGAGCGGGTGATGAGCCGCGAATACGACGCCCCCGACGTGGCACCCGCGTCCAGGGCGTGGGCTGCCGAGCCGATCCCGGACGATCGTCGGCTGATCGTCGACGCGCTCCGCGATCGTCTGCGCGGCCTGCTCCGGCTGCCGCGCCTCGTCGGGCTGACGGCGCGCGCCGGTGTGCGCCTGCTCCTGCGCACGCGGGGCCAGGGGCTGTCGCTCCCGTTCACGGGGCCCAGCGCCTCGTTCAACGCCCCGCTCACGCCCCGGCGCCGCTTCGCCGCGCTCGACCTGCCGCTCGCCGACCTGCAGGCGATCAAGGTCGCGCTCGGTTGCACGCTCAACGATGTCGTCCTCGCCATGGCCGCCGCCGCGCTGCGACGCGCCCTGGAACGCCGCGGCGAGGCCCATCGCCGGCCGCTGCTCGCCAGCGTGCCGGTGGCCACCGGCGGGCCGGAGGATGCGCGGCTCGCAGGCAACAAGGTGTCGAGCCTCCTCGTCTCGCTGCGCACGGATCTCGCCGATCCGCTGGTCCGCCTGCGGGAGATCCATGCGCTCACCGAGGCGGCCAAGCACGCGCACGATCTCGAGGTCGGCGGCTTGCTCGAACAATGGACCGAATACGCTCACCCCTGGCTGGTCCGTCTGCTCATGAGCCGCGTGCTCCCCCGCCTCCCGCGGCCGCCGCTCAACCTCGTGATCTCGAACGTACGCGGGCCGGCGGACACGCAGTACCTCGTCGGCGCCGCGCTCGAATGCCTGTACCTCGGCGGACCGCTGCTCGAACGGATCGGGCTCAACCTCACGGTCTGGAGCTATCGCGAGACGGTGCATCTCGCCGCAGTGACCTGCCCGGACGTGAGCCCCGATCCCCACGTGCTCCTCCAGGATTGCGAGCAGGCGCTCGCCGAGCTCGTCGCGGCGATCCGGCCCGGGGTCGCCGCGGAAGGACGGCGCCCGCCGAGCGTGCATTCGCCGCGGCGGTCCGCGAGCGGCCATGCTCGTCGCTCCGCGAGGCCGACGACGAGCGGCCCGAAGCGACCCTCCGGATGAGCACGAACGCAAGCGGACGAGGGACCGCCGGCGGGCGGGGGGGCTGGCGACGCTCCTGCAGGGGCCCGGAGTCGGCGTGGCGTGAGCGGCGGACTCGACGCCGCCAGCGCCGCCATCACGGCGTGGATGGCATGGCGACGCAGACCGGGCTCATCGTTGGACCGCACGCGACGTCGACGCTCGAGTCACGACGGCGCGGATGTCGCGAGAGGGTCGTCCCGAGCAGCGCGACGGCACCGACCCTGTCGCGCAGGGACCGCCGGTCGACGCACCAGCCCGGCGGACCGGGTCGGGGCCGCTCGACCTCTCGCCCGCGAGGATCTCGATCCATGTCTGGGTCGCATGAGCGACACGGACACGAATTCGGATCGTCGAGAACAGGCGCGCAGAATCATCCTGACCGCGACGGTCGTGGGCGCGTTCTATCTCTGCTGGTTGATGCTCAGGCCATTCGTCGACGTGCTGCTCTGGGCAGCCGTCCTGGCCCTCACGTTCCAGCCCGTGCATCGGCGGATCCTCGCACGCACGCAGCGGCCCAACTTGAGCGCGGGGTTGACGACCCTGTTCGTGGTGGTCGCGATCGGGGTCCCGATGGGCCTCGTGACCTGGGCGATCGTCCGCGAGATCACGCCGGCGGTCGGGCTGCTCCAGACGGCCTTCGCGCAGCTCCTCGACCCCGAGTCCGAGCTGACCGGGCCGGCGATGCGGTGGTTGGACCGCCACGTCGACCTCGAGCAGATCCGCCACCAGATCAGCGAACAGCTGCAGACGCTCGGCCTGCAGCTCGCCAACCGGACCCTCGGCGTCCTCGGCGACGTGCTCGGCCTGCTCGTCCGGGCGCTGTTCGTCGTGTTCGTGCTGTTCTATCTGGTCCGCGACGGGAGGTTGGTGCGCGACGCCATGGCGAGCGCGATCCCGCTGCAAGACCGCCAGACCCGGGAGATCCTGCGCCGGATCGGCGAGGTCGTCGGCGCCAGCGTCAACGGCGTGCTCGTCATCGCGACCCTGCAGGGCGTGCTCGGGGGCCTGGCCTTCGCGGTGCTCGGGGTGCCGTCGGCGATCATCTGGGGCGTGGCGATGATCTTCCTGTCGCTGATCCCGCTCGCCGGCGCGTTCGTGGTGTGGATCCCGGCCGCGATCTACCTCGCCGTGTCCGGGGCCTGGATCAAGGGCATCCTGCTCGCGCTGTGGGGCGTGTTCGTCATCAGCCTGGTCGACAACTTCCTGCGGCCCCGGCTCGTCGGCAAGCGGGCCAAGCTGCACGAGCTCTTCATCTTCTTCGCGGTGCTCGGCGGCCTCCAGGTGTTCGGGCTCATCGGCCTCGTGCTCGGGCCCGTGGTGTTGGCCATCGCCCTCTCGCTGTTCGAAGCGTTTCGCTACCCGACGGAGGCCACTGCCCCGGGGCCATGAACGGCTCGCCTCGCTGCGACGAGCGGAGGCGTCGATCTCGACGCGGGTCGCAGGTCCGGGCCGTCACTCCTCCGCGCGGAGCTTGCACAGCTTGAGCCACTGCTGGACCTCGGGGTCGCGCAGCTCCGCGCCGAAGGCGACGCAGCCGGCGAAGTCGGCGAGCTCCATCGCCGCCTTGGTCTGCAGCTTGCGCGCCTCGGCCTCGGACGCCCAGCACTCGCGGTGTCGGCTCTGGTCGCGCAGCACGCTCCACCGCTGCGCGCGGCGGGCCTCGCTCGCCTTGGTGCGGATCCGCTGACAACGCGGGGTGAGGTGCGCTTCGTCGGTGCTCACCGCGGCCGCCGGCGCGGCGAGCTCCGGCTCCTGCGCGGGGCGGCGAGCCGCGGGCTTGCCGATCGCTTCGGACTTCCGTGGCGCCGGCTCCGGCGGGAGCGGCGGGGCGACGACGGGGGCCGGCTCTGCGGGCGGGACGACGACCGGCGGCGGTTCGGCCTGTGCGGGCGAGGGCGCAGGGGGCGGTGAGACCGGCGCCGACGCGGCGAGCTCGGGCTCCGTCGCGCCCCGGGGCCACGCCACGAACGCGACGCCGGCCGCCAACACCACGCCGACGGCGAGCGCGACCGGCCACGCCCGCCGGCGCCGACGAACCGGCTCGATCGTCGCCGCGACGTCCTCGGCCTGCAGCGGCGTTTGGCGGCGCAGATCGGCGAGCACCGCGTCGAAGCGGGGCACCAGCGCCGCGCCGTCGGCCGGGCGCGCGGCGGGATCGATGCTGAGACAGTCGGCGATCAGCCGCACGAGCCGGGGCGGCAGGCCGGGGCGGCGGGCGTCGATCGACGGCGCGGGGTGCAGCAGCTTGATGTTCAGCAGCTCGAACGCGTGCCGGGCGGTGAACGGCAGCGAGCCGGACAGCAGCTCGTAGAGCATCACCCCGACGGCGTAGACGTCGATGGCCGGGGTCGGCGCGACGCTGGTCGCCTGCTCCGGCGCCATGTAGTCGGCGGGGCTCGAGTGGGCGCCGGCCTCGGACGGGTGCTCGCCGGATTCGGCGTTCAGCGCGATCTTGGCGGCGAGCCCGAAGTCGAGCAGCTTGACGACCTCGCCGCCCGGCTGGGCCGCCACCATCACGCTGCTCGGCTTGAGGGCGCGGTGGACGATGCCGGCGCCGTGCGCCGCCGCGAGGGCCAGCGCGACCTGGCGCATCAGCACGCACGCGCGCTCGGCGTCGAACACGAGCACCTCCTCGAGCTCGTGCGCGAGGTTGCGGCCCGCGAGGTGCTCCATCACCACGAACAGGCGGCCGTCCGGCAGCGCGCCGGCGTCGAACACCTCGACGATGTGCGGGTGCCCGAGCGACCCCGCCTTGCACGCCTCGGCGCGGAAGCGGCGGGCGATCGACGCGCGCGCGCTCGGCTCGGGGTTCAGCACCTTGATCGCGACCTTCTGCCCGACCTCGACGTGTTCGGCGAGGTACACCGCGCCCATGCTGCCCTCGCCGATCGCCGCGACGATTTGGTAGCGCTCGTCGATCAATGTCCCCAGGGCCATGTCCTGGGGGGCAGGCGGGACGAACTCGTCGGGCGCACTGGCTGCGAAGTTGTCCATCGGCGACCCGAGCGAGCGCCTCAGGGTAACACGACGTCCGAGGCCGCCGCCGCTGCCGGTCGGCGCCGGCGGGCCGCTGTTGACCTTCGTTCATCGCCGGCACCGACGCGGCTGCGCACGGCCGCGCGGCGAAGTCGAGGTCGGGATGGGTGCTGCCGATCGCCGCCGCAGATCGCCCCCGATCCCAAACGTGCACACCTCCGCGTACTGTCGTCATTCGCCGTCGCCTCCGCGGGCTGCGCGCGGGCGAGCGCGGGGGGCGCGGCGCGAGCGGCAGATCGCCGCCGATCCCGCCGGGCCGAGCCGCGGGCGACGTCCGCGTTTGGGAGGCGTCACGGACGGAGAGGCCAGCAGCGCCAGGGCAGAGGGCGAGCCTCGTCGGCCCGCCGAGAGCGGCGGTCCTCGCCGCTATGATCAAATGGCCGATGGAACATATGATCATAGTGGTCGCTCGTCGGCGGCGACGATGTCCCGGTGCGGGCGCGGCTGCTGCTCGCCGACCACGGTGACCTCAACAGACGACGAGGAGCGGCGAGGAGATGCCCGGACGGCCGCGTCGGCTCGCGCGCGCTCGCGAACCATCCGAGCGAGCCCGAGCACCCTGACGGCAGCGAGCCCGACCCCGGGCGCCGGCGCCAACTCCCAGGCGGGCTCGGGGGGCCTGTCCCTTCGGGCATGAGAGAAGCGCCGATCTGCGGCGAGCTCGGCCGCAGGTCGCGGGCGCGAGACTCGCGCGGTCCGAGGAATTACCCCGGAGTTCGTCGCCTCGCGGACGTCGGCCCCGCGGCGGCGCTCTGCACGCGGAGCGGCCCGCGGCGGCGCTGGTGCTGCCATTGCAGCCCGGTAGAAGGGGCGTGGGTCCTGTGCTCATTTGCCGCGCCTCGTTTTCGCGCCACATCTTCCCCGGTCGCTCCCCGCGCCGACCGGCGCCGCGACAAGGAAGGATTCGTCATGGCAAAGCCCCAGATCTACGACGTCTTGCACCGCGAACACGAAGAGGTCAGCGAGCTGTTCCACCAGCTCGAGGAGGCCAAGGGCGCCGAGGCGCTGGAGCTGTTCGCCCGACTCAAGCAGAAGCTGGTCCCGCACTCGCGCGCCGAGGAGGCGGTGGTCTATCCGCGGCTGCTCGAGGAGTCCAACACCGCCGACACCACCCGCGAGGGCATCGAGGAGCACAAGCAGGTCGACAAGCTGCTCGCCGAGCTCGACGCGATGACCCCCGACAACGAGGTGTGGCAGGCCAAGATCAAGGTGCTCGCCGACATGGTGGGTCACCACGTCGACGAGGAAGAGGGCGAGCTGTTCCCGCGGGCCAAGCAGGTCGTCAGCGACCAGGAGGCCGAGCAGCTGGTCGACGAGTACGCGCGCGAGCGCGACTCGTTCGTCGAGGACATCCGCCTGGAGCAGCGCGACGCGGCCGAGTGAGGCCGACGTCGAGCGCCTGTCCGAACGGACAGGCGACCGGCCACGAGAGGCGAAAGGTGAGCGACGAAGACAGGGATCCGTCCTCGTCGGGCGTGCGGCCGACGAGCGAGCGGGTGAGCTGGGGCGAACACGTCGCCCAGCTCGCCACCCGCTTCGTCGCCGACTCGCGCGTCCACTGGGTCGCCGTGCTCGTGGTGATCGCGTGGAACGTCACCGGCCCGCGGGTCGCCGACTGGACGGCGGCCTACGAGTGGATCGAGCAGGTCGTCGCCAGCCTGTCGTTCTTGATGCTGTTCCTGCTGCAGCGCTCGCAGAACAAGGACACCCTGTCGCTGCAGCTCAAGCTCGACGAGCTGATCGCCAGCAACCCGCGCGCGTCGAACCGGGTGCTGGTGGCCGAGGATATCTCGGAGGAGGAGCTGGTGCGGATGCGCCGTCACTTCCGCCTGCTGGACCGCCTGGCCCGCGAGGCCGGCGAGGGCCCGCTCGCGGAGGAGAACGCGTACCGCCGCCACGAAGAGGAGCAGCGGCTGCAGGCGGAGCAGAAGCGCGAGCCGTGAGCGGCGCCGCTGGCCCCCGCCCCTCGTCGACTCGTTCACGGCATGGGTTCGGCGGCCGCCGGGGCGTGGCTCGCGGCAGGCCCGGCGTGGGAGCCGCCTGTCTGTTCGCGCAGCTCGCCTGGCCGAGGAGCCAGGTGACGCGCGAGCGCCGGGCGGACGCGTCGTCCAGCGCGCCGGGACTCCGGCTCGGCGCGCCTCACTCGGCTGTCTCTTCGCGCAGCTCGCCCTGGTCGATGCGCCAGGTGACGCGAGTGCAGGCGCGCGCGAACGCGTCGTCGTGGCTGACCACCAGCAGCGCGCCCGGGAACTCCGCGAGCGCGGTCTCCAGGCGCTCGACGGCCGGCAGGTCGAGGTGGTTGGTCGGCTCGTCGAGGACGAGGCCCCACACCGGTCGGCCGAGCCCGAACGCGAGCAGCAGCTTGCGCGCCTCGCCGGGCGACGGTCGGCGCGAGCGCAGCAGCGCGCCGGGGTCGACGCCGAGGGCGGCGACCACCGCGAGCACCTTGCCGCGCTCGTCCGGCGGGAGCGAGCGCACCGCGTCGAGGTGGGCGACGGCTTCCTGTTCGGACATGTCCTGGGGCACATAAAGTACGCGCGCCGGCGGGCAGCGCAGGCGGGCCAGCAGGGCCCGGATCAGCGTGGTCTTGCCGGCCCCGTTGGGCCCGGCGAGGCGGACGTGGGCGTCGCGGGCCAGGGCCACCTGCACCGGCCCGAGCACCCGCCGGTCGCCGACGCGCAGCTCGGGCACGTCGAGGGCCGCGAGGTAGGCCGAAGGGGCCCGCTCGCCGGCGACCGCGATCGGCCCGCCGAGCTCGCCCTCGTAGGCGTGATCGGCCAGGGCCGCGGCGCTGCGATCGAGGGCGCGCCGGAGCACGCTCGCGCCGCGCCCGAGCGACTTCTCCGACCACTCGGCGAGGGTGGCGGCGCCGAGGGTGCGGGCGTCGCTGTCGTGCTTGCCCTTGCCGCGGACCCGCCGGCTGCGATGGGCGGTCGCGCCGGCGAGGGCGCGGCGCTGGTCGTCGAGGCGGCCCTCGAGCCGGCGGTGCTGGCTCTGCAGGGCCGCATGCGTCGCGTTGTGTTCGGCGCGCTCGGCCTCCCAGGACCGGCGGGCCCGGCTGTAGGGCAGCCACCAGTCCTGCACCTCGCCGCCGGTGACCCGCAGCGTGCGGTCGGTGAGGCCGTCGAGCAGCGCGCGATCGTGGCTGACGACCACGCCGAGGCCGCGATAGCCCCGCAGCGCGCCGATCAGCAGCTTCCGGCCGGCGTGGTCGAGGTGGTTGGTCGGCTCGTCGAGCAGCAGCACGTCCGGCTCGTCGACCAGGGCCGCGCCGATCTGCCAGCGCTTGCGCTCCCCGGGCGACAGGCTGGCCCAGCGCGCCAGCTCGGCGGGGGTCAGCGCGAGCTCGCCGTGCAGGCGCCGCGCCGGGCCGTCGTCGCGGGCGGCGAAGCGGGCGATCTCGGGGGTGCAGGCCTCCACGCTCTGAGGACATGTCGTAAGGGACAGGTCCAGAGGCTCGCGCTGGATCGATCCGCCGGTCGGCTCGAGCTCGCCCGCGAGCAGGCGCAGGAGCGTGGTCTTGCCGGCGCCGTTGGCCCCGACGAGGCCGGTCCAGCCGGGGACGAGGTGCAGGTCGACGCCGGACAGTAGCGGGAGGTCGCCGAACGAGAACGCGAGGTCGCGACAGAGAAGGGTGGCCATGAAGATGCTCCTGAATCTCGCCCGCGGCCGAATTGACGGGTTGCGGGCGGCTGGGGGACAGCGGGATTCAGGCGTGCAGCTTCAAGGGCGGGCCGGCTCCGAAAGGGTTCGACGTGGGGGACCATAGCCGCAGGCCGCGGGCGACGCAAGGGGGGCGCGCCGCGGGGCCGACCGGCGCGGCGGGAGCGACGGTCGGAGCCGATGACGGAGTCATCGCGACGTCGTCGGCGCGGTCCCGGTGGGCAGAGCGGTGGGTCAAGCGGTCGACGGCGCGGTCCTGCGTGACCGCGCGTCGATGGTCGCGACGATGACGACGGCAGGAGTCGTTCGACCGCGGGGCGGTCACGAGTGGGCCGAGCGTCGAGGGTCGAGGGTCGACGACTGCGGGAGTCACTCGTCGGCGCACTCGCGGGTGGACCGACGCTGCGACGGCGGAAGCGGCCGTGACATGCCGGGACGCGAGTGACTCCGCGTGCATGTGCACCAGGGGATTCACCTCTACGGTTCATTGCAGCAGCGCGGACCGGTCCCAGCTGCGAATCAATCGCTGTCGTCGACAGCAGGAGCTCGCACGGCGGCCGGCTTCTCGGGGCCGGCCCCGTGCGAACGAGCGGCATCTCGGCTTCGCCGGCTTTTGTGTCGGCGCGGGCGGCATCTGCTAGGTTGCCGCGCATCATGACCAAGCATGCGATGTTTCTGATGGCGCTGGCGATCGCCGGCTGCGGCGGCTCGAAGTCGGGCGACACCGATACCGATACGGGCACGGGCACGGAGACGGGCACGGCGACCGACATTCCCACGGGCACGGGCACGGGTACGGAGACGGGCACGGAGACGGGCACGGGCACGGGCACGGACACCGGGGCGCCCACGGGTACCGGCGGCGAGCAGCCGGTCCAGGTCGACGAGTCGGGGTGCCTCTCGCAATGCGTGGAGGACGTCGACGCCGAAAACGCGACCCTCGAGGCCGACTGCGAGGTCTGCGATTACGACCCTGTGCAGCACACCTGCGCGCCGATCGTCAAGTGCGAGGCGGTCATGGGCGAGTGGACGATCCCCGCCGGGCAGGAGGCGTGCTTCGCCGTCCACGGGGACAGCGGCGCCGAGACGCCGTCGATGATCGACAACCTCAGCCAGACCTGCATCGACGCCGGGAGCAACGCGCAGATCGAGATCGTCCGCACCGGCGAGGCGCCGGCCGGGACCTTCCCCGCCGCGATCTGCACGTGGTCGACGAGCCCGGCGACGGACTGTCCGAACCTGGGATGATGCCGTGAATCACCGCGGTGATTCCCAGCACCCCGAGCGGCCCGCCTTCACGGGGCGCGCCACTCCCAGGTCTGCTCGCCGTGGGCGCTGCCGCAGAACGGCGGATCGTCCTGCCCGATCAGGCAAAAGCCGCACGCCTCGTACAGGCGGCGCGCGGCGTCGAGGCCGGGCAGGGTCGTCAGGTACACGCGTGGATAGCCGCGCTCGCGGCAGAAGGCCATCGCGGCGGCGACCATGCGGCGGCCGAGGCCGAGCCCGCGGGTCGCCTCGTCGAGGATGAAGAAGCGGAGGCGCGCGGCCTCGCGGCCGGTCTCGGGTCGCGGTCCGTCGATCGTCAAGGCGCCGCAGATCACGCCGCCCACCTGCGCGACCCACACGCGATCGCGCTCGGGGTCGAAGCGGCGGAAGAACTCGCTCTGGCCCTCGGCGATCATGGCGTCGACGCGCCAGTCGGTGCCGTGGCTGGCGGTCATGCAGCGGCCGAACAGCCCCGCGATGGCGCCGATCAGGCCGGGTGGATAGTCGGCCATCGTGCGGACCTCCGTCAGCGTGACGCGCTCCGCCGCGGCCTCTCCTCGAGCGTCGAGCATGGCCGACGATCGGCCGCGACGGAACGCAGGTCAAGCAGAGGGCGTCGGAGCGGCGGACCGTGGCGAGCGTCCCGTGAGCGTCGCTGCAGGAGCGACGTGGGGCGAGAGAGGGCGGTTTTCGCCTGGTTTTGGCCGCGGGCGGATGGATCGGCGCACGCGTCGAGCGAACCGTGGGTGGGATCGATCGGCGCGCGCGTCGTGCGGGCCGGAGGCGGGGTCGATCGGCGCACGCGTGGTGCGAGCCGCGGGTGGGGGGGATCGGCGCACGCGTGGTGCGGGCCCGCGGGCCATGAGCCGCGATCCGGGGCGGTCTCACCGGGCTCGCCGCAGCCGCGCTGCGGACCGCGTTTCGCTGGGCCGGGCGGACTCGCTCGCGCGCGGCGCTTGATCGGTCGCGGCAGATCGGAAATGGTGGGGCATGACTTACGCTTTGACTGCTCGTTCGGGGTGCTCGCTGGTGTGTGTGGTCTGGCTCGTCGGTTGCGGCGACGCCGGCGGTGATTCGGCCTCGGACGGCGGGTCCGCTGCGAACGGGAGCGAGACCGAGACGGCGACGGCGAGCGAGCCGACCGGCACCACGCCCGGCAGCGAGAGCGAGAGCGACAGCGACAGCGACAGCGAGGGCGACGGTCCGACCGGCAGCGGCACCGATGGGTCGGCCGGGACGGTCAGCGCGGGCAGCGACTCGATGTCGGATCCGGGCTCGACCGGCGCGACGATGGGCGTGACCGACGGCGGGGGCGAGTGCGGCAACGGGGTGCAGGAGCCCGGCGAGCAGTGCGACGACGGCAACCTCGACGACGGCGACGGCTGCGAGTCGAGTTGCCTCTTGCCGCACACCTGCGGCGACGGCAAGCACGAGGTCGGCGAGGCGTGCGACGACGGCAACACCGCGGACGGTGACAGCTGCAGCGCCGACTGCCAGGTCGAGACGCCGCCGCAGGTGTGCGGCAACGGCTCGATCGAGAAGCCGGAGCTGTGCGACGACGGCAACCGCAGCGGCGGCGACGGCTGCGAGCCGGACTGCACGTTCACGCCGCCGGACTGCGGCAACGGCGAGATCGAGCCCGGCGAGGCGTGCGACGACGGCAACCAGGTCGACGGCGGCGAGTTCGACTACTGCAAGAACGACTGCACCAAGCATCACCCGGCCGCCTGCGGCGCGCCGGTGAGCTACGCGGTGTGCGACGACGCGATCGACCTGGCCGACAAGACCGATCCGCGGGACGCCCTGCGCGCGATCGGGGTGTGCGATCTGCAGGCCGACGACTCGGTGGTGGTCACCGCGTTCGAGTTCGACCCGGCGGCGCAGCCGAACACCTGGCAGGTGGCGCGCGGCTTCGGCAACTACGCGGCGGACCTCGACGGCGACCCGAACACGCCGCCGCAGCGGCTGTACGCGCCGCGCGAGGGCCACACGTTCTTGATGCTGTCGACCGGGACGATCGCCGCGCCCGACGCGGACGGGGTGGTGGTCGAGGCCACCAACTCGCAGGTGAAGCAAGGGGCCAACGGCAACTCCGGCGACGACGCGCTGCCGAGCCCGTTCAAGGCGGTCGACGGCAGCAACGACGGCGCCGGCGGCACGCCGTTCGTCGGCTGCGACAACGGGGTGCCGGGCGGCGACGGCGACTGCTCCGACACGCTGCAGGCGCAGTGGGAGAAGACCAACGGCAAGGTCAACGACCGCATCTACTTCACGTTCAAGACGGTGGTGCCGGCGGCGACGTACGGCTTCACGTTCGACTTCGTGTTCTGCTCGTCGGAGTGGCCGGGCTACGTCGGCACGGTCTTCAACGACATGTTCTTCGCCTACCAGGTCGACCCGACCCCCGACGACCCGAACGCCAACCCGCCCGTCGACGCGTACAGCGGCAACGTGGCCTTCATCCCCGACCCGAACGACCCGACGCAGGGGCTGCCGCTGACGATCACCGCGCTCGACAGCTACTTCGACGGCCCGGGCTACACGAAGGCCGAGCCGCAGCTGTGGGGCACCGGCTTCGAGGGCCACGCGTGCTCGGACTGGTTCACCGCCCGCGGCGGGGTCCAGCCCGGCGCCGAGATCACGGTCGGCTTCTTCCTCGCCGACATGTCCGACGCCAACTGGGCCACCGTCGCCCTGCTCGACGCGTTCCGCTGGGACTGCGAGGGCTGCGTGCCGAGCGAGGCCGACGACTGCGGGATCAAGCCGCAGTGAGGCGCGGCGGCCATCCGGTCGAGGCGCCGCGCGGGCGGCCGGTGCTTCGGGGCTGACCGCGCGGGTGCCGACGCCGGTGACATGACCGTCAGTCATGTCCATGAGCACATGCTCGATCGGGCATGTATTCATGGACATGATGCGCCGCAGGACGTGCGGAGCGCGGGCGATCGCGGGCGGCCCTGCGTCGGATGGGGCGAGCGCGACGTCGCGACGGTACGGAGGACGCTTGCGGCGCTCCTCGGGACCCGGGAAATCGGGGCTTCGCCGTCGGCGCGCGGGGGCCGGGTGATCGAGCAAGCGTTGGAGCGGCCGCTCGTGGTGATTCGTCATGAAGTGGCCTCGTACTCGTGGACAGCGGGGTCGTCACGGCGCGAGCGCGCGGCTGGTCGCGCCGAGCTCCGACCGCGCCGGCCGCGAGGCGACGCGACAGCGGGCGTGGTCGGCGGCCGCGGTCGCCTGGACCTCGGCGAGCCAGCGCTGGCGCTGCGCGGCGGTGCGGGTGCGCGTGGCGAACAGCGCGGACAGCTTGACCGGCGCGAGCCCGACGAAGCGCAGGGTGCCGTTGACGAAGGAGCCGTGCAGCGCGCGGTAGTGCCACAGCGCGTACCACCACGAGGGGCTGTCCATGGTCGTCAGGACGCGCGCCGATCGGCCGGCGAGCAGGCCCTCCGGCAGCGCCTTGCCGGGCCGGTAGGCGAAGGCCCAGTCCGGGAGGAACAGCCGATCGACGAGCGCCCGGACGACCGCCGGCGGCGAGACCCACCAGGTCGGAAACACCCACACGAGGTGCGCGGCGGCCTCGATGCGGGCGCGCAGCGCGACGAGGTCCGGCTCGAGCGCCTGGTCGCCGCGGAAGCCGCGGCGCAGCACCGGGTCGAAGCGGAGGTCGCTCAGGGTCACGATCTCCGCCTCGCCCCCGGCGATGCGGAACCCGGCCTGGTAGGCCCGGGCGACGGCGGCGTTGAAGCTGGCGGGGTCGGCGTGGCCGAGGAGGATCAGCGCTCTTTTCATGCCGCTCAGCCTGCGGCGGCCGGCTCCGGGATGCCATGCGAAAATCTTCATACGTGCTATGCAGGTGCGCATGAGTCGACAGGTCGCGGCGACGGCCCTGCTGGGCGACTGGGACGCGGTGCGCTACCTCCTCGCGGTCGCGCGCGAGGGCTCGTTCTCGCGGGCGGCCCGGGCCCTGGCGACCGAGCAATCGACGGTGAGCCGCCGGATCGCCGCGCTCGAGGAGGCGCTCGGGCGCAAGCTGTTCGAGCGCGGGCCGCGGGCGGTCGTGCAGACCAGCTTCGGCGCGCAGCTGGTCGAGGCGGCGCTCGAGGTCGAGCGGGCGATGCTCGCCCTGCAGGACCGGGCCCACGCCAGCGAGGTGCGGGTGAGCGGGCGCGTCCGCGTCGCCCTGACCGAGGGGCTGGCGCAGCACCTGGTCGCGCCGCGCGTGCTCCCGCCGCTGCTGGCCCGCCACCCCGAGCTGGCGATCGAGCTGCACACCAGCGACGCCGCGGTCGATCTGGCGCGCCACGAGACCGACATCGCCATCCGCTTCTTCCGTACGCCCCGAGGGGAGCTCGTCGGTCAGCGGGTGGCGCGGCTCGAGCGGGTGCCGCTGGCGTCCCAGGCGGCCAGGCGGCGGCTCCGGGGCGTGGCGGCGCGCGACCTGCCGTGGATCTCGTACGTCCACCCGAGCTTCGTCGCGCCCGAGCGGGCCTGGCTCGACGCGATCGGGGCGCCGCGGGCCTCGCTCGAGTGCACCAGCGTCGAGACGCAGCTCGCCCTGGTGCGCGCGGGCCTCGGCGTCGCCGTCGCGCCGCGGAGCTACGTCGGGGTGATGCCCGAGCTCTGCGTGCTCGACGTGGCCGAGCTGCCGCCGCTGCCGCCGCTCGAGGTCCACATCGTCACCCGCGCCGCGATCCGCCGCGTGCCCCGGGTCGCCGCCGTCTACGAGGCCCTCGTCGCCGGGCTGCGCGCGCTCGAGGGCGGCTGAGCCGCGGTTCGGCGGTCGGATGACCTGTCGGACAGGTGCGTCGCGGTTCGATATGTCGATGCGACATGTCGGAAAGGACAGAACATGTGCTCGGGCCGAGAGCCTGACGCATCGGGCATGTCACGACGGCGGGTACAACGTCGGCCGGGGCATCGCCCTACCTCAACGGACATGTCACGAAGGACAGGTATCGGCCGGGCCGGTGTCCTGTCTTATCGGACATGTCGTGGAGGACAAGGCCCGATCGGCCCGGGCTCGCCGCTCACTCACGCGGTCATGCGCAGCGCCAGGCCCAGGAGCCGCGACAGCAGCCACTCCTGCGCCCCTTGCGGGCGATCGAGCTGCATGCGCTGCAGCGCCTCGCCGTCCTCGGTCGCCGCGCCGGTCATCGCGCGCACGGCGATCTGCAGCTTGTGATCGGCGTGCGCCTTGAGCCACGCCAGCGCCTTCGCCAGCCGCTGCTCGACGGGCGTGAAGTCGCTGCCGAGCGGATAGTCGGGCAGGGCGCCGGCGGCCCGGTGCGGGGCCAGGCGCTCGCGCAGCGCCGCGGGAGTGTTCTCGGCCCAGCGCGCCGGGGCCTCGAAGCTCCGCCGCAGCTTCGCGTTCGCCTGCGCCGCGGCGACCAGCCCCGCCTGAAAGCGGGCGTCGGCGATCGCCGTCATCGCGACCGCGCAGTCCTCGTCGGCGCGGCCGCGCAGGTCGGCGACGCCGTACTCGCTGACGTAGACGTCGCGCAGGTGGCGGGGGATGGTGGTGTGCCCGTAGCTCCACACCACGTTGGAGGTGGTGCGGCCGCCGCTGTCGCGGGTGGCGCGGAGCATCAGGACCGAGCGCGCGTCGGGCAGCGCGTGGGCCATGGCGACGAAGTTGTACTGCCCGCCGACGCCGGAGACGACGCGACCGCCGTCGAGCGCGTCGGAGGTCGCGGCGCCGAGCGCGGTCGCCATCATGCAGGTGTTGAAGAAGCGGGCGTCGCGGCGCTGCAGCCGCTTGAGCGGCTCGTCGCGGCCGTCGAGGTCGTTGATCGCGCTGACGCGGCGCATGCCGATCGCGCGCCGCTCGTCGTCGGGCAGCTCGCGCAGCCACGCGTAGAACTCGGGCGAGCCGAGGTAGAACGCCCCGTGCAGGTACTCGCCCTCGCGCGCCAGCCGGGTCCGATCGTCGGCGTCGGCCGAGCCGTCCGCGAGGCGCCGCATCAACGCGAGGTCGTCGACGACCTTGCGCCGCACGACGCCGACCTGCACGAGGCGGCGAAAGCCCTCGTTGACCATCTCGCTGCAGCCGTACAGGCCGGCGGCGAACGGCGCGAGCGCGGGGTCGTCCGCGCGCGGCGAGCCGAGCGCGCGCAAGATCCGGCGGTAGGCCGCGTTGTCGGTGTGACGCAGCACGAGCGCGTGGCTCAGCGCGTCGGCCAGCGCGCCGATGCCGATCTGCAGGGTCCCGCCGTCGCGCACCAGCGTGCTGGCGTGGAAGCCGATCGCGTAGTCGGCGTCGCCGACCGGCTGGCGCGGCAGGCCGAACAGCGGCGGGTAGGGGCCCGGCGGGGTGACGACGAGGTCGAAGAATTCGCTCGGCACGGCCGCGCTGCCGCCGAGCCACGGCAGGGCCGGATCGACCTCCGCGACCAGCAGCGGGCGCGGCCCGCCGCGCGCGGCCACGGCGTCGAGCGCGTCGAGCGTGACGTCGGTGTTGCACGACAGCGACAGGCGCGTCGGTGCGGCCTCGCCGGGCTCGCGCGCGACCTTCTGCACGATCACGTTGAGCCCGCGCTCGGCCAGGGCGCGGGCGACGTGGGTGTAGTTGAGGCTGGTGTAGCGCCGCTGCGCCGCCGCCGAGCCGAGCAGCGCGCCGGATTGCAGGTAGAACTCCTCGACCTCGACGTGCGGCGGCAGTCTGTCGCGGCGCAGGTCCTCGACGTAGGCGAGGCGCGGGAAGTCCTCGCCGAAGTGACGGCGCACGAACGGGGCCAGAAAGCGCGCCTGCAGGCCGTCGCCGGGGTCGGGCGGGTCGAGCGAGAGGGCGGTGTAGAGGTGCAGCGGCCGCGCGGGGTCGGCGGCGATCTCGTGGTACAGCGCGTTGAGCAGCCGGTGCGGCTTGCCGAGGCCGAGCGGGGCGCCGACGTGGAGCGGGCCGGGCACGCGCGCGAGCAGGACGTCGACGGCGTCGTCGAGGGAGGCGAGGAACGTCGGCGCGGGTCGCATGGGGAGGAGCGTAGCGTCTTCGCCGGCCGCTGCCGCGTGCCGGCCGGCGAATTCGCCGAGGCGCCGTGGGAGCCGGCGATGGCTGCAAGGACGCGCGGTGGATGCTCGACGAGGCGAGCCGCGCCGAGCGGGCGCTGGCGGTGCTGCCGGCGATCGCGGCGCTGATGGAGCGGTACATCGAGCGCGGGCACGGGCGCGACGACAGGACGGTGATCGCCCGCGTCGCGGTGACGGAGCCGCGCGAGTCCGCTACGCTGCGAAACCCATGGACCCGGCCGCCTATCCCGTCCGCACTCCGCTCGCTTACTGGCTGGTCGTCGGCGTGCTGTTCGGGCTCGCGGCCGGGGCGGGCTACGTCTGCGCGCTCGCGCTGGCCCAGGGTGTGTATTCGTGGAAGATCGTCGGCCTCGGCGGCCTCGTCGTCGCGGCGCCGGTGATCTATTTTTTGACGACGGCGGAGTACCGCGCGCGCGGTGAAATTCGCGTCGGCACGGCGCACGTCGAGGTGCCCGACGGTCGCGGCGCGCCGGTCCGCTTCGCCAGCGCCGGGCTGCAGCTCACGTTCACCCGCGTGATCGTCCGCTACATGTTCACGGTGCTGCCGCTCGGCGAAGTGCCGCGCGGCGTGGTGATCGAGCTGCGCGAGGGGGCCAGGCGGCGCCGGATCTCGACGCTCGTCCTCGTCGACCCGCGGCAGGGCGAGGCGCTCGTCGCCGATCTCGAGCGCGTGCGGCGAGGTCTGCCGCCGGAGGGCCCGCGGGCGCAGGAGGAGCCGCCGTCACGTCGACCCGAGCGCCCGCGCGACGAGCACGAGGCGCAGCTCGACCGCGAGCTCGCGGCGATGGACTGACGCGGGCGCCACGGGCCCAAACTCGCGGCAGCGATCGCGCGGCGCGTCGGTGCGTGCGGCTCCGCCTGCGATTCGTCTCGCGCCGGTCGGGGTGCGAGCGCCTGCAAATGCGACCTTGCCCCGGTGCGGCGCAGGCGCACTCGCGGTCGCCCGTGCGGTGTTCGCGGCGTTGCGGCTCTCCGAGCGCCGGCGATACGCTGACGGGATGACCCGCTCCATCGGCTGGTTCGCGCTCGCGCTCGTCGTCGCCTGCGGCGGCAACGAATCGACTCCCACCACGGACACGGACACGGGCACGGGCGCGGGCCCGGGCACGGGCACCGAGACCGGCGGCGAGGCGATGGGCGGCAGCGTCCTCGTCCGCTACGACACCGCCGACCTCGGCGACGACTGCATGTTCGGGCGCTACGTCTCGCGGCTGATGGCCCCGAGCGACGACGAGGTCGTCGCCATCGGTTACGAGACACCGTGCGGCCACAACGACAACATCTGGCTCGGCCGAATCGCCGCGGCCGACGGTGCCCTGCTGGCCAGCTTCTCGCACAACGGCGTGCAGAACTTCCGGGACATCGGCTACGACGCCGCGCCGACCGGCGACGGGCGCTGGGCCGTCGTCGGCACCGTCGACTTCCAGAACTCCGTCCCCGAGAGCGGCGCGACCTGGTTCGGCGTGTTCGCCGGCGACGGCACGGAGAGTCCGTCGGTGGACCTCGCCGGCGACGCGCGCGACCTCGCCGTCGTCCCGGGCGGCTACGTCCTCGTCGCCCGCGCCGACCCCGACGCCACGGTGGTGATCGGCCTCGACGCCGCCGGCGCCGAGCGGTGGCGCACGACCCGCGAGTTCTCGATTCCGAGCGGGATCACGGCCGACGCCGCGGGCAACGTCTACGTCGCCGGCGTTCTCTCCGACCAGGCCCCGCCCGGCAAGCACGTCGCCCTCTTGTTCAAGGTCGATCCGTCCGGCGCCATCGCCTGGGAGCGCACCCACGACCCCGAGCCGAGCACAGATCAGGCGCCGAGCTACTTTGTCGACGTCGCCCTCGCTCCCGACGGCGCGATCGTCGTCGGCGGCTACGAGCGCCGGCCGGAGGCCGTCGACACCGGCCTGCTCCTCGTCCACGACCCGGGCGGCGAGCAGACGGCCCTGCACCGGCTCCCCGAGGGGTGCAGATCCGTCCGCGCCTTCGCCGTCGACCCGGGCAACGGCGACTTCGTCACCGTCTGCTTCGACCCCGACGGGATGAACGTGGTCATGAAGTTCTCGCCCGCCGGCGAGGAGCGCTGGCGAGCCGCGCTGGACACCGCCACGCCGCCGAGCACGATCGCCGTGGCCCCGAACGGCGCGATCTGGACCACGGTCGCGAGGTTCACGATGGAGGGCGAGCTGCGCGACGAGATCGTCGGGCTCGTCCCCTGAGCGCGCGTCGCTTCGCTCGTACGTCGAGCCGTCCCGACGAATCACGCGACTCGAGCGAATGCATGCGGCGCTGGCGGCAGGATTCCGGCGAGCGTCTGGTTGCGTGCATTCCAGTTCGTCCTCTCGATGTCGCCGGAGGGCGGCGGGCGAAATTGCGCATCGCGCTCGGCGGGTTCTGCCGGCGGACAGGGCCGCGAAAAAGTTCCTTCGGGTCCGAGGGTCGGCCGTGTCGAAAACGGCCCGGCGGAAACGACAGATGTCGTGAGCACGGCCGAGGTGCCGCCCAGGCAGGGCCGGGGTTCATCCCAACGTCGACACGGCACACATCACGAAGGAATCACCATGGCAGCCAAGATCAAGCAGCGGATCTCGACCTTCCTCTGGTTCGACCACCAGGCCGAGGAGGCGGCGAACTTCTACGCCTCGATCTTCCCCAACTCGAGCATCGACAAGATCACGCGCTACAGCCACGAGAGCAGCGTCCCCGGCATGCCGAAGCCGGGCTCGGTCATGACCGTGGGCTTCACCCTCGACGGCGTCGAGTTCGGCGCGCTCAACGGCGGTCCGCAGTTCAAGTTCACCGAGGCCATCTCGCTGGTCGTGCATTGCGAGTCGCAGGCCGAGGTCGACCATTACTGGGATCGGCTCGGCGAGGGCGGCGATCCGAAGGCGCAGCAGTGCGGCTGGCTCAAGGACAAGTTCGGCGTGTCGTGGCAGGTCGTGCCGGACGCGCTGTTCGAGGTGCTCGAGGACCCGGACCCGGAGCGGGCCAGGCGGGCCACCGCGGCGATGATGCAGATGAAAAAGATCGACATCGCCGCGCTGCGCAGGGCCGCGGCCGGCTGACCCGCGCCGGTCCGTGACCGACCGGCAGGTAGCGCCGGGCCATCGACGGAGCTCGCCTCGCGGCACGACGACGATGCCGCGGAGGCGCTGGCGAAGGCGACGCACCTGACCCGGCTGAAGAAGCGGAGCCTCCTGCAAACGGGCTTCGGGCTCGCGGGGGCGACACACCTCGCGTGCAACCCTCACCTCGCCGGCCTGCGCGAGCTGCTCGTCGATCGGAACCCGATCCTGGACGACGGCGCGGCCGCGTTCGTGTCGGCTCCGTGGCCCCGGCTGCGAAAGCTCGTCCTCGCTTCCACGGGGCGCACCGACGAGGGGGTGCGCGCCCTGGCCGCCGCGCCGCTGCTCGCCGGGCTCACCGCGCTCGATCTCGGCAGCGACGAGATCGGCGACGATGCCCTGCGCGCGCTCGCGCCCGGAGCTTGTTGGCGCATCCTCGCCCGTGCTCCGTGGTTTCGCCGTGGTCTTGTAGTCGGCTGCGAGGGCGCCTTCAGGGCGCCTCGTCTCCTTGCGGGAGCTGTGGGGCAACTTCACGCGGTTCAGCGCCGATGGCGTGGCCGCGCTCGCAGCAGCGCCGCGCCTCCGCCGGCTCGCCCGTCTGCACCTGACCTGCCAGGCGATCGAGTGGGAGCTCGGCCCGCTGGCCCGCGCGCCGTGGCTGAGCTCCCTGCAATGGCTCCGCTGCGGCGCCTGGGACGAGGACGCCCCGGCGCGGAGCGAATTGCACGCGGTCGCGCCGGACCTGCAGGTCCTCTGATGCACCGGTCGCGCGATCGCGCGACGCGGCGAGTGCCACGATTCGGTGACGCCGCAATCACGCAGGTGCGCGCGCGTCGGGCCCGGCGTACGGTCGGGTGGGTGTGGCGGCGATAGGCGGCGGCCTGGCGAGCGGCTCCGCGGCTGGCCGACGGCAGTGCGGTTACCGTCGGTGAGCGCCTGGGCGCCGGTCGCCTCTACCTCCTTGACGCCGCACGCCGCGTCCCGGAAGATTTCGCATTCTGTATGCTCCGATGCGGTGAACCGTGGCGCCCGGGACGATCTCGCTGCCACGATTCGCCGATTCGGTACATCTGGGGGGGAATCACGTGAATCACGAAACTTACGACGTAGCCATTCTCGGCGCGGGGATCGCCGGCTCGGTGCTGGCGGCGATCCTGGCCCGCCAGGGCTTTCGCGTGCTGCTGCTCGAGAAGGGCGCCCATCCACGCTTCGCCGTCGGCGAGGCCATGCAGCCCCAGAGCTCGATGTTGCTGTGGATCCTGGGCGAGCGCTTCGACGTGCCGGAGATCCAGCACCTGAGCTGTACGCAGAAGATCCTGCGCCACGTCACCCGCAACTGCGGCGTGAAGAAGACGTTCGGGTTCCTGTACCACGAGGCCGGCAAGCCGCAGGACCCGCAGCAGGCGCACCTGCTGATCCCGCCGCCGACGCCGCTGGCGTCCGAGAGCCACCTGTTCCGCGCCGACATCGACCACTACGTGGTGAAGGCGGCGATCCGCCACGGCGCGACCTACCGCGACCGCACCGACGTGGTCGACTTCACGCTCGGGGACGACGGCGTGGTCCTGCGCACCGCCGGCGACGAGGTGTTCCGCGCCCGCTTCCTGGTCGACGGCACCGGGCACAAGTCGCTGGTCGCCGAGCGGCTCGGGCTGCGGCCGAAAGATCCGCCGCTGCGCACCCAGTCGCGGACGATCTTCACCCACATGCGCGGGTTCCGGCGCTACGACGACCTGCTCGCCCCGCACGAGCGGCCGGGCCTGTCGCGCGGCTGGTACGAGGGCACGCTGCACCACATGATCGACGGCGGCTGGTTCTGGGTGATCCGCTTCGACAACGTGCCCGGCTCCGAGAGCGACCTGACCAGCATCGGCCTCACCCTCGACATGCGCAAATACCCGGAGCGCGGGATCCCGCCGGAGCAGGAGTTCTGGGAGGTCGTGAACCGCTACCCGAGCATCGCCCGTCACCTCGAGGGCGGCGTCGCGGTGCGGCCGTGGGTCGGCACGGGCCGGCTGCAGTTCACCGCGACCGACAGCGCCGGGCCGCGCTTCTTCCTGATGTCGCACGCCCACGGCTTCATCGACGCGCTGTACTCGCGCGGGATGATCAACACGTTCGAGACGATCCACGCGCTCGCGCCGCGGCTGATCCAGGCGCTGCGCGACGACGACTTCACGCTGTCGCGCTTCGACTACCCGCGGCGGCTGCAGGACGGGATGCTGCTCGACAACGACCGCATGGTCCACAACTCGTTCCGCTCGTTCGCCAATTTCGCGACCTGGAACGCGTTCTTGCGGGTGTGGCTCGCCAACATCATCTTCGGCGACCTGCGCATGTTCCGGGTGTGCATGAAGTACCTGGCGAGCGGCGACAAGGCCGAGTTCGCGGCCCTCGACGCCGACGCGGTGCCGCTGAGCCAGGCGCCCGGCGAGGACCCGCTCGAGGATCTGAGCCGCTTCACCGACGCGACCTTCGACCGCTGGGAGGCCGGCGAGCTGACCGCCGAGCAGGCCGCGGCCGCCGTGTTCGCGCAGCTCGGCCGCACCCCGCTGCCGCCGATCCACGCGTGGAGCGACCCCGCGGCGCACCACCTCGACCTGCTGCCGGAGAAGCTGGTCAAGATGGTCGACTGGGGCCAGACGGTGGCGCCGCGGCCGATGAACCGGTGGTTCGACTTCGACCTGGGGATGCTCGACCGCCTGCGCGCCGACGCGGCCGCGTGAGCGGCGACGCTCGACCGGGCTCGCGCCGCTTCGATGCGCTGTATCGAGGGACATGTCCGAAATGTTCGGGCATGTCCCTCGGTACGCTGTCTCCGGGGACATGTCCGAATGTTCTGACATGTCCTATGGGACATCTCACTCGCCGAGGCCGTAGCGCTTGATCTTGTCGTACAGCAGTGCGCGAGCTCGCCGGCTCGCCGCGCCCTCGCCCCCGGAGACGAGCCCTCGCCCGAGCCGCGCGGAGCGATGCGGACCGCGACCGCCATCGCCCCGGACTCTCGCATGTCGGCGATTGATCAATTGGCCGACCGGCCCGGGTCTCGACCCACTGACCCGATCCGTGATCGTCCGAGCCGCGCACGCACCGGTTCGAACACCGACAGCCATGCGAACGGCTCCCGCGGCCAGCCGCGCGGGCGAGAGCGGGCGGTGCGGCCCGTCGTCCTCGTTCGGCCGCACGCCCGCGCGCTCGCGGCCCGCGGCTCGCTTCGGCTCGCTGGCCGCGAAGCGCCGCGACCGCGTCGCGGTCATGTCATTCGCGGTCGACGCCTCGCGCGGACGCGGACGGCCGGCGGCGGTGCGGTTCGACGAGGGCGCAGGCCCGTGCGGTCGCGGCGGACGGCGACGAAATCTCGTGGCCGTCCGCTGGACGGCGAATGCCGCCCGGCCATATTCCCGGGGCCGACGCCATGGCGGCGGCGGCGAGAAATGAGGCGACCATGATGTTCGAGATGCTCATGAGTGCGTTCTTGATCGCGCTTCCCGTGCCCGGCGACGCCGATGAACTCGACGACGAGTTCACCGCGGAGCCCGGCGAATCGGCCGCGCCTGGCGACGAGTTCACCGAGGAGACCCAGCCGGCGGCGACCTACGAATGCGTGGTCCCGGACGAGAGCGGCGCCGAGACCTATTGGGAAACCGGAGGCGAGGTCCGGATCTACTGCCTGGCCTACTGCGAGGGCTTCTCCGACTACCGCAGGGCCTGGCGGCGCCCGGTCAACCCGGTCGACAAGCCGGACGGCTGGTGTCGCAGCAAGGCGAAGAAGTACTGCCACCGGTACAACCTCGACTACTACGATTCTTGCTACGGCGAGCGTTACTGACGCGCGCCGCCGCGAGACAGGGGGCCCGCGCTCCGGGTCGTCGCGCCCGCGTCACCGCGTCGCCGGCGATCGGCGCCGCGACCAGCGGCCGAGCGCGAGCCCGGCGACGAGCCCGACGACCAAGAGGCCGCCCGCGTCGGTGCGCGCGGCGGAACAGCCGCTGCCTTGCTCCTGCTTGCATACGTACGGGGCCAGATCCGCGGCGGAGATCTGCGTCATCCGCCCGACGTCGGCGACGTCGTAGACGCAGGTCTCGCCGCCCGGCAGCGCGCAGAACGACTCGGCCGGGCACTGCGTCAGGATCTTCTGCGGCGCCCCCTCGCCGCACTTGGCGCCGGCGCTGCGCAGGACTTGAAGGACGGTTTCGGGGTGCCGGGTCAGGACTTCAGGCATGGCCGCAACCATGGCCCCGACCCCCCGCGCCGCAAGCGAGGGGCCGGCCGGCCGCCGCCGCGGCCGCCGTCGAGGTTTATCAGAGCACATGTTACGAAGGACATGTATAAAAAAGCATGTCCTTCAGGGCATTGTCGTCGTCGTCCCGCGCCGCGGCGGTCCGTCGCGCGGCGCGAAACCAGGCGACGCCGGGCCGGGCCGGGCCGGCGTCCGTGCAGAGACCGTGAGTCCGCGGCCGGCGAGGTCGCCCGCGCTCGGGCCGGCGTCGATGCGCTCGCGATGCCGGCGCTCTGCCGCGCCGGGCTCACCGACGTGAGGACCGTCCGAGGCCGAGAGCCCGCATCCCTGTCGCGTCGCCGCCGCTGTTCGGCCCGCAGAACATCGGCTAGCATGCCGCCACCGTCCCCTACGATCATTGGGGCCGGCGCGGGATGAACCACGGGAGCGTGCGCATCGAGCGGATCGAGCGGGTCTTGCGCGTCATCGCCGAGGCGCGTGAATGCCAGCCGGCGGAGCGCCGGTCGCACCTCGTGCGCGGGCTGCTGCAGGTCATCGGCGGCCGCTTCGCCACGGTGTTGAACATCAGCGACTTCCGCGCCGGCGGCCTGGGCCGACCCTGCGACGTGCTCATCGCCGGCCTGGACGAGCCGCTCGAGCGGCTGTTCGCCGTCTATCGCGCGCAAGGGGTCGGCATGAACCCGGCGCTGGCCCGGTTGATGGAAAATCGACCGCTCGAGCAGGCCCACGTGCGAGTGGCGCCGCGGCGCCAGCTGGTCGACGACGCGGTCTGGTACCGCACGCCGTTCGTCGCCGAACAGCTGCGCGCCGCCGACACCGACGATGGGATCTGCGCGGTGCGCTACGGGGCCAGCGCCGGGCACGTGCGCGGCTTCGCGGTGGTGCGGGGCTGGGGGGAGCGCCCGTTCGAGCCCGAGGACGCGGCGCTCGTCCACGTGTTCACCGCCGCCGCCGACGGGCTGCTCGACGACGAGGCCCCCGTCCCACCCCGGCCGCAGCGGCCGCTCACGCCGCGCGAGGCGCGGGTGCTCGAGCTCCTGCTCGGCGGCCAGACCGAGAAGCAATTCGCCGAGCACCTCGGTCTCAGCATTCACACAATTCACCAGTACACCAAGGCCGTGTTCCGCGCCTTCGGAGTGTCGGGCCGCGCCGAGCTGATGGCCAAGTTCATCCCGGCCGGCTGCGCCGCGGGAGAGTCCGTCCGCCAGGCCCGCGGCGGCGGACGGCGCCCGCGGTCGCGACCGCGTCCCGACGCCGTTCAATGATGGCAGTCGACGCGGTCGCCGCGGTCGAGCAATCAGCGCACGTGGGTGCTAGGTTTCGCCCCGAGGGCCCGCCCTCGAGCGACCGCCGTCACGACAAAATCCTGGCGTAATGATTGCGCGGCCACGGGCGCCGACGGGGCCCGTCGCGTAGGCTGAGGCCCCGATGGCCAACACTTCGGCGGAGGAGCTGGAGCGCGCGCTCGTGGTCTTGCAAGCGACCGCGGACGCCTTGCCGTACAGCATGTTCTGGAAGGACATGTCGCTGCGTTACTACGGCTGCAACGTGCTGTTCGCCGCCCAGGCCGGCCTGGCGACGCCGGCGGAGATCTGCGGGCGCGACGACTTCGACATGCCGTGGCCGCGCGCGCAGGCGGAGAAGTTCCGGGCCGACGACCGCGAGGTGCTCACCACCGGGGTCGCCAAGCCGACGATCCTCGAGGTGCTGCGCGTCGACGGCGAGGACCGGTGGGTCGAGACGCACAAGGCCCCGCTGCGCGACCGCACGGGCGCGCTGCTCGGCGTGGTCGGGTGGTTCCACGACGTCACCGCGCGCAAGCTGGCGGAGGAGGAGACCGCGCGCGCCCACCAGGAGGCCCTGCAGGAGCTCGCCACGCCGCTCCTGCCGGTCGCCGACGGGGTGGTGGTGATGCCGCTGGTCGGCACGCTCGACGCCCACCGCGGGGCACAGGCCACGCAGACGCTGCTGGCCGGGGTGGCCGAGCACCGCGCCCACACGGCGATCCTCGACGTCACCGGGGTGCGCACGATCGACACGCACGTGATCGAGGGCATCGTCCGCGCCGCCCGCGGCGTCCGCCTGCTCGGGGCCGAGGCCGTGATCACCGGGATCCGCCCGCCCGTGGCCCAGGTGATCGCGGGGCTCGGGATCGACCTCGGAGCGATCGTCGCGCTCGCCGATCTCAAGGCCGGAGTGGCCCATGCGCTGCAGGCGCGGCGCGGTTGAGCCACGAGCGCATCTGTCGCTGAGGACATGCCTTCAAAGGCAGGTCAGGAGGTGACGGCGGCCGTTCGCTGCCGGCGCGGTCGGCCGGTCACACGGGTCGCACGGGGACATGCGTCGACAGCCGTGCCGGGAGGCCGGTGGATCGCGGCGGGCCGGGACGACATGTGCTTCAGGACAGGTGGCCCGCGTCGTTCGCACCCGCGCCGGGTGCTCCCGGCCCGCGTGGCCGACGCGACGCCCTCGCGAGCCCCGGCCGTGTTGCGCCGGGCCGGCTCGAGCCGCGCGCTTCAGCCCACGTTCTCGCGCGGGAAATGGTGCGCGTACGGCTGCGCCTCGACCAGCACGCGCGCGAACGACGGGCGCGCCTCGAGCCGCTCGAGGTAGGCGGTGAGCGCGGCGAGGCGGCCGCGCAGCGGGGCGATCTTGTCGGCGTAGTGCAGGGCCGGGGCGGCGGCGCAGTCGGCCAGGCCGAAGTCGCCGGCGGCCCACTGGCGGCTCTGCATGCGGGCCTCCAGCACGCCGTAGGCGGCGTCCAGCGTGCGCCGCGCCTCGGCCACGCCGAACGGGTCGCGGCCGTCGGCCGGGCGGATCCGGTCCCCGACGATCTTCTGCATCGGCGACATCACGTAGAGGTCGAAGAAGCGGTCCCAGGCGCGGACCTCGAGCGCCGCCTCGGCGTCGGCCGGGAGCATGCGGTGCGCCGGCGCGGCGTAGCGGTCGAGGTATTCGACGATGACGCTGGTCTCGGGGACGGTGCGCCCGGCCGTGGCGTCGACCAGGACGGGCATCTTGCCCATCGGCCACAGCGCGTAGAAGTCGGCCCGCGCCCGCGGATCGGCGAGGTCGAGGTGCTGGTAGGTGAAGGCGGTGCCGGCCTCGTAGAGGGCGATCAGGACCTTCCAGCAATAGGAGGACAGGGGATGGGCGTGCAGCGTCAGGTCGGGCATGGGGGAGCCGTCTCCGCGAGGGATCGCGGGCGGCCACGACTAACACGCCCTCCGCGAGTGTCAACGACGATGCCGCCGCCGGCCGCGGCTGCACGCGGCGCAACCCGATAGGAACCGTCGCAGCCACGCGCGGGCTTCGGCGGTCGCGGGTCCGCGCGTCGTTCGCGGGCGCCCGGGCGTCCCCGCGACGCCGACAGGGCGCTGCACGACGGCGCGTGGCCCCGGCGCTCGCGCCTTCAGACATGACCGGGAGAACATGCCTGAAAGGACAAGTTTGAAGGGACATGCCTTTCAGCGCATGTCCCGAAAGTCACGCCGTCACTGCTCGACGAGGATCACCGGCGAGGCGGTGAGGTCGAGGCCGAGGAGCCCGCCCTCGGGGGCCAGCGGGGTGGCGGTGCCGGTCTGGCTGAAGTCCCACGCGTGCAGGTCGAAGCTCTTGTCGGTCGGCAGGTCGAAGTGGGCCTGCGCCGACTCGTCGGTGCCGAGCGCGTAGGCCCAGGCGACGATCGCCTGGCGGTCGTCGGGCAGGCGGAACGCGTAGGCGCGCACGTCCGCGGGCGCGCCGAGAGCCGCGGTCGCGGGCGGGTCGGCGCGCGAGTCGGCCAGCAAGGTGTTGAGGGTCCTGGCGGCGACGCCCGTGACCGAGGGCACCGCGTCCTCCTTGGCGCCGAGGTCCTTGATGTCCTGATAGAGGCCCATCTCGCCGAACGGGTCGCCGGGGTCGCCGTCGCTGAGGATGAACCAGTCGGCGCCGACGAACTTCTCGGCCTGGGCCCGCGCGAACACCTTGACATAAAAGTTGCGCGCGTACTCGACGCCGCCGGGCTGGCCGTTCAGGGCGGTCTTCGGCGCGCCGACCTCGGTGACGTTGTAGGGCCGCTCGGGCACGCCGGCGGCCGCCATCTTGGCGGCGAAGGCGTCGCGCGAGGCGAAGAAGCCGTCGGCGCCGGCGTCCGAATTGCCGGGGGTCCACAGCGGGTAATAATGATAGTTGAGGATGTCGAAGTAGGCCGCCCCGGTCTCGGGGAACTCGGCGGTGACGGTGCCGCCGTCGGGGTTGTCGGTGTAGCGCAGCAGGGCGTCGAGGAAGTTGGGGTAGCCGATCCCGCCGAGGGCGATCTTGGCGTCCGGATCGGCCAACAGCGCCGCCTCCTTGCTGACCCGCAGCATGCGCACGTAGTCGAAGATCGAGCCGCCGAACCGCACGAGCTGCTCCTTGGTCGGCGGGTCGGTGTCCCACGTCTCGGTGTAATTCCAGTCGGCGACCCAGTCGGGCTCGTTCCAGATCTCCCACATATCGACGTGGTCCTTGTACGTGCTGACGGTCTTGTACACGTATTCGGCCCAGTAGTTGTCGGGGTTGATCTTGCCGTCGACGACCGCCGGCTCGTACAGGTTCTTCGGGATCCAGTGGGCCAGCTCCCAGTCGGGCGTGCCGTTGGGCGCGGTCGAGTGCTCGGCGATCGGCGAGGTCAAGAAGGCGATGTGCCGGTCGAGGCCCATGTCGGCGTAGGCGGCGATGTCGGCGACCTCGATGTCGTAGCCCCAGGTGACGAGGTGCCGCTCCGGCAGCGAGACCCGGATGCTGTTGCAGCCGACCTGTCCCGCGAGCCAGGCGCCGTCCGGGTCGCTGAAGCCCGGGTTGCGCACGCCGATGTTGATCCCGCGGCGGAACGGGCCGCCGAGCTCGTTCGGGTCGGGCGGGTCGCCGGTGGTGCCGTCGGTGGTGGTGACCGGCGGGGTGGTGTCGCTCGACTCGCTGGTGCCGTCGGTGCCGGTCGGTACGGTCGGCCCGCCGGTGGTCGGCGGCTCGTCGGTGGTGGTGCCAGGCGTGTCTCCGGTCGACGGCCCGCCGCTCATCGTCGCCGCCGCGCCGGTCCCGTCGGTCGTGTCGGTGTCCCCGCCGCCCCCGCCGTTGCACGCCAGGATGCAAGCCACTGGCGCCCCCCGAAGCCATGCCGTACGTCGCATGCGCCGATCCAAACACAAAACCCCGGCGCTGTCGCCCGTGGACGCCCGCGGCCCGGATCGTCGATTTACGGGCCGCAGGAGCCCGGGCGAGGCGTCTCGGCGAATCCCTCAGCGCGTGTGCGGACGCCGAGGTCGTGGAGCCTCAGTCGATTTCGCGCCTGTGAGTAATGGCGAGAGTCGAAGGAGACGGAATCGTCAATCGCGGCCAAGCCGACCGCGAGCGACGTCCGCCTATTCGTAAAGTCGAGCCAACGCCACGGCCGCGGAACGACGACAATGCGCGTCGCGCTGTCTCGAAGGGTGGGCGCCGCGCGCGCCGGGCGGTCGGGGCCGCAGGGCTGGGCGCGAACCACCAGAGTCGCGCGGAGAAAAATGCTGCGTCGAACAATTGCTTCGTCGCGGGCGGTCACTGGAAAGTCGAGGAGATGCCATGTTGAATCTTACCCTGTCCGACAAGTCGACCTTTTCGTGTTCTCTGTCCGGCCTCGGCCGCGCGCTGCGAGCCCTGGTGCCGCTATTGGCCCTGTCTGCCGCGGCCTGTGACGATATGGACGATGTTCCCCACGACGCCGAGCTCGAAGCGCCGGCCGCCCCGGACGAGCTGGAGCTCGTCGCCGAGGCCCCGGAGGCCGAGGAGGCCGCGCAGCCGGAGGAGGGCGACGATTCGCCCGGCATGGACGGCCCGGACGAGCTGCAAGCAGCGCCCTCCGACCCGGTCGCGGCGAAGCACCCGATGTGCTGCGAGATCGTGTACGGCAGCGACCCCTTCGACGTCAAAGTCTTCCTGGACAACCCGGGCCCCATCATCCTGTCGGATTGCAGCAGCATCAACGCCGGATACTTCCCGATCAAGTACAAGGTCTATCACTATTACGGCATCCCCGCGCCGTACAGCGGCGTGACCGGCCCGCTCCCGCTCGGCACGGCGCGGGAGATCCCGCTGTCGTACAGCGGGGCGCCGGGCGCCATGAGCTGCGAGGCGTGGTTCGAGACCTGATTCGCAGGAGCCGGGCCGGACCGGCGCGAGCGCTTTGCATCGCGTCGGTGGGTCGCCGACCGTGATGACGCCTCGGCGTGGCTCCGGCGGGTCGCGCGGACCTGCGTCGGAGCGGCATTGCGAGCAATGTCCCGACTCCAAGGGCCGCGGTCTCATGCACCGGCGCCAGGCCGACCCGTCGTGAGGCCGTCGCCGTTCCCGGCGGCGGGCGCTCGCGGGCCCCGAGAAGCGTTCGCAACGGGGCTCATCGCGCGGTGCGGCGGACGTATCATCAGATCATCGATGCGCGGTCCGGAGCGGCCGTTCAGGAGCGCAAAAGACCGGCGGAAGAATTCGGCGGAGCGCCACGCGCTCCTGCGATTCGGCCAGGAGCACGCCGGCGAGCCTCCGAACATCGTGCGGGACCTGCAGAGGTCGGGGAAATGCCGCGACGAGGCGAGCGCCATCCTCGACGCGGCCCGGGCGCCTCGGGCCGGCGCGCGACGTCAGCGGCGCGTCGCCTGGCGGGTCGCGTGGGCGATGCCTTCCTGCAGGGTCGACAGCGTGATCACGCCGCGGAGGTCGACGTCGAGGCCGACGAGGGTGCGGGCGACGTCGGGGCGGATGCCGGTGAGGATCGGCTCGACGCCGAGGAGGCGCACGGCCGCGGCGGCGCGCAGGAGGGCGCCGGCGACGGCGGTGTCGGCGTGCGGGACGCCGGTGACGTCGAGGATCGCGTGGCGGGCCTTGCGGGCGGCGCAGCCGGCCAGCAGGACCTCGATGATCTGGTCGGCGCGGGCGCCGTCGAGGGTGCCGACGATCGGCATGGCCACCACGTCGTCGCCGAGCGGGATCAGCGGGGTCGAGCGCTCGGCCAGCGCCTGGGCCTGGGTCCGGATCAGCTCGTCGCGGATCTGCGTGCGCTCGGCCTCGGCCCGGTTGCGCTCGGTGACGTCGAGGTAGACGACCACCGCGGCGAACATCTCGCCGCTCTCGTCGCGCACCGGGGCCGCCTGCAGCTCGAGGGTGACGATGCCGCCGCCCTCGCCCTGGCTGACGACGTCGACGACGCCGGCGTGCGGCTCGCCGGTGGCGAGGGTGCGGTAGAGCGGCAGCTCGGTGAACGGGACGGGGTCGCGCGTGCCGGGCCGGTAGATGGTGAAGGCCTCGTAGTAGACCTTCCCCCCGTCCTCGATCCGGCTCCGGCCCATGGTCTCGACGCCGATCTGGTTGGCGAGCAGCGGCTTGTGGGTGCCGGCCTCGGCCAGGTAGACGCCGACCGGCAGGTTCTCGAGCACCGCCGTCAACATCCGCCGCTGGCGCTCGGCCTGCCGCAGCGACTCCTCGCGCTCGGCCAGCAGGCGGCGGCTGGCGAGGAACGAGGCGAGCCCGAAGGACAGGGTCTTGAGGACAGATCGCTCCTCGCCGGTGAACGCCCGCGGGGCGCGGAAGTGGAGCACGACGACGCCGATCACCCGGCCGACGGCCTCGCTGTGCAGCGGCAGCATGGCCTGGGCGCGGATGCCGTGGCCGGTGATGAATTCGCGGTAGACGGCGTCGCAGCGCGGGTCGGTGGCGATGTCCTCGAGCAGCACCGGCGCGGTCTGGTCGTACCAGAGCTGCGAGATCGAGAGGTGGGAGCGGAGGTCGATGTCGGCCTCGGGGGGCGGCACGAGGCCGGCGCCCTCGAACCACTGGGCGACCGGGCGGGCGAGGATCGGGACGCCGTCCTCGAACTCGGTGGTGAGGTGGAGGTTGATGGCGAACGGGCCGAGCGGGCGGAGGTAGACGAGCGCCGCCTCGAGCAGCTCGACCTCGCTGCGCGCCTCGGCGAGCCCGGTGAAGACGGTGGCGAGGATCTGCGCGGTCGAGGCGGACAGCTCGACCGGGGGGGCGTCGACGTGGGTCATACGAGATGGCGAGAGGGCGAGGGTAGCCCGGCTCGCGACGGCGTTCACAGGTCCGCGCGCGCACGGGTTGCGCGCCTGCGCGCGGCTCAGTGCCGGCGCTGGCCGGTGGCGTGGAAGATGCCGTCTTGCAGGGTCGAGAGGGTGACGAGGCCCTTGAGGTCGACGTGGAGGGCGACCAGCGCGCGGGCGACGTCGGGGCGGATGCCGGTGAGGATCGGCTCGACGCCGAGGAGGCGCACGGCCGCGGCGGCACGCAGGAGGGCGCCGGCCACGGCGGTGTCGGCGTGCGGGACACCGGTGACGTCGAGGATCGCGACCCGGGCCTTGCGGGCGGCGCAGCCGGCCAGCAGGACCTCGACGATCTGGTCGGCCCGCTCGCGGTCGAGGGTGCCGACGATCGGCATGGCGACGACGCCGTCGCCCAGCGGCACGAGCGGGGTGGAGCGCTCGGCCAGCGCCTGCGCCTGGGCCCGGATCAGCTCGTCGCGATAGGCGGTCCGCTCGGCCTCGACGCGGTTGCGCTCGGTGACGTCGCTGAAGGCGACGACGGCCGCGAACATGGCGCCGTCGCCGTCGCGGAGCGGCGCGGCCGAGACCTCGATCGAGATCCGGTCGCCGCCGGGGCGAAGGATGTCCATCGCGCCCTGGCTCGGCTCACCGCTCGTGAGCGTCTGGACCAGCGGCAGATCCTCGGCGGGCATGACCTCGTCGGAGCCGACCCGCATGCACTGATAGACCTCCTGGTAGTTGTCCGTGCGCGCGTTGGGGTCGACGCCGCGGCCGAGCATCTCGACGCCGCGGTGATTGACGAGCAGGACCTTGCCGGTGCCGGCCTCGGCGAGGAAGACGCCGACGGGCAAGTGATCGAGGATGGTGTGGAGGGTGGTGCGCTCGCGCTCGAGGGCGCGGAGGGCCTCGCGCTGGCGGAGGAGGTGACGCCGGGCGACGAGGAAGGTGGCGAGGCCGTTGGCGATCACGACGAGCGCGTCGCGTTCGTCGGCGCCGAACTGGCGCGGCTCGGCGAAGTCGAGGCGCACGGCGCCGACGACGTCCAGGACGTCGCAGCGCAGCGGCACGATCGCGGTGGCCGCGACGCCCGCGGCCTGCAGCGCGCCGCGAGCCGCGTCGCAGCGCGGGTCGGTCGCGACGTCGGCGACGTACACGGGGCCCTGGCGCCAGCGCAGCTCCTGCGCGTCGAGGGCAGGCCCCGCGTCCAGGGGGGCGCGTCCCTCGGGGGCCCAGCGCGCCAGACGACCGCCGCCGTCGTCGAGCAGCTCGACGCCGGATGGTGCAAGTGCACGGAAAAGCGGGCCGCATGCCGTCAGTAACTCGAGTTCGCTGCCGGCACGGGTGAGCCCGGTGAAGACTTGCGCCAGCGCGGCCTCGAGGACGGGGGATGTTGGAGAGACGCTGTCGACGGAGCTGGGGGCCATGAGACCTCGGGTAGTTCCCGGGGTGAGGCTCCCATGGATCCACCGTGTCCGGATCGGCTAATTTCGCGCGATTGGCGCGATTCCGCGCGTTGCGCCCGGCGACCCGATGCGCGACGGTGCGCCCGTGACCGGGCCGTCTCGCCTCTCCACGCTCGCCGTCCACGCCGGCGAGCGCCATCCGAACCCCGACAACGCGATCGTGCCGCCGATCGCGTGCACAGCGACCTACACGTTCCGCGACACCGCGGAGCTGCGGGATCACTTCGAAGGTCGGGTCCAGCGCGAGGAGTACGGGCGCTACGGCAACCCCTCGGTGGCGGCGGTCGAGCGCAAGCTGGCGGCGCTCGAGGGGGCCGAGGACTGCGCGCTGTTCGGCAGCGGGATGGCGGCGATCTCGAGCGCGCTGTTCGCCCTGCTGCGCGGCGGGCAGCACGTGGTGCTGACGGCCGACGGCTACCGGCGCACGCGCCAGTTCGTGACCGGGTTCCTGCGCAAGTTCGGGGTCGAGGCGACGCTGGTCGAGCCAGGCGACTACGAGGCGCTGGCGGCGGCGATCGTGCCGGGCAAGACGCGGGTGCTGCTCGGGGAGTCGCCGACGAACCCGTACATGCGCGTGGTCGACCTCGACCGGCTGGCGGCGATCAAGGCCCAGCACCGCGGGTCGGGCCTGAAGATCGTGATCGACGCGACCTTCGCCACGCCGGTCAACCTGCAGCCGCTGCGGCGCGGCGCCGACCTGGTGGTCCACGCCGGCACGAAGTACCTCGGCGGTCACAACGACCTGCTGGCCGGGGCCGTGTGCGGCGACGCCGGGCTGGTCGGCGCGATCCGGGACCTCCGCGGGATGCTCGGCGGGGTGCTCGACGGCCACAGCGCCTACCTGCTGCACCGCGGGCTCAAGACCCTCACGCTCCGCGTCGAGCGGCAGAACGCCAGCGCGCTGCGGATCGCCGGCTTCCTCGAGGCGCACCCCGAGGTCGAGCGGGTGTTCTACCCCGGGCTGGCGTCGCACCCCGACCACGCGGTGGCGCGCGAGCAGATGCGCGGGTTCGGCGGGGTCGTCAGCTTCCTCGTCCGCGGCGACCTCGACCGCACGTCGCGCTTCATCGACCGCTGCCGGGTCCCGCGGATCGGCCCGTCGCTCGGCGGGGTCGAGAGCCTGATCGAGCAGCCGGCCCTGATGTCGTTCTACGAGCTGTCGACGGCCGAGCGCGAGGCGGTCGGGATCCGCGACAACCTGGTCCGCCTGGCCGTGGGCGTCGAGGACGTCGAGGACCTGATCGCCGACCTCGACCAGGCGCTGCGGGCCTGAAGGACAGGCGCGCAGGGACGTGCCCCTCGGGGCAGGTCCGAAGAGGCATGCCCCCCAGAGCATGCCCGTACGAACAGGCGCGTCCTCACGCCTTGGGCTGGGCCCCGGCGACGATCCGGCGCAGGTTGGCGAGCTGGATCGGCTTGACGACGTGCTCGTCGAAGCCGGCCTCGTGGGCGCGCTCGCGGTGCTCGGCCGAGCCGTAGCCGGACAGGGCGATCAGCACCGGCGAGGGGCCGTCGAGCTGGGCGCGGACGCGGCGGGCGACCTCGTAGCCGTCGATCCCGGGCAGGCCGATGTCGACGAAGGCGACGTCGGGCCGCTCGGCGAGGGCGCAGCGGACCGCCTCGAGGCCGTCGGCGGCCTCGGAGACCTCGTGGCCCTGCAGCTCGCACAGCTTGCGCAGCATCTTGCGGCCGTCCTCGTTGTCGTCGACGACGAGGATCCGGCGGCGAGGCGGGGCCGGCGGGGGCTCCGTCGGGGGGGCGGCGACGAGCTCCCGCCCGGCGTGCAGCGGCAGGCGGATCTTGAGCTCGGTGCCGAGGCCGAGGCCGTCGGAGGCGGCGGTGATGGTGCCGCCGTGCAGGTCGATGAGGCCCTTCGCCAGCGTCAGCCCGATCCCGAGCCCGCCGTGCGAGCGGTCGAGCGAGCGCGTGGCCTGGGCGAACAGGTCGAAGATCGCCGGCAGGGTGGCGGCGTCGATGCCGATGCCGTGGTCGCGCACGACCAGCTCGGCCTGGCCGTCGACCCGCGCGAGGCGGACCTCGATCGTGGTGCCGGGGTCGGAGTACTTGCTGGCGTTGTCGAGCAGATTGGTCAGCACCTGCTCGATGCGCCCGCTGTCGGCGGACACCTGCACCGGCCCCGGCGGGAGCTCGACGCGGATCACCTGCCGGCGCGGGTCGGCGACCCGCTGGCGCATGACGTCGACCACGCGCGCGACCAGCGGGGCGAGGTCGGTCGGCTCGCGGTGCAGCTCGATACGGCCGCGAGTGACGCGCGAGACGTCGAGCAGGTCGTCGACGAGCCGGGTCAGCAGGGCGAGCTGGCGCTGCATGATCTCGCGCGTCTGCTGCTCGAGCTCGTCGTGCGGCGGGAAGCGGTCGAGCACCGGCAGGCCCATGTGCAGCGCGGCCAGCGGGTTGCGCAGCTCGTGCGCCAGCATCGCCAGGAACTCGTCCTTGCGCCGGTCGGCCTCGACGAGCTGGCCGTTGCGCGCGACCAGGTTGGCCTCGGCCTCGTGGAGGCGGAGCAGGGCGCGCACGGTGGCGATCAAGTCCTGCGGTTCGAACGGCTGGGTGAGGTAGCCGTCGGCGCCGGCCTCGACGCCCTCGACGCGGTTGTTCGAGGTGACGAAGGTGGCGGAGGTGTGGAGGACCTTGATGTCCTTCGTGCGCGGGTCGGCCTTGAGCCGGCGGCAGACCTCGAGGCCGTCGATGTCGGGCAGGCGGACGTCGAGCACGACGAGGTCGGGCTTGGCCCGCGGGTCCTGGGCGAGCGCGAGCGCCTCGTGGCCGGTCGAGGCCTCGGCGACCTGCATGCCCGCGTTCTTGAGCATCTTCGAGACCACGTAGCGGTTGGCCACGTGGTCGTTGACGTTGAGAATTTGGGGTTTGCGGGTCTCCCTCACGCTCCACCTCGTTCGCTGCCCGGCGGCCGTTCGCGGATGCCGGCGTGCCGGAGCGCGTCGCGGATGCGGTTGATCGCCAGCTCGCGCGACAGGTGCTCCTTGGAAAGGATGGCCTCGGTGCTCTCCGCCAGCCGCCGGCGCTCCTCCACCGGGAGCGCGTGCGAGGTGACGATGATGACCGGGATCGGCCGCGTGCGCGGATCGGCCTTGAGCTGGTCGAGCACGTCGAACGCGGTCATGTTCGCGAGCAGGAAGTCGAGCAGGATGACGTCGGGGCGCTCGCTCCGCGCCAGCTGGACGCCGGTGGTGCCGTCGGCCGCCTCGAGCAGCTGGTACGGCGTGCTCTCGAGGAATTTCTTGATCAGGTAGCGCGCCGCCGGCTCGTCGTCGACGACCAGGACCTTGGCGCCGCGGCCGGAGGCGAGCGTGTGCAGCTTGCGGATCAGCTTGTCCTCGTCGACCGGCTTGAGCCAGAACTCGTCGGCGCCGAGGGCCCGCGACCGCGACTCGCGGTTCATCGCCGTGCACACCAGCACCGGGACGTCGTGCGTGGTCGGGTCGCGCTTGATGTCGGCGAGGAAGTTCGGCAGCGGCTGGAAGCCGGCCATCGACAGGTAGCGCTCGTAGACGAACACGGCGCTGCGATCGTCTTCGACCACCAGCACCGGCGCGCGCGTCGGATCGGGCTTCTTCGCGGCCTGCTCGAGCCGGCGGTAGGCGTCGTTCTCGGCGTGCTCGAGCGGCACGAAGACGGTGAAGATCGAGCCGGCCCCGGGGGTGCTGTCGAGCTCGATGCGGCCGCCGAGCGCCTCGGCCAGCTTCTTGGCCAGCGGCAGGCCGAGGCCGGCGCCGGTCGCCGCGCGCTGGAGGGCGCCGTCGATCTGTACGAACTCCTCGAACACCCGCGCGTGGTCCTCGGGGGCGATGCCGATGCCGGTGTCCTCGACGGCCACGCGGAGGTCGTCGTCCTCGACGACCGCCGACACGCGGACCACGCCGCGCTCGGTGAACTTGAGCGCGTTGGCGATCAGGTTGCGGAGGATCTGGGCCAGCTTGCCCTGATCGGTCTCGAGCTCGACGTCCGGCGCCGGCTCGAACACCAGCTCGACCGCGTGGTCGTCGCGGACCAGCGGGCGCATCGCCCCGCGCAGCGCCGACCAGAAGTCGCGCAGGGCGAAGCGGGCGGCCCGGATCGTGGCGTTGCCGGCGTCGAGCCGCGAAAGGTCGAGCATGTCGTCTATCATCCGCGACAGCTCCTCGGCCGAGTCGCGGATGAACGCGACCTGGGTCTGCTGCTCGTCGTTGAGCGGGCCGTCCGAGCCCGACAGCAGCAGGCGCGAGAGGCCGAGGATCGAGTGCAGCGGGGTGCGGAACTCGTGGCTGACGCCGGCGACCACGCGGCTCTTGATCTCGGCCGAGGTGCGCAGGCGATCGGCGTGCTGCTCGAGCTCGGCGTGCAGCGCCCGGACCGCCTTGTTCGACTCCTCGAGCCGGGTCTTCTGCCGCGCGAGCTGGCGGTTGAGGTTGACGATATCGGTGACGGCGCGGGCGGCCTCGTGGATCGCGTCGGCCAAGTCCTGCGGCAGGAAGCTGGCGACCAGGGCGATGCGAGCTTCGGCCGGCCGCGCCGAGAACGACAGCGTCACCGGCTTGCCCGCGAGCACCAGCGCGAGCTCCCAGGCGGTCACCCGCTCCTCGGCCGCCCTGCGCAGCAGCTCGTCGAGCTTCTCCTCGCAGCCCGGCACCACCGCCGCGCGGAGGTCGGTGGCGACCTGGAGCCCGTGCCGTTGGGCTCGCGCGTCCGCCCACTCGATCCGGCCGTCGGGGGTCACGACCAGCGCGAGCTCGCGGCTGAGCGCTTCGATCGTGGCTGCCAGCGAGTCGGTCAGGGCGTGCATACGGCTGAGCGCGGAGGCTCTCCCCTGTGTGGCGCATCCACAAGCTCGCGTCGACCCGTGATGTAAAAATGTTAGGTAAGTCACCCGTCGCTTGACCCGGCGCCGATCGCGGGGCACGGTGGGAACGTGAACCCGGTCTGCGAACCTCTTCGCCGGCTCAAGGACGACACGGCGGCGCTCCACCTGCGCGCGGAGCTCCATGTGCGGATCCTCGACGCCGACGCGACGCTGACCGACTACCGCGACTACCTCGCGGCGATGCTGGGGTACCACGCGCCGCTCGAAGACCTGCTGGGGGCGCACGACGGGCTCGGCGCCGCCGGGTTCGACGCGCCGCGGCGGCGCAGGGCGCCGATGCTGGCGGCCGATCTCTGCGCCCTGAGCGACGACCCCAGGGAGGTCCCCCGGTGTACGGCGTTGCCCGCGGTGACCTCGCTGGCGCGCGCGCTCGGGGTCGCGTACGTGCTCGAGGGTTCGACGCTCGGCGGGCGCTACATCCTCGCCAGGCTGCCGCCGGCGCTGGCGGGCCTGCGCGGGCACGCCACCGCGTTTCTGACCGGCCACGGGCCCGAGACCGGCGCCCGCTGGCGGGACTTCGCGGCGATCGTCGCGCGCGAGCTGAACACGCCGGCCGCCGAGGCCGAGGCGGTGGCCGGCGCCCGCGAGACGTTCGAGCGGCTGATCGACTGGTTGGCGCCGCGGACCCGGGCGGCCGGCGCGGCGCTGCGGGAGGCGTCGTGACGCCTGCGCTCGCGCAGCTGCGCGAGCGTTATCTGCGGGCCCAACTGGCCGGCGATCGCCGCGAGGCGGTGCGCCTGCTGCTCGAGGACGGGCTGGGGTCGGGGGCGCAGATCGACGAGCTGCAGGTCCACGTCATCCGCGCGGCGCAGGACGAGATCGGGCGGCTGTGGCAGCTCAACCGCGTGAGCATCGCCCAGGAGCACATGGCGACGGCGATCTCCCACCTCTCGTTGGCGGCGCTGTTCGAGCGCGCCACGCCGAAGCCGCCGCTCGACGAGCGCGTGCTGCTGGCGTGCGTCGAGGGCGAGCTCCACGAGCTGCCGGCGCGCATGGTCGCCGACGCGCTCGAGCTCGAGGGCTTCGACGTGCGCTACCTCGGCGCCAACGTGCCGACCCGCGACCTCGTCGCGGCGGTCCAGGACGAGCGGCCGGACCTGATCGGCCTGTCGGTGACGATGAGCTTCAACCTGCCGGCGCTGCGGACCGCGGTGGCCCGCGTGCGCGAGGTCAGCGACAGGCCGATGTTCATCGGCGGGCACGCGACGCGCTGGTCGCCGGGCCTGGCGCGCGAGCTCGACGTGACGCAGGTGGGCGACGCCGAGCTGGTGGCGACGGCGCGCCGCCTCGTGGGGGTGGAGCCATGATTCGTCACGAAGCCTTGATCGGCCGGCTCGAGGCGGCCTGCGACCGCCTCGGCGAGCGCGTGCTCGGCGAGATGTACGCCGACCCGTTCTGGCGCGAGCGCTTCGGCGAGCGCGCCGACAAGCACGGCCGCCAGGACAACCGCTTTCACGTGCAGTACCTGCAGCAGGCGCTGGCCGACGACGACCCCGCGGTGATCGCCAACTACGCGCGCTGGCTGCAGCAGGTGCTGACGGCCCGCGGCATGTGCACGCTGCACCTGGCCGAGAACTTCGAGCGCCTGGCCGTGGCCGTCGCCGACGAGCGCTGGCCCGACGGACAGGCCGCGGTCGACCTGCTGCAGGCCGCCAAGGCGGCGCTCGCGTACCCCGACGGGCTGGCGGGCGAGGTGCAGCGCCGCGCCGACACGATCGTCCTGGCCGCCGCGGTCACGCTCTCGACCGCCGGCGAAGACGAACCCCTGCCGGTCGCGGAGCTCGCCACGCTGGTATCCTACTGCGCCGACGCGCTCGCGCTGACCTCGCCGCGGGCGCTCGCCGACCACGCGACCTGGCTGGCCGGCTACCTCGAGCGCCGCGGCGTCCCGCGATCCCGCCTGGTCCGCCGCCTCGACGCCATCCGCGCGGCGATCGAGCAGCTGCTCCCCGGCGAGCCCGCGATCGCCGAGCTGTTCGACGCGGCGCTCCCGGCCGCGTGGGGCGAGCGTTTCTCTGGTTGAACGGACATGTCCGGGACGACATGTCTTATGCGCCAGGCGGGAGAGCCGCGAGAGGCGGGCTCGCGCCGTCTGAACGGGCATGTCTCGCGGGACATGCTCCGAGCGCCAGTCGCTTCGGTCGCGAGAGGCGGGCCCGCGCCGTCGGAACGGGCATGTCTCGCGGGGACATGCTCCGAGCGCCAGTCGCTTCGGCCGCGAGAGGCGGGCCCGCGCCGTCCAGACGGGCATGTCTCGCGGGACATGCTCCGAGCGCCCGTCGGGGCGGCCGCGAGGCAGGCCGCGGCACCGCGATGTTCGGGTCCGCCGACCGCCGACGCGGCCGGCGCGACGGGCCTGGAGGCTCGAAGCGAGCCGGCCGGGCGCCGCGGCAGCCGGCCGGCTCGCGCGTGAGGAACCGAGGCAAAGGGCGACCGCAGGCCGGGTGCTCGCGGTCGTGGAGCCCCACCCACGCGCAAAAGGCGGGGGATCGCCCGCGCCATGATTCCGGTGCGCGCGTCGTTCGGCCCCGAACGGTCGCGCTGCCCGGGGCCGCGGCGCTCCGGCGAGGGCGGCGCGCTTGCGCGGCTCTGCGGCGGCGCGTTAGCCTGACGGGCGATGTTGCGCAAGCTCGCCGTCCTCGCGCTGGCCCCGCTGTTCGCCTGCGGTTCGACCCATCCCACCCCCACCGAGACGGACGGAGCGAGCTCGACCGGTGACAGCGACACCGCGGGGACCACCGGGGAGCCGAGGTACCGCGCGACGATCCGGCGCACCAGCTTCGGGATCGCGCACATCCAGGCCGACGACCTCGGCAGCGCGCTGTTCGGCCAGGCCTACGCGTTCGCGCAGGACCACGCGTGTACGCTGGCCGACCAGATCGTCAAGGTCCGCTCGGAGCGGGCCAAGTACTTCGGCCGCGGCGACGGCGACGCCCACCTGACCAGCGACTTCGCCTACCTCGCGCTCGAGGTCGGGCCGCGGGCCCAGCGGATGTGGGACGCGGCGCCGGCCGACGTCAAGGAGGCGATCGAGGGCTACGCGGCCGGGTACAATCAATACCTGCGCGACACGCCGCCCGGCGCGCTGCCGGCCGATTGCGCGGGGGCGCCGTGGGTGAAGGAGATCGAGGCGCTCGACCTGGTCCGCTATTACGTCGACCTCGGGCTGCTCGGCAGCAGCAATCAACTGGCGGGCTACATCGGCACGGCGCAGCCGCCCGGGTCGCCGCTGAAGCTGCCGGGCGGGCCGCTCGCGGGCCTCGGCACGCTGACGAGCGGCGGCTTCGGCAGCAACGGCTGGGCCCTCGGCGCCGACAAGACCGAGAGCGGCGGCGGCATCGTCGTCGCCAACCCGCACTTCCCGTGGACCGGCGAGCTCAAGTTGTGGGAGAGCCACGTGACGGTGCCGGGCGAGATCAACATCTACGGCGTCGGCCTGATGGGCGTGCCCGGGGTGCTGATCGGCTTCAACGACGAGCTCGGGTGGACGCACACGTTCTCGTCGGGCACGCGCTTCACGTTCTACAAGCTGACCCTCGACCCGAACGACCCGACCGCCTACCTGTACGACGGGACATCCCGGCCGATGACCGCCAAGACCTTCGAGGTCGAGGTCGCCGGCGGCGAGAAGGTGTCGCGCACGCTGTGGTACAGCCATTACGGGCCGATGCTCAACGTCGATCCGATCGGCTGGTCGACCGACGTCGCGCTGACCTACCGCGACGCCAACATCGAAAATCCGCGGCTCATCGAGCAGTTCCTCGGCATGGACCGGGCGAACAGCCTCGACGCGTTCAAGCAGGTCTATCAGGACGTGCAGGGCATCCCGTGGGTCAACACGATGGCCGCCGACAAGCACGGCAACGCCTGGTACGCCGACGCCTCGGCGACCGCCCAGATCTCCGAGGCCGCGATCGCCGGCTGGCAGGCGGCCATCGAGGACGACTTCCTCACCGGCCTGCTGTATCAGCAGGGCGGCCTGGTGGTGCTCGACGGCAGCGACTCGACCTACGAGTGGCAGGACAGCGGCGACGCGCGCGCGCCCGGGCTGGTGCCGTTTTCGGACATGCCGCAGCTCGACCGCCGCGACTTCGTGTTCAACGCCAACGACTCGTACTGGCTGGCCAACCCGGCCGCGCCGCTCGAGGGCTTCTCGCCGCTGCACGGGGCCGAGCGCGCGCCGCAGTCGCCGCGCACGCGGATGAACGCGATGCTGCTGCAGAACGAGGCGCCGTTCGTCGCGGCCGGCGAGGACGGGACGTTCACGCTGGCGGAGATCCAGGCGGCGATCCAGGGCAACCACTCGCTGACCGCCGAGCTGGTGCTCACCGATCTGCTCGCACGCTGCGACGCGCAGCACCTGGTCGAGGTCGCCGGCAGCGTCGTCGACCTGCGCACGATCTGCCAGCTGCTCGGCGCGTGGGACCGGCGCTTCGACCCCGACAGCGTCGGCGCGGTGCTGTTCCGCGAGTACCTCGCGGCCTACGGGGCAGACTCGGTGCTCGACCGCGGCTCGCTGTTCAGCGCGCCGTTCGACCCCGACGACCCGATCCACACCCCGCACACGCTGATCACCCCGGCCGAGGGCCAGGTCGACGGCGCCCTGGTCGCGCTCGGCGAGGCGGTGGTGAACCTCCGCACCGCCGGCGTGCCGCTGTCGGCCCCGCTCAAGCAATTGCAGCGAGCGCCGCGCGGCAGCGTCGAGATCGGGGTCCACGGCGGGTTCGCCAAGGAGGGCATCGCCAACGTGGTCGGCTACAACGCCGGCCTCAACTCGACGCTGCTGCCCAAGGTGTACCGGCCCGAGACGATCGACGGCACCGCCGGCCTGACCGAGCGCGGCTACGTGATCAACTACGGCTCGTCGTTCGTGATGGCGGTCGAGCTCTTGCCCGACGGGCCGCGCGGCGAGGCGTTCTTGACCTACTCGCAGTCGGAGGACCCGCGCTCGCCCCACTTCCGCGACCAGACCGAGCTGTTCGCGCGCAAGCAGTGGCGCCCGCTGCTGTTCCGCGAGGCCGACATCGCCGCCGACCCCAACCTGCGCGAGACCGTGGTCGAGGGCGGGTGAGGCCGATGCGCGCGCTCTTCCTCTACGCCGGGATCGCCCTGGTCGCGGGCTCGACGCTCGCGCTCGAGATCTTGCTGACGCGGATCACCAGCGTGATCGCGTGGTACCACCTGTCGTTCTTCGTCATCGCCCTGGCGATGCTCGGCATGACCGCGGGCGCGATCTACGTGTTCATGCGGCCAGGTCGCTTCGGCCAGGCGGTGCTCCACCGCCGGCTCGCCCGCAGCTCGGCGCTGTTCGCCGCGCTGGCGCCCCTGGCGGTCGCGTGGACGATGTCCGGGCCGCTCCTGCCGGTCACCGACCTGATGGGCTTCTTCGCCCTGCTCGGCTTCGGCGCGGCCCTGGCGGTCCCGTTCGCGGCCGCCGGCGTGGCGCTGACGCTGGCGCTGACCCGCACCGGCCTGCCGCCGGGCCGCGCCTACGGCTGCGACCTGCTCGGCGCCGCGGCCGGCTGCGGGCTCGTGATCCCGCTGCTCGACGCGGTCGACGCCGCCAGCGCGGTGCTGGTGGTCGGCGCGGTCGCGGCGCTCGGCGCCCTGGCCTTTGCGACATGTGACGAAGACCCTGGCGAAAAGCGCAGGTCCCTCGGGACATGTGGGGCGCTGGCGCTGGCGCTGCTCGCGTTCGCCGGCCTCAACGCGAGCGCCGAGGCGCCGCCGCTGCGCCCGGCGTGGGTCAAGGGCCTGCGCGAGGACCCGCGCGAGTTCATGCACGTGGCCTGGAACACGCACTCGCGGGTCACGGTCGGCGCCGAGATCGCGCTGCCGCCGTACCTGTGGGCGCCCGGGCGCAACATGCCGCTGGCGGCGCGGGCGCCGATCCAGCAGCGGGTGCTGAAGATCGACGGGGCGGCGGCGACGATGATGGCCGAAGGGTCAGGTTCGGACCACGCCTACCTCGACTGGGACCTCAGCACGTTCGCCCACCGGCTGCGCCCGCACGGGCCCGCGGCGGTGATCGGCGTCGGCGGCGGGCGCGACGTGCTGGCGGCGCTGCGCAGCGGCCACGCGCCGGTGGTCGGCGTCGAGCTCAACGCGGCGATCGTCGACCTGCACCGGCGCTCGATGGCCGACTTCTCGACCATCGCGTCGCGCCCGGGCGTCGAGCTGCACACCGACGAGGCGCGCAGCTTCTTCTCGCGCGACCGCCGGCAGTACGAGGTCATCACGATGTCGCTGATCGACACCTGGGCCTCGACCGGCGCAGGGGCGTACAGCCTGTCGGAGAACGGGCTGTACACGGTCGAGGGCTGGCTGGTGTTCCTGCGCCGCCTGGCCCCGACCGGGGTGTTCACGGTGTCGCGCTGGTACAAGAAGGAGTCGCCCGGCGAGACCGCCCGCATGGTCGCGCTGGCGATGGAGGCGCTGTGGCAGCTCGGGGTCGAAGAGCCGCGCGCGCACCTCTTGCTGCTGCAGATCGAGAGCGTGGCGACGCTCCTGGTCTCGCCGACGCCGTTCAGCAAGGAGGACCTCGACCTCATGCAGCGCGAGGCGGTCCGGATCGGCGTCAACATGGTGCTCACGCCGCGCCGCCTGCCGGCCCAGCCGCTGCTCGCCGAGCTCGGGGCGATCGAGGACCGCGCGGCGCTGTGGCAGTGGGCGTCGCGGCAGACGCTCGACCTGACGCCGCCGACCGACGACCGCCCGTTCTTCTTCAACATGCTGAAGCCCGGCAGCTGGCTCGAAGGCCAGGAGGACATCCGCGAGCTCGACCTCGGGTTCCTCGGCAACCTGCAGGCGACGCAGACGCTGGTGTACGCGACGCTGGTCAGCCTGCTGCTGACGCTGGCCGCGCTGCTCGGGCCGCTGGTGGCCCGGCCGGCGGCGACGGGCGAGGAGCCGCGCCCGCAGCCGGCGACCGGCGGGCTGGTGCCGGCGACCCTGGCGGCGGCGCTGGCCTACTTCGCGCTGATCGGCCTCGGCTTCATGTTCGTCGAGATCGCGCTGCTGTCGCAGGTCGGGGTGTTCGTCGGCCACCCGACGCTGTCGCTGGCGGTGGTGCTCGGCGGCATCATCCTCTCGGCCGGCGTCGGCAGCCTGCTCAGCGGCAAGCTGCCGGTCGAGCGCGGCGGCGCGATCGCGTGGCTGTTCCCGCTGATCCCGGCGCTGATGGTGGTGGCGGTCCGCCTGGCGACCGGCCCTGTCACCGAGAGCTTCGCCGGCGCCGAGACGGCCGTGCGCGTGCTGCTGTCGATCGCCCTCATCGCCCCGCCCGCCCTCGGGATGGGCATCTGCTTCCCGCTCGGCCTCCGACTGGTCGAAAGGGCAGGCGGCCACGCGGTCACGCCGTGGCTGTGGGGCATCAACGGCGCCTTCGGCGTGTGCGCCAGCGGCCTGGCCCTCGGGACATCCATGACGTGGGGGATCTCGACGACGATGGCCGTCGGGGCCGGCTGCTACCTCGGGCTGGTCGCGTGCGCGCGCAAGCTCGTGCGCGCAGGGGCGTGACGGCGTTTGCGCTCGTCGCAGGCGCATTCACGCGGGCGACCGGTCGACAGCCTGTACGAAAGTGCAGGTTGTGACGCGCGCTCAATCCGGGTCTAGACGTACAAGGGTCGCGCGCAGAACGCCGAGGGCGAGGCAGGCGACGAGCATAGAGATTGTGCCGGCGCGCTCGGCAGCGCCCCAGGGAGGATCTCGCATGGCGACGAGCATCGCCGAGAGGGCGAGGATGCAGAGCCCGTCGCTGACGAAGTGCCCCGGCGTGCGTGTGCCGACCTCCTCGCTGCCGGCTCGCGCCGTGGCGATCGTGCGCCGTCCGGCGCGGATCCGCCGGACGAGGATCCAGTGGCCGCCGATGGCGACGGCGAGGCACAGGAGGAGACCCGCGCCATCCTCGGCGGAGACGCCGCGGACGACGCCGGCGATCACGGCTCCGGTCGCCAGCACGGCGAACATCTGAACCAGCAGATCCAGGAGGATGGCGAGGACGGCGAACAGCGCGGGCATGACGTCAACCCGGCCGGGTCACCGCGCGCAGCCATTGCAGGTAGGGCTCGCCGCAGGCGCTCGGCTGGAGGGCGACGACCTTGGGGACCGTGTACGGGTGGACCTCGGGGATCGCGGCGTAGAGGGCGTCGAGGCGGTCGGGCGTGGTCTCCATGACGACGAGGGCCTCGTCGTCGCTGCAGATCTGGCCCTCCCACCAGTAGCGCGAGCGCACCAGCGGGATGATGTTGCCGCAGCCGACGAGGCGCCGCTCGAGCAGCGCGAGGAGGATCTTCTCGGCCTGGTCGGGAGGACAGGTCATGAGGATCACGTGGATGTCGGGGGAGCCGCCGTGCATGGCCCGAGCGTAGCGCAAGATCGGGCGGCGTCAGCAGACGCAGCTGCAAGCGGCCGGCGGCTCGGGATCTTCGTCGAGGCATTGCTGCCAGCCGTCGGGCTCGACGCCGCAGGTGCCGCCGATGTGGTTCACGATGTCGAAGGTGCCGTCGCCGAGGTCGCGGATGTACACGCGCTCGTGATCGGGACAGCCGCTCGCGAAGCAGCCGTCGCCGACGTAGTGGCCCGGCAGGCAGGCATGTTCCCATCGTACCGGATCCCCCGGCCGGGGCGAGCCCGCGGGGAGCGATGATATGTCTTTATGGCCAGGTTGTTTGCACTCGACGGCCGCCCGCAGGCGCGCAATCCCGCGCGACCGGCCGCGCGCCGCGCTTGCCCGCGCCAGGGCCTGGCGAGTAACCTGCCGCAATGGGGCGTGGGCTTGTGCTGGGGTTCGTCGGCGTCGTCGCCTGTGGTCCGACCCCGCCGCCGGCGAACGATACGGAGGGCGGCAGCATGGGCACGAGCGGGGGCTCGACGAGCGGGCTGCCGCCGCTGACGAGCGGCGGGCCGACGAGCCCGCTGCCGAGCACCGACCCGACGCTGACGAGCGGCCCGGTGCGACCACCGAGCCGCCGACGACCGGGATCGAGACGACGACCGGGGTCGAGACGACGTCGCCGACGACGCCGACGACGATCACCTCGACCACCGGCGACACGACCGACGGGGGCGATTGCGCCGAGTCGCGCGGCTGTCCCCTGGACCAGGTGTGTGTGGCCGGCGCGTGCGTGCCGGTGCATGGGCTGCCGAGCTGCCCGGTCGAATCGATGGTCACGTCGAGCTTCCCGCTGGTGCACGCGCCGAGCTCGGTGGTGGTCGCGGATTTCGACGGCGACACCGACCTCGACATCGCCACCGGCGCGCCCGGGCTCTCGCGGATCGAGGTGCAGCTCAACTCGGGGTCCGGCGATTTCGTCCCCGGCTCGCCGATCGGCCTGATGCCGGCGACCGGCGAACTACACCTCGCCGCCGGCGACGTCGACGGCGACGGCGACCCCGATCTGGCGGCGGCCCAGCAGGTCCCGAGCGACGTCAACGTGCTGATCGGGCAGGCCGGCCAGTGGATGGTCACCCCGACGCTCGACGCAGTGAGCGGGACCCGGCGGGTCCACTTCGCCGACGGCGACGGCGACGGCATCCGCGATTTGGTGACGATCTGCGAGACGAGCCCGACGGTCGCCACGTGGACGTCGACGGCGTTCACCGGCGGTCTCCTGGCCGACTTCGACGGCGACGGTCGCCTCGATCTGATCGCCGTCGGCGAGCTGCCCGCGGTCTCGGTGCTGCGCGGAGACGGCGACGGCGGGTTCGTCTGCGAGCAGGTGTTCGAGCTCGAGGCGCCGACGACCCGCGATTTGCTCGCGGCCGGCGACGTCGACGGCGACGGTCGGATGGAGATCGTCGCGGGTGAGCCTGATCTGCTCGAGATCCAGATCGTCACGACGCTGTGAGGCCGTCGCTCGATTGCGCGTACACGGATGCGAATACGCGGAGCAGCGGGCCTGTGTCGCAATGCCGATGGGCAGTAGTGCGCAGCGCGAAACTGCGCTGCGCAGGCGCTCGGCTTGACACGGCTGCGCGGCCGGTCGGATAAGGCTTGGCGGCCTTTGGCGGCCCTCGCACTTATGGCGAAACCGATCATCGTCACCTGGGGCGGCGTGCAGTCGACCTTCGATCACGAGAAGCTCGACCGCGCCAAGCTGTACGGCAAGCGTCAGCGACAGATCCTCGACCCCCACGAGCAGCGCTGCGAGCGGGCCGAGCTGTCGCGCGACGGCACGCTGTTGATCCGCTCGGGGATGACCGCGCAGGGCTACTTCGACGAGAGCAACGCGTGGATCCCGAACAGCAAGCTGGTCGGGCTCGACGCCGACGGCAACCCGCTGCCGCACATCGGCAGCACGCTCGGCGAGCCGCAGAAGCTCGAGGGCCCGGTCGAGCCGGGCGAGCTGCTCGACCTGGCGGTGCGCTCGGTCTACACGCTCGACCCGAACGGGCTCGACCCCAAGCTCGAGGGCGAGCTGCGGGCCGGCAAGGTGTTCCGCTTCGTGTTCTCCTACCGCGGCGGCTACGACACCGAGCTCGCCTACCTGGTGTGCAACGGCGGCGCCTACTTCGCGCTGGTCGGCTCGCCGGCGGTCAGCGAGTGGTGCGAGCTGCAGACCACGGTGACCGACGATCCGGGCGGCGACGACGACGGCGACGAGCTCGACTTCGAGATGTTCTGAGGGACAGGTCAGGGAGACAGCCATGCGCAAGATCCAGCTGATGAACGAGGAGAAGCGCGACGCCACGCTCGCGCTCGAGTCGGTCAAGGAGAAGCAGGGGCCGGTGTCCGGCGTGCCCGGCAAGAAGCTCGAGTTCCGCCGCTACCTGGCGACGACCGAGGCGGGGACCTACGCCAAGCTGAGCGCGATGCCGGGCGACCTGGCGCAGGCGTTGATCGACGGCGACCCGGAGATCGACATCGAGCAGGTCGGCAAGCAGGTCGGCGACACGCAGACGGTGTTCCTGTCGAGCAAGGGCGAGGTGCTGCACGCCTCGCCGAAGCTGGTCGACGTGCTGTTCGGGCCCGACGGGACCGAGCGCGAGCGCAAGCCGGCGGCCGACATCCCGGCCAACACCAACGAGAAGGAGTCGCCGGTGCGGTTCACCAACCGGCGCATGCCGAAGGCCGAGGTGGTGACCAAGTTCGCGTTCCGCCGCACCATCCAGATCAAGCACGTCGACGGCCTGTCGTTCGACTTCCTGTACAAGATGGCGAAGGAGCTGCACGACAAGGGCGAGCTGGCGCTGCTCGGCGCCGGCAGCAAGGGCCGCGACCCGCTGATCTTCCAGGAGAACGGCACGCCGTACCGCGGCTTCCTCGAGGGCCGCGTCGACGGCCAGAAGTACAAGCTGCTGCTCCACCTCTCGAACCTCGAGCTGCGCGCCCCGGGTGCGGCGTCGACCTGACCTTTCGGACAGACTGGAGATTGTCATGAGCCTGTTCTCCACCGACAGCGCCCGTCCGCTCGGCAAGGGCAAGCAGAGCCCGGCCGGCAGCCTGCTCGATACCGAGCTGGCGGCGATGTTCCGCAACTACAAGCGCGCCGTGGCCGGCAGCTACCGCGCGCTGCCCTTCGAGGACCTGGCCCGCGGGGCGGTCCCGTCGGGCGTCCTGCAGGTGTCGCCGAAGATCGACGGCGAGCTGTGGTTCCTCGTGCTCGACGAGCAGCAGGCGATCCTGTGCTCGCCGACCGGCCGCGTGGTGTCGGGCGACGTGCCGGTGCTGATGGAGGCCAAGGCGGCGCTCGGGCGCAAGCAGGGCCGCACGGTGCTGGCGGGCGAGCTGTTCGCCGCCAAGCCGCCGGGTCAGGGCCGGCCGCGGGTCGGCGACCTCGGCGCGGCGATGGGCGGCGAGGCCCAGGCGCAGGTCGAGCGCATGGCCTACTTCGCGTTCGACGTGCTCCACGGCGGCGACGCCGAGACGCCGAACCGCCCGCCGCTGTACGTCGACCGCCTGGCGCTGTGCCAGCGGCTGCTCGCCGGCGGCAAGCGGCTGCAGGCGATCAAGACCGAGCAGGCGACCGGCGCCGAGCAGGTGATGCAGCGCTGGAACGAGTGGGTCGAGGGCGGCAAGGGCGAGGGCCTGGTCGTCCGCACCGCCGACAACCTGGTCTTCAAGCTCAAGCCGACGATCGACATCGACGCGGCGATCATCGGCTACACCGACAGCTCGGACGAGCCCGAGGCGGTCGGCTCGCTGCTGCTGGCGATGATGCGCGACGACGGCCAGTTCCAGGTCATCGGCGCCTGCGGCAACATGCCGACCGACCAGCGCAAGGCGTTCTACCAGCAGCTGTCGGGCAAGAGCGTGGCGTCGAACTACCGCTACGCCAACAGCAAGGGCGCGCTGTACCGCTTCGTCCCGCCGGAGACGGTGATCGAGGTCAAGGTCACCGACATCCAGGGCGAGGACTCGAGCGGCGACCCGATCATGCGCATGGTGCTCGAGCACAGCCAGACCGGCTGGCGCACGATCCGGGAGATGCCCGGCGTGTCGATCCTGCACCCGGTGTTCTCGCGGATCCGCAGCGACAAGACCGTCAACCCGGTCGACATCCGCGTGGCCCAGGTGCTCGAGCGGGTCCAGATCGACAGCCTCAACAAGAAGGCCGAGCGCCTGGTCCTGCCGGCCTCCGAGGTGATCCGCCGCGAGGTCTACGCCAAGAGCGCCAAGGGCCAGCAGGCGGTGCGCAAGCTCGTCATCTGGCGCACCAACAAGGAGAAGGTCGACCCCAACTACCCGGCCTTCGTGGTCCACTGGACCGACTTCTCCGCCGGGCGCAAGACCCCGCTCGAGCGCGAGGTCCGGCTGGCGCCGACGCTCGGCGAGGCGCTGAAGATCGGCGACGAGATGATCGCCGAGAACATCAAGAAGGGCTGGGACAAGGTCGGCTGAGCGGCTGACCGCGAGGGCATGCCCCTCGGAACATGTCCATCAGACCTTGGCGAAAGGGGCAGGTGCTTCGGGACCTGCCCCTTCGTTCATGCGCGGGGCGGCTCAGGCCGTCTCGCCGCCGTCGATCGCCAGCGCCTGGCCGGTGACGCCGCCGGCGCCGGGCCGCGCGAGCCAGGCGACCAGGTCGGCGACCTCGGCCGGGCTGCGCAGCCGGCCCTGCGGCGAGAAGCGGGCCAGCGCCTTGCGGGCCTCGTCCTCGCTGCGGCCGGTGGTGGCCTGGATGTTGCGCGCGGCGTCGGCGACGATGTCGGTGTCGGTGAAGCCGGGGCAGACGGCGTTGACGGTGATGTCCTTGCTGGCCAGCTCGACCGCGAGGGCGCGGGTCCAGCCGAGCAGGCCGGCCTTGCTGGCCGAATAGGCGGCCGTGTACGCGTAGCCCTTGAGAGCCGCGGTCGAGGCGACGTTGACGACGCGGCCCCAGCCGGCCGCGAGCATGCCCGGGACGAGGGCGCGGGTGAGGACGAACGGGGCCGTGCAGTTGAGCTCGAACAGGCGGGCCCACACGTCGTCGCCGGTGCGCGCGAGCGGGGCGGAGTAAGCGGCGCCGGCGTTGTTGACGAGGACCTGGACGCGGCGCCCGAGCTGGCCCTCGAGACCTGTGACTTCGGACAGGAAGGATCGACGGGAGTCCGGGTCGCCGAGGTCGACGGCGAGGACGTGGGCGCCGTGCGGGGCCGCCAGTTCGGCCCGCGTGCGCCCGAGCGCGTCGCGGTCGCGGCCGGCGATCAGGAGGGTGTGACCCGGCGCGAGCGCCTCGGCGACGGCGCGACCGATGCCGCGGCCGGCCCCGGTGATGAGGGCGAGCGGTGCGTTCGACATGCGCGGCAGTGTACCCGGGCCGCGCAGGGGCGCGGGTTCGTGCCGGCGCCGCGGGCTCACGCGCCGCGCAGCCCGGAAGGCGCCGAGGGGCCCACTTCGCCGGCACGGGGCCCTCCTCACCGTGTCCCGCGCTCAGGCGCCGCTCCGCCTCGACGCAGCCCTCGCTCGGGCGTCGCGCCGCGGAGGTTCCGCCGACCACGCAGCGAGGCGGCGCGTGCTCGGCCGCGGCAATTGATCGGACACCGGCCGTCACTGTCCCGGCAGACGCTGTCGGCCGGCCGCGTTCGCCCGCGTGGGGTCGGGTGAGGGTCGGCCGGGGCGTCGCCATTTCGAAGGACGAGACGATGAAGTCGACGACGGTTCAGTTGCCATCCATGCGCGAGATCCAGCAGCGAATGTTCGCCTGGATCGGCGGGTCGCTGCTCTTGAGTGGTTGCCCGGGCTTGCCCGCCGACGGCGATCCGTCGACGGAGAGCGACGCCTCGTCCTCGACGACCGAATCGACGCCGCAGACGACCGCCTCCCCGAGCGAGGCGAGCGAGACGACCAGCGGCGAGCCGACGACCAGCTCGACGAGCTCGACGAGCGATGACGCAACGGACTCGACGGGCGACGACTCGACCAGCGCCGCGATGACGACGAGCGACGGCTCGACGAGCTCGACGAGCGACGGCGCGACGAGCGACGGCTCGACCACCGAGGGGGTGATGACGAGCGAGTCGACGAGCGACGGCTCGACCGCCGAGGGGGTGATGACGAGCGAGTCGACGAGCGACGGGACGACGACCTCGACGACGGGCGACTCGACGGGCGATTCGACGAGCGACACGACGAGCGACGGCTCGACCACCGGTGAGCCGCTGACTTGCGGCGACGGCGACGTCGAGCGCGGCGAGGCGTGCGACGACGGCAACAACCTCGGCGGCGACGCGTGCACGCCCGCGTGCGAGCACAACCCGAAGATCGTGCAGGCCGTGTGCGGGACCTACCACTCCTGCGTCGTGCTCGAAGACGGGACGATGCGGTGCTGGGGCAGCGGGGCCTCCGGCCAGCTCGGCTACGGCGACGGCACCGACCGCGGCGACGACCCTGACGAGCTGCCGACGCCGTCGGTCCCCGTCGGCGGCACGGTGCTGCGCGCGAGCTCGAGCGGCATGCACACCTGCGCGGTGCTCGACACCGGCAAGGTCCGCTGCTGGGGCCTCGCCTCCGGGGGCGCGCTCGGGAACGGCGCCACCAACGGGGCGTTCGGCAACAACGCGAGCGAGGTGCCGCCGCCCGACATCGACGTCGGCGCGCCGGTCCGCGACGTCGAGGCCGGCGGGGGCTTCACCTGCGTGATCACGGAGGCCGACAACGTGCGCTGCTGGGGCAGCAACCTCACGGGAGAGCTCGGCTACGGGCACACCGACAACCTTGGCGATGAGCCCGGCGAGCTGCCGGTGCCCGACCTCGAGCTCGGCGGTCCGGTCGCGCAGCTCGCCGCCGGGACCAGCCACGCGTGCGCGGTGCTGAAGGACGGCACGCTCCGCTGCTGGGGCCACAACTCCTTCGGTCAGCTCGGCTACGGCGATACCGAAGCTCGCGGCGACGAGCCGGGCGAGATGCCGCCGCCGCCGGTCGACGTCGGCGGCCCGGTCGCGCAGGTCGCCATCTCGACCGACTTCGCGTTCACGTGCGCCCTGCGGACCGACGGCGAGGTGCGCTGCTGGGGCGACAATCAGGATGGTTCGCTGGGCCTCTATTCCCACGGCATCTTCGGCGCCGTCGGCGACGAGCCGGGCGAGATGCCGCCGCCGCCGGTCCAGCTCGCCGGACCGGCCACGGCCGTCTCGGTCGGCGCCCTGTCCGCCTGCGCCCTGCTGGCGACCGGGGAGCTGCAGTGCTGGGGCAGCAACGGTCACGGCGCCGTCGGTGTTCCCGGCAAGGTCAGCGTCTTCATCCCGACGATCGTCGAGGTCGGCGGGCCGGTGCTCCACCTCGACAGCGGTAACAGCCACCGCTGCGCCGCGCTGGCCGACGGGACGCTGCGGTGCTGGGGCGGCAACATTTTCGGGCGCCTCGGGCTCGGCCACGAGATGACGATCGGTCTCGCCGAGTCGCCGGCCTCGGTCGGCCCGGTGCCGTATTGACGGACGCGCCGCAGCGCGAGCCGAACCCGTCGTGCGTGCCGCCGGCCCGATCGCGCTGGAACGTGCGCCGTGGCGCTCGGTGACGACGAGGCGCGGACCGGTTCAGGATGCCCGATGGATCATGTCCAAGCGGCGTTGTCCTTGCTTCCATGTTCGAACGGGCATGCCCGATCGGACAGCCAGCCGCGCTACTTCTTGAACGGCGAGATCAGGTCGGGCGAGGTCGACGGCTTGGGCTCGGGCTTCGGCTTGGGCGCGGGCTCGACGGGCGAGGGCGCGGGCTCTGGCTTGACCTCGGGCTTCTTGCTGGCCGCGGTCTTCCTGGCGGCCTGTTTGCCGTGGGGCAGCGGATCGAGCGTGACGGCGACGGTCCGGTCCTCGCTGGGGACGAGCTTCACCTGGGCCTCGGCGCGGCCCTCGGCGCGCAGGCGGAGCTGCCGCTCGGCCTCGCCGCGCGGGAGCTGCAGGCCGTGCGGATCGGAGGTGTTGCCGAGGACCGCGCCGCCCTCGTCGAGCACCTCCGCGGCGACGCCGGCGGTGTCGATGCGCACCATCACCGTCGGCGGCGGCAGCGGGAGCAGGTCGGGGCCGGCGGCGGCGACGGCGGGGCGGGGGCGGGCGGGGGCAGCGGCAGCAGCTCCGGCGAGCTGGTCACCGGGGCATGTTCCTTGGGACCTGTCTCTTCGGCGCTGTCCGAAGGGTCTTGTTGGGTGAACAGCACGAGCGCGCCGGCGGCCACGGCCGCGCCGGCGAGGCCGGCGACGAGGGCGAGGTTCCAGCGGCGCCTCGGCGGGGCGAACGGGGCCGGGAAGGCCGGCGCGGTGGTCTCGGGCAGGGTCGGGCGCGGCGGGGCGTCGGCGCTGCGGAACTGCATCGGCGCGCCGCGGGCCGGCTTGGCCTTGAGCGGCTCGGGCACGATCTCGGGGGCGACGCCGGCGTCGACGGCCGCGAGCGCGGCGGCCAGCTCGTCCATGGTCTGAAACCGCAGGTCGGGGTCCTTCTGCAGCGCCTTGAGGACCACGGCCTCGGCGGCGGCGGGGATGTCGGCCCGAGGCGCGACGTCCCGCGGGCGCGGCGGGGCGTCGAACATGTGCTTGTTGAGCAAGCCCATGAAGGTGTCGGCGATAAACGGCGGCTTGCCGGTGAGCAGCTCGAACAGGATCACGCCGACGGCGTAGATGTCGACGCGGTGGTCGTGATGCAGGCCCTGGGCCTGCTCGGGCGACATGTACTCGGGCGTGCCGAAGATCATGCCGGTGCGCGTGAGCGCCTGGCCGACCCCCTCGTCGGGGTTTTGCAGCTTGGCGATCCCGAAGTCGAGGACCTTGACGACGTCGCGGCCGTCGCGGTCGAGGCGGAAGCAGTTGCCCGGCTTCATGTCGCGGTGGACGATCCCGCGGTCGTGCGCGGCCTGCAGGGCGCGGCAGATCTGCACGGCGATGCCCCGCGCGCGCGGCCACGGCAGCGGCGCCTCGCGCTGGATGACGGCGGCCAGGTCCTCGCCCTCGAGGTACTCCATGACGAAGAAGGCGGCGCCGTCGGCGGTCTCGCCGAAGTCGTGGATCTCGATCACCCCGTCGTGGTCGATGGCGGCGGCGGCCCGCGCCTCCCGCAAGAATCGCTCCTTGAGCTCGGGCTTGAGCGCGTACTCGGGGGCGAGGATCTTGATCGCCACCTTCTTGCGGATGAGCGCGTGCTGGGCCAGATACACCGAGCCCATGCCGCCGGCGCCGAGCAGCCGCTCGAGCGTGTAGGTGCCCTTCAGGAGGTCGCCGATCCGCCGGTCCGTGCGTGCGCTGCCGGGGTCGGGAGCGGCGGGGCGGACGGTCTGCGCGCCGGCGTCGATCGGCTGGGTCTTCGCAATCGGCTCGGACATTCGCGGCTCCGTGCGCGCACGGGCGCCGGGGGCTCAGTGTGGCACCGACCGCCGGCGCCCGTGAAGGTCGGGCATCGCCGGTGCGCTCGTGCGGTCGATAACGCGCGGCGCGAACGCAGTCCGCTTGTCGCTGCTTCGCCGGTGGTGGTAGCGTCGGTCGTGCTCTCGCGCGGACGGAGGCGTCGAAACGGCCGAATTCCCGCGCTGGCGCGGTCCTGCCGGCTCACCGCCGCGCTCGGCCTGAGCCTCGCGCTCGGCCTCGGCGGGCCGACGTCGGCCCGCCAACCCGAGCCCGCGCCTGCGGCCGGCGCCGACGAGGCCGAGGCGCAGCGGCTGTTCGAGGAGGGCTCGCAGGCCTACAACCTCGGCAAGTTCGACGTGGCGATCGCGCGGTTCGAGGCGGCGTACGAGCTGAGCCACGCCGAGGCGCTGCTCTACAACCTCGGGCAGGCGTACAGCAAGCGCTACGAGGTCGAGGCCGATCCGGCCCACCTGCGCAAGGCGCGGGTGCTGTTCCTCAACTTCGCCAAGATCACCGAGGCGGCCGGCGGCGACAGCCTGGATGCGCGCGCCCGGGTGGCGGCGATCGACGAACAGCTGGCGGAGCTGGGCAAGGCCGCGGCGAAGCCCGAGGGGCCGACGCCGGCGCCGGCGCCCGAGCCGCCGCAGCCGCCGTATCGGCCGGGGGCGGCCGGGATCGCCGGCTACGCGCTGATCGGCGGCGGCCTGGTTTTCGGGACAGGTCTGGGCGCGCTCGGCCTCGTCAGCGCCGCGCGCATCGACGACCAGCGGCGCGACGAGTGGCAGTACGTGCCGCTGTCGGCCGCGCGCGAGCAGCAGTACGCTGACAGCTACCAGTCGGCGCGGGCGCTGGCGTTCGCCGGCATCGGCGCCGGCGGGGCGCTGCTGCTGACCGGCGTGGCGCTGGTCGTCGTCGACGCGGTGCGCGGCGGCAAGGCCGGCCCGCGCCGCGCCCAGCTGCGTCCCGGCGGTTTGGCGCTGGCGTTCTAGCGGAGGTCCATGCGCGCGCGTCTCTCCTCGCTCTCCGTCGCCGCGATCGCTGCGGTCAGCTGCTTTCAGGTCGAGCCCTTGCCCGACTGCCCGGACCGGGCCGGGGACGGCGGGCTCTACACCCCGCACCACGTGTGCATGCCGCGGGCCGGCGAGGCGCTCGAGATGCCGGTCGCGCCGCGCCGGCTGCTGCGCGGCGACTTCGACGACGAGGGCGTCGACAACGACTTCGCGGTCCTGCTCGACCTCGGGATCATCCAGATCTACACGACCCGCGAGCGGAAGACGACGCTGAGCGCCGGGCTGGCGGTGGACGGCCGCGTCGAGGCGATCGCGGCGGCGCGCTTCTTCGACGGCGGCGAGCACGGCGACGACCTGCTCGGCGTGACGGCCGGCAAGCCGATGAGCGGCACGCCCGGCAAGGTGTTCGGGTTCCACAACGGCGGCGACCTGTTCGCGCTGACGACGCCCGAGCAGTTCGACGCGGCGACGATCCTCCCGTGGGGCAACTGCCCGGCGCCCAACAGCGTCGAGACGCTCGACATCGTCGGCATGGACAACGCGGCCGGGCTGGCGATCGGCTGCGAGAGCGGGCCGCCGCCGATCGACAACCCCGACGCCGAGCCGCTCGACGGGATGGTGGTGGCGGCCGAGGGCGGGGTGCTGTTCGCGTCGCAGGGGCGCCTGGGGCTGCAGATCCCCGAGCTCTTCGGGGTCCACGCGGTCAACGTCGCCCAGCTCGACGGGCTCGGCCTCGAGGACATCGTATTCGCCCACCGGCCGCTGGACAGCGAGCACGAGTCGCTCGCGGTCTACCTCGTGGCCGAGGACGCGTTCAGCGGCCAGGGCAAGGAGGCCGAGCGGCTCGATGTGCCGCTCGAGCACTTCGAGATCCGCCGGGTCCTGCTCGACGACCTCGACGGCGACGCCGACGTCGACCTCGTCGCCGTGCATCCGTCGGACCGCGGGATCACGGTGGTCCGCCAGCGCCGCAGCGAGCCGCTGTTGTTCGAGGCGCCGCAGTTCTTCGCGGTCGGGCAGGAGATCCGCGACGCCGAGCTCGGCGACTTCACCGGCGACGGCGAGGTCGACATCGCCGTCGCCCACGACGTCGACGGCACCGGCCTCAACGCGGTCAGCGTCCTGATCCGCACCCACGACCTGTCGCCCGGCCAGATCGACTACGCGCTGGCCCCGGCCGGGGAGGTCAGCGGCGAGATCGTCGACCTCGAGCCGCTCGACTACGACGGCGACGGCCGCATCGACATCGGCGCGGTGGTGAAGGTCGGCAGCGAGGGGCGGGTGTTCTTCTGGCTCAACCGCTCGCCCGGCGGCGACTAGCGCTGCTTCGCGCGTCCTCGCGTGCCTCCATCGCCGGCGCCGGGCAGCGAGCGCGCGGCCCCTGGCGCCGGTCGGACCCGCGGTGACGGGCTATCCTCGTCGCATGGTGCGTCCTGACGACGCGGACGAGCGCGACCCCGAAGGGGGCGGCTCGGCCGCGTCATGCTGCACCGTTCCAGCGGGTGAGAGTCCCGCCCGGGTAGGCGCCGGAGCGCCCGGTAGCAGGCCCCAGGTGCGAGGAGAGATCCTCGCGGCCCGAGCGGGGCGTCAAGAGCCTCTACGGAGGGAGCAAGAACGCGGGCCGCAACATCAAGTGAAGCCTGCGTCGCGGATGTCGGCGTCGAGCACGTGGTTTCCACCGCGTGCTCCCATGACGCGCAGGCGCTCGAGCGCCTGCGTCGCGCTGCGCTTCGGCCGAAAGCCGTACGAGCACAGCGCCGCGGCGGGGATCCCGTAGTAGCCGCCCTTGCCGCACGGCTCGGAGCCCCGCGAGGTCACGCCGGCCAGGCGGACCTCGCCCGAAGCCAGCGTGACGAACGCGGGGCCGCCGGAGTCGCCGCCGCAGCTGTCGATCCCGTCGCCGCCGGTGCGGAACTCGAGGCCCGTGGGGCTGAGCCGCACGATGGGCACGTCGACCTGGCGCTTGACGTGCGTCTTGCTCGCCTCGTCCCGCCCGTAGCCGACCAGCGTGACGTCGCCGCCGATCGCCATCGCCTCATCCCACTCCTCCTGCCCGCGCAGCGGGCGGGCCGGCGCGACGTCGGTGACGGGCTCGGCGAGCACGAGATAGCCGTAGTCCCAGACGTCCCACTTGCAGACCTTCAGGTCGCTGCAGTAGTCGGGGTGAAAGCCGGCGCGCTCGACCGCGACGACGCGCGTGCCCGGGGCGGTGACGTCGACCCCGAAGCGGACCGAGATCGGCAGCCACCCGGCGTCGATGATGCAGTGCGCCGCCGTGAGGACCACACGCTCGGAGACGAGCGTGCCGGTGCAGATCGAGGGGCCGTACGTCATCGCCACGACCTCGGGCCACGCCCCCCGCTCGACGACCGTGCCGCCGAGGATCGGCGCCGGCGGGCGCTCGGGCGCGGCGACGGGCCGCGGCGCGGCGAGGACGACGAGCAGGCCGACGGGCACCATTGGTAGATCCTTTCTTATCAAGCGCGGTCTCCCGCGCGGAGATTGACAGGACCCCCGTTCAAACCGTGCGTGCCGATCTCCCGCACACGGCTTACGGGTGGTCTCTCGGGCCGTCGCATTACGCGGCCTCCGGGTACTTCGCCGTCACTTCGCCGTCTTCCATCACGCCGGCTTCGAGCCACTGCCGCACCAGCTTGAGGACCCTTCGATCCGAGATCCGCATCTCGACGAGCTTCATCAGTCGCTCGTGATCGATGCTGCCGAAGTAGTCGCGGATGTCGGCGTCGAGCACGTGGTTTCCACCGTGCTGCTGTGCGGGACGCGGCGCCGCGGCGCCCGACCGCGGCAGCCGGCGCCGCGATCCATGAGCCGGCGCTGACTCGCCGAAGCCTCGAGGAAAGAACATGCCCGAGAGGACATGCCCGCGAGGACATGGCCTTCGGTACCCGCCAGTTCTTTCCGCAGCGCGAGCAGCGGCACCGCGGGGGCCAGCGATCGATCGAGCGCGCTGTCCGCCGCGACGGGCGAGGATGTCCCGAAGGACAGGGCGCGCCGTCACTCCGGGGTCGGCAGCAGCACCAGGTCGCGGAGGGCGACCTGCGCGTCGGGGCGCTCGGGGTCGAGGACTTCCACCCGCAGGCGCGGGGCAGGGCCGGGGAGGGCGACGGTCGTCGGCGGCGCGTGCCAGGCCCCGTCGAGGCTGTCGGGCGGGTCGAGCTCGAGCACGACGGCGTCGTCGGCCAGCACGCGCACGCGGCCGGACGGGCTCAGGCGCGCGCCGCGCAGGGTCGCGGCCATCGTGATCGAGGTGGCGCTCGGGACATGTTCCACGGGGAAGGTCAGCGGGTCGCCGGCGCGGACGATCAGCGAGGGGCCGTCGAGCTCGCGGCCGCGGTCGAGGCCGGCGCGCAGGCGGGTGAGGGCCCGGCCGGCGGTGAAGCGGGCCGGGGTGACGCGGTGGCCGAGGTCGTGCGGCGGGCTGTAGGTGCGGGTCCAGGCGGGGGTGCGGTCGTCGGGGCCGCGGTCGGGGCCGAGCAGGCGGACCTCGGCGAGGCCGCCGTACGGGCAGGCGAGGTCGTCGCGCGGGCGCGTGCTGCCCCACAGCTCGACGCGGCGGGGCGGGGCGGCGAAGGCGATCGGGCCGAGCGTGTCGCGGGCGCGCGCGGGGCCGGGGCCGGGCGGGTCGGTGGCGACCGGCTGGCCGTCGACGACGACGCGCCAGCCGGGGGTGTCGCCGCCGGGCTGGGCGACCAGCACGAGCGAGCCGGGGCCGTCGCCGGGCGGGAGGTCGAGGACCAGCGGGTGCTCGGTGTCGAGGCAGGTCTGTCCGTCGGGCAAGTAATACGAGGACAGGTTCAAAGGGCCAGGTCCCTCGGCGCGGCCGTCGTCGATCCGCCAGCTGCGGACGGCCGCCCGCCGGGCCGGGTCGACCCGCACCTCGAGCAGGCCGACGCGCAGGTCGGTGCGGGTGACGCGGTCGGGGATCCGGTCGTCGACGGGGGTGAGGCGGTCGAGGTAGAGCTCGGCGAAGGCGACCGGGCGGGCGACGAACGGCGGCGGCAGGAGGTCGTCGACGAGCGCCAGCGGGGCGGCGGCGCCGGGGAGGCGCAGCGGGTGGGTCGACTCGCCGAGCAGCAGGTACACGGGCGGGGCGTCGCCGCCGGCGGCCGGCCCGGCGACCAGCAGCTCGTGCAGCACGGCGTAGGCGGCCTCGCGGCTGCGGTAGGGCAGGACGGTGCGGCCGTGGCCGAACGCGAGCGCGCCGCCGAGCTGGCTGTACACGTGGACGTGGTGCCAGCCCTCGCCGCCGGCCAGGACGACCGCGCGCTCGGGGAGCTCGGCGGCCAGGTCGTCGATCAGCCGCTCGGCGCCGGCGAACTCCTGCAGGCGAGTGGCCGGCCACCGCAGGTACGGCAGCGCCTGGGCGACCAGCAGGCCGAGGCCGAGGACGAGGCTGACCCATCGGGCATGTCGCTTGAGCACTGTGCGTTCGGACATGAACCAGTGGACATGTACGAGAGCGCAGGCGGCCAGCAGGCAGGCGGCGGGCAGCAGCTCGGGGACGAGGTAGCGGCCGTAGTAGTAGAGGCCGACCTGGGGCAGGTTGCGCTGGGCGTAGAGGGCGAGCGCGGTGACGGGGAGGGTGGCGAGCGCGAGCAGCCAGACGTGGGCGGCGCTCGCGGCGGGGCGCAGGCGGGCGAAGGCGACCAGGCCGAGGCCGGCGGCGACCAGCAGCGGGGCGCCGAGCAGCGGCAGGGCCGGGTCGAGGCGGCTCCACGGCGGTCCGGGGGCCCACAGCAGCCGCCAGGCGAGGACGGCGAGGGCGGCGAGGGCGGCGAGCACCGGCGGGAGCCGGCGCACGCGGCCGCGGACGAGGTCGAGGGCGGCGTCGAGGGCGAGGTAGACGACGATCGCGCCGAGGCCGAGGACGACCGCGCCGACCGGCGACAGCGCGGCGACCGGGCCGAGCTGGCGCTTGAACTCGTCGTGCAGGTACGGGTAGCCGGTGGCCAGGTGGAGCGCGAGGCTGGCGAGCAGCAGCCCCATGAGCAAGGTCGGCGCGGACATGCGCCGAAGGCCAGGTTCGGTGCGCAGCCACAGCACCGCCAGCAGGGCCGGCGCGGACAGCCACAGGTTGCCGCGGACGAAGCCGGCGAGGCCGAGCAGGAGGGCGGCGGTGAGCTCGCGGCCGTGGCCGGGGTCGCCGAGGAGCGAGGCGGAGGCGGCGGCCGTGCGCGGGTCGCCGTCGATGGGGCCGCGCGCGGTCGAGTCGGCGGCGGGGCGGGAGGCGAGGCCGCGGGAGGTCGAGTCGGCGGCGTCGCCCCGCGGGTCGCCGACGGCGTCTGCGGAGTCGAGCGCCGCGGAGCCGGACGCGGTCGCCCTCGCGGGGCGCGCAGCGGCGTGCAGGTGGGGTGGCGAGGGGTCGGGGGGCCTCGCGTCGCCGCGGGCGGTCGCCTCGACGGCCTGCGCTCGCGCGGCGTGGCGACGGCTCGCGGCGCCCGCGGTCGCGTCGACAGCGGCCGGCGCGAGGCCGCGAGCGACGGCGAGGGCGGCGGCGAGCAGCAGCAGGCCGGTGAGCGACTCGGTCAGCGGGGTGCGGGCGGTCCACACGGCGATCGGCGACAGCGCGAACAGGCCGGCGGCCAGCCACGAGGCGCCCCCGCGCGGCCACAGGCGCTCGCCGAGGGCCCACAGCGCGAGCACCGAGAGCGCGCCGGCGAGCGGAGTGACCAGTCCCATCGACCATGGCCCGAAGACCAGGCCGAACAGCGCCAGCAGCGACGGGTGGAGGTGCAGGAACTGCGGCACGACCTCGCCCTCGTCGCGGCGGGTGAGGTAAAAGCCGGGGCGGTAGGCGCCCTCGTAGCGGCCGACGCGGGCCGGGCTGCGGTCGGCGTGGTAGAGGCCGAGGATGTCCCCGGGGCCAGGTCGCAGCTCGGCCTCGGCGCCGGCGCGGGCCAGCACCGGGTCGGTGTGGCCGGTCCGGCCTGTGCGCAGGGTGTGGCGGGCGCGGAGGACGTAGGTGCCCTGGTCGCGGCCGCCGAGGTCGGCGGGGATCGGCGGCCAGCGCAGGGCGCCGGCCGTCAGCAGCAGCGCCACCAGGCCGGCGGCGCGCGGCAGGCTGTACGCGAGCCGACGGCGCGGGGCTCGCTGTCCCCAAGGCCAGGCGAGCACCGCCAGCGCGATCGCGGTGAACGAGAACGACGGCGCGGAGAAGATACCGGCCACCGCCAGCAGCGCGGCGAGCAGGCCGAGCCCGGCGAGCGCGAGCGCGGCGACCAGCGCGATCGACTCGGGGCAGGCGAGCGGACCGCCGCGGACCTGCCAGCGCCGCGCGAACGCGACGACCACGGCGGCGAAGGCGATCACGGGCGGCACTGCGCGCGAGGATAGCGAAAAAATCCGCGCCCCTGGCGGGGCGCGGCGGGAGCGGACATGGCCGTACGATCATGTCCGGCGAGGGCCCGGCCTATCGCCGCAACCCTCGCAGGTAAGCGCGTCAGCTGCCCGAGGCGCGCCGCTTCTGCCCCGGCGGCGGCGGCGGCGTCGGTCGGTTGGTGGCCGAGGGCTGGCCGGTGCCGGTGCTCCCGACCTTGTGCATCGGCGTGGTCGACACCGTCTTGGCCGGCGTCTCCTCCTCGATGACCTCGACGTCGGTGCGGCGCACCTTGTCGCGCACGGTCTCGGTGTGCGTCTCGACCTCGCGGCCGACCACGACCTCCTCGACCACGCGCGCCTCCTTGGCGACCACGGCCTCCTCGGCGTACTCGGTCATCTCCACCGTCGACTCGCGGAAGGCGTTCAAGTCCTCGCCGGTGGCCGGGCGATCGACGGGGCGGCGCTTCACCGTCACGTGCTCCTCGCGCAGGCTGACCTGCTCCTCGACCGGGCGCTCGGTGACGTGCGAGTAGATCCGGACGCGGCCGTGCTCGATGACTCGCTTGCCGACCAGCAGGTCCTCCTCGACGACCTTCATCTCCATCGAGGTGTCCTTGAAGTGCGGCTGGTCGACCTGCTGCGCGCGCTCGGGCTCGCGGGCGCCGGTCGTGCCGGACACGCCCGTCGCGGCCGGCGTCTGCTGCTGCTGCTGGTTCCGCATCGTCGCCCCGGTGGCGGCCGGCTGGGTGCGGTAGGTCTGCCGCTCGCGCGTCAGCTGGTCCATCGTGAACGGCTGAACGCCCGGCTCGAAGCCCTTGTAGCCGGTGGAGTGGAAGTGCTCGCGGCGGCGGTCGACGTCGACCGCGCCCGCGCCGCTCATCATCGAGGCGACGTCGGCGGCGCGCTCGTCCGAGGTCTGCACGAGCACGAGGGTGCCGCCGCGGCGCACGGCCTCGGCGTAGAAGTGGGCGTCGTGCTCGGGCACGCCGGCCTGGGTCAGCGCGCCGACGAGGCCGCCGAGGGCGGCGCCGGCCGCTGCGCCGACGCCGGCGCCGGTGAGGGCCGCGAGCAGCGGGCCGGCGGCGACGATCGGGCCGATGCCGGGGATGAAGATCGAGCCGATGCCGGCGAGGAAGCCGAGCACGCCGCCGACGCCGGTACCGACGATCGCGCCGGTGCCTGCGCCCGTCTTGGCGCTCTCGGCCATCGCCTCGTGGCGCCCCTCGGCGGGGTCCTTGTTGAGGTCGATCGGGATGTTCTCGAGGTTGTTGGCGACGACGCTGATGTCGGCGCGGTCGATGTTGCGTTTCAGCAGCGCAGTGACGACGGCCTGGGCGTCGTTGAAGTCATCGAACAGACCGATAACGGTTTTCATGGCGGCTTCTCCTGGGGTGGTGCGGTTGTGGGTGATCGTGATCGCCTCGGCGCGGAGGCGCATCGTCTGCTGCTCGCGCATGTGCACGCGGTGGACGCGGACGTGCAGCTCCTCGCGCAGGACGAGCTGCTTCTGCACGACCACGACCTCCTCGTGGATCGGCAGGATCATGGTGTCGCCCTCGTAGCGGACCGGCGCCGGGGCCTCGACCGGGCGGCCGATCGGGACCCGCCAGCTGACGACGTGGTCCTCGACGCTGGTCAGCTCGACCGGCTGGTCGCGCTCCTCGACGGTCTTGTCGATGCGCACGCGGCCGTGCTCGCGCACCCGGGTGCCGACGTGGAGCCGCTCCTCGAGCCGGGGGATGACGGTCTCCGCGCGCGGCCCGGGCGCGTCTCGGCTGTCCTCGGGGACATGTGGAAAATCGGCCGCGCGCGGCTCGGCGGCGCCGGCCTGCGCGTCGCTGTCCCCGGGGACATGTCTGTGCGGCGAGGTCGTCATCGTCGGGTCATGGCGCGGCGAACACGTAGATCAGGACGGTGGCGATCAGCAGGACCAACAGCGCGGGGATGAGGACGGGGGTCAGCCACGGCACGCGCACGGGCGGGCCCTCGGCGTCGGCGTGCGGGGTCCGCTGCTCGAGCAGCTGGGCGCTGGACGGAGGTTGGATGCCGAGCTTGCGCATCGTGCTTGCCTCGCTTGGGACGGCCGTTGCGGCGCGACGGCCGCGACCCGGCTCGCAGGTCGCCTTGCTGTGGTCCCGGTCGCGACGGCGCGCCAGCGAGCGGGTGCGCGAACTCCCCGGGCGACGGCGGCCGCGACGACGCGGCGAGGACCGGGCCCAGCCGACGCGAGATCCTCTATGCTGCGGCCGTGCTCCCGCGGACGATCACGGCGCTGTCGATCGCGGCCGTGGCCGTCGTCGCCGCGCGGACGAGCCCGGCGATCACCGCCGAGCTGCTGGCGAAGGAGGGCCCGGCGGAGCACGCGTCGCACGCGGTGCTGGCGGCGGCGGTGGTGGCGTGGGCGCTCGCAGGGCGAGCCGTCGACCGGCCAGCGGTGGCGCTGGCGATGGCGGGGTTCCTGGCGCTGGTGCTGGTCGAGGAGGTCGACTGGGGCAGCGTGTACGGCTGGTCGGCCGTCGGCGAGCGCGTCGCCGCGGTGTTCGGCCACCGCAACATGCACAACGCCGCCCGCGGGTCGTCGTACCTGCTGTTCGCGCTGCCGCTGGCCGGTTATTACCTGGCCCCGGGGACAGGTCGCCGGCTCGGCCGGGCCCGGCCGATCGCGGACGAACGGTGGGCCTTCGCCGTCATCGCCGGGCTGTTCGTGGCCGGCAACATGTCCCCGGCGTGGGAGCGCGCGGCCCAGGAGCTGCTCGAGCTGCTGCTCTACGCGCTGCTGCTGGCGACCGGGGTGCGGGTCGGGCGGGCATCTGGCGTAAGGGACAGGTGAGCGGAGCGCGGGCTGACGGCGGCGACGCTTCCGCGGTCGGGCTTGGACATGTCGGAAGAGACAGGTTGTCGACGGTGCGAGGTGCCCGCGTCAGACTCTCGTGGGGGGAGGGACGGTGAGCGGTCGCGGCGGGAGCAGACACGCCGTCGAGGCCGTGAAGAGGCGTCTGTTCGGCGGTCGCCCTGGCCGTCGAACAGGCGCCTCGCAATCTGCTCTCAATGCTTCCTGCAGCGGAGCCGGCCTCTCACGGCTGCAGCCCTTCCCCGGACCCCCGCGAGGCGCAGTGGGCGCTTCGCGAAGCGACGCGACGCTCGGACTCCGCACACCCGCTCGCGGCGGCCGCAACACGCCCGGGCGGCGCAACAATTCCCGGCGCGCTGCAGCGCCGGAAATCGGCGCCCCGGGACCATCGCGCCGACGCTCACGGGGGCGCAGGCGACCGGACCTGGCCGAAAGGTCAGGCCGTGGTGACCGCGCCCTCGGGGCTCGCGGGCGCCCGGGCGCTGGCGTCGTCGTCGATGCCGAGCTCGGCGAGGACCTCGGACTCGCTGGCCAGCTCCTCGGTCGGCGCGGGCGCGAGGGCCTGCGCGCGGGCGGCCCGGATCCGCTCGACCCGACCCTTGCGCAGCAGCACCATCTCCTCGATGAGGCCGAGGGTGATGTAGCAGCCGACCAGCATGATCAGCACCGCGGGCCGGGAGATCCGCACCGCCACCAGCACCGCGCTGGCGAGCAGCAGGCCGACCACCGCCGTCGTCCGCTTGGTCAGCTTGAGGTCCTTCATCGAGCGGAAGCGGACCCGGCTGATCATCAAGTAGGACAGGACCGTGACGAGCGTGGCGACCAGGATGTGGTTGGTCGTCTGGTTGATGCCGATCGCGTGGAACGCCATCACCGTCGAGATCAGCACGGTCGCGGCGACCGGGATCGGCAGGCCCAGCATGTACTTGCCCGGCTTCTCGTCGATCGCCCGCAGCGACAGGACGTTGAAGCGGGCCAGGCGGAACGCGCCGCCGGCGACGAACAGGAAGGCGATGAACAGGCCGGCGCGGCCGAAGCCCTCGAGGCCCCAGCGGTAGATCACGAGCCCCGGCGCGACGCCGAAGGTGACGAGGTCGCTGAGGCTGTCGAGGTGCAGGCCGAGCTCCGACTGCGTGCGCGTGAGCCGGGCGATCCGGCCGTCGGCGGCGTCGAAGAAGAGGCCGAGCATGATCGCCAGCGAGGCCTTGTAGAGCGCGTCGCTGCCCCCGCCCTCGTCGCTCAGCCGCGCGCACACCGAGATCGCGTAGAAGCCGCAGAACAGGCCGGCGAGGGTGAACAGGTTCGGCAGCAGGAAGTAGGTCTTGCGGAAGTCCATCGCCGGGGGCCTCCGAGGGTAGCAAGAAATCGCGCGCCGGGCGCTGCTTTGTCGCCTCGGGCGGCGAATTTGCCGAGTTCGGTTGACAGGTCGGCGGGGGCGGTCGATGGTGCGTCCGCGCTCATGACGCTGCTCCTGCGGGTCGCCTACGACGGCACCGATTTCCACGGATTTGCCCGCCAGGAGGGCACCAGGACGGTGCAGGGGGTGCTCGAGGCGGCGCTCGGCGAGCTCTACCAGGGCCCGGTGCGGACGCGGGCCGCCAGTCGCACCGACGCCGGGGTCCACGCGCTGGGCCAGCTCGTGGGCTTCGAGCCGACGCTCCCCATCCCCGACCGGGGGGTGGTGCTCGGACTCACGAGCAAGCTGCCGCGCGACGTCGGGGTGCTCGGCGCGTGGACCTGCGAGCTGCCCGACGGCCGCCCGGTCGAGCCGCGGTTTTACAACGACGGCAAGACCTATCGCTACCGGATCCGCTGCACCCCGCACCGCGTGCCGACCACCGACCGCGGCGAGTGGCACCTGGCGCGACCGCTCGACGTGGCGGCGATGCAGGCGGCGGCCCCGGCGTTCGTCGGCGAGCACGACTTCGCCGGCTTCCGCGCCAGCTCGTGTCAGGCGCAGACGACGGTGCGGACGATGCTGGCGGTCGAGGTCGCGGCGGCCGCGGCGGAGGAGCCGGCCGGGCTCAGCACGGTGGCCGCGAGCGAGGCGCCGGCGATCGTGACGGTGACGGTCCGCGGCGAAGCCTTCTTGCAGAACATGGTGCGCATCATGGTCGGCACGCTGGTCGAGGTCGGGCTCGGTCGCCGGCCGCCGACGCAGATCGCCGAGCTGCTGGCGCGCCCCGATCGCCGCCGGGCCGGGCGCACGGCGCCGCCGCAGGGGCTCACGCTGGTCGAGGTCCACTGGCCCGAGCCGTGGCCGCCCGCCGACTGGCAGGCGCGCGCGCGCCGGCCGGACGAGGAGCCGCAGCCGCTCGCCGATCTGGTGTAGCTTGCCGCGTATGACGCTCTCCTTCGACAAGCCGGTGCGCGCGGTGGTCACCGGCGCGGGTGGCGGCCTCGGCCGCGCGTTCTGCCTCGAGCTCGCGCGTCGCAACGCCCGGATCGTGGCCGCCGACATCGACCTCGCCGGCGTCGAGGAGACGGTGGCGATGGTCGAGAAGCTCGGCTGCAAGGCCTACGCGCGCGCCTGCGACGTGGCGCAGCGACCGGCGGTGGCCGAGCTGGCCGAGGCGGCGACGTCGCTGCTCGGCGGGGTCGACCTGCTGATCAACAACGCCGGCGTGGCCACGAGCGGGCCGGTCGACGCGATCCCGCAGCAGGACTGGGAGTGGATCATGGGCGTCAACCTGTGGGGCGTGATCTACGGCTGCGAGCTGTTCGTGCCGCAGATGCGCGCGCAGGGCCGCGGCCACGTGATCAACGTCGCCTCGGCGGCGGGCCTCCTGTGTACGCCGATGATGGCGCCCTACAACGTGACGAAGGCCGGCGTGATCGCGCTGTCGGAGACGATGGCCGCCGAGCTGGCGCCGGCCGGCATCGGCGTGACCGTCCTGTGCCCGACGTTCTTCCGCACCCGCATCATCGACGCCGGCCGCCACCACGGCGAGGACAACCGGGCGTCGCGCGTGGGCAAGCTGATGGACCGCGCGACGCTGCAGGCGCCCGAGGTGGCCCGCTTCGCCCTCGACGCGGCCGCGGCCGGCACGCTCTACGCGCTTCCCCACGCCGACGGGGCGTGGCTGTGGCGGCTCAAGCGGCTGGCGCCGGAGCGGTTCTACCAGAAGCTGATGCCGCGCTGGTTCGGCAAGTTCACGCAGCGGTAGCTCGGGACATGTTTGAACGGGCATGTCCCGGCGGGCATGTCTGAGCGGGCATGCCCTCTGGCTCAGCCGAGCGAGAGCACGCCGTGGATGCCGATCGCCATGACGATGACGATGGCGGCCAGGACCAAAACGGTGCGCTGCAGCGAGAACACGCGGGTCAGCTCGCGCAGGGCGTTGAGCAGGTGGGTGATGTCGTCGCCGCTGGTGTCGACGACCCGGTTGAAGGCGTCGACGGCCCGCTGCAGCCACAGGCCGATGAGCACGAACACGACCGACTCGGCGAAGTCGCCGAGCGCGGGGCCGAGGCCCGCGCGACCGTGGCTGACGAGGCCGGCGATCCCGAGGATCAGGACGAAGGCGCCGACCGCCAGCGAGGCCGCGGCGACGAACCGCATGGCGTCGACGAGCTGGCGGATGATGACGTTCTCCGCGGCCGAGAACTCGTAACTTCGGGGGGTGCTCGTGGGGGTCATGGCGCCGCAAAGGGTATCAGCGGCGGCGAGAGGGGCGAAATTCGCGAGCCGCCGCCGAGCGAGCCCAGCGGAGCCGGGAGGCCGGCCGAAGGCTCGCGGGCGGGGCCGCGGAGACGGCGGCGCGAGGGCCGGGCGCGGCGCAGCCAGCGGGCGCGGCGAGCGGTGCAGCGAGAGGGCCGGACGCGGAACGGCGGCCGATCGTGACAGCGGGACGCGAGGTCAGGGGCCGCTGAGGCGGATGGCGAGGCCCCCGGCGGAGAACAGGCCGGCGACGATGTCGGCCCGGCCGTCGGCGTTGAGGTCGGGCAGGACGACCTCGACCACGTCGGCGGGGAACTCGAGCTGGACCGCGGCGGTGAAGCGACCGTCGCCGACGCCGCGCCACAGGCCGAGGCGGTCGCCGTGGAACAAGACGGCGTCGAGGCTGCCGTCGCCGTCGAGGTGGGCGAGGGCGATCGGGCCGGGGCGCGAGCCGAGGGCGGTACGTGGCCCTTCGGACAGGTCGGGCCCCAGCAGCGGGGCGAGGGCGACGGGCGCGGTGTCGAGGACGAGGACGTCGAGGATGTCGTCGTCGTCGAGGTCGCGCAGGTAGAGGCCGCCGGGGCGCAGGCCGGTGGTCATGGCCACGAACGGCCCGACGACGCCGGCCTCGACGGTGGCCCGGGCGAGGCCGTCGCTGCGCTCCCACTCGGCGAGGACCAGCTCGACCGGACCGTCGCGGCGCAGGCGACCGGCGACGAAGCCCCCGGGCTTCAGGCCGTCGAGGCCGGGGACGGCGACGGGCTGGACCTGCGGGGCGAAGAAGCCGCCGGAGGCGTCGGCGCGGACGAGGCCGACGGCTGGCTGTTCGGACAGGCTGCCGAGGACGAGCAGGTCGCGCCGGCCGTCGCCGTCGACGTCGGTGACGGCGGTGGTGCGGATCTTCAGGCCGACGTCGACCTCGACGGCCGGGGCGAAGCCGCCGGCGCCGTCGGCCCGGTAGACGAAGACGCCGGCGTCGCAGGAGGGGAACAGGAGGTCGGCGGCGCCGTCGAGGTCGAGGTCGCCGACGACCGGATAGGCGCTGCAGCCGGCGACCCCGACGTCGCGCGGCTCGCCGAGCCCGCCCTCGCCGTCGCCGCGCCGCAGGTCGGTGGTGATGGTGCCCGCAGCGGCGCCGACGACCAGGACGTCGTCGACGCCGTCGCCGTCGAAGTCGGCCGCGCGCAGGGCGAGCGGGCTCGCAGCCTCCGACTGGACCTCGAGGACATGTTCATTGAAGCAGATCTCGGCGTCGTGGTACTCGCCGTCGCCGCAGTCGTCGCTGCAGCCGGTCGATGCGAGCGCGGCGCAGGCGATGACGACGAGGGTGCGAACGGCCACCTCCGCAGGCTATCAGGCGCGGCGGCGGCCGCAAGCCGCGAGGTCCTGGAGGATGGTGTATGCTGGCGAACATGGTCGCCGCGCCGAAGCTCGCCACCTACGCGGATCTGCTCGCCACGCCCGAGGACGTGAAGGCGGAGATCCTGGGCGGCGAGCTGGTGACGCAGCCGAGCGCGCTGTTCGAGCACAGCTACGCGCAGAGCGGCGTGGTGGACGGGCTGCGAGGCCCGTTCGACCGCGGGCGCGGAGGCCCGGGCGGCTGGTGGATCGTGGTCGAGGTCGACGTGCAGTTCACGGACCACGACGTGGTCCGACCCGACGTGGTCGGCTGGCGGCGCGAACGACTGCCGTCGCCCTGGGGCAAGCGGCCGATCGACGTGGCGCCCGACTGGATCTGCGAGGTGCTGTCGCCCAGGGGCGTGCGGCGCGACCGCGTGGTCAAGCAGGAGCTGTACGCCAGGCACGGCGTGCCCTTCTACTGGCTGATCGACCCCGTCGAGGCGTTGCTCGAGGCCTTCACGCTCGAGCGCGGGCGCTGGGTGCTGACGGGGACGTACGACCGCAGCGCTGTCGCTCGCGTGCCGCCGTTCGAGGCGATCGAGCTGGTCGTCGCCGACCTGTTCATGCCCGAGCCGCCCGAGGCGGCGGACGACTGAGACGCAAGATCCTGTTGTGAGCCGGTGGAGCGCATGACGGAAGCCCGTCGGTGCGGCCAGACGAGGCGCGCCGAAACGTGGTAACGAGAGCGGGCGACGATGACGGGTACCGACGAGCGTGGCCACGCAGAGATCGAGGCGACCTACGACGCGGTCGCGCGCAACTACGCGGCCGAATTCGCGGACGACCTGGCGGAGAAGATCCTCGATCGCGCGCTGCTCTCGGCGTTCGCGGAGACGGTCGGTCGGGCGGCGAGGGTCGCCGACCTCGGCTGCGGCCCCGGCTTCGAGGCGCGCTTCCTGGCGGAGCTCGGCCTCGCGGTCACGGGGGTCGACCTCGCGGCGGGCATGATCGCCGAGGCGCAGCGCCGGCACGCGGGCGTACACGGGCTGGAATTCGTGAAGGGCTCGTTGCTGGCGCTGCCGTTCGCGGACGCCTCGCTGGCCGGGGCGGTGGCGATCTATTCGGTGATCCACCTCGATGTCGGCGCGCGGGCCAGGGCCTACGCAGAGATGGCCCGCGTGGTGCGGCCCGGCGGGGCGCTGCTGCTGTCGGTCCACACGTCGGCGGTCGGGTTCCCGGCCGGATCGATCCGCCGCCTGGAGGAATGGTGGGGCCACCGCGTCGGCCTCGACGGGCATTTTATCGCCGCGGAAGAAGTCATCGCGGAGCTCGGGAGCGTCGGCTTCGAGCTCACCGCCCGGCTCGAGCGCGGCCCGAGCACGCCGCGAGAATTCCCTAGCCAGCGCGCCTATCTGCTGGCGCGGCGGCGATGATCGAATTCGGCGGCCGCTGACCGGGCGCTCGACGGATGCCGTGGAAGGTGCGCCCACGGCGGCAGGCCTCGCCCCAGGAGGAGGATATGTCCGAAGGGACATTCATCGGAGTCGACGCAAAAAGGGCCCCGGCGCGGTTGCGGCGGGGCACTTTCGGCGGCTCAGCAGCGCACCCGACGATCAGGTCGCCTGCTTGGTGGCGCGCTGGCTCATCGGCACGTAGGGGCGGAGGTCGGCGCCGGTGTAGATCTGGCGCGGGCGGGCGATCTTCTGCTCGGGGTCCTGCAGCATCTCCTGCCACTGGGCCAGCCAGCCGGAGGCGCGCGGGATGGCGAACAGGACCGGGAACATGTCGACCGGGAAGCCCATTGCCTGGTAGATCATGCCCGAGTAGAAGTCGACGTTCGGGTAGAGCTTGCGCTTGACGAAGTACTCGTCGTTCAGCGCGATCTTCTCGAGCTCGAGGGCGATCTCGAGGAGCGGGTTCTTGCCGGTGACCTCGAAGACCTCGTGCGCGAGCTTTTTAATCACCTTGGCGCGCGGGTCGTAGTTCTTGTAGACGCGGTGGCCGAAGCCCATCAGGCGGCCGCTGCCGTTCTTCACGCCGGTGATGAACTCCGGCACGGCGCTGACGTTGCCGATCTGCTTGAGCATGTGCAGCACGGCCTCGTTGGCGCCGCCGTGGAGCGGGCCGTAGAGGGCGGCCGAGGCGGCGGCCAGGCTGCAGTACGGGTCGGTCTCGGCCGAGCCGACGGCGCGGGCGGCGTTGGCCGAGCAGTTCTGCTCGTGGTCGGCGTGGAGGATGAAGAGGATGTCGAGCGCCCGCTCGAGCACCGGGTGCGGCTCGAACCGCGGCTCGGCCATCCGGAAGATCATGTTGAGGAAGTTGCCGCAGTACGACAGCTCGTTGTCCGGGTAGACGTACGGCCGGCCGACGCTGTGGCGGAACGCCCACGCCGAGAGGGTCGGCATCTTGGCGATGATGCGGACGATCTGCTCGCGCCGCGTCCGGTCGTCGCGGACCTTCTTCGCCTCGGGGTAGAAGGTGGACAGCGCGCCCAGCATGCTGACCAGCTTGCCCATCGGGTGGGCGTCGAAGCGGAAGCCCTCCATCGACTTGCGCAGGAACTCGTGGACGAAGGTGTGGTGCGTGACCTCGTGGGTCCACTTGCGCAGCTGCGCCTCGTTGGGCAGCTCGCCGTGGAGCAGGAGGTAGGCGACTTCGAGGTAGGACGACTGCTCGGCCAGCTCTTCGATCGCGTAGCCGCGGTAGCGCAGGATGCCCTTGTCGCCGTCGATCAGGGTGATCGCGGACCGGCACGACGCGGTGTTCATGAAGGCCGGGTCGTAGGTCATCAGGCCGAAGTCGTCGTCGGACGTCTTGATCTTGCGCAGCGCGTCGGCGCGGATCGTTCCGTCCTTGATCTCGATCTCGTAGGTCTTGCCGGTTCGGTTGTCGGTGATCGTCAGGGTGTCGGCCATGGAGAGCCTCCGGGGGACGCCGCCTTCATTGACGGCTACATGGGAGCCAAGCTGGGAGCGAAGATCCACCAGCGATCGACAGCGCGATCGTCCAGGTCTCGGCCGCCAACCAGGAAGGTAACACCGGTCCCCAGGGTGATGGAATGGCCGCCGTGCACGCGGGTCGCCACCGTCTCGGTGAGCTCGACGGCGAGGTCCTTCCGAGAGACCCGCCACCACTGGGCGGCGCCCTGAGCGTACACGGCCAGATCATCTGCGAAGAGCCGGGGATCTGCGAGCGGCGCGCTGAGGAAGGCCGGCCGCTCCTCGACCTCGGTGCTCTCGACGGCCGCCGGCACGCGCAACACGAGCGCGTCGCCGGTGGGCTGTCCGCCGCGCAAGCCGCCCAGGCACAGCAGCTCGACGGTCGCGGCTTCATCCTCGTCGCCGGCGTCGAGGCGGATGCACTGGATGTTCGTCCAGTCGCCGACCGGGCCGAAGGCGTGGCCGCCCTCGGGGAAATACACGGCCGGTGCGTCGGCCTCGGCGCCGCCGACCAGCAGCAGGACCTCGTCGTCGCCGCGGTCGAGGGCGAGGAGGCGGGCCCCGGTGCGCGGGCCGTCGAGCGCGGCCACCGGGGCGAGGGCGATGACACCTTGGTCGTCGGGTTCGAGCGAGAGGGCGACCAGGTCGGTGTGGCCCCCGCCGCCGGCGAGGTAGACGCGATCGTGCCCGGGGCCGATGACCGTGGCGGCGCCCGGCCGGGCGCCGGTGTCGTCGCCGGTGACGGTGGCGACCGCCCACACGTCGGTGCCGGGATCGTACATGGCGGCGCCGACCCCGTCGTCGACGCCGACCCGCCACACCCGACCGCGCGCGTCGGCGACGAAGGCGCCGTCGCCAGGCTCCGGCGGGGACGACAGGCGCGCCCCGAGCTCGATGTCGAAGCTGGTCTCGTTGAGGAGGGCGATGTCGCCGGCGCCGCTCATCAACATCAGGCCGCGTCCGGGCGCGTGGACGGCCAGCAGGTCGGGGTCGGGCTCGGCGACCTCGCCCGGGTAGACCGACAAGACCCCGGGCCGAGCCATCAGCACCGCCAGGTCGCCCGGCGGCGACAGCATCACGAACGGCACGCTGCGGCCCCAGGCGAGCAATTCTGTCCCATCGGCCAGGTAGAGCGCGAGCGTGCGCTCGACGGCGTCGGGCTCGAACTCGAGCTCGACCTCGAAGTCGGTGCCGCGGACCGGATAGCTGACGAAGTAGGCGTCGGGGCCGAGCTCGAGCGCGAGGTTGTCGGCGCGATTGAGGTCGGTCGAGTCGTCGGGCAGGACGACGCGGACCGGGAACGGGACCTCGACGGTGCAGGCGGACAGCCCGAGCCCGAGGGCCAGCGCGGCCAGGCCGAGGCGACCCCGCGCAACGGCTGCGCGGACGCCGGCGACGCGGACGGTCTTGCGCCGACCGGTGGCGCCGTGGGCGATTTCGAGCGCGCTCGCGGCGATCTCGAGGCGGTCGGCCAGCAGCGCGCGCAGGGCCTCGTTGGCGGCCCCGTCGACCGGCGGCGCGGCCAGCTGGACCTTGAGCCGACCGTCGTGCAGGCCGACGACCCGGCTGCGAGCGGCCCGCGGGGCGACCAGGACGTCGAGCTCGCAGCCGCGGGCGTGGTCCCGGACCGGGCCGGGCGAGGAGGCGGGAGCTTGCGCTGCGCTCATGCGAGGGTGTCCTGGGCGAAGAAGAGGCGGTGGCCGGAGGCGCCGATGGCCGCGCGAGCGGGGGCCTCGCCTGGCCGAAGGACCAGGCACTCGCGGTAGAGGTTGACGGTGGTGCAGACGTGGTCGGGGACCAGGAGGACCGCCGCGCCGTGGTCGGGGAGCGCGCCGTGCTCGCGCCGCAGCGGCAGGTGCTCCTCGGACGGCGACAGCGGGACGAGGCCGGGCCAGGCCGGCAACCGACAGTTCGGGGCCGGCCGGTCGGGGGCGATCGCCTTGCTGCCGGCGTCGAGGGTGACGCGGTCGCGGCCGCGGCTGACCACCCGGGCGAGCACGAAGGCGGCCTGCCGCAGGCCGAGCAGCTCGGCCGCGGGCGCGCTGCGCAGGTCGCTGAGGACGACGGTGCCGGGGGAGATCCGGTGGCGCCACGGGCCGCCGTTCAGCCGCGCGTGATCGAGGGCGGCCGAGAAGCTGTGCGTGCCCGAGGTGACGAGCTCGAGCGGACCCTTGCCGATGCAAGCAATCGCCCCGGCCAGATCGCACAGGGCGTCGTAAGCGGCGGCGGCCTCCCGGGTCTGGCTCCAGGCGAGGTGGCCCTCGTAGCCGTGCAGGCCGGTGACGCGGAGATGGGACAGCGACGCAAGGTCGGCGACGGCCTCGCGCCAGACGGACGGGGGGCTGCCGGTGCGGGCCATGCCGAGGTCGACGTCGAGCTGGAGGTCGAGCGGGCCGGGGCCAGAGCGCGCCCAGCGATCCATGGCGAGGGCGTGCTCGGGGGCGTCGGCGAGGAGCTGCACGCGGGCGGCCGGGTGGGCGGCGAGCAGGCGCCGGGCGGCGTGGAAGGCGGCCTCGTGCAGCGGGTAGGCGAGGAGGACGTCGAGGCTGTCTTCACGGCCATCTTCGGCGGCGGCGCCGAGCAACAGCTGCAGCTCGTCGAGGGTGGCGCACTTGCAGCGGGTGACGCCGGCGGCCCACAGGCGGCGGACCAGCGCGGCCGACTTGAGGGTCTTGATGTGCGGACGCCAGCGGTCTGCGCCACGGTCGAGGTCGTCGGAGCCGTCGCCGCGACAGCGACGCAAGACGGCGGCGATGTTGTGGTCGACCGCTTCGAGGTCGACGACCAGCGCCGGCGAGGCGAGGCTCGGCAGAAGCGGGCCGAGGTCCGCCAGGATGGCGGCCGCGCGGGCGGCGTCGGGTCCGGGCACGGCGGGAGTGTGCAGCACCGGTCCTGCCGAGACAAGGCCGAGGGGGGCTAGGGCCCGGTGGCCGCGTTGTACTGCGAGCCGAGGTGGGTTTACCCTCCGGTCATGCGCATGACGCCTCGCTTGCTCCCGGCCACGCTCCTGCTCCTCTCCGCCTGCGGTGACGACGGCACCATCACCTCGACCTCGGCGACCGACGGCAACAACACCTCGACGGCGACCGTCGGCGCGACGATGAACCCGACCGAGACGACGACCGAGAGCGTGCCGACGACGACGCCGCCGACCGAGGGCAGCGGCACGGCCGACGACTCGACGACGCAGGTGTCGACGACCGAGCCGGTGACGACGACCGACGCGACGACGACGACGACGACCGACGCGACGACGACCACCACCACCAGCGAGAGCGACAGCGAGACGACGACGACGACGACGACGACGACCGGCGACGCCTGCCTCGAGGAGGTGCCGGACCCGAACTGTACCGGCAGCGACGAGGGCCTGATCTTCGTCTCGACCCCGGTTGACGGCGGCAGCGATCTGAACGACGGCACCACCCACGAGACGCCGGTGGCGACGATCGCCAAGGCGATCGAGCTGGCGCTCGCGTGCCCGGACAAGTGCGACATCGTCGTCAGCAAGGGGACGTACCCCAAGTCGGTGACGCTGGCCTCGGGCGTGAGCCTCTTCGGCGGCTACACGCCGAAGTCGTTCATCTACGACCTGCAGGCCAACACGACCACGATCGTCGGCAGCGAGGCGCGCGCGGTGCAGGCGACCGAGCTGACGGAGTCGGTGCGGTTCCACGGGTTCGTGGTCGAGGGCAAGGACTTCAGCGATCAGGGCCAGACGAGCTACGCGCTGTGGGTGAAGGACTCGGCCGACGACCTGCTGCAGGTCGAGCGCTGCACGCTGAACGCCGGCGACGGCGGGGCCGGCACGAGCGGGCAGGCCGGGACCAAGGGCGACGACGGCGGGATCGGCGGCAACGCCAGCGACGCGAGCGGCGGCGCGGGCGGGACGTCGAGCTGCGGGGCGAACGGCGGCGCGGGCGGGTCGGCGACCGACTGCGCGAGCGGCAAGGGCGGCGACGGCCTGGCCGGCGGCGACGCGACCCAGGGCGGCGCGGGCGGGATGAACGGCGCCAGCCAGTGCAGCCTCAACGTGATCAACGGCTGCGACGACAAGGGCGGCACGGGCGTGGGCGGCAGCGCCGGCGACAACGGAGGGGCCGGCAACGCGGGCTCGGCCGGGGTGGCGCCGACGGGAGCGTTCGACGCCAACGGCATGTGGTCGGGCACCAGCGGCGGCAGCGGCACGCGCGGCGCTCACGGGCGCGGCGGCGGCGGCGGCGGGGCCGGCGGGACGGACAAGGAGCCGTTCACCTGCGGGAACACGACGCACCTCGGCGGCGGTGGCGGTGGCGGCGGTGGCGGCGGCTGCGGCGGCGCGCCGGGCGGTCCGGGCGGCGCGGGCGGCGGGTCGTTCGGGATCGTGGTGATAAACTCGTCGATCCAGGTGTCGAACTCGCTGGTCAACGCCGGCAAGGGCGGCAAGGGCGGCGCCGGCGGCAAGGGCGGCAACGGCGGCGTGGGCAAGCCCGGCGGCAACTTCGGCCTCGGCAAGAACAGCGGCGACCCGGGCGACGGCGGCGGCAACGGGGCCGTCGGGGCCAACGGCGGCGACGGCGGCGGCGGCGGCGGTGCGGCCGGCGGATGCGGCGGGGCGTCGATCGCGGTGGCGCGCGTGAGCGGCGGCTTCGTCGGCCTGGCCAACACGCAGCTGCAAGCCGGCGAGGGCGGCGAGGGCGGCCTCGGCGGCGAGGGCGGCTTCGAGGGCAACGCCGGCGGCAAGCCGCAAGCGCCCGACGGCGGCGACGGCTGCCAGGGCGCGACGGCCGAGGAGCAGGTGTTCTAGCTCGATCGGGCAGGTCCCCGAGGACAGGTCCCAAGAGGCAGGTCCTCCGGGGCAGGTCCGATGGAGCAGGTGACGGCAGGCGACAGGCGCGAGGCGCGGCCGCCTGTCGTGGGCGGCGAACCGCGCGGGCGGCGGGCCGCGCCTCGCCCGGACGGCATGACGAGTCGTCGCGAGAAGGCGGGGAGCGAAGACCCGAACCGCGGAGCCGCTCGTGCGGGACGGAGACGGCGGCTCGACCGCGCCGGCGGGCGCGCGGCTCGAAAGCGGCGGGCGGAGCAGCGCGCGCGGCTCGTTCGGGACGCGGGCGGCGGCTCGGGGCGCGCGGCTCGAAAGCGGCGGGCGGAGCAGCGCGCGCGGCTCGTTCGGGACGCGGGCGGCGGCTCTTGGCGCGCGGCTCGAAAGCGGTGGGCCTGGGCCGCACAATCAAGAGCGGGCCAGTGAAGCGTGAACGAGTATTTCGCTGAGCGACGGAGCAGCGCGCGCGGCTCGTTCGGGACGCGGGCGGCGGCTCGGTCCCGCCCGAGGACGCGGGGCTCGAAAGGCTACGGGCGGAGCAGCGCGAGCGGCTCGTCATCCGTGTGTGCGGCGCGGCGCGGCGGTCGCGTTGTCTGTCTTTCAGGTCAGGTCGAGGCGGGCGGGCGACGGGGGCGGATCGAGATCTCGGCGCTCGCCGGCGCGCTCGCGGGCGGGGACCTGGAGGGTGGGCGGCGGCCGGCGGGCGGCCTCCGGGGCGCCGGCGGGTTGCGCGGGTGGCTCCGGTCGGGCATCCCGAGGCGGGTGAAGAGGTGGGTCCGGAGCGCGCCGCCGGCAGGAGTCGCGGCGCTGGCGGCCTGGGCGCTCGCGAGCTGCGAGCGGGCCGTGCTGATCGCGGACGACGGGCTGTGCGGCGGCGAGGTGCCCGAGGTGCTGGTCGGCGGCGGGCTGCGGCTCGAGGGCGACATCCTGTTGTCTTCGGGACATGTTGAATCGGACATGTCGGAGGAGGCATCCTACCGCAGCGCCGTCAAGTGCCGGGGGACGCTCGACCGCGCGTGGGACGTCGGCCGCAAGCTCGACCTGTCGTACTGCCTGGGCGAGTTCGCCGACGCGACGCTGCGGTCGCGCACGCGGGCGGCGCTGGTGCTGGCGACGGCGCAGTGGGAGCGGGCGTCGGGGGTGAACTTCATCCACCGCGAGGACCTCGACGGGACGCCGGCCTGCGTCGCGCCGGAGCAGGTCGCGTTCACGGTCCGCCAGGGGGCGGCGGCGGAGTGCGGCGAGGGCGGGTGCCCGCTGGCGTCGGCGTCGTTCCCGGCGACGGCGCCGGAGGACGAGGGGGCGCGGCTGCTCGTGTGGCCGGACGCGCTGGTGAGCGACATGTACTCGCCCGAGATGGTGGTGCTGCACGAGCTCGGGCACCTGCTGGGGTTCGTCCACGAGCACTCGCGGTTCGAGCAGTCGCGGGAGATCTGCGTCGACGCGGCCTCGACCGAGTTCCGCGGGCTGACGTACCCCGACCCGGCGTCGGTGATGGGCGACGCGCGTTGCCCGGGGATCTCGGCGGCCAGCAAGCAGGGCCGGCTGTCGCGCGGCGATCGCCTGGGCGCGTCGATCCTCTACGCGCTGCCGCGCTCGCGCGTCGACGTCGACGGCGACGGCCGCGAGGACGTGGTGTGGTTCCAGCCGGGCGGCGAGCGCTACGAGGTGTGGTACGGCGCGCCGGCGGGGCGGTTCGTGCGGCGGTCGTTCAGCCTGTGTACGCGCGATGGTCCGTGCCCGAGCCGGGCGCCGCGCTCGTGGCGACCGGTGGCGCTGGCCGGCGCCGACGGCCGCACCGAGGTGCTGATGTTCGGGCCGGAGGAGATCACGGACGAGCTGTGGCGGCCGCCGGCGCACGGCCGCGGCGGGTTCACGCGCAGCCGCGTGGAGGCGCCCGGCAGCGCGGCGCCGGTCGTCGGGGCGTTCGCGGGCGACGGGCGCGACGCGGTGTGGTGGTGGCGGCCCGGCGCGGAGGTCGACGTGCGGTGGGTGTGGCGCGCCGGCGGGGTCGAGGACGAGCCGCTCGACGACCGCTTCGCCGCCGGCTACGGCTGGCCGCTGGTCGGGCTGTGGACGCCGGGGGACGGCTCCGGGGCGCGCCGCAGCCAGGTGCTGTGGCTCGACGCGCAGCGGTTCACGGTCGAGTTGGGGGCGTTCGGGGATGACTCGAAGGACATGTTGCAGCGGACAGGTCTGCCGGCGTGCGGGCTGCGGCCGGGCGACGAGCAGGTCGGCCGGGTCGGCGACTTCGACGGCGACGGGCTCGACGAGGCGCTGTGGTGGGACCCGCGCGCGCAGGCGGCGGTGCGCTGGCACCCCGACCGACTGTGGCGCGAGGACGGGGGCTGCGCGCCGTCCGGCTGGTCGCGCCACGAAAGCGCGGGCGACCTGCAGGCGCGCGTGGAGGTCGGTGACTTCGACGGCGACGGAGCCGACGAGGCGTTGTGGTGGACGGCGGCCCCGGACCGGGCGTGGCTGTGGAAGATGGTGGGGCCAGAGGTCGAGCGCGTGCCGGCGCCGACGCCCCCGACCGAGGCGACGACCTGCGTCGGCGACTTCGACGGCGACGGCTGCGACGACGTGGTCTGGCACGCGCCGCACGCGAGGCCGCAGCTGTGGCGGGCGCGCTGCGCGGGGGAGATGGGCTTCGAGGTGGGCGAGCTCGCGGCACCGCCGCGCGGCGGGTACCCGATCGGCTGCGGCGGGTGAGCCGAGGGACGCCCGAGCGAGCATGGCGGGCCGGGGAGGTGCCGGGCAGGACGGAAGTGAGATGTCCTGAAGGACATGCATCGGCGCCGCGGGCGGGGCGCGAGCGAGGTGCCGAGACGTGTCGGCGCGGGGCGAGACCGCCGTTCTGGCAGATACGACCCTGTCGCCGTCGCTCCTGGGCGGGCCCGAGCAGGCTCCGGCGGCGCTCGAGGACGGAGTACGCCTCCGATGTGGGACGCGTGACCGGCCCGACTCGCAAGAGACCCATCGGGGCTGCTGGCGGAGGCGAAGTGACGAGCGAAGGCGGAGGCGACGGCAGCGGAGATGATGGCGGAGGAGAGGCCGGCGACGGCGGCCACCGCTGCACGATGTGCGGGGGCGAAGAGTAAGCCGTGCGGTGACGGCTGCTGTCGAGCTCGCTCGCGGTGACCCGGCGGCGGTCGCGTTCGCCGGCGGAGTGGGAACACCTCGCCGACCGTACGCTCGACGAGGCCGGGGCGCATGTCGGCGCTGGTCGAGGCGCTGCTGCAGCTGGCGCGGACGAGCGGCGGGGTGAAGCGGGCGCCTGTCGCCTGGATGGCGCGCCTGGACGGCCCGGCGCAGCGGTGGGCGGCGCGGGCCGAGGTGAAGGTGGTGTTCTCGGGGCCCGACGAGCTGGCGGCGCAGGTCGACCCGGACGCGCTCGAGATCGCCATCGGCAGCAACGCGATCGCGTACTCGCCGCCGGGCGGGGCGGTGACGCTGCACGTACATGCGGAGCGCCAGCGGATCGCGGTCACCGTCGACGATCAGGGACCGGGGATCCCCGTGGGCGAACGCGAGCGGGTCTTCGCGCCGTTCGTGCACGCGACGGCCCCCACGGCCGACCGCACGCAGGGGCGCGCGGGGCTCGGACTCGGGCTGGCGATCGCTCGCCGGATCGTCGAGGCCCACGCCGGCACGCTGAGCGTCGGCGAGGCGCCCGGCGGCGGGGCGAGGTTCGCGAGCCGGTTGACTCGCTCGAGCGATCCGGGCTTTACCGTTTCTTAAACGGCGGAACAGCCGGCCGGCGATCCACAGTAATGCGAGCACCGTGATGCGAGGGATCGGTCCCCGAACTGCGCGAGTGACCGGCAGCCTGCTGCTGGGGCTGCTGGCCGTGGTGAGCTGCGGCGGCGAGGCCGCAGAGCGGGCCAAGACGACGGCGCCCGAGCTGCCGGTGATCCGCGAGGGGGTGGTCGAGGTGCCGGCGGACTACGCGGATCGGGTGGGGATCCTCGTCGCGCCGGCGCATTACGAAGAAGTAACCCCGATCGTACACGTGACCGGCGTGCTCGAGTTCGACGCCCAGCGGCTGGCCGCCGTCGGCTCACGGATCGCCGGGCGCGTGGCCGACGTCAAGGTCATCGAGGGCAGCAAGGTCGAGGCCGGCCAGGTCCTGGGGACGCTGGTCAGCGCGGAGCTCGGCACGGCGCAGGCGGACATCGCGGCGATGGAGGCGCGGCTGATCGCGGCCAAACGCGACGTCGAGCGCAAACGCAGCCTGCTGGCCGAGGGCATCACGTCGCAGCGCGAGCTGGACCTGGCGATCTCGTCGGCCGCGATCGCGGAGGCGCAGCTGCGGGCGGCGAAGCAGCGGGTCGCGGCCCTCGCCGGCGCGCCGGCGAAGGGCAAGCTCGGGATCAACGCGCTGACGAGCCCGATCGCCGGCGACGTCGTCGGCGTGCACGTGTCGCGCGGGCAAGCGGTGGTGCCGAGCCACACGGCGTTCATGATCGCCGACCGCCGCAGCCTGTGGGTCCGCCTGTCGGTGTTCGAGGGCGAACTGCTGCACGTGCAGCCGGGCGACCCGGTCGAGCTGACGCCGACGAACCGCCCGGAGGAGGCGTTCGCGGGCGTGGTCGAGTTCGTCAGCGTGGCGCTGGACCCGATGACGCGCAGCGCCGAGGTGCGGGTGGTCGTCGACAACACGTCGGGCAGGCTGCGCGCGGGCCAGGCCGTCCACGCCAACATCCGCCCGGCCTCGGCCCGGCGCCGCGCGGTGGTGGTGCCCCGCCAGTCGGTGCTCCAGATCGACGGGGCGCCGATCGTGTTCGTGGCGACCGGCGAGCGGACCTTCGAGATGCGCAAGGTGACGCTCGGGGTCGGTGACTTCGAGCGCGTCGAGGTCAAGGAGGGCCTCAAGGCCGACGAGCGGGTGGTGGTGGCCGGGGTGTTCGCGCTCAAGGGCGAGCTGTACCGCTGAGCGGGCCACGCTGCGCGATCTGGGGCATGTCTTTGGAAACATGCTCGATCGGGCATGCCCGTGGGAGCATGCCTTTTTGGACAGGCGCTAGCCGATCGGGATGTGGATGCAGGCGTCGCCGAGGGTGGCGGCGAGGGCCTCGCCGACGACCTCGACGTAGCCGGCCTTGTCCTCGATGTCGCCCCAGATCGGCTCCTCGCCGAACGCCTTCATGAACTGCCACAGCTTCTGGTTCTCGGCCGGGACGCACTTCTTGATCAGGCCCGCGGTGAGGATGCAGGCGTCGCCGCCGCAGTCGGCCTTGGCCTCGCGGACCATGGCGGTGTAGGTCGACAGCACCTCGACCGAGGCGTCGGGGTCGTTGGTGAGGAAGAAGACCAGCAGGACGGCGTCCTCGTCGCGCAGGAAGCCCTGGTTGGCGTCGGCGTTGGTGGCGCCGGCGGCGTAGGCGGCGGCGGCCACCGGCATCTCGAGCGAGGAGCCCTGCTCGCCGGCGGCCGTGGCCGCGCCGGTGAACCACGCCTTGAGCGGGGCCGGGTCGTCGTCGGTGTTGGTGGCGAAGTAGGCCATGCCCTCGTGGACGAACAGGCGGCCCTGCGAGCCGTTGGCGCCGTTGTTGCCGCTGGTCGGCGGGACGTAGTAGGCGTCGATCGCCTCGACCTCTTCGGGGGTGGTGCCGATCACGCACTGCGTGTTGCCGACCGGGCAGTTGTCGGGGCAGCAGGCCTGGCCGGCGCCGGTGCAGTAGAAGTCGGTGGTGGTGATGCCGACGTGGAGGTCGACGCTCTTCGGCAGGTTGGCGATCATGGCGTCGACGAACTGCGGGAAGGCGGCGGCCAGCGCGGTCTGGTACTGCGCCATCGACTTCGAGTTGTCGACCACGAACAGCACGTCGACGGCGCCGCAGCCGGGCAGATCCTCGTCGTCCGGCAGGTCGTACTTCTCCGGGCCTTCGGTGGTGGTGACCGGCGCGCCGGTGCTGCCGGTGCTGCCGGTGCTGCTGGTCGGCGGGACGACGATGCCCGTGGTCATGCCGCCGGTGCTCGCCGGACCGCTCGGATCGCCGGCCTCGCTGGTCGACTGGGTGGCGTCGCCGCAGGCGACGAACAGGCCGAATGCGCAGGCAGGAGCGAGGAGGCGGACGTTCACGCGGCGAGTATGGCGCGAAGGTGCGCGCCCGTCGACGGCCGCGCGCTCGTCGGAAGGAGCGCCGAGCGAGCGGGCCGGCGGGGGCCGGGCTCAGGGCGCGGGCGAGGGGGCGGGCGCGGGACGCAGGGCCTCGGCGAGGCCGTGCAGCGCGGCGATCTCGGCCATGCCGAGGCGGACCTCGATGGTGACCTCGCGGCCGGTCTGGCCGAGGCCGACGCGGTCGAGGATCGCCGGCGGGATGCCGGCGCCGCGCAGGGCCTCGAACTGCTTCTTCAGCTCGGCCAGGGTGGCGCCGGCGACGTCCTCGCCGCGCATGCCGAGGGCGAGCTCGACGCCGAGGCCGTCGCGCAGGTCGAGGGCGCCGCGGACCTGCTCGAGGCCGGACAGGGCCGGCGCCAGCGAGACGGCGGCCTTGGTCGGGACCTGGCCCGCGAACCAGATCGGGCGGTCGGGCGCGACGCGGGCGACGAGCGGCTGCAGCGGCCCGGCGGCCGCGCTGGCGCCGGTGCCCGCGCGCAGGGCGTCGAGCTGCTGCGACCAGCCGGCGGTGGCGAGGAGGAGGACGTCGGGCCCGACGATCCGCCCGCGCGCGCCGCCGAGGACGACCACCGGCTCGGGGCCGCTGGCGTCGAGCTTCAGGCCGCGATCGGGGAGCTGTCCTTCGAGACAGGTGAGTCGCTCGCGCTCGCCGACGCCGTCGCCGACCAGGACGGCGGCGACGTCGACGCCGTTGGCCGCGACCGCGAGATCGAGGGTGCGCAGGTTCTCAAAGGGGACGCGGCAGGCGGCCAGGGCGTCGAGGGTGCGCCTGGCGTCGGGATCGGCGTCGAGGAGGGCGCGGTTCTGCTGCCACAGCGGGGCGGCCCGCAGCGCCTGCAGGTCGACGTGGGCGACCAGGCTGGCGTCGGCCGGGAGCAGCGCCAGCGGGTCGGGCCGGGCCGGCGCGGCCGGGCGCGAGCAGGCGAGGACGAACGCGAGCGCGAGCAGGACCGACAGGCGGAACGAGCGCAGGACGCGGCGCATGGTCCGGTGATACTTCGCGCGCGCAGGGCGGTCAACCGCGGGCCCGGGAGGGCTTACGGCGCCGGCCGTGGAGCCGCGCCAGGGGCCGAGACGGACGCCTGCCCGATCGGGCATGTCTCGCGGGACAGGTCTCCCCGCGGCGGATGCAGGTCGAGGCGACCTCGACGCCGGCGCGCCGGCGGGTCAGCGCAGCCAGGAGCGGGTCGACTGGACGTGCGGGTGGTCGGAGCCGAGGAGGCGCTCGAGGGCCTCGGCGGCGGCGGCCATCTCGGTCGCGCCGGCGGGGTCGCCGAGCTCGCGCAAGGCGGTGCCGCAGTTGAAGCGCGAGCTGACGGTCTGCCAGTGCTCGGAGCCGAGGACGCGCACGCGGATGTCGAGGGCCTGGCGGTAGTGGTCGAGGGCGGCGCGGTGATCGCCGCGGCCGTAGTGGATCTGGCCGATGGCGTTGAGGGTGGCGGCGACGCGGGCGTGGTTGTCGCCGTAGAGCGCGCGCAGGCCGGCGAGGTTGCGCTGGAAGGCGTCGAGGGCGCCGTCGGGATCGCCGGCGCGGCCGCGGGCGCGCCCGAGGTCGTGGAGGATCGCCAGGGTGTCCTCGTGGTGCGGCCCGCGGTGGGTCTCGGCGAGGCCGAGCGCGCGCTGATAGTGGACCAGCGCCTCGGGGTACTGGTTCTGCTGGAAGAGGACCTGGCCGATGCCGACGATGACGGGGATCAGGCGGCGATCGATGTCGGCGGCGTCGCCGGCGGCGCGCATCTGCTCGAGCTCGGTCATGGCGGCGTGGAGGTGGCTGAGCGCGTCGGCGAAGTGACCCTCGGCGAGCAGGAGCTCGCCGATCGCCTGCTGGGTGCTGATCGTGCGCGCGTGCCCGGGCCCGAGGGCGCGCAGCTGGACGGCCAGGGCGCGCGTGTAAGCGGCGAGGGCCTCCTCGCGCTGACCGGCGGCGAACAGGGCGAGGCCGAGGTCGAACAGGGTGTTGGCGGTGAAGATGTGACCCGGACCGAGCAGCTCGCGCTTGATCGAGAAGGCCTGCCGGTGGTGGTCGAGGGCGGCGCCGTGGTGACCCTGGGTGAACAGGATCTGGCCGATCGCCGACAGCGTGCTGGCGGTGTACGGGTGCTTGGCCCCCAGGACGGTCCGCTGCAGCGCGAGCGCCCGGTTGTAGTGATCGAGGGCCTCTTCGAACTTGCCCTGGCGCCGCAGCTCCTGGCCGACGGCGTGCAGGGCGATGGCAGTGTGCGGGTGTTCCTGAGACACGGTCCTCGCCGAGACAGCGCCGGCCAGTATAGAGGTCGGCGCCGGCTCGGCTCAACGCGCAAGCCTGCGCCGAGCCGGCGCGTGATCGCGCGAGCGTGCGCGCGGGCGCGCGAAGACGAGGCGCGACGGACGCTCGTCCGCAGCGCGGGACGCGTGATCCAGTCACATGTTTGATCGGACATGCTCACATGGTCATGTCTTCTCGTGAATGTTTGAAAGGGCATGTCCTCGAGTGCATGGCCGATCGACCGGCTCGAGGCGCCGCGCAGGCCCGACGGGCGCGTCGATCGCTGGCTGTCTCGCGGACGGCCGGCGAGGCGCGCCGCCCGTCAGGCGGGCGGGGCGGTGCTGTCGGCGGCCGGGTGGGCGCGCTCGATGAGGGGCACGCGGCTGCGGGCCTCGGCGGCGGGCAGGTGAATTTTGAAGACCATGGCCTGGCCGACCTCGCGGACGTCGAGGCGGCAGCCCTCGATCTTGAGCAAGGCGTCGGCGATCGGCAGCTCGAGGCCGAGGCCGCGGTGGCCGGGCAGGCGGTGGAAGCCCTTGCGCGCGAGGCCCATCTGCTGCTCGCTGGCGGGCTTGAGCGGGGTGGTGACGTGGAGCTGGAGGCCGAGCGGGGCGTCGGGGTCGCCGCGGCGCAGCTTGATGTTGAGCGAGCCGGCGGTGAGGCGCTTGCCGGCGAACAGCAGCAGGTTCTCGAGCGCCTGCACGAGGTGGCGCGGGTCGACGTAGGCGGTCGGCAGGCCGGGCACGGCCTCGACGGTGTAGTTGATGTGGTCGCCGCCGCGGCTGCGGGCCTTCTGCACGGCCTTGGAGATCAGCGGCGCCAGCGGGACCGGCTCGGCCTGCTTCTCGATCCGTCGCGCCTCGATCCGCGCCATGTCGAGGATGGCGTCGATCTGCTGCAGGAGGTCGCGGCCGGCGGCGGCGATCGTCTCGACCATCTCGCGCGTCTCGCCGTCGAGGGCGCCGTCGACGCCGCGGAGGAGCAGCGAGGAGAAGCCGAGGATCGAGTTGAGCGGCGAGCGCAGGTCGTGGCTCATGTTGGCGAGGAACTGGCTGCGCAGGCGGTCGGTCTCCTCGGCCTTCTCGAGCGCGACGAAGCGGGCGACGGTGGCCTCGTTCATGCGCGCGACGAGGGCCTCGATCGACTGCGCGAGCGCCTGCCACTCGAAGCCCTGCGGCGCGGGGGCCGGCTCCTCGGCGACCTGGGCGCGCACGCGGGCGAGGTCGCGTTCGCTGCGGCGCGCGTGCAAACCGATCGCCACCAGGCCGGCGAGCACGGCGAGGGCGCCGGCGAGGGCGAACGGGACGGCGTTGTCGACGGTCGCCCGCCGCATCGGCACGACCGCCCGCGCGCCGCCGCGCTGGACGGCGAAGCGGTCGAACTCGCCGTCGCCGTCGGCGTCGAGGAGGCCGTCGTCACCTGGCTTGATGGACAGATCCGGGCCGTACACGGCGCCGCGCGCGGTGAGGACGGTGGCGCCCGGGGCCTGGGCGAGGCGGCGCCCGAGGTCCTCCTCGTCGGCCGGGCCGGCGACGTCGATCAGGCCCTCGGCGGTGCGCTGGGCGACGGCGATGGCGTCGGCGCGGGCGTGGGCGTGCAGCCAGAGGTGGGCGCCGAGCAGCGGGGCGGTGACGCCGGCGAGCAGCAAGAGGCCGGCCCAGCCCAGCAGCCGGCTGGTCATGGGGGGCGGGCGATCGTCCAGCGGGAGCTGGGCGATCGGGCAGGAGAGGATGTCCCCGCGGACCGCTCGACGGGCCCAGCCGGCGGCCAGGGCGGCCAGCGGGGCGGCGATCGCGGCCCACAGGCAGGCGTGCGCGAAGGTGGTCGACCAGGTCCACTGCAGCGGGTTGCGGGCGATCAGCGCGTCGCTGAGGGCGATGACGAGGAGGCCGCTGAAGACGGCGCGCGCGACCACCCGCGGGACCCGCTGCAGGGCCAGCGCGGCCTGCTCGACCTCGGCCCGCGGGGCGACCCGCAGCAGCTCGTTGCGCTCGCGCGCGTCGAGCAAGGGGTGGAGCGGGACGGCGAGGAAGCCGGCGGCGCGCACGAGCCAGGCGCCGCTGACCGGGGCCGGCCGCCCGAGCTCCTCGGGCCGCAGCCAGCGCGCGGCCGGCAAGGCGCTGTAGACGGTGAGCAGGGCGGCGGTGAGGATGAAGAGGTGCGGGACGAGCAGGGCGAACAGCGGCCACGGAGTCGCGGCGCCGCGGCTGTCCCAGACGATCAGCGACCAGGCGACGTCGAGGCCGACGGCCAGGGTGTAGGCCGCGGCGACGCCGGCGAGGACGTCGCGCTCGGCCCGCAGCCGCGTCGGCTGGCCGGCCCGCGGGAAGCCGGGCGCGAGGTCGTCGACCTCGCGCGCGAAGCCGACGAGGTCCTCGGTGCTGCCCTCCCACTCGGAGGAGGCGTCGCGGTCGCTCACGGGCGGGCCTCCGGGGCGGCGAGGGGGCGCGCGCAGGCTGTCCCTCGGGACATGTCGACGTTCGCGCTCACGCGTCGGACTCCCCGCCCGAGGACGAGCTGCGCGGGCTCCAGAAGCGCTGACTGGCGCGGACGGCCTCCTCGGTCATGTCGATCGAGGCGGGCTTGCGCGGCGGGGTCAGCGGGAGCGAGAGGGTGAAGGTGGAGCCGCGGCCGAGAGCGGAGCTGACCTCGAGCGAGCCGGAGTGGTGGTTGGCGATGCTGCGGGCGATCGCCAGGCCGAGGCCGGTGCCCTTCTTGCGCTGGGCGAGGTTGCCGACCTGGCGGTACTCCTGGAAGATCTTGTCGATGTCCTCGGGGGCGATGCCGATGCCGGTGTCGGTGACGCGGATCAGCACGCGCCCGGGCAGCGGCTCGAACGCGGCCGAGATGATGATCGAGCCCTTCTCGGTGAACTTGGTGGCGTTCGACAGCAGGTTGTTGAGGATCTGGCAGATCCGCCGGCGGTCGCACACGACCCGCGGGAGGTCGCCCGGGACCTCGGTGCGCAGCTCGAGGCCGGCCTCCTGCACGAGCGGCCGGTGCTGCCGCCAGACCTCGTCGATCATGTCGGCCGGCGATTCGGAGGCGAAGTACAGCCGCAGCTCGCCCGACTCGATCATCGAGATGTCGAGGATGTCGTTGATGAGGCCGAGCAGCTGCATGCCGCTGGTGCGGATCAGGCGGATGTCCTCGCGCTGCTCGTCGGACAGCGGGGTCGACAGGCCCTCGAGCAAGAGCTGCGAGAAGCCGCAGATCGAGTTGAGCGGGGTCCGCAGCTCGTGGCTGACGGCGGCCAAGAACTCGGCCTTCGCCTCGGCGGCCTCGCGCGTCTGCAGCAGGGTCTCCTTGTAGAGGCGGTGCTCGCCGACGAGGTCGCGGCGCAGCCGCTCGAGCTCGGCCTGGAGGGCGCCGAAGCGGTCGGTGCGGGTGACGACGAGCGGGCGGCTGCCGGCGGCGGTGTCGATGTTGACGCGGTCGAGCCGGCGCGCGAGCGAGAGGACCTCGCCGCCGGTGTCGCGGGCGAACAGGCTGCCGGCGCGGGCGAACAGGCCGGTGAGCACGGCCAGGCCGAAGGCGGGCCACAGCTCGCGCGAGGTGGCCTCGGGCGCGGCGGCGGCGAGGATCCGGCCCATCGCCAGCAGGCCCGCCGAGCTGACTGCGCCGGCGAACAGCGAGCACCAGAGGGCCTGGGCAGTCTGGTGCTCGTCGCGCCCGACCGGCCGCGGGTTGCCGCCCAGGTGGAGATAGGCGGCCAGACAGGCCGGCGCGAGCGCGAGCGCGACGCCCCACACGGCCCCGAGCACCGGTCCGAGCGAGGGCAGGAGCACCGGCACGCTGGTGGTCTGGAGAACGCTGCCCCACAGCAGCGGGACGGCGACCACCAGCGCCGCCGGCGGGGCGATCACGAAGGTCCGCACGGCGTCGCGCCCGGCGGTCTCGACGAGACCTGTCCTTGTGGACAGGTAGACGACGAGCACCTGGACCCCGGCGACCAGACCGGCGACCACGGCGGCGGTCCGTCGCAGCGGCTCGTCGGTCATCCACGCCAGCGCGACCTGCGAGACGACGAGCAGGACGATGCCGGCGACCAGGGCGATCGCGAGGGCGTACACGGTCTGCCGCCGCGATGCGGTCTGGCTGCCCATTGCGGGCCGCGAGCGTAACACCCTTCGCGCCGCGACCGGGCGCAGGGCGGCCTGGCGGGCCTCGTGGGGCCGAAACGCCGGCGGCCTCGGCCCTCACCCGCAGGGGTGAGGGGGCGAGGCCGCGCCGGTCGAATCAGCGGTGCGGACGCGCAGCGCTCAGGCCGCGCCCTTGCGGGCCTTGATCAGCTCGACGAGCCGCGGGACCGCCTCTTCCCACTTGCCCACCAGGCCGTAGTCGGCGACCTGGAAGATCGGGGCCTCGGCGTCCTTGTTGATGGCGACGATCGTCTTCGAGCCCTTCATGCCGGCGAGGTGCTGGATCGCGCCCGAGATCGCCACGGCGAAGTAGAGCTCCGGGGCGACGATCTTGCCGGTCTGACCGACCTGCAGGTCGGCGGGGACCATGCCGGCGTCGGTCGCGGCCCGGCTGGCGCCCAGAGCGCCGCCGAGCAGGTCGGTGAGCTGCTCGAGGACCTTGAAGTTCGCGCCCTCGCGCATGCCACGGCCGCCCGAGACGATGACCTTGGCCTCGGTGAGCTGGGGGCGCGACGACTCGGTCTTCTGCACGCCCTGGACGACGGCGCCGCGGGTGTTGGCGGCGGCCGGGGCGAGGGGCTGGACGGGCACGGCGCCGGTCGGCTGGGCGTGCTCGAACTCGGTGCCGCGGGCGGTGAAGAAGAACGTGCCGGCGTTGACCTTCTGGTCCTGGAGGGCGCGGCCGGCCGAGATCGGGCGGACGAAGGTGTCGCCCGACTTGACCTTGACGACCTCGGAGACGAGCGGGGCGTCGAGGATCGCGGCCGCGCGGGGCAGCGCGTCACGCAGCGTCGAGGAGGCGGTGCCGCCGATCACGCTGGCGCCGAGGGTGCGCGCGGCGTGGACGATGGCGTCGGCCCACGCCTCGGCGGTGAACGGCTCGAGGGTCGGCCCGGCCAGGGTGTGGACGGCGGCCGCGCCGTAGCCGGCGGCGGCGATCGCCTGGGCGGCGGCGTCGGGGTGGGCGCCGAGCACCAGGAGGTGCAGCGGCTTGCCGGTGGCGCGGGCGATCTCGGCCGCGCAGGTGATGCCGGACAGGCTGTGCGGGCGGATCTGGCCGCCGGCGGTTTCGAGGATGACGAGGACCTTGCTCATGTTAGATGACCTTCGCTTCCTTCGTGAGCTTGTCGAACAGCTCCTCGACGGTCTTGACCTTCTGACCCGCCTTGCGGAGCGGCGGAGCGGCGACGCCGACGACCTGCTCGTTGTTGCCGACGGCGACGCCGAGGTCGGACGGCTTCAGCACGGCGACCGGCTTGCGCTTGGCCATCGTGATGCCCTTGAGCGAGGCGAGCCGCGGGCCCTCCTGGTAGGCGTGGGTCGCCGGGGTCGAGCCGTTCTTGACGCTCTTCGGCAGGACGATGCGGAGGTCGACCGAGACGACCGCCGGCAGCGGCACGCGCTTGACCTCGACGCCGTCGTCGACCTCGCGGCCGACGGTCAGCGCCTTGGCGGCCTGGTCCCACTCGACGGTGGCGGCGAAGCTGGCCTGCGGGACGTCGAGGAGCCCGGCGACGCGCTGCGGCACCTGGCCGCCCTCGTTGTCCTGCGACAGCTTGCCGGCGATGAGGAGGTCACAGGCCTCCTTCTTGAACACCGCGGCGATCAGCTTGGACACGGTGGCGGTGTCGAGCTTGTCCGGGTCGGCGTCGACGATGATGCCGCGGTCGGCGCCCATCGCCAGGAACTGCGTGAGCTGCTGGCGCTGGCTCTCGGGGCCGATCCCGAGGACGATCACCTCGGCCAGCCGCTGGGTGCCGCCGACGACCTCGGCGAGGCGGAGGGCGGTCTCGATGGCGTACTCGTCGAAGGCGTTCGGGACCCACTTCGAGGCAGAGTAGTCGAGCCCGCCGCCCGCGAATTTCAGGCTCTCGTCGGGATCCGGGATCCGCTTGACACAGACCAAAATCTTCAAAAGGGACTCCTCCTGCGCGAGGCTGTATCGCCCGGGCGAAGAACCCTGTCAATGCATCCGTACGGGTGAGTTTTTCCCCGAACGTGGAGCTTTCTCCGCGGTCATCCCCCGCCGCCCCGGCTGTCCGGACAAAAGGCCGCGGCGGTCGGGGACGCTTGCGAGGCCGCGGTGCGTGCGTTAGCGTTGCGCGGCCAATTCTGCCGGACGCTGCGACCTTGCGGCGAACTCGCCGGCTGCGCCCGCCAGGATCATCCGCGATGACCCGCTCCAAGTGCTCGCTCGCACCGCTGCTCCTCATCCTCTCGGCCTGTAGCCCGGCCTGCACCTCGGTGCCCGAGGCCGGCGCCCCGGAGAACAAGGGCGGGCCGGTCGCCGCGACCACCAAGGCCGAGACGCCGCCGAGCGAGGTCACGCCGCCGCCCGGCGGCGAGATCACCGAGGCCAAGGGCGTCGACCTGTCGCGCCTGTCGGAGCCGCAGAAGACCAGCTTCTTCCAGCTGATCAACAGCGAGCCGTCGGCCTGCGGCAAGCCGCACAGCCTGGCCGTGTCGCTGCGCGACGACGCCGCCTGCCGCGACTCGCTCAGCGTGTCGCAGTTCATCGCCGACGCGCTGGCCTCGGGCGCCTCGCCGAGCGACATCAAGGCCAACATGGAGTACGTCGTCGGCGCGCTCCAGCCGCGCAAGATCGACATCGAGGGCCGCCCGGTCTACGGCAACGAGCGGGCGCCGGTGACGGTGGTCGTGTTCGCCGACTTCGAGTGCCCGCACTGCCGCGCCGAGGCGCCGGTGCTGCGCCAGGCGATCGACCAGTTCCGCGGCCGGGCCAAGCTGGTGTTCAAGCACTTCCCGCTGTCGGCCCACCCGCGGGCCAAGGTCGCCGCGATCGCCACCGTCGCCGCCCAGGCCCAGGGCAAGTTCTGGGAGATGCACGACATCGTGTTCGAGAACCAGACGGCCCTGTCGGACGCCGACCTCCGCAAGTACGCGCAGAAGATCGGCCTCGACATGAAGCAGTTCGACGCCGACTTCGCCGCGCTCAAAGGCAAGGACATCGTCGAGGCCGACCGCGCCGAGGGCGAGAAGCTCGAGATCACCGGCACCCCGGCGGTGTTCGTCAACGGCCGCTACTTCAACGAGTACATGTTCGGCGGCACCGTGGTCGGCTGGATCGACGACGCCCTGCGCCGCTGAGGCGAGCGGGCGCGCGGCTCGACTCGACTTGACTCGGCGCCCAACCTGAGCCTGACTCTTTGGACATGTCACGACCCCGACCATGGATCGAGGCGTTCGCGCCCGCGACGGTGTCGAACCTCGGGCCCGGCTTCGACTGCCTGGGCCTGGCCCTGCGTGGACCCGGCGACCGCGTGCGCGCGCGCCTCGGCGAGCAGCCGGGCGTCACGATCGTCAAGGTCGAGGGCGACGGGGGCAAGCTGCCGCGCGCCGCCGACAAGAACACCGCCGGCGTCGCGGTCGCCGAGCTGCTGCGCCGCCACGCGCCGGACGCCGGGGTCGAGCTCGAGGTCTACAAGGGTCTGCCGCTCGGCAGCGGGCTCGGGTCGTCGGGCGCGAGCGCCTGCGCGGCGCTGGTGGCGGCCGATGCGGCGCTCGGCCTCGGCCTGCAGCCGGCGCAGTTGGTCGACCTGGCCCGCGAGGGCGAGCGGGTCGCCTGCGGCGCGGCCCACCCCGACAACGTGGCGCCGGCGATCCTCGGCGGCGTGGTGCTCATCCCGCAGCTCGACCCGCTGCGCCTGATCGCCCTGCCGAGCCCCGCCGACCTGTGGCTGGCGGTGTACACCCCCGGCTGCTCGGTCAGCACCGCCGAGGCGCGCGCGGTGCTGCCGGCCCAGGTGCCGCTGGCCGCGACGGTGCAGCAGGCCAGCCGGCTCGGGCTCCTGGTCCACGCGCTCCACTGCGGCGACCTGGCGCTGCTCGGCGAGGCGATCGTCGACGAGCTGGTCGAGCCCTGCCGCGCCCGCCTGATCCCCGGCTACCTCGACGCCAAGGCCGCCTGCTGCGAGGCCGGCGCGCTGGCCTGCAGCATCAGCGGCTCCGGGCCGACGACGTTCGCCCTGGCCGGCTCGCGCGGCCGCGCCGAGGCGATGCTCGCGATCCTCGAGGAGTGCTTCACCCTCGCCGGCGTGCCCGGCAACGGGCTGGTCGACCAGGTCGGACCCGGGGCCCGCGTGGTGTCGACCCTGTTGCATTGAGCATGTCCCACGGGGCATGTCGCTAGGGGCATGTCGTGCAGGGCGAGCGGTGCCCGCGGTCGCTGTGAGCCGGGCGACGGCGATCTGGGGTCGGGGCGCTCGGCGACGCGGGCGAAGACGTCGCGCGGGGCGCAGCTCGCCGACAAGGTACATGTCCCGAAGAACATGTCCGTCGAGACATTCTCGGACAGTCGGTCAGAACGCGAGGCCGAGGCCGAAGCCGAGGCCGCGCGGGAGGGCCAGCGGGCCGGCGGCGCGTAGCTGCACGCCGGCGAGCGCGCCGACCCGGGCCTGCTTGAGCTTGTGCAGGCGGACCTGGCTGGTCGGCCACAGGATCGCGCCGGGGACGGCCAGGCCGAAGCCGGCGGTCAGCACGAGGGCGCCGCCGATGACGTCGACCTCGTTGTCGCGCTCGGCCGCGAGCAAGACGATGGCGAGGCCGGCGGCGCTCAGGCCGAGGCCGGCGAGCGAGAGGCCGATGCCGGCGCCGAGGCGCCGGCGATAGCGGGCCCGCGTGAACTCGTAGAAGCCCTGGCCGGCGCGGCGCTCGCTCAGGTAGGCGGTCCACACGCGCTCGAGATCGAGGCCGGTGCGGGCCTGCAAGTCGCGGTAGACGGCCGCCTCGTCGGCGGGCGCCGGCGCGGCCGGGGCGACGAGCAACAGGCCCGTCAAGGCGGGCGCGAGGCAGGGCGACACGTGGCGATCGTACTCCAGGCGAGCGCCCGCGATAAGGCGGCCGCCAGGCGTCGAGTCCGCCAGACCGGCGCCGGATGCCGCGCGTAGTAGGCCGGCAAGATGCGTAGGTTAGGTCTGTGGATCATCCTGGTGTCTGCTTGCTCCGACCGCCCGCTGCCCGGCGAGAGCGCCAGCGACTCGACCACCACCTGGACGACGACGTCCGGAGAGCCGTCGCCGACCACGCCGTCGCCGACCACGGAGTCGCCGACGACCACACCGCTGCCGATGACCTCACCGACGGCGCCCGGCGACCCGACCACGGGCGAGCTTCCGACCACGACGTTCGACGTGACGACCGAGCCGACGACCGGCGTCCCCACCTCGTGCGGGCCGCCGTGCCCGGAGGAGCTGTCGATCGCGGGCGACCTCGACGTCGGCGCCACGCCGGGCGACTTCACTTGCGTGACCATGATCGGGGGCAACCTGAGGATCGACGCCGACGCGTCTCCGGCCGACGTGGCCACGCTGGCTAACGTCCGGCAGGTCTTCGGCAACCTCACCATCCGCGACCAGCCGGGGCTCGCCGACCTGTCCGCGTTCTCGTGCCTCGAGCGGGTCAGCGAGCTGACGATCCAGGGCATGCCGCAGATCGCCGACCTGTCGCACCTGTCGCGGCTCGAGTTCGCGTTCTCGCTCACGCTCGAGGACCTCGGGATCACGGCCCTCCCGAGCTTCGGCCCCGGCTTCACGGGCGTGGGAGAGCTGTTCCTGCGCGACAACCCGGGGCTGACGGACCTGAGCGCGACCTCGAATTGGAGCTCGATCCTGCTCAGCCTGGTGATCCAGAACAGCCCGGCGCTGGCCGACCTGTCGCCCCTGGCCGGGGTCCTCGGCGATCCGGAGCTGTTCTACAGCGTGTCGCTGATCGATCTGCCGGCCGTGACGTCGCTCGACGTGCTGAAGTCGCTGGTCGACATCGACGGGCTGCAGCTGGTCGGCCTGCCTGGCGTCACCGACCTGTCGGCGCTCGCCGGCCTGCGGCGGGCCGACCTCCTCGCGCTGTTCGGCTTGCCCAAGGTGACGAGCCTGGCGGGGCTGTCCGGGCTCGAGCAGGTCGACGGCAGCCTCAGCCTCGGCCATTGCACGAAGGACGGCATGGACGGGCTGACCAGCCTGGCCGGGCTCGACTCGCTGATGCACGTCGGCGCGCTGTCGATCTTCCACTGCGACGGGCTGACCTCCCTGGCCGGGGCGCCGGCGCTCGGCCACGTCAACCAGCTCGCGGTGTCCGGCAACCCGCTGCTGCCCGGGGCCGAGTTCGACGCGTTCGTCTCCGCGATCGGCACCGTGCCCGGCGAGTGTTTCAATGAGGAGTGCGGCTGCGAGTGACGCATCGCGAGGGGTCATGCCGGGCCTGTGCGAGCTCGCCGGCGCGCCGGCGTCGATGCACGTCCACTCGTCGACGGTAACCGGCGACCCGCAGCTCCCGCAGGGGGCGTTCGAGATCTTCGTGGCCGAGGGTCCCCAGTTTGCCCGACGCCTGCTTCACCGACACGTGCGACTCGGGTGAGCCGGCGAAAGACATGTCGCCGGAGCATGTCCCGAGGAGCAGGCTCCTTCGCGCATGTCCTTCGGGCTATGTCCCCGAGAGCAGGGCGCTCTGCTCGAGCAGGCCCTGCTCGAGCATCAGCCTGACGTTGCCCATGCGCTCGACGCGGGCGCCGAGGCGCTGCAGGGCGGTGATGGCGGCGACCATCGTGCCGGGGGCGACGGCCGGCGGCGGGGGCAGGCCGGGCAGGCCGGGGCGGCCGCGCAGCTGCTCGCGGACGTGGAGGATCCACAGCTCGACCAGGCGGCGGACGGCGGCTCGCTGCAGCGCGGGGGCGTCCTTCTTGCTCGCGGGCTTGTCGCCGTCGTCGCCGCCGGCGGCCTTGGCGGCCTTCTTGGCGGCCTTCTTCTTCCTGGCGCCGGGGACCTCGGGCTCGGCCTCGGCGGGGCTGTCCTCGGGGACAGCTTCGCTCGGGGCGGTGGCGACGGACCAGGCCTGCCACAGCGGGTGGTTGTCGCCGCCGAAGATCGCCGGCGGGCCGGCGCGCACGGCGGCGATCGCCTGCTTGACCAGCTCGAGGCTGCGGGCCAGCGACGGGTCGGAGGCCAGCTCGAGGGCCACGCCGGCGCTGCCCTCGGCCAGCAGCACCGCCATGTCGAAGCGCTCGGGCGGCGCGTCGGCGGCGCGGGCGTCGACGATGCTGCGGACGATGTCGTCGTCGAGGCGGCCGAGGCGGACCGGGAGCGAGCGGCTGAGGATCGTCGGCAGCACGCCCTGGAGGTTGGTGGTGAGCAGGGCGAAGTGGACCCCGGGGCGCGGCTCCTCGATCGTCTTGAGCAGGGCGTTGCCGGCGGCCTCGCCGAGGGCGTCGGCCGGGTCGACGACGACGAGGTAGGCGCGGCCCTCGTAGGGGGCGTGGGTCTGGCGGACGTGGCAGGCGCGGGCGGCGTCGACGGAGATCAGGCCGGCCTTGCTGTCGGGCACCAGCCAGTCGACGTCGGGGTGGTTGCCGGCGAGCACGCGCTGGCAGGTGGGGCAGGCGCCGCAGCCCACGCCGGGGCGCTGCGGGCACAGGAGGGCGCAGCCGAGGCCGCGGGCGAAGGTCGCCTTGCCGACGCCGCGCGGGCCGACGAGCACGAGCGCGTGGTGCAGCTGCCCGCGCCCGAGCGCGCGCAGCACGGCCGCCTGGGCCTGCGCGTGGCCGAGGACACCGACGAGGCGCGAGCCCGGCTCGGCGCCGGGCGAGGGTGGAGGGTCGCCTGCCATCCGCGCGGCCTTGATAGGCGGTTACGCGGGCGCTTGCAAGGTCGGACGCGACAGGCGACGGGCCGCGCGCTAGACTGGGCGACCGAAGGCGGGCGAGGCGCCCGCGAGGACGCGCATGTCGGAGAAACCGGGGCTGTTCCGCCGCCTGAAGAAGGCCATCCAGAGCACGCTGAACGACGCGGTCGAGGCCGTGTCCGACCCGGGCCAGGAGGTGGCCCTGATGCTCGACGACCTGGCCGAGAACATCCGCAAGTCGGAGCTCGACCTCAAGCAGTCGATCGTCGACCAGAAGATGATGGAGAAGAAGCTCGAGCAGCTGACTCGCGACGAGACGGCGTGGCAGCGGCGGGCCGAGCAGGCGATCACGATCGGCGACGAGACGCTCGCCCGCGCGGCGCTGCAGCGCAAGGGCGAGATCACGCAGGAGAAGCAGGCCACCGACGAGGCGCTGGTGCAGCAGCGCAAGCTGGTCGAGGACCTGCGCCAGGGCATCACCGACGCCAAGGCCAAGCTCAAGGCGCTGAACCTCCGCCGCGGCACGCTGATGGCCCAGGCCCGCGCGAGCAAGCAGAGCGGCGGCGCGAGCACGATCCCCGGCGACGCCGGCGCCGGCGCCCGCATGGACGCGATCGAGAGCAAGATCGCCCGCCTCGAGGCCCTCAACGAGGTCAGCGCCGAGGACATGGACGGCCGGATCCAGGAGGCCCAGATCGACGCCCAGCTCAACGGCCTCAGCGCCAAGAACGACCTCGACGACGCGCTCGCGGCCCTCAAGGCCAAGATGCAGGCCAAGCAGCTCGACGAGGGCAAGAAGTAGGGCGGTCCTCTCGGGCATGCCCGAACGGCCAGGTGTGATGGGACAGGTCCCCGGGGACATGTCTGCCGGAACATGTCCTCGCGGCGGGGCGGCGCTGCTGGCCGCCCTGGCCCTGCTGCTGCTGGCCGCGTTCCCCTACGCCGAGGCGACCCGCAACGCCAACGAGCGCCCGCGCCTGCTGCAGGCCGCGTCGCTGGTCGAGCGCGGCGCGTGGCGCATCGACGGCCTCGGCCTCGACCCGGGGCCCGACGTCGCCCGCGCGCCGTCCGGGGCGCTCTACCCCAACAAGCCGCCGGGGACCAGCGTGGTCGCGGCGCTCGGGTACTGGGCCGCGCGGGCGACCGCGGGCGACCGGCAGGCGGCCCGCGGGGCGGGTGCCGATGGCGTGTTCGAAGGGACAGGTGGAGGCGGGGCGTCGGCGGGAGCGGGTGCGCGGGGCGTGTCCGAAGGGGCAGGTGCACGAGGCGTGTCCGAAGGGACAGGTGCGCGGGGCGTGTCCGAAGGGACAGGGGCGCGGGGCGTGTCCGAAGGGGCAGGTGCGCGCGGGCCGACGCTGCGGGCGGTGACCTGGTGGGCGCGCCTGTTCGGCGGGGTGCTGCCGACGCTGGCGCTGTGCGGGCTCCTGTGGCGGTCGCTGGCGCCGAGCTACGGGGCGCGCGCGGCGGCGCTGGCGATCGGGCTGTACGCGCTGGCGACCCCGGCGGCCGCCTACGCGCACCTCCTGTACGGGCACCAGCTGGCGGCGTGCCTGCTGTGGGCGGGGCTGCTGCTGCTGGTGCGGGCGCGCGAGCAGGCGCGGCCCGGGCCGGCGGCGCTCGGCGGGGCGCTGGCCGGGTCGGCGGTGCTGGTCGAGTACACGGCGGCGTTCGCCGGGCTGGCGGCGGCGGGGCTGGTGCTCGGGCTGGCGCGCGCGCGGGCGTGGGCGAGCGCGGGTGCGGCGGTGGCCGGGGCGGCGGTGCCGGCGGGCCTCCTCCTGGCGTACCACGCGGCGGTGTTCGGCGGGCCGCTCAAGACGGGGTACCACCACAGCGCGACGGCCGAATTCGCCGAGAAGCACGGCCAGGGCCTGCTCGGGCTGGTCGGGCCGAGCTGGCACGCGATCGAGACCCACGCGCTGGCGCTGGCGTCGGGCCTGTGCGGCTGGGCCCCGCTGTGGCCGCTGGCGGCCTGGGGGCTGTGGCGGCTGGCCGGCGGGACATGGGACAAGGGACATGTCCTGCGGGGCAGGGCCGAGCTGGCGGCGTTCGCGACGGTGCTGCTGGCGTGCGTGAGCCTCAACTTCGAGGGCGGCTGGCGCGTGGGGCCGCGCTACCTGGTGGTGGTGCTGCCGGCGCTGGCGCTCGGCTGGGCGGCCGCGGCCGCGCGCGCGCTGGCCGGGCCGCCGCGCGGCTGGCCGGCGACGCTGGGCCTGGGCGTCGCGGCGGCGCTGGCGAGCTGGTCGCTGGTGGTCAACGGGCTGGCGGCCAACCTGTGGCCGCACTTCGACCTGACGAACGTGCATCAACCGGTGCCGGAGGTCCTGCTGCCGCTGTGGCGGGCAGGCTTCGCGCCGTACACGCTGACGGGGGCGCTCGGGCTGCCGGGGCCGGGGATCGGCTGGGTCGTGTGCGCCGGGCTGGTGGGGCTGATCGCGCTGGCGACGCCGCGCTCGCTCGGCCTGCGCGGGCGGATCGCGGTGCTCGTCGGGGCGCTCGTCGGCCTCGGCCTGGTGGCGGCCACGCAGGCGCTGCCGCGACACCCGCGCTCGGCCGCCAACCTGCGCTACATCGAGAAGGTGTGGGAGCCGCCGCGCTCGGGCGCACCCGCGCCGAGCCAGCGTTTTCTGGTGCCCTGAGGGACATGTCGGGAAGCACATGTCCGCGGGGGCAGATGGGCGGGCGTCTGCCGTCCGCGCTGCGGACGGGTGTCGGCTGCTGCGCGATGACCCCCGCTCTCGTGAGCGGGTACGCGTCGCCGGCCGACGGCGAAATCGAGCTCGTGCTCGGCCCGATCGTCCTCACGGGGAAGATCGGCGGATGTCCTGACGAGCGGCGCTCGCCCGCGGAAATGTCCGCAGCTGCACACGGGGTGGACGGTCGTCGCGCCGGTTCTTCGCGGGCAGGCGAGTCCGCAGCGAGGCGCTGCGACGGCGCCGCGCACAGCACCACGTGTCGCACGCAGGGCTCGGAGACTTACATTGCGACGGCGCGGTCCGAGTCGATACGCTGCGACCCGTATGGCGAGACGCGGCGCGAGGTTGTGGGTGGCGATGGCGATGGCGGCCTGCGGCGGGTCGGGCGACGACAGCGGCGGGACGGGGCTCAGCGCCGGGACGACGATGATGGGCTCGACCGGTACGGCGTCGGGGACCGGCAGCGCCGGCACGGAGGTGCCGACGACGGGCTCGACGGTCAGCGGCGGCGTCAGTGATTCGACGGGGACGTCGACGACCGGGCCGACCACGGGCGAGCCGGGGACGTCGACGACGAGCCCGGGCACGAGCACCGGCACGACGGGGACGACGACCGCGACGACCGGCGGCGAGACGACGGGCGAGACGACGAGCGGGACCACCGGGGCCGTCGACTTCTGCGACGGCGAGGGCGGGATCTTGCTGCCGGGCGACGAGGTGACGTGCACCGGCGACCTCGGCAAAAAGACGTTCTTGTTCGCGATCTGCTCGTGCAGCGGGCTGACCGCCAACAACAGCCTGAAGACCGACTCGTTCGACAGCAACGACCCGAACATGGTGCCGATGGACGGCGGCTCGGTCGGGGTCAACGGGCCGTACAACGCGGCGTCGATGGTCGACATCGGCGGGTCGCTGTGGGTGGACGGCAAGATCCAGACCTTCAACGCCCATCAGGTCGCGCAGCAGCTCAAGTGCAGCGACGACCTGACGGCCGGCTCGGCCTCGCACGTGGCCGACGACCTGTTCACCGAGGGCAACCTGTTCGCGCAGAACATGACGCTGACGATCGACGGCGACCTGCACATGTTGCCGAACAAGACCAACAACGGGGCGAAGGTGCTGGGGGCGACGATCAAGGAGCAGGTCGACGTCAAGACGCCGTGCGACTGCGAGGACCTGATCGACGTGCCGAAGATCGTCAGCGGCTACATGCAGGACAACGACAACGACGCCCTGCCGATCGCGCCCGACGAGCTGGTCGGGCTGCCGCAGCCGAAGTCGGTCGAGCTGCCGTGCGGCCGCTACTTCTTCACGGCGATCGACAGCAACAGCAGCCTCGACATCACGCTGACCGGTCGCACGGTGATCGCCATCGCCGGCGACGTGCAGAACGCCGGCGCGTTCCACATCACGCTCGGGCCCGAGGCGGAGCTCGACCTGTTCATCGCCGGCGACGCCAATTTCAACAACGTGGCGACGATCGGCGACCCGAAGCGGCCGGCGGCGACGCGGATCTACGTCGGCGGGTCGTTCAAGTTCGCCAGCAACTTCACGCTCGGGGCCAACCTGTACCAGCCCAACGCGGTGTTCACGGCCAACAACATGTCGGAGATCTGGGGCGCGCTGTTCGTCGGCGGGCTGCAGCTGGCGAGCCCGCTGGTGGTCCACTACGACCAGGCGATCCTCGACCTCGACGGCTGCGACCCGCCCGACCAGGGCTGCGGCGACTGCCACGACTGCGCCAACCCGACCCCCGCTTGCACCCCGGAGGGGACCTGCGGGCCGTGCGTGGTCGACGACGACTGCTGCCCGCCGCTCGTGTGCGACGCGGGGATGTGCAAGGCGATCATCCCGCAGTAGGCGGCGGCACGGCGCGAGGTCGCGAAGGGTCATGTCCTGAGGGACATGTCTCGAGGTTCTCTCTCCGCGAGCTCGGGCCGAGGTCTCGTGCTCGTTCAGTCGCGCGGCGCGGGCGCCTGCAGGCCGGTCCAGGCGAGCAGGCCGAGGCCGAGGAAGCCGAGCGCGTTGACGAGGCCGTGGGCGCGCAGCATCGTGAGGATCGGGACGGCGGCGCCGTAGAAGCCCTGGGCGGCGAACATGCCGGCGAGGGTGGTGCTCAGCAACAGTGACCCGGAGGACAGGGCCAAAAGGACACGTGCCCAGGCGGGCCGATCGCCCAGGCGGGCGGCGGCGACGAGCTGCAGGCCGGCGAGGAGCGGGAGGCCGAGGACGTAGAGGCCGGCGCCGGCGAGCTCGATCGATCGGACGCCGGTGCCGATGCCTACCGCGAGCGTGGGGAAGGCGAGCATCAGGACGAAGGCGGCGAGGCGGTAGACGGGGCGCGTCCAGTCGGCGGCGCCGCCGAGGCCGCGGCCGAGCAGGCCGACCATGACGAGCGTGCCGAAGCCGGCGGCGTGGAAGTGGCCGGCGGTGAGCGCCGCGGCGAGGCCGCCGAAGCCGCCGAGGACGAGGTCGCCGCGGTAGACGAGCAGCCACACGGCCGCGGCGGGCAACAACACGAGGCCGAGGTCGAGGGCGAGCTCGGCGGGGGCGAGGCTGCGGCGGACGTGGAAGCGGAGCAGGCCGTGCAGGGCCGCGAAGCCGCACACGAGCAGCCAGAGCCCGGTGAGCCCGGCGGCGGCTGCCGGTCCGAGGCCGGGCGCGAAGGCGGGGACGGCGGCGACGAGGCCGGCGAGGCCGGCGAGGCCGGCGAGGCGAGCGGCGTTGGCGTATGTCCTCGGGGACATGTCGTCCGCCGCCGTGAAGAGCAGCGCCCGCGGGACGGCGACGAGGACCACGAACAGGACGATCACCTCGGCGAGGGCGGCCTCGTCGCCGAGGTCGCCGAGGCGCACGCCGACGACGGCGAGCCAGACGAGGAGGCCGATCACCGGGGCGCCCGTGCTCAGCGAGGCAGGAACCACGCGCGGGAGTGTAGCGTGGCGATGCGCGCGGGTGGCCCGGGGCGCATCGCTGGCGCGGCCGACGAGGGCCCGGATCGGCAGGGTCGATGGCCGGGCGAGGCGCGACGGCGGCGGGGCGAGGGCGGGGTCGAGCGCGAGAGCTCGGGGACGCGGCCGGGCGAGGCGTCGGCAGGACGATGGACGGACGCAGCGAGGCGTCGGGGTCGCCGGGGCCTTCGTGCGGAGGGCGGAAGCGCTCGTGGCGGCGACCGGTGAGCTCCGCCCTCGCGCGCGGCGCCAGGGCGCGGAGGTGCGAGTGCTGCAGGGCATGTCACCTAAAACATGTTCTAAAAAACATGTCCTACGAGGCATGTCCATCGTCGTCGGCGGCGGGCAGGGCCGGCGGCGACGGAGCGCTCGCGCGCTGCAGCGGCCGTCGCAAAGCCGCGGCCAGGAGACATGCTGCAATGACATGTCTCCGGAGACATGTCCCTTGTTTCGGCCGCGCACGACGGGGAGGCCGAGCGGGCCAGCAGCGAGGGGGCGGTCGGGGCGGGCTCGGCCACCCCGGGGGCGACCACGGTCGCAGGGGCAGCCCGAGGCGCTGCCGCCCGGAGACATGCTGCTATTTAAAACAGGTCTCCAGGGGCATGTTTTTGGGGTCAGCCGCGTCGGCGGCGCGGGCGGACGGCGAGGAGGCCGAGGAGGGCCAGCAGCGAGGGGACCGTCGGGGCGCCGCCGCGGCCGTCGCAGGCGCAGCCGCTGCCGCTGGCGCCGCCGACGACGTTCGGGCTGCTGTCGCTCTCGGTCGAGTAGAAGGTGGTGCCGGTGCTGCCGCTGCCGCCCGAGGTGTCGGGGCCGGTGGTGGGGCCGTCGGTGTCGCTGGTGGTCGGCCCGCCGGTGGTGCCGGAGGGCGGCGGCGGGTGCTGCTGGTTCCACTCGGCCAGCAGCTGGTCGATGAGCGGGGTGTTGTCGACGAGCGGCTGCGGCATGCCGTCCATGACCATCTGGTCGACGTCCTCCTCCCACGGCATCTCGTCCTGGAACTGCGGCCACGGGTCGCCGAAGTCCATGTTGACCTGGCGACCGTCGGGCAGGGTGACGACCGCGAAGTCCTCGCACGAGATGTCGCGCTGGGCGATCCGGACGTTCGGGACGTCGGGCAGCTCGGGGTTGAGGAGGAACAGCGGATCTTCGGTCATCTCGTTGGGCGAGATGGTGGTGTAGAGGCGCGTGAGGTACGGCCAGGTATCGACCAGGTTCTTGGCGTGCTCGGCCGGCTCGATCACGCGGGCCAGCAGATCCTTGGCGAAGCCGCTGCCGTCGCCCCACGCCCCGAGGTCGATGTCGGCCTCGAAGCAGCTGAGACAGCTGTAGAACTGCTCGGGCGAGATGCCGTTCGGCACCGGGAGGTAGGTGGCGAGCAAGCCCTCGATCAGCGGGTGGTTGAACTGACAGAAGAACTCGTCGCTGCAGTCGGTCAGGCCCTGCTGGTTGAGCTGGCTCATGACGTCGACGGCGGCGAGGCCGGTGAAGGGGTCGGCGCTCCACCCGGCCGAGTAGAATCGGCCGACGCTGAGGACGCTGCTGTCGCCGGCGAACTCGGTGACGAAGGCGTGGCCCTCGGCCATGAAGGCGTCGACGGCGAGGCTGACGACCTCCTTGTAGTTGGCGCCGAGGTTGAGCCAGTCGATCTTGAGCGGGTTGACGAGGACGTGGCGGTAGTTGGTGGGGATCGCCCGGCCGTCGCCGAGGCTGAAGGCGCGGATGTCCATGTCCTCGACGGCGGCGATCCGGGTGAGGCGGATCGGGACGCAGCCCTCGGGCTCGGCGAAGCTGAGGACGATCGGGTGGATGCTGCTCAGGCCCTCGCCGTTGCTCAGCTTGAAGGCGACGACGCTGTTGCCCTCGTCGAGGTACTCCTGCAAGATCGGCTCGGCGTTGGGGTCCTGCTGGTAGCCGTTGTCGCCCAGCCACTGCATGATGTCGCCGGCGTTCATGCCCCCGAGCACGACGACCTCGAAGGCGCCGACGGTCTCGATCTTCTTGACGTCGACGCCGGTGTCGGTGCCTTCGCCGGTCGTGCCGTCGCCGGTGAACGAGCCGCCGGAGGTCGCCGGGAAGCCGTCGGTGCCCTCGCCGCCGCAGAACTCGAAGTTGTCCTGCAGGCCGTAGGTCGGGACGGTGGCGTTCAGCAGCTCCCGGAACAGCAGCTCGCTGCCGACCGAGAAGGTGGGGACCTCGGGCAGCGGGATCAGCCACGCGAATTGCTGCGCGTTGGTGTCCGGGTCGTACTGGATCTGGATGTGGACCTCGACCTGACCCTGGTCGATCACGAAGAGGATGTTCTCGCCGGTCTGATCGACCGGCATGGCGTTGGGCCCGGGCTCACAGACGGTGCCGCCGCAGGCGTCCGCCTGGCTGGGCGGGAGGGCGGCGAGCAAGAGGGCTGTCCACGGTAAGGCATAGGCGCAAGCAGATCGCAGCATCGCCGCGATCCTCGCTCGCGGCCGCCGGCGGCGCAACCCGTCTGAGCGGCGTTCTGCGAGCTCCTGCGAGGTGGTGCAGTCGTGAACAGGAAGTCCCGGACGGGGGAGGGCGCGGCGCCCGGACGGATGCCGCTCGTGCCCGACGTGTAATGCTGCAAACAAGCGCGGCAGTTGAGTTTTTCTCGCGCGGAGCTAGGTCCAACGCACGGCCGCCGGGCTTGCGTGACGCCGAGTTTTTGCCAAAGATCCGCGGCGTGACGAAGGCGGACATCATCGAGCGCGTATGCGAGGAAGTCGGCGGCTTCTCCAAGAAGGAGGCCGCCGACGTGGTCGAGGTGGTGTTCGAGCTGATGAAGAACACGCTCGCGGAGGGCGAGAAGATCAAGATCTCGGGGTTCGGCAACTTCGTCGTCCGCGCCAAGAACCCGCGTCCGGGCCGCAACCCGCAGACGGGCGTGCAGATCACGATCGACGCCCGCAGGGTGCTGACGTTCAAGCCGAGCAACGTGCTGAAGGCCGCGCTCAACGCGTAGCGAGACGGCGATGAGCGGCGCAGACGAGGACGCGGGACAGACGAGCCGGCGCAAGGCGGGCGACGGCGCAGCGAGCGAGGGGCCGTCGAAGCCCGCCCGCACGCGCGCCCGCGCGAAGAAGGCCGGCGCGGCGACGGGGCCCGACCTGGGGTCCGACAAGCTGTACTTCAAGATCGGCGAGGTGGCGCAGATCGTCGGCGTGCCGGCCTACGTGCTCCGCTACTGGGAGACCGAGTTCAAGGTCATCCGCCCGCAGAAGTCGCGCACGCAGCAGCGGGTGTACCGGCGCCGCGACGTCGAGACGCTGCTGAAGATCAAGCACCTCCTGTACGCGAAGAAGTTCACGATCGCGGGGGCGCGCCAGCAGCTGCGCCTCGGCGGCGAGGCGGTCGAGATGGCGCCGCCGTCGAGCCGATACCTGGCGTCGCAGTCGCTGGCGGCGCTGCGCGAGTCGCTCGACGACCTGATCGCGTGGGTCGAGAACACCGAGGCGACGGCGAGCACCGCGGCCGACCCGGTCGAGTTCATCCGCACGCGCGGCGGCGCCCGGGCCCTGATCGACGAGGCGGCCGCGGCCGGCGAGGCGCAACCACTGCTGCAGCGCAGCGGCCGCGAGCCGCTGTGAGGGCGAGCGCGACGCGAGGGGAGCCTCGCGGGCGTGCGGAGGACGAAACTCGGAGGCTGGGGAGCTCGCCCCGGCGCGGAGAACGAGCCGCAAGGGCCCCGGGAGGCTCGAAAGGCTCGGGGCGGAGGCGGTCGAGGGCGTGCGGGGCCGGCCGCGGGCCGGGCGATCCGCGTCGGCGGCCGCGCTCGTGAGTTTGCCGGGCGGACCGGGGTCGCAGGGGGCTTGCCGGGGCGGAGCAAAGCGCGTATACCGGCGCTCCGTTTCGGGGCGTAGCGCAGCCTGGTAGCGCACTAGACTGGGGGTCTAGGGGTCGGAGGTTCGAATCCTCTCGCCCCGACAAACGCGAAGAGCCGACAGGTTTCCCCTGCCGGCTCTTATTTTTTTCCGCGCTCCGCGGGAAGCTTGCGCCGCCCTGTTTCGCGTCGGGGCCGCCGGGTGGTCTGTGCTACAAGGCGCGGCGTGTCGCAACGGCCGCTGATCCTGGTCACCAACGACGACGGCATCCTCGCGCCCGGGATCCTCGCCCTGGCCGAGGCGGTGGCGCCGCTCGGCGACGTGGTGGTGTGCGCGCCGGAGACCGAGCGCAGCGGCTCGTCGCACGCGATCACGCTGCACTCGCACCTGCGCGTCGACGAGGTCCGCCCGGGCTGGCACCGGGTCAACGGCACGCCGGTCGACTGCGTGTACCTGGCGTCGCTGCACCTGTGCGAGCGCCGGCCGGCGCTGGTCGTGTCGGGGGTGAACCCGGGCTATAACCTCGGCTCCGACGTGTTTTACTCGGGGACGGTCGGGGGCGCCGCCGAGGGGTTCATCCGCGGGGCGTCGGCGATGGCGGTGTCGGTCCACGCGCGCGAGTCGCCGCGGGTGGCGATCCCGGTGGTGCGGACGCTGGCTCGCATGCTGCTGGCGCAGCCGTCGCTGAGCCTGCTGAACGTCAACATCCCGTGGATCTCCCACAGCGCGCCGCCGCCGGAGGGGCCGCCGGAGGTGCTGGCCGAGGGGATCCCGATCGTCGTGACGCGGCTGGGGGCCCGGCCCTACGTCGAGCAGGTCGAGCGCCGCCAGGACCCGCGCGGGATGGCCTACTTCTGGATCGGCGGGCCGCCGCGCGACGCCGGCGAGCACGAGGGCGAGGACACCTGGGCGGTCAAACGCGGCTTCGTGTCGGTGACCCCGCTGGTCCTCGACATCACGGCGCCCGATCTGACACCGTGGCAGCAGATGTTCGCCGGGACGACCGTGCAGGTCGATCCGCGAGGCGACGAGTGAGGACCGAGACGATGCGCGAGAGCCCCGATTTTCGCATGTCCGAGGTCGAGCGCGCGGCGGCGCTGCGCGACGTGGCCAGCCTGATCCGCGCGGTGCCGGACTTCCCGTCGCCGGGGATCCTGTTCCGCGACATCACCCCGGTGCTGCGCGACCCGGCGGCGATGGCGGCGGCGCTGCGCCTCCACCTCGACGCGGTCGCCGATCTGGCCGGCTCGATCGACCGCATCGTCGGCGTCGAGTCGCGCGGGTTTCTGTTCGGCATGCCGATCGCCCACGCGCTCGGGGTCGGCTTCGTGCCGGCGCGCAAGCCCGGCAAGCTGCCCGCGGCCACGGTGACGCAGGCGTACGCGCTCGAGTACGGCGAGGGCACGCTGCACATGCACGCCGACGCGATCGACGCCGGCGACCGCGTGCTGCTGGTCGACGACCTGCTGGCCACCGGCGGGACCGCGGGCGCGGCCGCCCGCCTGGTCCAGCGCCTCGGCGGCGAGGTGGTCGCCGGCCTGTTCCTGATCGAGCTGCCGTTCTTGAAGGGCCGCGAGCGGCTGGCGCCGCTGCGGGTCGAGGCGCTGCTGCCTTTTTGAGCATGTCGTAAAAGGCATGTCCAAACGGGCATGCCCGTACGAGCATGTTGTTCCGGGCATGTCGCAAGGGACAGCGCTCGGCCGCGTCGCGGGCCGTCGGCGAGCGAGGGCGGCGGGCGGCGCGGGGCGTGCTCGAACGGGCGGGTCCGTTCGGCGAGGGGCGCCGCTCAGTCGCGGCGCGGGCCGTCGTCGAGCAAGGCGAGGAGGGCGGCGCGGCGCGGGTCGACGACGGCGAGGACGTGCTCGACGATCGCCCCGGCGAGCGGGTGCCCGTGGGCGCGCCAGAAGCAGCGGGCGCGGTCGCCGAAGCCGGCGAAGAAGCGCGCGGCCAGGGCCTCGGCGGTGGCGAGGGGCATGCGCGCGTCGTCGTCGTAGATGCCGCGCATGAGCAGGCCGACGACGCTGGAGCGAGCGGCGGCGGGGTCGGCCTCGACCCACGGGAAGGGACGGCCGGGGAGGTCGACGATCCGCGCGAGGTCGGCGAGGGCCTGCGCGAACGGGTCGGCCTGCTTCGCCGCCGGCGCGGCCGACAGCAGCTCGCCGCGCAGGAGATCGGCGAAGTCGTCGTCGGGCAGGTCGGAGGCGGCGGCTGGGTCGTCGCGCTCGAGGGCGCGGCAGACGACGCGGCCGCCGCGGGCCTGGGCGATCGCGCGGGTGAGGTCGGCAGCGTCGAGCACGACGAAGGCATGATGCCGCACGGGCGGGCGCGGGGGCACCGGCGGCGTCGAGCACGACGAAGGCACGATGCCGCACGGGCGAGCGCGGGGGCACCGGCGTTTCGCGGCCGGACACGCGAGGGCCCGGGCGTGGCGCCGGCCTCCACCATCCGCCGCACGGGCGGGCGCGGGGGCACCGGCGGCGTCGAGCACGACGAAGGCACGATGCCGCACGGGCGGATGCGGGGGCACCGGCGTGTCGCGGCCGGACACGCGAGGGCCCGGGCGTGGCGCCGGCCTCCGCAATCCGCGGAGGGGGTCGGCGGAGCGGTCCCGGCAGGGCGGTGCCGCCCGGGTGGCGGCGCAGGGACGGAGCGCGGCGTGGCGGTGATCGACGAGCTGATCGATACGCCATGTCTTCGGCGCGTCGCGGCCGGCCACGCGGCGGTGGTCGAGCGAGCGCCCGGGCGTGGCGCCGGCCTCCGCGGTCCGCGGAGGGGGATCGGCGGAGCGGTCCGCGGGGCGGCAGGGCGGTGCCGCCGGATGGCGGCGCGCGGACGGAGCGCGGCGCGGCGGCGAGCGACGAGCTGATCGATAAAACATGTCTTTGGGGGCATGTCGTCGGGCGGCGGAGCCGCCGGGGTGAGGCGATCGCTCGCGGTGAGGGCAGGTCGGCGGCGGGTGCCATACTGGGGGGTCGGGCGCGTCGCGCGGCGACGGGCCCGCCGCGCCGGAGCCGACGGCCATGCCCGTGCCCAAGCGACCCCACACCGCGCTCGTGCTGTCGGCCGGCGGCGTGCGAGGCGCGTACCAGGTCGGGGTGCTCGACGGGCTCGTCGACGTGCTGGGCGTGCGCGGGGCGAGCGGGGCGCCGCTCTTCAGCGTCTTCGCCGGGACGTCGGTGGGGGCGCTCAACGCGGCGTACATGGCCGCCAACGCGCACCACGCCGATCACCGCGTCGCCGGGCTGGTCGACGTGTGGCAGCGGCTCGCGCTGCGCGACACCCTGCGCTGCACGCCGCTGACGCTGTGGGGCTGGCCGCTCTGGCACCTGCCGGGCCGCTACGCGAAGTACGCCAGCCGAAGCTCGCCGTACGTGGGGCGCTCGCTGTTCGACCCGCGCCCGACCGAGCGCCTGCTGGAGCGCGTGATCGCGTGGGACCGGCTGCACGCGAACGTCGAGGCGGGGGTGGTGCGCTCGCTGGCGATCGCGGCGCTCGACGTGTGCGACGGGCGGACGACGCTGTTCGCCGAGCTGGCGCCGGGGGTCGAGCTGCGCCCGAGCCAAACCCACGCGCGCACCCACCTGACGCCGATCGACGCCCAGCGGGTGCTGGCCTCGTCGGCGCTGCCGCTGGTGTACCCGGCGCGCAACATCGAGGGGCGCTCCTACATGGACGGGGCGCTCCGCTTCGGCACGCCGATCGGCCCGGCGCTGCGGGCCGGCGCCGACCGGGTGGTGGTCATCTCGCTGCTCGAGCGCTCGCCCGCGCCGCAGCCGATGGACGCGCCCGATGTCCCCGGCTTCGTGTTCATGCTGGGCAAGATCTTCGGCGCGCTGCTGCTCGACCCGGTCTCGCACGACGTCGACAACCTGCTGCGGATCAACCGCATGTTCGCGGCGATCGACGAGGTGCTCGGGGCCGCCGAGTTCGCGGCGGTGACCGAGCGCCTCGACCAGGCGCGCGACCTGCCGTATCGCCGCGTGCCGACGCTGGTGTTCCGGCCCAGCGAGGACCTGGCGGCGGTCACGGCGTCGTTCATCCGCCGCGACCTCGCAGACTCGGGGATCGACCCGATCCGGCGAGCGATCATCCGCTGCCTCAGCCGCTCGCCCGTCGCCCGCACGACCGAGCTGGCGTCGATCCTGCTGCTCGACGGCAGCCTGGCGACGCGGATGATCGAGCTCGGCCGCCGCGACGCGCTGGCGGCGACGGACCGGATCCGCGAGTTCTTCGCGTGAGCGCTCGCCCCGGCGCGCGCTCGTCCGCGTGCGCCGCGGTCACGGCGAGCGGCGGAGGCGAGCGGCTGCGCACGGCGTGCTCTCAGGGGCATGCTCGAACGAGCATGTGCTTTAGGCCATGTTCCATCGGGCATGTCTCACAGGGAAGGCGGCCGGCGGCGAATGCGGCCCGGGGTCACTCGGCGGTGCGGCCGAGGCGGCGGGCCAGGGCCCAGGCGGGGAAGATCTGGCGGTAGAGGTCGTAGTCGAGGACGGCCGTGTTGAAGAACACGCCGCTGGCGCGCTCGCGCGGCCAGCTGCCGTCGGGCTGCTGGCGGGCCTGGAGGTAGGCGATCGCGCGCTCGATCGCGGGCGCCTCCTCGGCGGTCTCGGCGGCCATGAGCGTGAGGACGGCCCAGGCGGTCTGGGCGACCAGGCTGGGCTCGTGCGGGGGGAGCTGGACGTCGCGGCCGTCGAGCAGGCCCTCGAAGCTCTCGCCCCAGCCGCCGTCGGGCCGCTGGCGGCGCAGCAGCCAGGCGACGGCGCGGCGGATCGCGGGGTGCTGGCGGGGCAGGCCGGTGGTGAGGAGGGCGTGCACGGCGAAGAAGGTGCCGTAGGTGAAGTTGATGCCCCAAAAGCCGAGCCAGCCGCCGTCGGGGTGCTGGGCGCGGAGGAGGAAGGCGACGCCGCGCTCGATCGCGGCGTCGACGTCGGCCAAAAGGCCCGGCGGGATGGCGTCGCCGAGGCGAACGCGGGCGAGGGCGAGGCCGCGGACGCAGCTCGCGGTGCACTCGGTGTACGAGTACTCGAGCATGCAGTTGCCGTAGATCTCGGCCGGGTTGAAGTGCTTGAGCACGAGGCTGCCGCGGCGCGGCTCGTAGGAGCCGAACCCGCCGTCCTCGTTCTGACGGCGCAGGACGAACCGCAGGGCGGCGAGCTGGCGCTCGCGCGGGAGCGGCTCGGCGAGGCGGTGGTCGGCGCAGTGGATCAGGGCCTCGAGCGCCTCGGCGGTGCAGTCGCTGACGGGCCACGGGTGGCGCTCGTCGGCGAAGCCCCAGCCGCCGTCGGCGGGCTCGCGGTAGTGCGCGGCGCCGCCGGGGATGTCGCCGCGGATCTGCGCGGTCGCCAGCCAGGCGGCGGCGCTGCTCCCCAGCGCCTCGGCGGTGGCGCTCCGCGGGCCCTCGCACAGGGCCTGGAGGAGGAAGGAGGTGTCCCAGATGTCGCTGCGGGCGCCGCAGATCCGGGTGCCGTCGACGTCGTCCTCCCAGAACCAGTACTCGAGGCCGCGGAAGGCGGCGTCGCGCTCGGGGTGGTGCGGGTCGTGGTGGTGGAGGGCGAGGTTGAACAGCAGGCCGTTGACGGGGCTGAGGCAGACGTTGCCGGTGCTGCGCAGCTCGAACAGGACGTGGTCGATGGCGCGGGCGAGGGCCCGCTTGCGCACGAGGCCGGGGGCGGCGCGGTCGAGCGCCCGCATGGCGGCGAAGGCGGCGCGCAGGCCGGCGCCTGGCGCCTCGTACAGGTCGGTGGCGGCGATGTCGTCGCGGTGGGCGCGGAACGGGGCGCGGTCGTAGCCGCCGTCGTAGAGCTCGTCGCGGATGTCCCGAAGGACAGGCGAGTCGGGAGCCTGGACGCGGGCGCCGTAGAGATAGCTGAGCCCGAGGTAGATCAGGCGCATGTGGCAGTAGAGGCGGCGCGGGTGGACCGGCGCGGCCTCGGGCAAGAGCCACATCTCGGGCAGGATCGGCTGGACGCACTGCCACGGGTAGAGGCCGAGGAGGGCCAGCCAGATCCGCCCCCACGTCGGGTTCTTGGTGACGCCGCCGTGAGCGCGGATCCACCGCAGCGCGCCGGCGGCCAGCGGGTCGTCGGGCGGGTGGCCGAGCAGGCGCAGGGTGACGTAACCGAGGGTGGTGTGGAACAGCCAGCTGTCGCTGTCGGGGTGCATGCCCCAGCCGCCGTCGGCCCGCACCTGACGCTCGAGGGCGAGGCGGATCCGCTGCCGCCGCACCGGGGCGATCGGGCGCCCGAGGACGTGACAGGCGATCACGTACTGGCACACGAGCATCGGGTTCCAGATCACCTCGCCGCCGACGGCGCCCTTGGCCGCCTGTACGCCGCGGAGGTGCTGCAAGGCGCGCTCGTAGGCGGTGGCGAGGTCGCTGCGGGGATCGGTGGCGGTGGCGGGCGTCACGAGGCGAGGGTGGCAAAGCGGGCGGCCGGGCGCTGTGCGCTGGATCGCAGGGCCTCTGGCGCCGACGAAGGCCAGCACGGCCCGGGCCACACCGTCCTCCAGCGCCCGATCGCCGGCGAACGCCGGGGGCTCGAGCGCGGCCGCGTGGACCCGCGACTCGGTCCGTTGCAGCAGCACGTAGGCGTCGAGCCGCTCGTCACGCGCGTGTCCGCGGCCGCGCAGCCAGGCCGCGGCGCTCGCCAGCAAGGCGCCGGCGCCCGGGCTGGCCGCGAGCGGGCGCTCGCGGAAGGCCGCCGGGCCGTGCAACAGCGCTTGCAGGCGCGGCTGCCGGCGATGCAGCGCGATCAGGTCGGTCACGAGCCGGCGCAAGGCGGGCTCGGTCGGCGTGGCGACGTCGGCCAGCGCCGCCGCGACGAGGGCGGCGACCTCCTCGGCGTGGCGCTCGGGCAGGGCGGTGAGGAGCGCGTCCTTGCCCGGGAAGTCTTGATAGAGCGACCCGACGCTGACGCCGGCGAGTTCAGCGACGTGGTCGGTCGTGGCGGCGTCGTAGCCGAGGCGATCGAAAACACGAGCCGCAGCGACGAGGACGGCGCCGCACAGCGCGCGCGAGCGGTCCTGCTGCGGGTCCTTGCCTTTCGAAGCATGTCCTTGAGCGTCAGGACGGCGCGCGCGTCGGCGACGGCCTCCTGCGGCGGGGCGGTGCCGGCGAGCTCGTCGAGACGGAGCTCCAGCGCGGGCGGTCGTCGAGCGTCGTCGAGCGGCGCGCGGCGGCGGGGATCGTCACAAGGTCTTGCGGACAGGTCCCGGAGGCTATGTCTTGGGGGGCATGTCCTCGAGCGCGAGGGCGGCGAGGGCGGCGCGGGCGTCGGCGACGGCCTCCTGGACGGCGGGGCGGCTGCTGCGGGCGAGCTCGTCGAACAGCGGCTGGCCGATCCGGGGGGCGATGCGGACGAGGACGTAGGCGGCGCGGACGCGCATGACGGCGGGGGTGAGCCAGCCGCGGGCGATCTTCACGATCGGGGGCACGGCGGCCGGCGGGGCGGCGGGGCCGAGCGCGGCGAGGGCCTCGAGGGCGCGGGCGCGGTCGCCGGAGCGCTGCAAGGCGAGGAGCAGGGGCGGGCCGCCGCGGGGGTCGCGGGCGGCGGCGAGGCCGAGCGCGGCGGCGAAGGCGAGCTCGGTGGCGGCGCGCGGGTCGGCGACCACGGCGGCGAGGCGCGTGCAGGCCTCGGGGCCCGGCGGGTCGAGCTCGGCGAGGGCGCTGACGAGGGCGAGGCGGACCTGCGGGTGCGCCTCGCCGTCGAGGGCGGCGCACAGGGCCGGCTCGGCGGCGCGGCCGGCCAGCTCGACGAGGCCGCCGGCGGCCTGGAACCGCAGGTCGGGCGCGGGCGCGCGGAGGGCCGCGGTGATCCGGGCGAGCGCGGCCTCATAGGTGATTCGGGACAGGTCGCTCGGGACATGTCCCGGAGGACGCAAGGGGTGCGGGGCGGCCGGCGGGGCCTCGACGGGGCGCGGGCCCTCGGTTTCGTCGGGCTTGACGAGGTGCTCGGGGGCGGCGGCGAGGCCGAGCAGGACGCAGGTGATGGCGGCGCACTCGCGCAGGTAGCCGGCGTCGGGCCCGGGGTCGGGGTCCTGCAGCCAGGGGTCGATGTGGGGGATGACGTCGGGCTCGCCGAGCTGCCCGAGGCCGGTCGCGGCCATGGCCCGGACCGGGACGACGGGATCGGCGAGCGCGGCGGTCAAGGCGGCGACCACGGCCTCGCCGCGCGGGTGCGCTGCCGCGAGGTGCAGGGCCGGTGACGGATCGCCGAGCTCGGCCAGCAGCGCGGCGGCCAGGTGACGCACGGCCACGCTGCGCGAGGTCGGGTCGGGTGAACGCGCGTCGCGCAGGGCGGCCTCGAGGGTGAGCGGGAGCGAGGGCATGCGGGCGCGTGGAGGAGCCCGGGGACGGCCGGAGGGGGCGAGCGGGCAGAGGCGACGCGGCCCGGGAGGAGGTGGGGGGAGACGGTGGGTTGTCCTGGAGGACAGGTCTTCAGGGACAGACGTGACTGTCCTTCAGGACAGGATGCTCGCGGCGGCGGCGGGTCAGGTGCGGGCGCGCTGGGGGGCGTCGGGCGCGGGGGCGGTGCTGCCGAACAGGCGGATCATCTCGCCGCGCATGCGCCCGGTGAGCCGGAGGCGCAGCATCTTCATGTCGCCGACGAGGGACCACAGCGGGTACTTGAAGCTGGCCGGCTTGTTGCGCTCGATGAAGAAGTGACCGATCCACGCGGGGCCGTAGCCGATCACCAGGGCCAGCGGGAACAGGCTCCAGCGGCCGGTCCAGGCGATCCAGGCGAGGAAGAGGTAGGCGCTGCCGGTGCCGACGTAGTGGAGCGCGCGATTGACGGGGTGGCGGTGCTCGCCGAGATAGAAGGGCCAGAACTCGGAGAAATCGCGGGGCGCGGGCATCGCCCCGACCATACGCCGCGGCCGGGCGGCCGTCACGCGCAGACGCGGGAGGTGGCTGGAAAGACAGGTTGTGCGCGCGATCGCCGGACGGGCGCCGGGGGTGCCGCCCGGCGAGCGCGGAGCGGCCCTCGCGCAGCAGGTGGGGGCGGACGCCGCCAGATCGACGAGGAGGGTGTCCTCACGCCCCGCTCGCGGCGGCACCGGCTCACAGCGTGGGCCCGGCGCGAGGATGGTCGCAAGGACAGGTGCGAGCGGGGCCCGCGCGCGCCGGCGGGTGCTCTCGAGGGTCCAGGCCGGCCGGGGACGGGCGGAGCCGCTCAGGGACGGATGGGGAGCGGCGGGGGGTGGATCCGGCCGTGGCGCACGTCGGCGATGAATTCGCGGTCGGCGGCCAGGAATTCGCCCACGGGGAGGGCGTCGAGGTCGTGGGCGACGACGGCGGCGTCGGCCTCGAGGCGCAGGGCGGCGTGCCAGTCGGTGCCCAGCCAGGCGCAGGCGTCGACGTGGTAGACGACGAGCAGGACCTCCGGGCCGGGGCCGGGGTAGACGTGATGCAGGACCTCGGCGACGGCGCCGATCGGCAGCTCGCCCGCGGCGGGGCCCCACTCCTCGACGAGCTCCCGGCGCAGCGCGGCGCGCGGTGACTCACCAGGCTCGACCTTCCCGCCGGGGAGCTCGAGGGCGCCGGCGCCGTGGCGGGCGCCGGCCGGTCGGCGCTGGACGAGGAGGCGGTGGGGGCCGAGCCAGACGAGGCCGGCGGCGACGATGAGGCGGGGCTGCACGCCCGTGGTTGGTACCGCACCCTGGACGCTCGGAAAAGCTACGCCTATCCTCGGCCCACCCCATGCGTCTTTATTCAAGTAAGATCTCGACGATCGTCGAAGCCGTGAACAAGACCCTGGTCGACGCCGGCGACCTCGAGGTCAGCGACCGCGAAGAGTTCAAACGGGATGTCGAGTCGATCCTCAAGGAGTACCGACGCAAGGACCGCGAGCTCACCGATCGCGCGAAGGACGAGCTCGAGCGGAAGAAGCTGGCCTACTCCGAGCTGTTCAAGGTCAAGCGCTCGATGGCGGACGAGCAGGACTTCGGCATCGGGGAAGAGGCTTTGAACTGGATCGCCAATCAGCTGCTCGAGCTGTTCATGCAGAGCAAGTTCGTGTCCGAGATCTACGCCGACGACTCCGTGATCCGGAAGAAGCTCAAAGAGATCCTCCGCCGCCACATGCAGGCCGACGAGGACCTCGACCGCGAGGTGCGGCGCCACCTCAAGCACCTCACCGAGAACACCTCCACGTTCGAGATCGAGTACCAGAAGCAGCTCGAGCTCATCAAACGGAAGCACGGTCTCGACTAATGGCTCATATCCTGGTCTACGCCCAGCGCACCCCGCAGGGGATCCATCCGGCCAGCGCCGCGGCTCTGTGCCTCGCCCGCGACATCGGCAGCGAGCGCGGCGCCACGGTCAGCGCGGTCTGCCCCGGCGACGCCGGACGCGCCGACCAGTTCGTGATCGGCGCGGTCAGCCGGTTCGGCGCCGACGGGCTGACGTTCCTCGGGCCGGCCGGCCTCAAGCCGCTGCAAGAGCGCCTGCACCCGCTGCTGGTGTTCCTGCCGCACACCGAGGAGGGCCTGGCCGTCGCGGAGACGCTCGGCGGCGCCGAGGCGCTGTGGCTGCAAGAGCCCGAGGTCGAGTGGGAGCGGCTGGCGTCGATCACGGCGATCGTCGCCGGCACGCTGCCGTGGTACGAGCTGCCGGCGATCATCGACGCCGAGTACGACAACGAGGCGAGCCTGGTCGACCTGCCCGAGTGGGTCGCCCGCCTCGAGCAGCACAGCGGCCGCGGTCCGCTGCGTCACTTCGCCCGCGAAGACCTCGACCAGGCGACGCGCGCGGCCCTGGCGTCGATCGGCGCCAAGCCGGTCGGGCCGGAGTACCTCGACCAGCACACGGCAGGGACGCTGCTGTGGCTCGGCGGGGCCGACCAGCCGGTGCCCGCGGCGCTGGCGTCGCGCGGCCCGGGCGCCCGCGTGATCCTGTTCCCCGGCGAGAACGCGGAGGTCGACGCCTCCTGGACGCGCGCCGACTGGGTTTTGCCGGGCGCGTGGCCCGAGGCGGTCAAGCAGCTCCACAGCGAGCTGTGGAAGCCGGTGATCGTGTGACGGGCGCGCCTTGGTGACCGCCGTCGAGCGAGCTGCCTCATCGACCAGGTCCGCCCTGCGGGCGCTGCTGGCCGGCGAGGCGCTGGTCGGCGAGGACGTCGGGGCGGCGTTCGCCGGCCCCGGCGAGGTGCTCGGCGAGGCGGCGCTGGCCCGCCGCGTGCGCGAGCAGGGCGCGGCGGTCGTGGTCGCGCGCGAGCCGTCGCCGACGCTGTTGCGAGCGCTGCGCGAGCGGCCGCCGGCGCTGCTGGTGATCACGGGGCCGGAGCTGCCGGTCGGGCTGTCCTCGCGGACGCTCGGGCCGGCGGCCGAGCTGGCGATCGAGGGCGGGGAGCTGGTGATCGTCGGGCCCGACGCGGCGGCGCTCGCCGGGCTGCGGGCGGCGTTCGAGGCGGCCGGGATGCGGCCGCGGCTGTCGCTGTGCCCGGCGCCGGGGTGGCTGCCCGAGTGGCTGGCGGCGCCCGAGCTGGCCGGCTGCCGCACCGCGGGGATGGTGCCGGCGGCGAGCCTGCACGCCGGCTGGGCCCGCTGGGCCCGCACGGCCGGGGCGCGCCAGGTGGTGGTGCCGCTCGGGGTCGAGGCCCCGCGCGTCGACCAGCCGCGCCACCCGTCGCTCGGCCAGGCGGCGGCCGCCCACGCGCTCGAGCGCCTGACCGGGCCGGTGTTCCCGAGCCCGGGGGTGCTGGCGCTGCTGCTCGACGCGGAGAGCATGTCGCATGGGACAGGTCCGAAGGAACATGTCGTTGAGGGCATGTCCGAAGAGGCAGCGTCGGCGGCGGCGCTGTGGCGCCAGGCCCGGCGGGCGCTGCCGCTGCAGGGCGACGACCACGGGATGGAGGCGCCGCACCCGGGCCTGCGGCGGCGCGGGCCGGCGAACGCGACCACCGACGCGTTCCTGGCCCAGCGCGCGCTGCTCCGCCGCGAGCGCGCAGAGGCGCTGGTGCGCGCGGCCGCCGACGAGGCGGCGCCGACGCTCGAGCCGGCGGCGCTGGCCCGCGCGGAGGAGGTGCTGCGCTCGGCCGGGCAGGCGCTGTCGGAGCACGAGAGCAAGGTGGTGCTGCGCGGCTTCGGCATCGAGGTGACGCGCCAGGCGGTCGCCAGCTCGGCCAGCGGCGCGGCCCAGTTCGCCGAGCAGATCGGGTTCCCGGTGGTGCTCAAGGCGGTCAGCCCCGACCTCCGCCGCAAGCAGGAGCTCGGGGCGGTGGTGCTCGATTTGACGACGTCGGCGGCGGTCCGCCGGGCCTACGCGACGATCGTCAGCAACGTCGAGGAGCGGGCGCCGACGGCCCACCTCGACGGGGTGCTGGTGGCCGAGCAGATCGGCGAGGGGCTCGAGATCCACTGCGGCGCGGTGGCGCTGCAGAGCGGCGAGACGGCGCTGTTCGGCCGCGCGCTGGCGGGGCACCAGGAGGTGGTGCTGCGCCTGTCGCCGCTCGACCCGGCCGAGGCGATGCTGTTCGCCCAGGCGATCGTCGCCGGGGTGCCGCTGCGCCGCAAGGAGGACCCGGGCCTGCGCGAGCTGGCCGGGCTGCTGCTCCGCCTCGACGCGCTGGTCCGCCACTTCGGGGCCGCCAGCGCCGACAGCGAGGGCCGCCTCGAGCTGGTCGACCTCAGCCCGGTGCGCCTGTGCGCCGGCCCCCGCGGCTACGTGACGCTCGACGCGCGGATCGTCCAGCGGGCCCACCTCGAGGGGCTGTGAGGTCTTTTCCGAGAGAAGGAAGAAGTGCGGCGGAGGTGGTCGCGGCGGAGCGCAGGCCGAAGCACCAGGCCCGCGGCGACGTGAAGCTGGAGCTCCGCTCGTACGGGGGGCCCACCGCTCGGGGCTGTGCGCGTCGCCCGAATGATGCCGCGCCTCGCGGCGGGGTGACGCCCAGCGGGCTCCGGGTCGCGGCGGTCAGCCCGGTGGGTGCTCGCGGACGGGCGTCGAGCGTGAGATCGGGCCCGGTCTTTTGGACATGGTCGAGCGAGCATGCTCTCATGGGCATGTCCTCATGGGTCCTGGAGTTCGGAGCGCTCAGCGCCGGCGGTCGTTGCGGCGCCAGCGGGCGTCGTGGGCGCTGCGCTCGGTGATGGCGGCGATCGCCTCGCGGGCGGCGTCGCGGACCGGGAAGAACTTGCGGCAGCGGGCCTCGTCGCAGCTCTGCAGGCCGTCGGGGGCGTAGGGATCGCGCAGGCGGGCGCGCAGGGCCGGGAGCGCGGCGCGGTGGCCGATCTTGCCGAGCGCGACGGCGGCGGCCTCGCGCGTCCCGGGGTCCTCGGCGCCGAGCCACGCGGTGAGCGAGCGGGCCAGCGTTTCCGCCTCGTGGAGGCGCAGGACGGTCTCGCAGCTGCCGCCGAGGCCGGTGACGTGGCGCGACCACTGGCTGCTGATGCTGCCGAAGTAGATGCCGGGGTCGTCGGGGTCGCACGGGTCCCACGCAGGCCGATCGGCGACGGCGCCGATCGCCGCGAGCGCGCGCTGGCGCGGGCCGTCAGCCAGGTCGGGCAGGCGGCGCTCGAGCTCGGCGAGCGCGGCGCGGCCGCTGACGTCGGCGAGGCCCTCGATCGCGTGGACGCGCGCCTCCCAGGCTTCGGGGCCGCGGCGACCGAGGCGGGCCAGAGCGGCGGCGCGCAGCGGCTCGGGCGCCCGCTCGAGGGCGGCGCGCAGCACCGCGGGCTCGGCGTCGCGGCCGGCGGTGAGGAGGGCGCCGCGGTACAGCCGGGCCACGTCGAAGCCGGCGGCGGCCAGGCGGGCGGGGCCGTAGTCCATGCTGTCGGGGGCTGGCCGCGGGTACATGTCCCGAGGGCCATCGACGTCGAGGAGCCGCTCGGGGACGGCGACGCGGCAGTCGCCGGCCCGCTCGGCGCTGCGGATGGCGCCGCGGACCTGCTCGGCCCAGCGGTAGGAGACGCTGGTGCCGCACATGCCGCCGCCGGGGTCGGCGCGGCGGTAGAGCCGGCCGGCCAGGGTCGGGTCGCCGAGCAGCTCGGCGCCGAGGGCGAGGTCGCGGAAGACGTAGGAGTAGCGGGCGCCGCCCCACGCCCAGTGGCTCTCGGCGCTGCCCTGGATCGGGCCGGGAAAGCCGAGCCGGGCGAGGTAGGCGCGGCCGTGCTGGACGAGGCCGACGACGTCGCCGCGGGCCCGGGCGTCGCTCGCGGCGGCGGCGAGACGGTCGTTCTCGGGGTCGGGCGCGGCCGGGGTCAGCGGGCTGCCGGGGCTGGCCTCGACCGCGCCGCCGACGAGCGGGCCGGCGTCGGCGACGGCGGCGAAGAAGTAGACGAGGTCGTCGAGCTCGGCGGGGGTCGGGGCGTCGCCGCCGAGGACGCCGCCGCGGCGGCGGAGGACGGCGAAGTCGGCCAGGGCGAGGCGGGCCGCCGCGACCTCGCCCGGGGTCGGCGCGGCGCAGCGGGCCTTCGGGATCGCGTCGGCCATGGCGCGGGTGAGGATCGCCTCGAGGGCGCGCTCGGCCTGGTAGATGCCGATCGCGTCGAGGCGCAGGAGGATCGGCGCGTCGGCCGGGAGGCCGATCTCGCCGAGGGCGTCGAGGAGGAGGCCGGTGGCGCGCTCCTGGGCCAGGGCGGGGCAGGGGGCGGCGCTGCAGGCGGCGTACATGTCCTCGAGGACACGTACGACCTCGGCCCGCCCCAGGCCGGCGGCGGCGGCCCGCTCGCCGAGGGTCTGGTCGCCCGGGTCGGCCAGGCCGGCGCGCGCGACCGCGGCCCGGGCGGCCTTCGCTGCGCTGTCCCAAGAGACCTGTCCCGACGTGCCGGTCGATGACGCGGCGGGAGCGAGGGCGAGGACGAGCGCGAGCGCGGCGGGCGTCATGGCGGGTCAGACAGTGGCGCGGCGCGTGGGTTCCGGGCGCGAGCGCGGATGATGTCGAGCGAGCGGTTCGGCGTGGGAGCGCCCGGAGCTCGGCGCGCTCGAGCTCGGCACTCCGTGCGTGACTCGAGCCCGCCGCATCGTGACGTGACGGACGACGCGTCCTCGCCCCGCACGTTCGGCGCGCACCGCATCGACCCTGGCGTCCGGGAGCGAGGACGCAGGGTACTCTTACGCCCCCGGGACGCGGACGGCGCAGACGGGCGCGCGCGGATGCCTGGCGTTCAAGACATGTCCTTGCAGACATGTCTTTGGAAACATCTACTTGTTCGGCTCGGCCGGGTGGCTGGGCGGGAACAGCAGGCTGAGGGTGATGGCGCCGCCGATCAGGACCGACACGGTCGCGAGCGAGACGCCGACGGGGATGTGGAACGGCTCGAGGTACGGCGGGTAGCCGACGCCGAGCAGCATCTTGACGCCGACGAACGACAGCACCAGACCGAGGCCGTACTTGAGCAGCCAGAAGCGGTCGATCACGTTCTCCAGCAGGAAGAACATCGCCCGCAGGCCCATGACGGCGCACACGTTGCTGGTGAAGACGATGAACGGGTCGGTGCTGATGCCGAAGATCGCGGGGATCGAGTCGAGCGCGAACACGACGTCGGCGGTCTCGACCATCAGCAGGGTGACGAACAGGGTCGTCACGTAGCGCTTGCCGTCGCGGGTGACGAAGAAGCGCGGGCCCTGGAATTCCTTGGTGACGCGGAAGTAGCGCTCGGCCCAGCGCTTGACCCAGTTGTCCTGGCCCTCCTCGTCCTCGCCGCCCTCGCGCACGAACAACAGGCGCAGGCCGGTGAACACGAGGAAGCCGCCGAACAGGTACAGCGACCAGGTGAACATCTCGATCAGCGCCAGGCCGGCGACGATGAAGATGCCGCGCAGGATCAGCGCGCCGAGGATCCCGGCGAACAGGATCCGGTGCATGTACTCCTGCTGCACCCGCATGTAGCGGAACAGCACGATGAACACGAAGATGTTGTCGACCGAGAGCGCCTTCTCGATGAGGTAGGCGCTGAGGAACTCGAGCGCCTTCTCGGAGCCGTAGGCGTGCCAGACCCAGCCGTTGAAGGCCAGGCTCAGCAGCACCCAGATGCAGGACCACATCAGCGCCTCGCGCATCGACACGCGGTGCGGCTTGCGGTTGAAGAGCCCGAGGTCGATCGCCAGCAGGAAGAGGATGCCGACGAGGAACGCGCCCCAGGTCAGGGGTGAGCCGACTGATTCAAACAAGTGAGGCTCGCTCAGCTCGCGGGGGTCGTCTTGTCGGTGATCAGCTCCATCGCGTCGGCCTTGACCTGGATGGTCAGCTTGCGCGGCTTCGCGTCGGCGTCGTAGCGCAGGTCGACGAGCGTGCCAGTGAAGGAGATCGGGAGGTTGCGACCGAGCGGGCGGCCGAGCTCCTCGGTCGAGAAGATCCGGTAGTCGATCGTGATCTCGAACAGCACCGGCTCGGTGACGTGGGCGAAGGTCTCCCAGGCGCCGTGCTCCGAGCCCTCGACCCCCGCCGCGATGCCGTTGCCCGCCTCCGTGACCGCCTGCCCGCGGAAGCTGCCCGGCTTCTCCTTCAGCGCCTTGACGAAGTCGTCGCGCTCCTGGGGCTTCATCATGTTGAAGCTCTCCAGGTTCTTCTTGTTAAAGGTGAGGTCGGCGCCCTGCGGGTCGTACGCCGCGGGGAGCGCCAACAGGTCCTTCTTGGGCTGGCTGCACCCAGAGACGGCCAGCAATGCGCTGGTGAAGAAGAGCGCGGTCAGGCTGCGGCGCATGGCCGGGAAGCTAGCACGGAACTTTCGGCGGAGGGATGGTCACAAGAGCGCGCCGTCCGGCGGGACCGTCAGGACGGCGGCGTCGCCGAGCGCCCGCGCGAGGGCGTCCCGGGCGTCGCCCGCTCGCCCGGCGTGCGCGCCGATGGCCTCAAAGGTCACGCGCACGACGCAGCGCAGCCGCCCGTCGTCGCCGCTCAGCCAGCGCGGATAGGACCCGATCTCGACGTCCGGATAGTCGGCCACGACCCGGTTCAAGCTGGCCGCCAGGTCGGACTCGTCCATCTCCGTGTGCAGGGTCTCCAGCGCCCAACCACCGGCGTCAGGCAGCTCGCCGGGGATCTTCTCGAGCGCCTCGATCTTGGCCCGGCACAGCTCCGGGATGCCCGGCAGCACGTAGATCCGCCGCGCACCGTCCTGCGCACCGGCGGGCAGGTCGATCCGCATCACCGGCCAGCCGCGGGCGGCCGTCAGCGCGGTGCCCTCCGGCAGGTCGGCCATCTTCAGCGCGGCCTCGGTGATCCGCTCGCCGAAGTGCGCGCGCAGGGTCCGCTCCATGTCCGGGTCGCGTCGCAGCGGGCGGCCGATGGCCCGCGCGATCGCCTCCATCGTCACGTCGTCGTGGGTGGGGCCGACGCCGCCGCTGGTGAACACCAACGGCACGCGGGCGAGCAAGCGGAGGAGCGCCTCGCCGATCGCGCCGAGGTCGTCCTCGACGGTGCACATCTCGACCAGGCGGATCCCTCGCCGGCGCATCATCTTCGCCAGCTCGTGGCCGTTCTGGTCGCGGATCTTGCCGCTGAGGAGCTCGTTGCCGATGAGAAGGACGGCGGCGCTGGTGACGGTGGGTTCGCGGTCCATGGGGCCCTCGTCGCAGGGTACCAGGAGTGACAGGCAGGTGAGCCAGGGCACCGCCGCGGTCCGGGCGCGAGGGGGTGCGCGGGTTGACGCGACGCGCAGGCCGGCGCTATCCCTCCGCGCCAGGTAGAAGGATGCACCGCGCGGGCGACAGCGGCGACGGGGGCGCGGCGACGCGGCGGGGTCGTCGTCCCGGCCGCGACCTGTGCGAGATCGCCGACCTGTCGCCGGCCGAGGCCTGCGCCGTACTCGCCGCAGCCACCCGCGTCCTGCCGCTCGCCGAGGGCACCGGGGCCCGCGAGCTGCCGATCCTCCGCGGGGCCCAGATCTTGAGCGTGTTCTCCGAGCCGAGCACGCGCACCCGCCTCAGCTTCGAGGTCGCGGCGCGCCGGCTCGGCGCCGAGGTCGTCCACTTCGTGCAGGACGCCGCCAGCTCGGCGAGCAAGGGGGAGAGCGAGCGCGACGCGCTGCAGAACCTCGACGCCATGGGCTTCGACGCGGTCGTCGTCCGCGACCGCCGCGACGGGGTCCCGCGCGCCTGGACCGAGGTCATGCGCGCCCGCGTCGTCAACGCCGGCGACGGCGTCAACGAGCACCCGACGCAGGCCCTGCTCGACGCGCTGACGATCCTCGAGGCGTTCGGCCGCGCCCCGGCGCAGGGGGCGATGACCGGCCTGCGCGTGGCGGTCTGCGGCGACGTCCGCCACGGCCGGGTCGCGCACTCGGACCTGCAGTTGTTCCGCACCCTCGGGGCCCAGTGCGTGGTCGCGGGGCCCGGCGATTTGGCCCCGCCCGAGCTGGCCGCGCGCCTGGGAGCGACCGTCGCGCCGAGCCTCGACGAGGCGCTGGCCGGGGCCGACGTGGCGGTGATGCTGCGGATCCAGCGCGAGCGGCTCGGGGCCGACGTGGCGATCCCGGACGCGGCGAGCTATCACGCGGCCTGGGGGCTGACGCCCGCGCGTCTGCGCCTGCTCGCACCCGGCGCGATCGTGATGCACCCGGGGCCGATCAACCGCGGCGTCGAGATCGCCGACGCGGTCGCCGACGGCCCGCACAGCCGGATCCTCCGCCAGGTCACCCTCGGCGTGGCGGTCCGCATGGCCGTGCTGGCGCGCGCCTGCGGGGTCGAGCTGCTCTGAAGAACATGTCTGGAGGACCATGACCCAAGCAACAGCCCGTCCCGACCTCGCCGCCCGCCCGCTCGCCGCCGCCGGGCCCGCCGCGCGCCCAGGCGCGCTGGTCCTGGCCGACGGCCGGGTGTTCCGCGGGCTCGGCTTCGGCGCCGCGACCACCGTGGTCGGCGAGGTGGTGTTCAACACGTCGATGACGGGCTACCAGGAGATCGTCACCGACCCGTCGTACACCGGCCAGCTGGTGTGCCTCACGGTCTCCGAGGTCGGCAACGTCGGCGTCAACCCGGACGACGAGGAGTCGCGCGCGCACGGCTGCGCGGGCCTCGTCGTCCGCTCGCTGTCGCCGGTGGTCTCGAACTGGCGGGCGCAGGAGGACCTCGGCAGCTATCTGGCGCGCAAGGGCCTGCCGGGGCTGGCCGAGGTCGACACGCGGGCGCTGACCCGCCACCTGCGCGACCGCGGCGCGGTGATGGCGGCGCTGTCGAGCGAGCACGACGACGTCGAGGAGCTGCTGGCGCTGGCCCGCTCGGCGCCGTCGATGGAGGGCCAGGATCTGACCGGCCGGGTGACGACCGCGACGCCGTACGCGTGGGACCAGCCGAGCTGGGACCGCGCGGCGCCGCCGGCCGACGTCCACGTGGTGGCGTGGGACTACGGGATCAAGCTCAGCATCCTCCGGCGCCTGCGCGACGCCGGGGCGCGGGTGACGGTGGTGCCGGCGAGCACGCCGGCGAGCGCGGTGCTGGCGATGCGGCCCGACGGGATCCTGCTCAGCAACGGGCCCGGCGACCCGGCCGCGGCGACGGCGGTGATCGCCGAGCTGCGCAGCCTGTTGGCCGCGCAGGGGCTGCCGCCCGTGTTCGGGGTGTGCCTCGGCCACCAGCTGCTGGCGCTCGCGCTCGGCGGTCGGACCTTCAAGATGAAGTTCGGCCACCACGGCGGCAACCACCCGGTCCGCAACGAGGACGACAAGAAGGTCGCGATCACGTCGCAGAACCACGGCTTCGCCGTCGACCCGGCGTCGCTCGGCGCCGGCGCGGCGCTCACCCACCTCAACCTGTTCGACAGGACCTGCGCCGGCCTGCGCGTCCGCGGGCGCCCGATCGGCTCGGTCCAGTACCACCCCGAGGCCGGCCCCGGCCCCAACGACGCCACCGACCTGCTGGCCGGCTTCGTCGCCCAGGTCCGCCGCCTCCGCCGCGAGCGCGCGGAGTGAGTCCGGGCGGACAGGTCCGCCAGGACATGTTCGCAAGGGCAGGGCGCGACGGGCAGGGGTGAAGGGACATGTCCCGAGGGGCAGGTGAGGGCGGGACCGAGGGCCCCGCAGCCGGGTGGGCGGCGAGGACGATCCGCCGGGGATCTGCCAGCAGGGTGCTTGTCCGGCGGCCGAACGGCGACCGAAGCGCCCGGGCGACGGTCGGGGGGTCGCGCTTCGGCGAGCGGGGCGAGGTGTCTGTCTCAAAGGTCGGACGAGCGCTCGCCGGGAGGCGCGGGTGAGCGGGCCTGTCCCCGAGGACATGGGCCGGGCGCGGCTGTCGGCGGCGCTCGACGAGCTCGGCGAGCGGGTGTTCGGCGGGCGCGACGGGGCCCGCCGGGCGGCGCCGCTGCTCGCGCGGTGGGACCGCGAGGTGGGGGTGCACACGACGCTCGACAGCGGCCACGAGGCGCTGTCGGCCGCGCGGATCGACTGGGCGCTGTGCGACGCGGAGCCGCCGGGGGCGGCGCCGGGCGACACGTGGGCGTGGCGGGCGGCGACGGGCCGGGTGCCGGGGATCCCGCCGACGCCGCTGTACCGCCTGCTGGCGACGACGCAGGCGGGGATCTTCGAGGTCTGGCCGGGGGCGCCGCTGCTGCTGCGCGACCGCCTGCGCGGGCTGTGCGTCCGCGTCGACGAGCCGGCGCCGTGGCTCGGCGAGTCGCGGCGGGCGGCGGCGCTGTGGGAGCTCCGCCTGGCCTTCGGGACAGGCGTCGCGTGGGTCTGCCGGACGCCGATCGAGTACCCGCTGGCGATCGCGCCGCTGCTGCAGCGGGCCCACGAGGGCCACTGGCGGGCGCCGCAGCGGATCGACCTGACGCCGTGGCGCCGCCAGCGGCTCCGCTGGGCCCGCGACCGCCGCGGCGAGGACCCGCGCAGCTTCTTCTCGGGCCTGTGAGCCGGACGGAGCACGCGGCCTCGTCGGGCCGGGCGACGACGACGAGGCGCTCCGCGGCCTCGACGAGGCCGACGCACGGAGGGACTTCGGCCCCGACCCGCGGCGTGCCGGCCGGTTCGCGCTCGCCGACGGCGGGACGCTGCGTCACCCGCACCCGCGGTCCGATGCGCCGGACCAGGCGCTTCGCCCCCATGCTTGAGCGTCGGCGAGATCGGCGGGGCGGCCTTCGCCGGCGTCGGGACCTCTGGTATTGCTGAAGGCCCGCCGTGACCGACCCGACGAGCCCCCAGCCCTCCCTGCGCGAGTTCACGGCCCGCGCGGTCGTCACCGGGGTCGCGCTCGGGGTCGTGTTCGGGGCCGCCAACGCCTACCTCGGGCTCAAGGTCGGCATGACGGTGTCGGCGTCGATCCCGGCGTCGGTGATGACGGTGGCGCTGCTGCGCGGGCGCGCCAGCCTGCTCGAGGCCAACCTGTCACAGACGATCGGCTCGGCGTCGACGTCGCTGGCGACCGGCACGATCTTCACCATCCCGGCGCTGTTCCTGTGGGGCCTCGCGCCGCCGTTCTGGCAGATCGCGCTGCTGGCCCTGCTCGGCGGGGTGCTCGGCCTGGCGGCGATGATCCCGCTGCGGCGCATGCTGATCGTCGACGGCCACGGCGAGCTGCCGTACCCCGAGGGCCGCGCCTGCGCCGAGGTGCTGCGGGCGACGACCACCAGCGCGTCCGGCAGCGCGTGGATCTTCCGCGGCATGGCGGTCGGCGCCGGCATGAAGCTGCTGGTGGCGCTGCTGTTCGCGGTGCCGAGCGAGGCGGGCGCGGCGGTGCCGCTCCTGCCCAAGGCCGAGGTGGCGCTGGAGTTCGCGCCGGCGCTCCTGGCCGTCGGGTTCATCCTCGGCTACCGCCAGGCGGCGGTGGTGGTGGCCGGCGCGGTGGTGTCGTCGCTGGCCCTGATCCCGCTGATCGCGTGGATCGGCGCCGGCCTGCCGGGGCCGCTCTACCCCGAGCGCGAGCTGACGATCGCGCAGATGGACGCGTCGCAGATCTGGCGCCAGTACATCCGCTACATCGGCGCGGGGGCGGTGGCGACGGCGGGGATCCTGACTGTCCTCAAGAACATGCCCATGATGGCAGGTGCGTTCGTCTCTGTCGCAAGGGGCATGCGCAAAGAGACAGGCGAGAAGGCGGCCGCCGGCGCGGCGACCGACCGCGACCTGCCGGGCGGGTTCATCGCCGCGGCGATCGCGGTGGTGATCGCCGCGGTCGCGCTGGTGCCCGGGCTCGTCGCCGGCGACCTGGGGTTTGTCGCCCGGCTGGTGTGCGCGCTCGGGGTGGCGGTGTTCGGGCTGCTGTCGGTCGCGGTGGCCGCCCGCATCGTCGGCATCGTCGGGGTGTCGTCGCAGCCGACGTCGGGGATCACGCTGGTGACGCTGCTCGGCACCGCGGCCGTGTTCGCGGCGCTCGGCTGGGACGACCTCGGCGCGCGGGCGGCGGTGCTGACGGTCGGGACGGTGGTGGCGGTGGCGACGTCGAAGGCCGGCGACATCTCGCAGGACCTGAAGACCGGCTACCTGGTCGGCGCGACGCCGGCCTGGCAGCAGCTCGGGCAGCTCATCGGGGCCGCGTGCGCCTGCTGGGTGGTGGCCGGGACGGTGCTGCTGCTGTCGAGCTACGGCTTCGGCGGCAAGGAGCTGGCGGCGCCGCAGGCGACCCTGATGAAGACGATCATCGAGGGCGTGCTCAGCGGCGAGCTGCCGTGGGGCCTGGTCGCCACGGGGGCGGGGATCTCCGGCGCGGCGATGCTGTGCGGGGTGTCGGGCCTGGCGTTCGCGATCGGGGTGTACCTGCCGATCGCGTCGATGCTGCCGATCTTCATCGGCGGCTGCGTGCGCGCGCTGTCCGAGCGCGGCCGCCCGGCCGAGGGCGAGGCCCGCACCGGGATCCTCGCGGCCGCCGGGGTGGTCGCCGGCGAGGGCCTCGCCGGGGTGCTGGTCGCCGGGCTGGTGGTCTCGGGCCTGGTGCCGAAGAAGGCCCCGCCGCTGCTCGGCGGCGAGGTCGGCGAGCTGGCGACGCTGGCGCTGGTGCTGGCGATCTGCTTCTTCCTGTACCGCGGGGCGAGGGCCGGCGGGTGACGGGGACGCCGCAGGAGCGCTCGGGCATGTCCCCGGAGCCAGGGTCGAAAGAGCATGGCTGAAGGGGCATGTCCGAAGAAGCACGTCAGAGGGGCGCCGCTCACGAGGGGGCGCTCGTGACGGAGGTCGCGGGGCCGGACGCGGTCGACGTGCTGGTGATCGGCGGCGGGCCGGCGGGCAGCACGGCGGCGGCGGTGATGGCGAAGGCGGGGCTGCGCGTGCTGCTGCTCGAGGCCGGCGCGCACCCGCGGGCGCACGTGGGCGAGAGCTTGCTGCCGGGGATCATCCCGATCCTGGCCGAGATCGACGCGCTCGCCGAGGTCGAGGCGGCCGGCTTCGGGCGCAAGACCGGCAGCACGCTGTGGGGGTGGGGCAAGACGCCGCGCTGGGACCTGTGGTTCTACGACAGCGACGCCTACGACCACGCGTGGCTGGTCGAGCGCGCGCGCTTCGACGCGATCCTGTTCGCCGCGGCGACGCGCGCGGGGGCGACGGTGCTCGACCGGGCGGTGGCGCGGACGCTGTCGTGGGACGGCGAGCGCCTGGTCGGCGCGACGTGGGAGCGCGCGGGGCAGTCGCACGAGACGCGGGCGCGGCTGGTGATCGACGCGACCGGGCAGTCGATGCTGCTCGGCCGCGCGAAGGGCCGCCGCGAGGAGATCGCGGGGCTGAGGCACCAGGCGATGTGGGCCCACTTCACCGGCTGCGTCGGCGTGCCGCCGCCGCGCCACGAGCAGGCGCTGTTTGTGGCGGAGGCCGAGCAGTGGTGGTGGTTCTTCCCGATCGGCGGCGGCAAGGCGAGCGTCGGGGTGGTGCAGCTCGACGCCGGCGAGGCCCGCGGGGCGCCGCGCCGCGACTTCGACGCCCTGCTGGCGGCGGCGCGCGAGCTGGGCCCGGTGCTCGGGCCGGCGGCGACGCGGGCGACGCCGGTCCGCCACGAGCGCGACTGGAGCTACCGCATGTCCGAAGTGACAGGTCCCGGGTGGATCCAGATCGGCGACGCCGCCGGCTTCATCGACCCGGTGCTGTCCACCGGCGTGCTGCTGGCGATGCACTCGGCGTGGCACGCGGGTCGCACGGCGATCGCGGTGCTGCGGGACGGCGCCGACGAGGCGAGCGCGCGCGCGAAGTACCAGGCGCACCACCGCGAGATGTTCGGCGACCTGCTGCGGATGGTCCGCTTCTACTACCAGCAGAACCTGTACCGCGAGGACTACTTCTGGGAGTCGAAGCGGATCTTGCTGACCCGCGACACCGAGCTGAAGCCGCAGAAGGCGTTCGTGGTGCTGACGAGCGGGCTGGTGCAGAACCTGGCGCTCGACGAGGTGCGCGACGAGGCGACGGCGCGCCAGACGGCCCGCGCCGAGGGCCAGGGGCGCGAGCTCGGCGAGGCGGGGCCCGACCGGCTCGGGTTCGTGTGCGTCCACCTGCGCGAGCGCGCGGCGGCGCCGGGACAGGGCGACCTGTACCTGCTGATCGAGCCGCGCGACCCGGTGGCGCCGGCGCTGGCCCGCACCCGCAACTTCGATATCGGGGCGATCGCGCCGCGCCACGGCTCGGACCCGCTGCGCGCGCCGACCCTGGCGCCGGCGATCCGCGGGTTCGTGGCGCTGGTCCAGGGGCTCGACGCGGCGGTGGGGACGACACTGGCGGAGTTCTGGCGGGCGTCACGGGTGCGCGTCGGGACATGGCTCAAGGAGCATGTCCCGGCGAACATGGAGCTGGTGCGCGTGTTCGGCGAGTGAGCGGCGGAGCCCCGGCGACGGCCCGCGCCGCCCGCAAAGGCGGCGGCTCGCGGCGGCGACGCGGCCGCGTGCGGGCGGGCCTCGGGCCGGTGACGAGATGACGCCAAGGACATGCCCCATCGGGCATGGTGAACGGGCATGCGCTCGAAGGCATGTCCGAAGGGCTAGTACTCGACGTCGGTGTCGGCCTCGGCCAGGGCCGGCAGGCCGGGATAGCCGTGCAGCGGGGCGCCGATCAGCCACAGCGGGTCGACGGCGAGCGCGCCGATCTTGACGGTCAGGTGGAGGTGGGGGGCCTCGCTGCGGCCGGTGTTGCCGACCAGGCCGAGGGCCGTGCCGCGGTCGACGGGCAGGCCGGCGTGGACCAGGATGTCGTGCATGTGCCCGTAGTAAGAGGTGACGCCGAGGCCGTGGTCGACGATCACGAGGTTGCCGAGCAGCAGGTCCTGACCGGCGAAGGCGACCACGCCGGGGCCGATGCTGAGGATGAGGTCGCCGATCCCGCCGCGCAGGTCGAGGCCGCGGTGCAGCTTGGTGCCGACGCCCGTCATCGGGTTGGTGCGCCAGCCGAAGTACGAGGTGATGTGCGGGCTCTCGACCGGCCAGCCGAAGCGCAGGCCCGGGCGCGCGGCCTCGATGCCCTCGGCGGCGAAAGGGTCGGGCGGCGCGGGCTCCTCGGGGGCGGCGGCGGGTGCTGCCGCGTCGGTGGACGCCTCGACGGGCGCCGCGGGCTCCTCGGCGTCTCCGCACGCGAGGACCACGGCGAGGGCGGCGAGCGAGGATGTCCGCTGGGACAGCGTCACGGCGCGCGCAGGCTAGCAGATCCGCGCGCGCCGGTCACCAGGGCTGTGCGGCGCGCGGGGGCCGCGGCCGCGCGGCGTCGGCCGGCTCGTGGCGGGGTCCACCGCGAAGGGCCGCCGGTCCCCGGCCGGCGGCCCCGTCCCCGCCAGGGGCCGCGGCGGTGACGCCGTGGCTCCGGAAACATGTTTGAGAGAGCATGTGCCATCGAGCATGGCCGAATGGGCATGGCCTTCAAGGCATGTCTGGACGTTCAGGCAGCGTCGGTCAGCAGCTCGAAGTCGACGAGCAGGCGCAGGAGGGCGGGGGAGACCTCGACGCCGAGGCCGCGCAGCTCGGCGAGGACGGCGCCGGTCGGGCGGCCGTCGAAGCGCGGCAAGAGGTCGAGGAGGGCGGTCGGCAGCTCGAGCGCGTCGGTGTCGAGGTAGGTGACGACGCGGCTGCGCTCGACGCCGCGGTGGGAGACGCGGATCGTGCCGAGCTGGAGCGCGTCGGGCAGCGGCCCGGCGAGCGCGGCGTGGGCGGCCAGGAGATCGCCGACCTGGGCCTCGATCGCGGGCCCGATCAGCGCCTGTACTTCGGACCAGGTGAGCGCCTCGACAAGCTCCGCGGCGCGGCGGAAGAACTCGCCCTCGCGGCCCGACCACCAGCTCCACGCGGCCTCGCCGCTGTCGACCGGCGGGGTCTCCTCGAACAGGATCGTGCAGGCGCACCAGTGGCTGAGCTCGCGCTCGACGGCGGTGAGCAGCACCTCGAGCGCCTGCCAGAACCGCTGGCCGCGCGCGCCGCGGTCGTGCTTGCAGTACCAGGTCGCGCAGATGCCGTTGCGGTGGCGCCACACGCCGCACAGCCCGCCCGCCTCGGCGAGGTAGTAGGGGCAGAACAGGGACGGGTCGCGGCCGAACTGCTCGGCGGCGAGGATGTCGCGGTAGCGGTCGCGCTCGTCCTCGGTGGCGTCGAGCCCGTGCGGGCTGACGCTGCCGGGCTGCGCGGCCATGCGCCGCAGCAGCCGCTCGCGCCCGGCGAGCGAGCCGGCCCTCAGCCCGCCGCCGACGAGGAAGTTCGGCAGCGCCGGCACGTAGGTGCAGCACTTGGTGGCGTCGGCGAACCGGTAGCCCTCGGGCACGTGGCTCTGACACTGCACGCAGTCGCTGCAGGTCGCGGCCTGTTCTTCGGGTAATGGCCCTCCGAGCAGGTCGGAGATCCAGCGGCCGTACAGCGGCGGGAGCATCGGCGGCGAGGTCGGGGCCGACGCTAGCACGCGGCCGCGGGCGAGGGCGCTCTACCCCCACCCGCCGACCTTGCGCGCGCCCCGGCCGTGCAGCTACCTTCGCGCCGTGGGTGGGGTGCAGGCGGGGCCGCGACCGGCGGCGAAGAAGGTGTTCGACGTCGACGCGATCCGGCGGGTGCCCGGCGGGATCGCCTCGCACCGCGCGACGCTGCAGGTGCTCGGCCCGCAGACGCCGAGCCCGGCCGCCGACGCGCCGCGCTGAGGCTCGCGCCCGGGCCGGCGGCCGTGCTCTACTCGCGCCGCATGACGGCCGACCTCGCGGCGCTCCCGGGCGTGTTCGATCACCATCACTCCGTCACGCCCGACGAGATCGACGAGCTCGACCACGTCAACAACCTCCACTACCTGGCCTGGACGCAGACGGCCGCGAAGGCGCACTCGGTCGCGGTCGGCTGGCCGTTCGCGCGCTACCGCGAGCTCGGAGCGACGTGGGTGGTGCGCGCGCACGCGATCGAGTACCTCCGCCCGGCCCGCCTCGGCGACGCCGTGGTCGTCCGCACGTGGGTGACCGAGATGGGGAAGATCCACTCGCTGCGCCGCTACGAGATCGTGCGACCGGCCGACGCGACGGTGCTGGCGACCGCCGAGACCCGCTGGGTGTTCGTCAAGATCGCCGGCCAGTCGCTGGCGCGCGTGCCCGAGGAGCTGCGGGCGGCGTTCCCGGTGGTCGCGCGCTGACGCGGGCGAGGTGTAAAACCAGTGGCGATGACGAACGCTCCCGCGTCCCCGCCGCCACCGACGGTCGCCGTGCTCGGCGCCGGCAGTTGGGGCACCGCGCTGGCCCTCCACTGCGCCCGCCGCGGGCTGCCCGTCCGGCTGTGGACCCGCAGCGTCGAACACTACGAGGCGATGGCGGCCGCCCGCGTCAACGCCCGCTACCTGCCCGAGTTCCCGTTCCCCGACAACCTCGCGGTCGAGCACGACCTCGGCCGCGCGCTCGCGGCCGCCGGCTTCGTCATCCTCGCCATCCCCAGCCACGGGCTCCGGGCCACGCTCCACCTGGTCCGCGCCGCCCTGGCCGAGCTCGCCGGCGCGGCGCCGCGGCCGTACTACCTGGTGGCCGCCAAGGGGGTCGAGATCGACAGCCTGCGGACCATGGCCGACGTGGTCCAAGAGACATTGCCCAAAGAACATGCGGAGCGGATGGCGGTGCTCGGCGGGCCGAGCTTCGCCGCCGAGGTCGCGCGCGGGCTGCCGACGGCGGTGGTGATCGCCAGCGCCGACGCGGCGGCGGCCGCCGCGATCCAGCAGTGGATGCACGGCGACGGGCTGCGGGTCTACGTCACCCACGACGTCGTCGGCGTCGAGCTCGGCGGGGCGTTCAAGAACGTGATCGCGCTGGCCGCCGGCGTGTGCGACGGCGCCGGGCTGGGCCAGAACGCGCGCGCGGCCCTGATCACGCGCGGGCTGGCGGAGATCGGTCGCCTGTGCATCGCCCTCGGCGCCGACCCCGTCACGCTGTCGGGGCTGGCCGGGCTCGGCGACCTCGTGCTCACCTGCACCGGCGGCCTGTCGCGCAATCGCAGGGTCGGGCTGGCGCTCGGGCAGGGTCGGGCGCTGCAGGAGATCCTCGACGAGATGGGGATGGTCGCCGAGGGCGTCAACAACACGCTCAGCGCTCATCGCCTGGCCCAGCGCGAGCAAGTCGAGATGCCGATCACCCAGATCATGCACGCGATCCTCTACGAGGGCATGAGCGTGCGGCGGGCCGTGGCGGCGCTGATGCAGCGCGACCTGAAGCCCGAACGGGACTGACGCGCCCGCAGACCGACCCCCCGGGCGAATGTCGCCACCGACAGGTGGGCACTCGCCTACCAACGGCGCGCGCGATCCCGGTTGCGGCCGGGGCGCAGGGGCAGGTCCCCATCGCGCGGTCCGCCGCCTCAAAGCGCGCCGCCGCGGATTTCACCCGCAAGGCCGCGACTTTATCGCCGACGCCGCGCCACCGGGCGCTGCGGGCCGCCGGGGCTTGGCGACAGATCGCAGATCCGTTAATCTGGGGCCGCCTTGAGCAACATTGAGCCAACGCCCTTCGGCGACAAATATGTGCTGGTCGAGCACATCGCTACCGGCGGCATGGCCGAGATCTATCGCGCCACGTACTCCGGCATCGAGGGGTTCGCCAAGGAGCTGGTGATCAAGCGGCTGCGCGAGGAGTTCGCCGAGCGGCCGAACGTCGTGCGGATGTTCCTCGACGAGGCCCGCGTCGCCGCCACGCTGACGCACCAGAACGTGGTGCACACCTACGACCTCGGCGAGATCGGCGGCGAGTACTTCATCGCCATGGAGCTCCTGAAGGGTCAGGAGCTGGTGGCGGTGCTGCGCAAGTCGGCCAAGACGGGGCTGCACCTGCCGCTGCAGATCTCGCTCGGCATCATCATGCAGGCGCTCGAGGGGCTGTACTACGTCCATTCGAGGGCCGACGATCGCGGGCGCCTGCTCGGGCTGTGCCACCGCGACATCAACCCGACCAACATCCACGTCGGCTACGACGGCACCTGCAAGATCGTCGACTTCGGCATCGCGGCCACCCGCGCGAGCGTGCAGGGCGGCGGCGAGGGCCAGTTCGCCGGCAAGCTGGCCTACATGGCCCCGGAGCAGGTGCTCGGCCACCCGATCGACGCGCGGGCCGACATCTTCGCGCTCGGCGTGGTGCTCTACGAGATGTGCCTCGGCCGGCGACTGTTCCGCGGCGCCGCCGAGGAGGTCGCCGAGCGCATCGTCGAGGGCGACATCCCGGCGCCGACGTTCGTCGACCCCGAGTTCCCGCCGGCGCTCGAGGCGATCATCATGAAGGCGCTCGAGGTCGACCCGGCCGAGCGCTACCAGAACTGCGACCACATGTTCCGTGACCTCGAGCGGTTCACGGAAGAGGCCGGCATCCGCAGCACGCCGCGCATCATCTCGAACTACATGGCCGAGATGTTCGGCGAGGGCGCGCCGGCCGAGGTCAACTACGACGACCTCTACGACGACCTCGCCGACGAGGCCCTCGACTTCGACCAGTTCGACCGCCTCGACACGCAGCCCGAGAAGGACGACGCGCCCGACTGGGCCAAGCCGGCGCAGTCCGACACGCGCAGCAAGAAGTCGATGACGATCGGCAACCTCGACGCGGTGCTCGCCGAGGCCCAGCGGCTGCAACAGGTGCAGCAGCAACAGGCCCAGCAGCAGGCGCAGGCGCAGCAGAAGCCGTCCACCGGCTCCTCGGCGCCGACGACCCGCAGCCAGCGCGCGGCGTCCGAGGCGGCCGCGGTGGCGGGCGCCCGCCGGGCCCGCAAGAACCAGTCGGCGCGCCACAAGACGGTGCCGCCGAGCGCCGCCCAGAGCATGGGCTCCGGCCCGCGCCGGCCGCCGACCGGGGCCAACCGCTCGCTGGCGTCGGGCCGCTCGCCGCTGGCGAGGCCGAACCCGGCGACCTCGACGTCGTCGGTGCCGGTGGTGGTCGACCCGGGCGCGACGAGCACGACCTTCGGGCACGGCATCATGGCCGAGCAGAGCAAGCGAGGCAGCGCGGCCATCACGTGGATCCTCGTGCTGTTCGGGCTCGGCGGGCTCGGCTACGTCGCGTACACGATGTTCTCGATGAAGTAGCGCGGGGCGGGCCGCACAGGCCCTAGACAGCAGCGACACAAGAAGCGGGCGACGGGCGAGACGAGTAAGCCGATGCACAGCGTCGAGGTCCAAGGCAATCACACCTGGGGTAAGTTCTCCGCCTTCCGCGTGCTCGGCGATCACGAGCCGATGCCCGGGTTCCGTCTGGTGATGCAATTCGCGCCGCGCCCCGAGGGCGTGGCCCGCCTGCTCGAGATGCGCGCGCGCGCCAACGACCCCCTCGACTCCGAGCTCGCCCGCCTCACCGTGCGCGCCGGCATCGGCCTGCTGCAGTCGCACAACGTGTCGTTCGCCTACGCCAGCGCCGAAGAGGTGGTGGCCCTGGTCCGCACCGACGCGGTGTCGCGCATGGGCAGCTCGCTGGCGGTCTACGAGCAGCTGCTGTCGATGTACTCGGCCCGCCTGGCGGTGCTGCTCGGCGAGGAGCTGGTGGTCCACGGCCACATCTTCGAGTTCCCCGACATCGGCATCGCCCGCCGCGCCTTCGTGTCGGCGCAAGAGTGGCTCGAGGAGGCGACCCCGCTCCGCTCGTCCCGCCGCCTCGGCCTGCAGATGCGCGGCCTCGGCCAGCCGTTCCACCCGTCCAGCCTCGAGACCGTCGAGGCCCAGGCCGGCCTGCTCCGCTCGGCCGGCATCGACCTCGAGTCGCTGCCCCACTGGTGGTGGCGCGGCGTGGCCGCCCGCTTCCGCTCGGACGGCGGCGTCGAGCTCTACGACGATGTCCCCCACGGCGCCGACTTCGCCGCGCTCGTCTCCGACGTGTAACTCGCGAGGCGACCGCCGGGCAGGCCGTTCGCGCAGGTCGTCCGGGGCATGTCCGCTCGGGCATGTTCGCTCGGGCATGTCGGTTCGGGCATGTCGCAAGGGGCAGAGACGTCACCGAGGGCACGGGGCGGGCGCGAGGGCGGTGCGCAGGGGCGTGTCGGTTCGGGCATGGCGCTCGGGGCAGGGGCGCTGCCGAGGCCGCCGGGCAGGCGCAGGGCGGCGCGACTCGCGGGGCGCGAAGCCTGGGGGTCTGGCGCTCGCCTGGGGCGCGCGACGGAAGGGATGTCGGGCGCCGATCGTGGACGTACTTCGGTTCAGTCCGCTGGCGACCTCGCGGGCCGGTGAAAAGGTTGGACGCCCGTGCCGGCCCGGGTCGGCGGTCGGGGCGGCAGGTCCTCTCGCGGGCAGGTGGCCGTAGATGCGCGGGATCTACATTCACGTGCCGTTCTGCGCCCGGGCCTGCCCGTACTGCGACTTCGACTTCCAGGTCGGGCGCGCGCCGGACACGGAGGCGTTCCTCGCCGGGCTCGCGCGCGAGGCGAGCGGGCGCGCGGCAGAGCTGGCGGATTGGACAGGCGGCGAAGAACATGGCGCTCAAGACATGTCCGATGCGACATGGTCGACGGTGTACCTCGGCGGCGGGACGCCGAGCCTGCTCGGACCGGCCGGCCTGGCCAGCCTCGGCGAGTGGCTGGCGCGCCGGTTCCCGGGGGCCGGCGCGAGCGAGTTCACGGTCGAGGTGAACCCCGAGCACGGCGACGCGGCGCTGTACGCGGCGGTGCGGGCGATCGGCGGCACGCGGGTGTCGCTCGGGACGCAGAGCACCGAGGCGGAGGGGCTGCGCACGCTCGGGCGGGTCCACTCGCCGGCCGAGGCGCTGGCGTCGATCGCGGCGGCGGCGGCGGCCGGGCTGCGCGTCAGCGCCGACCTGATCGTCGGCTGGCCGGGGCAGACGGACGCGGGGGTGCGCGCCGACGTCGCGCGGCTGACGGCGGCGGGGGCGGAGCACGTGTCGGTGTACGCGCTGACGATCGAGGCGGACACGCCGTGGCCGACGCTGGTCCGCCGCGGCAAGCGACGCCTGCCCGACAGCGACCACCAGGCCGACATGCTGGCCGCCGCCGAGCAGGCGCTGACGGCGGCGGGGTTGCTGCACTACGAGGTCGCCAGCTACGCGCGCGCCGGCGCGGAGGCGCGGCACAACCTGCTGTACTGGACATGGCAGGACTACCTCGGGCTCGGGCCGTCGGCCCACTCGGCCCGCTACTTCGCCGACGGGTCGGTGCTGCGCCGGGGCAACGTGCGCGGCCTGCCGACGTGGCTGAAGGACCCGAGCACGCCGGCCGAGGCCGAGCGCCTGACGCCCGAGGCGGCCGCGACCGAGGGGCTGTGGACGGGCCTGCGCGACCTCCGGGGGCTCGACGTGGCGGCGTATTTGCGCCGCTTCCCGGCGGTGACGCGCGCGTGGATCGAGCAACGCACCCGCCGGCAAGTGGCGCGCGGGAACCTCGAGTGGATCGAGGAGGGACGGATCTTGCGGATCGCGCCGGGCCGCTGGTACTGGCACGACGCGGTCGCGGCCGACCTGCTGGCGTGAGCCGGCGAAAAGCCGGATCAGGCCAGGGGTTCGAAAGGACATGTCCCAAACGCCAGGCCTGGCGACCGACGAGGATGGCCCAGCCCTGAGGTCGCCTTGCAGCGACGGCGCCGGCGCGTCGACCACGAGCCAGCCCAAGGCGGCGAAGTGGACGCGGGGGTAGAGGACGAGGGCGAGCGCGAGGCGGCCAGCAGCTGCAGGCAGCGGGCCATCGCGGCCCGTCCCGGGCTAGCCACGGCGAGCTCCGTGCGCCTTTATCCGCCGATCACTCCGGCTTTGGCGGGTCGAAGCGCATCGACAGCGAGATGGCGTCGCGGCCGCCCTGTTCGGGCGGGGGCAGGGTGACGGCGAGCAGCGACTCGCGCACGCACTCGAGCAGGGCCGGCTCGGCGATCTCGTTGCCCTTGCCCGGCTCGAGGGTGTTGACGACGCCGCCGATGTCCTCGTCGCCGAGGATCTCGAGGTCGAGCACGAGCATGCCGGTGAGCTCGGGGTGCTCCTCGCGGACGAGGGCGTGACACTCGTCGACCAGCGGCATGAGCTCCCGGCTCAGCACCCGACTGAGGTAGCCGTGGTTGCCGGTGCGGTCGAGGATGGCGTCGGCCGGCGCGTCGTCGGCCGCCCGAGCGCCGGACTTGCCGGGGCGCGTCGGTTCGGGGTCGGCGGGGGTCCGCGAGGCCGCGGCGGCAGCGTCGCGCGCGGCCATGGCGGTGACGATCCGTCGCTGCATGACCTCGCGCCGGGCCGCGCCGTCGCGCAGGCGGCGGGCTCGTTCGGGCTCGCCGTCGTCGAGGCGGGTGCGCCGCTCCGCCGCCTCGGCGGCCGGCTGCGCGGGGGTCGTCGCCGCGACCGCGGCTTCGACCGCGGACGGGGCCGGCCGCGTCCACCACCACGCGCCGAGCACGACGAGCACGACGAGGACGAGCGCGAGCCGGTTCCGCATGCAGTGTTGCCTCGCAAGGCACTTTACGGCGTCCGGGAGCCGATCTGACAGGTGCGCGAGCCGTCGTCCGCGGGTACGGGGCGCCGCCCCTCGATGCGACGCGCTCGTGGGTCGCCCGCGATCCCGAGGACGCCTCGGCGAGCTCCACTGGAGCACGCCGCGGCTCGTCGCTCGGAGCGTCGGCGAGGAGCGCCGAGGGCGTCGTTCCTCCGACCGCTCGTGATGCGCCGCGAAGGCTCGTCAAGGCGCGGCGCCGGAGGCCGCAGGGCTGTCGAGTTCGCGGAATTTCCCGCGCACGCGCTGACGTTCTCGTTGACGCTGCGCGCCGTGCGCGAGCCCGTCCGCGCTGTATCCGCCGTGAGCGCGGCGAAGTACGCCCGCGGTTCGTGGGGCGCGCAGCGTCGTGACCGCGGGCGCACGGCCTTCAGGACATGAAACGAGCGCGCCCGCGGAGGTCGGCTCCGCGGGCGCGCTCGGTCCTGTCCTTCCGGGCATGCTTTCTAGGACATGCCCCAACGGACATGGCTCGTGTTACCCGAGGTCGAACACCAGGACCTCGCCCCCGCCGGTGCCCTCGACGGTGACGGCGGGCTCGTCCGAGAGGGCGAGGGCGTCGCCGGCCTCGAGGTCGCGGCCGTTGACGCGGACCGTGCCCCTGGCGACGTGGACCCAGGCGTGGCGGCCGGAGGCGAGCGGGTGCTCGGCGCGCTGACCGGCGGCGAACACACCGGCGTAGACGCTGGCGTCGGTGTGGATCGTGACGCTGTCGTCGCGGCCGTCGCGGCTGGCGACCAGGCGCAGGCGGCCGTCCTTCTCGGCCGGACCGAAGCTGCGCTGCTGATAGCCGGGCCTCAGGCCGCGGCGCTCGGGGAGCAGCCAGATCTGCAGGAAGTGCACGGGCTCGGTGCGCGAGGCGTTGAACTCGCTGTGCGTGACGCCGGTGCCCGCGCTCATGACCTGCACGTCGCCGGGCCGGATGACCGAGCCGGTGCCCATCGAGTCGCGGTGCTCCAGGCCGCCCTCGAGCACGTAGGAGAGGATCTCCATGTCGCGGTGCGGGTGCGTCCCGAAGCCCCGACCGGGCTCGACGCGGTCCTCGTTGATGACGCGGAGGTTGCGGAAGCCCATGTGCGCCGGGTCGTAATAGTCGGCGAACGAGAAGGTGTGGTGTGAGTCGAGCCAGCCGTGATCGGCGTGGCCGCGAGAGTCGGCGAGGCGTTGGGTGATCATGACGGGGCCCATCATGACGCGGGCTTTTATTCTGTAAATCAATGAAAATGTGATGCCTTCCATCAGTTCATGCGATACTCCGCGGCATGATCGGGGACGTGACGCTCGACCAACTCCGGGTGCTGACGGCGGTCGCGGAGGCCGGGAGCTTCTCGGCGGCGGCCAAACGGCTGCGCCGGGTCCAGTCGGCGGTCAGCCAGGCGATCGCCAACCTCGAGCGCCAGCTCGACGTGGCGGTGTTCGACCGCTCGACGCGGGTGCCGACGCTGACCGAGCCGGGCAAGGCGATCCTGGCCGCGGCGCGCCGGGTGGCCGGCGAGGTCGACGCGCTGCGCGGGCTGGCGGCGGGGATCGCCCGCGGGCTCGAGCCGTCGGTGTCGCTGTGCGTCGACGCGTTGTTCCCGCTGGCGGTGCTGGTGGCGCTGTGCCGCGAATTCGCGGCGGCGTTCCCGACGGTGGCGCTGCGCGTCGACACCGAGACGATGTCCGCCGTGTCCGCGCGCGTGCTGGCCGGGGCGGCGACGCTCGGAGTGGCGGCGCCGATCGCCGTGGCGCCGGGGCTCGAGCGCCGGCCGCTGGCGCCGATCCGCATGATCGCGGTGGTGGCGGCCGATCACCCGCTGGCGCAGATCGAGGGGAAGATCGACAGCGGCCGCCTCGGCGAGCACGTGCAGGTGGTGCTGTCGGAGCGCGGGTCGACGGGCGTGCCCGATCAGGCGGTGCTGTCGCCGCGGACCTGGCGGGTGGCCGACCTGCACACGAAGCAGGCGCTGCTGCGCGCGGGCCTCGGCTGGGGCAACCTGCCGGCGGCGATGGTGGAGGACGACCGGGCGGCCGGCCGGCTGGTGGCGATCCGACCGGCCGCGTGGGCCGAGGACGAACACACGCTGCACCTGGCGGCCATCCACCGGGCGGACACGATCCTCGGGCCGGCGCATCGGTGGATCGTCGAGCGGCTGACGACGCTGTGCGCGGCCGCGAGTGAGTCGGCGGCGGGCGTGGGGCGCGAGGCGGAGGGAGCTGCGAGCGCGGGAGGCGAGGGCGCGAGCAAGTCGCGGGCGCCGGGCAACGGCGCGAGCAAGACCCCGGGCGAGGGCGCGAGCAAGTCGCGGGCGCCGGGCAACGGCGCGAGCAAGACCCCGGGCGAGGGCGCGAGCAAGTCGCGGGCGCCGGGCAACGGCGCGAGCAAGACCCCGGGCGAGGGCGCGAGCAAGTCGCGGGCGCCGGGCAACGGCGCGAGCGAGACCCGGGCAGACGAGGCGGGCACGAGGACGAGCCAGTCGCGGGTGGCGGGCCGGGCGGAGGAGGCGGGCAAAGGGGCGAGCAAGACCCGGGGGCGTCGCGCACGGGCGCGCGGGGCGGGGCGGAGGGGCGCGGGGCGAGGAGGTCGGGCGCGGCCGCGGCGAGGACGGCGAAGTCGGCGAAGTGAGCGGGGCGCGGCGCGGTCCTGCGGGGGGCGCGCGCGAGCCTGCTGGCGTCCGGCGGCGAGACGAGGTAAATGCGAGTCGAGTGGAGCTGAGCCCCAGACGCCAGCGGATCCTGTTCGCAGTGTGCCGCGAGTACATCGTCACCGGTCGCGCGGTGGCGTCGGGGGCGCTGGTTCAGGTCCACGGGCTCGAGTGGTCGCCGGCGACGATCCGCAACGAGCTGGTGGCGCTCGAAGAGGCCGGCTTCGTGTCGCAGCCGCATCAGTCGGCCGGACGCCTGCCGACGCCGCTGGGGATGCGCCTGTACGTGCGCTCGCTGGTGCGGCCGCCGCCGCTGCGCCCGGAGCTGCGCCGCGCGGTCGACGTGTCGCTGTCGGAGCCGGTGCACGGGCCCGAGAGCATGCGCGTGGCGGCCCAGGTGCTGAGCGAGGTGGCGAGCTGCGTGGCGGTCACGTTCGTCAGCGAGGACCGCGGCGGCAAGGTGTCGCAGGTCGACCTGGTGCCGGTGCAGGGCCGCCGGGTGATGGTGGCGCTGACGCTGGACGGGACGCACGCGCGGCTGCACCCGGTGACGATCGACGCCCGCTTCGCCGAGGGCGGGGGCCTGCTGCGGCTGCAGGAGCGGCTGCGCGGGCTGTGCGTCGGCAAGACGCTGGCCGAGGCGCGGGCCGAGCTGTCGCGGCTGTGGGCCGAACACGAGGCGCGCCTCGACCGCCTGCTGGCCGAGAGCCTGCGGATCGGGCTGTGGCTGTGCACGGCGGCGGCGCTCGATCCGTTGTGGGTGCAGATCGCCGGGCAACGCCTGCTGGCGGGCCAGAGCGACCAAACCCTGGCCCAGGTGCTGGCGCTGTTCGACGACTACCACGGGCTCGCCGAACTGCTGTGTCAGCTGCTGCCCGAACACTCGCTCGAGCAGGCCCGGGCCGAGGTCCACGTGGCCGCCGAGCTGCGCCCGGCGCTGGCCGGCGTCGGTCCCACGGGGCCGTGTGTGCTGTCGGGGATGAGCCTCATCGGTTGTCGGGTCCAGCCGGTCGAGGACGGCCGTACCGCAGCGGTGGCGCTGCTGGGCTCGGATCGCATGGATTACGAGGCGGCGATCCCTCTGGTAGAATACGCCGCGCAAGCGCTGGCGGCGCGCACCAGCGAGTGATCCCTCACTGGCGGGTCGCACTCCGCGAATACGAGGTCGCGATTCGGGCTTGTCTCGCGCGCCCGCCGGCCTTAAAGCGGGAGCCGCATGAGCCAGGATCGACAGGAAGAGAAGGCGGACGGCGCGGGCGAGAACGGCAACGGCGCGGCCGTGGAGGCCGAGTTGGTCATCACTCCGGAGGAGCGGGCCGAGCTGGCCGAGGCCGAGAAGGCCGAGCTCAAGGACAAGTGGCTGCGCGCGCTCGCCGAGCTCGAGAACTACAAGAAGCGGACCCGCCGCGAGATCGACGACAACGTGTTCCGGGCCCAGCAGAACCTGCTGAACGCGTTCCTGCCGACGGTCGACAACCTCGGGCGGGCGCTCGAGCTGGCGCGCGGCAACGAACAGCTCCACAAGGGCATCCAGATGGTCGTCAACGACTTCATGAGCGCCCTCGGCCGCTTCGGCGTCGAGCCGGTGCCGAGCGTCGGCCACCCGTTCGACCCGGCGATCCACGAGGCGCTGCAGCAGATCGACACGCCCGACTTCCCGCCCGGGGTGGTCGCGCGCGAGTGGGAGAAGGGCTTCCGCCAGGGCGACCGCCTGCTCCGCCCGGCTCGCGTGGTCATCGCCGGCCCCGGCTCGACCGGCGGCAAGGCCGAGGGCCAGGCGTCGTAACCGCCGATGGCCGGTCCGCGACCGAGCCCGATCCTCGGCATCGACCTCGGCACCACCAACTCGTGCGCCGCGGTGATGGACGGCGGCGAGGTCCGCGTGCTGGTCAACGCCGAGGGCAGCCGCACCACCCCCAGCGTGGTGGCGTTCGCCGGCCAGGAGGTCCTGGTCGGCACGCTGGCCCGGCGCCAGGCGGCGGTCAGCCCGGCGACGACGATCTACGCGGCCAAGCGCCTGATCGGCCGCAGCTACGCGGCGGTCGCCGGGCTGCGCGCGCGGCTGACCTACGACCTGGTGCCCGGCGAGCACGGCGACGCGTGGATCGAGGTCGCGGGCCGCACGATCGCGCCGGCCGAGGTCGGCGCGCACGTGCTGGCGTCGCTGCGCGACGCGGCCGAGGCGGCGATCGGGCAGCCGGTGACGCGCGCGGTCATCACGGTGCCGGCCTACTTCGACGACGCGCAGCGCCAGGCGACCCGCGACGCCGGCACGATCGCCGGGCTGCGGGTCGAGCGGATCGTCAACGAGCCGACGGCGGCGGCGCTGGCCTACGGGCTGGCTGACCGAAAGGACAGGCCGCCGAAGATCGTCGCGGTCTACGACCTCGGCGGCGGGACCTTCGACCTGTCGCTGCTCGAGCTGCGCAGCGGGGTGTTCGAGGTGCTGGCGACCGCCGGCGACACGCTGCTCGGCGGCGAGGACTTCGACGCGGCGCTGGTCGACCACCTGGCGGAGGGCTTCTTGCGCGAGCACGGGGTCGACCTCCGCCGCGACCGGGCGGCGCAGGTCAAGCTGCAGGACGCGGCGCAGAAGGCCAAGCACGAGCTGTCGTGGTCGCTGGCGACGGAGATCCACGTGCCGTTCGTGGCCGCTTCGGGCGGCAGGCCGCTGCACCTGCAGGCGAGCCTGTCGCGGCTCGAGCTCGAGCGCCTGGTGCGGCCGCTGATCCAGCGCACGCTGGCGCCGTGCCGCCGCGCGCTGGCCGACGCGAAGCTGCGCGCGCGCGACGTCGACGAGGTGATCCTGGTCGGCGGCCAGACGCGCATGCCGCGGGTGGTCGAGGCGGTGGCGGAGTTCTTCGGCCGGGCGCCCAACACGTCGCCGAACCCCGACGAGGTGGTGGCGGTGGGCGCGGCGATCCAGGGCGCGGTGCTGGCGGGCGAGGTCGAGGAGGTGCTGCTGCTCGACGTGGTGCCGCTCGACATCGGCGTCGAGACGCAGGGCGGGGTGTTCACGCCGCTGATCCCGCGCAACACGACGGTGCCGATCCGCCGCTCCGAGGTGTTCGGGACGACGATCGACGGTCAGACGGCGGTCGACGTGCACGTACAACAGGGGCTGCGCGAGATGGCGGCCGACAACCAAACGCTGGCCCGCCTGCGGCTGTCGGGGATCGCCGAGGCGCCGCGCGGGACGCCGCAGATCAAGGTGCAGTTCGAGGTCGACGCCGACGGGATCTTGCACGTGTCGGCGCGTGAGCTCGGGTCCGACGCGGAGGTGGCGACGACGGTGCAGCCGGCGGCCGGGCTGACCCGCGCGCAGGTCGAACAGCTGGCCCGTGAGGCGGCGGCGGCCCGCCAGGCCGACGCGGTCCGCAAGGACGCGGCGCTGCTGCGAAATCGCGCGGAGGCGCTGGCCTACGCGTGCGAGCGCGCGGCCGAGGGGCTGCCCGGGCTGCAGCCGCCGCAGCGGGCGGCGCTGCAGGCCGAGGTGGCGACGTTGCGCGAATTGCTCGCCGCGGCGGCGCCGGCGACGGCGATCGAGGCGGCCCTCTTGACCCTCGAGCGCTCCTCGCAGCAGATCTACGCGGCGCTGCTCGGCAGCGAATCCACCGGGAGCTCCTGACCTTCATGGCGCAGCACCAAGACCACTACGCCGTGCTCGGCGTGGCCCCCGAGGCCACGCTCGACGAGATCAAGCGCAACTATCGTCGGCTGGCGCTGGCCAGCCACCCCGACCGCCACCCCGGCGACGTCGAGGCGGAGGACCGCTTCCGTGCGATCAGCACGGCGTACGCGGTGCTGAGCGATCCTGTTCAAAGGGCCAGGTACGACGCGCAGCGCCACCTGCCGGTCGGCCTGTTCGACCAGCCGGTGACGCTGCAGACCGCGCGCGACCTGCTGGCGGCGGTGGTCGGCGACGTGTTCGGCCGCCAGCGCCGCGAGCGTCGCCGCGGCCGCGACGTCCGCTACACGCTGACGGTCGACCTGGCCGAGGCGGCGCTGGGGTCGGAGCACGAGATCCAGTTCGAGGCGCTGGGGCCGTGCGCGAGCTGCGGCGGCACCGGCTCGAAGCCGGGGGGACGCCCGCCGACGAGCTGCCCGCTGTGCCACGGCCGCGGCGAGGTCAAGGGCGAGGGGTTCCTGGCCCGCCACACGACGTGTGGCCGCTGCGCCGGCACGGGCATGGTCCACCTCGACCCGTGCGAGACGTGCCGCGGCCGCGGGGCCAGGCGCGAGCCGCGGTCGTTCAAGGTCCGCCTGCCGCCCGGCACCGAGGGCGGGGCCGAGAAGGTGATCGCCAACCACGGCGAGCCGGGCCAGTTCGGCGGCGGGCCCGGCAGCCTGCGCGTGACGGTCAGCGTGCGCCCGCACGCGTGGCTGCGCCGCGAGGGCCAGGACATCCACTGCGAGCTGTTCGTCAGCCCGCTCGAGGCGGCCCGCGGCGGCAAGGTGCCGGTGCCGACGCTCACCGGCTCGGCGCTGCTCGAGCTGCCTCCCGGGGTGGCCACCGGCGCCAAGCTGCGCCTGCGCGGCAAGGGCGTGCCGTCGGAGGGCGGTCGCCCGGGCGACCAACTCGTGACGGTGGTGGTCGAGACGGCGAACCTGTCCGCCGGGACAGCTGCGGTCGGGGCCGCGCTCGAGGGGCTCGAGCGCGCGCTGCAGGCCGAGCCGCAGGCGCTGCCGAAGCGCGCGGCCCAGCGCGGGCTGAAGTAGGCGCGGGCCGCGAGCGCCGTCGGGCATGTTCGAAGGGGCATGCGCTGAAGGGCATGGTCTGCGGGACATGTCGTAAACGGCATGTCGTTTCGGACATGAAGGTATGCGCCCGCGGCCGGCACGAGGAGCGCCGGACAGGGGACGCGCGGCCCGAGCCGCGCGGGGGTCGGGGTCGCGTGTCGCCTTGGCGAGGTGACCGACGGTGACGGGGAGGCGCGAGGCGCTGGCTGGCGCTTCGGCGGCGGTGATGCGCCGTCGCGGCGTGGCGAGGTGACCGGCGGTGACGGGGAGGCGCGAGGCGCTGGCTGGCGCTTCGGCGGCGGTGATGCGCCGTCGCGGCGTGGCGAGGTGACCGGCGGTGACGGGGAGGCGCGAGGCGCTGGCTGGCGCTTCGGCGGCGGTGATGCGCCGTCGCGGCGTGGCGAGGTGACCGGCGGTGACGGGGAGGGCGTGAGGCGCTGGCTGGCGCTTCGGCGGCGGTGATGCGCCGTCGCGGCGGTCCGCGGTATCATGCGCTCGGAGACCATGGCCGACGTGCCTGACTTGTTGGACCCGGCCGTGCTGGAGCGCGCCGCCGCCGAGGGCTCGCTCGCTCGCCTGGTGGCAGACTGGACGGCGCGCGTGGCCGCGGGAGACGAGCTGCGGCGGGTGGTGCTGGCGGCGCTGCGCCTCGACCTGGCGCTGATCGTGCGCGAGCCGGAGCTGCTGTTTCCGTGCCTGTACAACCGCGTGTACTGGCACGCGAGCGCCGAGGCCGCGGCGTTCTACGGCGAGGGGATCGACGTCGGGGCGCCGCTGCGGGGGTGGGCGGAGCGCTGGCGGGCGGCGCGAGGCCGGCGCGGGCCGTGGGCGCGCTCGCTGCGGCCGCCGGAGTTCCCGCTGCTGGGGCCGCTGCGCGAGGAGTACCGGGGGGCGCTGGGCCAGGGGGCACCGGCCTTCTCGCGCGACGGCCAGGTCGTGGGGTGCGCGGGGGCGACGGCGAGCGCGTGGGAGCGGGCGACCGGCCGCGCGCTGCCGTCCGAGCTGGCGGCGCAGCGCCTCGGCGACGGCGGCCCGGAGCTCGAGGTCCGGTTCGACTCCGGGGCGTGGGGTTGGGCCCGGGTGCGCGAGCGCGGGCGCGAGAAGTGGCTGGTCGAGGTCGACGTCGACGGCGACTCGAAGTTCGACTGCGCGTTGCGCCTGGCCGATGGCACAGCCGTGATCGTGGCCGGGTGGTGCGCCGACTACGACGGGTCGATCGCCCGCATCGACCTGCCAGGCGCGAAGGTCCGCTGGCGGGTGCAGCTCGGCGGACAGATCCACGCGCTGGCGTGCGACCGCGCCGGGGCGCTGGTGGCGGCGAGCGACGGCGCGGCGGTCCACCTGCTCGATGGGACATCCGGGGCGACGCTGGCGAGCGCGCCGCTGTCAGCGCACGCGCTGGGGCTGGCAGCCGACGGGTCGACGTTGGTGACCCGCCACGAGGACGTGCTGCGGGTGTGGGACGTCGCGGGGCTGCGCCGCGGACGACCGGTGCGGCTCCGCGGGACCCACGACGGGTGGATCGACGCCGCGTTCTCGCCGGACGGGCAGCGGCTGATCACGGGGACGCTGCTGTGCGACGGCCGCGACGGGCGGCTCGTCGCGCGGCTCGATCTCGACGGACCCGGTTGCCTCGAGGGCGGACCGCCGGAGGACGGGCGACGGCTGGCGGACGATCGCTTCGTCGAGATGGCGCCGATGCGCGGGGTGGCGATCTGGGACGCGCGCGACGGGAGGCGCCAACGCGTCGACGCGGGCCGGCGTTACGGCCACACCCACGAGATCGTCCTGTCGCCGGACACCCGCTGGTACGTCCACGGCCGCCGCCGCGGCGCGGAGCCGACCGAGATGCGGCTGTGCGCGGTCGACGACGGGAGCGTGCGCGCCGAGCTCGGGAGCATCGAGCGCGATTGCGTCGTGTTCACGCCCGACAGCCAGCGCGTGCTGGTCGCGGCCGGCGAGGCGGTGACGGTGTGGCGGGTGCCGACCGGGACCCGCGAGGCGACGCTGCGCCATCCGGCGGCGGTGACCGGGGTGGGCGTGGCGCGCGACGGCAGCTGCGCGGTGACCGGGGCGCGAGACGGGGTGCTGCGCGTGTGGGACCTGGCGCGCCGCGAGCTCCGCGGGTCACGCCCGCTGGCGGCGGAGGATCCGCTGCAGCGCTCGTGGTCGGGGCGCGGGGAGGAGACGGGCGCGTGGCGAGCGACGCCGGAGGCGCTGGCGCGGCTCGAGGGCTGGCTCGGGTTCTCGTACGCGCGACACGCCTCGACGCCGCGCCGGCGCGACGGGCTCACCGACATCCTCGAGGCCGGGCGGGTGCGGGTGCGGGTGCCGGCGCAGGCGCGGCTGGAGGCCGCGCCCGACGGATCGCGCTGGGCGTCCCGCGTCGATCACTTCGTGATCGAGGACGAACCGCTCGCGGCGGCCGCCGAGACGTGATGTCGCGGAGACAGGTGAGACGGCCCGCGCGCCGCGACGAGGCGGTCTTCGTACGGGTGAGGCGGCGTCGGTCGGCGCTCGGGAGCGGCTGTCCGCAGGGACAGGTGAACGAGCGAATGTCTTTCGAGACATGTGACCGGCAGGAGCGAGCTGCGCGCGGGGTCGACCGTCGCTGGGGGAGCTGTCCGCGGCGACAGGTGACGGCGGGCGCGACGGCGCCGCGACAGGAGTGGATGTCCTTTGGGACAGGTGTTGCGGCGACCGCGAGCGAGGGCAGGGTCGAAGGCGAGAGCCCCAGGGGACCGGCCAGATCAGGGCTGCGCGAGCGGGGTGAGCGGGAGGCCGAGGTCGTCGCGGAAGAACCGCTCCCACTCGGGGAAGACGCGCTTGTAGGCCTTCATCTGCTGCCGATGGCGGCGCTCGGCGGTCGGGCCGGAGGCGGGCGGCTCGAATTCGGGCCACACGAGGATGTCGCCGCACTCGAAGCAGACGTTGACGCTGCCGACCGGCGTGTCGCCGGCGAACAGCACGACGGCGTGGCGCGGGAAGGCGCACTTCGAGACCTCGAGCGCGCCGCGGGTCGCGACCACCCACTCGACCGCGCGCCCGGCCTGCGCGGGTGAGATCGGCTTGCGCTCGGCGATCTCGGGGCTCCAGCCGTTCGTCGCGTCGTAGACCCGCAGCGGCACGCCCGGGCCGTAGGGGACGTGGTTGAAGGTGAAGGCCTCGGCGCGATCCCAGGCGACGAACGGCCAGGTCTTGCTCGGCTTCCGCGCGGCGTCGCCGACCGATGGGCTGGTCGCGCCGGGGCGGGTCGGGTTGTCCGCGGCAGGCGAGGGCTCGATCGGGCCGGGCTGGGGTTGCGCGGCGGTGGGATCGGGCGGAGCGGGTGCGGGCTCGGTCCCCGGCGCGGGCGGGGCGGAGGCCGTCGGAGCGGGGGGCGTGGGCTCGGGCGCCTGCGGGGCTTCACGCGGGGCGCAGGCGACGAGGGCGACGGCCGCGACGGCGAGGCGGAGGTCTCGTCGCGCGCGCGTGCGAGAGCGAGCGATCGTCATGGCCGGCCCGGCGCGTTGCGACGACGCCGAGGCACGAGCGCGGCGATCGCCAGGAGCGCGAGGGCCGTGGCGCCGGGGTCCGCGTCGGCGCTGCAGCTGCCGCACCCGCCCTTGCTGCCGCCGGGGTCGTCGCCGGTGCCGCTCGCGGTGCCGGCGTCGGTGGTGGCCGTGCCGCTCGAGGTGGGGCCGCCGGCCGAACCGCCGCCGGTGGTCGGCTCGACGACCGGGAGGCACAGCTTGATCGCCTCGCAGGTCTCGCCTGCGCCGCAGGCCTCGCCGCCGTCGCACAGCGAAGAGAGCGTCGGGGTCGGATCGGGTCCGCCGTCGCCGCCGCCGCAGTCGACCCAGCCGATGCAACCCTTGGTGTCCTGGCAGGTCGCGCCGTCGGTACACTCGGCGTCGCTAAAGCACTTGAGCGGGCTGCAGAACGGCCCGCCGTGACAGGTGTTGCCCTTGGTGCCCGCCGGGCAGTCGGCCGGCGGCTCCTCGACGACGTCGGCCCGGGCCGTCGTCCCCTGCAACCACAGTGACAGCGATAGGGCGGCCCACCACGCCCGCGAACGACCCCGCCTGCTCTTGCCTTCCATCGCTCGACGGTATCATCCTGCGATCGACGGCGACAACCATTCGTGAGGGGGTCGCCGGGGCGATCGCGCCCGGGGCGGTGGCTGTCCTTCGGGACATGCTAGCGCGCGGACAGCCGGTGAGTCGTCTCGAGAGCCAGGAGAGACCGGCGGTGTGACGAGCGGGCCGGGCCGGAGAGATGTCGCGAGAGACAGGCGGCGTCCACGGGCGGGGTGCGGAGTGGGGGCGGGGAGCGTGATGTCCCGAGAGACAGGCTTCGCCCGCGGGACGGCAGGGGGCGCGGAGCCCCGACGCGGAGCCGGCGCCGGCGGGACGCGGAGCCGGGGCGGGGAGACGGATGTCCCGAGAGACAGGATGCCCTTGCAAGGGGTGGAGTCGGCGGAAAAGGATGTCCCGAGAGACAGGCGTCGCCCGCGCGAGACGGCAGGGAGAGGGGCGGGGAGCGGGATGTCCCGAGAGACAGGAGGCGATCGCGGGAGGCGCGGCATCGGGGGGAGCCGGTGTCCCGAGAGTCAGGCGGTGCCCGCGCGACGGCCGGTGCGGCGGAGCCGTGCGTCAGATGTCCCGAGGGACATCTGGCTCTCTGCGGCCCGGCGCGAGCGGCCGCGCGCGGACCTCGGCGAGTGGGGACGGCGAGCGGCCCGTCGCGGGCGCGTCCGCTCCGTGAGCGCGCCACGCCGCTGCTCGTGCTTTGACGCCGCGCCCGGGTGTCTTCGACAATGGCGGCGATGGTTCGTCCGCGCGTCGCCTCGCTCGTGCTCTTGCTGGCGTCCGGGTGCTTCTCGCCGAGCGGGAGCGAGTCGACGACTGCGGGGCCCGGCACGGGGGAGACCAGCGAGACGACCGCCGGGCCCGGCCAGGCGACGTCGACGAGCACGGGCTCGACGAGCCCGAGCGAGCCGACCTCGACGGGCCCGACGACGAGCACCTCGGGGCCGGTCGAGACGACGACGACGACGAGCGAGCCCGACACGACGAGCCCGGCGTCGACCGACGGCGCGAGCTGCGGCGACGGGGTGGCCGCGCCCGACGAGGAGTGCGACGACGGCAACATGGTGGACGGCGACGGCTGCTCGAGCGCGTGCAAGATCGAGTTCTGCGGCGACCTGATCGTACAGCCCCACGAGGAGTGCGACGGCGGCGAGGGCTGCGACGGGTGCGTCCGCGCTTACTTCCACGTGTTCGTCACCTCGCTGGCGATCTCGATCGTCGAGTTCAAGGACATCGGATCGGCCGACCAGATCTGCAGGGCCCACGCCCGGTTGGCCGGCCTGCCGGGCGAATACGTGGCCTGGCTGAGCACCGAGGCCCAGACGGCGGCGGACCGGCTGGTCCACTCGACGCGGCCGTGGCAGCTGAGGAACGGCGTGCAGATCGCCAAGGACTGGTACAACCTGATCGACGGCGACCTCGATGCGGCGATCGACCGCGACGAGAACGGCGACGAAGTGTCGGTGCGGTTCCCCGACTGCGGGCCCTGTCCGGTCTGGACGGCGACGACGAAGACGGGGCTGGCGATGGGCAAGGACTGCGACGACTGGAGCGCGCCCGGGCCAGGGCCGGCGCAGGTCGGCGAGTGCTCGCTCTCCGACGCCCGCTGGACCGAAGGCTGCCCCGACCTGACCTGCAGCGGGCATGCGCGGCTGTACTGCTTCGAGCAGCCGCCGCCGCCGTGACCGTCAGGACGCCGGATTTCCGCGAGATCGGGGACGTGGAGGAGGCTGAGTGACGGAGGAGCGCGCACCCGAGCTTGCCCGCAGCGGGCGCGCGGCTGTCCTGCTTCGAGCAGACGGCGTGCGCGTCAGTACTCCACGCGCACGCCGAACACCGGCAGGATCGGGACGCCGACGACGGTCTGGGTGCCGGAGTAGTCGGTGAGGTACCACAGGCCCTCGGCGTTCTGGCGGTTGTAGATGTTCTGCACGTCGAGGTAGGTCGAGACGATGGCGCGCGAGAGGACCCACGTCTTGTCGACGCGAAGGTCGAGCTGGTGGAACACGGGCATGCGGGCGCTGTTGTAGGCGCCGTAGATCGGGTTGGTGAAGGAGAAAGGACCCTCGGGCTTGACGCCGCCGACGACCGGGGTGAACGGGAGGCCGGTGACGAGGCGGAAGCGGCCGGCGATCTGCCAGCGGCGCGGCAGCTTGACGCCGAGCACGGCGACGAGGTTGTGCCGCTGATCGAAGTCGTTGGGGGCTCGCAGGTTAAAGCGGTCGCGAGTGTCGAAGGTCCCGGTACGCGCGCGCATCAGCGTGTAGGCGACCCAGCCGAACAGGCGGCGGGTGAGGTCGTGGCGCAGCATGACCTCGAGGCCGTGCACGACGGCGCCGCTGTCCTTGACCCGCCGCCCGAGGGCGTCGACGAGGATCGGGTGACGATCGCGGTCGCGGCGCCAGAAGCCGGTGACGTCGAGGCCGAGGCCGGCGGTCAAGCGGAGGTGGAGGTTGACGCTGAGCTGCACGGCCTGCATGAGGCCGAGGCGGCTGCGCGGGTCGACGTTGATCCGGGGGTCGAGGTAGCGGATCGCGCCGGGCAGGACGATCTGGTCGTCGAGGCCGAGGCTTTCGAGGGCGCTGAAGTTGCTGAGGCCGGGGACGTTGCTGAGCGGACGGAACGAGGGCTGCGAGTAGCGGCCGGCGCCGAGCTGCACGGTGACGCGCGGGTGCGGGGCCCAGCGCGCGTGCAGGCGCGGGTCGACCGAGAACTTCGGGTCGCCGAGGCCGGTAAAGAGGCTGGCCCGAAGGCCAGGTGAGAAGGTGAACCGGCCGGCGGCGAGCAGCGGGGTGACGTACACGCCGCTGGTGGTGGTGGTGCCGCGGGCGACCTCGTCGAAGGTCTCGACCGGGCCCTGGGAGGACTCGATGATGATGCCCTGCGGGATCTCGAGCTGACTGCGCGTGCGGTGGCGATCGATCTGGGTGTCGGCGCCGACGGTCCACTGGAACCGTCGCGACGGGCGCGCGGTGAGCTCGGCGCGCAGCAGGCCGACGACGTCGGTGCGGCGGCGCATCTGGTAGTCGGTCTCGATGCCGCCGGTGTCGAGGCGCAGCGCCGGCGACAGCAGGAAGTCCCACGGGCCGCGGCGCTGCTTGTAGACGAGGTCGATGCGGTGGAAGCCGGCGCTGAGGGCGACGCCGCCGCTGCCGGCGGCGAACGAGTCGAAGCGGAGGACGTCGCTGGCGCCGAGGAGGCGGGCGGTGAGGCTGGCGCCGGGGCCGACGGGGTGATCGAAGACGACCTGGTAGTCGCTGTACTTGGGGCGGAGGTAGTCCCGGTTGAACGCGAGCTGGCCGACGGCCTTGAGCGCGAGGTCGAGGTAGCCGCGCTGGGCGGCGATCAGGAACGAGCCGCGGCCGACGGGTCCCTCGACCTGCGCGCCGGCGGAGATCAGGTCGAGCTTGGCGTGGCCGTGGACGCCGTCGCGTCGGCCGACGCGCGGGGTGAGGACGACGATGCCGCCGGTGGCGTTGCCGTAGTTGGGGGCGAAGTTGCTGGGCACGTACGAGAGGCCCGACAGCACGCCGGCGGGGACGATGCTGGCGAGGCCGGGGACGTGGAAGGCGCGCGGGACCGGGTGCTCGCCGACGAACACCTGCGACTGATTGGGCGCGGCGCCGCGGAGGATGAGGAGGCCGAGGCCGCCGGGGACCCGCGCGGAGCCTGGCAGGTTCTGCAAGGCCCGCAGCGGATCGCCCTGGCTGCCGGGGAGGGCGGCGATCTCGTCGGGCGCGAGCTCGACGCTGAAGGGGCTGGGCCTGGGGGTCCGCTCCTGGGCGACGATCGTGCGGTAGCGGCCGGCGCCGGCCGGTTGCAGGTAGATGACCGGCGGACGGCGCCGGCGCCAGAAGCCGGCGGTGGTCGGCTGCTCGAGCCGCTCGTGACCGGCGGCGACGACGACGAGCTCGAAGTCGAGGGACGGGAGGTCGGCGAGGACGAAGCTGCCGTCCGCGGCCGTGACCGCCGCGCGGGTCCAGTCGGGGCCGCGGCGCGAGCGGGCGTAGAGGCGGGCGCCGGCGAGGGGTTGGCGCTCGCCGGCGCTGCGCAGGGCGCCGCGGGCTTCGAGCCGGCTGGTCGAAGGGACAGGTAGCGGGAGCGATGGTCGGCGCCGGGTCGACGCGGGAGCGACACCGGGCGGGACGGCGAGCCGGGGCCGAGTGTCCGAAGGGACAGGTGACGGCGAGGTCGGCCGGGGAGCGGGGGCGGCCGACTTGGCGGTCATCGGAGCGAGGTGCGGCGGGCTGTCCGAAGGGACAGGTTGTTCCGTCGCCGCCGTCGGGGCGACGGCGAGGAGGAGGCCGAGCGGCGCGGCGATCATGGCGCGGGGCTGGCGTCCTCGACGACGAAGCGCAGGGTGGCGAAGGCGCGGCCCTGGCGGTTGTCGCCGATATAGAGGTAGAGCATGATCGGGTCGGGCTCGTCGGGGACGGACCAGCCGTGAAGAAGATCGTCGTTCGGGTCGCCTCTATCCTCGACGAAGGTGGAGATGCCGAAGCGGACGCGGATTCGCTCCTCGTCGGGGACGGGGCGGAGGTGTCCCGGCTGGCCGGGGACCTGCGAGAAGGCGTAGTGGGTCTGCTCGGAGTCGGCGGTGTACTGCGGATCGACCGAGACGTAGTCGCCGACGCGCACCGTGATGGTGTCGCCGGGCTGCGCGATGAACTCGCGGAAACCGCGGCCGATGTGAAGCACGCGCAGGCCGGTGAGGACGGGGTGGAAGTCGGCCGGCTCGTCGGCGATGTCGTCGGGCAGGCCGCCCTCGACGGTGTAGAAGTCGGCCAGCGCGGGCACGGCGGAGAGCATCCGGCCCAGCGGGCCGAGTCGGAGGGCGCGCGCCTGGACCAGGCAGTGCTCGAGGCCGGCGCGTGGGACGGTGCGAAACCGCTGCAGGCAGGTCTCGGGGTCGACGGTGCCGTCGCCGGTGATGCCCATGACGCCGATGTAGCCGCGGAAGAGCTCGTCGGCCGTGTAGGCGCCGCCGAGGCCGAGGCGGACCCGCTCGCCCTCGCCGAGGCGACAGTGCTCGCTCCGCGACAGCGGCAGGGGGAAGGGGCAGGCCGGGATGGGCTCGTCGACCGGCAGGCCGTCGCAGTAGTCGGGACAGACGAACCAGATCGGCGACGGGACGGTGACGCCGGGCGGCGCGGCGGTGATCCACTGCAGCTCGAGGGTGTCGAGCGGGAGCGCCGAGGCCCGCACGCGATCGTCCGGGACGACGAGATCGGAGGAGTAACCGCCCGGCTCGACGACGCTGGCGATGATGCCCCAGGGCATCGGGTGGTCGACGAGCCAGGGAGGGTGCTCGTTGGGCACGCAGGCGCCGAGGAGGCCGACGCCGACGACCAGCGCGGTTCGCATACGAGGTCAACGTAGCGGGAATGAGGCGGCGAGGGAAGCGGTTGACGGGGCGTGCGCGGGGGGGATGTCCTGAAAGACAGGCAGTGCGCCGCGGTCGGCGGGCGAGGGCGATGAGCGAGCTGCTCTCGGGACAGGTCCGGCGTGGGTCACCGGATGTCCCAGGAGACATGTGCCTGTGGCGACGCCGCGGTGCGCGGAGGGAGGGCGCCGGCCCGGCCATCGACGTCGCACGGCAGAGCTGGCCCTCGGGACAGGTCGTGCGACGGTCGTCGCTCCGAAGGCCGCAGTGCCGCGAGCAGGGCCGCGCCACGGCGGCCCGCGAGGGGGCGCGCCGAGACGCTCGGCTCGGCTGTCTCCGGGGACAGTCCAGCGTCGCGGCGCCTCAGCTGTGCTCGATGCGGATCCAGCCGTCGCGAGTGCGGCGCAACTCGTAGGTCGGGAAGTACTCGAGGTCGAGGCGGAGGGTGAGGAGGTCGACCTTGCCGTCGAGGTCGACGGTCTTGAGGCGGACCGAGGCGCGGTCGGGCTTGCCGGCGACGGCGGCGAGGAAGCTGTCGATGTCGGGGGTGGGGCGGTCCTCGGCGGCGACGATCCGGCGGGCGGCGCGGAGGCGCGAGCGGCTGGCGGGCGAGCCGTACCAGTAGAGCGAGATGTACACGCCCTCGTCGGGGACGGCGCGCTGGATCAGCGCGGCGTGGTGGGGCGCCTGCAGCAGCGCGCCGGCCCAGTGGAGCACGCGGTCGGTGCCGCGGCCGTCGTCGGGGCGGGTCTCGACCTCGAGCTCGAGCTCGCGGCCGTCCCGCAAGAGGTGGACGGTGACCCGGCCGCCGCGCAGCGACCGCTCGATCTCGCGGACCGAGGTGACCGTGGCACCACCTGCCCGCAAGACCAGGTCGCCGGCCTGCCAGCCGCGGGCGAACGCGGCCAGCCGCTGGACGACCAGCACCTGACGGCGCAGCGGGTCGTGGCCCTCGAGCTCGGCGGCTGTCTCGGGGGACAGGCCGCGGTGGCGGGCCTCGGCGAGGGTGACGGTGCCGAACTCGACCCCGAGGTCGCAGACGATCGGCGACTCGCCGCGGCGGAAGATCTCGACGGCCTCGGCGAACAGGTCGGCGGCGATGCCGTATTCGGCGACGCGGTGGTCCTTGCCGTCCTGGTAGGAGAAGCCGGCCCACAGGGCGAGGACGCGGGCCTCGCTGTCGACGATCGCGCCGCCGAGCGAGGCGGTGGCGCTGGTGAGGGAGATCCGCTCGAGGTTCATGGCCCGGAACCGCGGCGGGCGCGGCAGCGGCAGGTCGACGGCCTCGACGGCGGCGACCGCCGTGCTCTGGGCGAACACGCGGTGGCCGGACTTGAGCCCGACCAGCCACACCGGGTCGCCGGGGTGGAGCGGCCGGGGGGCGAGGTCGACGGCGCGGATCGGCGTGTCGCCGAGGAGGGCCGGGTCGTACGAGACGATCGCGTAGTTGTGGTGCGGATGAAGGAAGGCGATCTCGCCCGGGATCTCGACCGCGCCGGCGACGGTGAGGGTGATGTCCGCGAGGGCGATCGGGACGGTGTTGCGGTCGACGAGCACGAGGCCGCGCCGGGCGTCGACGACCAGGCCGGCGCCGACGAAGCGGGTCGCGTGGATGCCGTCGATCTTGTAAGGGATGTTGCAGGTGACGGTGACGAGCGAGGGCTGGACCTGCTGCACGCGGACGTCGTCGGACGGCGGCAGGTTGGTGGTGACGGGCGTGCGCGTCGGGGGCGGCGGAGGCGGCGGGCCGTCGGTCGACGGCCAGCGGCCGGAGGCGTCGTCGCGGGTCGAGCGGGTCATGGCGAACCACCGCCGGTCCATGGTGACGACGGTGACGTGCTCGCGGGTCGGCTGGTCGAGGTCGACCCAGCGGACCATGAAGGGGGCCCCGTGCGGCAAGCTGCCGAGGACGGCCTCGGCGGCTGCCAGATCCGGCGTCGGCACGCCGGCAATGGCGCGGACGACGGCGCCGCGGTCGAGGTCGAGGGGCGCGAACAGGTAGCCGCTGTTGGCCAGGTAGACGCCGGTGAGCGGCACCTGGGGGTTGCGGGCCCGCTGGTACGAGAGGTCGTGGAGGATCGCGCCGCCGACCTCGAGATAGGTGCTGGGGGTGATGGCGTGGAGGTCGTGGACGCGGGCGCGGACGGTGAGCGGCCGGCCGCCGCGCTCGAGCTCGAGGGTGATCGTCTGGCCGACCGAGGCGTCGAGGTGGGCCTCGAGCGGGACGAAGCGGGGGATGAACTCGCCGTCGACGCGCAGGAGGATGTCTCCCGGCTCGAGCAGGCCGTCGGTGACGCCGCCAGGGATCAGCTTGTCGACGATGAGGAGGCCGATCCCGCCCGGGTCGGCCGCGCGGCAGGCCTGCTCGGTCTCGGGGCGGAGGCCGAGGCGCGCCAGCTCGTCGAAGGGGGTGTACGAGAAGGTTGTCATCAAGGTGCCGCGCGGGATCGGCTGACCCGCACGCAGCAGCTCGAAGGCGCGCAGCACCCGCTCGAGCGGGAGGAAGAAGCTCGAGGCGGCCTGGGTCCGGCTGCCGGCGTTGAGGGCGATGACGTCGCCCTCGATGTCGACCACCGGCGAGCCGGAAGATCCACCTGTCGCACCACTTGCAGCTTGGAGGTAGAACGTGTTGAAATCGTTGTACTTGCTCGACCCATAGAGCGGCGCCGGGCGGTCGACGCGGGCGAGCGTGCCGGCGAGGATGGAGAGCTTCTCGCCGGCGTCGTTGCCGACCACACGCAGCTCGGTGCCGACGAGCGCCTTGTCGGGCCGCAGGCGCAGCGCGGGCGGCCGGATGAAGCGCAGGGCCGCCGGGTCGTAGCGGAAGAAGCCGAAGTCGTGGACCGGGTCGCGGTAGACCGGTCGCAGCGGGATCTCCTCGTGGTTGAGGAAGACCGCCTCGGCGACGACGGGGCCGGGCTGGACGACGTGGCGGTTGCTGAGCAAAAGGCCCTGCTCGGCGTCGACGACGAACGCGGTGGCCTGCGAGCTGCCGTTCCACTCGGTGTCGAAGGGACGCGGGGCGTCGATCCGGACCGAGACGACGGCCGCACAGACGCGCTCCAGGCTCTCGCGCCAGGTCAGGGTCATGGCTGGAGCTTCGGATAGGGTCACGTGAAGCATCGTGGTAGCACTCGCGCCATGGAGGGCGCAAAGGGGCCGATGCGACAGCTCGAAACAGCTTGATTTTTTTGTTATTAAATCATTGAAATTAAACGTTTTAAAATATACGGTGTAATCGGTCGAGAAGGCCGCGATTCAGGCCCTCTCCGCGGGCCGCACCGGGGTCACGGCGGGGTATGCGTCATTCGCGACGTCGGGCGAGCGAGCCGAACCGTCGCTCGCCCGTCGGTCGCGGTCGGGTGTCCGCGCGGGCGCCCGGTCGACGTCGACGGAGTGCTCGGCTGTCTCAAAGTTCATGCGGGCGAGGCGGACGTCGACTCGCGGACAGCGGACGGTCGTCGCTCGCAAACCGCGGCGAGGGGCCCGGAGCGGGCCGCAAAGCGCAGGGAATGCGGCGCTGCGATCCGGCTCGCGGGTCTCGCTTCGCGGACTGATTACTCACTGCTCACTCACCAACTCGGCGAACATTGCTGCTGCTGCGAGGGCTTCGCGTGTGCCAGTGACGACGCGTGGGTGCTCGCGGCTCCACTGCCCGGCTTGCGGCAATAGCCCGTGATGGAGGTCTCTGAACCGGCAAAGCGGGCATCTATGGCCGTGCTCGCTTTTCTCTTGACCCCCGGACTGCGCCGTTGGGATAAAGGCGCCATGATCGCCTGGCGTACGCTCGCTTGCTCCGTTTCATTGCTGTGCCTCGTCCCCGCCTGCGGCGACGACGGCGGTCCGGGGGGCTTCAGCACCGCCGGCCAGAACAGCAACACGAACAACAACACGGACACGTCGAGCGGCACCGACACCTCGACCGGCGCGCCGGGGACGAGCACGACGACCGGCGACCCGACGACCGGCCCGGACACGACCACCAGCACGACCCTCGCGCCGACCACCCAGGGGCCGACCTCGACGACGCTGCCGGACACGACGACCACCGGCGACATCGACACGTCGACGACGAGCACCCAGACGAGCCAGACCCAGACGACCGACCCGGCCGGCTGCGGCAATGGGCAGATCGATCCGAACGAGCAGTGCGACGGGGCCAACCTCAACGGGTTCACCTGCGAGTCGCTCGGCAACGCCGGCGGTTCGCTCGGGTGTGACCCCGTGACCTGCACGTTCGACACCTCGCTGTGCATGGGCAACAGCTCCAGCGGCACCTCCGGCTAGTCGCTGCGCTCGCCGAAGCTGGTTCGGCCCCTGGACCCGAGACCCCAAACACCGCGTACGCCCGGCGCAGCCGCTCTCTTTGCGGCCTGCGCCGTGTTGTTTTTGTGGACCGCGCCGGGCCGGATCCAGTTCCCCGACGACGAGATCGTGTTTCAGACGACGGCGAGCCTGGTCGACCGCGGCTCGCTGGCCATCGCCGGCATCGCCCACCGCACCGGTGAACCGCCCGGGCGACCGCCGGGGACGTTCGGCTGGGCCGAGGGCCGGGACGGGCGCCGCTACGGGTTCTTCGGCCACGGGCTGTCGCTGGCGGCGACGCCGATGTACGCGCTGGCCCGCGCGACCGAGCGGCGGGTGCCGTTCGCCTGGACGCGCGCGGTCCGCTCCGACCACTTCACGTTCCACGTGCGCGAGGCGAGGGCCGACTGGCACCACCTGGTCGTCAGCCTGACGAACTGCTTCGTGACGGCGGCGACGGTCTGGCTGCTGGTCCGGTGGGTGGCGTGGCTCGGCTTCTCGGGGCGGGCTGCCCTGTGGACGGGGGTCGCGTACGCGACGGGGACGGCGGCATGGCCGTATTCGCGCACGTTCCTCAGCGAGCCGCTGTCGGCAATGGTGCTGCTGGCGGCGGCCGTGGCGATCGCGCAGGCGCATGCCCTTCGCGGCAGCCGGCCGCGCGCGGCCGACTGCCGCCTGTGGCTGGCCGGTGCCGCGGCCGGCTTCGCCGTTCACGTCCACGTGCTCAACGTGGTGGCCTGGCCGTGCCTGGCGGCGTACGCGCTGTGGCCTCTCGCGGCAGGTCCGAAGGGGCAGGATCGAAAGACCAGGTCCTTCGGGACATGTCTGAAAGCGCTGGCGCCGATGCGGCGCGGCTCGATCGGCGCGGCGCTGCTGGCGGGGCTCGGGCTCGGGCTGCTGTTGCTCGGGCAGTGGCTGCGCTTCGGCGACCCGCTCGAGACGGGACGGTTCGGCCACTACAGCGCGTGGACGTGGCCGTGGACGGGGCTGTGGGCGCAGATGCTGGCGCCGGGGCGGAGCCTGTGGCTGTACGCGCCGGCGGCGACGCTCGGGCTGGTGGGTCTGCGGGCGGCGCTGCGGAGCGCGCCGGCTGCCACGTGGTTGGCGCTGTCGCTGCTGGTGACGCGCTGGCTGGTGGTGTCGGCGCGCACGGACTGGTACGGCGGCTGGGGCCTGGGGCCGCGTCACCTGGTGCCGGCGATCCCGTTCGTCATGATCGGCTTCGCGGCCGCGGTGGAGGAACTGCCGACGCGGGCGGTGGCGGTGCGGCGGCTGTTCTGGATCGGGGTGGCGGCGAGCGCGGCGCTGACGGGGTGGCTGGCGACGCGATCGATCTTCGAGTGGATGATCGCGCTGACGAACGACCCACGCTCGGCCGGCCACGTGCTCGAGACGTCCCACTTCGCGTGGTGGGCGAGCCCGATCGCCGGGTTCGCCTCGCTGCAGCCCGACGTGCTGGCGCTCGGGGCGGTGCGGCTGGCGCGAGCGGGACACCCGGGGCTGCTGGTCGGGTTCGCGATCGTGGCGCTCGTCGGGCTCGCGGCGGCGGGGCTGGTCGCGCGGGCGCTGGGGCGGGCGCGGGCGCCGGCGGCGGACTGAGGCTGGCCCCGGGGACAGGTGAGCGGAGCGCGTGCGGTCGCCGGGTGAGGCGGACGAGGTCGGGTGGCTGGCCGGAGAGGCAGGTGGGCGGGAAGCACCGTGGCCTGTCCTGGGGGACAGGTCACCCGCTCTTGAAGGCGTGGGTGTAGGTCTCGTCGGGGGTCCAGGCGAGCTCGGTGCGGACGAGCTGGCGCAGGGCGCAGCTCTCGGCGTCGTTGTGCAGCGGGGCGCCGACGACCCTGGCCGAGCCGGGGATCAGGCGGCCCTCGGCGTCGGCCTTCCACTCCAGCCGGACGGTGTAGTCGAAGGTGCCGGCGCAGCGGCGGCGGATGGCCTTTTGGACAGCCGCAGGGCTGCCCGCCGGCAGCGCGCTGACGGGCGGCGGCCCGGGCCCGTCGGTCGTGGCGCCGGGATCGGCGGGTGGTGCGGGGGGAGGCTCGGGGTCGGAGGTCGCGGAGGCGGTGCGCGGCTCGACGGTCGAGGGCGCAGTCGGGGGGCGCGGCTCGGCGGAGGTCGGCTCGATCGGGGCGGGGACGGGCGGCGGGGGGACGGGCGGCGGGGGGCAGGCGGCGCGGGGCGGCGGCGACGGGCGGCCCGGGCTCGGCGTCGCTGCGCGCGGGCTCGACGGGGACGCCGGCGGGCTCGGCCGGCGGCAAGCCGTCGGCGCGCAGGCTGAAGAACACGAACAGGCCGAGGCCGAGCAGGAGGACGCCGAGCAGCGGGGCGCCGATGGTGAAGGAGAGCCCGCGGGCGTCGTGGGTGACGGCGAGGAGCGGGCCGCTCGCGGCGGGCGGGTCGGAGCCGGGGTCGAGGCTGACACCTGTCCCGGCGGCCAGGTGGCGGAGGTCGGCGGCGACGGCCTGGGCGGTCGGGTAACGCGCGGACGGATCGTCGGCGAGGGCGCGGCGCAAGATGGCCTGAAGGCCAGGTGGCACGGCGGACAGGGCGAGCTCGGTCGGGTCGTCGCTGCCGAGGCGCATCGGCGGCAGCTCGCCGGTGAGGAGCTTGTGCATGAGCGCGCCGAGGGCGTAGATGTCGACGCGGTGGTCGGCCGCGAGGCCGCGGTAGAGCTCGGGGGCGATGTAGCCGGGGGTGCCGAGCAAGGCGCCGGTCTGGGTCAGCGAGGCGTCGTCGCCCCGCGAGGCGCCGCCGACGACCTTGGCCAGGCCGAAGTCGAGGACCTTGATGTAGTCGGGGTCGTCGTCGCGGGTGAGGCGGAAGCAGTTGGCCGGCTTGATGTCGCGGTGGACGACGCCGTGCTTGTGCGCGGCCGCGAGGGCGCGGGCGATCTGCTCGCCGATGTGGACGACCCGCTGCCAGGCGAGCGGCCCCTCGCGCGCGACGGTGGCGGCGAGGTCCTCGCCTTCGAGCCGCTCCATGACGAAGAAGGCGGTGCCGCCGTCGGTCTCGCCGAAGTCGGTGATCTCGACGACGTGGGCGTGGGCGATGACGGAGGCGGCGCGGGCCTCCTGAATGAAGCGCTGGGCGATGCCGGGGTCGTCGCCGAAGCGCGGCTTGATGACCTTCACGGCGACGGGTCGATCGAGCAGGAGATGGGTGCCGGCGTAGACGGCCCCCATGCCGCCGGAGCCGAGGCGGCGATCGATGCGGTAACGGCCGGCGAGGACGCCCCCGAGCAGCGAGTCGGCGGCGTCGGTGCGGCGGGTGACGCCGGAGGCGACGTCCGTCGGGGCATCACCCGCAGGGCTGGCCTGCGTGGGGCCGGTGCCGTCGACGTCGTCGCCCGCCATGCGGCGAGTATAAAGGTGTGGACGGCGGCTCCGGCGCGTCCCGTCGGCGCGCGGAAGCGACCGCTGCCGGAGGCGCCGAAGTGGCCGATACTGCGGCGATGGCGAGGCGCAGGACGACGGCGCTGGCGTGCGCGGTGGCGCTGACGAGCGGTCAGGTCGAGGCCGCGAACCCTGCCACCGAGGCGCTGCGCCGCGAACACGAGGGCTGCCAGGCGCTGCGCAAGGAGGGTCGCAGCGGCGAGGCGGGGGCCTGCTTCGAGCGGGTGTACGTGAGCCTGACGGCGCTCGAGCCGCGGGCGAGCCGCGATCTCTTCAACGTGCTGAGCGACACGGTGGCGGCGTACGAGCAGGCTCATGCGCCGGGCGGCGAGGCGAGCTCGATGTGCCGCGCGGCCGGAGTGGTGCGCGACTACCTCGAGCGGCCGCAGAAGGCGGAGGCGATCCGGCTGCGTCGCCGCGCGCTGGCGCTGGCCGACCGGATCGATCAAACGCTGCGCGCCGCCAGTCAGGCCGCCGGTCGGGACGCGTGCGCGGAGGCGCCGGCGCCGGCCGAGCCGGCAGCGGCGAAGGCGGCGGATGAGGCCGCGCCGGCGGGCCCGACGACACCGGCGCCGGCGCTGAAGCGGCTGCCGCCGCCTCGCCCGAGCCAGTGGCGCGGACAGACGAGCTGGGCGGCGCCGGCGGAGCCGTCGCTCGAGCTGCTGGCCGCCGGCTTCGGAGTGTCGGTCGGCGGAGCGCTGACGTCGGCCGTCGGCGTGGGGCTGCTGCTGTACCGCGCGGAGTGCACGACGACGACGCCCGACTGCTCGGACGCGGCGCTGGCGAGCTACCACGACGCGGGCTACCTGACGCTGGCGGCCGGGGCGGGGATCCTGCTGGCCGGGGCGAGCCTCCTGTTCGCCGACCGCGTGCAGGAGCGCAAGCGTCGGGCGGCCCGCGCGGCGCCGACGTTCGGGGCGGGAGGGGCCGGGATCGCGGCGTTCGGGCAGTTTTGAGGGCACTTTAGCGGCTGAACCGCAGGGACGAGAGAGGACCCGGTTGAAGTTCCTCCCGCACCTCTTGCTCGGAGGCGTGACGGCGCCGGGCAGGGCGTCACATGTACCTCCGGACAGGAATGAAGGGACATGCGGGTTGCGGGCGCGGCGGGGCTGGCGTAGACCACCCGGCGTGGACCTGCCGGAGATCGGGACGCGCTGCAGGGTGACGATCGAGTACCCGCGCGGGAGCTTCGTCAAGCGCCGCAGCGACGGACGGGTCGACTTCGTGTCGCCGCTGCCGTGCCCGTACAACTACGGACATGTCCCGGGGGTCATGTCCGGCGACGGCGATCCGCTCGACGCGGTGGTGCTCGGGCGCCGCCTGCCGGCCGGGGCCGAGGTCGAGCTGCCGGTGGTGGCGATCGTCGGCTTCGTCGACGTCGGCGAGGACGACCCGAAGGTGATCTTCAGCGCCGCGCCGCTGACGCGCGCGCAGCGGGGCGGGCTGGAGCTGTTCTTCCGCGTGTACGCGCTCGGCAAGCGGGCCCTGGCCGCCGCGCGCGGGCGGACGGGGGCGACGCGGTTCGACGGCTGGCGCGCGGGCTGAGGCTGGCGCGCCCCTCGCCGTGTCCGCGGTGATCGTTGCGTGTCCTTCGGGACATGCCTGAAGGGGCAGGTCCGAGTCGGCCGGGACGAGGACCGCTCGGCGATGACGGGGGAGGCCTGCGAGGAGCGCCGCCCGGCGTGTCCTTCAGGACATGTCTCAGGGTGCAGGAGCCGGCGGCGGGGCGGCGACCGGGACCAGGCCCTGGCGACGCGGACCCGCGACCTCCTCGGGGGCGGCGATGATGTGGCGGAGCAGGCCGCCGATCTTGTCGTCGCTGCAGCTCGAGGTCTTCCACGCGAACATGCGGACGGTCTTCCAGCCGGGCAGGAAGGCCCAGCGGTACTCGTTTTGCTTGGTCCAGAAGGCGCCGGGGACGTCGGGCACGGGCTCGACCGTGACGTTCGGGTCGGTGCGCCGCATGATGTAGAGGTTGTCCTCGGCGGCCTTCCGCGGGGTGTCGCCGAGGATGGTGGCGATCCGGAACCACTGCGCGGGGCTGTTGGGCCGGGGCACGAAGTAGAAGCCGCAGCTGTTGTGGAACGACTCGCCGAGGTAGACCTGCAGGCCGCAGGTCTCGGCGGCGACCTTGCTGTCGAAGCCCAGGGTGTGCTCGCAACACTTCGGGTCGGGCAGCTCGGGGGCGTAGAGGCGGCACACGCCGTTGGTCTCGTCGGGGCGGCCGGTGCCCGGGGACTTCACGGGCTCGGCCTCGGGCTGCTTGGCCGCGCTCGGGGCGCTCTGGGCGGCGTAGAGGTCGCCGGTGTCCTCGACGACGCGCGGGTCGGCGGGGGCCGGGTGCGCGCCGTCGACGGTCGGGGTGGGCGCGGGCGCCTGGGCTTGCGGACAGGCGGCGAGGAGCACGAGGGCGAACGGGGCGAGGCGCAGGCGGTGCGTCACGGATCTCCTTTAGCGCGGCGCGGGCGGGCTTGCCAGAGCGGTGTGGCGGACCGCGAGCGCGCGCCGGCGCCGGCGCCCGAGCGCGAGCACGACGAGCCAGGCCGGACCGCCCGCGGTGATGCCGAGGTCGCAGCCTTGCTGCTCGGACAGGCCGCCGGTCTCGCCGGTGTCACCGGTGTCGCCGGTGCCGTCGCTGTCGCCGGTGGTGCTGTCCGGATCTTCGCTGCCCTCGGGGAGGATCGTGAAGCGCACGCGGTCGCTGCCGGCGTTGCCGCCCTCGTCGCGGACGGTGACGAGCAGGTCGTAGGTGCCCGGCGGCGGGTTCGTCAGCCGCAGGTCGACGCGGATCGCCTCGTCGCTGAAGATCGTCTGGCCGTCTTGCTGGATCTCCACCGCGTAGAACTGCGGCTCGAGGTCGTCGGTGACGTCGCCGTAGAGCGAGAGCTCGACCGGCAGCACGTGGTACGAGCCGTCGACCGGGCTGGTGAGCTTCAGCGCCGGCGCGACGATGTCGGGCTGGGCCGGGCCGAACAGGTAGAGCAGCTCCTGAAACGAGTTCTGGTAGCCGGTCTCGCAGAACATCTCGTGCACGAGGTTGCACACGCCGGCGGTCTCGACCAGGTCGGTGTTGGCGACGATCTTGTTGCACTGATCCTGGAAGAACGGCGTCGGCGCCTCGACGAACGGGTGCAGGTTGTCGAACGGGCTGTTGACGTGCTCGAGCCCCCAGGTATGCGCGGCCTCCTGCAGGATGATGGTGGCGCCGGTGTTCGAGCCCTGGAAGGCGCCGGCGAAGCAGGTGTCGTTGGCCCACAGGTTGCCGCAGTCGATGTACGGGGCGATGCCCGCGAAGTCCTGGGCGCCGATGTCGCCGTAGAGGACCATGGTGTAGCCGGGGTCGTCGGGCGGGCGCCGCCAGGTGGTGCGCACGCCGATCTCCCGCAGGTCCTTGCGCACCGACTCGATGATGGCGACCCGCCGCGCCTCGGTGCCGACGAACGGGCCGATGTAGCCGTCGAACAGGTCGGCCAGAGTGCTGCAGTCGTGGCGCGAGTCGTTGCCGCAGCCGCGCCGCAGGACGGCGCCGTCGAAATTGACATAGAGGGTGTGCGGCGTGCCGGGCATGGCCGGCAAGGCGTCGGGGCCGCGCGCGGCCAGCGGCGGGGTCGCGCCGGGGCGGACGGGCTCGGCGGCGGGGCGGGCGGCGCCGGGGCGAAGGGACAGGTCGAGGGGGGAGCTGCGGGTCAGGGCGGCCGGGATGTCGGAGCCGGCGGCGCTCTGGGAAACAGGTGGGGCGGCGCGTGAGCCGGCGTCGGCTGCGATGTGGCCATCGGGACCGACTGCGCCGGATCGAGCGGCGGCGGAGTAGCCTGCGCTTTGGGACAGGGCCGCGGGGACAGGTGGACCGCAGCGCGAGCCGGCATCGGCTGCGCTTGGGGACAGGGCTTCGGGGACGGATGCGCCGGAGCGAGAGGCGGGGATGCCGGCTGCGCTTGGGGACAGGGCTTCGGGGACGGATGCGCCGGAGCGAGAGGCGGGGATGCCGGCTGCGCTTGGGGACAGGGCGTCGGGGACGGATGCGCCGGAGGAGGCGGGGATGCCGGCTGCGCTTGGGGACAGGGCGTCGGAGACAGGTGCGCCGGATGGCGCAGCCGTGGAGTCGGCTGCGCTTTGGGACAGGACCGCGGGGACAGGCGGTGGGGACGCGAGCGCGCCGGCGTCCGGGTCGCCGGCGCTGGCGAGCGCGGCGAGCAGGGCGGGGGCGAGGGCGAGGTTCACGGCGCCAGGGTACGCGGTTCGGCGCGGCGGCGCAGGGGGCTAGGCGCGGGCGCGCCGACGCCCGCGCGCGAGGCCGAGGAGCAGGAGGAGGGCCGGGGCGCCGGAGGTCGGAGCGAGGTCCGATCGGCAGGCGCAGCCGTCGTCGCCGTCGGCCTGATCGCCCGTGGTGGCCGAGTCCGTGACGCCGCCGGTCGCGCTGGTGACGCCGGTGGTCGGGTTGCCGCTGCCGTCGCCCGTGGTCGGGGCGTCGCCGGTCGTCCCGGGCTCGTCGCCGGTGGTGGTGTCCTCGCCGGTGGTGGTGCCGGGCTCGCCGGTGGTGGTGTCGGGCTCGCCGGTGGTGCCGGGGACGGGCTCCCCCTTGACGGTGAAGTGGACGACGTCGATCGCCTCGTTCTTGTCCTCGTCGCGGACGGTGGCGGTGACGGTGTACTCGCCGGGGGCGAGGCCGGTGATCGGGAAGGTGAGATCGGAGGGGCTCGGCCAGGCGGTCGGGTCGGTCTCGGCGGCGCTCGGGCCGTCGATCTTGAGCGACAGCGTGAGCAGCTGCGGGGTCTGATTGTCGGCGGCGGTGAGCTTGAGGTCGAACTTGGCGTCGACCTCGGCGCCCTCGGCCGGCTCGGTGATGTCGAGCGTCGGCGCGGTCAGGTCAGGAGAACCGGGGCCGAAGATCTGGAGGAGCTCCTGGTAGCTGTTCTGGAAGTTGCTCCCGTTGCAGAACTGCGAGTGCTGGTTGGGGCACTGGATGTTGTTCTCGGGGACCGGCTGGTTGCTGTCGTCGAGCTGGACGATCTGGAAGCACTCGTCGACGAAGGTCGGGTCGGGGACGCTCTGGGTGGTGGGGTAGAGCAGGTCGGCCTTGGACTCGACGTGCTCGAGGCCCCAGGTGTGGGCGATCTCCTGCAACACGGCCTTGGCGATGCCCGTCGGCGAGCTGGTGTAGTCGAGGGTGAAGCTGACTTCGCCGCCGTCGCTGTTGAAGCAGTCGATGCTCGGCGCGACGCCGGCGAAGCCGCCGCCCGGGGCAGGGTTCCAGTCGCCGATCATCTCCATGTCGTAGTCGCCGCTGGCCGGGCGGACGTCGGTGACGTGGATGTTGAACTTGCCGAGGTCGTTGCGCATGACCTGGACGACGGCGGCGCGCCGGCCGAGGTCGCCGGTGAACGGCAGGACCTGGCCCTGGAAGATGGTGGAGCAGTTGTCCTGCGGGCTGTTGTTGCCCCAGCCGCACCCGTTCATGTCGGCGCCGTCGAAGTTGGTGAAGACGATCCACTCGCCGGCCGGCAAGGGCGGCTGCTCGAGGTCGGCGCCGAACACCAGCGGCTCGTGGAACGGTGAGGTGATCGGGATCGCCGCGGCGACGTCCTCGGGTGTTTCACCCGCGACGGCCGAGCCGGGCACGATCAGCAGCGTCAGTACGAGGCAGGAAAGACCGGTGCGGGCGTTTTGAGGGGCCATCGTGGCGACGGTACCAGACGGCCTGCAAAACCACGCAGCGCGCGCTGCGTGTGTGTGATCACCCGTGTTTGGGTGGTGTCAGTCGCCCTCAACGAGGCGCCGCACGAACTCGGGCAAGGCGAAGGCGCCGAGGCCGAGGCTCGGGCCGACGTAGCGACCCGCGACGGCGGCGAGGCGGGTGGCGTCGAGATCGGTCAGGCGGAGGTCGTCACCGGCGAGGGCGAAGGTCCAGCAACCGCTCGGATAGGTGGGGATGCAGCCGTAGTAGGCGTGGACGCCCGCGAAGACGCCGCGCAGCTCCTTGAAGACGCCGCGCACGGTGTCGGCGGCGTAAAACGGCGACTCGGTCTGGGCGCTGACGATGCCGCCGGGCCGCAAGGCGCGGCGCAGATCGGCGAAGAAGGCCCCGCCGAACAGGCCCGCGGCGGGACCGATCGGCTCGGAGCTGTCGACGAGGATGGCGTCGAAGCTGCCCGGGTGGTTGCGGACGTACTCGACGGCGTCGGCGAACACGAGCTCGACCCGCGGATCGTCGAGGCGCCCGGCGACGGCGGGGATCCACTGCTGACAGACGCGAGTGACTCGCTCGTCGATCTCGCACAGGACGACCCGCTCGACCCCGGGGTGCCGCAGCACCTCGCGCACGGTGCCGCCGTCGCCCCCGCCGACGACGAGCACGCGCCGCGGGTCGCGATGGATGCACAGCGGGATGTGGCTGATGAGCTCGTGGTACACGAACTCGTCGAGCTCGGTCAGCATGACCATGCCGTCGAGCATGAGCAGGCGACCGTGACCCCGGGTGTCGTAGACCTCGATGCGCTGGAAGGGGCTCTGCTCCTCGTGGACCTTGTCGGTGACGTGGAGGCCGATCGCGGAGAGGTCGTGGTAGTGCTCGTACAACCAGGGCATGGCAAAAGGGTCCTTGAACGGGCTCCGGGCGGAGGCTGGGCCTTATAGCCCTGCCGCCGCCCGGGACTCAAGCCGCAGTCGAGGACCGCGGCCGGTGACGCGAAGAATCAGTGCAGCCAGCGACCGCGGCGCTCCTCGTCGGCGTCCTCGTCGGCCTGGTCGTCGGCGTCGGCGGCGGCGGCCCGGGCCTGGTCGCGCTCCCGCAGGAGGGCGGTGAGGATCAGGCCGAAGCCTGCCCCCCAGGTCAGGATCATGAGGGCGATCCAGTAGGGCGAGGCGTTCATGCCGTAGAGGAACGGCATGCCGGCGCTGTGCGTGAGGGCGACGTGGTCGACCTCGAGGCGGTAGACCAGCACGGCGAAGACGATCTGCAGGAGGAGCAGCGCGCCGCCCATCATGCCGATGCCGAGCTTGCCGTCACGCTTGCGCGAGGCGAGCAGCAGGGTGGCGACCGCGGTCTCGGCGATCAGCAGGACCTGCGTGAGCGTGGCGTACATGATCTCGCTCTGCTCGCCGGCGAGGCCGTTGCGCTGCATCACCGCGCTGTAGGCGAAGCCGACCACGAGCATGGCGACGGCGAGGACGCCCTGGAACCGCAGGAAGGCGCCGCGGGCCTCGACGTGGCTCGGCACGGCGTGCGCCCGGGCCGGACGGCGCAGGCTGGCGACCAGCAGCCAGCCGAGCACCGGCAGCAGGAAGCCGCTGGCGAGGAAGGTGACGAGGTTGAGGCCGTCGAAGGTCTGGGTGTTGGTGCGCGACGAGAGGTCGAGCAGCGTGAGGCCGGAGCAGCCGACGCAGGCGAGCGCGAGCGCGATGCCCTCGGCGGGGCGGAACAGCGGGGCCCAGGCCTGCTCGACGCGCCGGCGCCAGCTGAACAGGCAGATCGTGGCCAGCATGACCTGCGTGCCGACGGCGTAGGCGAGGAAGGAGGAGCCGAGCTCGGGGTCGCCGGCGGTGACGAGGTCGGCGGTCCCGGGCAGGCCGGTGAAGCCGAGGATCCCGCCGAGCACGGCGGGCAGCGGGCCGAGGAGGAGGCCGGCGCTGGCGATGTTGGCGCCGACGAGCGCGGTGCCGAAGAGGCCGGCGCCGGCGATGCCGACGGCCATCAAGGCGCCGACGAGCAGGGCGTTGACCCGCTGGCCGAGCGCGTCGCCGAGGCCGATGGCGGTAAGGTGCGTGGCCCCGGTGAAGAGCACCAGGAGGCCGAGCGGCAGCAGCAGCGGGCCGAAGCCGACGGTGAGGCCGAGCAGGGCGAGCGCGGGCAGCAACAGCAAGGCGCCGGCGACCATGGCGAACACGTTGGGCCCGACCGACATGGCGAGGGCGAGGTCACCGGCGGACAGGCCGGTCATGCGCAGGACGGGCAAGGTGCCGGCCTCGCGCTCGCGGGCGGTGTGCGTGGCGGTGACGACCGGGCCGACGAGCAGCAGCATGAAGGCGGCGAAGCCGAACAGCACCGAGCCGATCAGCTGGCCGCGCTGGCCGTCGGAGACCGGCGAACGGTAGCGGACCGACGGCTTCTGCAGCGCGGTGTACTCGGCGATCGGGTCGACGAGCCCGCCCTGCCACAGCGCGGCGCCGGGGGTGAAGACGGCCTCCGCGAGGGTCTTGAGGTCGCCCTGGGCGAGGTTGGCGAGGGTGATGGAGATGTGCGGCAGGCCGCCCGAGCTCAGCACCCAGCTGGCGAGCTGGCCGCCGTCGCCGTAGGGATCGTTGTTGAAGAGGTCGGCCCACAGCGCCTGGCGATCGGTGCCGTTGGTGTCGATGGCGACGGCGCCGTCGCGCCGCTCGAGGCGATCGATGCGGGCGGCGAGGGCGGTCAGCTGGCGGCGCTGGGCCCCGATCTCGCGCAACAACGGCGCGGCGGGCTCGCCGAGCTTGCCGTTGTCGACGTCGACCGCGAAGGCGGCGGCCTGGAGCGCGGCGGTGCGGGCCAGATCCTCGTCGCGGGTGGTCAGCGGGCGAAGATCGACGGTGGTGAGCAGGAGCTCCTGCAGGTCGGTGCGCCCGCCGAGGAGGTCGCCGCGCAGGTCGACGGCCTCGCGGCGCAAGATCGACTCGGCGCGGTCGAGGTTGCGGACGACCTGATCGACGCGGGCCCGCAGCTCGGTCAACACGGCGATCCGCACGCGCTGCTGGGCGGCGAACTCGCGGTCGACGACGGCCTGCTCGCGGTCGTCGAAGCTGCAGCGCGGCATCTGCGGGCCGTCGCACACGGCCCAGGCGTCCTCGAGGCCGATGGCGACCCGCACGTCCTGGGCGGCGGGGCTGTCCATGCGCGTCAGCGCGGAGGTCCCGAGCCACGTGAGGCCGCTGATCAGGGTCGCGGCGACCAGGGCCGAGGCGGTGCGCGACCGGAGGTCGCGGCGGAGGAAGGGACGAAGTCGTTGGGAGAGGGACCGCATCGGGCCCGAAGCCCCGGTCGGTCGTGAAGGAGTACGAGGATCCTGGTTCGCCATAAACCCGCCTTGCGTGCTGGCCCGGACAACCGGCAGCCTTTGAGTGTTCCACAAAACGTAGGCGCGGCGCAGATGATTTCACTGGCGTGCATGTCGCTGAGGTAAGATCCGCCCGTGACCCCGAACCCCAGCGCCCTCCGCCTCCCCGCCGATGTCGAGCGCACCCTGTCCTACTGGCTTGCCGAGCCCCGATTCGCCGTCGAGCGCGAGGCGCTGCAGGCGCTGGTCGCCTCCGCCGAAGCGGGGTCGACCGTGGCCCTGGCGGAGATCCTCGACGCCTACTCCCAGGTGCTCCCGATCGGCACCGGCGGCCGCCGCGGCAAGGTCGGGCCCGGTCCCAACCGCTTTAATAAGGTAGTGGTGCGCGAAACAGCCCAGGGGCTGGTGCAGGCGATGCGCGCGGCCGGCGACACCCCCCAGGTGGCGGTCGTCTACGACACGCGCACCCACTCGCGGGACTTCGCGTTCGCGGTGGCCGAGCAGTGCGCCGCCGGCGGGCTGACCGTCGTCCTGCTCGACGCGCCCCGGCCGACGCCCGAGCTGTCGTTCCTGGTCCGCCGCCTCGGCTGCGGGGCCGGCGTGGTCATCAGCGCCAGCCACAACCCGCCGGAGGACAACGGCATCAAGATCTACGGGCCCGACGGGGCGCAGGTGCTGGGCGAGCGCGACGCGGCGTTGATGCGCGCGATCCTGTCGGTGCAAGAGCTGCCGGAGCTGCAAGAGGAGCAGCGCAAGCTGATCCACGTGCTGTCGCCCGAGCGGGTCGCCGCCGAGGCGGACCCGCCCTACCACGCCTACGTGCTGGCGCAAGGCGTGGCCCCGCCCGACCTGTCGGCCGCGGGGCTGAAGGTGGCGTTCACGCCGCTGCACGGGGTCGGGCACACGAGCGTGCTGCCGGCCCTGCGCGCCCGCAAGATCGAGGTGGTGCCGGTCGAGCGCCAGTGCGACCCCGACGGCGGCAGGTTCTCGACGGTCCGCTCGGCCAACCCCGAGGCGCCGGAGTCGATGACGATGGCGATTCAGCTGGCCGAAGAGACAGGTGCTGACCTGGTCCTGGCGACCGACCCCGACGCTGACCGCCTCGGCGCGTGCGTGCGCGGGCGCGACGGCAAGTTCGTCCCGCTCGACGGCAACCGCCTCGGGGTGCTGATGCTCGACCACGTGCTCGCCAACGCGACGATCCCCGCCAACGGCTGGGTGCTGACGACGCTGGTGACGACGCCGCTGCTCGCGACGATGTCGCAGGCCCGCGGGTTGATGGTGGTCGACGACCTGCTGGTCGGCTTCAAGCACCACGCCGGCATGGCGGCCGAACACCCGGAGCGCACGGTCGTGTTCGCCTGCGAGGAGAGCCACGGCTACAACCGCGGCGACGAGATCCGCGACAAGGACGGGTCGATCGCGGCGCTGCTGCTGGCCGAGGCGGCGGCGCTGGCCAAGCTGCGCGGCGAGACGCTGCTCGACGTGCTCGATACGATCTGGTGCCGGTTCGGCTACCACCGCGAGAAGACGCTCAACTACATGGCGCCGGGGCTGGCCGGACGGCAGGCGATCGCGGCGCTGATGCAGGCGTGGCGGACGTCGCCGCCCGCAGGCTTCGCCGGCCTGACGACCCGCCGCTTCGAAGACCGGCTGCAGCCGCGCCACACCGGCTCGCCGACGCGCGACCTGCCCGGCGACGTGCTGAGCCTCGAGCTCGAGGGCGAGGGCGGCAAGAAGTGCCGGCTGGTGCTGCGTCCGAGCGGGACGGAGCCGAAGCTGAAAATTTACGGGCTGGCTCGCAGCGCGCCGGAGATCGATCGCGCCGAATTGCCGGCGGTGGTGTCGCAGATCGACGGGGTGGTCGAGGCGGTGCTGGCCGACGCGCACGCGCAGATCGAGGTGATGATGCGGCCCTGGCTGGGTCCGGCTTCATGAGGAAGGCGGCGGTGGCGGCCGCGCTGCTGGCGTTGCTGGCGGCGCTGGCAGTCTGGCTGGGGACGTCCGAGCGCGCCGGTCCCCGTCCGGGTCCGCGCAAGAAGGCCGCGACACGGCAGGTGACGGCGGCGGTCGAGGGCGACGCGCCGGCGCACGGCGTGGCCCGCCGCGCCGACGTCGATCGCAGCGGCGAGGGCGTCGTGCACGGGCGGATCGTCGACCGCGACGGCAGCCCGGTGAGCGACGGGCGGGTCATCCTGCACTGCCTGGCGAGCGGGACGGGTCACAGCGTGCCGATCGACGGCGGGGTGGTCGAGCTCGGCGCGGAGGGCGAATTCAGCGGCCCGGGCTGCCGCGGGATCGTCTGCGCCGAGCTGCGCCACCCGACCCTGGTGCCGCGCGATCCGTGGGTGCTCGAGCCGAATCGGGCGCCGGTGACGCTGGTCGCGCAGGCGCTGAGCCGCGTGGTCGGGTCGGTCAGCGACGGCGAGGGCCGGGCGGTCGCGGGGGCGCAGATCTGGGTCCGGCGCGGCGGCGACGACGACCCGGCGGCGCTGCCGCCGTTCACCTCGCGCAACACGGTCAGCGACGGCGAGGGCTTCTTCAGCTTCGCGCGGGTCGAGAAGCCGCCGTGTGACCCGTGCGGCGAGGCCAGCGGTCGCTGCGAACCGGGCGACGCGCGCGACGTGCCGACCTACGCGTCGCTGATGCTCATCGCGCGCGCGCCAGGGTTTCGCCCGACGGAAAAGGAAGTGTCGGTCGACGACGAGGAGGGCTGGCAGCTCGTGCTGGCGCCGCCGCTGTCGCCGCTGCAGGGCACGGTGACCGACGCGGAGGGGCGGCCCTACGCGCGCGCCCGCGTGCTGGCGCGGGCGCACACGCGGGGCTACGAGGTGCATCAGGCGCGGGTGGAGGCCGGGCAATTCAGCCTCGCCGAGCTCGGCGAGGGCAGCTACGACCTGCGCGTGGTCCAGGACGGGGTGGAGCTGGCGAACTCGAGCGGACACGTGGCCGGAGAGACGGTGGCGCTGGTCGGGAACGTGCCGGCGCTCGGCCGCGCGGTGACGGTCGCGGTGGTGCGACGCGGCAGCGACGAACCGGTGGCCGGGGCGGTGGTCGACGGCGGGCCCTTCGCCGGCGCGCGCACGGGTGAAGAGGGCACCGTCGGGGCGACCGACGTGTTGCCCGGGACGTACACGCTCGGCGTGCGGGTGCGCGGGCTGCGTTCACAACGCGGGCAGGTGACAATTCCCGGCGACGACGCCGGCCCGTGGACGGGACGCGTCGAAGTCGACGACTCGCCGTAAACTCCTGGCCCGGCGGGCGGCGCGGAATATCGCCGCAGACATGTGTGCCGACAGCTCGCGGCCGCCGGTTTTCGCAGGTCGGGGCGCGCCATGCCTGAATTTGCGCGGGGGCACAAATTTGAGGGTGTGACCGGCTCGCGTTAGCCTTGGGGGCCCGGCGCTGCAGCGCCGGACAAGTTCGAATCATGGCGGATATCGAGAACGACGGCCTGCTCAGCAACCCCAACAGGGCGACCTTGTCGCCGCGCGAGGCCGCGGAGCAGCGCTGGGGCACGATGATCGCGCACCGCTATCGCGTCGAGGAGCTGCTCTCCTTCGACGAGATGGGGGCGCTGTACCGGGCACGCGACACCGAGCGCGGGGTGCCGTGCGCCCTCCGGATCTTGCCCGAGATCTACGCGCGCGACCCCGAGATCCGCGACCGCTTCCTGCGCGACGCCGAGGCGGCGCAGGTGCTGCAACACCCCAACATCATCGAGGTGTTCGGCACCGGCAAGCTCGACGACGGCAGCGTGTACTCGGTGATGCAGCTGCTCGACGGGCAGAACCTGCGCGCCGTGCTCGACGAGGAGAAGCGGATCTCGGCCGGGCGGGCGGTCCACATCGCCAGCCAGGTCTGCCGCGCCCTGGGGACCGCCCACGACATGGGCATCATCCACCGCGACCTCAAGCCGAGCAACATCGTGCTCGTCACCCAGGACGGCGAGCTCGACGTCGTCAAGGTGCTCGACTTCGGCGTGTGCTCGCATATGGACAGCGAGCGCTCGGGCGTGTCGACGATCGACAAGCTGGTCGGCTCGACGGCCTACATGGCGCCCGAGCAGGCGGCCGGCGAGGAGGCCGACCCGGTCTCCGACATCTACGCGCTCGGCACGGTGCTGTTCGAGATGCTGACCGGGCGGCTGCCGTACACCGGCCGCAACGACTACGACATCATGATGAAGAAGGGCCGGCAGGAGGCCCCGCGCGTCGACGAGCTGGTGCGCGACGTGCCGGCGGCGCTGGCCGACCTGGTGGCCCGCTGCCTGGCGCCCCGGCCCGAGAACCGGATCCGCTCGATGCGCGTGCTCGAGGTCGACCTGCTGCGCTCGCTCGACGCCCCGGCCGCGCCGCGGGCCGCCCGCTCCAGCGTCGACCTGTCCGAAAGGTCAGCCGCGACGTCGCTGAGCTCCGGCTCGCTGATGCCGCCGCCCGAGCCGGCGGCCGCCGTGTCGCACCCGAACATGATCCTGGCCAGCGCGTCGATGAGCGCGCCCCGGCCGGCCCCGGAGCCGCGCACGATCGTCGCGCCGGCCAAGGAGCACCCGCACGCGTGGCTGTGGCTGGTCGGCGCCGGCACCATCGCGGTGGTGCTGGTGCTGTTCGGGCCGCAGATGTTCGGCGCGGCCAAGACGCCGCCGGAGGAGCCGCCGGCGCCGCTCGCCGCGACGCAGGACGTCGACGACTCGACCCCGCCCGACCCGCCGAAGCCGATCGACCTCGCCATCCCGCAGGCGGTCGAGAACGCCGGCGACCCGCTGGTGCTGGCCGGACGCGCCGACCTGGCGCTGGCCGAGGGCCGGATCTGCCAGCCCGCCGGCGAGTGCCTGCGCGACTACCTGGCGGCGCTCAAGGAGATCGACCCGAAGCACGAGGCGATCGAGCGGCTGACGCAGAAGATGCCGGCGGCGGGGCTCGACGCCGGCCGGAAGGCGCTGGCCGAGAAGCGCTTCCACGACGCGGGGCAGGTGTTCCGCTGCGTGATGGCGCTGGCCCCCGAGACGGAGGGCGTGAAGGAGCTGCTGGCCGAGGCGCTGGTCGGCGAGGGCAAGATCCTGCGGCTGATGAAGGCCTGGGACGACCTGGCGGCGCTGCTCGAGGAGTACGACAAGCTCGGCGTCAAGCCCGGCTTCGACGCGCTGGTGCTCAAGGGCCAGGGCATGGCCGGCAAGGGCCGCTGGCAAGAGTCGGTCGACGCCTACGCGGCCGCGGCCAAGCTGCGGCCGAACGACAAGGACGTGAAGAAGGCGCTCGACGAGGCGAAGCAGCAGCTCAAGAGCGCCGAGAAGAAGTGAGCTGACTTGACGGGCATGTTCTAAAGAGCATGCCCCTTGGGTCCGGTCCCGAGAGACATGGTCTTTTGACCATGTCGCTTCGGACAGGCTCAGAAGCGCATCCACACGCCGAGGTCGATCTCGACCGTGGTGCCCGGGCCGACGACCCCGCGGACGCGCGGCCACACGCGCTGGCGCAGGCAGGCGGTGAGGGCCGGGCCGAGGGGCTCGCGGCCCTTGACCTCCATGCGGGCGAGGCCGCCGGTGGCGGTGAGGTGGACGACGAGCACGAGCTTGCGGTGGACGCGGTAGGTGGTGCGGCCGGCGTCGAGGAAGCACTGGGCCAGCGGCTCGGCGTCGGCGCGCAGGAGGGCGCGCAGGCGGTCGCTCTCGGCCTCGCCGGGCCCGCTGACGGCGCCGATCCGGGCCCGCGCGTACGGCTCGACGGCGACGAAGCCGCGGCCGGGATCGCCGAGCGCGTCGGGCATGGCGGGAGCGGCCGGGCGATCGAAGGTCGAGACCTGGGCGTTCTGGCCGTCGAGGACGTAGCGCGCCTCGGCGCCGGTGCTGCCGCCGAGGCGGATGCCGGCGGCGTCGCGGCTGGCGGTGGGGGCCAGGTCGACGACCGCGGTGAAGTCGCGCGAGGTGCCGCCGAGCAGGACGTGGCGGGCCTGGTCCATGCGGATCTTGGTGACCTGGGCGACGTCGCTGACGACGCGCCCGTCCATGCCGTGGACGGCCTCGACCGGCTGGACGACCTCGACGGCGAGGCCGTCGACGCGGCGCGAGCGGTCGACCGCGATCAGGCTGGTGTAGGCGGTGACGAGCTGGTGCTGCAGGCCGAGCTGCAAGATCGCCCGGCGCGCCTGTTGCTCGACGTCCGCCGAGGTCGCGGTCGCGCGGGTGAGGTCGAGCGCGCCGATCTGCTCGCGGGCCCACAGGCGCCCGAGCGTGCGGCCGGCGTCGGCGCTGGCGACGACCTCGATCGGGAAGGTGACGGAGCGCTCGCCGATCCGGGCGCGCAGGCGCAGCTCGTCCGGGGCGGCGCCGGTGTAGCGGCCGTGGACGACGAGCGGGTGGCTGGCCAACAGGTCAGGTGGCAGCGAGGTCGAGAGGTCGCGCGGCGCGAGGGTGCCCCAGTCGACGGTGATGTCGGTGAGCACGGGGGCGTCGATGGTGCGCTCGATGACCTGGCCGGCGCGCGCGAGGTCGGCGGGGCCGCGCACGTGCAGCGAGGCGCCGTCGCCGGCCCGGGCGACCGAGGCGATCAGGTGGCTGTTGGGCGCCTCGCCGATGCCGACCCCGAACACGCGCGCGCGCCGGCCCGCGGCCCGCTGGCGCTCGAGCAGGGCGCGGGCGCTGCGAGCGAGCTGGTCCTCCTCGCCGATGTAGCCGTCGGTCATGAGGAAGACGTAACGGTGCCGGCCGGCCCCGACGGGGCCGTCGAGCGCGCTGCTGACGGCGGCGAGCATCTCGCTGCCGCCGCCGGCGCCGAGGCCGTCGACGAACTCGGCGGCCTGGCGCAGGTTCTCGGCGTTGGCCGGGCGCGGGGCGCCGAACAGGCGCGCGCTGCCGCTGGCGAAGGTGATGACGTCGAAGGTGTCGACCGGGCGGGCGCGGGCGAGGGCCTCGCGCATCGCGACCTTGGCGAGGGCGAGCGGGGCGCCGCGCATCGAGCCGGACACGTCGACGACGAACAGGAGCTCGCGCCGACCGACCGCGTCGTCGACGTCGAGGCGCGGCGGATCGACGACGAGGAGGAAGTGGCCGCCCTGCTTGTCACCTGGCCCGAGGAACAGCTTGGCCGCGGGCTGGGCGGCGGCGCTGCGGTAGCGCAGGACGAAGTCGCGATTGGGGATCTCGTCGCGGCGGGCGAGGGCGACGCGCAGTCGGCCGTCGCTGGCGTCGGCGTCGACGGCATGGGCCGGCGCGATCCAGTCAGTGATCGGCGTGGCGGCCTCGGCGACGACGGAGATCGAGAGGTCGTGGCCGGTGCGCATGCCGTGGCCGAGCAGCGGCGGGGAGATCCGCGAGGCGTCGGGGACACGGTCGGTGTCGGCGCCGGTGCCGGTGCCGAGGTCGCCGCGCGCGAGCCGCTCGCCGGGGAGGTAGCGCGGGCCGACGACGGTGGGGAACACGAACTCGTACTCGCCGGCGTCGTAGCTCAGGGTCTGCAGGTAGCGCAGCTCGACCTCGACGGTCTCGCCGGGCGGGATGTTGGCGAGCGACTGGGTGAAGACGTTGGGCCGCTCCTGCTCGAGCAGCGCGGCGGTGTGGCCGGCGTCGCGGGCCGCGACGTACTCGGCCCGCGCCTGGCCGCGCTCGCGGATCTCGGCCTCGATCGTGCGCGCGCCGACGATCATCTTCATGTCGGTGACGGCGCTGTTCTCGGGCAAGGGGAAGGTGTAGACGGCGTCGAGGATCGCGGCGTTGTCGTTGACGAAGCGCTGGCGGACGAGGACCTCGGCGACGGGGCCCCGCAGGTGCGCCCGCACGTCGGTGTGACGCAGCGGCAAGGCGACGCCGGCGTGCAAGAGCTGCGGCAGCGCGCCCGGGTCGGTGTAGACGACGTCGCGCACGCCGTCGGGGTCGGCGACGACGACCGGCGGCGCGGCCCGGGGCGCCGGAGCCTCGCTGCGTACGCCGAGCTCGAGCCGCTGCCAGTCGGGCTCCGGCAACAGCTCGGGGTGCGCGACGGTGGTCGCGGTGCGACTACAGGCGAGGAGGATGCCGAGACCGAACAGCGCGGACAGCCGGATCGTCATGCGATCGGGTGTAGCTCGGGGCGCCCGGGGGCGGCACCGACTGCGATCGGACAGTCCTGCATGCCGGCGGGATGTCCACGAGGGCATGTTTGAAGAGGCATGCTCGATCGAGCATGTCCTTGAAACCATGTCGGCGGCGGTGGACGAGGACGTGGCTGGAGTTGCGGCCGTCGGTGGTGTACGGCAGCGCGCCCGCTCCGTCGTCGACGCGGTGCGGGGCGTCGACCCACCCCGGGAGCCGGTGGAGCGGAGGGCCGCTGTCGCGGACGATCACGCGGCCTGCTCGCTCGCGGCTCGGCGAACCGTGGGCGCAGGCGAGGAAGAGCGGGGCGGCGAGCCGGACGCAGCGGCCGCGCGACCCGGGCCGCGGGAGCACCATGCGTCCGGTGTAGCGCGGAGCGGCGGGCCGCTTCTCCGACGCCGATCGGACCCGGGGCGCGTCAGGCCGACGTCCTCGCGCGCACGAGCTCCTGGAGGATCTGCAGCAGCGTGTCGAGGTCGGGCGGCTTGCCGAGGTGACGATCGAAGCCGGCGTCCCGGGCCCGCTGGCGGTCGTCGGGCGAGGCGTAGCCGGTGAGCGCGACCAGCTTGGTCGCGCGCTGGGTCGGGTCGGCGCGGATCGCCCGCGCCACCTCGTAGCCGTCCATGCCGGGCAGGCCGATGTCGCAGAGCACGACGTCGGGCCGAAAGGTCTGCACCCTGGCCAGCCCCTCGGGCCCCGAGTGGGCGAGGCAGACCTCGTGGTCGCCGAGCTCGAGGGCGTCCTTCAAGGTCTCGGCGGCGTCGAGGTTGTCCTCGATGACGAGGATCCGCCCGAGCGAGGCGTGGCTCGACGGCGCGCTCGCGGCTGCTTCGCCCGCGGGGGCGGCGATCGCGGGCAGTCGCACGGTGAACTCGGAGCCCCGGTTCGGTCCCTCGCTCGCGGCCCGGACCTCGCCGTCGTGCAGCTCGACGAGCCCCTTGACGAGCGCGAGGCCGAGGCCGAGGCCGCCGCGGCTGCGGTCGAGGGTGTTGTCGGCCTGCGTGAACGGGTTGAAGAGGAGGGGCAGCATGTCGGGTTCGATGCCCATCCCGCTGTCGCGGACGCGGACGAGCACGTCGGTCTCGCTCGCCGCGACCGAGACCCTGGCCCAGCCGCCGGGGCCGGTGAACTTGGCCGCGTTCTGCAGCAGGTTGCCGACGATCTGCGACAGCCGCGTGGGGTCGCCGTCGACCCAGGCGGGCCGGTCGGCGAGCGCGAGCTCGAGCGACACGCCGCTGCGCTCGAACACCGAGCGGTGATCCTCGACCGTGCGGCGCACGAGCTCGTTCATCTCCACCGTCGTGCGCCGCAGCTGGATCTTCCTCCGCGAGATCCGGGTGACGTCGAGCAGGTCGTCGATCAGCCGCGTCATGTGCTCGATCTGCCGCTCGATCACCTCCTCGGCGCGGCGGGCTCGCTCGCTCCCCGGAGCGGCGTGCGAGAGGATGTAGAGGCTGTTTTTGATCGGCGCCAGCGGGTTGCGCAGCTCGTGCGAGAGCATGGCGAGGAACTCGTCCTTGCGGCGGTCGGCCTCGCGCAGGGCCTCGGCGAGCGCGCGGTGGCGTTCCTCGCTGGCGCGCAGGGCCGCCTCGGTGCGCTTGGCGTCGTGGATGTCGGTCGAGGTGCCGTACCAGCGGACGACCCGACCGGCCTCGTCGCGCACGGCGAGCGCGCGGCCGAGGTACCACCGGTACTCGTCCACGGTGGGGAACTTGAAGCGGTATTCGATCTGAAACGGCTTGCCGGTGCGGACCGACTCGTGCCAGACGTCCATGCAGTGCTGCCGCTCGTCGGGGTGGAGCACGCGCAGCCAGCTGGCTTCGCCGATGATCCCGACCGGCACGCCGCTGAGCTCGTACCACCTGCGGTTGTAGTAATAGGGGCTGCCGTCGGGCTGGCAGGCCCAGACGATCTGGGGCATCGAGTCGGCGAGCTGCTGGAACTGCAACTCGCTCGCGCGCACCGCCTCGAGCGCCACGCGGGTCTCCGCGGCCTGTCGCTCGGCGTCCTCGGCGGCGCGGGCGGCGGCGATCCGCGCCTCGACGTCGCGGGCCCGCCCCGCGCGCAGCGAGCCGGACACGACGCTGATGACCGAGCCCGTGGCCAGGAACGCGACGAGCTGCAGCGCCTCCTTGGCGCTCGGTCCGCCGTCGGTCGCCAGCATCCACGCGCCGAGGCCGGTCGTCGCCAGCGCGGTCGAGACCAGCGAGGGGGCGGTGCCCGTGACTTGCGCGGACAGCGAGAGGACCGCGAGCGGCACGGCGAAGAAGACGCCGCCGAGCGGGCCGGCGAGGGCGAGGGCGAGGATCACGGCCCCCGCGGCGCTGAGGAGGGAGAGCGGCCATCTCGCCGCGGTCTCGACGCTCGCGCGCGCGGAAGGTCTCTCACTGGAGGTACGGTCGCTGGGCGTCATTCCCGACCTCGCGCCGTCACAGGGTAGTTCCACCCGCGACGTCATGCCGTCTTGATCCGACGAGCCGGCGGTGGAGGTCTCGTCGGGGCGCGACGGCCTCGGCAGCGTTCGGGCCGCTCACGGGCTGGGGGCGGACGAATGGCCGCGGGTCGCGGTAGACGCAGATGTCCCGAAGGACATGTCGCTGCGCGCCGCGGGGCGTGCGACTGCGGAAAGGCCGCCCCGCCGGCGCGGCGAGCGGCGCGCCCCTGGTGCCTCGACCGGGCGTGTCGAGCAGCCCTCGCGCCGGGGCTCCGTCAGGCCGGCCGGGCGCGAGGGCGTGAGCAACTCGGGCCCGCACGTGACCGACGAGCGACGCCGCCGCGTGGCCGAGAACCAGCGACCGAGGGCCGGAACGCCTCCGTCGCGGCGCTCGCTCAGGCGGCGATGTAGCCCAGCACGAGGTAGGCGAACAGGAAGCCCGTGATCACGACCATGGCGCCGCCGAGGCCCCACTCCTTGAACATGCGGGCCTCCTGCGGCGGCGAGTAGACGATGTCCTTGGCCATCTGCGGCAGCTGGCCGAACAGGTAGTCGAAGAACTCGCGGAAGGCGAGGACGACCGGGCGCACGAGGTGCTTCCAGGCGCCGGGGAACAGCCGGCGGTAGAACCAGTCGGCGTCGAGGGTGATCGTCAGCGTGCGCTTCAGGACCGGGAGCAGGGCGAAGAACGCCAACCCCGAGAAGAGGAGGAGCTGCAGCTGGTTGATCACGTGCGGGACGGTGTAGGGCTCGTAGAGGGTCTCGCCCGCGGCGGCCGGGAAGGGAAGGATGGCGTAGAGCGGGCCGTAGAGGCCGGGGACGCCGAGGAGGATGCAGACCGCCGCGAAGAAGATCATCGCCGCGCGCATGTTCCACGGCGGATCCGGCGGGCGCAGGCCCGAGTCCTTCTGGAAGAACACGAACCACGGGAACTTGATGCCGGCGTGCAGGAACACGCCCGCCGAGGCCGCGGTCAGGGTGAACCACGCCAGGGCGATGTGCTGGTCGGCCGCGGCCTGGTTGATCATCGACTTGGTGACGAAGCCCGAGGTCAGCGGGAACGACGAGATCGCCAGCGCGCCGATGATGCCGCACGTCATCGTGATCGGCATCGAGTGGTAGAGGCCGCCGAGGTCGGTGCACTTGCGCTTGCCGGTCATGTAGAGGACCGAGCCGGCCGACATCAGCAGCAGCGCCTTGTAGACGATGTGGGCGAACGCGTGGGCGGCGGCGCCGTTGAGCGCCATGGCGGTGCCGATGCCGATCCCGCAGACCATGAACCCGACCTGGTTGACGATCGAGTAGGCGAGGATCCGCCGCATGTCGTTCTCGAGGATGGCGTAGACGATGCCGTACACCGCCATCAACAGGCCGACGTAGATCAGCAGCTGGGTGCCGGCGAACAGCAGCATCAGCACGTAGACCGCCGTCTTGGTGGTGAAGGCCGAGAGGAACACGGTGCCGCTCTCCGACGCCTCCGGGTAGGCGTCGGCCAGCCAGGCGCCGAGCGGCGGGGCGGCGGCGTTGACGAGGATGCCGAGCAGGATCAGCCAGGCCGCGGCGTCACCTGTCCCGAAGGACAACCCCTCGAAGCCCGCGGCGCCGAAGAAGAAGTGGTGCAGCGCCAGCGGGTCGCTGACGCCTGAAGCCTGCAGCGCGAACACCTTGGCGAGGATGCCGGCCATCAGCAGCACGCCGCCGACGAAGTGGACGAGCGCGTAGCGGTAGCCGGCGCGCCCGGCGGCCCTGGTGCCGGCGCTCCAGATCACCGTGGTCGAGCCGATCGCCATCAGCTCCCAGAAGATGAAGAGGCTGAGGATGTCGCCGGCGAAGGTGACGCAGATCGCCGAGCCGGCGTAGACGAAGGCGGCCGGCAGCTCGACGCGCCAGCGGCGGCCGCGTTCGCTGTCGAGGCCGGTGATCGGGTGGGCGAACAGGGCCCCGGCGAACGCCATCACCGCGAAGATGGTGGCGAACACCTTGGTCGGCGGGTTGAAGGCCAGCACGGTGAGGTCGTACTGGCCCATGAACGGCATGGTGACGGTGAGGTCGTCGGGGATGCCCCAGATCGCCCCCAGCGTCAGCAGCGGCAGCAGCAGCGCGACGGCCGGGCCGAGCCCGCGTAGCAGCGGGAGCACGAGGCCGCCGAGGACCAGGATGATGCCCGGAGGAGGCAGGCCGACCGCGTCAGTCATCGTAGAAGGTGTCCTTCCGCTTCAAGATCAGGCCGACGACGAACTTCGACACCAGGACCATGACGGCGCACACGCCGAAGCCGTACCAGGAGTAGAAGCCGAACGTGCCGTCGACGCCGAAGTGGGCGTGGTGGTGCGGGTCCCGCAGGACCCAAAAGTCAGCCAGCACCAGCAGCGCCAGCACGACCAGCGAGGCGGTCCACAGCTTGCGTAGGGTCCGAGGATCTTCGAGGCTCATGGCAGGCCGCTCCGGAGCTGGTTCGCCAACCCGATGGCGAGGTCGCTGTAGAAGAAGAAGACGATGGTGGCGACGGCCGTGCAGGACAGCGCGACGACGATCGGCCAGGGCGCCTCGCCGTGGTCGTGGGCGTCGTGGCCGTGGTGGTCCGCGTCGTCGCCGAAGTCGCCGTCGGCCGAGGACTGGTGTGGCTCGTGGTGGTGCTTCGGCTCGGCGACGAAGAAGGCGCGGTAGACGATCGGCAGGAAGTAGGCGGCGTTGAGCAGGGTCGAGAGGATGACGACGACCAGCACGAACGGCGCGTCGGTCTCCCAGGTGGCCTGCAGCAGGTACCACTTGCTGACGAAGCCGGCCGTCGGCGGCAGGCCGATCATCGACAGCGAGCCGATGGTGAACGCGGCCATGGTGACCGGCATGCGCCGGCCGATGCCGTCGAGCTGGCTGATCTCGGTCTTGTGCGCGGCCGTGTAGATCGAGCCTGCCGCGAAGAACAGGGTGATCTTGCCGAACGCGTGGGCGGCGATGTGCAGCGCGGCCGCGGTGATCGACAGCGGCGACAGCAGGGCGGCGGCGATGATGACGTAGCTGAGCTGGCTGACCGTCGAGTAGGCCAGGCGCCGCTTGAGGTTGTCCTGGAACAGGGCGATGCAGGAGGCGATCAGGATGGTCGCGCCGGCGACGTAGATCAGCCACGAGCCGACGCCGTAGCGCACCAGCGCGGCCGGACCGAACACGTAGACGATGACCTTGAGGACGGTGAAGACGCCGGCCTTCACGACCGCCACCGCGTGCAGCAGCGCCGACACCGGGGTCGGCGCGACCATGGCGGCCGGCAGCCAGCGGTGCACCGGCATCAAGGCGGCCTTGCCGATCCCGTACATGTAGAGGATGAACAGGAGCCCCAAGGTCGGAGCCGTCAGGCTGCCGTCGGCGAGCACGCGGGTGAACACGCCGCCTGGCCGGAAGGTCATGTCCCCGCCGGTGAACACGTAGGTGCCGATGATGCCGGCCAGCAGGAAGCACACCGAGGTGACGACGAGGATCCCGAGGTAAGTGCGGGCCGAGCGGATCGCCTCGGCCGAGCCCTTGTGGGCCACCAGCGGGTAGGTGGTGAGCGTCAGCGCCTCGTAGAAGACGAACAGGGTGAACAGGTTGCCGGCGAAGGCGAGGCCCATGACGCTGGCGATCGCCAGGGCGAAGCACACGTAGAACCGGGTCTGGTTCTTCTCGTGGTTGCCGCGCATGTAGCCGATCGAGTAGATCGAGTTGAGGATCCACAGGCTGCTGGCGATCAGCGCGAACAGCATGCCGAGCGGCTCGACCTTGAGCTCGAGCCAGACGCCCGGGAGGACCTCGGCGAGCTTGAGCGCGGGGGCCCTGGCGTAGCTGGCCCAGAAGTCAGGGGCGAGGATCGCCGGGGCCATGCCGGCGACGACGTAGAGCAGCGCGCCGGCGGTCAGCAGGGTGACGAGCTCGCGCAGGTTCGGCCAGCGGCCGGCGAGCGAGATCAGCAGGGCGCCGAGCAGCGGGAGGTAGAGCGCCAGCAGCGGCGGGCTCACGTCGAGGTGGATCATGGGGCCCCTCCGAGCAGGCTCTTGGCGGCGCGCATGCTGATCTCGCCGGTGAAGGTGGCGGACACGCCGAAGTACACGCTGGCGCCGATGAGGATCCACATCGGCGCGACCATCGACAGCGGGGCCTCGGTGACGAGGGCGCTCTCGCCCTCGGGCTCCTGGAAGTAGGCGGCCTCGACGACGCGCCAGGTGTAGGCGACGGCGAGCAGCGAGCCGACCAGGACGACGGCGGCGACCGGCCACATGTGCGGCGCCTCGAGGGCGCCCTGCACGAGGTACCACTTCGAGATGAAGCCGGCGGTCAGCGGGAAGCCGACCAGGCCGAGGCCGCCGGCGACGAACGCGGCCATGGTCAGCGGCATGCGCTTGCCGAGGCCGCGGATCGCCCGCAGGTCGCAGCGGCCGAGGCGGTACATGATCGCGCCTGCGGCCATGAACATGCCGCCCTTCATGACGGCGTGGTTGAAGATGTGGATGACCGAGCCGGCGACGCCGTGGACGTTGGCGAGCGCGAAGCCGGCGACGATGTAGCCGAGCTGGCCGACCGAGGAGTAGGCCAGCATGCGCTTCAGGTTGGTCTGGCGCACCGCGGTGACGCCGGTGACGAGGATGCCCGCGCAGGCGGCGACGCTGAGGACGACGCTGGCCGGCATCGCCACGAACGAGAAGCCGACGCCGAAGATCGTAAACAGGAAGCGGAAGGCCATGTAGATGCCGACCTTCGTCGCCGTGGCCGACAGCAGGGCGCTGACGGCCGAGGGCGCGTAGGTGTAGGCCTTCGGCAGCCACATGTGCAGCGGGAACAGCGCCATCTTCATGCCCAGGCCGACCAGCAGGAACGCGAACGCGACCAGGACCGTGCGGTGGTGGACGATGTCCGGCAGGGCCGCGAGGCGGTCGTGCATGTCCTCCATGTTGAGCGTGCCGGTGACCATCATCAGGTAACCGATGCCGAGGAGGATGAAGCTGGCGCCGACCGAGCCGAGGATCAGGTAGCGCAGGCTGGCGGTGAGCGCCTGGCGGTTCATGTCCTTGCCCATGGCGATCAGCGCGTACACGGTGAGCGAGCTGATCTCGAGCAGGACGTAGACGTTGAAGGCGTCGCCGGTGACCGTGATGCCCAGAAGGCCGCACACGGCCAGGACCCACACGGCGTAGAAGAAGTTGTGGCGGTCCTGCGGGATCTCCTTCTCGACGCTCTTCTGGGCGTACAGCGTGGTGACGAACGAGACGCCGGCGACCGTGAGCAGGATGAAGGCGTTGAGCGCGTCGACGCGGTACTCGATGCCCCACTGGCGCGGCCAGTTGCCGAGCTCGTAGGAGATGTAGCCGGTCTTGGCGGCCAGGACCTGCTGCATCAAGAGGACGGTGAAGTAGAACACCAGGCCGGTGATCAGCGTGGCCCACGCCCACGGGCCCTTGCCGCGGCCCATGGCGATCGTCAGGATCCCGCCGATCAGCGGGGTGGTGACGACGAGGACGGGGAGGTTCGGGACGACCTCGAACGCATCAAGCATGGTGATGCCCCTCCAGCCTGTGCTCGACGTCGTCGGCGGCGTCGACGACCTGGCCGCGCTGATAGTCGGCGCGCTTGTCGGCCTGGTCCATCGCCTCGAGCTCGTCGTACTCGATGGTGCCGTAGGTGCGCTTGATGTTGATGATGAGCGCCAGCGCGACCGCGAGGACGCTGACGCTGACGACGATGGCCGTCAGGATCAGGACGTGCGGCAGCGGGTTGTCGTAGGGGCCCTCGTACTTCTGGGCCCCGTCGAGGATGGTGGTCCACACCGGCGCGGTCCCGCCGTCGATCACCGCCATCGAGATGTAGTAGAGGAAGATCCCCGTCTGGAACAGGCCCAGCGCGATCGCCTGCTTGATCAGGTTGGGCTTGGCGATCACGCCGTAGAGCCCGATCATCATCAACAGGACGTAGATCCAGTAGTTGTAGATCCCGAGGGCACCGGTCACGTGGAGCGCTCCTCCGCGAGCTGATTGAAGATCGTGAGCATGACCATGCTGACGGTGATGCCGACGCCGTACTCGACGAGGGTCATCCCCAGCGACTCGCCGTCGCCCGGCAGCTCCGGGTTGAGCATCGAGTAGTCGAGGAATTTGCCGCCCAGCAGCATGCAGACCGCGCCCGTGCCGCTGTAGATCAGCACGCCCAGGCCGGTGAGCATGTCGCTGACCGGCGGCGGGACCACGCGGTACAGCGCGGCGCGGCCGAAGATCAGGGCGTAGAGGATGAACGCGGTCGCCAGCACGACGCCGCCCTGGAAGCCGCCGCCGGGGCCGAGCTCGCCGTGGGTGATCACGTAGAAGCCGAAGATCAGGATGAAGGGGATCGACAGCTTGGTGACGACGCGGAGGATGACCTGGTCGCTCATCACCGCGCCGGGCTGCAGGTAGCCCTCGCGCCGCGGCCGCCGCAGCAGGAGGATCAGGCTGACGCCGGCGGTGAAGATCACCGTGGTCTCGAACATGGTGTCGTAGCCGCGGTAGGCCGCGAGCAGCGAGGTGACCGAGTTCGGGACGTGGCCGTTGAAGTCGTCGGGCGGGTGGAGGTGGTGGCCCGGCTCGGCGTGGGGCTCGTGGGCGGCGCGGACCTGCGGGACGATCAGGCCCTCGGTCTGGAGGATCGACTTCTCGCGCCAGGCAGTGTCCGTGGGGTCGGCGGGGATCGGGCCGGTGACCCGGCCGTCGAAGCGGCGGTAGCGCTCGAGGTCGAAGCCCTCGGGCGGCTTCTGCTTGCCGGGCGTGCCGTTCACGAAGCCGACGGTCTGGGCCATCATCTCCGGCACGCGGTAGTGGTGGATCGGCGCGGCCGGGTCGCCGAAGCGCGGCATGTCGAGGGTGCCGTAGATCAGCGCGGCGCCGGTCAGGGCGGTGAAGACGAGCGCCGGGACGTGGAGCCGCTTCTTGATCGGCTTCTCCTCGCGGCCGACGTGGACGAGCGTGCCGATCAAGAGGATCGTGCTGATGCCGCCGCCGACGGCCGCCTCGGTGAACGAGACGTCCATCGAGTGCATGTTGACCCACACCAGCGCCATCAGGAGGCTGTAGATGCCGGTGAGGATCGAGGAGGCGTAGAGGCTGCGGACCTCGACGATCGCCACCGCGGTGGCCGTGACGAGCAGGAGGAGGAGGGTGTCGATCAGGACGACGGCGTTCACTGCCGGCCTCCTCGCGTCCACGGGCGGAGGCCGTCGAGGTGCGCGGCCTTGGTGATGGCGAAGGTGGCCGTCGGCGCGACGATCAGGAGGATGAAGGCGACCAGCATCAGCTTGATCTTCGTCAGCACGTCGGGCGTGACGAACACGAGGCCGAGCAGGATGAGCACCTGCGCCAGCGAGTCGGTCTTGCCGGCCGCGTGCAGGCGCGCGTAGAAGTCGGGGAACTTGAGGACGCCGTAGGAGCCGGAGAAGTTGATGACGCAGCCGAGCGCGAGCAGGACGGTACAGACGACTTCGTTCCAGTGCATGGCTAGTCGAGCCGACCTTTCTCGATGTACTTGAGGATCGCGATCGTGGTGATGAAGGTGATCAGCGCGTAGATGATCGCCATGTCGATGAACTCGGTCCGGCCGCTGATGTAACCGAGCAGGGTGACGAACACGATCGTCTTGGTGCCGATCGCGTTGGTGGCGAGGATCGTGTCGTAGACGGTCGGCCCAGCCAGCGCGCGGTAGAGCAGCATGAAGGCGCCGACGATCAGGACGACGGCGGTGATCAGGTAGACCGTGGACATCAGCCGCCCTCCAGGCGCTTGCAGTGGCGCTCCATGTCGCCGTCGATCAGGCTGTCCTCGCCCTCCTTGGTGAGCGAGTGGATCAGCATCTCCGTCTCGGTCACCTGCATGGTCACGGTCCCCGGCGTGAGGGTGATCGAGTTGGCGTAGGTGACGGTGACGAAGCCGGCGCGCGTGCTGTAGGGGATCTTCGTGAGGCGGGGATCGATCGGCAGCTCGGCGGCCCAGATCCGCTTCAGCACGTCCCAGTTGGCGAGGATGACCTGCCAGACGATGTAGGGGACGTAGAGCAGCAGCTTCACGTAGTAGCGCGCGGGGACGCCCTCGTCGTCGATGAGCCCCATCCGGCTCGCCATCCAGCACACGAAGGCGATGCAGACGACGCCGCAGGCGATGAGGAAGTGGTTGTGGAACTGTCCGGACAGCAGCGCCCAGTAGCCGGCCAGGAGGATGACAAGCGATAAGGCGCGCATCATCGGGTAACGTACCCTATCTCGTTTGCGCCATGCGTGCCTAGTCGAAAATTCGCCGCAGGCAAGACATGACGCGGGTGACAGTTCGCCGCGGCCGCGCGCCCGGCGGCGGGCGATTTCAGGCGCGACGTGTTCGCAAGCGACGCACGCAGGGAAGTCCCCGGCCGAGGAACGGGGCTAAAATCCGCGGCCGTGAACGGCCAGGACAATTCGCGAACCACCAAGACCGGCCAGAGCTCGGCGAACAGCCGCTCGGTGCTCGTACACCTGGGCTGGCCGCTCCTGTGCGAGCGGCTCGCCGAGCACCTGCGCACGCCGATGGCCCGCTCGCTGCTGCAGGCCGAGGTGGCGGCAGAGCTGGCTCAGAAGAAGTACGAGCCCGACGCGGCGCCGGTGCTGCGGCGGACGTCCGAGCCGGCGCAGGTGCGAACGCTGCTCGCCGAGCAGGACGGGCTGCAGGCGCTGCTCGCGGTGCAGGCGTCGCTGGCCCGCGAATCCGGCGCCCCGGGCAATCTCGCAGATGCGCTGGGGGCTTTGACCGACATCTCCGACGCGGTCGTGCGCGCCAGCCGCGGGGCGATGCTGCTCCCCGCGGAACTGCTCGCAGTCCTGCGCCAATTGCAGGCGGTGAAGCTGTGCGTGGATCTGCACGCGGCGGTCACGGCCGAGCGCGGCTACGCGAGCGATCCCGGGGTGCTGACGCTGGCGACACGCGTCGGGGAGCTCCAACCCCAGCGCGATCTGGCGACCGCGCTCGGCCGGTCGATCGCCCCGGACGGCCCCGAAGGCGAGCCGTGGGTGGTCGACGGCGCGAGCCCCGGCCTGCAGAAGGCGCGGCAGCGCGTGCGCGAGCTGAAGGCGTCGCTCATGAAGGCGGCCGGTCGCCTGGTCAAACAGACAGGTGTGGCCGAGGTGCTGCAGGACTCGTACTACACCGAGCGCGAGGGCCGGATCGTGCTGCCGGTCCGCGCCGACGCGTTCACCCGCCGCGGCTCGCTGACCGGCATCATCCACGACAGCAGCGCGACCGGGCAGACGCTGTTCGTCGAGCCCTCCGAGCTGATCGAGGAGAACAACTCGCTGCGCGCGGCGCAGATGCAGGCGGCGGCGGAGGAGCGGCGGGTGCTCGAGCAGCTGAGCCGCAGCGTCGGTCAGGCGGCGGCGGCGCTGCGCAGCAACCAAGCGCAGCTGATCGCGATCGACGCGATCCACGCGCGGCTGCGCTTCGCCGACGCGTACCACGGGCTCGCGCCCGAGGTCGGAGCGGCCCGGGCGAGCGAAGACGAGGAGGCGATGGGGCGCTTCGAGCTGATCGGCGCGCGCCACCCGATGATGGTGCTGTCGGGCGTCGAGGTGGTGCCCAACGACATCGTGCTCGAGGTCGGCTCGGCGCTGGTGATCAGCGGGCCGAACGCGGGCGGCAAGACGGTGGCCCTGAAGACGCTGGGGCTGTGCGCCCTGATGGCGCAGGCGGGGCTGCGACTGCCGACGCGGCGACCCGCGAGGTTGCCGCTGGTGCGGGCGATCGTGACGGACGTCGGCGACGACCAGTCGATCGCGGCCAACCTCAGCACGTTCTCGGCGCACATGCAGCACGTGTGCGCGGCGCTGGCCGCCGCGCAGGTCGAGCACGGCGGGACGCTGGTGCTGCTCGACGAGATCGCGGTCGGCACCGATCCGGAGCAGGGCGCGGCGCTGGCCGAGGCGATCCTGCTGGCGCTGACGGAGCACGGGGCGACGGTGGTGACGACGACGCACTACGAGCGGCTCAAGCTGCTGGCGCAGCGGTTCCCCGGGCGCTTCGTCAACGCGTCGGTCGGCTTCGACCTCGAGAAGCTGGTGCCGACGTTCCGCCTGCTGATCGGGGTCCCGGGACCGTCGAGCGCGCTGACGGTGGCGCGCCGCCTGGGGCTGCCGGAGCCGGTGCTGCAGGTGGCGCAGGGGCTGATGGACGAGGGCCGGCTGCGCGTCGACCAACTGCTGCAAGAGGTGGTGGCGGAGCGCGACCGGTTGATCTCGACCCGGCAGGCGGTCGACCGCGAGCGAGCCGAGCTGCGCCGGCGTCATCAAGAGGTGGCGAAGCGCGAGGCCGCCGCGCTCGAGCAGGCGAAGAGCCGCAAACAGAAGGCGTACGACGCGGCGTCGGCGGAGCTGCGGGCGCTGCACGCGGAGGTGGCGGAGCTGCGCAAGTCGGTGCGGAAGGCGGAGAAGGAGGGCAAAATCGACGCGGCGCTGGGGGCGGCCAAGGAGGGGCTGCAGGCCGGGCGCGAGCAACTGGCGGAGCGCCGCGAGCCGGCTCCGAAAGCGCCCGGTGAGCCGCCGGCGCAGCTCAGCCCGGGCGACCGGGTGAAGGTGGTGTCGCTCGGCAAGGAGGGCGAGGTGCTGGCGGTGAAGGGCGAGCGCGCGGTGGTGCAGGTCGAGGCGCTGAAGACGACGGTGCCGCTGTCGGAGCTGCGCTCGCTGCGGGCGCCGACGCGCACGCGGGCGAAGGTGAAGCCGGACGTGGCGGCGCCGATCCACCGCTGGGAGGTGCCGGAGGCGATGCCGTCGACGGCGAGCAAGCACTTCGGCGAGTCGGCGACGGCGATCGAGGTCGGGATCGACAACAGCGTGGATGTCCGGGGGGCGCGGGCCGACGACGCGCTGCGGGCGATCGACCGCTTCCTCGACGAGGCGATGCAGAAGGACCGCGAGGTGGTGGTGGTGATCCACGGGCACGGCACCGGGGCCTTGCGCAAGGCGGTGCGCGAGTACCTGGCGGAGCAGCCGTTCATCCACCGCACGCGGCCGGGCATGCAGGCGGAGGGCGGCGAGGGCGTGACCGTGGTATGGGTGCAGCCGTGACGGCTGTTCGCTCTCGATCGCATGGTTTGTCCGCGCCGCGACCGGGGTCGCGTGGCGGATCCGCGGGTCGCCACGTCAGCGCGTTCGGGTGCGCGCTGCTGGCCGCGGGGCTGGCCGCGACGGCTCATGCGGCGCCGCCGGAGCCGGCGCCGTTCGGCGAGGGCGAGGGGCGCTCGCTGCTGCGCGACATCGACATGCCGCAGAGCCACGTCGCCGGCGAGGCCGACGCGGCGGCGGTGGCGGTCAACCCGGCCTCGATGGGCTTCCTGCGGGCGTTCAGCGGCGTGCTGGCCGGCAACTACACGCGCGCGGCGTCGCAGCGGCGCGGGGGCGGGTTCGGGGTGTTCGTCGCGGTGCCGCTGCAGCTCAAGCTGTTCGGGCAGAAGCTGGCCGACACGTTCCTGTCCCTCGGGGCAGGTTACCAGCGGCTGTGCCCGTTCGGCTGCGGGCGCCTGCCGACCCAGGACTCCGTCGAGTGGTACCGCGACGACTGGTACCCGGCCGACCTCGACTACAACAAGCTGACGCTGGCGGCCGCGGTGCCGCTGATGCGCTGGGCGCCGGGGCTGTCGCTCGGCATCAGCTACGCGCGCACGTGGTCCGAGCACAACCTGTACGCGCAGCGGCTGCACCAGGCCGAGCTGTCGCTGGCGTACCGCCCGAGCCGCGTCGTGGCGATGGGCCTGGTGGCGCGGGCGATCAACACGCCGCGCGCCGGCCAGGACCTGCGGGTCCCCGAGCCGCCGCGCCCGGGCATCCTCGATCGCCGCCAGCCCTTCGAGCTCGACGCCGAGGTCGCGCTGCGGCCGATCAAGGGCTCGCGCTCGCTCGAGCTCGGGGTCGGCGCCCGCGTCGTGCCGCTGCCGAACGCCGACCCGCGCTTTCACACGCCGGTGGTGGCGCCGCGCGGGCGGATCGCGGCGGGCGGCACCGGCTGGCGGCTGTTCGGCGAGGTCGAGCGCTACTTCGTCAACACCGTCGGGCAGCGCGAGGCGAGCGACGTACTGCGGGCGATGGTCGGGCTCGAGCTCGACTTTACCCACGTCGGCGTGGCGGCGGCGCCGGTGCTCGGGCCGAACGGGGCCGAGGGCTTCGGGGCGCAGGGCGGGGCGTTCAAGCTGCGGGCGTCGGCCGAGCGCTACGCGACGCTGGCCCAGCCGCCGCTCGAGGCGCTGCGCTTCGACGTCGACAAGTACGGCGGTGACCGCGGGGCGGGCAAGCTGGTCGACGCGCTCGACAAGGTCGCGGAGCTGCGAGGGGCTCGCGCGGTGGTGGCGCTCGAGGTCGACGGCTCCGCCAACGGCTGGGGCGAGATCGAGGAGATCCGCGAGGCCATGCTGCGGGTGCGCGGGCGCGGCGGGAAGGTGGCGGTGTACCTCCGCGGCGCGGGGCTGAAGGACTACTTCCTGGCGACGGCGGCGGACCGGGTGATCCTCCACCCGGGGGCGCGGCTGTCGATCGTCGGCATGCGCTCGGAGGTGTTCTATTACGCGGAGCTGCTCGGGCGCCTCGGGGCCAAGGCCGAGTTCGTGCGCGCGTACGAGTACAAGTCGCGGCCCGAGCAGTGGGAGCGCAGCGGGCCGACGCCGGAGTCGGACGCGCAGCGGCGCCTCTTGCTGACCGACATCTGGAACCACGTGGTGCGGATGGTGGCGAAGGGCCGCAAGACCACGCCGGAGCAGGTGGTGCAGTGGATCGACACGGCGCCGCACACGGCCGAGCAGGCGCTGCGAGCGGGGATGATCGACGCCGTCGGCTACGCCGACGAGCTCGAGGGCGAGCTCGAGAAGTGGCTCGAGCGCGAGGTGACGCTGCGGGCCCCGAGCTCGCTGCCGGTGCATGACATGTCCTTCGGGCCAGGTCCCGCGATCGCGGTGGTCCACGTCGAGGGCACGATCAGCGACGGGGCGAGCTTGACGGTGCCGATCGTCGGCAGCGTGCTGGCCGGCGGCGACACGCTGGTGCGGGCGATCGACCGCCTGCGCGAGGACCGTCGGGTCAAGGCGGTGGTGGTCCGCATCGACAGCCCGGGCGGGTCGGTGGCGGCGTCGGACGACATGGCCCGCGCGCTCGACCGGGTGGCCAAGCTCAAGCCGGTCGTGATCTCGATGGGCGACATGGCGGCGTCGGGCGGCTACTACGTGGCGACCGCGGGCAGCTACATCTTCGCCGACGCGACCACCAAGACCGGCAGCATCGGGGTGTTCCGGCCCAAGGTCGACGTGTCGGGGGTGCTGGCGAAGTTCGGGGTCAAGGTCGAGTCGGTCGACTACGGGGCGCGGGCCGGGCTCTACACGTGGTTCAAGCCGTACACCGAGGACGAGCGGGCGGCCGCGCAGGCCGGCGTCGACGCCAGCTACCAGGAGTTCACGGCGAGGGTGGCGAAGGCGCGCAAGCTGACGCCGGAGCAGGTCGATGGGCTCGCTCGCGGGCGCGTGTGGAGCGGGGTCCGGGCCCGCGAGCTCGGCCTGGTCGACGCCTACGGCGGGCTGCGCGAGGCGGTCGCCTACGCCCGCGAGCAGGCCAAGCTGAAGCCCGGCGAGGGCGAGGTGCGCCACGTGCCGGCGCCGCCGACCCTCGGCGACCAGATCAGCGCGATCTTCGGGCTCAAGCTGCCGTCGCCGCTCGGTCTGGGTGAGTCGGCGTTGGTGTGGGTGTTGCGCCGGCTCCCGCCGAGCCTGTGGCTGTCCGAACGCCCGGAAGAGCTGGCTCTGGCCGAGGAGACGATCGTGGTCGAGTAAGGCCCCGGCCGCCGCCCCGGTCGATCTGTTGTACCCTTCCGGCAGGCGAAAGAGAGGCAAGGTGTCGCTCACTTCCGAGCAAGAATGGATTCTGGTGGGCTGCGGGCTCATCGCCCACGCCGACGAGATCCTCGACATCGGCGAGTGGGACGAGGTGCTGCGCTACGTCGGCTCGACCCTCAGCGAGCAGGACCAACTGCTCTGGATGGAGATCCTGTCGCGCCAGGAGCAGCTCGAGCGCCGCTTCAACGAGCTTTCGCCGCTCACCGACGAGGCCAAGCAGGAGGACGTGCTGCGCCGCTGCTGGCAGATGGCCCTGGCCGACGGCACCGGCTCGGACGTCGAGGCGACGGTCCACGACCGCATCGCCCGCCGCCTCGGCGTCGACCTCGACCGCGTCGCCCACCTGCGCGACACCTGGACGCAGCAGGCCCACCTCCGCGCCGAGCTGACCGTCGGCCTGGCGGCGATGTTCGTCAACCTCGACGGCCACCTCGACTTCCACGAGGCGATCCACTTCGACAACCTGCTCGAGCGCCTGCCGATCCCGGTCGGCCGCCGCGTCGAGCTGTCCGAGCTGCTGCACAAGCCGCCGACGCTCGACTCGCTGGTCGAGCGCCTGCTGACCCTCGACCTCGCCGAGCGGATGAAGGCGCTGCACTCGCTGGTGCCGATCCTCCGCGCCAGCCGCCGCGGCGGCCGCGAGCGCGAGCTGTACTTCGAGCTCTCGCGCCGCGTGCTCGGCTCGCAGTCCGAGGTCGAGCAGCTGCTCGGCAACGGCTGAGTCTCGGGTGAATGGGCGCGAGGAGGGGCATGTCCGCGAGGACATGCCCCTTCGTACATGTGAATGGCAGCCGCGGCTGCTCCCGGGGCGAAGCGGTCGGCGAGGACCGGCCTCGCGTGCAGGGAGGCGGCAGCCGCGGTGGATCGCCGGGCGAGCGGCGCGTGCGCGAGGACCTGGCCGCGCGTGCAGGTGAGGCCGCAGCCGTGTCGAAGCCCGGGCCGGGGGAAGGACGTGCGCCGCGCCACCTCCCGAGCCCGTGAGTGGCGCAGGCGGTCGCGCCGCGAGGGCCGCGCGCCGGGTCCTCGAGCGCACGCACGGAGAGGGCCGCGAGCGGTGGCGCTGTGTGCTTCGGAACATGTCCGAAAGGATCGGTCCTCGAGAGCATGTCCGCGAGGACATGCCCTAGCGGGCGTACGGGAACAGGGCCGCCGGGGTGACGACCTGGACCTCGCCGAGGGCGCGCAGGCGGTCGAGGTCGACGCGGCGGCGGTCGCCCAGGACGCTGACGATCGGGGGGGAGCCGGCGAACTCGGCCAGGTAGGCCTGCAGGTCCGCCAGCTCGACGGTGCGGATCGTCTGCGCGGCGGCGAGGCGCGGGTCGCCGGGGTGGCCGAGGTCGAGCCACGACTGGACCCACCCGGGGCGCGAGCGGGGGGTGATCCGCTCGCTGGCGTACTCGCGCAGGAGGGCCAGGCGGGCCGCGGTGACGCGGTCGGGGGCGAGCTCGGTGCGGCGCAGCAGGTCGAGCATCAGCCCGAGCGCGCCGCCGGCCTTGTCGCACTGGGTGCCGAGGCTCCCGATCAGGGCGGCGTCGTCGCCGAGGCGGTCGCCGAGGTCGAGGTGCGCGCCGGCGTGGTAGGCCAGCCCCCGGGCCTCGCGGATCTCCTGGAACGCCATGCCGCTCATGTCGCCGCCGAGCACGTGCCCGAGCAGCTCGGCGCGCGGGCGTTCGCCGGCCGGCTGCGGCGGGCGCGGGAGGACGATGTCGATGCGGGCCTGGGCGACGTCCTTGTGGAGGAAGAAGATCGTCGGGGCGGCGACGCTGCGGTAGCGCAGCGGCGGCGGCGGGTCGACCGGCTTGCCCGCGCCCAGCGGCAGGGCGGCGGCGGCGGCCTCGTCGGTGCGCGGCCCGAAGTACAGGGTGACGTGGGCGGCGTCGCGGAGGGCCCGCAGCTCGGCGACCAGCTCGGGGCCCTTCACGCGCCGGAGTTGCCTGTCGCTGGGGCGGGTGAGCACCGGCGAGGCGTCGCCGAAGGCGGCGTAGTCGCGCAGGGCGGCGGCGAGGTCGTCGGGGTCGTCCTCCTCGTCGCGCCGACCGCTGAGGGTGTTGGCGACCAGGCCCGAGAGCACGGCGTCGGTGAACACGGGGCCGGCCAGCCAGGCGTCGAGCAGCGCGAGGCTGGCGTCCATGTTGCGGTCGATGCCGCTGACGGTGATCTCGGTGCGGTCGGCGTCGACGTCGACGTCGATCTCGGTGCCGAGCGCGTACAGCCGGCGCTGCAGCGCGGCGGCGCTGAGCGTCGCGTCGCCGTCCTTGACGCCGCTGCGGGTCAGCAGGTCGGCGGCGAGGCCGAGCAGCGGGCGCCGGCGGGTGCCGAGGTCGTAGCGCAGGACCAGGTTGAACAGCTCGCTGCGGTGGTTGCGGGCGGCGATGAGTGGCCCACAGGACATGTCCGAACGGACATAGTCGTGACCGGGCCGCAGGTGCTCGGCCGGCGGGTCCTCGACGGGGCGGGCCAGGACGTCGCGGGCGTAGCTGCTCTGGCGCGTGGGATCGATGGCGACCGGGGTGATCTGCGGCTTGGGGATCTCCGGCGGGGCGAAGCGGCCGCGCCGGCGCTGGACGACCACGACGTCGTCGCCGAAGTAGGTGCGGGCGACGCGGGTGAGGTCGGCCGGGGTCAGCGCCTTCAGGGCGGCCAGGCGGCGGGCGTGCTCGGGCCACGGGCGCCCGCTGGTGTAGGCCTCGAGCATCTGTTCGACGCGGCGCTCGCCGTTCTCGAGGTCGTTCTGCTCGTCGATGGTGGCGTGGAGGACGGCGGCGTCGAGGTCGTCCTGGCCGATCGCGCCGTCCCGGGCGGCGCCGAGGACCTCCCGCAGCAGCCGCTCGACCTCGGCCAGCGACTGGCCGTCGCGGGCGACGCCGGTGAGCGCGAGGTAGCCGCCCTCGTTCATCAGCGCGCCGAACACCTCGGCGTCGGGCAGGCGCTGCGGCAGGAGCAGGCGCGTGGCCACCAGGCCGCCGACCTCGTCGCCGAGCACCCGCTCGAGCGCGCGCAGGGCCGGCTCGTCGGGATGTCCGATGGGTACTGTGCGAAAGGCCAGGGTGACCGATTGCTCGCCGTCGGCCACGATCTCGCGGACGACGCGGCCACGCGGGCCGGCGAGGTCGCCCGGGGCCGGCGGGGCGAGCGGGGCGGGCTGCCACTCGGCGAAGGCCCGCTCGAGCGCCGGCAGCACGGTGGGGTCGACGTCGCCGGAGAGCAGGATGGCGGCGTTGTTGGGCAGGTAGTTGCGGCGGTGGTAGGCGACCATCTCGCCGTAGGCCGGGGTCTTGAGGTGCTCGGCGCTGCCGATGGTCGGCTGGGTGCCGTACGGGTGGCCGGGGAACAGCGCCAGGCGCATGGCCTCGTCGACCCGATCGTCGGGCGCGTCGAGGCTCATGTTCTTCTCCTCGTAGACGGCCTCGAGCTCGGGGTAAAACAGGCGGAACACCGGCTGGCGCAGCCGCTCGGCCTCGATCTCGGCCCAGGTGGCGAGCCGCGAGGACGGCACGTCGGCGCTGTAGACGGTCATGTCGTCGCTGGTGAAGGCGTTGAGGTCGGTGACGCCGAGCTGGGCGTAGAGCCGATCGACCTCGTTGGGGATCGCCAGCGCCGCGCAGGCCTGGGTGGCGCGGTCGATGTCGGCGAGGATGGCGGCGCGGCCGGCCGGATCGGCGGTGGCGGCCAGGCGATCGTAGAGCTCGGCGACGGCGGCGACGTGCGGCGCCTCGGCCTCGCCGTCGAGGGTGCCGAGCCGCGCGGTGCCCTTGAACATCATGTGCTCGAGGTAGTGCGCCAGGCCGGTCGAGTGCGGCGGGTCGTGCCGGCTGCCGGCGCGGAAGGCGATCCACGCGGTGACCCGCGGAGCGGCGCGATCGGTGCTGATGTAGACGGTGAGGCCGTTGCTCAGGCGGTGGATCGTGACGCCCAGCGGGTCGTCCGGCAGGGCGACCGGGAGCGGCTCGGGCAGCGCGGAGCCGGCGAGGATGGCGGCGCGCTCGGGGTCGACCGCAGGGGCAGGCGCGGGCTCGGGAGCGGGGGCGGGCGCAGGCGCGGGAGGTGTCTGTTCGAGCATGTTCGAAGGGGCAGGTGCGGCACGAGGCGGCGGAGCGGTGGCGGCGTTGCAGGCGAGGAGGCAGAGGGCCAGGGCCAGGCGTGCGAGGCGCGTGCTCATGCGGCCGATGGAGTGTGCGCGAGCGGCCGCGGGCGCGCCAGACGATCGCGGCCGCGCGTGAGGGCGGCCCGGAGGCGAGCCGCCGATGCACCCGCGCGTGAATCACCGGCGGCGCGGCGCTCGCAGGGCGTGATCACGGCGAACCTCGCAGGGGTGAAAGGTCGGCCGTCGCGGCCCGGGCGTCGACGCGGCGCGGCGCGTCGCGAACAGGGGGATGACCGTCTTCGGCGTGCCGCCGCGTGGCTGCGTTCGCAGGCGAGCCAGCGCGCGGGCGCGAGGTGGCGCAGGAGCGGGGCCGGATCGCGGCAGGCGAGGAAGACCTGGCGCGGGCCGCAGGCGGCGAGGCAGGCCGCGAGTCGCGGCCCGGACAGGCCGGTGGGCAGCTCGTCGGCGAAGACGACCGCCGGATTGCAGGCGAGATAGTCAACGCAGCCGAGGAGCCGCTCCTCGCCGTGAGTCAGGTCGTCGTGCGCGACGACGCGGCCGTCGCGGGGCGTGACGGTGAAGGTGAAGCCATGCACGTCGTGAGGGAGAGAGCCGGCGCCGAATTCGAATTCGCGGAAGTTGGCGGCGGTGATGACGTCGCGGGCGTCGAGAGCGCCGGCGTGGTCGCGCGCGGCGGCGTCGAGCCTGGGCATCACCCGAGAGGGTGCCCGAGTCGTCGGAGGGATGCGAGCGGTGAGGGGGCGCGTGGATGCCCGTGCGGTCACTCGATCGCGTGGACGACGGGCATGAGGGCGCTCGGTTGGTCCTGCGGGAGGAACAGGAGGGCGAGCGGGAGGCGGGCGAAGGCGGTGGTGAGGACCAGCGGCAGCGGGGGCTCGGCGTCGCGGCGGGCCTGGATCCGGCCGCGCAGGCCCTTGTCGCCGCGCTCGGGGCCGAGCAGGTCGAGGACGAGGTCGAGGATGGTCTTGCGGACAGGGAGGACGCGGAGCTGGAGCTCGCGCCGCTCGCCGACGCCGCTGCGCTGGCGCACGAGGGCGACGGCCTCGCGCAGGCCGCCGAAGGCGTCGACGAGGCCGAGCTCTTTGGCGTCGGCGCCGGAGTAGACGTGGCCGCGGCCGAGCTCGTCGACCTGCTCGAGGGTCTTGCCGCGAGCGTCGGCGACGCGCTTGCGGAAGAGGTCGTAGACGCGGCGGATCGAGGCGTCCATCCGGGCGCGCTCGTCGGCGGTGTAGGGGCGGTAGAAGCCGGCGATGTCGGCGTTCTTGCCGCGCTTGAAGGTGTGGGTGGCGACGCCCAGCTTGTGCAGGAGGCCGCTGATGTCGAAGTGCAGGGTGACGACGCCGATCGAGCCGGTGAGGGTGGTGGGCTGGGCGAACACGTGGTCGGTGCCGGCGGCGACGTAGTAACCACCGCTGGCGGCGACGTCGCCCATCGACACGACGATCGGCGGGCTCTTGCGCGGGTCCTTCTTCCACGCCTCGTGCGTGCGCGAGACCTCGCGCCAGATCAGGTCGGAGGCGAGGGCGCTGCCGCCGGGGCTGTTGACGCGCAGGACGACGCCCTGACACGCAGGGTCGTTCCGCACGGCCCGCAGCTGGGCGACGATGGTGTCGCCGCCGGTGAACTGGGTGCCGAGCAGGGGGATCGTGCGGCTCTCGCCGTCGATGATGGTGCCCTCGACGAGGACGACGGCGATGTAAGGCGCGCTCGACCAGGTCTTCGGGTCAGGTTCGGTGTCGTCGAACTGGGCGAACTTGACGCGCGCGCCGACGGCGTCGCCGATCTTCTCGACGACCTGGTCGCGGTAGACGACGGCGTCGACGAGGCCGAGCTGCTCGGCCTTCTCCGGGCCGTAGGGGGCGTCGTCGACGAGGTCGCGGACCTGGGCGATGCTGAGGCCGCGGGCCTGGGCGATGTCGTGGGCGACCTGGGCGAAGGTGTCGTCGAGGATGGCCTCGCGCTGCTCGCGATCCTTGTCCGAAGGCGCCGCCCGCGAGAACATCTCGTGCGCGGACTTGTACTCGTCGATGTGCAGGGCCTCGACCTGGACGCCGAGCTTGTCGAGGAGGCCGCGCAGGTAGAAGGTGGTGGACGAGAGGCCGAAGGTGGCGAGCTCGCCGGCGGGGTGGATGAACACCTGCTCGGCGGCGCTGGCGAGGTAGTAGTCCTTGAGCTTGGTGTCCTCGAGGTAGGCGAAGACGTGGCCGCCGGCGTTGCGGATCCGGACCAGCGCGCTGCGGACCTCCTGCAGGCTGGCCCAGCCGAGGCCGGTGCTGCGCGCGTCGACGAGGAGGATCGTGCGCCTCCCGGCCTTCTCGGCCCGCTCGAGCCGCTGCAAGAGGCCGAGGAGGTGGCGCTCGCCCTTGATCGCGGAGATGTCGACGCGCTCGACGTCGACGAGGCGCGGCCAGAACACGCGGCCCTGGCGGGCGGTCGAGAAGCGGGCGGCGAGGCCGAAGCCGTCGAGGCCTTCGCCGAGGCCGGCGTGCACGCCGCCGCTGACCTTCATGAAGTCCCAGGCGACGGCGAGCTGGACCGAGCCGCGCACGGCCTTGTCGGCGCGGACGAAGTTGTAGGTCGAGGGATCGAGGGCGTGGACGCGGACCTGCTCGACCTCGGCGGCCAGCTCGAGGCCCTTGTGACGCACGGCGATCCGGCCGCGCGGCAGGGCGCCGAGGTTGTCCCACTGGCTGACCTGAAGGCCAGGTTGATCGGCGCGGAAGCGGCCGCGCACGCCGCCGGCGAGCTCGAGGGTGCGGGTGCCGAGCGGGCGCACGGCCAGCTCGCCGACGATCGAGAGCTCGCTCGCGAGGTCGCCGTAGGGCCTGAGGTCGGCGGGGCCGAAGCGGGCGACGGCGCCGATCGAGGCGTAGTTGCGGACGCGAAAGAGCAGGCCGACGTCGAGGTCGGGGGCGCGGAGGAGGCCGTCGGCGCGCAACCAGTGGACGCCGAGGCCGAACGCGGCGATCTTGCCGTCGCCGCCGGAGAGCGCCCACGAGATCTTGGTGGCGTCGGGGTTGCGGGCGGAGAACGGGTCGGGGAAGCCGCCGCCGAAGCCGGGCCGCAGGGCCTGCACGCCGATGCCGGTGGCGAGGCCGAAGCCGAGGTTGAAGCTCATGAAGCCGCCGAGGCCGCCGCCGCGCGTGAACGGGCTGACCGAGCGGTAGCCCATGACGACGAGGTCGAGGCCCTTCACCGCCGACAGCAGGGCAGGGTTGAGCTCGATGCTGCTGGCGTCGCCCTCGCCGGAGTAGTCCTTGATCGGGCGGTCGACGCCGTCGGAGGCGGGGCGGTCGAGGGCCCGCGGCTCCTGGGCGTGGGCGGTCCCGAAGGACAGGATGAGACCGAGGCCGGCGACGAGCGCCGCGCACGAGGCGTCGCGCCGCGTCCTCGCCCGGGCAGCCGTGAAGGCCGAGCGGCGGCGGTCGGGCGAGGGTGAGGCGTGCGGCTCCGGTCGCGGCGCCCGGCGCGTCACTGCAGGTGATCCTCGGAGATGATGTCGACGATGGCGAGCACGTGGCGCACGCCGAGGATCCGCAGGCTGTCGTCCCAGGGGACGGTGATGCCCTGATCCTTGGCGAACAGGACCTGGGCGCCGACGGGGATCCCGCTGACGTTCTCGCCGAGGTCGGCCTTGGGCTCGTCGTCGTCGTCGTCGCCGTCGACCACGAAGGTCGGCTTGGGCATGGTGCGCGCGACCTCGACGACCTCGGCGAGCAGGGCCTCGCTGTGGCTGTCCTTCGCGCCAGCCGGGAGGAACAGCCCGGATTCGCTGCGGTCGGGGCTCTTGATCACGCGCACGAGGACGCGCGGGCCGAGCGGTTGGATGTGGCGCGAGACCCGGCCCGGCGGGGTGCGGTCTTCGTCGGCGGGCGGCTTGCTGCGAGAGGGCATCGGCCGGGACTTTAGCCGAGACGGCCGCGACAATGCAGGGGCGGCAGCCGGCAGCCCGCGTGCGCGTTCAGGCGAGGCCGATCCGGCGCCGCACGAGGACCTCGCCGCCGAGGCAGACGACGAGCAAGACCATGGCGACGCCGCCGCTCCACACCGGAATGTCGCGCCGGCTGTCGACGCGCTCGCGATCCTGGCGATCGGGGGCGAGCGGCGGGGCGGCGGGCAGGTCGTCGTCGGCGGCGCGCAAGAAGCGGCCGCCGGTGGCGTCGGCGAGCCGCTTCAGCCGCTCGTCCCCGGGGCCGCTGGCGAGGCGCGTGAGCTCGCGGCCGGCCGCCTGGACGAGGAAGACGCGGCGCGCCTGCTGCGGGGCGGCGGCCGCCTCGTCGCCGCCGGCGCGCTGGGCCACGGCCTCGTAGGCGCCGACCGAGAGGCCGCCCGCGAGGGTCTCGCTGGCCCGCCCGAGGGCGTCGGTGGTCCATGTCCCCTGGGACAGGATCGTGACGGGGGCGTTGGGGTCGGCGCCGGGGTCGTCGGCGGCCCGCCCGAGCGGCTGCACGCGCCAGCCGATCTCGACGCCGGCCTCGGGGGCGTACGACGGCGAGAGCGCGGCGGCCCGCAGGGTGATCGGGGCGCCCAGGAGGTAGGTCGGACGGTCGGTCTCGAGCGTGAGGCGGTCGGCGGCGCTGTCGCGGAGGAGCCAGCGGATCGCGCCGAGCCACAGCAGATCGTAAGGACGGGCGCCGTCGACGATCGGGAGGTCGGCGTGGAAGCCGAGCCGCCAGCTGGCGCCGGTGCTGAGGACGAGGACGCGGCCGCGGCCGGGCTCGGCGATGGTCAGCAGCGGACCGCCCTCGGGGTGACGCAGCAGCACGGCGCTGCCGATCTCGGCCTCGTGGCGGGCCAGCTTGGCCGGGTTGTAGCTGTCGAGCGGCGGTAAAGCTGTCCAATTGGACAGGCCGCTGTGATCGATCCACGCGGTGATCGGGTGGCGGCGCCCGGCGTCGGTGACGGTGGGGCGGAAGGCCTCGGTGTCGAGGCCGGTGGGCACGCGCAGGTCGACCGGGACGACCGCCGAGAGCGCGGGCGCCGGGTAGTCGCCGGTGGCGAGCCCCATGTCGCCGCCGATCATCACCAGGGCGCCGCCCTCCTCGACGTAGCGGCCGATGTCGGGCAAGTAGCGGCCGACCTGGTGGTTGAGGGCGTCGAAGTTGTGGAGGATGACGAGGTCGAAGCTGCCGAGCTGCTCCTTGAACAGCTCGTCGGTGGGGAAGGCGATCAGCGACAGCGGAGCGAACGGGTCCTCGCGGTCGGCGTCGTCGGCCCCGCGCAAGATGTAGTAGCTGAGCAGCTCGACGTTGGGGTCGCGGCCGAGCAGGGTGCGGAGGGCCCGGACGTCCCAGTCGGGCCGACCGGCGACGTGCAGGGCGCGGACCTTGTCGCGCAGGACCTTGACGACGAAGGCGCGGCGGTTGTTGTGCGGGCTGGCCTCGCCCTCGACCGGGCGGACCTCGATCTCGTAGACGAACTGGCCGACGCGGTCGGGGGCGACCTCGAAGCGGACGGTGGTCTGGCCGCTCGCCGGGGCGACGAACGGCTCGGTGGCGACGACCTGACCGTCGCGGCGCAGGACGACCTCGGTCTTGGCGCCCTCGAGGCCGTGGGCCTCGATGTCGGCGGCGAACTCGACGACGTTCTCGACGAAGGCGAACTCGCCGGCGCGCAGCTCGGTGAGGGCGAGGTCGACGAGGTGCGGGGCGCCGGCGGCGACGGCGGTGATCGGGACGCCGAGCTCGCGGCCGGCGAGGACGAGCGGGTCGTCGGCGCCCCGGTCGGCGCGATCGAAGAGGCCGTCGGAGACGACGATGACGCCGGCGAGCGGGCGCGGGTCGACGGCCGGGTCGACGGCGGCGAGCTCGGCGAAGGCGCGGGTGAGGTCGGAGGCGGGCTGGCGCGCGGCGAGATCGAGGGTGGCCTCGGTTTCGCCGGTGAGCGGCTCGCTGCCCTCGCCGAACCGACGCACCTGCACGGCCAGGCCCTGCTCCTTCCAGGCCGCGCGCGCCGGCTCGGAGCGGCGCCACAGCTCGCGCACGCGGTCGATCCGCCGCATGGCCTTTTGGCCAGGCGACTCGGCGTCGGCGACGCCCATGCTGGCGCTGTCGTCGACGAGCACGACCAGGCGCGGGCCGGCCGAGCTGGTGGTCTCGAAGCTGAGCGAGAGCTCGAGCGCGACCGCCAGCAGGGCCAGGGCGCCGGCGCAGCGCAGGGCGAACAGGGCGGCGCGCAGGCGCGGGCTGACCCCGGGGACAGGTTTACGGTAGGCCCGCGCGGCCTCGACGATCGCCAGGACCACGGCGGCGAGCACCAGCACGAGGCCGAAGGGTCCGGGGACGTGGCCCGCGGTGATGCGCCAGCGCTCCATGATCAAGCAGCTCGGTCAGCGCCACCGCCGGTTGCGGAGGAGGGTCTCGACGTGGGCGCGGTCGGCCTTGTAGTCGGTGCAGGTGGCGTAGAGCAGGATGTTGACGGCGAAGCGGAAGGCCCACTCGCGCTGGTCGGCGCCGCCGGGGACGCACGGCCAGGTGAACAGGCCCGACTCGCCGCGGGCCAGCGCGCCGCCGAGGTCGTTGCGGACGAGCAGGGCCTTGAGCCGGCCCTCCTCGTGGATCCCGAGGACATGGTCGAACGTGCTGGTGCGACCGAGCGGGGTCTCGACCAGGTAGAACGAGCGGTAGAGGACGTGGTCGGCGGCGACGCGGGTGAGCGCGGCGCCGGGCAAGATCCGTCCGAGCAGGGCGGTGACGTCCTTTTCGAAGCCGAGATCGGCGCCGCCGTCGGCGGCGTCGAACACGATCATGCCGCCGAGGTCGAGGAAGCGGCCGAGGGCGGTCTCGGCGGCGGCACCCAGGGGCGGCAGGTTGCCCTCGCCGGCGACGTAGAGGAACGGGGTGTCGAACAGCCGGCGCGAGTCGGCGGTGACGACGCTGGGCTCGCGCACGGGCTCGAGGCGGGTGCGCAGGCGCAGCTCGACGGCGAGCTCGCGCATGGCCCCGGGGCGCGGGTTCCACTTGCCGGGGTACTGCAGCTGCGGCAGGTCGACGGTGAGGACGGCGGTCGGCTCGCGGAACTCGTCGCCGCCGAGCGGGCCGAACAAGCCGGGCTCCTGGGCCCGCAGCGGGCGCGTCGCGGCGGCGGCGCACAGACCGGCGGCGCCGGCGAGCAGGCTGCGACGGGTGCGGGGCATGGGTGGCGAGGATAGCATCGCGCGGGGCCGGGAGCAGGCCGCTTCACGGCAGCAGCGCGCCGAAGGTCTGGGTCCAGTAGTAGGTGAGGTTGCCGGTGCCCTCGTAGAAGCCGACGCCGGTGTGGGTGTACTGCGGGTTCATGAGGTTGGCGCAGTGGCCGTCGCTGTCGAGCCAGCCCTGGACGGTCATGCCGGGGTCGTCCGAGCCGGCGGCGATGTTCTCCCCGGCGGCGGCCCAGCCGGTGTAACCGGCCTCTTCGATACGGTCGAACGGCTCCTCGCCGTCGGGGTTGACGTGGTCGAAGAAGCCGCGCTCGGCCATGTCCTGCGAGTGCTTGCGCGCGGCGCAGTGGAGCCGCACGTCCATGCCGAGCGCCGGGGCGGGGCCGAAGCTGCCCATGCTCCCGCAGTCGGCGCCCTCGGCCCGCGCGGCGTTGATTCGCTCGAGCACCTGCTGTTCGCGCTCGATCCACGCGGCCAGCCACTTCTTGTCGGCGACGGTGTAGCAGTACGGGGTCATCCACGCCGGGTCGTCGGCGCCGCCGGTGGTGTCGCCGGTCGGGTCGTCGGTGGTGTCGCCGGTCGGATCGGCGGTGGGGTCGGTGGCCGCGGAGGCGCCTTGTTCGGTCCCGGCGCCGCCGTCGTCGCTGCAAGCTGTCCCGAGGAACATGGTCGCACAGACTTGTACGAAGAGACAGGTGACTCGGAGCCCGCGCGACGTCATGCGGGCAGCGTAGCAGAGGCGCGCCGAGGACGGCGACGGCGATGCCGGGGCGCGCGGCGCGACGGCGGCGGGCGGGGCGGGGTCAGGGAGAGAGGGGAGAGCCCGAGGAGCGCCCGTTCGCGCGAGCGAGGCGCGCGAGGGCGTCCGCGCGAGGGGTTCGGGAGGTCGCCGGGGGAGCGCGTGACGTCAGCGCGGGGCGGCCAGGGTGAGCGTCCAGTAGGCGGCCCGCTGCGGCTCCTCGGCTTCCTTGGCCATGTAGGTGGCCTCGCGGCCGCCGACGCCGACGTCGACGAGCTCCCGGGCGTAAAGCTGCCAGCAGCTGGTCGGGTTGTCGCGCCAGGCGGTGACGACGTCGGCGGCGTCGTCGAGCTCGTCGACGGCGTCCTCGGTGACGACGGCCACGACCTCGGCGAAGGTGGCGGCGTTGTACTCGAGGCTGGCGAGGCGGCTGCCGACGCCGAGGCCGTCGGGGTCGACCGAGCTGACGTACTCGCGCTCGATCATGTCGGCGGTGTGCAGGCGAGCGGCGCAGCGCAAGGCCGGCTGCATGCGCAGGGGCGGCGCGGGCGAGAACTGCAGCTCGCCGCAGCGGCCGCCCTGGGCCCGCAGCTCGTTGATCCGCGCGAGGACCTCGTGCTCGGCCGCGGCCCAGGGATCGGGCCACTCGCCGTCGGCCGCCGGCTCGCACGCGGCCAGCTCGGGGACGGCAGGCGCAGGCGCCTGCTCGGGCGGCAGCGGAGGGTCGCAGGCGAGGACGAGGAGCGCGCCGACGCACGTCCCGCGGAGCGCGGTGGCCATGGCCCGGGACGATAGCCGAAAACTCCGGCGGCGACGCCGTCAGGCGACCAAAGAGCATCGGGCCGAGCGCGGCTCGACCCGATGGGGTGGTGCGGATGGCGGAGGGCTAAGTTAGGAGAGGGCTAAGTTCTAGATAAGCCAGTGGTCAAGCCAAGTAAGCCAAGGCCGGGCGGCTCGCAAAGAAGCGGAGGAAGCGGCGCGCCGCCCGTGTCAGACCAGGTTTGCAACGACGGGGCCTGGCTTGGATGTGGTTGAAATGACAGCGGTTTGGTGTGGAGGCCGGAGCCGGGCGGGAGATCGCGCGACGCCTGTGCCCGGGCGCCCGCCGGATCGCGCGACAGCCCTGTCAGGGGTTTGCCGCCGGGGCCGGATCGACGATCGTGGCGGCCATGGACGCGAGCTCCCGGGTCCGGCTCAGCAAGTTCCTCGCGCTGCACCTGCGCCACGATCCGGCCGGCCTCGGCCTCGAGCTCGAGCCCGGCGGGTGGGTCACGGTCGAGGCGCTGCTCGCCGCCTGCGCCCGCAAGCAGCGGCCGATCTCGCGGGCGCAGCTCGAGGAGCTGGTGCGCACCAGCGACAAGCAGCGCTTCGCGTTCGACGCGACGAAGACGAAGATCCGCGCCAACCAGGGCCACACCGTCGCGGTCGACCTGCAGCTGGTCCCGGCGGCGCCTCCGCCGGTGCTGTACCACGGGACAGGCGAGCGCTCGGTGGCGGCGATCCTGCGCGAGGGGCTGCTCAAGATGCGACGCCACCACGTGCACCTGTCGGCCGACGCAACCACGGCCCACCGCGTCGGGGCCCGCCACGGCCGCCCGGCCGTGCTGAAGGTCGACGCGGCGGCGATGGCGGCGGCGGGCTTCGTGTTCTACCGCGCCGAGAACGGGGTCTGGCTGGTCGAGCACGTGCCGCCGGACTACCTCCGCGGGCCGTGAGGCGCGGGCGTCGAACGCGACCGATGAGGCGGCTCGGCGACCGATGCCGAGGCCCGTGGGCTCGTCGTCGGGCGAGTCGCGGCGCGTCGGTCTCCGCGTCGTGGCCGCCCGTGAGGTCGGCGCTGCCGTTCGCGCTCGCCACGCCTCGCGCGGCGAGCCGGCCGCGGGCGCCCCCGAGGACATGCTCGAAGGGAAATGTCCGCAGCGACATGGCCTTTCAGGCATGTCCCGCGGACCTCCGATCACTGCGGCATGTAGGCGTGGATCGTGTGCAGACCGACGCCGCTGGCCGGCTCGGTCGACGGGACGAAGAAGCGGAACTCGACGCTGCGGGCGACCGGCTCGACGGGGTCGGTCTCGGCGACGATCCGGGCCTCGTCGATGCGGCCGCGGGCGGCTCGCAACATGGCCTTTCGGACAGGCTCCGCGCGCGGGCCGACGAGGCGGAGGCAGAGGTTGGGGTTGCGCTCGAGCTCGGCGAGGGCCTGGACGAACGCGGGCGGCGGTCGGCGCGGCTGGGTCCGCGCCGGCTCGGGCTCGGCACGGGCCGTGGGCTGCTCCGGCGGCGCCTGCGTCGTCGTCGTCGGGGCACACCCGAGAACGGCGAGGACGAGGAGCAATGCGGCGCGGCGTACCACGCCCTCACCCTGATCGGTTTTCACAGGGTGGGGTTGTGCATGCCCTCACCAGTCGGCGATAGCGGCGCCCCAGGTGAATCCGCTGCCGAACGCGACCATCGCGACCTTCTTACCGCGCACAAGGCGCCCGTCCCGCGCGCTCTCCGCCAGCAGCAGCGGGATGGTGGCCGCGGTGGTGTTGCCGTAGCGCTCGATGTTGTGGGGGACCTTCTCTTCGGGGATCTGCAGCTGCTGGGCGATGAACTGATTGATGCGCAGGTTGGCCTGATGAAAGAAGAACAGGTCGATGTCCTGCAGGTCGAGCGAGAGCGACGAGCAGGCGCGCATCAACGAGCCGACCATGGCGGCGACGGCGTGCTTGAACACGACCTTGCCGTCCATGGTCGCCCACAACATGTCCGCGGGGACAGTGCCGCTGCGGTCGGGGTTCTTCGGCACGAACGGCCGCTGGCGGATGTCCCAGATCTTCTGGCACAGGACCTCGGCGAAGCGGCCGTCGGCGCCGAGGAACACGCCGCGCACGCCGCGGTCCTCGTCGGTGGCCGAGACGATGACGGCGCCGGCGCCGTCGCCGAACAACGAGGAGACGGCGCGACCCTCGGCCGAGAGGTCGAGCGCGGCGGAGTGGGTCTCGGCGCCGACCAGGAGGACGTGCCGCGCCATGCCGGCGCGCACGTGGGCGACCGCGGTCGACAGGCCATAGAGGAAGCCGGAGCACTGGTTGCGGACGTCGAGCGCCGGGACGAACTTGGCGTCGTCGCCCTCGCACAGGCCGAGCTTGCGCTGCAGATAGACGCCGCTGCCGGGGAAGGCGTGCTCGGGCGAGAGGGTGGCGACGATGATGAGGTCGAGGTCGTGGGCGGTGAGCCCGGCCTCCGCCAGCGCCGCGCGGGCGGCCTCGGCCGCCATGTCCGCGGTGCCGACCCCGGCCTCGGCGAACCGGCGCGCCTCGATCCCGGTGCGCTGGACGATCCACTCGTGCGTGGTGTCGACGCCGAACTCGTGGATGAGGGCGTCGTTGCTGACGACCCGCGGCGGCACGTAGGAACCTGTCCCTGAGATGTAGGCGTTGACCACGGCGGGTCCTCCGGCGGCGCAGTCTAACACGCAGGTCCCACCCGGCCAGGTCGCGGCTCCCGGCCGCGCCGCGCCGGCGCTGCTCCGCTTCAAACAGGCCGCAGGCGCGTGGCGACGGCGTGTGTGCGCGACGAGCGTGACGCCGCGTGACCGAAATATGACGGTCACGCGCGCGGCGATGCCGGGCGCACGTGAGCGAGTGACGGCGACGCGCCGGGCCGCGCGCGACCGCGACGGACGGTCACGCGCCGGCCGGGGCGAGCGCGGTCAGTGGCCGCTGCGCGGGCCGCCGATCGTCATGCCGTCGACGCTGTCGAAGCCGTCGAGCAAGAACTTGCTCGGGTCGGGCGGGCCGAACTGCTTGACGCCCTTCTCGGTGCACGGCTCGCAGGCGGTCTCGCTGAGGAAGTTCTGCAGGACCTCGCCGCGGTGCGGCAGGAACACGAAGCGGACCGCGTCGGACAGCGGGAAGCGGGTGCCGAACGGACCCTCGGCGGTGAACTCCTCGCTGATGTGGACGAACCCGAGGCTCGGCTCCCACGGCAGGCCGTCGCCGAAGTCGAGGTTCTCGCCGAAGTTGTTGTGCTCGTGGCAGCCGGCGCACGACAGCGCGAGCGCGCGGTTGATGATGTTGTCGGCGGTGAGGCCGGGGACGGTGATCGCGTCCTCGATCTTCTGGCGGAACGAGCCGCTGAAGCCGGACTGGATGCGGTAGTTGTCGAACTCGCCCTCGGAGTTGCTGGCGCCGGAGGCGAAGGTGCCGACGTCGGTGGTGAAGAACAGGTTGCTGCCGGCCTTCTCGAGGTTCGGCACCTGGCGCACGAACCACTCCTGGAACGCCTCGGCGCCGGGCCACGGCGAGTCGTCCTGGAAGAGCTCGGGGAACGGGTTGTCCTTGAGCAACGTCGGCTTGATGCAGGCCGAGTCGCCGCAGTCGTGGACGAACTCGAACTGGCGCAGCTGCCAGGCGTTCGGCCCGTTCATGAACATGTTGGTGCGGATCTGGCCGCCCTTCGGGCCGTAGTTGTCGGCGTGCACGACGGGACCGGCGCCGGCGGCGTCGACGAAGTAGAAGTCCTCGACGCGGTCGCGGATCTCGGTGATGTCGTCGATCTGGCTGAGGTCGGCCCAGAACTGCGCGATCGGCCGGCAGCCCTCGATGCCGCAGCTCGGGTTCGGGTTGGGCAGCGTGGCCTCGAAGATGATGAGGTTGCGATCGTTGGGGTCGAACAGGCCGGACTGCTTGGCGAACACGATGCGGTACTCGCCGCAGTTGCTGCCGTCGAGCGGGGCGAGGTCGAAGCGGTTGAACACGCCGAGGGCGATGTACGCGTCGGGGTTGTTCGCCGGGTCGTCGAACGGATCGGTGTCGGCGAGCCGACCCTCCGGGCGCGGACACGCGTGGGGGAAGGCGCCCATCGCCGGCGAGCCGTCGACGAGCTCGTCGTCGCAGTGGAAGGCGTCGGGGTGGACGCCGGGCTTCTCGTTGAAGAAGTCCCACCAGCGCTGGTAGAGGACCGTCGGCGTGACCGCGGGCGCCGGGCTGGTGCTCAAGATCTGCGTCATCACCCGCGTGAAGGTGAAGGGCTCCATCACCGTGAACTCGCTGAGGACGAGCGAGCGACGCAGGTCGAGCTCGATGTCGTCGCCGCACAGCTGGCCGCCCTTGTCGGGCGCCGCGAGCGGAGCAGGTCCTGGCGACTTCGGCGACGGGCCGGGCTCCGGATCGAGGCTGTCCGAAGGGTCACATCCCGCCGCGGCGACGGCCGCAGTCAACAACAATAAGTTAAGGTGCAGCGTACGAGCGAGCACAGGTACAAGATAGCGGGCGCGCCGCCCGTCCGCCAGCGGGGACAGCGCGCGCCAGCGAACGGGGGGCCGCCGGGGAGGCGGGCGAGGGGCCGTACGGGGCCCCGCGGGCCAAGCCCGGCGGCCGGGTCCGAAGCCGGTCCGGGTGCGCGGGGCCGTCCGCCGGTCAGGAGCCGGTGCGGGCGATCTTCACCGGGTCCGGGGCGTCCGGCGGGTGCTCGGCCCACTCGGCCTCCAGCTCGGCCCACAGCCCCATGACGACGGCCTCCTGGTCGGCCCAGACCTCGCCGCCCAGGCCCTTCGTCGGTTCGACGCCCAGCATCTTGAGGGTGACCGGCTTGTCGGGGTCGAGCCCGAACTTGGCCGCGCGCCCGCGGAAGTACTTGCCCATGATGGCGGCGACGTTCTCGTTCTTGCTCGGGCACAGCTTGCCGCCGCTGACCGCCCGATGCACCGTCTCCCAGGTCGCCTTGGTGGTGTGCTGATAGGTGCGGCCGTGAGCGTCGGTGCATTCGATGGCAGATCCCGCCTTCTTGATCACGCGGGCGACGGCGCGGCGGTAGACCAGGATGTCGACGATCGCGTCGCACAGGACGCGCGGGTCGGCCTGGTTGTCCCAAACCTGCGTGAAGTAGTTGGAGTTCATGCCGAATAGGCCGTAAGTCTGCCAGTGCTCGGGCGCGGCGTGGTGCGGGTTGCCCTCGTAGAGCTTGGCGGTCTTGTGCCACGCTTGTAGGCTGGCCTCCAGGTCAGGTGACAGGCGGTGCACCAACCCTTGCTGCAGGCTCGACTCCCGCGCTGCCACCAGCTGGAGCAGCTTGAGGAAATCGTCGCTGGCCTTGAGCCGCTTGACGACGTGGGCGAGCACGGCATAGGTCCGTTTCTGCTCGTTCCGCGTCAGTCGCGGGCGCTGCTCGTCGACGCCGTGAACGCACTGCCGAGGTAGGAACTGCCGGACCTGTGCGCGGTCGGCGGCCGCGCGCGCGGTCTCGTCGGCGTCGGCCTCCGCCGGCACAGGAGCCAGCGGCGCGGCGACGCGGGTCGGGGCCTTGAGAACTTCGTCCAGGCTGCTCGGGACGGTCCGTCCGGCGCTGCTCAGGTCGCCGTCGAAGTCGTAGCGGTCGTCGTACCGGACCTCGTGGGCCGCTTCCGCGCTGGCGCCGTCGTCGAGGACGTCGGTGACGACGGCGACGATGTACGCCAGAGCTGTCAGTTGCACCAATCTCATTCCGCAACACTCCTTCGTCTCCGTTGAGCTCGCTGAGGTGGTTCGGCGGCTTGGCTCATCAGGCCGACAAGAAGAAACCGAAAGCGGTGGTCCGTCCAGTGCGCGCGTGCAGGAAATTGCCGCGCGCGCGAGCGTACGGCCGCGTCAGTCGCGTGCATGTGCACGAGCGACCGGCGTGAGAATGTGACAGTCGCTCGTCTGTGTCCGCGCGTCCGCTTTGCTGCAGGCACAAGTTGTGGACAGCGCTGCGCGCGTAAACCCAAGATGTTGTATGTGGAGCGACTTCGACGTCGCGCACATCATCGCCGTGGTCTGAAAGCCGCACGCGTCGCGACGCGCCTCGATCGCTGCGCCCTCGCGCAGCGCAGGAACGCATGCTCTGGCTCAGACAAAGTCACGCGGATCGGCGTGCGCGTGCTGCGGTGCGGTCAGTTGACCGCGTTCGTCCGATCGAGGCGCGGACCCGCGACGAGGATGCATGTACACCGACGCGCTCAGCCCGCGAGCCCGCGCAGGCCACGACGCCGCAACAACCACAAGAAGAACGGGGCCCCGACCAGGCTGGTGATCACTCCTGGAGGGATCACGACGCCGCTGGCCGAGCGAGCGACCGCGTCGACGAGGATGGTCGCGCTCGCGCCGACGAGCGCCGCGAGCGGGACGAGCCGGCGGTGACCTGGCCCCGAGGACATGCGGGCGACGTGCGGCGCGACCAGACCGACGAACGCCAGTACGCCGGTCAGCGCGGTCGCGGCACCCACGAGCAGGCCGACGGCGACGACGACGAGCAGGCGGAGGCGCGCCAGGTCGACGCCGAGCGAGGCCGCGGCGTCGCTGCCGAGGTGGAGCGCGTCGAGGTCGCGGCGCAACCATAGCGCCAGCGCGAGCCCGAGCCCGCAGGGGGGCACGGCCCACGACAGGTGCGGCCAGCTGCGGCCCTCGAAGCTGCCCATCAGCCAGTAGACGACCTTGAGCCCGAAGTCCCACTGGTGCGAGGCGAGGGCCTGGCACACGGTGATCAGCGCCGAGCACAGGGCCCCGAGCGCGACGCCGGCCAGCAGGAGCACGGCGAGGCTGGCCTGTCGCCCGGCGGCCGCGAGCAAGAGCACCATGGCCGCGGCCGCGCCGACGGCGGCGACGACGGGGATCGCCCACAGGCCGGCGCGGTCGAGGTTGAACAGCAGGCCGACGACGGCGAACAGGGCGGCCCCGGAGCTGACGCCGAGGACCCCGGGATCGGCCATCGGGTTGCGGAACAGGCCCTGGCACAGCGCGCCCGCGGCGGCCAGGGCGGCGCCGACCAGGCCGGCCAGCAGCGCCCGCGGCAGCCGCAGGTCCCACACGATCGCGCCGCGCAGCCCGAGATCGTCCCCGGAGAGGCGGCGGCCGATCACGCCCAGCGCCTCGCCGAGGCCGATCTCCCCCGGACCTGTCCCGAGAGACACGAGCAGCGCGAGCGGGATCGCGGCCGCGGCCAGCCAGGTGGTGCGCGTCACGGCCGCTCCGCGAGCAGGCGGTCTTGCAAGATCTCCGCGGCTCGCGCCATCCCCTCGCCGGTGCTGGCGAGCGCGCGGCCGGGCACCGCGATGATCCGCCCGCTGCGCGCGGCCGCGGTCGCGCCCACCCCCGGCAGCGCGGCGATCGCCGCCTCGGCGGCGGGGCAGGCCGGGTCGTCGGGCTCCGCCGCCGGGCAGCCGGTGACGATCACCGGCGGGTCCCACGAGACCATCAGCTCCAAAGCCACAGGGACATGTCCTTCGAGACCTTTCTCTTTGGCCAGGTTCGAAAGGCCAGCCGCCTCGGCGATGTCGTCGAAGCTGGTGCCCGCGGCGGCGGCGTGGCCGTCGCCCCAGCTGATCGCGGAGAGCGGGGCGGCGGGGCGGCGGGCGGCGAGGCGGGCGAGGCGGGCGTCGAGGTCTTCGAGCAGGCGCTCGCCGGCGGGCGGGTCCTCGACCACCGCGGCGAGCCGGCGCACGTGGGCGCGGTAGTCGGCGAAGCCGGTGAAGCGGGTGAACTCGAGCAGGCGCACGCCGTGGCTCGACAGCAGCTCGCGCACCTCGGGCGAGGTGAAGCTGGCGATGATCGCCAGGTCGGGGTCGAGGGCCAGCAGGCCCTCCGAGGTGAGCGCGCGCCGCGGGGTCTCGGGCGGCCACACGCCGGCGACGCCGGAGTAGCGCGGGTCGTCGGCCAGCGCGCTGACGCCGACCACGCGGGCCTGCGCCGCCGGACCGAGCGCCCACAGCACCTCGTCGGAGAGGATCGTCTGCGAGACGATCCGCCGCGCCGGCGCGTCGCCGGCCTCGCGCGCGGGCGCGGATGCACCTGTACAAGCAGACAGGGCGAAAAGGACAGCGAGGCCGCGCGGCACCGCGGGCAGTCTAGTGCCGCGCGCGCGCCGTTTCGACCCCTTTTCGCCGCGCGCGAGGACGGCGCGCGGCAGGTCGCGTGCGCGAGCACCGGCGAGGCCGCGCCACCGCGTCGCGCTTCCCGAGGCGCGGGCGGTGGGCGCGGCGTCGGAGCGCGCGCAGGCCGAGGTCGCGGATCGCGGCCGGGCCGCGTCGGGGACGGTTTGTCGGCGTGACCGGGACGAGATCGCCGGGGCTCGCTCGCGGACCGCGGACATGGCGTTCACGGGATCGCCACGGCCGCGTACGGGGCGAGACCGAGCGCGAGCGGGGCGCCTTGCAGCGGGGCCGGCGGGTGCTGGCGCAGGTCCCACGCGCGCAGGCCCGAGGCCCCGTGGGCCCGGTCGCCGAAGTAGAGGATGTCGCCGACGACCTCGAGGCTCTGCTCGACCGATTGCAGGCCGGCCGCGATCTCCTCCAGCGGCTCGTCGCGGTCGAGCGCGGCGCGGAACAGCGCCAGCTCGCCGAAGTCGGCGCGGTAGGCGGCGAGGTAGATGTCGGCGCCGCCGGGGCCGAGGTCGAACGCCTGCGGCTGGCGGTAGTCGGTCAGGCCGGCCGCCTGCAGGCGCGCGTCGGCGACCGCCCACGTGGATGTCCCGGAGGACAGGTCGACGCGCTCGAGCCCGGTGGTCAGGACCAGCGCGGTCCGGCCCGAGGGATCGGCGGGGTCGAGCCGGAGCTGCCGGGCCCACGAGCCGAGCAGCGCCAGGCCCTGGGCGCCGGGCACCTCGGGCTCGAGGTCGTGGACGGCGCCGCTGGCGAGATCGACGGCCGCGAGACGGGCGCGCGGCTCGTTGGGCACCAGGCCGGCGTCCTGGTCGACGCGGTCGACGGCGACGAACAGCACGCCGCCGCACAGCAGCAGGTCGGAGGCCTCCGGGTTGCCGTCGGCGTCGGCCAGCGGCCCGAGATCGATGCGCCCGGTCAGGGCTGGATCTGTCCCGTCGGCCAGGTCCCACACCTGCACCTCGGGGGCGCCGAACAGCGAGACGTAGCCGCGCCCGTCGGCGCCGACCACCAGGGCGTGCGGGTTCGCGCTGACGACCGCGGGATCTTCGGCGACGATCGCCCGCTGCGCCAGCAGGCGGAAGCCGTCGTCGGGGTCGAGCACGTCGAGCGCGTCGAGGCCGTAGCGGTGCAGCACGTAGGCGACGCCGTCGTACCAGAACGGCTTGGCGTCGGTGCTGCCGAGCGCGACGTCGGCCTCGGCCGTGAAGTCGGCCAGCGCCACCGTGCTGATCCCGCCGGTGGCGAAGTCGGTGGTGGTCACGAGCAGGCGGGTCGGCGCCGCCGGCTCGCCGACGCAGGCCCCGACCTCGCGCGGCCAGCCCGCGATCGGCGGCGGCGCGTCCGCGGCCGGCGGCGCCTCGTCCGCGGGCGGGCCGCCGGGGTCGCAGGCGATCCCGACAAGCGCGAAAGTACAGGTACGAACGGACATGTGCATGAGGACCTGGCTCTCAGGGCAGGGGGATGAAGGTCCACGGGGCGACCGCGGTCTTGAGCCCGTCGCCCTGCAGCTCGTTCTGGGTGGCGGGGTCGTAGACGCGGACGCGCGGGTCGGCCGGGTCGGCGTCGCCGATCCACAGGAAGCCGCCGACCCGCTCGAGCATCTTCTCGCCGGAGTTCAGGCCCTCCATCACCTTGACCGGCGCGGCCGGCTCGCCGCCGTCGAGGCCGACGTGGAACACGGCGGCGGCCGGGAACTCGCCGTCGGTGGCGGCGAGGAAGATCGAGGCGCCGCCCTGCGCGAGCACGAACGCCTGCGGGTCGAAGCCGTCGATCCCGGCCTCCGCGAGCACTTCGGGCGCGACCGCCCACTCGGCGGTCCCGCGGGACAGGTCGACGCGCTCGACGCCGGAGGTCAGGACCAGCGCGGTGTGGCCGGCGGCGTCGGCCGGGTCGCGGCGGATCTGCTTGGGGTAGGGGCCGAGCAGCGCGATGCCCTGGGTGCCCTCGGTCGCGGCGTCGAGGTCGAGGACGGCGCGCGCGGCGAGGTCGACGGCGACGAGGTAGCTGTTGTCGACCGGCGCGAAGTCGACGAGGCGCTGGACGCCGACGAACAGCACCCCGCCGCAGGCGAGCGCGACCCCGGCCTCGGGGCTGCCGTCGGCGTCGGCGACCGGCGACAGGTCGATCTCGCCCTGCAACCAGGTCGACGAGTCGGCCGCGGAGAAGTCGTAGATCTGGACCGCCGGCGCCGCGAACAGCGGCACGTAGGCGAGGCCGTCGGCGGCGAAGGTGACGCCCTGCGGGTTGGGATCGTCCGAGGCGGGGTGGGTGACGTCGACCGAGCCGCGCAGCAGCCACTCGCCGGCGCGGTCGACCACGTCGATGCGGTTGTGGCCGAAGCGGTGGACCATGACCAGCCAGTCGCCGGTGGCGCCGAGGACGGTGTCGGTGGTCGCCGGCAGGATGTCGGCGGTGACGGCGAGGTCGCCCGCGTCCACCCGGCCGAGCCCGGCCGGCGTCACGAAGTCGTTGGTCACCAGCGCCAGCTCGCTCGCGTCGTCGGGCCCGAAGTCGCACGGCGCGTCGAGCTCGACGACCACCGGCGCCTCGCCTGTCGTCGGGGACATGTCCGTCGTGCCATGTCCTTCGGTATCGGTGCCGGTGTCGGTGTCGGCGTCGGTGTCGGTGTCGGTGTCGCCCTTGGAGGGGTTGCAGGCGGCGAGGGCGAGGGCGGTGGTGAGGAGGGCGGGGCGGCTGATCATGACGGTCTCTCGGTGGTTCGCGGGCGGCGCGAGGGCTGGAGGTCGACGCGCAGGGTGGTCCAGAGGCTGGTGCCGGGGAGCGGGAAGAAGAAGAAGTCGCTGATCGGGACGGTCACCGTCGGGCCGCCGGCGACCGGGGGGCGCCAGGCGGCGACGCGGGCGCCGAGCAAGTTGCGGACCTCGAGGGCGAGGTGGATCCGCTGCAGCAGGTGCAGCTCGAGGAAGGCGCCGACGAGGGTGCGCGCCGGGACCTCGAAGCGGCCGCTCGGATCGAGGAAGGTCCGCGCGGCGTGCTCGAAGGTGGCGCCGAGGCGCGGGAAGAACTCGCGGCCGCGGAGGTCGTAGGCGTGGCCGGCGACGACCTGCACGAACAGCTCGTGGCGCGGGCGACCCGGCAGCGGCTGGCCGCGCATCGACGGCTCGGCGCTGCCGTTGCGGGTGGCGAGCAGGGTGTAGTTGCCGCGCAGCTCGAGGTCGCCGCCGAGCAGGCGCAGCGCGGCCGCGGCCTCGAGGCCGGCGACGCGGGCGCGATCGAGGTTGGTCGGCCGCAAGTAAGGGCCGGTCTGCGTCCACGCGATCAGGTCCTCGGACCAGGTGACGAACCCGGCCGCGTGGGCGTACAGGCTGGTGCGCGCGGGCGGGGTGCCGACGACGAGGCCGCCGTCGAGGCCGGTGCCGCGCTCGGGGCGGAGGCCCTCGTTGCCGACGGCGTAGCCGCGATCGCCGAACAGCTCGACGAGGGTCGGCGGGCGGAAGTAGCGGCCGGCGCTGGCGCGCAGGCTGATACCTGGCCGAAGAGACAGACGCATGCCGAGCCGCGGCGAGACGCCGAAACTGGTGTGATCGCGGCCCTCGTCGCTCTGCTCGCCCTGGCCCGCGGGCACGGCGAAGGCGCTGCGGAGGACGTCGAGCCGCACCGCGGGGGCGAGCTGCAGGCGCCCGGCGAGCAGGCGCTGGTCGAGCTCGAGCCCGAGGCCGCCGGCGACGCGCCGGCGATCGGCGTCGCCGGTGGCCCCGAGCGGCCCGGTCGAGGCGGCCCGCTCGTCGACGCGGACGAGCTCGCCGCGCACGTCGGCGACCAGGCCGATCTCGGCGCCGCGCCACACGCCGACGCGGCCGCGCGGCGAGGCGTAGAGGTCGAGCGCGCGGGTGCGCTGGTCGTCGCGGGCGAGGCCGATCTCGCCGGCCGGGTCGCGGAAGCGGACCTGCTCGGCGAGCACGCCGAACACGCCCTCGACATGTCCTGCGGGCCAGGTTCGGCGGACGCGCGCGACCGTCCGCGCCGCCACCGTCCCCAGCCGGGTGTGCCGCGCCTGGGCTCCGGTGGCCATGCTCGGCACGCCCTGCTCCTTGACGAACACCAGCTCCTGCACGCTGTAGCGCAGGTCGCCGACCCGGCCGTGGACGGCCACCTGGGCCAGGGCGCGGTCGTAGCCGTTGTTGACGCGGCGGTCGAGGCGGTCGTCGCTCGGGTCGAGCGGGGTCTCGCCGATGTTGTGGAAGCGGAAGTCGCCGGCCGAGCCGGTGTAGCCGGCGCGCACGTCGAGGCAGTGCGCCGCAGATGTCTTTCGGGGCATGCCCGATCGGGCATGTCTCGAAGAGCGCGCCACGAGCGGGACGGTGGCGCCGACGCGGGCCTCACGGGCGGCGAACGAGCCGGCGCCGACGACCGCGCGCAGGCGCGGGGCGGGGGCGCAGCGCAGGTCGGAGCCGAGGTCGACGGCGCCGCCGAGCGCGGCCCCGCCGTAGGCGATCGGCACCAGGCCGCGGTAGATGGTGACGGCGCCGAGGGCGTCGAGCGGCAGGTCGGCGAGGTTGACGACGCCGCCGCTGCCGGCCGACAGCGGCACGCCGTCGAGGAACAGCGCGACCTGCTGGGCCGAGGAGCCGCGCAGCGACAGCGCCGAGTACTGCCCGAGGCCGCCGAGGCTGCGCACGGTGGCGCCGGCGCTGCGCGCGAGGATCTCCGGCAGGCCGTCGGCCGACCGTGCCCCGCGCTCGGCGGCCAGCTCGATCGCGGTGTGAAACCCCGGCCGCTGGGCGTCGAGGCGGCGCTGGGCGTCGAGGCCGTCGCCGTCGCCGGCGCGCACCACCGTGCGGTACGGCCCCGCGCGGCCGCGAGCGCGGCCGGCAGGGGAGGGCCGCGCGGCGGGCTCGCGGTGCTTCGCCGGGCCGGCCGCGGCGGCCCCGTCTCCGGCTCGCGTCGCGTCGGTGGCCCCGTCTCCCGCGCGCGTCGGGTCGGTGCTCCGCGCGGCCTCTTCTTCATGACGAAGCGCGGCGCCGGCCGACTCGGCGCCATCGCTCGCGCTCCGGCCGTCGCGGCTCGCCGAGCCGCGCGCGGCGGCGCTCGGGATCACGACGAACGCCGCGACGGCGGCACGGACGAGGCCGCGGAGGCCCGGTATGAAGGGGGCGAGTGCGATGGCGAGTGAACTCCCGTCTCACCAGGCTCTCGGGTCCGAGAGCCGTCACGGCCGCAGCCGTGCATGCGGATCGCAGGAGCGGGGCCACGCGAACGCGCCCGAGGTCGAACTCCCGCGACCTCCCGCCACGGGCCGAACGGCGCGGGCGGACGTGGCACGCGGCAGGTCTCCTGGCTCACGGGTCATCCTCGACCGGCGCCTTCCCACGGCCCATGGCCGCAGTGGTCCCCTTTGCGGGGTCGCCGGTCTCGTCGCCGTTCACAGTGGCGGGAGCCGCATCGGACTGGGCGCCGACGACGTGAGTCGAGGCACCGCACCGATTTCCCTCTTCGAACCGGGCTGGAGATCCAGCCCGACCGCGTGCGTGGATGGCTTGTCAAGCAGCGCGCCTCGGACCTGTTTCGGGCGAGGCGAGGGCCTTACTGCGCTTTCGGGCGCGCGATTGTCAACGGCGCGATCGCGCGCTGACTCACACGTTTCGCGCGTGCTTTTCCCGGACCGCCGGGGTTTTGCGAGTTGAGAGGCCCATAAAAAAAACGTAAGTTCCGAAACATGCTGCGCTCCTCCATCGCTCTCGCGCCTCTCCTCTGTCTGTCGGTCGCGTCCGCGTGTTCGGACGACGGCGGTGCCTCGGGTACGGAAGCGCCCGACACGACCGCCACGAGCGCCACCAGCGACGACTCGACCGGCGGTGACACCACCGCCGAGCCGACCACGGGCGAGCCGTTCGAGCCGTTCCCGGCGCGCGGCGGGATCGTCATCGACCGCGTCGAGGCCAACTCGGGCGTGGCGGTGGCGATCGGCAAGGACGGCGCCGAGGTCCCCGGGGCCGATCGCGTGGCCTACCTGCCGGCGCGGCGCGACACCCTGGTCCGCGCCTACTTCAAGCTGCCCGAGGGCTGGGTGCCGCGCGAGCTCGAGGCGCGGCTCCACCTCACCGGCGGCGGGGTCGACAAGGTCTACACGGCCAAGATGCTGGTCGAGAACGACTCGCGCGACTCCGACATCACCAGCACCTTCTCGTTCGGCGTCAAGGCCGAGCACGTCCAACCTGGCCTGAAGTACAGCATCAGCCTGTGGGAGACGGCACCTGGCCAGGAGGACACCCCGGAAGGCGACGTGCCGCCGCAGGCGCCGTACAGCGGCACCGCGTTCGTCGGCATCGAGAACGCGGTCGCCAACATGCGCGTCGTCCTCGTCCCGGTCGCCTACGACTTCGGCGGCTGCCAGGCGACGGTCGACCCCGCGGCGATCGAGAGCAAGTTCAAGCAGGCGCTGTTCCAGCAGAACGCGCTCGAGTCGCTCGAGTTCACCGTCCACGAGCCGTACCCGGTGACCTACGACATGACCGCGTACCAGGGCCTGTCGCGGCTCGTCAGCGAGATGAGCCAGCTGCGCACCGCCGAGGGCGCCGACCCGAACGTCTACTACTACGGGCTGTTCGACAACTGCGGCGAGTGCATCGGCGGCGGCAGCGGCATCTCCTCGGGCTGCACCGTCGGCCTCGCCGCCGACATCACCGGGCCCGACAAGTCCGACGCCTCGCGCCGGGCCGCCGCGGGTCAGCTCAACAGCGGCGCCGCGGACACCTTCGTCCACGAGATCGGCCACACCCAGGGCCGGCGCCACATCGAGTGCCCCGGCGGCAACTCGCAGGGCAACGACGGCACCTACCCGCACGCCAACGGCGTCATCGGCGTGTGGGGCTTCGGCATCCAGGACATCCGCCTGCGTCACCCGAGCACGCACTCCGACTACATGAGCTACTGCGGCTCGACGTGGGTCTCGGACTGGCAGTGGAACGCGACCTACCAGCGGATCCGCACCCTCAGCTCGTGGGACCTCGAGGGCGCGCCGGCGCCGGGCCACGACGATCACCCGGGCGAGGGCGGCCTGCTCCTCGGCGCCATCGACGACGGCCAGGAGATGTGGTGGACGGCGCCCGGCTCGCTCGCCGCCGACGCCCCGCGCAGCGCCACCCACACCGTCGACTTCGAGTTCGCCGACGGCACCACCCCGGTGGCCGCCCAGGTCAGCGTCCGGCCGCACGGCACCACCCTCAACATCGTCGCGCCGCTGCCGGCCGACTTCGACGGTCGTCAGCTGCAGCGTCTCACCTTGCGCGCGCCGGAGGGCGACAGCGCCGTCGAGCCCACGGCCGTCCGCTGGCTTCACCGCCCGGATCGCCTCAAGGCCGCCGAGTGAGTCCACGGGCCGCCGTCGCGCCGCGCGGGAGATCTACTCCGCGCGCGGTCGCGGCGCGCGGTCCGCTCGCGTGCGGCGAGTGATTTCTGGCCCGCGGACGCGCGCCCGCGCCGGCTATCCAGGACCTTGGACTTGGGTTAGCCTGGGCCGACTGGAGTAAGCGGATGCTCGACTTCCCGATCGCAGAGCTCATCACCCCCGAGGAGCAGGTGGCTGTCGCCCGCGCCGTGGCGATCATGGCATCCCGCGACAACCAGGTCTCCGACAGCGAGCGCCACTTCGTCGAGGAGCTGATGGGACAGATGATGCTCCTCCCCGAGGAGCGTGACCTGGTCCGGCGCGAGTTCTCCCACCCGTCCGACCTGTCCAACGTGGCGCGGTCGGTCCAGCACCGCGAGGCGCGGATCTTCCTGTTCTACCAGGCCGTCTGCGCCGCCCTCGCCGACAACAAGATCGTCGACGGCGAGATGGACGCGCTGCTGTTCCTGGCCGAGGCCTTCAACTTCCGCCGGGAGCACGCCACCGCCTTCATCGCCTGGGTCCGCGACACGCTCGACCTGCGCGAGCGCGGCCAGCAGCTCCTCATCGAGATGTGAGTCATGTGAGCCGCCGCGGTCTTCGCCGAGGGCGGCCGTTCTGAGCCGCCCGGCCGGGACTTGCGCCTTCGCCCCTCTCCCCCCATACTCCGCCCCCCATGGCCCGCGTCACCGTCGAAGACTGCCTCGAGCTGATTCCCAACCGCTTCGCCCTCACGATCCTCGCCGCCCGCCGGGCTCGGGCGCTGCTGGAGGGCAAGGGCACCGCCCAGGTCGTCTGCGACAACAAGCAGGCCGTGACCGCCCTCCGCGAGATCGAGGGCGGCCAGGTCCGCTACCAGGAGCAGATCACCGGCGTCATGCTCGACTTCATCGAGGAGCAGCGCCAGAAGCTCAAGCTCACCAGCAACGACAACACCTTCCTCGAGGCCGCGGCCTTCAGCGTCATCGAGGGCGAGGAGGAGTCGGAAGAGGGTGACACCATCCCCGAGCTCACGGCGGACTTCGAGAAGGTCGGCATGGCCCCCGAGACCACCGAGGGCGACGAGAACGTCGACGTCGAGGAGACCGAGACCGAGACCGAGGAAGCCGGCGAAGAGGAAGAGGAGCTGGGCCCGGCCCCCGACCTCGACGACGCCGCCGGCCTCGAGGATCTCGACGACGCGGGCCTCGACGACGAGGAGCTCTCCGGCGGCGAGGCCGAAGAGGACGACGAGTAGCGAGGAGCCCGTGCGATCGTCCGGCCCGAGCTCGCGCCGCAGCACCGCAGGGGTGCTCGTCGCGCTGTTCGGGCCGCTCCTGCTTCTTGCGAGCTGCGTCGACAAGACGCCGCCGCCGCTGTGGCCGACCCCGCCGCCCCCGCCGATGGCGACGCCGATCGGGGTGACCGAGCGGCGCGCGAGCGCCGGGGGCGGGCAGGGCAGCGAGCATGAAGAAGGATCCATGAAGCCCGAGGTCGCCGCCCCGGCCGTCGACGCTCCTGCGGCCCACGAGCCCGAGACCTCGCCGCAGCAGCAGGGAGCGCTCGGCCCCTGGCAGCCCGCGCGCACGCATCGCTGAGGCCGCGCGGTCCCGCGTTTTGTGCTACCGATCCGGCGTTCTGCCATGACGCCGCCTTTTCGCAAGATCCTGGTCGCCAACCGCGGTGAGATCGCCCTGCGCGTGTTCCGAACCTGCGCCGAGCGTGGGATCGCCACCGTGGCCGTGTACAGCGACGCCGACCGCGACGCCCTGCACACCACGATGGCCGACGAGTCGGTCCACATCGGCGCCGCGCCGGCCGCCGAGAGTTACCTGCGCGTCGACCGGATCCTCGCCGCCGCCAAGGCGACCGGGGCCGAGGCCATCCACCCCGGCTACGGCTTCCTCAGCGAGCGCGCCTACTTCGTCGAGGCCTGCAAGCAAGCGGGCGTGGTGTTCATCGGCCCGAGCGCGCACGCGATGAACGTGATGGGCGACAAGGCCGGCGCCCGCAAGGCGATGCGCGAGGCCGGCGTGCCGGTGGTCCCGGGCTTCGACGACATCGCCGACGCCGAGCAGGCCGAGGCCGCCGCGCGCGAGATCGGCTTCCCGGTGATGCTCAAGGCCTCGGCCGGCGGCGGCGGCAAGGGCATGCGGATCGTGCACGACGCCGCCGAGCTGCGGCGGGCCTACGAGGGCGCCGCGCGCGAGGCCAAGGCCTCGTTCGGCGACGATCGGATGCTGATGGAGCGCGCGGTGCTGAACGCGCGCCACGTCGAGATCCAGCTGATGGCCGACCAGTACGGCGAGACCGTCTACCTCAACGAGCGCGACTGCTCGGTCCAGCGGCGGCACCAGAAGGTGATCGAGGAGAGCCCGAGCCCGAGCCCGCAGATGACCCCCGCGGTGCGCCAGGCCATGGGCGAGGTGGCGGTGCGCGCGGCCAAGGCCGTCGACTACACCGGCGCCGGCACCGTCGAGTTCCTGTTCGAAGAGACAGCCAAGGGCCCGCGCTTCTACTTCCTCGAGATGAACACGCGGCTGCAGGTCGAGCACCCGGTGACCGAGGCGACCTGCGGGCGCGACCTGGTGTGGGACCAGATCCGCGTCGCCGCCGGCCAGCCGCTCGGCTACACCCAGGCCGACGTCGAGCTGCGCGGGCACGCCGTCGAGTGCCGCATCTACGCCGAGGACCCGCGCAAGTTCCTGCCCTCGCCGGGGCTCGTGCGCCTGGTCCGCTGGCCGGTCGGCGCCAACATTCGCATCGACACCGCCGTCGCCTCGGGCAGCGTCGTCTCGCGCTTCTACGACCCGATGATCGCCAAGATCACCACCTGGGGCCCCGACCGCGCCGCCGCGCTGGCTCGCATGCGCGAGGCGCTGCGCGACACCGTCGTCCTGGGCATCGAGACCAACCTCGCGTTCCACTTGCGCTGCTTGGGCGAGCCCGACTTCCTCGCCGGCGACTTCTCGACCCGCTACATCGACAAGCACCCCGACCTCGTCGCCGAGCACGTCCCGAGCGAGGCCGACGCGCGGGCGATCGCTGCGGCCGCCGCGGTGCGGGCCGCGGACTCGCTGTCGCGTGGTGCGTCGACTCAAGGCGGCGAGGCCGACGTGTCCGCCTGGCGCCGCTCTGTCCGCTGGCGCGGCTGACGGCGGACGACCGTCGAGCACGATCTTTCTGCGCGGTCGCGTGAGCTAGGCACCCGGCGGCGGCGATGGATCCGGCCGCGCTTTTTTGCCATACCACGGGCCCGTGGCATCAAGTCGCGGGAAGCACACCAAGTTCATCTTCGTCACCGGCGGCGTCGTTTCTTCGCTGGGCAAGGGGCTGTGCGCGGCGTCGATGGGGGCGCTGCTCGAGGCGCGCGGGCTCAACATCGGCCTGCAGAAGCTCGATCCGTACCTCAACGTCGACCCCGGCACGATGAACCCGACCCAGCACGGCGAGGTGTTCGTCACCGACGACGGCGCCGAGACCGACCTCGATCTGGGTCACTACGAGCGCTTCGTCTCGCACCGGATGTCGCGCCACAGCAATTATACTTCGGGACAGATCTACGAGGCCGTGATCCGCAAGGAGCGGCGCGGCGAGTACCTCGGGCAGACCGTCCAGGTCATCCCGCACGTGACCAACGAGATCCGCAGCTGCATCCTCGCCGCGGCCGAGGGGCTCGACCTCTTGATCGTCGAGATCGGCGGGACCGTCGGCGACATCGAGAGCCTCCCGTTCCTCGAGGCGATCCGGCAGCTGCGGCTGACGCTCGACCCGCGCGACACCGTGTTCGTGCACCTCACGCTGCTCCCGTTCATCCGCACCGCCGGCGAGCTCAAGACCAAGCCGACCCAGCACTCGGTGATGAAGATGCGGGAGATCGGCATCCAGCCCGACCTGCTGGTGTGCCGCTCCGAGCAGCCGATCAGCAAGGGCACGCGCGACAAGCTGGCGCTGTTCACCAACGTGCGGGCCGACAGCGTCATCTCGCTGCCCGACCAGGACATCATCTACAAGGTCCCGATGGTCCTGCGGGCCGAGGGGCTCGACGACAAGATCTGCGAGATGCTCAACATCTGGAGCCGCGAGCCGCCGCTCGAGGAGTGGCGGCGGATCGTCGACACGCTCGAGCACCCGCAGCACCGGGTCTCGATCGGCATCGTCGGCAAGTACGTCGACCTGGCCGAGAGCTACAAGAGCCTGCACGAGGCGCTGGTCCACGGCGGCCTCGCCTGCAACGCCGCGGTCGACATCGTCTACGTCGACGCCGAGCAGATCCAGGCCTCGGGCGCCGAGGCGCTGCTCGGCGGGCTCGGCGGCGTGCTGGTCCCGGGCGGGTTCGGCTCGCGCGGCAGCGAGGGCAAGATCGCCGCGATCCGCTACGCCCGCGAGCGCAAGATCCCGTACCTCGGCATTTGCCTCGGCATGCAGATGGCCGTCTGCGAGTTCGCGCGCCACGTCGCCGGCCTCGCCGGGGCCCACAGCACCGAGTTCGACCCCTCGCTCGACGGGGCCGTGATCGCGCTGATGGCCGAGCAGGAGGACGTGGCCGACAAGGGCGGGACGATGCGGCTCGGCGCCTACGACTGCGACCTCGCCCCCGGCAGCCTGGCCGCGCGGATCTACGGTCGCAGCCGGATCTCCGAGCGCCACCGCCACCGCTACGAGGTCAACAACCGCTACCGCGACCGGCTCGAGGCCAGCGGGCTCGTGCTGTCCGGTCGCTCGCCGGACGGCACCCTCGTCGAGATGATCGAGCTGCCGCAGGACCGGCACCCGTTCTTCGTCGGCTGCCAGTTCCACCCCGAATTCAAGAGCCGGCCGACCGCGCCGCACCCGTTGTTTACGGCGTACATCGCCGCATCTTTGCAGTACCAGCGCGAGCGCGCCTGAGGACCCTGGCGGCTCGGTCCGGGGCGCGCGCGGCCCCGGAGAGACGGGCCGGCGTTTGCGCTGCAATTCGAGGCGCGCCGCCAAATCAACGGCGCGTCACCGCGTGCGAGCGTGGAGGTGGGTGCTGGGGCCACCCGCCTCGTCGCCGTTGGTTCCAGGTGTACGCTCTGCTAAATTACCGGTTTAGCGAGACGAGGGACCATGGCACTTCAGATGCGCCAAGACCTGCGGATGAGCACGCAGCTCGTGATGACGCCGCAGCTCCAGCAGGCGATCAAGCTGCTGCAGTTGTCCCGACCCGAGCTGGTCGACCTGGTGCGCAGCGAGCTGATGGAGAACCCGTTGCTCGAGGAGGCGCACGAGATCGGGACCAGCGCCGAGGAGCCGGTGAGCTCGGTCGAGCTGCAGGACGCGGTCGACGCGCCGCAGCAGGAGGCGGCGGGGGGGGAGCCGGATCGCAGCGCTCCCGAGGTCAAGGTCGACGAGGTGCCGAAGGAGGGCGCCGACTGGGAGGCCTACGCCGACTCGATGGAGTACTTGCCGCCGTCGGCGGGGAGCACGACGCGCACCAACAACGAGGACGAGGAGGGCCCCTCGATCGAGGCGACCCTGACCCGCGCCGAGACCCTCGCCGAGCACCTGATGTGGCAGGTCCGCCTGTCGAACTTCGGCGAGACCGGCGAGGAGGTCGCCGAGTACATCGTGCGCTGCCTGTCGCCCGCGGGTTACTTGCAGGAGAGCGCCCCCCAGATCGCGCGCAAGCTCGGCGTGTCGACGCTCAAGGTCGAGATGCTGGTGCGGAAGATCCAGCAGCTCGACCCGGTGGCGATCGGCTCGCGCAACCTCGCCGAGTGCCTGTGGGTGCAGGCCAATCACCCCGAGCACCCCGTCGAAGACCCGTTGGTGCGGGCGATCATCGCCAAGCACCTGCACAACCTCGAGATCCGCAACTACCAGGCCGTCGCGCGCGACACCGGCGAGGCGCTCGAGGAGGTCTACGAGGCCACCAAGGTCATCATGGGCATGGACCCGCGGCCGGCGCGGGCCTACGGCGTCGAGGCGCCGCAGTACATCACGCCCGACGTGTACATCATCAAGGTCGGCGACGAGTTCGTGGTCACGCTGAACGACGACGGCCTGCCGCGGCTGCGGATCAGCGGCCTCTACAAAGAGGCCGTGGGGGAGCACCCCAAGGCCAAGGAGTACATCCACGAGCGCATGCGCTCGGCGCAGTGGCTCATCCGCTCGATCCAGCAGCGCCAGCGCACCATCGTCAAGGTCACGCGCAGCATCCTCAAGTTCCAGCGCGAGTTCTTCGAGCGCGGCCCGCAGCACCTGCGGCCGCTGATCCTCAAGGATGTCGCCGAGGACATCGAGATGCACGAGTCGACGGTCTCGCGGGTCACGACCAACAAGTACGTCCACACCCCGCAGGGCATCTTCGAGCTCAAGTATTTCTTCAACGCCGGCATCAGCCGCACCACCGGCGACGACCTCGCCAGCGAGGCGGTGAAGGAGCGGATCAAGAAGCTCATCGACGCCGAGGACGAGGCTCATCCGTACAGTGATCAGCGCCTCGTCGAGCTCTTGCAGGAGGAAGGCATCGACATCGCCCGGAGGACGGTCGCCAAGTACCGCGAGCAGCTCGGCGTGCTCTCCAGCGCGAAACGCCGTAAGCTCTTTTAAGCCCAATTTGCCTGGCCTTTCCTGGCCTTGCGGTCAGACAATCAGAAGACGCCGGCCACGGCCGGAGCCAAACCCACCAAGAAGGTGCCCGATCGATGCAGACTCACTTCGTTTTCCGCCAGATGGAGTCTTCAACCGCCCTGCGCGGCTACGCCGAGGAGCGCCTCGAGAAGATCAAGCGCTACTTTGCCGAGCCGTTGCGGGTGAGCTGCACGTTCACCGTCGACAAGGTGATGCACATCGCCGCCTTCGACGTCACCCTGCGCAACGGCCTGCAGCTGCACGCGCAGGAGTCGACCGAGAACATGTACTCGTCGGTCGACATGGCGCTGGCCAAGATGGAGCGGCAGGTGCGGCGCTACAAGGCGCGGATCAAGCACCACAAGAGCAGTGAGGGCCGTTCGGCCAAGGTCCGCCTCGGGGTCATCGCCGCCGAGAGCATGGTCGACCAGATCGTCGAGGAGGAGGACGCCGCCGCCGAGGCCGCCGCGACCGTCGCCGCCCTCAACAACGGCAACGGTCACGCCAAGCCGGAGTCGCGCCCCGTCATCATCCGCCAGACCGAGGTCACGACCGAGCGCATGACCGTCGACGGCGCCATCATGCAGATGAACCTGCTCCACAAGCAGTTCTACGTGTTCACCAACGCCGGGTCCGGCGAGATCAACGTCGTCTACGTGCGCGAAGACGGCAACTACGGCCTGATCGAGCCCAACGGCACCGAGGCCGAGGCCGCCGCCGCCACGTGACCGGCCGCGCAACGCGCCCCGGCGGGCTCTCGCGCCCGCCGGGCGGCCCCTGCTAAACTGCGCCCATCATGCGCAGAGACGCCTCGATCGAGGTCGGCAAGTTCCTCGACGCCGCCGCCGAACCGCTCCAGCTGACCTTGCTGTCCGACTGGGGCGAGCTCGACCGCAAGATCACGAGCATGCGGATCCAAAAGCCCGGGCTCGCGCTGTCCGGCTTCGTCAAGCACGTCTTCCCCGACCGGATCCAGGTCCTCGGCCTCACCGAGATCGACTACCTGCTGAGCTGCTCGCCGGAGCAGGCGAGGGCGGGCCTCGAGGCGTTCTGCAGCAAGCCGCTGTGCTGTCTGGCGATCTCCCGCGGCCTCGACCCGCCCGACTTCCTGATGGACGTCGCGCGCCGCCACGGCGTGCCGGTGCTGCGCAGCCCGCTCATGAGCTCGGTCTTCATCTCGCGCCTGACGCGAAAGTTGGAGGATCTGCTGTCGCCGCGGGCCACCATCCACGGCGTGCTGATCGACGTGCTCGGCGTCGGGCTGCTGCTGATCGGCCGCAGCGGCGTCGGCAAGAGCGAGGCGGCGCTCGACCTGATCCTCAAGGGGCATCGCCTGGTCGCCGACGACATCGTCGAGGTCTCGGTGCGCCCGCCCGACACGGTGTGGGGCGCGGCCCTCGAGATGCACCAGCACCACATGGAGATCCGGGGCCTCGGGATCCTCAACATCACCCACCTGTTCGGCGTCGCCGCCGTCCGCGACAACAAGAAGATCGAGGTCGTCGTCGAGCTCAGCGAGGCCCAGGAGGAGGACTACGACCGCCTCGGCACCGAGCCGCAGGTGTGGCCGATCCTCGGCGTGGATGTCCCGTTGGCCAGGATCCCGCTGCGGCCGGGGCGCAACATCGCCTCGCTGATCGAAGTCGTCGCCCGCAACCAGGTGCTGAAGTTCCGCGGCCACGACTCGGCGCGCGAGTTCCAGGAGAAGATCAACGCCCGGATCGCCGCCAGCGCCCGCGGCGCCAACATCCGCGGTCCCGGCCCCGACGTCCCGGTGCCGACCCCGCGCGCCAGCTCCGGCGCCGTGCCTTCCCCCGAGGTCGAGTAGTCGTGGAGCTGCTCGTCGTCACGGGCATGAGCGGGGCGGGCAAGTCGACCGCGCTGGCGGCGCTGGCCGACATCGGCTTCTACTGCGTCGACAACATCCCGGTGCTCTTGCTGCCGCAGCTCGTCGAGCTCCTGGCCGCCGAGGAGGCGACGCGGCGGATCGCCGTCGGCATCGACGCGCGCGAGGTCGGCCACCTCGGCGCCTTCGCCAGCGTCCACCTGCAGCTCGTGCAGGCCGGCCACCGCGTCGAGATCTTGTTCCTCGACGCCCCCGACGACGTGCTCGTGCGCCGGTTCGCCGAGACCCGCCGGCGCCACCCGCTCGGCGAGCTGCCGGACGCGATCACCGACGAGCGCGCGGGCTTGCGCTCGCTGCGGGCGCGCACCACCGCCACCATCGACACCGGCGGCCTGCGGGCGCGCGAGCTCCGGCAGATGATCCGCGACCGCTACAGCGCCGCCTCGGTGCTCCACCTCGTGCTGACGTCGTTCGGCTTCAAGACCGGCCTGCCGAGCTTCGCCGACCTCGTGTTCGACGTCCGCTTCCTCGCCAACCCCTACGACGTCGCGACCTTGCGCCCGCGCACCGGCCTCGACGCCGAGGTCGCCGCCTTCGTGCTCGGCCAGACCGACGCCACGGTGCTCCTCGACCACCTCGAGGGCCTGCTCCGCTTCGTCGTCCCGCGCAGCGTGCGCGAAGGGCGCTCTTACCTCACCGTTGCGCTCGGCTGTACCGGCGGGCAGCATCGTAGCGTGGCCTTGACGGAAGCCCTCGCGCAACGGCTGTCCGCGGGCGAACCGCTGTCGCGGCCGCCGCCGCAGCTCATCATCCGCCACCGCGACCTCCCGGAAGCGGCGGCCAAGGAGACGGTCCATGCCTGAGCAGGTCGGCATCGTCCTCGTGGGACACGGGCGCAGCGCCAGCGCCTTGTTGGAGGCCGCGCGCGGCGTGTGCGGCGAGACGGCGCTGGCCGACGTCATCGCCGTCGACGCCGGCCGCGGCGAGACCGACGACCTCAAGACGCGCCTCAAGGCCGCGCTCGCGGCCGCCGAGCGCGGCCGTGGCGTCCTGATGATCGCCGACGCCTACGGCGCCAGCCCGTGCTCGTGCGGGATCCGCGAGGCCGCGGCGCCGCCCGTGGTGCTCAGCGGGCTCAGCTTCAACATCCTGCTCAAGCTCGCCAGCCTCGATCGCGCCACGCTGTCCCCCGAGGAGCTCGCGCGCACCTGCGCCGACTCCGCCAAGCGGGCCCTCGCCGTCCACGTCCCGTCGCCCGCGCCCGCCAAGGAGAGCACCGCATGAGCAAGCAGATGCAGGGTGAGTTCGAGATCGTCAACAAGCTCGGGCTCCACGCCCGGGCCGCGAGCAAGCTGGTGAACCTGGCCAACAAGTTCAAGTCCGACGTCTGGATCGCGCGCGAGGGCACCGAGGTCAACGCCAAGAGCATCCTCGGCGTGCTCATGCTCGCGTGCGGCCAGGGCAGCCGTGTCATGCTTCGCGTCGAGGGGGCCGACGCCACGCCGGCCTTCGACGCGCTGAGCAAGCTGATCAAAAACGGGTTCGGAGAGCTGTGAACGACGGAGCGGAGAGCGCCGCCTTCTCGGGCTTGTTTCGCCAGGCCGACCTCGGCCTGCGCCGCGAGATGGACGGCGCGGCCGCCAGTCCCGGCGTCGGCATCGGCCCGGCCTACGTCGTCGATCGCCGGCGCGTCCACGTCCTCCACACCCACATCGACCGCGACCGGGTCGAGGCCGAGATCGAGCGCCTGCACGAGGCCCTGCGCGCGTGCCGGCAGCAGATCGAGGTCGTCAAGAGCCGGCTCCCGCACGGCGAGCACCGCCAGATCTTGAAGGCGCAGCAGATGATCCTGCGCGACCCGGATCTGATCCAGCGCACCGAGACGCTGATCCGCGAGGAGCTCGCCAACGCCGAGTGGGCGCTCACCACCGTCACCGACCAGATCCTCGAGGTCCTCGGCAACGCCGACGACAACTACTTCCGCGAGCGCGGCAGCGACCTCACCTACCTGATCGAGAACGTGCTGCAGGCGCTGCTCGGCGAGCACGGCGACGAGATCGATCCGCCGGCCGGTTCGGTGGTGGTGGCGCAAGACCTCAGCCCCGCCGACACCGCGCGGATGCACCGCTGCCAGGTCGCCGGGCTCGTGACTGGCGTCGGCGGCAAGACCTCCCACAGTGCCATCATGGCGCGCTCGCTGCAGATCCCCGCGGTGGTCGGCGTCGACGACGTCCTGGCCGCGGTCGACGCCGGCGACCTCATCGTCGTCGACGCGGTGCGCGGACGCATCATCGTCCGGCCGACGCCCGAAGAGGTCGCTCACTTTCAGGCCGAGCGCGAGCGCCACCTCGCCTTCGAGCAGAAGATCCGCAAGGAGCACGCCTTCCCCGCCGTCTCGCTCGACGGCTTGCACGTGCGCGTGCGCGCCAACATCGCCATCTCGGAGGAGCTCGACCTCGCCCTGCGCCACGGCGCCGAGGGCGTCGGCCTCTACCGCAGCGAGTACATGTTCATGAACCGCGACACGCTCCCGAGCGAGGAGGAGCACTACCGCATGGCGAAGCACGTCCTGCGGCGCTGCGCCCCCTACACGGTGGTGTTCCGCACCTTCGACCTCGGCGCCGACAAGCCGACGAAGCTGCTCGAGCTCGAGGATGAGCGCAACCCGGCCATGGGCATGCGGTCGCTACGGCTCGCGCTGCGCGAGCGCGACATGTTCCTCGCCCAGCTCCGCGGCTTCCTCCGCGCCGGCGTGCACGGTCCGCTGGCGATCATGCTGCCGCTGGTGGGCGGCGTCGACGAGCTCGGCGCCGGCCTCGACGCGATCGAGGAGGCGCGCGATCAGCTGGCCACCGCCGGGGTCGCGCACGCCGACGACATCGACATCGGCGTCATGATCGAGACGCCGGCGGCGGCCCTCACCGCCGAGCACTTCGCCCGCCGCGTCGACTTCCTCAGCATCGGCACCAACGACCTCATTCAGTACACGCTGGCGATCGACCGCGAGAACGAGGCCGTCTCGTACCTCTACCAGCCGATGCACCCGGCGATCCTCCGCCTCATCAAGGAGGTCGCCGAGGCCGGCGCGCGCAACCACGTGCCGGTCAGCCTGTGCGGCGAGATGGCCGCCGACCCGCGCTACACCTGGGTCTTGCTCGGCCTCGGCGTCGCCGAGCTGTCGATGCACCCGAGCGCGATCCCCGTCATCAAGCACATCATCCGCTCGTCGAAGACCGACGACATGAAGGAGCTGGCCGAGCGCGTGCTCAAGGTCGACTCCGCCAGCGAGGCCGACGAGCTGGTGCTGGCGACCATGCGCGCGCGCTTCCCCGAGCACCTCCGCCACGGCTGCAGCGAAGGCGAGGGCGGACCGTGAGGGCCCCGGGCTATCAGCCCGTCGTGCCCGACCGTTCGCGGCTGGTGTCGCTCGACTTCGGCCGCCTCTACCTCCGCGATCTCGGCCCTGCCGGCGCGACCTCGGCGGCTCTCGCTGCCGGTCCGCCGCTCCTGCTGATCCACGGCCTGCTCGTCTACGGCTATGCCTTCCGCGCGCTGGTCCCCGAGCTCGCGCCCACGCGGCGGCTCCTGATCCCCGACCTGCCCGGCGCCGGCGACAGCGACCGCCCGCCGCCGGTGCACTGCGCGGGCTACAGCCCGACCTGGCTCGCGCGGGTCTTGCTGGCGCTGCTCGACGACCTCGGGATCGCGCAGGTCGACGTGCTCGGCCACAGCTGGGGCGGCGCGATCGCGGTCTGCCTCGCCGACGCCGCGCCCGAGCGCGTGCGTCGCCTGCTGCTCGTCGACGCCACCTGCTTCGCCATGCCGCTGCCGCTCGAGGGCCGCCTCGCGCTGGTCCCCGGCGTCGGCCCGTATGTCTTCAAGAACCTGTACCGAAGGGCAGCTCTGGCCCACTACCTCGCGCGCGCGCTGGCCGACCCGACCCGGCTCGGCGACGACGACCTCGACCTCTACTGGGACCGGCTCGCGCGCACCGGCGGACGCGAGGCGGCGTACGCGATGTTGACCCAGCTCGCCAACGACGAGCGCATGGCCGCCATGTTGCCGCGGCTGAAGGCCCTCTCGTGTGACACGCTCGTCATCTGGGGCGAGCGCGACGCCATCGTCCCGCGCGAGCACGCGGGGCGCCTGCGCGACGCCATCCGCGGCGCGGAGCTCGTGTGGGTCGAGGGCTGCGGCCACGCCGTCGCCGAGGAGCGGCCCGCGGCGCTGACGGCGCTGGTCCGTGAGCACCTCGGCGCGACGGCCTGATACCATTCGAGGGTGTCTGCGTCACGCCCCGGCCGCGCGCGGTGGTTCGCGTTGGGGTGCCTGTTGCTGCTCACGCTGGTCGCGACGGTCGCGGAGGCGGGCACCCGCGATCAGCGGTGGCGCACCCTCGAGACCGAGCACTTCGTCGTTCACTACTACCAGGGCAACGAGGTCGCGGCCGAGCGGGCCGCGGCCACGCTCGAGCGGGCCCACTCGCGGCTCGCCCCCGACCTCGGCCACAGCCCGTACCTGCGCACGCAGGTGATCCTCACCGACGACACCGACTCGTCGAACGGCAGCGCCTCGGTCGTCCCGTACGCGCACATCAACGGCAACGTCACCGCGCCCGAGTCGATGTCCGTGCTCGAGAGCTACGACGACTGGCTCGACGTGCTGCTCACCCACGAGTACACGCACATCGTCCACATCGACACGATCCACGGCATCCCGCGCCTCGTCAACGCGCTGCTCGGCTTCGGCGTGCTCGGCAAGGTGTGGCCGCCCAACGGCGCCCAGCCGCGGTGGTTCATCGAGGGCCTGGCGACCTACGAGGAGTCGCGCCTGTCGTCGCAGGGCCGCCACCGCTCGGCCCAGTTCGACACCATGATGCGCATGCACGTGCTCGAGCACGGCTTCCAGCCGATCGACCGCGTCTCGTCGCCCGGCACGATCTTCCCCAACGTCACTACCGTCTACCTCTACGGCCTCCACCTCGTCGACTACATCGGCACCCGCTACGGCCACGACAAGCTGCGCGAGCTCAGCCACACCTACGGCGGCCAGGCCCTGCCGTACGGGATCCACCGCGCCGTCTCGCGGGTCCTCGGCGTCAGCTTCGAGCAGCTGTGGAAGGAGTTCGAGCTCGACATCACCCGCCGCTTCCAGGCCCAGGCGCGGGCGATCCGCGGCCGCGGGATCCGCGAGGGCCGCCGCCTCACCTTCACCGTCGCCTCCGAGGCCAGCAACGCGTTCACGCGTCGGCCCTTCTGGTCGGCCGACGACCGCATGATCTACTTCTACGACGACGACGGCCACTCGAACCCCGGGATCCGCCGGATCTCGAGCCGCGGCGGCCGGATCCGCGAGGGCGTCGGCGTCGGCCGCCAGGGCCAGAGCACCGACATCGAGCGCGTCGTCGAGGTCCAGGGCGCGACCACCGGGTCTTTCCTACCTGGCGGAAAGGACATGGTCTTCGAGCAATGGTCGCTCCACGACCTGCGCTACTCGTGGAACGACCTCTACCTGTGGCACGGCGAGCAGGGGGCCCCGAACGCCCGCCAGGGCCCGGCCGACACCGAGCAGCTGACCTTCGGCCTGCGCGCCCGCGACGCCCAGGTCGCGCCCGACGGCCGCACCGTCGTGTTCGTCCGCAACGACGCCGCCCAGTCGCGCCTGGCCTTCCTCGACCTTCACACGCGCGAGGTCACCGAGGTCGCCCCGCTCGAGCGCACGCAGCAGGTCTACACCCCGCGCTGGTCGCCCGACGGGCGCAAGGTCGCCTACTCGATGCACCGCGCCGGCGGCTACCGCGACCTCTACGTCTACGACCGCGAGGCCGGCACGCACACGCGGCTGACCGCCGACCGCTGGCTCGACATCACCCCCGCGTACTCGCCCGACGGCCGCTGGCTGCTGTTCTCGTCCGACCGCGACCACGTAATCAACGTCTACGCGATCGACCTCGCCACCGGCCGCACGCACCAGGTCACCAACGTCCTCGGCGCCGCCTTCGACGCCGTCGTCAGCCACGACGGCACCCGGATCGCCTACATCGGCGCGAGCTCGACCGGATATGACCTCTGGGTCATGAAGTTCGACCCGAGCAGCTTCCTCGAGCCGCTGCCGACCGTCGACGACCTTCCGGCGGCCGACGAGCCGACCCCGCCGCTGCCCGAGGACCGCGGGCGGCCGGCCAGCGCCCGCAGCACGCGCTACAAGCCGATCCGCACCATGTACCCGCGAGCCATCGCCCCGGCCTCGCTCGACCTCGGCGGAGCCGGGCAGGGGCTCGAGCTCGGGGCCAAGCTCGAGATCGCCGACGTCGTCGGCTACCACCGCCTCACCGGCGTGTTCCGCCAGTTCGTCGACCACCAGCAGCCGACCGGCTCGGTCGAGTACACCTTCGCTCGCCTGGTCCCGACCTTCCGCTTCGCCTTCCGCCGCGACTTCCGGATCCACGACAGCAGCCAGCGCTACAGCTACGACAACATCTCGGCCGACGGCAGCTTCCAGCCGTACGCACAGAAGGGCTACCGCGAGCGCCAGACCGCGGTGCGCGCCGGCATCGACGTGCCGATCGTGCGCCACGCGATCCACAACGCCAGCGCCAGCCTCGACTACGTGTTCACCCGCTTCCGCGACCTCGACCGCGACCGCGAGCGGCTCGACCCCAACGCCCCCGCGAGCACGCCGCCGGCCGCCGGCGACCTCGGCCGCGTCGACCTCGAGCTGCGCTACAGCAATCTCCGCAGCGTCCGGTACGGCTACGGCGACGAGACCGGCCGGGCCGCGAGCGTGCGCCTGTCGGTGGTCGACCCGCACCTCGGCGGCCAGTACGGCGACATCCAGGTCGGCGCCGCGTACACCGAGCGGATCCGGATGCCCTGGCGCGGCCACCAGGTGCTGGCGCTGCGGATCGGCGGGGGCGCCTCGGCCGGCGGCCTCGGCCGGCTCGGCGGGTTCCGCCTCGGCGGCCTGCGCGACCAGCCCGACGTCATCCAGTCGTTCCTCCGCCGCGAGGCCTTCGGTGAGGCCGGCTACCTGCGCGGGTTCGCCTGGCGCTCGCTGCCCGGCGACTACTACGCGGTGGTCAACACCGAGTACCGCACCCCGCTGGTCGACGTCGAGCGCGGCATGAGCTCGCTGCCGCTGTACCTGCGCCGGCTGACGATGATCCCGTTCGCCGACGTCGGCGTCGCCTGGACCGAGCGCCTCACCCGCGAGGCCCTGCGCTGGAGCCTCGGCATGTCGCTCGTGTTCAGCTTCCGGATCGGCTACCGCGACACCATCGACCTGTTCTTCACCTACGCCCACGGCTTCGCCCAGCGCGGGGACGTCAATTACTTCCGGGCGCTGATCGCCCGCAGTTTCTAAAAGACATGTCCGCCTGGGCATGCGAGAAAGGCCATGTCCCGAAGGGCATGGCCTTTCGAGCATGTTCCCACGTTCAGGGTCGCAGCGACGTCTCGCTCGGGTCGTCGAGCACGCTCGGCAGCTGGGGCCCGGCCTGCGGCTCGGGCTCGCGACGGGCGGGCGTGCTCGCCAGCGGGCGCGGCGCCTCGACCGGCTCCTCGACGGCGGGCTTGGCCTGCGCGGGCGCGGGCGGCTCGGGCGCGGGCGCGGGCGCGGCGGGCGTCGCCGCGAGCACCGGCGCGGGCGCGAACGCGGGCGCGGACTCCATCTTCTTCTGCGTCGGGAAGCGCAGCGGCTGGCTGGGGACGGGCAGGGGCGACATCGGATCGCCGCGGCCCTTCCAGCGGGCCACCGCCGCCATCACCCGCTCGTCGCGGCGCTGCGCCAGCTCGCCCTGCGGCGTCCCGTCGGGCCCGCCCAGCAGCTCGCCGACGATCAGCTCCGTCACCAGATCGGCCGGATCGTCGGCCGCGTGGTCGAGCATCCGGCCCTCGTAGCGCGGGCGATCGCGGTCGATCGCCGCCGCCGCCGTGGCCCCGCGGATCGCCGCCACCGCGTCGCGCAGCCCGGCCTCGATCGAGTCGGCGTGGCCCCGCCGCACCCGCAGGCCGGCGACCACCGCCCGCACCCGCGCGTCGATCCCCGGGTCGGCCGCGAGCGCGCGCAGCAGGTTGTCGTAGGCCTGCGGATCGGCGGCCGCCAGGCGCGAGCGGGCCTGCAGCGCGTAGTCGCCGAGCGGGCGGAACACCAGATCTTCGCCGTGCTCGACCGCCACGCTGCGGTCGCGGATCGCCGCCTCGACCTCGCGGCCGTCGAGCTTGACCAGGCTGCAGGCGCCGGCCGGCGTGGTCGCCAGCCACGTCCACACGTGGGCCCGCAGCGTCGGCGAGTCGGCCCGCAACAGCGTGGCGATCGCGGCCGGGCTCGCCCCGGACAGCGCCTTGTCGATGCGCACCAGCTCGCGCTCGGTCAGCAGGTCGACCGCCTGCGCCTGGGCCACCGCCTCGAGCGGCCGCCGCGGCAGGCCCGACAGCCGGATCGCCTCGTCGGCCGGCAGCGTGCCCTCGCGGGCCACCTGGCGCGGCTCCGGCTCGGCCTCGTCGGCGGCGGTCTCGAAGAAGTAGGCCATGTCGGCCCACGAGAACTCGCGCAGCGTCGCCCGCGTGCGGTCGAACTGCTGCGCCGGCGCGGCGCCCAGGCCGGCCGCGCAGCTGCTCGCCGCCGTCGGCCGCGGGCCGGTCGCCGCCACCCCCTCGTCCTCGTCCTGGCTGGCCTTTCGGCGCTGTTTCTTCGGACCGGTCTTTTTCACCATGTCGGAAGAGTCAGCCACCTGCGCCGGCGCCGGGGCCTCGTCGGCCTCCCGCTCGCGCGCCGCCGGCGCAGGGATCGGCTCGCGCGTGACCACGGCCGGGGTCTGGCGACCGGATGGAGCCGCGTCCAGCTTCTCGCGGTCGGCGTCGCTCGTCGCCCCGTGGACCTCGCGCCGCGTCTCGGCCCGGGCGCGGCTGGTCCCGCGGGCCGCGGTCGCCTCGACCGGGCGGTTCGTCGCCGGTGCAGCGGACGGGCGAGCCGTGCCGCGCGTCGCGGTCTCGACGGCCTGGCTCGGATTCTTGGCGGTCGGCCGGGCGGCGCTCGTCGCCGTCCCGGCCTGCCGCGTCGGCTTGCGGCGGTACAGCTCGCGCAGCGCCGCCGCGTCGCGGCCGTCGATCACGTCGGCGCGCTTGCTCGCCGGTCCGCGCCCGTCGACGGCCTCGGTCCGCCGTGACTGCGTCGTCGCATTCGGCCGGGCGGGGGCCGTCGTGCCCGATCGCACATGCGTCGCCGCCGGCTCGCCGCCTGGCCTTTTCACCATGTCCTGGCGGCCAGCCGCGGCCGGGCCGGCCGGCTTCGTCGCCGCCTGGCTCGGTCGGGCCGGCGCCGGGGTCGTCGCCGCCGGCCGGCCTGCATCGGCCTTCTGGCGCCCGGCGGCGGCCGTCGCCGGCCGTTGTGTGGATCCGCGCGTCGCCGTCGTGGCGGTGCTGGCGGAGGCCGGAGGCGCGAGCAGGGCCGCGAGCAGGGCGGCGCAGACGAACAGCGACGGACGGGCGGACATTGGCCGGACCCTACGAGTCCGGGCGGCGGAGGGCAAAAAAAGGGCTGGCTGCCGCGACAACCGCCGCGGTGCGCGCCGCGCGACGCTGGCGTACAATCGCGCCGCTGATCATGCACATGCCTGCGCTCGATCCAGACCGCACCTCTGTCCGTAAGGAGAGCCGCCATGGCTGAGGCGGGCGACCGATTCGGGCTCGTCGGCACCCTCGTCGCCGACAAGTACTTCATCGAGCGGGTGGTCGGGGAGGGCGGCTTCGGCATCGTCTACCGGGCGAATCACCGGATCTGGGACGAGCCGGTGGCCGTCAAGTGCTTCACGGCGCTGTCGAACGCCCCGGTCGAGATGCGCGAGGAGCTGCTCGAGGCGTTCGTCCGCGAGGGCAAGCTGCTGACCGCGCTGTCGAGCCGGACCACCGGCATCGTCCAGGCGCGGGACATCGGCACGCTCACCACCCCGGGCGGCGTGTGGCTGCCGTACATGGTGCTCGAGTGGCTCGACGGCCGCCCGCTCGAGTCGTGGATCGGCCACGACGACGGCAAGGCCCGCTCGCCCGAGCGGAGCGCGCTCGAGACCTTCAACCTCATGGACGGCTGCGCCCGCGCGCTCGCGCTGGCCCACGCGCGCGGCGTCGCCCACCGCGACATCAAGCCGGCCAACTTCTTCGTCCTCGGCGACACGCTCGCGCCCGGCGTCGTCATCAAGGTCCTCGACTTCGGCATCGCCAAGGTCATGCAGAGCCAGGCCCGCACGGCGATGCAGGCCACCGGCACGCAGATCTCGAGCTTCACCCCGACCTACGGCGCGCCCGAGCAGTTCGACCGCAGCTACGGCGCCACCGGGCCGTGGACCGACGTCTATCAAATGGCGCTCGTGCTGGTCGAGATCATGCGCGGCGGCCTGCCGGCGCTCGAGGGCGAGCAGTTCATCCAGTTCGCGTTCGCGACCCAGAACACCCAGCGGCGCCCGACCCCGCGGACCTTCGGCATCACCACCAGCGACGCCGTCGAGGCGGTGTTCCAGAAGGCGCTGGCGGTCAAGGTCGTCGACCGTTACGCCAACATGGGCGAGTTCTGGACCGGCCTCGCCGCCGCGCTCGAGCTCAAGGAGTACCCGGCGATCCAGGCCGGCGAGACCGCGATCGGCCAGACCGTCGTGCCCGAGGGGCAAGGCGGCGGCCTCAAGACCCGCCGCTCCGGCGAGCTGCTGGCGCAGCAGCCGGTGCTGACGATCTCGGCGCCGCCGACCCCGGCCTCGCCGCCGGTCCCGGCCACCGTCGTCACCCCGCCCGCGCCGACGGTCAAGCCGATGGCCGCCGGTGGGATCGCGGCGATCGTCGGCGCCCTCGTGGCCGTCGGCGCCGCCGTGTTCGTGGCCACCCGCGGCGGCGGCGAGGCCGAGAAGCCGCCCGAGCAGCCGCCGCCCGTCGAGGCCAAGAAGGTGATCGAGGAGCCCAAGCCCGAGACGAAGGTCGAGCCGCCCGCGCCGCCGACCTCGTGCCCCGAGGGCATGGCCTACGTCACCGGCAAGAACTTCTTCATGGGCACCGAGTCGGAGAAGCCGGTGCTGGCGCTGGCCCGCCCGCTGCACAAGGTCGAGATCCGGCCGTTCTGCATCGACATCTACGAGGTCACGACGGCCAAGTACGAGGAGTGCTCGGACCAGGGCGAGTGCAAGCGGGCCTACCGCGACAGCTTCTGGCCGCAGGGCGCGAGCAAGCGGGCCGACTGGGAGAAGGCCAAGACCGCCTACTCGACGCTGTGCAACGCCGGCAACCCCGAGCGCAAGGAGCACCCGATCAACTGCATCACCTGGGCCCAGGCCGACGAGTACTGCCGCGTCCACGGCAAGCGCCTGCCGAGCGAGGCCGAGTTCGAGTTCGCCGCCCGGGGCTCCGACGGCCGCGTGTATCCGTGGGGCGACGGCGCCCCGAGCCCCGAGCACCTCAACGCCTGCGGCACCGAGTGCGTGGCGTGGCGCAAGCAGAAGGGCCTGCCGCCGGTCGAGCCGATGTACCCCGCCGACGACAAGTTCGTCGGCACCGCGCCGGTCGGCAGCTTCCCCGGCGGCAAGACCGAGAACGGCCTGTTCGACCTCGTCGGCAACGTGTTCGAGTGGACCGCCGACCGCTTCGAGCGCTACCCGACGACCGAGGGCGAGCCGGCCCCGCCGATGCCCGGCAACAACCGGGTGATCCGCGGCGGCGCCTTCAACAGCTCCGAGCCCGAGCACACCGACCCGGCGCTGCGCTTCCCCAACGACGCCGACGCGCACACCCACGGCATCGGCTTCCGCTGCGCCGCCGACCCGCGCTGACGGCACCAATCACATGTCCCGCGGGACAGGTCCGGAACGCCTGTCCTCGGGGCCATGTCTCACGGCCGAGTCCGCTCGCCTGACATGTCCCTGAGGACATGTCGGCCGGCCCGCGTGCGCAGGCGCAGGTCGCCCCGGGCCTCGCCGGCCGCCGCGGGCGCCGGGACCGGGTCGACCGGACGCTCGCTTGTGGTAGAACCCGCAGCGTGAGCACTAACGCGCGTCCTCAAGGCGGCCCTGGCAGCGTCTTCCTCATCGACGGCAACAACTTCATCTTCCGCGCCTTCCATGCCATGCCGAGCCTGAGCGCGCCGGGCGGCGTGCCGATCAACGCCGTGCACGGGTTCGTCCGCATGATCCAGGCCATGCGGAAGGAGTTCCAGCCCGAGGTCTTCATCGCCGTGTTCGACCACAGCGAGAAGAGCTTCCGCAACGAGCTGTACCCGCCGTACAAGGCGCACCGCCCGCCGATGCCCGAGGATCTGGTGCCGCAGATCCCGCTGGTGCGCCAGGCCACCGCCGCCCTCGGCCTGCCGGTGATCGAGGTCCCCGGCGTCGAGGCCGACGACATCATCGCCTGCTACGCCCTGAACGCGCAGAAGGCCGGGCGCTCGGTCGTCATCCTCTCGACCGACAAGGACCTCATGCAGCTCGTCGACGCCGGGGACGCCGCCCGCAAGCCGATCCTCATGTGGGACTCGATGAAGTCGAAGCTGATCGGCCCGGCCGAGGTCGTCGAGAAGTGGGGCGTGCCGCCGTCCAAGCTCGTCGACCTGCTCGCCCTCACCGGCGACAGCTCCGACAACGTCCCCGGCGTGCCCGGCATCGGCCCCAAGACCGCCGCCCAGCTGCTGGAGGAGTTCGGCGACCTCGAGGGCCTCCTCAGCGGCGCCGCTTCCATCAAGCAGGTCAAGCGCCGCGAGGCCCTGCAGGAGCACGCCGCCAACGCGCGCCTCAGCCGGCAGCTCGTGCAGCTCCGCTGCGACGTCCCGCTGCCGCGCCCGCTCGACGAACTCGTCGACCGCGGCAGCGACCAGGCCACGATGGAGGCGTTCTTCGCCCCGCTCGGGTTCAAGAGCCTGCTCGGGCTCAAGAGCAAGGCCGCCGAGGTCAAGCCGCCCGAGGGCCCGCTCGAGCTGCGCCCCGGGGCCCCGCTCACCCTCGACAAGTCGCGCTACAAGGCGCTCACCACCGAGGCCGAGCTTGTCGCCTACGTCGACGCCGTGCTGAAGGGGAGCAGCAGCCTCGCGCTGCAGATCGTCGTCGACGTCGCCGACTCGATGCGCGCCGCGCTGGTCGGCGTCGCCCTGGCGCCGGGCGGCGAGGGGGCTCCGGCCCCGGCCTACGTCCCGGTCGCGCACGAGGGCGACGCCTTGCTTGTGAAACCTGTCCCGAAGGACGTCATCGGCGCCCAGCTGCGGCGGCTGACCACCGGCGCCCTGCCGCTGGTCGCCCAGGGGTCCAAGTTCCAGGCGATCGTGCTGCGCCGCCACGGCGTCGAGCTCGGGCCGCTGGTGATGGACCCGAAGCTCGCCTCGTACACCCTCGACCCCGCGCGCGCCTCCCACAACCTCACCGAGCTGGCCAAGGACCTGTTCGCCTACACCGCCGGCGTCCAGGAGGACGTGCTCGGCAAGGGCAAGAAGGCCGTCACCTTCGCCCGCGCCCCGGTCGACCGCACCACCGTCTACGCCTGCGAGCGCGCCGAGCTGGCCTTGAAGACAGGTGCGCACCTGCGCCCGCAGCTCGACGAGTCGACCGCCCTGCGCGCGCTGTTCGACGAGCTGGAGATGCCGCTGGCGCGCGTCCTGCAGCGCATCGAGGAGACCGGCGTGCGCGTCGACGCCGGCGTCCTGGCCGAGCAGGGCGAGGCCATGGGCGCCGACATCGCCGCCTTGCGGGCCCAGATCGCCGAGCACGCCGGCTACGACCTCAACCCCGATTCGCCCAACCAGCTGCAGAAGCTCCTGTTCGAGGACCTCGGGCTCGAGGCCGGGCGCAAGACCAAGACCGGCTTCTCGACCGACGCCGCGGTGCTCGAGGAGCTGGCCGCCTATCACCCGGTGGTCGGCCTCATCCTCGAGTACCGCGGCCTCACCAAGCTCAAGGGCACCTACCTCGACTCGCTCCCGAACGAGATCAACCCGGTCACCGGGCGCCTGCACACCAACTTCCGCCAGGCCGTGGCGCAGACCGGCCGCCTGTCGAGCAAGGACCCCAACCTGCAGAACATCCCGATCCGCAGCGAGGTCGGCCGGCGGATCCGCGAGGCCTTCGTCGCCGGGCCGGGCAAGCTGCTGGTCGCGCTCGACTACTCGCAGATCGAGCTGCGGATCTTGGCCCACCTCTCGGGCGACAAGAACCTGGTGTCGGCGTTCCGCGACGGCGTCGACGTCCACCGCCGCACCGCCGCCGAGGTGTTCGGCGTCGCCGAGCAGGACGTCACCGCCGAGCAGCGCCGGATCGCCAAGGCCGTCAACTTCGGCGTCATCTACGGCCAGTCGGCGTTCGGCCTCGCGCGCCAGCTCGGCATCCCGCGCGGCAAGGCCGGCAGCTACATCAAGGTGTACTTCGAGAAGATCCCCGGCGTGACGCGCTACATGGAGGAGCTGATCGACGTCGCCAGCGCGCGCGGCTACGCCGAGACCATCTTCGGCCGCAGGCGCCGGATCCCCGAGCTCGCGCGCAAGGGGGCCGCCCGCGGCTACGGCGAGCGGATCGCCCGCAACACGCCGATCCAGGGCAGCGCCGCCGACATCATGAAGCGGGCGATGATCGCCGTCGACGCCGCGCTGGCCGACAAGCCGTGGGCGCAGATGCTGCTGACCGTCCACGACGAGCTCATCTTCGAGTGCGACGCCGGTCGCGTCGACGAGCTCATCGCCGTGGCGCGTCCGCTGATGGAGGGCGCCGCGGGCGACAAGCTCCAGGTGCCGCTGCAGGTCGAGTCCGGCCACGGCCCGAGCTGGGCCGCCTGCAAGGGCTGAACGCCGTCAGGCCGCGGCCATGTGGGCCGCGGCCTCGACGGTGGCGATGAAGCCGTCCGGGTCGTGGAGCGAGAGGTAAAGCTCGCGACATCGCCAGGGGAAGGGCGCGCGAACGCGCTGGGGCCGGTTGAAGTGGACGCAGACCACGCCTTCGAGCGAGCCGATGAGGCCGACGCGACCGCGGGCGCCGAGCCGCAGACCGAGGCCGCTCCACCACGGCCAGGTCGAGCGGCTCACGTGCTCGATCTGCTCGAGCGCGAAGCTGCCGCGGAACAGCACGCCGAACTCGACCTCGACGTGCCCGCCGCCGACATGCACCGCCGCTCGCTCCCCCGAGGCCCGGAGCGGAAACAGCAGGGGGCGGAGGAGGGGCGTGATGCGGATGGGGAAGTCCATGGCCAGGGTCAACCATAGCATCGGCGTGCGAACCCGGCCGCGCGAGTGATAACGTCGAAGGCATGATCCCCACGCCCTCGCAGGCGGCGGCCCTGCTGCGCGCCGCGCCGATCCCGGCCGCGCTCCGCGAGATCGCCCAGATCCTCCACGACGCGGGACACGAGGCCGTGCTGGTCGGCGGCGCCGTCCGCGACGTGCTCCTCGGCCGGCTCCACGGCGACTGGGACCTCGCCAGCAGCGCCACGCCCGAGGAGGTCCAGACGCTGTTCAAGAAGACGATCCCGACCGGCGTCGCCCACGGCACGGTGACCGTCGTCCATGGCCGTGGCCCCAACAAGGTCCACGCCGAGGTCACGACCTTCCGCGGCGAGGGCCGCTACGAGGACGGCCGCCGGCCCGCCGAGGTCAGGTTCCTCCGCGACCTCCGCGAGGACCTCGCGCGCCGCGACTTCACCATCAACGCGTTCGCCTGGAACCCCATCCGCGAGATCTTCACCGACTGCTTCGACGGCCTCGGCGACCTCGGCCGCGGGGTCATCCGCGCCGTCGGCGACCCGGCCCAGCGCTTCCAGGAGGACGGCCTCCGGGCCATGCGCGCGGTCCGGCTGTGCGCTGTCCTCGAGTACAGGCTCGACCTCGACACCGCCGCGGCCATCGGCGGCGCCCTCGACGTCCTCGACAAGGTCAGCCGCGAGCGCGTCCACGTCGAGCTGTTCAAGCTGCTGGCGGCCGCGCGGCCGATCCTCGGCCTCCTGCCGATGGCCGAGACCGGCATCTGGCCGCGCGTCCTCGCCCCGCTCGAGCGCGAGGAGCAGCTCGCCGCGATCGAGCACATCGAACGCCTGCCGCGCGACCCGGTGATCCGCCTGGCCCGACTGTTGTGGCCGCTGCGCGCCGACAAGGCCGTGATCGAGAAGGTCATCGACAACCTGCGCCCGAGCCGGGACGAGCGCGCGCGGGTCCTCGCGCTCACGAACCCCGCGCTGGGGCCGCTGGCGCACACGCACGACCCGCTGCAGATCCGGCGGATCCTCGCCAAGCTGGGCCGCAAGTACGCCGCCGACGCCGCGGCCCTGCACGCCGGCGAGTGGGCCCAGGCGGTCACGATCGAGGAGGCCATCCGCGGCGCGCCGCTGGCGATCGGCGAGCTGGCCATCCGCGGCGACGACCTCGTGCGCGAGGGCCTGGCCACCCCCGGCCCCCAGATGGGCAAGACGCTGGCCGACCTGCTCGACTGGACGCTCGAAGATCCGCGCCGCAACACCCGCGATCGACTGCTGGCGCACCTGCGCGGCGCAGGGTAGCGAGCGCGCCGCGGGGGCAGGGCATTCTGTCCCTCGGGCCGTATGAAGCGCCGTCATGCCTGGCCGGGCCGGCAGGCGCTTGGTTCATAGGTCTGAAGGGACATGTTTGAACGGATAGGCCGAGAGCCGGGGCGCCTGGGGGGGGAGGGCAGTGTCCGCGGAGCGGGGCGGGAGCTCCTGTTCCGCAGATCCCATGAAGCGCCGTCATGCCTCTCGCTGGGCGGCAGGCGCTGGGTTCATATGTCTCCGGGGACATGTTTGGGGGCCCGGGCGGGCGCGGTGAGATCGTCCTTGCCGCGTCGCCGCGCGGGGGATGAGCATCCGATACAGCGCCCGGCATGTCGGGCTCGTGGCCCTCGAGGTCGGACATGGGGGCGCGCATGCGAGGCAGCTCGCGGCAGGTGTTGCGGGGCGGGAGCATCGAGGTCGGACACACGGGCGCGCCTGCGAGGCATATGCGAGGCAGCGGCAACAGGTATCGGAGGCGGGGGCCGCGAGGTCAGCGTGCGCGCGCCATCGCGGCGGACCGCTGCAGCCCACGACGCGGGGGCGCTTCTTCCTCGCGCAGCGTCCTGGACGCCTCGGTTCCGGCGCGCGCGTGGCCTTCGGCGTCGCATGCGAAGGGCAGATGCGTCCTGGCGACGAGCGTCGGCGTCGTCACCGCAGGGCGGACGCGCGGAGCACACTGGCGCGTCCTGGGCCTCGGGGGTACGCTGGTGGCCATGCGCGGTGTCCGGGCGGTCGCCTGTGGGCTCGTGGTGGCGCTCGGCGCCGATTCGGCGGCGGCGAAGCCGACCCAGGGTCCGGTCAGCGAGAGCGTCCTGTGGAGCGACAACCTCGCCGGTTACGCCGACCAGCGCGCCGCCGCGGGGGACCACGCCGGCGCGGCCGACTTCTACTTCCGCGCCCACGACCGCCTCACCGGCAGCGCCACCCCGCAGCGATTCCTCGGCAGCGCCCACGAGCCGCTCGAGAAGGGCGTCAACGCGGCCGGCGCGGCCCAGCTCGTCGATCCCGCGCGCACCGATCTGCTGTGCGCCGCCGACCTCCGGCTGGTCCGGCACGCGCGGCTGCTCGAGTCGGCCGACGTGCTCACGCCCGCGGCGGTCGCCCTGCTGCGCGGGGCCCGGTCCCGCATCGACGCCCGCCTGCGCGACGCCGGGGCGGTCTGCACCAACCCGACGGCCGCGGTGCCGGCCTCCGTCGCCCTCAGCGTGGTCGTCAGCTATCCCGAAGGACATGTCCTTCACGACCGGCTCCTCGAGCCCGGCGCGCTGGCCCGCGCCGCCCCGCAGGGCGCGCCCTACGTGCCGGCCATCCCGCCGCGCTCGGGCAAGCGCGGCAAGCTGTGGACGAACCTCGGCGTCGCCTTGATGGCCGGCGGCCTGCTCGTGGTCGGCCTCGGCGTCGGCCTGGCCGGGCGCGAGCGCGACGCCTCGGCCGCGCTCAGCATCGTCACCGGCGCCACCGCGTTCACCGTCGGCATGCCGATGCTCATCATCGGCGACAAGCGCCGCCGCGCCGCCGCCCTCGCGCTCGGCGGCCGCGGTCTGTCGGTCGCGTTCTAGCGCGCGTCCGGGGGGACCTCTGGCTCGGCCGTGTGCCGGCGGGGGAGGCGTCGAAGACGGGCCGCGCCCCTGCATCGCGCGGCAGATGGCGCGCTGCGGATGTTCCTCCGCGGCGGGCCCGGGCGATGAGTCGGCCTCGCACGAGCGAACATGTCCTTGTGATCATGGCCTTCAAGGCATGCACGAGCAGACATAGCCTTTTAAACATGTCCTGCCGGCCATGCCGCCGCCCGGCTCACGCGAACGGCGAGCGGTAAGGCGGCCGCTTGGGCGTGTTGAGCCCGAGCTCGGCGTAGCTGGCGCGCAGGTAGACCGCGTCGATGGTGGCGACGTCGGCGGGCGCCTCGCGCAGCGCGGCGCGGGCCGCCGCGGCCCACAGCCCGGGGCCGTCGGCGCCGGGGACCTCCAGCGAGCGCGCGCGCAGCTCGGGCGGCAGGGCAGGGCCGACGGCGGTCACGCCCGGGCCGACCGCGCGGGCCTCGGCGACGAACTCGGCCGGCAGCTCGGCGAGCACCTGCTCCAAAGGACAGCAGCGATCGTCGGCCAGGCGCTCCGGTCCGTCGTCGCCGAGGACGAACGGCGCCGCGTAGACGTCGCCGCGGCGGGCGTCGAGCAGGGCCAGCACCGACCCGCGCACGTGCTCGGCGCCGGCGACGATCGCCAGCGTGCTGAGGCCGAACAGCGGGCAGTCGAGGCCGAGCGCCAGCCCCTTGGCGGTGGCGAGCGCGACGCGGCTGCCGGTGAACATCCCGGGCCCGAGGCCGCAGGCGATCGCCCCGAGCTCGCGCGGCGCCACGCCGGCCGCGGCCAGCAGCGCCGAGATCCGCGAGGTCAGCTCGGCCGAGGCCGGGCGCCCGCGATCGTCGTGCGTCGCCTCGGCCACCGCCTGCGCCTCGCCGGTCGCGCGATCGAAGCGGCCGACCGCCAGGGCGGTCCGCGGCGTCGACGTGTCGAGCGCGAGCAACCAGGTCGTCACTAGTCCATCCAGAAGCGGGTGATGTCGTTGCGCAGGGCGATCAGCAGCAGCACCAGGATGATCACCAGGCCGACCGCGCTGGCGACCTCGCGCGCGCGCTGGCCCAGCGGTCGCCGGCGCAGCGCCTCGAGCGTGAAGAACATCAGGTGCCCGCCGTCGAGGATCGGGATCGGGAGCAGGTTGACGAACCCGAGGTTGATGCTGAGCAGCGCCATCAGCAGCAGGAATTGTCCGGGGCCTTGCTCGGCCGCGGTGCCGGCGACGTTGAAGATCCCGACCACCGAGCTGAGCTCGTCGACGCCGCGCTCGAGCGTCACCATCTGCCGCAGGCTCGTCCACATCATGCCGAGCATCGACAGCGTCTCGTCGACCGCCGAGCGGACGGCGTAGGTCACGCGGCCGCGGATCGGCTCGGGCGGCGGGACCTCGCGCTTCGCGTACGGCTCGGCCCCGAAGAACAGGTAGCTGCGCTCTTGCTTGTAGATCCCGCGGTGAGTGCGGATCTCCTGCTCCACGCGGACCGTGCGCGGCGCCTCGCCCGGCGACTGCACCCGGAGGTCGATCGGCTTGGTGCCCTGGCGGTCGAGCATGACCGCGACCGTCTCCCAGCGCGTGACCGGCCGGTCGCCGACCGCGAGCACGCGATCGCCCGGGGCGATCCCCGCCTTGGCCGCCGGCGAACCGGGCGCGACCGTGCGGATGAACGTGTTGGCCGGCAAGAGCCCCGTGCTCGCGCCGCCCTCGTGTCGCGGCAGCAGCCGGGCGTGGTGCGACGCGTACCACCAGTACGTGCCGAGCTCGCCGCGCACCGGCACCGCGCGCAGGTACGTCAGGCGCAGCAGCGCGGTGCCCTGGCGAGTCAGCTCGCGCTCGAGATCCTCGACGGTCTCGATCGGCTCGCCGTTGATCGAGGTGATGATGTCGCCGGTCATGAGGCCCTGCTCGTGGGCCGGCGAGTGGGTGTCGACGATGCCGATCTGCGGCGCGTAGACCCATGGGAACACGCCCAACATGCCGCGCGCCTCGGGCTCGTCGACGGCGTTCTTGACGACGCTGCGGCGCGGCGTGACGAAGCGGTCGAAGCGGACCCCGTCGCGCTCGATCTGCAGCTTGACCTCGCGGTCGGGCGCGGCCCGCACGTGGTCCTGCATCTCGCCCCACGAGTGGATGTCGGTGCCGTCGATGGCGACGATCCGGTCGCCCGACCGCAGCTCGCTGGTGGCGGCGGCCGAGTCGTCGAGCACCGTGCCGATCACCGGCGGCGCGATCACCGTGTGCCCGAGGTAGAACGTGAAGTAGAGCAGCAGCGGCAGCAGCAGGTTGAACAGCGGTCCGGCGCCGAGGACCAGGTAGCGGGCCCACAGCGGCCGGTTCCGCAGAGCTCGGTGGGCCTCGTGCGGCGCCAGTGGTTCGTCGGGCGACTGGCCGAGCAGCGTGACATAGCCGCCGAGCGGGATCGGAGCGATCCGGTACTCGGTCTCGCCGAGCTGGATCCGCGCGAGCGCCGGGCCGAAGCCGAGCGAGAAGCGCACTACCTTGACGTCGACCAGCTTGGCGGCCAGCAGGTGGCCGAGCTCATGCACGAAGATCAGCGGGCCGATCAGGAGGATGAACGCCAGGAATTGCGTCATCGACCGCCTCCGCGGCGTCGCTCGCGGGTACCGGCGCGGTCGCGCCCGGCTGCCTCCGGCCTGGACATGGCTGACTGTGGATACTCGACCCGGGGCTCCTGGCCGAGCGTGAGGGCAGTGACGCGGCTCACAGGTCGCGTGGAGGCGCTGGGGTCGCACGGACCCGGCCGTTTTCGCCACCGCGAATCAATTCATCACCGTACACTCGCAGCGCGCAGACTCCCCGTTCCTGCGGGCCCGAGCCCGCCTGAATCCCTGCGCCGAGGGCGTCGTCACAGGCGCCACGTTCTGACCTCCAGAGGATTTTCATGCTTCGCACGTCCGTGATCCTGGTCGCGAGCTTCGGGCTGCTCGCTGGTTGTGCCTCTTCTTCGGCGAACGCGCCGCAATCGAACTCTCCCGACGCCGGCAAGGTGGACTACGACGTCGGGACGCCCAGCGGCGGCAGCGGTGGCAGCAGCACGCCGGCCGACGGCGACGGCGACGGCGGCAGCGAGCCGGCGATCAAGGGCCGCGACTCCACCACCACGCGCGGCGCTTCGGTCGGTCCCAAGGTCGTCAAGCGGATCGCGGCGAGCAAGCCGCCGAAGGCCGAGGAGCCCGAGACCCCCGCGCCGGCCAAGCCCAAGCCGGGCCGCGTCGTCAGCCCGAACGGCCTGCTCGGCGAGGCTTTCTCCATCCCCGCGGCCACCGAGAAGCTGCCCGACTTCGCCGGCCTGACGCCGACGAAGGCCTTCATTGCCTCGGGGCTCGACGCCTCCGCCACCGCGCCCGTCGTCGGCCTGCCGAAGGGCGTCGCCGCCCCGATCGCGCTGCGCTTCACCGGCTCGGTCAACGTCGTCAACGCCGGCGAGTACAAGCTGTGCGCCACCAGCGACGACGGCAGCCAGCTCTACATCGAGGACACGCTGATTGTCGACAACGACGGCGTCAAGACCTCGGCCGCCGAGGTCTGCGAGCTCGTCAGCCTCGACCCCGGCGAGTACAAGCTCGAGCTGCGCTCGTTCCACACCAGCGCGCCGATCGTCGTCGGCCTGTCCTGGGCCGAAGGCAAGGACGGCACCCCGGCCGCCATCCCGCTCAAGAGCCTGTACAAGCCCGAGGGCGCCGACGCCCGCGCCAAGGCCGGCAAGTAGGCTGTCCCCGCGAGCAGGTCTTCAAGGGCATGCCCCCAAAGACCTGTTCGATCGTCCATGGCGGAACGAGCCTGTCCGCCGGGACAGGCTCGTTTCCCCGCCGAGTTCAGGGCGCTTCGTCCTGAGCGTCGTCGTCGGCGCAGCCGATCTGCACCCGGCGGCTCGGCGCCGACTCGGCGCGCACGACCACCTGGCCGCGCCCGGCGCGGAGGAGCGACGCCTTCTCGGCGACCTCGAGGGTGCCGACGATGTCCTCGTCGATCGTCACCCCCTCGATCGGCGCCACGTACCAGTGCTTGGTCGGTAGCTGGCCGAGCGCCACCCGGCTGCCGAGCTGCAGCAGGTGCGAGTGCAGCTCCTTGTCGAGCAGCGCGATCACCCCGCCCTCGTCGGTCGTGTTCGCTCCGAGCAGGTCGGCGCGGAACAGGTAGTCCGCGGGGGCCGCGTCGGCGCTGGTGCCGTCGGGGGCGGGGACGAGCCCCGCGAGCACGTAGATCCCGAGCGGATCGGCCGCGATCTGGGCGGGTGAGGGCAGCACGGGGCCGTCGGTCGACCAGGCCACGTGGTCGCGGCGGGTCAGCACCGGCTTCTCGGCCGCCGGGTCGCGCTGGAGCGCGAGGCTGATGATGTGCGTCTGGAACGTCTCCGAAGGCATCTCCGGAGCGGGCGCTCCGTCGGGGAGCCGGGCGATCGAGATCAGCAGCGCGGCCCCGGCGACGCTGCCCGGCTCGGCGATGTCGAGGACGCTGAGCTCGCGCAGGTCGTCCCAGAAAAGCGGGCAGTTCAGCTCGCTCAACGGCGGGCAGGTCACCGCCGCCGTCATCGCCCAGCGTTCGCCGAGCCCGAGCTCCGGAGTCACCGCCGCCATGTGGAGCGGCACCTCGCCCACGGGCGTGAGCCGCGGCAGCGCGAGCAGGTGCGGGCTGTGGCCGAGGAACACCAGGCGATAGAACCACTCCGTCGTCGCGTCGCCGGGGAAGTCGGCGAGCGTCGGTCCGGCCGAGACCTCGGCGACGTCCTCGTCGATCCGCCACAGCTGCGCCTCGGTGCCGCCGTCGAGGGTCAGCCAGATCTGGCCCTCGATCGGGCCGCGCGTCAGCGTGAACTCGTGCGGCGCGCCGACGGTCGACAGGTCGACTCCCGGGATGTCCTCGGGGACACGTCGAAGCGCCAGCTCGCCGGGGTGCTCGCTCGCCAGGTACCAGGTCGCGTCCTCACCGGTCCGGGCGATCGCGGCCGCGTGGAGCCGCCAGCCCGGCAGCACGTCGGGGTCGGCGACCGCGAGCTCGATGTCCCGGCAGGTGCGGCCGACGTCGAGCACCAGCCCGGGCGGTGTCACCGGGCTGCACGCGAGCAGCAGCGCCGCGCCGACGAGTCCGCGAGCCCTCATCGCCGCGATGATACCCGCGACCCGGCCTCGCCGCGACCGACACTCGCCGACGAGTTGTCCTCGGCTCGACCGTGTCGCTGCTGGTCGCTGGAGCTGCTTCACTCGGCCACGGCGCGGATGGCCGCGATCGTCGCCGCGGCCAGGCGATCGAGCTCGTCGTCGTCGATCACCAGCGGCGGGAACCAGTAGATCGTGTCGTGCAGCGGCCGCAGGAGCACGTCTTGGGCCAGCGCGGCCTCGCGCAGCAGCAGCCCGAGCCGGCCGTCGCGCGCTCCGGGGCTGCCGGCCGCGGGGACCACCTCGAGCGCCGCGATCATCCCGGCCTGGCGGTGGGCGACCACCGCGTGGCAGGCCGCCGCGACCGCCCGACGGCGCGCCGCCATCGCCTCGACGCGGGCCGGCAAGCGGGCCAGCAGGTCGGTCGAGCGGAACAGCTCGAGCCCCGCGATCGCGGCCGCGCAGGCGATCGGGTTGGCCGTGAACGTGTGGCTGTGGAGGAAGCTGCGGGTCGGCGCGCCGCGGAAGTCGACGTCGAAGCCCTCGCGCACCAACACCGCCGCGAGCGGCAAGATCCCCGCCAGACCCTTGCTGAGGCACAGCAAGTCGGGCTGCACTTTCGACCATGTACTTGCGAACATGTGGCCGGTGCGGCCGAAGCCGACCGCGATCTCGTCGGCGATGACGTGGATCCCGAGGCGCTGGGCCGCGCGCGCCACCTCGCGATAAAAGCCCGCGCCGGTCATCGTCATCCGCCCCGCGCACTGCACGAGCGGCTCGACCACCACCGCGGTCAGCTCGTGCGCGTGCTCCTCGAGCGCCGCGATCGCGGCCTGCGTCTCGGGCGCGTCGCGACCGAGGTCGGACGCCAGGTCGGCGTGCTCGTGCTCGCGGAAGCTCGGGGCCGGCAGCTCGAGCGGCGAGAACAGCAGGGGCGCGAACGTGTCGCGGTACGCGCTGGCGCCGCAGAGGGCCAGCGCGCCCAGGGTCTCGCCGTGATAGCCGTTGCGCAGGGTGGCGAAGCGGCGGCGCTCGGGCTCGCCGCGCTGCTGGCGGGCCTGGAAGCTGAGCTTGAGCGCGACCTCGACGGCGGCCGAGCCGCAGTCGGCGTAGAACACCCGCTCGTAGCCCGGCGGCGCCGCGGCCAGCAGCGCCTCGGCGAGCGCGACCGCGGGCTCGTGGGTGAAGCCGGCGAACATCACGTGATCGAGGCGCTCGACCTGCTCGCGGACCGCGGCGACGATGGCCGGGTGGCCGTGGCCGTGGACGCACGTCCACCACGACGCGATCGCGTCGAGGATCGCCCGTCCGCCGGCCTCGTGGAGCCAGCACCCGCGGGCGCGCTCGACGGCGATCGGCGGCAGGCGGTCGAGATCGGCGAAGTGCGTCGCCGGGTGCCAGACGTGCGCGCGATCGCGGTCGATGAGCCTCGCCACCGCCGCGAGGCTGACCTCAGGCGCGCGCGCCCGTCAAGCCCCGGCGGCCGCGCCGGGCCGGTCATCGGCGTCCGCGCCGGCTTTGGCCGGACCAGCCCGCGTCCGTGCGGTCCCCATTGCGTGGGCCCGGCCGCTCGCGCAACCTTGCGGTGGGCGCGGCTCGCGACCGGCCGTGCCGCCTCGGGTTTTTGCCATGCAGCGCACGCTCTCGACCCTTCGTACCGCCCTCCGTTCGCTCCCTCTGTTCGCCGGGCTGTTCACCGCCGCCGTCGCCGGCGGCTGCGTGCTCTACGGCGAGCCCGACGACTACAAGACCTGCCAGGAGGTCGCGTGCGGCAACCATGCGAGCTGCGGCGACGGCAAGTGCTTCTGCGATCCGGGCTACGAGGGCAACCCGTACACCGGCTGTCAGGACGCGACGCCCGCGGTCGACGAGGCGTGCGCCAAGGACTGCGGGCAGAACGCCTACTGCTCCGAGGGCGACTGCTACTGCGAGCTCGACCACGTCTACGTCTGCGGGGAGAACGCCGGCTGCATGCCGACCGAGCGGCTCTGCGACAAGACCGCCGACTGTCCCAACGGGGCCGACGAGGCCATCGCGGTCTGCTCGCCGCCGATCTTCCAGGAGTGGCTGTTGACGGACGACTGCGACGACGGCCTCGACATCGAGTGGAAGCTGTTCGCGCAGGACCGCGATTGGGCCTGGCCGGACGGCGACTCGACCTTCCGCACCGCCGGCCGCGGCGTCGACGTCTATCAGACCATTCAGTGCTTCAAGGACGAATGGATCTGCTTCGCCGGCAAGTCCGGGGACGTCACCTGGGGCTTCAACCTCGACGGCACCGGGCAGTGTGAAGCGTGTTGTGCCGCCTGCGGCTCCAAAGAGCTGCTGGATCTCGGGTTCCTCACCTGCGAGGGCTGAAAGCCGGCGAGGGCGCGGGGGTGCGCGGGCCCCTTGCTTTTGCGCCTGATTGCCGCTACGTCTCCCCCGACACGCGTGTGCCCGTGTGGGCCGCATGCGGCGTTCGTGGTGGACTTCCATGACAGAGATCGCCCAGCTCTTCGAATCTGCCCTCCGCCAGAATCGGGCCACGTTGCTCCGCAAGGCCGCGATCAACACGGTGGCGCGGATGCCGGCCACCACCAAGCTCAGTGAGCTCCTCAGCAGCGAGGCCGGCGCCTCGATCCGCCAGCTCAGCATCAGCGAGCTGCGCGAGGCCCTCGCCGCGCTGGTCCCCGCGCGGGCGGGCCGCCCGGCGGCGGCCGCCGCGACGCCCGCCTCGGAGGGCGAGGGCGCGGCCAACGGCGCCGGGGAGGCGCGCGAGGTCCAGGTCTACAAGCAGATCCTCACCGCCATCGAGGACGAGCCGCTCACCATCGGCCAGCTCGCCAAGCGCATCGACTGCGACATCGCCGAGCTGCGCGGCTACCTCGCGTGGATGAAGAAGATGGGCAAGATCGACAGCACGGGGCGCGCCCGCGCGACCCGCTATCACAAGCCGGCCGGGGCCTGAGCCGCCGGCGATCGCATCTCCATGGCATTCGCGGTCGCCGACTTCCCCGAACAGGTCGCCGCGCTCAAGCACGACCTCGGCAAGTACGTCGCCTGGATGTCCGCCAACCTCGGCGACGACCACTGGCACGGTCCGCTGCGCGACGAGCTGATCGAGGCCCTGCGGCGCGATCTTCTGCGCACGCGCAGCGGCGGCGACGGCACCGTCGAGACCGCGTGGGAGCTGTGGTCGCGGTTCGCCGCCGCCTGGCCGCGCCCGTTGCCGGCGCCCGAGCTCGTCCTGGTCGAGGCCGCCGTCGACGTCCTGCGCGCGCACGGCCCGGCGCTCGTGCGCGGCGACCGCGACGCCATCGCCGCCGCGCGCCCGCAGATCCGCGCCGCGCAGCAGACGATCCGCAGCGAATTGCAGAAGCTGCACCGACGCCTCCAGTCACAGCGCGGGTGAGTCGTGCCGTCGATCCTCATCATCGACGACGAAGACAACTACCTCGAGCTGTGCCGGCGCTACATGCCCGAGCACAGCTTCCTGCCGCCGGCCCGCAACTACCGCGAGACCGCGGCGGCGCTGCGGCGCTACGCCGGCCAGGTCGACCTCGTCCTGCTCGACGTCCACTTCAACATCCCCGACGCCGAGCTGCTGCCGCACGACAAGCAGCCGCTCCTCGCCCGCGGCGGCGATCCGGCCAAGGTGTTCGAGCGGCTGCGCCGCAGCCAGGGCCTCTACATCCTCGACCAGATCCGGCAGAGCCACCCCGACCTGCCGGTGATCGTCATGACCTCGCGCGACGACCTCCCGCTCGAGGCCGACGCCGAGCGCCTGCGCGCCGAGGACTACACCTACCTCCTCGCCGACGACTACCTCGACGCGCGCGCGCTCAAGCTGCAGATCGACGGCATCCTCGCCCAGCGCGAGCGGCACGTCGCTGCGGCGAGCGAGCCGTTCTATTGGGGCAACTCGGCCGCCATGATCGGCCTGCGTCGCCGCCTCGGCATCCTCGCGCGCGGGCGCCTGCCGGTCATCATCCAGGGCGCCACCGGCACCGGCAAGAGCCTCGTCGCCCGCGAGTTCATCCACCCTCGCTCCGAGCGCGCGGGCCCGTTCGTCGCCGTCGACCTCTCGACCTTGCCGAACGACCTCATGGCCGCGCACCTGTTCGGCGTCGTCAAGGGCGCCTACACCGGCGCCACCAGCTCGCGCGAGGGCGTGCTGGCGCGGGCCCACGGCGGCACTTTGTTCCTCGACGAGATCGGCAACCTCGGCCTCGAGCTGCAGAAGTCCTTGCTGCTCGTGCTGCAGGAGGGCACCTACCGCCCGATCGGCGCCACCAAGGAGCTGCAGACCGACATCAAGCTGGTCGTCGCCACCAACGAGAACCTCGCCGCCATGGTCCGCGCCGGCCGCTTCCGCGAGGATCTCTACATGCGCCTCAACCCCGCGACCGCGGTCACCTTGCCCGGGCTCCGCGAGCGGCGCGACGACTTCCAGGAGCTGCTCGAGTGGTTCATGCGCCGCGTCACCGCCGAGGCGTACAACCGCGACCTCCTGGCCCAGTACGCGCTGCAGCGCGGCCTCCCGGCGCCCGGCCCGAACGACAACCTCGCCGTCACCGTCGGCCGATCGATCCCTCCGCGCGGCGACGCCCGGCGCATGCACGTCCTCCTGCACCCGAGCAGCTTCAAGCTGCTGCAGGAGTTCGACTGGCCCGGCAACTTCCGCCAGTTCGAGATGACCCTCTCGAACCTCCTCACCTTCACCCTCGTCGACCTCGTCGATCGGCCCGAGCGCATCGAGCCGGAAGATCTGGGCGAGGCCGGGCGTCCTGACATCATCCCGATCCTGCCGCGCACCGTCAGCGACCTCTTGCGGCCGATGACCGCGCCCGCCGCGTCCGAGGCGCCGGTCGAGGAGGTCGCGGCCGACGGCGCCGACCTCGCGCGCCTGGCGATCGTCGTGCGTCCGGGCGAATCGCTCAACGCCGTCTCGTGCGCGGTCGAGCGCCAGTACCTGGAGCACCTCTACGAGCGCTGCCTCGGCGACCTCGGCAAGATGGGCGAGATCCTCCTCAACGACGCCGGGGCGGGGCGGAAGATCCAGCTCCGCATGAACCAGCTCGGGATCAAGCTGCGCCGGCTCAAGCGCCGCGCCGACGGCTAGCGGGGGGTTTTGACCATGCGTCGCTCGCCGCCTGCGCCTGCTAACCTGTCGCCTCGGGCCGGGCGGCGCGAGCCGTCCGGCGCGGGCTCCACCACCTCGGCGAAGGGCTAGCGACCGTGCGCAAGGGACATGTCCGATCGGCAATGCGCCTTGGGGCATGCCTGTTCGCACATGTCCTCTTCGCCAGCGCGCCCGTCGCCTCGGCCGCGCCGGCCCCCACGGTCGGCAAGGCCGCCAAGAAGCCCGGCAAGGCCGAGGACGGCAGCACGGTGAAGCCGGTCTACGACCCGCTGGCCGAGCTGCCGCTGCCGCCCGAGGAGGACAGCGCGTTCGAGGAGCCCGGCGGGCTCACGCCCGAGCAGCGGATGGAGCAGTTCGACGTCAGCATGAGCCGGGCCGCGCGGTTCGAGCGCGAGGGGCGGCCGGACGACGCGCTGCGCGAGTACAACAACGCCCTCAAGCTGCAGCCCGGCGACCCCGGGGCGCTGCGCGGGCGGGCCTACCTGCGGGCCCGTCGCGCGCGCGAGAACACCTGCCCGCGGCGGGCCATCGACGACCTCAAGCTGCTGCGCACCTACGACCCGCGCGGCCTGTGGCTGGCCGAGCGGCGCACTCTGGTCGAGTGGATGGGCCGCTGCGACGAGCGCTACGACGACGAGCGGCTGAACCTCGCGCTCGAGATCGCCGAGCAGGACCCGCGCACCGAGGGTCGGCCGCCGGAGATCCGCTTCACCGTCGCCTCCTTGCTCAGCAAGCAGGCCGAGCGGGCCGCCTCGACGCGCGAGCGCGACAGCCAGCGCGAGGCGGCGCTCAAGCAGCTCGACCTCTACCGCCGCGAGTGCGTCGCCGGCGGGCGCAAGCCGGGCGCCGACGCGCTGCGGCTGCAGGCCGACCTGCTGCTCGAGCAGAACGACCTCGAGGGCGCGATCGCCATCAACGAGGAGCTCAGCGCCGCGTACCCCGGCACGCCGCTGGCCAAGCGGGCCAAGGAGCAGGTCGACGACCTGCGCCTGCAGGTCGAGCTCAACAAGCTCGAGAAGGAGCAGGGCGGCCGGCCGAGCGAGCTCGCCGAGCAGAGCTACCGGCGCGCGCTCGCCTCGATGCGCGCCGGCGACCTCGACGCCGCCGAGCGCGACTTGCTGGCCGCGATCGAGAACTCGCCGTGGTACCCCAAGGCCCACTACACCCTCGGCGTCATCTACGCCCGCAAGGGCCGGATCCCCAAGGCCGTCGATCAGCTCAAGCTGGCCGTGCGCATGGATCGCTTCGACTACGAGGCGCACATGGCCCTCGGCCTCGTCTACAAGAAGCAGTTCGCCGGCGCCGAGGACGTGCGGGCCATCGAGCACCTCGAGAAGGCGCTGCTGCTGCGGCCCGATCTGCATCACCTGCACATCCTGCTCGGCGAGCTCAACGCCCGCACCAACCGCGAGGCCGCCCGCCGGCACTACGAGCGGTTCCTGCGCACCGCGCCTGACGACGATCCCGACCGCGCGCAGGCCGAGCGCGCGCTCAAGGACCTCACGCAGGAGGTCAGCCCCGAGGAGCCGCTCTACCTCAACGAGCCGCCCGACAACCTGCAGCGCCTCGATCCGTCGCTGCAGCGCATGATCAACGAGGCCTACCTGCGCGTCTCCGAAGAAGGCGACCTCAACCAGGCCGAGAAGATCCTGCAGCGCGCGCGCGAGCGGTTCCGCAGCGAGCCGGTGGTCTACAACGAGCTCGCCAAGGTCGTGTACGCCCAGGGTCGCACCGGCGACGCGCGTCAGTTCTGGGAGCAGAGCCTGGCGCTCGCCGAGGAGCAGATGGAGGTCCACGAGCGCCTCGGCATCTTGCTCGAGGGCGACCTGCCGGCGCAGTCGACGGTCCACCTGCGCCGCGCCGCCGAGCTCGGCTCGGCGACGGCCCGCTTCCGCCTGGCCAAGCGGCTGTGGGACGACTACCACCTGATCGAGGCCTCCGAGCAGCTCGACCAGTTCCTGCGCGAGGCCGACGAGTACAACCTCCACTGGGACGCCGCGCACCGCCTGCGCGAGCGCATGGACGCGACCTTCTTGCGGATCTACCTCGGCGCCGGCGCGCTCGCGTTGTTGCTGGTGGCGATCCCGGCGTGGCAGGTCTATCGCCGCCTGCGCGGCGCCTCGCTGGCGCAGATGCTCGAGCGGGCGCCGAAGAGCTTCCCCGAGGTCGCGCGGATCTTGAGCCTCATCCGCCACGAGATCCTCAAGCACAACACCTCCTTCCTGTCGGACGTCGGCCGCGCGCTCGAGATGGACGAGCCCGACGCCGAGGCGCGCACCGCCGTCGTCGCCGCGCGCCTGTTCGGCGCCCCGCGCGACCGCAACGAGGCCACGCCGGCGCCCGGGCGCGGGTCGCTGCGCGAGCGCGGGATCCACGGCCGCTTCCTCGGCTACGTCGACGAGCTGCAGAAGGTCGGCCGCAGCCACAACATCAACCTCAACCTCTACCGCAAGGACCCGATCTTCAGCGCCATGATCGCCGCCTTCGAGGACCTGCGCGGGCTCGAGGGGCTGCAGCGGGCGCCGAACCGCGAGCGGCACGCGCTCAAGCTCGAGTGGGCGCGCCGGCTCAGCCGCAGCGGCCACGTCCTCGGCCGCAAGGCGTTCGAGGAGCTGTCGGGCGTCATTCGCTCGCTGTGCATCGTCGCCGTCGACCCGGCCACGATCCGCGAGATCTTCGCCCAGGTGGTCGCCGAGCCGCAGTTCGCCAGGGTCCAGATCGCCGAGCCGCACATCGCCGGCGAGGGCGCCAAGATCCGCGTGTTCCACACCGACCTCGAGGACATCGTCACCAACGTGCTGCGCAACTCGCTGCAGTCGAGCGTGCTGTACGGGCCGAAGCCGATCGCGCTGGGCATCGACCTCGTCACCGAGATGGACGAGATCACCGGGCTGTCGACGCTGGCGATCCGGATCAAGGACCGCTCGACCGAGCAGCTCAGCAACGAGATGCTCCGCGGCCGCTATGTCGAGCGCGGCATGGGCATCACCGCCGACCTCCTGTCGCGCTACGACGGCTCGATCGCCGTCGAGCCCGAGCGCGGCTGGCAGAAGGCGGTGGTGCTGCGCTTCTTCACCGTGGAGGAGGGGCCATGAGCGAGATCAAGGTCCTCGTCGTCGAGGACGGGGACGAGTACCTGACCAACCTCTCGACCTTCGTGGCGCGGGGGATCCGCTACACCCAGGCGAAGAGCGGCGAGCAGGCGTGCGCGCTGCTGCCGTCGCTGCAGCCCGACCTCGTGTACCTCGACATGCGCTTCGACCGCACGCCGATCGAGGCGCTGCTCGGCGACCTCGTGGCGCTGACCGCCCGCTTCAACGGCGACGTCGCCCGCGCGCGCGCCTTCCAGCAGGACAACCAGGGCCTGTTCGTGCTGCGGGCGCTGCGGGACGCCGGCTTCCGCGGCCCGGTGATCCTGTCGTACGACTTCGGCGCGGAGGAGCGGCGGTTCCGCGCCCTGTCCGAACGAGATCCTGCCCTCAGCTACTGCCCCGACTACGCCGACGCCGACACGATCTACGCCGCGATTCAGCGGGCCGTCGGGCGCACGCCCGCGTGACAATCGGCGCCGATTGGCGCATCGTCCGCCTCATGCAGCCCGCGATTCGGGTCATGATGATGCCGCGCGACACCAACGCGCACGGCACGATCTTCGGCGGTCACATCCTCAGCCTGCTCGACCAGGCCGGGGCGGTCGCGGCGCACGCCATCGGCGCGCGCAAGGTCGTGACGGTGGCGGTCCGCGAGGTCGTGTTCAAGGAGCCGGTGCACGTCGGCGACATCGTCAGCCTCTACGCCGAGGTCACGAACGTCGGGTCGACCTCGCTGACGATCCGCGTCCGGGTCGAGGCGCACGAGCCGATCGGCGGCCGCAGCGTCGAGGTCACCACCGCCGAGCTGGTCTACGTGCAAGTCGACGACCGCGGCCGCCCGGTGCCGATCCAGCGCACACTTCCGCCCCGCGACGCGGAGTGCTAGCTTGCCGGCATGAAGCGCCTCACTTGTTCCCTGTTCGCCCTGTCTCTCGGTCTCACCGCCGGCTGCGCCGAGCAGCCGGGCAAGAAGAAGGAAGAGGAGACGAAGACCGAGACGAAGACGGTCAACGGCAAGACGGTCGAGACGAAGACCGAGACGAAGACCGAGACGAAGACCGACACCAAGCCGGCCGACGCCGCGCCCGCGCCCGAGGCGAAGTAGTCCGGCATCGGCGATGCGGCTGCCGCTCCGCCATCCGCCGCACGGGCGCGACGCTCCGCTGCGGCGCTGCGCCTATCTCGAGGCGCTCGCCGAGCACGCGCGCGGCCTGGCCTTGGGGCCAGCCGCCGATCTGGTCACGCCTCGCGGCTCGCGCGGGCGGTTCGGCAGCGCGCTGCAGTGGCACTTCGGGCTCGAGCCGCACGACGGCCTCGATCGCCTCGACTGGGAGGACCGCATCGAGCTCAAGCTCGTGTCGGTCTGGCGCGCGCGCGACGGCCTCGCGTGCGACAAGCTCAAGGTCTGCGACCTCACGATCGACCCGTGGCACAAGCTCGGCAACGTGCTGTGGGTGTTCGCCGATCGTCTGACGCGGGTGGTCGTCGGCCATCGCTTCACGCGCCTGAGCGGGCCGATGCGCGAGCGGCTCGAGGCGTCGTGGACGATCGACCCGCACTTCGAGCGGCCGTCGCTGTTCGTCGAGGCGCGCGAGCAGGAGCAGCGGCAAGCGCCGGCGTACTACCTCAGCGCCGCGTGGTTCCGCGCCGAGGGGCTGTTGCCGCGCGAACTGCCGGGCGTGCTGCCGTTCGACTCGCGCTGGTGGTCGAGCGCGCGGACGGGCGGGCGCGATCCGCTGATCACACTGTGGCGCGGCGAGCCGCAGGGCGAGCTCGTCTGTCCGCGCTGCGGCGGGCCCATCCGTGCCGACCACGAGCGGCTCGGCCGCGACGGCTGGGCGCCCGCGGTCCACGCGATGCCGTTCGGCGAGCGGTGCGGTCTGCGCGCTCACTTCGCGGTGGCGGCCTCGCACCTGGCTCTCGGGCCAGGCGAGCCGGGCCGCGCCGAGCTCGAGTCGGCGCTGCAGGGGCTGCTCGGGCCCGACCAGGTCGAGCGGCTGGCCGACCACGTGGTCGAGCCCGAGGATCACCTGCACTGAGATCCGGCTGGGGGCCTTAAAATCGAGAACCCGAGATGCCGACCAAAGCATCCCGGGTCCCCCCCCAGATCTAAGATGTTGCTACTGCACCGACCAAGCGAAGCGCGACAAGCTCAAAACGACTCGATAAGTCAGGCGAAGTCTTTAGTTTTTAAGTCAGGCGCGAAGGTTCAAGCCAAAGAAGAAGCCAAGGCCAAGCGGTAAGCGGTAAGCGACGTAGGCGAAGCTAAGGAAGGCTCAAGTCAGAAGGCCAAGCGGAAGGGCTAAGGTAAGTAGGGTCGTCGGCGTTGTCCCCGGCGACACCGACCTAGGAGTGCAGGTCACGAGCCAGGGTGGCAAGTTCCCGAGATCATTGATGACAGGTTGTCAGGTGCGGCGCCGCTCCGCCCGGGTATGACATCGCTGTCAGGCATGGCCCGCCGGCCGCCGCGACAGGCCATGACACCGATGTCGTGCGGGTGCGAGGCCGGACATCGCGCGCGTCACGGGCATCTGCTAGGAAGTCCGGCACAGAGGCCCCATGTCCACGAATTCGCGGCCACGCGTGACGATTATTGGCGGAACCGGCTACGGCGGCGCCGAGCTGATCCGGTTACTTCGTTGGCACCCCGGCGTCGACCTGGTCCGGGTGACCAGCATCGACCAGGTCGGTGAGCCGCTCGAGGCGGTCCACCGCAACTTGCCCAAGACCGGCCTGGTGTTCGAGAACATCCCCGCGGCCGAGGCCGCCCGGGACGTCGACGTCGTGTTCCTCGCGCTGCCGCACAAGGTCAGCGCGACCATGGCGGGCGAGCTGGCCGAGGTGCCGGCGCGGGTGATCGACCTGTCCGGCGACTTCCGCCTGCGCGACAAGGACGCCTACAAGACCTTCTACGGCGACGTTCATCCGCACCCCGAGCACCTCGGCACGTGGGTCTACGGCCTGCCCGAGCTGCACAAGGCGGCGATCCGCGAGGCCCGCCGGGTCGCCTCGCCGGGCTGCTTCGCCACCGCGATCGCCCTCGGCCTGCTGCCGCTGGCCCACGCCGGCCTGCTCCGCGGGGCGATCCACACCGTCGCCATGACCGGCTCGTCCGGCTCGGGGGCGTACGCGCAGATCGGCACGCACCACCCGCTGCGCGCCGGCAACCTCAAGACGTACAAGGTGCTGAACCACCAGCACACGCCGGAGATCGAGCAGACGCTGCGCGACGCGGCCGGCCGCGGCGGCCACGGCGGCGAGTTCTCGCTGGCGTTCGTGCCGGTGTCGGCGCCGCTGGTCCGCGGGATCCTGGCGACCAGCATCGTCCCGGTGCCCGGCGACCTCGACGTCAAGGCGCTCTACGGCGAGTTCTACCGCGACGCCCCGTTCGTCCGCGTGCTCGGCAGCAAGGTCGGCGCCGAGGTCGTGGCGATCAAGGGCAGCATGTACGTCGACCTGTCCTGGACTTTGGGACAGGTCGATCCGGCGACCGGCCAGCGTCAGCTCGCGGTCGTCAGCGCGCTCGACAACCTCGTCAAGGGCGGGGCGGGGCAGGCGGTGCAGTCGATGAACCTGATGCTCGGGCTCGCGGAGACGGCCGGCATCGACGCCCCGGGGCTGTGGCCATGACGACGGCGGTCCTCAAGTTCGGCGGCGAGGTCATCGCCGACGCGCCCGCGCTGGCGGCGGTGCTCGCCGACGTCGCCCGGCTCACCGCGGCCGGGTGGAAGTTCGCCATCTGCCACGGCGGCGGGCCGCAGGCCAACGCGCTGCAGGAGCGGCTGGGGCTCCAGCCGGTCAAGGTCGGCGGCCGGCGCGTCACCGACGAGGCGACGCTCCAGGTCATGAAGTACGTCCTCGCCGGCGAGCTCTCGGTCGACGTCGTCGCCGCCGCGCTCGCGGCCGGGGTCGGCGGCGCGCTCGGGATCTCCGGCGTCAGCGCCGGCCTGGTGTCGGCGCGTCGGCGTCCGCCCACGCGCGTGAGCGGCGGCGGCGAGGAGCTGGTCGACTTCGGCCTCGTCGGCGACGTCGTCGAGATCCGCACCGCGCTGATCGAGCACCTGTGGGCCGGCGGTTACACGCCGGTGATCAACACGCTCGGCGTCGGGCTCGAGACCGCGGGCTTCGCCTGCCCGGTCTACAACATCAACGCCGACACGGTGTCGTCGGCGATCGCCGGCGCGCTCAAGGTCGATCACCTGTTCCTCATGACAGGTGTGCCGGGCGTGCTGCGCGACAAGGACGACCCGACCACGCGGATCGCTCGCCTCAGCGCGGCCGAGGCCCGCGGCGCGATCGAGATGAAGGTGATCGTCGGCGGCATGATCCCCAAGGTCGAGGAGGCGCTCGCCAACCTGGCCCTCGGGATCGGCGCAGTCCACATCCTCGGCGCCAGCGCCGGCGCGCTGCAGGCCGAGGCGGCCACGCCCGGCAGCGTCGGCACCGTGCTGGTCGCCTGACGCTGCTACACTCGCGGCCCATGCGCGACCCACTCCTCGGCGCCGCCCTGCGCGCGGCCGTCGACGCCGCCTTCGAGACCGAACAGGTGCCGCTGCTGCAGCGGCTGGTCGACCTCCCGAGCCACACCTACGCCCGCGACGACGTCGAGATCGCAGCCGCCGCGCTCGACGAGGCGGCCGCGGCGGTCGGGCTCACCTGTACCAAAGTACCTGACCCTACGGGCAGGTTCGCCGACCACCGGGTGTACGCCGACCCGAGCGTGGGCGACGGTCCGTCGCTGGCGCTGGTCGGGCACATCGACACCGTGTTCCCGCGCTCGCTCGGGTTTTTGAGCTTCCGCCGCGACGGCGACGTCGCCCGCGGCCCCGGCGTGCTCGACATGAAGTCGGGGCTGACCTCGGTCATCTTCGCGCTGCGGGCGTTGCGAGCGGTGGCGCCGGCGCGGGCGGGCTTGCCGGTGCGCTTCATCGTCGTCAGCGACGAGGAGGTCGGCTCGCCGAGCAGCGCGGCGATGTACCGCGAGCTGGCGCCGAAGCTGACCGGCGCGCTGGTGTTCGAGTCGGGCCGCGAGGGCGACACGATCGTCACCCGCCGCAAGGGCGGCGGGCTGTTCACGATCACCGTGCGCGGTCGAGCGGCGCACGCCGGCAACAACCATCGCAAGGGCGTCAACGCCATCCACGCGCTCGCGCTGCTCGTCGATCGCGTCGAGCGGCTCACCGACTACTCGCGCGGCGTCACGCTCAACGTCGGGCTCATCGAGGGCGGCACCGCCAAGAACACGGTGCCCGCGAGCGCGAAGTGCCAGATCGACGCGCGCTTCGAGACGGTCGCCGACGCCGAGCGGGTGGCCGCGTTCCTGAACGCGCTGCAGCGCGAGCCGTTCGCCGGGCTCACCGATGTCCCCGAGCGTTTGCGCGAGGTCGTCGTCGAGGTCACCGGCGGCATCACGCGCCCGCCGATGGAAGCGTCGGCGGCGAGCCAGCGGCTGCGCGGGGTCTACGAGCCCTACGCCGCGGCATGCGGCCTACAAGTCGGCGAGTGCCCGCTCCAGGGCGGCGGGTCCGACGCCAACTTGCTCGCGGCCGACGGCGTGCCCTGCGTCGACGGCCTCGGCCCTTACGGGCAACACTTTCACGAGACCGAAGAGTGGTGCAGCCTCGACAGCCTGCGCCGTCGCACTGCGGCGCTGGCGTGCTTCCTCGCGGAAGAGGCCGGTACTTGCTTCCGGTGACGCCCGCTTGCAGAGGTCTCGCGTCTCGTGAGAAATTCGTCGGGACGCGCCGATGAGCGATGCCGACGTCCTGGGGCTGTTGATCGTCGTCCTGTGTCTGGCCGCGAGCATGTTCTTCTCCGGCTCGGAGACCGCGATCACCAGCCTCGACGCGCACAAGGCCAAGCGCCTGGTCGAGGACGGCGGGCGGCAGGGGCGCGTGGCGGCGTTCTGGGTGCGTGAGCCGGTGCGGGTGCTGTCGACCATCCTGGTCGGCAACAACATCGCCAACACGTTGATGGGCGCGGTGGTGACCGCGCTGGCGATCCGTCACCTCGAGGGCGGGCCGTGGGGCGGCTGGGCGGTCGGGGTCGCGGTGTTCGTGACGACGGTGATGCTGCTGATCCTCGGCGAGATCACGCCGAAGGCGCTCGGCCGGATCTACTCCGAGCGGCTGGCTCTGCCGGCGCTGTGGGTGCTGCGCGGGCTCAGCAAGCTCATGGCGCCGGCGCTGTGGTTGCTCACCGCGGTCACGGGGGTGATCGTGCGGCGCTTCGAGCCGAAGGAGGGCGCGTCGGGCGGCAGCAAAGTGACCTCCGACGACATCGGCTACCTCGTGCAGGTCGGCCAGCGCGAGGGCTCGATCGATCCGGGGCAGGCGATGCTGCTCGCCGGCATCGTCCGCTTCGAGGCCAAGATCGTCCGCGACATCATGATCCCGGCCAGCCGGATCATCGCGGTCAACCTGGCGTGGACCGTCGCCCAGGTGCGCGAGGTGGCGCTGCGCTCGGGTCACAGCCGGCTGCCGGTCTACGAGGGTCAGCCGGGCAACATCAAGGGCGTGCTGCACATCAAGCAGCTCGTCGACCTGGCCGACAACGAGCGGCTGGCGCGGGTCGTCCGCCAGCCGGTGTTCGTCAGCCAGACGATGCGGCTGCACGACCTCCTGCAGCGGTTCAAGGAGCAGCGGGTCCACCTGGCGATCGTCGTCGACGACGCCGGCGACGCGGTCGGCATCGTCAGCCTCGAGGACGTGCTCGAGCAGATCGTCGGCCAGATCTTCGACGAGAGCGACCGCGCGCCGCTGACCCCGGTGCCCGACGTCAGCGGGGCGGTGATCGTCGAGGGCCAGGACAGCCTGACGCGGGTCGAGGAGCGCCTCAACGTCGAGCTGACCGACGTCGAGGGGGTGATCAGCGTCGGCGACCTGCTGACGCACCTGGCCGGCCAGATCCCGATCGCCGGCTCCGTGTTCGTGTGGGAGGGCCTGCGCTTCGGCGTGCTCGAGGCCGACGCGCGCCACGTGATCCGAGTCCGCGTCGAGCCGACCGGCGGCGACGAGGCGGACGACGACGACTGACCGTTTCGACATGCTCGCAAAGGCATGTCACCGAGGACATGGCGTGGAGGGCATGTCTGGAAGGGAATCTTTCGTGCTGCCGCGGAACGATGCCCGGCAGCTTCACGGGGTCACGCCCGCGGGCGCAGCTGGAGGATGACCGAGCCGTATTCGCCGCGGACGTCGAGCTCGGGGGCCCAGGCGGCCACGTCGGTCTCGCCGGCCACCGAGGCGCACCACTCGGCCAGGGCTTCCTTGAGGACGGGGTCGCCGGGGCTGCCGAGGCCCTTGCCGGTGACGACGCGGACGTAGCGGCTGCCTGCCGCGCGTTCGCGGGCGACGAAGGCGATCAGCGCCTCGACGGCCGGTTCGCGGCGCAGGCCCCGGAGGCGCAGGGTCGGCAGGCGGCCGCGGCGGGCGCGGGCGACCAGCTCGGCGGCCGCGCGCGCGTGCTCGCGGGTGCGGCCGGGGTCGTCGCGCCAGCCGGCGCCCGCCCAGGCCCGGCCCTGCAGGGCCGCGACGGGGCTCGTGGGGGGCGGGGCAGCGCGCTGCGGGGCCACGCCCTGCGCGCGCATCAGCGTCGTGAACGCCTCGGCGTCCTCGCGCTCGCTGGCGGGAGCGGCGGAGCGTGCGTCCGCGGCCGTGCTGTTCGCAGCCGGCCGGGACGCCGGCTGCGAGGCGCCGGTCGGTCGTCCTTGCGAGCCCGTCGTCTGCGGCGAGCTGGTCGCAGAGACCTGTCGCTTCAGACCTGCCCCAGCGGGCAGGCGAGTGACGACCCGCAGGGCGTCGAAGTCGAGCGGGTCGCCGGTGGCGAGGGCCGCGAACGCCCGCGCCATCAGCTCACGCTCGCTGATGAGCTGCGGCTGCGGCTGCGGCGGGGGCGCGGGCGGGGGCGGCGCGGGCAGGCCGTCGGGGAACAGGGCGGCCAGCGGAGCGCGCAGGCGGCCCTCCGGCTCCGGCGGCGCGGACCGGGGCGAGGCTCCGGTCCGGCCGGGACGTCGGCGACGCGGCATGGCCGCAGGGTCAGGTGCGGCGCCGGCGGACGAGGCCGAGGCCGGCGAGGGCGAGCATCCAAACGGACATGTCGCGAGAGACAGGCGCGGTCACGCAGTTGCAGCCGCTCTCGTCGGTGCCGGGCTCCATCGGCGCGGTGGCGGTGGCCGGGCCGACGGTGACGTTCGAGCCGCTGTCGTCGCTGCTGCCCTCGGTGTCGCTCTCGCCAGCCGGGCCGCCGCTGGTGGAGTCGGAGGTGTCGCCGCCGGTGGTGGGCTCGCCGCCGGTGGTCGGGTCGGTCGGCTCGACGCCGACATGGATGACGGCCTCGGCGAAGCCGATGTTGCCGTCGTGGTCGAGCGCCTCGACGCGGATGGTATATGTGCCCTTGGGCGGTTTGATCGACCACTGCTTCTCGCCGGAGTAGGCGGGCTGCTCGATGTCGGCCTCGGGGATCATCATGCGCCAGCCGTAGCCCTCGAAGTTGTCGCTGATCTCGGCCTTGACGAGCACGTCCGTGCCGGGCTCGATCATCGCGCCGTCCTCGGGCGAGAGCAGGGTGACGGTCGGCGCCACGTCGTCGACCGAGTTGGCGCCGAAGTAGGCCATCAGCTCGGCGACGTCGTTCTGCGCGCCGCCGTTCTCGCCGCAGAACTCGTCGTGGACGTACTCGCAGCCGATCGGCCCGGTCGCCGCGTTGTAGGCCGTGCAGGTGTCGGCCCACACCTTCTTCCCGAAGGTGGCGTACGGGTACATGATGTTGTCCTCGCCGTCGATGTGGTCGAGGCCCCAGGCGTGCGCGGCCTCCTGCAACGCGGTGGTGCCGAGGACCTGGATGTCGCCGGCGACCTCGGTGAAGGCGAAGGTCGTGTCGCGCCACCACGTGTCGCCGCAGTCGAGGTTGCAGGCCACGCCGAGCACGCCGTTGGGCAGGCCGATCACCTGCGGCTTGCCGCCCATCATCACCATGCTGTACGGCAGGTGCTTCGGCGGCGCCTTCTCGTAGGCGATCCGCACGCCGAACGGGGCCATCGCGTCCTTGAACACCTGGATGATCGCCAGCGCCTCCTGCTCCGAACGCTGGAACTGCGGGTACTGGACCGTGCCGCCCTGAATGCACGGCGACTCCATCAGCGCCGAGTTGGTGCCGCCCGTCATCTCGCCGCCGAAGAAGTTGAGGAAGACGGTGTGGCGCTTCGGCGGGGTGTCCCAGGCGTACGTCGGCCGCGGACCGGCGGAGAGATCGTCCTCGGCCATCGCCCGCGGCATCACGACGCTGCCGGCGTGGATGAGGTCGTTGTCCTCGAGGTACTTCTCGAAGGCGGCGCGGCGGGCCGCGATCTCCTCCTCGGTGAGCTCGGGCGCGGCCTGCACCGGCTGGCCGAACAGGGTCTGCTGTCCGGGATCGGCCGAGGCGGCGAGCGGGGCGAGGGCGAGCGCGCAGGGGATCGAGATGTAGGCGATGGGGCGAGTCATAGGGGTCCGACCGCACGCTATCACAGCGGTGCGGCGGCGATCTCGGCTGCGGCCGGCGGCGCGCGTGTGGCAGGGCATGCGCCGCCGCGTGGGCCGGGAGCGACAGGGGTGCCGCTTTCCGCGATTGCGGGCGTGGGCGCGTTCGATGAACGCCGACTCATGATCTGCGAGGCTGCCCGTGGATCGGCGGGCCGGATCTCGGCCCACTCCCCACCTCGCCGCGCGCCCTCCGCGGGCGATGTTCGTGCTGGCTTTTGGGACAGGTTCTTCGGGATAGGTGACATGTCGGTGGCCGCGACGGCGGGTGCGGGCTCGGCCGCGGCGGCCCGCAGGGACGCTGAAGTTCGCGCGGCGGCGCGCCCGGGCCGCGGAGCGCGTCCGTGGGCGCCACCACACGAGATTTGGCGCCGGGCTGGCCCGCGCCCGAGGCGTGCCGTAGCCTGGAGGTTGTGCCTGCTGCGCTCCGGATCCTGTCGCTCTGCGCCGCCCTCGTCGCCCTGGGCTGCGCGAGCCGTCCGATCGGCGACGTGACGCTCGAGCGCGGCAAGACCGGGCGCGTGCAAGGGGACCTGGCGGTGGCGCAGAAGGGGGCCGCCGCGGTCGCGGTGATCTCGACCGACGTCGGCCGCGGCCTCGCGTTCGTGGTCGATCCCGACGGCTACCTCATCACCAACCGCCACGTGATCGAGGACGCCGACCACATCGAGGACGTCACGTTCCCGGCGCTCCGGCCCCAGCGCAGCTTCGCCGCGGTCCGCATCGTCTACATCGACCCGAGCCGCGACCTCGCGCTGATCAAGCTCGACGTCGACGCGCCGCTGCCGTCCCTGTCCCTTGCGACAGTCGGCTCGGCGCCGATCGAGGAGTACCTGCACGCCAAGGACCGCGTGCTGCTGCTGGCGCGCCCGGGCGAGGACGAGGCCGCGGGCGCGGGCGGCAAGCGGCCCACCGGGTTCGTGGCGCGCACCGGCAACGTCCGCGAGCTCGAGGTCTACAACCCCGCGGTCGGGCCGGGGGCGTTCTTCGGGCTGTCGCAGGCGGTGCGGCGCGGGCAGAGCGGCGGGCCGGTGCTCGACCGCTACGGCCGTGTGGTCGGGGTCGTCAGCTGGACGTGGAAGCACCGCGTCGGCGGCTACGCGATCCCGATCGCCGAGGCGGCGCAGATGCTGAGCGAGCGCCCGGCGATGGACACCCCCGCCGAGCAGAGCGCGCGCGCGGCGGAGCGGGCCCGCGGCTTCCTCAAGGCGCTCGACGGCGGCGACCTCGAGGTCGCGCGGCGCATGATGTCGCCGACCTACAGCCGGAAGATCCGCCAGCGCACCATGACGACGATCGCCGAGCAGCTGCCGGGCGACGGGCGCGCGGCGGTCCAGCAGTTCGTGGCCGCGCTCGAGGACATCATCGACTCCCAGCCGACCGGCGCCGAGGAGCTGCCGTTCTCCAAGGTCCAGGACGTCGTCCTCCGCACCGGCACCCGCGGCTTCATGGAGGCGCTCGGGGTCGAGGGCGCGCTGTCGAAGGACCAGGTGATCAGCTTCTTCTTCGAGTTCGCCCAGGCCTACGTCGGCGCCCGCTACTTCGCCGAGAGCGACCAGGACGCGGCCATGAACGCGGCGATGATGCGCCTGCAGACCGTCGACGCCGCCCGCACCTTCGCGTTCGCCGAGGCGACCGGCCGCTTCAAGCGCGGCGCTCACCTCGAGGTCGAGCGGCTGGAGATCGTGCCCGGCGCCTACGCGCCGCACGCGGTCGTCACCCTCCGCAACCGCGACGCCGACGGCCGCCAGCCGACCACGCTGGTGATGCAGATGCGGCTCGAGTGGGGCGACTGGTATGTCGCCGAGCTGCAGACGGCCGGCGGCTGAGCTGGTTTGAGAGACAGGTCGCCGTGACGACCACGGGCGCCGCTGTGCCGGGCCAGGCGGGCCGGGGCCGGATCGGCCCGCGCGCCGCGAAGGAGCGGCCGTCGCGGGGCGGCGGCCATCCGGGCCGTCGCGGCCGCCGGCTGTCCCGAGGGGCAGGACGCTCGTCCGCGAGCGATCGCCGGCGCTGCGCGGTGTCCCGTGACATGTCTGGGACGACATGTCCTTCGAGACCGGTGCTTCAAAGCATGTCCCGATGGACATGCCTCAAAGCGCCTCAGCGCTCCATCAGCTGGGCCAGGGTCCGGCGGACCAGGTCGTCGAGCGAAGCGGTGACGGGGCCGCCGGCGGTGAGCTTGGCCAGGGCGACCTCGACCTCCTTGACGCGCCAGCCGAGGTCGACCAGCACCTGCTTGGCCTCCTCGACGATCGCCGGCGGCTCGGGCTCGGCCTTGGCAGGGGCCGGGCCGCGCGGGGGGCCCTCGAGCTCGGCGGCGAAGCTGGCGACCTTGTCGGCGAGCGACAGCAAGATCTGCTCGGCGGTCTTCTTGCCGATGCCGGGGATCTTCGTCAGCATGACCTCGCGGCCCTGCGTGAGGTGATCGACCAGCTCGGCCAGCGGGAAGCCGCCGAGGACCGCCATCGCGTGCTTGGGGCCGACCTTGGGCACGCCGGTCAGCAGCAGGAACAGCTGCTTCTCGGCCTGGGTGGCGAAGCCGAACAGCAGCAGCGCGTCCTCGCGGGCGTGGGTGTGGACCCACAGCGCGCAGTGCTCGTCGGGGTCGCCGACGGCGGCCAGGGTCTGCAGCGACACGCGCAGCTCGTAGCCGACGCCGCCGACGTTGAGGACGACGACGCCCTGCCTGGCGTCGCGGTGGACGACGATGCCCGACAACCAGCCGATCATGGACCTGTCCTCCGGGGCAGCTTGGGCGCGTGCGCGTGGCACAGCGCGATGGCGAGGGCGTCGGCGGCGTCGGCCGTGGGGGGGCGCGCCAGCCCGAACAGCAGCTGCACGCGAGCCATGACGTCCTGCTTGGTGGCGCGGCCGTGGCCGACGACGGCGCGCTTGACGTAGGCGGGCGGGTACTCGGCGACCTCGAGGCCGCGCTCGGCGGCGACGGCCATCACGGCGCCGCGGGCCTGGCCCAGCTTGAGCGCGGAGCTGGCGTTGACGCCGTGGAAGGCGGCCTCGAGCGAGAGGACGCGCGGGCCGAACTCGGCGATGAGCTCGGCGATCGTGCGGGCGAGGACGGACAGGCGCACCGGCATCGGGTCTTCCTCGCGCAGGCGGATGACGCCACACTCGACGTAGGCGGGGCGAGCCCCGTGCCGGTGATCGAGGAGGCCGTAGCCGACGATCCGCGTTCCGGGATCGACGCCGAGGATCCGCGTGGCAGGCGTCAACGGGGTCCGCGGCCTACGGGCCGTGCTCCTCCATGACGTCGTCGGGCAGGGTGGCGTTGGTGTAGCAGCTCTGGACGTCGTCGTGCTCGTCGAGCTTGGCCCACAACTTGGCCACCGAGACCGCCACGTCGCCGTCGAGCGCCTTCTCGTTCTCGGGCTTGACGATCCACTGCACGCCGCCGGTCGGCTCGAGATCGGCGAGCTCGGACTGCAGCCCGGCGAGGTCGCTCGGCGACGACATGATCGCCCAGGTCTCGCCCCAGTCCTGGATGTCCTCGCCGCCGGCCCCGAGGGCGCGCTCCATCAGCGCCTCCTCGCTGATCTTGGCCTTGGGCACCTCGAGCACGCCCTTGTGGTCGAACATCCAGGCGACGGCGCCGTTCGACACCATCTCGCCGCCCGACTTGCCGAAGGCGGTGCGGATCTCGGCGACCGTGCGGTTCTTGTTGTCGGTCAGCACCTCGACGATGAAGCACGAACCACCGGGGCCGCGGCCCTCGTAGAGCACGTTCTCGAAGGTGACGCCGGCGAGCTCGCCGGTGCCCTTCTTGATCGCCCGCTCCTGGTTCTCCTTCGGCATGTTGGCGGCCTTGGCGGCCAAGAGCGCGGTGCGCAGGCGCGGGTTGCCGGCCGGGTCGCCGCCGCCGTCCTTCGCGGCGACCATGATCTCGCGGGCGATCTTGGTGAAGATCTTGCCACGCTGGGCGTCGAGCGCCCCCTTCTTGCGCTTAATCGTGGACCATTTGCTGTGGCCGGACATGCTGACCGAGGTCAGTACCACACGCGCCAGACGGAAAAAAGCACCCCGCAAGGCCGGGGAGGGGGCCCTGGGGCGCGTCCTCGCCGAGGCCCGGGGGCGCGCCGGCAGTGCGTCGGAACGTGCGTTCCGGCTCGTGCGCCGGCCGGCGGCGGACGCGGCGACCGGCTGCCCCGGCGCCTTCGTCGACCCCGGGAGTTCCACCGCGAGAAGGCGACGTCGCCGACCGTGAAGAGGCCGCGAAGGCGACGGAGATCGAGCCGCGGCGCCACCCCGGGCCGCCGCAGCGCCTGGCGCCGATCCCGCGCGGCCAGGTCACGCCCGGGCCAGGGGGCCGGCGCGCCGCGGAGGGCGTTCGGACATGCCCTCGAGGACATGCCTGATAAACCATGTCCGTCAGGGCATGTCGTAAAGGACATGTCCGAAAAGCGTGGCCACGGCGCTCACGCGCCGTCGATGTGGCGCACGGTCCGGCGCTCGCCGAGGCGCTCGCGCAGGGCGGCGAGCAGGCGCTCGCGCAGTCCGGTGAACCGGCGGGCGGCGTCGCTGCGGTGGACGGCCTGGGTCAGGGCGCGCGGGTCGGCGACCAGGACGCACAGGCGGCGGGCGCGGGTGACGGCGGTGTAGAGCAGGTTGCGGCGGAGCATGACGTGGTGCTCGCCGAGCAGCGGCACGACCACGGCGGGGAACTCGCTGCCCTGGCTCTTGTGGATCGAGACGGCGTAGGCGAGCTGCAGCGCGCTGAGCTGCTTGCTGTCGTAAGGGACAGGGTCGCCGTCGATCTCGACGGTGAGGATCTGGCGCTCGGGGTCGACGGCGGTGACGAGGCCGATGTCGCCGTTGAAGACGCCGCGCTCGTGGTCGTTCTTGGTCTGCATCACGCGGTCGCCGACGCGGAAGGTCCGCGGCGGGCGGCCGGGCAGCACCAGCTCGGGCGCGCCGGCGGTGTGGTGGGCCTGCAGCGCGGCGTTGAGGGCCTCGGTGCCGGCCTTGCCCTTGTGCATCGGGCACAGCACCTGGACCTCGGTGCGCGGGTCGAGGCCGTAGGCCTTGGGGATCCGCTCGGTGATCGCCTTGAGCACGAGCTCGTGGGCGCGCTCGCTGTCGCGGGCCTGGACGACGTAGAACTGGCCGCCCTCGGCGCGGTCGGACTCGGGGACCTTGCCGCGCAGGATCGCGTGGGCCGAGGTGACGATCGACGAGCCCTCGGCCTGGCGGAAGATCTGGGTCAGGCGCACCACCGGGATCGGCGAGTCGGGCCGGTCGGCCGCGGCGAGGACGTCGCGCAGGACGTTGCCGGGGCCGACCGAGGGCAGCTGATCGGCGTCGCCGACCAGGAGGAGCCGGTGCTGGGGCGTGAGCGCCAGCAGCAGCGCCTCGGCCAGCGGGAGGTCGAGCATCGACGCCTCGTCGATCACGACCAGGCCCTCGGGCAGCGGGTTGTGGGCGTTGTGGAAGAACTCGCCGGTGCCGCCCTCGATCTCGAGCAGGCGGTGGATCGTGGTGGCGCGCTGACCGGTGGCCTCGGCGAGCCGCTTGGCGGCCCGACCGGTGGGCGCGGCCAGCAGCACCGGCGACTCGTTGGCGAGCGCGGTGTCGATGATCGCGCGGGTGACGGTGCTCTTGCCCGTCCCTGGCCCTCCGGTCAAAACGACCAGGCCGGCGTCGCGGATCGCCGCGATCGCGGCGAGCTGGCCGGCCGACAGCCCCGGCGGCGGCGCGACCTCGGTCCAGCGCCCGCGACCCTTGCCGGCGCCGAGGGCGATGTCGGTGAGGATCTCGGCGACGTTGCGCTCGGCGTCGTAGAAGCGCGGCGGGTAGCACAGCGGCGGCAGCGGCTCGCCCTCGTCGCCCTCGCGCTGGTCGAGCACGAGCGCGCCGGAGCGGACCAGGGCCATCGCCGCGGCCTCGATGCGGACCGGCGGGAGCTCGAGCAGGCGCTCGGCGTTCTGCACGAGGATCGGCAGCGGCAGGGCGCAGTGGCCGTTCTGCTCCGACTGCTCGAGGGTGTGGAACAGGCCGGCCTCGATGCGCTCGTCGCTCTCGAGGTCGACGCCGAGGGCGCGGGCGATCTTGTCGGCGGTGATGAAGCCGATCCCGCGGACCTCGCGGGCCAGGCGGTAGGGGTGCTGGCGCAGGACGGTGAGCGCGGTCTCGCCGAAGCGCTGGCTGATCGCGTCGGCGAAGTGGGTCGGCAGATCGAGCTCGAGCAATTGATTCTCGATCTCCGCCGTCGGGCCGCCGCGCGCGGTGTGGTGGGCCAAGATCCGCTCGAGCGTCTTCGGGCCGATGCCCTCGACCTCGAGCAGGCGGCGCGGCGACTTGTCCAGGATCGCCAGGGTGTCGAGGCCGAAGCGCTGGACGATCCGCTCGGCCTTCTCGGCGCCGAGGCCGGGGTAGCGCTCGAGCCGGCGCTGGATGCCCGGCAGGGTGGTCGGGGCCTTGGCGGCGATCCTGGCGAAGTTGAATTGCTTGCCGTAGTTCGGGTGGTGCGTCCACTCGCCCGCGGCCGTGACCTGCATGCCCTCCTCGATGCCGGTCGAGCGGCCGACCCACGTCTGCGGCGCGACCTCGCCGGGCCGCACCACCCGTAGCACCGTGTAGCGGGTCTGCGGGTTGTGGTGGACGACGCGCAGCACGGCCCCCTCGATCCGCTCGCCGGCGGCGTCGTCTGCGGGGGTCTCGGGGGACGCCATGCGGCGGCGGAGCATCGCCGATCGCGCGCCGGTCGGCAACGTTCACGGGCCGGTGCCCGGGTTCGCGCGGCCGCTCGGGTGCGGCGCCCAGGCGGCGGGGGTGTCGCAGCCGCCCGGGTCGCGGGCGAGCGAGCGCCCCGGGAGATCGCCCGGGTCGTGCCAGCCGCCGTAGCTGTCCAATACGACAGGGCCTTTCGGACCTGACTCGAAGACCAGGATGAGCGCCTCGCCGGGGCTGTTCTTGAGCCCGCCGGCCGCCAGCGAGGCGTCGACGCGCAGCAGCGAGGCGCCCGGCGGGGGGCCGGGATCGTCGCCCTGGGCCGGGTCGTAGGCGGCGGGGACGACGACGTGGCGCTGGCCGGGCGCGGAGGTGAACGGCGGCAGGAGATCGCCGCCGGCGAGGTCGAGGGCGCCCGCGGGACCGTCGACGAGGCGCAGGCCGCTGACGAGGAGCGGGTCGCCGGCGGCGCGGAGGTCGGCCAGCTCGACGAACTCCTGCGCCGGCTCGCGGCCGCGCGGGTTGGCCAGCACCTCGGCGAGCGCGAGCGGCGGGGCGCCGCGATCGAAGCTGCCCCCGAGGACATGTTCCGAGCTGCGCTCGGCGGCGCGACCGGCGAGATCCCAGGCCTGGAGGGTGGCGGTGACGCGGGCGCCCGCGGGGGCGTCGAGGCGGAGGGCGAGGTCGACGGGGCCGGGCGGGGCCACGAGCTCGCGCGCGCCGGGGCCGGCGGTGAGGCGCAGGCGCAGCGGCTCGTGGGCGTGCAGGCGGGCGTGGAGGCAGCGGCCGACCTGGGCGAAGGACAGACCGGCGAGGTCGGGCGGGCGGAGGTCGGGGCCGGGGCCGCTGCGAAAGGCGGCGAACTCGCGCGGCGCGACGACCCGGCGGCCCGCGCGGTCGCGCAAGCTGCCGCCGCCGAGCTCGTAGACGACGCCGGGGAGCAGCGGCGCGGATGTCCTCCAGGACAGGCAGAGGCCGGGCACCCAGCCGGGGCACGGGACGGGGTCGAGGAGGTCGCGGTGGTGATCGGCGGCGCGCAGCTGCAAGGTGTCGCCAGGGGCGGCGACGACCGGGCGGGGGAAGGCGGTGTCGACGCGGGCGAGATCGGTGGGCACGAGGTCGGCGCCGGGCGGCGGCGAGACGAGCCGCGGCGCCGGGCCGGAGCTGGCGGGACCGGCCGTGACGAGGTCACGCCGCCACACGGCGGCCTCGCCGTCGTCGTCGACCAGCGGGGCGCCGCGGCGGTCGCGGGCGAACACCAGCAGGCTGTGGCGGGCGTGCGCTTCGAGCGGACGCTCGGGGGTGACATGGAGGCGGGTACCTGGCCGATCGGGCAGGTCCTCGAGCGTCAGCGCGAGCGGGATGGCGCGCTCGAGCGGGTCGCCGCGCTCGAGCGCGCGGAGGTCGGCGTCGGCGACCGGGTCGATCTGGCAGCGCCCGCGCTCGCAGCTGCCCTCGTCGCACTCGGGGGTGAGCGCGCAGGCGCCGACGGTGTCCCAGGCGAGCAGGGCGACGCGCAGGCGGCGAGGGTCGAGCGGCTCGCTGAACTCGAGCCGCCACGGGCCCGCCACCGGGACCTCGACGGCGCGCGGGCCGGGCAGGTCGCTGGCGACGACCTGCGGGCCGTCGAGGTCGGCGTCGAGGACGAAGTCGATGCAGGAGGGCGCGAAGGCGAGGGCGAGGAGCAGCCGGAGTCTCACACCGAGAGGTCGCGCGGCGGCAGGAAGGTCTTGCAGGGGGGCGACGTGAGGAGAGGCGACAACGCGGGTTGGTTGCCCTTTCTCGGCGAGACAGGGAGCTTCTCCCGGCCGCAGAGCTCGCGGCAGCCGCGGACGGCCTGGGTTCGTCCCCGGCTGTCCTGGGAGGCGCGGACCCGGGGGCCGCCCTCGCGTGGAGGCGGCTCCGGCTCGCTCGCGGACTTCGACCGACGCGGCCGCGTCGTCGAGCCCTTCCACGGGGCCCGCCGATGCGAACTCTCGACATGTCACGAAGGGCATGTCGTCAAGGTAATGTTTGCCGGGACATGTCGTCGAAGACATGCCAGTAAAGACATGTCCTTCAGCGCAGCAGCGGCATGACGTCGGCGGCGAAGCGCTCCATCTCCTCGGCCTGGGGGCTGCACTGGAGGAGCAGGAGGTCGACGCCGGCGGCCTCGAAGCGGCGGATCCGGTCGGCGACCTGCTCGGGGGTGCCGACCAGGCCGGCGCGCAGGCCCCGGTTCGAGACCGAGTAGTCCTCGCGGCTGACCTGCTGCTCGAGCTGGGTATTCTGTAAGAAATCGCGGTAGTTGGCGTAGCCGGGCGAGCCCTCGGAGACGTCGGTGATCCGCGCGCGCTCGCGTTCGGCCTCGGCCTCGCTGGCGCGGACGATGACGTAGGCGGCCATGCCGTGGCGCATCGGCGGCAGGGCCAGGGCTTCCCGGCGGCGGCGCATGTCGGCGATCTTGGGGGCGACGCGCTCGGGCGGGTCGCCGTGCATGACGTAGGCGTCGCAGGCGCGGGCGATCAGCGACTTGGCGGCCTCGGACTCGCCGCCGGCGTAGATCACGGGCCTGCGCGCCGGCTTGGGCGCGAGCACGCAGGCCTCGACCTGGTAGTACCGGCCGCGGAACGAGAACTCGGGCTCGCTCCACGCGCCGGTGACGACGCGCAGCCACTCGTCGGTGCGGGCGTAGCGGTCGTCGTGGCGCTCGAAGCGGACGCCGTAGCGGCGGGCCTCGTCGGACCACCACGAGGAGACGACGTTGAGCGCGAGCCGGCCGCCGCTGATCCGGTCGAGGTTGGCGGCCTGCTTGGCGAAGATCGCCGGGCTGTGGAAGGTCGGCCGCACGGCGACCATGAGCTCGAGGCGGGTGGTGACGGCGGCCAGCGCGGCGGCGGTGGTCCAGGCGTCGAGCGTCGGCGCGGCCGGGCCCTTGATGTCGTTGAGGAACAGCTCGGCGACGAGGGTGAGGTCGTAGCCGAGCTCCTCGCTGCGCACGGCGAGCCGGCGCGCGTAGTCCCAGGTGGCCGCCATGCCCTCGTCGGGGACGTTGCGCAGCCAGCCGCCGAACACGGGGAGCCAGTAACCGAAGCGCATGTCCGTTCCTACGTGGTCGAAGGGTCAGACGCCGGCCGGCCGGCGAGAGGGGACGGGCGTCGCATGTCCGTTCCTACATGGTCGGAGGGTCAGACGCCGGCCTCCCAGCGGGCCTGCAGGTAGTCGACGCAGCGGGCGAAGGCGTCGAGGCCGACGACGTTGGGGGCGTCGGCGACGAAGTTCGAGAGGGCGTTGATGTCGTAGTAGTAGATCTCGCCGTCGCGGTCGTCGACGAGGTACTCGACGCCGCCGACGTCGAGCGAGGCGGCCTCGGCGATCGCCTCGACCGCGCGGATGACCTCGGGCGGGGGCGTGTAGCCCTGGACGCGCATGCCGGTCCTGGGGGCATCGAGGGCGCAGGCGGAGCGCACCAGGTCGCGGCCGTCGGCGGTCTGACAGGCGTCGGCAGGGCACAGGTTGAACGAGGAGGGCGGGGGGAACACCTCGATCGCGTAGAGGAACTTGCGGCCGACGACCTCGACGCGCACGATCCGACCGCCGCGCAGGGGACACAGCTCCTGCACCAGCGCGGTCTGGTCGACGCCGAGATCGAGCTCGCCGCGCTCGGCGGCCGCGACGAGCTCGGCCGGGCTGTCGAAGCGGCGGATCCCGGCCCCGCTGCCGCCGACGTTGGCCTTGACGAGGATCGGCCAGCGCAAACCCTCGGCGGCGGGGAGCGCCTGGCTGGCGTGGTTGATGACGCGAGCCCGCGGGTAGCCGAGGCCGAGGTCGTCGAGCAGTCCCAGTTGGTCGGCCTTGGAGACCTCGTAGCGATAGACGGCGCTGCCGTTGACGACGGGGATCTTGCGCCGCTCCCAGTGCCGCAAGATGGCGAGGGTGTAATGCGTGGTCTGGCCGCGCCCGCGCAGGTAGGCGGAGGGACTTGCGCGGTTGAACACGAGGCCGTACGGGGGCTCGCGCTCGGCGGGGTCGAAGCGGCTCTGATCGGCGGCGAGACGGACGACGGGCAGGCGCCGCCGCTCGAGCTCGCTGAACAGAGGACGGAACCAGTCCGGGTGCTCGTAGAAGATGGCGATCGGGGCGGGCATCTTCGCAGTGCGCGCAAGTTAGCGCGTCGCGCGCTCCACGGGCAAGCCGGTCCTTGCATCGGCTGCGCGCGCGGTCAACACTGCCCCGGACCCCGAATCCTTGTTCGCAGCCTGCGCCATCGCCCTCGCGCTCGCGCCGTCGCCCGTCCCCGGCGCGACGCCGGCGACGCCTCCGGGCGTGCCCCCGGAGGGGCCGAAGCTGCCGCCCAGCAAGCCGATCGCGGTCGAGAACGGTCCGCCGAGGCCCGAGTTGCCGGAGGCGAGCGTGCCGGTCACGCCGCCGACAGGTCGACGCTTCCGCAAGCGGACCCGTCGCCAGCGCGACAACCGGCACCGCCTGCTGCCGCTGCCGCACCTCAGCTCGCAGCCCGCGACCGGCCTGACGCTCGGCGGCTCGCTCAACTACGCGTACCGCCTGCCCAACGACAACTTCAACCGCGTGTACGGGCTCGCGTGGTCGCGCGTGTCGACCAAGCTGGTCCAGGATCACATCCTCAGCGCCCGCATGCGCGACATGCTGGGCCGCCGCGAGATCTTCAACTTCGGCTTCTGGGCCTCGCTCGACCCGGTCTATCCGTTCTACGGGGTCAACAACCACGGCACGATCAGCTCGGGGGAGCTGGAGGCGCCCTACAACCTGATCCGCATGGACAACTGGGGCGGGTGGTTCACGTTCGAGCACCCGCTCTACACCGTCGAGCGGCCCGGACGGTCGCCCGGGACGCTGCGCCACTACTCGGGGATCTTCTACTACGTGGACGTGATCCGCGGCTACGCGAACAGCCGCCTGTTGGAGGAGCTGCCGAGCGCCGAGGGGACGTGGCGGCGCGGCATCGTCCGCCTCGGCCTGACGTGGGACAGCCGCGACAACGACTGGAGCCCGACCGAGGGCAGCCTCATCGACGTGACGTTCGACGCGGCCGGCAAGTGGACCGGCTCGACGTCGAACTGGGGCCGCTTCCACGGGACCATGCGCCACTACTGGTCGCTCGGGCAGTCGAAGGTGGTGCTGGCGCACCGCGTCACGTTCGACTCGCTGTGGGGCGAGCCGCCGCTGATGACGCTCGGCGAGTTCGGCGGGCTGTTCCCGATGGACGCCTACGGCGGCGCGTTCGTCGGCCGCGGCTTCGGTCGCCGCCGCTTCATCGGCAAGCACAAGGCGACGGCCTCCTTCGAGCTGCGGTTCGCGCCGGTGGAGTTCAAGATCCGCCGCCACACGCTCGGGGTCGGGCTCGAGCTGTTCGTCGAGGCGGGTCTCGTGTCGCAAAAGATGACCGACCTCCTCAAGCACTGGTACGTGTCCGGCGGCCCGGGCCTGCTGCTGATCTGGGACCGCTTCGTGGTGTTCCGCGTCGAGGGCGGCTTCGGCAAGGAAGGCGGGGCGCTGTACCTGCAGAGCGAGCACGCGTTCTGAGGACATGTCCTCGCGGACATGTCGGCGAAACTTGTTTCTGCAACGCGTTCCAGCGCCGCGTGTCGGACGACGTGCGGCGGGCTGCCGCGCCGTGCTCCGCGGCAGCACGGTCGGCCCCGCGTGTGTGAGGCGGGTGCGGCGCAGGGCCGCGGAGCGGCGACGCCGCCGGCGGAGGATGTGGTGAAATGCGGCGATGGAACGACGTATCGGGGGCCATCGGGTCCCGTTCGCGGTGGTCGGGCTCGACCTGGAATTGCGGGTCACCGAGTGGAACGAGGGCGCCGAGCAGCTGCTGGGCGTGACGCGCGACGCGGCGGTCGGTCGCGACGTCGCGGAGTTGGTGCCGACTCACGGCGGTGACTGGCGAGCTGTCCTCGGGGACAGCCAGACCGTGCGCCTGCCGCTGGCGGACGGGCGCGTGATCGAGTGGTCGCCGGCGGCCGAGTACGACGAGGCGGGCGCGCGGGTCGGGGCGGTCTGCTACGGGCGCGAGGTGACGGCGGCGGCGGCGGCCGAGAAGCAGGCGCAGCTCGAGCACGTGGCGCTGCGCGCGTTCCTCAGCCACCTGCCGACGGTGGTCAGCGTGTTCGACCGCGAGGGCACGTACATGCTGCTCGAGGGCAAGGGGCTCGAGTCGGTCGGCATCGCGCCCAATCAATTCGTCGGGCACAACGCGTTCGCGCTGTACGGCGACAGCGAGACGGCTGCGTTCATCCGCCGCGGCCTCGCCGGCGAATCAATGCCGATGACGGTGCTCGAGGAGTATGGGAAGATCTGGGAGAACTGGCACATCCCCGTCCCTCCCGGCAGCGACGCGGGCCTGGTGACGATCACGATCGAGGCCACGGCGACCCGCGCGCGCGAGCGGGAGCTGCTCGAGAAGATCGAGCTGATCGAGCGCCAGCAGCGGGTGATCCGCGAGCTGTCGACGCCGATCATCGAGGTGTGGGAGGGGATCCTGGCGCTGCCGCTCATCGGCCTGGTCGACAGCGTGCGCACGGCGGAGATCATGGACAGCCTGCTGCAGGCCGTGGGCCGCATGCGCGCTCGCCATGCGATCCTCGACATGACGGGGATCGAGGTGGTCGACACGTCGACGGCGAACCACTTGATCGCGATGATCCGCGCGATCCGCCTGCTCGGCGCGGAAGGGGTGATCACGGGCATCAACCCCGGCATCGCCCAGACGATCGTCACGCTCGGCGTCGACCTGCGCGGGATCGACGTGTTCGCCACGCTGCGCGAGGCGCTGAAGCACTGCATCGGCGCGAAGAGGTGACGACGAAGCAGGCGCACGCGCCGAGCTCGGAGGAGCGCTCGCACGCGTGACCCGGGTCGGCCCGTGCCGAGGCGTGCTCGAACCGTGGGTCGTCGTCGCAGAGCGCCGAGACGCGTCGGCCCGCGGGGCCGGGGCGCCGCGGGCCGAACCGGGGGGCGGAGGGCCGCGATCAGAAGCGGTAGTTGAGGCCGAGGCCGCCGCCGTCGAAGCGGGGCATCGGCGCGACGGCGAGGCCGGACTTGCCGACCGGGATGCCGGCGAAATTGCGCTCCCACTGCTTGTAGCGCGAGTAGCGGACGGCGCCGACGACACCCATGACGAAGGTGGCGATCTGGATGCCGGAGACGAGGAACAGGCCGAAGGTCTCGCGCGCGCTGTCGGAGCCCTGCGAGGCCAGCATCGGCCCGACGAACGGGACCATCAGCGCCTTGCCCATCTCGCGGCAGTCGTGCTTGGTGCGGTTGCAGCCGCCGTGGCCGTCGTGGCTCATGGCGCCGGCCCAGGCGGTGAGCAAGTAGGTGGTGCCGAACATCGAGAAGCCGGCGATCATCAGGCCGAGGCCGCGCTTGGGCGGCGGCGGCGGGCGGCGCGGGGCGGCGGGCGCGGCGGGCGGCGGGGCGACGATCACGGTGGTGGTGGTCGGGCCGCGCAGCGTGGGGTCGCTGTACGGCTGCACCGTCGGCGCGGTGACGACTACGGCCTCGGCCACCGGCTCGGGCGGGGCCGGCGGCGCCTCGGGCACGGGGACCGCCTCGACGATCACCTCGTGCGTGCCCGCCGGGGCGTAGCCCGCCGGGACGTCGTCGGCGTGCAGCTTGACGAGGTAGGGGCTGGCGGCGGCGGTGTTCGGGACCAGCGGGAGGCCGACGAGGCTGACGGCGGCGGTGAGGGCGGCGATGCGTGACGTGAACATGAGGACAGGTCCTTGCGTTCAGGTGACCGGGAGCGAGCTGAGGGGCCGCGGGGCGTGGTGAAGACGCGAGGCGCGAGGAGCGAGGTCAGAAGCGGGCGCCCAGGGTGAGGGTGCCGCCGTCGAGGAAGCGGGTGGGGGCGACGCCGAGGCGCAGCTTGTTGCCGAGCTTGAGCCCGTCGACGCCGACGTAGCGCGGCTCGCGGCCGTCGCGGACGAACTGCACGGTGCCGATGATGCCCATCGTCAGGCCGGCGATCTGGACCAGCGCCGGGAAGGCCATCAAAACCTTGGGCGTGATCGCGTCGGTCTCGATGTAGGGGATGGCCATGAACGGGCCGATCGCGGGGATCAGGCTGAAGGCGGCGGCGTTCTTGCAGTTGGGGTTGCGGGTCAGGTTGCAGGTGTCGTGGACGATCGCGGCGACGAAGGCGGTCGCCAGGTACGACGAGCCGAACATGACCCAGCCGCCGATCATCAGGCCCTTGCGCCGCTTGCGGGGCATCGGCGGCGGCGGGGCGTAGCCGACGGTGGTGGGCATGCTGCCGGGGTCGGCGTAGGGCTGCGGGCCCTCGGCGACCGGGGCGGGCGCGGCCGGGTCGGCGTAGGGCTGGGGGGCGGCGACGGGCGCCGGAGCGGCCGGGGTCGGAGCCGCCGGCGCGGGGCCGGACTCGACGACGACGGTCGTTTCGGTGGGCTGGACGTTGGAACGAAGGGACAGGTTCGCCGGGACATGGCCCCAAGGACTGGCGAAGACCTCGGGGCAGGCGAGCGTGACGGCGAGGGCGGCGGCGAGCGGGGCGGCGCGGCGGATCATGCTGAGCTCCTCAATGGGGGCGAGCGTGCATTAGTTTGCCCCCGGGCCCTGGCCTCAGCAAGACGCGTACTTCCGCCCGACAGCCGGGGGCCGCCCGCAAGTCGGCGATATTGTTCGAGGCCGGCCGGCTGCGCGGGGGCGACGGGCGGCCGTGGTGTGGCGAGATGCCGCGCCGCCGCTGCAGGCCACGACGCGACGATCACGTCGGCCGGGCCGCGGCGGATGCGAGCGGGAAGCGGACCTGGAGCTCGGCGCCGCCGCCCGGACGCGCGAGCGCCACGGCCTCGCCGCCGTGCCCGCGGGCCAGCTCGCGCACGAGGGCGAGGCCGAGGCCGGTGCCGGGGGTGTGGGCGTCCCGCTCCCGCGCGACCCGGTAAAAGCGGTCGAACACGCGGTCGCGGTCGGCCTCGGGGATCCCGGGGCCGCGGTCCTGGACGCGCAGGACGGCCTGGTCGCCCTCGACCTCGAGCGCCACCCGCAGGCCGGCCGCGCGCTGGTCGGCGGCGTACTTGAGGGCGTTGTCGAGGAGGTTGACGAGGATCTGCTCGATCGCCTGCGGGTCGCAGCGGACGACCACCGGCTCGTCGGGGAGGGCGAGCTCAACCGGGGGGAAGCCGCGCCGCTCGACGTGGCGCGCCTGGTCGTCGACGATGTCGCGGATCTGCGCGGCGAGATCGCCCGGCCGCAGCTGCAGGACGCGCCGTCCCTCCTCGAGCTGGGCGACGGCGAGGACGTTCTCGACCAGGCGGCTCAGTCGCACGCTCTCGTGGGCGAGGTCGTCGTAGAAGACGGGCAGCCGCTCGGGCGCGACGAGGCCCTCCTGCAGCATCTCGGCGTGCATGCGCAGGGTGGTCAGCGGGGTCCGCAGCTCGTGCGAGACGGCCGAGACGAAGGCGGTCTTCTGCGCCGACAGCTCGTCCGACCGCCGCGCGGCCCGGGCGATGGCGACGAGCGCCGCCGCGACCACGCCGCCGAGGCCGAGCAGGACGCCGAGCTGCAGGACGAGCGAGCCGCCGGGCGGGGCCGCGGGGGCGGGGAAGCAGAACGCGAGGTCGGGCAAGACCTCGTCGTGGACCGGCCGCGCGAGCGCGCACGCCTCGGCGGCGGAGGTCGCGGCGATCGTCGGGGTGGCCTCCGGCAAGGCGTGGCGGGCGACCAGCGCGGCGAGCCACTCGCCGGCGAGCCGGCCCTCGTCGAGCACCGCCCCCTGCACCGAGCCGGCGCCGGCGTGGCTGACGACCCGCTGCAGGACGACGGTCCGGCCGAGCCGCAGGTAGGTCATCGGCGAGTAGTCGAGGCTCGGACCCGCCTCCTGTGGAATGTCTTCAGGGACATGCGCTTTCGGCAATGGCCTTTGCGACCCGTCCGCAGAGACATGTCCTTGGGGACCGGCCGCGTACTGCTGCTGGATCGCCTCGAACACCGGCTCGGCGCTGGCCTGCTGCGGGGGCGGGGCGTTCTGCGCCTGCTGGCTCTGGATCGCGTCCCAGGTGACGAGGTTGCGGCTGGTCTGCGGCAGCCGGACTTTCTGGGCCCGTTCGGCGGCCAGGGCGTCGCCGCGGCGGGCGTCGGCGAGGTCGCGGTAGGCGGCGTTGCCGAGGTCGTTGAGGGCGACGGTGAGCGATGGGTCGCCGGCCGGGGCGCCGCTGCCGAAGCTGAGGGCGCGCAGCGGGGCGAACTCGGGGCCGGCGACGGTCGCCTCGACGGCGACGGCCCGCGGCGAGCCGCCCGGCTCGGTCGCGTAGGGGGTGCGCACGCGGCCGTCGGGATCGATCTGGAAGTAGGCGGAGATCCGCGGGTCGTCGGGCTCGCCGGCCAGCGGCGAGAGGGCGACGGCCTCGCCGAGCGCGAGCACCTCGGGCGGGCGGTAGAACCGGCCGTAGTGCTCGAACGGGCGCGCGTCCTCGCGGCGGCGCAGCTCCTCGAGGCTCTCGCGCACGGCGGCCCGCAGCAGCTCGGCGGCCTGGACCAGCTCGCCCCGGCGCTGCTCGGCGAGCATGGCCCGCTCGCGCAGGCCGGCGAGCAACCAGCCGAGCGCGAGGGCGAGGGTCGGCGCGGCGACGCCGAGGCCGAGGGCGAGGGTGCGGCGGGCGGGGCTCATCGCGCGTCCCAGCGGTAGCCGCGGCCGCGGACGGTGCCGATCCAGTCGTCGCCGCCGGGCAGCTGGCGCAGCTTGCCGCGCAGCTGGAGGATGTGGACGTCGACGGTGCGGGTGCGGACGGTGCCGTCGTGGTAGCCCCACACCTGGGTGAGGAGCTCCTCGCGGGTGACGCCGACGCCCGGCCGGGCGCGCAGGAAGTCGAGGATCAGGCCCTCGCGGGCGGTGAGCTCGAGCTGTCCCCCGGGCCAGGTGATGGTGAGGCGGGCGAGGTCGACGAGGGCGTCGCCGACGCGGAACGATGGACTGGCGGGGGCCGGGCGCGCGCGGCGGAGGAGGCCGCGGGCGCGCGCGAGGAGCTCGCGGATCCCGAACGGCTTGGTGACGTAGTCGTCGGCGCCGGCGTCGAGCCCGGCGACGATGTCGGCCTCGGCCCCGCGCGCGGTGAGGACGAGGACCGGCACGAGGTCGCCGCGGGCCCGCGTCTGCCGCAGGACGCCGAGGCCGTCGACGCCCGGCAGCATGATGTCGAGGAGGACGAGGTCGAACTGGGCGCAGGCGAGGCGGGCGAGCGCGGCGTGGCCGTCCTCGGCGACCTCGAGCGCGTAGCCCTGCGAGCGGAACAGCTCGACGAGGCCGTGACGGATCGCCGGCTCGTCCTCGACGATCAAGATCCGCGGGGCAGGCTCGGTCACCCGTCGATCGTGGCACAGTTCGCGGCGGCGTCGGTAAGAGGTCGGTAAAACCTCGCGGACGGGGGCGCAGGGACCGAGGGCGGGCTGTCGCAGACCGAAGGGGACGGACCCGGGGCGCGGGCGAGCGGTGCCGAACGCGTGAGGCCTGGTCGGTCTCGCGGGTCGACGGTGAGGCGGACCCGCGTCGGCGAGGAGACGTCCCGGGGGCGACGAGCCGGGCGAGAGGCGCGGCGTCTGTCCCGAGAGTCAGGTGAAGCGATGGCCTGAACGTCGCCGGTCGCGACGAGCCCCGGCGGCGCGAGTGCGGCCGGGGCTGGCGGACCCGCCGGAGCTCAGTTGGAGGCGAAGGTCGGCAGCTCGACGCGGGGGCCGAGGGTGAGCTCGACGTGGCCGAGGCCGTGGAACTGCTCGCCGTCGATGACGGGGTTCAGGACCTCGCCGTCCTCGGCCGTGATCCGCACGCGGCGGGCCTTGTCGTCGTAGACCTTGCGGCCGAGGATCGGGGTGCCGAGGACGATGTTGGGGACGTTGGCGACGACGCCGATCGGGGTGGTGTCGAGCGCCTGGAAGTGGAGGACGCCGCCCTCGCGCGCGTGGCGGAAGCAGCGGACGACGCCGGCGAGGTTGATGTCGATCGCGCCCACCTGCATCGAGGCGAAGCTGGCGAACGGGAGCTCGCGGCCGTCGACCTCGACGCGGGCGCGGGTGGGCCGGAAGAAGTCGGTGGCGTAGCTGCGCATCTCGTCGGGGATGAAGCGCTGCAGCGGGGGGGCGAGGTTGCTGGCGAGGGTGCTGACCAGCGCGCCGCCGGCGGCGGCGCCGATGACCCCGGCGATGGCCAGCGCGCCGCGCTCCTTCGGCAGGGCGTAGAAGCGGTCGAAGAACGCCTGGGCGACGCCGCCGAGGGCGGCGGCCAGGCCGACGCGCTCGAACGCGGGCGCCTGCGTGCTGTCCGAAAGTTCCTGTCCGATCGGGGCGCCGACGATCTTGCAGGTGTCGATGGTGACGGTGGGGATCGGCTCGCCGCGCTCGAGCCGGCCGACGAGGCGGCGGACGATCGAGTCGGCGTCGCCCTTGAGGCCGGCCTTGCGGGCGACGAAGTCGACGGTGCCGCCGTTGGTGGGGACGACGATCGGGAGGCGCGTGGCGCCGGTCTGCCGGGCGTCGGCGTGGAGGGTGTTGAGGACCCAGTGGAGGGTGCCGTCGCCACCGTCGCACACGAAGTAGCGACAGCCGGCCTCACGCAGGTTACGAATCGCCCTCGGGAGCTCGTCGAGGCGCCGGGTCTCGACGACCGCGCCGTAACGCCCGACAGCCTGCTCGAGCGCGCGCCGACGCTGCGGCCGGCGGTAGTTCTTCTTCGAGTTGGGGTTGGTGATGATGCCGACGTCCATTGCGACCCCGAAGTGACGAGGGAAGACATTACGCGCCCCGATCGGGTGCGACAAATTCTGACGCACGCCCGCTGAGCACGCCGTACGCCGCGATCGGGATGGTGCGCAATCGAATGCGCAGTGCGTCACTCGGCCAGCGCGGCGCAGCGGCGGCGAAACGCTGATCCCCCGCGGCGCTCCGGCGGCGACGCAGGCGGCTGCGCAGGCCGGTGCGCACGGCGATCGCGGCGCTCGTGAGCGAAGGTCCGCCGCCGCTGCGCCCGCAGGCCCACGGGCCTGGGCCGATCCCCCGCCGCCGGCGCAGGGCGCAGCGACGCGCGCAGGGAGCGGCTCCGGCAGGTGTCCCGAAAGTCAGGCGTTCCCGGCGGCGGGGGAGGCGCCCGGCGCCCGGTCGACCCGGTCTGCCTCCGAGGGCATGCCTTTACAGACATGTCCCGAGAGACCGATCGACGCGGGCCGATGTACCTGTCGCGAGAGACAGGCGTGGCGCCGAGCCGCGGCGGCCGAGGAGGCGCAGCGCCGGCCTCGAACAGGCAGGCCGCGAGGGCGGGTGACCATGAAGCAGATGTCTCGAGAGACAGGCGCGAGCGCCGCCTGCGGGGGGCGGCCGCGAGGGGTTCACCTGCCTCGAGAGCGATGTCCGCGAGGTGCGACCGGGAGCGCGACGGCTGTCCCGGACGGGCCCGTCTTGCGAGCCCCTTGCTCGGAGCGGGCGCGAGCCGACGCTTCCGGGGCACCAGGGACCGGTCTGCTCAGGCCCTCAAGCCCCTGCGGTCCCGTCGAGGTGGCGACGAAACGCGGCCAGCCCGGGGGCGGCCCGCTCGCGCACCTGCGGGTCGGGGTCGCCGTCGCGGCCTGTCCCCGAGGACCTGTCCCGCGGGGCTATTCCTTCTTGCGCGTGAACCAGGCGCGGATGCCGGCGAACAGGCCGACGATGGCGAGGACGATGAACTTGCCGCCCTTGGCGAGGAGGGCGAAGATGCCGGCCTTGGCGGCCAGCTTGCCGGCGATCAGGCCGCCGATGCCGTAGGCGGCGACGGTGTCGATGTCGGGGTTGAAGTCGCTGTAGCGGTTGCCGTCGTCGAACTCGACCAGGCCGTAGATCTTCTCCATCTCGGGGCGGATCTCGGCGAGCTGGGTCATGCCCGACACGGCGTTGAGCTCGAGCACGCCCTTGCGGCCGAGCACGCGCACGGCGTAGTTGAGCGAGTTCTCGCCGCCGTCGTCGCCGCCGAGCTCCTTGGCCCAGTAGAGGCTGTGGCGCGACTGGTCGTAGCGCGGCGGCTCGGCCCAGCCGACCAGGTGCATCGCCGGGAAGCCCATGGCCTTGCGCGACTCGTTCTCCTTCTCGGTCGCTTCCTTCATCTGCGCCAGGAGCTCGTCGTAGTCGATGCTGGCGGCGTCGGCGTCGTCGACGTGGCCCTCCTCGACGTAGGAGAGGACGACGCCCCAGCCGCGCGGGTCGGCCGGGCTGAGCTTGGCCGGGACGATCATGCCGAGCGGCAGCTCGCCGGGCGGGTTGTGCCAGGCCTCCTCGATCACGCGCCGGGCGTCGGCAGGCCCGAGGAAGCGGTAGTCCTGGCCGAGCCGGAGGGTCGCCAGGCCGTCGCCGATCTTGATGTCACCTGTCTGATAGGTCAGCTTGCCGTCGAACTCGGCGGTCATGAGGATCGCCAGGCCCTCGGCGATCAGCTTCTCGTCGTCGCTGAGGGCCTCGCCGCGGTCGATCTTGCCGGCGAGCGCCTGGATGCCGGCCTCGTCGAGCTGGGCCAGCTTCTCCTGCTGGGCGGGGCTGAGCGCGTCCCAGCCGGGCGGCGGGGCCTCGTCTTGCGGGGCGCCGGCCGGCGGGGCCGCGGCGCTGTTGCCGTCCTCGAACACGGTGGCACGAGCGGTGAGCGGGGCGCCGGCGAGGAGCGCTCCGAGGACGAGGGCGGCGTGCTTCATCGCGCCAGGCTAGCACCGGGCTCAGGCGGACGATAGTGGTCAGGGCCGGGCCGCGACGGCGCCGGCGAGCAGCTCGGCGATCTGGTTCTGGAGATCGCGCGCCTGCGGGGCGGCGAACACGTCGAGGTCGTTGAAGAGGATGGCGAAGGCGAGCGGGGGGCGGCCGACGGCGCCGGCGTAACCCGAGAGGGTGGAGACGCCGTCCAGCGAGCCGGTCTTGGCGCGCACGAACCGGGCGGCCCGGCCCTCCTGCATGCGCCCGCGCAGGGTGCCGTCGACGCCGGCGATCGGCAGCGAGGCGAGGAAGTCGGCGCCGTAGCGGAAGTCGCGATGGACGGCGATCAAGAGCTGCACCAATTGCGCCGCGCTGATCCGGTTGGCGTCGTAGAGGCCGGAGCCGTTGTTGTAGACGAAGCCGTCGACGCCGACGCCGAGGCCCGCGAGCCAGGTGCGGACGCGCGCGAGGCCGCCGGCGAAGCTGGCCGGGGTGTGGTCGTCGAGGCTCTTGAGGATGTGCTCGGCGACGTAGTTGTTCGACAGCTTGTTGACGCTGCGCACCAGCACGCTGAGCGGCTCGCTGCGCACGAGGGCCAGGCGCTCGCTGTCCTCGGGGACAGCTTCGAACTTGACCGCGCTGCGCCCGAGGCTGATGCCGCGCTGCTTGAGGACGAGGCGGAACACCTCGCCGGCGTACTCGGCCGGGCGCGCGACCGGGTAGCGGTACTCGGCCGCGGCGGCGTCCTTGCCGATCGCGCCGTCGACGGCGATCTCGACCACGCCCTCGGCGGTGGTGCCGATGGCGAGCTTGAGCTGGTTGCGCGCGCCGGCGACGGTGGTGGCGGTGTTGGCCTTGAGCTTGAGCGAGGGGACCGGGGGATCGATGGCGACGATCGCCGGGTCGCCCTCGCCGGCGCCGGGGCGGGCGAGGACGACGTAAGTGCCGAAGTTGACGGCCGTGGCGCCGCCGGGGGCGCGGAACGAGGCCAGCTCGTCCTTCTGATCGAACAGCGGCGGCAGCTCGTCGCGGTCGTAGGCGGTGCTGTCGAGCACGAGGCCGCCGGTGACCTTGGTGACGCCGAGCGCCCGCAGGTCGCTGGCCAATTGATAGAGGTCGGCGGTGACGAGCGACGGATCGCCGCCGCCCTTGAGATAGAGGTCGCCGTCGACGGTGTGGCCCTTGAGTGCGCCCTTCTTGGCGTAGACGCGGGTGACGTAGCGGTGCTCGGGGCCGAGGAGCGACAGCGCGGCGGCGGTGGTGACGAGCTTGATGTTGCTGGCCGGGTTGAGGCCGAGGTCGGGGTTCTTCTCGTAGAGCCGGGCCCCGGTGGCCATGTCGACGACGAGCAGACCGACGCGCGCGCGGGCGAGGAACTTGGCCTGCAGCAAGAGATCGATCTGGCCGGCGAGGTCGGTCGGCGCGGCGGCAGGCGCGGACTCGGCGACCGGGGTCGCGGCCGACGTGGGCGGAGCGAGGCAGCACACGAAGGCCGCGGCGGCGGTTGCGAGGCGCTGGCCGAACGAGGGGCGCACCCGGGCAGGCTACGTGATTTGCCGGCCCAACGTCCAATTTGCGTCGCGCCGCCCGCCCATGGCAGGCCCGTCGCCGGCGCGGACCTGGGGTGATCGGCCGGCGTCTTGGGTCGCCGCCCGGCCGGCGATCTTGGGTATGCTGGTGGCCTCGGCAGGAGCGCTCATGACGGTCGCGCGGAGCTTGCGGTGGTTCGGGTTCGGTTTCGGGCTGTGCGTCGCGTGGCCGCGCGCGCTCGCCGGACCGCCGGAGCTGGCCGCGGAGGCCCGTACGCTGCCGATGTCGCTGCGCAGCGGGGCGGCGACGGTGGCCCTCAAGTCGTACACGCTGCACGGGATCCCGGTGCGCGGGGCGTTCGCGACGGTGCTGTCCGAGAAGACAGGTGAGCGCGAGGTCGCGGCGTCGCGGCCGCTCGCAGGTCCGCAGCTGCGGCCCGAGGAGGCGCGGATCGACGTCGCGGAGGCGGAGGCGATCGCGGCCGCCCACGCGCACGCGGAGGGGCCGGAGGAGCCGGGCACGCTGGTCTACAAGCTGATCCTCGGCGAGCCGGTGCTGGCCTACGAGGTCGAGCTGCCGCTGCAGTGGGACCCGGAGCCGAGCAAGAAGACGATCTGGGTGTCGGCCAGCTCGGGCATCGTCCTCGACGAGTGGGAGCACGTGCGGTCGTCGCGGGCGCGGGTGTTCCAGACCAACCCGGCGTCGACGCCGGTGCCGGTCGAGGTCGAGCTGGCGGGGATCCACGCGACCGGGCCGGGGCAGCCGCTCGAGGGCGACCGGATCCGCTCGTTCAACTGCACGCTCGAGGCGCCGCCCGACGACCAGATCCAGCCGTGGTGGGCCGAGGGCAAGTGCTACGCGGTCCACCGCGCGGTGTCCGACGAGAACGGCGACTACTTCCTGCCGCTGCCCGACGTCATCTTCCCGCAGGACAACGCCGACGACGACGACCTCTACGCCGAGCTGTCGATGTACTACCACGCCGAGCGCTTCATCGACGAGATGAGGCGGTTCGGGGTCGACGCGTTCAAGTGCGAGCTGTCGACGATGCTCGCCAACTACCGCACGACCGAGCTGTCGACGGCCTACCCCGACCTCGACTACACGCCGCTGAACAACGCCTACTGGACCAACACCTGCGACCCGGAGAAGGGGCCGACGATGATCTTCGGCCAGGGCGCGGCGGTCGACTTCGGCTACGACGGCGACGTCGTCTACCACGAGCTCGGCCACGGGATGGTGTCGCTGCTGACGCCGGACGGGCTCGGCGACCGCACGCTGCGCCCCGACGGGGTGCTCAACGACGCCGGCGGGATCAACGAGGCGGTCGCCGACTACTTCTCGGTGATCCTCGCCAACGAGCCGCTGCTGGGCGACTACGTGGCCCGCTTCTGGCCCGGCTACGGCAACGCGATCCGCAACGCCGAGAACACCAAGCGCTGCCCCGACAACACCGTCGGTCAGGTCCACAACGACGGCGAGCCGTTCATGGGCGCGATGTGGGCGGCGCGCAAGCGGATCGGCCGCGAGAAGATGGACCCGGTGGTGTTCGAGCTGCTGCCGCGGCTGCCGAGCGACGCGGACCTCGAGACGGCGAGCTTCACGGTGCTCGAGATCGCCGAGGAGGCGCTGGCCCGCGGCGAGTGGACCGAGAGCGACATCGACGTGCTGGTCCGCGGCTTCGACGCGCGCGGGCTGTACGACTGCCCGCGCGTCCACGTCGACCCGGAGAAGGTGGCGAACGGGGCGTCGCTGTACCTGCGCGGCAAGACGACCGGGGTGACGCCGTTCTTCCCGGGGCCGATGCAGCTGCGCCACGAGGTGCCGGCGGGCAGCGACAACGTGATCGTGCGCTTCCGCCTCGGCGGCGACGCGGGGCCGCCGGACAACCCGACCGGGGTGGTGGTGCTGCTCAAGCGGGCCGACGAACCGATCACGTTCGAGTACACGCTGACGGCGGTCGACAAGAACCCCGACGGCTCGAACAAGGGCTCGGTCCGCGAGGTCATCCAGGTGACCGGCGACTGGGACCACCAGCTGGTGGCGAGCCGCCTCGGCGAGTCGGACAATCAACTGGTGCTGCGCGGGTTCCGGCCGGGCGAGGTGGTCCACGTGGCCCTGGCCAACCTGACCTCGGGCGAGCAGGTCGCCAGCGGGACGTCGATCGTCAGCGTGCCGCCCGAGTTCCTCGACGAGGGCACGGTCACCGTCGACGTCGGCCCGCCGGAGGAGGTGACCGACGGGCAGGGCGTCGACGCGTCGGAGATCCACACCGGCGAGCCCGCGGCGAGCTGCGCCTGCCGCAGCGACGGGTCGCCCGCGCCGCTGGCCGTGCTCGCGCTGCTCGGGCTGCGGCGCGGGCGGAGGCGGCGCTAGCGGCATGGCTGGCCTTCGGGACAGGTTGAAGACGGCCTGGAACACCCTGCTGCCGCTGGCGCTGGTGGTCCTGATCGTCGGACCCGGGCTGCCGAACGCGGCGCTCGGCGAGCTGCCGGCGACGCTGGCGCAGTGGCAGAAGAAGATCAGCGTGGTCCAGACGTGGAACATGTACGCGCCGGACCCGACCCGCGCGCACACGTACCTTGCGGTCTACGCGGAGTTCGAGGACGGCCGCCGCGAGGCGCTGCCCGAGGCCGCGCAAGCGCAGTCCGGCTGGGGCACGACGTGGGCGTGGCAGAAGACGCGGGTCGACATCTGGCGCTACTACGCGGTCCTGAACCCCGACAAGCCCAACAACAACCGCACGTGGTACCTGCGCTCGCTGTGCGTGCGCGAGGCCCTGGCCCGCGAGCAGCCGCCGCGCAAGATCGTGGCCGAGCGGGTCCGCCGGCGCTTCACCCCGCCCGACCGCGTGCGCGCGGGCAAGCCCGGGCTCGGGCCGGTCGAGCGCAAGCCGCTGGCGACGATCGACTGCAAGACCTGGCCGGTGCGCGAGATGCTGGCGGACGCGCAGGCGCGACATGGCTGAAGCGGCAGGTCCCGACGGACAGGGGGAAACGGTCGCTGCGGCGGGGATCGCGGCGAGGGCCGGCATGGTCGATGCGACAGGGTCCGAGGGACATGGCGTGGGGGACAGCCCGGGACCGGACGGGGCGACGCTCGCCGACGGGGGGACGGCCGGACCGTCCGCGGGCGGGCGCGACGGGCCTAGCGTCGAGGGGCGCGTGTCCAAAGGGGCAGGTTTCGAAGGACAGGGCGCGAAGGACAGGCGCGGGCGGCTGGCTCGCCTGCGCGACGCGCTGCTGACGGGCGAGGAAGATCCGGCGGCGCTCGGGCTGCTGCGGATCGGGCTGGTCGCGGTGTTCACCGCCAGCCTGCTGGCGCACGTCGGGGCGGTGGCCGAATACTTCTCCAGCGCGTCGCCGCTGGCCGGGCAGTACGCGCGCCAGGCGTTCCCGACCCGCTGGTCGCTGTTCTTCACCGTCGACGATCCGCTGGCGGTGCAGGCGATCTTCGCCGCCGGGGTGGTGGCGCACCTGCTCTGGCTGGTCGGGCTGTTCACGCGGCCGGCGGCGCTGCTGAGCGCGCTGTTGTGGGTCAGCATGGTCGGCCGCAACCCGCTCCTCTACGCGATGCCGGACCAGCTGCACTCGGCGATGATCGTGTGGCTGGCGCTGATGCCGACCGGCCGCGGGCTCAGCCTCGACGCCCGCTGGCGCGGCAAGGGCGGGCCGGTGCCGGTGTGGTGCCGCCGGATCGTGCAGCTCCAGCTCGCGGTGGTGTACACGTCGACCGGGCTGGCCAAGCACGGGGCGACCTGGAAGTCGGAGGGGACGGCGATCTACTTCTCGATGGTCAGCCCTTACAACCGCCACTTCGACCTGACGCGCACCCTGGCCATGCTGCAGCCGTACGTGCTGCGGCCGATCACGTGGCTGGTGCTGGCCTGGGAGGTCGGGTTCAGCGGGTTCTTGCTGGCCCACTGGCTGCGCGAGCGGTGGCGGAAGATCCCCGACCTGCGCTGGCTGTTCCTCGGCTTCGGGGTGGCGATGCACGTCGGCATCCAGATGATGATGTACGTCGAGTGGTTCACGCCGCTGACGTTGGCCAGCTACCTGGCGTTCCTCCGCCCCGACGAGGTGCGGCGGATCTTGCGGCGGTTGGCGCGGACGTGAACCGAGGGGCATGGTCGATCGGGCATGCGCGATGGGGCATGTCCTCATGAGCATGTCCAGTGGGGCATGGACGCCCGCATGCGTGTGGACGGCGTCGGAGCCTCGACTCGCCGGCGCGCTCCAGCCGTGAGCCGCAGCCGCTCGGGTGCCGTGCGAGCGATCGTCGCCGTCCGGCGCGCCGAAGCAGGCCGTGACTGGCGGCGGTCGGTCGAAAACTCCGAGAGCGCCCGACCCGAGCGGCTGGCTCAAGGGGCAGGCGGCGCGGCGGCCGGGGTCGACTGCGACGCGTCCGGCTCGGCGCTCTCGGGGTGGGCGCGGCGCCACGCCTCCTCGGCGGCGAGGCGCTCGCGCGGGTGGTGGATGACGCCGACGACCTCGCCGCGGCAGCGCGGGCAGACCGTGTCGCCGGGGGCCAGCGGGGCGCCGCAGCGCGGCTCGGAGCAGCGCGACTCGCGGAGGAAGCGGCCGAGGACGAGGCCGGTGACGCCGAGCACGACGGCGATCAGGGGGATCGTGCCGGCCTCGAGCTGGAGGCCGCCCTTCATGCCGGCGACGACGCCGCCGAGCATGAGCGCGCCCATGCCGAGCGTGCGCCCCAGCCGGGCGGCCATGCTGCGCTCGACGCGGAACACGGGCTTGCCGGCGTTGATGCCGACGATCCCGGGATCCTCGTCGCGCCGGGTCTCGGGGGCGGCGTCGGGATCGTCGGTGAACGGGACGGTGAGCGCGGCGAGGTCGGGCCCGGGCGGCCACTGCTCCGGCGGCGGCAGGCCGAGCTGCTGACTCACCGGCGGCTCGGCGCGGTCGAGGGCGGCGTAGGCGTGGCGCAAGAACGCGGCCTGGTTGGCCTGCAGGAGCTTGCCGATCCGCTGCCGCTCGGCCCGCGGGAGGCCGCGCGCGTGCAACTGGGCGGCCAGGAGAAAGCACAGCGACTGCGGCGAGAGGACGCCGAGCCGCGCGGGGGCGCGGCGGGTCTGCATCGGCCCGGCGGCGGTGCGGACGGTGTAGCGCAGGGCGGCGTCGGCCGTGAGCACGCCGAAGCCGAGGAAGACGCCGGTGAGGTCGATGCGCGGGTCGAAGGCGTCGGTGGTGGGGAGGCCGAAGTGACGGCGATAGACGTGCGCGACCACCCGCGCGGCGGCGGCGACGATGGTGTGCGGGTCGACCATGGCCGAGCTCTCGGCGCCGACCTTGACGAGGTCGCGCTCGAGCGCGGCGAGCCAGACGACGAGGTCGTGGCCGCGCGGCGAGCTGGGCTTGCCGAGCACCTCGCCGCGGCGGGCCGGGTCGGCGTCGTAGATGGCGACCTCGACCCGGAGCTGGCCGAGCCCGGCGTAGCGGAGCAGCCGCCGCACGAGCCGCCGCAGGCTGCCCTCGCCGCCCTGCCAGCGATCGGGGAAGAATTTCGCGCTCGGCTCGAGCAGCGGCGCGACGAGCAGCGGCGCCGGACCGCGCGCCTCGACGAGCGCGGCCAGCAGGTCGAGCAGCGTGCGACGCTCCTCCAGGGGCGGCAACATCAGGCCGTCGTCGTCTCGCTCGGTCGACACGGCGGGGAGGTGTAGCACAGCCGCCTGGACGGCTGACGGTTCCGGCGCGGCGCGGGGGGCGAGAGCCGATGCGGACGGTCCGCCGCGCGGGCCGCCGGCGAGCGCACGGCGTCGGCCCGGTCTGACGTTGTTCCTCTCCTGGAGCGAGTGATCGTCGTCTCGGAGGACGTCGGCGGGCTCGTCCGCCGTGCCGGCCGACACAGAGGAGGAGGCGGCTCAGCCCTTGGCCTTGCCGCTCGGGGGCGTGCCCGCGGCGCCGCCCGGATCGCCGGCCGGGGGTTTGGCTGCCGGCTGTCCCTTGGGACTGGTGGCGTCGGCCGGGGGCTTGACGGCGGGCTGTCCCTTGGGACTGGTGGCGTCGGCCGGGGGCTTGGCGGCGGGCTGTCCCTTGGGACTGGTGGCGTCGGCCGGGGGCTTGGCGGCGGGCTGTCCCTTGGGGCTGGTGGCGTCGGCCGGGGGCTTGGCGGCGGGCTGTCCCTTGGGACTGGTGGCGTCGCTGGCTTGCCCGGCGTCCGTAGTCTTCGCCGGCTGTCCCTTGGGACTGGTCGCCCTGGCGGGGGGCTGGGCCGGGGCGGGCTGGCTCTTGGTGCCGGCCTTGGCGGGCTGTCCCTTGGTGCCGGGGGTCGGGGCGAGCTCGGGCTCCGGTTCGGGCGCGGGCTCCGGCTCCGGCGCGGCGACCGGCGCGGCTTCGATGTCCTCTGCGGGCGCGGCCGGTTCCGCCGGCGGCGGGACGTAGGGCGCGGGCACGACCGGGTAGACCTTGCTCTCGCCGCCGAGGACGTGCTCGAGCAGGAGCGGCTCGCCGGTGGCTCGCCTGGCCCGCAGGACCACGACGGCGCGCTCGCCCTCGCCGAGGCCGGTGGGGATCCCGCTGACGCGGTTGCGCTCGCCGGGGCGCAGCGCGACCTTGCGGACGATGGTGCGCGCGCCGGCGGCGTCCTGGCGGAGGACCAGCACGACCGCGTCGACCAGGCCGGGCGGGACCGCGAAGTCGAGGTTGCCGGCGGTCGCGTCGAAGTCGAGCTCGGGCCAGGCCGGCCACAGCCAGTCGAGCAGCGAGCGGGTGACCTCGATCGCGCGCGGCGCGAGGTGGACGAACTGCTCGCGATAGACGGCCTCGTCGACGTAGGGGCGGACGCGGCCGTCGTCGTCGGTGTCGAAGGCGGCCAGCGGGCGGCCGGTGCCGCTCTGGATGTAGCCGCGCAGGGCCGGCCACGGGTGCAGGCGGGCGCCCTCGAGCTCGGCCGGGTCGAGGCGGCTGCCCTGCAGCAGCTCGGCGGCGGCGGCCTCGGGCGTGAGGTCCTCGTCGAGGAAGCGCGGCGCCGGGACGCTGGCCTCGGACAGGAAGCGGCGGGCGGTGAACACCGCCAGGCCCTCGTAACCTGTCCCTTCGGGCAGGACCAATGCGCCAGGGTCCTTGCTCGGCGCGGCGCCGCCGAACAGGTGCTCGGCGAGCGAGCCGGCCAGCGGGATCCCGCGGGCGCGGGCGACCTCGTCCGGGGTCCGGCGGCCGGGCAGGGCGCTGCGGCCGAAGGCGAGCCGGGCCAGCTCGGCGAACGGCAGGCCGCGGTCGCCGGGGCTGGGCGACAGCGGGCTGAAGAAGCCGCTGACGTCGCCGCGCGCGTGGGCCGGCACGGCGAGGTCCTGGGCCACGTGCAGCAGCGCGCCGAGGCCGACCAGCGCCAGCGCGAGGTGGTGCGCCCGCGCCTCGGGGTCGGGCAGGGTCGACGACAGCTCGAGGTGGCGCCACATCTGCGGCGGGGCCAGCGGGTCGGCCTCGTCGCGCAGGAACGAGATGACCGAAGGGCCCTGTCCCGAGAAACCTGTCTGTGTGGCCAGGGCCGCGGCCGAGCCGCCGTTGTGGCGGACCTGGCGCAGGCGCAGCAGGCCGGGGCGCGGCTGCGGGTCGCTGAAGTCGCGGCGCAGCGGGTCGTCGCGGTCGACGAAGTGGTGGACGGCGCGCGCCGAGGGCACCAGCTCGGCCAGCACGCCGACCTGCAGCCACTGCAGCGCCGGCAGCTCCCACAGGTCGCCCTGGACGCAGTAGCGCTGGGTCTCGAGCGGGGCGCCGAGGCCGGGGCAGGCGCCCGGGCCGCCGAGCGCCTCGAGGCCGCCGAGCTGCAGCGCCGCCGTCAGCATGCGCCGCTCGGGCGCGGTGAGCCGCCGGGGATCGACGCGCAGCGGGGTGAACAGGCCGCGCTGCAGCTCGCTGGCGGCCATCCAGCGCAGGTGCAGGGCGCTCTCGAGGAGGGCGCGGTCGACCATGCCGAGGTGGGTCGCGCGGGCGTCCCACGCCGCGGCGGGGGCAGGGGCGGCGAACACGGCGAGGGCGGCGGCGAGGGCGGAGCGGCGCAGCCAGGCGCGCAGGCGGCCGCCGCGTGGACGTGTCTCGGAGGACATGGTCGAAGCGACCTGGGTCTGGGAACCGATCGAGGAGGACGGCGCGGGCGAGGCGGTACGCGGGCGGCCGCCGCAGGGACGTGTCTCGGAGGACATGGTCGAAGCGACCTGGCCTTCGGGACCGGTCGCGAGGGACGGCGCGGCTGCGAGCGGGCGGCCGCCGCGGGGACGTGTCTCGGAGGACATGGTCGAGGTGCCCTGGCCTTCGAGACCGGTCGCGAGGGACGGCGCGGGCGAGGCGGCCGCGGGGCGCCGCAGCCGGTGGCGCAGGCCGATCATGGCCGCTTGCCCTTCCCGGCCGGCTGGCCTGACTCGGGGGACATGGTCGAAGCGCCCTGCCCCTTGGGACCGGTGGCGCCGGTGGTGGGACCTGGCTCGGGGGACATGGTCGGAGCGCCCTGGCCCTTGGGACTGGCGACGCCGGCGGGGTTGCTCGCGCCGGCGCCGCTCGGGGCGGCGGTCTTGCCGGGGACGGCGCCGCTCGGGACGCCGGGGCGGCCGGCGGGGCGGCGGCGCCCGGGGCGGCGGGCGTGGCCGCGGTGCCGGCCGGGTCGGGGACCGACTTGAGGCGGTCGAGGTTGCGGTAGACGTGCTTGGCGAGGATCAGCGCGCTGTCGAGGTCGACACACTGCTGATCGCCGCAGGTCAGCAGCACGCCGATCTTCTGCGTGCGGTCGACGAAGCCGATCGCGTGGACGCCGTCGGCGGTGGTGCTCCACGTCTCGGGGGTGATGTCGCCGCCCGGCTTGACCTTGCCGAAGGTCTCCTGAATCGTGGCCGCGACCGGGTCCATGCCGCCCGGCGGGGCGCTCCAGACGCGCAGCGCGAGGTCGTGGCGCTCGTCGCTGTGGATCGCCTGCAAATGGACGCCGTGATAGAAGTTGGTGCGCTTGAGGTCGGTGAGGTCCTTGACCTCGAAGGCCTCGGTGTAGCCGGTGCGCTGGCGGACCTCGTCGGGCGTGAGCAGCCCGCTGGCGTCGAGCACCTCGGCGACCACCTGCGCGGCCGGCTTGCTCGCCTCCTCCTCTTCGACGGCGACGACAGGGCCGCCGGCGCCGCCGAGGGCGCGGAACAGATCGAGGTTGGCCAGCTCGGCCTCCCAGCGCACGGCCTTGTGCAGCGGCCGCGGCGGCGCGAGGAACAGCAGGTGCTCGGCGTGCGAGTCGCTGTTCTGCCACTTGCGCAGCTCGACCCGGTTGTGGCGCACCGTGAAGTCGGAGCGCGGGCCGCCGGTCGGCACGGCGTCGGAGCGGTACCCGGCGTAGCCGCGCTTGTAGACGATGAGGTAGGCGTCGACGAGCCGCGCGGTCGAGCCCCGCACCGACAGCCGGGCCGGCGGGATCCGGTAGCGACCCGTGGCGTCGGTGGTGACGCTGGTCGTTTCCGCGCCCCACGGGCCGATGAAGCCGTCGCCGCGGTCGTACGACCAGACCGCGACCACCGTGGCCTCGGCGACCGGCTCGCTGGTGGCGGCGTCGACGACCTGGCCGTCGAACGGGCCGAGCAGCGAGGCGTCGGTGACCACGTCGCGCGCGCCGACGTAGCTCGGCGGGCGCACGATCGGGGCGCAGGCCGCCAGCAGCGGGGCACCCAGCGCGGCGGCGACGACCAGGACGGCGCGCAGTCGGCGGAGGAGGCGAGGCGATCCGCGGCCGGACGCGTCGCCCCGGCGGGGGGCATGCGAGCACGCCGCGCGCCCAACGGGCGAGGAAGACCGGCCTGACGACGGCTCGGGCCCGGCGGGCGAGGGCGACGAGCCTGACTGTGCGATGACGACGCTCAATTGACGCGGTCCGAGCCGGACGGGTACCCTGACGGGGCGAATAGCGGGCGAGCGCGGGTCTATCCCACGCGAGCGACCCTGGCAAGCCTTCTCCAGGCACGACGCCGATGACGGAGTGGATCCCCTGTCCCGCCTGTGGCACCGAACACGCCCCAGAGGCCGACGCGTGCGAGATCTGCGGTTATCGCCTGTCGCAGCCGGCGCCAGTGAGCGCGCTCCCGAAGTGCGCGCGCTGCGGGCAGCCGCTCGGCGACGGCTTCGAGTTCTGCCAGATCTGCGGCCTCCGTGTGCATTCCCGCCGGCCGCGCCCGAGCACCCAGAACATGAAGCTGATCCCGCGACGCTTGCTCGAGGGCACGGGCGAGGTGGAGCCGGCACGCACCCCGGTACCGGAGCCGGCGCCGCGTTCTTCCGCGGTCGAGCCGGCCGCCCCGGCCGCCGAAGCGGGGGCGGGGATCGTCCCGGCGGCGGCGACGGCGAGCCCGGCGCCGCAGGTCGTCACACCTGTCCCGAACGCCAGCCCGGTCGAGGCCGAGGCCCGGGCCGGCAGCAGCCCGTTCGAGGCCGCGGCGGGTGAGTCGGGCCAGGGCTCGTGGGGCCAGGCCCGGGTGGTGCCCGGCGACGGGGTGCCGGTCCCGCGCGAGACGCCCGGCCCCGGCGACACGGCCCGCATGGGCCAGGCCGCGCCGGCGACCGAGCAGGCCTCGGTGTCGGTGACCGGCACGCCCGGCGGCCCGTCGTGGTCGGCGCCGATGGCGAGGCTGGCGGTCGAGTCGTCACGCCGCTCGGCCGGGGCGGCGCCCCTGCGGGTGGTGCTGGTCAAGCGCGACGGGTCGGAGGGCGAGTCGGTGGCGCTGCGCGGGACGCTGGTGGTCGGCCGCAAGCAGGGCGACCTGGTGTTCCCGAGCGACGAGTTCCTGAGCCCGGCCCACGCCCGCCTCGAGCCGGCGCCCGGCGGGGGGGTGCGCCTCGGCGACCTCGGATCTCGCAACGGGGTCTACGTCCGGATCTCGCGGCCGGAACCGGTGTTTCCGGGCGATCTCTTCCTGGTGGGTCACCATTTGCTGCGGCTCGAGAACCTGCCGGCGGGCGGCCGCGAGCAGGAGCTCGACGGCGAGTCGACCCGCCTGTTCGGCACGCCGATGCAGCCGGCCTGGGGCCGGTTGACGCTGATCGGGGTCGGCGGGGCCGAAGCCGAGGTCCACTGCCTGCGCGCCCCGCAGATCGTGTTCGGCCGCGAGCTCGGCGACATCATCTTCCCCACCGATCCCTTCGTGAGCTGGCAACACGCGCAGCTGGCGATGGAGCTGCGCGGAGACGCGATGACGGTCCTGCTGACCGACCTCCGCTCGGCCAACGGGACCTACCTCAGGATCCGCGGGGATGTCATCCTTCAACCGGGCGACATGTTCCGGGTCGGGGACCAGATCTTCCGCGTGAGGATGCACTGAGGTGGCGCAGCTCGAGGTGTTCGCGAGGACCGAGGTCGGTTGCGTCCGCAAGCGCAACGAGGACCACTTCGTGGTCCAAAACCTCCAGACCGGTGAGCGAGGGCTCCTGCCGCACCAGCGCGTGCAGCCGCTGACGTCCCGCGGGACGCTGATCGCGGTGTGCGACGGGATGGGCGGGGCGGCGGCCGGCGACGTGGCGTCGGCCCTCGCGGTCGACGTGCTGTCGGCGGTGATCCACTCCAAGGCGCCGTTCGCCAGCACGGCCGCGGCGCAGGAGGTGATGCAGGAGGCGATCACGGCGGTCAACGACAAGATCCGCGCGGCGGCGGTCGAAGACCCGGCGCGTCACGGGATGGGCACGACGCTGACCGCGGCCCTGGCCTTCGGGCCAGAATTGCTGATCGGCCACGTCGGCGACTCGCGGGCGTACATCCGCCGCGGCCGCTCGCTGACGCAGATCACGACCGACCACAGCGTGGTCGGCCAGCTGATCGCGGCCGGCCGCCTGCGCCCGGACCAGGCCCGCGACTACGAGCACCGCAACGTGCTGCTGCAGGCGCTCGGGGTCCAGCCGCGCGTCGGCCCCGAGTTCGACGTGGTCCAGCTGCGCGCCGGCGACGTGCTGCTGCTGTGCAGCGACGGCCTCACCGGGCCGGTCACCGACGAGCAGATCCTCGGGCTGATGCTCCGCTACGAAGACCCGCTGCGCTGCTGCCGGGCGCTGACCGAAGCGGCCTGCGCCGCCGGCGGCCCCGACAACGTGACGGTGGCGATCGCGCGGTTCTCCGGCGAGGGCCTCGAGCTGCCCCACGGCCGCGAAGAGGTGGCCGTCCACCGCGTCCAGGTGGCAGTCTGACCGGCGCGTGCATGCTGTGGCCGTGACCGACGACGACCGGTTCTTGTGCCGCGCGCTCGAGCTCGCCTGCGACAACGCGCTCGCGGGCGGTCGCCCGTACGGCGCGGTGGTGGTGCGCGCAGGGCAGCTCGTGGCCGAGGCGGTCAACGAGCTGCACCTGCGCTCCGACCCCTCGGCCCACGCGGAGATGCTGGCGCTGCGCGCGGCGGCCGCGACGCTCGAGCGGCTGCAGCTCGACGACTGCACGGTGTACGCGAGCGGGCAGCCGTGCCCGATGTGCCTGGCGGCGCTGCACCTGGCGAGCGTGCGCCGGGTGGTGTTCGCGTACAGCAACGCCGACGGCGAGCCGTACGGGTTCACGACGGCGGCGCTGTACCGGCAGATGGCGCTGCCGCTGACGGAGCAGGCGCTGGAGATCGTGCAGGGCGACGCGTCGCTGTGGCCGGACAACCCGTTCGCGCTGGCGTCGCGGGGCTGATAGGCTGAGCCGGTGAACGACGCGGTGCTCGTGACCGGCGGGGCCGGGTTCATCGGCTCGCACACGGTGGCGGCGCTGCGCGCGGCCGGCCTGCGGGTGGTGGTGCTCGACGACTTCAGCACGGGGCGGCGCGAGAACCTGGCCGAATGGACAGACGACCCGCAGGTCGCGGTGGTCGAGGGCGACGTGCGCGGCGAGGTCGGGCTGCTGCTGGCCGGGCACGGGCCGTTCGCGGCGGTGGTCCACCTCGCGGCCCAGACGTCGGTGGTGCGATCGATCGCAGCGCCGATCGACGACCTCGACGTCAACCTGCGCGCGACGACCCGCCTGGCGCTGTGGGCGGCGGCGGCCGGGGTGCGACGGTTCGTGTTCGCGTCGTCGGCGGCGGTCTACGGCGAGCCGCGCCGGGTGCCGGTGGCGGAGACCGAGCCGACGACGCCGCTGTCGCCCTACGGCGCGGCCAAGCGGGCGGCCGAGCTGTACCTCGGCTGCCTCGGGCCGCTGCACGGGCTTCGGGCGGTGTGCCTGCGGCTGTTCAACGTCTACGGGCCGCGGCAAGACCCCAAGAGCCCGTACTCGGGGGTGGTGGCGACGTTCCTGGCCCGCGCCCGCCGCGGCGAGCCGCTGACGATCTTCGGCGACGGCCGCCAGACGCGCGACCTGATCTACGTCGGCGACGTGGCCCGGGCGATCTGCCTGGCCGTGGGGGCAGGGTCGGAGGGACATGTGCATCGGGATATGTTCTCCGGGCCACCCGAGCCGGCGGGGATCAACATCGGCACCGGCCGCGAGGTGGCGATCGTCGAGCTGGCGGCGGCGGTGCAGCGGGCCTGCGGCGCGGGCGAGGGGGCGATCGCGTTCGCACCGGCGCGCGCGGGGGAGATCGCCCGCTCGGCGGCGACGACCGACAGGGCCGCCGAGCTGCTGGGGTTCCGCGCGCAGGTCGAGCTCGACGAGGGGCTGCGGCGGACGGCCGCCTGGCTCTCGGGACAGGAGTGAGGCCCGCGAGGCGAGCGTGCCGGCGGACGTCGGCTGGAGTTCGCGCGCGACGGGATGTCTGCCGGGACATGTTCGTTCGAACATGCCCGACAGGGCAGCCCCCTCACCACTCCTCGTAGACGCTGGGCAGCAGCTGATCGGGCAGCTCGTCGCGGTCGATGACGCGCGGCAAGAGCTCGACGACGCGCTCGGCGGCGTCGTCGGACAGGTCGTCGACCAGCGGGAGGGCGAGGCGGCCGAGGCGGCCGAGGACGTCGGCGCGGGCCTGGAGGACGTCGAGCAGGTCGTCCTCGTCGCGCAGGACGCCCTCGACCGAGAGGACCGTCCACGGGTGCAGCGGCGCGGCGCACAGCTCGTCGAGCAGCGCGACCAGGTCGTCGCTGCCGGACAGGTAGACCTGGCGCAGCGCGGGCGCCCGCAGCCGCCGCAGGGCGCGGACGACGTCGCTCGTCGACGCCGGCTCGTCGTCGCGGCTGAGGCACAGCACCAGCCGCTCGAGCGCGGGGAGGTCGCTGTCTCCCAGGCCGGCCAGGGCGCCGGCCGGCAGCGGATCGCCGAGCAGGTGCAGGTGCTTGAGCCGGGGGTGCCGGCAGCCGCGCAGCTCGACGGCGCCGGTGACGTAGGCCGACTCGAGCGCGGGCAGCCCCTGCAGCAGAAGGTCGAGCCGGCCAGGGCTGTTGTCGCGCTGACGCGTGACGGTCTGGAACGGAGCGTCGAACACGAAGCGGCGGACCTTCGCGAGCGGCCGCTCGGCCAGCGCGACGGCCAGCGCGTTGCCGGGGCTGGCCGGGTCGCACACGACGTGGAGGCCGACGGCCGCGCGCGCGGCGGCGACGTCGGGCAGGACCTCGCAGCGGGTCCGCACGCCGGCGTCGTCGGTGAACACGCAGCGCAGGCGGTGATGCTCGCCGTCCCACTCGAACAGGCCGTCGTGGACGTCCCGCTGGGCCTGCTCCTGCACGAGTCGGCGGCTGGTGACGCCGTAGCCGTTGCGACGCAGGCGCCCCAGGACGTAGTCGAGGTGCGACCGGGCCTCGGCGTCGTCGTCGAAGGTCTGGGTGACGCTGTGTTCGCCCTCGCCGGTGACGAGGTCGCAACCATCATGGACGATGCGGATGGTGTCGCTGCCGCGGGTGAGGATGTGCTCGGTGGCCACGCGCGCGCAGCCTATCGCAGATCCTGGCCGGTGCGCGGCCTGCTGCGCAGCGACCGAGGGGCGGCGCAGGCAGTGGTTCAGGGCGGCGCGGATGGAGCCGCGGCGCTGGTGCCTCGCGACGGTGCGGGCGGCGCGGACGCTCGTCGCGCTGGCGGACGGGCAGGCTCGGCGGGTCAGGCGGCCTCGCGCTGGCGGCGGTGCAGGGCGGCGCCGACGAGGCCCGCGACGAGCAGCATGAGGACGCCGGCGCCGAGGTGCGAGGGCAGGGTGTGCTCGAGGCCGGTGATCACGCAGTGCCAGGTGGTGGTGTCGATGCCGACGAGGGCGATCGCGGCGGCCAGCCACAGCGCGCCGGCGCTGCGCCGCCGCTGGGCGAAGGCGCCGCTGAGGGCGCAGACCGCCAGCACCAGCGCGCCGGCCCCGAGGGTCAGGGCGCCGCAGCCGATCTGGTAGATCGGGTGGTCTTCGAGACCTGTCGGATAGGACCTGTCGAGAAGAGCAGGTCCGGCGGCGACCAGGAAGGCGACGGCGGCGGCGACCAGGCCGAGCGCGATCCGGGCGGCGCGCCCCGGGAACCACAGGCCGAGCCCGAGCGCCGGCAGGACGAACAGGGCGAGGCCCCACACCAGCGCCTGGAGGACGAGGATCCAGGTCGGCTGGGCCCAGAAGTCGTCGCGCGCGCCGGTGGCGACGAGGCCGACGATCGGGATCGCCACGGCGAGCAGCCAGGCCGGACGAAAGTGCTGCAGGCGCTCGCGCCGGCGCTCGCCGAGGTCGTCGGCGATCAGCGCTTTGGCGTCGATGGTCACGCGCGACCTCCCGACGCGATGCGACGCGCTCCGAAGCACGGCTGGATGACGACGCGGGGCGTGGTCATGCCCCACCTCGCGCGAGCAACACGAGCAGGGCGCGCAAGGAGGGCGTGAGCCACTGCGCGAGGGCCTTGTAGGCGCGGTGGGCCCGGACTCGCACGGCGCCCTCGCGGATCCGCAGGCGCGCCGCGATCTCGGCCATGCTCAGGCCCTGGAACTTGTGCAGCTCGACGATCTCGCGTTGACCGGCGGGCAGCTGGGCGAGGGCGTCGCGGACCCGCGAGGTGATCTCCTGCGCCTCGGCCTCGCCGATCTCCAGCTCCTCGGGGGTCGGCAGGTCCGAAGGGATCTCGGCCAGCGGGTCGCGCTCGCCGCCGTCGGGATCTCCGGGCTCGCGGCGGCGGCGCTCGCGGACCTGGGCGCGCAGCCAGTCGACCGCGAGGTTGCGCGCGATCGTGAAGTACCAGGCCTGCACGGCGCCGTCGGGGCTGGCGCCCTGGACCTGGAAGCGGGCCCGGGCGAGGTGCGCTTTGAGCCAGGTCGCCTGGACCAGGTCCGCGGCGGCGGCGGTGTCGCGGACGAGGTGCACGAGGAAGGCCGTGAGGCGAGGGGCGAGGGCGGCGTGCAGCGCGGCGAAGGCCCGCGCGTCGCCGTCGAGGTAGCGGTCCATCAGCGCGTAGAGGCCGGGCGGAGCGCTGCGGCCCGTGCCGGCGGCGCGGCCGGTGCCGGTGGCGGTCACGCCGGGGTCTCGTCGGCCGACAACGTGACGACCTCGGCCGGAGTTACGCCGTGGAGGCGGCGGTGCGTCAGCGCGGGCAGGTCGCTGCGGACGCGCTGGAGCAGGTCGGCCCGCAGCCAGGTGAGGGCGAGGCCCTCGCCGCGCGAGACCTGGGCGATGACGGCGCCCCAGGGGTCGACGGCGAGGCTGTGGCCGAAGCTGTGGCGGCCGTGGCCGTGGGGCCCGTACTGCGCCGGGGCGAGCACGTAGGCCTGGTTCTCGATCGCGCGGGCGCGCAAGAGCGGCTCCCAGTGGTCGATGCCGGTCAACAGCGTGAAGGCCGAGGGCACGACGAGGATCTCGGCGCCGGCGGCGGAGAGCGCGCGGTAGAGCTCGGGGAAGCGGAGGTCGTAGCAGATGCTGAGGCCGATCTTGCCGAACGGCGCGACGAGCACGTGCGGAGTCTCGCCCGCGAGGATCACGTCGGACTCGGAGGCGCGCGTGCCGTCCGGCAAGGTGGCGTCGAAGCGGTGGATCTTGCGGTAGACCGCGACCACGCGGCCGCCGAACACGGCGACCAGGGTGTTGTAGAACTTGCCCTCGACGCCGGCGGGGGGCAGCTCCGGCAGGCCGCCGAGGATGATCACCGCGGCCGGGTACTCGCGCGAGAGAGAGAGGAAGGGCCGCAGCACCGGCGGCGGATCGCCGTGGAGATCGCCGCCCGGCCCCAGGGCGCGGAGATCGACCGCCCACGGCCGGCGGTCGAGGCCCGGCGGGGCGACGGCCCAGAAGTTCTCGGGCAACACGACGAGCTCGGCGCCGTGCACGAGCGCCTCGCGCGTGAGTTCGGCGGCGCGAGCGAGGCTCGGGACCGGGTCGGCCCCGCTGCCGAGCTGGATCAGGGCGGCGCAGAGGTCTCGCACGGGGCGATGGTAGCGAGAAAACGCCCGTCGCCAAGCTCCCGGAGCCCCTGACTCCAGGACGGGACCATCGGGGGCCTCCGGGCCTCACGCCCCGGGAAGGGGGTTGCTCGCCTTCAAGCGCCGTGCTACAGGCCCGGCCAGCAAATTGCCTTTCGCAAGCGAGCAGGCAACTGGCCGAGCTCGCTTTTTTCGTTTGTCTCGAATCCCACGCGCATGGCCACGAGGCGCCCGACACACAACAAGAGCCCGAAGCACCCGCCGCAGCCCGCGGCGGTCGACGACGTCGCCGGCGCCGAAGCCGAACACGACGCGCACGAGGGGCACGAGGGGGCGGTGCGCCTGCTCGAGGCGGCGGTCGAGCCGGTGGCGCGGGCGATGGGCTTCGAGGTCGTGCTCATCGAGTGGGCCGGCGGTCGCGGCGGCCGAGTGGCGCGCGTGTACCTCGACCATCCCAACGGCGTCTCGCTCGACGACTGCTCGCGCATGAGCGGGGTCCTGAGCAACGCGCTCGACGCCGCCGAGGCCGACCCCGAGACGCCGGAGCTGACCGCGTTGCTGTCGCAGCCGTACACGCTCGAGGTCAGCTCGCCCGGCGTCGACCGGCCGCTGGTGCGCCTCAGTCACTTCGCCCGCTTCGTCGGCGGGCGCGCCGTGGTCCGCACGTTCCACCCGCTGCCGGGCCAGGGCAGCGCCGAGCAGCGGACCTTTCACGGGCGGATCGTCGGCACCGAGGTCGACGCCGCCGATCCTGCCGACGATCGCCGCGGCACGGTGCTCTTGCGGTCGCTCGACAGTGATACCATCTACAAGATCTCGCTCGCCGACATCCGGCGGGCCAACCTCGTGTACTCGCCCCCGAGTACGGGGGGGCACGGCTAGGACAGCAGAGGTCATCGGTCTATGGAAGAACAGCTCAACCTCAGTGCGGTGCTCGACCAGGTCTGCGACGAGAAGAAGATCTCGCGCGAGGTCCTGATCGAGACGGTCGAGCAGGCGGTCGCCACCGCGGCGAAGAAGGTCTTCGAAGACAAGGAGATCGAGGCCAGCTTCGACCCGGAGACCGGGCACGTAAACCTGTTCCAGGTGCTCTACGTGGTCGACAAGGTGACCGCGCCGCACCGCGAGATCAGCCTCGAGCAGGCGCACCGCGCCGGCCTCGAGGCCGAGATCGGCGACGAGCTCCTCTTCCAGATCTTCTATCTCGAATCCGACAAGAAGCGCGCCGAGCAGCAGGCCAAGGACTACGCCGAGATTGAGGCGCTGCAGTTCGGCCAGCACGGCTTCGGCCGCATCGCCGCCCAGACCGCCAAGCAGGTGATCATCCAGCGCGTCCGCGAGGCCGAGCGCGACAACCTGTTCGACGCCTACAAGGACAAGAAGTCCGAGCTGATGACCGGCATCGTCCGCCGCTTCGAGCGCGGCTCGATCGTGGTCGAGGTCGACAACGGCAAGGCCGAGGCGATCCTGCCGGCGCGCGAGCAGGTGCCGCGCGAGTCGCTGCGCCCCGGCGACCGCGTGGTCGCGTTCGTCAAGGACGTCGACAAGTCGGCCCGCGGCCCGCAGATCATCCTGTCGCGGACCCACCGCGGCCTGGTCGAGAAGCTGTTCGAGCACGAGGTGCCCGAGATCTACGAGGGCATCGTCCGCATCGAGGCGTGCGCGCGCGAGCCGGGGGCTCGCAGCAAGATCGCCGTGTCCTCGCGCGACCGCGACGTCGACCCCGTCGGCGCCTGCGTCGGCATCCGCGGCAGCCGCGTCCAGGCGGTGGTCCAGGAGCTGCGCGGCGAGAAGATCGACATCGTCCCCTACAACGACGACCCGGCCCGCTTCGTGTGCAACGCGATCCAGCCGGCCACCGTGTCGCGCGTCCTCATCGACGCCGAGCGCCACACGATGGAGCTCGTGGTCCCCGACGACAAGCTGTCGCTGGCGATCGGCAAGAAGGGCCAGAACGTCCGCCTGGCCTCGCGCCTGACCGGCTGGCGCATCGACATCTACTCCGAGTCGAAGCTCAAGCAGATGGAGCGGCGCTCGCTGGCCGAGATGGCCGCGATCCCGGGCGTCGGCGACGCCGTCGCCCAGGCGATGTTCCAGATGGGCTGGCGCAACCTCCGCGACGTCGCCATCGCCGACGCGGAGGAGCTGGCGCAGGTCCCGGGCGTCGGCTCGGTCGAGCGCGCCGAGCAGATCATCGAGGTCGCCGACGACGCCGCCTCGGGCAAGCTCGAGCTCAACGTCAAGTACCCCGAGCCTCCGCCGGAGGAGACCGGGGAGGATCACTACAGCGACGACGGCGACGGAGGTGGCGAGTAACATGCACGCGCCGATGCGCACTTGCGTGGGCTGCCGCGCCGTCCGTCCCCAGGCCGAGCTCCTGCGGACGAGGATCCTGCTCGCCGACGACGGCGAGCAGGTGCTGGTCGTTCCGGACGAGTACGTCCGGACATGTTCGAAGCGCCATGGCCTTTCGGCCAGCGGGCGCTCGGCCTACGTGTGCCCGGCGCGCGCCTGTCTCGAGCGCGCCGCCCGCCGCGGCGGCTTCGCCCGCGCGTTCGCCCGCAAGACGCCGGCGGTAGACCCCGCCGCGTTGTGGCGCGCGCACGAAGAGGCGCTCGCGGGCAAGATCGATCTCCTGAACCGCAGCGGCGGTACCGCCGCTGCGGCGCGCGTCCAACGTCTCGCTGCCGTGGCGACCGCCATGCGCGCCGCGGTGGGGAGGGTTTCCTGAGTTATGGCCAAGATTCGCGTCTACGAGCTCGCCAAAGAGCTGGGCAAGGACAACAAGGTGATGGAGAACCTGATCCGCGGCCTCGGGGTCGAGATCAAGGGCGTGATGAGCACGCTCGACGACGACCAGGCCGAGCTCGTCCGTCGCCACATTCAAGGCGGCGGCCGCCGCGAACCCGAGCGCAACGACCCGCGCGCCAGCGGTCCGGCTGCGGTCATCCGTCGTCCCGGGCGTGGCCCGCGGCCGGAGGAAGAGGAGCAGCCCGAGGTGGCGGCTCGTCCCGCGCCGCCGACCGTGCGGCCGGCCTCCGTGCAGCAGCCGCAGCAGCAGCAGCCCGCGCCGGTGATCCGCCGTCCCGTGCCGCCGCCGACCGCCGGGCAGCCGGTGGTGCGGCCGAGCGCGCCGGTGGTGCGTCCGAGCGAGCCGTCGCGCCCGCCGGAGACCCCGTGGTCCACGCCTGCGGTGACGCAGCCCCGTGAGCCGCAGCGCGAGGTCCGGGCCGTCGCCGAGCCGATCGAGGTGCGCGAGCGGCCGAGCGAGCCGGTCGAGGCGCGTCCGAGCCAGCCCGTGCCGCCGCCGGTCCAGCCGTCGGTGCAGGCCGAGCCCCCGGCTCCGCCGGCCCCGCCGCGCCCGGTCGCTCCGCCGAGCGAGCCCGTGGTGGCCGAGCCGGTCCGCAGCGAGCCGGTCGAGCCGGCGCGCCCGGCCGAGCCGGCACGCCCGGCCGAGCCGGTCGTGACCGCGCCGCCGCCCGTGGCCGCCCCGCAGCCCCCGACGCCGCCCGCCCCGGTCCCGCCGGTGCAGTCGCAGCCGGCCCAGCCGGCCCAGCGTCCGGGGGCGCAGCCGCAGCCGCAGGCCCCGGTGCAGCGCCCGGCTCAGCCGCCGGTGACGCGGCCGGTCGAGTCGCGTCCGGAGGTCCGCCGGCCCGAGCCGTCGCGGCCGCAGCCGCAAGCCCCGCGGGCGCCCGCGCCCGAGGTCGGCACGCGGATCCAGCTCCCGCCGGGCACCAAGCGCCTGCCGGGCGGCGTCGCTTCGCGCATGGAGGACAGCCCCCGGGCGGAATCGCGCGGCGAGCCGCTGCGCAACGAGCCGCACCGCCGCGGGCCCGACGGTCCGCGCGGCACGCCGCCGCAGGGCCAGGTCGGCCCGGTCGGCACGCCGCTGCGTCCGGGCGTGCAGACCCGCCCCGGTCCCGGCAAGCCTGGCGCGCCGACCCAGACCGGCACGCGGCCGCTGGGCAGCGGCCCGCAGCTCGGCCAGACCGGCCCGCGCGGCCAGGTTGTGCAGCCGGCGCCGGTCACCGGCCGTCCGGGCGATCGCCCCGGCGCGGGTCCGTCCGGCCGTCCGGCGGCCCCCGCGGCCCCGCAGGCCCAGCAGCAGCCTCCGCAGCAGCAGGCGCAGCAGCCGCAGGCCTCGCTCGAGTCCGACGCGGCCAACCGCCGCGTCGTCCGCGACGAGTCGGGCGTCATCGTCGGCGCCGCCCCGCAGCGCGCCGAGCCGAAGATCCTCGGCTTCGTCCAGCTCGCCAACCGCCCGCGGCCGCAGCAGGTGATCATCACCGACGCCAGCGACAGCCAGCAGCGCGGCCGCGCCACGATCCGCAAGGAGCGCGAGGAGCGGGCGCAGCAGCAGGGCCGCAAGCGCAAGACGATGATCCGCAACGTCCGCGGCCGCCCCGGCGCGCCCGGAGCCCGACCCTCCACGCAGGAGATGTCGGAGTCGAAGAAGCGCATCCGCGTCGACGAGGCGATCCCGGTCGCCGACCTCGCGCACCAGATGGGCAAGAAGGCGACGATGCTGCTGAAGACGCTGTGGGGCATGGGCCTGCGCGGCGTCACCATCAACAGCTCGATCGACGCCGAGACGGCGGAGCTGGTGGCGGCCGAGTACGGCTACACCGTCGAGAACGTCGCCTTCCAGGAGGACCAGTACTTCGACGAGGGCACCGAGGAAGGGGCCGGCGACGCGCGCGCGCCCGTGGTCACGATCATGGGCCACGTCGACCACGGCAAGACGTCGCTCCTCGACCGGATCCGCAAGGCCACGGTCGCCGAGGGCGAGGCCGGCGGCATCACCCAGCACATCGGCGCCTACAAGGTCAGCACGGCCAAGGGCGACGTGGTGTTCCTCGACACGCCCGGTCACGAGGCGTTCTCGGCGATGCGCGCCCGCGGGGCGCAGGTCACCGACGTCGTCGTGCTGGTCGTCGCGGCCGACGACGGCATCATGCCGACCACGGTCGAGGCCATCAAGCACGCGCGGGAGGCCAACGTCCCGCTGGTGGTGGCGCTCAACAAGATCGACAAGCCCGACGCCAACCCCGGCCGCGTCAAGCAGATGCTGATGGAGCACAGCCTGGTCGGCGAGGAGTACGGCGGCGACACCATCATCTGCGAGGTGTCGGCGAAGACCGGCAAGGGCATCGACCACCTGCTCGAGATGCTGGCCATCCAGTCGGAGATCCTCGATCTCCGGGCCACCACCGAGGGCCGGGCGATCGGCGTCGTGCTCGAGGCGCGCGTCGACAAGGGCCGCGGCCCGATCGCCACCGTGCTCGTCGAGGCCGGCACGCTGCGCAAGGGCGACATCGTGGTCGCCAACGAGTTCAGCGGCAAGGTCCGCGGCATGCTCGACGACCGCGGCCGTGCGCTCGAAGACGTGGGACCCTCGACTCCGGTCGAGGTCCTCGGCCTCGACGGCGTGCCGTCGGCCGGCGACCGCTTCAACGTGGTCGAGAGCGAGAAGGCCGCCCGCCAGCTCGTCACCCACCGCCGCGAGGTCCGGCGCCGCAAGGAGAGCGCGCGCTCGGGTCCCAGCATCGCCGACTTCATCCAGCGCAAGAAGACGCCGACCCTCAAGATCGTCCTCCGGGCCGACGTGCAGGGCTCGGCCGAGGCGCTCAAGCAGGCGTTGCTCGAGCTGTCGACCGACAAGGTCAAGGTCGAGGTCATCTCGTCCGGCGTCGGTGCCATCACCCAGACCGACGTCAAGACCGCGTCCGCCGGCGAGGCCGTGATCATCGGCTTCAACACCAAGCCGGTCGGCAAGGCCGGTCAGATCGCCGACGCCGAGAAGGTGCCGGTCCACACCTTCAACGTCATCTACAACGCGCTCGACAAGACGCGTGAGCTGATGGTCGGCCTGCTCGAGCCCGAGTACCGCGAGCGCGATCAGGGCGAGGCCGAGGTGCGGGCGCTGTTCCCGATCCCGAAGGTGGGTGTGGTCGCCGGTTGCCGCGTCATGCGGGGCCTCATCCAGCGCACGAGCCACGTCCGCGTGGTCCGTGGCGGCACGGTCATCCACAAGGGGAGGATCTCGAGCCTTCGCGTCATCAAGGAGGACGTGAAGGAGGTCCGCGAGGGCTTCGAGTGCGGCATCGTGATCGACTCGTTCCCCGAGGTGGAGCCGGGCGACATCCTGCAGGCGTTCGAGATCGAGACGATCGCGCCGACGCTGTGAGGCGACGGAGAGGGCAGGGGAGCGCGTATGGCGAGTAACCGGATGCAACGGGTCGAGGAGACCCTGCGCCGCGGGATCGCCGACGCGCTCCTGTTCGGATCGATCAACGACCCGCGGCTGCAGGGCGTCAATTTCAGCGTCACCGGCGTCAAGGTCGACACCGAACTGACGCTGGCCCGCGTGTTCGTCGACCTGCTGTCGCCCGACCGCGACCGCGCCACGGTGCTGGCGGGGCTGCGGTCGGCGGCCGGCGCCGTGCGGCGCGAGCTGCAGGGGCGGGTCCAGCTGCGACGGATCCCCGAGCTGCGGTTCGAGTTCGACGAGAGCATCCAGCGCGGCCTGCGGATCGAGACGATCCTGTCCGAGATCGCAACGCCCCCGGCCGCGCCCAAGTCCGAACAGGACGACGAGGACGAGGGTGGCGAGGGCGACGGCGACTGAGCGCTGCGGCGTCCTGCTCGTCGACAAGCCGGAGGGGCCGACCTCGCACGACGTGGTCGGTTTCGTCCGCTGGGTCCTGAACGAGCAGGGGGTCGGCCACTGCGGCACCCTCGACCCGCTCGCCTCGGGCCTTTTGGTCGTGTGCGTCGGCGCGGCGACGCGGCTCGTGCCGTACCTCAGCGCAGTCGACAAGGTCTACCGCGCGCGCTTCGGCCTCGGTCGCGCGACCACCACGGCCGACCGCGCGGGCGAGACGATCGCCGAGGCCCCCGTCACGCCGACGCAGGTGCGCGCCGCCGTGAATGTCCTGAAGGACATGTGCGGCGCGCTCGAGCTGCCGCCGCCCGCCTACTCGGCGGTCAAGCTCGAGGGTCGACCGGCCCACGCCCTGGCCCGGCGCGGTGAGGTCCTGGCGCTGCCACCGCGGCCGATGGAGCTGCGGTCGGTCACCGAGATCGAGGTCGGTGACGACGCGATCGACGCCACGTGTGCCGTGAGCAAGGGCACCTATATTCGCAGCCTCGCCGAAGAGCTCGGTCGTCGCGTCGGCCTGCCGGCGCACCTCGCCGGGCTGCGCCGCCTGGCCTGCGGGGGCCTCGATCTCGCCGCCGCGGTGCCGGTGCTCGTCTCCGCGCGGTTGCCGGATCGGGCCGGCGCGCCGCCCAAGTTCCGCCTCGGGCTCGCCGAAGCCGGCCCGCGCGAGGCCATGCGGGCGCGGCTCGAGGCGGCGCTGCGCCCTCCGGGCGAGGTCTTGCCGTTCCCGGTGCGCCGCGTCGCCGGGGCCGAATCCGACGCGCTGGCCGGGCTCCTGCACGGCCGGGTGGTCGGGGGGGACGCCTTGCCGGCCGTCGCGCCGACGCTGGCCGAGGGTCACGAGGCCGCGGCGAGGCAGGCGCTATGGTTTCCGGACGCGCTGGTCGTCGTCCGGCTGGATGGGGCCGAGTGGCGACCCGAGAAGGTCCTTCACGTCGCGGCGCCCGCCGCCGAGGCGGACTCGTGACCGGGCCGACGGAAAAGCGTCGACCCGTGCGCGAGCGGCCTTGACACGCCGGGGATTTGCCTGGATTTTCCGCCTACACAAAAAAGCACACCACCTTCTGCGGGGGCACGGGCCGCCCGCACCGAGAATCCGAAATGTCTCTCTCTCCTGATCGCACGGCCGAGATCGTCAGCAAGTTCCAGACCCACCCGAACGACACCGCGTCCCCGGAGGTGCAGATCGCCCTCCTCACGTCGCGGATCAACTACCTCACCGAGCACTTCCGCGGCCACGCCAAGGACTTCCACTCGCGCCGGGGTCTGCTGAAGCTCGTCGGTCAACGCCGTCGCCTCCTCGACTACCTGCGCAACCGCAGCGTCGACCGCTACCGGACCCTGATCGGGGCGCTCAACATCCGCAAGTAAGGCTGAGAGCAGAAGGGGGACTCGTCCCCCTTTTCGCTTTTGGAGCCTCTGGCGCCCGCGCAGGTCAGCCGCGCTGATCGGCCGTGGGAACGCGCCGGCATGTCGGCGCGGGCGCGTCGTGTCCGACGCCCAATGGGCAGGACCCCAAGTTTCGCATCCACGGCGGAAAGTTTCCCCCAATGAACGTCATCACCGAGACCTGCGCCGTGGGCGAGGTCCAGATCAGCATCGAGACCGGTAAGCTCGCCAAGCAGTCGAGCGCCGTCGTCCTGCGCTGCGGCGAGACAGCCGTGCTCGTCACGGCGGTCAGCAGCAAGGAGCCGAAGGACCTGCCGTTCCTCCCGCTCACCTGCGAGTACCGCGAGTACCCGGCCGCCGCCGGCAAGATCCCCGGCGGTTATTTCAAGCGCGAGGGTCGCCCCACCGAGTGGGAGACGTTGACCTCGCGCTTCATCGACCGGCCGATCCGGCCGCTGTTCCCCAAGGGCTATCGCAGCGACACCCAGGTGATCGCCACCGTCCTGTCGCACGACAAGGTCCACGAGCCCGACATCCTCGCGATCACCGGCGCCTCGGCGGCGCTGCACCTCAGCGACGCGCCGTGGGCCGGCCCGATCGCCGGCGTCCGCGTCGCCCGCGTGCAGGGCAAGCTGGTCGCGTTCCCCTCGTGGGATCAGATGAAGATCGCCGACATCCTGCTGGTCGTCGCGGCCAGCCGGGACGCGATCGTGATGGTCGAGGGCGGCGGCGATCAGGTGCCCGAGAAGGACATGATCGACGCCCTCATGTTCGCGCACGAGGCCGCGCAGCCGCTGCTGGCCGCGCAGGAGCGCCTGCGCGAGCGCGCCGGCAAGGCCAAGCGCGCGCACGTCGAGCCGGCCGTCGACGAGGCGTTCCGCGCCGAGGTCATGGCGGCGGCCGAGGAGGACCTGCGGGCCGCGTTCTCGATCACCGGCAAGCACGAGCGCCGCGACGCGATCGCGGCCGCCAACAAGAAGGTCATCGAGCGCTTCGCCGCCAGCCACCCCGAGCGCGGCGCCGAGGTGCTCGCGGCGCTCGGCAAGCTCGAGAAGAAAATCGTGCGCAGCCGCGTGATCAAGGAGGGCCGCCGGCTCGACGGCCGCGGGACCCGCGACGTGCGCCCGATCTACATCGAGGCCCACCCGTTCCCGCGGCCGCACGGCTCGGCGCTGTTCCAGCGCGGCGAGACGCAGGCGCTGGCGACCGTCACCCTCGGCACCGAGAGCGACGCGCAGCGGCTCGACACCATCCGCGGCGACGTCACCCGCAGCTTCATGCTGCACTACAACTTCCTCCCGTTCTGCACCGGCGAGGCCAAGCCGATCCGCGGCCAGTCGCGGCGCGAGGTCGGCCACGGCGCGCTGGCCGAGCGGGCGCTGAAGTACGTCCTGCCGGCGCAGGAGAAGTTCCCGTACACCATCCGCATCGTCAGCGAGACGCTCGAGTCGAACGGCTCGTCGTCGATGGCCGCGGTGTGCGGCGGCTGCCTGGCGATGATGGACGCGGGCGTCCCGATCAAGGCGCCGGTCGCCGGCGTCGCCATGGGCCTGATGCAGGAGGGCAGCGAGATCGCCATCCTCTCCGACATCCTCGGCGACGAGGATCACCTCGGCGACATGGACTTCAAGGTGACCGGCACCAAGACCGGCATCACCGCGCTGCAGATGGACATCAAGATCGAGGGCCTGAACCGCCAAGTCCTCGAGGCCGCGCTCGAGCAGGCGCGGGAGAGCCGGCTGCACATCCTCGGCAAGATGCTCGAGGTGCTGGCCGAGCCGCGCGCCGACATCAGCAAGCACGCGCCGCGCATCGTCACGATGCAGGTCAAGGTCGACAAGATCCGCGAGGTCATCGGCCCCGGCGGCAAGACGATCCGCGCGATCATCGAGCAGACCGGCTGCGTCATCAACATCGAGGACTCGGGCCGAGTGGCGATCGCCAGCAACGACATCGCCCAGATCGAGCGGGCCAAGCGCCTGATCGAGGGCCTCATCGCCGAGCCCGAGGTGGGCGCGACCTACCACGGGGTGGTCAAGCGGATCGTCGACTTCGGCGCGTTCGTCGAGATCCTCCCGGGCACCGACGGCCTCGTCCACATCTCGGAGCTCGAGGACAAGCGCGTCGACCGCGTGACCGACGTGGTCCAGGAGGGCGACGAGGTGGTGGTGAAGGTGATCAATGTCGATCCCACCGGCAAGATCCGCCTGAGCCGCCGCGCCGCCTTCGGGGTCGACCCCTCCGAGGTGCAGAACCTGCGAGGGTGAGGGGATGTCGCACGTCCAGCCGACGCTGCTGGTCCGCAAGGTCCATCCCCAGGCCGAGCTGCCGCGCCGCATGAGCGCGGAGGCGGCCGGGATGGACCTGGCGGCCTGTCTGCCGGACGGGCCCGTCGAACTGGCGCCCGGGGAACGCCGTTTAATTCCCACGGGCGTCGCCGTCGCTATCCCCAGCGGACACGAGGGTCAGGTCCGTCCGCGATCGGGGCTGGCCCTGCGGCATGGGCTCTCGATCGTGAACGCACCAGGTACAATCGACGCCGACTATCGTGGGGAGCTCAAGGTCATCCTCGTCAACCTCGGGGCCGCGCCGTTCGTCGTCGCGCACGGCGAGCGAATCGCTCAGCTCGTGGTCGCCCCTGTCGTCTTCCCTGCGGTCGTCGAGGTCCAGGACCTGCCGGCGGCCGCGCGTGGTGATGGTGGCTTCGGCAGCACCGGGGTCTAGCCGCGGGAGCGTCTCATGGATTTGAGCGCCGGAACTTCGCTCGAACAGCACACCACGCTGTGCGGCCGCTTCGAGCTCATGCGCGAGGAGCCGGCCAACACCGGCGTGCAGCTCTTCGGCCCCACGCTCGCGGTCCTCGACACCCAGACCGGCGAGCCCGCCCGGGCCTGTGTCCTCGACGCTGCGCTGCTGCCCACGCCCGAGGCCCGCGCCGCGTTCGTGCGCGAGCTCGGCGAGCTCGGCGAGCTGCAGGACTCGGCGCTCGTGCCCCAGGTGTTCGTCGGCCAGGACGGCGAGCGCGTGGTCGTCTGTTACGACCCGCTGCAGGGCGCGTTCGCGTTGCGCGACATGGACGACGGCCCGCGCTCGTCCGACCTCGCCAACGAGCTGCAGCGGCTCGCGCGGCAGCTCGCGCGCGCTGGCGGCGTTGCACGGCCGCGGCCGCGTCCACGGCATGCTCGCGGGCGAGGCCGTGTTCGTCGGCCCGCGCGGCCCGGCGGCGTTCCAGCACGGGTTCGCCCCGCTGTGCGCCCGCGCCGAGCTCGAGCGGCGCTGGAGCAGCGTCGATCCGGCGCTCCTCGCCCCCGAGCTGCTCGCCGGCGGCGAGTTCACGCCGGCCTCCGACACCTACGCGTGGGGCGTCGCGCTCATGGAGTTCGCCACCGGCCTGCGCGGCGCCGAGGCCCTCCGCGCCGCCGAGCCGCCGGGGCTGCAAGCGGGGCTGTGGGCGCTGATCGCCGCCAGCCTCGCCCGCGATCCGGCCGCGCGCCCGCAAGGCGGCGCCGAGCTGGTGCGGCGCCTCGAGTCGCTCTCGCTCGCCGGCACCGCCGAGGCCGCGCCCGAGCCGATCATCGACCTCACCCCGGCCTCGCCGCCGCCGCCGCCGCGGACCTCGAAGCCGGCCGGCGAGGTGTCGACGCCGTCGATCGCCGTGCCGCCGGCCCCGCCGCCCGCGGCTCCGCTGCCGCCTGTCCTCGAGACCCTGTCCGTTCCGACAGGTCCTTCGGTACCTGGCCTTACGGTCAGGGAGGCGCCGAAGGTCACCGCCTCGGCGCCGGTCGAGCAGCCGGTCATGGGCCTCGAAGATCTGCTGTTCGGCGAGGGCTCGATCCGCCCCAACACCGTGTCGGCGCTGCGCTCGAGCTCGATCCCCTCGGGCACCTTCGCGGCCGTCAGCGCCGGCGGCTTCGCCAACCCGCAAGACCCCTCGGGTCGCTCGAACAGCGGCCTGCGGCGCGTCCACGTCCTCACCGAGGACAGCATCGTCCGTCGCGGCTCGCCGTCGCCCTCGCGGCCCGACATCGTCGTCGAGCCGAGCGGCGGCGACACCAGCCCCACGGCGGCCCGCTCCGACGTGCGTGAGATCGATGCGCCGGTGGCCCCGGTGCCGGCCCCGACGACGCCGGCGTCGACGCCCGCGATCGTCCCGGCGAAGACGCCGCCGGTCGCTGAGCCCAAGGCACAGGCGGCGGCCTCCTCGCTCACCGCTGGTTCGTCGCTGACGTCGAGGCCGCCGGAGGTGCCCGCGCCGCGGCGCACCGACACCGGCTTCTGGCTGGTGATCGCCGCCCTGTTGGTCGCGGTGGTCCTGGCGTGGGCGTTCACCTGAGCGCGCCCCCCGCGCGGCGCGGTCCGGGTATGGTCCGCGCCGCATGGCGGTCACCGACACCGAGTCCCCCGAGATGCGGCGCGCGCTGGCGCCGGGCGGCACCCTCGACGCGCTGCCGGACGACTTCGACGTCCTCGGCGCGCGCTACAGCGGCAAGGTCCGCGAGAACTTCACGCGCGGCGGGGAGCGGCTGATCCTCGTCACCGACCGCGTCAGCGCCTTCGACGTCGTGCTCGGCACCATCCCGTTCAAGGGTCAGGTGCTCAACGGCCTCGCGCGCTTCTGGTTCGACGCCACCGCCGCGATCTTCCCCAACCACATGCTCGGCGTACCTGACCCTCAGGCCATGCGCGCCGTCGAGTGCACCCCGATCCCGGTCGAGTTCGTGGTCCGCGGCTACCTCACCGGCGTCAGCGACACCAGCATCGCCCGCGCCTACGAGCGCGGCGAGCGGACCTTCTGCGGCCACGCCTTGCCCGACGGCCTGCGCCGCCACGAGAAGCTGCCGCACAACCTGCTGACGCCGTCGACCAAGGCGCCGAAGGGCGAGCACGACATCAGCGTCAGCCGCGACTGGCTGGTCGAGCGCGGGCTCATCGACCGCGAGCGCTACGACGCGCTCGAGCGCCGCTGCCTGGCGCTGTTCGAGGCCGGGCAGAAGATCGCGGCCGAGCGCGGGCTCATCCTCGTCGACACCAAGTACGAGCTCGGCGTGCGGCCCGACGGCGAGATCGTGCTGATCGACGAGATCCACACGCCCGACAGCTCGCGCTACTGGTACGCCGACAGCTACGCGCAGGCGATGGCGCGCGGCGAGGATCCGCGCAGCCTCGACAAGGAGTACCTGCGGCGCTGGCTGGTCTCGCAAGGGTTCCGCGGCGAGGGGCGGCCGCCGGTCCTGCCCGACGAGGTCCGCGCCGAGGCGGCGCGGCGCTACATCGAGGTCCACGAGCTCATCACCGGTCGCCGCTTCGAGCCGGACACCGAGCCGCCGGTCGCGCGGCTGCGGCGGAACCTCGGCCTGCCGCCGCGCTAGGGCCGCGGCGATCCGAGCCGTCCTCGCGCCGGCGTCGGGCAGCGTCGCGGTGGTGATGGGACCGGCGGAGCGCGGCCAGCGGGGCGGACGACCGCGAGGGGCGTCGCCGTGGCCCTCGCTTGCAAACGGCGGGCGGGCGGGTCACGCTGGCGGCGATGACGTCGCTCGTCGCTTCCTGCCTCGCGTTCACCTTCGGCCTGATCGTCTGCTCGGCGCTCCTGCCGGGAATGATGGTGCGAGACCTGTGGAGCGCCTTCAAGGCGGCGCTGATCTGCGGGCTGCTCAGCGCCGTGCTCGGCAAGGTGCTGTTCTTCCTGCTGTCGCTGGTGTTCTTCTTCCCGATCCTGATCAGCGGCCCGCTGGGCGCCTTCCTCGTCCAGGCGTTCGTCAACGCGATCCTGCTCGTCATCACCGAGAACCTGGTCGACGGGGTGCGGTTCGTCCGCTGGCGCACGGCGCTGTGGGCGGCGATCGGTCTGACCTTGCTGCAGATGTTGGTCACGCGGGCCGTCGCCGGCTAGCGAGCACCTGTCCGCGCGTCGGCTCACGGTCCAGGCGGCGCCGGCGCCCGGCCCCGCTGCGTGCGTGCTGCTAGGCTTCGCGCGCCATGTGCGGCGTGTTCGGCATCTTCAATCACCCCGAGGCGGCGAACCTCACGTATCTCGGCCTGCACGCGCTCCAGCACCGCGGGCAAGAGTCGGCGGGCATCGTCACCAGCCAGGAGGGCACGCTGCACGCGGTGCGCAAGATGGGGCACGTCGCCGACGTGTTCGTCAACGGCGCCTTCGCTCAGCTGCCCGGCCGCATCGCCGTCGGCCACGTCCGCTACACCACCGCCGGTGGTTCGCTGCCGAAGAACATCCAGCCGCTGACCGCCGAGTATCGCCACGGCTCGGTCGCGCTGGCGCACAACGGCAACCTCGTCAACGCCGAGCAGCTGCGCGAGGAGCTCGAGCACGACGGCGCCATCTTCTCGAGCCAGAGCGACACCGAGGTCATCTTGCAGCTGCTCGCGCGCAGCCGCGAGCCGACCTTCGTCGAGCGCCTGTGCGACGCGCTCGGCCGGGTCCAGGGCGCCTACAGCCTCGTGCTCGTCACCGAGGACAAGCTGCTGGCCGTCCGCGACCCGCACGGCTTCCGCCCGCTGGTGCTCGGCCGCCTGCGCAACCACCCCGAGTGCTACGTCGTCGCCTCCGAGACCTGCGCCTTCGACCTGATCGAGGCCGACAAGATCCGCGACATCGCCCCCGGCGAGATCCTCGTCATCGACCACACCGGCCTGCGCAGCGTCCAGCTGCGCCGCGACAACCGCCGCTTCTGCGTGTTCGAGCACGTCTACTTCGCCCGCCCCGACAGCGTGCTCGACGACCTCGCGGTCTACGAGGCGCGGATCGCCATGGGCGAGCAGCTCGCGCGCGAGGCTCCGGTCGAGGCCGACGTGGTCGTGCCGGTGCCCGACAGCGGCGTGGTCGCGGCGCTCGGGTTCGCCAAGGCCAGCGGGATCCCGTTCGAAATGGGCCTCATCCGCAATCACTACGTCGGCCGCACCTTCATCGAGCCCAAGGACTCGATCCGCCACTTCGGCGTCAAGCTCAAGCTGAACCCGGTGCCGCCGGTGCTGCGCGGCAAGCGGGTGGTGGTGGTCGACGACTCGCTGGTGCGCGGCACCACCTCGCGCAAGATCGTGAAGATGATCCGGGCCGCCGGCGCCAGCGAGGTCCACCTGCGGATCTCGTCGCCGCCGGTGATCAGCCCCTGTTACTACGGCATCGACACGCCGACCCGCTCCGAGCTGATCGCTGCCAGCCACACGCCCGGCGAAATCGCCCGCTACCTCACGGCCGACTCGCTGGCTTACCTCTCGCCCGAGGGGCTGATGAGGGCGGTGCGCGGCGATTCTGGTACAACTTACTGCGACGCGTGCTTCACCGGCCGCTACCCGATCCGCTTCATCCCCCCGCCCGGGCGCCGTCAGCTCCGCCTGATCGAAGCCTGAGCCCTGGTACACCATGAACGACGCCACCAGCATCCTCCCCGAGCACAACAAGGTCACCGAGCAGCTCGCCCGCCTCGCGCACCGCCTGAACGAGCTGCGGAGGCATCTTTGACTACGACGGCAAACGCGAGAAGCTGGAGGAGCTGGACGCTCAGACCGCCGATCCGGCGTTCTGGGGCAACAGCGAGCGCGCCCAGGACGTGCTGCGCGAGCAGTCGACGCTGAAGAAGGTCATCGCCGACCTCGACGACGCCAAGACCCGCTACGACGACGCGCAGACGCTGTACGAGCTCGGCCGTGAAGAGGGCGACGAGGCCAGTATCCGCGACGCCTGGTCGGCGCTCGAGTCGCTCGACCAGCGGATCGGCAAGATGGAGTTCCGCCGCATGTTGTCGGGTCCGCACGACGACAAGGGCGCGCTCGTCACCATCAACGCCGGCGCCGGCGGGGTCGACAGCCAGGACTGGGCGCAGATCCTGATGCGCATGTACATGCGCTGGGGCGAGCGTCACGGCTTCAAGGTCGAGGTGCTCGACCTCCAGGAGGCCGAGCAGGCCGGCATCCGCAGCGCCGAGCTCGAGATCACCGGCGAGTTCGCCTACGGCTACCTGCGCTCGGAGATCGGCGTGCACCGGCTGGTCCGGATCTCGCCGTTCGACGCCAACGCGCGCCGGCAGACCAGCTTCGCCAGCGTGATGGCGCTGCCCGACCTCGGCGACGAGGAGTTCGACATCGAGGTCAACGAGGCCGACCTCGAGATCGACACCTTCCGCTCGAGCGGCGCCGGCGGTCAGCACGTCAACAAGACCGACTCGGCGGTGCGCCTGCGCCACTTGCCGAGCGGCATCGTCGTCGCCTGCCAGGTCGAGCGCTCGCAGCACAAGAACAAGGCCACGGCGATGCGCATGCTCAAGGCCAAGCTGTGGGACCTCGAGCAGCAGCGCCGCGAGGCCGAGCGCGAGAGCCTGCAGGGCGAGCGCAAGAAGATCGAGTGGGGCAGCCAGATCCGCTCGTACGTGCTGCAGCCGTACCAGCAGGTCAACGACCACCGCACCGAGCTCAAGAGCTCGGCCGTCCACGCCGTCCTCGACGGCGACCTCGACGAGTTCATCGAGGCGTACCTCCTGCAACAGTCGCAGTCGTCCGCGGAAGCGCCGTCGTGAGCCGAGCCCGTCCCGCCGCGTCGTCCCGGTCGGAGGCTCCGCCGAGCCTCCACTGGCAGATCGCGTGGCGGCACCTGCGAGCGGGTGACCGCCCGCCGTCGTGGGCCTGGCCGGCTGTCGGCCTGGCCGTCTACTTGCTCGTGGTCGGCGGCGGCTTCGTGCTCTACGCGCTCTACGGCTTCTCGCCGGTCGAGGCCGGCCTGCCCGAGCGCGTCGCCCTCGACTCGAGCCTCGTCGGCCTCGGCTTCGACCCGACGGCCGACCTGCCGCCGCCGGCCCAGGCCTACTTCGGCGTCCTCGGCGCGATCACCCTGCTGCTCGGCGCGGGCCTGCTGCTCGGCGCCGTGCTGTCGCTGGTGTTCACGCTGCTCGCCACCGTCATCACCGTCAGCGTCATGCTCGGCTGCATGGCGCTGGTCGTGGTGCTCAGCCTCATGACCGGCCTCGAGCTCGAGCTGCGCGACAAGATCCTCGGCCAGCGCGCGCACATTCGCGTGGCGGCGGCCGACGGCCGGCCGTTCGCCGACTACCGCGACCTCGCCGAGGCGATCGCCGACAAGCCGGGGATCCTCGGCGCCAGCCCTTACCTACAGGGCGAGGTCATGGTCCGCAGCGGCTTCCAGCGCCAGGGCGGCATCCTCCTCGGCATCGACCCCGAGCTGCACCGCAGCGTGTCGAACCTGCCCGACATCCTGCGCGAGGGCGACTACGAGTTCCTGGCCCACCCGGAGAAGATCCCGGAGTCGGAGTTCGGCTTCGAGATCACGCCGGTCGAGCCGCCGCCGGCGCAGGTCGACGCGGACGAGCCGAAGGAAGGGGAGGGCGCCACGGCCCTGCCTCATGTGACAGGCGCGGAAGGACATGTCCCCGAGGACAAGCCCCAGCTCGTCGACGACGACCCCGACGAGGGCTGGGAGGACCCGGAGGTCGAGATCCCCGCGCTGCGCAAGAAGGGCGCGCTGCCGCCGGCCAAGCCCGAGCCGGCCGAGCCCGAGCCGGCCAAGCCCGAGCTGGTCAAGCCCGGCGCGGTGCCGACCTCGCCGGCCGCGGCGATCCCGACAATCCCGCGCAGCCCGTTCGGCATCGTCCCCGCCGGTGAAGAGGACGAGGGCTGGGAGGATCCGGAGGTCGAGATCGGCAAGCTGCGCGCGTCGGGCAAGCTGCCGCCGGCGCAGGCGGCCGCCGAGGTCCAGCCCGAGCCTGCGCCCGAGGTCGAGGCCGAGGTCGAGGAGCCGCCGGCGCGGGCCGCCGTGGTCGACGGCCTCTTGATCGGCGCCGAGAAGGCCAAGGAGCTGGCGGCGCGCACCGGCGATCAGGTCCAGCTCATCACCCCGATCGGTCGCATGACCCCGGCCGGCCGGATCCCCGGCGTCATGGCCGTGCGGGTCGCCGGGGTGTTCGACGCCGACCATTACGACTACGACCGCTGGCTGGTGTACGCCTCGCTGCCGGTGGCGCAGGCGTTCCTGCGCGCCGGCGATCGCGTCACCGGCCTCGAGGTCAAGGTCGACGACCTCGAGCAGCTCGACGTCCGCCGCCAGGCCGTGCAGGACGCCGTCGACGCGGCCGGCCGCGACGACCTCATCGTCCAGGACTGGCAGGAGCTGAACCGCAGCCTGTTCTCGGCGATGGCGCTGGAGAAGATCGCGGTGTTCGTCGCGCTGCTGTGCGTGATCCTGGTCGCCTCGTTCGGCATCCTCGGCTCCAACTTGATGAGCGTGATCGAGAAGTCGAAGGAGATCGCGATCCTCAAGACGATGGGCTGCACGGACACGCTGATCCAGCGGATCTTCATCTCCGAGGGGCTGTGCCTCGGCATCCTCGGCGGCTTGCTCGGCATCGCCACCGGCATCGGCCTGTGCGGCCTGCTCGATCGCTTCGGCCTGCCGCTCAGCGGCTCGCTGCAGAGCTTCGAGCAGCTGCCGGTCGCGATCGACGCCTTCGAGGTCGTGCTCGTCGGCGTGTCGTCGCTCGTCATCGTCTGGCTGTCGAGCCTCTATCCGGCGCGGATCGCCTCGCGCATGCGGCCGGTCGACGCCCTGCGACAGGCGGAGCGATGAGCCTGTCGCTGCGGGTCGCCTGGCGGCACCTGCGGGCGCGCCGACCGCCGGGCTGGACCCGGGCCGTCGGCGCCGCCGCGCTGGTGCTGGTCGCCGCCGGGACGGCGGCGGTCGTCTGGTCTTTCGGACAGCCGACCTCCGAGCCCGGCCTCGAGCTGTCGAACGCCGACCTCGCCTACGTCATCGGCAGTCTGGCCGCGGCGATCGGCCTGCTCGTGTTCAGCTTCGCCGCGACCGTCCGCGGCTTCACCTTGCTGGTCGCGATCACCGGCTTCTCGGTGGCCCAGGGCTGCGCCGCGCTGGTGCTGGTCCTGAGCCTGCTGGGCGGCCTCGAGGGCGACCTGCAGCGCCGGCTGCTCGGACACCGCGCGCACCTCCGGATCGCGCCGCCCGCCGGCTCGGAGATCGTCAACCCCGAGCCGCTGGTGAGGCGCGTGCAGGCGGTGCCCGACGTCGTCGGCGTGAGCCCCGAGCTCGCCGGGCCGATCATGATCCGCAGCGGCTTCGGCCGCGCCGGCGTCAACCTCGTCGGCGTCGACCCGGTGCTGCACGCGGCCGCCTCCGGCCTGCCGGACGAGGTCGTCGAGGGCGACTACGCCGCCTTCCTCGACCCCTCGCGGCTGCCGCGGCGCCCGTTCCCGGTCATCGAAGCCGCCCGCGTCGCGCCGGAGGATGGCCTTTCGGATATGGCGAATGAGACAGGTCCCGAAGGCCCTGTCGAGGCGCCGCCCGCCGCGGACCACGAGGCCGAGGCCGAGGTCGTGGACGAGGGCGACGACTCGGGCGGCTGGGAGGACCCGGCGCAGGAGATCCCGCGGCTGCGCGCCGAGGGCAAAATCCCGCCGGCACGCGCCCCGGGGCCGCCGCCCGCGCCCGAGGAGGATGACGGCGGCGGCTGGGAGGACCCGGAGCAGGAGATCCCGCGGCTGCGCGCCGAGGGCAAGATCCCGCCCGCTCGGCCGCCCGTGGTCGAGGAGCCGGCCGACGCGGAGCCGTCGCTCGCCGACCAGCTCCCGGCGCCCGAGGACTCGCCGGCCGCCGAGCCCGCGGACGACCTGCCCGGCGAGGACGACCCGCGGACCGTGCCGGTGCTCCTCGGCATCGAGCTCGCGGCCGAGCTCAGCGTCACCGCCGGCGATCCCGTGCAGCTGATCACGCCGGAGGGCCGGATGACCCCCGCGGGGCTGGTGCCGGGCGTCCTCCAGGCCCGCGTCGCCGGCGTCTACGCCACCGGCGTCTACGACGACGATCGCGACTACGCCTACGTCCCGCTGCCCGACGCGCAGGCGTTCTTGCGGGCGCCGGGCGCGGTGACCTCCATCGCCGTCCGCCTGGGCGACCCCGACGCGCTCGCGGCGGCCAAGGCCGGCGTGGTCGGCGTCGCCGGCCCGGAGCTGGTGGTCGAGGACTGGCGCCAGATCCACCGCGGCCTGTTCTCGGCGATGTTCCTCGAGAAGGTCGCGATGTTCGTCGCGTTGCTGTTCGTGATCCTCGTCGCGGCCTTCGGGATCCTCGCCACCAACATGATGAGCGTCATGGAGCGGTCGGCCGAGATCGCCATCTTGAAGGCCATGGGGGCCCGTGATCGCCTGATCGCCCAAATCTTCGCGCTCGAAGGAATAATCGTCGGCGGCGTCGGTTGTGTCGGTGGGATCGCCGCGGGTCTGGCCCTGTGCGCGTGGTTCAGCGAGCGCGGCATCCCCTTGCGCAGCGACGCCTTCACCCTCGAGGCGCTGCCGTTGCGCGTCGATCCGTGGGAGGTCGCGCTCGTCGCTGCCGCCGCGCTCGTGCTCGTGAGCCTGGCCAGCGTGCTCCCCGCGCGTGCCGCGGCGGCGCTGCGGCCCGTCGACGGCCTCCGGCGCGGCGAGTGACCCGCGACTCGCATTGACAGGGGAATGGGGCGCGTCTAGGGTTGCGCCGGCAACGGCCCCCCATGAGCGCGAGTGCTGATCGAGCTGTAAGGCCCGCGGCGGCCAGCCCCGCGGGTTCTGTGGCGCCTGGCGCCACGCCGCTCGTGCGCGTCGTCAACATGGTCAAGGAATTCACGCACGGCGCCCAGGTGCTGCAGGTGCTGCGAGGCGTCGACCTCACGCTCGAGCCGGGCGAGATGGTGACCATCATCGGCGCCTCGGGGGCGGGCAAGTCGACCTTGCTGCACTGCCTCGGCACGCTCGACCTGCCGACGCGCGGCAGCATCTTCTTCGGCGACACCGACATCACGCGCCTGTCGCCGCCGGAGCTGGCGAGCTTCCGCAACCAGACGATCGGCTTCGTGTTCCAGTTCCACCACTTGCTGGCCGAGTTCACCGCGCTGGAGAACGCGATGATGCCGGCCTTGATCGGGCGCGTCGCCGTGAAGGAGGCGCGCGAGCGGGCGGGGGAGATGCTCAAGGCAGTCGGCCTGTCACACCGCCTCAACCACCGGCCGGGCGAGCTGTCGGGCGGCGAGCAGCAGCGCGTCGCCATCGCCCGCGCGCTGGTCATGCAGCCGGCGCTGCTGCTGGCCGACGAGCCGACCGGCAACCTCGACACGCGGACCAGCGACGAGGTGCACGACCTTTTGTTCCGCCTCAACGACGAGCGGAAGATGACGCTGCTGATCGTCACTCACAACATGGAGCTGGCGCGCCAGGTGCCGCGCCGGATCCGCATGGAAGACGGGCGTCTCGTCGACGATCAGCGCGGCCCAGGCCGCGCCGGCGACGAGCGGAGCGCCGCGAAAGCCCCGTGACGGAGCGTCGTTTTCACAGCTCCGCTCGCGGAGAGGCGCTTCGCGTGTGGCTGGCCCGCCGCCCCTGGTCCCGCGCGCTGGCGTTGCTGGTGTCCGCGCTGCTCTGTCTCGTGGGACAGGTCGCGGTCGCCCTGCCGAGCATGGCCGACATCGGCAGCGAGTTCTTCTTCCGCGCCGCCGCCGCCGGCGTGCCCCAGGAGCTCTACGGCCAGCCGATCGTCGACATCCGCTTCGAGGGCAACCGCCGGGTCGAGAGCGAGGCGATGATGCTCGAGCTCGAGAGCCACATCGAGGCCGTGGTCAACCCGCGCAACCTGGCGACCGACATCAAGCGGCTGTGGGGCCTCGGCAAGTTCGACGACATCCGCGTCGAGGGCGAGCTGACGCCGTCGGGCGTGGTGCTCACCTACATCGTCAAGGAGCGGCCGACGATCCGGAAGATCGTCGTCGAGGGCAACAGCAAGATCAAGCTCGACGACATCAACGAGCAGCTCGACCTCAAGCTCAACGCGATCCTCGACGTCGGCGCCGTGCGGGCCAACGTCGAGAAGGTCAAGCAGCTCTACGTCGAGAAGGGCTTCTTCCTGGCCGAGGTGACCTACGGCCTGCGCCCGGTCGAGGACGAGATCGGCAAGGTCGACATCCAGATCGTGATCAGCGAGGCGGCCGAGACCATCGTCCGCAAGATCACCTTCATCGGCAACCAAGCCTTCACCGACGACGAGCTGCGCAAGCACATGATCACGCGCGTCGGCGGCTACCTCAGCGTCGTCACGAAGAAGGCCGGCGGCGTCTTCAACAAGGAGGCGTTCGCCGGCGACTTCCAGATGTTGAAGCAGTTCTACACCGACAACGGCTACCTCGACGTCAACGTCAAGGACCCGGAGCTGAGCCTCAGCCCGGACCGTCGGTTCGTCTACGTCACCGTCCCGGTCGACGAGGGCCCGCAGTATCGCGTCGGCAAGATCCGCGCGAAGGAGGTCCTCGGGCGCGGCGAGCAGGCTCTCTACAACGAGAACGTCCTGGCCGACTCGATCACCCCCGTGATCAAGGAGGGCGACGTCGCCTCGATGGGGAAGATCCAGACGATCATCCAGGACATCGAGCGCCGCTACAAGGACGCCGGCCACGCCTACGTCAACGTCATCCCGGACGGCCGCCAGGACCGCGAGAACCTCAAGCTCTACATGACGCTCGAGGTCGGCAAGGGCCCGCTCGTCTACGTCGAGCGCATCAACATCAGCGGCAACGACAAGACCGCCGACAAGGTCATCCGCCGCGAGATGGCGCTGCGCGAGGGCGACCTCTACTCCGAGAGCGGCAAGGAGCAGTCCGAGTTCAACGCGATGCGGCTCGGCTACTTCAACCAGGTCACGATCTCGACCAGCAAGGGCAGCGCCGAGGACAAGATCGTCCTCAACGTCGAGGTGACCGAGCGCCTGACCGGCACGTTCCAGGTCGGCGCCGGCTTCAGCACGATCGAGAACTTCGTGCTGCAGGCGCAGATCCAGTACGACAACTTCCTCGGCCGCGGCACCACGGTGACCCTCGTGGCCCAGATGTCGAGCCTGCGGCGCCTGTTCAACCTCGCCTACATCACGCGCTACTTCCTCGACTCGCGCTGGAACTTCTCGTTCAACATCTTCAACTCGCGCAACGTGTTCCCCGGGTTCTCGCGCGAGAGCACCGGCGTGCGCCTGTCGTGGGGTTACCCGATCCCGCGGATCCCGAACCTCATCCTGTTCGCCGGCTACTCGTTCGAGTACATCAAGGTCGGCTTCGGCAACTTCGGCTCGTTCGGCGGCTACTACGGCGGCGGCGCCGGCCTGTTCACCGGCGGCGCCTACTCGACGCTCTACAGCGGCCAGGCCCTGATCTCGAACCTCTTCAACAACGGCATCACCTCGGCGATCACGGCCAGCCTCCGCTACGACACGACCGACAACTACCTGTTCCCGACCGAGGGCATGCGCCACGAGATTCGGGCCGAGTTCGCCAACAAGTACTGGGGCTCGCAGAACCGGTTTAACCGCTACGACGCCAACTTCCGCTTCTACTTCCCGATCATCCGCAGCAAGCAGGCGTTCCGCGCCTGGCTCGTGTTCAAGACCCGCCTGCAGGTCGGCTTCATCCACAGCCCGCAGGACAAGGGCGTGCCGGTGTTCGAGCGTTACTTCCCCGGCGGCATCTTCGGCGACGGCGGCATCCGCGGCTATCGCCTGCGCAGCCTCGGCCCTGCGATCAAGGTGCTCGGCAGCTCCGACCCGACGGCGACCCTCATCCCGTACACGATCGGCGGCAACCTGCTGACGGCGTTGAACCTCGAGCTCGAGTTCATGATGGTCCCGCCCGCCAACATCAAGGGCGTGGTCTTCATGGACATCGGCAACGCCTACAACACCGAGCCGCTGTACTGCGTCGAGGCCAACCCGGTCGAGCAGCCGAAGAGCGATCCGTGCACGCTCTTGCGCCCCGGCGCGCCGGGCTTCCTCAAGTCGCTGCGCCGCTCGGTCGGCTTCGGCTTCCGCTGGCAGTCGCCGATCGGCCCCCTGCGGTTCGAGTGGGGCTTCCCGCTCGACCGCCTGCCGCCCACCGAGTTCTATTACGGCGACGAGCCGGTCGTCTTCGAGTTCAACGTCGGCAACAGCTTCTGAGAACCCCGCCAGGACCGGGTTTGCGGCGCGCCCAGCGGCAAATCGGGTGAGCTAGGCCACACCCTGACGGCCGCTCCAGGTCGCCAGGCCGCATGAATGCAGCTGTAAGTCCCCGCGTCCGAGGCCAGCCCGGTTGCCCCCCTGCGCGGCGCCGGCTAAGGTCCGCCCGTTATGCCCTCTACCTCGCGCGTTCTCCTCCTCGCAGCGGCTATGACGGCCGGCGTGCTCGGCGCCTCCACGGTCGCCGCCGCGCCGGCTGCCACGCTTAACGCCCTCAAACAGGTCGCCCTCGTCGACCTGCAGCGCTGCCTGCTGGAGACCACGCAGGGCACCAAGGGCAAGAAGGACCTCGAGTCGGTGTTTGCGAAGGGCCAGTCGCAGCTCGACAAGAAGACCGAGGACCTCAAGAAGAAGTACGAGGACCTGATGGCCAAGCGGGCGATGCTCTCCGACGAGGAGATCGCCAAGCGCCAGCAAGAGCTCGTGGTCAAGGACCAGGAGCTGCAGCAGCTCTACGCCCAGCTCCAGGAGGACGTGGCGACGAAAGAGGCGCAGCTCACCGAGAAGATCTACAAGAACGTCGCGGCCATCGTGAAAGACATCGCGGCGGAGGAGGGTCTTCAGATCGTACTGGTCCGCTCGCCGGCGACGGTCCTGTACGCCAACCCCAAGCTCGACATCACCAACCGCGTGATCGTCGCCTACGACAAGAAGCACAAGTGACTCACCTGAAGGATCGCCCCGCCATGTTCACCCCCCAGCGTCGTTTCGCTCGCCTCTTGTCCGCCGCCGCCGTCGCGCTCGCCTTCGTCAGCGGCGCCGGCTTCGCCCCGGGCGCCGTCACTCCGGCCCAGGCGACCATCCCGCAGATCCGCGGCGTCGCCGTCGTCGACATGCAAAAGGTCCTCGCCGACACCAAGCAGGGCCAGGCCGCCCGCAAGAAGCTCGAGGACAGCTCCAAGGCCAAGCAGGAGAAGCTCGAGCAGAAGCGCAAGAAGCTCGAGGCCGACACCGGCAAGCTCAAGAGCCTCCAGGGCGAGAAGCTCGCCGCCGCCGAGGAGGCGCTGCAGAAGGAGTACATGGAGATGCAGCAGATCTACATGACCATGCAGCAGGAGCTCACGCAGCAGGAGTCGCGTGTCCTCGAGGACATCTACAAGAACTGCCAGACGATCATCGACAAGCTGGCCGCCGAGAAGAACGTCGACCTCGTGCTGATCCGCGAGGACTCGACCGTGCTGTTCGTCGAGCCCGGCCTCGACATCACCGCCGAGCTGGTCAAGCGCTACAACGCCAAGTACCCGTCGTAAGCCGCTTCCGTTCGCTCGTCCCGGGCTCGCGCACGTCGCTGCGCGCCCGGGCGTTCGCGTTTAATCGCCGGCGTGGCGCTCGCCCCGGCGCCGCGGTGGGCGCGGCCGCGGCGGCCTGATAAGCTGGGCGTCGACCGATGCTCCTCGACGCCGTCCAGCTCCAGAAGATCCTGCCGCACCGGTATCCCTTCCTCTTCATCGACCGCGTGCTCTCGGCGACCCCGAACGAATCGATCGTGGCCCAGAAGCTGGTGTCGATCGGCGACCCGATCCTGCAGGGCCACTTCCCGAACTATCCGATCCTCCCCGGCGTGGTCCAGGTCGAGGCGATGGCGCAGGCGGCCGTCGTGCTCGCCAACCTGTCCGGCGTGTTCGACCCGGCGCTGCACAACTGCTTCTTCATGGGCATCCAGGAGGCCAAGTTCCGCGCCCCGGTGGTGCCCGGCGATGTGCTGACGATCGAGGTCAAGGCGCAGCGCCTCGGCCGGATCGGCAAGTTCTCCGGCGAGACCCGCGTCGGCGAGCAGGTGAAGAGCTCGGGCGTCTTCACCGCGATCATCGAGCCCAAGCGCAGCGACGCCGGGGGCGCGGCGTGAAGATCCACGCGGTGTGCCTGGCGCTGCTGCTCGCATCCTGCGCACAGCGGGACGTCCGCGGCCTCGCGCGCGCGAGCGAAGGCGCCGCCGGTGCGGTTCGTCGCGGCGACGCGAAGGAACTGTCGAGCCACGTGCTCGTCGGCGCGCGCGCGCGCGTCGATTACGCGGCGATCCTGGGCGACAAAGCGGCCCGCCAGCGCTGGGCGAAGACGCTGAAGAAGCCGGCGGAGATCCGCCCGCGGGCGGTGGTGTTCCTCGCGCCCGACGCCCCGGTGGACGTGCGCTGGACGCCGCGCGGCTGGGTGTTCGCCGAGGACCCGACCCTCGTGTACGACCAGTCGACGCCCCGCGCTGCGCTGCGGAGCCTGGTGCGGGCGAGCCTACAACGCCGCTGGGACGTGCTCCTGGGCCTCGCCCCCGAGCGCTACCGGCTCGGCCTGTCGGAAGACGATCTCCGTGCCGCCTGGACCGAGGGCGAGCATGCGGACGCCTTGCAGACGGCCCGCGATCGCCTCGCGGCTCGGCTGGGTGATCGCATCGTCGCGGACGCGCACGAGGCCGTCCTCGACCTGGGAAACGCCGAGGTCGCCCGACTCGAGCGGGAAGGCACCCGCTGGGTCGTGGTTGACTTCTGAGTTTGTCGCGACGAACGCCCCCAGGCAAGGTCGTCAGCGCCGCCTGGACTCAATTCGAGCGTCGTAGACCTGGCTCCGGTGTACGCCTGACGCACACTGGAACAGCGCTCAACGGCGCGAAGACAATTCTTGCCAACAAGCGTGGCGGCGTTAGTCTCAAACGTAAGGTGGCGAACCAAGAATTCAGGCGCTCCGAACCGGATGGTGGGCACATCAGGGTCGGAGCTGCGTGTGGAACGAGCCACCTCGTTCGTGGGGAGGATTGGTACTCCCCGCGGACCGGCGGTGCAAGCGCCGCCCTCGTGAGCTTTGAAACAAACGGCCCGGTAGCTTATTCGGATTTCTGGCGAAAAAGGCAGGTGTTCATGCGACCAGCCCTCGAGAAGCAGAAGCAGGTCCCTAGCAAGAAGATCCCGGGCAAGCGGACTCCGACGCTGCAGATCGAGCTCGAGCTGCCGCGTGTACCCGCCGACGAGCTCGATGAGCGGCCGTCGTCGCCGGAGCCGTCGGAGCGCGGCGTGGCCATCGTCGACTTCTACGTCTGAGGAGTTTTTTCGCGCGAGGTTCGGGGTGCTTCGGGGCCGAGGCACCCCGAAAATTTTTCTCTGCGGCCGTGCGACCTCAACGCTGTAAATCTTCGCCAGACGCTCCGTACCGGCCGTTGTGTGCTTCCCGCAGAGGAAGCCCCCTGGTAGCGTGGAGCACATGGCGCACGAGATCGAAGCAGCGGTGGATTCGACGGTGGTCCAGGACGATGCCGAGCCCATGCGGCACTCGGGTTTTCGGCTGGTCGTCCTGAACGGCGAGCTCCGCGGCCGCGAGATTGATGTCACCCAGGATGTCGTCCAACTCGGCAAGTCACGCCAGTGCGACGTGGTGTTGCCCGACGAGTCGGTGAGCCGGATCCACGCGGAGATCCGGCGGCAAGGCGACAGCTATCGGGTCCTGGATCAACAGTCCACGAACGGCATGTTCATCGGCGGCGTGCGGGTCAGCGACGGCTTCCTGCGCCCGGGCGATGTCCTGGGGCTCGGCAAGGTCCAGGTCCGATTCATGCCCAGGGACTCGCGGGTCGAACTTCTTCCTAGCGAAGCCGACAGCTTCGGTCCGGTCTGCGGACGCAGCCTTGCGATGCGCAAGATCTTCGGCGTCCTCGAGCGCGTCGCGGGCGCCGAAGCGACCATCCTCCTGGATGGAGAGACAGGTACCGGTAAGGCCCTGCTCGCTCGGGCGATCCACGATATGTCGCCGCGGCGCGACGGCCCCTTCGTGGTCGTCGACTGCGGTGGCACGGCCGCGGCTCAACTCGAGGTCGAGCTGTTCGGCCACGAGGACCGGCGCGGCGCCTTCGAGCTCGCGCACGGCGGCACGCTGGTGTTCGACGACATCGGCGAGCTGCCCGCGGACCTCCAGCCCAAGCTCACGCGCGCCCTGGAGAACGGCAAGGTCCGCCGCCACGGGGTGACCGACGAGCTCGAGGTCGACATCCGCGTGCTGGCCACCGCGAGCCGCGGGCTGCGAGAGCAGGTCAAGTCGGGCGAGTTCCGCGAGGACCTGTACTTCCTGCTCGCCGTCGTCCACATCGAGGTGCCGGCGCTGCGCGACCGTCGCGAAGACATCCCGATGCTCATCGATCAGTTCTCGCGGCGCCTGCCTCCGGGCATGTGGCGCGCGCCTGGCCCCGAGGCCATGGCCCGCCTCGTCGGCTACGACTGGCCCGGCAACGTCCGCGAGCTCCGCAACGTGGTCGAGCGCTCGGCGTACCTGTCGCCCGACGGGGTCATCGACCTCATCACGACCGGCAACCTCGGGCGCGCCGGGCGCGAGCAGCAGGTCGCGTTCGACCCGACCCTGACGTTCCGCGAGCAGAAGGAACGCGCGGTCGAGCTGTTCGAAGAGACCTACCTGAATTGGCTGCTCCAGCGGGCCGAGGGCAACATCTCGCGGGCGGCCCGCGAGGCCGATATGGACCGCAAGTACCTGCACAAGCTGCTGCGCCGCTACGGGATCGACGCCAAGCAGTTCGCCGCCGGGCGGGGCGGGGCCGCAGGCGGGCACAGCGACAACAGCGACCCGGGCGTGTCATTGGCGTAATGGCGCGCTACCATGGCGGCGATGTCCTTCGCCGCCGACCGCGCCTCCGCTCGTGACGCCGGCGCGCGGCCCGAGCTCGCGCCCGCGTGGGTCCACGCTCGCGGCGCGCTCGACGTGAGCGCGCCGCGAGTGATGGCGATCGTCAACGTCACGCCCGACAGCTTCTTCGACGGCGGCAACCTGCTCGCGCCCGAGACCGACGATCCCAGCGTCAGCGTGGCGGCGCGGCTGTGCCGGTCGTATCGCCAGCAGGGCGCCGACATCCTCGACGTCGGCGGCGAGTCGACGCGGCCCGGCGCGACGCCGGTGGCGCCGGACGTCGAGCTGCGCCGCGTGCTGCCGGTGATCCGCGGGCTCGTGGCCGATCCGGAGCTGGCCGGCGTGCCCATCAGCGTCGACACGCGTCACGCCTCGGTCGCGGCGGCGGCGATGGCGGCCGGCGCGGCGATCATCAACGACGTCAGCGGCCTCGCCGACTTCGACATGGCGCGCGTGGCCGCCGACAGCGGAGCCGGCCTCGTGATCGGTCACCTGCGGGGCGAACCGGCGACGATGATGCGGGACATCCGGTTCGAGCGCGTGCTCGTCGAGGTCGCGGCCGAGCTCGGACGCGCGGTCGAGCGGGCGCTGCGAGCCGGCGTCGCCGCCGATCGGATCGCCGTCGATCCCGGCATCGGCTTCGGCAAGACCGCCGAGCACAGCGCGGCGCTGGTCGGCGCCGCCGACTACCTGATGCGAGAGACAGGTTGTCCGGTGCTCGTCGGCGCCAGCCGCAAGGCGTTCCTCGGGGTCGTCGGCGGGCGCCCGCGGCCGGTCGAGGAGCGGCTGATCGGCAGCGTGGTGGCGGCGGTGATGGCGGCGCTCGGCGGCGCGGCGATCGTGCGGGTCCACGACGTCGCGGCGACGGCCGAGGCGCTGCGGGTGGCCTGGGCGATCCGCAACGCCTCGGCGGCGGCGCGCAGCGAGGCGGAGGAGGTCGAGCGGGGGCGATGGTGACGCCGCGGGACTTCATCGAGGCGCTGACGTGGCGCGACGGGCTCGACTTCGGGATCCTGCTGATCCTGGTCTACGCGGCGCTGCGCCTGCTCCAAGGGACACGTGCGGTGCCGGTGCTGCTGTCGGTCGCGGTGTTCGGGGGCATCGCCGCCGCCGCCAGCGCGCTCGACATGGTCGCGGTGGCGGCGCTGGTCCGCTACTTCCTCGAGTACGTCATCATCATCCTCATCGTCGTGTTCCATCAGGAGCTGCGGCGGATCCTGCTGCACATGGGCCAGCGGCTGCTGCCGCAGGGGCACCGCGACGCGGCCCGCAGCGCCGTCAGCGAGCTGGTGGTGGCGGTCGAGCGGCTGCACCGCGCCCGGCTCGGCGCGCTGTTCATCCTCCAGGGCGAGATCGACGTCCTCGACGTCGTCAGCGACCGCGGCCGTGAGATCGACGCGTCGCTGCACGCCGACACGCTGGTGGCGCTGCTGATCCCGTACTCGATCAACCTCACCCACGACGGAGCGGTGTTGATTCAGAACCTGCGGATCGCCCGCGCCGGCGTGATCTGCCCGCTGACCCAGCGCGACCGGCTCGACCCGGCGTTCGGCACGCGTCACCGGGGAGCCATCGGCGTCAGCGAGGAGAGCGACGCGCTGGTCGTCGTGCTCAGCGAGGAGCGCGGCGAGATCCGCACCGTCCATCGCGGCGCGATCTCCGATCCGCTGACGCCCGAGCAGCTCGAGGAGCGGATCTCTCGCTGGCTCGAGCAGCCGCGCGCCGAGGCGTCGCGGCCGGCGCCGCCGAGCGAGAGCCTGGCGGTCGCCAAGGGCGCGGCCCGCAGCTACATGGACCTGCGCAAGGCCAGCGAGAGCGCCACCGACATGCGCCGGCGCGGCAAGGAGGGCGCGGCCGACGAGAAGTGGAACGACAACGACTTCCTGCATGCGCCGTCGGTGACCGACTTCTCGCCGGCCGCGCGCAAGGGAGGTGAGGGGTGACGCGCGCGCTTCGGTGGCTCTACGGGGCCCTGTTCAACCATCTGCTGACCAAGCTGACGGCGCTCGTGCTCGCCAGCGGGTTCTTCATCTTCACCCGCGACGACGTCACGCGGCGCTTCACGATCCCGCTCAAGGTCAACACCGATCCGCGGCGCGTGCTGCTGACGAAGCTGCCGGAGACGGTGACGGTCGAGCTGCACGGCTCGTGGGCGCGGATGAACCGCCTGTCGAGCCACGACCTCGGCAGCGCCCAGCTCGACCTCACGGGCGCACGGCCGGGCCCGCTCGAGCTCGACCCGGCGACGATCGTGATGCCGCCCGGGGTGATCTTCCGCGGCATGGACTACGAGAAGGTCGACCTGCGCTTCGACCCGGTGATCGAGCGCGCGGTGCTGATCAGCGCCGCGGTGCGCGGGCTGGTCCACCCCGACTACGAGCACACTGGCACGCGCGTCGACCCGCCGCGCTGGCGCGTCCACGGCGGCAGCAGGATCGTCGGCGAGCTGGCCAACCTCAACACCGACCCGATCGACGTCAGCGGAGCCACGGCCGACGTCGAGATGGTGGTGGGCCTCGGACAGCTGCGCGAGGGCGCGGAGTACACCGGCGTGGCCCCGGGCGAAGTGCCGAAGGTGACGGTGTCGGTGGCGATCCGGCCGAAGGTCAGCGAGCGTCGCTACGAGGTCCCGCTGACCTGGCCCGTCGACCAGGAACCGCCGCACGGGGCGCCGCTCAAGGTCGCGGCGGTGGTGCGCGGGCCGCTGCCGTCGCTGCGACAGATCGACGCGATCCCGAGCGCGGTGGTAGCGACGGTGCAGCTGCAAAAGCCGCAGGAGGACGCGCCGGCCGGCGCGGTGCTGGTCGATCTCGGGCTGTCGGAGGCGGTGCCTCCGGCGCTGCGGGCCAACCTGACCTTGGAGCCAGCTCAGGAGCGCATCATCCTTCCGCCTTCGCCCGCCGAAAAGCCGCTGGACGGCGCTGGTCGCGGCCATTAATAAGGGCGCATGGCGAACGAGCGTCGGTTGTTCGGCACCGACGGGATCCGCGGCCCCGCGGGTGTCCCGCCGATGACTCCTGAGATCGCGTTGCGGCTGGGGATGGCCGTGGCGGCCCACTTCGGTCGGCGCGGCAGCGTCGTCATCGGCAAGGACACGCGCCTGTCGGGCTACATGTTCGAGACGGCGCTGGCCGCCGGGGTGTGCGCGATCGGGGCCGAGGTGCTGCTGGTCGGGCCGCTGCCGACCCCGGGCATCGCCTACATCACGCGCTCGATGCGGGCCGACGCCGGCGTCGTGATCTCGGCCAGTCACAACCCGTTCGCCGACAACGGCATCAAGCTGTTCGCGGCCGACGGCTTCAAGCTGCCCGACGACGTCGAGGCGCACCTCGAGCAGTTGATGGAGCCCGGAGCCGTCGACGAGCGGGTCGCTCGCGGCCGCGACATCGGCAAGGCGGCGCGCATCGACGACGCGGCCGGTCGCTACCTCACTCACCTCAAGCAGAGCTTCCCGTCGTCGCTCGCGCTCGACGGCCTCAAGATCGTGGTCGACTGCGCGCACGGGGCCGCTTACAAGGTGGCGCCGACCGTGCTGCGCGAGCTGGGCGCGACGGTGATCCCGATCGGCACGAGCCCCGACGGCGTCAACATCAACGACGCGTGCGGGGCGGTGCACCCGCAGGCGATGTGCCGCGCGGTGGTCGAGCACGGGGCCGACCTCGGGATCGCGCTCGACGGCGACGCCGACCGCGTGGTCTTCAGCGACGCCCGCGGCGCGGTGGTCGACGGCGACGCCATCCTGGCCGTGTGCGCGCTCGACATGCACGCTCGCGGGGCGCTGCGCGGGGCCGCGGTGGTGGCGACGGTGATGTCCAACATGGGCCTGTCGCGCTGCCTGGCCGGCAGCGGGATCGGGGTGGTCCGCACGCCGGTCGGCGATCGCTACGTCGTCGAGGCGATGGTCCAGGGCAGCTACAACCTCGGCGGCGAGCAGTCGGGTCACGTGGTCTTCCTCGACCACGGGACCACCGGCGACGGCATGGTCGCGGCCCTGCAGGTGCTGGCGATCATGCAGCGCAGCGGCCGCTCGCTGGCCGACCTGGCCGGGGTGATGACGCGCTACCCGCAGCTGCTCAAGGCGATCCCGGTCGCGCGCAAGGTCCCGCTCGACCTGCTGCCGGAGCTCGGCGCGGTGGTGCGCGGGGCGGAGGCCGAGCTCGGCGACGACGGCCGCGTGCTGGTCCGCTACTCCGGCACCGAGGCCAGCCTGCGCGTGATGCTCGAGGGCCCGGACCTGGCGCGGCTCGAGGAGCTGGCCGGCCGGATCGGCGAGGTCGCGCGGCGCGAGCTCGCGGCGCCGTAGCGAAGCATGTCTCAAGAGGCATGCTCTGAAGGGCATGACGATTCGGGCATGCTCGATAGGGCATGTCCGCAAGACCACCTCGGCGCCGGCGACCGACGCGGCTCGCGGCCCCCGAAAGCACGCGCCGCGCGGGCGGCCCGGAGGCTCACCCGCGCGGCGTGTCGTCGAGCTTCAGACCTTGAGGTTCGGCAGCGGGCCGACGCCGTCGTCGCCGAAGCCGTCGATCGGCACGCCGAACATCTCGGCGATCGAGATGAACAGGTTGCCGAGCGGCGGGGTCTCGCCGTACTTCACGTGGCGGCCGGGCGTGATGTGGCCGCCGGCGCGGCCTGCCAGCAGCACCGGCAGGTTGTTGTGGTTGTGGGCGTTGCCGTCGCTGATCTCGGACGACAGGAACACCACGCAGTTGTCGAGCAGCGTGCCCTCGCCCTCGGGCGAGTTCTTGAGCTTCTGCAGCAGCTTGGCGAACTGGACCATCTCCCAGCGATCGATGATCTCGAGCTTGGCGAAGTTGTCCGGGTTGTCCATGTGGTGCGAGATCTCGTGGTGCGCCCCGGGAGCGCCGATGAACGAGTAGTCGCGGTAGCTGCCGGCGTTCTCGAGCATGAAGGTGATGATGCGGGTCTGGTCGCACTGGAAGGCCAGCACCATCAGCTCGGTCATCAGGTCGACGTGCGTCGTGAAGTCGGGGTAGGCGCCCGAGAACATCGCCGGCAGCGAGCACACCGGGTCGGTGTTCTCGTCGGTGAGGCGCTTCTCGAGGTCGCGCAGGCCGGTGAGGTACTGGTCGAGCTTGTCGCGGTCGGTCTTGCCGAGCTTGGTCTGGAGCGCCTCGACCTGGCCGGTGGCGTAGTCGATGACGCTGATCCGGTTGGCGCGCCGCTTGGCCTGCTCCTCGGCGGTCGCCTCGGGGTCGAAGCCGGAGAACAGCAGGTCGAAGATGACCTGCGGGTCGTACAGCTTCGGCAGCGGGGTCTTGGCGTCGGCCCACGAGATGTTGCTGGTGTAGGCGCAGCTGTAGCCGCTGTCGCAGTTGCCCATGGTCGCGCCGTTGGCGGTCCCGAACTGCAGCGAGCGGTGCGGCGTAGCGTCGCCGATGGCGTTGGCGATCACCTGGTCGATCGAGATGTCGTTGTTGATGTCGGTCTCGGACTTGGTGACGTGGGTGCAGGTCAAGAACGCCGAGGTGCCGCCCGCGTGGTCGCCCGGGCCCTCGGGCTTGGCGGGCAGGTTCTGCAGGCCGGTCAGGACCAGGATGTCGCCCTTGAGGTCGACCATGGCCTGCGGGTCGACCAGCGGCGCGAGGATCGGCGTGATCTCGAAGCCCGGACCCTCGGTCGCGGGCGTCCAGGACTGCATGTGGATCCCGTTCGGGAGGTAGTAGAAGAGGGCGCGCAGGGGCGGGGGCTCGGGGTCGGCCCCGCGGGCCCGCCGGGCGACGGGCGCCATCGCCTCCAGCCAGGGCAGGGCGATCAGGGCACCAGCCCCGCCCAGGAGGGTACGGCGCGAGAGAGAGAAGCGACGCGGCATCGTGATGTCTCCGGAGAATGGGGTGGTGAGGTTCACATCGCGGGGTCGCCGCGGCGCATGCGGAACGGCTCGCTGGTGACGAGCGAGACGACGAGGTCGGAGAAGCGACGGTCGTTGGCCGAGAAGGTCTCGGTGACGTCGTCGAGGTACGGGATGTCCTTCAGCCCGACGGCCCGGCCGAGCGCGTAGATGAAGGTCTTGCGGGCGACGCAGCGCAGGAAGTCGGGCTCGGCGGCGATCAGCGTCTGCATCTCGAGGCCGTCGGCGAACGGCTTGCCGTTGGGCAGGGTGCCCGAGGCGTCGATCGGCAGGCCGTTGTCGAGGTCGCGCCAGGCGCCGAGCGGGTCGTAGTGCTCGAGGCCGAAGCCGAGCGGGTCCATGGTGACGTGACAGCTGATGCACTCGGGCTTCTCGCGGTGCGCCTCGAGGATCTCGCGCTGCGTCTTGCCCTCGACCGGGTTCAGCTTGGTGTCGACGCCGGGCGGCGGCGGCGGCGGGACCTGACACAGCAGGCTCTCGAGCACCCACTTGCCGCGCTTGACCGGCGAGGTGTGGTCGGCGTGCGAGAGCACCGTCATCAGGCCGGCCTTGTTGAGGATGCCCTGGAACGGCAGCTCGCCGAAGTCGACCGGGGTGAACTCGGCGCCGAACTGGCCCTCGATGCCGTAGTGCTGCGCGAGCGTGGCGTCGACGAAGGTGTCGGTGGCCGTCAGCATCTCGAGCATGTCGCGGTCTTCGGAGAAGAACGCCTCGGCGAACAGGCGCATCTCGGTCCGCATCGACTCGCGCATGGCGTCGTTCCACTGCGGGAACAGGGCCACGTCCTTGAAGGCGACGGCGATGTTGCGGATGAGCCACCACTGACCGGCGAAATTGTCGATCAGCGCGCGGGCGCGGTCGTCGGCGAGCATGCGCCGGGCCTGGGTCTCGAGCACCTCCGGGTCCTGCAGGGTGCCGGCGGCCGCGGCGGCGAACAGCTCGTCGTCGGGCATGCTGCTCCACAGGAAGTACGACAGGCGCGAGGCCAGCTCGTAGTCGCTGAGCGGGTGCGGCGTGAGGTCGGTCGGCGCCGGGTCGAGCTCGACGCGGTAGATGAAGTAGGGCGAGACCAGCACGGCCTGCAGGGCGACCCGGAGGCCCGACTCCCAGGTGTCGCCGGCCCCCTTGGCGTCGGCGATGAACTTCATCAGCGCGTCGAGCTCGGCGCCGGTGACCGGGCGTCGCCAGGCGCGCTCGGTGAACTTGGTCAAGATCTCGCGCAGACAGACCTCTTCACCGTCGACGTTCGGGTCGCACACCATGATGCGCGTGCGCAGCGGGTTGTCGCCGTCGGGCAGGTCGATCGGGCCCTCGACCTTGAACCAGTCGACCAGCAGGTTGCGGTCGGCCATGTTCGGCTCGTCGTAGTAGTCGTTGGTGAACTCGACGGCGAACTTGTGGACGCCGGCGGTGGCGTCGATCGTGATCTCGTAGACCTGGGCGCCGTTCTTCACCGCCTCGACGTCGAACATCGCCACCGGCGCCCCGTCGACGGTGAGGTTCATGTGCGGCAGGTCGGGCCCGGCCTGCTGGCCCCACACGCGGGCGCTGAACTTGTACTGGCCGTCGTAGGGCAGCTCGATGGTCTGGTACACCTCGCCGTTGATGTTGAGGTTCCACGCGTCACCGGCCGCGCCGCCGCCCGAGGCGAGCGCGTCCTCGGCCTCGATCTGCCAGGTGCCCGGGTCGGTGATCGGGATCTCCATCGCCTCGAGGATCAGACCTTCGGCGGCCCGCTCATAGAGCTCGGCCTGCAGCGGCGAGGTGCTGAGGACGTCGGAGATGTTGTCGAAGCCGAGGCCGAAGTCGTCGGCCGGGAAGCTGTCCGCGGGCCGCTGCGCGGTGCCGAGGAGGTCCTTGACCGTGTTGTTGTACTCGGTGCGGTTGAGCCGGTGGACGGTCACGCGCCCGGGGTCGGCTTCGTCGCCGCCCTCGGTCGGATCGCCGGCGGTCGGGTCGTCGGTCTCGCCCGCGGTGCCCTCGGTGGGCCCGCCGGTCGGCGACGTCATCGTGTTACCAGCCGTGGCCGGCTCGTCGGTGTCGTTGGCGGTCGGGCTGCCGGGACAGGCGGCCAACCACACGAGCCCGAGCGCGGCCCCGAACCAGGGGCGGTGCGTTTGCCTCGTCATCAGAGCCTCAATCGGGCAAGGCCCGCCGGCTGTCAACTGACGCCGAGAGCCCGCACCCTCGCCGTCACAAACCACGCGCGATCGCGTCGCAAAACCCCCGGGCCCGCCTGATCGAGGGGTCGGCCTTGCACGGGTACGGGGCCCACGAGTACCTTGAAGGGCATATGTTACGCGCTTGTAGACGGTGGGGGTTGGCGACACGAGCGATTGTTTTTGCGCACCTGATCAGCGGCTGCTTCGCCGTCAAGATCGACACGACGGACACGCTCTCGACCTCCATCACGACCGATACGCTTACCGACACGATCACCGACACGCTGCCGACGTCGATCACGACGCCGACGACGATCGATCCGCCGACGACGATCGATCCGACCGACACCGGGCCGACGACGACGATCGATCCGACCGATACGGACCCGACGATCACCGATCCGACCTTCACGACGATCTTCACCGACCCGACGATCGGGCCGACGACGGTGACGGTGACGGTGACGACCGAGCCACCCGCGGACTGCGGCAACGGGATCGTCGAGGACGGCGAGGAGTGCGACGACGGCAACTCCTCCGACACCGACGACTGTCCGACGACCTGCAAGAGCGCCGTCTGCGGCGACGGCTTCGTCCGCGCCGGCGCCGAGGTGTGCGACGACAAGATCAACGACAACTCGTACGAGGGCTGCGCGCCTGGCTGCTCGGCGCTGGGGCCCCGCTGCGGCGACAGCGTGCTGCAGGCGGCGGAGGGCGAGCTGTGCGACGACGGCAACCAGACCGCGGGCGACGGCTGCAACGCGTGCTTGACCGAGAACCTGCCGGGCGAGTGCGGGCAGGCGGTGGCGCTGGCGCAGCCGGGTCGCAACGTGGCGTCGCAGGTGGACGAGGTCGAGTGCGACCTCGACCTGCCGGCCGAGGGCCGGTGGTCGCGCTTCGTCGGCTCGGCCGGCTCGCGCATGCCCACCACCGCGCCGCCGCAGTTCTCGTGCGGGACGCACGCGCCCGGCTGGCTCAACGGCTCCGAGCCGGCCCCGGCCGACGGGGTGGTGGCGCGCGAGATCTGCTTCCACTGGGAAGACGAGACGTGCCACTTCAAGGCGCCGATCGCGGTGCAGAACTGCGGGCCGTTCATCATGTACCGCCTGCCGGCGCCGCCGACCTGCGCGCTGCGCTACTGCGGGGTCGACTGAGGCGACGGCGCCGGGGTGGGCCGGGCCGGCTCGGCGCGTCGGGGTCGCTCCAGGGAGGCCAGGCTAACCCGTGCGAGTGGGGGCGGCGCGGTCTGGACCGCCGGGTTCGCGGGGGCGATGCGCCGCCGACCGACCGGCGGCGCAGCTCCGGAGCGCGAGGGCGCGGTCGCTCCGTCCCGTGCGCGATTGGACATGCCCATACGCGCATGTCCGATCACGCATGCCCGATCGCGCATGTCCTGCTGGACATCGCGCGCCGGGGCGCCGGCCGGGCCGCGGTTCCGGGCGGGAGGCGCTCGCGGCCTACTACGTCACCTGGCGCAGGCCGAGGACGACGATCGTCAACCAGCCGGCGAGCAGGCACAGGCCGCCCAGCGGGGTGACGGCGCCGAGGACCCGCGGGCCGCCGAGGGTGATGGCGTAGAGGGTGCCGGAGAAGATGGCGATGCCGGCGACGAACAGCGACATGGCGACGCCGTGGAGGCCGGTCGGCTCGCCGCGGGCGGACAGGGTGAGGGCCCACAGCGCGACGGCCAGCAGGACGACGGCGTGCAGCTGCTGGTAGTGCGCGCCGGTGTGCCAGATCTCGAGCTCGCGCGGGCCGACGCGGTCGCGCAGGCCGTGGGCGCCGAACGCCCCGGCGGCGACGCCGAGGAAGCCGAGGAGGCCGGCGAGGATGATACCTGTCTTTGCGGTCATGGTGACTCCGTGGGCAAGGCCGTCGGCAAGGCCGCGATCTCGGCCTCGAGCCAGCTGCGGAAGTTGAGCTCGCGGCCGTCGGGCAGGCGGACGAAGTAGGAGCGGCCGCCGAAGAAGGTGCGGCTGCCGATCTGGTCGAGCCAGTCGGACAGCTCGTCGAGGCCGCGGCCGAGCCAGCGCGACTTGGTCTCGAGCATGGCGGCGAAGTCGAAGCCGCTGTAGCGCTTGCGGCTGCCGTCGGACGTGACGGACACGAAGTCGTAGTCGCTGGCGCGGACGAGGGCGATCGCGGCGCGCACGGGCGGCGAGATCACGGCCTCCTCGGCGGCCCGCCGCTCGGCGTCGCTTTCCTTCTTCTTCTCGCGCTCGACGTGGCGGTCGGAGGCGTTGCGCAGGAAGGACTGGAACTTCTCGTCGCAAGCGGGCCCGGCGGCGGCGACCACGGCGACCGCGAGGGCCAGCGCACGCGGCGAGACCGGCCGCTGGCGGGCGGTCGCAGGCGCGGAAGGGGCGGCGCGGCGCGTCACGCCTGGTAGGCTACCACGCACCGTGCAGTCCCACGCGAGCGACGACCTCTTCGAGCGCGCCTGGCAACGCGACCCCACGCTGGTGCCGCTGGCCGAGCGCATGCGGCCGCGCCGCCTCGACGAGGTGGTGGGGCAGACGCACTTGCTCGGGCCGGGGAAGATCTTGCGCCGGATCGCCGACACCGGGCGGGTGCCGAGCCTGATCTTGTGGGGGCCCCCGGGGACGGGCAAGACGACGCTGGCGCGGCTGCTGGCCGAGCACACCCAGAGCGCGTTCTGCGTGCTGTCGGCGACCTCGGCCGGGGCCCGCGAGCTGCGCGAGGTGGTCGAGGCCGCGCGCCGGCGCCGGGCCCACGAGGGCCGCGGGACGCTGCTGTTCGTCGACGAGATCCACCGCTTCAACAAGGCCCAGCAGGACATCCTCTTGCCGCACATCGAGGCGGGGGTGTGCTCGCTGGTCGGGGCGACCACCGAGAACCCGAGCTTCGAGGTCAACGCGGCGCTGCTGAGCCGGGTGCGGGTGCTGCAACTGCGGCCGATCGAGGTCCGCGACCTGGTGGCGCTGCTGCGGCGCGCGCTCACCGACGAGGAGCGCGGGCTCGGAGCGCGCAAGCTCGAGGCCGAGGACGGGCTGCTCGCGGCGATCGCCCACACCGCCCAGGGCGACGCCCGGCGCGCGCTCGGGACGCTCGAGCTGGCGGTCGACCTGGTGCCCGAGGGCGAGACGCGGCTCAGCCGCGAGGTCGCGCAGCAGGCCGTCGGCGGCCGCGCGCTGCGCTACGACAAGGCCGGCGAGGAGCACTACAACGTCGTCTCGGCCTTCATCAAGAGCATGCGGGCGAGCGACGCCGACGCGGCGGTGTACTGGCTGGCGCGCATGCTCGAGGCCGGCGAGGACGTCGACTTCGTGGCCCGGCGGATCGTGATCTTCGCCGCCGAAGACGTCGGCAACGCCGAGCCGCAGGCGCTTCCAGTGGCGGTGGCCGCGGCCCAGGCGGCCCACCAGATCGGCATGCCCGAGGCCGTGCTGCCGCTGACGCAGGCGGCGCTGTTCCTGGCCCTGGCGCCGAAGAGCAACACGGCGCTGACGGCCTACGCCAACGCGCGCAAGGACGTGCTGCGCGCCGGCAGCCTCGAGGTGCCGCTGGCGGTGCGCAACGCCGTGACGCCGCTGATGCGCGAGGCGCAGTACGGGGTCGGCTACAAGTACCCGCACGACTTCGAGGGCGGGGTGGTCCCGGGCAACGAGAGTTATCTGCCGGAGGCACTGCGAGGGCAGCGCTACGCCCACCCGGGGCCGCGCGGGTGGGAGGCGGCCGCGTGGGCGCGCCTGCAGCAGCTGCGCGAAGGGACAGGCGGAAGCGAGGAGCCCGAGCCCGCCGGGGAGTGACGGGGGCTGCGTCTGGCAGTCCGAAGCGGCAGGCGGGCGGCGTTGCAGCTGTCCGGAGGGGCAGGCCGCGGAGGTTGCGGCTGTCTGGATGGACAGGTGCGAAGATGTCTGTCCGGAGGGACAGGCCGGTAGAGGTCATGGCTGTCCGGAGGGACAGGCGAGCAGAGGCCGTGGCTGTCCGGAGGGACAGGTGAAAAGGTCGCAGAGGCTCGAAGGAACAGCTCGTGGCGGCGGCTGTCCCCGAGGACAGCTCGCCGTCTCGCCCTCAAGCGCGGCCGCGCAGCCGCCCGGCCAGCGCCTGGCACTGCGGGGCCAGCTCGAGCACCGCCGTCGTCTCCCACAGCTGCGGCCGGCGCAGGCTGCCGACGGCGTGCAGCCAGGTCGAGGCGTGGCCGTGCGCGTCGAGGACCGCCCCGTCGTCGGCCACGCGCGCGCCGAGCGGCTCGGGCACCAGCAGGCCGCGCGCGATCAGGGCGCGCAGCAGCGGGTCCTCGCCGTCGCGCGGGTCGGGCGCGGGGCCCGTGGCGTTGAGCAGCGCCTCCACGCGCAGGTGGACGCGGGCCGAGCCGCCGCGCGGGCGGATCGTCGCCGCGATCGCGTCTGTCCCGAGGGACATGTCCTCGACGCGCCCGGCGTGGACGTGCAGCCGCCCGGCCGCGCGCAGCTCGGCGATCGCGGCGGCGGTCGCCGGGGCGGCGCGGTGGCGGTGGGCCTCCCAGTAGACCCGCAGGTGACGGACGAACCGCTCGCGCTCGCACGCCGGCCAGCAGCGCCAGATCGCCTGCGTCACCGGGCGCAGGTCGGCGAGCACGTCGCGCCAGTCGCCGCCGCGGGCCGCCTCGGTGCGGGCGGCCGCCCGCAGCGCGTGCAGGGCTCCGCGGGCGGTGGCCGGCCAGTCCGCGTACGCGGGAGGATGCGGGTCGGGCGGGCGGGCCGGGTCGCGGTGGGCCTGTGGCAACAGGCCGTGGCGCGAGAGCAGGTGGATCGGGCCGCGGTGGCCGGCGCCGTCGAGCCCGAGCGCGAGGTCGAGCGCCGACAGACCTGTCCCGAAGACCAGCACCGCTGCGGCCGGCGCGATCGCGGGGCCCGGCGCGCTCCAGGGGTCGTGGACGTAGCGCGGATCGGCGCGGACGCGGGCGTCGAGGCCGGCGGGCAGGCGCGGCGGCAGGTTGCCGGGGGCGAGGACGACGTGGTCGGCGAACAGCCGCGACCCGTCGGCCAGCGCGAGGGCGGCCGGCCCGGCCGCAGGCGGCTCGACGTCGACGACATGTCCGGTGAGACATGTGACGCCGGCCTCTACGGCGGCGACGAGCTGGCGCAAGTAGTCGCCGTAGAGGCCGCGCGGCAAGAAGCTGCCGCCGGTGACGGCGGGGTCGCGCGCGCGGGCCCAGCGGACGAAGTGCTCCGGGTCGTCGGCGAGCGCGCTCATCCGCCCGGCCGGGGTGTTGAGGAGGTGGCGGGGGTCGGCTGTCCGATAGGCCAGGCCCGGGCCGAACTCGCCGCGCCCGTCGATGAGGATCACGCGCGGGCCGCCGGCGCGGGCGAGGTGCCAGGCGAGGGCCGCGCCGCAGAAGCCCGCGCCGACGACGGCGACTGCGGGCGCGGACGCGGACGGCATCTTGCGAGCCTAGTGCCCGGGCCGCGCGGCATCAACGGGGCCGCGCCGGCCGCGTCCGCGCGGGAGGTCGCGCGGCGCCGGCGACAAGGGAGGTGACAAGCGCGCGCGCCGGTGCTATCCGCGCGGCATGGCCGCCCGCCTCAGCGTCAACGTCAACAAGGTCGCGACCCTCCGCAACGCCCGCGGCGGCGATGTCCCGAGCGTGATCGCGGCGGTGCGGACGATCGTGGCGGCCGGGGCGCCGGGGATCACGATCCACCCGCGCGCCGACGAGCGGCACATCCGGGCCGCCGACGCGCGGGCGATCGCGGCCGAGCTGGCGCCGCTGCGCCAGCAGATCGAGTTTAACATCGAGGGCGACCCGCGGCCCGACCTGCTGGCGATGGTCGAGGAGCTGCGGCCGCACCAGTGCACCCTGGTGCCGGTGCGGCCCGGCGAGATCACGAGCCAGGCCGGGTGGCCGACCGACACCTCGCGCGCCGAGCTCGGCGCGATCACGGCCCGCCTGCACGGGCTCGGCGTCCGGGTGTCGCTGTTCATCGAGGCCGACGTCGAGGCGGTCCGCTGGGCCGCGGACGTCGGCGCGCAGCGGATCGAGCTGTACACCGAGCCGTACGCGCGGGCCTTCGCCGCCGGCCGCGGCGAGGCCGAGCTGGCCCGCTTCGCCGCCGCCGCCGCGCTGGCGCACGAGCTCGGGCTCGGGATCAACGCCGGCCACGACCTCGACCTCGACAACCTGCCGCTGTTCAGCCGCCTGCCGCACCTCGACGAGGTCTCGATCGGCCACGCCCTGATCAGCCACGCGCTGTTCGTCGGCCTCGACCGGGCCGTCCGCGACTACCTGGCTGCCCTGACCGAGTAGCTCGCTGTCCGGGTGGACATGTCTCTATGGACATGTCCATGGAGACAGCCATGCCCCGGCGCCCGGGAGCGCGCGTGCGCCCGCGCTCGCGGGCGGACGTCGACGGGCGGCCGGCCCTGCGGTATCCCAGAGGGGTGCGGGTGCTGCTGTGCCAGTGCAACACGGTCTTCGAGCACGAGGTGATCGCCTGCGTGCGCCGCGGGGCCCGGACCGTCGAGGAGGTCGGCGACGACTGCGAGGCCGGCACCGGCTGCGGCAGCTGTCGCGGGGCGATCAAGACCATCCTCGAGGAGGAGGCGCAGAAGCGGCGCGCCGGTCGCGACGGCGGCGCGCCTGAGGCGCTGTTCCAGCTACCGCTGTTCAAGACGCGAAAAGATTAGTGCCCCCGCACCGCAATTGCGGTACAGCAACGGCGCACGGGACTGCGCGTCCCGATCGAAAGCCATGCTCATCGTGCAGAAATTCGGCGGCTCTTCGGTCGCCACCCTCGAGCGGATCCGGAACGTCGCCCAGCGGGTCCTCGCCACCCAGCGCACGGGTCAGGACGTGGTCGTCGTCGTGTCGGCGATGGCGGGCGAGACGAACCGCCTGATCGGCCTGGCCAACCAGCTGGCGAGCGAAGGCGAGGGGCAGGTCGGCCGCACCAGCAAGGGGCCGTACGTCGCCAGCGAGCGGGCCGGCGACCGGGCCCACGAGCGCGAGCTCGATCAGCTGGTGAGCACCGGCGAGAACGTCAGTGCGGCGCTCCTGGCGATGGCGATCCAGAACGCGGGCGGGCGGGCCATCTCGCTGGTCGGGCACCAGATCGGCCTGCAGACCGACGCGACCTACACCAACGCGCGGATCCTCGGCTTTTCGCACGGGCGCATCCGCCAGGAGCTGACCGCCGGCAACGTCGTGGTGTGCGCCGGCTTTCAGGGGCTGAACGCCGCCGGCAACATCACCACGCTCGGCCGCGGCGGCTCCGACACCTCCGCGGTCGCCCTCGCGGCGGCGCTGAAGGCCGACGTCTGCGAGATCTTGACCGACGTCGACGGGGTCTACACCACCGACCCGCGGATCGAGCCGCGCGCGCGCAAGATCCAGCGCATCACGTACGAGGAGATGCTCGAGCTGGCGAGCCTCGGCGCCAAGGTGCTGCAGATCCGCAGCGTCGAGTTCGCGATGAAGTTCGGCGTGCCGGTGCACGTGCGATCGAGCCTGAACGAGAGCGAAGGGACGTGGATCGTGTCTGAGCAGAAGAGTCTGGAGTCCGCGGTCGTGACCGGCGTCGCCCTCGACCGCAACGAGGCCAAGGTCACCCTCACCAACGTGCCGGACGTGCCGGGCACGATCGCGTCGATCTTCGGCGTGCTCGCGGCGGCCGACATCGTCGTCGACATGATCATCCAGAACGCGAGCCGCGGCGGCTCGACCGACGTCACCTTCACGGTGCCGGAGAACGACCTGAAGAAGGCGGTCGCCGGCCTGCGCAGCCTCGAGCTGCCGGGCGCCGGGCCGATGGAGATCCTCAGCGATCCCGACATCTGCAAGATCTCCATCGTCGGCGTCGGCATGCGCACCCACGCGGGCGTCGCGTCCAAGGCGTTCGAGATCCTCGGCCGCGAGAACATCAACATCCAGATGGTTTCGACCTCCGAGATCAAGGTCTCGGTGATCGTCCACGAGCGCTACGGCGAGCTGGCCCTGCGGGCGCTGCACGCCGGGTTCGGCCTCCACGAGGGGCCGACGAGCAGCGCTGCTTGAGGTCGCCGCGGTGGTCCGCGTCGGGGCGATCGTCGCGCTGGTCGCCGCGCTCGTCGTGGCGCTGGCCGCCTGGCTGCGGCCGACCGCGCCGGCGCTGCTGGTGCGCACGGCGTGCGACTTCGCGGTCGAGGTCGACGGCGTGCTGCGCTGCGACGACGAGGCGCCGCGCGACGTCGCGGCGCTGTGCGGCGCCGGGTCGTCGAGCGCCGCGCTGATGCACGGCGACGCGGTGACGCGCGACTCGCTGTGTGCCGCGACGTCGCCGCGGCCGGGCACCGACGGCTGGAGCCGCATGCGCGGCGAGGATCTCGCGGCGCTGGCGATCCCCGTAGATCTCAATCACGCGTCGGCCAGCGAGCTCGAGAGTTTGCCGGGGATCGGTCCCGAGCTCGCGCGGCGGATCATCGAAGGAAGACCTTACGCCACGGTCGACGACTTGCAGCGCGTGCGCGGGATCGGTCCTGCGCGGCTGACCGCTGTTCGCCCGCGGGCCCAGGTGGAGACCCGCGGACAGGGCCTTTAGGCCAGGTGCGAAAGCACAGGGCGGAAAGGCCATGTCGTGAGTCTGCGCGCACGCGGGCGGCGTCTGCGTGTGAGGAAGCGACCGAAGGTAAAATCACGTGTCGTATGCGGCCGAGCGGACGGCGTCGCGCCGTAGGCGCTCGTACGCGCCTGAATTGGCCGCAGGCGACGTATGGCTCAGCCTGCGAGTACCACGTCGGCCGACGCTTGATCGGATCGACGAAGTCCGAAATCGTGGCGCCGTTGTTTCAATCCGTGTCGCGCGGACACCGCTGTGGCACGCAAGTCCGCGCCCGTGCTCGGGCGCACCTCGTTCAGGAATTCACGGACCATGAAGATTCGACCCATCATTCGCCTTCTCACTGCTGGGTTCTGCGCCGCCACGCTGGTCGCTTGCGGCGAGGACGGCGGCGGGCTCACGGGCGCCACGGCCAACAACACCGAGGGTGGCGCGACGACCGACGGCGGGGACACGACGGCCGGTCCCGGCGGCAATTCGGAGACCCAGTCGGGGCCGACCACCACCTCGCCGACCACCGGCATGGGGGTGAGTGACACGCAGGCCACGACGGATGCGACCACCACCGAGGGAGAGACCTCGACGACGTCGACGACCGACGAGACCTCGACGACGGAGAGCGCGATGCCGGAGTGCGGCAACGGCGTGCAGGAGGGCAACGAGGAGTGCGACGACGGCAACGACGTGGAGGGCGACGGTTGTGAGCCGGGCTGCGTCATCACCGCGGTGTGCGGCAACGGCACGGTCGAGCAGGGCGAGGCGTGCGACGACGGCAACACCGAGGACGGGGACGAGTGCAGCGCGGACTGCCTCACCGCGACGCCGCAGCAGGACTGCGGCAACGGCACGGTCGAGGATCCCGAGCAGTGCGACGACGGCAACCAGGACCCGGGCGACGGCTGCGAGCCGGACTGCACGTTCACGCCGGCGATGTGCGGCAACGGCATCAAGGAGCGGGGCGAGCAGTGCGACGACGGCAACATGGTCAACGGCGGCCCGCAGGACTTCTGCCTCAACAATTGCACGCCGTTCTTCCCGGCCAACTGCCAGGCGCCCGCCGACTACGTCACGTGTGACAACACGCCGGACGTGATCACCAACAAGGGCGACAAGACGAACATGCTGAAGGCGATGGGCATCTGCAACGCCGCGCCGAACAACTCGATCATCACGTCCGACTTCCAGCACTCGAACCCGGTCAACAAGAGCTGGCAGGTGGCCAAGGGCTACGGCACCTACATGTTCGATCATGACAATGATCCGCAGACGCCGAACCAGCGCCTCTACAGCCCGCGCGAGGGCGACGCCTTCCTCATCATCTCGAACGGCGACATCGTCGCGCCGAACGCCGACGGCATCGTCATCGAGGCGCCGAACAACCAGGGCACCACGAACAACGGCAACCCCGACGGCGGCCCGCTGCCGGCGCCCTTCAAGGCCCAGGACGGCAGCAACAACGGCCAGGGTGGCACGCCGTTCATGAACTGCGACAACGGTGCGGGCGACAACGACTGCTCCGACACGATCCAGGCGCAGTGGGAGATGACCAACGCCGACGGCAACGACCGCATCTACTTCAGCTTCAAGACCGTCGTGCCGCCGGGGACCTACGGCTACACCTTCGAGTTCGCGTTCTGCTCGGCCGAGTGGCCGGTCTACGTCGACAGCGTGTTCAACGACCTGCTGATCGCCTACCAGGTCGACCCGACGCCGGACGACCCGAACGCCAACCCGCCGATCGATCCGTACAGCGGCAACGTCACCTTCATCCCCGACCCGAACGACCCGACGAAGGGCCTGCCGATCACGATCACCGCGCTCGACCCGTACTTCATCCAGCAGGGCTACACCGGCAACGAGCCGCAGCTGGCCGGCACCGGCTTCGAGACCCACGCGTGCTCCGACTGGTTCACGGCCAAGGGCGGCGTGCAGCCGGGCGCCGAGATCACCATCGGCTTCTTCCTGGCCGACATGTCCGACCAGTACCTGTCGACGGCCACGCTGCTCGACAACTTCCGCTGGGACTGCGAGGGTTGCGTCCCGAGCGAGGTCGACGACTGCGGCGTCCAGCCGATGTGATCGCCGCGCAGGCGTGAGCGACCGGCGAGGCGCGCACGGCGACGTGCGCGCCTCGTCGCGTCTCTTGACTGTGACATTCGTGAATGTGACGTTGCGGCGAATCGAGCGAGTCGAACAATCGTGACGTCCAATCGTCGATTGCGCGCTCGTTCGGGCGGAGCGGCCGCCGAGCTTGCGGCGGCGTAACGGCGCGCGCTTGGGCATCACGCGCAAGTTCGTGCGTCCTGCGCCCCCGCAGCGGTCCAGTGACTGACGTCCGGCGTCGCGATCGGGTCGCTGCGTCGTCGGCGGACCCGCGCATGTCCCGGCTTGATCAACCGTGGAATATGGGAAATCGTGGCGTTGCCGTCACGCATTCGAGGACGGCCGCTTCTCTGCGAGTAGGACTCAACCATGACGACTCGACCGATCATTCGACTTCTTACGACTGGTTTCATCGCCTCCGCGCTCGCTGCGTGCGGTGACGACGGCAGCAACGTCTCCACCGCGTCGGAGGGCCAGACTCAGGGCGACGACACGACGACGACGACGAACGACTCGAACCTCACGCCGGGCAGCGCCACCGAGTCGGACAGCGCGCCGACGACCGAGTCGCCGACGACGGGCATCAGCGACAGCGACACGCAGGGCACCACCGACGGCACGACCACGGACGCGACGACGACGTCGACGGGGACCGAGACCGAGGGCGTGACCGAGGCGATGCCGGAGTGTGGCAACGGCGTGCAGGAGGGCAGCGAGGAGTGTGACGACGGCAACGACGTCGAGGGCGACGGTTGTGAGCCGACCTGTACGATCACGGCGGTGTGCGGCAACGGCCAGGTCGAGGGCGGCGAGGCCTGCGACGACGGCAACACCGAGGACGGCGACGAGTGCAGCGCGGACTGCCTCACCGCGACTCCGCAGCAGGACTGCGGCAACGGCACCGTCGAGGATCCCGAGCAGTGTGACGACGGCAACGTCGATCCCGGCGATGGTTGCGAGCCCGACTGCACGTTCACGCCGGCCGAGTGCGGCAACGGCATCAAGGAGCGGGGCGAGCAGTGCGACGACGGCAACATGGTCAACGGCGGTCCCGGCGACTTCTGCCTCAACAACTGCACGCCGTTCTTCCCGGCCAACTGCCAGGCGCCGGCCGATTACGTGACCTGCGACAACACGCCGGACGTGGTCACCAACAAGGCCGACAAGACCAACGCCCTCAAGGCGATCGGCATCTGCAACGTCGCGCCGAACAACTCGATCATGACCTCGAACTTCCAGTTCTCGCAGGCGGTCGACAACAGCTGGCAGGTGGCGAAGGGCTTCGGCACGTACACCTACGATCACGACAACGACCCGCAGACGCCGAACCAGCTGCTCTACAGCCCGCGCGAGGGCGACGCGTTCCTGATGCTGTCGTCCGGCTTCATCGCCGCGCCGAACGGGCAGGGCGTGGTCGTCGAGGCGCCCAACTCGCAGACGCACGACAACAACGGCAACCCCGACGGCAACGTCAATCAGGTCCCGCTGCCGCCGCCGTTCAAGAACCAGAACGGCAGCAACAACGGCGCCGGCGGCACCCCGTTCCAGAACTGCGACAACGGCGTCCCGAACGGCGACAAGGACTGCTCGGACACGCTGCAGGCGCAGTGGGCGATGACGAACGGCAACGCCAACGACCGCATCTACTTCACCTTCAACACGACGGTGCCGCCGGGCACGTACGGCTACACGTTCGACTTCGTGTTCTGCTCGGCCGAGTGGCCGAGCTGGGTCGGCTCGTCCTATAACGACCTGCTGATCGCGTATCAGGTCGACCCGACGGCGGACGACCCGAACCAGAACCCGCCGGTCGATCCGTACAGCGGCAACGTCACCTTCATCCCCAACCCGAACAACCCGGACAGCGGCCTGCCGCTGACCATCACCGCGCTCGATCCGTACTACGACGGCCCCGGTTACACCTACGCCGAGCCGCAGCTGGCGGGCACGGGCTTCGAGCAGCACGCCTGCTCCGACTGGTTCACCGCCAAGGGCGGCGTGCAGCCGGGCGCCGAGGTCACGATCGGCTTCTTCCTGGCGGACATGTCCGATCAGTACCTGACCACGGTCGCGCTGCTCGACAACTTCCGCTGGGACTGCGAGGGTTGCATCCCGAGCGAGGTCGACGACTGCGGCGTCCAGCCGATGTGAGGGATGTGGCGTGCGGAGCGGGTCGCACCTCCGGGCGCGGCCCGCTTCGCCGTTAAAGCGTGTGATGTGTCGCGAGCACGACGTCGCGCCTGGCGGACTTACGCCCTTGAAAGGGTCTGGCGAATGAGAAACGCTGGCAACGATCGGCCAGGCCCGTGCGGTTGGCCAAGACCTTAGAACCCAGGACGATGACCATGAAGACTTCCATGCTTCGACTCTTCTCTACCGGACTTTGTGTGACCGCGCTCGCGGCGTGCGGTGACGCCGTCGACAACATCACCGGCGTCACGGATGGCCAGACCGAGGGCAACACCTCGGGCGACACCACCGACACCAACAACGCGACGCCGGGGAGCAACAGCAACTCGGAGAGTGAGACGACGCCGACGACGACGCCGACGACGGGCATCAGCGTGGGCGAGACGCAGGGCACGACCGACGTGACGACCACCACCTCCACCACGACCGACGAGACGTCGTCGTCGACGACGGAGAGCGCGATGCCGGAGTGCGGCAACGGCGTGCAGGAGGGCAACGAGGAGTGCGACGACGGCAACGACGTGGAGGGCGACGGTTGTGAGCCGGGCTGCGTCATCACCGCGGTGTGCGGCAACGGCACGGTCGAGCAGGGCGAGGCGTGCGACGACGGCAACACCGAGGACGGGGACGAGTGCAGCGCGGACTGCCTCACCGCGACGCCGCAGCAGGACTGCGGCAACGGCACGGTCGAGGATCCCGAGCAGTGCGACGACGGCAACCAGGACCCGGGCGACGGCTGCGAGCCGGACTGCACGTTCACGCCGGCGATGTGCGGCAACGGCATCAAGGAGCGGGGCGAGCAGTGCGACGACGGCAACATGGTCAACGGCGGCCCGCAGGACTTCTGCCTCAACAACTGCACGCCGTTCTTCCCGGCCAACTGCCAGGCGCCCGCCGACTACGTCACGTGTGACAACACGCCGGACGTGATCACCAACAAGGGCGACAAGACGAACATGCTGAAGGCGATGGGCATCTGCAACGCCGCGCCGAACAACTCGATCATCACGTCCGACTTCCAGCACTCCAACCCGGTCAACGTGAGCTGGCAGGTGGCCAAGGGCTACGGCACCTACATGTTCGACCACGACAACGACCCGCAGACGCCGAACCAGCGGCTGTACAGCCCGCGCGAGGGCGACGCCTTCCTCATCATCTCGACCGGTGAGATCGCCACGCCGAACGCCGAGGGCGTCGTCATCGAGGCGCCGAACAACCAGGGCACCACGAACAACGGCAACCCCGACGACATGCCGCTGCCGCTGCCCTTCAAGGCCAAGAACGGCAGCAACAACGGCGTCGGCGGCACGCCGTTCATGAACTGCGACAACGGTGCGGGCGACAACGACTGCTCCGACACGATCCAGGCGCAGTGGGAGATGACCGCCGCCGACGGCAACGACCGCATCTACTTCAGCTTCAAGACCGTCGTGCCGCCGGGGACCTACGGCTACACCTTCGAGTTCGCGTTCTGCTCGGCCGAGTGGCCGAACTACGTCGGCACCTCGTGGAACGACCTGCTGATCGCCTACCAGGTCGACCCGACGCCGGACGACCCGAACGCCAACCCGCCGATCGATCCGTACAGCGGCAACGTCACCTTCATCCCCGACCCGAACGACCCGACGAAGGGCCTGCCGATCTCGATCACCGCGCTCGACCCGTACTTCGACGGCCCGGGCTACACGTACAACGAGCCGCAGCTGGCCGGCACCGGGTACGAGCAGCACGCGTGCTCCGACTGGTTCACGGCCAAGGGCGGCGTGCAGCCGGGCGCCGAGATCACCATCGGCTTCTTCCTGGCCGACATGTCCGACCAGTACCTGTCGACGGCCACGCTGCTCGACAACTTCCGCTGGGACTGCGAGGGTTGCATCCCGAGCGAGGTCGACGACTGCGGCGTCCAGCCGATGTGAGCCGCGCCTCGCTGCGCGCACGACGAGGGCTCCGGAGCGCCGCTCCGGGGCCCTCGGGCTTTTTTTCGATAGAAAAGCGACCCGGGGACGCGAGCTCGGCGCCGCCGCGGCCTGAGGCGCTGGCGTCGAACCGCGAGCGGACGGGCGGCGGGCGCGTCGAGGCGCCGCGCCGCGTGGTGGGCTGCGTCGGCCGCGACGCGGACCCGGTGATGCGCGGTGCCCTCGACGTCCGGCGCAGGTTTCGCGGCGCAAAGACGGGGGACAGGGCCATGTCCCTTCCAGCATGCGCGGACGGGCATGTCCGGACGAACATGGGCGCTCGGACATGCCCGAAGCGACATGTCCCCGAGCATCCGCCGGGGTCGGCGGTCGCTCAGGGCTTCTTCTCGACCGGCGGGGTCGCCGGGCCGGCCGGCGCCGCGGCGGGCAGGGCCTTGGGGGCGGGCTGCTGGGCGGCCTTGAGCCGCTTGCGGCGGGGCTCCCACACGGCTTTGGGGCGCAGGGGGATCCGGCCGCCGAACAGCGAGAAGTAGCGCTGGACGCCGTCGTTGCCGCCGCCGAGGATGCCGAACAGGGCGCGCCAGTGGAGGCCCTTCTTGGTGCCGATGCTCTCGCCCTGGGCGTCGCGGATCGGCTGTTCGTCGCGCCACCACCAGCCGAGGCCGGGGCCGACGACCTGGACGTCGCGACCGCGGCCGCGGTGGCGCGCCCACAGGGCCGGGACGACCTGGGTGACGCGGCCCTTGCGGCGGATGTCCCACCACAAGAAGGCGCCGAAGGTGCCCGAGTTCTCGCCGCGCTCGATGTGCCAGATCAGCGGGAACTGGACCCAGTCGTTGTCCTGGCCGCGCCGGCGCTGGAACAGGAGGGCCGGGAAGACGCTGGTGAAGGTCGTGTCCTTGGCCCAGTTGTTGTCGCGCAGGAACAGCGGGAGGAGCCACGTCATGCGCCGCTCGGCGTAGCTGTGCGCGGTGTAGAAGAGCGGCGGCGCGACCACGGTCGTCACCTTGTGCGGCCGGCGGAAGTTCCACACCATCAGGCCGGCCTGGAACCACCGGTAGTCCTCTCGGTGGGCCCCGACGAACAGCGGCGGCAGGACGACCGTGGTGCTGCGATCCTTGGTCCGGTAGGCCTTGCGGAAGAACAGCGGGAAGAAGACGGTGGTCTTGAACTGCCGCGTGGTGGTGTGGCCGAAGTTGAGCGCGTACCAGGTGAGGCGCTCGCCCGGGCGCACGTTGGCGCCGCCGAGCAGGGTGAGGAACCGGCGGCCGCCCGGGTCCTTGTCGAAGTAGTAGAGCATCAGCGCGCCGTGGCTCGTGCGGCCCTTGCCGTCCTTGCCGTAGAGGAACAGCGGCCACGAGCCCCACAGCGTGTAGCGGCAACGATCGTCGTCCTCCTCGCGGAAGCCGCACTTCTGGTAGCGGAACGCGAACGGGACCACGCCGGTGAAGCGGTAGTTCTTCTGCAGGCGGAAGATGTCGAAGAAGATCGGCGGGGTCAGGCTGAAGCGCGTGAAGTTGAACTGACCCTTGACGCCGACCACGAACGGGAACGCGACCCACGAGCGGCGACCGTTGGCGCGGCGGCGGTCGAACCACAGCGGCACGGCGATGGTGGTGTGCTCGAGCTTGTTCTTGTCGGCCTGGTGGAAGATGAGGGGCAGCGAGATCAGGCGCCGCTTCTCGACCGAGTCGTGCCACCAGTAGACGGGCACCACGCCGGCGTTGAGCGAGGTGCGGGTCAGGCGGTGGAACGCCGGGCCGGCGATGATCGTGTGCGTGCGCCGGACCTTGTCGCGGCTGTAGAAGAACGGCAGCACCAGGCCGGCGTCGACGTCGATGCCCTCGGGCTGGCGCTGGCGGAAGTAGAACGGGACGACGGCGAGGTTCTTGCGCGGCTTCTCGCCGCGGGTGGCCGTGCGCCAGACCAGCGGCGACCACATGTCGAGGTCTTCGCTCGGCGCGCGGTGGCGAGCGAACAGCGGCGCGACCACGAGGTTGCTGGCGACGCCGCCCTCGACCTTGCGGCGGTCGTAGAAGACCAGCGGGATCAGGCCGAAGCCGCGGCGGGTCGGATCCTTGTAGCCGCGGAAGCCGTAGAGCAGCGCGGCGGCCGACCAGGTGCGCTGCTCCGGCGTGCGGTAGGCGCCGCCCAGCGGGGTGAGGGTGAGCGCCTTGCCGTCCTTCTGGCGGCGGTAGAACAGCGGGAACAGGGCGGTGTGGCGCTCGCCGCCGGGGCGCTTCACGTCCCAGAACAGGTTGAGGACGCCGAGCGTGCGGTGGTCGGGGCCCTTGTCGCGGGCGAACACCAGCGAGACCGTGCGCGAGCGCTGGGCCTCGACGTCGTGGACGTGGCCGAACAGCAGCGGCGGGACGATGCCGTAGCGGAACTTGTCGTCGCGGCCGGCGAACACCAGCGGGGCGAGGCCGCCGTGGCCGCCGGTCTTGACCTTCTTGGCGTAGGCCGGGCCGAGCACCCACAGGTCGCTCGGGTTCTGCGGGTCGGTGTCGCGGCGGTGCCAGAACAGCGGGGTGATGGTCTGGTACGAGCGGGTGCCGTCGCGGCCGACGAACGCGAGCGGGGCGAAGCCGGCGTCCCAGCGCTCGCCGCGGCGGCTGTAGTAGCCGAGCACCGCGGCCGAGACGGTGCGCGAGCCCTTGCCGCCGAAGGCGCTCGGGTCGTGCGAGTGGCCGAACAGCGGCGTGACGACCTGGAAGCTCTTGCCGCCCGGCTCGTTGCGCACGAAGGTGAGGAGCGGGGTGATGCCGAAGCCCCAGCGGCCGTCCTTGCCCGAGCGGCCGCCGCCGAGCAGCGTGTAGACCCGCGTCTCCTGCGGGCTCTTGCGCGCGTACACGAGGGGCACGAACACGCTGCTGGTGACGCCGGCCTTGACGTCGCCGAACTGCCAGAACAGCGGGAAGAACACCCGGTTGCGCTGCTCGGGGTCGCGGTAGCTTACCCACGGGAACACCGACCAGGCGACGCTGCCGCGGTCGCGGTTCTCGGCCCGCCACACCAGCGGCGTGGCCGAGAACAGCTTGCGCGTCGGCGTCTGGCGCGAGAACGTGAGCAGCGGCGGCACGGCCCACGAGCGCCGGCTGCGGGCCTTGTCGCTGCGCTGCACGTACAGCAGCGTCCACAGGTCCTTGCGGTTGCCGTACTCGCTCGACTGCCAGTGCACGAACGGCAGCACGGTGTGCCACTTGACCCCGCGGGCCTTGTTCTGCCCGCCGAGGTACAGCGGCACGCCGACGTTGACGGTGCTCGGCCCGCGGGTCACGCGGTAGAACAGCGGGAAGCCGACGAAGTAGCGCAGGTCGTTGAGCGGGTCCTTGTCGGTGGTGTTCTTGTGGCCGTACCAGAACAGCACCGCCGAGAAGCCGCGCATGCTGTCGGGCGTCTTCTGGTGGTAGTGGAACGGGACGACGACCAGGTTCTTGACCGACTTGTTGCCCCACCGCCAGACGAACGGGAACTGGCCGAAGCTGTACTGCTCGCCGACCCGCTTGTAGCCCATCAACAGCGCGACCGCGCCCCAGCCGCTGGTGCGCTCGCTGAACGAGCCGAAGAACAGGATCGCCGGCGACAGCCAGCGCCGCTTGGCGGTCCGCTGGCTGTACCAACCTGTCGTGAGGGACAGGTTGAAGTGGAACAGCTTCTCCGGGTGGTTGGCGGTGCCGGTGCGGTGGAAGAACAGCGGCGGCAGCGTCAGCGCGCGCGTGCGGTGCGTCGTGTAGGTGCGGTCGATCCAGAACGGCGGGACGCTCTTGCCCTTGACGAAGCGCGGGGTCTCTTCCTGCGGCTCGGGCTCGGCCTTGGGCTCGGTGGTGGTGATCGGCGCGAACAGCTGGCCGTCCGCCGCGGGGGCGGGGGCGGGCGTCGGCGGCTCGGCTTCGGCGGCTTCGCCCTCGCCCTCGGGCGCCGGCTGCAGGTTGGGCGCCGGGCGGGTCAGCGGGCTGGCCGAAGGGCCAGGTCCCGAAGGCGCTGGCGCTGGGGACATGTCCTCGGGGGCAGGTTCCGCAGGCGCCTCGGCGGGCTCGCTGCTGGGCGGCGGCTCGGGCGGCGGCTCCCCCGGCAGGCGCCGCGGGGTGGCGCGCGGCGGCGGCCCGAGCAGCAGCGGCGCGCCGAGGCCGGCGACCAGGTCGGCGGCGCGCAGGCCCGGGGCGGCGCGCAGGCTCGGCAGCAGCGGCGGCGCGGGCGGGGCGACGACCCCGAGCGCGCCGGTGCGGGTGCGGGCGTGGCTGTCCTGAGGGACAAGTCCGATCAGACAGGCGCCGACCAGGCACGACACCGCGAGCACGCGCGAGCGACGGTCACCGGCCTCGAGCACGCGCGGGCGCGCGGGCTCGGCGAGCGAGGCGTCGAGTCGGGGGCTCGCGTCGGCGCCTCCGAGGCGCGCAGTGGGCTCAGAGGCGACCAAGGGCCGGGAGGCAATAGCCAATCCGCGTTTGCCGTGTCAACCAAAGGATCCGGGGCTGGCGGCGAAAGGATCCGGGCTGGCGGCGGTTTGACAGCCCTGGCGCCACGCGCTACATGCGGCCGGATGAAGGCCGCGACCCGCGACGACGGCACGCAGCTCCCGCCGGAGCTTGACCTCGATCTCGTGGCCCTGGCTCGCTCCGGGCCGGGCCCCTACGTCATCCAGGCGGAGCTACCCGCGCCGTGGATGAAGACGGTGCTGGCGCACACCGACGCCGAAGTCACGAGCGCCGGCTCCACGTCGCTCGAAGTCACGGCGATCGGCGAGGGCACCAGCTATCTGGTCCGTGGCACCATCCAGGGCGGCTACAGCGTCCCCTGCGCCCGGTGCCTGGCGCCGGCGGCGGTCTCGGCGGGCGGGGAGATTTGCGTCCACTTCGTCCGCGATCGCGTCGGCGACGCCGACGACGAGGACAGCGAGACCGAGTCGCCGGACGAGCGCAGCTTCTCGGGCACGCGCATCGATTTGCGGCCGCTGCTCGTCGAGCAGGTGCTGCTGAGCTATCCGATCCGGGCGCTGTGCGCCTTCGGCGAGGCGTGCCGCGGGCTCTGCATGCACTGCGGCGCCGAGCTGAACGGTCAGCCGCTGGGGCCGTGCGCGGCGTGCGGAGCGGCCGACGCACAGGTGCCGCTCGTCACCCTCGAGGACAAGGACGAGGGCGAGGGCGAGGCGCCGGCGAAGCCCACGACCTCGTGGCAGGCGGCCTTGCGGCAGCTGGCCGATGCGGGCGTGGACGAGGACGACGACACCGACGCCGACAACCAGGCCTTCTCCGGACCTATTCCCGGCGACGACGAATTCGATCCCGGGTTCGGCGAGCCCGAGCCGCGGCCCGGCGACAAAACCCCATTGGCCGGCAAGGGAGCCGGCGAACCGGCGAGCAGATCGTCCCCGACGAGCAAGTCGGGCGCGGCCGGCAAGTCGGCGGCCGCGAGCAAGTCGAGCACGGGCAAGGCGCCCGCCCAAACGGGCCACAAGTCGGGCAAGGCGACCCGCGGGTCCTCCGGCAAGCCCGCGACGAAGCCGTCGGCGCGGCCCGCCCCCGGCAAGAAGAAGCAGTGATCCCTGCCCGGAGGTTTGAGTTATCTCAGGTCCTCCGGGCGCTCTATCGCCCCCAGCGCCGATTGTGGCGCTGGGAAAAGCGCTAGACTCCCGCCCCCGCTTCCAAGGCGGTTCGTGTCATGGCTGTCCCCAAGAAGAAGAAGTCCCAGTCCCGTCGCGACATGCGGCGCGCCCACCACGACAAGCGCTCGGCGCCGACCCTCGTCGCCTGCCCGAACTGCCAGGAGCGCGTGCGTAGCCACCACGTTTGCCCGGCCTGCGGCCACTACAAGGGCCGTGAGGTGATCACGATCGCGCAAGAGTAATAAGAGGTGGCGGCGACGAGGAAGATCGCGCTCGACGCCTTCGGCGGTGATCACTGTCCCTTCGTCGAGGTCGAGGCCGCAGTCCTCGCCGCGCGCGCCGGGCAAGAGGTGATCCTCGTCGGCGACCGGGCGCGCCTCGTTCCGCAGCTCGCGCTGCTCGGGATCTCTCGCTACGACGGCGAGGACGGGATCACCGTCCACCACGCGTCGGAGACGATCACCATGGAGGACACCCCCTCCAAGGTGGTCCGCTCCAAGCCCGACGCGTCGATGCTCGTGTGCTTCGACCTGGTCCGCCGCGGTCAGGCGGCCGCGGTGGTCTCGGCCGGCAACTCGGGGGCGATGCTCGCCTGCGGGCTGTTCCGCTTCGGCCGGCTCAAGGGGATCGACCGCCCGGCGATCGTCTCGAGCTTCCCGCGGCCGAAGGGCGGTCCGTGCGTGCTGATCGACATGGGCGCGAACGTCGAGTGCAAGCCGATCAACCTCGTGCAGTTCGCGGTGATGGGGGCGATCTTCTCCAGCACCGCTCACGGCAAGAAGCCGCGCGTCGGCGTGCTGTCGAACGGCAGCGAGGAGGGCAAGGGCACCGACCTCACGCGCGCGGTGCACCGCCTGCTGTCGGCCCACCCGAGCCCGGCGTTTTCCTTCCACGGCTACGTCGAGGGCAAGGACTTCTTTAAAGACACCGTCGACGTCATCGTCACCGACGGGTTCACGGGCAACGTCGCGCTGAAGGTGATGGAGGGCACCGCGAGCGGGATCGTCGGGTTCTTGCGGGCGGCGGTGATGCAGACCGCGCGCACGAAGCTCGGCGGGCTGATCCTGCGCCCGGCCTTCCGCGCCCTCGGCGAGCAGCTCGACCCCGACTCGTACGGCGGCGCGCCGCTGCTCGGCGTCGACGGGGTCGCGATCATCTGTCACGGCGGCGCCGGGCCGAAGGCGCTCGCGGGCGGGATCCGGATCGCCGCCGACTACGCGGCGCGCGACCTCACGCCGGCGCTGCGGGCCGCGATCGGCGATCACCGCGAGCTGTTCGCCGCGGCCAAGCGCGAGGAATCACCTGCATGAATGAACATGTCTCTTCGGACCGTGCTGGGGTCGCCCGGCCGCTCGCGTTCATGTTCCCCGGTCAGGGCAGCCAGGAGCCCGGCATGGGCAAGGCGCTCGCGGAGGCGTTCCCGGCCGCGCGGCGCGTGTTCGCCGAGGCCGACGACGCGCTCGGCGAGCCGCTGTCGCGGCTGTGCTTCGAGGGCCCGGCCGAGGCGCTGGCGCAGACCGCCAACACCCAGCCGGCGATCCTCACTTGCAGCGTCGCCGCGTGGACGGTGGTCACGAGCGAGCTCGGGCTGCAGCCTGCGGCGCTGCTCGGTCACAGCCTCGGCGAGTTCTCGGCCCTGGTCGCCGCGGGCGCGCTGTCGTTCGTCGACGCGGTCAAGCTGGTGCGGCTGCGCGGCCTCGCGATGCAAGAGGCCGTGCCGGCGGGCGTCGGCGCGATGGCGGCGGTGATGGGCGCCGACCCGGCCGCGCTCGAGCAGTGGTGCGTGGACGCCAGCGTCGGGGGCGAGGTCGTCAGCCCTGCCAACGAGAACGGCGGCGGGCAGATCGTGATCGCCGGGCACGCGGCGGCGGTCGAGCGAGTGGTCGCGCGCGCGAAGGAAGGTCGCGCGAAAGCGATGAAGCTCAACGTGTCGGCGCCGTTCCACTGCGCGTTGATGCAGCCGGCGGCCGAGCGCGTCGCCGCGGCGCTCGCCGACATCGACATCTCCGCGCCGCGTGCGCCCGTGATCGCGAACGTCGATGCCGAGCCGTATCCGACGACGGGCGGTCCGCAAGACGTCCGCGATCGACTCGTTCGCCAGATCACCGGCCGCGTCCGCTGGGAGGCGAGCGTGCGAACGGTGATGCGCATGGATATCTCTCGCGGGCTCGAGCTCGGGCACGGCAAAGTGCTCCACAACTTGATTAAACGCATCGACAAGGGCTTCTCGGTCGTCGGCGTCAGTTCCCCGGCGGACCTCGATGTGCTAAAGCTCGGCACCTAGTGTCGGGCCACGAAGCCAATCCTCAAGCCAGGGCGCTGCCGCCGTCGCTCGCGCTCACCGGGCGCGTCGCGCTCGTCACCGGGGCTTCGCGTGGCATCGGCCGGGCGATCGCCCGCGTGCTCGCGCAGCGCGGCGCGACGGTGGCAATCAACTACGCCGCCCGCGAGGGCGCCGCCCGCGAGCTGTGCGACGAGATCGTCGGCGAGGGCGGCGCGGCCCGGCCGTTCGGGTTCGACGTCGCCGACGCCGCCGCGGTCGAGGCCGGCGTGCAGCGCGTCGTCGCCGAGCTCGGCGGCCTGCACATCCTCGTCAACAACGCCGGGATCTCGATCGACGCGCTGCTGATGCGCGCCTCGCCGGCCGACTTCCAGCGCGTCCTCGACGTCAACCTCAAGGGCGCGTTCTTCTGCGCCAAGGCGGCCGCTCGTCACCTGCTCAAGGCCAAGGCCGACGGCCGCATCATCAACATCAGCAGCGTCATCGGCGAGCAGGGCAACGCCGGTCAGGCGATGTACGCCGCCGCCAAGGCCGGCATGCTCGGGCTGACCCGCTCGCTCGCCCGCGAGTTCGCCAGCCGCGGCGTGACGGTCAACGCCGTCACGCCGGGCTTCTTCGAGACCGACATGACCGCCGCGAGCGTCCAGGGCGACGCCCGCGAGGCGCTGCTCAAGCAGATCCCGCTCGGCCGGATCGGTCGACCCGAAGAGGTTGCCGAGGCCGTCGCTTACCTGGCCGCGCCGGCCGCCGCCTACGTCACGGGGCAAGTCCTCGCGATCAACGGCGGCCTGCGCATGTGAAAACCGTCGTTCGCCTTTGTTCGCCGCTTGTGACCCGTCTGGAGAGGGAACCACTATGACGACAACCGACATCGAGAAGCAGGTCATCGAAATCGTCCGTGAGCAGCTCGACGTGAAGCCCGAGGACTGCACGCTGGACAAGATCTTCACCGACGACCTCGGCGCCGACTCGCTGGCGATCGTCGAGCTCGTCCTCGCGTTCGAGGAGCACTTCGAGATCAAGATCCCCGACGAAGAGGTCGAGAACATCAAGACCGTCGGCGACGCGGTGAACTACATCCGCGCGCGCCGCAAGGCCTGAGAGGTCGTTGTGACGGGGCGCAGGGTCGCGATCACGGGAGTGGGGCTCGTCAGCCCGCTGGGCGTCGGCAACGACGAGAACTGGCGGAGCTTGTGCGCGGGGAAGTCGGGGATCGGGCCGATCACGCGGTTCGACGCGAGCGCGATGACGACGCGCTTCGCCGGCGAGGTGCGTGACTTCGACCCGACGCGGTGGATCCCGAAGAAGGAGGTCCGGCAGATGGACCTCTTCATTCAATACGCGATCGCGGCCGCGGCGATGGCGGTCGAGGACGCGAAGCTCGGGCCGCCCGACGACCCCGAGCGCTTCGGCGTCTACGTCGGCGCCGGCCTCGGCGGCCTGCCGTTCCTCGAGTCGACGCACGACTCGCTGCGCGAGAAGGGGCCGCGCCACGGCATCAGCCCGTACTTCGTGCCGGCGATCATCGTCAACCTCGCGCCCGGCCAGATCTCGATCCGCCACAACTACCGCGGGCCGAACATGAGCCACGTGTCGGCCTGCTCGACCGGCGCGCACAGCATCGGCGAGGCGTTCCACCTGATCGCCCGCGGCGGCGCCGACGTCATGATCGCCGGCGGCACCGAGGCGACGGTCTCGCCGCTGGCCGTCGGCGGGTTCGGGTCGATGCGGGCGCTGTCGACCCGCAACGACGAGCCCACCAAGGCGTCGCGGCCGTTCACGCTGAGCCGCGACGGCTTCGTCCTCAGCGAAGGCGCGGGGCTCCTGATCCTCGAGGAGTGGGAGCGCGCCAAGGCCCGCGGGGCCCGGATCTACGCCGAGATCGTCGGCTACGCGGCCACTTCCGACGCGCATCACATCACCGCGCCGTCGCCCGACGGTGAGGGCGCGCAGCGCTGCATGCGGCTCGCGCTGCGCGACGCGGGCCTGCCTCCGGAGGCGGTCGGGTACATCAACGCCCACGGCACCTCGACCGGCGCCGACGCGACCGAGACCGGCGCGATCAAGGCGGTGTTCGGCGAGCACGCGCGCAAGCTGGCGGTGTCGTCGACGAAGTCGATGCACGGCCACCTGCTCGGGGCCACCGGCGGGCTCGAGGCGGCGATCTGCGCCCTCGCGCTGCACCACGAGGTGCTGCCGCCGACGATCAACCTCGACGACCCCGACCCCGAGTGCGACCTCGACTACGTGCCGCACGAGGCGCGCAAGGTCGCGGTCGACGTCGCCCTCTCGAACAGCTTCGGCTTCGGCGGCACCAACGCGTGCCTCGTGTTCAAGCGGACAGGTTGAGACCGACCATGCGCGTTCACCTCGGCAGCGACCACGCGGCGATCGACCTCCGGCGCGAGCTCGCCGTCGCGATCGCGGCGTTCGGCCACGAAGTCGCCAGCGAGACCGGGCCGTCGACCGCCGCCGAGTCGGTCGACTACCCGGACGTCGCGGTGGCCGTCAGCGGGCGCGTGAAGGCCGAGCCTGGTTCGGTCGGCCTCCTGGTCTGTGGGACAGGTCAGGGGATGGCCATGGCGGCCAACAAGCAGGCCGGCATCCGCGCCGCAGTGGTGATGGATCCGTTCAGCGCGGCGATGGCCCGCGAACACAACGACGCCAACGTGCTCTGCCTGGGCGCGCGGGTGGTCGGCGTCGAGCTGGCGAAGGTCCTGCTCAGGACCTTCCTCGACGCCCGCTTCGCCGGGGGGCGCCACGCCCGGCGGGTCGAGAAGCTGGAGCCCGGGGGGTAGGTTGCTCTGCCCGGTCTGCCGCAGCGGGAGCATCAAGGTCCTCGACTCGAGGGAGAGTCGGGACGGCGGTGCGATCCGGCGGCGCCGGGCGTGCCTCGACTGCAACCACCGCTTCACCACCTACGAGCGCATCGAGACCACCCCGCCGATCGTGCTCAAGCGCGGGGGCGGCAAGCAGGCCTTCGATCGCAACAAGATCCGGGCCGGGCTGCAGCGCGTGTGTCACAAGCGGCCGGTCGACGACGAGCAGATCGAGGCGCTGATCGGCGCGGTCGAGCTGTGGGCCGCGACGCGCGGGGAGCGGGAGATCCGCGCCGAGGAGATCGCCGACCGCATCACCCGGCTGCTGCGGCCGCTCGACCTGGTCGCCTACGTCCGCTACCTCGCCAGTCACGGCGTCTATCACAACGTCGACGAGTTCGTTCACCTGCTGGGACAGATGGAGAAGGCCGCGCACACCAGCCCCGAGGGCCAGCGCACGCTGTTCGAGATCGACGCGCGCGGGCAGATCCAGCTCAGCGCGCCGAGCCGGCTGTTCGTCGAGGCCGAGGACGAAGCTGACTCTGGGGACAGGTCAGCCGCGGCCGCCGTGCCGGACAGCGAGGTCTCGTGAGCGAGCCCCAGCTGGCCGACCTGCTCGGCGGAGCGGACGGGGTCGCCGACGACGGACCGGGCGCGATCGCGGCGGCGCTGGCCAGCGCGCCGGCGGTGAACGAGTCGCCGGAGGCGCGCGACGAGCGGCTGATGGACGCGGCCGTGGCGCTGGCCCGCTCGGGCACCGGCGCGACCTATCCCAACCCGTGCGTCGGCGCGATCGTCGTGCAGGGCGAGCGAGTCGTCGGCGCCGGCCGCAGCGCGGTCACCGGGGGCCCGCACGCCGAGGTGTCGGCGCTGTCGCAGGCGGGTGGGGCGGCGCGAGGCGCCACCGTCTACGTCACGCTCGAGCCGTGCTCGCACTTCGGCCGCACGCCGCCGTGTACGGGGGCGCTGATCGCCGCGGGCGTCGCCGAGGTCGTGGTCGGTACGCTCGATCCGGCGGCCCACGCCGGCGGCCGCGGCCTCGAGCTGCTGCGCGCGGCGGGCATCCGCGTGCGCCACGGCGTGCTCGCGGGCGCGTGCGCGTCGGCGCACGAGCACTACCTGCACCACGAGGCGACGCGGCTGCCGTTCGTGACGCTGAAGATCGCGTCGTCGCTCGACGGCCAGATCGCGGCTGGCTCCGGGGACAGCAAGTGGATCACCGGCGAACCGGCGCGGCGGCTCGGGCACTGGTTGCGGGCCCGTCACCACGCGATCGCCGTCGGCGCCGACACGGTGCTGCGCGACGATCCCGCGCTGTCGGTGCGCATGGTCACCGGCGTCGATCCGCTGCCGGTCATCTTCGACAGCGCGCTGCGCGTGGCCGGGGCGGTGCGCCGGCCGACGCTGCTGCGCCCGGGCACCGTGGTGCTGCACACGAACCGCGCGCCGGCGGCGGCGCAGCGGGCGGTCGACGACCTCGGCCTGCGCCGCATTGAGCTGGCCGGCGACGCCGAGGGTCGCGTCGACGTCGCCGGGGCGTTGCAGGCGCTGGGCCAGCTGCCGCTGCGTTCGCTGCTGGTCGAGGGCGGCGGGCGGATGATCGCCAGCTTCGTCGCCGCGGGCGCGTGGCAGCGGTTCTATTGGTTCCATGCGCCGGTCGTGCTCGGCGACGGCAAGCCGGCGGCGGCCGGGCTCAAGGTCGCCGCGGTCGCCGACGCGACGCGGCTTCGTCCGCTGCTGCGCACCGACGTCGGAGTCGACGGCCTCACCATCCTGGTCCCACCTGCGGATCGCGCCGAGGAGCCCGCAAGACGCGAGAGCTGACGCCGGTGGCGGCCGTTGCGGGCCGTCGATCCGGCCCGTGATCTGTGCCATAACCCCCGCATGTTCACCGGCCTCGTGCGCGGCGTCGGCACGGTCGAGCGCGTGATCCCCGGCGCGCAGCGACGCACCTTCGTGATCGCCTACGCCCTGTCGGAGGGCGATCGCAGCCTCGGCGCGAGCGTCGCGATCTCCGGCGTGTGCCTCACCGTGGTCGCCTCGACCGCCCGCGACTTCACCGTCGAGGCGGCGTTCGAGACGCTGGCGGTGACGACCCTCGGCGACCTGCGGCCGGGCAGCCGCGTCCACCTCGAGCCGGCGCTGCGCCTCGGCGACGCGCTCGGCGGGCACCTCGTGTCGGGCCACGTCGACGGCCTCGCGCGCGTGCGCAGCCGGGTCGTCCGCGGCGACGCGCTCGAGGTCTGGTACGACGTGCCGGCCGAGCTGGCCCGCTACATCGCCGTCAAGGGCAGCGTGTGCGTCGACGGCGTCAGCCTCACCGTCAACGCGGTCGACGCCCGCGGGTTCGCCGTCGGCCTGATCCCGCACACGCTCGCGGTCACGACCCTCGGCGAGCGCAAGGTCGGCGACGCGCTCAACCTCGAGGTCGACCTGATGGCTCGCTACGTCGCCCGCCTGCTCGGCGCCGGCGACGAGCCGGCCCGCGCCGCCGCGCCGCCGCTCACGCGCGAGGTCCTGGCCCGCGCCGGCTACCTCGACGGCGCGGACTACCCTGACTCCGGGGACAGGTCCGAAGCGACATGTCCCGATGCATTTGTCTCTGAAGACAACCAGTAGCACCATCATGAGCGAAACGACCAACTACGAGCACGTGGAGCGCTGCATCGAGGTCATCCGCCGCGGCGGGATGATCGTCCTCGTCGACGACAAGGACCGCGAGAACGAGGGCGACCTGGTCTGCGCGGCCGAGCACTGCACGCCGGAGCAGGTCAACTTCATGTGCCGGTGGGGCCGCGGCCTGATCTGCCTGGCGCTGACGGCCGACCGCGTGCGCGAGCTGCGGCTGCCGATGATGGTGCCGACCGACCCGGGCCACATGGGCACGGCGTTCACGGTCTCGATCGAGGCGCGCAGCGGCGTCACCACCGGCATCTCGGCGGCCGACCGCGCGCAGACGATCCGCGTCGCCAGCGACGAGAAGTTCGGCCCGCACGACGTCGTCAGCCCGGGCCACATCTTCCCGCTGCGCGCCCAGCCGGGCGGCGTGCTGGTCCGCTCGGGCCACACCGAGGGCTCGGTCGATCTGGCCCGCCTGGCCGGTCTGCGCCCCGCCGGCGTGATCTGCGAGATCATGCGCGACGACGGCGAGATGGCCCGCATGGACGACCTCGAGGCGTTCGCGCGCACGCACGACCTGCCGATTTTGACGATCGCCGACCTGATCGGCTACCGCCTGCAGCGCGAGACGCTGATCGAGGAGATCGCCCGCCAGCCGCTCGAGTCGCCGATCCTCGGCATCACCGCGCAGGACGGCTGGACGATGCACACCTTCCGCTCGACGGTCGAGCCGGCCAGCTTCTACGTCGCGCTGTGCAAGGGCGACCTGCACCAGCGCGAGGACGGCGACGACGCGGTGCTGCTGCGGGCCCAGCGGTCGCAGGTGCTCGAGGACGTGTTCGGCGTGACGGGCGACGGCGCGGCCAGCCGGATGCGGGCGAGCCTCAAGCAGATCGACCGCGCCGGCCGCGGGGTGTTCCTGTACGTCCTCGGCCACCGCTGGCCGTCCGACCCGCTGCTGACGCCGCGCACCGCCGAGGCGGCGCCGGCGCTCAAGCCGGCGGAGGCGGGCTTCCGCGAGTTCGGCCTCGGCGCCCAGGTGCTGCGCAGCCTCGGCATCCACCGCATCGAGGTGATCACGAACAACCCGCGCAAGATCGTCGGCCTGACCGGCTTCGGCATCCACACCGTCGGCGCCGTGCCGCTCGAGGAGGGGCCGGTTGGCTGAGGCTGGCACGACGGACATGTCCCTGGGGACACGTCCGCGCGGCCGTCGCGTCCTGCTGATCGTCAGCGGCGGGATCGCGGCCTACAAGACGCCCGAGCTGGTGCGGGCGTTCGTCTCCGCCGGCTGCGAGGTCCAGGTGGTGATGACGCCAGCGGCGGCGGCGTTCGTCAGCGAGCTGTCGCTGGCGACGGTCTCGACCCGGCCGGTGCGCAAGCGCTTGCTCGACCCGGAGGAGGAGGGCCACGTCGGCCACATCGAGCTCGCCGACTGGCCGGACCTCGTCGTGGTCGCGCCGGCCACCGCGGACCTGCTGGCGCGCGCGACCGCGGGGATGGCCGACGACCTGGCCGCGACGGTGCTGCTGGCCACGCGCGCGCCGGTGCTGTGGGCGCCGGCGATGAACACCAACATGTGGCGGCACCCGGCGACGCAGGCCAACCTGGCGACGCTGCGCACCCGCGGGGCCGAGTTCGTCGGGCCCGACCGCGGGCAGCTGGCGTGCGGGTGGATCGGCGAGGGCCGCATGATCGACCCGCCGCTGATCGTCGCGGCCGCGCTGGCGAAGCTCGAGGCGCGCGGCCCGTGGGCCGGCAAGCGGGTGCTGGTGTCGGCCGGGCCGACGCGCACGTACATCGACCCGGTCCGCTTCGTCACCAACGCGTCCACCGGGGCGATGGGGTTCGCGCTGGCCGAGGCGGCCCGGCGCGCCGGCGCCGAGGTGACGCTGGTCGCGGGCCCGGTCGAGCTGGCGACGCCGCAGGGCGTGCGCCGCGTCGACGTCGAGACCGCGGAGCAGATGTTCGCGGCGCTGGAGGGCGAGCTGTCCCAAAGGCCATATGATTGGGTGGCCATGGTCGCGGCGGTGCAGGACCTCGAGATCGACGGCGGGGCCGGGCACAAGCTCGAGAAGGCCGAGCTGCTGACGAAGCTGCCGACGCTCGGCTGGCGAGCGGCGCGCGACATCCTCGCCGCGTTGACGGCCCGCTTCGGCCGCGGCGCGCCGGCCGGGGCCCCGCGCTCGCGCTTCCTCGGGTTCGCCGCGCAGACGGTCGAAGATGGCCCCGAGGACAGGTTGCAGCAGGAGCTGATCCGCCTCGGCGAGGCCAAGCTGCGGGCCAAGGGCGCCGACGCGATCTTCGTCAACCGCGTCGGCGCGCCCGGGGTCGGCTTCGCCTCGGCGACCAACGCCGGCCTGTTGCTCGCGCGCGACGGCGACGCGATCGCCGTGCGCGCCTCGGGGCCGCCGATCGCCAAGGCGGCGCTGGCGACCTGGTTGCTCGACGCGCTGGCGACGACGTGAGACCGGAGGATCTCGTGGAGGGCGATCGACGCGACGCGACGCGACGGCTGGCGGTCCAGTTCGCCGCGCACCTGCGCCACCTCCGGGAGTTCCGGGGTCTGGCGTACGTGTCGGCCGCGCCGTCGCCACGTCGCGCGCCCGAGCCCGCGACGCAGGCGCCCGCCGAGGCCGCCTGGCCGCACGGACAGGTGACCGCCGAACGCCCCGCGGGCGCGCGCGCACCGACCTGGCCCGAAGGCCAGGCCGGATCCGCCCCGGCGCCGCGCGGACCGCAAGAGCCGTCGTCACCGCGCACGCAGCCGAGCCCGCCGGCGCGCGAAGGGGCCCAGCCGCGCGCGGGGAGCCGCGAGGGGGCGCCCGGGGCAGAGAGGTCGCGCGAGTCGCAGCCGCGCGCGGCCAGTCGCGACGAGTGGCCGCGCGAGTCGCAGCCGCGCGCCGCGAGCCGCGACGAGGGGCCGCGCGAGTCGCAGCCGCGCGCGGCCAGTAGCGACGAGTGGTCGCGCGAGTCGCAGCCGCGCGCCGCGAGCCGCGACGAGGGGCCGCGCGAGTCGCAGCCCCGCGCGACGAACAGCGACGGCGCAGCGGAGTGGTCGCGCGAGTCGCAGCCGCGCGTTGCGAGCCGCGACGGCGCGCCGGAGCGCTCGCGCGAGGCGCAGCCGCGCGCGGCGAGCCGCGACGGCGCGCCGGAGTGGTCGCGGGAGTCGCAGCGGCGTGCCGCGAGCGCGCCGGAGGACGACGAGCCGCCGCCGATCGAGTGGGGGGACGAGACGCCGTCGTCGCGGGCCGCGAGTGCGTCGCAGCGTCCGCTCGCCGACCGCCCGCAGGCTCGCCCGCCGAGCGCGCCTGCACCGGCGCGCATCGGCAGCCCGCCCTCGGAAGGTCCGCCGCGCCCGCGTGGCGCCAGCCTGCCGCTGGTGGATCCGTCAGGGCCGCCGCGCGCGGCCGAGGTTGGGAGTCCGCCGCGCGCGGCCGCCGACCCGGGGCTGCGCGCGCAGGCTCAGGCGTGGACGCCGGCGCAGAAGCTCGAGTACCTGCGGAGCCGCAACATCGGCGACTGCACCCGCTGCAAGCTCGCCAAGACCCGCACGAACATTGTATTCGGGGTCGGCGACCCGAACGCCCGCGTGATGTTCATCGGCGAGGCGCCCGGCGCGGACGAAGATCGGCGCGGCGAGCCGTTCGTCGGCGCGGCCGGTCGGCGGCTCACGCAGTGGATCGAGCGCCTCGGCATGAAGCGGGAGCAGGTTTACATCGCCAACGTGCTCAAGTGCCGCCCGCCCGGCAACCGCGACCCGGCCGCCGACGAGATCGAGAAGTGCTCGCCGTTCCTGCGGGCCCAGGTGCGGGCGATCCGTCCGGCGGTGATCGTTGCGCTCGGCAGGTACGCAGGGATGTTGCTGATCGGCACCGATCAGGATCTGAAGTTGGCACAGATGCGCAACCGTCGTTGGACCTACGATGACGCCGGTGCGGGCCTGCAGATCCCACTTCACGTCACGTATCATCCATCGTACGTGATCCGACGCGAGGGTGAACTTCCTCCGGGTCAGCGAAACCCGGCCGACGACACGGTGATGGCGGACCTCGAGCGAGCGCTGCGCGTGCTGCGAAGTTGATCTCCTCATGCACATGCAATGCCCGGATGAACGACGATATTTTCCGTGCGAAGCGCTGTGGAGAAGTACGTCACACGCCGCTCGTGGTGCCGCGCCGCGAAATTCCCGGCGTCCAAATTTTCGGCGCGCGTCGTGTCAGCGGCTGATGCTGTTCGGCAGTACAGTTGACGGGTCGCGTCCCCACTTCTACAGTCACGGTTCTGTGGCGACGCGATGACGAAGGCTGAACTCATCGAAAAAATCGCACGTAATCGTGACCTGCCGCCCGACATCACGAAGAAGTGTGTGCAGCAGATCCTCGAGATCGCCTTCGGGGAACTCTCCGCGTACTTCGTCAAGGCGCGGGTCACCCGGGCCCAGAGCCCGCGCTTCACGTTCCCCGGCTTCGGCACCTTCACCAAGAAGAAGCGCTCGGCTCGCAAGGGCGTCAACCCGCGGACGCTCGAGCCGATGACGATCGACGCCGCGTTCACGATCGACTTCCGCCCGGGCGTCGAGCTGCGCGCCAGCCTCAACGCCCCGGCCGGCAAGGCCCCCGCGGCTCGCAAGCGGCGCGCGATCCCGGCGCAGCTCGAGCTGCAGCCGCCGAGCGTCGATCCGACCGAGCTCGACGAGGTCGACGAGGACGAGGTCGGCGACGAGGCCGACGAGGCCGACGAGGCGCTGATCCTCCGCCGCCGCTTCACGGCGCGCGAGGACCTCGAGGAGGACGACGCCGACGACGAGTTCGACGAGGTCTCGCTCGAGGTGCTGCGCCGCCAGGAGCCGGCCGACCCCCGGCTCGAGCTGCCGCCCGCGCCGATGCAGCGCGCCGACCCGCCCGGCCGCCGCGCTCACGTGCGCACCGGCTCGCGCTCGTAACGCATGTCCCTGCGGACATGCCGGAAGGGCCATGGCCTTCGGGTCATGGCCCTTCGGGCTTGTCGTCCCGGACATGAAAGAAGGGCCATGACCTCGCGGTCATGGCCCTGGTTTTCACTGCGGGACGGACGGAGGGATCACTGCGGCGCCGCCAGCTTGGTGTCGTTCTTCGGCGGCTCGGTGGTCTTCGGGGCGGCGGTCAGCCCGGCGGGGCTGGTCTTGCCCTTGGGCTTGCTGGTGCCGCTGGAGATGGTGCCGGGGCCGGTCTTGGGCTTGCCGTCGCCGGCGCTGATCGTGCCGACGCCGGGCTTCGGCGCCTCGCCCTCGCGGGTGCTCACGAACGACGCGGTCTTCGGCTCGGTCGGCTGGCTGCCCGGCGCGGCGAGCCGCGCCGAGGTGGTGACGTTGGTCGGGGTGCCGTCGTCGCGACCGGTGCGGGTCGGCTTCGGATCTTCCGTGTCGGCGCGCGGCGTGGCGGGCTCGGGCGTGGCAGCGGGCTCGGGCGTGGCGGCGGGGGCCGGAGCGGGTGCGGGGGCAGGCTCAGCCGCGGGCTTCGGAGCAGGTGTGCTCGACGACTCGACCGCGGCCTGGCGCGCCGGCTTGCCCTTGCCCTTCTGCGTCCCGGTGGAGGTTCCCGGCGCCCCTGAGCCGCGAGACGACGAATACGAGAAGGAGCAGGCGGGCAGGGTGAAGGCGAGGGCCATGAAGACCGGAAGCAGCTTGCGCATAAAACCTCGGCGTCCAGGACGCGCGACTTAGTGTCTTATTCAGGAGGGGGTCGGGCCAAGGGGTAGCGCCGCGCAGGGCGGCATCGCCCTCCGGCAGCGAGCTCACGACGGCGGAGATCGACGCGTGCGAGGGCCGATACCGCCCGCCGCGCGCGACCTGGCCGATCCGCGGGCCTGGCAGCGCCTGCGCGGCCATCCGCGGCGAGAGGGCCGATATCACCCGTCGCCCGTGAGGCTGCGAGGCGGCTTTACAGACCGGTGGGGGTCTCCGTTAGCGTGGAGACCAGGGGGCGCCGCCAGGCGCCGGGAGGGTGGGGAGCAGCGATGACACGGCAGAAGATCGACGACCAGCGCAAGCAGCAGATCCGGGCTGCGGCGACGCGGTGCTTCGTGCGCCGCGGCTACTCCTCGACGCGGCTCCTGGACATCGCCCGCGACGCCGGTCTGAGCAAGGGCGGCGTTTATTTCCACTACAAGGCCAAGGAGTCGCTGTTCCACGACATCCTCGACGCGCAGCTGCTGGCCTTGCAGGAGCGCTGGGCGGCCGACGTGCCGCCGGACCTGCCGGCCGACCGGGCGCTGGCGCAGGTGGCGACGAACCACCTCCGCCTGTTCGTCGAGCACGGCGACGAGGCCAAGCTGTGCAACCTGCTGGTGACGATGTCGGGCCAGATCCAGGAGTACCGCGAGAAGCTCGAGCGCACCTTCACCGAGATGCGGACCGCCTACGCCGAGATCGTCCGCCGCGGGGTCGAGCAGGGCGTGCTGAGCGGCGACCCGCAGGTGGTGGCCCGCGGCATCATCGCCGTGATCTACGGGCTCGCGGCCCAGGCCTCGGTCGACCCGCAGGGCCGGATCCCGCTGACGGTCGAGCAGGCCGTCGAGCAGATCATGCGACTCGCAGGCTCGAAGGCGTGAAGTCGTCGTCGGCGTCGCCGAGCGGCCGGGTGAAGCGGACGCCGCCGAGGCCGATCCAGCCCTCGTCGGCGCCGACCGGTCGGCCGGCCGCGTAGGTGACGAGGTCGGCCCCGTAGCCGACAGGGAACAGCCGCGCGGCGGTCAGCAGCGCCGCGGTGCCGCTCGGCGGATCGAGGCCCGGGACGTCCTTGCAGCAGCGGCCGAGCTGGTCGGGCCGGCCGTCGGCCAGGGCGGCGAGGGCGGCCCGGTCGCGGGCCATCAGCGCCGCGACCCGCTCCTTCGTCAGCGCCGGCCGGCCGTACGCCGGGCCCTCGTGTCCGAGCTCGGCGGTCACCCACCACAGCACGCGCCTGTCCTCGAGGACATGTTCCATGGTGGCGAGGAAGGCCTCGACCGGGCCGCCCTCGTCGAGCTCGATCGCCCCCGGGCCGCACAGCACCGGGAGTACCGGAGGACATGCCCCATCGTACAGGTGCTGAAGGACAGCCGCGGCGAGCTCGAGGCTCATCGCCTCGCGGTGGCGGATCTCCTCGCGGCGGATCCACGGCAGCCGGCGGTCGAGCGCCCGCACCAGCGCGGGGTCGGACGGCAGCTCGCCGCGCGGGGTGGCGTAGCGCTTGTCGGTGACGACGAACGGCTGCAGGCCGGGGTGGTAGTCGGTGCCGAGGACGACGACGAGGTCGATGTCGCGGGCGCGGGGGAGCTTGCGCAGGACCTCGTCGCACAGGCCGGCGGCGGCGCGGGTGGCCGCGCCGACCGCGGCGCCCGCGGCGGGCAGCGGCTGGTGCGGCAGCAGCACGCCGAGCGCGGCGTCGGCGTCGGTGAACCTGGTCGAAGGGTCAGGTATGCTGGCGGCGAGCAGCTCGGCGAGCGCGGCCGGGTCGTCGGGGTAGAGCAGGCCGGCCCAGCGCGGGCGGCGGACCGGGCTGGCCAGGAATTCGCGGTGGATGGCCTCCCAGCGGGCGCGGAAGGCGGCGTCGTCGAGGTAGCCGGCGGCCTCGAGGTCGCGCACCAGCGCCTCGAGGTCGGCGAGCTCGATGTCGAGGATCCCGCGCATCGCCAGCGACTGGCGGATCTGCGGGACCGTGCGCTGGCCGTCGAGCGCGTCGAGCACGACCGAGGCCTCCTGCGGAAAGGCGACCTGTTCGCTGAGGCCGGTCGGATCGCGCAGGACGATCAGGGCCTCGTCGCCGCGCTGCAGCGTGAGGCGCTCGACCTTGCGGAGCCTGGGCTTGTCGCGGCCGGTGCTCATCGTCCGTCGCTCGCGCAGGGGTCGTCGAGATCGGGGAACAGGCCGCGGAGGGCCCGCTGGGCGCTGGTGGCCAGCTCCTGGCGCTTGCCCGCGGCGCACAGGGCCTGGCGGACGTCGTCGGTGCCGGGGCCCTCGAGCCGCTGCAGCGCGCGCACCAGGCGGAGCGCGACCGCGAGCTCGTCGGCGCTGCGCAGCACCGCGGCGACGACGTCGGCGCCGGCAGAGCCGTGGCGATCGACGAGCTGACGCGCGGCCTCGGCCCGGCGGTCGACGTGCTGCGCGGCGTCGACGACCACGGCCTGCAGGGCCGTGAACGCGTCGGGTCCGCCGCAGCGGCCGAGCGCGGCCAGGACCTCGCGGGCCACGGTGGCGTCGGCCTCGAAGGTGGCGCCACCGGTGGCGGTGCCGTCACGCAGGCGGCGGAGGATCGCGGTGGAGCACGGGCCGTCGACGCGCGCGAGCGCGGCGGCGCGGACCTCGGGCCAGGCGTGGCGCTGGCTGGCGTCGAGCCAGGCGCCGTCCTGGGGCAGCGCGGCGACGGCGAAGGCCGCGGTGGCGACGCGCGGGGCCTCGGCGGTGAGGAGCTGCAGGCGCTCGACCAGCGCGGCGGCGCGGGTCGCGTCGAGGCCGGCGAGGGCGAGGCTGCCGAGGATCTCGTTGCGCAGCGCGAGGCGCTTGTCGGCCGGGAGGTGCTGCTCGGCGAGTCGCGCGAGCACGTCCTGGGCGGCGGGGTCGCTGCGGCGGGCGGCGAGCACGCGGATCGCGGCGACGCGGGCGGCGAACTCGCTCGCGGCGTCCTCGGCGAGGGCGGCGGCGCGGGTCGTGAAGGCGCTGTCGCCGGCGTCGCCGAGGGCGGCGCGCAGGAGCACGAGGCCGGGCAGGCGCGCGGGATCGCGGGCGTCGAGCGCGGCGTCGACGACCTGAATCAGCTGCGCCCGCTCGCCGGCGGAGGTGTGCGCGCGGCGGGCGATCGCCTGGCGCAGCGCGGCGCGCAGCGTGGGCGCGCCGAGGCCGACCAGCGCGACCAGCTCGGGCAGCTTGTCGGCCGGGGTGACGGCGACGAGGTCGGCGATCAAGAGGCCGCGCAGCTCCTCGCTGAACGTCTTCTCGGCCACGAGCCCCGTCAGCGCGGGCGCGGCCGCGGGCCCCTGCGCGCGCAAGATCTCGCGCCAAGGTTCGGCCGCGGGCAGCTCGATGCCCTGCTCCTGCGATTGCTTGACCGCGGCGGCGACGTCGCGGCGCATGGCGTCGGCGAACAGCGGGATGTCCTCGGGGCGGGCGATGCCGCCGAGCAGGGCGAGCAGGCGGCGCTGCTCGGCGGGGGTCGGCGCGGGCGTGGCGGCCATGCGCGCGGTGACCAGCGGCGCGGCGACGGCAGGGTTCTGCTCGAGCCGCGCGCGGGCCTGCAGGTAGTCCTTGCCGCGGCCGGTCAGCACCAGCTCGATGTCGGCGGCGGCCTGCTCGGGGCCGTAGGCCGGCGCGGCGGCGACCGGCTCGGGGGCGGGGCCGCGGGCTTGGCCTTGCCGCCGCGGGCGGGCGCGAGGGCGGCGAGCACGACGGATCGATCGGACATGTCCGAACGGACCGGGCCCTCGGGACCTGCGCTCAGGGACATGCTCGAAGCACCAGACGCCTCGCCGGCGAGCGCGAGCCAGGCGAGGAGCGGGACGGCGGACAGGGGGGTCGCCACGGGGGACAAGACTGCCACGCCTCGGCGCTCAGCGCAGCACGATCGTCTCGATCTGCCGGCGCGACAGGACGTACGAGAGGAGCAGCGCGCGCTTGTCCGTGGCTTGAGTCACGTCGAGCAGGCGCAGGAACTCCGCGCTGTCGGAGTCGGCCTCGGCTTGGTTGGCGATCATCCGCTGGACCACCTCGACCAGCGCGCCGGCCTTGAGCGGGGTGTCGGTCGGCATGCGGAGGAAGAAGCCGAAGTACTCGTGGGCGACGCCGGCCATCTGCAGGCCCTCGGGGCGCGGCAAGAGCAGCTGGAGCAGGCCGCGGCGGCCCTTCGACATGTTGCCGAAGCCGAGCTCCTGCACCGCGGCCTCGGTGGCGACGGCGAAGAAGCCGGCGTCGACCGGCGTGCCGACGACGAGGCGGTCGACCTCGCGGGGCAGCGTGCGCTTGCCGCGGGCGAAGTTGGCGGCGATCTCCGTCATCACCGCGGGCGGGGCGACGACCAGGTCGTCGCCGTCGAGCACGCGCACCAGCACCTCCTGGCCCTGGTAGCGCAGCGGGGTGAGCGCCCAGGTGTCGTCGCCGCGGGCGACGAGCCGGCCGGCGGCGGCCGCGGCGGCGAGCTTGGCGGCGAGGTCGGGGATCTCGAGGATCGCGGCCGAGCGGCGGAAGTCGCGGTGCGCGAGGGCGAACGCGCCGCGGGTCCAGGCCGCCGCGGTGTCGTCGCCGAGGGCGCGGGCGACCTGGCAGGTGGCGTCGGCGAACACCGGCTCGTGGCGGCGCGGGCGGCCCTCGGCCTCGGCCTGGGCGCGCCGCTTGCGGTACGCCTCGGCCCGCTTCTTCTCCTCGGCGACGATGTCCGACATGGCCTTTTGGACAGTCACACCTGTCTCTTTGGCCTTGCGCTGGGCCTTGCGGAGGAGCCGCAGGTCGTCGAGCTGGGCCCGCGCGTGCGGGTCGCAGGTCAGGACGTACTCGGCGATCTCGTCGAGCTGCTTGGCCAGCGGCGAGGCCATGAGCCGCTGGATGTGGGCGTGGAAGACGACGTCGAAGTCCTTGGGCAGAAACCGGGCGGTGTAGGGCAGGTGGCCGCGGCGGGTGTCGGTCTTGCCGGCGTCCCAGAAGCGGCGCAGGGCGGCCTTGAGGTCCTCGGGGCGGTCCTCCTTCTCGTACAGCTTGACCAGGCGGAGCAGGCCGTCGGTGACGAGCTCGCGGCGATCGGTGCGCTCCTCGAGCAGCGCCTCGAAGTGCTCGATCGCGCAGTCGCGGCGCTCGATCTCCTCCATGCAGTGGACGCCCTTGCGGTGCAGGCGCTCGGCGCCCGACTCGCCGCCGCGGGCGGGCGCGGGCGCCAGGGCGAGCAGGGCGAGGGATGCGGCGGCGACGAGCGTGCGGGGAGACACTGCGGCGAGCATGCACGCTCGCCGCGGCCCGGACCACTTGTGCGCCGCGGCGCGGGTGTGTCAAAACCCGCGCGTCTTCATGGGTCCCGACGCCTACGACTACGTGTTGCCGCCGGAGCAGATCGCCCAGACGCCGGCGGCGCGGCGCGGCGACGCCCGGCTGCTGGTGCAGCGCGACGCGGGGCCGCCGGTCCACGCCCGCGCGCGTGAGCTGCCGCGCTTCCTCGACCCGCGGGCGCTGGTGGTCGTCAACGACTCGCGCGTGGTGCCGGCGCGGCTGCGGGTGCTGCACGGCGCGCGCGAGCTGGAACTGCTGGTGTGTGACCCGCGGCCCGGGCTCGGGCCGGGGCAGACGTTCCGCGCGTGGGTCCGCGGGGCCAAGCGGCTGCGGCCCGGCGACATCGTGTCGTGCGGCGACCAGATCGCGCGGTACCTCGAGCCCGACGTGATCGATCCGCGGGCGCGCGTGTTCGTGGTCGAGGCCGGCGAGTGGATGGGCGCGCTGCAGCGCCGCGGCGAGGTCCCGCTGCCGCCGTACATCCGCCGGCCCGAGGGGCCCACCGCCGACGACGCGAGCCGGTATCAGACGATCTACGCCGCGCAGCCGGGCTCGGTCGCCGCGCCGACGGCCGGGCTGCACTGGGAGCCCGAGGTGCTGGCGCAGCTCGACGTCGTGCGCGTCACCCTGCACGTCGGGCCGGGCACGTTCTTGCCGCTCGAGGCCGAGGACGTGCGCGAGCACAAGGTCGGCGCCGAGCGGATCGAGGTCGACGCCGCGGCGGCCGGCCGGATCGCGGCGGCCAAGGCGGAGGGGCGGCCGGTGGTCGCCATCGGCACCACGGCCACGCGCGCGCTCGAGGCGGTGGCCCGCGCCGGCGGCGGGACGGTGGTGCCGTTCTCCGGCTCGACCGACCTGGTGATCGCGCCCGGCTTCGAGTTCCGGGTCGTCGACGCGATCGTCACCAACTTCCACCTGCCGCGCAGCTCGCTGCTGATGCTGGTCTGCTGCCTCGGCGGGCGTGAGCGGGTGCTGGCGGCCTACGCCGAGGCGGTCGCGGCCGGCTACCGCTTCTACTCGTACGGCGACTGCATGCTGCTGACGCGCATGGACGGGGCGCGGTGAGGCCTGTCCGAACGGCATGCGTTGAAGGGCATGTCCTTTGACGCATGCCCTTCCGGCCATGTTCTTTCAGCTCTCGACGCTAGCCGAGGGCGAGGACGGCCAGGCCGAGGACGACCAGGTAGGGCACGAAGGGCAGCACGCCGACGCGGACGAGCAGGACCAGCAGGACGCGCAGGGTGGCGACGCCGACGACGAAGCTGACGAGGAAGCCGACGAGGAAGGCGAGCGGGTCGGCGGCGGGGAGGCCGTGCTTCATCAGGCCGATGGCCTCCTTGAGCGAGGCGCCGAGGATGGCGGGGATCGCCAGCAGGAAGGAGAACCGGGCGGCGGGCAGGCGCCCGAGGCCGAGGGCCATGGCGGCGGCGATGGTCGAGCCGCTGCGCGAGATGCCGGGCAGGATGGCGAGGAGCTGCGCGAGGCCGATCAGCAGCGCCTGCAGCGGCCGCGGCACCTCCTGCGGCCGGTGCTGCCGCCGCGTGCGCCACTCGGCGAAGCCGAGCATGGCCGCGGTGACGAGGAAGCAGACGCCGATCGCCCTCGGGTGGTGCTCGGCGGCGATGACGAGGTCCTCGACCGGCGGCGCCAGGGCGGCCGCCAGCGGCAAGGTGCCGAGCACGAGCGCGAACAGCAGGGCCCGCGCGTCGGTCGGGGCGCTGCCGGAGACGGCGTGGCCCTGGCTGTCCGATCGAGCATGCCCGCTGAGGCCTGTCGCATCGGGCATGCTCTTGGGAACATGTCCCGGGCGCAGGACGCCGCGGGCGATCGCCAGCAGGTCGTCGCGGTAATGGATCAGGACGGCCAGCAGGGTGCCGGCGTGGACGACGATGTTGAAGGAGTGGCCGCCCGCGCCCGCTTCGAGGCCGGCGACGCGCTCGGCCAGGGCGAGGTGGCCGGACGAGGAGATCGGCAGGAATTCGGCGACGCCCTGGAGGGCGCCGAGGAGGGCGGCGAGGCCGAGGCTGAGGTCAGGGGCGGACATGGCGATCAGGCGACCCGCGCGGCCACCGGGGCTGCGGCTGGAGCGGGTACGTCGCGCGGCGCTTCGACATTCCCGGCGCGCCGAGACGACGGGCGGGATGCAGCGAACGGCGAACGCTTCGGCGCTGGCTCGGCGCTCCGCTCGCAGCGAGGTTCGAGCGACGCCGCGAACGGGAAGCGCTTCGGCGTCGGCTCGGGGCTCCGCTCGCAGCGAGGTTCGCGCGACGCCGCGAACGGGAAGCGCTTCGGGGTCGGCTCGGCGCTCCGCTCACAGCGAGGCTCGCGCGACGCCGCGAACGGGAAGCGCTTCGGGGTCGGCTCGACGCTCCGCTCGCAGCGAGGCTCGAGCGACGCGACGAACGGGGAGCGCTCGCCGCCGGAGGACTCGCGGTGCAGGGCGCGCGTCACGACTCGTCGTCGTCCGGGAGCGCGGGGGGCCGCTCGATCATGCCGCGCTCCCACAGGTGATTTTCGATCGCCTGCATCAAGGGGAAGGTGCTGCGGCGGTCGAGCGCGGTGATGAAGAAGGTGTCGGGGCCGGCCTCGGCGCGGCGCACCGCCAGCTCCTCGGGCTCGAGGAGGTCGCACTTGTTGAAGACGAGCAGGCGCGGGACCTTGCCGGCGCCGAGGTCGCCGAGGATCGCCTCGACGGCGGCGCGCTGCTGGTCGCGGTCGGGGTCGCTGGCGTCGACCACGAGCAGCAGGAGGTCGGCGTCGGCGACCTCCTCGAGGGTGGCGCTGAACGCCTGCAGCAGCGCGGGGGGGAGGTCGCGGATGAAGCCGACGGTGTCGAGCAGGACGACCTCGCGGTCCTCGGGGAAGCGGATCCGCCGGACCGTGGGGTCGAGGGTGGCGAACAGCTTGTTCTCGGCCAGGACCTCGCTCTGGGTGACGGTGTTGAGCAGGCTCGACTTGCCGGCGTTGGTGTAGCCGACGATCGCGACCACCGGGACGTTGGTGCTGCGGCGCAGCGCGCGGCGCTGGTCGCGACGCTGGCGCAGCTCGTCGAGCCGGCGCGTGAGGGCGCCAATCCGCTCCTTGGCGCGGCGGCGATCGATCTCGAGCTTGGTCTCGCCGGGGCCGCGCCCGCCGATCCCGCCGGCCAGCCGCGACATCGCGGTGCCCTTGCCGACCATGCGCGGCAGCATGTAGCGCAGCTGGGCCAGCTCGACCTGCAGCTTGCCGTCGGCGCTGCGGGCGTGCTGGGCGAAGATGTCGAGGATCAGGGTGGTGCGGTCGATGACCTTGAGCTCGGTCTCCTCGGCGATCGCGTGCGCCTGCGACGGGGTGAGGTCGGGGTCGCAGATCAGGAGCTCGCAGTCCTGCTCGAGCGCGCGGACGATGACCTCGCGCAGCTTGCCCTGGCCGAAGAAGGTCCGCGGGTCGGGCTGCGGGCGCCGCTGGGTCACGAGGTCCATGAGCTGGATGCCGGCGGTGCGGCACAGCTCGCGCAGCTCGGCGATCCGCGCCGGGACCTCGGGGCCGCCGCCGTGGACCACCAGCGCGGTGGCCTTGGTGCCGCGCGCCTCGGCCCGCGCGTCGGTGGTAGCGGCGACCAGCCGGGCCTCGAGCTCGCGGATGAAGCCGGTAAAGTCGATCGGGAGGTCGGGCGCGCCGGGGGGCGGCGGGGTCTGCTCGTCCGGTCGCGTCGAGAGGTCGGGGCTGAGCGTCGAGACCGGGACGCGCGGCCAGGTCCGGATCGTGAACACCTCGGCGGCAGCGGGCGGGGCCGGGGTGAGGCTGGCGAGGTCGAGCTGGATGCCGGCGGGGCCGCGGTGGACGGCGGCGACGAGGTCGAGGCGCAGCTTGGCGAGGTCGGCCAGCTCTTCGCGCGAGAGCGGGTCGGGCACCAGGTGGGTGACGATCAGGCGGATGCCGCGGAGGCGGCCGAGCGCGCCGCGGACGCGGGCGAACTCCGGCAGGCTGAGGCTGTGCGCGTCGCCGAGGATGACGGCCTCGACCTGGCCGCGGCGGTCGATGAAGAGGCCGAGCTGGCGGTTCAGCTGGTGCGAGAGGTCGAGCAGGTCGCGGGCGAGCGCGGCCGAGACGACGCGATCGGCAGGCACGCGGCGCTCGCCGAGGCGTTGGAGCGCGCGCGACTGGCTGCTCTTGAGGTTGGCGGTGTCGCCGTGGAGACGGTCGGCGCTCAAGCGGTCGTTCCTCGAAGATGGCCCTCAGAACAGGTCATGTCGGGTCGTCGTCCTCGAGCAACTTGAGGCCGACGGCGAGGGCCTGCTGGGCCCGCTGGGCGGCGTCGCGGCGGCGGGCGAGCAGGCTCTCGGCGCGGTCGAGCTGGGCGCCGAGCTCGTCGACCTGGTGCTCGAGGCCGGCGATCCGGCGGGCGTTGTCGGCGGCGGCGTCGTCGGCCTGCGACCGGGTCTCGGCCAGCGCCGCCTGCAGCGAGGCGATCTCGCCGCGGGCGGTCTCCTCGGCCTGCGCGAGCGTCTGTTGCAGCTGCTGGATCTCCCGCCGCGCAGCCTCCTCGGTGGCGGCCAGCGTCTGGGTCAGCTGGCTGACCTGCAGGCGGGCGTTCTCCTCGGCCTCGATCAGCGCCTGCGACATGCGCTCGCGCTCCTGCTGGGCCTGGTCGCGCAGGCTGTTGAGCTGGCTCTGCAGCTGGGCGACGGCGGCGCGGTGGTCCTGCTCGCGCTCGTCGAGCTCGGCCTGGTGCTGGCGCGCGAGCGACTCGAGCGCGGCGACCCGCTCGGTCTCGGCGTCGGCGAGGGCGCGCTCCATCTCCTGGCGGTGGTGCTCGAGCTGCGACTCGAGGCCGGCGACGCTCTTGCGCGCGCCCTCGAAGCCGTCGACGAGGCTCGAGACCTGGCCGTTCGACTCGATGAGCTGGGCGGTGAGCCGGTCGCGCTCGCTCTCGAGCTCGGTGATCACGCCGGCCTGTATCTCGAGGCGCTGCTGAACCTCGGCGAGGGCGATGGCGGACTTGTCGCGGTCCTGCGCGGTCTGGGCGCGGAAAGCGGCGAACTCGGTCTCGGTCTCCTTGAGCTTCTTCTGCAGGACCTCGAGGCGGGTCTTGACGCCCTCCTCGCGCTTGAGCGCGGTCTGCTTGTCGCGCACCGCGGCCTCGATGTTCTCGCGCGACGACAGGATCTGCTCCTGGGCGGCGAGGACCTGGTTCTCGAGCTCGCTGATCTGGGCCTGCAGCTCGCGCTGGAGCTTCTTGGCGTCGACGATGGTGCGCTCGCGCGACTCGAGCTCGTCCTTGAGCGTGAGGATCTCGCGGCTGCGCGCGTTGAGCTGGCTCTTCAGCTGCAAGACCTCGCGCTGGGCCTTGAAGCCGCCGACGGCCATGGAGGCGTCGGACATCTCCCCGTCGGGCGGCGGCACGGCGCCGGAGCCCTCGCGCGGGATGGCCGAGGAGGGCTCGTCCTGGAGGGCGTTGAAGCCGTCGGCGAACTCCTGCTCGAAGGCCTGGCGGTTGTCGCCGGCGCGCGCGGGCGCGTCGCGCAGCTCGATCTCGAGGCGCTCTTTCGACCGGCCCGAGCGGGCCGGCTTGGCCGCCGGGGCCCGCCCCGCCGGCGCTGGGGGCCGCCTCGCCGCCCGGGGCGGCCTTGGCCTCGCCGATCGGCAGGACGGGGCGGATGGCGGCGACCAGGCGGCCCTCGTCGAGCGGCAGGCGCAGGTAGTCGTCGGCGTGGGTCTTGAGGTTGCGGTGCTGCTCGAACACGTCCTCGCTGACGTTCGAGGAGTACATGATGAGCGGGATCCGCTTGGTGTCCTCGTGGCGCCGCAGGCGGTTGCACACCGAGAAGCCGGAGGTCAGCGGCAGCTCGGCGCGCAAAAAGATGATGTCCGGCGCGGCCTGACGCGCGACGTTGACAGCCTCGGGCCCGTTCTCCGTGATCGTGAACTCGAAGCCGTAGGGGGCCAGGATGTTCTTGAGGGTTGCCGGGGTCTTGCCGTCCGCGTCGATGATCAGCGCTGAGTGCACGTGGGCCAAAATATCCGGCCTTGCTCGCTTCCACCAGGGGCGACGGGCCGGTCGCTGGCGGCCCGCATAACAATGTTCTACGGGGCGTCGCGGGATCCGCGGCGGACGCTTTCCGCGGCCTCGTCGCGCGGTCACCGCGAGCGCCGCGCGGCCGCTTCACGCGCTCGCAGGCAGGCAGGCGGCCACGGCGGCCAGGACGCGGGCGGGGTCGAAGGGCACGTGCAAGTAGGCGCTGGCGCGGGTCCGCAGCTTGCTGTGACCATCGAACACTTCGGGCGCGACGTCGCTGGCGTAGAGAATCAGGGGGATCGCGCGGGTGTCGTCGTCGCGTCGCAGGCGGTTGCACACCGCGAAGCCGGAGGTGCCCGGCAGCTCGACGCGCAGCAGCACCAGCGCCGGCGGCTCGGCCCGCACGCGCGCGACGGCCCGCTCGGGGTCGGCGAGCACGGCCGCCGGCAGCGAGCGGGCGGCGAGGATGGTCGCCAGCCGGATCGCCAGCCGCGGGTCGGCCTCGATGATCAGCGCGGACGACACCGCGCCGCACGGTAGCACGCGCCCCGGGGCGCCGACGAGGTCCGCGGGCGCTCGCTCGCCGGCGCCGCGGGGCCCGGCCGGCGCGCTCAGCCGCGCGAGGCCAGCAGCACCAGCGCGCCGGCGTGGTCGAGATCGACCTCGACCTGCATGCCGGCGCGGATCTGGCCGCGCAGGATCGCGTCGGCGAGCAGCGCCTCGACGCTGCGCGTAAGGACATGTCGCAAGGGACGTGCCCCAAGGGACATGTCTTTTCCGCACAGGCCGACGACGTGGCAAGTGGCGGCGTCGGTGAGGCGGTAGCGGATGCCGCGCTCGCGCAGCAGGCGGTCGGACGAGGCGCGGACCAGGCGGGCGCAGATCCGGGCCAGCTGGGCCTCGCCGAGCGGGTGGAGCACCAGCGGGGCCTCGATGCGGTTCCACAGCTCGACCGGGAAGGCGGCGCGGGCGGCCTCGAGCACGCGGGCCTCGTCGAGGCGGGCGTCGCCGGTGGCGTCGAGGCAGGTGGCGCCGAGGTTCGAGGTCATGACGATCGCGGCGTGGCGGAAGTCGATCGTGCGGCCGCGGCCGTCGGTCAGCCGGCCCTCGTCGAACACCTGCAGCAGCAGCTGGTGGACGTCGCGGTGGGCCTTCTCGATCTCGTCGAGCAGGACGACGCAGTGCGGCTGCTTGAGCAGCGGGTCGGTCAGCGCGCCGCCCTGCTCGTGGCCGACGTAGCCGGGCGGGGCGCCGACGATCCGCGCGACCGCGTGGGCCTCGGCGTACTCGCTCATGTCGAGGCGGACGAACGCGTCGGGGCGGTCGAACAGGGCCCCGCACAGGGCCTTGGCGATCTCGGTCTTGCCGACGCCGCTGGGGCCGAGCAGGAGGACGGTGGCGATCGGCCGCTGCGAGCCGAAGCCGGCGCGGTTCCTGCGGATCAGCTGGGAGATGGCCGACAGCGCGTGCTCGTGGCCGACGACCTTGCGCGCGAGCTCGGCCTCGAGCTCGAGCATGTCCTGGTGGCCCTGGCCCTCGAGGCGCTCGCGCGGGACGCCGCTGCGCTCGCAGACGATGTCGATCCAGGTGTCGCGCTGGACGGCGCCGCGGCCCTCGCGGGCGGTGCGGGCGCAGGCGAGGTCGAGCAGGTCGAGGCTGCGGCCGGGCTGGGCCAGGCCGGCGAGGAAGCGGTCGGCCAGGCGCACGAGCTCGGCCAGGCGGCTGCCTGACCCGAGAGACAGGCCGTGCTGGGCCAGCACCGCGGGCGCGCCGGCGGCCACGGCGGCGCGCAGGTCGTCGCCCTCGAGCGGGGCGAGGGTGACGAGGTCGAGCGCGGCGGTCAGGCCGGGCGCCCAGGCGCCGAGGCGGGCCTGACCCTCGGGCGAGGCGACGGCGACGATCGGCGGCTGTCCCGAAGACCAGGCCTTGGCGAGGGCGCCGAGCAGCGCCGGCGGGCCGTCGCCGCCGAGGCGATCGAGGTCGTCGAGGATGGCGACGCCGCCCTGCTTGGCGACGGCGGCGAGGTCGGCGCGCAGGCCGTCCTCGTCCTCGTAGCGGGTCGCGGACAGGTAGAAGACCGGCTGGTGCAGCAGGCCGGCCAGGTGCTTGGCGACCAGCGTGCGGCCGCTGCCGGCCGGGCCGACGAGCAGCGGCGGGCGCGGGGAGCGGCGCAGGACGGCGTCGGCCAGGCGCGCCAGCTCGCCCTCGCGGCCGTGCAGCGGCGGCAGGGCGGACGGATCGATCGGGACCAGGCGGTGATTGCGAGCCTCGGGCTGCGGGGCCGGAGCCGGGCGCGGCTCGGGTTCGACGGCGGTGGCGGCCTGCGGGCTCGTACCTGTCCGCGGGGACAGGGCCGCGGCGCGCCCGGGCCGCGGCTCCGGGCGCGCCAGCAGGCGCGGCTGCTCGCGCGTCGGCCGAAGGGCGCCGCGGGCGTCGGGCTGGTCTTCGGGCCAGGTGCGAGCGCGGGCGGGCTGGTCTTCGGGCCAGGTGCGGGCGCGGGCGGGCTGGTCTTCGGGCCAGGTGCGGTCGGCCGGGCGGGCGCGGGCGTCGTCGCCGGCGGGGCGGGCGGCGTCGAGGCGCAGCCGGGCGGGGTGGTCTTCGGGCCAGGTGCGGACGTCGGTCGGGCGGGCGGGCTCGAGGCGGACCCGCGGCTGGTCTTCGGGCCAGGGGCGAGCGCCGCCGCGGGTCGGCCGCGGGGCGTCGTCGGCGCGGGCGTTCGGGGTACGGACGGCCGGCTCGGTGGGCCGGCCGTCGGCGAGCGAGCGGCGCAGCGGGCGCTCGCCGCGGGCGGTCGACATGCGCTGCACGACCGGGCGGCGCGGTGTGGCTGTCTCTCCGGCCATGGCCGATGAGACATGGCGCACGGGACCTGTCCCGTTGAGCGCGGCCGCCTCGAGCGCGCGCAGGCGGTCGATCAGGAGCTTGCGCAGGGCGCCGCAGGCGGCGCCGGCCCGCTCGAGCAGCTGGTAGGCGTGCGAGTCGGCGGAGCGGACGAGGGCGAGCAGGAGATCGAGGTCGGGGTCGGCCGCGCGGCCGCCGCGCTGGGTGATCCGCAGACGCCAGTCGGCGGGCTCGGTCTCGACCTCGGCGTGCAGCTCGTCGACGAGGGCGCGCAGGCGGGCGACGTCGAGCCCGTGCGCGGCCAGGACGCCCTGGACGGACTCGGCGGCGCACAGCGAGAGCAGGAGCTCGCACGAGCAGCCGGCCCGCGGCCCGGCAGGCGAGGTTCGGCGCGAGCTGGTGCGCACGCCAGGCTCCGGGGGTCCGATCATGGAGCGACGCTACTCGCCGGGCGCCGGACCGCCAAAAAACCGGCAGACGGTCGACTTGCGAGGGCTGGCCGTTGTTCGCTACAAGGCCCGGGCGCCATGCGTAGGTTTCAGATCCTCGTCTGCGACGGGCCGAGCTGCGGCATCACCCACGAGAGCGACCGCCTGGTGACGCTGCTCAAGGCGGGGATCGCGGCCGACCCGGAGCTCAAGACCCGCTGCCACGTGGCGGCCTTCAACTGCTTCGGGCGCTGCAGCGAGGGCCCCAACGTGTTCGTGCGGCCGCTGGCCCCCAACGAGAAGGGCGAAGACGAGCCGCGTGAGGTGAGCGGGCTCGGCTTTTATCCGGGTATGACCGAGGAGAAGGTCGCGACGATCCTCGAGCGCCACGCCGGCGAGGGCACGCCGGTCGCCGAGTGGGTCGAGGAGTACTGAGGCGGGCGGCGCGGTCGCCGGTCTTCATGTCGCCGGCGCCGGGGGCGTCGCGGTGCAGGCGCGCCCGCTGCTCAGGCCCGGGCCCGCGGGCGCGGCTGCCTCGTACCGCTCGGCTGCGCACTCACCTGTCCTCGGGGACATGCTCAGGCATCCCGAGGCGGGATGCCCTCGGGGACATGTGATGCGCGCGGGCCCGCGGGCCCATGGAGGGCGCCCGCGCGAGCGGACAGAGCTGCCCTGACGCGCGGGCGCGGAGGCGGCGATCAGCCGACGCTCTCGATCACCGGCGACCAGAACAGGCACTCGTCGCCGGGCTGCTCGCCGCGGGCGTACGCGCCGAGCTTGCAGCGGTCGCCGCGCAGGACGTCGATGGTGCGGACCAGGACGTCCATCGGCACGTCGCCCTCGGCGGTGATCGTCACGGTCGACTCGGCCGGGAACAGGTGCTTGAGATCGCGGGCGGCGGCGGCGAGGGCGGCGTAGTCGTAGTCGCCGCCGTTCAGGGGGATCGCGCCGGGGCCGGCGTCGGCGCCGCCGGAGCGGGTGCGGAAGCCGTCGCGGCCGATGGCGACCTTGAAGCCGAGCTCGGGCTGGGTCGGGTTCTGCGGCTGCGAGACGGGGTGGCTGACGGTGCGGGGCACGGCGACCGTGATCTGGGCCATGCTGGCGAACTCCATCGCCAGGAGCAGGGCGGGGATCAGCAAGAACATCACGTTCATGACGGGCAGGAGGTCGGCGTTGACGGTCTCTTCCTCGGTCGGCTTGCGGGTGGGCACGGCGGGATCCTCCACGGACATGCGGCTGTCGAATAGGACATGTCGCGACGGACAGCGCGGCCGCACACCGACCGCACGCGTCGCTTCGGACAGGCAGACAGCGCCGCCCCGAAGAGGTTCCCGAGGAATATTCACCGGCCCTCGCGCGTGACCGCGATCTTCGGCTGCAGGTCAGGTGAGGCGGGTGACGACGTCGGCGTGGGCCGGGAAGGCGCGGACGAGCGCGTCGCGGTCGGCGAACTCGAGGTCGGCGAATTCGAAGCCCGGCGCGACGGTGCAGCTGACCAGCGCCCACCCGCCCGGTCGCTCGACCTCGGCGCCGAACCACGCGCCCGCGGCGACCCACTGCTGCGGAGCTTCGCCCGCCGCCAGGTCGAGCCCCAGGCGCAGGACGCTGTGCCCGCCTGCGGCGAAGACGTGGACCTGGAGCCCGTCGCCGGCGTGGAAGTGCCACAGCTCGTCGCTGCGGATCCGGTGCAGGCGCGAGCGCTCGCCGTGGCGCAGCAAGTAGTAGATCGCCGTCGAGGCCGACCGCGATGCGCCCTCGCGCGTGACGGCGAGCGCGGCCCGGTAGGTCTCGCGGTAGTGCCCGCCCTCCGGGTGCGGGACGAGGTGAAGCGCGTCGATCCAGCCCTGAGCGTCGTGCGGCACGCCGGGAGCGTAGCGCGTCCGCGCGCCGAGCGGGGCCTCCTTTCCAGGCGAAGGACGCGAGCAAGACCCGATGTTTTGCGCTGGCCGCTGGTCTCCGCGAAAACGCGACCATCCCAAGGATGTCTCGAAGGACAGCCCCGCGCCGAGCCCCCGAGATCCAAGTGTCCCGAAGGACAGATTCAAAGCTGCGGCGCAGCCACCCCGGGTCGCGTCGGGCCCATGCGGCGGGCCGCGAGGATCTGCTCGCGCGTGCCGACCACCGCGAGGACGTCGTTGTGCTGCAGCGGCGCGTTGGGATCGATCGCCAGCGGCGCCTCGCCGCGCAGCCACTCGACCACCGTCGCGCCGGTCTGCGAGCGCAGCGCCAGGTCGGCGAGCGTGCGGCCGGCCCAGCGGCGGCCGACGACGATGTGGTCCAGGATCATGCCCTTGCCGAGCCCGACCTCGTGGCCGTGGACCGCGCCGCCGGTCGTGTGCATGTGGACCGCCTCTTCCTGCTGGCCGAGCACCTTGTCGCTGTAGTGGGCGAGCAGGTCGCCGCGCCGGAGCACGCCGACGAGGCGGCGCTCGTGATCGACGACCGGCAGGACCTCCGCGCTCGAGCGGGCCGAGGCCAGCATCGCGCCGGCGAGGGTGTCGGTCGGGTAGAGCAGCGCGAGCTGGACGTCGGTCATCAGGTCGCGAGCCGCGGCGTCGGCCGGGACGTCGCCGTGCAGGACCCGCTTGGCCAGCAGGTCGGCGTCGATCCAGCCGACCACCGCGCCGGTGTCGTCGACCACGAACGGCGAGCGGCCCTCGTCGAGGGCGACGCGCCGGACCTCGGCGGCGCCTGTCCCTTCAGACAGGGTGCGCGGCGGCGGTTGCATGAGGTCGGCGACGTGGCCGCGCTTCATGACCTCGACCTCGGCCTCGTGGCCGAGCACCACGCCCTGCTGGTGGAGGATCTCCTGGAACAGGCTGCGCGGCGACATCCGGCGGGCGACGAACACCGCGAGGATGCAGCCGAGCATCAGCGGGAGGATGAGCTCGTAGTCCCGGGTGAGCTCGAAGATCATCACGATCGGCGTCAGCGGGGCCTGCATGGTGGCGGCGAAGATCGCCCCCATGCCGACGAGCGCGTAGGCGGCGGTCGACTCGGCGCCCGGGCCGAGCGCGAAGTGGGCGACCGCGCCGACCACGGTGCCGAGGCAGGCGCCGATGTACAGGGAGGGCGTGAACACGCCGCCGAAGCCGCCGCTGCCGACGGTCAGCGCGGTGGCGACGAGCTTGAGGCCGAGCAGCGCCAGCGCGAGCTGCCAGCCGAGGCGGCCCTGCAGCGCCTCGTTGATGGTGGGGAGACCGCCGCCGAGGACGTCGTTGGAGACGACGGCGGCGAGCAGGCCGACGCCGAAGGCGCCGAGCGCCGGCTTGAGCAGGACGGGGGCCTTCAGGTTCTGAAACCACTTGGTGGTGCCGATCACCGCGCGGCCCATCAGCGTGCCGAGCACGCCGGCCAGCGCGGCGAGGGCGATGAACAGGCCCATCTCGACGAGCATGGCGTCGCCGTGCTGGACTGTCGTAAAGGTCAGGTGCTCGCCGCGGATCGCGTGCGAGGTGAAGGTGCCCGCCACCGCGGCGACGATCAGCGGCACGAACACCGACATGGTGCCGATGTTGCCGCCGATGGCGCCGCCGAACACGATCTCGACGGTGAACACGACGCCCGCCAGCGGGGCGTTGAAGGCCGCCGCGAGGCCGCCGGCGCACCCGGCCCCGACCATCGCCAGGTGCCAGCGCATGCGCAGGCCGAAGAAGCGGGCGAGGACGCTGCCGACGGCCGCGCCGATCGCCACGCTCGGACCCTCGTGCCCGCACGAGCCGCCGCTGCCGATCGTGATGCCGGTGCCGACGCCGGCGATCACGGCCTGGCGCCCGCGGATCGTGCCCTGCCGGCGCGTGATGGCCTCGATGACGGCGGGGATGCCCATCACCAGCGGCTGCTGGATGATCCGCCGCAGCACGAAGTGCAGGCCGCCGGCCGCGAGCCCGCCGAGCACCGGGACGCCGATGACCGCGGCCCAGCGGACGAGGGCGCTGCTCTCCTCCGGCCGCGGGAACAGGCGGAAGGCGTACTCGATCCACGCCAGCAAGGCGCCGGCCGCGACGCCGCTGGTGGTGCCGACCACCGCGGCCATGACGATGAGGAAGACGTGGTCGTCGCGGACCACCCGCGCGAGCTGCTGGCCCATGAGCAGGCCGAGGCGGGCCCACAGGCGCATCAGCACGGTGCCGTGCGGCAGCGCGTCGAAGAAGCCGGTCGTCTCGGCGCTGGCGAGCCGGTGCGCGCCGGTGAGGCGCGTCGCGTTCGCATGGCCGGGGGCCGCGGCGGGGTCGGGGGGCGAACCTCGCGCGGGCGCTGGGGGCTCCGTCTCGGGCACGGGGATCCGACAATAACAAAATCGCCGCGGCGGGCGCGAGCCGGCGCAAGCTGTCCTGCAGGACAGGTGCAATGGACGGATGGTCTTGGGGACAGGTCGAGACCGCGCGGCCGCGCTCGGACGGCTGGCAACGGCCGTGTGGCTCGCCGGCGACGCGGAGGTCGCTTGGCAAGGAGCCGCTTAACACCCGGAGGGAGGACACCTGCCAGGCCGCAGGCAGCGCAGGATCTCGCGCGACCGTCGCCCGGCGGACACCCGGCGTGACGACGTCCCGCGAACGGTCGCAGCCAGAGGAGGATCGATCGCAGCGGCGGGCTCAGGCCCGGCGAGCGGCGCTCGCGGCGGTGCGGAGCTCATGCAGGCGCGGCGAACGGGCGCAGCGCTCATGGCGAGGCGGAGCCGATGCCGGCAGCAGCGGCTCAGGCGCGGCGAGCGGCCCACGCGGCCGCCGCCCCGGCTTCGGCCGCGAGTCGAGCGTTGCGACGGCAGTCGAAGCGCGACGCGACGATCGCGGCGGTCTCGCGATCGTCGCGTCGCCGCGCTAGTTCTTGATCGCCTGGGTGTGCGAGGCGAGCGCCTCGGCGAGGCCGGGGACGATGTCGGCGCCGACCGGGACGGTGATGCTCGAGCCGGTCAGGTCCTTGCCGATCGGCTCGACGCGGCCGCCGAGGCAGGTGCCGAGGAAGCCCTCGGCCGCGGCGGTGTAGGCCTTGCTGTTCTCCGAGCGGGCGAAGCCGTGGCCCTCGTCGGGGAACAGCAGGTAGGTGACGGGGATCTTCTTGGTCTTCATGGCCTCGACGATCTGGTCGCTCTCGGCCTGCTTCACCCGCGGGTCGTTGGCGCCCTGGGCGATGAGCAGCGGCTTCTTGATCTTGTCGACGTGGGTGATCGGCGAGCGGTCGAGCAGCTTCTGCTTGCCCTCCTCGGTGCGCGGGTCGCCGACGCGGAGGTACCACTGCTGCATGAAGCTGGCCCAGTAGGCGGGGAAGGTGTTGAACAGGGTGATCAGGTTGGAGGGGCCGACGACGTCGACGCCGCACTTGAACGTGTCGGGCGTGAAGGTCAGGCCGACCAGGGTCGCGTAGCCGCCGTAGCTGCCGCCCATGATCGCGACCTGGTCGGCGGTGGTGACGCCCTGCTTGACCGCCCAGTTCACGGCGTCGACCAGGTCCTCGTGCATCTTGCCGGCCCACTCGAAGTTGGACTTGTTGACGAATTCCTTGCCGAAGCCGGTCGAGCCGCGATAGTTGACCTGCAGCACCGCGTAGCCGCGGTTGGCCAGCCATTGCGGCGTGGACGAGTAGCCGTAGGTGTCGCGCGCCCACGGGCCGCCGTGGACGTAGAGGACCAGCGGCGCGGGCTTGTTCGGCTTGCCGTCCTGCTCGGGGTCGGACTGGTGCGGCAGGGTCAGGTAGCTGACGAGCGTGAGGCCGTCGCGCGCGGGGACCTCCTGCGGCCACTGCTTGACCAGCGGCTTGCCGTCGAGCGCCGGGCGGGCCGAGAACAGCTTCGTCAGCTCGCCGCTGCCGCGGGCGTAGCGGTAGTAGACCGCCGGCGCCTCGGCGGCCGAGTAGGCGACGATCCAGGTCTGGTCGTCGAGGGTGCTGGAGGTGACGCCGATGACGCCGGGCCCGATCGCCTTGAGCTTCTCGAGGTCGCGGGTGATGCCGTCGTCGAGCGCCTTCCACTCCTCGCGCAGGTAGTTGGTGGCGACCGCCCGCACCGCGCCGGTGCGCGGGTCGGTCAGCGCCCCGCTGATGTCGGCGCGCGGGTCCTCGAGCAGCAGCTTCTTCTCGCCGCTCGCGAGGTCGACGGCGTACAGGGCGACGGTGTCGCGGTTGCGAGAGTCTCGCAGGTGCAGGGTCTTGCCGTCGGTCGTGATGTTGCCGAAATGGGTGCTCAGCGCGTCGTCGAACGGGATCTGCTCGAACGGCTTCCAGCCGCCCTTGCCGTCGGGTTGCAGGACGTCGATGCCGCCGTCGTCGCGCGCGCGCGTGGCCAGGCGCACCTTGAGCTCGGGGTCGGTGATGTAGCCGGCGATCTTCTGATCGTTGCGCTCGACCAGGGTCCGCTTGCCGGTCGCCAGGTCGACGCGGTAGAGGTCGTGCCACTGTTGATCGCGGTCGTTCATGCCGACGAGCACGACGTCGGGATGGAGGTGGCTGACGCCGTTGACGCTGGCGCGCGTCTTCGGGTAGGGCGTGAGGTCGCGGCTCTCGCCGGTCTTGAGGTCGAGCGCGTGGAGATGGAAGTCCTCGTCGCCGCCGGTGTCGCGCAGGTAGAGCAGCGTGTCGGGGCGGTAGGACCAGAAGTACTGGGTGATGCCGCGCGCCTTGTCGGCGGTGACGGCCCGACCCTTGGCCGCGTCGTCGGCCGGCGCGACGTGGACGTTGAGCACGCCGTCGACCGGCGCGACCCAGCTGAGGTGCTTGCCGTCGGGGCTGATCTGGACGTTGACGCGCTCGGGGTTGCCGAACAGAAGCTCGCGCGGGATGAGCTCGGGCTCCGGGGCCGCGGGCGCGCTGGTCGGCGGCGGCGTGGCGGCCTTGGGCGCCGGCGGAGCGGCCTTCCCGTGGTCGGAGGGCCCGGGCGGGCTACAGGCGGGAGCGACGGCGAGGCCGAGGGACAGGAGCAGGAATCGACGCATTCGGGTCCTCCAAAAGGGTTCGTTCGGGCGACGCTTTGGAATCCCATCGTCGCAGGTTGGATTCACGGCCTGGATGAAATGTGACGGAATCGGAGGGGCGGAAACGCGCGCGAATGGGGCGGGTCCGGCGACCTCAGCCGCTCCGATGCGACGATCGCCGCTGCCCCGCCGCGAATGCGCATTGTGTTTCGTCGGCCGGCGATCGCCCGCGGTCGATCACACTGTCGACAATCGCCGTCCGCCTCAGCCCTTCACGCCGCCGGCGGTGAGGCCGGCGATGAGGTGGCGCTGGGCGATGTAGAAGAGGATCATCACCGGGATCGAGACGATCAGCGAGCCGGCGGCGAACTTGGGCCAGTCGGCGCTGAACTCGGAGATGTAGCGCTGCAGGACCACGGGGACGGTGTACATCTCCTCGCGCCCGAGCATGGTGTGCGCCAGCACGAACTCGTTGTAGGCGCTCATGAAGGCGAACAGGGCGGTGACGGCGATCGCCGGGCGAGCGGCAGGCAGGACGACCTTGCGGAAGGCCTCGAAGCGGGTGGCGCCGTCGACCATGGCGGCCTCCTCGAGGTCGCGCGGGATGGTCTCGAAGGCGCCGCGCAATTGGAAGATGGCGAACGGCACGGCGGTGGTGGCGTAGCAGAGGACCAGGCCCGAGCGGGTGCCGAGCAGACCGAGGCCGTCGAGGATGATGTAGAGGGGGATCGCGCTGGCGACCGCCGGGAACATCTGCGTGGCCAAAAGGGCCCGCACGCCGCCCTCCTTGCCGACGAAGTCGAAGCGGGCCAGGGCGTAGGCGGTCGGCACGGCGATGACGACGCCGACCAGGGCGGTGGCGAGGCTGATGACGATCGAGTTGGCGAGCTGCAGGCCGAACAGCCAGCGGTCGGGCTCGCCCGGGACCTCGAGGGTCGAGAAGGCGACGCCGCGCAGGTGCTCGAGGGTCGGCTCGAGCGGGACCGGCAAGACCCGCGGGGTCGGCTCGACCGCGCCGGAGAAGGCCAGCGAGACGACCCACAGCAGCGGATAGAGCGCGAACGCGACGGCGACGACGAGCAGCAGGTGGGCGCCGATCGACTCGGCGAGGCTGACCTTTCGACCCTGTCCCGAAGGACTCATCGCCCGGCCTCCTTGCGCGCCAGCCAGGCGGGCAGGCGGGTGGTGACGAGCAGGAGCAGGAAGATCAGGACGGCGTAGGCGGCGGCGTAGCCGTACTGGGCCTCGCGGGTGAAGGCCCAGCGGTACGCCTCGCTGACGAGGATGTCGGTCGAGCCGTCGGGGTCGCCGCCCGAGACGAGGAAGACGACGTTGAACATGTTGAAGGTCCAGATCGCGCCGAGCGTGACGGCCGGGGCGAGGGCCGGGCGGATCATCGGCAGGGTGACGCGCGTCAGCCGTTGCCAGCGGGTGGCGCCGTCGACCTCGGCGGCCTCGAGCACGTCGGCGGGCACGGCCGTGAGCGCGCCGAGCGTGACGACCATCATGAAGGGGAAGCCGAGCCACACGTTGGTGGCGACGTTGGCGGCGAAGGCGGTGGCGAAGCGCGAGAACCAGGCGATCGGCTCGATGCTGGTGCCGAACCAGTCGTTGACCGCGTGGATCAGGCCGGTGACGGCGCCGAACTGCTGGTGGAACATGCCCTTCCACGCCAGGGCGGTGACGTAGCTCGGCACGGCCCAGGGGAGGATCAGGAGCACGCGGTAGAGCGCGCGCAGGCGCAGGGTCGGGCGCGACAGGACGAGGCCGAGCGCGAGGCCGATGCCGAGGTGGAGGACGACGTTGACGGCCGTCCACAGGAAGGTGACGAGGAGGACGAACCAGAACGAGCCGGTGGCGAGCAGCGGGCCGCCGCGGGCGGTGAGGATCTCGACGAAGTTGGCGAGGCCGACGTAGTAGCCCTCGCCCGGGCGGCCGGCGAACAGCGAGGTGGCGGCGCCGACGATCAGCGGGACGAACACCAAAAGGCCGACGACGACGACGCTGTGCGCGACGTAGCGGTAGGCCGGCAACGAGGCGCGGAGGGCCCGGCGGGCCTCGGGGTCGCGGGCGCGGCGGACCAGGTGGAAGGCGACGAGCAGCATGCCGAGGCCGAGCACCAGCAGGGCGGGGGTCGGCGAGGCGGCGGCGGGCGGCGGGCGGCGGACGTCGGCGAAGCGACGGGCGGCCTCGGCGAGCGCGTCGTCGGGCCCCGCCTGGCCGCGCAGGACCTTGCGGATCGCGCGGAAGGCCGGCTCCCAGGTCGAGCGCATGGCCGGGTCGGCGGACATCGGCTCGGCCAGCTCGGCCTGGGCGCGGAAGCCGGCGAGGACCGGGTTGTCCTCGGGGACAGGTACGTCTGTCCTGACGGACAGGGTGCCGGCGAGGCGCTGGCGCAGCGCGGCCGCCTCGGCGCTGCCGAGCGCGCGGGCCAGCGCGAGCGCGGCCGGGGAGGCGGCCCCCTGCGGCGACAGCATGGCGGCCTCGACGGTCAGCGGCGGGCGCATCGGCAGGCCGGTCTCGCCGACTTTCGGCAGCGGCACGACGCGCCAGGGGAACTCGACGCCGGCGAGCTGACCGACGAGCCACGGGCCGCTGATGGCGAAGGCGGCGCGACCGGAGCGGAACAGGTCGCTGACGAGGGCGCCGTCGGCGTCGCGCGGGACGGCGCCGCGATCGACGAGCTCTTTCGCGAACGCGAGCGAGCGCGCGGCGGCGGGGCCGACGAAGCCGAAGCGGGCGTCGCCTTCGAGCATGCGCCCGCCGAAGGCGGCCAGCAGCGGCATGTGGCCGTAGGCGCTCTGGGCCTCGTAGGCCAGCGGGTAGACGCCGGCGGGCAGCTTCAGGGCGGCGATGTCCTCGAGGGTGCCCGGGACGCGGTCGACGAGGCTGGCGTTGACGAACAGCGCGACCGACTTGGCGCTCAGCGGGACGCCCCAGCGCGCGCCGTCCTGGGTGACCGCGGCCAGCGACTGCGCGGTGTAGACGGCGTCGGGCTCGAGCGCGGGCCCGGCGTCGCCGACGAGGGCGCGCTGGCGGTAGTCGCCGAGGCGCTCGTGCGAGTCGATGAAGACGTGCGGGCCCTGACCGCGCGGGATGGTGGCCGCGAGCTTGCTGCCGAAGCTCTCGTGGGCGACCGCCAGCAGCTCGACGCGGTGGCCGGTGCGGGCGGAGAATTCTTCGACGATCGCCACCAGCGCGGCCGCCTCGGCGTCGCGGTAGGCGTGCCACAGCCGCAGCTCGCCGGCCCGCGCGAGCGCGGGCGCGAGGGCGGCGAGGAGCGCGAACAGGGCGCCGAAGACCCGCGCGCCGGCGCGAGCCGACAGGCGAGCCGCAGCGCGCCTCAGCACGCGGACCTCACGGACATGTCGCTTGAGACATGTGCGAGTGGACATGCCTTTGAGAACATGCTCATGCGCGCAGGCTCAGGCCGGTGGCGGGGTCGAACAGGTGGAGGGCGCGGACGGCCAGGGGGAGGCGGTCGCCGCGGGCGACGCCGCTCTGGCTGTCGAGGCAGACGGTCAGCGGGGCGCCGCCGAGGCGGGCGTGGATCTGCAGCTCCGGGCCGAGCAGCTCGACCAGCTCGACGTCGACCACGAGGTCGGGGGCGTCGGCGCGGACCACGAAGTCGTGCGGGCGCACGCCGAGGCTGACCGGTCGGCCAGGTTGGAAGGCGGGCCCGAACGGGGCCGGGTCGCGCACGGCCAGCGTCTGGCCGCCGGGCAGCGCGAGGCCGCCGGCCTCGACCCGGACGCCGTCGAGGAAGTTCATGGCCGGGCTGCCGAGGAAGCCGGCGACGAAGCGGGTCCGCGGGTGCTCGTAGACCTCGCGCGGCGGGCCGACCTGCTCGACGACGCCGCGGTTGAGGACGAAGATCTGGTCGGCCAGCGTCATCGCCTCGACCTGGTCGTGGGTGACGTACACGCTGGTCGCGCCGAGCTGGTCGTGGAGCTTGCGGATCTCGACGCGCACCTGGGCCCGCAGCGCGGCGTCGAGGTTGGACAGCGGCTCGTCGAACAGGAACAGCTGCGGGCGGCGGACGATCGCGCGGCCCATGGCGACGCGCTGGCGCTGGCCGCCGGACAGCGCCCGCGGCAGGCGATCGAGCAGGTGATCGAGGCCGAGCATCGCGCTGACCTCGGCGACGCGGCCGGCGATCGTGGCCGCGTCGGTCTTGCGCAGGTTGAGGCCGAACGCGAGGTTGTCGCGCACCGTGAGGTGCGGGTAGAGGGCGTACGACTGGAACACCATGGCGATGTCGCGGTCGCGCGGGGCGAGCCGGGTGACGTCGCGCTCGCCGAAGCGGATCTCGCCGGAGGTGACCTCCTCGAGGCCGGCCAGGAGGCGCAGCAGCGTGCTCTTGCCGCAGCCGCTGGGGCCGACGAGGACGGCGAAGCCGCCGTCAGGGACGTGGACGTCGACGCCGCGCAGGACCTCGGTGGCCCCGAACCGCTTGACGATCGTGCGCGCAGTGACGGCGACCATCGAGGCGTCAGACGTCCTGCTGCGGGACCAGGAGCATGCCGGAGACCGGCGGGAGGGTGAGGTCGAGGGAACCGCCGGCGCCGACGGTGTACTTCTTGTTGCCGCCGAGGACGTCGACCAGCACCGCGCCCGCGGGCGCCGAGACGGTCATGGTGGTGCCCTCGAACTGGGTGCGGCTGTCGTGGTTCTGGTTGGTGTTGAACACGACCAGCACGTAGTTGTTGCCGGCCTCGCCGCCGGCGCGCTCGAAGGCGAAGATGCCGGCGTCCGACTCGTCGCCGGTGCGCGCGGTCGACCACACGACCTTGGTGTCGCCGCGGCGCAGCGCCGCGAGCTTCTTGCGGTACTCGATCAGCTTCTTGGTGAAGACGAAGGTCGGCCCGGTGGTGTCGAACGCCGGCGGCGCGACGGTGTCACCGAGGTAGGGGTAGGGCCGCCACATGTCCTCGCGGTTGCTCGGGTCGTTGCCGCCGCGGTACTCGAGCTCGGTGCCGTAGTAGAGGCAGGGCACGCCCTCGGCGGTCATGAGCATGAGCAGGGCGTTCTGCAGCATGGCGCGCAGCCGCAGCTCCTTGTCGCGCACCGACTTGCCGGCGAACGCGGGGTGCGCGTCGACGCGCTCGCGGGCGAAGTAGAGGAAGCGCGCGACGTCGTGGTTGTCGATGAAGTTGACGAGGACCTTGTGCGGCGGGATGCCGGCGCTGTCCTTGGGCGCGACGGTGCCGTAGTTGACGGTCTTGTTGGCCCACAGGTTGGCGATCCGGTCGGTCGAGGCGCCGTCCTGGAACACGTCGCGGAACACCTGGTAGTGCTGCGGGAAGTAGAAGGCGCTGTCGAGCTGGTCGCCGGTGATCTTCGGGCCGTCGTCGCACGAGTTCTCGCGCGCGAGCTCCTCGTCGCTCGGCAGGTCGTTCTTGGTGAACGAGCCGACCAGCTCGTCGCGGCCGTCGAAGGCCTCGCCGAACATGAAGAACTTGGTCTTGCCCTGGGCCGCCAGCCGCTGGCGCACCCGCTGGCTGAAGTAGCGCCAGAACTCGCGCTCGACGTGCTTGACCGTGTCGATGCGGAAGCCGTCGGCGTCGGTCAGCTCGATCCACCGCGCGTACGAGTCGACGAACGCCTGCTTGACGTCGCAGCGGGTGGTGTTGACGTCCTTGAGGCCGCCGGGGAAGTCGCCGGTGAGGAGCTGCTGCGGGTCGTCGTAATTGAAGGTGCGGCCCTTGCGGTTGTAGACCTCGGGGTTCTGGAAGATCGGCGGCATCGGCGTGACGTGGCCGCTCTTCGGGTCGAACGGGAACACGATCGGCGCCGGGCCGGCCGGGCCCAGCGAGGTGAAGGCCTGGATCCCCAGCGGGTTGAAGTCGGGGTCGTACTCGGTGATGTGGGTGAAGCCCGACTGGTCGAAGCCGCCCGGCACCGGGGTGCCCTGCGGCCGCGTGCCCGTGCCCTGCAGCAGGATGTCGGGCACGCCGTTGAGGTTCATGTCGTAGAAGAAGAGCTGGCCCATGTGGTTGGCGACGATGTCGATCACCACCAGCATGTCGCGCTCGTGCGCGGCCTGGACGAGGCTGCGCAGGTCGTCGAGGTTGCCGAAGTGGGCGTTCGGCTGGGTCAGGTCGACGGCCCAGTAGCCGTGATAACCGTCGACGTTGGCGTCGGTCTCGATGTTCTTGATGACCGGCGAGATCCACAGGGTGTTGACGCCGAGCTCCTGAATGTAGTCGAGCCGGTTCTCGAGCCCGATCCAGTCGCCGCCGTGGTAGCGGGCCATGTTCTCGCGGTCGAGCAGGTAGTTGTTGCCGTCGTCGCCGTCGTCGAAGCGGTCGATCAGCACCTGGTAGATGACGGCCTCGCGCCAGTCCTCGGCGTGGGTCGAGATCTTGACCGGCTCTTCGAGGGTGTCGAAGTGCAGGCAGCCGGCGGCGGCCAGCAGGGTCGGGGCGAGGGCGAGGAGGCGGCGAGCGGGCATGGTCAGGTCTCCGAGACCGCGTCAGCGGAAGTAGCTGGTGCTCCCGAACCACCACTCGGCGCCGACGCCGATGAAGTGGTCGATGCCTCGCCGGGCGAACACGTCCTCGGCGGGGTAGAACGAGCGCGCGGCGGCGTCGCGCACGGTGAGGAGGTAGATCAGGCGGATGTGCGGGCGCTGGAACGCTCCCGGGCCGCCGGGCGTGATGAACGGGATCAGGCCGAAGCGGCCCATCTGCGCGAACACGGGCTTGAACAGGTTGGGCTCGGCCTCGGTGGCGACGCCGCGCTGCTGGGCCTGATACGAGGCCTCGAGCGCGACGCCGGCGATCTTGGCGAACCACACCTGCGGGCGGGCGATGACGATGCCCTCGTTGAGGTCGTCCCAATCGAGCGAGCGGCTGGCGTTGCGGAACTGGCGATAATAGGAGCCCATCAGCAGGCCGAACGGGCCGCGCTCCCAGTTGCCGCTGAGGGTGACGAGCAACTCGTAGGCGCCGGTGGTCAGGCGATCGGGCCGGAGCTGCCGCGGCGCGTTGAGCTCGCCGTAGGCCGCGAGGCCGCTGGCGAACCGCGCGGTGAGGTTGACGTAGGTGCTGCGCTTGCCGGTGAAGGCGCCGACCTGGGCGCCGCCGACGAAGCCCTTGTCCTTGGGGACGTTCTCGTAGACCTTGCTCTCGACCTCGCGCTGGCCCTCGGGCACGTAGTGCAGCTCGCCGTAGAGGATGCCCTTGACGCCGCCGCTCTCGCCGACCGGCCACACGTGCGTCAGCTTGACGCTGCTGACCAGCTTCTGGCGATCGAGGATCGCGACCTCGGCGGCGCCGAATTGATTGTAGGCCGGCGGGCGCAGGATGGTCTGGCGATAGTACGGATCGGTCGGCTGATTGAGGCCGGCGTGGAACTTGAGCTCGGTGCCGGTCTTGAAGGTGTAGCCGACGCCGCCGCCGATGGTGTTGAGGTTGTCGAGCGGCCAGAAGTCGAGCAGGTAGATGTCGTCGCCGCGGTACATGCGAGAACCTGCCCAAAAGGACAGGCCCTTGACGCCGGCGTTGCGGACCTCGAGGTAGAGGTTGCGGATCGCCAGCGAGGCGGCAAACTGGCCGTTATAGTGGAAGATCGGGTTGGCGAACGCGGTGGTGGCGACGATCCGCGTGTAGGCGCCGGTCGACTTCCAGTAGTCCTCGCGCCGCAGCTCGAGCTCGGCGTAGTTGGCCTCGTCGAGCCGCGAGCCGCGAGCGACGATGTCGCCGTTGCGCCCGGCCCGACCGCCGGCGTCGCCGCCGGCGATGACGCGGCCGTACGAGCCGAAGTGGAAGCCGTCGGCGAGGCCGGGCGGGCTGTTCGGATCGTGCGGGTGCGGGCCGCGGGACGACGGCTTGGCCGGCTTGGGCTCGGGCACCGGCGCCTCCGGCGGCTTCTCGGCGGTGGGCGCCGGCCCGGCGGCGGTCGCCGGGACCGACTCGGGCCGCGGCTCGACGGGGACCGAGCTGTCCTCAGGGCCAGGTTCGGTAGGGCCGGGCTCGGCCGGGGCCGGGGTCACCGGCGGCGTCGAGGCCGTGGGCTGCGAGGTGGTGGGCGGGGCGGCCGGGCTCTGGGCGGCCGCCGCCGGCGAGACGGCGACGCCGAGGAACGCGACGGCGAGGGGCAGGAGAGGACGTAGATCGCGGCGCACGGCGTCGTCGCATTGGTACTCCGAAGCGACGACGGTTGTCGAGCGTGGATCGCGGGCGTCAGCCGAGGCGCTGCTTCAGGGTCTTCAGCAGCTCGCGGTCGCCGGGATCGTCGCTCTCGGCGATCAGGGCCTGCAGCGGCCCGACCGCGGCGTCGTGGGCGACCCGCATGGTCCGGGTCAACTCGGTCGGGGCCCCCTGAGTGTGGACGAACTGCCGCAGCGCATGTCGCCGAGCCTCGGCGCTGCCCTGGGCGAACGCAGGGTTGCTGAACAGGTCGCGATAGCCCTGGTAGGCGGCGTCGAGGTCGCCGCGGCGAAAGTCCGAGGTGATCTGCGCGAGGGCCTGGATCATCTGTTGTGACTGCATGAGTGGCTCCGTGAAACCCGTAGCACCACAAGGCAGACGCGCACGGGGCTGCACGGAGCGGCCGGCCGCGGGTCGCGTCGTGATACGCTGGCGCCGATGCGGAGCCGAGGCACGTCCGCCCGAGTCGCCGCCGCGGCGATCGCGGCCGGGCTCGCTGCATGCGAGGACGCGGCGCCTCCGCGGCGCGACTGCGCGGCGACGGTGTGGGCCCAGCCGCAGCGCCCGGGGGCGACGCTCGAGCTCGTGGGCTCGTGGAACTCGTGGTACGTGCCCGGGATCCCGCTGCGCGCGAGCCGGGAGGACCCGGAGTGGCAGGTGGCCCGCGTGGAGCTGCCGCCGGGCGAATACGGCTACCTGATCGTCGAGGACGGGGTCGACCGCGTCGACGCCCACAACCCGCTGACGACCTTCTGGCAGGAGCAGGACGACCTCGAGGTGTCGCTGCTGCGGATCGCCGACTGTGCGCAGCCGGAGCTGGTGGTCGACGGGGTGACGGCGACGCCGACGGGCGATCTCACGGCGTCGGCGCGGCTGCTGGCGGCCAGCGACGGATCGCCGCTGCAGCGCGCGGAGGCCCGCACGAGCGATGGGTCGGTGGTGCCGGCGACGATCGACGCGGCGAGCGGGGCGATCACGATCGCCCGCGCCGGGCTGCCGCGGGGCAAGCACTCGCTCGAGCTGGTGGCGGTCGACGAGGCCGGCCGCGAGGCGCGGGCGCGGGCGGTCGGATGGGTCGAGCCGGCGGCGGAGCGGCCGCACGAGGGGCTGCTGTATCAGATCATGATCGATCGCTTCCGCGGGCCGGGCGGGGCGCCGCTCGCTCCGCCGGCGAGCCCGGGCGGGCGCGCGGGCGGGACCTTGGCGGGGATCGAGGCGGAGCTCGACGCGATCGAGGCGCTCGGGGCGACGGCGCTGTGGCTGTCGCCGGTGTACGTCAACCCGGTCGAGGCCCGCGAGGGCCGCGGCGACGGGCATCTTTACGAGGGGTACCACGGCTACTGGCCGCTCGACTCGCGCGGGGTGGAGCCGCGGATCGGCGGCGAGGCGGCGCTGCGATCGCTGGTGACGGCCGCGCACGCGCGGGGGCTGCGGGTGCTGCTCGACCTGGTGCCCAACCACGTGTACGAGGACAACCCGCGCTACCGCGAGTCGCAGGCGCAGGACCTCTGGAACATGTCCGATCCGCCATGCGTGTGCGGGCTCGGCGGCTGCGACTGGGGGCGCTACATCCAGACCTGCTGGTTCACGCCGTACCTACCCGATCTGCGGCTCGAGCGGCCGGATGCCCTGCGCTGGGCCTACGAGGACGCGGTGTGGTGGACGGAGACGTTCGACCTCGACGGGCTGCGGGTCGACGCGGTGCCGATGATGCCGCGGGCGGCGACCCGGCGGATCGCGGCGGAGGTGCGCGAGCGGCTGGCGCCGCGCGAGGCGAGCTTCTTCGTCGGCGAGGTGTTCACGGGGCCGGGCGCGTGGGGGATCGAGGTGATCCGCTACTACCTCGGGCCGGACGGGCTCGACAGCGTGTTCGACTTCCCGCTGATGTGGGCGCTGCGCGACGCGATCGCCCACGAGTCGGCCGGGTTCGCGGCGGTCGAGGCGTCGCTCGCGGAGGTCGAGGCCAAGACGGCCGGCAGCGGCGGGACGCTGGCGCGGATGATCGGCAACCACGACGTCACGCGGTTCTTGTCGGAGGCGGCGGGGGGGACGGCATCGGACCCCTGGGCCAGCCCGGAGCCGCAGCCGGAGGCGGCGCTGCCGTTCGAGCGGCAGGCGCTGGCGCTCGGGCTGGTGCTGACGCTGCCCGGGCTGCCGGTGGTGTATTACGGCGACGAGGTCGGGCTGGCCGGCGGGCAGGATCCCGACTGCCGCCGGGTGATGCCGGCGTGGGACGAGCTGTCGCCGCCGCAGGCGAAGCTGCTGGCGACCGCGCGCAAGCTCGGGACGCTGCGGCGCTGCTCGCCGGCGCTGCTCCGCGGGTCGCGGCGGGCGGTGACGGTGACCGCCGACGCGTACGCGTTCGAGCGGGCGACGCCGGCGGGCGAGCGCGCGCTGGTGCTGGTGTCGCGGGCGGGGGAGGGGCGAGCGGTGGCGCTGGCGGACTTCTCCCTCGAGCCAGGCGAGTACGTCGATGCGCTCAGCGGGGAGGCCTTCGCGCTCGGCCCCGGCGCGGCGGTGCCGATGGCGCCGCGCTCGCAGCGGGTGCTGCTGCCCGCCGGCGACCCGTGCCTGTGACGGTGGGCGGAAGGACCTGCTCGGACGGGCATGTTCTCCTGAGCATGGATGAAGGGACATGCTCGCTCGGACATGTCTTCACAGACATGTTCGCACGAGCATCCGCCGCTCGGAGGGGCCCGAACGAGCGGTCGACGTTGCGCGGCGCGAATGCGCGCGGCGAGACGAGGGGGCCTGCGGGATTGCCGATCACCGCCAGCGCGGCAGATTCGGCTCCCTGTGCGAGAATGCGCGGAGTCGCGCGGAGGCGGCGCTTGCGGCGAAATGAAACGTGTTCTAGTGATGTGGAACGCGTTTCAAAGAGGACGACCTCCGTGCTGCAAGCCTTGCTCGACCGTGTCTCGCCGCCCATCGACTCGATCCCGACGCCGCCGCGTTGGCCGGTGTTCGGCCACTTGCCGATGCTGACGCGGCACGGGCTGCTCCCGCTGGTCGAGGAGGCGCGGAAGAAGCACGGCGACTTCTTTCGTCTGGTCGTCGGCAAGCACTCGCTGTTCGTGGCGCTGCACCCCGACGCGGTCGAGCAGATCCTGCTCACCGACAAGGACTCGTACGGCAAGCGCGACACGTATGATTCGATCCGCATGCTGGTGGGCGACGGGATCCTGACCAGCGAGGGCGAGCGGTGGCGGCGCGAGCGGCGGATCGCCCAGCCGTCGTTCAACAAGGGCAGCGTGGCGGCGCTGGCCGGCAAGATGACGCGGCTGACCGAGCGCACGCTCGAGGAGTGGTCCCGGCGCTACCGCGTCGGCGACGAGTTCGACGTGTACTCGGAGCTGCTCGCGCTGGCGATGGAGATCATCGGCGAGACGCTCTTCAGCCTCGACCTGCGCGCCCGGGTGGGCGAGTCGGCGGCGGCGTTCACGGTGGCGCTCGAGCAGGTGTCGGGGCGCGGCAACCAGATGTTGCAGCTGCCGCTGCACTGGCCGACGCCGGGCAACCTGCGCCTGCGCAAGGCGCTGAAGACGCTCGACGAGGTGACGTTCGACATCATCGCGCGCCGGCGGGCGGCCGGCGCGCTCGGCGACGATCTGCTGGCGGCGTACCTCAACGCGCGCGACGAGAACGGCGCGCCGCTCGACCCGCGGCTCGTACGCGACGAGATCGCCACGTTCTTCCTGGCCGGCCACGAGACCACCGCGATCGCGCTGGCGTGGACGTTCTACCTGCTCGGCACGCACCCGGCGGTGTGGGACAAGCTGATCGAGGAGGTCGACCAGCTCGCGGGGCGCGTGCCGACCGCCGAGGACGTGCAGTCGACGCTCGTCTACACCAGGGCGGTGCTGCAGGAGTCGCTGCGGCTGTATCCGCCCACCTGGAGCGGGGGGCGCGACATCGTCGCCGAGACCGAGCTGGCCGGCCACCGGGTGTACCCGGGCGATCGCGTGCTCTACCTGCCGTACCTGATGCACCGCGACGCGCGCTTCTGGGACGACCCGGAGCGGTTCGAGCCGGCGCGGTTCATGCCCGGCCAGCAGCAAGGCCGGCACAAGCTGGCGTACATCCCGTTCAGCGCCGGGCCGCGGATGTGCATCGGCAACCACTTCACGCTGCTCGAGGGCACGCTGGTGCTGGCGATGATCGCCCAGCGGTTCCGCCTGACGCTGAGCGCGCGGGCCCGAATCGCGCAGGAGTTCCAGATCACGATGCGCCCGCGCCACGGGGTCCTCGTTCGCGTCGAGGCCAAGCGTTGACGCCGTCCGCGGGGTTACGTACACCCAGGGGGATGACCGCAGTCCCGCTCCCCGGTGAGCTCACCCTGGTCGACGACCGCGCCCGGAGGATCCTCGACGCCGCGGTCCGTCTCGCCGAGACCGGCGGGTTCTCGGCGGTGCGCCTGCGCGACGTGGCCCAGGCGTCCGGCGTGGCCCTCGGCACGGTCTACAAGCGCTTCCGCAGCAAGGAGGACCTGCTCGTCGGGGTCCTGTCGCTCGAGCTGGTGGGGCTGCGCGAGCGCTTCGCCAGCGAGCCGCTGCAGGGCGAGACCCGGCTCGAGCGGCTGGTCCAGTGCTTCGCCGCGCTGACCGAGACGCTGTGCGCCCGGCCGCACCTCGGCCGCGCGGTGATCCGCTCGGCCGCGACCGGCGAGAACGCGCTGGCCGAGCGGCTGCAGCGGTTCCACACCGCGCTGATGGAGCTGATCGTCGGCGCCATCCGCGGGCGCGACGACGGCCCGGTCAGCGCGCTCGAGCTCGACCGCCTGGCCGTGCTCGAGGACGTGTGGTTCTCGCGCCTGGTCGGCTGGACCGGCGGGCTCCTCAGCCCGGAGATGGTGGTCGATCAGGTGGCCCGCGCGGCCCGGCTGCTGTACCGCGACGACGGCGACGCCTGAGGCCGCGGGCGGCGACCTCGGTCGGCCCTTCGAGCCGCGCGTGCGGGCCGAGCGCACGGACATGACCTTCCGGGCGTGTGCCGATGGACCTGTCCCGGCGAGCATGGGATTGGAGGCATGTCTGAAAGGTCATGTCCCGCGGGACATGCCCACGGTTGCGCGAGTCGGCGGCCTCGGCGAGGGCGCACAGGGCGGAGTCGCAGTGCTGGCCGGCGATCGGGCTGCGGTCGGCGGGCAGGCCGTCGACGCCGGGGAGCCGGGCCCGCTGGGCGGGCGAGCGCAGCAGGTAGACAGGAGCCCCGGCGGTCGCCGCTCGGCGTGCGCGGCGTGATTCAAGACATGCTCGAAAGGACCTTCTCGAAAGGGCATGCCCCTTTAAACATGTTCAGGCGGCCATGCTGGTGCGGGCGGCGTCGGCGAGGAAGTCGACCACCGCGCGCACGCGCGGGGCGAGCAGGCGGCCCTGCGGGAACACGAGGTGGATCGGCAGGCCGGGCTCGGGCTCGTCGGCGAACAGCAGGCGCAGGGCGCCGCGCTTGACGTCGGCGGCGATCGTGACGTCGGGCAGCCAGGCGATGCCCACGCCGGCGAGGGCGAGCTGGCGCAGGGCCTCGTTGCTGTCGGCGGCGAGGGGGCCCTGCGGGACCAGGCGGGCGCCGCCGGGCAGCTCCCACGGGACGCGCCGGCCGCCGCGGAGGATGGCGAGGAGGACGTGGCGGGTCAGCGCCTCGGGCGTGCGCGGGACCCCGTGCGACTTGAGGTAGCCCGGCGTGGCGCAGACGCAGCGGCGCAGGCGGCCGATCCGCCGCTGGACCAGGCGGCCGTCGCCCTCGCCGCCGACGCGCAGGGCGAGGTCGAATTGCTCGGCCTGCAGGTCGACGAAGCGGTCGGCGAGGCCGAGCTCGACGGCGATCTGCGGGTGGGCGCGGTGCAGCGCGGGCAGCCGCGGGACCAGCCAGGCGTGGCCGAGCTCGACCGGCGCGCTGATCCGCACGACCCCGCGCGGCCCGGTCGCGCGCGAGGCCTCCTCGCAGGCGTCGGTGATGTCGTCGAGCGCCCGCTGGACCCGCTCGAACAGGGCCTCGCCCTCGGGCGTGGGCTGCAGGCCCTGACCCGTGCGCACCACCAGCGGCACGCCGAGCTTCTGCTCGAGCCGCGCGACCTGCTTGCTGAAGGCCGAGGGGGTGGTGCCGGCCTCGCGCGCCGCGGCGCTGAAGCTGCCGGCCCGGACGCTGCGCACGAACGCCTGGAGTTGCGGGGTCAGATCCACGAGCTTTGCCTCGAAGGCACAGGGCGTGTGCCAGGAATCGTCCTACCATGCTGCGACGGAACAGACCAGACTCGCGGCACGAGGAGTCGAGATGAAGCGTGCATTCGTGACAGGTGTTTCCGGTTATATCGGCGGCTCGGTGGCGCGGCGGCTGGCGCAGGACGGCTTCGCGGTGGTCGGCCTGGTCCGCGATCCGGCCGCGGCGGCGCGGATCGAGGCGACCGGCGTGCGGCCGGTGCTCGGCGGGCTCGACGACGCGGCGCTGCTGCAGCGGCTGGCCGGCGAGGCCGACGTGGTGATCAACACGGCGGACTCCGATCACCGGCCGGCGATCGAGGCGCTCGTCGCCGGGCTGCGCGGGACCGGCAAGACGCTGATCCACACCAGCGGGTCGTCGATCGTGGCCGACGAGGGCACGGGCGAGTTCTCGGCACGGGTGTTCACCGACGACACGCCGAACACGCCGATCCCCGCCAAGGTCGCGCGCGTGGCGATCGACCGCCGCGTGCGCGAGGCGGCGGGCGAGGGGCTGCGCACCGCGGTGATCTGCCCGACGATGATCTACGGCCGCGGCACCGGCATCAAGCGCGACTCGATCCAGGTGCCGATGCTGATCCGCGCGGCCAAGGAGCGCGGCGCCGGGGTCCACATCGGGCCGGGTCGCAACATTTGGTCGAATGTCCACATCGACGACCTGGTCGACCTGTACGCGCTGGTGCTCGAGAAGGCCGAGCCGGGCAGCTTCTTCTTCGCCGAGAACGGCGAGGCGGCGCTGGCCGACGTCGCGCGATCGATCGGGCGCATGCTCGGGTTCGGCGACCGCACGGTCGAGTGGCCGCTGGTGGACGCGATCGCCGCGCTCGGCGTCGAGGCGGCGAGCCTCGGCCTGGCCTCGAACAGCCGCGTGCGGGCCACCCACGCGCGCGCGCTCGGCTGGCAGCCGCGCCGGATCGGGCTGCTCGAGGACATCGAGCGCGGGAGCTATCGCCAGGACTTCGGGCCGCAGTGAGGCGCGTCGCCTCGGGCCCGGCGGCGCCGGCTGTCCGATCGGCCATGTCCTGAAATGCAGATGATGACGGACGCGCGGGAGGACCCGGGGGTCGCAGCGAGCCCGGCCTTGACGCTCGGGCCGCGATCGGGCCTGCCGGGCCTGCGAGGGCGGGTAGGAGGGGGCCGGAGGCTTGACCCCGGGCGGGCAACGGCGCCATCCTGGGCCCGCGTGGCCCGCTCGCTCCGGATCTTACCTGTCCTTTCGACCCTGTTCGTCGGCTGCACCGATCCGCCGCTGGAGTCGGAGACGACCGCGACGGCGACGATGCCGCCGAGCACGATGCCGTACGACCCGTCGATGGGCGGCGGCGTGACCGGCTACGCGACCGGCGGACAGGAGGAGCCGACCACCGGCCCCGATCCGACGACCGGCGAGCCGCCGCCGCCGATGTGCGACGACGCCCTCAAGCGCTGCGCCTACGAGTTCACGTACCCCGACATGGGCGAGACTTCGGTCGAGGTGATGGGGAGCTTCGCGCCCGACGGCTGGACGAAGGGCGCGGCGATGACGAGCGACGGCAACACCTGGCGGGTGACGGTGCCGATCCCGTGGGACACCGCGGTGCAGTACAAGCTGCGCATCGACGGGTCGATGACGTGGATCCCCGACCCGAACAACCCCGACCAGGTCGACGACGGCTTCGGCGGCTACAACTCGGTGCTGCAGCCGATGACCTGCGAGGAGTTCACCTGCGAGGCGGGCTCGTGCGCGGTCGACCAGGAGGGCGCGTTCGACTGGCGCGACGCGATCATCTACTTCGTGTTCGTCGACCGCTTCAACAACGGCGACCCGGGCAACGACGCGCTGACGGGGGTCGAGACGGCGGCCGACTGGCAGGGCGGCGACTGGGCCGGGGTGACGGCGAAGATCGAGGAGGGCTACTTCAACGAGCTCGGCGTCAACACGCTGTGGCTGACGGTGCCGATGAACAACACGTCGGACGACGGCCTCGGCACCGACGGGCACCTGTACAGCGCGTACCACGGCTACTGGCCGACCGACCTGACGCAGACCGAGGAGCACTTCGGCACGCTGGCCGAGCTGCAGGCGCTGGTGGCGGCGGCCCACGCGGCCGACCTCAAGGTGATCCTCGACTACGCGATGAACCACGTCCACGTCACCGCGCCGGTCTACGCCGACAACCCCGACTGGTTCAACCCGAACGACAACGGCAACGGCGGCGACTGCGTGTGCGGGGCCGGCTGCTCGTGGGACGGGGCCGACGGCGAGCGCTGCTGGTTCACCGACTACCTGCCCGACTTCAACTTCAGCAACCAGGCGGCCCGCGACTACTCGGTGAACAACGCGATCCAGTGGATCAAGGACACCGGCGCCGACGGGTTCCGCCTCGACGCGGTCAAGCACATCAAGATCGAGTGGCTGACCGACCTGCGCGCGCGCGTGAAGGCCGACATCGAGCCGATGTCGGGCCAGCACTTCTACATGGTCGGCGAGACGTTCACGGGCGACAAGCCGACGATCAACAAGTACGTCGGCTGCGACAAGCTCGACGGCCAGTTCGACTTCCCGCTGCGCATGCAGATGGCCTACAACGTGCTGATGCGCCAGGGCACGATGACGGAGCTGGCCGACTTCTTCGACGGCAACAACAACTATTACAACGGCGGCGCGGCGGTGATGAGCACGTTCATCGGCAATCACGACATCCCGCGCGCGATCCACCTGGCCGAGGACACGCCGGTGTGGAACAACCAGTGGGCCGACGGCAAGGACAAGGCGTGGAACGACAAGCCCGGCCTGCCCGGCGGCGCGGCGGCGTTCGAGCGGCTCGGCCTGTCGTTCACGATCCTGTACACGACCCTCGGCGCGCCGCTCGTCTACTACGGCGACGAGGTCGGGATGCCCGGCGCCGGCGACCCCGACAACCGCCGCTTCATGCAATGGACCAATTACTCGAGCGGGCAGAGCTGGCTCCTGGGCCATATCCAGGATCTCGGGGCCAGCCGCGCCGCTCACCCGGCGCTCCGCCGCGGCTCGTACACCCGCCTCGGCGCCGACGCCGACACGATGGCCTACTCGATGGCCGGCGAGGGCGAGACGGTGTGGGTCGCCCTCAACCGCAGCGACGCCGCCAAGTCGGTCGGCGGGCTGCCGGCGATGGCGCTCAAGGACGAGCTCTCCGGCGAGACGATCGACGGGCCGACGGTGATGGTGCCGGCCCGCTCGGCGCGGATCCTCGTCGCCCCGTGATGATGGGACATGTCCCTCGGGACATGTCTCGAAGTGCCGCCCGGTCTCGAGCGGCGCGCGAAGATCGTCGGCGTCGCGGCCGCCGCCCGCGGCGAGCCTGGCGCCGCGCGGCGGCGCGAGCGAGGCTCCACGCCGCTCGCCGTGCGTGATCGCAGCGACGCGTCGCGGGCCCGCACGGGCAGGCGGCGGGGAGCGCGGCCGGGTTTGCAATAGCTGGCTCGAAGGACAGGTATCGACATTGCCGGGCCGCCGGCCGCAGCGGGGTCCGGCGGGCGCAGACGGGCGGGCGGGCGGTCACTGGCGCGGGCGCGGTCCTCGGCCATACGCCTTACCATGCCGCTCCGCCGACCCCGAATCCTGCTGATCTCGCTGGGCGCCCTGGCCCTGCTGCTGGCCGGGGCCAAGGTCGCGGTGTTGGCCGCAGGGCCTTCGGGGCCGAAGCCCGCGACGGAGGCGACGCGGCGGGTCCATGCGGCGCTGCTGCAGCAATTGCCGTTCGCCGACCGCTCGGACTTCGAGGACGCCGAGCGCGGGCTGATCGCGCGCCCGCACACGCTGACGATCACCGACGCCGACGGCAACGTGGTGTGGGACCTCGAGCCCTTCAAGAAGTTCATCCGCCGCGACGCGCCGGCGCCCGAGACGGTCAACCCGAGCCTGTGGCGGCAGGCCCAGCTCAACCTGATCTACGGGCTGTTCAAGGTGACGGAGCGGATCTACCAGGTCCGCGGGTTCGACCTGGCGAACATCACGTACATCAAGGGCGACCGCGGGTGGATCGTGCTCGACCCACTGCTGACGATCGAGTCGGCGAAGGCCGCGCACGCGCTGGTGAAGCAGCACCTCGGCGACCGGCCGATCGTCGCTGTGATCTACAGCCATTCGCACCCCGATCACTACGGCGGGGTGCGCGGGCTGGTCGACGAGGCCGACGTGCGCTCCGGTCGGGTGCGGATCATCGCCCCGGAGGGCTTCATGGCCCACGCGGTCAGCGAAATGGTGCTCGCCGGCGCGGCGATGAGCCGGCGCGCGGCGTACATGTACGGGATGTTCCTCCCGCGTGACGCCCAGGGCAACGTGGGCAGCGGCCTCGGGATCGCCAACGCGTCGGGGACGGTGTCGCTCCTCGCGCCGACGCAGACGATCGACAAGACCGGCCAGGAGCTGACGATCGACGGGGTGAAGATGGTGTTCCAGCTGACGCCCGGCACCGAGGCGCCGGCCGAGATGAACACCTACTTCCCGCAGTTCAAGGCGATGTGGATGGCGGAGAACGCGACCCACACCCTGCACAACATCCAGACGCTGCGCGGGGCGCCGGTCCGCGACGCGCTGGCGTGGTCCAAGTACCTCCAGCAGACGATCGAGCTGTACGGCGACGGGATCGAGGTCAAGTTCCAGTCCCACCACTGGCCGATGTGGGGCCAGAAGAAGGTGCGCGACTACCTCGAGCGGCAGCGCGACCTCTACAAGTACATCCACGATCAATCGCTGCACATGCTCAACTTCGGCTACATCGGCACCGAGATCGCCGAGTACCTGCAATTGCCGCCGGCGCTGGCGCAGTACTGGCCGAACCGCGGCTATTACGGGACGGTCCGCCACAACGCGCGGGCGGTGTACGACCGCTACATGGGTTTTTACACGGGCAACCCGTCGGACCTCGACGAGCTGCCGCAGGAGCCGGCGGCCCGCCGGTACGTCGAGTACATGGGCGGCGAGGCGGCGGTGATCGAGCGCGCCCGCGCCGACTTCGCGCGCGGCGAGTACCGCTGGGTGGCGCAGGTGCTGCGGCACGTGGTGTTCGCCAACCCCGACAGCGCGGCCGGCAAGGAGCTGCTGGCGGACGCGTACGAGCAGCTCGGCTACCAGGCCGAGTCGGGGCCGTGGCGCTCGGAGTACCTGCAGGGCGCCTACGAGCTGCGCCACGGCGTGCCCGAGGCCCAGCCGCCCGACCCGAGCGGCCGCGACACGCTGCGCGCGCTGCCGCCGTCGCTGCTGTTCGACTACCTGGCGGTCCGCCTCAACGGGGCGCGCGCGGCCGCGAAGACGCTGAAGCTCGACGTCGAGCTCACGGACGTGAAGGAGCGCTACGAGCTGACGATCGACCGCGGGGTGATGAACTACGCCCGCCGCGCGGCCGAGGTCCCGGGCGCCGACGCGGCCCTGACCCTGCAGAAGCTGACCCTGATCGAGCTGCAGCTCGGGCAGACGACGATCGAGCAGGCGATCGCGGCCCGGTCGCTCAAGCTGCGCGGCGACCGGGCGGCCGTCGAGGAGTTCTTCGGCCTGCTCGACCGCTTCCCGCCGACGTTCAACATCGTCACGCCGTGAGGGACATGTCGTCCAGGGCATGACCTTGAGGACATGCTCGCCGGGGCATGTTCGTGCGGCCAGGTCACGCCTGCGCGGCCCGGCTGCGCCGCAGCAGCGGCCAGCTGACGAGCACGAGCACGGCGAACGAGGCGGTCATGACGAGGCGCGAGCTGAGGACGAACAGCGCGATCGCGGCGTCGTCGGCCCCGACCCACTTGAAGCCGCCGACCCATCCGGCCTCCTGGATCCCCAGCGCCCCCGGCGTGAAGCCGAGCATGCCCGCGAGCTGCCCGACCGGGGTGGCGGCGGCGATCTGGAAGAAGCTGAAGTCGACGCCGATCCCGGCCGCGGTCGACCAAAACAGCAGCATGGCCGAGAGGTAGCGCAGCAGGCTGTAGACGCCGATCTGCACGGCCAGGCGGCGGTCCACCACGGGCGGGTCGAGCTCGGGGTCGTCGACGGCGACGCGGCGCAGGCGGGCCCGCAGGGCGCGGGCGGCCGCGTAGGTCCGCAGGGCCAGGCGCGTCAGCGGGGCCAGGCACACCGCGGCGAGCGCGGCGAACACCAGGCACACGCCGGCGAACGAGCCGGCCGCCTCGGCGGGCGTGAAGCCGCCGCGCCAGGCGACCAGGGCCCAGGCGAGCAGCATGACCGGCAGCACGAGGTCGAACACGCGCTCGAGCACGGCCTGGGTGATCGCGTGGCCGAGGCCGCGCTGCGAGCCGGCGGCCCGCAGGGCGACGCCGCGGCCGACGATGTCCATGACGAACGCGGAGCTGACCTGGCCGAGGATCTTGGTCAGCGCGAGGCTGTGGAAGTAGGCGACGAGCGGCAGGCGGTTGCCGCCCATCGCCTCGGCCATCAGCCGCCAGCGCGCGCTGGTGACGAGGGTGGCGGCGAAGGTCGCCAGCAGGCACACGCCGAGCCAGCCCGGCCGCAGCTCGGCCCGCGCGAACGCGGCCCGCAGCTCGTCGCCGCCCGGCACCAGCCACCACACCAGCCCGGCGAGCAGGCCGAGGCCGAGCAGCAGCTTGAGCGCGGCGCGCACCCGCGGGCTCACGCGCGGCCTCTCCTCGGGGACATGTCCGAATGGACCTGGTGGAACGGGCAGAGAGGAAGGGACATGTGCGAAGGGCTAGACGCCGGCGGGGCCGGCCGCGGGCGGGCGGAGGTCGAGGGCGGCGCGCCAGCCGAGGCGCAGGCGCAGGCTGGCGGCGATGCCGAGCGCGGCGATCATGGCGAGCTGGCAGGTGTAGAGGAAGAAGGCGTAGGTCGAGCCGCCGGCGCGGACGACGTCGGGCGGGAGGAACAGGCCGAGGCCGGCGGCGACGCCGAGCTGGAAGGTGCCGACGTGCGCGGGGGGGCCCGGCACGAGCAGGGTGAGGTTGAGGACGGCGAGCACGGCGAGCGCCTCGAGCAGGCCGAGGTCGAGGCCGCAGGCGCGCGCGAGCAGGGCCATGCCGAACACGTTGGTGGCCCAGTAGGCGAGGGTGCCGATCAGGAACAGCAGCAGCGGCCGCAGGGAGGGCAGGGCGCGCAGACCGTCGGCGAGGCCGCGGGCGACGTCGGCGAGGACGGCGGCCGGCCGCGCGGCGATCCGCCCGAGCCCGCGGCGCAGCAGCAGCTCGAGCGCGGCCGGCCAGCGGGCGAGCACGACGAGGACGGCGAGGGCGGTCGCAAACAGGGCGAAGGCGCCGGTGCAGGCGGCGTAGAGGCCGGTCAGGGCCGGGACGTCGGGGGCGCCGGCGGCGGCGACGAAGAAGGCCGCGCACACGCACAGGCCGTCGACGACGCGCTCGATGGCGACGGTGCCGAGCAGCTGACTGGCCGGGATGCCGCTGCGCCGCGCGAGCAGGGCCGGGCGCACCAGCTCGCCGAGCCGCCACGGCAAGGCGACGATCCACAGCGCGCCCGCGAGCCCGACGAGCATGACGTCGCCGAAGCGAACCTGTCCCAAAGGTCTGACGAGGAACCACCACCGGGCCGAGCGCAAGAAGGCGTACAGCAGCAGGGTGGCGAGGTAGGCCGGCAAGCCCCAGGCGGCGATCTCGAGCTCGTCCGGCACGGGGTCGAGCTGTCGCTGGACCAGCCACAGCGCGAGGCCGGTGATCACCAGCGACAGGCCGACGCGCAGCCACGCGCGCGCGGGCGCAGGCGCGGCGGTCGGCGCTGGGGCGGGCGAGGCGGTCACGCCGGCGAGAGTGCCCCGGGCGGCCGCGAATGTCAGGACCCTGGTTCGGACCCGCCGACGATCGCCGGCCGGCGCCGTGGAGACGGCTCACGCGGCGCGCCGGGGCGGCGATCCGGCTCGCTTCGGCCGGGCCGCACCCACGCGGCGGCACGAGGGAGGCGCCGCGCTCGCCGGCGAGGTGATGCACTCGCCCGGGCCGGTCGTGGAACGTCGGCCGACCCAACGCGAAGAGCGGCGCAGGGCGCCGCTCCGGAGTGATGCAGGTTGTCGATACCGGGCGGCCGGCGGCCGCGACGGCTCACTTCTTCTTCGCGCTGCGGAAGCGGCTCAGGTCGCTGGGCAGATCGGCGACCGAGGGGAAGCTCTTCTCGGGGTGCAGCTTGCGGGCGCGCTCGAGCAGGGTCTCCTCGCTCTCGCGGCGCTCGGGGTCGGGGACGCAGCACTCGACCGGGCACACGGCCTGGCAGGCCTCGTAATCGTGGAACCCGACGCACTCGGTGCAGAGGTTGGGGTCGATGACATACCGGTCGTCGCCCTCCGAGATCGCCTCGTTGGGGCACTCCGGCTCGCACGCGCCGCAGTTGATGCACTCTTCAGTGATGTGGGTCGCCATGGGTAAAATTGGGCTCCTTCCGGGCCGGGGCCACGCGCCCGCAGTGTGCCACGCCTGGACGGCGGCGGCGCAGGGGGTGTGGGGCGCGACATGTGACCTTGCGTCAAGATCGCGCGCGGCCCCGCGGGGCCGCCGCCGTCAGGCCTGAAGGAGCGCCTCGATGTCACGGCGCAGGTCCCGGAAGCCCGCGAGCACGCGTTCGGCCTCGGCGGTGCGGGCCTCGTCGTCCCCCTGCGCGGGCTCGGAGACGACCGCCAGCACGTAGGCGCCGCCGACGAACGCGCAGCAGAGGCGCCCGTGACTTGCCTCAATCAAGATCTCACAGGGCCCCCGGCTGCGATCTTGGAACCAAGAACTCAGCCGCTCGGCGGCCCGGTCGAGCTGGGCGCCGAGGATCTGGACCTCCAGGGCGGTGGTGCGGGCCTCGTCGAAGGCGAGGTCGACGGCGTCGCCCTGGTCGTCGCTGAGCACCGCCCCGCGCGCGGCGGCCTCTCGCGTGATGTAGTCGGCCAACACGCGGCCGAACTCGCTGAACCCGGAAAAAATCTCGGCCATGCAGGTGCGGCCATATTGCGCTGACGGGCTACATCTCGTCATCGCTGCCGGTGCAGGCGGCGATTCCGAGCGCGGTCTGGTACGCGCAGGTGGCGTCGACCAGGCGCTGGCTGACCTCCATGGCGGCCGCCTCGTCCTCGCCGGTGCGCACCAGCTCGGCGTACTCCTCCCAGTCGGAGAGGTAGGCCTCGGTGTTCATCATCGCCGAACCCATCCCGGCGACGATGAGCTTGGCATAGGTGCGCCCCTCGACGGCGCCCTTGTAGCTGGCGGGGATCCCGAGGCCCTCCATGAAGGCCTGGTCGGCGTAGTTGCGGGTCCGCTTGGCGAACGCCTTGTCCATCTCGATGGCGATCAGCGTGCCGCTGATCATCGCCGGGTCGCCGGCCAGCATGCCCTCGATGACGGCGATGCCGGGGGTGTTGCGGCCCTCCAGGCGGTCGCGCACGATCCCGAACACGCCGAGCGCGCGCGCGGCCGGGGTGGCGTCCATCGCCATCGAGGCGCCGATCGCCTGGCCGACGATGTCGCGGTGGGCCGCCCGGTACAGCGTTTTCTCGATGATCTGCTTCGACGGGGGGATCCGCCAGTCGTCGATCGCGGTGGCGGGGGCCTCGCCGCTGATGCCGTCGTGGCCGGCGGCGAAGGCGGCGTCGATGTCGGCGGCCATCGGGTCGCCGGCGCCCTCCCAGCCCTGGGCCTGGGCCCGCTCGACGAGGCTCCGCAGGCCGCCGTCCCACACGCAGTGGGCCTCGTCCCAGGCGGCGTACTTGTCCTCGGCGCCGGTCTCGACGGCCGAGAGGTTGGCCCGCAGGTGGAACATCAGGCTGGTGTACAGGTGGCCCTCGGCGAGCGCGGCTCCGGGGCCGTCGGCGTCGGCGAGCGCGGCCGTGATGGCGCTGTCGTCGTCGCGCATGTTCGCGGTGTCGAGCGACTGCACGTAGACCTTGAGCGCGTCGGTGTAGGCGGCCGTGGCGCCGGCGGCGTCGGCGTCGGCGGTGGCGGCGAAGAACGCCGCGGCGCCCGCCATCGCGTCCTGGCAGGCCTGGCTGGCGTGGTCGCCGAGGGTGTGCGGGTTCAGGTCCCCGCCGGGCTCACCGGTGGTGCCGGCGGTCGGCTCGTCCTCGGTGGTCGTCGGCCCCGCCGTCTCGGTGCCCTCGGTCGCCGGCTCGTCGGTGGTCGGCCCGGCCGTCGAGGCGTCGGTGGTGCTGTCGGTCTCCGCTTCGTTGCCGGGACAGGCGGCGAGACCGAGCGAGAGGGCGAGGAGGGGAAGGCTGCGCAGACGCATGAAAGTCTCCTGATGGGCCGCTTTGGGCCGAACGGCGCCGGTCATAATGAAAAGGAAAATCATTTGCAAGGTCATTTCTTTCCTGTCTCTTGGGGAGAGTTCCTCGCTTGACCCCCGGGGGACTGCGGTGCTACAGAACCCGCAAAATGAAAACGATTTTCAATATTGCCCTCGCCGGCATGGCGACGGTCGCGTGGGGCTGCGTGGGCTTCGAGCCGATGCAGCCGGACACGTTCGAGGGCGACGGGCTGCCGCCGGAGGTCGACCTCTGCGAGGGCTGTCCCGAAGACCAGCCGCTCCGCGGCGAGCTGATGCTGATCGTCAATACCAAGCCGACCGACGGCGGGGCGAACTTCCAGTCCAACTTCCCGCTCGACGACAAGGGCCGGTTCGTCGGCAACGCGCTGTACCTGTACGACCCGTCGAAGCGCTGCGACGGCGAGGGCGGCTGCCTGGCCAAGCTCGGCAACCTGTGGCTCGACGAGAAGATGGGCCCGATCTCGATGGCCGACACGTCGCTGATGCGGTTCACCGTGCGCGACCTGGCCTGGCACGCCGACCAGGGGCTGTGGGGCCTCAGCTACGACCCGCTCAACGACGAGTGGGGCCTGATGACCCTCGGCGTGCCCGACTGGACCCGCGCCGACAACCGCATCGAGAGCGTCCGCTACGCCTTTAAGTACGGCGACGTGCAGGACCCGGCGACCGACGCCTGCTACTGGCGCCAGAGCATGACCGGGCTCGAGTTCGTCGGCGACTCGCTGTTCGCCGCCTCGGCCGGCAAGCCCGGCAACGGCCTCGACGCCCGCGGGGCGCTGTTCCTGCTCGACCCCGGGTTCCTGGCCGCGCCCAAGCACTGCGTGCTGCCGAGCGACATCAGCCAGGACCCGGCCTACTACGCCTGCGACCCGATCTGCTCGGTCCACGCCCAGTTCGACGAGAAGGTGGGTGTCTCCGGGGACATGGCCCCCGGGCCAGACGGTGACGTGCTCGCGCTGGTCCGCGGCGAGATGTCCGAGACGTTCCCCGAGGGGCGTCACGAGCTGCTGCGGGTCGCGGCGACCGGCGAGCTGCCGGAGCCGCGCGCGTACGGGCCGTTCATCGACGACATCCCGGCCGGCTTCGAGATCGAGGGGCTGGCGCGGGTCCAGGGCGCGCTCTACGGCGTCGGCATCGGCGGCACGGTCTACAAGATCACCGAGCCGACGGCCGAGGCGCCCGGGTCGTGGAAGTTCGCGGTCCACGACGAGCTCGGGCCGCTGTTCACCGATCCCGATCGCAGCCTGCGGATCCGCGGGGCCACGGCCGTCGTCGTGCCCTGAGCCGTCGTGTCGTCGCTCGCGCTCCACCTCGCCCTGCTGCTGGCGGCCGACCCGCGCGCGTACGACGGGCCGGACGCGGCGCCGGACGTAGCTGCCCCGGAGGACAGGCCCGATTGGACATTCTCCAAGGGACCTGTCCCGAAGAGCATGCCCGAAGAGCCAGGCGCGGCGGGCGACGGCGCCGGCGAGCAGGCGAGCCCGGGGGCGCCGGTCGCGAGCGCGCCCGCGAGCGCGCCCGCGAGCGCGCCCGCGGCGACCGGCGGCGAGCTGCTGCCGGGCGAGTCGCGCGACATCGAGGTGACGACCGACCTGCTCGGCCGCTCGACCCGGGTCGACGCCCACCGCCACGCGGGCGGGCGGCAGGTGGTCGACGTCGACCAGTCGAAGGCCCAGGGCGCGAGCGGGGTGGCGGAGCTGCTCGACAAGGTCCCGGGCGTGCGCGCGGTCGAGGGCGCGTCGGGGCTCGGGACGTCGGCGACCAAGCTGAACCTGGCGGTCCGCGGCGCCGACCCGCGGCTGTCGGAGCAGGCGACGGTGCTGCTCGACGAGGTGCCGGTGGCGCCGGCGCCGTACGGCGCGCCGTCGATGGTGCTGTTCCCGCTGTCGCTGTTCCAGATCGCCCGCGTCGACACGGTGCGCGGCGGCTCGTCGGTGCGCTTCGGGCCGTGGACGTCCGGCGGCGTGTTCAACATGGTCTCGCACCCGATCCCGAAGAACCCGACGGTGGCGGTGTTCGCCCAGTCGGACCAGTTCGGCGACGCCGGCGCGGCGGCCTCGTACGGCGGCACGCACAGGGGCATCGGCGTCTACGTCGAGTACGCGCCGCGGTTCGGCAAGACGTACCGCGAGCACAGCGAGTTCCAGAGCCACGGCGGGATCCTCAAGTTCGCGGTGCCGGTGACGAAGCGGCTCGAGCTGCTGTCGAGCACGCACCTGTTCTGGGAGAAGACCAACCTCCCCGGCGGCGTCGACTCCGAGACCTACGAGAAGGACCGGTTCGCCAGCATCCGCCCGTACGACAGCTTCAACGGCCACCGCGAGGGCACGAGCCTCAAGCTGCACTGGCGGCCCAGGGCCGAGCACGAGCTGCAGGTGATCGCGTTCTACAGCCACACGCTGCGGCGCGTGGTCCAGGCGACCAACGAGGACCGCAACCTCGGCGCGGCGCCGACGTTCCTGCTCGTGCAACCGCGGGCGTTCGACGTGGTCGGCATCGAGCCGCGCTACGCGTTCCGCGTGCGCCACCGCGGCGGCTTCCACGACCTCTCGATCGGCACCCGCGGGGTGTTCGAGACGGCGCGGATCCGCGGCTTCCGCGTCGAGTTCCCCGAGCGCCCGGGCGACAAGCTCGAGGCCGACGGCGACTCGCGCGTGTGCCCGCGCGGGACGATCCTGCCGGAGGGCTCGCCCAACGCGCTGCGCTGCTTCGACGGCCGGATCGGCGGCTACTCGCTGTACCTCGAGGACAAGATCTACCTGCTCGACACCAAGCTCGTGCTGACCGGCGGCGTGCGCCTCGAGCTGACCAAGCAGAGCTTTTACAACGTGCTCGAGGGCCTGAGCTACCCGCGGCCGCTGTACGGCGGGCCGCTGCCGGCCGCGTCGCTGTGGTACGGCGGCGACCACGTCGGGCTCTACCTCGGCTACGGGCGCTCGTTCGGGGCCCCGAGCTACCTGTCGGGGGCGATCCAGCCGATCAACCCCGGGGAGGCGATGGGCCGGGCGCTGCGCTTCATCAAGCCCGAGCTGGCCGACACCGTCGAGGCCGGCGTGAAGCTGATGGAGCTCGGCGGGGTGTACGCGACCGTCGACGGCTGGTACCGCTACTTCAACAACCTGCGCGACGAGGGCGAGAACGCGATCGACATCATCCCGGCGGCCCACACCTACGGCGCCGAGGTCGACCTCGAGTGGCTGCCCGGCGAGGTGTGGGAGAAGGTCGACGGGCTCGAGCTCAACGTCGGCTACGCGTACAACGGCAGCCGCGTGCTGCGCGACCTCTACACCGGCAACCGCATGCCGTGGTACCCGGCGCACGAGGTGTGGGGCTCGGCCAGCTACGAGGCGCCGTTCGGCCTGCGCGTCGGCACCAAGGTCGAGTTCGTCGACAAGCAGTACACCGACTACGCCAACTGGGACGCCCCGCGCGCGACCGGCGAGGTCGGGACGATGCCGGCCTACACGCTGATGGGCGCGTGGCTCGGCTACCGCGCCGGCCTGCCCGCAGGCTGGCGGCTCGAGGCGACCGTCGGCGTCAAGAACCTGCTGAACGAGCAGTGGTTCACCCGCTCCGACGACATCAACGGCGGCATCCTGGCCATGCGCCCGCGGACGTTCTACTTCAACCTGGGCTTCGCCCACGAGTGGATCCGCGGCAAGGCCGGCGAGCAGGCCCGCGCGAGCTGGAGGCGCGGCAAGGTCGACCGCCGGGTCTGGACCGCCGGGGTGCGCCGGATCGAGCGGTGGTTCTGGCGCACGTGGGGGGCCATGCTTTGAGGACATGCTTTGAAGAGCATGTCCGGAGGGACATGCCCCTATGAGCACGCGGAGAAGGCTGTTCAAGCTGCACCAGGCGGTCGGCGCGACGCTGTCGGCGGTGTTCGCGGTGATCGCGTTGACGGGGGCGATCCTGGTGTTCCGCGGCTGCATGAAGACGCCGCCACCGTCGGCCCCGGTGATCGAGCAGCCTCTGCCGCTGATGGAGCTGCTGGCGCGCGCCCAGCGCGAGGCCGGCGACGAGGTGATCACCGACATCGGCCTGGCCACCGAGCCCGACGAGCCGTGGGTGTTCTGGGTCGACGACGACGACGAGACGGTGCTCTACTTCGCCGGCGACGGGGCGCTGATCGAGCGCCGGCGCACCGCGGGCGGGCTGACGCAGCTGCTGTTCAAGCTGCACACCGGCGAGATCGTCGGTCTGCCGGGGCAGGCCGCCGCGCTGGCCGCGGGCCTCGGGATGCTCGCGCTGGTCGTCACCGGCCTCGGTATGATCGTCAGCCGCCGCCGCTCGCGCGGCTGAGCGAAAGGACAGACGCGAATGCACCTGGTGCTGCAAGAGCCCGAGATCGAGGGCGTGTCGATCCTCTACAGCGTCGAGCGCCTGGTCGCGCACATCAAGACGCGGTACCAGGAGGCGATCGTCGCCGACACGAGCGCGTACGGGCGGATCTTGTTCCTCGACGGGCTGGTCCAGTCGGCCGAGGCCGACGAGGCGCTCTACCACGAGGCGCTGGTCCACCCGGCGCTGGTGCTGCACGGCCGGCCGCGGCGGGTGCTGGTCGGCGGGACGGGCGAGGGCGCGGCGCTGCGGGAGATCCTCCGTCACCGCTCGGTCGAAAAGGTCGTGTCGGTCGACCTCGACGCGGAGGTGGTGGCGCTGTGCAAGGAGCACCTGCCGTCGTGGCACGCCGGCAGCCTCGACGACCCGCGGGTCGAGCTGCGCACCGAGGACATCTTCGACACGCTGCGTCGGGCCGAGCCGGGCAGCTTCGACGCGATCGTCCTCGACGTCACCGACCCGACCGACGAGGGGCCGTCGGCGGCGCTGTTCTCGACCCGGTTCTTCGAGCTGGTGCTGCGCGCGCTGGCCGGGGACGGGGTGTGCGTGCTGCAGGCCGGCGAGCTCGACCCGCTCGACCTCAAGCTGGCCCGCACGGTCCGCAGCACGCTGCAGGCGGTGTTCCCCCACGTCCGCTTCGCCCACGGCTTCGTGCCGTCGTTCCACTGCCTGTGGGGCTTCGCCCTGATGTCGCGCCGGCCGCTCGAGGCCGAACCGCCCGACCTCGCCGCCCGGATCGCCGCGCTCGGCGAGCTGCAGTGGTACACGCCGGTCAGCCACCGCGCCGCGCTCGAGCTGCCGCCGATCCTGCGCCGCCGCATCGAGCAGCCGGGCGCGGTGATCACCGGCGACGGCGAGCTGCTGTCCTATACGACAGGTCCCCGAGGACAGGGCGATTAGGCCAGGTTTAAAGGGACATGTCCGTATGGTCTGGAGCAGGACGAACCAGCTGATCGTCGCGGCGGCGGAGGGCCTCGGGGCCCGCGCCGAGCCGCTCGGGCGCGAGCACACCGACTACTTCATGCGCCTGTCGCTCGGCGAGCGGCGGGCGATCGTCAGCAAGACGCGCTCGCCGTTCCTGACGCAGGTGGCCCAGGGCCTGGCGAACAACAAGCACCTGAGCCGCGAGCTGCTGCGGGCGCGCGGGCTGCCGTGCGCCGAGGGGGTGCTGGTCGACGAGGCCGGCGACATCCACGGGCCGGCGGTGCGCGATCTGCTGGCGCGCCACGGGCGGCTGGTCGTAAAGCCCAACTGGGGGAACCGCGGGGTCGGGGTGGCGACCGACGTGCGCGACCTGGCGACGCTGGCGCGCGCGCGCGACCGAGCCCGCGCGATCGACCTCGACGAGGAGGTGCTGGTCGAGCCGTTCATCGCCGGGACGAACCTGCGGGTGGCGGTGATCGGCGGGCAGGCGATCGCGGCGGCCGAAGTGGTGCGGCCGAGGCTCGAGGCCGGCCGCAGCGCCGAGGCGCAGGTGGCGGCGCTGAACCGCGACCCGCGGCGCGGCACGTGGGCGGCGCCGAGCCTCTGTCCCATGGACCAGATCGAGGCGGAGGAGGATCTCGAGGGCCACCTCGAGGTCTACGGGCTGGAGCTCGACGCGCCGATTCCGGCCGGGCGCGAGGTCGAGATCACGGGCGAGGAGCTGGCGGTGATCGATCGAACCGACGAGGTCCACCCCGAGTGGCTGGCGGTCGCGGCGTCGGCGTGTGATCTGCTGGGGGTCGACGTCGGCGGGGTCGACCTTCGCGGGCCGATGGTTGCGTTCACGCGCCCGCCCGCCGAGGCCGCCGGCGCGGCGCTGTTGCTCGAGGTCAACGTGGTGCCTGCGCTGCACCTGCACGCGCTGCCGACCGAGGGGCGCGCGCGGCCGGTGTTCGCGGCGTTCGTCGCCTATTGCCTGCAGCTGCCGGGCGCGCCGCCGCCCTGCGCCGTGGTGCGGGTGTAGACCCGCCGGATGCGCCCGCGTGGGCCCGGGGCTGCAGGACGGCGGCGATGCGGTGAGAGGCGCCGTGCGTCGCTTGTCGGGTCCGGCGGGGTCGGCTATGCCGGCGATGAAGGAGTTTAAATTAGCGATGACGAGCAAGCACGATGGATGGGCGCGCGCAGCGAGCTGTGCAGCGCTGTGGCTGGGGCTCGGCTGCGGCCAGAGCGGCGGCACCACCGAGGCCGGCGAGACCGGCGAGACCGCCGCGAGCACGGCGGCGACCGCCGACACGAGCTCGGGCAGCGCCGCGACGACGACCGGGTCGGGCGGGCCGACGGAGGGCGGGAACACCGGCGGGGAGACCGAGGGGACGACCACGAGCGGCGGCCCGCAGACCACGGGCGAGACGACGACGACCAGCACGACGACCACCGGCGAGACGACCACCGGTGAGACGACGACCACGAGCACGACCGGCGAGACGACGGCGGAGACGACCACGACCGGCGAGACGACGTCGACGACGGGGGAGACGAGCACCGGCGGCAACGTGTGCGACGGGTTCGAGCAGCCGGGGTGCATCGACAAGGGCTGTCCCGAAGGACAGGAGTGCAACTTCGAGGTCGATTGCGTGCCGTCGGCGTGCATCTGCGACGAGGAGACGCAGCAGATCACCTGCACGGCCGACTGCGGCGGCGGCACCTGCGTCGACGCGGCGTTGTGCGACCCGGTGGCGTGCGACCTGTTCTGCGAGTTCGGGTTCAAGAAGGACGAGATGGGTTGCGAGATCTGCGCCTGCAACGAGCCGCCGGCCTGCGGCTGCCAGAGCGACGCCGACTGCGTCAAGGCCAGCCCGGGCTGCTGCTCGTGCAACATGGGCGGCACCGAGGTCGCCGTCGCCGCGGCCTGCGTCGACCAGCTCGAGCCGTGCCCGCTGCCGCCCGACCAGGTGCTGTGCCCGGCGGTCTACCTCTGCACCGACGCGCAGGCGGTGTGCGTGCAGGGGCAGTGCGCGCTGCAGTAGGGCGGGGCCGAGGGGGCGTCGCCGGGGGCGCCGGCGGGTGGTGCGTCGCTGAAGCTGTCGTGCCCGGGGTCCACCTCTGCACTGCCGTCGCGGCGATGTGCGTGCGGAGGCAAGCCTGCTTTTTCGTCGCGATGCCTCAGCGCTGGCCGGGTCCGGTGGTGCCGCTCGCGGAGGCGGCCACCCGACACCGGCGACGACCTCACCGGCACGGGCAACGCCGGAACCGAGCTCCGTCGCCCGACCATGGCGGCCGCCCGGCTCGAGCAGGCGGCCGCGCGATTCGAGCGCCGCCGCGCGACGCACGCGAGCCGGTGCCGCGGCGAGCGGGGGCTGGCTGGCGAGTGAGAATTCGGGAGGGCCGCATTGGGGTGCGGGTGGACAGCTGCGCCGCGCGCGACGCCTCTGCCCGGGCCGCGCGCGTACAGTCGATGCTCCTGGACATGCCTTGAAGAGCATGTCTTCCCAGACATGGTGTCATAGACATGCCCTGGAGGACGAGCGGCTCGGGCCGCGGGGCGGGCGGGCCGCCGCGGCTCGGGCGCTGGGAGGGGCAGCGGGCCGAGCGGAGGCTCGCGGGCGCCGGGCGGGCGGCGGACGGCGGGCGGCTCGCGGGTTTGCGCGCGCGGGCGGCCGGGCCACGCTGCGTCGAAGGAGTTCGATCATGCGATCTCTGCTCTTGTCGGCGGTCCTGTCGGTGGCGGCGCTGGCGTGCGACATCCTGCCGCCCGGCGTGGCGGTGCGGGCGGCCCGGGCGGTGCCGGTGGCGGCGGAGGTGACGGCGGAGACGACCGGGGCCGACACGGCGACCACGGGAGGGTTGTGCGAGGGGTTCAGGCAGCCGGGGTGCGTGCAGTCCGGGTGTCCCGAAGGACAGGTGTGCCAGAAGGGCCCGCAGTGCGTGCCGTCGCTGTGCACCTGCGACCCGCAGACGGGGCAGACGATCTGCAGCCTCGACTGCGGCGGCGGGGTCTGCGTCGACGCGGCCGCGCAGTGCCAGCCGGTGGTGTGCAAGCTGCTGTGCCCGTTCGGGTTCGAGGTCGACGAACGCGGCTGCGAGGTGTGCCGGTGCAAGCAGGAGCCGCGCTGCGGCTGCGTCAGCGACGAGGACTGCACCAAGGTGGTCGGCGGTTGCTGTCCCTGCGAGCTCGGGGGGCGCGAGCTGGCGATCGCGGGCGACTGCCTCGAGGCGCTGGCGCAGTGCCCGGTGCCGCCCGACGAGGTGCCGTGCGTGGCGATCGACCAGTGTACGGCCAAGGTCGCGCGCTGCGTCGCGGGCGAGTGCGTGCTGCAAAACTCGCTGTGAAGGCTGCCGGCCGTGCGAGGCGCTCGTTCCGGCCGCTCGCCGGCGGAATACAAGGCGGCGAGGCTCGGCGTGAGGGCAGGCCGGGCTCGGCGCTCGGCCCGGTCGGTCGCTGACGGTGACAGGAGCGGTGAGGCTCGGTGTGCGGGCAGGTCGGGCGTCCGGCGTCAAGGCGCGCGGGTCGTCGGCTCCTGGGGGCGGCGCGACCCTCTCTTCCGCGGACGGCTCGCCCGGCGCGGCCGAAGCGGCGGGGACCAGAATCGGGGCCGCGGGTGACCATTTCGTAATGTCCGAAAGGGCATGTTTGAAAAGACATGTTCCGGGCAGCTCGATCGGGGGCTGATTCGCGGGCGCGAGGGCGCGCAGGTGCGCGGAGCCGGAGGCGCGGTTCGGCGCGGCGGATCGAGCCCCCGCGGGCGCGCGCGGCGGTCTACTCTGCGGGCGTGGCGGAGGGCGTCCGGTGACGGAGGCGAGCGCGCGGCGGTCGGCCGGCGAGTCGGTGCTCGGCGCGCTGCGTGAGCGGCCCGAAGACCAGGACCTCTGGGACAGGTTGCGGGTGCGCCAATTCCCCGGGGCGCGCATCAACCTCGACCCCGGGTCGATCGCCACTCCGGCGCAGGCGGTGCGCGCGGCGATGCAGGGGTTCTGGGACGACGAGCTGTTCGCCTATCCCGAAGGACAGGTGCAGCGCGGGCGGGCGGAGCGTCGGCGGGCCCGCGCGCTGGCGGCCGCGCTGTGGGGCGGAGACCCGCCGGCGCTGACGGCCGGCACCAGCGAGGCGCTGCGGACGATCGGTCACGCGCTGCGCGAGCGGCTCGGCGGCGGAGAGGCGCCGCTGGTGCTGACGAGCGAGCACGAGCACCCGTCGGCGACGGCGGCGTTCGAGGCGGGGTTTCGCGCCGCGACGCTGCCCGATTCGGCGCTGCGCGACCCGGCGGCCGCGGGCGCGATCGCGGCGGTGCAGCGGCCGGCGATCGTGTTGCTGTCGCAGGTGACCTGTACGATCGGGCAGGTCGTGCCGGTGCGGGAGATCGCGGCGGCGGTGCGGGCGGCGGCGCCCGAGGTGTTCGTCATCGTCGACGCGGCGCAGGCGCTCGGGCTGGTGCCGCCGGCGCTGCCGGGGGCCGACTTCGTGGTCGCCAGCGGGCACAAGTGGCTGTTCGGGCCGCCCGGCACGGGCTTCGCCTGGACTTCCCCGCGGGCGCGGGCCGAACTGCCGCTGCTGGCCCCAGGCGGCGAGGAGAGCGGCGCGGCGGGGCTCGAGCGGCGTGGGACGCACGACTTCTCGATCTACGCGGGCCTGGCCGCGGCGCTGGATCTGCACGCGGCGCTCGGGCACGTCGCGCTCAAGCGGAGCCGCACCCTCGCGGCCTGGTCGGCGCGCGAGCTCCACGAGCGACTGGTCGCGGCCGGCGTGGCGCACCGGTTCTTCGACCCGATCACGGGCGAGGAGCGCGAGGCGCCGCCGACGGCCGAGCAACTGCTGGCGACGGTCAGCGTGGCGCTGCCGGGGGTCGACGTCGAGGCGGTGTGCACGGCGCTGCATCGGGCGGGGATCCACCTGCGCTGCGTGGTCGATCGCCGAGCGGGCAAGCGCACGCCGCTGCTGCGGCTGGGCGCCCCCTGCTACGAGAGCACGGCGCGGGTGCGGCGAGCGATCGAGGCGCTGGCGACCGCGGTGGTGGCGAGCCGGACGTGACGCGGCTGCGCGAGCGAGTTGCGAGCGATCGAGGCGATGAGGGACCACGGGGTAGCGAGGCGGACGTGATGCGTGGGGCCGCGGCTCGAGTTGCCGGAGGCGCGGGCGATCGAGCTGAAGCATCGCCAGCGGGAGACCATCCACGTTGCGCGGCGCGGGTGAGCGAGGATGCGGGAGCGCGGGGTCGCGGAGGGACGGGCCATGACTCGCGGCTGCGAGCGAACGTGATGGCTCCGCGGCCGGTCGACGAACGCGGCCTCAGCCGAACATGAAGGAGAGGCCGAGGACGAGGATGCCCCGGCGGCGCTTGTCGGGGAGGATCCGCAGGTCGTAGTCGGCGCCGAGAGCGAGCGCGGCGCCGGGGCCCTTGCCCTTGTCCTTGCCGAGGCGGAAGGCGTAGCCGAGGCCGACTTGACCGCCGTAGCCGGGGGTGCGCGTCGTGATCTCGCGGGCGACCGGGACGTGGCTGATCGCGCCGGCGCCGGCGCGGAGATAAAAGCCGCGGGTGACGTTGACCTGGATCATCGCGTCGAGGCCGGCGCCGACCTTCTGGTCCTTGTCGAAATAGATCGTCATGTGGGCCATGGTGCCGAGCGCGATTGCGGGGGACAGGCGGGCGCCCAGGGTCATGTGGGTGCGCGCGGCCGGCATGGCGTCGTTGCGCAGCGGCACGAGGGCGGGGCGCCAGGCGAACTCGGCGAACACGCCGCGCTTGAAGTCGGTCGCGACCTCGCCCTCGCTCGCGCGCGCGGGCCGGGGGGCGATCACGGCGAGGGCGGCGAGGAGGGCGAGGAGGACGAGCTTGGCGGAGGCCGGCAGGCGGACGGGGCGGGGATAGGCGAGGGCGGTCATGGCGTACCTGTGGACCCGGCGAACCGCGAACCGATTTCCTCGCGGTGCGTGCCGGCGGTCCCCCAACGACCGGCCTGCGCGGGCTCTTACAGGCCGCTCAGGCGAGCGCGCGCGCGTAGGCGTCCGCAGAGAAGCCGACCAGGGCGAGCGCGCCGCGGGTGAAGATCGGGCGCTTGACGAGCAGACCGTCGGCCGCCAGCGCGGCGATCATGGCGTCGTCGTCCATGGCCTTGAGCCGCTCGCCGAAGCCGCCGGCGCGGTAGGCCTGGCCGGAGGTGTTGAACAGCTTGCGCGCGGGCAGACCGGAGTTCTGCTGGATCGCGCGCAGCTCGGCGGAGGTCGGGGCGCGGACGGTGAGGTCGACGACGTCGTAGGCGACGTGGTGCGCGTCGAGCCAGCGCCGCGCGTTGCGGCAGGTGTCGCAGCGAGGATGGGCGAAGAGGACGGCCGTCATGGCGCGCGGGACCGTACCACAGGGGCGCTGGCGCGCGCGGTCGCGAGGGTCGTCTGCACCTGTCCGTAGAACCATGCGCGGCGGCCCGGGCCGGGTCTTCGCGGCCGCACGGGGGCTGGCGCTGCCTAGGCAACGCCGACGAACGCATGTACAAGGGTTTGCCGCGCATCGCCGGCGCGGCGCCTCCCCACGAGTCCGCGCCATGTCCAAGCTCTCGCTCCCCGTCGCTGCTGCTGTGGTCCTCTCGTCACTCTCGCTGCCGGCGGCGGCGCAGGAGCCGGAGGGCGCGAAGGCGGAGGGGTCGATCTCGCTGGCGCCGGCCGGCGCCGAGGCCAAGGGCGACGCCAAGGCCGGCAAGAAGAAGCGCGAGAAGAAGGCGAAGGATCGCAGCGGGGTGCCGTGGATCAAGCGCTACCGGCCGACGGCGATGTCGGGCGAGTTCGGGATCTTCGCCGGCCTGATGTTCCCGGCCCGCGACCACGAGCTGTACCTGCCGCCGCAGCCGGGCGAGCCGCCCAACTGGCAGCCGTACAAGACGGTCGCGCCCGACATCGGCCTGCGCGCGGGCTTCTATCCGCTGTCGTTCCTCGGGCTCGAGCTCGAGGGCGCGATCATGCCGACGAAGACCGAGAACGACGGCAAGGGCGCGGTGCTCGGCGGCTTCCGCGGTTACGCGCTGGCGCAGCTGCCGTACCGGATCTCGCCGTTCGTGCTGATCGGCGCCGGGCTGCTCGGCACGTCGGGGCTCGGCGGCGACGTCGACCCGGCGATCCACTTCGGCGGCGGCGTGAAGTTCTACATCAACGACTACCTGGCGCTGCGCCTCGACGTCCGCGACAACGCGACCGCCCAGTACGCGATCGACGGCGGCCGCACGCACCACCTCGAGGTGCTGCTCGGCCTGTCGTTCGTGCTGCGCAAGAAGCAGCCGGCCGCGAAGGACGATCCGGACAGCGACGGCGACGGGTTCAAGGACTCGGTCGACAAGTGCCCGACGACCCCGGGCGTGGCGCCCGACGGCTGCCCGGTGGCGGTCGAGGGCGACGCCGACGGCGACGGCTTCCTCGACTCGGTCGACGCCTGCCCGCAGGAGCCGGGCATCGCGCCCGACGGCTGCCCGGAGAAGGACCGCGACGGCGACGGCTTCGTCGACAGCAAGGACAAGTGCCCCGACGACAAGGGCATCGCGCCCGACGGCTGCCCGCTGCCCGACAAGGACAAGGACGGGATCCCCGACCGCGACGACAAGTGCCCGGCGATCCCGGAGACCCGCAACAACTACCAGGACGACGACGGCTGCGCCGACGAGGTCCCGCGCGCGGTCACCAAGTTCACCGGCGTCATCAAGGGCATCTACTTCGACGTCGACAAGGACACGATCAAGAAGACGTCGCGCGGGACGCTCGACAACGCGGTCAGGGTGCTGAAGGACTTCCCGTCGGTGAAGGTCGAGATCAGCGGCCACACCGACAGCTCGGGCGACCGCGACCACAACGTCGACCTGTCGAAGCGGCGCGCCGACGCGGTCAAGAAGTACCTGACCGACAAGGGGATCGACTCCGCGCGGATCACGACCCGCGGCGCCGGCCCCGACGAGCCGATCGCCGACAACAACACCAAGGCCGGCAAGGCCAAGAACCGCCGCATCGAGTTCAAGCTGCAGTGAGCCGCGGCCGCCGGCGCGCGCGCCTGGGCCCGCCGCGCCGGTGACGGCGAGGGCGGCGCGGATCGGGTATCGTGCCCGCCATGTCAGCCACGCCCTCCGCCCCGGGCCCGATCGAGGAGGCCACGGTCCTCGCCGTCGTCGGCGAGCTCATCTTTGCCGTCGGCGACGGACGCGGCCTCGGCCACCTCAACCTCGACGCGTCGCTCGAGCGCGAGCTCGGCCTCGGCAGCCTCGAGCGCGTCGAGCTGCTCGGCCGCCTCGAAGCCCGCCTCGGCGTGGTGTTCCCCGAGGAGGCGCTCAGCGTCGCCGACACGCCGCGCCAGCTGGTCGCGCTGGCCCGCAAGGCGCGCGGGGATGGCGCCTCGGACATGCCCGAGAGCACAGGTCCGAAAGCGCATGTCCCCGAGGACCTGTCCCTTCCGACCGAGCCGCCGGCGCCGGCGCCCGCCGCCGCGCAGACGCTGATCGAGGCGCTCGAGCACCACGTGGCGCACGCGCCGGGGCGGGTCCACATCATGCTCCTGCGCGAGGACGGGCGCGAGGAGGCGATCACCTACGCGGCGCTGCGGCGCGACGCGGGCCGGGTGGCGGCGGCGCTGCGGCGGCGCGGGCTGAGGCCGGGGGGCAAGGTGGCGATCATGCTGCCGACGTCGCGCGGGTACTTCGCGGCGTTCATGGGCGCGCTGCTGGCCGGCGGGGTGCCGGTGCCGCTGTACCCGCCGTTCCGCCTCGACCGGATCGCCGAGTACATCCAGCGCGAGGCGAAGATCCTGGCCAACGCCGAGGCCGAGGTGCTGATCACGTTCGCCCGCGCGGCCAGGGTCGCCGAGCTGGTGCGTGACCAGGTGCCGGCGCTCGGGCAGGTGGTCGACGTCGACGAGGCGCTGGCCGACGCCAGCCTCGACACCGCGGTGGCGGCCGACCTGCGCGGGGACGACACGGCGCTGCTGCAGTACACGTCGGGCAGCACCGGCGACCCCAAGGGCGTCGAGCTGACGCACGCCAACGTGCTCGCCAACATCCGCGCGGCGGCCGAGGGCTGCGCGCTGCGGGCCGGCGACGTGATGGTCAGCTGGCTGCCGCTCTACCACGACATGGGGCTGGTCGGCGGGTGGCTGATGAACCTGTACTTCGGGACACCCACGGTGATCCTGTCGCCGGTGACGTTCCTGGCCCGGCCGGAGCGGTGGCTGCAGGCGTTCTCGCGCTACAAGGGCACGATCGCCTGCGCGCCGAACTTCGCGTTCGACCTGTGCGTCAAGCGGGTGCCGCCCGAGACGATCGCGCCGCTGCAGCTCGGCCAGATCCGGGCGCTGCTCAACGGCTCCGAGCCGATCCTGCCGGCCACGCTCGATCGCTTCGCCGACCACCTCGCGCCCGCGGGCTTCCGCCGCGAGGCGCTGTTCTGCGCCTACGGCCTGGCCGAGAACATGGTCGCGGTGACGTTCCCGCCGCCGGGCCGCGGGCCGCTCGTCGACCGGGTCGAGCGCGCGACGTTCGAGGCGACGGGCGAGGCGCGACCGGCCGCCGGAGGCGCGCCCGAGAGCGAGGTGCTGCACTTCGTCGGCTGCGGCTCGGCGGTGCCGAACCACGAGGTGCGGATCGCCGACGAGGCCGGCGCGACGCTGCCCGACCGCCGCCAGGGCCGGATCCTGTTCCGCGGGCCGTCGGCGTTCAAGGGCTACTACCGCAACCCGGAGGCGACCGCGAAGGTCAAGCTGGAGGGCGGCTGGGTCGACTCGGGCGACCTCGGCTACCTCGTCGACGGCGAGCTGTTCATCTCCGGCCGCGTGAAGGACCTGATCATCAAGGGCGGCCGCAACTACTACCCGCACGAGCTCGAGGCCGCGGCCGGGGCGGTGCCCGGGGTGCGCCAGGGCTGCGTGGCGGCGTTCGCCGTGCGCGACGACGGCAGCGGCACCGAGTCGATCGTGGTGGTCGCGGAGACGAAGGAGGAGCGACCCGAGGCCCGCGCGGCGCTGCAGCAGAAGATCGGCGAGGCGATCGCGGGCACGGTCGGGATCCCGCCCGACCGCGTGGTGCTGACGGGGCCCGGCGCGGTGCCGAAGACGTCGAGCGGGAAGATCCGCCGCGGCGACACGCGCCGGCTGTACCTCGCCGGCGAGCTCGGCCGCGGGCACGGGTCGTTCGCCCGCCAGGCCGCGGGGCTGTACCTGCGCGGGCTGCCGCGCCGCGCGAGGGCGCTGGCCGGCCGCGCCGGCGAGGTCGCGTACGGCAGCTTCGCCCTCGGCACGTTCGGCGGCATGCTGGCGGCCTCGACCGCGGCCGGGCGCCTGATCCCGTCCGGCGCGCCGCTGCGCAAGTTCTCGCGCAACGTGGCGCGCGCGACGCTGACGACGATCGGCCTGCGCCCGAACGTGACTGGCCTCGAGAACATGCCCGAAGGGCCATGTATCCTGGCGCCCAACCACTGCAGCTACCTCGACCCGTTCGTGCTGCTGGCGGCGCTGCCCGACACGATCCGCTTCGTGGTCAAGGGCGAGTGCCGCGACAACCGGGCCTTCGGGCCGCTGATCCGCCGGGCCGGCCACGTGCTGATCGAGCGCCTGCAGGCGGAGCGCGCGCTGGCCGGGCTCGAGGCGGTGGCGGAGGTGCTGCGCGCGGGCGCGCCGGTGGTCGTGTTCCCGGAGGGCACGTTCAGCCGCGAGGCCGGGCTGCGTCCGTTCAAGCTCGGGGCGTTCCGCCTGGCCAGCGAGCTCGGCGTGCCGGTGGTGCCGATCGCGCTGCGCGGCACTCGCAGCGCCCTGCACGATGGGACATGGCTCCCGCGACATGTCCCGATCGACGTGCAGGTGCTGCCGGCCCTCGCGCCCGAGGGCAAGACGCTGGTCGACATCGTACGCCTGCGCGACCGCACCGCCGACGCGATCGCGGCGCACATCGACGAGCCTCGCCTGCACGCGGTGATGGTGGCGGGGATCCAGGGGCTCGATCCGAGCGAGCGCAGCTGAGGCCGACGAGGTCGCTCGACTCGCTCCGGTGACGGCGCAGGCGAACAAGCCTGGCGTCGGGCATCCGCGCCGCAGCGTCCGGTTCACGCGAGCGGGAGCTCGCGAAGTCGTGATGAGCGGCCCGGCGCTCGAGCGGGCAGAAGAGCGGCCGACGCAGCGGTTAGGGCCCGAGGCGAGGCGCGCGGGGGGGATCGATCCGCGATCCGCGGGCTGGGAGCGAAGGATCGGCGGCCAGGGGGTGCGCGGGGATCGGACCGGCTGCCGCGGTCGCCGGGCCGCGACGGAGCGGACAGTTCGCCGCCGGCGTCCCGTGAGCCTCGCTTGCGCAGGCCCTTTCACGCGACGAAGAGCGTCGCCGGCGCTGTCGACTCCGCAAGCGAGCGAGCCGAACTCGGCCGCCTCCGACGTCCGCTGCGCCGACGCGAAATGCACGGAGGAGCGCATGTCCTTGTGGTCGAACGGCGCTGGCTCGCCTCTTGCTGTTGCAGTGATCACGGTGCCGGGCACCCTCGGCTCGGGCCACGGGGCTGGCGGGTGGATCCACGGACGACGCGTCCGGCGGCCTCGCCGCCGGCGGACACATGACCGTTCGGCCATGCCGCGGCACGTGACATGAGGCGCATCGCCGGGTTGTTGAAACGCTGTGCGGGCGGGCTTAGCGTGAGGGCGTGTCCGTCACGACGCGCCGCTCGCTCTTGAAGGCCGCTCCCGCGCTGCTGTTCACCGGCTGTACACCGCCGGCCATCACCACGCCGCTGGTGAAGAAGAGCGCGACGGTGCGGGACGTGACGGCGGTGCACGAGTTTCAGCCGTCGCGCGACGGGGCCGGAGTGACGATCCGGCGCGCGCTCGGGCACCGCGGGTTGCCGGCGCTGGACCCGTTCCTGTTGCTCGACGAGATCCGCAGCGATCGGCCCGACGAGTACCAGGCCGGCTTCCCCGAGCACCCGCACCGCGGGTTCGAGACCGTGTCGTACGTGCTCGCGGGGGCGTTCGAGCACCGCGACAGCGTCGGCAACCACGGGCGGATCGGGGCCGGGGCGGCGCAGTGGATGACGGCGGGCCGCGGGATCGTCCACGAGGAGATGCCGCGCCAGCAGGGCGACGGGCAGCTGTGGGCCTTCCAGCTGTGGGTCAACTTGCCGGCGGCGGAGAAGATGACGAAGCCCCGCTACCAGGAGCTCGGGCCGGAGACGATCCCGACGCTGACCGTCGACGACGCGCAGGTGCGGCTGGTCGCCGGTGAGCTGGCCGGCAAGCGCGGGCCGGTCGACGGGGTGACGGTGCGGCCGCTGCTGATGGACGTGAGCCTCGCGGCCGGGGCGGCCCTGCGCCAGCACATCGCCTGCGACCTGACCTCGTCGTTCGCCTACGTGCTCGAGGGCGCGGCGCGGCTCGGCAGCGACGGCCGCAAATTGCTCAAGGGACAGGTCGGCGTGCTCGGCCACGGCGACACGCTGGCGGTCTCGAGCGACGAGGGGGCGCGCCTCTTGCTGCTCGCCGGCCGGCCGCTGGGCGAGCCGGTGGCCCGCCGCGGGCCGTTCGTGATGAACACCGACGAGGAGCTGCGGCAGGCGTTCGCCGACTACCGCGCCGGCCGCCTCATCGGCTGAGGCGGCCGGGCGCGCGCGGATGCGGGGGCCGACGTGCGGGGAGCCCGGCGCCCTCGCGGTGCAATGTCTTCAAGACGAGGCCGGCAGGCCGTCGTCGCGGCGAGCGACGAGCATGGCGCGGAGGACATGCGCCGAGGTACATGTCTTCATGCCCATGCCTTTAGGGACATGCCTCGAGGGGCATGTCCTCGGGTTCACTCGGCGGCCTCGACGCTGTGGACGGCGATCGGCAGGGTCACGGTGAAGGTCGAGCCCTGGCCGGGGGCGCTGCGGGCCTCGATGCGCCCGTGCATCATCTCGGCGTAGTGGCGGCTGATCGACAGGCCGAGGCCGGTGCCGCCGTACTTGCGGGTGGTCGACTCGTCGGCCTGGCGGAACGGCTGGAACAGCTCCTCGAGGCGGGCGGGGTCGATGCCGATGCCGGTGTCCTGGACGGCGACGACGAGCTGCTCGCCGCGCGGCCCGGCCTCGCGCGAGACCCGGAGGCCGACGACGCCGCGGTGGGTGAACTTGCAGGCGTTGCTGAGCAGGTTGATGATGATCTGCTTGACCTTGGTGCGGTCGAGGGCGACGGCGCCGAGGCCGGGGCAGGCGGCGATCTCGAGCCGGTTGTCGTTCTTGCGGGCGAGCGGCTCGATGGTGGCGACGACCTCCTCGACCAGCTCGTCGACCGCGAAGTCCTCGACGAACAGGTCCATCTTGCCGGCCTCGATCTTGGAGACGTCGAGGATGTCGTTGATCAGGTCGAGGAGGTGGCGGGCGGCGCCGCGGATCTTGCCGAGATCGCCGAGGTCGAGCCGGCGCCCGCCGTCGCTGCTCTCGTCCTCGAGCAGCTCGCTGTAGCCGATGATGGCGTTGAGCGGGGTCCGCAGCTCGTGGCTCATGTTGGCCAAAAAGGCGCTCTTGGCCCGACTGGCGTCGATCGCCGAGTCGCGCGCCGAGACGAGCTGCTTGTTCAGGAGGTGGAGCTGCTGGTTCAGCCGCTCGAGCTCGGCGGTGCGCTCGCGGACCCGCTGCTCGAGCTCGTCGTGGGCCTGGCGCAGCGCGAGCTGGGCCCGCTTCTGCTCGGTGATGTCGGTGAGGACGGCCAGCAGATGGTCGCGGTTCTGCAGGCGGAAGCGGGCGCCCCGCAGCTCGACGATGTAGGTCCGGCCGTCGTGCGTCACGGCTGTCCCTTCGGATAGGAAGTGACCGTGGTCGTGGACGGCCGCCCGCATGCGGGCGAACAGGTCGGCGCCGCCCGAGGCCGCCAGCAGGTCGGCGAAGCGCCGGCCGGCGAGGTCGTCGCGCGAGCAGCGGAACAGCCGCGAGGCGGCCGGGTTGGCCTGCACGACCACGCCGGCGTCGTCGAGGATCAGCAGCGCGTTGGTGCCGGCCTCGAAGATCCCGCGGTACTGCTCCTCGCGGCTGCGCAGCTCGTCCTCCTGCTGCTTGCGGGAGAAGAAGCCGGGGATCTCGTAGCGCGTGACGTGCCGGGCGAGGTGCGGCTGGCCGTGGAGATAGGCGTCGATGTAGCCCTCGATCCGCGAGGGATGAGCCATGATGAAGCGGCAGTGCTCGTCACCCTTGGCCCGGCAGAGGATCTCCGTCGCCACCAGCGGGACGCCGAAGCTGGCCTCGCACCAGCCCGAGGAGTAGCCCGCGTTCATCACGCACACCGGAAAATCGGTGCGCTTGCCGGCGTCGATCCACGAGTCCGACTCGAACGAGTAGGGGTGATCGTAGAGGAGGTAGAAGCTCTCGTCCGGGGCCGGACGACTGTCTGGCGAGATGTCCACGAAGGCCCAGCCGGAGTGCGAGAAGTGGATCGGCCCCGCGGACAGCCGGGCGATCGGATCTTGCAACTGCATGCGCTCCGCAAAATCGTTGGCGTCGGCCAGGCCCATGGCGTGAGCGATGTCGAACAAGAGGCTACGGGCGACCCCCAGGGCCTCGTCCTGGCCCTTGTCGCGGTACAGCCGCTGGACCATCTCGAAGAACTCGACCGACATGGCCCGCGCCCGCACCAGCATGTAGCGCTGGCCGAACACCTCGATGGTCGCCCTGTCAGGGACGTCACGCCGCTCGGCGAAGATCCGGCCCACGTACTCCTGCGCCTGCTCGAACAGCGGCTCGAAGCGAGGCGGGACGCGAACGGTCTTCAGCACGCTGCGCGATCATACGCATCGGCGATCGACGTCGGCAAGCGAGGCTCCCAGGCCGCACCGGATCTGCGATCGGGGGCAATGAACCGCGAGCAGGGTTCGCCCGATCACTCGGCGTTCAGCGCAGCCTGCATCGCCCGCGCGCTCGGATAGCGGCGCGCAGGATCCTTCGCGCAGGCGCGGCTGAAGATCCAGTCGAGCCTGTCCGCGAGTTCAGGCGGCGTGCCGGCCGGCAAGCGCGAGCTCGGCGGCGGGGGCGTCCGGTCGCGCTGGGCCAGCAGCAGCTCGTGCAGCGGGGCGCTCGTCAGCTCCTCGAACGGGAGCACGCCGGTGGCCAGCTCGTAGAGGCTGACGCCGACGGCGTAGATGTCGGTGCGCGGATCGATGACGCCGCCGTGCATGGTCTGCTCGGGGGCGATGTAGTTGGGGTCGCCACAGAGCGGCTCGGTCGGCCCGGGCCGCGGGCCGTCGAGGTCGTAGGCGATGCCGAGGTCGAGCAGCTTGGTCGTAAGGAAGCGCGTGTTCGGATCGCGGGTCACGAACATGTTGGCCGGCTTCACATCGCAGTGAACCACCCGGCAGTCGTGCAGGTACTGCAGGCCCATCAGCACCTGCGTCAGGCCCCGCACCAGGGCCGGCCACGGCAGGGCCCGGCCGCGCGCGCGGGTGGCGTCGAGCAGCCGCAGCATGTCGGTGCCCGGCAGGTACTCCATCGCCATCCACTCGGTCTGGCCGCGCTCGTCGACGCCCATGTCGTAGACCCGCACGAGGCAGGGGTGCAGGAGGCGCGCGCCGAGGATGGCCTCGCGGCGGAAGCGTCGCTGCTCGCGCGGCGGGATGTCGGCGTGCATGACCTTGAGCGCCACGTTGCGCTCGAGCAGGCGGTCGTAGGCCTGGTAGATCTTGCCCATCCCGCCGGCGCCGATCAGGCGCATCACGGTGTAGCGCTCGAGGTGCTCGAGCGGGCTCTCGATCTCGACCGGCAGCTCGATGACCTCGCCCCCCGGCAAGTGGTCGCCGAGATCGGAGAGGGTCGGGCGCTGCGCGGTTGCGAGTTCCACGGTGTGGGAGCGTAGACCGGTCGCGGAGGCCGACCAAAAAACCGACGAAAGCGCGCCGCGGGCCGGGTGCGGTCCTTGGCCGCAGGGCGCCCCGCATGGTCCTGCGGGCAGGGTCCGCTGCGATCGCTGCGGGCTCGGGCGGAACCGCCCGGTGCGCAGCGCAGGTGGCAGGCGAGCGTCGTTCGGCCGCGCATGAGGCCGGTGGCGCGGGCCGGACGCGGCGGCGAACGCGGCTCGGCGGCGGACAGCGGCCGAACTGCGGCGCGTACACCCCAGCGTGCTTGACACCTCACGCCCTCAGTCGTGATCCTGGGCCCGCTTGGTCGGGGGCAGCAGCACGAGATTCTTGTCGGAGGCCCAAAGTCGTGTGGGCCGGTGGCTGCGAAACAAGTGGCACCTGGACAACCTGATCGCCATCGGCGGGATGGCGTCGGTGTACGCGGCCACGCATCGCAACGGCAACCGCGCCGCGCTCAAGGTGCTGCACACGCTCTTCCTCCGCAACGAGCAGGCGCGCCGCCGCTTCCTGCGCGAAGGTTACGCGGCCAACAGCGTCGGCCACCGCAACGCGGTCCACGTCCTCGACGACGACATCACCGAAGAGGGCGACGTGTACCTGGTGATGGAGCTGCTCGACGGCGAGTCGCTCGAGGCGCGCCTGGAGCGATTGGGCCAGCTGCCCCCGGTCGCCGTGCTCGAGATGACGGACGCGCTGCTCGAGGTGCTCGCGGCCGCCCACTCGAAGGGCATCCTCCACCGCGACATCAAGCCGGCCAACATCTTCCTGTGCCGCGACGGCAGCGTGAAGCTGCTGGACTTCGGCCTCGCTCGCGTGCGCGAGCTGTCGGCCGAGGCGCTCGACCAGAGCGACGGCATCGTGTTCGGCACGGTCTCGTACATCGCGCCCGAGCAGGCCCGCGCCGACAACGACAACCTCGACGCGCGCAGCGACCTGTGGTCGATCGCGGCGACGATGTTCCGGGCGATGTCGGGCGAGACGGTCTTCCCGGCCACGGGCCCCGTGATCGAGCGCCTGCTCGCGGTGGCCCGCACGCCGGCGCGCTCGCTGGGGACGCTGCGGCCGGACCTGCCGCGCCCGCTGATCGAGCTGGTCGACCGGGCGCTGGCGTTCGAGCCGATGGCGCGCTGGCCGAGCGCCAACGTGATGCGCGTGGTGGTCCAGGATGTCCTCAACCAGCTGTGCGAGGAGGACGACTGGGAGGAGCCGCAGCGTCCGCCGCAGCGCCCGGCGGCGCCGGCGGCGGTGCCCACCGGCGGCGTCGGGCCGCGGCCGAAGACCGACCCGATGGCCGGCTCGATCCGCCCGCGCAGCCTGCCGGCCGCGCCGGCGCCGCAGAAGCCGCCGCCGCGGGTCAGCGGGCCGTTCGCCAACCTGTCCGATGGGCCAGCCGCGGAGGACTTCGAGATCAACGTCGACGAGACGCTGCGGACGCAGGCGCTCGCGGCCGGCAGCGGCGCCGGGGCGAGCGTCGGCGAGGCGCCCAAGGCGCGCTCGCGCACGCTTTTGACCCGCGAGGGGCGGGCCGAGCTGCGCCGGATCCTGGAGGAGCGGCGCGCTTCGCTCGGGATCCCGGCGCGCCTCGACGGGCGCCCGGACTCGAAGCCGGTCAAGGCCGCCGGGCCGAGTTCGCAGTCGGTGGAGATCGCCGTCGACGCCGACGAGCCCGCCGCGAGCGCGCCGGCGCCCGAGGCCGAGCTCGACGAGGCGGCCCAGGCCGAGCAGGACGCGACCGCGGCGGAGACGATCGCCGCGGCGGCGGCCGAGGAAGAGCCGCTGAGCGAGAGCGGGGCGTACGAGGGCCGCTACGGCGAGGGCGAGTACGGCGAGGGCGAGGCGGGCGCGAGCGACGGCGAGGGCGAGCAGGGCTACGCGGACGCCGGCGACGAGGAGGTCGCCGAGGTCGACGCCGACGAGGTCGACGAGCTCGAGGACGGCGAGCCCGATCCCAACGAAGACACGGTCCAGATGATGATGCCGGCCGAGCTGCCGGTGCCGGAGAGCGTGCGCGCGGCCCAGGCGCAAGGGACAGGCGCGCCGGGACAGGTCGCGGGGGACATGTCGCAAGGGGCAGGCGCTTCGGGACCTGTCGCTTCGAGCATGCGCCCGGGGACAGGCGTGTCGGGGCCGGTGCCGGCCGCCGGCAAGTCGCAGACGGTCGTCGGGCCCGCGCCGACGCGGCCGGCCTCGCTCGCGGCGGCGCCGCCGGCCGGGCCGCCGGTGTTCGGCGGCCGGCCGACGCCCGTGCTGGGGCAGCCTGCGGTGGCGCCGCCGCCGGGGCTGGTGAGCCGGCCGACGCCGATCCTGGGGCAGCCCGCGGTGGCGCCTCCGCCCGGCCTGACGGGGCTGGGCAGCAAGCCCGGGGCGCCGGCGCAAGCGCAGCCGGGGGTGGGGACAGGTGCCTCGGGACCTGTGCCTGCGGCCAGGCCGGCGCAAGGGCAGGGGGCCGCGCCCCCGCCGAGCGGGGGGCTGCCGAGCCGGCCGACGCCCGTGTTCGGGCAGCCTGCGGCGACGCCGGGGGTAGGTTTGTCGGGACCTGTCCCGACGAGCAGGCCGGCGACGCCGGCGCTCGGGCAGCCTGCGGCGACGCCGGGGGTAGGTTTGTCGGGACCTGTCCCGACGAGCAGGCCGGCGACGCCGGCGCACGGGCAGCCGGCGGTGTCTCCGGGGACAGGTGCTTCGGGACCTGTCCCGACGAGCAGGCCGGCGACGCCGGCGCACGGGCAGCCGGCGGTGTCCCCGGGGACAGGTGCTTCGGGACCTGTCCCGACGAGCAGGCCGGCGACGCCGGCGCACGGGCAGCCGGCGGTGTCCCCGGGGGCAGGTGCTTCGGGACCTGTCCCGACGAGCAGTCCGGCGACGCCGGCGCACGGGCAGCCGGCGGTGACTCCAGGGGCAGGTGCTTTGGGGCCTGTCCCGACGAGCAGGCCGGCGACGCCGGCGCTCGGGCAGCCGGCGGTGACTCCCGCGGCTGCGTCGGGCCCCGCGGCGGGGCGGACGTTCGCGCCGCCGGGCGGGGCGCTGCCGACGCGACCGGCCACGACCTCGGAGACGAGCGTGGGCAAGGCGCCCGAGGCTCCGCGGTGGTCGTCGCCCTCGCCGGGGCGCGCGCCCGCGGGGGTCGGCGCGACGGTGTCGGCCGCGACGGGTCGCGCGGGCTCCGGGCCCGCGCCGGCCGCGACGAGCGAGCCGAACGCCGCCAGCGGGGCCGGGGCGCCGCCGGCCGCTGCCGCGACGATGTCGGCGGGTCTCGCCAGCGGACCGGCGAAGGCCGCCGCCGCCGTGACGGGCCCCGCGAGCGCGAGCGGGGCCGTGAAGGCGAGCAGCGTCGAGCCGGGGAAGCCGGCTGCCGGGGTCGGGAAGATCGGCGGGGCGAGCGAGCCGGCCAAGGCGGCGAGCAGCCCGGCCGCGCCCGCCTTGAGCGGCCCGGCGAAGGCGGCGGGTGGTGCGACGAGCGCGACGCAGAGTCGACCGGCGAGTGGTCCGGCGAAGGCGGCGAGCGCCGCGACGCCCGGAACTGGCGCGCCGGCGAAGCCCTCGGTCTCGCCGAGCCTGAGCGGGCCGGCCACGGCCGCGAGCGCGACGAGCGGTCGCCCGGCCAGCGGCCCGGCGAAGGCGGCGAGCGCCGTGACGCCCGGAACGAGCGCGCCGGCGAAGTCCGCGACCACGCCGGGCCCGAGCGCGCCGGCCGCGGCCGCGAGCGCGACGAGCGGCGCCAAGACCTCGGGCGACACCGGCGCAGCGGCGAGGAGCGGGAGCACGACGGGGCCCGCGGGGACGGTCAGGACGGGCGCGGCCGAGGGGCTGGCGACCGGGCCGGCGAAGGCTGCAAGCGCGACGCCGGCCGCGACGTCGCCGGGTCTGGCTGGCGGATCGGACAGGACTGTCGGGACAGCTGCGGCGACGCCCTCCGGCGCCGCGACGAGCGGCGTAGCGAAGGCCGCGACGGACGCGGCCAAGTCGGCGGGCGGGGCCTCCGCGGCTGCGACCCCGGCGAAGCCGGCGAGCAGCCCGGGCGCGGCGAGCGGGGCCAAGCCGGCGGCGGCGGAGACCGCGAAGCCGGCGGAGACGGCCGCGAAGCCCGCCGCCGCGGCCAACCCGGGCGAGCCGGCGCGTCCGGGCGCGACGACGGCTGGCGCCACGAGCATGTCCCCGGGGTCAGGTGCGAAGGCGGCCCAGCCGGCGGGGCCGGGAGCGGCTGGCACTTCGGCCATGTCCCCTGGAGCAGGTTCGAAGCCGGCCGGCGAGCAGCCGGCCGCCGCGGAGCCGGCACCGACGCCCGCGGCGCAGGAGCCCCCGGCGCCCGCGGCCGCAGAGCCGACGCCCGCGCCGAAGCCGTTCCAACCGCTCGGCGGGGTCGGCCTCGGCAGCTCGCGGTCGCAGGGCAAGTCGGGCCTGTTCGACATCCCGGGGCCGGGCGGCGGCCTGGGCGGCCTGCTGCCCCGCGCGCCCCTCGGCCCGAAGAGCGCCGAACCCGACGAGGCCGCAAAGCCCGGCGCCAAGCCCGATCCGCGCGACAAGAAGGCGTGAGCTGTCCAACTGGTCGCCTCGTGAGCGGGGCGACCGGGGGCGGCCTGGGTGACCCGACGCATCCGGGCGAAGCTGGCGAGCGGGCGCCGCCGGCCGCTCGCTTGCGACCTGTCCGCATGGACATGTCGGCGCCGGCGCTCGCCAGGGAGGGACATGCCCGGGCGTCACGCGGGGCCGCGCTTGCGACCTGTCCCAACAGACAGATTGGCGCCGGGGCCTCGCGCAGGGAGTGACATGTCCGGAAGGACATGTCCGCTTCCGGTCGCCGGAGCAGACCCTCGCCTGGTCATCCGGACAGCGCGCGCGAGCAACCTGTCCGAATGGACATGTGGCCGCAGGCGCTCGCGGAGGAGCCTCTGGCACGCTCCGAAGGACTCGTCCCGGGCTCCAGACTCGGCGCAGGCCCCTGGATCGGCGCGGTTACGGCGCGGGCCGGCACGAGCACTGCGGAGCCCCGCACCGCGATCGAGCGGCGGCGCCTCGGTCGTCGCGGGTCGCGGCGCGTGACGCAGTCGGCGGCAGCGAGCTGTCCCTCGGGCCAGGCCGCGGGGAGCCCCCGTGTTTTAAAAGAAACAAGCCCGCCGGTGGGGCGGGCTTGGGTGCCGAAGGGCGGAATCGAACCGCCGACCTAGGGGTTATGAATCCCTCGCTCTAACCATCTGAGCTACCCCGGCATCGAGGGCGCACGTGGGTACCCGATCTGTGCGGTCATCGTCAACCGTAAACCTCGAGCCCCCCGCGCCGCTGCCGAAATTTCCCCGAACTGTCGCGGATGCGCCAGCGCAGTGAGTCAGCGCAAAGGTCGCGTCGCGGGCGCGGCCGGCTCCAGGGCTTCAGATCTTGCGTCCCCGCGTGCTAAGCCGACCTGGCGAACCATCGGGCGCCGCGACGACGAACCTGCCGCCGCGCGCCCCGCCAGGTTCACAGGCTGCGCAAAAGGAGTTTCGTGATGGCCCGGGAAGTCGTGATCGCCAGCGCTGCTCGCACCCCCATCGGCGCGTTTCAGGGGGCGCTCGCGCCGCTCGCCGCCCACCAGCTCGGCAGCGTCGCCGTCCGCGCGGCGCTCCAGCGGGCCGGCGTCGACGGCAAGGACGTCGAGGACGTGATCCTCGGTTGCGTGCTGCCGGCCGGCCAGGGCCAGGCGCCCGCCCGCCAGGCCAGCCGCGGCGCCGGGGTGCCCGACCACGTCGGCTGCCTCACCATCAACAAGGTCTGCGGCTCCGGCCTCAAGGCCGTCATGCTCGCGGCCCAGGCGATCCGCGCCGGCGACGCCGAGATCGTGGTCGCCGGCGGCATCGAGAGCATGTCCAACGTGCCGTACCTGTTGCCGCAGGCGCGCGCCGGCTACCGCATGGGCAACGGCACGCTCGTCGACGGCATGATCCACGACGGCCTGTGGGACCCGTACAAGAACTTCCACATGGGCATGGCCGGCGAGCTGTGCGCCCGCGAGTGCGGGATCCCGCGCGAGCGCCAGGACGGCTACGCCGCCGAGAGCTTCCGCCGGGCCCAGGCGGCCGTGAAGGCCGGCCTGTTCCGCGAGGAGATCGCGCCGGTCGAGGTGCCCGGCAAGAAGGGCTCCGTCACCGTCAGCGAGGACGAGCAGCCGTTCAAGGGCGACATCGAGAAGCTGCCCGGCCTGCGCCCCGCGTTCGACAAGAGCGGCACGATCACGGCCGGCAACGCCTCGACGATCAACGACGGCGCGGCCGCCCTGGTCGTCATGTCGCGCGCCGAGGCCGACAAGCGCGGCATCACCCCGCTCGCCACCATCGTCGGCGACGCCGGCTTCGCCCAGGCGCCCGAGTGGTTCACCACGGCCCCCGCCGGCGCCATCGAGCGGCTGCTCGCCCGCACCGGCAAGACCGTCGGCGACGTTGACCTGTGGGAGATCAACGAGGCCTTCGCGGTGGTCGCCCTCGCCAACGGCGACAAGCTCGGCATCCCGCACGACCGCCTCAACGTCCGCGGCGGCGCCATCGCCCTCGGCCACCCGATCGGCTGCTCCGGCGCCCGCGTGCTCGTCACCCTGGTCCACGCCCTCAAGCAGGAGGGCAAGCGCCGCGGCGTCGCGTCGCTGTGCCTCGGCGGCGGCGAGGCGGTGGCGCTGATGGTGGAGCGCGCCTGAACTTTCGTACTTGAACCAAGGCACACCGGAGATCGGACATGACCCAAGGGACTAGCGCAGACGAGATCCTCGCGAGCGTCCGCACGATCGGCGTGCTGGGCGCGGGGCAGATGGGGGCCGGGATCGCCCAGGTGGCGGCCCAGGCCGGCTACCGGGTGCTCCTGGCCGACGTCGACCAGGCCCGCGCCGACGCCGGCAAGGCCGGGATCGCCAAGCAGCTCGGGCGCCTGGTCGAGAAGGGCAAGCTGGCCGAGGCCGAGCGGGCGGCGATCGTCGAGCGGATCACCGCGGTGGTCGGCGCGGCCGGCCTCGGCCCGGCCGAGTTCGCGGTCGAGGCGGCGACCGAGAACATCGAGCTCAAGAAGAAGCTGTTCCGCGAGCTCGACGCGGCGCTCGGCGACGGCGCGGTGCTGGCGACCAATACCAGCTCGATCAGCATCACCCTGCTGGCGGCGCAGACGAAGCGGCCCGACCGCGTGGTCGGCATGCACTTCATGAACCCGGTCCCGCTGATGAAGCTGGTCGAGATCATCCGCGGCCTGCAGACCGCCGACGCCGTCTACGGCGCGACGGTGGCGCTGGCGCAGAAGCTCGGCAAGACGACGATCACCAGCAAGGACTGCCCGGGCTTCCTCGTCAACCGCGTGCTGATCCCGCTGATCAACGAGGCCTGCTTCGCCCTGCAGGAAGGCCTCGGCACGCCGGAGGACATCGACACCGGCGCCAAGCTCGGCCTCAACCACCCGATGGGCCCGCTCGAGCTGGCCGACCTGATCGGCCTCGACACCTGCCTGGCGATCGCCGACGTGCTCCACCGCGAGCTCGGCGACGACAAGTACCGCGCGGCCAACATCCTGCGCATGCACGTGGCGGCGGGCTGGCACGGGCGCAAGACCGGGCGCGGCTTCTACGACTACGCGAACAAGGGGAAGTAGGCCGATGCTCGGCACCGACACGCTGCTCGTCAGCGACGACGCCCGCGTCCGCGTCGTCACCATCAGCCGGCCCAAGGCGCTCAACGCCCTCAACCCCGAGGTCATCGCCGGGCTTTCGCAGGTGCTCGACGACACCGCCGCGGCCGCCCGCGCGGGCGACGTGCGGGCGCTGGTGCTGACCGGCGCCGGCGAGAAGTCGTTCGTCGCCGGGGCGGACATCGCGGCGATGGCCGACATGTCCGTCGGGACAGCCCGCGAGTTCGCCCGCGCCGGCCACGGCGTCGGCGAGGCGCTGGCGGGCCTGCCGATCCCGACGATCGCGGCCGTCCACGGCTTCGCGCTCGGCGGCGGCTGCGAGCTGGCGCTCGCCTGCGACTTCATCTACGCGGCCGAGAACGCCAAGTTCGGCCAGCCCGAGGTCAAGCTCGGCGTGATCCCGGGCTTCGGCGGGACCCAGCGGCTGGCGCGGCGCGTCGGCCTGGCCCGCGCGCTCGAGCTGTGCCTCACCGGCGACACCATCGACGCCGCCGAGGCGGCCCGGATCGGCCTCGTCAACCGCGTGCTGCCGGCCGCCGAGCTGCTGCCTGCCGCGCTCGCCACCGCCAGGAAGATCGCCGAGATGGGCCCCGTGGCGGTCGCCGAGGCCAAGCGGGTGCTGCACGCCGGCGCCGGCCTGCCGCTCGCGCAGGCCAACGCGCTCGAGATCGAGGCGTTCGCCGGCCTGTTCGACACCGCCGACCAGAAGGAGGGCATGGCGGCCTTCCTCGGCAAGCGCAAGCCCGAGTTCAGGGGCCAGTGAGAAGCAAGCGGAGACCGCGATGGACCTGTCGTTGACCGAAGACCAAGAAGCGCTGCAGAAGATGGTCCGCGAGTTCGCGGCCCGCGAGGTGAAGCCGCTGGCCGCCGAGCTCGACCGCGAGGCCCGGTTCCCCAAGGAGCTGGTGCGGCGCATGGCCGAGCTCGGGCTGCTCGGCATCGAGGTCCCCGAGGCCTACGGCGGCTCCGGCCTCGACCCGATCTCGTACGTGATCGCGATGGAGGAGGTCTCGGCCGCCTGCGCGTCGACCGGCGTGATCATGAGCGTCAACAACTCGCTCGTGTGCGACCCGCTGCTCAAGTTCGCGACCGAGGCGCAGAAGCAGCGGTGGCTCGTGCCGCTGGCGCGCGGCGACAAGCTCGGCTGCTTCATGCTGTCCGAGCCGAACGCCGGCAGCGACGCCGCGGCGCAGAAGACCACCGCGGTGCGCGACGGCGACGGCTGGGTGATAAGCGGCGTGAAGAACTGGATCACCAACGGCCCGCAGGCCGACACCGGGATCCTGTTCACCATGACCGATCCGGAGCGCGGCAACGGGGGCATCACCGCGTTCGTGGTCGACATGCACGGCGAGGGCGTGTCGCGCGGGCCGAAGGACGACAAGCTCGGGATCCGGGCCAGCCACTCGTGCCAGATCTTCTTCACCGACCACCGCGTGTCCGACGACCAGATCCTCGGCCAGGTCGGCGGCGGCTTCAAGGTGGCGATGGCCACCCTCGACTGCGGGCGGATCGGCATCGCCGCCCAGGCCCTCGGGATCGCCCGCGCCGCCTTCGAGGCCGCGGCCGAGTACGCGCTCGACCGCAAGACCTTCGGCCGCCGGATCATCGACCACCAGGCGATCGCGTTCATGCTCGCGGACATGCAGGTCGGCATCGACGCCGCCCGCCTGCTGACCTATCGGGCGGCGAGCCTCAAGGCGCGGGGGCAGCGGCACTCGGTCGAGAGCTCGATGGCCAAGCTGTTCGCCTCCGAGACCGCCAACAAGGTCGCCAAGGACGCCATTCAGGTGTTCGGCGGCAACGGCTACGTGACCGAGTACCCGGTCGAGCGCCACTTCCGCGACGCCAAGATCACCGAGATTTACGAGGGGACGAGCGAGATCCAGCGCGTCGTCATCTCCGCCGGCCTGCTCCGCCGCAAGTGACCGCCGGCCGCGGGGGCGGTATCATGCCCCGGATGCCCAGGCTGGCCGGGCGCAGCGCCGGCGCCAGCCTCCACGAGGAACCATCATGCGAACCACGACCGTGATCCTGCTCGCCGCCGCCCTCGCCGGCCCGGGGTGCGCCAAGCGCCACCTCAACAAGATGGACAACAACGAGGACGCCATGTACGCGGAGTACACCAAGACGGAGTACGACAAGGACATGGTGAAGTCCGAGGAGGGCCTCGACGAGTACGACCGCAGCGCGCAGGCGTCGGTCTCGCCGAAGACCCTGGCGTCGATCCAGGACACCATGGAGAGCGTGTACGAGCGCGACTTCGGCCGCTGCCTGCAGAAGGACATGGAGGCCTACGAGAACCGCTGGATCGCCGGCACCTTCTCGGTCGAGGTCACCATCGCCACCAGCGGCAAGGTCACCAAGGTCGACATCCCGGCGATCGACATCAAGGAGCGCCGGCCGCCCAAGGGCGTGCCGAAGGACAAGTTCCAGCCGCGCGAGGCCAAGCTGTTCGCCTCCTGCGTCGAGGAATCGGCCTTCAAGTGGGAGTTCGACCCGGCGCCCGAGGTCGAGTACGTCTACACGTACACCGGCAAGGTCGGCGAGGCCTACTGATCGCGTCTGCCTGAAGGGGCAGGCCCGCCGGGACATGTACGATCAGCAATGTCCTCCAGGCCATGCCCCTGGGGACATGTTCTTTCCGACACCATGTACGACTTCACCCCGACCGAGAACCAGGAGCTCATCGTCAGCACCGCGCGGCAGTTCGCGGCGCGCACGCTGGCGCCGCGGGCGGCCGAGCTCGACGTCGCCGGCGGGTTCCCGCGCGAGAGCCTGGCCGAGGCGGCGGAGCTGGGCCTCTTGGGCATCAACGTGCCGGAGCGGCTGGGCGGGGTCGAGGCCGGGGCGGTGGCCTACGCGCTGGCGGTGATCGAGCTGGCCAAGGCGTGCGCCGGCACGACGGTGGCGATGACCGTCAGCAACATGGTCGCCGAGGTCGTCACCAAGTTCGGCACCCCGGAGCAGCAGCAGGAGCACGTGCCGCGGCTGTGCTCCGGCGAGTACGTGGTCGGCGGCTTCGCCCTGTCGGAGGCGGGCGCCGGCAGCGACCCGGCCGGCATGCGCACGCGGGCGACGCCGAACGGCCGCGGCGGGTGGGTCCTCTCCGGGCAGAAGCTGTGGATCACGAGCGGCACCGACGCCGGGCTGTTCGTGGTGTGGGCCCGCACCAGCGACGCCCCGGGCTCGCAGGGCATCTCGGCGTTCCTGGTCCGCGGCGACGCGCCGGGCCTCGTGCGCGGCAAGCCGGAGCACAAGACCGGGCAGCACGCGAGCACCACCACGCCGCTCGAGTTCAACGACATCGAGCTCGGCCCCGAGGCGCTGCTCGGCGAGGAGGGCAAGGGCTTCCGCGTGGCGATGATGGCGCTCGACGGCGGGCGGATCGGCATCGCCGGCCTGGCGCTCGGCTGCGGTCTGGCCGCCACCGAGTTCGCCCGCGGCTACGCGCTCGAGCGCCAGCAGTTCGGCCACGCGATCGCCGACTACCAGGCGATCCAGTGGATGCTCGCCGACAGCGCCACCGAGCTCGAGGCGGCCCGGCTGCTCACCCTGCGGGCCGCCTGGCTCAAAGAGCAGGGCAAGCCGTTCACGCAGGAGGCGTCGATGGCCAAGCTGGCGGCCAGCGAGCGCGGCTGGGCCGCGTGCGACCGGGCCGTCCAGGTGCTCGGCGGGTTCGGCTACACCCGCGAGTTCCCGGTCGAGCGCTACCTCCGCGACGTCCGGGTGACCCGCATCTTCGAGGGCACCAGCGAGATCCAGCGCATCGTCATCAGCCGTGAGATCGCTCGCCGCTTCGCTCGCGCCACCGGCTAGCGCTGCTAGGCTGAGGACGCAGCCCGAAGGCCGCCGCAACCCGCCGCCGTGAGCGGCCGCCGCAACCCCCCCGCACACGACCATGGCTCAAGTCCCGCCCCAGATGCCCTTCGACCTCAGCAAGCTCCCGCCCGACGCGATGAGCCTGATGAAGAAGGAGATGCAGCGGCGCTTCTCGCTGTTCCTCGTCGGCGCGGTGGTCACCATCGTCGGCCTGTTCCTGAACGGCCCGCCGCCGTACCTGCCGACGCTGGTGATGGTCGGCGGCGGCGCGGTGGCGATCCTCGGCCTGTTCGGCCTGGCCCGCGGGTCCGGCTGCTTCGCCATCGTGCTGTTCTTCTTCTGGCTCGGCGCGGTCGCCTGCGGCGTGTCCCGCGGGTCCGACCCGACGGTCTACATCCTCGGCCTCGGGGCCCTCGGCTTCGCGCTGCTGGCCCAGTTCGCGCCCAAGCCGAAAGCGACCGGACCGCTCGCGAACCTGCAGGCGGCGATGCAGGCGATGCAGCAGGCGCAGCAGGCGGCGCAGCAGCAGGGCCGCGGCGGCCCGGGCGGGCCGGCCGGCGGGAGCCCGGGCTTCGGCAGCTTCCCGTTCGCGCAGGTGAGCGACGGCAAGCAGCGACCGGCGCGCGACCGCGTCATCGACGTCAACGCCGAAGAGACCAAGAAGAAGAAGTGATGAAGACGGGAGCCACCGAGGCCACGGAGGCCGCGGCCGGCGAGCGCGTCGAGGTCCGCGGGATCGCCCACGGCGGCGAGGGCGTCGGCCGGGCCGTCGGCGACGGCGCCGACACGCGCACCTGGCTGGTCGAAGGGGCATTGCCCGGAGAACAGGTCCTCGCGGTCAGGTCGGAGGAGCGCCGGCGGATGATCCGCGGGCGGACCTTGCAGGTGCTGACCGCCAGCGCCGACCGCGTCGCCCCGCCGTGCCCGGTCGAGGGCGTGTGCGGCGGCTGCGGCCTGCAGCACGCGCGGGCGGGCGCGCAGGCCGAGCTGAAGCGTCAGATCGCCGAGGGTGCGCTGCGCCGGCTCGGGATCGCCGTGCCGGACGCGCTGGCCAGCCCGCGCGCGCTCGGCTACCGCCGGCGGGCCCGCCTGCACGTCGAGCGGGTCGGCGACGCGCTGCGGCTCGGGCTGCACCGCCGGCAGTCGCACGAGGTGCTGGCGCTGACGCACTGCCCGGTGTTCGACGCCCCGCTGAACCACGCGCTGGCGCGGCTGTCCGCGCTGGCGGCCGGGGGCGGGGGGTTCTCGCAGGTGCTGCGGCAGCTGCGGCGCGGCGAGGTCCACCTGCTGTCCGACGGGGCCGCGGTGGTGGTCGGGATCCCCGGGCTCGCGCCGCGCGAGGGCGACGCCGACGAGGCCGGCCTGCGCGCGGCGCTCGGCGAGGTGCTCGACAACGTGGTCGTCGGCGTGGTCGCGCGCGGCGGCCGGCGCGAGCTGGTGATCGGGCGCGGGCGCCTGGCCCTGGCCGATGCTGGCCCGGAGGACATGGCCATTGCGACAGGTCCCTTCGAGTTCGCGCAGGCCCAGGCGGCCCAGAACCGGGCCCTGGTCGAGCGCGTGGTCGCGCTGGCCGACGCGCGCGGCGGCCAGGTGCTCGAGCTGTTCGCCGGCGGCGGCAACTTCACCCGCGCGCTGGCCCGCGAGGCCGCCGAGGTGGTCGCGGTCGAGGAGGACCGCGGCTCGGCGGCGGCGCTGCTGCGCCTGGCCAAGAAGACCGCGGCGAGCCGGCAGGCCCGCATCGAGGTGCGCCGGTTCGACGCCACGCGGGCGCTGACCCGCTACGCCGCCGAGGGCCGCAGCTTCGACCGGGTGGTGCTCGACCCGCCGCGCGCCGGCCTCGGCCTGCACGGGGCGCGGGCGCTGGCGCGGGTGGCCAGCGGGCGCACGGTGTTCGTCGCCTGCGACCCGGCCACGCTGGCCCGCGACCTCGAGCCGATGCTCGAGGCGGGCCACCGCGCCGCCTCGGCGCTGGCGATCGACATGATGCCGATGACCCCGGAGGTCGAGGTGATCGTCGCGCTGGACGCCCCGCGGGAGCGGTCATGAGCCGGATGTCCGCAGGGACAGGTCACGCTGTCCGAAAGGGCAGGTCGGCGTGAGCGACGAGGTCCGCGCGCTCGAGCGGGCGATCGCCGCCGGCAAGCTCGACCCGGTGTACGTGCTCTACGGCGACGAGCCGGCGGCGATCCGGGCCGTCATCACGGCGCTGCGCAAGGTCGTGGTCCCGCCCGACGACCCCACCGCGCAGGCGATGGCGGCCTTCAACCACGAGCGCTTCGACGGCGTCGACCTCAGCGGGGCCGGGCCGGTGCTGTCGGCCTGCGCGCAGATCCCGATGATGAGCAAGTGGCGGCTGGTCGAGCTCGCCAACCCCGACGACCTCGGCAAGGGGCCCGAGGCCGAGAGCACCAATGCGGCGGCCATGGACGCGCTCGCGGCCTACATCAAGGCGCCGAGCCCGACGACCGTGCTGGTGATCAGCGGCGGCGGCATCGACGGCCGCTCGAAGCTCGTCACCGCCTGCAAGGCGGGCGGCTGGGCCCACAAGTTCGAGGCCTACAAGCGCGACGACGACGCCGTCGGGTTCGTCGTCGGCGAGGCGCAGGCGCAGGGCCGCAAGATCTCCCGCGACGCCGCCGCGGCGCTGGTCGCCAGCGTCGGCACCGGGCGCAGCGAGCTGCTCGGCGCGCTCGACCAGGCGCTGCTGCACGCCGGCGACGGTCCGGTCGGGCTCGCCGACGTCGAGGCGATCGTCGCCCACACCCGCGAGGCCAAGATCTTCGACCTCACCGACGCCGTCGGCCGCGGCGAGGCCGACACCGCCCTCGCCGTGCTCGCGCGCATGTTCGCCGCCGGCGAGAAGGACGCCGGCGTGTCGATGCAGGTGCTGGCGATGCTGACCCGCCAGATCCGCCTGATCTTCACCGCCAAGGTCAACCCGGGCCGCGTCGCCGAGGCGACCAAGTTGCCGCCGTTCCTCGTGCGCGGGCTCGAGGCGCAGGCGCGTGGGTTCAGCGAGTCGCGCCTGCGCTCGGCCTACGCCGCGCTGGTCCGCCTCGATCAGGACCTCAAGGGCGGCTCGCACGTCGCCTACGCGTCGCCGTACCTGGCGCTGCAGCGGTGGATCCTCGACACCTGCCGCGCGCTGCCGGGCGTCGACGCGCGCACCTGACTTGCGGGCGGACGTCACGCTGCGGTCCAGGGTGCTCGCGGATCTGCGCTCGGGGAAGCGGAGCGCCGCGGTCGAGCCCGCTGCGACGAGCTGTCCCGAGGGGCAGGAAGCTCGTCACCCGCGAGCCCTGCGGCCGACGTGCTACGGTCGCGCGCCAGGAGAGCTCGTGATGCGCGCATTTTCGTTCCTCGCCGCGATCGCGGCGGTGTCCTCGATCGGCTGCACCTCGAAGCCCGCCGCCCAGCCCGAGCAGAAGGCGGCGGCGCCGGCCACCGCGCCGGCGACCGACGTGTCCGTCAAGACAGGTGCGGGCGGGGTCGAGGTCAAGGCCGGGCCGGTCGGCGTCGAGGTCAAGCCCGGCGAGGTCAAGGTCAGCGGCACCGAGGTCGGCGACGTCCAGGTGTCGGCCGCGGGGGTGAAGGCGGGGGAGGTCGAGGTCGGCGCCGACGGGAAGATCAAGCTGCCCGGCGGCGGGGTGATCGTCGCCCCGAGCAACCTCGGCGACGACGCCGAGCCCGCGGCGGCCGGCGGCAAGGACTGCGACGACGGCGGCTGCCGCCAGACCTGCAGCAGCGGCGCCTGCGAGTACACCTGCGGCGGCGGCGGCTGCACGCAGGCCTGCGAGGAGGGCGCGACCTGCAAGTTCACCTGCAGCGGCGGCAGCTGCACGCAGACCTGCAAGGCCGGCTCCGACTGCGACCTGACCTGCTCGGGTGGCACGTGCGCGCGCGGCTGCGAGGGCGACGCGAAGTGCAAGAAGAGCTGCTCGGGCGGCAGCTGCAGCGGCTGACGGCAGGCGCCCGTCGCGGGGGCGTCAACGACGGGTCGTCACGGCCTGTCCTTCAGGGCAGGCCCCTTCGAGCATGCGCGAGCGGGCAGGTCCCGAAGGACCTGCCCGAGAGGCCAGCCGGCTCAGATGCCCTTGGTGATCAGCCAGGAGTCGCCCTCGCGGATCAGCTCGAACTTGGCGTAGTCCTGCTTGGGGACGACGCGCGGGGGGAAGCGCGGCATGCCGTCGTCGCCGAGGATCGGCTTGAGGCGGAAGGTCGCGTCGATCCACACGTTCACGGTGGCGCGGTCGCGGCGCATGTAGACGTCGAGGTACTCGATCGTGAAGCGGACCGACTCGAGCTGGGCGATCCGGCGGCGGAGGATCGGGCCGAGCTCCTCGTAGACGATGTCGTCGCTGGGGTCGTCGGTGCCCGACTCGTCGTAGTAGGTCGGGTGCGCGGTGGCGAGGATGCCGGCCGGGTCCTGGCGGACGAAGCTGGTCCGGAAGCGCTCGATGACCTGCAGGATCTCGCGGTTGTCGGGGGTGTCCGGGATCTCGGTCCCGGGGATGATCGCGGTGTTCTTGCAGCCGGCGACGGAGGGCGCGGCGAGCACCGCAGCGAGTGCGAGGGCGAGGGAACGTCCGGGCATGGGTCGAGCGAGGTCGCATTGTGCAAGCACGCGGCCACGGGCGCCAGTTCGTAAACTCGCTTCTTTGAACAAGGACTTAGCGCACGCGTCGGGGGCGCGGCCGGGGGGCCTCCAGTGCCAATTTGGCAAAGGGCGCCGGACCGGCGTGCCAGCGCGTCGCGTGGCGGTGACGGGCCGCCTTCGCGGCGTGTCGGCGTGTCCCGGCGCGCCGCGAGGTGGCTCGCGCGAGCGCGCGGCTATCATCGCAGGGTGACCGATGCCCGCTTCCACCCCCGCCTGCGGATCCACGCCCACGCCGACATCATCGGCTCCGAGGTCGTGCTGGCCCGCCCCCTCGACGACCTCAGCCTCGGCGGCTGCAAGTTCGTCGGCCCGGCGTGGGAGGAGGCGGGGCAGCAGGTCGCGCTGGTGCTGAGCTTCCCGGCCCTCTCGGCCAGCCTGCCGCTCACCGGCATGGTCGTGCGCGGCGGCGACGAGGACATGGCGATCCGCTTCGTCCACATCACCGACGAGCAGAAGGGCGCGCTGCGCAAGCACATCCTCGACAGCCAGGAGGCCGCCGGCGCCTGAGCCGGCCCCTGTCCGCGAGGACATGTCATAAACCAGCCTCACGACGAGGTCTTGCACGTCACGGACGACGGCGAGCCGGCCGCCCGCGAGCCCGCGCGCGGGCCCGGGCTGACCCCTGAGCAGCGGGCGCGGGTGGAGGCGTTCGCGCCGCGGGTGCCCGGCATCGCGCGCAGCCTGCGGCGGGTCGTCGGGATCGCGCCCGACGAGTGCGAGAGCGCCGGCTACGAGGCGCTGGCGCGCGCGGCCCTGCGCTACGACCCGGCCTCGGGCGTGCCGTTCGCGGCGTTCGCGTTCTACCGGGTCCGCGGGGCGATGATCGACGCCGCCCGCAACGCCTTCCCCGACCACAAGCGGGCGCGGCGGATCCTCAACACGCTCGAGGTGACGCAGGAGCTGGCGGAGATCCGCCTGCGCCCCGGCGACGACCCGCGGCGGATCGGCGAGCGCTTCGGCGACGCCGCCGAGCTGGTCCGCGAGGTCACCGCCGCCGCGGTGCTGTCGCGCCTGTTCGCCGGCGACGACGACGCGTTCGGCCTCGAGGTCCGGCTGTCGCTGCGCGCGCTGGTCGAGCGCTGCGACGCCGACGAGCAGGCGCTGATCGACGCGGTCTACGTGCGCGGGCTGACCCTCACCGAGGTCGCGGCCGATCTCGCCACCAGCGTCAGCACGATCTCCCGCCGCCACCAGCGGCTGCTGCGGCGCCTCGCCGACCTGCTGGCCGCCGAGGCGCGGCCGCCGGAGGCGGGGCCGTGAGCGGGCGGGACGGGCAAGCGCTGCGGCGCGGGCGAGCCGTCGAAGGCGGTGCTCGGGTTCGGCGTGACGCGCCTGAATGGCAGAGGAGGCGGGTCGTGAGCGGACGGGGCGACGGGGCTGGGCGGCGGCAGGCGCGAGCGGTCGGCGCTCGACGCCGTGCATTGGTGCGGCACGAGGCGCGGCGGCCGGAGGCGGGGCCGTGAGCGGGGGCGAGCGGGAGATCGCCCGCGAGCGCGTCGCCAGGCGGCGCAACAGACATGGCCTCGCAGGCATGTGGAAAAGGACAGGTCTTTCGAGACATGTCGTTTGGAGCATGCTCTTCGGGGCGGCCCTGGCCGCGTGCGAGCCGGCGCGGGCGCCCGAGGTCCGCGGGGTCCGCGGCAAGCGCGAGCTGTTCGGCGATCCGGCGCTCGTGCCCACGCGCGCGGGCGAGCGCGCGCGCGAGGAGCTGGCGCTGTCGGACGCGGTGGTCGCGGCCCTGCGGGCGCTCGGGGCCGAGGGGCTGGCCGTCGAGGTGCGTTTGCCGCGGGCCGACGATCCGGGCGCGGTGGTCGTGACCGGGCTCGGCCCTCCGGGCTGGGACGAGCCGGCCGCCGCGGCGCTGGTCGGCGAGCTCTGCGGGCCGTGGAGCGCCGGGCGGGTGCGCGTGGCCTGGCGCGGCGCGGCCCCGAGCCGGCCGGAGGGGGGGCCGGGCGATCTGCCGCTGCTGTTCGCGCTGGTCGGGCTGGGCGCAGCCGGCGGCGTGACGGTCGACCGAGCCCTGCGCCGGCGCGCTCGCTCGCCGCTGCGAGGCTGAGAGCGCCCGGGTACACTTGCCCGCGATGACCAGCGCGCCCCTCTACGTCGGGATCGATCTCGGGACCACGAACTCCACCGCGGCCGTGTTCGACGGCGAGAAGGTGACGCTGGTCCGCAACGCCCAGGGCTCGCCGATCACCCCCTCGGTGGTCCGCATCGACGCCCGCGGCAACGTGACCGTCGGCGCCCGCGCGCGCCGCTTCCTCGACACCGACGCCGACAACACCCGCAGCGAGTTCAAGCGGTTGATGGGCACGGCGCAGGGGATCCGCTTCCAGGCGGCGGGCGTCGAGCGGCGGCCGGAGGAGCTGGCGGCCGAGGTGCTGCGCTCGCTGCGGGCCGACGTGCGCGACCAGATCGGCGTGCTGCCGGCGCGGGCGGTGATCTCGGTGCCGGCGCTGTTCGAGCTGCCGCAGACCAGCGCGACCTCGGAGGCGGCGCGGCTGGCCGGGTTCGAGCGGGTCGAGCTGCTGCAGGAGCCGATCGCGTCGGCGCTGGCGGCCGGCTGGACGGTCGAGGACCAGGGCGGCGCGTGGCTGGTCTACGACCTCGGCGGCGGCACCTTCGACGTGTCGCTGCTCGAGACCCGCGACGGCCTCTTGCGGGTGGTCGGCCACGACGGCGACAACTTCCTCGGCGGCCGCGACTTCGACTGGGCGATCGTCGACTGGGCGATCGCCCAGGCCGCGCGCGACGGCGTCGTCATCCGCCGCGGCGACCCGGCCCACGCGGCCGCGGTGCGCAAGATCAAGCTCGCGGCCGAGGAGGCGAAGATCGAGCTGTCGCGGGTCGAGTCGGCCAGCATCACCGTGCCCGGGCTCGACCTCGGGGGCAGCAGCCACGATATCGACGTCACGCTCGACCGCGACACGCTCGAGCGCCTGTGCGCGCCGGCGATCGACCGCTCGATCGCGGTGTGCCGGAGGCTGCTGCAGGCCCACGGCGTGGCCGAGGGCGGGCTGACGCGGGTGGTGCTGGTCGGCGGCCCGTCGGTGATGCCGGTGGTGCGGCGCCTGGTCAGCCAGCAGCTCGCGGTGCCGCCGGCGGAGGGCCTCGACCCGATGACGCTGGTCGCCCAGGGCGCGGCGATCTTCGCCGCGACGGCCGGGCTCGAGGCGCGGCCGAGCGCGATCGAGCCGGTCCGCGGGGCCAAGGTGTGGCTGCAGTACCCGGCGATGTCGTCCGACCTGACGCCGCACGTGGTCGGCCGCCTGGTCGAACGGACAGGTCCGGTCAATTCGGTGCCGACCGAGGTCCAGCTCGGCCGCTCGGACGGCCTGTGGGACAGCCCGTGGACGCCGCTCGACGAGGAGGGGGCGTTCGTGCTGCCGGTCTCGCTGGTGCCGCGCAAGCCCAACGTGTTCCGCCTGACCGGCAAGAACATCCAGGGCAACACGGTGACGATCGACCCGCCGACGCTGACGATCGTCCAGGGCCTGACGATCAGCGACCCGCCGCTGTCGCGCACGATCGGGGTGGCGCTGGCGAGCAACGACGTCCGCGTCTACTTCGAGCGCGGGGCGCCGCTGCCGGCCCGGCGCACGTTCACGCTGCACACCGTCGACAGCGTGGCCCGCGGGGCCGAGAAGGCGGTGATCAAGATCCCGATCGTGCAGGGCGAGTACGAGCAGGCCCACCTGTGCCGCCTGGTCGGCGCGCTCGAGATCGGCGGCAAGGAGCTCAAGCAGACGCTGGCGTCCGGGGCCGAGGTCGAGCTGACGATCGAGCTCGACCGCGGCGGGCGGATGTCGGCGCGCGCGCTGATCCCGGCGATCGGCCAGGTGTTCGAGCACGTGGCGCACCTGCTCGTGCCGGAGGCCGACCCCGAGGTGCTCGCGTCGACGGTGACGGCGACGCGGGCGCGGCTCGGCGAGCTGCGCACCGACGCGTTCCGCCGCCAGGCCCGCGACTCGATCGAGCGCCTGGCCAAGGTGGAGAGCGCGCTCGACGACGTCGGCCGCGACATCGAGGCGGCCCGCGGCGGCGACACCGACGCGGCGCAGAAGGCCCGGCGCACGCTGATCGAGGTCGACGCGCAGATCGAGGCGGTCGAGCTCGACCGCCGCTGGCCGGAGCTCGACCGCGAGGCCCGCGAGGCGCTGATCTGGACCACCGGGTGGGTCCAGGACTACGGCCAGCCGCACGAGCAGACGCTGTACCAGGAGACCGCCAAGGCGGTCGACAAGGCCCGCCAGGCCCGCGACCCGCTCGAGCTGCAGCGCCAGCTGCGGCTGCTCCGCCGCCTCGGCTCGTCGGCCTACGGCCGCCACCCCGACGCGTGGAAGCACCGCTTCGAGGACGCGGCCGCCGACGCCGGCAACGCGACCGACGTCGCCCGCGCCCAGGCGCTGGTCAAGGAGGGCCGCGAGGCCCTGGCCAAGGGCGACAACGAGGCGCTGCGGCGGGTGACGCAGAAGCTGTGGCAGCTGCTGCCGAGCGCGGCCGAGGACCGGCGCAAGGGCCACGAGTCGGGGGTGCGCTGAGCACCTGGCCTGTCGACCCTGTCTTGAAGGACCTGTCGGGATCACCATGTCGCAAAAGCCAGACGACTTCCAGGCCTTGGCCGACAACCCGTTCTACGTGCTCGGGCTGCGGCCCGACTGCAGCCGGGTCGACGTCGAGCGCGAGGGCCAGAAGCTGCTCGGGATGCTCGGGCTCAAGCTGAAGTCGGCCGCGACCTACATGAGCCCGCTCGGGCCGCGCCCGCGCACCGAGGACAAGGTCCGCGCGGCCATGGCGGCCCTGCGCGACCACGAGAAGCGGCTGGCGCACGAGTTCTGGGCCAGCCTGCCGCCGCCCGCGGCGCCGCCGAGACCGCCGCCCGCCCCCGAGACGAAGGGCCCCGGGCCGGCCCCGTTCGCCGAGGCGTTCGCGGCGCTCGGGTGGAGGCGGTCATGAGGACGCGCGCGACGAGAGAGCCGGGGGCGCGGCGCGACGCCGCGACGGTGCGCGACCGGTCGCGCCGCGAGCACGCGAACGGCGAGGCGGGAGCCGAGCGACCGCGCGACCCGCTGCTGGCTGGCGGGCCGGATCCTCGGCGCGGGGCGCTCGCGCGGGGCAGCGCCGGCGGACCGCGGGGTCGCGACGGTCGTGGCGCCGGCGCTCGGTTCGTGTGCCGGCGGCTCGGGCCGTGGCCGGTGTTCGCTCTGCTCGGGCTGTGGGTCGTGCTCGGCGGCCCCGACTTCGTCGCCCAGGCCTACGCGATCGGCAGCGTGCTCGGCGCCCTCATCCTCCTGATCGCGCTCGGCGGCTGGCTCATGGCGCTGCTCGATCTGGTCGGCGGCCTGGTGTGGCCGGTCCTGCGGCGCACCGTGATCGCCGCGGGCCTCGTGCGGACCAGCTACTGGCTGGCGCTGCTGGCCCGCTCGAGCTGGGAGCGCGAGCGCGAGGGCGGGCAGGTCGTCGCCGCCGCGCTGGCGCTGCTGCACCGCTCGCACGACGCCGCGCTGGCGACCTGGCTCGAAGGCAAGATCCAGGCGCGGGCCCGATCGGGGCTCGGCGGCATCGTCGCGACCGGGCTGCTCGCGGCCAGCCGCGGCGATCGCGACGGCGCGCGCGACATCCTCGCCGGCGTCGACGGCTTCGACCCCGACTTCGCGCCCAGGGCCGCGCGACGGGCCGCCAACGACTGGCTGGTGGCCGATGCGGCCGCCCGCGGCGACTGGATCAGCGTCATGCGTCGCGGCGTGCAGCCGGGCCAGGCGACCGCGTACACCCGCTTCCTCGCCCGCGCGGCCGCGCGGATCCGCGGCGAGGCGCTGGCCGGCGAGCCCAACCCGACCGACGTCGGCCTGTGGGTGTCGTGGCTGCTCGCGCCTGGCCGAAAGGCCATGCGACCGCTGCTCGACCAGGCCCGCGCGGCGCCGCGGGTGCTGCACCAGCGCAAGCCGCCGCCGCCCGCGCCGCCGCCGGCGACGGTGCCGCTCATCGATCCCGCCGTCCACGCCGACGACCCCGTGGCCCACGCGCAGGCGCTGCACGCCACCTGGCTGGCGCTGCGGCCGAAGACCGCCGGGCAGCCGGCGACGGAGCTCGAGCAGCGGCTGTCGGCCACGCGCATGCAGGAGCTCTGCCGCGCGTGGGAGGCCGCGTGGGCGCCCGCCGAGCGGCGCATGCGGCAGCGGGCCGCCGTGTTGACCGCCCAGACGCGCGCCGAGGAGGCGCTGGCGGCGATCCGCCGCGTGGTCGCGCGCGAGCTGGCCGAGCTGGCGCGGGCGGCCAAGCTGCCGCTCGACAGCTTCGAGATGGACGTGCCGACGGCGGCCCAGGCCGCGGCCGAGCTGCGCGCCGAGCTGCTCGGCGGGGTCGAAGAGGGCTCCGAGGAGCTGCGCGCGCGCACGGCCGCCGACCGCCGCCTGCCGCCGGCCGAGGAGTCGCGCGCGTGGAACCAGTTCCGCCGCCGCTACGAGGAGGCGGTCCTGCTCGGCGGCATGGCGCTGCGCTACCTGATGTTCCCGCAGGTCCATCGCGACGTGTGCGGCTACGCGGTGTGGCTGTGGAACGACCGCAAGGAGTACGGCCTGTCGGGGCCGATGTTCCAGTGGCTGCTGGCCGAGGCCGAGGCCGTCGGCGACGTCGAGGCGATCGAGCTCCAGCGCAAGAACGTCGGCGCGAAGAAGTGAGCGGGCTGTCTCTCGGGACAGCTCGCGGCTGGCGTTGCGGCCGTCCCCGCGGCTGCGCCGCGGTGTGGGACATGCTCCGAAAGACATGCTCGTTCGAACATGCCCTGATGAGCATGTTCGAGCGGCCCTGCCCGAAAGCCCAGGCTCTACACGTACTCGATCTCGATCGCCAGCCCTGGCCCCGAGGGCAGGCGGGTCGTGCGGTGGTCGTGCGGGGTCGTCGAGTGCCAGCGGGCGAACCCGTGGCAGAGGGTCTGGACCGCGCGCAGCCAGCGGGTCACGGCCTCGACGCGGGGGAACTCGGCGCGCAACAATTGCGAGGCGCCGGTCAGACCGCACAGGCTCTCGTCGTGCAGCGCCTCGACCTCGGCGGCGGCGGCGGCGGGGCTGAGGCCCTCGTTGCGCAGCATGCAGCCGAGCAGGTTGGGGCGGTGCGAGACGAGGTCCTCGGCCACGCCGACGAGGTCGTCCTGGACGGCGACCAGGCGGGCGGCGTAGCGGCGGACCGCGGCGTGGGCAGGGTGGCTGCGCACGGCCAGCGGCAGCGGACAGTCGCCGACGTACTCGAGGAAGTCGATCGCCGGGGCCACGCCGACGCTGGCGACGCGGATCGGCAGCAAGTCTTGCCGCGCGGGGTAGGGCGCCTCGGCCTCGATCTTGGCGCGCCAGTGCGCCTCGCAGCGGTTGGCGTCGAGCCAGTCGGCGAAGTCCTCGGCCAGGCGGCCGCACCAGGCCGGGCCCATCGCCGCGCGACAGCGCCGGGCCACCTCCCACCACGCGCGCAGGGCCGGAGGGACGTTCTCCGGCAGGCCGTCGCTGCCGCGTACGGCCGCCAGCAGCTCGGCCTCGGGGAAGCCGCCGTCTTCGCCCAGCAGCGCCCAGAACGTCAGAAATCGCAGGGCCGTGGCGGCGCGCTGCGGGTCGGCTGCGAGCGTGGGCCAGCCGCCGAGGCGGGCCACCGCCAGGCCGCGGAAACCAGCGCCCCCGAGCAGGCGCGGGCCCGGGCTCAGGACCTCCTGCAGCCCGAGGTCTCCCGGTGAGAACCAGGGCAGCGGATAACGCAGCGTCACCTCGATCGCCAGCTCGGCCGTCATCCGTGATCGATCGTCGCGTGGGAACTTCATGCGAGGAGGAGGGAGGAGAGAGGTCCGCCCCGGGCGTCGGACCGGCGGTCTACGGCCCGACGCCCGAGACCGGCGACTCCGGGCCCGGAGTACCGGCGACTTGTCTACGGTTGGTCGATGGCCAGGAGGCGTCGATCCCGTGACCGAGCTGGGGTCTCGGCACGCGCAATCCTCCCGGTCGTCCAGTGAGCGGCGCCACTGGGTCGATCGGATCATGACGATCATGCGTCCGCGACACAAAGAAGTGGACGAACGAAAATGTCGCTCCACGCCCCCATTCAGGTGCAGAGGGGCTGTGCGTCCCATTGTGACTCGAAGGTGTAGCGACGCAAGTTGGGCCGCCACCCGCCGTGTCGCAGATCAGAGTCGAGTCCCCGAGCAGCGGCTCGCCGCACCGGCGCACCCGGGCGCCTTCGACGGGTGCGAATCGGCTGTGCTGCAGCGGACGGCTGTCCCCCGTCCGAGGCCGACGGGCGGCCCTGCGCCGGCGCTCAGGGGGCCGGCGGCTGAGCTCTCGTAGACGCGGCGGAGGTGTCGGCGCTCGCGGAGGGGGCGTGGATCACCCGCTGCGGCAGCGGGATCACCAGGCCTTCACGACGCAGGCGGATCAGCAGGCGCTTCAGCATCGCCGTGGTCAGGGGATTGCGGTCGACGAAGTTCTGGATCTGCACGAACACGCGGACCTCGAGCGCCCACTCGCCGACGCGCATGCGCACCGCGGGGGCCGTGTCACGCACGCCGGGCAGGGTCTCGCGCGCCCGCCGGACCTCGTCGACGAGGATCGCCTCGAGCGCCTCGGGGTCGACGTCGAGGCTGACGCGGATCGGGACCTCGATCCACATGGTCGGGTCGGGCCGGCTGAAGTTGGTCATGATCGCCTCGCCGAGGCGCTTGTTCGGGATGTAGATCAGGAGGTCGTCGAGCGTGCGCAGAGTGGTGGTGCGCCAGCCGATGTCGGTGACGAAGCCCTCGAGCTTGGTGTCGACGTTGACGAAGTCGCCGACGCGGATCTGCCGTGACGCGCTGAGGTTGACGCCGGCGAACACGTTGGCCAGCGTGTCCTGGAAGGCGAGGGCGACCGCGAGGCCGCCGACGCCGAGGGCGGTCAGGGCCGGGAACACCGACACCCCGAACAGGCCGAGGATCGCGCCGACCCCGAGCAGCAGCAGCAGCCCGTTGATGATGTACTTGATGAGGGTCGTGCCGCCGCCCGCCGGCGACTGGTTGCGGCCGACGATCTCCGACACGATCCGCATCAGCGTCAGCGTCACCGACAGCGCCAGCACCGAGGCCGAGACCTTCTCGGCGACGCCGATCGAACGGGCCTTCCACGGCAAATCCGAAACCGCCGCGACCACGCCGGCGAGCACCGCCCAGAGCAGGGCCCGGTCGCGCAGGCGGGCGGTGATGATGTCGTCGATCACCCAGTCGTTGCGGGCGCTGGCGCGGACCATCAGCGGCAAGACCACGAACCGCAGCAAGAGCCCGAGCAGCAGCGCGAACACCAGCTCGGCGGCCACGTCGGCGTAGCCGCGCGCGGCGCGGGGCAAGATCTCGAGCGCCAACCATTGCAGCTGCGGCAACGGGAAGACGGCGTCGTCCATCGGGGCTGACAGGATCTCGATCACGGCGAAACGAGCGCGGCCCACAGGGCCTCGATGTGCTCGCGCAGGAACATATACTCGAAGGCCGCGAGCGCCAGGAAGGGCCCGAACGGGACGCGGGCTCCCATCACGCCGGCGTCCGGGTCTTCCTCGCCGAGCTCCGGGTCGTCGCCGTGGACCTCCGCGAGCGCGGTGTTGGCGACGCGGCGGCCGAGGAGCAGCATCGGCACCGCGACGAGCAGGCCCTGGATCGCGCCGGCCGCGAGGGTCCACATCAGGCCGCGCGCGCCGCCGAAGGCGCCGATCATGCACAGCAACTTGCCGTCGCCGAGGCCGAGCGCCTCGATGCCGCGGTAGCGCAGGTAGACCCAGCGCAGCCCGGCGATCAGCAAGTAACCGCACGCGGCCGCGAGCGCCGCCTCGACCACGCCGACGCCGAGCGTCGCCGGGCTGACCGCCGCGACCACGAGCCCGAGGCCCGCGATCGGCAGCACGACCTCGTCGGGGATCAGCCACAGATCGAGGTCGGTGTAGGTCGCGATCAAGAGGCCGAGGCCGAAGCAGAACCACAGCAACCACTCGACCAGGCCGGGCGGCCCGCCCTGGACCATCGGCCGCAGCACGAACTGCAGGTAGAGCGTGAAGCTCAGCACGCCGCCGAGCAGCTCGACGACGAGGTAGCGCAGGGCGAACGGCTCGCCGCAGCGGCGGCAACGGCCGCGCAGCAGCAGGTACGAGAGGACCGGGATGTTGTCGTACCAGGCGATCGGCGTCTCGCACGCGGGGCACGCCGAGCCCGGACGGACGACCGACAGCCCGCGCGGCAGGCGCCAGATGGCGACGTTGGCGAAGCTGCCCCACAGCGTGCCGAAGAGGAAGGCCAGCCAGGGGGCCCAGGGGGCCATCAGGGCCTTCACCAGGACCGGATTGGTCTCGACCAATTCGAGGGCCTCGGGGCCCTGGAGCGTCAGCAGCGGCTCGAGCATCGGGTCGCGGAGATCCTACGCGATCCGGCCCGCGCTTGTTCCTGTTATCCTCCGCGCGTGCCAGCGCCCCCGATCCGGCCGGTCCGACTGCAGGTAGGCGGCCTCGCCCTCGCGCTCGTGCTCGCGGGCGGACCCGCCTGCGGCGGCGACGACGACGCCAACCTGCCGGTCGCCGAGGCGGCCAGCCTGCCGCCGCGCCCCGGGGCCGCGCGCCAGAGCCAGGAGGAGCTGGCGCGCGCCGCCGTCGACGCGCTGCTCGCGTCGCCGAGCCCCGCGACCTTGCTGGCGGTGCTCGGCCAGAGCCACCTCGTCGCCCGCGCGCTGCTCGGCCGCCACACCCTCAAGTACACCGCCGAGTTCAGCCTCACGCCGGTCGAGCCGGTGCGGCCGGCGGTCGACACGCCGGTGCTCTTGACGCAGAAGGTGGTCGACGAGCTCGAGCTGCAGTGGGCCGCCGGTCCCGAAGAACCTGTCCGTTTCTACCTGTCTCAACGTACCGATCAGCACCGCGGCCGCGAGGTGATGGTCCTCGACGAGAAGGCCTACACGCGGATGCTCCACCGCGGCTGGCACGTGCGCCCGCTCGACGCCGACCTCCACCAGCGCTGGCTCGACGAGGCCCAGCGCAGCGTCCACGACGTGGTCGAGCTGGCCGCCCCGGCGCTGGCGGTGGCCGCCGCAGAGGAGGGCGACACGGTGCGCGTGACGCTGTCGCTGGCCGAGCCCGGGGCGCGCGTGCCGGTGCCCCGGAGCGCGGCCCCGGGGCGAGAGTGGCGCGAGAAGGCCGAGATCACGGCCGTCGAGGGCACGCTGACCCTGGAGCGCGCCACGGGCCTGTGGCAGACCGCGGAGATCCGCATCGGCTACGGCCTGCGCGACGAGCTCGAGCGAGCGCTGGTCGGCGAGACCCACCTCACCGGCACGGCCGCGCGGACCCCCGATCTCCAGATCCACGCGCCGGAGCACGTGCAGCCGCTGCCCGAGCGGGTCCGCTACGAGAGCGAGCGGCGGCGCCTGCTCGACGGCCTCGCGGGCACCTGAGCCGGACGCCGCGGCGAGGTCCAGTCCTTCGGGCCCCCCGGCGATCGCAGCCCGGCGAGGCCCACGGCGCGGCCCCTCGCGGGTGGGCGAGCGGACTCAGGCGGTCGCGCGGGCGCGTGCGCGGGCGTCCTCTTCGGGTCCGGGAGCGGGCGTACGGGCGCCTCCGCGTGAGCTGACGCGCCCTGGCGGGGCCCGGGGGCCTTTGCGTCGCCGCTCGCCCGCGCTAAAAGGCCACGCGTGACGAAGCCTGCCCTTACGCGCGCGGCCCTGCCGCCCGCCCTCCAGCGCGCCCTCGACCTCGCGGTCGACGCCAAGGCCGCTGCGCCCGTCGTCCTCCAGCTCACCGACGTGGCCGGTTACACCGACTGGGCGCTGGTCGTGTCCGGCCGCTCCGACCGCCACGTCGGCGGCATCACCGAGGCGATCATGGCTGGTCTGAAGGACATGCAGACCACCCCGATCGGCACCGACGGCCTCGAGGAGCACCTGTGGGACCTCCTCGATTACGACGACTTCCTGATCCACGTGTTCTACCACCCGGTGCGCAAGCACTACGATCTCGAGAGCATGTGGCGCGACGCCCCGCGCGCGGAGCTCGGGCTGCCGCCCGAGGTCATGGACACCTCGACGCTCGAGGGCCTGGCCCCGCCGGTCGACATGCCCCCGTTCCGCGGCGGCAGCTTCGGCGCCTTCCCCGGCGAGCTCGAGGACGAGGAGGAGCTCGCGGGCGCGCCGGGTGAGCTGCCCGAGGGCGGCGACGACGAGGGCGAGGACCTCGACGAGGGCGAGGAGGGCGACGTCGCCGAGTACGACGAGCCGGACGACTTCGCCGACGACGAGGAGGGCGACTACGCCTACGGCGACGAGGACGACGAGGACGACGAGGACCTCGCGGCCGACGACGACGCCGGCGAGGCGGTCCCCGCCGAGGCGCCGCCGCCCGCGCGGCGCAAGTGAGCCTTCGCCCGTGAAGATCAGCGTCGTCGCCGCCGGCAAGCTCAAGGACACCGCGCTCGTCGCGTTGTGCGCCGACTATTTGCGGCGCGTCCAGCCGTTCGTCACCGTCGAGATGCTCGAGGTGCGCGACCTCGCGGCGATCCGCGCCCACTGGACCCGCCACGAGGGCGCCCGCGTGCTCCTCGACGAGCGCGGCGAACAGCTCGCCACCCGCGAGCTCGCGCAGTGGATCGACCGCTGGCGCCGCGACGCCCGCGACGTCGCGCTCTACATCGGCGACGCCGACGGCTTCACCGTCACCGACCGCACCCAGGCCGACCGCCTGCTGGCCGTGTCCCGCCTGACCCTGCCGCACCGCCTGGTCCGCCTGATCCTGCTCGAGCAGCTCTACCGCGCCGGCAGCCTGCTCGCCGGGCACCCGTATCACCACGGGTGAGCCTGTCCGAGCGGGCATGTCCGAGCGGGCATGTCCGTTCGGGCATGTCCGAGCGAGCGCATCTCCGGCGAGGCGGCTCGCCGGCCGCCTCGGCCCGCCGGTTCTCCGTCCGCGGACCGTCGTCCGGACCGCCCGCGGCTGGGTTATCCTCGGCCCCGTGGACCAGCCGCCGCGCGGACACGCCGACCTGCTCGCCCTCGTCGCCCGGTACGCGACGGCCGAGGGTCAGACGTACTCGCCGTACCCGGGCGTGTGGTTCTGGCGGGCCGATCGGCCGACGACGAAGCGCAAGTCGCAGGCGTTGACGCTGTCGCTGGTGACGGTGGTGCAGGGGCGCAAGGAGGCGAGCTTCGGCGCGCACGCGCTGACCTACGATCCGCTCCACTACCTCTTGCTGACCGGCGAGTCCGAGTTCGAGAGCACCGTGCTCGAGGCCAGCCCCGAGCGGCCCTACCTCTCGGTGTGCGTCGCCATGCCGCCCGACGTGGTCGCCCGCACCCTGATCGCGCTGGCCGACAGCGACGCGGGTCCGGTCGACGAGCCGGTGCCCGCGTTCGTCTCGCGGCTCGACCCGGCGATCCTCGGCGCGCTGTGCCGCCTGCTCGACACGGTCGGCGATCCGGCCGAGCGGGCCGTGCTGGCGCCGCTGATCGTCGAGGAGATCGTGTTCCGCCTGCTGCGTTCGGAGGCCGCGGCGGTGCTGCGCCGCGCGGTCCGTCGCGGCGACGAGGCGCGGATCCAGGAGGCGATGGCGTTCATCCGCACCCACGCCGCCGCCCGCCTGACGGTCGAGGGCCTGGCGCGGCGGGTCGCGATGAGCCCCTCGCACTTCGCCCACCGCTTCCGCGCGGTCGCCCGCGTCAGCCCGATGCGCTACGTCAAGCACGTCCGCCTGCACGAGGCGCGCACCCTGCTGCTCCGCGGCGCGCGAGCCAGCGAGGTCGCGGGCCAGGTCGGCTACGCCAGCGCGTCGCACTTCACCCGCGACTTCAAGAGTTACTTCGGCGTCCCGCCGGCCGAGTACGCCCGCCGCCTGGCCGCCGCCGGCGACGGGCCGCGCGAGCTGCAGCGGACGGCCTGACGGGCCCGCAGGGCGGGCGTTCGGCGGTCTCGCAGGATCGGGCAAGAGAAGCGCAGCGCCCGGCGTGGCGCGCGCGCGCGGCCTCGCTTACAGATGAGGGCATGAAGACACGCAAGCTTGGCACCTCCGGCATCGACCTGTCCGCCATCGGCCTCGGCTGCATGGGCATGTCCGACTTCTACGGCCCCGCCGACGAGCAGCGCTCGATCGCCGTCCTCCACCGCGCGCTCGCCGAGGGCGTCAACTTCCTCGACACCGCCGACATGTACGGCACCGGCCGCAACGAGGAGTTGGTCGGCAGGGCGATCCGCGACCGCCGCGACGCCGTCGTCCTGGCCACCAAGTTCGCCATCCGCCGCGGCCCGAACGGCGAGTTCCTCGGCGTCTCCGGCAAGCCCGAGTACGTCAAGCAGGCCTGCGACGCCAGCCTCAAGCGCCTCGGCGTCGACGTCATCGACCTCTACTACCAGCACCGCGTCGACCCCGAGGTCCCGATCGAGGACACCGTCGGGGCGATGGCCGACCTGGTCAAGGCGGGCAAGGTGCGTCACCTCGGCCTCAGCGAGGCCGCGCCGGCGACGATCCGCCGCGCCTCCAAGGTCCACCCGATCGCCGCGCTGCAGACCGAGTACTCGCTGTGGAGCCGCGACCCCGAGGACGAGCTGCTCGGCCTGTGCGCCGAGCTCGGGATCACCTTCGTCGCCTACAGCCCGCTCGGGCGCGGCTTCCTCACCGGCCAGATCAAGTCGATCGACGACCTCGCGGCCGACGACTACCGCCGCCACTCGCCGCGGTTCCAGGGCGAGAACTTCCAGCGCAACCTCGACCTCGTCCGCCAGGTCGAGCAGCTCGCCGCCGCCCGCAACGTCACCGCGGCCCAGCTCGCGCTGGCCTGGCTGCTGGCCCGCGCGCCCCACATCGTCCCGATCCCCGGCACCCGCAGCGAGGCGCGCCTGGCCGAGAACATCGCCGCCGTCGACCTCGTGCTGACCGCCGAGGAGCTGCAGGCGATCGACGCCGTGGCGCCCCGCGGCGCCGCGGCCGGCGAGCGCTACCCGGAGGCCAGCATGCGCCAGATCAACGGCTGAGCGGCTCGCTCGCGGGCGGCCCGGCGGCGCTGCCGTGACGGGTCTTCGAGACATGTCCAGGAGACCATGATCAAGCGGGCATGTCCGATGGAGCATGTCTCGAAGCATCTACGGCGCTCCTCGGGCTTGAGCTCCTCCGGACCCGGACGGCGAGCGGCGCGGCGCTCCCGCAGAGTGACGGCAGCGTCACGGCGCCGCGGCCCGAGCGACGGAGCGTGCGCGAGCGACTCGAGCGTCGCGCGCACGCGCTCGAGCGAACGGGCGGACGCGACCGGCGCGTGATCGAAGGGGCGCGAGGCGGGCGCGCGTGGCTGCGGCAAATGCGACGCGGCCTTCCCGGGCGACGACGGACGCGCTAGACGACGCCCATGTCCGCAGGTCTTCGCTCTCCCGCGCACCTCCTGATGTCCTTCGCCGTCCTCCTCGCCTGCAGTCCCAGCGACCCCGGCACCACCGACGGCGCGACGGACGGCACGAGCACCGGCGAGACCGACGCGACGACGACGACCACGAGCGAGCCGACCACCGGCGAGGCGCCCACGGGCAGCACCGGCGACGCGACCACGAGCGACCCGACGACGGGCGACCCGACCACCGACGCGACGACGACCGACGACACCACGACCGACTCGACCACCTCGCCGGTCGACACGACGACGGGCGACGAGACGACGACGACGGGCGACGAGACGACGACGACGACGGGTGACGAGACGACGACGACGACGGGCGACGAGACGACCGGCGACACGACCACCGGCTCGACCACCGACGAGACGACGGGCGGGGAGGGCCTCGGCCCCGACGCGCAGGCGGCGATCGACGCGCTGGAGCCGGTCGTCGACGGCGTGTGGTGGCCCAGCGAGTCGGACTACCCGTGGACCGTGTTCGGCCTGCCCGGCGCGGCCCCGGTCACGGTCGACAACCTCAAGGAGCTGGTCGGCCCGCTGATCGTGGTCGACGACGGCGAGGCGCCGCTCGCGGAGCAGGCGATCGAGGAGAAGCCGTGGGAGGAGATCTTCCTCGACATGACGACGCCGCAGGACTGGTGGACCGACTACGAGATCATGCGCGCGGAGCAGTACCAGGCGATCCGCGACACCCTCGACGCCCACCTCGTCAACCTCAAGATGTTCCGGATCGGCGAGAAGCCGGGCAACTGGCTGTCGGGGGCGATCGACATGTTCGTGATCGGCGAGACCGCCGACGGCGACCTGGTCGGGATCCAGACCGTCTCCGTCGAGACCTGAAGCGCGAGCGCATCGGCGCTCGCGTCTCGCGGCGGGACCGACGGGCCCGCACTCGCGGAGCCTCGCGTCGAGGGCGGTCCGACCGCGGCCGGGTGGGCCCGCCACCCGGAACGCGCTGCTCTTGCCGGCCTCCACGCTCCGGGGGCGCCGTCCGGCCAAGCCCTCGCATGCGCGAGAGCCCGGCACCGGAGGCCCCTCGCCCGAACGGCCTCGCCGGAGCGAGGCCTCATTCCAGCGATGCACCGGTGCGTGCATCGGGCCGCCCGCTCCGATCGGGGCCCGCGGGAGCAGGCGAGCCCGAGGGCATGTCCGACAGGGCATGTCTTTTCACGCATGGCATCAAGGACATGCCACTCAGGACATGCTTGAAACATCATGTCACGCGGCTCACTGCTTGTGGACCACGCCCTGGTCGTCGACGGTGAACGTCAGCTCCTCGCGCAGCAGCTGGTTGCTGTCTTGCGAGCGCGACAGCATCACGGTGGCGGTGGCCTCGTCGAAGCCCTCGGCGACCGACAGCAGCACGCGGAAGGTCTGGGGCGTGCGGGGCGGGACGAAGCCGTCCCAGCGGGTCGCGCCGCCCTCGACGTTGAAGCCCTTGATGTAGACCTCGGCGACCAGCTTGTTGGTCTCGACGATGCCGGCGACGCGCATCTTGAGCACGATCTCGACCTGGCGCGGGCCCTTGGGCTCGTAGGTGAGGTCGAGCTGGAGGTCGGCGGCGTCTTCCTTGACCGACTCGCTGCGCAGCGAGATCGGGCCGCCGGCGGGTTTGTGGGCGCAACCGAGGAGGACCGCCGCGAGGGCCACGGAGACGAGGGGGCGCATGGCACCGCCGGTTTTACACCCGCGCCGCCGCGGCGTCAGCGGGACGGCAGCCCGAACTGCAGCGCCAGCTCCACCCCGAGCGACAGCTCGAGGCCGCCGACGCGGAAGCGCGGGGTGCCGGTCGTGTCGGCCAGGCCGATCACCCGCGCGCCGTCGTCGTGGTCGATCGCGAAGCCGCCTCCGAGCTCGATCCGCGGGCCCACGCGCAGGCCGAGCCGCGGCGACGGCTGGGCTCGCCAGCCGGGCGACAGCCGGAGGAAGCCGCCCAGCAGCGGCGGGCGGGTCAGGACGTCGTCGTCGCCGGCGGCCAGGAGCGGGGCCTGCTCGCCCGCGCGCGTGATCCACCACGGCTCGATCGCCAGGCCGACCAGGATCGGCAGCTCGAAGCTCTTGCGGCGCAGGGCATAGCCGGCCGCGATCGCCACGCGCAGGCGCCCGAGGCCGGCGCCCGCCTCGCTCTGGCCGATCGCGCGGGTCTCGAGCGCCGCGGCGAAGCCCCGGGGGCTGCGCACCTCGACGCCCAGCCCGCCGCCGCCGCCCGCCAGCGGCCCGCCGTAGGTCGGCGGGCCGAGGCCGAGGACGGTCGCCGCGTGCAGGCCGAGGCCGAGCTCCCAGCGTGGTTTTTGAGACATGTCCTCGCGGACCGGCTCTTTGAGACCTGTCGTTTCGGACCGGGTGGGCGGCGACTCGACGTGCGGGGGCGCGGGCTCGGGCGCGGGGGGCCCGGCTCGGGGGCGGTCGCGGCCGCGGGCGGCGGGATCGCCACGTCCTCCGCGTCGGGGGTGACCGCGCCCTGCTCGACGGCGAAGATCAGGTTCGCGGCGGTGCTGGCGGCGACGCGGACCTCTTGCCCGATCTCGATGATGAAGCTGCGCTCGTAGGCGCGGCCGTCGGAGGTGATCACGCGGATCGTCCCGCGGTCGTCGGCGGCCCGGGACAGCTGGAGATAGAGGTGGGGCGACGCGGTCGGGGCCGCGCCGCCGTGGCGCTCGATCGGCAGCCGCGGCAGGCGCAGGCGCAGGGCCGCCAGCACGGCGGCCTCGTCGAAGCCGGTGATGTCGGCGCGCGCGGCCCGGAACTCCTGCGGCTCGTCGGCGGGGTCGCCTGTCCCTGGGGACATGCCCGAAGCGACACCCGGCGCGGCCGCGGGGGCGACCAGCAGGGCGACGAGCGCGCATGTCGAGGCGAGGAGCACGGGGCCAGCCTAGCGCGTTTCAATCGCAGCCGTTGTCGACGCACACCGCCGCGCCGAGGTAGGCCGAGTCGCAGCAGACGGCGAGGTCGCCGGTGCAGGCCGACGGGCAGGGGCAGGTCAGGCACTCGCCGGCGTAGGTGTAGGGGCGGCAGTCGCCGGCCAGGCACACCTCGTCGCCGGCGCAGGGGCTGCCGCAGGCGTCGCAGTGCAGCGGGTCGTCGCCGAGCACCACGCAGGCGCCGTCGCAGTCGGTGCGGCCGTCGCCGCAGCCCTCGACGCACTTGCTGTTGTTGCACAGGCCCTGGTCGCCGCAGTCTTGATCGCACTCGCCGCAGTGGTTCGGGTCGCTGCGGGTGTCGGCGCAGGCGCCGCCGCAGCGGACCAGGCCGTCGCGGCAGCGGCATTCGCCGGCGTCGCAGCGCTCCCGCACCGGGTCGCAGGCGGGGTCGCAGCAGGCTTCCGGAGCGACGCAGTCGCTGCCGCACGGGACCTGGCCATCGGGACATGTCGGGTCGCCGCACGCGGTGGCGCAGGTGGTGCCGCTGTCACAGCTTTCCTGTCCCTCCGGACATGTCTCCGAGTCGTGGGAGGTGTCTTCGCTGGCGTGGCTGTCCTCGCTGGCGTGGCTGTCCTCGCTGGCGTGGCTGTCCTCGCTGGCGTGCGAGCTGTCGCCGCTGTCGCTGCTGCCGTCGTCGGTCGAGCCCGCGCCGCCGATCGTGTACTCCTTCAAGCAGGCGGAGGCGCTCGCCAGCGCCAGCGCGGCGGCCAGGCCGAGCAGGCGCGCGAGAGGCCGACCCATCGAAGAGGACCGCCCGGCGAGGGCCGCAGGTGCGACTTCGGCGGCCGCGAGCTCGGCGGCTGTAAAGCGGTTGGACCGCCGCGCGGCCGTCGTCGAGCCGGCGCCGCCCGCGGCCATGGGAGCGCCCGGGCGCACTGCGAGGGCAGGACCGACCCACCTGCCCAGCCGCACGCGAGTCGCCGCCGCGCGCGTCACGGCGCCTCTCCGCCGGCGGCCCCGGCGAGGGCAGCCTCGGCTTGCTTGCGATGGGCGCCCGCCGGGTGGTGCTCGAGGTAGTCCTGCCAGCAGGCCGCGCGGCTGACGGCCGGGCTGCGGCGGCACAGGCCGGCGCGGGCGTCGTCGGCGAAGCGGCCGCTCGGGAAGCGCCGCAGGTACTCGCGCCACACGGCCGCCTGGCCGTCGCCGCCGCGGAGCTGGCGGGCCAGCGCGAACAGGTCGCCGTAGGCCAGCTCGGCGCGCGCGCCGGCGCCGGGGAGGGCGAGGATCTCCCGGTACTTGCGCTCGGCGGCCGCGAGCTCGCCCTTCTGCCACAAGAGCTGCGCCTCGTCCTCGAGCGAGGGGCCGGCCGGCGCGGGCGCGAGGTCCTCGACCGGCTTGCGCCGGCGCGGGCCGTCCTTGGCGACCGGCTTGCGCGGCTTCTCGTCGGTCGGGTCGTCGGCCGCGGGGCTCGCCGGGACTGGCGAGGATGACTTTTCAGGCATGTCCTCGAGGACATCCTCCGAGGATGTCTTCCAGGGCATGTCCTCGGGGACAGCCGCACGCGGCTCGGCGACGCCGTCGACGTGGACCTCGGTGGTGCCGCCGACCCGCGTCTCGCCGTGGCGGCCGCCTGCGCCCTCGAGGGCCGCCGCGGTGCCGCGCTGGTCGGCTCGCCGGGCGACGAGGTCGGGGCCGACGACCGCCAGCAAGACGGCCGCGGCGAGGGCCGCGGCCACGCCGAGGGCGACGCCGATCCGGCGGCGCCGGGACACCTGCGGCGGCGGGATGCTGGCCAGGCGGCGCTCGGCGAGCTTGCCGTCGAGCTCGGCCTTCAGCGCGCCGGTGAACGGGGCCAGCGCCTCGGCGTCGCCCTTGCCCTCGCCGGGCGCGAGCGGGACCACCGGCGGCAGGGCCTCGGCGCGCGCGACCGCGTCGGCCGACACGGCGGCGGGGTCGAGCTCGCGGGCGCGAGCCAACATGGCCGCAAAGTCAGGTGTGGGCCGGGCCCGGGCGACCAGGCGATCGAGGTGATCGGCGGTGTCGCGGGTGAACGGCGCGAGCTCGGGCGGGAGGCGGTCGTCCTCATGCGTCGCCATGGTCGCGCTCCTTGTCGTGAGAGTCTTCGGCGAGCCACCCGAGCCGCACGAGCTCGCTGCGGATCCGGGCGCGGGCCCGGGTGGCGCGCACGCGCAGGTTGCCGGGCGAAATGCCGAGCTCGGCCGCGGCCGCGGGCACCGGCATGTCCTGCAGGTCGCACAGCACGAAGGCCTCGCGCAGATGCGGAGGCAGGGTCTCGAGCACCGCCATCAAGACCTCGGCGCGGCGCTGGCGGAGGTGCGCGCTCTCGGGGTCGGCGTCGGTGCCGACGCTGCGCTGGGCGCTGACGACCTCGAGACGATCCATGGCCTGGTCACCACGGTAGCGCGAGCGCCAGTGCTTGCGCACGATGTTGACGGCGATCCCCCGCAGCCACCCGGCGAACGAGCCCCGACCCTCGAACTGCGCCAGGCCGACGAAGGCCCGCGCGAACGTCTCCTGGACCAGATCCTCGGCCGCGGCGGTGTCGCCGGTGAGATAGGCGATGTGCCGGAACACGCGGTCGAAGTGCTCTTGATAGAGGCGCGACCAGGCCTCGATGTCGCCGCCGCGCGCGCGATGAAGGAGCTCGGCCTCGCGGTCCTCCGCTTCGGAGGCGCTCGGCGTCGAGCCCGGACGTAGTAGCTGCAGGAGCGAACCCACTCGACCCCCAGGTACCCGATCGCGCCGCGGTGTTACAGGCATTCACGTCGCGCGAAAACGCGCGACGCAGACGGCGAAGAAATTTTCCCCACACCCTGTAACAACCTCGCAGGTCCGGGGACTCGGGGGCGGAGACCAAGACTCATGCGCATCTTCGGCACCTCGATCTTTTCCCTGTCCACGACCCTGTTCCTGTTCGGCTGTGACATCGAGCTCAACGGCAAGAACGCCGACGACCAGGCCGACAACGAGAAGGACGGCGAGGGCGACGGCGGCGGCGACTCGCAAGGGGACGGCGACGGCGGCGGCGAGGGCGACGGCGAATCGCAAGGCGAGGGCGACGGCGAGAGCCAGGGCGACGGCGGCGAGGGCGACACGCAGGGCGACACGCAAGGCGACGGCGGCGAGGGCGACACGCAAGGCGACACGCAAGGCGACGGCGGCGAGGGCGACACGCAAGGCGACACGCAAGGCGACGGCGGCGAGGGCGACACGCAGGGCGACACGCAAGGCGACGGCGGCGAGGGCGACACGCAGGGCGACACGCAAGGCGACGGCGGCGAGGGCGACACGCAAGGCGACGGCGGCGAGGGCGACACGCAAGGCGACGGCGGCGAGGGCGACACGCAAGGCGACGGCGGCGAGGGCGACACGCAAGGCGACGGCGGCGAGGGCGACACACAAGGCGACGGCGGCGAGGGCGACACGCAAGGCGACGGCGGCGAAGGCGACACGCAAGGCGACGGCGGCGAGGGCGACACGCAGGGCGACGGCGGCGAGGGCGATACGCAGGGTGACACGCAGGGCGACGGCGGCGGCGAGGGCGACACGCAGGGCGACACGGGCGAGGGCGACACGCAGGGCGACACGGGCGAGGGCGAGGGCGACACGCTCTGATCGAGCCTCACTGGTGGCCACCTGGATGCCGATGCCGATGCGTGCGTCTCGTGCCCGCTGACGGCATGGCGAGGCCATCGTCCGCGAGGGCGATGGCCGTGGAAAATTCGAGCGACTGCGAGCGCGAGGAGCGTCCCCGATCGACGATCGGTGCGGAGTCATGCGCGCTCTGCCGGGTGCCCGGTGTGCTCCGGGCGTCGAGAATCACTCGTGCGTCGGACGGGCGCGCCGAGCCGCGCCGGCGATCGCGAAGAAGCGCCGCGGCCGACCTCGCAGAGGTCGACGCGGCGCGAGCACCGTCACGCGACTGCAGGGCTCAGCGGTTCTGCTGGCCCTTGTCGGTCTCGACGTCCGTGCCGACGTCGGTGCGATTGCGCTGCTGGTTGTCCTGCTGCTGGACATCACGGTCGGTGCGCGGCGTGCTGGCCGGCATGTCGGTCTGTTGACGGCCGCCCTGCTGCTGCTGCTGCTGCTGCTGCGGGTTGCGCTGACGCTCGTCCTGGGTCTGGCCGGTGCCGCGGTCGAGACGTGTGCCCTGCTGCTGGTTCTTCTGATTGGGGGTGGTCATGACTGTGTCTCCTGATCTGGTCTTCGGGACAGGGCGGTCATCCGCCCCGTCCGAAGCTCGGCGTCGGGAGCATGTTCGGCGCAGCGGGTCGGGCAAGTGACAAGTACGATCGCCGAGTCGACGCGACGAAGCGGCGGCGCGACGTCACAGCGGTTCGCTCGCACGACTCGTGCGTGAGACTGGCAGGGCTCGCTCGTCGATTTCACCGGTGACCCGCGACGTCGACGTCGTGCGGCGCCGCGGCAGCGTGCGGCCGCGCGGGCCGCGTGGCGTGCTCGACGGAGACGAGCGGGCTCAAGTCACCAGCTCGGCGAACATCCGCAGCATCGGCTCGGTGAACAGCGGCGACGGCAGGATCGTGCCGCCGAGCGCCCACGCGCGCGCCAGCGGCAGCGGCCAGCGACGCACGCGCAGCGGGCCCTCGACCGCGAGCAGGACGCCCTGCAGCGAGAAGAACGCGGCTGTCCGCAAGACCATGTCGAGGTCGAGCGAGGCGGCGACGATCCAGGTGTGCAGGGCGACGCTGACGGCGAACGCCAGCGCGAGGCCGGCGCCGGCGTGGCCGCGGCGGGCCAGCGGGACGAAGCAGTGCTGCCGCAACCACCGGTTGACGACCAGGTTCCAGCGCTCGCCCCAGAAGTCGCGCAGGCTGCGGGCGAGGATCGGGTGGCGCTGGACCGGCGGCACGCGGGCGCCGAGCAGCCGGCCGATGCCCTCGAGCAGGCCGGCGGCGGTCTCGGCGAAGGCGTAGACGAAGGCGCAGCCGGCCAGCCAGCGCAGCGGGAGCCCGCCGTAGTGCGGCGCCAGGACCACACCTGTCCACAAGGACATGTACATGCAGGCAGCCGCGACGAGGGTCCGCGACCACACCCCGACGTCGAAGCGCGGGGGGACCCACTCGCAGCGGCGGCTGTCGACGATCGCCAGCACGTGGATGACCCGGCGCAGGGGCCCGAACTCGCGCGGCTCGCGGGCGAGATCGATCAGGCGGGCGAAGCCCCAGAACGCCGCGGCGGCCAGGACCGCGCGCAGGAACGGGGAGCCGGCGTCGAACGGGACGAGGAACGCCGGCAGGGCGACGACCAGCCCGAGCGCGCGCCGCAGCGGGGAGCCGGCGGTCACGAGGGCGGCGAGGACGAGGAGCGCGAGCATCGTCGCGCGCAGTGTACCCGGCCGGCGCCGCGCTCGACCAGCTGGCTCGTGGGACAGGTCACAAGTCGGGCGCGACGCCGCGCCGCGGCGACGATCCCGCGGCGCGCAGGGGCGAGCGCACCCTGCGGACGGCAGGTCGCGTGCTCGTCGGGCTCATGGATGGGAGAGCGCAGCGCCCTGCGACCGCGAGGCTCGGGGCAGGGCGCAGCGGACATCTGCCGACGTGGTGCGACGCGATGGGGGGGGGCGGCCTGAAGTGGCTCCGCGAGACGAGACGCCTCGCCGACGTGGTGCGACGCGATGATCGTGGCGAGCTGAAGCGGCTCGCGGGACCCGACGACTCGGCCGCGACGCGATGTTCGTGACGCTCGTGAACCTCGAGCGCCGCGCGGAGAACGAGGCCCGCGCTCACGGGCAGAAGTCGCCGGCCGGGTTCTCGGAGCTGCAGGTGTTGAGGCTCGCGTTCTGGCCCTTGGGCACGCTGACCGTCTCGAGGTGGATGTGCGGCCCCGACGAGCAGCCGGAGTTGCCGCTGTGGGCGACGAGCTGGCCCTGGTCGACGTGGCTGCCGTTCTCGATCCCGGGGCCCAGGCCGTCGATGTGGAGGTAGTAGACGAACAGGTCGTTGGCCGGGTTGTTCGGGTCGCCGCAGTCGGACTTCAGCTCGACGTAGTTGAACGCGTTCCAGCACTGCATGCTGCAGCCGTTGCCGTAGCAGTTGGGCAGGCCGGTCTGCTGGCCGACCACGGTGCCGGCGATGCCGGCGTAGATCGGGGTGCCGAGCGCGACGCCGTAGTCGATGCCGTAGTGCGAGCCGCCGTTGCCGCAGGCGGAGAACGCCTGCGTCACCACGCCCGGCGGGACGTGCAGGCAGCACTCGCCGCCGTTCGGCACCGCCTTGCACGCGTCGGGCTCGCCCGGCGGATGGACCTGGCAGCCTTCGGGGCACACCGTCTTGCCACCTGTACAATCGTACAGGTCGTTCGGGTCACCTGCGGGCAGGCTCTGGCCGCAGTAGAGACCGTCGCCGCTCATCGCTCCCTGGCACGGATCGCCCGCGGGGTTGCAGGCGTCGGCGACCCCGGGCGGATTGACCTCGCAGCCGGCGATGCACACCGTCTGGCCCGCGGTCGCGCCGTTCTGACAATTGTAGAGGACCATCGCGTCGCCGCCCATCCGCGTGCCGCCGCAGTAGAGGCCGTTGCCGCTCATCGCCGACGGGCACGAATCCTGCGCGATCGGCTTGCACGCGCCGGCCTCGCAGCCGGCCGGGCACGGCGTGGCCGACTGCGTCAGGCCGCCGCCGCATTGGTAGAGGCTGCCGTGGTCGGCGAGACCGCCGAGCTCGCTGCCGCAGTGCGGACCGTCGCCGATGCCGTCGCACGGATCGGCAGGGGTGTTCGGATCCGTGGTGCTCGTGGTCAGCGGTCCCTGCGTCGTGCTCTCGCCGGTGCTCGGCTCGTCGGTAGGTCGGGCGCGGTCGTCGTCGGACACAGCGTGAGCTGCTCGCACGGCGCAGCGGTGCTCGCGCTGTCGCTGCCGGTGGGACCGCCCGTGCTGCCGGAATCGCTCGCGTCGGTGGCGGTTCCGGCGGTCACCGCGGACGCGCTCGTGATCGTCCCCGCCGACAGCCCGACGGTCCTGCGGACTCGCCGCAAGCCTGCGTGATCGCGACAGCGACGACAGCGGACAGGAGCGCGTGCGAGCGAGCCATCGCCCTCGACGATACTCGCGCGCTGCGCCGGGCGAAAGCAGGGCTGGGCGAGCCTCGGTGAATTCGCGAAGCTTGGCCATGCGCCTAACGTTATCGCTCGCTCGCATGTTCGCCGTCTCGCTCGTCGCCGCCGGGTCGGGTGCGTGCGGCGACGACGAGAAAGACAGCGCCTCGGGGTTCGCGACGGGCAGCGGCGCGACGATGACGACGACCGACGACTCGACGACGGCGCCGACGACCGGCGAGCCGCCGACGTCGACCTCGACCACGTCGACCACGACGTCGACGTCGACGTCGACCACGACGCCGACGACGACCGAGCCGGTGCTGCCGACCGACGGCACGAGCACCAGCACGTCGACCACCGACGCGACCACCGACGAGACGACGTCGACCACGACGGCGACCACCGACGACAGCACGGGCACGACCGGGATCGAGGAGTGCGGGGCGCCGGGGATCCTGCTGGTGTGCGACAAGGACGACGACACCGATCCGTTCCACGCGATCGGGGTCGGCTGTCTGGGGGCCAAGGAGAACACGATCCCGATCGCCGACCCGGTGTTCATGTCGCAGCCGATCGCGTGGCGGGCCGCGCGGGGCTTCGGCACCGCCGAAGATCCGAACGCGCCCGGCGAGCTGCTGTTCCGCCCGCGCGAGGGCGAGAAGTTCCTGGTCCTCAGTACAGGTCGCGTCGCCAACCTCGACGGCGAGGGCGTCCTGGTCGAGACGATGTCGCAGTTCGAGAACGACAACAACTTCAACCCGGACATGCCCGACGCCCTGCCGGCGCCGATGAGCCCGCTGATCGGGTCGAACGGGGGCCAGGGCGGGACGCCGTTCGCGGGGTGCGACGGGGTCAACGACTGCTCGGACAGCATCGAGCCCAACTGGACGCTCGGCAACGGCGACCCGAACGATTTGCTGTTCGGCTCGTTCACCGTCGAGGTCCCGCCCGGGGTCGACGGCTTTTTGTTCGACGCGGTGTTCTTCTCGTCGGAGTACCCCGACTTCGTCGGCGACACCTACAACGACATGTTCATCGGCTGGTCGACCAGCGAGGCGTACACCGGCAACGTGACCTTCATCGCCGGTCAGCCGTTCACCGTCACGTCGCTGGCCGAGGCGATGATGAACGCCGGCTACGTCGACGACGCGCCCGAGCTGGCCGGGACCGGGTTCGAGTCGCACGGCACCACCGGCTGGGTGACGATCCAGGCCCAGGTCGTCCCCGGCGAGACGTTCACGTTCGCGTTCGCGTTGATGGACATGGGCGACAGCAGCAAGGCCACGGTGACCCTGGTCGACCACTGGCGCTGGGACTGCAAGGGCTGCGTGCCGCTCGAGGTCGACCCGCAGTGCGGCACCGAGGGGCACCCGAAGTGCTGCGGCCTGTGCGTCGACCCGCTCGACGATCCGATGTGCGGGACCGAGGGCCACCCGGCCTGCTGCACGGCGGGCTGAGCGTCGAGATCGTCGTCGGCGTCGCCGGGCGGCACCCGGACCGCGACTGCCCAGGACTGCGACGGCGCGGGCGAGGACGGCGGCCCGGGCGGCGACCCGCGACGGGTGGCGAAGGCCGAGCGGCTCGCGGTCGGCCCGTTGCCGCGGGCGCCCGGGCCGGACGCGCCGGGCGAATCACCCGGGTCGCCGTCTCGCTCGGCCGGACTCCCCGCCCGCGAGGCTCGTGGCTCGCCCTAGCTTCGAGAGACATGTCTTTCAGGACATGTCATCAGGCAGCCGGTCCCGGCGGCCGGCGAGCGCGGGCGTCGGGACGCGGAGATCTACCCAGTCGCCGGGGACGGGCCCGAGGGCGGGTCTCGGCCGGGAGCGCGCCCGCGCGGAGGTCTTCACGGTCCGGCGAGCGCGGCGACAGTGGTTCTCACGCGCGCGATGGGATAGGGTGGCGCCATGGCGCTTCGTTCTGGCTTTCGTCACGTGTCTCTTGGTACATGTTCCATCGTGTTCGCGCTGGCCGGCTGTTCGACGGCCGCGAGCGGCACCGGCGGGTCGACCGACGGCCTCACCGACAACGGTTCGACGGGCGTGGGCTCGACGGGCCTGCCCAGCTCCGACACCGAGGCCCAGCCGACGACGCCGGGCACCAACGAGACGTTCCCGGACACGTCGACGGGCGACGGCACCACGTTCACCAGCGGCGAGCCGACGACCACGATGGGCGTGGACACGACCACCGGCTCCAACGAGACCACCGGGCCGGGGATGACCACGAACGACTCGCTCGACACCACCGCCGGCCCCGATACGGGCACCGACACCGTCGACGGGACGACCGAGGGGGAGACCAGCGAGGGGACGTCGACGACCGACCCGGTCGACGACGACGACGACGACAACGACCTGGTGCTCGACCCGGACGACAACTGCCCGGCCGACGCCAACCCGATGCAGGAGGACACCGACGGCGACGGCCAGGGCGACGCCTGCGACGAGGACGACGACGACGACACGATCCCGGACGACATGGACAACTGCCCGCTCGTCCCCAACCAGGATCAGAAGAACACCGACGGCGACGTGCTCGGCGACGTCTGCGACGACGACCTCGACGGCGACGGGATCCCGAACGGCGACGACCCGTTCGCCAACGACGGCAACCTGCCCGGCGTGACGACGCCGTTCAAGATCTACGCCCACTCGTCCGGCAACCTCTACACCGTCGACGTCACCGACCCGTACGCGGTGTCGATGGTCAGCAACTTCAAGTTCTCCAACGACGGCTGCGACCACTCGGTGACCGACGTGGCGATCGACCGCTGGGGCGTGCTGTACGCGATCACGTTCGGCTGCGGCTACGTGGTCAACCCGCAGACCGCCCAGGCGTACAAGCTCGGCACGCTGCCGCAGAGCTTCAACGGCCTGACGCTGGTCCCGAAGGGCGTCCTCGACCCGAACAAGGACTCGCTGGTCGGCATCGCCAACTCGGGCCAGTGGTACAAGCTGACGCTGCAGAACGGGATGTTCAACATCCAGCAGATCGGCCAGTACGGCGCGGGCTACACGTCGGCCGGCGACGCGTTCTCGATCGAGGGCGTCGGCACCTACGGCGCGGTCAACAAGCAGGGCGTCGGCGGCACGGTGATCGTGCAGGTCGACCCGGCCACCGGCGCGGTCCAGAGCGAGCTGGCGACGCTGGGTCAGTACCCGAACGTCTACGGCCTGGCCGGCTGGGAGGGCCTGATCCTGGCGTTCGACTCGAGCGGGGAGATGATCCGCATCGACCCGCAGACCAAGGTCGTCACGGCGCTGGGCGACAAGAACGTCACGTGGTGGGGCGCCGGCGTCGGCACCGTGATCCCGCAGTGAGCAGCAGGGCGAGGGCGGCCCACCCGCCGGCCTCGCCCCCGCTGCTGCAGCCGCACGGCTCGTAGACCGGCGGCATCGTGGCGGTGTCGCCGGTGTCGCCGGCGGTGTCGTTCGCGGTGTCGTTCGCGGTGGCGCCGGCGGTGGTGCCGGCCGTGGTGCCGGCGTCCGTCGTGCTCGACGGGACGGTGTCACTCACCGGGCCCATCGTCGGCGAGGTGCCCCAGGCCGGCTCGTCCTCGGCCTGAAAGGCCCCGGTGGTGGTGGCGGCGGGGGCGAGGAGGGCGAGGACGAGGGCGAGCGCGTGGACCATGCCGGGAGGATAGGCGGGCCCGCGCCCGCCTGTCCACTCGTAGGCGCGCGCAAGCGGGCCCCTGCGCGCCGGCCTGAATGTCCTTCAGGACATGTGGCGCCGGGGCGAGCGAATCGCGGCCGGGGAGCTGGTGCGAGGCGGAGCGACGAGGCGATGGAATGTCTCCTGAGACATGTCTGCGAGGGAATGTCCGGAAGGAAATGTCCTCGAGGACAGGTCGTCAGGCGGGCTTGCGGATCGCCCAGTGGACGTCGAGCGGGGCGTCGCACAGGCCGATGTGGTGCGACTCGAAGTTGATGGCGTTGCGCGGGCCGAGCGGGGCGCTCTCGCCCTCGCCGAGGGTGACGTCGGCGCCGTCGAGGCTGAACTGCAGGTCCCACCGCTCGGCGGGCTGGCAGCAGCCCATGCAGTCGCAGGTCTCGACGCTGTGCGGGGTGATCGTGAGCTCGGCGGCGCCGGCCTGGGTCGGGGCGAGGCCGTGGCCGGCGTGGTAGACGGCGGGCTCGCCGGGCGCCTGGAGGTCCCACACCGAGATGGCGGCGAACTGACAGCCATTGAAGCCCTCGACGCGGTCGACGACGATCCGCGGGCAGGCCGGGAGCAGCGGCAACCAGGCGGCCGGGGCCGAGACGCTGAGGGTCCAGGGGTCGGGGATCAGGCAGCTGTCGCCGCAGGCGCAGCCGTCGAGCTGCCACACGGGGCCCTTCTGGTCGCTGATCCGCGTGCCGGTGAACTCGAGCGGGCCGCACGGGGCGGGCTTGCCCATGTGCGCCAGGTCGGCGCTGATCATGTCGCCCTCGACGCCGCACAGGCCGCCGCCGGTGGTGGTCTCGGGGTCGGTGGTGCCGACGGTCGCCGGCTCGGTGGTGCTCGCGGTGGTCGGATCGGTGGTGGTGGCCGTGTCCGTCGTGGTGACGGGGCCGGTGGTGCTGTCGGTCGCGGTCGTGGTGGTGACGCCGGTGATCGTGCTCGGGCCGGTCGGCTCGGACGTGGTGGTCTGCGCGTCGGCGGTGGTGGGCCCGGTGGTGGTGTCGGGACCGGTGGTGGGGGCCGTGGTGGAGGCTTCGCTGCCGGTCGTCACGGCGGTGGTGTCGTCGGCGCAGGCCACCGCCGCCGCGGCGAAGATGGATAGGGCGAGTTCAAGGCGAGGCATGCCCCAAGGGTAGCGAGTCCGGACGAAGATCGCCCGTGACGTCCGCGGCCTGCCCGGCGCGCAGCAGAGGCCGGCGAGGACGTCGCACGGCCGCGAGCTCCGCGTTCGCGCCGCGATGGCCAGCGCATTGCGGTTCCGTCGCGGCGATCGCCGTGAACTCGAGCGAGGCGCGGCCGAGTCGCTAGGGCGTCTTCTCGCCGGCCGGGATGGCGAAGGGCAGGCGGTTCTCGGCCAGCGGGACGGGGCAGGTCGCGTAGGCCGTGAAGGCGCAGGGGGGGTTGTGGGCGCGGTTGAAGTCGAGCAGGACGGTGCCGTCCTGCGGCAGCTCGGCGAGCAGGAAGCGGCCGCCGTGGTAGGTCTCGCGGCCGCTGGTGCGATCGCTGAAGACGAACAGCAAGGCGTCGCCGGCGGGGCCGTGCTCGAGGATCGGGGTCAGGCGGTGCTCCTGGCCGTCGACGGTGAAGACGGCGGTGCCAGGCACCCGGGCCGGCTGGACGGTGCCGAGCACGGTGGGATGGTCGATGGTCCGCGGGGTCGGCAGCGGCTCGAAGCGGGCGCGGATCACCCACGCCGGATCGAGGGGGAAGGTGGCGATGCCGGCGAACTCGCGCCGCTCCTCGGAGCGAGCGTCGTAGAGGCGCAGGCCGAGGCGCTCGCCGCGGGCGATGACGAGGAAGGTGAAGCGGTCGCCGAGCTCGACGCGATCGGCCGGCTGCGCGGGGTCGACGTCGGAGCGCAGCTCGACGTCCTGGATCGCTTCGCCGCGGATCTTCGCGTCCACGCCGGGCGCGAGGCGCAGGCGGACGCGCCCGTCCGCGAGCGCGAGCACGCCGACGTCGGCCGGCGCGCCCGCGGGGAAGACGATGTCGGCGCCCGAGCCGGCGCCGAGCCGGTACTCGCCCTCCTGCAGCCAGTAGAGCCCGGCGAGCGCGAGCCAGCCCTGCGGGGCCTTCAGCGCCTCAATCCGCGTCGCGTGCCAGCGGGCGTGATCGGCGGCGTAGGCCGGATCGACGGCCGGGGGCGGCGGCGCTTGGGGGTGGCAGGCGGGCAAGGTCGCGGCGAGCAGGAGCGCGGCTCCGAAGGCCTCGGGAAGCAGGTGACGCATGGGGCAGGGGAAGGGCGCGGACCGGGCGGAACGTGGCGCGCGTGTCCCGGGGGGACAGGTGAAAGATCGTGCCGGATGTCCCGTGGGACAGGTGAAAGATCGTGCCGGATGTACCGGAGGACAGGTGGCGAGAGGTCGCGGCAAATGTCCCGAGGGACAGGTGAGAGGTCGCGGCGGATGTCCCGAGAGACAGATGAGAGGTCGCGGCGGATGTCCCGTGGGACAGGTCGTTCCGCTCAGAAGGTGATGCCGACGTCGAAGATGAAGCGGCCGTTGCGGTCGTCGATCGGCTTGACGTTGCCGGGGGCGATCGAGTTGGGCAGCAGGATCGCGTAGCCGAGGGCGAGGGTGACCAGCTTGATGTCCCACTTGATGAAGTTGATGCCGACGCTGCGGCGGAAGTCGCGGGCGAGCTGCACCTGCGACCAGCGCTGGGTCAGGATCCCGAGGTCGAAGAACAACGAGTGGTGGATCTTGCCGCCGAGGAAGTCGTTGAGCGAGGTGACCTGGAGGGCGATGCTGGCGAGGGCGCGGATATGGCCGCCCTGGGCGGTGTAGTGCAGGCGCTTGAAGCCGTCGCCGGTGTCGATCTCCTCGATGTCGACGAGCATCGTCTCGGGGAAGATGCCGCGCAGGCCGAGGTCGGCCGTGCCGCCGCCCCAGTAGCGCCAGATCTCCGGCACGCCGGCCGCGCCCGAGCTGCCCGGGAGGTTGGGCAGCGGGATCGCGTGGCCGTAGCGCAGGGCGTAGCGGAAGTTGAGGCGGTTGTTCGTGCGCGGGATCGGGATGAAGTGCTGGAAGGCGAGGTCGGTGCGGACGAACCAGTCCTGGCCGCCGAGGTAGGGCGAGGCGAAGCGCAGGTCGCCCTGGACGATGATGCCCTTCTCCGGGTTCGAGGGGTTCTCGGTGTTGTTGTAGGTGAAGCCGGCCGTGAGCGCGCCGGTGCGGTCGGAGACGATGGCGTCGCGCCGGTTGACGACCGCGGCCTGGCCGAGCCCGGTGTCGGGGGTGAAGGCCGGCTTGGCGACGTCCTGCGAGATGTTGCTCTTCTGGATCAGGTAGCCGACGTAGAGCTGGAGCGCGCGGCTGCGGCTGTAGCTGAGGGTGATGTTGCCGACGGCGAGCTCGATCGGGCCGCGCGCCGGGGTGACGCGCCGCTGGTACTGGCCGTTGATCTCGAGCGTCAGCGGGGTGGCGAAGATCCGCGGGCGGGCCAGGCGGCCGCGGACGCTGCGCTCGTAGCAGGGCTGGCCGGCGCAGTCGCCGAGGAACGGCACGTTTCTCGAGAACTGGCGGGTGTTGAAGCCGTAGTGGCCGAGGACGTCGAGGTCCCAGGCGGTGCCGAACAGGTTGGGGAAGATCGGGTGGAGGAACACGTAGAACGGGTCGAGCGTGGCCAGGCCGACGCCGCCCTGCAGCTTGACCGAGACGTCCTTCGACTCGCGCATCTCGAGCACCTGGTGGACGGTGCAGCGCTCCTTGGGGTCGTCCTCGAGGTCGCAGCCGGTCGGGTAGGCGGTGAGCTCGGTGCTCTCGGCGACGTCGAGGCCGTCGACGTTGGCGCGCGACTCGTCGGCCTTGGCCCGCGAGTAGACGCCGCCCGGCTTGTGGGCGAACTGCCGCCGCAAGATCCAGCTGCGGGTCTTGAAGTTGCCGCGGATGACGGTGTCGCCGAACACGCCCGGGCGACCCTCGTAGACGCTGACCTCGGTGTCGACCTCGACGGCGCTGCCGCTCTTGTAGGCCTGGCACAGGCCGATCTCGGGGTCGACGAGGCGCCTGGCGTTCGGGACAGGTTTGACCTCCTTGGTGCGCGGGTCGGTGTACAGCCAGCGCAGCTCGGCGTCGGCGACCGGGAAGCCGTCGTTGCGGTAGTTGTCGACGATGCCCTGCTCGGCGTCGCGGTCGAGCGAGGTGGTCAGCGGGATGTTGCCGGGGCGGTCGTCGCCCTTGTGGCGCAGGGCGGTGCCGCGCAGCATGCGGGTCGCGCCCCACTCGCCGCGCTCGTGGTGCGGCTGGCCCTCGATCTCGCGGTCGCCGGGGACCGGGCCGTCGAGGTAGCGGATGACCTCGGGCTTGCGCGAGGTGAACACGCGCGGGCCCGGCTCGACGGTGACGCGGACGTAGAGCTCGGCCCGCGACTGCTTGCGCAGGGCGGCGAGGCCCCGCGGGTCGAGGTCGCGGACGGCCCAGGCCGGGAAGGAGTCGCGGCGCAGGATGGTGTCGACGTCGACGTCGGCGTACTCGCCCTTCTTGTCGAGGCCGTCGGGCCAGAAGGCGACGCGCACGCCGGCCTGGGCGCACAGGTAGCCGGCGTCGGCGAACTTGGCGAGGAGGGCCGAGAGGTGGTCGACGACGGCGGCCTCGGTGAAGGTGCCGGGGGCCCGCAGCACGCGCTCGTCGGCGAAGTCGCGCTCGAGCCGCTCGCGCACGCCGCGAGGGACGCCGCGGCCGACCACGAGGTCGAGCTTCTTCATGCGCACGACCGGGCCCTCCTTGATCTGGAAGGTGAGGGCGCCGGGGGCGTTGCCGTAGTCGTCGTAGCGGCCGTCGACCTGCGCCAGCAAGAAGCCCTTGCTCTGGTAGAACGAGCGCAGGTTGGCGGCCTCGCGCTGGGCGGTCTGCTCGCTCGGGGCCTCGCGGCGCGAGAACAGCTGCAGCTCGTTGCGCAGGCGCTGCTCGGAGTAGCTGCGGCGGCCGATGAAGGCGGTCTTGACGCCCGGGCCGAGGTCGACGTTGACGGTCAGCGGGAGCTTGCCGGTCTTCGGGATGTCCTCGGGCTTGAGGTCGTCGTAGCTGGTCTCGACCCGGACCTGCGGGTAGGGCAGGGCGAGCCGCGAGGTGGCGGTGCGGCGGATGAGGGCGTCGCGCGGCTCGGCGAACTGCCGCTCGACGCGCTCGCGGCTCTCCTCGACGCGCTCGCGGGTGATCCGCGCCGGGAACGGGGTGGCCTTGACGCGCGGCCAGAAGGCGCGCCGGATCCACCCCTTGTCGTCCTCGGAGACCTTGCCGACGACCTTCACCTGCCGCATCGGCACGCGGTACGCGGGGCCCTTGTCGAGGAACACCCACAGGTCGACCTCGTCGCCGGCGCGGCCGCAGGTGAGCCCGAGCGAGGCGGTGCCGCGCAGGTAGCCCTTGTCGTAGAGGTAGCGCTTGAGGCGATCGACCTCGTCGGCCTCCCACTTGGTGCAGGCGGCGTCGCCGGGCTCGCACACCGGCGGTCGCTCCTTGCGCAGCTTCCTCGGCGAGACGCACACGCCCCGCGACAGCGAGCCGGGGCGCGAGTTGATGCTGAGCTCGCGCTGGACCTCGGTCTTCGACAGCGGCAGGTGGCCGCGGATCCGCACCCGGCGGATGCTCTGGCCGGGCTCGACGCGGATCGTCAATTCGTTGGCGCCGGCGGGCTCGAACTGGGCGCGGTAGCCGAGCTGCTGCAGCTGGGCGGAGATGGCGGCCGGGATCAGGTAGCCGGTGCCGAGGTTCAGGATCTTGCGCAGGCGGACGCCGTCGTCGCCGGGCAGGAACTTGTCGCCGACGACGCGGGCGCGCTCGATGCGGGCGAACACGACGCCGGGGTCCTCGCCCTCGAGCACGGGGCGCACGCTGAGCTCGACCTCGCCGGCGCCCTTGGGCTCGAGGGCGATGACGTAGCCGCCCTCCTCGGCGGTGAGGTCGAGCTGGTAGTAGAGGAGGGCGTAGTCCTTGCCGCTGAGGCTGACGACGCAGGCGGTGCCGCGCAGGGTGGTGCCGCGCTCGCGCGCGCCCACCTGGAAGCCGCCGCGGTCGCGCAGGCTGTCGAGCGCGCGGTCGATGAGGCCGAACGGGTCGGCCCCGGCGTCGACGCGGGCGCAGGTCGGGCCGCTGGTGACGGCGCTCGGCGGCGGGACGTCCGGGCCCTGGTCGGTGGTGGTCGGGGCGGCCAGCTCGCTGCCCTCGCCCGGCGGCGCTTCGGTCGGGGGGTCGGCCTCCGCGGCGGGCACGTCGGTGATGCCGGCGGGCGCGGGCGGCGGGGCCGGCTGGTCGGGCTTCGCCGGCGGCCCCGCGCCCGGCTCGGGCGGCTTGCCGGCCGGGGTCTGGATGTCCGTCGGGGCAGGTTCCTTGCGACCTGGCGCTTCATTACTGGTCTGAGGGGCAGGTTCTTCGGGACCTGTCCCCTGGGCGCTGCCCTTCGAGGTCGGTTGAACGGGGAGCGGCGCCTGCGACCCGGGCGGCGGCCCGGGCGGGGCGGCGGCCCACGCCGGCGCGGCGCTCGCCCACGCGAGCGCGACGACGGCGAGCAGCCGCGCGAGGCGGCGATCAGCGCAGGCTGGGAAGCTGGTATTCAAGGCGCAGCTCGAGCGAACGCTGGCGGAGAGGGTCGAAGATGATGCGCTCGTTGAAGTAAGAGCGGCGGTTGTCGCGGAACTCGAGGACGGCGGAGTCGAGCAGGCGGAAGCGGACGCGCCAGTCGTAGCTGTTGCGGAGGAGCAGGCCGGGGTAGCCGCGGGTGTAGCCGGCGCCGATGGTCAGGTTGCCCCAGTCGGTGCGGAACCACGGGCGCGGGGTCTCGGCGTTGACCTCGACGCCGAGCTGGCCGAGCTGGGCGCCGACCTGCGGCAGGTAGGGGGCGAGCCGCGGGACCGACTTCTCGACGTAGCGGTTGAGGTTGATCTCGGTGAGGTTGCCGACCAGGCCGAGCGGGCGCCCGAGCAGGCCGCCGGAGCCGTAGCGGCGCACGTTGGCGTCGGCGACCTCGCGGTTGCCGCTGCCGAGGATGGCGTAGTCGACGCACTCGCGCTGGGTCCGGCTGCGCGCGCGCGTGTCGCCGAGGACGCTGCAGCGGAAGGTGATGGCGTCGAGGGTGCCGCCGAGGATCAGCGACATCTGCCGCGGCTGGTTGTCGATGTAGACCGGCTCCTGCCGCTGGGCGCGGACGTCGACCTTGCTCGACGACAGGTTGTTCTCGAGCAGGACGCGGCCGTAGGTGATGTCGTAGGCGCCGTTGAGGATCGCGACGTCGAGCACGCCGGCGGTGACGTCGACGCGGCCCGACATCTCGAGGTCGGCGATCGTGCCGCCGATCGCCAGCGAGACCGAACCCTCGACGCCCTTCATGATGTTGTTGTCGACCCGGAAGGGCGTGGTCGTGCGGAGCCGGAGGTCGAGGTTCATGTCGCGCAAGATCTCGGGCGGCGGGGCGGACGGCGCGGAGGTCGGATCGGCGAAGGATAGCACCTTGACGCCCTGCTGCGCGTCGCGCACCCAGCGGCCGCGCGCGACCTGCACGTCGCCGCGCAGGGTCTGGACGTCGCGGCCCTCGAGGACGATGCCCTTGCCCGAGATCGCGGCGTAGAGCTGCGGCCGGCCCGAGTTGTCGAACATCTTGTACTGCACGTCGTCGACGTCGACCCGCAGGTTGCTGCTCTCGAAGCGCGAGAAGTCGGGCGCGAGCACGACGTTGCCCCACAGCGCGAGCGAGCCGCGGTCGCCGACGCGAGCCCGCAGGCTGCCCTCGGGCGCGGCGAGGTCGCTGATCGCGGCCGCGCGGCCGCCGACGAACACGCCGAAGCCCTCTTTGTTGGCGGGGCACGGGTCGGCCTCGCTGCAGCGCTGGATCTCGATGACGCCCTGGTCGACGTCGATCGCCTCGAGGCCGAGGCCGTCGAGCTCGACCATCAGGCCGCCGGGCGCGGGCGTGACGCGGGCGCGCACGGTCTTGAGCTCGAGGCTGTCGCCCATGCGCCCGGCGACGTGAGCGTCGGCGATCTGCAGGCCGCCCGAGCTGGCGGAGAAGGTGTCGGGCAAGAACTCGCGGAACAGCCGGCCGTCGAGGCGGCCGCGCGCGGCGGCGGAGAAGCTGCCGCCGCACTCGCCCCCGAGCACGTAGAAGGTGCGGTGGCCGTTGAGGTCGCCGAACTGGACGGTCTGGCCGCGCACCGACAGCTCGCCGGAGGCGAGGAGGGCGTCCTGGGCCCACTGCAGCGACAGCTTGGGCACGGCGAAGCTGGTGCCCGCGGCCCTGGCGGTGGCGGGCTGGCGCGGGTCGGGGACGCTGAAGGTGCCGGTGATGATCGGGTCGCCGACGTGGCCGTCGAGCTTGACGTCGAGGCCGATCTTGCCGGCGATGCCGGACACCGCGGTGCCGGCGACGAACGGGTGCAGGCCGGCGAGATCGAGCTCGCCGGCGACGCGGGCGCTGGCGCCGGTGGGCGGGGGCGTGCGCGCGGCGGACGGTGGCTCGCTGCAGTCGCGGGTGGTGTCCTTCTTCGGCGCCTCGGGCGAGCTCGACAGCTCGACGTCGCCGGACACGCTGAGGGTCTTGCCGGTGGCGGTGCCGCCCGAGCGCAGGTCCCAGCCGTCGCGCAGGCTGAGGCGCGTGCCCTGCAAGGTGGCGACCAGGCGGTTGGCGGTGCACAGCGAGTCGGACTCGCGGCACGGGTCGCCCGGCAGGTTGCTGCCGGCGGCGACGCCCGAGCTGGGGGCCCGCCCGGCGGCCCACAGGCGATCGAGCTCGACGAGGATCTTGAGGTCGCGGTCGCCCTGGCCGTCGCGCCACAGGCAGGAGGTGCTCATCGGCTGTCCCGGAGGACAGGTGCGCGCGCTGACGGTGAGGCCCTCGGCCTGGCCGTGCAGGCCCTCGCCCGGCTCGATGCCGGCGGCGCCGAGGAGGTTGCGCAGCGGGAGGTTGGCGAAGCGGACCGCGAGGTCGGCGGCGTACGACGGGCTCTTGCTGCCGCGCGGCTTCTCGCCGATGGCGACGATGGCGTCGACGTCCCACTCGTAGGGGGCGCGGCGCCGGCGGCCGCCGTCGTCGCCGAAGCGGCCCTTGATGACGATCTCGCGCCGCGCGGCCAAACCGTCACCCGCGGGGCGGTCGGTGCTGTCGAGCTGGAGCTCGCCGGAGCCGAGCGGGATCCCGACGGCGTTGATGGCGGTCAGCTCGACGGTGCCGTGGACGCTCGGGCGCGCCAGCGTGCCGGTGATCTTGAGGTCGGTGCCGCGATCGATCTGGGCGCCGGCGGGCAAGTCGGTGAAGCCGGCGATCGCGGCGAAGGTGCTGATCGGCAGGCGCCGGCCGGTGATCTGCAGGTCGAGCTGCGGGTCGCTGTCGAAGCTGACCGAGCCCTTGCCGCTGATGTCGCCGACCGGGACGCTGAGGTCGGGCGCGGACGAGGGGCTGGGGCGGCGGTGCTGGCGGACGACGAGCTCGTCGAGGGTGATGCCGTCACGGGTGAGGCTGAACCGGGCCTCGGTGTCGCGCAGCTCCCCGTGGCCGACCTTGAGCTCGGGCACCGAGACGGCGCCGCGGGCCTGGAACTGCGACAGCGGGACCGGGCGCTTGGCGTCGTCGCCGATCTCGAGCCGGACGTCCGCCTTGCCGCCGATGGTGTCGCCGGCGAGCCGGTCGAGCTCGACGCCGGTGAGGTCGACGGTGGCGCGCAGGGTCGGATCGCTGCTGACGCCCTTGCCGTCGAACAGGCCGACGTCGACGTCGAGCGCCCCGGCGCCGCCGAGCACGGTGGCCCGCTGACTCTTCAGGCTGAGCACGCCGTCGTGCAGGCCGAGCGAGACGTCGCGGATGTTCTGCACCGCGAACTGGCCCTGGCCGACGTCCGAGAGCTGCAGCGAGCCGTTGCGGCCGCTCGGGCGACCGATCGGGCCGTAGACGGTGAGGCCGGCCTGCAGCCGCTCGACGAACGGGCTCTGGCCGATGCTGGCGAAGAACGCCTTGCCGTCGCTGATCTTGAGCTTGATGTCGGTCGGCTTGAGGGTGGCGAACCTGGCGTCGAGGCCGCCGTCGACGCTGAGGGTGGCGCCGTCGACGGTGACGAGCAGGTCGGCGAGGTCGAGGCCGTCGTCGCGGTCGAGGACGACGCCGCCGTCGAGGCGGATCCGCCGCGGCAGGCCGTCGTTGCCGCGCCGCCGCTCGATCTTGAGGCCGCCGATCTCGAGCACGATGCGGTCGAGCGGCGACTTCTCCTCGGCCGGCGGGACGCTCTCGGCGGCGCCCGCGAGGACGTCGGCGACCGGCTCGGCGCCCTCGCCCCGCGTCTTCGGCCGGGTCTTGCCGGTCTTCTTGCTCGGCGGCGCCTCGGGCGCGTCGGCGCCGGTGACGTCGGCCGGGGTGGCCTGGGGGACAGGTCCTTCTTCGCTGGTGGTGGGCGCGGGGGCGCCGAGGTCGAGCGCGAACTCCCGGACGTCGAGCTTGCCCGAGGCGGTGCCGGCGAGCATGGCCCGGGTGCCGCCGGCGGCGACGAGCTCGCCGGGGTCGATGTCCTGCAGCTGGGTCTGCGCGGCCAGCAGCATGCGCCGCTCGGGGCCGACGCCGAGGACGAGGTGGTTGCGCGCCTCGTGCTCGCGCAGGTGGAACCTGCCTCCGAGGACATGTCCTTCGAAGCGGGCGATGTCGAGGATCCACCGCTCCTCGCCGGCCGGGATGTACTGCGTCCAGGTGTCGGGGACGGGGTCGCGGGCCAGGGTGGCGTCGATGGCGGCGTCCTTGATCGCCCAGTCGACGTTCGGGTCGGTAAAGAAGTTGAGGTTCACGCCGGAGGCGGCGAGGCCGATCCGGATGTCGTTGAAGGGGCCGCGGAAGGCCAGCTGCGCCGGCGCGCCGAAGGCGTCGATCATCGGGTCGGCGAGGCCGTGGACGCGGGTGATCAGGCGACCGATCGGGCCGGCGTCCGAGAACAGGGCGGTGACGTCGACGCTGCGCTTGCCGGCGGTGAAGATGTCGCGGAGCCACCCGCGCAAGATGCCGTGCGAGCCGCCGATCTCGCCCTCGGCGCGGATCCGGATGTCGCCCAGCGGGCCGTCGCCGCCCGACGCGAACTCCTCGAGCTTGAGGTTCTCGATCGGCAGCTCGTAGCCGAGCGCGGTGATCCGGGCGACGCCGGTGGTGGCGAGCGCGTTGAGGTCGAACTGCAGCGGCTTCTTGATCGGCGGCGGCTTCTTGGGGTGCAGGCCCTCGAACACGAGGACGGCGCCGACGTCCGCGAGCGCGAGCTCGGTCTGCCAGCCGGTCTGACCGCGGAAGTCGAGGTCGAGCGCGAGCTCGGCGAGGTCGGTGTGGTCGATGCGGATGCTCAGCGCGCGGGTGTTGAGCACCGGGTAAGGGCCGACGCCGGGCCCGAAGGCCTCGACGAGGTCGACGATCCAGGCCTCGGTGCCGTCGGCGTAGTGGGTCTTGATCTCGGACACGTCGAGCCGCATCGGCGCGTCGGTCCAGATGTCGGTGAAGTGGAGGACCCACGGGACCTCGAGCACCGCCGGCACGAGGAAGCGGTTCCACGGGATGATCTCGTGCAGGATGAGCTCGGCGTCGACCGGCCCGTCGCACTCGGCGATGACGGTGTCCGGCTCCGGCATGTCCTGCTTCATGTAGCCGCGCCACAGCTTGATGCCGGTGACGGTGGCGTGGTGCGGCTGACCGGTGATGAGGTCGATGATGAGGTCGGGCCGCCAGTGGACGCTGCCGAGCTCGAGCCGGCCGTTGATCTGCTTGTCGATGACGACGGTGAGGATCCGGCCCAGGGTGGCGTCGTTGACGAAGAAGTAAGCGACGACGTAGATGACGCTGAAGAGGCCGAGGAAGCCGAGGACGAACGAGATCGGCAGCTTGATGAAGAGGAACCGCAGCAGCGGGTTCTGCCGCCGGACCGGCTGCGGCGAGGCGGCGAAGCGCAGGACCTGAGGGTGCAGCGCGCCGATCTCGTCGGGGTGCGCGAGCGCGTGGAAGACGAGGGCCTCGCGCAGCTGGCCGAAGCCGTGGTGAAGCCGCGGGTCGACGTCGGGACCCGGGACATCGCCGTCGACCTGCCCGAGGACGTGCTCGCGGACCCGCGGCTCGACGTCGTCGTCGACCGCCTCGAGCGCCTTCTCGACGATCGGCGGGAGGTCGGCCCGAAACGGCCGCGGCCGGGCGAGGGGGATCCGATAGGCGAGCCGCAAGGAGCGCTCGACGGCCTCCTCCCGCACCCGCCGCCGCAGCTGCTTGCGAAGGTGGCGGCGCGCTCCGCGCAAATCGCCGGGGGCGATCCGCCCGACCAGGCGCTGGCGCTGCAGGTCCTGGTAGGCGTCGAGCAGGAGGGCGAGGTTCGGTCCGCCAGGGAAGAGGTGACGGAAGCGACGGCTGTTGCACAGCCGTTCGAGGCGCACCCGGCCGTCAGCGAGGAGATCGGCCTCCCGCTGCCATGCGCTGCCCGTTCCGCCGGCTCTGGCCACGATTCAGGGCTCTAGCCTATCATCCACGGCCCCACCAGGGCCGGACAACGGCGCAGAAGTTGAGCCCCCGGACGACGCGGGCGGACGGCCCCAGGCGGAATGATGGAGCCGGACGAGCTCCTGCGCCGCAGGGAGCGCGACCTGACACGCGAGCCGGCGCGCGCCGGTGAAACCGAATCGCACCTCGAGGGCGCTCGGCTGCGGGAGCGCCGCGAGCCCGACCTCGACGTCGACGGCGCAACTGCGACAGACCCCCTCGCCGCGGCAGCTCTGTCCGAGCGGCAACCGGGCCGCCCGCACGGCGTCGAGCAGCGTCGGCGGCCGATCGCCGTCGTCCGCGACGATGTCGGCGACGTCGAGGACGATCCGCCGCGCCGCGGTGAGAAACTCGATCGCCACGCCCGAACCAGTGTGGCCCAATCTCGCTACGCGAGCGGGTGAAAATCGCGGGCGGCCCCGGGCGCGAGCGGAGCGAGGCGCGAGAGGCGGGCGCGAGGGCTCGCGAGGGCTCGCTCGAGGAAGGCCCATTCTCGCCGCGCGAGCGGGTGAAAATCACGGGCGGCCTGGGCCCTCGCGGGTGAGGCGCGAAGCCCGAGATCGTGCCGTCGACGCGTCACTCGGGCCGCGCAGTTCCCGACCCCCTCCGCTCTGCCGCGGAGTGCACTGCGCTCCGTCAGCGCTCGCCGCGGTCACGAGCGACGGCTGCTCGGCTCGCTGTCGATGCAGGCGCGTCGGCGCGGCTGGAGGCGTAAAAAAACGAAGGGCCCGTTCTTGCGAACGGGCCCTTCTTAAGAGTAGCGGGGACGGGATTTGAACCCATGACCTCCGGGTTATGAGCCCGGCGAGCTACCTGGCTGCTCCACCCCGCAGCGAGGGACTTGCTTTTACTTCTCTGCCGGACGCGCGTCAACGACTTTTTGCAGGGCCGCGCACGATTGTCGACGGGCGAAGGGGCGAGGCCCGGGCGGCGCGCGGGGCGGCCGGGCGCTGAAGAGGGGTTCCGGCCGCCGGATCAGGGGTTTGTCGGCGGATCGGGCTCGCGGGCGAGGTCGGCCAGGTCGACGCGAACGGGGGAGCGATCTCCCTGGCCCTCGGCGCGGTCCCAGAGCGTGGCCAGCACGGCGAGCGGCTGGTTGACGGCGTCGAGGCGCAGGACGCTCTCGCGGGGCGGCGGCCCGGAAGTGAAGTTCAGGGGGCAGTGGTCGACGCGCGGCGCGGGGTCGGCGACGGCGATCGGCAGGCCGTGCGAGCGGCAGATCATCGGCCGTTCGGCGTAGACGGCGCAGGCGCCGTCGACGAGGAGAGCGCAGTGGTGCCGATGAGCCGGATCGTCGGCTTGCTCTCGGATCCTGTTGCGAAGGACAGGTGTCCGGACGGCCAGGTCGGCCAGCGCCCTCCGGATCGGCTCGGCCTCGGCGGCGTACACGCCGAAGCGCTGGTGGCAGCAGCTGTCGCAGCCCGCCCGGCAGGCGAACGCCTCGGGCATGCGCGCCTGGGCGGCGGCGAAGTGGGCGTCGACGCGGCCGCGGAGCTGGACGAGGATGGCCGCGAGGGCAGGTCGGTCGGGGTCGCTCACGCAGGCGACGGGATACCAGAGGCCGCGGGCTCAGGCGTCGGAATGCGTGCGACGGGCTGCGGAGGGTCCGGGTGCCCGGCTGCCGCGGAGGACGGCGGTAATTGCGCGCTGGACGGCGACGGCGCGGTCCTCGTCGTCGGCGGCGAAGCTGCAACCGGCGACGTACGGGTGACCGCCGCCGCCGTGCGGCTCGAGCAGCGCGGCCATGCTGTGCTCGCGACCTTCACGCGGGAGCCAGGGGTTGTAACCGGCGGTCAGCTTGATCCGGCGATCGGCGCCGCGGGTGAGCGCGACGACGTAGCGGATCCGCGGGTGGTGATAGTAGGGGATGAACTTGTTGTAAGCGCGGACCGGCTGGTCGAGCAGGCTGTAATGAAGGACGTCGCCGTCGACCACCGCGGTCTCGCCGATCAGGCGGATGTCGTGGCGGTTCTGCTCGAGGCGCGGCCGCAGGAGCCGCTGGACGTACTCGGCGGCGGCCAGCTCGGCGAGCGAGCAGGCGAGGAGGTCGTGGATGAAGCGCTCGCCGAGCTCGAGGTCGTGGTTGTTCTCGACGAAGGTCATGAGCAGCAGCGCCGGTTCGGTGAGCTCGACCGGCATGCGCGGGTCGGGGAAGGCGGCGCTGTCGATGATCTCGGCCCAGCGGATCAGCTCCCCGTGGGCCGAGAGGTCGCAGGCGAACCGCTCGCGCAAGATCCGGGCGAGGTACCCGGCGCAGCTGCTCGCGGTCGGGTCGTGGAACTTCTGGCCGCTGCCGTCGGCGAGGAAATGTTCGCGGTCGCCGGGGAGCTGGAAGGCGCTGGCGTGGTGGTCGAAGTACCAGGCGAGCCGCGGGTGCTGGCTGTAGCGGAAGTCGACGCTGGCCACCTCGTCGGCGTCGAAGTCCTCGGGGTCGTAGGGATCGCCGGGGCGGTGATCCTTGGGGATCAGGCGGCATGGCCGGGGGCCGTGTCGCTGCCGGTCGAAGGCGGCGAACAGGGCGGCCGAGGCGGCGCCGTCGAAGCACCAGCCGTGATGGAGGATATGAACCGCCATGCGGACGCTCCTTATACCGGGGGCGTCCGGCGCCGTCTCCAAAGCGGCTATTCGTCGCGCTCGACCTGACCAGGCTGGCGCGCGTGGAGCGTGAAGATCCCCTCGGGCAGGCGGCGCAGCTCGGCGCCCTCCGGCGCGGGCGGCAGGTCCGCCGGGCCGTCGTCGTGGATCAGCAAGGAGGCCTGGACCCGCGACTCGGGGCCGTGAGCCATGGCCCGGCGCGCGCCGGACGGGACGGGGGCGTCGACGAGGAGCAGGCGGCCGCCGCGGTGGATGACGCCGAGAGTCCGGCCGTCGCAGACGAACAAATTGAGCCGGGCCGGGTGGCCGAGCAGCTCGTCGAGGCCGGCGAGGGCGCGGCGGATTTGCGGCGGGGCGACGTAGGGCTTGTTCAGGTCGCCGCTCGCGTGGAGGGCGGCGAGGAAGCCGAAGACGACCAATTCGCGGTCGCCCGAGTGGCTGAGGGCGCGCTGCAGGAAGTCGGGCAGGCTCGCCTTGAGGCGGTCGCGGACGGCGTCGTCGCGCTCGTCCGCGGTCAGGGCGCCCTCGGCCCGCACGCCGAGCCAGCGCTGGAACCGAGCCAGGCCGAGGCGCGGGACGGGGATGTCCTCCGCGCCATGTCCCGAAGACGCGACGGCGTGGGCGGCGAGGGTGGTCTGGCTCGGGGCGCGCAAGAAATCGGCGATGAAGTCGGCGCGCAGCTCGCGGACCACGGGTCGCGACTGCACGAGGGTCTCGCTGCCCTGCACGCCGCCGACGCTCCAGGCCCGGACGAGCGCGGGGTCGGCTGCGGCCCCGTCGTCGGCCATGAAGCCGTGGCCTTCGCAGCAGCGCGACAGCACTCCGGCCAGCCAATTCGCCGTGACTCCACGACCATCCGGATTGCCGTGCACAAGCGCAAACAGGGCTACGTTATCCACGTTCTGATCATAGCGAGGGGGGCGAGGGGGGACCAGTGCGACGGCGATGTGTCCGCGTCACAACGGGACCACGAGCACATCGGCGGGCGCGGAGTTGAATCGGCGCAGAGGCCGATCGTGGCGCACGGGCGATCGTGCGGGGGTTTTGCAGAGGTCGCCGCGGGTTCCCTCGCAGCGTCGGCTCGGTCGCTGCCGGGGTGACGCACGCCAAGGGCGAGATCGCCTGTCGCGGACAGGAAAAACACCGTGTAGGGCCGCGAGAATTGCCCGGCTCGGCCGCGTACAGGCACGAATTCGCCTGTTGGGGCCGTTGGCGACGGTTGCGCCGGAATCTCGCGTGGAGGTAGGCCTCGGTGTGAAAATGCTTGCCCGGGGGGTTGCCGCCGAACGCGGCTTGATCTCAGAATGTGCGCGCATGCGAGTTCCCACGGGCCGCCTCCGGATCGTCAGCACCCAACCCACCGAGGGCGCCGAGGTGCATGAGGGACCGCCGTCGCCGGGCCGTTACATCCGGGAAGCGCGACAGCGCCGCGGAATAAGCGTCGAGCAACTGGCGCTCGAGACCAAGATCCCTCGCCCCAGCCTCGAAGCGCTCGAAGAAGATCGGTTCAGCGCGTTGCCCGGTCCGGTGTTCGTCCGCGGGTTCTTCCGCTGCTGCGCGCGCTCGCTGAGCCTCGACCCGGACACCGTCGCCGGGTTGCTCCAAGACCACCTGCAGGCCCAGAAGGCGTCCGCGCAGCGGACGACGCGTCGCCCGCCGCACGCGGCTCAGCGGGCCTCCGCGCCGGTCCAGGCCGTCAACGGGCCGCGCAAGCCGGCTCGCGCCGAGGGAGCGAAGTCGAAGCCGGCCACCGAGTCCGCCAACCGTCCGGCGGCGCTGGCGGCGGCCCCAGCGGCGGCCGCGGAGCCCAACCCCAACGCGGCGTTGCAGGCGGTCTATCGCGTCGGCGCCCAGTCGCTCGACATGCTGCGCGCGCTCAACCGGATCCCGCAGAGCCGCACGCTGATGTGGATCGCGGTGTGCCTGGTGATCGCGGTCATCGCCGTGACGGCCTTCGCGCTGTCCGGCGGACAGGTGACCCCGCCGCACTCTTGAAGCTCGCGGCTGCCTTCCGCGTCGTCGGCCTCCCTCGCGATCGGCCCTCCTTATTAAAGGAAGGGACGAGAGATCGCTCGAGGGGGTCGCGCGAACTCCGGCGCATGACGGTGGAATCGACGCGAGGGGCCGTGGCGGGCTGTTTGGGCACGGATTGGCGCCTGCTCGCGGTCGGGCGCGTATAGTGGCGCCCGCATGACGCCGGCGCTCAACCAAAACGATCTGGCGCGGCTGGTCCACGCGGGCGATCCGCGGCGGGTCGCACGGGCGCTCGCGCGGCTCGATGCAGTGCAAGTCGCGGCGTACCTCGACAACTTCGAGCCGCACGAACAGGACCTGGTGTTCCAGGCGCTGCCCGCCGAGCGACGGCCGCAAGTGCTGGCGGCGATGCGTTACGAGGTGGCGGCGGAGCTGATCAACCGACGGGCGCCGGAAGAGGCGGCGGGGCTGCTCGAGGACCTCCAGGAGGATGACGCGGCCGACATCCTGGGCCGCGTCGACGAGGCCAAGCTGCGCGAGATCCTGGCGCACTACGACGTCGAGGACGCGCACGCGCTCGAAGAGCTGCTGGCGTACGGGGAGCGCACGGCCGGCGGCATCATGTCGCCCGACGTCTTCTCGATCCACCACGACGTGACGATCGCGGAGGCCACCCGGATGGTGCAGACGGCGGACGACCTGCCGCAGCACGTCCACTACCTCTATGTCGTCGACGAGCACGATCGCCTGGTGGGGGTGATCGGGCTGCGGCAGCTGGTGCGCAGCAAGCCGGACATGCCGATCCACGCGGTGATGACCACCGAGTTGGTGTCGGTGACGGCCGAGACGGATCAGGAGAAAGTGGCGGAGCTGGCGAGTCGCTACGACCTGGTCGCCATCCCGGTGGTCGACGATCAACGGCGCCTGCTCGGGGTGGTCACGATCGACGACATCCTCGACGTCGTCCGCGAGGAGGCGACGGAGGACATCCTGAAGATGGCGGGCGCCGGACAGATGCTCGTCGACACCCGCAGCTTCGCGGCCAGCTTCCGCGCGCGCATGCCCTGGCTGCTGGCGGCGGCGGCGGGCGGGCTGCTGGTCGCGGCCTCGCTGCAGGGGTTCGAGGGGGCGTTGCAGGCGGTGCCGGCGCTGGCGCTGTTCATGCCGGTGGTCGCCGGGATGGGCGGCAACGTCGGCACCCAGAGCTCGACGATCGTCGTTCGCGGCCTGGCAGTCGGCTACGTCGAGACCAATCGCCTCGGCCGCCTGGTGCTCCGCGAGGTGGCTCTCGGCGCGTCGCTCGGCGCGCTCTACGGGGCCGGGATCGCGGTCGCGGCGCCGTTCCTCGGCGCGACCAGCAGCGACCCGATCCACCTCGGCGCGGTCATCACCCTCGGGATGATGGGCAGCATGATGATCGCCGCGGCGGTCGGCACCAGCGTGCCCCTGCTCATGAACCGGCTCAACATCGACCCGGCGGTGGCGACCGGGCCGTTCGTGACCACGTCCGTCGACATCCTGGGGCTCCTCTTCTACTTCTGGCTGGCGACCGTGTTGCTCGGAATCTCCGGCTAGGCGAGGTGGTAGTCACCGGTCCCCCGCGCGCATGCAGTCGCAGTCCACGCCCGCCGTCATCCTCCGTACGCGCCCGCTCGGCGAGGCGGACCTGCTCGCGATCGTGCTGACGCCGGAGCAAGGCAAGCTCGAGACGGCGGCGGCGCGGGCCCGCAACTCGAAGAAGCGGTTCGCCGGCGGGCTGTCGCCAGGGATGCGCGGGGTAGCGGCGATCGCCCGCGGGCGCGGGGCGCTGCTGCGGCTCGAGAGCTTCGACGCGACCGCCGCGCACGCGCCGGTCGGCGCCGACCTGACCCGCTTCGCCTACGTCGCCTATCTGTGCGAGCTCACCGACGAATTGGTGCTCGCGCGGCACCCCGACCCGGAGCTGTTCGCGGCCCTGTGCCTCGCGCTCGAGCAGGTCATCGGCGGGGCGCCCCAGGCGCTGCACCTGCGGCAGTACGAGCTGGCGCTGCTGCGCTGCCTCGGGCTGTCGCCGGCCCTGACGAGCTGCTGCGTGTGCGGCTCGGAGGTCGGGGGCGACGGCAGCGCGGCGTTCGACGGGCCGCGCGGCGGGGTGCTGTGCCTGGAGCACGAGCGCGGGGCGCCGCGGCTGCCGACGGCCGCGCTCGCGGCGATCCAGCACCTCGAGTCGGGCGGCGAGCCGGCCGACCTGGCCTCCGCCCCGGCCGCGCTGCGCCGGGCGGTGCGCGACGCGATCCAGTCGATCGTCCGCTCACACTTGCGGCGTCCGCTGCACGCGCAGGCGTTCTTCGCGGCGCTGCCGCGCGACGCCGGCGCGGAGGGGGTGTAGGTGCCGCGCGGCTGTGTTAGGGTCCCGCCGATGTCGCGCCCCAAGTCTGCGTTCGCGTGTGCGCTGGCGGTGCTCGCCGCGCTGAGCGCTTGTGAGCGGCGCAATCAGGGCATCTCGGCCGAGAACGCCGGGATCTACTTCCCGGCGGCGCTGACGCTCGACCCGCGGATCCCCGAGGACGACCCGGCGCGGTGGTTGTTCGTCGCCAACGCCAACAGCAACCTGGCCTACAACGCCGGCTCGCTGGTGGCCGTCGATCTCGACAGGTTCTTCCACGCGTGGATGAACTGCCCGCAGCTCTGCCTGCACAAGATCGACGACAACACCTGCAGCGCCGCCGCCAAGGCGGATCCTTGCGGGATCCGGGAGACCGTCCAGGACATCGGCGCGCCGCTCGACGCCGAGACGCCGTGTCGCCACGCCGCCTTCCGCCCGCAGGTGATCGAGTGCGAGGACACGCAGGTCATCGCCCGCATCGGCGACAGCGACGAGGACGGCGTCGCCGACAAGCCGCTGTCGGTGCGCATGGGCAGCTTCATCACGGCGCTGGCCGGGTGGAGCCGCAGCGCCGAGGAGGCGCTGCTGCTGGCGACGGTGAAGGCCGACCCGAGCGTGACGTGGGTCGAGCTCTCGGGCGGCATGAAGCCGTTCGACCCGAAGAAGCCGCTGGCGCCGACCGACTTGAAGTTCGAGTGCGGGCAGGGCACCACCGACCTGTTCGACGAAGGCCGCTGCGCCCGCTCCGGCAAGGACGCGCACGCGCTGCGCTACCCGTTCGACGACAACAACAACGCCCGCATCGGGCCCGAGCCGTCGAACATCCTGGTGTCGAAGCTGCGCAACTGGGCGCTCGTGACGTTCGCGACCACGCCCGAGGTGGTGCTGATCGACCTGGCGTTCCCGGTCGGCGGGCAGCTCCCGGCCAACCCGGACGAGACGACCGGTGAGCCCGACACGACGTCGAGCACGACGGACGCGACGAGCACGACGGACGCGACGAGCACGACGGACGCGACGAGCACGACGGACGCGACGAGCACGACGGATGCGACGAGCACGACGAGCACGACGGACGCGACGTCGACGACGACCGGCGCGGCGCCCGAGCCCGAGCCGGTGCCGCCGGGGACGAAGCCGATGATCGTCGACGCGCGGTCGGTGTTCCTGATCGGCGACTCGCTCGGCGGCGGCGGGTGGGGCATGGCCGAAAGGCCATGTGTGCCCGGCAGCTCCGAGGTGCCGAACGTGACGAAGGTGCCGACCGACGCCGAGGGCGAGCCGGTCGACTGCGGGCGCCCCCTGATCTACAGCAGCTTCCGCACCGGCCTGTTCTTCGCGCGGCTGACCCCGGACGAGGCGCTGCCGACGGCGGACCAGGTGTGCATCGGCGACCCGCGGCTCGACGACGAGGGCAACCCGATCGACCAGGAGGGCAACCGCATCGACGCGCCCGAGCCGGTGCAGGCGGGCGAGCCGGGGGCGTTGCTGTGCACGCCGCAGATCTTCTCGGCCGGGTTCACGTCGGCGGTCGGCTTCACGGTGCCGCAAGGGTCGGGGCAGATGGGCGACGTCGCCTTCTCGCGCGACGGTCGGCGCCTGTTCGCGGTGCAGAGCAGCCCGGGCGCGCTGCTGTTCGTCGACACCAGCGTCGACGAGCGCGGCGAGACGCGCGACGAGTCGGCCGGGCTGGTCGAGCTGTGCAGCGGGCCGAGCCGGATGGCGCTGTTCGAGGACGGCGCCAACGAGTACGCGGCGGTGTCGTGCCCGACGCCCGGCGAGGTGTTCATCATCGACCTGTCCGGCTTCCGCGTGGTCGCCAACGTGGCCACCGGCGCCGGCCCGCACCCGATCGTGGTCGATCGGGCGCGCGAGCTGCTCTACGTCGGCAACACCCTCGACGCGACCGTCAGCGTCATCGACATCGCCCGCGACCGCCCGACGCGCTTCGCCGAGATCGCCCGCGTCGGCCTGCAAACGCCCTACAAGCGCTAGCCCGATGACCCGCCGCCCCGTCACCACGCGTGAGAACCTCTCGGCCCTCGCCGCGCTCGTCGTGCTCGCCGCGGGCGCGACGAGCTGCCAGAACCGCCAGAACCAGGTCATCCCCAACCGCGTGCTCGACCGCCCGCTGGACGTCGCGCTCGCGTGCGTACGACGGGAGACGAACGGAGACCTCGTGCCGCAGTCGCTCGAGCTGTGCTCCGACGCGGTGTCCGAGTCGGTGTGCGGCGACCTGCGGCTCGTCGGCTTCGTCGCCAACTCGGAGCGCAACGACATCGCGATGTTCAGCCGCTGCGCCGGCTCGGTCATCGACATGAACATCAGCGCGCCCGGGCCCCAGCTGATCAGCGCCGGCGAGGTGCCCTCGAGCATGACGGTCACGACCGGCCTGCAGGCGGGCTGCTTCGCGGTGTCCGGCAACCTCGGGAGTTGCGACCTCAGCGTGCTCGACGTCTCCGGCCTGGCGTCGTACGCCTTCGAGGAGCCGCCCGAGGAAGATCCGGCGGCGTACGTGTCGACGGTGGTGCCGCGGCGGGCCGACGGCACGCCCCTCGGCGCGCGGCCGGGGCAGGTGCTGGCGGTGCCGCCGGACCTGAGCAACACCGGCGATCCGCGGCTGGGCTGCGACCCGGCCAACCCGGGCAGCGTGTACGTCACGTTCCCGTCGTGCCAGCTGATCGCGGAGGTCGACCTGCGGACGCAGCGGATCCTCCAGAGCCGTCAGTTCGTGCGCGACCCGAACAACGGCGCGATCACGGTGGTCGACACCGGCGCCGACCCGCTGTGCCCGATCGACTGCGCCGAGCAGTTCGAGGATCCCGACTACGCCGAGGCGCTGGCCAGCGCGCCGCCCGGCGACCCCGACGGCATGTACCCGCTGGCGATGGCGCTCGTGACCCCGCCGGCGGATAAGACCGGCTGCGTCGACTTGGCCGACCTCGCGGTCGAGGACACGTCGCTGTACGTCGGCGGGCTCGGGTCCGACAACATCTACGAGCTCCGCTACGACGGCAAGACGTGGACCGACGATCCGCTCGAGTTCGAGTTGACGGCGGCGCAGGGCATCTCGGCGATCCGACCGACGCCGCCGATGTTGATGGCGAGCGGCCCCGACCCCGATCCGGAGCCCTACCAGTTCCTCTACGTGATCGCCGGCGACGGCTCGACCCGCGTGGTGCGGCGCGAGTTCAGCGCCAACCGCACCGAGCTCGGGAGCGAGTGCGACACGCAGGTCGACCCCACGGTGGTGACGGCGGCGGCCTGCCACCCGGCCGAGTTCCCGGGCGAAAATCCGCCCGACCGCAAGCCGTTCGCGCGCGGGCCGGGGATCCGCGGGCCCAACGGCTCGCTCATCACCGACTGGACGTTCCAGAAGTGGTACAGCCCGACGGAGGTGTCGGCCGCCGACGGTAGCTTCGACCGCTGCCCGTCGGCCAGCGCCGACACTGCCGAGGCCTCGGCCGAGGGCCGCGCGATCTCGTCGCCGTTCACCGGGCCGGGCGTGGTCGGCGTGGCCTCGACCAGCTTCGGTCGCCTGGTCTTCGGCGTGTTCGACCAGTTTCAGGACGATCGCCGGATCAGCACCGCGTACGACTACCTCGGGATCATGGACGCCCAGATCCCGCCGCACTCGCTGTGGCCGAACGTCGACCCGACGCTGCCGACCACCACGATCGAGGCGCTGCCCCGGATGGAGGACAAGGTCCCCGAGCGCCTGCTGCCCAACGGGATCGCCGAGCCCACGGTGACGCGCACGCTGGCGCCGAGCCTGCGGCGGATCGACCGCGCCTATCAGACGCGCGTGGCCTGCGAGGACGACAACGACTGCGACGACGTCCGCTGCCTCAAGGCCGAGGGGGAGGCGTCGGGATACTGCGAGCAGATCGGGCCGGCCCTGTCGCCGCCGGTGTCGGAGCGCGAGCAGGACCGCCTGGCCAAGACCGAGGAAGAGGACGACGTCATGGCGTCCGGCCTCTACGAGAACGACGTCGTCCGCGCCGTGGTGCGCGACTACTCGGCGTGGGCGAGCGGGACGTGGAACCTGTTCTGGGAGGGCGAGATCCCCGGCACCACGAGCTCGAGCGGCCAGCTGATGTGCGAGGAGCCGGGCTGGGCCGGCGGCACCTGCCTCAGCACCACCGCGGGTGACACTCGCCTGGTCGACAAGACGGCTCAGTTCTGCGAGCGCGGCGTGCTCGGCGGCGACAAGCTGTTCATCCTCGGCTGCAACCAGGACCCCGACTGCGGCGCCGGGCAGTACTGCCTGCTCGACCCGCAAGCGCCGGCGGGCTCGCCCGGCCTGTGCGTGTCGGAGGTGTCGTACGGGGCCTCGCGCGAGGAGCTGCTGCAGATGTGCCGGCCGTTTTTGCGCGACGACTGCGGGGCGGCGCGGCGCGAGTGGGCGATCACCCGCGCGTTCCAGCAGGAGCTGTGGCTGCAGGTGCTCGACCGGCCGGTCGACTCGTACGTGATGATGCGGCCGGAGGGGACCGTCGCGTCGACGCCGGTCACCGACGACGAGCGCGCGGCGCTGTGCCGCGGCGACCACGTCGTCGGTCGCACCGTCGACGGCGAGCCGACCTGTGCCCGCGCCAGCGACGAGCCGAACTGCGGCCAGGACGGAGCCCTCCCGTGCTGCTCGCCGGACTACGAGTTCATCGGCGACCCCGGCTTCATCGAGTGCGAAGAGCGCCTGTCCTGCGCGCCGGAGCAGCCCGACAACGGCTGCAACACCCACGCCGACTGCGCCGCGCAGAACCCCGAGTATCCGCTGTGCCTCGACGGCCTGTGCAAGCGCCCGTGCGGCCCCGACGAGGACTGCGCCCTGACGCCGCTCCCGGGCCCCGAGTGCTTCCGCGAGCTCATCCGCTACCAGGTGCTCGCGCGCAACAGCTTCATCGTCCGCGGGCCGTACGACTTCCTGCCGCAGAAGGTGAAGGCCGACCCGGAGTCGAGCGAGTGCTACGAGGATCCCGAGGTCTCGAACCTGCTGACCAGCCGGATCCGCCTCGGCGCGGACGAGGCCGACACGCGGCAGAACGCGCTGTGGCCGATCCCCAGCTGCCCGGCGGGCGACGAGCGGCCGGACGGGGGGGCGCCGAACCCCTGCTTCATCGATGTCGAGCGACCGGCGGCGCTGGACGGCAACACGCCGAACGCGATCTACCACTTCTTCAAGTACGGCCCGGCCGACGACGGTCAGCGCCCGGTCCCGGCGATCCGCTACAGCAACCCGATGATGAGCATCGTGCTCGACCTGACGAGCCTGCTCGACCTCGCTGCGCCGATCCCGGGCACCGACGACGCGCTTTGGCCGGCCGAGTTCGCCGAGTTCAAGCGCTCGCGGATCCCCGGCCGCGCCCGCGAGGCGTTCGGGACAAAAGCGGGGTATGCGCCCTATGACGCGAACGTGGTCACGGCCAGCGTAACGCTGACCGGCCCGACCCGGATCGTTAACGCGCCCGAGCTGTCGACCGTGTTCGTGGTCGACAGCGCAGGTGGGACGACGCGCGGCCAGGTCGTCCGCGTGACCCTCGCCGGCGGCCAGGTTCAACCCGACGTCAGGTTCTTGGTCCGCTAGGAACGCCGGCCTCGGCGGCTCCCGCGAGCAGGGGAGGGCGGGACTCCCGCCGATCCCGCAGCGGGGCCTGGGGGCACGGAGCAGCGCGGTGAGGCTTGGGGGCGCCCCGGCACTTGCGTTACCATGGGCGCCGCGGTGCCGCAGTTCAAGATCAAGTTCGGGGGGCGCACCTTGTCCCTCCCCACTGGGTCCCACCTGGTCGGGCGCATGAGCGATTGCTTCTTCACGCTCGACGACGACCTGACCTCGCGCTACCACGCGCGCCTGCACGTGTCCGCGAGCGAGCTGCAGGTCGAGGACCTCGACAGCAGCAACGGCACGTTCCTCAACGGTCAGCGCCTGCCGGGCCGCGTCAAGACGCAGCTCGTCCACGGCGACAACCTGAAGATCGGCCGCGAGATCATCGCCATCATCAGCGACGCCAGCCAGGCCCCCGTCGACGATCCGATGGACAGCCTGCGCAAGACCATCGGCCCGCACGAGGAGACCCAGTTCCCCTCGCTGATCAGCCAGTTGGTCCAGAAGAGCCTCAACATGGGCAAGATCAAGGAGGCCGAGCGCTACGCGCTCGCGCTGACCAATCAGCTCATGGGCTCGAGCGTGCCGGTCGACCACCCCACCGCCAAGTCGTGCGTGGTGTGCCTGATCGCCCTGGCCCAAAAGTCATCCTCGGGCGTGTGGCTCGACCGTGTGTTCCGCCTGCACGCCGTCCACGGCTGGCTCATGCCCGACGAGATCATCGAGCAGCTCCGCGGCGCGCTCGACCGGATCACCCGGATCCCCGGCACCGGCCTCGAAGACTACGAGCGCACGCTGCGAGAGATGGCCCGCGACGGCGTCGACGTGCCCCGCGGGCTGATGTCGACCATCGCCGAGTTCTCCGACGCGTTCGGCGGCCCCTGAACTCTCGGGGAAGCCCACGCTGGCGAGCGGGTGAGCAGAGCGGCGTGAGAGCGAGGGGCCGCGCCGCGATCCGGCGGTATGCGACGCGGAAGGCGAGTCGTCGGCGCGGCGTCGCTCGGGGGCTCGCGGTCGCGAGTGTGACGAGGGCCCTCGTGAGGTGGGCGTGGCGTTCGAGGCGGCGAGCGAGTCGTCGAGCACGCGTGGTGCTCGAGCGCGATCGATGGGTCAGCTCTGACGCAGCGACGAGGGCGTGGCATGCGATGCGGAGAACGAGCTCCGACGGCGACGCGCTGACACGTCGACGACGATGCACGGGCAGGTCGTCGTCGGCGCGGCGACGGGCACCTGGCGAGCCGATACGGAGAACGACGAAGACGCACGGACAGGTCGTCGTCGGCGCGGCGACGGGCACCTGGCGAGCCGATGCGGCGCGAGCCGATGCGGAGAACGACGAAGACCACGGGCAGGTCGTCGTCGGTGCGGCGACGGACACGGGGCGATCCGATGCGGCGCGAGCCGATGCGGAGAACGACGACGCACGGACAGGTCATCGTCGACGCAACGACGAAGGCGTGGCATGCGAGGCGGAGAACGAGCGCCGACGGACGCGTCCTCTTCAGCGCAACGACGAGGGGATGACGTGCGATGCGGAGGAGGACGACGCACTCGCTACCTCGTCCGCGCGTCGACGCGGGCGTGGCGGGTGAAGCGGAGGACGAGCGCCGACGACGACGCACGGCGTCCTTTCCGACGCAAGGACGTGTGCCGTGCGACGCGGAGGACGAGCGCCGACGCGCGTCGTCACGGACGCAGCGGGCCTGCGGCCGACGAGCGTCAGGAGTGCATGCGCTTCTTCTTGCGCCGGCGCCGGCGCGGCGCCGCGGGCTCGTCTTCCTCGACCGCGGGCGGGGGCGGGGGCGCCGGCTCGTCGTCGATGTAGTCGAGGTCGCCGGCGAGCGGCGGCAGGCCGAGGCGTTCGCGGCGGGCGTCGCTGAGTTGGAAGAAGTTGGCCAGCTCTTCGAGCACGGCGAAGCGGAGCTCGTGATCGAACTGCTCCGCCGAGCGGGCCAGCCGCACGAGGTTGCGGCGGTAGATCGCCAGGCCCGTGAGCTCGGGCGGCTCGTCGTCGGTGCCGCCGCGGGTCGCCAAGCTCAGGGCGCTGATCCGGGGGTCGACCCCCTCGAGCACCAGCTCGAGCGACGGCACCTCGTGGACCAGCAGCACCAGCGCGGCGCGGCGCTGGCCCAGCTCGCGCAACGTCTCGTCGGGGCAGCCGCTCAGGATCTGCACCACCTTGCGGTGCAGCTGCGCGGGGCTCGGCAACCACTTCGGCGGCGCGTGCTGTTGGTCGAGGCGGTACACCCGCAAGGCCGCGTGGCAGGCGGCGCGCGCGTCGCCACGGGCGTACTCGGCCTCGCTCAGGAGGTGCCAGGCGTCGCCGTTGTTGGGGAAGCGCTCGGCGGCGGCGCGCAGGGCCGGCAGCGCCGACTCGGGCGCGCCGAGGTCGAGCCACAGCCGGCACATGCGCAGGATGAACTGCAGCACGCGCTGGACCTGGGCGCTGCGCTCCTCCTCGTCGAGGGGCTCGCCGTCCTCGTCTTCGTCGAGCTCGGCGACGGCGGCCTCGGCGGCCTCGGCGGCCTCGGCCGCGTCCTCGGCGTCCTCGTCCTCGTCCTGCTCCTCGGCGTCCTCGCGGGCGATCGGGCGGCGGCGGCGGCGCTTGACCGAGCCGTCGAGCTCGATGTCCTCCTGCGAGGAGGATGACCTCAGGGACATGTCCTCTTCGCCCTGCTCGGCGTCGCCGGCCTCGATCGAGGCGCGCAGGATCGCGGAGAACAACGGGTGCTCGCGCAGCGCGTCGAGGCGGGCGCGGGCCTCCTCGTCGCGGCCGAGCGACACCAGGCACTCGGCCCCGAGCAGCTCGAGATCGAGGGCGTCGATGGCGCTGACCGACTCGACGCCGAGGCCGTCGTCGCAGAACTGCAGGGCGCGGGCGGCGTCGCCGAGGTCGAACAGGGCGATCTGCGCGGCCGCGGCGTACGGCTCGAAGTAGTCGGGATCGAGCTCGATCGCCTGGTCGTACCAGCGCAGGCTCTCGACGGGGTCGCCCTCCGCGAGTGCGATCGCGCCGAGCAGCACCGCGGCGTCGGGCGCGTCGGGGCGGATCCGCTGGGCCTGCAGGGCCGACTGCCGCGCCGCCTCGTAGTCGGCGCGATCGAGCAGGGACCACCCCCGATCGAGGTGGGCCGCGTAACGGCTGGTCTCGCCGAAGCCGGAGTCGTCGAGGTCTTCCCCGTCGCCGATCGACATGGTCCGCTTCGTATAGCACGGTGTGCCAGGGTTCGGACGGCGCTCGCGCGGACGAGGTCGCCGCGGACGCATGGCCGATTGCTTGGGCCCGTCGACGCGGCCGGCGTATGCTCGCCAGCCATGAGCCGATTGCCCGCACGATTGCGACCGGGAGCGCCGGGCCCCCACAAGTTGCTCGCAGGCCCGCTCGGGCGAGCGCTCCTTCACACCGCGGTGGTGGTGGCCGTGCTCGGCGCCTGTCGAGGATCGCAGGCCGTCGGTCCGGCGGGAGAGGCGACGCGCACCGTCGATCCCGGCCGCGTCGACCCGGCCTTCCAGGGCGAGTGGGACGCCGTGCAGGCCGCTCACGAGAAGGACCCGTCCGGCCCCGCCGTCGTCGAAGCCGCCGATCGTCTGCTCGCCCGCGATCCGCCGCTCAACCTCCGCCTGGCCGCGCAACAGTTGAAAGCAGGCGCCAACCTCGATCGCGGTGACTACGCCGCGGCGCTGGCGTCGGCGCGCGCCGGCCTCGAAGACGTGTCGAAGGTCCGCGCGCAGGGGATCGATCTCGCCCCGGCGGAGCGCGAGCTGGCCGAGGACCTCGGTCGCACGCGTGCGCTCGCCGAAGCCGAGGTCGGGGATCCACAAGCAGCCCTGCAGGCCATCGCCGCGGCCACGAAGGGCGACCGCGGTCCAGATCTCCTCGCCGCGACCGCGCGAGCGCGCGAGCGACTCGGCGATCGAGCGGGCGCGGCGCTGGCCTACGCGCAGTGGCGCGAGGTCCTGGCCGACGGTAGCGCCGCCGCCGCGCTCGCCGAGGCTCGCATGCGCGAGCAGTGGCGGGGCCTCGACGCGACGGCGCTCGAGGAGGCCGCGCGCAAGGCCGCCGGGACCCCGGCCGCGCAGTGCCTGCTCGTGCGCGCGGGTCGGAGCGCGCCGGCGGGCGCTCCGGCGTGGGTCAGCGGCTGTCAGGTAGCGAGCACGAGCGGGCCGCCGCGGATCGGGCTGCTCCTGCCGCGCTCCGGCAAGTTCGCTGGGCTCGCCGACGTGCAGCTCGCGGCCGCCACCGCGGCGGTTCGCGTGCTCGCCGGACCGGCCGGCAGCAGCCTGCAGGTCGCCTGGGAGGACGCCGGGTCGAGCCCCGCCGAGGCCAAGAAAGCCGCAGCAGTGCTGCTTGCGTCGGGCGCGTCGGTGCTGGTCGGCCCGGTCGGCCCCGGCAACGTCGAGGCCGCGGCGGAGGTCGCCGCCGCCAACGGCGGCCGGGCCCGGCTGGTCGTCCCGGGCGAGGGCGCAGGTCAGGTCGTCGGCGTCGCGCCCACGATCGAGGCCCGCGCCGCCGCGCTGGCTCAAGCGGTCGGCCGCGCGAACCGCACCACGGCGGTCATCCTCGCGCCCGACAACGCGTACGGCAAACGCGCCGTGTCCGCCTTCGAGAAGTCACTTCCAAAGATGGGAGTGAAGTCTTTGAAAACAATCTATTATCCGCCGAACACCACGAGCTTCAGCAAGGTCCTCGACCCGATCCGCTCGAGCCTCAAGTCGGCGGCGGTGCTGATCCCCGACCAGCTCGCACGGGTGGAGCTGGTAGTGCGCCAGCTCGTCCGCGACGGCGTGGTCATCGAGCGGCCCAAGCAGCCCGGCGTGCCCGTGCTGACGACCGCGGAGGGCTGCTCGCCCGAGGCGATCGGCGCCGGTCACGAGGTGCTGGAGGGCGTCCTGGTCGCGCCGGTGGGCTGGGAGACGCCCGAGGCGGCCGGCTTCACCGAAACGTACACGGCGATGGAGGGGGAGGGCCCGCCGGACCAGGCGTGGCTGGTCTATCGCGCCGTGGCCCAGGCGTGGGGCGGCGCCGAGGCTGCGCCCCCTCCCGCGGCGGCCGTCCTCAGGGTAGAAAGCGGTCGCTTTGTCGCGACCGAATCGGCCGTCTCGCTCACTCCCGCGGAGCGCCCCCAGGGCCGCTGACGCGCCGTCTTCAGGCCGCTACGGGGCTCCGCGGCCCGACGATCCACGCGGTCGTCGCGGCGCGCCGGCCGAGCCCGGCCGGGGCCCGCGCTCCGACGAGGCTCGGGGTCGTCGCGGTGCCCCGGACGAGCCTGCTCGCGGCTCCCACGGCGCCCGTCCTCCGGCGACCCAGGGCCGCGGTCCGCGTCCCGACGGGGCCGGCGCGCGGCCGGGGAAGCCACAGGCAGCCGGAGCGCGGGCCCAGAGCCCGTCGGCTCCAGGCCCGGGACCGCGGTCGGAGGCCGACCGGCGAGGTCCGCAGGTCGGTCGCGACGACTACCTCGTCCCGGGCGAGCGGGCCGTGGTCGAGCTGCTGCGCGGCGCGCCGGGGCGCGTGCGACGGATCCTCGCGCTGCCGGGGCACGAGCTCGAGCTGCGGCGTCACGCCCCGCCCGGGGTGGCGATCGATGTCTGTACACCGGACGCGATCGCCGCGGTGATCTCGCCGGAGCTGGCGCGCGGGGTGGTGGCGATCGCCCGTCCGCCGCGCGCCTGGGACCTTGAAGAATTACTTGAAGCCGAGCCGCCTAAAGGTCGGAAACATCTACTGGTTGCGCTCGACGGCGTGCAGGACCCGCACAACCTCGGGGCGATCGTGCGGAGCGCCGAATTCTTCGGGGCGAGCGGGGTGTTCTGGGCGCGCGACCGGTCGGTGGCGGTGACGCCGACGGTGGTGCGTGCGTCGGCGGGGGCGACCGAGAGGTTGCCGCTGTGTCAGGTGACCAACCTGGCGCGCGCGCTGGCGCGGGCGAAGGAGGTCGGCTTCTGGGTGGTCGGCACGGTTGCCGAGGCCGGCGCGGACCTGCGCCGGCTCGCCGCGGACGGCATGCCGGACACGCTGGTGCTCGTGCTCGGCAGCGAGGGGTCGGGCCTGCGCCGGTTGACTCGCGACTCCTGTGATTTTCTTGCGACCATCCCGGGTGCGGGCGGAGTCGCGTCGCTCAACGTCTCGGCTGCGGCCGCGGTGGCGCTCGCTACCCTCTGCACGCCGGCTCCGGCCGAGACCCCGATCGAGCGGGACGGCGGGTGAATCCGGGAGCGTCCGAGTCGCGCCGCGATTTCGCGGCGGGGCTTTGATTAGGACCTAGCGGAGGCCGCAAATCTTCGCCACCCTATGGCAGCCTTCGCATGCCGCTCGCACGGCGGACGCCCCCCCGGGGCGTCGCCCCTTGAGGCTTTCTATGTCCGAACTCCGCTCCGTCCTGTTTCAGTTCCTGACCCATCCGTCTGACCCGGCACGGCGCAGTGAACTCGCCGCGTCGCTGGCATCGGTCGACCTGGCGGCGGCGCGCGCCGAGGCCAAGCAGGACCCCGGCTCCGGGGACGCCGCCGCGAAGGTCGTCGGCCGCATGATCCTCGACGGCGCCAGCAACGAGGAGGTCGTCGAGTTCGCCAAGCTGGCGGCGCAGAAGGCCCCGCGCGAGGGCGCGGGCAACGACGTGGCCCTGCTGGCGGGCGTGGTGGTGTGGCGGCTGTCGGGCCAGTCGACCCAGGCCGAACCTTACTTCCGCCGGGTCCGCCGCAACGAGCCCGCCAATCCTCAGATCCTCGCCTTTTATCGCGAGATGTTCTCGGCCGGCGCCGACGCGAGCCAGCTCATGCAGGTGCTGGTGCAGGCGCGGCGCTCTCTGAAGAAGGAAGACACCGATCAGCGCTTCGCCCTCGCCCACGAGATGGCCGACCTCGCCGAGAAGAAGCTCGGCAGCATCGACCGGGCGATCGAGGTCTGGCGCTCGGTGCTGCGTGAGGACGGCTACGACCCGCGGGCCGCCAAGGCGCTCGAGCGGCTGTACCGCGAGGGGCAGAAGTGGACGGCGCTGGTCGAGCTGCTGAAGGAAGAGTTCGACCGCGTCGCCGACCGGCCCGAGAACCGCGAGGAGCGGATCGCACGTCTGCTCGAGATCGCCGAGCTGTACCGCGACCAGCTGCGCCTCGACGCGATGGCGCTGGCGACCCTGCAGCGGATCCTCGACATCAACCCCCGCCACGCCGCCACCATCAAGGCGCTGGCCGACACCTACGGCGCGTCGGGCCGCTGGAACGACCTGCTCACCGTCTATAACCGCCTGCTGGACGCCGCGCGGGCCGAGAAGGACGTCCCGCGCCAGGTCGACATGCTGCGCCGGATCTCGAGCATCTGGGTCGACCAGCTCGACAACGCCAGCAAGGGGATGGAGTCGCTGCACGAGGCGCTGCGGCTTCAGCCCGACGACCGCGAGACCCGCGACGCGCTGGCCCGGATCCACGAGCTGCGCAAGGACTGGCGCGCGCTCATCGACCTGCGCAAGGACGAGCTGGCCGGCGCCAGCGGCGAGCGGGCCTGCGAGCTCCGGATCGCGCTGGCCCGGATCGCCGAGGAGAAGCTGAACGACCGCGCAGAGGCGATCGCAGGCTGGCGCGAGGTGCTCGCGCAGCACGGCGACGTCGAGGAAGCCTTCGTCGCCCTGATCGCCCTCTACGAGCGCGACGGCCGGTGGGCCGAGGCGGCCGAGATCCTGCGCCGCCAGATCGACGCCGCCGAGGCGCCGGTGCGCAAGGTCGAGCTGCTCGGCCGTCTGGCTCATCTCCAGGCCGATCGGCTCGCGCAGCCCGACGCCGCGATCGAGACCTGGGCCGCGGTCGCTCGCCTCGACCCGACCCACCACGAGGCCAGCAACGCCCTGCGCGAGGCCTACGTCGCCGCCGGCCGCTGGGACGATCTGGTGGCCCTCTACGAGGCGCAGGGTCGCCTCGGCGACGTGCTCGACGTGCTCTACGCCGCGGCCGAGCAGATGCCCGACGAGGAGCGGCGGATCGCGCTGTACCAGCGGATCGCCGGCCTCGCGCGCGACCGCTTGAACGCGCCCGAGCGCGGGCTCACGGCGCTCGAGCGGGTGCTGGCGCTGCGTCCGAACGACCTGGCGGTGGCCCGCGAGCTGCTGCCGATCTACCGCGAGCAGGGCGCCTGGACCCGCATGGTGGCGACCTACGAGGTGCTGCTGGCCGGCGCGGCCGACGACGACGACCGCCTCGAGCTGATCGCGGTGATGCGCGACATCGCCCTGCAGAAGCTGAACGACCCGAAGCAGGCGATGCAGTGGGCGGCGCGGGCTTACGAGCTGCGGCCGACCGACGGGGTGCTGCGCGCCAACCTCGAGGCGGCGGCCGGGCGGGCCGACGGCTGGGCCGAGCTGAGCGCGATCTACGAGCGCCGGATCGCCGCGGCCGACTGCGACAACGCCGAGCGGCTCGAGCTGCTCGACAAGCTGGCGACGATCGCCCGCGAGCGGCTCGGCGAGCCGCTCGAGGCGCAGCGGTTCTTCCGCCAGATCCTCGACCTCGACCCGGCCAACAAGGTGGCCCACGCGGCGCTCGAGGAGATCTACACCGCGACGTCGCGCTGGGCCGACCTCGCCGGCGTGTTCCTCACGCGGCTGTCGGTCACCAAGGAGAACAACGTGCGCCTGCCGCTGCTGCGCCGCGTCGGCGCGCTGCAGGAGCACAAGGTCGGCGACCTCGACGCCGCGATCGAGACCTACCGCGAGATCCTGACCCTCGCGCCCGGCGACCACGAGGCCCTCGACGCGCTGACCCGGCTCTACCGCGCCCGCGCTCGCTGGGCCGAGCTGGCCGAGGTGCTGCAGCGCCGGCTCGACTCGGGCGACCTCGGCAACGACCGGATCCCGGTGTTGTTCGAGCTGTCGCAGCTGCACGCGACCCGCCTGCTCAACTCGCAGAAGGCGATCGCCGGCTTCCTGCAGATCCTCGACGTCGAGCCCGATCACCTGCCGACGATCGACGCGCTCGAGGTGCTGCGCCGCTTCGACCCGTCGAGCGCGCTCGCCATTATGCGCGGCCTCTTGCCGTACTACCGCAGCATCCACGACCACGGCCGCGAGGCCGAGGCGATGGAGGTCATCACCATGGCCGAGCCGGACGTCGCCACGCGGGCGGCCGGGCTGGCCAGCCTCGCCGCGCTGTACAGCCAGATGGAGGGCCGCCGCGCCGACGCGCTCCGCGTCCGCCGCGAGCTGTTCGTGATGAACCCCGAGGACGCCGCGCTGCGCAGCGAGGTCGAGCGGACCGGCCGCGAGCTGCAGCGCATGGACCTGGTCGCCGGCGCGTACGGGCAGATCCTGCAGAACATGCGCAGGGCCGAGGAGGCCGCCGAGGCCGAGGGGCGGCCGGTGTCGAAGGAGCACCAGGCGCTCTACAAGGACCTGCTGCTGGCCCGCGCCGTCGCGCTGCGCGACGACCTCCAGCAGTACGACGAGGCCGAGGCGGCGTTCGCCGAGCTGCTCGACCGCGACGAGACCCACGAGGTCGCCTACCACGCGCTCGACGAGCTGCTGACCCGCCGCGGCGCGCACGAGGAGCTGATGAAGCTCTACCGTCGGCGCGCCGACATCATCTTCGACGCCGGCGAGCAGAAGCGCCTGCTCGAGAAGATCATCGCCATCGCCCGCGACGTCCTGAATCACCGCGAGGTCGCGACCCGCACCGCCGAGGAGCTGCTCGACCTCGTGCCCGAGGACCTCGGCGCGATGGCCACGCTGGCCGGCATGTACGAGTTCAGCGAGCGTCAGGACGACCACTACGCGCTCGAGGAGCTGCTCGGTCGCTGGGCCGAGCGCGTCGACAACGACGCCGAGCGCCACGATCTGGCCAGCCGCCGCGCCGGCCTGCGCATGGACAAGCTGAGCGACGCCTACGGCGCCGTCGACCTGCTGCAGGGGGTCATCGCCGCCGACCCGAACCACGAGCACGCGCGCAAGCTGCTCGAGCGGCTGCTCGACCACCCCGACGTCCAGCTCCAGGTCGCCAACCTGCTCGAGCCGATCTACGACGCGCTCAAGGACTACGGCGCGCAGGTGAGGGTGCTGCGCGTCCGCCGGGCCCAGGCCGAGGCGCTCGGCTCGACCGACGCCGCGACCACGCACCTCCTCGAGATCGCCCGCATCCAGGAGAGCGAGCTCGGCGACGCCGAGTCCGCGTTCGCGGCGGTGCGCGAGGCCTACCTGCTCGACCCGCGCCGCGCCGACGCCCGCACCGAGCTGCAGCGCCTCGGCGTCGAGCTCGAGAAGCAGCGCGAGCTGGTCGAGGTGTGGCAGCAGGCGCTCGCCAAGCTCCCGGACAACAACTCGAAGATCGAGCTGCTGTCGCGGATCGCGGTCGTGCTCGACGCCCACCTCGACGACCGCGACGGCGCGCGCAAGGCCTACGCCGATCTGCTCGCGCTCGAGCCGTCCGACGCCGACCTGGCCAAGCGGGCCACGCTGGCGCTGACGCGGCTGCACCGCGCCGCCGGCGACGCCAGGGCGCTGGTCGACGGCCTGCGCGGCCTGCTGCGCTACGTCGACAAGGACGCCGAGCAGGTCCGGATCCTGCTCGAGATCGCCGAGCTGCACGCCGACAAGCTCGAGGACTCGAAGGGCGCCGCGGCGACCTACGTCGAGGTCCTCGACATCGACCCGGGCAACTTCCAGGCGCTCGACGCCCTCGAGCGGATCTACGTCGAAGGCGGCGAGTGGGAGGCGCTGTGTCGCGTGCTCCGCCAGCGGGTGATGAGCACCGACGACCCGTTCGAGCAGGCCCGCCTGTGGCGCAAGGTCGGCGAGATCCAGCGCGACCACCTCGGCGATCCGCACCAGGCGATCGAGGCGTTCCAGTGGATCGTCGACCTCGCCGTCGCGCCGAAGGAGACGCAGGCCGCGCTCGACGCGATCGTCCGCCTCAACATCGACCTCGAGCGCTGGCCCGACGCCGAGGAGGGCCTGCGCCGCCTGATCGCCCTCGCCACCGACGACGAGCGCAAGGCCGAGCTGCTCGGCCGCGCCGCCGAGGTCGTCGGCGACAAGCTCGGCCGCTACGCCGACGCCACCGAGCTGCTCGAGGAGGTGCTGCGCCTCGACCCGCGCGACCAGCGGGCCCGCGCGACCTTGACCGAGTACCTCTCGCGCGACGAGATCCGCGATCGGGTGATCGCGGTGCTGTACCCGCTCTACGAGTCGGAGCAGAACTGGCGCGCGCTGCTCGACCTCGAGGAGCGGCAGGCCCGGCACCAGCCGGCCGGGCGCAACCGCATGCTCGCGCTGCTGCAGGTCGCGCGCATCCACGAGGAGCGGCTCAGCGATCCGGGGCGATCGTTCGAGGTGCTGGTCGAGACGCTGGCCGAGGCCGGCGAGCAGGAGGAGATCGTCGAGGTGCTCGACCGCATCGATCGCCTCGGCAACGAGCTCGGCCGCCACGAGGCGGTCCACGACGCGTACCTGCAGCACGTCGACAATGTCAGCAGCTCGGCGGTCGCCCACCGCATGCTCGGCTCGATCGGCCGCATCGCGCGCCTGCTCGGCCGCAACGACTCGGCCCGCCGCGCCTACGAGCGCCTGTTCGAGGCCAGCCCCGCCGACATCCACGCCGCGGAGGCGCTGGAGCAGGTGCTGGTCGAGGAGAACGACTACACCGCGCTGGCCGAGCTGTTGGTCCGCCGGGCCCAGCGCAGCGACAGCGACCTGGTGCGCGACGCGTTCCTGATCCGCGCCGCCGAGCTGTACCGCACCAAGCTCGACCGCCTCGAGGACGCGATCGACCTGTACCAAAAGACATCCGCGTCGGCGCAGCGCAGCGACGAGGTGCAGGCGGTGCTCGGGCCGCTGTACGAGAAGACCGAGCGCTGGGGCGACCTGGCCGAGTTCCTGCGCCGGCGGCTCGAGGGCCTGTCGGGGCGCGAGCTCGTCGACACCCACCTGCGCCTGGCCCAGCTCTACCGCGAGCAGCTCGGCGACCTCAGCGAGGGCCTGCGGCAGTTCGCCGAGGCGCTCAAGGCCGACCCCGAGTACGTCGTCGGCACCGAGCAGCTCGAGCGCTACCTGACCGACGAGGACCTGCGGCCGCAGGTCATCGCCCAGCTCGAGCCGGTGTTCACCGCGGTCGGCGATTGGCCGCGCCTGGTCCACATCCAGGAGCTGCGCCTGCTCGAGGCCGGCGACGACACCCGGGCCCGGATCCCGATCCTCCTGAAGATCGCCCGGATCTACGAGGACCAGATCGAGAACCTCGAGGGCGCCTTCAACACGGCCGTCCGCGCGTTCGCCGAGGACCCGACCGACCGCAGCGTGCGCGAGCTGCTGAACCGCCTGGCCCACGCGCTCAACCGCGTCGAGGACCTGGCGCAGCTCTACACCAAGTACGCCGACGACAACGCCGGCGACGAGGGCGACGACACGCTGGCGATCGTGCGCGAGGCCGCCGAGCTGTGGTCGGTCGCGCTCGGCCAGCCGCGCCGCGCGGTGCCGCTGTACCAGCGGCTCATCGAGGCCCGCCCCGACGACCGCACGGTGTTCCCGGCGCTCGAGGTGGCGCTGACGCAGGCCGAGATGTACCCCGAGCTGGCGGTCGCGTACTGGCACGAGGCCGACACCTCGCTCGACGAGGGCCGGCAGCTCGAGGTGCTGCAGCGCCTGGCCGAGCTGTCGCTCGGGATCCTCGACGACGCGGACCAGGCGATCCGCGCCTACCGCCGCGTGCTCGAGGCGCAGCCCGATCACGAGGCGGCGCGCTCGCGGCTCGAGCAGGTCTACGCCCAGCGCGAGCGCTGGGACGACCTCATCGAGCTGCTGCGCGAGCGCCTGGTCCGCACCGAGTCGCCCGGCGAGCGCGAGGTGGTGCTGCTCAACATCGCCGACCTGCAGGAGGAGCGGCTCGGCAGCGTCGACGCGGCGCTCGACACCGTCGAGCTGCTGCTCACCGAGCAGCCGGGCAACGCCGGCGCGGTCGGGACGCTCGAGCGGATGGCCGAGTCCCACGAGGCCCAGCGCGTGCGGATCTTCGGGGTGCTGCGGCCGATCTACGAGGCCACCGGCAACGTCATGCGCCTGATCGCGGTCGACGAGTGGCAGCTGACGCAGACGGAGGACCCGGCGCAGCGCCACCAGATCTACCGCGAGATCGCGGCTTACTACGCCGGCCTCGATCAGGGCCAGGCGTACGCGTTCCGCACGCTGGCGCGCGCGCTGGCGGAGCCCGGTCCGGCCGGGGTGCTCGAGTCGCTCGACGCCGAGATCCAGCAGATCGCCCGCACCCACGGCTGGCTCGACGAGCTGCGCCAGGCGCTGTTGATGGCCGCCGAGGCCGAGACGCTGCAGTCCGACGCCGACCGCCGGGTCGCGCTCGAGCTGCAGGCCGCGCAGATCGCCATCGACATCGGCGACAACGACGGCGCCGCCCGTACCTTGCGACATGCCCTCGAGGTCATGCCCGATCAGCCAGAGGTGCTGGCGCTCCTCGACGAGGCGCTGGCCGGGCTGGCCGACTTCGAAGGCCTGCGCGGGGTGCTCGAGCGGCGGGTCGCCGTCGCCGAGGACGACGAGGACCGGATCGTCCTGCTGCGCCGCCTGGCCCGCCTGGTCGAGGAGGGCCTCGGCCAGCCGGAGGCGGCCGAGGGCGTGTGGCAGCGGATCCTCGACATCGAGCCGAACAGCACCGACGCGATGAACCGCCTGCGCCGGCTGTACGCCGCCCGCGGCGCGTACGACCTGCTGATCGCGGTCATCGGCCGTCAGATCGACGCCGCCGACGATCCGGCGGTCCGCACCTCCCTGCGCAAGGAGCTGGCCAGGATCCACCGCGAGGCCCGCTCCGACCGCGAGGCGGAGATCGAGACGCTGCGGCAGCTGCTGCTCGACGCGCCCGAGGACGACGAGGCGCTGGCGATGCTGGCCCAGGCGCTGCTGGCCCAGGACCGCCACCGCGAGGCCGGCGACGTGATGCTCGAGCGCGCCGCGATCGCGCCGAGCCGCGAGCGGCGGGTCGGCCTGCTGCTCGAGGTGGCGCGGCTGCACATCGGTCCGCTCGGCGACGCCGTCGGGGCGATGGCGCACTACGAGTCGGTGTTCCAGGTGACGCCGGGCCAGCCGGAGGCGATCGCCGACCTGATGCGGCTGGTCCGCGACAAGACCAGCTCGGACGCCGCGTCGACGCTGGTCATCCCGCAGCTCGAGCAGATCGGGCGCTGGGCCGACCTCGCCGAGGTCTACAAGGCCCGCTCCGAGCTGACCGAGGACCCGGCCGAGGCCGCCGAGGCGCTGCGCCAGCTGGCGCGGATCCGCTACGAGCGGCTCAACGATCCGCGGGGCAGCCTCGAGGCCTCCAACCTGCTGCTCGACCGCGTCGCCGCCGACGAGATGCGACCTGTCCTCGAGTACACGGCCCGCCTGTCTGTCCTTTTGGACAGGGCCGAGGAGCACGTCGAGTCGCTGGCGCGGCGGGCCGCGGTCGAGACGCTCGACCCGGCGGCGCGCCTGCTCATCGCCCAGGCCGCGGCCGGGGTGGCCGAGGAGATCCTCGGCGACCGCGCTCGCGCGCTCGGGCTGCTGGCGACGATGCTCGACGCCGGGATCGCCGACGAGGCGACCGCGCGCCACATCGAGCGCCTGGCCCGCGCCGGCGGCGAGAAGCGCCTCCTGGCCCGGGCCCTGCGCGAGTCGGCCAAGCTGGCGCTCGGCCAGGCCGGGCGCGCCGACATCCTGGTGCGGCTCGGCGACGCCGAGTTCGACACCGGCGAGCTCACCGGCGCGACCGAGGCCTACCGCGACGCGCTCGACGAGCGACCCGGCTTCGCCGGCGCGGTGGCCGGGCTCGAGCGGGTGCTCGACCGCCTGCAGAAGACCGGCGGCGAGATCGGGCCGACGCTCATCGAGCCGCTCGAGAACTCGTACCACCTGGCCGGCAACCGGCCGGGCCTGGCCAAGCTGGCGCGGCTGCGCCTGCAGAGCGCGACCGGGGCCGACCGCGCCGCCGCGCTCGAGAACCTCGGCCGCCTGGTCGACGAGGGCGGCGGGTCGCCGGACGAGGCGCTCGAGGCGTGGGGCAACCTGCTGCAGCTCGACGCGGCGCACCCGCTGGCGATCGAGCGGGTGGTCGCGCTGGCCGCCAACAAGCAGCTGCTGATCAAGGCGGTGCAGTTCATGGCCGGGGCGATCGACGCCGCCCGCGAGGAGTCGCGCTCGTGCAGCCAGCTCTGCATCGAGACGACCAAGATCCTGCTCCGCGACCTGCGCCAGTACACCGCGGCCCTGCGGGCGCTGGCGCCGGTGCTGGCCGAGAACCCCGACAACCTCGAGGCGCTCGAGCTGCAGATCATGGCCTCGCGCGCGGCCGGCGAGCTGCCGACGCTGCACGACGCGCTGGTCCGCTACGCGCGGCTGGCGAGCAACCCCGACCTGTCGATCCCGCTGCTGCAGGAGGCGGCCAACGTCGCCGAGGCGCAGGCCGAGCCGATCACGGCGATCGCCGACCTGCGCGCGCTGCTCGAGTTCGATCAGAGCCACGAGCAGGCCTGGACGCGGCTGTTGCAGCTGCTCGAGGTGACGCAGGACACGGGCGGCCTGATCAGCGCCCTCGATCAGCGGATCACGATCACCGCCGACGAGAACGAGCGCCGCAACCTGCGGCTCAAGCTGGCCCACCTGCAGGTCGAGGTCGGCAAGGTCGACGACGCGGTCACCATCTACAACGACATGCTCGGGGCCCGGCCCGACGACCTGCAGGCGATGCAGGAGCTCGAGAACCTGCAGCGCCGGCTCGGCAACTGGCGCGAGGTCCGCGACGTGCTCGAGCGCAAGCTCGACCTGCTGCAGGCGGGTCAGCGCGTGCCGGTGCTCGAGGAGATGGCGGTGCTGTCGGAGGAGAAGCTCGGCGACGTCGACGAGGCGATCGAGCGTCACCGCCGGCTGCTGCTGGAAGCGCCGCGGCACACGCCGAGCCTGGTCGCGCTGTGGCGGCTCTACGAGGGCGCCGAGAAGTGGGAGGACCTGTCGGAGCTGCTCGAGCAGTTCCTCGCGGTCCTGCGCGAGGTCGGCGGCGTCGACCAGCGGCGCGAGGTCGGCCTGCGGCTGGCCGAGCTGTACTCGGAGCGCCTCGGCGAGGCCGAGAAGGCGCGCGAGCTGCTGAACGAGCTGCTGCAGACCGACCCGAACTCGGTGCCGGCGCTGATGGCCCTGGCCGCGGTCGAGGAGCAGCAGGGCAACGACGAGGCGATGCAGGAGCTGCTGCAGCGCGCGGCGGCCCTGCAGCCCCAAGGCACCGTCGGCGCCGACCTGCAGCTGCGGCTGGCGCGGCTGGCCGAGACGCCCGAGAAGCAGCGCGAGCACCTCGAGATGGCGCTCCACCTCCACCCGGCCAACATCGAGGCGGCCCGCACGCTGCTCGAGCTCAGCCGCAAGGAGGGCTACTGGGAGCAGGTCGCCTACCTGCTGGCGCTGCTGGCCAGCTATGCGACCGGCGAGGAGCAGCGCAAGCTGATCCTCGAGCGCGTCGACCTGCTGGTCGAGAAGGTCGGCGACGTCGAGGAGGCCCTGCGCGCGCTGGCCCCGGTCTACGAGGTCGTCCAGGACGACGTCGAGATCAACCGCCGGATCGCCGACGCGCTGTTCGTCAGCGGCCGCTTCGAGGACGCCGGCGGCATGTACGCCTGGCTGGTGCAGGTCGCCTCGGCCCAGCCGAAGAAGACCAAGCTGCTCGCGCACTACCTGACGCGCATGGCCCGGATCGCCCTCGCCAGCGAGACCCCGGACATGAAGGCGGCCCTCGACAAGCTCAAGGACGCCTACAAGATCGACACCACCAACGCCGAGACGATGGTGCTCCTCACCGACGTCTACGCCCACCAGAACGCGTGGGACGACTCGCTCAAGCTGGCCCGCGCGATGCTGCTGCAGAACGTCGACCAGTCGGGCATGGTCCGCCGCGGCGACATCTACCTCCGCCTCGCCAACGCGCACCTGGGGCTGAAGGAGACGTCGAAGGCGCTGTCGATGCTGCGCCGCGGCCTCGAGGAGGACCCGGAGCACCCGGAGCTCGGCAACAAGATCCGGGAGATCCAGGCGTCCGCCTGAGCCCCGCCGGGCGACGGGCCGCGCGCCCGTCGCCCGTGTCTTTTTAAACAGGGCCCGAAGGACAGGAACCAGGGGACATGCCCGTACGGATCGGCGACCACGACCTCGCCGCGCCCAAGGGCCACACGGCCGGGACGCACCGCACGCGCAGTCCGGCCGCGACCCTGGCGGCCTACCGCCCATTGATGCCGCGCCTCGGCATCACCCGCCTCGCCGACGTCACCGGCCTCGACGTCGTCGGGGTGCCGGTGGTCCAGGCGGTGCGCCCGAACGCGCGCTCGGTCAGCGTGTCGCAGGGCAAGGGCGCCGATCGCGAGGCCGCGGCCGCGTCGGCGCTGATGGAGGCGATCGAGGGCTGGCACGGCGAGCGCGTGGCGGTGCCGCTGCGGTGGGAGCGGGCGGCGGCGCTGCGGCGCGAGGGCCAGGCGGTCGTCGACCTGCACGCGCTGCCGCGCCGCGCAGGCGCCGAGGTGCGCGAGGACCTGCCGCTCTTGTGGTGCCTCGGCTGGGACCTGCTGGCGGGGCGGCCGACGTGGGTGCCGCACGCGTGCGTGAGCGTCGACTTCGTCCGTGACCCCCGCGAGCCGCTGCCGCCGTTCATCGAGAGCACCAGCGGGCTGGCCTCCGGCAACCACCTGCTCGAGGCGATCGTGCATGCGCTGTGCGAGCTGATCGAGCGCGACGCGACCGCGCTCGCGCCGCTCGAGATCGACGACGCACGGCGCGTCGACCTCGCCGCGGTGACCGACCCGAGCTGCCGCGAGGTGCTCACCCGCCTGCACGCGGCGGCGCTCGCGGTCGGCGCGGTCGACATCACCTCCGACCTCGGCGTGCCGACCTACGCCTGCCGGATCGTCGACCGCCCGGGCGCGCCGCGCTGGGCCGCCCGCGGGGCCTGCGGCGGCTACGGGGCCCACCTCGATTCGGCGGTGGCGCTGCTGCGCGCGCTGACCGAGGCGGTGCAGAGCCGGCTGACGCTGATCGCCGGCAGCCGCGACGACCTGTCCCCGAAGACATACGAGGCGTTCACCGACCCGCAGGCCGGCGCCGAGGAGGCCGCGGCGCTGGCCGCCGCGCGCCCGCAGCGGGCGCTCGGCCCCACCCTGGCGACCGACAGCTTCGACGGCGACCTCGAGCTGCTGCTCGCCCGCGTGCGCGCGGCCGGGTGTACCAGCGCGGTGGTGGTCGACCTGACGCGCGCGGAGATCGGGGTGCCGGTGGCCCGGGTGGTCGTGCCTGGCCTCGAGGGCAGGTTCGCCGGGATGGCCCCCGGGCCGCGCGCGCGGGCCCGCGGAGCTCGCCGAGCGCGCTGAGCCTGTGGTCGAAGGGACATGTGCGAAGGGACATGGGCGTCGCGCGGCGAGGCGGGGCCGGACGACGACCACGACGAACTTCGCGCGATCGGACCGGGGCGCGCCGCATGGCCGAGGACGGCGCGGCCCGTGCGTCAGGCGGGCGGCGATGCAGCGGTCCCGGGAGACATGTTCCCATGGACAGAAGTTCGCCGGCGGCGGACTCATCGCGTGACCGCGGACCGCTCCACTCGAGCGGCCCGGGTGGCTGCCCCTGATCGGGGTCGTCCGTGGTCCGGTGCTCGCGGCGGTGCTCCGGTCGCCGGGGTCGCTGCGGCGGCGACGTGCCTCGGGGGGCGTGCGCGCGGGCGGCGGAGCGGGTACCTTGTGGAGCGTGACCGCGACCCGCAGCGACGAGCAGCTGCTGGCGGCCTGGCGCGCGGGCGAGCGCCGGGCCGGGGAGCAGCTGTTCGAGCGCTACTACGAGCCGGTGGCGCGCTTCTTCTTCAACAAGACCGACGCCGGGGCGGAGCTGATCCAGCAGACGTTCTTGGCCTGCGTCGAGGGGGCGGCGAAGTTCCGCGGCGAGGGCAGCTTCCGCAGCTTCGTGTTCGCCATCGCCTACCGCCAGCTGTGCCGCCACTACCGCGACCGCAAGGGCGACCGCCTCGACTTCACCGAGGTCTCGATCGCGGCGATGGAGCCGTCGCCGAGCCAGGCGATGGTCGAGGGCGAGGAGCTCAAGCTGCTGCTCGCCGGGTTGCGACGGATCCCCGTCGACTGCCAGGTCGCGCTCGAGCTGCTCTACTGGGAGCAGCTGACGACCGCCGAGATGGCGGCGGTGCTCGAGATCCCCGAGGGCACGGTGAAGTCGCGGCTGCGACGCGGGCGCGCGCTGCTGCGCGAGGCGATCGAGGCGCTGGCCAAAAGCCCCGACCTGGCGGCCAGCACGCTGCTGGGGATCGACACGTGGGCGGGGGCGCTGCGGGCCCGGGCGGGCCTCGCGGAGGGCCCGCGCGGGGAGTGACGATTTCAGTGATCCGGACCGGACCGGTTGGAACCACTGCGGGCAGGAGCGAGGCCCCCGCATGGTTCAGGCGCAAGTCCAGGAGTCCGTCATGAAGATCGTCGACGTCGACGAGACGTCCCCCGACCGCAGCGAGGTCGACGTGTCGGCCGACGCCGACACCCTGGCGACGCCGCGGCTGCGCCCCGAGGTGCTCGGCGACGCGGCGCAGCGGCGCACCAAGGCGATGGTCCACGCGTCGCTGTTCAAGGGCGCGGGCGAGGCGCCGACGATCGGGCCGTACCAGGTGCTGAAGTGGCTCGGCGAGGGCGGGATGGGGGTCGTGTACGCGGCCTACGACGACAAGCTCGAGCGCAAGGTGGCGCTCAAGCTGATCCGCGGGGCGGCGCTGCAGCGCCCGCAGGGGCGGGCCCGGACGCTGCGCGAGGCGCGGGCGCTGGCCCGGCTGTCGCACCCCAACGTGGTCCACGTGTACCAGGTCGGCGAGGTCGACGACGAGGTGTTCGTGGCGATGGAGTTCCTCACCGGGCCGACGCTGCGCGAGTGGCTGGCGGCCGAGCCTCGGTCGTGGCGCGAGGTGCTGGCGGTGTTCCGCCAGGCGGGCGAGGGCCTGGCGGCGGCGCACCGGCAGGGCGTGGTGCACCGCGACTTCAAGCCGGCCAACGTGATCCTCGGCGACGACGGGCGCGTGCGCGTGGTCGACTTCGGGCTGGCGTACCTCGGCGACGGCGAGGCCGCGCCGGAGCTGCCGGCCGCGGGCGAGCCGACCGACGTGCTGCTGACGCAGACCGGCGCGGTGCTGGGGACGCCGGCGTACATGGCGGCCGAGCAGTTCGCCGGCGCACGCGGCGACGCGAAGACCGATCAGTTCAGCTTCTGCGCGGCCCTCTACGAGGCGCTGTACGGGCAGCGGCCGTTCGCCGGCGCCGACGTGCAGGCGCTGGCGACGGCGGTGGCCGAGGGCCGGGTGCGGGCGCCGAAGACGGGCCAGGAGGTGCCCGCGTGGTTGCAACGCGTGGTGCTGCGCGGCCTGCAGCCCGATCCCGCCGCGCGCTGGCCGTCGATGGACGCGCTGCTGTCGGCGCTGCAGCCGGCCGAGGCGCGGCTGCGCGGGCGGCTCGCGTGGGCCGTCGGCTCGACGGCCGCGCTGCTGGCCGGCGCCCTCATGTACGTGTCGACCACCGGAACGCCTGCCGCGTCGGCCCAGCAAGAGGACGTGGCCGCGGCGCGGGCCGAGTTGACGCGCACGCAGGACGCGAAGCGCCTGGCCGAGGCGCGCGCCGCGTTGACGCGCGACCCGGTGGAGACGATCCGCGCGCTGGCGCAGCTCGCCGGCGACGATCCGGGGCAGTGGAACGAGGCGCGCTTCCTCGCCGCGGCCGCGACGGCGCGCGGGCTGCCGGCCCAGGTGCTGCGGGCCGAGCGTCCGCTGGCCGAGGCGCTGCCGCTGGCGGGCGGGGAGGTCGTCGGGCGCGACGAGCTCGGGGCGGTGTGGCGGTGGAACATGTCCGATGGGACAGGTGAGCAGGTGCTCGCGCCCGGCGCGGCCAAGTCGCTGCTGGTCGCCCGCGGCGCGCCGGTGTGGGCGGTCGTCGGCGAAGCGTCGGTGCAGGTGTTCGGCGAGGGCGTGGCGCAGACGATCGACCTCCGCGCGGAGCGTGCGGGGAGCCTCGACGCCTGGGAGCTGGCGGCGGACGGGCGCTCGCTGGTGGCCTTCGCGTGGCCGCGCGCGGGCGATCCGGGCGGTCGCCTCGCGTTGCGGCTATGGGAGCTGTCGCGCCCCGACGCATCGCCGCGAGCGACCTCGCTGCCGCGCGGGGTGTGGCCGGCGATCGCGGCCGATGCCTCGACGGTAGCCTTCGCGGAGGACGGCGGGACACGGGTGATCCGGCCGCGCGACGGCAACGAGACGCGGCTCGAGTACGCGGGCCGACCGTTCGCCCTGACGGGGGACGCGCGGTTCGCCATCGCCCACCCGAAGGACGACGACGACGGGAGGATCGACGTGGTCGACCTCGAGACGGGCGCGTCGCGCCGGGTCAAGGCCGACTGGGGGAAGCCGGTCGGGGAGGGCGACGCGCTGTTCATGCGGCCGGAGTACGGACACCACGCGCTGTGGCGCGAGTCGCTGGCCACCGGCGCGGTCGTGTGGCGGATGCAGGTGCCGTCGCACGGCCGGCGGGTCGAAGAGCGCGTGCTCGTCGACCCGGCCGGCGACCACTTCCTGGTGGCGATCGGCGAGGACTGGGGCGTCGGCGACCTGCGCGCGGGCGGGCTGCGCTCGTTCGTGACTGTCCCGAGGGACAGGTTGCCGCGGTGGGGGGCCGACGGGGCGCTGATGGTGGTGCATCGCCACGAGGTGCGGATCCACCGGCCGGCGCCGGCGGCGGTGACGGTGCACAAGCGCGGGCCCGACTGCGCGCTGGCGCCGGCGGCTCGCTGGGCCGCGGCGACGCCGTGGGACCGGACGCGCGGCGAGTTCACGCGGATCGAGCTGGCGACGAACAAGACGGCGACGTTCCGCTGCCCGAGCCCTCCGTCCGCGGGGCCGGATCTGGGGGCCTACGGCCTGAACGCGTTCGTCGACGACGCGGGGCAGGTCACCGTGATCGGGGAGGGTGGCTACAACTGCTGGTGGGACGAGCAGCACGGCGCGCGCGTCGGCTCGCAGCCGTTGACGGGCTGGATCTTCGAGCTCCCGCGCGGGGTGGCGCGAGCGGTCGAGGCCGAGGTCGAGGTGTGGACCGGGCCGGACCAGCGGGCGCAGCGCTTCACCGCCGCGAGCAAGGTGGTCGACCTGCAGGCGAGCCCGTCGGGGGCGCGGCTGGCGGTGCGCAGCGAGAAGGGCGTCGAGCTGCTGGCGATCGACAGCGGCGCGGTGACGCCGGTGATCGCCGAGGCGAGCGCGGTCGAGCGCGGCGAGCTGATGGCGGGCGCGCTGGCGTGGAGCCCGGACAGCGCCCAGCTGGCGGTGCTGAGGCCGGTCGCGGGCTCGCTCGAGCTGACGCGCTGGGACGTGACGGGCTCGCCGCGCGAGCTCGAACGACATGTCCTGAAGGACAGCCCGGGACGGCCGCGCAACCGGGTGGCGTTCACGCCGTCGGGCAAGACGCTGGCGCTGACAAACCGCCACGAATCGTTGATGCTGGTCGTTCCGGGCGCGACGATGGAGGTCGCGACGCCCGAGCTGGCGTCGTTCGCCATGCGCGGCGAGACGGAGGCGCTCGGCATCGACTTTCGGGGCGGCGCGATCATGATCGACGTCGCGGCGGGGGAGGTGTCGCCGCTGGCGCCGAACCCGGACCTCGGATCGTCGACGAACCCGCCGATCCGCCGCGCCGCCGACGGCACGATGTGGGCCTGCGATGCGCTCGGACCGGGGACGCTGCTCGGAGCGCAGGAGTTCGCCGGCGAGTCGCCGCAGGCGGTGCGCTCGCGGATCGCGGCGCTCGTCGCGGCGCTGTGAGCGACGCCGGGCCGCTGCCGACAGCAGCGGCAGCGCCGGCGAACGAACGGCGCCGGGCCGTACGCTGTCGCTGGGGCGGCCCACGGCCGCGACAGCGCAGCGCCGGCGAACGAACGGCGCCGGGCCGTACGCTATCGCTGGGGCGGCCCATGGCTGGGACAGCGCGGCGCCGTTGGACCGACAGCGCTGGGACGGGCGAGGTGTCAGCCGCAGCCCCGCGCCGGCGAATGCTCTCTCGGCCGTGGCGTCAGCGGCGAGATGTCCGTCTCGCGCCCCGCTCCTGGAGGTTTTGCGGTAGTTTGCGGGCGTGACGGAGATGCTGCCAGCGCCGCTCCCGAGGGGCCTCGGCGAGGGCGCGCGTGGGCGCCAGGGGGCCTCTGCCGGACCGGCGCGGTCGCCCGCCGACGCTCGCGCGCGCGGTCGAGACGCAGGGTCGCGACCGGGTGAGTGGATGGTCTTGGGTACATGCCCTTGGGGACATGTATTCACGGCCATGTTTGAATGCGGCTCGTCGCGGGTGCGAGGTGCGGCATGAGCGGCCTCGTGGTGTTCCTCGGGCCGACGCTGCCCAGCGCGGAGGCGTCGCTGCACACGACGGCCAACATCCTGCCGCCGGCGCGGCTCGGCGACGTGTACGACGCGGTCACGCGGCAGGGGGCGCGGGCGATCGGCCTGATCGACGGGCTGTTCAACTCGGTGCCGGCGGTGTGGCACAAGGAGATCCTGTTCGCCCTGTCGCGCGGAGTGCGGGTGTTCGGGGCGGCCAGCATGGGCGCGCTGCGGGCGGCCGAGCTGCACGCGTTCGGCATGGAGGGCGTCGGCGCGGTGTTCGAGGCGTTCGCGCGCGGCGAGCTGACCGACGACGACGAGGTGACCGTGGCCCACGCGCCGGCCGAGGCGGGTTTCAGGCCGCTGTCGGAGGCGCTGGTCAACCTGCGCCACGGGCTCGACATGGCCGAGAAGGCAGGCTCGATCTCGGCGGCGGCGGCCGGGCGCCTGCTGGCCCACGCGAAGGCGACCTTCTACGCCGACCGCTCATGGCCGGCGCTGTTCCGGGCCGCGCCGGGGCTCGGCGTCGGCGAGGACGAGCTCGCGGGGCTGCGGGCGTTCGTCGGCCGGGTGCGACCGAACCGCAAGCGCGACGACGCGATCGCGCTGCTGCGGGCGATGACCGACGCGGGCGGCGAGGCGATGCCGCCGCACGTGGCGAGCTTCGAGTTCGAGGCGACGAGCTTCTGGGAGGCGATGATCGCCACGACCTCGCGCACCGAGGCGACGGCGCCGCGCGACGAGGCGCTGGCGCTGCACGCCCTGCTGTCGCCGGGCGGCGAGGAGCGCGGGCGCGGGGCGCTGCTGCTGGCGCTGGCGCTGGCCGAGGCCGAGCGGCGGGGGATCGAGGTCGACGGTGCGGCGATGAGCGCGGCGGCCGAGCGGATCCGCCGGGCGCTCGGCCTGCGCGACAAGCTGGCCATGAGTACATGGCTCAAAGAACAGGGCCTCGACCTGCCCGGTTCGCAGGCGCTGCTGCGGGCGGAGGCGATTGTCGACGCGCTCGGGCGGGAGCAGGCGCTGGCGGTGCGCAGCCTGGTGACGCTCGAGCTGCAGCGCCGCGGCGAGCTCGGGCGGGCGCGGGCGGAGCTGGCCGCGGCGGGGGATGTGGCGTGGTCGGACAGCGGGCTGTCGCGCGAGGCGCTGCTGCAGTGGTACGAGCGCGAGGTCCGCTGGCTCGGCGCCGACCTGCCGGCCGCGCTGCGCACGTTGGGGCTGGGGACGCTCGATCAGCTGCTCACGGCCATCGCGCGGGTCAAGGCGGCGATGGCGACCCCGCGCGGGCGCTGAGCGGGTGCTCCGCGCGGATGCTTCGCGGCCTGTGTCTCGCGCTCGTGCGCGGGGCGGATGCTTCGCGCTTCGACTCGAAGGTGGCTTGGATGCTTCGCGCTCCGAGCGTGGCGCCGATGCGTCGCGCTGCGAAAATCGCACGCGGGCCTTCGGGGCGCTCGAGCTTCGCGCTCATGCCTGGCGCGCCGTGTTTGGCGCTCGTGCGGGCGCTGTTGCTTCGCGCTCCGAGGTCCGCGCGCGAGCGCAGTGCTGGTGCTTCGCGGTCCGGGCTCGCAATGGAGCATGGCGCTGGTGCTTCGCGCTCCGGGCTTCGCAATGGAGCATGGCGCTGATGCTTCGCGCTCCGGGCTCGCAATGGAGCATGGCGCTGATGCTTCGCGCTCCGGGCTTCGCAAGGGAGCATGGCGCTGGTGCTTCGCCTCCGGGCTTCGCAATGGAGCGTGGCGGCTGGTGCTTCGCGCTCCGGGCTCGCGATGGAGCATGGCGCTGATGCTTCGCGCTCCGGGCTCGCAATGGAGCATGGCGCTGGTGCTTCGCGCCGTGCTTCCCACTCGTGGGTGGTGATCATGCTCGCGCGTCGCGCTCGAGCGTCGCGCCGGTGCGTGGCGCTCATGCTTCTCGCTCGTGCGAAGAGCGGCGCCCAGCGCGAGGGCTCGCGGGGCGGGCTCGGCGAGGCCCGCACCGCGGCAGTGACTCACCCGCCCGACAGCACGCGGGTGGCGACTTGCTTGAGCAGGTCGGAGTCGACCTGGTCCTTGTGCGTCTTCATGACCGCGCCGACGAGCTTGCCGACCTGCTTGGGGTCGGTGATGTTGTTGGCGGCGGCGGCCTCGCGGACGAGCGCCTCGGTCGCGGCCTCGTCGAGGCGGGTCGGCAGGAACTGCTCGCAGAAGCGGAGCTCGAACTGGGCCTCGGAGAGCAGCTGCTGGCCGCGGTCGCCCAGCTTCTCGTACTCGCCGATCGTCTTCTTGAGCTGCTTGACGTACGACTTGATGGTGTCGAGCCACAGCGCGTCGTTGTCCTCGGCGCCGGAGCCCGACTTGAGCTCGAGCAGGACCTTGCTCTTGAGCATGCCGATGACGTTCTTGGTCGCCTCGTCGCGGGCGAGGCGGGCCTCGCGCAGCTTGGCTTCGATCTGGTCTTTGACGGACATGAGGCCGCGGAAGATAACAAACAATTGGCCGAAGGCGCTTCAGCCGCCGCGAAAGCGCGGAGAACGGCGCTCCCGCGCCGCCGCCCGGCCCTCGCGGAAGTCCTCGCTGGTGTAGGCGACGCGGCGGGCCTGCTCGTGCGCGGCGAGCTCTTCGCCGGACGGACCGCCGCGGTCGAGCGCGCGCAGCAGGTCGCGGTGGGCACGGAGGCTCTGCGGCGCGCCCTGGCGCAGGCGGGCCGCGAAGGCCTCGCCGGCGCGGGCGAGCTCGTCGGGCGGGTGCAGGCTGACGAGGGCGCCGGCGCGGTGGGCCTCCTCGGCGCCGATCGCCTCGGCCGCGAGCAGCAGCCGCCGCGTCAGCGCCGGGCCGAACACGCGGTGCAGCAGGGCCACGCCGGCGGCGTGATAGACGACGCCGAGGCGCGCGGCCGGGACGGTGAAGCGGACGCCGTGGGCGGCGAGGCGCAGGTCGCAGGCCGCGAGCAGCTCGACGCCGGCGCCGAACACCTCGCCGTGGACGACGGCGACCAGAAGCCCGTCGCAGGCCTGCAGCGCGGCGGAGGCGGTGATCAAGGGCGAGTCGGGGGCGCTGGCGGCCGGGGCGTCGGCCTGTCCTTCGGGCAAGGCGTCGAGGTCGAAGCCGGCGCAGAAGCAGGGGCCGGGGGCCGCGTCGAGCAGCACGACGTCGCCGCGGAGCGCCCGCGCGCCGGCCTCGAGGGTCGCCAGCATGGCGGGGGTGAGGGCGTTGCGCTTGCGCGGGTGGCTGATCGTCCAGCGGCGCAGGCCCGGCGCCAGGACGGTCTCGATCACGCGGGCTTCGTCGCTCATCGTCCGCCTCCGGGGATGCGAGCGGGGCGGCCTGCGCGGACGAGCGCGCGCGGAGGTGCCTGGTCGAACGGACAGGTTTTCTCGGGCCGTCCGAGCGGCGACCGGGTGTGGAGCCGCATGGTCGAAAGGACAGGCTCGGGCGGAGCGTCTGTCGCCGGACGGTCGTTCACGGCGCGGGGGCGGGCGCGGGGTTGCTGGGGCCGGGGGCGTGGAGGGTGAGGCCCTTGCCGGCGGAGTCGGCGGACTTGGGCGGGAGCTCCGGCTTGAGCACGCCGGCCTCGACGTCGCGGCGGATCTTCTCGAGCTGCTGGGCCTGCGGGCTGTCGGGGTTCTGCAAGATCTTGCGGCGGAGCGCGTGGGCCCGCGCGCGCCGCTGCTCGGGCGTGAGGGTCTTCGGGTCGGACTCGATCAGCGCGATCTCTTCGGGCGTGAGCGGCGGCTCCTTCGGGATCTCGAGCTTCTCGCCGGCGGGCGCGGGCGTGGCGGCGGCGGCGGGGTGGGCGCGGGTGCGGCCGCCGGGCTCGGCGTGGGGGCCTTGGCGGCCTCGGCAGGGGCGCTCTTGGCGACCTCGGTGGGCGCAGGGGCCGTGGGGCCGCAGGCGGCGAGGAGGAGCGCGGCGATAAGCGAACGTCGCATGCGGCGCAGCATACCAGGCCGTCTGCAGGCCGCAGCAGCGTGTGATGCAAGTCCGCGCGGCGGGCGGGCGAGCGGGTCGCGGTGGGCACGGGCGGGGACGCAGCCGCCGATCCGGCCGGACGCCGGTTCGGGCCCACGGACGCGCCGGCCCGCGACGAAGGCGCGAGGGCGAGGCGCCAGCCGCAGGCCGCGGCCTGGAGAGAAGATGCTCCGAAGGACAGGTGGCTCCGGCCGCGGGCGCTCGACGATCGCGGGCGGATGCGGTGAAATATCCGCGGGCGCGGCGGCGTTCGTCGCGCGGACGGCATGCGGATCGACCTGCGGAACCTCGGCAAGACCTACGACGGCGACCGCTGGGCGATCCGCGGGCTCGACCTGACGGTCCCGAGCGGGTCGATCTGCGGGCTCATCGGCCCCAACGGCGCCGGCAAGTCGACCACGCTGCGGATGCTGGCGACGGTGATGCAGCCGACCGAGGGCGAGATCCGCTTCGACGGCCGGGCCCCGGAGATCGACGACGCCGAGCTGCGGCGCTCGATCGGCTTCCTCGGCGACGGCAACCCGCTCTACAAGCACATGAGCCCGGCCGAGTACCTGCGCTTCTTCGGCGAGTGCTTCCGCGTCCCCGACAAGGAGCTGGACGCGGCGGTCGAGGACATGCTGGTGACGTTCGACCTGGTCGACAAGCGCGACGCGCCGGCGGGCGCGCTGTCGAAGGGCATGCGCCAGCGGCTGCTCATCGCCCGCTGCTTGCTGCACAAGCCGAAGCTCCTCATCCTCGACGAGCCGGCCGACGGGCTCGACCCGCGCGGGCGCAGCGACCTGCGGGCGATCCTGCAGCGCACGCGCGAGCGCGGGACGACGGTGCTGATCTCGTCGCACATCCTCCGCGAGCTCGACGACCTGTGCGATCAGCTGGCGATCCTGCAGCAGGGCAAGCTGGTGGTCGCGGGCGACGTCGCCGACATCATCGAGCGCTACGAGGTCCGCCGGTTCGTCTACGAGCTGCGGCTGCTGCCGCCGACGAGCGAGGGCGGGGCCGGCAGCGAGCGCGCGCGCGAGGTGCTGGTGCAGCACCGGGCGCTGATCGAGGCCAGCGGGTTCGAAGACGGCTGCGAGACCATCACCGCCCAGATCCCCGGCGGCGAGGACCGCATGGCCGACGCCCTCGCCGCGCTGGTGGCCGCCGGGGTCCGCGTGGTCACCTGCAGCCGCGTCCGCAGCCGCCTCGAAGACGTCTATCACCGCCTGTCCGAAGACCGCGTCAACTAGCCAGGAGCCCGCCATGCCTCGCGTCCTCTCGATCCGCTCCGCCGCCCGGCCGTTCGTCGCCCGGGCCCTCCGCGGCCCCCGCGGCCGCCGCCTGCTCGGGCTGTCCGTGCTGCTCGCCGCGCTGTCGGCGGTGCTCGGCACGTGGCTGGCCCTGGGGACAGGTGAATTCGAGCGCGAGCTGCGGGTCGCGCTCGAGCTCGAGGAGAGCCGCCACGTCCAGGAGCAGGACCGCTTCGCCCTGATCGCCGACTCGGAGGAGGAAGCCGCGGCGCTGCGCGCCGAGGTGGCGCGCCGGTTCGCCGGGCACCCGATGGCGTACGACGACGCCGGCTACCGGGTCAGCAACGCGCTCGAGACCGCCGAGTCGCGGCTGCGGCGGGCCGCCTACGGCGAGGTGCCGCGGGCCCATCGCGCGCTCCAGCGCGACGCGCGTCTGGCCCTCGAGGCATGGTCGAAGGTTCATGTCGATGCGGGCAGCGTCTACGGCGTGCCCGACTACAACTGGTACGACCCCGGCGAGGTCGTGGCGCTGCAGACGGTGGTCGAGCGCGCGATGTCCCCGGCGATCGAGGTGTACGCCTCGCCGCTGGCGCCGCTCGACGCGCTGCGGATGACGGGCGTGCTGGCCGGCGGCGCCCTGCTGCTCCTGCTGCTGCTGGCGGCGCCGGTGCTGGCGGGCACGCAGATGGCCCAGGAGACCCACGAGAACACGCTGCAGCCGCTGGCCGGCAGCGCGCTGCGGGCCCAGGAGCTGGCGCTCGGGCTGACCGCGGGCCCGCTGGCGGTCATCGGCGTGCTGGCGGCGCCGCAGCTGGCGCTGCTGCTGGCGGCGGCGGCGGCGGTCGGGCACTTCGGGGCCGCGCTGGCGCTGGTCGCCGTGGTGCTGGCCGGCGGGGCGTTCCTCGTCATGCTCGGGCAGCTGGCCGGGCTGGCGCTCGGCAAGGTGCGCTCGCCGGGGCTGGTCGGCGGCGGGCTGGCGGCGATCCTCGGGGTGCTCGGCGGGGTCGGCGTGGCGCTCGCGGCCGAGCTGTCCCATCGGACAGCCGGCACCCTGGCCCTGCTGCCGCAGGCGGCCGCCAGCCACTCGCTGGCGCAGGCGTTCGGCCTCGGCGACCCCGCGCAGGGCTTCGGCGCCGCGCTCGACACCACGGTGCCGGTGGTGGTCGGGGCGGTCGGCATGCTGACGCTGGCGCTCCTCGGGCTGCGCGCGCTGGCCCGCCGGGTCGGCAACACCTCGCTGGTGTCGCTGCGCCGCGGCGAGGCGCTGGTCGGCGCGCTCGTGGCGATGGTGCTCGTCAGCACCGCCAACCCGCCGCACGAGTGGCGCGCGGAGGAGTTCTACCTGCTCAACCTCGGCTTGTTGTCGATCCCGCTGGCGATCCTGCTGATGATGCGGGCCCCGACCGGAGATGTCCCTCCGGCCATGCGGCGCACGCCGGTCGGCTCGCTGGTCGGCGAGTTCGTCGGCTGGGCCGGGCTGTACCTGCTGCTGGCCGCGGTCCTGGTCGGCGACGAGACGATGTGGCTGTTCCGGCACCCGCTGGCGCTGCTGCACGCGGCGTGGTTCCTGGTGGTCGCCGCGCTGCTGGCCCTGCGCGTGGCCGTCGCGCCGATGACGTTCGCGTCGCGCCTGTGGGCCGGCGTGTGCGCGGCGATGCTGGCGGTCGCGTTCGGCCAGACGGTCGTGTGGGCCCGCCCCGCCGAGGAGCTGTTCTTCCGCAACCCGCACGTGTTCGTGTTCACCGGGCTGAGCCCGCTGCTCGGGCTGGTCCAGGCCGTCCTCACCGTCGCCGTGCCGTGGACGCTGCTGCGCGCGCTCCGGCGCCCGGCCTCGGTCGCGCCCGTGACCCTCGAATAGACGATCGCGGCGGCGTCCATCCAATGGCCCGGAGGACATGTCCTTCGGGCCATTGAGCGTTCGGCGGGAGCATCGCGTGGTTGTCTGGACGTCCGCTGCAGGGTCTCGCCCGCGCGCGGCCCGCTGGGGCCACGGACGGCGAGTGCGGCGAGCCTCACCTGTCTGCGGCCGCAGACGAGGAGCCCGAAGGAACCTGTCCTTCGGGCCATTGCGGGCACCCGCGCGCTCAGCCCCGGCCGGACCCGTGGAAGATCTTCTTGAGCTCGGCGACGCGCGCGGCGTCGTTGAGGTCGATCGGCGGGACGGTGTCGTACGCCTCGTAGAAGGTGTGGGCGGCCGCGTCCTCGGGGATCTCGAGGGCGCGGCGGATCTTGCGGTTGTCGGGCACGAAGCCGCGGTGCAAAAGGCGCTCGATGGTGGCGCCGATCGTGCCCTGGAGCCCGCAGATCAGGATGCCGACGCGGTCGGGGCGGAAGGTGTTGCGGTCGAGGCCGAGGCTGTCCTCGAGGCCAGGCAGGCGGTCGGGCAGGAAGAAGTCCTCGGCCCGGCCGACGTGGCCGGTCCAGTGGGCCTCCTCGCGCGGACGACTGACCGTCGGCAGGTAGCGCAGGCCGTGCTTCTTCGCCAGGTGCTCGAGCTCGTCGCGGTAGCCGAGGTCCTTGCTGTAGCTGGCGCCGTGGATGATCGCCCAGTCGTCGAGCCGGGTGCTCGGGTCGCGATTGACCTTGCTGCGCACCATCGACAAAAACGGCGCCAATCCGGTGCCGGCGGCCACGCACACCTTGAGCCGGTGATCGTGGCCCATGGTGTCCTCGACCGTGAACTTGCCGACCGGCTGCGAGCGCAAGAACATGCGGTCGCCGACGCGGGTCTTCCACAAGAGGTGCGTCAGCGGGTTGTCCGACTCGGGCTTGTCGACGAAGCGGATGTAGAACTCGACGAGGTCGCGCCGCTCGGGGGCCGAGGCGATCGACATCGGGCGCCGCACGCTGCCCAGCTCAGGCTTCTCGGTGTTATTGAGGCCGATCGTGAGATATTGCCCGGGCACGAACCACGAACCCTCACCGGGCAGCGCTTCGTCGGGGCGGATCCGGAACACCGCGAGGGCGGGGGTGAGGTCCTCGCGTTCGGCGAGGGTGGCGTTGTACACGAGCTCTTTGGCCATGGTGTGACTTTACCCGGGCAATGGCCGGCGGAACAAGCGCCGGTGGGCGAATCGGAAATTCGGCCCACCGGACGGATTCCCGAGATTATACGGCAGGTAGCGAGGTCAGTCCGCCTTGAAGGCGCGGACCCAGACGTTGCCGTCCTCGCCGAGGACCACCGACTGACCGCTGAGGATCAGGAAATCGGGGCCCCAGGCAGCGTCGGCGCCCTCGTCGTAGAGGTCGATGTCGTCGTTGTTGTAGGTGTGCGTCCACAGCCGAGTGCCGTCGCCGGCGTAGAGGGCGCCGAACACGTCGTCGAACTGCCCCGGCGCGACGTGGAAGCCGGAGGCGAAGATCCGCTCGTCCGGGCCGACGGCGACGCCGTTGCTGGTGCCGTAGAGGAATTCGTAGTCGTAGATGTCGGTCCATTGCTCCGACAGATCGGAGCCGACGCGCCGCACCGCGAAGTCGTAGCCGGTGACGCCCTCCGGCCTCCGGCGACCGGCGAGCGCGATGTCGCCGCTGGCGCCGATCGCTTCCACGTCGAACCACGCGCCGCCGGGGTGATCCTCGACCTCGGTGCTGACGATCGTGCCCTCGTCGTCGACGACGACGATCAGCGGCCGGCTCAGGTAGTCCTCGTCCTGGACGATCCCGGCGACGAGCACGCCGTCGTCCGCCTTGACGATGCCGTTGCCGTTCGCGTACGCGAAGTCGGCCTGCGTCACCGCCTTCCACTCGGCCTCGCCGGTGGCGGGGTCGTGGCGGCGCACGACCAACTGCGTCGACTTGTCGGTCAGGTCCTCGGAGCCGGCGGAGTAGAGCTTGCCATCGGCGAGCAGGAGGGCGGAGATCGAGGCGCCGACCATGTCGACGGGCGGCTCGATGAACGTCCAGCCCTCGTTGCCGTCGGGGTCGAACGAGCGCACCACGGGCGTCGGCACGTCCTTCACCTGCTCCTCGACGCCGGCGGCGTAGATGGTGCCGTCGTCGCCGAGCGCAACCGTGCTGAAGTAGTTGGGCAGCCCGTTCATGTCCGGGTAGGTCTTCTTCCACAGCTCGGTGCCGTCGGGGCCCAGGGCGATCAGCAACATGTCGCTGTCGGCCGGCGTGATGCCCTCGCGGCCGGCGATGATGATCTTGCCTGTCGGGTCGATGGCGACCGCGGAGCCGGCGTCGAACTCGCCGGCGGCGCCGCTGTGGGTGTAAGTCCAGAGCACGGCGCCGGTCTTCTCGCAGTTCTTGTTGCAGCCGTCGTCGGGCTCGTCGTTGCCGTCGTCGCAGACTTCGCTGTCGGCGACGACGCCGTCGCCGCAGACGGCGGGGGCAGGTTCGGTGGTCGACGAGGTCGGCTCGCCGGTGGTCGGCCCGGTGGTCGTCGGCGTGCCCGTGGTCGTCGTGGCGTCCGGCTCGCTCGTACCCGAGGTGCCGGTCGTCGTGGTCGGATCGGGGTCCGTGCCGGAATCGGTCGTCGCTGTCCCATCCGAGGGGCAGGCGATCAGGAGCCAGGGTCCAAGAGACAGGGCCGTGAGCCGCGTTGCGCGGCCGGGGAGATATGCGTTCGACATGACAGCATGATCGCACGCCGAGGGGCCTCGGTCTGCGATCGCCGCGTTTGTCGCTTTCCGTCGCAGTCTGGCGGGGTGGTCGAAAAATAGTTGGTGGTGCACCGGCCAAACTGCCGTGCTCGCGTCCGCACGCCCGGGGGCGGATCGCCACAAAGGTTTGACAGGTGTGCCGCGTTTGGAGGACGCTTCTCGCATGCGACGCGCCTCGCTGTTAGCGCTCTCGGGGATCTTCCTGGGCTTGCCCCTCCGCGCCGCCGCGGCGGAGCCGCCTCCGCTCCCCGCGGACGCGACGACGCCACCTGCCAGCGAGACCCCGCCCGCGGCCCCCGCGACCGGAGACGCGCCGCCGACGTTGCCCAGCGGCGATCCGGGCGCCGTGGCTCCCCCCGCAGGCGCGGAGGGGACCGCCGGCGGCGAGGTGAGCGGAGCTGTCTCCGGGGACCTGTCCGGAAGTACCAATACGACGACGAACGAGGCGCCGGCGCCGGGGCCCGAGGTCGAGGTGCCGGCCCCGGCCGCGACCCCGCCGACGCCGAGCACGGACAAGCAGCCCGGGATGGTCCAGGGCCGGCGCGAGCCGGCGGTCAACAGCCTGCGCGGCGGCCTCGGCCTCTATCACACGACGCTGGCCGACGTCGGCGGGCGCCACACGGTCCGCGTCCGCCTGCACACCGACTTCTTCCGCAAGGAAGGTTTCATCTACAACAGCGACGAGCACGGGGCCGACCAGCAGGGCCGCGTGCGCGGCACGGTCAACATCGGCTACAGCCCGTTCAAGTGGGGCGAGCTGTTCCTGGCGGTGCACAGCCAGGCGTCGCGCAACGCCCGCGCGCAGCCGGGCCGCCAGGACCAGGTCAACCAGTTCGCGCTCGGCGACCTCGACTTCGGCATCAAGGGCGCGCACCGGTTCGTCAAGGGCGGCGCGATCGGCCTCGGCGGTCAGCTCGGCATCGGCCTGCTGTCGGGCACGAGCCGCCTCCTGACCGACAAGGTCAACTTCAACATCGACTTCCTGTTCACCCTCGACGTCCGCTACCTGACGAAGAAGCAGGTGCCGGTGCGGTTCACCACCAACATCGGCTGGATCCTCGACAACTCGAGCAAGCTGATCGACTTCGAGAAGTTCACCGACCCGACCAGCCGCGAGGTGTCCCGCTTCGCTCTCGGCGTGGCGCCGAGCCGCGTGCGCATGCGCTACGGCCTCGACTTCCCGGTCCGCCTCGGCAAGGAGGGCAAGTTCGGCCTCGACCCGATCGTCGAGCTCGCGTGGGACGTCGCCACCGCCGAGATGCCGGTGTTCCGCCAGGAGGGCGCGACGCCGTCGCCGCTGCCGCGCTCGAGCCTGTGGGGCACCGTCGGCCTGCGCGCCAACGTGATCGCCGGCCTGCACCTCGACGCGGCGGTCGACATCGGCATGGTGTCGCCGAACTTCGAGTACGGCCCGCCGGTGGCGCCGTGGCAGGTGATCCTCGGCCTCGGCTGGTCGATCGACCCCAACCCGGTGATCAAGGAGGTGCCGGCGCCGGTGACGAACGAACCGCCGCCCGCGCCGGCGGTGGTCGAGGGCCGCGTGGTCGGCCAGGTGCTCGACAGCACCGGCGCGCCGGTCGCGGGGGCCAAGGTGCGGTTCCCCGGCGCGGCGAGCAACGCGATCCTCACCGACGACCAGGGCAACTTCACCAGCTACCGGTTCCCCGAGGGCCAGGTGGCGATCCAGGTCGAGCTGGCCAACAAGGCGACCAAGGACGCGACCGCCGACATCAAGGCCGGCGAGGACACGCAGATCACGATCACGATGGACGTGGCGAACACGCCGCCGGTCGGGATCCTCGACGGCGCGTTCACCGACGAGTCCGGCGCGCCGGTGCTGGTCACGCTGTCGGTCTCCGGCAACGGCGTCGACGAGCCGTTCACCAGCACCGAGGGCGGCCTCATCCGCCTCGAGCTGCCGGCCGGCGATTACTTCGCGATCGCCCGCGCGCCCGGCTTCGAGGACAAGTCGCTGCGCTTCACCGTGACCCCGGGCGAGCAGTTCACGACGGTCAAGGAGTCGCTGCGCCGGGCGACGCCGGTCGAGACGCCGCTCGTCAGCGGCAAGGGCAAGAAGCTGCGGCTCAAGAGGGCGATCAAGTACACGTCGGCCAACGGGGTCGACGACAAGAGCGCGCCGCTGATCGAGCAGCTGGCGGCGTTCCTCAACGCGCACCCCGAGTACGAGGAGATCGAGATCGGGGTCCACACCGACGACCGCGGCAACCCCAAGCAGCGCAGCAGCGAGCGCGCCGACGCGGTCCGCAGCGCGCTGCTGGCCAAGGGCGTCAGCCCCGAGCGCGTGACCGCCAACGGCTACGGCGACAACAGCCCGGTCGCGGTCAACCTGACCGCCGCCGGCCGGGCCAAGAACAACCGCACGGTGATCAAGGTGACCCGCTACAAGGGCGAGCCGACCGCGCCGGCCAAGCCGGCGAAGGCCGGGAAGAAGGCGGCCGAGCCGGCCGCGCCGCCGCCCTGAGCGCAGGCCGGGCACCGCGGGCGCCCGGGCGCGAAGGACATGTCGGCTGCGACATGTCCTTTTGTATATGTGACGGGCGGGCCGGCGGCGGTCAGGAGCAGGCGCAGCTGCACTCGGGCGGCGGGTCGTCGCCGGCGCACAGCGACCAGCCCGCCGGCGTGCCGCACAGGCCCTCGCTCGGGCCGGCCATGATCAGCTCGACGGCGCCGTCGCAGCCGCGGCGGCCGAACACGCCGAGGCCGATCTGGTCGCACGAGGTCGGGACCGGGCACTCCGCTTCGTCGGGCACGAACACGCAGGTGCGGAACAGCTGGGTGACGTCGCAGGTGCCGGGGTAGACCGGGACGACGTCGAGCCAGCGGCACACGCCGCCGCCGTGGACGACGCCGTCGCAGGCGGGCTCGGAGGTCAGGGCGGCGCAGAAGGCTTCGCCTTCGGACATGTCCTCGGGGGCCTGTCCGGAAGTGCCGGTCGGCTCGGCGCCGGTCGAGCCGGTGGCGCCGTCGGTGGTGCCCTCGCACTCGGGCGGGTCGCCGAACTCGGTCGGCGAGGTGTCCGAGACGACCACGAGCCCGCCCGTGTCGGCGCCCGTGGGCTCCTTGCAGGCGCACAGGACGAGGCCGAGGACGAGCGCGGCGCGGGTCATCGCCCGAAGGTGTAGACAAGCCCGCGGCCGCGCGGCAAGCGGCGAGGCGAGCGCTTGCGCACGCGCGCGGCGGAGGGCCCTGGGCTGCGCGCGGTTCGCCGGGCTCAGGGGGAGCAGCCCTGGACGATCCACTGGGCGATGGTGTCGATATCGTCGGCCGACAGCGGGTCGGCGGGCGCCGGCGGCATGGCGACACCGGTGCCGCCGACCTCGAGGTGGGCGCCGTTGATCTTGTGCCAGAGGTAGCTGCCGTCGAGGTCGCCGGGCGCGACGAGCATGAGCGTGGGGAGCTCGAGCGACGGCCGCTCGACGAGCGACGCGAAGGCGTCCTCCGAGAGGTCGATCCACGCGTCGCTGGTGCCTCCGTGCGTGTGGCAGCCGACGACGCAGTTGGCGTCCCAGATCGGCTGGATGTGGGCGGCGTGGCTGAGCTCCGGCTGGCCCGGGCCGGTGGTCGCGGGCGCGGTGGTCGGGGCGGTCGGGTCGCCGGGGACCGAGCCGGTGGGCGGCTCGGCGGTGGTCGTCGGCGGTGCGGTCGTGACGTCGCCCGCGCTCGTCTCTGTCCCTTCGGACATGCTGCCCGAGGCGGAGTCGGAGGCGGTGTCGGAGTCGAGCGGGTCGCGCTCGGTGCAGGCGGCGAGGGCGGCGAGGACGACGATGAAGCGGACCGATAAGCCAATCATCCCGCTTCAGTATGCGCCGGCCGGGCGGCGCTCGCCAAGCAGCTCCAGGATGACCTATGGGACATGTTCCGGAGGACGGGTCGGAGCGGGCGGGCGCTGACCGAGGCCGAAGCGGCGCAGGGCCGCGCACACGAGCACGAGCACGAGCACGGCGGCCTCGACGAGGGCGAGGTCGCGCGGGTCGCGGATCAGGCCGAGCGCGACGATCAGGGTGGTGGCGCCCGCAGGGGCGTGCTCGGCGTCGAGGAGGACGGTGAGGCCGCCGGTGGCCGCGAGGGCGAAGGTGACGGCGCCGAGGTGGGCGAGGTCGAGGCGCGTGAGCACGGCCGGGACGTCGGCGACGCCGAACAGATGCACCCCCGCGGCGCCGCACAGGACGGCGACGCCGTGGCCGACGAGCACGCGGCGCGGATGGTTGGCCGGGGCCGCAGGGGCGACGAACGCGAGGAAGGCGGTCGGGCCGAGCGAGGGGAACACCCAGGGCAGGGCTGTCCAAAAGGCCATGGCCGAACAGACAGCGATGGCCACGCCGGCGCCGAGGCTCACGCGGGCGGCGCGGGCGAGGCGCGAAGCGAGCGGGTCGGGCACGAGGGGAGGATGGCCCGTCGCCGCCGGCAGCGGAAGTGGGCGGGGAGGCCGACGAGGGGGGGCCCGGTTCGGCGCAGGCGCGCGTGTCGTCTGCGCAGGACAGCCCCGCGGAGCGGGCCCGCGAGCGTCGCGGCGGGCGAGGACGCGAGGGGTGAACATGGCCTCCTCCGCAGCGGGTCGCGGCCTCGTCGGCGCTGTAGCGAGCCCAGTGTTTGGGGGCGCTCGGTGCGGTCGTCGTGAGGGTCGGAGCACGGGCCGCATCGCGGCGCGGGCCCCGGGCGCGGCGCCGGGCTCACCTGCCGCGGCGGACCGGGTGCTTCGCCGGCTCGAGGCGGTCGCCGCTCAAGGAGATGCACGAGGCGGCCTGACGGCGCGGGTCACTCGCACATGGCCTCGTCGGTCTTGTCGTCGCAGTCGGGGTTGCCGTCGCAGACCCAGTTCTTCGGGATCTCCAGGCCCTCGTCGCACGAGAAGTAGCACAGGGCCGGGGCCTCGTCGGACATGTCGTCGCAGTCGGGGGCGCCGTCGCACTTGTTGAACACGAGGATCTGCTGGCCGTCGGCGCACACGAAGGTGCAGGTCGCCTCGGCCTCGTCGGACATGTCCTTGCAGTCATGTTCGCCGTCGCACAGGTACTGGGCCGAGATCACGCCGCCGGCGCTGCAGCTGAAGGCGGGCGTGCCCTTGCACTGGACCGACACGGCGCCGACGCTGGCCTTGGCGCCGTCGTCGCAGGCGGCGACTGCGTCGACGTAGCGGCCGTTGCAGTCGAGGTAGGCGGCTTCGTCGCTGCACTTCAGCGGGCCGAGGCAGCTCTGGTGCTGGACCGCGGCGTCGGCCAGGCAGGCGACGTAGGCCGCGTGCGCGGGGTCGGCCTCGAGGTCGCACAGGCACGAGTCGTCGGCGGCGGCGACGTAGTCGGCGATGCAGCCGTCGACGCTCGCGTAGTCGCCGAGCGCGACGTCGCAGGGGCAGCGCAGGCCGGCGGTCGCCTGGGTGGCGACGGCCTTCTTCTCGCAGGCGGTGAGGGTCGCGCTGCCCGAGGTGGTCGCGCTGGTGGTCGGCACGTCGGGGACGTTCGCGTCGGTGGTGGTGGTCGCGTCGGTCGCCGAGACCGTCGCGCCCCCGCTCGTCGGTGCGTTCGGACAGGCGCACAGCAGGAGCGCGCCCGCGAGGAGCGTTCGAGGGGTCATCCCTCGAAGGTAGCGCCGGGGCTCGCAGGCTCGATCCGGAACACGGCGGCGAACGTGGCCAGCAGCGCCGGGTCGCCGTGGATCCGGATCGCCCCGCCGGCAATCGCGTCGGCGGGGGCCAGCGCACCGGCCATCAGCGCGCGCAGGGCTCGCTCTGTCTCGAGGACCAGGTCGGCGCCGGCGAGCGGGCCCGCGGCGGCCGCGAGCGCGCCGTCGTCGATGCGGGCGTGGACCACGAGGTCGCCCACGCGCAGCTCGTAGCCGAGGTGCAGGCCTCGCGCGGCCTCGGGGTGGAAGGTGGTGCGGATCGCCATCACCAGCGAGTCGGCGGTGACGATCTCGTCGGCGCCGGGCTCGCCCAGGAGCGGCGCGCCCCAGCGACCGAGGGCCAGCACCGCCGGCTCGAGCGCGCGACCGCGATCGGTGAGCTCGTAGACGATCGCGCCGCCCGGCCGCGGCAGGAGGCGCCGCCGCACGACGTCGGCCTGCTCGAGCTCCTTGAGCCGGGTGGACAGGACGTTGGTCGGGATCCGCGGGAGGCCGCGCTGGAGGTCGGTGAAGCGCCGCGGGCCGACGAGGAGGTCGCGGACGATCAGCAGGGCCCAGCGCTCGCCGACGAGCTCGAGCGCGCGGGCGACCCCGCAGTAACTCCCGTAGCTCCGGGTGGCCATGCAGGGGCGAAAATAGCCGAAATTTGTCGTTACGCACCGGACTTGCTGGTTGCAAGTCCGAATGTGCGTTTTCGCGCAGCGGGCATGCCGGGGCTCGCAGGAGGCCGTGCTCGTCGAATTGCCGCGGACGCCCGGCGGGCGGACGAGGGTGCGCGGGCGGCGGCGCCAGGTCCCGGAGGGAGAGCCCGGCGGCCGGAGCTGTCCTCGGAGACAGGTGATGCGCGTCCGAAAGCGGCGTCCGGCGGGTGGCTGAACTTCAGGGCATGCGTGTCGCGGCATGTCCCGCAGGACATGTCCGGATCACGGGGTCGGGGCGGTGGTGCAGGCCAGGGTGCGATCGCGGAGGTCGACGGTGTTGACGATCGTCGGCTGGCCGCGGACGACGTCGACGATGACGCCGTCGTACTGGTTGGTGCACTGGGCCTGGCTGCGCTTGGTGATCACGCGGTAGCCGCCGTCGATGCTGCGCACGCTGTCGTCGCCGCACAGCGGCTGGACGCCGAGGGTGGCGGCGAGCAGGCGGGCCTCGCCGGGGGTGTCGATGGCGCCGAGGAGGGTGAGCAGCTGGGACCGCGTGGCGATCGGGCGCACGTTGGCGCCGGACTGCAGGACCAGGTAGCGGACCTGCAGCGGGTTCGAGCCGGCGAACAGCGAGGTGGTGGCGACGGTGCTGGCCAGCAGGCGGGCGCAGGCGGGCACGTCGGTGACGGTCTGACAGGCGAGGCCGACGCTGGCGAGGGTCTGCGACTGCTGGGGGCGCACGCCGGTGTCGGTCTGCTTCAGCACGGTCTCGCGCAGGAGGGCGTGCTCGAAGCGGGTGTTGGTGTGGGTCGGCTCGAGGCCGCCGAGGAGCTGGTCGTGGCTGCACAGCGGGGCGCTGTAGGCGGGGCTTCCGGGCGGCAGCGCGGGGTCGTTCGCGTCGGGCGCGGGGTCGCTCGTGACCGGCGCCGGGGGCGAAGACCGGTGACACGCGAACCCGGACCCGGCGGCGACGGCGACGGTGAGGACGGCGCGGAGACGAACGGCTGGCACGGCGCCGAGGATACTACGCGGGCCGAAGGCTGCGGAAGAAGAGCTCGAATCGACCGGGTCCGACGTGCGGAGCGCCGGTCCGGGTTCGGTGGTGGGGGGGGAGGCGAGGTTCGGCGTTCACGGTCGCGGCGGTGCGGGCAAGATCCACGGCTTCGGCCGCAGGCCGTCGCGTTCGCGCGCGAGATCGACGTCGGGGTCGACGAGGCGGGCCGCGGGGCGGCCGTTGTAGGTGACGAAGACGTCGGCCCGGACCTCGGCGCCGGGGGTGCGGGCGGCGAGGTGGTGGGCGTACTCGAGGATCATGTCGGGCTGAAAGGCCATCTGCTTGGCCTGCTGGGCCGTCAGCGCCGGCTCGGGGTCGACCAGGCGCTCGCGGCCGCTGCCCGGGTCGCGCACGCGGTAGACGACGCTGCCGACCTTCTCGACCAGCATGACCTGCCAGGCGAACCGGAAGCCCTCCTCGGTCCAGGCGGTGTCGCCGGGGTAGGCGAAGCGGCGCAGCGGCAGCGCGAGCTGGACGGCGAAGTGGACGGCGAGGGCGCCGAGCAGCAGCGGGCGGGCCGAGAATGACATGGCCGAAAGGTCGGGTCCCCGGGGGCATGTCCTCGGGGACAGTCGATGCGACAGCCGTCGCGGCCAGTCGGGCGGGAAGAACACCAGGGCGGCGGCGGCCATCAGCCACGGGAACATGCCGATCGCGGGGAACAGGGCGCCGGTGAGGCCGTGGAACACGAGCACGCCGGCGTAGGCGAACGGGCGCGTGCGCGGGTGCAGCAGCAGGAACGGGGCCGAGAGGTCGAAGGCGGCGCCGGCCCAGCTCATGAGGTGGGCGGTCTCGGGCCGGCGCAACAGGCCGCCGATCAGCGGGAAGTCGGCGCGCGCGGCCAGCCACAGCTTGAGCGGCTGGGCGTGCAGCAGCCAGTCGGGGCGCAGCTTGGCCAGGCCGGCGAAGAAGTAGACCAGGCCGACCTGCAGCCGCACGGCCCACAGCGCCCAGGACGGGGCGACGGCGACGCGCCGGTCCAGCGGCAGGGCGATCATCAGCAGGGCGACGACGCTGACGAAGTAGTAGTGGTTGAGGTAGGTCGCCTTGTCGAGCAGCTCGACGTAGGTGAAGAGGACGAAGAACAGGGCGATCGCCGGCCGGTAGCACACGCCCGCGGCGACCAGCAGCGCGAGGGCGCCCTGGGCGACGAACACGGCGATCATGCCGGCCTCGGGCAGGGGCGCGAGCCACTCGAAGCCCCAGTAGTGGAAGTGGTAGCTCGGATCGACGTAGAGCTGGTGGATCCACCCGCGCGCGGCGAAGCGGACGGTGCCGGCGAACATCAGCAGGCCGAAGCCGATCCGGAACGCGTGCAGGCCGGCCGCGTCGACCGGGGCGAGCAGGGCGCGGAGCAGGGGCGAAGAGGCGGCGGGGGGCGGGGTCGGTGCGCCTGCCCGGGAGGACATGTCGCTCGGGACCGCGGGCGAGGGCGCTTCGGTGGCCTCCGGCGCGGGTGCCCGGGAGGACATGTCGCTCGGGGCGGGTGGGGCCGAGGGACTCGGAGCCGCGGCGGACGGGCCGCCGAGGCGGGGCGAGCGGGCGGATGTCCCGGAGGACATGTCGCTCGGGGCATGGGAGGCCGGCCCCGGGACCGGAGCGGGCGAGCTGCGGTCGCGGTCGGACATGTCCTTCGGGTCAGTCGCCGTCGTTGTCGCTGAGCGCGAGGGTGACGCCGAGGGTGCTGGCGACGTCGAGCTTGAGCAGGCGGCGGAAGGTGTCGAGCTCGTCGCGCGCGAGCTGGACGGCGGTGCGGTCGGCGACGAGGGCGGCGGTCATCGGCTCGGGGACGGCGGCCAGGACCTCGCCGGCGCGGGCGTACTGCGTCCGCACGCGGTCGTCGAGCGCGGGGTCGAGCTCGCGGACGAGGACCGAGATGCCGGCCGCGGGCGCCTCCGGATCGGCGCCGTGGTAGACGGCCCACACGCCGGCGAGGTTGGCCTGCAGGTCGGCGCGGGTGCGGCCGGAGAAGCGCGACTCCATCAGGCTCGGGTCCTCGGCGGCGCCGGTGAGGTTGCCGAGCGGGTTGTCGAGCTTGCCCTTGACCATCGTCAGGCAGGCGTCGATCGACTTGTTGACGACCTCGTCGAGGCCGGCCTTGAGCGAGTCGTAGACGGCGCTGCCGCTGCCCGCCGAGGCGAGGGCGTCGGCGTACTCGCCCGACCACGCGGCGGCCACGGCGTCGGTGCGGGCGGCGATGTCGGCCGCCAGGGCGCGCGCGTAGCCGCAGCGGCGGGCGCCGCCTTCGGCCTGCAGGGCGGCGAGGGCGGCCCCCTCCGCCTCGCCCCACAGCAGGTACTCGAGCGCGGGCATGCCCTTGGCGCTGACGCCGAGGGTGCCGAGGTAGGCGGCGTCGGCCGCGTCGGGGGCGCCGGCGACCGCCTCCTCGACGGTGTCGACGCGCACGGGCCAGAAGTCGAGGGCGTTGAGCTCGGGCGGCAGCGGGCCGAAGCCGAACGGGAGCACGCGGGCCCAGGCGTCGCGCCCTTCCGACCAGGCGTCCTGGGCGGCGGCGAGGGTGGTGGCGTCGGGGCCGGCGCAGAGGGCGTCGATGGCGGCGACCGTCGCCTCGGCCCGCTCGTGCAGGGCGGCGAAGGCCGGCACCGCGACCTCGCGGGCGACGTGCTCGAGCACGGCCGGGCGCGAGTCGTCGCCGCCGCCGCAGGCGAAGCCGACGAGCGTGCCGGCACCTGCCCCGAAGAGCATGGTCAAAAGGACATGGCGAGAGAGACCGGTCACAGCGACTCCAGGAAGGCGACGAGGGCCGCGCGCTCGTCCGCGGGGAGGGCGCGGACGGCCTCGCGGGCCGCCTCGGCCTCGCCGCCGTGCCACAGGACGGCCTCCATCAGCGAGCGGGCGCGCCCGTCGTGGAGGAAGGTGGTGTGGCCGTTGACGGTCTCGACCAGGCCGATGCCCCACAGCGGCGGGGTGCGCCACTCGTTGCCGCTGGCGAGGTAGTCGCGGCGGCCGTCGCCGAGCGCGTCGCCCATGTCGTGCAGGAGGAGGTCGGTGTACGGCCAGATCGTCTGGCCGCGGACCTCCTCGAGCGCCGCGTCGTCGGCGGTGCGGTGGCGCGGGACGTGGCAGTCGGCGCAGCCGGCGGCGAGGAACACCTGCTTGCCGCGCAGGACCTCGGGGGCGCCGGCGTCGCGGCGGGCCGGCACGGCCAGCGTGGCGCTGTAAAAGATGACGTCGTCGAGCAGGTCGGCGGAGACCTCGGGGGCGCCGCCGTGCGGGGCGGCGGCGCACTCGGCCTGGCCTTCGGGACAGTTCTCGAGCGGGAACATGTCGGTCGTCAGGCCCATGTCGCCGAGGAAGGCCCCGGCCGTCTGCTGGGCGACGGTCGGCTGGTTGGCCTTCCAGCCGAAGCGGCCGAGCACGGCGGCCTCGGCGGCCAGGTCCCACACGTAGTTGGCGCGGCCGGAGATGCCGTCGCCGTCGGCGTCGTCGGGGTCCTCGCGGGCGACGATGTCGGCCGCGGGGATGGCCTCGAGCAGGCCCATGCCGATCATCACCGGGGCGACCCGCGGCGAGATCAGGAGGTCGGGCGGGAGCGGGCCGTAGGCCGGGTCCTCGAGGCTGTAGGTCGGGACGCGCAGGCTGTACGGCTCGCCGTCGGCGAAGGCGCCCGGCTGCTCGACCCACGTGACCTTCGGGACAGCCTCGCCGGCGACCCCCTCGATGCCGTTCGGCTGCAGCTGGTCGCCGTAGCCGGGGACGTCGCGCGGGCCGCCGTGGAGGCCCTCGCCGGGGACGGCCAGGCGCAGGAGCATGCTGGCGAACGCCTCGTCGCCCTCGGGCGGGCGGCCGCGGCCGTCCTTGAAGTGGCAGGCCGAGCACGAGCGGGCGTTGAAGGTCGGGCCGAGGCCGTCGCGCCCGGCGGTCGAGGCCGGGGCGACGACCCAGTTCTTGTTGAAGAACGAGTTGCCGACGACGAACCGCTGGCGCCGCTCGAAGCTCATGTTGCGGGCGCTGTACGAGAAGGCGTTCGGGCTCTCGTCGCGGATCGTGGTGTCGCCGCCGGCCAGCTCCTCGCCCGGCTCGAGCGCCGGGGCGGGGTCGTCACAGGATGCCCCGAAGAACAGGGCCAAAAGGACAGGCAGGCGGCGCACGTCCGAGTCTACTCCAGGTTGAGCTCGATCTCGAGCGCGTCCGCGACCGCGACCAGGGCGTCGGTCGCCTCCTTGAGGCTGTCGATGGCGGCCTTGACGGCGGCGCGCTCCGGGCTGCCGTCGGCGGCCTGGATCGCGTTGTCGAACGGGGCGGGGATCGCCTTCACCGCGGCGACGGCGGCCTGCAGCTTGGCGGTGGCGACGGCGTCGACGTCGGCGTCGATGCGGGCGACGAGGCTCGACAAACTGGCGCCGGCCTGGCCGTCGATGCGGCCGAGGTAGACGTCCTCGATGCCCTGGATGTTGGCCAGCAGGTCCTTGTGGGTGTTGTCGCTGAAGCAGGAGTGCTCGTCCTCCTGCTCGCGCGTGTCGTAGGCGACGGTCATGCGCTCGCCGGCGAGCTCGGCGCCGCTGAGGCTGGCCATGCCGAGGAGGATCTTGGTGATCGCCTCCTTGGGGTCCTGGGCGACGAAGTCGGCGCGGTAGTTGGCCTGGCCTTCGGACCAGGCGTCGGCGACGCGCGCGAGGTCGTCGAGCAGCAGCTCGCTCGCCAGGGTGAGGTACTGGCGCCGGCGGTCCTGGTTCTCGGCGGTGGCCTCGGCCCCGTCGACGTAGTCGGTCCACGGGCGCGCGCCCGGGCCGTCGGCGCTCAGGTCCTGGCCCCACAGCAGGAACTCGATCGCGTGCCAGCCGGTCGAGATGCTGTCCTCGCCCTTGGCGCCGTTGCGCTCGATCAGCACGTCGCGCGTGAGCTCCGGGTAGCCGGCGAGGTCGTTGATCAGGCCGACGTCGGGCATGCCCTCGACGTAGTCGATGTACGCCTCGTCCATCGGCCAGGCGTTGATCCGGCCCTCGAGCTCGTCCGGCGCGGCGTCGATCGGGCCGTTGTAGAAGCGGAACACCTCGGTCAGGCCGTAGTCGTCGCGCGCGCCGAGCCAGGCGGTCTTGGTGGCCTCGAGCGTGTCGGCCGAGGGCGCGGCGACGAACGCCTGCAGCGCGCTGTCCATCTGCTCGGCCCCGCGGCTCGACTTCTCGTAGGCGGCCGAGACGAGCTCGGCGTAGCGGTCGACCACGTTCTGCGCCTCGGCCCGGAACGACTCGTCGTCCCAGCCGGTGGCGGATGTGTTGGTGCAGGCGGGGAGGAGGCAGAGGGCGAGGAGCGAGCGGCGCATGCGTGGGGCTTCCGGTCCGTGAGGCGCGCCAGCGCGAGGCGCGTTGGCGATGGGGCTGGGATACTGAAAGTCGTTTTCAATGTCAACGTCGCCGGGCGGTGCCTGGACGCACGCCAGGGCCGCGGCTATGGTGCCGGCCATGGCGGCGACCGCCGATACTTCACAGAACCGTAACTATTACGACGCTTTCTCGGCCGGCTACGACCACGGCCGCGATCGCGGGTACCACAAGCTCATCGACGACCAGGCGGCTGCCATCGTCAGCCGCTACGCCGCCGGCAAGGACGCGCTGGAGGTCGGCTGCGGGACGGGGCTCATCCTCCAGCGGGTGGCCACGGTCGCCCGCTCGGCCAAGGGGGTCGACCTGTCGCCCGGGATGCTGGAGCACGCCAGGAGCCGCGGGCTCGACGTGCAGGAGGGCAGCGCGACCGACCTGCCGTTCCCCGACGCCAGCTTCGACGTGACCTACTCTTTCAAGGTGCTGGCCCACGTGCCGGGCTGGGAGCGCTGCCTGCAGGAGATGGCGCGGGTGACCCGGCCGGGCGGCCACATCATCTTCGACATCTACAACCGCAACTCGCTGCGCTACCTCATCAAGCGGCTGTGGGGCCCGCGCAAGACGTCGCGGAGCTACGACGAGGCGGCGATCTCGACCCGCTTCCTCAGCCCGGCCGAGGCCGCGAGCGTGCTGCCGCCCGACACCCGCGTGGTCGCCCGCGCCGGCATCCGCATCACGACGCCGCACCCGGTGGTCTGCCGCTTGCCCGTGATCGGCAAGGTCCACGACCGCGTCGAGTGGGCGCTGATGGAGAGCCCGCTGGCCGCGCTGGCCGGGTTCTACGTGTTCGTGGCGGAGAAGCTGTGAGGGTCCTGGTCGTCACGACGACCTTCCCGCAGTGGTCCGGCGACCCGCGCGGTCGCTTCATCCTCCGCCACTGGGAGGCGCGCGCCACCGCCGGCGATACGGTGCGGTTCCTGGTCCCGCGGACCGCGTGGGTCCGCGGGGCGCTGCCGTCGCCGTGCGAGGTGGTCCGCTTCGCCTACGCGCCGACCGGGCTGTCGTCGCTGACGGGGCAGTTCGGGATCCTCGAGAACATCCGCGACAAGCCGTGGCGGGCGCTGCTGGTGCTGCCGTTCGTGGCGGCGCTGCAGCGGGCGCTGCAGCGGGAGATCCGGGCGTTTTGTCCCGACAAGATCGCGGCCCACATGCTGCTGCCGTGCGGCTGGCTGGCGGCCGAGGCCGCGCGGGCGGCCCGCGTGCCGTGCGAGCTGTACGGCCACGGGACGGACGTCGACCTGCTGCTGCGCTTGCCGGGGCCGCTGCGCGAGGCGGCCCTGACCGCGCTGGCCCAGGCCGAGAGCGTGGCGCTGCCGTCGGCCGAGAAGCTGGCCCGCGTGGCGGCGGCCTGGCCGGGCCCGCCGCCGCTGCGGGTCGAGACGATGGTCGGCAGCGTGGCCGAGGGGCCAGGTCCCGAAGAGCATGTCGTGGCGGACATGTCTGAACGAGCAGGCAACGAGGTGCTGTTCCTCGGGCGCCTGATCAAGCAGAAGGGGGTCGACGACCTGCTGCGCGCGGCGGCGCTGATGCCCCAGAGGCCGCGCCTGGCGATCGCCGGCGACGGGCCCGAGCGGCGCCGCCTGCAGGGGATGGCGGAGGGCCTGCGGCTCGACGCGCGCTTCCACGGGTTCGTCGAGGGGGCGGAGAAAGAGGCGCTGTACCGCCGCGCGACGCTGCTGTGCGTGCCGTCGCGCGAGATCGGCGGGCTGTCCGAGGGCGCGCCGCTGGTGATCGCGGAGGCGAAGCGGTACGGGCTGCCGGTGGTGGCCACCGCGGTCGGGGGGATCCCGGAGCTGATGCGCGACCTGTACCCGGAGACGGCGCTGGTGCGGCCCGGCGCGCCGCAGGCGTTGGCGCAGGCGCTGTCGCAGGCGCTGGCGCAGGGAGCCTGAGCGGCGAAGGTCGGGCGCCGGCGAGCCGGGGGCGCCGCGGGGGAGGGGCGGCAGGCCGAGCGACGGGGTTTTTTTGGGGCCGCTCGCGGGGCGCGGGCCGCCCGTTGCGTGAGCCGGCGGGCCGCGGAGATGCCGCCGTCCGCGGATCGAACGGCGCGTGAACCAGAGCGGCGGTCGGGTCACTACCGGCAGCAGAACCTGCCATGTCATCGACCTACCCGATTCCGCTCTCCCTCCTCGCCTCGCTCGCCGCGTCGCTCCTCGCCTGCAGCTACGAGCCGCCGCCGCCGACGTGGGACGGCTACATCATCGATTGCGACCCCGAGCGCAGCGACGACCCGCTGCTCTGCGTCCACAAGAGCACCTTCGACTGTCCGCAGCGCAGCTACTACCTGCGCAACGCGCTGTGCGCGAGGGGGCTCGGCGGGACCCCGTGGGACTACCCCGACCCGCGGAACGTCCCGACGATGATCGACCTCGACTCCGACGGCGGGCTCGAGGAGGTCGGGGTCTGCGATCCCTCCACCGACTACGACGGCATCGTCGAAGTCGATTGGGCCAACGTCGCTTGCAGCGATTGCGGCATGTGCGGGTCCCAGATCTCGGGGTGGAACGAGTGGTTCCCCAAGCAGGGCTACGGCTGGGACGAGCTGAGCTGGTGCCCGGACAATTTCGACGCGCTCTGGGCCCCGGGCGGCCTGTGCGACGGCGGCTCCGCGGACACGCTGTCGGACATCTGGAAGTGCCTCGGCTCCGATCAGATCAGCGGCGTGATGACCGACGACGGCGATCTGTCGACCTACTGGATATCGTACGACGATCCCACCTGCGTGTACGCGACCGACCAGGCGGCGGCGAGGACCAAGTGCGAGGCGGTGTGCAACACGATGAACGCCGTCTACAACACGGAGGCCGCCAACAGCGGCGGCGAGAAGGACTGGAACCCGGAGTTCCTGTGCAGCGCCTTCGCCACCTCGACCCCGGAGATCGCCGCCAACCCCGGCACCGAGTGCTTCTTCGGCGGGCCGATGGCGCTGGTCAACGCGACGCCGTTCGGCGCCGTCGGCGAGCTCGAGGTCGGCACCGACCGCGCCCAGAGCGAGGCGTTCGCCGGGGTGGTCGACTACGACGTCGGGGCCTGCGTCAACCACGACTGCGAGCTGACGATCCGCGAGCTCGTCGTCGGCCCGCGCGAGCTCACGGGCGAGTTCAATACGAGCGGCTTCATCGTCGAAGATCTGCGGGTCCGGTTGGCGCAGCCGGCCCGGGCGACGCTCGATCAGTCGACCGGCGAGGTCCGGTTCCCCTACGGCGAACTGAAGCTGAAGGTGTCGACCGGCAGCGTCCGCGCCGGCACCACGCCGATCTCCTCGGGGATCGCCGAGCAGCTCGTGTTCGTCGACGACGCGTACGGGCTGTACGTCGCCGGCGAGCTGTGGCTCGACCTCAACGAGGTCCTCGGTGACGCGGTGTTCTCGCTGACGCTGACGACGAACTGAGCGCGTCGGCGGGTCGGGGCCGCGGGCGAAGCCAGCTTGCCGGTGTGTCGGTGGCGTGCTAAAAAAACAGCACCCCCCATGACGCGACCCGGGCTCGACTTCGATCCGCAGGAACGGCGCGCGGCCGGGGTGCCGCGCGCGCTCCAGGGCGCCGGCCGGGGCCTCGCATCGGTGGGCGCGGGGCAGGGCTGGTGGTGTGAGTTCGGGGTGAGGTGCGACCTGTCCCCGGAGACAGCTCCACTGCCCGCCGGGACGCCGCAGCAGCACGGAGCGCGGCGATGATCCGGCGCGGGCGATGGATCCTGCTCTCCGTCGCGGCGCTGCTGCCGGTGGGGCTGGTGATCGGGTGGGTGTACCTCGGCGACATCGTGCTGGCGATGGCGGCGCCGGGGGTGCCGTTCGACCCGGCCGATACGCCGCCTCCGCCGGATTACGGGCAGCCGGCGTCGTGGAGCGCGCGGCCGGAGACGGCGGACGCGGCCGACGCGGAGGTCGAGGGCGTGGCGATCGCGGCGGACCCCGCGGTCGACGTGTTCTACCTCCACCCGACGTCGTTCCTCGGCGCCGCGTGGAACGCTCGCGTCGACGACGCGACCGTCAACGAGGCGACCGACGCCGGGTCGACGCGGATCCAGGCGAGCGCGTTCAACGGCTGCTGTCGGGTGTTCGCGCCGCGCTACCGCCAGGCCAACATGACGGCCTTCACGACGGCCAGCGCCGACGGGGCGGCGGCGATCGGGCTGGCCGGCGACGACGCGATCGCGGCGTTTCGGCACTACCTCGAGCACGACAACCACGGGCGGCCGTTCATCCTCGCGGCCCACAGCCAGGGCGCGTTCGTCGGGCTCCGGCTGCTGCGCGAGGTGATCGCGCCGGGGCCGCTGCGAGGTCAGCTGGTGGCGGCGTACCTGATCGGCGGGCCGATCACGCACGAGGCGCTGGGCGACCTGCCGGTGTGCGCGTCGGCGGAGCAGACCGGCTGCGTGGTGGCCTTCAACGCGCGCGGGCCGGACTACGTCGGGGGCATCGAGTTCGTCGAGAACCCGCCGCCGCCGCCCGACGCGCCGCCGCACCGCCGGGTGTGCGTCAATCCGCTGACGTGGCGCGCCGACGAGGCGCCGGCGCGCGGCGGGCTCGGGGCTGTCTTTTGGGACAGCAGCGGCGCGAAGCCGCGGCCGCGGCCCGAATTCGTCGGCGCGCGCTGCGAGGCGGGGACGCTGCGGGTGGAGCTGTCCGGGACGGTGCCGCGCGACTTCATGAGCCGCCTGCTCGACCACGCGCTCGGGGCCGGCAACTACCACGCGATCGAGTACGGGCTGTTCTGGCTCGACCTGCGCGCGAACGCGGCGGCGCGGGCGAAGGCGTTCCTGGCGAGCCAGGGCTGAGGAGAGGACGAGGCTGGTCGAAAGGACAGGCGAACCGAACGGCCGGACGGCGCTGCGTCGCAGGCTGGTCGAAGGGACAGGCTGGCGGGCGGACCGCGGCTGCTCGCCGATGCTCAGGCGTCGGCCGCGGGCTTGCGGGCGCGCAGGTCCCAGACGAGCAGGACGACGCCGATCACGAGGGCGGCGTCGGCGAGGTTGAAGCTCGGCCAGCTGCCGCCCCAGGGGTAGTTGACCTTGATGAAGTCGACGACGCCGCGGTGGCCGAGGGCGTCGACGCGGAACAGGCGGTCGTGGAGGTTGCCGAGCGCGCCGCCGGCGATGAGGCCGCCGGCGACGAAGCGCAGGCGCGTGCCGTGGGGGGCGCGGGCGGTGAGAACGATCCAGCCGATCATCAAGACGGTGACGGCGAGCAGGACGTAGGGGTAGTCGAGCCGCCGCACCAGGCCGAAGGCGCTGCCGCGGTTGTAGGCGAAGGCGAGCTCGAGCAGCGGATCGATGACGACGAGGGCCCGACCGCTCGGCCGCAGGTGGTCCCACACCCATTGCTTGGTCCACAGGTCGAGCGCGAGCGCGCCGGCGCCGGAGAGGGCGAGCAGGGCCCATCGACGCGGACTGGCAGGGACTTGCTGGTTTTTTAGCATCGTGCTAGAAAAACAGCACACGGGATGACGCGACGCAAGCCCGACCTCGATCCGCTGAGCCGGCGTGAGCGGCAGATCATGGACATCGTCTACCGGCGCGGGCAGGCGACCATCCGCGAGGTGCTCGACGAGCTGCCCGATCCGCCGACGTACTCGGCGGTGCGAGCGCTGGTGAAGGTGCTCGAGGACAAGGGCCACCTGCGGCACACGCAGGACGGCCCGACGTACGTGTACGCGCCGACGCGCCCGCGCGATCGCGTGGCCACGTCGGCGCTGGCCCACGTGGTCGATACGTTCTTCGGCGGCTCCGCCAGCGACGCGGTGGCGGCCCTGCTCGACCTCGACGGCCGCGAGCTGTCGCGCGAGGAGCTCGACGAGCTCGGGGCGATGATCGAGCAGGCGCGCAAGGAGGGCCGCTGAGGTGACGGACGCGTCGGCGGCGGCGCTGTGGCTCGGCTCGCTCGAGCTGGTGGGGGCGCTGGTGTTCGCCTCGGCTGGCCTTCTGGACATGTGCGCGCGCCGGCGCAGCGCGGCGGTGCGGCGGCAGATCTGGGCGCTGGCGATCGCGGTGGCGCTGGTGCTGCCGCTGCCGCGACTGGCGCTGGCGGCGTCGGGGCTGCGGCTGCCGGACGGGCTGGCGGCGGGGCTGCTGGCGGTGTGGGCGATCGGGGCGACGTCGTTGCTGGTGCGGCTGGTCCGCGGGCACGCGCTGGCGCGCCGGCGAGCGCTGGAGGGCGCGCCGATGGTGGCGGGTCCGTGGCACGAGACGGCGCTCGAGTTCGCCGGAGGACCGCGGGTGGAGCTGCGCGCGTGCGCTTCGGCGCGCACGCCGATGGTGGTGGGGATCTGGCAGCCGATCGTGGTGGTGCCGGCGGCGATGCTGGAAGCGCCGCCGGCCGAGCGACGGGCGCTGCTGGCCCACGAGCTGGCCCACGTGGCCCGCGGCGATTGTCTGATGGCGCTGGCGGGCGGGCTGGCGCGGGCGATCTACTGGCCCGATCCCCTGGCCTGGTGGGCGCTGCGGCGGCTGCGGGCCCACGCCGAGGACGCGGCCGACGATGCGGCGCTGCGCACCGGGATCCCGTCGTCGAGCTACGCGGCGCAATTGGTGGCGGTGGCTCGCGCGCAGCTCGAGCGGGCCGGACGGGTCGCCGCCGACGGGCTGCGCGCGCGCGTGCGAGGGGTGCTCGATGTCCGGCGGATCCGCAGCCGGGAGCCCGGCGAGCTGCGCTGGGGCGTGCCGCGGCTGATCGGGGCGGCGCTGGTGCTGGCGACGATGGTGACGGCCTGCGAGGCGCGCTCGGCCGAGGAGCCGGGGGCGGGCGGCGCGTCGCGGCGGGCGAGCGAGCGGCGGGTTGCGGAATGATGGTAGATGTCTGAAGAGACAGGTGGGGCGGGTCGGTGGCCTGAAGCGATGGGTGAAGGGCTGATGGGTTGTGGAGCTCGGGCTGATCGAGGGAGGACGGGCGAGGCGGGTTGCGAGCCGGATGCCTGAAGAGACAGGCGGTCATGAGGGCCGGGTCGATTGCGTCGAGCTGGCCGGAGGGACAGGCGGAGGGGGCGCCCGGGCGAGCGGTGAGCGGCAGGACGGTGCCGCGGGTCACAGGGGGCGCGCGGGGAACGGCGTGAAACCGGGCGCAGGGCCGGCGTTCGCGGCGCGGACGAGGTCGGTGGGCTGCAGCGCGGTGGATCGGGCAACTTCTCGCGCCCATGAACCGACGAGAACTCCGCCGCGCCGTGACCCCGCGCGTGCCACGATGGCTGCTGCTGCTCCTGATGTCCGCCTGCTCCCGCGGGAGCTTCGGCGGCGAGGTGACGAACCCCGACACGGCCGCGCCCGAGACCGGCGGCAAGACGACCGGGGGGGCGGCGGCGCCGGTGGTGAAGCACGAGCGGGTGGTGTTCACCTGGACGTCCGGCGACGATTCGCTGTCGGGCCGGATCAAGACGCAGCTGCCCGACGGGGAGTCGTTCGAGGGCCGCTACCGCGAGATCACGCGGACGACGGCGGTGGCCGAGTACGGCGATGTTTACAACGAGTGGTACGCCGATCCGTGGGTGGGGCCGCGCTGGTACTGGGGCGGCACCTGGCCTTACTACGATACGGTCGAGGAGTTCGTCACCCGCAACACCGGCAAGGTGGTGGCGACCCTCGACGGCGACCGCGGCGACAAGATGCGCTGCCACTTCACGCTCGACGACCCGGACCGCGGGATCAAGGGCGGCGGCGCCGGCGAGTGCCAGATCTCCAACGGCGAGCGCATCACGTCGCGCTTCGAGCCGCAGTGAGCGCGGCGACGGTCCGCGCCAGGGCGATCGTGCGCGGGCGGTCGTGCCGTGTTGTGCCGGCCTGTCCCGGGGGGACACGCGCGGTCATGCGGTCTGTCCTGGGCGCCTCGCGCCGGTCGCAGTGCTGGACATGGCGGAAAGGACATGTCCTGGAGAACCTGGCCTGCGCGAGCGCGCGCGCGGGTCACGAGCCGAAGCGGACGATCGCGTAGAGGATGACGACGGCGACGGCGACGAGGCCGAGGATCGAGCCGATCGAGCGGCTCGGTTTGGCGGCGGGCTGGGCGTCGGCGGCGGGCTGGGGCCGCGCGGGCGCGGCGGTCGGCGCTGCGGCGGGCTCGGGCGGGTGGACGGAGACCTGGACCATCCAGTGCCGGTGCTCGCGGCCGGGGTGGGTGTCGGTGCGGTGGAGGTTGCCGTTGCTGAGGTCGAACTTGTTGCCGTCGCCGCCGTCGAGGCCGACCGCCAGCCACGGCTCGGGCCCGAACTGCACGCCGTCGACGAGGCGGTCGAGGTAGCGGAGCTGGCCGATGTTGTCGCGCCCGGGCCACGAGAGCACGAGGGCGAGGCTGTTGCCGAGGACCATGGCGATCGCGTCGCCGCTGAGCGAGCAGGCGACGGCGCGGATCGGCATGTCGGCCGGGCCGCCGGTGAGGTGGTGGACGGCGCCGCCCTCGAGGCGCAGGAGCTTGCGGGCGGTGGCGACGACCCAAAAGCCGCGCGGGTTCCAGGCGGCGGCCACCGGGGGCGCTTCGATCTGGTGCTCCTGCACGAGGCCGCCGGGGCCGAACACGCCGACTTTGCCCCGCTCGTCGGCGACGAGGAGCTGACCGCCCACGCCCCAGGCGACGACGGTCGCGTCCGGCCAGGCGTGCCGCCGGCCCGGGCCGCTCGGGGTCAGCTCGACGGCGCCCTCGGACGTGGCCACAAGGACATGTCCCGCAGGCGAGATCGCGGCGGCGCGGGCGAGGTCGCCGGCCTCGGCGGTGGCCCGCTGGACGTCGCGCAGCGGGTCGTGCCACACGGCCTGGCCGTCCTCGTCGACGCTGATGACGGCGTCGGGGGTGGCCCCGACCGCGATCAGGGGCGACTTGCAGTCCCTCCGCCAGCGCGGACCCTCGCTCGGACCGTCGTGGACGAGGAGCTCGGCGTCGTCGGCGAGCACGAGGTTGCGACCGGTACTATCGAAGGCGATCATGCGCATGCCGCGTAACACGAGGCGCGACGGCGCGCAACGGGGCTGGAGGCGGCGCTGCAGCGGTGTCAGAAGGGGCCTGAAAGGGCAGGGTCGATGTCCGACCGCCGCCGAGCCGTGACGGCGAGAGGTCCCGGGAGGCCGGCGATCGAGCAGAGAGGCGCATTCGGGGCGAGGGGCCGCAGCGACGCGGCGAGTCGATCCTCGCATCGACGCGGCGAGGGGCGGCGCCTCGGCGAACCCAGCGAACGCTCGCCCTCGCCGTTCGTCGGCGCGTATCTGGCCTGGCGGCGACCCTCGGTCCATGGCGCTCGGTGTCGGGAGCGACGTACCAGCCGCTGCTGCCGAGCGAGCAGCGCCGCGGCGGCGTGTGGCGGGCTGCAGCGCGCTCCGGCCGACATGTCCTAAAGATCATGCTCGAACCGGAATGTCCACATGAACATGCCTGAAAAGGCATGTCCATGCGGACATGTGCGTCAAGGCCGGGTCCGGTCAGGGCTTGGCGACGAGCAGGACCTTGCCGTCGCGCGCGGGCTTCTCGGCGTGGCGCAGGGCGTCGCGCACGTGCTCGAGCGGGTAGGTGGCCTCGATCGGGGTGGTCAGCTCGCCGGCGGCGAGCAGGTCGATCAGCTCGGCGAAGGCCTTGACGACGCCCTCGCGCGGGGTCTGCTGGAACCAGGTGGCCAGCCAGAAGCCGCGCAGGACGACGCCGCGGAACACCAGGTCGACGCCGGAGAGGTGGCACGGCTCGCCCGACAACAGGCCGTAGTTGACGACGACGCCGCCGGGGCTGACGGCGGCGCCCAGGCGGGCGGTGGCGCTGCCGCCGACGGCGTCGACGGCGTAGGGCAGGCTGCCGTCGCCGACGACGGCCTTGACCCGCTCGGCCAGGTCGGGGCCGTCGACGAGCACGACCTCGGCGCCCCAGCCCTTCAACGTGTCCTCGAGGCCAGGTCGGCGCACGACGGCGATCCCGCGCGCGCCGGCCTTCTTGGCCAGCGTGAAGAAGGCCCGGCCGACGCCCGAGTTGGCGGCGTTCTTGATCACCCACTGGCCCGGCTGCAGCTGGGCGTCGTGGATCAGCGCGCGGGCGGTCAGCGGGTTGACGGTGAGCATCGCCAGCTGCTCGTTCGGCAGGCCGGGCGGGAGGGCGAACAGGCCGGCGGCCGAGAGGAGGTGGCGCTGGCGCCAGGTGCCGCCGCCGAGCAGGACGCGGTCGCCGACGCGGACGTGATCGACGCCGGGACCCGTCGCGGTGACGACCCCGACGCCCTCGATGCCGGCGATCGCCGGCAAGGTGGGGACGATGCCGTACTGACCGCGCAGGTTGAGCAGGTCGGCCGGGTTGATCGGCGCGGCCAGGAACTCGACGGCGGCCTGCCCGGGCCCGGGCGGAGAGAGTTCGGGGAGGTCGACGACCTCGGCGACCTCGTCGGGGGCGCCGAAGCGGGAGAACTGAACGGCTCGCATGGCCGGAAAGTAGCACCACGGCCGCCTGGATCTCTCGGGCCGAGCGGCGGGTGGGGACCGCGACGGTGAGCGCGGGCCGAGTGCGACGTCCTCGCGGCGGGAGGTCGAAATGCCGCGCTCGCAAGCCGTCGCGCGGGCCTGCGGGCGTCGCGGTCGCGGCGGTGACCGGCTCAGAAGCGGCCGGACAAGCTGAGGCCGGCGTAGCCCCAGCTCAGGTTCGGTTGCAGGCGGAGCTGGTTGCGGGTGATGTAGCGCATCAGCTTGAGGTTTCTGTTGTAGCTGGCGCCGTGGGTCAAGAGGCCGACGCCGACGACGCCCAACGTCTGGCCGATGCCGATGCCCGCGAGGTAGCCGCTCATGCGCCGGCCCATGCACTGGCGGAAGCCGGGGACGTTGCCCTCGACGACCTCGGGGCCGCCGAGGTCGCCGCCGGTCATGTCGACGATCGGGTTGCGCTCGTTGCAGGTGGCGAAGCCGAGGGCGTCGGCGAACGAGGCGATCCGGACGCCGAGGTAGGTGAGGATGCCGGCGGTCATGAGGCCGGCGCCGAGGCCGATCTGCAGGCCGGCGTTCTGCTTGCGATCGCCGGAGAAGGCGGTGCGGTGGGCCGCCCAGCGGCCGTGCATCGAGCCGCCGCCGGCGGCGAAGGCGAAGGCGGCGGTGTTGGAGAACAGGCCGATCGGGGCGAGGACGCCGAGGGCGGTGCTGCCGAAGATGCACTGGTCGATGCCCGAGACGCTCTGGGTCTCGTTGTCGTAGCCGAGGTCGCGGCACAGGCGGCTGGCGGCGATCACCCGTCCGAGGTTGGCGCCGAACCCGATGCCGCCGAGGACGCCGGCGGTGGCGAGCAGACCGGTGCCGCGCCAGCGGGGCTCGGGCGGACGGGCCGAGGTCGGAGCGGAGGTGGTGTCGGCGGCGGGCGCAGGCGCGGGCCCCTCGGGCTGCGAAGCGGGCGCCGCGGGCTGGGCGGCGAGGAGGACGGAGAGGGCGAGGGAGACGGTGGCGGCCATGGTGGTGGTTCCGATCAGAATGTCCGAAAGGACATGTGTTGCGATTCGCCACGGCGAGGCGCGAACACGTCGCGTCGGGGCCGGGGGGAGTCGCGGGGCGGTCACCGCGGCGCGGGCGCGAGTTCGGCGCGCCGCGCGGTCCGTGGGGTGACCACGATCGGGTAGCTGCAGTTCGGGCGCGACGGATCAGTGCGACCGATCCGGCGAGCTCACCCCGTTTTGACGCTGTTCGGCGAGACCGGGTCCCGGGCGGGCCTCAGGCGCGCGCCGCGTTGATGTTTTCTGCAACAGCGTCGGCGAGCAGGTCGGCGACGATGTGGGCCTCTTCCGCCGTGAGGCACAGCGGCGGGCAGATGAATAAGAGGTTGTCGCGGTACGGGACGTAGGCGCCGCGCTCGAGCAGGCGGGCGGCGATCGGGGCGGCCGGGCGGTCGAGCTCGAGGCAGCGCATCAGGCCGAGGCCGCGGGCGTCGCGGACGGCGCCGTGGAGACATGGCCTTTGGGACATGTCCTGAAAGCGCTGGGCGAGGACGGCGCCGACCTGGTCGGCGCGCTCGGGCAGGCGCTCTTCGGCGTAGACCTCGAGGGCGCCGAGCGCGGCGGCGCAGCCGACCGGGTGGGCGTAGTGGGTGACGCCGCACCACAGCTTGTGGTCGTCGAAGTGGGCGGCGACGGCGGCCGAGACCATGACGGCCGACAGCGGGGCGTAGCCGCTGGTGAGGCCCTTGCCGAGGACCATCAGGTCGGGCTTTACGCCCCAGTGCTCGCGCGCGAACCACCGACCGGTGCGGCCGAAGCCGCTGAAGATCTCGTCGTCGACCAGCAGGATGCCGTGGCGGTCGCACACGGCCCGCACCGCCGGCCAGAAGTCGGGCGGCGGGTGCTGCATGCCGTTGGTGCCGGTGAAGCCCTCGAGCACGATCGCGGCGATGGTCTCGGGGCCCTCGCGCTCGACGACCTCGTGCAGGCTCCGGACCCACGCCGAGGGCTCGCCGGCGGGCACGGGGTACGGGTCGTCGATGTGGATCGCGGGCGGGAGGTCGGCGGCGAACGGGGCCCGGCGCGGGTCGCCCCCGATCCCGAGGGTCGCCAGGGTGGCGCCGTGGTAGCTGCGGCGGCGGGTGACGATCTTGCTGCGGCCGGTGTAGAGGCGGGCGATCTTGATCGCGTTCTCGACCGCCTCGGCGCCGCCGGAGGCGAGGAAGGCCCGACAGAGCCCGGTGCGCTCGGCCAGCGCGGCGGTGAGCTGCTCGCGGACGTCGAGGCGCATGTTGGGCCCGGCGACCGGGAGCTCGCGGATCTGGGCGATCATCCGCTCCTGGATGTGCTTGTTGCCGTGGCCGGCGTTGACGTTGTAGGTCTGGCTCTCGAGGTCCCACAGCCAGCCGTGCTCGCGCGTGCGGAAGCGGGCGCCCTCGGCGGCGTCGACGGTCAGCGGGTGGGCGTGGCGCTGGGCGGTCCAGGTGTAAAAGATGTGGCTCATGGGACATGTCCTCCGCGCCAGCGATCGAGCTTGACGACGGTGGGCGGCTCGAGCTGGCCGCAGCCGCGGCCGACCAGGACCTCGCCGCGGGTGAGGTCGACGATCATGCGGCCGCAGGTCTTCGAGGCCGAGGGGTCGCCGCCGGCGTCGTCGATGTGCGAGCAGACCGAGCGCGGCCAGCCGTCGTGGCTCGACAGCATGGTCCACAGCGCGCGGGCGTCCTGCGGGCGCTGCTGGACGTAGAGGGTGGTGGCCAGCTCCATGCGGCGGAACGAGGTGCTGGCCTTCGGGACAGCTTCGTGGCGGCGCAGGACCGGGTCGAAGCAGTGGTTGGTGTGGAGGTGGGCGGCGCGGGCGCCGGTCTGGGTGACGACCTTGAGCTTGCCGGAGGTCTCGACGCCGTAGAACTCGCGGCCGTCGGCGATCATGTAGTGGTGGCCTGAGGAGAGGCGGGTGCGCAGCAAAAGGTCGCGGGCCTCGCGGGCGCTGCCGCAGGCGAGCATGGCCCGCACCAGCGCCGGCCAGACGACGCCGACCTGGCCGTCGGTGCTCGTCAGGTTGTTGATGGTGACGGCGAGGCCGCGCGCGCTGACGCCGGTCATGCCGAGGCAGCCGGTCAGCGTGAAGCAGACGACCTCGTCGTCGCCGCTCCTCGGCTTGATGCGGATCGCCCGCACGAACGGCTCGGCGGTGCCGTGCATGTCCCACGTCTGGCCGAGCACAGGCGCGTCCTGGCCGGGCAGGTAGACGGCGGTGCAGCCGCCCGGATCGTCGCCGTCGCCGTTGGTGTTGAGGGCGTGAAAGCTGTCCGAAACGACAGGGTCTTCCGGACATGGCCCTTCGAGCACGCTCGGCGGGACGTCGCGCAGGTCGGTGTAGTGGTTGAGGACGACGACCGCCTCGGGGGCGACGTCGGCGCCGCGGGCGATGCCCCGCAGCTCGGCGGACAGCGGCGCCGAGAAGTTGTCGAGCAGCGGCAGGTGCAGCCGGGCGACGGCGTCGAGCTGGGCGCGATCGCGGAACGAGCCCTTCTTGAGCGCGAGCGCGGCCCGGATCTCGGCGAGCTCGCGGATCTCGGCCCGCCACTGCTCGCCGTGGGCCTCGCCGCGGCGGGCAGGGTCGTCTTGATCGAACAGGAACGGTGCGAAGGAGTCGGTCACGCGGGGCTCCGGGCCTCGTCGATCGCGGCCAGCACGCGCCGGCGCAGGTCGCCGGTGATGGTCGCGGGCGAGATGGTGAGCGGCGGGGCGAACACGAGGGTGTCGGGCAGGCCGTTGCCGAGGTAGAGGCCGCGGTGCAGGCAGGCCTGGTCGACGGCCTCGGCGAGTTCGACGCTGGGGAAGGTGATCGTGCGGTAGAGGCCGACCCCGCCGAGCCGCGCGCCGGGGCAGGCGGGCAGGACGTCGCGCTGCAGCAGGTCGTCGAGGGCGGCGATCGACTCGCTCAGGTCGAGGCGCCGCGCGGCCCGCAGGTGCTCGTGGGCGCGGATCGCCGACAGCTCGTCGCCGTCCCAGGTCGAGATCAGGACCAGCGGCTTCTTGATGAAGTAGCGGTCGCCGACGAAGATGTGGCCGATCTGGGCCCCGGGGTACCAGAGCACCATGTCGGGCACGACGTCGGCCGGGAGGGCGTCGACGCCCCAGGCCCCGGCGCCGCCGCGGTAGCAGCCGCTGGCGGTCTCGACCAGCACGAGCGGGATGTCGTGGGCGCGGCAGGCGGCGGCGAGGAGCCGCGCCGGCTCGCCGGCGAGGACCCGGCCCGAGCGCTCGCCGACGACCTCGACGAACAGGCCGAGGATCTTGTCGGCACCTTGCTTTTCGACCAGGTCCTTGAGGCCAGCTTCGAAGCCGGCGGCGTCGGCCTCGGGGTGCGGCAGGCGCGGGAACTCGAACAGCGCCAGGTCGTCGCCGAAGCCGGCCGGGTCGGACAGGCTGCGGGCGGCGGCGGTGACGTGGCCGAGGTAGCCGCCCTCCAGGCCGACGGCGAGCTGGCCCTGCGGACGGCTGAGGCGGAGGCAGCGGAGCGCCTTGTCGACGGTCTCGTCGCGCGACGAGGTGAAGTACATGTGGCTCGTGCCGCGCGGGGCGAGCAGGCGCAGGTGCTCGGTGTAGTGGACGGTGTCGACGGTGGCGTAGTTGCTGAGGTTGATCTTGCTGGCGGTCGGGCCGACGAGCTCGTGGCCGGCCATGAACGCCGGCGCGGGCCCGAACGGCTGCTGCAGGCCGCTGGCGAGGTCGAGGATGCCCTCGTCCGGCGGGGTGCGCGGGGCCGGCGGCGGGACCAGCGGGATCCGGTAGTAGTCGGCGAGCGCGTTGCCCTCGTACTGGTGCGTCAGGCGGACGACCGGGAAGGCGCCGTACGAGCGGTTGAGGGCGGCCATCGCATCGGTGGCGCCGACGCGGTTGCGGCCGGAGATGTACGAGAAGCCGTGGACCTTGGCCCACTGCACCTGGGCGCGCTTGAGCAGGCGGCCGACGCCGCGGGCCCGCGCGGCCTCGGCGACGGTGACGTCGGCCGAGAAGAAGGTGTCGCCGAGGCCGAGGCGCTCGTCCTGGCTGGCGCCGGAGACGCCGCGGAAGCCCTCGAGCGGGCCGCCGAAGCAGAACCCGAGGATCGCGCCGGTGGCGGTGTCGACGGCGCACAGGCCGAGGCCGGTGGCGGCGGCGCGGCGCAGGTAGGCCTCGCTGTCGCGCCGCGCGGGCTCGTAGCTGGCGTTCTCGATGACCATGATCTGCGGCCAGTCGCGCTCCTCGATCGGCCGCACGATCACGGCCGGGTCGCTGTCGGCCGACTGACCCTCGGGGACCCAATCCTTGGCTGTCTTGTCGGACAGGCGCGCGAGCGACTCGTGGATCCGCTTGAACAAATCGTCGAGGACGCGCTCGTCCCAGCCGGCGCTGAAGCGGAACCGGATCGTGCGCTCGCCGGCCGGGTAGGTCATCAGGCCCCGCTGGTAGCGCTGGTCGATGAAGGCGGTCTGGGCGGCGTTGTCGGGCAGGTCGAAGGCGAGGGCGGTGCCGGCCAGGCGGACGTCGCTGACGAGGCCGGGGAAGGCCTCGGCGAGCGCCTCGGCGCGCGGGCGCAGCAGGTGCTCGAGGTTGGCCTGGTCGCGCGAGGTCTCGAGCTGGATGAGGCCGCGCAGCGCCGAGGCGACGTGGACCTGGTTGCTCTCGGGGTCGGGCCAGCGCGACAGGACGACGCCGAGGCAGGCCTTCTTGGCGCAGGTCAGGATGTCGGGCGCGGTGGCCTCGTCGCCGCCGAGGCCGAGCCGCGTCCACCAGAAGAACGGGCCGCCGGTGGCGAAGCCGGTCTGCACCTCGTCGACGACGAGCGGCAGCTTGCGCGCGCGGGCCAGCTTGCACAGGCCGAGCAGGAACTCGCGGCGCAGGTAGACGTCGCCGCCCTCGGCCTGCATCGGCTCGACGACGATGGCGTAGATCTCGTGGCCGCGCGCGTCGAGCAGGCGCTCGACCTCGCCGAGCTCGGCGCGGCTGAACACGGCCTCGTAGCCGGCGAACTCGAAGGGCGCGCGCTTCTCCGGGTTCCAGGTGGCGGCGAGGGTGGCGAGCGTGCGGCCGTGGAAGCCGTCGCGGAAGGCGAGCACGCGCCGCCGCGGGCCGTTCACCGGCGGCGGGGCGTGCAGGCGGGCGATCCGCAGCGCCTTCTCGTTGGCCTCGGCGCCGCCGGCGCAGACGAAGCTGACGTGGTCGAGCGCGGGCGGGGCCAGCCGCTCGAGCGCCTCCTCGTAGGCGGCGAGCTCGGGGACGTGATGCACCGTGGTGTCCGGGTTGCTCCACAGGCAGTGCTCGAAGCGGCCGGTGTAGAGCGCCTTGACGATGCCCGGGTGATAAAAGCCGTGCGTCTGGGTGGCGATCTGTGAGCAGGCGTCGAGCAAGGTGAGCGGCCGGGCGTCGACCGAGACCATGTAGGGGCCCGAGCTGCGGCGGGTGTCGACGACCATCGGCTTCTTCTCGCGGACGGTGAAGCCGCCGCCGTAGAAGCGCTCCAAGAGGGCCGCCGACTCCGGCAGCTCGCCGCCCGGCGGGATCCGTACGCGCCTCGTCTCGCGCTCGAAGAGCGCCCGCGGGCGCGGCGCCTCGGCCCGTTGACTGGCCTCGAGGGCGTCGAGCCGGGCGTTGAGATCGGGATCACGGCCTGAATCCGGTTCAATAGACACGTCTCGAAGTGTATCGCCGAGGTCGCAGGAGCGCTGTGCTGTCCGTGCGGTGGGCGGGGAGGCCGCGCACACGCGTGGGCCGATGCACGCGCGCGCGGCGGACGGCGGGGTCCCGGGTGGTAGACCGCACGCGGCCGCAGGGGTAGGCTCGCTCCATGGCCCGGGCCGATCTTCACACGGCGTTCTTCGGCGGGCGGGGCTTCACGCTCTACCACGCCACCGGCGCTCACGGCAGTCGCCCGCTCACGCCGCACTTCCACGACGAGTACCTGATCTGCGCCCAGCTGGCCGGGCACGAGGAGTGCCACGTGGCCGGGCGGCTGTTCAGCTTCGAGCCCGGCGACGTGGTGCTGATGAACCCGCAGCAGGTCCACACCGGCAACGCGCGCGGCAGCAGCGACGTCGATTACATCACGCTCTACGTCGACCGCCGGCTGGCGCTCGGGCTGGTCGAGGACGCGGCCGGGCCCCGCTGTGCGCCCGAGTTCACCAGCGTGCGCGTGACCGGCCGCGTCGAGCTGGTGTCGGCGATCACGGCGCTGCACGACCTGGTCCGCAGCGACAACGCGCCGGGCCGCACGCTCGAGGTCGAGGCCGCGCTGCACAACGTGGTCAGCCACGCGTTCACCGAGTTCTCCAACCTGCGCGAGCCGCTGCGCCGCTCGACCAACCGGATCGCCCACCGCAAGATCGCCCGCGTGGTCGATTACATCCGCAGCCTCGACCCGCGCATCGACCCGACCACGCTGTCGCTCGACGAGCTGGCGAGCGTCGCCGAGCTGTCGAAGTACCACTTCCTGCGCCAGTTCGCCCAGGTGGTCGGGATGACGCCCGGGGCCTATCTGCGCACGCTCCGGCTGTGCCAGGCGGCCCGCGAGCTGCGGTCGTCGCGGCGCTCTATCCTCGAGATCGCCCTGGGCGCCGGCTTCGCCGACCACCCGAGCTTCTCGCGGGCGTTCGCCCGCCATATGGGGATGACGCCGAGCCAGTATCAGGCGCTGGGGCCGCTTTAGGCTCCGGCTCCGGCTTCGCGCGGGCGGCCACCCGCTCGGCCTCGTCCTCGAGCAGGGCGGGGTCCATGCCGGCGTCCGGGTCGTCCTCGTCCTCGACCTCGTCGCCCTCGCTCTCCGCGACGCGGGCCTTCAGCTCCGCGAGCGCCGGGCGCAGGCTGAGCAGGCCGAGGTGGCCGGGCACGACGGCGAGGCCGAGCGCGAGCTGCTCGTCGGCCGCGGCCGGGTCCTCCCGCTCCAGGGCGTCGCGCACGGCGGCCTCCTGGGCGGCGGCGAACATCGGGTTGGCGGCCAGGGCGGCGGCGGCCAGAGCGGCCCGCTCGGCGCCGGCCTTGTCGGCCTGGGCGGCAGCGCCTGTCTTTTTAGACATGGCCTTCGCGCCCTGTGCGGAAGGACCTGTTTTCTCGGGCATGTCCGCAGGGACCTGCGCGGCAGGACCTGGTCTTTCGGGCATGTCCGAGAGGGCGAGGCAGGCCAGCGCGAGGCAGTGGGCGCGCAGGCCGGGGTCGGCGGCCAGCTCGGCGGCCTTGCGGAAGGCGGCGACGGCGTCGCCCGGCTTGCCCTCGCCGAGACGGACGCGGCCGAGCTCGAGGTGGCCCCACACGAACTCGGGGGCGCGGCGCAGCAGCTGGCGCAGCTCCTGGGCCGCGCCGCGCAGCTCGCCGGCGCGGCGCAGCGACTGGGCCAGGCGGAAGCGGGCCAGCGGGGCGTCGGGGTCGAGGTCGAGGTGGCGCCGCAGCATCCGCCGCTCGGCCGCGGGGGTGAGCTCGCCGTCGTCGCCGAACAGGTCGGCCTGGTACTCGCCGTCCTCGTCGAACAGGACCGAGAACTCGCCGAGCAGGGCCAGGACCATGCGGTCGACCGAGGAGGCGCAGGGCAGGCGCTCGCCGTCCTCCTCGACGAGGACGACGTCGGCGCCCTCGGCGTGGGGGTCGGCGGCGAGGACGAGGAGGTCGCGCCCGCGCTCGCCGATCACGCGGTCGCCGGGGCGCAGCCGGCCCTCGGCCGCGGCGGCCTCGGTGGCCGGGGCGTGCTCCGCCAAAGGATAGATCCGCGCCTCGCCGCCGCCGAGGTCGATGCCGTCGTAGGCGCCCCACAGCAAGGCGACGTCGGGATCGAGGCCGGAGGCCGCGAGGGCGCGCTCGCTGGCCGGGGCGCCGGCGTCGTGCAGGCCTTCGGGGGCGTCGCGCAGGCGGTCCTCGATCCGGTCGAGGTTGTTCAGGACGCGCCGGCGCTCCTCGCTCATGCGGGGGCCTCCTAGCACGCCGGGCGGGCGCGCGCCAGATACGGCCAGGCGGGGCGCAAACGGCGATGCAGGCGGTTCGCGGGGTTTAGCGGGGGTGATGGCCGGGGCGCGCCGATGTGTGAACCGACACGCCCGGGCGGGCTCGGACGAGCGGCAGCGGGGCGACCCGCGAGCGCCGCGCGACGAGGGTGCGATGCCGGCGCCGCTCGTCGAGGGCGACGTGGGTCGCGAGCGCCGCGAGACCCCGTCCCCCACGGCGACCGCGATCGTCCGCGAGGACGCGGAGAGAGCCGAAGGTCGGGGTGGACGAGGGCCCGAGCTCGGCAGGGAGCCGCGAGGTCGAATGGTTCGCAACTCGAGGCGAGTGATGCGGCCACGGACGGGTCGCGTGATTTGCAGGCTGCGCCGTCGGGCTACCGCTTCCGCTTGCCGTTTGCGGGTAGACGACGAAAATGGCGCTCTTATGAGGGACATTCCCTTCGTCTTCTCGGGCCCCGTCGGGCGCCTGGCCGGGACGCTCTCGACACCCGAGGACGATGGCCCGTGGCCGGCGGTCATCCTCGCCTCCGGCTCGGGTGCGCACGATCGCGACGAGAGTGTCTGCGGCCACAAGCCGTTCCTCGTCCTCAGCGAGCACCTCACGCGCCGCGGGTCCGCGGTCCTTCGATTCGACGACAGGGGGGTCGGCGAGTCTGCGGGCGATCCCGCGGCCACGACCTTCGACGACGCGGTGGAAGACCTGAGCAGCGCGTTCGACGCGCTCGTGCGACACGCAGGGGTGGACCCCAAGCGCATCACGCTCTGCGGCCACAGCGAGGGCGGGCTGACGGCGCTCGCGGTCGCGGCGAGGCGAGCGGTCCACGCGGTGGTGATGCTCGCCACGCCGATCGAGCCCATCGAGGGGCTCTTGCACGGACAGGCGCGGCGCATCTCGCTCGAGATGGGCGCGACGGAGGCCCAGATCGCGCACGAGCGAGCGATGAACGAGAGGGTCTTCTCGCTCGCCCGCGCGGGCGCCGACGATGCGCTCATCCAGGCCGAGATCGCGCGCGCGCTCGAGCGCTGGCCGGGGTTGCCTGCCGCGAGTCCGGGAGCGATCGCGGAGAATGCAGCGGCGATGACCTCGGTGGTCGCGTCGCCTGCGTACCGTTCGCTGCTGCGCCAACGGCCCGAGCGCCTGCTCGCCGCCGTGACCTGCCCCGTCCTCGCGCTGTTCGGCGGGCTCGATTCCCAGGTGCCGGCGCCGGCGAACACCGCGGCCTTCCTCGCCTCCAAGGCCCCGCATGCGTGCTCCGAGGCGCGAGTCTTCGACCGCCTCAATCACCTGTTCCAGGCGGCTCGGACCGGGTCCATCGAAGAATACGAGCGCCTCGACCCCGGTCCGGCGGTCGAGGTCGTCGACGCTCTCTGCGCGTGGCTCGGCAGGCTCGAGGCCGCCGGGCGTCCCTGTCCCGCAGGCTGAGTTCGCGGACGGGTCGCCGAAACGATCGCGGCCGCGATTCGAGCAGGTGTGCGTGGATGACAGCCTGTCGATCGGCGACCTCAAGGCGCGCGTCGCCGAGGCCGCGGACGAGGGCCGGGAGGTGGTGATGGAGGAGCGCGCGCCTGAGCGACCCGACGCGGGCCGCGGCCGCCGATCAGCCGGCGACCTGCGCCTTGGCGGCGGTGGCGAGGACGACCTGGCCGCCGTCGCGGGCGCCGACGATCACGAGCTCGCTCATGTTGCCGGTCATGGCCGCGAACACCGAACCGCTGGGCTGCACATCGGCGGGGAGGGCGACGCTGCGCCACGCGCCGGCAGGATCGCGGTGCAGCAGGCCCGTCTCGGTCTGGGCCCACATGCCGCCGTCGCTGGTCGGCCAGATCGCAGCGAGGCGGGCGCCCGCGGGCAGCACCTCGAGCTTCCAGCCGCCGGTCTCGTAATGCAGCACGTGGTTGGGGAGCTTGTTGGCGGCGTCGCGCAGGGCGATCGAGACGCTGTGCTTCTGCCGCGGGATGGTCTGCTCCCACTCCCAGCCGCCCGGCGGCAGAGGGATGGCGTTGGCTCGCACGCAGGCCTGGTCGGCGCAGGCGATCTGGACGTAATCGCCGCCGTCGTCGTGCGAGAAGACATAGAGGTCGCCGGCCTTGCTCTCGACGAAATCGGAGATCCATCCGCGGGCGACGGGCAGGTCGGGATCGGGGGCGCCGTTGCCGCCGACGCGCACGAGGCTGCCGTCGAGCTCGGCGAGGAAGCCGACGTTCCAGCTCTTGCGCACGGAGCCGAGGTGGCCGGTCTCGACCCATTGATCGAGGCCGATCGCCTGCGGGACCCACCGGCTCTGACCGCGCAATCGATGCAGTCGCAGCCGCGTGATCTGGGCCCGATCGCGGGTGTTGCCGATCTCGACCGCCCACGCCTCGTCGGGCCAATGACCGCTGAGCGACCCGGGCGGGGCGGCGACGCCGACCGGCTTCCAGCCGCCTGCCGCGTCGAGGGTGAAGAAATTCGGGGCCTCGCCGGCGAGCACGCCGGTGGCGAAGTACTGGAAGCCCTTGGGGACGGTGTCGGCGGCGAGCGTGACGACGTCGCGCCACTGGACGGCGTGCTCGGTCGGGGTGATCGGCGCGGCGACGAGGGCGATCGGGCCAGCAGGGGGAGCGGACGGATCGGCGGCCGGATCGGCGGCCGGGACGGCCGGGACGGCCGGGTCGGGATCGGCGAGGGACGGTAATGCGGGCGGATCCGGCGGGGTCGGCTCGGTCGCGGGAGTCGGGGGCGTCGCCGGCGTGGGCGGCGTCGCCGGGGGCGTGGGCTGGGCCGCGACGGGGGCCGCGGGCGGGGTCGGGGCTGCGGGGGCCGCGGGCGGAACGGCGGGCGTGGGGGCGGCCTCGACGGTCGGGCGCGCGTCCCGAGGCGGCGGATTGGCGGTACAGGCGGCGCCGAGACACCCGATGGCGATCGACGCGAAGAGGGAGGTTGCACGATCGGTCGTCGTCATGGCGAGCTCGCAGGCGTGATTGGTGGCAGGCGCCCCTCGGCGAGGCGGATGGTACCAGCAATCGTCGAGGTTTCGGGCCGGTCGGGATCGCGCGCGTCGACGCGTTCGAGATCGATCTGCCACACCAGCTCGGCGCGGTCGGCCGGCCCGGCGGGGCGCAATTCGAGGCGCACCTGAGCGGCCCCGTGGATCCGGTCGTCGACGACCGGGACGGTGGCGGCGTGGCGCAGGCGGCCGTCCGGATGGTGCCGCGGGACGAAGTGGCGCGCGAGGTAGCGGACGTCGCGGGCGAGCTCGCGGCCGTCGGCGTCGACGAGCGCGGCGTGGACGGCGAGGCGACGAAAGAGGTCGCCGGTGGGGAAGGCGTGGCCGACGTCGCGGGTGCGCAGCTCGAGCTCGAGAGCGTCGCCGTCGCGCCGGGCGGTGACGGCGAGCGCGCGCTGCATGGCCGCGGGATCGCGCGTGGAGGCGAAGTCGTGGCGCGCGCCCGGCATGTGACAGTCGGCGCAGCTGCGATCGGCGTGGGCCGAGGCGGCGTGCTCGCGCATGGTGGTCTGCATCATGGTGCCGCGCGCCTGGGCGCCGCCTTCGGGGAAGTCGAACTCGTGGCAGCGGGCGCAGGTCCGGGTGGCGAAGGCGGGATCGCGGCGCAGCGCGTGCGGGGCGTCGCTGCCGCTGCGCGTCGCCGCGGTGACGACGGTCCCGAGGCCGCCGTGACAGGCGAGGCAGCCGACGCCGAGCGCGTCGGCCTCGGCGGCGGGCAAGCGCGCGTGCTCGGGGGCGTGACACTCGCGGCAGAACGGGGTCGGCTCGCGGGCGTAGGCGCGCTGGAATTCGTCGTTGGTGAACGCGGCGTGGTGCCGCGAGCGGGCCCAGGCGTCGGCGATGTCGGCGTGACAGGCGGCGCACTCGTCCTCGCGCGGGAGCCAGGTGACCGCAGGCTCGCGCGCGGCCGGGGCCCGGCGCTCGTCGCACGCCTGCAGCAGCGCGACGAGCAGGACGAGGGGGGCGCGGGGGTCCACGGCGGCGACGATAGCGGGGCCGCCGGTGGGCGTTCAAGGCGTTCGCGGGGCGAACGGAAGCGAGCACCGGAGTTGCTGCGGCGCCCGGTGGCGACGGGAGGGATCGGCCGGTGATACGCGAATGCGACCGCGGCGCAGCGGGCGGGTGCGCGGATGGACAAACCCTATGGAGAGGCGCGGAGGTATCGATATGCGCAGGGGATGATCAATGATGATCGCGCAGTCGCCGTCGGGGCGTCGGGCGTGGCGGTTGCGAACGTGATCGAGCCGAGGGGCGTTTCTCGTCGTCGACCAACGTCGGCGGGACGTCGGCTCGAGCGGCACGACCTGCGAGGCTGCGGTCTCGGCCCGGGTCGGGTCCCGTTCGCGTTCATCGACCGCGCGATGGCGGAGTCCAGGTCCGGCGAGATCGAGATGGTTCAATTCGCCGGCTCGGGTGACCACGGTCGGCCGGGTCACAGGGCGGCGAAGCGGCTGCGTCGGCGAGCAGGCGGTCCAGCGAGCCGGGCCGCGGCAGGGCGATCCAGCCCTCCTCGCGGGCCTGCGGCAGGTCCTCGTCGCGCGGGCGGGCGGTCAGGCCGAGGGCGGCGGCGCGGGCGACGAGGGCGGCGAGCAGGGCGTCGAGGCAGTCGTCGCTGGCCTCGCAGCGGTCGCGCAGCGGGGGCGAGAGGTCGAGCCATGGCGCGGCGCGCGTGAGCGCGGCCAGCAGGACGAGGCGGGTCGGGCGGCGGTCGCCCTTGTAGCTGTCGACCGGCAGGCCCCAGCCCGGCAGCGCCGCGGCCGGGTAGACCTCGAACACGCGGCCGTCCCCGGCGCGGTCGCGAACGCCGAGGCGGGTCAGCAGCGCGGCGCAACGCATGGCCGGGACACCGATCAAGTCCGACGAGACCGACAGCGGCCAGCGCCCGGTGTGGACTCGCACGTGGTGGTCGGTGAGGCGGAAGCGCAGGGCGTCGCGGTGCGGGTCGGACCACCGAGTGGGCGGCACGCCGCTGCCGTGATGGGCGGCCACGAACTCGAGGAAGCGGCGCGGCCAACCGAACGGCGCGTCGATGCCGATCGCGCCGGCTTCCGCCGCGAGCGCGACGATCTGATCGTCGTCGGCGCCGCGGCGCACCTCGGTGACGACGGCCTTGCCAGCGTCCCAGACGATCCGCGCGAGGCCGGTCTTGGGTGGCTGACTGGCGAGGTCGACGCCGACGGTGATCACTGCGGAAGGTTACCACCCTGCGCTGCGTGGCGATCAGAGCGCGGTGAAGAAGCTCCAGATCGCGGGGCCGGCCCAGGCGGGCCAGCCGTGACCGCCGAGGTCCGGCTCGTCGTGCTGGCACCAATGCACGGGGAAGCCGGACGCGCAATCGTCGTAGGCGACGCACGGGGCGGGCTCGACGGGGGTGGTGGTGTCGCCGCACGAATTGGTGGACAGCCAGTGGTCGCGCGCGCCCTCGCCTTGCGAGAGGGGGACGGTGGTGTCGCCGGTGCCGTGGACGATCCAGGCGGCGACCTGGCCGGTGCAGGCGCCGAACGGGCCGCCGCCGGCGACGGGGGCGATCGCGCGGACGGTGCCGCCGCGGGCGCAGCCGAGGGTGTTCGACATGTAGCCGCCGAAGCTGTGGCCGGTGCTGAAGACGCGCGCGGGGTCGATGCACAGGCGAGCGCCGACGTCGGCGAGGATGGCGTCGAACAGGGCGACGTCGCCGCCGTCACCGGCGAGGTCCCAGCCGGTCTGATTGTCCATGTCGGGCAGCGGCAGGCCGTCGGGATAGACGAAGATGGCCTGACCGGCGCTGGCCTCCTCGACCTTGAAGTACAGGCGCGCGAGCTCGCCGTTGCCGCCTCGGCCGTGCCAGGCGAACACGAGCGGGTAGGCGGTGTCGGGGTCGTAGCTCTCGGGGATGACGAGGTCGTAGTCGCGCTCGACGCCGGCGGCCTCGATCGTCTGCGCCATGACGCCGGTGAACGGCGGGGGCTGGCCGCAGGGACCGGCGGGCGGGCCGGAGGTGGCGGGCGGCTCGTCGGTGGTGGTGCCGGTGGTGAGCGGCTCGTCGGTCGTGGTCGGGATGTCGGTGGTGCCGGTCGTCGGGTCTTTCGGACCTGTGCTGGAGGACATGTCCCCGGAGACATCCGTGGGGCTGCCGTCGGTGAGGGCGCTGTCGTCGGCGGCGGTGGAGCAGGCGAAGAGGGGCAGGACGACGAGCGCGAGGCGGCGGCGCATGGCGGCCCACGGTAACGCGGGTGCGAGGGCGGGCGCCACCCGGCCCGCAGGTCCGCGGACGCGGTCGATGGGCCGCAGGCAAGGGGGGCAGGGGCCGATGCGCGGCGATCGGCGGGCGCTGCAGCGGCGCCGCGAGGCCGCCGCGCGAGGGTGCTCCGGGCCCGGACGAGGGCAGGCGCGGTGAACCTGTCGCGGGCGCGGCCCGGAGGGGAGAGTATCGCCGAGATGGCCCAAAGGTCAGGTGCTGGGGGCGGGTCGCGAGCGCCGCAATCGAGCGGTATCGCCCGGCGTGCGGAAAGTCGATTGCGCCGGCGGAGGCGGTCTCCCATAGTGCGACTCGCCGTTGCACGCTGCCGTGATGTCGCCCGCCGCCCAATCACCGGACCGTCCGCGCGAGGCAGCGAGAGTGCGGGCGGCGGCCGGTTGCGGAGCGGTCCATTCGTGGCGGACGCCCGGCTCGGCGTCGTTGCGGGTCCATGCTCCACGAGGCGGCGAAGGACGGGAATCATGGCATCGGTGAAGGCGATCCTCGGCGACGCGATCGCCAAGTTTTTCCCCGAATGGACGATCGCCGCGGTGCGCCAGGTGTCGCCGCATTTTCGCCGGATCGACCTGACCGGCGACAACCTGCGCGCGCCGCACGACGCCGGCGACAAGGTGCAGGTGTGGATCCCGGGCGCCGGGGCGCGCACGTACACGCCGTTTTCGCACCGGCCCGAGCGCGGGGCGGTGTCGCTGCTGGTGTATCTGCACGGCGAGGAGCCGGGGGCGCAGTGGGGCCGCGCGGCGGCGGTCGGCGAGCGGGTGCGCGTGTTCGGGCCGCGCGGCTCGCTGCCTTTCGCGACGCTGGGGCCGGCGGTGGTGCTGTTCGGCGACGAGACGTCGTTCGCGGCCGCGCGCGCGCTCCGGGAGCTGCGCGGTCCGGCGGCGCCGCTGTCGTTCGTGTTCGAGGTGACGCACGCGGACGAGTCGGAGGCGGTGCTGGCGGAGCTCGACGTCGGGCCGCGGACGCTGGTGCCGCGCGGGGAGGGCCACCTGGTCGAGGTCGAGCGCCGGCTGCGGGCCGCGCTGGACCGCCACGCCGGCGCCGATCTGGTGCTATGCGGGAATGCCCGGTCGATCCAGACGCTGCGCGCGGCGCTCAAGGCCGCCCCCGCGCCGCACGGCCGCCAGAAGGTCAAGGCATACTGGGCGCCCGGCAAGCGCGGGCTCGATTGAGGCGAGGGCAACTGCGAGGAGTGTGTTCGTCATGCGCCTGTCGTGGAGAGCGAAGTCCTCCGAGATCGATGTCGACCTGACGTCGCCGGCGATCCGCGCCGACCCGTACCCGACGTACGCGCGGCTGCGCCGCGAGGCGCCGCTGGCCCTGGCGGTCGACTCGTTCGGCGGCGAGGTGTGGGCGGTGTCGCGTTACGCGGACGTGAGCGAGGCGCTCCGCGACCCGCGGCTCGGCTGCAATCAACGCAGCGCGACCGGGAAGTCGGACATGGACCGCTGGTACGTGCCCAAGATCATGCGCGCGTTCGGCGAGACGATGCTGAGCCAGGACGACGAGGGTCACCGCCGCCTGCGCGGGCTGGTCCACAAGGCGTTCACGCCGCGGATGGTCGAGAACCTGACGCGGCGGGTCGAGCAATTGGTGGACGAGCTGCTGACCCGCGCGGCTGCCCGCGGGCAGTTCGACCTGATCGCCGACTTCGCGCTGCCGCTGCCGCTGACGATCATCTCGGAGATGATGGGGGTGCCCGACGACCGCGACCGGCTGCGCTTCCACGGGTGGATCGCGGGGATCATCGAGGGCGGCGATCCGTCGCCGCTCAACGTGCTCAAGCAGCTGCCGGAGATGGTCCAGCTGGCGCGGTTTTTCACCAAGCTGGTGGCGATGCACAAGCTGGCGCCGCGCGACGATCTGACGACGGCGCTGATCCAGGCGCGCGAGCAGGACGACCAGCTCAGCGACGCCGAGCTGACGGCGATGCTGTTCGTGCTGCTGCTGGCCGGGCACGAGACGACGGTGAACCTGATCGGCAACGGGACGCTGGCGCTGCTCGAACATCCGGACCAACTGGCGCTGCTGCGCGCGCGGCCCGAGCTGGGGCCGTCGGCGGTCGAGGAGCTGCTCCGCTTCACCAACCCGGTGCAGATGCCGAGCCCGCGGTTCGCCCGCGAAGACATCACGCTGTACGGCCGCACGATCCCCCGCGGGGCCCGCGTGACGGCGCTGATCGGCTCGGCCAACCGCGACGAGGAGGCGTTCCCCCGCGCGGACGAGCTCGACCTGCAGCGCACGCCCAACCGCCACGTGGCGTTCGGACACGGGGTCCACTACTGCGTGGGGGCGCCGCTGGCCCGGCTGGAGGGGCGGATCGCGCTCGGCGCGTTGCTCGAGCGGTTCCCGCGGCTGCGCCTGGCGGTGCCGCGCGAGCAGCTCCGGTGGCGCAAGACGTCGGTGCTGCGCGGGCTCGAGGCGCTGCCGGTCCGCGTCGATTGAGCGCGGCGCGGCGGGCCGGCAGGGCCGGGGCGTGCGGGCCGAGCGGGGAGCGTTCCGGTCGACGCCCGGGGGTGGGCCGCGGAGGACGAAGCATCGCGGCTGGACGCGGGCGGTCGTGAACGAGGCGCGGGGTTGCGGGGACCGCGTCGCGCGAGATGGTCTATGGTGGCGGGGATGCCCGACCGCGACGTCGAACGCAACTGCAGCCCCGAGTCCTTCGTCGAGACCCTGCGCCGCCTGGCCGACGCCATCGAGCGCGGCGAGTCGTTCCGGATCCAGGTGGCGGGGGCCCGCTTCAACGTGCCGCGCGACGCGGCGCTGTCGATCGAGCACGAGGTGTCCGGCGAGGAGGAAGAGCTCGAGCTGCAGCTGCGCTGGCGGCGGTGAGTCTCATTCGGGACATGTCGAGAGAGACATGTCACAAGCGCCCTGGGCCTGGCGACATGTCCCCTCGAGCATGTCGCACGAGGCAGCCTCGCGGCCCTAAGGCTTGACGGCGATCCGGCCGGTGTAGTCGATGCGGTGGAGCAGCGGGGCGCCGCCGTGCTCGGCGAAGTAGCCGTCGACGGCCTCGCGGGCGCCGCGCCAGTGGCCGTAGTCGTCGACGATGAGGACGCCGCCGCGGGCCAGGCGGGGGTAGAGGTGGACGAGCTCGTGGCGGGTGGACTCGAACCAGTCGGTGTCGAGGCGGAGGATGGCGATCGCGTCGGGCAGGGTGGCGGGGATGGTGTCCTCGACCTTGCCCTTGACGAAGTGGACGCGCTCGCGCGGGTAGCCGGTGCTGCCGAGGCTGGCGGTGGCGTCGGCGAGGCTGTTGGCGCAGAAGACCTTGTGGTCGGTGCCCTTGATCTTGTCCCACTCGCCGAGCGGGGCCTGGTCCTTGTACGAGACGTCGCGGGCGGTCGGCTCGCTCATGCCCTCGTAGGTGTCGTAGAGGTAGAGGTCGCGCGCGCGGTCGCCGAGCTCCTGGAAGGTGAGGGCGGCGACCATGGCGCTGCCGCCCTTCCACACGCCGCACTCGACGAAGGCGCCGGGGATGCCGGCGCGGTGGACGTGACGCACGGCCTGGTAGAGCGCGTACATCCGCTCGGTCGAGGTCATGGTGTACGGCCGGGCGCGATCGTGGATGGCCCGAAAGCCAGGTTCGAAGTCGGGGTACTGCCGGCGCCAGCGGCGGTCGTCGCCGAGGCGGCGGAGGCGGTCGAGGAGCGTCACGGGTGGCGCCGAGGGTAGCAGGACGCCGGGCGGCGCGCGCGAGGGCACGAAGGCGGCGAGGCCAGGCGAGGGCGGTCGAGGACGCGGGGCGACGGACCTCGCGGCGCTCGCGGGCGAGGCGGCGCGCGGGAGCCTCGTGGAGCGGTGCGAGCGGCCTCGGCGGGGCGGTGGCTCGCGCGGCGCTCGCTCGCTCACGGCGCTGCCGAGGCCGTCGCGCGCGGGCGGATGCGTTATGTCTCTTCGACCAGGCGCAGCCTCGGGCCGCGCTCCATCAGCTCGCAGAAGCGGCGGACTGCGCCCTGGAGGGCGGCGATGCAGCGCTCGAACACGAGGCGGAAGTCGCCCTCGGCGGCGAGGAACAGCTCGGTGGCGGCCTGCATGTCGTCGTGCTGCGGGTAGAGCTTGACGACCTTGAACTCTGCCGTGACCTCGGCGGCGGCGATCCGCGCCCAGTGGCGCTCCGCCTCGCTCTCGAGGCCCCAGAAGTTGGGGAACACGAGGCGGAAGTACAGCGGGTCGTCGTCGTCGACGGTGACGCAGTAGTAGCGGCCCTCGCACTTGAACACGAGGTCGCCGGCGTCGTCGACGACCGGCCGGAAGCCCTCGGCGCGCAGGAACTCGGCGTACAACTCCGCCTGGCTCATGCGCGCAGGATACCCCGCGCCCCGCGGCCGCGGCAACGCTCGCAGGGGCGCGGCGAATTGCGGGCGCTCATACGCGTGGCGGCTCAGCGCCGCTCGGTAGTGCAAGCCGTCGGCTCCGGCAGGATCTGGCGCAGATAGGCGTCGGCGATCATGCCGGGCCGTTGCTCGCGCGGATAACCGAGCGAGACCTCCTCGAAGCGCACGCCGTCGATCCAGTCGGTGCGCCGCGTGTGAAGGTGCCCGCTGACGACCACCCGCGCGCCGAAGCGGCGGTGCCAGTCGTGCGTCGCTCGCGTGCCGCACCACGGGCGGTACCGCGGCACGCGCGGGATGAAGATCAGGTCGTCGCGCAGCGGCCAGTGGTTGACGAGGACGGTCGGGTGCGCCCGCGCGAGGTCGAGGCGGGCGGCGGCGGCGGACACGCGCGCGGCGGACCAGGCGACGATGTCGGCGAACGGGCGCGGATCGAGGCGCGCCTCGTCGGCGGCGAGCACGCCGTCGTCGGCGGCCCAGGCGATCGCGGCGGCGCGGTCCATGCCGGCGGGCGCGAAGGTGTAGTCGTAGAGGAGGGCGAGCAGCGCGAGGGTGTGCGGGCCTCCGTCGCCCGGCCACACCGGCCACGGGTCGTCGACGCTGACGACGCCGCGGCCGCGGCACAGCTCGCACAGGGCGGCGAGCTTGTCGGCGCCGCCGAGGCGGACGCCTCGCTCCTCGGAGGTCCACAGCTCGTGGTTGCCGGGGACCCAGAGCAGCCGGGCGAAGCGCGGCTGCAGCAGGTCGAAGGCCCACTGCAAGTGATCGCCGGTCTCGCCGACGTCGCCGCCGACGATCAGCCAGTCACCTGGCCGCGGGGACAGGTCGGCGAGCAGCTCGCGGTTGCGGCGGTGACCGACGTGGAGATCGCTGAGGGCCCAGAGCTTCATGCGGGCGTCGGCAGGCTAGTGCGGGGACCGCGGGCTTTCAACCTCGCGCCGCTCCTGCGCGGCCCGGAGCGGAGAAACAGCGCGGGGCCAGGTCGCGAGCCGGGCCGGCGACCCGACCAGAGGCGGGTCCGGCGTGCGCGTGCAACGATCCTGCGCGGCGCGGGCGAGCCCGCGCGTTCGCGGTAGACTCCGCGGCGCATGACGACCCTCCCGAACGACCCGTCGGCCCAGCGACGCGAGGCGACCTTCCCGCGGCTCACGCCGGCGCAGAAGAGCCGGCTGTGCCGCTACGGCCGCCGCCGCCCGACGCGCGCCGGCGAGATCGTGTTCGAGCACGGCGAGACGGGCGCGAACTTCTTCGTGGTCCTCTCGGGCACGCTCGAGGTGGTGCAGCCGGGCTTCGACGGCGTCGAGCACCCGGTGGTGATCCACGAGCCGGGTCAGTTCACCGGCGAGATCAACATGCTGAACGGCCGCCCGAGCCTGGTGCGCGGGCGGGTCGGCGAGCCCGGCGAGCTGCTGGAGATCGACCGCGAGGGGCTGCGCCACATCGTCCAGGTCGAGGCCGAGGTCGGCGAGCTGCTGATGCGCGCGTTCATCCTCCGCCGCGTCAGCCTGATCGCCCACAACGCCAGCGACGCGGTCCTGGTCGGCTCGGTCCACTCGCCGGCGACGCTGCGGCTGAAGGAGTTTTTGACCCGCAACGGCCACCCGTTCTCGTACATCGACGTCGAGCGCGACGCCGACGTCGCCGGGATGCTCGATCAATTCCAGGTCGGGGTCGACGCGGTGCCGGTGATCATCTGCCGCGGCAACGTGGTGCTGCGCAACCCGAGCACCGAGGAGGTGGCCCGCTGCCTCGGCTTCAACGCCGACGTCGACCGCAGCGTGGTGCGCGACGTGGTGGTCATCGGCGCCGGCCCGGCCGGGCTGGCGGCGGCCGTCTACGCGGCGTCGGAGGGGCTCGACGTGCTGGTGATCGAGCGCAACGCGCCGGGCGGGCAGGCCGGGTCGTCGTCGAAGATCGAGAACTACCTGGGCTTTCCGACAGGTATCTCGGGACAGGCGCTCGCGGGCCGCGCGCTGACGCAGGCGCAGAAGTTCGGGGCCCACGTGGCGGTGGCGATGTCGGCGGTGCGGCTCGACTGCTCGCGCACGCCGTACGTGATCGAGCTCGGCGGCGCGCAGGGCTCGGTGCGGGCGCGCTCGATCATCCTCGCCACCGGGGCGGAGTACCGCCGGCTCGGGGTGCCCGACCTGCACCGCTTCGAGGGCGACGGGGTCTACTACGGGGCGACGCAGATGGAGGCGCAGCTGTGCTCCGGCGAGGAGGTGATCGTGGTCGGCGGCGGCAACTCGGCCGGGCAAGCGGCGGTGTTCCTGGCCGAGTCGGTGCGCCACGTCCACGTGCTGGTCCGCTCGAGCGGGCTGGCCGACACCATGTCGCGCTACCTGATCCGCCGGATCGAGGAGCACCCGAAGATCACGCTGCGCCCGTTCACGGAGATCGTGGAGATGTTCGGCGAGTCGAGCCTCGAGCGGGTCCGGTGGGTCAACCGCAAGGACGGCACGAGCGAGACGCGGCCGATCCGCCACGTGTTCTCGATGGCAGGCGCGCGCCCCAACACGGCGTGGCTCGAGGGCTGCGTGGCGCTCGACCCGGCCGGGTTCGTCAAGACGGGCCCCGACCTGACGCCCGACGAGCTGGCCCAGCGGCCGTGGCGACGCGCGCCGTACCTGCTCGAGACGAGCCTGCCCAACGTGTTCGCGGCCGGCGACGTCCGCTCGGGCAACGTCAAGCGCGTGGCCTCGGCGGTCGGCGAGGGCTCGATCTGCGTGCAGATGGTCCACCGCGCGCTGGCCGAATGAGGGCAAGAGGAGCTCGAGCCATGGCGAAAGAGATCTGTTCCCACCTCGACCCGATCCACGACGTCCGCCCGCACACCCGCGGCTGCGAGGCGTGCCTCGAGCTCGGCGACGCATGGGTCCACCTGCGCCTGTGCATGACCTGCGGGAAGGTCGGCTGCTGCGACTCGTCGAAGCACAAGCACGCGACGGCCCACTTCCACGCGACGCAGCACGCGATCATGCGCTCGCTCGAGCCGGGCGAGCGGTGGTTCTGGTGCTACGTCGACGAGGTCGGCTTCGAGCCGGGGTGAAGCCGCGTGATTTCCTGCTCGTCGGCGCTCGACAGGCGAGCGCTGCGCCGGCAGGTTTTCTATAGCCCGAGGTGCGAGCGCACACGGGCGATGCACGGGGCGATCCGGAGGCGCACGTCGTCGAACATCGGCTCGATGTTCGGGCAGTCGCTGGAGCACGAAGCGGTGGTAGACCTGGTCTTCCCACTCTCCCATCCCGTCGGGGTCGTTCCAGTCGAGGTCGTCGGGGTAGGGCTCGGCGAAGTGGCCGCCCCTCGGCCAGGATCTCGCTGTAGGTGAAAGGTAATTCCTCACAGCGCGAACACCTCGAGGTTGTCGAAGGCGACGCGGGCCTCCCAGCCGCCGAAGGCGAAGTGGCGCTGCGCCGGGCCGGTCAGCGGCTCGGGGTCGTCGTAGGCGAGGACCTCCTGGCCGTCGAGCTCCCACCGGATCGCGCCGTCGCGGCGGGTGATGGCGAAGTGGTAGCGCTTATTGGCCTCGACCTTGAGCGACTGCGTGGTCTTGCGATCGCCGCCGTGCTCGTCGCGGCGGACGATCGCGCTGGTGGTGTTGTTCCAGCCGCCGAAGATGATGACGTAGCCGGTGGCGGTGTAGCTGGCGCTGCGCGCGAAGCTCTTGCCGTCGCCCGCGAGCTCGACCTTGATGTCGCCCTCGTCAGTGGCGGCGCGGGCGTCGAACTCGACGCGCACGTTGTCCGGCAGCGGCAGGGTCAGCCACAGCGGGTGGTTGCGCAGGCCCTCGGTCACGAGCTCGCCGTTCTCGAGGCGCGCGCCGGGGCCGGTCGATTTCCACGCCGGGCCGAGCTCGGGGCCGTCGAAGCGGTCGGCGAACAGCAGCTGGGCCGGGCCGGCGCTGCTGTAGGTGCGCGGCAGCTCCTCGCAGGCGAGGACGAGCGTGAGGAGCGGGGCGAGGCGGCGCATGGCGGAAGGAACAGGTCCGAAGGGAAAGGTCGGAGAGGACATGTGCGGAGGGCCACGTCAGCCGGCGCGGGCGGCGAGGTCGGGGCCGAGCATGCGGACGAGGCGGTCGGTCCAGCCGTCGGGCAGGTCCTTCGGGACATGTTCTTCGGGGTCGAAGGCGGCGGCGCCGATCTGGTCGAACACGGCGGGGAGCGGCTGGGGGTGGAGGGCGAGCTCGAGCAGGACGACGCCGGCGCTGAACAGGTCGGAGGCCGGGGTGGCGCGGGCGGCCGGGCCGGGGCTGCGCAGCTCGGGGGCGAGGTAGCGCAGGGTGCCGGCGTGGCCGCTGCCCGAGCGCGGGTCGGCGAGGGCGAGGCCGAAGTCGGCGAGGGCCACCGGCGAGCCCTCGCGGGCCTCGCGGACGAGGATGTTGGCCGGCTTGATGTCGCGGTGGACGGCGCCGGCGGCGTGCACGGCCCGCAGGGCGCTGACGATCTGGGCGCCGACCCGCGGCAGATCGGCGGGGCCGAGCAGGCGCTTGCGCACGGCGACCCGCAGGTTGCCGCCGCGGCACAGGCTGAGGGCGACGAAGCGGTGCGCGGGCTGGACGTCGAGCAGGGCGACGACGTGCGGGCTGCGGACGCGGGCGAGGGTGCGCGCCTCGGCGAAGAAGCGGGCGCTGACGAGGCGGCCGTCGCTGCCCTCGGCGACCAGGCGCTTGATGGCGACGTCGCGGCCGACGCGGCGGTCGAAGGCCTGGTAGACGACGGCGTGGCGGCCGCGGCCGAGCGGGCGGCCGAGCTCGTAGCGGTCGACGCCGAGGCCGGCGACCAGCTCGGTGGCGTCGAGGCCCTCGAGCAGGGCGAGGCCGCGGCTGGCGTGGGCGCCCCCGCGGCCGAGCCGGCGCTGGGCGGTGCTCCAGCCGCGCAGGGCGCGGGCGTGGTCGATGTCGACGGCGAGCAACGCCTCGAAGTGACGCAGGGCGCCGAGCGGGTCGCCGCGGTCGAGCAAGGTGTCCCCGAGCAGGAGGTTGGCGGCCGCGTAGGCGCCGGTCGGCTGCCAGCGGCTGTCCTCGACCTCGGGCAGGGCGAGGGCGGCGCGCGCGAGCTCGACGCCGAGGTCGGGCGCGAGGGCGTCGCAGAGCTCGCGCGCGAGGACGAGGACGAGGTCCGGGCGCGGGCGCAGGCGCAGGTGCGCGGCGAGGCTGACGAGCGCGCCGCGGACGTAGCCGGCGTGGCTGAGGTCGCGGATCTGGCGATCGATCTCCGAAGCCGGGGCGCCCTCGACCAGCCGACGCGCGAGCGCGGCGATCCCCGGCAGCTCGCGCGGCAGCTCGGCGCCCTCGGACAGGCGCGCGAGCACGGCCCGCAGCTGGTGGTCGAGGGCTGGATCGGCGCGGATGTCGCCGCGGAGGGGCTCGATCGGCATGGGCGGGTCGAAGGGACAGGTGAGGGGCGGCGCGAGAGGCCGGCGCGAGCGGAGCGAGAGCGCTGGCGCGGGCGGGGACTGAGCGAGACAGCCGGCGGGCGGAGCGAGAGGGGGGCGCGAGAGTGGGTGGGAGCGAGCGCGCCGGCGCGGGGCCGGGTATCCGATGGGACAGGTTCGAAAGGACAGGCGCGAAGGGACAAGGTTGAAGGGACAGGCGCCAGAGGGCATGTCCCCAGAGGCAGGCGCGAAAGGTCAGGTCATCGAGATCTCGAGCGTCAGGCGGCCGTCGGGCAGGTCGAGGTGGAGGCGGTCGCCGTGGAGGAGCTCGATGCTGGCGCCGGGGCCGAGCGGCTCCTGGCCGAGCTGGGCGCGCACGCCGGCGGCGATCCGCACGGCGATGAAGGGCGGGCGCAGCTCGAGGACGGCGGGGATCGGTCGGTCGGGGGCGAGCCACAGCGGGCCGCCGCCGGGCAGGTAAAGGGTCCACGGGGCGGCGGCGCCCTGGCCGAGCGGGCGCAGGAGGGCGCCCAGCTCGCCGCGCTCGCGCGGGAGCGGGTGGACCTCGAGGCGGGCGGCGGACAGGCCGAGAGCGAGCTCGCCGGGGCCCTCGAGGGCGACGGGCTCGCCCGGCGCGAGCGCCTCGCCGCGCCAGAAGGTGCCGGCGCGCGAGCCGAGGTCGACGAGGGCGACGGCCAGCTCGACCTCGTGGGGGCCGGCGCTGCCGGGCGCGGCGATGGCCTCGAGCCGCAAGGCGGCGTGCTCGCGCGAGAGGCTGGCGCCGCCGAGGCTGAGCTCGACGTCGGGCGAGCGCCCGAGCCGCAGGTCGGCCCGCAGGACGACGCGGGTGACCTGACCTGTCCCCCAGCGCAGGTCGACCCGCTGGCCGCGCGGGAGGGCGACGCCGAGGTCGGCCTGGACACGGGCGAGGGCGGCGCGCAGCAGCGGGGCGCCGCTGTGCGCGAGCGGGCCGCGGGTGGTCCGCGCGTCCTGCAGGTGCTCCTGCAACAGGCCGTGGGCGAAGAACCGCCGACCCTCGCGCAGGGCGGCGTCGATCTCGTCGCTGGCCCGCTGGAGCTCCGCCTCGGCGTGCTCGATGCGGTCGATGAGGCCGAGCACGTACTCGAGCTGAGTGACGGCGCCGGCCCGCTCGTAGGCGACGGCGGCGCGGCGCAGCATGTGGAGGCGCTCGTAGATCTCGCCGGCGATGGCGCCCTGGTCGGCCTCCTCGAGCGCGCGCGCGGCCTCCATGAGGATGGCCCGCCGCGGGGCGCCGTCTTCCATGAATTCGGCGTGGCGCAGCAGGGTCTCGGCGAGCGCCTGGTGGAGGCTGCGGCCCTCCTCCGTGGCGCCGGAGTGACGCGCGGCGCCCTCGCGCAGGAGGGCGATCCGCTGGGCCGTGCCGCACAGGGTGTGGGCGTATTCGAGGCGCAGCGCGGCGGCGCGGGCGTGGTCGCCGGTGTGCTCGAGGGCCCGCGCGCGGGCGAGGCCGTCGCCGTGGCCGGGGCGGGCCGGCGTGTCGAGCGCGGCCGCGGGCGGACGCAGGGCAGGCGGAGGCGGCGGCGGCGGCGGACGCGGCTTGCTCGGGCGGGACAAGCAACGCCGATGCTAACACGCCGGGACCCGGACGCCGCGCGACGGCTCCGGCGGCCCGTCAGGCGCCGATGCGAAGCGAGCGCTCGGTGAGGTCGGCTGGCGAGGCGCGTCACCGCGGCAGGCGATGCGTCGGGGCGCGCAGGGAAATCGGTCGAGGTCGAGAGCTGCAGGCTCGCCCGATGCGGCGGCGCGGGAGCCGGGGCTTCGCGGATCGGGATGCGAGTCGGGCGAGAGATGTCGGGTGAGCAGCGGGAATCGCGGCCCGCGAGGCCGGTGTCGTCACGCGAGGGGCTGCGGACGCCGGCTCGGCTCGGGTCGTGGTCGTGGGTTGCGCGCGGCGGGCGAGGGGCGTGGCGATCGCGTCCCGGCTGTCGTCGCCGTCGCGGCGGGGAGCGCGATCCCGCTGCACGCGGGGGCTGGCGGCCGAAACGACGCCGTAGATGGTCCGCAGGGGAGCGGCTACACTCCCGGTCCCGATGCCCGCCCTGCTCGAGCCGATCGCCGCCGGCCAGACGCGCTTTCATCTCCAGGGTCTGGCGCCGGACGCCCGCGGGGTCGCGTGCGGGCGCGAGACGCTGGTGGCGTTCCCGTCCCTCGACCGCCTGGTGGCGTTCCTCGGGGCGTACAGCGAGGAGTGCAGCCTCGACGAGCTGATCCCGACGATGACGATCGAGCGGGCCCGCCGTGACGGGGGCGGCCATGCGCTGCTGATGCGCTGCGCCGGGGCCGACAGCTACGCGCTCGACCGCCTGGCCCGGCTGTCGCTGGCGGTCCACGGGCAGCTGTTCACCGGCAGCGGCACGGTGTTCGTCCGCTACCGCGACCGCATGGCCCCGTTCGGCTACGACCTCGCCGGCGGGACGACCACCGCCGCCAGCCCCGAGGAGGTCGTGGTGGTCGACCACGACGTCACGGCGCGCTACCGCGCCCTCGACCGCCTCGACCCGGTCGAGCTGATTCAGCGGCTGTCGCTGCGCCAGATCCCGCTGCCGCTCGCGGGCATCGCCTCCGACCCGCAGCTGTGCGGGCTGCACGAGATCGCCCTGGTGCTGGTGGCACCTGGCCTTTCGGACAGGATTCTGAGCTACTTGTGGGGCAACCAGGTGCCGCTCGCGGGGGTCCGCGTGGCGCTGGCCGGCGAGCGCCGGGCCAGCCTGCTGCTGCGGCTGCGCCAGCCGAGCGGGCAGGTGCTCGACGTGCTGCACGGGATCCCGGGGGTCGAGCTGCTGGCGCCGGTGTCGCAGCGGGCGGCGGTCGAGATCGGGTACCGCCACCCGATCCACCTGGCGTCGGCGTCGTCGTGCCTGCCGGGCGACGAGATGTACCTGTTCCGCGGCCGCGTCGGCCGGGTCGAGCGGCTCGACGGGGCGCCGCAGTTCATCGACGGGGCCCACCTCGTGCGCAGCGACGTGGCCGCCCGCGCGCACGAGCCGGGCGACGCCCGCGGCACCGCGGTGCAGGCGCTGAAGGTCGAGCTGCGGCTGCGGCCGACAGCGTCGATCCGCGAGCCCCGCGGGGCGCTGATCCGCTGGGAGCAGGCGGGCCTGCTGCGGCGATTGATTTATCTGATCCCGCCGATGGCGCTGGCGGCGGCCCGGCTGGCGGTGCTGCCGCAAGGGATGCTGGTGCTGACCGGGTCGTCGCTGGGGGGCGCGGCCGGGCTGGCCGCGGGCGTCGGCGCGGCGGCGATCATCCCGCTGGGGATGCGCATCGTCGAGGTCGCGCCGGGGGTGCTGGTGCCCGACGGGTTCGAGCTGTGGCCGCACGTGCGCCCGCAGCTGGTGCGCGAGCTGCTCGGGCTCGAGGCGGCCGACCACGCCCTGTTCCTCGGGACAGATCAGAGCCCGCTGCGCCTGCGGCCCGACCACCTGGCGCCGCTGGACGCGGCGATGATGAGCCGGCTCGAGCTGGCGGTGATCGAGGCGAGCCCGTCGGAGATGCCGTCGTCGGGGCCGGCGACGCTGCTCAACGAGCGGCTCGGCCGCTTCGCGCTGTGGGGCTTCGGCGAGGCGGCGCGCGCGGGGCGGCCGGCGGTCGAGGAGGCGAGCGGGACGCCGGAGCTGCCGCCGGGGCGAGAGTCGTGACCCGGGACCTCGGCGAGTTCTGCGCGCGCTTCGTGGCGCCCCTGCTCGGGGGCGGGACGGTCCACGTGGCCGCACCGGTGCGGCCGGCCGACTTCCGGGCGATGGCCGGAGAGCTGGCGACGCTGCGCGCCAGCGAGGTGGCGGCGCTCCGCCTGCAGCGCGCGCAACAGCTGGTGGCCGAGCCCGACTTGCACGAGCCGGGGGCCGAGGAGCTGGCGCTGTGGGTGGCGCTCTACAACCTGCTCGTGCTCGACCACCCCGACCGCGGCCGCGTGTGGGCGCGCCAGGCGACCTGGCGGCGCGTCGAGTCGGCCGCTCGCTACTGGCTGCTGTTCAGCCGGCCCGAAGGCTTCTCGGCGGCGCTGGCCAACCACGCGGCGGTGGGGGCGTTCCTGGAGCTGTCGCGCCGGGACCAGATCCTGAGCGGCGCCGAGGGCGAGCTGCGCTTCGTCGGCCAGGAGATCCCGCGCAGGCGCCTGCGCTGGACGGTGCCGGGCGCGCTGTCGGTCCGCGAGGAGACGATCAACTGGTGGTCGACCGCGCACGCGCCCGAGGTGTCGGCGCTGCAACAAGATGTCCTTTGGGCCAGCCCGGTGACCTGCCTCCTGCGCCCGCTGATGGCCCCGCCGGGCTACAGCCCGCTCGAGGGCGCGGGCTTTTTGCGCCACCGCGCGTTCGCCCGCGCGGTCTGCCACGCGTGGGCGTCGTCGCGGCACTGGATCGAGATCGGCGGCACGGTCCTCGGCTCGCTCCTGTTCTCGCTGACCGGCCGCCCGCTGTCCGGGCCGACGCCGACCGCCGGAGCGACGGGCGCGCAGTCCGCCGGCGCCCGGCCGATGCTGGCCCTGCCGGCCCCCGCCGACAGCGCCGGGCCCGAGGACGTCGCGGCCCTGGTCGCCGCCCTCATCCACGTCCACTTCCTCCGCGTGCTCGAGCTCGGCGCCCGGCTCGGCGTCGCGCCCACCAGCCGCGACCGGCCGGTGCAGATGTTCCTGGCGCTGCCGCTCCTCTTGCCCGCGCTGGGGGAGGTGCTGGGCTCGCCGCTCGGCGGGCCCGCGAGCGTCGGCTTCGACGCGCAAGTGGAGCGGCGCTGGATCGAGTATATCGATCACCTCGGCGAGCTCATCCCGCGCTCGGTCGTCGAAAATCTCCTGGCGACGCTCGTCCCGCGCGTCGTAAAAGCCGAAAAATAGCCATGAGCACCACCCCGGCCACCTTCTCGATCAGCGACCTCGCCCGCCGCCTGCAGGACGGGGCGCGCCAGCTCGAGCAGCAGTTCCTCGGCAAAGAGGAGATCATCCGCCTCCTCTTCATCTCGGCCCTGGCCGGCGAACACATGGTGATGGTCGGTCCGCCCGGCACCGCCAAGAGCGCGATCGTCCGCGCGTTCGCGCAGGTGATCGACGCCAGGTTCTTCGACTATTTGCTGACCCGCTTCACCGAGCCGAACGAGATCTTCGGCCCGGTCGACATCCAGGCGTTCCGCCAGGGCACGTACCGCCGGCGCATCGAGAAGATGCTGCCCGAGGCCGAGGTCGTGTTCCTCGACGAGATCTTCAAGGCCAACAGCGCCATCTTGAACAGCCTGCTCACGCTGGTCAACGCGCGCCGCTTCACCCACGGCACCAACACGGTGCGGGTGCCGCTCATCAGCCTCTTCGCGGCGAGCAACGAGGTGCCGACCGACGAGGCGCTGTCGGCCATCTTCGACCGCTTCCTCCTGCGCGTCCGCTGCGACTACCTCGACAGCTATCACTTCCGCGGCCTGCTGCAGAAGGGCATCCAGCTCGAGGTGCAGCAGATGGCCGACCAGCAGGTCGGCCGCAAGGTGGCGACCGCCGCCGAGCTGCTGTCGGTGCAGCGAGAGTTCGGCCAGCACGTGAAGATGAGCGAGGAGTTCCTCACCACCTTCAAGGGCATGGTGTTCCAGATCCGCTCGGAGGGCATCGGCCTGTCCGACCGCCGCGTGGTCAAGCTGCTCAAGCTGTTCGCCAGCTCGGCGCTGTTCGACGGCCGCGACCACGTGACCGACGCCGACCTGTTCATCCTCCGCCACGTGTGGAACACGCCGGAGCAGGAGGAGATTCTCCAGGAGATCGTCGGCCCGGTGCTCGATCGCTGGTACGAGTCGCACCCGGACCACGGCCGGATCGGCGCGACGCCGACGAGCCTGCAGGACCTGCTCGAGGAGCTGCGGGTGATCCGCGAGACGCTCACCGGCAGCCAGGTGCTGTCGGACATGCAGCTGTTCAGCCAGCTGCGCAACCTCGGCGACATCAAGGCGGCGCTGCTGCGCATGCAGGACAGCCCCACGGCCCAGCGCATGGTCGGCGAGGTCGACAAGCTGCTCGAGACGATGTTCGCGTCGAGCCGCTTCGCGTGAGAGGGGCCCGCCTTTTATGGCCGACGTCCGCAAGCCCCCGGTCCCGCCGCGCGCCGCCCCGCCTCAGGCCCCGGCGCCGCGGTCGACGCGACCGTCGGCCGGCGCGCCGGCCCAGGCGCCGCGGGTGACGCCGAACGTGGCCGAGCTCGAGCGCCAGGTCGGCAGCCTGGCGCTGTCGCAGATCGACGGCGCCGGCGCGCTGGCGATGATGCGCGCGCTGGTGTGGCAGGGGATCCTCGCGCGCCTCGGCGTGGCCGCGCCGCTGGTGGTGCTGCACGACCTCGGCTGCCTCATCACGGGGCTCGGCGGCCCGGGTCCGGTGGTCAAGGGCATCGCCGAGTCGGAGCTGTGCGAGGCCTGGCGCGGGCTGCTCGTCGAGCTCGGCGAGAGCGACCTGGTGCGCGCGCAGGCCGGCTGGAAGCACCGCGACCAGATGATCGGCGTGGTCCTGGCGCGGGTGTTCGCGCCGGTGGTCCCGCAGCTGCCCGACGACGTGCGGGTGCTGCGGCCGATCGAGCTGCCGGTCGACGCGATCCACTACGCGAAGGTCGAGCCGAGCTCGGCGTACACCCGCTACGACCAGCGGCAGACGATCGCGTGGCTGCAGACGCTGACGACGCACCGGCTCTTGCCGCTGCTGGCGGTCGAGCAGATCGACGTCGACGCGCTGCGCCTGTTCGGCCTGTTCCGCGGCGGGCCCGGCGAGGCGGCCGCGGGCGTCGACCTGGCCGACCTCTACAACGTGATGGTCAGCCCGGCCCTGGCCGACGTGATCGACTTCTCGATGGAGCTGCTGCCGTCGATCCTCGAGGTCAAGCGCGAGGCCGGCCAGCAGGTGTTCTCGATCGACGGCTACGCGTCGATCGAGCGCTTCGGCGGGGTCGACGACCTCGAGCTGTCGCAGCTCGCCTACGACGAAGACATCTTCGAGCAGAAGTTCATCGACGACGAGCTGTTCTACTTCACCCACGAGAAGCAGGTCGAGAACGAGCACCGCACCCACTACGTGCTGGTCGACGGCTCGGCGTCGATGCGCGGGGTGCGGGAGGTGTTCGCCCGCGGGCTGGCGCTGGCGCTGTGCAAGCGGCTGGCGCTGCTCGGCGAGCACGTGATCCTCCGCTTCTTCGACAGCCGCCTGTACGAGGGCGTCAAGGTCGGCGCGCAGGGCCACGCCGAGGTGCCCTACGTGCTGCAGTTCCGCGCCGAGCACGGCCGCAACTACGCCCGCGTGATCCGCCAGATCAACGCCGAGCTGTCGGCCCCGCGCCGCTCGGGCGGCGGCGGCGGCAAGGTGCTGGTCTACCTGCTGACCCACGGCGAGTGCCAGCTGCCGCCCGACGACGTCGCCGCCCTGGCCGCGCGCGCGCCGATCTACGGGGTGTTCATCCTGCCGAGCTCGGGCGTGCTCGACCTCGGCTACCTCGACCTGTTCTACCGCGTCCACGTGATCGACGACCAGGCGATCAGCCACGGCCGAAGGGCCCAGCGCGCCCGCCAGATCATCAGCGACGTCGAGGCCGGCCAGCGCCAGGCCCAGCCGATCCGGCGCAAGACGGGTGGCCCGAAGACCATGTCCGCCGGGACAGGTCTGAAAGGCCAGGGACGGAGGCGGCGGTGATCGACACCAACGTGCTGTGGATCCGCGCCGAGGGGGCGCTGCGGGCCGGCCGCCACGCCGACGCCCAGATCTACCTGCGCCAGCTGGTCCAGGTCGTCGACCGCATCGACTTCGAGTACGAGGAGTGGCTGCGCGCCTACGTCGACTCGCTGCGCGCGACCGGCAACTGGGGCGAGGGCATGGCCTGCCTGTCGTACCTCGGCGCGCGCGAGATGCCGGGGCCCGACATCATGCGGCTGTACGCGCAGCGGGCCCAGGCCGGCGACGCCGACGCGATCCGCACGGTGCGGCTGTACGCGATCTATCTGTCGCGCGCGGGCCAGCACCGCCCGGCGGCCTCGTGGTTCGAGCTCGGCGGGATGCCGGTGCACCGGGCGATCGCGCTCGAGCGCGCCGGCGACGACGCGGCCGCGTCGCAGCTGTGGGCCCGCATGCTCGCCGGCGACGCGCTGGTCGACCGCGACTACGAGCGCGCGCTGATGAAGATCAACTACGCGCTGTGCCTGCGCCGCCTCGGCCACGAGCGCGCCCGGCAAGCGATCGCCGACGCGACGACGAGCGTCGAGGAGGTCGCCGACGCGTTCGAGAGCGAGGGCCTGCGCGAGCGCGCGTTCGACTGCTACCAGCTGATCGCCCGCCTCGGCTCGGAGACGCGGGCGTTCGAGAACGTCGCCGAGGGCTACCTCAACAGCGTCCGGATCCTCCGCGACGACGGGCTCAAGCTCGACGCGCTGCGCCTGTACGAGACGTTCATCGCCATGGCCCGCGAGGCCGGCGAGTTCCACGCGGTGGCGTCGATCCTGCGCGAGGCGGCCGACTACTGCACCCGCTCGGGGCTGCCCTACGCCGACGACCTGCGCTGGCGCAGCGCCGAGGCGTGGATCAAGGCGGCGACCGAGGCGCTGGCGGCCGGCCACCCGCCGCAGATCATCGAGAACGCGTGCCTGGCCGCGGCCGAGGCGTTCGCGTCGGTGCGGGCGTTCCGCCAGGTCGCCGAGGCCTACCGCAAGATCACCACGCTCGACCTGCCGGCCAAGAACCGCGAGCGGGCGCTGCGGCTGATCCGTCGCCTCGGCGACCAGCCGCAGGACGCGCCACGGCCGATGCCGGTGCCCGAGTTCCTGCGCCAGCTGCCCGACTACGAGGAGGTCTGGTACGTCGACCTGGCCGAGTGGGAGCTCGGCGGCGATCCGGCGCTGGTCGCCGCCGGGGTGATGGCCGACCGCCGCTTCCCCGACTACGTGCGCCGCCACGCGCTGCTGCTGGTGCTCGAGCTCGAGCGCCGCGGCCAGGCGGTGCCGCCGCTCGAGATCGTCAAGAGCCTGGCGACGGTCCGCGCCTACCCGGTGATCGCCGGCCTCGAGGCGATGTACCGCCACGGCGACGCGTCGCTGCGCGAGTCGGTGGCCGCGGCGATGGGCGCGCTCCGCTTCAAGCGCAGCTTCGGCCTGGTGTCGCAGGCGCTGCGCGACCCGAGCGCGCCGGTCCGCAAGGCCGCGGCGGCCTCGGTCGAGCGGCTGGTGTTCCCCCACGCGTTCGAGCCGCTGCGCCGGATCTTCGAGGCCCGCGACCTGCCCGACCCGGAGGCGGCCCGCAAGGCCGCGCTGACGGCCATCGGCAAGATCGGCAGCGTCGAGGCGCTCGACTTCCTGTGCGACCGCCTCCGCGAGGGCGAGCAGCCGTTCGTCAAGGTCGCCAGCACGGCGATCAGCGAGCTGCCCAACTCGGAGCTCCTGCCGTACCTGCGCCGCCAGATCGAGTTCGTGCCGGCCGAGCACCGGGCTGTCCTCGAGGACACGGCCCAGCGGCTCGAGCACCGGCTGCGCTGAGCGAGCGGCGGCTGTCGGGCGAGTGAGGACCGCGGTCGCCTCGCGCGCCGCCGCGACTGCAGCGGCGATCCCCGCGAGCCGTGCCGGAGCACCTGCGAGTCGACGACGTCGCGCGCTCGTCGGACGGGCCGGCGCGCGCCGGTGCGCGCGGGAAATGGGGTCGCCCGCTGCGGGCCTGCGCCGGCGGCGGGTTCACGCATTCGCGAGGAATGTGGGCAGCGTCGGTGGCCGCGATCACGGCGCGCCGCCGCTCGCGGGCCCGGCCGATTTTTCCCGAAATCACGCGCCGATGGCCTCGCCGCGGGGCCGGCCGGGCGAACGTCGTTCGAGTCACATCAATGGATTTTGAGGTGCCGCTCGCCCGACCGTCGCCATCTTTCCGAGAGATCATGCGTCCCAACGTCGTCCTGTACCTCGCCGTGGCGCTCACGGCGTCCTGCGGTGAGAAGGAGAAGCAAGGTGTGGCCGCCAGCGACGGCGACACCGAGCCCGGACCGATGGTGCCGGTCATGGAGACGACCGGCACGACGACCGGCACGACCACGTCCACGACCACGGGCCCGGGGACCACGGGCACGGCGCCGACGACGTCGACGACGACCGGCGACGCGGGCACGACCGGGCCGGCGACGACCACCGGCGAGACGACCGGCGCCCCGCCCGCGGACAGCGAGGGGCAGATGTGCCAGTTCAACGAGGACTGCCCCGACACCGCGCAATTCTGCGTGTTCGGCGAGTGCCGCGACGGCACCGAGGGCGACCCGTGCGAGTTCCACGAGGAGTGCAGCGCCGCGGCGCCGCGCTGCATCATGATGGTCTGCTACGACGGCAGCGAGGGCGACCCGTGCAAGACCGACACCGACTGCGCCGAGGGCTCGAAGCACTGCGTGTACGGCAAGTGCTACGACGGCAGCGAGTTCGACCCGTGCGAGTTCGCCAAGGACTGCATGGACCTGATGAGCTGCGAGAACAACCTGTGTGTGTGAGCATTGTGGGCACATGTCCGCCGGGACATGTGCCCACCATGGTCAGACCTGGGCCGTGACGATCCACGCGGCGCCGCGGATGATCACCCCGGTCGGCCCGGCGCGCTCGGCGAAGGCGGCGCGCACGGCCGCGAGCCCGCGCGCGCGCACGTCGTCCGGCTGGCCCGCGAGCAGGCGCGAGACGGGGCCGACGTCGAGGGCCTGCGCGACGGCGTCGTCGACCGCGGCCTCGGGCGTGTCGCCGCGGCCGAACCGCAGGGGGGCGTCGAACGGGGCGATCGTGACGGCGCGGAAGCCGGCGGCGTCGAGGATGCCCTGCACGCGCTCGCGCGCGCCGAACGAGAACGGGCCGGGGGCCGAGGGCTCGGGCGGCGGCTGCGGCGGCACGATGCCCTGCAGCGCCCGCTGCGGCAGCACGACCCAGTCGTTCTCGGCGGCGGCGCGCCAGCACACGAACACGAGCCGGCCGCCGGGGCGCGCGGCGGCCCGCAGGTGGCGGAAGGCGGCGACCGGGTCGGCGAAGAACATCACGCCGAAGCGCGAGCACAGCAGGTCGTAACCGCCGGGGCCGAGGTCGTCGACGCTGGCGTCGGCGCGGCGGAACTCGAGGTCGAGGCCGGCCGCGGCGGCCCGCTCGCGGGCGCGCTCGAGCAAGGGCACGGACACGTCGACGCCGACGACCGCGCCGCCGGGCTGCACCGCGCGCGCGAGCGCCAGCGAGGTGGCCCCGGCGCCGCAGCCGACGTCGAGCACGCGCTCGCCGGGACGCGCGGCCGCGGCCTGCAGCACGGCCTCGCCGTAGGCGGCCATCATGTCGTCGAGCCGCTCCTGGTGGACGCGCCAGCCCTCGCCGACGCGGCCGTTCCAGTCGGCGATCATCTGCGAATTGTCGCCGCTCATTCGCTCATCCCGTCGAGCAGGAACTTCTTCATGAACAGGATCGTGGCGTACATCTGGTAGTCCTGGTTGCGCTTCTTCTGGAAGCCGTGGCCCTCGTCCTTGCCCTCGAGGTACCACACCGGTGTGCCGCCCTGCTTGAGGGTGGCGACGATCTGGTGCGCCTCGCTGGCCGGCACGCGCGGGTCGTTCTTGCCCTGGATGACGAACAGCGGCTTCTTGATCTCGGCGGCGCGGGTGAGCGGCGAGATCTCGAGCAGCTTCTTGCGCAGCTCCGGGTCGCGCTCGTCGCCGTACTCGGCCCGCCGCAGGTCGCGGCGGTAGGCCTCGGTGTTCTCGAGGAAGGTGACGAAGTTGCTGATCCCGACGATGTCGACGGCGCAGCGGATCCGGTCGGCGAAGTGGACCGAGGCCGCCAGAGTCATGTAGCCGCCGTACGAGCCGCCCATGATCATGACGCGCTCGGCGTCGAGGTCGGGCCGGCTGGCGATCCAGTCGAGCGCGGCGCCGAGATCCTTGACCGAGTCCTCGCGCTGGGCGCCGTTGTCGAGGCGCACGTAGGTCTTGCCGTAGCCGGTCGAGCCGCGCACGTTGGGGTAGAGCAGGGCGACGCCGAGCTCGTTGAGGTAGTAGTTGTTGCGGCCGATGAAGCCGGTCTGCGACTGACCCTCGGGCCCGCCGTGGACGATGACGACGACCGGGCGCTTGCCGGTGAACCGCGCCGGGGGCTTGTAGTAAAAGCCGGGGATCTCGCGGCCGTCGAAGCTCTTCCAGGTGACGAGCTCGGGCTCGCTGAAGGTGGCAGGGTTGAGCGTGCCGACCTCGCTCTCGGTCCAGCGCTCGATGACGCCGGACTGGACGTCGAGCACGTAGGTGTCGGCGGGCGAGCGCGCCGACGACAGGGTGAAGGCCAGCAGCTTGCCGTCGGGGTGGAAGTTGAGGCCGCCGATCGTGCCGGCCGGCAGGCGGGTCTTGATCGGCCGCTCGCGCCCGCTCGGCAGGTCGTGCAGCCGCAGCCGATCGATGCCGCCCTCGTTGACCACCGAGGCCAGCTTCTTGCGGTCGTGGCTGACCGCGAAGCTGTCGACGTCCCACTGCACCGGCGGGCCGAGCGGGCTGGTCTGCTTGCTGGCGAGGTCGAGGGTGACGAGCTCGCGGAACTCACCCTTGCCGTCGGTGGTGGTGATGACGCCCTTGCCGTCGGCGGTGAAGCTGGCGCCCGACCAGGCGACCGGGACGTCTCCTGTCTTTTCAGTCAGCTTGGTGCGCTCGCCGGTGGCGAGGTCGAACAGCCACAAATAGCTCTCGTTGACCGAGACGTACTCGAGCGCGAGGAGCTGGTTGCCGTCGGCCGAGAAGTCCTGCGGCGACCAGCCGCCGCCCTCGACCTCGGCGACGAGCTTGTCGCTGCTCGGGTCGCGCGGGTCGACGACGTAGAAGTCGGTGTCCTTCTTGTTGCGCCGGGTCGAGGTGTACGCGAACCGGTCGCCGGCGCGGGTCCACGGGCCGAGGCTGTTCTTCGAGGCGCCGTCGGTGAGGAGGGTCAGCTTGCCGTCGGCGCGATCGAAGCGCCAGTTCTGCGCGAACTCGTTGCCGCCGATGTCCTTCGAGAGGACGAAGAAGCCGCCGTCGCCGACCGGCGGATAGGTGGCCCCGCCGACGCGGTCGCTGAAGAAGGTGAGCTGCCGCCGATCGCCGCCGGCCATCTTGACCTCGTGGACCTGATCGGTGTCGGCGAAGCGGGTGCGGATCAGCAGCGAGTGATCCTTCGGGTGCCACTCGAGCGCGAGGGCCGAGCGCGCCTCGGAGTAGGTGCCGACGCCGTCCGCGATCGCCCGCGGGATCGGCGGGATGTTCTCCGCGGTCAAGCTGTCGGGCATGCTGACGACGCTGTCTTCGGCAGGTCCGCCCGGAACGATGACGGGTGGGACGTCGGACTTGCTGTCGGGCGGCCTGCCGGTGTCGGCGGGCGGGGCGTCGGCCGTGCCGGCCGGCTCGACGCGCTTGGCCTGGATCGTGGCGACCTTGGGCGCGTCCTTGGCCGGCGGGGCGTCGCAGGCAGCAACAGCGAGGAGGAGGAGACAGACGCGGGTCGAGGTCGGCATGGTGACGCGCGCGACTATAACCGACGGCGGCCCGCTCGCGGGCGGCCGGGCAGCGGATCGCCCAAGCTGCCGCGAGGGTGGTCTCAGGGCGAGGATTCACGAGATCTTGCGCGGCGGGGCGGACGCTCCGCCGAACGCGACGGCGGCTGATGTGCCGCCGTGCATCAAGGCTCCGTCGGGGGAGGGTCTGAGCCGCAGGCGAGAGGGGGAGGCGGCCAGATGTCTCGAAACAATCGACGCGCCGGTCCGTGGGAGGTCATTCGATATGTCTTTCGGGAATGTCCGATGTGACAAGTTCGACCGAAGGCCGCGGACGCTCACGTTCTTCCCTTCGCAATGGAGATCGTGCGTAATATTCAATGTTTCCCTGAGAATTGGAGCATCTTTCACTCTCGTCTGTTGCAATCGATGGCGATTGAACCACGCACCACTCGTGAACGCCGGCAGGAATTCATTCGACACAGGCGCCCGACAGGCCATGTCCCCGCGGGTCGTCCGATCGCGCGGCGGCATGCGGCTGGACGAGTTCGCGCTTGCGGAGCTCGCCCATGCTCGCGTGGAGCCGCCCGCAGACGCGCCGCCGCGCTGCGCGCGGGCGAGCCTGCAGGCGGTCGCCGGCCGCCCTGAACGTGGTGTACGATGGCCGGCGATGTCGCCCCGCACGCCCGTCGCTCACGCCCTCGCCACCTCGCTCGTCGAGTCCGCGTACGCCAATCAGCTGGAGTCTCCCTCGGACGCCGTCGTCGACGCGCCCTCGGACGCCGTCGTCGACGCGCCGATGGGCCCGGACGCTCCGCAGACCGGGAGCGCCGCCTCGCTCGTCGAGTCCGCGTACGCCAATCAGCTGGAGTCTCCCTCGGACGCCGTCGGCGACGCGCCGATGAGCCCGGACGCTCCGCAGACCGGGAGCGTCGAGTCCGCGTACGCCAATCAGCTGGAGTCTCCCTCGGACGCCGTCGTCGACGCGCCGATGGGCCCGGACGCTCCGCAGACCGGGAGCGTCGCCTCGCTCGTCGAGTCCGCGTACGCAAATCAGCTGGAGTCTCCCTCGGACTCCGTCGTCGACGCACCGATGGGCCCGGACGATCCGCAAAATTAGTGTCCTGAGTCTTAAATCCGCTCTTTATGCCGTCGCGTCCAAGGTGCGAAGGCAGTACCGCCCGATCGAGGCGAGGATCTCCTCGGCGGACTCGGTCCAGGCGAACAGCCTGGGCTCGTCGTTGCTGGCGGCGATGTACGCCTCGATATCGTTCTCGAGGCGAGGGTCGAACGGTGTGACGAGCGCTTGATCTTGCGCTCGGAGAGGAGCCCGCACCATCGTTCGACCTCGGGGGTGAAGTGTCGGCGCTCTTGCTTCTTCATGCGGGCCTCCTGGCCACGCCTCTCCTCTACCAAACTCAGGCCCGTTGCGGGCCAGCCGAGGCAGTACACCAATACAGTCCGCTGACCGCCGCCGTCGTGGTCGAACTGGATCAGGATTTCCAGCGCGCCCAAGTCCGTCGAGGGGCGCTCGCTGAGCTCAGCGACGGCGGGGCCTCCGCGACACCGGGTGAATCCAGGTTGAGCTGGCTGGATCGCAGCGCGGCCGACGCGAGGCGAGCGCAGCGCTCCCCCTCGTGGCGTCCGCTGCACGCCTCGCTGCGGGCGCGAGCCGCTCACCGGGCGCGTTCCGCCGGTTCTCCCTCATAATCATGACGATGCCTGCCGACCGACCCGTGGCGCCTGCCTCCCGCGAAGAGGCGGCAGTTCGCCTCCTCGCGCAACAGACCTTCAGCCGGGTCGCCGGTGCGCCCTTGATCGAGGGCAACGCAGTCGAGTTGCTGATCGACGGCCGGGCCAACTTCGACGCCTGGTTGGCGGCCATTCGCGCGGCCCGCACGTCGATCCTCCTGGAGAATTACATCTTCGACGACGACGCGTTGTGCCTCGAGTTCCGCGATGCGCTGGCCGAACGCGCGGCGGCGGGCGTCCGAGTGTGCGTGATCCGCGACTGGCTGGGATGCCTGGGCAAATCACGGGATCACATCTGGAGGGCGCTGCGCATGGTCGGCGGCGAGGTCCGCACGTACAACCCGTTCAGCGTCACCAGTCCGTTCGGATGGGTGTCGCGTGATCATCGCAAGCTGCTGGTCGTCGACGCCGAGGTCGGCTTCGTCTCGGGGGTGTGCATCAGCAAGGAGTGGCTCGGCGATCCGGCACGCGGCATGGCGGCATGGCGGGACACCGGGATCGCCCTGCGCGGGCCGGCGGTCCGCGATCTCGCGGTGGCCTTCGCCGACAACTGGGCGAGCCTCGGCGACGCGCTGCCCGCCCAGTTGTCGATCCTCTGCCACACGCCGCCGGTCGCGGGCGATACCGCCGTGCGCGTGGTGGCGACATTACCGAGCACGGCCGGGCTCTATCGCCTCGATCAGATGCTCACTGCCCTGGCCCAGCGGACGCTGTGGCTGACGGACGCATACTTCATCGGCACTTCACCGTACGTGCAGGGGCTCGCGGCCGCCGCACGCGACGGAGTGGACGTGCGCCTGCTCGTGCCGGGCTCGAGCGACCTGCCTGTCGTCGGCGCGCTGTCACGCACGGGCTTTCGCTCGCTGCTCGCGGCCGGGGTCCGCGTCTACGAGTGGAATGGGACGATGCTTCACGCGAAGTCGGCGGTGGTCGACGGCCGCTGGGCGCGGGTCGGCTCGAGCAACCTCAACATCGCCAGCTGGATGGGGAACTGCGAGCTCGACGTGGCGTTCGAGGACGAGGCGTTCGCGCGGCGCATGGAGGCGCAGTACGAGGAGGACCTTCGCGGGGCGACCGAGGTCGTGCTCCGTTCGCGCCGCCGCGGCCACGCCAAGGGATCCGGACCCAGTGCGGGGTCTGGAGGCGCCGCGGCGGGTGCCTTGCGCCTGGCGAATACTGTGGGCGCCGCGATCACGAATCGTCGGGTCCTCGGGAGCTCGGAGGCGGGGATCTTGCTCGGGGGGGCGTTGGTGCTGTTGGCCACCGCAGGGGTCGCCCTTTATTGGCCGAGGGCGCTGGCGTGGCCGCTCGCCGCACTCGCGCTGTGGTCGGCATTCGGCGTGATCGTCAGATACATCGGCGTCGTCCGCAGGGCGAGATCCCGGCGGCGCGCGGCGCCGTCGTGAGCCTCGCGCAGTTGGGCCCGACGCGGCGGACCCGCGGAGGGCCGCCGCGGCGCGGCGCCGGCAACCGGTAATCGTCCGACAGACTGCGTCTGGCTCGGCCTCGAGCACCTGGGCTACATCGCGGTCGGATGCTCGCCGAGGGCGATACGGCGGAAGACGTTGGCGGCGAGGAGCTGCTGAGCCTCTGGCTGCTTGAGCGTTTCCTGCCAGGAGGCGGGGGCGAGCTCGAGGACGCGGGGGCGCGGCCAGGAGGGCAGCAGGCACAGGAGGTCGCGGAGGTAGCCGAGGGGCTCGATGCCGTGCATCTGGCAGCTGGCCAGCAGGGACACGAAGAGCGTGTTGGCCCGCGCCCCGTCGTCGCTGCCGACGAAGAGCCAGTTTTTGCGACCGACGGCCTCGCGCCGCAGCGCGCGCTCGGAGATGTTGTTGTGGAGGGGGAGACGGCCGTCGTCGAGGAAGCGCCGCAGCGCGGCCTTCTGGTTGGTGGCGTAGGTCAGGGCTGCGGCGAGCGGCGAGCCGTCGAGGGCGACCTCGCATTGGTGGGCGCACCACGCGAAGAATTCGTCGACGATCGGCGCGGACAGCTTCCGGCGGACCGACTCGCGCCGCTTGCGGCTCTCGTCGGCCAGCTTCTCTTCGACCTTGAAGAGCTTGCGGATCAGCCCGAGCGCGTGCCTGGCGAGCTCCGGCTCAGTGCCCAGCGCCTTGAAGAAGTAGCGCCTGCAGTGAGCCCAGCTTGCGCCAGGCCAAGCCTGGGGAAGGAGAAAGAGGAAAATCAGAAACCTTCCAAAGCGATCCAGGGGGTTCGACTCCCCCACGGTAAAGGCGAGCAGCCAGCCGGAAGCGAGTCTTGCACGGCGTACGGTAACGTGCGTCGTGAAGCGTAGACAGCGGGTGCTGAAGCCCTGCTATGGAGCCTCGACATCATGTGCTGCTGAGGTCCTCGTTTTGTTGGAAACGGGGACAGCATTTTCCGGTCCGTTATGCGAGGACCGGGAGGCTCGGCCGGGGTCTGAGAACAGGGCAAAGGCACAGGATGGATCGCCCAGGAACCTGGGAGATCCCGTCGTCGCCACATGTGAGATGCCGCTTTGGTCCACGGCACCCGAACGGACCTGGCTCGTGCAGCGCGCTCCTGCTGCACGGGAGCGAACCTGGGAGCAGCATGTGGAGCCCGGAAGCGAATACATAAGTGTACGGGTATCGGCGGCGGGAAGTCGTAGCGCTCTCGTAGTACCGCGGAGGCTGGGGAACTCGGCTCATGGGGACCCAGCGGAGGGAAGGGGGGCGCCGTGCCGGCAGAACCGCGTCTGAGAAACACGAGGGTCCTATGAGGCCCGAAAGCGTGTCCACGAAACAGACGCGGATAGCCACGCTGGCGAGGAACAATCCCAAGTTGGTGATCACCTCGCTCAATCACCACCTCGACATCGAATGGCTCCGACACGCGTACAACCTGACGCGGAAGGATGGCGCCATGGGCATCGACGGGCAGACCGCGGCAGATTATGAGAAGGACCTGGAGGCGAACCTTCAAAGCCTCCTGGACCGGATCAAGTCCGGCCGTTACAAAGCCCCGCCGGTGAGACGAGCGCACATTCCCAAGGCGGACGGCTCGACGCGACCGCTCGGGATCCCGACGTTCGAGGACAAGGTGGCGCAGCGAGCGATCGCGTTGCTGTTGGAGCCGATCTACGAGGTGGATTTCCAGCCATGCTCGTATGGGTTCCGGCGCGGAAGGTCGGCGCACATGGCACTCCGGGAGATCCGCAACCAGATCATGGATTGCACGATCCGATGGGTCCTGGATGTCGACATCCGGCAATACTTCGACACGATCGATCACCGTCGGCTGAGGGAGTTTCTCGACCGGAGAGTCGTGGACGGCGTAGTCCGCAAGATGATCGATAAATGGCTCAAGGCTGGCGTACTTGAGGGTGGACAGGTGAGCCACCCCGAGACGGGTACGCCGCAGGGGGGAGTGATCTCGCCGCTGCTCGCCAACATCTTCCTGCACCATGTGCTGGATGAGTGGTACCAGCGGGACGTTCGGCCTCGGATGAAGAGGCGCTGCTTTCTTGTGCGATTTGCTGACGACCTCGTCATGGGGTTTGAAGACTTCCTCGACTGCATCCGCGTCCGCGAGGTGCTCGGCAAGCGGCTGTCTGCGTACGGCCTCAGCCTGCACCCCGAAAAGACCAAGATGGTCGACTTCCGCTTCAAGCGCCCTGACGGAGGGCGGCACCCTGCCACGCAGGCGACCACGTTCAACTTCCTCGGCTTCACCCATGTGTGGGGGAAATCGAGGCGAGGTAAGAACGTGGTGCATCAGCGGACGGCGAAGGACCGTTATGCGCGTGCGCTCAAGGCCATCCGCGACTGGTGCCGGGTGAACCGTCACCAGCCGATGGCGGCCCAGCACAAGCGACTGTCCCAGATGATGACCGGGCACTACTCGTACTACGGCATCAGTGGGAATGGCCGACGCATCCGTTGGTTCGCGCACCAGGTGCAGCGCGTCTGGCACTACTGGCTCGACCGTCGTTCGAGAGGCTCTCAAGGCAGATGGAAGCAGTTCGATCGGCTCTTGTCTGCCTATCCCCTCCCTGCGCCACACATCGTTCACAAGTACGCCGAAGCGAGCGAATCTGCCGCACGAGGAACCGGATGCGGGAAACCTGCACGTCCGGGTCTGTGAGGGGCGGGGGCGGCGACGCCCCCGCCTACTCGGCACGCGACCTCGACGACGGCGCCGTCGCGGAAGAGGTGGTCGTAGACGGTCGCGGCGTCGGAGACGAGATAGCCCTTGTAACCGGCGAGCAGGCGATCGACGGCCTCGCTGTCGTGCCTCGGCGAGAATCGATACAGCACATGCCGGCCCGGGGCGACGAGCACCCAGAAGTGGGCGCGCTGACACTGCTCGGGCGCCTGCACGAGCACCCCGGTCGCGTCGACGCAGACGTACGGCGACAGGAAGGCGTCGGCCATCATCGCGTCGACGAGCGGCTCGACCAGGTCGGCGAGCTGCTGGTGCCAGCTGCAGATCGTCTGACGCGACAGCGGCAGGCCCTCGCGGGCGTGGATCGCCTCCTGGCGGTGGGCGGGATTGTGATCGCCCCAGCGCAGCACGATCGTGTGGGCCAGGAGCCCGGGTCCGGCCAGCCCGCGCTCGATCGGCTTGTCCGGCGGCGGCGCGATCACCACGGGAGGGGTTTCGGGTGTCTCATCGGCCAGCTGGGTCTCGATCGACTCGCTCGCCGGAGCATTCTTGCGGACAAACTTCGGCCGCACGATTCGCGCGACCACCATCGCGCCCGGCCGGCGCTCGACGGTCTCGCTGACGACCTCGCCGATCCGCTCGAAGTTCTCGAGGCCCTCCAGCAGCACCTCCGGCGGCAGGACCTCGACCTCGACGCGCGGCAGCGCCTCCGGCAGCTTGCGCCGCCCGCGACGGCGCCGCCGCGGCTCACACGCATCCGTGGGGCGGGTCGTGCTCGCCTCGTCGTCCTCGTCTCCGTCGAGCTCCTCGGCCAGCGCGTCGTCGAGGTTATCCTCGTCCGCGCTCGCCTCGGCTTCGTCCGGGCCGAGCAGCATGCCCAGGAGGCGCATCGACAGCTGCGCCTCCTCGTCGCCCTGGAAGCGCTCGGCCTTCTTCCCGACGACGATCCCCTTCTCGAGCAGCCGACAGCGCTCGAGCAATTGCATGTAGAGCGCCCGGTACTGCTCGCGGTCCGAGGACGCCTTCGACAGCGCCTCGCGCAGCGCGAGCAGTTCGCCCTCCTTGCTCTCGAGTTCGCTGCGCAGGAGCTCGATCTCGCTCACGCGTCCTTACTACTCGTTCGCGCGCCCACGTCAAGAGCGTTTTCACGCCCGCGTCCTGGATGCCGCGGGACGCCCCGCAGCAGCGCACCGAGGCTCTTTTCGTCGATCTCGATCGAGCGCTGCGACGGGCTCGCGGCCTTCGGCGCCGTCGTCGTCGCGCGGTGCAGTCGCTTGTACAGCACCGCGAAGCCGTTGTGGTCCCACCACAGCAGCTTGAGCCTATCGGCGCGCCGGCCCAGGAACACGAAGACCGCGCCGCTCCGCGGATCGTCGCCCATCTCCGCCCGCACCGCCAGCGCCAGCCGATCGAATCCTCTCCGCATGTCCTGCGGCTCGGTGCACACGAAGACGCGGACGTTCTTCGGGATCATCCGCGCCGTCCTCCCACCGCGCCGAGCACCCGCGCGAGCATCTCGCCGTCGACCTCGCCGAGGACCCGCACCACCGCACCGCCGAGCTCGACCTCGATGACTCCGGTCTCCGCCACCAACGCCGCTGCCACCTGTTTCGTCACCTCCACGAAGTCGCGCTCGCCCGCCGCTGCGCGGGGCCTCGCCGGCGTCGCTCCCGTCCGAGCTCGCTGCCGCAGCTTCCACCGCCAGCCCGCCAGCGTGTGCGGGTTGACGCCGATCTGCTTCGCATACTCCCGGCAGCTCCGCCCGCTCGCCTCGAGGGCCTCGACCCGCTTCTCCCAGATCGCCGGATCCGCCACCTTGCTCGCCGTCACAGCTGCCTCCACTCCCGGAGCCGACGCGCCCGCTCCTGCGGTGTCATCGGCCGGAAGTCGATCCGGTAGCCGCCGCTCACGCCTCGAACCTCCCACTTCATGTCGTCCGGTACCAGCAACGCGAAGCTACCCCGCTTCACCGGCTGCGGCGCCAGCACGACCGCGCCGCGCTCTTCCTTCAAGTCGTTACGCTTCCTCGACATCGATCCTCCTCGAGGGGCCTTGTAGCTGCTCGAGGATCTCGATTCACGACGCAGTCTTCCGGACGGATACGGCAACCGCCTCGAGTTCCTCCCACTTGTACTCGTCTCCGAGACCAGCCTCGTCATCGCGGCCAACCCAGGACGACGCTGAGCGCTTGGGGGTAATGCTCGAGTAGGTGATTCATCCATCGGCGCCGCGCCACGCCGACATTAGCGGGGCGCATGCACGAGCTGCGAGTTATGGATGATTCGCGCGAGCGCTTCGGGGTCGACCGGCTTGATCAAATGCAGATCGAAGCCGGCATTCTTGACATTCTCCGTGTCCGATGCGAGGCCGTGGCCGGTCATGGCGATGATGAGGGCGCCTGCTGTCGACGAGGCCGCGCGGAGGGCCCGGCACACCTCGTAGCCGTCCATGGAGCCGGAGAGGCTGAGGTCGCACAGGACCACGTCGGGTGGATCTGCGAGCGCCGCCTCCACCCCTGCTGCGCCCGAGTCAGCGATCGCGGCCGCATGACCCCACATGTCGAGCAACATGCCGAGGCTCTGGGCTGCGTCCTCGTTGTCCTCGATCACGAGCACGTGCCGCCGATCGTCGGGGCCGCCCGAGAGCTCGGGCGAGTCCGCTTCTGTGTCGGGCGGGGCTGTAGCCACGAGGGGCAAACGAATCGAGACCTCCGTACCACGTCCCTGGCCCGCACTCGTCGCCTTGACCGTGCCCCCGTGCAACTCGACCAGCGCCTTGACGAGCGAGAGGCCGAGGCCGAGGCCACCCCGCCCTCGTGCGAGGTGAACGTCGGACTGCGCGAAGGGCTCGAAGGCTCTGGCCAGAGTCTCGGGGTCCATGCCGACGCCGTTGTCGCTCACCCGCACGACCGCGGTATCGCCTCGTCGCTCGAGCACGACCGAGATCCGACCGCCGGGGTCGGTGAATTTGAACGCGTTGCCGAGGATATTGCTGATGCATTGCGACAGCCGCGCCGCGTCTCCGTTCACCGGGAGAGGCTCCCGGGCGGAGAACTGCACGGAGACACCCGCGCGGGCCGCCTCGGCGCGGTGATCCTCGACGACGGTACGGACCACGCCGACGAGGTCTTCGGGCCGCTTCTTGAGGAGGATCTTCCCGCTGGAGATCCGGGAGACGTCCAGCAGATCATCGATCAGCCGGGCCATGTGCGTAGCCTGGCGATCGACCATTTCCACGGCCCGCTGGATCTCGGGGGTGGGGGCCGGCACGGCCCGCCGCAAGTAATGAATCGCGTTGCGGATCGGCGCGAGCGGGTTTCGCAGCTCGTGGCCCAGCAGCGCGAGGAACTCGGTCTTCTTCCGATCCGCCGCGTTGACCTCGTGGAAGCGCTCCTGGCTCTCGCGAAGAGCCTGTCGGTCGCGCTCGTGCTGGGTGATATCGCGCGCGATCCACGAGACCGCGGCCCGGCTGCCCTGGGTGTCGGTGATGGGCGACAGACTCGCCAGCACCTGCACCCGCGAGCCGTCTTTTCGCCGCAAGAACGCCTCGATCGGCGGACTGCGCTCACCGCGGAGGGCCGCGGCGAAGGCCGAGGCGAACGGCGACGATTCGCCGGGGGCGAGGAAGTCGATCGTTCGCCCGGCGGCTTCCTTCGCAGTGTGACCGAACATCAGCTCGGCGCCGTGGTTCCAGGTCACGATCGCAGCGCGGTCATCGAGCGCCAGGATGGCATCGTGGGACGACTCCACAATCGCCGCGAGCCGGCGCGCCGAGTCCCTGGCGGACTTCAAGTCGGTGATGTCGACGAATGTGATGACCACGCCGACGACCACGTCGTCGGTCGTTCGGTAGGGCTGGATCCGCTGCAGGTACCAGACATCCGCATCCAGCAGGTGGACCTCGCGTTGCAACGGGGCCTGGGTCTGCAGCACTCGCTCGGCGTCCGCGACGAGGTCACCGCCGGCGAACTTCGGGACGATGTCGGTGATGTCGCGCCCGACGTCGCTGTCGATCAGCCGGAACAGTTGGCTCGCCTCGGGCGAGAAGCGCTTGATGGTGAGGTCGCCGGCCAAGAACACGGTGGCGATCCGGCTGCTGGCGAACAGGTTTTGCAGGTCGCTGTTGGCCTTGTCGAGCTCCTGGAGCTTGCGGCTCAGCTCGGCGTTGACGGTATGGAGCTCCTCGTTGATCGATTGCAGCTCCTCCTTCGATGTCTGGAGCTCTTCGTTGGCCGATTGGAGCTCCTCGTTGGACGATTGAAGCTCCTCGTTGGACGACTTCAGCTCCTCGTTCGCGACCTCAAGCTCCTCGACCGCCGTCTGCAGGTTCTCCCGCGTGCTGCGCAGCTCGGTCTCGAGCGCCGCGGCGTGGGCGTCGCCGATTGCGGGGGCGCGGCCCTCGGCCTCCGCCTGTTCCGGGCTCAGGGAGGTGCCTGCCTCGTAAAAGATCACGGCGTACAGATCGGAGTCCGCGCCGAGCTCGAGGAGCGGCCGCACGACGATGTCGACCGGCTGAATGTGGCCGTCGACGGGGAGCGAGACTCCGCGCTGGATCCGCTCCTGGCGCTTGCTGGTGGCCTCGCGCAGCAGCACGTGCAAGTACGGCCGGAGCTCCTTGCTGGCCATCTCGAGCACGTTGATGCCCGCCGCGCCCGGCGCGAGCTCGAGGAACTTCCGCGTCTGCCCCGAGACGAACACAATCTCGCCGTTGCCGCGGACGATGACGGCGGGGGGCGCATAGACGGCGAGGATGAGGCGCTCGAGCGTCCGGGTGAGGTTCTGATCCCGGGCCGCCGGCTCATGGCCGTGCGGCGCCGCGGCGATCCGACGACCGGACAGGCCGAGCCCCCCGACCGGAAACCTGACGGAGACCTTCGCCTCCCGCCGCTGGAAGATCCGTTGCTTCGCATCGACGGCGGTGAACAGTTTGGGGTGGGCCGTGACGCTCTCGGACGGTCCGAGCAAAAGGAAGCCGCCGGGACGGAGACCGTAGTGGAACAACGGAAAGACGGTCCGCTGGAGATCGCTCTCGAGGTAGATCAGCACGTTCCGGCACGAGATCAGGTCGAGCCGTGAAAACGGTGGATCGCTGATGATGCTGTGCGTCGAGAAGACGCACATGTCCCGGATCTGCTTGCGGATCTGCCACCCTCCGTTCGGTCGGGGCGCGAAGAAGCGTTCGAGCCGCTCCGGGCAGACTCGGTCCGCGATCGTCTCCGGGTATCGCCCGGCCCGCGCCACCTCCAGCGCTTCGTCGTCGATGTCGGTGGCGAAGATCTTGGCGCCGAGGGCCGCCGTCTGCGGCGCCTCCGCCAGGAGCATGGCGATCGAGTAGGCTTCCTCGCCCGTGGCGCAGCCGGGGACCCACACCCGCACGGGGTCGTCGGGCGCCCTGTCCGCGAGGAGCCGCGGCAAGACGTCCCGAGCCAGCGCCTCGAACAGCTCGGGATCGCGGAAGAATTGGGTCACGCTGATCAGCAGGTCCTGAAACAGCCGATCGACCTCCGCGGGCGTGTTCTGCAACAGGTCGACGTAATCTTCCAGCGAGCGCTGCTGGAGCACGTGGATTCGCCGCTGCACCCGTCGTTCCATCGTCGAACGCTTGTAGCGGCTGAAGTCGCGCCCGGTCCTGCGGTGAATGAGCGCGCACAGCTGATTCATCAGCACGTCGTGCTCGCGCGCCCTGGTCGGTTCGTGCGCGCCGTCGGCCGGACGTGCGCTGGTGCTCTGGATGCGTGCGACGTACTCCATCACCTTGGCGGGCATCGCCTCGACCGGGAGGATCCAGTCGACTTGGCCGGCGTCGATCGCGGTGCGGGGCATCGTGTTGTACTTCGCGGAAGCGAGGTCCTGTGCCATCGCCACCCCGCCGTGCTCCTTGATCGCCTTGAGGCCGAGGCTGCCGTCGCTGCCGGTCCCGGAGAGGATGACGCCGATCGCCCGCTCCCCGCGCTCCTCCGCCAGGGAGCGGAGAAACGTGTCGATGAGGTTGGTGCGGTCGTCTCGCGCTTCGAGTCGAAGCGCGCCGTGCTCGAGGGTGAGGGCCGCGTTCGGAGGGATCACGTACACGTGGTCGGGCTCGACGGGCGCTCCGTCCTCTGCCGCGCTCACCGGCAGCGCCGTCTGCTTGGCGAGCAGTTCGGGCATGAGGCTCGGGAGGTGCGGGGCGAGGTGCGAGACGACGACGAAGGCCACGCCAGGCTCGGGCGGCACGTGGGCGAACAATTGCTCCAAGGCTTCGAGGCCGCCGGCGGAGGCGCCGATACCGACGATGGGGAAGAGAGCCGAGCGTTCCTCCGAACTGCCGAGGCGAATAGGAGTCGGCACGTGCATTCCTCGAGTGGTCAGTCGTCCGCGCGCAGCAGAGCAACCCGATCGCTTAGCACGCGGATGTCCCCGGACGCAATCGAAAGCGCTGGCGCAGGGCCCAGGCCGCTCCCGCCTGCAAGAGCTTTTTTCGCCTGGGGCGTGTGAGCCCCGCCTTCTCGCGCGGTCAGCTTGACGAGCTCCACCGACGCCACCGGCGCCAGCGAGCAGACGAGCACCAGCGCCTGTTCGACGCCCTGGAGCCCCAGCCGCAAACGGAACCAGCAGCACGGTCAGCTCGTGGAAGTCGACGCCGAGAACTCGGCAGCACGCGCAGGAAGCGGCGAAGGTCTGCGGCGCGCCGGGAGCAGGTCCGAATGGCAGGTTCTCGGGCAGGAGCCGGCCGCGGCCCGCGGCACGTCAAGCAGGCTCATCATGGCCCTGGCGCCTCGGCAGCTTCCCTGGACTTCGGGGCCGCTCGAAGCAGGTCTTGTGCCGTCGCCAGCGCGGTCTCGGGGCCGAGCAGGACGAGGATGTCGCCGAGCTCGAGCGGCTCTCGCGGCGACGGGAGGAGCGCGCCGGTCCCCTGACGCTCGATCGCGACGACCTCGGCGCCGCTGCGCGACTTCAGGTCGAGTCCGGTGAGCGAATTCCAGGCTGCGAGGCTGCCCGCTTCGAGGCGGATCCGTCTCAGGCTGGAGCACCCGGGAAGCAGATCGTGCGCCGGTGGGAGCGGCTCGGCGGGCTCCGCCGTGTCGCGTCCCTGGCGCGCCAGCACCTGGACGATCAATTCGGCGCCGGCGTGCGTGTGTGCTTCCAGCATGGTGATGCTCTGCCAGGCCTTGTGGGCGAGGACGGCGAGCACGAACGTCAGGACGAGCAGGCCCGAACGGACGGGGACGAAGGGCTGCGAGAGGAGCACCAGCGGCAGGCCGATGACGATGAAGAGGGCCAGCTCGATCACGACAGTCAGCACGGGCCACGGCGCTTGCCCGACCTCCCCGGTGTCGATCTTGTGAGGCGGCAGGGTCGCCTCGGCGAGGGTACGGGCGAGGGCCGCACTGCGCCGGAGTACACCGACGAAAAAGAGGCCGGCGAACAGCAGCGTCACTGCGGTCCAGACGCCGCCCACCAGCGCTGCGGGCAGCGCGAAGCGGTGAGAGATGACGGCGACGATCTCGTCCCGGACCTCGCTCGACGCGGCGAGCACGGCGACCAGCGACACCGCGTCGACCGCGAGATAGAGCGCGCCCCGGCGGAGCCGGCTCGACGCCGAAGCCGGGGGCGCGGACCAGAGGCGCTTGATCCACGCTTCGTAGATCGCCACGAGGAGGCGCAGTTTTGCGGGCAGGCGCGCCTCGAAGCCGGCGGCAGCGCCGTGCGAGCGCCGGACCATCCACGGCGTGATCACCGACGTCAGCAAGGAGACGCCCACGACGACCGGGAAGATGAATTCGCCGGTGACCCCGGACGCGACGCCGAGCCCGGCGATGATGAACGAGAACTCGCCAATCTGAGCGAGGCTCATCCCTGCACGTACGGAAGTCTGCACCCCCTGGCCGAACAGGAACGCGCCGAGCGAGACGCCCGCGACCTTCCCGACGAGCACGAGGGCGGTGAACGCGAGCACAGGAAGCCAGTGCGCGGCGATCTGTGACGGATCGATCGATATCCCGACCGAGATGAAGAACAGCGCGCCGAAGATGTCGCGCAGCGGTCGGATGACGTGCTCGACGCTCGTGCCCTCCCCGGATTCGGCGACGAGGAGGCCCGCGAGGAATGCGCCGAGGGCGACCGAGTAACCCGCGGAAGCCGTCAGGGCCGTCGTGATGAAGCAGATGGCGATCCCGGCGATCAGCGTCGACTCGGCACGATGCTGTCCGACGACGCGGCGGAGGAAGCGCGGCACGACCAGCAAGCCCGCGGTGAGCAAGACGATGAGAAAACCGAGCAGCTTGCCGAGAGTCAGTGCGAACTCGCGGGCGGACAGGCCGCTCCCCGAGGCGATCGCCGTCAGCACGGCGAGGAGCAGGATTGCGATCAGGTCCTCGAACACGAGGATGGCGGTCGTGACCGCGGTGAACTCGCCGCGGAGGTGCTGATCCTCGAACGCCTTGGCGACGAACATCGTCGAGGAGATGGCGACGCACGCGCCGACGAACAGGCTCTCGACCCTGGTCCACGCGAACGCTCGACCGAGCAGGTAGCCGGCCGACACCATCAGCCCGACGACGAACAGAGCCGTCATCCCGGTCGAGGGGCCGATGCGGGCGATCTTTCGCAGGTTGAATTCGATGCCGATGCTGAACATCAGGAGGATGACGCCGAATTCGGACATCACGTGTGTCAAGGCGGCGCCGCCGGGGCCGGCGATCATCTTCCAGGGCACGTGCGGCCCCAACAGCATACCTGCGAGCAAATGGCCGAAGATGGGCGGTTGCTTGAAACGCTGCGAGACCAGGCTCGTCATCGCGGCCGTGCCCAAGACGACGCTGAGCGCCTGGAGGTAATATGGGAGGCTCGCCGCCATGGTCCCGCTAAGGTACCCCAGCCGGTCATTCCTGCAGCGGCGTGGGCAGCGCCGCCCTTGAGGCCGAGGAGCCGCTCTGGGGCGCCGAGCTCTCACTGCGGACAAAGCAAGGGGCGCAGCGACATGAGCCTCTACTCGGCCATTTTCGAGGAGAGCGGCCCAACCGGGCCGAGCTCGCTCATTCCACCACGGCCGAGTTCGGTATTGTGGGCTCTCCGGGGTGGCGAAAAGCTTCGAAGAGCGAGAGGGCGATCGCCAACACCACCGGCCCGAGCACCAGACCGATGAGCCCGAACACCTGCAAGCCGCCGAGCACCGCGAAGAAGATGAAGAGTTCGTGCAGCTTGGCCCGCTTGCCCACGAGCCGGGGCCGCAGGAAGTTGTCGACCAGGCTGATGACGAAGACTCCCCATAGAGCGAGGAGGATGCCCTTGATCCACGCACCCGTCACGATGAGGTAGATGGCGGCCGGGATCCACACCACGAACGCGCCGGCGAGCGGGATAAGCGACAGGAAGATCATCGCCACGCCCCAGATGATGGCCGAGGGCACACCGAGCACCGCGAACGCCACGCCGCCGAGGACGCCCTGAAGGGTGGCGATGACGAGCACGCCGTTGACGCTGGCGCCGACGACCTCGCCTATCCTCCGCAGGATCTCCCGGGTCTGACGGTCCTGCAGCGGGATCGCGCCTGCCAACGCGTCCCGCACCATCCGCCCGTCGCGGAACAGGTAGAACATCACGAACACGACGAATAACGCCCGAACGAACAGGCCGAGCACGTCGCCGAGGACGCCGAGGGTCCTGTTGGCCAGCTGCATGCCGAACGTCCGCAGCTGTTCGCTGATCTGCTGACGGATCTGCTCGAGGTCGACGTGTCGCCCCAACCACCGCATCGCCGGCCCGGTGAGCTCGGACTCGGGGTCGAGGAGCTGGCCAAAGCCTGTCTGCAACAGCCCGACCGCCGGCGTGATCTCGCGGACGATCGCCCACATCACGAGACCCATCGGCGCGCCGATCGCGACGATCACGAACAGGGTCGTCAACCCCGCGCTGAGGTTGGGCCGTTTCGTGCGCGCGAGGATCCGCCGATGCACAGGATTGAAGGTGAGGATCAAGACACCTGCCCAAAGGAGCACGTCGACGAAGGGCAGGAGCATCAACCAGCAGAGATAGAACGCGCCGACCACCGCGGCGAGCAGGATGAGTCTGCGGGCCTGTTCTCGCCGATCCGGGTTCGTTTCCGTGTCGTTCATGAGACGCCAGACATGGATCGGATCCTGGCGTGTGGGGCCGGGCTGCGTCGGCCGTGGCGGCGGCCGCTGCGCTGACCGGGGTCTGCCGCGACCCCCGCTGCGCGTGACGCCGCGCGAGACACCGGAACCTCCTGGCTTGGTGGCGAGCGGCTTGCGCTCCTCGAATGCGACCTCGAGCCTCTCGCCCAATCCGCCCATCCGCGCCGGATTCTTCTGTTCTCGTGACCTCGCGCCGCTTGAAATGTGCGCCGCGTCACTCATCACGCTTGCTGGCTTTTCTCGTAGAGCCAGGAAGGGTGCCAGGAGCCGCAGCGGCCTCGCCGTCCGTGGCCCTCGGGGCCGTGACGGGCTGGGCCAAGCTCACCGGCCTCTGCAGTACCACGATCTCTCCTCACCGAATTACGCCTCAGAACACTTCCACGTGCCCAGGAGCTGCATGCGCATCCTCCTCGTCTATGCAGAGTTTCCGCGGACTTACTGGGGCTTCCAGTACACCCTACATATCGTCGGCAAGCGCGCCTCGCTGCCGCCGCTCGGGCTCGTCACGGTCGCGAGCCATCTGCCGGCGGAGTGGGAGCTCAGACTCGTCGACATGAACGTCGAGCGGCTGGACGACGAGGCGCTGCTGTGGGCGGATGCCGTGCTGGTGGGTGGCATGCTGATCCAGGCGCCGTCGATGCGCGCGGTGGTGCGGCGGGCCCGCGCCCTGGGCCGTCGCACTGTGGTCGGCGGTCCGGCAGCGAGCACGTCACCGGGCGAGTTCGCCGAGGCCGACGTCGTGTTCGGCGGCGAGGTCGAGGGCCGCGAGGCCGAACTGATTGCCCTGATCGCGCCCCGCGCGGCGCGGCGACCGGTCGTCGGGGCGAGGCAGATCCTGGTGCCCCTCCGCAAGGACGCGCGTCCGTCCGTCACTTCGTCGCCGGTGCCGCGATTCGACCTCCTCGAGCTTTCGGCCTACTCCGGGATGTGCGTGCAGTACTCGCGCGGGTGCCCGTTCCGCTGCGAGTTCTGCGATATCATCGAGATCTTCGGCCGGGTCCCGCGGACGAAGACGCCCGCCCAGGTCGTGGCCGAGCTCGAGACGCTGCGCAAGCTCGGCTGGACCGGGGCGGTGTTCGTGGTCGACGACAACTTCATCGGCAACATCAAACAGGTCCGCCAGCTCCTCCCCGAGCTGGGCGCGTGGCAGGAGGCTCACGGCCACCCGTTCGAGCTGTACACGGAGGCGAGCCTGAACCTCGCCCGCGATGCTGCCCTGGTCAGCGCGATGATCGCCGCCGGCTTCACCTCGGTGTTCCTCGGCATCGAGACGCCGTCGGCCGAGGCGCTGGCCGAGACGCAGAAGACCCAGAACCTCCGCGTCGATCTGGTCGCCGCGGTCGAGGCGCTCACCCGCGCCGGCCTCGAGGTCATGGGCGGCTTCATCGTCGGGTTCGACAGCGACAAGCCGTCGGCCTTCGAGGTGCAGCGGCGGTTCCTGGCCGACGCACCGATCCCGCTGGCGATGGTCGGCCTGCTCACCGCGCTGCCCGACACCCAACTGTGGCGACGCCTCGAGGCCGAGGGCCGGCTGCGCCACGAGTCCGGGGGCGATCAGATGACCCGCCCGAACTTCGTGCCGGTGATGGACGAGGAGGCGCTCCTCGCCGGCTACGCCGACCTCCTGCGCGAGCTCTACTCGGTCGACGGCTACCTGCGCCGCTGCCGGGCCGCACTGGCGATGCTGCCGGAGCCGCCGGTCCTCTACAAACAGCGCAGCTGGATCCCGATCCTCGCCCGCGTGCTCACGACTCTGGGCGTCGCCAGCCCACGCCGCCGGATGTTCTGGTCGCTCGTCGCCGAGGCCCTCCGGCGATCGCCGCGATTCGTGCCGTGGGCGATCGGCAAGGCGATCCAGGGCGAGCACCTGATTCGCTTCACCGAGGCGGACCTGCTGCCGCGGATCGAGCGTGCCCTCGCCGAGGTCCGTCAGTCCCGGCCGGAGTCGGCTGTGCGAGGGCGCGACTCTCGCCGGACCACGGCGGACGCGGGCGCGTGGTGAGCGAGGTCAACCTGCGCCGGGCGCACGCCAGCGCCGCGATGGGCCGAGCGCTGCGCTCAACGTCCCGCTGCCGCCGCGCGAGCGGCGGGCCCGCCCAGGGCGCCGACGTCGCGGCGCAAACGGGCCCGTTCGACGACGAATCGGGCGCCGAGCTCCGCGGCCTCGCGGTCGCTGAGGGCGCTGCGCGCGAGCGAGAACAGGTTCCGCTCCTCGTCGCGCAGATGCTGCTCGATCGCCTCGCACAGCGAGACCAGGATAGTGTTCCAGCGCGGGTCGTCGCGCGGGATCCGCTCGATCTCTCGCAGCAGCGACTCGAGACGCAGGTGATCCTCGATCCCTCGAAGAGCCCGCTGCTGCAAGCTCTTCGCGTGGATCATGTAGCTGTAGAAAACTTGCTCTTCGGCCCGCGCATGGGCGGTGTACTGGCGCAGGAGCCGGTGCAGGTGCTCCTGCGGATCGCCGCCGGGCACCACGGCGCGGAGCTGGGCCAGCGTCTGCCGGATCCTCTGATGATCCCCGAGCAGGTATTCAAAGATCGATGCCATGACAGGAGCCTCCAGTTCAGTGCGCCGCCGGGCCACGAAGCACCCGGCTCGGCCGCCCCACCACGGATCAAAGGGCGCGCCCAAGGTCCGCCGTGGCGGTCTCGCGGCCGCCCTGGTGCGAAGGAGGGCGATCTTCGCAAGGGACTGCAGGGAGCATGGGCGCAGTCGCATCGCGCCGGCAAGCGCGACTGGGACGCCGCGAGCGGCCGGTCGCGAGCCGCCGCTCGCGCGCCGGAGACTTCGCCACGACGGGCGTGATTCGGTACAGGCTGTGGGACGGCCGACCTCGATAATCGAGGCGACCTGTCGCGGTCGCAGGGACCGTGCGCGGGGGGCGGCCCGGAGATTGATAACGGCTGTCCCTTGGGATAGCTCCACGGCCGTCGAAGGCAGGCGCAGAGCGCGGCGCGGCCGACGAGCTTGCCGTCCGTCGCGCTGCCGCCCACGGAAACCTCATGCTGCCCGTGCTGGGAGATGCAGCGCCTGCGGCGCCCTTCGCGTGGCCGTCGAACCGAACGGCCGACTCGCCGCTCGACGGCGGCTTGCTCGCGCGCGCCGCCGCGACCAGCGAGCTGCCTGCGCGCTGTATCACCCTCTGCGCGACTCGTCCGACGGTGCGCTGCGGACCGCGACGACCGTCTCGCTCCCGCCACGCGCGGTTCGCCGCATCTCCGGCAGACGGTGACGTCGACGGCGAACACGCGGGCGAGGAGGTTGGCCCAGCCGATGCGGCGCGGGGGCCCTGTCCCGTGGCCGCGGTGTCCGAAGTCATTTCCTGGCTCCTGGGGCCGCTCAGTGCCGGCTCGCACGACGCGCTCCGTCGCGCGCGCCACAACACTGCGTGGCCGGCCCCGGCCGCGAGCCCGGCGACCCGGTGCTGCTCGAGGCGACCTCGCTCGCGGAGCTGATCGCCGCGCTGCGGACGAGCGCGGGCGCGAGGCGGTGGTGGAGCCGCCGGACGGTCTCGACGATCGCCGGCGGCGGGCCGTGTCGTCGCCGCGTCCGGCGAGGACCGCCGCGACGACAGCGCTGTCGCCGTCGGTGTGGCTATCTCGCAAGCGCGGGTTGTGGCACGCCAGCGCGTCCTGGCACGGAGAGGCTTCGCAAGCCTTCAGGCCCGGAGGGGCCGTGAAGCCTTGCCCCCTGGCACGACCAAGAGTCGCAGGCCCCGCAGCCTCGCGGGTCTACATCCGGAGTTGTCAGCTTCCCACGAAGCTGTCACTTTCGGGCGATGAAGTTAACTCGCTTGTTCGTGACGACTTGCATCCTCGCCTGCGGCCCCGAGGGCAACAAGTCCTCGACCGAGACCTCGACATCGACCGAGACCTCGACATCGACCGAGACCTCGATCTCGACGTCCGAACCCACCTCGACCACGGCGGTGACTCCCGCCTGTGAGTGCCCGGCCGAGGACTGTGGCGCGCTTATCTGCGGCGCGCTCGAGCTGGAGGAGACCGCTCCGCTCCTCGGCACCTTCGAGGAGCTCAACGACGCCGAGGCGCTGACCTGCGCGCTCGAGGCCCTGCGCGACCGCACGCCCGGCGGGCTGCAGTGGTATCACAGTCAGATCAATGGCGTGATCGTCGACACCGGGAAGTTGTGGGTCCAAACCGACGGCACGGTGTACGTCGCGCGCGCGGGGTCTCACGATCTCAGCGAGTATGTCGGGCCCGACGGGTATTACGCGCTGAAGGAGTCGGCCTTCTTCTCGGCTTGCCTGGCGGAGACCGACGTCGTCGCGCGATTCGAGTGTCTGAGCGCGGGAGTGGGCGAGGTGTTGCAGGGGTGCGCGCCGTACCAGGAGTGGGGGGACGACTAGTCCGGATTTCTCACCACGGATGGGTGGGGGCCCGCCAAGCACCTGTCAGGGGGCTTGGTGGAAGGGTGTTGGACGCCGTCGACGTGAGCCGGGAGGCGCGCTCGTTACGCCCACTGCTGGCGCGAGATCGAGCTGTTAGATGGATTACAAAGCCGGCTGCGCGTTTGGGGTGACCTGCGCATAAGGACAGACGAGCCCCGGCGCGCAGCGCGGCGCGCCCTTTGAGTGACGGAAGTCGAGGCCGTCAGCGTCTCATGACGTGATGACGGTAAAGGTTCTCGAGGACGCGCCACCACACGTGCTGGAGCGGGAAGACCGAGCTTAGGGAGACGCGGAGCCTGCGGACCGAGGCGGTGACGATGGCGCCGATCTTGAGCAGCCGCGTGCGGATCGTGGAGACCTGGGCGTGGGCGAGCTCGGTGCCGGCGAGGGCGATCCGGCGGAGCTCGTTGAGAATCATGTAGGCGACGGACGACAGCCACAGGCGGAGCTGGTTGGCGCGCAGCGTGTGGGCGCTGGTGCGGTCGGCGAAGAGGCCGAGCTGCTGCTCCTTGATCCGGTTCTCCATGTCCCCACGAGCGCAGTAGAGGTCCTCGTAGAGCGAGCGCGCGTCGTACTCGTCCTGCGAGAGGTTGGTGGCGACGAAGCGCGGATTCTCCTTGTCCGTCGTGTACTCGGCCTTGCCGACCACCCGGCGCTCTCGCGACCACGTCCGGTTGGTCTCGTAGCGAAAGTCCTTGAAGACGCGTGCTTTCTTGGCTCTTCAGGGTTGAGGGTGGCGTAGGTTGCGCGCGAAATCGCGCCGTGATATCGTGCGCGAAATGGCAGAGACCGAACTCTACGCCCGAATTCTCGGTATCGAGGCTCCCTGGAGAGTTGCTGCGGTGAAGCTGCAGCTCGGGCAGGGGCAGATCGTCATCGAGGTCGAGCACGACCCCGATGTGCCGACGACGTGCCCGGAGTGTGGCCAGGCTGTTCCCCGTCACGATACGCGGACTCGCCGATGGCGGCACCTCGATACGTGTCAGTATCGGACGATCATCGAAGCCGGCGTACCGCGGACGTCGTGCCCGAAGCACGGTACGCTCACGATGCGCGTCTCGTGGGCGGACGGTAGCGCTCGGCTCACCGCGCTGTTCGAGGCGCTGGTGATCGACTGGCTCCGCGATGCGCCGATTGCAGTGGTCGCGGAGCGCCTCGGGCTCTCGTGGGATCAGGTCGCCGGCGTCCAGGAGCGTGCAGTACAACGCGGACTCGAGCGCCGCGAGGTCGCGCTGCCGGAGATGCTCGCCGTCGACGAGACCTCCTTCCAGCGGCGCCACGAGTACGTCACGATCGTGCATGACCCGAAGTCCGCCAGCAAGCGGGTCATCCACGTCGCCGACGGACGCGGCAAGGGGGCCCTCAAGGGCTTCCTGAGCGGCTTTTCGCGCCCAGAGAGGGCTGCGGTCTCCGTGGTCGTCATGGACATGCACGAGCCCTACATTCAAGCTGTCCGCGAGGCCATCCCCGATGGCGACGCGAAGATCGCCTTCGACAAGTACCACGTCGCCGCGCGCCCCGGTCAAGCCGTCGACCACGTGCGACGCGAGGAACACCGCGCTCTCCACGGCCTCGGCGACAACCGGCTCAAGGGCACCAAGTACCTCTGGCTGCGCAACCCCGAACGGATGAGCAAGGAGGTCTGGGACGACTTCGAGGCGCTGCGGACGAGCTCGCTGCGGACGGCCCGCGCGTGGGCGCTCAAGGAGGCGGCGATGGAGGTCTGGGAGCACACCTCGCCGAGCAACATGCGGGACCAATGGGGCATGTGGTACGATTGGGCTATCCGCTCTCGCCTGGAGCCGATGAAGGCCGCCGCGCGCATGGTCAAAAATCACCTCGGCGGCATCATCCATGCAGCCACCGAACGGATCACCAACGCCTCTGCCGAGGGCCTCAACTCGGTCATCCAGAAGCTCAAGTACGTCGCCCGCGGCTTCCGTAACCGCGACCGCTTCCGAGCTGCGATCTACTTCCACCTCGGCGGCCTCGACCTCTATCCTGCCGGGATCACACGCTGAGTCAGCGGTATCCACCACAAACCCTGAAGAGCCGCTTTCTTGCCGGTCTGCTCGGAGGTGGTGCGGGCCTGCGTCATCTCGTCCTCGATCTCGGCGATCAGGCGCGAGTTCTTCTGCAGGCCGAGGACGAAGAAGAGACCGTTGTCCTCGCACCAGCGCATGACCTCGTCGCGGCAGAAGCCGGAATCTCCGCGCACGATGATCCGGACGGCCGGCCAGCGAGCGAGGATCTGACTGACGATCCTCTCGAGCTCCTCGACCGCGCCGCTGACTGGCTGCTTGTCGGCGGTGTTCAGCGCGGCGCCGAGGAGGAAGTCGCCGCAGAAGACGTACAGCGGCAGGTAGCAGTAGCTGTCGTAGAAGCCGTGGAAGAAGCGACCCTCCTGCTTGCCGTGTACGGGGTCGTCCGTCGCGTCGAGATCGAGGACGATCTCGGCGGGCGGCCGATCGTGCGCGGCCAGGAAGGTGTCGACGAAGAGGCGCTGGATGCCGTGGTCGTCGTAACTGATCTTCTTGTAGCGCTCGTCGCCGGCCACCGTGGGCTTCGCCAGCTCCAGGCGGTTCAGCGTGCTCTTGCCCGCCAGCGCATGGCCCCGGTCGCGCACCCGCTTGCGCTGCTCGCCGGTCGGATCGGCCTTGCCTATCGCCAGCGCGAGCAAGGCATCGTCGCGGAGCACGTCGTGGTCGTTCAGGTCCTCGTAACCACACAGCAGGCCCAGCACGCGCTGCGCGAGCAATTCCTCGACAGTGTGCTCGATGCGGCTCGGGTCGCGGTGGTCCCGGAAGCAGGCCGCGAAGTCCCGAAACACACCTGAACTCTCGGTCAGCTCCCGCAGCAACAGCAGGTCCCCGTCCGAGCTGACCCGTCCGCCGTCAAAGGCGGCCTCGACACGCCTCCGCCCGGCCGGTTGAAAATCGAACTCGGTGCGGATACACCTTGTCGTGTTCCGGCCGTACCCCTGGGTGGTCAGCAATCGTTTCACACCCGCTCGAACTCGGGAAGTACGGCCGGAATTCCTTCCCGTGGTGAGAAATCCGGACTAGTCCGGATTTCTCACCACGGATGGGTGGGGGCCCGCCAAGCGCCTGTCAGGGGGCTTGGTGGAAGGGTGTTGGACGCCGTCGACGTGAGCCGGGAGGTGCGCTCGTTACGCCCCACTGCTGGCGCGAGATCGAGCTGTTAGATGGATTACAAAGCCGGCTGCGTGTTTGGGGTGACCTGCGCATAAGGACAGACGAGCCCCGGCGCGCAGCGCGGCGCGCCCTTTGAGTGACGGATGTCGAGGCCGTCAGCGTCTCATGACGTGATGGCGGTGGAGGTTCTCGAGGACGCGCCACCACACGTGCTGGAGCGGGAAGACCGAGCTTAGGGAGACGCGGAGCCTGCGGACCGAGGCGGTGACGATGGCGCCGATCTTGAGCAGCCGCGTGCGGATCGTGGAGACCTGGGCGTGGGCGAGCTCGGTGCCGGCGAGGGCGATCCGGCGGAGCTCGTTGAGGATCATGTAGGCGACGGACGACAGCCACAGGCGGAGCTGGTTGGCGCGCAGCGTGTGGGCGCTGGTGCGGTCGGCGAAGAGGCCGAGCTGCTGCTCCTTGATCCGGTTCTCCATGTCCCCACGAGCGCAGTAGAGGTCCTCGTAGAGCGAGCGCGCGTCGTACTCGTCCTGCGAGAGGTTGGTGGCGACGAAGCGCGGATTCTCCTTGTCCGTCGTGTACTCGGCCTTGCCGACCACCCGGCGCTCTCGCGACCACGTCCGGTTGGTCTCGTAGCGAAAGTCCTTGAAGACGCGTGCTTCCTTGCCGGTCTGCTCGGAGGTGGTGCGGGCCTGCGTCATCTCGTCCTCGATCTCGGCGATCAGGCGCGAGTTCTTCTGCAGGCCGAGGACGAAGAAGAGGCCGTTGTCCTCGCACCAGCGCATGACCTCGTCGCGGCAGAAGCCGGAATCGCCGCGCACGATGATCCGGACGGCCGGCCAGCGAGCGAGGATCTGACTGACGATCCTCTCGAGCTCCTCGACCGCGCCGCTGACTGGCTGCTTGTCGGCGGTGTTCAGCGCGGCGCCAAGGATGAAGTCGCCGCAGAAGACGTACAGCGGCAGGTAGCAGTAGCTGTCGTAGAAGCCGTGGAAGAAGCGACCCTCCTGCTTGCCGTGTACGGGGTCGTCCGTCGCGTCGAGATCGAGGACGATCTCGGCGGGCGGCCGATCGTGCGCGGCCAGGAAGGTGTCGACGAAGAGGCGCTGGATGCCGTGGTCGTCGTAGCTGATCTTCTTGTAGCGCTCGTCGCCGGCCACCGTGGGCTTCGCCAGCTCCAGGCGGTTCAGCGTGCTCTTGCCCGCCAGCGCATGGCCCCGGTCGCGCACCCGCTTGCGCTGCTCGCCGGTCGGATCGGCCTTGCCTATCGCCAGCGCGAGCAAGGCATCGTCGCGGAGCACGTCGTGGTCGTTCAGGTCCTCGTAACCACACAGCAGGCCCAGCACGCGCTGCGCGAGCAGTTCCTCGACGGTGTGCTCGATGCGGCTCGGGTCGCGGTGGTCCCGGAAGCAGGCCGCGAAGTCCCGAAACACACCTGAACTCTCGGTCAGCTCCCGCAGCAACAGCAGGCCCCCGTCCGAGCTGACCCGTCCGCCGTCAAAGGCGGCCTCGACACGCCTCCGCCCGGCCGGTTGAAAATCGAACTCGGTGCGGATACACCTTGTCGTGTTCCGGCCGTACCCCTGGGTGGTCAGCAATCGTTTCACACCCGCTCGAACTCGGGAAGTGCGGCCGGAATTCCTTCCCGTGGTGAGAAATCCGGACTAGTGCTCCGACCGTAGCGTAGCGATCAAAAACCTTGCGCGAATTTGCGCTCTGTCCGAGATTCTGATCTACGGGTGCCATGAGGCGGAAGAAGCCACGACCCCGGTTCCCCGGACTCAAGCTCAAGGACGAGGATCGAGAGCTCCTGCGGCGAAAGGCTCGGGAGCGGCAAACGGAGCGGACCTGGAAGCGAATACGCATGCTGCAGATGTTGGACGAGGGGAAGTTGTTGTCGCCGGCCACGATCCGCAGCGTAGCGCCGGTGTCCGGCGCCGGTGGGTAGCGCCGGTGTCGGACGCCGACGCAAATCGCCGGCGCACAGCGCCGGCGTGGACGTGATGCGGGAGCTGGCTGCGGGCGGTCAGCCTGGGGGTTTTGGCGGACGGCTACGGCGACGGGAGGTGCGTTCGTTGGCTTCCTTGAGGCGCCAGGATTCGCCGGCGATCTCGACGATCTCGACCTTGTGGCAGAGGCGATCGAGGAGGGTGCCGACGCAGGAGGCGCTGTGGAAGACGGCGGCCCACTCGCTGAAGGGCCGATTGGTGGTGATCACGACCGGCGCCTTGGTGTATCGCTGGGAGACGACCTCGAAGAGCAGGTCGGCGTAGCGGTTGCTGTAGGGCAGGTAGCCGAGCTCGTCGACGACGAGCAGCGCGGGCTTGACGTAGCGGTGCAGGCGACTGTACTGCCTCGGCTGGCCCGCAACGGGCCTGAGTTTTGGTAGAGGAGAGGCGTGGCCAGGAGGCCCGCATGAAGAAGCAAGAACGCCGACACTTCACCCCCGAGCAGAAATCCAAGATCCTGCGAGAGCACCACCTCGACAAGGTGCCCGTGTCGGACCTGTGCGAGAAGTACAAGCTGCAGCCCAGCGTGTTCTACGGCTGGCAGCGGGCGCTATTTGAGCGCGCGCCGCAGGTGTTCGTCGAATCTCGCACGACGCCGGCGGAGACGGTCAAGCGCGAGCTCGGCGAGAAGGTGGAGCACCTCGAGGCGAAGCTGGTCAAGAAGGACGCGGTGATCGCCGAGCTGTCGGAGGCGCTGGTTGACCTAAAAAAAGAGCTTGGGGAGCTCTGAACGGCCGCTGGGTGCCCCATGAGACGCGGGACGAGGTGATCGACTTCGTCACCGACTGGTCGGAGAAGACCGAGCTGGCGCCGGCCCGCTTCGCGGGGTGGCTGGGGATCCAGCGGTCGCAGCTGACGCGCTGGCGCGAGCGGTACGGCAAGGCCAACGAGCACAACGGGAAGATCCCGCGCGACCACTGGATCCTCGACGCCGAGCGCCAGGCGATCCTCGACTTCTTCGACAAGCACCCACTCGAGGGCTACCGACGGCTGACCTACATGATGCTCGACCAGGACATCGTCGCCGTCAGCCCGGCGACCGTCTACCGAGTCCTGAGCGCCGCTGGCCGCCTCGATCGCTGGCAGCGCGGTCCTTCGAAGAAGGGCACTGGCTTCCAGCAGCCTGACGGCCCGCACCGCCACTGGCACGTCGACATCGCCTACATCAACCTCGCCGGCACGTTCTACTACCTGTGCAGCGTGCTCGACGGCTACAGCCGTTACATCGTCCACTGGGATCTCCGCGAGTCGATGACCGAACGAGACGTCGAGTGCATCCTGCAGCGCGCCCGGGAGCTGTTCCCCGGGGCGCGGCCCCGCATCGTCACCGACAACGGCCCCCAGTTCATCGCCCGCGATTTCAAGGAGTTCATCCGCGTCGCCGGCATGACCCACGTCCGGATCTCACCCGGCTACCCGCAGTCCAACGGCAAGCTCGAACGCTGGCACAAAACCTTCAAGTCCACGGCCTTACGGCCCGCAGCGCCATCGACGATCGACGAGGCCCGTCGCGTCACCGCCGACTTCGTCGAGCACTACAACGCCCGCCGCCTCCACAGTGCCATCGGCTACATTGCGCCGGTCGACAAGCTCGCCGGCCGCGAAGCTGCGATCTTCGTCGAACGCGACCGCAAACTCGAGGCCGCTCGAGAGCTCCGCCGTCAACGCCGAGAACTTGCTCGCCGACACCAAACCCACCATCATCCCAACCAGACCTGCCCACCCGCAAGTCCGTAAGCCGCACCTCCCTCGGTTGCATTCACGCTGAGCCAATACAGCTGGCTCTCGTCCTCGATCGACCACGTGCCCGGCCACGCACTCCGCTGGACTTCCCCGAGCCCTCGCCGTACCCTCCTGCCGTCGCTTCTTTGTTGGCTGTCCTTTGGGGTACGGCCGGCTACGACACCGAGCGCTGAGAGTCGCTACCTCTCAGCGCTCACCTTTTGGCGGCCGCGCTCCCTCTACCCGACCCGCCAGCGTTCGCCGAAAACTTGACGCGCTGCTTGATCCTCATCCGCTGACCGTTGACGCCTCATCGGCGCTGCGCCTCGGATTTCGGCCGGCGTCGACACGTGATCCTTCGGTTCTTCTGGGTCCGTCGATTTTCCCCCCGCCGCTGCTGCAGCGAGCCGCGCGGATCGACGTGCCGTCGATGCACCAGAGCTCGGCGGGTGGGTCGCCATGCGATACCACGCAGCTGCGGAGTCGTCGCAGCACCTCGTCGAACGTCCCGTCTTGGTTCCACTTGTTGAAGAAGTCCCACGCAGTCGACCATGGACCGAACTCGATCGGAAGATCACGCCACGGCGCCCCTGTGCGGAGCACCCAAAAGATGGCGTTCAGGATCGTCCGGCGATCTCTCGCGCGCCGTCCCGTCTTGCAGTTGCGAGTCGGGAACAGGTCCGCGATCAGGTTCCACTGGTCGTCCGTGAGCTGGTGGCGGGGAACGCGGGGCGTCATGTCCCCGACCAGATCAAAAAACCCCGATATCTCCAAGAAACTGGCGTTTTCGAGATCTCGGACATGGCCTAGTCCGGATTTCTCACCACGGGAAGGAATTCCGGCCGTACTTCCCGAGTTCGAGCGGGTGTGAAACGATTGCTGACCACCCAGGGGTACGGCCGGAACACGACAAGGTGTATCCGCACCGAGTTCGATTTTCAACCGGCCGGGCGGAGGCGTGTCGAGGCCGCCTTTGACGGCGGACGGGTCAGCTCGGACGGGGGCCTGCTGTTGCTGCGGGAGCTGACCGAGAGTTCAGGTGTGTTTCGGGACTTCGCGGCCTGCTTCCGGGACCACCGCGACCCGAGCCGCATCGAGCACACTGTCGAGGAATTGCTCGCGCAGCGCGTGCTGGGCCTGCTGTGTGGTTACGAGGACCTGAACGACCACGACGTGCTCCGCGACGATGCCTTGCTCGCGCTGGCGATAGGCAAGGCCGATCCGACCGGCGAGCAGCGCAAGCGGGTGCGCGACCGGGGCCATGCGCTGGCGGGCAAGAGCACGCTGAACCGCCTGGAGCTGGCGAAGCCCACGGTGGCCGGCGACGAGCGCTACAAGAAGATCAGTTACGACGACCACGGCATCCAGCGCCTCTTCGTCGACACCTTCCTGGCCGCGCACGATCGGCCGCCCGCCGAGATCGTCCTCGATCTCGACGCGACGGACGACCCCGTACACGGCAAGCAGGAGGGTCGCTTCTTCCACGGCTTCTACGACAGCTACTGCTACCTGCCGCTGTACGTCTTCTGCGGCGACTTCCTCCTCGGCGCCGCGCTGAACACCGCCGACAAGCAGCCAGTCAGCGGCGCGGTCGAGGAGCTCGAGAGGATCGTCAGTCAGATCCTCGCTCGCTGGCCGGCCGTCCGGATCATCGTGCGCGGCGATTCCGGCTTCTGCCGAGACGAGGTCATGCGCTGGTGCGAGGACAACGGCCTCTTCTTCGTCCTCGGCCTGCAGAAGAACTCGCGCCTGATCGCCGAGATCGAGGACGAGATGACGCAGGCCCGCACCACCTCCGAGCAGACCGGCAAGGAAGCACGCGTCTTCAAGGACTTTCGCTACGAGACCAACCGGACGTGGTCGCGAGAGCGCCGGGTGGTCGGCAAGGCCGAGTACACGACGGACAAGGAGAACCCGCGCTTCGTCGCCACCAACCTCTCGCATGACGAGTACGACGCGCGCTCGCTCTACGAGGACCTCTACTGCGCTCGTGGGGACATGGAGAACCGGATCAAGGAGCAGCAGCTCGGCCTCTTCGCCGACCGCATCAGCGCCCACACGCTGCGCGCCAACCAGCTCCGCCTGTGGCTGTCGTCCGTCGCCTACATGATTCTCAACGAGCTCCGCCGGATCGCCCTCGCCGGCACCGAGCTCGCCCACGCCCAGGTCTCCACGATCCGCACGCGGCTGCTCAAGATCGGCGCCATCGTCACCGCCTCGGTCCGCAGGCTCCGCGTCTCCCTAAGCTCGGTCTTCCCGCTCCAGCACGTGTGGTGGCGCGTCCTCGAGAACCTTTACCGTCATCACGTCATGAGACGCTGACGGCCTCGACATCCGTCACTCAAAGGGCGCGCCGCGCTGCGCGCCGGGGCTCGTCTGTCCTTATGCGCAGGTCACCCCAAACGCGCAGCCGGCTTTGTAATCCATCTAACAGCTCGATCTCGCGCCAGCCGTGGGGCGTAACGAGCGCGCCTCCCGGCTCACGTCGACGGCGTCCAACACCCTTCCACCAAGCCCCCTGACAGGCGCTTGGCGGGCCCCCACCCATCCGTGGTGAGAAATCCGGACTAGCCCATCGAGCACGTCGCCGACATGGGCCGCACCGCCGCGCGCGCATGCCCGCGCCGCTGAGGTCGACCACCGAACGGAGCTGTGCCGTCCTGCGTGCCTCGAGGTCGAAGTGTCCTCTGGATGTAGATCGGCGCCTCGAACACGAGGGTCGAGATCTGGAGGTGCTCGCGCGCCATCTGCCGGCGGTGCCGAGCGAGGGAGAGGTGATTGCGGGTCCTTGTCGAGCGCCTGCTGCACGAGCGCGCTCAGCCCCTCGAAGCCCTTGCGCAGGTCGACCGGCCGCCATACGCGAACACCGGCACACGGCCCTGCGCGCCGATCACGACAGCCTCTGCACCAGCTCGGCGACCTCCGCGACCTGAGCCCCTCGACCCGTACGCCGTCGGCGAACACGACGACGAGCGTCCGCCGCTCCGCGACATCGCCGGCGACCTGCACCGGCACCAGCAGCGACGCCCCGTCCTCCACACCTCGCGACCACGCGCGCAGCTCGACCGCCGTCACGCCGATCTCCAGCGCGCCCTGCTCGAGCGACATCCCGCTCGCCGCCAACAGCCGCCACCGCGCCAGGGCCTCCCGCTTGAACCTCTCGCTCCGCCGCTTCTGCTTCGTCTCCATCTATCTCGTCTGCATGCCGAGACCTCACGGCACTCCGCTCCTCCCGTCACGACGGGCACAGCGAGTGTGTACGGTCGAGTTGGGCAGGGTCCGGCACCGCTCGTGGTCGTGGTCGAGCCTGATCTCGGGGCGAGTGTCACGCAGGTTGGCGCCCATCCCGCCACTGCCGGCTCGGCGACGGGCAGGCTGCACAGGAAGGTGACGCGGCCCTCTCCCGTGGTGAGGCGGTGCGGCGCTCGCCGGGCGGTACTCGACCTGCCGACAAACATCCCGCCTGGAACTTCTCAACCCCGGGAGATGGTCGAGGACGTCCCACCGCACGGCGGCGTACCCGCGTCGATGCGGTCGCGATGGACGCGTACAGAGCGGCGCCGACGGAGCCGGACGACGACCAGCACCGTGGCAGCGAGCAGCAGCGCCAGCACCGACCAACGGATCGCCCTGTTGGACATTTTGGGCGTCCAGGCGACGAAGTAGACGAGCCCGCCGCCGACCGCGATCGCCAGCGCGAACATCGCCACGACAGGATTCGAGGGTCTGCCGGTCCCGGTCCTCCTTGTTGCGCATGTGCCCGATGTGCCCTCGCCTTAGCCGTGCTGTCGCGCGGTCCGCGGCCGCGCCGGCCGGGTCGTCGGCCGGCGGCCCGCCCCGGCGTCGGCGGCGTTTCGCGGAATGCCGGATGTCAGAATCAGGTTATTCCTGCATGCCCCCTTCTTCGGACCCCGACGCGCCTCCCTGTCAAGTCGCCCCGGCCCTCGTTGACCGGTTGCTCGACATCCGGCGGATCTACCACGAGCGCGACATCGAGAGGTTCCCGCGTGCCCGGCAGGTCCTGGACCGGTTTCCGGACGCCGAGCGGATCGAGGTCCTTTCGCACCAGGTCATCCCCGGCCTCTACGGCAACGAGGGGAACGTGGGGGACTGGGTGCGCAACAAGCGGGAGGTGCTCGTGCTCGGCGAGAAGAAGTCGCTGGCTGCACGGCGCAACGAGCGCTCCAGCGACTGGATCGCGCCGTCGACGGCCAACGGCTGCGCCATGGCCTGCTCCTACTGCTACGTCCCTCGCCGTAAGGGCTATGCCAACCCGATCACCGTGTTCACCAACATCGAGAAGATTATTGCCTACCTCGAGCGCCATGCCCTTCGCCAGGGACGCAAGCCTGAGCCCAACCAGTGCGACCCGGTGGACTGGGTCTACGACATCGGCGAAAATAGCGACTGCTCGGTGGACGCCATGGTTTCCGACAACGTGCGCGATCTCGTGGACCTGTTCGCGCGGCTCCCGAACGCCAAGGCCAGCTTCGCCACGAAGCTGGTCAACCGGGACCTCCTCGGCTACGACCCGCGCGGCGGCACCCGCGTGCGCTTCAGCCTGATGCCGGAAAAGACGTCCAGGCTGGTGGACATCCGCACGTCGAAGGTGGCGGATCGGATCGCTGCGCTCGACGACTTCGTCGAAGCCGGTTACGAGGTGCACCTCAACCTGAGCCCGGTGATCGTGCATGAGGGCTGGCTCGACGACTGGGCTCAACTGCTCGACCAAGTCGCCGACGCCACCAGCGAACGCACCAAGGCCCAGCTGGCCGCCGAGATCATCTTCCTGACCCACAACGAGGACCTCCACGCGGTCAATCTCGGCTGGCACCCGCGCGGGGAGGACCTGCTGTGGAGGCCTGACCTCCAGCAGGCCAAACGCAGCCAAAGCGGTCAGTGCAACGTGCGTTACAAGAGCCCGTGGAAGGGTCGTTGGGTCCAGCAGCTCACCGCCCTGCTGGCCGACCGGCTGCCGTCATGTCGGGTCCGGTACGCGTTCTGACTTCCGCTCGCGGCGCCGTTTGGCGCTTCTACCCGCGTTTGCAAAAAGAGGAGGGTCGAGCGATGGGACGAGCGGGACGAGCGTGAAAAGAAGGCGGTCTGCGGCTGCCACTTCAGCGGGCTGCCCGGCCGCTGTCTGAGGCCGATGCCCCCTGGAGGAGAATTGTGCCCGTATTGTGACGACGCGCCGCTCCACCGTCATTGCGCCGGGTGCGGGACGAACGCGGTGCCGTTCACGCTCGAGCCGATCGAGCTGTATTGCTCGGCGTGCCTGGCCGGTGACGTCCGACGACGCGGAGCGGAGTGAGCGTGGCATCGCCGGTCAGGCGCTGCGGTGCTCGCTCGACATTTCGCTTCAGGATGGCGCTGGTCGGCGAACCTGACGGCGCGGCACGTCGGCTGTGCGGTCGCCGAGATCGCCACGGGACGCACGAGTGGGCGGCCTCGCGCGGGACTTGGAGCGTCTCCAGTATCTCTCCACGAGACAGGTCTAAGCCCGTGAGTCCTGGGGACTCACGGGCTCTCAGGCTCTAGCAGAATTCCTGTGCCAGGACGCGGACTTCGGGCGAAAGGCGAGCGCGATCAGGTGGTTGGCAAAGTCCAGGTCCTACTGCTCGAAGCAATAGAGCCGCAGCCCGAAGGAGCAGTCGGTGCTCGTCTGATTGGTCCAGCCGCCGTTCGTGTAGTCCAGGCGGCCGGCGAAGCCGTAGACCGAGTTGCTGGTCCAGTTCTGGCACGTCGAGGATTGGGCGGTGCCGTCGGCCTTGACGCCCGTCCAGGCATAGCCCGACGCGACCGACTGGCCGAATTCGTTGACCCTGATCGCCGCCGTCAGGGTGCCGGTGAAGAGGTCTGCCGTCGACGTGGCGACCTCGACGCCGTCGAGGCGGACGTAGCGCTCGCTCACCAGCGGGAACCGATCGAGGGGCGTGCTCGACGCGGTGCCGATCCACGCGTCCCAGGTGCCGCCGAGGTCGGCCGCGTCGGCGCGGGCCTGGCACTTCGCCTGTGCGCCGGCGAGGCCGCCGAGGTTGCCGTTGTAGGTCGTGCTGGTGACGAACACTCGATGGGGCCAGGTACAGTCGGCGTTGCAGAGGCCGTTCTGCTCGGTGTCGCCGTCGTCGCAGTCCTCGCCGGGGGCGACGACGCCGTCACCGCAGACCGCCCCGGTGCAGTCGACGTCGCACGGCTGGCCGGGGCCGTTGTCGGGGCCGAGGTCGCACTCCTCGAAACCCGGGCGGACGAAGCCGTCGCCGCAGAAGAACTCCTTGCAGGCGAGCGTGCAATAACCACTGTTGTCATTGGCCCACGAGCCCTGGTCACACTCCTCGCCGAGGCTCGGCTGGACGAAGCCGTCGCCGCAGGTCGGGAACATGCAGACCTGGTTGCAGCCGTCGTCGGCGCCCTCGGTGAGGCCGTCGTCGCACTCCTCGCCGACGTCGACGACCTCGTTGCCGCACCACTCGGCGGTGCAGGTGGCGCTGCAGCCGTCACCGCCCATCGTGTCGTAATCGTCGCACTCCTCGAAGTAGGCCTGATAGCCGTCGCCGCACACGTTGAGCATGCAGTGCCCGAGGCAGGCCTGGTCATCGCCGTTGAGCGGGCCGTCGTCGCAGGTCTCCCAGCCGCTCTCGCCCTCGTCGTGGACGAGCCCGTCCCCGCACGTGGCGACCATGCAGGTCAGCGTACAGTCGCCGTGGTCGCTGTTGGCCGGCCCGTCGTCGCACGCCTCGCCGGCCTGGACGAAGCCGTCGCCGCAGGCGGCCACGGTACAGCTCGACGTGCACGCGTCGGTGTCGCTCGCGTTGCCGTCGTCGCACGCCTCGCCGACCTGCACCACCCCGTCGCCGCAGCTGGCCGGGACGCACTCGTTGCTGCACTCGTCGAGGTCGTCGTCGTCGCCGTCGTCGCAGCCCTCCATCGCGCCGACGAAGCCGTCGCCGCACACCTGCAGCGTGCACTCGGGGGTGCACGCCGCGGCCTCGCCGTTGTCGTCGCCCTCGTCGCACTCCTCGTCCGCGCCGAGGTCGCCGTCGCCGCACACCTGCAGCGTACAGTCGACCTTGCACGCCGCGCCTGCGGCGTTGTCGGGCCCGTCGTCGCACTCCTCGTCGGGTCCGTGGTCGCCGTCACCGCAGGTATTGACCGCACAGTTGCTGCGACACGCCGCGTCGGGCCCGTTGGCCTCGCCGTCGTCGCATTGCTCGCCGGGCCCGAGGATCCCGTCGCCACAACCGCCCGCCAGGCCGTTGACGTTCACCGTGATGTCGACCGTCGAATCACAGCCGGCCGCCAGCGCGCTCGCGAACAGCCACGGAACTACACATGGAAGCTTCTTCGTGTTCATCATCATGTCATCGCTCCTCGATCGTGCTCGAGTCGACGAGGTATAGCCGCGAGGATCGCCGCACGCATTCTTGCGACCGACGGAGCCGGCGCCCGAACCTCACGGTTCGCCGCACGTGCACGCGCGCGACGACCCTGCTATCGCGCGAGGGCCGGGCGGGTTCGCCCGCGGCAGTCTGCGAACCCGCGGGAATAGTCGCAGCGCGCGGCAGGTTGCTCTTCTCGGACCTCGCTCCGCGACTCTGCAGACGGGGAAGATCGAGATGAGACCGACGATGTCGCGAATCCGTCTAGTGAAGGAGGTTCCTGGTGGGGGAACAAATGGCGGGTCGACAGGTGCCCCAGGGCGGACGAAATCGCCGCCAACTCGCGCGGCCGACGTCGAACCATTACGGGATGTGCCCGACGTACGGACAATCGCCAGAGCCGCCGGTGCAGGATTCGGAAGGCGCGATCAGCTGCATCAGCAGGCCGTCGATCGCCGCCTGCGGCAGATCCGGCCCGCACCTGGCGCCCGCGGCCGAGCTCGGGGCTCCTCTGCCGTTGACTGTGTCGGCTTTCGGGATGCACCTGCACGCCGCCACGATCATCGATGGCCGCGACCGCCCGGGACATGGCCCCGACAAGACTCGGTTGTTCCGCTTCGGCAAACATGCCGCGGCGAACCATCGGGAACGCGGGGAAGGAAAACCGGAGACCTTCGACTTCCTCGGCTTCACGCACATCTGCGGGAAGTCGAGGCTTCTCGCGCCGCGGACGCTCGACTGCGAGGGGGCCGGCGGGGGGCTCGCGTCCAGGAACGCGGCGACTACGGGGCGGCCGTCGCGCGCTACGTCGGAATGGTTCACGCGCAGACGCGGCGCACGCTCACTCGCACATCGACGGCTCGATGTCCGGGAAGCAGAGGTCGCCGGGGCCGCAGGGGTTGTCGCACAGCTCCACCTGCTTGGTGCACTCGCTGCAGGCCTCGAGGTTGGCGAACGTGCAGTCCAGGTCGCCGATAAAACGGTCGACGCCGTTGATCGTGCAGCTCGGGCGAGGACTCGGCCGCGGCCAGCTCCACCAGCTCGGCGGGCGGGATCCCGGACGGCGGCACCCCGCCGGACGGCGGCGACAAGCCGCCGCTCGGCTGCATGGGCAAGGTCGCGGACTTCGACTATCACATCGTCTCCGCGAACACGTCCTCGCTGTGGGGCCGTGTGGTGGCCAAACCCGGAGGATCTTGGTTCACGCCGGTTGCTTCGCCACACTCAACACTCACGAGGTGCTGCCGCAGAGCGCACTGCACTCCGTGATGTCCCGGTAACTCGGAGCGCACTCAACCTCGTTCGACGGGAAGATTTGGCGCAGGCACTCTTCCTTGGCCATGCCCACGCCGTTATTGTTGCTCACCGGACACGACCCCTTCGGGCCCTCGATGACACAGCCCCCGTCCTCGCACACGAGGTGCTGCCCATAGATGTCGATGTACGGCGCCTCAAAGGAGGCCTTCTCGAGCTGGCAGGATCCGCACGAAGTCGATACGTCGGCGACGCGCATGGCGCAGTCTCGTTCGCACTGTTCCACGCTGGCGGGGCTGCAGACGTCGAACTGGCCAAAAGAGACGGCCGGTTCCTGCACCGTGCAGAGCGTCTTGCAGCGCGGATCGACGCTGTCTTCGGCGGGGTCTTCGTCGTCCTTGCACGCGAAGCAGAGCAGGGCCAAGAGGGCGGCGGCGCGCAACTTCATGATTCGACCATATCGTCGCCCTTCGCGGCCATCAAGCTCGACACCCCATCCGCTCTCGGTCGGGCGCCGCAGCGCGGCAACTCGCCAGCCGTCGCCGTCCAACGCTGCGGACGGACCCGCGCTCAGGAGAGGCGTTGACGACCTCGCCATCAGCCCCAACAGCCTCGCACCCAAACGGACCCGCGGCGGTCGGCTTGTCTCGACGGCCGGGCGGCCACCGGCCGCGAAGCTTGGTCCGATGCGCGGTGTAGGCCGGCGCCGGAACTCGATGCGCGATAGCGCGATCTCCGGCCGGCTCGAAGAGCGGTCTCAATTTGTCGGGATCCGGGCGGTTTTATTCGAGCTCGCCCGACGAGGCGCGCGTCACCAGCGGCTAACCCGCGGTGGCGCCCTGAGTGACCCCGCACGAGGCGGTCGAGCGAGCCACACCAGCAAAGAACGGCGAGACCATCACTCAGGCGATCGTTGAGCCGAGTCGTGTCGGGCCTCCCAGCGGTGGATCCGTTTCCACGGAGTTTCCAAACCCACCCGATTCCTGCGGTCAGATAGGGCTCAGGCGGGCTCAAGCGGGCATGACTCAACCCCTCGCAGAACACCGAATTGGGCCAGGAAACGCGGGGGCCGGGGTTCGGGGGTGTTCTGCGAGGGGCTTAGGAGATTCCCGCTTCGAACTTCTCAAGCGCCGTTCACGCCCGCGCCGGGACCGTGCAAAACCCCCCAGCCGCCTCCGCTCCCTCGACCCTCCCGTACCTGCCGCCAGGGCCATCAGGTCCTCTACGTCGCCGCCCACGACATGCTCGCCCAGCTCCGCATGGCCCGCGCCGATCCGACCTACGATCGGCGCCTGCTCCGCTTCACCGCCCCTGATCTGCTGAGCATCGACGACCTTGGGCTGCGCCCGCTGCAGCACGACGAGCCGCTCGACCTCTACGAAGCCATCCGCCAGCGCTACGAGCGCGGCGCCCTGATCATCACCTCGAATCGGGCGGTCGAGGAATGGGGCCCGCTCTTCAAAGACGATCTGCTCGCCAGCGCCGCCGTCGACCGCCTCCTGCACCACTCGCACGTGCTCGTCATGGACGGTGAGACCTACCGCAACCCGCGGGCCCGCCGCCGCGCGCAAGAGCCGACCACGCACTGACGACGACCGATCCGATTGCCCGTCCCGATCCCTTATGCGCCCCGCCCGCCCGACCAGGTGATCCGCTTGCCCGTCCCGACCTCGCTCAGGTCGACGAGTCGGATCAGGCCCTCGGCCACCGCGCCTGCCGCCCCATCAGGTCCTCTACGTCGCCGTGCCCTGAGGCAAGCCGTCTCGCTAGAACATGCATGGCGTCGCGGTCGGCGGCACAGCATGAGTGCGGCGGCGTCTGCGGGCGTCGACCCGGGCGGGGCGGCCGGCACCGAACACGGCGGCCCCACTCGGGCGGCGCAGAAGGGCAAGGGCGCGCTCTGCCGCAGGCATGGACCAGACGAAGTTGGTGTCGTGGACGCGCCGAGCGCGAGGGCGGCGCGGTCGCGCTCGTTCGACCCCAGCGGACTCGGATCGGGGGGTCGGGCGCTTTCGGGCCGCCGACGAAGGTCGAGAAATAGGCGGCCTCGGGACAACCACGTGGACCAGTCGGGGCGGTGCTCGCAGCTCGCGACCAGCCAGCGCAGGTGTCGGCGGTAGGCCGGTTCGGAGCAGGCGCGAGATCTCCGTAAGATAGGCTCGCCAAGGTCGGCGAGGACGAGGACGGCCGCGCGGGAAGCCTCCGGGGCGATCGGGGCGCAGCACCGGGGGAACTCTCGAGTCAGTCGGGTCGAGAGGAAGGAGGCGAGCCGCCAGGAGTTTGAGTGTGTCGGTCGACGGGGCGGGCGGGGTGGTGAGGAACGCGCGGCAGGGTTCCGTCTCGCCGGTCAGCCGGCGCAGCCGGAGGCCGGCCCCGAGCGCGGCGGACCAGCCCTTCTGTCTTTCGGGTCAGCTTCACGAGCCTTCACGGCGGTGCCAGTCTGGTGCCAGATGGCGGAGCCCGAACAGCCGGAGATCGGGGCCGAAAGCTAGTTTTGGGGCTGTTCGTGGCATGCCGGCGATCTTTCTCATCGCCTCGGAACGACCTAATTCAGGTCTTTACGCGTGTTCCGGTGCCCGGTGCCAGCCGGTGCCAGTTTCCTCCTCGATGAGGAGGTCAAGGATCGCCGCCGCGCGGCGGCTCCCGGTCTTTTTGCAGATGTGCGAGATGTAAATATCGGTGGTCGACATGTGCTTGTGCCGCAGCAAGTCTTGCGCGTCGCTGAGGCTTGCCTTCGGCTGGTGAGCGACCCGGCTGGCAGCGCAGGCGTCCGGGGCCCTGAAAGGGTCTGGACACCCCCCGGACCAAGCCTCGGGGCCGGGGGTCGCAGGGCCGTCGCGACATCTCAACTGGCCGCCCGAACGCCGCTCCATCCGCCGGCACCGACTTGAGGTCGGTCGCTGGCGGACGCGGAGGTCGGTCCTCTGCGATGCATATCACGCCGCGGTCAACGGGACGGATCCAACGGCTTCGGCCTTGCCGACGATCCGAACGTCGCCACGACCTCGTCGACGATCCACCCCGCGTCGGGGATCAGCGAGAAGTGATCGGCCGCGGCTCGCTCGAGGTAGCGCGCGCCGGCAATTCGTCGGCTCGCTGCGACGACGGACTGGCGCGCGAAGCAGTGCTCGGCCGCATAGAGGAGGCCGGACACGCGCAGCCCGTCGACGATGCTCTCGAAGCTGCCCCAGCCCGCCTCGGCCTCGCGCAGCGCCAGCAAGGCCGCCGTATCGCAGGCCTCGAGCCGGGCGAGCATCGGCGCCGGGAACGCGGCCATGCGGTCCCACAGCTCGCGCCATGCGGCCCCGCCTCGACGCAGCGTGTGCGTGACGATGTCGTCCTCGAGGTTCACTTCGCTCGCCGTCTCGAAGCCGCCGAGCACGAGCCCCGCGACGCGCTCCGGCGCCTGCGCGGCCAGGGCCAGCGCGAACTTCGCCCCGAGTGAATAGCCCCACACGACTGCCCGCGGGACGGCGAGGGCGTCGAGCACGGCGACGAGGTCTCCGGCGATCGCCGCGAGCGAGTAGTCCGACGCTTCGTGCGGCTTGCTGCTCCGCCCGTGCCCGCGCGGCGAGACCGCGATCGCCTGGAAATGCCGCGCGAGCAGGCCGACGTAACCGAGCGCGGCCCAGTCTTCCTGGCTCATGCCGAAGCCGAACACCAGGAGCAGCGGCGCGCCTTCGCCGGACACGGAGTACTCGATCGCCACGCCGTCACGCTCGACGTATCGCGGCCGTAGGGACACGAAGTCGAGTTCGGCGTCCTGGGCAGTGCGCATCGGAGCGGCGAAGAGACCACACAACCTTCGCCCGCGCCAGGCTCTTCGGTGATCAAGAGAGGAGCGAGCTGCTCGAGCTCATGTCCTCGCCGAGTTCGCGCGGTGCCTCGACGCATCTTATCGACCGAGACCAAGAAGTCGACCGGTTCGAGCAGAAACGGCACTGCCTGCGTGAGTACGGCATCCCCGGGATGCCTCCACGCACCGCATCGCAGAAAATCCAGGAGAAGCTGCGGGAGTGGAAGACCCCTGATCGAGATGGGCTCCATGGCGCACTCTTGCGCGTGAGCGTAGCACGCAGCCGAGCGCGGAATCCGCCATACCTAGATCGCCTAGCAGCCCGTGGTGAAAGTCGCGGCAACCACGCCGCGAGGAACCTCGCGAGCAGCGGAGCGGCGCGCGGTATCGCGCTCTGCGATGAAAGCTGATAAAGTGGCTTTGCCATGGCCATGGGGCACGACAACGGGGAGCAGCCGACGCTGTTCATCACGTATGACAAGTTGCAGGGGCTCGGGCACCCGTTCTACGAGGCGCTCGACAAGCTGCTCCGGAAGCACGGCTTCGACCGTTTCGCGGAGAAGCAGTGCGAGCCGTTCTACGCCGAGGTGATGGGACGACCGGGCCTCGCGCCGGGGGTGTACTTCCGCTGCTTGCTGATCGGCTACTTCGAGGGGATCGGCAGCGAGCGGGGCATCGCCTGGCGGGTCGCCGACTCGCTGAGTCTGCGGCGGTTTTTGGGGCTCGGCCTGGAGAAGCAGCCGCCGGATCACTCGACGATCTCGCGGACGCGGCGTCGGCTGAGCACCGACGTGCACGAGCGGGTGTTCACGCGGGTGCTGGAGCTGGTCGCCGAGCATGGCCTGTTGCGCGGCAAGACGCTCGGGATCGACGCAACGACACTTGAGGCGAACGCGGCGCTGCGATCGATCGTGCGCCGCGACGACGGACGCGCGTACAAGGAGTACTTGACCGACCTGGCGAAGGCCGAGGGGATCGAGGAACCGACGCGCGAGGACCTGGCGCGGCTGGACCGCAAGCGGCCGAAGAAGGGCTCGAACGACGAGTGGGTACACCCGCACGATCCCGAGGCGCAGATCATGAAGATGAAGGACGGCAGCACCCACCTCGCGCACAAGCACGAGCAGGCGGTCGACCTCGAGACCGGCGCCATCGTCGGCGTGACGGTGCACGGCGGCGCTGCGGGCGACACGAAGACCATCGAGAAGACGCTGGAGGTCGCCGACGCCAATCTCGCGGAGGTGCGCCAAGAGGGCTCGGAGAAGGCCAGGGAGCAGATCGCCGAGCGCGTCGAGGAGGTCGTCGCCGACAAGGGCTACCACAGCAACGACGTGCTCACGAGCCTCGAGGAGGTCGACGTACGCAGCTACATCCCGGAGCCCGCGCGTGGTCGCCGGCGGTGGAAGGACAAGCAGGCCGAGCGTGAGGCGGTGCACCGGAACCGCCGCCGCGTGAAGCGAGGCAAGAGCAAGGAACTGCAGAAGAAGCGCAGCGAGCTGGTCGAACGGCCCTTCGCGCACATGCTCGACTCCGGCGGAATGCGCAGGGTCCACGTCCGCGGTCACGACAATATCCTCAAGCGGCTGGTCATCCACGCCGCCGGATTCAACCTGAGCTTGATCATGCGAAAGGTCCACGGAATCGGGAAACCGAGGGCCCTCCAGGGCCTTCGGGCCGCGCTTTCTGCCGTGCTCGTGGCTGTCCTCACGCTTCTGCGGTGGCTCGGAGCGCTTCTTGACCGCCATTCGCGGCACTCCCTACCGGGAGCTCGACTTCCAGAGCACGTCGCTCACTCGAGATACGCATGAGCGATTTCGTCTCACCGACTTCTACCTCGGGCTGCTAGGTCGTCCCGTGGTTTCGAGCCATGCGCGAGCGACCGCAGGCCGTTAGCGCATACGCTGCAGCTACAACGGTTCCACTTGAGACCGCCCAGCACCCTCTCACGAGTGGCTGCAACGCGATGTCGCGCGAGATTTTGGTGATGTGGTGCACAGGAGGCGCTAGACCCCCCCTACAGACCCGTATGCGACGGGTTGTCTTGAAAACTGCCCGAATCGCCACAAAATCGAGACGAAATTCCGAGACAACCAGGGAGATCGCGCTCCCGCGCATCAGGGCGTCCACGTCGACTTACACCACCCGTCGGGCCAAGCCTTCGGGCCGCCCGGTCGCCGGTCCGTCGAGACGCGTGGAGAAGGGCCTACGCGGCCGACGTCACACTTTACATGAACAACGCGCGATGCACTCGGATGACGAAATCGGCAGCCGGAACCTCCTTGCCCATCTCGTAGCGTTCGGAGAACACCGCATTCGCCAGCTCGCGCCGCTTCGCCAGCCGATCCCGCTCGGCCCTGGCCAGCGCGGCCGGCAACTCGCTGCGGGTGAGGTCCGTGCAATAGGCAGGTGAGCCCGGCTGATGTCGCCACGACTCGGCGAGCGTGCCGGAATCGAACGCGTCGAACCCCGTCGCTTCGACCAGCGTCATCCCGACCTTCCGATCCGATTCGCGGTCGGCCGCGACGGGAAGCGCGACGCGGCCCGGAGCCCCCGCCGGCTGGCCCTTGTTGATGTCAGCGACGATCTCGATCTGCGTAAATCCAGCGGCGAGGCGACGAAATGGTTTTGGTAGAAACTCGACGGGCCGCAGGCTTGTAGGCCAGATCACAAGAATTTCTGGTCGAGCGTAGCCGGGCCGGAGGCGTGTCCGGAGATTGGCGCCGCGTGGCGAGGCCGGGTAGCGGGGAGGCGCCGGAAAAAAAAACGGGGACGCCGGGATCAAGAGTTGGCGCTCTCCGGCGTCCCCCAACAACCTCCCCCAGCGACATTGTCGAAGAGACAGGTCGCGTGAAGGCTGCCACAGGACGGTGGGATCCGCAACGGGGACCGGCACGGAGGTGTCGTCGATCGAGAGCCGAACGAGCCGCGGGAGCCGAGGGGGATCCCGCTGCGCTGTGGAGCGTGCGGGAGCGCGACGTGGGTGTGCGACGCGTGCTGGTGCGGGCGGCGCTACTGCGGGCCGGGCTGCGCCAGGCAGGGGCGGCTGCGGAGGCAACGGGCGTCGAATCGACGGTATCAGCAGTCGAGGAAGGGTCGGCGCAAGCACGCTCAGCGACAGGCGAAGTATCGAACGGCGCAGCGGGCGAAGAAAGTGACGGAGCAGTGTCTCCCGCAGGACGGCGGAGACGGCGATGACTACCGGGACGCGGGATCGATCAGCGTGGAGCTGGTGACCGCGTCAGAAGGAGATTCATCGCATGAACATCGGGACATGGTCGATGAGGCTGAGGCCGCGACCGACGACGATCGAGCTGAGGCTGCAAGCGCGGGGGCAGGAGCTGCTGCGGGCGATCCTGCCGCGGCCCTCCCATCCGCGGGCGCTGGTGGCGCTGCTCGAGGGCCTCGCGCTGTGGCAGGGGGATGCGCTGCGCGTTGCTGTGTGTGTGGACGGCAGCTGCGATTCGTCTGGGCTCACGGGTCTGGGACTCTTCGGCGCGACTCTGGATGATCCCGGGAGCCCGCTGGTGCACGCTTACGAGCTCGCTCCCTTGCGTCTTGTCCTCCGTCTCCGACGACCACGGCCGCCGTCGACCGTGCAGTGGGATCTCGATCTGACCGGAGGTGAGAAGTGACGACGTCGGCCTTGACTCGGGCGAATGTCCTGCGGCTGTTTCACGCCGAGGGCTGGCGGATCGGCACGATCGCCGCGCAGCTCGGCCTGCACCACGGCACGGTGCGCAGGATCCTCCAGCACAACGGCGTGAAGCTGCCGGCGCCGAAGCGGCGGACGAAGGTGGATCCGTACCGCGCCTTCATCCGCGAGACGCTCGAGAAGTACCCGAAGCTGCGCGCGACGCGGATCCTGCAGATGGTCCGCACGCGCGGCTACACCGGCCAGATCTCGCGGCTGCGCGAGGTGGTCCGCGAGCTGCGACCCCGCCGGGCCGAGGCGTACCTGCGCCTTGCGACCTTGCCCGGAGAACAGGCCCAAGTGGACTGGGCCGACTTCGGCAAGGTCCAGGTCGGCCGGGCGACGCGCAAGCTGATGGCCTTCGTCATGGTGCTGAGCTGGTCGCGCGCGCTGTTCGTGCGCTTCTTCTACGACGCGCGGATGCCGAGCTTCCTCGCTGGCCATGTGCATGCATTCGCGTACTTCGGCGGCGCCGCGCGGGTCGTGCTCTACGACAACCTGAAGAGCGCGGTGCTCGAGCGACAGGGCGACGCGATCCGCCTCCACCCGACGCTCGTCGAGTTCGCGGGGCACTACCGCTATGAACCCAGGCCGGTCGCGCCGAGGAGGGGAAACGAGAAGGGTCGTGTCGAACGCGCGATTCGCTACCTGCGCGACGCATTCTTCGCCGGCCGCACTTTCGTCGGCCTCGACGACCTCAACGCGCAGGTGCTCGCATTCTGCCAGACCCTCGCCATGCAAAGACTGTGGCCCGACGACCGCGCCCGCACGGTCGAAAGCGCCTTCGCCGAGGAGCGCCCCTTGCTGCTGGTGGCGTCCGGCGAGCCGTTTCCGTGCGCCGAGCAGCAGCCCGTGCGCGCCGGCAAGACCCCGTACGTGCGCTTCGATCGCAACGACTACTCGATCCCGCACACCCACGTCTGCAAGGAGCTCGTCGTCGTCGCCGACGCCGAGCGCGTGCGCGTCGTCGACGGGACGCACGTGATCGCCGAGCACGCCCGCTGCTACGGCGCCGGCGAGGTCCTCGAGGACAGGTCGCACATCGACGCGCTGTGGTCCGAAAAGACCGGCGCCCGGACACATCGGGAGCTCGATCGCCTGCGGCGCGCGGTCCCGCGGAGCCAGGACTTCCTGCGCGCCCTCGCCGAGCGCGGCGAGCCGCTCGCCCGCGCCACCCGTCAGCTCGAGGAGCTCCTCGACGCCCACGGCGCCTGTCTCTTGGAGCAGGCCATCGACGACGCGCTCGCACGCGAGTTGCTATACATCCCGGCGCTGCGCAAGGCGATTGAGCAGCTCGCCCCGCCAGGACACCGGGAGGCGCCGGAGCTCCCGACGCGCCTGCGCGCGATCGTCGTGCGCCCGCACGACCTCCGCACCTACGACGCGCTCACCGCCGAGGAGAACGACGATGGCGACGAAGACACCTGACGCGACGCTGCGCGAGCGCGCCGCCGCGCTCGGGCTCTACGGCCTGCTCGCCCGCTGGCACGCCATCGAGGCCGAGCCGTGGCTGCGCCCGCTCATCGAGGCCGAAGAGGACGAACGCTGTCGACGCAGCCTCGCGCGTCGCCTCGAGGGCGCCAAGATCGGCGCCTTTAAGCCGATCGCCGACTTCGATTGGACGCACCCGCGGAAGATCGACCGCGAGGCGATCGAGGCTCTCTTCGAGCTCGACTTCCTCCGCGAGCACACCAACGTCGTCCTGATCGGCTCGGGCGGCGTCGGTAAGACGATGATCGCCCGCAACCTCGCCCACCGCGCGATCCGGGCCGGCCACACCGTCCGCGTCGTCGAGGCCGCCCAGATGCTCGGCGATCTCGCGGCCCAGCCCGACACCACGCGCCTGCGGAAGCGCCTCCGCCGCTACACCTCTCCCGCGCTCCTCGTCGTGGACGAGGTCGGCTACATGTCCTATGGGCAAGGCTACGCCGATCTGCTCTTCCAGGTGGTCAGCCAGCGATACCAACGACTCTCGACAATCGTAACCACCAACCGGATCTTCAGCGAGTGGCAGGAGGTGTTTCCGAGCGCGACCAGCATCGTCGCCGTCATCGACCGCCTGTGCCACAACGCCGAGGTCCTCACCATCGACGCCGAATCCTACCGGAACAAGGAGACCGTCGAACGCAACACGACCCGCAGAGCCGCCAGGCGCTCTCGTCGCAAATCCTGAGCCGCCACGGTCACCCTCGCTCGACGCCGGCCTCGCCGGCGTTTTCTGCCGCCGATTTTCGCCGCTGATTTCTGCCGCTGGATTTACGCGGATCTACGCCGTCGTCAACAGTTGACGAAGGAGTCCGCGATGATCGAGTTCCACGCCTTTTCGATCGGCCGGCCCAACTGCTCGGCCACCCACAGGCTCTCGACCTGACCAGCCTCGAGCGCCGCGATCTCCCCGTCGCGATGGGGGAAGTAGTTCGACGTGTCGATGACGACCGTTGCGGCGGGCAGGTTCGCGACCAGCGGCGCGATCGCGGGCAGGCGGTTGAGCGGGATCGAGATGATCGCCACGTCCACGTCGTGCAAGGCCTCGGTGGTCGTGACCGCCCGTGCGCCCGTCGCCAAGGTCTCGGCGTCGATCGTTTCCGGACCGCGTGAGTTGGCGACCTTCACGTCATGGCCGGCCGCCGCCAGCTTCCTCGTCAACGGCTTGCCGATGTGGCCCGTGCCGAGGATCCCGATCTTCATCTTCCTCGTGTCGTTCATGGTAGGTCCTCGGGAAGCCTCGCGTATGTGTTGCCTCGCTACTAAACGTAGGAGTAATTGCGCGAGGGCTCACATGAACAGCGCACGAGTCAGGCGGACGCCGTATTCCGCGTCTGGGTTCGTGGTGCTGTCCCCAACCCTTTCGATGATAGCCGCAACAGCCAGGTCGCGCCGCCTCGGCAATCGCGCCCGATCTGCGGCAGCAAGGGCGGCCGCCATCTCCTCGCGGGTGAGGTCCGTGCAGTAGCACGGAGCGCCAGGCTGCTGCCGCCAAGACTCCGCAAGCGTCCCAGCGTCGAATGCGTCGAGCCCGGTGTCCTCGACGAGTGCCATTCCCACCTTGCGGTCCCTTTCACTATCGGCTGCAACAGGCAGAGCGATGCGGTCCGCGCTCCCCGCAGGCTTGCCCTTCTTCGCAAAAGAGTCGGAACCGATCGCGTTCCATGCCTTGACGATGGGACGGCCCAACTGCTCGGCCACCCACAGACTCTCGACCTGACCGGCTTCGATCGCGTCGATCCTGCCGTCCCGTCCCGGATAGTAGTTCGACGTATCGATGACGACCGTCTCGGCTGGAACGCTGGTGATGAGCGGCGCGACCTCGGGAAGGCGATTGAGGGGGATCGACAGGATCACGACGTCAACGTCGGCCACGGCTTCCGGCGCCGTGACTGCGTGCGCGCCAGTGGACAGCACGTCCGCTGCGATCGTGTCCGGGCCGCGGGAGTTGGCCACCTTCACGTCATGTCCGGCCGCGCTCAGCTTTCGGACCAAGGTCTTACCGATGTGGCCAGTCCCCAAAATACCGATTTTCATGATTGAAGCTCCTTGTGGTTCTTGAGATTTCATTCGCTCGCCGGGCGGGCGAGCGCTTCGAGCGTGCGACGGAGGTCGTCCAGGCCCTGGTCGGTGAGCTGGCATGCGCGCAGGTGCTCGCTCGGCGCGCGCAGCGGTCCCGACGCCTGACGCCGTTCGGGTAGTAGTGACACCGGCGCTGCCCATGGACGACGACAGCGAGGCCGACGTCATGAGCCCACCGTCCTCACGGCAGGGCGGTGGTCCGACAGGGCTCGAGAGGGCGCCACGCGTGGCATGGGGCGCGACGGGGTCAGGTGTGGAAGGTGACGCTTTGCTCGATCGGCACCTTGCCGATCCGGTAGCGGTTGGCCGCGGCGGACCTGTCGGGATAGCCGAAGGAGATGCCGAACAGCATCTTCGAGGACGGGTCGATGCCGAGCACCTCGCGGATGGTATCGGCGTACATCCCGAGCATCGTCTGCGGGATCCCGCCGAGTCCGTGAGCGGTGAGGGCTAGCAGGAACGTCTGCGCGTACATGCCGATGTCCGCCGCCACCCGCACGCTGTCGCCGACCTTGGGCATGAACAGGAGGGCGACGTGCGGCGCGCCGAAGAACTCGAGGTTGTACCGCGCGGCCGTCCGGCGCTCCTGAGTCGCCTCACGCGCGACCCCGATCGCTTGATAGTAGGCCGCTCCCTGGTCCCTGGCGCGTTGCCGGTAGACGCCGTCGAAGTCCTCAAGGTCGAAGCTGAAGTCGAGCGTGAACCGCCCGGCCTCGTCGGCCGCGAGGATGGCCTGGCTGAGCGCATCACGCTTCGCACCCGACACGATGTGAACCTGCCAGGGTTGCGTGTTGCAGTTTGACGGCGACCGCTGCGCGTCCTCGAGCACCGAGCGGAGCAACGCAGCGGGCACCGGAGCGGGAAGGAAGCTGCGCACGGAGTGACGATCGCGAACGACGTCGTGGAACAGGGCTTCGGACATGTCTTGGGCCTTCATGTCATGCTGCGACATCGATCAAGTGGTGAGGGGCCTCGAGGCATGGCGCACCGCCGTGACGGGTGAGGCACCCGATCACTGGCCAAGGGCCAGGCGAGGTTTGTCCTGGTTGAGGACAAGTCGTATCCAGGGACAGGTATAACCTCTTGACTGGCGAACGGATTTCGCCAGTCTGTTGACCCTTGCTCTCCAGCGAGGACCCATGGATGACCTGAACGTTCTGCGCATCTTTGTGGCGGCCGCCGAGGCCGGGAGCTTCGCCACCGCGGGGACGAAGCTCGGACTGACCCGCTCGGCCGTGGCCAAGGCGGTCGCGCGTCTCGAGCAGCGGACCAACACCCGGCTCTTCCACCGGACGACGCGGGTCGTGTCGCTGACTGACGAGGGGCGGGCGCTGGTCGAGCGATGCAGGCAGACGCTCGCCGAGCTGGAGTGCGCCCTCGATGACCTCGCCGGACGGCGCGGGGAGCCGCGCGGCGTCCTGCGGATGACCGTGCCCGACGCCTACGGGCGGCTGCGCGTCTTGCCCGTGCTGACGCGTTTTCTGACGGAGTGGCCCGGGCTCGAGGCCGACGTCAGCTTCACCGACCGGAGCGTCGATGTGATCGCCGAGGGCTTCGATCTGGCCATCCACGTCGGCAGCATGGCCCGGAGCGAGGAGCTCATCTCGCGGGTCGTGGCGCACGTCCGTGGGAACCTATGCGCCTCACCCGAGTATCTGTCGCGCCACGGCGAACCCCGGAGCGTCGCAGAGCTACGGCGCCACACGTGTCTCCAGTTCCTCCAGCGCGGCCGCCGCCTGCCGTGGCTGCTGCGCGCCGACAACGGCGAGATGATGGAGGTAGACATTGAGGCCCGGATTCGCTTCGACAGTTCCGAGGCGCTGCGAGACGCCGCGGTCAGGGGCCTGGGGATCGCTCAACTGCCCGACTTCCTGACCGAGGGGTACCTGGCCGACGGACGGCTGCGGCGTGTGCTCGCAGGCAGCGAGCACGATTCGGTGCCCATCGTGGCCGTCTACCCGACCCGCAAGCACCTGGCGCCCAAGGTCCGTCTCTTCATCGATCGCCTCGTGCAGGCGTATCGAGACGCCCCCGTGAGCACGTGAAGGCCCCTGGCCACGAGCCCGGGCGCTCCAACGGGCTTTTCATGTCCGGTGCGCGAGCGCCCACACTTCGCCGGGGTGGATCCAGGTCACCTACGAGTTCGTCCACGCCGGCGCCACCCACCGCGGCGTCGATACCATCATCCCGGCGGTGGCCGGGCGCTGGCAACCCTGCGACGCGATCGAACTGCTGGTGCTCCCCAAGCGCAACCACGACAGCATCGTCATCACCAGCACCTGACCTCCGGGCCGCCGCTCTCCGGCGCCCTCGCATCCCCGACACGGCTGGCGCTTGACCGCCGGCGCGGTCCGCGGGGACGCATGGGGAGTGGAACCGATTCCTCTTGGAGCAGCCCCAGTGGCTGCCCATGCGGTGTTTCGGCGATAGAAAGACCAAATATTGGTGAAATCGTGTACAGGCGACGCTAGGCCTACTTACGGAACGGTTTAAGGCGGGAAGTCGCGAAACCGGCCAAATTCGCGACGAAATCGAGACGAATTTTCGAGACAGTCGGGAGATCGCACCGCCGCGCATGAGGGCTCCAGTGCCACGCTGGCCACCTCTCCGGGCCAAGCCCTGCGGCCGGTAGCCGCCCGGCCGTCGAGACAAGCCAACCGGCCTGTAATCGGCCGCGGGTTCGGGCACGATCGTAGCGTGAACCTGCGCCGCCTGCTGCTTGGTCTCGCCGCGTGTACGCCCTCACTGCCGCCCAAGCCGGCGGCGCAGCCGGGCACCTCGTCCGTCGAGTCTGGCCCGCAGGACATAACCGCGGCGACAGCATCGCGTCCGGCTGCCCCAGCGCCACTGCGGCCGGCCGGAGGCGTGCGGCTGGTGTTCGAGGCGCGCGCCGCAGATGTCGTCGCGTTGCCCGGCTCACTCGTCGCACTCGACGGGGACCTCATACACCTCCGCGGCCTCGACCCGGCGACAGGTGCCGAGTTGTGGCGTACGCGACGACACGAGCGGCCGGGCGGAGTGCATACGCTGTATCCGCTCGGAGAGCGCGTGCTGCTGCACGCCGGGGAGGTGCTGGCCATCGTTGACGCCCGCGACGGCGCGTTACTCGAGCACCGAGAGATGTGGGAGTACGGCGACTGCGAGCTGCAGATCTTCCGCGGGATGTACGGGCCGCGAGGGCGCGAGCATGTCCCCTGGGGCAGAGACGACGTCGCCTGCGGGTTCGCGTGCGGGTGCGAGATCCAGCCGTTCGACTGCACGCTCGGGACACGTCAGCGGCCCTTCAGCGGAGCGTCGGCGCGGGTGTATCACTCAAAGGCCGCACCGCATGACGACGTCTGCTTGAACCCGCCGCGGCTGCTCGGGCGGGTCAAGGGCCGCACGCTGGCGATGCTCCCAGTCGACTTCGGCCACCGGCTGGCCGCGCTCGACGGCGACGAAATCGTCTGGAGAGAATCGGAGCAGCGCCCCGTGGTCAACCGCTTCTCGACGATCGCTGGCGACACCGCGCGCGATGTCTGCTGGGCGCTCGACCACGCCGAGATGGCTGTGTGGACATGTTCGACCGGCAGGCTGCTGTGGCGGGCGAGCCAACCAGACGGAGCGCTGCTCCGCGAGCGGGTGACGCTGGCCGGTGACCGCCTGCTGGTCGAGCGCCGCACGGCGGGACGCAACACCGTCGAGGCGCTCGCGGTGATGAGCGGCACCCGGATATGGAAGCGCGAACTCGCCGCCGACCGTGTCCTGCTGGTGGACGCGGGGCTGCCCGACCCGCCACGCTCGGACGGCGTCGTCTACCTGCGGCTCGACCCTGCGACTGGGAGGACGCTCGCCGAGTTCAGGCTGGCTCCGAAGGAATCCCTGTGGCGCGACCCGGCGGGCGGTTACATCCGCGCCGGCGGGGCGGCCTACGTCGAGTTCGATCCCGAAGGGCGCGAGCGACGGCAAATCGTTCGGGACATGTCCGATACGACTTGGCTCGACGAGCACTTCATTGTCCAGACCGCGCCCGACCGCTTAACCGTGCTCCGGCGGTCGACGCTCGACGTCGTGCTCTCGGCCGAGGGGCAGTTCGCGGTCGTCGAGTCGACGGCTGCGCTCGGTCCTGGCGTACTGCTGCTGCGCGAACACCGGAAGAATGAGCCCCTGCGCATCGCCCTGCTGCGGGCAGAGCCATAAGCGCAGCGCCGCTGGTCCGGCTGGCGGGATTCGAGACCCAGGTGCCGATTGTATTACGGCCTGTTCGCCAGCGAGGCCCGGTTACCGGGGTACGTCACCGTGCTCGAGGCGTTCGCCGAGCGTGGCGCCGAGCGGGTGCCGGTGCTCGCGCTCGAGACGGTCAACGTCCCCGACGGCGCGCTCGATTACGGCTCGCTCTCCTCCGGCAAGGCCAGCAACTTCCGTCACGAACCTGTTGACACCCTGCCTGCCACCGGGCTGCGTGGATCATACGCAGCGCCGCTCGATCGCCGGCGTCATGCCCTTCTTGTTCCGCGGTCACACCGAGCACGGCAGCAAGTTCACCCGCGGTGGCCTTCGCCGGCCGAGCCGTAGCGACCCAATCGGCGCGGGACCGGATCGACGCAGTCGATGCCCGTGACGCGGCACGGCGGTGGGACTTCGGCACCCAACGCAGCTTCGCGCGCCGTGATCGGTATCGGCCGCTTCGGCGGCGCGGCAGCCGACCGCCGCGCGCTCGCGCGCCCAGACCGCGCGGGTTGGAGCGTCCGGAAGTCACTCCGTGCCGCGGGCGCCGACCTGCAGGCCTCGTCGGCCACGTGCGACGATCCGGATGATGGCAAGCTCGACGGATGTCCCGCGTCCGCTCGTCCGTGGTGCTGGCCGCTCTGCTCACCGGAGCCTGTGAGCGGGCCGCTGCGCCCGTCGTGGAGGTGCCGACAGTGGCGCCGGTCGACGACCCGTGGACCGCGCGGGCGCTGGCCTCGATGGGTGAGCGCGCGGCGTTCGTGGCGGTGGTGCATCCGCGGCGCTGGGCCGCGTTGCAGCCGCGCCTGCGGAGCCTGCTGCCCGAGCCGCTGGCGACGTACTTGAAGGGCTCGGAGGATCCCGCGCGCTGGCCGGAGCTCGTGCTCGCTGCGCTCGACGTCGCGACCACGGCGCCTGCGCTCGCGTCGTGGGACCGGACGCGTCCGCTGGTGCTCGCGCTCGCCGAGGTCCCGCACGACGGTCCGCCCGGCACGATCGCTGCAGGATTCCCGCTGCACCTGCGCGCGCTGCCGGGTCTGCGCCACCAGATCCTCGTGCCGGCGACCGACCCGGCGGCCCTCGCTGCCGAGCTCGGGCAGCAGTTCGGCGCCCTCGGTCCCACCGTGGCGACCCGCTTCGCCGGTCGTGCCGTCGGGGTTTGGGCGCTCGGTGAGGGTGACTGGCTCGCCGTCGTCCTCGAGGCCGACGCCGTGCGCCTCGTCGTGGTCCGCGGCACGCTGGCCCCCGAGGGCTTCTTCGCCGATCCCGCCCACGCGGCGCTGCGCGGCGGCTTGCCGGATCCCGGCGCAGCCCGGGCGACGGCGGGGACCACCGTGCTCGCCGGTGAAGCCCACGCCGGCGTGCTCGTCCGGCCGCAGCGCTTGCCGACGCTGTGGACCTGGATGATGGCCCGCGAGGGCGTCCTCGCCACGCAAACCGTCGTGACGTCGCAGCGCGCCGAGGTCGTCCGTTGGACGGTGGCGATGCTCGCCGCCTGCGAGACGCTGCACGGCAACGAGGCGCCGGAGGTCGAGGACTACGCGCTGGTGCTGACCGCCGACGACGTGGCGCTGCGCCTGCGCACGATCGTCAGCCTGACCGCGCGCGGGGCCGCGGCGGTCGACGCCGGGACCGCCCACGCGGTCGGGCCGCTCTCGCTGCTGCGCGCGGACCTGCCGGCGCACGGGTGGCTGCGCTTCGATACCACCGCCGCGCAGCAGTCGCTCGGGCCCCCGGGTCCACCGCTCCCGGGCGATGACTTCGCGACGATCGTGCAGGAATGTGGCGGGATGTTCTCGATCTTCGGGACGCCCGCCGCACCGCTCGGCGGCGCGCGGCGGATGTGGAACGCGATCGTCGCGCAGGCGCCCGCGGATGCGGTGACCCCCACGACCCCGGCGAAGACGATCGTGCAGGTTGCGCTGACCGATCTGGCCGCCGCGAAGGTGCGCGGCGCGGTCGCAGTGCACGACCTCGAGACCGCCGAGCACGAGCCGGCGGTGAACGTCGGTCCCCTCGGCGCGGACGTCGAGGTCACGCTCCAGACGCGCGTGGAGTCCGGCGGCACCCGCAGCTTGCTCGGCTTCGGGGTCGACCCGGCGACCATCTTCGGCGTCGCTGCGCCCGATCGTGCGTTCGCGGCGATGCAGGTCGACCTCGCCGCCGCCGTCCCCGCATTGCAGCCGTACCTCCCCGAGGTCGCCGCGCTGCAGCCGTTTCGCCGGGCGGAGCTCCGCGCACTGCGCTCGGGCCAGGCGCTGGACGTCGAGCTGGTGCTCGCCAGCGGCGACGCGCCGCTTCAGGCGCTCGACCTGTCGGCCGTGCGCTGGCCCGAGCCGCCCGCGCCCGTCGATCCCACGTGCAGCGCGGACTATGCGATCGCGCTGCGCCGGACGCTCGAGCCGTCGATCGCCGCTCGACCCATCGAGGCGGTGCTCGCCGGACTCACCGGCCTCGACCAGGCGCTCGCCTGCCCGACGCTCGCGGACCAGGCGGCCGCGCTGCGCCGCGCCGCGACCATGATCGTGGCCGACGCCCTCATCGAGCGCTGGCGGACCGCCGACGCGCTGCGTGTGCTCGAGGGTCCGTGCAGCGCCGGTGATGCCGAGCTGTGTGCGCAACGCGACCGGCTCCGCGCCGACGTTGCGCCGCAACTGCCGCGTGTGACGAGCGCCTGCGAGGGGGTCGCTCGGGGGCGGGTCATCGCCGTCAACGCCGCGGGGATCACCCTCGACGGCGTGCGCGTGGCCGATCCCCCGGCGCTTCGCGCTGCGATCGCCGGCCTCGTCCGTGAGGGGGAGCCGCCGCTCGAGCTCGCCCTCGCGTTCGACGAGCGCATGACCCTCGCACAGCTGCGCCCGATCTTCGCCGCCCTCGCGGGGCCGCCGCGGCCGAGCCTGTCGCTCGTCGTCTTCGCTGGCGAACCGGGGGCGGTGCGGCAGCTCGTGTTCGAATCTCTGGCGCAGGAGGCCGGCGTCGAGGACCTCGACCTCGCGCCCTATCTCGACATGTTCCTCGCGCGGGTCGACGGCGAGCAGGTGACGCTGTCGCAGGTCCGCTCGCCGCAGGTCCCCGAACCGGCCGACACCGCGGTCGGCGACCGGCGGCTGCTGGTGGCCGCCGGCGACGACAGCTCCTGGCGTGCAGTCGCCGGCGCCATCGCCCGCGGCTGTGGCTCCGTGCGCCTGATCGATTCGGCCCGCCTGGGACCGGGCGCTGGTTCGGCGAGCGCGTCGGACGGGCGGCCCGTGAAGGCCGGCGTGGGCACCGGCACCGTCGGTCGGCTGGACAAGGACATCATCCGCCGCATCGTCCAGGCGCACGTCGCCGAGGTCCGCCTCTGCTACAACCAGGGCCTCGCGCGCCACCCAAACCTCAAGGGGCGCGTCGTGATCGACTTCACCGTGGGGGGCGACGGCAAGGTCGCCGACGCGGCGAGCAGAGAGAGCAGCGTCGCCGACGGCGCCGTGCCCGAATGCATCACCGCCGCGGTGCGCCGCTGGGTGTTTCCCAGGCCCGAGGGCGGCGGCAGCGTCAAGGTGACCTACCCCTTCGTGCTCGAGCCCGGATGAGCCCTCACGACCGCCGGGTCCCCACGACGAGACGACGACCGGCACACCGACGACCGGCACAACGATGTCGGCCCATTGCCGGGCCACGGTAACGCTATTCAGTCTGGATATTGGTGAAATCATGCACAGGCAGCGCCAGACCCCTCTACGGGCACGTTTACGGCGGGTGGTCTCGAAAAGAGCCAAGATCGCGACGAAATCGAGACGAATTTTCGAGACGTCCGGGAGATCGCGGCGTCGCGCATCCGGCTCTTGGCGCCGACCTGGACCCCTCGCCGGGCCAAGCCCCGAGGCCGCAGGCCGACGGGCCATCGTGCCACGGTCCGCCCCGGCCCAGAGGAACGACCTGCGCCATGAGCCAGCAGGAAGACGTCGCGGCGCACATCCCCTACCGCATGGCCAAGACCAACCATCCCGCGACCGCGTACGCCGTCGAGCGCGTGGACCAAGGCAGCGACCGCACGCACTCGCCGCGCCTCGCCACCGTGTCGTCTCGCTGCCTTTCGCAAGCAGGCGGTACAGGGTCCGAATGCTGCAGTGGAGCCGACTCTACCGCTCGCGCCTCAGCGCCTCGATAAGCGCCGGGTAAGTAAAGTGCATCTCGTTGGAGTCGCCGAACTCACGGAAGACCTCGCGGCCGCCGGCATCGATGAACAGGTGGGTCGGATAGCGGTTGATGCCGACCGTACGCCGCCAGCCATCGTCCTTTGCGATCGTCGTGTGGAATCCCGCGCCCTCGTGCAGCGCCGCGATCCCGTCGGGATCGTCGGTCACGACCAGGAACTGCACGTCCTTGCGTCCGCGGTAGCGTCGCTGCAGCTTCGCCAGCTCAGGCGCCTCGAGCTTGCATCCGGTGCACCACGGTTCGGTCGCTATCACCACGGTGACGCGCCCACGCAGCGAGTCGCTCGTGAGCCGGCCGCCGCTGCGCAGGTCGAGCTCAAACGGCGCGAGGGGCGTCGGCGCAGCGGTCCGCGTGGCGAGCACCTCTGTGATCCGTTCGTCCTTCCACTCGCGGTCGAGCCGCGCGATCGTGCGATCGAGATCGACCTCTTTCCCGCCGCGTGCGCGCATGAGCTCGAGCAACCGGTCCTGGCACGCCTGCGCCCACGCGCCCTCCCTTACGATCGCGCGCGCGAGGATCTGCTCGGCGCGGCGGAGGTCGCCGTCGCGCTCGGCCAGCTCGGCCGCGAGCAGCGCGACGTCCGGCTGCGTCGGCCGCAGCTCGTGTGCACGCGAGATGTCGGCCCGCGCCTCCTCCAGCCGTGCCGCGCGCAGGTGCACGAGCCCGCGGGCATAGTGGGCGTACGCCTGCGCGGCCCGTCGGTTTTGCTCGTGCTCGTCGGGTGTAAGAACAATCTCGAACTCAAATGGCGTCTCGCGTGCGAGCGCGACCGCGCGCTCGGCGAGTGCACGCGCGAGCTCAAGGTCGCCACCACGGTTCGCCACGAGCACCGACGCCATGGCGTCGACCCGCACGAAGGGCGCCTCGAGCACGGCGCGCGCCACCGCCTCGACCCGCTGCAGCGGCGCTTCCGGCTCACACTGCAGAAACTCGACGAGCGCTGCCGCCGTCGCCGCGCGCAGCGACGAGTCGCGGATCCCCGGCCGATCGAAGAAGGCGTCGACGGGGGCGCGCGCCAGCGCCAGCTTGTCCGCCGCGGGCAGCGTGCCCTTCGCCTTCGCCAGCCTGCAGTCCCCCACGGCGCCGAACACCGACGCCGCGTCGAAGTCCCAGCGCTCGACTACACGCGCACCGGGGACGCGCCGGCGTTCGACCACACGCGCACCGGGGACGCGCCGGCGCACGTCGTCCTGGATGGCTCGCGCGACCTCGGCCGCCTCGAGCGACAACAGGCCGGCGACGAGCCGCCCGAGCGCATCCGGATCGGCGCGGTACACGTCGGCGAGCGCCGTGAGGTCGCCGACCACCGCGTCGCGCAGCGAGGCGTCCTGCCGCACGCGAGCCTGCGCGCGCAGAACGGTGAAGGCCAGCGCGTCGGGACGCCGCGCTTGCGCCCGCTCGACGAGCTCGACCGCCAGATCGACCCGGCCAAGGCCTAGCCATCCCTCGGCCGCTGTGGCGACGGCGAGCGTGCCCGAGGGCGCGGTCCCCTCGGCGCGGGCCACGAGCTCCTGCAACTGCTCGAGGCTCGGTCGCATCGGCGGCGGCGCGGCCTGGAAGCGGAAGAACGCGAGTCCGACGTGCTTCGCGTGCACGAAGTCCCGCACGCTGTCCGGCAGACCGGGGATCGCCGCGAGCGCAGCGAGCCCGCTCTCGTCGCTCTGCATCGCCAGCACCTGCGCATGCAGCCAAACTGCGTCGGGGTGATCGCCGAGCTGTCTGCGGGCGTCCGCGATCAGCGCGGCCGTCTCTTGCCGCGGGAGCATGCCCGAGCGCTCCTGCGCGCGCAGCAGGAGCGCCCACCCGGATCCGTCGGGGAGCGCCGCGCGGTGCACCGCGAGCGCCTGAAGGTCGCTGTCCGCGAGCGCGGCCACGGCCGCGAGCCAGCGCAGCCGGACGTCGTCGGGAAAGGCCGCGACGTGCACGTCCACGCGAGCTCGCGCGGCCTCGATGCGCTCCTCCAGCAGCAGGTCGCGGATCTCGTCGGCCGCACGCGTGCTCGCCTGCGGGTCGAGCGCCTCCGCACGATCAGCCTCGTCTGGTCGCTCCTCTGCCGACAGCGCCGGACGCTGACACGCGAGCAAGACAGCGCTGAGCGCAGCCGTCACCCCGAGGATACGCCGCGACTGGGTCCGCGGCACGCTCGCTCTATCGATGCCTTCGGTGCTGGAGTGGAGTCCCACGCCGACATGTTGCCGCGGAGCTCGCCGATCTCAAAGCACCACGGAGCAACCGCGCGCAGCGTCGACGAGTTCCTTCAGCGGAGGGACCGTCGCTCGACGCTCTCGGCGGACGGCGGAACTGTCCTCGGCCTCGGAGCGGTCCCGCCGCGGGTGCTGGCTGCTGCGACCGATGCCCGGGCTCGGCGCGGGGCTCCTGACTACCCGGACGGCCCGGGGCGCCGATGCAGCGCGCGCCTGAACGCGTCCACAAGCTCGGCGGGCCGTTAGCGGTGGATCCGGCTGTCGGATCTGGAATGTCGTTTCAGTCAGAACGTTGATTTCCCAGGGCTAGCTCTCGATTAAAATGGCGACCAGACGCGATTTTTGGTGATGTGGTAGGCGCGCTGGTTCCAGATTCGCGGCCAAGACCGCCGGCCCTCGCGTCGCGCACGACCGTTCGAGACGACGACGAGCTCGACCGAGCCGTCCGTCGTCGTCGGCGACGACCGGGTCCTCAGCTCGCGCCGAGCGAGCGGAGCAGCAGGGCGCGGATGCCGGTCAGGTCGGCGTCGATGCGGCTCGTCGGGTGGGCCGCGGCGGGGCCGTGGGGGACCGTGCGGAGCTGGCCGGCGCGGGTGATGTAGGTGACGCAGGTCGAGGAGCGGTTGCCGCGGAGCATCGCCAGGGCCTCGGCGAGGATCGCCGTCTGGTCCTCCGGGCATGGCATAAAGGACATGTCTCCCCAGGCAGGTCGCTGCACGGCGGCGGCGGCGTCGGAGACGAGGCCGGGGGCGTGGGCGCGGAGGTGGTCGAAGGCGCGGGCGAGGCCGGGCAGGTCGCCGGCGGCCGCGTAGGTCAGGCCGAGCTCGACCCATGCGCCGATCCGGGCCGGATGGCTGGAGACGGCGTGCTCGAGGTCCGCGAGCGCGCCCGCGAGGTCGCCGGTGGCCGCGCGCGCGCCGGCGCGGTGGGCGTAGACGGCCGGGCCGACGGTGCCGCGCATCCGGGCGATGCCGGCGGCGGAGACGGCGAGGGCGCCGGCGGAGTCGCCTGCCCGATGGGCCAGGAGGGTGAGGCCGACGTAGGCCCAGCGGGTGCGCGGGTTGATCGCCAGGGAGGCCTCGAGGTCGGCGCGGGCGCCGGCGTCGTCGCCGAGCCACATCCGCAGCTCGCCGCGGTGGGCCAGCGGCAGCGAGGAGCGCGGCCAGCGGGCGCAGGCGGCGTCGAGCAGGGCCAGGGCGCGGGCCGGGTCGGCGCTGCGGATCGTCTGCAGCGCCTGGCGCGAGGCGTGGCGCACACCTGTCCTCGTGGACAGGCGCCGGAGGACATGTCCGTCGTGATAGGTGGCGAAGGCGGAGCGGTTGCAGCCCATGCGCGCGAGTGCGTCGCGGGTGGCGGCGACCAGCGGGCCCTGGCGATCGTCGGCGAGCGCGGCGGGGCCGAGGGGGGAGACCTCGGCGAGGGCCTCGGCGAACTCCTCGATCTGGCGCGGGTTCACGGGCGCGTCGGGGGCCGGGCGCTCGCCGGCGGCGGCGAGGAAGCGCAGCATCCAGGCGGCGAACAGGTAGCCGTCGCCGATCGCGGTCGCGCGGGTGAGCGCGGCGTGGGCGGGGTCCCAGGCGCCGAGGCGGATCAGGGCCTCGGCGCGCGACAGCTCGGCGGCCGGGTCGGGCCGCGAACAGGCGAGCTCGAGCTCGCGGAGGGCGGCCTCGACGTCGCCGCCGGCGAGCAGGAGCTGGCCGCGGATCCGCCGGGCGCCGGCGCGGCCCCGCGGGCCGGGGACGGCCTCCGCGCGGGCCTGCGCGGCCCGGTGATCGCCTGCCCAGAGGGACATGTCCGCGAGGGCGAGGGCGACGGGCGGGTCGTCGGGGGCGAGGCGCAGCGCGGCCTCGCCGTGGCGGGCGGCGCCGGCGAGGTCGCCGGCCTCGAGCAGGGCGAACAGGGCGGCGCGGTGGTAGAAGGCGGCGTCGCCGGCGGGGGCGAGGCGGACCGCCGCGGCGACCTCGACGGCGCAGTCGTGATCGTGACCGGCGCGGGCCAGCGCGGCCGCCAGCTCCATGCGCAGCTTGGCCGATTCGGGGGCGCGCTGCAGGCCGCGGCGGGCGGCGGCGATGGCGAGCTCGAGGTCGCCGCCGCGCAGGTGCATCTGCGCCTCGAAGGCGTCCCACGTCGCGGCGGTGGGGTCGGCGGCCCGACCGAGGGCGAGCGCGGCCGCGACCTCGCGCTCCCAGCCGAGCGCGCTGGCGTAGCCGACGGCGCGGGTGGCTGCGGCGCGGGTGGCCGCGGGGGCGGCCCGGGCGGCGGCGGCGAGGGCGTCGAGGCTGCGCTGATAGTCGTGGGTGGCGCGCAGGACGGCGGCGGCGGCGAGGGCGACCGCGGCGTCGTCGGGCCTGTCCTTCAGGGCAGCTTCGGCCGCGGCGCGGGCCTGGGCCAGGCGGCCGTGGCGGGCCAGGGCGACGGCGCGCAGCAGGGAGCCGCGGGCGCCGAGGCGGGGGTCGTGCGCGTCGAGGTCGCCGGCGTCGAGGGCGGCCTGCAGGCGCCGCGCGGGCAGCGGACCGGGGCGCGTCACGAGGCGGGTCTCCTGCGGCCCGTGCGGGCGAGCCGAACGGCGAGCGTGGCGGCGGGCGAGCGCATGGCTCAAGGGACAGGTCGCATGGCCGAGAAGCCGTGGGCGCGCACGTAGTTGATGTGCATGCCCTTGCAGCCATGGTCGTACGAACATGTCTTGCAGCGCAGGCTCTTGACGTGGAAGCCGTCGTCGATGAAGCGGCGGGCGTAGCGGAAGATCTCGAGGCCGCCGTCGGGCCCGAGCTGGGCGGCGTCGAACACCCGGGGGCGCTCGCGCGGGGGCCGGCCGAGGACGCAGGCGGGCACGGCCTCGACCGGGACGGGGTGGCGGAAGGCGGCGAAGAAGGCGACGAGGTCGAGGTCGAGCTCGGCCGACTCGGTCAGGCGCTCGCGCGCGGGCTGGCGCAGGACCAGGCGCGGCGGGGCGCGATCGAGGGCGAGCAGCCAGGGCTCGGCGGCGCGCGAGAGCAGGAGGACGACGTCGAGATCGAGGTGGAGGCCGAGGAGGGCGGCGGCCGCGGCCGGATCGGCGACGACGACGCGGGTGAGGCGCTTGCCGGCGAGCGTGACGGGCTGGCCTTCGGGACCTGGCGCCGCGGACATGTCCGAAAGGCGGGCGAGGAGGGCGGCGGGATCGGCGAGCTCGAGCTCGAGCTCGGGGACGCCGGGGAATTCGGCGGCGAGGGCCTCGGCGGCGGCGAGGTCGGGCGCGACCAGCCACAGCGCGCGCGGCTCGGCGGCGGCCGCGAGGGCGCGGGCGTCGAGGCGCGGGCGCGCGGGACTGGCGGGGAGCGAGGGGCCGGCGCCGAGCAGCGGCAGGCGGAGGCGGCGCGGGCCGGCGGGAGCGGTCGGCTGCGCCGCGGCCTCGGGGTGGCCGGGCGAGTTGGCGTGAGGGACATGTCCCGAGGGACCGGCGGACGAGTTCGGCGGCAGGAGGGCGGGGCGGCCGGGCGAGGTGTCGTGAGGGACATGTCCCGAAAGACCGGCAGAGGGGGTCGGCGGCAGGACGTCGGGGCGGCCGGGCGAGGTGGCGTGAGGGACATGTCCCGAGGGACCGGCGGAGGGGGTGGGCGGCAGGACGTCGGGGCGGCCGGGCGAGGTGGCGGGAGGGACATGTCCCGAGGGACCGGCAGCCGCCTGCGCGGCGCTTTCGCGCGAGCTCGGCGAGGTGTCTGCGAGGACATGCCCCGACGCGTCGGCTGCAGGCTCGGCCGTGAGGTCGGCTCGGTCGCGCGCGCGGGCGGCGCGGGCCTCGGCCATGCCGGCGGCGGCCTCGTCGGCGGTGCCGCCCCAGGCCTCGGGGCTGTCCTCGGGGGCATGTCCCGAGAGACCTGCGGCCAGGGCCCGCTCGGCGAGGACGCGGCGCAGGCGGGCGGCCGCGTGCTGGCGGCTGGCCGGGTCGCCGCCGTAGGCGACGGGGGCGTGGCGCTCGGCGGCGGCGTCGACGCGCAGGACCTCGAAGGCTCGCCCGGCGAGGTCGGCCCGGACGTCGTCGAGGCGGTCGCACAGCGGCTGGAGGTAGCAGTGCTTGCACCGCTCGGGGGCACGGCAGTCGAGCGGGATGTCGTGCTCGAGCAGCAGCGCGTACTCCTCCTTGCGGCCGCGGACCTCCTCGATCAGCTTGTGCGGGTCCTGGATCAGATCCTCGAAGCCCTCGAGGTGCTGCGGCGGGAACCGGTTGAGCCAGACATGGATCCCGGGCCTCCGCGCGTAGGCGAAGGCCTCGAGCAGGTAGGGCCGCATGGCCTCGAGGTCGTAGAAGAGGACCTCGCGGCCCTCGCTGTAGGCGCGCCCGAACGGGATGACGTGCAGCAGGTCGAACTCGCGCACGCCCATGGCGGTGAAGGTGGCCATGAGCTCGGGCAACTGCTTGACGTTGCCGCGGTTGACGCAGACGTCGATGTTGACGACCGGCCGGCCGTCGGCGAGCGCGCCCCGCAGGCCCTTGACCTCCTCGTCGAAGGCGCCCCTGGTGCCGACGAGGGCGTCGTGGATCCGGGCGTTGGGGCCGTGGATCGAGAACGTGATCTCGCTGAGGCCGGCGTCGAGGGCGGCCCGCAGGAAGGCCGGATAGGCGAACATGCGGCCGTTGGTGACGGTCTGGATCTTGCGATACCCGGCCCGCCTGCCGAGGCGCACGAAGTCGACGAAGTTGGGGTGGATGGTGGGCTCGCCGCCGGAGAGGATCAGGCGCGTGGCGCCGCGCCGGCGGCCGTCGAGGATCTGGGCCTTGATCTCCTCGCGGTCGCGGTTCGTGCCGTTGTGCGTGTGCGCGTCGAGGCAGAACACGCAGCGGTCGTTGCAGTCGAACGTCAGCCGGACCCAGTTGCGCCGCTCGTGCGCGGCCTCTTCGTGCTGCACCGCGGTGGCGGGGAGAGCGTCCATTCCGGGCCAATCGTACCCGGCGCCCCGCGCAGGCCGCAAGCGTGCTAACGTCGCCGGCCGTGCGCCCCGGCCGCGTCCTCGTCGTCCATCCGCCCGTGTCGGTGGCGCGGGACTTCATCGATTACCCGTACTTCGTCGACCTCGGGGCGGTCCAGCTGGCAGCGGTGCTCGAGGCGCGAGGGATCGAGTGCGACCTGGTCGACGCGTACGCGCTGCCGGCGAGGCAGGAGACGCTGCGCGGCGCGGAGGACGTGCGGTCCGCGACAGGCGAGCGGCGAGGCGACGACGCGGGCGAGGTCCGCCACGCGGCGTCGGGGCTGCGCTGGCGCGACGACGGGCGGGCGCACCTGGGGGCGACGGTCGCGGCGACGCTGGCCGCGTGCCCGCCGACGACGGCGGCGATCGTGGTCGCGGTCACGCCGTTCCACCGGCCGCCGGCGCGCGACGACCTCCTCGGCGACCTCCTCGCCGGGCTGCGGGGGCGTTACGGCGAGGCGGCGCCGATCGTGCTGGCCGACTGCTACCAGTCAGGGCAGCACTACGTGGCGGCGCCGCAGCTGCTCGCCAGCTACCCGGAGGCCGCGGCGTACGTGCAGTTCGAGGCCGAGGTGACGGTGCCGGCGCTGCTGCAGGCGTACCTCGCGGGCGGGCCGGCGCCGCGCGGGCTGCACCGCGGGGAACAACCTGTCCTCGAGGACCTGCCCGTTCCGGCATGGTCGAAGGTCGACCTCGCGGCGTACCACGAGTTCCACGCGGCGGTGGTCCGCGGGCTCGGCCGCGGCGGGTGGGCGTTCCCGATCGACGGGCGCACGCTGCCGGCGGTGACGAGCCGCGGGTGCCCGTTCCAGTGCGCGCACTGCAGCTCGAACCCGGACGTGGCGGCGGGCCGGCCGAAGACGCAGCGCCGCCACTCGCGGGCGTCGCTGCATCGGCTGTTGACGGCGCTGGCGCGCGAGCACGCGGCCGAGCGGGTGTTCGTGCTCGACGAGCTGATCAACGTCCACCCGGCGCACTTCGATCATGTCCTCGAGGACATCCAGGCGCTCGACCTGCGCTTCGAGCTGCCCAACGGGCTGCGCGCCGACTACCTCGAGCCGCGCCACCTGCAGGCGATGCGCGGGCGGATCACGACCCTCAGCGTCAGCGCGGAGAGCGGGGTGCAGCGGGTGGTCGACGAGGTGGTCGGCAAGCGGCTCGACCTGGCGGCGATCGTGCGCGCGGCCGAGGCGGCGGCGGCGGCGGGGGTGCCGCTGATGATCCACTACATCATCGGCCAGCCGGGCGAGTCGGCGGCGGAGATCAACCAGACGCTGAGCTTCGCGCTGGATCTGTGGGACAGGTTCAAGGCGTGGCCGGCGGTGCAGTTCGCGACGCCGCTGCCGGGCACGCGCCTGGCTCGCTCGCTGCCGCTGGCGCCGCCGCCCGAGGACGGCGACTGGGGGCCGCGGTTCCAGCGGGCGCCGACCGGGGCGACGGTGCCGGCCGCGCTGCTGGAGAAGTTCCGCTGGACGTTCGAGCAGCGGCTGCGGGCGTCGCAGGGGCCGCGCAAGCTGGTGATGAACGCGACCTACGCGTGCAACAACCACTGCAGCTTCTGCGCGGTCGGCACGCGCACGCAGCTCCACGGCGACGGCGAGCGCCTGCGCGAGCAGCTGGCCCACTACCGCAAGCAAGGGGTCGAGCTGCTCGACATCGACGGGGGCGAGCCGACGCTGCACCCCGACCTGCTGGGCCTCATCCGCCACGCGCGCGCGCTCGGCTACCGGGCGATCAACGTGACGACCAACGGCCGGCTGTGCGCGTACGAGGCGTTCGCGGCCCGCCTGGTCAACTCGGGGCTGTCGTCGCTGCTGTTCAGCGTCCACGGGGCGGACGCCCGCACGCACGCGCAGAACGTCGGGGTCGCCGAGGCCTTCGAGCAGACGCTCGCAGGGGTGCGCAACGCGGTCCGCCTGGCCCCGCGCGGGGTCGAGCTCGGCCTCAACGTGACGATCACCAAGCACAACGAGGCGCAGCTCGAGGGCATCACGGCGCTGGCGTGGTCGCTCGGGCTGCGCTGGGTGAACTATCAATTCCTGACGCCGTTCGGGCGGGCGACGGCGATGCTGGCCCCCGACACGGCCCGCGCGGCAGCGGCCCTGAGCGCGGTGATCGAGGCGTGGCAGGCGCGGATGAAGCTGCAGATCATCAACCTGCCGTTCTGCTTCATGCCGGGCCACGAGGCGCGGATGCAGGGCGACCTCGGCAAGCTCGAGCGCCACATGGCGTTCGTCAACAACGAGACGGTCAACCTGGCGCAGTACCTCGCCGAGCGCCGGATCCGCAAGCCGGTGTGCGCGTCGTGCCCGCACGCGTGCTTCTGCGGCGGCTTCTACGAGCTCGACGAGGTGCCCGAGCCGCCGTGGCTGATCGCGCCGGAGGACCTGGTGCGCCCGCTGGCCGATCCGCGCCGCCACGAGTCGGTGCCGGCCGAGCTCCGCGAGCGCCTGCGCAAGCGCGCGGGGTCGCCGTGAGCCAGGCGCCGGCGCGCCCGCGCTGCGGCTGTCCCGAAGTGCAGGTGGTCGCGGGGCGGGCGAGCGCGTGCGCGCCGATGGCGGGGGTGCTGGGCCGCGGGGGGTCGCCGTGAACGCGGCGCCGGCGTGCCCGCGCTGCGGCTGTCCCGAAGTGCAGGTGGTCGCGGGGCGGGCGAGCGCGTGCGCGCCGATGCCCGTGCCCGAGGCGCTGCGTTGTCCGCGGTGCGAGAACACGGGGACGCGGCTGCCGCTGCACGGGCGGCCGATCGTGCGCTGGGAGCACGAGGGGCCGAGCGAGGGGGAAGGCTGACCGAAGGGTCAGGTGATTTCGATCCTCGGGCCGAGGGACGCCGGCCGCCATACCCGCATGCGGGCGGTCGACGAGCGGGCGGTGCATCGCGTCCGGCGGCTCGCCGCGTCTGCGAGTCCTCGCGGTCGTGCGTCACGGGACCGATCGTGAGTGCTGCGAGACGAGGCAATGATCGGCGGCTGCCCTGCCATGAATCATGCGTCATCGGGCCGGTGGCCCGAGCTGCTCCGGGCGTGATGTCGATACTGCCGATCCGTGTCTCGGGGGCAACTCCGGCGCGCCTGTGCAGGATGTAGGTCCGAGTTCGTGAGGCCGCGCGGCGGCCGGCGCGCGCGACAGGTGCCGCGAAAAGGTTGTAACAGCGACGAGGCCACGGGGACTGAGGGGGGAGCGCGGCCCCGGCGGCCGCGCGCTCTTTCGAGGTTCTTCGATGCGTCTCGTGTTGCAGTTCTCCACCCTCTGCGCGGTGCTTGCGATCGCGCCGTCCGTGCTGGCCGCGCCGCCGCACATCACCTCGCTCTCGTCGGCCTCCGTGACGCAAAACGGGCGCGTGCGGATCGCCGGCGCCGACTTCGGCAAGGCGCCCGGGCTGGTCCAGGGCGCGCGCGTGGAGATCGGGGGCGTGCCGGTGGCGACCGCGCGCTGGGAGGACACGGCGATCAGCGCCTACGTCACGCAGGACGTGCCGCTCGGGGACACGACGCTGCGCGTGATCACCAGCGAGGGCGCGAGCGAGGCGGTGCCGCTGACGATCGAGCCGCTGCCGCCGCCGGACGGGCGGATCGCGTGGCGGTTCCAGGTCGACGGGATGTCGATCGGCCACCGCAGCGGGATCGGCCCGGACGGGACGGTGATCGCCGTCGACGCGCTCGGGTTCGTGTACGCGCTCGCGCCCGACGGCCTCCTGAAATGGATCCACGACGGGCCGCGGCAGGCCGGTCACGAGCACGGCAGCGGCAGCGAGGGACCGGTGGCGGTCGGCGCCGACGGGTCGAGCTACGTGGGGATCGACCCGCTCGGCCCGGACCTGCAATTGCACGCGCTGGCGCCCGACGGGACGCTGAAGTGGATCCTGAACGAGTCGTGGGCCAACACCGTGTCGGGGCCGGCGGTCGGACCGGAGGGCGACGTGTACTGGGCGGTGACGGCGCCCGGCGGCGGGCTGCAGCGGATCAAGCCCTCCGGGGAATTGGTGTGGAGCAGCGCCGGGGAGCCGTCGCTGAGCGGCGGGTACTACGAGCGCTCGCACGAGCTGCTGTTCGGGCCGTCGCGCGCGAACGGGCCGAACGACCAGGCGTACTTCGCGGTGACGCTCGGCGACATTTATCATGGGATGCCGACGCCGCCGTTCCTGTTCGGCTTCGGCCTCGACGGACAGCAGCGATTCGCGACGTACGTGCAATCGATGTCGGGCTCGTTCTCTCCTCGCGGGCAGGTGGCGGTGGGGCCGGACGGTCGCGTGTATCTGTCGAGCTGGGGGCTCCCCGACGGCTGGGGGCTGCACGCGTACGAGCCCGGCGGCGGCGAGCGGGTGTGGTCGTATCATCCGGACCCCGGCAACGTGGTGTCGACGCCCGAGTTCGACGCCGACGGCAACCTGTACGTGATGCACGACGGGGCGTACTTGACGTCGCTCGACGCCCAGGGCTCGCTGCGCTGGGAGAGCTGGATGGACCCGGGCTCGCGGCTGGGACCGTCGCTGAGCCCCGACGGCGACACGATCCTGATCGACGGGATGAACATCGCGCCCGACGGGGAGCTCGTCGCCTACGAGGCGGCGACGGGGGCGCAATTGTGGAAGATCATGTTCCCGATCGAGAACGGGACCTATCAGATGCCGAGCGCGCGGGCGCGGTTCACGGCCGACGGCTCGCGGGCGTACGTCAGCACCGCAATCGGCGGGCAGCCCGACGAGGACGTGTACGGCTGGCTGTACGCGGTCGAGATCGAGGCGGCGACGGATCCGGGGGAGGAGACGGAGGGCGAGGGCGGCACCACCGGTGAGCCGGATCCGGGGGGCAGCTCCGACGCGACCGGCGAGCCGGGCACGAGCACCGGCGAGACGGGCGCGAGCTCCGGCGCGGCGCCGACGACGGCGCCAGAGGAGACGTCGACGGGCGCGGAGACGGGCGAGGACGAGGGCGGCGACGGAGGGTCCTCGGCCGGCGAGACCGGCGGGCAGGACGACCCGGGCGCGGAGGGCTGCGGCTGCCGCAGCGCGAACGCGGGCGGCGCCGGGTGGCTGCTGGCGCTGCCATGGCTCGTGCGAGGGCGACGCCGGCGTCACCGGCGGTAGCGCGAGGACGAGCCGGGCTCACGCGGCCGGTCCGCGGATGTGCGGAAGGACATGCCCACAGAGACATGGCGAAAGAGTCATGTTCGTTTCGACATGTCCGGGCAGGCTTCATGACGACGTTGGACGAGCGCGAATAGAGCGAGTGAATGGACATGCTCGACGGTTAGGTCTCGTCGAGCATGTTCAAGGTGACAGCGACGGAGCGAGGCGCGCCTGCAGGGCGGGTGGTTGCCGGGTTGGCGGTGACGAGGGGATTGTCGCCCGTCGACGCGACGGCGGCGGGAGGGGCGGGCAGGTCGGCGCGGCGGCGCTGGATGGGCCCGCGTCATCGCGCTGTCCGGGCGTTCGCCGCGGGCGGGGCCTCGCTGTTCGAGCGTACCGCCGAGGCGCCGCGGAGGTCGGCTGCCGCGCACCGGGAGTCGCCGGCGGCTGCCCGTCGGGGGCCCTGAGGCGGGCCGCCGACGGGACGCGTGCGGGCGGCGGAGGAGGGCCGCACGCGGCGGGACGACGGGCGGCCGCGGCGATCCGGCCCGCGCGGCGGCCGACGTGCGGGGGCGGCGAGCGGCTCTTGGTGAGGGCGTCGACGCGGCCGCGGCGAGCGCCGCGAAGGCGACGAGCATTGCCACGCGCTCGCCGGTGGCTCGCTCCTATAGAAGGAATCGATGCACTGGCAGATTGATCGCGGCGGCGATGTGCTGGCATATTCGCGCGATCGATCGGCGAACGACATTCGATATCGCGCAGGCGCGGACGACTCCGGCGCGACCGACGATCGCGCCAGGCGGACGACATTGATAGCAGTCGGCGAGGCGGTCGCAGCGGCGGAAATAAAGCCCGTTCGTGCGGTTCTCCGCGCGCCCCGCCGCCGCGGCGAGGCCCCGGCAATTCCCTGGAATTCGCGGCTGTAATAGCACGGAGAGGGGGTTATCTCAATGATGGTCGTTGTCGTCGTTTGCGCTCCACCACACCGTAGCTTTGCCTACCCGGGACTACCAACCAATAGTTCGTCCGGAAGAGCTCAGGCGGGATTGACCCGCCGGCTGCTTTCGAGACAGAGAAAGGAAACCCTCCCATGTTGCGTACCATTCTTGTATTGTTCCCCGCGCTCGCGTTCTCGATGCCTGTCACGGCGACGGCCTCGGACGAAGCTCGGTGGGGTGGTAGCCATCAGGGCTACGGTCAAAACGAACTGCTGCAGCTCGAGACCTGCCTGGCCGAGGTGGAGCAGCTGACCCAGAACCGCTCGTGCACGATCCTCGACGCCGAGGAGTGCCTGGCGGCGTGCGACGTGGCGGCGGACTCCGAAGACGCCAGCCGCTGCCGCAGCGCGTGCGACGACTCGGGCGTGGCGGTCTGTGAGCGCTGGAGCGGCGGCCAGGGCTTCGATCAAGACGTCGGCCAGGGCCTCGGCAAAGACGTCCACCCGCCGGTCCTCCCGGGGGTGATGCCGGATATCGACCAGAACATCGGCAAGGGCGACATCGGCCAGGGCTTCGGCAAGGGCGACATCGGCCAGGGCTTCGGCAAGGGCGACATGGGCCAGGGCTTCGGCAAGCACGAGATGGACCAGAACATCGGCAAGCTCGAGGAGGAGTTTGAGCAGGAGCTGGTGCAGGACCTCGACCAGAACATCGGCAAGGATCTGGACCAGGAGCTCGGTCAGGATCTCGACCAGACGATCGGCAAGAACGTCGGCAAGGTCGAGCAGGAGCTGCTCCAGGACCTCGACCAGAACATCGGCCCGAACATCGACCAGAACATCGGCAAGATGGTCGAGGACGAGCTCGGCCAGGATCTGGACCAGACGATCGGCCAGGATCTGGATCAGACGATCGGCAAGGATCTGGACCAGACGATCGGCAAGGATCTGGACCAGACGATCGGCAAGGATCTGGACCAGACGATCGGCAAGGATCTGGACCAGACGATCGGCAAGCCGGGCTTCGGCAAGCGCTGGGGCCAGGGCTACGGCCAGCAGGGCTACGGCCAGCAGGGCTACGGCAAGGACGTCGACCAGGGCTTCGGCAAGGACGTCGACCAGGGCTTCGGCAAGGACGTCGACCAGGGCTTCGGCAAGGACGTCGACCAGGGCTTCGGCAAGGACGTCGACCAGGGCTTCGGCAAGGACGTCGACCAGGGCTTCGGCAAGGACCAGACCATCGGCAAGCCGGGGTACGGTCAGCGCTGGGGTAAGCCGGGCTACACCCAGGGCTTCGGCAAGGAGCCGAATCCGGTCACCCCGGGCCAGTTCGACCAGGATCTGGTGTACGTCACCGGCTCGGAGTGCGTGATGCTGGTGACGCAGGGCGTCGGCAAGCACGTCGGCAAGTGAGCCGACCGCGGCGGGTCGGCCCGACGATCGCCTGACGATCGCGCCGGCCCGCCAGCAGCGGAGCGCTCGAGCCCGCTCGGGCGCTCCGCTTCGAGCGGCGAGGACCTCGCCTCGTCGCTGATCCGCTGACCCATTCCCCCGAGTCTCGGCGCCACCCGGCGCAGCGCCCGAACGGCAGATCGAGCGCACCTCCCCGACTCGGCGACGAACCCCCGCGGCGGCCTCGCCCCCGCGGCTCGTCGTAAACCCTACCGGCGACCGTCACGCTGACCTCGACTGGATGGATCTCCCGCCGGTCTCCTCCGTGCGACCCATGCCGCGCCGCGCTCGCCTGTCGTCTCGGTGAGCCGACTCCGACACCGTCGCACTGCCGTCATTGTCCGGATCGATCCGTCGATCCTGTGAATCGCGCTCACGCAGGGGACCGCTTCGGCGGGGCCTCACCGGCGCTGCGAGACGAGAGGAGAATCATGCGAGGCTGTCGCTCGACGCTGCGTGACGACCGCTCCGCCTCGATGTCGCTCCCGAGGACCCGGCGGCGATGCTGCCGCTGACGACGACGGAGAACGTGCGAATCGGTCAGACCATTTTTTTTCGAGGTGTCTCATGTCATTCACGATTCCATCCTCATCCTCCGCGAGCCGTCTCGCGGGCCGTCTCACCTTCCGCGCCGCGCTGGCGCTCGGCATGCTCTGCTCGGGGCTGTCCGCCTGTGACGAGCCGCTCGACGAGACCGACGAGCTCGCCGCCGACGAGGAAGACGAGCCGGCGCTCACCGAGGAGCAGGAGGAGGCGCTGCTTTACCGCGAGGGTTGGACGAAGGCGGACGACCCCCGCCTCCTGAGCAAGGACTTCAATTACGAGCTCGACGATCTGCCGCGCGAGGGCTGGGCGGAGCGCGCGCCGTGGCCGGGCTACTACTGGCCGACCTACAACGACAGCATCAACTACCGCTGGGCGGGCTCGAAGATCCGCTCGCCGGCCGAGAAGTACGGGGCGGCGTTCGGCCGCGCGGGGGTCGGCGCGGTGATCTCCAGCCGGTTCGGCATCGGCAGCATCGAAGGCACCAAGTCGTGCCGCTACGACTCCGACTGCGCGAACGTGAAGGGGCGCGTGTGCGGGCGCCGGCGCGGCGAGTCGCGCGGCCGCTGCATCGAGACGTGGATGGGCCTGTGCCACGCGTGGGCGCCCGCCGCGATCATGGAGCGCGAGCCCGAGCACGGCGTCACCTACAACGGGGTCCACTTCGAGATCTCCGACCTCAAGGCGCTCATCAGCCTGACCTACACCGAGGGCCTGTCGGTCCGCTTCATGTCGCTGCGCTGCAACACGAAGGGCAGCATCAAGAGCCAGGCGTGCCAGGACACCAACGCCGGCAGCTTCCACGTCGCGCTGACCAACATGCTCGGAATCCAGGGCGACTCGTTCGTGTTCGACCGCACCTACGACCGCGAGGTCTGGAACCACCCGGTGGTCGGCTACAAGGTGACCCGCGACGAGCAGGTCTCGGCCGCGACCGCGAACGACATGCTCGGCCGGGGCGGCTCGGAGTACCGCTTCAACCCCAACGCCGCGGAGCTGCGGCGCGTCCGCACGGAGGTCTACTGGATCAACGAGGCGGGCCCGGGCTATAACCAACAGCTGGTCGAAAACATCGCGACGTTCACGTTCACCGAGCGCTACGACTACATCCTCGAGCTCGACGGCGTCGGTCGGATCATCGGCGGCGAGTGGGTCGGCGGGTCGAAGCGCCGCCACCCGGACTTCGTGTGGCGGCCGATGACGAAGAAGGACACGACGGTGGCCGGGGTGGTCTCGTACAGCGAGGTCGAGCAGCTCATGCAGCTGGCCGGCGGCGGGCGCTGAGCGCGGCCGGTGAGACCGCGGAGCGGCGCGCGAGCGGCGAGCGCAGGGGAGTCCTCGCCGGTCCGCGCGACGCTCCGCGGTCCGATCGATGCGCGCGGCGGCCCCGCGCGTGACGCGTCGGATCGATTCGCGCTACCGCGAATCGGTCCTTCGCGCTTTGCGGGCCCGGGACCGGCCCGCGCGATCGCGTCGGTAGACCGGTGGATGTCCCCGCGACGAGCGCCGGCGGCCCGGCGGACGACGGCCCCGGGGGACGCCCGAATCGGGGCGGCACGGAGGCGGTCGGCCCGGGCGCCGGTCGGCGCGATCGTGACCGCGACGCCGATCGATCGCCGCCGTTTCGCGCGATCGGGTAACGTGGCGTCATGTTGAGAGACTGTTTTTTGCAAGTTGCTCAATCGTCGCGCTCGATCGCCGTGTTGTCGCTGCTGGCGAGCGGCTGCCCGGACTCCGGCGATACCAGCGCCGGGACGGCGAGCGAGGCGTCGACGACGACCGGCACCGCGACCGAGCCGACGACGGGCAACGTGAACCCGACGACGACCACGCAGACGACCGACGACCCGACCGGCGGGACCAGCACGGTCGGCACCGAGGGCACCGGCGTGTCGACCACCGACGAGACGACGACGACCACGCAGGGCGTCGACACGACGACCTCGGACACGACGACGACCGGCACCAGCGAGCCGGGGACGACGACGAGCACCACCACGGACGGGACGACGACGACGACGGGTGAGACGACGACGACGACGACGACCGGCGAGACGACGGAGACGACCGGCGAGCCGGCCAGCGACATCGAGATCGTGATCACCGCCGACAACGCCTACGGGTTCGCGTACGGCACCGACGACAACATCTCGATGTACTGGGGCGGGATCGAGAACACGACGGCGGGGCAGATCTTCAACTGCGGCGAGGGACCGGAGAAGTACGTGGTGCCCTACGAGGAGGCCGACAACGCCAGCTTCCTCTACATCATCGCCTGGGCCGACTCGTCGGTGACGCAGGGCGTGCTGGCCCGCTTCCGCCGCAAGGACGGCGGCGGCAACTTCGGCGAGGACGTGTTCACCGGCACCGAGGGCTGGGAGGTGTGCGCGACCGGGGTCGACTACCAGCCGGGCAGCGGCGGGCCGTCGCTTCAGGTGATCAACGACCACATCGTCAAGTGCAACCAGGGCGCGCTCGACCCGAACACGACCAGCGTCGGCTGGGTCGACGAGGTCGGCACGCAGTACGGCGCGGTCGCGTTCGGCGAGGACAACACGACGCCGTACAACGGCGGGCCGATGGCCGGCAACGAGTTCCCGCTGGTGTGCCCGATGGACATGCCGGCCGAGGCGAAGTGGATGTGGTTCAACTGGGACCCGGCCAACGTGAAGCCGCCGCAGAGCCCGTTCATGTGGCCGGGCGGCGGCGGCAACCCCGACCACCAGTTCCTCATCTTCCGCTTCGCGGCCGAGCTGGTGCCGATCCCGATGTGAGCCCGACGGGCGGCGCGGTCGCGGACGGCTGGCCGAAGAGACATGTTCGTGCGGAACGACCGCGCGGCCGTCGCCCGCGGGTCCGGTGGGCTGGCCGAAGAGACGTGTTCATCGACGTCGAGCCGCGCGCGGGCCGGTCGTCCGCGGGTCCGACGGGCTGGTCGAAGAGACATGTCGGAGCCGACCCGCACCACGGGTCGTCCGCGCGCCTCCCGGGGGCTGCGCACGGCCCCGATCACGCCGGGGCGCGGCAGCGCGGTCCAGGGTCGAGCTCGGACGGCCTCAGGCGCCGTCGCGGGTGCCGTCGAGCCAGTCGCAGGCGCCGGCCGCGGCTTCCGCCAGGTCCGGGTCGGGGGCCGAGGCGAGCGCGCGAAGGTCGGGGAGCAGCGCGTCGAGCCCCTCCGCGCCGTAGGACTTCGCCTGCACGACGACGCCGATCGTGCGCGACGGGTCCTCCGCGAGTCTCGCCCGCAGGAATGCGACGCTGCCCGCGCCCCACGTCACCACGAGCGTGGCGATCTGCCAGAAGACGTCGCGGTACTCCGCGGCCGCCCACACGCGCCGCAGCAATTCGGCCCCGCGCTCGGGCCCGAGGCCCTGGGCCACTCGCGCGAGGTGCGCGAGGCGCTCCTGGTGCGCGAGCCATGCTTCCCCGGGACGGCGCCGGGTGCTCTCCGCCGGGTCGTCGGGGGGGTCCGCCACGGCGGAGAGTCTAGCCGAGTGCGGCGCCGATGGACGCGACGCACGGCCAGCGCGCCGCCGGCCCGCGGCGGGTTGCCAGGACGGGGCGGATTGACTATACCGCGGGCACGTCTGGCGGACGCAAAGTGCCCCCAATCGCGTGACGCGACCGGGTAATCCCGCAGGGAGGACACATGAGGACCACCGACGTCGTTCAAGGCTATGATTTGTGGGCGTCCACGTACGACCGCATCGACAACCCGCTGGTGGCGATGACGGCCGTGGCGATGCGGCGCTGGCACCCGGAGGGGCGGCGCGTGCTCGAGCTCGGGTGCGGGACGGGGCGCAACGCGCCGTTCCTGCTGGCGCGCGGGTTCGAGGAGTACGTCGGCGTCGACGTGTCGCCGGGGATGCTGGCGGCTGCCGCCCGCAACGTGCCCGACCCGCGGGCCCGCTTCGTCCACCGCGACGCCGCCGAGGCGCTGGAGCTGCACGGGTTCGACGGCGCGCTGCTGAGCCTCGTGCTCGAGCACGCGGAGGACGTGGCGCCGCTGCTGGCCGCGGCGGCCCGGGCGGTGCGACCGGGCGGCTGGCTGCACGTCTTCGAGATCCACCCGCGCTGGCGCGCCGACGGCGGGCGCGCCCACTTCCACCACGAGGGCGAGGACCTGTACCTGCCGAGCTACCTGCACGACGTGGCGGAGCTCCACGCGGCGATGGGCGCTGCGTGGACGCTGGTGTCGGCGACCGACTGGTACGCCGATCCGTCGGCCAGCGCCAAGCTGGCGCGCCGCCGCGGCCAGCCGGTGCTGCTCGAGGTGGCGGCGGTGCGGACGTAGCCCGCGTCGGGAGATGTCCCGAGGGACAGGTAATCCCGGCGCGGTGCGCACGCAGGCCCGCGTCGAGAGATGTCCCGAGAGACAGCCCGGTCGTCGTCGCGGTGAGCGGCGGCCCGGCTCGCGGCGGGCCGCGGCGCCGCGCGAGCCTCAGGCGCGCGCGCGGTCGGGGACGCGCATGCCGTCGACGAACACGTCGGCGAGGGTCTCGGCGAATTGCTCGATGCTCAGGCCCTGGCGCAGCGGGTCGTCGCGCACGAGCGGGGCGAAGCGGGTCAGCGCCTGGAGGACGACGGAGCGGGCGTGCCGCTCCTCGTCGGTCCACTGCGCCGGCGCGACGGCGGCGTCGAGGAGGTGACCCATGAAGCTGTTGGCGTCGGCCATGGCCTGGCCGACGCGCTCGGGCATGGCCTCGACCAGCGCGGCCAGCATGTCGGGGTCGCCGGCGGAGGCGCGGGTGAGCAGCGGCGAGGCGGCGACCATGAGGATCGAGGCGCGCACCCACTGCCGCAGGCGCTCCCGCGCGTCGAGGGTGGGGGCCTCGAAGCCGTCGAGCAGGGCGAACAGCCGCAGCTTCTCGTAGGCGCAGGCGACGTAGAGGACGTCGAGCTTGGTGGTGAAGTAGAGGTAGACCGTGCCCTTGGCGATGCCGGCGGCGCGGGCGATGTCGTCGATGCTGGTCTTGCGGTAGCCGTGGGCGACGAACAGGCCGACCGCGGCCTCGATGATCTTCAGCCGCTTCTTGCCCTTGCTGCTCTCGGGGTCGATGTCACCCACCGCGTCCTCGAGGACGGCGCGCATCTCGGCGAGGCTCTCGAAATTCATTGCTGACCAATTTGACAGAACCAGTCAGTTAGTCAATACTGCTCGAGAGCCCGTCGGAGAGCCGTTTGGAGCCGCAACCGGCGCGAAACCGCGCGCCCGCTCCGCCGCCCGCGCGGGCCTCAGGAGACAAGAAGATGAAATGGAGTGAAATGCGCGAGCTCAGCCGCATGCAGCGCGAGGGCCGGCCGCTCGGCGACATCGCGGCGCTGAAGTTCGCTTACCTGGCCGGACCGAAGCACACCGGCAACGACCGCCTGCACACGCTGCCGGCGCCGTGCCTCGAGGTCGACCTGGCCGCGCTGCGGGCGCTGCCCGAGGGCACGGTCGGCCGCGCGTTCGCCCACCAGCTCGACCGCAACAACCTCGAGCCGCTGGTGATCAGCGACGAGATGAAGCGGCGCCTGGCCGACAACCCGCTGGCGCTGCGCTACACGACCACGCACGACCTGGTCCACGTGCTGACCGGCTTCCCGACCACGCCGGCCGGCGAGATCGGGGTGTTCGCGTTCATGATCGGGCAGGGCTTCGGCTCGTCGTCGGCGATGCTGTGGCTGAGCACCGTGATCTACTCGCTGCTGATGCCGCTGCACATCCCCGGGGTGTGGCACAACGTCCGCGTCGGGCTGCGCATGGCCAAGGAGGCCGAGCCGATGCTCGAGGCGCGGCTCGAGGACCTGCTGCCGGTCCCGCTGACGGAGGCGCGCCGGCGGCTCGGGGTGCGCCCCGAGACGGTCGCCGCGATCGCGCCAGGGCACGAGAGCTGGCTGGCCAACCGGCTCCTCGCCAAGCCGCCGGCCAAGGCGATGGCCTGAGCGCCCGCCGGGGGCGCGACATGTCCCGGAGGACATGTCGAGGAGGCAGGTGGACGTGTCCGGCGGACAGGTGCGTCGGCGCGAGCTTGGGTGTTGGACAGGACATGTCCATGAGGACATGTGCGTGGGCGCGAGCGCGGTAGTATCGATCGAACATGTCCCGGAGGGCATGCGCGTGGACTAGCCGTGCGGGTCGGCGTCGAGGGCGACGTCGAGGAAGGCGTGGCCGTCGCGCTCGAACACGGCGCCGTGGCGGAGCGCGAGCGGGTGGGCGAAGCCCGGCAGGTCGGTGACGAGGGTGTGGAACTCGCCGCGCTCGCCGCACGGGTCGACGTCGGGCGGCAGCGCGGCCAACAGCTCGCGATCGAAGCTCCGGCCGAGCCAGGCGGCGGACAGGCGGGCGAGGTCGACGGCGACCACGGTGGCCCGCAGTCCGCCGGCGATCATCGCCCGCGCGAGGGCGCCGGTGTCCTCGCCCCACAGCGGGAAGACGGCGCGCAGACCTGTCCCTCGGAGCATGTCCTCGCGGTAAGCCCGGATGTCGGCCAGGAACAGGTCGCCGAACGCGATCGCCTCGACCTGCTCGGCGCGGGCGCGGGCGATCACGGCCGTCATCTTCGCCTCGTAGGTCGCGTTGGGGCACGGGTCGGGCAGGGCGACCTCCCACAGCGGCAGGCCGAGCGCGTCGGCCTGGGCCAGCAGGGCGGCCCGCGGGGTGCGGTGCATGACGACGCGCTCGTCGTCCGCGCGCGTGGTGGTGAGCAGGCCGACGAGCTCGACGGCCGGGTCGCGGGCGAGCGCGACGCCGGCCCACGCGGAGTCCTTGCCGCCGCTCCAGGCGAGGATCGTTCGGGCGCGCTCTCGCGGCATCGCGCTCGTTCGTAGCAGAAGATCGCGCGAGCCCGCGAGCGGCCGCGCGGCTTGACGCCGGCGCCGAGCTCGCTCTACGCTGGCCATGGAGGCTCAGTCCGGGCTTCCTTCTCATTCATTTTAAGAAAAACAGCTCGGACGCTTACCTCCACCTTTCTCCGCCCGTCGCCATGGGAGCCACCTTCACCGCCACCCGCGAGGCGCTGCTGCGCCGCCAGGGGCTGGTGTTCGTGGCCCCGGGCCGGGCGACGGCGAGCGAGCGGCACCTGCAGGCGATCGAGCTCGAGCTGGCGCAGCTCGGCTACGTGGCGTCGCGGCGGCTGCGGCAGCGGCTGGCGACCCTGGCGCCCGACGAGCTCGCGCTGCAGCCGCGCCTCGTCGCCGCCGCGCTGGCGGCCCAGGTCGGGGCGAACGTCCGCTACACGCCGCTGTTCCGCCGGTTCCCCGAGGATGTCCCGAGGGACACGTCGGAGCTGTACCTGCGCAAGCTGCTGAGCCACTTCCTGCAGGCCGAGGGCCAGCCGTGCGTGTTCTGCCGCCGGGTCGGCACGACGCACGTGCTGAGCCCGTGCATGCACGTGGTCTGCGACCACTGCTTCGACGGCGCCAACTACAGCGCGTGCCCGGTGTGCGAGCACCACGTCGACCGCGACTCGCCGTTCTTCAAGCCGGGGCGGCTGCTCCAGCGCAGCCTGCCGCGCGAGAAGGTCCGCTTCAAGCTGCTCGACCTCGGCGAGGACCTGCCGGCCGCGGCGCGGGCGCTGTTCGAGTCGTTCTGCGCGCGCACGCAGGTGATGTCGCCGGTCGACGCCGGCGACCTCGGGGCGATCGCGGACGAGTTCGGCGAGCAGGTGCTGGCGTGGCTGCCGGACGAGATCGCGGTGCGCGAGAACGTGGCGCGGATCTTCGGCGCGCTGCTGCGCAAGTGCAACGCGCCGGCGACCTTCGCGGTGGCGCGGGCCCACCTGGCGACCGCGACCGACGTGCTGCGCACGCTCGCGGTGTTCTCCGGCGCCGACCCGTCGCTGCAGGGCGAGGTCGTGCGGCGTCGGGTCCAGCAACCCGCGCCGGAGCAGCCCGCCGCCGGCGGACTGCAGGCCCGGCTCAAGAAGGTGTTCGCCGGCCAGGAGCGGCTGCCGAAGGCGCGGACGGTGACGGTGGTGACGCACAAGTACCGCTTCAAGGTGGCGCCGCTGCCGCGGCCGCTGCGGCGAGCCGTGCTGGCCCACCTCGAGTCGATGCACCCCGACGGGCTCGTCGAGGACATGCTGCGCCACCGCTCGTACTGGCAGTGGCTGGGGCAGTTCCTCCACCCGCACGAGTTCGCCGGGCGGTTCCCGAAGGTCGCGCGGGCGTTCGCCACGGTCCGCAAGAAGGCGCCCGACGGCACGCCGGCGCCGCGGTTCGTCGGCTTCTACGCGGCGATCGAGGCGGCGGCGCGGGCCGGCGACGCGGCGGCGATGGTCGAGCGGCTGCAGGCGCGCCCCGGCGAGCTGGGCCGGCGCTTCGACCACGCGCTGCGGGTCGCGGGCGCCGACGCGGGCGCCCAGGACGTCGTGATCTCGGCGTTCGTCGCGGCGGCGCCGCGGCTGGCCAACCCCCTGCTGTTGACGCTGCACGGCCACCTGCCGGCGCGCGGGCGGCCGACGGCGCTGCGCGTGTTCTGGCCCAAGGGACAGGTCACGAAGGGCACGTCGGCGCCGGACCGGCGCGCGCCGCTGGCCCCGCGGGCGATCGCGGCGGCGGGCGCGGCGGTCGAGCGCGAGCTGCTGCGCCGCCTCGCCGACAAGCCGGGGTTCGAGACCTGCGTGCTCGACGAGGGGCTGCGCGACGTCGTCGTGCCGTTCAACGAGCGCACGGCGAGCCGCGCGGCGGTGTCGCTGCCGCGCGGCTCGCGGGTGGCGCTGCCGGCCGGCGAGGTGGTGCGGCTGTTCCTCCACTGGTGCCAGCCGGAGGCCGGCCAGACCACCGACATCGACCTGTCGGTCGCCTTCTACGACGAATCGTGGGAGTACGTCGGTGTGTGCTCCTATTATCAATTGCGGTTCGACGGGCCCGACGGCCAGCCGATCGCGCAGAGCTCCGGCGACCTGCGCAGCGCGCCGTTCCCCGACGGCGCCGCCGAATTCGTCGACGTCCACCGCGAGCGCGCCAAAGCCCGCGGGATCCGCTACGCGGTGACGGTCGTCAACAACTACGCCGGCCTGGCGTTCTCGCGGCTCGAGCGGGCGTGGGCCGGGATGATGCTGCGCAGCGACCTCGGCGGGCAGCACTTCGACGCGCGCAAGGTCGAGCTCAAGTTCGACCTGCAGGGCGACAACGGCGTGTTCATGCCGCTGGTGCTCGACGTCGCCGAATCGACGATGCACTGGCTCGACGTCTATTCGACCGGGCAATTCGAGATGAACAACGTGGCGACGTCGAACAAGGCGATCACGAAGATCTGCCCGGAGATGATCGGCTACTTCGCCAGCGGGGTCCGGATCTCGATGTTCGAGCTGGCGCTGCTGCACGCGGCGGCGCGCGGCCGGCAGGTGATCGTGCGCGGGGCGGGCAGAGTGCGCGGCTTCGCGCGTATGGCCAATGAATCGGCGGAGCAGTTCTTGCGGCGGATCCGCGCCGGCGAGGGCGCGACCCCGTCGTCGCCCGCGGCCTCGGGCGCGCCGGTGTTCGCGGCGCTGGTCCACGGCGACCTCGAGCTGCCGCCGGGCAGCGTGTGTTACGCGCTGTTCCGCGACCGGGTGATCGCACCGATCGCGGCCAGCGACCTGTTGTCGTGATCGCCGGCGCCGGCGCACCTCGCTGCGGCGCGCGTGCGCGGCCGCGGGGCGGCTGCTAGCCTTGGCTCGGCTCGATGCGTGCGCTCGAAGGACAGCCCCCCGTCGCCCGCGAGCCGTATCGCAGCTTCGTCGAGACGGCGCTCGAGCGGGCGCTGCGGGAGGGGCTGCCGGCCTGGTCCGAGCCCGGGCCGCCGCACGAGCTCTGGGGCGCCGCGCGCGTGGCGGCTGTGTTCACCGCGGCGGTGTTCGGCGTGGCGATGGTGCCGCAGCTGTTCGCGGCGTTCCTGCTGTGGAACGTGTTCGCCCTGGCCCGCAGCGCGGTCGACCCCGAGGTCCCGGCCGACGGCTGGCTGCGGCGACGGATCGCCCGCTACCCGCTGCCGGTCGGCGATCTGCGGTCGTGGCTGCTGCACGGCGCGGTGTGGTTCGGCAAGCTCGAGCTGGTGCTGCGCCAGGGGAGCGAGCTCGCGGTCGCCGCGGTGCGGCTGGTCGAGCCCGATGCGCGGCTGGCGTGGACCGGGCCGGCGACGCTGCGGGTCGACGTGCCGTGGGCGCGGCAGGGCGGCGATCACCGCCGCTTCGACCGCCTGGTCCGCTTCCTCGCCGCCCACCGCGGCGAGCTGCAGCTGGTCCGGATCGCGCTGGTGCCGCGGGATGAACCTGGCCTCAAGGTCATGTCTCAGGCGCCACGTCGGCGGCCGACCTGGAACCCCGAGGCCGAGGCGCCGCGCGCGATCAGCCCCGGGCGCGCCAGTCGGCCAGCGCCTGCGCCTCCTGCTCCGCGGTGAGGGCGAATTTCGGCGCGTCGCGCCGCTCGGTGGGGACGGTGGGCCACCACTCGAGGGTGTCGCGCACGGTCTCGGCCAGCGGGCGGAACCGCAGGCCGGCGGCCACGGCCTTGGCGTTGCGGGTCGACATGTGGCCGAGGTCGTTGCCCTTCAACATGACCCAAGGGACAGCATCGGAGATGCCGTGGGCCTCGAGGAAGGCGTAGTCGTCGACCCACACGAGGCGAGCCTCGGGGTTGGCGGCGGCCCGCGCGGCCTCGAGGAATTGCGGCATGGTGATCGGCTCGCGCGGGCCGACGGCGTTGTAGATCCCGCTGCGCCCGTCCTCGAGCAGGCGCAGCATGAACTCGGCGAGGTCGCGCACGTCGATGAGCTGGACCGGGTCGTCGCGGCGCCCGGGCGCGAGCACGTCGCCGCCGCGCTGCAGGCGGACGGGCCAGTAGGGGAAGCGATCGGTGGTGTCGCCGGGGCCGACGATGTAGGTCGGCCGGACGACGAGGCCGCGCTCGCCGAAGGCCTGCAGGACCTCGCGCTCGCAGCGGGCCTTGGCCACGCCGTAGGCCTCGGAGCCGTCCTCGGGATCGGTGACCTCGGTGCGCACGGGCCAGGTCTCGTCGGCGCCGGGCTGCAAATAGGGGTAGTAGACGCCGGTCGAGGAGGTGAAGAGATAGCGGCCGACCTGGTCCTTGAGCAATTGCGTCGACTGCCGGACCCATTCGGGGCGGGTGGCGGAGTCGTCGACGACGATGTCCCAGCGCCGACCGGCGAGGATGCCGAGCTGGCCGTCGCGGTCGCCGAGCAGCCGCTCCACGCTGTCCGGCAGGTCGGCCTTGCGCCGCCCGCGGGTGAAGATGGATACGCGATGACCGCGGGCGACGGCGTGCCGCACGAGGTGCGGGCCGATGAAGCCGGTGCCGCCGAGGACCAGCAGGTCGAGCGCGCGCGGCGGGGGCTCGGGCGGGGCGACGGGCCGCCGCGGACCGCAGGCGGCGGCGGGGAGGGCGGCGGTGAGCGCGAGGAAGCGGCGGCGGGTGGGCATGACGATCGACGGAAAAGGATACGAGGCGGGTCGGGTCCGATAAAGCCGCGCGCAGCGGGCGGTTCGTCGGCGAAGCAGGTGCGGGCGGCCGACAGGCGGGCGTTCGGCCGCGCGGTGGCGCCGGAGGCGACAGAATCGCCGAGCTGCGGCCATTGTGAAGGGGAAAGGACGCAGGCAGGGCCGACCGACGTCGATCCGACTCCGGTGGAATGCCCCTCCGGGGCGCGCGGTTCCGGAGGCCCGCGCCGGAGTGCCAGGCCGCGGGCCAGCGAGAACCGACATGATCATCGACCGAATTGCCATCATCCTCACGGCCCTGCTGATCGGGGCCTGTCCCGGCGAGAAGAACGACACCGACGCGACCGCGGGACCGACGACCGGCGGCGACGAGACGGGGACCGCGAGCGAATCGGCGTCGTCGACCGACGGGGCGTCGACCGACGGGACGTCGGAGCCGACCACGACGGGGTCGCCGACGACGCCGGCGACCAGCGGCGAGTCGGACTCGACGAGCCCCGGCGAGACCAGCACCGGCGAACCACCGGACGCCACGGTCTGTCAGAAGTACTGCGTGATGCTGGCCAAGTGCGTCGGGCTCACGCCCGAGGAGGCGGCGAGCTGCCCGGAGGATTGCGAGGCGGAGCTGGCCGAGCTCGCGGGCGAGTGCCGGGCGGCCGCGACGGCGACGATGGCGTGTCACGCCGGGCTGACGTGCCAGCAGCTCGAGGACCTCGAGCAGGGTGAGGAAGGGCCGTGCACCGACGAGGCCATCGCCCAGGAGGACGTGTGCGGCTTCGGCAACACGTGCAGCATCGGCGGCGGCGGCGGCGACGGGATGTGCGAGTGGTCGCGCGAGTGCGCGGGCGAGCCGACGATGACGATGCGCTGCGACGAGGCGGCCTGCGAGTGCTTCGAGGACGAGGTCAAGTTCGGCGAGTGCGCGTCCGAGCCGGTCTGCGACGACCCCGACCTGCTCGAGGCCAAGGCGCTGTCGTGCTGCGGGATCGGGGCCTAGCCGCCGCGACGGTCTCGCTCGCCCGCGATCGCGCTCCCCGGGCCGCAGGCGTCGCCACGGCCGTCCGCCGCTCGCAGTCCGGCTCGATCGCTCGCAGGCGCCCTGTCTCCGAGAGCATGTCCTGAAGGCAATGTGTGGACGCGCGACCTCGCGGCGCGGTCAAGGCGGGCGCGCTCCGGCGCGTGGCGCGATCGCACGGCCCGTCGTGATAGCTTGGCGCGATGCGCTTCGCTTCGAGGTACGGGTGGATGATGCTGGTCGGCTGGGCTTCGGCCTGCGGTGGTGGTGGCGGCGGCAGCGGGAGCACCGACGACGGCGCCACGACCGGGCCGGCGAGCACGACGACGGGGACGGGCACGAGCGAGGCGAGCCTGTCGACGGGGACAGAGCCGACGACGGCGAGCACCGGCAGTGACACGGTCGGGCCGACGACGGGCGCGCCGCCGACGACGACGACGACGACGGGCGTCGGCGAGACGACCGACCCCGGCGAGACGACCGCGAACACGACCGGCGAGGCCGAGCCGCCGGATCTGTGCGCCGGGCTGGTGCAGGATCTGATGGACCGGCCGATGACGCCGCTCGCCAAACCGGGGCTCGGCGAGGCGGTGGTGGACGCGGAGTTCGGGACGACGATCCGGCGCATCACCAGCGTCGAGCCGGTGGGCGAAAATCCGGTGATCAAGCCGGCGTACAGCACGATCGCGGCGTGGAACACGGACGAGACGCGGCTCATCCTCTACGACGTCTCGAAGGGCCACCTGCTCTACGACGGCGAGACCTACGAGCCGCTGAAGAGCCTGCCGATCGCGCCGCCGGACCTCGAGCAGTTCTACTGGCACGGCTCGGAGCCGTCGATCGTGCTCTACGTGCATGGCAAGACGCTGGTGCGCTTCGACGTCGACACCGAGGTCGAGGAGCCGGTCCACACCTTCGATTTTTGCGGCGGCCCGGTCAGCGCCGGGAGCGACCCGCTGTTCTCGTCGTGGGACTCCGACCGCCTCGGTCTCGGCTGCGACGACCAGGTGTTCGTGTTCGACGTCGCCACGAACTCGGTGCTCGGCCAGCAGACGCTCGGCGAGAACCCGGCCCAGGTCGCGCCCAGCGGCGCGCTGGCGTACCTGAGCGACACCGGCCGGGTCACCGATCCGGCGTTGAACGTGCTGCGCACCCTCGACCTGGCCGAGCCGTGGGGCCACGCGTCGCTCGGGCGGCTCACCAACGGGCACGACACGTGGAACGGCGTGGTCTACGACGCGGGCCCGGGCGGCAACGACGACATCGGCATGCTCGTGACCTGGGACCTGACCGACGGGACCTCGAAGGTGATCGTCGGGCCGAAGACGGGCTACCCGTATCCGCCCGCGGGGCACATCTCGGCGCTGGCGATCCACCGACCCGGCTGGGTGGTGGTGTCGACGATCGGCGACCCCGCCGGGCAGGGGCTCCTCGACCTCGAGCTCCTGCTCGCCGACACGAACACCGGGCAGGTGTGCCGCGCGGGCCGTCATCGCAGCTGGGGGCACCACAACATGCAGATCGGCGAGCCGTACTGGGCCGCCCCGACGGCGGTGCCGAGCCCGAGCGGGACGCGGATCCTGTTCGGCAGCGACTGGGGCGGCGGCGGGACGGTCGACACGTACGTGGTCGAGCTGCCGAGTTACACGCCGTGACGACCTGTCCCCGCGGACAGGTACGAGGGGCGCCGCTCCGTCGCGGCGCTCAGGCGGCGTCGAGCTCGGGGTAGCGGCGGAAGATGCCGTGCTCGTTGAAGGCCTGCCGGCGCGGCGACGCGAGGTAGGCGGCGATCCGCGGCCGCTCGGCGACGCGGTCGCGCAGGCGCAGCAGCTCGGGCACGCGGCGCGCCTGGCGGGCGAACGCGCGCGGGAACGCGTACTCGAGGCCGAGCAGGGCCTGCAGCAGCGACAGGTCGGCGTGGCAGCAGGCGTCGCCGAGCAGCCACGGGCCGCCGCTACTTTGCAGCGCGCGGTCGAAGTAGCCGAGGAACTTGGGCATCCGCTGGTCGCGGAAGGCGGCGGCGCGCAGCTTCGCGGCGTCGCGCTGCTCCTCGTAGTACTGCGCGGTGGAGATCGGGTGGTGCGTGTCGTGGACCTCGGCGACGAGGTCGCTGATCGTGAGCTGCAGCTGCATGGCCTGGGCGCGGCCGCCTTCTGTCCCCGGGGACAGGTCGTGGCGATCGCCGAGGAAGCCGCAGATGTTGGCGGTCTGGGCGATCACCAGCGCTCCGACGCGGAGGATCGGCGGGGCGAAGGCGGGCAGGCCGGGCAGCGACTCGAGCGCGCGGACGACGGCCGCCTCGCCGCCGCCCTCGGAGGCGGGCCGGCGGGCGACGTCGAGGTAGGGCGCGCCGGCGTCCTCGCACACGAGGCGCACGAACTCGCCGCGCCCGGGGATCCCCGGCCAGTAGTACAGCTCGTAGTGATCGGCGGCGACGTTCGCGGTGGGCATGAGGATCAGCGGGCGGCGTGGTGGAGGCGGTCGCGGATGTCGGCGGCGATCTCGTAGGAGCGCAGGCGGGCGACCGGGTCGAAGATCTGCGAGGTGATGATGAGCTCATCGGCGCCCGTGCGCGCCAAAAACCCCTGCAGGCCGGCGTGGACGGTGTCCGGCGCGCCGATGAACGAGCACGACAGGACCTCGTCGAGGATCGCGCGCTCGTGCGGGGCGAGGCGGGCGTCGTAGCCCTCGATCGGCGGCGGCAACAGGCCCGGCCGGCCGGTCCGCAGCGACACGAACATCTGCTGCAGCGAGCTCAACAAGAGCCGCGCCTCGGCGTCGGTGTCGGCGGCGATGACGTTGGCGGCGACCATGAGGTGCGGTCGCTCGAGCCGCTCGCTCGGGCGGAAGTGGTGGCGGTAGACGTCGATCGCCCGCATCAGCGCGGCCGGGGCGAAGTGCGAGGCGAACGCGTACGGCAGGCCGAGCATGCCGGCGAGCTGGGCCCCGTAGAGGCTCGACCCGAGCAGCCACACCTCGATGTCGGCGCCGGCCCCCGGGACGGCCTGGACGGCCTGACCGGGCGCGGCCGGGCGGAAGTAGCCGAGCAGCTCGGCGACGTCGTCGGGGAAGTTGTCGACGTCGCCGGCGAGGTTGCGCCGCAAGGCGCGGGCCGTCCGCATGTCGGTGCCCGGGGCGCGGCCGAGGCCGAGGTCGATGCGGCCGGGGAACAGGGCGTCGAGGGTGCCGAACTGCTCGGCGATGACGAGCGGGGCGTGGTTGGGCAGCATGATGCCGCCGGCGCCGACGCGGATCTTGCTGGTGCCGCCGGCGACGTGGGCGATGACCACCGCGGTCGCGGCGCTGGCGATGCCGGGCATGTTGTGGTGCTCGGCCAGCCAGAAGCGGTGAAAGCCGAGCTTCTCGGCGTGCCGGGCGAGTTCGAGCGTGCTGCGCAGGGCGGCGCCGGCGTCGGTGCCCTGGGCGATCGGTGCGAGGTCGAGGACGGAGAACGGGACCACGCGCTCACCTTACGCGATGCGCCGGCCGCAGGCCCGAATCGCACCGGTCGCCGCGAAAGCGGAAGAGTTTGTCGTGGGCGTGCGCCCGAGGGTGATGCATCATCGTCGCCGATGACGCACGCACGAACGACCGCTTTGCCGACGAGATGGCCGATCGTACAGGCGCCGATGGCCGGCGGACCCGACACGCCCGAGCTCGCGGCCGCGGTGTCGAACGCCGGCGGGCTCGGCTCGCTCGGCTGCGCCTACATGACGCCGGCGGAGATCGAGGCCGCGGCGGCGAAGCTGCGGTCGCTGACGTCGCAGCCGTTCGCGCTCAACCTGTTCGTCCGCGCCGACGCGCCCGACGATCCGGCCGCGGCGGCGCGCGTGTCGCCGCTCCTGGCCGAGTTCCGCCGCGAGCTCGGGCTGCCCACGACGCCGCCGCCGGGCCGCGCGGCGCCGGAGTTCGCGGCGCAGCTCGAGGCGGTGCTGCGGATCCGGCCGGCGGTGTTCAGCTTCACGTTCGGGGCGCCGACGCGGGCCCAGATCGAGGCCCTGCACGCGCGGTCGATCGCGGTGATCGGGACGGCGACGACGGTCGAGGAGGCGGTGGTGCTGGCCTCGCTCGGGGTCGACGCCGTGTGCGCGCAAGGAGCCGAGGCCGGGGGTCATCGCGGGACCTTCCTCGGCTCGTTCGAGGACGGGCTGGTCGGCACGATCGCGCTGGTGCCCCAGATCGCGGGCCGCGTGCAGGTGCCGGTGATCGCGGCCGGCGGGATCATGGACGGTCGCGCGATCCGGGCGATGCTCGACCTCGGCGCGGCGGCGGTGCAGCTCGGCACCGCGTTCATGAATTGCCCCGAGGCCGGGACCCCCGAGGCCCACCGCGCCGCGCTGGCGACGGCGTGGCGCACGACGGTGACGCGGGCGTTCAGCGGCCGACCGGCGCGTGGCGTCCGCAACCGCTTCAGCGAGGCGTTCGCGGCCGTCGAGGCGGCCCCGTTCCCGCAGCAGCAGGGGTTGACGCGAGACATCCGCGCGGCCGCGGCGGCGCAGGGACGGGCGGACCTCATGCAGCTGTGGGCCGGGCAGGGCGCGCCCCTCTGTCGCGCGCTGCCGGCGGGCGAGCTGGTGGCGTCGCTGGTGCGCGAGGCGGGGCTGGCGGCGTGAGCGGGCGAATCATCGCACCCGCGGGGATTCGCGGCGCGCAAATGGTGGGACCCGCAATCATGCGTGTGGTGCGAATCGACGGGGCATTCGCTCACGGCGACCGCGAGGCGTCAGGACCGTCGCGCGAGCGATGCTGTGAATCGACGTTCATTCGCGGCGCGCTGTCCCACGCGCGCGCGGCGGCGGGTGCGGCGCTTCGGCACACGCGCCCACGCGGCCCCGGAGGCGGCGCTGGAACGCGTTCCGACGCGGGACGTCGCGCGATTGGGGAGGTCTCGCGGCGACGTCGTCACCGCGGATCATCGATGCATGGCGGCGGGGCCGCCCCCCCGCCGCCGCATCGGGGGACATCCTTGCGGTCGCATCCCGACTTCCGTCAGTCAATTGAAGAGGCCGACGAACGGCGTGGAGCCAGCGAGCTGGACAGTGGGGCGCGGTTCGCGGTACACGGTAGCGTCCTGCGCGCGCTCTCGGTGCTTCGAGACGTCCGGTCGCGCGGTGATGTCCATCAGGCGGAGGACTCATGCGAGCCAGCAAGTCGGGCGGAGAGTACAACGGCGCCGCGCTCTATTCCTTCTTGCTCGGCTTGGGCCATTCCCAGGCGCTCGTGCAGAAGGTGCTGCGCGACGCCGGCGTCGATCGCATCGATCCGACGCGCTGGTACGACATCAACTGGGCGATGGACATCTACTTCGCCATCTACGAGAAGATCGGCCGCGGGGCGATGATCGCGGTCGGCAAGAAGATGATCGAGGCGGCCCCGTTCCCGCCCGGCCTCGACGACGTGAAGAGCCTGCTGATGGGCCTCGACGCGGCGTATCGCATGAACGCCCGCGCCGCCGACATGGGCTGCATCACCTGCGAATTCGACGACGACAACAGCGCGACCCTGGTGTGGACCTCGCTCGGGCCGTGCCCGCTCAACATCGGCATCATCGAGGGCTGCTGCTCGCGCGTCGGCGCGCCGGCGCTGGTCGAGCACGGCGCGGGCGGCTGCATGGACGAGGGCGCCCTGTCCTGCACGTATCTGGTCAGCTTCTGATGCGGACGGCGGTTCGACGATGCATACGCCATTCGAGTGGATCGAGCGCGAGCGGGCGGGCCTGACCGCGGCGCTGGCGGAGGGCCTGGGTCGCCGCGCCGGGAGCGTGTTCCGCAGCGCCGGCAGGGCCGCTTGCGAGGCCGTGGCCGACGGCGTGATCGCGGCGCTCGCCGCCGATCTGGCGAGCGGCAAGGACACGGCCGGGCGCGAGGCGATGTCGGCGCTGGTCCGGCGATTCTCGGGGTCGCTCGGCTACGCCGACCTGCGCCACCTGACGACGACGCTGCGCGCCCTGGTGCTGGCCGCGGCGACCGAGGCCGCGCCGGCGGAGCGCCAGCGCGTCGAGGACTGGCTGTTCCAGCTGGTCCTGGTCGGGGCGATGCGGTTCGTGGCCCAGCGCGAGCAGACGTTCCAGGAGCAGGCGGCGCAGCTCGAGGTGCGTCAGCTCGAGTCGCAGCTCGAGGAGCTCAGGGCGGCCTTCGAGGAGAAGACGCGCCTGCTCGACGTCATCCGCCAGGCGTCGACCCCGGTCGCGCCGGTGTACGAAGGCATCGTGGTGGTGCCGCTGGTCGGGCTGTTCGACGCCCAGCGCGCGCAGCTGCTGACCGAGCGGCTGCTCCACGCGATCGGCGAGTCGCGCGCGAGCGTGGTGATCGTCGACATCTCGGGGGTGCCGCTGTTCGACAGCGAGGCGGCGCAGCTCGTCATCCGCACCAGTCAGGCGGTGCGGCTGCTCGGGGCGCAGCTGCTGCTGGTCGGGCTGTCGCCGGGGGTGGCGCAGACGATCGTCGGCCTCGGCGTCGAGCTGTCGAGCCTCAAGACCCTGAGCTCGCTGCAGGACGGGATCGCCCACGCCCTGGCGCTGCGCAAGCTGCGGATCGCGCCGATGGCGAGCCGCTGAGCGCGGTGCCACCATTCGCCGCGCGCCCTGCTGATTCGGCGATCAGGTCGATCCGCCGGCGAGGGCGCGGTCGCAGGCGGCGACGCGCTCGCGCAGGAGGTCGCGCTCGCGGGCGTTGCGGGTCAGCGAGGCGGCGCGCTCGAGCTCGACGCGGGCCTCGGCGAAGCGCCCGAGCTTGAACAAAAAGTCGCCGCGCACGCCGGGGAGCAGGTGGTAGCGGGCGAGGGCGGGCTCGTTCGTGAGGCGGTCGACGATCGCCAGGCCGGCCGCCGGACCCTCGGCCATGGCGACGGCGACGGCGCGGTTGAGCTCGATGACCGGCGAGGGCGAGAGCTGGTAGAGAGCGGCGTAGAGCGCCGCGATCGTGGTCCAGTCGGTGGCCTCGGGGGTGAGCGCGCGGGCGTGGCAGGCGGCGATCGCGGCCTGCAGGGCGTAGGGGCCGCGCGCGCCGCCGAGGGCGTCGACGCGCTCGAGCGCGGCCAGGCCGCGGCGGATGAGGAGCCGGTCCCACAGCGCACGGTTCTGCTCGTTGAGCAGGACCGGCTGGCCGCCGGGGCCGACGCGCGCGCGCGACCGCGAGGCCTGGAACTCCATCAGCGCGACCAGGCCGTGGACCTCGGGCTCGTTCGGCATCAGCTGGGCGAGGATCCGGCCGAGGCGCAGGGCCTCGTCGCACAGGGCCGGCCGCATCCAGTCGTCGCCGGAGGTGGCCGAGTAGCCCTCGTTGAAGATCAGATAGATGACCTCGAGCACCGAGGCCAGGCGGTCGGCCAGCTCGGGGCCGCGCGGGACCTCGAAGGGCACGTTCTCCTCGGCGAGGGTCCGCTTGGCCCGCACGATCCGCTGGGCGATCGTCGGCTCGGGCACGAGGTAGGCGCGCGCGATCTCCTGCGTCGTGAGGCCGCCGAGCAGGCGCAGCGTCAGCGCGACGCGGGCCTCGCTCGACAGCGCCGGGTGACACGAGGTGAACACGAGGCGCAGGAGGTCGTCGCCGACGTCGTCGTCGAGCGCCGCGTCGAGCACGGCCGCGGGCGAGTCCTGGCGGGCGTCGATGGCGTGGCCGAGCTCGATGTGCTTGCGGTCGTGCCGCTCGACCCGCCGCAGGTGGTCGATGGCGCGGTGCTTGGCGGTGGTCATGAGCCACGCGCCCGGGTTCTTCGGCACCCCCGAGGTCGGCCACTGCTCGAGCGCGGCGACCAGGGCGTCCTGGGCCAGCTCCTCGGCGATGCCGATGTCGCGGACGAACCGCGTGAGCCCGGCGATCAGCCTGGCCGACTCGAGCCGCCAGACGGCGTGAATGGCGCGATGGGTGTCGGGGGTCACGCGACAGGGACTAGACCAACTCTGCGGGCCGGCGCAAGGGCGGGGCCGCCGGTCGGTCACTTCGCGGCCGGCATTCGACTGCAACTTTGCAAGTTACACCGCGCGGCGAATGATAGGAGTCGGGGCGGGCCCCGCGAGATACCATGGCGCCGCCGCGCGACGGCTACGCGGAGGGCGGGAGGTCGTCGACGACCCATTGGGCCAGGCGGTTCTCGACGCGGAAGTAGAGGTCGCGGCGGTCGAGCGGGGCTTCGAGCACGTGGCGCTTGAAGTAGACGTAGAACAGGTTGCCGGGGACGCCGACCAGGGCGCGGTGACGGAGCGCCGGCGGGGCGTCGCCCGCGAGGTCGTAGAACGTGCGCAGATCGATGCCCGGCTCGAGGGCGGCGCTGCGGAACACGCTGGCGCGGACGGCCGGGCGCCGCGGGGCGGCGGCGAGGCGGGCGAGGCGGGCGCGCAGGTCGGCGAGGCCGGCATCGTCGCCGGGGAAGGCGAGGATCAGCTCGTCGTGCGAGATCATGGCGATCGCGCGATCCTCGAGGCCGTCGCGGCGGAGGTCGTCGGCCAGGGCGGCGGTCAGGCCGAGCTGCACGCGCTGGACCTTCTTCGGCTCGAGGTAGCCGAACAGCGCCTGGCGGAAGGCCTTGGACTCGGCGAGCACGGGGTCGACCCCGCGGGCGGCGCAGAACTCGACCCACGGGCCCGAGCCGAGCGCGCCCTCGTCGTCGTGCAGCGCGAGGACGCTGAAGTTGGCCTCGCGCAGGTCGAGCGAGACGAACCATGCACCTGTCTGTTCGGACAGGCGGTTACGGGTCGCCGGGGCCGGGCCGACCGCGGCGGCGCACAGGCGGCGAAACGCGGCGGTGGCGGCGAGCTCGTCGCGCAGGGCGAGGAGCTGCTGCTGGCGGTAGTCGGCGACGCTCAGGCCCTGCGCGGCCAGGCGCGCCTCGAAGGCGGCGAAGCGCCCGGCGAGCGCCGGCAGATCGGCGTACCGGGGCGAGCGCGCGAGGGTCTCGAGGTAGTACGCGGCGTGCTCGGGCGTGGGGATGTGGAGGCGGTACAGCCGACGAAATTCTTCGAGGTCGCGGACCACGGCGGCGAGGGTAGCACGCGGCCGGCGGCGTCAGAACGAGCGGAAGAACGCCATGGTCGCGGCGGCGAAGGGAGCGCCGGGATCGGGTGGCCGTGCCGGGCGCCGTGGAGGCCAAGAGCGGGTGGTGGCCCAGCGGCCCTGGTACTCGGCGCACGCGTCGGGGGTGTCGCCGAGGTCGCGCGATTCATAGCAGCGCGGGATGACGGGCACGGAGGACGCGGACGATCGGTTGACTGCGAGCGAGACGGCCTACGCCGCGGGGCGGCTGTCACTCCCGTCGCAAGCGAGGGCCGTGAACCACTCGCGACGAGCGGCGCGGCGCAGTCGCGGAGCACCGGCCTGCGCGATCGCGCGGCGTCAGGTCACGCGCTGGCCTCGCGGGCGGCGTGGTAGGATCCGCGCCGCGATGACGAACGACCTGCGGCGGCTCTCCTGGCTCGTGCTCGTGTGTGGCCTCGGTTGCGGGCAGACGGGCGGGGACGTTACGCTGACCGAGATCACGACCAGCGGCGAGGCGACGACGACCACGACCCCCACCACGGGCACGACGGTCGCGCCGACCAGCAGCAGCACGACCGCGGAGCCGACCACCGGCGAGCCCGACCCGTGCGCTGCCTCGCCGCAGGCGCTGGCGGATTGCATCGACCCGGCGGCGTACGCCGAGGACCTGCAGTTCATCGCCGACGTGCGCACGCCCGGGACGCCGCACTGGCAGGCGGTGCAGGACCTGTGCGCCGATCGGCTGAGCGAGCTCGGGTACGAGGTCGTGCTGATGGACTACGGCAGCGGGGTGAACGTGGTCGGGCGACGGCTCGGCAAGACGAGCCCGGAGCAGATCGTGCTGGTCGCGGCCCACTACGATCACATCTCCGATTGCCGCGGGGCCGACGACAACGCCAGCGGGGTGGCGGCGACCCTCGAGATCGCGCGGCTCCTGGCGCGGGCGGAGTTCGACCGCACGGTCCACGTCGCCTGCTGGGACGAGGAGGAGGACGGGCTCATCGGCTCCGAGGCGTACGTGGCGGCGGCCAAGGCGGCCGGCGACGACATCGTCGTCGACTTCAACTTCGACATGATCGCCTTCACCTCCGACGCGGAGGACAGCCAGACGGTGCCGACCGGGTTCGAGCTGGTGTTCTCCGAGGCCTACGCCGAGCTCGAGGCCAACCAGTTCCGCGGCGACTTCATCGCCATCGTCAGCAGCGCCAAGGCGAACGCGCACGCGACCGCCTACGCGGCGGCGGCCGACCGCATCGGCCTGCGCCGGGCGCTGATCGAGCTGCCCGGGGGCCAGGAGACGTCGGAGCTGTTCGCCGACCTGCGGCGCTCGGATCACGCGCCGTTCTGGGACGCGGGCTATCCCGCGGTGTTCCTGACGGACACCAGCGAATTCCGCTACGCCAACTATCATTGCATGGCTGGCCCCGACGAGGTCGCCAACCTGAACCTCGAGTTCGCGGCCCTCGTCACGCGCGCGACGGTCGAGGCCAGCGCGGTGGCCCTCGGGATGTGACCCGGCCGAGCCGCGCGGGGGCATCGAGCGCGCGATCCCGCGGTGACTCGCCGCATTGCGCCGGAATACGCATGAGACCGGCGCGCGTATGTGCGGGAACTCCGGCCAATGGCGGGGCAGCGCCGCAACGCCGGCGCAGCGCCGCCACGGCGAGGGCGCACGCCCATGCTCGTGATCGGGGAATCGCCCTGTCGCCCGCCGGGCCGGGCGGTGGACGCAATCGGGATTGCGTCGCCCGGCGCGCGCGGGCGGGCAGGGCGGCCCCGCGCAAAGGCGACGATTCGGCCGGCGGTCGGCCCAAAGCACGGGTGCTTGCATTCGCGCGCCCGCCTGCTCGCGAAATTCTCGGGGGCCGCCATTGCCAATTTGGGGCGCTTGGCGGATACGGGTCGCCCACATGATTAAAGCCATCTCCACATACGCCCTGCCGCGCCTCTCGGCCGGCGTCCTGTTTACATTGAGCGGTTCGCTGCTGTCGACGGGTTGTCCCGCGGACTCCGGCGATACGGCCGCGACCGGGACCGAGACCGAGACCGACAGCGAGACCGGCACCGACACGGCCGGCCCGACCACCGCGGACGTCGACCCGACCGAGACCGGCGGCGAGACGACGACCACCACCTCGACGACCGTCGAGCCCGAGACCACCCTCATGCCGACGAGCACGACGACGTCCGAGACGACGACGACGACGAACGGCGAGACGACGACCGAGACCGGCGGCGAGACGACGACCGACACGACCGCCGGCGAGACGACGACCACCACCGGCGTGGTCGAGGAGACCACCACCTCCACGGGGACCGAGACGACCGGCGACACCGAGACGACCGGCGACACCGAGACGACCGGCGACACCGAGACGACCGGCGGGCCGATCAAGCCCGAGGACTGCGAAGAGCTGCCGATCCTCGGCGTCGAGCTGCTCAGCCAGCAGGAGCACCAGCTCGAGAGCGCCGCGCCGGTGCCGCTGGTCCGCACGCCGTCGACGCAGACGAGCATCACCGCCGACCCGGCGCTGTTCGACCTGCTGCGGATCATGTTCGACGGCGACATCGCCGTCGGCGTCCACCCGCTGGACCCGGACCCGAACCACGCGATCCCGAACTTCGTCAACCAGTACGTGACCGTCAGCAGCGCGACGGTCACGTACCAGGAGGACCTCGAGGCGGACGTGTACAAGAGGACGTTCGTCGCCGTGGCCGGCCAGCTCGAGGTGTTCGACCTGCTGTCGCCGCACCAGACCCACGGCCGCGTGCGCCACGTCGAGCTGCGCGAGATGGTGAAGAACGGCGACGTCCTCGAGCCGGCGGTCGACGGGACCTGCTACTGGATCGAGGAGGCCGAGTACGACGTGCGGCGGCCGAACGGCTGCGCGCCGTTCACGGCCGACGCCTGCCCCGAAGACCAGTTCTGCATGCCGGTCAACGCGATCGGCACCGACGGCGTGTGCGTCACCGGCGGCGCGAAGCAGGAGGGCGAGGGCTGCACGCTGGCCGACCCGAACGGCTGGGACTCGGACTGCGCGCTCGGGCTGCGCTGCGTCGACTTCGGCGACGGGCACGAGTGCGGCAAGGTCTGCGACGTGCTGTCCGACGCGCCCGGCTGCGCCGCGGGCACGCACTGCGGCGGCGGCTACAACCTGTGCCTGCCGCACGAGCTGCTGCAGCAGAGCGGCGTCGACCCGGCGCCGGTCGGTGAGCCGTGCGTCGACACGCCGACCGCGCTCTACTGCGGCGGCGAGGGCCGGCCGGGCCACTGCTACGACGACGACGGCGCGGGGCCGCTGGCGTCGACGTGCCTGCCGTGGGTGTCGGCGCCGTCGCACTGCGAAGCGCCGCAGACGAGCGGCTACGTCGCCTACAAGGGCGGCATCGACCGCTCGACGCTGTGGTGCTTCACGCCCTGAGCGTGAGGCGCGGGTGAGCGGCCGGCGGCGCGCGTCGCCGGCAGCCGCCTCGATCGCGCGCCCGGGTCGATGCATTCGGGCGCCGGTTCGGCCGGCGGATCTCCTCGCCCGGCCGCGGGCGGCCGGGGGCACCGGTCGGCGGGCGGCGGCCGCGGGGGCACGGCGAACAGGGGCGGTCGCGGGCGAACGCGGGCGGAGCGACGTGTCTGAAGGGACAGGTGGATTCGGCGCTCCGCCGCGCCTGCCCGTCCCGCCGGCGGGCATCATGACGGCATGGCCAAGCCGAAGGCTCCCGAGGGCGACCTGACCACGTACGCCTGCGAGGCGTTCACCCACGCGGGTGTGACGCACCCGGTGTACCGCAAGGGCGCGGGGCCGGCGGTCCTCGTGATCACCGAGATGCCGGGCATCTCGCCGCAGGTGCTCGGCTTCGCCGATCGGCTGGTGGCGATCGGGCTGTCGGTGGCGCTGCCGCAATTGTTCGGGACCCCGGGCTTCGACGCCGCCGCGGCGAGGCCGCTGGCGCGGCTGCGCGGCGCGGTCAAGGTGCTGACGGAGGTGTGCGTCCGCCGCGAGTTCACGATGCTGGCGGTCGGGCGCAGCTCGCCGGTGGTCGACTGGCTGCGGGCGCTGGCGGTCCACGAGCACGCGCGCTGCGGCGGGCCGGGCGTCGGCGCGGTCGGGATGTGCTTCACGGGGGGCTTCGCCCTGGCGATGGCGACCGAGCCGCGGGTGCTGGTGCCGGTGCTGTCGCAGCCGTCGCTGCCGCTGGGGCTGACGGCGCGACAGCGGCGCAGCATCGACTGCGGGCCGGACGAGCTGGCCACGGTCGCGGGCCGGTGCGCGCGCGAGGGGCTGCAGGTGCTCGGCCTGCGCTTCCACGGCGACCCGCTGGTGCCGCCGGAGCGGTTCGCGTTCCTGCGCGAGCGCCTGGGCGACGGCTTCGTCGCGGTCGAGCTCGACCAGCGCGACGGCCACCCGGAGGAGCTGCTGCGGAAGCACCACTCGGTGCTGACCGGCGGCCTGGTCGACGCGCCGGGCGAGCCGACGCACGCGGCGCTGCAGCAGGTGCTGGGGCTGCTGCGGCGCAAGCTGCTGCCGCCGGCGGCCGCGTGACAGGGTGGCCCGAAGGGCATGTCCGAGAGGGCAGGCTCCGCCGGTCATGCCTTGAAGGACATGCTCGGACGGGCATGCCCAGAAGGGCAGATCAGCGCAGGTCGGCGACCTGCAGCGGCCAGCCGCGGCCGACGGCCACCATCGACCCGGTGGCGGCCAGCGCGGACGGTTCGGCGAGCGGGGTCGGCTCGCGGCCTCGGTGACGCCGTGCCCGCGGAGGCGCTGTGGGTCGCCCGGACCGCGCCGACGGGGGAGGTGGTCGCGGACGGCGAGGGCGGCACGTTCGTGATCGGCGAGTGACCGGGCGGATCGGCCTGCGCCTCGTTCGGCAGCATTCACGACATCGGAGGCGGCAGCGATCCGTCGCCCCGGGCGGGTTCGCCCGGCAGGGCCCCGGGGGACGGCCGCCCCTGGTCGCGCGGCGAGGGGCGAAGTTGTGGTTCCCCTGCGCGTCGAGGTGCGCGCGGCGGTCGGTCGCGCTATCTTCGCCCGCATGAAGTACTTAACTTGTTTGATCCTCTGCCTGGCCCTGCCGGCGTGTAGCGACAAGGGCAGCGGCACCGAGAGCGAGACCTCGGAGACCTCGGAGACCTCGGAGACCTCCGGCACCACCGAGCCGGAGAGCTCGACGAGCACCGGCGACGAGACGACGACGACGACGAGCGCGACGGAGCCGACCTCCACCGGCGAGCCCGACGACTCCACCGGGACCGACAGCAGCGGCAGCACGACGGCCCCGATCGACGAGGACTGCGCGTTCGTGATCGGCAAGGTGTTCGCGTCGAAGAAGCAGTTCCCGTGCGGACCGCCGCCCGACCCCGACGTGCCGGTCGAGAGCTGCCCCGACCGCGTGCGCTTCATGTCGGCCGACGAGTTCATGTACGAGAGCGGCGACTACGGGATCGGCGGCGAGTACACCTGCGAGGGCGGGGCGATCGCGGCCGAAGCCGAGGGCGAGACGTTCCAGGGCACGATCGACGCGGCCAAGGGCGAGCTGGTGTGGGACGGGGAGATCTTCGAGGTCGAGTGAGGGGCTGAGCTGTCTCTCGGGACATGGACGGCGGGCGCCACCCGTTCTACGATCGCGGGCCGTCATGCGCCGCCTCGCCGTCCTCGCCGCCTTCGCGCTCGCCGTCACATGTCTCTGGGGACAGCCCGGGGTCGCGGCGGCCGGACCGCCGCCGGGCCCGGGCAAGGCCTACCTGCTCCGCCCGGCGCGCGTGTTCGAGGGCGCGAGCGACACGCCGCGCGAGGGCTGGGTGGTGCTGGTCCGCGGCGACCGGATCGCGGCGGTCGGGCCGGCGGCGCAGGTCGGCGCGCCGGCCGACGCCGAGGTCGTGGAGCTGCCGAACACGACGCTGCTGCCCGGGCTGATCGAGGGGCACTCGCACCTGCTGTTGCACCCGTACAACGAGACGTCGTGGAACGACCAGGTGCTGCGCGAGCCGCTGACGGTGCGCGTGGCCCGGGCGACGAATCACGCCCGCGAGACGCTGCTGGCCGGGTTCACGACGGTGCGCGACCTCGGCACGGAGGGCGCGGCCGAGGCCGACGTCGGCCTCAAGCAGGCGATCCAGCAGGGCATCATCCCGGGGCCGCGGGTGCTGACGACGACGCGGGCGATCGTCGCCACCGGGACGTACGCGCCGAAGGGCTTCGCGCCGGCGTGGCACGTGCCGCAGGGCGCGGAGGAGGCCGACGGCGAGGACCTGGCCCGGGTGGTGCGCGGCCAGATCGCCCGCGGGGCCGACTGGATCAAGGTGTACGGCGATTACTTTTGGGGCCCGAAGGGCGAGCCGCTGCCGACGTTCTCGCAGGCGGAGATCGAGCGGATCGTGGCGACCGCGCGCGACGGCAAGCGGCCGGTGGTGATCCACGCGAGCACGCCCGAGGGCATGCGGCGGGCGGTGCTGGCCGGGGCGGAGACGATCGAGCACGGCGATCACGGGACAGCCGAAGTTTTTAAATTGATGGCGAAGCGCGGGGTGTATCTCTGCCCGACGCTGGCGGCCACCGACGCGGTCCAGCAGTACGCCGGGTGGAAGAAGGGGGTGGCCCCGGAGCCGCAGGCGATCCGCGACAAGCGGGCCAGCTTCCGCGCGGCCCTGAAGGCAGGGGTGCCGATCTGCAACGGCAGCGACGTCGGGGTGTTCAGCCACGGCGACAACGTCCGCGAGCTCGAGCTGATGGTCGACTACGGGATGAAGCCGGTCCAGGCGCTGCGCGCGGCCACGTCGGTCAACGCGAAGATGCTGCACATGGCCGACAGCATCGGCCAGGTCAAGGTCGGGCTGCTCGCCGACCTGGTGGCCGTCGAGGGCGACCCGACCCGCTCGATCGGCGCGCTGCGACAGGTCCGCTTCGTCATGAAGGGCGGGACGATCCACCGCCGGTGAGGGCGGGGCTCGCTGCGGACTGTTTCAAAGGTCATGTCCTCGGAGACATGCTGCGGGTGGCGATCGGCTCGCGCGCGAGCCGTGCTCGGGGGTGGTGTTTGTCCTCGAGGACATGTCCTTGGCGGCAAATCCCTGCCGGCGGTCACGGGGCGAAGACGGCGATGAAGCCGTCGCGGCCGCCCTGGCTGGTTTTGGCGCCGGCGCCGAGGTCGATCGCGCTGTAAAAGTCGCCGACGGCGGCGACGGGGCCGGCGGCGGAGGCGGCGACGTGGCCGGCGTGCTGCTCCTGCGGGCCGCCGAGGCGCTTGCCCCACACGGGCAGGCCCGTGGGGCTGAACTTGGCGACGAACACGTCGCGGCTTTCGATCGCCGTCATGGGGCCGCTGCCGAGGTCGCAGGTGCCATGGAAGATGCCGGCGGCGACGAGGTTGTCGAGGCCGTCGACGGCCACCTGCTCGGCGAGCGAGCCGCCCTCGCACAGTTCGCGGCTCCACAGGTGGGCGCCGCTGCCGTCGAACTGGGCCAGCCAGCTGACGACGTTGACGCCCTCGATCGGGCCGCCGCCGAAGTCGAGGACGCCGCTGGTCGCGCCGGTGAGGGTCACGCGACCCTTGCTGTCGACCGCCAGGCCGCCGACGCCCTGGCTGCCGGCGTCGCCCCAGCGCTTGCCCCACAGGGCGAGGCCGTCCGGGTCGAGCTTGAGGAGGAAGATGTCCTCGATGCCGGCGCTGGTCAGCGGGCCCGTGCCGGGGTCGAAGCTGCCGCGCAGGCCGCCGGTGACGTAGATGTCGCCGGCGGGGTCGGGCGCGATGCCGAGGCCGACCTGCCAGTCGGGGCCGCCGAAGCCGCGGCTCCACACGTGCTCGCCGGCGCCGGTGAACCGGGCGACGAACAGGTCGTAGCCGCCGGCGGAGACGAGCGGGGCGCCGCCCAGGTCGAGCGATGGGGTGAAGACGCCGGTGAGCAGGATGTCGCCGCCGGGATCGAGCGCGAGGTCGATGGTCGCGGCGTCCTCGCCGGAAGGGAACGACTCGCTCCACACGTGCCCGCCGTCGCCGTCGAGGCGGGCGAGGAAGAGGGCGGTCTGCGGGGTGGGGTTGCTCAGCGGGCCGCCGCCGAAGTCGAGGTCGCCGTGGAAGACGCCGCTGAGCACGATGTCGCCGTCGTCGGCGATCGCCAGGCCGAACTCCGGGCCGCCCTGGAATTCGCCGTCGCCGAAGCGCTCGCTCCACAGCAGAGCGCCGTCGGGCGCGAACTTGGCGAGGAAGATGTCGTAGCCGGCGTGGACGAGCAGGCCGCCGCCGAAGTCGATGTCGCCGTTGCCGAAGGCCGCGACCACGACGTTGCCGGCGCCGTCGAAGGCGACCCGCTCGCCATGGTCGTCGCCGGTCTTGCCGAAGGTGAGCCCCCAGGCGTACTCGCCGTCGCCCTGGCACGGGTCGAGGCCGTCGCAGCTCTCGTCGCCGGGCTGGTCGCAGGTGTCCGGCGCCGGCACGACCTCGCCGACGCACGGGCCCCAGAGCTCGTCCCGGCCGCACTCCTGCTGCCCGGCCACGCACTCGCCGACGTCGAGGGTGCCGTCCGGCCCGCCGTAACAGCTCTGGATGTCCCCGGGGACACATTCGCCGACGACGCCGGTGTCGGTGGTGGACGTGGCGTCGGTGGTCGAGGTGGTGGTAGTCGAGGAGGAGGTGGTCGTGGAGGAGGTGGTGGTCGTGGTGTCGAGCGTGGTGGGATCGACGGTGGTGGGCTCGACCGTGGGATCGCCGGGGGTGGGATCGACCGCGGTGGTATGTTCGCCCGTCGTCGAGGTGGTGGGAGCGGGGCCGGTCTCGGTGCCCGGGCCGGTGGTCGTGGGCGCGGTCTCGGTGGCGACCATCGTGGTCGTCGAGCCGCGGGTGGTCGATGGATCGGTGTCGGTCGACGCCATCGGCTCGCCAGGACAGCCGGCGAGCACGACAGGGGAGAGGAGCAGCAGGGGAGTCCAGTTCATGGCAAGCGTATACCCCGCCCCAATCGACGATGTTGCTAGGGTAAAGGTGCGAGGCGATCGATTCGTCGCCTGCCCGTACGCGCCCCGCAGTCCAATCTAGACTGGCAGCCGATGGCTCGCCCTCGCGCGCAGGCTCGTGATCGCAGTCGCCCTCGCGCTCGCGGCGGCGGTGTACTTCCTTCATCCGTACGCGGTGGTGGCTTACCTGGCGCGATCGATCGCGGCGGCCACCACGGCGAGCGGCGAGACGGAGGCGCTGTGCCGGGCCGATCGCTGGGTGCGTCCCGGCCGGGCGCCGACGTATCCGGTGGGCACGCGCGACCGCGCGGCGCTACGGCCGTGGCAGGACGGCTCGTACGAGCGCGTGGCCGCGGTCACGCTGACCTGGACGACCGGGCAATCGGTGACCCGCGAGCTGCCGACGCGCGACGGACTGTCGTGCGTGCGCCGGAGCGCCGCCGGCGAATGATGGCAGATGGCCTTCGGGACAGGTCAACCGCCGATCGAGCTCTTGCGCGGGCCGGTCTTGCGCCTGGGGGTCGTTGGTGGCGAACCCCTTTGAGGCGCGGGTGCTCCTCGGAGGGGTTCGCGTCACGCGGGCGGTTCGCGGAGCGAACGCTCGGCGCGAGCCTCGTCGCGCAGGGGGGCGGTCATTCGGCGGCGCCGCGCTCCTCTTCCTCTTCTTCCTCCACTTCCTCCTCTCCCTCCTCCACGGTCATGGATTGCGCGGCCTCGTCGCGGGCCCGCTCGTATTCCTCGGTGATCTGGGCGGCCTCGCGGTCGGAGAGCGCGGCGCGAGCCAGGGGGAACAGCTCGCCCTCCTCCTCGTCGACGTGGTGGCCGACCATGTCGGCGAGCACGTGGACCTTCGCGGTCCACTCGTCGTCGCGCGGGGACATGCCGGCCAGCTCCTCGAGCAGGACGTCGACCTGACGGTGCTCCTCGAGGCTGACGCGGGTCTTCTCCGAGGCGTTCTTCGCGGCGAGCAGCCGCGGGTAGACCGCGGTCTCCTCGCCGCGCGAGTGCGGCACGAGCTTGAGGCGGACCTCGGCGAACAGCTTCTGCGCGCCGTTGCCCTTGGCTTCCTTGAGCTGATGCAGGAGCTCGTCGACCTCCTCGTGTTCGCGCTTCAGGATGTCGTAGATCTGGGGCTTGGATTTGGTCATGGTGGTGTTCCTCGTGGTGAATCGGTTTCAGGGGATCGACATGCGTCGGGTCCCGACCGCCGGGGGCTCGGGGGGATTGCCGGTGAGGTTGCTGAGATCGCCGTGCAGGCGGGCGCGCTCGGCCGCGAAGCAGGCGCCGAGGCCGGTGGCCTCGCGGTCGCTGAGCGCGACCCTCGCCGTGGAGAACAACCCGCGCTCCTCGTCGCGCAGGTGCCGGACCAGCTCCTCGCACAGCGAGGCGATCGTCGGCCGCCAGTGACGATCGTCGGTCAGGACGCGCTCGGCCTCGAGGAGGTGCTCTTCGAGCCGCTTGTGCTCCTCGAGGCCCTGGAGGGCCCGCTGCTGGGTGGTCTTGACGTGGATCAGGTAGCTGTAAAGGACGCCGGCGGCGGCGCGAGCATAGGCGACGTACTGGCGGCGCAGCTGGTTGAATGGTTGCACCCGGTCGGCGCCGGGCTCGACGCCGCGGAGACGGACGATCGAGCGCTGGAGCCGCTCGTGCTCCTCGCGCAGGTGCTGGAAGATCGAGGCCATGATGACGCTCCTCCGGCCTCCGCGGGCTCGGCGATACCGATGCGGCGGGGCTCCTGCCGAGGGTGCGCGGATTTGTTGCATGGGCAAGAGGCGGCAGCCGACCGACGACGCGGTCGGCCGTGGCGGCGGTCGATCGCTCGACGGGGCGATACGGCGGCAGAAGGAGGCGGAAGAGTCCGCCGCAGCGCTCGCGCGGACGAAGGTCACCGCGCCGGCGGCCCGGCTTCGCGCGCAGGACGCGGCCTCGGACGATCCACGGGTCGACGTAAACTGCTGCCGCGTCGGCTGCAGCTCGCAGGGATGGCAGCGAGGCGAGCGCTCGCTGCCGCGATCGCGAACGGGGCCTCGGCGCGCGCGGCGAGCGAGCGAGCGAATGCGAGGCGTCGATGCGGCAGCGTCGAGCTTCGCGGAGCGAAGATGGGGGATGGCCCGCTGCGCAGGGGCGAGTTGCAGCTCGTCGGTGGAACGAGGCGAGCGCTCGCAGGGGGAGGGGACTCGTCGCGCGCCGCGGGTGATGTGATCGGGCCCGCAGCGGAGGAGTGACGGGGCGAGTTGCAGCTCGTCGGTGGAACGAGGCGAGCGCTCGCAGGGGTGATGGGACTCGTCGCGCGCCGCGGGTGATGTGGATCGGGGCCCGCAGCGGAGGGGTGACGGGGCGAGTTGCAGCTCGTCGGTGGAACGAGGCGAGCGCTCGCGCAGGGGATCGGGGGCACGGCTCGTCGCGCTGCGGGCGACGAGCGACGCAGGAATCATTGCACGGCGTCGAGCGGCGGACGGCGGGACATTGCCGGCGCAGCCACTGCTGCATGTGCATGATCCGTAGCCCTGCGGAATGAGCAGGGCTTTTGCGTCGGGGGGCGGTGAATGGGCCGACCGTCCGTCGGCGACGTCGCGAATGGAGCGGCGGGCCGTGCGGACGCGAGGGCCTGCCGCTAATTCGCCTGGCCCTTGGCGGGCGGGGGCTCGCCGGCCGATGTGCGTTTCTCGGCGTCGGGCGAGGCGTGGCCGGCGGCTCCGCCCGGAGGCTCCTGGCCCGGCTTGGGGGTGATCTGGGTGTCCGGATTGGCGGCACCGGCGACGGACCCCGGGGTGGGGCTGTTCGCGGGCTGGCCCTCGGGCCGGGGGTTCGTGCGGGTGTCTTGCGGGGCGGGAGCTCCGGACGCGCCTTGATTGTGGGTGGCCGGCGGAGGCTCTTTCGTGCGGGCGCCGCAGGCCGCGAGCGCGAGCAGGCAGGCGAGGCCGAGCCGGCGGATGGTGGCGCCGTGTCGGTGCGTCGTCAGGGGCTGCCCGGGCGCGTTGTGCGGGCGCTGGCGGGTGGAGGCGTCATGCGGGGGCATCGTCGGTTCCTTTCTCGCGGGTCTCGCGTGCGTAGCGATGGCGCGTATCGAGGCCGCGGGCAAGGCGGACCTGCTCCAGCGGCTCGCCCGTCAATGCCATCAGCTCCTCCTCGGTCGGCGGCCGCCCGTGGAGTGTGATGAATTGCCCGTGGGTGCTGCGCAGCTCGGTGCGCGGGCGAGGGCCGGGCGCCGACGGCGGCGCGAGGAGCCGACGAATCATGTGCCGGATCCACCACTCGGCGAACCGGTCGAAGCGGACGCCGCGGCGCGGATCGTAGCGCCCCACGGCCCATTGCAGACCCTGGCTGGCGACCGCGACCAGCTCGGCGCAGCTGCGCCCCGGGGGTCGCAGGGCCCGGACGAGCCGGCCGATCTGCTCGTCGCGGGCGCGCAGGAGGTTGAGGGCGGCGTCCAGCGCCGCCTGGCGCCGCTGCACGACGGTGGACCAGCGGAGGATGGCCGGCTCGACGAGGAGCGCGGAGCGATGGGCGAGGATGTCGGCGACGAGCCGGCGAGCGAGACAGCGGTCGGGATCGGCGGGCCCGAGCGCGTCGGCGGCGGCCCGACGCGCCGCCTCGTAGGCCGCGCGCGCGCCGAGGCCGTCGCTGCCGGCCAGGGCCTCGGCGGCGGCCTCGAGGCGCTGCAGGGGGCCCTCCGGGCGCAGTTCGGGGTGCAGGAGGCGACGCGCGAGCTCGGCGACCCAGGCGAGCGCCGCCGGCTGGCCGAGCAGCGCGCGCCACAGCTCGGCGCGCAGCTCGAAGCAGCGGACGGCCACGCTGGTGGGTTCGTGGCGCCACATCTGCGGAGCATCGAGGGGACGAGCTCGTCCCGCCGAAGGCTGCGCGCGCGGAGAAGGGGCCGAGGAGTGGGCGGGCGTCATGGTGGGATCACGATAAACCTACCATGTTCAATTTCGCACGGGGCGGCAAGTCGCGGGTGTGGCCAATCGCGCTTTGACGAGTGCAGCGCCCGCTGCGGGCCGCAGCGGCGAATCTTCGCGAGCTGGCCCGACGGTCGCGGTCCTCCGCGGGGGCGCGACACGCGGCCGCGGTCGATCCGGGGCCGCCGTATTCGCCGGTACGGCGGGCGTCGGGAGCTGGTCCCGGGGACATTCGTGTGATTCGATCGGTGATGGCGCCGCGTTTTCGGGTCGGCCGCCTGTGCTTCGGGACAGCCGCCACGCGAGGCCGATCGGCGGCTCGATGGACCCGGGGTTTTTTTGCGGGAGGACGAGAACGGGCTGGGCGCGCCGGGCGTCGCTCGGGCGGGCTGTTCTTTCGGACAGGGCGCTCGATCGGCATGGGTTTTTTCCGCGGTTGGGAGGGCGGGGGACGGGCGCGGTCTCGCCCGGCCCTTCGAGCAGGAGGTGAAGGGCCAGGCGCGGCGGCGGACGAGGGCGCTGCTCGCAGGCCGGTGAGCCGTCGCGGCCGCAGCGGGACCGGCGGCCCTCGCTGTCACCAGGCGGCGCGGCCGGCCTGCGCCGGGCGCTACGAAACTGCAGTCGTCGGTCTGCGTATGCTCGCTCCGCAGCGGGTGCGCATAAAACCCCAGGAGCACCGAGGCCGACGACTGCGGGGCGAATCTTGGGAGATGGCGACCGGAGCGCAAGGGGGGCCCGCTGTCGACGGCCGACGGCCGGTCGCGGTGGGCGCAATCGTTCCATGCGGGCTCGAGCGGCGAGCGGCGTTGCGCTCACCTCGCCGGACGCGAATTGCGCAATGGCTGGGAAGAACCCCGGCGCAGCGACGCTGTGATCAATTCCTGATCGTCGCGCCCAGCCGGTGAAACTGCCACGCGTAGTGCGTTTTCGCGGGGCGCAGAGGTGTTGCCGCCGGCGACGACCCGGCCAAGGTTGGCCCGCGGCCGAGGCGCGAAATCGCCACGCCGGTTCGGCCCGCGAGCCCGTGAGGACGGGGCGCGGGGCGAGAAGTCGGCGCAAAGCCCGCTCGGGGGTCGCGTCGTGAATGTTGAATCCAGTCGCCTCCCGCGGCAGTACACCATGTCGAGTCTTCGAAGCATTGACCTCCCCGCAATTTCGCGCGCCGGCGCCTGCAGGTCCGGCGAATCGGGCGCCCCCGTGGCGGCCGAGGCGAGGCCGCCGGGCGCGAGCGGGGTCGACGGCGAGGTCGCGTGGATGCCGACCCGCGATCGGGTCCGCAGCCTGACGCCGGGCGCTCATGGGATTGACGTGCACGAGTTCGGCGACGGCGCGGCGTCGGCCGGCGAGCACGACCCCCTCGACGAGCGCGCCGAGCACGGCGCCCCCGACGCTGACGAGCACCAGGCCGGCGACCTCGGGAACGGGGTGAGAGCCGGCGCCGATGTGCAGACCGAGGTCGGCGCGAGGTCGACGGGCGTCACCCGCGGCACCGGTCGACGGGCGATCCTCGGGCGATCGAGGGTCGTGATGCGCGCCGGGCCCGACGTCGACGTGTCGCGGCCGGCGGGGAACTCGGGCGCCCGGATCGCTCGCGGGATGATCCGCGCGGTGAGCGGCGCGAACGAGCCGGTGCTGCCGGCGACGTGATTTCGAGGTCAGGGGTTTTTCCGTGCTGGACCACGTCGAGGCCTTTGTTACGGTGCGGGGACGGGACGACGTCGGAGTCGGTTTGAACGAGGACGCAGCCCCTCAGGCGGCCGTCGGCGCCGGTGCGAATTCGCAGCCGGCCCGCGTGCGCCCGCGAGCGCTGCTGGCGGACGATCACACGCTGGTCCGTGAGGGGCTCGTGCGGCTGCTTGCGGCCGAACTCGAGATCGTGGGGGCGGTGGCCGACGGGCGGGCGCTCGTCACCGCGGCCGAACAATGTCAACCCGACGTGGTGCTCGTCGACGTGACGATGCCGCTGCTCAACGGCTTCGACGCGGCGCGTCAGCTGCAGCGGGCGTGCCCGCGCGGGCGGATCATCTTCGTCACGGTCCACGCCGAGCCTGACTACGTGCACGAGGCGTTCCGCGCCGGGGCGCACGGCTACGTGGTGAAGACGGCCGCCTCGTCCCAGCTGCTGCTGGCGGTCCGCGAGGTGCTGGCCGGAGGCACGTTCGTGTCGCCGGGGCTGGTCTACGAGCCGCGGCCGCGCCAACCCGAGGAGGGGCTGGCCGACGAGCTGTCGTCGCGCCAACGCGAGGTGCTGCAGCTCGTCGCCGAGGGCCGGCCGGCCCGCGAGATCGGCGACATCCTCGGCATCTCGCGCAAGACCGTCGAGTTCCACAAGGCCCGACTCATGCGAGTGCTCGGCCTGCGGACCGTCGCCGAACTGACCCGCTATGCCGTCGAGCACGGGCTGCTCCCGGGTCGCTGAACACCCAACGCAGCGAGGTCACCGTGAACGCGCACGCGCTTGAACTTCACTCTCGATCGAGTACGGTGTCCCTGGGTACGTGCATGCAACCGCGAGTGATCCTCGTCGACGACCAGGTGATGGTGCTCGAGTGCCTGAGCGTGCTGCTCGGCGCCGAGTTCGAGGTCGTGGGGGCGTTCACCGACGGGGCCACGGCGCTGGCGGCCGCGCGGGAGCTGCAGCCCGACGTGGTGGCGCTCGAGCTCGAGTTGCCGTCGCTGGGCGGGCTCGATCTGGTGCGCGCGCTGCAGGCGAGCTCGTCGAGCCGCTCGGTGGTCGTCACTCGCCACGCCGACCCGCAGCGGGCCCACTCGGCGCTGGCCGCCGGCGCCCGCGGGTACGTGCTCAAGGACGCGTCGCCCGAGGAGCTGGTCGCCGGCGTCCACACGGTGGCGGCGGGCGGCTGCCACGTCAGCCCGGCGATCGAGGCGCTGCTCAAGTCGACCAGCGAGACGGCGCCGCGGCGGCGCGGCGGCAACCTGCTGACGGCCCGGCAGCGCGAGATCCTGGTCCGCGTCGCCGCCGGCATGGCGGGCAAGGAGATCGCCGGCGACCTGGGCATCGCGCTCAAGACGGTCGAGTTCCACAAGGCGCGGATCTCCCAGCAGCTCGGGCTGCGCACGCGGGCGGCGATGACTCGCTATGCGCTCGAGCACGGGCTGGCGCCGCTGCGCAAGCGCGATTGACTCGCGCCGTCGGCCCCGCGGGCGACGCTCGGGTCGCGAGCACGAGCTGCAGGGCTGCGCAGGCGCGATGGACTCGGCGCTCGGCCGGTCACGCGGGCGGCAATGACTCGCCATGCGCTCGAGCACGGACTGGCGCCGCTGCGCAAGCGCGATGGCTCCCGGCCCTCTGCCGGTCGTGCGGGCGGCACTGCAGCGCAAGCGCGGTGGACTCCGGTCCGCGACCGTCGCGCGGGCGGCACTGCTGCGCAAGCGCGGTGGACTCCGGTCCGCGACCGGTCGCGCGGGCGGCACTGCTGCGCAAGCGCGGTGGACTCCGGTCCGCGACCGGTCGCGCGGGCGGCACTGCTGCGCAAGCGCGGTGGACTCCGGTCCGCGACCGGTCGCGCGGGCGGCACTGCTGCGCAAGCGCGGTGGACTCCGGTCCGCGACCGGTCGCGCGGGCGGCACTGCACGGTCTGGCGCCGCTTCGCCTCAGTTTCGGCCTCGCGGGCGGTGATGATTCGCGTCGCGCGCGAGCACGGGCTGGCGCGGCTGCGCGAGCGCGACCGACGTCAGCTCTCGGCGAGCGGGACGTGCAGCTCGACGCGCGTGCCGCAGCCCGGGGTGCTGTCGATCCGCACGTGCCCGCCGAGGCCGAGGATCCGCTCGCGCACGCTGAGGAGGCCGAAGCTGCGGCTGACCTGGCGGTCGGCGGCGACGCGGGCGGGGTCGAAGCCCTTGCCGTCGTCGCTGACGCGGATCACGAGGATGTCCTCCTCGTCGCCGCCGACCTCGACGCGGACCGCGGTGGCCTCGGCGTGCTTGACGACGTTGAGCAGCAGCTCGCGGACGCAACGGAACAGCAGGTACTCGGGATCGCCGGCGAGGCGCGGCAGGGTGTCCTCGGCGATCACGGCGATCGGCAGCTTGAACTGATTCGAGGTCTCGCGCGCCAGCCAGCGCAGGCCGGGCACCAGCCCGAGGTCCTGCAAGATCGGCGGGCGCAGCTGGAAGGTGACCGAGCGGACCTCTTGCTGGGCGTCGTCGAGGAGGGCGAGGACGTCGCGGACGACGTCGGCGTCGCGCCCCGTCGGCTTCAGCGCGCCGAGCTGCAGGCGGGCGGCGACCAGCTGCTGGCCGAGGACGTCGTGCAGCAGGGTGGCGAGCTCGCGCCGCTCGTTCTCCTCGACGCGGAACAGCGCCGCCGACAGGTCGCGGAGCAGCGCGGTCTGCTGGGCGGCGGCCTCGATGCGCTGCTTCTCGGCGGTGATGTCCATCAGCACGCCGACGACGTGGCGGGCGTGGCCCTGAGCGCTGGTCTCGGCGGCGCGGCTCAGCTCGCGCAGCCACACCGTGGCGCCGTCGCTGCGCAGGAGGCGGAACTCGGCGGCGAAGGCGTTCGATTCGCCGGCGACGAAGCGGGCGTGGGCGGCGTCACGGGTCGCGCGATCGGCGGGGACGATCTGCCGCTGGAACCACTGCCACAGCGCGGCGCCCTGCGGCGGCTCGCCGGGCGGGCGGCCGACGAGCTGCCACCAGCGCTCGCTCGGAGTCAGCTCGGCGGCGGGCCACGAGTAGTCGTAGAGGCCGGCGCCGCTGGCGGTGAGGGCCAGGCTGAGGCGCTCGTGCTCGAGCCGCAGGGCCGACTCGGCGTGCCGGCGCTCGGTCAAGTCGAACACGGCGGTGCGGAAGTAGGTGCCGGCCTCGCCGGCCACGGTCGAGCGGCGGCTGATCAGCTGGACCGGGACGACGCGGCGCTCGGCGACCTCGATGTCGAGCTCGGTGACGACGGGCCCGGCGGCTCGCCGGCAGCGCAACATGTGGTCGAGGAACTTCCGGCGGTCGCGCAGGACGACGTGCAGCCGCAGCGGCCGGCCGATCAGGCGCAGGCGCTCGACGCCGAGCAAGGCGGCGCCGGTGAGGTTGACCTCGCGGACCACGCCGTTGCCGTCGAGCGCGAGGTAGGGGATCGGCGCGTGCTCGTAGAGGTCGGCGTACCAGTCCAGCAGGGCCTCCAGCGCGTGGACGTGGCCCTCGAGCGTCTCGCTGCGGACGATCAGCGCGTCGCGCAGGCGGTGATGGTGCTCGTTGGTGTCGACGAGCAGCGCGTTCAGACGCGCGAGCTCGGCGCGGAGGTCGGCGGCGTCGTGGGGGCGGTCGCGGTCGATCACGAGGGGCTGTCGGCGGGGGGCGCCGTCCCGGCGTCGAACCGGGTGGCGTCGTGGATGGCGAGCACGACGATCGTCGTGCCCGGGTCGCCGCCGTCGACGCGAGAGGCGTCGATGCCGAGCTGCATCGGCTGCCCGCGCACGAACTCGTGCTCGAGGCGGAAGTCGACGCAGCGGCCCTGGCGGGGCAGGAGGTCGTCGAGGAGCCGGTGCAGCGGCGGGACGTCCCAGGCGCCGCCGCCGAGGTCGTAGACCAGGCGGTGCAGCGCGTTGTCGGCGGTGAAACCGAACAGGTCGGTGAAGGCGCGATTGATCGCCTGGACGCGCAGGTGGCCGTCGAGCATGACGACCGGCTGGCGCACGATCTCGACGAGCGCGCGGGTGCCGTCGCGGGCCTGGCGGAGCCAGGGCTCGTGGCGGCGGCTGGCGATGTCGAACAGGGCCAGGACGGCGCCGTCGATCCGGTTCTCGACGTTCTTGGAGGGGCGGATCCGCAGCGAGTACCAGTTGCCCTCGCTGTCGCGGACGTTCATCTCCTGGATCGTCACGGTGTCGATGACGCGGGCGATCATCTTCTCGAGGCCGGGGCACTCGATGTTGGGCTTGATCTGGCTGATCGGGCGGCCGATGTCGGTCGGGATCAGGTTGAGCACCTTCTCGGCCATCGGCGTGAAGCGGCGGATGCTGAGGTCGGAGCCGACGATGACGATGGCGATCTCGACGCAGCCGAGCAGGTTGACGAGGTCGCTGTTGACGCGCGACAGCTCCTCGTTGCGGCCGTGGAGCTCCTCGTTGACGGTGTTGAGCTCCTCGTTGGTGCTCTGCAGCTCCTCCTTGGCGGTGTCGAGCTCCTCGTGGGTGCTCTGCAGCTCCTCGTTGCTCGACAGGATCTCCTCGTTGGCCGACTGCAGCTCCTCGTTGGCGGCCTCGAGGTCCTGGATGATCGACTGCAGGTGCTCGCGGCTGGCGGCCAGCTCTTTTTGCAGCTGCTTGACCCGCTCGTCGTCGGACGACGGCGGCTGCGGCGGGGGCGGGCCGGCCTCTTGCGGGGGGTCGCCCGCGGCGCCCGCCTCCTCGAACAGGACGAGGAAGTGGCGCTCCTCGCCGGGGACCGACAGCGGGATGACGTGGAGGTCGAGGTCGTGGCCGGCGCCGTTGAACGCGACCCGCAGGCCCCGCTTGCGCACCGGCTTGTCGGACTTGCGGGCGCCGTACAGGGCGGTCTGCAGGCCGTGCAGCAGGCCCTCGCGGGCCGTCTTGAGCAGGTTCAGGCTCTGCACGGCGTCGCCGGGGGCGGGCTCGAGGTAGAGGCCGGTCTTGCCGCGGAACTGGACGATCTGGAAGTTCTCGTCGACGATCACGCCCGGCGGTCCGTAGCGATCGAGGACGAGGCGGTTGGCCTCGCACTGGAAGGAGTGCGGCGTGTGCATCTCGGCGGGCAGGCGCGGGCCGCGGTGCGGCGAGCGGCTGGGGTTGTACTCGACCGGGATCTGGAAGTTGGACGGGGTCTCGATCGGACGCTTGACGAAGATCCGGTGCTTCTTGTCGAGGACCGCGAACAGGTCGGCCTGGGCGCCGACGGTCTCGGCGCCGCCGAGCATGAGGAAGCCCGACGGCTTGAGCGCGTAGTGGAAGACGGTCATCAGCTTGCGCTGCAGGACCGCGCCCATGTAGATGAGCACGTTGCGGCAGAGGATGAGGTCGAGCTTGGAGAACGGCGGGTCGCGGGTGACGTCCTGGCGGGCGAACACGCACAGGTCGCGCACGACCTTGGCGATCCGATACTTGCCGTCGGTCTTGGTGAAGAACCGGCGCAGCCGCTCGGGCGACAGGTCGGAGACGATGTTCTCGGAGTAGAGGCCGTTGCGCGCGTGCTCGATCGCGGTCTCGCTGACGTCGGTGGCGAAGATCTGCACCGGCACCGCGCTCGCCTCCTCGCCGAGGACCTCGAGCAGGGCGATCGCCACCGAGTAGGCCTCCTCGCCGGTCGAGCAGCCCGGGAGCCACAGGCGGATCGGCGACAGGCCGCGCCGCTGCTGCATGATCTGCGGGAAGACCTCGGCGGCGAGGGCCTTGAACGACTCCGGGTCGCGGAAGAACCGGGTCACGTGGATCAGGAGGTCCTGGTACAGCTTCGAGACCTCCTCCGGGTTCTCGCGCATGTACTTGATGTACTGCTCGACGCTGTCGAGCTTGTGCAGGACCATGCGCCGCTGCAGGCGGCGGCGGATGGTCGGCGGCTTGTCATGAGTGAAGTCGACGCCGCTTGCGTTGCGCAACATGGTGAAGATGCAGTGGCGCTGCTCCTGATGGATGACGAGCTCGTGGCCGGGGCGTCGCGCGTAGGACGAGCGCACGTACGGGTGGCGGCCGATCCGCTGCAGCTCCTCGGCGATCCGCGGCGGGTTCAGCACGAGGTCGACGCTGCCGGTGGCGATCGCGGCGCGGGGCATGCTGTCGTAGCGGGCGGTCTCCGGGTCCTGGACGATGGTGATGCCGCCGACGCCCTTGATCTCGCGCAGGCCGGAGGAGCCGTCGGCGCCCGAGCCCGAGAGGATCACGCCGACGGCGCAGGTCTCGAGCTCCTTGGCGAGCGAGGCCATGAACACGTCGATCGGGGTGTATTGCGTGCCGTCGTCGGGGCGCGCGCTGGGCACCAGCCCCAGCTCGGCGACGGTCAGCTGGACGCCAGGCGGCGCGAGGTAGACGTGGTTGGGCTCGAGCGCGACCTCCTCCTTGACGAGGACGATCGGCATCGCCGTGTGCATGTGCAAGATGTCGGCCAGGGCGCTGTCGCGGCCGCTGGCCTGATGGGCGACGTAGACGAAGGCGACGCCGAGGTCGGCGGGGAGCGCGTCCAGGATGTCGGTGAACGGCTCGAGCCCGCCCGCGGACGCGCCGACGCCGACGACCAGCAAGAGCCCGGAGGGCCGGCGGGTGGTCTCCGCGGGCGTGTCTTCTTCGCCGTCTTCGGCCTCGCTGTCGGGCTGGGGGGGCGGCGGTGCAGGGGTAATGGGCATGATGACGGGAGCAGCGTGAGCGAGCGACCGAGCCGGCGACCGCGGGCGGTCAGTCCTCGGTTCCTTCCGCCGATTCGGGGGGCGGCGCGGCCGGAACCGGGGGGGTCCACTGCACCGAGGCCCGGTGCAGCAGCGGCCGCAGGGTGTTGGCGTACTCCTCGATCTCGGCGGCGCTCCGCTCGTACTGCCGGGACAGCGCGAGGTATCCGGCCGAGCGGGTGCGCGCGGCTTGCTGGCGGTACAGCGCGGCGTTCTCCTCGAGGGCCCGCAGGGCGCCCCACAGCGCGCCCTCGAGCTTCGAGCCCTGCTCGGCCAGCAGCGCCTCGGCGGTGAAGCCGTGGCCGACGTGGCAGCGGAAGCGCAGCAGCTTGCCGTGCTCCGGCGCCTCCCACAGCGCGCCGTTGCATTCGGGGCAGGTGTACGGCGCCGGGACGCCGCTCGGCTTGTCGTGCTGCAGCGCGAGGCCGGCCTCGGCGCTGTCCGGGACCTCGGGCGCGCCGGGGGTGCAGGTGTCGACCACGGGCTGCCGGACGAGCTCGATCAGCACCTGGGGGATCGCCGCGGCCCGCAGCACGCTGTGGACCTCGACGTTCTGGATGGCGGACAGCGGCATGCTGGGGATGGTGGCCTCGGTCGGGTCCTGGGCGAGCGCCAGACCGCCGGCCTCGGTGATTCGCAGCAGGCCCTCGGTGCCGTCGTTGAGGCCGCCCGAGAGGACGACGCCGATCACCCGCGGGCCGTAAGCGGCGGCGGCGCTGCAGAACAGCGGGTCGATCGCCGGGCGGAAGCCGTTCTCCTTGGGCCCGCGGGTGACTCGCACGTGGGCCCGCTTGACCAGCAGGTGATGGTCAGGGCGGGCGACGTAGATCCGGCCGCGCTCGATCGCCTGGCGGTCCTCGGCCAGCGCGGTCGGCAGCGCCGCGACCCGTCCCAGCAGGTTCGACAACACGCCGGGGTTGTCGGGCGACATGTGCATCGCCACGAACACCGCCGCCGGGAACTCCGGCGGCAGGCCCCGCACGATGTCGAACAACGCGGTGAGGCCCCCGGCGGATGCCCCGATCACGATGATGTCACGCGGGGCGGTAGCGTCGGCTTTCGGCAAGGTGCCCGCTTTTGTTTCATCCCCGGCCGGCGCGAGCAAGCCAAATCGTGGGCGACGAATGCAGAATCCGAGGTTTTGTAATCCGGTTCACGCTTTCGTCAGTCATTGTCGCGTCTGCCGAGTACAGGGAGCGCGCCGCGCGCTCGGGCCGCGCCCGTGAATGCATGCACGCGGCCCGGTCCGCCGATCGCGAATCACTACCGCGGGTTCCGCTGCTGGCCGCGTCGCTCGCTCGACTCGCCCTGCATCGACTCGCGCCGGTTCTCACCCTCGCTCATGCCGCTCTGGCTGCTGGTCTGGCCCATGCGGTTCTGGCCGCCCTCGCCCTGGCCCATGCCGCCCATGCCGCCCTGGCTGGCGGCCCGGCTGGTGCCCCCGCCGCCCATCTCGCCCTGGCTCATGCCGGCGCCGCCTGCCTGGCCGCTGGTCTGGCCCATGCGGCCGCCCTCGCCCTGGCTGGTCTGACCCTCGCCCTGGCTGCGACCCATCCGGCCGCTGCGCAGGACCTCGATCATGTGGCGGGTGGCCTGCTCGACGTGGCGGGCGTCCTGCTCGTAGATCTGGCGCATCAGCTCGACGCACTCGGGCGAGTTCGCCTGCTGGGCGTCCTGGATGTACTTGTCGTAGGCGCGAAGGGCCTCCGACTTGTGCTGAATGATGGTCACCCAATCGTAGGCGAGGTCGCTGAGCGGCTCTGGATTGCGCTTGTTCTCGTTCATGATGAAATCCTCCGGACGCGCAGGTCTTTGATCGAATCGCCCGGGCCGGCCACCATTCGTGCGACTCGAGTCCGACCGGCGGCGCGCGAGCCGGGGGCGGGTGTGCATGGCCTCGCTGGCCGCGATCGCGACGGCGTAGGCGGCGCACGAACCGGGCTCCGGATTCGTCATGGATGGCCGCGCAGCGGCGCGGACAATCCGTCGAGCGAACGCCCGTGGCGCGCTGGTCCGGGTCGCGGGCGCTGCTACGTTGGGCGATCGCGACGAGCAACGGCCGCGCCCGACGACGGGGCGGCGCCCGGCGAGCACGCGTCGGCCCCGGCTCGCCCGCAGGGAGGCGAGGCCGGGGCCGGCGAGGCGAACGGCGCTCACGGGTGGGCGACGGCGGGCTGGGCGACGAGGCGGGCCAGGACGGCCTCCATGACGCCCCAGGTGTCGTCCCACGAGCTGCCGCGCAGGCAGGTGTCGACCCGCTGCAGCCAGCGGCGGCGGTCGGCGCGGTGGAGCTCGCATTCGACGGCGATCACGAAGTCCTCGGGCTCGTCGGCGATCGACACGAGGCCCTGGATCGCGTACGGATTGATGAGGTCGCGCAGGGGGGTGGCGACCACCGGCTTGCCGGCGGCCAGACATTCGAGGGTCTGCGAGGGTTTGACCCCGTGGGCCGCGGCCTCGCGCGAGAAGGGCAAGAGGGCCACGTCCCAGCCCGCCAGGTAGGCCGGCAGCTCGGCGTAGGGCTTGGGCCCGAGCTCGTGGATGTTGGGCCGGGCGGGCAGGCGCGGCCGATCGGGGCCGCTCTCGTGATCGATCAAGACGATGTGAAAATCGGTCCGCAGATCGGCGATGGCGACGAGGAGGTCGAGGTCGACGTCGCGGTCGAGGGCGCCGTAAAAGCCGAGGCGAGGGTGCGGTATCTCGCGCTGATCGGCCGGGTCGAGGCCGCCGGCGCGGGCGCGAGTGAAGTGGGCCGCGTCGACCCCGCCGGGCAAAAAGTGGGTGCTCGGGCCGAGGTCGGCGCCGGCGAGGTCGTGGCCGCCGTCGATGAACACGACGTCGGCCCGCCGCAGCGCCTCCTCCCGCAGCAGCTCGTCGCCCTCGTGAGGCGACCGCGGCCCGCCGGGGCAATCGTAGTAGATGGTGGCGGCCGGCTTGAGGCGGCAGGCGGCCAGGGCTCGCGGCGAATCGTGGCAGAGCACGAATCCCCCGAGGCCGAGCTCGCGGACCGCGCCGTCGAGCAGGCCGCGGAACAGGGCGGTGGCCTCGTCGCCCGTCAGCCCGCGCGGCACGTAGGGGGTGGCGACCACCAGGCCGGCGCGATGATCGTAGGCCATCCGCGGGGGACCAGCGGTCGGGGCCACCGCCTCGACGAACACGACGCGCCGTTGCCGCGCACAGCAGGACAGGAGGTGCCGCAGACGGCGAGGGATGGCGTCCCACGCGAGCTGCGAGACCCACAGGACAGGGTGGCCCGCGACGCTGGTCTGCCCCGGCAGAGGCCGACCCATTTCGTTCAACATGCCTTCGAGACCGGCTCTCATGCCCGAGGTATGGTCGGGCTCGCACGCTCGGCAACCCTCGGATTTTCCCTGGGCTCGGAGCCCCCTGCCGACGCCAGGGCCTGCGGGGTTCAGCCCACGGTTCGCCGTACATTGGGCGGGCTGGGGAGTACTATCATTCGTCGCGGCCGGCAAATCGTCATCGTCGAGCTTGTCGACGCGCGGTAGCGCGCCATACTCCACCTCGCAATGCGGTCGCGTCGGGTCCTCGATGGCCGGGGACCGGCGCGCCCGCGCGACGAAATACGAGGACGTCATGCCTACCAGGGACGACAACCGCAACGAGAACAAGGGCGAGAGCAAGGGCCAGCGCCGCGGCGGTGGGCGCGGCTTCGCCGGCATGGACGAGGAGAAGCAACGCGAGATCGCCAGCAAGGGCGGTCACGCCGCCCACGAGAAGGGCACGGCCCACGAGTTCACGTCGGAGGAGGCGCGCGAGGCCGGCCGCAAGGGCGGGGAGGCGGTCAGCCAGGATCGCGAGCACATGGCCCAGATCGGCGCGAAGGGCGGGCACGCGTCGCACGGCGGCCGCCGCAGCGAGAACCGGGGCGAGGAGAGCCGCAGCTCGGACGAGGACCGCGAGCGCCGCTCGCAGTCGTCGCAGCGCGGCGGCCAGGGCGGCCACCGCCAGCGCTGATCGCGAACGCAGCCCGCAATCATCACAGTCGCAGCGCGGCGGCCCGGGCGGCCACGGACGTCGATTGTCGCAGCGCGGCCGCTTGGGCGGCCACGACGGCGTCGATTGTTGTCGCAGGGCGGCCGCCACGGACGGCGTCGATGGTCGCAGGGCGGCCGCCACGGACGGCGTCGATGGTCGCAGGGCGGCGGCCCGGGCGGCCACGGACGGCGTCGAGCCCCCGGCGGGCTTTTCATCGCGCGAGATTGGCTTCTCCTCGCGCCATGAGGGGCCCGCCGCTTTCGTCCGCGCTCGAAGCCCGCGCCCGGGCTGCTCGCGGATCGCACGAATCGACCCGCCCGCCCTGAGACGGCGAGACGCGGACCGATGAGGGCGGTACGGCGAATGGCGAAGAGGCGTCCATCGATCGCGCCGGGGCGGGGTGTATCGGCGTTTGCGGCCGGTGTAGTGAATCGAGGCGAGCCGTTCGCTGCGTCCGCGTGGCGGGCGGCGCCTCGTCCGCGGGGCTCCGAGGACGCCGGCCTCGGTGCGCGGATTCCCCTCGCAGCCGGCCACGGACGGTACGCAAGCTGCGGCTAGTGCTCCGACCGTAGCGTAGCGATCAAAAACCTTGCGCGAATTTGCGCTCTGTCCGAGATTCTGATCTACGGGTGCCATGAGGCGGAAGAAGCCACGACCCCGGTTCCCCGGACTCAAGCTCAAGGACGAGGATCGAGAGCTCCTGCGGCGAAAGGCTCGGGAGCGGCAAACGGAGCGGACCTGGAAGCGAATACGCATGCTGCAGATGTTGGACGAGGGGAAGTCGCTGGCGGCGACGGCGGCAGCGGTTGGATCGGCGGTCCCATCCGTTCGGCGGGTTGGAGAGCGGTATCTCGCCGCGGGCGTCGAAGTCGCGCTCAAGGACGCGAAGCGGCCGATCCCGCCGCGGAAGCTCGACGCTCGGCAAGAAGCGGCGATCGTCGCCATGGTCTGCGGGCCACCTCCCGAAGGACGCGCTCGGTGGACAATCATGCTCATCGTCGAGGAGTGCATGAAACGCAAGCTCGTCGAGCAAGTCGGCCGGGAGACGATCCGGGTGTTGTTGAAGAACCACGCGCTCAAGCCGTGGCGGGAAAAAAATGTGGTGCGTTCCACAGATCGACGAGGAGTACGTCGCACGGATGGACGACGTCCTCGACACCCTGGCGCAACCAGCCGACGCGTCGGAGCCGGTCGTCGCCCTGGATGAACGACCGGTCGTACTTCGAGACCCCGCTCGACCTGGCCGGCCAGCCTCACCTGGCCGCATGGCTCGCCAGGACTATGAATACGTGCGGCGCGGAACCGCAAATGTCTTCTGCATCGTCGAGCCCAAGGCAGGACGCCACCTGACCTACGCGACGCCCAACCGCACGGCGAAGCAGTTCGCTCGGGCTCTCCGCAAGATAGCCCAACGATATCGTTCGGCGCGGACGATTCACCTCGTCATGGACAACCTCAATACCCACCGCCAGAACTCGTTGTGCATGGCCTTCGGCGATGATGCGGGGCGCGAGCTATGGAGCCGCTTTACCGTGCACTATACTCCCAAGCACGGGAGTTGGCTCAACCCTGCTGAGAACGAGGCGAGCTTGTGGTCACGTGAATGCCTTGGACGTCTCCGGATCGGCTCTCTCACCGAATTGCGCCGTCGCACGTCCTTGTGGAACAAGGACGCCCACCGGCGACGGCGGAAGATCACTTGGCGGTTCACCAAGGAGCAAGCCCGAGCGGTGTTCAAACTCGACCAGATCTCTACGTCGCGGTCGGAGCACTAGCGCGAAGGGGGCTCGGGGTGGTCCGACAGCGCGTGCGGGGCCGGGGCGGTGTGCGCCGGCGCGGCGGTGCCGGCGGCGAAGTTGGACAGGATGCAGGCGGCGAGCTCCAGGGGGTCGCGCGGGGTCCGCTCGGCGGCGGCCTGGAAGCGGGCGGGGGCGGCGGCGCTGGGGAAGCGGACCACGAGCCGGGACGGATCGGGCCGCGGCGAGACCGGCCAGAGGTGCTCGCAATTCCCGCCGTCGGGGCCGAGGCGAGCGATGAACGTGTCGCCGAGCCAGGTGCATTCGCGGTAGCGCCGCTTCGGCTTGAGCAGCGGGTGGGGCCCCAGCCGCGCCTCGGCCTCGGCGAAGGTGATGTCGTGACCGTCGCGCAGCGCCGGCTCGAGCGCCGTCTGCCCCAGCGCCTCGAACCTCGCCTCGATCTGCGAGCGCGGCGGTTGCAGCCGGATCGCCGGCCGCGAGGGCGAAATTGCCGCGGAGCACGAAGTATCGCCGGGCTTGATATTGCAAGCTGCAGATCAGGACCCAGGAGGAGCGGCTCTGCCGGCCTTGCTCGTGGCGGATGGACATTGTCCCGGGCTAAATCCTCGCGGGGATAGCGGTCGACCTGGCAAATACCCCCGCCGCGGAGATCGCCGGTCGGGTTCGTAGGAGCGAATACGACGCGGTTCGTCGGGTTCGGGCCAGCGAGCGCTTCGGGGCGGGTCGGCGCCCGGGGCGGCTGCCGCGGCGAATCGCGGGCGAATGCAGGCGCCAGGCCGCAGCGGGGAGCGGCGAGCCCGTGCGCGGGAGATCGCAGGGATGAGGGGCGGATCCACGGTCCGCGGGCGCGGATACGGCGAGGATGGCGGTCGCTCGCGGCAGCGACAGCGATGGGCGGCCTGCTGCGGACGAGCGGCGATTCGCGCGGTCTCGCTATGATCATTGTCGATGGGCGGCGCGGCGCTCGCTCCGCCGGCGGCGCGCCCGCCGTGGCGATTCGCGGGTGGCAGCGGCGGGCGGCCGTCTGTTATAGTCAGCCGGCTCAGCCATGGCGCGGCGAATCGTCGGCGGACGTCCCCGCTCGCCGAGGCACCTCTACACATTCGTATCGACGCACTGACAACGACGTTCATCCCTCATGATCACGCCGACGCGCCGTCCCAGCCCGAGAACCTCCATCCTCGCACGAGCGCTCGCTGCGACGACGCACGGCCCGCGGGCGCTCGCGGAGCCGCGGGGCTAGGCCGCCCCCCTCGACCCGGTCCGCCGGCGCCGATTGGTGATCATGCACGCACTCGCTCGTCTCCTCTCGCCGTCGTCGTGCGCCGGCGCCGGTGCCCGCGACGAGGCCGGGCTCCCGCGTCCGCCGGGACGCGGGCTGGCGCCGCTGCTGCGGGCCGCCTGGGCGGCCGTCGCCCCCAGCCGCCCGCGGTTCTGGGCGTTCGTGGTCCTGTTCATCGCCGCGAACACGGCCGAGCTGCTGGTGCCGTGGGCCATCGGCTACACGGTCGGGGTGTTCGTCGAGCACGGCTTCACGCAGGTGGCCTACGAGGGGGCGATGCTCGGGATCGCCGCCTACCTCGGGCTGCGGTTCGCCAACATTTTGCTGCACCACCTCGGGCGCTACCTGCAGAGCGGCGTGGCCTACCAGGCGCGCATGACGACGATGACGCGGGTGTTCCAGGCGCTGCTCGGTTATGGGCTGCACTGGCACGTCGAGCGCCACACCGGCGAGAACCTGGCCAAGCTCAATCGCTCGGCCCTCGCCGTCGGCAACGTGGTCGGCCAGTATTCGTGGCAGGTGCTGGAGGGCAGCGTCAAGGTGGTGCTCGCCAGCGTGGCCCTGTGGGCGTTCGACGTCCGCGTGGCCGCGAACGTGGTGGTGATGGGCGCGATCACCATCGCGGCGATGATGTACTTCAACCGCCGCATGGTCGAAAACATCCGCCTGGTCAATCAATTCGACAACAAGATCGGGCGGGTGTGCGTCGATTACCTGACCAACATGGTCACGGTGAAGACGCTGAGCCTCGAGGCGCTGGCCTGCGCCGACCTCGGGCGCCAGCGGGCCGAGGGCGGCGAGCTGGTGCGCCGGGTGTCGCGCTTCGCCGAGCTCAAGTGGGCGGCGGTGAGCTGCGGCTACGCGCTGGTGATGGCGACGTCGCTGTTGTGGTACTTCCACGGCGCCGGCCTGCACGGCACCGCGCTCGACGTGGCGCAGGTCTACGTGCTGATCAACTACCTCGACAAGATCTTCGGCGCGATCAGCTCCTTTTCGGCCTACTACGGCAACATCGTCGAGGCCTGCACGGCCTACGAGGACGCGAGCGAATTGCTGCACGGGTCGCCGGAGGCGACCCCGCGGCAGGCGACGGGGCCGCGCTGGCACGAGCTGGGGCTCGGCGAGCTGGCGTTCAGCTACTCGGGCGACGTGCGGGCGCTCCGCTGCGGGGCGCTGACGATCCGCCGCGGGGAGAAGATCGCGGTGGTCGGCACGAGCGGCGGCGGCAAGTCGACGCTGCTCAAACTGCTGGCCGGGATGCTCCGCCCGGAGACCGGCGAGGTGTCGTTCGACGGCCGCCGCAGCTCGTTCGAGGCGCTGTCCCAGCGCACGCTGCTGATCCCGCAAGAGCCGCAGATCTTCTCGGAGACGCTGCGCTACAACGTGACGCTCGGCGAGGCCGTGCCGGAAGAGGTGCTGGCGCAGGTGATCCGCCTGGCCAGGCTGGCCCCGGTGATCGCCAAGCTGCCCGCAGGCTGGGACACACACCTGGCCCAGAGCGGACTCAACCTGTCGGGCGGCGAGCGCCAGCGGATCGCGCTGGCCCGCGGGCTGCTCCGCGCGCACTCGCGTGATTTGTTGCTGCTCGACGAGCCGACCGCGGCGCTCGATCCGCCGACCGAGCGCGAGGTGCTGGCTGCCATCTTCCAGACGTTGCCCGACGCGACAGTGCTGGCGGCGTGCCACCGCTGGAGCCTGCTGTCGCTGTTCGACCGGGTGCTGTTCGTCGAGGAAGGGGCGGTGCACGAGCTGGCGCCGTCGCAGGTGCCGCGCGAGCGGCCGCTGTTCGCGGTGCCGGACGAGCGACCGCACGTGGCCTGCGAGCGGGTGTGAGGCGGCGGTCGATTCGCTTGCGACGACGACCCGGAGACTCCAGGGTCATCCTGCGCCGCGCCGCCGCTCCTGCGGTATACCGGCCTGATGAGCACCTGGGTGGGCGCCCTCCTCGAGACGCAGGGACGCAGCGACTTCTGGGACCTGGCACGCAAGCAGGGCGTGGAGCCGCTCGCCACGGACGTCCCGGCGTGGGTGCTCATCGATTTCGCGCTGCGAGGCGGGCCCGAGGCCGCGGTGCAAATCGCCCAGGCGCTCTCGGGCGCGCTGTCCGCGAGTGGCCTGGCGTTCGCGGCGCAGACGAACGCGGACGTGTACGAGCTTCACGCGTTCGAGCGGGGCGTCCGTGCTCGCCGGCTGGTCTACTCGCGAGACGAGGGCGGTTGGCTTCACGTCGAGGGAGCGGTGCAGCCGTGGGAGCGGGCCTTCTTCTTCGACGAGGCATCGACCTCCCCCGACAGCGACACCTGGCCCGACATGCTCCTCGACGAGATTTCCGCCGAGGACGTAACCCGCTTCGAGGCAGCGAGGCGCGCGGGGGACCCCAGCGCGGTGCTGGACCTGCTGCACCCGTCGTCCACGTGGCCGCTGTGGCGGCTGTGCGAGGCGCTCGGCGTCGCTCCCGACGCGCCGCGGGGACGCTGGAGGAAGCCGAGCTTGTGGGCGCGCCTTCGGGGCCGGTAGGAATCGACGGCCGTGGTCGCTGCTCCCGGAGGCGCGCTGCTCTCGACGCCATCGATGGGATCGACCGCGACGAAGCGTGCAGGCCCGACTGTCCAATGCAAAAGCCTCGTACTGCCGGGCGCGCCGGGTTCGCTCGGCCTAGTGCTCGAGCGCTTCGATGTCGTCCGAAGACAGCTCTTCTTCCTCCTCTTCCTCCTCGCACAGCGCTTCGAGGCTGGCTTCGGCGGCGAGGAGAAAGTCTTCGTCGCTGAGGTTGCTCCACGGCGCTTCGGCCTGGCCGTCGTGCCGTTCCGATCGGGCTTCGACTCGTTGAGGATGCATTCGAGTGTTCCCTCCCGTGAAAGAGTGTATTGGCAGTTGCCTGCGCCGCGGTTCCCACTAATCGCCGCAGACGCGGCGTAGCGGGTCGTGCGGGCCGCTCTGCTCGAGGTCCCGTTTGCGCCCGCAATGGCGGCGCAGGCGATCGCGCACGTTGCGCTGCGATTTGCGGCGGCGCGGAGCGATCGCGGTGCCTTCGCAGGGCGGACGGTCTCAGCCGCAAATTCGGTGCTTCGTGCGCTGCACGCGGACGGACTCCGGCGATTCGGCGCGAGGGTGCTCGCAGTCGGTCGGGCCTGCTCGGCCGGTGAACTCGCCGGAAGCGCGGCGGACTCGCGTCAGCCGTGCGCTGCGGTCTCGGCGAGCAGCGAGAGGCCGGCGGCGAGCACCTCGGCGGGGGCCAGGGCCAGACACTCGTGCTCGGTCGGGCAGGCGAAGCGATAGCAGGGGGTGCAGGCGGTGGGGCGGCGGAGGAGGCGGTGGGGCGAGGCGCGGGGCATCCACTGGCTGTCGCGGTCGGTGCCGGCGTAGGTGACGAGCTGGGGCACGGCGAGGGCGTCGGCGAGGTGGAGGGCGGCGGTGTTGTTGGTGAGCACGAGGCGGGCGCCGGCGAGGAGGGCGGCGAACTCGGGCAGGTCTGTCTCTCCGACCAGGTCGAGGGCGCGCGGGCCGAGCAGGGGGACGAGCTCGCGGGCGCGGTCGCGGTCGCGGGCGGCCCCGCAGACGAGCAGGCGCAGGTCGGCGTACTCGGCCAGGGCACGGGCGGCGAGGGCGTGGCGCAAGGGGTCGTAGGTGCGCGCGGCGCAGCTGGCGAACGGGTTCCACACGAGGTAGTCGCCGCGGACGCGGTGCGCGGCCAGGCGGGCCTCGGCGGCGCTCCAGGCGGCGCGCGGGAGGCGGATCTCGAGCCGGCGATCGACGACCGGCACGCCGAGGCGCTCGACGAGCTGCAGGTTGCGCTCGCACTGGTGCAGGCCGTCGTCGGCGTGCGGCAGGGCGACGGTGAGGGCCCGACCGCGCTCGCGCGACTCGCCGATCCGCGCCGGGATCCCGGCCAGCGCGCACGCGAGGGCGGCCGGGTGCGGGGTCTGGCTGAAGCTGGTGAGGATGAGGGCGAGGTCGTACGCGCCGCGCCGCAGGCTGGCGATGAGCTCGCGCTCCCGCGCGGGATCGAAGGCGAGGCGGCCCAGATCCTGCCACAAGGCGCGGCACGGCGCGACGTCGTCGACCCACGGCAGCAGCGCGGCCGCCGGGGCGCCGCCGGGGCTGGCGAGCAGGGTGAGGTGGAGGTGCGGGAGATGGGCCTTGAGCGCGCGCAGGGCCGGGCCGGTGAGGATGACGTCGCCGAGGTTGTCGAGCCGGACGACGAGGACCCGTCGGACCCGCGACCAGTCGACGGTGCAGGCGCGATCGCGGGCCGACTCGCGGGTGGCGGGCGGCGCGTGGCCGCGATCGGAGCGCGTGCGAACGATGGGGACGTCGGCGAGGGTCATGTCATTGCGTGGGGCTCGGGCAGGTGGGGTCATGAGATTGCGAGGGGCGGGGCCCGAGGAGGACGCTCAAACGAGCGGGGTCATGACATTGCGAGAGGAGCATCTCGCCGCGGCCGTCGGGAGGCTCGCTCGGACCGGTGGGGATGAGGCTGCGAGGACGACGACGTCACGAGAGGGCGAGGGGGCACGGGCCGGCGGTGGTGGCGGCCTCGCGGGCGCCGGGTTGCAGCAGCTCGAGGGCGGCGGCGACCACGGCGGCGGGGGGGACGCCGCGCAGGCACAGGTGATGGCCTTCGGGGCAGATCGATCGGTAGCAGGGGGCGCACGGGACCGGGTGGTTCAAGACCCGCGAGGGGACGGCCCAGGGGGTGTGCTGCGGGTTGGTGAGGGCGTAGAGGTCGACGACGGGGGTGCCCATGGCGGCGGCGACGTGGGCGGGGCCGGTGTTGTTGCTGATCAGCAGGCCGGCCCGGCCGATCACGGCCGCGAGCGCGCCGAGCGAGAGGCGGCCGGCGAGGCTGTGGGTGCGGACGCCGGCGGCGTCGCGGATCTGCTCGACCAGCGCGGCCTCGTCGGCGGCGCCGGTGAACACGAGGTCGACGCCGTGGTCGCGCACGAGGGCGCGGGCGACCACGGCGAAGGCGGCCGGGGAGTAGCGGCGCGAGCTGGCGGTGGCGCCGGCGTGGACGACGGCCCAGCGCCGACCGAGGCGCAGGCGGCGGAGCTCGGCCTCGGCGGTGAGGTGGTCTTCGGGACATGGCTGGAGAGACAGCCGATCGTGCGAGGGCCGGAGGCCGACGGCGGCGGCGAGATCGAGCTGACGGGTGACCTCGTGCCGCACGCCGCGCTCGGGCTCGGTCTCGGGCACCCAGTGGGTGAGGAGCTGATAGGGGTTCTCGCGGCAGTGGGCCAGGCGCAGCGGGATGTCGGCGAAGTAGGCGAGGAGCGCGGCGGGGAGCGGGTTCTGGCTGTAGACGGTGAACACGACGGCGGCGTCGAAGCAGCCGGCGCGGAGGCGGTCGACGACGGCGCGATCGAGGCTGGCGTCGCCGCGCGCGGGGCTGGCCTTGAGCCACGGGGCGTCGTAGGTCCAGACGTCGTCGACCTCGGGCACGAGGCGGCCGACGACCGCGCCGGGGCTCGAGGTGAGCAGGGTGACGTGCCGCTGCGGGTGGCCCTCCTTGATCGCGCGCAGGGCCGGGGTGGTCATGAGCACGTCGCCGAGGGTGTCGAGGCGGACGCACAGGACGCGGCGGGCGGACGACCAGCTCATCCGTGGCCCCGTTCGGCGCCGATCCGCGCGAGGATCCCGGTGGTGCTGAAGTCGTCGAGGTAAGGCATGAAGCAGACCTCGCCGCCGAGGCTGGACACGAGCGGGGCCTCGGGCAGCTTGTCGAGGCTGTAGTCGCCGCCCTTGACGTAGACGTCGGGCCGCGCGAGCTCGATGAGGCGGGTCGGGGTGTCCTCGGCGAACTCGACGATGTGATCGACGCACGACAGGGCGGCGAGCACCTGGGCCCGATCGGCGGCGCAGTGGATCGGGCGGGTGGCGCCCTTGAGCCGGCGGACGCTGGCGTCGGAATTGAGGCCGACGATCAGGACGTCGCCCAGCGCCTTGGCCCGGCTGAGGCAGGTGATGTGACCGCGGTGGAGGATGTCGAAGCAGCCGTTGGTGAACACCAGCCGCTTGCCGGCCCGGTGCAGGCAGTCGGCGAGCAGGGCGAGGTTGTCGTCGCCGAGCAGCTTGTCCTGCGAGGCGAGGTGGACCCGCAGCTCGGCGGCGGTGCAGGCGGTGGTGCCGTCGCGCGCGACGACCAGGGTGGCGGCGGCCGAGGCCAGGTCGGCGCAGGCGTGGGTCGGGGCGCCGGCGGCGAGGGCGAGGGCGAGGGCGCCGACGAAGGTGTCGCCGGCGCCGGTGGCGTTGGCGTCGGAGGAGGGGCGGGCGTAGGTGCGGTAGGCGGGCTGACCTGTCTCGAAGACCAGGGCGCCGGCGCTGTCGAGGGTGACCGCGGCCACGCGCGCGCCGGTGATCTGCAGGAGCTCGGCCTCGTGGGCGGCGATCTGCTCGACGCGGCCGTCGCCGTGGCCGTTGGTGAGGCCGAGCAGGCGCGCGGCCTCGACGTAGTTGGGCTTGACGGCGGTCGGGCGGGCGCGCGCGAGCCGGCGCAGGTCCTTGGCGTCGGCGACCAGCACGCGCTCGTCCGCGGCCTGGAGGGCGGCGATCTCGTCGATCACGCCGTCGGTGAGGACGCCGTAGCCGTAGTCGGAGACGATGACGGCGTCGACGTCGCACCAGGCGGCCCGCAGGCGCTCGCGCAGGCGCTGCTCCGTGGCGGGGTCGAGGTCGTCGCGGCTGCCGGCGTCGAGGCGCAGGAGGATCTGGCCGCCGGCGAGGACGCGCTGCTTGACGAGGGTGCGGCGGCCCTCGGCGCGCACGAGGCCGTGATCGGCGACGCCGAGGCCGACCAGCGCGCGCGCGAGGCGGTCGGCCTCGTCGTCGGCGCCCACGACCGAGAGGAAGGTGACCCGGGCCCCCAGCGCGGCGACGTTGACGGCCGTGTTGGCGCCGCCCCCGGGGACGTCGCGGCGCGCGTCGACGTCGACGACGGGCACCGGCGCCTCGCGGCACAGCCGCTCGCTGTGGCCGTCGAGGTAGGCGTCGAGCATGGCCTCGCCGACCACGAGGGTCCGCAGGTCGGCGAAGGCGTCGAGCCAGGGGAGCAAGACGTGGGTCATCGCGGTCGCTCCGGGTCGAGGTGAACTTCACGACATGATGAAAAAGCCATGTCCGAAGGGGCATCCCACGGCGCTGCGGACGCGCGCGGAGGGGCGGGCCCGACGGTGAGAGGGGCTTCAGGACATGGGGAAACGGACATGTCCGGGTGGCTGGATGCCGACGCGCCCGGGCGAGGGCCGCGGGCGGCGAGCCGCGGGGCGGATCCCGCCGACGGCGCGCGGATCGGGGCCGCTTCCGAGCATGTCGAAAGGAACATGTCCGAACGAACATGCTCGGACGCGCCCGGGTGAGCGGAGCACGCGGGGGGATCGCCGGTCGGGGGCGCGCCGGAGCATGTCGAGAGGAACATGTCCGAGCAGACATGCATGGCGGAGCGGGGGGTGGGGCGCGGGGCGGGCATCGGGGTCAGGCGAAGGGGGCGGGCTGCTCGTCGCGCTCGATGCGGAAGGTGTCGCCGACGATCCGGCGCGCGGCCTCGGCGAGGTCGGCGGCGACCAGAGTCGGCGCGAGGCGGGTCGCGAGGGCGGGCGGCGGGGCGGCGATCAGGGCGGTGCGGCAGCCGGCGCGGCGGCCGGCCTCGACGTCGCTGGCGATGTCGCCGATCATCCACGAGCGCGCGAGGTCGAGGCCGAGCTCGGCGGCGGCGCGGGTCAGCAGGCCGGGCTCGGGCTTGCGGCAGCCGCAGACGATCGCGTACTCGGCGACCGCCCCGGCGGGCAGGTGCGGGCACCAGTAGAAGCCGTCGAGCTCGAGGCCGAGCAGGTCCTCGATGCGGGCCTGCACGCCGAGGAGGTCGTGCGGGCCGAACAGGCCGCGGGCGACGCCGGACTGGTTGGTGACGACGACCAGGGCGTAGCCGGCGGCCCGCAGCGACCAGGCGCCGTCGCGGGCGCCGCGGGTGAGGCGGACGTGGGCGGGGTCGACGTTGTAGGGGACGTCGTCGATGAGGGTGCCGTCCTTGTCGAGGAAGGCGGCGGGGCGGAGGCGCGTCATGGCCAGCTCGTCTCGCGCATCGGGACGACCATCAGCTCGGGGACGACCGACTCGCCGGGCATGGCGATGAGGAAGCGGATCGTCTCGGCGACGTGGCGCGGGTCCTGAAGGTTGGTGATCGGGGTGTCGGGGAAGCGGTCGAGGATGAAGGGGGTGCGCATGCCGCCGGCCAGCAGCGCGGTGACCTTGATGCCGAACGGCCGGCCCTCGACGTGCAAGGCGTGGCTGAGGCCGAGGAGGCCCCACTTGCTGGCGTGGTAGGCGCTGGCGTTCTGCCAGGCCCGCTTGGCCGCGGTCGAGACGATGTTGACGATGTAGCCGCCGCCCTGGGCGCGCAGCCGCGGGAAGGCGGCCCGACTGAGGACGAACGGGCCGCGCAGGTTGACGGCGAGGACGCGGTCGATGTCGTCGACGCTGAGCTCGTCGACGGCCAATGTCTTGTCGGTGCCGGCGTTGTTGACGAGGACGTCGAGCCGGCCGTGGCGGGCGACGATGCCGTCGATCAGGGCCTCGCCGGCGTCGGCGTCGCGGACGTCGAGCGGCGCGGCCTCGATGCGGCCGCCGGCGTCGCGCACCTCGGCGACGAGGCGGGCGAGCGGGCCGGTCTGGATGTCGGCGGCGATCACGTGCGCGCCGGCGGCCGCGAGGGTGCGGCCGATCTCGGCGCCGAGGCCCGAGCCGCCGCCGGTGACGAGCACGATCTTGTCCGCGAGGGGTGATTCGATCACGAGGGTCATCGGTCCTCCGAGTGCGATGATTCAGGACAATGGGGTGACCCGCGCCTCGACCAATTCGCAGATCAGGTGCAGGGCCAGGGTGTGGACCTCCTGAATGCGCTGAGTGTCGGGCGAGGGGACGATGAGGGCGCAGTCGGCGAGGTCGCCGGCCTCGCCGCCGGTGCCGCCGAGCAGGGCGAAGGTGTGCAGGCCGCAGTCGCGCGCGGCCTTGAGGGCGGCGACGACGTTGGCCGAGCGGCCGCTGGTCGAGATCCCGAACACCACGTCGCCCGGGCGGCCGTAGGCGCGGACCTGGCGGGCGAACACGTCGGCGTAGCCGACGTCGTTGGCCCACGCGGTCAGCACGGCGGTGTCGGCGTTGAGGGCGATGACCGGCAAGGCGGCGCGGTCGGGGGCGAGGAAGCGGCCGACCAGCTCGGCGGCGAAGTGCTGGGCGTCGGTGGCGCTGCCGCCGTTGCCGCACACGAGCACCTTGCCGCCGCGCGCGAAGGCGGCGCTGACGAGGTCGGCGGCGCGGACGATGTCGTCGCGCAGGCAGGTCTTGGCGCGCGAGAGGACGGCGAGCAGGTCGTCGAAGCCGCGATCGACGGTGGCGACGGCGGCGGTGGGGGCGGCGGCCGGGCGGCGACCCGTGGCCGCGGTGAAGGCGACGGCCAGGCGAGCGGCAACCTTCTCCCAGGTGAACATGGCGTGCACGCGCTGCAGGCCGAGCTGGGCCAGGCGCCGGGCCAGGCGCGGCTGCGACAGCACGAGCGCGAGCTTCTCGGCGAGGGCGTCGGGGTCGTTGGGCGGGACGAGGTAGCCGGTCTCGCCGTGGGCGACGGTGTGGGCGATCCCGCCGACGTTGGCGCCGATGACCGGGACGCCGCAGGCCATCGCCTCGAGCGGGGTGATGCCGAACGGCTCGTACCACGGGGTGCTGACGAACACGTCGGCGGCGACGTAGTAGTCGCGCAGCTCGCCGCGGGCGCGGCTGCCGACGAAGGTGACGCGATCGGCGACGCCCTCGTCGCGGGCGACGGCCATGAGGCGGCCGATCTCGGGGGTGAGCGCGGGGTCGGGCCGCCGCGACTCGCCGCCGACGACGACGAGCCGGGCCCGCATGTCGCCGGGCAGCCGCGCGAGCGCGCGGACGACGTTGTCGACGCCCTTGCGCGGGACCATGCGCCCGAGCTGCAAGATGACCCGATCGCCGTCGCCGAGGCCGAGCGCGGCGCGGGCCTCGGCGCGGCCGCCCGGCCAGAACTCGCCGGGGTCGAAGCCGCACGGGACCATGACCAACTTCTCGGGGTCGGCCGAGTAGAGCGTCATCAGGTCGAGCTCGTCCTGCGGGCACTCGGCGACGATCACGTCGGCCTCGCGGACGATCCGCTCCTCGATGGCGAAGCGCTCGTCGGGGAAGCCGTCGGCCTGGCCCTGGTGCTGCCGCCGGACCTTGCCGAGCGCGTGGAAGGTGACGGCGAACGGGACCCCGAGCTCGCGCTTGAGCTCGGCGGCGACGAGGCCGCTCATGAAGAAGTTGGCGTGGGCGAGGTCGTAGCGCTCGCGCACGGCGTGGGCCGCGACCACGCGGGTGAAGGCCGGCATCAGCGGCAAGAGCGACTCCTTGGCCAGCGGCGCGGGCGGGCCGGCGTCGACCGGGATCACGCGCACGCCGTCGGCCAGCTCGACGACCCTCGGCAAGGTCGGGCTGTCGCGGCGGGTGAACACGTCGACGCGGTGGCCGAGGCGGCCGAGGTGACGCGCGACCTGGGCGACGTAGACGTTCTGCCCGCCGCTGTCGCGCCCGCCGAGCGGGGCCAGCGGCGAGGCGTGCTCGCTGATCATGGCGATCCGCAGCGGGCTCCCGGGCGCGCCGACGGCCGCGCCGGCCTCGAACGGCAGGGGTTTCACGCGGTCCTCCGGGCCGGCTCGGCGACCTGTCCTGGGGGACATCCGGTGACCTCGCCGAGGACCCGCGACCAGTCGGCGGCGAAGCGGCCGATGCCGAACCGCTCGCGGGCGATCCGCCGCGCGCCGGCGGACAGCGCGGCGGCCTCGGCCGGGTCGGCGAGCAGGCGCCGCATGTGCCCGAGCAGGCGGCCGAGGTCGGTCTCGACGTAGCCGTTGACGCCGCGCTGCACGGCGGTGCTCATCTCGGTGGTGGCGAGGCCGAGGATCGGCAGGCCGAGCATCATCGCCTCGCACACGGCGAGGCCGAGGCTGGTGTAGCGGATCGGGTTGAAGAAGAAGCGGTAGCGGCCGAGCCGGGCGTGGAGCTCGCGCAGCGGGAGGTCGCCGAGGCCGCCGAGCGCGGCCGAGTCCATGCCGGCGAGGTCGAGCGGGACGTGGGCGCGGACGGTGTCGAACACGTCGCGCCCGAGCCGACGACCGCGCCGCGCGAGGTCGTTGACGACGACGATCCCGCGCTCCAGCTCGCCGGTGTAGGCCAGGCCGTCGGGGACGAGCACGCCGTGCTCGACGACCCGCACCGGGGTGCGCCCGGCGTCCCACATCAGCGCGTTGAACGGGGTGACGTGGACGAGCAAGACGTCGGGATCGTCGACCGGGTGGCGGGTGTCGGTCGGCGACTCGCGCGGCGGATCGTGCTCGAGGTAGACCCGCGGCAGCCGCCGCTGGGCGGCGCTCAGGACCTCGAATTGATCGCACTCGTAATTGCGGCGCGACTGGAACAGCACGACGTCGAATTGCTGCTCCGGCAAGGCCTCGACGGGGACCTCGTGGACGTTGGCGCCCCAGGGGAGGCTGCCGCTGCGCCCGCCGTAGCCCTCGGGACGACCTGGCTTGACGGGCAGGTAGAACTCGTGCGGCGCCTGGGTGAGGTAGTAGAGGTAGCTGCCGTGAACGTGCCAGGTCAGAACGCGGAGTCGTCGCACGATGGCCTCGCTTTCGCGCCCGCAGGGGCGAGCGTCGCGCTCAGGTCGAGCGCGTCGAGCAGGGAGAGGTGACGCCCCGGACCGATGACGCCGGCCGGCGGGGGCGGGACGGCCGGCGAGAGCACGCCGCCGCCGAACTCGCCGGCGAAGCCGGCGCGCACCGGGATGCCGGCGAGGTAGGCGAGGTAGGCCAGCTCGAACGCGGTCTCGCCGGCGGCCGTGAACACCAGCGCGGCGTCGAGGCGGGCGGCGACCAGCCGCTCGACCAGGGCCGACAGCCCGGGCGCGTCGAACCGCGCCAGCGCGCCGGCGGGCACGACCTGGTCGACGAACGCGGCGACGCGCCCGGCCGCGCGCGCGTCGGCCAGCAGGACCACCATCGCCCGCGGCAGGGCGACGCGCAGGCGCACCAGCGCCGGCCCCAGCTCGTCGCAGCCGGCCGCGGGCGGGACCACGAGCAGCCGCCGGGCCCGGCGGAGGGCGACCCGCGGGTCAGTCACGATCCACCCCCGCGAGGAACAGCGCGGCGTCGGCCTCGGCGAGGATCACCGCGGCCGCCGGCGGGCTCGTGCGCGCGTCGACGACGCGGTGGCGCACGCGGTCGAGCGGGGCCCAGCGGGCCGGCGCGGTGGTGCGGAAGACGACGACGCTCGGGGTCCGCCGCGCGCTCGCCAGGTGCGAGACGCCGGTGTCGCCGGCGACGAGCAGGCGGGCGCGATCGACGAGGGCGCCGAGCGAGCCGAGCGTGGTGCGACCGACGAGATCGACGAGGGCACGCGTCGCGTGGCGGCGCACGGCGGCGGCGAGGTCGGCCTCGTCGGCGGCGCCGGTCAGGACCACGGCGAGGCCGCGCGTCGCCAGGCCGTCGGCCACCTGCGCGAGCACGCCGGGGTCGACGCGCCGGTGCGGCTCGGCGGCGCCGGGGTGGACGACGGCGAAGGCGGCGTCGGGCGCCACGCCGGCGGCCCGCAGCAGGGCGTCGCATTGCTGCGAGTCGCCCGGCGCGAGCGGGAACTCGAGCCACTCGCCGCGCGGCTCGATGCCGAGGAAGCCGAGCAGGGCGAGGAAGATCCGCGGCTCGGGCAGATCGTCCGGGTAGCGCAGGAAGGTCGACGGATCGGGGCACGGCTGCGGCGGGGCGTAGCAGCCGGCGCTGGTGCGCGCGCCGAGCAGCTGGACGAAGATGTTGCTGACGAGGCCGTCGCCGTGCATCTGCACGGCGAGGTCGAAGCGGCCCTGGACGGTGCGCAGGAAGTCGGGCAAGGCGCGCACGTCGGCGGGCGTCTCGGGCAGGCCGGGGAAGCCGGGGAACTCGAGCAGGCCGTCGACGAGGTGCGGGTAGCGGGCGACCAGCTCGCGGGCCCGCGCGAGGCCCAGCAGGGTGATCCTGGCCCGCGGCAGCGCGGCTCGCAGGGCCCGCAGCGCCGGGGTGACGCACAGGAAGTCGCCGAGGCCCGGGAGCGCGCGCAGGACCACGACCTCGCGGGCGGGGCGGACCTGCCCGCCGATCCGCGCGCGCAGGTCCGGCTCCTTCGCCGGCGAACCGAGCGCGACCTCCGGTGTTGCGACTCCACTCATGGGCAACCTCTGCTGCGCCGGCCCCGACCGCGAATCATCGCAGTCGGGCGATCACGCCGCGGCCTCGGGTTCGACCCGCGATTGGAGCGCCTCGAAGGTCTCGGCCAGGGTGCGCGCCTGGTCGTCGTCGAGGAGCTCCTCGACCGCGGCGAAGAGCTTGTCCTCCTCGAATTCGACGTGCTCGGTGACGCTGCGGGTGAGCGCCTCGATCTTCGCGCCCCACTCGGCGTCGTCGGCCCGCATCGCCTCGAGCTCCGCGAGCTGCTGACGGACCTGCGAATGGTCGCGCTCGGCGTCCTTGGCCAGCGCCTTGCCCTCGGCGTCGCCCCGGGCGAAAATGTCGTAGAACACCGCCTCCTCGGCCCGCGCGTGGCGCTCGAGCGCGTCGCGGACCTCGGCGAACAGCTGCTGCCCGCGGGCGACGTCCTGCTCGCGCGACAGCGCGTCGAGCTGCTCCGCGATGGCGCGGTGCTGGTCGCGGATCACCTGGTAGATGGTGGGGTCTTGAGCGGATTCGATCATCGGGCCCGTTCATGACACGGGCGATCGGATGGGGCCAGTCGAATCACGCCCGTCCGCCGAACATCGTCCGCTCCTGTGATTCCGCCGACTGCGCCGATTGTGGTCAGCGGGGCGCGGACTGGCGAAAACCCTGGTCTGTTGATTCCGCGACGTCCGCCCGCTCGTCGCCGCCGGCGAGCCGCGCGAGCACGCCGGCGTGGTCCGAGGCCCGCCGCTCGCCGGGGCCGTCGAGGACCCGCGAGACGTCGCAAAGCCGCGAGGCGAGCCCGCGATCGAGCAGCACATAATCGATGCGTTTGCGCAGCGCGCCGCGCTCGTAAAAGGTGTGACCCGCGGCGTCGGGGCGCAGCGCGGCCCAGGCGTCGACGAGGCCGGCGTCCAGCAGGCGGGCGAGCGCGTCGCTGGTCGGGGTCTGGTTGAAGTCGCCGACGACGAGCTTCGGGCCGGCGAGCGCGGCGAGGTACGCGAGCAGCTCGTCGACGTTGTCGCGCGCCTGATCCTCGATCCACGACAGGTGCGCGCACACCACGTGCAGCGGCCCGCGGGGCCAGGCGAACTGGCCGTGCAGCAGCACGCGGTCGAACGGGTCGTCGTCGCCGCGGCGCGACAGCGGGCGGACGCGGACGGTGAGCGCGGGCACCTTCGACAGGAACGCGAGGCCCTGCTCGCGTCCGTCCGCGTCTCGCGCCGCCGGGCGGTACGCGACGACGTAGCCGCCGACGTCGCGCGCGAGCTGGGTCGCCTGATCGTCGCCGGCCTCGATCGCCGGGTCGCGCGCGACCGCCTGCAGGGCGACGAGGTCGGGCCGCTGGTCGGCGAGCATGGCGGCGACGAGGGGCCGGCGAGCGCTCCACGGGCCGTGCGCGTCGCCGTAGCCGCCCAGGTTGAAGGACAGGATCCGCGTCATGGCCGACAAGGTGACCGATCACGCGAGCACGCGCGCGAGCACGCTGCGCGCGCAGGCGTGGCCGCACATCCCGTGGACCCCGCCGCCCGGCGGCGTCGACGACGAGCAGAGGAAGATGTCGGGCGCGGGGGTGGTGTACGGATCGGCGCGGACGAGCGGGCGAAAGAACAGCTGCTGCAGATCGGCGAGGCCCCCGTTGATGTCGCCGCCGACGTAGTTGGGGTTGTAGCGGGCGATGTCGACGGCGTTACGGGCCGAGCGGGCGAGGACGACGTCGCGGAAGCCGGGGGCGAAGCGCTCGATGTGCGCTTCGATCCGTGAGCCGACGTCGATCGCCGAGCCGTGCGGCACGTGGCAGTAGGCCCAGGCGGTGTGCATGCCCGGCGGCGCGCGGCCGGCGTCGAACAGGCTCGGCTGGGCGAGCAAGACGAACGGCTCGGCCGCGACCTCGCCGCGGTGGACGCGGACGATGGCGTCGCTCACGGTCGCGAGGGAGCCCGAGAGGTGGACGGTGCCGGCGCGCGCACAGGCCGGGTCGCGCCAGGGGATCGGCGCGCGCAGGGCCCAGTCGAGCTTGTAGACGCCGGGGCCGTAGCGGAACCGGCCGAGCCGGCGCAGGTACGACGGCGGCAGGCGGCCGGCGGCGATCGTCGCCAGGCGCCGCGGCGAGACGTCGAACAGGTAGGCGCGGGCCGGCGGCAGCTCGGAGATGTGGGCGACGTCGTGGTTCAGCTCGAGCTCGCCGCCGAGCTCGCGCAGGTGAGCGACCAGCGCGTCGATGATCGCCTGCGAGCCGCCGCGGGCGAGCGGCCACCCGACCGCGTGCGCGGCGAGCGTCAGCACCAGGGCGAACGCGGCCGTGCCGGGGGCGTCCAGCGGGACCATCGCGTGGCCGGCGATCCCCGCCAGCAGCGCGCGCGCGGGCTCGTCGGCGAAGCGCCGCGCGAGGCCCTGCATCGACCGCAGGCCGTGGAGCCCGAAGCGCGCCAGCAGCAGCGGTTCGGCGGGCCAGCGCAGCGGGCCGAGGATCATCGGCAAGAGCGCGTCGAAGCGCTCGACGAACGGCTCGACGAGGTCGCGGTACGCCTCCGCGTCGGCGCCGAACTGCGCCGCGGTCTCGGCGATCGACCGCTCGAGCCGCACCGCGCGGCCGTCGTCCAGCAGGTGCACGAGCGGGGTCGGCGGATCGATCCACGCCAGACCGTGACGCGCGAGCGGCAGGGTGCGGAAGTACGGCGAGGCGACGCCGAGCGGGTGGATCGCCGCGCAGGGATCGTGGACGAAGCCGGGCAGCGTCAGCTCGGCCGAGCGGCAGCCGCCGCCCGGGGTCGCCCGCGCCTCGACGACGAGCGCCCGGCGACCGGCGCTGGCGAGAGTGATCGCCGCGGCCAGGCCGTTGGGCCCGGCGCCGACGATCACGGCGTCGTACGCGTCACGTGCCATTGCTTCAGGCGGTGGCGGGCGGCGTCGACCTCGATGCGCAGCAGCTCGCGCGCGGCCCAGGCGAGGAACGCGGGGGTGCCGAGCCGCGGCGGGCGGCGGCCGTGGATCGCGGACGCTTCGGCGGGCGGGCGGAACAGGTTGCCCGCGGCCGGCGGTTCGTCGACCCCGAGGTGAAACCGCCCGAGCGCGCGGTAGAGCAGCCGCTCCATGGTGCGCGGGAAGACGCGGTGGAGCACCAGCCCGAGCTCGGCGATCCGCGGCACGAAGCGCTGGCGCCGGGGGTGGTCGACGAGGTCGGCGACCGCGCGCGCGACCTTGTCCGGCGACTGCACCGGCGGCATGGCGTTGACGTGGCGGCCGAGGTCGTTGGCCGCGACCTGGAAGTGCGGGGTGTCGATCGCGTAGGGGAAGACGGTACACACGTGGATGTCGGGGTACTCGGCCAGCTCGACGCGCAGCGCCTCGGACAGCCCGTGCAGCGCGAACTTGCTGATCACGTACGAGGGCACGAAGGCGTGGCCGATCTTGCTGAGCACCGAGCCGATGTTGATCAGCGTGCCGTGTCGCTGGCGGCGGAACACCGGGACCACCGCGCGCACGCCGTGCAGCGCGCCGTGGAGGTTGGTCTCGATCACCTGCCGGTGGTCCGCCAGCGACCCGCCCTCGAGCGGGGCGAACAGGGTGACGCCGGCGTTGTTGATCCACGCGTCGATGCGGCCCCACTCCGCCAGCGTCTCCTCGGCCAGCCGCATCACCGCGTCCTCGCGGGTGACGTCGGTCGGGACCACCAGCGCCTCGCCGCCGCGCTCGCGGCAGCCCGCGGCGGTGCGCTCGAGCTCGTGCTCGCGGCGCGCCGCGACGGCGACCCGCCAGCCGCGCGCGGCCAGCTGATACGCGGTGGCCCGCCCGAGCCCGCTCGACGCGCCGGTGACGACCGCGACCCTCGATTCGCCCACGCGTCTCATGATCGGCAGTATGCGGGCGATTCGCCGGCGCGCCAGCGCGGGGCGGCGGGGTCAGCCAACCACGATATGCTCCTGAGGACATGTCCGATCGGCAATCACAGCACGCCGGCGGCACGACGAGCCGGGCGGCGTCGGGGCGGCCTCGGCCGGCGGCACCGGGCTCTCCGGGGTTTTTCCGGGGCAGAGTGCGGCCGGCGTCTCCCGCGCTGCTCCCGGCTCGCGTGGCCCATGGATCCCCTCGGCGCGGCCTCCGGGCGGTCGCCGTGGAGCGCGGGGGGAGCGCGTTCGGCAATTGTGGCGGATTGACCACACTCTCGATGACACGATTTGCCGTGCGCACCATGGTCGAGGAGCCCGACACCGGCGGAGAGCGCCCGCCCGACCCGCCGCTGTTCGTGGCGCTGACGCGGCTGCTCGCGCTGCCGGTGACGTCGGTGCGGGAGACGCTCACGGCGGCCTGCGAGGTGCTGTCGACGGTGCTCGAGACCGACAAGATCGACGCGTTCCTGCACGACGCCGGCAGCGATTCGCTGGTGGCCGTCGGGACCAGCGACTCGCCGATGTCCCGCCACCAGCGCGCCATCGGCCTCGACCGCCTGCCGCTGGCCAACGGCGGGCGCTCCGTCGAGGTGTTCCAGACCGGCAAGCACTACTTCTGCGACGACGTGCTGGCCGACGGCGGGGAGCTGCCGGGGATCCGCCTCGGCCTGAAGGTGCAGTCGGCGATGGGCGTGCCGATCGAGATCCAGGGCAAGCGCCGCGGGGCGCTGTCAATCGCGTCCGGGGCCCGGAACAAGTACCGGTGGAGCGACCTCGAGTTCCTGGCCGCGGTCGCCCACTGGGTCGGGGTCGTGACGCACCGCGCCGAGTTGGTCGAGGAGGCCACCCGCGCGGCTGCCGAGCGCGCGCGCCAGCGGACGGCGGAGGAGCTGGTGTCGGTCGTGGCCCACGACCTGCGCAACCTGGTGACGCCGCTGGCGGCGCGGCTGCACGTGCTGACCGCGCGCGCGAAGCGTGAGGCGCGGGCGGCGGACATCGCCGAGCTGAGCAAGGCGACCCACGCGGTCGAGCGGCTGGAGCGGGTGCTGAGCAACCTCCTCACCGTCGAGCGGATCGAGCGCGGCCTGTTCGATTTGAAGCTGGAGGTCGTCGACCTGGTCGAGCTCGTCCGCGCCTCGGCGGGGCTGTTCGCCACCGGCGGCGTGACGATCGAGATCGAGGCGCCGCCGCAAGTGCTCGTGCGCGCCGACCCCGACACGTTGCGCCAGGCGCTCGAGAACCTGCTGCACAACGCCACCTCCCACTCGCCGGAGGGGACGCCGCTGGCGCTGACGGTCCGCAGCGAACGGTTGGACGGGGCCGACCGGACCGTGGTCCGCGTCCGCGACTTCGGCCCCGGCATCCCGGCCGAGCTCCGGCCGACCCTGTTCGACCGCTTCGCCGTCGGCCCGCAGTCCCTCGGGCTCGGCCTCGGCCTCTACCTGGCGCGCAGCCTCGTGCAGGCGCACGGCGGCTCGCTGGAGATCGAGGACCCCGACGGACCCGGCGCCTGCTTCCGCCTGGCGCTGCCGCTGTACGAGCCCCCGACTCGCGAGGCGGACGAGGCGGGCGAGGCGGCGGACGAGGCGGGCGAGGGCCCGCGGAGAGCACAGGAATGAAAGGGCATGTCGCGGAGGACATGCCCTGAAAACCATGTTTGAGAGGACATGCCCGGACGGGCGCTGCTCACGGCTTCAGCACGACCTTGATGCAGCCTTCCTTCTTGTGCTGGAAGATGTCGTAGCCCCTCGGCGCCTCCTCGAGGTGGAGCCGGTGGGTGATGATGAAGGACGGGTCGATCTCGCCGGCGCCGATCCGCTCGAGCAGGGCCGGGGCGTAGCGGTGCGTGTGCGTCTGGCCCATCTTCAGCGTCAGCCCCTTGTTGAAGGCGGCGCCGAACGGGAAGTGGTCGATGGGGCCGCCGTAGACGCCGGGGACCGAGACGGTGCCGCCCTTGCGGCAGGCCATCACGGCCTGGCGCAGCGCGGTCGGGCGGTCCGGCTGCAGCCCGACGGCCTGCTTGACCCGGTCGTACCAGAACTCGAGCCCGTGGCCGTGCGCCTCCATGCCGACGGCGTCGATGCAGATGTCCGGTCCGCGCCCGCCGGTGAGCTCCTTGAGGACCTCGATGACGTCGGACTTCTCGTAGTCGATCGCGGTGGCGTCGCACTTCGTCCGCGCCAGCTCGAGCCGCTCGGGGAAGCGGTCGATCGCGATCACCCGCTCGGCGCCGAGCATCTTCGCGCTCTTGAGCGCGAACAGCCCGACCGGCCCGCAGCCCCACACCGCGACCACGTCGCCCGGCTGGACCCCGCAGACGTCGACGGCCATGAAGCCGGTGGAGAAGATGTCGCCGATGAACAGCACCTGCTCGTCGCTGAGGTCGCTCTCGACCTTGACGTGGTTGACGTCGGCGAACGGCACCCGCACGTACTCGGCCTGGCCGCCGGGGTAGCCGCCGAACATGTGCGAATAGCCGAACAGCCCGGCCGGGGCGGCGCCGAATTGCTTGATCGCCAGGGCGGCGTTGGGGTTGCTGCGGTCGCACAGCGACCACAGCTGCCGCTTGCAGAAGAAGCAATCGCCGCAGCTGATGTTGAACGGGACGACCACGCGGTCGCCCTTCTTGACGTCGCGGACCTCGCGGCCGACCTCGACGACCTCGCCCATGAACTCGTGGCCGAGGACGTCACCCTTCTGCAGGGTCGGAATGAGCCCGTCGTAGAGGTGGAGGTCTGAGCCGCAGATCGCGCAAGCCGTGACCTTGACGATCATGTCCTTGGCGTCCGCAAGCTGGGGATCGGGGACGGTCTCGACCCGCACGTCGCGGGCCCCATGGTAGCGCAGTGCTTTCATGGCGGAGGCATGACTCGAGTGCCGCCTGGACGGTAGGCCGAGGGGGAATTATGTCGACTGCGGCCTCATCCGTATGCGCATTGCCGCCGTACGGATGAGTCCGGCGATTCGACGGCGACACGGCGGGTGCTATGAGTCGAGCATGGCGCGGGACAGGTTCGCACGGATCCCGGCGTTCGTCGCCGACGACGTCCACGTCGTCATCGAGTCGCCGGCCGGCAGTCGCAGCAAGTACAAGTGGGACCCCGCGCTGGACGCGTTCACCCTGCACAAGGTGCTGCCGGCCGGCATGGCGTTCCCGCTCGAGTTCGGGTTCGTCCCCGGCACGAAGGGCGCCGACGGCGACCCGCTCGACGCGCTGGTCCTCACCGACGAACCGACGTTCGCCGGCTGCCTGGTGCGGGCCCGGCTCCTCGGGGTGATGACGGCCGAACAGACGGCTCAAGGCGAGGAGCCGGTCCGCAACGACCGCTTCCTCGCCGTCAGCGCGGCCTCGCGGACCTACGAGCGATTGCAGGGGGTGCAGGACATCAGCCCGCGCGCCCGGACGGAGCTCGAGCAGTTCTTCGTCCACTACAACGAGCTCTTCGGCCGGCGATTCCGGGTGCTCGGCATGCTCGGCCCCGAGGCGGCTCGCTCGCTCCTCGAGGCGGGGCAGAAGTAGCACCGCCGCTCAGCTCGCGGCCGACACGCCGGCCTGCTTGGCGAAGGCGGCCTCGACCATGGCCGCGACCTTGTCGGCCTGCGGATCGCCAGGGCCGTTCGGCGCGTCGACGACGGCGTCGCCGACCTGGATCTTCCGCGGCGTGCGGCTCTGCAGCGCCCGCACGAAGTCGTCGGCGCTGGCGGACTTCTGCGCGATCGCCATGAGCTCGGGGGAGAGGTTGACGGGCCGCTGCGGATCCGCCGGCATCCACTCCTTCTTGTATTGGAACCAATCGTAGTAGGCCGGGATATGCTGGTGCCCGAGCTGCTGCAGGTACTGGGTGAAGGTGTCGAGGTTCGACCCGGTGTAGCACGACGGGTCGTACTTGCCCGCGCGCGCCTCGAGGTTGGGCAGCGGCGCATAACCTTGGCCCAGGGCCAGCAGCCGGAACACGTCGAGGAGCAGCTTCAGCAGGATGTAGGAGGCGTCGGCCTTGGGCGGCGCGAGGTCGGGCGCGTAGAGCTTGGCGAGCTCGGAGAGCGAGGGCTCGCCCAGCTCCTGCCACGCGTGCGGGACGACGTCCATGGTGTTGTAGCAGGGCCGGAGCTGCGCGCCGAGCTTGACGCCCGAGTAGACCGCGAACTCGAGGTTGCCGGCGGTGGGACCGGCGTACGCCTGCGCGCCGATCACCGCGTTCTTCTTGGGATCCCAGGGGAACAGCAGGCCCTGGGCGGTATCCGCGAGCCACAGCGCGACCGTGGGGGCGAGGGCGCCGCCGAGGCTGTGGCCGGCGACGGTGATCTGCACGTTCTGGCCGACGATGGTCCGCAGGAATTCGACCAGCGTGGTGCCCGCGCCCGGCAGCCGGGGGGCAGGCTTCACGGACTGGAGGTTGAGCAGGCCGATCGCGGAGCCGAGCGAGATCTTGGCGCCCACCGCCGCGAGGTTGTAGAGCCAGGGCACCTGCTTGAAGACGAAGCAGTCCTCGATCAGCGAGTCGGCCGTCGACTTGAAGTTGGTGCCGGCGATGGCGATGACGTACTGCGCCGGCTGGTCGACGTTCTGCACGACGTACATGAGGTTCTCGCTGTACGCCTGGTTCCCCGGCTGCACGACGACGCCGGGGCCCCACACGATCCGCCACTGACCGATGATGCCGGCAGCGTTGGTGAGGGCCTGGCCGATCTGCTTGGCTGCTTGCAGGCCGAGGTCCTGGCCGGCCGAGCTCTGGACGGCGTTGGCGAACATCGAGAGGGCGAAGGTCTGAACTTGAGAGGGAAAGTCGGTGGTCATGATGGTGCCTCGGAGCGGTGATGAGCGACCGGCGCGGCCTTGATGCCGCCGCCAGCCGCTCGACGCCGGTAGAGAGCGCCGACCCCCGGTCCGCGATCCAAAAAGTTTTCGAGCTTCTCGCGCCGGTCGTCTTCGCGCCCCGAGTCGCTCGCGCGCGGCGAACATCAGGGCGAGCGGATCAAGCGCGCGGCGGTCGCGAGCAGGCGGCCGAGCTTGACCGGCTTGGGGATCAGGATCGTGCCCGCGGGCGCGCGCGTCGGGTCGGAGGTCGACACGATCACGGGGATCCGCGCCAGCTCGGGGGCGGCCCGCATCGCCTGATAGACCTGCCCGCCCTCGAGCAGCGGCATCACCAAATCGAGGATCACGAGGTCGGGCTTGACGCGGGCGTGGAGCAGTACATCGAGCGCCTCGCGCCCGTCGGCCGCGGTGATCGTCGCGTAACCCTCGCCCTCGAAGGCCTCGCGCAGGCTCTCGCGCGTAACCTCGTCGTCGTCCGCGATCAGCACGGTGTGGCCGCGCGGCGCGAGCTCGGCGTGGACCGGCTCGGGCGAGACGCGCGGCAGACGGAGCGTGAACACGGTGTGGGTGTCCTCGCCCGAGACGACCGCCACCGTGCCGCCGTGGGCCTGGGCGATCTGCTGGGCGATGTAGAGGCCGAGCCCGAGGCCGCGGGCGCCGCTGCGCGACGCATGGTGGCGCCCGCGGAACGGATCGAACAGCACCGGCAAGAGCTCGGACGGGATGAGGCCGCGGTTGTGGATCTCGACCGCGACCTGGTGACCGTCCTCGAACGCGCGGATCCCGACCGGCGCGTCCGGCAGGCCGTGCTGGAGCGCGTTGCCGATCAGGTTCGACAGCGCCTGGACCAGGCGGTCGGGGTCGCCGGCGGTGACGGTGTCGCCGTGGAGCTCGACCCGGACCTCGCGCTGCGAATGCGTGGTGCGCAGCTCGTCGACGGCGCGCTGCACCAATTCGACGACGTCGATCCGCTTGCGCGCGCGCGCGAAGCCGAGGCCGCCGGCCAGCCGCGCCCGCGTCCGGTCGAGCAGCTGCTCGATCATCTCGTTCATGCGGAGGCCCGATACGAACATCCGCCGCAAGATCCCGCGCTGGTCCTCGTCGCTCACCAATTGCTCGAGGATCTCGGTGCCGGTCTGGATCGCCGACAGCGGCGTGCGCAGGTCGTGGCCGAGGATCCCGACGAACATCTCGTTGAGGCGCAGCGCGTGGGTGCAGTCGCGCCGCTGCTTCGACAGCTCGAAGAACACGTCGGCCTTGCTCCGCAGCACCCGCGGGTCGATCGGCTTGTGCAGGAAGTCGACCGCGCCGGACTCGTAGCCCTGGAACACCCGCTCGCTGTCGCGCGCCCCGGCGGTGACGAAGATGATCGGCACGTTCTTGGTGCGCTCGGTGCCTCGCATCAATTCGGCCAGCTCGAAGCCGTCCATCCCCGGCATCTGCACGTCGAGGAACGCCAGCGCGACGTCGTGGACGAGCAGCAGCTCGAGCGCCTCGAAGCCGCTGCGCGCGGTCAAGATGTTGAGCCCGTCGCGCCGCAGCAGCGCCTCGAGGGCGATGAGGTTCTGCTCGGTGTCGTCGACGAGGAGGAAGTTGATGGGCTCGAGGTTCATGTCGCCTCCCCGGAACGCGTGGGCGCGGCGAGCCGCGCGAGCAAGACGCCGATGACGGCCGCCGGCGCCGCGTGGTCGATGGCGGCCCGCTGCAGCGCGGCCGCCGGCATGGTCGGGACCCCGGCCGTGGCCGGCGACTCGGCGAGGCAGCTCGCGCCGTCTTCGGCCATGGCCTTGGCGGTGAGGGCGATGCGCTGCCGCTCCGGCGGGAGGTTGGTCTCGACCTGATGGAGGAACAGGGTGACCTCGTCGAGCAGCCGCTCCGGCGAGCGCGCGCCCTTGATGATGATGGACTGCGAGTACCGCCCGAGCTCCTGCTCCTCGGCGCGGCTGATCGCCCGCCCGGTGTAGACGATGACCGGCGGGAACCCGTACTGCTGGCCCTGGGCCATCTCCTGCAGCAGCTGGAAACCTGGCCGATCGGGCAGGCTGAGGTCGAGGACCATGCAGTCGAAGGTGGTGGTGCGCAAGGCGCGGAGAGCGTCGGCCGCGGTGCCCACCGGCACGGTCTCCACGTCGTCGGCCGCGAGCAGCTTGCAGGTGCTCTCGCGGTGGACGACGTCGTCCTCGACCACGAGCACGCGCCGCAGCCACTGGGTGGCCTTCGACGCGAGCCGCCGCAAGGCCTCGACGAGCTGCTCGCGGACGACGGGCTTGATCGCGTAGGCGACGGCGCCCATCTCGAGCGCGGTGCGGGTGTGATCGGTGGCGGAGATGACGTGCACCGGGATGTGCCGGGTCGCGGGGTCGTGCTTGAGCGCGTCGAGGACGCTGAGGCCGGAGCGGTCGGGCAGGGAGACGTCGAGGACGATCGCGCTGGGCCGCTGCTGACGCGCCAGCGCGAGGCCCTCCTCGGCGGTGTTGGCGATGAAGGGGTGGAAGTCGAGCTCGCGGGCGAGGCCGGCGAGGATCCCGGCGAACGCGGGGTCGTCCTCGACGACGAGGATCGATCGCGCCGGGGCCGGCGCGGGCGGCGGCGGAGGCGACGCGAGGGCACGGGCGCCGGGGCAGGCGGCGGCGCGAGGGTCGGGGCCGGCGCGGGCGCGCGGCCGGGGAGCTGCGCCGGAATGGTGAGGGTGAAGGTGCTGCCGCGACCGACGACGCTGGCGACGGTGAGCTCGCCGCCGAGCAGGCGCGCCAGGTCGCGCGAGATCGACAGGCCGAGGCCGGTGCCGCCGTACTTGCGGACAGTCGTGCCGTCGGCCTGGCGGAAGGCCTCGAAGATCAGCTCCTGCTGATCGGGCGGGATGCCGATGCCGGTGTCGGTGACGGCGAAGGCGACCGCGCCGGCCCCGGCGGCGCGCACCGTCAGGCTGACGCCGCCGTGCCCGGTGAACTTGAGCGCGTTCGAAGGAGGTTGCGCAGGATTGGGGCCAGCCGCGTCGGATCGGTGTGGATCGTGGTCGGCGCGCCGCGCTGCACGTCGAGGTCGAGCGCGAGCCGCCGGTCCATCCGTCGCACGAAGCATGATTCGGGCGGGTCATGCAGCGCCGCGGAGCGCCGCGGCGCGGGTGATGTTTCGCATGACGACGAATCAAGGTTGCGGCGACGATGGGTGGCTCGCTTGCGGGCCAGGCGTTACCCCCGCCTCCACGCCCGTACTCCCCGCGCAAGGACGCCGGCGCCGCCGCCGACGAGGATGGCACGGCCGAGCCCGCTGTGGCGGCATTCGTACGTGTGGGCTGCGTCATGCGCGCGAACGGAGGGAGGGCCGACGAGCGGCCCAATTCGACGCGCCGAAGAAGCCCGTCGGCGAGCGTCTGGCGGGGCTCGCCGACGCTAGTCGGGCGGGCGCCCGGCGCAACCGCGATCAGACTGCTGGGCGGAGAAACCGACCATGAACCGCGATCAGATTCAGGGCAAGTGGGAGCAGCTCAAGGGCAAGGCGAAGCAGTTCTGGGGGGACCTGACCGACGACGATTTCCTCAAGGCCGAGGGCAACGCCGACAAGCTGTGCGGGATCATTCAGGAGCGCTCGGGTGAGCGCCGCGAAGAGATCGAGCGCAAGCTCGGCTACAAGGCCGACAACAACAGCAACCTGTGACGATCGGCGCTCCGCGCCGCTCTGCGATGATTCGGCGCGCCTGCAGGTCCAAGGGGCCTGCAGGCGCGCCGCGTCGTCATGGGCGCTGCGATGATTCGCGGCCGGCGTTCAGGTGCCCGGGAGGCACATCAGCGCCGGGTCCCGCTGATCGGGGGCATACTCGCCGCTGCAGTACTCGCCATAGTTGTCCCACTGCATGTTCTGGTCGTCGACGTAGAGGGTGTTGTCGGGGTCGAACGAGAAGGGGCAGAGGTCGACGGGGTCGCCGATGCCGTCGAAGTCCTGGTCCCATTGCGGCATCAGGCAGAAGCTGGCCCACAAGGTCGCGAGGTCGACGGTGCCGTTCAACGGCTGGCCCTCCTGGGCGCAGCCGGGCGGGAGGGCGCCGACGCCGGGCTGCGCGAGGACCTTGGCGGGCAGCGGCACGGGGTTGCCGTCAGGGTCGAGGGTCGTGCCGGTCGCGCTCAGGCGGACGCAGCAATAGCCGTTGGCGCTGAGGTCGTAGAAGCCGAACGGGCGCGGGTCGGGCGTCTCGTCGCCATCGGAGTGGGTCTCGCAGTTCATGCCGACGAAGTCGCCGTCAAAGTCGTTCTCCTGCGACTGGCCTTGTTGGACCTGCTGCGGGTTCTGGGCGAACGGGCAGGTGTCGCAGATGTCGCCGACGTCGTCGGCGTCGGTGTCGACGTGACCGCACTGGCCGTGGATGCAGGTGCTGCCGGCGGGGCAGTCGGCGGCGTCGTCGCAGGCCTGTAGCGGCACGGGCTGGCGCGGGCAGCTGTCGTCCCCGTTGGCGAGGCCGTCCTGGTCGAAGTCGTCGTCCAGGCCGAAGCCGACCGGGCCGGCGGCGCCGGGCAGGATGGTGCCGGCGCAGGCGTCGCCGACGAGGTCGAAGTCGGCGTCGACCTGGCAGTCGGGGGAGTTGGAGATGACCGGATCGCCCAGCTCGAACGGGTCGAGGCCCTCGCCGTAATCGCCGCAGTTGGGGGTGCGCACGCAGTTGTCGCAGACGTCGCCGATGCCGTCGCGATCGCTGTCGACGGGGCTCGGGATGTTGCGAACCTTCATGCGCTCGGGGATGGGGACGCCGGGGATGTGGTAATGGGCGGCCGCTTGCGCGCACAGGTCGCAGTCGTTGCCGATGCCGTCCTTGTCGCTGTCGGCCTTGGGATGGCCGACCGGGAGGGTCGGGCACAGGTCGGCGACGTCGCCGAACCCGTCGCCGTCGACGTCCGACTGGTCGGGATTGAAATAGTCGGGGGCGTTGTCGCAGTGGAACATCCGGCCGTCGCCGTCGATGTCCAGCTCGCAGTCGGTGACCGGACCCTCGCAGCTCGGCAGCGGCTCGTCGCCGGTGGTGTCGGTGGTGGCCGGGTCGGCGGTCGTGCTCGGGCTCGAGGTCTGTTCGCCGGGGCCGGTGTCGCCGCCGGTGCTGCCGGGATCGACGGTGCCGCCGGGGTCGGTGCCGCCGGGGTCGGTGCCGCCGTCGGTCTCGAAGGGATCGAGCGCGACCGGCTTGCAGGCCCCGAGGGCGAGCAGCACGCAGCCGAGCAGGCGGTGCGGAGGACGAGCGAGGAGATGGGTCATGATGCTGCAGTCGCGCGAGCCGATCGCCGCGGCTCACGAATCGGCGGCTCGCGCCGGCGAACGAGCGGACCGGCGTCGGACCCGGGAGCCGGCGCCGCCCGGGCGAGCGACGGTGCGCGCGTCGCCGGTGATGACGCCGAGGGTCATGAGGCAGTCGGCGGCGCTCGTGACCGCGTGGCCGAGGTCGATGCGGCAGCCTGCCGCGGGGCGAGCCGGCGTCGAGGTCGACGAGTGGTCGGCGTGCCGGGTGCCGGGCGCTCGGAGATCGCACGAGCCGCTCGATCGAGGACGGGACGACGGATGGCCGGAAACTCACGCCCTGCAGGCGACAGGTGGGCGCTTCGGCGCGACGAAACGACGGCGTTCGCGGGGGGCCCCGAGCCGAACGAGCGTGATTGATAGGACCTGCCTGAACGGACATGTCAAAACTGGCGGGGTCGGGAGCGTTCGCCCGGGTGACCCCGCGCGGACGGTCGATGTAAGATCCGCCGCCCTCGCGGCCGGGGACACCCTGCGCACCCGAGGCCCCGGAGCAGACACGTCCATGCAACGCTCGCATCTCCTCGTCGCCCTCCTCTCTCTCTCCTCGCTCGTCGCCTGCGACGGCGACAAGTCCAAGGCCGAGCCGACGAAGGCGGCGGAGCCGGCGAAAACGGCGGAGCCGGCGAAAGCGGCGGAGCCGGCGAAGGCGGCGGAGCCGGCGACCGAGGCGCCCAAGGCGGCGCCGGGCGACGCGGCGGTCAGCAAGAACGACCGCAGCAAGGATCCCGCGTTCGCGCTCAAGCAGGAGGGCCACAACTACGTCGGCCTCGTGCTCGATCGCTGCCCCGAGGGCTTCCGGATCGCCGACCGCCTGCGCGAGGGCGAGCCCAAGCTCGAGGGCGACAAGCTGCTGCTCAAGCTGCAGTACGGCGGGTGCCCGAGGTGGGCCGGGTTCGCGGTGGTCCCGGGGCAGGGCTCGCCGTTGCCGTTCCATCTCTGCGAAGACGTCACCCACGACCCGTGCGAGCTGTACGGCCACAAGACGTGGGTGTTCGCCATCGGCGAGGCGCTCAAGAAGAACGGCGCCACCGCGGTCAAGTACGAGGTTCCGCCGGCGCAGTGAGGCGGGCGCTCGGGCGGAGCCCCTCGCGCCGCGCTCGTGGGCGCCGGGGTGAGGGCGCGGCGCGGCCGCGGTCGGCGAAGGCGGCCGAGGGCTGCTGCGGCACGCAGCCGCCGGTGGCTCAGGCCTGCGGATCGAGGTCGGTCGAGCGCGCCAGCGCTTCGGTGCGGTCGACGTCGGCGGCGATGAAGGCCAGCTTGGCGCGGATCTGGTCGACCGCGTCGCCGCCGAGCGGGAGGCGCAGCGGGACCTCGGGGCGGGCGACGACGTCGGCGATCACGCGCGCGGCCCTGGCCGGATCGCCGACCTGCTGGCCGTCGGTCTGCGACACCCACGAGCGCATCGCCCCGACGGTGCCGGCGTAGGCGTCCATCGCCGGCATGTGGCGGAAGGCGGGGCCGAACAGGGCGGTGCGGAAGGCCCCCGGCTCGACGACGAGGACGCGGACGCCGTGGGGCCGGACCTCGGCGGCGAGGCTCTCGGACACGGCCTCGAGCGCGTGCTTGGCGGCGCAGTAGGCCCCGAAGCCCGGCGCGGTGGTGATCCCGCCGACGCTGGTGATCTGCACGATGGTGCCGCTCCGGCGCGCGCGCATGTGCGGCAGGACCTCGCGGGTGGTCGCCACGGGGGCGAAGAACATCAGCTCCATCGTCGCCCGCACCGCGTCGTCGTCGGTCTCCTCGACGGCGCCGAGGATGCTAAAGCCGGCGTTGTTGACGAGGACGTCGATGCGGCCGAAGCGGGCCAGCGCGGCGGCCACGGCGGCGCGCACCTGCTCGGGGCGGGTGACGTCGAGCTCGGCGAGGTGGACGCGATCGGGGGCGCGGGCCGCCAGGTCGGCGAGCGCGTCGGGCTTGCGCGCGGTGGCGACGACGCGCTCGCCGCGGGCGATGACCTCCTCGACGAGGGCGCGGCCGAAGCCGGAGGACGAGCCGGTGACGAACCAGACCTTGGCGGGCTCGAGGGTGTTGTCGGAGTGGGTGCTCATGGCGGTCTCCTGCGGCCGGAAAGCTAGGCGGCCGGGCCGGGGAGGGGAAGCGCGGGAATTGCCGCTCGCTTTTCAGTTCTGCTAAAAAGTGGCGGCGATGCACGATCTGTCGGGTCTGACGGCGCTCCTGGTGGTGGCCGACAAGCGCAGCTTCACCGCCGCGGCGGCGGAGCTGCGGGTGACGCCGTCGGCGGTGAGCCAGAGCGTCCGTGCGCTCGAGGAGCGGGTCGGGGTGCGGCTCTTGCAGCGGACGACCCGGAGCGTCGGGCTGACCGAGGCGGGGACGCGCTTCGTCGCCCAGCTGCGGCCGGCGATGGCCGGGGTCGAGGCGGCGTTCGAGGCGCTCGACGAGGTGCGCGGGCGGCCGGCCGGGACGCTGCGCCTCAACGTGCCGCGCGTGGCCAGCCGCTGGGTGCTGGAGCCGATCCTGGCCCCGTTCCTGGCGGCGCACCCGGAGATCCGGCTCGACATCACGACCGACGACGGGTTCGCCGACATCGTCGCGCAGGGCTACGACGCGGGCGTCCGGATCGGCGAGATGCTCGACAAGGACGTGGTCGCGGTCCGCTTGACCGAGGACATGCGCCCGGCCGTGGTCGGCTCGCCGGGGTACTTCGCGACCCACCCGAAGCCGAGGCACCCGCGCGAGCTGCTCGCGCACGAGTGCATCAACTACCGCCGGATCACCAGCGGGGCGGTGTATCGCTGGGAGTTCACCGACAAGGGCCGCGAGATCAGCCTGGCGGTCGAGGGCCGGCTGGTCACGAACGAGTACGACGTGATGATGCGAGGGGCGCTCGACGGCGTCGGGCTGGCGTACCTGCTCGAGCCGTCGGTGACGGAGGCGCTGGCCGAAAAACGCCTGGTCCGGGTGCTCACGGCCTACTGTCCGCCGTTTCCGGGGCTCTTTTTGTACTACCCGAGCCGCACGCAGGTGCCGCCCAAGCTGCGCGCGCTGGTGGACTTCTTGCGGGCGCGGCGACGCGGGCCGGGGCGGTGAGGCGCCCGGCATCGGAGCGGGCGGCGCGGATCGATGATGTCTCTCGGGGCATGTCTCTTTAGGCATGTTTTTGAAGACATGGGTGAATGGACATGAACGCGAGGAGCGCGGCCGGAGGCGCGGCCGGAGGTGCAGCGCGGCCGGGGCCGTCGCGGGCCGCCGGCTGGCGCGCTGGGCTATGATGGCGCCGAGGGACCGATGCGAGAGACGGGGATCGGGGGGCGCCTGCGCTCGCTGGGCGCGTCCGCGGCGGCGCGGGGGAGAGGCGCGAGCGAGGCGCGCTCGGCGTACGTGTTCTGCAGCGAGTGGGAGCTGGCGAGCCCCGTCGAGCGGGTGCGCGCGGTGCTCGACGAGCCGACGGTGTGGCCGCTGTTCTGGCCGTCGCTGGTCGACGTCGAGCGCGTGGGGCCGCGCTCGGAGGCGGTCGTCGGCCGTCGCTTCGTCCTGCGCTGGCGCGCCCCGGGCGGCTACGTGCTGGTCCACGAGGTCGTCGTCACGGCGGTCGACGAGCGGGCGATCGAGACCGTCAGCCACGGACAGCTCGAGGGGGCAGGGCGCTGGGAGCTCGAGCCGATCGCGGGGGGGACGCGGGTGCGTTACCACTGGCACGTCGACGCCAATCGGCCGTGGATGGTGGCGCTGCGCCCGGTGCTCGCGGGCTGGTTCGCGCACAACCATGACGCGCTGATGCGCGAGGGCGGCGAGGGGTTCGCGGCGTACCTCGGGGTCCGGCTGCTCGGGGTGCGGCACGAGGCGGGCGAGCAGGCGCGGCGGCGGTGGGCGCGGCTGCCCGCTCCCGTCGCCGGCCGCGATCGCTCGCCGGCGGGGCTCGGGCCGAGGTGCTGGCGTCGTTCGCGGGGGCCCGCCCGGCGCAGCCGTGGGCGACGCTGCAGCGCTGGCGGGACCTCGTGTTCCTGCACTGGCGCGTCGAGGCCGGCGCGCTGGCGCCGCTGCTCGGGGGGCTGGCGCCGGAGCGCATCGACGGCAGCGCGTGGGTGTCGGCGGTGTGCATGCGGACGCCGTGGATCGTGACGCCGGGCGGGCTGCCGCTCAGCGCCGGCGAGTACGCGCAGGTCAACCTGCGGACGTACGTGCGGCACGCGGGGCGGCCCGCGGTCTCGTTTCTTCACGTGTGCTGCGGCAGCCGCATGGTGGCGGCGATGGTGCGGCGGCTGGGGCGATTGCCGTATCACGCGGCACAGGTGACGGCGCGCAGGGAGGGCCTGGCGCACTCGTACCGGTGCCGCGGCCCGGGGATCCTGGCGGTCGAGTTCCGGCCGCGCCTCGGCGGGGACAGGCGAGAGCCCGCGGCTCTCGAGGAGAGCCTGCTCGAGCGCTACGCGTCGGTGAGCGCGGCGGGCGGACGGGTGCGCGTCGGCGAGCTCGCCCACGCGCCGTGGGAGCTGTGCGAGGCGGACGTCGCGGTACGCACGAACACGCTGCTCGGCGCGCTCGGGATGGACGTCGTCGATCCGCTGCGACCCGAGCTGGTGGCGTTCGCGCCGGCGGCGACGGCGGTGACGTGGGCGCCGACGGAGGAGGCCCGGAGCGCGGGGTCCCGGTAGGCGCGCCGCGGCAGGGCGCGACGGCCCGGCCGCGGTCGCGAAGGACATGTCTTCTTGGACATGTCCTTCGATCACATCGAGAACATGCGGATGAGCATCAGGAACGCCTCGCCGCCGTCGAACACGCTGTCGTGCGCGCCGGCGGTGGCGATGCCGGGGCCGCCGGCGGCCCCGGCGACGGCCGCGTGGGCGAACGTCCCGGCGACGCCCCAACCGCGGTCGTCCGCGTCCTCGCCGGTCCCGGCGATGTACGTGGCGAAGAACTCGTCGCCGTTGGTGCTGTCGAGGGCGACGAACATGCCGTCGACCTCGCCGCCGAAGTCGGTCCAGAACGCGTCGGACGTCGAGATGTTGTCCGCCGCGGAGGTGTTGCCGCTGAGCAGCACCGCGTTGCCCTCGATCTCGAGGTCGTGGAACCCCTCGGTCGCCCACAACGCCTCCGTGCCGCCGTAATAGCGGCCCCACACGCGCGACAGGGTGGTGTCGAACATGACGACGAAGCCGTCCTGGTCGCCCTCCAGTGAGGTGCCGATCGTGTCGATCAGGTCGAGGCTGGTGTCCGGCGAGGTCGTCGCGCCGGCGATGTAGACGTTGTTGCTCGCGTCGAGGTCGACGGCGTTGGCGACGTCGTCGCCCGTGCCGCCGTAGTAGGTCGCCTCGAGCAGGACCCCGTTGGTGTTGAACTTGGCGAGGAAGGCGTCCCGCGAGCCCGTGTGGGTGTTGTCCCAGCCGTTCAGCGCGATGCCGTTGCTCGCGTAGGTCGCGCCGACGACGTAGATGTTGTTGAAGCGGTCGACCACGCAGTCCTGCGCCGCCGTCTCGCCGTCGTCCCCGCCGTAGTAGGTGATCCACACCAGGTCCCCGGCGCTCGTGATCTTGGCGATGAACGCGTCCTCGTCCCCGGCCTTGTCCGGCTGGTGCGACCCGGAGTTGGTCTCCAGATTGGTCGAGGTCGTCGCGCCGACGACGTAGACCGTGCCGGACGAGGCGGCGCACACGCCCTGGCCGCGCTCGATGCCGTTGCCGCCGAGGTAGCGCCCCCACTGCCGCGAGCCGGTCGCGCTGAACTTGACGAGCATCGCGTCCTGGGCGCCGTCGAGGGTGGTGTCGCCGAGGGTGGCGATCACGTTGTTCGTGTTCGGCGACGCGGTGTTGCCGACCGCGAAGACGAAATCGCCCGGCGCAGCCGTGACCTTGTTGAACCAGTCGTTGCCGCTGCCGCCGTAGTAGGTGCCCCACAGCCGGGTCCCGGCCGAGTCGAACTTGGTGATGTAGGCGTCGTGGAGGCTGGACAGCGTCGCGTCGTGGGTGAAGTTCCCGGCGGTGCTGCCGGCGATCCCCGTCGACGAGGCGGTGATGCCGGCGCTGATCAGCGCCGCGTTGCCGTCGAAGCAGACGTCGTAGCTGGTGCTCCCGTCGACCCCGCCGATGTACGTGCTCCACAACAAGGTCGGGTCGGCGTGCGCCTCGGCGGCCGCGCCCGCGACCAGGATCCCGGCCGAGAGCGCGAGACAGCGCCCCCAATTCAAAGTTACGTGCTTCATGATCATCGCTATTTCTCCGAGCCTGTCGGCAGGGCGCGGGCGTCAGCAACCGATGTGCCGCGAGTTTGTCGAGGAGTTCCGCGAGCCGACCGGCGGTGCGCCGAGGCGCGGCCGCAGGGCAGCCCCCGAGGCGCCCCATGGGGCCGTGCCGGCACTGCGGAGGTGCACGGCCGGTAGAGGGCGCGGCGCATCCGGCGTCGCTACGCGCGTCGCCGATCGTGCGTCCGGGCGCCCGCGTCCCGGCGTCGCGCCGGCGCGCGTCGAGTCTTGCCCGCCGCGCTCGCCGGCGCCGCCGCGGCCCAGCGCTTCAGCTCGTCCCACAGCGCGCTCGCCACGACGCCGTGCGGGCGGTCGCGTCGCCGCATGACGAACAGCTCCATCCGGTCGACCTCGAACTCGGGCACCGCGAGCACGACGAGCTCGCCCGTGGCGAGCTCGCTGGCGACGAGGTGCTCGGGCAGCCCGCCCCAGCCCATGCCGGCGAGGATGATGTCCTTCTTCGCCGCGACGTCGGTGACGCTCCAGCGCAGCCCCCCCTCGAGCACGTTCAGCGACGGCGAGTCGGGGCCCTGGGCGCTGTCACGCAGGACGATCTGCGCGTGCGTCCGCAGCAGCGCCGGGGGGATGGGAGCGCCGCAGGTCGCGAGCGGGTGGTCGCGGCGGGCGACCGGCACGATGCGCACGCTCTGAAGGTATGCGCGCTCGACCCGGGCCGAGGCGACGCCGAGGCGCGTGGCGATGACGAGGTCGGCGCGCTCCTCTTGCAGCGCGGCGGCGGCGCCGGTGAGGCGCTCGGTCGCCAGCTCGATGCGCACGGCCGGGAAGCGGGCCCCCACCGCGCGCAGGATCGTCATCAGCGAGGCGAGCGGCGTGATCGCCTCGACGGCGAGGCGGACGATCGGCTCGACGTCGCCGGCGAGCTCCCTGGCGAAGCTCTTCAGCCCCTCGACCTGCTCGATCACCGCGGCCGCGCGCTCGCGGAACAGGCGGCCGGCGTCGCTGAGGGTGGCGCGGTAGCTCCCGCGATCGAACAGCTCGATGCCCAGCTCGTCCTCGAGGTTGCGCACCAGCTTGCTCACCGCCGGCTGCGACTTGTGCAGCGTCAAGGCCGCGGCCGTGAACGCGCCGGCGTCGGCGACGGCGAGGAAGGCGAGGAGTTGGTCGTACGTCACGCGGCGAAGCTCCAGAACCAAGAGTAATCGAGTTCATCGAAACATACCGTTTTCTTGGAATGGAGAACTCGCCTAGACCTGTCGCCACGGAGGCAGGATTTCATGTCGAATCGAATGGACCGGGTCATCATCACGGGCGCCAGCAGCGGCATCGGCCTCGACCTGGCCCGCCGTTTCCTCGCCGAGGGCTCCCGGCTGGTCCTCAACGCCCGCGATCCGGACAAGCTGGAGCGCGTCCGGCGGGAGCTCGACCGCAGCGGGTCGCGGGTGTTCGCGGTCGCGGGCGAGGTCGGTGACCCCGGCACCGCGCGCGCCCTGGCCGCGGCGGCGCGCGAGCACCTCGGCGGCGCGGACGTGCTGGTCAACAACGCCGGCATCTTCGGCGCCAAGCCGTTCCTCGACAGCACGGCCGACGAGCTCGAGCACTTCTTCACGACCAATGTGAAGGGGACGTACCTGGTGACCCAGGCGGTGGTGCCGCTGATGATCGCGGCCGGCGGCGGCTCGATCATCAACGTCGGCGCCGCGCTCGTGCAGCAGGCGATGACCGCGCTGCCGGCGTCGGCGGCGATGACGAGCAAGGGCGGCGTCCATGCGCTCACGGTCTCGCTCGCCGCCGAGCTGGCCAAACACAACATTCGGGTCAACACGCTCGCGCCGATGATCGTCCGCACGCCGCTGATCGCGGACGCCGACGCGCTGGCGGCGATCCACCCGCTCGGGCGCGTCGGCGAGGTGCGCGACACGTCGGACGCGGTGCTGTTCCTGGCGAGGGCGGGGTTCGTGTCCGGCATCACCCTCGAGGTCGACGGGGGCTACTCGCATGGCCGCTGAGGGCGGAGGACACGCGATGCTGGTGGCGCTCGTGGTCGCGGACCCGGCCGCGTACGCGCGCTACCGGGAGGCGATGGCGCCGATCCTCGCGGCGCACGGCGGCTGCTTCCGCCACGACTTCGTGGTGGCGGAGGTGCTGCGCGGCGCCGACAAGCGCAGCAACCGCGTGTTCACGATCGGGTTCCCCGATCGTCCGGCGAAGGAGCGCTTCTTCGCCGACGAGCGCTACCGGGCGGTGCGCGCGGCCCACTTCGAGTCGGCCGTGGTGCACACCGAGATCCTGGCGGAATTCACGCTCCCGCCGGAGGCCAGGTGACTCGACAGGCCGAGGAGGATCGCGGCTGCGCTACATGTCCTGAAGGACAGGTCTTCGCGCGGGCCCGGCGGATCGTGCGGCTCACGCCGGCGGCGGTCCGCCGGCGGCCTCGGGCGAGCCGCGGACGAGCCGCTGGACGCCGGTGACGACGGCGAGCAGGAGCGCACCGACGAGCAGGCCGACGAGGCCGCCCCACAGGCTGGGCACGACGAACCCCCCGCCCGGGACGGCGGCGGCGAGTCGCTCGCCGAGCGCCTCGGCGCCGGGGATCCCGTGCACGAGGATGCCGCCGCCGACCAGGAACATGGCCACGGTGCCGGCGATCGACAGGCCCTTCATCAGGTAGGGCGCGCCGCGCAGGATCAGCTCGCCGAAGCGGCGCGCCGGACCGGTCCGCTTGCTGAGGTGCAGGCCGGCGTCGTCCAGCTTGACGATGCCCGCGACCAGGCCGTAGACGCCGATGGTCATCAGCAGGGCGACCGCGACGAGCGTCAGCACGCGGGTGGCGAACGGCGCCGAGGCGACCGCGCCGAGCGAGATCACGATGACCTCGGCCGACAGGATGAAGTCGGTGCGCACGGCCCCGCGGATCTTGGCCCGCTCGAACGCGACCATGTCGACGGCCGGGTCGGCGATCGCCCGCACCAGCGCAGCCTCGCGTCGCGCGTCCGCGGCCGGCGCGAGGTAGCGGTGGGCGAGCTTCTCGCAGCCCTCGTAGCACAGGAAGGCGCCGCCCAGCATCAGCAGCGGGGTGATCGCCCAGCTCGCCACGGCGCTGATCAGCAGGGCGAGCGGCACGAGGATCACCTTGTTGACGGTGGAACCCTTCGCCACCGCCCACACGACCGGCAGCTCCCGTTCGGGGATGACGCCGGCCACCTGCTCGGCGTTGAGGGCCAGGTCGTCGCCGAGCACCCCGGCGGTCTTCTTGGTCGCCACCTTCGTCAGTACGGCGACGTCGTCGAGCAGCGCGGCCAGGTCGTCGAGGAGGGTGAAGAGCGTGGTGCCTGCCATGCGGGTCGGCTCGGGCGAGCCGGACGACGGTACTATGCGCGCCGGGGCCCTGTCGTGGGTGTGGGTTTTGCGCGTCGGAAATCGTGAATTTTGGAGCACGCACTGAAGCGCGTGCTTGGGGAATGTGGCGCGCACGGCGGCGGCGGTCGTGACGGCGGGGCGGCGGACCCGAAGCGCGGGGCGCGGACCTTCCAGCACGCCCGCGACGCGGGCAGCGCCGCCGCGGGCAGCGACCTCGCGGCGGTCCGTCCCCGCGCGTGAGCGGTACGGCGGTCGACCCGGACAGACTCGACCGCTGGCCGAGAGGGCCTGCGAGCTCGGGGACGCGAAGGGCTGCAGCATGGTGCAGCGGCACCGCGGACCGGGAGGCGAGGCTCGCGGCGCGAAGGTGTGCTACCGACCGCCGTGCTCGACTGATATCGATCCTGTCGAGCTCGCCTGGCCGAGCGCGAGGCCGCGCCGGATCGTTCAAGCGCTGGCGCGCCCGCTCGACGTCCATTCGCATGAGACCTGCCGGGCGTGCTCGAAGTCCTCACGGTGAGATGAATTGCCGCTACTGCCCGAAGCAGTACGACGCACAATTCCTCGACCCTTCGATCGCGCTCGCAATTTCGCCGACATCCGTCTATCTGCTCACGAAATCGCTCGTCGGAGTCGTGTTCCATCCCGAGCCTCAGTCGCGGGCGCTCGGGGGGTTCACCGATGCGAGGGACCGACCTCCTGGAACCGGGCGACGCCGAGGCGACGCCGAGGCGAGGGCTGTCGGCGGCAGTTCGAGGTTGCGCGCGGCGGTGGGGGCTGCGGGCTGCGAGGAGTGGAATCCTCGCAGCGTTCGGGCGGGGTGGTGACCGGCCGGTCGGCCACGGGACGATCGCGCGAATGACTCGTCCGCGGGCGGGCGGCGACGGGCGTCGCTGCGCCTTGCGGCGCCCGTCGAGGGGACGGTATGGAAGCGAATGCGAAACGCTGTCTTGCTGGTTGCTGCATTCGCGCTGCTCGGCTGCCCCCAACCCCATTCCGACGGGCACTCGCCGGAGACGACGACGACCGGGAGCGGGGCGTCGACCGGAACGACCGCGGGGACGGACCCCACGGGCGCCGGGGAACCGACGACGGGCACCGAGGAGCCGACGACGGGCACCGAGGAGCCGATGACGAGTACGGGGGCGATGACGACGGGCACCGGCGGCGACAGCACGTCGACGACCAGCGCGGGCGAGACCGAGACCGCGACCGACACGGGAGACCCGGCCGAGCCGATCGCGGAGGAGCCGATCGGGTACGCGGCGCTCGAGGGCGGGACCTACGGCGGTGCGGGCGGGCCGACGGTCGTCGTGGCGACGTACGACGAGCTGCGGAGCGCGGCCGAGGATTCGGACGACCCGCTGATCATCAAAGTCTCGGGGACGATCGTCGGCGAGGAGCAGATCTACGTCCGCTCCAACAAGACGATCCTCGGGCTGCCGGGCTCGCGGCTGCAGGGCGTCGGGCTGCGGCTGTCCGAGGTGCATAACGTGATCCTGCGCAACCTGACGATCGAGGGGGTCGTCGCCGACCTCGGGAGCGGCGACCAGGACGCGATCACGCTGAAGTTCGGCACGCACCACGTGTGGATCGACCACTGCGACCTGCGCGCTCAGCCGCCCGGCGAGCCGTTCGTGGTCGACGACAACGACGAGTACTACGACGGGCTGATCGACATCACGCGCGGCTGCGACTTCGTCACGGTGTCGTGGACGAAGTTCACCGACAGCTGGAAGGCGATGCTGGTCGGGGGCGGCTCGGGAGAGGTCGAGAACATCGGCAAGCAGCGCCTGACGATGTATAATAATTATTTCCTCGACTGCCTCGAGCGCGGACCGTACGTCGGGCAGAGCGAGGCGCACGTGTTCAACAACTACACGCGGGTGACCCGGCTGACCGGGCACACCGGCAACGGGGTGTCGCTCCGCGACAACGCGCGGGTCCGGGTCGACAACTGCTACTTCGATCACACGCTCGTCGACGACGACGGGATGAGCCCGTCGGTGCCGATCATCACCGGCTACTCGACCTCGGTCGGCGGGCCGGGACGCGTCACCAACGCGGATAGCAATATCTTCGTCAACACGGTCGAGCCGCAGATCGACGGGCCGCCGGACGACTTCGTGCCGCCGTACGACTATTCACCGATCCCGGCGGAGGAGGTGCCCGCGACGGTGCTGGCCGGGGCGGGCGCGACGCTGCCGATCGAATAGCGGCAGGCGCTCGGCTTCTCGTCGATCTCGGTCGAGCGCTGCGACGGGTTCGCGGCCTTCGGCGCCGTCGTCGTCGCGCGGTGCAATCGCTTGTACAGGACCGCGAAGCTGCTGTGGTCCCACCGCAGCAGCTTGAGTCGATCGGCGCGCCGGCCCAGGAACACGAAGCGTGGGCTGTCGGTTCTCGCCAGTCGAGTGAGTGCGGCGCCATGATGACCCGGTGCGCGGGCCGACGAAGAAGAATGCCAGGTGGCGTGATCGCTTGGTACGGCGCGAGCCCTGGGCGCGTCACCTCGTGGTCGCCGTGCACGGCGCGTTCTGGGCGGTGGACGCCTTCGGGGGAAGTGCGCCCGCGACGGCCGCCGAGCTCGCGCGCGCCTTCGAGAAAATCGTCCTGGACGCGAAGGCAACGGCAGACACTCGTGTAGGGCCCGGGCCGGCGCCGCTCGCTCCGGCTCGGCAGCGACGCCCCCGTGCAGCTCGCCATCCAGCTCGCGGCGCACGCGATCTTCGGCGAGCTCCCGGCGGTCAACGAGTCGGTGCAGATGCGCAGATTTCGTCACGGCCGCTAGACACGGTCTACACGGTGACGCCCGAGTCGCTCGCGTGCGTGCGGGAGGCGGGACGGGACACCGCGGAGGCGCACCTCGGTGCGGCGGCCGACGCCCCACCGGCGCCTCGTCGACGCCTGCAAGCGCGCTCACCGTGGCTGACGAGCGCCCATCCCCTCGCCCGATCAATCGATCAGCTTGAATTCGATGCGGCGATTCTTGGCCTTGCCCTTGGCGGTCGCGTTGGTGTCGATCGGCTGGTCGGGGCCGAAGCCCTGGGGCACCAGGCGTTGAGCGTCGATCCCGTGCTCGACGAGGTAGTTGCGGACCGCCTCGGCGCGGCGCTGCGACAGGTCCATGTTGTGCTCGCGATCGCCGTCCGAGTCGGTGTGGCCCTCGATCCGCCAGCGCGTCTCGGAGTACTCCTTGAGGACCTTGACCGCCTTGTCGAGGATGGGCTTCGACCTGGGCTTGATCGTGTCCTTGTCGACGTCGAAGTAGATCCCCTCGAGGACGCCGGAGATCTTTTTGACCTCCTTCGGAATCTCGTCGGGACAACCGTCGCTGTCGGCGATCTGGTTGTAGACCTCCGGCTGATCCGGGCACTTGTCGTTCTGGTCGATGATTTTGTCCTGATCCCGGTCGGGGCAGCCCTTGAGCTCACGCGGGCCCGGCTCGTTCGGGCAAAGATCGATCTGCTCGGCCGGCACCGGCTGATTGGGATCGAAGAGCCCGTCCTTGTCGCTGTCGATCAGCGGGCAGCCCCGGTTCTCGCGCGGCCCCGGCTCCTGCGGGCACGCGTCCTCGTCGGCCGGCGCGACGCCGGCCTGGCCCGGATCGTACAGGCCGTCGCCGTCGGTGTCGCGCAGCGGGCAGCCCCGGTTCTCGCGCGGCCCCGGCTCTTGCGGGCACGCGTCCTCGTCGGCCGGCGCGACGCCGACCTGGCCCGGATCATACAGACCGTCGCCGTCGGTGTCCCTCAGACTCTGCGCCGGCGCTTCCTTCTGCTTGCCGAGTCGGAGCGACAGACCGAGCAGGATCTCGAGGTTGTTCGAGCGCGCGTTGCCGACGCCGCGGGCGGTGGCGACGTTGTTGACGATGTCGAGGCGCAGCGCCAGCAGGCGATTGATGTAGAACTTCACGCCGCCGCCGACATTCAGCGTGGGATCGATGTCCTTGCCGAGCGACGGCGAGGAGATCCCGAGGAGGCCGAAGCCGACCCGGATGAACGGCGCGATCCGGTACGGGAGCTGGGCCAGGACGACCGGGCGGAACGTGTAGAGAGTCGCGGGTCGGCCGTCAGCCACCTTCATCGGCATGACGCCGCCCTCGAGCTCGAGGCCGAGGAAGCTCAGCGGGTAGTAACCGACGCGCAGGCCGAGGTCGGCGCCGGCGCGTGCGAGCCGTTGATACCCGAACCCCTCGACCCCGAGGTCCGGCTCGTAGAACTCGTGCCGCGTCGACGGGAGGAACACGCCGCCGTAGATCCCGAGCTCCCACGAGTTGCGGACGGGCCGGTGCCGCTTGATCCACGGGGTCCGCTCCTCCGCGGAGCGCGGCTGCGTCGTGCCGGCGGTCGAGGTAGCCGACGCCGCGGGCGGCGGGGCGGTCACGGTCGCCGAGCCGGAGGCGGCGTCCTGCGCCGACGCCTGAGCAGGTCCGGAAGCGAGCGCCGTCGACAGGAGCGCTGTCAGAGTGGTAGTGCGAACGATTGCGGTGGTCGTCATGATGGGGGCCACGTCGATGAAGGGAGGGAGGAAGAGCCCGCTAGTCGCACGTGGGGCCGAACATGAGGTCGTCGACCGGCGCCGCGAGATCCGCGAGCTTGGTGAAATCGTTGGACCCGTCGAGCGCGACCGAGATCAACGAGTTCTGATCGCACGAGAGCGCGAGCTTGGTCGTCGGATCGTACTCGAGGCCGCTGCCGTGGGCCTCTTGCGAGACATCGGCGACCCGCGTGGCGGCGCCGTCGGCGATGCTGACGCTGTAGATCCCGCCCGAGGCGGAGTCGGAGACGAGCAGCCGGTCCTCGTGGCAGTCGTAGCTCATGCCGCAGTCGCCGACGTTGAGCGTCTTGCCCTCGAACGTCAGGGGCTTGATGTTCTCGGGCGAGAGCGAGCCGTCGGGGTTGAAGATGAGGAGCTGGTCGACCTGGCCGTCGATCCCGTAGAGGTTCCCGTCGCGGTCGAAGGTGATGCCGCAGACGTTCTTCTTGTGCGCCGCGGGCAGGGCGGTCGGCGTGCCCGCGCCGCAATAGTTCATCGTCACGAGGCTGTCGCGGAAGGCCAGCGCCGCGTAGACCGAGCCGTCCATCGGGTTGACGGCGAGGCTCGTCGGGATCCACGGGTTGAGGAGCAACACGTCGACCGTGGCGTACGGGGTGAGGGACCCATCGTCAGGGTGAACCTCGAGGATCTCGCCGGTGGCGAGCGGCGCGGTGACGAGGACGTTGTTGCTCGGGTTGAGGTTCGGGTTGGCGTCGAAGCAGTCGCTCCCGGGCGTGACGCCGGGCCCCGGCCGCGCGTCGCCGTGGTCGTCGTCGTCCTCGTCCTTCATGCAAGCGTTCGCGTCGTCGTTGGGCGCCGCGCCGGGGAAGGTGCCCGCGCCGAGGTCGTCGCAGTCGGTGCCCGGGGTGACGCCGGGGGTGGTCGGCATGTCGTCACCCCAGTCGTCGCCGTCCTCGTCCTTCATGCAAGCGTTCGCGTCGTCGTTCGGCGCCGCGCCGGGGAAGGTGTCGGCGTCGCCGTCGTCACAGTCCGGCCCAGGGTACTCGGGCGGATAGGCGTCGCACATCGACAGCCAGCCGTCGCTGTCCTCGTCGCTGCACCCGCCGCAGCTCGCCCAGGCGTTCATGTTCGCGTCGTCGCAGTCCGTGCCCGGGACGACCTCGTCCATGCCCCCCTCGCCCGGAGGATCGTTGTCGCCCCAGTCGTCTTCGTCCTCGTCTTTCATGCAGGCGTTCGGGTCGTCGTTGGGCGCCGCGCCCGGGAAGGTCTTGCCGCTGCTGTCGTCGCAGTCGCTCCCGGGGACGATCCCGTCGCCGCCGCCGCCGTCGGGAGTGTTATCGCCCCAGTCGTCGTCGTCCGCGTCGCGCATGCAGGCGTTCGGGTCGTCGTTGGGCGCCGCGCCGGGAAAGGTCTTGTCGCTGCCGTCGTCGCAGTCGTCGTCGTTGTCGACAGTTCCAGGCGGCGGGGGGTCTCCCGGCGGCACGTCGGTGCAGGACGCCGGGTCGCCGAAGCCGTCCATGTCCGCGTCGACGCACCACTGGCCCCCGTTTCCTCCGGTGGTCGGGGTCGTCATCGACTCAGACGGGTCGGTCATGCTTTCCGACCCCGCGGTCTCCGTCGCCGACAACGCGGCGACGCAGCTCGCATCCTGCTGCCAGGCGAAGCCGTCATCGCTGCAGACCTTCTGGCACCCCGCGACAAGCGAGAGTTCGAGGAGCAGACCGGCGGCGAGGACAGACGCTCGCGGGCCGCTGATGTGGAAGCACGGGCGACGGAGAAGCTCGGAGCGCAGCGCGATCATGCTAAATCCTGGGATCGTGGGAGGTCCGAATCGTAGGGACATTTCGCCCCGTATGGCAAGCCCGTTGTCGATGGGCGGGATGAGCGCCGATCGCCAGCAGTGGGCGCCCAGTGGGCGCCCACTGGGCGCCCTTGATTGTCAAGTGAGTCATGCACGCACCTCGACGAGGGCCGCAAGCCAAGCCTGCAAAGGCCGAGCTCAACCCGCAGATCGGCAGCCTCCTGATGGAACATGAGGAGGGCGGGTCGTCTTTGGCTCTATGAATATTCGCACGACAATACATGCTGGCCGACAATTTTTATGGGTATTCGGCGGCTCTTGCTCAATTGCCAATGATTCGTGTGCGCCTGCACGTCGGCCTGGCGAATGCTGACAACAGTCCGGCAGCCGGCCTCATATCGGTCGTCGGCTCGGAAGAGGTCGACTCGCATGCCGTACCGCGAGCGCCAGGACAGCGCGCCTGCTCAGCGCGCCTCCGCGAGGTCGTCGAACTGCTGTGCCGGGCCGTGACGACCAGCACCGCCGAGGTACCGGTCGCATCGCGCGGGCGGGGTCGGCGAGGCCGGCCGCGAGCCGCGGCTGCTGAAACCGCACGTGGCGCGCGCACGAACGGGCGTGGCGGGCGCCGAAGCTGTGTCGCCGCGATCGGCATCAATGGCCGATGCAGAAGTAGGAAATCCTTTGAGAAGCCCCGGACGCTGGCATACTGCCGGCGTGTCGGCCGACGAGACACCGATCGCCCGGGCGATCACCGCCGGACCGAGCGGCGCAGGGACGCGGCTCGCCGTGTCCGCGTCGGCGGTGACGCGCGAGTCGATGAGCGACGATCCGGCCCGCACCCCGCCGGAGCCCTCCCAAGTCGCCGCGTTTGACGAGACGGCGGGGGACCGGCTCGGGCGCTACACGCTGCTGCGTGTGCTCGGCCAGGGCGGCATGGGCGTCGTCCACGTCGCCTACGACGACTTGCTCGACCGCCGCGTGGCGATCAAGCGCGTCCACGCCGGCAGCACCAACGCTTACGGGCGGATCCTGCAGGAGGCCAAGGCGCTGGCCCAGCTGTCGCACCCCAACGTCGTGCAGATCTTCGAGGTCAGCGCGTCGGCCGGGCGGATTTTCATCGCCATGGAGTATGTCCCCGGCAGCACTCTGCGCGTGTGGACGCAGCGGTGGCGCGCCGCAGGCGGCTCGCAGCGCGAACTATTGGCCATGTTCGTGCAGGCCGGCCACGGCCTCGCCGCCGCGCACGCGCAGGGCCTGGTCCACCGCGACTTCAAGCCCGAGAACGTGCTCGTCGGCGAGGACGGCCGCGCGCGGGTGGTCGACTTCGGCCTCGTCACCTGGGGCGATCTCGCTGACGAGCCCGCGCAGCCCGGCGACGGCGAGATGCGCGGGACCCAGGTCCGTCTGACCGCTGCGGGCGTGCTCCTCGGGACCCCGGCGTACATGTCCCCAGAGCAGTTCGCCGGCCGCCCCGCCGACGCCCGCTCCGACCAGTTCAGCTTCTGCGCCGCGCTGTACGAGGCGCTGTGCGCCGCGCGGCCGTTCGCCGGCGAGACGTTCGCCGAGCTGCGCGACGCGGTCGTCGCCGGCGACCCGCGCGACCCCGGCGAAGGCGTGCCCGCGTGGCTGTGGGCCGTGCTGCGCCGCGGCCTCGCGCGCCGGCCCGAGGACCGCTTCCCGGCGATGGGCGAGCTGCTCGACCGCCTCGCCAGCGACCCGCTGGCAGCGCGACGCCAGCGGCTGCGGGTCGCCGCGCTCGCGCTCGCCAGCGCGCTCGCGGCCGTCTTGCTGGTGCTGCTGGCGGTCGCTGTGCGCGCCGAGTGGCTGCGCCGCGGGGTCGAGCAGGCCGCCGAGCACTCGCTGGCGTCGGCCGAGGCGCGGATCGGCGAGGCGCGGGCCGCCGGCGACCCGGCCACGGCGGCGCGGGTGTTCGCGGCGTTCGTCGACAACCCGCTGCACGACGGCACGCGGGCGCTCGCGCGCGCGTGGCTCGGCGAGGCGGCGCGCCGGCGTGACGACGGCGACACCGACGCGGCGCGGGCCGCCTTCGCGGCCGCCTACGTGCGCGCCGTGGCGCCCGACGAGCAGCGCGAGGCGCTCGTCGGGCTCGCCCGGCTGTTCCGCGCCGGCCTCGAGTGGGACGCCCTCGCCAGCGTGTTCGACCTGCTGGGCCGCGAGCACCCGGACGCGGCGCCGGAGCTCGCCGGGCTGCGGCGCGACGTCGCGTTCGGCCGGCGCGACTTCGCGGCCGCGCGCGTCGAGCTGGCCCAAGGCGGGCCGGCGAGCGTGCGCGCGCTCGCCGACGCGCTCGTCGGCGCGAGCGCGACGAGCTACCGCGACGTCGACCGGGTCTTCGTCGACGCCGACCGCGTGGTGCTGACGTCGACGCGCGACGACCCGCGGGTGCTGCACGTCGCCGCGCGCGCGCCGGGGCTGCCGCCGGTGCGCGCGCTGCCGGCCCCCACGGGTACGAAGCTCTTGCTGGTGGCCCCGGGCGAGCCGCTGTACGCCGTCGGCCGCGGCCTGGCGAGCGCGCTGCCGATCACCCTCTACCGCGCCGACGCCGACAGCCTCGCCCCGCTGTTGACCTGGGACGACGCGCTCCCGACCGCGATGACCTCCGCCGACCTCGACGGCGACGGCGTCCGCGAGCTGTACGTCGGGACAGGCACTGGGTACCAGGTCAACTCGCTGATCCCGCGGAACGACGGCGGGTGGGAGCGTCGGGTCGTCTACAGCATGACCGAGACGCTGCATTCGATCCCGAGCGGGCTCGCGCCGGTCGACCTCGACGGCGACGGCCGCGACGAGCTCGCCGCGAGCTTCATGGGCTGGCGCGCCTACGACGTCCGCCTGCTGCGGCTCGACCTGGCGACGCGGACGCTGCGGACCGTCGCGCGCGACAAGCTCGGCATGCTCCTCGGCATCGCGCCGCTTCGCGGGCCGGGAGGGGCGCCGCTGCTGATCGCCCACAACGTCAACGTCGACGCGAGCTCGCTCGTGTTCCCGCCCGACAGGCCCCACGGCGACCCCGAGGGCCTGTACGTGTTCGGCCACGACGGCGAGCGCCTGGTCCGGCGCGACTACCTCGCGTACCCCCAGCCGGCCGGCGCCCTCAAGTTCGACTCGTGGCCGCTGCTGGTCGGCGACGCCAACGGCGACGGCCGCGACGACATCGCGGTCGAGTACGGGCACGGCGGCCGCGCGCACTCCCTGCTGTACCTGCAGGAGGACGACGGCGAGTTCTCGCCGGTGATCCTGGGCGACCTGCAGGTCCTCGCGTTCGCCCAGCTCGACGACGACGCTGCCGACGAGCTGATCGTCAACATCCCCGAGGCCGACCGTGGGACTCGGACGTGGGTGCTCGGTGCCGGCGGGGACGAGGTCGTGTCGACCCCGTCCGCGCCGGAGCCCCCGACGCCGCCGGAGCTCGACGACCCGGCCTGGAACCGCACGTGGCAGCACGCCAAGTCGCTGCAAAGCCTCGGCCTAGTCGACGAGGCGGCGAGCGAGTTCGCCGACCTCGGCCGCCGCGCCTCGCGGCCCAACTCGCGCGCTCTCGCCTTCTACACGGCCGGCGTGCTGCGCGAGCGCTCCGGCCGCGACCGCGAGGCCGAGGGGCTGTTCCGCGACGCCGCGCAGGCACCCGAGTTCGCCGTCGACGCGCTGCAGGGCGCGATGCGGGCCCAGCTCCGCCTCGGCGACTACGAGGCCGCGCTGCAGACGATCGCGGCGCTGCAGGCCTCGCCCGGGCTCGACGTCGACGTCCGCGAGGCGCTCGAGCACCGCTGGGCGCCACTGGTCGCAGTCGCCCGCGAGCGCGTCGACGTCGGCTTCGACCGCCCGCTCGCGCCGGCGTGGACGATCGACAAGCCGCTCGGGCTGCGCCACCCGCCCGGCGCGCGCAGCCTGGCGATCGCCGCCGACCGCGAGGGCCCGCTCGCCTCGCTGCCCGTCGAGTGGTCGGGCGAACTGCTCGAGCTCGCCGCCGACTTCACCGTCGCCGAGACCGAGTGGGGCAGCGGCCTCGAGGTGGTCCTCGTCCCCGAGGGCGAGGGCCCGAAGGCCCCGCCGACGGTCTGGCTCGGCGCGCACACCCTCGGCACCAGCCGCGGCGGCGTCGAGGTCGCGCGGGTGTTCATGTGCGGCCTGGCCGACCGACGGCTGTCCGACCTCCGGCCGCCGACGATCGGGCCGCGGCGCACCGACGTCGCCACCCGCTTGACCATGCGTGTGTCGGTGCTCCCGGCGCTCGGCGAGGTCGCGTGCGAGCTGACCGCGCCCGACGGCACCTCGCGGACGCTCCGCGAGCCGCTGACGGACGAACTCCCGCCGGCCGGCCGCTACCGCCTCGTCGTCCGCACCGTCCACGACAGGCCGTCGTGGATTACCGCCGAGCTGCACCGCGTGACGATGCGCGGCGGCCGGCCCGTCGACGCGCCGCCGACCGACTCCGCGCGCGCGAGCCTGACGAGCGCGCTCGTCCGCAACGACCCGGTGGCCGCGCTGGCGGCCTTCGACCGCGTCGGCCCGCTCGCGCCCGACGAGCAGGTGTGGCGGGCCCACGCGCTGTGGCAGGTCGGCCGCGTCGCCGAGGCGCGCGCGCTGTGGGCCGCGCTGCTCGCCACCCCCGGACCGCTCGAGCCGGCGCTGCTGACCGCCCTGCGCGCGCGGCCCGACGTCATGAGCCCGCTGCTGCGCGAACTCGACCCCGAGCGCTTCCTCGACGCCAACCACGCGCTGTGGCGCAACACCGCCGTCAACCACCTCGGCGACCCGCGGGCCCGCGACGCGCTGCTGAGCGTGCTCGGGACCCTCGACGCCGCGCAGTTGTCGGCCGCCGCGCAGACGCCGGACGCCCGCGCCCGCGCCTGCGACCTGCTGACGTGGCGCGCCCGCGCATACCTCCGCGCCGGCGAGCCGGACCGCGCCCGCGCCGACCTCGAACGCGCGATCGAGCTCGCGGCGGACCTCGCTGCCGACACGCCGCAAGCGGCGGAGCGCTGGCTGCTCTGGCTCGATCTCGCGTCGCTGGCCGCCGCCGACGGCGACATCGCGCTCGCTCGCGAGGCGATCGCCAAGGCGCGCACCAACAGCGCGGTCCCGCTGCTCGTCGGCGACGTCATCCGCGCGCGCCCCGAATTGGCGGCTCTCGCTCACCTGAAACCCAATTAGCTGGGCCCTCGGTTCGTCGCTCATGACGATCGAACGCGCGGGCGCAGGCAGACATCGAGGCCGTGGGCGACCCTGGGCGCCCCGCCACTGTACCGCGATGACGCCCCCGACCCGACGGCACAGCAACGCCGGCCGTCACCCACACCCACGGTCGTCGGCTCCGTCCGTTGGCAACACCGGCGAGCGATGTAACGCTTGTCGGCGGGCACTTCGCGCGACGGGCAAGCTCCTGCCCGGCTCCGGCAGCAATTCACGTGCTCGGCGGCCTCCCGAGGAGGCGCCGGCGTGGGCTTTCCTGCTCGATGCCGAGTGTCTTGGTTCGTCGCCGCAGGGCGTGGCGGTCGAGGAGTTCGGCGGCGCCGGCGAGGTCGCCCGCGGCCGTCGGCGCTTCGCAGCGCAGGCGTCGTTCGGCGGTTTTCCGTGTGAATGCGATCGAGGGAAGGGGCGCTCGGAAAGGTGGGCGCCCATGGGCGCCCGCCGTGGTTGCCGGAGCCACTATTTTTTGTAATCGCCGTCCGGCGAGCTCGGCGCACCACCTAGTGCTCCGACCGCGACGTAGTGATCTGGCTGATTCTGAACACCGCTCGGGCTTGCTCCTTGGTGAACCGCCAAGTGATCTTCCGCCGCCGGCGGTGGGCGTCCTTGTTCCACAGAGACGTTCGACGGCGCAGTTCGGAGAGAGAGCCGATCCGAAGCCGTCCAAGGCATTCACGTGACCATAAGCTCGCCTCGTTCTCGGCAGGGTTGAGCCAACTCCCGTGCTTGGGAGTATAGTGCACGGTAAACCGGCTCCAAAGCTCGCGCCCCGCGTCATCGCCGAAAGCGGTGCATAACGAGTTCTGGCGGTGGGTGTTAAGATTGTCCATGACGAGGTGAATTGTCCGCGCCGAACGATATCGTTGAGCTATCTTGCGGAGAGCCCGAGCGAACTGCTTCGCCGTGCGGTTCGGCGTCGCATAGGTCAGGTGGCGCCCTGCCTTGGGTTCGACGATGCAGAAGACATTTGCGGTTCCGCGCCGCACGTATTCATAGTCTTGACGGGCCATGCGGCCAGGTGAGGCTGGCCGGCCAGGTCGAGCGGGGTCTCGAAGCACGACCGGTCGTTCATCCAGAGCGACGACCGGCTCCGACGCGTCGGCTGGTCGCGCCAGGGTGTCGAGGACGTCGTCCATCCGCGCGACGTACTCCTCGTCGATCTGAGGAACGCACCACATTTTTTTCCCGCCACGGTTTGAGCGCGTGGTTTTTCAGCAACACCCGGATCGTCTCCCGGCCGACTTGGTCGACGAGCTTGCGTTTCATGCACTCCTCGACGATGAGCATGATTGTCCACCGAGCGCGTCCTTCAGGAGGTGGCCCGCAAACCATGGCGACGATCGCGGCTTCTTGCCGAGCATCGAGCTTCCGCGGTGGGACCGGTCGCTTCGCGTCCTTGAGCGCGACCTCGACGCCCGCAGCGAGATACCGCTCTCCAACCCGCCGAACCGAGGGGACCGCCGATCCAACCGCTGCCGCCGTCGCCGCCAGCGTCTTCCCCTCGTCCAGCAACTGCAGCATGCGAATTCGCTTCCAGGTCCGCACCGTGAGCCGCTCCCGGGCTTTTCGGCGCAGGAGTTCTCGATCCTCGTCCTTGAGCTTGAGTCCGGGGAACCGGGGCCGCGGCTTCTTCTGCCTCATGGCACCCGTAGATCACGTTCCAGGTCAGAGCGCAAATTCGCGCATCGTTTTCGGATCGCTACCTTACGGTCGCAGCACTAGTCCGGATTTCTCACCACGGGAAGGAATTCCGGCCGCACTTCCCGAGTTCGAGCGGGTGTGAAACGATTGCTGACCACCCAGGGGTACGGCCGGAACACGACAAGGTGTATCCGCACCGAGTTCGATTTTCAACCGGCCGGGCGGAGGCGTGTCGAGGCCGCCTTCGACGCCGGGCGGGTCAGCTCGGACGGCGGCCTGCTGTTGCTGCGCGAGCTGACCAAGAGTTCAGGTGTGTTTCGGGACTTCGCGGCCTGCTTTCGGGACCACCGCGACCCGAGCCGGGTCGAGCACACCGTCGAGGAACTGCTCGCGCAGCGCGTGCTGGGCCTGCTGTGTGGTTACGAGGACCTGAACGACCACGACGTGCTCCGCGACGATGCCTTGCTCGCGCTGGCGATAGGCAAGGCCGATCCGACCGGCGAGCAGCGCAAGCGGGTGCGCGACCGGGGCCATGCGCTGGCGGGCAAGAGCACGCTGAACCGCCTGGAGCTGGCGAAGCCCACGGTGGCCGGCGACGAGCGCTACAAGAAGATCAGCTACGACGACCACGGGATTCAGCGCCTCTTCGTCGACACCTTCCTGGCCGCGCACGATCGGCCGCCCGCCGAGATCGTCCTCGATCTCGACGCGACGGACGACCCCGTACACGGCAAGCAGGAGGGTCGCTTCTTCCATGGCTTCTACGACAGCTACTGCTACCTGCCGCTGTACGTCTTCTGCGGCGACTTCATCCTTGGCGCCGCGCTGAACACCGCCGACAAGCAGCCAGTCAGCGGCGCGGTCGAGGAGCTCGAGAGGATCGTCAGTCAGATCCTCGCTCGCTGGCCGGCCGTCCGGATCATCGTGCGCGGCGATTCCGGCTTCTGCCGCGACGAGGTCATGCGCTGGTGCGAGGACAACGGCCTCTTCTTCGTCCTCGGCCTGCAGAAGAACTCGCGCCTGATCGCCGAGATCGAGGACGAGATGACGCAGGCCCGCACCACCTCCGAGCAGACCGGCAAGGAAGCACGCGTCTTCAAGGACTTTCGCTACGAGACCAACCGGACGTGGTCGCGAGAGCGCCGGGTGGTCGGCAAGGCCGAGTACACGACGGACAAGGAGAATCCGCGCTTCGTCGCCACCAACCTCTCGCATGACGAGTACGACGCGCGCTCGCTCTACGAGGACCTCTACTGCGCTCGCGGAGACATGGAGAACAGGATCAAGGAGCAGCAACTCGGCCTCTTCGCCGACCGCACCAGCGCCCACACGCTGCGCGCCAACCAGCTCCGCCTGTGGCTCTCGTCCGTCGCCTACATGATCCTCAACGAGCTCCGCCGACTCGCCCTCGCCGGCACCGAGCTCGCCCACGCCCAGGTCTCCACGATCCGCACGCGGCTGCTCAAGATCGGCGCCATCGTCACCGCCTCGGTCCGCAGGATCCGCGTCTCCCTAAGCTCAGTCTTCCCACTCCAGCACGTGTGGTGGCGCGTCCTCGAGAACCTCCACCGTCATCACGTCATGAGACGCTGACGGCCCTCGCCGTCCGTCACACAATGGTGCGCTGCGCTGCGCGCCGGGATTCGTCTGTCCTTATGCGCAGGTCACCCAAAACGCGTAGCCGGCTTTGTAATCCCTCTTACAGCTCGATCTCGCGCCAGCCCCGGGCGTAACGAGCGCGGCCTCGCGGCTCACGTCGACGGCGTCCAACAACCTCCCGCCAAGCCGCTTGACAGCCGCTTGCCGGGCCCCACCTATCCGTGGTGAGAAATCCGGACTAGCGTGACACTAGGCTGACCATCAGGGCGATGTTCTCCTCAACGGTCGGCAGCCCTTTTTCCCGCTGCAGCAGGCCGTTGGCTTCCATGGTAACGAGGCCATGCATTGTCGCCAGGAACAGGCTCGCTAGGCTCTTGGTGGGGGCCTCAGGCAGCTCGTTCGCGCTTTTACAGTCCTCGACCATGGCCATGATCTCAGCCAGGCAGGCGGTACTTTGCGCCTGCAGCTCGACATGGTATTGGGCTAGAGTCGGTGTGCTGAAGACAAGCCGATAGCGCGCTGGCCGCTCCCGGCTGAACGTCACTAGGGCGCCGATGGCCTCCAGCAGCTTGTCCCTGGGTGCTCGTGCCGAGCCGCGTAGTTCCGCGAACGTTGTGGCCAGGGCTTCAAGGTCCGCTGTGGCGACGGCCGCGAGCAGAGCGTCGCGGTTTCGGAAATGCTTGTAAGGGGCATTGTGAGAGAGCCCCGCCGCATGACCGACCGCGCGCAGGGTAACGGCCTGTTCGCCACCCGTGTCCAGCAATGTCGCTGCGGCCTGAACCAGTTTGTCGTGCGTCGTCATTTGAGCCTTTCGGGTTCCTCCTCGGGGCTCAGTTGCACGAGCGTCCTAGAGTCCCGCCACAGCGCTTCAGCCAGCATCTGATCGTAGGTCAGATCGGCCGAACGCCTTTCGTGGAGGGCGCCGTCCTTCCACTGATAATAGCGCCCCGACAAGACATCGCTCGAGACCGCGAGATGGGCAAGGGCGCGGCCGGACTGGACCAGATCGCCGAGGGTCAGGCCGACCCGTTTCATCAGCCAGCGGACCGGTCGCGACCCGATCATCGCCCTTGCCGGTCCTGGCACGTCCCTGAGCAAGCCGGTTGCCGCTATGGCGCCAGGGTCATAGGCGATGGATGAGATGCGGAGTCCGGCCGCCTTCAGCCGGCGGTCGAGCTCGTAGGCATGCAGCACCACGCAGAGCTTCGAGGTCGTGTAGCGCTTGCCGCCGGGCAGACGCTTGTTCCCGTCCAGCCCGGTCTTCGCCAGGGCGAATGCGTCCGGTTTCACCGCGCGACCGATGAACTTGCCGTCAGTGGTGTCGGGGTCGTGGGTGCCGCTGGCGGTAAACACCACCCGGCCATCTTCTTCGAGGCTGTCGATCAGGAGCTGGACTAGAAGGAAGTGGCCCAGGTAGTTCGTGGCGAAGGTCAGCTCATAGCCATCCTTGGTGTAGGAAGGCTCGCCGCGGAAGGTCGCCCCCGCATTACACAGGATCGCCTGAAGCCGGCCGATCTCGCCGCTTTCGATCATCCGGCGGCATTGCGCGGCAGCCTCGCGGATCGAGCCCAGGCACGAGACGTCCATACCGAGTGTGGTCACCTTGACGCCGCAACGCAGCCGAAGGGCTGCGGCCGTCTCGTCGAGGCGCGCAAGGTCCCTACCGGCCAGGACGATGTCGACCCCCCGCGCGGCGAGTTCCTTGACGCACTCCAACCCGATGCCGCTGTGGCCGCCGGTGATAAGAATGGTGGGCATGAGGAGTTCCATGGTTGACGATGTCAACCTACTCGAACAGGTTGACATCGTCAACGGGTCCGTCCGCCCGACCGCACCGGCTCGCCCGGGTTGACGGGGAGCCGCGGCTATGGGCGCTGCGCTGAGCGGCGCGGCGATCAGTTCGACGCGGCGGCCTGGTCGCGCGCGCTCGCGGCGTCGCGCGCCGCCTTCCCCGCTGCGGGCAGTAGTTGCGGCACGTCGCGTTGAAGAGGTTCCGAAGTCGGAATTCCGAGGAGGGGTTGGGTAGGAAGAGGCCGAGGACGTCTGCGAAAGAGAGGCCGAGGGTACAGGGTCGGGGCTCGAAGGCGAACGGCAGTTCGTGACGAACGGCACGAACCCTCGGGGAGTCGGGTCCGGTAGGGTCACGAGGCCGCACGAGGCCGAGCGCGTGCCTCTGCGAGGACGGGGCGCTGACACGCGAGAGTCGGCAGCTCTTCCGCCGGCTCGATGCCCGCCTCGATCCGGGCGATGTGGGGACCAGCGAGCTCATCGCGCACCTCGACGCCTTCACCGGCGGCTCAGCGTTCGACCGCAACCGGAGGGGTGCGGTGCGCCCTCGGAGAGGGCACCGGGGGTTCTGGGCGGCGGCCCAGCAGGACCGGCGTCCTCGATGTCCTGGCGTCAGAGTGCTCTCATTGTCACTCCTTCTTGTAGATGCGCACGTAATCGACGTCCATGTACGCTGGATACGGCGTCGTATCGTCGGGGCAGCCCGCCCAATCGATGTCGCAGGGGGCGGCCCAGTCGCCCATGGCGAACAGGAGCGGCGCGTCGTCGAAGTGCTGCGTCATCTGATGCAGCTGCTCGCCGTCGACGAGCCAGGTCAGCGTCCCGGGCTCCCAGATCAGGGTGTATTCGTGGAAATCGGCGGTCGAGTCGGTCCCGGACCACGTGTACTGCTCCGACTCGCCGTCGCCCCAGTGCTGGGTGAAGCTGTTCTCCAGCGGCGACTTGCCGGCGACCTCGCCGAAATCGACCTCGGTCGTGGTCTCGCCGAACAGGCCGATGTACCCGACGTTTCCCTTGCCCGGGGGGAACCGCACGCGCGCGACCCAGCGGCCGTAGGTCTGGACCGTGCCGAGATCGGGTTCGACGCCGCCGCATGCGTAGGGGCGCCCGTTCACCTCGCGCTTCTCGATCTTCAGGTGGAGGGCCCCGTCGGAGACACTCACCTGGGCGGGGTCGAAGTGCGAGAAGTCGGGCGCGTTGCCCTGCGGCCCGCCGTAGACCAGCCAGCCCTTGGCCGGATCGAGCGCGTCGCCCTCGAACTCGTCGTGGAAGGTCAGCGTCCAGCCCGGGATGTCGATCGGCGACCCGGAGCTCTCGCTGCCCGGGCCGCTCGAGTCCGAGGACCCGCTGCTGTCATCGTCCCCTTCGGTCGGCGCGCTCGAGCCCGAAGAGCCGGTGCTGTCGCCGCCCGTCTCGCTCGCGCTCGCCGGTCCGCCGCCCGCCTCGCTCGTGCTCGACGGTCCGCCGGTGGTCACGACCCCGGTCGCCGAGCTCGTCGAGGCGTGCCCCCCGGACGAGCCGGTGTGGTTCGAGTCCGTCGAATCGTTCGTCGATGCGCCGCACCCCGAAGCCCCGGGGCCGACGAGCGAGATCCAGCAGAGAATGGCACACACGGTTCGAGGGTTCATATTGGTCAATCGATCGTGAAGCAGCGGAGGGGTGCAGGAGGGCCGACAGATGGAGCCAGCAGGCCGATGTTGGCACAGGCCCACACGTGTGGGCGATGACCCATTCGTTCGACGCATGAGGAGGCACACGCATTGCGGCCTGCGCAGTGTGTGCAGTGCCCGGAGCAGGAGCGTATCGCCTTTCGCACGGGTGGCGACATTCGCCGTCTGGGGACGCGAGGCCCGGGCCGACGCCCCCCACCACATCGTGCGCGGCAGGCGACGGCCCGTCGATCTCTGCCCGCATTTCGCAGCACAACGAGCGCATGCCTCGACATGGAAGCTCGCTGGCTCCGCTCCTCGCCTTCGTCACCCTGGGCCTCGTCGCGGCGCCGGCAGGCGCCGTCGAGGTCACCGTGAGCGGCGAGGATTCGCCGTACCCGGGCGTGCGCGTAGAGACCCTGAAGCTCACCGGCCCGACCGCGCGCGCGTGGGCCGTGTTCGTCGACCTCTGCACCGAGCAGGTCCGTGTCGGCGCGACCGCCGCGCCCAGTCGCTGCGCACCGCAGGCTCGTGGGCCGACTCGGTCGGGGCCCAGGTCGCCGTCAACGGCGACTTCTACAAGACCGGGACGGTCGCGCGCCTGCCTCAGCTCCCACCGGACTGTGCCGACCGTTCGGCCCACGACCGCGGCGATCTCGTCGGTGGTCAGGCCGTTCCCGTCGTAGAATTCCAGCGAGGTCTGAAGCCTCGGCGGTAAGCGCTTGAGCGCGGCGCATAGCCCCGCGACGGCACGGGCCGACCCGCCGGATTGAGCGCTCGTCTTTCGTTGTCCCCGCCGATCGTCGACCCGCAGCCGAGATCGTGGCGATCGTCGTCCGCGAACATCGCAGCTCCTCGACGAAGCCGACGCGCCGACCGAGCTGCTCCCGGGCCATCCGCTGACGTGGACGGAGATCGCCGCGCGGACCGACACATTGCTGGCCAAGCTGGTCGAGGCGGACGCGTTCTCCGGCACCGTCACGCTCGCCAGGCACGGTCAGCCGTTCTATCGCCACGCCAGCGGCCTGGCGAGCCGCAGGTGGAACGTGCCCAAGCGGCACGACACCCGGTTCAACCTGGCGTCGGTCACCAAGATGTTCACCGCCGTCGCCGTCGCCCAGCTCGTCGAGCAGGGCAAGATCGCCTACGACGACACCGTCGGCGAAATCTTGCCGGACGATCCCAACGAGCAGGTCGCGCGCACGGTCACCGTTCATCACCTGCTCTCGCACACCTCCGGCATCATCGGCGCACGCGCGCTGCTCGCGAAGGCGCCCGAACCGCGGTCGGCCCGGACCATCGCCGAGCGTCGTAACCGTTCGGTGGACCGCGTCGTGACGTGAACCCTCCGAGGTGGTACGTGGGACCCCGCCCGTTGCCCTGGTTACCCTCGGCCCCGGCCGCCGCCGCCGTCCGCGAGCGCGATACCCGAGACGCTGCGGCGTGCCGCGCAGGCCGGCGTCGAGGATGCTGTCAACACCCTCTCGCTGGTCCGAGACGACCTCGTCCTGCACTCGGTGACGCCGGCGCACGGGACCAGGCTGAGCTCGTGCTGCCCGAAGCGGCGCGCTCCGGCATCCTGCGAGAGTGTGAGGGGATACCCAGACGGATCAGGGGGGGTTCAGTCGCTCTGTCTGTGCTGATTTGAGTCGTGAAGAAGATCACCCGCTACGGATGCCTTCGCGCACGCTGCAACGTGCTACTCACCGAGCCATGTCCGCCGATGTCTCGTACTTGCTGCTTGGGTTCACCACGTTGATGCTGCTGGGTTTTGGCTTGCAGATCGCCATCGTGCGCAAGCGTCGCGGCGAGTACATCGTCTACAAGCCGCTGCTGCTGCTGGCGCTGGTCGTGCTCTGGGGCCTCAGCCTGGTCTCCGTCGTGACCGGCAAGAGCATCTCGGAGCTCACCGGCGGCGTGATCGGGTAGCTCTTCCCAGCCGAACAAGGCCACCAGGACGTTGACCATGGCCTCGACCCCTGAACAGCAAATCCAGCTCGACAGGCTCGCGCTCTGGACTGTGCGGCCGACGTCGATACTGGGCCAAACCGTAGCTCCGGGTCGGTGACGGGCGCTCATGAGTGCGAAGGGCACCAGAAGGCGCTGCATCTCCCAATCGTTCCAGAACCACATCGTCGGCAGGAACCCCAATTTCTGGGGGCGAGCGAGCAGGGAGCGTCTAGCGGATACCTCGAGTTCGCGGGCCATGTTGGTTCTCCGCGCTTAGACATGACACACAGCGTGGAGGAGGGCGCCAGGGTGGCAACGTCGGTCAGGCGGCGGCCGCATCGCCCCACAGCTAACTCAGCGTATCGGGCGGGCTCAGCGCGGCCGGGCGAGCAGTCGACGGTGCTGTTTACTGGGGCGCTATCAGCGACGTCAACCGCGTGGGTCCCACCGCCTCGCCGAACGGTCGGAGCCCCGACGTGCATCGTCCCACCGCACGGGCAGAACGCGCTGAAGGCGACTGGCATTGACCCGACGGGCGCGTCGGGGAAGCGGGTACGAGCCATAATCGTCGGCGGATCGAGCGCCTGGTCGGCACCGCAGCGGTTGCACGGCTGGATCGACCAGCCGCTGCGCTCGCAGACGTACGCCTCCGTCACCCGTACCGGGTGCGGGATCCCCGGGCTCGTCACGAACAGCAGCGTGTCGCCCTTGTGCGCCGTCGTAAGCTGATGCGGCTCTTGAGGAGGATCCCCTCGTACACGGGTCGCTCCCCCCATCGGACCGCGTCGGCCCGCAGCGGGGGGCTGGTGCCCTCCGGCGCGATCGGGATCCGCAGTGTCTGCCGCACGCCTCGCACGGTCACCCAGCAACCCTCGGGCGTGCGTCCGCAGCGGCGCGGCTCGCCGTCATGCACGAGCACCTGGAGGTCGTCCGGGTGGTCAGGGTGGAATCGGTCGCGGACGGCGGGATCGCTGTGCCAGGGCGCGCTCGACATCGGTCGCATGATACTGCGTCGACGGTCGTGCAGGCTCGAACGACCGATCTGCGGCGCCGAGCGTCAGCCAGGGCGTCGATGCTGGCTCGACTACGATCGCCCCGTGCGATTTGATCGGGGCGTCACGCTCAAGAGCTTTTGCGCAGGTATCGACACGTCGTCGGCTGCCTCCTGGCGCAGATGTGGACGTGGACCAACGCGAGTTTCGGCGACTACATCGGCCTGGAGACCGACTGTTCGCGCTTCGACGGCTCGAATGGATATTTCGGCGAGCGGTCCCCTGCAGGACTCGGGTCGACGTTTTCCATTGCTCGCAGCGGCGGTTCCGGTCGCACCTTGGACCGGGGGCGTGCGGACCTGTCGTGGAGAGGCCGCGGCAGGTGCGGACGTCGGCGGGTGCGTTGCGCTGGCGCATCTGTCCTTCGACGCAGGTCGGGAATTCGGCGAAGCAGGACGAAGACAGCGCGCCCGCGGAGCCGATCGCGAGGACCGCTTGGAATGATGACCAGGCGAGCTGTCTCTCGAGCACATGCGTCCCTCGATCTTTGCGAACCTCCACGCCGCGTGGTTCGGGTCCGTGTATGTCCTCGTCGCCGCGGGCCAGCTCGGCGGCTGCGCAGCGCCCTGCGTCGACGACGGCGCCGTCTGGAACCAGAACAAGGCCGGGTGCCCGGCGCTCGTCACCGACAGCGCGAGCGAGAGCGGCACCGGCAGCGGCGCGACGAGCGAGGCCACGGCGCCCACCGGCAGCGGCGCGACGAGCGAAGCCACGGCGTCCACCGGCGGCGGCGGGTCCGGCTGCGACGATGGGGTCCAGAGCGGCGACGAGACCGACGTCGACTGCGGCGGCTCGTGCACGAACACCTGTGAGGACGGCGGCCACTGCCTGGTCGGCGACGACTGCACCTCCCACTATTGCATCGACGAGACCTGCGCCCCCGATCCTGCGTGCGTCGACGGGATCCTCGACGGCAGCGAGACCGACGTCGATTGCGGCGGTTCGTGCGGGCCGAGCTGCGAGATCGGCGAGGTGTGCGTGTTCGCCAGCGACTGCGCGAGCGATTATTGCGAGGCGGCCAGCGACACCTGCCAGGAGCCGACCTGCAGCGACGGCGTGCAGAACGGCGACGAGACCGACATCGACTGCGGCGGCGCGTGCGGCCCGCTGTGCGGCACCGGCGAGGGCTGCGTGATCGACGACGATTGTGCGAGCGGGTTGTGCGAGACAGGCGGCTGCGGCAGTGATCCGCTGTGCCAAAACGGCGCGCTCGATCCTGGCGAGACCGACGTCGACTGCGGGGGCCCGTGCGGGCCCACCTGCGAGGACGGCGAGGGCTGCGGCAACGGCAGCGACTGCGTCCACGGTTACTGCGAGGCGACGATGACCTGCGCGACGCCTGATTGCGGCGACGGCGTGCAGAACGGCGACGAGACCGACGTCGACTGCGGCGGCGCGTGCGGGCCCACCTGCGAGGACGGCGAGCACTGCCTCGTGCCGGGCGACTGCGTCGACGACAACTGCAACCCCCTCGAGGTGTGCGCCGCCCCCGAATGCGCGATCACCGGCGACGACAACGCCTGTCAGGCGTGCATCAAGGGCAGCTGCTGCGACACGGTCACCGAGTGCCTCGCCGATCCCAAGTGCGCCTGCTGGCTCGAATGCATCAAGATGAACAACGACTTCGATCCCTGCAAGACGCAGTGCCAGATCAACGGCAACCCGGGGCCGATCACCGCGTGCGCCAACAGCAAGTGCAACGCGCCCGCGGCCTGCGGCGTGCAGTGAGCCGCCGCAGGGCGAGCGGTGCCTGGCAGGGCCGGCGTCATCACGGCGGAGCGCGGCCCGCTCGCGTCGAGGGCGAAACTGCTGCGGTGTTCGGCCGTAGCGCTCCTTGAGGCGACGGCGAAACTCCCACGGTGGCAGCTCGATGCGACGTGCGACTTCGCCAACGCCCGCGATGGCGTCGGCCACGGCATCAGCGCCTTGGTTCACCTCGCTCGAGACCGACCATCCCGGTCGGGCTTCCCGAGGCCACGGCCACGGTGCGGCAGCAGACAGCGGCCGCAACCTCAGCTTGAGGGAGAGTCCCCATTCAAGCGCGAGGAGATGAATGTGTCGCGCAAGGGCTTGCGTGGACGATGACGCGCAAGCCGCGCCCGGCCACGGCCCGCCCTTCGCTTTCGACGCCGGCCGGACGACGGACGGGCCCGTCAGCACCACCGACCAGTAAGTCGCACCGGCATGGGAAATCCTGGTCGCACACCGCGGGTTGGGATCGAACACATGGCCGCGGAGACGCAGCCGATCCACCACGCTCGCAGGCGCCTGCTCGCGGGGTGCTGGCGCACGACAGCCTCGCCGTCGCGGGCGCAGCCGAAGGCGTCGTCGGCGGTGAGGCGGGCCCGCAGCCCGTCCCCGGCCGCGTCCGCGGGATCGACGACGGTGGGGGCGAGCTGCGCGTGAGATTGAGAGGGAGCGGCGCGAGAACAACCGACCGACGTCAGCGCGAGCGCGAGGCACATGGTCGCTCGGACAGCTCGGGAACGGGGCATCATCGGCTGGTACGCGTGCGCACGTCGGTGATCTGCGCTTCGAAATACCACCGACGCGCGCGAGCCCAGGCGCCGCCGGCCCATTGGGCACGGTCCCGAGCCTCGCCGCCGGAGGCCCGAGTGGCGGCCTCGCGCGGGACCTGGAGCGTCTCCAGTATCTCTCCACGAGACAGGTCGAAGCCCGTGAGTCCTGGGGACTCACGGGCTCTCAGCCTCTAACAGAATTCCTGTGCCAGGACGCGGACTTGGGGCGAAAGGCGAGCGCGATCGAGTGGTTGTCGAAGTCCGGGTCCTACTGCATGAAACAATAGATCGGCTTCTTCCACGCGCACGATTGCTGGCAGACGAATTGCGTCCATAGCCCGTCGGCCTTGTTCCACTGGCCGCCGCCGGTGAAGCCGGGGGCGTTGCTGGTCCAGTTCTGGCAATCGGTGAAGTCGGTGAACATGGTGCCGCTGACGATGGTGTTGGTGAAGGTGAGCTGGGAGGTCCCGCCGCAGACGTTGGCGTCGGCGCCGGGCGGGGTCTTGAGCTCGGAGAGGTTGATGGGGGCGGCGAGGGTGCCGTCGATGAGGTCGGCCCAGTTGTTGGCGATGAGGACGCCGTCGCGCCGGGCGTAGGGGATCGTCGACTTGGTGAAGCGGCTGACGGGGCTGCCGGTGTCGTCGCTGAGCCAGGCGCGGTAGGTGCCGGGGAGGCCGGCGGCCTGGGCCGCAACCTGGCACTTCATGTCGGCGCCGACGAGGCCGCCGAGGTTGCCGTCGAAGCCCTGGCTGGTGGCGAACACGACCTTGTGCGCCTTGCACTTCGAGCTGCAGCCGTCACCCTCGGCGAGGTTGCCGTCCTCGCAGCTCTCGCCGGCGGCGCTGTTGATGACGCCGTCGTTGCAGGCGGCGAAGGTGCAGTCGAGGTCGCAGGTCGGCGACGGGCCGCCGTGGTCGCACACCTCGCCGGCGCTCTCGTTGACGACCTCGTCGCCGCAGGCGACGGCCGTGCAGTCGTCGTCGCAGGTGGCGGTCTCGGTGCCGCTGTCGCAGGTCTCGCCGGCGGCGCCGTTGACGGTCTGGTCGCCGCACTGCGCGAGGGTGCAGTCGCTGTCGCACGCCGGGCTGTCGCCGCCGTCGTCGCACGCCTCGCCGCTGGCGAGGTTGGGGTGGGCGTCGCCGCACTGCGCGAGGGTGCAGTCGCTGTCGCAGGTGGGGCTGTCGCCGGCGTCGTCGCACGCCTCGGTGCCGGCGAGGACGAAGCCGTCGCCGCACACGGCGAGCTTGCACAGGGTGGTGCAGGCGTCGTCGTCGAGGCCGTTGCCGTCGTCGCACTCCTCGTCCATCTGCAGGATGCCGTCGCCGCAGGTGGCGAGGGCGCACGCGTTGGTGCAGGCGTCGTCGTGGATGTCGTTGCCGTCGTCGCAGGCCTCGAGCAGCTCGTGGACGATGCCGTCACCGCACTCGGCCAGGACGCAGCCGACGAGGCAGTCGTCGGTGTCGAGGTCGTTGCCGTCGTCGCAGGCCTCGACGCCGACCTGGACGACGCCGTCGCCGCAGACGGCGATCGTGCAGGCGTTGGTGCAGTCGTCGCCGTCGTCGAGGTCGCCGTCGTCACACTCCTCGGGGATCTGGACGACGCCGTCGCCGCAGATCGGGAGGCGACAGCCGGTCGAACAGCCGTCCTCCTCGATGTCGTTGCCGTCGTCGCACTCCTCGCCCAAAAGCTCGTGGAGGACGCCGTCGCCGCACTCGGCGGCGATGCAGGCGTTGGAGCAGGCGTTGAGGTCGACGAGGTCGCCGTCGTCGCACTCCTCGCCCGCATCGACCTGCCCGTCGCCGCAGATCGGCGGCGGGCCGGTGGTGCTGTCGGTGTCGCCGGTGGTGGTGGTGGTGGTCGAGGTCGAGGTGGAAGTGGCGGTGGCGGTGCCGTCGGTGAGGGTGCCGTCGGTGCCGTCGGTGCTCGTGACCGCGGTGTCGGTGCCCGGTCCGGTGGTCGAGTCGGTGGTGGCGCCGGTCTCGGTGCCGCCGATCGTGCCGGTGGAGCTGGTCGGGGCGGTGGTGGTCGGCAGGTCAGGTCCGGTGGTGCTGGCGGCCGTGGTGGTGCCGTCGGTGTCGGTGGTGCCGGTGCCCGTGTCGGTGAGCACTGCCGTGTCGGTGCGGCCACACGCGAGGGCCGAGGTGAACATCAGCATCGGCAGCGAACGACAAGCGAAGCGGTAAGCGAGCATGCTCGCCAGGGTACGAGAGTCGAGCGAACGCCGGCAACTCGCGCAGCCGATGCCGACTCCCGCAAGCAGGTGGGCAGGAGGCTTACCTGGCGGACCGAAGCCGCGCTCGCCGGTCGGTCGGCGAGCGAGGCTGCAGCGCGCCCGGGCGCGGACCGTGACGCGGCCGTCAGGTCGGACCAGGCGGTGGCGCGATCGCGACGCGAAGACGAAAGGCGCGGCGGTTCCTCGCGCCCGCCGACGCGAGGAGCGCGGCGATCACTCCCGCGGCGAACGTCAGGCCGAGACGGCGCGACGGAGGGCTCGGGGGCCGACGCCCCGTTGAAGGACGGCGCGGCGGACGGCGCTGTCGTGAAAAAAGACGCCGCCGGACACGGCGGCGGCCGAGGCCACACGGAAGGAGCGCGCCGGACACGTGGCGGCTGCCGTCGCGCTGGTGGGGCGCCGCGGCGTCACCCGCGAGGCGAGCCGCGCGAGCGCGTCAGGCGGGCTCGTCGCGCCACTCGATGTCGATGCCCTCGCCCTCCTCGGGTACGTGCTTGCGCAGCAGGGCGAGCAGCTCGGCGTCGACCTGGTTCTCCTCCAGGTAATCGAGGGTGTCGCGGTCGACGTAGTAGTCGCGGTCGTCGGCGCTCTCCTCGACGAGGAGGTCGATGAGGTCGCGCAGCTGGTCGTCGGTGATAGGTCCGATCAGGGCGCCGGTCTGCTTGTTGTAGAGGCGAGTCACGCGGCGATGGTAGCCGGTCCGACCCGGCGGCGCGACGCCGGCCGGAGCGGCGGGCGAGCGGCCGCCGCTCCGGCCGCGCGAGCGCGGCTCTGCTCGGCGCGAGGCGGGGTCTGTCCCGGGGGACATGTCGTCGCGTCGGCGCGTGCGGCAGGGCGGCGCTCACGGGGGGAGGGCGCACAGGCCGAGGTCGTCGTGGCCCGGCGGGGCCTCGCCCGTCTCGTAGGCCGGCACGCAGCTCAGGTCGGGGGGGCAGGTCGGCTGGGTGAGATCGCAGTACGGGGTGCAGCAGGTGTAGTCGGCGGGATCGCAGGCGGGGATGAACTCGGCGGTGGCGCAGAGGAGCCCGGGATCGCAGTCGTTCGTCCACTCGCAGGTGTCGCCGTAGGCGCCGAGGTCGCCGGAGACGTCGGGGGCGCAGTGGGGCACGCGGCCGACGCAGACCTGTCCCATCGGACAGGCGCCAGGGCCTGCGAGCGGGTCGCAGGTCGGCTCGCAGAGGTGGATCTCCGAGTCGCCCGCGGCCCAGGCGACGCAGGTGGTCGCCGGGTCGCCGCAGACGGGCTCGTCGGGGGTGCCGGCGCAGCGGGGGGTACAGATGCCCTGCTGGGTGTCCGGGTCGATGCGGCTGCACAGGGCTCCGTCCTCGCAGTCGCCCCACGACCAGCGGCCGTCGGAGACGAGGGTGCAGGGCTCGCCGACGGGGACACCCGGCGCGGGCGCAGGGACGCAGGCCCACAGCTCGGCGGCGAGGTCGTCGTCGTTCGAGACGGGGAGGCAGGCGGCGCCCTCGGTGCCGCAGGGGTGCGGGTCCCAGGGGTCGCAGTCGTGGCGCCCAGGGCACTGGAAAGCGCTGCCGAAGTCGCACGGATCGCCGAACCCGCCGGCATAGACGCCGCAGATCGCGTGGACGCAGGCGAGGCTCTCGAGCTCGTCGAATGCGCAGCCGGCAGGCAGCGGCTCGCACGCGTACTGGGGGAAGTTGTGGCAGAGGTCGTCGGACCCGACCCACCGACAGAACTCGCCCGGGACACATGCGGCGCACGGGTGATCACCGGGCATGGTCGGGTCGCTCGCGGTGGCGTCGGTCGCCGCCGACGAGCCGGTGCTGTCCGGCGCGTCCGGGCCGCTCCCGGTCGTCGTCCATAAGGCCTCGGTCGTGGTCGCGGTGTCGGGCTGGCCGGCCTCGGGGGCCGCGGGGCAGGCCGCCAGGGCGAGCAGCGCCAAGGCGCTCCCCAAGGCGCAGGGACAGGAGAAGCGGCGCATTTTGTAGATAAAGCAGGCTTTAATGACTCATTCAATTGCTAAATTTCCGCGCGATGGCGCGGGGCCAGGGGCTTGCGACGCGGCTGGGCCCTCGCGGGCGGTCGCGGGAGATGGCCGATGGGACAGGTCCAAGGGGAGCGGTCGGGCCCGCGCGGCTCGCGGCACCGCAGACCGCGGCGGGCGGTCGCGGGAGATGGCCGATGGGACAGGTCCGAGGGGACAGTCGGGCCCGCGCGGCTCGCGGCACGGCGGACCGCGGCGGACGGTCCCCGAGGTGTCCGATCGAACAGGTTCGAAGAGACGGCCGAGCCTGCTCGGGGCCGCGGCGGGCGGTCCCGGAGAGGCCGATGGGGCAGGTCCGGAGAGACAGCCGAGCCCGCTCGGGACCGCGGCGGGCGGTGGTGGCCGATCGGACAGGTCCGAAGGGGCAGACGCGCAGCCCGGGCCGCGGCGGGCGGTCCGGGAGAGGGTCGATGGGACAGGTCCGAGGGGGCAGCCGGACCGCCCGGATCGGGTCGCGGGGACAGCTCAGACCGGGCAGCCGGGCTCGCCCATGTCGCAGCAGAGGCAGGCCGAGGTGCCCATGTCGTCGCCGCAGAAGCCGTGGTCGTAGAGGGTCATCATGGCGTCGCCGACCTCGGTACACTGGACGAAGCAGTCGAACTGCGACAGCTTGCCGTAGATGCAGGTGTTGAGGTTGGTGTCGTCCTCGCAGGTGGCGGGGTCGGAGTTCTCGCAGGGGGTGCCGGGGCCGTCGCCGCAGATGAACTCGACGGTCTTGCCGGTGTCGACGCAGCCGTAGGCGAAGTCGTAGCCGTCGAAGCTGCAGCTGTCCTTGGCGAGGTTGGGCTCGAGCACCCAGGTGTCGCCGTCGCAGCGGTAGACCTGGCTGCCCTCGGGGCCGCAGGCCTCGGTCATCGTGCACCAGAACTGGCCGTTCTGGCAGCGCTCGGGCGGCGGCTGCTCGCCCATGCACTCGACCCCGCCGGTGGTGGTCTCGCCGGTCTCGGAGGTCTCGGCGGTGGTGCTCGCGGTCGACTCGGTGGTGGTCGTGGTGGAGCTGGTCTCCGGGAGCGTGGTCGCGTCGGTGCCGGGGCCGGTGGTGGTGGTCGGCTCGCTGGTCGAGGTCGGCTCGATCGTGGTGGTGCCGACGCTCGAGGCGGAGGTGGTGTCCTCGACCGGACAGCAGGACAGGTCGTCGGGGTCGTCGGTGCAGTACTCGAAGCCGTCGTTGCAGTAGCAGGTCTCGCCGTCGAGGTACGAGTTGGGGTCGTCGCACACGAACTCGCCGGTGTCGGAGTCGGTGGTGTTCGTGGTGCTGCCGCCGCCGATGATGCAGGCCGGCGCGAGCCCCAGGAGGGCCAGGAGCGCGATTTTGCGAGGTAAGCGAGCCATGCGAAAAAAATGACACAAACCCGCCGCGCGCGTCAGGGCAATTTATCGCCCGTGTCGCACAGGAAGCGGAAGCTGTAGCCGCCGGGCGCGGGCAGGGCCTTGTAGCTCTTCACGCTGCCGTCCTGGTTCCACTGGTAGAGCATCGAGCAGCCCTCGCACGCCCCAAGCTCGTCGGGCTCGCCGCTGCCGACGGCGACGTCGCTGACGAACCAGACCGCGTCGTCGCTTGCGCGCCACTCGGGGCAGTCGAGCCCGTTGAGCGGCGCGTCGACGCAGCTCTCGCCCGGGGTGACCGGATAGATCCCCAGGATCTGCAGGTAATCGGGGCCGCTCTTCACGGTGCCGCCGCCGACCGGCTCGAGGTTGTCGCCGGTGGCGACCTCGTAGGCGGCGGCGAGGTGCGCCGGGCTGCGCGGGATGAACAGCTGCATGCCCCAGTCGGCGCAGACGGTCTCGGCGTTGGCGGCGGTGGCCGGGCTCGGGTTCATGCCGGCGGCGACGTCGACCTTGAGGAAGGTGTAGCCGCCGCCGTCGGTGGCGGGGTCGAGGGCGCAGAAGACGTCGATCGGGTCCATGATGCCGTCGCGGCGGATGGTGTACGGGCCGCTGGCGGCGTCGGGGACGGCCTCGAGCCACTCCCGGCAGCTGTGGGCGTACTTGCAGGTGGGCAGGCAGGCGGGGCCGTCCTCGCAGTCCTCGAGCTCGGGGTCGACCTGGCCGTCGCCGCAGCCGGGGGCGGCGGCGCTGCAGTCGGCGAGGCAGCTGCCGTAGCTGCCGTCGTTGACGCCGTCGTCGCAGACCTCGTCGCCGTTGAGCACGCCGTCGCCGCAGGCGGGGAGGCGACAGGCGGTGGTGCAGTCGCCGTCGTCGGCGTTGTCGGGGCCGGCGTCGCACTCCTCGGCGCCCTTGTTGACGAGGCCGTCGCCGCAGACGGCGTTGCGGCACTCGCTGGTGCAGGCGCCGTCGTCGGCGTTGGCGGGCCCGAGGTCGCACTGCTCGTCGGCGTCGACGAAGCCGTCGCCGCACACGGGCTCGGCGGTGGTGACGGGCGGGCTCTCGGTCGGGTCGGCGGTGGTGGTCGTGTCGCTCGGGGTGCCGGTGGGGTCGGCCTCGGTGGTGGTGCCGGGGCCGGCGGTCGTCGACTCGGTCTCGGTGTTGGCGTTGGGGTCGAGGCAGGCCTGCAGGGCCAGGGCCGTGACGCTCAGTTGCAGCGAGATCCGGAGGCGCGGCGCGGTGGGCATGTCGGTGGGAAATTTTGCCTCCGATGCAGCCGGGGCCGCAAGAGGGGCGGCGCGCGTCGAGGGCGGGGCGCTGCATCCAAAGCCGGGGACGGCGGCGCGAGGTCGCGGGAGAGGTCGGCGCGTCGACCTACAGGCGGCGACACGGAGGCCGTGCATGGCGACGAGGGCGTGGGGCGAGCTCGGTGTCGACGCGCGTCGACACCGAGAGGACCGGAGAGCCGGGGTCGAGGCGGTCGTGGGATGCGACGCGGCCGCGGGCCCTGGACGGGCTCGCAATCGCGAAGCGCGACCTCGGCGGGCGTCAGCGCGACTTGACCTCGAAGCCGAGGGCGCGGCGGGCTCCGACGTAGGCGGGGCTGACGGCGAACACCAGCAGGTCGCGCAGATCGGCGTCGTGGGCGGCGCGGGCCTTGAGGGCGGCGCTGCGCTCGCCTGGCTCTTGGGGCAGGCCGAGGATGTCGAGGGCGGCGCCGAGGTTGCGCGACAGGCACAGGCCGACGCGGTCGCCGGAGCGCTGGACCCACGCGCGCCAGTCGCGGCTGTCGAAGCCCTCCTGCTCGCGCTCCTTGAACTGGGTGCTGAGCTGGCGCGCGAGCCGGATCGGCAGCTTGCGCGCGAGGGTCTGGCCGAGCCGCGCGGCCAGGTCGGCCTCGTCGCGGGCGCGCACCCGCCGGGTGTGGCGCGGGTGGAACGCCTGCAGCGCGGCCGCGAGGACCCCGGCGAACAGCGGCTTCGGCAGGCCGGCGACGAGGATCGCGGCCGGGCGGGTGAAGAACAGCGCGCGCCCGAGGGCGAAGCGCAGGCGCGGGGCGGTGGTCTCGGCGCGGGCGGCCGGGCCGACGAGGATCACCGGCGGGTGGACGCACGAGACGCTGGTCCAGCCGCCGTCGACGCGGCCGTCGGGGATCAGCTCGACGTCGGCGAGGCGCACGCCCTGGACCGGCATCTGCGTGCCGAGCTCGGTCCAGACCTTCCACAGGAGGGTGTCCTTGTCGGTCTCGGCCTCGATCCAGGCGGCCTCGCTGAACTGCGGGCGCGGCAGCTCCTCGGCCAGCAGCTCGGCGGCGCCCTCCCACAGCGCGGTCATGGCCGGGACGACGCCGGCGTCGGCCGGGGCCGGCTCGACGACGGCGGCGGGGTCGAGCTTGCCGCTGCGCACCGACAGGAGCTCGTGGCTGGTGAGGAAGGCGCCGGCCTCGGGGTGGCCGGGGCTGACGATCCGCAGGAGCTGGTGGATGGCGTGGGCGCGGCCCTCCTCGCCGTTCTCGGCGCAGTGGCGGGCGAGCGCGGCCAAGCTGGCCTCGTCGAGCGGGTCGAGGTGGAGCAGCGCGTCGGAGTTGCTGCGCACCTGCGGGCCCTGGATCTTCTCGTCGGCGTAGAGCTTGGCGAGCTGCCGCCGCGGGGCCAGGCCGAGGCCGGCCGGGTCGAGCTCGGCGGCCCGCTCGAGCAGCCGGATCGCCTGCGCGGGCCGGCTGTCCTTCGGGTCCGCCGGGGGATCGGCCTGGACCACGAGGTCGGCCAGGCGGACCAGCAGGCGCTGGCGATCGCGGGCCTCGCGTGGGTCATCAGGCGGCTTCTGAACGCGCTCGCGGGCCAGGTAGGCGCGCACCGCCGGCTCGATCTCGTCGAGCTCGCCGGCGGCCCGCAGGGCGTCGACGAGGGCGTGGATCGGGGCGGCGGCGTCGGGCAGCAGCGGGGCGGCGGCGCGGGCGTAGGCGAGCGCGCGCTCGGGGTCGCCGGGGTCGCCGCGCTGGAGGGCGATCTTGACGCCCTCGAGCAGGAAGGCGGCCCGCTTGGCGTCGCGCAGGTCGGGGTGGTGCAGCAGGCGGTCGAGGCAGCCGAGGGCGATGCCGGCGTTGCGCGAGACGGCGGTCCAGAAGGCGGCCTCGAGCTGGCGGCGGTCGAGGACCGGGTGCGGGATGTGCTGGATCAGGGCGAGGCCGGCCTGGACGGCGTCGAAGGCGGCGCCGAGGATCTTCTGCGCCGAGGCGCTGACGACGGTCTCTTCGCCGGCCTCGGCGGCGGCGCCGGCCGCCTCGTGGAACAGCATGCCGGCGGCGAGCAGGGCCCGGCCGCGGGCCTCGGGGTCTTGCTCGAGGTCGGCGAGGGCGAGGGTGTGCTCGGCCGCATCGACCAGCCTGCCCGACTCCTGGGCCAGCTGGGCGAGCGCGGCCCGGGCCTTGCGGTGGCGCGGGGCCAGCTCGAGCGCGCGGGCGTAGCGGGCGGCCAGGCGCTCGGCGGGGGCGTTCTGCTTGGCGTCGCACTCGGCGGCGAGGATCAGCAGGTCGGCGACCACGGCGGCGCGCTCGGGCGGGACCGGGGTGCCGGCGGCGAGGCGCTGCTCGACCGGCTCGAGCGCGGCGACGGCGTCGCGGTGGCGGCCGGCGGCGGCGCGGTTGTGGGCCATGGCGGCGCGGATCTCGAGGTCGTCGGGGACGTGACGCAGGGCCATCGACAGGCGGCGGTAGGCCTCGTTGGCGCGATCGGTCTGCTCGAACAGGTGCGCCAGCATCAAGAGGCCCTCGACCAGGCGCGGCTGGTCGCGGGTGAGGCCGAACGCCTCGACCGCGGCCTCGAGGATGGCCTCGGCCTCGGCGTGCAGGCCGGCGTCGATCAGGGCCGCGCCGAGGGCCAGGCGCGCGGGGGCGTAGTCGGGGTCGGCGGCGAGGGCGGCCTCGAAGCGCTGGCGGGCGCGGGCGAACTCCTGGCCGCCGCGCAGCAGGGCGCGGCCGCTCTCGGTGAGGATCCGGGCGCGGATCTCGGGGTCGTCGATCTGGGCGAGCTGGGCGTCGAGCAGGGCGTCGGCGCCGTCGAGGTCGCCGGCGGCGAGGCGCAGGCCGACCAGGCCCTCGATCGCCTGCGACAGCCGGCGGCTGCGCTGCGGGGCGCCGGGGGCCAGCTCGGCGAGGACGCGGGTGAACAGCTGGGCGGCCAGCTCGGGCTCGCGCAGGCGGTCGCGGGCGATCGCGGCGGCCTCGAGCAGGCCGTCGGGCTCGCCCACGGCGGCGAGGCTCACCGTGAGGGCCCGGTCGTCGCCGAGGGTCCGCGCGAGGGCGACGCGGCGCTGCTGCAGGCCGTGGGCGGCCTCCGGCGGGGCGGCGGCGAGCGCCTCGTCGAGGGTCTCGAGCGCGCCGCGGGGGTCACCTGCCTCTTCGGCCAGAGCAGTCGCCAGCGCCTCGGCGATCCGCACGCGGCGGGCGGCCAGCGCCGGCGAGACCGGCTCGGGGATGTCGAACGGCAGCGGCTCCTCGTCGAGGGGCTCGGTGCGGGCCTCCATGTCGCTGACGATCTCGGCCAGGCGCCGGCGCAGCATCTCGATGCCGTCGTCCATGCGGCCGCCCTTGCGGTAGAGGCGGGACAGGCCGAGCACGACGTCGTCGTTCTCGGGCGCCTCGGCGGCGAGGGTCTCGAGGGTCTCGAGCGCGGCCGCCTCGTCGCCCTGGCCCTCTTGCAGGGCGCGGGCCTTGACGACGAGGAGGGCGATGCGGGCGTCGCGGTCGCCGGGCGCGACCTGGGCCAGGCGGCGGTCGAGGATCGGCAAGAGCTTGGCGTACTGCTCGGTGCGCAGGTAGAGGTTCTGCAGGCGCGCCAGGGCGTCGGGGTCGCCGGGGTTGTGGACCAGCACCTCGGACCAGCCGGCGATCGCGGCGTCGGGCTGGCCGAGGCGCTCCTCGGTGAGGGTGGCGGCGCGGGCCAGGCAGCGCACGCGCGCGTCGGGGTTGGGCACGACCTCGGCGGCCGAGCGCAGGGCCTCGACGGCGCGGACCCACAGGCCCTCGCGCTGGAGGATCTCGATCAGCTCGGCGTGGACGTCGGCGGTCTCGGGGGTCTCCTTGACCAGGGCCTCGAGCCGGCGGATGGCCTCGAGCGAGCGGTCGGCGCGGTAGGCGAGGTCGCGCGCGAGCTGGAGGACGCGGGGGATCCGCTCCGCGAGCGGGAGGCCGTCGGCCTCGACGTCGTAGAGGCGCGCCGAGGCCTCGGCGGCCTCCCGCTCGCGGCCGGTCTTGGCGTGCAGCGCGGCCAGGCTGCGCAGGGCGCCGAGGTGCTTCGGCGAGACGGCGAGCACGCCGCGGTACTGCTCCTCGGCGCGCTCGGGCTGACCTGTCTGTTCGTACAGGTCGGCGAGCCGCAGGTGATAGGCGACGATGTGCTCGGGCAGGGTGAGGTCGGACAGCAGGCGCGAGAGCGCGGCGATCAGGCGCTCGGGGTCGCCTGTCCGTTCGGCCATGTTGACGAGGCCCGAGAGCGCGGCCGCGTCGTCGGGCACCAGCGCGAGGGCCTCCTCGTAGCGCTCGAGCGCGGCGTCGGGCATGCCGGCGCCCTCGTCCCACAGGCGGGCGAGCAGGCGCTGCAGGCCGGCGCGCTCCGACTTGCTGGCGGGGACGACCGAGGCGTAGGCGTGGGCCAGCTCGTGCCAGGCGGAGCCGGCCGAGGGGCGGGCCGGCAGGACCGGGGCGTCGAGCTCGGGCAGGGCCGGCAGGCCGGCGGTGACGGCGTCGATCAGCTCGCGGCTGGCGACCGGGGGCGGCGGCGGCACGCTGGCCGCGGGGACCGGCTCGGGCGGGCGCGAGGGCGGCGGCGGGGCGGCGGGCCGGCGGGTCGGCGGCGGGGCCTTGGCGACCGGCTTGCCGCCCGGCGGGCGCGGCGGGGTCGGCTTCAGCGGCTTGGCGGCGGGCCGCGGCAGCGAGCGCTTGTGCGTCACCGGCCGCGGGGCGTCGTCGTCGAGCTCGAGCATCTCGTCGAGGTCGAGCACGCCGGACACCTCGGCGCTGGGGCGCTTCGGCGCCGGGCCGACCAGGCTGTCCTCGATCGGCTCGAGGTCGGCGAGGTCGAACACGCCGCTCTCCTGGCGCGGCAGGCCGGCCGCGCGCACGCTGACCGAGCCGGACGCCTCGACGGGCTCGAGCTCGGCGATGTCGACGATGTCGGTCTCGCCGCGGGCCGGCCGCGGGGCGCGGATCTTGACGGCGGTGGCCGACAGCTCGACGGGCTCGAGCTCGGCGATGTCGACGATGTTGGTGTGCGTCTCGGTGCGGACCGTCTTGCCCGGGCGGGCGACGACCTCCTTGCCGCCGCCGCGCCGCAGCTCCTCGAGCGGCTCGAGCTCGGACAGCAGGATCTCGGCGGTCGGGCGCGAGACCTCCTCGAGGTCGTCGAGCTCCATCACGCTCGACTCCTCTTTCTTGGCGCGCGCCTTGACGCCGACGCGCGGGGCCAGCGTGTCGGGGTCGAGGCCGAGCTTGCGCCACTGGTCGCGGTCGGCCAGCTCGGGCGGGACGATCTGCGGCCACAGCAGCGGGTCGCGGGCCGGCGGCGGCGTGGTGTAGGTGCCGGTCAGGCCGGCGAGGTGCCACATCTTGCTGTGGACGGGCCCGAGCTCACCTGTCTCGGGGGGCAGGTCGCCCTGCAGCTTCCAGGCGGCGATCCGGGCCCGCAGCGCGTACTCGGGCCGGCCGAGGCAGTTCTCGTAGAGCTCGGCGATCTGGGTCAGGAGCTTGCCCTGCTGGGCCTTGCCTGTCCCGAAGTGCAGCTCGCTCGCGGGCGCGAGCAGGAGCAGGTGCCACAGGTTGTCGCGCTCGGCCAGGCGGTCGAGCTCGAAGCGGGCCTCCTCGCTGCCGGGGTGGAGCGAGAGGGCGCGCAGCCACTCGGCGATCGCGCCGGCGGTGTCGCCGAGGCCGGCGCGCAGCTCGGCCCGGCGCTTGAGCAGCTGCAGCTTGACCTGGGGGTCGACGGTCTGGCCGATGATCTGCTGGGTGACCGAGAGCAGGGTGAGGGCGCCGGTCGGCGGGGTGTCGGGGCTGCGCTTCTCGTCGACCTTGGCGGCCATCGCCTCGATCGCGGGCATCAGCGCGGCGCCGTCGCGGTCGTAGGCGACGCCGAGCCGGAGGGTGCGCAGGGCCGCGAGCGGGTCCTGGCGCTTCTCGTAGTCGATGCGGGCCGAGTCCTTGAGCTGGTTGAGGCCGCCGCGCTCGTTGCGCTGCAGCTTGGCGAGCGCGAGGCCGCGGTGGTGGTCGGCGAGCTCGGGCCACAATTGATGGCGCTGGGCCAGCTCGGTCATCAGGCCGGCGGCCTCCTCGGCCAGCGACGGATCGGTGGGGCGCAGGTCGGTCTCGGCCCGCCGCAACCACTGGAAGGCGCGCGCCGGATCGCCGAGGTGGCGCTCGTAGATCTTGGCGATCGCGATGCAGGCCTCGAAGCGGCCGAGGCCGGTCCTGGCGCGGGCGAGCTTGGCCTCCTGCAGGTCGATCAGCGCCGGCCACATCTGGTGGGCCTCGCCGAGCGCCTCGATCTGGCGCCCGAGGTCCTCGTCGTCGGGGCGCAGCTTGTAGGCGCGCTGCAGGTAGCCGATCGCGCGCGCGGGGTCGCCGAGGCGCTCGCGGGCGATCTCGGCGGCCGACATCAGGAGGGCGATGGTGCCGAAGTCGCCGTAGTTGGGGGTCTTCTCCTGGAAGGCGAGCTCCTGCTCGCTGACCTCGAGCATCTGCGGCCACAGGCCGTGGGCCTGGGCCAGGCTCTCGAGGCGGCCCTGCACCGGGCCGGCGTCGAGGCCGGCGCGCAGGGCCACGAAGTAGGCCTTGCGCGCCCAGGCGAAGGCGAGGTCGGCGTCGCCGATCTTCTTCTCGGCGGTGGCCGAGGCGCCGAGGCAGAGGTCGATCTGGCCGCGGCTCTCGGCCCGCCCGCTCATCTCGGTGAAGCGCTCGCCGTAGACGACGAGCAGGTCCTTGTACATGCCGTGGCGCTCGGCGAACGCCTCGATCTTCTGCTTGAGATCGCGGCTGCCGGGGGCGATGCCGAGGGCCCGCCCGAGCAGCGCGAGCGCCCGCTTGGCGTGGCCGAGCCCGAACTCGCACACCTCGGCCATCTGCTCGAGGGTGACGACCTGCTGGGCCGGATCGGTGAGGCTCTCGAGCCGCTTGCCGAGGGTGTCGAGGGTGCCCTGGTGGTCGCCGGAGAGGTTCTGCAGCTCGCCGAGGATCTTGAGGCCCTCGGCGTCGTCGGGCTCCTCGCGCATGAACCGCTGGAAGGCGGCGATCGCCTTCTGCGGGGCGCCGAGGTTGACGACGTAGGTGCGGGCGATCAGCGAGAACAGCTCGCGCCGCTCGTCGGTCTCGAGCGCCGAGAGCAGGAGGATCTCGGCGTGGCGGATCAGGCGGTCGAACTGGCCGGCGCGCTCGTACAGCTCGAGCAGCTTGAGGGCGACGTCGCGGTTGCCGACGGCGGTGGTCGCGGCGAGCTGCTCGAGCACGCGGATGGCGGCGGCCGGGTTGTCGAGCCGGTCGGCCAGCACCTCGGCGCGCTCCCAGCCGATGCCGAGCGCCTCCTCGTCGCTGTCGGCCATCTCCTGCAGGGTGCCGAGCGAGGCGGCGAGGCCGTGCCAGCTGCCGAGGTTGCGGTAGAGGCGGGTCAGCGCCTCGGTCGCGCCGCGGTGGTCGCGGTGGATCCGCAGCGCCCGCTCGAAGGCCGAGCAGGCCAGGTCGACGTCGCCCAGCGACGACTCGGCGAGGTGGCCCAGGCGCATGAGGTAGTCGAGCTGGCGGATCGGCGGGGTGCGGGCCGAGCTGGCGGCCTTGCCGAGCAGGTTGGCGAGCTCCTCGCGGTTGCCGAGCGCCTCGTAGGCGGCGATCAGCTTGTCCGTGACCTCGAGGTTGTGCGGGTCGCCGGCCTGCAGCTGCGTCCACGCCTGGGCCGAGCGCTGCGGGTCCTGCAGCTTGCGGTCGGCGACGTCGGCCATGCGGCGGATGATGCGGGTGCGCTGGGCCGGGTCGCCGACCAGGCCGAGCTCGCGCGACAGCGCCTCGTACTCGCCGCCGGCGTCGCCGAGCTCGGCGCACAGGCCCTGCATGCGGTGCACGGCGTCCATGTCCGAGGGGCTGTAGCCGAGGATCTGCTCGCACGCCCACAGCGCCTCGCGCGGGCTGTGCAGCTCGTACTGCCACAGCTCGGCCATGCGCCGCAGCAGGACCACCCGCTGCGAGATGCTGCGGGTGACGTCGTGCTGGCGCCGCAGCAGGTCGATGACCTGGTCGTACGCACCTGTCCGTTCGTACATCTCCGCGAGCGCGCGCAGGGCCCCCTCGTGGCCGGGGGCCAGCGCCAGCATCTCCTGCAGGAGGACGATGGTGCGCTGCGGGTCGGTCATGCGCTCGCGGTGGGCCTGCGACAGCCGGCGTAGCACCTCGAAGCGCCGCTGCGGATCGACGGTGCGCTGCAGCTCGGCCTCGAGGGTGGCGAGGTTGGCGTCGAGCATGCGCGCGCGCTTGTCGATGCGGGCGATCTGGTCGCGCGGGCGCCAGTCGTTGGGGTAGGCGAGGGCGAGCCGGTTCCAGGCGTCGAGGGCGCCGGCGAGGTCGCCGAGGCGTCGCTCGTAGATCTCGGCCAGCTCGACGAAGTGCTCGGCGAACTCGGCCCGCGCCAGCGGGCTGTCAGGGCCGCCGCCCATCTGCAGCGCCTGGTCGACCTGGTAGAGGATGAGGCCGGCCAGGTGCGACCAGTTGTTCTTGCGCCGCCAGTGCTCCTTGTAGCCCTCGAACGCCTCGTGGTTGAACGGCTCGCGCTCGAGCACGCGGTAGAAGCTGACGGCGGCCCGCTCCTCGTCGCCGAGGTCCTCGCGCGCGACGCGGGCGGCCCACAGCAGCTTGTCGGTCGGCAGGCCGCCGGGGTCCTGCTCCGACCAGCGCTCGTACAGGCTGACGAGGCCGTGGTTGTCGCCGAGCTCGACCAGCAAGGCCTCGAGCCGCAGCCAGGCGTCGCCGCCGGGCCGCTCGAGCCGCGAGGCCTGCTCGTAGCAGGCGCGCGCCTCCTCGCGCCGGGCCAGGCGGGTCTCGAGGAGCTCGCCGCGCGACAGCCACAGGCCGTAGCTGTCGGCCTCGGTGACGTAGCCGATCCACGCCCCGTAGAGGTCGTCGAGCTCCATCCACTTCTCCTGCGCCATCAACAGCTCGGCCAGCGCGTTGCCGGCCTCGTGGTGATCGGGGCGCAGGCTCATGGCCCGGCGCAGCAGGCTGTAGGCGATCTTGTCGTCGCCCTGGCTGCGCGCGAGCTTGGCTGCCCGAAAGAACACGTCGGCGGCCTTCTGCAGGCCCTCGTCGCTGGCCTTGCCGCTGCCGAGGTAGAGCGCGCCGAAGGCCCGCAGGGCGGAGACGTCGTCGGGGTTGGCCTTGAGCGCGGCCTGCAGGTGGAGCGCGGCCGAGGGGATGTTCTCGAGCTGCTCGGCCTCGATCCGCGCGAGCCGCAGGTGCAGCGCCGCGAAGCGGTCGCGCTCGCGGACGCTGTCGGTGCGCGCGAGCTCGGCGTTGATCAGATCGATGACGCGCAGCCAGGCGCCGGCCTGGAGGTGGAGCCGGATCAGCTGGTCGCTGGCGTCGCGCTCCTGCGGGTTGATCTCGAGGGCGGCCCTGTAGCAAGCGATCGCCTCGTCGACCTGGCAGCGCTGCTCGTCGACCTTGCCGAGCTCGACCAGCGCGCCCGGGACCGCCCCCCGATCGTGCCGCCGCAGGTAATCGAGCCGGAACTTGAGCAGGGTGGCGAGCTCGTCGAGCGCCCCGATCTCGCCGTAGACCTTGCGCAGCTGCTCGAAGGCGCGGCTGTTGTGCGGCTCGGCCTGGAGCGCGCGCACGAGGGCGTAGGCGGCCTGGGGCTTGTCCTTGACCCGGTCGTACCAGAGCTCGTACGCCTGCACGCACAGCTCGGCGACCTTCGGCGGGCCGCTGATCGCGGCGGCGTGCACGACGAGCAAGGTGGCCAGCGCGCTCCAGTTCTCGGCCTCGCGGAAGGCCCGCCGCAATCTCAAAAAGGCGTCGTCGCTGGGCTTGGCGCGAAACGCCGCCAGCTCGGGCGGCTCTCCAGGAGCCACGGGCGGCAGCGGGCAGGGCAGGTCGTGGGGCGAGGGCTGGCGCTTGGGCGCGACGGCAGTTTCGGGCATGGGCGTGGTGCCGCGAGCGGGGCCGCCCAAGGTACCACGGCCGCCCTGGCGTGTGGGTGGGGGGGCGGACAGGTGACCGTGGGCGAGAGCGCTCGCGGGGGCGCCTCGTCAGTCGGCGATTGGGGAGCAAGAGCCCCGATCGGCGGGCGCTTTCGCGCTCGTCGGCTGACAGGACGCGCGAAAGTTCGTGCGTCGCGGAGGGCCGGGGTGGGGCGGTTCGCATGGAGCCGACCGTGAATCCGGCGACCGGATCAACCCTGACACTTTTGCCTCGATCATTTGCGGGTGGCGTGATCATGACATCCGACTCCGAGTGCAGGGCCAATGGCCAGATCGCTACGGACGGCAAGAAGTGCTGCTATCGCCTGACACTGGCCTCCCCGACGACGACGACCCGGGTCGGGCGAGCGACGAGGTCCTCATGTTTGGGGGGAGTTCGTGTGACCGCTGCCGGCGGGCCAGGGGACCACTTCCAAGCGATCGGCGAATCGCTGCTGTCGACGGACAACAGAACTCTTGTCGCCCGGGTGAGAATGGGACCATGGCGAGGGCCTGCTCGTGGGCGGCCGTGTCACGCTCCGATCGCGCCGCCGATCACGCGGGGGCCTGGTCCACGAGGTCCCGCGGCAGGTAGTACCGCGTGGGATCCTCCTCCATCCGCTCCAGAAGCTCGTACCACCTGGCCTGCGCGGCGTCGATCTCGTCGAGCGTGGGATCGACGTGCTGGACCAGCCTCGGGTAGCCCGTGAGCACCGGATCGGCGTGAAGCGACATCGAGGGCCCCCGCTTCGAGATCCACTCGCTCCAGCGCGCCCCCGAGAGACGCTCGCCGGTCTCGCGAATTCGGACATGCTCGAGCATCGGTTCGAGCAAGACCCTGGCTCTCTCCGGCGACACGCCGAGCAAAGCCCCCAGCTCCGCGGACATCTTTCGAACCACGGCGCTGACCCCCAGGATACGCAGCTCGTCATCGAGGGCAGCCTCGCCGGCTGTGAGCGGTTGGCCCGCCACGACAATGTCCCCCTCGCGAACGAGCACCTCGAGGTCGGTCAGCTTGTATCGCACGGGATGTTCCGGAAAGGCGGCGTTGTGGAGGGTCAAGAGGTCTTGCTTTCGCCCGATCACACCGTCGAATTCGGCGAGCACCGCCCGGGTCGGCGGAGGCGGGGCGGAGAGCAACCGCATCACGCGGTCTCGGTCGGTGGCGGCGGCGATCGCGGCGACGAGCGCCTCTCGCTCGTCCCGCGGGACACCTCGCGCGTCGAGGACGCGGGCGACCATCGCGGGCTCGAAGGGCGCGGCCGGAGGCTCGACGGGGGGAGATTCGACCTGACGCCGGGCGTCGAGCGCTTCCATGTCCTTGCGGTGCCAGCGGGTGAGCAGCCTGCGAAGCACCGGATCGCGCCCGTAGGCCTCGCGGGCGAAGCGATCGAAGTGCTCGGCGTAGTGCTGCTGAGCATCGCTCAGGTCGATCGGCCTGAGCCCGCCGTGGCGATCGGCCCAGCGAAGCACGCGGCCGAAGCGCGCCAGCACATCGACGGTCTCCGGGGGCAGCGGGCCAAAGGCGTCGAGCAGCGGGAGGCGCGGAGGCTCCGCCGCGAGCAGGTCCGGCGAGGCATCGGCCTCGATCTCCGCGGCAACATCCTCGCGATACATACACGGAAAAACGAGGGCTCCATCGATGCGGACCTCGTGACCCTGGTAGGCGGTCTCGGCGATATGAGCCAGGAGAGGCCCAGCCCCGTCGCCGAAGCGTCCGCCGACCATCAGCCTTGCGAGGGAGGCTGGCGCGTTGGTGCGCAGGATGCCCGTCTCCCAGAGCAGCTTCAAGGCTGCGCCTGCCCACGCGGCGTGGGCGGCCTGGGCGTCGTCATCGCCCCACAGCTCGATGCGGCCGTAGCGGTCGTAATGCCCGCCCACCGGAGGGAAGATCGGGGCAAAGCGGCCGCCCACGTCTTCAAGGAGCACGATCGCGCTCCGGAAGCGCTGCGGGTTCATCGCCCCGCACAGTGACAGACCGCTCAGCGCGCAGCGCAGATCGAAGAAACCCATGGACAGGCGATACCAGCCCGTCCACCCGTCGCACAAGCCGTCGCCGAGCACGCCGCGTCAGCCCGGAGGCAGGCGCCGGTTGGACGCTCGTGCCGGCGGGAGCGGCTCTTTCCGGCCTGCCCGCGCGCAGCGGCCTGGGGGTCGGGCCCACGTGCCGGCGGAAGGGGCTCGGCGAGCCGTAGCCGAGGCGCTCGGCGGCTTCGGCGAGGGTGCCGTCGTGGCGGCGGAGCAGTTGCCCGATGAGGCGCAGGTGGATCGCTCGTCGCAGTGAACGGCGGGGCGAGGGCGCCCCGGGACGGCGTGCGGGCCCGGCGGGCCGTTCGGCTCGATCGAGGAGGCTGCGGCGGATCGTCCGCGCCTGTCCGAGGGGACAGGCCGGCCCGATCGATGGAGGGCCTCTCCGCGACCTGCCGGCCTCCTCGTTCGTGAGCCGGTTCAGGCTTCTGCGCACCAGAGCTCGCGGTCGAGGGCTCGCCAGAGGCGGCGAGCGCGGTCGGGTGGGGGCAGCCCGGCGCGCCGCTCGAGGGCTTCGTCGAGCGGGGGCGGATCGCGGAGGGCGAGGGCCGCACGCGACCGGGCCGCGAGGACGCGGGCGCGCTCGTCCGCGCTCAGGCGGGGGGCGATCCAGGCGTCGATCGCCCAGGCGAGGGCGGCGTGGGCGGCCTCGTCGACGGCGATCTCGGCCATGCAGGCCCGGAGCTCGGGGTCCTCGGCGGCGCGGGCCTGGTGGGCGGCGAGCAGCGCGCCCCAGGTCTCGCCGACGCAGCCCTCGACGGCGTTCTCGATGGCCAGATCGGCGAGCGAGCGGCCGCCGACGCACGCGAGCTCGACCGGCGCCGGGCGGCCGCCGAGGCGGGTCGCGACGGCGCCGAGGAGGTCGGCGTGGCGGGCCTCGTCGACGGCGGCGCGGAGGGCCGCGGCGATCAGGTCGGCGGGAGCGCCGTGCCCGCGGAGTTCGGCCGCGAGCCGCTCGAAGGCGGGGACGCTGGCGGCCTCGAGGTGCGCGACCTCGGCGAACCACTGCGCGATGAGATCGGCGCCGCTGCTGCGACCCTCGGAGCAGAGTCCGGTGGGTCGCCGGCCGCCCTTGCAGGAGGTCGACCCGTACTGGCAGCGGATGTCGATCGTGTTGCCGGGGATCGGCGAGCAGCCGACGACCGCGGCGGCGCGAGCGTCGACGACGCCGGCGGTCGCAGCGGTCGTCGAGGTGTCGGTGGTGGTCGAGCCGGTGGTCGCAGCGGTCGTCGAGGTGTCGCCGGGGGCCGGGCCGGCAGACGAAGCGCTCGAGTGATTCGCCTCCTCGGGGGGACCCGGCGGCGGTTCACCGGGACACAGCGCCTGGCACTCGGCCGGGGTGAGCTTGCCGTCTTCGAGGAATGGCGTGAGCCGGGCGGTGCCGATGGCGGTGACTCGTTCGGACAGGCAATCGTCGCCGCCTCCGCAGCCGGCCGTCGCGACCTCGGTGAGGAGCGAGGCGAACAGGAGGGTGAGTCGTCGCGCGCCCGGCATGAACGAGGATCCTAGCACGCGACGACGCGGCGGCGCGGGCCGGCGAGCGGCCGGGGAGGCGACCGAAGCCATGGGGAGGCGATTCGGAGCGCGTCGACGGGCGACACAGCGGCCTTGACCCGAATGTGGGCAGTGGAGCGCGGCGGACCTGCGGTCGGTCGAAGCGATCGCGGGTCAAACGCCGGTCTCGATGCAATAGAGGTGGTGGAGCTTGCTGCAATCGCTCACGCCGCAGTCGGTCCACTTGTCGTTGGAGCTGCCGTAGGCGCCATAGAGGGCGACGCCGCCGGTGTCGACCCAGCCGGCGCAGGTCTGCTCCGCGGCGCGCAGGCCGTTGGCGAAGGTGCCGGTCCACACGCCGACGTCCGGATCGTCGATACACTTCGACTTCTCGGACGGGGCCTTTTCGCCGTTGTCCTGGACGTCGATGGCGGCCAGCAACCCGGCGGTCGAAAATGCCGTGGTGCCGGTGGCGACGACGGTGCCGTCGGGCAAGCGGTAGTCGCCGTCGAACGGGGTGAGGCGCGAGGTGGCGTCGACGGTCTCGCTGCTGAGCCAGGCCTTGAAGGCCCGCCCTTTCAGCGCCGGGGCCGACGTGGGCAAACTCGCCTGCTGGTTGCACAGCGCGTCGGCGCCCGGGAGGGTGTCGAAGGCGCCGACGGGGTAGGTCGCGCTGGTGAGGAAGACGTAGCGGACCGGGATCTCGCTCGTGCAGGTCGCGCTGCAGCCGTCGCCGTCCTGGACGTTGCCGTCGTCGCACTCCTCGTCGCTCTCCTTGACCCCGTCGCCGCACCGCGCCGGCTGCCCGGTGGTGCTCGGATCGGCCGACGTCGCGGGGTCGGTCGAGGTCACGGCGCCGGTGATGGACGGGTCGGTCGATTCGGTGGTGTCGGCGGCGGTGGTGACGGGGTCGCTGGTGGTGGTGTCGGTGCTCGTGACGGGCGTGACGCTCGTGCTGGTCGGGCCCGGATCGGGGGTCGGGCCGGCGCCGGTGGTCGAGGTGCTGCCAGGAGTGCCCGTGGTGCCGGCGGTGACGGGGCCGCTGCCCTCGGGCGAGAAACAGGCGGTGAGCGAGCCCGCGATCGCAAGGCCGACGAGGCCCGCGCGCGCATGGGCCCGAGCGACGGCGAGGAGGCGCATCGGTCGGTTGTACTCCGAATCGCAGGGGCGGCAAAAGCCGCGCAGGCGCGCGCGAGGCCGCTCGTGGCGTCGGGGGCGGCAGTCGTTTCGTGTCGGCGCAAGCCCCCACCGCGCTTGCAATGGGGACAGTCGATCGCGCGAGTGTGGTGATTGGCTGCAGAGCCCGCCGGGGCAGGCGCGATCAGAAGCGGCCGGTGAGGCTGACGAGGGCGCCGCGCGGGGTGGGGCTCATGCCGGCGGAGACACGGCGGCCGCGATCGTTGCGGTGAAGCAGGGGGACGAGGACGCCGACGGCGGTGCCGGCGAGCGAGCCGAAGAGCACGTCGGTCCAGAAGTGCTTGCCGGCCTCGACGCGCAGGACGCCGGTGGCGGCGGCGAGGCCGACGGCGACCAGCCAGGCCGGGACCGCGGTACGGGCCCGCGGGTGTCGGAGGGTGAAGAGGGTGGCCCAGGCGCTCATCATGGCGAAGGCGGTCGAGGTGTGACCTGAATAAAAGGACAGGCGCGCCTCCTCGGCCTGGACGTCGCCGAGGTCGCTCGCGGGCTCGTAGCTGTACGGCCGCGGGCGGCGGACGGCGTACTTGACGAGGTTGTTGAGGCCGACGTTGACGGCCAACACCTCGAAAAGGACGACGACGTCGCGGGCCCAGCCGCCGGCGGCGTGGCGGTAGGAGCCGGGGGCGCGGCGGCCGGTGACGAGGGTGTCGGCGAGGTCGGCCACCAGCGGGGCGGCGATCGCGGTGTAGAGCAGGGCGTCGGAGGCGTGGGCGGCGGCGAGGCTCTCGTTGCCGAGGACGCGACGATCGAGGCCGTTGATGTGGCTGCGATCGCAGGCCTGACAGCCGGACCAGCCCATGTCGCGGGCGGCCAGATCGGTGCCCAGCCACAGGACGAGGCCGAGGGTGATGACCGGGACGTCGACGGCCGGCCGCAAGCGCATGAGGTGCGGCGGGAGCGGCGGCGGCGCGGGCGGGAGCGGCGGGTCGCCGGCGGGGACGGGGCGGGCGACGGGGTCGGGAGCCGGGGGAGATGTCCCGGAGGACAGGTCCTCGGGAGCGGGCGGCGGCGCGGGCGGGGAGGGCTGCCAGGCGTCGAGGTCAGCGGCGCTCGCGGGCGGGTCGGACGCGGCCCGGGCGCGCGCGAGGAGCGGGGGCGCGAATGTTCTCGGGGACATGTCTCCCGGGGCAGCCTCGGAGGAGGCTGGCGGCTGCCGGGCGTCGGGGTTCGCGGCGGGGTCGGGCGGGTCGGACGAGGCCGGGGCGCGGGCCAGGAGCCGGGTCGTGGATGTTCCCGGGGACATGTCGTCGAAGACATGTCCTGAGGGGCCGGCCGGTTGCCGGCCGCTCGACTTCGCTGCGCGCGCCAGCGGGTGGGCGGCCGCGGGCGGGGCGGCGAGGGCGAGGATCAGGGCCAGGGACAGGCAGCGCGGCATTTCCGGCGAGTATGCCAATCGCGGGCCGCCGACGCTCGAGAGATGGCTTTGGGGACGGCGAGGTCGTCGATGGTGTCGCGCCGGGCGACGAAGCGCTCGGGTGCGGCCGCGAGCAGGGTGGGTGCCGTCAACGGGGAGGCGCCCTCGTCCCCGGCGGCGGGCGGCGGCTCCTCGCCGCGGGCGAAGAGGGCGAGGAGGAGGAGTGCGGCTGGCCGGAGAGACATGAGAGGAGGCGGGCGCGCGAGGGCAGCGCGTCACGACGCCAGCACGCGCAGGCGGGGGGCGCGGGCGAGAGCCGGCGCCGGGCGGGCCCGGGTCGACCCGCGCGGCAGCGATGGCGCCCCGGCCCGCTGCGTGACGCAGGGGTCCAGGACGGAGGTGAAGGACGGCTCGCGGCCGGGTGGGGCGAGGTCGCAGCGGCGGCGCGTGTACGAGCGCGCAGGGGCCGTCGTCGGTCGGCGAGGCGCGGAGTCTGGGCGAAGGTGGGTCGTGACAGTTCGCTGCACAAACCCGGGCGAGTGTGCAATGGTGGCTTGCACAAAGTCGCCGGCTTGTGCAATGCTGCGTGGGCGGTGAACGGGCCCAGGGGCAACGGCGAGACGCGCGAGGCGATCCTCGACGCCACCGATCGGCTGCTGACGACTCGCGGGTTCCGCAGCGTGACGATGGACGACATCGCCGGCGAGGCGGGGGTCAGCCGGCGGACGATCTACATGTACTTCCCGAGCAAGGAAGAGGTCGGGCTGTCGTCGATCGACCGGGTGGTGGCGCAGACGTACGCGCGGCTGGTGGCGCTGGCGAACGCGGGCGGCGATCCGGCGGAGGTCCTGCGCGCGGTGCTGATCGAGCGGGTGCTCCGGCGGCTCGACAGCGTCAGCGCGTACCGCCAGAGCCTCGACGAGCTGTTCGAGGCGGTGCGGCCGGCGTACATGGCCCGGAGGACAGCCCACATGGCGCGCGAGGTGGGGCTGGTCGCCGCGGTGCTGGCGGCCGGCGCGGCGTGCGGGCGGTTCGCGCTCGACGACGAGGCGGCCGCGACGGCGTCGACGCTGGTAAAGGCGACCAACGCGTTCTTGCCGTACAGCCTGAGCGTCCACGAGCTCGGCGAGCGGGCGAAGGTCGAGGTCGAGGTGCGGCGCATGGCGGACCTGCTGCTGAAGAGCCTGGTCGTGCCGGCGGTCGCGCGTGAACGGGCGGCCAGCGGCAGGTCGGCGGGGCGGGGGGCGGCGGCGCCGACGAAGCAGTCCGCGGGGATGCAGGCGGCGGAGCTCGTGACGAAGCGGCGCGCGGCGAAGCAGGCGGCGGAGCTTGCGACGAAGCGTGGGGCGAAGCGAACCGCGGCGAAGCAGGCGGCGGAGCTCACGACGAAGGGCGCGGCGAAGCGAACCGCGGCGAGGCAGCCGGCGGCCTTCATGACGAAGGCCGCGGTGAAGCAGGCCGCGGCCTCCTTGACAGGGTCACCGGCGAAGCCGCGGGCGGCGACGAAGCGGCCGCGCGCGACGGGGACGACGCGCGCCCGGACGCGACGGGCGCGACAAAGCGCGAATCTCAAGAGAGGATGACGATGCGACTGTCCACAGTGATGTTCGGTTGGTTGGCGATGTCCACCGTGTACGCGATCGGCTGCGCGCCGGCGGCGGTCGCCAGGCCGGCCGCGGCGGCGCCGACGTCCGGCGAGCCGCAGATGGCCGTGCCGGAGGCGCCGGCGCCGCGAGGGCCGGACGGGGCGATCACGGCGGCCGAGCGCGACGAGGCGATCGAGGCGCTGGCGCGCGAGCTGACGGCGAAGTACGTGTTCCCGGCCAAGGGGACCGAGGTGGCGAAGGCGATCCGCGCCCGCCGGAAGCGCGGCGAGTACGACAAGATCACGACGGGCCACGCGCTGGCGACGACGCTGACGAATCACATCAACGAGGTGCTGCGCGACGCGCACTTCCACGTCCGCTTCAGCAAGGAGACGCTGCCGCCGCGCCCGGCCGAGGGGAAGCCGTCGGCGGAGGAGCTGGCCCGCTTCGAGGAGTTCTCCAGGCACGCGAACGGCGGGTTCGAGAAGGTCGAGCGGCTGCCCGGCAACATCGGCTACCTCGAGGTGCGCGGCTTCGCCTTCCCCGGCCGCGGGTTCGAGGCGGCGACGGCGGCGATGGCGTTCCTGTCGGAGACCGACGCGCTGATCATCGACCTCCGGCGCAACGGCGGCGGGTCGCCGGAGATGGTGGCGTACCTGTGCAGCTACTTGTTCGACGAGCGGGTCCACCTGAACGACCTGTACTTCCGGCCTGGCGACGAGACGCGCCAGTTCTGGACGGCGCCGGTGCCGGGCAAGCCCTACGTCGACCGCGAGGTCTACGTGCTGACGAGCAAGCGGACCGGCTCGGCGGCGGAGGAGTTCGCCTACAACCTGAAGAACCTGAAGCGGGCGACGATCGTCGGCGAGGTGACGTGGGGCGGGGCCAACCCCGGCGACATGGTCCGCCTCGGAGACCACTTCGCGGCGTTCGTGCCGACGGGCCGGGCGATAAGCCCGATCACGAAGACGAACTGGGAGGGCGTGGGCGTGCAGCCCGACATCCCGGTGCCCGCCGACGACGCGCTGCGCGTGGTCCAGGTCAAGCTGCTCGAGCAGCAGATCGCCAAGGCGAAGGACCCGGGGCTGAAGGCGGAGCTCGAGGAGCGGCTCCGCGAGCTGCAGCCGAAGTGAGGCGAGCGGGCGCCGCAAGGCGATGCAGGCCGGCGGCGCGCGACGGGCTCGACGCGCGACGAAGCGTGTCTGCTCGGGCATGTTCAAAAGGATATGTCCGAGAGACAAGGTTCGATGGGGCATGCCCTTCAGGACATGCATGAGGGCGCAGGTGACCGCTGCCGGCTGCGCGCCGCCGGCGGTTCAGGCGGCGACCTGGGCGCCGTCGATCGCCAGCGAGTGGCCGGAGATGAAGGCGGCGTCGTCGCTGCTGAGCCAGGCGATCGCGCGGCCGACCTCGTCGGCGCGGCCGGGCCGGCCCATGGGGATGGCGGCGATGACGGGCTCCATCACGGCAGGGAAGTTGGCCAGGGCGTGGTCGACCATCGGCGTGCCGGTGATGGCGGTCGGCGCGACGCAATTGACGCGGATGCCCTGCTTGGCGTGGCCGAGGGCGGCCGAGCGGGTGATGCCGAGCACGGCGTGCTTGGTGGCGACGTAGGCCGAACCGGTGGGCGTGCCGACGTGGGAGAGGATCGAGGCGACGTTGACGACGCTGCCGCCGCCGCCCTGCGCGACCATCTGCCGCAGCTGGTGCTTCATGCCGAGCAGGGTGCCGCGGACGTTGACGGCCATCATGCGATCGAAGGCGGCGCCGTCGACGTCGGTGACGGGGCCGAAGTCCTCGCAGATGCCGGCGGAGTTGACGGCGCAGTCGAGCCGGCCGAACTCGGCGACGGTGGCCGCGACGCCGGCGATGATGTCGTCCTCGACGGTGACGTCGAGGGCGACGAAGATCGCCGCGGCCCCGCGGGCGCGCAGCTGCTCGACGACGTCGAGCCCCTCGGGCCGCCGACGCGCGGCGACGACGACCCTGGCCCCGGCGTCGGCGAAGGCGAAGGCGGTCGCCTTGCCGATGCCCGAATTGCCGCCGACGATCAGCGCGACCTTGTCTCGCAACGAAACCATGCAGCGATGTCCTCGCGGCCCAGAATATCGAAAAGGCGAGGGCGAGGCGGCGGGCGGCGACGCCCCGGTCCGAGCGGGGAGGGTGGTACGGAGGCGTACGGGTCGTCGCGGTCGCACGGGCGAGGAGGTCCGCACGCGCGGCGCGGGACTGCGACTCCGAACGGGCCGGGGAACGGCGAGGCGACGCCGCTGCGCGACGAGGTGGAGGTCGCGGGCGCGAGCGTCGGGAGGTCGGGGCGAAGAGCGAGGCGTCAGCGCGGGCCGGCGGTCGACTCGACGCGGACGCAGGTGCCCTCGGCGCCTTCGCGGACGAACCGGGCCAGCAGCGCCTCCATCTCGACGCGGGTGCCGTGGGCGAGGTTGTCGAGGCGGCCCCGCGCGACGACCGGCGACAGGCCCAGCAGGTCGCGGAGGGTCCGCAGGACGCGGATCGGTCGCGGGCCGAGGCCGGTGAGGCGGACGATCCACGCGCCGTTGGCGGCCAGCACGGCGGCGCGCGCGGCCGAGTCGCCGGCGTTGCTGTCGGTCTCGACCTCGTGGTCGCAGGCGAGGCAGCGGACGGCGGTGGACCAGCGGACCTCGTCGCCGTGACGGGCGACGGTGTGACGCACGATCACGCCGGCGCGGCACCGAGGGCACCGGGCGGAGGTGGTCGCGTGCTCGCGCGTGACGGACACGGCCGCTACGGCGCAGGGACGGGTTCGGCCCCGAGATCGCGGGCGAGGTCGGCGAGCTCGCCGATCGGGACCTGCAGCGCCGGGAGACGGGTGATGTCGGCCCGGACGGCCTGGGCGATCGACTCGCTGGCGCGCATGACCAGGCCGCCGTTGGCGTCGGCGACGACGGTGTAGCCGGCCTTGCGCAGGCGCGCGAGCCGGGCCTGGGCGGCGGGCGAGAGGTCGGCGGCGGTGGGCCGCAGCGAGGGCACGCGGCCGGGCCAGATCGCGGCCAGGTAGGCGGTGATCCGCGGCGGGTAGACGACGCCACCGGCTGTCTTTTCGTTCAGGTGGACGTCGACCAGCGCAGGGTAGCCGTGGACGTCGCAGCGGACGGCCCCGTGCAAGTGGCTGGTCCACATCGCCTCGGGGCTGACGGGGGCGGGCCACAGGCGGTCGAACCACGCGGCGATGGCGTCGTAGCTGGGCAGGCGCTGGCCGCCGAGGGCGTCGCCGAGGCGCTGGACCTCGGCGCCGAACCGCTCGCCGCGCTCCTCCCGGCGCAGGCGCAGGAGGACGGCGAGCACGGCGATCGGGGCGGCGACGTACCACAGGCCGAACAGCAGCAGGCCGACGCAGACGACCGCGGCGAACAGGAGGCCGAGGCTGCCGTCGCGGACCTGCTGCTGGCGCCGCTCGTCGGCGTGGCGGGCGAGCAGGGCGCGGCGGGCGACGGCGAGGGCGCTGGCGGGGATCCGCCCCTCGGGCTCGGGCCCGGCGGGATCGGGACGATCGGGGAGGAAGGACCGGACGGCGGCGACGAGCTCGTGGGTCGAGGGCGACGGCGGGCTGCCTTCGGGGTCGCGCACGGCAGCGACGACGAGCGGCGCCTCGGCCAGGCCGCCGGGCGGGGCCGCGAGCCCTGCGGTCGAGGAGGGCGTGCTGAGGCTGGCGCCGGAGCGGTTGTAGAGGATCGCCAGGAGCGAGGAGTTGGCGGGGCTCACCGCGCCGCCCGGCACGGTGTCGCCGGCGGCCATCCGCGCGGCGGGGTGGCGGGCGAGGCTGGCCCCGAGGCCAGGTGCCGGCTCGGGCGGGGCGGGCAAGGGGCCGGACAGCGCGGCAGGATCGAAGCCGGGGCCGGTGAGCGGGGCGTCGGGCGCGGCGGGGCTGTCCGCAGGGACAGGTGGATGCGAGCGGCGGAGGCCGGCCGGGGCGGTCTGGTGCGCGAGGAGGCTGTCCGTCGGGACAGATGAGGTGTCCTGGGGGACAGGTGGGGCGTGGCTGGCCGCGAGGACAGGTTGGAACCGGCTGTCGGCGTGGACGGGCGAATCGACGGGCAGGGACAGCTGGGCGAACAGCGGGGCCGGCTCGTCGTCGTGCCCGTGGGCGGCGAGGCCGGCCGCCAGCTCGGCCGACAGCGAGCCGGGGCGCGGGCTGGTCGAACGGCCAGGTCGATGGCCGGGCGCGGCGGCGGCAGGGCCCTGCAGGGTGTCGCCGGGCTGAGGGGCGTCGGCCGGGAGGCTGTCCTTCAGGACAGGTCGCACGGGGGCGGGGACGGCGGGCGCCGGGGCGGGGCCGATCGAGAGCAGGGTGGTCGGCGGGACGGGGGCGGCGAGCAGTCTGGCGGCGGGGCCCGGCTGGTGGCGCGGTCGGTCGGGCGGCCCGGGCGGCGCGATCTCCGCGACGGCGGCGCTGGCCGTCGGGACAGGTGCGCTGCGGACCAGGTCGCTGACGGCTTGCTGGATCGCCCGCTCGTAGAGGGCCAGCGCGTCGGCGACGGCAGGCGGCAAACCGTGGAGCACCCCGCACGCGGGGCAGGCGGCGGCGTCACGGAGGTCGGCGAGCGAGAGCGCGTGCTGACAATGCGGGCAGCGCAACGCGAGCGTCGGAGAGAGCACGGCGGGACCATACCGCAGAACTCGCGGGCTGCACCGGCCTGCGGGCGCGGGCGCGGGCGCGCAGGCGGAGCGAGCGGACGGGTTCGTGGGCCCACGCCGCGAGGGCCGGCCGAGATCGACCCGGGATGCAGCGGGCTCGTCGGTGACGGCGCCGGGCGAGACGACGGGGATCGCGGTCGGCGGCGCGTGTCGGGATCGACGGGTGGGGCCCGGTGTGGCGACGATGCGCGCGTGGAGGACGGCGCGCGTCCGCTTCCGGGGCGCAAGTGAGGGGGCGGCGCCGGGCGCGGGCGAGGATGCGCGCGGCGGCGACTCGCGGTATGAGGAGGCGCCGCGCGCGACCGGCGGGCGGCGAGCTTCACCGTGCCCGATCTGCCCGTCTCGCCTCCTTCGCCCCGCGGCCTCGACCTCCCCGGCGCCGCCCCTCAATTCGCGCCGCTCGTCGACGAGCGGCTGGCCAACGGCGCCCGCCTGCTGATCCTGCCGGGGCGACCGACCGGCGCGGGGCCGGCGGCGGTGCAGCTATGGGTCGGCTCCGGCACGGCGGCCGAGCGCCCTGACGAGCACGGCTGCGCCCACCTGCTCGAGCACATGCTCTTCAAGCCATGTGTCTTGGGACATGGCCCGAAGAGCAACCGCGCCCGCCTGGCGGCGGCCGGGGTGCGGCGGACCGAGGAGGCGTTCGACCTGGCCGGGGCGATCGAGGCGCTCGGCGGCGACATCAACGCGTTCACCAGCCACGACGAGACGGTGGTCCACGTGACGGCGCCGGCGCCCCGCGCGGCCGAGGCGGCGGCGCTGATCGCCACGGCGACGCTGTTCCCGACGCTGGACCCGGCCACGCTGGCGCAGGAGCGCGAGGTGGTGATCGAGGAGATCAAGCAGTACGACGACGACCCCGGGCAGCGGGTGACGCAGGCGGCGCTGGCCCGGGTGTACGGGGCCCACCCGTACGCGCGGCCGGTGCTCGGGCTGGCCGAGGAGGTCGCGGGCCACACGGCGGCGCGGCTGCGGGGCTACCACCGGCGCGCCTACGCCGGCGAGCGGCTGACGCTGGTGGCCGTCGGCGCGGTCGACGTGGCGGCGCTGCGGAAGGTGGCGCGGGCGATCGTCGGCGCGACACCGGCGACCCGGGGGCGCGCGACGGCCAGCGAGCCGGCGCCGCGGCCGGGGGTGACGCTGCGCCGCGCCGAGGTCCAGGAGACCTACGCGCTGCTGGCCTGGCCGGCCCCGGCGGCCGGGGCGGCCGAGGCGGCGGCGATCGACGCGGCGGCGGTGGTGCTCGGCAACGGCGAGTCGTCGCGCCTGGTCGCCGAGACACGTCGCAAAGAACAGGTCGTTTCGGACATCCAGGCCCACTGCGACACGCTGCGGCACGGCGGGACGGTGATGGTGTCGGCGCGCACGACCGCGGGCCAGACGGCGGCGGCGGTGGCGGCGGTGCTGGCCCAGGTGCGGCGGCTGGCGGACGCGCCGGTGTCGGCCGAAGAGCTGGCGCGGGCCAAGGCGATCCTCGAGAGCGACCTGGTGTACCGGCGCGAGACGGTCCAGGGCCAGGCCCACGCGCTCGGGGCCTGCGCGACGCTGTTCGGCGACCTGGCCCGCGAGCGCGAGTACTACGCGGCCCTGGCCGCGCTGACGCCCGAGGCGGTCCGCTCGGCCTGCGCGCGCTGGCTCGACCCGGCGCGCGCGAGCGTCAGCCTCGAGCTGCCGCGCGCGGAGGTGGATGTCCAAACGGCCAGGTCCCTCAAGACCGCCGTGACCGCGGCGCTGAAGCCGGCGCCGACCCCGGCGCGGAACGGGGCGACGCCGCGGAAGGCCAGCGACGGCATCGACACGGTGACGCTGCCGTGCGGGCTGCGCCTCCTGGCCCGGGTCGAGCCGGCGGTGCCGGTGGCGGCGGGCTGGCTGATCTGGCCCGGAGGACAGCGACGCGAGCCGGCCGCGCTGGCCGGGGCCAACTCGGTGATCGCGGCGCTGCTCACCCGCGGCAACGCCCGCACCGGCGGCGAGGCGCTGAGCCGGGCGATCGACGGCATGGCCGCCGGGCTCGACGGGTTCGCCGGCCGCAACAGCCTGGGCCTGCACTTCGAGTGCCTGGCCCGCCACTTCCCGGCGGTGCTCGGGCACGCGCTCGACTGCGCGACGACGCCGAAGTTCGCCGCCGACGAGCTCGAGGAGGAGCGGCGGGTGGCGCTGCAAGACCTGGCGGCGGAGGTCGACGATCCGGGCGCGGTGGCCACCCGCGGGCTGCACGCGCTGCTGTACGGCGAGCACCCGTTCAGCCGCCCGGGCCGCGGCACGCCGGCGGGGCTGCGGGCGCTGACGCCGGCCAAGCTGCGCGCGCTGTGGCGCCGCGACTACCCGATCGGGCAGGCGGTGCTGGCCCTGGCCGGCGACATCGACGTCGCGGCCGCCGCGGCCCAGGTCGAGGCGGCGCTGCGCGAGGCTGGCCTCGGGGACAGGCTGTTCTCGAGGCCTGCTGCGCCGAAGCCGTTCCCGGCGCCGACCGGGCCGCGCGAGCGCGAGATCTTCCAGGACCGCGAGCAGGCCCACATCGCCCTCGGCTGGCCAGGGATCGCCGTCGGCGACGAGCGCGAGCCGACCCTCGACGTGCTCAGCGCGGTGCTCGGCGGCCAGACCGGGCGGCTGTTCACGGCGCTGCGCGAGGTCCAGGGGCTGGTCTACGAGGTGTCGATGAGCAGCGTCGAGGGGGTCGACGCCGGCCACGTGGCGATCCACGCCTCGACCAGCCAGGACAAGCTGCCGCGGGCGCTGGCCGCGATCGCGGCGGAGGTCGAGCGCGCGGTGCGGGAGCCGCCGTCGGCCGCGGAGGTCGAGCGCGCCAAGGCGTGGCTGGTCGGCCAGTTCGAGCTCGGTCAGCAGCGCCGCAGCCGGATGGCGTCGCTGCTGGCGCTGTCCGAGGTCTACGGGCTGCCGCGCGCGCGCGCGTTCGCCTACCCGCAGCGGGTCGCGGCGGTGACGGCCGAAGGCGTGTGGGCGCTGGCGAAGACGCTGTTCCGCCCGCATCGCGCGGCGCGCTGCGTGGTCCGGGCCCGCCGGCGCAAGGAGTGAGCTGGCGCTTCGAACATGGGCGAAGAGACAGGTGCGCCGGCGTGAGGAGCTGGCGCTTCGGACATGGGCGAAGGGACAGGCGGCGCGTCGGTGGCCGGCGCGGCACGGACGGGGCCGCAGGTCGCGCGTCGGGTCACTTGCAGTTGAAGAGGACGCAGCTCCCGCTGCAGCACTGGCCGCCGTTGCTGCAGCCCTGGCCGGCCAGCTTGCAACAGCCCGCGAGGTCGTAGGCCTGGCAGTTCGGGTTGCACTGGAGGATCCCGCCGCCGAAGTTGGGGAAGTCGGTGCATTTCTTGCCCCCGAGGTCGGTGCCGTCGCAGGTCTCTCCGGCCTCGGCCAGGCCGTCGCCGCACACGGGCTCGGGCATCGCGGTCGTCCCGGGATCCGGCTCTCCGCTGCTGGTCGAGCTCGTCGCGTCGGTGGCGGTCGTCGTCGTGCCCGGGTCGCCCGTGGTGGTCGTGGTGGAGGTGGTACCGGTGGTGGTCGTGCTCGTCGCGTCCGTCGCGGTCTCGGTCGCCGAGGTGGTCGACGTGGACGAGGTGCTCGTCGAGGTCGGCGCGCCGGTCGTCGTCGTCGTCGTCGTCGCGGGCGGCTCCGTGCTCCCGGCGGGCAAAGTGGTCCCGGTGGTCGAGGAGCCTGCGGTGGAGCCGGAGCTCCCCGAAGGCTGGTAGAAGCAGGCCGACGTCAGGCCGAACAGGAGCCCCAGGACACGTCGCGTCACGGGCCCTCTGTAACACGGAAGGACGGACGGAACGGCGCGGATGCGCCCTTGCCGGCCGGCTTGCGAGGGAGGGGGCCGCGGCTCAGTCCTCGTCGTCCGGATCGACGTCGGGCTCGGCGACCGAGCGCGCGCCGGCGACGGTGAGGTAGCGGTCGCGATCGCGCAGGCGGTCGACTCGCAGGTCGCCGCCGACGTAGAACTCGGTCTCGAAGATGGCGAGCTCGCGGGCCACGAGGTCGCCGAGGACGACGGCGCACATCAACCGATCGGACACGCGAAGGTCGCCGCGCACGTGAGGTCGCCGGTGACGACGATGGTGCCGATGTCGTCGGGGGCGGCGGCGAGCTGCAGCCGCGACCAGTGCTCGTCGCTCAGCCAGCCGTCGCCGTCGACGGTGACGCTGTCCTCGTAGACGGCGCAGGCGCAGCCGTAGCGGCCGCCCGAGGCGAGGCGGGCGGAGGTGCCGTAGCGGCGGTCGAGCTCGGCTTCGCTGAGGACGATGGGCTGCACCACGGGCGGAGTCTGGCACGGCGCGGCGGCACTGTCACGATGCGCTCCGCGGGGGAGGCGGCGGCGCTCGGGTGGCGGCCGCCGAGCCCGGATCGTCCGCGGCGCTCACTGGCCGCGCACGAGACCAGGAGGTCCGGCGAGCGGGGTCGTCGCAGCAGTCCGGGGCCCGGCGTGAGATGGCCGAAGGAGCATGCTCGAACGGTCATAGCCTTCGGGATATGTCTGCAGGGGCATGTACGATCGGGCATGCGGTTCGGGACATGGCTGCGCCGGAGCGCGAGCGCCGGCCGGGCGGGCCGTGGCGGGGGCTCCTGCGAGGGACGGCGGTGCGGCCCAGAGCGCTTCCACCGACCTGTCCTCAGGGCCAGTCGTCGAGGTCGAGGCCGCGGGCCAGCTCGGGGTCGGCGGCCAGCAGGTCGCGGAGGGTGGCCTCGCGCAGGCCGAGGGCGCGGGCGCCGGCGCTCACGTTGCCGTGAGCGGTGAGGACGGCCCGCACCTCGCGGCGGAAGGCGAGCGGGTCGGCGCGGCGGAGGGCCAGGAGCAGGGGCTCGCGGGGCTCGGCGGGCAGGGTCACGCGCGGAGACTGTAGCGCTTGTGGGGGGCGCGGCGAAGTGCTGAACTCGGCGGTCGATGCCGGGGCGACGAGTCGAGGCGTGGGTGCTGCTGGGGCTGCTGCTGGGCGGGTGCGACCCCGCGAAGGAGCGGGAGCTGGCGGCGGTGCGGGCCGAACTGACAGCGGCGTCGGCGCTGATCGAGGAACGCGGGCAGCAGATCGAGTCGCTGACGGCCGAGCTGGCGCAGGCGCGGGCCGATCGGGCGGCGTGCGAGCTCTACCGAGCGCCGCCCCCGGTGACCGGCGACCCGCCGGCGCTGCGGCGCGGGGCCATGCCGGCGCCGGGGAGCGAGGCGACGCCGACGCTGACGCCGACGTGCGCCGACGGGACGTGCGCGCTGAGGCGCAGCGAGGTCGAGGCGTTCATGGCGGCGCCGGAGGCGATGGCCCGGCTGGCGCGCGTGCTCCCGGCGGTGGAGGACGGCAAGCCGGTCGGCTTCAAGCTGTTCGCGATCCGCTCGCAGTCGCCGCTGGCGCTGCTGGGGTTCAAGAACGGCGACCTGGTGCGCACGGTGGCCGGGACCGAGGTGCACGACATGGACGCGGTGCTGCGCGCCTACTCGCAGCTGGGCACGCTCGACCGCTGGACGATCACGGGCACGCGCAAGGGGGCGCCGTTCGAGGTGACGATCGTGGTGCAGTGAGCGAGACCCGGGCGGTCGGGAGAGCTGTCCGAAGGGTCAGGTCGCGGCGCGCCGGTGAGGCGGGCGAGCGGGGATGTCCGAAGGGACATGTCGGGTCGTGCCGCCGCCTTGGGCCGAACGAGCGCCGACGGGACAGCCGGCGCGGGCCCGGTGGGGCGGGCGATCGGGGCTGGTCGAAAGGACAGGCCGGGGGCGGCGCCGCCGTGGGCCGAGGGGACAGAAGTGTCCGGAGGGACAGGTCGCGCGGAGGGGGCGCGGATCTGTCCGGAGGGACGGGTGTTCCGCTGGGGTGAGCGGAGCTGGGCGAAGAGTCAGGCCGAGGTGCGACGGCGACGTGGTCCGGGAGAACGACGTGTCCGAAGGGACAGCCGGGCGCGCGCGTGGACGGACGGGGCGGCGAGGCGAAGCAGGACAAGTGTCCGCAGGAGGACGGGCGGCGCGGGCGATCGCGGGCCGCCCGGCCTACCGGTGCTGGCCTCGGGCCGCGGCGGCGCAGGCGAGCGGCGCGATGCTGCGCGGCGCTCCACGCGATGTGGTGCGGACCACATGGATCTGCTCCAGGTCGCGCGGCGCGACGCTGGAGCGGACGGCGGCCGACGGCTCAGGCGGCGGAGGCGACGCCGAGGCTGCGGGCGAGGGCGCGAGCGACGGCGAGGGGGCGGCCCTTGAACACGCGGACGTACGGGATGGCGCTGGCCCGGGCGGCGCGGGCGAGGATCCCGTCGATGTTGTGGGCCTGGAAGCCGGTGGCGATCAGCACGTAGTCGTAGCTGTGGCGCGAGATGCTCTCGCACTGGGCCTGGACCTTGCGGGCGTTGCCGTCGCACCAGGTGATGTCGAGGCCGAGCGACTCCTCGAGCTTGGACTTGAGGTCCGGATCTTCGCGGTTGCTGACGAACAGGACCCGCTTGCCCTCGACCCTGGGCCGGACCTGGGCGACCAGGTGCGCGCCCGGATCGTCGACGTCGTCGGTCTCCTCCTCGAGGTCGCCGTCGCTGTCGGACGGCAGCACGCCGAGCTCGCCGCGCTTGATGACGTCCTGCAGGCCGGTGAGGCGGCGACGCATGCGGCGGTCCTCGAACAGGTCGGGCCGCAGGGCGTCGATGCGCGGGCGGATCGGCTGGACCAGCGAGGCCACCTCGGGCGTGTTGTGGGCGTCGAAGGCCCGGCCGAGGAAGGCCAGCAGGGCCTCGTCGTCGAAGCTGTCGGCGGCGACCAGCGCGTCGCGTTCGGCCCGCACCGCGGCCTGTTGCTGGCGCACCTGATCGGCCGAGGGCCCGGTCTTGGCGCGCTCGGGCGGCGGGATGAACTCGGGGTCGAGCCAGCGGCGCAGCTGCGGCAGGCGCTCGCCGAGGCGACCCGCGAGCCAGCGCAGGCGGCCCATCACGGCGCCCCAGGTCTCCGGATCCTCGGCGGCGATGAAGCGGCGGACGTCGCGCAGCGCCTGCGCGTGCTTGACGAGGGCGTCGAGCTGGTCGTTCGGCAGCTCCTCCGGCGGCGTGGTGAGGTGCCGCGGCGGCGGGTCGGTGACGTTGCCGGCGATGGCCTCGACGGCCCGCTGAGCCTCGCGCAGGACGGCGCGCGGCGGGCCCGGCGGGGCCTTGCGCGGGCGATCGGCCCAGCCGTAGTCGTCGACCGGGACCTCGCTGGTCATCGCCCGGTCGCGATGGTTCTGCACGAACTCGTGGGCCTCGGCCCAGGTCTTCGGCGCGTGCAGCGTCTTGAGGCCGAGCTCGGTGACCACGCACGCGGGCACCGCGTTCATCTGCAGCGCCTGGACCGAGCCGGGCCACAAGGTCTTGCTGAGGTTGGTCAGCTCGTGGGCGATCCGCCGCACCAGCACGGTGATCTTGTGCTCGCCCTGGAACTGCTCGTCGAAGCTGCGCGCGCGCGAGATCCAGGCCAGCATGTAGACCTTCTGATAGCGCGGGGACATCAGCGCGAAGTCGGGCCGCATGTCCTGGATGTCCTTGAGGATCTCCTCGAGGGTCTCGCGCGCTTCGGCGACCGCGGCGGCCGGATAGGTGGGGAGCTGGATCCGGCCGACGATCGGGCTGCGCGGTAGCTCGGGCTCGGGCGCGGGGGGCGGGGCGGGGATAACCTCGGCAGATACTGCGGCGGTGGGCGGCGCCGCCTGCGGACGGGCTGGCTCCTGGAGGCCGTCGCGGAAGCGATCGAACAGCTGGCGGGCCGCCGCCGACGGGAACATCTGCGTCAGCGCATCTTCGAGGGCGCTGTCGCGGTCGGGCCCGCGGCCGAGCCAGCGCTCCGCGTCGCGCCAGATCAGCACCTCGGTCCACTGATGGGTATACATCGCGTGGCGATAGCCGCTGTCCGCGAGAAACTTGGGTAGCCAGCGCGCGCCGTCGTCGTGCATCGCTCGTTACGCTAGTCTTTTCGCGCTGCTGCTGCAACGAAGGGGCAAAATGCCGCGCGCGGCCCGAGGTCCGCGCGGGCAGGGTGAGGGCCTGCCGTGGCGGAGGCTGTTCAGCGCCGCGCGCGCCGTCACGGACGCCGTTCGCCGCCCGTGAGGCCCGATCAGAACCGCGTGCGGCGGTTCAGGTGCCGATCACCGAGCCGCCGTCGACGCTCAAGATGGCGCCGTTGATGAAGCTCGACTTGTCGTCGGCCAGGAAGAGATAGGCGCGAGCGATGTCGTCGGGTTGACCGGCGCGGCCGACCGGGGTGTGCTCGATCAGCGCGTTATAAACCTTCTCGGGGATGCTCTTGACCATGTCGGTGGCGATGAACCCCGGGGCGACGGCGTTCGCGGTGATGCCGTAGCGGCCGAGCTCGCGCGCCCACACGCGCGTCATGCCGATCACGCCCGCCTTCGCGGCGACGTAGTTGGTCTGGCCGAAGTTGCCGTACAGCGCGACGACCGAGCTGGTGCTGACGATGCGGCCGTACTTCTGGGCGATCATGGTCGGCACGACGGCCTGGGTGCAGTTGAACACGCCCTTGAGGCAGACATCGAGGACGAACTGGAACTGGTCGGCGCTCATCTGGCCGACCACCTGTCCGTCCTTGACCTTGACCAGCTGGCCGTCGCGGACGACGCCGGCGTTGTTGATGAGGACGTCGATCCGGCCGAACCGCTCGACCACGGCCGCGACCCCGGCGACGCAGTCCTCGGGCTTGCTGACGTCGACCTTGCGGGCGATGGCGACGCCGCCGGCGGCGGTGATCGCCGACACGACCTCCTCGGCTGCCTGTTCGGCCAGGTCCCACACGGCCACGGCGTAGCCGGCCTCGGCGAACTTGAGAGCGGTGGCGCGGCCGATGCCGTTGCCGCCGCCGGTGACGATGGCGATCCGCGGTTGCTGGGTGCTTGTCATGCGGCGGCGAGCGTACCGAGACCGCAGACGCCGCCTGCACCAAGAGCCAGGACGAAGATGTGAGCTTGCGCCGTGTCGGTGGCCGGAGTACGCGGCGCGGGCGTCCACGGAGGATGATGGGCGCCGCTTGTGGTCTCCAGGGCGATCCCCGTAGGATGCGCCGACCCCATGACAGACGCCGCCCCGCCCGACGCGCTGGTCCGCGAGATCAAGGAGCTCATCATCGAGGCCCTGATGCTGCAGGACATGACCCCCGAGGACATCGACCCCGAGGCGCCGCTGCTGGTCGAGGGGCTGGGCCTCGACTCGATCGACGTGCTCGAGCTGGCGATGGCGATCGGCAAGAAGTACGGCGTCAAGACGCGGGCCGACGACGCCCAGAACCGCCACATCTTCGCCAGCGTGACCAACCTGGCCCGCTTCGTCGCCGAGCAGCGCGCGTCGGCGGCGAGCTGAGGCCCGCCGACCGGAGCCCGATCATGGCGGACCCGAACGGCGAGCCGCGGCGAGCCGCGGGGGTCCCGAGGTGGGTGCCCGCGGCGCTGCGGTCGGTGCTGATCGGCGGCTATCCGCTGGTGGTGTACCTCGGCATGACGCGCTGGAGCCCGCGCACGCTGGCGCTGGTGCTGGCCGCGGCGCTGCTGCCGGGGCTCGTCCTGCGCCTGCGCGAGGCCCGGCGCGAGGACCTGTGGCCGGTGCTGCGGGTGCCGCTGTCGCTCCTCGGGCTGTTCGCCGCGGCGGCGCTGTCCGGCGAGCAGCGCCTGTTCATGGCCCTGCCGGTGCTGGTCAACCTCGGGCTCTTGGCCAACTTCGCCGCAAGCCTGCGCGGGCCGGTGTCGCTGGTCGAACGGTTCGCGCGCCTGCAGGAGCCCGAATTGCCGCCCGGCGGGCCCGAGTACTGCCGCAAGGTCACGAAGGTGTGGTGCGGGTTCTTCGTCGCCAACGCGGCCGTGAGCGCCGCCCTGGCGCTGTGGGCCCCGGTGGCCTGGTGGACCCTCTACACCGGGCTTTTGGCCTACCTGCTGATCGGGGTAATGTTCACCGTCGAGTACGTCGTCCGCAAGGCGACCTTCCGTCGCTTCGGCGACGCGCTGCCCGACCGCCTGCTCCGCCGGCTGCTCCGCGCATGAAGTCGTTCGTCCCGCTCGTCCACACCGATCCCGCGGCGCCCGTCGCCGTGGGCGAGGCCGGCGCGCGCACGGCCGGCGAGCTCATGCGTGACGCGAGGGCGGTGGCGCGGCGGTTGCCGGCCGCGGCGCCCGGCAGCGAGGTGCTGGTGGTGTGCGGCGATCGCTATCACCTGGCGGTGACGACCCTGGCGGCGTGGCTGCGCGGCCACGCCGTCGCGCTGCCGCCCAACGCCCAGCCGGCGGCGGTGCGCGAGCTGGCCGGGCGGCCCTCCGTGGTCGCGCTGCTGCACGACTCCGACCTGACCGACGCGCAGGACGTCCGCGAGTGGCTGGACGGACATGTTTTGGAGGACATGACCGATCCGACATGGCCCGAAGCGCTGGCCGCCGAACGCCGGCTGGCGGTCGTGTACACCTCGGGCAGCACCGGCGACCACCAGCCGTGCGCCAAGACGGCGGCGCAATTGCTCGGCGAGGCGCAGGCGCTGGCGGCCACGTTCGCGCTGCAGGCCGGCGAGGTGGCGCTGGCGACGGTGCCGCCGTACCACCTCTACGGGCTGCTGTTCGGGATCCTGGCGCCGCTGGCCGCGGGGGCGGCGTTCGCCCGCGAGACGCCGCTGCACGCCGAGACGGTCGCCCGGGCGGCGCGGCAGGTCGGGGCGACGGTGCTGGTCAGCACGCCGGCGCACCTGCGCGGGCTGACGGTGCTGGAGCGCGGCGACCTGCCGCCGCTCTCGCGGGTGTTCTCGTCGGGCGCGCCGCTGCCGCGGGCGACCGCGGACGAGCTGCTGGCGCGGCTCGGCCTGCAAGTGACCGAGGTGTACGGCTCGTCGGAGACCGGGGGGATCGGCTGGCGGCGGCACGAACATGTCTTGGGGGACATGTCCACGGAGCCAGCCTGGACGCCGCTGCCCGGGGTGACGGTCGAGGTCGCCGGCGAGGGCCGGCTGCTGCTGCGCTCGCCGTTCTTGGCCCCGGACGCGCCGGTGCCGTACCCGTGCGAGGACCGGGTCGAGGTCGACGCGCGCGGCGGGTTCCACCTGCGCGGGCGGCTCGACGGGGTGGTGAAGATCGCCGGCAAGCGGGTGGCGGTGGCCGAGGTCGAGCAGCGGCTGCTGGCGTTGCCGGCGGTCGCCGACGCGGCGGTGGTGGCGGTCGAGTCGCCGGGCGCGCGTGGGCACGAGCTGGTGGCCGCGGTGGTCCCCCGCGAGGCCGGGCGCGAGGCCGGCGAGCTGGTCGCCGAGCTGCGGCGGGCGCTCTTGCCATGGTTCGATCCGGTCGTGGTGCCGCGGCGGATCAAGCTGGTGCCGGCGCTGCCGCGCGAGCCGAGCGGCAAGCTGACGCGGCGCAAGCTGCACGCGCTGCTCGGGCTGGCGGTCGAGGCGGACAGCCCGGCGAGTGAGGCGGCGAGCGGCGGTCGGGCGGAGGCGCAAGCGGGTGCCGCGGCGGGTGACTCGCGGGACATGTCTGCCGGGACAGATGGTGCTGCGGCCGGAGCGGCGGCCGCGGCGAGCGGCTCGCGAGACATGTCCGTGAGGACAGGCCATGAGGCGCAGGCATCGAGTGGCTCTCGGGCCATGTCCGCAGGGACAGGATCCGAGCGCGACGGTGCCCGGGCGGGCGCTCCGTCGAACATGTCCGAAGGGGCAGCTGCGGGGGGCGGCGCGACCGCGTTCGCGCTGGGCGGGCACGTGCGGCGCGACGAGGGCGGGGTGTCGGTGCACGAGGTCGAGGTGGGGGTGCCGGTCGACCTGGCGTTCTTCCGCGGGCACTTCGACGCGCTGCCGGTGCTGCCGGGGGTGGCCCAGCTGACGGCGCTGGTGGTGCCGCAGGTGGCGGCGCTGCGGCCGGAGCTGGGGCCGCTGCGGCGGGCGGCGCGGCTCAAGTTCACCCGGCCGGTCGCGCCGGGCGACGCGCTGGTGTTGCGGCTCGAGGTGCGCGGGACGAGCGTGCGCTTCTCGCTGGCGCGCGCCGGCGAGGTGGTCACGGCGGGCGCGCTCGAGTACGAGGCGCGCGGTGGGTGAGGGGGCGCATATGTCCGGAGGGACAGGTCGTTGCAGCGCGGTCGAGGTGACAGGTGACGCGTCCGGGGGGACGGCGGCGTTCCGGCCGTGCGCGTTGATCCCGACCTACGACAACCCGCGGACGGTGCGGGACGTGGTGCTGCGGGTCAAGGCGCACCTGCCGGACGTGGTGGTCATCGACGACGGCTCGGGCCCGGAGGGGCGCGCGGCGGTCGAGGCGATCGGGGCGGAGGGGCTGGCGCACGTGCGGCGGCGGCCGCAAAACGGCGGCAAGGGGGCGGCGGTCAAGACCGGGTTCCAGTTCGCCCGCGAGCTCGGCTACACCCACGCGCTGCAGGTCGACGCCGACGGGCAACATGACCTCGGGGACATCCCGCAATTCCTGGCGACGGCGCGCGCGCGGCCGGACGCGCTGATCCTCGGGGCGCCGGTGTACGACGCCTCGGCGCCGAAGGGGCGGCTCATCGCCCGCAAGATCACGCTGTTTTGGACCGACTTCGAGGCCGGGCGCGGGGTCATCACCGATCCGATGTGCGGCTTCCGCGTGTACCCGCTGGCGCCCGCGCTGGCGCTCGGGCGCACCGGCGACCGCATGGACTTCGACATCGAGGTGGCGGTCCGCCTGGTGTGGGCCGGAGTGCCGGTGATCAACCTGCCGACGAAGGTCCGCTACATCGGCCGCGACGAGGGCGGGGTGTCGCACTTCCGCGTGTTCGGCGACAACGTCAAGATCTCGTGGCTGCACACCCGGCTGTCGTTCCAGCGGGTGATGGTGCGCCCGTGGATCAACCTCTACCGCCGCCTGCGCCGCCCGGCGCTGCCGGCCGGGCGCTGAAACGGGCTGCGCGAGAGGACAGGTTCGATCGGCCATGGCTCAGCAGGCAGGCGCGGAGGGACATGTCCCGGGGGACATGTCATCGAGAGGCCGGGGCGACCCAGCTCGGCCCGCGGCGGGCGCGGGCGTCGGTCGGGAAGGCGAGGCCGGGGCGGTCGCGGGCGGGCCCGCGAAGGGCGCGGACGCGGGTCGTGCGCCCGCCCCCGAGCTCGCGGCGCGCGCTCCCGTGAATGGAGGCGAGGCCGGGCCTGCAGCGGTCACGGCGGGCGACGGCGACCGGGCGTGGATGACCCGGCCCGAGCGCGGGACGGTGCTCGGGATCAAGGCGACGCTGCTGTTCTGCCGGGTGTTCGGCCGCCGCGGGGCCGGGGTGCTGCTGGCGGTGATCACGTTCTACTACGCGCTGTTCGCCGGCCCGGCGCGGCGGGCCTCGCAGGACTACCTGCGGCGGATCGGCCAGCCGCATGGCTTTTGGGCCAGCTGGCGCCACATCTACACGTTCGCCCGCTGCGCGCTCGACCGGGTGTTCCTGGTCCGGGGGGAGACGTCGCGGTTCCGCATCACGCACACGGGGATCGAGCACCTGCGGGCGCTGCAGCAGCAGGGCAAGGGAGCGCTGCTGCTCGGGGCGCACCTCGGCTCGTTCGAGGCGATGCGGGCCAGCAGCGTCGACAAGCGGCTGCCGATCCACATCCTCGCGTACTGGCAGAACGCGAAGATGATCAATGACTTCCTGCGCACGGTGCGGGCCGACTTCGACGTGCGCGTGATCCCGATCGACCCGCGCGACACCAGCTACATCCTGACCGCCAAGGAGGCGATCGAGCGCGGCGAGCTGGTGGCGGTGCTCGGCGACCGGGTCGGGGTCAACGAGAAGACCTGCACGGCGCAGTTCCTCGGCGCTCCGGCGCGCTTCCCGACCGGGCCGTACACCCTGGCGGCGCTGCTAAAGTGCCCGATTTACTTGACTTTCGGGCTCTATCACGGACCTGACCGCTACGATCTGTATTGCGAGCCCTTCGCCGAACAATTAGAACTCCCCAGAGGCCGCCGCGAGGCCGCCACCGCCGCCCATGTCCAGCGCTACGCCGAACGCCTCGAGCACTACTGCCGCCTCGCGCCGCTCAACTGGTTCAACTTCTACGAGTTCTGGAGGGCGGAGTGAGTAGCGCGCGCGTCCTCATCGTGGGGCCCGGCGGGATCGGCCTCGACGACGTGGTTCAGCTGGCCGAAGGGACAGCTTTCCCGGCGCTCGACGACGCCCCGGAGTACCGGGCGCTGCTGGCCCGCGGCGCCGACCACCTGGCGCGCCGGCTGGCCGCCGGCGAGGTCGTCTACGGGGTCACGACCGGCTTCGGCGACTCGTGCGAGACGTCGGTGCCGGCCGAGCACGTGGCGGCGATGCCGATCAACTTGATGCGCTTCCACGGCTGCGGCACCGGGCGAATCCTCGACGAGGTCGAGGCCGCGGCGGTGGTGGCGGTGCGGCTGGTCGCGCTGGCGCGCGGCTGGTCGGGCGTGCGCGTCGAGGTGCTCGAGCGGCTGTGCGACTTGCTGCGGCACCGGCTCTTGCCGCGGATCCCGGCGGAGGGTTCGGTCGGGGCCAGCGGCGACCTGACGCCGCTGTCGTACGTGGTCGCGGCGCTGGTCGGCGAGCGCGAGGTCTGGTTCAAGGGACAGGTCGTGCCCGCGGCCGAGGCGCTGCGCGAGGCCGGGATCCCGCCGCTGACGCTGCAGCCCAAGGAGAGCCTGGCGCTGATGAACGGGACCAGCGTCATGGTCGGGCTCGGTTGCCTGGCGGTCGCGCGCGCGCAGCGGCTGGCGCGCCTGTGCGCGGCGCTGACGGCGATGGGCAGCGACGTCCTCGGCGGCAACCCCGCTCACTTCGACGACCGGCTCTTCGCCGCCAAGCCGCACCCGGGCCAGCGGACCTGCGCGCGGTGGATCCGCGAGGACATCGAGTTCCCGCGGCCCGCAGCCCCCGCCCGCATCCAGGACCGCTACTCGATCCGCTGCGCCCCGCACGTGATCGGCGTCCTCGTCGACGCGCTACCCTGGGTCCGGCAGTGGCTCGAGGTCGAGATCGTCGGCGCCAACGACAACCCGCTGGTCGACCCGGAGACCGGCGAGGTGCTGCACGGCGGAAATTTCTACGGGGGCCACGCCTGCTTCGCGCTCGACGCCTTGAAGACGGCGGTGGCCAACCTCGCCGACCTGGTCGACCGCCAGATCGCGCTGGTCTGCAACCCCGACACGAACGCGGGCCTGCCGGCCAACCTGGTCGGGCGCGAGGGGCCCGATCGTGCGGCGCACCACGGCTTCAAGGCGATGCAGATCTCGGCCTCGGCGCTGGCGGCCGAGGCGTTGAAGCTGACGATGCCGGCCAGCGTCTTCAGCCGAAGCACCGAATGCCACAACCAGGACAAGGTGAGCATGGGCACGATCGCGGCGCGCGACTGCCTGCGGATCGTCGAGCTGACCGAGACGGTCGCCGCGATCGGGCTGCTCACCATGTGCCAGGCGGTCGACCTGCGCTCGGGCCACAACATCCACGCGCGCGCGCGCACGCTGCACGCGGCGGTGCGCGGCGTCATCCCGAAGGTCGACGCCGACCGCCGTCAGGACCGCGACATCGCCGCCGTGCTGACGCTGCTGCGCGCGAACGCGTTGCCGATCGGAGCGCTGTCGTGAGCCGGCTGCACGAGGTCTCGGTCGAGTTCGAGGTCCCGTTCCACGACGTCGACATCCTCCACATCGTCTGGCACGGGCATTACTACAAGTACATGGAGTACGGCCGGACCGCGCTGATGCGCTCGCGCGGGCTCGACGTGCCCGACCTGCAGCGGCTCGGCTACGCCTCGCTGCTGGTCGACAGCCACTGCCGCTACACCTACCCGCTGCGCTACGCCGACCGCGTGCGCGTCGACGCGTGGTTCGTGTCGGTCACGCCGCGGCTGGTGGTGGCCTACCGGATCCGCAACCTCAACCAGGATCGCTGCTCGGCCCGCGGGCAGACGATCCTCGTCACCACCGACCAGGAAGGTCGCCTCTTGCCGGAGACGCCCGATGCGCTGCTCAAGTACCTGGTGTAGCTCGTTGTCGCCGAGAGCGCGGGGGCTGTCCGCCAGGACAGGTCCGTTCGCACATGTCCTCACGGTCATGCTCGTCCTGCCCGTCCTGCTGGTCATGGCCGGCTCGCCCGGCCGGGCCGGCGCGACCGAGCCGCTGCCGGTGACGGTGGCCGCGCCGGTGGTCGCCAGCATCACGCTCGAGCAGCTGCTCGGGCAGTTCGCCGGGATGAGCGGGCTGCAGGCCAGCTTCCGCGAGGAGAAGCGGATGGCGCTGCTGGCCGCGCCGCTCGTCAACGAGGGCACGATCTACTTCGTGCCGAACGGCAAGAAGCCGCGCCTGGCCCGGCACACGGCGAAGCCGGCCCGCTCGGTGGTGGTGATCGACGGCAGCGCGCTCAAGCTGGCCGACGACGCCGGCCGCGAGGAGATCGCGCTCGACAAGAGCCCGGCGGTGCGGCTGTTCGTCGACTCGTTCGTCAAGATCTTCGCCGGCGACCGCGAGGCGCTGGCCGCGATGTACGCGATGGACCTGCAGGCCGAGGGCCAGCGCTGGACGCTGAAGCTGAAGCCGAAGCTGGCGCCGCTCGACAAGCTGATCGAGCGGGTCGAGATCACCGGCGACGGGGTGGTGATCGCGACCATGCGCGTGGTCGAGGTCGGCGGCGACGAGGCCGTCACCACGTTCTCCGCCGTCGACCCCAAGCGCAAGTTCACCGCCGAGGAGCTGGGCTCGCTGTTCAGCCTGCCGCCGAAGCCGGCCGCGGCCCCGCCGGCCGGCCGCTGAGCGCGGCGCGGCCGTCCGCTGGTCACCTGTTCCATGGAACCTGCCCGATCAGACAGGCCGAGCGCGTGGCGGGCGGGGCTCGGCGCGGCGCTGGTCGCCGGGCTGGTGGCGTTCTGCGTGCTGCGGCTGCAGGTGGTCACCGACATCACCGCGTTCATGGCCGACGTCGCCGACCCCAAGCTGGCGGCGCTGTCGCGCGGGATGGCGAGCTCGGAGCTGACGCGCACGCTGGTGCTGTCGGTCTCCGACGAGCGCGGCGAGCCCGACGTCGCCATCGCCGGGGCGCAGGCGCTGGCCGACCGGCTGCAGGCCCGACCCGAGGTGGCGTGGCTGCGCACCGGCCCGGGCGAGCTGCACGCGGAGGCGATCCACAACCTCTACTATCCGCGCCGGTTCTACCTCCTGGCCGACGAGGCAGCTGCGCTCCAGGACAGGTTGTCCGACGACGGCCTGCGGGCGGCGGCCCGCGAGCTGCGGCGCCAGCTCGGCCTGCCGACGTCGGGGGTGATCAAGCAGATCGCGCCGGCCGACCCGCTGCTGGCCTATCCGGCCCAGCTGCGCCGGCTCGAGGCGGCCCAGGGCGGCGGGGTCGGGCTGCGCGACGGCCACTTCGTCGCCGAGGATCAGCACGCGCTGGTGATGCTGGCGACCCGCAGCTCGCCGTTCGACGCGACCGACCAGGCGCCGCTGCAGGCGGCGATCGAGGCGGCGTTCGCCGAGGTCGACGCGCAGGCCGGCGGGCGGCTGGTGCTCGAGCAGTCGGGCGTGGCCCGCTTCGCCCTCGCGGCCGAGACCAGCATGCGCGCCGACATCGGCCGGATCTCCACCGTCTCGCTGGTCGGCATCGTCGTCCTGTTCCTGCTGATGTTCCGCTCGCCGCGGCTGGTGCTGCTGTCGCTGGCGCCGCTGGTGGCCGGCGTGGCGGCGGCGCTGGCGGCCTGCCTGGCGCTGTTCGGGTCGGTCCACGGGCTGACGCTGGCGTTCGGGGCGACGCTGATCGGGGTGTGCATCGACTACTCGGTGCACCTGTTCAACCACCACATGCTCGACCCGGCGCACGGCGGGCCGCGCCACAGCGCGCGGCGGATCTGGCCGGGCCTGCTGCTCGGGGCGCTGACGACGGTGGCGGGGTTCGCCGGGCTGGCGTGGACCAGCTTCCCCGGGCTGCGCGAGGTGGCGCTGTTCGCCTCGATCGGGGTGCTGGTGGCGGCCCTGGCGACGCGCTACTGGCTACCTGACCTTTTGCCCATGGCCCCAAAGCCAGGTTCGGTGCAGCGGCGGGCGGCGGCCGGGCTGGCGCGCGTGGTGGCGGGGATGCGACGCCGGCGCTCGGCGGTGGCGGTGCTGCCGGCGCTGGCGCTCGGGCTGTGCGTGGTCGGGCTGCCGCGCATCGAGTGGTCGGACGACGTGCGGCTGCTGACGGCGCTCGACCCGGCGATGCTGGCCGAGGACGAGCGGGTGCGGGCGCGGGTGTCCCGGATGGACGGCGGGCGCTTCGTGGTCGCGTTCGGGGCCGACGAGGAGGAGGCGCTGGCCGGCAACGACGCGGCGGCGGTCCGCCTGCGCGCGGCCCAGGCGGCCGGCGAGATCGAGGCGTTCCGCAGCCTGCACGCGCTGGTGTGGTCGGCGGCGCTGCAGCGGGACAACGCGGCGGCGCTGGCCGACCCGAGCCTGCCGGCCCGCCTCGACGCGGCGTTCGTCGCCGAGGGCTTCCGCGCCGGCTCGTTCGCCAAGTTCTTCGCGGACATGTCCCACGGGCCAGACGTGATGCGGCCGGCCGACCTGGCGGCGACGCCGCTGGCCGAGGCGGCGCGGACGTTCCGGGCCGACATCGAGGGCGGCGAGGTGGCCCTGGTGACGCTGCTGCGCGGGGTCGCCGACCCGGCGGCGCTGCAGGCCCGCCTGGCCGACCTGCCGCAGGTGCGCTACTTCGACCAGCAGGGCATGATGCAGGCGGCGTTCGGCCGCTACCGCGCGCGCACGCTCGAGCTGGTGGTGTTCGGGCTGGTGGCGGTGCTGGCGATGGTGTGGCTGCGCTACCGCCGGGTCGGGCTGGCGCTGGCGGCGTTCGCCCCTGCCGTGCTGGCCGCCGCGACGGCGCTGTCGCTGGTGGCGCTGTCGGGCGCGACGATCGGGATCCTCCACGTCGTCGCGCTGCTGCTGGTGCTCAGCATGGGGGTCGACTACGGGGTGTTCCTGGCCGAGAGCCGGCGCGACCCGGGCGGCTTCGACGCGACGGTGCTGAGCGTCCTGCTGGCGTGCCTGTCGACGGTGCTGGCGTTCGGGCTGCTGGCGATGTCGCAGAGCCCGGCTCTGCAGGCGATCGGGGTGACCGTCGGGCTCGGGGTGCTGCTCAGCCTGGTGCTGGCCCCGGCCGCCCTGGTGCTGGCCGGCGCGGGCGAGGGGAAGGATCGCGAATGAACTCGAGGGCATGGTCGATCGGTCATGTCGTGGCGGCCATGCTTTTGGGAGCATGCGCGAAAGGACAGGAGGCCGAGACGGCGCCGCCGCGCGAGCTGCGAGACGCCGACTACCCGGGGGCGCTGGCGACGACGCTGACCGGGCCCGACTTCATGGCCCGCCAGCGGCTGCGCGGGACGGCCCGCGGGCGCGAGATCGGCGGCGAGGTGGTGCTGCAGAAGCAGGGCGACGCGCTGACGCTGGTCGGGCTGACGCCGTTCGCGACCAAGGCGTTCGTCGCCAGGCAGCAGGGCGCCGAGGTGAAGGTCCAGGTGTTCGCGCCCGAGGGCAAGCTGCCGTTCCCGCCCCGCTTCATGCTGCTCGACGTCAACCGGGTGCAGTTCCTCGGGCTGCCCGGGGCGCCGCTGGCCGACGGGACCCACCGCGGCGAGGTCGGCGAGGAGACGGTGACGGAGGTGTGGCAGGGCGGGGCGCTGCTCGAGCGCCGCTTCGAGCGCAAGGACGGCGCGCCCGCGGGGGCGATCGTCGTCACTTACGAGGGCGGGATGAAGGACGGGGCCCTGCCGCCGCGGCTGAAGCTCGTCAACGGGTGGTTCGGCTACGAGATCGCGGTCGAGACGCTGCAGTGGCAGCCGCTGTGAGCTCGAGCCTCGGGCGGTGATCGCCGCGGACGTGAGCCGGGCGGCCGGGGTCGTGAGCAGGGCGGCGACGGCGACATCCTTCTGGCAGGGCGGTCGGCCGGTGCATTCGCTGCGGCTCTGCGGACGGGACGAGCCGCGCTCACGACTTCGGGGCGAACAGCTCGCCGCCGAAGCGGCCGCGGTCGTGCGCCTGCTCGAGCGTCGAGATCGGGCCGAGCGGGACGATGCGCGTCGGGTTCACGTGCGGGTGGCTGCGATAGTAGTGCTCCTTGATGTGATCGAGGCGGCACAGCTCGGCCACGCCGGGCAATTGATAGAGGTCGCGCAGGTAACCGGACAGGTGCGGGTAGTCGACGATCCGCCGCAGGTTGCACTTGAAGTGCCCGTGATAGACCGGGTCGAAGCGCAGCAGGGTGGTGAACAGGCACAGGTCGGCCTCGGTGACGACGTCGCCGCACAAGAACCGCTGCTCGGCGAGCACGCCGTCCCAGTGGTCGAGCGCGGCGAACAGCTCGCGCACCGCCTCCTCGTACGCGGCCTGCTGGGTGGCGAAGCCGGCCTTGTACACCCCGTTGTTGATCGGCTCGTAGATCTGGTCGATTGTGCGGTCGACGCGGCGCTGCAGCGGCTCCGGGAACAGCGTGATCGGCCGGGTGTGCAGCGCCGCGAACTCGACGTCGAGCATGCGCAGCAGCTCGCGCGACTCGTTGCACACGATCGTCGCGCGCTCGCGGTCCCACAGCACGGGCACGGTGACGCGGCCGCTGTAGCCCGGGTCGGCGCGGAGGTAGATCGAGCGCAGGAAGCGAGCGCCGAAGATCGGGTCGGGGACGCAGCCGTCGCGGTCGGTGAAGGCCCAGCCGTCGTCGCCCATGAAGGGGTCGACGACCGAGATCGAGATCGCCTGCTCGAGGCCGAGCAGCCCGCGGGCCAGCAGCGTCCGGTGAACCCAGGGGCAGGCGTGGGCGACATAGAGGTGGTAGCGGCCTGCGACCGCCGGGTGGCCCGAGCTGTCGCCGGCGGTCACGCGGTCGCGGAACTGCGACTGTTCGCGCACGAATTTGCCGGCCTCGTCCGGCTCGTACCGCTTCGTCGTCCACACGCCGTCGATCAGCATGCCCATGGCTCCGGCCTCCGCGGCGACGATCATGATCGGAATTCGCCGGCCGGGCCACCGATCCGGCCGCGAGGTCGCCGGCGATCGTCGCCGGGGGGAGCGGCGACGGCCGGCGGGGCGATGGTTCAGCGGCTCTCGAGCTTGAAGCCGGTGAGGCAGCGCTCGCCGCCGTTGCCGGCCTTGTAAGTCGGCGTGAGCTCGACCTGCTTCTTAGCGCGCAGGGCCTCGAACAGGAGGTTGATCGAGTTGGCGCTGAGCTCGCGGCCGGGGCACAGCGAGCCGCCCCACTTGTAGTCGCGCTTCTGGCCGGTCTTCTCCTTGATCGTGACCGAGCCGTTGAACATGGCGTGGTTGTCGCTGCTGCTCTCGTAGAGGGTGACGGCTTCGACGTTGCCGACGGTGCCGTTGGAGTCGGCGAAGGCGACGGCGGGGATCATCACGGCCGTCAGCGCGGCGATCAGGGACAGACGAGGACGATGCGACATGTTCATGCTCCTGGGGGGTCGGCCCGTGGTGGGCACTCGGACTGCGGGCGCCAGGGTCCTATTTGCGTCCCCGACCTGCAACACCTCGTGAGCGCTCGATCTGGGCGCGATCAAGAGCCGGAGGGGCGCGTGAGCGCCCGCTGCGGACAGACGGCGACAGGGCGGCCTGGAGACAGAGATGTCTCTCGGGACATGTCGGGCCCGTGCGAGGCCGAGGACAGGTGACCGGCCGCCTGCGGGATGTCCTTCGGGACATGTGATTCCGCGTCGGGCCCGGCGACCGAGGGCCGCCCGGAGGAGCGGTCGGGACCGGTCCCCTTTCGCGCGGGCGGGGGACAGGTGACCGCGCGGAGAGAGTATGTCTCTCGGGACATGTCGAATGCGACAGTGTCCCGAGGGGCAGGTTCAGCCGCGCGCGCGCAGGGCGGCGCGGATCTTGTCGAGCGTGGCGTCGAGGCGCGAGGCGGGCACGCTGACGCGCGTCGGCATGCCGCCGCCGAGGCCGAGCAGGGCGACGAAGTCGAGGCCGCTGTCGAAGCCGGCGGCGATGTTCAGGGTCTGGCCGTCGACGACGACGGCCACGGGGGCGCGCTCCTGGCCGAGCAGAAGCAGCTCGGTCTTGTCGAACGGGCGCGGGTTCGAGGGCACGCGCACGAGGGCGACGCCGTCCTCGACGACGTAGGCGCGGGCCAGCGCGGCCGCCTCGGCAGCCATGGCGTCGAAGTCGGCGGCGGCGGCGGCGATCGCCTCCTGCTCGGGCCCGCGCGGGCGGCCGGCGACCAGCCAGCGGACGATCTTGTTGAGGAGGACGGTGTCCTCGTAGTGAGCCCGCAGGGCCTTGTCGACGAGCGCGCCGATCGGGCCGACGGCGCCGGTCCGGGTGTCGACGGCGCGGGCGTCGGCGTCGGCGCCGGGGTAGGGCTCGACGCCGCGGAGCAGCCACTTGGCGGCCGAGTAGAGGCCGTCGAGGTCGAAGTGGGCGACGATGGTGTCGACCGGACCTGTCTCTTCGACCATCTGCGGGGTGATGATCTCGGGGCAGGCGCCGTGCTCGGCTTTGGTGTGGAGCACGAACCGCCGGTCGCCGCGGAACTGGGCGTGGCGCTCGTGATCGTGGTGGTCGACCCACCGGGCCAGGCGCGCGCCGAGGCCGGTGAGGAACTTGCCGGTGATCTTGTCGAAGCCGCTGCCGATGCCCTCGGCCGCGAACGCGACGTCGAGCACGACGACGCGGCCGCGCAGGCTCGCGGGCTTGGGCAGCCGCCGCGGACTGGCGAACACCAGGTCGATCGCGGCGGCGTCGGCGAGGCTGGACGTGGCGCTCACCCTTCCAGCGCCGCGCGGGCGGATTCGAGCTCGCCGAGCGCGTGCGCGTCGCCGGCCGCGCGCGCGGCCTGGACGCCCTGATCGAAGACCTGCAGCGCGCCGTCGCGGTCGCCGGCCTCGACCAGGGTGTTGCCGGCCATCAAGTAGGCGGGCACGTACTCGGGGATCTTGGCGATGAGCTCGCGGAACTCGGCGATCGCCTCGGCGAGCTGTCCGCGGCGCTTCAGCTCCATCGCCAGGCCGTAGCGCGGGAACGCCTCACCTGGCTTTTGGGCCACGAACTGTCGGAGCATCGCCAGGCGATCCACGGCGGACCTCAGGAGGCGGCCTGCTGCTGGCGCATGCGCGGCTTGTAGGTCTGCTTGTGCTTCTCGATGTACTCGGCGGCGGCGGCGTCCTCGACGCCGAGAGCCTTGAGGACCTCGGGGGTCTGGTCGAACACCGGGGTGTCCTGCAGGTGGCCGACCAGCAGCAGGTAGCTGGCGACGTGCGCCGGCGGGTACTTCTTGAGCAGCTCGGCGACGCCCTCGCGCAGCTTCTCGGGCGTGTTGGTGACGCAGAAATCCTCGTCGGTCTCGCCCATGGTGTGCTTCACGCCGAGGAAGTCGAGGTAGTCGACCAGCATCTGGCGGTGGTGGCGCATGAGCCACTCGAGCAGGAGCGCGAGCGCGAGGTTGTCGTTGCCGCCGGCGAGCTCCGTGTCGAAGCGGCGGCGCCACGCGCGGCGGCGGGCGGCCTGGGTGTACGCGGTCGGCGGGACGTTGACGCTGCAGCCGCCCGCCTTGAGCACCTCGCGGACTTCCTTGCCGGAGAGCTCGTCGTAGTACGCGTCGATGTGGCCTTGGCCCAGGTGTTGACAGATCTCGATCGGCTTCACAGCGCTTCCTTCGGGTGGGCGGCACCCTAACCGCCCTGCCGCTTCCGCGCAACCCGGCCGCGCCGGCGACGCCGTCCGGCAGCAGGCCGGCTTTTGCCGGGCGGCCCGGGGCGCTATGGTTGCCGGACCCTCGCCGATGCGATCCTCCCCCGGCCCGCGCGCCCCGGTGCGCCCGTGACCCGCGCTCCCGCCTCCGGGGCTCGCCCGTGGGCCTTGCTGTGGCTCGCGCTCGGCCTCGTCGCCGCGGCCGCGCTGCACCGCTTCGGCCCCGACGTTCCTGTCCTTTTGTTCACCCTGCCCGAGTGGCTGGCGGCGAGGTTGTCCGAGGCCGGCGACCGCACGCTGGTGCTGACGCGCCCGAGCGTGCTGTGGCTCATGCCGGTCGCGCTGCTGCCGTTCCTCGTCGCGGTCGCGCGCCGCTCGCTGGTCGACCTCCCGGGCTGGCAGGTCGCGCTGCAGTTCGCCGCCCGCGTGCTGCTGCTGCTGGCGCTGGCGCTGGCGCTGGCGGCCCCGAGCCTGCAGGCGCCGCGCCGCGGCAAGACGGTGGTGGTGGCGGTCGACGTGTCGGCCAGCGTCGACGACGGTCAGCTGGCGGCGTTCACGGCGGTGGCCCGCGAGGTGGTCCGGCTGGTGAAAGCCGAGACCGGCGACCGCGACGACCGCACGCGGCTGCGCCTGGTGAGCTACGCGAGCCGGGCGCAGGCGGTGCCGCTGTCCGAAGAGACAGGTGAAGTCGAGCTGTCCCGAGAGCCAGGCGGTGGGCTGGCCAGCGATCACGCGGGGGCGCTGCGGCTGGCCGAGGCGCTGCTCGACCCCGACACCGAGGGCCGGGTCGTGCTGGTCAGCGACGGGGCGGCGAGCGTGGCCGAGCGCACCGACCTGATCGCGGCGGCCGAGGGGCTGCGCCGCCGCGGGGTCGCGCTGCACACCCGCACCGCCGCGCCGGCGGCCCGCGGCGACGTGCTGGTCGCGGGCGTGCACCTGCCGGGCGAGCTGCGGGTCGGGCAGACGTTCGACGCGGCGATCGACGTGTGGGCCAGCGGGCCGCGCACGCTCACGCTGTACGTCGAGAAGGACGGGGTGCCGAACCCGCTGTCGCCGAGCGTCGAGGTGACGCTGCGCGGCGGGCCGCAGCAGATCAAGGTGCCGGTCCGCGCCAACGCGGCGGGGCCGATCGTGGTCGCGGCCCGGCTCGACGCGGCCGAGCTCGACGCGGCCGACAACCGCAGCGTCGACAACGACCGCGCGGCGGCCGTCGGCGACGTCCGCGGGCGACCGCGCGTGCTGCTGGTCGGGGAGGGCGACCCGTCGGGGGCGCTCGCGCGGGCGCTGCGGGCCGACCACCTGCAAGTCGACGCGGAGGCGGCGTCGGCGATCCCGGCGGCGCCCGAGGGACTCCAGCCGTACGACCTGGTGATCCTGTCCGACGTGCCGTCGCGCCACGTGTCAGGGGCGCAGCAGCAGGCGATCGCCAAGTGGGTCCAGGACGGCGGCGGCTTCGTGATGATCGGCGGCGAGAGCGCGTTCGGGGTCGGCGGCTGGGGCGGCAGCGTGCTCGAGGACGTGCTGCCGGTCCGCTTCGAGGGCGAGCGCCAGCGCGAACAGCCGACCCTGGCGCTGGTGCTGGTGATCGACAAGAGCGGGTCGATGTCGAGCGAGGACCGCCTCGACCTGGTCAAAGAGGCAGCTCGCTCGACGGCCAGCACGCTCGACCCGGGCGACGAGATCGGGGTGATCGCGTTCGACTCGCGGCCGGTCACGCTGGTGCGCCTGCAGCCGGCGGCCAACCGGATCCGGATCGCGGGCGACATCCGCAGGCTCAGCGCCGGCGGCGGGACGAACGCGCTGCCGGCCCTGCGCGAGGCGTACATGCAGCTCGCCGGCAGCAAGGCGCTGGTCAAGCACGTGATCCTGCTGTCCGACGGGCAGTCGCCGGAGGCCGGGGTGTCGGCGCTGATCACCGACATGCGCGACGCCGACATCACGGTGTCGGCGGTCGGCGTCGGCGCGGGCGCGGGCAAGGACTTCCTCGCCCGCGTGGCCGAGCGCGGCCGCGGCCGCTACTACTTCAGCCAGGACGGCACCGACGTGCCGCGGATCTTCTCCCGCGAGACCCGCGAGGTGACGCGCAACGCGGTGGTCGAGCGCGACCTGTTCGCGCGCGTGGCCAAGAGCGCGCAGGTGCTGCGCGGGATCGACTTCGACCGCGCGCCCGGCCTCGGCGGGGTGATCCCGCTGAAGGTCAAGCCGCTGGCCGAGCTGCTGCTGCGCACGCACGTCGGCGACCCGCTGCTGGTCCGCGGCCGCCGCGGGCTCGGCCGCACCGCCGCGTTCGCGTCCGACGCCAAGCCGCGCTGGGCCCACCGCTGGATCGGCTGGGACGGGTTCCCCAAGTTCTGGTCGCAGGTGGCCCGCGACCTGATGCGCCAGGGCGCCGCGTCGCTCGGCGGGGCGTCGCTGCGGATCACGCCCGGCGCCGACGAGGGCAGCTTCCGCGCGGTGGTCGACCTCGACGCGAGCACCGGCTTCGTCAGCGACCTGCGCGGCGAGCTGCAGGTGATCGACCCGTCGCTCCCGCCCGGCTCCGAGGGCCACACGACGACGCTGGCGACCCAGCTGACGGCGCCCGGCCGCTACGAGGCGACCGTCCTCGGGGTGCGCGCGGGGCAGCGGCTGATCCGGGCGCAGATGTTCGACGACGGCCAGACGCCGCCGCGCCTGGTGGCCGAGGCGACCGGGCAGGCGAGCGTGCCGTACCCGAGCGAGCTGGCGCCCGACCAGCTCGGCGCCGACCCGGCCTGGCTGGCCACGCTGGCGCCCGAAGGGACGCACTCGGGGCCGATCGACGCGGTGGTGACGACCCCGGGCGCGCCGCAGGGGACCCGCCAGCGCGCGGTCTGGCCCGAGGTGCTGTGGGCGCTGGCGCTGCCGCTCTTGATCCTCGACCTGCTGCTGCGGCGCGTGGCGTTCGGCCGGGCGCGGCGCGGCGAGATCGGGTGAGCGGGCGAGCGGCGGGCCCAGCGATCCGCCGCGGACGCCGTCGTGAGCGCGCCTTCGGGCGGGGGGCAGATGTTCATGAGGGCATGTCCGAAGAGACACGCCGAGGAGACCGTCGGGCGCGCGGTTGGAATGTCTGAAAGGACATGTTCTGCCGTTCATAGGACGCGCTGCGGGAGTTCAGGCTCCGCGGATGGACGCGCGCGCAGCCGCAGACCCCGCACGCGATGAGGCTGTTTAAAAGGACATGTCGCTTCATCGGAAGCGCATGCGACAGGAAAACCGGGGCTCGCCCGGGACACAATCCTGACATACCATCAAGATGTCCGAAAGGACATGTTGACACCCTCGAAGCGGGCGCACCAGGAGAGCGGGGGCGCGCCCGCCGGACGCGCGCAGCCGCAGACACCGCATGCGATAAAGCTGTCCAAAAGGACATGTTGCTTCGTGGCAGGCCATGTCCGAGGGGACATACGCATCCCCGGCGTGACGCGCAGCACGGCCTCGGTTTGCGTCGCGGACGGCGCCGCGCATCTGTGGAGAAGGGGGCGCGATGCAGGGGAGCGGCTCACATATTCGGCCCGGACGCGGGGCCGCGGCGCTCGTGGCGCTGCTGGGTTGTCACCATCCCGACATCGCGGGGTTCGACGAGATGGTGCCGGACGCGATGCCGATGTGCGCGGGCCCGGGCGGGCGCGGGTTCGCGTTCACGGGCGGACCGCAGGTGTTCGTGGTGCCGGAGTGCGTGACGCGGTTGACGGTCGAGCTGTGGGGCGCCCAGGGCGGTCCGAGTCGATGCAGTACCGACGAGATCCACGGGCTGCCCGACGTGCAAATGGACGGTGGTCTCGGCGGCTGGCTGCGCGCCGAGCTGCCGGTGCGCCCGGGCGAGGTGCTGCTGGTGCTGGTCGGCGGGCGCGGCGGGATCGATGGGGCGCCCGGGTGGAACGGGGGCGGACGCGGGGGCGTGTGGGGGGGCGGCGGCGGCGGCGGATCGGACATCCGGATCGGCGGCGCGAGTCTGATCGATCGCGCGCTGGTGGTCGGCGGCGGCGGCGGAGGCTCGTGCGGCTTTCCGGACCACGGCGCGGGCGGCCACGGCGGCGGGCTGGTCGGAGAAGACGGGGTCGTGGGCGACGCGTCCTGGAACGCGGGCGGCGGCGGCAAGCAACACGCCGGCGGCGTGGCGGGCTCGTCGCCCGGGCAAACCGGCGTGTTCGGGCTCGGCGGCGGCGCGGCGCGCTACCACGTGGCGGGCGGCGGTGGCGGCTGGTACGGCGGCGGCGGAGCGTTCGGCGCGGGCGGCGGCGGCGGGTCGTCGCACGTGGCCGTCGACGTCGAGGCGGTGGCGTTCGAGGCGGGCGCCCGCGGCGGCGACGGTGCGATCCAGATCTTCTGGTGACGGAGGTCGCTGGTGATGTCGGAGGCTCGCTGCGCGCGGGGCCTGGTCGTCGCGCCGCGGCCCTGCTCACGCGCCGGGAGGCGCGGAGGCGCGGAGCCGGTCGCTCGCTGCGGTGGGATCGGATCCGCGTCGGCGACGACGAAGCGCGCGGGCCGGGCGCTGCCGGGCGACCCGGAGGACTCCGCGGTGACCGAACCGCGCGGCGCTGGAGCGCGCTCGGACGGCGGTGGGCGACGGCGGCCCAGCCGATCGCGGACCGCGTCGCGTGGCTGTTCTGCGGGACATGTCGCGAGAGACATGTGACCGCCGTGCGCGTGAAGCGATCGCGGGTGACCGGCGACACAGCGGTGTTTGCGTGGCTGCCTCGTGCGCATCATGCCTACAGGTCGCAGGGGAGGCCGTGCAGATGGTACTCGAGGGTCGATGGCGTACGGTGTCGGTGACGCTCGCAATCGTGATCGGCGGCTGCGACGAGATCAACGACGCTCGCCAACCGCGGCCGGTGCCGATCTCGTTCGCCGACGTCGAGGACGAGTCCGAAGCCGAGACCGACGAGGTGCTGGCGCGCGCGTGCGAGGCGGAGGCGCTCGACCTGTGCGAGGACGAGTGCGTCGACGTCCGGTTCGATGCGCGTCACTGCGGTGGTTGCGGGCGTGTGTGCGCCGGCGCGTGCGCGGCGGGCTTTTGTGAGGCGCCCTGCGAGGTCGGCCAGATCCGCTGCGACGGCCGCTGCGTCGAGCGCACGCGCGTGACGCCCGGCGGAGGGGCGCGCGAGTTCGCATTCACCGGCGCGCCGGAGACGTTCGTGGTGCCCGACTGCGTGTCGCGGATCACCGTCGAGCTGTGGGGCGCGCAGGGCGGCGGCTCGCGCTGCTGCGAGGGGCCCGAGCAGGACGACGGAGGGCTCGGCGCCTACGTGCGGGCGGAGCTCGACGTGGAGCCCGGGGAGGCGCTGCAGATCCGCGTCGGCGGGCGCGGCGGGCTCGAGGGCGCGGCGGGCTACAACGGCGGCGGCCTCGGCGGAGCGTTCGCGGGCGGCGGCGGCGGAGCCAGCGACGTGCGCCACGGCGGCACGACGCTCGACGACCGGATCGTCGTCGCCGGCGGCGGCGGGGGCGGACAGTGCGGGTGCCCGGACCACGGCGCCGGCGGGCCAGGCGGGCTTGCGATCGGCGGGCCCGGGGTGGCGCTGCTGCCCGAGTGGCAGGCGGCCGGCGGCGGGACGCAGAGCCAGGGCGGGGCCGTGGGCTCGACGCCCGGCGAGGCGGGCCGGTTCGGCGAGGGCGGCGGCGGGGGCCTCTATCACGTGGCGGGGGGCGGCGGCGGCTGGTTCGGCGGCGGCTCGGCCCACGCGGCGGGGGGCGGCGGCGGGTCGTCGCTCGTCGGCGACGACCCGGCCGGCCGCGGCCTGCCGGGGGTGCGCGCCGGCGACGGGCGGGTGCGGATCCGCTGGTGAGCGCGGCGCGAGGCGAGGTGCCCGTTCGTACATGACCGAAAAGACATCCACTCGACCCGCCGGCCCGGCCTTCCCCCCTCTGCCGCGGCCGGCGGGTTTTCTTTTGCCGAGGTCGTGGCATCCTCGCCGCCGCCGGCATGACCGCCCCCGATCGCTCCATCGTCGCCGCCGACGGCACCCGCGTGGTCTACCGCCGTGAGGGCGAGGGGCCGACGCTGCTGCTGTGCAATGGCATCACGACCTCGCGGTTCTTCTGGACCCACCTGGCGCCGCGCTGGGCCCGGCGCTTCACGGTGATCACGTGGGACCTCAAGGGGCACGGGCGCAGCGAGCCGGCGCGCACGGCCGCGGGCGTCGAGATCCCGGCGCTGGCGCGCGACGCCCTGCAGATCCTCGAGGCCGAGGGGCTGGCCGAGGCGGTACCGGTCGGCTTCTCGATGGGCTGCCAGGTGGCGCTCGAGATCTACCGCGCCGCGCCGGCGCGGGTGCGCGGGCTGGCGCTGCTGCTCGGGCCTTCGGGGCGGGTGTTCGACGCGGCGCTCGGGCCGTTCGGGCCGGCGCTGCACGGGCTCATCGCGCGCCTGCCCGCGCCGGGCTTTCGCCTGGCGTTCCGCGGGGTGCGCTCGATCGTCGGGCTGCCGGGCAGCCGGCGGCTCGGCCAGTGGCTCGGGCTCATCGGCCCCGCGGCCGCGCCGGCCGACGTGAAGCTGTACATCGAACACTTCGTGCGCGAGCTCGACCCGGGCACGCTCGCGGCGATGGCGCTGGCGGCCCAGAGCCACTCCGCGGCCGATCTGCTGCCGCGGATCGCCGCGCCGACGCTGATCGTGGCCGGCGACCGCGACGTGTTCGCGCCGGCGCCCCGGGTCGGCGTGCCGCTGCATCGCGCGATCCCGGGCAGTCGGCTCCTTCGCCTGGCCGACGGGACTCACACCAGCCTGTTCGAGCACCACCAGGAGATCGGGGCGGCGGTCGAACGGTTCTGCGAGGGCCTCACGGGGCGGCGCGAGGTCGGGTAAAACGGCGGCATGCGCCGCTTCGCTTCGCTTACTCTCCTCCTCGCCGCGTGCAGCACCGCGGCGGCCACCTCCGGTCCCGGCGAGAGCGCCGGCGGCAGCGACGGCGGGGACACGCAGATCTCGTCGACGACGGTCGAAGGACCGCCCGAATCGGGCGGGACCGAGGCCGGGACGGACACGCCGACGACCAGCGGCGGGACGACGGAGAGCGACAGCCTCGACCCGACCGGCACGGGGACCTCGGGCCAGGGGTCGCAGGACGACTACGACGCGCCCGGGGGGGCGCCGGTCGGCAACGCGACGTTCTCGGTGGTCGCCGGCGACCGCACGCTGCTGGTCGAGGCGTGGTACCCGGCCGACGTGTCGGCGCAGGCGGCCGCCGACGCCGGGCACCCGATCGCCGAGTTCGTGCCGGAGGGCCCGCAGCGCGAGATGATGGTGGCGCTGCTGGCCAAGCTGTCGGAGCACGGGCAGGTCGGCGTGCGCGAACAGACCCGCTCGGCGCGCGACGCCGCGTCGGCGGGCACGGGGCCGTACCCGCTGGTGATGTTCTCGCACTGCCACGGCTGCGTGCGCTTCTCGATGTTCACGCTCGCCGAGCACCTGGCCAGTTACGGGTTCGTGGTGGTCGCGCCCGACCACGCCGGCAACACGCTGTTCGACGAGCCGCAGGCGCCGCTCGACGAGGCGTTCCTGCAGGTCCGCGTGGCCGACCAGATCGCCGTGCTCGACGCGGTGCTCGACGCCGGCAACTCGGCGGTCCCCGCGGCGATCCGCGGCGCGATCGACCCGACCCGCATCGGCGCGATGGGGCACAGCTACGGGGCCGCGACGGCCGGGCGGCTGGCGCAGGAGGACGACCGGATCGTCGCCGCGCTGCCGATCGCGGCGCCGGTCCAGAACCCGATCTTCCCCGGCACGATGCTGGCGGCGATCGACGAGCCGCAGCTGTTCGTGCTCGCCGCCGAGGACAACAGCATCGGCAAGCTCGGCAACCAGCTCATCGAGTCGAACTTCGACGCCGCGGCCACGCCGGCCTACCTGGTGCGGATGAAGGACGCCGGCCACTGGGGCCCGACCGACATCTGCGGCCTGGCCGAGCAGTTCGACGCCGGCTGCGGCCCGGGCGCCCGCCAGACCGACGGCTCCGAGTTCGTCTACCTCGAGCCGCTGCAGGCGCGGGCGATCGTGGCCGCCTACGCGGTCGCGTTCTTCGACCTCCACCTGCGCGGCAACGCCTCGGCGCTCGAGTTCCTGCAGGCGCCGACGCCGCCCGAGGTGGTCGAGGTCGAGACGCGGCTGTAGCGGGGCGACTGGTTCGAGGGGCATGTCGTCAGAGGCATGCCCGAAAGGACATGGCAAGGAGGACATGGCGCGAGGGACATGGCGCCGAGGACACGAGGGATGGAGGCCATGCGGGGCGCTGCTCGGCGGCGCTCGCGAGGGGCGGCGCGGCTTGCCGCGAGGGAGCCGGCGCCGAGCGTGGGTGCGACGGACGAGCCGGGACGCCCGGAGACGTCCTCCTTGCGTCGGGGTGCGGGCGGGCAACGGCGTTCGCGGCGAGGACAGGGGGCGGGTTCGTCCGCGCGGGGCGGGCGGCGGGCCTTGTCCGGCGGGCCGGCGCGGGCCATGCTGCGGCGCATGGAATTCGCACGGCTCGCGGAGGCGCTCGGCGGCGAGACCCTGGCGGCGGACGCGGGCGGGCGCAGCGAGCTGGCGCCGTTCGTGCTGCGCTTCGGGACAGGTCCCGAGGTCCACGTGTATCCCGAGCTCGAGGAGGGCGCCTGCGTCGGCGCGGTGTTCGCGGTGCTGCGCGCGGACGCGGCCGAGACGCCGCGGATCGTGCTGCGGGCCGAGGACGCGCTCGACCGCGGCGGCAAGGCGGTCGGCCTCAACCGCGAGCTGCAGCTCGGCGACCCGGCGTTCGACGCGGCGGTCTACGTCGAGTCCGAGGCCCCCGACGCGCTCGTGGCCCGGGCGCTGGCCGATCCGGCCGCGCGCGCGGCCGCGGTGGCGCTGGTGCGCGGGCCGGCCCGCGAGGTCCAGCTCGGCGAGGGCCGCGTGACGGCGCGGCTGTCGGCGGCGCAGCTCGCCGAGACCTCGGTCGCGCAGGCGCTGGTGACGTCGCTGCGCGCGCTGGCGGCGGCGATGGCTGTCCCGAAGGACATGCCGACCCGCGGCGAGCTGGTGCGGCGGCGATCGGTCGGGCACATCTTCGTGATCGCGTTCGCGTGGCTGCTCACCCTCGGGCTGGCGGTGCTGCTGCGCCCGCCGCCGGTGCTGGCGTGGGGGCCGGTGTTCGGCGCGCTCGGGCTCGGCGCGCTGTTGTGGCTGGTGCTGCTGGTGCCGCTGGGGCTCGGCCTGCGCGGCGCGCCCGACTCGCTGCGGTGGTTCACGCTCAGCGCGGCGGCGTTCCTGCTGACGACGCCGTTCGCGGGGATGAAGCTGGCGCTGTGGGCCAACGCGGCGTTCGACCGCGGGCCCGAAGTGGCGACCCGCCTGCCGGCGCGGGTGGTCGACCGCAGCGAGACGCTGGTGCTGGTCGAGGTGGACGGGCTGGCGGCCGGCGGCCCGGCGACCCGCCTGGCTGTCCCGAACGACAGGGTCCTGGGGACATTGCCGAAGGCGCCGGGCTCGTTGATCCTGACGACGCGGCCCGGGGCGCTCGGCTGGCCGTGGCTGGTCGACCTGCGGCCGTGAGCGCGAGGGCGGCCGGGGGCGGGCGCCGCCGACGCTCGTCGGCTGCGAACATGGGTTCCGGGACATGTCGCATCGGGCATGTCCTTGGAGACAGTCATCGCTCGCGGCCGGGCAGCAGGGCCCGGCGCAGCACGCTCGGGTGGAACAGGGCGCTGCTCGGGCGCATCAGGTGCAGGACCTCGACCAGGCGCAGGTGGAGCTCGGGCGAGCGGGTGGCGGCGGCGAAGATCCGGTCGACGAAGCGGTGCATGACCTTGAGGCCAGGGGAGACCTTGCCGGTGGTCCCGGGCCAGCGCAGGTCGTCGCTGCTGGCGGTCATGAAGGCGGCGAGGTTGCCGGCGGCGAGGCGACGCTGGAAGCGCAGGCCGAACGGCTCGTCGGAACCCGCGCGCAGGGCGGCGTCGAGGGCGGTGGCGGCGACGGCGGCGACGCTCATGCCCTGGCCGTAGACCGGGTTGAGGGCGCAGGCGGCGTCGCCGAGGACGACGAAGCCGCCGGGCCAGCGGCGCAGCTTCTCGTAGTGGCGCAGGCGGTTCTCGGTCTTGCGGTAGCCGTGGATGGCGGAGCAGGGCGTGGCGCCGGCGAGGACGTCGCGCAGGGCGGGGGTCTCGAGCGCGCCGGCGAACTCGAGGAAGCCGGCCTCGTCGACCGGCGGGAACACGCCGCCGTAGCCGACGAGGGTGACGATGTGGCGCCCGCCCTCGACCGGATAGACGACCCCGCCGCGCGGGTTCTTGCCCGGCTTGCCCATGACGTAGAGGACCTTCCAGTCGGGCCGGGCGCGCAGCTCGTAGAGGCGGGTGGCGTAGCCGAGCTGGGCGTCGATGATGGTCTCGGGCGGCTCGAGGTAGCCGAGCGCGGCCAACCAGGTCGGCGCCCTGCTGGCGCGCCCGCCGGCGTCGACGACGAGGTCGGCGCGCAGCTCGTCGGCGGCGAGCTCGGGCGCGCCGCTGCGGCGGTGGACCTGCACGCCGACGATCCGCTCGCCGACCGCCTGCAGCCCGGTGACCTCGGCGCCGGAGTGGACGCGCACGCGCTCGTCGGCGACCAGAGCGGTGCGCAGGTGGTACTCGAGCAAGCCCCGGGTGCAGGCGCGCGAGCGCAGCGGCGAGGGGACCCGCGGCGCCTGGCCGAACGGGGTGTGCCAGGCGACGTCGCCCAGCCAGTCGATCTCGTGGGCGCCCGCCGCGGCGAGCGCGTCGCCGAGGCCGGGGAACTGCTCGCTCATGATCTGCCAGCCGCGCGTCAGCAGGACGTGGACGTGGTGGCTCTGCGGGGCGCCGGCCCGCGGCTCGGGCCCGGTCGGCAAGCTGTCGCGATCGAGGATGGTGACGCGCTCGAAGTGACGCGTGAGCACGCGGGCGGCGAGGAGGCCGGCGATCCCGGCGCCGACCACGATCGCGCGGCGAGGAGCCGGCGCGGAGCCTGATGTGGGCATGGCGCAGTGATACGACAGCGCGGCCACGCCCGGAAGCGGGCCCGCCCGCAGGCGGGGCGCGCGATCGCTCGCGTCCGCGGCAGGGGCTGGTCGAAAGGACAGGTCGCGCGGCGATCGGCAGCGGGGCGCCGTGAGGCGGAGGCGCCCGCCGGACGGGCGCGCTCGGCCGCGGCCCGAGGAGAGGGCGAGCTGTCCGAAGGAACATGTGCCGTGCGGTCTGCGCCGGCGGTGCGCGGGGCGGCGGACGTCGGCGGGGCGATCGCCGCGCCGGGTGGCCGGCTGGCCGAAGAGACATGTCGGGGCGGGCGGCGGCGAGGCGCGCGGCCACCGGGTCGCGGCCGGCCGAGGAGGCCCGTCACGGTGGGCCGGAGCGGCGAGCCTCGTCGCGGAGGCCCGCGGCCGGGTGGCGGCTGGCCCAGGAGACACGGGATGATGGGTCGCGGCGGCGCGGCGCTCGTCGCGGAGAACCCCGGTCGTCCGCGGCCGGGTCGCGGCCCTGGCTCTCGCGGGGGCGGGAACGCCCGCGAGCGCGGGCGCGACCGGGCTGTCTGAAGAGACATGTTCGGACGAGCCCGAGGAACGGCGAGCGAACGGCGTGCCGAGGGCGCGGCGCGAGATGTCCGAAGGGGCAGGTCGTCGCGGCGGACCGGTGATCGGCGGCACACGGCGCGATCGTTGCCGCGGCGTGGAGCACGTCGTGATCGCAATCGCAGGTGTGGGCAGTGCCGGCATTCGCGTGCCGGGGGCCCACGAGCTTCCGCACGATCGTTCGCCTTGACCGCCTCGCAGGCCGCGTGTATCCCCAAATTCGATGCTCCGGCGCGCCACCACCGCGACCACTACCACCACCCTTCCGGGTGGGGTCGGTCGCGTGCGCGTGCGCTGAGAGTCTCTCGAAGACACGCCCCGCGAAGCCCCGCCCGAGCCGGCGGGGCTTTTGCGCGCATGGTGGCGTCGCTCCGTCCGGCCGGCCCTTTCCACCCCGGAGACCGCCGCCATGAGCCACGACATCAGCCCCCATTCCGTCCTCGACGCCCACGACCACCGCGCCCTCGGCCCGCGCCTCGGCCTGTTCCACCTGCAGGAAGAGGCGCCGGCGATGGTGTTCTGGCACCCGCGCGGCTTGATCCTGGCCCGCGCGCTCGAAGACGCGGCCCGCCGGCGCGCGAGCGCCGACGGCTATCGAGAGGTCCGCACGCCGCAATTGCTCAGACAGCCGATCTGGGAGAAGAGCGGCCACTGGCAGCACTTCCGCCACGGAATGTTCGCAGTCGCCGACGAGGGCTGCGGCGCGGCGCTGAAGCCGGTGAGCTGTCCGGGGCACATCCAGATCGCCCAGCGCAGCGCGCTGTCGTACCGCGACCTCCCGCTGCGCCTGTGCGAGTTCGGGCTGTGCCACCGCGACGAGCCGAGCGGGACGCTGCACGGGCTGTTCCGCCTGCGCCAGTTCACGCAGGACGACGGCCACGTGTTCTGCGCGGAGGAGCAGATCGCGGCCGAGATCGTGCGATTTTGCCAGGGGGCCCGCAAGTTCTACGCGGGCTTCGGGTTCGACGAATTCGCGGTCGGGCTGTCGACGCGCCCGCCGGAGCGGGTCGGCGACGACGCGCTGTGGGACCGCGCCGAGGCCCAGCTGGCGGCGGCCGCGAGCGAGGCGGGGCTCGAGTACGCGGTGCAGCCGGGCGAGGGGGCGTTCTACGGGCCCAAGCTCGAGTTCTCGCTGCGCGACCGCCTCGGCCGCTCGTGGCAGTGCGGGACGATCCAGCTCGACTTCAACCTGCCGGAGCGCTTCGGGCTGCATTACATCGACGAGCACGGCCAGCGCCGCCGGCCGGCGATGCTGCACCGGGCGATCTACGGCAGCCTCGAGCGCTTCCTGGCGATCGTGCTCGAGCACCACGCGGGGGCCCTGCCGGCCTGGCTGGCGCCCGTGCAGGTGGTGGTGGCGCCGGTGGCCCCGGCCCAGCAAGCAGCCGCAGAGGCGATGGTGGCCGAGCTGCGCGCGGCGGGGATCCGGGTCGAGCTCGACGACCGCCGCGAGACGCTGGCCCGCCGGGTCGCCGAGGCCCACGCGCAGGGAGTACCGATGCTCGCGGTGATCGGCGCGCGCGAGGCGAGCAGCGAGGCGGTGACGCTGCGCAGCCGCGAGGTCCAGCAGGTGCTGCCGCGGGCGCAGGCGGTGGCGCAGATCGCGAGGGACTGCGCGCCGCCGGTGTGAGGCGCGGAGCCGCGGCCCGGGCCGTGGGCCGCGCGAGCGGATGGATTCACGCGAATCGACGCAGGTGCGAGCGATCCAGGATTGGCGCGAGCGTCCCGTTCGGTCGATTCGCCGTCGCTCGCACGGACCATGCGTCGCGCACGACCTCCGCCGATGGGCGGCTCCGCGACGAATGGGCCGAGGACGTCGAGATCGGCATCGACACCGGGCTGACGCGCGGCCGCCGAACGCCGTGCGCCGTGGCGTCGGAGCATGTCCTCCAGAACATGCTCACAAGGACATGCTGTCCGCTCGCGGCGGTCCGGCGTCGGCCCGGCGAGAGCCGCGTGAATGAGGTGTCGAGAACGGCAGCGCGGCCCTTCGAATTCGACGGTCTCGGCGCCCGAGGGAGATCGCCCGGGCCGAACGCGGCGGCGGCCGGGCGCCCGGGCCGCCGCCGGGCGCGAGGGACCGGCTCGCTGCGAGGCTGGGGCCCCGTAGCCGCGGGTCTGGGTGCGGGCGCGGGGCGAAAGCGCGCGCCGCGCTCCGGGCCATCGGGGCCTCGTCGGCGGGGCCGCGGTGAGCGAAAGTCGGGCCCTCGGCATGTCCGTAAACGTCCCCAAGCCCATCACCGCGCTCGAGGCGCTGGAGCGCGCGCAGTGGATCGCGTTCGCGCCGTTCGTGTTTCAGGCCGCCCGCGTGCTGCGCGACCGCGGGATCCTCCTCGCCATCGAGCGCAGCCGGGAGGGCCTCACGCTCGAGGAGGTCGCGGCAACGGCGGAGCTGCCGATCTACGGCACGCGGGTGGTGCTCGAGGCGGGGCTCGGGATCGGGCTCGTGACCGAGGTCGACGGCCGCTATCGGATCACCAAGACCGGCGTGTACGTGCAGCACGATCCGATGACGCGCGCCAACTTCGACTTCACCCGCGACGTGAATTACCACGGCATCGCCGCGCTCGACGCGGCGGTGGCGTCGGGCAAGCCGGAGGGGCTCAAGGTGTTCGGCGAGTGGCCGACGGTGTACGCCGGGCTTTCGCAATTGCCGGAGTCGGTGCGAAAGTCGTGGTTCCAGTTCGACCACTATTACTCCGACGGGGCGTTCGGGGCGGCGCTGCCGCTGGTGTTCGCGGGCAAGCCGAAGCGGCTGCTCGACATCGGCGGCAACACCGGCAAGTGGGCGGCGGCGTGCATGAAGCACGACCCGGACGTCGAGGTGACGCTGATGGACCTGCCGGGGCAGCTCCGCAACGCCGAGCAGAACCTGCGCGAGGCGGGGCTGCTGGCGCGGGCGCGCTTCCACGAGGCGGACCTGCTCGACGAGCGCTCGGCGATCCCGACCGGCTTCGACGCGATCTGGATGAGCCAGTTCCTCGACTGCTTCTCCGAGGCCGAGATCGTGTCGATCCTGCGCCGCTGCGTCGCGGCGGCCGGGCCGAATTGCAAGATCTACATCCTCGAGGCGTTCTGGGACCGCCAGCGCTTCGAGGCCGCGAGCTTCTGCCTGCAGATGACGTCGCTCTACTTCACGGCGATCGCCAACGGCACCAGCCAGATGTACCGCTCGACGACGTTCCTCGCGTGCGTGCACGCGGCCGGCCTCGAGGTCGAGCGCGAGCACGACGACCTCGGGGTCAGCCACACGCTGCTGGTGTGCCGCCCGCGGCCGATGTGATCCGCGAGCAGCCTCGCGTGACCCGCGGGTGAGGACGGCGCCCGCGTCCGATCGGCGACCGCGGCGCCGCGGCGCGGGCTCGCGGTACGTTGACGGCGATGCTCGCCGCCGTGCTCGCGCTGCTCGCCGCCCCGGTCGTGACGCCGGGGCAGGACGCTCACTACCGGCTCGACAACGGGCTCGAGGTGATCCTCCGCCACGACCGGCGAGCGCCGCTGGTGGCGGTGCGACTGCGCGTCCACGCCGGCAGCGTCGACGACCCGCGCGGTCGCAGCGGGCTGGCCCACGTGGTCGAGCACGTGGCCCACGAGGGCTCGACGCACGTCGATCGCGGCCGGCGCGAGACCCTCGAGTATGTGCTGTCGGCCCACGCGAACAACGCCGAGACCGGGTTCTATTCGACGGAGTACTATTATACCGCGCCGGCGCAGGCGACCGAGCACGTGCTGTGGATCGAGGCCGATCGCCTGGGCTTCGTGCGCGGGCAGCACGGCGAGCCGACGCTCGCGGGCGTGCGGCGGATCGTGCTCAACGAGCGCCGGCAGCGGGCCGAGCAAGATCCGCTGGCCCGGCTCGAGATCCAGGCGCTGGCGGCGTTGTTCCCGGCGGGGCACCCGTACCACGGGGCGATCATCGGCAGCGCCGAAGACCTGGCAGCGGCGACGATCGCCGACGTCGACGCGTTCCTCGGCGAGCATGTCCATCCGGGCAACGCGACGCTGGTGCTGGTCGGCGATCTGCCGGCCGAGACGCCGGCGTGGATCGAGCGGCACTTCGGCGGCCTGCCGGCGCAGCCGCGGCCGGCGGCGCGCACGGTGCCGCGAGTGACGCGGCCCCGCGAGCTGCGGATCGCGGCCGAGCAGCCGGTCGGCGCGGCGCCGGCGGTGCTGATGGCATGGCCGTCGCCGGCGCTCGACGAGGACGGCGACGCGGCCGCGGACGTGCTCGCCGAGGCGCTGGAGCGCGGCGGGTACGTCCGCCTGGCGCGCGCGGAGGGTCCGCCGGAGGCGGCCGAGTTCCAGGCGACGCAGCGCAGCCTGCCGCATCAGTCGGTGTTCTTCGTGCGGGTGATCGGCCGCGTCGGCGGCGAACCGACGCGCCTGGTCGCCGAGGTCGATCGCGTGCTCTCGCAAGTGGCCGCGGGAGCGCTGGCCGAGCCTGCGGTGCGACGCGCGCGGCTGCGGCTCGCGCGAGCGCATCGCAGCGCGCAGCAGGACCTGCAGGACCGCGCGGCGCTGCTGGCCGCGGAGGCGGCCGCGGGCAAGCGGCTCGGAGGCGGGCAGGACGTCGACGAGTGGATGGCGGTGACGCCCGCGGAGGTGGCCCGCTTCGCCCGCGAGGCGCTGCGGCCCGAGGCGCGCGTGGCCGTGCTGGCGGAGGGCGAGCGATGAGGGCCGGGCGAAGCACGGCGGCAGGCCGGTCGCGCCGAGGCGCTGGCACGACGGACGGATCGCAGCGCGCTTCGTCGCGGCTGGCATGGTCCGCGACCGGTGCTCGCGGGCGGGGCGCGAGGACGCGGCGAGGCGCCTGGTCGCTGGCGGCGGTCCTCCTGAGCGCGTGCGCGGGCAATCAGTCGTGGCGTCACACGCCGCCGGAGGTGCCGACGACCGCGCCGGCAGTGGTCGCGCCGCGGCTCGAGCGGCTCGGGCCGTCGCTGCTGCACGTGCGGCGGGCGGGCCCGACGACGGCGATCGGGCTGGTCTTGCGGACAGGTGCGGAGGTCGACCCGCCGCTGGCGAGCTTCACCCTCGAGCTGCTGGCTCGCGGGCGCGACCGGGCGGTCGAGGACGCGCTCGGCGAGTACGGCGGGGCGATCGAGGTGGTGTGGCTCGCGGACGGGGCGCTGCTGCAGGTCGAGGTCGAGGCGTCGGCGTGGCGCGAGGCGCTGGGGCTCTTGACGGCGGCGGTGCGCAGCGCGGCGCTCACGGGCGAGGACGTCGAGGCGCTGCGGCGCGAGCGGCTGGCCGCCTTGCAGCGGCGTGACGGCGATCCGGCGGCGCGCGGGCTGCACCTGCTGCAGCGGCGCCTGGCCCCGAGCCTCGACCCGCTCGGGGAGGCGCGCAGGGCGGCGAGCTGGTCGATCGAACATGTCCGAAAGGCGCAGGAGCAGTGGTTGCGGGCGGCCCGACCGGCGCTGGTGGTGGTCGGGGAGGCGCCGCGGGCCGAGCTCGCGCGGGCGGCCGCGAGCGCGCTGGGGGAGTGGCCGGGGCCGGCCGCGGCGCGGACGCTCGCGCCGGAGTCCGACGCGCAGGAGGGCCGCCTCGTCCTCCCCGTGCCGCGCCGCGAGGTGCTGGTGGTGCCGCGACCAGGGTTGGCCCAGACGGCGATCCTGGTGGGTCGGACGATCCCCGGCGACGCCGACGCGCTGGCGCTCGAGCTGGCGTCGGCCGTGGTCGGCTCGGCCCTGCGCGAGGTGCTGCGCCGCGATCGCGGCGACACCTACAGCGTGGCGGTGAGCCACGCGCCGGCGCGGCGCGGCGGGCTCCTGGCGATCGAGACGCAGGTCGAGGCGGCCGCCACCGGCGCGTCGCTGCGGGCGATGTTCTCGCAGCTCAAGTCGGCGCAGGGCCGCTTCCTGACCGGCGATCTGCTGCGCCTGCTCGGCCGCGCGTTTCAGGTCGAGCGCATGCTGGGGCAGCAGCGCCTGTCGGCGGTCGTCGAGGGGGTGGCGCGCCTGCACGTCGCGGGGCGGCCCGACGACGCGCTCGCGGCCGAGCTGCGCCGGCTCGGCGGCGTGCGCGACGACGACGTCGAGAGCGCGCTGTCGAAGTGGTTCGCGCCGGAGGCGATGCAGGTGGTGCTGGTCGGCGATCCCGGGACGATCCGCGCCCAGGTCGAGCCGCTCGGCCTCGGGCCGCTCCAGGTGATCGACGACGCGCGCTGAGGCGCGTCGCAGGGCGGGCGCTCGGGACATGCCCTTCTGGTCATGTCTTCACGGGCATTTCTTGAGAGGCATGTCCTCAAGAACATGTACGGAATTGCGCGAGCCGGGCGCCCCGACCTCGGGGCGCCCGGCTCGCGTGAGGACGCAGCGCTCGCGCGGCTCACGACTTCGGCGGCAGGACGCGGAGGGCGATCCGGCGGTTCTGCGCGCGGCCCTCCTCGGTGCTGTTGGAGGCGATCGGGTGCTGCTCGCCGTAGCCCTCGGTCTCGATGCGGTCGCCGGAGACGCCGCGGGCGACCAACTCCTTCTTCACGGTGTCGGCCCGCTCCTGCGACAGCTTGAGGTTGGCGTTCGGGTCGCCGGTGTTGTCGGTGTACCCGCCGATCTTGATGTGCACGCCGGGGTAGGCCTTGAGGATCGCGGCGAGGTTCTCGAGCTGCTCGTTCGAGCCGGGGGCCAGCGTCGGTGCGTCGGTGTCGAACACCAGGCGGTCGAACTCGAACCAGTTCTGGTCGTCGTACCTGGCGTCCTTGGTGCGCAGGAAGGCGAGCAGCCTGGCCTCGACCCCGTTCTCGGCGAACCGCAGCTCGCGGTTGACCTCGGCGACGTGGACCGACTTGAGCTCCGGCTCGGCCCTCGCGGGCGGGGGCGGGGTGGCGGGCTTGCTCGCGGGCGGCGGGGGCGGCGTGGGCGGAGGCGTGCGTGTGGCGACGGCCGCGGGGGTCTCGTAGCGCGTGGCGGCGGTGTCGACCTGCTGGTCCGTCCGGCGCCCGCCGACGAACCACCAGGCGAGCAGGGCCAGCGGCAGCAGGGCCAGCGGGATGGCCCACCAGGGCGGCCGCTTGGGCTCGATGACCGCGGGATGCGGCAGGTGAGGCACCTGCGGCTCGGGCTCGCGGACGACGTCGTAGATCTGCGCGCGGCCGATCACGCCCGCCATCGCCGGCGGCACGGCGTTCATGATCTCGCTCTGGTTGCCGAGCAGCGCCTGCCCGAGCGAGCCGACCGTCATGCCGCCGCCGCGCACCAGGCCGCCGACCGCCCGCAGCACGAGCGGCGCCGCCAGGCTCATCAAGGAGGCGGCCGCGGGGGTGCCGAGGCCGGCGTGACGCGCCAGGCCGCTGATCACGTCGTCCGTGCGGCCGCCGAACAGACTCGACATCAAGCGGCTGCCGAGGTCGCGCGCGCGCGTGGCCTCGGCGGCGCCGCTGAGCAGACGCGCCGGGTCGTCGAGCGCCGGGCTGGCGAGCGCCGGGTCCTGGGCCATGTTGAAGAATTCGCCGAGCAACAGCGGATCGCGGGCTTTGTTGGTCAGACCGGCGAGCATGGCCGAGCCCGCGGCGCCCAGCCCCTTCGTCGCCGCCGCGCTCGAGATCCCGAGGGCGGACGCGGCGCCGTTGACGATGCCGCCGGAGGTCAGCGCGTCGCGAACTGTGTCTGTCAGAGAAATCGTCATGGTGGTCCTTTCGAGTCCGCGCGAAAGAGTACCCAGGTCGCGCGATGCGACAACCCGACGCTGCTGCCGTCCGCCGCGCTCCCGGCCGCCGCCGCCGGCGCCGCCCGCCCGGGCGGGTCATCACAATGACTCCAAGGACATGTTCGAAAGGATATGTGGCAAGCCCGTCCGCCGCGGCGACCCGCGGCGCGCTCACGCGGTCGCCGGCTCGCCGTCGAGGATCCGCCGGACCAGGCCGACGAGGGCCTCGCCGGTGAACGGCTTGGCGATGAAGCTGGCGGCCGCGTCGAGCTCGGCGGCGGCCTGCATGGCGCGCTCGGGCGAGCCGCTCATGAACAGGACGCGCAGGCCGGGGCAGCGGGCGGCGATCCGCTGGGCCAGGTTGGCGCCGGTGGTCCACGGCATCACGAGGTCGGTGACGAGCAGGTCGATCGCGCCGCCGCTGCGCTCGCAGATCAGCAGCGCCTCGGCGGCGTCGGCGGCCGTCAGCACGCGGTAGCCCGCCGCCCCGAGCACGCGCAGCACGAGGCGTCGCACCGGCTCGCTGTCCTCGACGAGCAGGATGGTCTCGCCGCCCGGCGCGCGCGGCTGCGGCGCGGGCGCCTTCGACGGCCGGCGCGGCAGCGGCTCCTGGTCGCGCGGGAAGTAGATCCGGAAGGTCGTGCCGCGGCCCGGCTGGCTGTCGACGACGATCGCGCCGCCGGCCTGACGGACGATGCCGTAGACGATCGCCAGCCCCATGCCGGTGCCGAGGCCGGGCGGCTTGGTGGTGAAGAACGGCTCGAAGATCCGCGCCCGCGTCGCCTCGTCCATGCCGCTGCCGTCGTCGCGCACGGTCATGACGACGCGCGGGCCGGGCGGCAGGTCGAGGTGGACGCCGTCGTCGTCGCCGGCCTCGAGCGTGGCGGTGGCGATGACGACGCGGCCGCCGACGCGGGTGGCGTCGCGGGCGTTGATGACGAGGTTGACGAGCAGCTGATCGATGTGGCCGGGACCGATCCGCACCGGACACGGCGCGCCGGCCAGCGAGATCGTCAAGGTCCGCTCCTCGCCGAGCAGGCGGACGAGCATGCCGCGGAGCTCGTCGATCTTGGCCCCGAGATCGATCACCTCGGGCGCGACGATGTCGCGGCGGCCGAAGGAGAGGAGCTGCTGCGTGAGCGCGGCGGCCCGCTCGCTGGCCTTGCGGATCTCCTCGAGGTCGGCGACGTCCGAGCCGGTGGCCTTGTTGGCGGCGGCGCTCTTCTCGAGCATGCCGGTGTAGCTCAGGATCACGGTGAGGAGGTTGTTGAAGTCGTGGGCGACGCCGGCCGCCATGCGCCCGAGCACCTCCATCTTCTGCGCCTCCTGGAAGCGCCGCTCGAGGTGGCGCTCGCGGGTGACGTCGACGACGTGGGTGAGCACGAGGTCCGGGGGGACGAAGCCGAACGAGACGACGTAGATCGCGGCCGAGCGGTCGGGCCTGGCGATCTCGACCTCGCGGCGGAGGGCGCCCTCGCCGGCGACGCAGGTCCGCATGGCGTCGACGAGCTCGGGTCGGTCGGGCAGCAGCTCGGCGAGGCTGCGCCCGACCCACGCGGGGACGTGGCCGTCGCTAAGGGTGAAGGCGGCCCGGTTGTGGTCGACGAGCACGAAGGTGTCGCCGCGCTGCTGCCAGCACACGGTGGCGATCGGCAGGCGCTCGTAGAGCTCGCGGGCGTGGCGCTCGCTGGCCCGCAGCGCGTCGATCATGCCGGCCCGCTCGGCCAGGGCGCCGATCCGGCCGGCGATGACGTGCAGCATCTCCTGCTCCTCGCGCAGGAAGTAGCGCGCGCACGGGACGTCGGAGTCGGCGATCCGGCACACCTCGAGCACGCCGGCGGCCCGGCCGCCGACGTTGATCGGGGCCGACTGGCGGCACGGGTCGGCGGCGAAGCGCGACGAGGTGTAGACGCGGTCGCCGAGCTGGATCCGCGCCGCGACCTCGCGCGGGTAGCAGTAGCCGCGCGGGATCCGGTCGGCGATCTGCCACAGCGCCTCGTCGAGCGTGAGCTCGTCGCCGGCGATCGACGAGACCTCGTAGAGCAGCTCGAGCTCCTTGATCCGCTCGCGCAGGTCGTGCTCGGCGCGCCGCAGCGGCGAGATGTCGGTGACGAAGCCCTCGAGCACGGCGGCGTTGCCTTCGCCGCCCAGCAGTCGGCCGTGTTCCCACACGTGCTTGAGGCGGCCGGCGCGGTCGCGGATCCGGTACTCGACTGTGAACGACTGGCCGGCGGCGACCGCCGTCTCGACGGCCGCCTCGACGGCGCGTCGATCCATGGGAATGATGAGATCGGCGTAGGCCCGCCGCTCGCTCGCCAGCAATTCGTCGGGGCGATAGCCGGTCAGCTCGAGCGCGCCGGCGCTGACGTAATCGAGCGTCCAGGCGCGGTCGGCCCGGCAGCGGTAGACCATCCCCGGCAGGCTGTCGATCAGCGCCGCGGGGTCGCACGGAGCGCCGACGTGTCCCTCGGATTCGGGCATACGTGCCTCAGCATAGCGGACGGGCCGCGCGTCTTCTCGTCCGCGAGCCGACGGCGAAGCCGCGACCCGGTTGACGCCGTTCGTGGCGCGGCGGCCGCGACACCTGATTCAAGGGATAGGTCCCGCGAAAGACTGCGGTCATTCGTCCGCGCGTCGTCGCCGCGCGGCGGCGTCGGCAGCAGCAGACGAGCGAGAGGCCTCGTGCCCCTCGGTCCGCACGTGGGGGCGGTCCGCCTCGCGCCGGCACAGCCATCAATGAATCATGGGGCATGTCCCTGGGGACATGTCTCGACTGCCAGCTCGGGCGGGGCCCCCAGGTCAGCGGCGCGCGGCGGCGATCCGGGCGGCGGCCCGGCGGGCGGCCAGGGCCTCGGTGGTGAGGCCGGTGGCGGCGCTCTCGGCCAGCAGCTCGCCGGCGGTGGCGCCGAGCGCGGCGATGAGCGGCTCGCGGTCGGCGAGGTCCATGACCGAGCGGCCGATGCCCTCGATCACGGCGCCGGCCGAGGCGACCACGTCGGGCACGTGCAGGATCCCGCGGGCCCGCAGCGCCTCGGCGACCGCGGGGGCGGCGAGCAGGTTGTTGGCGGCGCCGCACAGCGCCCACGCCGGGGTCGCGGCGGCCACGTCGGCGGTGATCACCCCGCCGACGGCGCACGGGACCAGGACGTCGACCGGGGCGAGCAAGATGTCCTTGGGGTCATGGACGTGAGAACCTGTCGCTTCGGCCAGGTCGTGGGCGCGCCGGGGGTCGACGTCGGCGACCAGCAGGAACGCGCCCTCGGCCGCGAGCGCGCGCGCGACCGCCGAGCCGATCGCGCCGCAGCCTTGCACGGCGACCCGCAGCCCGCCGATCCCGCGCCCGCGGGCCCGGGCGCACGCGCGGACGCAGGCGACCACGCCGCGGGCCACGGCCTCGGCCAGGTTGCGGTCGTCGGTGTGGACGTACGGGCAGGTCTCGGCCATCGCCGCGAGGTCGGCGGCGGTGGTGCCGAGGTCGCCGGCGGTGCGGAAGACCCCACCGAGCTCGGCGACGAACCGGCCGAGCGCGCGGAAGGCCGCCGGGCGGTCGAGGCCGGGGTGGTCGAGGACGACGGCCTTGGCCCCGCCGGCGGCGAGGCCCGCGAGCGCGCACTTGCGGGTCATCGCTCGCGCCAGCGCAGCCGCCTCGGCGATCATCGCCGCGGCGTCGGGGTAGGCGCGGGTCCGGACGCCGCCGGCGGCTGGCCCGAGGGACAGGTCGTCGATCACCAGGACGGCGGCCAGGCCCGCGGGCGGATCGCGCCACAGCACGCAGCGAGCGGCGCCGGCGGGGTCGAGGAGCTCGGGGAGGGTCGCGGACATCGGCGCGACTTTACCCCGCTTGTGCTCGGGCAGGCGCCGGCCTACCGTCGCCCGCGCATGGGTACCTGGGACGACGGACTCTACGACAACGACGCCGCGCTCGACCTCGTCGGCGGCCTGGTGCGGCTGCCGGCGCTCGACGCCTCGCCGAGCGAGCTGGCGGTGGGCATCGGCCTGGTCGCGTGGTTGCAACCGGTGGTGCTGAAGCTGCGCGGGGCGGGCCACGTGGCGGCCGCGCTGGCGCACGGCGAGGCGCTGCCGGCGGACGCGCGCGAGGTGCTGGCCGGGCTCGCGCGCGATCTCGAGGGCGCGCTCGCAGGGCGCTCGCGCAGCGAGGCCGCGGCGGCGGCGATCGGCGGCTACAACGACGGCCCGCGGTTCGACGCGCTGCTCCGCGTGCCCGGCGGGCAGGCGAGCATCGACGCCCTGGGCGAGCGCGCGGCCGCGGTCCTCGATCGCGCCGACGACGTCGATCTGTACGAGGCCGCGGGCGACTTCGGGGCGCTCGGCCTCGTCGTCGAGCTGGTCGACGCCGGCTTGTGGAAGCCCGCACCGGATCGCGTGGCCGCGTGGCAGGCCCGCTTCGATCGCGCCGACGCGGGCACGCGCGAGGAGCGGGGCTTCTGGGACGCCTACGCCGTGCGTGTGCGCCTCGGCTTCGAGCTCGCCCTGCGCGCGTGAGCGCGCCTGCGCGATCGCGGCGCGCGGCCGCGGGGCTGCCTTCGCGGTGCGGCGGCTCGTATGCTCGGGACCCGCGACGTCCAGCGTCGCGACAGGAGCCCCATGAACGACCGAGGCCGTGAACGAGACCTTGTCCTCGCACCGAACGAGTTCGCCTTCATCCTGGACGAGACGAAGGGCAACATCAACGTCTACGTCGGGCCGCACAAGACGAGCCTCGCCAACACCGACGCGCCGGTGGTGTTCGACGCCGGCAGCAAGCGGTTCGAGCGGCGCCAGCTCGACGGCGCGATCCAGTCGCTGTCGATCGCGCCCGAGGGCTGGTACCTGGTGCTGAAGAACCCGGCGACCGACAAGAGCCACCCGCGGACCGGCGCGCTCAACAACCTGCCGTCGCTCGACACCGGCCGCAAGGTCAACATCCCCGGGCCGGCCTCGTTCGCGCTGTGGCCGGGGCAGATGGTGCGGGTGATCCAGGGCCACCACCTGCGCTCCAATCAATACCTGCTCGTGCGCGTGTACGACGAGGAGGGCGCCAAGGCCAACTGGAAGAACGCGGTGCTGCGCATGCGGCCCGAGGCGGCGGCGGACGAGGGCGAGGCGGTCCACGTGCAGCGGCCGCCCGACCTGACGATGGGCACGCTGCTGATCATCCGCGGCACCGAGGTCGCGTTCTACATCCCGCCGACCGGCGTCGAGGTCGTGCCGGACGTCGACGGCAACTACGTGCGCGAGGCGATCACGCTCGAGCGGCTCGAGTACTGCATCCTGCTCGACGAGAACGGCAACAAGCGCTACATCCAGGGGCCTGCGGTGGTGTTCCCGCAGCCGACCGAGACGTTCGTGGCGATGCGGGGCGCCCGCAAGTTCCGCGCGATCGAGCTCAACGAGAACACCGGCCTCTACGTCAAGGTCATCGCGCCGTACGAGGAGAACGGGGTCCGCTACAAGGTCGGCGACGAGCTGTTCATCACCGGCAAGGACACGATGATCTACCTGCCGCGGCCGGAGCACGCGATCATCAAGTACGGCGATCAGGAGCGGCACTACGCGGTCGCGATCCCGGCCGGCGAGGCGCGCTACGTGCTCGACCGCAACAAGGGCACGATCACGCTGAAGCGCGGGCCGGCGATCTACCTGCCCGATCCGCGGTTCGAGCTGATCATCCGCCGCGTGCTCGACCCGAAGACCGTCTCGCTGTGGTTCCCCGGCAACCGCGAGGCGTATGACTACAACCGCCGGCTGGCGCAGCAGAACGCGCCGCAGATCGCCGCCGAGTTCGCGGCGGTGGCCTCGGTGCCGGTCCAGTCGGCGCGGGCCTCGGCGGCGCCCAAGCCCGCGCCCGCGCCGGGCGGTCCGGCCGCGCCGCCGCCTCCGCCGACGTCGTCGGAGTTCGCCGGCGACGACTTCACGCGCAGCCAGACCTTCACCGGGCCGCGCACGATCGTGCTCGACACCCGCTATGACGGCGCGGTCGCCATCGACGTGTGGACCGGCTACGCGGTGCTGGTGGTGTCGAAGACCGGCGAGCGCAAGGTCGTGACCGGGCCGCACACGCACCTGCTCGAGTACGACGAGACGCTGCAGGTGCTCGAGCTGTCGACCGGCACGCCGAAGTCGGAGCACAACCTGTTCAAGACGGTCTACCTGCGGGTGCTCAACAACAAGGTGTCCGACCAGGTCGAGGTCGAGACCCGCGACCTCGTGCGCGTGCAGATCCAGCTCAGCTACCGCGTCAACTTCGAGGGCGACCCGAACAAGTGGTTCGAGGTCGAGAATTACGTCAAGTTCCTGACCGACCATCTGCGCTCGCTCGTCCGCGCGGCGGTCAAGCGCCACGGGATCGAGCAGTTCTACGCCGACTCGGTGGCGATCCTGCGCGACGTGATCCTCGGGACCGCGGGCGACGACGGCAAGCGGCCGGGCCGGCGCTTCGACGAGAACGGCATGCGGGTGTACGACGTCGAGGTCCTCGAGGTCACGATCGGCGACGAGGCGATCGCCGAGCTGCTGGTCCAGGCGCAGCACGCCGCGGTCCAGCAGACGCTGTCGCTGGCGGCCGAGCAGCGCCGGCTCGACATGGTGCGGCAGACCGAGGCGGTCACGCAGCAGGTCGCGGAGGCCAAGTCGGCGACGCTGCAGCAGGCGATCGCGCTGCGCACCCGCGAGGGCGAGCAGCAGCAGCGCTACCAGCTGGCCGAGCTGGCGGCCAAGCTCGATCTGCACGAGCGCCAGCAGCAGGCGCTGCTGGCCGAGCAGGAGCGGCTCGGGGCGATCCACGGGGCCGAGCTCGGCCGGCGCCAGGCGTCCGCGACGCTCGATCTGACGATCCAGCAGCAGCAGCTCGACCAGCGGCTGCGCGAGCTGCAGGCCGAGGTCGCGGCGGTGGTCGAGAAGGCGCGGGCGGTCTCGCCCGACCTGATCGCCGCGCTGCAGGCGTTCGGCGATCGAGCGCTGGCCGAGAAGATGGCGGAGTCGATGGCCCCGCTGGCGATCCTCGGCGGCGAGAGCGTGGCCGAGGTGCTCGCACGGCTGCTGCGCGGCTCGCCGCTGGCGCGGCTGCTGCCGGGCGCGGCGAACGAGCCGGCGAAGTCGTGAGCGTGGGGCCGGGTCGCCGCGCCCGTGTGTGGGGTGCGGCGACCGGGGCAGCGATGTCGCGGTGAGCCGGCGACCGGGTCAGCGACGTCGTGAGGCTTCGACCTCGCACGGAGCCGTCGGCTCGGGCCCGCGCGAGCCTCGGTGCGGCCCGCGTGTTAGGCTTGTGCCATGAGCTTAAGTGATGTGCGCCGTCGTTTGCCCGTGGTCGCCTCGTTGCCCGCGCCGGCCAACCGCTGGCTGACCCACGAGGATCGCCGCGAGGCCAAGGCGCCGCGCTGGGCGGTGTGGGAGCTGACGCTGGCGTGCGACCAACACTGTGCGCATTGCGGGCCGCGGGCCGGCCACAAGCGGCCCGACGAGCTGTCGACCGAGGAGTGCCTCAAGGTGGTGCGCGAGCTGGCGGAGCTCGGGTGCGGCGAGGTGGTGCTGATCGGCGGCGAGGCCTACCTGCGCAACGACTTCATCCTCATCATCCGGGCGATCCGCGAGGCCGGGATGGCCTGCACGATGACGACTGGCGGCCTCAACCTGACGCAGGAGCGGGCCGAGGCGATGATCGAGGCGGGGATCGGCAGCGTCACCTTCTCGATCGACGGCCTCGAGGCCACCCACGATCGCCTGCGCGGGGTGCAGGGCAGCTGGCAGCGCGCGTTCGCGGCGATGCGGCGGATCCGCGCGGCCGGCGGCAAGATCGCCAGCAACACCCAGATCAACGCGCTGACGCGCCACGAGCTGCTGCCGCTGTTCGAGCTGCTGGCCGACGAGGGCATCCATTCGTGGCAGCTGCAGATCACGGTGCCGCACGGCAACGCGGCCGATCACCCGGAGATCCTGCTGCAGCCGCACATGTTCATCGACATCTTCGCCACGCTCGAGCAGGTGCTCGACCGCTGCGAGGCCCGCAAGGTCCGGCTGTGGCCGGGCAACAACCTCGGCTACTTCGGCCCGCTCGAGCGGCGCCTGCGGCAGTCGCAGCGCAAGCACTGGCGCGGCTGCACGGCCGGGGTGTCGGTGATGGGCATCGAGAGCGACGGGGCGATCAAGAACTGCCCGAGCCTCGGCGGCGGCACCAACATCGGCGGGAACTGGCGCGTCCACGGGGTCAAGAAGGTGTGGGAAGAGTCGTATCAGCTCGGCTACATCCGCGCGCGCACGGTCGACGACCTGTGGGGCTATTGCCGCGAGTGCTACTACGCCGAGACGTGCATGGCCGGCTGCACCGCGGCCGCCGAGCCGCTGCTCGGCCGCCCCGGCAACAACCCGTTCTGCCACCACCGCGCGCTGATGATGGACCGCGCCGGGCTGCGCGAGCGCATCGAGCAGATCCGCGGCGCCGGCGGCAAGTCGTTCGACAACGGGCTGTTCCGGGTGATCCGCGAGCACGTCGATCCGGAGCTGCGGGAAAAGCACGGGCCGGTGGCGATCGAGGAGCCGCGGGTGTCGCGGCTCGAGGAGCCGTACGGGGCCGGGCACACGGTCGCGCTGTAAAGAGCGAGGCTCACGCGGGCGAGCGCGCCCGCTGGCGTGAGATGCGGGCGGCCGCCGCGGCGATGGCGTCGATGGCCCGAAGGGCATGTTTTTTGAACGTGTTCTTCGGGACATCTGACGGCGACGGCCACCGGGGGCGGGGCGACGAGCAATGGCCGCATGACCACGGGGACACGTCCGCGGGGCATGCGGCGCGGGCGGACGCCGCGAGGGCGGCGGCGAACCATGGACGCATGTCCCCAGGGACATGTCGGTGGGGACATGCGGCCCGAACGGCCGCCGGCGAGGCGCGCAGGCGGGCGCTCAGAAGGTTGTGTCGTCGGGGCCGGCGTAGGTGCTGGCGTCGGACGTGCTGGTCGTCCAGTCGGTCGTGGTCCACTCCTCGTCGGGGCCGGCGTAGGTGCTGGCGTCGGACGAGTCGTTGGTGGCGCTGGTCGTGGTCGTCGTCGTGCCCGGGGTGGTGTTGGTGGTCGACGTCGACGTGTCGGTGGTGGTGGTGGTGGTATCGCCCCAGGTCGTCCACTCCTCGTCGGGGCCGGCATAGGTGGCGCCGTCGCTGGAGGTGGTGGTGATCGTCGGGTCGATCGTCTCGCCGCCGGGGTTGGTCGATTCGGTGGCCGGCGAGGTGTCGACGGCGGTGTCGGCGGTGTCACCGGTGTTCGTCGACGTCTGGTCGCCGGCGGTCGCCGACGTCTCGTCGCCGAGGTCGCGGTCGACCTGGCAAGCGGCGCCCATCACTCCCAGGCTGGCGGTGAAGGCGACGGCGGCCCACGTCGAGCCGAGCGAGTGACGCTGCGTATGGCCGCAGAACGGGCAGGTCGCGTCGGAGGCGCGGAACAGACAGGCGCATTCGGGGCAATCGATAAGCGAAGACATGCCCGGACCTTAGCAGATCGAGGGCACGGGCGACCAGAAAATCTGCCAGCGCCGGCGCGGTGCGGCGGGCGTCGGGTACACTGAACCGGTGTCTGCGGGACTCGCGGTGGCGCTCGCCCTGACGGCCGCGAGCCTCGTCGGCCTCGTCGCGCTGCACCGCGAGGGGCTGCGCCGCGTGCTGCTGCGCGCCGTCGATCCGCGGCCGCTGGCGCTGTTCCGGATCGCGTTCGGCTGCTGTCTACTCGTCAGCTTGCTCGAGATCGCGCCGCTGGCCCCGTATCTGTTCTCCGACGAGGGGATCGTGCCCCGGGCCGCCGTTCCCGAGCTGATGGGCCGCGGGGCGCTGGTCGGCTTCGGCGACGGCGTGCGCGAGCCCGCGGGCCCGCGCGACGCCTGGGCGGTGGCCGAGTTCGTGAGCAGCGGCCGGTGGTCGCCGCTGTACTTCGGCGACAGCCCGGGTGGGGTGGCCGTACACCTCGGCCTGCTCCTCGCGGCCGCGCTCGCGCTCACGCTGGGCTTTCGCACGCGGCTCAGCGCGATCGCCACGTGGCTGCTCTACGCCGGGCTGCTGCGCCGCGGCGACGCGCACTGGGGCGGGGAGCAGGTGTTCTGCGCGTTCCTGTTCCTGCTGACGTGGTCGCGCTGCGGCGCGGCCTACAGCGTCGACAACTGGCGGCGCTGCCGGGCGTTGCGACGACGTGGCCTTTTGAGCATGCCCTCGGGGCCAGGTGCGGGCGCGGGCGCGGCCCCGTCGCCCGCGGCGCCGCGCGGGCTGGCGGCGATCTATCGCCGGATCCCGGCCTGGCCGCAGGCGCTGATCGCCGCCCAGCTGGCGCTGTGCTACGCGGCCAACGGCTGGGCCAAGGCGGGCACGGCGTGGCAGACGGGCGACGCGCTGCTGCTGGTGCTGCTGCGCGACACGTATGTCCGCTGGGACATGTCGGCCGCGATCGCGGCGGTCGGGCCGTGGCCGCTGCGCCTGGCCAGCTGGGGCGTGATGTGGTGGGAGCGGCTGTTCCCGCTGGTGCTGGTCGGGCTGGCCGCGCGAGCGCTGGGGCGCTCGGGGGCGCCGGCGCTGCGCGGGCCGGCGAGCGCGGCGGCCCGGCTGTGCTGGGGCGGGCTGGCGGGGGCGGCGGCGATCGCCGCGGCTGTCCCGATGGACCTGGTCGAAAAGCCAGGCACCCCGGGGGCGGCGGAGCGCGCCGCGGCGCTGGCGGTGCTGGCCGCCGTGTGCGCGGCGGTGGCGATCGCGGGGCCGCGGGCGGGGGCGGCGGCGCGGCGGCTGGCCGCGGGGCCGCTGGCGCCGAAGTGGTGGCTCGGGTTCGGGGCGCTGTTCCACCTCGGCAACCACGCGCTGCTGGCGGTCGGGGCGTTCGCGCCGGCGACGCTGGCGGCCTACCTGGTCTGTGGGGCAGGTCCGTGGGCGGTGGCGACGCTGCGGCGAGCGCTGGGCGGGCTGGCGCGGCGGGGCGTACCTGTCCCCGAGCACCTGCGCGAAGAGACAGCCTGCGAGGACCCGTCGCTGCCGCACCAGCACCGCGACGCGGCGGCGCTGCCGGGGTGGGCGATCGGGGGGGCCGGCATGGTGGTGCTGGCCGGCGGGGCGATCGCGCTGATCGGCGGGGCGGGGGCGCGGGCGTGGCACGCGGCGTGGCTGGCCGCGGGGACAGGTCTGACGATCGCGGGCTGGCGGATCGCGCGGCGCGAGCGAGGCGCCGCGGTCGCGCTGCCCGAGCCGTGGGCGCACGGGCCGGCGGGGCGCCTGGCGGCGGGAGGCCTGGTCGCGTACCACGTGGTGGCGCTGCTGGTGTGGCAGCTGCCGGCGTGGCCCGGTCTGCCGTGGCGAGCGCAGGCGCGGACGCTGGTGGGGCCGTGGATCGAGCTGAGCTTCACGAGCCAGGTGTGGTCGATGTTCGCGCCCAATCCGCCGCGCGACCAGCAGCTGCTGCGCGCGACGGTGGTCGACGCGGCCGGGGTGCGCCATCGCTTCGGCGAGGAGCCGCAGCGCGTGGACGACCTGCCGCGGCCGCACCCGTGGCACGACCGCTGGCGCAAGATCGCCGACAACGTGCTCGGGCAGCGCGAGCGGCTGGCGCAGTGGCACGCGCGCTACCTGTGCCGCCGCTGGGCGCTCGAGCACGCCGGCGAGCCGCCGCGCGAGGTGCTGCTCGAGGGCCTGCGCGCGCCGCTGCCGCTGCCGGGCTCCGACCTGCGCGAGCACTTCGCGGGGCAGCAGCAGGCGCGGGTGCTGATGCGCGTCGATTGTGCGGACGAGCCGTTCGCGCAGCTGGCCCCGGAGGTGCGGGCGAGGCACGGGCTGGCGCCGGCGCCCGCCGGATCGCTGCGGTTCGCGTGGGAGCGGCCGGCGACGTGGGCGGAACGCAAGGCCCGGCGCGACCCGCTGGCGCCGCTGTGGCCGCTGGCCGCGCTCGGGCTGCTGGGGGCGCTGGCGCGGTGGGCTCGCGAGGATCGCCGGGCGCACGTGGCGGCCCGGGCGGCTCGCGCGGGCGAGCAGGAGCGTGGCTGACTCGGGGAGTCTGTGGGGCTGCGCGGGCGCCCGGTGACTCGGAGGAGCTGCGCGGCTGCGCGGGACGACGGCGTTCTGGCCGTCCGACTCATCGGTCGATGCGGCGGTGAGGTTCGAGATGTCCTCGTGGACATGGTCGAAAGAGCAGCCACGCACGGGGAGCGCGCGAGCGCCGAGGTTCGAGGTGTCCTCATGGACATGGTGGAAAGATCAGCCGTGCACGACGGGCTCGCGAGCGCGGGCAAGGTCCGGATGTCCCCGGAGACATGGCGTAAAGAGCAGCCGTGCGCCGGCGGCGAATGAGGCCGGTTTGTCGACCGCCGAGCGACAGGGCCGGTAAGGCGGGCGGAGGAGCGCGGGGCTATATGTCTCCTGGGACATGTCGGAGACGCGGCGGGGCGGGCGACCGGGGGAAGCGCACGCGGGGGCGAGGGCGAGGCACGAGCGCGGACGGGGTCTTGCGCGGTAAGAGTCGCGCATGCGGACGCCGTCGTTCATCGCGTGCTGGTCGGCTCACGGCGGGGTGGGGCGCACGCTGGCGGTGTGGGGCGTCGGTCGTGTGCTGGCGGCCCGCGGGCTGCGGGTGTTGCTGGTGGACCTCGACCTCGAGTCGCCGGGGTTGACGCGGATCGTCGGGAGTGACGGCGAAGGCCTGGTCGAGTGGGCCGTCGCGCGGGGCGGCGTCCAGGCGCTGGTCGAGCGGTGCGTGCCCCTCGGCGAGGGGCTGCGGGTGCTGCCGGCGGGGCGCCTCGATGCGAGCTACTGGGACCGGCTGGACGGGTGGACGGCCGAGGCGCGCGACGTGGCGTGGGGCGAGCTGCGCCGGGCGATCGTAGCGGCCGAGGTGGCGGACCTCGTGCTGATCGACGCGGCGGCCGGTGCGTCGCGGGCGGCCGAGCGCGGGGTGCGGGCGCTCGCCGATCGCGTGGTGCTGTTCACGGCGCTCGATCGCCAGCACGTGGCCGGCACCGCCGAGCTGCGGCGCCGCTGCGAGGAGGCGGGGCTGGCGACGCGCGTGGTCGGCAGCCCGCTGCCGGTCGGCGAGGACGAGCTGAGGGCGACGCGCGAGGCGGCGGCGCGCGCGGCGGGGCTCGAGCTGTCGCTGGTGGTCCCGCAGCACCCGCGCGTGGCCCTGGACGAGCGGGCGAGCGAGCGCGGGCCGCTCCACGCGGCGCACGTCGAGCTGGCGCGCGTGCTGCTGATCGACGCGGGGTTCGAGGGGCGATCGATCCTCCCCGCGGTCGCGGCGGCGATCGCCGACGAGGCGTGGCCGCGCGTGGTGTCGCTGATGCGGCTGGCGAAGGTGATCGAACCGAGCGGCGCGTCGCTGGCGGTGACGCTGGGCTGGCTGCGCGAGCACGCGGCGCCGGGCGCCAGCGATCCGGTGTTCGCGCTGCTGGTGGAGGCGTTGCCGGCCGATGCGCCGGTCCACGCGAGCTTCGCCACGGCGCTGCACCGGGCCGGCAATCCGCTGGCGCGCGGCTTCTACGAGAAATTTTTGGCAGAGGCGCCTGACCACGCGGACATGCTCGGCAACTTCGCGGCGTTCCTCAGCGACGTGTGCGGCGAGCACGACCTGGCCGAGGCGTGCTATCAGCGGGCGCTGGCGATCGACGGCGAGGACGCGGACCATCGCGGCAACTACGCCAATTTCCTCGCGCTGGTCCGCGGCGACGCGGCGCGGGCCGACGCGGCCTACCGCGAGACGATCGCGCGGGCGCCGGAGGACGCGCATCACCTCGGCAACTACGCGAACTTCCGCGTCAGCGCGTTCGCTGACATGGCGGGCGCGGAGGCGCTGTACCGCCGGGCGCTGGCGGTCGAGCCGGACGACGGCAACCTGCTCGGCAACTTCGCCCGGCTGCTGTTCGCGGAGGGCCGCGCGGCCGAGGGCCGCGAGCTGCTGGCGCGCGCGCTGGACGCGTCGGAGCCGGCGTCGGCGCTGCGCTGCGAGCTGTGCTTCTACGCGTTCGCCCACGCGCCGGAGCTGTGCCCCGACGCGCTGACGCAGCTGCTCGCGGCGCTGGCAGCCGGGGTGCGCTCGCCGGGCTGGGACCTGGCGGCGAACGTGGCGCGCGCGCGAGGCGACGGGCATCCGCAGGCGGAGCTGTTGGCGACGCTGGCGAAGGTGATCGCCGACGAGGCGCCGCAGGCGGCGCTCGACGCATTCGCGCGAGGGTGAGGCGAGGGGCGTCCGCAGCTGTCGGCGACGCTGGCGAAGGTGTTTGCCGACGAGGCGCCGCAGGCGGCGCTCGAGGCGTTCGCGCGAGGGTCAGGCCCTCGCGTTCGCGGCGCTCGCCGCGAACGCGCTGCCGTCAGAGGTATGCGGTGATCGCCGGCGGCTGGTCCTGGCGGTCGCGCTTGCCGTCCTCGTAGATGACGGGCGCGGCGGCCAGCTCCTCCTCGGTGGCGTCGTCGAGGCAGGCGACGTTGACGGCCCAGAAGTGGCCGCCCATCTCCTTTTCGAGGTAGCCGCGCGAGAACACGTGGGCGCCGCAGCGGCCGCAGTGGTAGTGGTGGATGTCGCCGGGCGGCCAGTGCAGCGGGGTCGGCTGGTAGTCCTTCATGGCGTCCTGGCCGGCCGTCGTGCGCACGGCCTCGTCGGGCACGAGCGCCTTGCGGTAGCCGAGCTTCCAGCAGAAGCTGCAGTTGCACTTGCGGATCCCCCGGGACAGGTCGATGTCGGCCTCGAAGCGGATCGCGCCGCAGTGACAGCTGCCGTGGTAGGTCTGGGGCATGGCGAGGTCTCCGCCGCGAGCATGCGCGACGGCGCGGCTCCGCGCCAGTCGCGTCGCCGCGGAGGCGCGCGATGGAGCGCCGCTCGGGGGCCGCGTCGGCACGACCGGCGCGTCGCTGCATGTCCTTCGGGACATGGGACCATGAAGACGAAGCGACCACCGAGCGAGCGCTCGGTGGTCCTCTCGTCGCGGCCTTCGCGGATCAGGCCCGCAGCTCGGCGTACTCGCCCTGCTCGAGGCCGGCGCGGCCGAATTGGGTGACCGGGCCGCCGTCGTCGGTGCAGCCGACGGCGTTGAGCAGGGTGATGAGCAGGCGGTTGTGCGGGTGGGTCTGGACCCAGGGGTCCTGGCCGCCGATGAGGTCGATGTACTGGCCCTGCTTGAGGTAGCCGCCGGCGCTGCCGGCGATGATGACCGGGAGGTCGAGGTACGAGTGGGCCTTGCCGTCGGACAGCTCGTTGAGCCAGACGACCGCGCTGTTGTCGAGCACGGTGCCGTCGCCCTCGGTGTACGACGAGAGGCGATCGAGCAGGTGCCGGTACTGCTCGGCGTGCCAGCGATCGATCTGGGTCAGCATCTCGAGGTAGCCGGCCACCTCCTCGCCCGAGTTGTCGTCCTTGGTGTTGCCGTGCGACAGCTTGTGGTGGTTGAACTCGTGGTTCATGCCGTCCCACTTGTAGATCGGGCCGCCGGAGCCCGAGGCCCACTGGATGCTGCCGACGCTGGTGGCCCCGCAGGCGATCGCCATGGCCAGGACGTCGAGCTGCATCAGGCCGATGGTCTTGAACTGCCAGTCCTCTTGCACCGAGTTGGGGTCGATCGCCTCGATCTCGGCGGCCCGCGCCGGGTCGAGGGCGCACTCGATGAGGCCGTTGCCGACCATGTCGATCTCGAGGTCGCGGATCGAGTCGGCGTGCATCTCGAGCTTCAGGGTGTCGGCCTGGCTGAGGTTCTTGGCCTTGAGCGCCTTGAACTCCTCCTCGACCAGGTCGAGCACGCTCTGGCGGCGCGTGGCGATCTGCATCTTCACCATCTCGTCGAGGCCGCCCAGGCCCATGAGGTCCTGGTAGGTCAGCCACGGGTTGCCCTCGGGCGTGACGGGCGTGTTGTTGCCGGCGTACGAGATGTGACCGAGCACGTTGGTGTGGCGCCAGCCGACCGAGAGCGTCATCGACGGGCTGCCGTCCTTGTTGAGCTCCTGGGCGGCGCGCTGGTCGACCGAGATCCCGCGGGCGTACAGGGTGTTGGGATCGAGGGCCTCGGCGGTGAGCTTGTGGCCCATGCCCTTGGCGTGGTCGTCGCCCGGCGTGTCGGCGTCCTGGCCCCAACCCTTGGGCACCATGTGCATGCCGCGCGGGATCAGCAGCTTGCCGGCGTAGTCGGCCAGCGGCTCGATGCTGGTGCCCATCAGCGACGCGGCCGTCAGCGGGCCGGGCGCGGCGGGGAAGAAGGTCTCCATGTTGACGCCGTTGCACATGAAGAACACGACGAGCCGCTTGCCGCCGGGCTCGGCCGCCCTGGCGGTCTTGATGAAGCGCCGCCAGTTCAGCGACTCGAGGAAGGGCAGCGCGACCGCGACTCCGCACGCGCCTCGCAGGAAGTTGCGCCGTCTCATGGTCATCACTCCTCCACCGCGCGGAAGCGGAAGGTACGGGTCAGGGTGAGGGACACCAGCAGCTCCTTGATGTTGTAGCCCGAGGCCGCCAGCTCGGCGTCGAGGGCGTCGATCGTGCAGCGATCGATCGGGGCGACGTCGCGGCCGTAGCCGTAGCGGAACCAGTTGGTGAGGTAGCAGCGCGTGCCGTTGGCGGACTCGCCGATCTGATTGACCATGTCGATCGCGTCGGTGAACGAGAACAGCCAGGCGCCGGAGATGGTCTCGCCGCTGGCGTCGACGGGGGCGCCGTTGTCGAGGTCGCGCCACTTGCCGAGCGCGTCGTAGTGCTCGAAGGCGAAGCCGGGCGGGTTGATGATGCTCTTGTGGCAGCCGGCGCAGTACGGGTCCTGCTGGGTGTGCGCCTCGACCTGGTCGCGGGTGGTGACGATGTCGTCGCCGAGCGGCGGCAGGTTGGGATCGATGCCGCCGGGCGGCGGCGGCGGCGGGGTGCAGAGGATCTGCTTCTGCACGAAGGCGCCGCGGAAGATCGGCGACGACATGCTCTGGTAGGCGTGAGTGGCGAGGAAGCTCGGCTGGGTCAGGATGCCGGCGCGCTTCTGCGGGTCGAGGGCGGCCTCGGTGAATTCGGCGCCGAACTGGCCCTGCAGGCCGTAGAGGGCGGCGAGCTCGGCGTTGACGAAGGTGACCGGGGCGGTGAGCAGGGCGGCGTAGTCGCCCTCGAGCTCGAACACGACGTGACGCACGAACCGCTGCGTCTCCTCGCGCATGGCGTCGGCCAGGGCCGCGTTGAACTCGGGGTAGAGGTCGGTGTTCTTCTGCAGGTTGTCGACCTTGTCGAGCTCGAGCCACTGACGGTGGAAGTCGGCGACCGGCGCCTCGGCCTTGGGGCTGTCGAGCAGGCGCCGCGCCTGGGCCTCGATGCCCTCGGGCGTGTCCAGCTCGCCGGCCTCGGCGGCGGCGAGCAAGACATCGTCGGGCATGCTGCCCCACAACAAGTAGGACAGGCGCGAGGCGAGCTCGTAGCCGCCGAGCGGGATGACCTGGTCGCTGTCGATGCTGTCGCTCAGCTCGACGCGGTAGAGGAAGTGCGGCGACTGCAGCATCGCCTCGATGATGAAGCGGATGCCCTGCTCGAACGGGGTGCCCTCGGGGTAGAGGCCCTGGCCCTGGGTGAAGAGGCCGCTGTAGGTCGTCTGCTCGGTCGGGGTGAGCGGGCGACGGAAGGCGCGGCGGCCGAACTCGGTGACGAACTGGGCGGCGCACTGCGAGCCGTCACCCTCGGGCTGACACGGCAGCAGGGCGGCGAGGGCGTCGGGCTTGGCGGCCTCGCCGGCGAGCCGCTCGGCGGCGCGGCGGTAGTCGCGGCCGAGGCGGTCCTTGACGACCATCTGCGCGGCGTTGTTGTCGAAGCCGGCGACCGCAGGGTCGGCGAGGAACTCGGCCGAGGGCAGCGGGTCGAGGTTCAACTTCAAGAGGTCGGCGACGGTGAGGTCGTACTGCTGGTGCGTGAGCCGGACGAGCCGCGGCATCGGGCCCGGCTGCGGCCCCGCGTCGCACGAGACAGGCTGACTGCCGCCGGTCGGATCGTCGCTGGTGTCGGTGCCGCCCTCGGTCGGATCGCCGCCGTCGGTGCCGGCAGAGCCTTCGCTCGGGCCGGGGTTCTCCGTGACGCCGGCGGTGACGGTGGCATCGTCACCGCCGCCGCCGCCTCCGCCGCAGCCGATCGCCGGCGCGACGAGGGCCAGCGCGGCCAGGTATCGTGGTAGGGATCGTGACACTCGGTCGCCTCCTCGGAAGCCACGGTAGAGGCCGGCCGGAGGGCTTGCAACGCAGAATCGGCGGGGGGGCCGAAGGCCTCGAGGGGCGCCGCGTCGAGGCCGCGAGGGCAGCCGCGAGGGCGCGGACGCGCTATGGTCCAGGCATGTCGGAACGAGAGGTGAACAAGAGCGACGCGGAGTGGCGGGCGACGCTGACTCCGGAGCAGTACCGGGTGCTGCGCCAGGCAGGGACCGAGCGCGCGTTCACGGGCGCGTACTGGGACGAGAAGGCGCCCGGCAAGTACCGCTGCGCCGGCTGCCAGGCGCTGCTGTTCGACGCGACGACGAAGTTCGACTCGGGCTGCGGCTGGCCGAGCTTCTTCGACGCGGTCGACCGCTCGGCCATCGAGGAGCGGGTCGACACCAGCCACGGCATGCGGCGCATCGAGGTCCTGTGCCGCCGCTGCGGCGGCCACCTGGGGCATGTGTTCCCCGATGGTCCACAGCCGACACGTCTGCGTTATTGCATCAACTCGGCGAGCCTCGACTTCGAGCGCGACGAGCGATCGAGGTAGCCGATCTCGCCTCAGTCCGACAGCCAGTGGCTGCGGAAGCGAGCGCCGTCCCAGTAGACGAGCGCGCTCGAGGACTCGAGCTTCATCATGACGATGCCGTCGCCGTGGAGCGCCGGCGCCTTGCCGCCGGGCCCCGAGGGGACGGAGGTGCCGCGGTCGTGGACGTACCAGGCGTCGCGCGCGGGCAAGCCGAGGCCGGCCTCCGGATCGGCGTCGATCCAGACGGCCGGCCGACCGCCGCCGCGCAGCACGACCAGCCGCGGCTGCGCGCCGGCGCCGAGCTTGGGCACGACGCCGACGAGGTAGTCGGGCGCGCCGTCGCCGTCGAAGTCGCCGCGCAGGTAGAACGGGTTGATGCCGCGGTCGATGACGTGGTCGGCCCAGATCTTGGCGGCCGCGCCGCGCTCGAGCAGCTCGGGCGGGGTGTTGGCGTCGCCGAGCCGATCGGCGAGCGCGGCGTCGTCCTGGGCCGGCGGCGGAGGCGGCGGCGGCGAGGCAGGGGTGGGCTCGACCTTGGCCGGCACGGGCAAGGGTGTCGCCGCCGGCGCGGTGCAGGCGAGGGCGGACAGGCCGAGAGTGACGAGGAGGTCGATGCGGGCGCTCATGACGAGGAGGCGGAGCGTCACGACAACGGCACCGGCCGGCGTCGCATTCCGTCGCGGCTCGGGATAGCACGCACGCGAGTGACGCCCAGCCGCCCCGGTCGCCGCGCGCGCGCAGGGGCGCCGGCGAGGGGCGCAGCCGGGAGAGCGCGGGCGGCGGCCAGCGAGCTCGACCGTTCGGCGCGGTCGGAGCGTGCGGTCAGTCGAGGCGAGGTGTGACGAAAGACATGGCGTTTGGGACATTTTGAGAAGGACATGTCGTAGGGGGCATGTCCGGGGCGACATGTACTTCGCGCCCGGGCAGGCGCCCACGGCCAGGCCGACCATGCGCGACCCTCGCGGCGAGATGTCCCCGACGGACATACGCGTCGCGCAGCGGCACCGCAAGCCTGCCGGACGAAGTCGACGAGATCGCCGCGCTCACCGGTGCGCCGCGCCCACGTGGGTGCTCTGGCGCATCTGGCGTACAGGACATGTCTTCATGGGCATGACCGCACGGCCAGGTGAAGGCCGCAGGCCGCGGGGCGGCCGCGTCCGGCACGAGCGCGGCGGTTCAGCGCGCGGGCGAGAAGCCGGGGCCGGGGTCGGGGCCGATCGGGGTCGGGGTCGGCGGCGGGTCGGGCGGCGGCGGTTCGGGGGTGGTCTGCGGCGCGACGGCGGCGGCGCCGAGCTCCGTCTCGGCGCTGACGTCCTCGGGCAGCACGGGGGCGTCGTAGGGGCGGAAGCGGGCCTTGCCGGCGCGACCGGCGTTGAGGCGATCGAGCTCGGCCTCGGTGAAGGCCTGCGGCGAACCGTACGGCGCGACCTGGCGGACGAACGCCTCGATCTTGGCGCGGGCGGTGCGGGCGACCTCGAGGCGCATGAGGTCGACGTCGGTGCGGCGCGTGGTGGTCGGGTCCTCGCACTCCTCCCAGCGCTCGAAGATCCGCCGCTTGCGCTCGGCGAGCGGGAGCTTGGCGTCGCGCCACACCTCGAGCAGCTGGCCGCCGAGGTCGGCGAGCTCGCTGCGCAAACGCTCTTTGTACCAGGCGTTGGCGAGGTGAAAGCGCAGCTGCTCGGTGGCGATCATGAAGGCCTGCTTGGCGCTCTTGTGGCGGTTCTTGCGGCGGCCGTCGGCGAGGCCGCCGAAGCGGGCGCCGAAGCCGGCGAGGATCGGCGCGGGGCCGTAGGGAGCGGCGCGCCTGGGGTAGAGCGCCTCGTCGACGACGCCCATGAACCACGGCGGGTGACGCTCGGGCTCGGGCTCGCGGAGGCGGCGGCGCCACAGGTCGAGGCCGAGGAAGTTGATGTCGGCGGTGCCGCCGTGGTCGCGGAACTCGACCGAACCGTCGGGGTAGATGATCGCGGTGAAGCCGTCACCGCGGTGCTTCAGGCGGCCGGCGCCGTCAGGCTCGAGGTCGACCGAGGGGCGCGGGATGTTCGGCGGCAGCTTGGCCGGCGCGGCGTGGGCGGCCGGCGCGACCGACAGGCCCAGGACGACCGCGCTCGCGCGGACGAGACAGGGCAGGGACGGACGGCGCGGGCGCATCGGGCGAGCTCCGGCACAACACGGCGGGCTGGGCCGGCATTTCCGCGGTCGCGGCCGCCGTGCGGGGGCGCTTTGAGTTCATCGCTGAACGCGGTGGCTGTAAAGCGGCGCGGAGGTCGCTCGGGCCGCGAGCGCGAGGGCCGGAGCGGCGCTCCGCCGGAGGACCGAAGCGCCGGCGCGGCGATCGGGAAGATGGCATCGCCAGCCGGGACTTGCGAGCGGCCTCCGCCGCGGTCAGTCGCGCTGGCCGCGGGTGCGCGGGTCCTTGTAGTAGGCGCGCAGGGCCCGGTGGTCGGCCTTGCGGGCGCGATTTCGCGCGGCGGTCTCGCGGTCGCGCGCGAGCGAGGCCAGCTCGGCGACCAGCTTGCGGTAGCTGTCGAGGCGCTCGGGCTCGATCTGCCCGGCCGCGGCGGCGGCCACCACGGCGCAGCCGGGCTCGTGGGCGTGGGTGCAGTCGCGGAAGCGGCAGCCCTCGGCGACCGCGGCGATGTCGGCGAACGCCTCGGGCACGCTTTCGTCGGCGTTCCACAGCCCGAGCTCGCGCATGCCCGGGGTGTCGATGACGAGGCCGCCGCGCGGCAGGACCAGGAGCTCGCGGTGGGTGGTGGTGTGGCGGCCCTTGCCGTCGTCGCGCAGGCCGCCGGTGCTGAGCCGATCCTCGCCGAGCCAGCGGTTGATGAGGGTGCTCTTGCCGACGCCCGAGGCGCCGATCAGCGCGGTGGTCTGCGGACGGGCGACGTAGGCGTCGAGCTCGTCCAGGCCCTGGCCGCTGACGCTCGACAGCACGTGGACCGGGACCGGGCGATCGCCGGCGATGCGGGCGAGCAGCGGGCGAATGGCCGAAAGGACAGGTTCGGCGCTGTCGACCAGGTCGGCCTTGGTCAGCGCGAGCACCGGGGCGGCGCCGCTGGCGAGGGTGATCGCCAGGTAGCGCTCGAGCCGGCGCAGGTTGGGCGGCTGGTCGAGCGGGTGGACGATGAAGACGCTGTCGACGTCGGCGGCGACGATCTGCGGGGCGGCGGCGCGGCCGGCGGCGCGGCGGGTGAGGACGGTCTTGCGCGGCAGGACGGCGTGGATCGTGGCGGTGCCGGCCGCGGCGTGGACGTCGAGCGCGACCCAGTCGCCGACGGCCGGCTTCTGCATCGCGTCCTTCGCCGCGGCCTTGCGCAGCTTGCCAGCCAGCTCGCCGCGCAGCTCGCCGGCGGCGGCGAGGACGACGTAGCCGCCGCGGTGCTCGGCGGCGACGCGGCCGGGCACGTTGCCGTCCCCGCGGTGGGCCGCCCAGGCGCCGGCGGCGTGCTCGTCCCAGCCGAGGCGTGCCAGCGGATCTGGCGCTTCGGTCATGTCTTCTTGCCCATGTTGATGATGACCTTCTTGGACCCGGTATGGATCACCGGGCGCGGGTCGGCGAACTTGCGCACGCAGGCGACGCCGTCGCCGAACGGGCCCGCGCCCTCGTAGATCGGCTCGATGACGATGCGGCCGGCGCGGTCGATGAAGCCCCACTTGTGGTCGATGCGCACCGCGGCCAGGCCCTCGCTGAAGCTCTGGGCCAGGTCGAAGCGCGGCTCGATGACCATGCGGCCCTCGCGGTCGATGAAGCCGGTCTTGGCGCCGACGCCGACCGGCGCCAGGCCCTCGGCGAAGTTGCCGGCGCGCAGGAACCGGAAGTCGACGGCGGCGGTGCCGCTCTTGTCGCAGTAGCCGTACTGGCCGCTGTCGCCGACGGCGGCGAGGTCCTCGTGGAAGTCGCCGGCGTCCGTGAAGCGCGGCTCGATCGCCCACGCGCCGCCGACGTCGATGAAGCCGAACAGGTCGTCCTGCTGGACGCAGGCGAGGCCCTCGCAGAACTCGCCGGCGTAGTCGAAGCCGGCGGGCACGACGACCTGGCCGGCGCGATCGATGTAGCCCCAGGCCGGCACGCCGATCCGCGACAGCGCGCGGAAGGGGGCCCGACCCTCGGCGAACCGCCCGAGCTGCGAGGCCTGCGGCGGCGCCGGGACGAACACGCCGGCGCGGTCGCAGTAGCCGGTCTGGTCGCCGAGCTGCACGCACGCGAGGCCGTCGGCGAAGCTGGCGGCGGCGGCGAAGCGGGCCGGGATGACGAGCTCGCCGCGGACGTCGATGAAGCCCCAGCCGCCCTCGAGCTTGACCGCCGCGAGGCCCTCGCTGAAGCCGAGCGTCAGCGCGTAGGCCGGGGCGATCACGACCTCGCCGGTCGCGCGGGCGAAGCCGAAGCGGTCGCCGTCGCGGAACGGCAAGAGGCCGCTGGCGTGCGGCAGGGCGAACCGCAGCGACGAGGCCGCGAGCACCTGCCCGCGCGGGTCGATCAGCTGGAACGCGCCCGGCTCGCCGTGCGGGTTGACGTAGGGGAAGTCGAGGTTGCGCAGCAGCGCGCTCATCAGCGCGTCGGGCGATTCGGACAGGTCGGCGCCCGACTCGACGCGGCTGGCGACGCGGTCGAGCAGCGCGACCACTTCCTTCATGCCGATCGGCGCGTCGCCGAGGTAGGTGCCGAACTCGTGGCCGAGCCGCAGGGTGCAGCGCGACTTCTTCTTCGGCCCCTCGAGCACCTCGATCTCGTGCTGGTAGTCGGCCATCGCGTCGCCGTGCAGGCCGGTCGCCGCCTTGAAGCCGTACTGCGCCAGGCGGCCGAGGATGTCGCCGTAGACCTCGGGCGGCAGCTGGACCTCGCAGTAGCGGCCCTGCGAGGTCCACGTCGCCCGCCCGTCGGGGTCGAGCGTCAGCGTGTCGACCTCGCTCGAGTGGCGGGAGCCGACGCGATAGACGATCTGGGTCGCACGGCTCAGGGTGCCGGTGGCGTTCATCTCGGGGTCCTCGGGGGGCCCGACTATAGCGCGGCGATCGGCCGCGGGAGGCCGGTGAAGCCGCGTCGCGGCCGGTCGCCGGCGCGCGCGCTCACGAGCCGGTCGCCGCCGGGCCGTCGTCGCCGTCGTCGCGGTCGAGGGCGCGGCGGATGCTGGCGGCCCAGCCTTCGAGGTCGGTGAGGGTGGCCTGGAGCTCGGCCGGCGAGCGGGCCAGCTCGGCGAGGCGGGCCCGCAGCTGCTCCTTGCCGAGGCGCAGCCGGCCGCGCACGGTCCCCTCGGGCACGCTGAGCAGCTCGCTGATCTCGCGCCCCGACAGGCCCTCGAAGATGTTGAGCTCGAGCACGATTTGCTGGTCGAGCGGGATCTCTCGCAGCGCCAGCACCAGGAGCTGGGCCTCGCGCCGGCGCATCACGATCGAGCTCATCGACGACGGCGACAGATCCTTGGCGCACAGCGCCCCGAAGTCGAGCGCCTCGCCCTGGCGCTTGTGCTTGGTGCGGATGTAGAGGCGCAGCACGTTGAGGGCGATGGCGAAGACGAACCGCTTGAAGCTCGTCTCGCCGCGGAAGCCGTCCTTCGCCTTGGTGCACTCGAGGAAGGTCTGACTGACGAGGTCGGCGGCGTCGTGCTCGCTCGAGACCTTGTTGCGGAAGAAGCGGGCGATCGCGCCGAAGTGTCGCTTCACCAGCCGCTCTCCCGCGCCGCGATCGCCGCTGCGCCAGGCCGAGAGCAGTTCCCAGTCGGGGTCCATGGCGCCTCGATCTTACCTCCGATCGCGCCGCCCGCGGGGCCGCTCCGCCTGTTATCTTCACTGCGATCCGACGATGTCGACGCCGCCCCACACGCCGCCCGACTCGCCGTCCGCCCGCGCCGCAGGTGCGGGCACGTGGGCCGACGTCGACGTCCACCGTCTCCACGCGCGCGTCATGGGCCGGCTGTTCGGCGAACCGGCGGCCCCCACCATGATCGGCCGCTTTCACGTCGAGCGCCGGCTCGGGGAGGGGGCCATGGGCGTCGTGTATGCGGCCGTCGACGCCCAACTCAATCGCCGCGTCGCCATCAAGCTGCTGCACCCGCACCTCCAGGGCGACGACCAGGGTCGCGCCCGCCTGCTGCGCGAGGCCCGGGCGATGGCACGCCTCGAGCACGAGCACGTGGCGCGGATCTACGAGGTCGGCGCGTGGGGCGACCAGATCTACATCGCCATGGAGCTGATCGAGGGCGTGACGCTCGAGGCGTGGCTGCGCGAGCGCCCGCGGCCGTGGCAGGCGGTGCTCGCGGTCTACCTGCAGGCCGGGCGGGCGCTCGCCGCGGCCCACCACGCCAACCTGCTCCACCGCGACTTCAAGCCCGAGAACGTGCTCGTCGACAGCCGCGACCGCGCGCGCGTCCTCGACTTCGGGCTCACGTGCGCCCTCGATGCCGGCGAGGACCTCGACGACGAGCTGATGCCGCTGACGCGCACCGGCAGCATCCTCGGCACGCCGGCTTACATGGCGCCCGAGCAGCAACGCACCGGCAACGCCGAGCCGCGCTCCGACCAATTCAGCTTTTGCGTCGCGCTGTTCGAAGGTTTGTTCGGTCTGCGGCCGTTCGGCTCGCTTCCGCGCTTCGGCCAGGTCGAGATCGCGCCCATTCCGCGCGAAAGTCGCGTCCCTTTGCGCATCCGCCGCGCGATCGTACGCGGGCTGTCCGAAAAGCCAGACGACCGCTGGCCGACGATGGAGGAGCTGCTGGCGGCCTTGCAGCCGCGGCGGCGCTTCTCCGAGGCCCCCGAGCCGATCCGCGCGCGGACGTGGCTGATCGCCGGCGGGGCGGCGCTCACCGCCGCGGGGCTGGTCGCGCTCGGGGTGTCGCTGGCGCAGCCCGACGCCGGTGCGGGGGCCGTCGCCGCCCCGCAGGCCGCCGCGCCCGCGAGCGCCCCCGCGGACGCGCAGAGCGGCGAACTGGCGGTCGAGCGCGCGGCCGCGGAGCGCCAGGCTCACGCCCTGCGCGTCCGCGACGCCGCGTTCTCGCTGCTGCCGCGCGATCCTACCGCCGCCGCGCTGCTGCTGCGCGAGCTCGACGACCCCGGCGCGCTGGCCCAGCGCGTGCTGGCCGAGCCGATCAGCGCGGCGATCCTGCGCGGCCACGACGGGCCGGTGACGGCGGTCCGGTGGGTCGAGGCTGTCCCGGAGGACAGGGGCGGGGCGGTGCCGGGGGCGGCGGGGGCTGTCCCGGAGGACAGGTCGAACGCGCGTTCGCCGGGGGATGCCCCCGAGGACAGGTCGAACGCGCGCGCGCCCGGGGATGTCCCCGAGGACAGGTCGAACGCGAGCGCGGCGGGGAATGTCCCCGAGGACAGGTCGAACCCGAGCGCGGCGGGGGCTGTCCCCGAGGACAGGTCGAACCCGAGCCGCCGTGAGGTCGTGCTCGCCCGCGCGGCGCTGCCCCGGGGGACCTCGGCCGCCGCAGACGCTGCCGGGGCGCCGCCCCAGGACAGGTCGAACGCGCGCCCCCGCGAGGTCGTGCTCGCCAGCGCGGCGCTGCCCCGCGCCGGGGTCCCGGCCGCCGCCGGGGCGCCGCCCCCATCTGTCCCCCAGGACAGGTCGAAGCCGGGCCCCCGCGAGATCGTGCTCGCCGGTCCGGCGCTGCCCCGCGGCGCGGTCCTGGCCGCCGCGGACGCTGACGGGGCCGCGAGCGCACCTGTCCCCGGGGACACCTCGACTGTCCCGCAGGACAAGCCGCGGCCGGCCGCCGACGAGCTGCGCGGCGCGGTCGAGACGGTCGACGCCGCCGGCAACGTCCGCCGCTTCGCGCTGGCCGGCGGGCCGCCGACGCCCGGCGCCGGCGGCCTCCCGCCCGATCCGCGGCGCGGCCCGTCGGGCGAGCAGCTCCGCGCCGACGCGCGCGGGGGCGTGTCGCTGGTCGCGGTCGACCGGGTCACGCCGCTCCGCGGCGTCTCCGGCCCGCTGGCGGTGGTCGCCTGGAGCCCCGACGGCGCGCGCGTGGCCGCGGCCGGCGCGCGCGGCGAGGTGTGGCTGATCGCGGAGGGGCGCGCGGTCGCCGTCGGCGGCCGCGGCGCGGCCGTCGGCGCGCTGGCCTGGGACCGCCACGGGCGCCAGCTGGCGATCGGCCGCGACGACGGCGGCGTCGAGGTCTGGCGGGTCGACGGGGCGCCGCGGCGGGTCGCGGCGGTGGTCGGCGACGGCGGCGTCACCGGCCTGGCTCTCGGGACAGGTTGGTTCGCCAGCGGCAGCGACGACGGCAGCGCGCGGGTGTGGCGGATCGGCGGGACCGCGCGGCCCTACGTGCTGCGCGGCCACACCGGGCCGGTGCGGGCGCTGGCGTTCGCGCCGGCCGGCGTCCGCCTGATCACCGGCAGCGACGACGGCAGCGCGCGGGTGTGGCGGCTGACGCCGGCCGCCCTGCGCGAGCACGACCTCGGCGCGGCCGTGCACGCGGTCGCCTGGAGCCCCGACGGCACCGCCCTCGCGGCCGCCGGCGCGCGCAGCGTGTGGCTGCTGCCGACCGACGACGGGCCGGTGCGCCGGCGCGACCACGCCGGCACCGCGCTCGCGCTGGCCTGGCGGCGCGACGGCCAGGAGCTCGCGGTCGCCGACGACAGCGGCGCGGTCACCTGGATCCCCCGCGGCGAGGGCGAACCCCGGCGCGTCAGCGTCGACCGCCGCCCGCTGTCCGCGCTGGCCTGGGACCCTCGCACCGCCCGCCTGGCCGCGGGCGGCAGCGACGGCGCGTTCTTCCTCTGGCCTTCCGGACATGACTTCAAGGACATGCTCGATCCGACCCGCGCGCCGCAGGGCCGGGGGGCCATCACCGCGCTGGCGTGGTCGCCGGTCGACGAGCGCCTCGCGGCCGTCACCGCCGCCGGCTTCGTGCTGGTGCGCGTCGAGCAGACGGTGTTCATCGAGCTCGGCCACCCGCTGCGCGCGCTGGCCTGGAGCCCCGCCGGCGACGCCCTCGCGGTCGCGGGCGAGGGCAGGGCGCTGGTCCGCGTGGCGGCCGCCACCGGCGTGCGCACCGAGATCGGCCGGGCGGCGGCGGCGCTCGGCAGCGTGGCCTGGGACCCGCGGGACGGCTGGATCGTCGCCGGCGCCGCCGACGGGGCGCTCCTCTTCTGGTCGCTGCAGGGCGACGCCGGGCCCGAGCTGCTCGCGGGCCACGGCGGCGGCGTCAACGCGCTCGCGTTCGACGCCGGCGGCGACCGCCTGGCCTCGGCTGGCTCCGACGGCCGCGTCGTCGTGTGGGCGCGACCGGGCGAGGGCCTGCGCGCGCGCCTCGCCGCCGCCACGCGCGCTTGCCTCTTGCCTGCAGAGCGCCGGCGTCACCTCGGCGAATCCGAGGACGTCGCGGAGGCGCGGGCCGGCGCGTGCGAGCGTTCATTTGGTAATTCGAATTACTAAATGATCGAATGCGGCTCGTCGGCGGCCGCAATGCGTGCAGTCGATGGCGCGGCGGTCTTCCGCCCCCAGGGCTCGACGTCGACCGGAGCATCGTCGCTCCACGGCCGTGAAATCGCCGTCATACACCTGTCACGAGGCTTTCGCGAATTTTCTGTCGGTCGCGGTGATCGATCGGGCGAGCCCCGTTACTCGAGTTCGCGGGTCGGGCCCCGCGGTCGTCGCGGCGATCCCGCCCATGCGCCATGGAAGGTGCTCTGCCAGGGAGGCTGTCTTTTCGGCCAGGATGGCCAATCCTAATTCTCGCGGTCCGTCACGGCCGTCGCCAGCCTTGTGTGTCTCACCCAAGGCCGGCCTGTCGGATCGCATCGTCGCCGCGCGCCGCCGTTCGCGGCCGCGGTCCTCTAAGGAGAGCACATGTCGACAGTACGATCGCAGGGGCGCCGTTCGCTCCTGAGGGTGGGGATCGCATTGTCCCTGGTGGCGCCGGCGCCCGCGTGGGCCGGTCAGCCTGGGGAATCCAGCAGCGGATGGAAGACCGAGTCGGCGGCCGCGCCCGCCGACGACGACACCGTCGTCCTCGAAGACAGCCCCGAGCCGGCCAAGCGCAAGGGCGGGGGCAAGAAGAAGGCCGCCGCCAAGGCGCAGCCGCGCGAGGCGATGATCAAGGCCCAGGTCGAGAAGGCGGAGGCCGAGCGCGCGCCGCTGCAGGACCAGGCGCAGCAGCTGTCGGACGCCGGCAACCTCGAGGGCGCCGTCGGGCTGCTCGCCGGCGGGGCCGAGGCCCTGCGCGACCCGGTGCTGCACCTCGCGGCCGCCGACGCCCGGCAGAAGCTCGCGCGCAAGCGCAGCGCCGACCAGGCCAAGGCCGAGTGGGAGGCGAGCCTGCGCCACCTCGACCGCGCCGACGCGTTGCTCGCGGCCAACAGCGGCGGGGCCGTCGACGGCATCCGCGTCAACCCCGACGACCTCGAGACGATGCACGCGTGGAGCACCGAGCTGCGGACCGCGGCCGACAGCGCGCTCCCGGACCTCGTGCGGCGCACCAACCCGGTCCGTCGCAACGCCCGCGGCGAGCTGATCGCCGGCTCGATCTTCCTCGCCGGCGGCCTCGCGGCCCTCGGCGTCATGGGCGGCGGCATCTACCTCAGCCGCTCCGCCGACCGCGAGCTGCCGAAGGCGAATGGCAACGAGGAGTACATCGCCCCGCTCGAGGCGCAGAAGAAGCAGGGCGACACGATGACCGCGGCGGGCGCGGTCGCGGGCGTCCTCGGCGTCGCGCTCGGCGTCACCCTGGTCGCCCTCGGCGCGACCGACTTCAAGAAGGCGCGCCAGGAGCAGCTGGCGCGCGTCCGCGTCTCGCCCGCCGTCGCGCCGACGTTCGGCGGCCTGTTCCTGTCTGCGCGCTTCTGACCCCCTGGCCTGAGGGCCGCGATCGTCGCCCCGGCCCGGGCCCCGCGATCCCCACCTGTCCTACGGGCCACATCTTCCAGGAGCACCTTCGACCATGACTCAACGATTCTTCTCATCGATCCCGCTGATCTCCGCCGCAGCGCTCGCGCTGATGGTGGGCGGCGCTTGCAAGACCGTCGTCCTGCCGGGCAACGACAGCGGCGACGAGACCGAGGGCACCGGCGGCACCGGCAACGGCGGCACCGACGGCGGCAGCAGCACCGGCAGCGACGGCGAGCAGGGCGAGGCCAACTGCGGCGAGCTGTCGGCGCAGACCGTCAACATCCTCGACAAGAACTGCAAGCAGTGTCACGGGGCCGACAGCGCGGCCCTCGGCAGCATCAACTACATCACCAACCTCGACGCGCTGATCTCGAACGGCAAGGTCGTGCCCGGCGAGCCGAACAACTCGGCGATCTACCGCCGCATGGCGGCGACGATGCTGCCGATGCCGCCGGAGGGCCAGGAGCCGCGGCCGACCGAGGACGACATCCGCGCGGTCGAGCAGTGGATCGCCGAGTGCGCCGGCGTGACCGGGTGCGGCGAGAACCCGTGGATGACGCGCACGCAGGTGATCGACCTGATCCGCAACGACCTCCTCAACACCCAGGAGATCTCGGCGGACGCGCGGCCCTTCATCCGCTACTTCAGCCTGGTCCACCTCTACAACTACGGCTGGTGCGACGACCAGATCGAGATCTACCGCCACGCCCTGTCGAAGCTGGCCAACAGCCTGTCGAACGAGATCAAGGTCGTGCCGCCGGTGCCGATCGACAAGGACCGGCTGATCTTCCGCATCGACATCCGCGACTACGACTGGGACGCGCCGGGCCGCGTGCTCGACCCGGTGAGCAACACCTTCGTCGAGGAGTTCCGCGACACCTGGGAGCTCATCGCCGACAAGGACCCGTACGCGATCGAGTTCATCGGCGACAGCGCCGAGGACGTCAAGCAGGCGACGAACACCAAGTTCTTCCTGCTGCAGGCCGACGCGTTCGTCGAGGTCGCCGCCCAGCCGCCGCTCTACCACGACGTCCTGCGGATCCCCGCGACCCGCTTCGAGCTCGAGGAGAGCTTCGGCATCAACGTCGACGCCAACATCCAGGAGGAGATCGAGACCAACCCGAACCGGGTCGCGCGCGCCGCGTTCCACGAGTCGGGCGTGTCCGAGAACCACCGCGTGATCGAGCGCCACGACTTCCCGAACGCCAGCAACCGCGTCTACTGGATCAGCTACGACTTCCAGAGCAACGCCGGCCCCGCCAACGTGTTCGTCGACCCGTTCAACTTCGTCGAGGACGGCAGCGAGATCATCTATAGCCTGCCGAACGGCCTCCAGGGCTACATGATCGTCGACAACGTCGGCTTCCGCATCGACGACGCGCCGATCCAGATCGTGCAGGACAAGAACGCCCCCGACGGCGTGGTCCGCAACGGCAAGTCGTGCATGGGCTGCCACAACGTCGGCATGATCAACAAGGAGGACGACCTGCGCTGGGAGATCGACGCGAACCTCGGCGAGGGCGACTTCGACGACAACGAGCTCGACGCCATCCGCGCCCTGTACCCGCAGCGCGACGACTACAACAGCCTGCTCGCGCTCGATGCCGACCGCTTCAACCTCGCCGTCAAGGCGGCCGGCGTGCCCATCGGCGGCGACAAGGAGCCGATCGTCACGGTGTTCAACGCGTTCGACGAGGACGTCGAGATCCGCCGCGCCGCCGCCGAGCTGTGGACCACCGAGACGACCCTGCGCGAGAAGCTCGGGCAGCTGAGCCCCGACCTCGACGACCTCGGCAAGAGCCAGACCGGCGTCCGCCGCGACGTGTTCACCGCCGCCTACGCCGACGCGATCTGCCAGCTCAAGGTCGGCATCACGAAGGCCTGCAAGTAATCCTCACCCACCAGACCGCCCGGGCAGATCTGGCGACCTGCCCGGGCGGTCGCCTGTCGGCTCCAGAACCTGTCCGAAAGGACATCTCGCGGCTCCGCGCAGGCATAGGTCCGCGCGTGGTCCGGCGCACGCAGGGTGGGGCGCTCGTGCCCGTGCGCGATAGCGTCCTCGCCGGAGGGGCACAGGTCGTGTACCGTCCTCCACGGTGGGTGCCCACTCGCCCGACGACAAGCGCTCCGGGCCCTCGGACCCGGACCTGCTCGCGACCACCGACACCAAGTCGCCGGCGCTCGACGTCACCGCCCGGGCCCGCCCGAGTCCGATCGAGGAGACGGTCCTCGCGGCGCCTGGCCGAAGGGACAGCACGCCGGTCCACTCGGCCTCGGGCGTCAGCCTGCGCGGCCCGGCGGCCCCGCTCGAGGACTCGCTGCTCCGCCAGTCGCGGCGGATCGGCCGCTACGCGATCCTGAGCGAGCTCGGCGAGGGCGGCATGGGCGTGGTCCTGTCGGGCTACGACGAGGTGCTCGAGCGCCGCGTCGCCATCAAGGTCGTGCGCTCGCACCACCGCCAGGACGAGCGCCTGCAGGCCCGCCTGCTGCGCGAGGCGCAGGCGCTGGCCCGCCTGTCGCACCCCAACGTCGTCCAGGTCTACGAGGCCGGCACGATCGGCGACGAGCTGTTCATCGCCATGGAGTTCGTCCGCGGCGTCACCCTGTCGGCCTGGCTCGAGGACCGCGAGCGCACGCAGCAGGAGATCCTCACCGTGTTCTCCGAGGCCGGGCGCGGCCTGGCCGCGGCCCACCGCGTCGGCCTCACGCACCGCGACTTCAAGCCCGGCAACGTCCTCGTCGACCTCGAGGGCCGCGTCCGCGTGGTCGACTTCGGCCTGGCCGCGCTCGCCGAGCAGGCCGAGCGGCGGCCCGCCGGCGACGAGCTCGTCGACCTCGGCGTCGAGCGCACCGTCTTCTTCGCCGGCACCCCGGCTTACATGTCCCCCGAGCAATGGCTCGGCGGACAGGTCGACGCCCGCACCGACCAGTTCAGCTTCTGCGTCGCGCTGTGGGAGGCGCTGTGGGGCTCGCGGCCGTTCGCCGGCCAGACCGTCGACGAGCTGCGCGAGCAGGTCCTGGTCGCCGACCTGCCCGAGCGCGTGCAGGTCGGCCCGCGCGTCGGCAAGCGGCTCTACCGGGTGCTCGCCCGCGGCCTCGCGCGCGCCCCCGACGCCCGCTACCCGAGCATGGACGCGCTGCTGGCCGACCTCGCCGGCCCGCAGGTGCGCGCGCGTCATGCCGTGGTCGGCCTCGGCCTCGGCGCCGTGATCGGCCTGGCCGCGGCCGCGTGGAGCTTCCAGGACGAGGGCCGCTGCCTCGGCGGCGAGACCCGGCTGATCGGCGTGTGGGACTCCGACCGCCGCGACGCCGCCGCCGACGCCTTCGAGGCCACCGGGCTCGGCTTCGCCGACGAGGCGTGGACGCACGTGGCCAACCGCCTCGACGCCCGGGCCGAGGCGATCGTCGCCATGCACCGCGACGCTTGCGAGGCCCACGCCCGCGGCGAGCAGTCGGAGCACCTGCTCGACCTGCGCATGGCCTGTCTTTCGCGCCATGTCCATGAGGTCAGGGCCGTCACCGACCTGCTGGTCGCCGCCGACGCCGGCGTGGTCGAGCGGGCCGTCGACGCCGTGGCCGCGCTGCCGCCGATCGAGCGCTGCGCCGACGTCGCGGTGCTCCGGGCCGAGGTGCCGCCGCCGGCCGACCCGGCCACCGCGCTGGCCGTCGACAACGTCCGCCGCGCGCTCGCCAACGTCGCCGCGCTCGAGCACACCGGCCGCTACGAGGCCGGCCTGCTCGGCGCCGACCAGGCCGTCGCCGCCGCCGAGGCCGCCGCCTACGCGCCCGCCGTCGCCGAGGCCCAGCTCGCGCGCGGCCGCCTGCTCGCGCTCCTGCAGCGCGACGCCGAGGCCGAGACCAGCCTGCGCGCCGCCTTCACCACCGCCACCGCCAGCCGCCAGGACGCGGTCGCCCGCGACGCCGCGGCCGCGCTCGTCGAGACCCTCAACACTCTCGGCCGCCTCGACCACGCCGAGGTCTGGCTCGAGATCGCCGCCGCCGCCCAGACCCGCGCTCCCGACGAAGGCGCCGCCGCCCTCCTCGACCTCGCGCGCAGCAAGCTGCTGTGGTCGCTCGGCCGCTACGCCGAGTCCGAGGCCCTCATCGAGCGCAGCGTCGCCGCCTACGACGCCCTCCACGGCGCCGACAACCCGGCCACCGCGCGCGCCCGCCAGTGGTTCGGCACCGCGCTGTGGGCCCGCCAGGAGTTCGACCGCTCGAAGGCTGTCCTTCCGGACAGCCGCGCCCGCCTCGAGCGCGCCTTCGGCCCCGAGCACCCCGAGGTCGCCGCGGCCCTGCGCTACGAGGGCAACCTCTACTTCGTCCTCACCGACTTCGACGCCGCCCTGGCGACCTGGCGCCGCGGCCTCGACATCATCCTCCGCACCCGCGGCGAGGACGACCCGCTGGTGGTCGTGTTCCAGGGCAACATCGCCGCCGCCCTGGCCCGCGCCCGCCGCCCGATCGACGCCGTCGCCGCCTTCGAGGCGGTCGTGCGCTCGCTCGAGCGCCGCCACGGCCCCGACAACATCGAGCTGTGCACCCAGCTCGACAACCTCGGCGCGTCCTACCTCGAGGCCGGCCAGCTCGGCCCGGCGCGCGAGGTCATCGACCGCTCGCTGGCGATCCGCCGCCGCGTCCTCGGCGACGACCACGCCGAGGTCGCGCGCTCGCTGCTGGGCCTCGGCGAGTGGGGCCTCTACGCCCGCGACTACGCCACCGCGATCCCGGCCTTCGAGCGCGCCCTGGCGATCCGCGCCGGCACCGACGTCCACGCGCTCCTGCGCGGCCGCGCCGAGTACGGCCTGGCCCGCGCGTTGTGGCTGTCCGAGCGCGACCGCGTCCGCGCCCGCGCCCTCATCGACAGGGCCCTGGCCACCTTCACCGCGCTCGGCCCCGCCGGCTCGCTCGACCTGACCGAGGCCACCGCCTGGCGCGACGAGAACGTCACGCCCGGGAGCGCCGCGCCGGCCCAGCCGAAGCGGTGAGGGCGATGCGCTGCTCGCTCGGTCATGTCGAAAGAGACATGTCATTTGAAACATGTCGATCGAGGCATGTCCGAAAGGACGATCGACGGCGGCTCGGGCGGAGCGCCGCGTACGTTCCGGCCCGTGCAGAAGGACGGACGAGGCGTAGTTTCGGCCGAGCCGCGCGGCGGCCGAGCCGTCGGCGCGCCGCTCCGGCCGAGCGAGGCGCGCGGACGTCCGTCGAGGCGCAGCTCCGGCCGAGCGCCGGCGAGTAGGGGCCGCGGGCGACCCGCCGACGCGACGCGTCCCCGCGGCCCGCAGCGGCGCGAGCACCCTCGCCCTCTCGCTGGCGCCCGCGGCCCGGGCCGGGCTACCTTCCGCGCATGCGCCACGTCATCGTCTTCGGGGCCACCTCCGCCATCGCCGCCGAGGTGTGCGCGCGCTGGGCCGCGCGCGGCGACCGGCTCCACCTGGTCGGCCGCGACCCCGACAAGCTCGCGGCGGTGGCCGCCCGCTGCGCCGGCGCCGAGGTCACCACCGCCGCGGGCGACTTCACCGACCTCGCGCGCGCCGAGGCGCTCGCGCACGAGGGCGTGGCCGCGCTCGGGGGCCGCGTCGACGTCGCCCTCGTCGCCCACGGCGACCTCGGCGATCAGCAGCGCAGCGAGCACGACGTCGCCGAGGCCGCGCGGATCGTCCAGACCAACTTCCTCTCGGTGATCGCGCTGCTGGTCCCGCTGGCCAACGCGCTCGAGCGCCAGCGCAGCGGCACGCTCGCCGTCATCACCTCCGTCGCCGGCGAGCGCGGCCGGCCGCGCAACTACACCTACGGCGCCGCCAAGGGCGCGCTGCACGTCTACTTGCAGGGCCTGCGCAGCCGGCTCTACCCCGCGGGCGTCAGCGTCACCACGCTCAAGCTCGGCCCCGTCGACACGCCGATGACCGTCGGCCACCCCAAGAACGCCCTGTTCGCCACCCCGCAGCGGGCCGCCCGCGACATCGATCGCGCGATCGCCCGCCGGGCCGTCGTCGCCTTCGTCCCCTGGTACTGGCGCCCGATCCTCTTCGTCGTCCGCCACACCCCCGAGCCGCTGTTCCAGCGCCTCGGCTTCCTCTCGGGTCGCTAGCCGCGGTCGTCGTGTTCGAGAGATTCTCGACGCCGGCGGCGCCGAGCTCATCGACTACGCCTGTCTCATGACCGTGGCGCTGTTCCACGAGGCCGGTCCCGAGGCCGTGGAGCGGGCAGGAGCCTTGATTCGCGGCCCCAGGCGGCGCCTCGCCGAGCTCGGCGCCGCGCTCGCGTCGAGCTCGTGATCGCCCGTCCACAGCGGGATGTCTCCACGGACATGTCCTGGAGGTCACGCTGCAGGTCCGCGACGAGGCGACGATCCCGAGTCATGGCTCCTCGGACATGCCCCGAAGGCCATGTCCTTCAATACAGCCGCAGCACCGCCACGCACGCGTCCCACAGCACGTGGCACACCATCACCACGAACAGGCTGCGCGTCTTGAGCCCGAGCCAGGCCCAGAAGAAGCCCGCGCCGGCGGCCGCCGCCACCAGCGCCGGCACCCCGAGGCTCACGTGCGCCACCGCGAACGCGGCCGCCGACGTCGCCGCGCCCCACCACGGGCCCGCGCGCGACGCGACCGCGAACGCCACCGCCCCGCGCCACACCACCTCTTCTGCCGCCGCGATCAGCGGCAGCAGCACCGCCGCCGCCGCGGCCGGCAGCAGGTGGACCCAGCTGTACACGGCGGCCACCTCCGCGCGCGCCTCCGGCGTCAGCGCGAACAGCACCTGGCTCCCGAGCCACCCGGCCGCGATCAGCACCACCGCCGCAAGCGCCCCCTGAACCAGCCCGCGCAGGCTCGGCCGCCACAGCTCCAGCCACGGCAGCCGCACCGCCGCCAGGCACAGCGGCACCAGCACCAGGTTGGCCGCCAGCATCCGCCACCACACGTGCTGCGTCAGCGAGCCGAGCGCCCAGATCAGCGCCACCGCCAGCGGCACCAGCCAGGCCACGTGGATCGCGCCTTTGGAACATGTCTTAAAAAACATGTCCTCGTCGCCACGTCGCAGCCGCAGCGACAGCCCCAGCCACGCCTCGACCCCGGCCGAAAGCGCCACGATCTTGGCCGCGGTCAGCGGCTGCGTCACCAGCCCCAGCTCGGTCGTGGCCGGCCCCGGATCGCCGACCAGCCCGTGGCTGAGCAGCCCGAGCTGGGCCCGCGTCAGCAGCGGTTCGGGCAGCCTCTCCAGCGCCGCGACCGCGACCGCCAGCAGCGGGGCAGGGCAGGGCACCAGCGTCACCGGCAGCGCCAGCGCGTCGGCCACCCGCGTCACCACCTCGCGCAGCGTCAGCACCTCCGGTCCGACCACGTCGTAGCAGCGCCCGATCGCCGCCGGCCGCTCCAGCGCCGCCACGACCGCCAGGGCCACGTCCTCGACCAGCACCGGCTGCAGCGGCGCGTGGCCGCCGTCGGGCGCGGGGAACACCCCTGCGTGGCGGATCGTCGCCGCCAGGTTGCGCACGAAGTCGTCGCCCGGCCCGGCCACCGGCCCCGGGCGGAGGATCGTCCAATCTGTCCCCGAGGACATGACCAAACGTTCAGCCTCACGCTTCGTCGCCATGTACGGCGTCGGCGACCGGGGCTCCGCCCGCGGCCCGGCCACGCTGACGTGGACGAGGCGGCGGATCCCCGCCGCCTGCATCGCCGTCGCCAGCGCCGTCACGGTCGCCACATGGGCCGACGCGAACGACTGCCCCGGCTCGGCTCGCTTGATCCCGACCAGGTTGACCACCGCCTCGCAACCGGTCAGGGCCGCCGCCAGCTCTGGCCCGCCGCGGCTCACGTCGACCGGGCGCCACTCCAGCCCGGGCCGCTCGAAGCGGCCGCGACGGCCGCGGGACAGCCCGACCACCGCGTGTCCGGCCTGCCGCAGCGCGTGGACGGTCGCCTGTCCGATGAACCCGCTCGCTCCGGCCACGGCGACCCGCATGCGCAGCCAGCCTCGCACCGGCCCGGCCTCCGGCGCAAGGCAGGATTTTGCTTCTCAAACGCCGTCCGCGCGCCTAAAACAAAAATCAGACCCGCATGCTCAGCGCCCTCGCCGATCACGCCTGCGCCCGCTTCGACCGCGTCATGCGGCACGGCCTCCGTCGCGTCCTCATGCAGCGCAACGAGCTCGACCGGCTCGCGCGCGCCGAGCTCGAGCGTCGCCTCGAGGCCGTCGCGCAGTACACCGATCCCGCCGTCCTCGCCGAGCCCGATCGCCTGCTCGCGCCGCCGCCGGCGCCCCCGCCGCTGGTCCCGCTGGCCGTGCGTCGGCTCCCCGACGGCCGCGCCACGCACTTCACCTTCGCCTCGCCGTACCGCCCGCGCGACCCGCACTACGCGCGCGAGTACGCCACCTACGATCGCGTCGATACCGTCCACCTGCACGCCTGGCAGCACGACCGGCCCGCGCCCGCCTCGATCTTGCTCGCGCACGGCTGGTGCGTCGGCAACCGCCGCCTGCACGAGATCGAGTTCAGCATCTCCACCCTCTACCGGGACCTCGGCCTCGACGTCTACTTTTACGTCCAGCCGTTCCACAGCCTGCGCAAGCCGACCGCCGCGCGCTTCTCCGGCGAGCTGTTCCCCTCGACCGACATCGTGCGCACCAACGAGGCCTTCATCCAGACCGTCCAGGACGTGCGCGCCGCCATCACCGCCGTCCTGCGCCACAGCCCGGCGCCGCTCGGCATGATGGGCTCGAGCCTCGGCGGCTACACCTCGGCGCTCGTCGCCTCGATCGATCCGCGGCTGTCCTTCGTCGTCCCGATCATGGCCCCCGCCTCGTTCGCGCACCTCTTGTGGGATCACGGCGAGGGCGACCCGTTCCGCCGGCAGGCCGAGGCGCTCGGCATGACCCGCGAGCGCTTCCACAGCGCCTGGGCCCTGCACAGCCCCCTCTCGTACGCGCCCAAGGTCCCGTGGGAGCGCCGCCTCGTCGTCACCGCCCGCGGCGACGCCCTCGTCACCGAGGCCCACGCCGACGTGCTGTGGCACCACTGGCAGCGCCCGCGCCGGTTCCGCTTCACCGGCGGCCACTTCCTGCAGCTCGGCCGCCGCGACTACATCCGCGAGCTCGCGCGCTTCCTCGCCGACCTCCGCATCATCCCCGGCCCGGGCTGAGGCGGCGTTTCATCGTGAGCGGAGATGTTCCGGCGGGCATGTCCGACAAGACATGCTTCGTGAGCCATGGCGGATAGAGCATGTTCAATCGGGCATGTCCTGCCGGCACCGCGCATCGGCGCCGTCGGCCGCGGTCGTGTGACCTCGTGCGGCTGCTCGACCCGCAGCGCCGGCGCCCGCCCGCGGCGGCGCATGGGCGACCGGACGGGCACGCTCGCGGGGACGAGCGCACCGCCCCGTCGGGCCGCCTGCGCGGCCGCACCGCGCCTGTCTCTCTCGCCGTCCCGCCGATGGGTAGGACGCGTAGTTCGCTCTGGGCGCCTCCGGGCGCGTCGGGTGGGGCGCTGACTCGCGCCTGGAACGGGCCTCGCGCCGCTCCTCGGCCGCGCCTCGGAGCGGACAGGTGTACTGCCAGGACCGATCGGAGCCCTCCGCCGAAAGGCGTACCGGGCTTCGCCGATCGGCTCCAGCGCCGACCTGCGCACCGCTGCGACCGACGAAACGCCTTTCAGCTCGCCGTTCGCCGGTGACGGCGAACCGGTGCGCCCGGCGTCGCGACGACGAGGCGAGCACTGGCTCGCGCACGACTGCGACCCGACGCGCGCACGGGCGAACGAGGTCGCGGACCGCCGCGCAGGCGCGAGCCCCGAGCGCAGGCGAGTGTCGGCGGCGCCACCTCCTGCGACCGAGGTTCCGCTCGCACATCAGCCGGCGAACGCGTCGCGTCCCGCGATCCGAGGTCGGCTCAGTGCAGGCGTCGGCTGCCGCTGAAGCCGGCGCCTTCGCTGCCGCGGCGACCACCTTTCTCTAGCGATCGATCCGCAAGCACATCCCGCCCCGCGGACACAGCACCACCTGTCCGGCTCCCGTCGCGGTTCCAACTCGGCCGCCGCGGTCGCGCACCGCCTGTGCCGCGCATCACCGATTCGTCGCAGCGAGCTTCTTACACCGGCGATGCTCGCCCACATCGCCGGGCAGCATCCATCACTCGCCGCGTCGCGCTCGGACCGCCGAGCCCCTCGGTTCCTTGATCTCCTCCGCGTGCTCTGGCAGCATGAGACCGTGCGGTGTGGTTTTGGCGCGCGCCCGGCAGGCGTCGCCTATCTCTTCTCGTGGCTGGTGACGACCGGGTGTAGTCCCGAGCGGTCCGACGCGTCCTCGCGCGGCACCGACAGCGAGGGGAGCACCGTCGCCACCGCCAGCGAGGGCGGCAGCGCCGGCGGTCCGAGCACCGGTGTCGTCGGCGGTTCGAGCACCGGCGACGGCGTCGCCGCCATGCCCGCGACCGGTTCCGGCGCCCTCGTCACGCCGCCGCCCGACCTCGCGCCCGAGCTCCCGCCCGCGCCCGTCGAGCCGTGCGAGTCGCACGCCGTCGAGGCCGACTGCGACGCCGCCGGCTGCATCTGGTTCGCCACCGAGCGCCTCGCCGATCGCTCGACCTGCACCTTCGAGTCCGCCGGTTTCTGCGCCACCGCCAGCGCCTCGACCGGCGACGAGGACTACGACTCCGCCTTCTACAAGCGCGTCGGCGACGTCGTCCACCTCCGCCGCGTCGGCCGCAACGCCGGCGATTTCCCCGGTCTTGAGCACCCTGCGGGCTGGACCGAGTGCGGCCTCGACTCGCAGGACCCCGAGGAGTGCGCATGCGTGTGCGCGGCCGGCCGTTGCCCCGGCGACACCGCCCTCGCGCTGCTCGACGCGTGCGCCTCGCCGCGCCCGTGCGACGGCGACCTCGCCGGCGACGCCTGCCTCTACCAGGCCCTCGCGGCCGAGGCCGCCGCCAGCCTCCGGATCCTCAGCCTCATCGGCGACCGCAACGTCGACGACCGCGTCTTCCTCCGCGGCGACGGCACCGCCACCTGGATGCGCAGCGCCTGCGACGCGCGCGACGACAGCTGCCGCGACCGCAAGTGGGAGCTGCCGCGCCTGTGCTCCCTGCGCGACCGCGCCGCCTTCCTCGCCTGCGCCGCCGCCGACCCCGCCGACCCGCAGTGCCGCGACGTGGCCGCCTGGTTCACCGACTGCAAGCTGGCTCCCGCGACATGTCCGTAGGGACAGCCGCGAGCGCCGTTCGGGCGCCAGCGCCGTCCAGGCCCCTGTCCCATAAGCCAGCCCGTGATGCGGCGCCTGCGTACGCGTGACCTCCAGACGCGAGCAGCTCACGTTGCTCGGCAGCGCCGAACTCCACCTCGCTCCACAGGCCGCGGCCTCGCCGTGAAGCTCGCCAGCCACGGGGTCAGGACGCGTCGAGCAGACTTTGCCCGGGCACCGTCGCCGCGCATCGAGCCGGCCCCGAGCCGGGGGACCCGATCGCCGGCCCCGCCGGGTACGCTCGCCGAGCCCGCTGCGGGCCGCAATCCATTCATCGCGGCCTTCGGCCCCGCCGAGCGAAATCGCCCCTCGCACCTGCAGCGCGACCTCGGCTACCGTTCGTGGCGCCACCATGCTGCAGGTCAAGAAGTACGGCAACCGTCGGCTCTACGACACCGAGGGTAGCCGGTACGTCACCCTCGAGGAGATCGCGGAGCGCGTGCGCATGGGCGAGGACCTCAAGGTCGTCGACGCCAAGAGCGGGCAGGACCTCACCCAGGTCACCCTCGCGCAGATCATCCTCGAGAGCCGCGGGGCCGCGCGGCTGCTCCCGGTCTCCCTGCTCAAGCAGCTCGTGCGCATGCGGGACGACGCGCTCGCCGAGTTCTTCGGCCGCTACATCGCCTGGGCCCTCGAGGTCTACCTGCAGCTCAAGGGGGGCGCGCGCGCTGTCGTCCCGTGGAACCCGCTGGCCGACCTGGCGATGCCCGGGATCCTCAAGCGGTGGTTCGGCGGGGGCGCGCCGGCGGCCGGCGAGCCCGCGCCGCCGCCGTTTCCGGACGAACCCCCGCCCGAACCGGCGGGCATGTCCGACGAGCTGGCCGCGCTGCGGCGCGAGCTCGCCGAGCTGCGGCGGACCGTCGAGGACGGCCGGCCCCCCCGCAAGGGCAGGCGGTCCGCCACCTGAGCCTTTGTGCGCCGCACAATTCCCGACCGACCCCCCGGCCGCGTCGGCCCGTCCGCCGCCGGCAGACCCCGGCAGCCCTTTTCGCAGGTGCAGCACGGCCCGGCCTTCGGGTAGCCTCGCGCGCGGAGGACCTTCGCATGTTCATCGGCGACTGGATGCGACGCGGAGCGCAGTACTGGCCCGACAACCTCGCCGTGGTCGACGTCGCCAAGGGCGACGCCGGCCGCTTCACCTACGCCGCGCTGAACCGGCGCGCCGACGCCGTCGCCGGGTGGTTGCGCGGCCGCGGCGTCGTCCGGGGCGACCGCGTCGCGCTGCTCGCCCACAGCGGCGTCGAGGTCCTCGACGTCTTCTTCGCCTGCGCCAAGCTCGGCGCGATCTTCGTCCCGCTCAACTGGCGCAGCCCCTGGCGCGAGCTCGTCGACGTCATCCTCCCGGTCTCGCCCAGGGTGCTCGTGTTCGGCCCCGAGTTCGCCGCCACCACCGCCGAGCTGCGGCCGCACACCGGCATCGCCGAGCTCGTCCACCTCGAGGGCGAGCCCGTGGCGGGCAGCACCGCCTACGCCACGATCCTCGCCGGGCCGGCCGACCCGGTCGACAACCCCGCCGTCGACCTCGAGGACATCGCCTGCCTGCTGTTCACCGGCGGCACCACCGGCGCGCCCAAGGCCGCGAAGATCTCGTACCGCCAGATCGCGTGGAACACCCTCAACACGATGGTCCACGAGATCCAGCGCGGCGACGTCACGATCACCCACACGCCGATGTTCCACACCGGCGGCCTGTTCGTGTACACGATCCCGCTGCTCACGCTCGGCGGCACCGTCGTGATCATGAAGAAGTGGACCGCCGACGACATGCTCGCGCTCATCGAGCAGTACAAGGTCACCGCGCTGTTCTGCGTGCCGACCCAGTACCAGATGATGCTCGACTCGCCGCGCTTCGCCGCCACCTCGTTCGCCAGCGTCCGCTTCCTGACCAGCGGCGGGGCCCCGCTGCCGGTGCCGCTGATCCGCGCGTTTTGTGCGGTGCACAAGGTCGCCTTCAAGCAGGGCTTCGGCATGACCGAGTTCGGGCCCGGCGCCTTCTCGCTCGCGCCCGAGTTCGGCGAGGTCAAGGCCGGCAGCATCGGCCGGCCCAACTACTTCGTCGACGCGCGGATCGTCGACGACGACAACGTCCCGGTGAAGGACGGCGAGGTCGGCGAGCTGGTGCTCAAGGGCCCGGCCGCCTGCTCGGGCTACTTCGGCGTCGACGCCCCGCACTTCGACGAGCACGGCTTCTTCCACACCGGCGACCTCGCGCGCCGCGACGCCGAGGGCTTCTACTACATCGTCGACCGCAAGAAGGACATGTTCATCTCCGGCGGCGAGAACGTGTACCCGGTCGAGATCGAGAAGATCCTCTACGAGCACCCCGCGGTCGCCCAGTGCGCCGTGATCAGCGTCCCCGATCCGCAGTGGGGCGAGGTCGGCAAGGCCGTCGTCGCCCTGCGCCCGGGCGCCAGCGCGACCGAGGCCGAGCTGCTGCAGCGCTGCCGCGACCACCTCGCCCGCTACAAGATCCCCAAGTCGGTCGTCTTCCTCGACGCCCTCCCGCTCTCGCCGGCCGGCAAGATCCTCAAGCGCGAGCTGCGGGCCATGCTCTCCACCTCCGCATAGGATTTTATCGCCATGTCCCAAGAGACAGCTCCCAGGAACTTGACCGCCCGGATCCTCCGGCTCGTCGGCTACCTCACCGATCCCAAGAGCGGCCCCGGCAAGTGGTGGATGCGCTTCGAGGGCGCCTCGACCGGGGCCATGGCGCGCCTGGCCACCAGCCCGCGCTACCTGCGGTTCGCCGGCCGCGGGCTGCAGAAGATGTTCCATCTACACCGCGACGCCGTCGACCTCACCGAGGAGGTCCTGCACTTCTGGCGCGTGCCCACCCTCGGCGACTTCAACGAGGTGCGCGCGCAGCTGCGGCGCGCCGAGGACCGCCTCGAGATCACCACCACCCAGCTCGAGCTCGCGCTCGAGCTGCTGGCCAAGCTGCAGGCCGAGCTGGCTCGCTCGGCGCGGGGGGCCGCGTGACGATGGGGGAGGGCGGACGGTTCTCGCGGGTCAAGGGCGCCGCGCGCAAGCTCGCCAATATGGCCGAAGGGACAGCCACGATCGGCGCCGCCTGGCAGCGGGCGCTGCGCGACCGCGCGATCAGCCCCACGCGCTACCTGGCGCCGCTCGTCAAGCGCGCCACCGGGCTCGGCGATCCGCCGGTCAACTCGACGCCGAAGCGGGTCGTGTACGCGCGCGGCGGCATGAAGCTGATCCGCTTCGAGCCGCCCGTGCGGCGCTTCCGCACCCCGATCCTGTTCGTCTACTCGCTGATCAACCGCTACTACATCCTCGACTTCCTGCCGGGTCGCAGCCTGATCGAGTTCATGACCCGGCAGGGCTTCGACGTCTACGCCATCGACTGGGGCACCCCCGGCGTGGTCGAGCAGGACATGACCTGGGACGACCTGCTCGGCGGCTTCGTCGAGGCGGCCAAGCGGTGGGTCTTCAAGCTGTCCGGCGCCGACGACCTGACGATGTACGGCTACTGCATGGGCGGCACGATGGCGCTGGCCGCCGCCGCGCTCCATCCGCAGGGCGTGCGCAACTTCGTCGCCCAGGCCACCCCGGTCGACTTCAAGCACGGCGGCATCTTCACCACCTGGACCGACCCGGAGTTCTTCGACGTCGACGCCATGGTCGACGCCTACGGCAACGTCCCGATCGACCTGATGGAGTCGGGCTTCTCGATGATGGCCCCGGTGCAGCGGATCTCGAAGTGGTTCGAGGTGTTCCGCCGCCTCGACGACCGCGACTTCGTCACCAGCTTCCTCGCCATGGAGCACTGGGCCGCCGACAACGTGCCGTTCCCGGGCGAGGTGTACCGGCAGTACATCCGCGACTGCTACCAGGAGAACAACTTCTTCGAGGGTCGCATGATCGTCGGCGGGAGGCGCGTCGACCTGCGCCAGATCCACGGCCCGCTGCTCGTGCTCGTCGCCGACAACGACACCATCGCCCCGCCGCCCTCGTCGGAGGCGCTGCTCGGCGCCGTGAGCTCGACCGACAAGACCCTGCTGCGCTTTCCGGTCGGGCACATCGGCCTGTCGACCTCGAGCAAGGGCCCCAAGGTCATCTGGCCGAAGATCGCCGCCTGGCTGGCCGAGCGAAGCGAGCCGCTCCCGCCGGGGTGAGGCCCCGGGCGGGCCTTTGCCTCACTGCCCCAGCCACGTCGAGATCTGGGCGGCCGCCGTCGGGTGCCAGCCCAGCTTGAGGTGGTTGATGTCCGGAAGGACAGCCGAGTCGGTGAGCGTCCCGATCCCGTCGGACGCCGCGCAACTGTCGACGAACACCACGCCGTCGCTCGGCCCGGCGATCTCGTTCGGGATCCCCGGGATCAGCACGCTGTTGTCGTTGAAGTTGAGGTCGCCGCACAGCAGGTAGGTCGAGATCGAGGCGGGGATGCCGGCGCCGACCATCTCCTCGATCACCGAGCCCTGCGTGATCGCGTAGTCGATGCCCTTGCCGCGGGCGTACACGCCCTTGTACTCGCCCTCGCCGTAGTAGGTCGACTCGCTGTCGCCGACGATCCATTGCATCAGCCCGTTGTTGGCCGTGCCGGTCAGCGGATAGACGTCGTCCCACGCCGCGAGCATCTGCAGCTGCCCGCGGTAGTTGTCGCCGGAGGCCGACTTGTAGATCGCGTACTCGGAGCGGTCCTCCCACACGCCGAAGATCAGCAGCTCGTCGTGCGGCCCGGGCGCGTGGATCTTGCCGCCGAAGTCGGCGTACACGCCGCCGTTGTGGGCCGTGCCGTAGCGGAAGATGTAGTCGAAGCCGAGGTTCGGCCCGCCGATCAGGATCAGCTTGCCGATGTCGTCGCGGTACTGCAGCTTGCCGCCGGTGACGCCCGACGCGTACATGCGCGTCGACATCACGCCCTTGCTCCACCCGATCACGTCGACCTTGTCGACCCCGGTGCGCTCGCGGATGATGTCGATCGCCCACGCGATCTGCAGGGCCCAGAACACGTTGTCGCCCTGGCTGTGCGCGTGCGACACGGCGAACACGCGGTGCCCCGCGGCCGCCAGCTCCTGCATCAGGCCGATGTCGGGGCAGGTCGACTGCCCGCAGCCGAAGTCGCCGCTCTCGCCGGGGTTGGCCCACGCGCGGTCGGCCTGGTCGTTGGCGCCGTGGGCCAGCAGCACCGTCGACTTGGCGCCGTTGTTCCAGCCGGGCGCGTAGTACAGCAAGAAACGCCCGCTGTGCGGCACCGGGTCGTTGCCGAAGAACTCGAGCCGCTGCCCGGTCTGGTGGGCCCGCTGATCGAGGTCGAATCGATCCTCTTGAATGAAGAACGGATCGGGGTCGAACCACCGCTCGACGCGGACCCAGCCGTTCTGGATCCCGTCCTCGAACGTGTCCTCGAGGATGAGCCCGTGGAGCGAGTCGCCGGTGGTCTCGCTGGTCGTGCTCGTCGGCGCCGTCGGGTCGTCCGTCGTCGTCGAGGAGGTCGCCGGCGGCTCGGTCGTCGTGCCGGTCGGCGGCTCGTCGCCGGTCGACGTCGGCCCGGTCGTCGCCGTGCCGGTCGCCTCGCTCGAGTCGGTGCCCGGCGTGGAGTCGGTGCCGGGCGTGGAGTCGGTCACCGCCGCGGTCGACGCGTCGGTGTCGCCGCCACCTTGCGGCGTGCAGGCGAGGAGCAGGGTGAGGGCGGCGCAGGGACGGCTTGTTCGCATGTGCAGCAATTTAGCCCATTCCTCCCCGGCGTAACAGTGCGCAGAAGCTTGCTATCGGCCCTGGAACGTCGTGTCTGCGAAATTTCGCAGCGCCGCAAGAAAGCGCTCGGGCTGCTCGATGTGCGGCGAGTGTCCGCAGTCGGAGAACACCAATTCTTCGTAGCGCCCGCCGTTCGCGGCGTAGGCGTCGAGGACCGCGCGCATCTGCCCGACCATCGGCTGCGGCGGCGCCACCTCGTCGCCCGGCCAGCCCGGCACCGCGCCGACCTTGCCGAGGAAGCCGAAGTCGAACAGCGAGGTGTCGCTGACGATCTGGTCGTCGGCGCCGCGGATCCACAGCACCGGCGGCCGCGGGTCGATGCGGGCGAGGCCCGACAGATCGGTGTACTTGGCCGAGATCGCGTTGTTCATGCCGCGCGTGCCCGGGGCGACCCCCGGCCAGTTCGGTGAGGTCGTCATGTCGCCGGGGTAGTGGTCGTCGCCGATCTTGGTCTTCAGCAGCGCCTCGACGAACGCGTCCTCGAGCGCGGGCTCGACCCGGAACGGCGGCTTGAAGTAGAACGCGTTCATGACGTTGCGCGGCGACACCTGGCTGTCGCTGCCGCGGTCGCCGGCCTTGATCAGGCGCGCGAATTCGGGGTTGGCCGTGCCGCCGCCCGAGCCGGCGAAGTCGGCGGTGGTCGGGGTGCCGCGCGCGTCGCGGGTGCCGCCGAAGCCGTACGGCGACATCGGGTTCTCGAGCACCAGCCCGGCCACCGCGCCGGCGTGGTCGATCGTGTACTGCATGATCACGCCGCCGCCCGCCGACCAGCCGACGAACACGGCTGGCCGCGAGGACAGGTCGAGCGCGACCAGCAGCGCGTGCAGGTCGTCGGCGAAGTCGCGCACGCCGCGGGTCGCGTCGATCGGCGCCGGCTCGGTGTCGCCGAACCCGCGCATGTCGGGCGCGAGCACGCGGAAGCGATCGGCGAGCGCGTCCATCAGCGGCTCGAAGAAGCCGCCGCTCGAGGCGTTGCCGTGGACGAGCACGACGAGCGGCGCCCCTGCCGGACCGGCGATGCGGGTGTGGACGCGGAGGCGCGAGGTGGGGACGAGCTGCTGTTCGATCGGCATGATGGCAGCATGCAGGGTCGCAAATGGGGCCTTGCTTGTCGATGCGAGCGGAGATGCGCGATCTCGCCCCACCCGAGACCTGGCGAAAGGGACAGGCCTTCCTCGGTCCGGCGAACCGAGGCCATGTCGCGTCTTTTCGCAGCGCAGCAAAGAGGGCCGGGTCTGCTCCTGCGTTTCGGGTCGAGCCCGAGGGCGCGTCACCCCGGCTCGCCTCGCGCCCCCGTCGGCCCCGCGAAGCGAGCGCCAGGGGGATCGCCGGCCCGACGGCGCGTCGCGAATCGGCCTCGCGGCCGTCAGCCGCGCCGTCGCGAGCGCCGGCGGATCGCCAGGCCGAGGACGCCCAGGGCCAGCAGCGCCGGCGCGGCGTCGTCGCTGGTCCGACAACCTTCGCAGCCCTCTTTCTTCGGCGGCGTGCCGCCGCTGGCGCTGTCGGACTCGCTGCCCTGCGAGGTGTCGGAGCCTTCGCCCGTCGACGTCGCGCCGGTCGTGTCCGACACGCACAGCTTGAACGACTTGCACGTGCCGACGGCACACGCGCCGCCCTCGCCGCAGGGCCCGAGGACGTTGTCGACCGAGAAGTCGCCGCCGGTGCTCGTCCACCCGCCGCCGCAGGTGACCGTGCCCGCGCAGCGCTCGACCTCCATGCACACCTTGCCCGAGGGACAGGTGTCGACGCACTCGTTCGGCTCGCAGTACTCGCCCCCGTGGCAGCCGTTGGGGCTGGTGCCTTCCGGGCAGCTCGGCGGCTCGGACACGGCGTCGGCCCGCGCGGGCCCGCTCGTGGTCGCCACCAGCACGAACGACAGGGCCGCGGACCATCGCGCGGCCGACAGATTCAATAACCGAGACAAGCTCATCACGCGATCGTACACGCCCCCGGCCCGCGCCCGCAACCGTCGACCTCGAACCGGCGGGTGGGGGACGACGCCCCGCAGGGGCGGGCGTGAGCGTGAGACCGCTCGGGGGCCGTGCCGGTCACCACATGTCACTCGGGACAGGTCAGTGCAGGCGTGGCGACCTCCGCCGCCTCCCACCACATGTTCGTAAGGACATGTGGCCCGCGCTACCGCGGCTCGTAGATCACGTCGGAGCGCACGGCATACTTCACGCCGGCGGTCACCTCGGCGCCCTCGTGGAGCAGCAGGTGATCGAACACCACCGCGCCGCCGACGGGGGGCTTCAGCGCGAACCTCACCTTGTTGTCGAACTTGCGCCCGCGGCCTTCGCCGCGGCGCTGCGACTTGTCCTTCTCCTCGAAGAAGCGGGTCGCGCCGCCCTCGAACTCCGCGTTGAGGAAGATGACCAGCGACTCGCGCGTCTCGCCGAGCGGCACGGCCGTGCGGACGTCGACGTGCGGCGAGAAGCGCATGCCGACCTCGTAGCGGTACACGCGGAAGCGGAAGTTCAGGCCGCGCACCGGTGCGCCCTCGTGCTGCGGGTTCGCGGTCCCGCGGACCCGCTGCCACAGGCCGGCCGCCAGCTCCGGCGCGTCGAACACCACGCGCAGGTTGTTGCGGGCCGCCAGGTTGATCCGGTAGGTGTCGTCGCCGATCGCCAGCCCCGCGTGCGTGAAGCCGATCGCCTCCGCCGCCGCGATCAGCCGCTTGCACTCCTTCGGCGACATCACCCCGTGGAGCACATGCACGCCCGGCGCCACCTCCTCGCGGCGGGCGGTCGCCTCGCGGTCCGCCTCGAGCACCGTCTCCGTCAGCGCGTGGGGCGCCGCGTGAAACGTCGCCTCGCGGCGAAACGACGCGTGCTCCCGGTTCCGCATCCCCTCGCCTCGGCTCACGGTCCTCCTTTTATAGACCACCGCGCCGCTCCGGGTGCGGACAATCGACCGGTCTTGCGCTGTTTGCGCAGGGGCCGCATCGGCCTAAACTGCCTCCAGCCCGCCGCCTGCACGGACTTTTCCTGAGCTTGCTCAGCATATCGGCCTCGGCTAGTGTCGTCTCGTGGCCAACTACTTCGACGACAACGAAGACCTCCAGTTCTACATGGATCGCGGCCTCGATTGGGCGCCGATCGTCGGGCTCGTCGAGCAGGACTTCCGCATCCCCGGCGGTTACACCTCGCTGGAAGAGGCGCGCGCGGCCTACCGCGACATCCTCGGCATGGTCGGCGAGTTCGCCGCCGAGCAGGTCGCGCCGCGGTCGATGGCCATCGATGCGAAGGGCGTCCACCTGAAGGACGGCGAGGGCCACCTCGCGCCCGAGACCGACGCGCTGTTCGAGCAGATCAAGGGCCTCGACCTCCACGGCCTGGCGCTGCCGCGCGAGCTCGGCGGCATCGGCTGCCCGGCCGTCGTCCACTTCATGGTGTGCGAGCTGCTGGCGCGGGCCGACAACGTCGTCATGACGCACTACAACTTCTACAGCGGCATCGCCCTGATGCTCCTGCTGTACTCGGTGCACGAGGGCACCACCACCTTCGACCGCGAGCAACGCGTCATCACCGGCACCCGCTTCCAGCCCGAGATCGCCGAGATCCTGCGCGGCGACGCGTGGGGCAGCATGGACATCACCGAGCCCGACGCCGGCAGCGACATGGCCGCGCTCAAGGCCCGCGCCGAGCAGGACGAGCAGGGCAACTGGTACATCACCGGCCAGAAGATCTTCCTGACCTCCGGCCACGGCAAGCACCACATCGTCATCGCCCGCACCGAGCCCGACAAGCCCGGCCTCGGCGGCCTGTCGCTGTTCCACGTCCCTGCCTACGAGGACATGCCCGACGGGACACGTCGCCGGATCGCCGTGATCGACCGGCTCGAGGAGAAGCTCGGTCACCACGGCTCGGCCACCGCCGCCGTCAGCTTCGATCGCGCCCCCGGGCGCCTGATCGGCAAGCGCGGCGAGGGCTTCCAGCTCATGCTGCTGCTGATGAACAACGCCCGCGTCGGCGTCGGCTTCGAGTCGATCGGCGCGTGCGAGGCCGCCTACCGCAAGGCCAAGGCCTACGCGGCCGAGCGGCGCAGCATGGGCAAGACGATCGACCGCCACGAGATGATCGCCGACTTCCTCGACGAGATGCAGACCGAGATCCTCGGCCTGCGCGCGCTGGCGATGCAGTGCGCCTACCACGAGGAGCTGCACCAGCGGACCAAGATGCAGGGCCTGCTCGACACCGACCCCGACAGCCTCGAGCGGGCGCGCGTGCTCAAGCAGGCCAAGCGCCACGCCAACCGGGCCCGCCGGCTCACCCCGCTGCTCAAGTACATCGCCAGCGAGAAGGCCGTCGAGATGTCGCGCAAGTGCATCCAGATCCTCGGCGGCGCCGGCTACATCCGCGAGTACGGGGCCGAGAAGCTGCTGCGCGACGCCATGGTCCTGCCGATCTACGAGGGCACCAGCCAGATCCAGGCGCTCATGGCGATGAAGGACGCGATGAGCGGCATCATGCGCAACCCGCAGCGCTTCCTCACCCGCGTGGCCCAGGCCCGCTGGCGCAGCCTCTCGGCCCTCGACGCGCTCGAGCGCCGGGTCGCCCGCCTGACGTCGCTCACGCTCGCGGCCCAGCAGCACCTGATCCAGCGCACCGCCGCCGACAAGCTGCGCGGCCTCGGCAAGCACAAGATCACCGAGTGGTCGAAGGAGTTCTTCCAGAACTGGGACCCGAAGCGCGACTTCTCCTACGCGATGCTGCACGCCGAGCGGCTGACGCGCCTGATGGCCGACACCGCGATCGTCGAGATCCTCCTCGAGCAGTCGCGCAAGCACCCGGAGCGCCGCAGCATCCTCGAGCGCTGGCTCGAGCGCGCCGAACCGCGCTGCAACGCCCTCTACGAGGAGATCACGACCCGCGGCGACCGCCTGCTGGCCCAACTCCGCGACCAGCAGGAGGACGAGGCCGCCTCCGGCCGCTGAGCCCGCGGTCCTTTCCGGCGCCGGCCGGCCCGCCCCGGGCGGGCCGCGCCGGCGCGCTCAATTCGGGCCAGCGGCCGCGAGATCGGGTACCGTCCCGCCCCCATGGCCGCCCGCTCCCGAACCGCCGCCGAGCCGCGTCCCGCCAGGGCCAGGCGCGGACGAGCGCGCGAGGCCGCAGACGAGTCGCGCCCGTCCGCCCCGCGAGGGCGAGCGCGCCAGACCGCGGACGAGTCACGTCCCGCCGCGACGCGAGGGCGACCGCGCGAGACCGCGGACGAGTCACGCCGCGCTGCGCCGCGAGCGCGAGCGGGCGAGGCCGTCGCGGACGAGCCGCGCCTGGCGACTGCGCCTCGCGGGCGGGCGCACAAGACCGCAGCGGTCGAGCCACGTCCTGCCGCGCCGCCGGTTCAAAACCGCGAGGCCGAGGCGACCGAGCCGCGGTCGACCACGCGCCGCGTGCAGGGCGGCGTGGCCACCGCCGACGTCGTCGTGTCTGCACGGGTCGGCGACAACAGCGAGCTGTTCGCCCAGATCCTCGAGCTACATGTCCCGGAGGGCAGCACCGTCGCCGACGTCACCTACGGCCTCGGCGTGTTCTGGCGCCGCGTCCCGGACGGCCGCTACACGCTGCTCGCCAGCGACATCGCCCTCAAGCCCGACGTCCCGGTGCGCGCCGGCGCCAGGCTGACCAGCGGCGTCGACTGCCGCGCCTTGCCGTACGTCGACGCCAGCCTCGACTGCGTCGTCCTCGACCCGCCGTACATGGAGGGCATGTACCGCCGCAGCGTCGATCACATGGCCGGCTCCGGCACCCACGCTGCCTTCCGCCGCGCCTACTCGGCCGCCGCCGCCACCGAGGCGGGCCCGAAGTGGCACGACGCGGTCGTCGACCTCTACGAAAAGGCCTGCCGCGAGGCCGTGCGCGTGCTCGTGCCCGGCGGCGTGCTGATCGTCAAGTGCCAGGACGAGGTCAGCGCCAACAAGCAGCGCCTCACCCACGTCGAGCTGATCACGGGCGGTGAGTCGCTCGGCCTCTACTGCAAGGACCTGTTCGTGCTCGTGCGCCCCAACAGCCCCGGCGTCAGCCGGCTCAAGGCCCAGGTCCACGCGCGCAAGAACCACTCCTACTTCCTCGTGTTCGAGAAGCGGCGCGTGGCGATCCGCAGCGTCCGCGACTTCGCGGCGGGCCTCGAGCCGTCCGTCGAACCGTCGGCAGCCGCACCGCAGGGCTCGACGTCGGGCAGCCGCACGACGACGGCGGCCTCTGGCCGGGCGGACGCCGACGCGTCCGGGCCCGCCAGGACCCGCGGGAAGAAATCGAAGAAGACCGGCGCGAGCGAGCCAGCGGCCGCCCGACAGAACCTGTCTCCCGGGACAGCTGAGCCGGCGAAGACGAAGCCGTCGGAACGACCGCGCGCGAGCGAGCCCGACCTGTCCCTCGAGCCACCTCCGGCCGGCGGCCCGAAGCCGTCGAAACGACCGCGCGCGAGCGAGCCCGACCTGTCCCTCGAGCCACCTCCGGCCGGCGGCCCGAAGCCGTCGAAACGACCGCGCGCGAGCGAGCCCGACCTGTCCCTCGAGCCACCTCCGGCCGCCGCTTCGGAGCTGCCCGAAAAGACAGTCAATCGGCTCGCTGCTCCCCCGCAGCTGCCCGAAAGGACAGCCAGGCCCGGGGCCGCGAGGCCCGCGTCGCGGTCCGTCCCGCAGCAGACCTCGTTCCTCGACCTGTCCGAAGCGCCAGCCTCCGTCCCCGCCGCGAAGCGAGCCGGTCGACGCGCCGGCAAGGCGGGGCAGGGGGGCGGCGGTTGAGGCGCCGCGCCTCTTGCGCGAGGAGCGCGATTGCCATTTTGGCAAGCGGCCTCGGACGGCCTGACAATTGCGCGGGACAGCCTCGTTCTGGCTCCAGGAGTTGCCTTAGAATCATTCGCTTTTCACCGAGGACCCCGAATTGCACACCGCGGGTTCGACTCGAGCGCCCATGACCAGCACCGCCCGTACCCCGACCATCCTCGTCGTCGACGACGAGCCCAGCATCCTCGACGCGCTGCAGAAGGTATTGGCCAAGGAGAACATGTCCGTGCGGACAGCCTCGAGCGGCCAGCAGGCGCTCGAGATCCTGCGGAGCGTGCCGGTGCAGGTCATGATCACCGACCTGCGCATGCCGGGCATGACCGGCGAGGACCTGCTCAAGGCGGTCAAGGCGCTGACGCCCGAGGTCGAGGTGATCATGATGACCGCCTACGGCACCGTCGAGAACGCCGTCGGCGCGATGAAGCTGGGCGCGTACGACTTCATCTCCAAGCCGCTCAAGCGCGCGGCGATCATCGCCGCGGTGCAGAAGGCGCTCGACAAGCACGCGCTGGTCGCCGAAAACCGCGAGCTCAAGGCCCAGCTCGCGGCCGCGACCAACCGCCCGATCGTCGGCAACAGCCAGGTGCTGCGGGCCGCCCTCGACATGGCGCGCCAGGCCGCCGGCTCGTCGGCGACCGTGCTCTTGCTCGGCGAGAGCGGCACCGGCAAGGAGCTGTTCGCCCGCTACATCCAGCAGCACAGCCCGCGCGCCGCTCGCCCGCTGGTGCCGACCAACTGCGCCGCGCTGCCGGAGTCGATCCTCGAGAGCGAGCTGTTCGGCCACGAGAAGGGCGCCTTCACCGGCGCCGTGCGGGCCCGCGAGGGCCGCTTCGCCGAGGCGCACACCGGCACGCTGTTCCTCGACGAGATCGGCGAGATCCCGCTGCACATCCAGGTCAAGCTGCTGCGCGCGCTGCAGGAGGGTGAGATCGAGCCGGTCGGCGGTCGCCTGGCGAAGGTCGACGTGCGGCTGATCTGCGCCACCAACCGCGACCTCGCCGAGGAAGTGAAGGCCGGGCGCTTCCGCGAGGATCTTTTCTACCGCATCAACGTCATCCCGATCCGCGTGCCTCCGCTCCGCGATCGCCTCGAGGACGTGCCGCTCCTGGCAGACCACTTCCTGCGCATCTTCGCCGGCAAGCACGGCAAGCCGGTGTCGGGCTTCACCGAGGCCGCGCTCTACCGCATGAGCAACTACGGCTGGCCGGGCAACGTGCGCGAGATGGAGAACGCGGTCGAGCGCGCGGTCGTGCTGTGCCGAGGCGGCCTCGTCGACGAGCACGACCTCCCGCCGGAGCTGCGCGACCCGCAGGCCGGGCATGGGCGTCAGATCACATTCTCGGTCGGGACCCCGCTGGAGGAGGTCGAGCGCCGGATGATCACGGAGACGCTAAAGTTCACGCGCGGCGACAAGCGGCTGGCGGCCGACCTGCTCGGCATCGCCACCCGCACGATCTACCGCAAGCTCGAGTCGGGCGCGCAGCCTGCAGAGCCCGCGCCGCGCGTCGAGTCGGAGAGCGACGAGGTCATCCACTAGCGGAGAGCGATGGAAGCCGTCTTCAAGCAGCACTTCTGGGTCGTCAAGGCGCTCGGCCTCAGCGTCGCCGCTGCGTTCGCCGCCTCGGCGTTCACCACCTGGCTCGGCACTTCGTACATCTACGAGACCCCCGCCGACGAGGCCGAGGCCACCGGCACCGACACCGACGGCGCCAAGGACGAGGAAGAGGACGAGGAGGACAAGCCGATCATCAACCCGCGGATGATCTCGAGCCCCTCGCGCGGACCCTCCGCGGCCGACCGCAACAAGGTCACGCAGACGATCCTCTCGCTCAACCTGTTCTGCCCGACCTGCACCAAGGTCGTCACGCCCGAGACCGGCCCGGGCGGCCCCGCGGTCGCGCCCGACCTCGGGCCCGGCGAGCTGCCGCAGGTCGCCGGCGGCAAGCAGCCCGGCGAGGGTCCGTGCACCCAGCCGCTGCGGCTCATCGCCACGATGGAGACCAACATCCCCGAGTACTCGTGGGCGACCATCCGCGACGAAGAGGACGGCAGCGTCGGCCCGTACTGGCCCGGCGACCGGATCCGCCCCGGCGTCTACCTCGTCAGCGTCGAGCGCAGCCTCGTCCACGTCAAGAACGGCGGCGCGCTCGAGTACATCGAGCTCGGCGTCGAGCCGCCGAAGCCCACGGCCAAGCCGCTGCAGGTGGCCGAGAAGAAGGAAGACGCGCCGCCGCCGGCGGGCGCCATCCCCGGGGCCGAGGACGCGATCAAGTGCGAGAGCGAGAACTCGTGCACCGTCGATCGCATGTTCATCGACAGCCTGTTCGCCAACCCGGCCGCGCTGACCAAGCAGGCGCGGGTGATGCCGTCGATCAAGGACGGCGAGACCAAGGGCTTCAAGTTCTACGGGATCCGCCCGGGCAGCCTGCCCAAGCTGCTCGGCATGAAGAACGGCGACCTCCTCACCTCGGTCAACGGCATCGAGCTGAAGTCGGTCGACCAGGTCATGGGCCTTTTGACCAAGATGCGCAGCGCCAGCAACCTCCAGGTCACGATTGAGCGCAAGGGCGAGTCGATCACCAAGGACATCACGATCCAATGATTGCGCGTAGCACCCCCGTCCGCCCGACTGCTTTGGGCCTCGTCTCTCTCGGTCTGGCCGCTCTGACGCTCGGCCCGACCACCGTCTCCGCGCAGGATCCGACCACCGGCGCGCCCAGCCGCGGCGGCGAGCTGATCGGCGACGAGGGCGGCGGTACGCCCGGCGGCGGCCCGATCCCGTTCAACACGTGCAAGAAGACCCCGCGCGGGGCCAAGTTCACGATCACGTTGCCGAAGGAGACCGAGCTCGAGGACCTCGTCAACTGGATCATGTCGATCACGTGTCAGAAGTTCATCTGGGACCGCAAGGTGCGGTCCGGCAAGGTGACGATCCTGTCGCCCGAGCCGGTCACGGCCGAGGAGGCGTACGCCGCCTTCTACGCCGCGCTCGAGACGATGGGCCTGACGGTGGAGCCCTCGGGTCGCTACTTCAAGATCGTCGAGACCACCGACGCCAAGAACCGCACGCTGCCGACCTACGGCGACGACGCCAACGCGCCGAACAGCGACCGCTTCGTCACCAAGCTGCTGCGCGTCAAGCACGGCAACAGCAAGGAGATCAGCGACGTCCTCGGCCAGCTCAAGAGCAAGTCGGGCAGCGTCGACCTGGTCGGCAACCTGCTCATCATCACCGACAAGGGCTCGATGGTGCGGCGGCTCGAGACCTTCGCCGCCGAGCTCGACCAGCCGATGGGCAGCGAGAAGATCTTCTTCTACCAGCTGCAGTACGCCAACGCCGAGGAGGTCGCGCAGATCATCCGCGACATCTTCGGCGAGGCCAAGGCCAGCGGGGGCGGCGGGGGCGGCGGGGGCGGGGCCACGGGCGGCCGCGCCGGTCGGCGGGGCGGGGGCGGGGGCGGCGGCGGTCAGACCGACTCGGCGATCAGCCGCGTCATCGTCGACGAGCGCAGCAGCACCCTCATCATCGTCACCACCGAGTCCGACTACGTCGTCATCCGCAAGCTGATCGAGCGGCTCGACGTCAAGCTGCCCGGCGGCGGCGGCCGGATCCACGTCTACAAGCTCAAGAACGCCGACGCCACCGAGGTCGCGCAGGTGCTGTCGCAGCTGGCGACCGGCGCCAAGCAGGCCGCCCAGGCCTCGCAGCAGGGCGGGCAGAAGCCGCCCGCGGGCAACCCGGTCAGCGCCGACCTGTTCTCCGGCGACGTCAAGGTCACGCCCGACCCGGCCACGCGCTCGCTGGTCATCATCGCCTCGGCGGCCGACTACAAGAACTTGGAGCCGGTGATCGAGAAGCTCGACCGCGAGCGGCGCCAGCTCTACATCGAGATCTACATGCTCGAGGTGAGCATCAAGCACAACACCGACGCCGGCGCGGGCGGCCACTTCGGCTACCCGATCAACACCGAGCTCGGCGGCACCGCCGGCACCGCGATCGGCATGGTGGGCAGCGCCCCGACGCCCGCCCTCAACTCGCTGCTGCTCTCGCCCGACTCGCTGAAGAACTTCACCCTCGGCCTCATCGGTCCGCCGCTGCTCAACTCCGGCACGATCCTCGGCACCGGCCGCGACGTGCCGGCCTTCGGCGCCATCATCCAGGCGCTGCAGAGCAACAGCGACGTCAACGTCGTCAGCGAGCCGCACATGTACGCGGCCGACAACCAGGAGGCCACCATCGAGGTCGGCCGCAACGTCCCGACCCCGGGCGCCCTGTCCTTCGGAGCAGGTGGCGGCGGCGGCACCGGCCTGGTCCCGCTGCAGTCGGTCGAGCGCCAGGACGTCACCCTGCGCATCAAGGTCAAGCCCTACATCAACGACGAGCGCAACGTGACGATGGACGTCGAGGTCGAGGACCGCGACATCACCGAGAAGGACCCGGTGCTCGGCGTCACCACGACCAAGCGGCGCATCAAGCTCGACAAGATCGTCGGCCGCGACGGCCAGCCGGTCGTGCTCGGCGGCCTCATCCGCGACCGCGAGAGCGAGAACGTCAAGCAGGTCCCCGGCCTCGGCTCGATCCCGCTCCTCGGCTGGCTGTTCAAGAACCGCGTCAAGGAGAAGGAGAAGATCAACCTCCTCCTCGTCATGGTCCCGCACATCATCGACAGCCCCGACGACGTGCGCCGGATCCACGAGCGGCGCGACAAGGAGCGGCTCGAGTTCATCGAGCGCGAGACCAATTTCCGCAAGCGCGAGCTCAAGAGCAACATCAACTACCGCAAGAAGTCCGGCATCTTGGCCGCGATCGACAAGGAGGCCCGGCGCATGGAGCAGGAGGAGCTGCTGCTGCGCCGCGCCGAGGAGGAGATGCGGCGCGAGATCATCACCGGCGAGCTCGGCCTCAGCCCGCGCTCGGCGGCGGTCGACGACAACGTCGGCGGCGAGGGCGGGGGCGGTGGCGCGCCGCCCGCGGCCACGGTGAACCCGGCGCCGGTGATCCGGCGCGAGCCCTGAAGCTATCCTCTCGTCTGACATGCCCGAGTCATCCAGGCAGGCCATGGACACCGCCCTCAAGACCACCGCAGAACGCAACGCCGGCTCGACCTTCGCGCCGCTCGGGGTCCGTCCGCTCGCGCGCCCGCTCGGCGAGATCTTGATCGAGATGGGCTGCATCACCGCCGAGGCGCTGGCGGAGGGCCTGCAGGCGCAGCACCTCGAGGGCGAGAAGATCGGCGAGACGCTGGTGCGGCTCAAGCACTGCACCGAGTGGGACCTCGCGCGCGGCCTGGCGCGGCAGTTCGGCCTGCCCGCCCGCGAGAACGTCGAGATCAGCGACATCCAGGACGAGCTGGTCGAGCAGCTGCCGATCCAGTACGCGCGCGCCAACAAGGTCCTGCCGTACCGCCTCGACCGCGAGCGCGGCGTGCTCGGCGTCTACGCCGCCGACCCGCTGCGGATCCTCGACCTCGACGACCTCGGCACCCTCTACGAGGCCGACGTCGACGTCACGCTGATGCCGGAGTCGAACGTCCTCGAACTCATCAACCGCACCTACGCGCGGCGCACCAAGGACGTCGACCTCGGGAAGAAGGAAGAGGAGTACGAGGAGGAGGACGAGGACATCCTGCACGCCTCGGCCGAGGACGCGCCGATCATCCGCTTCGTCAACAGCCTGATCTTCAACGCCTCGAAGGAGAAGGCCAGCGACATCCACATCGAGCCGGGCGACAAGGAGATCATCGTCCGCAACCGCGTCGACGGCGTGCTGCACGAGGTCAAGCGCGCGCCCAAGGCCCACCTTCCCTCGGTCATCGCCCGCGTCAAGATCATGGCGGGCCTCAACATCGCCGAGAAGCGGCTGCCGCAGGACGGCCGCATCCGCCGCAAGATCGCCGGCAAGGAGGTCGACATGCGCGTCGCCACCGTGCCGACGGCCCACGGCGAGCGCGTCACCGTCCGTCTCCTCGACAAGTCGGCGGTCGCGCTCAAGCTCGACAACATCGGCATCGCGCCCGACCACCTGCGGATGATCCGCGACGTCATCAACCGGCCGCACGGCATCTTCCTCGTCACCGGCCCGACCGGTTCGGGCAAGACGACCACGCTGTACTCGGCGCTGACCGAGATCAACACGCCGGACCTCAACATCCTCACCGTCGAGGACCCGGTCGAGTACCAGCTCGCCGGCATCTCGCAGGTGCAGGTGCAGAGCAAGATCAACCTGACCTTCGCGGCCGGTCTGCGCTCCTTCCTGCGTCACGATCCCGACGTGATCATGGTCGGCGAGATCCGCGACGTCGAGACCGCCGAGATCGCGATCCAGGCGTCGCTCACCGGCCACTTGGTGCTCAGCACGATCCACACCAACGACGCCGCGACCGGCATCACCCGCCTGGTCGACATGGGCGTGCAGCCGTTCCTGGTCGCCTCGTCGCTGGTCGCGCTGCAGGCCCAGCGCCTGATCCGCCGCGTGTGCGTCCACTGCTGCGAGCCGTACCGGCCGACGGCGACCGAGCTCGAGGAGCTCGGCATCATCCCCGCGGCGTTCTACGCCGGCGAGCAGGCGCTGAAGGTGCCGGTGCGCGACGAGAACGGCGAGGTCATGCCGCTGGTCGCGCCCGAGCCGCGGCGGCTCCCGCCGCGCGGCCACGTCTACCGCGCGACCGGCTGCGACAAGTGCCAGGGCAGCGGCTACGCCGGGCGAACCGGCGTGTACGAGGTCCTCATGGTCACCGAAGAGGTCCGGCGTCTGGCGATCCGCAACGCCGACGCCATGCAGATCAAGCAGGCGGCGCTGGCTCAGGGCCTGCGTACGCTCCGCGACGACGGCGCGCACAAGGTCGTCTGCGGCATCAGCACCATCGACGAGGTCCTGCGCGCGACCTCGGTGGAGTCGTAACCGAGCATGCCGGCGTACGCGTACACGGGCCTGCGCAAGGACGGCAAGACGGTCAAGGGCGTCGAGTCGGCCGACACCGTCGCCGCGCTCAAGGCCAACCTCAAGCGCGCCGGCATCTTCCTCACCGCGGTCAGCGAGACCACGGCGCAGGTGGCCGCCGCCGGCGGCGCGGGCGGCCGCGAGATCGACCTCGGGGCGCTGTTCGACCGCATCTCGCAGAAGACGGTCTCTCGCACCACGCGGCTGCTCGCCACGCTGCTGTGCGCCGGCGTCACGCTGCCCGAGTCGCTGTCGGCGATCACGGAGCAGAGCGAGAGCCGGCGGCTCAAGGGCATCCTCAGCGACATCGCCAACAAGGTGAACGAGGGCAGCTCGCTGGCGGACGCCTGCGCCCGCTACCCCGACGTGTTCCAGCCGCTGTTCATCAACATGGTCCGCGCGGGCGAGGCGTCCGGCTCGCTCGAGACCGTGCTCCTGCGCATCGCCGACTTCATGGATCAGCAGGAGGAGCTGAAGGGCAAGGTCACCTCGGCGATGATCTACCCGGCGATCATGACCGTGCTGTCGGGCGGCATCATCACGATGCTGATGCTCAACGTGGTCCCGCAGATCACGGAGATGTTCGAGGGCATGAACGCCCAGCTGCCGTGGAACACCGCGTTCCTGATCTGGCTCAGCGACTTCATCGCCGCCTGGTGGTACCTGATCATCGCCGGCTTCTTCGGCCTCGGCTGGCTGTTCCGCCGCTGGCGCAAGACCGACATCGGCCGCGCGACCGGCGACACGATCTTGCTCAAGCTGCCGATCATCGGCGACCTCGCGCGCAAGCTGGCGATCGCGCGGTTCGCCCGTACACTTGCCACCATGCTCGCCAGCGGCGTGCAGCTGCTCGCGGCGCTCGACATCGTGCGCGCGCTGCTCGGCAACTGGGTGCTCGAGAAGGTCGTCGCCACCGCCCGCGACAACATCCGCGAGGGCGAGGGCATCGCCCCGGCGCTCAAGCGCAGCGGCCAGTTCCCGGCCCTGGTGACGCACATGATCTCGGTCGGCGAGCGCTCCGGCCAGCTCGAGCAGATGCTCACCGACGTCGCCAACGCCTACGACCGCGAGGTCAACACCGCGCTCACGCGCATGACCGCGCTGCTGGAGCCCCTCATGATCGTGCTCATGGGCGGCAGCGTCGGCTTTATCGTGTTCTCGATCATGCAGCCGATCATGATGCTCAACGAAATGGCCGCGCAGTAGCCCGAGTACTCAGGAGAGACCATCCATGAACCCGCAACTTCACACCGTCCGCCAGGCCGTCCGCCGCCGCCGCAACAGCCGCGGCATGACCCTGATCGAGATCCTCGTCGTGCTGGCGATCATCGGCCTCATCGTCGGCGGCGTCAGCGTCGTCGCCTTCAACGCGCTCTCGGACTCGAAGGTCAAGGTCGCCTACAACGAGGTGGTCGAGATCCAGAAGCTCAGCGAGCAGTACATGCTGCAGAAGAACGACAAGTGCCCGAAGAGCATGGCGGACCTCAAGGCCGCGGGCGTCACGGCGCGCGTCAAGAAGGACCCGTGGGGCGAGGAGTACGTGATCGTCTGCCCCGGTCAGCACGGCCCGGTCGACGTCACGTCCAACGGCCCGGACAAGAAGCCGGCGGGCGGCGACGACATCAACAGCTGGGAGGACCCGAAGGAGATCGAGGCCGCCAAGGAGGAGAAGAAGTGATCGGGCGTTAGCCCGATCGTTCTCTCCCGCGAGGATCGTCATGGCCATGCGGAGTCGACATACGGCAGCGCGCGGGCGGCGAGGGAGCCTCGGCTTCACGCTGATCGAGGTCCTCGTGGTCATGGGGATCCTCGCGCTGCTGATCGGCTCGGTGATCACCGGCCTCGGCGCCAGCAAGCAGGCGCAGGTGGCCCGCGTCACCAACCAGCTCGCCAACACGATCCGCTTCGCCTACAACAAGGCCCGCGTCACCGGCACCTACTACCGCCTCCTCATCGACATCGACAAGAACTCCTTCACGATGCAGCGCGGCGACGACCGCATGTACCTGCCGGCCACCGACCGCTACGGCCGCATCGTCGTCGTCGACCCCGGCAAGGTGAAGGAGCGCGAGGAGCGGGACAAGCGGGCCGAGGAGAACTACAACCGCTCGCTGCAGGCGCGCGTGCTCGACGCCGTCAAGGGCGCGCCGGTCGGCAAGCCGGGCCAGACGATGGGCCCGCTCGGGCAGCCGATGGCGAGCGTGTCTCAAGGGACAGGTACTCCGGGACAGCCGGGGCAGCCGACGAAGGCCGGCACCCCGGGCGCCCCGGCACGCCGGGGCAGCCGGGGGCGGCCGGCGCGGCCAAGCCGGGCGCCACGCCGTCGCAGACCCAGCCGCTCGACAAGTACATCACGCCGCCGAAGAAGGTCCCGCGGCGCAAGCCGCCGATCTTCGGCGCCTTCGAGGACGACAACAGCCTGTCGGAGCTGCGCAAGCCGTTCAAGTTCCCGCCCGAGGTCAAGGTCATCGCCGTGCGCACCGCCGAGGACCTCAAGCCGATCACCAAGGGCGAGGCGAGCCTCTACTTCTTCCCGCAGGGCCACACCCAGCTGGCGCACATCCACGTGCAAGAGGTCGCCAACCCGGAGAACGAGTTCACGATCATCGTCAAGCCGCTGACCGGCCGGGTCGAGGTCAAGGAGGGCCACATCGACCTGGCGCTGCCCGACGACCCGACGTCGATCCGCGACGACCTCGGCAAGAAGATGAACCGGAGGGCGTTCTGACATGACCGCGCCCGACACCAAGCGCCCGCGCCTGCGGCCGCCCGAGCAGCGCTACGCGGCGGCCGGCTTCACCCTGCTCGAGGTCATGATCGCCATGGCCGTGCTGGCGCTGTCGCTGACGTCGATGCTGACGTCGCAGATGGCCAGCCTGCGGGCCACCCGCTACGCGCAGACGATCACCTCGGTCGCGTTCCTCGCCGACTACCAGCTGATCGAGACCGAGTACATCGTCCGCAAGGAGGGCGGCTGGGTGCTCGAGGACAAGTTCTACGAGGGCACCTTCGCCGACCAGGGCTGGCCCGACGTCAAGTACAAGTGCATCGTCGACTTCCTCAAGCTGCCCGAGTTCACCGAGCTGCGCGCGGCCAAGGACGACACCGACCGGGCCAACCGCGGCGAGAGCAGCATGTACTACCGCAGCGCCGCCGACCAGGCGTTCACGGCGCTCGGCATGGTGTGGACCCCGGTCAAGCAGGCGATCGAGCGCTCGATCCGCAAGGTCAAGTGCACCGTCAAGTGGAAGAACGGCAACCTCGACGAGGAGTTCATCGTCAACACCTTCTGGGCCGACCCGGAGAAGCTCAAGCAGCTGCCCGGCCTCGGCGGCGAGGCGAAGGAGGGCGACCTCGGCAACGAGCAGCAGCAGGGCGGCGGCGCGGGCGCGGGTACGGGCACGGGCACGGGCACGGGCACGTCGACCGGCGGCCCGGGGCGTCAGCCGGCGGGCGGCTCGGGGCCGGGATCCAGCATGGGCATGGGAGGCTCGCGGCGATGAGCACCTTCGGCCATGTCGTTCCGACCCTGTCCTCGCGGACAGCCCGCCAGCGCGGCCTGTCGCTGATCGAGATCCTCGTCGCCGTGGCGATGATGACGATGATGACCGCGTCGGTCTACGCCAGCTTCAGCACCACGGCGCAGAGCATGCGCTCGGCGGAGAAGATTCAGCAGAAGTACGCGGTGCTGCGCAACTGCCTGGCGCGGATGGGCACCGAGATCTCGCTGGCGTACCTGTCCCACAACCGGCCGGCCGGCGAAGACCGGCACTTCACGCTGTTCGAGGGCCGCGACCAGTTCAACTCCGACAGCCTGACGTTCTCCGCGTTCGCCCACATCCGCATGCGCAAGGACGCCAACGAGAGCGACCAATCGGTCATCCAGTACTTCCTCGCCAAGGACCCGAACGACGCCAACCGCACCCACCTGTTCAAGCGCGAGACGCGGCGGCTGATGGGCGACGTGCCGGAGAAGATGGAGGAGTGGTGGCCGGCCTACGTGTTCTGCGAGGACATCAAGTCGTTCGACGTCAAGTACTGGGACAACAAGCGCATCGAGTGGCGCGACGAGTGGCGCACGATGAAGCAGGACATGCAGCCCAACCGCCTGCCCGAGCGCGTCAAGATCACCTTCGGCGTGTGGGACGCGGACCTCGGCAAGGAGGTCAAGTACGTCACCCAGACCCTCATCCCGATGCAGGAGCGCATCGACTTCTCCCGCTGAAAGGCCCGCGCCCGTGACCGCCGACGCCGATACCGCCAAGCCCGAGCGACATGTCCGTACGGCCAGGTCCGGCGCGGCGCGCCGGCGCGCCGGCGGCAAGGAGCACGGCATCGCCCTGCTGATGGTGCTGGCCTGCATCTCGGTGCTGCTGCCGTTCACGGCCGCGTTCAGCTACACCACCCGCGTCGACTGGCAGGCCGCGATCAACCTGCGCGACGAGATCTCGGCGCGCAACCTGACCCGCGGCGGGATGCGCCTGTCGCTGCTGCTGTTCGAGCTGCAGCGCATGGTGTTCAACCAGAAGCAGTTCCGGCAGATGCTCGGCACCTGGGACATCACCCAGGTCGCGCCGTACCTGATGTCGGCGTTCGGCTCGAAGGACGGCCACGAGGCCATCTCCGGGCTGGTCGGCCTCGACAACTCGACCTTCAAGGAGCTCGCCATCGACCACGGCGGCTTCGAGATCCGCGTCGAGGCCGAGAGCGGCAAGCTCAACGTCAACTGCCTGGCGTCGGCCGGGCAGGGCAAGGACAACTCGCAGGCGCGCACCGTCGAGACGCTCGAGGCGATGCTGATGCCGACGCTCTACGACCCGCTGTTCGACGAGGAGAAGAGCGACGGTCAGCGCTACACCCGGGCCGACGTCATCAAGGCGATCGTCGACTACATCGACGAGGACAACAAGGCCTGGGACATGGTCAAGCTGGCCTCGTCGTCGACGCAGGAGCGCTACCGCTACACCGAGATCTTCGACCCGTACCAGCCCCGCAACGCCCGGCTCGACAGCGTCGAGGAGCTGCACCTGGTCCAGGGCGTCGACGACGACCTGATGACGGCGATCGCCGCCGACCTCACCGTCTACGGCGGCTGCAAGGTCAACCTCAACTTCGCCAGCGCCGACCAGATCGCGCTGGTGCTGCGCCACTCGGTCACCGCCGAGGACAAGTGGAAGACCGAGGGCGAGAACTTCCTGCTCAAGACGCTGCCGCTGGCCCGCTACGTCGTCGACACGCGGACGATGAGCCTGTTCTCCGACATGAAGGCGTTCAAGGAGTTCGTCGAGAAGCCCGACAAGTTCATGAACCCGCTGGCGGCGCTCGGCGGCGGCGGCTCGGCCGCGCAGGCGCTCAACCGGGCCAACCTGCCGCGCATCCCGGAGGGCATGACGATCCGCGAGAACAGCGAGGAGGACAAGAGCTCGGGCGAGCAGCTCGGCGGCCTCAGCGACATCGCCACCATCGCCCCCGAGCGGGTCTACCGCATCGAGATCATCGCCGAGGTCGGCGCGGTGAAGAAGCGCCTCACCGCCGTCTACGACATGCAATTCGTCCGCAGCGAGGGCGCGAAGGGCACCGGCGCGTGGCTCTACCTGCGCGAGGACTGATCTTCATGGCTCCCATCTTCAACCGCAAGGACTGCCGCACGTGGCCCAGAAGTACGTAGGACTCGACCTCGGAACCTCCGAAGTCAAGGCCGTGCTCATCAACGCCGGCCTGCGCACCATCCAGGTGCTCGAGACGGTCGTCGAGCCGGTGACGCTCACGCCGCAGGGCGACACCTCGCTGGCCGCCGCGCTCGACATCGGCATCGCCGTGCTGCGCCGCCGCGGCTGGAACCACTACCCGATCGGCGTGGTGCTGCCGGGCAGCTTCGCGGCCTACCGCGTGTTCAAGTTCCCGTTCAGCGACCCGCGCCGGATCGCCCAGGCGATCGCGTTCGAGGCCGAGGGCCAGTTCCCGGTCCCGCTCGAGAACCTCGAGCTCGACCACGTGCCCGCGACCGTCCCCGGCGGCGGCGGCCAGGCGCTCGCGGTCGCGGTCCGCCGCTCCGCCATCGACCAGGTCCAGGCCGCGTTCAAGGCGGCGACGATCGACGTCAAGCTCATCACCGTCGACGTCCTGGCGACCGCGCAGGTGCTCACCGCCGACCTGCCCGAGCCGGCCAAGGGCGCGCCCGCCGAGGCGCGCACGCCGGTGGTGCTCGGCCTCGACATCGGCCACGCGACCACCGACCTGGTGGCCTTCGGCGCCAAGGGTCCGCTCGCCGCCCGCATGCTCCGCCGCGGCGGCGTCCACGTCACCCGCGCGCTGCAGCAGCGCTACCAGCTCGGCGACGCCGAGGCCGAGGCGGCCAAGCGCGACAACGCGTTCCTGCCCCACCGCGGCCAGGGCGAGCTGTCGGCCGAGCAGCTCGAGTCGGCGACGATCGTCGCCCGCGCGCTCGAGCCGGTGGTGCGGGAGATCGAGCACACGCGGATGTGGCTGCGCGCCGAGTTCTCCGCGGAGGTGGTGCAGCTGCGCCTGTCCGGCGGCGGCGCCAACCTGCGCGGCCTCGACGCCTACCTGTCCGAGCAGCTCGGGCTGCCCACCGAGCGCGCCCGCCCGCGCGAGAGCCTCGGGCTCAAGGGTCTCGCGGGACATGACTGGACGGCCATGTCCGCCGCGCTCGGCGGCGCCGTCGGCTGCGCCCGCCGGCCGCTGATCCAGCTGCACAAGGACGCCACCGTCCAGCGCGGCGGCGACGGCAGCTGGATCGCGGAGCGGCTCGCCACCGTCGCCGCGCTCGGGTTCGCGATCCTCGCGTTCGGCGTCGTCGACACGGTGGTCGGCACCAGCGCGCTCGAGGCGGAGCGCGCGGCCTACGAGGAGGAGCTCGGCGAGGCCAGCCACAAGGTGTTCGGCGAGGCGCTGACCTCGAAGGCCGAGATCGAGGAGCGCCTCAACGCCGTCGACGGCCGCGACATCACCAAGCTGATCCCGCAGCGCGGCGCGCTCGACGTGCTCGCCGGCTTCGTCAAGGCGGCCACGCCGAGCGGCCCGAAGCCGCCGCCGGCGCCGACGCCGATGGTGGCCGAGGAGGGCGTGAGCCCCGACGCCGAGAGCTCGCCCGGGGCGACGCCGACGGCGCCGGTGCAGCTGCCCTCCGTCGACCCGGCGTCGGGCATCGCCTGGGACGACGAGTTCGTGCTGTCGCTGATCGAGATCCGGCCGCGCGCGATCCAGTTCCGCGCCTCGGCCACGCGCTCGTCGGCCCAGGAGCGGTTCAAGAACAAGCTGCTGCAGGCGCTGCCCTGCGTCATCCCGTTCCAGGTCGCCAAGGTGCGCGACGAGGGCACCAAGAAGGTGTTCGACCCCAACATCGAGCACGACTGCTACGCCAGCACGGAGACCGAGTCGTGAGCGCCATCGAAACCACCCTGTTCGGGTTCATGTCCCGCTTCAACCCGCGCGAGCGGGCGCTGCTCGGCGTGCTGATGCTGGTGTTCTTCGTCACCGCCGTCGGCGTGCTCTACATGATGCGCAAGAGCTCGTTCGACACGGCCCGCGCCGAGATCGCCGAGCTGCGCGAGGCCCTCGTCCTCGTGCGCACCAAGGGCACCGCGTACGACACCAAGAAGAAGGAGAAGGAGGCGCGCGAGGGCAGGATCGCCAGCGCCCAGCCGATCGTGTTCTCGATCCTGCTCGAGGAGGCGCAGAAGAACCTCGTCACCGGCACCCTGCGCGGCGAGGAGGAGCGGCAGGCGGTCGTGATCGACGAGGAGAAGGGCCTGACCAAGCGCGTGGTCGCCTTCGAGGTCCGCAACGTCGCGCTCGAGGAGCTGCTGAACTTCCTCGCCAAGCTCGAGGGGCAGCCGGGCAACATCCTGTTCGTCGAGCGCCTGATGCTGCGCTCGCCCTCGGCGCTCGAGGACCGCCTCAACGCCGAGGTCGAGCTCGCAACCTGGCAGCTGCAGAAGCCGGAAGAGCCCGCGCCGGCGCCCGGCGGAGAGGAGGGGGAGTCGTGAAGATCCGTCTGCCCAACCTCGCCAGCCTCCGCCGCGGCGCCGAGGTGCCCGCCGCCTTGCCGCCGAGCGGCACCGTGGTCGCGCCCGCCGTCGCGATCGGCGGCTTCGGCGACCGCATGCGCCTCTTGTCGCGGCGCCTCCGCAGCTCCGCCGGCTGGGTGTTCCTGGCCGTGTTCGTGTTCTTCGCCTTCATCTGGATCAGCCTGCCGACCCGCGCGCTCGCGTGGCGGATCGGCCACCAGGCGCGCCAGGCCGGCTACCTGATCGACATCGAAGACATGTCGGTGCGGCCGTGGGGCAGCGCGACGCTCTACAACGTCACGTGGACCTACGCGCCGTCGCACCCGGGCCAGATCCCGCACCAGATGGTGCTCGACGCGGTCGACGTCGATTTCTCGGTGCTCGGGTACCTGCTGCTCGGCAACATCGACGTCGAGGTCGACACCGTGCTCGACGAGGCGCCGATCCACGTCGAGTACGCGCGCAGCAGCAGCGAGTCGAGCATCAAGGTCGAGGTCACCGAGCTGCCGCTCGGCTCGGTGCCGAAGCTGCAGCAGGCGCTGGGCGCCCCGCTGCGCGGCCTGTTCGCCCTGCACGTCGACATGACGATGCCGGAGAACCTGTTCGAGAAGGCCGAGGGGTCGATCTCGCTCGAGTGCGCCTCGTGTTCGATCGGCGACGGCGAGGAGCTGCTGTTCATCCCCGGCTCGTCGGGCATCACCGCCAAGGGCATCACCATCCCCGAGATCGACCTCGGCACGCTGGTCGGCAAGCTGAAGGTCGCGGAGGGCCGGGTCAGCGTCGAGGACTTCAAGACCAAGAGCGCCGACATCGAGCTCGAGGTCATCGGCGACATGCCGCTCAAGGATCCGTTCTCCAAGTCCGAGTTCGCGTTCCAGATGAAGTTGCTGGTCACGCAGGCGCTGCAGGACAAGAGCGAGACGCTGCGCTTCGCGGTCCAGACGGCGGGCCCGTCGTCGAAGATGGATCCGCCGGACGAGGGCTGGCTCGGCTTCAAGCTGCGCGGCACCGTCGGCAAGCCGCGCTTCATGGGCATCAAGAGCAAGACCGCGGAGGAGCGGATGCTCGAGCGGCGGCAGAAGAACGCCGAGCGCGAGGCGGCCAGGAAGACGCGCAGCAAGTCGCGCTCGACGTCGAAGAAGACCGAGGAGAAGGACGCGCTCGAGCGCAACAACGGGCCGGAGCTGCCGAGCGCGGGCGCCGGCGACACCGGCGGGCCCGACAAGGAGCCGGCGAAGACGCCGGAGACGGAGATGAAGCCGGCCGAGCCGCCGCCGACGCCGTCGACCCAGCCGCCGGAGCCGGAGCCCGAGGCGCGGCAAGAGGAGCGCCCCGCCGAGCCGCCGCCGCCTCCGCTGCCGCCTCCGATGGAGGAGGTGCAGGCGGAAGGTGGCCAGGGTCAAGGGCAGGGTGACGGTCAGGGTCAGCCCGAAGGTCAGCCCGATGGCCAGGCGCCAGCCGAACCGCCACGCGAGGGCGAAGCGCCGCCCGCGAACGACGCCCCGACTGGCTGAACGCCGTATCAGTGCGTCTTTCATGCCAGACGTGAAGAGCTCGCAACGATAGGAGAAACGTCGTGGGCGGGGGTCGCGGCTTTGCGCGAGCGCGCAAAGTATGCATTACACCCGCGCATCTTCCGCCCGCAGAGTAGGCGAAGCCCCGCGGAGGTACCGCCTATGACGAAATTCGAAGAGACCAGGCCGACCCGAATTTTGGTGGTCGATGACGAGTCAAGCGCACGCTCTGCACTCAGCGAGCTGCTGCGCGAGGAAGGTTATGAGGTCCAGTCCGCCGCCGACGGATACAAGGCGCTCGGACGCATCGACCAGTGGGAACCCGACGTCGTGATCACCGACGTCAAGATGCCCGGCCTCAACGGCCTCGAGCTCATATCCAAGCTCCGTGAACTCTACCCTGACGTCGCGGTCGTCGTGATGACGGCCTTCGGCTCGGTCGAGGGCGCCGTCGAGGCGCTCCACCTCGGCGCCGACGATTACCTCAGCAAGCCCGTCGACCTGCCGCAGCTGCTCATCGTGCTGCAGCGGGTCCTGCGACACCGCGCGCTCCAGCGCGAGGCCCGGCACCTCCGCTCGGCGCTCGAGAGCCAGCGCGCCGACCTGCGCGCCGGCGTCATCGGCCAGTCGAAGGTGTTCCGCGACCTCCTCGGCCTCGCGCGCCAGGTCGCCGACTCGCCGGTGTCGGTGCTCGTCACCGGCGAGCGCGGCACCGGCAAGCAACACCTGGCGCGCCTGATCCACCAGTGGAGCGGCCGCCGCGGCCCGTTCGTCAGCCTGCAGTGCAGCGGGTTCACCGACGAGGCCTGCGCCCGCGAGCTGTTCGGCGTGCGCGACGGCGAGGCGGTGCTGCGCGAGGGCCGGATCTTCGAGGCCGACGGCGGCACGCTCTTCCTCGCCGACGTCGACGAGCTGCCCGGCGGCGTCCAGGCGGCGCTGCTGCGCTTCCTGCAAGACCGCACGTTCTGCCGCGTCGGCGACAGCGAGCCGCTGCACGCCGATGTCCGCGTGATCGCGGGGACCAGCCACGATCTCGGCGCGGCCAAGGGCAGCAAGCTGCGCGAGGATCTGTACTACCGCCTCAACGTCGTCAGCCTGCGCATGCCGTCGCTGCGCGAGCGCCGGGACGACATCCCGCTGCTGGCGATGTACTTCCTGCGCCAGTTCGCCGCCCAGGCGCATCGACCGGTGGTCGGCTTCAGCGAGCGCGCGCTGGGCGTGCTGCTCGGGTGCGACTGGCCCGGCAACATCCGTCAGCTCGAGAACAGCGTCGAGCGGGCGGTGGTGCTCGCGCGCGGGGCGGAGATCGAGCCGCGCGACCTGCCGCGCGAGCTGATGTCGAAGATGCGCGGCGACGACGCGGCGCCGGTGATCCCCGGCGCGTCGCTGCGAGAGATCGAGCGCTACGCGATCCTGCGGACGCTCGAGCACGTCGGCGGCAGCACCAGCAAGGCCGCCAAGATCCTCGGGATCTCGCCGCGCAAGATTCAGTACCGCCTCAACGAATACCGCGTCGCTCCGCAGACGGGGATGCCCCCCGTGCCGCCCGAGCCGCACGCGCACAGGGGCGCGCTGAAGTAGGCGCGGAACATCGAACCGCGGCGTGACCACGGTTCGCCGGCACGAGAGGCTGTCCGAAAGGACATGTCGAATTCTCCAGCCCCGCCGCGCCCGTGCGCGTGGGACCGCGCGTCCGATGACGTCGCGGCAGCGTGCTACGCTCGCGCCCTCGGAGGGTGCGATGAAGGAGATCGAGATTCGGATCGGGCGCGGCGCCGAGGCCACGCGTTTCGCCGCCGTCCTGGTCAAGTCGGGCAGCACGGCCACCCGCAGCTTCGAGCGCGCGCGCAGCGGCCCGGGCGTGCAGATCCACCTCACGGGCGAGCGCAACTACCACGTCGCCCTCGTCGCCGAGCCCTCGGCGGCCGACAAGGCGCTGCTGCGGTCGTCGGTCGGGCACAAGGTCCTGCTCGACTTCCCCGGCCGCCGCGCCGTCCGTCAGCGCCTCGCCGGTCTCTCGGGACAGGGTCTTCGAGACAGGCCGGAGCCCCAGGCGGCGGCGCTCGATCTGACCGCCGGCATCCACGGCGTGGCCCCGCTGTTCCTGCTGCCGTCGGGCGAGCTGGCCGGCGACCCGGCCGGACCTGCCCCGAAGGACATGTCGGCGCTGCCGGTGTTCGTCGCCGCCGCGCGCTGGATCTCCTCGCGGCGGACGTCGAGCTTCGAGTGCCTGTTCCCGCCGAGCGCGTTCTTCCCCGACGAGCCGCTGCGGACCGAGCGGCTGACGCCGGCGCAGGCCGGGGCGCTGCTGCAGCAGGTCGAGGCGGTGCTGACGGCGGCCGCGCCCGGCGGGCCGCACGGGGCGGTCGACGACGCGGTGCAGCTGCGCTCGGCGGCGCTGACGGTGCTGTCGCACGTGGTCGCCACGGCGCTCAAGGACCCCGGGTTCCGCGCCGCCGCCGACGCGGCCGCCGAGCGCATCTTCCGGCTGGTCGACGACGAAACCGGACCCGGCGGGCGCAGCGAGCTGCGGGCGCACGCGATCTCGCTGCTGTCGCTGCGCGGTCCGGCGCTGCGCCCCCAGCAGCAGGCGCGCGCGCAGGCGCTGCTGCGCTCGCTGTCGCGGCGGGCCCCGCCGTACCCCGCGCTGACCGGGCCGTGGCGGTTCGCCCTGGCCTCGGCCCCCGAGTTCTTCCCCGGCGAGGTCGAGCTGCTGCAGACCAAGTACGGCTTCACCAAGATCGCCGCGCCCGAGGGCACGCCGAGGCCGCCGAACCTGTGGGGCGACGGCTACGTGGTGCTGCTGGCGCCGTTCGTCGGCAAGGGCGGGCGCGAGTTCGTGGTGTTCGCCCGCTCGGCCTCGCCGCGCGACGAGAATTTCGAGATGTCGCAGGAGTTCTTCACCGGTTTGCTCGTCAGCCGTCACGCCAACCTCGGCGCGTCCGACATGCGCGCGTCGGCGATCCAGACCCAGCAGGTCGGCTACAAGCTGATGATGAACTGCCAGTGCGCCGGGCTGACGACGCGCTTCGCCATCGCCCGCATGTTCCCCGACGCCGACATCTTCTCGAGCTGGGACTCGACCTACTTCCGCACGGGCGAGGGCGACAAGGTCGTCGCCTCCGAGGGCATCGACTGCTTCGTGGCGATCCTGCGCGGCCTCGCCGAGGAGGAGGACTTCGCCGCGATCGACCAGCGGATCCGCAAGGCCCAGTGGCACCACCGGCAGAGCCGCACGCCCGACTTCGTGCAGTTCATCGGCCCGGCCCACCCGCTGGTGGTGGCGCGCTACCAGGACATCAACCGCGACGGCAAGGCCGACTACTACGACGGCTTCCTCGACTTCCGCCTGGTCGAGATCGCCGAGAGCCTCAAGGACTCGGCGGTGCCGCGCGACCCCGGCGCCTCGCCGTCGCAGATCAGCGGCGAGGCCGCGCGCGGGCTCGGCTGGGCCGCCGGCAGCCTCAACCGGGTCACGCAGTACTCTGAACTTTGGGACAGCTTGCCGGGCCAGGCCGAGATCCTCTACGCGTTCCGGGCCGGCGGCTTCTTCAGCGGCGCCGAGCCGCCGCGCGACGTGCCCGCCGGCAAGGGCCCGCGCGGGGAGCTCGGCCGCCTGCCCGCGGTGGTCCGCTACGTCCGCGACCCGGCCGGCGACGCCCTGACGGCCGACGTGCTGTTCCACAGCCACCTCAGCCACAGCGCGCAGGAGCTCAAGCGCCTGCTGGTCGCCGCGGAGGCGTGGTGGCGGGCGATCGACCTCGGCTACCTCGCCGACGCGCCGCCGCTCGACACGCCGCTCGGCCAGCGCGCCGGGCTCCTGTTGTTGCTCGCCGGCCTGCTCGAGTTCCCCGCCGATCAGAACTTCGTCGACGGCCTGTGGGAGATGGCGCTCGACATGCTGCAGCTCCCGCGGCTGTCCCGCTCGCTGATCCGCCGCTGCAACAGCGACGAGGACCACGACAACGGCAACTACTACGGGTCGGTGCGAGGCATCCGTGAGCTCATCGGCACCGCCGAAGCCCGCGGCGGGACGCTGAAGCAGGCCAACCCGGAGGCCTACGAGGAGCTGGCCTCGGTCGACCCGGCGATCGGCCGCGCCCGCCCGCTCGGCGAGGTCGCGCAGGCCCCCGGGGTGTGAGCCGGTCGCGCGGGCAGGCGGTGACGATTCGCCCGCGCCGCTGGACCTGCGCTTCAGGGCGTGTCCTGAAGCGCAGGCGCCGGCTCACTTGGCGACGCTGTCCGCAGGGACATGGTCTTCGGGCAATGTCCCCGCGACCAGGTGCTCGAGCCACGCGGCGAAGCGCGGGCCGGTCAGCCCGAGGCCGAGGTGGTAGCGCAGCTCGGCCTCGACCGCGCCGCGCCACGCCTCGACCTCGCCCGAGCCCGCCAGCAGCTCGCCGACGGTGACGTCGCCGAGGCCGGCGACCGCCTCGGTGAGCACGGCCTCGACCTCGGCGGGCAGGCGGTCCCAGGCGGCGACGGCGACCAGCGCGGCCTGGACGTCGGCGGCGACCACGGCGGGGTCGAGCTTGACGAGCTCGGCGTGGAGGGCCGACTCCGGCAGGTCGAGCATCGCGGCCAGCACGTCGGCGCGGAAGGCCGCGCCCTCGCCGGCGTGCCTGGGGTCGCTGACGCGGTCGACGATCATGTCGATCACGCGACCGACGGCCCCGTCGACGAAGCCGCGCACGCGCTCCTCGACCGAGGCGTCGAGCCCGACCACGGAGGCGACGCCCTTGGCGACGCCGAACAGCTTCGAGGTGACGCCGGCGCCCGGGATCTTGCTGGTGTCCGGCAAGATCGAGCCGACCTTCCTGGCGAAGTCGAGCAGCGTGGTGTGGAGGATCGTGCGCGACAGATCGCGCACGGTCGCCTGATCGACGACGGCTCGCACCAGCGCGCGGCTCGGTGTGTAGGGTCGACGGACGACGGTCCGCAGCAGCGGCAGCAGATCGCCGGGGAGCCGCGCCCGCACCGTGCCTTGCCGCGGCCGAAGTCGCCCCAGCGCGTCGCGGAGGCGCTGCTCGAGCCACGCGGCGTGGCCGGGCGCGGCGGCGACGGCCTGCAGGCCGGTGACGACCAGCGGCGTCAGCCGTACGGGATCGATGAAGCGACGCGCCGGCGCGGCGAGGACCTCGTCGACCAGCAGCGCAGCCAGCGCGGCGAGGTAGCGCGGCTCGTCGCGCAGTCGCGCGAGGAGGGCAGGGACGTGGGGCACGCCGGCCCTATACCAAGCTTCTCGCACAGGGGATACGCTGGTCCTCACCACGCGCCGCGCCGAGCCCTCGTCCGAGACCCGACCACGACCACGCGCGTTGTCCCGCCGCCATGCACAGCCGCAACGTCGAGATCAAGAGCCCCTGCCACGAGTCGTGGGACGCCATGCACGGCGATGACGAGCGCCGCTTCTGCGATGTCTGCGCCAAACACGTGCACAACCTCTCGGCGATGACACGGCAGGCCGCCTCCGATCTCCTGCGCGCGCACAAGGGCGAGCACCTGTGCGTCCGCTACTCGAACCAGGAAGACGGCCAGATCGCGTTCCGCGACACCGTCCCCGTGTCCCGGCTCCGCCCGGTGCGGACCGCCTTCGCGGCGATGCTCCTGGCCGCCTGCACCCCCCACGGCGACGGCCCGCCGATCCAGGACATCGGCGACATCGCCATCGAGGCGATGGCCCGCGACGCCAAGCCCTCGCCCGAGGGCGGCTGCGAGGTCCAGACCGGGCCCTTCACCACCATGCACTTCCCCGCGGGCCACGAGGTCTGCAAGCACGTGGTCGACCTCGGGGCCCAGATCCGTCCGCCCCAGCCGCCGCCGGTGCCCGCGGTGACGGTGGCGACGATGGGCGCGGCGCCGATCGTCGTCGAGCCGCCGCCTCCGCCGCCCGCGACCGAGGAGCTGATGGGCAAGGTGGCGCCGGTCGAGCACGCGAAGATGGGCGAGGCGATGCCCGAGGTGAAGGAGCCGTGCGACCCGCAGCCCGGCTTCGCGCCGCCGCCGCCGCAGATGGGCCAGGCGCCGGTGAAGCCGGTCGAGCCGCCGAAGTCGGAGCCGCTGATGGGCGACGTCGTCGCCGACGTCCCGCCGCCGCCGCCCGAGCGCGAGCCGGTGCGGATGGGCCGGATGGCCCCGGCCAAGACCGGCAAGGTCATGGTCGACGACGACCTCTGAGCCCGAGCCGAGGCGCGAGGAAGGCATGGCGCTGCGGCCATGTCTCTTCGTTCATGCTCGCTCGGCCATGTGCGGAGCGAGCCGGACGGGCAGAGGTCGCGGCCCCTCGTCCATGGTCGTCAAGGCGCGCGTGACTCCGCCAAAGCGCCGCGGCGCGACGGCCGCGCGAGCCTCGCCTGCGGGCATGGCCGAACGACCATGGTCGATCGGGCAGGCTCGTCGGGACATGCCCCTGAGGGCATGCCCCGAGCGACAGGTCCTCAGGGACCGGCGGTGAAGTCCTCGCGGTTGCTGTCCCACCAGGCCTGCCAGGCGCGCAGCGCCAGCTCGCGGCTGCGGCGGTCGCCCTCGGCCGGGAACGGGATCCGCTGGCCGGTGATCCGCGCCAGCTCGTCGGCGGCCCAGCGGCGCACGGCCTCGTCGCGGTGGCGCAGGCCGTCGATGACCCATTCGATGCGCGGCTCCTGGCCGTGCTCGGCGTACCAGGCGCGCCAGCGCTGGGCGCGGTAGCCGTGGTGCTTGGCGGTGATCGAGCACAGCGCCTCGAGCGCGGCCTCGCGGACGTGCTTGTCGCGGACCGCCAGCAGGTCGATGAGGCGCGGCACGGCGAGGGTGTCGCGCAGGGTGCCCGCGGCCTCGACCGCGAGCAGCTGACGGTCGCGCTCGGCGCTGTCGAGCTCGTCACGGATCTCGGCGGCCACCGCGGCGAAGTCGGGCACGCGGCTGTACGACTCGAGCACGCGGGTGGCGATCAGGCGCACGTCGGGGTCGGGGTCGAACGCCAGCTCGCCGAGCGGCCGCAGGCACCTCGGGTCGCGCAGCTCCTGGAACAGGAACGCGGCGTAGAAGCGGATCTGCGGCCGCACGCTGGCGAACAGGGCGAGGATGTGCGGGCTGACGGCGTGGCCGAGCTCGACGCAGGCGCGCAGCAGCGGCCCGTGGGCGCTGGGTGGCGGGAAGTTGGTCGCGTTGGCGAGGTCGATCGGCCCGGGGAAGCGCGCGGCCAGGCGCGCCAGGCCGCGCTCGTCGAGCGCTCGCAGCCGCGACACGCTGGTCCACTCGGCCGGGTTCTGCAGGAACTCCTCGATCACCGCGTCGATCTCGCGCTCGCTGAGCGCCGCCCCGGGGGCGGCGTCGGCGGCCGTCGGCTCGACGGCCGACATCTCGTCGGCCGCCGGGCGGGCGGGGCGTCCTTCGGCCGCCGGGGCCTCGGCCGGCGCGGCGTCGGACCCGCTCCGGGTCGCGTCCGCGCGCGGCGCGGCGTCCGCCTGCGCTTCGGGACCGGTCGCCGGGGACATGTCCTCGAGGGCATGTTCCGAAGGACCGGCGGCGCCGGCCGGCAGCGGCGCCTCGTCGGCGTCGGCCTCGCGCACCAGGCGGGGCATGGTCAGGCCGCTGGACGAGGCGTCGGAGCGCGGCTCGTGCTTGCCGCGGCGCCGGCCGCTGCGGGGGCCGATCAGGGTGCTCGGCATCGACAGCGTCGGACCGCCCTCGACCTCGTCCGGATCGCTGCGGCGGGCCATCGGGTGCGGCGTGACGGTGAGGCCCCCCGAGCGTCGCAGCGTCTTCGGGATCACCAGCACCGGCTCTTCCTCGGCCGGCTCCGCGCGTCGGCGGCGGCCCGCGCCGGCGGTGCCGGGCGGGGCGATGAGGTTGGGGATCAGGGTCTCGGGCGGGACCGCGGCGTCGAGCGGCGGGATGTCGAGGATGGTCTTGGCGTCGGGCGCGGCGCGGGTCTCGACCAGCAGCGGCGCGTGCGTCGGCGGGGGCGAGAGGTCGAGGATGGTCGGGGTGTCGGAGGCGGCGCGCGGCCACTCGTCGAATTCGGCCTCGCGCACCGGAGCCCGGGCGGTCTCGTCGATGATGACCCGCGGCGCGCCCGGCAGCGTCGCCGCCGGATCGTGGTCGACGCGGGCCTCTGCGGCCGACGCGGCGGACCGCAGGACCTCCGCGACCGGCAGCGGGTCCTCGATGCCGGAGGGCTCGGCGGTGGCGATCCAGTTGGGCATGTCGGCCTGCGGCCCGGCGGGCGGCGGCTCGGGCGTGTCCGATCGGGCATGTCCGAAGGTGCCGGGCCGATCGGACAGATCGATCGTCACCCCCGGCGCCGGCGGCCTGGTGAACATCGCGGCGAAGCGGGCCACGAGCGGGCTGTCGCCGCCATTGTCGGGGCCGAGGGGGACCGGGACCGGGGCGAGGCCGAGGCCGGGGCCGTTGCGGCGGGCCGGCGGCGGGTCGGGCTCGGGGTCGTCGGTGAGGTCCTCGTACTCCGGCTCCTCGGGGGGCGGGGGCGGCTCGTCGGCGAGCGGCTGGGCCCGCACGAGCGCGGAGCTCTCGGCGCGGACCGGCAGCGGCGTCACGGTCGCCGGGTCGTCGCGCCGGATCGGGTTCTTCAGGGTGATGACCGCGCGCCCGCGGCTGCCGCGGCCGCGCGAACGGCTGGCGGCGCTGCTGCTGTCCCCGAAGCCAGGTTCGCTCGACGCCCCGCCCGTGGTCGGCGACGGCTCGGGCTCGTCGGGCTCGGGCGCGGCCTCGGCGGCCGGCGCGGGCTCGGGCTCGGGCTCGGGGCTGTCCGCAGAGACAGGTGGCGACGTGGCCGGGGCCTCGGTCTCGTCGACGGTGACGATCGGCGTGGCCAGGTGGGGCCGGATCGACGGGCGCGTGCGGTCGGCGGGGCCGGCCCCGGGCGTGCCGCCCGGCACCACCCACCCGAGCAGCCGCAGCAGCGCCTCGAGGCTCTGCCGGGCGGTGTCGCACAGCTCGCGCAGGACGGTGCGCTCGCGCGGATCGAAGGCGACGCCGGCACGGTCGAGGTAGAGCATCAGCACGGTGCGACCGCCGGCGAGCACCGGCTCGAAGATGCAGGGGATCCCGAGCGGCTGGCCGACGGCGAACGACAGGCTCGGCTCGATCAGGAGGTGCAGCGGGCCCTGGCCGGACACGGCGCGATCGAGCAGGCCGCCCTCGGGCAGCGGGATCACGAGGCCCTCGGCCAGCCGCAGCGCGCTGCCGGGCGCGGCCAGGACGCGCAGGCCCTCGCGCTTGACGCCGAACAGGGCTACGCGTGGGGCGATCAGCGCTGCGGCGCGCACGAGCGCCTCGGTGATCCGGTCCCGCTCGCGCGCGGTCGCCAGCGCGGCCCGGGCGGCGTCGAGGCGCTGGGCCAGCGTCATCACCATCGGCTGCGGCGGGGCCGGCGGCTTGCGGGTCGACGGCTCGATCAGCGCGTCGCCCGAGGCGGCCTCGGCGGCGGCGGTCGCAGGCTCGCTCGGGCTGGTCGAAGGGACAGGTGTGCGCCGACGAGCCTGCAGGACCTGCTCGAGGAGCTGCGGGTGATCCGCGAGACGCTCACCGGCAGCCAGGTGCTGTCGGACATGCAGCTGTTCAGCCAGCTGCGCAACCTCGGCGACATCAAGGCGGCGCTGCTGCGCATGCAGGACAGCCCCACGGCCCAGCGCATGGTCGGCGAGGTCGACAAGCTGCTCGAGACGATGTTCGCGTCGAGCCGCTTCGCGTGAGAGGGGCCCGCCTTTTATGGCCGACGTCCGCAAGCCCCCGGTCCCGCCGCGCGCCGCCCCGCCTCAGGCCCCGGCGCCGCGGTCGACGCGACCGTCGGCCGGCGCGCCGGCCCAGGCGCCGCGGGTGACGCCGAACGTGGCCGAGCTCGAGCGCCAGGTCGGCAGCCTGGCGCTGTCGCAGATCGACGGCGCCGGCGCGCTGGCGATGATGCGCGCGCTGGTGTGGCAGGGGATCCTCGCGCGCCTCGGCGTGGCCGCGCCGCTGGTGGTGCTGCACGACCTCGGCTGCCTCATCACGGGGCTCGGCGGCCCGGGTCCGGTGGTCAAGGGCATCGCCGAGTCGGAGCTGTGCGAGGCCTGGCGCGGGCTGCTCGTCGAGCTCGGCGAGAGCGACCTGGTGCGCGCGCAGGCCGGCTGGAAGCACCGCGACCAGATGATCGGCGTGGTCCTGGCGCGGGTGTTCGCGCCGGTGGTCCCGCAGCTGCCCGACGACGTGCGGGTGCTGCGGCCGATCGAGCTGCCGGTCGACGCGATCCACTACGCGAAGGTCGAGCCGAGCTCGGCGTACACCCGCTACGACCAGCGGCAGACGATCGCGTGGCTGCAGACGCTGACGACGCACCGGCTCTTGCCGCTGCTGGCGGTCGAGCAGATCGACGTCGACGCGCTGCGCCTGTTCGGCCTGTTCCGCGGCGGGCCCGGCGAGGCGGCCGCGGGCGTCGACCTGGCCGACCTCTACAACGTGATGGTCAGCCCGGCCCTGGCCGACGTGATCGACTTCTCGATGGAGCTGCTGCCGTCGATCCTCGAGGTCAAGCGCGAGGCCGGCCAGCAGGTGTTCTCGATCGACGGCTACGCGTCGATCGAGCGCTTCGGCGGGGTCGACGACCTCGAGCTGTCGCAGCTCGCCTACGACGAAGACATCTTCGAGCAGAAGTTCATCGACGACGAGCTGTTCTACTTCACCCACGAGAAGCAGGTCGAGAACGAGCACCGCACCCACTACGTGCTGGTCGACGGCTCGGCGTCGATGCGCGGGGTGCGGGAGGTGTTCGCCCGCGGGCTGGCGCTGGCGCTGTGCAAGCGGCTGGCGCTGCTCGGCGAGCACGTGATCCTCCGCTTCTTCGACAGCCGCCTGTACGAGGGCGTCAAGGTCGGCGCGCAGGGCCACGCCGAGGTGCCCTACGTGCTGCAGTTCCGCGCCGAGCACGGCCGCAACTACGCCCGCGTGATCCGCCAGATCAACGCCGAGCTGTCGGCCCCGCGCCGCTCGGGCGGCGGCGGCGGCAAGGTGCTGGTCTACCTGCTGACCCACGGCGAGTGCCAGCTGCCGCCCGACGACGTCGCCGCCCTGGCCGCGCGCGCGCCGATCTACGGGGTGTTCATCCTGCCGAGCTCGGGCGTGCTCGACCTCGGCTACCTCGACCTGTTCTACCGCGTCCACGTGATCGACGACCAGGCGATCAGCCACGGCCGAAGGGCCCAGCGCGCCCGCCAGATCATCAGCGACGTCGAGGCCGGCCAGCGCCAGGCCCAGCCGATCCGGCGCAAGACGGGTGGCCCGAAGACCATGTCCGCCGGGACAGGTCTGAAAGGCCAGGGACGGAGGCGGCGGTGATCGACACCAACGTGCTGTGGATCCGCGCCGAGGGGGCGCTGCGGGCCGGCCGCCACGCCGACGCCCAGATCTACCTGCGCCAGCTGGTCCAGGTCGTCGACCGCATCGACTTCGAGTACGAGGAGTGGCTGCGCGCCTACGTCGACTCGCTGCGCGCGACCGGCAACTGGGGCGAGGGCATGGCCTGCCTGTCGTACCTCGGCGCGCGCGAGATGCCGGGGCCCGACATCATGCGGCTGTACGCGCAGCGGGCCCAGGCCGGCGACGCCGACGCGATCCGCACGGTGCGGCTGTACGCGATCTATCTGTCGCGCGCGGGCCAGCACCGCCCGGCGGCCTCGTGGTTCGAGCTCGGCGGGATGCCGGTGCACCGGGCGATCGCGCTCGAGCGCGCCGGCGACGACGCGGCCGCGTCGCAGCTGTGGGCCCGCATGCTCGCCGGCGACGCGCTGGTCGACCGCGACTACGAGCGCGCGCTGATGAAGATCAACTACGCGCTGTGCCTGCGCCGCCTCGGCCACGAGCGCGCCCGGCAAGCGATCGCCGACGCGACGACGAGCGTCGAGGAGGTCGCCGACGCGTTCGAGAGCGAGGGCCTGCGCGAGCGCGCGTTCGACTGCTACCAGCTGATCGCCCGCCTCGGCTCGGAGACGCGGGCGTTCGAGAACGTCGCCGAGGGCTACCTCAACAGCGTCCGGATCCTCCGCGACGACGGGCTCAAGCTCGACGCGCTGCGCCTGTACGAGACGTTCATCGCCATGGCCCGCGAGGCCGGCGAGTTCCACGCGGTGGCGTCGATCCTGCGCGAGGCGGCCGACTACTGCACCCGCTCGGGGCTGCCCTACGCCGACGACCTGCGCTGGCGCAGCGCCGAGGCGTGGATCAAGGCGGCGACCGAGGCGCTGGCGGCCGGCCACCCGCCGCAGATCATCGAGAACGCGTGCCTGGCCGCGGCCGAGGCGTTCGCGTCGGTGCGGGCGTTCCGCCAGGTCGCCGAGGCCTACCGCAAGATCACCACGCTCGACCTGCCGGCCAAGAACCGCGAGCGGGCGCTGCGGCTGATCCGTCGCCTCGGCGACCAGCCGCAGGACGCGCCACGGCCGATGCCGGTGCCCGAGTTCCTGCGCCAGCTGCCCGACTACGAGGAGGTCTGGTACGTCGACCTGGCCGAGTGGGAGCTCGGCGGCGATCCGGCGCTGGTCGCCGCCGGGGTGATGGCCGACCGCCGCTTCCCCGACTACGTGCGCCGCCACGCGCTGCTGCTGGTGCTCGAGCTCGAGCGCCGCGGCCAGGCGGTGCCGCCGCTCGAGATCGTCAAGAGCCTGGCGACGGTCCGCGCCTACCCGGTGATCGCCGGCCTCGAGGCGATGTACCGCCACGGCGACGCGTCGCTGCGCGAGTCGGTGGCCGCGGCGATGGGCGCGCTCCGCTTCAAGCGCAGCTTCGGCCTGGTGTCGCAGGCGCTGCGCGACCCGAGCGCGCCGGTCCGCAAGGCCGCGGCGGCCTCGGTCGAGCGGCTGGTGTTCCCCCACGCGTTCGAGCCGCTGCGCCGGATCTTCGAGGCCCGCGACCTGCCCGACCCGGAGGCGGCCCGCAAGGCCGCGCTGACGGCCATCGGCAAGATCGGCAGCGTCGAGGCGCTCGACTTCCTGTGCGACCGCCTCCGCGAGGGCGAGCAGCCGTTCGTCAAGGTCGCCAGCACGGCGATCAGCGAGCTGCCCAACTCGGAGCTCCTGCCGTACCTGCGCCGCCAGATCGAGTTCGTGCCGGCCGAGCACCGGGCTGTCCTCGAGGACACGGCCCAGCGGCTCGAGCACCGGCTGCGCTGAGCGAGCGGCGGCTGTCGGGCGAGTGAGGACCGCGGTCGCCTCGCGCGCCGCCGCGACTGCAGCGGCGATCCCCGCGAGCCGTGCCGGAGCACCTGCGAGTCGACGACGTCGCGCGCTCGTCGGACGGGCCGGCGCGCGCCGGTGCGCGCGGGAAATGGGGTCGCCCGCTGCGGGCCTGCGCCGGCGGCGGGTTCACGCATTCGCGAGGAATGTGGGCAGCGTCGGTGGCCGCGATCACGGCGCGCCGCCGCTCGCGGGCCCGGCCGATTTTTCCCGAAATCACGCGCCGATGGCCTCGCCGCGGGGCCGGCCGGGCGAACGTCGTTCGAGTCACATCAATGGATTTTGAGGTGCCGCTCGCCCGACCGTCGCCATCTTTCCGAGAGATCATGCGTCCCAACGTCGTCCTGTACCTCGCCGTGGCGCTCACGGCGTCCTGCGGTGAGAAGGAGAAGCAAGGTGTGGCCGCCAGCGACGGCGACACCGAGCCCGGACCGATGGTGCCGGTCATGGAGACGACCGGCACGACGACCGGCACGACCACGTCCACGACCACGGGCCCGGGGACCACGGGCACGGCGCCGACGACGTCGACGACGACCGGCGACGCGGGCACGACCGGGCCGGCGACGACCACCGGCGAGACGACCGGCGCCCGCCCGCGGACAGCGAGGGGCAGATGTGCCAGTTCAACGAGGACTGCCCCGACACCGCGCAATTCTGCGTGTTCGGCGAGTGCCGCGACGGCACCGAGGGCGACCCGTGCGAGTTCCACGAGGAGTGCAGCGCCGCGGCGCCGCGCTGCATCATGATGGTCTGCTACGACGGCAGCGAGGGCGACCCGTGCAAGACCGACACCGACTGCGCCGAGGGCTCGAAGCACTGCGTGTACGGCAAGTGCTACGACGGCAGCGAGTTCGACCCGTGCGAGTTCGCCAAGGACTGCATGGACCTGATGAGCTGCGAGAACAACCTGTGTGTGTGAGCATTGTGGGCACATGTCCGCCGGGACATGTGCCCACCATGGTCAGACCTGGGCCGTGACGATCCACGCGGCGCCGCGGATGATCACCCCGGTCGGCCCGGCGCGCTCGGCGAAGGCGGCGCGCACGGCCGCGAGCCCGCGCGCGCGCACGTCGTCCGGCTGGCCCGCGAGCAGGCGCGAGACGGGCCGACGTCGAGGGCCTGCGCGACGGCGTCGTCGACCGCGGCCTCGGGCGTGTCGCCGCGGCCGAACCGCAGGGGGGCGTCGAACGGGGCGATCGTGACGGCGCGGAAGCCGGCGGCGTCGAGGATGCCCTGCACGCGCTCGCGCGCGCCGAACGAGAACGGGCCGGGGGCCGAGGGCTCGGGCGGCGGCTGCGGCGGCACGATGCCCTGCAGCGCCCGCTGCGGCAGCACGACCCAGTCGTTCTCGGCGGCGGCGCGCCAGCACACGAACACGAGCCGGCCGCCGGGGCGCGCGGCGGCCCGCAGGTGGCGGAAGGCGGCGACCGGGTCGGCGAAGAACATCACGCCGAAGCGCGAGCACAGCAGGTCGTAACCGCCGGGGCCGAGGTCGTCGACGCTGGCGTCGGCGCGGCGGAACTCGAGGTCGAGGCCGGCCGCGGCGGCCCGCTCGCGGGCGCGCTCGAGCAAGGGCACGGACACGTCGACGCCGACGACCGCGCCGCCGGGCTGCACCGCGCGCGCGAGCGCCAGCGAGGTGGCCCCGGCGCCGCAGCCGACGTCGAGCACGCGCTCGCCGGGACGCGCGGCCGCGGCCTGCAGCACGGCCTCGCCGTAGGCGGCCATCATGTCGTCGAGCCGCTCCTGGTGGACGCGCCAGCCCTCGCCGACGCGGCCGTTCCAGTCGGCGATCATCTGCGAATTGTCGCCGCTCATTCGCTCATCCCGTCGAGCAGGAACTTCTTCATGAACAGGATCGTGGCGTACATCTGGTAGTCCTGGTTGCGCTTCTTCTGGAAGCCGTGGCCCTCGTCCTTGCCCTCGAGGTACCACACCGGTGTGCCGCCCTGCTTGAGGGTGGCGACGATCTGGTGCGCCTCGCTGGCCGGCACGCGCGGGTCGTTCTTGCCCTGGATGACGAACAGCGGCTTCTTGATCTCGGCGGCGCGGGTGAGCGGCGAGATCTCGAGCAGCTTCTTGCGCAGCTCCGGGTCGCGCTCGTCGCCGTACTCGGCCCGCCGCAGGTCGCGGCGGTAGGCCTCGGTGTTCTCGAGGAAGGTGACGAAGTTGCTGATCCCGACGATGTCGACGGCGCAGCGGATCCGGTCGGCGAAGTGGACCGAGGCCGCCAGAGTCATGTAGCCGCCGTACGAGCCGCCCATGATCATGACGCGCTCGGCGTCGAGGTCGGGCCGGCTGGCGATCCAGTCGAGCGCGGCGCCGAGATCCTTGACCGAGTCCTCGCGCTGGGCGCCGTTGTCGAGGCGCACGTAGGTCTTGCCGTAGCCGGTCGAGCCGCGCACGTTGGGGTAGAGCAGGGCGACGCCGAGCTCGTTGAGGTAGTAGTTGTTGCGGCCGATGAAGCCGGTCTGCGACTGACCCTCGGGCCCGCCGTGGACGATGACGACGACCGGGCGCTTGCCGGTGAACCGCGCCGGGGGCTTGTAGTAAAAGCCGGGGATCTCGCGGCCGTCGAAGCTCTTCCAGGTGACGAGCTCGGGCTCGCTGAAGGTGGCAGGGTTGAGCGTGCCGACCTCGCTCTCGGTCCAGCGCTCGATGACGCCGGACTGGACGTCGAGCACGTAGGTGTCGCGGGCGAGCGCGCCGACGACAGGGTGAAGGCCAGCAGCTTGCCGTCGGGGTGGAAGTTGAGGCCGCCGATCGTGCCGGCCGGCAGGCGGGTCTTGATCGGCCGCTCGCGCCCGCTCGGCAGGTCGTGCAGCCGCAGCCGATCGATGCCGCCCTCGTTGACCACCGAGGCCAGCTTCTTGCGGTCGTGGCTGACCGCGAAGCTGTCGACGTCCCACTGCCACCGGCGGGCCGAGCGGGCTGGTCTGCTTGCTGGCGAGGTCGAGGGTGACGAGCTCGCGGAACTCACCCTTGCCGTCGGTGGTGGTGATGACGCCCTTGCCGTCGGCGGTGAAGCTGGCGCCCGACCAGGCGACCGGGACGTCTCCTGTCTTTTCAGTCAGCTTGGTGCGCTCGCCGGTGGCGAGGTCGAACAGCCACAAATAGCTCTCGTTGACCGAGACGTACTCGAGGCGCGAGGAGCTGGTTGCCGTCGGCCGAGAAGTCCTGCGGCGACCAGCCGCCGCCCTCGACCTCGGCGACGAGCTTGTCGCTGCTCGGGTCGCGCGGGTCGACGACGTAGAAGTCGGTGTCCTTCTTGTTGCGCCGGGTCGAGGTGTACGCGAACCGGTCGCCGGCGCGGGTCCACGGGCCGAGGCTGTTCTTCGAGGCGCCGTCGGTGAGGAGGGTCAGCTTGCCGTCGGCGCGATCGAAGCGCCAGTTCTGCGCGAACTCGTTGCCGCCGATGTCCTTCGAGAGGACGAAGAAGCCGCCGTCGCCGACCGGCGGATAGGTGGCCCCGCCGACGCGGTCGCTGAAGAAGGTGAGCTGCCGCCGATCGCCGCCGGCCATCTTGACCTCGTGGACCTGATCGGTGTCGGCGAAGCGGGTGCGGATCAGCAGCGAGTGATCCTTCGGGTGCCACTCGAGCGCGAGGGCCGAGCGCGCCTCGGAGTAGGTGCCGACGCCGTCCGCGATCGCCCGCGGGATCGGCGGGATGTTCTCCGCGGTCAAGCTGTCGGGCATGCTGACGACGCTGTCTTCGGCAGGTCCGCCCGGAACGATGACGGGTGGGACGTCGGACTTGCTGTCGGGCGGCCTGCCGGTGTCGGCGGGCGGGCGTCGGCCGTGCCGGCCGGCTCGACGCGCTTGGCCTGGATCGTGGCGACCTTGGGCGCGTCCTTGGCCGGCGGGGCGTCGCAGGCAGCAACAGCGAGGAGGAGGAGACAGACGCGGGTCGAGGTCGGCATGGTGACGCGCGCGACTATAACCGACGGCGGCCCGCTCGCGGGCGGCCGGCAGCGGATCGCCCAAGCTGCCGCGAGGGTGGTCTCAGGCGAGGATTCACGAGATCTTGCGCGGCGGGGCGGACGCTCCGCCGAACGCGACGGCGGCTGATGTGCCGCCGTGCATCAAGGCTCCGTCGGGGAGGGTCTGAGCCGCAGGCGAGAGGGGGAGGCGGCCAGATGTCTCGAAACAATCGACGCGCCGGTCCGTGGGAGGTCATTCGATATGTCTTTCGGGAATGTCCGATGTGACAAGTTCGACCGAAGGCCGCGGACGCTCACGTTCTTCCCTTCGCAATGGAGATCGTGCGTAATATTCAATGTTTCCCTGAGAATTGGAGCATCTTTCACTCTCGTCTGTTGCAATCGATGGATTGAACCACGCACCACTCGTGAACGCCGGCAGGAATTCATTCGACACAGGCCCCACAGGCCATGTCCCCGCGGGTCGTCCGATCGCGCGGCGGCATGCGGCTGGACGAGTTCGCGCTTGCGGAGCTCGCCCATGCTCGCGTGGAGCCGCCCGCAGACGCGCCGCCGCGCTGCGCGCGGGCGAGCCTGCAGGCGGTCGCCGGCCGCCCTGAACGTGGTGTACGATGGCCGGCGATGTCGCCCCGCACGCCCGTCGCTCACGCCTCGCCACCTCGCTCGTCGAGTCCGCGTACGCCAATCAGCTGGAGTCTCCCTCGGACGCCGTCGTCGACGCGCCCTCGGACGCCGTCGTCGACGCGCCGATGGGCCCGGACGCTCCGCAGACCGGGAGCGCCGCCTCGCTCGTCGAGTCCGCGTACGCCAATCAGCTGGAGTCTCCCTCGGACGCCGTCGGCGACGCGCCGATGAGCCCGGACGCTCCGCAGACCGGGAGCGTCGAGTCCGCGTACGCCAATCAGCTGGAGTCTCCCTCGGACGCCGTCGTCGACGCGCCGATGGGCCCGGACGCTCCGCAGACCGGGAGCGTCGCCTCGCTCGTCGAGTCCGCGTACGCAAATCAGCTGGAGTCTCCCTCGGACTCCGTCGTCGACGCACCGATGGGCCCGGACGATCCGCAAAATTAGTGTCCTGAGTCTTAAATCCGCTCTTTATGCCGTCGCGTCCAAGGTGCGAAGGCAGTACCGCCCGATCGAGGCGAGGATCTCCTCGGCGGACTCGGTCCAGGCGAACAGCCTGGGCTCGTCGTTGCTGGCGGCGATGTACGCCTCGATATCGTTCTCGAGGCGAGGGTCGAACGGTGTGACGAGCGCTTGATCTTGCGCTCGGAGAGGAGCCCGCACCATCGTTCGACCTCGGGGGTGAAGTGTCGGCGCTCTTGCTTCTTCATGCGGGCCTCCTGGCCACGCCTCTCCTCTACCAAACTCAGGCCCGTT